>CAXXFD010000004.1:0-595468 GCA_963662905.2 Bacteroidales bacterium | reverse complement strand
AACCAAAAGGATGATATTTCGTTTGGAGTATTGTTTTTTTGGGTAGTGGTCCCTGGTTCTTCCGATAGCTATCGGAACATGTGGGGCCACAAAAAACCTGTCGATAATCCGGCGGGTTTTTTTGTTTATAAGGGTATTTCAACCAAAACGATGATATTTCGTTTGGAGTATTGTTTTTTTGGGTAGTGGTCCCTGGTTCTTCCGATAGTTATCGGAACAGGTGGGCCCACGATAAAACCTGTCGATAATTCGGCGGGTTTTTTTGTTTATAAGGGTATTTCAACCAAAACGATGATATTTCGTTTGGAGTATTGTTTTTTTGGGTAGTGGTCCCTGGTTCTTCCGATAGCTATCGGACCAGGTGGGCCCACGATAAAACCTGTCGATAATTCGGCGGGTTTTTTTGTTTATAAGGGTATTTCAACCAAAACGATGATATTTCGTTTGGAGTATTGTTTTTTTGGGTAGTGGTCCCTGGTTCTTCCGATAGTTATCGGAACAGGTGGGCCCACGATAAAACCTGTCGATAATTCGGCGGGTTTTTTTGTTTATAAGGGTATTTCAACCAAAACGATGATATTTCGTTTGGAGTATTGTTTTTTTGGGTAGTGGTCCCTGGTTCTTCCGATAGTTATCGGAACAGGTGGGCCCACGATAAAACCTGTCGATAATTCGGCGGGTTTTTTTGTTTATAAGGGTATATCAACCAAAACGATGATATTTCGTTTGGAGTATTGTTTTTTTGGGTAGTGGTCCCTGGTTCTTCCGATAGTTATCGGAACAGGTGGGCCCACGATAAAACCTGTCGATAATTCGGCAGGTTTTTTTGTTTTAAATGGCTAACAACCAAAAGGATGATATTTCGTTTGGAGTATTGTTTTTTTGGGTAGTGGTCCCTGGTTCTTCCGATAGCTATCGGAACATGTGGGGCCACAAAAAACCTGTCGATAATCCGGCGGGTTTTTTTGTTTTAAATGGCTAACAACCAAAACGATGATATTTCGTTTGGAGTATTGTTTTTTTTGGGTAGTGGTCCCTGGTTCTTCCGATAGTTATCGGAACAGGTGGGCCCACGATAAAACCTGTCGATAATCCGGCAGGTTTTTTTGTTTATGAGGGTATAACAACCAAAACGATGATATTTCGTTTGGGGTATTGTTTTTTTGGGTTGTGGTCACTGGTTCTTCCGATAGCTATCGGAACAGGTGGCCCCACGATAAAACCTGTCGATAATTCGGCGGGTTTTTTTGTTTATAAGGGTATTTCAACCAAAACGATGATATTTCGTTTGGAGTATTGTTTTTTTGGGTAGTGGTCCCTGGTTCTTCCGATAGTTATCGGAACAGGTGGGCCCACGATAAAACCTGTCGATAATTCGGCGGGTTTTTTTGTTTATAAGGGTATTTCAACCAAAACGATGATATTTCGTTTGGAGTATTGTTTTTTTGGGTAGTGGTCCCTGGTTCTTCCGATAGTTATCGGAACAGGTGGGCCCACGATAAAACCTGTCGATAATTCGGCGGGTTTTTTTGTTTATAAGGGTATTTCAACCAAAAGTATTGATGATATTTCGTTTGGAGTATTGTTTTTTTGGGTAGTGGTCCCTGGTTCTTCCGATAGTTATCGGAACAGGTGGGCCCACGATAAAACCTGTCGATAATTCGGCGGGTTTTTTTGTTTATAAGGGTATATCAACCAAAACGATGATATTTCGTTTGGAGTATTGTTTTTTTGGGTAGTGGTCCCTGGTTCTTCCGATAGTTATCGGAACAGGTGGGCCCACGATAAAACCTGTCGATAATTCGGCGGGTTTTTTTGTTTATAAGGGTATATCAACCAAAAGGATGATATTCGTTTTGGATTATTGTTTTTTGGGTTGTGGTCCCTGATTCTTCCGATAGTTATCGGAACAGGTGGGCCCACGATAAAACCTGTCGATAATCCGGCGGGTTTTTTTGTTTTATAATGGCTATACAACCAAAACGATGATATTTCGTTTTGGAGTATTGTTTTTTTGGGTAGTGGTCCCTGGTTCTTCCGATAGTTATCGGAACAGGTGGGCCCACGATAAAACCTGTCGATAATTCGGCGGGTTTTTTTGTTTATAAGGGTATATCAACCAAAAGGATGATATTCGTTTTGGATTATTGTTTTTTGGGTTGTGGTCCCTGATTCTTCCGATAGTTATCGGAACAGGTGGGCCCACGATAAAACCTGTCGATAATCCGGCGGGTTTTTTTGTTTTAAATGGCTAACAACCAAAACGATGATATTTCGTTTTGGATTATTGTTTTTTGGGTTGTGGTCCCTGGTTCTTCCGATAGTTATCGGAACAGGTGGGCCCACGATAAAACCTGTCGATAATCCGGCGGGTTTTTTTGTTTTAAATGGCTAACAAACAAAACGATGATATTTCGTTTGGAGTATTGTTTTTTTGGGTTGTGGTCACTGGTTCTTCCGATAGTTATCGGAACAGGTGGGCCCACGATAAAACCTGTCGATAATCCGGCAGCTTTTTTGTTTTAAATGGCTAACAACCAAAAGGATGATATTCGTTTTGGATTATTGTTTTTTGGGTTGTGGTCCCTGATTCTTCCGATAGTTATCGGAACAGGTGGGCTCACGATAAAACCTGTCGGTGATTTGGCAGGTTTTTTTGTTTATGAGGGTTTTTCATGCAGTTAGGATGTTCGTTGGTCGATTTTGGTATCTTTGAATCATAATCCTATCTAATGGCAAGCTGTTATGTAATTTTTAGTGAAAGCATAGATAAGTATTACGTTGGTTCAACCCGTGAGACTGTTGAGCAAAGGTTAAAGAAGCATAATGAAAATAGATATGGAAATCAAGCTTTTACATTTGCTGCAAATGATTGGCATATCTATTTGGAGATAGCTGCAACAGATTATTCCCATGCCTTGAGAATAGAGCGTAAAATTAAATCGATGAAAAGTAGAATTTTCATAAACAATCTTAAGAAAGTAAGCCTACAGCGAACAGCATCTTGCATATAACCGGATAATGTTTTAAAGCTGTCCGGGCAGAAGTTGGTGGAGCTGGTTGGCTGGGTGTTCCTGGATTTTTCCTAATGTTTGCTTGAGCCACTCAAAGGGTTCTACGTTTTGGATTTTGCAGCTGGCAAAAAAGGAGTAGATCATAGCCGCGTGCTGGGCTGCATTGTGCGAACCGGCAAACAGGTAATTCTTGCGGCCTATTGCTACCGGCCTGATGCTGTTTTCAACCAGGTTGTTGTCAATGCGCAGCCTTCCGTCTTCAATATAACGGATCAGGCGCCCCCATAATTTCAGGCTGTAAGCTATGGCTTTGCCGATTGCGCTTTTGGGCGCTACTTTATAAACTTCTTCCTTAAGCCAGCTTTCCATTTCGTTCAATATGGGCAGTGATTCCTTTTGCCGCAATGCTTTGACCTCCTCCGGCTGCAGTTCTTGCTCACTTGCCTGACGTTCAATGGCATACAGTTTTCTTATCTGCCCCAGCGCATATTCACTGCGTGCAGCATCATTGTCCTTGGCTTTCTCAAAATACCTGCGTGCATGCGCCATGCAGGCCAATTGGGTGATTTCGGCTTTGTTTTTTAGGTTGTCGTAAGCTGTGTAGCCATCGGTTTGCAAATATCCACTATAGTTTTCCAGCATCTCATCCGGGCCTTCCCGTCCGCGGCCTTTCCGGTAATCGAACAGGGCCAGTTTTTTAAGCGGGTCGTAATAAACCCAATGATACCCTTTGTGCGATGCCCCGGGCTTGTCTTTGGTCAATACCTTTATGGGCGTTTCGTCTGCCATCAGGTAATCGGTCCTCATGATTTCTTTTTTCAGGGCATCGTAAAGCGGTTCAAGCAATCTGCAAACCCCGCTAAACCAACCGTTTATTGTTGATTCGGCTATTTCGATCCCCAGGCGCTTGAACATCTTGACAAGGCGGTAGAAAGGCAGGTGGTCAACAAATTTGCTGACAGTCACATAAGAGATCAGGCCTTCTGAGGCATTGCTTTTGGGCAAGGCGCGTGAAGGCAGTTCTGCGCAGATCATTTGGGTGCTTTCGTCCTGGCCTGCTACGGCATAGTAAGGGCGTATATAACGGATCACACGAAAAGTACCGGGCACATAATCAAGTACTTCGGTGATTTTTACGTTGACCCTATGGGCGCCTTCGGGCAGGTTTTGGGGTTCGATGATAATTTCATGGCGCGGCAGGTGGGCGGGCAGTTCTAAGCGCACGGGCTGTTTTTTGGACTGCTTTTTATTGCGCGTATAGCTGATCTGCTCCTTTTCCGGTTCTTTCTCCTGTGCAGGCACGTCGAAGAGCACGCCCTGGTTGGGGTCTGCTGCGATATGCCGTTCGCTTTTGGCTCCATAGATCGCACGCCTCAACTGGACAAGTTCATGCTGAAGCAGGAATATCTTCTGTTGCATTGCATCATATTCCGCTTTTGATATAGTTATATTTTCCTGACTTGCCATGAGGCAAAGATACGGAAGTAACCTCTTGTCTGACTATATTTTAAGTGCTATTTACCAACATTTTCATGTGGGAAAAAACGTGGGTATTTCCTTGCATTTTTCATGGAAATACCATTGATTATCATTACAAGTTCAGGGTAGTCGATCAGCTGGTGGGAGGCGTGCACAGCAGATGTGTCCGGCAGGTGAAAAGTGCCTTTTTCGAGCCTTTTATAGAACAGCACAAAACCTCCGCTTTCCCAGCGCAATAATTTTATGCGGTCGCGCTTTTTGTTGATGAACAGGAAAACATCACCGCTCATCGGGTTTTTGTCCAGTTTGTTGCGCACAATGCCATAAAGCCCGTCAAAGCTCTTGCGCATATCGGTGGGCTGGCGGTACAGGTAATAGCGGCTGGCAGTTAAGCTGAACATTATTGGCCGGTGAGCGATTTGAGATAGGACAAGGGCACATTGCCCGGCAAGCTGAGCTCGATACCATTGGGATAACGGATATTGACCCCTGCAGCTGGAATTCCGGAAAGCTCAATGAACCCATGGTCATCAGGCAAGCTTTCTTCCTGTTTAAATTTATGATACCAATAAAGGAAAGTGTGATAGCCGATTTTGTGCGATTCGGCAAAGGATCTTTTGCTTTGGCCACTGGTATGCCATTGATCCACCAGCGCTTTCATCTCTGCTCTTCTTTGTTCTTTTTGCATATTGCTTTTTTGCAGCAAAGTAAGGGAGCTTTAAAAGCTTGTGCAATATGCCTTTTGCTGAAGGCTTACTTAAGAAATACCCTGAGTTAGTCCGTAAAATAGTTGAACAAACACGTCGATAATCCGGCAGCTTTTTTGTTTTAAATGGCTAACAACCAAAACGATGATATTTCGTTTGGAGTATTGTTTTTTTGGGTAGTGGTCCCTGGTTCTTCCGATAGCTATCGGAACAGGTGGGCCCACGATAAAACCTGTCGGTGATTCGGCAGGTTTTTTTGTTTATGAGGGTTTTTCATGCAGTTAGGATGTTCGTTGGTCGATTTTGGTATCTTTGAATCATAATCCTATCTAATGGCAAGCTGTTATGTAATTTTTAGTGAAAGCATAGATAAGTATTACGTTGGTTCAACCCGTGAGACTGTTGAGCAAAGGTTAAAGAAGCATAATGAAAATAGATATGGAAATCAAGCTTTTACATTTGCTGCAAATGATTGGCATATCTATTTGGAGATAGCTGCAACAGATTATTCCCATGCCTTGAGAATAGAGCGTAAAATTAAATCGATGAAAAGTAGAATTTTCATAAACAATCTTAAGAAATACCCTGAGTTAGTCCGTAAAATAGTTGAACAAACACGTCGATAATCCGGCGGGTTTTTTTGTTTATGAGGGTATATCAACCAAAAGGATGATATTTCGTTTGGGGTAATGTTTTTTGGGTTGTGGTCCCTGGTTCTTCCGATAGTTATCGGAACAGGTGGGCCCACGATAAAACCTGTCGATAATCCGGCGGGTTTTTTTGTTTTAAATGGCTAACAACCAAAACGATGATATTTCGTTTGGAGTATTGTTTTTTTGGGTAGTGGTCCCTGGTTCTTCCGATAGCTATCGGAACAGGTGGCCCCACGATAAAACCTGTCGATAATCCGGCGGGTTTTTTTGTTTTAAATGGCTAACAACCAAAACGATGATATTTCGTTTTGGATTATTGTTTTTTGGGTTGTGGTCCCTGGTTCTTCCGATAGTTATCGGAACAGGTGGGCCCACGATAAAACCTGTCGATAATCCGGCGGGTTTTTTTGTTTTAAATGGCTAACAAACAAAACGATGATATTTCGTTTGGAGTATTGTTTTTTTGGGTTGTGGTCCCTGATTCTTCCGATAGTTATCGGAACAGGTGGGCTCACGATAAAACCTGTCGGTGATTTGGCAGGTTTTTTTGTTTATGAGGGTTTTTCATGCAGTTAGGATGTTCGTTGGTCGATTTTGGTATCTTTGAATCATAATCCTATCTAATGGCAAGCTGTTATGTAATTTTTAGTGAAAGCATAGATAAGTATTACGTTGGTTCAACCCGTGAGACTGTTGAGCAAAGGTTAAAGAAGCATAATGAAAATAGATATGGAAATCAAGCTTTTACATTTGCTGCAAATGATTGGCATATCTATTTGGAGATAGCTGCAACAGATTATTCCCATGCCTTGAGAATAGAGCGTAAAATTAAATCGATGAAAAGTAGAATTTTCATAAACAATCTTAAGAAATACCCTGAGTTAGTCCGTAAAATAGTTGAACAAACACGTCGATAATCCGGCAGCTTTTTTGTTTTAAATGGCTAACAACCAAAACGATGATATTTCGTTTGGAGTATTGTTTTTTTGGGTAGTGGTCCCTGGTTCTTCCGATAGCTATCGGAACAGGTGGGCCCACGATAAAACCTGTCGGTGATTCGGCAGGTTTTTTTGTTTATGAGGGTTTTTCATGCAGTTAGGATGTTCGTTGGTCGATTTTGGTATCTTTGAATCATAATCCTATCTAATGGCAAGCTGTTATGTAATTTTTAGTGAAAGCATAGATAAGTATTACGTTGGTTCAACCCGTGAGACTGTTGAGCAAAGGTTAAAGAAGCATAATGAAAATAGATATGGAAATCAAGCTTTTACATTTGCTGCAAATGATTGGCATATCTATTTGGAGATAGCTGCAACAGATTATTCCCATGCCTTGAGAATAGAGCGTAAAATTAAATCGATGAAAAGTAGAATTTTCATAAACAATCTTAAGAAATACCCTGAGTTAGTCCGTAAAATAGTTGAACAAACACGTCGATAATCCGGCGGGTTTTTTTGTTTATGAGGGTATATCAACCAAAAGGATGATATTTCGTTTGGAGTATTGTTTTTGTGGGTTGTGGTTCCTGGTTCTTCCGATAGTTATCGGAGCAGGTGGGGCCACCTTCAAAATCAGCCTGTTGCCAAGAAATTTGTGACAGGCTTTTTTTTGAAAGGTACACAAAAAGGTACACAAAACTGCAGACACCTCATTTATCCACTCCTTTTTTTAAGGTCGTTTTTTTTTTTTGGTTCGACAAGGAATTTCGTAAGTAGTGATAATGGTTGAAATTAGATGCCGAGCAGATTACCGGTAAGTGAGATACTCACAAGAATATATTGAACCCCAATAGTTTATCTTTCCATGAAATTTCCAGTAGAACCATAAAGTTAAAGCTCAAAAAAAACTGCCATCTTCATCGGCGGAAGATATTCCGACCAGATGAAGATGGCAATGTGAGATGGTGGATCAGGCTTTTATCAGGCTGTTCCACAAAGGGCTTTATTCTTGAAGTCTGTAAAACTGATTATGTACTATTACAAATCAGTTCCAAATATCCGTTTTCCGATTTTTTGATGGTTTGCGGGGGCTGATTTTGAAAAAGATACGGGTTCCATGATCATTTCCATTGGTATTCCTTCATTTTCCAGATCAATACCTATAAAATATTCTGTTGTTAGTTGGATTTCCTTGACGATATTAATGCCATCGCAATCTAATTCACCACCAATAGTAAAAGCTATTTTATCTTGTTGTTCATTGCACCATGTCCATGTTCCCAGCCCGGTTTCGCCTTCATAATTAACAAGGTAGGTGCCTGCTCTGGAAAATAGAACATAATATTCCGGTATTTCGAAGCCGCCAAATGATATTAATTCCCATGTTTGGCATAGTATGTCTGTATTTGTTGTTTCTTCGATTTCTGCTTCTTTTACGGCATCAATAATTTGAGGGTTTGGATTTGATAGGAGTTCAATGGAAAAATTTATGTTATTTTCAGTAATCTCATTTATCGTAATTGTTCCCAAATCAGAAAGGACGATGGTATTGCTTCCGATAATCTCATAAACGCCAAAAGCAACATATTCTTCATCGGCCGATTTACCTGAAGCGTCGGCTACTACAATATAATTTCCACTTAGATTAAACTCGAAAGAAGTGAACATGCCGGAGCTTGTTACATCCCATTTTGCATTGATCCTTTCTTTTAGCGAGCCGTCGTCAATAACGTTTAAAGAAATTTTGCCGGTAACATTGGAGCCATCGTTTGCCTTTGCTGTAATTTCTGCACTGCCGACTTTTAGGCCCATAACCAGTCCGTCCGCTACGGATGCCACGCTCGCGTCTGAAGAAGTCCATGTAAGCCCTTTTAAAGTAGCATTTGATGGCAGGATATTGGCAGTAATTTCCATGTATTCCCCCACATCAATATTGTTTTTTTCGGCAGTTAATTCAATAGAACTAACCATTACATTATCCGTGCTGTCTTTTTCGCAGGAAGAATATGCCAAAACGACAATTGCGATGAAAATTAGTTTGATAAATCTCATGATTGAAAAAATTTAAGTTAGAATTAATTTGTTCCTTGTTATGTATTTCAGTAAATACTCCACTAATTGTAATTGGCAAATATTTGTTCTGTTATTTCTCTGGTATTATTGCTTCAAATCGAAACTTAATTCCTGATATTGTTTTTTGTGGATGTTATTTCCACCCCAAAAAACAAGGGGCTCTATCAAAACTTTAGTGTCTGCTCAAACTGAATCAATAAGTTCTCAAATATAGTGATAAATGCATTCGGGAGAGAATAAAATTTCTTCTGTTTTTCAGAGCAAATGAAACTTTATCAGGCCGCATTTTTTTTTACGTCAGCGCAAATTGCTGCAGCCTTACAGGATGCTTATTAGTTGTATTCGGATCAAGCTGATACAGCCTATCCGCTTGTTCCGTTTCAGGCTCCCAGCTTGATTAAGAAAAAATAGCCTATTTGGGATGGCTAAAGGTTTGTGCAATCACACTTAAGCTTCAACAGGCTGAAAGGCTGGCATAAGGGATACATCTTAAAAATAAAAAATACTGTAAATCAAGAAATTAATATTTTTTTAAGAGCAATTTGCGCGTTAAACTTTCTCCAAAGCAAACATGTATCATCTTTGTGCTATGTTTTAAGAACTGTATAAATACAAATCAGAATCGTATTAACTATGTTATAAAACGTTTTTAATACGTACTTGATACGTACTTGATATGTATTTAATTTAGCTTTGACAGGATGGGATCATGTTAAAGAGTTGATCTTTAGTAAAGGATTGGTTTTTTTTTTGATGCCGGTGCGCGATGAAGTGGCAAACTACCGGCCATATGCACAGGCGTTAAAAGGGCTTGATAATTGTAGGGCAAAGCCTGAAGCAAAACTTTGAGGCAATCTATAACGTTCATGTTTGATTCCATCCGCACCAAGGGAAGGTTTTTAATGGAATGGGGTTATCAAGGTTTATTTTTTATTAACTTTATTTGGCTATTTGTACTATTTTTTCTAATTTTATCACTTAAAACCAAAATAAACAGGATTTCAATTTGTGCGTGTTTGTATCAAATTGATTTATAGTTAATTATCATATTAACCACTTTGACACAACAGAACTGACCAGCTGTTGCATCGAAGCAAAAGAAAATATATGGTTTCAAGAGCTGTGGAACTATTGCTTTTGCTTGGAAGCGGGGTTAAATACTCCAAGCTGGAGCTAAAAGAAAAATTGAAGACCGGAGAACGAAACCTTTCCGGCCTGATCCGCTTTTTAAAGGGAAAAGGTTTTGACATTCCCCGTGCAAAAAACGGACAGGTTTACCTCAAGGGTTTTCCGAAAGAATGGAAGAATCATTCTGAAAGTATTTTATTTACTGATGACGAAAAAGAAGTGCTTTCCCGTGCGGTACTTAACCTCAATAAATCGCATGCCTTAAAAAACATTTTAATGCAGAAGCTGAATTGTGTTGCGTCTGATTGCCTTTCTTACGACACAGTTTATGGAAACAATATTCCTCAAATTACAAAAACAATCATTTTGTCCATACGCCAATCAAGGCAACTGAAACTGACTGCTTATAGCTCGGGCAGTAGCAACAAACTGGTTAACAGAACTGTGGAAGTTTTTCTGCTTAATGATGCGCTCACGCGATGTACAGCCTATGAGCTGGACAGCGATAAAGTTAAATCTTTTATGATCGAACGCATTGGCGCGGTGCAATTACTCGAGGGTAAACACCAACATCGCCATAGACATCAGGTTCCGCATTACGGCGTTTTTGGCTTTAGCGGCCCTGATTGCTATTGTGTGTGCCTGCATCTCGATATACTGGCGCAAAACCTGCTCAAGGAAGAATATCCGAAAAGCCGTGCCTTCATCAGGAAAATCAAAGAAAACAAATATGAATTTAAATGTAAAGTTCCTGATATCAAAGGGGTTGGAAGGTTTGTTCTTGGCCTGTACGATCATGTGGAAATTATTGAAGGCGCAGAATTAAAACAGTATGTCCGGCAAAAGTTATCCGAATTTTCAGCCGACATCAATAAAGAAAAAACAGTATAGAATGCCAAAGATTATACCATTAGAAGCCGGTAATTTTTACCATATTTTTAACCATGGCGTGGGAGGCCGCAAGCTTTTTCGCGAAAAAGGGAATTACGAACATTTTCTAAAACAGTACCGTAAGTATATCGATCCGGTTGTAGATACCTACGCCTGGGCCTTGATGCCCAACCATTTCCATTGGTTGGTGCGGGTTAAGGAGGATGTTGGTGGTTTGGAAATTACTCCTGACAGGTCTGCTGGTGGGTCTGTTAGCGCTGGGAGGCGGGAGTCTGCCCAGGCGGTCAGGGGCGAGTCTGGCAGACCTATCAGGAGTAAACCTATCCACCAACATTTTTCGAATTTTTTTAATTCTTATACCAAGGCCTTTAATAAATATTACAACACCTACGGTACCCTCTTCGAGCGGCCTTTTCGCAGGAAGCTGGTTGATAGCGAAGCCTACCGCAACCGCTTGCTGGTGTATATCCACAACAATCCGGTGATCCACGGTTTTTGCAGGCATCCTTTGAAGTATGGCTGGACTTCATACATTAATTATATGACGGACAATCCTAACGAAATGCAGCGCGAAGTAATCGAAGACTGGTTTGGCGGCATGGCCAATTTCAAGTATTTGCATGGGGAGGAGCTGGCCGAATGACCATCATTTGAACCATTTTGGGATTAAAAACAAAAAAAATGAAGAAAAAATTAAAATGCAAAATAATTGCATTTTCGGGTTGTAGGTTTGTGGCGTGGGAAAGATCAGTTGATGAAAATGAAAGTTCTTTATATTGTTAACCATTTAATTATAAGTAGTATGAAACGTTTGCTTTGGTTTTTTTCTATTTGGTTGTTGCTTTCTGGCTGCATGCCAACCCTCGAAACGCTGAATTATATCCCGAAAGAGGAAAAGTTTTATGGGATCGATTTCAGGAAGTATTCGGATGATGGCTTTTACATTACCCCTGAAAAATATCAGGGACGCTTTGAGCCTGTAGGATTAGTGGAATATGTGATCTTGCCAGCTGCTACATATGCAGTAACAGATCATGTGCTAAATCCAAACTATGACCGAAAAGATCCTGATTCTCCACGGTATTTGCAGGACTGGAGCTGGCTGGAAGAGAAGATGTATATTCAGGAAGCTGTTGATTCCATTTACCTTAAATGCAAAAATATGGGCGCTGATGGCATCATGAATTTTGATTTCAGCTCTTCCAATAAAGAATATACCGGAATTAAAAACCCCACCATGGTTTCCGGTTACCGTTTGACCGGATTTGCAATCAAAAGACTTGATTAGCCGTTCCGGCATTTAGAAATATAAGAAACTGTTTTACAATTATATAACAATAGTATTATGAATACACATTTTAAGGATTTTACTATCAGTGCGATTAAAAACAAAAAAAAGGAAGAAAAAAATAAAATGCAAAATAGTTGCACTTTTGGGTTGTAGGTTTGTGGCGCGTGAAGGATTGAATGAGTTATGATGATAAACGAATATAAATACCAATCGAATGAAAATTAAATTAAGGATTAGCGAAAACACCAGTCCGGTGCCTTTTATGCACCAGCATATGCTCACGGGCGTAATTCATAAATGGCTGGGCGAGAACAAAGAACATGGAGAAGTGTCGCTCTATAGTTTTTCAAGGCTTGCGCCGGGCAAAAAAGTGAAAGACCATTTGAGCTTTGAAGGCGGGGCCTGCTTTTTTGTGAGTGCCTGGGATAAGGAATTTATAAAAAACCTCATGGACGGCATTATGAACGACCGGAAATTATTCTGTGGCATGGAAGTGCAGGAAATCATGCTGTTGAATGATCCTGATTTGGAAAAACGGGACATTTTTCTTCCGGCCAGTCCGGTTTTGATCAAAAGGAGCGTAGATGAGCGGGTGCACTATTATTTTTATGATAGCCCGGAAGCAACAGCATTGCTCACCGAAACGATGCACTATAAAATGAAAATGGCAGGTTTGCCTTATGACCCCGATCTGGAAATTTCTTTCGATCAAAGCGACCCGAGGAAAGGCAGCAAAATGGTTTCCTATAAAAAAGGCGAACACATTATTAAAAACCGTGCCAGTTGGTGCCGCCTGCAGATTAAAGGCAGCCCCCAAAGCAAGCTATTTGCCTGGAACTGCGGAGTAGGAAATTCGACAGGAATTGGGTTTGGCGCTGTGGAGTGAGGGGAGATAGAAGAATACTAATAGAGATAAAAATTTTGATAGAATTTAATAGAGTAAAATTATGTTATATGTAGTAAAGTACTCGGGCCCATTTGGTTTTATTAAGCCGTGGACAGCAGTTAGGGATGGGAAAACATTCAGCCAACAATTTCTTACGCCATCAATTATTGAGGGAATAAGGCAAAAGCTGGAAATAAATGCCATCAATAGGCATAAGTTGGTTTATTCTTCAATAAGTGTACAGCAGGAAAGAACGCAAACACGAGGATGGACAAAGAAAACCAAACAAAAAATGATGGAACGAAAACAGTCAATCCTTGAACGCGGAGTAATGATCAATCCTATTCTTTATTTAGCTTTCACGACGGATGAAGAAGCTCAAAAAAGTGCCAGGCAACATATTTGTTTGTGCCGAAACGAGGATCTAATGTGGCCTGACTCTGAAGTAGTTCAAATGGATGATATGGAGTTTAACTTATTAACTGGGTTTGAGTTGCGATTTGGTGAAAATGAAAAATCGTTTTTGGTTGGTTTTAATCGGTTTGATAAAGCAAAACCAATGTACGGGTGGTTGGAAATTACGGGCAAACCAGTAAGTGGAATGTAATGGGTAAACTTGACAGTATATTAGCCAAAGGAGACGATAAAGGACGAGTTACGCTGGTGCAACATTTAACTGAAGTAGCTCAGCTCGCTGAAAAGGTAGCGCAAAATATGGGATTGGATACATTGATTGCAAGAAAAGGGGCAATATTGCATGATTTGGGTAAAGCAAGCCCAATTTTTCAGAACACCTTGAAGAAGAGCTTTCAGCGACCTCCAGGATTTTTATTTCGACATGAATTGGCTTCGCTTTTCTTTATTTCAATATTGAATGAGGAAGAAAAATTTCCAGTTATTGAAATGATTGTGGCTCATCATAAATCTATTTATAAGGATGCGGGAGGAAAAGGATTACTTGATTTAGATGAAAATGATCCTGAAGTTTTTGAAAGGCATATCAGAGATTTTGATGTTTGGAGTAAAGACGCACATTTAATATTGGAGCATTTTGGCATAATAACAAAACCTATCTCTGTTGATCAAGCTAAAGAGAGTTTCTATGAAGTGATTGATTACTGTCTGTCTCAAAAGTATGGTTATTCCAAATGGAAAGGGGTTTTAATTGCGGCAGACCATTTAGCTTCTGCTATGAGCGGCTACGTTAAGCCATTGGAGAAGAAACTTTTTGTTGTGCCTAATTTGAATTATTATCACTCCAGAAAAAGTGATTTATATCCCTTATCGTTGATTTCGACAGACGATAAGCGCAAGCATACAGTGGTAACAGCGCCAACCGGAGCAGGAAAAACAGACTTTCTTATTCGTCGCTGCAAGGGGCGTGTGTTTTACACCCTGCCTTTTCAAGCGTCAATCAATGCCATGTATGAACGAATTAAAGGCGATTTGAAAAATACAAATGCCGATGTCCGCTTGTTACATGCAGCTTCTAGTATCAAGTTGGAGAATGGAACTGTTGAGGAAAAAATACTTCAGCGCCATATTGGAGCTTCGGTTAAAGTGCTGACCCCACACCAAATGGCATCATTGGTATTTGGAACAAAAGGCTATGAAGCAATGATTGCCGATATTAAAGGCTGTGATATTATACTTGATGAAATTCATACTTATTCTGAAACAACTCAAGCCATAGTTTTGAAGATTGTTGAAATTCTATGCAATATCGGTTGCCGAGTTCATATTGGAACGGCTACCATGCCTACGGTTTTTTACGACCAGCTAGTTGTTCTACTTGGAGGTTGTGAAAATATTTATGAGGTTAAGCTAGCTGAAGATGTGCTAGACACCTTCAACAGGCATATAGTATACAAAGCTGAAGCACTGGATTCCTTAAGCAAAGTTATTGACAATGCCCTTCAGCAAAATCAAAGAATTCTATTGGTTTGCAATCAGGTGAAACGGGCTCAATCTCTTTATAGTGATTTATCCGAAAAGTATCCTAATGTTGAAAAAATGCTGGTGCATAGTAGATTCAAGCGAGGCCAGAGAAGTCAACTTGAATTCGACCTTCAAAATACTTTCAATAATAGCTGCCAAGCTTGTTTGGTGGTTTCAACACAAGTTGTGGAAGTAAGCCTGGATATTAGTTTTGACATGATGATTACCGAATGTGCACCAATTGATGCATTGATTCAGCGCTTTGGCCGGGTCAATCGCAAACGTTCAAAAGAAACGATTGGTCGCTTTAAGCCTATATATGTGCTTTCGCCGCCGGCTGAAAAAGGCGATGCATTACCTTATAAGCTGGATGTTTTGCAACGAACCTATGGGGTTTTGCCTAACGGTAATTTAATGAAAGAGAGGGAGGCGCAAACAATGATTGATGCGGTTTACCCGTCTATTGAATTTGTTAACATTGACTTGAATGCCGTTTTTAAAGATGGGAAATGGGCGATTAAAAAACTTTGGCATAACTCTAAATCCGCTCTTCTGGAAACGTTGGATATTGATTCTGTGGCCTGCATTGAAGAGGCAGACAGGGAAGCTTACGAATCAGCGGCTTACGAGCAGCAAGCCAAAATGGAAATTCCGGTTTCGTATCGTTCTGTGGGCTATCGGGGATTAGATAAGTCGATAAATGGCTCAAAACCTTATATCATTCCATCAATGGCATACGATGATGAATTAGGCTTTCTGACTGAATTTGCAAAGCCTGAGTTTTATGATGTTTCATTACAGATACTTTAAATGCAAAAGATATGATAGCAGCAAATATTGGGAAAATATTCCTGGATGCTTACAATGAAAAGTTTAACAGTAATTACTCTGCAAAAGAGTTCTTTGTTGAGAAGTACTACGAGGTTTTTTTTAACCACAACAAGTACATGATGCCTGGAGGATGGTCACCATTAGAAAATCCCAAGATAAGTTGGGATAAAATGAGATTTGGGAAAATTTCTTATGAAACGCGAGAAGAGAGGTTTGATAGATTGTCTAAGACAATTGAAAAAATTGAATCAGGACCAGCTGATGTAGGGAATGCAATTGGATTTCCAACTTTGGATCTAGCAAAACCAACTTCGGGGCAAGTAACCAACTTAGATCTGCCAATAAAGACGGATGATATTTATTTGTCATGGATTGGAAGTGGTTTTGGAATAGGTGTTCAAAGCGGATTATCTCTTCTGTTCAGCAACAAGCAAATTTTACTTGATCTTTTTGAGGGCTGGCAGGTTTATCGGGATTATTTGAACAGTACCCCAGGACTGAGAGGAAACCAGATCAACACATGGAATGGTCAATGGATTGCGCATCGTTACGATAGATTTGCTTATGATGAGGCTAATCAAACTGCATCATTTAGTCCTTTTGGTTCGATGAAAGATGGTGGGATGGAGGTAAAAACGCAAACATGGACAAAGGTTTTGGTTGGGATTGCACGAAATTACCCAGATGTATCGCTAACTGCATATGTTTATAATCTGGGGCAGGTGAATATTACAGTTGGATTTGTCCTATTTGATTTGCCTAGTATACAACGGCCATTTGAACTCTATAATAAATACTTCGGAACAACTAAAAGGGTTGAAGTTGAAAATTTGTTTGGAACAGCGATTGGTTTTACAAAAGCTTGTCAAATGGGGGCGATTGGTGTTAATGCACTTGAACCAAAAGGGTTTCGAGATTCATTTGAAAAGGGAATAATCCCGAAACACAATCCTGAGAATGAAGAAAAGACAGTTAATTTTAATACTTATCAAATATGGTTATTGGCAATGTTAAACAATGAACAATTATGGGAAAAGGCGCAATATATTGCAGCAGCCCTCAGTAATTACTCAAAAACTGATAGAAATTTAAGAACAAAAAAGAGTCAAGAAGTATCAAATCTATTGTCCTCAGTAAATAAGAAACAATTTATTGAGTTGTTAATCGAAATTGTAAAAGGAAGTCAGGCAACAGATCAATTGGCTGAAATTGCAGAAATGATCCATCTTATGCCGGTCGATAATGTGCCTTATTTCCTGACTTTAATCCGTTTTCAATACGCAGTAGTAAATAATAAATCTTAAAACAATTAACTATGAATGCATACATTTATCTAAGGGCGTTAAAACACGCAGAACACACCGTTTTTTGTGTTGAAAAAGGGCAAAAAACATATTATGATCCACAGTTTAACCGATGGCTTGCCTATTCAAGTGGTCAGCAAGTGAAACGCTCAATATTAGATACTTTAACATCTAACTTGAACGTTCAAATGGCTCCAATTACATTTAATTATGAAATTGTTTCAAAAAAGGATAAAAAGGAATTACAGCAAAAAGAAGTTTGGTCTCCTTGTAACCCCATTTTTGTTGATCAATTAGTCGGTGGGTGGATGAGAGCCAAGGACAAGGAAAGTAGTGAAGCTCAGGAATCTGTTTTGAAAAGACGAAGTCCGTTGTCGATTTCTGCTTTGCGAGCATTACACCCTTTACTTGCTGGAGTCGATTTTGAGAATATGACATTTGATCGCAGTAATAATCCTGAAAATAACCCAGTAAAAGTGCGCATGGGAGGTAAACTTCTAACAAATGAAGAAATCCAAAAGTTTTTAGATGATAATAATCGTACTTTAACTCGCCGCAATTGGATTGCAAACAAAAATGATAGTAGAGGTTTTGGTCGTGCAGGTGGTCTTTTTGTTTATGACATTGCCGTTGATTTACGCACACTTTTTTCTGTTTCTACTAATCAACATGAACCAGAATTATCGAAAGATAAAATTGAGGACTTATTAGCCAAAGGATGGATAGAGAGTGAAAATGTATTTGGGAAATGCCTGGTGCTTCCAAAAGAGGAACGTTTAAAAGTGATTCCAGCCTTGGCAAGTGCCCTATTAAATTGGCGCATAACATCGAACCAATCGCGCACATTTAGCCTTATGGAAACATTGGCTGTGGCAATCAGCGACAATGCCAATAAATTGGCCGGAGCTATACGTGCAAAATTGATCGAGGATGGGGAGAAGCCCAAGGCAAAACCAATTATTGATGAAACTGCAGGAGCGGATGTGTTTGTAGCTTTGCCTTGTTCAAATTATTTAGTTACAGTAAATGAAAGTTCAGATGCTCTTGAAAAAGCAGAACAACGTCTTGTTGACTTAATGTCAGACTTTGATTACGAGAATCAATTAGGATAGTTTAATCAACTGCCCAAAGTTTTGTTTTATGCAAACCTACATCAACCAATTAATTGAAGACCTGGAGCGGGTGGCGCATGATCCGCCTGCTCCTCCTTATATTGAGCCGCCGCCGCATATGGCCGAAACGCCTGATCTGGCTGAGCTGGCGCTTTCGCCTTTTAAAACCATCGAAGAACTGACGGGGATCAGCGAAGAGGTTTTCCCAATGGAGTATCAATTGAGCAGCGATCAGATAAAGCAGGTAATCGAAGCCATCTTCAAGGTATTTGCTGCATTAAACATTGAGGTGGTGGACATCCCGGAAGGCATACCGCCCGAGCAGCTCTACTTTGCCCTTACTTTTAGCTGGGACGAATATGTGCAGCACCTGCCCACTGCCGGCATGGATTTGGAACTCTGCTCCGGCGATCCCCAAACCTGTGTATATGGCGAATACTGCGATTGTTTCGAGGGATTCGACGAAGAAATAGAATGAGGTTATGGCTGAAAAAAAACTTCCGCTTCAGGCAGATGGTATATATCATATATACAACAGGGGTATTAATGGTTGTGCTTTGTTTCGCGAAGAAAGCAATTACGAACATTTCCTCCGGCTGGTAGCAAAGCATATAGTGCCCATTGCCCGTATTTATGCATGGGTTTTAATGGGAAACCATTTTCATATGCTGCTGCGCATAAAATCTGCAGCTTATTTGCAGGCATTTTATAGTGAGCAGGTGAAGGAGGGTGTTTGCAGGCCAATGGCGCTTGAACAAAGGATTAACAGGCAGTTTTCCAATCTTTTTAATGCGTATTCCAAGGCATTTAATAAAAAATACCAGCGTACGGGAAGCCTGTTTGAGCATGGCTTTAGGCGGAAGTTGGTTGAAAACGATGCCTATGTGCGGCAGCTGATTCTCTATATTCATAATAATGCCGTCCACCACGGTTTTTGCAATCATGTTGTAGAATATCCGTGGACGTCCTATATGCTGATGCTGTCGGAAAAGGATCATTGGACTGATGCGAAAACGGCCTTGTCATATTTTAATAATAGGGAGGAGTTTATCGGTTTTCATCATCAATTGAGCCTACATTATACTTCGAAGCGCCGTAAAACACCAAACCTTCATCCACCACCAACAAACCTTCATCCAACACCAAACCTTCATCCACCACCAAACCTTCAAGGTTTTCAAAACCTTGAAGGTTTTAATGGTGGAGAAGGTTTTAATGGAGAAGGTTTTAAAGATTTAATGTTTGACGAATAAACCAATAAAATGCAGATAACAGGAACGCATTTTAATTATTACCAGGTATGCCATAGGAAATTGTGGCTTTTTGCCAATGGGCTGCAAATGGAAAGCACTTCGGATTTGGTAACGGAAGGCCGTTTGATACATGAGTATTCGTATAAACGGAGAAGTGACAAATTTCAGGAAATAGCCATTGATGGAATCAAGATAGATTATTTCGATGCGAAAAATAAAGTAGTGCATGAAATCAAGAAATCGAACAAGCATGAAGATGCTCATGAATGGCAATTAAAGTATTATTTATATGTACTTAAAAAGCATGGTTATGATGGTTGTATTGGTTTGTTGGAATATCCAAAACTGCGCAAAACGGAGAAGGTTCATTTAAGTGAGGAAGAAGAAAAGAATATTAAAGAGATGCTTATAAACATTGAACAGATTATTACAGGGGATCATTGCCCGGAGAAGTTGCCGATAAAACGCTGTCGCAATTGCAGTTATTTTGATTTTTGTCATATTTCGGGGGATTGAAGATAGTTTGAGCGTTAAAAAACATAAGAAAGGAAAGTGAGGGATAGAGTACAAGACACAATTCCAGGAAAGCTTAAAGGCAGAGTTTTTTAAAAAATTGTGCATTACTGTTGAAGAAGCCGACGAAACGGAGATGTGGCAGGAGTTGCTGATTTCGTCGGGTATTCTTGATAATGAATTTGTTAGGAGGATGCATAAAGATTGTTTTGAATTGTTGAAGATGTTGGCATCTATGAGGAAAAGTACATCGAAGAAGGATTAATAAACAATAAACCTAATGAAAAAAACCTACTACTTATTTAATCCGGGGCGGCTTTCGAGGAAAGACAATACCCTTAAGTTTACGCCGGTAGATGAGGATGGTAACGAACAAAAGCCGCGATATCTTCCGGTAGAGGGTGTGGACGAGCTATACGTATTTGGTAGCCTTGATGCCAATAGTGCTCTTTATAATTTTTTGGGCCGCAACCATATTGGTGTTCATTTTTTTGATTATTACGAAAATTATACCGGATCGTTTGCTCCCCGCGATCAATTGCTGGCCGGACGTACTTTGATCGCGCAAACCAAGCATTATTTGCGCAAAAAGGAGCGTATGGTCATTGCAAAACAGTTCATTACAGCGGCATCGTTTAATATGATAAAGAACCTTAAATATTATGCCAACAGAGGTAAAGATACACAATCGTTTGTCAATGTGATGCAGCATTTTTCGGAAGGAATTGGACAGGCCGGCGACATAGATGAACTGATGGGCATAGAGGGGAATATCCGCATGAATTATTATGAATCTTTTGGGCAAATTATTGAAGGTTTTGAGATGAACGGCCGTAGTAAGCAACCGCCTAAAAATGAACTTAATTCACTGATCAGTTTTGGGAATATGATGTGCTATGCACAATGTTTGCGGGCCATCAATCAAACCCAGCTAAATCCTACCATTAGTTATTTGCACGAACCTGGAGAGAGGCGGTATTCTTTGGCGCTTGATTTGGCAGAGATTTTTAAGCCCTTGCTTGTTGATAGGGTGATTTTCAGGCTTTTAAACCGCAGGGAATTAAAGAAAGAAGATTTTGACCATAAGCTGAATTATATTGTGTTAAAGGAGAAAGGCAAAAAGAAATTTGTAGAGACCTGGGAAAACAGGTTGATGGAGAGCATACAGCACAGGAGTTTGAATCGTCAGGTTACCTATAAACACCTAATCAAGCTCGAATGTTATAAATTGGTGAAGCATATTATGGGGATGGAGGAGTACAAGGCATTTAAAATATGGTGGTAAGTACCGTAAAAAGGCAGATTATGTATATTATATTAGTGTATGACGTTAATACGAAACGTGTAGGCAAGATGTTGAAATTGTGCCGGCAGTATCTGAACTGGATACAGAATTCGGTATTTGAAGGGGAACTTGGAGAGCCGCAGTTGAAGGAGTTAAAGTACAGGGCAGGAGAGATCATGAAAGAAGATGAAGACAGTTTGATCATATTTCGCACGCGGCAGGAGAAATGGCTTGAGAAAGAGGTTATAGGGCAGGAGCGGGCCTCATTGGATCAGCTGTTGTAGGTTGTCGGTGACCGGGATTACGGCAAAAGACAGCCGTCCGGAAGGATGCAAAGGTCTTTGACATATTGAAAAACAGAATCTTAAGAAGTTGTCGAAGCAAGGGTAAAAATACCATTTTAGGGGATGACGATATATTGAACAGAAAAATGCTTATTTTTGATGTCTAAACAGCTGGTAGGCAGAGATTAAAAAATTGAATCCTGGCGGCATCCAATCAGACCATGAGGAATTGAAATATACGGTGATATGCGATATTCCGACACTTCAATAAACATCCAATCAGACCATGAGGAATTGAAATACCTACATACAATTGCGAATCGCGGAAGTAACAGCTCATCCAATCAGACCATGAGGAATTGAAATCACGTCTTCAACTGAACCGCTGTAGCCGCTTGTGTCCATCCAATCAGACCATGAGGAATTGAAATTTGTTCCAGGTCAATATTATCGACCTTAGATGCTTTCATCCAATCAGACCATGAGGAATTGAAATTGTTGGATTAATGGTGGGGTATATAGACAATAAATTCATCCAATCAGACCATGAGGAATTGAAATACATGAAGCCGAGGGCTAAAAAAAAAGCGCATTCAACATCCAATCAGACCATGAGGAATTGAAATATGCAGTTTCATCGAGTTTGCGCTTGTAGGTTGCCAGCATCCAATCAGACCATGAGGAATTGAAATCATAAAATGGGGGGTAGTGTAAGATGATCAAAAGGGCATCCAATCAGACCATGAGGAATTGAAATCAAATCGAATAGCCCTTGATAATTAAGGTTGTAATGCATCCAATCAGACCATGAGGAATTGAAATATATCTTTGTTGCCGATAATCCGCTCACGGCCATCCATCCAATCAGACCATGAGGAATTGAAATTAGTTTCTTCATTTTCTTCATTTTCTATATCAGCAACATCCAATCAGACCATGAGGAATTGAAATTCATGCTGCCCGAGCTCAATAGGCCTGTTCAGGTCGCATCCAATCAGACCATGAGGAATTGAAATTTGGGCGACACCTGGGGCGGTGCACCAGTATAGACTCATCCAATCAGACCATGAGGAATTGAAATGCCATCCGCAAAAAAGGTTTTTACGGGCATCACAGGCATCCAATCAGACCATGAGGAATTGAAATTTGAAGTCTAAGCTGCTGATGTAGTCATTGATGGCACATCCAATCAGACCATGAGGAATTGAAATTGTGTATTCTCCGGCTTCAATTGTGGAGCGGAGCATGCATCCAATCAGACCATGAGGAATTGAAATTCGAGTCAATAGTAATGTTTTTGTGGCTGCATTATGCATCCAATCAGACCATGAGGAATTGAAATTTGGGCGACACCTGGGGCGGTGCACCAGTATAGACTCATCCAATCAGACCATGAGGAATTGAAATATAAGACCAGCACGGAATCACAGGCGAATCAGACATCATCCAATCAGACCATGAGGAATTGAAATGGGCTGGGGCGCATGAGCTGTAGCTCTGAAATTACACATCCAATCAGACCATGAGGAATTGAAATTTGGTGACAAAATGGAGAAAGCCTTGGATGAGGATACATCCAATCAGACCATGAGGAATTGAAATTTAGTGGTATTATGATCAAAGCTAAGTATAACTGGCCATCCAATCAGACCATGAGGAATTGAAATAAACATACCTTAATGCAGAGTTATGGAACAATTAAACATCCAATCAGACCATGAGGAATTGAAATAAGAGCGTGGGCTAATTGCGGCTAACTTACTATATACATCCAATCAGACCATGAGGAATTGAAATTTAGGCGCAAGAGGATAGTAGCTATTCCATGCATTCCATCCAATCAGACCATGAGGAATTGAAATAGTTTGCGCGCAGGGTCGGTCTTGGAAACAGTACCGCATCCAATCAGACCATGAGGAATTGAAATACAGATGCGGCCACATCACCGTATTTGATCATCTCTCATCCAATCAGACCATGAGGAATTGAAATATCTTTTTTCTCTAAGGTGTAGTTATTCGGAAAATTCATCCAATCAGACCATGAGGAATTGAAATGAGGTTATTGGAGTAGTTAGAATTCATAATCC
Source organism: Bacteroidales bacterium (assembly GCA_963662905.2). Classification (GTDB taxonomy): domain Bacteria; phylum Bacteroidota; class Bacteroidia; order Bacteroidales; family WRLA01. Next base: position 571,799 of record CAXXFD010000004.1, on the reverse strand, counting down.
TTTTCATCCAATCAGACCATGAGGAATTGAAATTTACTTGCAGCCTTCCATCCTGACCTACTTGCACCTCATCCAATCAGACCATGAGGAATTGAAATAAAAATAAATTGTGGCATGGGTTTTAAAAGCTCTTCCATCCAATCAGACCATGAGGAATTGAAATAAGCTTTATTAATAATGGGAAAATCATTATGCTGTTTCATCCAATCAGACCATGAGGAATTGAAATATAATTGAAGTGAGAAAAGAGTTTGAAAAATATGAGGCATCCAATCAGACCATGAGGAATTGAAATTACAAAATTTGTACGGAGCATTTTTCGAGGCCTTTTCATCCAATCAGACCATGAGGAATTGAAATCGGCTTCTCAGCGTCTGGCGCTCAATATCATGCCTTCATCCAATCAGACCATGAGGAATTGAAATTCAGCACGTTTTTTTAGGATGATCTCATCGCCTTTTCATCCAATCAGACCATGAGGAATTGAAATACGGAAGAAATGGGCGAATACGAACACAGGCTTTCGCATCCAATCAGACCATGAGGAATTGAAATTTCAATCCAAATTGTTCTATGATAGAAAAAGTTATTCATCCAATCAGACCATGAGGAATTGAAATTTAGCAGTATTTAACTTATTATTGCATCGCAAAATACATCCAATCAGACCATGAGGAATTGAAATGAAAAAAAACTACCTGCTGGAAAAGGATTTCACAATCATCCAATCAGACCATGAGGAATTGAAATCTTGTATCTGAATCAGTATTTGTACTCATAAAGTCACATCCAATCAGACCATGAGGAATTGAAATCTGAATTGCGTTTGCTTTTAGGTTGAGATTCGGGTTCATCCAATCAGACCATGAGGAATTGAAATAATATAAACAATATGAAAGAGAAAAGCAAGATCGACCATCCAATCAGACCATGAGGAATTGAAATTGAAAAAATATGCCGAAACATACCTTAATGCAGAGTCATCCAATCAGACCATGAGGAATTGAAATTCAATGCAAAAAAAAGCATTGATAAGCATCTGCCGACATCCAATCAGACCATGAGGAATTGAAATCTAAACAGCAGATAAAAGCCCTGCATGCAATGCTGTCATCCAATCAGACCATGAGGAATTGAAATACAGACAGCACGGATAAAGTGTGGGCTATGGGCGCGCATCCAATCAGACCATGAGGAATTGAAATAAAAAAATATAGCAATACTTACCATTATGAAGCATTCATCCAATCAGACCATGAGGAATTGAAATTTGTTATGTGGCGTTAATATTATGAGCAAAATAGATCATCCAATCAGACCATGAGGAATTGAAATTGCTTAAAGAAATGCTGTACAACAATAATGTATATCCATCCAATCAGACCATGAGGAATTGAAATGATCAACCGCAAAACAAGGCTTTACAGCAATGTGCAACATCCAATCAGACCATGAGGAATTGAAATAAAATTCGGCCAATACCGGCAATATTTTAATTGAATCATCCAATCAGACCATGAGGAATTGAAATATTTTTGGGGCTACGTTTGTAATACTTCTTTTTGTCCATCCAATCAGACCATGAGGAATTGAAATAGAGTAAGCTATACCGTTTACTAATGCTGGTCGTTCCATCCAATCAGACCATGAGGAATTGAAATTTAGAACTCAATGAAGACACTGAGCTGTAACATACGCATCCAATCAGACCATGAGGAATTGAAATATGGCGTTGATTTGCCAACCGGCTTTCAGACCGATGCATCCAATCAGACCATGAGGAATTGAAATGCAACTGGCCGACAAGCTGGCACGTAAAGCCCGGCGCCATCCAATCAGACCATGAGGAATTGAAATTTAGAACTCAATGAAGACACTGAGCTGTAACATACGCATCCAATCAGACCATGAGGAATTGAAATCAATTGAGAAGCGCAAGCTCAGATTGCAATTGAAGGCATCCAATCAGACCATGAGGAATTGAAATAGAATAGTCAGACGATTGACAACTCGCAGAGCTTGCCATCCAATCAGACCATGAGGAATTGAAATATGCTGGCCATCACGCCGTTAGGGGCAAGCGGATAACATCCAATCAGACCATGAGGAATTGAAATCCGGTCACAAATTCCTTCACGGTTGATTTCCTGCCTCATCCAATCAGACCATGAGGAATTGAAATATGAGCACATCGAACACATACACGCAATGCAGGGCACATCCAATCAGACCATGAGGAATTGAAATAAAGTTTAAAGTCTGAAAGTGGATAGGTGTCCAAAACATCCAATCAGACCATGAGGAATTGAAATTGTTACCTCGCAGCCGTGGATGATGATATTCTCATCCATCCAATCAGACCATGAGGAATTGAAATTACATACGGCATCACAGCCGATCAGCTGCGCGCCCACATCCAATCAGACCATGAGGAATTGAAATTGAAAACATGCACCACATCGCGCTTGAGCTTCTTTGACATCCAATCAGACCATGAGGAATTGAAATACTCTTTTTGCTCGTCAATTAATCTACTTTTAAAATCATCCAATCAGACCATGAGGAATTGAAATTAAGAATTGATAAATTGATTCCATGCCGCGATAACTACATCCAATCAGACCATGAGGAATTGAAATCGCATTCCACTCAGTTGATGAAACATAACCTCCATCCATCCAATCAGACCATGAGGAATTGAAATACTCGAATGCTATGATGCATTGTACAACCATTTCACCATCCAATCAGACCATGAGGAATTGAAATGAATAACAGTGGAGTACGCCGCCCATCGTGCAGTGCATCCAATCAGACCATGAGGAATTGAAATTAAAGTGCGCAATGGTACTTTTATGGTGCTGAATATGCATCCAATCAGACCATGAGGAATTGAAATACGTTTCCAATTGCTTGAATTTTTAACATAATTGTTCATCCAATCAGACCATGAGGAATTGAAATTCTATGGTAATGTTCTTTGCCGGGTTGGGCGGCTATCATCCAATCAGACCATGAGGAATTGAAATTTTACAACTTTAAATTGAAATTTTTTTGCTATTGCCATCCAATCAGACCATGAGGAATTGAAATTAGCTTATAGCTTCCAGTTTTTCGGCTGTTATACCTCATCCAATCAGACCATGAGGAATTGAAATTACGTCTTCAACTGAACCGCTGTAGCCGCTTGTGTCCATCCAATCAGACCATGAGGAATTGAAATGGAAAATATTTGCGCTTTAATGGCCTCCTCTGTAACATCCAATCAGACCATGAGGAATTGAAATTTGGTGCAGATGCTTTCTGCTTCCGGTAATATTTCACATCCAATCAGACCATGAGGAATTGAAATTTATTTTCACAGCTATTCGGCATTTCAGGCATATCACATCCAATCAGACCATGAGGAATTGAAATATTATCAATTAACCAAATACTACGATATCACACTTACATCCAATCAGACCATGAGGAATTGAAATTCCGACAATGCCGTGAGGTCGGGAAAATCAGTATCACATCCAATCAGACCATGAGGAATTGAAATTGGCATCCGATCTATAGCAAGTGGCATGATAAAGGGCATCCAATCAGACCATGAGGAATTGAAATACAATCCGGAAAAGCAGGTCGGTAACCAATGAAGTGCATCCAATCAGACCATGAGGAATTGAAATTGGAGATAAAGTATTATTGGATATAGCAAAAATGAACATCCAATCAGACCATGAGGAATTGAAATGCAATGCAGTTGCATTCGTTGAGATCAGCGCCGACACATCCAATCAGACCATGAGGAATTGAAATGCTCCATCTTTAAAGATTTCAAAGTCAATTTGCGATCATCCAATCAGACCATGAGGAATTGAAATAAGAAGCCCTGATACTTTCCGAAGCAGCCAATATGGCATCCAATCAGACCATGAGGAATTGAAATATAAGCAGGTAGAGATCCGAGAGGACAATTAATTAACATCCAATCAGACCATGAGGAATTGAAATTCATTTCGTACTCGTTTAGTGTGCCCAAAAACTCTCCATCCAATCAGACCATGAGGAATTGAAATGCGGTACAGGGCAGGCATTGCAATACACACCATTTGCATCCAATCAGACCATGAGGAATTGAAATTTCGCTGGGTGCTTAATGTTTGTGAAACTCTTACCCCATCCAATCAGACCATGAGGAATTGAAATATGCCTTGCCGATTAGGGTTTTCCCGGTGCGCCCGTCATCCAATCAGACCATGAGGAATTGAAATTTCGATTGAATCGGGAGTAATTACTAAAATATGGCTCATCCAATCAGACCATGAGGAATTGAAATTCGGCGCGATTTGATCAATGAGGCCATTGTTCACGGCATCCAATCAGACCATGAGGAATTGAAATAAATTGCGGCGGCTAAGCCTATTTCTTTTTGGTGTTCATCCAATCAGACCATGAGGAATTGAAATATTCTGAACCTCTATGTTTATGTATTTCGTCTTTTTCATCCAATCAGACCATGAGGAATTGAAATGTGTAAAAATCGTACTGCCTGACTCTTGTATGTTTGCATCCAATCAGACCATGAGGAATTGAAATATGTTTCACCATTTCCCCAAAAACGATTATGGTTTGCATCCAATCAGACCATGAGGAATTGAAATCCGGAATCCGACAGCGACGAACTACCTTTTTAACCCATCCAATCAGACCATGAGGAATTGAAATTCCAGAAACTTTAATGTGAGTTTCGGATTTGTTTTCCATCCAATCAGACCATGAGGAATTGAAATTTGTCATTAATGTTCCTATCTTACTCATATTGTTAACATCCAATCAGACCATGAGGAATTGAAATTTGGCTTCGCCGTCCTCGCCTATTTCCGAATCAGTCATCCAATCAGACCATGAGGAATTGAAATCCGATCTTGATCACTTCCCAGCTTACAAGTAATACTCATCCAATCAGACCATGAGGAATTGAAATGTGTTTCTTCGCGAGAGTTTCCTTTGAGCTGGTGTGCATCCAATCAGACCATGAGGAATTGAAATCAACCGAACCGAGGCCGCTGGCTGCTCCACCACCACCATCCAATCAGACCATGAGGAATTGAAATATGAAAGGGGAAGGGGCAAAAACCCAAACAGCAAAACATCCAATCAGACCATGAGGAATTGAAATATAATAATTCCGAACGTCAATGACATCCATGCAGAACATCCAATCAGACCATGAGGAATTGAAATCATCAAACTGACCCATTTTGCGGGTTAAATTGGCACATCCAATCAGACCATGAGGAATTGAAATGCACGTGGCTCAACCAAGAGCGGTTTCTTGAGGACGCATCCAATCAGACCATGAGGAATTGAAATCGTGCAGGTACGGTGATGGCGGCGTTGATGGAGAAGCATCCAATCAGACCATGAGGAATTGAAATTTGGACACCACAATGGCAGAACGCGCAACACGTCGCATCCAATCAGACCATGAGGAATTGAAATTTTTTACGCAGTCTGAGCGTTGATCCTAAGTGTCAGCATCCAATCAGACCATGAGGAATTGAAATCGTGATGAAATCTGGAAGTTGGATAAAAAGGATTTGCATCCAATCAGACCATGAGGAATTGAAATCTGATTTTTTGTCAAAGTTGGCCGGAGCTTCAACAACATCCAATCAGACCATGAGGAATTGAAATACCGCTATTTGGAGCACAAAAAAGAGCAGGGAATCACATCCAATCAGACCATGAGGAATTGAAATGGGCTTCGCGCACCAATTGTGCTGAACCATCGGGCCATCCAATCAGACCATGAGGAATTGAAATGACATATCGCCCAATCCGGCCATATAGTTTTTCACGCATCCAATCAGACCATGAGGAATTGAAATTGCGCAATTGATCAAGCACCTTGGCCGCGCTGGCATCATCCAATCAGACCATGAGGAATTGAAATAATGAACCGCCAGATACAATCATAGGGTCAACGCCCATCCAATCAGACCATGAGGAATTGAAATCGCTGAGCCGGAACCAGCCTTTCCATGAAGTTTGTTCATCCAATCAGACCATGAGGAATTGAAATTTAATTTTACCTCATGTTGTGTTTCTGTGTTTTGCGCATCCAATCAGACCATGAGGAATTGAAATAAGGAAGATCTCGAACGACGGCTTGCGCCGACCGTTCATCCAATCAGACCATGAGGAATTGAAATTTGTGTTGATTTTGATGCTCCACCCAGCTCAACATTCATCCAATCAGACCATGAGGAATTGAAATACCTGAGGGATGTGTACGATCTTGCCTTGCAGCACACATCCAATCAGACCATGAGGAATTGAAATATCTGCCTCAGTTCGCCGCTTGCAGCAACCTGCATACATCCAATCAGACCATGAGGAATTGAAATGCCATCTTGTTCAGGTCGCCTGTCAGGAGATCGTTTCATCCAATCAGACCATGAGGAATTGAAATTGTTGTGTTTCTGTGTTTTGCGATCCCAACTTTTCACATCCAATCAGACCATGAGGAATTGAAATCGTAGATGTTAATTGTGCGGTTTGAGCGCTTCAAGACATCCAATCAGACCATGAGGAATTGAAATTGTACGGGAGATTTTTTAAGACAAAAAAAGGCACAAACATCCAATCAGACCATGAGGAATTGAAATTTATGTTTGTTCCAAAGTCTTTTTTCGTAGTTCACGCATCCAATCAGACCATGAGGAATTGAAATTACTGTACATTTCGGAGATTTCAGAGTCTGCATCTTCATCCAATCAGACCATGAGGAATTGAAATTGAGCACCTGCTCAACGACCAGATCGACTATACGCACATCCAATCAGACCATGAGGAATTGAAATGTGCATCTCTTTGAACACCGTGCCCTCTGTAATCGGCATCCAATCAGACCATGAGGAATTGAAATACCGGAACCTGGCGAAGTGTCGTAATATGAGTAATGCATCCAATCAGACCATGAGGAATTGAAATTTGCGCGCTCTACATGATCTATCTGGTAGGCGATTGCATCCAATCAGACCATGAGGAATTGAAATTTTGCTTGATGCGAAGTTCTTCGGCTACAGCCTTGTCATCCAATCAGACCATGAGGAATTGAAATGTGCCACCAACAAAATTATCAATCGAAACAGCTACCCATCCAATCAGACCATGAGGAATTGAAATTTTACAACATTGAGGAACGAGGGCTCGGCATGATTGCATCCAATCAGACCATGAGGAATTGAAATGTATTTGTTGTTGTCGTATTTATCAACCATATCCCGCATCCAATCAGACCATGAGGAATTGAAATACTTTAGAGGAAGCGAAAAAATCAGAACAACTTAAACATCCAATCAGACCATGAGGAATTGAAATGCATAAAATCGAAGAATGGCTCGATGAACAGATTAACATCCAATCAGACCATGAGGAATTGAAATAGAGTTTGAAGACTTATTGAAGCATTTACTCGACGCATCCAATCAGACCATGAGGAATTGAAATCGATTCATGCCTGCGGTGCGGCTTGCCGCCATTATACATCCAATCAGACCATGAGGAATTGAAATGCGCAGGACGAAGCTCAACAAGGAGCTCAACGAGCTCATCCAATCAGACCATGAGGAATTGAAATTCACCGACCTGCTGCGCAATAATTCTGATTACCTTACATCCAATCAGACCATGAGGAATTGAAATACTGTTCATCCAAAGAAGCATTGATCAAATCCTTCTCATCCAATCAGACCATGAGGAATTGAAATATACAAGGACAATGCAAAGGCACGGCATGATCAGAACATCCAATCAGACCATGAGGAATTGAAATCAGCATTAACGGCGCAACAGTGAGCCTGCGTACCGACATCCAATCAGACCATGAGGAATTGAAATTGTTGTAGAGTTGCAGTCTGTTGTAGCCTGTATCCTTCATCCAATCAGACCATGAGGAATTGAAATTTGTGAAATATCATCAAGCTTGTATGACCTAAGAGGCATCCAATCAGACCATGAGGAATTGAAATTCTTGCCGGTCATGGTGAGGTACATTACCTCCATAACATCCAATCAGACCATGAGGAATTGAAATTGCGGCGGCTGGAATCCATATTGTTTGTTTTCCCACCATCCAATCAGACCATGAGGAATTGAAATAACATTGCCATACCAGTTTTCTATGCCCCTGTATGTCATCCAATCAGACCATGAGGAATTGAAATTCGTGTAAAGTGGGATTGATTAAAGGCTTTATACATACATCCAATCAGACCATGAGGAATTGAAATTTGCTCATTGGTATGTTCCATGCGGCGGCTGGAATCCATCCAATCAGACCATGAGGAATTGAAATGTAACAAGCCCCGAAGAGCTTAACAAAAACGGATTTCATCCAATCAGACCATGAGGAATTGAAATTGCAATCAATCCGCAAGGGGAAGGGTGCGCAGCGTCATCCAATCAGACCATGAGGAATTGAAATTCATGAACACCTCTATTTTCGATTGTACTAAAAGTACATCCAATCAGACCATGAGGAATTGAAATTCGGCATATGGCGCACCGGTTTACACAACCGATCCGCCATCCAATCAGACCATGAGGAATTGAAATTTAAAAAAAGTTGCATGAAAAAATTCAGCGATTTTGCATCCAATCAGACCATGAGGAATTGAAATTTGTGTTGATTTACTTGCTCCTGCTCCGCCATTTCCATCCAATCAGACCATGAGGAATTGAAATCCCGGAACTGGGCGAAGTGTCGTAATATGAGTAATGCATCCAATCAGACCATGAGGAATTGAAATCCGGTCCCTACGAAAAGCGCGAAACCTTCGCTGTACCATCCAATCAGACCATGAGGAATTGAAATACGCTCCCGGGTATTGTATTATGGCTTGGTAATCCGCATCCAATCAGACCATGAGGAATTGAAATTTTTCGTAAAGTGGTGAATATCCGTTATAATTTGACCATCCAATCAGACCATGAGGAATTGAAATGGGTATTTTTTTTATGAGGTTGTTCCAAATGTTGGCCATCCAATCAGACCATGAGGAATTGAAATTTTAACGGCACGAAGGTTCTGCAGCTCCCAAACGGCCATCCAATCAGACCATGAGGAATTGAAATTTTTTTGGCGTGTTCGTCTCTTGCTACGAATGTGGGCATCCAATCAGACCATGAGGAATTGAAATTTTTTGGAAAATAAAGTGGAGCTTTTCTTAATCATCATCCAATCAGACCATGAGGAATTGAAATTGGTCACAACCTCTAAATAAGTTTAAAGCCAACGGGCATCCAATCAGACCATGAGGAATTGAAATACGTTCTTACTCGCTACCAACCAGCGCGCGCAGCCCCATCCAATCAGACCATGAGGAATTGAAATCTGAAAATGTGATCCGTGGTAATATTTCGTTTGATTCATCCAATCAGACCATGAGGAATTGAAATTTGGTTATAAAGATTTAGATATTAGCGCATATCCGACATCCAATCAGACCATGAGGAATTGAAATAAACATTTTCGGGGCGCGGTCGATATGCGAAAATACCATCCAATCAGACCATGAGGAATTGAAATGATGCGAACGTTTGCAGACATATGAAGGAAAAACAGCATCCAATCAGACCATGAGGAATTGAAATCCGCTTTAATGGCGCCAGTAATTTCCAGCCCTTCAACATCCAATCAGACCATGAGGAATTGAAATTAACTGGGATGAAAACTACTGCACAGGATTTTATTTCATCCAATCAGACCATGAGGAATTGAAATTCATTTGCCTTGCCAGCGCCCCAACGCGGGCCCACACATCCAATCAGACCATGAGGAATTGAAATAAGGTCTCTGCCCGGGTCTTCTCTTACTGCCTTCAACATCCAATCAGACCATGAGGAATTGAAATGAGCTTACGCAAATTCATCAGCTAAGAAACGCTATGCATCCAATCAGACCATGAGGAATTGAAATTGGGTATCGCGGATTTTGTTTGTTCACCCCTGGCTATTTCGGCCAGACTATGCCACTGATTTCGGTCAAACAGTGCCACTTTGAAAGACCTTACAATAGTACAAAAATTTAATCATTCATTTTCTAAAAAACCTTTTCTTAGTGATTCTCCTTTGAGGTCTATTCTGTGGGATGAATTAACCAATCTGTCCAGTACGGCATCGGCAATAGTCCCTTCACCAATGATATCATACCAAACCGATACCGGTATCTGTGAAGATACAATGGTTGATTTATTGTTATATCGGTCGTCAACTATATCCATTAGCATTTCCCGTGCGTTGTTGTCAAAGGCTTGTATTCCAAAGTCATCCAGGATCAACAGGTCTGTTTTCTCCAGTTTTTTCAGTTCTTTCAGGTAGGTCCCGTCTATCTTACAGAGTTTCAGTCGTGCAAAAAGCCGTGCGGTATTGGCGTATATGGTTTTAAAACCGTTTATGCAGGCTTGGTTGCCAAGCGCCTGAGCCAGATAGCTTTTACCGACACCGGATGCGCCTGTTATGATGATGTTTTCTTTGCGCTTGATAAAGTCCAGGCTGCCCAGCCTCTGGAACATATTTTTGTCCAGGTTGCGCACTGTGGCATAATCGATATCTGCCACCGACGCTTTTTGGCGGAAGGAGGCGTTTTTGATCAGGCGTTCAAATTTTTTGTTCTGCCTGTCTTCCCATTCATGGTCAGCCAGTAAGGCCAGGTATTCATCAGGCGTCAAGCCGTTGGCTTGGTTGTTTTTGACGTACTGCAGGTGCATTTGTGCCATGGCCGTAAGGCGCATATCCCGCAGCTTTTCAACAGTAGGGTTGTTGTTCATTTTGTGTGTGTTTTTAAGGTTAATTATATGTTCCTGTTTTACGAAGGTTTTTATGCTCGGGGATATGCGGTTCAAACTCCAGTTCCCCCTGCTGCCCTGTAGAGGCGGTGTCCATCCTGTTTTTCAGGATATTTTTGATGAATGAATAAGAATGTCCCCCTGCTTCTTGTGCCATCCTGCAAGCGGCATCCAGCCTCTGCGAACCGTAACCTTTAGATAACTGTATAATTCCCATGGCCCTTTTGTACTGGGTTTCAGGATAGTCTCCAAAGGAAAGGATGGTACTGATATAATTGAGCACATTTTTGCCATGAACAGCAGCCTTTTTTTTAAAATAATCAGGGCTCCATTCTGAATAAGCCTGGTGCTGGCTGCTGAGGTGCCCCTTGACGGTTATATATTTGCCTTTCTCTTTTTCGCGTTTATGGGCAGCTATACGCTGGTTGTTGTAGTAAACTTCCACTGTAGATTGCGTGTACTGGATTTGTGTCTGTTTGCCGATATAGCGGTAAGGCACGCTGTAATATGTATTATCGGGCGAGAAGTATATGTAGCCGATTTTCTGCACTTTTGCCCGCCTATATTCTTTCATTTGAAAACGCCCTTGGGGCAAAGGCTTTAAATACTGGCGCTCATGGGACTGGAACAGTTCCCTGCGGCTGGTTTCTTTGCGTGCAAACAAAAGGTCGTTGTAGGGTCCCAGCAATTTGCCTATTTCTGCGTTCAGTTCATCAAGGGAAAAGAACTTCATCTCGCCAAGCGGGTAAAAAACCCTCTGATAGGCCAGGTTTACAGCATTCTCTACAAGCGCCTTGTCCTGTGGGCTATATGCCCTTGTGGGGTTCATGGCACATCTGTAGTGAAGGCTAAATTCCTTGAATGTTTTGTTGATAACCGCTTCGTACTTGCTGGCACGCGTTACCGCTGATTTTAAATTGTCGGATACAATTGCCTTGGGCACTCCCCCATAATAAAGCAGGGCATTGGACATGCACTGAAAAAAATCTTCCCGCTTCTGGCTGGCACAGGCTTCCACATAGGTGTACTGGCTATATGGGAGGATAGCCACAAAAACCTCTACTTCTGTAGCCTGTCCCGTCTCACGGTCATAAATGCGGAGCTTCTTTCCTGTATAGTCCACAAACATTTCGTGGCCGGCAATATGGTTGAGCTTCATGGAGCCTTTCTGTTTGTCATATTTGCGGTGGTAGTGTTCTATAAACTGCGTATAGCTGTATGGATCATCTGCCTGCTGCTCATAGATCCTGTAATGGTACTGAAAGGTAAAACCGGGCTGTTCCCGCTTGTTCTTCATCCCATCGAGATAGAGCATTAGCTGGTCATAACGCGGGTTGACAATGGTAGTTGTGCCCGGAAAAAGCTTTTCCAGACTGGCAGTGTCCATTTTGAGCAGGTCTTGCAAACTGTGCCCGCTGGCATTAAAAAGCTGCATGTAGCGGTTAACTGTATTGCGGGAAATTCCCAAGACATTTCCTGCCTGACGGTTGGTGACACCATCGAGGTGCAAAGTGATAATTTGTTTTAAATCCATAGGATCAAGTGTATTGGCCATATTGCTGTATTTTTCTAGTACAACAATAAGACAGGTTAAACTTGATCTTTCAAAGGGGGCATCTCTGGCAAACTGGCACAAAACGAACCGAAACTGGCACAAAACGAACCGAAAGCAGGAGTCGTTTTAGTGGCACATTTTGAACCGAAATGCCTGGCACAGATACTCCGAAATCAGTGGCACAAAACGAACCGAATTAGCCAACCCCTAAACGCATCCAATCAGACCATGAGGAATTGAAATGTTGATATGCCTGATGCGTTGAGTCGGATTGGCAGGCATCCAATCAGACCATGAGGAATTGAAATTGGAATCCGGTTACTGTACCCCCTACCGAGGTGCTGCATCCAATCAGACCATGAGGAATTGAAATAAAATAAATCATTTTTTTAAATAAATCAAGCAAATACATCCAATCAGACCATGAGGAATTGAAATTACAAGACCGTTATGCACAACCTAAGAAAACAGGTCCATCCAATCAGACCATGAGGAATTGAAATTCCTGAAACCTTGATATGAGTTTCAGTCTTTTTTTCCATCCAATCAGACCATGAGGAATTGAAATATCCTACCAGTTTGTAAGCTTCAACAATTTCCTTTGCATCCAATCAGACCATGAGGAATTGAAATAAGGTGGAGCGATCAATAAAGAAAAAAACCTACCTGCATCCAATCAGACCATGAGGAATTGAAATTAACATTAAGTCTGGCAAAGAGGGAGCAAGAGCAGCCATCCAATCAGACCATGAGGAATTGAAATATATCTAAGCGATATCGTTCTGGCCATATACCACGGCATCCAATCAGACCATGAGGAATTGAAATCGGCTTTGAACAGGTAAACAGCTCCGGATATTATTTCATCCAATCAGACCATGAGGAATTGAAATTAGGAACGAAATACCCCGTAACGGTTGAAACTGTAGCATCCAATCAGACCATGAGGAATTGAAATTTGGCATTGCTGAGCGTGAGTTCAATGGTGTTGATGCATCCAATCAGACCATGAGGAATTGAAATAAAAGCCAAAGAGCTGAGCACATCAACCGTAGAAGCATCCAATCAGACCATGAGGAATTGAAATTGAATTTTTCCAGCCCGAAATCAAATACTCAGACCGCATCCAATCAGACCATGAGGAATTGAAATGCATCCAGGGATCTTCATTCTCAAGTGGATTAGGAACATCCAATCAGACCATGAGGAATTGAAATTGAGCAGGGCTATTTGAACGCCTGCATGATCAGACTCATCCAATCAGACCATGAGGAATTGAAATTTCTTTAAGAATGTTTTTGGATTCCTCGAAAATTTTCATCCAATCAGACCATGAGGAATTGAAATTCCGAAAGTGGTCGATCATCTCGAGAGCTGTATCCACATCCAATCAGACCATGAGGAATTGAAATTAGCAGCGTAAACCACCGCCGTTTAGGCGTTAAACTCATCCAATCAGACCATGAGGAATTGAAATTAGCGGAAATACAGTTTTTTTCCACTTCTGTAAGAGCATCCAATCAGACCATGAGGAATTGAAATTTGAACAGGCTAAACGTATGCTTATAGCTGAACAGCCATCCAATCAGACCATGAGGAATTGAAATATATGAGCGGAACTCGCGGATTTCTTTCGAAGATCCCATCCAATCAGACCATGAGGAATTGAAATCAGTCAGCACAAAGTTTCCGCTGTTGGCAATAGTTGCATCCAATCAGACCATGAGGAATTGAAATTCAGCCTTCGGGGGCTTGATGAGCGCCAGGATGTCTCATCCAATCAGACCATGAGGAATTGAAATAAGGCTTCGGTTAATGACTGCCTTTGCTCTTCGGTACATCCAATCAGACCATGAGGAATTGAAATCCGGTTTGGAACAATTTATGATTTCTGTGGCGGCGCATCCAATCAGACCATGAGGAATTGAAATCCGGTTTGGAACAATTTATGATTTCTGTGGCGGCGCATCCAATCAGACCATGAGGAATTGAAATCCGCATATGCTGGCGTTATGGTTCATGCTAAAGAACCATCCAATCAGACCATGAGGAATTGAAATTAATGCGGCGGATCTCGCGCTCATTGTGCAGCTTCTCATCCAATCAGACCATGAGGAATTGAAATAAGGTCCCTGCCCGGGTCTTCTCTTACTGTCTTCAACATCCAATCAGACCATGAGGAATTGAAATTTATCAAGAATCCATATTTTTTTCATTTTTTTTGCACATCCAATCAGACCATGAGGAATTGAAATATGCTGCTGCTGCACCAAATTTCACAATAGATTCGGCATCCAATCAGACCATGAGGAATTGAAATCTGGCTTTCTTCCTTGCTTGGCCTGCGTGCGCGGACATCCAATCAGACCATGAGGAATTGAAATTGAGAATAATCCTCGCCATATTCCCAAACAGGTTTGCATCCAATCAGACCATGAGGAATTGAAATATGGCATCCAGTTCCTGTTCCAAAACAACTACGGTGCATCCAATCAGACCATGAGGAATTGAAATTCGGCTACTTTGCCCAGGCTCATCCAGCTTTTCTGTCATCCAATCAGACCATGAGGAATTGAAATATGCTTTTCAGTGCGCCAAGCTGCTGCACTTCATCGCATCCAATCAGACCATGAGGAATTGAAATTTGCTTAACGCGGGCATTGTATTCTTCTTCGGTCATCATCCAATCAGACCATGAGGAATTGAAATAAACCAATTCCAGCATAGCAGCCGGACAAAGGGCAACATCCAATCAGACCATGAGGAATTGAAATCAGGCTTCTTAGGGCATCTGAAAGAAATCGAGTATGCATCCAATCAGACCATGAGGAATTGAAATTCCGTTTTCAATCTGCTGGTTGATTTCATCAACAAGCATCCAATCAGACCATGAGGAATTGAAATACCATTTCCTGTGTGATTTCCTGAAGCTGGAACATACATCCAATCAGACCATGAGGAATTGAAATGAGGAAGCGGTTTGAAACTGGAAGACAACATTGAAGCATCCAATCAGACCATGAGGAATTGAAATTGTTGATTTGTTAAAGTGGGTAAATAAATTGTTTTTCATCCAATCAGACCATGAGGAATTGAAATGAGCTTTGACCCGTTCAAATTGCGGTGACAAACTTCCATCCAATCAGACCATGAGGAATTGAAATGCGCAAAACACCGCGGATGCTGTTGCCACCGATATACATCCAATCAGACCATGAGGAATTGAAATGGTGTTGGAAGTGTCCATTTCTGAAATCATAGAAGGCATCCAATCAGACCATGAGGAATTGAAATAGAGCCCGCGTTCGCGCTTGAAAAACCCGACGAATTCATCCAATCAGACCATGAGGAATTGAAATAAATGAAAGACGGCATCATTGAACACTGTATCGTATCATCCAATCAGACCATGAGGAATTGAAATATTTGATGCTGCTTTTTATGTAACAACTGATGATAACATCCAATCAGACCATGAGGAATTGAAATGATATATCAAGCAAAGCCTGTTGATCATTGATAATACATCCAATCAGACCATGAGGAATTGAAATCAGGAGCTGCGCGAACATATGCTTTTGCGCTTTATGCATCCAATCAGACCATGAGGAATTGAAATTAAGGATTACGGGGTCAGGACATAGAAATTTGGACTCATCCAATCAGACCATGAGGAATTGAAATTCACCATGCCTGTTACCTTTGCACAGTACAGGTCATCATCCAATCAGACCATGAGGAATTGAAATCAGCATTAGCGCGGTTGATTGATCCTACCAGGATGGCATCCAATCAGACCATGAGGAATTGAAATTCATGATAATGAGGAAGCGCAAAAATTCCCAATCGCCATCCAATCAGACCATGAGGAATTGAAATACTGTCTTGGGTAATAAAGAAAATGGAAGCATCTCTCATCCAATCAGACCATGAGGAATTGAAATGGAAGGCAATAAAATGGTAGGCATCAACCCAATTAACATCCAATCAGACCATGAGGAATTGAAATGGAGATTATTATTTGATTTCAGTTTTGAAAAAGCCGCATCCAATCAGACCATGAGGAATTGAAATAAAAAACATCCGTTTGAACTTTGGCTCCTGAACTTTCATCCAATCAGACCATGAGGAATTGAAATTATTTTCGCCACATTTTACTCCCTTCAGTCGGTTCCATCCAATCAGACCATGAGGAATTGAAATTTAAATTCCAGCAACATTTCAATTGGGTCGAGGATCCATCCAATCAGACCATGAGGAATTGAAATAAAAAGGCCTGCCCCCTTTTTATCAAAATATATCGGTCATCCAATCAGACCATGAGGAATTGAAATATAGGGTAGATAAACGAGCGGTCTTTGGATTCCGTGCATCCAATCAGACCATGAGGAATTGAAATATCAAAATACTTTGAGGATATTCCCGTGCAAAAGGCATCCAATCAGACCATGAGGAATTGAAATTCCGCCATAAGCGTATGGGGTAGCCCATATCCCGGACATCCAATCAGACCATGAGGAATTGAAATCATTGACCCATTCCATTGAAGTGGTTATTTCCCAGGCATCCAATCAGACCATGAGGAATTGAAATATGGCAGGTCCCATCAAACGCAAGCCGCTCGACTGGCATCCAATCAGACCATGAGGAATTGAAATTTTGTAATGCGCTTGACATTGATTTTTCAGGCCAATCATCCAATCAGACCATGAGGAATTGAAATTCGGCTACTTTGCCCAGGCTCATCCAGCTTTTCTGTCATCCAATCAGACCATGAGGAATTGAAATTTGGTAGTAGTAGCCGTATGATTCACTATCATTATACATCCAATCAGACCATGAGGAATTGAAATGGATGTCTTCAGGGGAATTGCTCATTTTTGCAATCACATCCAATCAGACCATGAGGAATTGAAATTAAATGCCCAAAGGCTTTCTTTCCACTGACTCCACACATCCAATCAGACCATGAGGAATTGAAATTCGGCGGCTGTATCTTATAAAAGCGCTGGTACATCTCATCCAATCAGACCATGAGGAATTGAAATCTTCATAGAGTCAGATCCCTCGCGGTTCAGGTAACCCATCCAATCAGACCATGAGGAATTGAAATGGATATAATTTCTGAGTTCCTGATGTTTCACGCGGGCATCCAATCAGACCATGAGGAATTGAAATTTTTTGCAATATGATCTGAGTATTTCGTATTATAATCATCCAATCAGACCATGAGGAATTGAAATGTACTTCTTTTTCTGAGGGTCTTTTGGGATTGCGCACATCCAATCAGACCATGAGGAATTGAAATGCGCGAGCTTGTTTTTTCCGGGCCTGATACAACGACATCCAATCAGACCATGAGGAATTGAAATTGGTCAGTCCGGCCACTGCCGGTTCTAAATCAGATTCATCCAATCAGACCATGAGGAATTGAAATAGTAATGAGTAAGGGGAAAAGATTCTCTGCTGATGCCATCCAATCAGACCATGAGGAATTGAAATATTCGCCATGAACCGCCCCGAGGATGCGGCCGCAATCATCCAATCAGACCATGAGGAATTGAAATAAATAAAAAAAGATTTTAAAATGATCAATCAAATCCATCCAATCAGACCATGAGGAATTGAAATTATAATCAATGCGAGCATCATTTTTCAACTCACTTACATCCAATCAGACCATGAGGAATTGAAATCTCAAAAAACATTATGGCTCAGCGTTTTAAGATAAACATCCAATCAGACCATGAGGAATTGAAATTTGTGGGGGACGGGCCTACACCAAAAACTACATCGCCATCCAATCAGACCATGAGGAATTGAAATATAGTTCACTGTCCGGTCATCATTCACGCACGCATGCATCCAATCAGACCATGAGGAATTGAAATTGAAAGAAACAGGCTTTAATGAAAGAATTAAAACCACATCCAATCAGACCATGAGGAATTGAAATTAGATTTATAAAATTTTCGGCTTCGGTGGTGCCCGGCATCCAATCAGACCATGAGGAATTGAAATGCTGTTGCTTCGATCCGGGTGTTGTCGGGCTGTATGCATCCAATCAGACCATGAGGAATTGAAATAGCTTAACCGCCCGGTTCAGGTCGATCCTGACGACGCATCCAATCAGACCATGAGGAATTGAAATTTGTGGGGGACGGGCCTACACCAAAAACTACATCGCCATCCAATCAGACCATGAGGAATTGAAATTCTGCTGAAATACGGCAGCATGGTATATTTGACAAACATCCAATCAGACCATGAGGAATTGAAATTAAAGTACTGGTGCAGCCCGGTAGTTTTAAAGTGCACATCCAATCAGACCATGAGGAATTGAAATTAGATTTATAAAATTTTCGGCTTCGGTGGTGCCCGGCATCCAATCAGACCATGAGGAATTGAAATTAGAATTTCCTGCAGGTATAATGGCAACGATACGTCCATCCAATCAGACCATGAGGAATTGAAATTTGTGAGGATTCCAGTAACATTTTCCGCAATAACCCCATCCAATCAGACCATGAGGAATTGAAATTAGAATTTCCTGCAGGTATAATGGCAACGATACGTCCATCCAATCAGACCATGAGGAATTGAAATTTGTGAGGATTCCAGTAACATTTTCCGCAATAACCCCATCCAATCAGACCATGAGGAATTGAAATTATTTCGGGCACCATAAGCAAAAGGGCGCGCTGGTTCATCCAATCAGACCATGAGGAATTGAAATATATAAGTCTCGCCGCCCCGGTCGCGCGGATCGTTACATCCAATCAGACCATGAGGAATTGAAATTCAGCAATCCGTACAGGCTCTCTGCTTCATTCTTAATCATCCAATCAGACCATGAGGAATTGAAATGCTGTTGCTTCGATCCGGGTGTTGTCGGGCTGTATGCATCCAATCAGACCATGAGGAATTGAAATAGGCACACCAGCATAAGAGGTTTTTCATAAGCATATCATCCAATCAGACCATGAGGAATTGAAATAGCTTAACCGCCCGGTTCAGGTCGATCCTGACGACGCATCCAATCAGACCATGAGGAATTGAAATCCATTTAGTCACACAAATGACTGATTTAATTAAAGACATCCAATCAGACCATGAGGAATTGAAATTTCAAAATAAGGCTTGAGGCAGGTGTGGCGTGGGTTCATCCAATCAGACCATGAGGAATTGAAATGGGACAGCATAGTCAGGGAATGAGGCTTCGACTATTCATCCAATCAGACCATGAGGAATTGAAATTTGCAAAAGGCCGTCTTTAGGGGGAACGAGCTTTAGCATCCAATCAGACCATGAGGAATTGAAATATAAAAGCCTCCAAAAACTCAATCAAAAAACTCAATCATCCAATCAGACCATGAGGAATTGAAATATGTCATGCCTCATCTTTTCAATTTTATTGAACGGCATCCAATCAGACCATGAGGAATTGAAATATGGCACCTTCATGCGTAATTATGAGAATGTAGTCGCATCCAATCAGACCATGAGGAATTGAAATTAAAATCCGCGCAAAAGGAGGGAAGGTAATCCGGACATCCAATCAGACCATGAGGAATTGAAATCTATGAAGCCACCACGCCCACCACCGCATACACATTTATCCAATCAGACCATGAGGAATTGAAATTCACCACTGCGCCTTTCAGGTCGCCGCCCATTTTTGCATCCAATCAGACCATGAGGAATTGAAATCAGGCATGTGAAGCCCGAGCTCGGCCTTGTTGTACGCATCCAATCAGACCATGAGGAATTGAAATTGTATATATTTTTCAGGTTAAAAATTAGCTTTCGTACATCCAATCAGACCATGAGGAATTGAAATATTATAGCATAACTTAATTTCATTCGCGTTACATTTCATCCAATCAGACCATGAGGAATTGAAATCAGCCTGGAGTGGCACTCCCTCTCTCCCATCCCTATGCTTCAGGCAACTTCCCGGGGAAAGTGGTGTCTATATGTCCATACCAAACCACAAGATTATGCCTAAAAACAACACCCCTCTTATTTTTGCCCTTTTGCTTTTTTTTGCAGGAACAGGCATTGTACGTGCGCAGGAATTCCTGCCATTTGTTCATTCGCCTTATGCCGGAGTATCGGTTATTGGCTACCAGCCGGCTGATATTGCCGCATCGAGATATCGTTTCGATATGAGCATTCTTGATTTCTCGACTCAGGAATTTAACGACTACCTGGGCCTTGAACGTTCTCAGCTCTTCAAATTCGGCAATTACGATACCAAAGATTATCATAAAAAGTACATGAAACAAAACCTTAATGGCGACGCAAAAAATGCATTGGTCAATGCACGCATTGGTGTGGCCGGTTTTATGTTTGCCCTGGACGAAAAAAGTTCCATTGCATTTACCAGCCGGGCGCGCACATTCGTAAATGCGGACAATATTTCGGAAGACCTGGCCGTGCTTTTATACAACAATCTGGATTACGAACCTCTGCTCGATCAAAAGCTCACCAACCAGAATATCCGAACCACCACTTCCACATGGGCCGAATACGGGATCAGTTACGCCCGCGTAGTGCTTGACCAGGGGCCGCATATGATCAAGGCCGGGGCTACTTTAAAAATCCTTCAGGGTTTGGGCGGTGCATTTATGTATGCCGACATCCTCGACTACAGTGTGCATAATGAAGACAGCATCAGCATTTACAATACGCAGTTCCGCTATGGGACAAGCGAAAACCTGGAGAAAGATTTCTCCTATAAATTTGTTGCAAACCCTTCACTGGGACTTGATTTGGGCGCGGTTTACCTCTATCGTCCCGATCATGAAGAATACCGCTATTCCATGGATGGCAGCGACGAGCAATTCCGCAGGGATTTATATGATTACAAATTTAAAGCAGGTATCTCGGTAACCGATTTGGGATATATTAATTATGACAAAGGCTATAACAGCCAGGATTTTATCGCAAATGTTGAAAACTGGAATATTTCCGATATAAAAATTGACAATATTCAGGATTTGACCGATACGCTGATCAATCGTTTTGGCACAAACGGTACGGAAACAAGCTTTAAAATGCAGTTGCCTACCGTCATCAATATGCAGTTTGATTATCAGCTTTACAAAAGCCTGTTTTTAAACTTCAGTCCGTATTTGGCTTTTCGTCAGGGAAATGCAGATATCCACAAAGTGCATCATTTTTCCAATTTCAGTTTGATGCCGCACTATGAAACTTATGGGTTTGGCGTTTCTATGCCATTGCAATACAATAGTTTAGGACAGTTTAACGCTGGTTTGGGCTTCCGTTTCGGGATGTTTTGGATAGGTTCGAATACACTTTTGGGCAGTATGTTCAAAGATGTTACCCGCGATGTGGACATTCATTTTGCCTTCAAAATCCCGGTGCGCTACAAAGGGCCAAAAGACCGTGATGGCGACCGGATTTCCGATGCTAAAGACCTTTGTCCGGATATTGCAGGTATAGCGCAGTTCCGGGGCTGTCCGGATACCGATCTGGATGGCGTGCCGGATCATGAAGATGAATGTCCGCAAATCCCCGGTTTGAAAGAACTCAAAGGTTGCCCTGCGCCGGAAGTGGAAGTTGGAAAACCTGCGGCAGACAGCTTAATTATTGAAGATACGACTACATTAATTGCTGAAACACCCGTTGTTGTTGCGGAAGAAGAAACAGAAACCGTTGTTGAGCTTCCTGCACCTGAACCCGTGCAACTTCCTGAAACATCAGCTATTGGCTTTAAACTCAACAGTGCCAAATTGAAGGAAAGCTCCTATCCGGCTTTGGATGGAATTGTTGCCTTCATGAACGGGCACTCAGATTATGATATTGTTATTACGGGATATACAGACACCACCGGAGAAGCAGATTATAACAAATCCCTGAGTTTGAAACGCGCCAAATCTGTGGCGAATTACCTGACGGAAAAGGGTGTTGCAGGCCAACGGATCAAAACCGAAGGAATGGGCGAGGAAAACCCAATAGCCACGAATGAAACCCTGGAAGGGCGCAGGAAAAACCGCAGGGTTGAAATTACTATTGTTGTAAAGTAAAATCAATTCTAAACTCATTACTCATCCAATGACTCAAAGTCATCGGATGAGCAAGGGTGAGTACGTCATCGGATGAGTTATCAATATTAAAGCCACAGCACTAATATTTTTTATGTTTCTGCTGTGGCAAGAAGATTTCGGTCATTTCCTTTGTCCTTATTAACAATTTAGGAAGGTGAATAAGCAGCAGGAAAATCAGTTTCATGGTTTTTACATTTTATTGCACTGAAAAACAACGCATTGTGATGCCTAATTCAAACGTCGGCATAAAACAGTGAATTTTGGTATTATTGTTGATAAATCGCCATCAATTCATGGAGAACAGGCAATAATATCCCACTTAAAATGTTATCTTTGTGAGTTCTAAAGATAGATTACAAGATACTGATTATGAGCGAAGAAGAAAAAAAACAAGCAGGTCAGGATTATAGTGCCAACAACATTCAGGTACTGGAAGGACTTGAGGCCGTACGAAAACGCCCTGCCATGTATATCGGCGACATCAGCAGCAAAGGTTTGCACCATTTGGTTTATGAAGTCGTTGACAACTCGATTGACGAAGCCCTTGCGGGCTATTGTTCTGAAATTGATGTTATTATCCATCCCGATAACAGCGTCACCGTAAAAGATAACGGTAGGGGAATCCCCACCGGGATACATGAAAAAGAAGGCCGTTCAGCGCTTGAAGTTGTAATGACCGTGCTGCATGCCGGTGGTAAATTTGACAAAGGTTCTTATAAAGTTTCCGGAGGACTGCATGGAGTGGGGGTGTCCTGCGTGAATGCTCTCAGCACAACACTGATTGCTGAAGTCCACCGCGAAGGCAAGGTTTTTTATCAGGAATATCACCGCGGCAAGCCTTCAGAGGATGTGAAAATAATTGGTGAAACGGATAAAACCGGAACCAATGTTACTTTTTATCCGGATGATACAATTTTTACAGTATTGGAGTATGATTACAACATTCTTTCGAACCGTTTGCGCGAACTGGCTTTCCTGAACAAAGGCATTAAACTGCGCATCACTGATGAACGCGTGACCAATGAAGACGGAAGCCTCCTTCAGAAAGAATTTTATTCTGAGCAGGGTTTGCCCGATTTCCTTGCTTATTTGGATGCAACCCGGGAAAAACTGATGCCCAACCCTATCGCTATTGAAGGTGAAAAAAACGGAGTGCCTGTTGAAATTGCAATGCAATACAACACAAGTTTTGCAGAAAGCATCCATTCCTATGTAAACAATATCAATACACACGAAGGCGGGACACACCTCAGCGGTTTCCGTCGTGGCCTGACCCGTACTTTAAAGTCGTATGCAGACAAATCGGGCATGTTGGCCAAATTGAAATTTGATATTAATGGTGATGATTTCCGCGAAGGTTTAACAGCTATTATCTCGGTAAAAGTTGCCGAACCACAATTCGAAGGGCAGACCAAAACCAAGCTGGGAAATAGTGAAGTGATGGGATCTGTGGATCAGATGGTTAGCGAATCGCTTTCGAATTATCTCGAAGAAAATCCCAAAGAGGCCAGAACCATTGTTAATAAGGTAATCCTTGCTGCCACTGCACGCC
This sequence comes from Bacteroidales bacterium, assembly GCA_963662905.2. Classification (GTDB taxonomy): domain Bacteria; phylum Bacteroidota; class Bacteroidia; order Bacteroidales; family WRLA01. The sequence goes on along the minus strand of CAXXFD010000004.1, from coordinate 547,775 downwards.
ATGCCGCACGAAAAGCCCGCGAGCTTGTGCAGCGCAAAAATGTGCTTTCCGGTTCAGGGCTGCCCGGTAAACTCAGCGATTGCTCCGAACGCGATGCCTCCAAAGCAGAAATTTATCTCGTGGAGGGAGACTCGGCGGGAGGAACAGCCAAGGCAGGCCGCGATCGTAAGTATCAGGCGATCCTTCCATTAAGGGGCAAAATCCTTAATGTTGAGAAAGCAATGCAGCATAAAATCTTTGAAAACGAAGAAATTAAAAATATTTTTACGGCTCTCGGCGTAACCATTGGAACCGAAGAAGATTCAAAAGCACTCAACCTTACAAAGCTTCGTTACCATAAAGTTATTATCATGACGGATGCCGATGTGGACGGTAGCCATATTGCCACACTGATCCTTACTTTCTTTTTCCGATATATGCGCGAACTGATTGAAAACGGATATGTATATATCGCTACACCACCGCTTTATCTGGTTAAAAAAGGCAACAAACAAGCTTATGCCTGGTCGGAAGAGGAACGTATGCGCATCCAAAACGAATATGGCTCAGACGGGAAAGGAATTCATGTGCAACGCTACAAAGGTCTTGGTGAAATGAATGCCGAACAGCTTTGGACAACCACAATGGATCCTGAAACCCGGATTTTACGCCAGGTAGCCATTGAAAACGGCCGTGAAGCCGACCGCGTTTTCTCTATGCTGATGGGCGATGAAGTACCTCCAAGGCGTGAATTTATTGAGCAAAATGCCAAGTACGCAAATATCGATGCATAATCATTCTCCTTTTAAACAAGTGTAAAATCTATATTCTAAGATAATAGCCGTCTCATTTTTGAGATGGCTTTTTTATTTGTGGATTTTCATACCTTAGTGCCTGAAAAACCGTATAAAAAAAACGAAGGATTACGGATTGGTTCTTAAGGCAAGTTAACATAACAGGAGACAGTTGTATTGGCATTCTCCGGCCGCCCTGGGGATCGATAAGAAATAAATTATATGCACATGAAACAAAAGCATCAATATATCATCTGGGCATTTACCGCTATTGTCCTCGGCTTGATTGCCTGGTATTTTATCGATATCGTGGTTTATCTGATTATTGCGGCAGTGCTTTCGCTGATTGGCCGGCCATTGGTAAAAAAACTTGATGAAGTAAAAATAGGGAAATTCCAATTGCCACATGCCATAAATACCGGTATTACCATGTTTATCATGGTGGTTGTAATGGCCGGATTTCTTTTCCTTCTTGTTCCATTAATTACGCAACAAGCCGAACTGGTAAACCAAATTGACCAGAAAAGCCTGGGGCAGGCATTGCAGGAACCGGCACGTGAAATAAAACAGTTTGTTCATCAATATGAGCTGATACCGGAAGGCCAAAGCCTGGAGAGCATACTTACCGAAAAACTGAAATCCATTGTTAACCTGGGCGCATTTGGCGATGTTTTTCAAAATGTGCTTGGTGTTACAGGCTCCTTTTTTATGGGTACTTTTTCGGTACTTTTCCTTCTGTTTTTCTTTTTGAAAGATGATAAATTGCTGATAAACATAATATTGGCCTTGGTTCCGGAAAAAGGCACAGAGCGTGCCATAAGTGTTATGAAACAGTCAAAAAATCTTCTGACGCGGTATTTCATCGGACTGTGCATTGAAATCAGCTCTATGATCACATTGCTGGTAACGGGCCTGTCTATCATGGGTGTAAGCAATGCTATTTTGATTGGTTTTTTGGGCGGCATGCTGAACGTTATTCCTTATCTGGGGCCAATTATCGGCGCCAGCATCGGAACGGTTCTGGCCATTATTGCCGCACTGAGTGTCGGGACTTTTACGGGCATTGGATGGCTGGCGGTTACGGTAGTTGCTGTTTTCCTGGCGGCAAACCTTGTGGACAACATCCTGCTTCAGCCACTGATTTATTCCAATAGTGTGAAGGCACATCCGATTGAAATTTTTTTGGTGATCATTATGGCCGGCAGTCTGGCAGGGATTCCCGGAATGGTACTCGCCATTCCTTCCTACACGGTGCTGCGTATTCTAGCCAAGGAATTTCTTGGAAATGTGCGCATTGTGCAAAAACTGACGGATAAGATGTAGGGCAGGCCACAATAAAAAAACCTTTTTATGCTGCAGCCCGATGGTATTGCAGCACAAAACAAAAATGCAAGGACAAAGAGTTGACTATTAACGCTTATGAATTAAAACTTTGATTGTTATCCAAGCTTTTTATCAATCTTTGTTTTTAAAGAGTAAGAGTTCATTTCAAAACAAATCCGCCCTAAAATAATCGCAGGATTTATATTATACTTCTTGCCAACAGCAATAATCATTTCATCATTTTGAGGGAACCCATTTTTCGATAAAGCACTCCAACAATCCTTTGAAATGAGTTTTTCCTGTGCAAATGAATCTGCCTCCAACTCAAGAATATCGGTCTTGTTTTTGGTCGTTAAATCCAAAAAGCTTTGTTCTTTATTGCTTTTAAGATGCAGGTTAATGTGCCCTATTTCATGCATTATCGTAAATGCAAAATTATCAATTCTGGAATGCCGTAAGGATAAAGCAATTGCAGGATTATCTCCTGACCAAAATGAAAAACCATCCACCGGAGTTTTTTCAAGTTTCTGTATTAGAAGTAATTTAATTCCATATTGATTTAGCGTCGATTTAACATGTTTAATCGTATCAATATTCCTGTAAAAGATATTATTCAGGTCAACGCACAGCTGATCAATGTTTTCAAAGCTAAAAGTATTCACCTTCTGCATTTTAGCCTCATGTATTGCCAGGGAACTCCATGCAAACATATTTTTTTCATTAACTTGAAGCTTTTCGGATTTCCTATAGAACTTAAATTTATTTTCAGCATAAGCCGAAACTAAATCATCAACTTTATCCACATTATAAATCGTTTTAATGGTCGGAATATCTTTTTCCAGATTATCGCTAATGTACCCTGATTTTTTTAAATAATTTACCGGCACATATTCTTTGATCACTTTCCAAATCTCTATGTTTTTTAATCTGGCGATATTTTTTTCTTTGATACGCGCCTTATCAATTTCGTATTGGGATTGAAATCTCATCCAATAATCAGCCGGGATTTCCAATATTTTTTCCAATAAAACAGCAATATCAGCCGTAAGTGGTCTTTTTCCTTTTATTATCTCGTTAAAAAAAGACGCTTGAACTCCAAGCTCAATTGCTATATCTTTCTGCTTTAAATCAGGTCTTGCTTCTAATTCATCTTTAATCAAGCTTCCCGGATGCGTAGCTTCAAACGGTAATATATTATTATGTGTTGCCATATATTCAAAATTTATCTGTAATGATTGCTTAATTCAACAATGGAACAAATAGTAATTGTATCCGGCTCTTCACCTTCAACGGAACTTCTGAATTCAATTCGGTATTGCTGGTTAACCCGAACCGACTCCAACCCCATCTTGTCGCCAATTAGCTTTTCATAATTCAAACTCCTTAACACAAATAAATCCTCAATTTTTCCAGCAACTCTCAGCTTATCAATAGTTTGTTTGTATTTTGAAATGACTCCTTTGGCGAAGCGATATTTTTTGCCTTTGGCTTTTCCATCTGTGTACAATTGTTCCAAATAGTCTTTCTCAAATACAATTTTCATTTTTCGCTATTTCTGATGCAAAGATAGCAAATTATTAAAATTTATTCACTAATAAAGTGAATAAATTTTGAGCTTATTAGATAAAGGGATTTAATTTTGTTGTAAACCCGCACCTGATCTCAGTCAAAACATCCAAGTGTACAAAAAGCATAACACACTCAATAATAATAGATTAAATTTACAGCACAAATCTATCTCCGATTTTCATCAAGGATGAACAGACTTACATCAAAAACCACTTCTAATGCGCTTCCAGCCAATTGTGACCGGTATTCATATCCACAACAAGCGGGACATCGAGCGGCAAGGCGTTTTTCATTTCCCTGAGCACGATTTCTTTTAATGCATCCAGTTCATCAATCCGTGCATCAAAAACAAGCTCATCGTGCACCTGGAGGATCATTTTGCTTTGCAACTGATTATCCTTCATTGCTTTATGAATACGGATCATAGCAACTTTGATCATATCTGCGGATGAACCCTGAACCGGGGCATTAATGGCATTTCGTTCGGCAAAAGCACGCACGGTTCCGTTGGACGAATTGATATCGCGCAAATAGCGGCGGCGTTTCATCATAGTTTCCACAAAGCCATTTTCCTTGGCAAAAGCAATGGTATCGTCCATATATTTCTTGATGCCCGGGTATTTTTCAAAATATTGTTTGATGATTTCCGCTGCTTCTTTTCGTGGGATGCTCAGGCGTTCACTCAAACCAAATGCCGAAATGCCGTAAACAATTCCAAAATTCACGGTTTTGGCATTGCGCCTTTGTTCTTTGCTTACCAGATCCAAGGGGGTGTCATAAACTTTGGCAGCCGTAGCGGTGTGAATATCAAGACCATGGTTAAAAGCTTCTTTCATTCCATCATCGCCGCTCAGGTGTGCAATGATGCGAAGTTCAACCTGTGAATAATCGGCAGCAAGAAGCACATGATTTTCATCTGCCGGAACAAAAGCCTTTCTGATTTCCCGGCCTTTTTCAGTTCGTATTGGGATATTCTGCAAATTAGGATTATTGGAACTCAAACGCCCTGTTGCAGCAACCGCCTGATTATAAGATGTATGAATGCGCTTATCACGCGCGCTGATCAGTGTTGGCAAAGCATCAACATAGGTCGATTTCAGTTTGCTCAGGCTGCGGTATTCGAGAATATCATCAATAATGGGATGTGCATTAGCTAGTTTTTGCAGCACATCTTCACCGGTGGAATACTGCCCGGTTTTTGTTTTCTTGGCCTTTTCAGTGATTTTCATTTCTTCAAAAAGCACAATGCCCAGCTGTTTGGGCGAAGCAATATTGAACCGGTGCCCGGCCTGCTCATAGATACGGCTCTCCACTTCTGCTATATCTCCCTGTAGCTGAAGTGAAAATTGGCGTAAACTTTCCACATCCAGCAGAACACCCGAAGCCTCCATATCGGCCAGCACATCGATCAAAGGGCACTCCAGTTCATCAAAAAGTTTACGTGTTCCGGTTTCCTCCAAAAGCGGTTCAAAAACAGTGCGGAGCTGTAATGTAATGTCGGCATCTTCGCAGGCATAATCACTCACTTTCTCAGGGAACATATTTTGCATATCGCGCATGCTGCCCTGATTTTTCCCTTTCTTGCCAATGAGTTCGGTGATAGGTACTGTTTTGTATTTCAGATAGTTCTCTGCAAGTGCATCCATATTATGCCTTTGGTCGGGCTCTAAAAGATAATGCGCGAGCATGGTATCGAAAAAACGTCCTTTCACATCAATATCATACCATTTCAGGACGGAAATATCATATTTCAGGTTTTGGCCTGTTTTTTCAATAGCCTCATTTTCAAATACTTTTTTAAATGGTTTTAAGAAAGCAGTAGCTTCTTTCCTTCCGGGAGGAACCGGCAGATAAAAAGCCCCGCCTTTTTTCCAGCTAAAGGAAATGCCTACCAGTTCGGCTTCGTGCGCATCCAATCCGGTTGTTTCGGTATCGAAGCAAAACATTTCTTTGGTTTCCAATTCCGAAAGAAAAGATTGAATTTCATCTTCCGTACCGAGCAGTTTATATTGATGTTTTGTGCTGTTGATATCTTTGAGCTGGTCGTCCTCCTCTTCAAAAAGGCTTTGCTGTCCGCTTCCTTTCTCAACAGATAATTGGGTAAAAATACGTTTGGCCAATGTACGGAATTCCAGCTCATCAAAAAGTTCGCGCAATTGGGCTTCATTTGGATCACTTAATTTCAATTGTTCCGCATCGAATTCCACAGGAACATCCAAAATAATGGTTGCCAGTTGTTTGGATTGCAGAGCCTGATCGGCAAACTCTTTTACTTTGTCTTGCAGGCGTTTGTTTTTAATGTCATCAGATTTGGCAATCAGGTTTTCAATATTATCGAACTCAGCCAGGAGTTTTCGTGCAGTAACTTCGCCCACACCGGGAATCCCGGGAATATTATCCGAGCTGTCGCCCCAAAGCCCGAGCATATCAATTACCTGATCCGGCCGTTGCACGCCAAATTTGGCACAGACTTCTTTCACGCCCATTTTTTCGGGTTTATTGCCAAATTTGCCCGGCTTGAACATAAAAATATTTTCCGAAACCAGTTGCCCGAAATCCTTATCAGGGGTCATCATAAAAGTCGTAAAACCTTCTTTTTCTGCTTTTTTTGCCAGGGTTCCTATTACATCATCCGCTTCATAACCATCGGCATAAAGAATCGGAATATTAAAAGCTTCGATTACATTTTTAATAATCGGGATGGATGCGGCCAGTTCTTCAGGCATTTTTTCACGGTTGGCCTTGTATTCAATAAAACCTTCCTGCCGCAATGTGGGCGCCATGGTATCGAAAGCCACTCCAATATGTGTCGGCTTTTCATTGCGCAGCACATCCCAAAGTGTGTTGGTAAAGCCAAGAACTGCCGAAGTGTTCAGTCCTTTGGAGTTTATTTGCGGATTGCGGTTCAAAGCAAAATAAGCCCTGTATATCAAGGCCATAGCGTCAAGCAAGAAAAGTTTTTTATCGTTGTTTTCCATGAAAAAAGTCCTTATAAAGCAGGCCGGAGCCTATGTTTGTTTATTCGTTTAATAATTCCGAAGCACGTATTATAATTTATTTTTAAGCTGAAGGAAGACGAAAATACAAATTTTAAAGCGTTCGTTCATAAAATCCTCTTCGATTGTTCAAAACTTAAAGAGGCTAAGATAATTTTCCTACTCATGATAACGTAAATTAGTAGAGTGTTTGCAAGATTTCATTCTATAAACAGAAATTAACCAAAACAAATCCCATGGCAACAGCAAAATCGACGTCCACCGCAAAAAGAACCCACAAAAAAAAGAAAATATTTGTGCTCGACACTTCGGTTATCCTGCACAACCATAATGCCATCCACTCCTTTGAGGACAATGATGTAGCAATTCCCATCACGGTATTGGAAGAGCTTGATAATTTCAAAAAAGGGCACGACACAAAAAATTACGAAGCCCGCGAGTTTATCCGCATCATGGATAAATTATCCGAAAAAGCGTCACTTCAAAAATGGATTCCATTGGACATGCCCAAAGGAGGTAAATTTAAGGTGATTCTGGATGAGCATATCAACGATCAGGCCACCAAAATTTATGGCGGGCATAAAAATGACCATAAAATCCTTAATGCCGCTTTAAGCCTGAAAGAAGAGCATCCCACAAAGCAGGTGATTATGGTTACCAAGGACATCAACCTGAGGATTAAAGCCAAAGCGCTGAATATCACTGCAGAAGATTTTGAAACCGGAAAAATCAAAGATATTGAGGGGCTTTATAAAGGGAAAGAAATCCGTGAGCACCTAAACCCGGACATAATTACCCAAATTTACAAGGAAGGTTATTGTGAGCCGGAAGTTGCGGGCATAAAGGAACCGATTCCCAATATGCACTACATCCTGAAAAACGGAAAATCATCCGTGCTTGCCTATTATAATCCACTCAACCTGAAGGTAGAGCATCTTATAAAAAAAACAGTTCATCGCATCACGCCACGAAATGCCGAGCAGGTTTTTGCTCTGCATGCACTGATGAATCCCGATGTGCGCCTTGTAACTTTGGCAGGCGTACCGGGTTCCGGGAAAACCCTTTTGGCCTTGGCTGCCGCTCTGGAGCAAAGAAGGGAATTTAAACAGATTTATCTGGCACGCCCCATTGTTCCGCTCAGCAACAAAGATTTAGGATTCCTGCCGGGAGATGCCAAAGAAAAAATTACGCCTTATATGGAACCGCTTTATGATAACCTGAAATTCATCAAGAACCAATATGGCGAGCAAGACCGCGAGTATAAAAATATTGATAATGCCTTGCAAAGCGAGAAAATCCTGATAAGCCCGCTGGCTTATATACGCGGACGGAGCCTTTCCAATATTTTCTTTATTGTGGATGAAGCTCAAAACTTAACACCGCATGAGATTAAAACCATCATCACACGTGCCGGCGAAGGAACAAAAATTGTATTTACCGGAGATATTTTCCAAATTGATTCGCCTTATCTCGATGCCCAAAGTAATGGCCTGTCGTATTTGATCGACCGCTTTAAACACAAAGATGTTTATGCGCATGTGCAATTGGATAAAGGGGAACGTTCGGAACTTGCAAACCTGGCAAACGAGCTGCTATAAAAAACGGAGCCCCGGATTCCTCCGGGACTCCCACCCCAACCAAAAAAAAGCAGAAAATGAATGATCAATCGACAAAGAGCTTGTCGTTGATTATTAAATTGCCTGAACGGTATGAAACTGCAATGATATAAATGCCGCCAGGCAGGAGAGACAAATTAAGAACTTCGTTTTGTGCCAATGGCACCTTTTCTATTATTAAACGTCCGTGCAGATCAAATATTTTAATATTATCTGCCATTTCAGAGCTATTAACATTAAGAACGTCTTTTGCCGGATTCGGATAGAAATTAAGTAAATCCGCATCTTCACCAATAGAAACAATGGAAGTAGTCCATTGGTTCATGTTGCAGGACGGATAAGTTTCGTTTAGGTAAAGATTTTCTCCTCCTTCGGTGAAACATAATAATTCGGTATTGCCGCATGTGGCATAATAAAATGAGGCCCCACTCAGGTGCAGGCCATAGCTGCTGCCCATTCCTTCAATCCATGTTTCACTTTGCAGGCCATACAAATCTTCTACCACAATACGTTTACGCATTCCATTACCTAAATCAACCGAATCAACAGAAATAACTTTCATTTGAAACACATCGTTTGAGAACTGCTGATTTTGCAAATTGAGCGTATCGCCCGCCTGCGCACCAAAATCATAGATCATTCCTTCCATTGATGGCCATAATGGACGGAAATAAACTTTCTCGCCTTCATTTCTCATTGCACCATAAAAATAATGGTCGCCCCGGTCGATGGCATACATTTTTTTATAGGCAATATCTTCAATGATCGTATCTCCTGAAATATAAGTGTCATAACCAGAGTATGTTATATCCCCATTGGGCTGGCAATGCGTTGTAACATGCTTCCATAATTTATCACCGGTCAAAAGCGGCTTAGCTGTTTGCGCCTTCATATAAACCGATGGAAAAATGACGGATAAAATTATGATATGGATATAGATTTGCCTCATTGATTGTTGGTGTATGGGGCAAAGATAGGCTACGAGAAAATTTTGTCAAGCGTTTTGAAGGGGCTTAACAAATCGTTAACTAAAATGATTCTAAATAAAGACTCCGTATCTTAGCGGGTATTATTCATGATTACCAAAGCAGCAATAACACCCGGCACCCAGCCCGCCAGAGTTAGAAGAAAAACAATTAAAATGGATCCACAACCCTGATCAATTACAGCCAATGGAGGAAAAAGAATGGCGAGCAGAACACGCAAAAAACTCATATAACACTGATTTAAAGATTAATACCCAATCCTAAACCAATTACCTTTTAGTAAAAACTCACGTGCAGAGCATTCTTCCTGTGCAACTTTTAATTGCAAACTATAATTATCTGCCATCTCAACATAATATTCGCCGCCCCTGCTGCAGTAATTATCATTAAAGGTAATGTAGTTTGTACCCATTAGACAAGCGCCACTGATTTCGGTTACACTTATTCCGGGATTTCCTTTAACAATAACGCTCCACGACATATCAATCATGATGGTGAGGTAAGCAAAATAGTATTCATCGCCAATTTTGATATTCCGTTTCCAATTGCCCAAAACAAAAGGCAGTTCGCTTACTTTTGTCCACATTCCCGGCAGAACATTTGCACGATCTGCACATTGATCGCTGATTAAGGAAACCTCCATCAGGGGCAGGCTGAAATCCAGCTCATAAACACCGGCACCGCTTTCATCCGACAGTGAAATTTGATTTTCATCAATACTGTATGTACCGCTTGTATTTTTATGTCCCGGAATGCTGTCCAGAATCACAAAATCAAAACGACTATCCTTGTCAAAGCGCATTTCCGCCCAAAAGATGGTGTCCTCCTCCTGGATTATGCGAGCCCATGAGCCTTCCAGTTCATCCTGAACGGGATAATCCACATCTTCATCGCTGCTGCAAGAAGAAAAAAATGCCAGCAAGACAAAAAATCCTGCCAGCATAAATTGATGTTTATTTCTTCGGACAAACACTATTCGAGCCCTCCGATCATCTTCGAGGGATCCACCCATTTATCAAAATCTTCTTCGGTGAGCAATCCCAATGAAAGAGCGGATTCGCGCAGGGTTGTTCCTTCCGCATGGGCTTTCTTGGCGATTTTCGCTGCATTTTCATAGCCGATATGCGTATTGAGCGCCGTAACAAGCATCAGGCTGTTTTCCAGGTTTTGCTTGATATCTTTCGGATTAGGCTCAATACCTACAGCACATTTATCATTGAAAGAGACACAGGCATCACCAATAAGGCGGGCAGATTCGAGCAGGTTGGCAACCATAACCGGCTTGAAAACATTCAGTTGAAAATGTCCATGCGTACCGGCAACAGCAATAGCTGCATCATTTCCGATCACCTGGGCACAAACCATGGTCAAAGCTTCATTTTGTGTTGGGTTCACTTTACCCGGCATAATGGAAGATCCCGGTTCGTTTGCAGGAAGCTGGAGTTCGCCAATGCTGCAACGTGGGCCGGAAGCCAGCAAACGGATATTGTTCCCGATGGCCATCAGGCTTACAGCAATGGTTTTCAGTGCGCCACTGGTTTCCACCATCGCATCATGGGCAGATAATGCTTCGAATTTATTTTCGGCAGTAATGAAAGGCAATTGTGTAAGCTCTGCAATTTTAGCAGCAACATTAGCGGCATAGCCTTTGGGCGTATTCAGCCCGGTGCCTACCGCCGTGCCACCCAAAGCCAGTTCACTCAGATGTGGCAGCGTAGCTTTCAGCGCTTTGATGCCGTGATCAATTTGCGATACATAGCCTGAAAATTCCTGCCCCAAAGTAAGTGGTGTGGCATCCATCAGGTGGGTGCGGCCTGTTTTCACGATGTCTTTAAATTCTTTGGCTTTATCGTTCAAAGTATTACGCAGCAGTTCCAGGCCGGGAATGGTTGTTTCCACAATCATTTTGTATGCTGCTATGTGCATTGCCGTAGGGAAAGTATCGTTGGACGACTGGCTTTTGTTTACATCATCATTTGGATGAATGATTCTTTGTCCTTCGCCCAGTTTGCCGCCATTAAGCACATGCGAACGGTTTGCAACGACCTCGTTCACATTCATATTGCTTTGCGTACCGGAGCCGGTTTGCCAGATTACGAGCGGGAACTGATCATCGAGCTTGCCATCAATAATTTCATCGCAGGCAGCGCAAATGAGTTTCATTTTTTCTTCGGGAAGGACACCCGCTTCGAAATTGGTGATGGCAGCAGCCTTTTTCAAATAACCAAATGCATGGATGATTTCCCTGGGCATGCTTGCTTCCGGACCAATTTTAAAGTTTTCTTTCGAGCGCTGGGTTTGCGCACCCCAGTACTTTTCTGCCGGCACCTTCACGTCGCCGATGGTGTCCTTTTCAATTCTGTATTCCATTTTTGTTGTTGTTTATGTTGTATTATTTGGTTTGAACAATAAAATTACTCTGAATTTCCGGGATTATTATGCTTCATCAAAAATATTCCCGGAAAATTCAGAAGACTGTTGAGGCAAGGTACAAAAAATCCGGGTTTTCTCCACAAACCCATTTTTATTCTACACCCAACCAATCCAGGTAATTATCCTGATTAATAACTTCAAAAGAACTGTCGGGATAAGCCTTTTCCCATTGCGGTGGCACTTTTGCATGCGCTTTTGTCCATTTGAATTCATAGGCAAAAAGGCTTCCTTCCCGTTCTTCAACCCAATTAATTTCCTGCTTTTGATAAGTTCGCCAAAAATAATTATTGGACGAAATCCTCTTGTATTCCTGATGCTTCAGGCGTTCGCTAATCAGGTAATTTTCCCATAACTGCCCCATGTCGTTGCGGCTTTCGATGGGATTGAAATTTGCAACAACAGCATTGCGTACGCCATTATCAACAAAATACCAGCGCGCGCTTTTTGTTAATTCGTTCCTCAAATTACGCCCAAAGCCGTTCACTTTATGAAGCACAAACATCTTGCAAAGCAAATCCAAATATTTTTCGACCGTATTTTTACTGATCATCAACTTATTGCCCAGCTCTTGCAAGGAAACCTGGCTGCCCAGCTGAAAGGCGATCATGCGCAGCAACAGCAGAATCTTTTCCGAGTTCCGCACATCTTCATACATCAAAATATCTTTCAAGAGATACGAGCTGAGCATTTCATTGAGATATTCCCGTTTATCAGCTGCATCCGGCAAATGCAGCAACTCAGGATAATTTCCATATACCAGGCGCTCTTGCAGTTTGTCCTTATGCTGCACCGGATTTTCTATTTGCTTGTATTCCAGCTCGGACAAAGGAAATAAATGATAGCTGAATTTCCGCCCTGCCAGAGGTTCGCCGGCTTTGTTGATGATATCAAAGGATGATGAAGCTGTAACGATAATTTTCAAACCTTCAATTTCATCTACCATCAGCTTGAGCTTTTGCCCAATATCCGGGATTTTTTGGGCTTCATCAATATAGAGCAACTTAAAGGATCCCAGAAGTTTTCGGTAGTTTTCAATGCTCTGCACGCTGAGCTGTTCGTGCGCACGAATATCTTCTCCATTCAGGATCAATGTGGGTTCGCTCCTGTTTTTCAGCAAATCCTTTATCATAAAAGTCTTGCCAAGCCTGCGCGCCCCAATCAAAACAACTACTTTATTGGGCTGGAGTTTCTTTTCCACAATTTTGCTTAATTCCCTGCTGATTTTCATCATGACCTGAATGTTTAGAATACAAATATATATAATTCCGTCACACCAATGACGCAATTTTATTAAATTCAGTCATTCGGATGACGCAATTTTCATTTTTCAAAAGCCTGAAATCAATAATTGCTTTTCAAAAAAGCAGTTTAATTATATTTTTGCTATTTATAAAAGCAATATAATCTATAAAATGCTATTTATGAAAGCAAAATATTCATATATTTGAAACCTAAAAAAGCAATTATGGAAACCCTAATACTGAAATCGAGGCGCAAGATCCAAAATACACCCCAAAAATTTAAACGCTACCTATACGATCAAATCAATTATAACAACAAACAAATCAGTATTTTAGGAGCAAGAGGAAGCGGCAAAACAACCCTTTTGCTACAAATAGCAGCCCGGAAAAAAGACGACCATTGCCTGTATGTGGCCTTGGACGACCTGTTTTTTGTGGGCAATACGCTTTATCAGCTTGCTGAAGATTTTGAAAAACAGGGAGGCAGTCTTTTGCTTCTCGATGAAGTTCACAAATACCCGGGCTGGTCAAGGGAGTTAAAATTGATTTATGACGACTTCCCTGATTTACGCATCATTTTTTCCTCATCTTCGATAATGGATATATATAAAGGAGAAGCCGATCTGAGCCGCAGGACCATTAGTTATGTTCTAAAAGAGCTCTCTTTCAGGGAATACCTGCTCTTCTATCATAATATCCAGCTGCCAACCCTTTCATTAAACAGCATTTTAAACGATCATGAAAAAATAAGCCAGGAATTATCCCATAACTTCAAACCTCTGAAATATTTTCCCTCATATAAAAAAACGGGCGCATATCCTTTCTACAATAATCATGAGGAAGACTATTACCAACAGATAAAAAACATCATCAATGTAATCCTTGAAGTTGACCTGCCCGCAGTAAAAGCCATTGAGTATGCTAATATTGTGAAAATCAAAAGATTGCTTTATGTACTTTCCGTTAACGTACCTTACACACCAAATATCAGCAGAATAAGCGAGCAAATCGGGCTGAACCGGAATGCACTGGTACAAGCTTTGCAAATGCTGCACAAAGCCGAACTCATTCATATTTTGTACAAACAAAGCAAAAGCATCAGTACCTTAAACAAACCCGACAAAATTTGGCTAAACAACCCAAACCTGAGCTACGCCCTGAGCATCGACAGACCCGACGCCGGCAATATACGGGAATCGTTTTTTATTTCCCAGCTCAGCCATTTGCATGAAATCGCCATCCCCAAAACAGGTGATTTTATCATTGACGATCAATATACTTTTGAGATTGGCGGAAAGAATAAAAAGAAAGAACAGATTAAAGAGCTGGAGAATGCTTTTGTAGTAAAAGATGATGTTGAAATTGGGATAGCCAACAGTATTCCACTTTGGGTTTTTGGGCTTTTGTACTGATGGGGTAAAAAAAGCCACGAGCAAAAACCCGTGGCATATATATTTTCGTGAAAAGAAAGGCTTATTTCCCTCCGGCTTCGATTTTGTCTTTCAGGAAGTGCGTCAGTGTATTATATACGTGCATGGTTGTGCCGCGTCCTTCATAAATTCCGTGCGAACGGTTTGGATAAGGCATTACCTGAAAAACTTTATTGTTTTTAATCAACTCATTAATCAGCACTTCCGCATTTTGGTAATGCACATTGTCATCACCGGTTCCGTGCATCAGGAGCAGTTCACCTTCCAGGTTTTTGGCATAAGTCAATGGGCTGCCTTCCACAAAATCCTCTTCGTTTTCCCAAGGCACGCCCATATAGCGTTCCTGATAGATATTATCGTAAAGCAGCTGGTTGGCTACAGGAGCAACGGACATTCCTGCTTTATAAATTTCCGGATAGCGGAACAGCAGGTTGAGTGTCATGGAACCGCCACCGCTCCAGCCCCAAACGGCAACGCGCTCAGGATCTACGAAAGGCCATTCCAGGATTTTCTTCGCCGCCATTGCCTGGTCGCGCGAATTGATCACACCAATTTTGCGGTAAATGCTCTTGCGCCATTCTTTTCCTTTTGGCGCCGGCGTTCCCCGGTTATCTAATGAAATCACGATATAACCATCCTGAGCCAGCATGCGGTGCCACATACTCTGGAAATAGCCCCAGCTATCGGTAGCTGTTTGGTTGGCAGGCTCACCATAGACATGGAAAAGCACAGGATATTTTTTGTTTTCATCAAAATTTGGAGGCTTGATGATGTAGCCATCCATAGTTACATCGTCTTCGGTTGTAATCTGAAAAAACTCTGTTGAAGGCAATTCCAGACTGTTGATTGCAGCTACAGCACGCTCATTGGAAGCAAGATTTCTCAGGCTTTTATGTTTCGGCAGGCTGATCAATTCGGTATAAGGAGGATTATTGAAATCGGATAACGTATGGAAGGCATATTTCCCTCCATCAGCAATTTGGTAAGAATGCGTTCCGGGCTGATCGGCAGGCGTCAGGCGCTCGGCAGGTTTTTTGCCATCGAGTTTTACGCGATAAAGGTAGCGCTGTGTGGCATTATCGGGCGATGCGATGAAATACACATAACCTTTCTTCGGGTCGATATCGAGCACACTGATCAGGTCAAAATCTTCTTTCAGCACTTTTTCTTCTTTTTTTCCATCGCGGGAAATGATGTAGAGCTTGCGCCAGCCGTCTTTTTCGCTGATCCAGGTAAAATCTTCACCATCATTGAGCCACATCCAGTCATCCACGGCGTCAATCCATGCTTCATCGCTTTCTTTGTAAATCGCCTCAGCTTTTCCATTAAGGGCATTGCAGGCATAAACCGTCATCTCGTTTTGCTTGCGGTTGAGCTGTTGCACCATGATGTCGCGGCTGTCTTCAGACCACATCATACGGGGCAGATAATTTTGCACCGGATCGCCGGGGATTTGCATCCAAACGGTTTCACCACCTTCGGCAGGAATGCTTCCAATGCGGCATGATGATGGGTCTTCGCCCACTTTGGGATATTCTACCGGAATGGTATAGGAATAAATCGAATCGGTATTATTGATCATCAGGAAATCGCGGATTTTGGAAGCATCCAATTGCCAATAGGCGATGTGTTTGCCATCAGGGCTCCATCGGAAACCGTCGCGGGCGTGGAATTCTTCTTCATAAGCCCAGTCGAATGTTCCGTTGATCATATCTTCTGATCCGTTGAATGTAAGCTGTGTAATCTTGCCATCAGCGATGTTTTCTACATAAATATTGTGTCCACTCACATAAGCCACGCGATTGTTATCGGGGGAGAATTTGGCAAACATCAGGCTGGAGGCCGGCAAGCCTTTACCCAACTGCATCAATTCTCCTGTTTCCGGGAAAAAGATCCAGTAATCGCCTTTGGTGTTGTAGCGCCAAACGCGTTTGCTATTGTTAAAAAGCAGGAGCATATCCTTATTTTCCGACCACTCATAATCCTCGATGTAAAGTGGGTTTTCGCTGCCTTCCGGGATGAGTTTTTCGGCCGAAACCAGCACTTCGCGATCGCCGCTTTTGGTTTCGTATTTCACGATATCCACCGCAGCGCGTCCAAACTTCTCAGAAGCTTCGAGGCTGCTGTAGCTATTGCCATCGTCCATCCAGCGCGCGCCCTGAAAAAATTCAGGAAAAAACTCACCGGAAGCAAAAACTCTTTGAAGAGTTAACTTACTGCTGTCACTCTGCGCAAGCAGTCCCGTTGTAATAAACAGGAAAGCCAAAGCCAGTGCAATCCTGCTTTTAAATGTAAAACTGTACATAATAAATTTAATTTGGGGTTAGAATTATTTATGAACTAAAGTTCCAATCTCCTCACCTTCAATAACTTTAAGGAGATTTCCCCTTGTGTTCATATCAAAAACATACATAGGCAAATCGTTTTCACGGCAAAGCGTAAAGGCTGTAAGATCCATAATTTTCAAGCCTTTTTCATATGCTTCATCATAGCTGATGCTGGCAAATTTTGTGGCTGTTGGGTCTTTTTCCGGATCCGCAGTATAAATTCCATCCACACGTGTTCCTTTCAGCATAATTTCTGCTTTAATTTCCACACCGCGCAAAGCTGAGGCCGTATCGGTAGTGAAATAAGGGTTTCCTGTTCCTCCGCTGATGATGCACACATTTCCGGCTTCGAGGTAGTCGATAGCTTTTTTACGGCTCATACTTTCGGCAAAAGGCTGTATTTCAAGACCGCCCAGCAGTTTGGTTTTTACTCCGGCACTTTCGAGTGCGCCCTGCAAAGCCATGCTGTTGATTACGGTGGCCAGCATGCCCATATAATCGCCTTGCACACGGTCCATACCTTTGCTGGCGCCTTGCAATCCGCGGAAAATATTCCCGCCGCCAATCACAATGGCCACCTGTACGCCCTTTTGCGTGATGGACTTTATTTCTTCTGCATAATCGCTCAGGCGCTTTGGATCAACACCATATTGCTGGTCGCCCATAAGAGCCTCTCCACTCAGTTTCAGTAATACTCTTTGATATTTCATTTCTTGCTTCTTTGGTTCAAATTCAAGTATCCGGTTTTCGGGACGGCAGATTTTCTTCCGCCACAGGAAAAGCCGAATGCAAATTTATTAAAATCAGGGAATGAGCGTGGGCTTGAATTATACTGATTGATGCCGGGCACTAAAAATTAACCACCAGGCGCACGTTCAGTTGACGCGGAGTAAGGTAATTGGGCACGGCATATTTTCGTCCGGTTACATCGGTTACCCAAAGATAGGAAACAGTATTGGAAAATTGCAGCAGGTTAAAGACCTCAGCGGTTATAAAAGCGGATTCGATAAAACGGAAGGGCCCTGATTTGATATCGCGGGTATTTTCACCCACCAGCTCTTTTGAAAAACCGATATCTACCCTACGATAAGCGGGCATGCGGTATGTTTGCTCGTATTTCTCCGATTTTGGCGGGCCGAAAGGTAGTCCTGTGCCAAAAACCAGGCGTAACTGCATCCGCCAGGTAGGATTTCCGGGCAGGTAATCCTGAAAAAACAAACTAAAACTTACGCGCTGATCCGTTGGACGGGGAATAAAGCCCGGCTTAATACGCACGCTGTCCACAACCGTCTGATCTTCGGTATATCCGGGAATAATTACTTCACCTTCGGCATTGAGATAATCGAAATAAAAATCATTCTCGATGTCCTCCTCGGTTTTCATAATCGAGAGGCTGGCCCAGGAATCCACGCCTTTTACAAATTCTCCATTTATTTTAAAATCGATACCGGCAGCATATCCATATGCCAGGTTTTCAGCGGAATAGCGCAGACGCACATTATCAACCACATAAGGGATCAGGTTGTCGAGATATTTGTAATAGGCTTCCGAAACAAACTTAAAAGGGCGCCCCCAGGCCATAAAATTCCAGTCCATTCCGGCAACAAAATGAATGGAAGTCTGGGCTTTAAGGTCTTTATTAATCTCGCCTTTGTCGTTTCTCAGCTCGCGGTAAAATGGCGGTTGGTAATAATATCCCGTGGAGAAACGGAACATCACATCCCGTTCCCAATTGGGTTTCCATGCAATATTGGCGCGCGGGCTGAGCAAAAACTGCTTGTTCACATCCCAGTAATTTCCGCGCAAACCGGCAGTTAGGGTAATATCACTGGCCGGAAAAGTCCAGCTGCCTTGAACAAAACCGGTATAACGGTTGGATTGTAAGTCGATATCCGTTTTGATGACATCGTTTAAAACAAGTGGCTGGATGTTTTGTAAATCCGGAACGGTATATCCGATGGAATCGGCAGGACGGGGCAAGCTAAAACCCGCAGAATCAATCATCTCCCACTCATTGAGATGATCCGTGATATCCTCATGCTGATAACGGAACCCCCATTCAAAAATATTTTCATCGATATTGAGCAATCCGCGGTGTTCAATATTATACACATTGGCAACCAGCTTATTACGCGCATGATTCAAATAAGAACCTACGCCATTGGCTTCCACAACTTCGCCAAAAGTTTCGCTGCCGGCCTGCGTTTCGAGACGTCCGATCCAGTATTGCCCGAGCAGGTCATAATTTTCCTGTTCATCGGTATGAAATGTGCTGGCAATCAGCTTCAGGCTAAGGTTTTCCTGTGGCTTAAAGCGAACAGTAGCCGCTCCGGTATAATTTTGGAACTTATCATTTTCCTGGCCTTCAAAATAAATGCTAAGGCGATAGGCTTCCTGTACTGTACCAAAATCCGTCTGGCGGTCTTCGGGAACCAGTTTATAGGAATTATTAGCAAAATTCCCGAGCACAGAAACTTCCCATTTCGGGTTGATTTTGTACATCAGCATTCCCTGTACATCGGTAAAAGACGGGCGGTATTCGCCTTTGGTTTGCAAGCTGGAAAGCAGGTATTGGTTTGATTTCTGGCGTGCACCAAAAAGATACGAAAGCTTTTTATTTTTTGTAGCCCCTTCGAGATGCAGGCCGCCTCCCAGAAGGCTCAGGTTTACCGATCCGGCGAATTTTTCCGGACGTTTGTATTTGATATCCAGTACCGACGACATTTTATCGCCATAGCGTGCCTGAAAACCACCGGCAGAGAAAAGAATGGAAGAAACCAGATCAGAATTCAGAAAGCTCAATCCTTCCTGCTGGCCGGAGCGCACGAGAAAAGGTTTATAAATCTCAATATCATTAACATACACCAGATTTTCATCATAGTTTCCACCACGAACGGAATACTGCGAGCTGAGTTCATTATTGGAAGAAACACCGATTTGTGTCTGCACCAGGGCTTCAATTGCATTGCCCGACATAGAAGGGATTACCGTAGCTTCTTTTGGGGAAATGGGTGTAAGCGTGGATGAACGTACCTGACGGTCTTCGATAACCAGGCCGGGCAAATTTGTAGTGGAGAGCGTCAGTTCGAGTCGCAGCATTTTTTGTTCCCCGGCTTTAAGGTTTAAGGGAACGCTCAAGGCATTATATCCCACGTAACTCACCAGCAGATTGATTTCTCCGGCAGGAACTTCCAGTGTGAATGCCCCTTTTTGGTTGCTGGTGGTGCCGCCCGGAAAGCCTTCAATGGCAATATTTGCAAGCTCCACAGCCTTGTTTTTTTCATTTTTAATGATGCCGTGCACCACTGCATTCTCCTGCGCCAGGAGCACAACATTAATCAACAAACTGAAAATCAGTAATAAACAGGCTGTATATATATTTTTCAAAACGATAATTTCTTTATGCTAAAATGTTGCCGGCCACAAATATAGCCATGTTTTATAATTAAAGGCTTCGGATTGATTTGCAAAACAAAATTAGTGTACAAATAAAGCCCAGATTATGAAACGAGGTGATGGCGCTCTTAGTATTTGAAACATTTATTGATTGTCGGCGGAGAGCATATCCTGTGGCATCGGCAAGCACAAACGAAAAAAGCCGTTGTTTTTTCAAACAACAGCTTTATATCGTGTAGTAATAATAATCTTACTTAGTCAGGAAACCTTTTTCACGGGCTTCTTTAATACAAGCGTAAACACCTTTTTTGTTGATGTTGCGCAGGCCATTAGTAGAAACTTTGAGTGTTATCCACTTATCCTCTTCTGGCACATAAAATTTCTTTGTATGCAGGTTAATATTGAACCTTCTTTTGGTTTTAATATTTGAGTGAGAAACGTTGTTTCCAACCATGAACCTTTTCCCGGTAATTTGACAAATCTTTGACATCGTTCTTCCTTTTAAAATGGGTTTTTGAAAACGGAGTGCAAAGAACGTTATTTTTTTTGAATTAACAAACGAAAAAAACGATTTTTTGCACCGAAGAAAACATCATTGCTTAGATTGCTGCTTTTCTGCACTTTGTATTAATTCCATGCGCAGCATATTCAGGGCGCTTATTGCCGTCATGCGGATATTGCGAAAACGGTGCTTGCTCAACCTCAACAATTTTGCCTGAGTTCCATTTGGCCCGGCCAAAGCAATCCAGATGGTCCCAACGGGTTTTTCTTCTGTACCGCCATCAGGGCCTGCAATTCCGGAAGTAGCCAAAGCATAATCGGATCCCAGTTTCTTCCTGGCCCCTTCGGCCATTTGCCTGATTACTTCCTCGCTCACTGCACCCACATCCATCAAAGTTTCATGGGAAACATCCAGCAAACGCTCCTTAACATCATAAGCATAGGCTGTAACAGATCCCAGATAATAAGCCGAACAGCCCGGAACAGATGTAATCAGATGCGAAAGGTAGCCGCCGGTGCAGCTTTCGGCCAAAGCCAGGGTTTTGCCTGCATCTTTTAATAATATGCCCAGGGTTTCTTCCATCGTTTGGTCATCATAAGCAAAGACCAATTCGGGAATCAGATGAATCAGTTTATCCACCTCGCTTTCCACCAGCATGCGCACTTTTTCTTTGTCTGCACCCGAAGCGCTCAGGCGCATGCGTACAATTCCGGGTTGTGGCAAATAAGCCAGTTTCACCCCTTTAGGCAATGCGGCTTCCCAGTCTTTTATGCGTTCGGCCAGAAAAGACTCGCCCATACCGTGGGTCATCACCGTTTTTTTATAGATAAAGGGCAATTGAAACCTTTTGCGAATGGCCGGAATGGCTTCTTCGGCAACAATGGCTTTCATTTCGAAAGGCACGCCCGGCATGGAGATGAATACTTTGCCGTCTTTTTCGAACCACATTCCTTTGGCTGTACCCTGAGAATTGTTCAGATGAAGGGCATCTTTGGGCAGCATTGCCTGATTGCGGTTGCTTTCTGTCATCGGGAAATTTCGTTTGCGGAACATCTCCACGATATACTGATAGGTTTCTTCTGAGAACTCCAGATCTGTACCGAAATATTCACAAAGCGCAGGTTTGGTGATATCGTCTGCGGTGGGGCCCAAGCCTCCTGTCATCATAACAAGATCTGCTTTTTGCGATGCCGCATCCAGGGCTTCAAAAATTTCGTCCTTCTGATCGCTTATACTGGTAATCCGTACAACACGTATTCCTTCTTCCGTAAGCTTTTCGGCAATCCAGGCCGAATTGGAATCGATCACCTGACCGATCAGCAATTCATCGCCTATGCTGATTATTTCTGCATTCATCTTTGAATCATTTGGCGGCAAAAGTACAGAAATATCCTTTGAGCAAAAGGAAGTTGATTCGGGACTTTGCGCAGGCATTCCCAAAAAATAACGGCTATTGAAGAACAATCAGCTTTTGTACTTCCGAATAGCCACCACAAATGAGCTTGCAGAAATAAGTCCCGGCTTTTAAACCCTGCGTAAAACGAAATTTGTGCTGCCCCTGGCTTAAAACTGAATCCATCAATTTAAGAATAAGACGACCGTTTTGATCAAAGATTTCCAGTTGAAGCCTTTGCTCCATTGGGTTTTCAAATTCCACAATAAAATGCGCACGGGCCGGATTTGGGCTGCATCTAAAACGAAAGTTTTTATAATCAATGGTTTCCATGACACCCGTACACAAAAGCATATTTTCAAAAAGGCTGAGGTCTGCGGCAAGATTTGGATTTGGATAATAAAAAGAACCTGCAATAAAATCCTGATCACCATCATTATCCATATCGGCAGCGATTATTTGCCAGGGCGCATTGAAATATTCGCGCAGTACTTCCCTTTGAAATCCTTCTTCATTACGGATAAACGCAAGCAATTTATGGTTTGATCCCATAATTTCGGGCACCAGAATATCCATATCGCCGTCATTGTCGAGATCTGCTGTTTCTACATGCAAAGGGTACGAAACGCCCAAAGGTGCATCATTTTGCTTAAATACCATACTATCGCCGGGCACCCTTTCCCAAAGGAAAACCTTTTTTGACAGATAGGCTGCAATCAGGATGTCGTTCAGCCCATCATTGTTCATGTCGGCCAGTTCAAACCAATGCGCCCCAAAAACATTTGTTGCCAGGTTTTGTGCCTCCCAATACAGGTCCGGCTCCGGATTGCTCAGCCACAGATCAACATTTCCGGATTCATTCGTCATATGCCCGCTGACAAAATCAGGATAACCGTCATTGTTAAAGTCTTCGACAGCAAATGCCTGCACTCCGGGATAATCTTCCACGAGCGGATGCTCCGTCCATCCCCGCTCTGTTTGTTCCCACCAGGAAATCCGGTTCAGCATATTCGCAGCAGCCAAAACATCATAATCGCCATCAAGGTCAACATCTGCCCACTGAAGCTGATGCGCGCCTGCAAAGGAATCTGTAATTTCAATCCTGTTCCAATAGATGCTGTCTCCCAAAAGCATACTCTCAAAATACACAATACCGCCTTCGTTCAAAGGGAGCGAGCATAATATATCGGGCACCTGATCCTGATTGATATCTACTGCATCAAGGTACTGTCCATTGAGATTGTCGTCTATGATAATCCGCTCAAACTCTAGTGGCGATGCCAACTGGCGATACCAGCAAAGCAATTCCTTTTTCGGATCGACCGAAACCACATCTTTCCGTCCATCCCGATCAATATCCAAACAGAGAACCCCAATATTTCCTTTCCCGGAAGTTTCCAGGGAGTGCGCATTAAATTCCAATTGATTTTCGTGCTCCTTAAACTCTATTACGGAAGAATTTTGTGCCCAGGCATTCAGGCAAAGGAGGCTCAATAACAATAAACTAAAATATTTCATAAAGCATTATTTTTTAAACAATTACAATACGATAAACAGTGATTTCCGGGAATTATAGCCGCGCTGCACTATAATGGTATAAACGCCCGGAGGAAAAGGAGGCAGGATGATTGGCAAAGTTGATCCATGAATCGTTTTACCAAAGCATTTCATGCCGGAAGCATTATAAATAGCAAGTTCGGCTTGCATTCCGTCAGGCAGGCAGATGTTCAGTTTGCCCTCAGGAGAAGGGTTGGGATAAATTTTAATTTCATTTAAAGCAGCATCATTTTCGGGCAAATCTTGCGGCCCGTCAAAAAAATCCAGGATACGCTGCATCAGTTCCGTGCGTTTTGCCTGCTGATGAATGGCTGAAAATCCAAAAGGAAGATAGACCAAACGGTAAGCACCTTCATACATCAAGCCCGCACCGTTCGCACTTTGGCTGTATTCAAAAATCAGTTCGGCGCCACTAAGGGCATTGATGGAAGATGGCGAATATTGGGTATTGCTCCCATCGCCACCGGTGATAAAGAAATTCATTCCTTCGGCAAGTGTCCCTTCTTTTCCTATAACTGGCTGATTGGCATTTTCCGTTGGCAAAACTTCTTCGGCGTGCAGCCAATTGGCATAAAAGCTTGTGCTGTCCAGCGATTCACCGGCATTTTGGCTGCTCAGGAAAAAGCGTCCGCCAGCTTCAAGATAAGCTGCAATCAATTGCTGTTCGTCATTTTTTATAATCTGATGAAAATTTTGATTTTCCAAACCTGTAAACCAGCAAACAGCTTCAAAGCTTTTCATAAAATCCACATTCAGACCATGCCGAAGGTTCACGTCAATCAATTGTGCTGTTTTTCCACATCCGGCCACTGCGTCAAGATAATAATTGCTTACCAAAGCATGATTGCTGTAAATATGCTCCTCGTCTTTCACAAGCAAAACATCGGCCTGACCGAGATATACGCTTAAGTCCAGACTATCGATTAAAACATCATCCTGATAAAACATCAAGCAGAGTGGTGCATTTTGAGGTTGATCGAAATTTCCGGTTTTGATCTCAAATAAAAGCGGCTCTCCGCTAATTTGCCCGGCCAAAAGTTCATCAACAATTGCTTCTTGCTGTATGATCTGAACCAGGGAAGACCGGCTCTCCAGCACGGCGCTGATATTATGCAAATCCCTATCTGTTTTATTCCGGATATTCAGTTTTAAGACCGCACTTTCATTTTTATCCAAAATTCCTTCTTCGCTTTCGTCCTCAATTTCCATATCAACCAAGGCGAGTTTTTTATAATCCCGGGCATACTGATAAAGCATATTAAGGATATTCCAGGGTTCACCATCACCGTTGGAAAGCAGGCAAACGCCCCAATCCTCTTCCGCGTCAAAAAACACAGCTGTTTTTACCCGGTTATTTGTTCCTGTGGCGCTGTAGCCTCCCGTATGCCCCCAAATTTCATTCACATATTCAAAGGCAAAAAGCAGCCCGGCATAAGGCGAAACATCAGGATATTGTGGCGTACATATCAGCTCCAAAGTTTCGGGACTAATCAGCTGCTGCCCTTTGAAATTTCCGTTATTCAAAAGCATCATCATAAAATTATTCAGCTCCGGAATACGTGTATGCAGGAATCCGGCGGGGAACATTGGTGCGCTCCTGAAGCCCTCGGCATGGTATTGATTGCTGCGCAAGGAATACTCCATCGCCAGGTTTGCCGTATCAAGATCAGCCAGATAAAAAGTGCTGTGTGTCATCTCCAGAGGATCCAAAATATGTTCCTGCATATATTCCGCATAAGGCTGAGCGCTCACACATTCAATAATAAAACCCACCAAAGTGGCGCCCACATTGGAATACATACTTCCCTCACCCGGGCGGTAATTGGCAAATGATGTGGCTGCACCATAGTATGCGCCACCCGGAAGCAGATAATTTTCAAGGAATTCGCCTATATTGATATTCGGATCTTCATTAAAGCTCATCAGCGAATTAATCACATCCCAGTTATCCATGATACCGGCAGTATGCGCCATCAGCATGCGTAGAGTGATGTTGTCGTTGGGATAAGCAGGATGCCTGATTTCAAAAGGAAGGTAAAGATTAACCGACGAATCGAGATGCACCAGACCCTGTTCCTGCAGCTGCATCAAAGCGATGCCGGTGAATGGCTTTGTAGCGGAATACAGCAGGTAGTCCGTAGTGTCGGTAGCCGGGCGGTCTGTCTCCCTGTTCATCAAACCAAAACTGCCCTGCCAGGCAATGTCCCCGTTTTTGATGATGGAAGCACTCAGCCCGCTGATGTTATAGGCAGACATCTGGTTTTCGATTAAAGTCGCCAGGGTTTCCGGGCTTACCTGAGCCTTTGATTTTGAAAACGGGACGAAAATCAGAAGAAAGACGAAAAACAATAAGGTGTTGTTGAAATTTTTCATGACGTATAGTTTTTCTTCAAAATTATATTGCCATGATTTAAAAATCAGTGCCTTTTTTTTAGATGCAGGCTTTCAGTTTCCCGGCGTTGGGATTTTCACACAGGCGTATGATGAAGGCAGATTACCGCACTATTCTTTTGAGCATTTCTTCAAATACTTCTCTCCTCCTTATAGCCACAGGCACCACCGAACCGTCCTCCATCAAGAGGCTGTAACCGTCTTTTTTAATGTATTTCTGAACAAATTTTATCTGCACCATATGCGAATTATGCACGCGGCAGAAAGGTTCATCCAACAATATTTCCGCATAATCGCCCATAGGACGGGAGGCGGTAATTTTACGACCTCCTTTCAGGAAAATATCCGTATAACTACCTGCTGCTTCCAACCTGATCATTGAAGAAATTGGAATAAACTCTGTTTCGCTTTGCGTATGCACGGCAATTTTTTCCGGTTTTCCCTTCAAGGCTTCGTCAAAAAGGGATTTCAGGCCCGGATTGCCCGGAGAGTGTTTTTTCTTTAATTCGGCCGCCCTTTTTAATGCGTTGACCAGCTCCTGGATGTCCACAGGTTTTAAAAGATAGTCCAGCGCATAATATTTAAAAGCCCTGATGGCATATTGGTTATATGCCGTAATGAAAATAAGCTGAAAATCCCTGACGACTGCATAATCAAGCAATTCAAAACCATTTCCGCCCGGCATTTCAATATCCAGTAAAACGATATCAGGATGTAGCTTTTTGATAGCCTTCAGTCCTTCCGGTACATTGGCTGCTTCACCGGCAACAGTAAATCCGGGACAAAATTTTTCAATGATCAGGCGCAGGTTGTCCCTGGCCACACGTTCATCATCGATGATTAAAATGCTTAAATTCTCTGTCGTCATGATTAAACAATTTTGGGAAATTCAAGCCGCACCATTGTCCCCCGGGCTTCAGCACCTTCTTTCAAATCCACAAAAGCCATGCGGAACGGCTTTGCATAAATTTTGGACAATGCTTCCAAACGTTGCCGGCTGATGTCAATTCCCAGGGATTTTTTGTCTTTTTGCTCCTTTTTCCTGATCTGCCATGAGCGCTCACGTCCTATTCCGTTATCACGGATTTCGCATTGCAATACATCATCCTTTAGTTTGAAACTAATTTCCAGCAATCGCTGCCCTTCTTGTTTTGGAAGAAGTCCGTGCCATATTGCATTTTCGATAAACGGCTGCAACAGCATAGAAGGGATTTTCAGGGATTGCGTCTGCAAATGCTCGTCCAGCTCCAATTTCCACTGAAAGCGCTCATCAAAACGCATGGCTTCCAGTTCGAGATATTTTTTGATAAAATCCACTTCCTGAGCAAAAGGCACCAGGTCTTCCAGCGAATTTTCGAGAGCGGTGCGCATCAGGCCGGAAAAACGGTTCAAATAGCGATTGGATGCCACAACATCGTTTTGAAGGATATGCTGCTGCAAATGATTCAGGCTGTTAAAAATAAAATGCGGGTTCATTTGCATCCTTTTGAGGCGCTGCCGTAATTCAAGGTTTCTCTTACGGGCATTCAAACGGATAATTATTATACTTAAAACAGTTATAAGCACAAGCAGTGAAAGTGCCAGCACAACATATGTCATCCGCAGGTTTCGAAGCTTATCTACCTCACGCTCCTGCAGCAACAAACGATTGCTCTGGCGTGTAAATGCCGCATTGGATCGTGCTTTCTCTATGGCAAAACGCACATCATTATTATCACTTATCAGCTCCTCGCTGATGATGCTATACGATTGATAGTAGGTTAATGCCTCTTTATAATCGCCTGCTTTTTGGCAAAATGTGCTCTTGGCTTTTTTCATCCAGGCCACCATATCCATATAATTATAACTATGAGCCAGATGTTCGCACGAATCAAAATATTGCCATGCTTCCGTCATCCTGTTCATGCTAAAATACAATTGACCGATATTGCCCAGGCTTACGCATGAACCATAGGAATCGCCAATTGCAGCACGAATTCCAATGGCCTTTTGCATAAACAAAAATGCGCTGTCATCTTCCTTGAGGTAATAATAATCGCGTCCGATTTCATTATACAAACTGCCCAAAAGGCTTGAATCGCAATAGCCTTCCGCCTGAAGGTGCGTTTGAAGGGATGCGCGGTAGTCTCCTGCACTCCAATACAAATTCCCTTTAATTTTCAAGGCTTCCGCAATCTTATTGGTATCCTTCAACTCTCTTGACATTTGTAAAAAGAGGTCAGAGTATTTATGTGCCGAATCCAGCTCAGCCTGATTATGGAAAATCATGGCCAGCCCGCCATAGTTTATGCTCAAACGTTCCTGTGACAGAGACTTTGCGTTTTCAACATTTGCGCGGAAAAGGCTGCCTGCTTCAGGGTAATTGCCCAAAGAAAGCAAAATACAGGCTTTACGTGTATTGAGGTGCAAAAGCTCCTGAAGGCTGTCGGCCGGGCACGCCTGCAATTCTGTTTCTACAAGTTTTAGTGAAACGGTGTGCAAGCGCAGGCTGTCGAGCATACTGTAAATCAGCGCCTTTTGTATGGAGTCCGCCTGCATAAACCGCCCGTCGGATTCCATTTGACCAACCAAAAGAACGACGGAATCTTTGGGCCATGCCGGATCAATGTCTATCTCCGGTAAAGCAGAACTGTCCTGCGCCACAGATGCCGAAAAAAACAAGATCAAAATCAGCAGGAAAGCGTATTTTGTTTTGTAGCTGTTCATATCCAAACTTTTAAGCCTTCTTTTCGCACCAGGCAACAACCATCATGGTAATATCATCCGATTGCGTAAAATCCTGCACATGACCGGCCAAAGCCTGGTCCACTCCTTTGATCAACGCCCTTGGTCCTGCGGTAGAATTTTTGCTTAGCTCCGCCATAATTGCCTCTTCGCCAAAAAGTTGGTGCTGCTTGTTTTCTGCCTCGCTTACGCCATCGGTATAAACAAAAAGCTTATCGCCCTGATTGAATTTCATTGAAAACTCAGGATAATCGAAATCTTCGTCCAATCCAACAGGCAATGATGGCGTATTGTGTAAAAATTCAGGCACTGCGCCCCTGCGGATCAAAACCGGTGGATTATGTCCGGCATTGGTATAGGTAATTTCACCTGTATCCAAATCGAGTATGCCGAGGAAAAAAGTTACAAACATGCAGGATTCATTGTTCATGCTCAACGATTTATTGAGCGATTTCACGATGCCCGATGGATTCTTATGCTTATCAGCGATGGAGCGGAGCAAAGTACGTGTTACTGCCATAAAGAGCGATGCCGGAACGCCTTTGCCCGAAACATCGCCAATGGCAAAGCAAAAACGCCGGTCATCAATCAGGAAAAAATCGTACATATCGCCACCCACTTCTTTGGCCGATTTCAGCTCTGCGTAAAGATCAATTTGGGGCAAATCGGGAAAAGGCGGGAAGCTTTGCGGGATCATCGACATTTGGATATCACGGGCAATGCGCAGCTCGCTTTCAATTTTTTCTTTGGCCGCGGTGGTTTGCGTCAGGTTGGAAATATATTCCGATAGCTGATCCTGCATATAGGCCATGGCATCGCGCAGCTGCATCAGTTCATCTTTACGATTCAGTTCGGGCAGTTCCGCTTTAAAATTTCCCCCGGCAATTTCATGGGCCGAATGGGCTATGGCCACCAAAGGGCGGCCTAATTGACGGATAGAACGAATCGTTAAAACAATAAGGACGATTAATCCAAGAACGATAACAGCAATCAGCAGCCTGGTCATTTCGTGCAACTCAGCAAACATTTCATTATCAGGATAAACTACAGCCATGGAGAGCATCCCGGTAGGCAAAACCGTATAAAATATCCAGCTATCGGGGCGATCTTTGAGATTATAGGGGCGAAAACCGCTTTTTCCCAGCCGCAGCTCACGCCCAATCTCACGCAACAGAGGAACATTATGGTTTACTGCATAAGAATAAATGCTTTCGTTCATGACCACATCCGGATTGGGATGCGCCAAAGCCATACCATTGCGTGAAAGCACCATTGCATAACCCGATTCAAAAATGCGCGTTTCATGCACCAGGCCGGCAAGCCAGTCGAGGTCAATATCTACCACCGCCACGCCGGCACAAATACTGTCGGCGCCATTTGTACGGAAGAAAGGCACGGAATAAGACGACATCAATTTATTGCCGCCACCCAAATCATAATACGGTTCCGACCAATAAGGCTTTCCTGTAAGCACCGGCACCTGATACCAGTCCATAAGGTGATATTCGTAATCGGGGCCTCCGAGGTAGGTGCGCGCAAGCGTATCGCCCGAACGATGCACAAAAGGCATAAAATATTTCCCTTTTCCTGCAACAGCAGCGGGCTCAAAAGCTACACAAACGCCAAAAACATCGGGATTATAAACCAAAGTCCGCTCCAGCAAATCCATAATGGAATCGGCAGGGATCAAGCCCATCTCCAGGCAGGAAACCAGCATTTCGGGAATTTCCTGCATAGGTAATAATTTAGCGGCAATGCGCCCCTCAATATTCCCGGCCATCTTGCGGGCATTGTCTTCGGCAGCAGCCGAGATAATTTCGCGGGAGAAAAAATAATAGGTTACAAAAGTGAGGACAAAAAGGCTGAGCGTGATGTATAAAACGCGCAAAGCAATACGAAAGGAAAGACTGTTTTTGTTAATCATGGCGCTCCGGTTTTTGAGGTTCCTGAACAAGAGGACGCGCAAAATCTTTGTATTTCAGGTCTGTATGTGTCACCCTGTCCGGGGCAAATTCAAGCACTTCCAGTGCTTTATCAAAATCTTCTTCGGATAAAACAGCATCTTTGGGCATAGGGGCATCAAAAGCCTGAACTTCCAGAATACGGTCGAGCATCCAGCTTTGATGGGCCTTATTGGCTTCAATTTTGGCTTCAAACATCAGGCGCAAAACCTCATCCAAAGCTTCGGCTTTATGTTGGGCAGCATATTGCCATCCGCGGATGCTGGCTTCTACAAAGGCTTTCAGCTCCTGCCGACGCGCAGTAAAAGTTTCTTCCATTACATACAAACCATCTTCGGGCACATCAAAATCGTATTCCGACAAATAAAATGCTTTCATTTCATCGTGGTTGATGCCGCTCAGGTAAATCTGATCGTATTCATTATACCACATAACCGTCATCAAATCAATGCCATCCATTAAAAAAAGATTGACCGACGACATAATGGGCACCCACTCCACATCAAAGCCATGGGTTTGAACAAGCGCATTGGGCACTTCTTCAAAACCGCTTTTCCAAATGCCGATTTTCGTTCCGTCGAGATCATCAAGGGTTTCGATGCCTTTCCCTTTTTTTGCCACAAACATAATGGCCGAATGCTCCGACATCTGAGCAATATTCACAATATCAAGCCCTTCGAGATGTTTTTCGATGGCCGTAATCAGAAAAAGGCTCACAATATCGGCTTTGCCGCTTTGCAGATATTCGACCGCATTGACCGTTGCCGGCGGATGGATGATATCCACATTGAGGCCGGCATCTTTATAAAAGCCCATTTTCTGCGCCATATAATAACCGGCAAACTGTGCCTGAGGCAGCCAGTGCGTAGAAAAAGTCAGTTTTTTCTGCGCACTGATGCTGCCCGAAAGCCACCAGGACAATAAAATTAAAATCAAAAACTTTCTGCTCATGGATGTTGGATTAGAGGAAAAACCAATGAATAGCAATTGCTGCCAACAAATTTAGGCTTTATTGCTGGACGGGGCAAGGGATGAAAATATATTGAACAAGCAATTCCCCCTTTTTTTTATTGCTCAGTCATGTAGGATTTCACTACATTTTTGGTTGGTTTTTCCTGGCTGTATTCTAAATAACGGATGATTGTTATTATTATAAGCAATATTCAAAAAAACTTATAGATTTCTCAGTCGGCAATCAGGGCAAACGCATCATAAATATTATACCATTCTTTCACAATCCTATTCCTATGCATTTCAAATTCATTGATAATAAAGCTGTTAGCGGTCTAAATCCATTT
The DNA here is from genome assembly GCA_963662905.2 of Bacteroidales bacterium. GTDB lineage: Bacteria > Bacteroidota > Bacteroidia > Bacteroidales > WRLA01. The sequence continues at coordinate 515,859 of CAXXFD010000004.1, read as the reverse complement.
CGGCTTCAATCCCAAAGGGATTGCATATCTATAAAAGGAAATGTTAATTAAAGGTTCGACCCCGGACGGGGTCGTATGTGGCGTTCTGTGGTAACTCTTTATACATATTTGACCGCTCTGCGGTCTAAGCCGATTTATCTTTTTGCGGCATTTTCAGGCTGTTGAGGGTTCTTGTTAAGCTTATAAGCTCTCTGGTTTTCGCAAATGAATCAATTTGCTGCTTTGTGCTTTCAAACAGAAAAACTGTAATATATCAATCTGACACAAGACGTAAGTTTTTTTCAAACGCAACAAATATCCAGCCTGACAAATATAGCTTGATCAAGATGCGTTTGCCGTGGGGTGCATATCTCTATACCATCCGGAAAGAAAAGAAAGAGGAATCTGCCTATAAGATCAATCAAGCTCCGTTTCGGGCAATTTCGAAAAGAACCTAATGCACCAAATAATGACAGTTGTATGTACGTATGCAATTATTTGAATATAAATACAGCGCTTTTTTCTGAAGTTTATTTTTTAACCTTAAATAGTTACTTGATATTAATATATATAACAGATAATGAGGTTAATAAAAAAATTAGGGTAAACTATTTTTTTTGAAGTTTATGGATTTATTCTAAAATATTACGTAATATTGCAATAATGTCTGCATAATATTCCAGTTTTACCGTAACACTTTTCATCTCAAAACCGGAAGATTATTATAGTTCTTTTGCATTACCCGATCAACTGATACTTGCTCTTATTCTATTTTTAAAATCACTGTTGTCCGATAAAAAATTAAGAGAAGGGAGACCCGAAGGCCAACCCAACTCTTTTTAGTAATTTTGTTTTACCACAACAAAAATTACAAGTATGGATAAAACTACACATTTTTTCGGTACCTCGGTTTTCGGACAGCTGATTTCTTTAGTTGATTCAAAAATTATATCCAGCAGTGCACAGAAACACGGTTCAGACCGCTATGTGAAGAAGTTTAAAACCAAAGATCACTTGATAAGTATGCTTTTCTGCTCCTTTGCCAAATGTACATCACTACGGGAAGTAAGCGGTGCTATGCTTGGATTATCCGGTAAGACCAAACATTTTCAATTGAATCATATACCAAAGAAAAGTACGCTTTCAGACGCAAATAAACGACGTGATGCCGATGTTTTTAAAGATATCTATAATAAGCTTCTAAAAAAATATGGCCACTTTATCTCGGACAGCAGAATTAAAGATGTGATCAACAAACAAATAGAGATCATTGATAGCTCAACCATCAGTCTTTTTAAGGATATTTTGAAATGTGTTGGACGGAATCCTGAGAATGGCAAGAAGAAAGGCGGCATCAAGCTTCATACAGTGATTAATGTGGACGAAGCCGTGCCAAAAATGCTTTGGTTTTCAAGTGCAGCCACACACGACCATTCCTTGCTTGACAAACTCAAACCCGATTCAAACACCATTTATGTTTTTGACAAAGGCTATAACGATTACCTGGCTTTTGAAAAGTTCACCCAAGCCGGTACTGGTTTTGTTACAAGGATTAAGGGCAATGCTGCCTATGAAACATTAGAAGATTGTGAGTTGGATGACTGCATACACAGTAGCGTTGAGAAAGACGAAATCATTGAGCTTCAGGTAAAAGACAATAATATCACCCGGCCATTAAAACTCCGTAAGGTACAATTCTATGACAGGGTGCTCAAAAGACGCTTTGAATTTTTAACAAACCTATTTGAAATGCGGGCCGATTTAATAGCCGGTATCTATAAACTACGTTGGCAAATCGAGCTATTGTTCAAGCAGCTAAAACAGAACTTCCCGTTGAAATATTTCCTTGGAGATAACGAAAATGCCATTAAAATACAGATATACTGCGCTTTGATTGCGAACCTTCTGATGACAGTTGTCCAAAAAACGCTAAAGAGGCCATGGGCTTTTTCAAATCTGGTCAGCTTTTGCAAAATTCATCTGTTCAATTACATTCACTTATTCAGATTCTTGGAAAACCCTGACAAAGACTGGCAAAAAACCTATGATGAATTAATGCAGCCTACCTTATTCTAGGGGGCTTACTTTTGAAAACCACTAAAACAAAAACATTATTCAATTGATTATCAGTGCTTTAAATTTTCTAATCATTAATTTTGGATTTTTATCGGACGGTAATGTTTTAAAATATATGATTGGATTTTTCTGTGTAATTTATTAGAGTAATGCCTGTTTTTATTTAGAAGAATAACAAAAATATTTAAAATGAAAACCAAAACCAACCTCCTCCTTGCCCTTATGCTGATAAGCTTTGCACCAATGCTCCATGCACAGGATTTTTGGGAGCGGATAGAAATACCCGATAGCGTAACAGCAAGCTGCATTGCGACCAATAAACAGGGGCATATTTTTATTGGTGTTGGGAAAAGCGGGGAATCCGGCGGTGTTTACCGCTCAATGGATGACGGGCAGAGCTGGGAATGTGTTTATGATAATCAAAACCATGGGGTTAGGGAAATAGCAATCAACAGTAAGGATGAGATATATGTAGGGAAAAATGGTTTTAATAAGGTAATTATCAGCACTGACAATGGAGAAAACTGGGATATTCTTGAAATCCAAACATTAGAATACGGGACAATAGCAAAGATCTTCTTTATTGGTACTGATACGGTTTATATAAGCAACAGAAATTCAATAGGCCCCCAAATTACATATACATTTAATAACTGGGAAAGCTGGAATACTTGCTTGGTGACAGGAAAGAGCGAAGAATATATATCAGATTTTGGACTTACCAGTAAAGGTGAGCTGTACGTAAGCCTCAATTGTTATTTCAGGGATCAGGGCGGCCTTTACCGTTCACTGGATTATGGGCGGACCTGGGAATATACGGGACTGCTCAACCACCAGGTGGGAGCCATGGCCATAAACAGCAAGGATGAGGTTTTTACAGGCGATTGGTACGTGATGTACGACTCCCTTGTTTCGGGCATGTATGCAGTGTTCGAAGGGAGCAGTACGCCTGAGTTGACTTTTGAAATGAGAAATTTTACCGATATTCTTATTGATAAACAGGACAATATTTATGTAGCGGCAGCTTATTGTTCTTTTTTGTTTGATGAAGAAGGGCAGAATTGCGAATTATTGTCTGGATCATTTCTTCCCGCTCCAATAGAGATGGTTGCAGCCAATAACGGCCATGTTTATGGGTATAGCTCAAGTTTTATTGTAAAAAGCAGGGATAAAATTATCACAGAAATAGAAAAAATAGAATTTGTACCGGGATGTCCTTCAATAGTTATATCTCCAAATCCGGCCGGTAATTTCATTACGGTCAACAAAGATATATGCGATATCATTGATGAGAGCTTTGCCCTTCAGGTTTTTGATATTGAAGGCAAACACCTAGCCTGCTTTGAGCATGCCCATATTGCCCAGCCGCTTGATATCAGTACATTAAAAGCAGGCCTGTATTTTATCCGGTTCCAGGTCCGGGGCACTGTATATACCGGGAAGTTTATAAAAATCTAATTCACTATTAATACCCAACCAAAATGAATCATCTGCAAAATTTCCTGATTCTTGTACTGGTGCAAGTTTTTACCGATACGGCAAACCATTCAAAACCAATTTGATGTTAATCAAGTTATAGTTAATTTTATACCCGGATTATTATAAAAGGCACAAACAATGAAAACCAAAACCAACCTCCTCCTTGCCCTCATGCTGATAAGCTTTGCGCCAATGCTCCATGCACAGGATTTTTGGGAGCGGATAGCTTTCCCCGACAGTGTTACTATTAGATGTATGGCCTTAAACCAGCAAGGCCATATTTTTGTGGGTACGGGATGCCATGGTGAAACAGGCGGGGTTTACCGCTCTATGGATGACGGGCAGAGTTGGGAATGTGTATATGATAATCAAAACCATGGCGTGCTGTCCATAGGCATGAACAGTAAGGGGCATATCTATGTGGGGAAAAATGGTTTTGATGTATTGATATACAGTGAAAACAATGGAGAGGACTGGATATCGTTACATCCACCATTAGAGGTCAATATTGTTAAAATATTCTGTGTGGGCGTCGATACTGTTTTTATTAGCCAATGGGCTAGCGAAGGGCCTTTCGTGGCTTATTCCTATGATAGGGGAAAAAATTGGGATTCAACCTACATGGCAGCTCAACTTGAGCCCTATGTCAGTGATATTGCCCTTGATAATAACGGATGTCTATATGCCGGGGTACATGGGTATTATAGTGGTGATGGCGGCCTTTATAAATCAGAAGATTGGGGCAAAAGCTGGAACTATATCGGTTTGGTAAACCACCAGGTATGCGCTGTGGCCGTAAATTCAAACAATGAAGTGTTTACCGGGGACTGGTGGACGATGAATTATAATGTCCAAACACCTGGTTTATATGCCTTGTATGAAGGTGGCGACTCGCTTGAGCTGATTTTGGAATCCGTGCAAGTAACTGATATTGCCATTGCTGAAAATGACGATATATATATCGCTGCAAACTACTGGAACCTGGTGTCTTATGACAATGGCTACAGTTTTGAGGTTTTATCCAAGCCCTCACAACTGATAGGCGCAACAGAACTTGAGATAGCTACCAACGGCCATATTTATGGTTTTGGGGGCAATTCTGTGGTAAAAAGTATTGATCCGCTTATTACAGCTTTGCCGCTAATAAAACAAACGGGCAAAGATTACCTGTTAAAATTGTATCCTAATCCTTCAAGTAAGTATTTGAACATTTTATTTGAAGGAAAAACAAGCACAGGCCCAATATATGTTGGACTCACTAATTCAGAAGGCAAAAAAGTATTTGAACGAAAATTTGTGTCAGAAGAAAAACTTCAAATAGACATTGGCCACCTGCCTGTTGGGCTGTATTTTGCGAGGGTACGAACCAATAAGGAATTGCTGTGCCGGAAGTTTATCAAAAGGTAAGGCAACATTATTAACCCAATAAAAACAAGCCGAACTGATTGGCAACAGCCCGAACCCATTCAGTGAAAGCACAGTGGTTTCCTACAGGATTTTGCAGGAAGGAAATGTGGAAATCAGCGTGATGGATGCTTCCGGTCAGCTAATCAAGAAAGAAAATCTCGGTGCAATGCCCCAAGGCACTTATGAATATTACCTGAACACTGAAGCCATGTCGATGGGCATGTATTTCTATTCCATTTCAGTAAATGGTCAAACCTTTGACATCAAAAAGATGACGAAAATCAGATAAATTCTTTTTCGTTTAATTCCAAAACCCATAGTTTTATAATGGTGAAACTATGGGTTTTTGTACTTTTATAAATTCCTGCTAAATTGGCTGAAAGTATAAAATGATGCATTTTCACAAAGTCGGGATATGTATTTTCTTCTTAATTTTGTAGCTGCCAAATGATTGAAGGTGCAGCATAACAGTAGCTGAGCCAGTTCCTTGAAACAGTAATGAATTAAATCACTTTATAACATCACCTAATTAACTGCATTATGAAAAAAGTTTTTCTGTTTGCCCTGGCATTGATAATCATGGGGTTATCTGCGCAGGCACAACAAAAGAAGGTTCCAATGGATCCTGATGTAATTGTAGGCAAACTCGATAATGGTTTGACTTATTACATTCGAAAAAATGCCCAACCTGAAAACCGGGCAGAGTTTTATTTGGTCGTAAACGCCGGGGCAACCCTTGAAAACCCGGATCAGAATGGCCTGGCGCATTTTTGCGAACATATGGCTTTTAATGGCACAGAGCATTTTGAAAAGCACGACATCATCAATTATCTTCAGTCGATCGGTATGAAGTTCGGTCCGGAAATCAACGCTTTTACTTCGCATGATGTAACGGCTTATATGCTTCAGAAAGTTCCGACCGATGTGGCTGAAAATATCGATACCTCTTTGCTGGTGCTTTATGATTGGGCCGGGGGCGTATCTTACGAAGAAGAAGAAATTGACAACGAACGTGGCGTAATCCACGAAGAATGGCGTTCGCGCCGTAGCCCGGATTTCCGCATGAGCACTCGCTACAACAAAGTGCTTTTCAAGGATTCAAAATATGCTACGCATGATGTTATTGGTGATATCGACATCATTGATAATTTTGAGTATGAAACCCTGCGTTCATTCTATAACGATTGGTATCGTCCCGATCTTCAGGCGATTATCGCTGTGGGTGATTTTGATCCTCAAATCATTGAAGAAAAAATCAAGGAGCAGTTCTCACAACGTACGGCAGTTGAATCGCCACGTCCACGCACCTATTCTGAAGTTCCAGGCCACGAAGAAACACTGATTGCTGTTGAAACCGATCCTGAAGCAACCAACACTATGGTACAGGTGTATTATAAACATGATCCGGTCAAAGAAAAAGGCATGGATTATTATCGTGAATCGATCAAGCAACAGCTCTACAACAGTATGGTAAATGCCCGTTTGGGTGAATTGCTCCAACAGGAAAGCAATCCGTTTATTTATGGCGTTTCTGTATATACATCGCTGGTGCGCACCAAAGATGCTTATATTCTTTTTGCACTTGCCAAGAATATTCAGGCATTGCCTACGCTGGAAACCATGATTACTGAAAACCAAAAGGTGAAGCGTTTTGGTTTTACTGAAGGGGAACTGGAGCGTGCAAAATCGGATGTTCTGGCTCAGATAGAGAAGGTGTATAATGATCGCAATAAGCGGAAAAGCTCTGAGTATATTTGGGAATATTTTGGTAATTTCCTTGAAAATGAACCGGTTCCCGGTGTTGAATTTGATTATGAATTCACTCAGAAGGAGCTTCCGGGCATCAGCCTTGATGAAATGAACCAGCTGGCCAAAAACTGGATTACGGACGAAAACCGTGTGGTAATCATCACAGGCCCTGATAAAGAAGGCGTGGAAATCCCAACATCAGAAGAAGTTATGGCTGCAATCAACAAAGCCGACAATACAGAAGTTGAAGCTTATGTGGATAAGTTTGTGGACCGTCCGCTGGTAGAGGAAGTACCTGCTGCCGGAAGTATTGTCTCATCATCTGTTGATGAAGAGCTGGGAACAACAAGCTGGACTTTTGAAAATGGCGTGCAAGTTGTATTGAAACCCACTGATTTTAAAGATGATGAAATTCTTATGTCGGCCTATAGCCTGGGAGGAACATCACTGTATCCGAATGATGAATTGATTTCAGCTCAATTTGCTTCTGATATTGCAGACCAGTCGGGTTTGGGCGCTTTTGACCGTATTGCCTTGGATAAAGCACTTTCCGGCAAAATGGTTCGTCTATATAATTATATCCGTGGCAATGAAGAAGGAATGAGCGGAAGTACTACGCCAAAAGATCTGGAAACATTATTGCAGTTGGTTTACCTGAATTTTACCAACCCGCGTATCGATGACCAGGCATTTAAAGCATTTATGTCGCGTATCAAAGCATCCCTGCAAAACCGTTCTTCCAATCCAATGACTACTTTAATGGACAGTGCACAGGTCATTGGGGCAAATTATCATCCACGTGTGAAGCCGCTTACCGCAGAACGTCTCGAAGAAGCCAATGCCGATGATATGCGCTATATCTTTGAAGAACGCTTTGGCGATCCTTCCGGATTTACTTTCTATTTTGTAGGGAATATTGATCCTGAAGAAGCCAAACCACTGATTTCGACATATATTGGCGGTTTGCCGAAAGTAAAACGGAATGAATCGTACAAAGACCATGGCATCCGTCCACCGGAAGGAATTGTTGAAAAATCATTCAAGCGCCCAATGGAAACACCAAAAGCAACGGTTTACGTTGAATTCAACGATGAGTTTGACTATGACAATGCCTATGACCGCATGCTGCTTTCTTCAGTGATTGACGTGCTGGATATCCGCTATACGGAAACAATCCGTGAAGAAGAAGGCGGCACTTATGGCGTACGTTGCAGCGTCAGTCAGAATAAGTTCCCTTATGAGCATTATACCGTGACCATTTATTTTGATTGCGATCCGGAAAATGCCGAAAATCTTAAAAATATTGTTTATCGCGAAATCGAAAAACTCAAGAAGGAAGGACCTGCAGCCAAAGACCTGAAAGGTGTTAAAGAGAACCTTCTGAAAACTTATCGCGAGTCACTGAAAGAAAACCGCAGCTGGTTGAGGGAGCTTCAAAATATGGATAAATACGGTACGCCTGTTGAAGATTATAAAAACTATGAGCAGATGGTGGAAAAACTGAATGCCAAGGACATCAAAAAAGCGGCCAAACGTTTCTTTGGTAAAGACCATATAGAGCTGATTTTGCTGCCGGAAAGTACTGAAAATTCGAAGAAAAATCCGATGCTGGATAAGCAGGGATAGATTAGGGTTTTTGGTTTTATAATAAAAGACCTGACAGTTTTAAAAACCTGTCAGGTCTTTTTTATTTTTAAATCATCTCTTCAATTTCCTCCAGCTTGCTGTGCCATTCCTCCCAGTTTTCGGTGACTTCCTCCAGCTTTTTTTTCAGGGCATCGTATTCTTTGTAGAGGCTTCCGTCGTTTATTCTTTTTTGGTGTTTTTCCGGTTCGGCCATCATTTGGTCGTATTCTTCAATCTGTTCTTCAAGCGCCATCATTTCTTCTTCGCATTTTTCGATGCGTGACTGGATTTTGCGCTTATCGCGATCGAGTTGTTTGCGTTTTTCGTAATTGATCTTGTTTTCTGAAACGCCTTTTTGTTGACCGTCTGCTGCTTTTTTCTTTTTTTCTTCTAAGTCTTTCAGGTGTTCCAAACGCCGGCTTTCGAGGAAATAAGCAATATCTCCCTTGTATTCCCTGATTTTTTTATTGCGGAATTCAAATACGCGGTCGCTCAGTCCTTGCAGGAAATCGCGGTCGTGGGAAACCAGAATCAGGCTGCCATCGTATTGGAGCAAAGCCGATTTCAAAATATCCTTTGAGCGCATATCCAGATGGTTGGTAGGTTCATCTAAAACCAGCAGGTTTACCGGAACGAGCAGTAAGCGGGCTAATGCCAGGCGTGCTTTTTCACCACCCGATAGCACCTTTACTTTTTTGTCGAGATCATCGCCCGAGAAAAGGAAAGAACCGAGCAAGCCCTTGACCCGTGCACGCATATCGCCTACAGCCTCATCGTCAATAGTCTGGAAAACGGTTTTTTCCATATCCAGCATATTTTCCTGGTTTTGTGCGTAATATCCAATTTTTACCAGATGACCGGTTTTTAACATTCCGGAAAAATCCAGTTCGCCCAAAACCATGCGCGAAAGTGTGGTTTTCCCTTCACCGTTCCTGCCCACAAATGCGATTTTCTCGCCACGGGTCATAATAAATTCCAGATCGCGCAGCACTTCCTTTTCGCCATAGCTTTTTGATAAGCCCTCGGCTTCCAGCACGATATTTCCGCTGTGCGGGGCAGGAGGGAAGCGGAAACTGATGTGGGCATTGTCGAACTGGTCAATCTCGACCTTGTCCATTTTTTCGAGCATCTTCACCCGCGACTGAACCTGTTTGGCTTTGGTGTTTTTATAACGGAAACGTTCAATAAACCTTTCAATATCAGCTATTTGCTTCTGCTGGTTGTTGTAAGTGTTCATTTGGGATTCGCGCCGTTCTTCGCGCATCTGCACATATTCGGAATAACTGGCTTTATAGTCGTGGATTTGCCCCAGGCTGATGTCCAGCGTACGCTTGGTTACCGCATCCAAAAAAGCGCGGTCGTGCGAAACGAGCACCACGGCGCCAAAATAATTGACCAGAAAATCTTCCAGCCATTGAATGGATTCAATATCAAGGTGGTTGGTAGGCTCATCAAGCAGCAATACGTTGGGGCGCTGCAACAGGAGTTTTGCCAGTTCCACGCGCATCTGCCAGCCGCCGCTGAAGGTGCGGACCGGTTGCAGGAAATCCTTGCGTTCAAAACCCAGCCCCATCAGGATTTTTTCCAAATCGCCTTCGGCAGAATTTCCGCCGAGGAGATTGAATTTTTCTTCTGTTTCGTTGAGTTTCTGTATCAGGCCAAGATATTCTTCGGACTCATAGTCTGTCCGTTCGGCAAGTTGGGTGCCAATTTTATCGCGGATTTCTGCCAAACGGTTTATTTCGGCAAAAGCCTGGCGTGCCTCATCAATAACACTGAGGTTGCTGTTGCTGATTTTGTCCTGCGGAAGGTATCCGAAAGTGCTTCCGTTCGGACTGGCAATTTCGCCTTTTTCTGCTTCCATCAGGCCGCAGATAATTTTCAGGAGCGTGGATTTTCCTGCGCCGTTTTTGCCAACCAGGCCGATGCGGTCTTTATCGTTGATCAGGAAAGAAACGTTATTAAAAATATAAGTGCCGGAAAAGTGTATCGAAATATTTTGAACAGAAACCATAATCTTGCTTTAAAGCGCAAAAATACAGTATTTAACCGCACATTGAGAAGGGTTTTTAAGAGGAAGGGAGAAGTGCCCTGATATAGAAGTCAGAAACTATTTGTTGTTATATGAGTTCATGGTGCGGCTGATCCCTGTCATCACAAAACTTTTGATGATGTCCTGTGCCAGGGGGATTCTTTTTGTGAGCATTTCGTTTTCTTCGGAAGTCCATTCGCCCAAAACGTAATCGACCTGCCGTCCTTTGGAAAAATCATCGCCGATACCAAAACGCAGGCGGGGAAAGTTTTTATGTCCCAGGGTTTCGATAATGTGGTTCATGCCATTGTGCGAACCGCCGCTGCCTTTAGCTCTGAGGCGCAGCACGCCCGATTCGAGGTCAAGTTCATCGACAATTACCAGTGAATTTTCGATGGGGATATTTTCTTTATCGAGCCAGTAGCGGTATGCTTTTCCGCTGAGGTTCATATAAGTTGACGGCTTGATGATGACGATCTGCCTGCCTTTGAGTTTGCCTTTTGCCACACTGGCCAGGCGGTCGGTTGTGAACTCTGCTTTTATTTCCTCAGCCAGTGCATCAGCTACTTTGAAACCAATATTATGACGTGTATTTTTATACTCGTATCCGATATTTCCCAGTCCGACAATCAGGTATTTCATCTCAGAAACCAATCAGTTTAAAAATGTATTAACAAAGAAAAAGCTGCTTTGCAGTCCTGACCGGGAGATACAAAGCAGCTGATATTAAAGAGTTGAATACTATTCGTCTGAAGATTCTTCTGCTCCTTCTTCGCCTTCTCCGGTGGCTGCCACGCCGCGTCCGGATTTAACTCCGAGAACGAGTGAGCTGCCCGGCTCCAGAATTGTCAATTTGTCGATTTGGATATCACGAACACGGATTGCCTGACCGATTTCAAGCTTTGTGATGTCGAGCGTAATGTATTCAGGAAGATCCCTCATAAGACCCTGAACCCTTATTTTGCGCATCCTTTGACGGAGTTTGCCGCCTTTAACCACGCCTTTTGAAGTGCCGGTATATTTTACGGGAAGTGCAATTTTCACTTTTTTGTCGTCCCAGCATTCGATGAAATCAACATGCAGCGCATGGTCAGTTATTGGGTGATACTGAATGTCGCTCAAAATAGCTTTGTGCATCGTTCCGTCGATTGTGATCTCCAGCAAATGCACTTCGGGAGTGAAGAGAACCCTGTCGAGTTCCTTGGCGGAAACAGTAAAATGTACTTGTTTTTCACCTCCATAAAGCACGCAAGGCACCAAACCTTCGCGGCGGTTTTTTTTGGCTTCTTTCTTCCCTACGTTCTCGCGAAGAGAACCGCTCATAGAAAAAACTTTCATAATTAAATAATTTAAAAATTAAACTTGTGTATTAAACTCAAAATGAGAGCTTATCGATTTGTATTTATGAACACGGCTTATCACGTCGCTAAAAATATCGCATGTGGAAAGCACATGAATTTTATCTGTTTTCTTTTTTTCGTCGAGAGGCATTGTGTCTGAAACAAGTGCTTCAACGAGTGCGGAATTTTCGATGCGTTCGTATGCTTTACCGGAGAATACCGGATGTGTGCAAATGCACCGAACGGAATTGGCGCCGTTTTCTTTCATGATGTCGGCTGCCTTTGTAATTGTGCCGGCAGTATCGATGATGTCATCAATCAAAACCACATCTTTTCCGGTAACATCGCCGATGATGGTCATAGTGTCCACCTGATTGGCTTTACTGCGCTGCTTATAGCAAAGTACAAGTTCCGAATTGAGGAATTTTGCATAGGCAGCAGCCCTCTTGGTTCCGCCGGTATCCGGTGAAGCAATGACTAAGTTGGGTAAATCGAGCTGTTTCAGGTATGGGATAAAAATAGAACTGGCATAAAGATGGTCAACAGGCACATTAAAAAAGCCCTGAATCTGATCGGAATGGAGATCCATAGTGATAACCCGCGAAACGCCTGCAGCAGTCAGAAGGTCTGCGACCAGCTTTGAACCAATAGATACACGTGGTTTGTCTTTTCGATCCTGACGGGCAAATCCGAAATAAGGGATAATCGCAACAATACGTTTGGCAGATGCTCTTTTTGCCGCATCAATCATGAGCAAAAGCTCCATGAGGTTGTCGGCAGGAGCAAATGTAGACTGGATAATGAAGACGTCATTACCGCGCAGTGTTTGCTCAAAAGAAGGTTGAAATTCGCCGTCGCTGAAAGTTGTGGTATTCACTTCTCCCAGCTCCTGGCCGTATGAGGCGGCAATTTTTTCTGCCAGATAGCGGGTTGCCCTGCCCGAAAATATCTGTACTTTAGGTTTCGCCATGATACTTAGATAGTTTGGATCGTTTTCAGGGCTGCAAAATTACACTTAATTTCAATTCATTCAAATTATTCGTCTGCTTATTTGTTAATTCAAATAAATTCTTATCTTTGCACACCTCAAAAAACGTACTTAATGTTATTGCCCGGATGGCGGAATTGGTAGACGCGTTGGTCTCAAAAACCAATGAGGTAACACTCGTGCCGGTTCGATCCCGGCTCCGGGTACGTGAATTTAATCCCGATCAGTTGATCTTCAATTGGTTGGGGTTTTTTTGTTTTATGATTATAACGGTTTTACAACAATTACACTTCTCATTTGGACTCATTATGCAGATTGCCTCTGGGCAAACGCTTTCTAATCAGGTAGCATGTTCAGTCTAGATCCGCAGCCTTACAGGCTGCCCTCGAGTTTGGCTAATTTCTAACAAAAAAAGGTGCTAAAACACTAAGGTTTTTTTTATTTTGATGGCTTTGTGACCCGATATATTTGTTCACGAAGTCATCGAAATTCATTCCAACTGCTTTTGCATGCAGATGGGCTCTGATATTGTTAAGTATATCACCGGTAGTTATGCGGTTTTTATTTTTATTAGGATACCATTTTGGCCTTGGGATAGTGTGATTATTTGATTTTTGATAAGCTCTGTGGCTGGCAATATGTAACAAGGCGTAAGTGGCCGCTATAAAGGCAGGGACATTTTCTGCCGATTTGTTGTTTCTTACTTGTGCTTGGCCACATCCCATCATCAACTTTTGTTCACGGAAGTTGACCTCTATTTCCCATCTCCATAAGTAAGATTGGAGGAGTGTCTGCAGATCTAATCCTGTGTCCGAACAAATAAGATAAGCTGGTTGACGGTAGAGTATTTTTGATCCTTTGCTAAGCCTGTAACCTAGAGGCCGTATTACCACTAACTTCAGGTCGTGATCTTGTCCAGCGGATTTCCAACGTACATTGTTGACTACTTTCACATTAAAATCATGCGTTTTTCCTGCTGCCCAAGCTTTTACTTCTTGCCATTCATACTGGTCTGACTGTCGGATCTGCTCTGGTGTTGGCAGTTGTTCTCCATAAACGCGTTTGCGCCCTTTTAGGGGTTGTTTTTCTGGGATTGCAAATAATTTCGTGTCTTTTCTGATTCTGCCGATCAAGGTAACCCTTTGCGGTAGGTTTTTAAGCACTTCGCTATTTGTATAACTCCCATCAACACTCATGATAAGTTTTTTGCCCGCTGCCCCTTGGATATCTAAATTTTCCCTGAGTAATTTGATTCGCTCACTGCCCTGTTTGCTTAGTTTGGCTATTTTCTTTTCTTCCTTATACTTTTCGATCTCTTGCTGCCCTGCATTTTTCTTTGGGCGAAGTACTGTTGGGCAATGATGAAAATCCACAGGGATAGCCCTGGATTGACCTGCCTCGCCTTCAATTGGCAGGGCCATTGAAATCTGGATAAAGCGTTGGCCCCAAATAAAATTAGTATGAAAAGGCGGCCCTAATGGGTCTCTTCTCCATGCAGTACCAGGTATCTTTTTCCCAGTTTTTTTAACTATTGTATCGTCCATCTGTGCATAAATATTACTGCATCCTGACGTTTCTTTTAGAACATTGGCTTGTGCAACATTCATGATTTTCTCAATGTCAATCCGGCCCTGGCTAAATAGCCGGTAGGCTGATGTCCAATCCTGAAACTGGTTCCCTGACGCAGACAGTATCCCTGTTAATGTATGGCGACCCAAGCAATTTAGGCTCCCATACATAAGTTCCCTTGCTCGTTTCCAGGCCCCATGATTTGGAAAGGCAGAATAACATTCGTTTATCAAACTGTCCAGTTCATCAATCAGGTTTTTTGAGTTTTTTTTTATCATCCGGTTCAATCGGATTGGGCCTTTTAAGTACCATTTTACTTTTGTCCTCAATAACCCATTCGACAACTTCTCCTTTCTCGAATTCCATTGCTTGTGCAACTGCCGATGGGAAGTTAATGTACCATTGTTCGCTGGCCACTCTTTTAATTAATTGAATTTTTGTTGGATATCCCATAATTGCTAATTTTAAATTACTAGTTATACAACTAGATTCAAAGATATAAAAAAAGTCAAAAGAGTGTATGCCTTTTGACTTTTTTTTATCTAGTTAAATCCAAACTCAAGCGCAGCCTTACAGGCTGCCTATCTGTTGGGTTTGACATAAACCTGTTGCAGCGCATCAGGTTTGTATATATCTGGTTTATAGCCTGAAATACAATACATTGCATTATCAGCGCAATTTTCAACAGACTGAAGGGCTGACACCTGTAATATCAGTATATTCATTCCATTGAGAGATTAAATTATCTTTCGCCAATACCTTTAAATACATTATAACGAATGACTATGAAACGGATGGGCGATGCATTTACAGTGAGAAATGTAGCATTTATTATGCGTTTGCCCTGCATGCTGAACGTGCTTTTAAGCTTGTTTTCAGATATTCTGTGCTCCTTTGCAATTCAGCTGTATAACATATTTCTGCATTCCCGGGCAAAGCAAGGCAAAAAGCAAGCGATTAAGGCATCAGCTTATGCCTTTTAAGTTTGGCCGGAAAGCCAATAAAGAGGGAGGTTTGGCAGGCTGTAAGTTCTTAATTGGCAGCGGGTTTGCGAAGACTGCTTCAATGGAGATTTGAATGCGGTAGCTTCATAAATCAGAATACATTTGCAAAATCTTTGCATTTTAGCTAAATTGCATGCCTGAATACACTAACTAGAGTTTGTCTATAAAGTCTCCCGAAATTTTGGGATTGCTCAAAATTCAAATACTCATCCCGTACTTACGGGACTACGGTTTGGATTTTTCACACCTACTTCGGCTGTGCTTACTTCGGCTACGCTCAGCACATCGCAGCATAGCGCCTTGAATTTGAACTTTATAGAGCAAACTCCGGACATTATGGGCAGAATCTAACTAACTAATATTAAACACCTGACTTATGAAAAAAAGTAGTTTACGGGTTTATTTACTGGCGATGCTTTTTGCCGGTAGCTATGCAGTCATGCTGCAATCGTGCAGCAGCGACAAAAACGCTAAGGAAATGCCTCCGCCACCTGTGGAGGTAATTAAGGTACAAGCTTCTGATATACCGATTTACACGGAATTTGTCGGGCAGATTTACGGTCAATCCGATATAGCCATCCGTGCACGTGTGGAGGGTTTCCTGGAAAGCATGCATTTTACCGAAGGAAGCAGGGTGGAAAAAGGGCAACTCCTTTATACCATTGATCCGGAGCCTTTTGAGGCAACTGTGGCTGCCCGCATGAGCGATGTTGCCTCAGCCCAAACGCAATTAGTGAAGGCTGACAACGACCTGAAGCGTATCAGGCCACTGGCAGAAAAAAACGCCGTAAGCCAAAGCGACCTCGATGCTGCCGTGGCCAATTATGACGCGGCCCAGGCTTCGGTGGAAGCAGCAAAAGCAAACCTGGACGCAGCGAAAATCCAGTTAGGCTATACTAAAATTTATAGCCCTGTAAGCGGTATTATTGGGATCTCGGAAGCCCGTGTGGGCGATTTCGTAGGCCAAAGCCCAAACCCGGTTGTGCTCAATGAAGTTTCGGACATCGACAGGGTCAAAGTTCGGTTCTCCCTCAGCGAATCCGATTACTTGAAAATGGCGCAGTATATTTCTTCACTCGATAGTGCAGCTCAACAATTGCGCATCAAAAACAAAGAAAAATCTGATAATTATCTCGAAATGATCCTTTCCGATGGAGAAATATATCCCCTGAAAGGGAAATTCGATTTTGTGGACCGTAATGTGGATCCTACTACCGGAAGTATCACGGTTCAAGCCAGCTTTCCTAACCCCAAAAGAATACTGAGGCCGGGAATGTTCGCTAAAATCAAAGCACAAATAGAGAACCTGACAAATGCCATTAAGGTTCCGCAAAGAAGTATCAAAGAATTACAGGGTATTCATCAGGTAGTCCTGGTTGATCAAGACAGCACAATTAAAATCCAGGAAGTAACAGTTGGCCCGAAAGTCGGCAGCGACTGGGTAATTTTTAAAGGGCTCGAGCCGGGGCAGACCATTATTTACGAAGGGCTGCAAAAGGTAAGCACGGGTATGAAAGTGATGCCCAAAATTGTTGATCCCGAATCCACAACCAACAAATAATAAGCCATATGGGAAATTTCTTTGTAAACCGGCCCATTGTGGCCATGGTCATTGCGATCATTACCGTAATTGTGGGTGTGATATCCATGCTGGGACTGCCTGTTGAGCAATACCCCAACCTTACACCCCCTATGGTTAATGTTTCGGCGCAATATACCGGCGCCAGTGCCACAACTGTGGAGCAAAGTGTGGCAACACCGCTCGAGCAAAAAATTAATGGTGTGGATAATTCCATTTATATGAAATCCACCAACTCCAATTCCGGCTCCATGAGCATTCAGGTGTCATTTGACCTCGGAACAGACGTGGATATGGCCAACGTCCTTACCCAAAACAGGGTGTCCACTGCTACCAATAAACTGCCCTCGGAAGTAAAGCAAACGGGTGTGACTACCGAAAAATCTTTTTCCTTTCCGTTGATGCTCATTACCTTAACAGCAAAAGACGGAAAATACAGCCGCGATTTTATCGGAAACTATGCACGTATCAATATGGCCGATGAGCTGGCACGCCTTTCCGGTGTGGGAAAAACAGATGTAATTGGTGTGAGCGATTATGCAATGCGTATTTGGGTAAAACCCGACCGTATGGCACAGCTTGGACTCACCATTCCGGAAATTACCAACGCCATACAGGAGCAAAACGCCATTGTGCCCGGAGGTACATTTGGCGGCGAACCTGCGCCTCCAGGCACGGAATTTACTTATGCGGTAATGATGAAAGACCGTTTAAAAACGGAAGAGGAATTTGGGGAAATTGTAATCCGTACAACCGAAGAAGGAAAACAGTTGAAGTTGAAGGATGTTGCCCGCATCGAACTGGGCGTGGAAATGTATAATGCTTTTACACGTGTTAATAAAAAGGACTGCGGATTGATTTTTATCTATCAGGCTCCGGGTTCCAATGCTATCGACGTTGCTAATAATATACGTTCTACAATGGAAAAACTCTCCCAGGGATTTCCGGAAGGAATGGAATATGATATTGCCCTCGATACTACCGAGCCTATTACTGCGGGAATCCGGGAAATTGTGATTACATTATTGCAGGCTTTGGCCCTGGTAATCCTTGTTGTGTTTATCTTCCTCCAAAACTACCGCGCAACACTCATTCCTACACTTGCTATTCCCGTTTCGCTCATTGGTGCTTTTATTGTATTTCCATTGCTGGGTTTTTCTATCAATACGCTTTCGCTTCTTGGCCTTGTTCTTGCAATCGGGATCGTTGTGGATGATGCTATTGTGGTGGTGGAGGCCGTGCAGGCCAATATCGAAAAAGGATTGAACCCCAAAGAAGCCACACGCAAGGCTATGCAGGAAGTTTCTGCCCCGGTTGTGGCTACTACTTTAGTGGTTGTGGCTGTTTTTGTGCCTGTAGCTTTTATGGGTGGCATCACCGGAAGGCTTTACCAGCAGTTTGCCATTACCATTGCGGTTTCTGTGGTTTTTTCCTCCATCAATGCACTATCACTTAGTCCGGCACTCAGTTCATTATTGCTGCGCCCGCAAAAGCAATCCAAAGGTTTGCTCGGACGTTTTTTTGGAGGCTTCAACAAAAGCTTCGACCGTACATCAGAAAAATACCTCAGTTTTGCCAGTGTGATTTCCAGAAAATTATCCCGTGGTGTTGTTTTTATCGTCATCACTTTTGGGATGATTATGATTTTGGGTAAGCTGGTTCCCGGAGGCTTTATTCCTAATGAAGACCAGGGCTATTTTATGATCAGTGCCCAGCTTCCCGAAGCATCATCGCTGCAAAGATCGGATGCAACACTCAAAAAAATAGAAAATATCCTCATGCAGGAAGAAGGCGTTGCTTTTGTAACCTCTATTCCCGGTTATAACCTCATTAACGGAAGTATGAGCTCTTCCTCGGGTTCGCTTTTTGTAACCATGAAAAACTGGGATGATCGCGAAGTAACAGTAGATGACATTATTAACAGTGTTAACGCGAAGCTTTATATGGCCATTCCTGAGGCACAGGCATTTGCTTTTGGTCCACCACCTATCCAGGGATTGGGAACAGGATCGGGTTTTAGTATTATGATCCAGGACAAAGGCGGTAATACTGTGGATTATCTGGCCAAAAACGCACAAAAATTTATTCAGGCAGCCAATGCGCGTCCCGAAATCGCCAGTGCATATACAACCTTCAAAGCCAATGTGCCTATGCGCTTTATGGACGTAAACCGCGATAAAGTACTGAAAACCGGCGTAAACCTCGGTGATCTTCATACAACCATCGGGGCATTTCTTGGAGGCGTGTATGTCAATGATTTTAACCGCTTCGGACGTTTGTACAAAACCTATGTGCAGGCTGAGCCCGAATACCGTCTGGGGCCTGAAGAACTGGAAAATTTCTTTGTGATCAATAATGAGGGAAAAATGGTGCCCCTATCTACTTTGGTGGAAATTGAGGAAATCACCGGCCCGGATTTTACGACCCGTTTTAACCTCTACCGGTCGGTAGAAGTGATGGGCGCCCCTGCGGCGGGATATTCCTCAACAGAAGCCATGAACGCGCTGAAAGAAGTAGCTGCGCAAAGCCTGCCCGAAGATATGGGCTATGCCTGGAACGCGCTTTCTTATCAGGAAGAAGAATCCGGAGGAACCGGATATGTGGTCTTTGTGTTCTCTTTGCTTTTTGTTTTCCTGATCCTCTCGGCTCAATACGAAAGCTGGTCGCTGCCCTTTAGTATCCTTTTGGGAATTCCTTTTGCGGTATTCGGGGCACTGCTCGGATTATACCTGGCGCGCCTTGGCAGCACAAGCTACGAAAATAATGTTTATGCACAAATTGCACTGGTGCTCCTCATTGCCCTTGCAGCTAAAAACGCCATCCTGATTGTTGAATTTGCAAAAATCAAATTTGAAGAGGGAAAATCATTGATTGAGGCCGCCATTGAATCGGCATCAATACGCTTCCGACCCATCCTTATGACTGCTTTTTCGTTTATCCTCGGCGTAATACCGCTCCTTATTGCTACGGGAGCAGGTGCAGAAGCAAGGAAAGTAATGGGCATGGCCGTATTCAGCGGATTGTTTGTCGCCACACTCATTGGCGTGTTCTTTTATCCGATGCTTTATGTTTTAATTGGAAAGCTGGCCGGTTATGAGAAAAAACGGGACAAACAAAAAGCCCTTGAAGAATCACAAAATCAAAACGTATAGCCTTATGAGACAGATTAGTATATATTTTATTCTATTGGTTTTTATTGTCTCCGGTTGTACGATTACCGGAGAACTCCCTCAGGTTCAATTGGAAACGCCTGAGCAATACCGTTTTAGTGACCATCAAACCGATAGCCTTTTAAACCTGGAATGGTGGAACCTGGTTCAGGACGATGAATTGAAAGGGCTCATCACTTTGGGGCTGCAACAAAACAAAGATGTGCGCATCGCTGCCAGCCGTATCGAACAGGCAAGGGCGGCCTTAGGTTATACCAAAGCTGCTCAGTTTCCCAGCCTGGATGTAAGCGCCGGAGCCTCACGTGGCAATTTTTCCGGGACATCGGCTCTGCCTGCCACAGCAAGTAATTTTTATATTGCCCCTTCATTATCATATGAAATCGATTTCTGGGGCAAATACCGCAGCGCTTCCAAAGCTGCACGCGCCGAAATGCTGGGCACCGAAATGGGATTGCGTATTGTGCAGATGGATTTGGTTGCCGGCCTTAGCTCAGCTTATCTGAACCTGCTCAATTATCACCAAAGCCTGCGCATTGCTGTCAGTACATCAAAATCCCGTAAGGAATCATTAAATATTATTTCTGAACGCTTTAATGAAGGCGTGATTCCCGAAATTGATCTCAATCAGGCACAAATACAGGCTTTAGAAGCCGAGGCTTCCATTCCGATGTATGAGCGTTTGATCGCGCAAACCGAAAATGCCATCAATTTGCTCCTCGGACGGCCTTCCGGGGATATCGCTGTTACAGAAAACCTTCTGGATCAGCTGTTTGCTCCAAATATTCCTGCCGGGATTCCGTCACAGCTGCTGGAGCGCCGCCCTGATGTGCTGCAGGCTGCTTTTGCCGTTGATGCGCAATTTGCTCAGGTTGGCGTTGCACAGGCAGCACGGCTTCCTTCCCTTAGCTTGACTGCCAGTGGTGGATATGCCAGCGGGGAAATTGACAATCTCTTCTCCGGAGATCCGCTTTGGTCGATCAGTGGAAATATATTAGCTCCATTGTTCCATTTCAATAAACTGAAAAATAACCTGGAAATGGAACGCGAACTGGCCAAACAAGCTGTATTCGACTACGAATATGTGGCCCTCAATGCATTTAAAGAAGTAGAAGATGCCCTGATCAGTATCCAGACCTATAAAAAAGAGCTGGAAGCACGGGAGCAGCAGCTTAAAGCCGCACGTAATGCCGCAAAGCTTTCTTATGAACGCTACAATGGAGGCGTAACAGATTATCTCGAAGTTCAGGAATCGGAACGCTCGCTCTTCTCTATTGAGTTGCAGGTTGTCCAAACCAAAAATGACTATATCGATGCTTATGTGCAGCTTTATAAGGCTTTAGGCGGCGGATGGCTGAACGAAGCAGAAAAATCCGCTGCTGAACTTCCTGCCGGGGAATAAAATACGGAAATGTCTTAGGGAAACGGAGCTGCAATAAGTGGCTCCGTTTTTTTTGAGTTTTAAGGAAATTTTATACCTGCAGGGTTTTTATACCAATCGGTATAATACCAAATAGTATAAAACGAAGCGCCTTCCTGTCGATATCCAGTCTCATATTTTATCCTGTGAATCTGGAAGTTGGAAAAAATAAGTTCGCTAAAACCGTTCAGCCGCATTCGGATGTATTCAGAAAAGTGTGTCAGCTGATTGCTCTGTAAAGTCCTTCCGCCATTTATCTTCCGCCTTTTGTCTTTCATCTTCCGCCTTTTGTCTTTTGTCTTTTTTCTTTTGCCTTTCGCCTTTCGTCTTTCGTCTTTCGCCTTTTGTCTTTCGTCTTTTTCCTTCCGCCTTTTGTCAGAAACATTGTTTCAACCAGTGCGCAACAGTGTTGCAACAGTGTTGCGGACGTGATGCCATTTTGGAATATATGCAGTTTCCCAAAAAGGCTTTATGTTAAATTGTTCCTTGTGTCATATTTTTATTATATTTGTGTATAATCATTGAATGCAAGCCAAATGAACCCCCTTAAAACCCGCAAGTATCTGCTTTATAGTAGGTTTATCCTTTGGGATTTGCTGTTTATCTTGTTGTTTCTTTCATTTGGGCCTGCAAAAACAAATGCGCAATGCGATTCCGATCAACAATGCCGTGTTTTGGTTATCAATTCTTATCATGACGGCAGCTATTGGACCGACCGGCTCATGAGTGGGATTAATGAGGTTTTTGACAGTGCGGGACATGTTGAGTGTTTTGTAAATTACCTCGATGCCAAGCGTTTTGCTGATGACCGTTATTTTCAGATGATGGCGGAAATATATGCCTATAAATTCAGGAACATTGATTTTGATGCCATTCTTACTTCCGATGATCATGCCCTGGATTTTATGGTGCAATATGGCGATTCCCTTTTCCCCGGCGTGCCGATTGTCTTTTGCGGTATCAATGATTATGACCCTTCGCGCACTGCCGGGCTGGACGAATTTACCGGTATTTGGGAGCATTACGATATTATTGGCACGATAGAATTGATCGAAAAAATGCAGCCGGAGAAAACAACCATTGCTTTTATTTCTGATAATACAAAAACCGGGCAATTGCTTTTGAAACGATTCCTGAGGGATAAAAGCCTGTTGGATCCGGAAATTGAAGTGCGCTTGCTGACCAATTTAAACTTTACAGAGTTGTGCAATGAAATCCGGCGTTTGCCCGAAAATTCGGCATTGCTTTGGGCAAGTTATCTGCTGCAGCCCGACCATACCATACTTTCTGCAAATGAAAGCCTGAAAAAAATATTGCAATGCCGCGATCTTCCTGTTTATTGCGTTTGGGACGTGGTTGGAATCGGGGCAATAGGAGGAAAAATTACCAGCCCGAAACAGCAGGGCAAAGTAGCCGCTGAACTTGTTTTGCAGATATTTCATGGCAAAAAAGCATCCGAAATCCCTGTTCGCGGCGGAGAACTGGTTTATAAATTCGATTATAACGAATTGATCAGTAATAATATCGAATTGAGCGATTTGCCTGATGCCAGCATCCTTATCAATAAACCGTATTCTGTTTATGAGAAATACCGTACATTGATTTGGTCGGTAATTGGCCTTATTGTTTTCCTTAGTTTGGTGATTGTGGCGCTGAGCTATCATATCCGCCTGCGCAGAATGTCAGAACGCGTTCTTAAAAACCGTAATGAAGAGCTGCATGAATCACGCATCCGGCTTTCCGAGGTGAACAAACATCTCGAAATAGCACGCGATAAAGCAGAAGAAAGCGACCGGCTCAAATCTGCTTTCCTGGCCAATCTGAGCCATGAAATCCGCACTCCCATGAATGGCATTATGGGCTTTGCTGACCTGCTGGCAGAAAAAGAAATTGATAAAGAAAAGCAAAAGGAATACCTGAATATCATACGCAATAGTTCAAAGCGACTGCTTTCATTGATAAATGACCTGATCGATATCTCGAAAATTGACGCCGGGCAAATTACGCTCAATCCGATTGATATCCGCCTGGGTGACCTGATGGAAGGATTGTTTTTGTTTTTCCAAGCGGAAGCAGATTCCAAAAAGATTGGGTTTTATTTGGATGTGGACGATACTCTTATGGATAAAACCATAAAAGTTGATGCTACACGTTTGGAGCAAATTATGTCGAACCTGATCAACAACGCCTTGAAATTTACCCGAAAAGGCGAAGTGCGTATTGGTTGCAGGCTTTCGGGCGATGATTTGCTTCTTTGGGTAAGCGATACAGGCCCCGGAATTCCGGAGGAGTATCACCAGAAAATTTTTGAACGCTTCCGCCAGGTGGACGAAAGTCATCTCAAAGAGGAAGAAGGCAGTGGATTGGGCTTGTCGATTTCAAAAGCTTTGGTAGAATTAATGGATGGGGATATATGGCTGGAATCCGGCAAAGAGGAAGGAACCGTTTTTTATGTGTGCCTTCCCTTCGATTCCTCGAATCAGAAAATTCATGTTGCCCGGGCCCTTCCCCCCACTGTTAAGCTGCCGCCTAACCTTCAGGTAATGGTGGCCGAAGATGATAATGCCAGCTTTGATCTGCTGGAAGCGATACTGACTGCCTTTGGGCTGCATGTAATCCGTGCTGTAGATGGAGAACAAGCAGTAGATCTGTTTAAAATTTATAAAACCATCCCACTGATATTGCTCGATTTGAAAATGCCCCGAAAAAACGGTTTTGAAGCTTTAAAAGAAATCAGGGAAATAAAACCCGATGTCCTCGCTATTGCACAAACAGCTTATGTTTCAGAAGCAGACCGACAGAAGTGTTTCCAAGAAGGTTTTAATGCCTTTATAACCAAGCCGATCCAGCACGCCCAGCTCCATGAAATGTTGGTGAAACTGCTTGCAAAATAGCATGTTCATGCAATCGGAGCCCGAAAACATCATCTCAATAAAAACAAAATCCCCGCCCGAAGGCAGGGATCTTTTTTTGAACGTATGTTTAGTTATAATAGGGTACTAAATTATACAAGACCTTGAGCGATCATTGCATCGGCAACTTTTACGAAGCCACCAATGTTTGCTCCTTTCACGTAATCAACGAAACCTTCTTCGTCTTTTCCGTACTTTTCGCAAACTTCGTGAATGCTCTTCATGATGCCTTTGAGGCGCTCGTCAACTTCTTCACGAGTCCACGACAGGCGCAGTGAGTTTTGGCTCATTTCCAAACCGGAAACGGCTACACCACCTGCATTGGCTGCTTTACCGGGGCCGTAAAGGATCTTAGACTCAAGATATACGGTAACTGCTTCCGGAGTAGAAGGCATGTTTGCTCCTTCAGAAACACAGTAACAACCGTTGCTAACCAGTGTTTTGGCTTCTTCTTCGTTGATTTCGTTTTGTGTGGCATTCGGCATGGCGATATCACACTTGATGCCCCATGGACGCTGTCCTTCATGGTATTCGCAACCATATTTTTCAGCGTATTCCTTAATGCGGCCACGCTTAACATTTTTAAGGTGCATCAGGAAAGCAAGTTTCTCTTCGTTGATTCCTTCAGGATCATAAATAAATCCGCTGGAATCAGAAAGGGTAACTACCTTGCCGCCAAGTTCGGTAACTTTTTCACAGGCATACTGAGCCACATTACCTGAACCTGAGATACAAACAGTCTTTCCTTTGAGCGAATCGCCGCGTGTAGCCAGCATGTTTTGTGCAAAATAGGTAGCACCATAACCTGTTGCTTCAGGACGGATGAGCGAACCTCCCCAGTCAAGTCCTTTACCGGTAAGAACGCCGGTAAATTCGTTGCGCAGACGCTTATATTGTCCGAAAAGGAATCCAATTTCGCGGCCGCCAACTCCGATATCTCCGGCAGGAACGTCTGTGTTCGGGCCAATATGACGGAAAAGCTCTGTCATGAAGCTTTGGCAGAAACGCATTACTTCTGCATCTGATTTTCCTTTAGGATCGAAATCAGAACCCCCTTTACCACCGCCCATTGGAAGTGTTGTGAGTGAGTTTTTAAATACTTGTTCGAAAGCCAAAAACTTGAGGATACCAAGGTTTACAGTTGGGTGGAAACGTAATCCGCCTTTGTAAGGGCCAATGGCTGAGTTCATTTCAATACGGAAGCCTTTGTTTACGTGGATTTCGCCTTTGTCGTCCATCCAGGGTACGCGGAAAAGGATGACGCGTTCCGGCTCAACAATGCGGTCGAGGATTTTTGCCTCCTTGTAAACAGGATTTTCTTCTACGAAAGGAATGAGGCTTTCAACTACTTCGTGAACTGCCTGGTGAAATTCAGTTTCTGCGGGGTTCTTGGCAATAACTTTTGCCATGAAATCGCTTACTTTTTGGTCGAATACGTTTGCCATTTTTTTTATTCTTTTAATTGAAAATAAGTTGATTTGCGTTTAAATTTGATCCAATATTAGGAAAAAGAAAAACGCAAAAGCAAGATATACAGCCGAATTGGGTGCAGTGCGGATGAATTTGCGTGATTCACGCAAAGGCGAATGGAGAGAACTGCAATAAGGTTTGGAGTTTTTACATAATGCTTGAGGGTTTAATGCTGAAAAGGCATGTTTTTTACCGCTGAGGCGCTGAGGTTGGCTGGCGCGGGCTGTTTTTTATCCGCGAAGGGCGCGAAGGAGTGTGTTTTTACCGCTGAGACGCGGAGGCGCGGAGTTTCGCGGAGTTTTTTTTTGTGATATTTGAGGCACACCAGGTTTTCTTTGCGTCTTTGTGTCTTTGCGGTGAAAAGGGTTAACACGGAGACGCGGAAGTTGGCTGGCGCGGCCTGATTTTTATCCACGAAGAACGCGAAGGTGTGTGTTTATACCGCTGAGACGCGGAGGCGCGGAGTTTCGCGGAGTTTATTTTTGCTGT
Source organism: Bacteroidales bacterium (assembly GCA_963662905.2). Taxonomy (GTDB): domain Bacteria; phylum Bacteroidota; class Bacteroidia; order Bacteroidales; family WRLA01. The sequence goes on along the minus strand of CAXXFD010000004.1, from coordinate 489,573 downwards.
GATATTTGAGGCACACCAGGGTTTCTTTGCGTCTTTGTGTCTTTGCGGTGAAAAGGGTCAACACGGAGACTCGGAAGTTGGCTGGCGCGGGCTGTTTTTTATCCGCGAAGGACGCGAAGTGCGCGAAGGTGTGTGTTTTTACCGCTGAGACGCGGGTAATGCGCAGAGAGAAATCCACCACAAAAAAAACCATCCCAATTCCTCAGGATGGCTCGAATATCTTTGTCAGAGACAACTATTCCTCCTTACCCATATTTTCTTTAAAAAAGAAATATACATAAAGGCTAAAAGCAATCAAAGTACTTGCCTGTACCCACAATGCAGTTGAGATCAGGGAACTGTCGAGCAAAGCCCACTGGATGAGCAGGAATTTGGCCAGATAATAAACCGCTTTGCTCAGAACAATACTCAGCATCACCGCAGGGAAGGTCTTTTTTATGAAGTTTATAAATACATAAAACAATGCGACATTGAGCACTAATTCACCGGTAATGAGGAGCATCTTCAGTAAAACCGGATGACCCGAAAACATAAAACTGACCAAAGGCAGTGTTGCAGCTAAAATAAAGGCATTTCTTCTGTTGGTATGCACCAGGGCCAGGATTACCATCAGACGCATAGGTTCGAAATAGTATAATGGAAATGCCAGTGCATGCGATATCGTAGGCACCAGATAAATGAATGCAATTGCGATAATATCGAATAAAAGCGGGAAAGTTCGTTTGTTGATTGCTATGCTTGTCATGATGTTTTAATTTTATTCAGTTACAAATATAGTTTGTTTTTCAAACATGCAAAGCCTTCGCCCTGATTATTTTATAATGCCAAAAAATTAGGGCAGTATTTTTTCGTTTGAGAATTATTGTTATTTTTACCTTCCTTTTACGGAGCACTTAAAAATAGGTTTATGAACAGAAGGTCCTTCATCAAAAAAAGCGTAACAGCAGGAATTTATACGGGAATTGCATTATCGGTTGGGAAGTATGGCCGCATTTTGGCCAACACTGCCATGATGCCTGATGTTCCTTACGATCTGGTTGCTGTTACCGGAGGGGAACCGGCGCAGATGTACCAGCGTGCCATTAATGCAATGGGCGGGATGTCGCGCTATGTGAGCAAAGGTCAAACCGTTGTTGTGAAACCTAATATTGGCTGGGACGTAATCCCCGATCTGGCTGCAAATACCAATCCCGCTCTGGTTAAGGCGGTAATCAAATCCTGTCTGGAAGCCGGAGCTAAAGAAGTATATGTGTTTGATCATACCTGTGATGAATGGACCAAATGCTACAAAAACAGCATGATCGAAACCGCCGTTAAAGAAGCCGGTGGAAAAATTGCTCCGGGAAATACCGAAGGTTATTATGAAGCGGTCACAATCCCGAATGGCAAACGGCTCACCGAAACAAAAGTGCACGAGCTGATTTTGGAATCGGATGTGTTTATTAATGTGCCCATCCTGAAAAACCACAGTTCCACCAAACTCACCATTGCTATGAAAAACCTGATGGGAATCGTTTGGGATCGCGGCTATTGGCACCGCAACGACCTGCACCAGTGTATTGCTGATTTTTCTACCTGGCGCAAACCCGACTTAAATATCATTGATGCTTATAATGTTTTGATGAAAAACGGACCCCGTGGTGTGGGTGAAGAAGATGTGGCCAAAATGAAATTCCTGGTCATGTCGGATGATATGGTTGCCGCAGATGCTGCAGCTGCCAAAATTTTCGGAATGCAGCCAACAGATGTGCCTTATATCAAGCAGGCGCATGAGATGAAAATCGGTAATATGGATCTGGATTCCCAAAATATCGGGCGGATAAAAATCTAAGCAATGTCCTACAAATTCCTGAAATCATTAAGGGTGCTTATCGCTATTGCATCCCTGCTTTTGATTGCCCTTGCTTTTTTGGATTTTCTGGGCTTTCTTCCCGCGCAATTCATAAACGCCGGACTTTGGTTGCAGTTTGTCCCTTCCGTTTTGCTTTTCTCAAAAGTATTCACCTTTTCGGCGCTTGGTTTTCTTGTCGTAATACTGCTTACATCTTTTTTCGGGCGTGTATATTGTGCTTCATTATGCCCTTTGGGTGTTTTTCAGGATGTAGTTTTGCGCCTGGCGCGAATGTTTAAAAAAATCCGTTTTAAATATCATGCACCCTTCAATTGGCTGCGCTACGGAATTCTCGTCCTTACAATTCTCACGCTTCTTCTGGGAAGCAGCCTTCTTTTGAATATGCTGGATCCCTACAGCGTCTTCGGGAGAATTGTTACCGATCTTTTTCGTCCGCTGCTGATCCTTGGGAATAATGTTTTGGCCGGGATTTTGCAAAGCCGGGAAATATACAGTGTATTTCATGTGGATGTTCATTGGATGCAGCTTTCGCTTTATATCATTCCGGTGGGTTTCTTGTTTTTAATCCTGTATATGAGTGTGCAGCATGGACGTCTTTATTGCAATACGGTTTGTCCGCTTGGGGCATTTCTCGGCCTGATATCCAAATATTCTGTTTATAAAATCCGTATCAATAGTGAGGCCTGCACTAATTGCAAGGCTTGCACGCGTGTTTGTAAAGCGCAGTGCATCGATCTGGAAAAGCATACAGTAGATGCGTCGCGTTGTATTTCTTGCTATAACTGCCTAACATCCTGTAAGTTTGATGCTATTGACCTGAAAACCAAATCAAAGGCAGCAAAAGACGGGGCACAAAAAGGAGCGGATGTTTCGCGGCGCAGGGCTTTGGGCTTTTTGACAGGAAGTATTGTTTTAAGTCCGGTTGGAGCACTGGCCCGGAAAGTTGTGTCAAATAATGCTACAGTTCCGGTAGAACGCCAGCAGTATGTAACGCCTCCCGGCTCGGCAGATGTTCAGGAGTTTTTAAACCGGTGTACGGCATGCCATCTCTGTGTAAGCGCTTGTCCTACAGGGGTGATACAGCCATCGAAAAATGAATTTGGCTGGCAGCATTTTTTGCAGGTGCGTATGGATTTTTATCAGGGATTTTGCAATTTTGAATGTGTGCGCTGCACGGCGGTTTGTCCTACCGGGGCACTTTTGCCATTGCTTCTGGAAAATAAAAAACGTACGCAAATTGGGCGCGCTGAATTTGTGAAAGGCAATTGTATCGTAAATACCGAAGGAACGGATTGCGGAGCCTGCTCGGAGCATTGCCCAACCAAAGCCGTGCGCATGGTTCCTTACAAAAACGGGCTGACAATCCCTGAAGTAGATGAATCCATCTGCATTGGTTGTGGAGCTTGTGAGTACGCTTGCCCAACCCAGCCTTATAAAGCCATTTATGTAAAAGGAAATCCCGTACATATAGTGGCTGATGAACCGCAACGCGAAAAAGCCAAAAAGAATGAGTTTGAGGGAGATTTTCCTTTTTAAGGATGTTTACCGCTGAGGGCGCGAAGCTTGGCTGGCGCGGGCTGTTTTTTATCCACGAAGGGCGCGAAATGGCGCGAAGGAGTGTGTTTTATTAGCGCTTATTCGTGTGCTTAGCGGATAAAATTTTTTGTGGACTATATTTTTTGCTGTGATATTTGAGGCAAACCAGTGTTTCTCTGCGTCTTTGTGTCTTTGCGGTGAAAAGGATTACCGCTGAGCCGCTAAGGTTATCTTGCGTGGGCTGTTTTTTATCCACGAAGGATCGCGAAAGGGCGCGAAGGAGTGTGCGTGTTTTTACCGCTGAGACGCTGAGGCGCGGAGTTTCGCGGAGTTTTTTTGCTGTGAGATTTAAGGCAAACCAGTGTTTCTCGGCGTCTTTGTGTCTTTGTGGTGAAAAGGATTACCGCTGAGGCGCTGAGGTTGGCTGGCGCGGGCTGTTTTTTATCCACGAAGAACGCGAAGGGCGCGAAGGGGTGTGTTTTTACCGCTGAGACGCAAAGGCGCGGAGTTTCGCGGAGTTTTTTTGCTGTAAGATTTGAGGCGCACCGGCGTTTCTCTGCGTCTTTGTGTCTTTGCGGTGAAAAGGATTAGCACGGAGACGCTCAAAATCCCCATTAGCGAAAATTGCAGATAGGAGCGTCACCTCGACGAGTGGGCGAGGAGAGGTCTCATTGGGTTAAACCCGATTAGTTTTGATTTCAACCTCACCGCTACTCTGTAGCTCAATTGTCTTTTGCTCTCTGGTTTTTATAAATCTCCTCGCTGCTCTGCAGCCTATATGGAGTTTGGCAAATCCAGCGGCAGCGCTGCAGTGATATTCTAAAAATAAATCACCTATATCTCAATATAATTATTACGGATAGCAAATTTCACCAAATCTACGGTGGTGCGCAGGTTGATCTTTTTCATGATATTGTTTTTGTGCGATTCCACAGTGCGCACACTGATAAACAACTGATCAGCGATTTCGCGGTTTGTAAGCCCTTCACCAAAAAGTTTTAAAATTTCAACTTCCCGTTCTGAAAGCGGATTTTGCCCGTTTTTCTCTTCTTCCGCTGTTTTGTTGAGGTAGCCTTTTAAAATTACGTTGGTAATGGATTTCCCATAGTAATCGTAGCCATTGCGCAAAGTAAGAATGGCTTCAATCATCTCGTTGCGACTGGTGTCCTTTGTGAGGTAGCCTTTTGCTCCTAACTTCAGGGTTTTCAAAATAAAATGCTCATTGCTGTGCATGGAAAGGATGAGCAGGTTGATGTTTGGGAATTGCTTATGAAGTGTATTCAGGGCATTAATGGCATCATCATCGGGGGTGTAGATGTTTATGATCACCACATGGTATTTTTCCTTTGCCAATATGGGCGCAACTTCCGCCATCCGTGATAAGCGTGCGCCTACAGAGATTTCTTCAGAGCTGTTGAGCAGGCATTCGATTCCTTCGCCAACAATTTTGTGCGTATCTACGATAATTACCTTAATCATAGGCTGCTTGATTTTTGCGTCGGATGTTGCAGCTTAAAACAAATTTCTAACTTTGTGAGGATTCAAGCTTTTTTATCCGTTTAGAAACACAAAAATATAAAAAGCGGCGGATTCCTCTGGAAATTCTGCTTTTATTTTAACCAACAGGGAATACTATGACGAACAATAATAATGGACGACTCAAAGAACTGGCCTGTATCAACAAAATATCCAGTTTATTGCGCGAAGGAAAAGCCGTAAAGGAAACACTCTATAATTTCACCGGAATCCTCACCGAAGGATTTGCCGATCCGGAGCAAAGCTATGTGCGGCTTTCGTTTGGAGGAAAAGTTTATCTAAGCCGCAATTTTATTGAAACACCGGTAAAGATGGAAGAAACTTTCGAAACCATTAACCAGGAAACCGGGCGTATTGAGGTGTTTTTTTCCGACAAGCAGCATGTGGCCGGCGATCAGGGTTTTGCAAGTGCAGAGTTGGAACTTATCCAGAGTGTCAATAACCTTTTGCATGCTTATTTAAATGCCCAAATTGCACGAGATGAGAAATTTGCATCCAATGAGCGCCTGAAAGAGCTGGCTGCCATCAACAATACAACCCGTATAATCAAGGAGGGCCGGTCTATGCCCGATACTTTGCGTCATATTGTCTCTATCCTGCCTCAGGCATGGCAATATCCGGATGCTACCTGCGCGCGTATTGTTTATGATGATGCTGTTTTTACCAGCAATCGGTTTTGTGAAACGCAGTGGGCACAGGAGGAAGCTTTTGAAACTATTGAAAATAAAAAAGGACTGATTCAGGTTTTTTATCGGGAGGAATTTCCTGAAATGCACGAAGGGCCCTTTTTGAAAGAAGAGCGTGATTTGATCAGCAACCTTTCCGGGATTATTTCGGGTTACCTCAACAGCCTTGTTGCTACAAAAGATAAGTATATTTCACGCGAGAGGCTTAAAGAACTTGCTGCCATAAACCAAACAACCCGAATACTTAAGGAGAAAAAACCAATCGAAGAAACGCTGACGCAGATTTGTAATGTTTTGCCTTCAGCCTGGCAATATCCCGAAGTGTGCTGTGCAAGAATAACATATGCCGAAAATGAATACACTTCTGATACTTTTCAAACCAGTCCCTGGGTTCAGATTCAGGAATTTGATACCATTGATGATGAACACGGAAGCATTGAAATATTTTATTTAAAAAGGCAGCCCGAAGCGGATGAAGGCCCTTTTCTCAAGGAAGAGCGCCATCTGCTGATTAACCTTTCCGGAATGGTGTCGGGTTTTCTGAACAGTGTGCGTGGAAAGTTTGCGTTGAAACAAACCCTTACCGGATCACGAAGGGAAACCAAAACGTCCATTATCAACAGCCGGCAGCTTTTGCAGCGCTTTTTGAACAAGAATAATTACAACCGGGATATTTTTCATGACCTGATGCCTTTTAAGGTGCGCGAAATCCTGCTGGTTGCCAATCTTTATGATGCCTATAGCATAGAAAAGGAGGGACGGTTTTCGGAACATATTCTCGGCGAATATTATCAGCTCAATTTATCCTCCGTGCCCCGTATTACAGGTGTGAGTTCCTTTGAGGAGGCAATGGAGCAACTCGATTCGCGCCATTTCGATATGGTCATCCTCATGGGCGGAAATGTGGAAGGACAAATGGTGGTGAGCAATAATATCCGCCACGACTATCCTTATATCCCGATATACCTTCTGCTGAATAATAATATGGATGCCCTGCGCATTGAACAACAGCAAATCAAGATGGAATCCATCGACAATGTTTTTACATGGAACGGTGATCCGAATATCTTTTTTGCAATTATTAAACAGCTCGAAGATCAGGTTAATGTGGAAAATGATACATCGGTGGGCCTGGTGCGGATTATCCTTCTGGTGGAAGATTCGGCGAAATACTATTCACGATATCTGCCTTTGCTCTATTCGGCTGTGATGGAACAAACCAAGCGCCTCATCGAGGATGTGAATACCGATGAGCTTTTTAAAGTGTTGAAACTCAGAGCTCGGCCAAAAATTTTGATGGCTTCGAATTATGAAGAAGCCATGGAGGTTTTTACGAAGTATAAAGATTATATGTTATGCCTGATATCTGATGTGAAATTCCGCAGGAAAGGAATATTGGACGGACGTGCAGGATTTGAATTGGTGAAAGAAGTGCGCGGGCAGCTCAAGGATTTGCCCATAATTCTTCAGTCTTCCGATCCGGAAAATTCGCACGAAGCATTTCTTTTGAAATCCAGCTTCATCAATAAAAATTCAGATAAACTGGTTCAGGATATCCGCTATTTTATCAGCACATATCTGGGCTTTGGTAGCTTTGTTTACAAAGATAGCCGTGGACGTCCCATCGCAACTGCACGCACATTGCGCGAGTTTGAAAAATTGTTGCGCACTATTCCCGACGATTCCCTGGGATATCATGCCCGCAGAAACCATTTTTCACTCTGGTTTATGGCGCGTGGTGAAATTCAGATTGCCCGCATTATATATCCCTTCCGTCTCGAAGATTTTACCAGTGCCGACGAAATCCGTAAATTTTTGCTCAACGCAATACAATTGCATAGAAACGAGCAAAATAAAGGGAAAATCATCAATTTCGAAGAATCCCTCATCCTCGATGAAACTAATATCGTAAGCCTTGCCGGAGGTTCTTTTGGAGGTAAGGGACGTGGTGTTGCTTTTATCAATACATTAATTTATAATATTGATTTTCAGCAATTCCTGCCCGAAATTAATATTAAAGCACCCAAAACTTTTATCATTGGTACCGATGAATTTGAGAGCTTCCTGCTGAATAATAAGCTGCATCAATACATTAACGATCCGGAAGTAAGTTATGAGGAAATCCGTAAACACTTTATAGAAGCTGAGCTTTCGGGCCGATTGGTCTCCAAGCTGAAGAAAATCCTCCGTATATTGAACAAACCTCTGGCAATACGCTCTTCCGGCCTGTTTGAAGACAGTCAGATGCAGCCTTTTGCAGGGATTTTCGAAACCTACCTCATTCCCAATAAACACGAAGATCTGCGCAAGCGCCTCGATCAGATTAAGAATGCCATTAAACTGGTGTATGCATCGGTGTTCTCTCCAACAGCCCGCGATTATATTTCCGCTGTGAATTACAAAATTGAAGAAGAAAAAATGGCGGTAATCATTCAGGAAGTTGTGGGACATCAGTTTGATAATGTGTATTATCCGCATATCAGCGGTGTAGCCCAATCTTATAATTATTATCCTTTTGCACATATGAAACCCGAAGAAGGTTTCGCAGTTGCTGCCGTGGGTTTGGGAACTTATGTTGTTGAGGGAGAGAAGGCTTATCGTTTTTCGCCAAAATATCCCACATTGGAAATCAATTCTCCTCAGGATCAGTTTAAAACATCACAGGTTGAGTTTTTTGCCATCGACTTGAATAAAAAAGACCTGAACCTTATTGATGGAGAAGATGCAGCATTGAAGCGCATGGATATTTATGATGCGGAAGTTCATGGAACGATTAAACATTGTGCATCGGTTTACAATGCTGATAATAATGCAATTACGCCGGGAACGCATAAGCAGGGGCCGCGCATTATCAATTTTGCCGACATCCTCAAATACAATTATATTCCTCTGGCACGCACAATTGAAGTCGTGCTGGATGTTGTAAAAGAAGCGATGGGCTCTCCGGTTGAAATTGAGTTTGCCGTGGATTTAAAACGAGATAAGGATTACCGGGCATCTTTCTATCTGCTTCAAATTAAACCACTTATCGGAAATGCAACCGATTATAATATTGATCCGGAACTTCTTGATGAAGATAAGTTGCTGCTTTTTACGGATAAAGGCATGGGCAATGGCCTGATTGATGAACTTACCGATGTAATTTATGTGGATCGCAAAACTTTTAATAAGAGCGCTACCGAAGAAATTGCCCGTGAAGTGGATGCACTCAATAAGAAAATGATAGGAGAAGGGCGCAAATATCTCCTCATTGGCCCCGGACGATGGGGCACGCGCGATAAATTTATTGGGATTCCGGTAAATTGGACACAGATTTCCAATGCTCGTGTCATTGTGGAAACCAGCCTTACGGATTTTCCTCTTGATGCCTCAAGCGGATCCCATTTTTTCCATAATGTAACTTCTATGAATGTAGGTTATCTGAGTGTTAATCAGGAACTGGAAGGAAATTTCATTAAATGGGATATGTTCGAAAATCAGGAACTGATCCAGCAAACCAAATATTGCCGCCACGTGCGTTTTGATAAAAATTTCGCTGTGCGCATGGATGGAAAAAAACGGATCAGCGTAATTTGTTTGGGCGGCGATGAAGAATCAGAATAAAAAAAGCCGGTGCTCGGCTTAATGCTTATTTGGTTTTATTCTTGATTTTATTTCTGTTTTGCAGTATATTTGCTGCAGAACAGAAATAAAATAGATTTTTTTATGGTAATCAAAATTCTTTAGGTTCGTTCGTAAACCTGTTTCTTCATCATCATAAAAAGAGATAATCCCCGTGCAGCCATAAAAACCAAAAAGGCCAGCCATAGCGCATGGTTCTGCATTTGTTCGCGAAACAGATAATAGACGGGCAAAAAAAGCAGCATTGTGGCAATAATCATGCTGTTGCGCATGGCTTTGGATGCTGTTGCGCCTACATAAATCCCGTCGAGCAAAAAGGCAGGAAAAGTAATTAAGGGGATCATGCCCACCCAAATCATATAATCTTTTGATGCGGAAATTACCTCGGTATTGCTTGTCAGGATTTTTAAAACCAATTCACCGCCAAAAGCATAGGCCAGGGTAAAGGGCAGGCTCAGGAAAAAGCCCCAGCCAAATAACAGTTTTACGCTTTTGACAAGATTATCGCGGATGCCGGCGCCAATAAATTTGCCCACCAATGCTTCTGCCGCAAAGGCAAAACCATCAATAAAATAGCTGAAAAACAGGAAGTATTGAAACAATAAAGTATTGGTAGCCAGTAGTGTATCTCCAAATGTTGCGGATTGAACCGTGAAAAAGCTCAGGGTCAGGATTAGTAGTACTGTGCGGATGAAAATATCGCCATTGACCCGAAAGAAGTTTTTAAGCGCACCGATGTCCAAAGCCTCTTTCAGCTTAAAAAGCTTGCTGTATTTTCCATAATGCCTTAAAAAGAGTATGATCGCAAGCGTCAGGCCGGAATATTGAGCCAGCAGTGTGCCCAAAGCCACGCCCTCAGATTTCATATCAAATCCCAGCACAAACAAAAAGTTGAACCCAATGTTGGCGCCATTTACAAGCAATGAAATCCACAGCGGATATTTAGTGTTTTGCATGCCAATAAACCAGCCGTTGAAACTATAGAGGCTGATGGTGGCGGGTGCTGCCCATATGCGGATATAAAAATACTGTGCAGCATATTTTTCAACATCTGGACTCCCATCGGTAAGCATAAATGCCAGTTCCCCAATGGGATATTGCAGCAAGAGCAAGAAGAGGGCAGCTGCACCGGCCAGCAAAAGTGAGCGCATCAGGTTGAGGCTGATTTCCGGCTCATCTTTGCGCCCAAACGCCTGAGCCGTAAAACCGGTAGTTCCCATTCTTAAAAACCCAAAACTCATGTAAAGGATACTGAAAATCATCCCGCCAAGGGCGATGGCGCCAATATATGCCGTATCAGCAAGATGGCCCATCATGGCCAAATCTGCCATGCCTGCCAGTGGCACACTGATGTTGCTGATGATATTCGGGAAGGCCAGCCTTAGGATTTCCCGGTTGAGTTTCCGGTTCATGGCGCGAAAATAGAGCATTTTTGTTTAACTTATTTAGAATTATTCTGAACAAAAGCGATAAAAGCTTGTTCCTATTTCAAACAAAGCTTAAACACAAATGAAAAATTTATTGAATAAAATGCTGGTTGTAATGATAGTATCGTTCTTCTTCAGCACATCACTTATTGCGCAATCGGAAAAAGCTCCGGCGAAATCCAATGTTTATACCGTTAATTCGGATGAATCATCTGTGAAATGGATCGGGAGCAAGCCATTGGGCGAGCATTTCGGCACACTGAACATCAGCGAAGGCGCATTGGAATTTGACAATAACAAATTAATTGGCGGACATTTTGTGCTGGATATGGAATCCATGAAAGTGGATGATATTGAAGATACTGAAATGAATGCAAATTTATTGGGCCATTTGAAAAGCGCAGATTTTTTCAATGTAGCTGAACACCCCAAAGCAAAATTTGTTATTACCGACGCACGTATGGTGAAAGGCGATGGTTATAATTATGAAATTTCCGGCGACCTCACTATTAAAGACATAAGCCATCCTGTGAAATTTCACGCTATGGTGCAACAGGATGGGGGCGTTCTTAAAGCCCATGCTCCTGAGTTTGAAATTGACAGGACGAAATGGGACATACAGTATAAATCAAAGAGTTTCTTTGATAATTTGAAAGATAATTTCATTTACGATGAAATCGGAATAGAGATTCATCTCATGGCAATTTGATTCGTTTAATTTTTGTACATAAATATTTTTTTTGATTAGGTTTTAGTGGTTATTTTGACAACAGGCCGGTGCTTCTCAAAGCGCCGGTTTTTTTATGCACAAAAAAAAGGGACTCTTTTGGAGCCCCTTTATATCTTGAATTATTATTGATTAACTCAATTCCAAAATGGATTTCTTGATAATCTCGATTGCTTTCATCAAATCTTCTTCGGAAATAACCAAAGGAGGTGCAAAACGGATGATGTGCTGGTGTGTTGGCTTGGCGAGCAGGCCGTTTTCTGCCATTTTCACACATACGTCCCATGCTTCTTTGCCATCTTTTGGCTTGATAATTACTGCATTAAGCAGGCCTTTACCACGAACAAGCTGAATCATGTCGCTGTCGATAGCTTCCATTTCTTTGCGGAAGATTTTTCCGAGATGTTCTGCGCGTTCTGCAAGTTTGTCGTCTTTAACAACTTCCAGTGCTTCAATAGCTACGCGGGCTGCAATCGGGTTTCCACCGAATGTAGAACCATGTTCGCCGGGCTTGATGCAAAGCATGATATCGTCATCGGCCAAAACTGCCGATACAGGGAATACACCGCCGGAGAGTGCTTTTCCAAGAATCAGGATGTCAGGACGGACGCCTTCGTGATCGCAGGCCAGAAGTTTACCTGTACGTGCAATACCGGTTTGTACTTCATCAGCAATGAAAAGAACATTGTTGGCCTTGCAGAGCTCATAAGCTTTCTTCAGGTAACCATCTTCAGGAACATAAACGCCTGCTTCGCCCTGGATTGGTTCTACGAGGAATGCAGCAACGTTTTTGTCTTCCAGTTCTTTTTTCAGTGCATCCAGATCATTATAAGGAACAGTTACAAAACCGGGTGTATAAGGGCCAAAACCTTTGTATGCGTCCGGATCGGTTGACATAGAAATGATGGTAATGGTACGTCCGTGAAAGTTATTTTCGCAAACAATAATTTTTGCTTCGTTTTCCGGAACGCCTTTTTTCATATAGGCCCATTTACGTGCAAGCTTCAGAGCTGTTTCGTCGGCTTCTGCGCCGGTATTCATCGGGAGTACTTTGTCGAAACCAAAGTATTCAGTAATGTATTTTTCATAAACGCCCAGAGCGTCGTTGAAAAATGCGCGTGAAGTTAGTGTAAGGGTTTTTGCCTGTTCGATCATTGCATTTACAATACGTGGATTGCAATGTCCTTGGTTTACAGCAGAATAAGCTGAAAGGAAATCGAAATATTCTTTTCCTTCAACATCCCAGACTTTTGCGCCTTCGCCTTTTGCAAGTACAACCGGTAGTGGGTGGTAGTTATGCGCTCCGTACTTGTCCTCGAGCTGCATGAGGTCTTGTGAACTTAATTTTTCCGACATATCTCGCTATTTTTTAAAGGTTTATTAGCAGTTATTGGCCGCAAAATTACCCATCTTATTATAGACTGCAAGGCTTTTTTAAAAATTATTTTCATCTTTGTGAGAAATACCAAATTTTGAAAGCTTTATGATACAGTTTGAAGAAGATTTCCGTCAGCAAACCGTTTTGCAAATAGCATCGGAAATGATGGCGGCAGCCCGCACGGCGCCAAAGGGCAAAGGGAAAGACACGTTGTCAATGGCTGTGGTAAGCGGTGACGAGCTCTTGCAGCTGGCCGATAAGATGGAAGAAATGGCGGAAGCCACCGAAATGGCGTTTTTTGCGCGTGATGCCGGAAATATGCGCCAAACAGATGCCTGTGTTATCATTGGAACGCGCATTGAAGCTTTGGGGATCAAAGTTTGTGGATTGTGCGGTTTTAATAATTGTGCGGCAAAAAACAGGCATCCCGAAGTGCCTTGTGCTTTTAATACAGGTGATTTGGGCATTGCCATCGGCTCGGCTGTTTCGGTTGCCGCTCGTGCGCATATCGATAACCGTATTATGTTTTCTGCCGGAATGGCTGCTCGTGAACTTGGATTTTTGGGCAGGGAAGTGCGGATTGTTTATGCAATCCCTTTGAGTGTTTCAGGTAAAAGCCCGTTTTTTGACCGCAAATAAAATTATGCTACCGAGCTGTTTTTAAAGTATCGATGCCAATCGTATTGGTGATAAGTACCAATTGGTTCAGAGCCTCGCTCAGGAAGTAGCCTTCGCCTTCGAGCCAGAAATTATACTCTTCCATATTATTGTAGTAAATGCGGATTTCGCCGTCCTTTACTGCATCATAATATCCAATATCCTGCATTGCCCCCGGGCTGATAATGATATTTTCCTGCATTTCAAACTGACTTTCTGCATTGATATATACCGGCCCACATTCGTTTTCGGCTATATTGCTGATGCGCAGGAAGAAATAGTCTTTTGATACATTAAGCACGTGTAAAGGGGATTCTACTGTTGTATCTACAGTAATTATTTCATCCCAGATTATTTCCCGGCCAATGCGTGTTCCGTTGTTGGAATACATGGCGGTTTTGGCATTGAAATATATTTGCTCGGGCCGTTCGATGAAAGCAAAATAATAATATCCTGAAGGCTCAATGGTGCCTGAACTGTCGTTGGCAAGCCTGATGGATACCGGTGTGTATGCTGCATTAAAAAACTTTATCTCAAAAAGGCCATGATTCAGATAAACCACTACCGATGAAGAGCCTTCATTGGTTTCAATATCGATTTGGCCTTCGTAAACCCCTGTGCTTAGACCATCCCGTTTTACAGAGACGATAATGTCTTCAGATTGCTCCTCGCCTAAGTTCCCGGAAGTTTTTCCAAGTTCAATCCAGGCTTTGTTTGCGCTGGCGCTCCATTCCAGAGTGGCAAATCCTGCATTACGGATATTGAGCTTGAGCTGATTTGTATTATTGTCGAAGTTCAGGCGCAAAGGGCTTATCTCGGGCAGCGCTTCCTTTTTTACGCAGGAAGAAAAATTAATTAAAAGGATTGCGGCCAGAATAATTGAAAGTAGTGTGATTGACTTTGTTTTCATGAGTTGATGATGTTGTGTCAGGCTGTTTTACGACTGATTTCCAAGGCATTGTTAAGATCGTTCTCGGCTTTTTTCAAGCGTGTCAGATAATGCAGGATGTTGTCTTCGAAATTCGGGGCCGCATCGTAAAAATATAACCATGCTGAAATCAGGCTTTTTATGCCGGCCAGGCTTATATCCAGATTTTGTACAATGCTCGTTTCCTGATATTCAATTTTGCCGGCCAAAGCCAGTATTGGGCTGCGGACAAGCAGAGCGTTGCTGAGCGACTTTTTAAAAATCATGGCCGCCTGTAAATCCATTTGGGATTGTTCCTTGTTTTTGCCGATGCGTTGATGAAGCGAACAAATATGGAGCAAAAATTCTTCCAGATTGCCGACAAATGCTTTGAAATAAGCCCTTTGTTCCTTGTATGAAGAATAAAGCAGGTGGAGAATCCTGCTATTTGGGTTTTGCGCACTTTGAGTCAGGATGGTTTCATTAATTGTTGCCAATGGCTCAAAAGAAGTGTTTTTATTTTTAACGTGCAGGTATTTTTGGTACAGATCGCAACAATAAGCTTCAGGACAGCCATCGCAGTTCAAATCGCAAAAAGGATTTGTATTTGTTGTTTTATATTTGCGTTTTACTTGCATTCGTTAAATCCTTTATCAGTCAAAAATGTGTTCCTTGCCTGATAGTATTAGCCCAAAGATAAGAAAAAAAAGCTTGTTTGCAGCATATCGCTCATTCTTATTTTTCCTGAAAGAGACGGAAATTTTGAGGGATTCCCTGCCCAATTGATATTAAATTTATAATTTAGCACAATTGATTGTACCACTATAAAACATAAAGAAATGATAAATACAGAATGGGGCAAGCTGCCCTTTGGCTATTTTAAAACTGATTATAATGTGCGCTGCTACTACCGTAATGGTAAGTGGGGCGAAATTGAAGTAAGCTCTTCCGAGAGTGTGAACATCCACATTGCAGCTACTTGTCTGCACTATGGCCAGGAAGCTTTCGAGGGATTGAAAATTTTCCGCGGGGAGGACAACAAACTGCGTGTTTTCCGCTGGGAAGAAAATGCAAAACGCCTGCAGAATTCCGCCTGGGGTATTATGATGCCCGAAGTTCCTACAGAGCTTTTTAAGGAAGCTTTGTGGAAGGTTGTAAAACTGAACGAACGTTTTGTGCCTCCATTCGGAACCGGAGCATCGCTTTATGCCCGTCCGCTTTTGATCGGAACCGGCGCTGAAGTAGGTGTTAAACCTGCAAATGAATACCTGTTCATGATTTTTGTTGGCCCGGTTGGTCCGTATTTTAAAGAAGGTTTCAAGCCTGTAAATGTACAGGTTGTACGTGATTTCGACCGTGCAGCACCATTGGGGACAGGACGCTTTAAAGTAGGGGGAAACTATGCCGCCAGCCTCCGTTCCGGTACGCGTGCGCATGATGAAGGCTGTTCTGCGGCTCTTTATCTCGATGCCAAAGAGAAAAAATATATCGACGAAGCAGGCCCTGCCAATTTCTTCGGTATCAAGGACAATACCTATATTACACCACAATCGGAGTCAATTCTGCCTTCCATTACCAATAAGAGCCTTTGCCAGCTGGCAGAAGACCTTGGCCTGAAAGTAGAACGCCGTCCCATCGCAGTTGATGAGCTGGGAACTTTTGAAGAAGCCGGTGCCTGCGGTACAGCAGCCGTAATTTCACCAATTGGAAAAATTGTTGACCGCGAAGAAAAACATGAATTTATTATTTCCAAAGATGGAAATCCCGGTCCGATCTCCAAAAAGCTTTATGAGCAACTTCAGGGGATCCAGTATGGAACACTGGAAGATACACACGGCTGGGTTGATATTATCGAATAATGCAATTTCCCGATAAAATAAAAGCAGGCATTCGAATGAGTGCCTGCTCTTTTTATCTGGTGTTTGTATGCTTAGATGATGCCGTTTTGGATCAGCATCTCCGCCATGTCTTTTTGAATTTCCTGAGCTTTTTCACGGGCCTTTTCCGCGAAATCTTCTCCCTGAGAAGCAAAAATAATTCCACGAGAGGAGTTTACCAGCAGGCCGCAATCTTCGTTCATACCGTATTTGGCAACTGCTTCCAGGCTTCCGCCCTGAGCGCCAACTCCGGGAACCAACAGGAAATGACCGGGCACATGTTTGCGGACGGTTTCCAGCATCTCTGCCTTGGTCGCGCCTACCACGTACATCATGTTTTCGTCGCAGCCCCAGGCTTTGCTCTTAATCAACACTTCCTCAAAAAGATGAAGGCCGTTTTCCTGATTTTTGATAAACTGGAAATCAAATGCGCCTTCATTTGAGGTTAAAGCCAGCAGTATGACCCATTTATCCTTAAAAGCCAGGAAAGGGCTCACGCTGTCAATGCCCATATAGGGAGCAACCGTAACCGAGTCGAAATCCAGGCCGTCTTCCATGCCAAAGAAACTTTCCGCATATTGCTTGCTGGTGTTTCCAATGTCACCGCGTTTTGCATCAGCAATGCTAAATACTTCAGCATCAAACTCATTGAGGTACTCCGTGGTTTTGTGAAGGCTCTCCATGCCTTTGATGCCGCGGCTTTCATAAAATGCCAGATTGGGCTTATAGGCTACTGCCAAATCGTGTGTGGCATCAATAATGGCTTTATTGAAAGCAAATACCGGATCTTCTTCTTTCAGGAGATGCGGTGGTATTTTGCTGATGGCGCTGTCGAGGCCGATGCACAGGAAAGACTTTTTGTCTTTAATGTTCTGGATAAGCTGCTTACGGTTCATGTTATGAATGGATTAGTTGAGGCCTTCTTTAAGTCTTTCGGCATTTTCTGCCATTTGGAGTTTGTCGATCAATTCCTGGATATCGCCATTGATGATTCCTTCCAAACGGTAGAGCGTAAGGTTGATCCTGTGATCGGTAACCCTGCCCTGTGGCCAGTTGTATGTGCGGATTTTCGCCGAGCGGTCGCCTGTGGAAACCATCGTTTTTCGTTTGGACGCAATTTCATCGAGGTATTTTTTGTGCTCCATTTCGTAAATTCTGGAACGGAGCACTTTCATGGCTTTATCAAGGTTCTTGAGCTGCGATTTTTCATCCTGGCATGAAACGACAATTCCGGTAGGAATATGTGTCAATCGGATAGCCGAATAAGTGGTGTTCACGGATTGGCCTCCCGGACCTGAAGAACAGAAAGTGTCTTTGCGGATATCGCTTTGCTTGATGTCCACATCAAACTCATCGGCTTCGGGCAAAACAGCCACCGATGCTGCAGAAGTGTGGATGCGCCCCTGTGTTTCCGTTTTTGGGACGCGTTGCACGCGATGCACGCCCGATTCATATTTCAACTGGCCATAAACATTTTCTCCTGAAACATTCAGGATGATTTCTTTGTAGCCGCCAACGGTTCCTTCGGTCGCATCAACGAGTTCGATTTTCCATTTTTTGGTTTCGCAGAATTTTTGGTACATGCGCATCAGGTCGCCCGCAAAAATACTGGCTTCATCGCCGCCGGTTCCTGCCCGGATTTCCAAAACGGCATTTTTGCTATCCTCAGGGTCCTTGGGAATCAACAATATCTTGATTTCTTCTTCCTTTTCCTCTTTGCGCGGATGCAGCTCACTAAGCTCCTCTTTGGCCATGGAACGGAATTCTTCGTCTTTTTCAGTGCTCAGTACTTCCTTGGCAGAATCAATATTTTCCAGAATATTTTTGTATTCCTTATATGCTTTTATAATGGGCTCCAGGTCTTTGTATTCCTTGTTCAGACCGATGAATTTTTTCATGTCGCCCATAACATCGGGATCGTTCATTTTTTTTTGGATTTCCAAAAAACGCAGATAAACGCCTTCTAATTTTTCTAGTAACATATATTTTCCTCAAAATTTTTGCAAAAGTACTGAATTAATCCGTAATTGCCGGATATTAATGTATGGTGTCTAACAGCTCTCAAAACCGAATGGATTATATTGATATACATACACATAAGGCATGTGCAGCGCCAATGGGTGAAATCCGGATTAAAAACCTTTTTCCTGCAGATCCCATTCCTGAAAAGCCGCTCTTTTTTTCCTGTGGTCTGCACCCCTGGTTTGTGGATGAGAATTTCTACGCAAATGAGGCGAATTTGCGCATGAAGCTGCAAGATGAACGCTGCCTTGCTTTGGGAGAAACTGGTTTGGATAAGTTGAAATCCAATGATTTTAATCTGCAAATGGACGCTTTCCGCTGGCAATTGGAGTTGGCAGGGGAATTTGGTTTGCCCATTGTTGTTCATTGCGTTAAGGCATGGAATGATTTGCTGAAAGTCCGCAGGGAATTTAACGGTCAAATATGGATTGTCCACGCCTTTAACGCCAGCCGGCAAATTGCGGAGGAGCTGCTGTCATCGGGCTGTTGTTTGTCCTTTGGGAGTTTATTGTTTCGCCATTCCAAAGCAGCAGAAATTTTTGGTGAAATTCCTGCTGAAAGGATTTTTCTTGAAACAGATGATTCAAAATGGGACATCAGGCAGGTTTATGAGAAAGCATCGGAATTGTTAAAATTTGAGCAAAGCGATTTGCAAAATATTATTTCTGCTAATTTTGCCCGCGTTTTTCGAAAATGAACTTATGGAAGAGAATTGGTGTTCGCGCACGGAATTATTGTTGGGAAGAGAGGGTTTGAATAAACTGCGCAGGGCTCATGTCCTGGTTGTTGGGCTGGGTGGAGTCGGAGCTCCCTTGGCGGAACATCTTTGCCGATCCGGGATTGGCGAAATGACCATTGTTGATGGTGATAAAATCCATGAGAGCAACCGCAATCGTCAGCTTCTTGCGCTTACAAGCACAAACGGCCACTATAAAACTGAAGTGCTTGCAGAGCGTTTCCGCGAAATAAACCCGGAAATCAGATTGCATATTTGTACCGAATTCCTGCGCGATCAGCCCATGATCGATTTGCTGAAAAAATGCCATTACGACTATGTTGCCGATGCCATTGATACGCTTTCTCCCAAAGTTTTTTTGATTTATCACAGCCTGAAAAATAATATTCCACTAGTGAGTTCAATGGGCTCGGGTGGAAAGATGGACCCTCTGCAAATTCGTTCGGGCGATATTTCTGATACCTTGGGCTGTCCCATGGCGCGTGCTATTCGTAAACGATTGCACAAGCTTGATATCCATAGCGGATTTAAAGCAGTTTATTCCCCTGAAGCTGTTCCTGAACACGCTGTTGTGCCAATTTTTGGCGAACAAAACAAGAAATCTAATGTGGGCACAATTTCTTATATGCCGGCACTTTTTGGTGGCTTTATGGCTTCTGTAATTATTCGTGATATTCTTAAGGGCTAAACTGCTTGGTGTTTTTCAGGCTTTGGTGAGATTAAGTTTCTTTGCAAAAGAATAAATATTATATTTGCGCAACAGAGGCGTATTGACCACACGTCAATATTTCAGGAAAATTGGAATAAATCTGTTTTGTTTTTGAATAATTTGAAATGCTGCAAAGTGTTATTAAATTATTTGGATTTTGTGCTTTTAAAACCAGAAAACAATGCGAAAGTAATTTGTTTTATTCTGGTATTATGTTTGCAACTGAATTGTCGAATCGACAGAAAGAGAAACTTATTGAGTTGGTTATTAGGGCATTCCCTGAGTATCCCAATTCTGAGCTTGACAAAGATGGATTTATTCTCCTGAATCGGCGAAGTTCAGAAAAAGGGGAAAAAATTCATTGGTTTGAATTAACAACCGGACGCATGGCTCATGCTCTTCTGGAAGAAAAAACCTACAAGCTCACAGGTTTCTATCACCATGTTATGACGCGCAAAGCCGCGCATCCGGTGAACTATTTGTACAGCCTTATTTTTTATAAAGATTTTAATGAATAAGCATACATCCTTAATCAGGACAGTTTGGCCAGATACATCTGAATGGTATTTTCCAGGCCGTAATATAATGAATCACTTATAAGTGCATGGCCAATGGATACTTCATCCAGGTAGGGTATATTTTGGGCGAAATATGCCAGGTTTTCAAGGCTTAAATCGTGGCCGGCATTGATGCCTAATCCTAATTCTGAGGCATAGCTTGCTGCCTTTATAAAATCTTCGATAGCAGCCTCAGGATTTGTAGGGAAATCCGTAGCAAATTTTTCGGTATAAAGTTCAATACGGTCGGTGCCGGTACTTGCCGCATGGCGGATCATCTCCAAATCGGTTTCAATGAAAATGGATGTCCTGATTCCAGCATCGCGGAATGTGGCAATAATATCTTTAAGGAATTCCTGATTCCTGACAGTATCCCAGCCTGCATTGGAAGTAATGGCATCCGGTGCGTCCGGAACGAGCGTTACCTGTGCAGGTTTTACTTCAAGCACCATTTTGGTAAATCGCTCTGTAGGATTGCCTTCAATATTGAATTCCGTTGTCAGAATATCTTTCAGTTCATAAACATCGCGGTAGGTGATATGACGTTCGTCAGGTCGTGGATGTACTGTTATTCCCTGAGCGCCAAATCGTTCGCAATTAATTGCTGCTTTACAAACGTCAGGGATATTGCCGCCGCGGGCATTGCGCAGGCTGGCAATTTTGTTGATATTTACACTAAGTCGAATCATGTGATGGTTTCAAATTTGATGCAAAGGTACAATTTGGATGAAAATCCCGTGCTTGCCATACAATGAATTATTCGCCTGATAAATCCCGGAGCATTTTGCGGTATGCACTAAAAACATTGGCTCTTGAAACGAATCCGATATATTTTCCGTTTTCAATGACCGGTATATTGTAATGGCTTGTTTTCTGAAATATTTTGGCAACATCTTCCATTGAATCGTTGGGGCTTACCTTTTCGTTGGGCATAAACATCAAGTCGCGCACAAAAACTTTTTCATACATCTCTGATTGGAAAATGACATGGCGTACATCATTGATAAAAACAACACCAACAAAATCGTCCTCATCTGAGATTACAGGAAAAATATTTCTTTTGGATTTCGCAACGGCTTTTACAAAATCGCCTAAGCTGTCGTCTGCTTTTACACAAACAAAGTTTTTTTCGATAAGCTGGTTTACCTTCAGCAGGGTGAGCATGGCTTTGTCTTTGTCGTGCGTGAGCAATTCCCCACGTGCTGCCAGGCGTTTGGTGTAGATGCTGTGGGGCTCAAAATAGTGTATGGTCAAATAGGCAATCGTTGCGGTGATCATCAATGGTGTAAACAGTTGATAACCACCGGTAATCTCAGCGATAAGAAAAATCCCCGTGAGCGGTGCATGCATAACGCCTGCCATTACTCCCGCCATTCCCACCAGTGCAAAATGGCTTTCCGTAACTTTGGGCCCGGCAAAAAAGTTGATTAATCGTGCGGTAAAAAGTCCGGTCAGGCCGCCCATAAACAAGCTGGGCGCAAAAATACCACCAACGCCTCCCGCTCCGGTTGTAACGGCTGTAGCAACAGCTTTGAAACCCATAATCAACAGCAGTACAACAAGGAAAAACAGCTCCGAATTTCCTATGCCCGAAAAAATACTTTTGTTAACAATTTCTTCGCCATGGCCTGCCAGAATATCTTTCAAAGCCTCATAGCCTTCGCCAAAAAGAGAGGGAAACACAAAAATCAGTACGCCCAGGATGACCCCTCCGCTAATTGCTTTAAGGTAAGTGCCTTTTATTCGTTTCATTTGGTTTTCGGCATACATTGTCATGCGTGTAAAATACAGGCTAACCAGGCCGCTCATTACTCCGAGTATCAGGTAGTAGGGCAGATTTCCCAGCTGAAAAGGATGAAGTAATTCGAAAGAAAACAGTACGCCTTTTCCCATCAGGAAAAATGCTACAACAGAGGCGGTTACAGCGGAAATTAGCAAAGGGAGCAATGTGGCCAGGGTGAGGTCCAGCATCAAAACTTCGATCACAAAAACAATGCCGGCTATTGGTGCTTTGAAAATCCCTGCAATGGCACCGGCAGCGCCACAACCAATCAGCAACATACGTGTACGGTAGTTCATGCGCATAAAGCGCCCAATGCTCGATCCGATCGCGCTGCCTGTGAGGACAATCGGGGCTTCCAGACCTACAGATCCGCCAAAACCAACGGTTATTGTACTGGCAGCCATGCTCGAATAATTATTGTGTGGCCTGATTAATGCACTGCGTTTACTGATGGAATACAGGATTTTGGAAATACCGTGCCCAATGTCGTCCTTAACAAAAAAACGTATATATAAAACGGTTAATATAATACCTATTAGTGGTAAAGTAAGATACAAAATATTGTCTTCCTGGAAATCAAAATCGTTGGTAAGAAAATAATGTGTATAATAAACAGTATTTTTTAAAATAATGGCAGCCAGGCCACTGAGTATTCCAATGATCAGGCTGAGCAGCAATACGAATTGCTGGTTCTGAATATTTTTGATCCGCCACTTATGAAGGCGTGCTGTAAAACTTTTCATGAGTATAATTTCCGACGGCAAAAGTACATCTATTTCTATTTAGAAGCATTGTAGATTATATGATCCCGTAAATTTGTTCTGATTAATTATTGAAATGATAATCAATATGTTATGGCGATGTTTTATGCTCTGCGTGTGTGGCGGTAAATCTGGGGAGGTTTGTATTTGTTGTTGTGATGTGCTAAAATCTGACCATGCCCGAACAGGCAGGCACATACATTAGGGTTGACCGCAGGGCAAACGCATCATAAATATTATACCATTCTTTCACAATCCTATTCCTATGCATTTCAAATTCATTGATAATAAAGCTGTTAGCTGTCTAAATCCATTTCGGCTTCAATCCCAAAGGGATTGCATATCTATAAAAAGAAATGTTAATTAAAGGTTCGACCCCGGACGGGGTCGTATGTGGCGTTCTGTGGTAACTCTTTATACATATTTGACCGCTCTGCGGTCTAAGCCGATTTATCTTTTTGCGGCATTTTCAGGCTGTTGAGGGTTCTTGTTAAGCTTATAACCCTCTGGTTTTCGCAAATGAGGCAATTTACTGCTTTGTGCTTTCAAACAGAAAATCTGTAATATATCAATCTGACACAAGACGTAAGTTTTTTTCAACCGCAACAAATATCCAGCCTGACAAATATAGCTTGATCAAGATGCGTTTGCCCTGGGGTTGACCGTAAAATGCTTATAAGGTTAAAAAATTTTCTTCTTATTGGTTTTGTTGCGGGATTATTTTTATATGGCAACATCTTGAAAAGTAATTGGTCTTTTTCCGTAAAATTTTATCAGGCAGAATTGCCTACCCACATTAATAAAATTGATTCAAAGGCAAATATTTGATAATATTGCAGGCACTTTTGATTGAAAGCTATTTTTATGGAGTTTACTGCGCAGCAAATTGCCGATGTGGTCGGCGGGCAAATCGAAGGAAATGCACAAGCCCGGGTCCGGAGTTTGGCAAAAATTGAAGAAGGAAAGGAAGGAGATCTTTCATTTCTGTCCAATCCCAAATACACACATTTTATATATAAAACCAAGGCTTCTGTAGTTCTTGTAAATGAAGATCTTAAGCCGGATCATTCCGTACAGGCAACATTGGTTCGCGTTGAAAATGCTTATGTTGCATTTGGGAAGCTGCTTCGGTTTTATAATGATGCACGAAAGCCCAAACCTTTAATTTCAACCAAAGCTTCTTTGGAAGAAGATATTAAAATAGGCGATAAAGTTTCTATTGGCGATTTCACTGTAATTCAGAGCGGTGCTGTACTTGGCGATAATGTTTGCATCTATCCACAGGTTTTTATAGGATCAAATGTGAAAATCGGAAATAATTCAGTGATACATCCGGGAGTAAAAATTTATCAGGACTGTATCATTGGTGATGACTGTATTATTCATTCAGGTTCAGTGATTGGGGCAGACGGTTTTGGATTTGCACCGCACGATGGTACTTACGACAAATTGCCTCAGATTGGCAATGTTGTTATTGAAGATCATGTCGAAATAGGAGCCAATACCTGCATCGACCGGGCTACTTTAGGGTCAACCGTGATTTGCAAAGGAGCCAAGCTCGATAATTTGATCCAGACCGGCCATAATGCGATTATTGGTGCAAACACAGTGATCGCAGCGCAAAGCGGAATCAGCGGTTCATCAGTCATAGGCAGCAATGTTATGATGGGCGGTCAGGTGGGTATTGTTGGTCATCTGAAGGTGGGCAATGGAGCTATGATTGCCGCGCAATCAGGTGTAAGTACAAATATCCCCGACGGTCAGGTGGTTATGGGCAGCCCCGCGATGGAGATCAAGCGCTATAAAAAAGCCTATGTAATTTTCAGGAACTTGGCGCGTTTATTGAAACGTGTTGATGATCTTGAAGCCAAAGAAAAAACGGAATAATCACGAAAGTTTTTTATAAGTAATTGAATCAGAGTATTTAACTTAGGTTGAATACTCTTTGTTTTTCATAGCACCTATTTTATTAATTTTGCAAGCTGAAATAATTTAAAATATGCAAAGAACGCTTAAAACTGAAATTGAACTTTCCGGCATTGGATTGCATACGGGCCTGGAAGTAAAAGTGAAGTTTAAACCTGCTGCCGAAGACCAGGGCATCATTTTCCTGCGCACCGATTTGGAAGAACCGGTGAAAATTCCTGCGGATGTTGATTTGGTTACAGATACTTCGCGAGGCACTACACTGGAAATCAAAGGCATTAAAATCGGTACCATTGAGCATATGATGGCTGCTGCCTACGGAATGGGAATTGATAATATGACCGTTGAAGTTAATGCACCCGAAATGCCAATCCTCGATGGAAGCTCCCGCTTTTATGTTGAGGCTTTTGAAAAAGCAGGTATAGTCGGTCAATCCAAAGAGCGTACCCTGCACAAATTGACAGCACCAATAGTGTATTCTGATCCGAAAAAAGGAGGGGAATATATTGCTCTTCCCTCGGAAACTAACCGTTTTAGCGTAATGATCGATTATGGTTCAAAGGTGTTGGATACCCAAAATGCCAATTTGAACCAGGTTGAGGACTTTGCAAAAGAAATTGCCCCTTGCCGTACTTTTGTTTTTTTGCACGAACTGGAACATCTTATTGAGCATAACCTGATTAAAGGAGGCGATCTGGACAATGCCATTGTTTTTGTGAACCGTATGGTTTCGCGTGAAGAGCTTGACCGCCTTTCACAGTTTTTCAAAAAGCCCCGTGTTGAAGTTATGCAGGAAGGCATATTAAATAATATAGAGCTTCATTTTCAAAATGAACCTGCAAGGCATAAATTACTGGATGTAATCGGAGACCTGGCATTGGTTGGTTACAAGTATAATGCCCACATTATTGCAACGCGTCCGGGCCATGCTTCCAATGTAGAATTTGGCAGGAGAATTAAGGCCAGCATCCGCCGTGAAATAAAGCAAAGCGAAATTCCTACACTCGATCTGAACAAGAAGCCTTTATACGATATCAACGACATTAAGAAAATGCTTCCGCACCGTCCTCCTTTCCTTTTGGTAGATAAAATATTGGAAATGAGCGAAACCTATGTTGTAGGATTGAAAAATGTTACCATGAACGAAGGTTTCTTTGTGGGACACTTTCCCGATGAACCGGTGATGCCTGCAGTGCTTCAGATTGAATCGATGGCGCAATGCGGCGGAATACTGGCATTGGCCAACACACCCGATCCTGAAAATTATGTGACTTATTTTTTGAAAATAGAAAATGCCAAATTCAGGCAAAAAGTAGTCCCCGGAGATACGCTCGTATTCCGTTTGGACTTAATATCGCCAATACGTCGTGGGCTGTGCAATATGGCCGGAAAAGCATATGTTGGTGGGCAGGTAGTTATGGAAGCAGAAATGCTTGCGCAAATAGTTAAAAACAAGCAATAAGCGAAATCTGAAAATTATGAACCAACCCTTAGCATATGTTCACCCTCAGGCAAAAATTGCTAAAAATGTGGTGATCGAGCCTTTCGTAAACATTGAAAAGAACGTAGAAATCGGTGAAGGAACCTGGATTGGCTCTAATGTCACCATCATGGAAGGTGCCCGTATTGGTAAAAACTGCCGGATATTCCCGGGAGCAGTTATTTCGGCAATTCCACAGGACCTTAAATTTAATGGCGAAGAGACCATTGCCCGCATTGGTGACAATACCACTATCCGTGAGTTTGTGACCATCAACCGGGGTACAAAAGCCAATTGGGAAACTGTTGTTGGCGATAATTGCCTTTTGATGGCCTATGTGCATATTGCACACGACTGTATTGTGGGCAATAATGTTATTTTGGCCAACGCAGCTACTTTGGCCGGCCACATTATCATCGACGATTGGGCAATTGTTGGCGGTTTATCGGCTGTGCACCAGTTTGTTAATATTGGTTCGCATGTGATGATTTCAGGAGGTTCGCTGGTTCGTAAAGATGTCCCCCCATTTACCAAGGCGGCGCGTGAGCCATTGTCCTATGTAGGCGTTAATTCCATTGGCCTGCGCCGGCGTGGTTTTACAAACGAATCAATTAGTCAGATACAGGAAATTTACCGCAGGATTTACCTCCGCGGGATGAATGTGAGCCAGGCTGTGGCCATCATTGAAGCCGAACTGCCCGCAACAGCCGAACGCGATGAAATTCTTTCCTTTATCGGGCGTTCTTCAAGAGGTATCATGAAAGGTTATTCGACCAGCCGCAACGTATTTTAAGCCTAAGGCTAATTCTTAATTTTAATAGGAGCAAAATCTTATGCAGATTAGCCTGGATAATGTGGGCAAGAAATTCCACCGGCAATGGGTTTTCCGAAATGTGAAACTCAATATTAAGTCAGGAGACCGCATGGCAGTATGTGGAGCCAATGGCAGTGGAAAAAGTACACTGCTAAAATTAATCAGTGCGGCTTTAGTCCCAACCGAAGGAAATATTCTTTACCAAACCGATGGAGAAAAACTTCCCGAAGAAATGGTGTTCCGCTATGTTAGTTTTGCTGCTCCTTATCTGGAATTAATCGAGGAATATACCCTTAATGAGTTGCTTCGCTTTCATTTTGCACTCCGAAAACCTCTCGATGGCCTCAATGTTTCCGATGTCCTGGATATTTCCGGCCTCGATCACGCCAAAGACAAATATATACGGCATTACTCGAGTGGTATGAAACAGCGCTTGCGCCTGAGCCTGGCATTGCTCACCGATTCCCGACTGCTTTTGCTTGATGAACCGCTTTCAAACCTTGATGCCGGCGCTGCTGATTGGTATCGTTCACTTATGGAACAATATGGGGCTGACCGGACAATACTTGTGGGCAGCAATCATCAACAAGCGGAATATGATTTTTGTACCCAACAACTCAATATCGAAGATTTTCATTTTTAGCCGCGGTTTTTATCTATTTGATTATTAGTGGTTTGAAAATTGATTTTTCGGTTTTTAATTCAATATTTTTCCTTATTTTTGCTGCTTTATTGAGCAATTAAAGATTATTAGATATGGCAACAACTGCTGATTTTAGAAACGGATTATGTATCGAGTTTAATAACGATTTATATACAATCGTTGAATTTCAACACGTTAAGCCGGGCAAAGGCCCTGCTTTTGTACGCACAAAATTAAAAAACCTGAAAACCGGGAAAGTTCTGCCCAATACTTTTACATCAGGCGTTAAAATTGATGTAGCCCGGGTTGAACGTCGCGCTTATCAGTTTCTCTACCGGGAAGGCGACCTGTACCATTTCATGAACAGCGAAACTTTTGAGCAGACATACATCGAAGAAGGACTCATCAATGCACCAAAGTTCCTTAAAGAAGGAAACAGCGTGGAAATCGTTTTTCATGCAGATACCGAAACAGCGCTCACGTGCGAACTTCCTCCTTTTGTGGAACTTGAGATTACCTATACCGAACCTGGTGAAAAAGGAAATACAGCTACTAACGCCCTGAAACCGGCGACAGTCGAAACAGGAGCCGAAGTAAGGGTGCCATTGTTCATCAATAATGGCGAGATAATTAAAGTGGATACCCGAGATGGTTCATATTCCGAAAGGGTAAAAAAATAATCAAATAGACTGAAACATAATGGATGGGGATATAAATCATATCCCCGTTTTTTTTCCGTTTACCCAAAATTACTTTCCTATGAAGTTTGAAAAACCTCTGTCACTTTCCGGACTTGCCATCTTAACCGGCAGTGAATTTGATGGGCCGGCAGATTTTCCGGTCACGGGTATCAATGAAATACATATGGTCGAAGCAGGGGATCTTACCTTTGTTGATCATCCCAAGTATTATGATAAAGCATTGAACTCCAATGCCACAACCATCATTATCAATAAAAAAGTGGCCGTCCCTGAAGGCAAAGCCCTTTTATATAACGACGATCCTTTTAGTGCTTATCTCACTATTGTTAAGAAATACAGACCTTTCGAAGCAGCATCTGCACAAGTGAGCCCATCGGCACAAATAGGTGAAGGTACCATAATTCAGCCTGGCGCTTTCATCGGTAACCATGTGAAAATTGGGAAAAACTGCCTGATTCATGCCAATGTCAGTATTTATGACCACACAGTTATTGGCAACGATGTTGTGATTCATTCAAATTCGGTAATCGGAGCCGATGCGTATTATTTCCAGCGCAGGAAAGAAGGATTGAAAAAGTTTGAAAGCTGTGGCCGTGTCGTTTTAGGCGACCGCGTGGAAATCGGTGCTCTTTGCTCAATTGATAAAGGCGTGAGCGGCGATACCCACATTGGCCCGGGAACAAAATTTGATAACCATGTGCAGGTGGGTCATGATACCTACATCGGGCGGGATTGCCTCATTGGTGCACATTGCGCCATTGCCGGCGTAACCCGTATTGAAGATGAAGTACTGATTTGGGGCAAGGTGGCCATAAACAAAGACCTCGTTATTGGTAAAGGAGCCGTAATTCTCGCTACTTCTGCTGTGGATAAGTCTCTTGCCGGAGGAAAAACATATTTTGGTATTCCCGCAGTTCCGGCCATGGAAGCCTGGCGCGAAAAAGCCGCCTGCCGTATGCTGCCCGATCTGATCAACAAATTGGCCGACTTATAGATTTGTCATATTGACATAGCTCCATGTGAGTGTCCTTCTGACATTTTTTCCGTCAAATGCTGTATGGAATTCGTGGCATATTAATTGTTCTGGCAGGAGAAAAGTCAGTATATGAGATTAACCGAAATTAACAATCATCAGGAATTGCTTGCGCAAATCAAGGATCGCAAAAAAGCCTACTTATTGCTTTATAAAGGAGGCTCGGATGCAAGCGAGTGTTCTTTGAATAACCTGAAAGAAGCCGAACCGGATGTGGATGAACTTTGTGTTTGCATGGCAGATGTCACTAAAGTGCGCGATATCCATAAAGAATACGGCATCACCAGTGCGCCATCTCTGCTGGAATTTGATAATGGAAAATTCCGTAATGTGGTCAAAGGTTGCAGCGAACCGTCATTTTACAAAACATTTTTTGAAGATGCGGCTTTTTTTGCTGCATCAAAAGATGATGGCAAACCTTCAAAAAGCGTACGCGTTTATTCTACACCATCATGCAGTTGGTGCAATACATTGAAATCGCACCTGAGGAAACACAGAATTTATTTTGATGAAATTGATGTGTCGCAGGATATGTCCGCAGCCGAAGAAATGACCCGGAATACAGGTCAGCGCGGGGTTCCCCAAACCAATATTGAAGGGGAGTGGATCGTAGGTTTTGATAAAGGAAAGATAAACAGGCTGCTCGAAATTCAGGAATCATAATATAAATATAACTAAATAAAAATGAAAGAATTACAACCAATAAACCAGCAGGTTCTTCTCGAAATGACCGAGAAAAAAGAACAAAAAACAGCTTCCGGAATCATTATCCCGGATTCAGCAAAAGAAAAACCAATGTTTGCTAAAGTTGTCGCAATTTCCAAAATTGATAACCCGGAAATCTCTGTTGGCGATACTGTGTTTTACAAAAAATTTGCCGGCAATGAGGTGGAGTTTGAAGGCAAAAAATACTTGCTGATGCCTTATGCAGATATCATGGCGAAAATTGTTGAAACAGACGAAATCTAGCAAAATTAATTGTTATTCAAAAGGCCCGGTTCATACAGCCGGGCTTTTTTCGTTTCAGCACGACATCCTATTGCGGCGCTGTTTTTCTTATCTTCGCATATTTCAAATTATCGGACATGAACCATGAAAAAATCCTGGCCATCATTTCAAATGAAATGGGGCTTAACATAAAGTATCTGAATGCAGCAATAGCACTCTTTGATGACGGGGCAACAATCCCGTTTATTGCACGCTACCGCAAGGAAGTGACCGGAAGCATGGATGAGGTGCAACTGGCTGACCTGCAAAAAAGATGGCAGGAATTATCTGAACTGGAAAAAAGAAAGGAATTTATACTCGAAACAATTGCCGCACAAGGAAAACTCAATGATGAGCTTGAGCAAAAAATCCGCGATTGCTATGAATCCGTGAAACTGGAAGATATTTATCTGCCCTATAAACCAAAAAGAAAAACGCGGGCAACAGTTGCTCGTGAACGCGGGCTGGAGCCTTTGGCAGCCTGGCTGATGAAGCAATATAATGATGATGTTTTCCAAAAAGCAGCATCTTTTTTAAAGCATGAAGATGTTAATAATGAAAAAGATGCAATTAAAGGGGCTATGGACATCATAGCCGAGTGGGCCAGTGAAGACGAACGTTTGCGCGAAAGACTAAGGAATTTGTTTCGCAGAAAAGCGGTGTTAATTTCATCGCTTGTGAAAAGCAAAAAGGAGGATGCCGCAAAATACAGCGACTATTTTGAATGGGAAGAACCGGCTTTGAAAGTACCGTCACATCGTGTTTTGGCAATTTTACGTGGTGAAACGGAAGGTCTTTTACGGGTAAAAATCCGTCCGGATGAAGATGATGCCATGCAAATTCTTGAACGACAGTTTCTGCGTGCGGATAACCAGGCTGCAGATATCGTTTATGACGCCCTTGTTGACAGCTATAAACGTCTTTTACAGCCTTCGCTTGAAAATGAAATTCGGGCCGAAATCAAGTTAAAAGCCGATGCAAAAGCCATTGAAGTTTTTTCTGAAAACCTGCGTCAGCTGCTCTTGCAACCTCCATTAAAAAACAAACGGGTTCTGGCACTTGATCCGGGTTTCCGTACAGGCTGCAAATTGGTTTGCATCGACGAGCAAGGGAAATTGCTGCATAATGAAACTATTTTTCCCCATCCGCCGCGCAATGAAAAAAAGCAGGCGATCCATAAAATCAAATCATTGGTTTCTGCCTATTCCATTGATGCTATCGCGGTAGGAAACGGTACTGCCGGGCGCGAAACGGAAGATCTTCTGCGTGCGGTGCGTTTTGACAGGGATGTGCTGGCTCTTATGGTAAGCGAAAACGGAGCCAGCGTTTATTCGGCTTCGGATATCGCACGGGCCGAGTTTCCGCAATACGATGTAACGGTTAGAGGTGCTGTTTCCATTGGCCGGCGCTTGCAGGATCCACTTGCCGAACTGGTGAAAATCGACCCGAAAAGCATCGGTGTGGGCCAATATCAGCACGATGTGGATCAAAGCCATTTGCAGCAAGAGTTGCAAAGGGTTGTGGAAAGC
Organism: Bacteroidales bacterium; assembly: GCA_963662905.2. Classification (GTDB taxonomy): domain Bacteria; phylum Bacteroidota; class Bacteroidia; order Bacteroidales; family WRLA01. The sequence goes on along the minus strand of CAXXFD010000004.1, from coordinate 457,688 downwards.
TGTGTCAACCACGTTGGCGTAGATTTGAACACTGCCAGTGTGTCGCTGCTGACTTATGTTTCCGGGCTGGGGCCGGCATTGGCAGCCAATATCATCGACTACAGAAATGAAAACGGAGCTTTTAAATCGCGAAAAGAATTGCTGAAGGTGAAGCGTTTCGGACAAAAAGCCTTTGAGCAGGCCGCAGGATTTTTGCGTGTGCCCGAAGCAAAAAATCCTCTGGACAATTCCGCGGTGCACCCCGAATCTTATGATGTGGTCGGAAAAATGGCCAAATCCCTCGGCAAAAAAGTGGAAGATATTATTGCCTGGGATGAGCTCGAAAAAAATGTGCAGCTGGATCAATTTGTGGACGGAAATGTTGGTTTGCCTACTTTGCATGATATTCTTGCCGAATTAAGAAAGCCCGGAAGGGATCCGCGCAAAGGCTTTAAGAAATTTGAATTTGATGAGCGCGTACATAAAATGGAAGACCTGAAGGAAGGTATGGTTTTGCCCGGCATCGTTACCAATATTACTGCCTTTGGTGCTTTTGTTGATGTGGGCGTGCATCAGGATGGGCTGGTGCATATCAGCCAGTTGGCCGATGCCTATGTAAGCGATCCGGCAGATGTCGTTAGCTTGCACCAACATGTAAAAGTAAAAGTACAGGCTGTTGATGTGGCAAGAAAGCGTATTAGTTTGACAATGAAGGATTTGTGATATTATTGCGGAACCGCTTGCCCAATTGCAATTTATTGTGTTTTTTTGCGTTAGCTAACGAAATGAATTCTATGAAGCTTATTTACAGACTCGCCCTACTGGCTTTTCTATTTTCGTTTTTTACCACAGCACATGCACAGGTTATTCGCGGAGCACTAATCGGTGGCCTGAATATCAGTCAGGTTGATGGTGATGAAGTTTATGGTTTTCACCGGTTTGGAGCCAATTTCGGCGCCGCAGCCATTATCCCTTTTAATGAACGCTGGAGCGTTAGCCTGGAGACTTCTTATAGTCAGGAAGGCAGTTATCAGTCGCCGCAATATCCCAATGATTCGATTACGGGCGAATATGATCTCCGGTTAAATTATGTGCGTATCCCTTTATTGGTTCATTTTAACGATAAAGACCGGATAACCGCCGGTTTGGGAATGTCGGTCGGACGTTTGGTGGGCGTATCCGAAAAAGAGCATGGCAAAGAAGTTTTAGGCGTTAGCGTGCAGGACGGCCCTTACGAACCCTGGGATTTCAGTGGTGTGGCCGATATCCGTTTCCGGATTTATCAAAAGATTCATATGAATATTCGTTATACATATTCTTTCGTAAAAATTCGTACTCGCGATTTCTATAATAAAAACGGTGAGTTTTTGGAATCGCGTGATCAGTATAATAATGTTTTGAGTTTCCGACTTATTTATATCATCAACGACCGGGCAAAGACCGTACGTCAGCAGAAGGTCGAAAACAACACGCCCTAAGCATGAAAGCACAAGAATGGATTGAGAATTTACAGCTTAAAGCCCATCCCGAAGGAGGCTTTTTCCGTGAAATATATCGCAGCGATGAACGTATTGCGGCCGATGCGCTGCCCGGACGCTTTAAGGAAGGCAGAAAATTTGCCACATCAATTTATTACCTTCTGGATAAAAAAGATATTTCCGCTTTTCATAAAATTAAGCAAGACGAAATCTGGCATCATTACGATGGGAAAGGCTGTGAAGTTTTTATAATTTTTAAAGACGGCAGCCTGATTGTTAAGAAATTGGGCCTTGATGTTGCCAATGATTGCCACCCGCAGATTGTTGTGCCCCGCAACACATGGTTTGCAGCCCGAAACTTAGATGAAGAATCTTTTTCGCTCATGGGATGTACCGTTGCACCGGGTTTTGAATTTGATGATATGGAACTGGCTGAAACCGAAAGCCTGCTGGCCGAATATCCCGAACATGCTGAGCTTATAAAACAACTGTCATAAAAAAAAGCCCACTTATCGTGAGCTTTATGCCTGTAAACCAGTCTTACGGATAAATTAAAAAGGCCAAAACTGATTGTCATTCCAGATTTGTTCTTTTAATTCATCATTAAGCCTTTTCAGTGCTTCGTGATGTCCCTTTTCCCAATCGGCCAGCATTTGGTATAAATCTTTTTCTAAAGGATCTTTCGCTTCAGCAGCCCGATCACTGTAAACTTTTACGGCACGGGTTTCAAAATCCATGGCCGATGCTATTGCGGCGGCCTCAAAACTGGCGGCACCAACCTGCTTCTTGAATTCCTCGGATAAAACCTTCATCGCTACTTCTTCATTCGGATCTTCTTCGTGTGCTTCCGATTTCAGGAACTCATTATGTTGGGTGTAATGCTTAAACTGGCGCGAAAGAAAACGGATATGCTCATCCTCTTCTTCTGCCATCATGCTGAAAATCTTTTTTGCTGCTTCACTTTTTGTGTTTTCAGCAACCTGACTGTAAAATGCTTTGCCCCTGCGCTCGAGCAAAATGGCTTCTTTTAAAATCTCAACGGCTTTGTTGTCTGTCATAATGTTAGGGTTTTAATTGCAATTGGTGAAATACAATTTATTTTATTGAATAAAGTTTACATCTTTTTAAACAGTTCAACAGCCAAATAGTTTATCCGTGCCTATAAAGTGTATTTAATGCTTTGTTAAAAAATGTGAATAATGTGCCGGTTTGTAATGTAAATCCTTTATTTATAAGGTTTTGTAGTTGTTGGCGACATAAAACCAAAATAGGGATGAGTTTTCGGATAAACGCCTATTTTTTATACATTTGCAGCTAAAATTTTTGATAATATGTCATTTGCAACGAACAAAATTACCGGAGAAGGGCTAACCTACGACGACGTATTGCTATTGCCCGCATATTCAGAAGTGCTGCCGCGCGATGTAGACACCTCTACAAAGTTTTCCCGCAATATCGATTTACGTGTTCCTGTTGTTTCCGCAGCAATGGACACAGTAACCGAATCGCCTATGGCCATTGCTATTGCAAGGGCAGGTGGTATTGGCGTCCTGCACAAAAATATGTCGATCGAGGCTCAGGCTAATCATGTAACCAAAGTGAAACGCGCCGAAAATGGTATGATCATCGATCCGGTTACACTGGAAGAAGATGCGCTCGTTGAAGATGCACTGGCAATTATGGCTGAATATAAAATCGGAGGGATTCCGGTCGTGAACGAAAATAAAATCCTCACCGGGATTATCACAAACCGTGATCTGCGTTTTGAACGGAATATCCGCCGTCCCATCGCAGAAATCATGACGCGCGAAGTGATCACAACCCACGAGTTCGTGAACTTTGAAAAAGCAACGGACATCTTGCAAATGCACCGCATCGAAAAACTTCCCGTTGTTGATAAAGACAATAAATTGATTGGTCTGATCACTTATCGCGATATTATCAAACTAAAGGAAAGTCCACATGCCTGCAAAGACGACAAAGGACGTTTGCGTGTTGCTGCCGCTGTTGGCGTAACTGCCGACACGCCCGAGCGCATGGAAGCACTTATTGCCGCAGGTGTTGATGCCATTATCATTGATACAGCACATGGTCATTCAAAAGGGGTAATTGACATGGCGACCATGATGAAAAAGCGTTTCAGTGGCGTTGATCTGGTGGTGGGAAATATCGCTACCGCTGATGCAGCACGTGCTTTGGTAAATGCCGGTGTAGATGCCGTTAAAGTGGGAATTGGCCCCGGATCAATTTGTACTACCCGGGTTATTGCCGGAATTGGCGTACCGCAGCTTTCTGCTGTGATGAATGTTGCCGAAGCACTCGAAGGAACAGGCATCCCCATCATTGCTGATGGCGGTATCCGTTATACCGGTGATATCGTGAAAGCAATTGCCGGCGGGGCACATTCCATTATGGCCGGTTCGCTTTTTGCCGGCGTGGAAGAAAGCCCCGGCGAAACCATTATTTTCGACGGAAGAAAATACAAAACATATCGTGGAATGGGCTCGCTCGATGCCATGCAAAAAGGTTCCAAAGACCGCTATTTCCAGGATGTGGAAGATGATATCAAAAAACTCGTTCCCGAAGGAATCGTCGGTCGTGTTCCTTTCAAAGGTTCGCTCAACGAGGTGATACACCAAATGGTGGGCGGTCTGCGCGCCGGAATGGGTTATACCGGATCAGCCAATATCGAAGAACTCAGAACCAAGCAGTTTACGCGCATTACAGCTGCCGGTATCGCCGAAAGCCATCCACATGACATCACGATTACCCACGAATCGCCTAACTACAGCAGAAAATAGATTAGAAAATAACAAATAATTGAAAATGAATAACTTCAGAAGTATCTTATCTTTTCTTACGATGATCGCACTGGTAGCCCAAATGGGTGTCAGTCCGCTTTTTGCACAAGAAAATCAGGCAAAAAAATACCTGAATGATAACCGTGTTTTGATGAATATCGGTGGCGACGAAGTGACCGTTGCCGAATTTATGAACGTTTATCTCAAAAATAATGTAAACAGCCAGGTGGTCGATAAAAAATCCATTGATGAATACCTCGACCTGTACATTAACTTTAAGCTTAAAGTTCGCGATGCAGAAAACCGGGGAATGGATACCCTGACGAAATTCACCGAAGAACTTTCCGGTTACCGCGAGCAATTGGCCCAGCCTTATTTTGTTGATGAAAGCATTACCGAAGAGCTTGTTGCAGAAGCTTATGAACGTATGCAGGAAGATGTCCGTGCAAGCCATATCCTCCTGAAACTTGATAAAAATGCTTTGCCCGAAGATACAGCTCGTGTTTATAAAAAAATGATGAAAATCCGTAAACGCATCATGAATGGCGAAGATTTTAATGATGTGGCCGTTGAGGTTTCGGAAGACCCCAGTGCTCAGGACCGTTCCGCACAGGGAAACCATCCGGCTCTTAAAGGAAACCGTGGCGACCTGGGATTTTTTACTGTGTTTAATATGGTTTATCCCTTCGAATCCGCTGCATATGATCTGGAAGTGGGCGAAGTGAGCATGCCTGTGCGCTCCGATTTTGGCTACCACCTGATCAAAACAACCGGAAAATATCCTGCACTCGGAACCATTCAGGTTGCGCATATCTATTTCAGGATTACTTCGGGCTTCTCCGAAGACGATATCACGGAAGTGGAAAACAAAGCAAACGCAGCTTATGAAGAATTGCTTTCCGGCGCCAATTGGGACGAAACCGTGAAAAAATATTCCGACGACCGCGCTTCCAAAGTGAACAAGGGTCTGTTGCCAAAATTTGGTGTGAACCGAATGGTTCCCGAATTTATTGAGGCAATACGCGTGCTGGATACCGGAGAATTCAGTAAACCGGTGCGTACCAATTACGGAATACATATCATTAAATTTGTGGAACGCGACGAAATCGGTAGCTTCGACAAAGAAGAAAAGCAAATACGCCAAAAGCTTAAGCGTGATTCGCGCGGACAGCTTAGCAAAGGGGCGATCATCGCGCGTATTAAAAAAGAATACGGCATCAACGAAAACTTTAAAGCCCTGCAACCTTTTTATAAGCTTGTGGACAGCAGTATTTTTATGGCCAAATGGGATCCGGCAAAAGCCGATGGCATGGAAGAAGTCCTTTTTAGCCTTGCCGATGAAGATTTTACTCAGACCGATTTTGCGCAATTCCTTGCCGATGAGCAAAGTACGCGCCGTGCAGAAGAAATTCCGGCTTATGTAAATGCACAGTATTATAAGTTTGTTGATGAAAGCTGCCGAAATTATGAAGATAAACAGCTCGAGAAAAAATACCCCGAATTCCGATTACTGGTAAAAGAATACCGCGATGGCATACTGCTTTTCGACCTTACCGATGAAATTGTTTGGAGCAAAGCCATTAAAGATACTACCGGCCTGCGCGATTTCCATAAAAAAAATGAAGATGATTATATGTGGAAAGACCGCAAGGAAATCAGTATTTTCGAGATCGACAGCCTCCCCGATGGAAAAGCCATGGAAAAGCTTGTTAAAAAGCTGAACAAGAGTTTTAAAAAGCTGGCCACTGACGATCAGCTTAAAGCCATGCTCGATGCCGATACCAATATTGTTTATAAGTATGAAAAAGGCAAATACGAGCAGGGCGTAAACGAATTTGCAGACCTGATGGATGCAGCCGGAGCGCTTCCGCAATCACGCCTGGACAGCAAACCGGGCGGTATCCGTATTGTCCGCCTGCTCGGTGTATTGGCTCCCGAGCCAAAAGCCCTTTACGAAGCGCGTGGAATCATCACTGCCGACTACCAGAATTATCTGGAACAGGAATGGGTGAAAGAACTGCGCGCAAAATACAGTGTTGATGTGGATTCAAAGGTGATGCAAACATTAAAATAAAAACACTTTGCCGGCGTTTTTTTCGCTAAGGCTTTTATTTAAAATTCATGATAAACAGAGCATTCGGCTTTTTATTCCAGATTTTCTTGCCGGGATTTATCCTTATGGGCCTGCTGGGTTCATGCGATCAGCTGAAATTAAACCAGCCGGTCAGGGAGAATGTTCTGGCACGGGCTGGCAGCAAATATCTTTATGAGTCGGATGTAATCAGCCTTGTGCCGAAGGGAACATCTGCCGAAGACAGCCTCAGCATTGTACGCACCTACATCAATAATTGGGTGCGCAATCAACTTGTTGTGCAAAAAGCCGAAAGTCAGTTGTCCGACGATCAAACATCTTTCGAAAAGCAACTGGAAGAATACCGTAATTCTTTGCTGGTGTATCATTATCAAACCCGATTGCTCGAACAGGAACTGGATACGCTGGTAACGGAAATGGAAATAGAGCAGTATTACAATGAAAACAAGAGCAATTTCGAGCTCAAAGATCATATTGTAAAACTGGCTTTTTGTAAAATGATGGAGGATTCGGTTAAGCCGATCCGCGAGATGCGCAAAATCTTAAAAGCAGATTCACTTGATGTGGAAGCTTTTGAGAAATATGCAGCCCATCATGCCGTCGAGTTTTTTTATGAATTGGATAACTGGCTCTATTTTTCCAATATCCAGATGATGCTGCCTTTGCAAACATTTGATCAGGAACATTATCTGCGCAACAATAATTATATTGAAATAAAAGATGCGCCCCTTGTTTACCTGATACGCTTTTTCGATTATGAAATCAAAGATGGCATCAGCCCGCTTAGCCTCGAAATAGATAATATCCGAAATGTGATTATCAACAAAAGAAAGGTGCAGTTTATAAAAAAATTGCAGCAGGATATTTTTAACGAGGCGATGCAAACGAATCAAATAGAAATATATTAATACGATTTTCAATGAAGATGACTCAAAAAAACCTTATTGTCCTTTTTGCGTGTTTGCTTGGAATTACAGGACTTTTTGCACAGGATGACATACCAAAAGGACAAGTAATTGATGAGGTTGTTGCCGTTGTTGGCAAGAATGTCATTTTATATTCCGATATCCAAACACAGTATATTCAATACCGGATGCAAGGCGGGATCAGCGGTACAGCCGATGAAGTGCGCTGCAGCATACTCGAAAACATGCTTTACCAAAAGCTTTTGCTCGATCAGGCAGATTTGGATAGTGTTGAAGTGACGGAAAAACAGGTTGATGCAGAAATGGAACGCCGGCTGGCATATTTTATCCAGCAAATTGGCTCCAAAGAAAAACTGGAAGAATACTATAAAAAGTCAATGGCGGATATTCGCGATGAAATGAAGGAAGTCATCACAGAACAAATGATGACAGATCAGGTGCAACGCGAACTGACTACAAATGTGATGATTACACCATCTCAGGTGCGTAAATGGTTCCGCTCGCTTCCTAAAGACAGTATCCCGATGGTGGAACCGGAAGTGAGTATCGGACAGATTGTCCGTCAGCCCGAAATTGATATGGCGCAGAAAATTGAGATCAAAGAAAAACTTCGTGGCCTGCGTAAAAGGATTTTGGACGGGGAAACATTTTCGACACTGGCTATTCTTTATTCGGAAGATCCGGGTTCGGCAAAAAAAGGCGGAGAACTTGGCCTTTATGGCCGCGGGGAACTGTATCCCGAATTTGAAGCCGTAGCATTTCAACTGGAACCGGGCGAAATCTCTGAAATTGTGGAAACTAAAGCAGGCTTCCATATCCTTCAGCTAATTGAACGACGTGGTGAATATGTGAATGTGCGCCATATCCTCCTGCGCCCGAAAGTGTCTCCTATTGAACTGGCACGTGCCGCTCAGTTTCTTGATAGTGTTGCGCAGCTGATCAACAGCGATTCCATGACTTTTGAGCAGGCCGTGCGCCGTTTCAGCGATGATCCGGGCAGGATAAATGGTGGGATGATCATGAACCCTATGACCGGAACAAACCGTTTTACTTACGAAGAACTTAATACAGATCCCAAACTTTTCTTTGTTGTGGACAAGCTCGATGTAGGCGAACTCTCCAAACCGGTTAGTTTTCAGACAGATGACGACACCGAAGCCTATCGCTTATTATATCTTAAAAGCAGGAGCCAGGCGCATCGTGCCAACCTCGACGATGATTACAACAAAATCCAGGATTGGGCTTTGGAAGCAAAAAAAGCAAAGCATATCGGCGAATGGGTGCAGCAAAAGGCCGAAAAAACCTTTGTTCGCATCAGCAGCGAATTCCGCGATTGCAGCTTTCAACATAAATGGAAAATCAAAGAATAAATGATGCAGTATAATTCCGATGCAGATGCCATAAAGGCGATGCGCGAATACTATAAAAACCTTAAAACGGAAATTGGTAAAGTAATTGTCGGCCAGGAAGAAGTGATCGATCAGGTACTGATTTCCATTTTCAGCCGTGGACATGCCCTTTTGGTCGGCGTTCCCGGCCTGGCCAAAACTTTGCTGGTCAATACCATAGCCAAAGTCCTGGGTTTGAGCTATAACCGTATTCAGTTTACGCCCGATTTGATGCCCAGCGATATCATCGGAAGTGAAATCCTCGACGAAAAGAAAAGTTTCCGTTTTATCAAAGGGCCGGTTTTTGCCAATATCATCCTCGCTGATGAGATAAACCGTACCCCTCCCAAAACGCAATCGGCTTTGCTGGAGGCCATGCAGGAAAAATCGGTAACCGTTGCCGGAAAGAATTATCCTCTCGATAAACCATTTTTTGTTTTGGCAACACAAAATCCTATTGAACAGGAGGGAACTTACCCATTGCCTGAAGCACAGCTCGACCGTTTTATGTTCAATATCCTGCTCGATTATCCTTCATTCAAAGAGGAAGTGGAAGTGGTGAAACAAACCACAACAGATCAGGAGGAAACACCTCAGGTTGTGATGGCTGCTGAGGAAATTCGTTATTTCCAAAATCTGGTGCGGAAAATCCCTGTTGCAGATAATGTATATGAATATGCCGTGAAGTTGAGTTCCAAAACGCGTCCCAATACGGATGATGCGCATCCCTGGGCGAAACAATACCTAAATTGGGGAGCCGGCCCGCGTGCCAGCCAATACCTGATTATCGGGGCAAAATGCCATGCCGCGCTGAACGGGAAGTTTTCACCGGATATCGAAGATGTGCAGGCCGTGGCAACAATCATCCTGCGGCACCGGATTGTGCGCAATTTCAAAGCTGAGGCTGAAGGTATTAGCGTTGAGGATATTATCAACGAAATGACAAAGTAAATACCATAACAAACAAATACACCAATGATGAAAAAAGTTCTTACTACTTTAATGATTTCCGCATTCCTGATGATGCGCCTGAGCCTCATGGCAGGAGAGGGAATGTGGCTGCCAATCCTGCTGCAAAGCCTCAACGAAAAGGAAATGCAGGAAATGGGAATGCGTATTACTGCCGAAGATATTTATAGTGCCAATCATTCCAGCCTCAAGGATGCAATCGTCATTTTTGGCCGTGGTTGTACCGGAGAACTGGTTTCGGATCAGGGACTGCTTTTAACCAATCATCATTGCGGTTACGGACAGATCCAGAAGCACAGCTCTGTGGAACACGATTATCTCACCGATGGTTTTTGGGCCATGAACCGTAGCGAAGAACTGCCCAACCCGGGACTTACAGCTACTTTTCTGGTGCGCATGGAAGATGTAACGCAAAAAGCACTTGCTGATGTTACTGATGAGATGAGCGAAAACGACCGTTTTAAGAAAATCAAGGAAAACATCGAAGGAATTAGGGAAGAAGCTACAAAAGACACACATTATGAGGCAGTTGTAAAGCCTTTCTATTCAGGAAACAAGTACTACCTCTTTGTAAATGAGGTTTTTAAAGATGTGCGCCTGGTAGGTGCTCCTCCTTCAAATATCGGGAAATTCGGTGGTGATACCGATAACTGGATGTGGCCACGCCATACCGGCGATTTTTCTGTGTTCCGTATCTACGCAAACAAAGACAACCAACCGGCTGAGTACAGCGAAGACAATGTGCCCTATAAACCAAAGAAATATCTCGAAGTCAGCCTTGAAGGAGTTGATAAAGGAGATTTTACCTTTGTTTTTGGATATCCGGGCAGTACCGAACAATACATCCCTTCCTATGCTGTAAACCATACCACACAGATAACCAATCCTGTACGTATCGACTTGCGCGGCAAACGACTGGACGTTATGAACAAATACATGGAAAAAGACCCTGCCGTACGTATTAAATATGCTGCGAAATATGCCGGAGTTGCAAACGGCTGGAAAAAATGGCAAGGAGAAAACCGTGGAATCAAACGCCTGAATGCAATCGATAAAAAGCAGAAGTACGAAAAAGAATTTGAAAAATGGGCGGATGCCAATACCGGGCGCAAAGCCAAATACGGGGAACTGATCCCGGATTTTGAAAGAACCTACAAAAAATACAGCGATCTTGATCTGGCTTATACCTACCTTGCAGAAGCCGGTTTATTTGGTATTGAAATCATGCGCTATGCACGTTCATTCTCAGCTTTAGTCAGTGCCTGTGAAAAAAAGGATGCCGATGAAACAAAAATCAAAGAATTGGTTGAAAGCCTGAGCAATGCGGCAAAAGGACATTTTAAAGATTATCACCAGCCGATCGACCGGGAAGTTACTGCCGTGATGTTGCATAAAATGGCCACTGAACTGCCGGCAAAATGGCAGCCCCAAAGCCTGAAGGACATCAATAAAAAATATAAAGGTGATTTTGAAGCCTATGCCGATAAGCTTTTCAGTAAGTCCATTTTTGCATCAGAAGAAAAAGCAGAGGATTTCCTGAAATCATTTAAGAAAAGCAAATACAAGAAAATCCTGAAGGATCCGGCATATCAATTGGCTAATTCTTTTGTTGATTTTTTCCTGGAAACAATCCGCCCGGGACTGGCTGCAACAGGCGACCGTTTGGACAGCTTGCAGCGTATTTATATGAAAGCCCAAATGGAAATGGAACCCGACCGCCGTTTTTATCCCGATGCAAACTTTACGCTCAGGGTCACTTATGGAAATGTGGATGGATATCAGCCACGCGATGCGGTGAATTACTGTCATTTTACTACTTTGGAAGGGATTATGGAAAAAGAAAATCCGGACATCTATGATTATGTTGTGGAAGATAAGCTCAAGGAATTATATGAAAATAAAGATTACGGGCGCTATGCCGATGATGACGGCAAAATGCATGTTGGATTTATTGCAACCAATCACACATCCGGTGGTAATTCCGGTTCGCCTGTGCTCAATGCCGATGGCCGCCTGATTGGCCTGAATTTTGACCGCAACTGGGAAGGCACGATGAGCGATATGATGTATGATCCTGACCAATGCCGAAACATTACCCTTGATGTGCGCTATTGCCTCTTTATTATTGATAAATTTGCCGGAGCAGGCCATCTTGTCGAAGAAATGAAAATTGTTGAATAAAAAATAAATCAATCAAAATGAAAAGATCAGCTTATGTAATTATTGTAGCCCTTTTAGCTGTTTTTGTGAGTTTTACTGCTTGCAAGGAATCCAAAAAAGGCACAACAGGCCAGCAGGGTGTTAATGCCCCGGCTCAAATAGATGAAGAACTCAGCGCCGAGGATCAGGCGAAAATTGATGCTTTTGCCGATGAATTTGTTCGTCTCGAAAAATCACGCCAGCATCTCGAAAGGGAAATCAGCGCAGGCAGAAAAGAAAAGTCTGAAATTGAAAAATTGGATGAAACACAAATTGCTTTTGATGACAAACTGAATGAATTTCTCACCAACGAAACGCGCCGGCAGGCTTATAAAGAAGCTGTGAAAAAAGCCCGTAAGAAAATTCTTTAGTTGCTTTTTTCGAATCAAAAAAAAACGTCCGGTCATGCGATCGGACGTTTTTTATGCTCTGATTATTCGGCAGCAATTTTAGGCTTGTATCCTTTCAAACCATAGAATGCCAGATAGAGATAGCAAACAATCGGTACAAAGAATGATGCGTGAACTCCGATGGAATCAGCAAATGCGCCTTGAATCGGAGGGATAATGGCGCCGCCAAGGATCATCATCACCAAAAGTGAACTGCCCTGGCTTTTGTATTTTCCCAGGCCGTTGATGGCCAGTGTGAAGATATTGGACCACATAATACTATTGAACAAACCAATCCCGATAACGGTCCACATGGCAACCATGCCGCTGGTAAGCAGTGTTGTGATCAATAAACCCACCGCCACAATGGAAAAGACAAACAAAGTTCTGTGCGGTAGCGATTTGCCCAGCATAAAAGCTATTAAGTTGGCCACGAGAAAGATGGAATAAATCCCTGCAATCAAGATGCCGTTTGTGCCCCAAATAACCAAAAATGCCAGTAGCGGAATGCCTGCCATAATGAGGTTTTTCAGGATTTTGTTTTTCATGTCGCTAAGCGATACGGCACCCAAAAAGCGCCCGATCATCAGGCCGCCCCAATAAAAAGCAACATAGGTGCTGGCATCCTGTTCGCTCAGTCCGGCAATGCTTTCCAGCCCTAAAAAGCTGATCATAATACTGCCGATGCTGACCTCACCGCCTACGTACATAAAAATGGCAATCATACCAAAAACCAGCTGTGGATAACGCAGGGCAGCGGCTCCGGTTTCAATGTTTTCATCGTTCATAAAGCGCGGCAGATGAGCCATTTTAATGATGAGGGCTAGCAGAAGAAAGAATCCTGTAAAAACCAAATAAGGTATTTTTACGCTGTCGGCTCCCTGAAAACTGTCGCCGGCAAAAACTTTAAAAATCAGATAACCGCCAATAATCGGTGCTACCGTTGTGCCCAGTGAATTAAAGCCCTGCGCCAGGTTCAAACGGCTGGAAGCAGTGGATTCGCTTCCTAAAATGGCTACATACGGATTGGCCGCAATCTGCAGAAGCGTAAAACCCAGTCCCAGAACAAAAAGAGCAGCCAGAAAAAACCCAAAAAGCTTAAGCTCTGCAGCAGGATAGAATAAGGCTGTTCCGACAGCAGATATAAGCAAACCGATTAAAATTCCATTTTTATAGCCGATTTTGTTTATGGGATCTCCTTTTATTACGCTGATAATAAAGTATATGACCGATCCGATAAAATAAGCGCCAAAAAAGGCAAACTGCACAAGCATTGCTTTAAAATGCGTGAGCTCAAATACGCCTTTCAGGTAGGGAATTAAAATATCGTTCATGCAGGTGATGAAGCCCCACATAAAAAACAATCCAATCACGGTGATGAAAGGCAGAGTGTAATTCGGTTTCTGATTCATATGCTTTATCGTTTTAGTTAGAAATGCAAATTTAATTTTAATTTGGTTATCAAATGGGTCAGTATAGGATTTCTACCCTGACTGGCAAATGATCTGAAGGAATGGTTTTTTTATTGAAATCATATTGCTCGTTCATTATCATAAAGCTTTTGACAGCACCAATATTGCGCACAAAAATATGGTCGATAATGCTGCCGTGCTCCGGTTTCCCGTTGAACCCACAAAAAGTATATTGCGGCCCTGCAGGAGGGCTTTTGCTGATGGTTTTGCTGTTGTTGAACTGTTGCCTCAGCGTTTCAACCGGTGCTGATGATGCCGTACAGTTAAAATCTCCGCAAAGGATAAGAGGGAGTTCGCCGCAGTTTTCGCAGAACTTATTGATGAGCTTTGCGCTTTCGAGCCGTGCTTGTTCCGACATATGATCGAAATGTGTATTCAGGACATAAAAACTTTTCCTGCTGGACAGATCTGTGAATTTTGCCCAGCTGACAATGCGTGTGCAGGCTGTGTTCCAGCTTTTTGAGCCCGGGACATCGGGCTGCTCCGAAAGCCAGAAAGTGCCCGAAGTATCCGCTTCAAAGCGGTCGATCCGATAGTAAATGGCACAGAATTCGCCTCCTAATTTGCCGTCATCGCGCCCTGTGCCAATGCGTTTGTACGTGGGCAACATGGACTGAATGCCCATAACCTGATGGTACAATCCTTCTTGTATGCATATGATATCTGCATCCGCCTGCAGGAGGATTTCCTTAACCAATGGCTTTCTTGTATCCCAACGGTTTTCGCCATCATGCGGATTATCGTAGCGAATATTGAAAGTCATGATTTTCAGGCTGTCCGTAACTTTTGCCTGTGAAAAAGAAAAGGCAAAGGCGCATAGGGTTATCAAAAAGGCTTTTTTTGTCATTCTACAGATTTATTTGATTTATGCTGTTGAAACGGATCATGTCTTCTGTGATGGGGTTTTCATTATTGATTTTTAAAATCTTTTTTTCACCGGGGGCCATGTGAAAATAATTGTCGCTCAAATCCAGATATAAAGAATCGCAATAGATGTGCAAACCGTAAATCGTTTCGGGACTTTCCACTGTCAGGAAATTGCCTGCATCATCGCTGATTATTTCAAATTCCGGTTCAGGCATTCGAAGCTTCAGGTTTTTCGGTTTTTCAAAGAAGAAATGATTTTCCGATATGATCTGTCCTGCGTTTTCGAGTTTTGCATATGCGATTGAAGCATTTTCATCAAAATGACCTATCTCTGATTTTGGAATTTCATAAATAATATGGCTGCCATTTTGTACCCGGATATTTTTATCAGCCAATTGATGGCATTCGTTATTTTGATCAAATAATGAAATTCGAACTTGTGCATTAAAATCTTGTGCCGTATCGGAAACGACATAAACCCTGAGCGTGTCGTTTATCCATTCCATAGGGATGATTGTGTTTTTGAACAATCTGCGTACCTGATGATGCAGTGCTTTTTGGCGTCCGTAATAATCAATGGATGACCAGCTGATGACCGGCCAGCAATCGTTGAGTTGCCAGTAAAGTGTGCCGCCACAGCGAGACATTTGCTTTCGGTGAGCTTCAATAGCCATCCCTATGCCATGCGCCTGCAGCATTTGCGACGCGTAAATATAGTCTTTGAAGTTTTCAGGCACTTGAAAATCCCGCTGCATATAAGTTTCGATCAGTTCTTCGCCGCGCGGATGTTTCTGATGCGTTTGCATCACCGGACTGTTGCGGTAGCGGTCTTGCGGGAGGCTGAAATCCCGAATGCTTTGTATATCGGGATACGCCTGAAAACCATACTCGCTCATAAAACGGCCGGTTTTTTCGATATACATCTCAAAAGGCTGGGCGCCCCACCAAACGCCCCAATAATGCAGGTCGCCTTCATTCAGGCTGATTTCCCGACCCCAGCCATTGGCAGGAGAGGAGGGGTGATAGTCAATTCCGTAGCTCCATTGCGAAATTTCCTCGGGTAAAATTTTATGGAAAATATTCTGGTAATCTGCCCAAACGCGGGAGGAATCTTCTGCAGAATATCCCAGGCTTTTTTGCCAGCCCCAGTTAAACCAGCCTTCTTTGATTTCATTATTGCCACACCATAAAGCCAGACTTGGGTGATGCCGGATTCTGCGGATATTGTCGCGGGCTTCATGGCGCACATTTTCCAGGAAAGCCGAATCGCCGGGATACAAATTACATGCAAACATAAAATCCTGCCACACCATCAAACCGTTTTCATCGCAGAGTTTATAAAAGATATCGTTTTCGTAAAAGCCTCCGCCCCAAACACGTAGCATGTTCATATTGGCATTTTTGGCTTGCAGGATTAGCCTTTCGTATTGCTCATCGCTCGTGCGGTTTGTGAAATTATCCTGCGGGATATAATTTGCGCCTTTGATGAAAACCGGCCTTCCGTTCAAAACAAAGCGAAAGCTTTTGCCTTCATCATCCGGCTTCTGTTGCAGCTCAATGGTTCGGATTCCTGCACGGAATTCCAGCTTATCGCTATTGCTGTCCGAATGGATTGCTGCCTTTATTGTATAAAGCTTTGCTTTGCCTTGTCCATTGCACCACCAAAGTTCGGGATCAGGGATTTTAAGTGGGATTTTTATGGAATTAAATCCGGAGCCCAGTTTTTCCTGAACTGTTTTTTGCAATATCTCCTTGTTTGAAGGATTGATGATTTCAAGCTTTAGTGTTGCATCCTGATTTTTAGTGCTTTCAATTTCGATGATCAGCTCTGTTTCTGCCGAATGTTCAGTGATATTTTTGGTTACAAAGTTTTTGCCAACAATTTGAATTCCAGACCACCCAATCAATTCAACAGGTTTCCAGATGCCGCTCGTTACGAATTTCGGTCCCCAGTCCCAATTGTATTGATAAGGAGCTTTGCGGCTGAATGCGCGCTGATCAGGATATTGCACAAAATGAGATGTCGCTTTGAGGCTGTCGGATTTTTCTGCATCGAAAAAATGGATGCTCAGTGTGTTTTCGCCGGCATTTAGAAGCTGTTTTACATCAAATTCCCAAATACGGAACATATTGTTTAAGCAGCTGTCATTTAGTGTTTTGGTTAGCTCATGACCGTTTAGGAAGACCTTTGCATAAGTATCAATTCCATGAAATTTCAGGAATTGTTGTTCCTGCTTTAGGATGTCGTGATGAACCCGGAAAGTGCATTGATAAACAGGATTAAGGCGCGAAATCCATTGCAGGCTGTCTTCATTACTGCGGAAAAAAGGGTCATCGATTATTCCTGCCTGCATCAAATCGGTATGCACGCATCCGGGTACTTTTGCCTCAATAAGCGTATCGGTTAATTTGAGCTGCCAATGCGTGTTCAATTGCTGATGCAATGGATCAGCGGCAGGCTTTTGGAGGCAAGAAGCAAGAAGGGGGATTATAAGCAAAAAAAGTAATGATTTCAGAACTGGATTCTTCATAACAGATGATTTGCTACGAAGATAAAAAGAAAGATCAGGTCATGTCCCTGAGTTTCTCTTGAAGCCGTACTTTTTTTCCTTCCTTGGCACAATGTGGGCATTGTTCGTGGAATTCAGTGAAAGAGAAATTGCATGTGGGACATTTATACTGTTTTACTTTATAGAGGATTTTGCGCCGCGAATTGTAAAGAACAATGGCTCCGACTAAGGGGGTCAGCAGTATTGACAATAAAAACACTTTAAAACCACTGATTTCATAGTACATTGCCTGGCGTGAAAAGTAAAAGGCAGCAATGATATAAACCGTAATAATTATATAGAGTTCCATGATTAGCTCTGATTAGCCCACAAAGATAAGTAAAGATGTATATGTGTGACATGATTTTTCGTTTTTTTTTGATTTTCTCTGAAAAAACGCCCGGGCAATCGGTTTTATAGCGACTTAAAAAGCCATTGTTTGCAGTTTTTAGGCAAACAATGGCTTAAGAGTTTAGTGTTTATTTGGTTCTAATCTATCGTGATTTCATCAGCAAAAAGCCAGGCTTTTCCGCCAGCTCCTAAATGCCATTCGGGACAGTATTGGATATTTTTTGCGACTACTTTCACAGCTTTTAACCTTTGTGGTTTGATATTGAGTTCAAATTCTTTAACTATTCCTCCTTCTTGTTTCATCGGTATGTAATTTTGAACCCGACCCAGTTTATGGAAGTTTTTGCCGTCTGCAGAGCCGTAAAAATCAACCCATTCGGGCATAAAAATCCATGATTTCATATCCTGAATAAATCCAATTGCCAGTTTGCTGCATTCCTGCTTTTTGCCCAAATCAACTGTAGCTTCAAGGTCATGAAACTGGAAGCCCTGCCATGCTCCTGTTGCAAAGCTTTCATTTCCCCGCAGCATATCAATCAATGCCATATTGCCGCCGGCTGCATATTGCGGGGCATATTTGTTTGCCAGTTCAATATTTCTGTGTTCCGGTATTCTGTAGAAGGTTCCGGTACTCAAACGGCTTTTTTTGCCTTTTTTATCAATGGCTATTGCATTAAAAGTTGTTGTTTTATTGATTTTGATTGGTTTGATGAAGATTTCTGAATCTTCTGTAGGTTCACTGCCATCCGTAGTATAATGGATGCTTACTTCTTCAATAGCTGCGCAGGCCATTCCGATTTCTGTGGTTTTTTTGAACGTTTGACCATCAGCGATATAATAAGGCGTAGGGATGATGATGTTTTCCCCGATATTACTTGGAGGGAAATTATCGCTTTGTGTGCCTCTTTCTTTATTTGGTTGAGGTCCCATTACGAAATGCAAATGGCCGCCATTCATAATATCCTCATGACGGATATAATTGTTTGTCCAAATTTCACCGTTGAGCAAAACCTCTTGCACATAAATGTTTTCAGGACTGTTGTTCTCCGCAGTTTGAACAAAGGTTTTTCCGTTCTCCAGCCGGATGCTTGCTTTGTCGAAAACCGGGCTTCCCAAAGCGTAAATATCACTTCCGGGAGTCACAGGATAAAATCCCATGGAACTGAATACATACCATGCCGACATCTGTCCGCAATCTTCATTTCCAATCAGGCCGTCGGGTTGGGTCGTATAAAAATCGGCCATAATCTGCCGTACTTTTTGCTGTGTTTTCCAGGGCTGTCCGGTATAATCATAAAGATAAGCCATGTGATGGCTGGGCTCGTTTCCGTGTGCATATTGCCCGATCAGTCCGGTGATATCTGCCTGATGCCGCCCGGTGGTTTCTGTTTTTTCGGTAAAAAGCTTGTCAAGTTTTGCTGAAAGAGCATCCTTCCCTCCAAGCATCATGGCAAATGTTTCTATATCCTGCGGTACATAAAAGCTATATTGCCAGCAATTGGCTTCGGTATAGTGGAAGTTGACTTCCCTGGGATCAAAAGGCTCAATCCAGGCATTATTGCGGCGGGGACGCATAAATCCGCTTTCCGGATCAAACATGTTTTTGTAATATTGAGCGCGTTCAGAATACGTTTTGTATGTTTCCATATCGCCCATTTCCCGAGCCATCTGAGCAATGCACCAATCGTCATAAGCATATTCCAGGGTAACGGAAACAGACGAGCCTGCCAGATTTGCCGGAATAAAACCGTATTCGCGGTAATAATTGCTGCCTCGGATATCCTGCATGCCGCTTGTAATCATAGCATCCAGAGCTTTTTGTTCATCATATCCACGAATGCCTTTGATCCAGGCATCAGCAATTACAGGAACGGCATGATAGCCGATCATGCAATTGGTTTCGTTGGCCGACAGTTCCCAAACAGGCAGCAATCCGCCCTGTTCCCATTGCTTGATAAATGTATTGATGAAATCGTTGGTGCGTTTTTGGTCGATAATCGTGAACAGCGGATGCGCAGCGCGATAAGTGTCCCATAACGAGAAAACAGTATAATTTTCAAATCCATCCGTTTGGTGGATTTCCAGATCGCGGCCACGGTATTTCCCATCCACATCCATATAGATATTGGGGTTTAGCATGCTGTGATAGAGTGCGGTATAAAATATTTCCTGATTATCGGCTGTGCTGCCTTCAACTTTAATCTTGCTGAGTTCCTTATTCCATTTTTCCTTTGTTTTTTTATAAATGGCAGAAAAATCCCAATCCGGGTTTTCAGTTTCCAGATTGAGTGCCGCACCCTCAATACTTACGGCTGAAAGTCCTGTTTTCACCAGGATTTCACCACCCTGTGGCATGTCAAAGTCAAACCATGCCCGCAAGGATTCCCCTTTGGCTTCTTTTTTGCCTTCTTCTGGATTTTCATTCTCCTGAATACCAAAACTGCTGAAGGGTTTGGAAAATTCCATCACAAAAAACAACATTTGTTTTTCGGCCCATGCCTGAGAATGGCGGTAACCTTCGATGCGTGTTTCGCTGACAATTTTGATACCGGCATCAAGTACTTTATCGCGATGAATGAGGTCGAGGACAATGTGGCAAGCTTCGTTCTCAGGGATGCTGTAGCGGTGCATGCCCGTGCGTTCCGTAGCGGTTAATTCCGCTTTGATGTTGTAATCTTCGAGCAGGACTTCGTAATATCCGGCAGTAGCGCTTTCATTTTTGTGGCTGAATTTACTGGCGTATCCGTTTTGATGCCCGGCTTTGCTGCCATTGTTGAGGTGCAGTTTTCCGGTTGTAGGCATAATCAAAATGTCTCCGTAGTCGGAAACGCCTGTGCCGCTCAGGTGTGTGTGGCTGAACCCAAAGATGACGCTATCGGAATAGTGGTATCCGCCACATCCGTCCCAGCCATCCAAACGAGTGTCGGGACTAAGCTGAACCATGCCAAATGGAGCCGCTGCCCCGGGATAAGTGTGGCCATGGCCTCCGGTGCCAATAAATGGGTTTACTTTATCAGCTAAATCCTTATTGTCTGAATTGCAGGAGGTAACTGAAATAATTAAAATGGAAATCAAAATCGCTAAAAAAGATCTCTTCATGATATTCTTGTAATGGTGGTTTATTTTTCTGCAGATTCGTTCGTTAGTTCACGGTTTGTTATCTCATATAAGCTGTTAGCCAGCTTTTCCGGATTGTTTTTTGCTGTTTTCAATGCCGTTTTTTCTGCTTTGTCCGTACGTTTACGGATTGCTTTTTGCTTTTTCGATTTGGCTTCACGTACATCATTGATTTTGTTTTTATAATCATCATCAATTGAAGCGGCAAAATCCACAAACTGCCAATGAACCGATTCGGGATATTCTTCTCTGTAGTCAGCTGTTTCATCAAAATGATGTTGCAGGGCGTTTGCCCAGTCATTATCGTTTTGTGTGTAAGCAGCAGGGATTTGCCGGAGGCCGGGATACCAGGGCAGGAAAGGGTTCACGCAGGGGCGGAAAGGTGCTATCCATATTCTGGTGGCCATTTCGGCAGGTAAGTCCTGGCGGAGCTCGGCTACAATACCGTACTGCGTATGGCTTGTGCAAATGGTATATTCGCCATGATGGTGTGGGTCTCCTTTTTCGTAGTTTTCTGTCAGGTCTTTTTCTGTGCCTTCATGATGATAAGCCAGTACTTCCATCAGCATTTCCGGACTGATTTTTTCTTTTGGCTCCACAGCAAAAGGGATTTCATCGCCAACTTTATAATCTTTTTTTGCGAGCAGATGTATTGCGCCCCACTGTCGTGTGATGTTATTGGGATTGTTGAGGTTTTCCTGATCGCTGTAGGCTTTGGCAAAATCAAAAATGCCATCTGTTTCCGGATTGTACCAGCCGCGTTCCTGTGCATACGTGATTATATCGGCACTGCCATAAAAATTCATTGTGTCATTCAGGTTTACTTCGTGGATGATATAATAATTGGGCAATATCATGATTTTGTCATCGGGAATACGCTGTGCCACCCAATGTTTTCCGTTTACCGCCGAAAGCAGCCAGGCTTCATTTGGGCCGGCAATTGTATAGGAGCGGCCACTGCTGTAATAGCCGTATTTTTCGATAAGCGCACCGCCAATTTTCACAGCTTCTCGTGCAGTGCTTGCCCTTTCGGCCATCAGTCGGCGCAGCCAATAGCCAATGCCTCCATCCGTAAGCGCTCCTTTGTCTTCGCGTGAACGGCAGGCATTGGAAAAAATGCATAGCCCGGATTCATTAATGTAGGAGTCGGAAAAGTCCAGCCCGGGCATATTGATCCATAAATAGGCTTGAGTTTTTTCGGGCTGTGGCTCTATAGCTCCGTTTTTCAGCCTGGCAATATCATCAGACCCGAAATTGCGGGCAGGAACTTTATAAAAGTTCACAACATAATCACCAAAGTCGTCTTCGTTATGCGCTGCCAGTATATCACCGGTGGTCGTTGCTTCTTTTCCTGCAATTACAGTAAAGCAGTTGAAATCATTCGGTTGGTTTTGAGCTTGTAATCCTGAAATAAAAATATTTCCAAGAAACAGGATAAATAGGAATTTCCTCATGTTGATTAGTATTGAGAGTGAACCGCAAATATAATCTAAAAGGATTCAGCTCACGAGAAAATTCGGGTTTTCCTGAGCTGGATTTTTCTCTTTGGGGCTGACAACAGTGCCATTCCTGACTATTTGTCTCGTTTTAAATGGATGTATTGACATATTTAGATTTAAAATTGGATTTGGTATGGTTTTTAAGAGAAAAAGGCCAGAACAAAAAATTATTAATATGCTTTATACAAATTTAACGCACCTCAATTCAAAAGCCGATCACAAAAAGATGATCGAAGAAAATGAAAATGTAATGGTATGCTGTGGTCGTATGGGTCCCATGTGTTTACCTGTTTATGAAATTATGGAAGAACTGGAAGATGAATATGAGCATGTGAAATTTGCTGATATGGAATTTGATATTCCGGATGCCGAAGTAATCCGCAATGCGCCTGAATGTCGTGGCTTTATGGGGCTTCCATTTACCGTTTACTATAAGAATGGCAAGATTGTCAAAGCAACGTCCAGTATCCAGAACATGGGTCAGGTTACAGGCATCCTGAACCAGGAATTTGGTAAGCCGGAATAATTTCAATAAATCTGTGCGAACGGAAAGACGGGCAATTCCGGTCTTTCCGTTTGTCGTATAACAAAGTATCATGGACAAAAATCATTTTGATGTAATAGTTGTCGGCGGAGGCCCGTCAGGACTTACAGCAGGCATTTATCTTTCGCGAGCAAAGATGAAAACATTGATTCTCAATGAAGGAGCGGCAGGTGGACAGCTGATTTTGACCCACGAAATTGCCAATTATCCGGGAGTTGAGGCTACTAGTGGCTATATGTTGGCCAATACGATGAAGAAACAGGCAAAATCATTTGGCTGCAAATTGAAATCAAACCTGAGCATAACTGCTTGCGATATGCAAGGCGATACAAAGCGTGTTGAGGTAAACGGAAAAGAAGTTTATACTGCCGGGGCTTTGATTCTGGCAACCGGTGGGAAATCACGTCCATTGGGTGTGCCCGGTGAACAAAAACTGCGCGGAAAAGGCATTTCCTATTGTGCCACCTGCGATGGGGATTTTTTTCAGGATAAAAACATCATTGTTGTTGGTGGTGGAAATACAGCGCTCGAAGAAGCTGTTTCGCTGACCAAATACGCCGCTTCAGTTGAGGTGGTTCATATGCTGGATGAATGGCAGGCTTTTGAGTATTATGTGGCCGAAGCCGAAGCAAATCCTAAAATCAGTTTCACAATGAATACCCGAATAACAGAGTTTTTTGGCGATGAAAAGCTGCAAAAAGTGACGCTCGAAAACCTTAAAACCGGTGAATCCTACGAAAAGGAAATTGATGGGGTTTTTGTGTTTATCGGATATATCCCCAATACCGAGAGCCTTGAAGGAAAGCTGGAGCTGAACGAGCGGAAAGAAATTGTGGTCGATGAAGAAATGCACACAAGTTTGCCCGGTGTTTTTGCTGCCGGTGATTCCATAGCAAAAAAATATCGTCAGGTTACGACCGCTGTTGCTGATGGGACAATCGCAGCTTTAGCGGCTGCTGAATATGTAAATGCGCGCAGGAAAAGCCTGTAGTTCGTATCATAAAAAACAAAAACCCGGGATTTTTGTTCCGGGTTTTTGTTTATAGGATACCTGCATTTTTTAAAATTTCTCTTAGTTGCGGCTGGTCTTTGGCGTGTTCCCTGAAAATCTCCTTGAGCCTTTTGTTTTCTTCTTTTAGTGCCTCCACATCATCACGAACAGGCTTTATCATGCTTCTGCGATCCCACAGCACAAAGCCCATCAAAAATGTGAAGAAGCCAAACAAAATGCCAAAGCCCCAAAAAAGGAAGGTTTTAATAGAGCTTAGTTCCCTTTCAATGGAATCAAACCTTTGGTCAATTGATTTGAATCTCTGGTCAATTGCATTAAATCTCTGGTCAATTGCATTAAATCTCTGGTCAATTGCATCAAATTTCTGGTCTATCGCATCAAACCGATATTCAAGCGACGCAAACTTTTCGTCAACAGCCTTAAAGCGTGCGTTCATTTCTACCTCGATGCTATTAAGCTTTGATTCTATTTTAATCAAGCGGTCACGATCATCGAGGGTATAAGGGATTGTTTGCTTTTGTCCCATCAACAAAAACATGTTGAAAAAAACAAGGGTGAGCAATACAATCCTTTTCATCTGTTTAGAGGAAATTTGAAATTTTATATTACAAATATAAGAATAAAACAATAAAACTTACAACTGAATAATCAAAACTTCCTTCTTTCCGTTACGAAGAACATCAACGGTTACGATTTGACCGGCTTTCAGTTTTTTCAGGCGTGCCATATATTCATAAATGTCAGCAACTTTTTTTCCGTCGATGGCAACAATACGGTCGCCTTTCAACATGCCTGCACTGTGCGCCGGGCCGCCCGGACGCACTCCGCCAACGCTCATGCCTTCGCCTGCTTCGGCAGTAAAATCGGGCATGATGCCAAAAGTTACCTTAAAACTGTATCCATGACGCGCCTTGTTTTTGCTTGGGCCTGCTTCCTGGAATGTAAGCCTTGTTGACTTATCGCTTAGCGTATCAAGAAGCTGATAAACAAAATTGCTCACCAGTTCCGCGCCATCTGCATCAATAAATTCCACATCATCCATGGGCGTATGGTAATCGCTGTGCGCACCTGTGCTGATGAAGAAAACCGGAATGTTTTCACCATAAAAGGCAGCATGGTCGGAAGGGCCAAATCCTTCGGGCGACATTCCCGCGCTGAGTTCGCTGTTTTTCAGAAGTTGTTCCAGGATCTCTTTGCTTTCTTGTGCTGTGCCCGTCCCGCCAATCGAAATGCGCATATTGTCCCTTTTCAAACGTCCGATCATATCCATATTGATCATGGCTTTGATTTGATCTGCCGGAACAGGGAGGTGTTCGATAAAATATTTGCTGCCCAGCAATCCCATTTCCTCGGCGCCAAAAGCAAGGAAAATAATGGAACGGTCGGGTTTTGTATCCAACGAACCGATTTGCTCAGCGAGCTCCATAACTGCCGCCACGCCCGAAGCATTATCATCGGCGCCATTGTGCACGGCATTGGTGTCTGGCATGCGGCTTCCGCTTCCGTAACCGCCCATGCCAAGATGGTCGTAATGCGCACCCACAACAATATATTCGTTTTTCAGCTTTTCATCACTTCCTTCAATCCATGCACCCACATTAAAAGTTGTCAGTTCGTCGCGTAAAACCTCTGCCTGGCCTTCAACCGGCGATTTGCACTCAAACGACTGGGGTTCAAAATTTTCGATCGTTTGTTTTTCAATTTCTGTCACGGTTTTCCCTGATGGTGCAATAATTTGATCGATTACAAAGCGTTTGGCTTGCAGCACAGGTATTCCGGCATCGGTGATGCTTTTGTCAAAATTCATTTCGCGCATTTCGTCGGTTTTTGCTGTGGATGCTCCATCAACGAAAATAACGCCTTTTGCACCATTATCTTTGGCGGCCAATACTTTATCGCGTTCGCTGCTGAAAGGGATAAAAGGGCTGTCGTTGCTTCCGGGCATCGGATCGCCTCGCATAATAATGGCCCATTTGCCTTTTACTTCAATGCCTTGATAATCATCCCATTTTAATGTGTCGTTGCTAAAGCTCAGGCCGTAACCGGCAAAAGCAACCGGAGCTTTTAGGCTGGCGTTTGCTGAAAAGCCCACCGGAATAAAATCTTGTTTCGGAATGGCAGAAAAATCACGGCATACCAATTTGTTGTTTTCGCCGGCATGAACGCCTGTGGTAACTTCAAATTCCTGAAAACCATCGAGGAAAAGCAGTTTCGCACCGGATTTTTGAAAATGATCGCGGATAAACTCCGCGGCAAGTGTATCGCCTTTTGTGCCGGGTTTGCGTCCGGCCAATTCATCGCTCGCCAGATATGAAATGCTTTTTGTTAGTTCTTCTGCGCTGATGCTTTCCTGTGCCTGAACGGCAAAAGGCATCAAAAACGCAATGATCAGGGTGTAGCTTAATTTGCTCATATTTTAATAGATTGATTTTTCGGTATGGTATCATGTTTAAACACACAAATGTACATCTTGTTTAGCAAAATGATGATGCAACATTATTCTAAATTAGTTTTAGAAGAGAAGGGCAGGAAGGGGCAGTTTTAGGAAATTATCATTGGAAAAACATTTTATACTAAAAAAATGTCAATGCGTTGATATTTTTATTAAAAATTATTATCTTTGCGTTGATAAATATGCGCGTATGGAAGTGTTACAACAAAAGTTTTATGCAAAATATGCCCTGGTTCAAACACAAAAGATCAGGTCGTTTGTTTCGAAAGTTGATTGGTCGGACCGTTTGATTGGGATTCGGGGTGCCCGGGGTGTTGGAAAAACAACCATGCTTTTGCAGTACATCCGGATGAATTATCCGGCCGGAAACCGGGTTTTATATGCCAGCCTCGATGATTTGTATTTCAGCACCAACAGCCTATATGACCTGGCTCTGACTTTTAGTCAGCGGGGAGGGGAATTGCTGGTTTTGGATGAGGTACACCGTTATCAAAACTGGGCTCAGGAGCTGAAGAATGTTTATGATGACATCCCATCTCTTAAACTGGTTTATACGGGCTCTTCTTTATTGCATTTGCAAAAAGCCAAAGCGGATTTAAGCCGAAGGTCGGTCGTGTACGATATGCCGGGATTGTCGTTCAGGGAATATATTGCGATGCGCACAGGCATCAGCTTTCCTGTGTTTGCTTTTGAGGATGTTCGTGATCATCACATCGAAGCGGCAATGGAAATTATCAGGGAGATAAAGCCGTTGGCTTATTTTCAGGATTATCTGCAACATGGATATTATCCGTTTTTTCTGGAAAACCTGAATACATTTCCTCAAAAACTAAGCGAGGCTATTCTTACTGTTCTTGAAATTGATATTCCGCAATTTGCTGCCGTGCCTCCCCAGAATGTAGTTTTATTAAAGAAACTGCTTTCTATTATCAGTAATTCAGTTCCCTTTAAGCCTAATATGAATTCGCTGAGCCAAAGAAGTGGAATCAGCATCAACACGATGAAATCTTATCTTCAGTATTTGTCTCAATCGGATTTGCTTAATCTTGCTTATCATGAAGATAAAGGGATTAACAGCCTGGGAAAGCCCGGGAAAATATTTGCTGAAAATCCCAATCTGATGTTTAGTTTATCTGTGCATCAGCCTGATACAGGGAATTTGAGGGAGACCTTTTTTTATAATCAGCTTTCTAAAATTGGTTCTGTATTTCTTGAAGATGTATGCGATTTCCGCTTTATGGATTGTTTTTTTGAAATTGGTGGAAAATCAAAAGGCAGGAAACAAATCGCCCAAAAACAGAACGCTTTTATTGTTAAGGATGATATTGAAATCGGATCAGACAATGTGATTCCTTTGTGGCTTTTTGGGTTTCTGTATTAATCATGAAAGCGCCATTGCAGGCCAAACATAATGCCACCGTCTTTCATTGGATATCCGGGCACGGCCATGTATTCATAGCCAAATAATCCTTTGGTAATGTGCACATATTTGAGGAAAAGACGGGCGCGCTGCACACGAAAATTCACGAAGAAATCGATATAGGGATAGTTTCCGTATTCGCCATTATTTTGCAGATAAAAGATGCGTGAGGAGGGCATATATGCTTTCGCCTGATACGCAGTAGTATAAAAAAGAGAAAATCCCGGCTGAAGCATTAAAGCCCTTTTAAACATCGGGAAGCGGAAATATACCCGGCTTTTGGCCATAAATTTGGGCAGGCGCAAGGCTTCGTTATTGCTTAACTGCTGAAAAATCAATTGATTGTCAAAATGCCAGTTGCCTAATTTATTTTTGGAGAATAGGCTTGCCTGCAAAAGTCCGGTATTTCCATCCAATTGGGCGGGTAGAGCCTTTTCGTTGAAATAAAGCAATTCATTGAGCACATAGTAGCGCATGCTAAGATAAGTTTCCCCCCGGCCAATACTGGCGCCAATCCATGATGATGTGGTTTTGTTAAAATCGTTGAGCCACATAAAATTATTGGCATTATGATAAAAGTAATCCCAGGGCGCGCTTTGTGAGATAATAGAGGCTTCTCCGGTAAAAACAAAGGGATTGTTTTTGTTGCCTAATTTTGTTTGTATGCTGGCGCGCAGCATATAATCACCATCATTATAACCACCGGAAACCACAGATGCTTCGCCACGCAGCTCAAATCGCCCGAGAATGCGGGTTGCCAGCTCGCCGCGCGGAATAATCTGGTCAAATTCATATTTGCCTACATCGCCGCCAATTCTGATATGCTGATGTTGCAGGTAAAGGTATAAACGGAAAAGGTTTTTCTGATCAACGGCTTCTGGATTAGTGTTGCTCCAGGCAAAGATGTTGTGCATTTGCACCACGCTCACCGAATCAAAAGTGTTTTCTCCATGATAGTAGTTTTCGTAAAATCCGGTTTCCCCCGATTCATCCGCATACATATATATATCGCGGTACAGCCTGAACCGCCAGGAAATCCTTCCGGGATTGAAAATCTTTTTTTGAATCTGATTTATAGAATCAGCCCGGATGATGCTGTCGGCTGATGAAAAATAATTTTGTTTTTCTACCAATGTTGGTTCGCTGAGTGAGCTGAAAGGTAAGGGGTTAATGAGCATTGGTGGTTTGCGCAGCATTTCTTCTGTGATGATAATGCTGTCCGGTATGGGTGTAGTGGTGTCTTGCAAAACAATTGGAAGCGAGTCCAAAAAGGGAAAGCTGTCGGCCATAAGGCTGTCAGGGACATTACTGAGGCTGTCCGTCAAAAACGGAATTTGGTCTGTTTGATTGGTGTCGGCCAGAAGTTCCGGTGGAACGGGCTGTGATTTTACTTTGGGCTCTTTTTTCTTTCTTCCACCGGGGGGCACAATATTGAAAAACTGGAAAACTTCGATGCCACCTCTTTTTAATCGGGTTTCGGCACTGCTCAGATTTACCGCGTATGCAGCCCGGTTGGTTTCCAGGTTCTGTGTAAAAAGGCTGTCGTATTTGATGCCGCCGTTTTCACGGTTGGTTACCCGGTTGTTGATCCAGGCAAATGTTGCGCCATAGCGTTTGTCTTTAGTGAAATAGCGCATATTGACTGCCAGATTGTAATCGTCTGTTTTTTGCTGTGGATAATCCCCAAAAGAGTTGATTAGTTTAAAATCCACACCTACATAAAGGGCTTTAAACAGGTTTTGGCTGTGCGTTAAACCCAGAATTTGCATACGGCCCGGCCCTGTGACATACTGAACATTTGTATAAGGGCTTTGCTCATTGAAATAACGGATGTCCTCAAAATTCATCCAAAATGTACTAAAGTTGTTGGGGCCATAATTGAAAGAAATGCTCTGGCGGGGCGTGTAAAGCAAATTGGTTTGTGCCTGTCCGATATTGCCCAAATCAGCATAAAAACGTTTGCCTTGCCTTATGGGATTGACCTCCTGCACTCCGGCCAGAACCGTATCGATATAATAATATTTTTCCTGATCGGCGCTATCGAGATGGTTATAAAAGTACCACACCTGCATACTGTCGGGAGGCAGCAAATGCGCTGTACTGTCCTGGGCTCTCATTCCAAAAGCCAGTAACAATACTGAAAATAAAAGCGTTATCCGTTTCAGGAGCATAATCTGCAACAATAAGCGGCAAAATTAAGGATTTATTGTAGCAAAGAAAGATGATTGTAGGTGTTTTAATAGTTTCAAAAAATTTTGGCTTAATACTTCCTTTTCCATGCGGATTAAATTTATTGATTATTGATGGATACGCCCCCGTCCAAATCCACAGCACATCTCGAAATAAGCCCTGGCATTTTCTTTTGTAAAAGCTTCTTTCATGCTTTTCCGGAGCTCAACCTGAAGGAATGAAAGATTGGTGCGGATCATTTCTTCCATAAAAGCCTCGCTGAGTTCCGGATATCCTTTTTGTGCAATGATGTAGCTGCCCAGCATTATGTCCTCACCGGTCTTGAGACAATAGATTTGCGTATCTTCATTTTCCATATCGGGTTGTTTATGCCAGGCTTGTGCAGCCATTTCGTATTCATCTACAGGATCTATTCCCGGATAATCCAGCAGAAAACTTTGATTTGACGTTTCTGAACTGCTAAAATGTGCCGGCATGCGGCGTACGGAGCTAAGCACCAAATCGATGCACTCTTCAATTATTTTATTTTCGTTGGGTTTTAGCATGTGAGGATTGTTTCAATTTTCGCCAAATTTAGTAGAAGTATTTTAAAAACCGATATTCCTGGTAATATATCACCGCCTTGATAATCTTTCATGATCCCTGATGGGAACTTTGCAAGGAAAAGAATTAATCCTATTCTCAATCCAAATAACCACCATCCGCCTGTTTTTTTCTCACTTTTCCCTACATTTGGGGATTCTTTACCAAAAGGCTGCTGCAAGAGCCAAAAACCTTGATCCTTGCAATATAGCCCTTGCTTAGAACAATAATGATAGACTATATAATTCGATAAAATGAAACGCACGCAGAAAGAACAAAAATCTTTTGATGCACGCCGCAACTACGAAGAAACCCGCGATCAGATCGGTTACATAAACCGAAAAGAAGCCAGCCAGGCCGATTACGACCGGATTGGTTTTATGTCGGGCCTCGAAGTGCATCAACAACTCAAAACCGACGAGAAACTATTTTGCCGCTGTCCTTCCGGCCACTTCCATTCCAACGAAGATTTTGATGCTGAAATCATCCGCCATATGCGGCCTACACTTAGCGAACTGGGCGAATATGACGGTACAGCACTCATGGAGTTTAAAACACGAAAAGAAATTATTTACCGTATCAACAATAAAACAGCTTGCACTTACGAAGTGGATGATACCCCGCCATTTCCAATTAACAGGCAGGCTTTGGATATTTCTATCCTTATTTCGATGCTTTCGCGCCTGAATATTGTGGGTGAAGTGCACATCACGCGTAAGCAGTACCTCGATGGTTCTATTCCTACCGGATTTCAACGTACCGCGATTATTGGTGTTGAGGGCGAACTGCCCATGCGCAAAAAGAAAATCCGACTGATCCAATTAAGTATTGAGGAAGATTCCTGCCGTGAGATTTCCGATATCGCCCATACACGTGTGTATAAAACCGACCGCCTGGGTATGCCGCTCATCGAAACGGTTACTTATCCGGATATGGTGAATCCCGATGAGGTGATGGAAGTTTGTGATTATATCCGTTTCCTGAACCGTTCTACCGGCCTGGTGCGCACCGGAATGGGGGCAGGACGTCAGGATGTGAACGTAAGTTGCCGCGGCGGCCACCGTGTCGAGATCAAAGGCGTGGCTCATACCAAATGGATTCCTGAACTGACTCATGTGGAAGCATTCCGCCAGTGGGCTTTGCTGAACCTGCGTACCCGTTTGCAGGAACGTGTGAAGAAAGAAGACTGGAAAATGGAATCGCGCAAGCTGAATTTCTACGAATTCAAATTCGATTACGAGCCATTGCGTGAAGCAGCAGCTCAAAAGCATAAAATATATGCGGTGAAACTGCCCTGTTTCCGTGGACTGCTGTCTCATTTCGATCAGCCCGGAAAAGTTTTCGCCGATGAAATCTCAGACCGCCTCAAGGTAATCGCCTGTATCGAAAAACCAAATATGACCCACAGCGAAGCGCTTGAACCGGTTGTCAGCGCCGATGATTTTGCCCGGATTTCTGAAATGATGGAATGCAGCAAAAATGATGCAGTTCTTCTGTTCTGGGCTCCTGAGGACGATGTAAAAACAGCTCTTGAGGTTATCGAAGAACGTTGCCTGATGGCTTTTGACGGCATTCCTCCGGAAACGCGCAAATCATTCGAAGACGGAACAACAATTTTTGAGCGCGTGCTTCCCGGTGCCGACCGAATGTATCCCGATACAGATTCAGCACCAATACCACTCGATGAAGATCATATAGAAGAGCTGCGCAAACAATTGCCTGATGATGTTGTGGATCGCTATCAACAACTTCAGGATTGGGGCGTGACGGAAGATACATTTACCTATATTTTTTCCCGAAACCTCTATCCGCTCATCAAACGTATGGTGGATGAGTTGGGAGTTGCGCCAAAACTGGCCGCTACTTTCCTGGCGCAAAGGTTTAAATATGTTGAAGGGCATTTTGGTAAAGCAGAAGGCTTTGAGTATGACCGCATTTATGATTTGTTTGCCTTCCTGAAAGAAGAAAAACTGGATTACGCACTGGCAGCCAATATGTTGCCGCATATCCTGCAGCATCCAAGCATGGATTTCGAATCCATCCTGACTATTATGAAATTTAAGCGGGTCAGTCGCGATGAAATCATTTCCAAGATTGATTTCCTGCATCAAAAATTCAATGAAATTCATTTGCATGATACAGAATCGAACCGTCGTCAGTGGATTATGGGTCAGCTGCGCATTACTGCTTTGGGCAATATTTCAATGCCTGAGCTTTCAGAAATTGTAGGTTAAAAAATTTGAAAGGAAGAAAAATGAGTGAAGATTTTTTTCAAGGATATAAAGGAGAAGCCCTTGAGCTTTTAAAGAAATATAATGTGCGTGTTTGGGGATCTGCAGAAGTGGAAACCAGCCGGGGTGCTTTTTCAGGAACCATCCTGCCTCGCGCCGAAAACGATGATGATAAACACATCGTAATGAAAATTATTACCGGTTACAATGTGGGTATTGATACGCGTACCATCACCAGTATGAAAGAAACCGGTTACAAAAAGGCAAATTATAAAATTCCGGAAAAGGAATTTCCGGTTACACCGGGATTGCCTCAGGTGAAACTTTTTGGAACAGGTGGTACGATTGCCTCGCGCCTCGATTACCGAACCGGAGCTGTAATTCCTGCTTTCTCTCCGGGCGAGCTTTACGGAGCCGTTCCTGAGCTGGCCGATATCTGCAATCTGGAAACCGAAAAGGTTTTTGCTGTTTTTA
Source organism: Bacteroidales bacterium (assembly GCA_963662905.2). Lineage (GTDB taxonomy): Bacteria > Bacteroidota > Bacteroidia > Bacteroidales > WRLA01. The sequence continues at coordinate 424,707 of CAXXFD010000004.1, read as the reverse complement.
GCGAAAACATGGGGCCGAAACAATATGTTTCACTGGCCAAAGCCATTGGCAAGGAAATAGAAAAAGGCGTTGATGGGATTGTTATTGGCCACGGTACGGATACTCTGCATCATACAGGTGCTGCACTGACTTTTATGTGCCAAAACCTTCCGGTGCCCGTTGTGCTTGTGGGTTCGCAACGTTCTTCCGACCGCCCAAGCTCGGATGCGGCCCTCAACCTGATGCACGCCATGAAAACCGCCGGACATTCTGATATCGCAGAAGTCCTGGTGTGTATGTTCGGCCCAACTTCTGACGAATACGGCTTGCTGCATAAAGGAACACGCGTGCGTAAAATGCACTCATCCTATCGTTCCACATTCCGTACCATTGGCGATACGCCGGTAGCAATGGTGAGCCGCAAGGAAATTGTGCCGATTAAAAGCGATTACAATCACCGCCGTAAGGACAAAAACGTGAAAATCATGCCTTATTTTGACAACAGGGTAACGATGTTGTATTACTATCCCGGTATGAATCCTGATGTGCTTGATGCTATGGTTGATGCTGGTTATAAAGGAATTGTATTTGTTGGAACAGGCTTGGGCCACGTCAACAAAGAGCTGTATCCTGCGATTGAACGCGCTCAGAAAAAAGGCGTGCATATGTATATGACATTGCAAACGCTTTGGGGCTATGTGCATATGTTTGTGTATGACACAGGCCGCGATATGATGGCAAAAGGCATCATCCCGGCAGGAAATATGCTGCCCGAAGTGGCTTTCATTAAACTCGGCTGGGCTTTAGGACAAACCGATGATCCGGAAGAAGTGAAAAAGCTTATGCTGACACCCGTTAATGATGAAATTACTTCGCGCGAACCTTATAACGGATATCTTGTATATCAGGGTGGTGTGCCTGAGGTTGAGGATTTTGTGCGGAAAGTCCACAAATAGTTCAGAAAGAAATCACATAAATAAAGACCCGCTTCCTGCGGGTTTTTTGTTTATTTTTTTTGTAGTTTTATTGAAAAAAAATAACATGAAAAAAGTTATCCTTTTTGCAGCGCTGATTCTTTTGCAGATCCCCTTTTTACAAGCTCAGGAAAAACCAAATGCCATTCGCGTGGGTTATGGCATAGCAACCTACGACCAGATTTTTAATGCTTTTGAAGATGTTCTGGATAATATCATCAGTATTGGAAGTTATAAACGTGAAAACGAAAGCTGGAAAGGCGGTGCACTTTTGAGCTACCACCATCGTCTATGGGAAAAATACAGTTTTGGAGGTACATTTATGTGGGATCGTGCCGATGCCGATATTTATGTGCTCAATGAGTTTGCCGGAAAATCAAAACAGGATTTCTATACGCTTGCTTTAGAAGTGGAAAGGCGCCATCTTGATAAAGATTGGATCAGGCTTTATTCCGGCTTGGGTGTAGGAATGATGTACGTGAATGATGATTTTACTTCCGCATCATCTAATCTGAAATCCGGCAGCGATAATGCCATGAGCGCAACATTTCAATTGAATTTGCTGGGTGTGCGCATCGGAAAAGGTCTGGCATTTTTCGCCGAAGGAGGTCTGGGCTACAGGGGAATTGTCAATTTTGGCGCGTCCTGGGAGTTTTAGAAAATGTTTTTTTGTTGAAAAGCTTTGGTTTTGAATTGCACTAATTTCCTTATTGGAATTTTCCTATATTTGAATAATGGTTCATAGTGATCAAATATTATCCTACCTGAGGCTTAATAAGAATAGCCTGAAAAAGAAATACCATCTCACAAAAATTGGTGTTTTTGGTTCAGTTGCCCGTGGGGACCAGCAACCTTCAAGTGACCTTGATTTGCTAGTTGAATTCGAGGATAATACACCCAATCTTTATGAAGTTAAACTTGCCCTAAAACAGGAAATTCAATCAAAATTTGATTTATCTGTTGATATTTGCAGGGAGAAGTATATAAATAAAATTTTCAAGGAACAAATTTTATCAGAAGCTATTTATGCATAAACTTAGCCATAAAGATTTTAGCTGTGTTCTTAATATTATTGAATCTATCAATAAAATTCAAAGCTATTCAGAAGTCTTTGGTGATGCGGATTCATTTTATGCAGATAGCCTTTCATTTGATGCTTCAATGATGAATTTTGTTGTTATTGGTGAAATGGCGGAGAAACTATCGGATTTTTTTATTCTGGAAACTGAAGAGAAAATACCATGGATGAAAGTTCGTGGTTTTCGAAATATTATTGCTCACAATTACTTTGGTATTGATGCAGAAGAAGTCTGGCAGATTATTAATGGTCCTCTCAAAGAACTTAAGAATGAGTTATTGATTATTGTAAGTTGAGTCTTCTTTTTACCTCCCCCAACTATCCCGGTCCAAACTGCGGTAATTAATTGCTTCCGCCAGATGGTGGCTTTGGATATCCTTGCTTTCCTCCAAATCGGCAATCGTGCGGCTCACTTTTAAAATACGGTCGTATGCACGGGCAGATAAGCCCAGGCGTTCCATGGCATTTTTGAGCATTTCCATTCCGGCTTCATCCACTTTGCAATAGCTGCGGAGCATTTTACTGCTCATCTGCGCATTGGAATGAATATCCGGATATCCGGCAAAACGTGCTTCCTGTATTTTCCGTGCTTTTACCACACGCTCCCTGATCGACTGGCTTTTTTCACCGCCCGAGGCATTGGCCAGTTCACGGAAAGGCACGGGCACCACTTCCACATGAATGTCGATGCGGTCGAGCAGTGGTCCACTGATTTTATTCAGGTATTTTTGAACCAAACCGGGCGCGCAAACGCATTCCCTTTCGGGATGGTTGTAATAGCCGCAGGGACAGGGGTTCATGGCTGCCACGAGCATAAAACTTGCCGGATATTCCACCGAAAGCCTTGCGCGCGAAATAGTTACAACGCGGTCTTCCATAGGTTGCCGCATCACTTCCAGAACTGAACGTTTGAATTCGGGCAGCTCATCGAGGAAAAGAACGCCGTTTTGAGCAAGCGAAATTTCGCCGGGCTGCGGATAAGTTCCACCGCCAACCAGACCTGCATCGCTGATGCTGTGGTGCGGCGAACGGAAAGGGCGCACCGAAATCAAAGGCTGGTGCGAAGGCATTTTTCCCGCGACCGAGTGAATTTTTGTGGTTTCCAGGGATTCCTTCATGCTCAAAGGGGGAAGAATGGAGGGTAAACGCTTGGCCAGCATGGTTTTTCCTGCGCCGGGAGGCCCGATTAAAAGTACATTGTGTCCGCCAGATGCAGCAATCTCCAATGAGCGTTTGATGTTTTCCTGACCTTTTACGTCGGAAAAATCAAATTCGTAGAGGTTGAGCCGCCGGTAAAACTCATCTTCCATATTGATTTTCAGTGGAATAAAGGGGCTGGGGTCTTCAAAAAAGGAAACAACTTCTTTGATGTCGTGCAGGCCGAAAACTTCCAGACCTTCTACAATTGCGGCTTCGGGCGCGTTTTGTTCGGGTAGGATAAAGCCTTTAAAACCTGCTTTTTGTGCCATGATGGCAATCGAAAGTGCGCCTTTGATGGGCTGCAAAGTGCCATCCAGCGAAAGCTCGCCCATAATGATATATCTGTCGATATCTGTTGCCGGCATCTGGCCTGATGCAGCAAGTATGCCAGCCGCAATTGTCAAATCATATGCCGATCCTTCCTTGCGTAAATCTGCCGGCGCCATATTGATCACAATCTTTTGCCTGGGAATTTTAAGACTGTTGTTGCTTAGAGCGGATTCAATGCGGTGATGGCTTTCTTTAACGGCATTATCCGGAAGGCCAACAATATGAAAATTAATCCCTTGTCCGATATCGGTTTCTACAGTGATGAGCAGTGCATCCACTCCGTTGAGTGTGCTGCCAAATGTCTTAACCAGCATAATTTATCTTGTTTCTTCGGCTAAGATAATGATTATTTCTTTACTAAAAATTATTCGGAGCTTCGTTTTTACTTTCTGAAAGGAACTGAAAAACGTTTTCTCTGTAATTTTTTCCTATGGGCAAGCGCACTTTATCGAGGTAAACTTCTGATGTTGAGAAGCTTTTTATAATCAAGGTATTCACAATAATGCTTCTGTGTATTCTTAGGAATATGCTTGCCGGAAGCTTTTTCTCCATATGCACCAAACGATCGTATATATCAAGTTTTGATTGATGGAAATGCAAACGGATAAAATCATCCATGCTTTCGATATACAAGATATCACGGAAAAACACTTTATGAAATTTTTTGTCGGCTTTAACAATCATCATTCCCGAACTTACTGCATTTGCGTTTGGTAGTGATTTATTGGATTTTTTCAGGAAGAATTGCTCGAGAGCAACCATAAGCCGTTCAAAAGAAACCGGTTTGAGTAAATAATCCAGCACGTGGAAGTTGAAAGCCTCCACGGCATAATCACGGTGCGCCGTTGTATGTATCACTGATGGCTTGTATGTAAGGGTTTTAAGAAGGTCAAAGCCAGTTAATACGGGCATTTCAATATCAAGGAAAATCAGGTCGGGTTTGGAAGTATTGATGCGTCGAATTGCTTTAAGAGGGTCGGTAAAGCCATCCAAAAGCTTGATTTCCTCAACCCGTTCAAGATGTTTCTCAATTACTTCAATAGCAATTGGCTCGTCGTCGATGATGATGCAACTGTATTTCATGTATTCTTAATGTTCATGAATTTCAATACTATCCAGCTTAATTTCCAGATGGCATTTGTATATATTGTCGTCTATTTTAATATTTAAGCAATGATTTTCAGGATAATGGAGCTCTAATCTTTTGCGTAGGTTTTTTAAACCGATACCATGAGGTTTTTTGGGTTGATATAATTTATTGTAGGTGTTTTCGGTTTTAAAAATCAGTTTTTCATTTTCAATTTTTGCCCAAATTTTAATTGAGGGCCGCTCAATGCCACTATTGCGTGGGTGTTTAAACGTGTTTTCAATAAGCGGCAGCAGAAGCAAGGGGGCAATAAGTGCAGATTCACTTTTTTCAGGCCAAAGGCATTCCAGGCTCAGGGCTTTGCCAAATTTTTGGCTTTCGAGACTGATGTAGTTTTTAAGCATATCAATCTCAGTCTTCAAGAAGATACGTTCATCATCGCAACGATATAACATATAATCCAGTAAATCGCTGAGTTTGAGGATTAGGTCGGGTGTTTTATCGGATTTTTGAAGGCTTAAGCCGTAAATTGTATTTAAAGCGTTAAACAGCATGTGCGGGTGTAACTGATTTTGAAGTAATTTTAACTGGCTTTGTTGCAAAAGGAGGGATGTTTCGGCTTGTTCCTGCTTGATTCTGTGTTTTTCGTTTTGTTGTTTAAAAGCCTCCTTCACAAAATGGATGGAAACGCCCACTAAAACGACAAGATATAAACCTGTTGTTAAAAGGCCAAAATCAAATTGACTTGCAGGCATTTTATTCGTGTCAAATTCATAGATGTTCACTAAAACAAAAACGGTAATAAGGGCATTCATCCATATGGAAATGATCACTGTGCCGGCCAATAAAAAGAAAAACAAGGCGATTTTTCTCCGAAATAAAAAAATTGGCACAAGCCAATAATTAATAGCATAAGTAGTGGCAATTATAATGGGCAGTTGTAGTAATACAAAGCGTGAAGTATTTGCTGCATTATCAAAATGTGCAAAGAAATAGGTGAGAAAAACCGTGCTTAGCAGCCAGAATGAGAGATGGGCTAATAACCGGATCATGTGATTTTTTTGCAGCATCCAACAAATTTATAAAAAAGCCTATTAGATGTGTATGCTTTTCCCTGAATGCCGGATTTTATTCCCTGAACGGAAGAAATACTGCAATAACGCTATTCAGGGGGTCATAGGTTTCGTTCAGGGAATAAATTTTTATCTGTGTTTCCGGTGCATTATTCTTGCATAATTATTAATTTTAACACACAATATTATGAAAGACTTTTTGATGACCGGCGGTATTACCGGAATGAGCATTATCCTTGTATTGGCTGTTCTGTCCCTCGCTTCGGCTTTTGTTTTTTTTGGACGGCGGGGCATGAAGCTTGATATTGTTGCGCTCGACCGTACACTCTGGGTTTCCACTATTGCTTTAGGCGGGATTGCATTGCTTTTTGGCGTTTTTTACCAAACCCTTGGGCTTTATCAGGCATTCGAAGTTATAAGAGAGGCCAGCGATATTTCGCCTTCTATTATTATGGGTGGTTTGTTCGTGTCATTCTATAGCACGATGTTTGGCCTTGGTGTTTCGGTTGTTTCCCTTCTGTTATGGTTCATTATCCGTGTTGCCTGGATGAATGATTATTGAGATTGTTATTTTAATGGATATCAGATATTTATCATCGAACAGATTATTTGTTGATCTGCTGATTTTAACATCTGCCCCTTCCTGGTTTTTCAGGGGAAGGGGATTTTTTTTACTTTCTGGGTTTATATCCCGATTCCCGCAGGATTTTTTGTGCATCCGTGGTGCTCATCAGTTGCTTGAGGCTTACTTCGGGATGTTTCTCCATATAGCGACGAACGATTTGCCAGCCAATCCAATGGCCTAATTCTCCGGGGCTTTCTTTGGGCATTCCCGGAATGAATGGCCCGTCCATCATATATTCCCGGATAATTTTCTCGTCGTTGCTAAAAAGATATTTGCGTTCAATCAAAAATGCCCAGATGTTTCCTTCGTTGATTTCACACCATTGGATTTCCTCAGGCGTAAAACCGATTTTCAGATAATCTGCTGTTTCGGGAAGCATTGCATCAGTGAAATACAGGCTTTTGCCGGCTTCGACCATGTTTTGCAGCAAGCTGGCTGATGGCATGTCGGGGGCTAAATGCATGATCGAAAGAGCTCGGGCTGTTTCCGATGGTATGCGCTCGGCAATAAAACGGTGCTGCATGTATTTGGGTGTGCCCAGCTTATCGTATAATTCAAAAGGACTGAGAAAAATATCTAAGGCGATGATAATGGAATTGTCCATGATAATCACAGGCTGCTCAAAATAAAATCCTGATATATAAGTGTATATGTCGGGAGTGCCTGCTTTTGGATAATGATATTTATAATGACGGAGTAAGTCGTTTAATTCTTTTTGCAGATTTCCCAGATGAGCAAACCTCTGCTGTACGCTGTCAAAAGCAATTTGGATGTTTGGATCGTTGAGGTAGTCGGCCAGTTGCAGCAACTTGTCCGGGTCTTCATAATTTTTTCCGGTGAAAATTTCAAATTCCTGAGAAATACGGAACAGGGCAGGGATCAGTGAATCCGGTTGCGGGCTTAGTCCTTGCAAGGCCATTTCATAGCGCTTAATGGGCTGTGTTTCCACCTGAATGTCACTTACATCAACTTTCAGTCTCTTGATGGGATCCTGTGAGCATGAAGTAATGAATAGGAGCGTTAGGAAAATAAAGATATTTTGTTTTAAAGAATTCATCTGTTCTCTGATTTAATTGCCTTTGCAAACTAACGAAAAAATTCTTTCGGCAGTACATGGCTTCCTTGGGCAAAAAAAAGACCGCAACCAAATCAGGATGCGGTCAGATTTTATTTTTTCGTTTGCAGGCTATAAAATTTTCCAGCCTAAACTTACCTGGAAAGTATTTGATTTGAGATCAAGCCCTTCAATATCGGAGATGTCGTTTAAGCCAATTTCATAACGAATGTCCAGAGTAAACATCATCACATCAACACCGGCGCCTAATTGTAGTCCCCAAATGGCGTCTTTAAGTTTAATGTTATCCAGCGATTCTTTAACCCCATTAAGGCTGTAAGTCAATTCCTTATCTACAATAAAAGATGCAACCGGCCCACCCATTACACGGATGTTGCCCATGCCCAGTCCCATGATTTTATAACCGACCATCACAGGTATGTCCATGGTTTTGATGCTGATTTCGCTTTTTGCTTCGCCTAAATCTGTGTTTTCTGTTAAATCAGCACCTTTGTGGTTATAGATCAGTTCGGGCTGCAGATAGGTTTTGTCGCCAAAACGTGCAAAAGCACCAAACGAAATGCCGGTTTTAGCGGCTGTTTTATAATCACTGATGTCGGTCGAAAGCTTGGCAACACTAACGCCGATTTTGGGACCGATTGAAAATTGTGCTTTGGAAGTGAGGCTAAAGCCCACAAAAACAGCAAGAAGGATGAGTAATTTTTTCATGATACGTTTTTATTTGTTTGATAATATTTCTGTTTGAGCAAACAAATATAAGGAATCGGTTGAAATTGCTAAAAATAAAAGTTGGATTAGGCTAAGCGATTCTAATTAAAGATTTTATTTTTGCATAGCGTCATCATCAGATATTGTGATGATTTTGTTCAGAATTGATGTTGTAAATTAAATCAAAATAACATGAAAAAAATAATTTTGCTTTGCTTGGTGTCTTTTTTGGCTTTCTCCATGAATGCACGCGCTCAGGTAAAACCTTTTCAGTTGGGTTTCAGGCTCGGTCCTTCCATTGGCTGGATCAGTCCCGATACCAAAGGCTATGACAGTGATGGTGCAAAAATTGGTTTTAACTGGGGTTTTGTAAGTGAGATCAGCCTTACGCAGAACTATAAATTCGTGACAGGTTTCAGCTTTCATTATTTAAACGGAAAAATGAAACAGCCTTTTGAGTCGGTTATTTCAACGGATACGCTTATTGGTGTTGCTTCGCGTAATATCAAATTGCAATATCTTGAAATTCCGCTTTTAATGAAAATGCGTACCAATCCGATTGGTGATTTTCGCTTTTACGGGCAGATCGGTTTTGTTACCGGCATCAAGCTTAAAGCTAAATCGAATGATATATTTATTGCCGATGGCAAAACACAGGAAAATGATGAAAGCCTTTCGGATGATTATACCCTTTTCCGTGAGAGCATGCTCGTGGGGTTTGGTATAGAATACCCCATTGATGAATCAACTTTCATAACAGCCGGAATTAACTTTAACAAAGGTTTGACGGATATGATGAAAGGCGATAATATGGTAAACGGAGAAAGCCAGTCGGCTACGGCTTCCGATTTTGAGCTGCAGATTGGAATAATTTTCTAAATAATAGAAATACAGGATTTTATGAAAATTGCACTGGCACAGTTAAATTACCATATTGGTAATTTTTCGGAGAATATTGGAAAAATGAAGTTGGCGGTAGCACGTGGAAGAAAGGAAGGAGCCGATCTTGTAGTTTTTGCCGAATTGTCCCTTTCGGGATATCCGCCACGCGATTTTCTTGAATTTAACGATTTCATTCTTTCCTGCGATCAGGCTTTGCATGAGCTGGCCGCAGAATGTACGGATATTGCCTGCATTCTTGGTTTGCCTGTGCAAAACAAAAACCCAAAAGGCAAGCCGCTTTTTAATGCCGGTGCTTTTGTTTTTGACGGCAAAGTGCAAAGCCTCCACCACAAAAGCCTGCTGCCCAATTACGACATTTTTGATGAATACCGCTATTTTGAGCCGGGATCCAATCCGGTTCTAATTGAATATCAGGGAAAGAAAATTGCACTCACCATATGCGAAGACCTTTGGAATGTGGGCGATAACCCTTTGTATGTTCAGGAACCTATGGAGCAACTGGCAAAGGCCAATCCGGATATTATGATAAATATTGCAGCATCTCCATTTGATGCTGACCAGGCAAAGCGCCGAGAGGAGATTTTGGCGCGCAACGCCCGGAAATACGAACTGCCATTGGTTTATGTGAATCATGTTGGCGCGCAAACTGAGCTTTTGTTTGATGGCGGAAGCCTGCTGATGAACGCCAAAGGTGAAATTGTGCAAAGGCTGAAGTTTTTTGAAGGAGATTTTGCTGTGGTTGATGTTCGGGAGCTTGAAAGAATGCTCCCAATCCGTGATGAAAATCCCGAAAAAATCGCCCTGGTACATGATGCCCTGGTAATGGGCGTGCGCAATTATTTTCAGAAACTGGGATTTGGCAAAGCCATTCTCGGGCTTTCCGGTGGAATTGATTCGGCTGTGACCCTGGTAATTGCAGAAAAGGCTCTGGGTGCCGAAAACGTATATGCTATTTTGATGCCTTCCCAGTATTCTTCAGATCATTCCGTAAAGGATGCAAAAGATCTGGCTGAAAATCTGAATATACTTTATGAAATTATTCCTATTGAATCGGCTTATAATAGTGTGGAACAGCTTTTGGCACCGGTTTTTAGAGATTTGCCATTTGATGTTACTGAAGAAAATATCCAGGCACGTTTGCGTGGGCTGATCCTGATGGCGATTTCGAATAAATTCGGCCATATCCTGCTCAATACGTCCAATAAAAGTGAAGCTGCAGTGGGTTACGGAACGCTCTATGGCGATATGAACGGGGGGCTTTCTGTACTGGGTGATGTATATAAAACGGATGTTTTTGCCCTGGCACGTTATATGAACCGTAATCGCGAAATTATTCCATGGAATACGATTACAAAACCGCCATCAGCAGAATTGCGCCCCGATCAAAAAGATTCGGACTCATTGCCGGATTATGATATACTGGACACGATATTGCGTTTGTATATTGAAGAAAGACAAGGACCCAAGGAAATTATAACGGCAGGTTATGATGAAAAACTGGTGCGCCGTATCCTGAAAATGGTGAATATTAATGAATATAAGCGATACCAGTCGCCGCCTATTTTGCGGGTGAGCTCCAAAGCTTTTGGTATGGGACGCCGCATGCCGATCGTAGGAAAATATTTGTCATAAAAAAGCGTTGGCACTATTGCCGTAGGCTTGTTACATCAAACAGATTATATGACAGATTTTTTTTCAGCGGAAATACTTGCAAAATTTTTGAAATTCGGTTTGGTCGGCTTTACGGGACTATTTGTCGATTATGGTTTTACTTTTCTTTGCAAGGAAAAACTGCGGCTTCAAAAATACCTTTCCAACGCCATTGGTTTCACTTTGGCTGCATCATCCAATTATTTCCTGAACCGTATCTGGACTTTTCAAAGTACCAATCCTGAAGTTTTTCTGGAATATTCTGAATTTATCCTGATCTCCTTCATTGGCCTGATTTTAAATACTTTTATTCTCTGGCAGGTTGTCAGCCGTTTTAAAATTAACTTTTATCTCGCAAAATTATTTGCGATAGCTGTAGTAACGGTTTGGAACTTTGTGGCCAATTTGCTTTTTACGTTTGCTTAATACTGGATTTTATAGTGTAGATTGATTATCTTTGTTAAAAAGAATCGCATGAAATATCTTGATCCTAAAAATGATCTGACGTTCAAGAAAGTATTTGGTGAACATCCTCATGTTCTGAAGAGTTTTTTGAATGCAATGTTGCCATTGTCTTCCGATAATCTTATTGAGTATTTAGAGTATTTAAGTCCGGAGATGGTGCCGGAGATTCCCGGAATAAAAAATTCTATTGTTGATGTGCGCTGTACGGATAAAAAAGGGCGCCAGTTTATTGTAGAGATGCAGATGCTGTGGACCGAAAGTTTTAAGCAAAGAGTCGTTTTTAACGCATCCAAGGCTTATGTTCGTCAGTTGGAGAAATCAAGAGAGTTCAAATTGTTGCAACCTGTTTATGCACTTAGCTTGGTAAACGAGGTGTTTGAACCCGAGATTTCGGAATATTACCATCACTATCAGATTGTAAACCTTGAACATAATGAAAAACAGCTGGAAGGGCTTGAATTTATTTTTGTTGAGCTTCCGAAATTCAAAGTTGAAAGCATTAATGAAAAGAAACTTCAGGTTTTATGGCTTCGGTTTTTGACTGAAATTGATGAGAAAGTCAGGAGTGCTGACCCCAGCCTGCTGGAGGTAAATGAAATTAAAGAAGCTTTGGAGCAACTTGAGGTGTCTGCTTATAGCCTCGACCAACTTGAGTATTATGACAGATATTGGGATCGGGTTCGGACAGAAGTTTCTTTTGTGAGCGATGCCTTGGAAAAAGGACAAAAGGAGGGTATGAAAGTTGGATATCAGGATGGCTTAAAGAAGGGTATCCAGGAAGGAATGCAAAAAGGAATGCAAAAAGGAATGCAAAAAGGAATGCAAAAAGGAATGCAAAAAGGAATGCATGATGGTTTGCAACAAGGGCTGGAACAAGGGCTGGAACAAGGGCTGGAAAAGGGCAGAAACAAAGAGCGCCTGATTATAGGCATTAATGCATTGAGGAGTGGAATGGATGCGGATAAGATTGTTTTATTTACAGGATTATCAACCCAAGATATACAGAAGCTCGAAGGTTTATTGGCCAAATTTCCTGATGAAGCCGAAAGCTATCTCGACGATTTTTATTGTTGACATGAAGCTAGTGTTATAATTATTAAGTTAATTAACTAATATTTTATTATCTTTGCCACATGGCAAGAATAGGAAAACCCATCCAGATAACAACGGAAGAGAAGGCAGAGCTTCTTTCCATGAGCCGTTCACACAAACTTGAAAAACGTTACGTTGAGCGTGCCGAGATAATTATATTATCCGATCAAGGTTTATTGATGAGTGAAATAGTAGAGCAAACAGGGCTTAGTAGACCTGTAGTAAATAAATGGAGACAACGCTTTCGCGAGCAAGGTATTACAGGTTTGAAGGATGCTTACCGAAGTGGAAAACCAAAGGTTATCACTGCAGAACAACAGGCTATGGTAATTGAGAAAGCCTGCACAAAGCCAGATGACGGATACACTAACTGGTCTCAAGAACGTATCGCCAAAGAAGTAGGGATTAGCCAGTCTAAAGTATTTCAGATTCTTAAACAAGCAGACATAAAGCCACATAAAATTGAGTATTGGTGCGGCAAGTCAAAAGACCCAGAGTTTGAAGAAAAAATGACCAACATTGTTGGGCTTTACATGTCGCCACCAGAAAACGCTTTGGTTATTTGTGTTGACGAAAAAACTCAAATACAGGCACTCGATAGAACTCAGCCAGAGTTGCCATTACGGCCAGGAAATCCGAAAAGACAAACAGCCACCTACAAACGCAACGGAACTGTTTCGTTAATTGCGGCACTTGCAGTGCATACAGGTGAAGTAACAGCCAAAACAATTAAATCAAATAATGCAGAAAACTTCTTAAAGTTCTTAAAATCACTTGATAGGAAATACCGAAACAAAAAGCTTCACATAATTGCAGACAACCTTTCGGTACATAAACATAAAGACGTTAAGGAGTGGCTGAAAGGAAAAAGGAAAATCACATTGCACTTCACCCCAACGTATTCTTCTTGGTTGAATCAAGTTGAGATATGGTTCAATATATTAACAAAGGATGTTGTAAAAGGAGGTGTTTGGAAATCATCAGAACAATTGGCTTCTCAACTTATTGAATACGTGAAAACATACAATGAGACACGTGCTAAGCCCTTTCGATGGACTTATACTGGTGATGCATTGAAAATTAGTTAACTTATTAAATAATTAATACACTAGTCAAGCAATAGCACTTTCCCCCTCCGTTCTACAAAATCGCCTTCAGGGGTTTTCATTTTTAAATAATAAACGTACATATTACAGGGAACATCATTCCCTTGATACGTGCCGTCCCAGCCTTCAGCGGGGTCTTCTGTTGAGAAAATGGTTTGCCCATAACGGTTAAAAATCATGAATTCATAGAATGAGGGATCAGCAGCAGCATAGCGTGGGATAAATATTTTATTGATATCACGTCTGGGCGTAAAAGCATTTGGGAAATATACGCCTGTAAAAGCCTGCTGCACTTCTTTGATATTCGACCAGGCTGTATCCGGTATTCCGTTAATATTGAAATAATCAGGGCAGCCCACAACATAACGCAATTGGTTTTCGATCATGCCGGCCTCGGGTGAATCATCAATAAAATTGTTTTCCTGTGTCACTGCATACGGCTCTGTTTCCCATTCACCGTTTATCGATCGGTAAATGTAATATTCCTCCAGATTTTCGCTCAACAGACTATAATCAGTCCAGTTTAATGCTACGGTCATGTCTTTGGCTACCGCAACAGCCGATAAATTAATGCTGTTGATTGTGTTGCTTTTCAGGCTGTTTTTTCCGCAGCTGTCAATGGCCTGAAGGAAATAGGAATAGCTTCTTAGGTTCGGATTGGCAAGCCCGTCACTATAAAGAAATTTGCCAGAAGACTCCATCATATCGGAATAAATAGTGTCGAAAAGCATAAAACTTCCTTCTTCGCCTTCTTTCCGAAATAAGTGATATTCCTGAATTCCCGCTGATGTGTCCACCTCACCGCTGAGGTCGATCCAGAAATTATCGCGCACGCTGGCCAGGGGAATATCAAGATACGCAGGTTGTGGCGGGAGTGTTGCCCTGATGCACCGGGTACCAGAGCTTGCCGTATGCCAGCCGTCCTTGCTTTCAGCCCTGATTTTAAAGCAATATTCGGCATTTCGCTCCAGGTCGCGGAATTCGAAAGTTCTTTGATCGGGAGGCAGTTTGGCAATAGACTTCAATTCTTCGCCATCTTTTGAGCAGAGGATATTATAATGCTTCAAACCATCGGGCATATTGATGTATTCCGAAAAGTCAAAACGGATAATGCTGTCGCATGTCTCCAAAATTGGTTCCGAGATAGTAATGTTCTTTTGTCCAAAATTTATGAAGTTCCCATTAGTATTTCCGCAACGGTCATAAGAAGTAATATAATACTTGTATGATGTGTCAAAACCGTGGGCTGTTGAGTCAATAAAATATAGTGAATCTGGAAATGGGATAAAAGCTATATCAACTATAATACCACCAGTTTTTCTTTCTCGCTGAATGCGATATCCAGCTAAATCCAATGAGGGTGATTTTTGCCAACCTAGAATGCAGTATCCATCATTTGTAACGCTTACACTGTCGAAAATTGGTAAAGCAGGTTTGTCAATATCTTTTATGTTTTCCCCTCCAATATTCGAAACGGAAGTGCATCCTGTTGAACTTTGTTTTACCCTGAAATTGACAGAATCGATGCAAACATCCACTTCTTCGTACCAGCTGCTGTCGATTGTTTGCCCGATACCTTGCCAGTTTCCTTCCGGATATTCCATAAAAACTTCAAATTGCTCATTGGCTGAAGGCGGTTTTTGGAACATGGTATTCCATGAAAGCTTAAGCTCAATATCTGAGCGTTTTTCAACTCTTAGGCAAATTGTATAAACCGTATCTGAAATTTGTGATCCGGATGAAGTATAATGTGTCTTGATAAAATATTTACCGGCTGTTTCATAGAGGTTTACGGGCACAGTTGTTTTTTGCTGTGTGAAGCTGTTTTGATCGAAATCACTGATGATGGCTAAGGATTCAAAACCGCTGGTTTCATTGTAATTGAAAATTTCATAGGATTCAAAACCACTGGAAAGCGTTGGTTTTGTCCAATGGATTTCCACATCACCTTCATCGCTGATTTGCAGGCAGTAAATGTGAGCAAATTCCTGCGCAAAAGCGGATAATGCAATAAAATACAATAAGATTCCAATCCCGTATTTTTTTAACACAAAATAATAACGTCTTTGCTGATGTCTATATTTTATTTCCCGGCGACCAGTATGCTAAGATCTGATTCTTTCAGATATTTTGCAGCTAATGCCTGGATTTCTTCGGCTTTGATGTTACGAACAGTTTTCAGGAAATTTCTGTAGTACTGGATATCCAATTCGAAATCAGATAAAATCCGGTGGCGCTCGGCCAGGGCAAAAGGTCCATCAAGGCTCCGCAGGAATTGCCCTAATATGTAATTTTTTACCAGAAAAAGCTCGTCTTTCGTTGGTTGTGTTTTGCTCATGCGATCAATTTCTGCCATTATTTCATCGATTGCGAGCTGTCTTTGACCGGCATTAACTTCTGTGGCCACAAAAAACACACCTTCATGGCGGAACGAAGCCAGAGCCGAGCCTATGCCATAAGTAAGTCCTTTTTCTTCCCGGATGTTGCTCATTAAACGCGAGCCAAAATAGCCGCCCAGAATGGTGTTTGTTACCATCATTGGGAAATAATCCGGATGTTTGCGTGTGAACATCAACCTCCCAATGCGGATGGCAGCCTGATGGCCATTGCCGCATATAATGTTTTGGTTGCCAACCTGATGGATGGCGCCGGGTATTTTTTCTTTTGTTTCAGAGCTCGAACAGATCGGCAGATTGCCCAGTTCCTGTTCAATAGTTTTTGTGACCTCATCATCGATCTTTCCGCTTACAATGATCCTAAATGGAGCATTTAAATAGCTTTTTTGGTAGAAATCAATGATATCCTGCCGCTCAATACTGTCATAATCATTTTCCTGAACCAGCTGCCCATAGGGATGTGTGTCGGAAAAAATCATTTGATTAAAGTGCATGCGGGCCACATTCATCACCTTTTGGTTGTTTACCAAAAAGCTTTGCTTCTTCTTGCGTTTTGTTATTTCGAATTCTTTTTCGGGAAAAGTGGCTTCCGTAATTATCTGACGCACAATAGGCAGCGTATTGGCAAAATGTTTTGTTAAACTAAAAAGGCTGATGACTGAGAAATCACGTTCGGATTCGCAATGGAGGTATGCGCCGTGAAAATCAATTTTTTCTGCTATTTCGGCAGATGTCATTTTTTTTGTCCCTTCCATCAACATGGAAGCTGTTAAACTGGCCTGCAAATGTTTTTGCTGATACCATGATCCGGCGCGGAATACCAATTCTATTTTAACGATTTCCTGGGTGCCGGCATTGATTGAATATACCGGGATGCCATTCTTGAGGGGCACAGCCTCTGGTTTTAGTAATTCAATTTGGTGAAAGTGTTCATCAAAAGAATCCTGACTCAAGTCAGTTGTTGCCGGCTGTTGGGATCGGTTTAGTTCCATTTTGAGTATTTAGTTCACTGCAAAAGTACAGCTTTTACCAAAGCATTGCTATCGGATCAATGTCACCGAACCGGTAAATCTTCTTAAAACATTGGCTTCATCAACAAAAACAGCGCTATAAATATATACGCCTGTAGGGCAATCGTCACCGTCAAGGGTTCGCCCGTCCCAGCCTTCGGAAGGATTGCTGCTGTCGTATAGCATCTGCCCCCAGCGTGACAAAATCTGCATGCGGAAATCCTTGGCATTATATGCTTTAATGCGGAATTTGTCATTAAGGCCATCTCCGTTGGGGCTGAATGCATTTGGGATAAATATATTGCATTCCAAAACGTCAACATGGATAATTACTTCTGTTCCTTCCCGATCGACCCGGTCAACAAGTACGCTGTAAGCTGTTGATTCTTCCGGTTTTACTAAAATTGATTGAGCTGTGGAGCCCGTATTCCATGAATAATTGATTCCTTCGGGTGCCGTTAAAATGATTTCTTCGCCTTTGCAGATTTCTTCATTAATGGTAATCGTTTCGGTTTCTGCCAGAGTGCTTTTTTCAATTTGGACGGTTTCCGTTAATTCGATTTTATCGGTTGGGAAATCAGGTGTAAGCTGTTGCTGGCCTTTTTGTATGATGCCACTGTCTTCGTCATTGCTGTCAACACTGGCAGGAAGGCGGTGGTGGTTGATGCCTTTAATTTTATGCGGAGCCTGATTGTCGCGCGATTCAGTGTTTCCCTTTGGAACTTCCGGCTTTGGTGTGTTGTTTTCTTGTTCAGGGATGGTGGATTTTGTTTGTCTGACGGATGTTTTTTGCTTCGTCTTTGTTAGCCCGGAAGCATCATCTTCACTATTAGCCGGAATTGCATTATTGCTGAGCGTGCTTTTGTTCGCATCAGATATTTGTTCCTTTTGGATATCCTCTTTGAGCTCATCATCATTTGAAAAATAATTCCAGGCAAAAAAGCTGCTGGCTGCAATAATAGCAACAGCAAGGATAAGTCCCGGGATTTTTCCGAAACCGGAAGTGGAGGCACTGGCCTTGCTTCCCTTGATGATATTTTCGAGTATATCATCGGGAGGCTCCGGAGCAAAATGTTCGAAATGCTCCCTGAATGTTTTGCCTTTATTTGAACCTGTCTTATTCATTTTCTCTTTTAATCCGTTCTTTTTGAAGATGATGAAGGCGTTTTTGCAGTGACCGCTTGGCATGCATCAATTGTGTTTTGGAAGTGTTGATGCTTACTCCGAGCATTTCGGCAATTTCTTTGTGTGCATAACCTTCAATTTCGTAAAGGTTAAAAACTGTCCGGTAGCCCGATGGCAGATCCTGAATCAATCTCAGCAGTTCTTCTGTATGGAGCCCGTCTGTGGGGAGCTCCTGTGTTTTAGGACTGAGTTCCAGCTTATCAATATCTGTATGCAGATTAAATTTTTTATTTTTAATGTGCATATTGATGGCTGTATTGACCATTATCCTGCGAATCCATCCTTCAAAAGAACCTTCGCCCCGGTATTCCTTCAATTTTGTAAATACCTTAATGAAACCATCCTGAAGAACATCTTTTGCCTCGTCTTCGTTTTTCATATAGCGTAGGCAAATACCGTACATGCGGGCTGAATACTTGCGGTAGAGTAGGCGCTGCTCCTTTTCTGACCCTCTGCGGCAGCCTTTTATGAGTTCTTCATCAGCTTTCATTGCTTTGTTTCAATATTGATGACAGAACATCGGCTCAGGTGGTTGTTTGCGCTTCTGTTTTTTTGTAGTACAGCACGCTGAGATTTTCATTGCGGAACATTTCCCGGCTGATTCTTTGGATGTCTTCCCTTTGGACCTGTTGATATTTTTCGCCTTCTTTGTTGATGTCGGAGGCCGAACTGATAAATTCAAAAAAAGCAAGGTTCATCGCTTTGTTTAGCACATTAATTTCAGAAAAAACCTGTGATGCTTCTGCTTTGTTTTTGATTTTCTGAAGTTCATCGGCACTGCAAAGCCCGGTTTTGAGGTTTTCAATTTCGTCAAGAATGGCTTTTTCAGCTTCCGGTAGTTCGGTTCCTGTGTTGAGTTTTCCTGTGATCATAAAAAACCCCGGATCATAATCACCACTGATAAAGGCGTTTATATCATTGAACAGTTCTTTCTCCTTAACCAGTTTTTGATATAAACGGGCAGACTCTCCATTGGAAAGCAAATCTGAAATAAGATCGGTGGCATGATAATCGGGATGATTGCGGTCAACCATATGCCAGCTCATATAAATGGCATCCAAAGGTACATCGGAGCTAATGCTCAATGTGCGCTTTTCGGTTTGCTCCGGCTCTTTGGGTATATTTCTCTGAATGGCTTCGCCTGCGGGGATTTGTCCAAACCATTTTTCGGATAATCTCATGATTTCATCCGGATCTACATCTCCCGAAAGGACCAGGATTGCATTGTTTGGGCGATAATACCGACTGTAAAATGCCTGAACATCTTCCAGTTTTGCATCTTCTATATGACTGATCTCCATTCCAATGGTAGGCCAGCGATAAGGATGCACCTGATAAGCCAGTTGCCTGAATTTTAACCATGCATCGCCATAAGGCTGGTTCAAATAACGCTGCTTGAATTCTTCAATGACAACCTGTTGTTGCACGGCCAGGCTTTTTTCGTTGATATTCAGACCGAACATACGGTCGGATTCCAGCCAAAATGCAGTTTCCAGGTTTTGTTTGGGCAATGTCAGGTAATAATTGGTGAAATCGTTGTTGGTGAATGCATTGTTCTCACCGCCTGTGATTTCCAGTGGGGTGTCGTATTTTGGAATATTTTTACTTCCTCCAAACATTAGGTGCTCAAACAGATGTGCAAAACCCGTTTTTTCGGGGTTTTCATCACGGGCGCCTACTTTATAAAGGATATTCATGGCAACAACAGGCGTAGATTTATCCTGATGGATAATTACCCTTAAGCCGTTGCTTAATGTATGTGTTTCGTAATTTATCATTTACCTCAAATTTAATGCAAAGGTAGGGAATATCCACGCAGTTGCGGCAGCACCGAAGCCCTTTGGGAAAAATGATGCGGGAAAGCGCAGCCAACATCATAAAATTATTAATTTTGCAGCATAGAAAATTATTTAAATAACTCAAAAAAAGCATTTTGCGCATTACATTCCTATAAGCACATCAAGCTTTAAAAATGTTTTGCTAAAGACATTAAAATAATATTGTTATGAAAAGAGATGATCAGGTTTTTGAAATCATTCAAAAAGAACGCGAACGTCAGACCGAAGGTATTGAGCTGATTGCCAGTGAGAACTTTGTTAGCGAGCAGGTTCTGGAAGCTATGGGTTCGGTAATGACCAACAAATATGCCGAAGGCTATCCTGGCAAACGTTACTATGGTGGATGCCAAAATGTTGATGAAACCGAAACTTTAGCAATCGAACGTGCAAAAGAACTTTTCGGAGCTGAATATGCCAATGTTCAGCCGCACTCAGGCGCTCAGGCCAATATGGCGGTTATGCTTACATGCCTCAAGCCCGGCGATACTTTTATGGGCCTTGACCTGGCGCATGGTGGTCACCTTTCTCATGGTTCTCCCGTAAACTCCAGCGGTATCCTTTATCGTCCGGTTGCTTATGGTGTTGATGAGGAAACAGGTTTGCTCAATTATGAGAAAATGGAAGAGGTTGCAATGGCAGAGAAACCAAAAATGATCATTGCCGGTGCTTCAGCTTATTCCCGCGACTGGGACTATGCCCGCATGCGCGCTATTGCAGATAAAATCGGTGCCATCCTTATGGCCGACATCTCCCATCCATCGGGTTTGATTGCCCGCGGCCTGCTGAATAATCCGGTTCCTCATTGCCACATCATCACTACAACAACACATAAAACCCTTCGTGGGCCACGTGGTGGACTCATCATCATGGGCAAAGATTTTGATAACCCATGGGGTCTGACAACGCCTAAAGGTGTTTTGAAAAAAATGTCGCAATTGCTTAATTCTGCAGTATTCCCCGGTATCCAGGGCGGCCCTCTGGAACATGTTATTGCTGCTAAAGCTGTTGCTTTCGGCGAAGCTCTTAGCAATGAATATCTGGAGTACATCAAGCAGGTGAAGAAAAATGCAGAAGTAATGTCAAAAGCTTTCATTGACAAAGGCTATAAAGTTATTTCAGGGGGTACTGATAACCATCTGATGCTGATCGACCTGCGTACCAAATTCCCCGATATTACCGGTCGTCAGGTAGAAGATACGCTCGTAAAAGCCGATATCACAGTAAATAAAAATATGGTTCCATTCGATAGCCGCTCTCCTTTCAAAACATCCGGTTTGCGTGTTGGTACGCCTGCAATTACAAGCCGTGGCCTGAAAGAAGAACATATGGCGCCAATCGTTGATATGATCGACGAAGTAATCAGCAATTTTGAAAATGAGGAAGTTATTGCCGATGTTAAAAAGCGCGTTAATGCAATGATGAAAGACCTTCCGCTTTTCGCATACTAGAAAAATCTAATTTTAAATATCAATAAGCCTCCATTTCGGGGGCTTTTTTTATTTCAGCTTTCGTGAACAACGAGCCCTTTTTTGTAGTTTTGGAGAAAAGTGTATTTATGAAAAAAATAAGTCTGAGTATTTTCTTACTGAGTGTTTTTGCTTTAATGGCATTCAAATCCGATAAACCTGCCTATCGCCTGTACAATCAAAAAGGCAAAGCGGTGAAATTTCAGAAATTAGTGAAGGCTGCTTCCGAAGCAGATGTGGTGCTTTTCGGAGAGCTGCATAACAACCCGATTGCGCACTGGCTGCAACTGGAGCTAACCAAAGCTCTATTTGAAGAAAAAGGAGCAGCACTGGTTTTGGGTGCTGAAATGTATGAAGCAGATAATCAATTGATTGTTGATGAATACACTCAAAAGCTCATCAGCGAGAACAATTTCAAGTCGCAGGCGCGCTTATGGCCAAACAATGCCACCGACTATCAGCCGCTGCTGGATTTTGCACGGGAGAACAATCTGAAATTTGTTGCGGCAAATATTCCCAGGCGATACGCTTCCATCGTATTTCGTCAGGGTTTTGAAGGTTTGGAAGCTTTACCGGATGGAGCGGCCGCTTTTATGGCGCCCAACCCGATTCCTTATGATGCCGAATTGCCTGCTTATAAGTCTATGGCCGGTATGATGGGGCATAGTAATCCGAATTTACCTAAAGCACAGGCAGTTAAAGATGCTGCGATGGCTTATTTTATTTTGGAAAACCTTGATGAAGGACAGTTGATGCTGCATTTCAACGGTACGTTTCATTCCGACGATTTTGAAGGAATCGTTTGGTATCTGAACCAATATCGTCCGGGATTGGAAATCCTGACCATATCATCTCAGGAAATTGCCGACCCTCTGGTATCAGACAGCCTTGATCTGCAAAAAGCCAATTTTATTCTTGCCATACCTGAGGATATGACCAAAACGCATTAGAAGATGCTGAATTTGACGTAGCGCTCCGGATGCGCTTTCATATCAATCAGCAGTTTATTCAGGTTTTCAGACGATTCCTGAAATTTATAATAGAGCGTATCGTTGCTTATCAGCTTTCCTATGGTTCCCTGTCCGGTATTGATTTTTGTCAGGATGTTGTTCATCTGCATAACGGTTTCGTTGATGCGGATAAATGTTTGCGGCAGCTCGGCATAAACCAGTGTATCACTGATGGTTGCCATATTTGTGATGATGCGGTTGAAAGTTTCGTTATTGTCTTTCAGGTTGCCAGTAATATCATCAATATTGGCCAAAATGCTGATTAATCTTCCTTTTTGGTCATAAATTAATGTATCAACCTGATTGGTAGTGCTTTCAATATTGTGAATGGTGCGTCGAATGCTTTGGAAACTTTCTGCAAGGTTTCTGCGTGATTCTTTGTTGAATACGGATTTCAAGGCAGTGAGCACCGAATCTACAGAGTTCATCATTTCTTCCGCTTTCTTTTTGATTGGTGCTACCTGCATGTTTACCTGGTCTTTCAACGATGCTTCCTGGCTGGACTGAAGTGTGTCGCCGCTATGGCTGAGTTCCGTGCTGTTGCCAAGCTGGATGCTGACAGATTTGCTGCCCATCAGGTCGGCACTGAAGATGTGCGCTACAGAGTTTTTTGGTATCGGGAAATCAGATGTGACCATTAAACGGACACATATCTGCCCGCTGTAATCCGGTAAGAATGTGATTTGATCTACCTGGCCAACTTTTACACCATTAATGACTACAGGATTGGATTGTACCAGTCCTTCCACACGGGGGTAAACCGCGTAAAATGTTCTTTGATTCGAAAATACATCTGTGCCTTTTAGGAAATTAAAGCCCCAAAAAAACAATCCCATCGCCAGTAGCGTTAGGAAACCGGTTTTTATTTCTTTTGATATTTTCAATGCGCAAGGATTTGAGTTGTTCAGTTTAACAAAACTACTTTTTTTTCTTTAGCAATTCAAGGGCTTTTTTTGTGGGAATACGCTGGCCATTTTGAAAGCTGATCACAAAGGCGTCTTTATAACCGGCCTTCCTGATTTTGTTTTTGTGGTTAATCGCATCATCGATATTGTTAAAATGGCCCGAATGATATTTGTAGCGCCCATTATCTTCATAAAAATTAATTTCACCGGAAATGCCTTTAAAGGCGGGTATGTTTTTCTTTTTGGCTGATGCCGCAAATTGAACACTGAAAATAAGCTCATCTTCTGCTTTTTTCACGGGAGTCGCTTTTTGTTCCGGGATTTCAGTTTTTTCTTCCGCCTTGTTTTTTTTTGGTTCATCAATTGCTGTTGGCGTATCTTCTGTTTTAATTTCAATGTTTTTTGCTGCTTCTTCCACCGGTTTCTCAAGAGCGGTTGTTTCTTTAAAAGGGGCTTCGTTCAGCTCGGCTTCAACTTCGTTTTTATAATCTTTAAAAGCTCTGTAAATAGCTGATGCCAAATAGGTTTGACCGTTTTTTGAGAGGAGGAATTTTTCTTCTTTTGGATTGCTGAGGAAACCAAGTTCCACCAACACCCCGGGCATGGCGGTTTTGTAAAGTACCCAGAAACCGGCTTGTTTTACGCCGCGGTCGTGCCGCCCAACGCGTGTGCGGAACTGATCCTGGATTTTTTGCGCCACATTGGTGCTTTGATCCAGATAAGCACTTTGGAACATGCTGAGCGTAATATAATCTTCGTCACTGTTCGGGTTAAATCCATCGTAGGTTTCCGCGTGATTGGCTTCCAGGAGCAATGCGGCATTTTCGGTTTTTGCAACGGCAAGGTTGGCCTCGGTTTTATGCAGCCCCATTACATAAGTTTCTGCGCCCCAGGCGTTTTTTGAACCGATCGCATTGCAATGAATGCTGATAAACAAATCGGCTTCTTCTTTATTGGCAATTTTTGCGCGCTCGTCCAGAGGAATAAAAATATCCTTATCGCGTGTATAAACCACTTTTACTTCAGGATAATTATTTTTAATGTATTCGCCGGTTTTGAGCGCAACAGACAGTGCGATGTCTTTTTCCCGCGAATTTTTCCCTAAAGCTCCGGGATCCTTACCGCCATGTCCGGCATCAATCACAACGGTACGAATACCATCAGGCTTGGCCTTTATGCTTGTGAATGAGGCAGAAACAATGACCGCAAGGGAAAATATGAAAATAGAAAGCTGACGCATATTTCTGTTGACCAATTTTACGTAGTTTTGCTCCCTAAATTAGGCATTTTTATTGCTGCAATTAGCTTGATTTATTAACAGCTTAATTAACAATTTGCATATTGATAAGTTCTGTTAAGCCGGATCAAATAAAGTGGCAAAAAACAGCGTTATGGCATTATAAACCGGAAATTTCCGGAATTATTGTAGTTCGTATTGGAAACACATTTGTATCAACATATCGGATTGTTCCGTTTGCATCGGGTTCTTTTTTTGGCCGGTTTCCTTCTGCTATGCTTTACTTTTTTATGGAATAATACAGGGGCTCAGGAAGCGGTGCCCGATTCTGTAATAACAGAACCCAATTTGGATAGCCTTTCTTTTTTGCCTGACAGTTTGTTATCGGATACGCTTGTGCTCCCGGCAGACACCTTGTTTCCGGATACTTTATCTATGGATTCATCTGCATCAGAAAAGCCCGCAGGCAGCAATGATTCTGATGAAATGCTCAGCGCTCCGGTAAAATACAAAGCAAAAGATTCGATCCGCTTTGAGGTGGCAACACGAAAAGTATATCTCTATGAAGAGGCAGATATCAAGTATGAAGACATTAGCCTGAAAAGTTCTTTGGTGGATATTAATTTTTCGGATAATACGGTTTTTGCGGAAGGCAAAATGGATACACTGGGAAAACTTTTCGGAACTCCGGTTTTTGAAGAGGGCGGGCAGGTTTTCGAATCTGAAACCATGCGCTATAATTTTAAATCCAAAAAAGGCATCATCCAAAAGGTAATTACCGAAGATGGGCAGGGCTACCTGCATGGAAATCGTATTAAAAAAATGGCCAATGACGATGTGAATATTAAAATCGGAAAATATACTACCTGTAACCACAAGCACCCGCATTACGAGTTCCGCTTTCAAAAGGCAAAAGTTATTCCCGGAAAGAAAATTGTAACCGGGCCGGCATATCTTGTAATTGCCGATGTGCCAACACCTTTGTATATTCCTTTCGGGATATTCCCGAATAAAACCGGTCAAAGGAGCGGGATTATTATTCCTTCCTACGGTGAATCGGCTAACCGGGGTTTCTTTTTCGAAAACGGAGGATATTATTGGGCCATCAACGACCGAATGGACTTAACAATGACTGGCGATATTTATACCCGCGGAAGCTGGGCACTTGAGCCGGAATTCAGATATAAAAAACGTTATAAATACAACGGAACATTACGCCTGGCTTATGCTTTTAACCGTATCGGTGAAGAAGGAGCCAGTAATTTTCAGGAAGATAAAGGCTTTTCAATTTACTGGTCGCACCGTCAGGATGCAAAAGCGCGACCAAACAGCAGTTTCTCGGCAAGTGTGAATATTTCCAGTAACAGTTTTAATAAATATAACCCGGTTTCTACCAATAACTATCTCTCCAATACCTTCCAATCCAGTGTGGCTTATCAAACAAATTTCGACCAGAAGTTTTTCCTTACCTTAAACTCCAGCTATACACAAAATACTCTGGATCGGTCGGTACGCCTGACATTGCCCCAGTTAAACTTCAATACGAATACTTTTTATCCTTTTAAAAAGAAAAACCGGGAAGGAAAAGAAAAATGGTATGAGCGTGTTTCGGTGAAATACAGTATGAATGCTCAAAATACGATCAATACTTACGATACGCTTTTGTTTGATCAGGACTTTGCCAAGCGGATGAAAAACGGGATGAAACACGATATCCCGATCAGTTCGTCCATCAAAGTGCTTAAGTATTTTAACCTGAGCAACAGCGTCCGCTATACCGAGCGTTGGTACAGCTCCACTATTCGCAAATATTGGGTAGATGAATCTATAACCGGAGGAGATACTACGGCGGGTTATGTGCAAAAAGATACAGTTTATGGTTTTTCTGCCAACAGGGATTTTAGTTATACGGCCAGCCTGAACACGCGCATCTATGGCATGTTCAGCCTTTTAAAGGGGCCGATAAAAGCCATTCGCTTAGTGCATAACCCCTCATTGAGTTTTACTTATCATCCGGATTTTGCCGATCCTTTTTGGGGCGCATACTATAAATACCGTAAGGATGAAGAAGGAACGGAAGATTACTATTCTATTTATGAAGATGGAATTTATGGCGGTCCGCCTGAGGGCGTGATGGGACGGGTTTCTTTTAGTTTGTCGAATAATCTGGAAATGAAAGTGCGGTCGCGGAAAGATACGCTTACAGGCACAAAAAAGATCAAACTGATTGAAAATTTTACGCTGTCAATGTCGTACGATATGGCAAAAGACAGCCTGAACCTGAGCCCTTTGAGTATGTCGGGGCGTACTACTTTGTTTAAAAACCTGCAAATTACCTACCGGAGTTCCTGGGATCCCTATATCCTTGATTCTGCAGGCACAAGAAACCTCAATAAATTCGAGTGGGATGTAAACCACCGCTTGTTTCGCCTGGAAAATACCAGTTGGAATGTGGGTCTAAATTTTCGCCTGAGCAGTAAGGACTTCAAAAAGAAGGGAGACAAGGAAGAGAAATCAAAAGACGAAATGCCCGGGAAACCTAAAAATGCCAGTCAGGCCGAAATCGACCAAATAGAACTATATCCGGAGCGTTATGTGGACTGGTCAATACCCTGGAATTTGAATGTGCGCTACTCCCTGGGTTATACGGCCACGCACCGTTATCCCAACTATGTTCATGAGAAAGAGTCAAATCTGGTGCAAACGCTCAGTTTCAGCGGAGATTTCAGCGTTACGCCAAAATGGAAAGTTACTTTCCGCTCAGGTTATGATTTCGAAAATAATGAGCTAACCTATACTTCCATCAACATCATCCGCGACCTGCACTGCTGGGAAATGAGTTTCAACTGGATCCCCATGGGATTCCGCAAACAGTGGAATTTTCAAATTAATGTCAAGTCTTCCATCCTTCAGGATTTGAAACTCACCAAAAAGAAAGATTGGCGCGATTTTTAATCTACCAAAGGCAAAATCGCCAAAGCAAAATGCATAACTTTGCTTCAATCCTAATTGTAAGCTATGAATCCGGACCATCTTAAATTATTGTTTAAAGAGCATTTTGGCGCAGAGACTGACTTGTGCCAGCCCCTTGCACCAACTGCCAGCAACCGTTTGTACTATCGTTTATCAAACAAAAATAAGTCTTGCATTGGCGTCATAAACAGTGATTTGCGCGAAAACGATGCTTTTGTTTATTTGTCAAAACACTTCCTGAAATATGATTTGCCTGTTCCAGAAGTTTTTGCCTATGATGCTCCAAAAGGAATCTATCTTCAATCCGATCTCGGCGATCAGACATTATTCGATTTTCTGAAAAAACACAAGCAGGGTGATGCCTTTCCGAAAGTTTTGACGGATCAGTATAAGGAAGTGCTGAAGTGGTTGCCCAAATTCCAAACGCAAACTACAAAAGACCTTGATTTTCAGGTTTGTTATCCCCGTTACGCTTTTGACCGCCAGTCGATGATGTGGGACATGAATTATTTCAAGTATTATTTCCTGAAGCTGGCAGGAATCTCCTTCGATGAGCAGGATCTGGAAGATGACTTCAATGCATATGCAGATTACCTTTTGCAGGCCGGCACAGAGTTTTTTCTTTATCGCGATTTTCAGTCACGCAACATCATGCTCAAGGATGGACGTCCCTGGTTTATTGATTTTCAGGGAGGAAGAAAAGGAGCTTTGCAATACGATCTGGCCTCATTGCTCTACGATGCCAAAGCCGGTATGCCGGAAGATGTGCGCGAAGAGCTTCTGGAATTTTATATTGCGGAATTAAAAAATTACCGAAAGATTGATGAGCAAAGGTTCCGCTCATATTTTTATGCTTATGTTTTTATACGCATCATGCAGGCTTTGGGGGCATATGGATATCGCGGATTTTATGAGCGAAAGGCGCATTTCCTGCAAAGTATTCCCTATGCACTTAAAAACCTGCAATACCTGCTCGAAAAAAAGCGCTTGCCTAAAGATTTTCCGCTTTTAGGTAAAATTTTAAATGATTTATATTCTAATGAGGCGCTTTTTGAGCTTGGAAAAGAATCATCAGGACTGTGTGTACATGTGGCTTCATTTAGCTATAAAAAAGGCGGTATCCCAAAAGACAGCAGCGGAAACGGAGGCGGTTTTGTCTTCGATTGCCGTGCATTGCCCAATCCGGGTAGGGAAGAGCAATACCGCAAATTTACCGGCAACGACCGCATTATTATTGATTATCTTGAAAAGCAAACGGAAGTGCACAGCTTTTTTGCTCATGTGCGCGCCATTGTGCAGCAATCTGTCGAAAATTATAAAAGCAGGAAGTTCGAACATTTAATGGTTAGTTTTGGTTGTACGGGTGGGCAGCACCGATCTGTTTATTTTGCAAACCAATTATCACAATGGCTTCGCAATGAAATGAATGTTGAGGTGCAGCTTGTTCACAATGAATCAAATAACTGGCCTGCAAATGAGCGAAAAAAGGTGTAAAAGCGGAAAATCCAAAAAGGAAAAATCAGATAAGTTTGTCTGTAAGAAATGTGATTTTACCGCAAACAAAAAATCAAAACTCTGTAAACCCGAAAAACAATAATATGCCGAAAAGCACCATGGAAATGAAAGCCATGATTTTTGCTGCCGGTAAAGGTACGCGACTGGGAGCCCTCACCAAAGACCTGCCCAAAGCGCTGGTTCCCTTAAAAAACAAACCGCTGGTTGCGCATGTGTTGGATAAGCTGCGCTATTATGGTTTTCGGGAGATAATTGTGAATGTACATCATCATGCTGATAAACTGGAAGCTTTTCTTACGACATACGCTGCCGAACATGATGTAATAATCCATATTTCGGATGAGCGAAAGCAATTGCTCGATACCGGAGGCGCAATTCGGCAGGCACGGAAATTTTTCGATGATAAAGCCGTCTTGATTTATAATACCGACATCATCTCCAATATTAACCTTCATGATTTTGCAAGGTTTTTTGCGGAAAAAAATCCTGTTGCGCTGATGGCGGTGCGCAAACGAACGACATCCCGGTATCTTTTATTCGATAAAAATATGCAGCTCTGTGGCTGGAAAAACCTGAAAAGCGGAGAGGAACTTATCGCACGGAAAACAGAGGAACTTCAGGAGCTTGCTTTTAGCGGCATTCATTTTTTAGCCCCTGAATTTTATAATAATCTGCCCGATGAAGATGTTTTTTCCGTTATCCCGCTTTATGTGCGCAATGCCTCGGAACAAAAGATTTTAGGTTATGATCATTCAATGGATTTCTGGGCCGATTTGGGCAAACCCGATCAATTAAACCAATTGGAAAACAAAGCACTGAAATTCCTTTAGCGAGGGTCAAAGCATGTTTTTGACATTAATTCCTTTAGTGCTTTTAATTTCAGGCTGAATCCTTTACATTTGCTAAGAATGTTTTAAAGTTAGTAGGCCATATGAGCAAGCGTTTTCTTGATGATATCGCAAAAGAAATTTGTTCCCTGGAGGTGGGGGAACTGGCAAATCTGAATATAATCCTTCCATCGCGCAGGGCTGGCGTTTTTTTGAAAGATGCCATTCAAAAAACAACCGAAAGTGCTGTTTTGCTGCCTCATATCACTACTGTTGAAGAATTTATTGCCCGGCTTACCGGTCTGAAAACGCTAAGTCAGTCGGAGCTGTTAATGGAACTTTATCTGGCCTATTCAAAAACAACGCCTCAGGCCGATTTCTTTGAGGAATTCCTGCATTGGGGTGCCAATCTGCTTCGCGATTTTAATGATATCGATTATTATTTGATCAATCATGAGGAAATTTTTTCCTACCTGAGCGAGGCCAAAGCACTGGAAACCTGGAATCCCGACGGCAGTCCGCTTACGGAACACCAAAAGGCTTATCTTGCTTTTTATGCCTCAATGAAAGATATTTATGTGCATTTCAGGCAAGCACTTTTGGCTCAGGATGCAGCATATCCGGCTATGGCTTTCCGTTTGGCCGCAGAAAGTGATTTGGCATCATTGCCCCGCCTAAAAACGGAAAAAGTCTGGATTGTAGGCTTAAATGCGCTGACCCGCAGTGAAATACGACTTTTTGAGAACTTGAAAAAGGAAATGGATACGCGGTTTTTCTGGGATTACGATCAGTATTATCTGAAAGATACCAAACAGGAAGCCGGACTATTTGCCCGCGAAAATTTAAGGATGTTTGCCAATCCGGAGCAAAAGATCGATTCATTTCCTGATTTTTTTAAATCAGCGCCAAAAAAAACAATCAATATTATAGGTGTTGCAGGAAATATTGGCCAGGCATGGGAAGCCGCAGCAATTGCTGAGAAAATCGCACCGGAAGAATATGGGCAAACGGCAATTGTGTTGAATGAAGAACGCCTGATGATTCCATTGCTGAATGCCCTGCCCGAAAAAGTCATGCCTTTTAATGTTTCCATGGGCTATCCTTTTCGTGAAACCCCTCTATGTCAGTTTGTTCAGCTTATGATTTATATTTCAAAGCAATTGCAGCAGGGAAGAGGTTTTTATTACCGCGATTTGGTGTCAGTGCTTAACCATCAGCTTTTGCAATGGCTCTTCCGCAATGAAACTGATTTTAAATTGGGTCAGATTTCGGCCGATATTCAAAAATTAAACCAGACTTATTGGTCGCACGAAGAGCTGATGGATTTGCTGGAAAATGATGATGCCCGCGATCATTTAGGTTTTTTCTTTTTGAGTGAAGACACAGGCCACGAAGCGTTGAAATATTTTTTTACTGCACTAATTACACGAATAAAAGATCGGGCCGAAGAGGATGATCACTTCCTGTCGCATTTCTTTTTGGAGCAGGCATGGATTTTCCAGAATGTACTCCAAAAGCTGCATGAGCTTATGGAACGATATCAATTGATCCATACGCTGGATTCTTACAGTAGTGTTATGGTTCAATTGCTACATTCTGAGGAAATAGCCTTTTTGGGCGAACCGCTTTCCGGGATGCAGGTCATGGGAATGCTCGAAAGCCGCGCTTTGGATTTTAAAAACCTGATCATGCTGTCGGTAAATGAAAACCTGTTGCCATTGGCACGCACTTATCAAAGCTTTCTTCCTGCTGATTTCCGCTCCGCTGGCGGCACTTCCCTTCCGGGATATCACCGCAAATTATCGGTTTTTGCTTATCACTTTTATCGCCTTTTGCAAGGTGCAGATAATGTGTGGTTAATTTATAATACCCAGGATAAATCCTTTGGCGGTGGCGAAGAAAGTCGCTTTATCAAGCAATTGCGTCACGAAATGAAAAATTATGCCGGGGATTGTGTAACAATTAATGAAATTGACGCGCAAGCGCCTTTCAGCCTTCAAAACAGGGGCGAAGAGGAAACGGTCCCAAAAAATGATTTTGTACTGGAAAGGCTTCATGAACTGAACCAAAAAGGATTTTCTCCCTCAGCATTAAACACTTACCGAACCTGCAGCCTGCAGTTTTATTATAAGTATATCCTCGAAATCCGTGAGCAGGAAGAAGATAATGACCGCTTGTCGCCCAATGATTTTGGAAGTATCATGCATCGGGCGCTGGAGAATATGTATAAGCCGTTTGTGGGAAAATCGCTGCATGAAGCGGATGTGAAACAAATGATTGCCGGACAGGAACAATTCCTTCGCGCTGCATTTGATGAGATTGCCAAAGGGACACAATTGAACCGCGGGCGGAATCTCCTCGCCTGGGAGGTGATGAAATCACAGCTAAATGATTTTTTGAAGCGTGAGCTAAATATTTTGGAAACAGGCTCAATGGAGGTTTTGGGATTGGAGCAAGAGTTTGAGCGCGTTCTTAGGTGTGACGAAAATGGTGTTGCCAAAAAATATCGCTTTCGGGGAACAATTGACCGGATAGATACACTGGATAATTTGCACCGGATTATTGATTATAAAAGCGGAGAAGGAAAAGTAGCCGCCAACGAGCTGGAAAAAATGATGTCATCTGATATGGAAAATTGCGGCAAACATTTTTTTCAGTTGATGCTCTATGCTTGGATGTATCAGGGTCAGGATGAATCAGTAGAAGAATTATTGCCGGGCATCATTAGTTTTCGCCAGCTCACAAAAGGTTTGATATCTTTTGGAAGTGCAAAAAAGCCTGTTATTAAGGAAAACCTGCATGCCTTTGAAGCGGAACTTCTTGCATTGATGCATGAGATTTTTGATCCGGAAAGCGGTTTTGAAAAAACGAAAAAACATGTTGACGCCTGCAGCTATTGCCCTTTTCGGGATGCTTGCGGAAGGATGAGCGTTTCTTATTGAAAAAATTGCTTTTCCGAGAACACCTCAGCTTCATAAGTATATACTTCGGCAAAGCGCCAGCCATCCCAACCGATACCTGCTTTGTCGCGACTGCAGTAACCCAGGAGTTCTTCTGCGTCCCAGCCTTGCTCGGGTGCAACCTGTGGCAAAAGAGTGCCTCTGCTGAATCCTTGTTTTACAATAACGCCATGCCTGCCGATAATTACTTCATCAATGGAATGGATGCGTTTTGGGGGGCTGAGTACGGAGATTTCTATATCAATTTCTTCAAATTCACTGGCTTCCAATGGCGCAAAGCGGCTATCATTGCAAGCTGCAACAGCCATATTTTGGACGGTTTCCCACAACTCCTGGTCGCTGGTGATGCGTCCAATACACCCACGAAGTTTCCCTTGGTTTTTAATGGTCACAAAAGCACCGGATGGGCTTTTCATCGATTCGGTAGGCTTGAAATGGAATTCCTTTAAACCCTTGGTTCGTAAGTGCTGGCCGATGATGTGGCGGGCAAATGAAAGCAGTTTTATTTGATCCTCTTTAATCATGATTTTTGCTTTTATGGAGTGCCATCGCCCAATAACCAACAACTTCTGCGTTACCGCCATAAACCGAATCGCCGGAATTGGAATAATCGAGCAAATCCATTGTCAGGCTTTTGTCTTCTTCTGCCAGAAGCAACATTAATGCCAGTGCATCCCGGCCGCATGCACTTGTGTCCACAGCAGTAATTTTTGCATTTTCCCGGCAAGCCCGATTCAGCTTTTCCACGGAAAGGCTTTGAACCGCCAGGGCAGTATTTTTGTCGGCTTTTACTGCGTCATCATAAGCAGGAAAATGACTAAAATCACAACTAATAATAAAAAGGTTGTTTTTGTTGAAGAATGGCTGCAATGCTTCGCGGATGTCTTTCCGGCTTTGGCCGTCATTTTGCCCAAGCAGCATTGGAATGATTTTAAACCCGGGCTTTAATTTTTTAATCAGGAAAGGAAGCTGAACTTCAATATTGTGTTCAGTTTGGTGTGCCTGCGGATGAAAATGGATGCTACCGCAATTTTGGATCAACTTTTTTGCAAGATCCTGATTTACGCTGACCTCTCCGTAAGGCGTGCTGTAATTCCCTATGCTGTAAATGCTTGCGCCAAAAAAACCATAGCGATGCGCCGGGCCGATGATGAAAATATTGTCGTATTGTTTATCAGGATCAATCTGGTTATATGCATATGCAGCTGTTGGTCCGGAAAAAATCCAGCCGGCATGAGGCACAACCAAAGCTCTTAAATCCAGATTTTTATATGGCATAGCATTCTTGAAAAAACCTTCCAGCATTGCATTGCCCTCTTGTATTATTGCCGGATAAAAGCGTCCTGCAACAGCAGCTTTGCGGTCGGTATTTTTCTTGAACAAAGCCATTAATCTGATTTTTTCTTTGTTGTTATATCCAGCCAAACCGGGTAATGATCGCTAAAACCACCATGATATTTGAAGCCGACATAGGTTCGGTAGGGTTTTTCTCCCTGAAAATTCTCGTCTTTTTCTGTTAGGAAATCCGCATTAAAAATATGAGCTTCCTTGTTTTTAATTTGAAGTGGGTTGCCTTCAGTGATCAGGTTTTGGGTGATGATGAATTGGTCAAAAATATTCCAGCCCTGCTTATGCTTGAGCGTGCCTTTTCCTGTGCTTTTCCATGCTTCCGCAAGATTTATAAGTTTTGCCTCCTTGTTTTCGATGGTTGCTGTTTGCAGGATTTCCTTAAAACTTTCGTCATCCGGGCCGTCGTTAAAATCGCCTGTCATTATGATATTCGGATTTGCAAAAGCAGATTGCAGCGAATCCACAATGGCCAGCAAAGTTTCTGCTGCTTTAGCACGTTTCGGACGGGTTACCAGCATTCCGCCATAGCGCGATGGCCAGTGGTTAACAATATAAAAAAGTGTATCCCCTGAAGGAAATGTTCCGCCGGCAACCAGAATATCGCGTGAGGGACGGGAATTTTCTTCATCAAATTTAACCGGATGATATTGGTATGAAAAAGGTTTAAAGAGGTCTTTGCGGTAAATCAGCGCAACATCAATACCACGGTTATCCGGTGATTCCTCGTGTATAATGCCGTATTTGTATTTTTTTAAGGCTGTATGATAAATCAGTTTATTGAGCACATTCCGGTTTTCTACTTCACAGAGCCCAACAATGGCCGGTGGCTCCCATTGCCCGACAGCCAATACAACTTTGGCGATATTGTTCAGTTTATCATACATCTTGTATTTATTCCAGTGGCGGGCTCCCTCTGGAGTAAATTCTTCGTCGTTTTTCAGGCTGTCATCCTCCGGGTCAAAAAGGTTTTCTGCATTATAGAACATCAGCCTGTACGATTCGTTTTCCTGAGCTAATGTCATTGGGATTATTTTCGCAATAAGCAGAAAGACAAATATATAGCGTAGATTTTTCATACTTTAGAGGTTTGCGTTTTTTAAACGCAGTATGGCTATTTTAGGATCTTCTGCAGAGAAAACCGTATTTCCGGCTACCAGCACATCAGCGCCGGCTTCAATGAGTTGAGGTGCATTTTCCAGTGTAATGCCGCCATCCACTTCAATGAGTGCGCTGGCCTGGCGTTTCAGGATCAGCTCGCGTAGCTGGTTGATTTTCCGGTATGTGTTTTCTATGAATTTTTGTCCGCCAAAACCCGGATTAACCGACATGATCAAAACCATATCCAATTCGGGCAAAATATCTTCGAGCAGGTTTACGGAAGTGTGCGGGTTGATTGCCACAGCAGCTTTCATGCCCAGGCTTTTAATTTGCTGGACGGAGCGGTGCAGGTGTACAGAAGCTTCGAGGTGAAAGCTCAGGATGTCTGTGCCGGCATCGGCAAAAATTTCAAAATAGCGTTCCGGTTTTTCGATCATCAGGTGCACGTCGAGCGGCTTTTTTGCCAGTTTATTGATTTGCTTGATGATGGGTGCGCCAAAAGTAATGTTGGGGACAAAAGAGCCGTCCATTACATCTAAGTGAAACCAGTCGGCCTGGCTGTTGTTGATCATTTCAATTTCTTCGCTGAGGCGTGTAAAATCTGCCGACAGCATGGAAGGAGCTATTAAATGCTGCATTTTTAAAAAAATTATATGTTGCTAAGATAATCAAATAAAACAAAAAGGGGTAAAATCAACAAACCCCGCTTTTGGCGGGGCTTGAAGTAATAATTTAACCAAGATATGACTTGAGTATTTTACTGCGTGAAGTGTGCTTTAGCCTTCGTATTGCCTTTTCTTTGATTTGCCTTACGCGCTCGCGGGTGAGGTCGAATTTTTCACCGATTTCTTCCAGGGTCATAGGGTGTTTTCCCTCCAGACCGAAATAAAGCCTGATTACATCGGCTTCACGGGTGGTGAGGGTGGAAACTGCCCTGTCGATTTCGCGGCGGAGTGATTCATAAAGCAAGCCTGTTTCAGGAGTAGGACCGTCATCATTTTTCATAACGTCGTACATATTGTTTTCTTCGTCCTGCACTAAAGGTGCGTCCATAGAAACATGACGTCCTGAATTCCTCATCGACTCTTTGATCTCAGTTTCGGGAACCTCCAGCAAACCGGCAATTTCATTGATGTTGGGCTCACGTTCGAATTCCTGCTCCAGTTTGGCGTAAGCCTTGTTGATCTTATTGATCGAACCGATTTTGTTGAGCGGTAAACGTACGATACGTGACTGTTCTGCCAGAGCCTGCAAAATAGACTGGCGGATCCACCAAACTGCGTAAGAAATAAACTTAAATCCGCGGGTTTCATCAAATCGCTGTGCGGCTTTAATCAGGCCAAGGTTTCCCTCATTGATCAGGTCGGGAAGGCTAAGTCCTTGATTTTGATACTGCTTGGATACGGAAACTACGAAACGCAGGTTTGCTTTTGTGAGTTTTTCAAGAGCCCTCTGATCCCCTTGTTTAATCTTTTGGGCCAATGCAACTTCTTCCTCAGCGGAAATTAACTCAACTTTTCCAATTTCCTGCAGGTATTTGTCCAATGATGCCGTTTCACGGTTTGTAACCTGCTTGGTAATTTTAAGTTGCCTCATATGTATTAATTGGTTAACAAATGGAATTCAAATTAGCTTTTACGCATATTTCCTTTCAGGGTTTCAGTGTGTTGCCCCAAAACGGAAAGAAGCGGGGGCTCAAGGGTTAAAGAAAGCCCCCGTTTCTGTGTATTTTTTTATTCTTCTTCGCTTTTTCTGCGGAAATTTCCTCCGCCTCTTCGGTCGCTATTGCGGTCGCCACGGTTGCGGTCTCCTCCGCGGTTACGGTCGTAACGGTCACCACGGTCACCACGGTCACCACGGTCGTAACGGTCGTTGCGTTCACCACGATTGCGGTTGTCGCTACGAGGTGGGCGGCTACCACGTTCAGGGGCTTTGTAGCCTTCCGGTTTTGGCAACAGAATTTTGCGTGATAAACGTAGCTTGCCGGTTTTCTTATCTACTTCAATCAGTTTTACCTCAACTTCTTCGCCGGGTTTCAGGAAATCTTCGGCTGAGTTGATCTTTTCCCAGGCAATTTCGGAAATGTGCAGCAGACCTTCTTTACCGGGCAGGATTTCAACAAATGCTCCAAAAGTAGTAATCGACTTCACTTTTCCTTTGTAAACTTCACCTTCTTCAGGCTCGGCAATAATTGCTTTGATGCGGTCTTTTGCTGCTTCAATGGAATCTTTGTTTTCTGCGCTGATATCAATAATGCCGATATCGCCTTGCTGTTCGATAACAATAGTTGCTTTGGTATCCGCCTGGATTTCCTGGATGATTTTTCCTCCGGGACCAATAATTGCACCAATAAATTCAGAACGAACAGTCATTTGCTCAATACGGGGCACATGCGGTTTGTAGTCTTCGCGCGGTTCCGTAATTGTTTTGCGCATTTCGCCAAGGATATGCAGGCGGCCTTTTTTGGCTTGTTCCAGTGCTTGAGCCAAAATTTCATAAGAAAGTCCGTCAACCTTAATGTCCATCTGGCAAGCTGTAATGCCATCCTCAGTTCCGGTTACTTTGAAGTCCATATCACCAAGGTGGTCTTCGTCGCCAAGGATATCGCTGAGTATTGCGTACTGGCCTGTTTGGGTGTCTGTAATCAGACCCATGGCAATACCGGAGACCATTTTTTTAATTTTAACACCGGCATCCATCAGTGCCAGTGTGCCGGCGCAAACAGTTGCCATAGAAGAGGAACCATTGGATTCAAGTATGTCAGAAACAATACGTATAGTATAAGGATTTTCTTCACCTTTTGGGATCATCGGCTTGAGGGCGCGCAGGGCCAGATTGCCATGGCCAATTTCACGACGGCTTGTGCCGCGCGACATACGGGCTTCACCAACACTGAATGACGGGAAATTGTAATGAAGGATGAAGTTGTTTTTACCTTCAAATACAGCACCATCAATTGTTTGCTCGTCAAGTTTGGTTCCCAAAGTTACTGTTGAAAGCGACTGAGTTTCTCCGCGTGTGAAAAGAGAAGAACCATGTGCCGATGGAAGATAATCCACTTCAGACCAGATGGGGCGAACCTCGTCCATTTTCCTGCCGTCGAGGCGGATGCTTTCGTCGAGGATCATGCGGCGCATTGCTTCTTTTTCAACGTCATGGAAGTAACGCTTAACCAGAAACTCTTTTTCTTCACGTACTTCTTCTTCCATTGCTTCGAGGTATCCGTCCAAAATTGCCTTGAAAAGCTCGTGGCGTTCGTGTTTGGCTGTACCTCTTTTCGCGATGTCGTAAATTTTATCGTACGTAGCTTTTTTAACGTCAGCACGCAGATCTTCATCATGTGTTTCGTGGCAGTATTCGCGCTTAGGCGATGATTTTTCTACCATTGCGGCCAAATCAATCTGTGCCTGGCACTGAACTTTGATTGCTTCGTGAGCAAATTTTAGCGCTTCGGCCATATCTTCTTCCGAAACTTCTTTCATCTCGCCTTCTACCATCACAATATTGTCCATTGTAGCAGCAACCATGATGTCAAGATCGGCTTCTTCAAGTGCATCAATATCAGGGTTGACCATCAGAACATCGTTGATTCGGGCAACGCGAACTTCGGAAATCGGACCGTGGAAAGGTATGTCGGAAACAGCAAGTGCTGTTGATGCAGCCAATGCAGCGAGTGCATCGGGCGCGGTATTTTTATCACCGGAAATCAGGTTGATGATAACCTGAGTATCGGCATGATAATCATCGGGAAAAAGAGGACGGAGTGCGCGGTCAACCAGGCGTGCAATCAGGATTTCATATTCCGATGGGCGCGCTTCTCTTTTGAAGAAACCTCCCGGGAAACGTCCTGTAGCAGCATATTTTTCCTGATATTCCACAGTGAGTGGCATAAAATCCACGTCATCTTTAGCTTCTTTATTGGAAACTACAGTGGCCATGAGCATCGTATTGCCCATTTTCACAACTGCCGAACCATCGGCTTGCTTTGCCAGCTTTCCGGTTTCCAGTTGAATTTCCCTGCCGTCGGAGAGGGAAAATGTTTTTGTAATAGCTTGCATATTGTTTCTTTTAACAGTAAATCAACAGCTTATGTGTTGAAAATCTTTGTGGGTATTTGCGGGAGCACTAAAATACAGATCGGTCTTCTTGAATACCAAAAAAAGGCAATTTCCCAATAAATTGCCTTTTTGCGGATGTTGTAAAGTGATCTGAATTACTTCCTTAATCCTAATTCTTTAATAAGATTACGATATTTCTCAATGTCTTTCCTCTTGAGATAATCCAGCAAACGCCTGCGCTTACCTACCATTTTAACTAATGAACGACGCGTTACATTATCTTTTTTATTCACTTTCAGATGCTCTGTTAGGTGCTTGATGCGGTGCGTGAAAAGAGCAACTTGTCCTTCGGTACTTCCAGTATCTATTTCAGATTTTCCGAATTTCTTGAAAATATCCTTCCTGACTTCGGTTGTTAAATACATATGATATTAATGTTTAATACTTCTCGAAAATTGGGCTGCAAAGATAGAAGTATTTTTTTTCAGAACAAAGAATTTTTTTTTAAAAAAACTTTTATATCTGAGTGATGGTCAATCAAAAACATGTTTCCATTCCTACATACCGGTTATTTTCATCTCGGTGCGGCGGTTGCTGGCTCTCCCTTCCGGGTTTGTATTGTCTTTAATGGGGGCGCCTTCGCCATAGCCCTTGTAGCTAAGCCTTTCTTTATCAACGCCATTGTTGATCAGAAATTCATATACGGCACGGGCGCGGTTTTCCGATAGCTCCTGATTGTATTCATCACTGCCCTGATCATCGGTATGGCCACTGATCTCTACACTAAGTTTCGGGTTTTGAGCCAAAAACAACAGCATTTTATTGAGCTCAGCCAGGCTTTCTTCCCTCAGGTCGTATTTGTCGAGTTCAAAAAAGATGTTCTTGAGAATAATTTTCTGTCCGATTTTTATTGGTTGCAAAGGAATATCTTTAAGAAACGGTTCCACTTTGCTGTGATATCCTTTGAGGCCAAAATTGTCGGAATAAAAAAGGTAACCGTCTTTTTGAACATTAAGTGCATAATCCCGATCCGTTGGCAAGGCCACCAAAAATTCCCCTGTTTTATCATTCGAAAAGGATGTAGTTACGGTTTCTCCGTCATCAAGGTCGATCAGGTCAAAGGCAGCACCAAGTTTTTGTTTTGTTTCGATGTCGTAAACAACTCCTTTAAAGTAAGTAATGGGTTTTGGCCTGAGCTTCTCCGGTAACTCAAAGGAGTAAAGGTCAAGTCCGCCATAACCTCCCTCGCGGTTGGATGCAAAAAATGCATATTTCCCGTCGCTGCTGATCAGGATGCTGTTTTCGTGATTGTGCGTATTGATCGGGTAGCCCAGATTGAGCGGTTCGCCCCATTCGCCATTTTCATCTTTTTGTACACGAAAAATGTCTAATCCACCCATTCCGGTATGTCCGTCGCTGCTGAAATAAAGCGTTTGCCCATCGGGATGGATAAAAACGGATTCTTCGCGTCCCGGCGTGTTGATGTTGGGGCCAAGTTTTTTCGGAACAGTCCATCGTCCGTCATTTTGAAGCTCCGTTACATAAATATCCTGGTTTATTTTTGATTTGTCACGTGAACGGATATTGCGGATAAAATAGAGCGTTTTACCATCGGAACTGAAACTGGGCTGTGATTCCCAATTGTAAGTGTTTACCGGCTCACCAAGGTTTCTGGGTTCTGTCCAGCTATCGCCATCCTTTAAAGAAAAAAACAGGTCGCAGCTGCCGTAGCCTTCACGGCCGTTTCCATAATCTCCCATACGCTCACAGGCTGTGAAGATCAATATATTTCCATCAGCAGAAAGGGTGGGGGCGCCTTCGTTATTGGATGTGTTTATGGGCATTCCGATATCATAGGCTTTTTCCCAAACGCTATCGGATTTATGGCTGATATAAAAATCTTCCTGATCGCGATTGGGGTCGTTGTTGTAAGGAACTGCTCTGGTAAACAGAAAAGTTTGGTCATCTACCGTGATGCTGGGGAAATATTCTTTATGGCGGCTGTTAATTCCTTCACCCAGGTTTTTCAACTCAAATGGCACCGGATTGGCAACAGCATGCAAAGCAAAGTTGCATTTGTCCAGGCTTTTCTGAACCACTGCACTGTCGTTGGGCAACAGCTCACCCGAGTTTTTGTATTTTAAGTAGAGGTCTTTGGATTCCTGATATTCTCCCTTATTAAATTTCATTCCTGCGACATCATAAAGTACAGCCGGATAGGCTGCCGGATCGATTTCAATAGCACGAACATAGTGCTCCATGGCCTCAGTCTCACGGTTTACTTTCGTATATAGATCGGCCAGCGCAATATAGGCTTCAATAAAACTTGAATCCTCGATGATGGCTT
Source organism: Bacteroidales bacterium (assembly GCA_963662905.2). Classification (GTDB taxonomy): domain Bacteria; phylum Bacteroidota; class Bacteroidia; order Bacteroidales; family WRLA01. The sequence continues at coordinate 383,187 of CAXXFD010000004.1, read as the reverse complement.
GTTTTAGTTGTTTTTCTGCATTTAAAAGATCATATTTCTGATAAAAAAGCCGCGCCTTATTAAATTTGCTTAAGGCCGAACGGCTACTTGTATGCAGGTCTTGATTCTGGGCTGATAAAGAAATACTGATAAGGACGAATATGAAAAGAATGCAGCTCTTGAGGCTCATAGAGTTTTGTTTGATGAATTTCCGTAAAATTAAGGAATTTTCATGTACTTATGTGACTGAAGGCTGATTTTCCACTGGGGATTTTTCAAAATGAAATCAGTTATGGCAGGCATCATTTCCTTGTGAACGCTCCATTCGGGCTGCAGGTATAACTGGCAGTTTGCAGGGACTTTCCCGGCTTGTTCAACAGCCCAATCAAAATCCTTGTGATTTGCAATAATCACTTTAAGTTCGTCGGCATGGGGGTAAAGCTCCTCACGGGGCGTAAGGCTTTGTTTGGGCGACAGGCATATCCAGTCCCATTGGCCACTATAAGGATGTGCGCCGCTGGTTTCCAAATATGTTTCGATATTTCTTTTTTTGAGCTCCCCACAGAGATAATCCAGATTGTATAAGAGCGGTTCACCGCCAGTAATCACAACGCTTTTGGCCGGGCACTGACTGATGCGCTCCACAACTTCATCTGTATCGAGAGGCGGAAAGAAATCAGGGTTCCAGGAGCGCTTCTCATCGCACCATTTGCATCCAACATCGCAGCCGCCAACACGTAAAAAATATGCTGCTTTGCCGGTGTGGAAGCCTTCGCCCTGAATGGAGTAAAATTCCTCAACAACCGGCAGCACTTTTCCTTCTGCTAATTTTATTTTTGTTTCCTGTTTCATCTTAGGATTCCTTGATTTTTATGGTGCACCCTCCTTCGGGATGCTTTATGCGGATAAAATGCCTGCCTTTAATCTGGTTTTTCGGGTGGATGACGGCCTCTTTATTTTCAATCGGTACATTATGAAACACTTCGGTTGGCTTGCTTTTTTTGTTCAATAGCTCAATATCCGTTTTCCCTTCCCAATACGGGAAGTGAATTGTGATTTGATTTTTATTTTTATCGAGCCGGGCTGATGTGCAAGCCTCTTCAGGAGTATCAAGACGGAGTGTGTACATGGCCGGCTCATAAAGCGGTGTGGCTTCTGTGCTTATAAACAGGCTTTGCTTGTCTTTAAAAGCGATGCCTTCGGTTTGTGATCCGGCCATACAGTTCAGGTCAATCCTTGTACCTTTTTCAATTTTAAGGTCTTCCGCTTTTTCGATTCCCTCAAAAATCCAAACAAAACTTTCCCAGTCCTTGTATCCGATCAAAGCCAAAGTTCCGTCCTGATAATCAGCCCCCGTAATGAGCCCGTCTATATCCAGTTCAAGGATGGGCTCCGGAACATATTTTCCTGATTTTGCCGGTAAAGTGTAAACCCTGCTTTTGCCGTCTTCCCAGTTTTTGGTAAAAAGCCAGAGGTTTCCGGCAACAAAACACATTGCTTCACAATCGAAATTGTGTTGCAGCTTTTGTTCATCAAAATCTTTTTGATCGCTATAACGGAAATAGATGGGCTCTAAAGTTTTCCATTGTGTTTCACGGATATCAACCGGATAAACACAAAGGTCTTTGCGGTTCCCGTTATTGTTTCCAAATTCACCTATATATAATGTGTTGTTCCCGATGCAGATATCTTCCCAATCGATATTTTTTGTGCCGTCAATTTTGTGCGTTGATATTTTTTCAGGCTGATCCGCATTAAAAGAATATATCTCTGCTTCACCACCGCTGTCGTTGTGGGTGTATATGATGCCGTTGTGCAAAGCCAAAGCACTGCTTTCCCGCACTAATCCGGACAGCACCGTTTTATCTGTCAGCTCTTTGCAGCAATAGCTCTGGGTAAAAGACGCAGTGGATAAAAGAAAGCCTGTAAGGGTCAACAGGAAATATTGGATCGGATGTTTCATCACTATAGAGACTGTTTATATTATATCATTTTGCTCAGCAAAGTTCAAATTCAAGCTTTGAACTCGTCGTCGAAGTGGGTGTGCTCCAATAATCTTCAAAATCCAAACCGTATTCCCGAAACTTAGGGATGATTGATTTCAATCCCGAAAACTCTCGGGACACTTTATGGACAGAAACTAACTAGAGTTCGTCTATAAAGTACTGCGCTTGATTCAGAATGTTCGAGGTCGAGGCATTTCTTTTACTGGAAATGAGGAGTCCCGTACTTGCGGGATGACTGTTTCCTGCAAAAGAAATAATCCCGAAGCTTCGGGAGACATTATGGACAAGCACTAACTAGGGCCTTTGCTGCTTAAACGCCTGCAAAGTATTAAACAAAAGCGCAGCAATGGTCATGGGGCCTACACCGCCGGGAACAGGAGTAATCCAGGATGCTTTTTTCGAAACTTCTTCAAAAGCAACATCACCTTTTATAACATATCCCTTTGGGGCTTCTTCGGAAGGAATCCTGTGGATTCCTACATCAATGACAACAGCGCCATCCTTTACCATCTCTTCTTTCACAAATTCCGGCTGGCCAATAGCTGCAATCAGGATGTCGGCCTGTGCACAGATTTCCTCCAGGTTTTTGGTGCGGGAATGGCATAAAGTAACGGTGGCATTTGCATTTTTTGCCTTGCGGCTGAGCAAGATACTGATCGGTGTGCCTACAATATTGCTGCGCCCCAAAACCACAACGTTTTTTCCTTCGGTTTCAATGCTGTTGCGCTCGAGCAATTGCATAATGCCAAAAGGTGTGGCAGGAACAAAACCGGGCTTGCCCAGCACCATATTGCCCAGGCTGAGTGGATGAAAACCATCAACATCCTTTTCGGGATTGATGCTTTCAATCACTTTTTCTTCTGAAATGTGGCCGGGAAGGGGCAATTGAACAAGCAGTCCGTTTATTTCCGGGTCGCCATTGATAAAGTTGATCGCTTCAAGCAGTTCGTTTTCCGTGATGTCGGCCGGATAACGGTAAACCGATGAAGTTATTCCGGCGGCTTTACAGGCACGTTCTTTTGATGCCACATAGGTTTCGCTGGCAGGATCATTGCCCACAAGAATTGCTGCAAGATGCGGAGCTTCGTCGTATTGATCTATGAAACCGGCAACTTCTTTTTTTATTTCTTCCTTTAACTGGGCGGATATTTGTTTTCCGTCGATGAGTTTCATGTTCGCTTGTGTTTTGGTTTTTTTATTTGCGTTTGCCCGGCGCCTTGCGCATACTGTTCATCATGCGCATCACATTTTTTCCGCCGCCTTTGGTCATCATGTGCATCATTTTTCGGGTTTCATCAAATTGCTTGATGAGGCGGTTGACTTCCTGAATGTTGGTGCCGCTGCCTGCAGCAATACGCTTGCGCCTGCTGCCGTTGAGCACTTTCGGGTTTGAACGCTCTTCAGGGGTCATACTTTGGATGATGGCTTCAATGCCTTTGAAAGCATCGTCATCAATATCCACATCGCGCAAAGCTTTTCCCATACCGGGGATCATGCCTACGAGATCTTTGACATTGCCCATTTTTTTAATCTGGCGGATCTGTGCAAGAAAATCATCAAAATTAAATTGGTTCTTGGCGATTTTCTTCTGCAGCTTCTTGGCTTCTTCCGCATCAATTTGTTCCTGGGCTTTTTCAACGAGCGATACAATATCTCCCATGCCCAGAATACGGTCGGCCATACGTTCCGGATAGAATATATCCAGGGCGTCCATTTTTTCGCCAATACCAACAAATTTAATCGGCTTTTCTACTACCGAGCGAATAGTAAGCGCAGCACCACCACGAGTGTCGCCATCAAGCTTAGTAAGTACAACACCATCAAAATCAAGGCGGTCGTTAAATGCTTTTGCTGTATTCACAGCATCCTGACCGGTCATGGAGTCAACAACGAAAAGGGTTTCCTGAGGAGCAGTTTTGGCCTTGATCGCACTGATCTCCTTCATCATTTCCTCATCAACGGCCAAACGACCCGCTGTATCAATAATTACGTTGGTATAGCCATATTCTTTGGCGTGTTTTATGGCGTGCTCTGCAATCTGAACCGGATTTTTATTTTCCTCTTCGGTATAAACATCCACATTTACCTGCTCTCCCAGGACTTTTAACTGGTTTATCGCAGCAGGCCGGTAAACGTCACCGGCAACAAGCAAAGGTTTTTTGTTGTTTTTCTTTTTGAGATAATTGGCCAGTTTGGCTGAAAAAGTGGTTTTACCCGACCCCTGCAAACCGGCAATCAGGATTATAGATGGATTTCCGTTTAGGTTAATGTCAGTTTTTTCGCCACCCATAAGCTGTGCCAGCTCGTCGTGTACGATTTTCACCATCATCTGTCCCGGAGAAACCACAGTCAGCACATTGCTTCCAAGCGCTTTTTTCTTAACGGTTTCCGTAAATTCCTTTGCAATTTTAAAACTGACATCAGCATCCAGAAGGGCACGCCTGACTTCCTTAAGAGTCTCAGCAACATTAATTTCTGTAATTTGTCCCTGGCCTTTTAAGACCTTAAATGCCTTCTCTAATTTATCCGATAAGCCTTCAAACATCTTGAGTATTCCGTTAAGTGCTTAAAAAATTTAAATAATTTGCAAAAGTATTAAAAATAATAACATCATCATCCTGATGCCTGAAGCGTTAAGTTTATGTAAGCTTGCAATGTTATTTGATAAAACACTTAAAAATACTAATTTTGCAGGCTTAATTTAATTTTAGGATTTTCAATGATTAATATTACATTACCCGATCAGAGTATCAGGCAGTACGAAGCAGGTGTTACACCCCTTCAGGTAGCCGGCGACATTAGCGAGGGGTTGGCAAGAAATGTTCTTGCCGCCAAAGTGAACGGAAAAGTTGTTGACGCAATGCGCCCCATCACGCGCGATTCAGAATTGCAGCTGCTTACCTGGAACGATACGGAAGGAAAAGCTACCATGTGGCATTCTTCAGCACACCTGATGGCCGAAGCTGTTGAACAGCTCTATCCTGGCGTTAAGTTTGGGATCGGCCCTGATATTGAGCAAGGGTTTTATTACGATATTGATTTCATGGATTATGAAATCAGCTCAGATGATTTTCCAAAAATCGAGAAAAAAATGCTGGAACTGGCTCGCGAGAAACAGCATTATACGCGCCGTGAGGTTTCCAAAGCCGAGGCTATTGATTACTGGAAAAATAAAAATGACGAGTATAAACTCGAACTGATCAACGACCTGCAGGACGGCGAAATAAGCTTCTATGAATCAGGTACTTTTACCGACCTTTGCCGTGGCCCGCATCTCCCGAATACCGGTTTTATCAAAGCGGTGAAACTTACCAGCCTTGCCGGTGCATATTGGCGTGGCGATGAAACACGCAAGCAGCTGACACGTATTTATGGTATTACTTTTCCAAAGAAAAAGGAACTGACTGATTATCTGGAGCTGCTTGAAGAAGCCAAAAAACGCGATCACCGAAAACTGGGAAAAGAGCTCGAACTCTTTGCCTTTTCGCAAACTGTGGGAGCCGGCCTTCCGCTTTGGTTACCCAAAGGTGCCGAATTGCGCGAACGCCTGGAACAATTCCTGAAAAAAGTGCAGCGAAAAGCAGGCTATAAGCAGGTCATTACACCGCATATCGGAAATGTGAACCTCTACAAAACATCAGGACACTACCAAAAATATGGTGAAGACAGTTTTCGCCCTATTACTACCCCGCAGGAAGGTGAGGAGTATTTCCTGAAACCGATGAACTGCCCGCATCATTGCGAGATATACAAAAACAGTCCCCACAGCTATAAAGACCTGCCTATGCGCATAGCTGAATTTGGCACAGTTTACCGTTATGAGCAAAGTGGCGAGCTGCACGGACTGACCCGGGTGCGCAGTTTTACACAGGATGATGCACATATTTTCTGTACACCCGATCAGGTGAAAGATGAGTTTAAAGGTGTTATGGACATCATTATGTATATCTTTAAAGCCCTTGATTTTAAAGATTTTATTACTCAGATTTCATTGCGTGACCCGGAAAAACCCGAGAAATATATCGGTGATGAGGAAAACTGGCAAAAAGCCGAACAGGCCATTATGGAAGTTGCCAAAGAGCAAAACCTGAACACAATTGTTGAATATGGCGAAGCAGCTTTTTATGGCCCGAAAATGGACTTTATGGTGCGCGATGCACTGGGTCGTAAATGGCAGTTGGGAACTATTCAGGTTGATTACAACCTGCCCGAACGTTTTGAACTGGAGTATGTTGGCAGCGATAACCAAAAGCACCGACCGGTTATGATCCACAGGGCACCATTCGGGTCAATGGAACGTTTTGTTGCTGTTTTGATTGAACATTGCGCAGGAAAATTTCCTTTATGGTTAACTCCTGAGCAGGTTATTATACTGCCAATCAGTGAAAAATACCAAAAATATGCGGAAAAAGTTTTGAGTTTCCTCGAAAATAACGATATTCGCGGCCAAATTGATGACAGAAGCGAAAAAACAGGACGGAAGATCCGTGATGCAGAGTTGAAGCGCATTCCTTATATGCTGATTGTTGGCGAAAAAGAAGAAGCAGAAGGAACAGTATCTGTTCGTAAGCAGGGCGAAGGCGACTTGGGAAGCATCAAACTGGAAGCTTTTGCCAAAAATATTCAGGAAGAAATAGATAAAATGCTGCAGGAGTAATCCTTGGAGCTTTATATAGTTTTTAGAAGTTTAATAAACAAGAAAGGAGCATAGCATAGCAGCAGTGTTTAAAGGCCGCAGGGGGCGTCCCCAGCCGCGAAGAGACAATACGGATAAGCATCGTATTAACCAGTACGTTAAAGCGCCGATGGTACGTTTGGTTGGTGAAGGAGTAGAACCAAGAATCGTTTCATCCCGTGAAGCATACAATATTGCTCAGGATGCCGGTTTGGATCTGGTTGAAATTTCACCCAGTGCCAATCCGCCTGTTTGTAAGGTCATGGATTATAAGAAGTTCCTTTATGACCAAAAACGCAAACAGAAAGAAATCAAAGCCAAATCAGCCAAAGTGGTGGTAAAGGAAATACGGTTAGGACCCAATACCGATGATCACGATTTTAACTTTAAGCTGAAACATGCTGAGAAATTTCTGGAGGACGGAGCCAAAGTGAAAGTGGAAGTTTTCTTCCGTGGGCGTACAATTGTTTATAAAGACCAGGGTGAGATTATGCTGCTCAAATTTGCCCAGGCCCTCGAGGAAAAAGGCAAAGTAGAGCGTATGCCCAAGCTTGAAGGTAAGCGTATGATCATGATTGTTGCTCCTTTAAAATCTTAGTTTTTGACTATCGTTTGAAAGTTCTTAAATATTTTGTTGAAAAATTAAATTAACAACAGCAATGCCTAAACTTAAAACAAAAGCCAGTGCAAAGAAGCGTTTTACGCTTACAGGCTCTGGCAAAATCAAAAGGAAGCATGCTTACAAAAGTCACATCCTGACAAAAAAATCCAAAAAGCGTAAGCGTAACCTCGGTTACGATGTAGTTGTGGATAAGTCGGACGTGAAGAACGTTAAGCAAATGCTCCACATTTAATCAAATGTATTGTTAAACTTACTCTAAGCCGAAAAGATCCGTTGGAATATACGGGCGCTTAAGTAAAAAAATTAAAATTATGCCAAGATCAGTTAATGCTGTGGCTTCAAGAGCACGTAGAAAAAAGGTGCTTAAAGAAGTAAAAGGACAGTTTGGAAGAAGAAAAAACGTCTGGACGGTTGCTAAAAATGCATACGAAAAAGGAATGGTGTATGCATACCGTGACAGAAAACAGAAAAAACGGAATTTCCGCGGCCTCTGGATTACGCGTATCAATGCAGGCGTGCGCCAGTACGGTATGTCTTATTCAGAGTTTATGGGTAAACTCCATGCAGGAAATATCGAAATTAACCGTAAAGTTCTTGCCGACCTGGCAATGAACCACCCGGAAGCTTTCAAAGCGATAGTTGACGAAGTGAGATAGATAATTATCTTCAATTTGAAAAGGGGAGCAGTTTCATACTGTTCCCCTTTTCTTTTTATATTTGTTCATGCGAAAACAAGAACGCTTCCAAAAATTTATCGATTATTTTCAGCAATATCAGCCCGAAGCTGAAACCGAACTGCATTACCAAAATCCTTATCAACTGCTTGTGGCTGTTATCCTTTCGGCTCAATGTACCGATAAAAGGGTCAACACGCTGACACCCGCTTTTTTTGAGTCTTTTCCGGTGCCCGAAATTCTGGCCAAAGTGGAGCCCGAAGATGTTTATCCCTTGATAAAATCGTGTTCCTATCCCAATAATAAAGCCAAAAACCTGGTGGGAATGGCTCGTGCCCTGCTCTCAGATTTTAATGGTGTTGTTCCCGAGGATGTGGACGAACTGCAAAAGCTGCCCGGAGTGGGCCGTAAAACAGCCAATGTTATTGCCAGTGTAATTTTCAATAAGCCTGCAATGGCGGTCGATACACATGTTTTCCGGGTTTCGGCACGCCTGGGGCTGACCACAAATGCAAAAAATCCATTGGAGTCGGAGAGGCAGCTGGTAAAGTATATCCCGGATGAGCTTATTCCAAAAGCACATCACTGGCTCATCCTGCATGGACGCTATATCTGTCTGGCGCGTAAGCCTAAATGCAAAGAATGCGGCCTTACCGACTTCTGTAAGCACTTCGAAAAGGAAATTAAAATACAGTAGTTTTAAGCTTGAGACGAATCTGTTTTTTCCTGCTGAAAGCAAAATTTATAGAAGAAAAAATGTTACCTTTGTTTCAAACGTAATCTTACAAAAATGACACATCTTAAAGAAGGGGATCCTGCCCCGCAATTCACAGCAAAAGATCAGGATGGCAATCCCATTTCTCTCAGCGATTATAAAGGAAAGAAGCTGCTCCTTTATTTTTATCCCAAGGCAAATACGCCCGGATGCACTGCTGAGTCGTGCAACCTGCGCGATAATTACCGGAAATTCCTGGATGATGGTTTTGAAATTATTGGCGTAAGTGCCGATAGCGAAAAAGCACAGACAAATTTCAAAAACAAGTACGGTTTACCTTTCCCTTTGATTGCCGATACGGAAAAAGAAGTGATCAAAGCCTTTGGCGTTTGGGGAATAAAGAAAATGTACGGTAAAGAATATGAAGGAATTCACCGGCTGAGTTTTATTGTTTCGCCCGAAGGAAATATTGAGAAAATCTTCAAAAAAGTGAAGATAAAGGAACATACAGAACAGATTTTTAAAGCATACGAATCAAAATAAAATTATAATGGCAAAAGAATCAAACGAAAATAAAGATATGGACGCCCGCATGAAGGCGCTTCAGGCCACTTTGGGCAATATCGAAAAGACATTTGGTAAGGGGACCATCATGAAACTGGGATCCGATGAGGTCGAAAGTATTCCTGTAATTTCCACAGGCTCCATTAGCCTGGATGCTGCTCTTGGCGTTGGCGGTTTGCCACGGGGCCGCGTCATTGAAATTTATGGTCCGGAATCATCCGGAAAAACCACACTGGCAATTCATGCCATTGCCGAAGCACAGAAAGCAGGTGGCATTGCTGCTTTTATTGATGCGGAACATGCCTTTGACCGTTTTTATGCAGCAAAACTGGGCGTGGATATCAACAACCTGCTGATTTCCCAGCCCGATCATGGGGAACAAGCTCTCGAAATTACTGATAACCTGATCCGTTCCGGTGCAATTGATATTATTGTGATCGACTCCGTTGCAGCACTTACACCAAAAGCCGAAATTGAAGGCGAAATGGGCGAAAGCAAAATGGGCCTTCAGGCTCGTTTGATGTCACAGGCATTGCGTAAACTAACAGCTACAATCAGTAAAACCGGGGCTTGCTGTATCTTTATTAACCAGCTAAGGGAAAAAATCGGGGTGATGTTCGGTAATCCGGAAACCACTACCGGTGGTAATGCACTGAAATTCTACTCCAGTGTCCGTTTGGATATCCGCCGTACCAGCCAGATTAAAGACAGTGATAATGTGAAAGGAAACCGCGTGAAGGTCAAAGTGATCAAAAACAAAGTGGCTCCGCCTTTCCGTGTTGCCGAATTTGATATTATGTATGGTGAAGGAATTTCACGAACCGGCGAAGTTATCGATTTGGGCGTGGAACACGATATCGTGAAAAAATCGGGTTCATGGTTTAGCTATGGCGATACCAAACTCGGCCAGGGGCGCGATGCTGTGAAGCAGCTTATGCTTGATAATCCCGAACTGATGGAAGAAATTGAAGCGAAGATCCGCGAAAAAATCAAGAAATAGTTTTTTTGGTATTCCGGATACATCGAAAGCTGTTAAGCGTTCTGCGATTAACAGCTTTTTTCTATATTTTTGCCGGCTAATCACGAACGATATTTTATTATGGCTAAAATCAAAGTATTCCCTTTTCTGTTGCTTGTGTTGATGCTGGCAGTTGCCTGTAATTCAAAAACGAAAGATAAGCAACAAGATAAAACTGATGATGCTGCAAATGTGGATGTCGCTCAGGATATGGATCCGGTTCTGGCAAAACTCAATAAGCAGCTGGAAGACGACCCGGAAGATGTGGCAAAATGGGTTGCCCGTGCCAATTATTATATCGGAATGGGCGATTTGAACAAAGCCTTTGGCGATATCAACAAAGCTATCAGCATCGATACCACTGAGGCAGCCATTTTTACAACTCTGGGTGACATTTATTTAGAAATGGGCGAAGTACAGCGTTGCGAAAAAGCCCTTCTCAAAGCATTACGCCTTGAACCCGATTATCTGCCGGCTTATTTGAAACTCTCGCGCTATTACCTTATTTTCCAGAATTATAAGCAATCCATGAAATATGCCGAGATGGCGTTGCGACAAGATGAAATCAATGCTGAAGCCTTTTATCTGATTGGTTTTAATTTTATGGAAACCGGCGATACAGCTCATGCCGTCCGCTCCTTCCTGACATCTGTTGATCTGGATCAGGATTATTATGATGCATGGCTGCGTCTGGGTGTGGTGCATGCCGCGCGCAATAACGAACTGGCCGAGCATTACTATAAAAATGCGCTCAATATTATTCCGGACAGCCGTGAGGCGCGTTATTTGCTGGCAATGTATTATCAGAATACGGAGCAATGGGACAAAGCCCTTGCATCTTATGATAAATTAATCTCCATTGATTCCCTCTTTGCTGATGCTTATTTTAATAAGGGGTATATTTTACTGGTTTATAAACAGGATTTTGTAGCGGCAGATGAAGCTTTTACGCAGGTTATTGATATTAACCCGAAATATGGGCCTGCCTTTTTAGACAGGGGCTTGTGCCGCGAGGAACTGGGAAAATTAGATGAAGCCATGTACGACTTAACCAAAGCCGTTGAGTTAATGAACAACGACCCAAAAGCTGTTGAAGCTCTGGCAAGGGTAGCTGCAAAAGCCCGGGAATCCAATTAATACTTATTCGTATTCCGTGCGCAGGCGCATAATCTCATCCCGAAAAACAGGAAGGGCTTCCATGAATTTGGGATACCATTCGGCTACACCTGCCTCGTTTCCGTCTCTGGATGCGTCCATTAGTTTGTTGGCAATAAAAACTTCTTCATAAGCATAAAAGGCTCCTATTGAACCTTTAAATTTATGGGAAACCTGATGTATCGTTTCCAGGTCTTTTTCTTCCCATGCTGTTTTTATGATTTCAATACGCTCACTGTATTCACTTAAGAAGGTGTCAATTATATCTACAATTATTTCGTTGTCGAAACCAGAATAAGTAGAAAGAAATGTTTCACGATTTATCATTGTTGGCTGTTTTTATTGGCTTTAACAATATTACAAAAAAAAATGATAAGTGCTGCTTTTTTTTAATGACTGAAAAGCGATTGCCACTATTCCTGTTTATTTGGTTATACTGGATATGTGAATGAAAGCCTAAGGATAGGAAGGATTAGGCAAGAGCAGGGGTTTTGATTTATAAAGTTGTTATGGATTTTCCAGTCTTAATTCATCCAGTTTTTGTTGAATTTTGTCCCTTACTTCAACCGACAGGCTTTCGGCATCCCTGCCTTTGGGGTCAATGGCTTCCAATGCGCAATAATTGAGTCGTACGCCAAAATTTAGCGGGAAATATCCGTTTTTCATCAGGCGGTCGTGTCCATCCAAAACAAAGGGAACAATAAGGGCAGAAGGAGCTTTTTTTAACAATGCGGCCAAACCGGCACTTTGAAAAGTTTTTAGCTTTCCTGTTTTGCTGCGTGTTCCTTCGGGGAAAATGCTGGCACTGTAGCCTGTTTCTTCAATATGCTTGCCCAGTTTACTGATTTCCATTATAGACTGTCGTGGGTTTTTGCGGTCAATCAGTGCAGAACCACCATGCCTGAGGTTGTATGAAACACTTGGGATGCCTTTTCCCAATTCTTTTTTTGAGACAAATTTGGGATGAAACTGCCGGAATGCCCAGATAACAGGGGGTATATCAAAAAAGCTTTGATGATTGGAAATAATAATCAAAGGGCGCCCTTTGGGAACCCTCTCTAAACCCGAAAAACGTACCCGGCATCCAACAAAACTTAAACTGTAAAACAATCCGAAATTAAGAATGTCAACAGATTTTTTTCGCCAAGAGTATCCGCCGGTATAGTGGCAAATCACTTGAACAGGATGAAAAAGGCACAGCAACAAACCATAGCTCAGCCATACCAAAACAGAGGCAGGATAGGAAATTATTCGTTTCATCATAACCTTATGACCTTATTACACATTGCAAAAATATAAAAACATGTGAACCGGATTAAATAATCTGTTGCATAAATTAAGATTCAAGAAGTGTTCTTTTCGGGAAGAAAGCTTCTTGCGATGAAGGAATTATTCAGGTTAAAAATGGCAGGCCAAACAAAAAGTGTTTTATTGCTGTTAACTGGCAATTTAGTGTTTGCTTTTAAGAGATTATTTTGATGGTGCAGTTTATTCTGTGTTTTGAGACAAGAGACATGTAGTTTTTTAACTATATTTGTAAGGAACATATTTGTGCTATGAACGAAGAACTATACCGCAAAACCCTGGAAGCGCTCAAGCGCGGGAAAGATATTTCCGGTCAGGTAAAGAATATGAAGCTTGAAGAGTTGATTGAAGAACTCAATACTTACCAATTGGAGCTTCAGATGCAAAATGATGAGCTTCAAAAAAGGCAAGAGGAGCTCCGGCAAAGTGAGCGCAAGTTCAGGGGGTTTTACGATGCCCTGCCAATTGCCTTGTTTACTGTTGACAGTGAGGGTGTAATACTGGAACAAAACCAAACTGCACCTGGCTTGTTCAAAACAAAATCAAATGCATTTCAGAAACTGAATTTTAATAAACTCATCCATTCGTCTTCACAGGATGATTTCTACCTGCAATTTACTGAAGTCTGCAAAAAAGGGGTACAAGCCGATTTTTTCGCCAAATTGAAGGATTTTAAAGGTGGTAATTTTTTCGCCCATTTGCATATTTATATTTTTGATGATCTTGAAGAGCTGCTCTTAAACATTACCGTTGAGGATGTAAGCGCACAACATAGGACGGAAGATCTGCTAAAAGAGAGCCAAATGCGCTACAAAGCACTGCATGATGCGTCTTTCGGAGGTATTCTTTTGCACCAAAAGGGTCTGGTACTGGAATGCAATGAGCAGCTTACGCAATTGACCGCTTATACCAAGGAAGAAATCACCAAAGGAGGCTTGTTTCAGTTTATTGATATCAGCAGTCATGGTGAGGTCATCGAAAAAATTAAAAATCAATATGAAAAGCCCTATGAAGTTCTGATACGTACAAAAGACGGCCGTGCAGTAGAGGCAATTGTTCAGGCAAAAAATTTGGTGCTTGATGGAAAGATCGTTCGTGTAGCCGAATTTCGGGATATTAGTGAGCTTAAAAAACAGGAACAAACACTTGCAAAAAGTGAAAAAGAACTCCGGCGTGCTCTGGAAGAATCGAAACGTCGGGAAAGCGAAATTGCAGAAATGCTTGGAGCTGCCAGAAAAATTCTTGAGTTTAATGATTTTGAAGTTACTTCCCGTGCTATTTTTGATGCCTGCTCGCGGGTAATTGGTGCAAAGGCCGGTTATGTTGCGCTTCTTTCGGATGATGGTGAAGAAAATGAACTGCTTTTTCTGGAAGATGGAGGAATGCCTTGTACGGTGAATCCCGAATTGCCCATGCCGATCAGAGGCTTGCGTGAAGAAGCCTACCGAACAGGTAAAGCCGTGTATGATAATGATTTTATGAAGAGCAAATGGGTGAAATTTATGCCAAAAGGGCATATGCCTTTGCGTAATGTTTTATTTGCTCCTTTAAATATTGAAGGAAAAACAAAAGGCATTATGGGGATGGCTTGTAAAGATGGTGATTTTACCGATTATGACGCCCGGATTGCCGGCGCTTTTGGTGATTATGCCGCCATCGCTCTGCAAAACAGCAGTATCATGAAATCACTAAAAGACAATGCGCGCGAACTCAGCGAATTAAATGCTACGAAAGACCTCTTGTTTTCTGTGATTGCACATGATCTGCGCGGCCCCTTTACCAGTATTTACGGCCTGAGCGAGATGCTGCTCGAAAAAAGCAACCAAAACGAATTTGATCTGGTGCCAAAACTCAGTAATTCATTGTTCAAAACCAGTAAACGAAGCCTGGATCTGTTGGATAACCTTTTGGAATGGTCACGGGTGCAAACAGGTAAAATGAAATTTAAGCCCGTTGATGTTTCTTTGGATTTTGTTGTGAACGATGTTGTGGATTTGCTCAGAGCCAATGCAGATGCAAAAAAAATCATCATTAAGAAAGCTTGTCCTGAAATTTCCCTGAAAGCCGATGAAAATATGCTGCGTGCGGTTATCAGAAATCTGATTGCAAATGCTTTAAAGTTTTCTTATGAAGGCTCTTGCGTTTGGATTGATGCCCAACAAAACGAGGATAGCGTGCGCATCAGCATTAAAGATGAAGGTACCGGAATGAGTGACGAACAGTTGAAAACACTTTTTAAAGTGGGACTTCAGCAAAGCTATCCAGGGACGAACAGGGAAAAAGGGACAGGTTTGGGATTAATCCTAAGCAATGATTTTATTAAAATGCACAAGGGTAGGATCGAAGTGAAAAGCACACCGGAAAAAGGCTCCGTTTTTACTGTAATTCTTCCGCTATAAGTGCCTTATGGTTTATTCATAGCGCAAGGATTCAATCGGATCGAGTTTGGATGCCCTGTAGGCCGGGATAAATCCCGAGAGTATGGCAACCACAAAACAAAGGCTGAATCCCAGGATCATCCATTGCCAGGGGATTATAAAATCGCCTCCAATCATTTTAGCAACTCCATTGCCCACGCCAATTCCCAGGATCACGCCCAGTAAACCGCCAATCTGGGCAATCACGATGGCTTCTACAAGAAACTGATTGCGAATAATTTTTTGTGTCGCGCCCAAGGCTTTGCGGATTCCGATTTCACGGGTACGTTCGCTGACTGATACCAGCATGATGTTCATCAGACCGATGGCAGCGCCAAAAAGCGTGATAATCCCAATGATTACGGCGGCTAAACCGATCATGCTTACGTTTTCGAGCATCATATTTACCATGCTGTCGCTTTTGGTAATGCTGAAATTATTTTCTTCAAAACTTCGTAGCCCCCGGATTGTGCGGAACAGACCGGTTGCTTCGCTGATGGCTCCGTCGATTTGCTTCGGGTCAACCGTTAATACACTGATGTTGTAGGTTAAGTTGTTTCCCGGTAAATAAACCCTGAGGTTTGTGATGGGTATATAGCAATTCCTGTCGCTGCTGAAACCAATGCTTGAGCCTTTGGATTCAAGGACGCCGATAACCCGGAAGCGCCCCGGGCCGATAGAAATGGTTTTTCCGACCGGATCCTGACCACGTTTAAAAAGGGTTTCGGCCAGATCGGAACCGATAATGGCCACGGGGCTGCCGTAGTTGATCTCGGTAAATGAAAAATTCCTTCCCTTACTTAATTCTTCACCGGATGTGACAAGGTAATTTTCATCAACGCCAAATACGCGGATATTGGGATATGTTTTTTCGCTCTCGTATTTGACCGTTGCATTGCCGGTGCCCCGTGTGCTTAAGGATACATAAGAAGGAAAAGTGAATTCCTTTTTAAATTCCTGAGCTTCATGCCAGCTTATTTTTTTATAAAATGAGCTTTGATGGCGTTGGTTTCCCATTTGCATGCTGCGGTTCTGGATGCTGAAGGTATTGGAACCCATGCGCATAAAGTTGGATTTGAGGTTGGCTTTCAATGCATCTATGGATGTCAGGATGCCAACTAGTGCCGAAATGCCGATAGCAATAATTAAAACTGTTAGTATGGTACGCAGCAACTGTGACCGGATGGATTCCAGGCTAATGTTGATATTTTCGCGGATGAGGATTTTCATGGGGATTGTTTTTCAATATGCCTGATCGTTTTGCACATCTTCTTTTGGGCCGTAAGCCAGGTCGCCCGCATCACCAAGTCCCGGTACGATATAAGCTTTGGCAGTAAGGTCTTCATCAATGGCGGCGGTCCAAAGGGTTATGTTTTTGCCCGGCATTTTCTTTTTAAGGTATTCGATGCCTTCTGTGCTTGCAATAACACATACGAGGTGGATGCTGTCCGGTTCACCATGCGAATGAAAAAGCTCGCGGCAGGTCAGCGCCATGCTGGCTCCGGTAGCAAGCATCGGATCGGCTATAATAAAACAGCGACCGCTTAATGGTGGACTCGATACATATTCTACCTGAATATCAAATTCTCCGTTTTTCTGATAGGAGCGATAAGCAGATATGAAAGCGTTGTTGGCCTTGTCAAACAGATGCAGCATGCCCTGATAAAGCGGAAGCCCGGCACGTAAAATAGTGGCCAGTACAGGCTGCTGCTTTAATTCAGCTACATCAAGATTGCCGAGGGATGTGCTCACATGAACCGGATGATATTCCATTGTTTTGGAAATTTCGTAAGCAAATAATTCGCCAAGGCGTTCCAGGTTGTGCCGAAAACGAAAACTGTCCTGCTGGATGTCCTGATCTCTGATTTCGCGTACAATAGGATTAATGATGCTGTTGGTTTGTCCCAGGTTTATGACTTTCATAAGCTCATTTTTTCGTAAAATTAATCTTTTTCTGCGTTTTTGGGCAATTATCTGGCAAATCCATTAATTGTTTCGGCCTTGTTTCCATTTCTGATATTTGGAGTGCACTGCTTTAAGGATGCCGGGCATATTGTTAAATTCAATACGTGGGTAATAGGTTTCCTGTGCACCCCAGCTTTTATAAAAGCGTGCAAGATCCGGATTGTTTGAGCCTTCAAAATCCAATGTATAAATGGTTTCACTGTAATTCCGTATAAATGAGTCGATCAGGAAAAACATGGCGCCGAGTTCTTTTCCGCTTTCGCTTAATGCCGAAAAAAAGAAAATCAAGCGTCCGTCTTTGCGAATAAAAAATGCAGAGGCTATCACTTCGTTTTCAGGTGACAAGCAAGCATAGGTTTCGCCTTCGTTTTTATGCAAAAGGGTGTGCATGAGTCGTGTAAGCCTTTTGTAATGATCATCGGAGATATGCTTAAATTCTTTGCCTTTGTTCATTTGGAAAAGCGAGACCAGTGTTTCGGGTTGCAAATTGTTAACAACACGGAGCCCGTTTTTTTCAGCTTTATTGATGTTGCGTTTGGTATTCTTGGAAAAATCCTGGCGCAAAATTTCATAAGGCCGGATCATGTCCAGCTCATGATTGAGCATCTTTTTCCATTCCTGCTCCCCGCTGATTACATTATAACTGTTGAGGTTAAGCTCGCCATAAAGAAATTTTGGTGGGATGTGTTCTAAAAATTCCGTAATATTATCGGGGCTGAGCAGGTTTCTTGAAAAAACGCCTAATTGCTGTGTGAAATAGGGCTGAAAGATATAAGGGACCAAAAACTTTCGTCCATGATTAAGCGGCATCACACGAATATAATCATCTTCAACCAGTGCGCCCCAGTCATCGCAAACAATATCCAGATACCAGGAATAAGCATAAACAATTTTATTTACGCTATTGCCAATGCAATAATCCCAGCGTTCGCGGTCAATTTCTTCGTATTTGAGGTATTTTATCAATGTTTTAATTTTTCGGGAAGTGCATAAACCACCATTTCTTCAAAAATCTGCTGCCAGCCCTGCCACTGGCCTTTATCGCTCAAAGAATCATTATGCCACAGGCTGATAAACTGTCCGTTTACATTGCGCACTTCATCAATCAGTTCTTTCATTTTTTGCAGTGCTTCATCCTTATTGAGGTGCAGATAATCTTTCAAAGTGCCTTCCATAAAAGTAAATGGATGAATGATCAGTTTTGTTTCTTTGTTGTGCTCGAGGTCGAAAAACGGGTAAGGAGTGCAGATGCCGGCCCTGAAACCCGGCTGGCCTGCAAAACCCATAGTATAATCGTGATGAATGTCCAGACTGAGCAAATTCCGGTAAGTGTCGGGGAAACTCAGTTTCAGAAAATGCTGGCGCGATGCTGTTATTTCGCGTTTGAGCACTCGGCTCAGCCTTTCCGTTTCGGCACGCAAACGCCAGATTTCTTTGTTGGAAGCAAAACCCGGATGAATGCCCAGTTCGGCATAATCGGCCAGATGCTTGATCAAAACCTGAAATTTATGATTCCTGAAACTAATGCTTTTGTCCAAAGGGCCATAATCGGCGAAAAGCACAAAATATATGTTTTTGTAGCCGTATTTTTTTTGAGTTTGTAGTTGATATTCAAATGAATCGAAGGGGTCGCTGACTTTTCCGAATGTTACGCTAAAACGTTCTTTTAGTGCCGGCCAATCGCCATTGAGCATATCGCGTACAAAACCGCCACCTTGCCGCCACAGGCTTTTTCCTTTATACGACCATGCCGAATCAATATCGATTGTGGAAATAAAACGGTATTCCCCTTTTTTAAAAGCAGCTCCGGGGAAACGCTCCGTAATGATACGTGCAATATAATTTGCCCAGATATTGATTACCGGTTTTTCCAGAAAACCCTGCTGGAAAGCCTGACTGCTCTCCGCTGTAAAACGGCCATAACGGTCGGGCTTATACGGCAGATATTCCTCATAGCGGCTGCAGAGATAAAAGGCTGCAGCAAAGGGGTCAAAAGGCATAACAGATTTTTTGTCGTGCACCGGAAATGGACAGTTGATGCCGCCATATTTTGCAAAATGAATGTCATGGCCTTCAATTCGGCGCTCAAATAATAGATTGGTGGCACAAAAATAAACACCGCGGTTAAGATCCTGACGGCTGTAATTGATTTTGATATGCTCCGAAGAAACAAATTCATCCTTGTCGTTCGTAAAATCAATCTCCGCTCCCAGTATGCGTTCAAAAATCAGGCTGAAAACATATTTTAACCGGGCTGTTGTATTGGGCGTATAAATCAAAATCATAAGCAGTATTTTGTGTGCCTTAAAGGGTTTCTGGCCGTAATGTCCTCAAAAAATCCTGGATTATTTCTTTTGTCGGAAACAGTCCTCCTGTATAAACGGGACACCTTGTTTCCAGTACAAAAATAAGGCTGAGATCGGACATTATGGTCAAGCACTAAATAAGGACGAAGGAACAAAAATAAGCTAAAGCTGCAAAATCTTTTATAATTTTGGGGCAGAATCACGAAAAGGTTATGGAAAATTACATTGTTTCTGCCCGTAAATACCGCCCGGCAAAGTTTAATACCGTTGTAGGCCAGTCATCTATAACACAAACCTTAAAGAATGCCATTAAAAATCAACAATTGGCCCAGGCATTTCTTTTTACCGGTCCGCGCGGTGTGGGAAAAACAACTTGTGCCCGTATCCTGGCCAAAACAATTAACTGCCAAAACCTGAGCGGTGATGTTGAAGCCTGCAATGAATGCCCTTCCTGCAAATCTTTCAACGAAAGTTCTTCGTTTAACATTTATGAGCTCGATGCGGCTTCCAACAACTCTGTGGATGACATACGCAGCCTTGTAGATCAGGTGCGTATTCCGCCGCAGGACGGGAAATATAAAGTTTATATCATCGATGAGGTGCATATGCTTTCGTCAGGTGCCTTCAATGCTTTCCTGAAAACTTTGGAAGAACCGCCGGCCTATGCCAAGTTTATCCTGGCAACTACCGAAAAGCATAAAATCATTCCAACGATCCTGAGCCGTTGTCAGATTTTTGATTTTAAAAGGATTTATATTCCTGATATTGTGGAGCATCTGAAGTATGTGGCGCAAAGCGAAGGCGTAACTTACGAAGATGCTGCGCTCCATGTAATTGCTCAAAAAGCCGATGGCGCACTGCGCGATGCCCTTTCTATTTTTGACCAGATCGTAAGCTATGCGGGCAACCATCTAACATATCAAAAGGTAATTGAAAATCTTAATGTGCTGGATTACAGTATCTATATTCAATTGCTTGATCAGATTTTTGGTGAAAATATCCCCGAAGTTCTGCTGATGGTCAACAAAATCATCGATCAGGGATTTGACGGGCAGTACTTTATCATGGGCCTGGGTGAGCATTTGCGCAATCTGCTTGTTTGTCAGGATGAAGCCAGTATCCAATTACTGGAAGTTAGCGAAGATATACGCGAAAACTATATGAAGCAGGCTGCCAAAATAAAGCAGGCTAGAATCTTATACTGTCTTAATATTGTAAGCGAAGCCGACCTCAATTATAAATTGGCGGCTAATAAGCGCCTGCATTTGGAGCTGATGCTGCTGCGAATGACGAAAGCCGGTTATGATGCCGGTCAAAAAAAAAAGTAAGCAGGACGACTACGAGCTGATGCTCGAGATAGGTGCAGCCAAAATCATGGCACAGGAGCCTGCTGCCCCCAAGCTGGAAAAACCTGCTCCAAAACAAGCCGCACCGCAAAAAAGCGAACAGCCACAATCACCGGCTCCGGCAACATCAAAACCGCCAGAACAGCCACAAACATTGCCAAACCCGACAACCGTATCACTGAAAAATTACAGGTCAAGGTTTTCTATACAGGATATTGGCAAAGAAAAGGGAAAACAACAAAAAGATCATGAACTGCACCTGCCCGATGTTGCTGATAATTTCAGTGAAACACAATTGGAAGAAAGCTGGAAAATACTGTGCGAGAGCTTTAAAGACAAAGACCGATTGTATATTGCCATGAAAAAGGCAGAACCCCGTATCAAAGAAAATTTTGTTGTTGCGATTAATTTTGATAACGAACTCTTAAAAACTGACCTCGAAGAGCGGATGCAGGAAGTAAGGCAGTTTTTCTTCAAACATCTTAATAATAGCCGCATTAGATTGGAAATCAATATTAAAGAAGGCGAGATGAAATCTGCAAAACCCTATTCCGCAGTTGAGAAATTTCAGCATATGGCTCAAAAAAACCCTGTCTTGCGCGATATGCAGGCGAAGTTTAATCTGAAACCCGAAATGTAATTTAAAATATCCACTTAGCAAACTTATATTCCAATGAACAAGATGAGAAATTTATTGCTGTTCTTAGCAGCAACTTTAAGCCTTTTTTCGTGTATGCAAAAAGAAAAATTAACAAACAACGCCATTGACCCGGCACATATGGACAAGCAGGTTCAGGCAGGGGAAGACTTTTACCGTTACGCCAATGGCGGATGGATGAATAATCACCCGATACCGGATGAATACAGCCGTTATGGCTCGTTTACAGAACTTTATGAACAGAATCTTGATAAACTGAAAAGCATCGTTGATGAAGCAAGCGCAACTACATCTACTAAAGGAAGCGTGGCACAGCAAATCGGTGATTTTTATAAATCAGGAATGGATACTGCTACTATCGAAGCCGCAGGTATTACGCCGTTAAATGCTGATTTTGAGGCCATATCGGCCATTTCAAACAATTCTGATTTGGCATCAGCTATTGGAAAATATCAGCGCATGGGTGCTTATCCGGTATTTTATCCCTTTAGCGGACAGGACAAAAAGAATACAGATATTGTCCTTTTTCAGTTAAACCAAGGTGGTTTGGGCCTGCCCGACCGTGATTATTATGTGCAGGACGATGCCCGCTCAAAAGAACTGCGTGCCGCTTATCAGGATTATATCCGTGATATGTTGATAATCAGTGGTGATGATGATGTGGAAGCACAAAAGAAAGCGCAGCAGATTTTGGCTATGGAAACACAGCTGGCAAAAGCCTCATTTACCCGCAAAGAAAACCGCGACCCGGAAGCAACCTACACCAAAACAGACCTTGACGGTTTGAAAAAGAGGGCTCCGTCTTTCGATTGGGATGCTTATCTTGAAGCACTTAAAGTGTCTGAACCGGAAGCCTTGATTGTGCGCCAGCCACGCTTTTTTGAAAACCTGAGCAATATGATGGAACAGCTTTCGCTCGATGAGTGGAAAACCTATCTTCAATGGCGGTTGCTGAACGCATCGGCATCTGCTTTGAGCAAGGATTTTGAACAAAGGCGTTTCGCTTTCTACGGTACTGCTTTATCCGGCCAGCCCGCCCAGCAGGAACGCTGGAAACTTACTCTGGAGCGCACGGGTAATGCACTTGGTGAAGCATTCGGGCAATTGTTTGTGGAAAAATATTTCCCTCCGGAAGCCAAAACACGCATGGTAAAACTGGTTGCCAACTTAAAAGAATCTATGGGCGAACGCATCCAAAACCTGGACTGGATGGAAGAAGAAACCAAAGGCAAAGCCCTTGAAAAGCTGGCTTCCATGAATGTGAAAATCGGTTATCCCGATGAGTGGATCGATTATTCAGCGGTAGAAATCAGCCCGGATAATTACCTGCAGAATATCCGTAATGCCAATGTTTTTGATTTCGACAGGGAAATGGCCAAAATTGACAAGCCTGTTGATCGTGGCGAATGGGGCATGTTTCCGCAAACGGTCAATGCTTATTACAGCCCTACCATGAACGAAATTGTGTTCCCGGCAGCGATTCTCCAACCGCCTTTCTTTTACATGGATGCCGATGATGCCGTTAATTATGGCGCGATTGGCGTAGTGATCGGCCATGAAATGACGCATGGTTTTGATGATCAGGGACGGAAATACGATAAAAACGGCAATCTCAATGGCTGGTGGACTGATAATGATGCCAGAGCTTTTGAAGAACGTACGCAAAAACTGGTGGATCAGTTCAATAATTTCACAGTTTTTGACAGCCTGCATGTAGATGGAGAGCTTACTCTTGGCGAGAATATTGCCGATTTGGGCGGGTTGAACATCAGCTGGCAGGCTTTTCAAAAGGCTTTGGAAGAAAACGGACGTCCCGAAGACATTGCCGGCTTAAGTCCGGAGCAAAGGTTTTTCCTGAGCTATGCGCAGGTGTGGCGTCAGAATATACGCGATAAGGAATTGATGCGCCGCATTAAAGAAGACGTGCATTCACCCGGCGAATTTCGGGTAAACGGACCGCTTTTTAATATGGCAGAATTTTATGCTGCCTTCCCTGAAGTGAATAAAGGCGGAAAGCTTTTCATTGCTGAAGAAGAACGGGCAAAAATCTGGTAATACCTTACGATCAATAAAATTGAAGGCTGCACAAAGAATGTGTGGCCTTTTTTGTGCTTTAATGGATCCGTAGAATGATGTGTCTTGTTCATCCCGGCTTAAGCGGGTTCTTTGTATGTATTCGTTCTGTAAAAAAAATTATTAACCCGGGGAATTGATACCAAAATGAATTGGGATTTTGCATTTTTGAGAGTTAGAATATTTTTAAATTATTGTATATTAAAGTGTTAATATCTTGGCATGAAATTTGAAGACATCAAGTTATCGAATTGAAACCAATTAAAAAGCAATATTATGAAAAAGCTAAGTGTTATATTTTTGATCTTCGGTGCTTTTTTACTGAGCACTACTTCCTGCAATAAGCAAGAAATTGACAATCCGGAGCCTTCGGAAGCAACCACCTTTAAGCAGTTGGATGTTCCTGCTGATTTTACATGGTCGGCGATTGACCGCGGAGCACTGACAGTCAGTTTTTACTATGATGGTCAATTAACCGGTGCATTGGATCAGACACCACTTGACCTTCTTGATGAAAATGGCCGTTTGCTTGATAGGATGACGATCATTGATGGGAAAGTAGCTTTTGCTTATATGGTGCCTTCGTTTTCACGAGTGCTTAAAATTTATGCTCAGGCAACAGCTTTAAGCGAAGAAGTATCAATTGGCCAAAATGAACTGATCGTAAATTTAAACCAACTTCCGCTTAAGGAGAGTTTGCCGGATTCAGATAAAGACGGTATTGCGGATCTTTATGATGACTATCCAAATGATCCGGAACGCGTCTATAGCCTGAGCTTTCCCCCTTCATTTTCTGACAAATCTTTTAAAAACACTACTGACGAAGGAACGCCCGTATATAATTATCCCTCAGGTGATGATTATTATTACCAAATTTACGAAGACCTTTGGCCAAGCCAGGGCGACTATGACCTGAATGATTTGGTTCTTCAATCGAAAATTGGCTGGGATCGTTATGGCAATAATGATTTGAAACATGTTTATGTCAGGTCTATTGTGCAGGCTGCAGGAGGAAGTATTCATATTGGCTTAGGTTTTGAACTTTTCAAAAGTGTTGGCGATTCAAAAATATATATGGATGACGTAACCACATGGTATGGCTCAGCACCGGATCCCGATGTAAAAAATGGCACAATCTGTTTTAATAATTTGCGCGAGTGGCAAAGGGTAAGGTACAGCAACACCAGCGCAGAAGGTGTGAATGCAAAACCGGATACTCTTGTTTTTCAGGCATATATTGAACCCGGATCGGGTATTGAGCAATTCGAATTGCTGTCGTATTTATTTAGGACCAATGATCCCGGGCATCAGGTGCGTACCTTTGGAACGCCGCCAACGGCAACTGCCGACATGAGTTTCTTTGATACTTATAATGATGCTTCTCCAACCGAATGGAACGGATCTGTAGGGCAGTCATTCCATTATCCCCTCCAGGGAGTCAATGCTTTTTACCGTACCGAAAACAACCATCCATGGGCTGTTGAATTTATTGCCGGGAATTTTCTTGTTGCCGAAGAAAAAACCGATATCCTTTTGGCTTACCCGCAATTTAGAGGATGGGCAGAATCCGGTGGAACCCAAAATCAAAATTGGTTCGATCATCCCGATATGGATCATGTTTATGTTCCAACATACGAATAAATCACTTAAATATGATATTTTCAAAGGCTGTCCTTCGGGATGGCTTTTTTTTGCCCTTAACCTGTAGTATTCATAAATACATATTATAAAGCGCAAGTTTTAAGTACTTTACGCGTATTAATGAGCAGATATATTTTATCTGATTTTGATGTTTATGATGGTTGGATCAGTTCTTTTCGTATTTGTGGGTGCTATTTAGGATAAAAATACCAGAATAATCCATAATTTGGTTTTTAAATTTCTATTTTTGTTACGTAATTATCATTGACTTTGGCAAAGAAGAAATACATAAGCTCAAATTTCGACAAGTATTTAAAGAAAGAACGTCGGTCGATCAGGAAAAAAGATAAGGAATTTAAGCGGCGAAAACAAAGCCAGAAAGACTGGTACCGTAAGCAGAAACGCCTGGAGCGCAGGGAAGCATGGGAAAAACTGCTGAATACTTTATTGAGAAGAAACAAGAAAAAAAAGAACCTTTCTGAAATACGCTACAAGAAAAAAATTAAAGCTGAAAAGCAGGAAATGCGCCAACAGGCAATTGAGAAGCTGATCAACTTTTTCTTGTTTCGCAACATAAAAAAGAAGAAAGTCAAACATCAGGAGGTTGTCCGTTTTAAAGGTACTGATGATTATAAAACGGCTCGGTTTCAACGAAAAAAAATGTTGAGTAGCATGCGTGTATTAAATGCGGGCCGGATTTTCAGCAACAGACATAAGGAAAGGGAAAAATTCAGTTTTATTGACAATCAGATTCGTCAATCCGGTGGCAGGCTTTATAATGAGAGTGCGCACCGTAGCAAACAGTCTTTTTTTAAAAAGAGAATCCGTAAGTATAAAAAAATTCTGCATGATGTGCGCCAGCAATACGATGCTATTGGAGGCCATAGTGCTTTTTTTATGCGTTTTACGCACTCTTTATCGTTATTCCTTTTGAGTTTTTTATTGATTTTTGAAGCAGGGCAGTTTTTAACCGCATTAACCGCACGGTATTTTGGGATCGGGAGCATGGTCTATTATGACCATATTCAATTTGCGGAAAGTACATACAGCCTTTTATGGACTCGCCTTGGGCTGATCGTTATTTTTGCAGTCGCTCCTTTCTTTGCGCTTTTTGTTTTTGTAGTCGCGCGTTGGCTTTTTAATTTCTTTCGTGCTGCTCCCGGCTATATGCGCCTCTTTTTGGTTTGGTGCGTCATCAACGGCCTCAATATGTTTTTTGGAGCTTATCTTGCCGGTGTTTTTACCCGCTCGGGATTTCTTTATACCAGCGAGTGGATTTTTATGAGCCGCATACTTGATGTAGAAGAAATCATTTTGGCTTCGGCTTCTATCCTGATTATGATCTTTATGGGGCGCAGGCTTTCGGAAGTTATGTTGCAGACCTCTTTAAACCAGTCGCCTGTGAAAGATGTAAGCCAAAGGCCTGCCTTTATGCTGGCTCAATTTGTGCTTCCCTGGATCATCGGTTCTGTTCTTATATTTACATCTTTTTTGCCCAGCATAAAGCTTTATTTCCTTATTATGCTCCTTACACCGGTTTTGATTATTCTTCCCGCATTTTTAAATGTGCAAAACCCGGTTTATAATAAAACGGCTTTTCCTTTTCTCCGAAAGAAATTATATTGGGATTTTTTAATAATTCCCCTCGGCCTTTTGAGCCTCTTGATTGTCAGGTTGCTACTGGTTCACGCAGTCTTTTTATAAATGATTAATATACTGATAATCATAATATTAGTATTTGGTGGCGAATATTAAAACTTATTAACACAGGAGTTTTGTTTGCCTGCTTTTGCCTAATTTTACAGCTCTTTATTACCCAAAAAATTCAGGCACGATGTTTATAATCTTTGATACAGAAACAACCGGTTTACCTAAAAACTGGAATGCTCCAATAACAGACAGTGATAATTGGCCACGCTTAGTTCAGCTTGCCTGGCAGGTGCATGCGGCAGATGGCAGCCTGATTGAGGTAAAGAATTACATCATTCGCCCGGATGGTTTTGAAATTCCTTATGCTGTTACTAAGGTTCATGGAATTAGCCAGCAGCGTGCAATGCAGCATGGCTGGGAATTAAAAAAAGTGCTTGAAATTTTCTATGGGTCATTGCTCAAAGCCAAATATGTTGTAGGCCATAATATTAGCTTTGATAATAATGTTATAGGTGCCGAAATGCACCGAACCGGCACCGATTATAAGCTCCTTACCGGAAAGCCTACCATTGATACCATGGTCGAATCCACGGAATTTTGTGCCTTGCCGGGAGGGAGGGGAAACCAAATTTATAAATATCCCAAATTGACAGAGCTGCACGAAAGGCTTTTTGGCGTAGGTTTCGATGCGGCGCATAATGCCGCCGCCGATGTGGAAGCCACTGCGCGCTGCTTTCTGGAATTGATGCGGCTTCGTATCATAAACCCTCGTTTATATGGCTTTTCGGTGGAAGATGAGGCCGCATTCCAAAAAAATAATCCGGATGTTGTGCAGCCGATTGGTTTGAATATCCAGCCTTATGGCCCTGATGAAGATCCGGAATCTGTAAAAGCAACGGCTGTTGAAGAACTCGTTTCTACCTCGATACTGGCTGTGAATCAGCCTTTTGATGATGTAGAGAAAAAGCCTTTTGTCCATCTTCATGTACATACACAGTACAGTATCCTCGATGGTGCGGCCGAAATAGGCAAGCTGATCAACAAAGCCAAGGATGACAATATGCCTGCCATTGCCATTACAGATCATGGCAATATGTTCGGCGCCAAGCTTTTCCATAAAACCGCCCTTAAGGCCGGATTGAAACCCATACTGGGCTGTGAAGTTTATGTGGCCAGGCGTACCCGCTTCGATATGACCGAAAAAGCAGATGGCAGTGGTTATCATTTGGTGCTATTGGCCAAAAACCAGACGGGGTACAATAATTTAATTGAGATGGTCAGCCTCTCATGGCTGGAGGGTTTTTATTACAAACCACGTATCGACAAGGATTTGCTGCGTGAAAAGCATGAAGGGATTATAGCGCTCTCAGCTTGCCTTGGTGGCGAAATCCCTTATCTGTTGCGTGAAGCCGGTTTTGAACAGGCCGAAAAAGCCTTGCTTTGGTATCAGGAAGTTTTTGGTGAAGATTTTTATCTCGAATTGCAACGCCATCCTTCAGGAAATCCGGAAAAGGATAAAGAAGTATATGAAGATCAGGTGTTTGTGAATCAACATCTACTGGAGCTTTCAAAAAAGCATCATGTTAAATGTGTTGTGAGCAATGATGTGCATTTTATTAATAAAGAAGATGCTGAAGCGCACGACCGTTTGATTTGCCTGAGTACCGGCAAAGACCTGGACGACCCTGCCCGTATGCGCTACACAACCCAGGAGTGGTTTAAAACTACCGATGAGATGTATCAGCTTTTTCCGGATCATGTGCAGGCTTTGGCAAATACTTTGGAAGTGGCCGATAAAGTTGAGGTATATGAGCTTGACCGAAAACCAATTATGCCGGAATTTGAAATTCCGGGGGAAATTGGGACTGTGGACAGCTTCCGGGAAAAATACAGCGAAGCCGACCTTAAGGAAGAATTTACTGAAAAAGCTTTTGAACGTCTGGGAGGATATGATCTGGTTTTGCGTATCAAACTGGAAAGTGCGTACCTGACAAAAATCGTTTATGAGGGGGCGGAGAAACGTTGGGGCACTATCGATGATTCAACACGAGAACGTCTTGATTTTGAGCTTAACACCATAAAAACCATGGGTTTTCCGGGTTATTTTCTTATCGTATGGGATTTCCTGAAAGCTGCCCGCGAAATGGGCGTATCCGTGGGGCCGGGCAGGGGCTCTGCTGCAGGGTCTGCTGTGGCTTATTGCCTGCGTATTACCGAAATTGACCCCATCAAATATAATTTGCTGTTTGAACGTTTCTTGAACCCCGACCGTATTTCCATGCCGGATATCGATATTGATTTTGATGATGAAGGCCGCGGAAAAGTGCTTGATTGGGTGGTGAAGAAATATGGCGAAAAGCGTGTGGCGCACATTATTACTTTTGGTAAAATGGCTGCTAAATTGGCCATTCGCGATGTGGCCCGTGTTCAGAAACTGCCTTTGTCCGAAGCAAACCGCCTGGCCAAACTGGTGCCCGAAAAACCGGGCATGACCCTGGATAAAGCCTATAGTGAATCACAAGAGCTTAAAAATGAATCGGAAAAAGGAAGTGCAGAAGTTGTGAGCGTGCTGGATTACGCCCATACTTTGGAAGGATCGGTGCGCAATACAGGGACACACGCCTGTGGGATTATTATTGGCAAAGATGACCTCGAAAAATATATTCCGGTCAGTACGGCTAAAGACTCTGAACTGAAATATGTGACCCAGTACGATGGAAAACATGTTGAAGACGTTGGGCTGCTAAAGATGGACTTCCTCGGATTAAAAACCCTTTCCATTATCAAAGACGCTGTGGAAAATGTCCGGCTGTCATCCGGAGAAGTTGTTGATATTGAGAATGTAAACCTCGAGGATAAAGAGACTTACGAACTTTATGCACGCGGCGAAACAACGGCTCTTTTTCAGTTTGAGTCCGATGGGATGAAAAAACATTTAAAGGCATTGAAACCAACCCGTTTCGAGGATCTTATCGCAATGAACGCCCTCTATCGCCCGGGTCCCATGGAATATATCCCACAGTTTGTGCGCAGGAAACACGGGCAGGAACCCATCGAATACGATCTTCCTGAAATGGAGGAATACCTTAAAGAAACTTACGGGATTACAGTCTATCAGGAGCAGGTGATGCTTTTGGCGCGCAAACTGGGAAATTTTACCCGTGGCCAGTCCGATTCACTGCGTAAAGCAATGGGGAAGAAAATTATCTCTATGATGGCCGAGCTCAAAGTGAAGTTTCTCGAAGGTTGTGAAAAAAACGGCCATCCGATAGACAAAGTTGAGAAAATCTGGCACGATTGGGAAGCTTTTGCCAAGTATGCCTTCAATAAGTCGCATGCCACTTGTTACAGCTATGTTTCCTATCAAACAGCTTACCTGAAAGCGCATTATCCGGCGCAGTTTATGGCTTCTGTACTAAGCCACAACCTCAATAACCTCGAAAAAATCACATTTTTTATAGAAGAATGTAAACGTATGGGCATCAGGGTATTGGGGCCAGATGTTAATGAATCGCGCTATAGTTTTTTCGTGAATGATAAAAAGGAGATTCGTTTTGGAATGGCCGCCATTAAAGGGGTTGGTGAAGGACCTGTTGCAGAGATTATCCGCGAGCGTGAAGAAAACGGACCATTTAAAAGTATTGTGGATTTTCTTTCCCGCGTCAATCTGCGCACAGTAAACCGTAAAAGTGTGGAAGCCCTTGCAATGGCGGGCGCTTTTGACGCTTTCCCGAACGAACACCGAGCACAGTATTTCTATCAGGAAAATGGTTCCGGACCGGTTTTTCTGGAGAAAATCATTAAACATGTGAATGCTGCAATTGAGCGACAAAATGCGGCTCAGGTTTCGATGTTTGATGAAGTTGGTGAAGAGGGTGGCGGGGAAATCAGCGTGAGCATGCCGCAATGCGAAGCCTGGTCGGATTTTGAAAAACTGAAAAAGGAAAAAGAAGTAACAGGCTTCTACCTTACAGGCCATCCGCTCGATTTTTATGCCATTGAAAACAAGGCATTTGCAACGCATAATATCAAAACTATAAAGGAGAAATGGGAGAAACTCGCAAATGCCGACCTGAAATTCAGTGCTATCGTAACTTCTGTGAACGAGCGCCTGACAAAAAAAGGGACGCATTTTGGCAGCCTGACGCTGGAAGATACGGACGAGAGTATTTCTTTAATGCTTTTTTCCGAGTCATGGGCTAAAATGAAGTATCTTTTTGAGGAAGGAAACCTGCTTTATGTAACTGCAAAAATAGAGCAACGTTTTGGACGCGAGGAATATGAGCTGCGTATTCAATCGGTTTGCCTGCTCGATGGCCTGATGAACGACCGCACGCGCTGTATCACAATAAAACAGGATTTGAGCATCCTTGATAATGAATTTGTAAATACACTCGCCAGACTGGCAGAGGAGCATATAGGGAAAACCCCTGTTCGGTTTCGGCTCATTGATACGGAAGATAAGGTAGGGCTTAACTTTTCGTCATCCATGAAGGTGGATGCAGCTGCATTTCTTAGGGAAGTGAAAAAGATGGGGCTGGCTGAGTTTGAAATCGAGAAAATATAATGGGTGCGCTTTATTTTTTATAAACTAAGTCATGCCGTGAATGGAATTAAGTTGAGCTAAATCATTAAAAAAAATGCCGGATAAAAAATCTCTTGAAGTAATTTTCCGTTGATTATTTCTATCTTTGAGCTTTCAATTGAAGATATAAACATAAAAAATAAGCAGTCATGGCACTTGAAATTACTGATGCAAATTTTGAAGAACTTGTAATGAAGTCGGATAAGCCTGTAATCCTGGATTTTTGGGCAGAATGGTGTGGCCCCTGCCGTATGGTTGGCCCTATCGTTGAAAAAATTGGTGAAGATTATAAGGATAAAGTTGTTGTTGGCAAAATGGATGTGGACAGCAATCCTGAAATTACCGCTAAATTCCGCGTACGCAACATTCCAACCATCCTCTTTTTCAAAGGTGGTGAAGTTGTTGACAAACAAGTGGGTGCGGTTCCGGAAAATGTGCTTACTTCCATTTTAGAAAAGCATTTATAAGATTTTAAAGCTTCATAGGTCAGGGTTTGATTTCTCAAGCCCTGGCTTTTTTATATCCTCTTTTTATGTCAGAAAAACTCCGTAGCGAAGAACTGCAAAGGTATATCCCTTTGGATTTATTAGCCAAACAAGTAGTTGAAGGCTTTATCACGGGTATGCACAAAAGTCCTTTTCATGGCTTCTCCGTAGAATTTGCCGAGCATCGCCTCTACAATAATGGCGAATCTACAAAGCATATCGACTGGAAACTCTACGGGCGGACAGAAAAGCTTTTCGTAAAAAGATATGAAGAGGAAACCAATCTGCGTTGCCGGCTTTTGATTGATAACTCTGCTTCTATGCGCTACCCGGATATTGATAAGCCCGGCCTGAGCCATATGAACAAGCTGAGCTTTTCGGTTTATGCCGCTGCCGCGATTATGCTGCTTTTAAAAAAACAAAGGGATGCTGTTGGACTGAGTGTTTTTGCAAAGGAACTGGAACTGTCCACCGCATCGCGTTCGAGCAGTGTGCACCATCAATATCTTTATACCGAATTGGATAAATTGCTGCAATCCGATACTTCCGGCAAGCAAAAAACGACTGCCGCTGCCGAAAACCTGCACCTGATCGCAGAGAAGATCCACCGCCGTTCCCTCCTGATTATTTTTAGTGATATGCTCGATAATACCACTGATTCCGAGCATGTGTTTCAGGCTTTGCAGCACCTCAAACACAACAAACATGAGGTGGTGCTTTTTCATGTTACCGATAAAAAGCATGAGGTGGATTTCGATTTTCCTAACCGTCCGTACCGCTTTGTAGATAAGGAATCAGGCGAAGAACTAAAGCTGTTCCCTGCCGAAGTGCGCAAGGCTTATGTGGAGAAAATGGCTTTATATCGAAAAGAGCTGCAGGAACGCTGTGCCCAATACAAAATTGACCTCATCGAAGCCGATATCAATCAGGGCTTCCATCCTGTGCTGATGTCCTTTTTAGTGAAACGCGGACGCTTGTTTTAGTATTTCCTGAACGCCTATTTCACAATAATTTTTCCGGTATGGTTCTGCTGCCCGTCGGATAAGGAATAAAAGTAAATGCCTTCATGCAAATGCTTTAAATCCAGAGGAATCTGATATGTCCCTGCTATTTGATCGGGGAGATTTTTATAGAGCACGGATTTTCCTGTTAGATCATACAGTCTTAGCTCTATATCCGATTGGTTTTTAATGGTTAAAGGGAAGTTTATAAATCCTGTCGATGGGTTCGGATATGGGGCGGCGCAGCGCAGGTTTATTTCCAGATAGGTTTCATGAACTCCTGTAGTCCCATTTTCACTGAACAGCACAACGCCATCTTCTTCGTTCAGCTTTTCAACAATGAAGTTATCAATGAAATTGCCTGATTCTGTTTTCAGTATAATTTGCTCAAAAGCACTTCCGTTATTGATTATGAAGCTTACATCAGGATGGAGCGGGTAAAGTGAATCGGGAATAATAATCTCCATATTATGTTCCACAATTTGTGTGCGGAAACCGGTCTTATTGCGCGCAGTCCAGAAATCTCCCGCTTCGCCAAGGGTTAAAGTGCAGATGTCTTTAGGCAATTGCTTATAGAATTCCCTTTCGGCCCAAACTTTGTAATCGCGGTTTGGGTGGATCAGCAAGCAAATAAAACCTTTGTTTGCAGCCACTTTGTTTGCGGCATCAAGCCAAAGGTCAACCTTTTCAAGATAATTTTCAGCACTAATTGCTTCCCCATCAAATACATCAGAAATCAATAAAGGTATTTCCAGAATGCTGCTCATGGTTCCCGAATATGAGCAGTCAAAAGTTTCAGTGTAGGGAAAAGCTGTCATAACATCACCTGCCGCATACGAGCTGTTGTAGGAATAGCCGGTAGTTTGGAGCGCTTCTGTAAGATGTTTGTTATAAGCCAGATGTCCTGAGCGGAAGGAACGGATTTTTTGGTCGGTGTCGCGTTCAAGCAGTTTCTTGGAAACATAAGTTTCGCCGATTACCGAACCTCCAATGCAGTTGTTGTCGATATATCGGGGATGATAAATGTTTTCTTCTATGTATTCAATACTTCCCATTGGAAAAATGTCTTTATCAGCAAAATCAGGGAAATGGCCATAGGAATGACTTCCGATTTCCATGCCCATATCGGCTATTTCTTTTACCTGATGACGGTGGGGCTCATAATTATTGCTCGCCAGATCATCACGGAATTCGTGCGTTGTGATCATATACGATGCTTTTATGCCCAGTTCCCTTTCAAGATCGGCAAAGGCTTTCATGCCATTTTGGGCGGTATGGCTGCAAACATCATGCGTTATTATTAATGTAGCCCTATAATGTGTAGGCGCTGTGTTTTTAAATACCGCATAAGGGACTTCCTGTGCAAAAATGTTTTTGAGCAGCATTATGAGTACATCCGAAGTGGGTTCAAAACAATTTGAATAGCAGCGGTGTGCATTGTCTGCATTGATTTGGGCACTTATGATCAGGTGTTTGAACAGTATCCCCAAACTGTAAACCCTCCCTTTGCCAAAAGTGTTGCGGATAAAGGCCGCCTCTCCGTCATCATAACGGCCGAGAACTTCTGCTTCGGAACAAACAAAGGAGTTCGTGCGCACACTTTTCTCTTTTTCTTTGTTTCCCAAACTGATGGTTTGCTCCATTTCGTCCTCAATATTTTTGAAGATATAATCATCAGCTGATAAGTCGAAAGATAAAGTGTAGCGTTCATTTTTCTTAATGACATCAGTAATGCCAAATGTGGAATAGAGTTTTTCTTCATCCAGGCCGTTGGTGATCAGGCAGCCTCCTTTTAAAACATAATTTTGTAATAGCGATAGCTCTTCTGTGCTGAAAACGCCGGATTTGAGTTCATAGGGTATGATAACAACTTTGTTGGTGAGGGTTTCCCGGAGATTATTATTGATTGTAAAGGGCATGCCACAGACTTCTGCCATGTGTTTTACAGATCGCAAATCGGACAATCTTCCGCTCCAATGACCATTATACGTATCAAGAATTCCCAAACGGGGCTGAAATCCTTCCAAAGGGCTGGTTTGGGCATCAACCGATGCGCATAAAACCCATATAAATATGATGAACAAACATAATTGTTTCATTTTTCTTGCAGATAAAGGAGATTAAAAAATATTGTTTACAGAATTGTGACAAGAATATCACTAATTTACACATTATGTTTGTTTCGGGCAATATCTTTTCAAGAAAATTCATTAGATAAAATCGGCATCTCTGTAAATAAGTGACTGCCATATAGTTGACCAATCGATTTACTGGAAAATATCTGGCATTTTATGTTTTCTATATATTATTTTTGATCGGATGGGCTGAAACCACAGCGTCAGTTCTTAATTTACGCACAACAAATTGATAAAATAGATATATCTGTCTTTGTTGTTTTTTAACTTAATATTTGAGATGCGCTGGTATCCGGAAACGAGATAATAGTCATGATACCAATGAATGATACGGCTGTTGTGGTGCTCCCGCAGCCGATCATCGGGAAAGAGCGGCTCAATGGGGCTGATTTCTGTAGTATTGGACTTTAGCCCGTTGGAAATCAGGAAACTATTGATATTCCCTCGCTCGCTATAGCAAAGAAGATAATCTTCCTCCAGCGGAATTAATTGTGTGATCTGGGAAGGGATTTCCGCCAAAAGGTTTTTGGGGTTGTACATGCCCGACCAATTTGCACTTCCTTTTTCATCAAGTTCCAAAACAAAGCAGCCTTTGTGATGATAGCCATTTAAACGCGACTGATAGGATGGGAGCATGCGCCCGTAATAATCAAAAGTCATGATTGATCCGGTTTGGAAATCAGGCACCCAGGCATCCAGATAAAACAAATAATTTCCGTTTTCGCTAAGCACCGGATTGATGTGCGTCAGATATTCCGTTGTTTCTTCCTGCAATGAATCCATATGCTTTTGCGCTATATCACGGAAGGGAAAAAACCTGAAATTTCCTTGCGAAAGGCTGAAAAAGCCCGTACTGAAATGATCTCCGTATTCGTTACGTTTTTTGCTGTCGTTATACAGCCCAAAGTATAATTGCTGCTTGTCGTTGGCTTTTACAATATCTGTCAGATATTCATCGCATTCCACCTGCTTCCTGGATTTTTCGTATCCGTCAGCAGTCATTGTGCTGAACGATAAAACAGTGCTCTTTTTCGTAGGGTGTGCAATACAGCTGATCAGCAGGTTACTATCGGCGGTATAAGCAATGCTTAATGGGCGCATATCATTTTGGTCGCCCAGTTCCTTGATCTGCAAATTACCTGATTTAGTGTTAAAATGAAGCAGTTCGGCATTGTTTTTTGAATACACGCCTATAAAATAACCATCGCGCCAGGGCAGAAAAGCAGTGATTTCCCTTTTATCGGGCATCTGGATTTCCGCACCATTAATTGTGCCGGTTTTGGGCTGATACCTGATGCAGGAAGCAAGCTGACTACCCAGCTCATTTTCAGAATAAAAAAGTATGTATAAGGAGTGCTCATCGGCATATTTCATATAGCTGTTTGCTTTCCCGAAAGCCGGAGCTTCTGTTTCTGCCGTTTTGACGAATAGCTTGTTATACGTTTCAAATTTCCAGATTCTGCTTTTGCCACCGGCTTTTTCGGTGGGGTAAAACAGCACAAAACCTGAGTCTGCATATGGAATTAACTGATAGGAGCTGCTTTTTTTGTCCACAGGAAATTCCAGGCGTACAGGATTTTGCGCCTCTGCTGCAAAAGCGAAAAAGAGGGATATCAAGATAAAAAGTACTGATCGGCTTACCGGGTTTTTCCTCATTTTAGTGGATCTGAAGTTTTGTAGTATAAATGAGTGCATTTGATTGATCATAAAACCGCAACAGATAGAAGCCTGCATCAAATCCAGAAATATTCAGCAAAGTTTTTCCTTGTTTAATGGCAAGGGTCTTTATTGTGCGTCCTGTGATGTCGGTCATGGCAAGCCAATGGGCGCTGTATAGTTCATTTTCGATAAACAAGCTTTCATGCGCTGGATTTGGATAAATTTTTAATCCTTTGGTATCCTTTTCATTGATGCTGCTTCCTTCAAGCACTTCGATATAGCTGTTTTTTGTTTCTGTGTCCGAACCAATTGAGTTGGAAACAGTTAGTGTGACCGCCCAACTACCTTTCTGCTTGTATTTTACAATGGGGTTTTTATCTGTGCTGGTCGAAGGTGTGCCGCCTTCAAAAGTCCAGAACCATTCACTGGGGATTCCGGTGGAAAGGTCGTGAAACTGCACGGATTCTTCTTCATAAACCTCAGGATTATCAGCTTCAAAATCAGCAGTGGGTGTTCCAAAGCAGCCCTGGCCGGGTGTGGCATAAACAACATCGCCATTGGTAAGCACCGCGGCGATATTTCGCGATGGCGCCCATGATGAAGCAAGCGTATTGTCGTTATTGGGGTTGCACAGCGTAAGGGAAGGACCCTCGCCATTACATTGCATGGGCCATGGTAAAGTATCGGAATACCAAACAGAATCAATAGTAACACCCGCACGGTCGCGCAGCAGGATCAGTTCACCACCATTACGCAAACTGCCCTCCGACCATTGATAGACATCCAAATCAAAAGTGTTTTTCATGGCCATGGAATCCTTTGCCAGTACAAAATATCTTTTGGGCTTTAATTCAATCTCAGGAAAATCATACACAACACCATGCACAATAATAATTTGGCTCATATCCACAGGCTCAGTGCCGTTATTGTATATTTCAAAAAATTCAATGGAATCGTAGATCTCGTCCGGGCTGTTGTACATGATTTCCGTAATGACCAGTTCCGCGTTAGTAGGGCTTGAGCTCACGCTGATGTAGCGCTTTTTGCGTAAAGTGTCGGAGCCGTGCTCATTGGCCACAATAAGCTGAACATCATAAATGCCACCTTCATTGTACTGTATCAGGGGATTTTGCTCTTCCGAATATTCGGGAGTGCCACCGGGAAAATTCCATTCCCAGCTTTCGGGATTATTTCGCGAAGCGTCCGTAAACTGAACTTCATTGCCTTCCTGTATAATTTGAATATCAGCGCTAAAGCGTGCAATAGGATAGCGGATGCAGCCACTGCCGGGTGTAGCCCAAACCGAATCGCCATTGGTAAGCAAACCCCTGAAATCTTCGGAAGCGCTCCATGATTCCGCCAGTGTATTGTCTAAAAGCGGGTCGCATAATGTTAAAGAAGGGCCGCCGCCATCACATTTCGTTGGCCAGGGAAGTTGGTTGCTGTATTGCACACTGTCAAGAATATTGCCCAGCTTGTCAACTAAAACAATGCTTTCGCCCGTATTATTCAGGCTGCCGCTGGTCCACTGGAGACAGTTTGTGCCGAAAAATTCCTGCATTGCTTCGGCATCTTTTGCAATAACCAGATAACTGCCCGGATAAAGATCCCAATCCGGAAATGTGAAATCAACGCCATCACGGAAATAGAAATCCATTAACTTAACGATTTCATCGCCATTATTGAAAATTTCGATAAAATCGAGTGAATCAACTTCTGCATCCGGCGAGTTGTACATAATTTCAGTGATCACAAGATCATTGCTGCCCGGTTCAAAACTAACTAAAATATAGCCTTCCTTTTCAGTTGATGCCGTTCCAAACTCGTTGGTGGCCGTAAGGCGGACATTGTAAATACCTGCCTGATCGTAAATTACCTCCGGATTTTGTTCGGAGGACGCTTCTGGGCTTCCTCCCGGAAATTCCCAATACCATTCCGTAGGATTGTTTTCTGTCAAATCTGTAAATTGAACACTGCCCCCTTCTTCGATATTTGTGGCATTGGCAGAAAAATCAACTTTTGGAGCAAACTTACAAGCCGTGCCGGGTGATGCATACACCGATTTTTCATTGGCTAAAGTTCCCTGAAATTCTTCGGAGGGTCGCCAGCTTGCTGCCAGGGCATTATCTTCATCGGGATTGCAAAGCGTGAGCGAAGGGCCATTGCCGCCGCATTCAGGTGGCCAGGGAAGCGTGTCGGCATAAACCAAACTGTCCATCATGCTGCCAAAATTATCCATTAGGATGATGTCTTCTCCGGAGTTTACCAGATTGCCTTCCCATTCCTGAGCCTCAACGCCAAAGAAGTTCCTGAAAGCTGTATCGTCCTTGCAGATGAGGTAGTAGTCTCCTGGCTGAAAATCATAATCCGGGAATGTATAATCGATGCCTTCATCAAAGTAAAAGCCTTCTAAGTTTACGGCCTTGTCGCCATTGTTGTAAATTTCAATAAAGTCCAGTGAATCAGTATCTGCATCGGGCGAATTATACATGATTTCAGTAATAGTAATTTTGTAAACAGCCGGGTCGCGCAGCACGCTGATGTAGCCTTCGCGCAGCACTGAATCGACGCCATAAATATTGCTCACCTTGAGTTTTACACTGTAAACCCCTGCTTCGGCATAGGTGATGAGTGGGTTTTCTTCAGTGGATGAGGCAGGGCTTCCTCCTTCAAATTCCCAATACCAGGCATCGGGCACATTGCCGGATCTATCCGTAAATTGGATTGCGCCATTTTCGAAGATACGGTTTGTGTCTGCGGCAAAATCTGCTTGCGGATAATAAATACATCCCGTGCCGGGTGATGCATAAACCGAATCTCCATCGCTGAGCAGGCCAACAAATTCTTCAGAGGCGCTCCATGATTCGGCTAAAGCATTATCGAGCGAGGGGTCGCAAAGAGTAAGGGAAGGGCCATGTCCGGCGCAGCGTTCGGGCCAGGGAGCAAATGGTGAATAAACAACGGAGTCAAGCGTTACGCCTGCAGCGTCTTTCAGTAAAATTAATTCGCCATCGCTATTCAATACTCCGCTTTCCCATTGCAGGGAAGCAACACCATAAAAATCCTGGAAAATATCGGCATAGCGTGAAACCAAAATCCTTGATCCGGCTTGCAAGTCGTAATCCGGAAAGGTGAAATTGATGCCTTCATCAAAATAAAATCCCTGCAGGTTCACAACAGTGGTGCCTGCATTTAAAACTTCAATAAATTCCAGTGAATCGGTATTGGCATCCGGTGGGTTATACATGATTTCGGTAATGACAAGATTGGCTCCGCTGGGCGCACTGGCTACGTGCATATAATTTTCACGCATGAGCGAATCGCTGCCATCGGCATTGCTTACCTTCAGCATTACCATAAAATGGCCTGTATTTTCATAGGTTACTTGCGGATTCTGCTGTGTGGATGTAGCCGGACTGCCGCCTTCAAAAGTCCATTCCCAGCTTGTAGGGCTATTGGTCGAAAGGTCGGTAAATTGCACCGTTGTTCCGGTATAAATATCTGTTTGCCCTGCAGCAAAGTCAGCATCCGGTGGGTATAAGCAGCCAGTTAACGGTGTGGCGTAAACCGTATCGCCATTGTTCAGGAATGCCCGTACTTCGGTTGATGCACTCCATGATGATGCAAGCGCATTGTCTAAAGATGGGTTACAAAGTGTGAGCGATGGGCCGTCGCCATCGCAGCGAGCCGGCCAGGGTGCAGCATCCGAATAGCGCACGCTGTCGCGTACAATACCGTAATTATCTTTCAATAAAATAGTGGCTGCGGTATTGTTTAAGGAGCCGTTCCAGTCATAAGAAGGTATTCCAAAAGTATTTTGAATGGCTTCAGGATCTTTGGCAACAATCAGCCGCTGGCCTGCGTTGAGCACAACATTTCCGAAAGTGAAATTAACTGCTTCGCTGATGCTCCATGATTCCAGATTAACATGATCGGGACCGGTATTGTAGAGCTCAATAAATTCAAGGGAATCAATGTCGGCATCCGGTGAATTGTACATAATTTCGGTGATGATGATTTCTGCATTGGGCGGGCTGCTTACAGTGATGTAGGCTGTTTTGCATTCCGTGTCTGAGCCATAGCCATTTGTGGTGGTAAGACAAACTTCATAGGTTCCCGGGTTGGCATACATAATACCTTGCGGGTTTTGCTCTGTGGATGTAGCAGGCTGGCCACCGCTAAAAGTCCATGACCAGCTGTCGGGATTTCCTTGCGTGAGGTCGGTAAAATCGATACTCCAGCCGGGCAGGATATCTGTTTGACTGGCTTCAAAATCGCTAATAGGTGCTTCGTACCAGGGGTTGCAATACTCGCCGGGCGTACACCAAATGGAATCTCCGGAAGCATTTTTAATTTGGTAATGGGTAGCTGCCGACCAATTTGCCCCCAAACTGTTATCAAGTTCATAATCGCAAAATTCCAGCGAAGGGCCTTCACCATCAGCTGCGGAAGGCCAGGGATAGGAATCGTCATAATAAACCTGGTCGATAATCTGTCCGGAAGGATTTTTAAGCTCAATTAGTTCGCCGCTATTGTTCAGCCCGCTCGAATTCCATTGAAAAGCTTCTACAGCAAAACTGTTCCATATGGCCACAGAATCAAAAGCAACCACAACATAGGTTCCGGCAGCCAGGGTGAAATCAGGAAAAGTATATCCAATACCTGCACTGAAATAAAAGCCTGTGAGTTCCACATCGGTATCCCCATTATTGTACAGCTCTATAAATTCAAGCGAATCTGTATTGTCTTCAGGAGGATTGTACATGATTTCGGTAATCATGATGTCCGATTCGTCTGCAAAAAGCTGCTGAACAGGAAGACCCAACAGAAGCAAAGTGCCAAGGAGCATTATAATAAAAGGCTTCGATTTTGGAGCATATATTTTTGATTTCATAATCATTGTTTTGAGACGTTTATTGTCTGTAAATTAAACCAACCAACCAAACAGGGGTTGCCTCATCCTTTATACTTTGGATTAAAGAATTGGTTTGTTTATTAAGGGGTAAAACGGCATTAATTTCGTAAGTGTTGGGTTTTTGCCAAGATCCGTTTGCTTCCCTGATATTTGATTTTTTCTGCACTCGACGAAATTGCAGAAAAGCAATTCAATAATTCAAAGTGGACGGGCTCTTAATAAACAAAGATAAATGAATTATGATTATAAAAACAAAAAAAACCGCCCGGCAAAATGCTGAGCGGTTTCGGAAATATAAGATGTTTTGGGCTATCGTACAATGAGTTTTGAAGTAGCGCGCTTTGCGGTATTCGTGTCAATGCTTTCGATCATATAAATGCCTGCTTCCAGGTTTTCAACAGAAATGCTTGTTGTGCCGGAGTTGGTAAGGGCACTCATAACTTTCTGGCCTGCAATATTATAAATATTGATTTCCTGTGCGTTTTCGCTCTTGATGTTGAGGATGTCGCTGGCTGGGTTTGGATAAACACTAAGGCCGGCTTCGTTCATTTCTTCAACAGAAATTGTTCCTGAACCCAGTACTTTGATGTTGTCCAGTTCCCATGTAGCTGATTCAGAATCAGTAGAGGTAAACAGGAAAGCGATATAAAGCTCTTCAGAAGAGAAACCGCTGAGGTCGAGGGTGCCGCCAAAAGTCCATTCCCAGCTGCCTGCTGATGGGGTAAAAGCAACTTCAGTCCATTCAAATCCATTTGGATCGGATGCGCCGTCGTAATCTTCGGAAACCATTAGCTGAAGATCGGGGCCGTTATAATTTTTGGCGGTATAGAATTCAAGGCTTAAGCTAGCTTTTGATGAAGCATTAAAAGGAGCTGAGATGAGCCAGTCTTCATTAATTTCTGCTGCGCCTGCATAACCGGTTGCTTTTGCACAAGGGCTATCGTCAATGCCAAATTTATCGGAAATGCTCCAGCCCAGGTCGCCTGTAACATCATAAATAGTCCAGTCGCCCCAGGTCATATCATTGAAATCTGTGAAGCTCAATACTTCAACATCAGATGTTGTTGCTGTAGCTTCTGGAGCCATGCCGTCATTTTTATAATTAATGTTTTCACCGCCATTGGTGTAGGGATAAATTTCGAAATGGTAAGTGGTTGCTGCTTCCAGATCAGTAAAGGCAGCCATTTGGGTTCCTTGTGTGATATTGAGCGCGCCAACACCATCGCTGAGGTCTGTGTCGTCGGCAATTGGTGTACCGTCTTCCACATTGGGCAGTTCGGCACCCGGAGCTGCGGCAAGGATCAGATAAGCTGAAGGCAGTTGTTCGCCGGTAGCATCTGTCCAGCTGAGGTCGATGTTCAGGCCATTGGCCATTGCTGCGAAATTAGTAGGATAATTGGTAGGTTCAGGGAGCAGGGATCCGCCTTCCAAAGTGAAATCATCATAATAAACCATACCGCCTGTGGCACCGTCTTGTTTGTAAACACGAACTTCAAAACGGAACTGTGCTGCATTTGCAGGCGCTACAAGGCTTACGTTGAATTGCTGCCATGCAGCATTATCTTCTGAATATGTATTTGAAGGACGAAGGATATCTTCATTATCATCAAGATACGTGCCTTCAGCATCCATCCAATAAGACCAGATACGCGTGCGAGCTGCCGCATCATTGTCATAATACCAATACGAAATAGTGTATTCCACACCACCGGTAATGCCGGCAATGTCTTGTTGGAAATCCTGTGTGCCGTCGGCAGAAGTTTGCATTGCCGAATAAGTGCCGCTATGTACCATGGCGTCACTTTTCGAAATGTTTTCGGCTTTTGTCCAACCAACAGGTGTTACATCATCAGTCCATTCTTCCAGACCAGCGTTTGTTACCAGGTTTTGTGCGTTAAGTCCCATAAACAGAACGGAGGCAAAAATAAAAAGTAAGGTTTTTTTCATTGTTTTAGTTTTAAGGTGAAAAAACCAGACAAGCGATGAAGCCTGCCTGGTTTTAAATTGATTTATTGTTTGTTTTATTTAATAATCAGTTTTTCAGTGAATATAGCTCCTGAAGTTTGATCTTTCATCTGTACGAGATAAATTCCTGATTCAAGTTGGCCGATATTCAGTTTATTGGTTTCTGATGTCAGGGTCTGCTGCAGCATCAGGCTACCTACCATATTATAAACAGATACTTCTGCTTTGGCGGTGCTTGCCTGGATATACAGTTGATCCTGTGCAGGATTTGGATACATGCTGAAAGTAGCAACAGCAAGCTCGTTTACACCATCCATCCAATAAACATATACATAGTCTGTTTTGGTTTCAGTGTCGCTGCCATTTTCGTTTGTAACGGTCAGTGTTACATCGAAATATCCGAGATCGTTGTAGGTCACGATTGGGTTTTGATCCGTTGATGTAGCAGGGTCACCACCTTCAAAAGTCCATTCCCAGCTTATTGGGTTTCCTTGCGACATATCGTTAAACTGAGCTTGGAATCCCATCATAATACTGTCGGGGCTCATTACGAAATCAGCAATAGGCAAGATAAGTTCGCAACCGGCTCCCGGAGTAGCCCAGATGGTATCGTTTGCAGCATTTACGGCAGCAAATTCAGTGCTTGCCGACCATGATTCTGCCAATGCATTATCGTTATTCGGGTTGCAAAGCGTGAGTGACGGGCCGTCGCCATCGCAAACTGTTGGCCATGGTTCTACATCAGAATATTCAACAGAATCAATGGTTACGCCGGCAGCATCTTTGAGTAATACAAGTTCGCCGCTGTTTTTCAGTGCGCCATCAGTCCATTGCAGTGCAGTTACGCCAAATGTGCTGTTC
The DNA here is from genome assembly GCA_963662905.2 of Bacteroidales bacterium. GTDB lineage: Bacteria > Bacteroidota > Bacteroidia > Bacteroidales > WRLA01. The sequence continues at coordinate 338,812 of CAXXFD010000004.1, read as the reverse complement.
ATTGCGGCTTCGTTAATGGCTACAAGCAGGTATGCTCCACTTGCAATATCAACCGATGGGAATACAAATTCAATTCCCTCAGCAAAGTAGAATCCTTCTAAGTTTACTGTTTCCGCACCTTTGTTGTAGAGTTCAATAAATTCAAGTGAGTCGTCGCCTGCTTCCGGAGGGTTGTACATGATTTCAGTGATTACAATATCTGCACCACTAGCTTCGGGCAGTACGGTAATATAAGCTTCTTTGATCATTTCGTCAGAACCATAAGTATTTGTAGCCGTGAGGCTTACAGTGAAAGTGCCGGGTGCGTTATATACAACAACAGGGTTTTGCTCATCGGATGTGGCTGGAGTTCCGCCATCAAATGCCCATGCCCATTCGCTTGGATCGTAGAGGCTGAGGTCTGTGAAGTTAACTGTACCGCCTACTGTGATAGTAGTAACATCAGCTTCAAAATCAGCTGCCGGAGGAGGAGGTGTATTGGAAACGGTGATATAATCTTCTACCAGAACCATGTCTTCGCCTGCATCATTGGTTGCAGTGAGGCTTACATTGTATGTGCCTTCAGTTGCATAAATTACTGTTGGGTTTTGTTCTGTGGATGTTGCAGGAGTACCGCCTTCAAATTCCCAGTACCATTCGTAGGGTTCGCCGGTTGACATGTCCGTAAAGTTTACGCTGCCGCCTTCAGCAACAACAGTAACATCCGAAGTGAAATCAGCTACAGGAAGCAGCAAGCAGCCTGTTCCGGGAGTAGCCCAAATAGAATCACCTTCTGCGTTGATGGCAGCAAGTTCAACAGATGCCGACCAGTTTGCTGCAAGGGCATTGTCTAAGCTTGGATCACAGAAAGTAAGTGAAGGGCCATTGCCATCAGGTGATGTTGGCCAGTCGCCGCCATCGTCATATTCTACTGCAGCAGCAACGGCATCAAAGCGGTCGTTCAGCTGGAGGAGTTCTCCGCTATTACTGAGGCCGCCATCTGTCCATTCATAAGAAGTAACACCAAAAGTGTTGTTCATGGCTTCCACATTCTTGGCAATCAGCATATATTCTCCGGCATTGAGTGTAACATCAGGAAATACAAATTCAATCCCTTCGGCAAAATACCATTCGCGCATGTTCACGTCATTGCTGCCGTTATTATAGATTTCAATAAATTCAAGTGAATCATCACCACTTTCCGGAGGGTTGTACATAATTTCAGTAATGACGATATCGGCATCGGTTGGGTCTTCTACCGTGATAAAGCCTGTAACACATTTGGTATCATCGCCAAAATCATTGGTTACAATAAGGCAAACGTCGTAAACGCCGGGAGCACTGAAAGTAATGCCTGTTGGGTTTTGATCCGAAGAAGTACTGGGAACGCCACCGTTGAAAGTCCATGCCCATGTGTGTGGATCGCCTTGCGACATATCGTAAAAATCAACGCTGCCACCTGTTAAAATGTTGGTTGCGCTTGCATCGAAATTGGCAATTGGCGGATCGGTCCATGGATCGCATTCAGTACCGGGTGTAGCCCAAATGGAGTCTCCGGCTGCGTTTACCAGCTGGAACATAGTGGATGCTGACCAGAAAGTCGGGTCGTTATTGTCTTGTGAAGGATCACAGAAAGTCAATGAAGGGCCATCGCCATCAGGTGTTGTTGGCCATGGAGCAGCATCGTCGAAATCAACAAAAGCAACCCTTTGACGGAAATCATCAATAATGCTGATATCCTCACCGCTATTGGAAAGGCCGCCGCTAAACCATTGATAAGCATCAACTCCAAATGAGTTTTCCATTGCACTGCTATCTACGGCAACTAAAAGGAAATCACCAGCATCCAGGCTTGTTCCGTTATAAAAAGTAAATTCAACACCTTCGCCAAAGGCAAATCCACCTAAATCAGCAGCTTGCGTGCCTTTATTGTAGATTTCAATAAATTCGAGTGTGTCAGTTCCTGATTCCGGTGGGTTATACATAATTTCAGTAATAACCAGCTGTGGAATGGCCGGGAAGCTGTTAAATTCAAGTGTTTGTGGTGTGTCGTCAGGAACGGTAAACTGGAAGTTTCCTCTTACCCATTCGTGATCTTGGTCGTTAAATCCCCACTCCCAGGTGTTTGCACCGCCATCAGAAACGAGATTCTGCTGGCATGTCCAAATGTGGTCATTGGCAGTTACATCGCCATTGGTGCCGTCATCATAGAATTGTGTGTGCTCTGCACCGCCGTTCCATGCCGGATCGTATTGACCGTCAGCATCCCAGCTGCCCTTAAGGAAGAAACCTGTAAAAGTTTGGTTTTGGGAATCATCAACGATGAAAGTAATCGTTGCTGCCGGTGGAGGAGGAGCTGTAGTACCACTTTGGTTATTGGACATGTTGTAGGTGAAGATAGTCGGGTTAGTTCCATCGGAAGTGAATCCAATGTTGCCACCCGTACTTTGGTTCCAGTTGTGGTTGAGGGTTACTTTGAATTCCCAGTTTCCGGAAGGAACAGTAAGTTCTACTTCGAAAATATCATCACCATCGGGGTCGCTCATTTCACCGGCAAGGTTTGTGGGATCCCAGTTTGATCCCTGACCCATTGCTTCAAAGAAGCTTCCTGCAACAACAGGAGCTGTATGCGTAACCAAATTGGCAGTTGTGTTAGCGCGCCATGTAATATCCGTAGCAGCAGTGAGATCAATAATTTGATTGTCGCCAGGATACCAGTTGCCGCCATTTACGAATTTGTATTCATGGGTTCCTGCACCGAGGTTTTTAGTAAGCGTTGCAACACCATTGGCATTCATTTCCATTTGGTATGCAGGATCCGCTCCATTCCAACTGTTGAATGAGCCTGCGATAAATGCATCCAGAGCTTGTTCACCGGCAACATAAATACTGTCAACTTCCCATGTTGATGCACCGGCTGTTGTGCTGGTATATTTAAAAGCAACATAGGTTGTAGCACCAACATAAGCATTGATATCAACCGTGCCGGCATCAAAAAAAGTCCAGCTTCCGGAAGATGGGAATGTAAATTGGTTGGTTAAGTCTGTCCAGTTACCACTGGTGTTTGGGTTACTGACTCCATCGTAATCATTGGAGATAAGAACAGATAGTCCGCTATTATCTTCGAAATTACGGGCATGATTAAACTTTAAAGTTACATTGGTGTAACCACTGCAATCAATCACATTGGTAATCAGCCAGTCTTCATTGTCCTGAGCGCCGCTGTTATAGCCGCTCATTTTGGCACAGCCCGGATCAGTTCCGTAGTTTGTCCAAACCCATGCTTCTGCACCTGTTATGGATTGCTGGCTTGTTGCACCCAGGTCAGAATCAAATCCCTCAAGGTAGATTTCGCTTTGCGCATTCAAGCCAATCTGGAAAGCCAGAAAGAAGAAGGCGCTCAAAAAAACTAAAGTAAATTTTCTCATAATAGAATTGTTTTGGTTTACTGTCTTAAATTATGTGAGTATCGGGGCGACAAAAGTAGCTATAAACATAAAAGCTTTACATCCGCTCCAATTAAATTTAAGTTAACAAATATATGCATTTTTGGGGCTTTGGTCGGAAGAATTCCAAAAAATGGCATAAAAAAAGGGCATCCGGAGATGCCCTCATAAAAATTTATTTCTGAAATATTTATTTTACTTCTTCAAAATCAGCGTCTTCTACATCGCCGCCCGCATTTTGGCCTTTTTGCTGGCCGCCTGGCTGCTGACCGCCATTTGCTCCTGCACCCGGATTTGGCTGTCCTTGCTGCTGGCTGTCCTGATACATTTGCTGGCTGGCTTGTTGCCAAATGTTGTTGAGTTTGCCCATCGCTGCATCAATTGCTGCAATGTCTTTGCTTTCATGGGCTTTCTTCAGTTCCGCAATTGCACCTTCAATTTCAGCTTTCTTGTCTGCCGGAAGCTTGTCGCCATATTCCTTCAGTTGTTTTTCTGTTTGGAAAATCATGGCGTCTGCCTGATTGATTTTGTCAATCTCCTCACGCATTTTTTTGTCTGCTTCTGCATTGGCATCGGCTTCTGCTTTCATCTTTTTGATTTCTTCATCTGAAAGGCCGCTGGATGCTTCAATACGGATGTTTTGCGATTTGCCGGTAGCTTTATCTTTAGCGCTGACATTCATAATGCCGTTGGCATCGATATCGAAGGCTACTTCAATTTGAGGTACGCCACGTGGTGCCGGTGGGATGCCGTCTAGATGAAACCTCCCGATGCTCTTGTTCTGGTTGGCCATGGGGCGTTCTCCCTGCAGTACATGAATTTCAACAGATGGCTGATTGTCAGCAGCCGTAGAGAATGTTTCCGATTTTTTGGTCGGGATGGTTGTGTTGGCCTCGATCAGTTTGGTCATCACGCCGCCCAGGGTTTCAATACCGAGTGAGAGTGGAGTAACATCAAGAAGAAGCACGTCTTTAACTTCACCGGTAAGCACACCGCCCTGGATCGCAGCACCAATGGCAACTACTTCGTCGGGGTTTACACCTTTCGAAGGTGCTTTGCCAAAGAAGTCCTGAACTACTTTCTGGATGGCCGGGATACGTGTGGAACCGCCTACGAGGATCACTTCATCAACATCCGAAGCACTCATTTTTGCATCCTGCAGTGCTTTGCGGCAAGGTTCAATAGTACGTTGTACCAGCACGTCAACAAGCTGCTCGAATTTTGCACGGGTCAGTTTGCGTACAAGGTGTTTTGGAATACCGTTCACCGGCATGATGTAGGGCAGGTTTATTTCGGTTTCCGAAGAGCTGGAAAGCTCAATCTTGGCTTTTTCAGCAGCTTCTTTAAGGCGCTGAAGTGCCATCGGATCCTGCCTCAGGTCAATCCCTTCGTCGTTTTTAAACTCATCTGCCAGCCAGTCGATAATTACCTGGTCAAAGTCATCACCACCAAGGTGTGTGTCGCCATTGGTCGATTTTACTTCAAATACGCCATCGCCCAGTTCGAGGATGGAAATATCAAATGTACCGCCGCCCAGGTCATAAACTGCAATTTTTATATCCCGGTCTTTTTTGTCAAGACCATAGGCCAATGATGCCGCAGTAGGCTCATTGATGATCCTTTTTACGGTGAGGCCGGCAATTTCGCCTGCTTCTTTCGTAGCCTGGCGCTGGCTGTCGCTGAAGTATGCTGGAACAGTAATTACTGCCTCTGTAACTTCCTGGCCGAGATAATCTTCTGCGGTTTTCTTCATTTTTTGAAGAACCATAGCCGAAATTTCCTGAGGGGTATATTTGCGGTCATCGATTTGTACACGTGGAGTGTCATTGTCGCCACGTACTACTTTATACGATACACGGTTAATTTCTTTTGAAGTGCTTCCATAAGTCTCTCCCATAAAACGCTTGATGGAGAATATGGTTTTTTCCGGATTGGTAATGGCCTGCCTTTTGGCCGGATCACCTACTTTACGTTCACCATTATCAGTGAATGCCACAATAGATGGGGTTGTCCTGCGTCCCTCGCTGTTGGGGATAACAACAGGCTCGTTGCCTTCCATAACGGCAACACATGAGTTGGTTGTACCTAAGTCAATACCTATAATTTTTCCCATTGTATGATTGTATTTTTAATGTGTTTACGATTTAATTTCTTAATTGCTCCCTTTGCCTGTCAATCATTATGCCACAGCGTTTTAAATGGCTGATTTTTATGTCTGTTTTTGCAGATTGGATAAAGATTTATTTTTTAATGCTTTGATATTCAGTGGATAATAATTTTCCCCTTGGTTGTCGCATGTTTTTCTTAAAAAGTGACAAAACGGCAGAATTGATTTTTGCAGCATGAAATATCCGGTCAGGATTGCCAAGGGCAGGCTGATTTGATTATCACCGATTGTGACAGTATGCTTAATGCTTTACGCCATGTGCATTTTTGCAGTGAAAGCAGAATAATGGAATTGCGGGAAAAAGAAAAATGAAAGCTTGAAAAAAATGGGCATAAAAAAAGCTCCCTTTTGAGGAGCTTTGCGGTCTGGACGGGACTCGAACCCGCGACCCCATGCGTGACAGGCATGTATTCTAACCAAACTGAACTACCAGACCGTGAATTTTGAGATCGTTTTCGTGTCAAACGGAGTGCAAAATTACACCGAATTTTTAAATCACCAAATTTTTTTTGAGAAAAAAATGAACTTTTTTTAGAATTTTTTTTGTCTCGGCTATTTTGTCTTTATTATCAGTAAATTAAGCAGTCGAAAAAATTAGCGTAAACGGTCGGCAGCACGTACTTTCCGTTCGTCATTCAGGATCGCCCTGCGTGATATAATGAGCATAATTACACTGATGAGCGGAAATCCTATGCCTAATTGATAGGAAACTGTGCTTCCGGTTTGTTTTTTGATAAAATCGATGAAAAGGAAAAGGAAAATGACGAGCACTATATTAATAAGGAATCCGATCCGGGCCAGATTTGCCTGGCGCAGGCGGTTTTTATAAAGGAATATTGTGATGATTGAAATCAGGGGAATAATCCCTCCAATTGCAATAAGTCCGGCTATGATTCCGCTTTTTACTTCAATGCCGCCCATTTTTGTAAGGTCAACAACACCATAAATAAAAACTTCAAGTAAGTTTAATTCGCCCTGAATCTGAGCCAATGGAAAGAGAAAGGTCAAAACGCCTGCAATAAATGCAATGAACAGGAAAATACTTTGAATTCGTTGTATCATGGTTGTTAATTTTTGGGCAAAGATAAAAATAATGCAGGTTGAAGGGCAAATTAATGTTTCTCTGATAAACATAGCCACTGCGCTGTAGCGCCACAAATTTTAATCCTTGATTGTTAATAGGTCCTTTCCCCTTAAAAATGACATAAATATGCCTATTGTTTAGGTTAAGGGGAACGCCAAACAGAAGCGAAAACAGGATTTTCGAAAGACTTAGGGCGAAAAAGTGCAAATTTGGTTGTGTTGATACCAAAAAATTTATATTTTTGCCCAAAATAAACCCAATCAGAGGTTTATATCTTGATAATCCGAAATAGCGGGCTTCATTAGAATCAATATTATTCCGTTAATTCAATTTTCACAAGATTTATTCAAAGCACATCTTATTATATCAGCATATTTTATTTGAAAATTATATTCAATGTACGACATCACGCAATTAAGCCGTAAGCTACTGGCTGAGCTTAAAGAGATAGCCCGCGAAATGGGTATAGAAGGAACAGAAGAGAGCAAGAAGCAGGATCTGGTTTATATGATCCTTGATGAGCAGGCCAGACAGCCATCCAAATCGAAAGAAAAAAAGGAAATTCAACAATCCGATAAACCAATCGCAATGGAAAGCCCGAACGAACAACCGGCTGCATCAAAAGAAGCTGGCAATCCGGAGGCAGAAAAAGCAGAACGTTCGGAATCAAAAGCGGGGCGCACACGTCGCAGGAGAATACCTGCACCGCCTGCACCGGAAGCTACATCAAGCACCGGGTCGCGCGATGAAATCAAGGAACTTGGTGTTCAAACGGATCCTCCGGAAGAAAACAAAACCCTTACAGAAGACCCTAAAGCTGTTTTTGAAAGCCCTGCACCACCTCGCAGGACATATCAGGAGGCGCCGCCACAGCAAAGGAATTATACCCGTAATTCCGATAACAGGGATAACCGCGATAACCGCGATAGCCGCGACAGCCGTGATAACCGACCATATAATCAGGATCGTCGTCAATCCTATCAAAGGGATAACCGTGACCAACGCGATCAGGGCGACCGCTACAGCCGTCCATCACGTCCGTCATATCAGGACAACCGTAGCCATGACAACCGTTATCAGGATCGCAACCAAGACCGTTACCAGGATAACCGCAGGGAAGAACCTCAGGTCGATTTTGATGGCGCCATTGTTAGCGAAGGTGTTATTGAAATTATGCAGGACGGTTACGGATTCCTCCGTTCTTCCGATTATAATTACCTGAACTCGCCTGACGACATCTATGTTAGCCAAACACAAATCAAACTTTTTGGACTGAAAACCGGAGATACTATTAAAGGTCAGGTTCGTCCGCCAAAAGAAGGTGAAAAATATTTCCCGTTGACTAAAGTGGAACTCATCAACGGTTTAAAACCGGAAATTGTACGCGACCGTGTTCCTTTCGATTTTCTCACCCCACTTTTCCCCGAAAAGAAATTTAAACTGACAGATCATCCGAACGCAACAATGTCGAGCAGGATTGTTGATCTGTTCACCCCAATTGGTAAAGGCCAGCGTGGTTTGATAGTTGCACAGCCAAAGACCGGTAAAACAGTATTGCTCAAGGAAATAGCCAATGCAATTGCGCATAATCATCCTGAAGTGTATCTGATTGTATTGCTTATTGATGAGCGCCCCGAAGAAGTTACAGATATGCAGCGCAGCGTGAATGCTGAAGTTGTTTCTTCAACTTTTGATGAACCTGCCGACCGTCATGTGAAAGTAGCCAATATTGTGCTCGAAAAAGCGAAAAGACTCACCGAATGTGGCCACGATGTAGTGATTCTCCTGGATTCAATTACCCGTTTGGCGCGGGCATACAATACGGTAAGTCCGGCATCGGGCAAAGTGCTTTCCGGTGGTGTTGAAGCCAACGCCCTGCACAAGCCCAAGCGTTTCTTTGGTGCTGCACGCCAGATAGAAGGCGGTGGATCGCTTACAATCCTTGCTACGGCATTGATCGATACCGGCTCGAAAATGGATGAAGTGATTTTCGAAGAATTTAAAGGAACCGGTAATATGGAACTTCAGCTTGACCGCAAGTTGTCGAACAAAAGGATTTATCCTTCTATTGATATCGTTGCTTCCAGTACACGCCGCGATGACCTTTTATTCGAAAAAGACATCCTCCAGCGCCTCTGGATCCTGCGAAACCACCTTGCGGACATGACTTCTGTGGAAGCAATGGAATTCCTGAAAAGCAGAATTGCACATACACAAAGCAACGAAGAATTCCTCTTAAGTATGAATGGTTAGGAGCAATATCTTATATCTGAAAAAGAAAAAGCCGGTTTCTATAGCCGGCTTTTTTTATGGAATCTTTTCAAGTAGTTTTTGCATTACTTCCGTGGCTTTCCCTTGTAAAAACACATCCGTAAGCCCATAGGTATAATTGGATGCTTTGGTGTTGATTTCAATAATTTTAGCGCCATTTTGTTTGGCCAGATAAGGAATCTGACTGGCTGGCATAATCTCCCCTGTAGTGCCGATGACCAGAAATACATCTGCACTTTCAGCAGCCCAAAGGCTTTTTTCGTATGCATCCTGTGGAATGCCTTCACCAAAAAAGATAAAATCAGGCTTAAGCAATCCGCTGCAAGTGCATCGGGGAGGCAGGCTGTTTAAATCTACTTCGGTGGCGCGGTAAACCTTGTGGCAGGATGTGCAGATCAGTTGTTCCGCTGTGCCGTGAAATTCAATCACATTTTTGCTGCCGGCTTTCTGGTGCAGGTTGTCGATGTTTTGTGTGATGATTTCTTTTAGCATCCCTTTTGTTTCGAGTTGAGCTAAAACCTTATGTGCTGCATTAGGACGGGCTTCTCCAAAAAAGTCGTAGAAAATTTCCCGAATTACTTTCCAGGAAGCTTTTGGGTTGCGGAAAAAATAGTCCAGATCAAGTACAACCGGATCATATCTGGACCATAAACCTTCGGAGCCACGAAAAGGGGGGATGCCGCTTTCCACAGAAATTCCCGCACCAGTGAAAGCGGTAACATGATCTGCTTCGGAAAGGATTTGGGCTGCCTGAGCGAGTTGGTCGTTGTTCATTTTTAGCCTGTGTTCAGAAGTGAAAGCCTTATTTGCTGATAATTAATTTGTGACTATAAATGTTTTTGCGGTCTTGAATACATATTATATATAGGCCCGCATCGACTTTGGGGCAATGAATTGTATGTTCTGTAATTCCTTGAGGGATGTTGGTGCTTAGGAGCAACCGGCCATCAATGGAATATAGTTTTGCGCTTGTTTTTTCCTGAGAAAATAATTTGCTTTTAATGGTGATGGCAGTCCGGGCATTGTTATACCAAACAGTATAATGCTCATTATATAGTGCGTTGATTGCGGCTGAGCCTGAAAGCTGCAATTCATCAATAAAGAGTTTTGTTCCTGCAGAAGCCTGTTCCGATGCAGAAGATATGATGTAGATATTGAGGCTGTCCGGGTTTTCTTCACTGAAATATTCAAAATCGACGGAAAATTCTGTCCATGCTTCCACCGTGCTTTTTGTGCTGAAAAATGCCCCGCCAACAGTGTCCCTTTGCGTACCGTCATTGCGAAAGAGCGCTGCAACAATCAGACAACTGTCTGCGCCTTGTGGTAAATAGCGGAAATGGCCGGTGAATTTTTGCGGCCGGTTGGCATAAGGAACGCCACCGCTGAGGGAATATTTCCTGTTCAGTATGTCAACTTCAAATGCACCGAGCGTAACAAATCCGGGTATCCCAAGCCCAAAAAGCGATTTGGTCTCCAGCTTTAGGGCGTAATTTCCTGCATAAGGGTCGCTTGCATCTGCCGACACAGGAACCTGTCCAAGTGCGGCTGTTACCGAATTGATCGATTGCCAGTATTCCGGCTCTTGATAACCAATTTCATCTTCCCATATTTCAAAACCTGCATTGGGGATTTCCTGGGCGTTTAATGTTGTTGAAATGAGGATTACAATAAGAAAGCTGCCGAACTTCTGCATATTCTGTTTGTTTTTTTGATGTTTTGATACCTGGCGTTTTTGGGATCGTTTAAATTTAGTGTAAATTTACTCGTTTTTTCACAATCTAAACGATATTTTTTATGAAGAACCTATCCTTCCTTTTTGTAATTTTCATTGGTCTCTATGCTGGTACGCATGCGCAGGATCACGGAAAGCAGATCAGCCTTGATGATATTTTCCGCTCTGCAGATTTTTATCCTTCTTATGTCCGGGGTTTGAAATCCATGAATGATGGCGAACATTATGCCGTAATCGAAAAGGATACTTTATTCAAATACAGCTATAAAAGCGGTGAACGTGTGGGTGTTATTGCGGTCCTTACCGATATCGTGGCCGAAGAAGGCGGGGAGCCCTTACGTTTCCGTTCCTATTCCTTCAGTCCCGATGAAAAATATATTCTGTTCCCTACAGAAACCGAGAGTATTTACAGGCATTCATCACGTTCCAATTTTTATATCTGGGATATTGATGCAAAAAAACTAAGGGCACTTTCGAAAAACGGGAAGCAACGATTGGCGCGATTCAGCCCATTGAACGATAAAATTGCTTTTGTGCGCGACAATAACCTTTTTGTGTATGACCTGAAATCCGGATCGGAAGAGCAAATTACGACCGATGGCAAAGACCGGCATATTATTAATGGTACAACCGACTGGGTTTATGAAGAGGAATTTGGATTTACCCGTGCCTTTTTTTGGTCGCCCGATGGTCATCGTATCGCTTATTATCGTTTTGACGAGAGCAATGTGAAGGAATTTCAGTTTGCGATGTATGGCGAGCTCTATCCCGAGCCATACAAATACAAATATCCCAAAGCAGGAGAAGATAATTCGCTTGTAGAGGTTTTTGTCTATGAGCTCCAAAGCGGTAAGAAGACCTTGGTGGATCTTGGCCCCGAAACCGATCAGTATGTACCGCGCATCAAATGGACTTCTGACCCTGAAAAACTGGCAGTGTACCGTTTGAGCCGTCATCAAAACCATCTGGAGATTTTGCTGGCCGCAGCAAATAACGGTAAAACCAGCTTACTTTATGAAGAGAAAAACAAATATTATATCGACATTAATGATGACCTTTATTTCACGAAGGACGGGAAATATTTCCTGTTTACCAGTGAGAAAGATGGGCACAATCAGGTTTTTATGCACTCTATGGACGGAAAAGAACAGAAGTGTTTGACCGGATCCTATGATGTAACGCAATTGTATGGAGTGGACGAAAAGCATAAAATAGTTTATTATCAGGCGGCCAAAACAGCACCCGAAAACCGCGACCTGATGCTGGTGGATTTTAAAGGTCGCGAGAAAATCCTATCCGAAAAAGAGGGAAGCAACAGCGCGTCCTTTAATGAGGCATACACATATTATATTAATACCTGGTCCAGCACAGCCCATCCCCCGGTAATCAAACTCTTCAATGCCAAAGGTAAACTGATCCGCACTTTGAAGGATAATCAGGAGTTGACAGAACGTCTGTCGGAATATGACCTTTCTGTACAGGAGTTTATGTACATCCCGGCAGGGGACAGCCTTCAACTGAATGCCTGGATGATAAAACCACCAAAATTTGACCCAACAAAAAAGTACCCTGTATTAATGTATGTTTATGGTGGCCCGGGCTCTCAAACTGTTTTAAACCGTTGGTCATCGCGCAATATGTGGTATCAGATGCTGGCACAAAAAGGCATTATTGTGGTTTCGGTTGATAACCGCGGAACCGGAGCGCGTGGTGAGGAGTTTAAAAAGATGACTTACCTGCAGCTTGGGAAATATGAGACCGAAGATCAGATTGCTGCGGCAAAATATCTGGCAAGCAAGGATTATGTTGATGAAAACCATATCGGGATTTTTGGCTGGAGCTATGGAGGATATATGTCCACGCTCTGTATGACCAAAGGTGCAGATGTTTTTTCGGCCGGCATCGCGGTAGCACCGGTAACCAACTGGCGCTATTATGATAATATCTATACCGAACGTTATATGCGCACACCACAGGAAAATGCCGAAGGCTATGACCGGAATTCACCTATAAACCATGTGGATAAACTTAAAGGGAATTATTTGCTGGTTCATGGCACTGCCGACGACAATGTGCATTATCAAAATGCCCTTGAGCTGGTTACTGCCCTTGTGGATGCCGATAAGCAATTTGAAATGCAGTTTTATCCCAACAGCAACCACGGCATTTATACCGGGCGCAATACCAGTTATCATCTTTATAAACGGATGACAGACTTTTTAATGAAAACCCTGAAAGGGGAAAAATAATGTTTTGTGGTTTAAAATTAAGGTTGTAGCTTTGCGGCCTTAATTCATATTTTGTCAAATTTATAGAAACGAGGTATTTAAAATGATTATTGTTCCTGTTAAAGAAGGTGAAAACATCGATAGGGCGCTGAAAAAACTGAAGCGCAAGTTTGAAAAAACCGGAGTTGTTAAAGAACTGCGCGCGCGCCAGAAGTACACCAAACCTTCTGTTATCAAGCGAGAGCAAAAAATTAAAGCTGTATATGTGCAGCATCTCCGCAATCAGGCCGAAGGTTAAAACAGCGGATAATGATTCCAGGAAAGCAGGTGGTTTTTATAGCTACCTGCTTTTTTTTGCAATTTATCCAACAAAATAATGTGCGCCAACGTTAATTTTTTGTATTTTTATTGGTGTTAAGGCAGAATTATGATCGAGGGGTTTTTACAGTATCTTGAATACGAAAAACGGTATTCCAAACATACATACACGGCATACCGTAAGGATCTGGAACAGTTCCGGGAATTCCTGCAGTATTATTATGATAACAACAACCTCCTTTCCGCAAATTTCCAGATGGTCCGTTCCTGGATTGTGCAGCTTGTCAATGCTGATGTTGCCGCATCCAGCATAAGGCGTAAGCTCAGCAGCCTGAAAAGCTATTATAAATATACTATGGTACAGGGAGAAATGGATCATAATCCGGCATTGGATATTCAGGTGCCTGCCATTCCGGAGCGCCTTCCTGCTTTTCTTTCAGAGAATGAGGCTCATCAGCTGCTCGATGAAATAGTTTTTCCCGAAAATTTTGAAGGAACCCGTGATCGTTGCATTTTGGAGACATTTTATGCAACGGGCATGCGTCTTTCGGAATTGATCGGCATTGGTATAAAGGATCTGGACAGGGGGAATATGCAGCTTCGGGTCATGGGCAAGCGCAGCAAAGAGCGGTTTTTGCCGGTCAGTCAGCGCCTGATGGCTCTGTATGACGAATATCTGCCTAAAAGGGAAGTGCTAGCACAAGAGGGTGAGGAGTCCTTTTTTTTGACTTCGGCAGGAAAAAAACTCTATCCTAAGCTTGTTTATTTGCTTGTTAATGCGTATCTTGGCAAGGTTACCACACAGGAGAAAAAAAGCCCACATGTGCTACGCCATACCTTTGCCACACATATGCTGAACCAGGGGGCAGACATCAATGCTGTGAAGGAGTTGTTAGGCCATGCCAATCTTGCGGCAACGCAGATTTATACGCATAATACCATAGAGAAGTTGAAACACGTTTATAAACTCGCCCACCCACGGGCATAAAAAAGAGGAGAATTGCTTATGAAAGTCAACATCAATTCAGTTCATTTTAAGGCAGATCGAAAGCTGGAACAATTTATTGCCGGCAAACTGGAGAAGCTCAACGCCTACTATGATGGGATAATTGGCAGTGAAGTAACCCTGAAAGTGGATAATACGGATACTCCGGAGAACAAAATCACCGAAATTCGTTTGCTTGTAAGGGGTAGTGACCTGTATGCCAAAAAGCAAAGCAAGACCTTTGAAGAAGCTACGGATTCGGCTGCTGAAGCGCTTCGCAGGCAGTTGATCAAGTTCAAAGACAAGCTCAAGCAAAAATAAATCCAAACTTTTTTTAAAAAATATTTGGAATATCGCGAGATGTTATTACTTTTGCAGTCCTTTTTAATAGAGGGCTGCAATTTTTTTGCCGATGTAGCTCAGTTGGCCAGAGCAGCTGATTTGTAATCAGCTGGCCGGGGGTTCGAATCCCTCCATCGGCTCAGAAGGATAAAGTTCATTCAATTACTGAAGATACTTGGGGAGATACCAGAGCGGTCAAATGGGGCAGACTGTAAATCTGTTGGCGAAGCCTTCGGAGGTTCGAATCCTCCTCTCCCCACGTTTTTGCCTTGAGTGGTAGAAGTAAATTTAAGCGGAAGTAGCTCATCCGGTAGAGCGACAGCCTTCCAAGCTGTAGGTGGCGGGTTCGAGTCCCGTCTTCCGCTCAATTTATGAAAGCCAATGTAGCTCAGAGGTAGAGCACTTCCTTGGTAAGGAAGGGGTCACGAGTTCAATTCTCGTCATTGGCTCGATATTAAATCATTAAAACACCTAACATTAACAGTTTTTTGAGATATGGCAAAGGAAAAATTTGAGCGTTCCAAACCGCACGTTAATATTGGAACCATTGGTCACGTTGACCACGGAAAAACAACTCTTACAGCCGCAATTACAATGAACCTCCAGAAAGCAGGTCTCGCTGAGTACAAATCATTTGACTCTATCGATAATGCACCTGAAGAAAAAGAAAGAGGTATCACAATTAACACTGCACACGTTGAGTATTCAACAGAAAACCGTCACTACGCACACGTTGACTGTCCCGGTCACGCTGACTACGTAAAGAACATGGTTACTGGTGCTGCCCAGATGGACGGTGCAATCCTCGTAGTTGCTGCAACTGATGGTCCTATGCCACAGACACGTGAGCACATTCTGCTCGCTCGTCAGGTTGGTGTGCCTCGTATTGTTGTTTTCATGAACAAATGCGACATGGTTGACGATGAAGAGCTGCTCGAACTGGTTGAAATGGAAATTCGTGAACTTCTGTCATTCTACGAATTTGACGGTGACGAAACTCCTGTTATTCAAGGTTCTGCTCTTGGTGCTCTTAACGATGAGCCACAATGGGTTGAAAAAGTAATGGAACTTATGGCTGCCTGCGATGAGTGGATTCCACTGCCAGAACGCGACGAAGATAAGCCATTCCTTATGCCTATCGAAGATGTATTCTCAATTACTGGTCGTGGTACTGTGGCTACCGGTCGTATCGAAACCGGTGTTATCAATACTGGAGACCCAGTTGACATCATTGGTATGGGTGCAGAAAAACTTAAGTCTGTTGTAACTGGTGTTGAGATGTTCCGTAAGATCCTCGATCGCGGTCAAGCTGGTGACAACGCCGGTCTGCTCCTCCGTGGTATCGACAAAGACGAAATCAGCCGCGGTATGGTTATTGCTAAGCCTGGTTCGGTTAAACCACACGATTATTTCAAAGCTGAGGTTTATATCCTGAAGAAAGAAGAAGGTGGCCGCCACACTCCATTCCACAACAAATATCGTCCTCAGTTCTATTTCAGAACCACAGACGTTACAGGTGAAATTATCCTTCCTGAAAATGTTGAAATGGTAATGCCTGGTGATAACCTTACAATTACAGTTAAACTGATCGCTGAAGTAGCAATGGATAAAGGTCTGCGTTTCGCAATCCGTGAAGGAGGCCGTACTGTTGGTGCAGGTCAGGTAACAGAAGTTCTTGAAAAATAATATTCTTTTATAAAATCCAAAAGGATCGGTTATCGGTCCTTTTGGTATCTACGGGTGTAGCTCAGTTGGTAGAGCTCTGGTCTCCAAAACCAGGAGTCGTGGGTTCGAGTCCTACCACCCGTGCAAAATATTAGATTCACATGGCAAAAAGTGGAATTATAACTTACGTTAAGGAAAGCTACGACGAACTGACGACAAAAGTATCGTGGCCAACCTGGAGCGAATTACAAAGCAGCGCTATTGTGGTATCCATTGCTTCCCTGATTATCGCCTTGGTGGTATTTCTGATGGATATTTCCTTCGAAAACATTCTGAAACAATTCTATGGGTTGTTTTAAGTCTTTCCGAAAGGGAAGTCTGATATTTCAAACTTCTTTAGCACCTTTGTAAATCCGATCGAGCATGAGCGAACAAGTAAAGAAGTGGTATGTAGTCCGGGCCATAAGCGGCAACGAAAAGAAGGTAAAACAATACCTTGAAAACGAAATAAGCCGCTTGGGGATTGAGGATTTCATATCACAGGTACTTATCCCAACTGAAAGAGTTTATCAAATTCGTAATGGTAAAAAAATCAGTAAGGAAAGAAATTACTTTCCGGGTTATGTACTTATTGAAGCTGTGCTGACCGGAGAGATTCCCCACATTATCAAAAACATCCCTGGTGTACTTGGATTTTTGGGTACCAAAGGAGAAGCAGAGCCAATGCGAGAGGTAGAAGTGAACCGAATCCTGGGCAAAGTCGATGAACTGGCCGATCAGGGTGAGGAAATCAATATACCTTTTATTGTTGGTGAAACGGTTACCGTTACCGATGGCCCCTTCAATAGTTTCAGTGGTATTATCGAAGAAATTAATGAAGAAAAGAAAAAACTGAAGGTAATGGTAAAAATCTTTGGACGCAAAACTCCTTTGGAACTTGGGTTTATGCAGGTAGCAAAGGAATCGTAAAACAAAGGCATTATTTTTCAATTGTTCCAAGGCAGTTGAGAATTTCTAAACGATTAAATACTAATACAAATGGCAAAAGAAGTAAGCGGTTTAATCAAGTTACAGATTAAAGGCGGTGCTGCGAACCCTTCACCCCCTGTGGGTCCTGCATTAGGTTCCAAAGGTGTGAACATTATGGAGTTTTGTAAACAGTTTAACGGACGTACCCAAGACCAGGCCGGTAAGGTGCTTCCTGTTATAATCACTGTTTTTAAGGACAAGTCCTTTAGCTTCATTATCAAGACCCCGCCCGCTGCTGTTCAACTTTTGGAAGCTGCCAAACTGAAAAAAGGTTCCCCGGAGCCTAACCGCAATAAAGTTGGTAGTGTCACATGGGAGCAGGTTAAGGAAATCGCAGAAAACAAAATGCGCGACCTGAACTGCTTTACTGTTGAAGCAGCAATGAGCATGGTAGCAGGGACTGCCCGCAGCATGGGTCTAACTGTGAAAGGTGTAAATCCGCTCGCAAAATAGATTAAGCCAAAAGCTCAGATATTAAATACATTAAGATTAACAGAAATGGCTAAATTGACCAAGAAGAAAAAAGAGGCACTTGCCAAAGTTGATAAAACCAAAATTTATTCTTTAGCCGAAGCTGTTCAGTTAGTAAAGGATATCACATATACCAAATTCAACGCTTCAGTTGATTTGGACGTTCGTCTCGGTGTGGATCCCCGAAAAGCCAATCAAATGGTAAGGGGTGTCGTTACATTACCACATGGAACCGGTAAAGAGGTTCGTGTTTTGGTTCTTTGTAATCCCGATAAAGAAGAGGAAGCAAGAGCTGCCGGTGCAGATCATGTAGGACTCGACGATTACGTTCAAAAAATCAAAGGAGGATGGACTGATGTGGATGTAGTAATTACTACACCCAATGTGATGCCTAAAGTAGGTCCCCTGGGGAGGATACTCGGTCCGCGAGGCCTGATGCCGAATCCCAAGGCTGGTACTGTTACCATGGATCTCGAACGCGCAGTTAAGGAAGTTAAAGCCGGTAAAATTGACTTTAAGGTCGATAAATTTGGTATCATTCACGCTGGTATCGGTAAAGTGAGCTTCAATCCGGAGCAAATTATGGATAATGCCAGAGAAATGATTCAGACCATACTCAAATTGAAACCCAGTGCAGCAAAAGGTACTTATGTGAAAAGTATTTTCATATCCAGTACTATGAGCCCTGGTGTTCAGGTTGAGTTAAAATCAGTCATTCAGTAGGTTTGGTCGATTGTTCGTTTAACTTTTAAAAAGCATAAACAATGAAAAAAGAAGATAAAGGTCAACTAATCGACTCCATCACAGAGGTACTGAACGAATATAACGCATTCTATATTACCGATATTTCCGATTTTAACTCAGAACGCACCACCGAGCTCAGGAGCATCTGTTTTAAAAAGGATATCCGTCTCATGGTTGTGAAGAACACGCTCCTGCGTAAAGCTATGGAGAAATCAGACAAGAACCTGGAAGAACTTTATGATGTTCTTAAAGGCTCTTCTTCACTCATGTTGACCCCTGTTGGTAATGCACCTGCAAAATTGATTCAGGAATTCAGGAAAAAATATAAACTGGATAAACCGATCGTCAAAGGTGCTTATGTAGAAGAAGCTGTATTTACCGGTGACAGCAGTCTGGAAACACTCGCCAATATCAAGTCCAAAGAAGAACTCCTTGGCGATGTCATTGGCCTGTTGCAATCACCTGCCAAGAATGTTATCTCTGCTCTTAAATCGGGTGGACAAACCATAGCAGGACTGGTAAAAACCCTTCAGGAAAGGGAAAACTAATCATTTATACGTTTTTTTTTTAAATTAATTTTTTTCACGAATTTTACCTAAAACAAGAATAAAATGGCAGATTTAAAAGCTTTTGCAGAACAGTTAGTAAACCTGACCGTAAAAGAAGTCAACGAATTAGCTGAAATCCTCAAGGAAGAGTACGGTATTGAACCAGCAGCAGCTGCAGTTGCAGTTGCAAGTGGTGGCGGTGTTGCCGAAGCTGAAGCTCAGGAAGAACAAACTGAATTTGATGTAATCCTCAAAGCAGCAGGTGCTTCCAAGCTGAAAGTTGTTAAACTCGTAAAAGAACTGACTAGCCTTGGCCTGAAAGAGGCTAAAGAACTCGTTGATTCAGCACCTAAAGCAATCAAAGAAGCTATTGCTAAGGACGAAGCTGAAGCACTTAAAGCTCAACTGGAAGAAGTTGGCGCTGAAGTCGAAATCAAGTAATCAGCTAAAAAGCTGTTAATGAATAGGATATAGGGTGCGCTCCATGCGCATACCTATATCTTGTTTTCTGTTTTGTTTCGTACATATTTTGTGTCTTTCTAGTATTAATATTTTCAAATTCCGATTGCTTTGGCCCTGAAAAATAATAAAAGAGTTAATTTCGCATCCACCCATATTCAAACTGAATTTCCGGACTTCCTGGATATTCAGTTAAAGTCGTTTAAGGACTTTATGCAACTGGAAACCAATCCTGAAGACCGTATCAACGAAGGTTTATACAAAGTCTTCAGTGAGAACTTTCCAATTACGGATGCCCGCAATAATTTCGTTCTGGAATTCCTTGATTATTTTATCGATCCCCCCAGGTATTCCTTAGAAGAATGTATCGAAAGGGGTGTAACCTACAGTGTCCCGCTCAAAGCAAAATTGAAGTTATACTGTACTGATCCTGAGCATGAGGATTTTGAGACCATCATCCAGGATGTTTATTTGGGAATGATTCCCTACATGACCCCAAAAGGCACCTTCATAGTGAATGGAGCCGAACGTGTGGTCGTGTCTCAGCTGCACCGGTCTCCGGGCGTGTTCTTTGGGCAAAGCCGCCATGCCAATGGTACAATCCTGTTTTCAGCAAGGATCATCCCCTTTAAAGGTTCTTGGATGGAATTTACTACCGACATTAACAATGTCATGTACGCCTACATCGACCGTAAGAAAAAGCTCCCGGTAACTACTCTGCTGCGTGCTATCGGTTATGAAAGCGATAAAGATATTCTCGAAATTTTTAACCTTGCAGAAGAGGTTAAAGTTACAAAAACCGGCGCTAAAAAACTTATTGGTAAACGCCTTGCCGCACGTGTGCTGCGCTCCTGGCTGGAGGATTTTGTTGATGAAGATACAGGAGAAGTTGTTTCTATCGAACGTACCGAAGTTATTATCGATCGTGAAGTAGAACTCGATCAGGATAATATCGAGCAAATCCTTGATGCCAATATCAAAAGCATACTCGTTCATCGCGACGATATAATAGCTGGCGATTATTCAATTATTTTTAATACACTGCAGAAAGATACAGCCAACTCCGAAAAAGAAGCTGTTGAATTTATCTACCGCCAGTTGCGCAATGCCGAACCGCCTGATGAAGAAACTGCACGTGGTATTATCGATAAACTTTTCTTCTCTGATAAACGGTACGATTTAGGAGATGTGGGTCGTTACCGCATCAATAAGAAACTTGAACTGAATATCGATAATGATATTCGCGTTTTGACCAAAGAAGACATCATCAATATCATCAGGTATCTTATCAAACTGGTGAATAAGAAAACCGAAGTTGATGATATTGACCACTTAAGTAACCGTCGTATCCGTACAGTGGGTGAGCAGCTTTATTCGCAATTTGGCGTTGGACTGGCCCGTATGGCACGTACAATTCGCGAACGAATGAATGTTCGTGATAACGAGGTGTTTACGCCTACAGATCTGATTAATGCGAAAACACTTTCTTCGGTAATAAATAGTTTCTTTGGAACCAACCAGCTTTCACAGTTCATGGATCAAACCAACCCGCTGTCGGAAATTACGCACAAACGCCGTGTTTCTGCTTTGGGGCCGGGAGGCCTTTCGCGTGAACGTGCCGGGTTTGAGGTTCGTGACGTTCATTATACCCACTACGGACGTTTGTGTACCATTGAAACGCCTGAAGGACCAAATATTGGTTTGATTTCTTCGCTTTGCGTTTATGCAAAAATCAATAAACTTGGTTTCATTGAAACTCCTTATCATAAAGTGGATAATGGTGTTGTAATGAAAGATCAACCACCTGTTTACTTGAGCGCTGAAGAAGAAGAAGATAAAATTATTGCACAGGCAAATACAATTATAAGCCCGAATGGTCAATTTACAAATGAGCGTGTTAAAGCACGTTTTCTTGCAGATTATCCGATCATTGAAAGGGAAAAGGTTGACCTTATCGACAGCGCACCAAACCAGATTGCTTCGATAGCAGCATCCCTGATTCCCTTTCTGGAGCACGATGACGCCAACCGTGCCCTGATGGGGTCGAACATGATGCGTCAGGCTGTGCCTCTGTTGAAACCCGAGGCTCCACTTGTGGGAACAGGTCTTGAAGGCCCTGTTGCTCACGATAGCCGGGTGCTTATAAATGCAGAAGGTGATGGCCTTGTAGAATATGTTGATGCACGTTCCATAGCTATCCGCTACGACCGCACTGAAGAAGAAAAGCTCGTTAGCTTTGATGATGAAGTGAAACGATATAATTTGCCAAAATTCCTGCGTACAAACCAAAATACCAGCATTAACCTCCGACCGGTGGTGCGCAAAGGCGACCGAGTTGAAAAAGGACAGGTACTTTGCGAAGGTTATGCTACTGAGGGCGGAGAACTTGCAATCGGTAAAAACCTTATGGTTGCGTTTATGCCATGGAAAGGGTATAACTTTGAGGATGCTATTGTTATTTCCGAACGTATCGTAAAAGAAGATGTGTTTACCTCAGTGCATATCGAAGAATTTACCCTCGAAGTTCGTGATACAAAACGTGGTGTGGAAGAGCTTACCAATGATATCCCAAACGTTTCAAGTGAGGCTACCAAAGATTTGGACGAAAACGGTTTGATCCGTATTGGCGCCGAAGTACGCGAAGGGGATATACTGATTGG
Organism: Bacteroidales bacterium; assembly: GCA_963662905.2. Taxonomy (GTDB): domain Bacteria; phylum Bacteroidota; class Bacteroidia; order Bacteroidales; family WRLA01. Next base: position 316,684 of record CAXXFD010000004.1, on the reverse strand, counting down.
TAAAATTACTCCTAAAGGCGAAAGCGATCCTACTCCCGAAGAAAAACTGCTGCGCGCCATTTTTGGCGATAAAGCCGGCGATGTAAAAGACGCTTCCCTTAAGGCGCCCCCATCAATGAAAGGGGTCGTGCTCGACAAAAAGCTTTTCTCCCGCATCGTTCGCGACCGTCGTTCCCGTTCAAACGAAAAAGACACACTCAAAAAACTTGATGAAGAACTGAACCGCGAATTACAGGAACTCAAAAGCCGTCTGGTTGATAAGCTAATGGAAATTATTGCCGGTAAATCTTCACAAGGTGTTTTTGACAAGTATAATCAGGAGCTTGTACCTAAAAAAGCTAAGTTCTCGGTTAAAGCTCTTGCCGAAATCAATTATCTCGATGTAAACCCGAATAAATGGACCTCAGATGATGATAAAAATTTGTTGATTAAGCAATTGATCAATAATTATATCATCAAGCACAAGGAATATTCAGGTATTAACAACCGCAAAAAGTTTTCAGCCACAGTAGGTGATGACCTTCCAAATGGCATCGTTAAGATGGCCAAGGTTTATATTGCCAAGAAGCGCAAGCTGCAAATTGGTGATAAAATGGCAGGTCGCCATGGTAACAAAGGTATTGTGGCACGTATTGTGCGCGAAGAAGATATGCCTTTCCTTGATAATGGCCAGCCTGTTGATATCGTATTGAACCCGCTCGGCGTGCCATCACGTATGAACCTTGGGCAGATTTATGAAACTGTTTTGGGTTGGGCAGGCAAGAAACTGGGATTAAAGTTTGCTACACCAATTTTTGATGGGGCAAGCCTTGACCAGATTAATGACTACATGAAGAAAGCTGAACTTCCTGCCAATGGAACGGTACATCTTTTTGATGGTGGTACAGGAGAACGTTTTGACCAGCCTGCAACGGTAGGTTATATCTATATGCTGAAACTGCACCACATGGTAGATGATAAGATGCACGCACGTTCTATCGGTCCATACTCACTTATTACCCAGCAGCCACTTGGAGGTAAAGCTCAGTTTGGTGGTCAGCGTTTCGGGGAAATGGAAGTATGGGCTCTGGAGGCATTCGGAGCATCCAATATCCTGCAGGAAATTCTGACCGTTAAGTCGGATGACGTAATCGGTCGCGCCAAGGCTTACGAAGCAATTGTTAAAGGTGAAAATATGCCTGTACCGGGCATACCCGAATCCTTCAATGTGCTCGTACACGAACTCCATGGTTTGGGTCTTGAAGTGCATTTTGATTAATATCCATAACCCTTTTTTAAGGGTTTTGGTGTTTTTACTTTGTTATAAAAGAAATCGACGTATATATGGCTTTCAGAAAGGATAGCAATTCAGTAAACAGCGGATTTTCAACAATTACCGTTAGCCTCTCATCACCGGAATCCATCCTGGAGCGATCCAGTGGTGAAGTGCTCAAACCGGAAACAATCAATTACCGTACCTACAAACCGGAACGCGATGGTCTGTTTTGTGAGCGCATATTCGGTCCTGTGAAGGATTACGAATGTCATTGTGGTAAATATAAGCGTATCCGTTATAAAGGTATCGTTTGTGACCGTTGTGGTGTTGAAGTTACTGAGAAAAAAGTACGCCGCGAGCGTATGGGACACATCCAACTGGTTGTTCCTGTTGTCCATATTTGGTTCTTCCGTTCTTTGCCCAACAAAATTGGTGCTTTGCTCGGACTGCAAACCAAGAAACTGGACATGATCATTTATTATGAACGTTATGTTGTCATCAATCCGGGTGTAAAAGCCGCTGATGGGGTGCAGTATCTTGATTTCCTTACAGAAGAGGAATATTTTGATATGCTCGAAACACTGCCTGCCGATAATCAGTACCTTGATGACAGCGATCCGGATAAATTCATAGCCAAGATGGGTGCCGATGCAGTACATGACCTGCTGGCACGCCTTGACCTTGACTCACTTTCATACGAACTTCGCCATAAGGCAAATACAGAAACTTCACAGCAGCGAAAGGCTGAAGCTTTGAAAAGGCTTAATGTTGTGGAAGCTTTCCGGGATGCGCGCAAACGTGCTGAAAACCGCCCCGAATGGATGATCGTGAAAGTAGTGCCTGTAATCCCACCGGAACTTCGCCCACTTGTTCCGCTCGATGGCGGCCGTTTTGCTACATCAGATCTTAATGACCTTTACCGTAGGGTGATTATCCGCAATAACCGTTTGAAACGACTCATCGAAATCAAAGCTCCTGATGTGATCATGCGTAACGAAAAGCGTATGCTCCAGGAAGCTGTTGATTCGCTCTTTGATAATTCACGTAAAGCAAATGCTGTTAAAACAGAATCGAACAGGCCACTTAAATCACTTAGCGACAGCTTGAAAGGAAAGCAAGGGCGTTTCCGTCAGAACCTGCTCGGTAAAAGGGTTGATTATTCAGGCCGTTCTGTTATCGTGGTAGGTCCTGATTTGAACCTGAACGAGTGCGGTATTCCAAAAGAAATGGCTTCCGAACTGTTTAAGCCTTTTGTTATCCGTAAAATGCTGGAGCGCGGGATCGTAAAAACCGTTAAATCAGCGAAAAAAATTGTTGACCGAAAGGATCCTGTTGTTTGGGATATCCTCGAAAACATCCTTAAAGGCCATCCAATCCTGCTCAACCGTGCCCCAACCCTCCACCGATTGGGTATTCAGGCATTCCAGCCAAAACTCATCGAAGGAAAAGCAATCAGGCTGCATCCATTGGTTTGTACTGCATTTAATGCCGACTTTGACGGTGACCAGATGGCGGTACACGTTCCTCTTGGAAACGCTGCTGTGCTTGAAGCGCAACTCCTGATGCTCGCTTCGCATAATATCCTTAACCCGGCCAATGGTGCCCCAATCGCAGTGCCTTCCCAAGACATGGTTTTAGGCTTGTATTACATGACCAAGCCACGTAAAAGCACAGAAGAACATCCTGTTAAAGGTGAAGGAATGACATTCTACGGACCGGAAGAAGTCCGTATCGCATATAACGAAAAACGTGTCGATCTCCATGCCATTATCTATGCATATCTTGATGATATGGAAGATGGAAATCCGGTTACCAAAAAGATTGAAACAACAGTAGGTCGTGTCCTTTTTAATGATGTTGTTCCAAATGAATTTGGCTATATCAACACTATCCTTACCAAAAAAGCACTGAGGGACATTATTGGTAAAGTGCTCAAAGTAACCGGAACCAAGAAAACTGCCAAATTCCTTGATGATATAAAGAACCTTGGTTATTTCATGGCCTTTAAAGGCGGTCTGTCTTTTAACCTTGATGACGTAATTATCCCAGAAATCAAAGAAGAACTGATTGCTGAGGCAAATGAGGAGGTGCTGGATGTGATGAATAACTACAGCATGGGTCTTATTACCAATAATGAACGTTATAACCAGATTATCGATACCTGGACACACGCCAACTCAAGGCTCACCAATATTTTGATGGAGCAGCTTTCAACGGATAAACAGGGGTTCAACTCTGTTTATATGATGCTCGATTCCGGAGCAAGGGGTTCTAAAGAGCAGATCCGTCAGCTTTCCGGAATGAGGGGTCTGATGGCCAAGCCTCAAAAGTCAGGTTCAAGTGGTGGTGAAATTATTGAAAACCCGATCCTCTCAAACTTTAAGGAGGGACTAAGTGTACTCGAGTACTTTATCTCTACCCACGGTGCACGTAAAGGTCTTGCCGATACAGCTCTTAAAACTGCGGATGCCGGTTACCTTACCCGTCGTTTGGTGGATGTTAGCCAGGATGTTGTTATTTCTGAAAAAGACTGCGGCACTCTGCGTGGTTTGACAATTTCTGCTTTCAAGAAGAACGAAGAAGTCGTTGAATCGCTCTACGACAGGATATTGGGTCGTGTTGCATTGCATGATGTTTATCACCCGGAAACAGGAAAGCTGATTATTGCTGCCGGTGAGGAAATCACCGAAATGTACGCACAAATCATTGACGATTCCCCATTGGAGAGCGTTGAAATCCGTTCGGTACTTACCTGCGAATCCAAAAAAGGAGTGTGTGCCCGTTGTTATGGACGTAACCTGGCAACAGGGCGTCTGGTTCAAAAAGGAGAAGCTGTTGGCGTAATTGCCGCCCAATCCATTGGAGAACCGGGTACACAGCTTACACTGCGTACATTCCACGTTGGGGGTACGGCATCCAGCGTAGGTGTACAAAATACCATTGACGCAAAGTATAACGGTTATCTTGAAATAGATGAGCTTCGTTCATTGCCTTATACTGATAAAGAAGGAAATGAAATGGATGTTGTTATTGGGCGTTCTGCTGAAATGCGGCTGATTCATCCATCAACAAAGGTAATCCTTGCTTCTGCACACATTCCATATGGTGCGCACCTTTTTAAGAAACCGGATTCTGAAGTCAAAAAAGGTGAATTAATTGCCGAATGGGATCCCTATAACGCAATGATTATCTCGGAAGTTAATGGTAAAGTTGCTTATCAGAATATCATCGAAGGGCAAACCTTCCGTCTGGAATCTGATGAACAAACAGGTTATAACGATAAAGTTGTAATTGAAACCCGCCTTAAAACAAAAACGCCTGCAATTAATATTATTACGCCTGATGGTGAAGTAATCAAAACCTACGATATCCCTGTTGGATCGCATATCATCGTTGAAGACGGTGATACTATCAAAGCAGGTGAAAGTCTCGTTAAGATTCCGCGTGCCGTAAGTAAATCAGGCGATATCACGGGTGGTCTGCCTCGTGTTACCGAGCTTTTTGAAGCGCGTAACCCGAGCGATCCCGCAAAAGTTTCCGAAATTGATGGTGTTGTTTCTTTCGGCAAAAAACTCAAGCGTGGAAACAAAGAAGTTATTATCACATCCAAAACAGGTGAAGAGAAATCATACCTGATTCCAACATCTAAACAGATCCTTGCACAGGAAAACGACTTTGTTAAAGCGGGTACACCGCTCTCAGAAGGTGCAATGACTCCGGCCGATATCCTCGCAATTAAAGGCCCGATGAAGGTTCAGGAATATATTGTGAATGAAATCCAGGAAGTTTACCGCTTGCAAGGTGTGAAAATCAACGATAAGCATTTTGAGGTAATCGTTCGCCAAATGATGCGTAAAGTTGAGGTAGATGATCCGGGTGATACTAAATTCCTCGAAGGAGATTTGATCAATAAAATTGAATTCCAGGAAGAAAACGACTGGATCTTTGGTAAAAAAGTGGTTGAAGAACCCGGTGACAGCCTTACATTGCGCCCTGGCCAGATTATCACTGCCCGAAAACTGCGCGATGAAAATTCACAGTTGAAGCGCAAGGACAAAGCTCTTGTACAGGCACGCGATGCCAAACCGGCAACAGCACGCCAGGTACTTCAGGGTATCACCAAAGCATCACTGCAAACAAACAGCTTTATCTCAGCAGCATCCTTCCAGGAAACTACCAAAGTGCTTACCAATGCGGCAATCAGCGCCAAATCCGATGGCCTGCTCGGCCTGAAAGAAAATGTGATTGTAGGGCATAGAATCCCTGCTGGTACCGGCCTGCGCGAATACAACGATATTATCGTTGGTTCCAAAGATGAATATGAAGCATTGGCAGAATCAAAATTAGTTAAAGATTAAACACATCCTTATATAATGGATCAGAACAAAAACAAAAAGCAGCAACTGAATATTGAAATCCCTGAGGGAGTAATCGAAGGGACATACAGCAATTTGGCTGCAATTGCACATAGTCCGTCTGAATTTGTGGTGGATTTTATGAAAATCCTCCCCGGAATGCCGAAACCGAAAGTGCAGTCACGAATTGTTCTGACACCAAAACATGCCAAAAGGCTTTATCGTGCGCTCCAGGATAATCTGGCGCGTTACGAAAAAACCTTTGGCCCGATTAAGGAAGATGATGCTCCGGGCGGCCCGATGGCGCCATTCAATATGGGCGGGCCTGCAGGGCAAGCTTAATAAAAAAAGAGCCGGATTTATTCCGGCTCTTTTTTTGCGATCATTTATGGAATCAATAATAGATAAGCAGGATTAACAAAGGAACCAGAATGCCTAGAAGTGTCAGCCATGCGCCGCGTCCGGTAATTCCTTTTTTCCCTTTGAGGAGGAACAGGCCCGAGATTGCCAGGATTAGCAGTGCAATTGCATAAGCATCCGCAAACCAGGTCCAGTATTTAACCGGATTATAATGCAGATAATTAAACGCATGGAAAATGGGCCGACGGTGCAGGCTTTCGTAAAAAGCATCCCCATTATCCGTGTCAATCAGTATATTCCCGTCTTTTACAAAAACTTTTATCAGCCCCTCCGATGGCGAATAGTGTTTTTTGTAAGCTGAAGTAACATCATTCTTTTGCAGCTCATCCATGATAAATTGCTTGTCAAACGCTGCGCCTTCTTTGGGGAGGTTTATCTTAAATTCTTTGGTGTTGACAATGAAATTTGGGTTCCAGTCGTTGATGTGGTTGATGGCAATTCCGGATAATGCATAAATTACCGTTGCCGCAAAGAAAAAGTATCCCAGATCGCGGTGAATGACCCAAAGCCATCTTCTCCATTTCTTCATTTTCAGTAGTCTTTAAAGGGAAAATTTCCAATAAAAAAGCCCCTGATCCGGTTAAGGAGTCAGGAGCCAAATGGATAGAATTATTATTTTACCTGGTATTCTATGCAGGCAATATTATAGAAAGAAAGGTGGTCTTTTCCGCTTTCTTTCAGCATATCACGGTAGTTGCTTATTTGTTCGAGTTCATGTTCCACGTCGCCTTCATGTTCTTCATGACCTTCTTCACCAGTGTGGATTTTGTGCTCAGAGTCGCCGCCTTTTTCTGCATTGAGCTCATTTTCCCAGTTTTGCAGGTAATCTTCATCAATGCGGAGTTCTTCAATAATTCCTTTTACAGCTACATCACTGCCTTCCATATCGGTATTAAATGCTGCCATACCTTCGCCGCTGGTAATTTTTATACGTACATCCTGGTCTTCATTCATAATGAACATACGCTTGCCACCGTGCTTGCAAACATGCACAACGGTTCCGCTTACAGCTACTTCCTGACCTACTAGGTCGCCCGCTTTATCCGAAAATTCCTCAACGGTAATTTGAACAGGAGTAGCTTCTGCTACGGTTTCTTCCTGAACCTTGTTTTCTGGTTTTTGTGTCTGCGAACCACAAGCACTCAGTATTACTGCTGCAATTGCGATCATCCAAAATTTTCTTGCCATAATTATTTGTTTAAGGTTGATAAATATTTGTGCATAATTAGTAATTCTGTCAGCCCTATCAAATCCTGCCGCTGTTAAAGCTTTGTTAATGCAACTTCAGGAAAGTATTGTTGACAAACAAATTCGTTCAATTAGTTTTGAATGAATCCATTTTAAAAAACCTCAACAAATGTATTGATTTTTCGTAAATTTGGCTATTCTACCAAAACTAAAATACAACCAACTATGAATCAGTGTATTGGAATTCGCAAGGAGGATAAATACCTCATGGAGAAACGGGTGGCCATTGTCCCTTCGCATGTTAAAGAATTGGTTCAGGCTGGCATTCAGGTGAAGATTGAGGAATCTCCCAAGAGGGTCTTTACGAAAGATGAATATCGTGATGCCGGTGCTGAAGTCGTTGATGACGTTAGTTCATGTGGACTGGTATTTGGCGTGAAAGAAATGCCCATGGATTTTTTCAGAAAAAACGGATCTTATGTTTTTTTCTCGCATGTGATTAAAGGCCAGTCATATAATATGCCGATGCTCCGAAAAATGATGGAATTGAATTGTAATCTTATTGATTATGAAAAAATTGCAGATGCAGATGGCAAACGGCTGATTTTCTTTGGGCGTTTTGCGGGCCTGGCCGGGATGATCAATTCCCTTTGGACTATTGGCCAGCGCCTGGAAAAGCAGGGTATTGTTACTCCTTTTTTGAAAATCAGGCAGTCGCATACCTATAATTCACTCGAAGACGCGAAAACCGCAGTATCGGAAGTAGGAAGTGATATCGCACGCGATGGATTGCCAAAAGAGCTGCTTCCATTTGCGGTTGGGGTTACCGGTTACGGTAATGTGTCCAAAGGTGCTCAGGAAATCCTTCATTTGCTACCTGTTCAGGAAATCAGTCCGGAGCAGCTTAAAGTGTTGAAAGGCAGGGCAGATGTGCCTTCAAATATTGTTTATAAGGTTGTTTTTGAGGAAAAACACCTGTCCGAACGCATTGACGGAAGCGAATTTGTACTTCAGGAGTATTTTACCAAACCGGAACTTTTCCAGGGTGTTTTTGAACAATACCTGCCACATCTCAGCCTACTGATGAACTGCATGTATTGGGATGCCCGGTATCCAAGGATACTTACCCGCGAATGGCTCAAAAAAGAATGTGAAAACGGAGCCAAACCAAAGTTAATCGTTGTGGGCGATGTTACCTGCGACCCGGATGGTTCGGTTGAGCCTACCGTGAAAGGAACCTATATCGAGGATCCGGTTTTTGTTTATAATCCATTTAATGGCGAAATAAAAAGCGGTTTCGAAGGAGACGGGCTTCAGGTCATGGCCGTGGATATCCTGCCTAGTGAACTGCCACGCGAATCATCCATCGCGTTCAGCAATGCACTGAAACCCTATTTGCTTGATATTGCGAAAACCGATTTTGATTGCGCATTTGATGAAGTGAAACTTCCTGATCCGGTGAAACGCGCCATGATTTTACATAATGGGGAACTCACACCCGATTATAAATACCTTGAAGGGTATCTCGCTTAATCATTATTATAAATAATTGATAAACAATATAATAAGCTCCGTTTGACGGGGCTTTTTTTGTGTTTTTAGCGCGCAATTCATCCACAAAAGCAGGTTATTATATTTGTAAAATGGAATTGGTTTAATTAAAAAAAGCGTATTCAAAAAAAGAAAATGCGGTTTGAAGACTTGCAAAAATGAAATTCAACTACATTAGCGGCCTAATCAAAAAAAGGAATTTTAAAACCAACCGGAATTTTACTATGAAAAAAATATTGATTCTTGGCGCCGGACTATCAGCCACAACATTGATCAAATATTTGCTCGATCATTCTGAAGCGAACGACTGGAATATCTCCATTGGTGATAAGGACGTTGCAATAGCAAAAAAGAAAATTAACGGCCATGCACGTGCAGAAGCATTTGCTTTTGATGCAAATGATGAAGAACTTCTGAAATCGCGTGTGCAGGGTGCGGATGTTGTTATTTCTATGCTTCCTGCTTTTATGCACCATAAGGTTGCCCGTGTTTGTGTTGATTTTGGCGTGCATATGGTTACGGCCAGCTATGTGAGCAAAGAAGTTAAAGCACTTAACGAAGAAGCCAAAACCAAAGGCGTCGCTTTGCTCAACGAACTGGGTGTGGATCCAGGCATCGACCATATGTCGGCAATGAAAGTGATTGATGAAATCCGTGCAAACGGAGGTAAACTGCTGGCTTTTAAATCTTCAACTGGTGGTTTGATTGCTCCACAGTATGATACCAATATCTGGAATTATAAATTCACATGGAATCCACGCAATGTTGTGCTTGCCGGACAAGGCGTATCCCAGTTTATCCGCGATGGACGCTATAAGTACATTCCTTACCACAAACTTTTTGACCGCGTGCAAAGAACTACGGTTTTGGATTATGGCGATTTTGAAGTTTATCCAAACCGTGATTCACTTTCTTATCGTGAAACTTACGGCCTTCAGGATATCCCTACGATTTACCGTGGCACCATGCGCCGCCCGGGTTATTGCGAAGCCTGGAATGTTTTTGTTCAATTGGGCGTAACTGACGATACTTACACTTTGGAAGGCACTGAAGATATGACATACCGTCAGTTCATTAATTCATATCTGCGTTTTGATCCGGAAAAACCTGTCGAAGATAAGCTTATCGAATATCTGAAACTGGATCCCGAAGGAGATATAATGAAAAAACTGAAATGGCTGGGCATTTTTGAAGATCGCAAAATTGGCCTGAAAGATGCTACGCCCGCCCAGATTATGCAAAAACTTCTCGAAGAAAAATGGGCGCTTGAGGAAGGCGACAAGGATATGATTGCCATGCAGCATGAGTTTGTTTATGAGCTGAATGGAGAAAAAAAGGAAGTGACTTCAAGTATGGTGGTTCTTGGTGAAGATAGGGAAAACACTGCCATGTCCATGACGGTAGGCCTTCCTGTTGCCATTGCAACACGTTTGCTCCTCAACGGAACCATCAATGTAACAGGAGTGCATGTGCCTGTTAAGCCCGAATTGTACGAGCCGATACTCGAAGAACTGGCTACTTATGGGATCCGCTTTGTTGAAGTGGAAAATAATTGTCAGGACTAATCTGACGGAACCGAATATAAAAGAGCTGTCTTTTGGCAGCTTTTTTTTCGGCCTGATTCTTGTAAAAAAAGTATTTTTGATCCGATAATTGTCGGAAGACATTAAACTAATATTTGATAACAAATGAACATTTAGACCTCATGGGCTATATTATTACTATTATTCTTATTGGAGCTTTAGTGTTCATTTTTAGTGGCAGTAGTATGAGAAGTAACAAAGAATCAGAGAAAAAATCGAAATATGGTAAGTGGATTGGCGGTGGCCTGGGCTGGGTTTTGGGCGGCCCGATAGGTGGAATCCTGGGATTTCTTTTTGGTTCCATGTACGATGGAATGCAGAGTGGGGGGTATGCCTATGATCCACAGCAGGATGCGCGTCCGGGACAGGAAAACCGTACCCGCCCCGGTGATTTTAATGTAAGCCTGTTGGTGCTTGCTGCGGCTGTGATGAAAGCTGATGGCAAAGTGATGAAAGCCGAGCTGGATTATGTGAAACAATTTTTGCTCCGTAATTTTGGTGCTGAAACCGCAAAACAGCAGTTGCTTCTCTTGCGCGATATACTGAAACAGGATATTCCATTGTACGATGTTTGCCGCCAGATCCACCAGAATATGGCTTATTCCAGCCGCTTGCAACTCCTGCATTTTTTGTTTGGCATCTCCATGGCCGACGGGCACAGCCATAAGTCCGAAATCGATGTAATTGAATCCATTGCAACTTATCTTGGTATCTCCGGTCACGATTATACTTCTGTTAAGGCCATGTTCGTTAAGAGCACCAAAAGTGCCTACCAGATTCTTGGCGTGGAGTCAACAGCAACGGATGAAGAAGTGAAAAAAGCATACAGAAAAATGGCAGTGCTGCACCATCCTGATAAAGTGGCACATCTTGGTGCGGACGTCCAAAAAGCAGCCAAAGAAAAATTTCAAAGCATCAGCGAAGCCTACGAACAGATCAAAAAAGAGCGCAACCTCTGATATCTTCCTGTCTGCACAAGCGCGCCACCAATGCTGTACTTCCCGCTGCATTTATATTTAATTGCATTTCATGGGTGTTGATAATAAGGTATTTACCGGGCATTGGTGATAAATGATTTTGTCTTTCCATGGATTGCAAATGCTGATATTTTGCGTTGTTCCTTTCTGGATGTCGAAGATTCTGTTTGGTTATGCAATTCTGTGATTTTCAGGCTGTAAGCCTGATACATGTTAACCTGATGCAGCGCATCGGGTTAATGCAAGACTCAGCGGATAGCAGCCTGTATGGCTGCGACAATTTGCTTTGATTTTAGTTGAATATACCGTCTGGAAAGGATGTGTTTGCCCTGATCTTCCTTTGCTACAGCTGGCTTTTTGTCCGTATTTTATGGATATTTGCAATTTCGAAGCAATGAAACCTTAAACCGGCAAAAATGAAAATCTCAATACTCGAACCTCTTGGCGTAGGCCAGGAAAAAATGGATGCTTTTATTGCAGAATTGGAGCAGTCCGGACATGATGTGCGCTATTTTGAAATACGCGAAACCAATCCCCAAATCCTGAAAGAAAGAATGGCTGATGCCGAAATAGCGGTTTTGACCAATATTCCGATTGGAGCAGAAGTGATCGAAGCCTGCCCATCCTTAAAACTTCTTGATGTCGCATTTACAGGCTTCGACCATATCGACCTAAGCGCCTGCGATGAAATGGGAATCGCTGTGTGCAATGCAGCAGGTTTTTCCACTACGGCTGTTGCGGAACTGAGCATTGCAATGGCGCTGGATCTTTTGCGGAAAATAACGCCTCTGGATTTAGAAACGCGCAAAAACGGAAGCCGCAACGGATTTTTGGGTGCTAATCTGCAGGGAAAAACTTTTGGAATTGTGGGCAGCGGAATGATTGGCCTGGAAACCGCCCGCCTTGCTGCGGCTTTTGGTTGCAAAGTATTGGCATACAGCCGTACGCAAAAAGAAGAAGTCATGAAAACGGGCGTTGAATATTGCAGCCTGGAGAACCTGTGCCGCCAAAGCGATGTGCTGAGCCTTCATCTACCTTTAACAGAAGAAAGCAAACATCTGATCGGGCAAAAGGAACTGAAACAGATGCCAAAACATGCCATACTGATCAATACGGCCCGTGGTGCCGTGGTGGATTATGACGCATTGGCTGATGCCCTGATGTCCGGGGAGATTGCAGGTGCTGCCATTGATGTTTATGAATACGAACCGCCATTAAAACCGGATCATCCGCTTTTGGCTGCACCAAATACCTTGCTGATGCCGCACATTGGTTATGCCACAAAAGAAGCAATGGATTTGAGGCTGGATATCGTTTTGGAGAATATTCAGGCATTCCTTTCCGGAAAAACAATGCGCCTGGTAAATCATCCCAATTCCTAATGCAGGATAAAAAAGTGGATGTAAGCTGCAATTGCGGCCAGCGGCTTTTTGTGTACCGGAAGTCGGGCAAAGGACGCCTGATAAAGCTGTTCAAATCAAAAATTGTAGAAAGCACAGCCCTCATTGATCAAAAAAACGCACAGTGGCTTTGCCCTTCATGCCAATCCGTTTGCGGACGCGAAAGCCTGATCAACGGCCAGCCGGCCATCAAACTTAATCAGGGGGCGATACAGAAAATTGTTGTTTAGTCGTCCCTGCGGATAATTTCAACAGTGAAATTTGCTGCTACTGCTGCCAAAGCGCCTATTGCCGCCAGGATGGGTGCCAGCAGAACGCCTGCAAGTCCAACCGTTACAGGGATTTCAAGATAAGTTTTGCCTTCTTCATTTTTAATGATAATACGGCGTACATTGCCTTCGTGGATTATTTCTTTCACTTTGCTGACCAGATTATCAGCATGTACTTTAAATTCGCTCATTTTGTTTGTTTTAGTAATTTTTGATAAAGATACACAAGCTTTTTTGAAAAATTGCCCCTCATTAACCATAAATTTCTGTAAATTCGCTCAACTATGACAAACCCATTGAAAACGGATCCGCTTACATCGCTGCTCCACGAAACAGAAGCCTTTGTCCGCCTTTTGCTTCATCGGAAAATCCCTGCCAATTATGTGTATCATAATATCGCGCATACGGAAGATGTGGTGAAAAATGCTTTGGAAATCACCCGCGAATCCGGATGTGGAAAGCAATCAAGGGCCATTGTGCTGATTGCAGCCTGGTTTCATGATACAGGATTTGTGAAATCTTATAAAGACCACGAGCGCTACAGTATGGAGATTGCTGCCGATTTTCTGAGCAATAAAGCAGCTCCCGATTTCATCCGCGAAGTGCAGCTTTGTATCGATGCTACCCGAACGCCACAAAATCCAACAACTTATGAAGCACAACTGGTTTGCGATGCAGATATGTTGCATTTGGGAAGGGAAGATTTTCTGGAGAAATCACTGCGCCTGAGGGAAGAGTGGCTGGATGTGCTGGGGCAGGAGCATCCGTATTTCGATTTTGTAAAAAGTAGTCTTGCTTTTTTGATCCAGCATCATTTCTTTTCGGAATATGCCATCGAAAAGTACAAAAACGGCAAAGCGCACAATATGCAAAAGCTGGAATTGATTATATCAGGAAGATAAACCGAAAATATATTTTATGGAACGTATTTTAAATGAACTGGAACCAAAATCTGTATGGGGATATTTCGAAGATATCTGCCAGGTTCCACGGCCTTCTAAAAAAGAAGACAAAATCAGGGATTTCCTCCTCGATTTTGCTAAAAAGAATAATCTTAATGCCAAGAGAGATGAAATTGGAAATGTTTTGATTTCCAAAGCGGCCAGCCCGGGCTATGAAAACCGCAAAACGGTCATCCTTCAAAGCCATATTGATATGGTTTGCGAGAAAAACTCCGATGTGGAGCATAATTTTGATGTGGATCCGATCATCCCCTGGATTGACGGCGAATGGGTAAAAGCCAAAGGAACCACATTGGGCGCTGATGATGGCATTGGTGTAGCCGCACAAATGGCTTTGCTTACTGCCAGCGATATCGAACATGGCCCCATTGAATGTCTTTTTACCGTTGATGAAGAAACAGGATTGAGTGGCGCTTTTGCCCTGCAACCGGGTTTTATGGAAGGGAAAATCCTCCTCAACCTCGATTCGGAAGATGAAGGTGAATTGTTTATTGGCTGCGCCGGAGGTGTGGATACATTGGCAACATTGAGCTATGAAGCAGAAGCAGTACCCAAAAGCTATGTGGCCTATAAATTAAGCGTAACCGGTCTTCGTGGCGGCCATTCCGGCGATGAAATTGATAAAGGACTGGGCAACAGCAACAAAATCCTGAACCGTTTCCTTTGGAACACACAAGGGGAGTTTGGTTTGCGCCTTCATGATTTTGATGGCGGAAACCTGCGCAATGCCATTCCACGCGAAGCATTTGCCGTAGTATGCGTTCCTTCGAATACTGCTGAAAAATTTGAATGCGTTTTTAAAGCTTATGCAAAGGAAATTGCCTTTGAGCTGGAGAAAACAGAACCCAATTTTAAGATGGGCCTGGAAAAAACAGATATGCCCGAATGGGTAATGGATGCTGATGCACAGGACAAACTCCTGAACGCACTCTATGCCTGCCCACATGGTGTTCATGCGATGAGCCAGCGTATGCCGGGCATGGTGGAAACCTCTACCAATATGGCTTCCGTGAAATTTATCGAAGGCAATAAAATCTTTGTCACAACCAGCCAGCGCAGTGACCTGAATTCTGCGAAAAATGATATTGCCGCCATGGTACATGCAGTTTTTCATTTGGCAGGAGCTGAAGTGGAGCATTCTGAGGGTTATCCCGGATGGGCGCCAAACCCTGATTCTGAAATTGCGAATATTACAGCGGCTTCTTACCAAAAACTTTTCGGTAAAAAGCCAATTGTCCGCTCTATCCATGCAGGTTTGGAATGCGGCCTTTTCCTGGAGAAATATCCCTATATGGATATGATCAGCTTTGGGCCAACCATTAAAAACGCCCACTCGCCCGATGAAAAGATCAATATCGAAACAACCCGGAAATTCTGGGATTTAACTATAGATGTATTGAAAAATATTCCCGAACAGGAATAATATAGTCCCATAAAAAATCCTGCTTTTCTTATTGAGAAGCAGGATTTTTTGTGCTTTGATTTCTGCTAAACTACGTCTTTTTGTAAATATTATGGGGTATTCACTATATCCAAAGCACTGGCCGTTTTATATAAGGCATAACCCATTTGAAGACCTGCATAAAGGATTTAGCCTGCTTTGCTCAGTATTTTACCTTATCCACACAGAAAAACACCTTGTACACCAAATAAAAACAAAAAAAAATCCAATAATTTGCACTTTGAGGATATGTTTTGCTAATTTTGGGACAAGCAAAAGCAACAATTATGAAAGCAAGCAAAATATCCCTCAGCATTGTCTTTATCTTTCTTCTTGCCCAGGGCTTTGCCCAGCAGTGGAGCGAACCCGGTTTAATTTATAAAAATTCAGCTGCTATTGGTGAAATGGATTTTGTGGTAGATTCGGATGGTATATTTCATTGTGTATGGACAGAAGAAGTGGATTATGATAATTTTTGGATCTATTATTCAACTTCGAATAATGAAGGCCTGACATGGTCAGAACCCATCGATATTTCAGGAGGAACAGATAAGTTATTGGCTAGCTTAGATTTAGTTGCTGGGGAAAGAAAACAGCTTTTTGTAAGTTATACCTATAACACAGCTAATTCAGCTAAAACCCAAATTTTGGTAACCAGATATAACGGAGAAATTTGGGGAAAAGCAGATACGGTTTCAATAGATACATATGGAGGGCAATGGAGTCATCTTGCAGTGGATAATGAAGGCAAAGTTTATTGTTTTTGGTATCAATGGGGT
Source organism: Bacteroidales bacterium (assembly GCA_963662905.2). Lineage (GTDB taxonomy): Bacteria > Bacteroidota > Bacteroidia > Bacteroidales > WRLA01. The sequence goes on along the minus strand of CAXXFD010000004.1, from coordinate 300,504 downwards.
AGCCATGGAAAAGGAGTAATCCATTTATCCAAATACGTAGATGGCTCATGGGGAGAAATTGAATATCCATATGGTACAGATGTCATGATGAGGATTAATGATATTGAGGTAGATCATAGCGGTAAATTTCATTTTGCTGCGGCCAGAGAGTTTCTAAATGGGAAATATACCGAAATGCGCCTGGCTTATTTTACCATGGAAAATGATGTGTGGAGCGATGTGGAAATAGTGAATAATAGGCACTTATGCTTGGGAAATGATCTTTCTGTGAACAGTAGTGGAGAGCCTGCTATGATATGGGTTGAGCTTTTAAGTGGCTCAAAATTGTGGTCCTGTTGGTCGGAGAAAAAAAGTGGGGGGTGGTTTGACCAAGCCTTTTTGGGTCTCAATAAGAGGACACAGGTTGCCGCTTACGATCAAGCAGATGTTTTGCATATGTTTGAATGTCAGACAGGAAGTTATACAGATACTAGCCGGATACATCATTATTTTATAAAGGAGGGGGAATTACAAGAAGATGATATTTTTAAAGAATACATACCAGGCGTAAGAAACCTGAAAACAGCTTGTCTTAATAATAAGCTATACTTGGCTTTTAGTGCCCATGATAATAATGCTTCTAATATAGATGATTGCAGATTGCTTTTAATGCATACGGACATTACTGTTTTGCAAGAGGAAATATCTGTTAATGAACAAACATTTTCAGCATATCCAAACCCTTTTAACGATTATTGTTACATACGAATTTCCTCAATAACCGTTGAAGATGCCATTATAATCATTTATGATGGAAATGGAAGAACGATTAGGCAAATCAAACTCCCTAAAAATGGCCAATCCATAAAATGGGACGGACGGAATACCCAGGGACAAATAGTCCCAAAAGGCATTTACTATATTCTATTGTATTCGGAAAAATCAGGCTTAAGAAGCCATATTTATAAAACAATTAAAATGTAGTGTATTATGAAAATATTTAGATTTAGTGTTTTTCTGTTTTGCCTTTTGCTTTTTCAGATAGCTTTTGGACAGAAAAAGGTTGCCATATTGATATGTGGAGCCGATACCGATAACCTTCAATCAAATGGTGCATTTTGGAATAATAATACTTCATACGCATATGAAGAAGAATTCTATTACGATACATTTCTTATGTGGAAGATGCTCAAAAGAAATGGCTTCAGTGAAGAAAATATTTATGTGCATTTTCATGAAGGTATAGATTATTATCATACGGATCAAGATATTGCTGAGGAATACAGGCCAACTGGATCAACCCAAGGAAGTGTAACTGATTTCCCATGCTATGTAAATTCCATAATAAACACTTTTGTAGGCCTTGCAAATGAAATTAATGAAGATGATTTTTTGTTTGTATGGACCTTTGGCCATGGGGGGCCACATCCTAACACTCCGGGAGATGAAGTAAACCTAAAATTAACAAGTGGTTTTTTCGATGATGATGTGTTTGCCAATTATATGGATCAAATAAATGCCGGGAAAAAAGTATTCTGGATGCAACAATGCAGGGGCGGTGGGTTTTATGACGAACTACAGGGTGGTAACACTGTTTTCATTTCTGCCTGCCAACCCAGTGAGACGGCCTCTATTGCAGATGAATTTGATATTTTGGGAAATAGTGTTGATGAAATTGAAGAAATAGACTATAATCAACAAACTAACGAATACCCACATGGTGAATTTAATTTTCATATGTACTCATCTACATTGGGAGAGTCTCCTGCAGGTAATTTGACTTATTCTGGTCAGCCTTATACTGTTGCCGATATTAATAATGATAATTGTATCTCAATGTTTGAAAGTTTTAGTTATGAAGAGAGCCATGAATCTATAGACCATTCAAATGGCGAAGAGCCCCTGCACGTAGATTTAGGAGGCATCTCAGCCTATACCTCCCTGCGTTTCCCCACCCTGATGTTCGAGGACATCACCATCACCGATAGCCACCGCGGTATTATTGGTGTAACAAAAGATGTGCGCGTTATGCCCGGCCAAACCCTTACGCTCTACGATAAAGCCAAAGTGCATTTTATCAACGATGCAAAAATCACCGTGGAAGCCGGTGCCAGTTTGGTAATCGGTGATAATGTGGAGTTTATCATGGATGATCCGCACGTCACTTCCGACCCATCGCATTCTGCCTTACTTGTGCGCGGAAACATCAGCTTCGGCAGCGATATCAAATTCAGTTCCAAAAACGGCCACAACTGGAAAGGCCTGGACTTTGATGCCATGACCACATCCTATAGCTTGCAGAATATTGAATTTGACCACTGCGGCATCTATGGCTCGGTTACGGTAAGTAACTCTTAATATCATTGTTGGTTCAATATTTATCTTTCATTTTTCCTTCCTCTTCATTTTTTGCAGGTCATATCCCCCTCCTAAAATCCCTCCTAAAAAATTTCTCGTTAAAGAATTAGGCATTAACTATCCACTTTCCGCAGAGAGTCCGTTAGCAGACCTGATCATATATCAAAAAACATCAGGAACAGCTACCATGCAGTTTGATTCAGAAGTTTCCGGTGAAATAGAGATCAGCCTCTACAGTATTGAAGGCAGGCTATGCCAGCAATGGCACAAAAGCATCCAAAAAGGCGCAAACCATATTGACCTTGGATTAAACTCCGCATCGCCTGGCGTTCATTTGATCAGCCTGCGCTCTTTGGGAGGGCAATTGTTTGGCAGTGTGAAGCTAAGTTTATAATTCACAAGTAGATATAAACAACAAAACCGTCTGTTGAAAGGATTTTTCAGCAGACGGTTTTGTTGTGAAGATATGTTTTTTGTTAATCCAGCATAATATTCAGGCTTACAACGCCAGGGCCAACATTTGTTCCCAGCACGGGTGAGCCCGGCCCTACAAATTCCGGATCTTTGCCTGTATGTTCCTGCATCTTTTTAATATACCAGTCTGCGGCTTTTTGGTTTTCTGCATTGGTAACAGAATATCCCCATATTTTGCCCTGTTTCATAAATTTTTCCGCAGAGCGCATTACTTTTTTCATGCTTTCTTTCTCGGTAAAAGGCTTTCCAAACTGATAGGCTTTGCCTTCATGATCCACGCTAACAATGGGCTTTACGCCCAAAGCTTTGGCAATAGCGCCTTTCATTGGGCTGACGCGTCCGCTTTTCACCATATATTTTACGGTTTTGCTGGTTACCCAGATGCCGACTTTTTTCTTCCAGGTTTCGGCATTGATGATGGCATCTTCGTAGCTCATCCCGGCTTCAATTTCGCGGGCCAGGCGCAAAACCTGCAATCCCAGTGAAGCTGAAGTCCTCAGGGAATCCACAACATGAATAGGCGTTTTTGTTTGTGTTTGGATGGTGCGGGCCGCTTTTGTGCTGTTGCTGAAAGTGCCGCTCAATGCTCCGCTGATGTGCAGGGCAATGATGTTGTCGTAATGCGTTGAAAGATAGGCATATTTATTAGTAAATTCCTTAAAAGAAGGCTGGGCAGAGGAAGGATAGATGCTTGCATTGGGCAGGTTTCTGTAAAACTGCTCCGGTGAAAGTGTGACGCCATCCAGGAATAGGTGCCCGTCCATATGAAGGCTCAAAGGCACCACATGTATTTGATGCTTATCGAGCAATGCGCGGGGCAGGTCGCTGGTCGAATCGGTGACAATGGCCGTTTTTGCAATGCGGCTTGTGGCAATGTGGTTCTGAAAAACCATATCATCTACCTTTTGATATGCTATTTGTCCAAAATTACGTACTTGCTCAAAAAGGTAGGAGGGATCATCGGTATGTATATGGATTCTGATTTTTTCTTTGGAACCGGCAATAACCAGGCTGTCGCCCAGCGGTTCAATTTTATTGCGCAATTGGAGTTTGTCAATTTCCATACCATTGATCAGCGCTTCTGTGCAATAGCGAAATTCTGGATTGTCGTGCGAAATTTCATCAAAGCTTTTGACTTTCAACACATTTCGCGATTGGAGTATTTTCTTGATTTCGCCATGCCCGAAGAAATCGATCATCCCTTCGAGGAAATAAACAAAACCTTTGGCACCGGCATCCACTACATTGGCTTTGGCCAGCACCTCAAGTTTGCCCGTTGTTTCTTTAAGACTTTGCTGCGCAGATCGGTAGGAGCCTTTGATCAGCTCGGTAAAATCATCCAATTTATCTTTCAACTCATATACCGAATCGGCCCATTCGCGGATTACAGTAATCATAGTGCCTTCGCGCGGGTTGCTGATGGCTTCGTAGGCATAACTTACTGATTTTTTGAGGATATCAGCGAAGCCCTGCGTATTGATGCTTTCGGAATTATTGATTTCATTGCTGAAGCCATAAAGGAATTGCGCGAAGATAATCCCACTGTTGCCCCGTGCTCCGACCAAAGCGGCATCTGCAAGGGCTGCAGCCGTAACTTTCAGGTTGTCGGTAGGGATATGGGTATCAACAATGGAGCGCATCGTACTGGCAAGGTTGGTGCCTGTATCTGCATCAGCTACCGGAAAAACATTGATTTTGTTCAGATGCGACTGATGGTCGAAAATGCGTTGTGCCCCGGCCAGGAAACTGTAATAGAGACCTTTGCCGTCGAGGCTATTATTGGGGTTACTTAGGTTCATTGATTGAATTTTGATGAAACTTCCAATTTGTCTGGAATTTTAATCTGTGTACTCTCTTAAAAGCGCTGCAAAAATATCAATTTTATTAGAAACCTTTTTGAACGAGCTTTTGTTCATCATCCTTTCGTGCTGTAATAATTTGATAATTAGTGCTTAATTCGTCAATGGTTTTAAAATATGTGTCGGGTTCGTAGGTATAAAATGTCACTTCAAACAGAAGTCCGTTTTCTGTCCGTTCGCGAAACGACAGCTGGGGCGTTTTTGTTAAAGATGTCCAGGGCAGGCTGATGAGGTTTTTAAGGATGGATTGCTGGGCTTCGCTGATGTTTTGGCTTTGGGCGTCAAGCAGGCGGAAAGTATAGGCACGAATCATCTCTGCCGGATTGGATTTGATAATGGCTTTGTTGCTCAGGCTCGAATAGGGCAGGTAAATATGTTCGCCGGCTTCGGTTTCCAAAATCAGCTCATGCAGGCCAAATTTTTCAATTTTCCCTTTGTATTCACCGATACGGATGATTTCATTTTTATTGAAATCCTTGCTGATACGAAAAATAGCACCGGCAATAAAATCCTTAAAAACCTGCCAGATAAACCATAAGGCCAAAAGAATCAGGATTACAAACAAGCCGCCCGAATAAAGATGGTTGTTGTGTGAAAAAAACTGTATGCCCCACACAAAATAAACAATCCAGCAGGCCAGCTCAAGCATGGGCATAGCACCGGATATTTTGCGGTTTATTCCCGGGCGAAAGGGCAGGACCCTGCTGGTTTTATGGAGCAATCTGAAAATAAAAAACAGGATTACCGCCAAAAGCAGGAAATAATAAATCGCAAAACTTGAAAATTCTATTGCTTTGATATCCATAGATTTATTGTGTTTGTCCTTGATGTTAGGGCTTTACATTCTAATTTTAAATGATTTCTTTTTCACTGAGCATATGCTCAATCAAAGGGAAAATATACGCATCGATAGCATAAACCACATCGTCATTTTCATTTTTTCCAACAGCTTTTATAATTCCTGCCCTTTTGAGTGCCCTGATTTTTTGCAGGATGTCTTCCTTTTGTCCTGGTTTTACAAGCATCAGGCGGGCGATTTTCCCGGCATCGGCTTGCTTGTGCAACAGGAACTGGATCAGAAGCGGGTATAAAGAATATTCAAAATCAGATAATTGCAATTCGGGCAAGGATGCGGGCGGATTCAGGAAAATGCGGTTGTTTTCGTATTTTTGAATGCTGCTGATCCATTGCGTTAAGCTGTTTCCAATATTGCCTCCGGAGATCGCAAACAGACGCGAAAAGAAGCGTGCATAATCCCATGCCCTGAAAAATTCTTCCTGCTTTCCAGTAATTACAAATTTCAGGTGTCCCGATTTGTGGCGGCGAATGATTGCTTCGTGCAGCTCTTCGGCATTCATTGGCTCCATATTGATGCTGCCCAGGAAGTAATCGTTGATATTCATGTATTTGCTAAGATGCTGGCCGGCTGTATTATTGCACACGGCAACAAAAAAGGTTCGGAAAGAGAATTCATCAATTAATTTAAGGATCAGTTGAATTATTTCGTCAAGGGCATTGGTTTTTTCCCACCAGAGCTCAATATCATCAAAAATCACAACGCTATTGGCCGGTATTTGCTGGAAAATGGAGCGGGGACTTCCTTTTATGCCAAAGGACTCTTCAATTTGCGTGCGGAAATCATAAAGACTGACCGAACCGCCTACAGGAGGTTTGATGAAGAAAATATGTTCGCTGTTGAAATTTTGCCGGCAAAAATGTGTGGCAAAAAAGCTCTTGCCCGAGTTTGCATTACCACTAATAAACAGCCCGCCTTTGAAGCCGTTTTTATATTGCTTCAGGATTTGATGGGCTTTTGCCATTTCGCGCCTGCGCCCTACAAAATATTCTTCGAGATAGAGGTTTTGGTTTAAAAACAGTTGCTGGTAGTAGTAGGGCAGGCTTTTGCTGATTTCGGTTTTTGGTGCTGCTTTTTCATGCAATGCCAAAGCGGTTTCTATGCCGCGTCCCTTTTGACCCGATTGCTCTTTCAGCCTTTGGCTCAGCAATTGCCCCTTGCTTTGACGGTACCAAAGCTGGTTCATTTGATGGCCTATTCCGGAACGTATTTTTTTGTTCCAGAGATCAATGTTCTGCATTTTGCGCTTCGACTCCTGCTTACGTATGTATTCCTGCAATCCGGCCTCGGACTTGTCGGCTAAAGAGTTGTTGTTTAAGCGATTGTCGATTGTGTTCAGGCGCTCCTGAATGATCAGCCGCAGCGTGTTGTGGAATTCCCTTGCTTCAGAAAGCAGCTCGGAAAGCCTGTTGTTCTGATCTTTAAGCAGCACATGTTTGTTGATGCTGGCATTTTCGGGATTTTGGTCATCACCGGAAAAGTTGATCAGGTTTACAATATCGCGTGCTTCTTTGCGGAAGCGTGTGGTTTTTTCGGGTAGCTCCTGGATGATGCGCTGAACCGGCTCTACAAGCTCACGTTGAATAATGTATTCAATGAGTTTGAAAACACGTACTTTAACCGTTTGTATGTCATTAAACTGATTCTTATCGAATGCATCAAATGATTCGTTTTCAAATAATTCGGACTGCTCCGGGAAATCTTTTAAAAGAAACTGGATTTTGCCCGTAACATTTTCCAAAAGCTCATTGACATGCATCCGGGTGCTCTCCAGGGAAATTACCGGCAGCTCAAAGGCAAAATCATTCAAGCTTTTTTCATCTTCATTATCTAAGTTTTTTAACTCATTTTTAAGGCTTTGCAAAGTGCTTAAGCAAGCATGTTCAAAAAGTGCACTGATTTTTGTGCTTAGGTTGCCAAATAAGTCGAACAGATGCACTTTTACATTGGTGATTTGAATTTCAAGGATGCTGGCATTAAGCAGGATACTTTGGTTTTTTGACCATAATCCGGGAATTTCGGACAGGGTCTGTAATTTGGCGCCGGTTTGCCCGGGCTCTTCGGCCTCAATAATTTTGCGGTTGGGTCGATAGCCTTCAAAGTTTGTATTTAGTTTGTTGAAAATCCGTATATTACCTGCTTTGATGTAGTTGTGGAAATCTGATTCGGATTTTTGGATGAGGTTTATTTGCTGGTTTATAATTTGGCTGATTTTGGATTCCAGTGAATCTAAATCTGTTTTCTGATCGTCATCTGTGAGATAAGCCTTAGTAAACAATGCGGAAATTTCCTGAATGGCTTTTCGCGATTCTAAAATGATCTGCACATTAATAAAACCAAAGCGTTTGTATGTGCGCATCAGGAAATCGGCATAGGAATCGGGTAACAGCTGTTGGGCCAATTCGGCAGATAAAACATTTCCTTTGACCCATAATCCTTTGCTGATGAGTGTTTTGCGTATATTTTTCTCAAAAGTTAAGAAGCGGTTGTCATTGGTTTTAATTTCCAGCTCAGCTAAATCGTAATTGAATTTTATTTTTCGGGGAAAGTAAGCGGGTAGATGTGTGCAACTGCTGCTGAGCAATGCTGCGGCCTCTTCAAAGTATTTTTGGAATTGTACGAGTTCTTCCTGACTGTGCCTGCTGATAATCTGGCTGATTTTTTTGAGCAGGTTTGCATGGAAGCGTCTCAAAAATGAGCGGTTTATTTCGCTTTCGCCTTGTTGGGTTTTAATGTTCAGATAGGAAAGGCTTTTGCCCGATAGCCTTTGGATTTCCGTATTCATCTGCTGGAAAAGAAGGAGGTAGGGGCTAAAGAAAAGCTGGAATGCTTTTTCCTGTTTTTCATCCAAATCGGCCAGTGCGAGTTCTTCGGCAATATTGAGGCGTTCAAAACGTGATTTTTTGAGCTCGGGTATTTGCACCTGCAATGAAGCAACGGCCTGCATTTTTTTTGTTTTGACCGTTGGGGCTTCTACCAGCCCGATTTGCAGGTTTTTATGTCGTGATGATGCTTTTACCAAAACAACGGTGCCGATTTTCTGGCACAACTGGTTTGTTTCCCTGATGAAGTCTTTTTCACTGCCTTCCATAATATCTGGCAACCCCATGAATATCAAGTCGCTGGAAGTGGATTCGGATTCAATGATTTCGTAGAAAGGTTTTTGCTCAATTTGATTGTTCAGTACTTTTATTTCGGCATTCATGCGCATATTGTTGAGCACTTCACGAGCCTTGCTGATGATGTGGTCGCGTTCTTCGTTCACCGGATTTACCAGAAGCAGCCGTAATTTTGCGTTGCGCCACAAGGGTGATGCCAGTAGGAATTTGGTCAGCGTTAGGGCCAGGTTGCCGTTATGGCCTGTACCGCGCCACCAGATATCAATATTTTGATATTGCCCAAACTCCCGCTTTTTGTCGTAATCCACCATCAGGATGTTCAGGTCGAGATCATCGAGTTTGCGCAGCATTTTAATAAAGCGCAAAGGATCGGTCGATTGCCGTGCCCAGCCGAGTAATACTGTATTGGGTTCTACTCCGGCAAAACCATAGGTCGATGCAATGGTTTCAATTCCGTCATAAATATTGGTGCAGGTGTGTTTCCGGGTAAAAACACCTTCAGTATCTTCTTCTTTTTCAGGTTTTTGCGCTTGTTCGTGTTTTGGGAAAACGCCTTCATCTTTTCTTTCGATTAAATCAAAATTTGATATAAACCCCTGGCGGCCACTAAGTTGTTTCCCGAAACTGACTAAGTGCTTCCGTGATTTTGAACCTCCCGAAAAAAGCATGATATTGGGTTTCCAGTTGCGTTCTTCCAGGCCGCTGCGGTCCATTTTATGCAGCACAGTCCGTAAAATAGATGCACGCACACTTTGCCATACATCGCCAAATTCGAGGCTCATTTCCTTGCGTTTCAGGATAAAGAAAATTCCCGCCAGGAAAATGAATGCCATAAACATGGCGAGGGTGTCAATTTTGAACATTACGATGATGCTCGCAATAAAACCAAGAATTCCAATCCAAACCGGAATTTTAAATGTAGGGCGAAAATCTGAACTGGCCCAGCTTTCAAGTGTGTAGGCCAGGTTAATAAAACCATAGGCTGCAATATAAAACATGGACACAATGCGCGCAATAACATCGAGTTCGCCAATAAGGATGCCGGCTTCTGCCAAAACAAAAGTGAAAATCAATGCGTTGCGTGGTTCGTTATTGGCTCCGTATCCTTTGCCAAAAATACCGGGTGTGATTTTGTCACGGCTGATGGCCTGTAAAATCCTTGGGCCTCCAAGTATGCCGCCTAATGCCGATGATAATGTAGCGCCCCAGATGCCGGCTACCAAAAACGGACTGAACCAGGCAATTTTCATCATGAAGTTATTGTCTTTCAACATCAGCTCACGATCCACATAATAGGCCAGCCCAAATGCCAGCCCGACATAAACCAGGAGCCCTACGCCGATACTGAGCATAGTGCCCATTGGGATGGATTTTTTGGGGTTTTTGAGGTCGCCCGACATGGCCACACCGGCTGTAAACCCAGTAACAGCCGGGAAAAATATTGCAAAAATTACCTCAAAAGGAACATGCTCGCGAAAGGGTGCGATTGCTGCTGCTTCGGGCATCCCTCCCTTGCCGGTCAGCATCCCTGTTGCTGCTGATACTATAGACAACGCAATGGCAATCAGGATAAAAAACTGGGTTTTTAGAGCCAGGGAAGTGCTGATAAACGCCAGAATGACCAAAATGATAATGACCGCTGTCCCCAATATACGGAAGTTATCGACACTGATTTCCATTCCCAGAAAATCACGGATTGCTTCAATGCCCAGAAAACTCTCGCAAAAACCAATGATGTATAGCGAAATGCTCAATGCCGTGCCCACAAAAAGGGTTATCCCGATGGCTCCACCAATCGGAAGTCCCAGGCTTCGCGACAGCATATAATATATGCCTCCGGTTTTAATTTTCTTGTCAGTGGCAATGCTGGAAATGCTAAGCCCGGTGGAAACCGAAATAATGTGTGCAATTACGATAATGGCTATTGCGGCAATCAATCCTGATTGGGCAACAACCCAACCGAGGCGCATATACATGATTACGCCAAGAATTGTCAGGAGGGAGGGTGTAAAAACCCCGGCAAATGTGTTGAATTTTTTGGGTGCTCCGGGCATATCCGTGTTTTATGGTTTAGGGAATAACTTGAATAAACAGCTCTTTGGTTTGCTTGTTGATGATTGCTTCATTGAAAAAATGGAGCAGATCATCATTTGGCGCTTTGTCCTGAGGGCAGATAAACATGACTTCAAAAGGGTCTGCATCTTTGATATGCACAAAAAGGCTGTCGGTTGGTGGGGTTTTGCTTAAACGGCTGTATTCTTGATATGTATAATCTAAAAAGGCCGTATTTTTATTGATGCCCCTGCGGTCGAGCAAGAAACCCTCAGCCAGTTTTTCAGGCATTTTGGCATTTTGAATATCACGGACAGCCGGATAGGAAACGATTTTGTTTTTTTCTTCGTTCAGCTGCAGGGCAACCAACTCATCATAATTTCCTTTTGTCCGGTAAATAACAAAGTCGGGACGGCTGAGCTGTGCTGTTTTTTGTGGTGGTGTCACAGTAGTTTTTTGAGGGTTATTGCAGGAGGCTATAAAGATGGCGATCGTGCAGAGAATGCTAAGTTTGCTTAAGTTCATGCGCATTTATTTTAGTTTTTTGCTAATTTAAAAAAAATTAAATTGTACTGCCGAAAATGTTTTGCATGGTTTTTGTAGTTAAGCTGTTTGGTAATTTGTTCAAGATGCTATTTGATTTTATTCAAACAGATTTGTTACATTTGCCACATATTAATATAAACGCACTTAAAATTTAGTTAAATTTCCGGGACATTAGTTGCATGAAGCTTATGATGCAATTGTTGTTTTGGGCGAACATTAAAATTACAAACATATGAAGCGAATTGTTTTAATTCTTGCGATTGCGATGATGGGTTTTGGTGCTTATGCACAAGAGGCAGCAGAAAGCAAAACTGCGCCGGTGATCCAGTTTGACGAACAATTGATCACAAACGGAACACCTGTATGGGATTATGGTACGATTTACAAAAACGGCGACGGTCAGAGTTATTTTGCCTTTGAGAACACCGGTAAAGAGCCATTGATCCTTTCCAATGTGCGTAGTTCCTGTGGCTGTACTGTTCCAAAATGGCCGCGCAACCCAATTCTGCCCGGGCAAAGCGACACCATTTATGTGAAGTATGCCACCAACCGATTGGGGGTCATCAACAAAAGCATCACAGTTTATTCAAATGCCAAAAATTCGCCCGTGGTTCTTCGTATTAAAGGAAGTGTGATCAATCCGCCGCAGGATGCAATGCCTGAGAAAAATCAGGCTGCCGGAAGTGTTGAATAAGATGCCTTAAAAAAATTAGGTTTATAATTAAATTATTGCAAAATTTGTCCCGGTTTTTAGGCCGGGATTTTTATTTTGAACATAAATTTCAGACCTTTTTTGTTGTCTCAAAATACGCTATTATATGCCAAAAATTTCACAGAAGGGCGCAATGATGCCCTCATCACCAATCCGTAAGCTGGTTCCTTTTGCTGAAGCAGCCAAAAAACGTGGCGTTCATGTTTATCACCTGAACATCGGCCAACCCGATATACCTACACCACAGGTTGCCCTTGATGCCATCCGCAATTATAAAGATCAGGTTGTTGCATACAGCCATTCGGCGGGAAATTTATCATACCGTGAAAAACTGGTAGATTACTACAAGAGCGTTGGGATTGATATTACTCCCGATCAGATTATCATTGCAGCCGGCGCGTCCGAAGCGATTTTATTTGCATTTCAATCTACAATGGATCCGGGTGATGAAATCATTATTCCGGAACCCTTCTATGCCAATTACAATGGCTTTGCTATAAATGCCGGAGTGGTAGTTCGTCCAATTCCTTCCAGTATTAAAGATGGTTTTGCTTTGCCGCCGATTTCGGAATTTGAAAAGGTGATCAATCCCAAAACAAAAGGGATTATGGTTTGCAACCCAAATAATCCTACAGGATACCTGTATTCGAAAGAGGAAATTGAAGTGCTTCGCCAGCTGGTTCAGAAATACGACCTCTACCTCTATGCCGATGAGGTTTATCGTGAATTTTGCTATGATGGCCATGAGCACCATAGCGTAATGAACCTTGAAGGAATTGAAGACAATGTAATTTTGATCGATTCGGTTTCGAAGCGTTACAGCGCCTGTGGTTTCCGCATTGGCGCCATGATTTGCCGCAATAAAGAAGTTATGGCAACAGCCATGAAATTTGCCCAGGCACGTCTCAGCCCGCCTTCATTTGGCCAGGTTGCCGCCGAAGCAGCGCTCAATACTCCCGATGAATATTTCAAAGGGGTTATGGATGAATATCTCAAGCGCAGGAATGTGGTTGTTGAAGAAATCAATAAAATGGAAGGCGCTTTCTGCCCTAACCCTAAAGGCGCATTTTATGTTGTGGCATCGCTCCCGATTGATGATGCCGATAAATTCTGTCAATGGCTGCTCGAAGATTTTAATTACGAAAACCAAACCGTAATGATGGCTCCAGCCACAGGGTTTTATGCCACCAAAGGGGCAGGCAAAAACGAAGTCCGCATCAGCTATGTTCTGAATACCGAAGACCTGAAAAAATCAATGGAATGCCTTGCTGAAGCCTTAAAGGTTTATCCGGGCAGGAAATTCGCATAATGTAAAACCGATACCGGTGTCCTATTCGCGATGCCGGTGTCTTTTTTAATTTTCAGTCAGTTGGTTGCGATATTTTATGGAAAACCTTATGTAAATAGGGGATAATTTTTATTTTTGCAGTCCCTAAGCTAATAGTGGCTTAGAAATCAGTAAAATGTGTCTTAACCGAACAGATCGAAACACAAATTAATTTTTAGTATTAACCTTTCTTTTATTTCAATGGAAAATAAAGAGCTTACCAATCAGGAACCTGAGGAAGATATGCAGAATCAGGCGAAGAACCCGGTTTCAGAAGAAACCCAGGAAAATGTTGAAGCCCAGGCAGATGTAACATCCGAAAAGGAATCCACAGAAGAAACGGAAACAATAGAGACCCCCATTGAAGAACCAAAGGGGCCTGTAGAAGAATCGGCAAAGGCCGATAGTATAACAGGAAACCAACTTGTTGAAGATTCTGACGATGAAGATTCTGAAGAGGATGATAGCTCTGAGGAGGAAGACGACGAAGATTTTGAATCAAAAACGCGTGAGGAACTTGTTGAAAGGCTTCAGGAGCTTATTGAAGAAGGTGACATCCTGAAAATTAAAACCAAAGTGGCACTCATAAAAGTAGCTTTCATTGGCAAAACAAAGAAAGAACACCAGGAGCATTATTTGAAATACCTGGAAGAGGGAGGAGAAAAAGAGTCTTACCAGAAGGAAGATGATCCCCTGGAAGAAAAATTCCGTGCTACCTTTGAACTTTACAAAGAAAAAAAATTGTCGTATCAGGCCGATCAGGAGAAAATAAAGCAGGATAACCTGAGCAAAAAGAAGGATATCCTGGAAAAACTGCGCGATCTAATTTCATCGGATGAAACCCTGAAAGCTACATACGATAATTTCAAAGAACTTCAGGATCAATGGAAAACAATTGGTATGGTGCCAAAGGCTGAAGTTTCCGATCTTTGGGCAAATTATCATTTTCTTGTTGAAAAGTTTTTTGACAAGGTTAAAATCAGCAAAGAGCTCAAAGACCTTGACCTGAAAAAAAATCTCGAAAATAAAGTCGAGCTTTGTGAAAAAGCCGAAGAACTGCTGCTCGAAAATTCCATTACAAAGTCTTTCAAAGCACTTCAACAGTACCATCAGGAGTGGAAAGACATAGGCCCTGTGCCACAAGATAAAAAAGATGAAGTATGGGATCGTTTTAAAGCGGCAACAGATAAAATAAACCAACGCCGTCGTGAGCATTATGAGAAACTTCATAATGAACTGCAAAGCAATTTTGAAGCAAAACAAGCCCTGTGCGAAAAAGCCGAAGAAGTTGTTGCTCAGAAACTGGAAAGCATTAAACAATGGCAAAAGGCTACTGATGAGGTGAATGAGCTTCTTAAAATCTGGAAAACCATCGGTCCTGCCCCACGCAAAGTTAATGATGAGGTTTGGGAACGTTTTAAGACTTACCTAGATACTTTCTTTTCAGGCAAAAAAGATTTCTTTGGCAAGATCAAAGAGCAACAGGTGGATAACTACAACCTGAAACTCGATTTGGTGAACCAGGCCGAGGCTTTGAAAGACAGCATTGACTGGAAGGCAACAACCAGTGCATTAATAAAACTTCAGGAAGAATGGAAAAAGATAGGGCCGGTGCCACGTAAGCATTCCGACAAAATCTGGAAACGTTTCCGTGCTGCCTGCGATGATTTTTTTAGTGCTAAAGATCAGCATTTTAAATCGCAACGCGATAACGAAAAAGAGAATCTTCAAGCAAAAAAAGCACTGATCGAAGAAATCAAAACCTTTGACTACAGTGATGATAAAATCGCAAACCTGAAGGTTTTGAAAGATTTCCAACGCAAATGGATGGACATAGGTTATGTGCCTTTTAACGAGAAAGAATCGGTTAGCACGGAATACAGAAAAGCTATTGATGAGCAAATGAACAAGCTCAATATCTCTTCAATTGAGATGAATTCAATGGACTTTAAGGAAAAGATTGATAAAATTAAGGAAAACCCGGGTGCGGGTCGGGTTCTGCAAAAAGAGATCACCTTCCTTAATAATAAGATTTCTAAAATGCAGGAAGATATCAATCTTTGGGAAAACAATATAGGTTTCCTTGCCAATTCAAAAAATGCAAATATTCTGAAAGCAGAATTTGAGAAGAAAATCAATGCTGCTAAAAAGGAAATGAACCTTATGGTGGCTCGTTTGCGCTACCTCAGAAAAGAAGCCTCAAACAATTAGAAATAAGAATTGACTATGTGAGCCCTGGTTGATCAATAATGATTTCAGCCAGGGTTCCTTTATTTGGTTCGCTTTCAATCTTTAGTTGCCCTTTGTGAACTTTTAAAAGTTTCAGGCAGCTGTTTAGCCCCAAACCTGTTCCTTTTTCATGCTCTGTGCCGAGCGTTGACAACGTGTGCTCTTCGTTGAAGATCTTTTCAATCAGGTTTTTATCCATACCAATGCCCTGATCTTGGACAGATATCTGGATTTGATTTTCTGTTCTTTGGGCTGAAATATTTATGATGCCGCCTCTGTGGCTGAATTTTATGGCGTTTTGAATAAGATTGCGCAGTACAATTCCAAGTATGGTAAAATCCCCGAATATCACCAAATTATTATGCCCGGATTTTAATCTGATATTTTTGGCGGCGGATTCATTTTGAAAAATTTCCAGATTATCATCAAATAATTTTTTGAGGGAGAAGCTCTGTGGGCGATAACTAAAGCTCCCGGTATCGGCAATAGACCATTCCAGTAAGTTCTCTACAACTCGGTAAATATTACGGGCATTTGTATTGATAAAGCGTAGCCTTTTCTGGATTTCAATACGGCTCAGGTTATCCGTGCCCAATTGGAGCAATTCCGTTAAACCAAGCAGGGAATTGAAAGGACTGCGCAAATCGTGCGCAATGATGGAAAAGATGCGGTTTTTGTTTTGGATCATTTTTTCCAGCAGGTTTTGTTTTTCCAGCAGGTCGTTCGTGCGTTCTTCAACGGTTTTTTCCAATAAGCGGTTCCGTTCTTCCAGTTCTTTGAGCGGTACGCTTTCGCCTTCCTCCTGCCTGCCGGCAGGTGCACTCAGATGCATATGTTCCAGCTTCCACAATCCATTTGTGTGATGAAAAACCGTACTAAGCCTTATGCCCTCAAAAACAAAAGGATGGACGTCAACCTTGAGGCTTATATTGGTTAAGGCATAAACCACACCGGTATCCGCTGCAAACTGATTGGTTTTTATCCACTGTATTTCAAAATTTAACTTATCCGGAGCCTGATCAAATTCGCGCCGGTACATTTCTTTGGCTCCTTCAATGTCATGAGCAAATTCATCAGTTCCGGTACCAAAACCTCCGAACTTAACGGCAAAAAATTGAATTACCAAAGCATAATCGCGTTGCGCCAAAGCTTTTAGGTATGCATTAAATGCTTCTTCCAGTCCGGGAATATTTTTTCGTAAAGTTGCCCCCATTTAGTCGTTTGTTAAATTGCAGATGATGAATTTTAGCCTAAGGCTAATGCACTTCAAAATTATAATAATATCCTTATTTCAATTGTTAATCACGTAATTTTATCGAAAAAACGGGTGTTTTGATACGTTGAGATAAAATTCTTTGTTCCTTCCAATCCCAGTGATATACAAAAAGCCTGCGGACGTTCCGGTTAAAACGGGCAAAGGTGTTATTTTGGTGTTTTTAAAAGAGATGGGATGTGTCCTGTTCTAATCAAGTATTTTCCAAAGGATTACGAAGCCACGAAATCATACTGGCCAAAAAAAGAAAAAGAAAAACGGCAAGAAGTGTAACATCCGGTTTTTTTTTCTGTCTTTAAAACAAAGAAAAAAACCTTGGGCAAGAAGCAAATTGACATACAGCAAAAATTGGTAGATGACTGCCTGAAGGGTGACCCCAAAGCACCAATGGAATTGTACCGTCTTTTTTACAAGGCGGTTTTCAGTACTTCATACAGGATTTTATCCAATAAAGAAGAAGCCGAAGACATTATGCAGGAAACTTTTATTACTGCATTTGACAAGCTGGGGCAATTCAGGGGCGGGCAAAGTTTTGGCGCATGGCTTAAGCGGATTGCAGTGAATAAAAGCCTTGATTTATTGCGCCAGAAACCCTCCTTTATCGATTTTGAGACTGAATTGCCGGAAGAACAGGAGGCAAGTGCTGATGCATCTTATTCCGAATATGTGAATTACCAGTTAAATGAAATAAAAACTGCTGTACCAAAGCTGCCGCTTCGTTATCGAACGGTTCTATGCCTTTATTTATTTGAAGGATATGACCATGAAGAAATTGCACAAATTCTCGATATTAATCACAACGCAGCACGAACCCGTTATAGTAGGGCAAAAGCACGTTTGCTGCGCATTTTATCGGAGCAATCGGTAATGAAAATGTTTGTACCAAATTAAAGAAAAGGAGTAGGATATGTACAATATTGAAACTAAGATCAAAGAAAACCGTGCCTGCTTCGATGATTACGAACCCGATGAAGGACATGAGCAGCGTTTTAAAAAACGTTTGCAAAAATACCAGGCCGAAGAAAAGAAAAGGCGCAGGTTGTTTACCTGGGACAGGCTGTGGAAAGTGGCCGCAGTTGTTTTTATTTTGCTGGTTCCTTCTGTTGTTTTCTTTGAAAACCATCAGGTCAACGGAGCCGCTGAATATCCTGCCGAATACCTCCAGGCAAAAAATTATTATGAAGGTATTATCAGGGCTAAAGAACAGGCAATCCAGGATTTCCAGGCAAACGACACCCTCAGCGCAAAAATGAAAAATGAAGCTATCGCTGAAATTGCCGCCATGAAAAAGCAAATCAGCCTTTTGGAAGAGGACTATAAAAACTCTTCAATGGATCAAAGGCTCTTTAATGCACTGATGAAAAATTATAATCTGATGACCGATATGATCGATCAGGTTAACGGTCATATGCGAAAAAGTAAAAATTAACGGAAACACTTAATTAGAATACCATGAATACTAAAAGTTTAACACAAAGCCTAATGCTTTCAATTCTCTGCCTGCTTGCTTTGAGCACCTATGGAGACGGCATTGAAAAAAGCAAAAAATTTACTAAAAGTCACGCGATAAATCCCGATGCTACCATTGAAATCGACAGCCGTTTCGGTGATGTTAATATCAGCAACTGGGAAAAAAATGAAGTGTTTATTGAAGTGACATCATCCGTAGAAGCGCCTAATGAAAAAAAGGCGGAACGCATGCTGGAGCAAATTTATGTGGATATAGACGCTCGTCAAGATTATGTTTCGCTGGGAATGGATTTTAAAGATCTGTTTGAAAATACCAATGGCCGCTATAAGATTAATATCGATGTGCGCATTGTTGTTCCGAAAACAGTATCGGTTGTTGCCGACCACAAATATGGAAGCCTTCAGGTTGATGAAATTACCGGGAATTTCAGTGCCGAAATTAAATATGGGGACTTCCGGGCCAATAAGCTCACCGGAGAATCTGTCAGCCTTGAATTGGCTTATGTTGATGCAGCCAGTATCCGCGAGATGAATAAGCCGGGCATTGAAATAGACTATTCATCGCTTAATATCAGTAAAGCAAAAGTATTGGATATTGAGACGAAATATTCCGAATGCAAAGTGGAAAATTGCCCACTGATCAATGCAGAAGTAAAAGGAGGAGAAATGGTTATCGGAACGGTTGATGAATTGTTCCTCGAAGCAAGTATGAGCGAAATCCAAGTAAATTCATTAGGAAAGAAAGCAATCGTTGACCACACCTATGGCGAATTCGAAATCAATAATATAGCTGCTGAATTTGAGCGCATTGAAATCGAAAACCAATACGGAAGCATAGAGCTGAATTTTAATAATAAAGTTTCGTTTGGTTTCAATTATGAAGGTACGCATTGCTCATTTAATTACCCCAGCGGGTTCTTTCAAATTGATGAGCTTGTAAAAGAGCGTTTTTCAGAAAGCATGAAAGGAAGGGCTGGAGCTGATAAGGATTCAAAATCACAGCTTAAGATTGAATCCCAATTTGGAGAAGTTGCGATCCGTATGTAACTTTTGATACCCGGCAACGTCATATTAAATATCGTAATTGAACAAAATAAAATTGAACATGAAAAAACACACAATTTATTCGTTTACCGGCCTTTTGGTGATCTTTTTTATGGCAGCGCAAGTGCAGGCTGCGGTTACCAAAACTGTTGAAGTTTCCTCATTCCATGCAATAAAATCGGGCTCCTCCATTGATATTTACCTTTTTCAGGGAAATGAGGAGAAAGTAAAACTCGAAGCTGATGAGGATATCATTGATAAAATAATTGTTGAGGTAGAAAACGGCGTGCTCCGTATTGATCTGAAGAGTGGCAGCTACCGCAATATTAAAGTGCTCAATGCTTATGTTACATTAAAGCAATTGGATCAGCTGAAAGTGAGCGGATCGGGCGATGTTTATTGCAAAACAAGTATTTCGGGCGACGAGCTGGATGTGAACATTACAGGAAGCGGAGATGTGGCACTGGATCTTAAAATGGAGGCAGTTGCCTGTGAAATCAGAGGTAGTGGCGATGTGGATTTGAAAGGCGTGAGCAAAATCCTTAATATTGGGATTATGGGCTCGGGCGATGTAGAAGCGGAAGACCTCAATTTATCGGAATGTATCGTGAACATGCATGGCTCAGGCGATGTTGAGTTGCAAGGAACAACAGCCTATCTGCAAATTCAGGGCAATTCCTCAGGCGATGTTGATGCTTTTGGATTGAAAGCCCTTACGGCCGATATTCAGTTAAACGGCTCGGGCGACAGCAAAGTTTATGCTACGGATAAACTTACCGTGCGCCTTCGTGGGAGCGGAGACCTTGCCTACAAAGGCAGTCCAAAATCAACAGATATTGATGTGCAGGGTTCGGGTGAATGCAGGAAACTCTAATTGGAGTTCGTCTATAAAGTCTCCCGAAGCTTCGGGATTGCTCAAAATCCAAATCCTCATCCCGTACCAACGGGAATCCGGTTTGGATTTTTCACACGTACTTCGACGACACTCAGCATAGCACCTTGAATTTGGACTTTATAGAGCAAACTCTCGACTCTATGGCAAACACTAATTACCAAATAAAAAAAGAAGAAACATGAAAACCAAAGTAAATCGAATTGTATTTCTGAGCTTGTTGCTTTTGATGGGCAATATGCTTGTGGCCTGCAATATGCTTGATGGCGTAAAAGGAAACGGTAATGTTAAAACAGAAGATCGCCAGCATAGCGGTTTTGATAAAATTGATATTGGCGGAGCTGCTGAAGTTTTTCTGACTCAGTCCGATGAGTTTAAAGTTGTGATTGAGGCAGATGAAAACCTTTTACCGATAATTATCAGTGAAGTTAGGGGCAATACCTTGCATATCTACAATAAAAAGAATATCCGTAAAGCTCAAAAACTGCATGTTTTTATCCATATGCCTGTTTTAAAATCGGTTGAACTGAGCGGAGCCGTTGAGCTAAAAACAGAAGGCCGATTTGAAGGTGATCAGCTGAGTTTTGAATGCTCCGGAGCCTCAGACCTTGAAATCAGCTTGAAATATACCAAAATAACAATGGATTTCTCCGGAGCAAGTGATGCCGATATCGATGGCTACTGCAATGAACTCAACATGGATCTTTCAGGTGCTTCCGAAATTGACGCCAGTCAACTTGAAGCCGATGTTGTTACTGTCGATGCCTCAGGCGCTGCAAATGTTAAAGTTTTTGCAAATAAGACACTTAGAGCCGATGTCTCAGGTGCAGGGAGCATCCGTTATAAGGGCAACCCGGAAACAGATATCAGCACATCCGGAGCAGGTTCAATTAAAAAGTTCTAAAGCGAACTTACTCCTGCCCGGAATTTCTGTTAACGATAAAAAGCGCGATGAATCTCATCGCGCTTTTTATTTATTGATTTTTGTTGATAAAGATTTCATAACTAACAATATACTTCTGGAATTTGGTTTTTATAATACTTATATTTGTACGGACTGAACAAATTATAAGGTGTACATGAAACGTATCCTGCTCTTTACGGTGCTCTTTTGCCTTTTGGTTTTGGCCGGTGCTACAGGACAAAATTCCACAACGCGCAATACATACCTGCAAAGGATTGATGAGCTGAACCGGGAATTGAAAAAATCCCCTGTTGAAAATTATCCGTCTATTTATTATGATATCTCCAGTATGCATGGTAAATTGGGAAACACAGCATTGGAATTCGAGTATTATAAAAAGTATATCCATTATCGCGATTCCCTTAATGTTTCTTACTATAAAAATAAGCTGGATGCAATAAAAAATGCTAATGAAAAACGTGTGTGGGAACTTCAGTCTGATTTGTATAGTGAGCAAATTAAGCGAAAAAACATACAGCTCATTTTAACGGGTGCCATTGTACTTTTGCTGCTATTACTTATTATTGACCTGATTCGAGGATATCGCAGGGACAGAAATGTAATCAGGAAAAAAAGAGAGCATGTTGCCAAAGGTTTAAATCCTAAGAGTGAACTTCTTTCAAGGCTTAGCCACGATATACGTACACCGCTCAATGGAATCGTTGGAATGGTTGAAGTGCTCAGGCAAACGAGTCTTTCGGAGAAACAGGAAGAGTATATGAACCTGATTGCTGCGGCATCAAGTAACCTGCTGGCTATCCTGAACAATATCCTTGATTATACAAATATTGACCCTGAGCGTATTAGTCTTGAGGATATCCCTTTTAACGTGCATCAGGTGGTCGGTGATGTTTCGGATTTAATGGTTGAAAAAACCAATGAGAAACGGCTAAAGCTTACAACATTTGTTGATCCGCGCATCCCGGATTACCTGAATGGAGATCCAATGCGGCTAAAGCAGGTTTTGATTCATTTATTAAAAAATGCACTCATCCATACCGAAGCCGGAGAAATATTCGTTTCGGTTGAACTAAAAGAGAAATATGATAATGCTTTTGAGTTGAATTTCAGTGTGCGCGATACCGGACGTGGTTTTTCAAAAGCTGAGCTAGATCAGGCATTTATGTTGCGTGATAAAACAGGACCGGAAATGGACAGTCCAATGTTTGAGGTGAACCTGGGCTTGTTTATTTCGCGGGGAATTGTTGAGAAAATGTCGGGTGAAATTGGAGCTGAAAGTACCGCAGGAGTTGGCTCAGACTTTTATTTTACAGCCGTATTCGGAAAGGCTGACAATATATTGCCCAAAGCAAGAATTGCCCGTGAAAAACTCCTCCAAAAACTTAATGTGCTTGTTATTGACCCCAATCAAACGAGTCTTAATATTTTGGCCCGTTATCTGGAACATCTTGGGAGCCAATATAGCTTATGCCAAAATATTGAGCAGGCAGTTGAGAAAATACAACAGGAAGAGCCCTTTAAACTTATTTTCCTTAGCCATGATGCTGGTGGCAATATGGCTGCAATGGTTCGTCAGCTTAAGAGCTCTCCCAAAGCAAAAGACACCAAAATGGTCTTAATCTCGTCCTTGGGAAGCCTTTATACTTCCAAGGAGTTAAGGTCGGCCGGGTTTGAAGGCGTTTTGAGTATGCCGGTAAAGATGTTTGAGATGTTCGATATCCTGGTGAAGATTTGCCCTGATTGCCTGAGCGAAGAGGAAAAAGATAGTCTTGCGCCTGTGGATTTATCATCCAAAAAGAAGGTACTGCTTGTGGAAGATAATATCATCAATGAAAAAGTAGCACGTGTAAGCCTTGAACGGATTGGGCATAGTGTTGATTCTGCTGAAAATGGGCTGATAGCTATTGAGATGTTCCGGAATAATCAGTATAATTTAATCCTTATGGATTTGCAAATGCCTGTTATGGATGGCTTTGCAGCTACAAAAGAAATTCGGGAATTAGAAAAGCAAAAAGGTGTTCCTTCTAATGAACGTATAAAAATAGTTGCGCTAACAGCGAACACCACCGAAGCAGACCGCAAACGGTGTTTTGATGCCGGTATGGATGATTATATTGCCAAACCATTTAATCACGCTGAATTATTGCGTGTTCTCGAATCATAGTCTTTTTTTTGTATTTTTGAATGGGTAATTTAAAATCAAACTTATGAGCAAAGGTTATAAAATCCTGATAATTGAAGATAATAACGATGTACGGGAGAATATCGCTGAGATATTAGAGTCGGAAGATTATGAAGTTTTCGTTGCCGAGAACGGTAAATTAGGGCTGGATGAAGCAGGAAAAACACAGCCTGACCTTATCCTTTGCGATGTGATGATGCCCGAAATGGATGGTTATGAAGTGCTTAAGAATATCCGTGAACGCGTGGCCACATCTACCACACCTTTTATTTTCCTAACAGCAAAAAATACCCGGGAAGACCTGAGGAAAGGGATGCAACTGGGCGCCGATGATTATATCAGTAAGCCTTTTACTATTGATGAATTGCTTGATTCCGTTGAAACACGGCTTAAGAAGCATGAGGAATTCAAGCAAAAAAGCGAGCAAAAGCTCAATGAACTTACTCAAAATATGGGGGTGCCGATTACCAATGTGATTAATGAACCCATGAAAGCAATTATTGGTTTTTCTAAAATGATTATGATGGAACATAATAATATGGAGAAATCGGAAATTGCGGAGTTCATGTCGCTGGTTTATACAGCCGGAATGAAGCTCAGCAAAGTCGTGCGCAAAACAATGCTCTATTACAAAATGGAAGCATTGGCGCTTAATAATGAAGAACTGGAAAACCTTAGAAATGAATCTACGGTAAATACAAAGGCTTTGATTGAGGATATTTGCCGCGAATTGGCCAATGATCAGGGGCGCATTGATGATGTTGTATTCCTTTTGGAAAACCCAGCTATTCAGCTCCCGTCTGAGTATTTTATTGACCTTATCAAAGAAATTGCAGAAAACGCTTTGCTGTATTCGCCAAAGCGCACAAAAGTGAAAGTTATTGCCGGTATGGATGCCGATAAGGCTGTAATAACTGTAATAGATGAAGGAATTGGCATGACATCGGAACAATTGGGAGCTATTGGAGCCTTCAGGCAGTTTAATAAAGAGTTTAATAATCAGGATGGCTTGGGTTTGGGCTTAACTATTGCCCATCGTATTGCCAAGCTATTCCAGGGCTCAATTACCATTAATTCCAATCCGGGTTCAGGCACTATCCTCAAAATATTCCTGCCACTTAGCCATTGATTCTGCCAAGCATGGTGTAAATTCTGCCCAGCCCGGTGGATACTAAAAAAGCCCTTATTCCAATAGCGGATAAGGGCTTTTTTTAATTTTTTTACAGTCCGAATTCCTTTGCTTTTCGCGATGATTTTTCCGGGTTCCATGGATCCAAATAGGAAGAGTACCAGAATAATTCTTTGAAATAGGCCATGGTTCGGATCAAGCGCATATAATAGCCGTTATAGAGCATCATCAATGGCATGTAAATTACCAGTTTCCACTCCTCACGCCAGCGTTCTGACAGCATCAGGATAACCATAAACTGAATAAAACTTGCCGTGGTATAGATAATAAGCTTCAAAGGGATGATAAACAGCAGAAAATCAAAGTTATGGATAATGATATCGATGATATAGTAGAACCAGAAAAGGTCGAGGATAAAATTGTAGAAGATATTGTCGAAGAGTGCAAAAAAGTTGGATAAGGTGAAGCTTTGCTGGGGTTTAAAAATATCGCTGTGCTTTCTGAAGCGGAACCGGATCAGTGATTTGGACCAGCGCAGCCGTTGTTTGGAAAGCACACGGAATTGTGTTGGCGCATTGGTTAAACCTACTGCTTTGGGCTCAAAAGCGATTTTGTATCCTAACTTTCTGATTTTAACGGTAATATCTCCGTCGAGCCCGGGGCCTATATCCCATCCGCCCAAACGGTCAATAATATCTTTGCGGAAAGCCCCAAAAGCGCCGGAAATAATTTTATAAATCCCTAAATATGCAGTTACCATCCTTCCAACTGAGATGGTTTGAAGGTATTCTATTGCTTGCAGGCTGGCGCAAATACTTGCTTTGTAATTTCTTACTTTGATATTTCCTCCTACGGCACCTATTTCAGGATCAAGATAAAATGGGATTAAAATATTTTCAATGGCATCGCGGTCAAAGGAGGTGTCAGCATCAAGGTGCACGACATATTTACCTTTCGAAAAACGCAAGCCAAGATTGGCTGCACTGGCTTTTCCGCCCCGCTCGTCATTGCGCAAAAAAGTGTCGATCATACCATTGTCGAGCAAGTTTTTGCATATCGTATAAGTGTCATCCGTTGATCCGTCATCAATAATAATAAACTCAAAATTCCGGTAGGTTTGCTCTGCCATCCCTTTTACAAGCTTGTAAATGTGCTTGCCTTCATTTTTTCCGGGAACAATGATGGAAACCAGTGGGTTCTCTGTCCTGAGCTTTACGCGTGCTTCATTGTACCTGTTCCGGCGTTTTCGGATTTGACGGTAACTTACAACGAGGATAACAATATCCATAAAGAGAAAACGTGGCGCTTCGAGATAAAAATAATACCAAAACAGATTGATGATGCGGATCAATCCTTCGTTATTCCAGTAGTAAAAAAATTCTTCCCAAAACGAAAAAAACATGCTATGCGCTTATTAACTCATTTATTAACTCCATATTCGAGAGCGATCCATCAATAGGCATTACCCTGTTTTTAATTGAGATATGCTCTACCCGAACATTGCTGCGGATAAGTTTATCGATGGTGGTTTGTATGTTGTTGAGCAGGTTATTAATCTTGTTGAGCTCATTATCCGGTGAAATGATCAGGAACGAATTATTATTGATGAATGTGAGAATATCGGTGGATAATGTTGCGTTTTTTATGAAATCGGCTACTTCGATGATCATTGTTTTATAGCGGTCGCCCATATTATCTACAACATTTGCGGGGATATCAAGGATTATAGTGCCGATGATGCTGGGCTTGTTGGCAGAGCGGCTGCGTTCAATTTCGTATTTCAGGAAGATATTGAAAGTGGTGAAACTGATGAATCCATTCAGCTCAAATTCTTCTTTTTGTTCTTTGCTGATACCGCTTTGCGCCACATCTTCGCCAATAGCAGTCAGTTCGTAGCTGTATATTGTATGATCTATGAGACTGTCGATACCCGATTTATGATGACAACTGAAGCAGAAAGTTTCCATTTCGGGTTCCTGGAAAGTATGGCTGCATGAGTTGCAGGAATATACCATAGAGGGTTTGTCGTAATCTACTCCAATATGCCTTAGTATTTTATTGCATTTTGGGCAAATCAGATGGTCGCCATGTGCGAAATCATGCTCAGGGCCTATGTATGCGCAAACAAAATGATGAATAAGGTTTTCGGTATAAAGGTCGGCAGAACTGCATTTTGGACAGGTTTCGCGGTAGTTGATAAATGCAGAGCGGCAATTGCTGCATAAATGCACTTTATCGATAAAATCAACTTTGAGGTATTCGCGTGCAACAGCCATTTCCAGCAGGTTGATCATGTCTTTTTGGTTTTCATTGCGCTGGTAATGATAGCTGAGCACAGGATAATTATACCCAATGTGTGCATTGGAATCCACAAAAGGGATTAATGCCCGCCCACGTGTATAAAGGAAACGCAGTAATTTGGTGAGTATCCTGATTTCGGGTGTTGCAGAATCAACGGGAGCAAGGCTGTCCTGTTTAAGTTGGATTTGCCTTATTTTATTGATAATAGTTTCAGCCTGAATGGATGAAATGATTCCGTCGCTTAGCTGCTCTACTTCCGGCTCCACTTTTGCGCTGAGGCTCAAAACAAATATGGGCATGAGGTAAAGTTTCCCGATAAATGATGATCTGCAACTTACCAAAAACTTCCGGCAACCTGCTGCATCTGTATTGTCGAGTATAAGAGCATCATATATGGCGATTTGCTTTACATCGGCATTTACGAAATCGGAAATGAGGTAGATTTCCTTATTGGAATCATTCTCGATTTTTTTTCCTATTCCTTGCGCTACTAACATTGATTTTTCTCGTTAATTTTTATTTTTTGGCTTAGTCTTCGGCTCCCCCGCAAAAATTACCCCAATATACGCAATTATAATGCTTTTATTGGGCAAAATGTTTTAGAAATACTTGAATTTTGAGATTCGCACTGAAAACCTGTAGTATGGAAGCCAGGTTAATTTCCCTGCTTCGTTGATAGGATAAATCTCGGCAATAACACTTCTTTGCTCGCGCCCCCTTACATCGCGAAACTCTTCGGGAACAGATTCTGTGTTCAGGTAAAACTCTTTGATCCGCCCTTTGCTTGTGGTGCCGTCCATAAAACTGAGGTTTACGATTTCACCGGTTGAGAAGTATTCCAGGTCTTTCTGGTCAATAAATGCCTTGATATACATATCGTCAAAGTTGCTGATATACATGGCGCTTTGCTGGCTATACGTTATTTCGTGCGGTGGCTTGAATATTTTGGTAATTAAGCCATTTACCGGACTGATATAGAATGATGTAGTTTGGATGTCGTTGCTGGCTCCCATATACACATCATAGTCGCGCTTATAGTCCCTGAGCCTGTTGAGGTACTCATTCAGGTAGCGTATTTCAGTTTCCAGGCTGGCCACATCGGTTTGATAATCCTGAAGTGTTTGCCTGTATTTGTTCAGTTCTTCCGGTGTATATACATCAAGATAAACCTCCAGTTTCAGCCGTTCAATAGTGCGTGATGTTTCCTGGATGCGTATCCTGCGGTCTTCCAGTTCAATTTTTTTGAGCTGGATGTTTTTCATTGTCATCAGGCGTTCCTTCAACAGCCATTCATTAGGTTTTTCGATGATGGCATTTCCAAAGCCAAAGTATCCGCCTTCATCAAAATTCATGTTCATAAAAAATAAAGTGTCGCCTCGCTGGATGCTGTCGCCTTCTTCGTAATAATATTCTATAATTTGTACATCTTCAGGAAATTGTACGTCAAATCTGTTGGTGATTACTTCTCCAAGTGAAAACACATAAATATTGGCCTGAATGATATAAATGAAGAGACTGACAATTGCGACAATGAAAATCAACAAATAGATAATCCTGTCCCAATTAGTTTTTTTCTTGGGTCTTTCCTCTTTTATTCCCCTGATTACTGTGGCTTTGTTTTTGAATTTGAATTGCTTCATGGGTCTATGGTATTGGAGGATTTTTAATTTTCAAATAAATTATTTTCAACAGTGTTTATTGTGGAGTCATCCAAATTGATCAAGCGTTCAAAATCGTGTATTGCGATTTTCCGGATACCTGTTTCTTCGATAAGCTTTTGAATAAAGTTTTCGAGTTGCAGTCGGTCTTTAAAATCTGAAGCCGAAAGCGCAATAACAGTTTTTTCTTCGCTTATTGAGCGTTCTTCGCTTGTTTTTCTTGTTATATAATCTGTAGAAGGATGACCGTAGGCCATAATAAAGACCTTATCGCTCAGCTGGTAAATGCTTTTGGTGATATTGGCCGGATAAAAGACCGGGATGGAAACCGATAGGCCCCAATCATTTAGCCCGGCCAGCGTGCGTGCTTCACGGAGCATTTTAATGTACTGGTTGAGGTAGGTGCTGCGGTTTTCCTGCCAGTCGGCCAGAGCATGTGGTTCAACATCGAGGTGCAGGCCGTCAAAATCAAATCGTCCCAGTTCAATGGTTTTTTGCCGTAAAGTGCTGAAATCGGAATCCAGAATCATGCGGTTATTCCCGATCATTGCCAAAACTTTTATGTTTTCGTAGTGGCATAAATTGATAAATGCCTTGAGTTTATTGGAATTAATATCCGTTCCGGGACTAAGCATTATTTCCTCAAACTCATTGTTTTTTATGTAAGCAACCAAACTGGCATTGCTTACTTTATTAAATTCATCCGACCAGATATACATACTTCTGGTTCCGGCATATTTTGATACGAAATTTTCCGGGTAAGCCACTTCGGTAAAGTCATTTGGGTTTTTGGTCTCAAGCAAAGTATAGATTTTAAGCAGACGGAGGTACATATCCCTTTTGAGGTCGAGCAGTTCAATTTCCGTGGCAAAAATATCATCGAGCAGGGATATAGCACGCACTGGACTAAATCCTTCGTCTCCTAAATCGCGCTTGATCAGTTCTTTGCGCAGCCTTTCATCCGTCAGGATTTTTTGGTAATAGGCATAAGCGTACTGCGTTTTTTTGTATTCAAATTCGTAATAGTAATTCAGCAGTTCGTTGCCTTCATTAAATTGATCCAGGTTTTGATCGTTTATAATAATTTGCTTTTGTGCCTCGGCGACTTCATTGCGTGTCGATTTAAAGCGGATGGGCAGCGTAACCGAAAGCCCAGCACTTCCATAGTTTTGAGCGGTATAGGCATCGCGCATCAGATAGTACCAGCGGAAATAAGGCCGGATGGAGATGTCGGTGCCGCCTTTTTGTTCGGCTTCATATTTTTCAATGCGGAGGTTGGCAAGTTCTTCATCAAATGTGCGCTCGTTAAAAAGCTTGGCAATTTTATCAGCATCGATGGAAAAGAGCGGCAAATAATTGATCAGGATGTCGGATTCCATGAAGATTTCATCAAAAGCTTCGGCTAACTGGCTGTTGTAATAAACCTGATTGTTGTTGATCATAATGTCGATCCTGCGCTTGTTGCGCTGTAGCTCAAGTATGCGTTCCCAGTTTACATAACGCATCAGGTAAAGTTTCTTTGCCAACGTAATTTGTTTGTTGACCAGGTCGAGTCGCTGGTTCAGTTTTTCAGTTTTGAACCGCTTGAAAATGTAAACGATATAATTGTAGAGGTAGATGTAGTTATTCTGTTTTTCCAGCTTTGCGTTTTCCAGCTCTTTTATCCGGAGGTCTTTTTTCAGCGCAATTATTTTTTGGTTGTTGCTGATAAGCCCATTGCCCAGCAAATCCCATTCAATGCCGACATATAGCCTGCGTAAAAATGAGATGTCTTCATCTTCAAAAAAACCGGGTTCAAAATTTTCCGTGTAATTGCCCCTTAGTTTAAGCCCCCAATCATTTTTTAATGCACTGATTTGCTGGTTGTAAAGCTCCTGGTATGCTTCATTCTGATTGAGCCGGCTATAGCTGCTGCTGAATAGCATGCGCAGTACGGAAGTGTCGTTCTTAAAATCATGTTGGTCTTTTCTGTTCAGCTGTTCTTCAAGAAAAAGGGCAACATTGTCCACGATTTTGTTCAGGTTAATTGTATCTCCATCCACTATCCGAACCATTTCGTTGGTTTCTTCCTGGCTTTTCACAAAGGAAGTGGACAGCATGAATACGACAAATAAAATGAATTGAATGTATCGGCGGATATTTTGCTTTTTTGATATTGGCATTGAGTCCTGAATTTGAGGTTCTCTTTTTTCTTATATACTATAATCCAGATTAGTACTAAGTCATAAATTTAAAAACT
Organism: Bacteroidales bacterium; assembly: GCA_963662905.2. Classification (GTDB taxonomy): domain Bacteria; phylum Bacteroidota; class Bacteroidia; order Bacteroidales; family WRLA01. The sequence continues at coordinate 269,880 of CAXXFD010000004.1, read as the reverse complement.
TCCACCTCTTATTAGATTGGAATTGAAAAAAGTAATCAACATGCTTTCGTTAATAACATTGTTTGTTATGCTTTGTTAATTGTCTGTAAATCAGTATTTTTAAAATGTATCTGTTAATTGGGGCTACTTATTAATTGAATTTTCCGAGAAATGGAAACAGTTTTGCCTGATTATACCGCTTTTTCAACATTAAAATTCGGGAGTTAACCCTTTTTATTTTGGAATATTTGTAATAGAAGTCAAATTGCCAGTTTTGAAAATTAATATATGTTTTTAATAAGTACTATAATTATTCTACTTATTTATTATATTTTTCATTTGTTTGCAAATTACATGATTTTGGTTGATCGTTCCGGATTGAGTCTGTTTTGATGTGGATAATATTCCGGCGCAATATGCTTTGTCCTTTGGCTGCTTGTGTGCTAGCCTATATTTTTGTACATTTATCCCACAAATTGCTATGAATATGGATGCACTGCGGGTTTTGATAACAGAAGATGATGTGACATCTGCTAAACTCATGAATATCAACTTAAAGAGAATGGGTTTCGATGTTGTGGGTATGGCAACCGATGGCGAAGATTCCATCCGTTTGGTGCGGGAACATCACCCTGATGTGATATTAATGGATATTAATATGCCCGGCGAACTCGATGGTATTGAAGCGGCCAACATAATCAAGGAGGAATTTGGATTGCCGGTTATATACGTAACAGCAAATGATGAGGATTCGGTGATGCAAAGGGCGCTGATCAGTAACCCTTATGGCTACATTCTGAAACCATATGCCAAAGAACATCTGGCCACAATTATTGAAATGTCGGTAAACCGCTACAGGGTTGAGCAACAGCTAAAAGAAAACCAGCGTATGATCAGCCTCACAATGAAGTGTATTGCAGATGGGCTGATCGCTGCTGATAATGATGGCGAGATCAACTTTTTTAATCCGGTGGCCGAATCGCTTCTTGGAATAGAGCATGATGAAGTAATTGGTAAAAAATTATTTGAAGTGTACCGGATAAAAGAAGATATTACCTCTCCCTTTATCAAGGCCGATCTGGTAGAATTCCTTCAGTTTTATGAAGAAAATCCATCACGGGAGCTCTACCTTTATAGTGATGCAGGTTATTATATCCCTGTCAATCAATCTGTTTCTTTAGTATATGATGATTATGGCGATAGCCGGGGCATCATTATTACTTTCCGCGACATCACGGCAATTAAATCCGCTCGGGAAGAGCTTAAAAACCTGAATGATGAGCTTGAAAGCCGCGTGGAAAAGCGTACAGCAGAATTGCGTACAAAAAATGATCAGCTGGAACAGGAGATGTCCAAAAGGATCCTTATCGAAAAAGAATTAAAAAAATCGCTGGAAAAGGAAAAAGAGATTAATGAACTGAAATCACGTATCGTAACTACAATTTCGCACGAGTTCCGCACACCAATGACCACTATTATGAGCTCGGCTCAGCTGATGGACCGCTTCATTTCAAAAGGTGCAGATGTGGAGCGTTTGAAAAAGCATACGGCCACAATACAAAAAAATGTACAGGCGCTTATTGAATTAATAAACGATGTGCTAATGGTCGAAAGGCTTGATTCAAATAAACATGATATCGACCTGAAGCCTGTGAATATCGCAGAATTTTTTAATGATCTTGTTGAAGATGTGCGTATTGGAATTGGTCGGAATCACCAGTTTGAGTATAAAACCAATACATTGCCCGAAGAGCTTTTGATTGATCAGAAGCTGTTAAAACAAATTGTCGGTAATTTGCTGTCGAACGCTTTTAAATATAGTGCGCATGGGAAAACGGTGTTTTTGATCGTTTTTGTTGATGACGAGAAACTCAAAATTACTGTTAAAGACCAGGGGATCGGAATCCCGGAAGAGAACCAACAAAATCTTTTTGATTCCTTTTTTAGGGCAAAAAACGTTACAAATATTGAAGGGACTGGGGTTGGTTTGACAATTCTTTCTAAATCCCTTGATTTGCTGGGCGGTTCAATTTCCTTTGAAAGTAAAGAGGGTGAGGGAACTACATTTTTTGTGACAATACCGCTTGGGAGATGATGATACAAGGACGGAGCATTATTTCGTATTAGAACTTTTCAGTTTCTTTTTCTGAGGCATTGCTGCCCGATGTACTGTCAGGAATCATTTTCTGCGGAACAAGGTTTTCTTCCAGTTTAATTTCTTTGGCCTGGATATCGGGCGCTGTGTCCTGCTTTTCAGGTGATATTTCAATAATTTCTTCTTTGATTATCAGGCTGTCCTGAGGAGTATCTATACTCTTGGGTTGTGAATAATCGATTTCGGTATCCATTTCTGATTCTAAGAGCAGTGGAGCTTCCTGATAGAAATGTTGGATACAGTGGAATTTGTTGTCTTTCTGGTTGTTATCCTTTATTGTGCCGGTGAAAAAGATGCTTTTTTCTCCTCCGGATGCAGTGTCGGTTGTCATCTCAAACGAAATGCTCAGTTGGTTAAAATGAGCCGTGCGATCACTTTGAACGATGATGTCCCGGCCATCTGCAAAGAAGTTCATATTGCCTGTTGTGGCACTGTTGCTCACGGTATATCCGGCAGGGATTAACCCTTTTATCAGGCATTTGCCATTCAGGTTTCCTTTATTGATTTTCAACTGAACTTTTACCGCTTGCCCGGGGACAACAAGCTCTGTGCTTATGCTGCATATTGCCGATACCTCACTGGGATCAAGCTTGATGGATGTTAGTGTGTCGGCTACAATCCGGCTGCGTGCTTTATGTTTGTTTTCCAGATACGAAGCCATCAGTTTTTTTTGCTTGTCTTCGGGTTTTTTCCAGTCGAATTGATAACTGGCTCCGAAAGTTATGCTGTTAAACCAATCATTTTTCAAAAAACCACTACCCCTTACGGTGGCATCCATGATGTCGGTATTTGATCCGGCGAAAAGAAATTCTGCATTAAAATGCCACTGCTCATTAATTTTATATTCGTATCCAATGCCCAGGCTCACAAATCCCTGCAATGTTCTTCCTCCAAAACCAACACCGTATCCGCTATGGCCGTTCCCGCCTGTTTTTGCCCCTGTTGCCAATGAATATTTGTCGGTGCGCCACTGGATATACCCAACACTTATGTGACTGTAAATCAGGTTTTTTCTTTGAAAACGGTTTGAGGCGAGAAAATCCGATATGCGAATTAAAGGGCCGATAGTGTACGACAGATATGTATTGTGGAATTCCTCAAAATCATCCTGGCCGTTCAGGCTGCCAAATTGCAGGGAAAAGCGAAAATCGAGTGTTTTATTAACTCTTTTGCCCAGGTTGGCTCCAAAAGCAACACCAAATTGGTCGGGATTTACAAGCGGAAAACCTGTCGATAAATCGCCATTAAAAACCGTAAGGCCGGCATTGGGCGTAACATACCACTTTTGTGAAAAAGGATATAACTCATCGCTTTGACCGAATAGGCTTGCAGTTTGCAATACTGCAATGGCTAGTAGTAAAATAAAAGACGAAGCGCGTACTTTCTCTTTTGTGTGCATCCGGTCCGAGTTTATCAGTCGATAAAATTAGAAAATAAACAAGGCCGTAAATGGTTGTAATTTAATATTCTATCAACAAAACTTTGAAATTTATTAACAGAATGACCCGAAGAATGTATATTGCTGGTACTATTGCAGTTTGGTAGTGGAATATTGCTACTTGAAAAACTTTGGCTGATAAGCCTAGTTTTTCAGCATATTTATAAACTCATTTTCATCCAGTATCTTAATTCCCAGCTTTTCTGCCTTTGTTTTTTTTGAAGGTCCCATTTTGTCTCCGGCGACTAAAAAATCTGTTTTTGTGGATAAACTGCTTTGGTTGATCCCGCCGGCTTCTTCAATGGTTTCTTTGATTCCGTTGCGACTAAAGTTTTGAAAAACACCGCTTACCACAAATTTCTTTCCTTCTATTTGCGGTTTTACCGTATTGGTTTTCTTCTCAATAACTTCAATTTCAAATTTTAGGCCCGCATTTTTGAGGTTTTCAATAATTTTTTGATTCCGTTCGGAGCGAAAATAATCCGATACACTTTCGGCGATTTTGGGTCCTATTTCAGTGATGTTGATCAGTTCTTCTTCGCTGGCTTCCATGAGTTTGTCAATGGAACCAAAGTGCTGCGCCAGTGTTTTTGCTACTGTTTCGCCTGTATGGCGGATGCCCAAAGCGAACAACACCCTTTCGAACGGAACTTTTTTAGATTCTTCAATGGCGTCCAGGATATTTTGTACTGTTTTTTCGCGGAAGCGAACAATACGTTCTGTGCCTTCTTCCTCGTCTTTGTAGCTTTTTTCAATGCCCAGCAGCTCGTCGGATTTCAGTTGGTAGAGATCATCTATGTTTTCGATAAGCCCTTTTTGATATAAAATATCCAGTTTGCCTTCGCCTAAGCTGGAAATATCCATGGCCTTGCGTCCAACAAAATGCTCGATGCGGCCTTTAATCTGTGGTGGGCAGGCAAATTCGTTCGGACAATACCATGCGGCTTCTCCTTCATTTTTTTTCAGTGGGGCACCGCATTCAGGGCATTCGCGTATAAATCTGACTTTTTCTGATTGATTATCCCTTTGCTTGATGTCCACACCTACTATTTTCGGAATGATTTCTCCGCCTTTTTCTACATAAACCGTATCGTTTTCGTGCAGGTCGAGGCTGTTGATGATGTCTTCATTATGCAAAGATGCCCGTTTTACGGTCGTTCCTGCAAGTTGCACGGGCTCCAGATTTGCCACAGGAGTAATGGCACCGGTACGGCCAACCTGATAGCTCACATAGAGCAGGCGAGTAGAAACCTGCTCCGCTTTGAATTTGTATGCAATGGCCCAGCGCGGCGACTTGGCCGTAAATCCCAGCTCTTCCTGCTGATGAAAATCGTTGATTTTTATGACCACGCCATCAATATCAAAGGAAAGATTATGGCGCTCTTTGTCCCAATAATCAATAAATTCCTGAATTTCGGAAATGCTTTTGCAGCTTTTTGTGTATTCCGATATTTTGAACCCCCAGTCTTTGGCGGCCATAAGGCTTTCGTGATGCGTTTGAAATGGAAGATCATTTCCGGAAACATAATACAGGAAACAGTCGAGCTTTCTTTTGGCTACCATTGATGAATCCTGAAGCTTGAGCGAGCCTGCTGCCGCATTCCGTGGATTGGCAAAAGGCTTGTCGCCTTGCTCTTCTTTGAGACGGTTGAGTTCATTAAAAGCTTTATGTGGCATGAAAATCTCACCACGTATTTCAAAAAAATCAGGATAATTTCCTTTAAGCCTGAGCGGAATGCTTCTGATGGTGCGCACATTATTGCTTACCTCATCGCCCTGGCTGCCATCGCCACGGGTCACCGCCCGAACCAGTTTGCCTTTTTCATATGTCAGGCTGATGGCCACTCCGTCATATTTTAATTCACAAATATATTCCACTCCACTATCGCCCAGCATACGGTTTGTCCTTTGCTGAAAATCTATAATTTCCCCTGTGGAATAAGTATTGGACAAAGAAAGCATCGGGAAACGGTGTGCAACAGTAGCAAACTCTTTTGTGATGTCGCCGCCTACACGTTTGGTGGGAGAATCGTCAAAAGCGTATTCAGGAAAACGGGATTCCAGTTCGCTCAGTTCTTTGAGCTTCATGTCAAACGAAAAGTCGGAAATTGTGGGCTGAGCCAATACATAATAAAAATAATTATGTTCTTCTAATTCCCTGGAGAGTGCTTCAATCCTTTTTAAAGCTTCTGCTGCATCCATTTGCTTTGTTGTTAAATTCAGGAAACCAATGACTTAGTAGGTGTTGTTTCCTGAGCCAATTGTTAAGTTGTAATTAAAACGATTGTTTGACATAAATAAACCTGATTATAATGAAGTCTTCAGGATTTCTGTGATTTCTTCAAGGTTTTGGAGTTTCTTCTTCCGTCGTGTATCTATAGCGGTTTTAGTCCAGAAATAGTGGTTTCCTACAAAATTAATTTGAAGTTTGTACCATTCCGTTAGCGTGGTTGGGTTTACTTTGAGCAGGTTCCATTCTAATTGCAGGCTGTGCGCAATCATAAAAAAATCATCTCGTCCCATATAATCCAGGTCGGCATCACATATAATCTGCTCCAGATGGCTGAGTGGTTTTTGGGGCAGGCGTGTAGCCATGATCATTGCATTGATGCGCTCAATTTCTTTTTTTGAAAAACCAAAACCGGGCAAAACTTCTTCCGTGATCAGGCAGGAGGCTTGTTCGTGGCCGGCATAAGTGTTGAGCATGCCACAGTCATGATAGGCCGCTGCTGTTTCCAAAAGCTGTTTTTCGTAATCGCCGATACCTTCACCTTCGGCAATGCGCATCGAAGACTGCATTACATCAAGCGTATGACTAATGTTATGGTAGTATAGTTTGCTGTCTAAATCGCTTTCAAGTTTGCTGAGAATATATTCCTGTGCTTTTTTGTATTTCATAGACTGCTTGTCGCTTATATGCCGTAAAATTAGAAAATATTTAGGATTAATGTGTATCAAGACTGCATAAATACGGAATTCACTCCAAAAGAGGAGGTCATTGCCCTTATTTCAATTATTGTTGCTCTCATGGAATCAAACAATTAGGAGGAAATGTTGGTTCATGCGTTTTGCGTGTTTTTACAGTCTTTTGCAGGGTTAAAGGAAATTGCCTATTTTTAAAAAAAATCCTGAGAAATGAGAATATGCTTACTTGGAAATTACCCCCCACGTAAATGTGGCATTGCTACTTTTACCCATCACCTTGGAGAAGCAATCATGAAAAGCTTTGCTGAAAGCGACCAAATGACTGTGATTGCTATGGATAATCCGGGTTTTGAATACGAATATCCCAATGCAGTAAGCCTGAGCCTGAAGGAGGAAATCAGGGGAAATTACTCTGATACAGCTGTATTTATAAACCAAAATGCAGATATCCTGCTCATCCAGCATGAGTTTGGGATTTTCGGTGGGCGCAGTGGTGTTTTTTTGTTGCAACTTTTGGAGCATGTCCATGTGCCGGTGGTCATAACGCTTCACACGGTTTTGAAACGATATGATTTTCACCAAATGGCGGTGATGTCGGCAGTGTTTAAAAAAACCGCTGCATTGGTGGTAATGAGCCGGCTGGCGCGTAGGATACTTACGGAGAAACATAAGGTGCCTGAAGCCAAAGTGCATATTATTGAACATGGAACTCCTGATTTTTCTGCTTACGATCATCACCAACTGAAAAAGGAAATAGGCTGGGAAGGTAAAAAAAGCCTGATTACTTTTGGCCTGATTGGCAGAAACAAAGGAATTGAGACGGTTATCAGGGCAATGCCAGAAATTATCCGTCATGTACCTGATTTTCAATATGTAGTGCTTGGTAAAACCCATCCTTCTGTTGTAAAGGAACATGGCGAAGAGTATCGCGAATTTTTGATGCAAACAGCAAATCAACTTGGCGTTGAAGGACATTTGGTTTTTATTGATGAATATGTTTCCGAAGAAAATCTTGTGCGCTATCTGAAAGCTGCTGATTTTTATGTAACTCCCTACCTCAACGAAGCTCAGATTACCAGCGGTACTTTGGTTTATGCGATGGCTTCTGGATGTTTGGTTTTTTCGAGTCCTTACTGGCATGCTGCTGAAGCTCTGGAGAATGGAAGAGGCTACATTTTCCCTTTAGGCGATGACCGTACTTTTTCCGGGCTTTTTTTGGATGCGGTTCGGAATCCTGATAAAAGCGAAGCTGTCAGCCGTGCTTCTGCAGATTATGGGTATTCTATTCGCTGGGAAAAAGCAGGAAAAAGATATTATGATCTTTTGCAAGGAGTTTTAAATGGCTTTCACAAGCCGCAAAAAAGATATTACACAATGCCTGATATATCATACCGGCATTTATTCAGGATGACAGATACCACAGGAATAATTCAACACAGCAATTATTCTGTACCTGATAAAAAACTGGGTTATTGTCTGGACGATAATGCCCGCGCGCTGATTGTGGCATTGAATGCCTGGGAAAAAGAAAAAGATGAACGTTTTCTGGATTTGGTTACTATATACCTGAGCTATATTTTATATGTGCAAAATAAGGATGGTGATTTCCGTAATTTCCTGGATTACAGTCGTAAATCTTATGAACATGCAGGCTCTGAAGATTCCTTTGGCCGTACGCTTTGGGCTTTGGGATATTTGATTGCACATCCACCTTCTGACGGGCTTTTCCAGCTAGGGCTTGATGTTTTTTTCAAGGCTTTGCCGCATACCGAGAAACTACATCATCTGCGTGGATTGTCCAATGCAATGATAGGTTTGTACTGGGCTTTTAAGCGTTTTCCGGATCATGAAGGAATCAGGATGTATATACACAAGATAAGCAATAAACTACTGGAAGCCTGGCGCCGAAATTCCAGTCCGGATTGGAGATGGTTTGAGGAAATCCTGACTTATGACAATGCAATTATGCCCTATGCACTTCTGCTGGCCGCAGAGAGTATTTCCTCTAAAACCTGCCGTGATGTTGCTTTGGAATCCCTTGAATTTTTGACTTCGCAAACGATGCTTTCGGGGCATTTATCATTAATTGGCAATGGCAGCTGGATGAAAAGGGGCGCATGGCGCGATCCTTTCGGGCAACAGCCGATTGATGCACTTGCCATGATAATGGCATATAGCCAGAAATACAAGCTTACCAAATCGCATGAAGATTTTGAAGTGTTGGAAATATGTGCAGAGTGGTTTTTGGGAAGAAATGATTTGCTCGTTCCTATGTACGATCAGGAAACCGGTGGCTGTAATGACGGCCTGGAAGAATTCGCTGTAAACCGAAATCAGGGAGCGGAAAGCCTGGTTGCGTGGCTTTTGTCTGCCCAGATTTTTACGGATTTGGCATGAAGTTTTTGAGGAAGCCCATAAAATCAGGACGCTGTATGCATAATAATATTATGCTTTTTTCATTGAACAGACGCCTGACCTTACGGGCATATCTTAACCTGCTTTATGTTGTTTGAGCAAATTTTTCATCCTTAAAATCAGTAGTTCCGGATCTACGGGCTTTTTGAGAAATTCAACAGCACCCAATTGAAGCGCTTTTACTTCCAGGTCATGATCTGATGAACCTGTGATAAAGACCACGGGAATATTAATTTTTTTCTCATTCATGAATTCCAGCAGCTGGAAGCCGTTAAAATTGGGCATCTGAACATCCGACAAAATGATATCGTATTTCGTTTTAGCAATATTCATCAGGGCATTGATCCCGTCCGATGCCACATCCACTTCATAATGTTCGTTGCGCAGCAGCTCAGAAACAACCCTTTGCATCACAGGGTCGTCCTCAACCAAAAGAATTTTTTCCTGGCCATTGGTTTTGAATACGCTTGAACTGATGGGTTTCATTTTGTCCCAGAGCGCTTTTAGCTCAATGGATGCAATGGTGCTGGCTGTGTCCGACATGGCATAAGGGATGATCAGTCGCCCTTCGTGAATAATGGAGCCGCAGCTATAAACTACATTGGGCACATAGCCTTCGCGTTCTTCTTCGTTGGGCATCAGTAGGGGTTCTGTCAGTTCAGCAATGATGCGGGTCGGATCATTTTTGTCGAGCAAAACAGCGCCCAAACAATATTTACGCATGGTGCCAACGCCGTGAGTAACCAGCAACCAGCCTTCCTCTGTTTCGATTGGGGAACCGCTATTGCCGATCTGTATAAATTCCCATGGATATTTTGGTTGCTGCAAAATACTGGCCTCTTCCCAAATATTTACATTATCGCTGAACATGATGTAATTGTTGATGCCGTCCAGCCTGGAAACCATTGCGTATTTGCCATTGATTTTCCGAGGAAAAAGCGCCATCCCTTTGTTTTGGGCGTATTTTCCGTGCAGCGGCATCACTTTGAAGTTGTAAAAATCTTCCGTCATCACCAGCTTGGGCAGGATGGCAAAACCATTATATGCCGTGTAAGTGGCGTAATAGCGTATGCTGCCGTCATCATCAGTAAAGCGCACAAAACGTGCATCCTCAATGCCGTTGCTTTCGGTGGCGGTAAGTGGAAAAATCACCCTTTGGCTGATGTCGGTATCCATGGAAAAAGAAATCTCATAATGTGAATCCGCCAGCCATTTCATCGCATCAAGCACATTTTCCTTGGAATGGGTCATGTTGGCTTCTTCGCGGATTTGCCGGATGCTGTCATCGAGTTGCTGATAATCAAAATGATCCCCCAGCTTATCCATCACCTGAAAAATAATTTTTTTCTGGATGTTCATTTCCTGCAGTTTGCTGAGGAAAACTTTTTTCTCATACTGGCAGTTTTTTACAGCTTCGGCTTCGTCCACCATCCTTCCGGCATCCGAAAAACGGATCATGCCTTCGCGGTTTACAATGCCGTTGCGAAAAACAATAGAGCTGATATGGCCTTCGCCGGTCGCCCGGAAACTTACGATTACCCTTTTTTCGCCTCCCTCCAGATTTGTTTGATCGGGATCTTCTACCATACTGGGATTAAAAAAAGCAGCCGACTCAATGCTGTATTCGCTGGTAAAATATGCGCCGATAAGCAGTTGCTTAAAATCCGGAATGCTATCGGGATCAATTTTTATCTGATGCGTTATAATATGGCGCACATGCTTGAAATGTTTCCCGAAAATCCGTGTAATATTGCGGTGACGGTTTGAAAATTCCCGTAATGTCTGATTCAACATCAGCTTTGCAGAATCTTCGGGCATCTTTATTACTTTCTGGATTATGGATGCGACCCGCTCTTCCGGGCCGGGAAAAAAGAACCGTGCAATTACCCGTTTTGGGTCAGGATAAAAACGGATATCCTGGCGTCGAATAGTGGTCTTCATAAGCTTAGGGTTTTCTTCCCTGCAAGTTACAAAAAAAACTCTAATTTCCTGCATACTTGTTTTTTATTGTTAGGATTTTGAAAAACAGAAGGATTCGCCAGAGCAGAAAAATTGCTACTTTTGCACTTCAGGCGGAAAATGAAATTATAGCGACTGCATTTATGCCTGATAATGAATGCTTTCGTATGTTTTTATAAGCTGATTTTGCAGATGAAGAAGACAAATTATTTAATTGTATTGCTGGTTTTCCTGATGGCTGCCTGTGGAAACTCTGATCAAAAAGGCAAGCTTTCACCGGATTTGGTGAATAATCCCATAAGTGCGGACTCAAAAGAAACGGCCAATTTACCGGTTATTCAATTTGAAGAAAATTTTCACGATTTTGGACGGGTAATCCGTGGGGAAATCGTTTCTTATAGCTTTAAATTTAAAAATACCGGCAAAGCCGACCTGCTGATTTCCAAAGTGTCATCAAGTTGCGGCTGTACCGTTCCCAAATATCCCAAAACACCTGTTAAACCGGGTGAAGAAGGGATTGTGGAGGTGAGCTTTAACAGCTCCGGACGCAAAGGTTATCAAAACAAAAGCGTTACCGTATTGTCCAATGCGCAGCCCAATACCAAAATTTTGCGCATCAAGGCGGAAGTTATTATACCTGAAAATTAATCAAACATTATTATGACAACGATTGCAAGTATTTTTTTAATGATGCCCCAAAGCGGGGAAGAACAAAACCCATGGTCTTCATTTATTTTCCTGGGTCTGATTATTGTGGTTTTTTACCTCTTTTTTATCCGTCCTCAAATGAAAAAATCGAAGGATGAGCGTAAATTTCGTGAAAGCCTGAAAAAAGGTGATAAAGTAGTGACTATCGGAGGAATCCATGGGAAAATCCTTGAAATTATGGAAACTGCCATTATCCTCGAAACCGAAGGACAGGGTCGCCTGAAGGTGGAACGCTCTGCCGTTTCAATGGGTGGCGTTGATGCTCAGATGAATCAAAAGAAATAAAATAACAATTCATCATGAAGAGAGCTGAGCTCATGCAGCAGATTAGGGGGATGCTCAATCCCCACGATAAAGCCGCGAGGGATCAGCTTTCTCTTTTTTTGGTCTGCCTGCTCATTTCCGCTTTTGTATGGTTACTGATGAGCCTTAACCGGGAATATTATAGTACGGTTGACTACAAATTGCAGATCAGTGGCTTGCCTGCCGATAAAATTTTGATGAATAAACCCGAAGATCATTTGCTTCTCAGGGTTCGTGGGCAAGGCTATGATTTGGCCGAGCTTGATTTTTTTTCGCTTGAGCGCAATGTGACCATTGATGTGCGCGATATAAAACTGATTCAAAGGTCAAATGGTGATTTCACGGGTTATCTTCTGACAGCCCCCTATGCAACAAGTATTGCCAGACAACTCAAACTTTCGGATGAACTGACCGGCCTAAGCCCCGATACCTTGTTCTTCCGCTTCCGTAAGAAAATGCAAAAAAAAGTTCCTGTAAAGGCTCCGATTGAATTTACCCTCGACCGGCAGTTTTGGCTGAGCGGTCCTGTTTTGTTAAAGCCCGACAGCATCGTGTTGAAAGGACTTCAATCGGTTTTGGATACCATTGATTTTGTGCAAAGTACTGCCTGTCAGTTTGGGCAAATCAACGATAGCGTGCAGGTGAAACTTCCTTTAATCCATTATGCTTTGGAACATCCGCTGGAGATGAGCTCCGATTCCGTGCAGGTTACGGTTCCGGTGGAGCAGTTTACCGAAGTACGGCTGGAGGTGGATATCCATCCGGCCGAAATCGATTCCGTGGAGTATTATCGCTTTTTCCCCGATAAGGTGAACCTTTTTTGTCAGGTGTCGTTCCGTGATTATAAACGAGTGGATGGGACTATGTTCCTGATTGCTGCCGAAAAAGCAAAGCAGGAATCGGGAGAAGCCGGTTTTGCGCGCCTGAAGGTGATGAGAAAGCCGGATTTTGTAAAAAACCTCCGCATGGAACCTGAAATTGTCGAATACCTTCAAATCAGGAAATAATGCTCAAAATTGGCGTCACCGGAAATATAGGTAGCGGGAAGTCGTTCATTTGCAGGCAGTTTTCCCGGCTCGGTGTTCCGGTTTATTATGCGGATATCCGTGCCCGCTTCCTGATGGATGATGAGGGCACAATTCAGGAAGTTCGTGAAACTTTCGGGGACGATATTATGGAGGATTCCGGATTGCTGATCGACCGCAAAAAACTCGCAGCCATCGTTTTCTCAGATAAAAATAAGCTCGCAAAACTGAATTCCATTGTGCACCGTTTGGTGGAGCAGGATTTTGATCGCTGGCTGGAACATTATCAATCTGAGCCTTTTGTCCTGCATGAGGCAGCTATTCTCTTTGAAAGCGGATTTGACAAGAAATTCGATAAAATTATCCTGGTAAGTGCTCCGGAAGATATTCGCCTGAAACGTGTGCTTAAACGGGACGGAATGCCGGAAGAGGAAATCCGCAAACGCATGGCTCACCAATGGCCGGAAGAAAAGAAAGCGCCATTATGCGATTGGATCATCCGAAATGATGGTGAGCAATTAATCCTGCCGCAGATTGAAGCGGTAATGGATGATGTGTTGAAAATCAGTAAATCTATCGGATAAGCAGTTTGCGGCTGTAGTGCTTTTCATTGCTGCTGATTCGGATCAGATAAATTCCTTCCGGGATATTGCCCGGATCAAAAGCCGCCTTGCCTCCCAAATGGTTCCATGAGTTGATCATGCGCCCGCTCAGGTCAAAAAGATTGATTGCTGCACTTGCTGCATAATCCAGTTCAATTTTGTTCCCGATAGAATAAACGGAAAACGATTCATTATCAGGATTTTCAATTCCGGTTCCGGAAAGAGTCATTTCAAACTCCAGAAAACTGTATTCCCCTTTAGCAACTGTTACTGTTTTGGTTTGTGTGGTATAAGCGGGATAGCTGCACATGAATTCATAGCTTCCGGGATTGAGCAGGCGGAAAAACCATCCGTCTGCCGGGTCGCAATAAACCCACGAGCTGTCTTTATCGTAATTTTTGATAAAAATCCGGGCTTTGAGCGGCTCGCGGCTGATGCTGTCCACCGCCATGCCTTTTACGCCCATCAGCCCGTAATCGAGATAGTTGAGCAGGGCTTCGCGGTTGTATTCCCAATAATCAGGGAGTAATTCGGCGGGAAGGAGTTTTACGGTTGATTGCTCAATTGTGGCTTCGCGGCAAGCGGCAAAAAAGTTCATATAATCCTGACGGCTGCCGTGAGTGGAATACCAGGAGTAGCCATGCGTAATGCCATTGTTGAGGTCTGTGAAATATCCTGCCGGGCTGTTTTCCTGTGCGGCATCGGCATATGCCCGCGAAATATCTACCCACCAGGCATCATCGGCGGTATAGCCATTCCACGAATCCCAGGGATAATTTACTACTTCTGCTCCGGAATGGGTGTTGGCCGAAAGTGTAAATTGAATATCTTCGGCCAGTTGCATAAAGGCCACCGTTTCGGGCTGCCAGTCGTTGCCATCGGGATGCGGGCCGGTGATCGGATCCGGGAAATTGCGGTTCAGATCCACGCCATTGGCATTGGTTCGGGTCGCCCCATTTACCGTTGAATTGCCTCCGGCATATGTTCCGTCGGGATTGGCCAGTGGATTAATATAAATCACCTGTTCATCTAAAAGTCGTGTAATCCGTTCATCATTACCGTAATTGCTCAGTAGATGATCGATCAGGCGTAACTGCAAAATATAGCAAACCAGCTCATCGCCATGCATTTGTCCTGTATAAAGCACATTAGAGCGTTTGCCCCCATAATTGGGCGCATGCAGGCGCGCTGCAATGATGCGGCGGCCTTCCACCGAGCTTCCGATTTCATAAAGCGAGCAAAGGTTGGGATAATCAGAGGCGAATTGCTCCATCATGGCTACATAAGCTTCATAAGTTGGATAGGCGTCCCAATCGTAATCAGTACGCGTGGAAGTTGTCATTTTTGCCGGGCGGCGCAGCGATGGCGGAACTTCAATTTGGTGTTGCAAACCAAAATCGAGGAACTTTTGATAGCCTTCCTGCGTCGCGTATGCGAAAAATCGCGCTTCTGTACCTTTTGCTTCTTCAAGGATGATGATTTTATTGAGCGCTGCGATGAGTTCCCGATCCGTCGATTGGAAACTGAAACAAATTTCTTTTCGTTGCAATAATTCATCTTTTGTAAACTGATTGCCGGAATTTTGCGAAAAAGTAGTTTGAAAAGCAAAGGCCATCAGAATCAGGAGGAAGAAGCTTTTTTTCATGGGGCTATAGGTTGGGGATTAATTTTTCAATTTCAGTGCAAACCTGCTCATTGGCCGGGATGAGCGGCAGGCGCAGAATGTTTTCGCAAAGGCCACGGGCGGCCAGGGCTGCTTTGATTCCTGCCGGGTTTCCATCTGCAAAAAGGTACTGCATATACGGCATCAATTTATAATGCTTTTCTGCGGCTTCTTTGTTTTTGCTGGCCAGCGCATCTTTTACCATGCCCGAGAAAAGTTCCGGGGCGGCTTGTGCTGCGACAGATATTACACCGTCAGCGCCGAGTGCAATCATCGGGAAAGTAAGCAGGTCATCACCCGAAAGTACAGAAAATCCTTCCGGTTTTTTGCGGATGATTTCCATGATTTGTTCCAGATTGCCACTGGCTTCTTTTACGGCGATAATATTTTTATGCGCTGCAAGTTTCAGGCATGTTTCCGCTTTAATGTTTGCTCCGGTACGTCCGGGTACATTATAAATAATGACAGGCAGGGGGCTGTAATCGGCGACTGCTTCAAAGTGAGCAATCATCCCGCCTTGTGTGGGCTTATTGTAATAAGGCGCAACGGAAAGAATGGCGTCGAAGCCCGTTAAATCTGTGGTTTTCAGTGAAACGATCAGATTCGCCGTGTCGTTTCCGCCCATACCAACAGCCAGAGGCAGACGTCCGTTCACCTTTTCAAGCACGAATTCGCGCACGGCTTTTTTTTCTTCGGATGTTTGTGTAGCGGCCTCTGCTGTAGTTCCGTGCACCACAATAAAATCAGTGCCGCCGGAGATATTATATTCAATAATCTTTTCAAGTGATTCGAAATCAATGCTTTTATCTTTTTTGAAAGGAGTGATGATTGCTATTCCGGTTCCTTTAAAACTTGTTGTCATAATTATTTGCTTTTAAATACTTTAAGGTAGTGAATCAGGTTTGCGGCAAAATCGCGCAGATGTTCTCCTTCGCGAATGGCGATCATCAGGTCGTAATATTTGTTTCTGCCCGAAATATCCGGTCCGGTTTTCAATCGGCAATTTGCTGCGCCAACTGCGAAAAGCAGCTCCGGGAAATCAACAAAGGTAAAATCGACCAGTATATCAAAATCTTTTTTCAGGAAACTGTTCAGAAAATCTTTTTTTGGTGTGCCGAGCCAGTTTACATCGCTTTTGCTCAGGTGGATGAAGTCTTCCTTTTGAAGGCTTTCCGGAATGTTTTTGGCTTTTTGCCGGAAGTGGCATAAATAGTGAATGGAAGCCGAAGGGCATTCTTTTTTCATTTCCTTAACAACTTTCTGGAGATGCTCAAAAGCGGCTTGGTTTTTCCAGCTAAAAACGATTAAAATACTTTTGGCTTCGTCGAAACGGAGCAGGCCACGTGCTCTTTTGCGCTTTTTTTTAATGCGGCTGAGCTGTTGTGCGGCATAATTCAGTTTTATGTTGGTAATGATTCCCAATCTTAATAATTTGTTTTCAGGCGAATATAAAAATAAATGACCCGGGCAGGCTAATCAGCCTTTTTGATTCGTAAAAATACGGGAAATTATTCGATTTCGTTGCCCTGAACCAATAAAATTTGTTTCCGGCTTTTTCGTTTAGCTGTATGGCAGGATAATTTACTAAATTGCGCATTGAATTAAAATTTTGTGAAAATAACATTTTTAGGCAGTGGAACATCGCATGGCGTACCTGTAATTGGGTGCGATTGCCCGGTTTGCACTTCAGCAGACGAGCGGGACAAGCGCCTGCGTTCCTCCATCTGGATACAGCAGGATGATAAAAATATTGTCATCGATACCGGACCTGATTTCCGCGCACAGATGCTTCGGCATAAACTGAAAAGTGTTGAAGCTGTTTTGATTACACATGGACATAAAGACCATATCGGCGGCCTGGACGATTTGCGGGCATACAATTACCTGATGCAAAAACCTGTTGATGTATATGCCCGAAAGGATGTGCAGCATGATATCCGACGAGATTTTCATTATGCTTTCGCTGATGTGAAATACCCCGGAGTGCCCGAATTTCAATTACATTCGATAGCTGCCGGAGAGGAATTTCACTGCTGCGGTAGGTCCATTCTTCCAATTGGAGTGCTGCACCATAAGCTTCCGGTTTTGGGCTTTCGCATTGGAAAAATGGCCTATATCACAGACGCAAAATATATTCCGGAAGAAAGTATGAAATCTTTGGAAAATCTTGATATACTGATTATTAACGCATTGCGGAAAGAGCCTCATATTTCTCATTTTTCTTTGCCGGAGGCGCTGGATGTGATCCAAAAGGTCAAACCTGAAAGGGCTTTTCTGACACATATTTCGCACCGACTGGGATGTCATGAGGATGTAGAAAAAGAGCTGCCCGAAGGAGTCCATCTGGCTTATGACGGATTGGAAATCGAAACAGGTCAGGAACAACAGAATAATTTTTGATACGGGGATTTGAGCAAATTAAAAAAAATAGGACGGAGGATTTTGCGTATTGCAGCTTACTTTTTGGGCTCTTTGCTCAGTATCGTGGTTTTACTTGTGGCTCTTTTGTATGTGCCTTTTGTTCAAAGTGTTGTTGTTGAAAAAGTTAGCAAGGAAATCAATGCACAGATAAACGGGCAAATCTCGATTGGATCGCTGCATTTGGGCTTTCCATTAAAAGTAAAACTGGATGATGTCCTGCTAACCGGTTCTCAAAAAGACACCCTCATCAATGCAGGGAAAATCCGTGCAGGACTGGCTTTATGGCCTCTGATGCACGGCTCGCTGGAGGCTGGAAATGTGCAGTTGGCTGCTGTGCAGGTGAATATGAAAACCAATCCTTCAGGCGTTTTAAACCTTATAGAGGTTTTTGCTTCCGCTGATGAGGATGATTCAAAAAACAAACAGCAGGATCAGCAAAAAAACAATCTTCTCCTGCACATTGCCTCTCTGGATTTAAAAAATATCCGGTTTTCCTATACCACATCGGAACTTGATTTCCGTGCCCATTTGCATGATTTCCATTGCGGTGCCACATCACTTTCCCTGGATTCCCTAAAGGTGCAAAATGATGAAATACAACTTGACGGGCTGGATGTTTTCTTGACCTCCCTGAAAATGGAAAAAGATACGCAATCCGATGATGCACCTTCATCCCAGACCTTCCTTACAGCCCACAGTAAATTGATTGGTTTGAAAAATATTTCTTATGTGCAAATGAGAGCGGGCGATACCCTGATGCATATCTCAAACCGGGCTTTGGAAATACAAAAACTGAATTTTAATCTGGCAAGCCAAAGTGTGCAGCTGGAACATTTAAATAATAATGACCTGCACTTCAATATGTACCTCAGAACTGCTGATAGCGCTGCCACTGTGGTTTCGGATTCATCGGTGTTTTATCTGAAACCGGGTTTTGATGTGGGCTGGGATGTGGCATGCGCCGATCTGTCTTTTTTGCAAAGCCGCCTAAAACTTCATCAATCCGGCTTGCAGCAAAGTTATTCATTGGGATCACTCCACATAAATAATGTAGTTTTTAATGATGTGCATAATGATTTGGAAATCAATGCTCAGGATTTTCAGGCCGATAGTATTTCCTTGCAGTCTTTGCTGGCGGAACTGAAGTTTAATCATGATCAGCTTTTACTTCAGGATGTGCATTTGGAAACAAAAAATCTTGTGCTTTCTGCACGCGCTGAATCCAAAGCGCATTTTCCACTTCCTGTCGATTCGCTGGTATTTATGCCACTTCAAACTTCCTTGAAACTGGAGGGTACATTGCCGCTTGTTCTGGCAAGATATATTCCGGAAGATTACTGGATTTTAGCTGAAAAAGAGCCGTTGATGTTTGATATTCAGGCCAATGCTTCAGGAGGTGACTTCGTTTTGGATAGTCTTAATGCCCGGATCGGGAACTTTTTGAACCTTCAGGCTTCGGCTGGCATTGAACGATATTTTTACGACAGTATGCCTTCCGGTCATCTTAACCTGAACTTCAAATACAAGGAAAATACCACCGCTGCAATTATCGTTCAGAAATTGGTTCCGGATATCAATATACCGGAAAAAATTGATTTCCAGATGGAAATACAGCTTGATTCGTTAAAGGGAAAAACAGATATTGCATTGCTGACCAATTTGGGAAACCTGCATTTGGACGGGAAAATAGATAGTTTGTATGCTTATGAAGCCAATCTTTCCTTAAAAGGATTTGATTTGCAAGAGCTCCTGCAAATAGATTCCCTTTCCGGGATGAACATGGATATGCAATTGAAAGGCGCAGGCTTTGATCTGCCAACCGCCACAGCAGATTTGAAGTGCAGTTTTTCCGATATTTCATACCGCAGGGCAGATTTCGACAGCCTGATCTTGCGTGCTAATTGGGAAAATAGTTGGGGAAAACTGCAATTGCAAACTTTTTCAGAGTATGCTGATTTAATCATTACTGCAAGTGGCAACCAATATAATGCCGATGCAGAATTAGCGATAAAGGATGTTCGCCTGGATTATTTCCATGACCGCCCATTGCCTTCCATCTGGGGTAATTGTAAGATGAGCTGGAGCGATACATTAGGCACGCAAACAGCCGGGATTGATATTTATAATTCGGGTTTGTGGGTTGATAATAAGCGCTTTGAGCTTGCTCCTTTCGAGGCCCGTTTTTTGAGCTCTGATACACTTTCCGATCTGAAAATTACGTCCGGTATTTTAAATGTGTCCCTTGAAGCCAACCGAAAACCTGAAGTCTTGCTGCAATCTTTGCAGGATTTTTATCAGGATTATTTGCATGGGCTTTACGATCGTGAACCCGGCGAAACGGAATGTACTGCAAGTATTCAGTTGCATGGTACTTCTCCTGTCCGCGATTATTTCCTGCCCGATTTAAAACAGGCCGAATTCAGTGGGATTAATATGGCTTACAGGGAGCAAGATCAGCATTTTGAAATTACTGCAAGCATGCCGGTTCTGGAATATGATAAATTGAGGCTGAGCGATATGCGGCTGGATCTGAGCCTCGATAGTATGCGCATTTTTTCCGGATTGCAGTTCGCTCAAATATCCTATGATACCATTAATGCAGGACCGCTGAATTGGGAAATGAGTTTCAAAGATTCCACGCTTCATGCGGGCTTCAAACTCGGAGATACTGTGCCCGACCTGGATATACAAATCAAAGGAAGTCAAAAAAATATGGTCTGGCACCTCGCATTGGACAGCTTGATTATCGCAGGGAAATCCTGGGAGAAAAATGAAGACCGGAATTATCTGGTTTTTGATTCAAGTGGAATCCAAAGAGCTGCCATGCAATTGGTGCATCAAAAGGAAAAACTGGAATTTCAAAAAGACAGCCTGCACAATGAGTTGTTGATCAGGGATTTTGATCTGGATAATTTATTATCTGCTTTCAAGGGCGAAACAGGAGCTTTGCCTTTTGATGCAAAAATGGATCTGGATTTTAAAATGGCTGATGATACTGCCCGCATCATCGAACTGAAACTCAAAGATGTGGTTTATCAGGACTTGCCGCCACTCAATCTTTCTGCATCCCTTTTTCCGGAAGATGGGGGGCAAAAAATCACAGCCGTCGCCGATGGGGAATATTTTGATATGACGGCAAATGCGTTCTATTCAAGCGATAAATTCCAGCTTGATGCAGATCTGAAGCGTTTTGATTTATCGGCATTGCCTGTGTTTATGCCCAATGACATTCCCAAAGCCGGAGGGGAATTGCTCGCTCATCTTTCTTTTAAAGATGCAAATGATCTGCAGGGGCAGGTTCATTTCAGTGAGGCTTCTATCCGCCTGGCAGCGCTCAACACGACTTACCGCCTTGGCAACGAGAAAATTAAATTCGACAGGAACACCCTGCAGTTCGATGATTTTCAGCTCGAAGATGAAGCAGGGCAGAGGATCCACATCAACGGAGGGATTGTGAAACCTGAGAATGATACAAGCTTGAAGCTTGATTTCCAGATGGATGCCAAGCAATTTACTTTCGTAAATACAGAGCGCAAAACCGATCTGCCTTATTACGGCCATGTTAATGCCGATGTGAAACTGAACATCAGTGGCAGCCTGGATGAACCGGTAGCTGTGGCTGAGCTTAAGCTGAACAAAGGCTCCGATTTTACCTATATCTATGCCCCGGACCGGCTTAATATGGTCGATGATGAGGGTGTGGTGGAATTTGTGCCCCAACTGCCCGGCAATAAAGTCCTGGAATTAAAAAAGGACAGCGTGGTTGTGAAAAGTGGTTTCCGCGGCTTGAAAATCCAAAGCAATATCAAAGTAGATAAAGAGGCTGTTTTTCGGCTTTATGCCGATTTTTCTTCCGAAGATTATATCGAAATCCGCGGTGATGCCGACCTGGATCTTGATATGAACCGCGACGGAAGCATACGCATGGCCGGCCGCTATGAAGTTTCTTCCGGATTTTACCGCATGTCTTTTTACAATCTGGTACGCAAAAAATTTGATGTAATCCCGGGAAGTTATATCAATTGGTATGGCTCGCCATCCGATGCCAATATGGATATCGGAACGAAATACAGCACACGGGTTTCGCCTTTAAATTTGATACTGACCCAGGTTTCGCAATTATCCGAAGCACAAAAACAGCGCTATCGCCAGAAAATTCCATTTACAGTGATGCTCTACATGAAGGGCAGTATGCTGGAGCCACAGATTTCCTTTGGCCTGAGTATGGACAAGGAATACCGTTCGCAGTTTCCTGATGTGGATGCCTACGTGCAGGAACTCAACCGCGATGGCAATGCGGACGAGCTGAACAAACAAGTCTTTGGCGTTTTGGTGTTCAACAGCTTCCTTTCGGATGCTTCGGGCGGGAACGATCCGGCATCCGCTATGGCGCGTGATGTGGCACTTAGCAGCGTAAATGGATTGATGAACAGTCAGTTGGAGCGCCTGTCGGGACGATTCCTCAAAGGAGTGGATATCGAAATGAACCTCGAAGATTATGCTGCATCCGAAGGCGGTGGCGATGCGGCAACACAGCTCGAGCTCAATGTGAGCAAACGCTTTTTCAATGATCGCCTGCAGGTGAAAGTAGGGGAAAATTTCGCTTTGAGCGATAATGAAACGGCACGCCAGGAAGGGGTAAATGAGCTGGCCGGAAATTATGCCGTTATTTACGACCTTACTCCCGACGGGCGTTTCCGCATCAAAGCGTATCGCGAAAACAGCTGGGACCTGATCGATGGTTCTATCGACCAAACAGGGCTTTCGCTGATGTATGAAAAGGAGTTTATGCTAAAAAAGAGGAAGGAGGCAAAAGATGAAAAATAAGATATTTTATTTAATGTTGATCCTTGCCTTTCTTTCATCATGCACAGGTCTGCGCAAAATCCCGGAAGGGGAATTCCTCTACACCAGCGGAACAATAGAAATCCCTGAAACGGAAAAAGAAAGCCGGAAAGCCGAAAAAATTATGGAGGAAGTGTTGACACCTGAGCCCAATTCCAGCCTTTTTGGCATGCGCCCCCAATTGTGGGTTTATCAGAGCATCGGGGATTCGGTGAAAGGCCCCATCCGAAAATGGATCCGCAAGACTTTTGGACAAAAAACTGTTCTGCTGTCAGATTTTGATCCCCAACAAGTTGCCGCAGTGATGCAAAACCATTTGTTTCATGATGGATATTTTAATGCGGAAGTTTCGGCCTCTGTGGAGAAACAAAAAAGAACCGCCAAAGTGTTCTATACTGCTTCCGGCCTGCAGCCTTACCATATCGACAGTATTGTATGGCCTGCTGTTACACCGCTGGATGACAGTGTTTTAAAAGTGGTGCTGCGCAATACAAGTTTGAAGAAAGGAGATATTTACCGTTTAAGCGCTTTGCAGGACGAACGGGAACGCATTGCTTCCGCTTTGCAATCGTCGGGCTATTATTATTTCTCTGATAATTATTTGTTTTTTGCAGCCGATAGTTCGCTGGGCAGCCGAAATGTCGCTTTACAGCTGATGATCAATCCGGAAACGCCGGAAATGGCTTTTCGTAAATATTATTTCCGTAAACTGATCTTGAATGCAACCTACAAACCGGCCGATCCATCGAATGATACGCTCCGTTTTGGCGCAACAACGATTATTACAGATGGCTTCCTGCGCCCGGAAGTGCTGCTGCGCCGGAATTTTATTGAACCGGGAGCCGTTTACAGCAAACATAACTATAAGCAGACTTATGATAAGCTTTCGTCCCTGGGTATTTTGCGCTATGTGAAGCCTTCAATCAATCGTTTTGAAAATACGGATTCGCTGGATGTGCATTTTGATCTGGTTTCCCGTTATCCGCTCAGCTTCAACGCCAGTGTTGATTTCAGTACCGCTACAAATAATTATACCGGTCCCGGGGTAAATCTGGGATTAACACAAAGAAATATTTTTGGAGGCGCAGAAGTTCTTAGTATTCAATTAGATGCCCAGTATCAGATGCAGATCGGGAATAGGGATGAGTATTTTTACTCTATCGGTTTGAATTCAGAGCTGGCTTTTCCACGGTTTTTCCCTTTTCATAGTTTGAGTGGCGACCGCACTTCGGATGTGACCACAAGCCTTCAGCTTGGCGGGAAAATGCAGGACAGGGTAGGGGTTTACACCATTGCTTCCGGCAAAACCTCCTTGGTGTACCGCATCAGCCGGAAAAAAAGCCTCGGACATTATTTCTCTCCTTTTGAGCTGACTTATGTGAAACTCCTGGAAACATCAGCGCAGCTCGATTCCATTATGATAGAAAATCCATATATGCGGCAGAGTTTTGAAGAACAGTTCATCCCGGCAGGATGGTATAAAATTGTGATTAATAATTTTAGCGATGCCGCTTTGCAAAGCAATTATTATGCTTCGGTGAAAACGGAATTTGCCGGAAATCTTTTTTCGTTGATGTCGGATGTGCTGGGCGCCCAAAAGAGCGATAGCGGTTATTATACTTTTGCAGGCCAGCCCTTCTCTCAGTATTTCCGTTATGAGGCCGATTTCCGCTATTATATTGGCAAACCCGGCAAAAGCAGACTGGCTTTGCGCTTTTTTAATGGCGCCGGAATCCCCTATGGAAATTCAGATGCTTTGCCCTATATCAGGCAGTTTTATTCCGGAGGGCCGGACGGGCTGCGCGCTTTTTATGCCCGCTCCATCGGGCCGGGAACCCTCACGCCGCCCGAAGAAGCCGAAGACCAGATTACCAACAACCAAACCGGTGAAGTAAAACTGGAGCTCAATGCCGAGTATCGTTTTCCCATTGCCGGATTCCTTAAAGGGGCATTTTTTGTGGATGCAGGCAATATCTGGATGATCAATGACGGACAAGGCGAAGATGCACGTTTCCATTTTGACAGCTTTTACAAAGAACTCGCAGTGGGCGCAGGAACAGGATTCCGCCTCGATTTCAGTTTCCTCCTGCTCCGTTTTGATTTTGCCTTCCCCCTGCGCAAACCCTGGATCGAAAAAAACAATGGCTGGGTAATTGATGATATTGCCCTGGGAAAATCGTCCTGGAGAAAAAACAACCTGATTTTGAATGTAGCGCTGGGATATCCTTTCTGATCTAATGTGAAATTTTTGTTAAGCCCTGCGCAAACATAAAGACAAATTGTTTTTATGGGTAAATTTATAGCAAAGAAAAACCCAATAAAGATGAATTCAACAGCTTTTCAAATAGACAACCTGCGTTGCCGGGGCTGCGCAAATACAATTACCCGAAAACTGATGTCGGAAGAAGGTGTAAGTGAGGTAGATATTAATTTTTCAGAGTCTTCTGTAACTGTTTCTTATGATGAAGAAAAAATCAGTGACCACCATATTGTCCGTATTATGAGCGGACTGGGATATCCACCGCTCGATGAAGGAAGTATAGGCCATAAAGCCAAATCCGTCTTGAGCTGTGCCATTGGCCGCATTAGTCCGGTTTCTTAAATCCGGTGTAACCGATTGGTTTTATTAATATTGGCTTGTCGGATTTTTGAGTTGCTCCTCACTAAGTTCGTCGAAAGGACGCCCATAATACAATTTTCTATAATTCCACAATTGAGCGTCCTCCCGAGCACAAAGCGAGGGAACTCAATGATGCTACCGCCCTCTAAATCAGAATCAAAATTACAATTAGAGGGGAATGGTGTTGGGGGATTTTGGGGTTTCTCCTCACTGCGCTCGTCGAAAGGACGCTCCATTCACAATTATAGGAAATTGTAGTATGGAGCGCCTTCCCGAGCACAAAGCGAGGGAACTCAATGATGCTACCGCCCTCTCATTTCAAAGCCCTAAACCCCCATTCCCGGGAATTCCACAATGGAGCATCTTCCTGAGCATTGAGCTCGAGGGAACTCAACCCTCCACTCCAATTACCGGAAATTGTGTTTTGGACCCTCCTCCCAAATACTAATAAAGGAAACCCAAAAGAGCTTACATCCTTTAAAACCAACATCAAAAAAGCCGAAACCCATCAGGTTCCGGCTTGCGTTTTATTGAGATGTTGGAGTATCTATTTTTTCTTGGATGCGCAAAAACCTGCTGCAATAAACTCGCGGTTCATGCGTGCAATATTGCTGCGGTGGATGTTTTTCGGGCACTCTGCTTCGCATGCATAGGTATTGGTGCAATTGCCAAATCCAAGCTCGTCCATTTTCGCAACCATGCGCTGAACGCGTTCCTGCGCTTCCACTTTACCTTGTGGCAGCAATGCAAACTGGCTCACTTTTGCCGAAACAAAAAGCATGGCCGAAGCATTTTTGCAGGAAGCCACACAAGCGCCACAACCGATACATGCTGCGGCATCCATGGCCAGGTCGGCATCTTCCTTATTGATGGGAATGGCATTGGCATCGGGTACGCCGCCGGTTGAAGCGGAAGTATAACCGCCGGCGCGGATTATTTCATCAAAGGCGGTGCGGTCCACAATCAGGTCTTTGATTACCGGGAACGGCTTTGCGCGCCAGGGCTCGATGGTAATGGTTTGTCCGTCGGTGAAACGGCGCATATGCATCTGGCAGGTGGTGATGCCTTCATCGGGGCCGTGTGGCCTTCCGTTGATGTAGAGGCTGCACATCCCGCAGATTCCTTCGCGGCAATCATGGTCAAATGCAATGGGCTCTTCGCCTTTTTCAACGAGTTGCTCGTTGAGGATGTCCATCATTTCGAGAAATGAAGCGTCAGCGGAAATACCACTGAGCGGATATGATTCGAAGCGGCCTTTATCGGCTGCGTTTTTTTGTCTCCAAACTTTTAATGTAAAATCCATATCGTGCTTGTTTTGTGGAGGTGTTGCCCTCCGGATTACATAAAATTACAAGCGGCAAACAGCCCCTATGATTTGTAGTTTCGGGTTTTTACCTCAATATATTCATAGTTCAGGTCTTCTTTGTGCAGTACGTAATCGCCATCTTTAAACTCCCATGCGGCAGCATAAGTAAAGTCTTTGTCGTTACGCAGCGCTTCGCCTTCACCGGTCTGGTATTCTTCGCGGAAGTGGCCGCCACAGCTTTCTTCGCGGTGCAGCGCGTCTTTGGCCATGAGTTCGCCCAGCTCCAGGAAGTCGGCAACACGAACGGCTTTTTCAAGCTCGGTATTCATACCGTCGAGCGTTCCGGGGATTTTTACATCCTTCCAGAATTCTTCGCGCAATACTTTGATTTCTTCAATGGCTTCTTTCAGGGCTTTTCCGTTCCGCGCCATACCTACTTTGTCCCACATAATGTGGCCAAGTTTTTTGTGGAAATGGTCTACGGTTTTGCTTCCCTTGATTCCCATGAGCTTTTTCAGCAGCGCATCGACTTCTTTTTCTGATTTTTCAAATTCGGGATGGTCGGTTGGGATTGCCGGGATGGAAATCTGGTCGGCAAGGTAGTTTTGAATCGTATATGGAAGTACAAAATAGCCATCGGCCAATCCTTGCATCAGCGCGGAAGCTCCGAGGCGGTTGGCGCCGTGGTCGGAGAAATTGGCTTCACCGGCAGCGAAAAGTCCGGGGATGGTAGTTTGCAGTTCGTAATCTACCCACAGGCCGCCCATTGAATAGTGAATGGCGGGATAGATCATCATTGGAGTTTCATAAGGGTTTTCGGCCGTAATTTTTTCGTACATCTGGAAAAGGTTTCCATAGCGTGCTTCAATCACATCTTTGCCGAGGCGTTCGATGGCGTGCTTGAAATCGAGATAAACCGCCAGTCCTGTTCCCACGCCAAATCCGGCATCGCAGCGTTCTTTGGCAGCACGTGATGCCACATCGCGGGGCACGAGGTTTCCGAATGCGGGATAACGGCGCTCAAGATAGTAATCACGGTCTTCTTCTTTCAAATCGGTTGGACTCAGCTGGCCTTTGCGGATTTTTTCGGCATCTTCCTTTTTCTTTGGCACCCAGATGCGCCCGTCATTACGAAGACTTTCACTCATCAGCGTAAGCTTCGACTGATAATCGCCATGGACAGGGATACAGGTCGGGTGGATCTGCACAAAGCAGGGATTTCCGAAATAAGCGCCTTTTTTATGGCTTTTCCATGCGGCTGTGCCGTTTGATCCCATTGCATTGGTGGAGAGGAAGAAAACATTGCCGTATCCGCCGGTAGCAATAACTACTGCATGTGCGAAATAGCGTTTGAGTTCCCCGGTAACCAGGTTGCGTGTGATGATGCCGCGTGCACGGCCATCAATAATCACCACGTCCATCATTTCTTCGCGGGTGAACATCTCTACATGTCCACGGTCAATTTCTTTGCTCAATGCGCCATAAGCGCCTAAAAGGAGCTGCTGTCCGGTTTGGCCCCGAGCGTAAAATGTACGGCTAACCTGCGCACCGCCAAATGAGCGGTTATCGAGGTATCCGCTGTATTCGCGTGCAAAAGGAACGCCTTGTGCCACACACTGGTCGATGATGTCGTTGCTGACTTCGGCCAAACGATATACATTGGCTTCACGGGCTCGGTAATCGCCGCCTTTTACGGTATCATAAAACAGCCTGTAAATGCTGTCGCCATCATTCGGATAGTTTTTGGCGGCATTGATACCGCCTTGTGCTGCAATACTGTGCGCACGGCGCGGGCTGTCCTGAATGCAGAAGTTCTTTACGTTAAAACCCAGCTCACCAAAACTTGCTGCAGCAGCAGCTCCGGCCAGTCCTGTTCCAACAACGATAATGTCGAGTTTACGTTTGTTGGCAGGGTTAACCAGTTTTTGTTCGGCTTTATAATTGGTCCACTTTTGAGCTATGTGGCCTTGAGGTATTTTTGAATCCAGTTTTGTCATGTTGAACGGTCGTTTTAGGGGTTCAAAAACTAAGCGTTAATTAAAAAATACAGTGGGATGCTTATAAAACCCAGTGTAACAAGAATGGTATATATAGTGCCGATCAGCTTGATGGCGGGCGTGTATTTGCTGTGTGTCAACCCCAGCGTCTGGAATGCCGACTGGAAAGCATGATAGAGGTGGAAACCGAGGAAAAGCAAAAGCACGATATAAATAATCGAATAGGTGCTGTTGCTGAAGAGGTTTACAGCCATATTATAAAAATCATGATTGTCCCTGACGGCATTTACACCTGTTGGCGCATCGGTCCATCCCAGCTTTACAAAATAAAAGTTGATGAAATGGATCACCAGAAAGGTGAAAATGATCAGTCCGGTGTGGATCATGTAGCGCGAGAGGAAAGTCTCCTCTGAAGTGCCGCTGACTTTGTAGCGCTTCGGACGTGCAGCCCAGTTTTGCAGCTGCAGGATGATGCCGTAAAGGGCATGAAGGATGAAGCCGCCAAATAGCACAATCTCCATGATTTTTATCAGTGGATTGCTTGTCATGAAGTGAACGGCTTCTTCAAATACTGCCACGTGTTCTTCTGAAATGGGCAGTATAAACAAGTTGATGGCCAGGTGTACCACCAAAAAAGCAACCAAAAATAAACCTGCAACGGCCATAATGATTTTTTTGGTGATCGAGGCCTGATGAAATCCTTTGTTACTCATAATCATTTTTGTTTATCAGAACTAAATCGGGTTATTGTCTGCGCAGTAATTTACTGATCGTATTCTAAAATTTTCGTATCGAGATTATTAGATATGAACAATAAGGACAAAGGTAGGCTTTTTCCAAAAAGTCATTTTGCTCGAAATTAATTTAGAATAGATACAAATAGGTGCTTTAATTCCATACTTACTGGTTTTCTGTGGCAAACGTTCAAAAATCAATATTTTTGTGAGTCCGATTGCCTGTGAAAAATTTTTTGCTCCACAGTTTTTTTTGTGAAGAAAAAGGGTTTTTCAGCAAATCTGAAGTAAAAAATAACAGCTTGAAATGCTTTTTTTGAAGAAGTTTTGTATAAATTGGGTAATATCACAATTTTCACTAGCTTGAAAATCAATTGTTCTAAAGTTTATTGCAAAGAAAATTAAGTATTTTTGCTGAACACTGTTTTATGATCCATCAACTGCTAACTGCTTATGAAATTAACTGAAGTAAAGAGCCGCAAAGACGCGCAGGACTTCCTTGATGTAGCGCGTATCATCTATAAAGACGATCCAAATTTTGTTTGTCCGCTCGATATGACCGTCGAGGCGGTTTTTGATCCGAAAAAAAATGTGTTTTTCAAAAAAGGCGAAGCTACACGCTGGGTTTTGCGCAATGATGCCGGGCAGCTCATCGGTCGCGTGGCGGCATTCATCAATAAAGCCAAAGCCTATAACTACAACCAGCCCACCGGCGGAATGGGTTTCTTTGAAGTGATCAACGATAAAGAGGCTGCGTTTAAATTATTTGATACGGCAAAAGACTGGCTGGCAGAGCGCGGCATGGAAGCCATGGACGGCCCGATAAATTTCGGTGAAAACGATAATTTCTGGGGCTTGCTGGTGGATGGTTTTATGCAGGCCGGTTATGGAATGTCCTATAATCCCGAATATTATGTGTCCTTTTTTGAAGAATATGGTTTCCGTTCCTTCTTCGAGCAGGTAACCAACCACCTCGACCTCACCAAACCTTTCCCGGAGCGCTTCTGGAAAATCGCCGAATGGCTGCTGAGCAAAAATAAATTTGAGTACAAGCATTTCGATTTTAATAATGTGGAAAAATTCGTGGACGATTTTATCTACATCTATAATGAAGCCTGGAAGTTTCATGAGAATTTCACGCCCATCAACCGTGAGGTGGTCATCCGCGAGATGAAAGATGCCAAAGCTGTGATGGATCCGGAACTGATCTGGTATGCCTATCACGAAGGCGAACCCGTAGCTTTTGAAATTATGTTCCCCGATCTCAATCAGGCCATCAAACCTTTTAACGGTAAGCTGAACCTGCTGAACAAATTACGCCTGTGGTGGCGCATCAAAAATAAAGTCATCAACCGTACACGCATTACTATTATGGGCGTTGTGCCGCAATATCAGCGCTATGGCGTTGAAAGCGGCCTGTTTTGGCATATGAACGAAACCATGAAGCGCAAACCGCAATACAAAGAAATTGAACTTTCATGGGTTGGTGATTTTAATCCAAAAATGCGTAAATTGCACGATAGTGTGGGCGCGAGTTTTGCCAAAAAGCACATAACCCTGCGCAAGCACTTTTATACCGATGGTTCCGAAGATACTGCTATGAAAATCAGTGAGGATACCAAGTATAAGAATGCCGAACAACGCGAGAATACAGAGTAAGATTATGTGGCAACAAATAAGCATACTGATTAAAAAAGAATGGCAGCTGGAGATGCGGCAGCGCTTTGCTGTTGCAGGGCTGTTGCTCTATGTGGTCAGTACCGTTTTTGTTTGCTACCTTTCTTTTGGGCAGATTATTCAGGCCGAAACCTGGAATGCTCTTTTCTGGATCATCATTCTCTTTGCCAGCCTGAATGCCGTGGCCAAAAGTTTTGTGCAGGACAGCGATGCACGCTATCTCTACTTTTATATGATGGCTTCGGCGCGGGCCATCGTGCTCAGCAAAATAATCTACAATTCGGCTTTGATCCTGGCGCTGGCTTTTGTGGGCTTCGTGGTTTTCCTGATGTTTATGGGAAACCTGGTAGTGCATATGCCGCTTTTCATCCTTGCGCTTTTATTGGGCGCATTGGGCTTCAGCAGCATACTTACTATGGTTTCGGCTATATCGGCACGTTCGGGCAATAATTTTGCTTTAATGGCCATTTTGAGCTTTCCGCTGATGCTGCCCATGCTGCTCAGCTTGATGAAACTTTCGGCCATGTCGCTGGGAATGCAGGAGCTGGTAAACATTTGGGGCATCTGCCTTGTTCTAATCCTGCTCACTGCCATTTCTGTGGTGCTGGCTTTTATTTTATTTCCATATCTCTGGCGCGATTAGCTTATGAAAAAACACTGGTGGAAAATACTTTCTCTGATTTTGTTGCTTTATGCGGTTGTGGCGGGTTTTACCATTAAAGTGCCCGAACTTCCCATCATTCACCAAACCATCCGAAACCTCTTTTTCCATGTATGTATGTGGTTTACCATGATTGTGTTAATGGCGGTTTCTTTTGTCAACAGCATCAGGTATCTGTCCGGTTTCCAAATCAAACACGACCTGCTTTCCGTTGAAGCAGCACGCTCAGGTTTGGTTTTTGGCATGCTGGGCATACTTACCGGAATGCTTTGGGCGCGTTTTACCTGGGGCGATTTCTGGGTGAAAGACCCGCAGCTCAACGGTGCTGCAACAGGAATGCTGATCTATTTTGCCTATTTTATTTTGCGCGGATCGCTCGAAGACGAACACAAAAAGGCACGGCTGAGTGCGGTCTATAATATTTTTGCGTTTGTGCTTTTTATTGTCTTTATCGGGATATTGCCGCGGCTCTCGGAAGGATCGCTGCATCCCGGAAAGGACGGTAGCCCCGGGCTCGATGTCGGCGGGCTCGACAATAATATGCGCCTGGTGTTCTATCCGGCAATTGTCGGCTGGATTTTGCTTGGCGTGTGGATAACCAATCTGAGGTCCCGTATGCGGAAACTTCAGGAAAAACTGGACGAAAATGTTTGAAACGGATGGAAAAATAATGGTGGTTGTGGCCGTGCTGGCCGTAATCCTGATCGGATTGTACGTTTTTTTGTTCCTGATGGAGCGCCGGATTAAGAAGATGGAAAACCGGCAATCAGAACTGGACGTGGCACAAAAAAATGCATCCTCATGAAAAAAATGCACATTATATTGCTGATTATGCTGGTTGTGACGCTGGGCGTAGTGATCAGTACTTTTGGCGATTCCAGCACTTATGCAAATTTTGAAGCACTGGAAAAGCATCCACAGCAGGAATTTCACGTCATCGGTAGCCTCAACACCGAAAAACCCATTGAGTTTAATCCCCTGCAACCCGATCGGTTTTCGTTTTATATGATCGACCAGAACGGCCAGGAGAAAAAAGTGGTTTATTACGATGCCAAGCCACAGGATTTTGAGAAATCGGAGCAGGTGGTCATCGTTGCCAAAGCCAATGGCGATGAAGTGCTCGCCAGCAGCCTCCTGCTCAAATGCCCTTCAAAATACGACGAAGAAGATACGCCCGAAGCTTTTCAGGAGAAGGCTTATGAAGTGAAGTAGGGGAAAACCGGGGGCGATATGGAATGAGAAAACCCAAAAGGTGCGATGCGTCGTGCCTTTTGGGTTTTCGTTTAATAAAAGAATTACCGCACAATATTCAGTTTCTGCGAATAAAGCTCACGCTCTGTTTCTGTTTGCAGGATGTAGATGCCTGTTTTTATGTGCTTCGGTACACTGATCTGCACTTTGTGGTTGCCTGCACCGAGGAAGCTTCTTTTCAGGATGCCCAGATCGCGGCCATTGATATCAAAAAGGCGGAAATCCACATTGGCCGGCATTTCCAGCATGAGCTGCGCATAAAGCATGTCTTTTGCCGGATTGGGACTGATAAGGACGCTTTCTGCAGGCATTTGCGCTTCTTCTTCCATTCCTACGCCCCAAAGGTTTTGCAGGGGCACAGCACGGCACTGCAGGATGTCGTAGGTAAATGTATCCTGAACATAAGTTACAACCTTCACCTGCTCCGGATCCCAGAAATCCTTTAAACTGAATGACATTTCCCATTGCTTGGCGCTGGTCTCTGATCCGTCCATGGAAAAAGCAATGCCGTTGGTATCGGGCAGGGCCATTTGGACTACGTCGTCGAAGAATTCAACGCGGTACCGATCTGGTATTTCCGGATTGGCATTAGACGGCACATGGGAGCGTGTGATTACCGTATGTAATTTTAAATATTCATTTACGATTGGGGCTTTGGGGGTGAGTTCGACCATGATACTATAATCCAGGCCGGAATGGGTACCAAAAATATCCAATGAAAATGCACTCCTGGCGTGCTGTGCCAACTCATCAATTATTATGATATAGTCTGTGCTTGGATCATTAGGATACGTAAAACAAGAGTGTACAGGATATATATTGTTGCCAGGAAGGAAAATCCATGCAGGAATATGAGGAATTAAGTTCGGAGAAGGTCCTCCCGCTTCAAAGTCCGCATCAATACTATGTAAAAATGCCATTGCAGTTTGTGTATCTAGTGAATCCGGTACATCATCATATATATAGTTAGCCACTTGACATCTGGGGATAGCTTCCTTTATATCATCATATTCCTCCAATACATCAGGCAAGTCAATGATATACGGTACCATCATATTATATCCGGATTCCAAAAACTCTGTTGAATACAAAACATTGATACTTAATATATTATGATACAAACTTGTATAGGAATCAATTTTAAATGAAGCATTATTATCATCGATATTGACATCACCCGTACACATAAGCTGATATTCAACATCATAGAGATTGTTGCTGTAAGGAACAACAAAAGGAGGGAAATGAAGGCTTACAGTATCCAGTGATCCAGGCTCAGTTGTGCCAACAGTTTCATTATAAATTAAGTCGCCAGTCTGAAACTCTTTTATCTGACAGTTTACCTGTCCTTCGGTATTCATTAGCCCGTTGTTCCTGACAAATACCCTGGGTATAAATACGGAATCCTTCTCCATATGGACATCCGGATAATCCGTAAAAAAACCAAGGTCATGCTGATCAGGTTGATAAATATGGATATTGTCAATATTAAACCAGTTATTACTGTATGACATCCAGCCCACATTACTAGAAAGCCTTAATTTAATTTGAAATCCTTCTTTTTTGAACATTGATGAATCAAGAGCCATTATTAGGTTAAATGGTGGTTCTAAATCCTTAGTCCCATACTCATACTTATAGTGAAAAAGTTCAACCCAATCCTCTGTAAAATTATTACGCGTTTCAACAATAAAATAGAGCTGATAAACTATCCAGACCAGATCTGGCAAATAATATAGGTCAACAGATAGGTTGAGCTCATCATATTGCGAAAAATCAAATTGCGGGGAGATCAAATCAATTCCATCACCATAATACTCACCAGAGTTGCCTTTATGTGTTTCTTTGCCACAATAATACAGATTAAACTCCGGTGCTTCGCGTTTGCATAAGGCTGTATTTGCAATACGATATTCCGAAAATACAGGATAATCGTTGGGGCCAACTTCCCAGCCTTCAAGCGAGGAATCCCCTTTACTAAAGTCTTCTAAGAATACGGTTTGGGCATACGAATCCCAAAAAAAGGCTGAAAACAGCCAAAATACGATGAGTATATTCTTTTTCATCATTAATGTGTTTTAAAAAATTATTTAATAAAATTTCACATAATCAACCACTTACACCAGAAACTAAATTTTTTTTAAAATTTTTTCCGAAAATGGGTAACCTTTTAAGGGCTTATGGTATTAATATAAAAATCAATAAGCAACACATTAATTTCTTTCACGACAAAAATAGTAATAATATTCAAACATAAAAAACAAAATGAAAAACAAACAGCTTTTAATAACTTGCTTAGCCATAAGCTTTATTCTCTGTCATTTATTGGCTAAATCTCAATGCTTTAATTGCGGCACATCTAGCAGCTCAAATACAGCATTTAATGGCGCCACAGTTACCGGACTCAGTGCTTTTGGCCTTGGCGTTAATAGTGAGGTTAATGGAAGTCACAGTATTGGTATTGGATATAATAACTATATACCAAGCAATTCGGGCAATTCGGTTTTATTAGGAAATAACAATATTGCCGGCACACGTACTCCACAGTCTTTTCTTTTTGGTTCATATAATGAATCTGCCGATAACACTGAAAACACTATGTTGTTGGGATTCAATAATACATCCTTCAATTTGTGGACATTGGGACTGGGCAAAGACTTACAATTAAGAGGTGAATATAGTGCAGCATTGGGAGCAAACCTTGTGACAGGTTCTTCAGCCCATCATTCTATCGCCTTAGGTTTTGGTACTGAAACATTTGAGCCCTACAGTCTTGCTTTTGCTGCGGGGAGCATAACGCCAGCTATTTATGTTAAAGGGAATGATGTGCCGACAGATATTGGCTTTGTGGGAATTGGAAATAAAATACCGCATTTCAAACTGGATGTAGCCGGGAATATTTGTGTAACCGGGGAAAACAAAGCTGTATTTTTTAACGCTACACCCCAAGACGGAGAAGTAAGTTGGGGCGTAGATTACCAATTAAACAAAGGCTTAAGGTTTTTTGAACCTGTTTACGGAACAACAGGAGGGGGCTCTGGTGGTGTTGGTGATGACCCTACATTAAATATTGTTGACCGCAGGGTACATTTGTTTATCCAGAACCAAACCGGAAATGTAGGAATAAACGCTATTAGACCTTTACAAGATCTTCATGTAAACGGAAAAATACTTATAAACACGCCTAATAGTTCCCTATTATTTGATAATTATGGTGATCCGGAAAACCCAAATGGCCGTTGGGGTATTAAATATGAATCCGATGGTTTGAATTTTTGGAAACCAATTAGAAGTTTAGAAGCAGCCCCGGGAGAAGTAGAACTCAACTACGCCCTTTTTATCTCCGATGAAGAAGGTAAAATTGGGGTCGGAACTGAGTTGCCTGAAACACAACTGCATGTGAATGGTGATTTGCGTGTTACTGATTTGGCAGATCCGAATTTCATTACCTTGAATAGGTTTTCCGCTGTTGACCATAAAGGTAACCTTATCGCCTCAGAAGGCCTACTAGTTAAAAGCAACAATGCTGTGGGTATAGGGCTATCTACTCCTGGCGAAAGACAAACCTTTATTGATGATGCCAACACGGCCAAACTCTACGTCAACGGTGGAATCATGGCCACTGAACTATGGGTTAAGTTATTAACCGAATGGAGCGATTTCGTATTCGCGGATAACTACAAACTGCGCCCCCTCCATGAAGTGGAATCTTACATAAAGGAACACAAACACCTTCCTGATATCCCTTCAGCTGATCAGGTTGCCGAAGAAGGCATCAATGTAGGGCAAATGGATGCCAAACTCTTGCAGAAAATTGAAGAGCTGACGCTTTATGTGATTAAGCAGCAGAAGCAGATTGATGAACAGCAAAAGCTCATCATCCGGCAGCAGGAAGACTTGAACAAGCTCTCTGAAAAAATAGCAAACTAAAAGAAATAAAAGATGACACGTCAATTCCAGCTCTTTTTATTTGCCCTGAGCATATTGGCTCCTATCTCTTTTACAGCAGCCCAAGGTACATCCGTTGAGTGGATGCTAAATTCAAAAGAAATTGGTGTTCAAAGTATATCGGACGCTTACCTTGATAAATCATCATGCACCTATTTAACGGGAGTTAAACAAATAATTGATACCAATAAAATAAACCTTGCTTTTAAGGAGTCTTCATTAGTTTCTTATATAAAAAAATTAGACAGTTCCGGAATTGAGCTTTGGGCGCAAAACGTATTAAGTGATAAGTTTTGTCATATCAATAGTTTAACTGTAAATCAGTCAGAAGAAACAATCATATTATATGGTTCTTTCCGTGGAACTATTGAATTTAACGGAAGAAAGCTTTCGCATTCAAAGTCAATAAGGTCTTTTGAGCTAATGCTGACTAAAAATGGTAATTTTAAAAGGTTCATAGAGTATCCGAAATATTCATTTGTTCAAGGAACATTTGCCCAGGGAGATAGCACAGTAATTGCAGCGGAGCTTAGGTCATTTAAACCTAATGATAACAATAAAAAGCTATATCGGATTTATTTCCTTGATGAAACAGGCCTTGTTTTTGACAGTTGCGGACTGGAAAGCAGGTTTTTTGAGCTAAACTTTATTAAAACAGCTCCTAATCAAAATATTATTCTTGGAGGGGCTTTTAAGGATAAGGTCACTGTTAACAATCAATTATTTAGCAGCAAAGGAATGAGAGACGGAATTGTCTTGGAATTAGATCCATCAAAAATACAGTCGGACAATATTTCCGCTTTTCTGTTTGGCGGGGATTACGACGACGAAATCGTCGACATTGCTTTCACTAAAGACGGTTTTATCGCCATTGGATCATTTCAGGATGAAATTAGCTTCGGGGGCAAGGCCATAATTTCTAATGGAATGAATGATGTGTTTATTGCTGGGGTTGATTCATCTTACCGACTTAAGTGGATAAATTCTTTTGGGGGAATTGCCAATGATTATCCAAAAACAATGGACTATGACCCAGGTAGGGATAGATTAATTATCGGAGGTTCATTTATAGGGAAAATTGACATTGATGACTGGCAAATTGAATCTCAAAATCTGTCAACAGATGCCTTTTTGGCCAAGCTGGACGGAAAAGGGATCTTGGAGCAAATAGAGCCCATTGGTGACTCGAACTCAAATTTCATTCGCCATGCCATGATATATGATGAGCAAACAATATTTGTTAATGGCAATTTCAGCAATTCCATTCGAATTTTCGATAATCAGTCCGATTTTGCCCCGGGCGAAAACTATTATGCTTCCAGGCTCTTGGATTGCAGTATGTATAAAGACCTTCTTTCTCAAAATGAACTATATTCACTTTGCGGTGAACCTATAAAAATCAAGGTTGATTCCTCCTTTAGCCGATATTTATGGAACGGCGTCCAAGGAAGCAATTCCTATATAGCTGATTCAACTCAGATGATTACGATAAAAGTTGTTAGTACAAGAGGTTGTGAAGCACTAGACACTGTTATGGCTATTGTTGAACCTTTGAGAAAACCAAAGCTCGGTGGTGATATTGAGCTATATAGGGATGAAATAGCCCAGGTTGAAGTTCTGGGTGGTTTTAAAACATACATATGGAGTTCTGGAGAGGAAACAAAAAATATAAGCATTGAGGCAAATAGCTTAACCCCTGGGATTCATAAACTCTCAGTATTTACTACTGATTATAATAATTGTGAAAGTACTGATGAAATCCTTATCAATGTCCATGATCGCTCAAAAACAGAATTACGTATCAATGCCTACCCTAACCCTGTTGAGGATTGGTTAAATATAGAGGTTGCAAAAAACACGGAGCATAAGCAGCCCATTGTTATCGAAATCTACTCAACCCTGGGACAAATAATTTACAGTGAAAAGGCAGTTACAGACGGCTTTATTTTTAGAAGACAGCTAAGGTTGACCAACTTGAATACAGGTTTGTACACTTTAAAAATCAATATTGATGAGCAAACTCATATTATTAAAATTGTTAAAAAATAATTGATTGAATTTCTGAACCAATGAAACACATAATATATAAATACTTCATACTGACCTGCATCAGTATAGGCCTTAATGGAATTACCTCTGCTCAAACCATTGACGATTACTATGTGCCCAAAACATCCCCTGTCTCTCCACAAGCTTACAGCTTTCTGAAATATGGTGAGATACCTGTTGATGCATACACAGGTGTCCCAAACATTTCTGTGCCTTTATATAATATTAAGTATCCAAGTATTGAAGTGCCTATTGAGCTTCGGTATCATTCAGGAGGAATAAAGGTTACGGACGAAGCAAGCTGGACTGGACTTGGATGGGATATAAATTTTGGAAGTATAATACAAATTATCAACGATAAAGATGATTTAGATGGCAATGTGGAAAAAATACTACCGGACTATCACGCTTCTACTCCTTATTATAGTGAACCCGCACAGTTTCCATGGCCATATGACTATCCCAATAGTGCTCCAGCCACTGGCTATACCCCTTCAAACGATGAAATTTCTTTAGATCACTATTCTTATTGGCATTTTACTGATGGATACGTTCCTGAGGATGGAAATTATTATAATAATCATAAACCATGCCTATTTGATTCACAGGACTGTAATGATTATCCGAATTATATTAATAAAACCGATTCTGAACCTGATGTGTTTAAAGCAATATTTTTAGGTCAAACAATTGAATTCCTAATTGATTTTGAAAATGAAAGCACAATTCATATATTAAACAACACAACTTGTAAAATTACCAAGACCGGCAGTATGCCGTTTGCATGGAAAATAACTTTGGATAATGGCGTATCATATCATTTTGAGGAATGCGTAGAAACAATCCGTGACGCGCGAAGCTACTCTCAAGGCTATGGAGGAAGCTGTTCCCCGTTTGGCCCTAATCAGGTTACTTCAAGAATGTGGCTCCTAACAGAAATTATAACCCCAAATGAAAGGTCAATAAATTTCAACTATTCAAGAACGCCTGAAAAATTTAATCTTACAGCTTTAGGACAAACATGGCATTACAGATATCTGGATAATTATATGGAAAGTCCTATTACAGCAATTCAATTTAGTCAATATAATCGTGTAGATCATCCCTCATGTGCACCATACCCGCGATACTACAATCAAGAATCTCTTGAAACTCATTGGAGGCTCTTTAATTCTTGGACTTTTACACGTCAGCAGGATGCCTATCTTGATTCTATTAATTTTTCCGGAGGCACAGTTGTCTTTAATAAAAATAATGAACGATTAGATAAAAATGGAAAAAAACTTTCTAGTATCGATATTATAAATTTGAATCGAACTATAATTAAATCCATTGATTTCTTCTATAGCTATTTTGAGGGCATCAGTCAGGGAAACACTTATGATGTGCAAATTGATGATTTGCCAGAAACATTTTTAACACATAGATTAAAACTAGATTCAATTAGAGAGTTGGGCAAACCTGCATATTCTTTTGTTTATTGGGATGTCAATTTACCAAAAAAGAATTCATTTGCTGTTGATTATTGGGGTTATTTTAATGGTGAAACAAATAATAATAGCTTAATTCCTAATATATCAAGATTTAAAGGCTATAGAGAGGAAGTCCCATTAAACAATGGAAACAATCATTCAGCCAAATTAAGTTTCACCCAAGCGTCTATACTCAGACAGATTGTCTATCCTACAGGGGGGCGAACTCTTTTTGAGTATGAATTAAATGCATATCCAAACACTTATCCGCAAAAAGGCTATTTCCCGGATTTTAATGATACTGAAAACTCCATAACACATGGGAACGGTCTTAGGATAAGACAGATATTAAATTATGCAGACGGATACAATTCTTATACAGAAAAGAGCTTTGAGTATTCCGGGGGAAAGAACCTGTCAAAAACGAAACCATTTGCAGAATATAATTTTTCCATCCTGCGCTTAAATTGCGCAAATCCTCCTATTTCATATTGGAATACAGGAGGTAGATATTTCTTTAATTGTTGGCTTTCCAATAATAATAATCTTAAGACTTCATCTCTATTTGGTTCTGGAGATATTGTTGGGTATGATGTTGTTACAATTAGAGATCGTTTTTTGGCCGAGTATAATGGGAAGCAAGAGATTCATTATGTAAATTATCCTGATATAACCCCATTTAATTATAGAGATTATGTCACTCCACCCTCTTATAGGAATAAAGAAGAACCGAGAAATGGCTCAATAATTAGGGAAGTTTTCTACAACGAAAATAATAATATAATCAAAACAATAGATCGGGAATATGATTTTTACCGATCCGAAATATTCTATGGTTTTAGAACCGCTTTTTATAAATTGTTGATTTGGGAATCTACAAGCTATGTTTTAAGATTAAAACAACAGCATATTGGAGCCTATTACCCCATCTATAGCGGACAAACCAGGCCTTCAAAGATAATTACTACAGACTATAAAGATGGAGAAGCTGTAGTTACAACAACAACAAAGGAGTATTATACCAATACGGTGCGCAGTGACCTCTTACTGAAAAAGGAAACAACAGAGACCGGAGACAATAGGTTACAGAAAACATATCTATATCCCGAACAGGTTAATACACCATACCGCAGTGAGCTTTTTGCGCAGAACCGAGTTAACATTCCAATCAAAGTTGAAAAACTAAGGAATAGGCAAGGCATGTATTCAGATATTATTGAATATAATATGGATGATGACGGGTTATTGCAGTTGGGCAAATATATTTTCAAAAAAGGTCCCGGATCTGCACCTGATCCATATATTGAATTTGATGATTATGACGATAAGGGCAATGTTCTGCAATACAAAATGCGAAGTGAGCCGACCAAAAGTGTAATATGGTCATACAACCAAACATGTGTTGTTGTTGAGGCCTCCAACGTTGATTACCCTACCCTCAGTGCTGCTGTTGCTGCGTCAATCCCTTCCGGCTATGCCAACATCCATGAACTTGTTGCCGATATGCATGATATTGCCAATAATACCATGAAACAGGGCATTTGGAAAAACTTCAATACAGCCTTGCGTGCACAACAAAGCATGAAAAATGCAATGATCCAAACATATACACATAAGCCCCTCATAGGAATCACCTCCGGCACTGACCCCAAAAACCGTATTTCTTTTTATACATACGATATGGCAGGCAGGCTTCAAAGCATTATGGACGAAGAGCTTAAAAAACAGAAACACCTGGAGTATCATTATAAGAATCAATAACCATGAAATTGATAAACAAGCATAAAATGAAATCCCAAATAACCCTATTTATAATTGCCGTTTTAGTTATTGGAAACTCATCTGTATTTGCCCAGATCCCTCCAGATGGCTGGGATGACAGGGAGCTGCCACAATACGAAAATGCCATAGAAAAAGCCAGGAAATCCTTGCATTTTACACCGGGATATACAGCTCTGGCAAATGGATCTAACCTCCATGCTTTTATTGACCCGGTACTGGCTTATAACGGGGGGCAGGCAGTAACAGATGGAGATTTTAATTACAATTACATACGGCACTACACCCCTATTGGAAACAATGCCACAACACTAAGCCCGGTCCATAATGCCATTGATTATGAAAAAGACTGGCATGAAGAGATCGTTTATTATGACGGACTGGGGCGTGAAATACAAAATGTAGTTGTGAAAGGGGCTGCATCAGGAGCTGATATCATACAGAATATTGAATACGACGGATTTGGGAGAATGAGCAAAGAGTTTTTGCCCTATGCCATAAATCAGGAACACCCGGATTATGGCCCGGGAGGGCTGAGAACCGATGCTGCCACAGAAGCCAAAGGCTTTTACGCAACATTCTCAAACCAACAGGACGGCCAGTTCCCTTTTGCTGAAAAAGAATATGACGGATCCCCCTTAAACCGTATAATGGAACAATCTGCCCCCGGTTCCGATTGGCAAATTCAGGGAGGCCATGTTCAGGAATTTAATTATGTGACCAACCTAAGCAGTGATAATATTAAATACTATAAAGTCAATGTTAATGATGAACTGATATATGAAGGGGCTTATAGCCCAAACAACCTTCAGGGTGTATATGCTGAAGACGAAAACGGCAATAAAAGCATTGAATTTAAAAATCAATTTGGCGAACTTATCCTAAAAAGGATGCAAAATGACGGGCAATGGCTAAGCACTTACTATGTTTATGATGATTATGGTATGCTCCGCTATGTTGTGCCACCAAAAGCTGATGCTTTGTTCAGCCAAAGCAATACAACATTGGGTACTTATGAAACCAATACTGATATAGACCAGCTTTGCTATTACTATGATTATGACAAATTAAACCGCATGACACTTAAGAAATTGCCCGGGGCAAAGGCAGTTTTTATGCTATATAACGAACGCGACCTTCCCGTATTGATCCAGGATGGTGAACTGCGGCTTCGAAACCAATGGATGTTTAAAAAATACGATGCCCATAACAGGGAAATTATCAGTGGTATCCACCAATTCCCCGCACCGCAAACACCAGAGCAAATGCAGGTATATATTGATGCTGCCGCTGCGTACGAATCTTATGACCCAAATTCTGATTACGGTTATACCAATAACGCATACCCTTCACTGTGTCAATCTGATTTTATTGGTACCATCAATTATTATGACAATTATGATTTCCTCCAGCTTTCTGCATATACAAACGATTATGCCTTCCGAAGCAGCCACCTGGATTTTGCTTTGCCAAATACCAATGAGGTAAAAGGGCTCCAGACCGGGACACGCACTTCAATAATACCTAACAACAGCACTGTGCCTTTGAACGGCAATATGCTGCAGGTTGATTATTACAATAAATACGGACATCTGATCCAAACCGTAAAGGACAACCACCTGGAAGGATTGGATATTATTTCCAACAAAACCAACTATACAGGACAGGTACTGATTGCCAAAGAAAGCCATCAGGCAGGGCAAAATGCAACACCCATTGAAATTGCCGAGCGTTTTGAATACGATCACCTGGGCAATATAACACGCCACCTGCATTCTGTTAACGGGGCAGACACAGTTAACCTCTATACCAACAGGTATGATGACCTGAACCGTTTACGGATCAAAAAGCTCCATGTTTCATCAAGCGGTTGCCTGCAAAATATTGATTACACCTATAATATCCGGGGATGGCTCACGGGCATCAATAAAGCAGATCAGACAGTAAACGACGCCTTTGCCTGCCAATTGGAATACAATACAAATGCTACTGCACCTCAGTTTAACGGAAATATTGCTTCCATACGCTGGAAAAGCGCAATGTATCCCGAACTGTCGGCCTATCAGTACTATTATGACGATATAAACCGCATCGAATCAGCCACATACAATATAAACAACAAATACAGTACGGCATATACCTATGACCGCAACGGAAATATCCTTTCGTTGAAACGCCGGGGGGATTTTGCCCAGACTTCCGCTAATGGCATTATCGACCAAATGGATTACAGCTATTCCGGTAACCAGCTTATTGCCGTGAACGACATAACAGCCCAGTCAGCACAGCTCAACGGCTTTACGGACAATGGCTCATTCCTGCAACAGGGTGAATACGCATATGACGATAACGGCAATATGACACTGGACAAAAACAAACAAATTTCGGGCGTAAGCTATAATTACCTAAATTTACCCGATCAAATTGATTTGGAGCAGGACGAAATGAAGCATATTTTCTATGCATATGATGCGTTGGGCAGGAAGCTGCAAAAAACCACATACGCCACAGGCTATATGCCCGGACCGGCAACTGATTATTGTGGCAGCTTCGTTTATTCCGACGGCAACCTGCAGTTTGTGCAACATGCCGAAGGAAGGCTGGTGCCACGGGAAAACGGAGGATTTGATTACCAATATTACCTCAAAGACCACCTGGGCAATACACGTGTTACCCTCAGCCAAAACGGAACGGTTTTGCAGAAAGACGCTTATTATCCATTTGGGATGAATATTGCCGGTTTGAGTTATAGCGATGCCAGCCCTGAAAACAAATATAAATACAACGGCAAGGAACTGCAGGATGATTTTGGATTAAACTGGTACGATTATGGGGCGAGGTTTTATGATCCTTCAGTTGGCAGATGGTATGTTGTTGACCCGATGGCGCATTTATATTTTAATTGGTCTCCTTACAAT
Organism: Bacteroidales bacterium; assembly: GCA_963662905.2. Taxonomy (GTDB): domain Bacteria; phylum Bacteroidota; class Bacteroidia; order Bacteroidales; family WRLA01. The sequence continues at coordinate 225,030 of CAXXFD010000004.1, read as the reverse complement.
TATACTTTAAACAATCCAATCAGGTTTATTGACCCGGACGGAACTGTTGTTGATGATCCTCCTTGGGTTTATGGCCAGTTGTATGCTGATTCGCAAAAGAAAGGGCATATCACTAAGCATGATATTAAAAAGAATGCAATTGGTGCGGCGGCTGTTGGAACTGCAATGGTAGGGGCTTTTGCTATTGCTCTTTACGGTATTCAAGCTGTTGCTACATATGTTGCCATAGAAGTTGTTGAAACAACAGTTGAAGAAGTTACAGGTGTTCCCGTGATTACTGGTGTTGATGACGTTATTCAGCAAGGGGGTAAGAAGTTAGCCAAAGAAGGTGGTGAGAAAATGCTTAAAGAAGGTAGTGAGAAGTTAGCAAAAAGCCCAAGTATTAAAGAGCAAGCCTTAGATGTTAAGACGAATCTTAATGATGGTAAAAACTCGGTAACAGTAGAGACACCAAATAAGAAAGTTCATTATGATCTGGATGGAGCAACACATAAAGGAGTAGAGACACCGCACAAGCAATATTCAAATAAGAATACAAATCCAGAAACAGGACAGACTCATTGGAATAAGGATAGAAAAACCGTTGAACCAATGAATCAGCAAGACATTAGAACTGTAAAAAAAGTATTGGATAAAAGGAATGGGAATTAGTATGACTACCTTACAAGTTAAAAACAAATGGACTGATGCTGATTTTAAAGAAATGGGTTGGCATGATGCAAGTCTTTATTCTATGAAGTTTCCATGGGATAATCTTGAATTATCATTAGATATTGATTATATTTTTAAATGGGAAAGGAGTAAAGAAAGCAGTTACCAATTTTGGGTATCAAAATGTAATTTAATATTTAATAATGTACTTAATTTAAAAATAGATATTGACTTTAATAATTCTATATGCCTATCCATACTGGAAATTACAAGGGATAATAAACGAGCAACCCCTAATGGGAAGATGATATTATGGGATTATACAATCGAAACAGATAAGGGGATTATTACCTTTCAATCTACAGGTTATGTTCAAGACGTTTTAACGAACCCGATTTTGAGTGATAGTCAAAACTTACAAGATCGAAAGTGAGATGCGACGTAAATAAATACCAATAGAACCCGGCCAATGCGCTGGGTTTTTTGTTTCCAGTCCTTCATAATAGATCATTTCCAGAAAAGTTTTCAACAATTACGGTTTTCAGCCTGAAACTGTAGGCTCCCCATTTTTAGTACAGGGCTAAATTACACACTTTTCCTTCTTCTGTTAACTCAACAGCTCCGCAGATTTACTTCTTTTTGCTGTCTTTGCTTCTGCCTAGTGTATTAATTATTTAATAAGTTAACTAATTTTCAATGCATCACCAGTATAAGTCCATCGAAAGGGCTTAGCACGTGTCTCATTGTATGTTTTCACGTATTCAATAAGTTGAGAAGCCAATTGTTCTGATGATTTCCAAACACCTCCTTTTACAACATCCTTTGTTAATATATTGAACCATATCTCAACTTGATTCAACCAAGAAGAATACGTTGGGGTGAAGTGCAATGTGATTTTCCTTTTTCCTTTCAGCCACTCCTTAACGTCTTTATGTTTATGTACCGAAAGGTTGTCTGCAATTATGTGAAGCTTTTTGTTTCGGTATTTCCTATCAAGTGATTTTAAGAACTTTAAGAAGTTTTCTGCATTATTTGATTTAATTGTTTTGGCTGTTACTTCACCTGTATGCACTGCAAGTGCCGCAATTAACGAAACAGTTCCGTTGCGTTTGTAGGTGGCTGTTTGTCTTTTCGGATTTCCTGGCCGTAATGGCAACTCTGGCTGAGTTCTATCGAGTGCCTGTATTTGAGTTTTTTCGTCAACACAAATAACCAAAGCGTTTTCTGGTGGCGACATGTAAAGCCCAACAATGTTGGTCATTTTTTCTTCAAACTCTGGGTCTTTTGACTTGCCGCACCAATACTCAATTTTATGTGGCTTTATGTCTGCTTGTTTAAGAATCTGAAATACTTTAGACTGGCTAATCCCTACTTCTTTGGCGATACGTTCTTGAGACCAGTTAGTGTATCCGTCATCTGGCTTTGTGCAGGCTTTCTCAATTACCATAGCCTGTTGTTCTGCAGTGATAACCTTTGGTTTTCCACTTCGGTAAGCATCCTTCAAACCTGTAATACCTTGCTCGCGAAAGCGTTGTCTCCATTTATTTACTACAGGTCTACTAAGCCCTGTTTGCTCTACTATTTCACTCATCAATAAACCTTGATCGGATAATATAATTATCTCGGCACGCTCAACGTAACGTTTTTCAAGTTTGTGTGAACGGCTCATGGAAAGAAGCTCTGCCTTCTCTTCCGTTGTTATCTGGATGGGTTTTCCTATTCTTGCCATGTGGCAAAGATAATAAAATATTAGTTAATTAACTTAATAATTATAACACTAGCTTTAGATTCTCTTTCCCTCCAAACACAAACCCATCTACCTGTGCATCGCCTTCAATTGGATGGTTTTTGTGCTTTTCATGGCTGTACGTACTTTGTGCATAAATGTACATGCAGTGGTATGGCCAATTTGATAGCGTTTGGAAACTTGTGTGACCGAAAGTCCTTTTATGGTTGCGCTCATCTCAAAAAGCAATGCCGAATGCCTTGCGCAAGCCAAAACGAACCCTGTGAAACAAAGTTCCTTCTGTTGGGTGGATATTCCGGACTAAGCTGACCCACCCGACCGGCTGAAATAAACAGCAATAAAAAGCCATCAAAGACTGCCAATCCGGCGGATACTGACCCCCCTAAAACGGGAGAAGGCACTTCAAGCAACCAAATCCGGAGCATGTTGACCCTTTTTCATGAGACAAGGATGGAGAAAACCGGAGCATGTTGACCCACTTTCAGTGGAGCGCTGGCTGAATTCCGGAGCATGTTGACCCACTTTAGAGAGGGGCACAATATAATTCCGGAGTATATTGACCTTTTTTTGTCACTTTTTCGTGAAGTTTCGGTATTAGCCAGCTATAACCAACACAAAGAATGCGATGGCCGGTAAACCCAAACCCATGAGTCAGATAAAACAATTATTGAGGATGCACAAGCAGGGTAATAAACACAGGACTATTGCCCGTAACCTTGGCATAAGCAAAAACACAGTAAAGAGCTATTTAAAGAAAGCAGGTGCGCTTAGCCAGAGCACCGCTCAGCTGCTAAAGCTCGAAGACCCTGAACTGGAAGCGCTCTTCCATGCAGGCAGCCCTGCTTATAAGGATGAACGTTACCAGTACCTTAAAGACAGGCTTGGTCACTATGCCCGGGAATTGCAAAAAACAGGCGTAACGCGCCTTTTGCTATGGGAGGAATACAAAGAAACCACAGCTAAGCCATATGGCAAGACCCAGTTCTGCTACCATCTCTCCCAGTACCTGTCGGCTAAAAAGCCATCCATGGTTTTGCACCACAAACCCGCTGAGAAGCTTTTTGTGGACTTTACAGGCAAGACCATTTGCTATACCGACCCAAAGACAGGCGAGCTGATCAGCTGTCAGGTTTTTGTAGCCTGCCTGCCCTATTCCGATTATGGCTTTGCCATTGCAGTGCCCAGCCAAAGCAGCCAGGACTTCCTTTATGCCCTAAGGCGCTGTTTGGAACATCTGGGCGGAGCACCACAGGCACTGGTAAGCGACAACCTCAAAGCATCTGTTGACCAGGCAGACCGCTATGAGCCCGATATCAACCGCAGTATGGAAGATTTTGCCAACCACTATGGCTGTACCGTAGTTCCTGCCAGGGCATATAAGCCCAAAGACAAAGCCCTTGTGGAGAACCAGGTAAAACTGGTCTACCAGCGCGTTTTTGCAAAACTCAGAAACCAGGTGTTTTTTAGCCTTGATGAGCTAAACGGCGCAATAGCAACTAAGGTAGAACAGCACAACCAGACCCGTATGCAGCAAAAGCCATGGTGCCGCCAGGAGCGTTTCCTTGCAGATGAAAAGAACAAACTGGCGCCCCTTCCACGGCAGCCCTATGAGCAAAAATATTACTGCTCGCTCAAAGTGGCACAAAACAACCACATTTACCTTGGCCGTGACAAGCATTACTACAGTGTGCCTTATCAACATATCGGCCAACAGGCCAAGGTTATCTATACCCGCAATACCGTGGATATATATTTGGGGCAAAAGCTTATAGCGGCGCACCTGCGCAATTACAAACAGGGCGGATACTCTACCTGTAAGGAACATTTATGCCCCGCCCACAAACACCACCTTGCGCGCAGCCCACAGTACTATCTTGATAGAGCCATGGAACTCAGCCAGGATCTGCACAGGCTCTTTATATTGATGTTCGGCCGCACTGACCGCTATGCAGAACAGCTCTACAAAAGCTGCGACGGGCTGCTGAGGCTTTGCCGTACAAGCGATAAGGCTGCTTTTGAATCTGCCTGCCGCATGGCAATTGACAATGAAGTGTTTACTTACCGCTTTATATCCAACATACTCACAAACAAAACTGCTGGCCAACAAAACAATGCGCCACAAAAAGCCCTTCCCAGGCACGGCAATATACGGGGCAAAGATTATTATACACAACAACAGTTAACCCTTAATATCTGATATTATGATGCAAATAGAACCACAACTTAAAAGCTTGCGCTTAAACGGGATGTCCTCCGCATGGCAGGCATTGATGGAATCAGGCAGGCTAAACGAGCTGAGCTTTGGGGAGGGCATGAAAATACTCCTTGAAGCAGAAAAGCAACAACGCGAACAGAACCGTTTTGAACGGCTGCAGAGAAACGCACGCTTCCGATACCAGGCGGCATTGCAGGAAGTCAGCACAGACCAGGCCCGGGGGCTTGGCAAAGACCTGCTGGCAAGTCTGGCCACGGGCAATTACCTGCAAAAAGGCCAGTCCATATTGGTCACCGGCCCAACCGGATGCGGGAAAAGCTTCCTGGCCTCGGCTTTGGGGCACCAGGCATGCCTGCAGGGATATAAAGTAGCCTACTATAACATGCAAAAGCTGCTGAAAAAAATTAAAATTGCACGCCTTGAAGGAACGGCCTTTAAATTTTTTGAAACCACGGCCAAAACAGACCTGCTCATACTGGACGACTTTGGAATGGCACGGCTGGAACAAAAGCAACAAATTGATTTTATGGAGATTATAGAAGACCGCCATGCCCGGAAATCAACAATTATTGTCAGTCAGCTACCTGTGGCAAGCTGGTTCGATATCATTGGTGAAGCTACTATTGCCGATGCAATATTAGATCGTTTGGTACACACTTCCCACAGAATTGAATTAAAAGGAGATAGTTTAAGAAAAATTAGGTAATATTGTCAGGCAATCGCGTTCTTTAAAAACTTTACGAATCAGACGGGTCAATATCACCGGATTGGTGGGTCAGTATGACCGGAATATGCAGTTGGGCTCTCAACGTGGTGACACTTGTTACAGTCTCTGGCCAGGTTCTTTTTTCTAACAGTAAATTTCTGGTGGCCACATTTTTTGCATGTAAACCCTTCAGGTCATTTAATATCAGCAAGATAGGACTGGCAGGACAAGTCGTCAGGAAACTTATCCATAAATTCTATGATATTCTCTCCTCAAAATTCCATTTTGATTAATTTTTAGTCAAAGTTTGGACAACAATATAAGAGTTTATTTGGTCACCTCAAAAATTTAATTTTTCTCATAAATAAAACGTACTATATTTGTATTGGAATCCAAAACAAAAACATTTGCGCCAAATAATTTTCATAATATCCTGCCTTTTGTTGCCTTTTGTGCTACTTGCCCAAAACAAACAGGCCAATAACTGGTATTTTGGGCATCATGCCGGTATTACCTTCAACACACCTGATGGTAGTCCTCAAGCAGTTTTTGATGGGCAAATCAACCAATGGGAAGGTTGTGCCAGTATTTCAGATAAAGAAGGGAACCTTTTGTTTTATACCGATGGATTAACGGTTTGGAATGCGGCTCATGATACCATGCCCAACGGGCAAAACCTGAATGGGAACCCATCTGCTACTATGTCGGCCATTATTGTCCCTGCTCCCGGGAACGATAGTATCTTTTATCTTTTTACCGCACCATTTCTTATCGACCCCATCGGTTTATGCTATTCAGTTGTTAATATGCACCTTGATAATGGTTTAGGCAATATCACAGCAGAAAAAAATATTTTCCTTGCCGGGCCGGTACAGGAAATGGTCACGGCTGTTGCCCATGCAAACAATTCCTCCATTTGGGTTATTACGCATTTATGGAATACCAATACTTTTGATGCTTTTTTGGTAGATTCTGATTCTTTGCATAGCCTTCCGGTAAGCAGTTCAGCTGGGGCAATCAACACAGGCCCGGGAACTAATGTGGGCGGATATATGAAAACTTCCGTTCAGGGTGATAAATTGGCCATGGTAGCGAATGAAGGGCAATTCGTTCAGCTTTTTGATTTTGACAATGCCCAAGGAACAGCAAGCAATCCGGTCAGTTTGTATATTGACCCTGTTTATTTTCCCTATGGAATCGAATTTTCACCTAATGGGCAAATACTTTATGTGGCTTCCTTTAACTATCATATGCCTTTGGGGAACAAAATATACCAATATGATTTAAGCAGCGGGGACTCAACAAGCATTGTCAATTCTGTAGTTGAAATTGCTGACATTCCGGGTACAACCAGGTATTTTGGCGCCCTGCAAATGGGACCGGACATGCGCATGTATGTTTCCCGGAATTCTTGTCCATATCTCAGTTTGATCGAATTTCCGGATTCCCTCGGTATGGCATGTAATTTCATAGACACCGCCGTTTATTTGGATGATGGTTCAAATACACACCTAAGCCGCCTCGGCCTCCCCGCCTTCATCCAATCCTTTTTCAACCCTGCAAATTTCACATGGGAAGGCCATTGTATTGGGGACACCACCTTCTTTGCCATTACAGATACTGCCTCCCAGGATTCTGTTTTCTGGGATTTTGGCGATCCGGCCAGCGGTTTGGCCAATTATTCGGATTCCTTTTTTCCTTATCATATTTATGAAGATACCGGAGCTTATCAGGTCAGTGTAATTGGCTATAACAACAGCCTGAACGACACCACAGTGCAGGAAATCCTTATCCATCCTTTGCCTGTTCCGCTCCTGCCAACCGATACCGGTTTTTGCGAAGGCTATGGCGCAAACCTCTGGCCGGGGGATTTTCAATCCTACCTCTGGCAAAACGGCTCAACAGACACCAGCTTTTATGCGGACACTACGCTGAGCGTAATTGTGGAGGTTACGGATGTACAGGGCTGCAAGAATTCGGATACCACGCAGGCGGTGGAGTACAGTAAGCCGGGACCTTTTTTGATTTTTCATGATTGAACATATGCGCATGCGAAGCGTATAATGTAATTCATTGCTAATGAGTGGTTTAGAATAAAAAAAGCAGGGCTGCGTGCCGGTGCGCGTGTATCAAAATCGCCGGAGGCCTGATCGGGATATTAATTTCTTGCTATTTGTTTAGCAGTTTGTTAGGGTTTTGCCTGTTGTCGAACAATGTTATAATCCTAATTTCACGCTCAGTAATTCGGTAATAAATTGTGGTTTGTTTTGAAAGAACCGATTTCCTGAGCCCATTAGATTTATCACTTATGGCAAAAAGGAAGGGGTTCTTCTCAACCAGACTAAGCTGTTTATCCAAAAGTTGAGCAAATTTTTTGATTTCCCTTTTTGTCCAATTGTTCTCGAGATAATTAATAATTTCCTTCAAATTATTTAGCGCTTCATCAGACCAAATCAGTCTATAAGTATTTTTCATAAACCTTACGTGCTGTTTCGTGCGAATGAATCCTGCCTTCTTCAAAGTCTTTTAAACCTCGGTTTATGGAATCTATTTCTTCTTTTTTCAGGCATTCCCACCAGTCTTTCGATTGGGAATAATCTTCTTTTATTTGTCTTAGTTTGCTAATGAGTGAACTGTCATTTATTTTTGATATCCACTCAATTAAGTCTAATTTTTCCGCTTGAATATTCATGGGATATTGTTTTATGCAAAGCTACTTAATATTGGTTTAAAACTCTTTAGAATTTATTTTATGGATTGGTTAATTATAAGGATTTTTAGTGGTCTCTAATCCATCTCAAACCGTCCAATCTCCTTCGGATACAACAAAAAATGTTTGGTATGGCTGCGTGCCAGTGCGCGTGTATCAAAATCGCCGGAGGCCTGATCGAGTTCGCTTACTTCGCCGCGTTTGTTCAGGATTTTAATGGTGCCCTGGCGCGGATCGTAGGTGTGGTTGGAGATTTTTTCGCTGATGACCAGTTCCTGCGCTTCGTCGGTATTGAGTTCAAAGAACTCCTGAACTTTTTGAATCAGCGGTTGGAGCTGGTCTTTTTTGGGTTTTTTGCCGAGAAATTCAATGCGGAGCAATTTACGTTTGGTCAGTTTGCCGGCCATTATGCTCAGAAGCTTATCCGTATGTGATGACCAGACTTTCAAAGCGGTGAAAATATCGAAATCGTCCAGGGCCGCGAAATGATCCAGTACTTCGGGATTATTATGAAAATCCAAAGACCCGGGATCTTTCTGAAGGAACCAGCTCAATGCAGGTGTGGCAAAAAGTTCATGCCCGCCCCGGCTGAGCTTTCGTGCATGGTCGAGGGTGTGCATCAGCAGGTGTTCTGCAGATAGTGAGGTTTTGTGGAGATAGACCTGCCAGTACATAATCCGGCGGGAGACCAGGAAATTTTCGATGCTGTAAATGCCTTTGGCTTCTACCACCAGTTCGTCATCACGCACATCCAGCATACTGATGATGCGCTCGGTGCCGATTACTCCTTCGGACACTCCGGTGAAAAAACTGTCGCGTTTCAGATAATCGAGACGGTCCACGTCAAGCTGTCCGCTCACCAGTTGATGCAGGAAGCGTTTTGGATAATCTCCTTTAAAAATCTCAATGGCCAATTGCAGTTTGCCTTCAAATTCTTCATTGAGGCGCTGCATCATCAACAGGCTGATTTCTTCGTGGGAGGTATTTTTTATGATGGTGTTTTCGAGTGCATGCGAAAAGGGGCCATGGCCGATGTCGTGCAGGAGAATCGCAATGCAGGCCGCTTCCGCTTCTTCATCGCTTACCTGCTGGCCTTTTAATTTCAGTACTTCGATGGCGCGGCGCATCAGGTGCATGGCGCCAAGGGCATGCTGAAAGCGCGTGTGCAATGCGCCCGGATAAACCAAATGGGTCATGCCCAGCTGTTTAATGCGTCTTAATCGCTGGAAATATGGATGCTGGACCAGATCGAAAATCAAATCTCCGGGTACGGAAATAAATCCATGAACCGGATCATTAAATATCTTCTTTTTGTTTATTTCTGCCTGCATTGTCTGAAATTCTGCTGCGAAGGTAATGATTTGCAGGGAAAAGTGCATTATGGCAATTTTTGTGTTTAACCGATTTGGTTCAATACGGAATTTCCGGCAGGTCTTTATAGTTCTAAACTTTCTTCAGGAGATGAAATTGCCTCTTCTTGCAACTGCTTTAGTCACTGTGATTGGATATCAACAAAAACAGCAGCTCATTCCGGCACCCGAAACAAATAACCTTTTCCCTTCAAAGTCACAATCTCAATTCGGGCGTCTTCGCGGAAATATTTGCGCAATTTGCGGATATAAACATCCAGGGTGCGTGAATTGAAATAGGAATCATCGCCCCAGACCTTCATAAGCAGCTCCTTGCGGTCGGTCACATGATTCCGGTTTCTTGCCAATGTGTCCAGTACTTCCATGTCGCGGTTGGAAAGGCGGATCTGATCTGTTGGCGTGATGAGTTCATAGGAGCCCCGCTTCAGGCGGTATTTCCCGATTTGTATTTCATTTTCAAGCTTTTCTTCCACCTGGCCAGCATTGCTTTTGGCGTGATATTCAATGCGAACCATCAGCTCTTCAATGCTGAATGGCTTGCGCATATAATCATTCCCGCCGGCTTCAAAACCTTTGACCAGATCGCTGGTTTCTATTTTTGCGGTCAGGAAAATCACGGGCAGGCCGGGTTTCATTTTTTTAATTTCCCTGCAAAGGGTGTATCCATCCAGATTGGGCAGCATAATATCGAGCACACAGATATCGGGATTCCATTGGTGCAAGCGGTTTAAAACCTTTGCGCCATCAGTTTCCCAAATCACTTCATAGCCTTCCTTTTCCAGGGTTTCTTTCACAATTTTTCCCAGATATGGCTCGTCTTCGATATAGTAGATGCTTTGCTTTTTCATTCTGACGGAAATTCTAGTGTAAATATACAGCCATGTGGTTTTCTGTTCCGCACCTGTACTTTTCCCTTATGTGCTTTCATGACCAGATCCACATAGCTGAGTCCCAGCCCATGTCCTTTCACATTATGTTTGTTAAACGCAGGTACCCGGAAAAATTTTTCAAAGATCCTGCCCAAATGTTTTTCGGGAATGCCGGGGCCGTTGTCGCTAAATTCCATGAGGATTTTATTGCCGGATATCTGTGTGGAAATTTCTATTTCCGGGTTTTTATCACTGTATTTCAGGCTGTTGTCCAGTAAGTTATGTATGATGCCCTGGCACAATAATCGGTCGGCTCTCAAATAGATGCCCGCTTCAATATTGATGCTGATTTTGGCCTGTAGGTTTTCCGTCCTGCCTGCAAAACGGGCAACAACTTCTTCGGTGAGTTCTTTGAGTTTGAATCGCTCCGGATTGACCAGGCCGGAATTGTCTTCCAGTAGAACATGGTTTAGTACCTTGGATATCAGGCTGTCGAGCCGCTGAATTTCTTTGGACGACATTTCGAGATATTCTGCTGTGCGCTCCTTGTCTTTTAAAATGTCAAAACGCTGCAGGGATTCCAGGGCAACCTTAACCGTTGCTACCGGTGTCTTGAGCTCATGGGTCAGGTTGCTCACAAAGTCGTTGCGGATGTGATTGAGCGCCACCTGTTTCCTGAGGCTGATGTACGACAGATAGAAAGAAAGCGCAGTAAGGAGCAAAAGGACCAAAGCAAAAACAAGCTGTGGCCAAATGGCGGCAATTAAAAGCCACTGATAATTTTCCGGACGCACAGCAGGGAGTTTGTCGCTCAGCTGCTCATAAATTAAAAATTCCCCGGACTTTTCAATAAGGGAGTCATTTTGTTTCATACGAACCCATGAATAGCTCAGCTCAGATTGTTCCGTGGCGATTTTTTTATCAAATGCCTGCATAAAAAGCGACGAATCAATCATATCGCGGAGCACCACTTTGAGCGTAGAACCGGCTTCCAGAGTATCGGAGCTTTCAAACATAAAGAGTTTTGTGCTGCGCACCAGAATGTTATTTAGGCCACGGAAGAACGCTTCATCTTTTTCTTTTGATCCCGAAATCAGGATGGAATCAGGTACAGAATTGAGACTGATTGTGGTCATTTGCGCCTGGGGGTGATCTTTGTCTCGCGTGTCAATGAAAAAATTCATTTCGATGGAATCCGAAACCTTATGTCCGGTCATTCCCAGCAGTGGATCAATCATTTTCGTAATGCTGTCTTCCGAAAGAGATGGCATAATCACCTGGCGGATCAGTACTGTATCCAATACCTGCTCACGCGAAGCAACGTAGATACGGATCAGCTCTTTTTTCAAAAGCCTTTTCTCTTCGCTGTATTGTTTGTTCAGCCAGCTGATAACAAATGCGCTTAGTAAAATCTGGCTGATTATCATCAACACAGCAATGCTTTTATGTTTTTGAACCTTCATCACGATAGTACAAAAGTACACATACTCAGCATGTAAACCACATCATTAACCTTAATTAACCTTGATTTGCCTCTCCTTAACCTTTACAAAGGCGCTGGCAGGATAGTTTTGCATCAAATCAATTTTAACCCAAAAAACAAATTGCTATGAAGAAAATGATGATGATCGGTTTTGCCATTTTTTGGACAGCCTGCACTGCTTTTTCACAGGAGCCACAAGCGATGAACGAAGGTTCCATTGTTTATGAGGAAGTAATAAAACTGGATATCAAACTGGAAGGCGATGCGGCGCAATTTGCCGATATGATGCCCAAGGAGCAGAAAAGCAGGAAAGTGCTCTATTTTAATCCGGATTATGCTCTTTATGAGAAATATACCGAAACTGATGCAGATGAAGGCGCTGTTCATGCGGTGGAGGCTGAAGGCACGATGGTTCAGGTACAAATGGTGCAGCCTGACAATAAATTGTTTACGGATTTTAAAAAGAAACAACAAATTGAGCAGCGTGAGTTTATGGGGCGGCGCTTTTTGATTAGTGGCGATATTGAGACGCACAACTGGAAATTCACCGGCAATTCGCGCGAAATCTCCGGCCTGAAGTGCATGGAAGCTTTTTACGAAAATGAAAAAGGAGAAAAAGTGAAGGTTTGGTTCAGCCCGGAAATTCCTGTGGCATCGGGTCCGGGACATTTTGCCGGTTTGCCGGGTATGGTTTTGGCGGTAGATATTAATGATGGTGACCATACCATAACCGCAGTAAAAATGGATCGGGCTAAAGTGTCCAAAGACATCCTGAAGAAGCCAAAGAAGGGGAAGAAGGTTACAGCGGACGAGTATGATGCCATTGTGAAAGAAAAAATGAAAGAAATGGGAGCAGAAGGGGGTGAAGGTACACAGGTGCAGACGGTCATCGAAATCCGACAGTAATTATGAAACGGCTAATCATCTGGCTGGCTTTGCTGCTGCCCTTACTGGCTTTGGGCCAGCAGTACAGCCTTAATGGAAACATCATCGACGAAGAAGGCCGCCCTTTGCCTTACGCAACGGCGGTGCTCCTCAATCCGGCAGATTCTACACTGCAGTTTTATGGCATCTCCAATTCGGAAGGGAATTTTGGCATCCGACAAATAAAGCAAGGCGATTATTTATTGCAACTGGCCTTTATGGGCTACGAAACCTTCTATAAGCCGCTGAATATTCCGGCTTCGGAAGGGGAAGAGCTGGGCAGCATCATGATGAAAAAAAGGCAAATGAAACTGGATGGTGTGGATATTGTCGGGGAACGCATCCCGATGAAATTTAAAAAAGACACCATCGAATTTGATGCCGGAGCTTTTAAAACCCGTCCGGATGCTGTGGCTGAAGACTTGCTGCGAAAACTGCCCGGTGTGGAAGTGGACCGTGCAGGAAATATCAAAGCACTGGGCGAAGAAGTACACGAAGTGCTGGTGGATGGAAAAGAATTTTTTGGAGATGATCCCAAAGTGGCGACTAAAAACCTTCCTGCCGATGCTTTGGATAAAGTGCAGGTGATCGACAAAAAAAGCGATGAAGCCGAATTTACCGGAATAGACGATGGCCAGCGCAATAAAGCTGTAAACCTGGTTTTGAAAGATGGAAAGAAAAACGGTATTTTTGGTGATGTGGAAGCCGGTTACGGAACCGACGACCATTACGAAGGTTCGTTTAAGGCGTACCGCTTTTCAGATAAAACGCAATTCGCTGCACTGGGAATGCTGAACAATGTAAACCAGTTTGGCTTCTCTTTCAACGATTACCTGAGTTTTAGCGGAGGACTTTCTTCCATTATGGGCGGTGGCGGGACCATCACCATTGGCGGCGATAATTCAGTGCCGATCAATTTTGGACAGCCGGTTTCCGGACTGACCACTTCGGGTGCCGGTGGTTTGAATTTTTCTTATTCCACCGATAAACACAACCGCACTTTTTTGAGCTATCTGGTGAGTGGCCTGGAGAAAGACCTGCAGGATCAAACCACTACGCAGAATTTTACATCAGAAGGCATTTATAAACAGCAGAGCACTTCATCCAGTTTGGAACGTAACTTCACGCATAGCGTCAACTTTGGCCTGCGTCGGCGTATCGACTCTGTACACAATATTTCGTTTAATGCAAGGCTGGGTCTGACGCATGGAAAGAATCCGGGATCACAATTCTCAGAAAGCTTTTATGCCGACAGCATCATCAACTCCTTGAAACAAAGCTCGGAATACAAATCCCATAGTCTGAATGCGCGTGCAAATGGCTTCTGGCAATATAAATTTAACCGCAAAAAATCTGTTTTAAAAACCAGCTTTCAGGCCATTTATTCTGATGCGGGAACCGACCGGCTGATGGATAATGAGACAAAATATTTTAATCCGCCATCGCAGGAGAAGAACAGCCAGTTTCAGGATGATAACACAAAGAAAGTCAATGCAAATGGAAGTTTGTCGCTTTTGCAGGCGATAAGCGGAAAACTGGTACTTGTGCCGGGGGTTAGTGCCGGAACAGAAAACGAAGACTTTAAAAGGGAATACGGCATTCCGCTGGATCCAAGGCAGGTCATCGACTCCCTGAGCCCCGACTTTAGCAGCACGCATCAATGGCTGACACCTGCTCTTAAATTAAGGCGGACCGGTGAACTGTCCACACTTTCATTTGGTCTTGGGCTTCAAAATGGAAGGACGGAAAATTATTTCCTGAACGAAAATGCTTTAAAGCAGGATTATCTCTTTCTTAAGCCATCTTTTTCATGGGAATATAATTATCGAACTACGCGCAAAATCAATGTGTATTATACCCATTCGGTGCAAATACCCTCGGTGGAGCTATTGCAGCCCACAGGCAATTACCTGAACCCATTGCATATCCGTTTTGGAAATCGCAACCTGAAACCGCAGCAAACACACAGCATGGCCATTAACTGGTTGATTTTTGATCAGTTTTCATCTACATCCTTTTTTGCCAGCCTGAACGGAACATATATCAGGGACAAATTCAACTGGGAGCGGAATATCGATGCGCAGCTGGTGCAAACCATCAAGCCTGTTAATGTGGAAGATGATTATACGGCAGAAGCCAGCTTTGACTATTCCACCCACATCCGCAAGTTGGGGCTCAAAGTGAATATCCGCTTCAATGAAAAATACAATAGGGGCATCAACATCATAAATGCCGTGGAAAACATCAATACCAACCTGACGCACCGCCTGAAACTGAGGTTTGAGAACCGTAAAAAGGAAAAATGGGACATAAGTGTTGGAGCTTCGGCCGAAATTACACATTCGCGCTATTCGGTGCAGGAGGATTTGGACAATAACTATTATAATTATTCCTGCTTTGCGGATATTTCCTTTACGCCCAATGATTCCTGGTTTTTTTCTGCTTCCGCAGATATCAGCAGCTATTCTGCCGAAAGCTTCGACGATCCATTGGAAATTCCATTGATCAGTGCTGAAATACGGCGTTATATGCTCAAAAATAAGCGTTTGATCCTGTCTTTGCGCGCCTTTGATTTGCTCGACAAAAACACCAACCTGGTCCGTATGGGCGAAATGAACTACCTCATGGAACAAAAAACCAATTCCATCGGACGTTTTGTGATGTTTTCGCTGAAATATCGCCTGAATAAATTTGGCGGCAATGGCAGTGGGCTGCATGTGGAATTTGATAAGATGTAAAAACCTGATTTTATGAGCTACTCATCGGATGACTGCCAATCATCCGATGAGTAAACAGCAATTATTTCTTACCATCTTTCCGGCCTCGGCTCAAAATGAATGGCTAAAGGATTGTCATTCCTGACAGATGTTAAAACTGAATTATTAATGCTACTCCGAAATGACCACTTTTTTGGTGAAAACCTGATTTTTGGTATATATGCTAAATAGGTACATGCCCGGACAAAATTTTTGTGTGTTAATTGAAAACCGAACAGGTTTGTCCTGTAAATTAATACTCTTCTGGAGCAATATTCTTCCGTTTAAATCTGAAATATGGTAAATACATTCTCCATAATATGAAGCGTTCTCTATCGAAATTTCAATATTTTTTGTTGAAGGCATATAGCTCAAATGAAACCAATCTGGCTCCTGAATGGCGTTGGTTTCCACAAAAACCGGCAAACCATCGCCTATATACAATAAACGCCCGGAATATCCGTAAGCCCATACGTGGTAGCCGTCGGGATCTAATGTTAAACCTTTAAGGTCTGGCAAAATACCCATTTGTTCCCAGGAGTTATCCCCAAAACTTTTAAACAGACCATTGCTGCTTAGAGCAAAATAAGCGTTTTCATTATTTACCAGGAAATCAATAACCAGGCCTAATTCAATACCAGAATACAGGTTTTCTTCCAATAAGCCGGTATTCAAATTCAAAGACCAGAATTCAGTTTGCCACGCCCAGGCAAGCGGGTCAAAATGCCCGGCTTCAATTACCACTAAACTATCATTTATTTCTGTAGCTGAACGAATAGGATCATCAAATCCCAGACCATAAAAGACCCAGTTTTCACCATCATCCAATGTTTTGTAAAATCCCCCTTCGTCATTGAATTTACCAAATAAGTATCCTGCATCCTCTTTAAAGATCATGCACAAAAGTCCGTTTGGGTTATTTGGAATGTTAATCTCTGAAAACCGACTTTCCGAAACTATTAGTTTATATAAACTCGCTTTAAAACCATTGTCCATGTCATATTGAAAGAAATAGGCTTCCTCTGGCGTTGGACAGCTTATGTCTTTGATATGGAAGAGAGTATTGGTGTCAGCTGAAATAAAGCTTTTTCCTCCATCATTTGTGATTAAGGCTCCTAAGCTGTTCCTTCCTCTTGCCCAACAGACATTTTTGTCATCAATTTGGTCAGCTATCCCTAAATATTTATTTTCATTAAATAATAAAGTGTCAATTTTATTGCCTAAATGGTCGCTTCCTATCAAAACATCCTCTGAACTAAATACACGTTTTTCATCAAAAAAAACAAGACTATTAATCTTCTCAATAAAATTTCCGGGAAGAGTAAGCCATTCTTGTGCATTTTGCGTCTGCATCAGCATTGAGGAAGTGCCCGGATAGTAATTGCTCACACTAGTACCACTCAGAGATACTAAAGCCTCAGTTTTACTTTTAATACCAATGGCCCTGACCCAAGGATAATAATACCCTTTATCATGAAAATCATAGGGGGTATGTGAGATTTCCCAGCTAATTCCACAATCAGTTGAACTTATAAGCGGTAAGGTGCGGCAACCCTCATCAGAATGGTTATCCATGCATCGTCCATAAGCGTATAGGGTTGAATCCCCTAAAGACTTAATAAAGTTCAAGCGCGGAATACTTTCGTCATAAAATGAAAGCTGCCATGTTTTTCCAGTATCGGAAGATTTTCTAATCAAGTAGTCAATTTCTGACGCGTTAATGAATTCATAAGCAGCTAAACCAAGTTCTGATTCATTCCTCAAAATTTTAGAACCAACTACAAAGAAATCGCCCTGCCTGCTATTGGTACATGCATAAAAAGTTTCATCGTGGTTATATTTATGATACTCAAAAGTCTGGCAGGTATCTAAAGTCCTGTAAATCCTCTTCGTCTCAACAGTAAGGATAATGCCTTGCCCCAAATTGGTAAATGCAAAATCATAAATTGAAGAGCCGTCATTTAAGAGCTTATTAAGATTTTTATATGTCCAGTTCTTCCCTCCATCCCTGCTTTTGCCTAAGTAGGTCGATTCTGTGTTGATGCATGATACTGTTGCGTAGGCTTCAGTTTCAGAAACCATTTTGATGCGCTCAAATTCCAGGCTATCCGGAGACTTATACAGCTTAAACCAAGAGTCGCCCTGATCTGTGGTTCCGATTATTTCCCTCTTGTTGCGAAGCAGCCAGGCACAAGATTCAGATAGCATAATAATCTGCCGGATTGAAGTTCCGTTATTATCAAAACAAAGCTCCCATTGCGTGCCTCCGTCTGTGGTCTGGAAAACCTTTCCATCCATCTGGCTCATAAGGCCTGAATTTTCATTAAAAAATTCAATATTATTAAAAATCTGGCCAGTTGGCTTAGGGTTAACCCAATGAATGTTTTGAGCTTTTAACAAAATCCCTATAAATATGAATGACAAAATAAATATCCATTGCTTCATGATATTCTGTTTTATTTCTCAATCTGAAGGATTTGCCGGTTAACAAAGTTACTGTTAATATTCAGATTTAAACAGCCTATTGTGAAATTTTTGTATGATTTTTAAAAGGAAACGGAATAATAAAACAACCAATGTGAAGTGGCTTACCATTTTTCCGGCCTCGGCTCAAAATGTATCGTCGGTTTCACCTTCATCTCTTTTTCGACCGCTTCTTCGATGGCTGTTGCGATATCATGGCTTTTGTATAAGCTTAAATTACCATCAAGTTTTATGTGGAAAACCAGCTCTACATGCCGGCCATAGGTGTGGGCATGAAAATCGTGGGGCAGCACATCCATACCGCTCACATCACGGCATATCTGCTTGATTTTTTTAATGTCTTTTTCATTGGGTTTTTCGCCCAAAAGCTCTGATACAGCCGACGAAATAATGGTATAAGTTACCCAGGCCAGCATAATGGCAACCACCGCGCCCAAAGCGGCATCAATCCACCAGGCATAAGGGCTTAAGAGAATTCCGGCCAAAATAATCAAGGACGAAATCGCATCGCTTCGGTGATGCCAGCCGTCGGCTTTTACTGCTTTATTTCCTGTTTTGCGGAATACCCAAAAGCTGTATTGTGAGAGGAGCTCCTTGAAAACCACTGAAGCAATCGTGGCAACAATCGCAAAAGTGTTGAAATCTGCCGTTTCACGGGAGTTGAATTTTTTAATGGCATCAATAAAAAACTCCATGGCTACGGCACCCAGAATTACCCCGATAATCAGGGAGGCAATAAGCTCAAAACGTCCGTGGCCATAAGGGTGTTTCTTGTCGGCAGGTTTCTCGCTGATGCGTGCACTGATCAGCAAAACCGCCGAAGTGGAACTGTCGGAAAGCGTATGCCAGGCGTCGGCAATCAGCGCAACAGAACCCGAACTGATTCCGGCAGCATATTTTACGACAAAAAGAAATGTGTTGATAATCAGAGATAACCAGCCTTGTTGCCGCACAAAACGATTGCTTTGTTTTAAACTTAGGACTGTATTTTCCGCTTGTTTATCTTCCATCATTTGCGAGATTATACGCACAAAACTACCATAAATTTGGGAATTGACGGAACAACATAAATCGCTTAATTTTGTTCTAAAACAGTAATGACGAAGAAGCGAGTACATATATTTTGGTTTCGGCGCGATTTGCGTATCGATGACAATCACGGTCTGTTTCAGGCATTGAGCCAATCTGATTCGGTTTTGCCACTTTTCATTTTCGATACGGAAATTCTGAATCAATTGCCGTCCCGATCCGACCGCAGAGTAGATTTTATTCATCAGGCACTGCAAAACCTGCGTGCAAAAGTCAGAAAATCGGGTTCAGATTTGTTGGTGAAAATTGGAAAGCCACTGGAGGTTTTTAAAGGACTTGTGTCGAATTATAATGTTCAGGGCATCTTTTGTAATACTGATTACGAGCCTTATGCGCGCAAACGTGATGATGAAGTGGCGCAATGGGCAAAAGAACGGGGAATCCGCTTTTCTTCTTACAAAGATCAGGTGATTTTTGAGAAAGATGAGGTGCTGAAAAAAGACGGCAAGCCCTATACAGTTTTCACTCCCTATGCGCGCATGTGGAAATCTACGCTGACTGCCGCACCGCCAAAATTCCCCTCGGAGCAGCATATCGAAAATTTCCTGAAAACCGAAATTTTTCATTTTCCATCTTTGAAGGAAATCGGTTTTGAGAAAACGGATGTCCGTTATTCAGAGGCGGAAATCAATACGGAAATCATCCGTAATTACGCCCAAAAGCGCGATATCCCTTTCGGTCAAAACACCTCACGCTTGGGTGTGCATTTGCGTTTCGGAACTGTTTCAATCCGGTTGCTTTACCGTTGTTCGATTTCGGTGAGCGATGTTTTTGTGAACGAATTGATCTGGCGGGAATTTTATCAGATGATTTTATGGCATTTCCCCCATGTGGAGCATCGATCTTTTAAGCCTGCTTACGATCAAATTCCCTGGCGTAATTCCGAAGCGGATTTTGAACTTTGGAAAAACGGAAAAACCGGCTATCCATTGGTGGATGCGGGAATGCGCGAATTGCTTCAAACGGGTTTTATGCACAATCGTGTGCGCATGCTCACCGCCAGTTTTCTTACGAAACACCTTTTGATCGACTGGCGCTGGGGCGAAGCCTGGTTTGCGCAGCATCTGCTTGATTTTGAGCTGGCTTCCAACAATGGCGGCTGGCAATGGGCTGCCGGGTCGGGTTGTGATGCCGCGCCTTATTTCCGGATTTTCAATCCCCACACCCAGCTCAAAAAGTTCGACCCGGAATTAAATTATGTCCGGCAATTCCTGCCCGAATTTGATTCCTTGGAATATCCCCAGCACATGGTAGAGCACAGTTTCGCGCGAAACCGGGCTTTGGAGGTTTATAAGAACGGCCTCTCGACTTAGTTCGACTCCGCTCCCTACAGGCAGTTCGAAGGGCCTTTGATTTTGTTTTAACATCGGCCTCTCGGCTCCGCTCGAGGGCCTTAGATTTTAATTTTAACTACAATTGAAGGCCCCTGAGCGGCCTGTGCTGAGCGTAGCCGAAGTAAGCCGAAGGGCCTAACTCAAAATTCTTATAATATTTCTGAGGTGTAACTCAAAATTATTATGTTATTTTTGAGTTATACTTCAAAATTGTTGTATTTTTCCTGATATCATTTTAATCACTTTCTTAAAGCGGCCACAAAGTGGCTGGGGAATCTATGAGAGATTAAACGAGTTTTGTTTAATTTTTTAAAAAAATTGTTGAACAAAACCTGTTTTCTGTCGTTCTTTGCATAAGAAAAAGCAGAACAATGAAAAATTTGAAAATTGGATTTTTAAGTACCCTAATATTAATCTTAAGCGCATCAGGATTGTATGCGCAAACAGGAAGCATCAGCGGAAAGGTTTTTGATGCAAACACAAACGAACCGCTGCCCTTTACGAATGTATTGGTCTGGGGCACGCAAACCGGAGCAACCACCGATCTGGATGGAAATTTCCGTATCGATGGAGTTTCGGTGGGTTATCACAGGCTTGCTGCCACACAGGTGGGCTACGAAAAAAAGATTACAAGCGATTTTCTCGTAACAAAAAGCAAAGTGGCTTATATTGAAGTGCCTATGAATCAAACTACTGTGGCATTAGAGGCGGTTGTGGTTAAAGCCAATCCTTTCCTGAAAAAGGAGGAAAGCCCGGTGAGTTTGCGGACACTTGGAATCGAAGAAATCGAAAAGAATCCCGGTTCCAACCGCGATATTTCGCGTGTAATTCAGGCGCTTCCGGGCGTAGCCAGCACTCCGGCCTACCGTAATGATGTTATTGTGCGTGGTGGTGGTCCCTCAGAAAACTCCTTTTACCTCGACGGCATCGAAATTCCCAACCTAAACCACTTTGCTACACAAGGTGCTTCCGGTGGCCCTAACGGGATTATCAATGTGGATTTCATCCGCGAAGTGGAGTTTTACTCGGGCGCTTTTCCTGCAAACCGTGGTAATGCTTTGAGCTCCATTATCGAATTTCGGCAGATTGAGCCCAACCGCGATAAGATGAATGTGCGGGCAACATTGGGTGCCAGCGATTTGGCGCTTTCGCTCAATGGCCCCATCAGCGAAAATAGCGGGATTCTTTTTTCCGCCCGTCGATCCTACCTGCAATTTTTATTCGATGCAATCGGATTGCCGTTTTTGCCGACCTATAATGATTTTCAATTGAAATACGATTGGCGCGTCAACGAGAAAAACCGCATCAGCTTTATTGGCCTGGGCGCAATCGATGACTTTAAGCTCAATACCGGCATTGAAAATCCGGACGACGATCAACGCTATATTTTAGGCTACCTTCCGGTGAATACCCAATGGAACTATACGGTTGGTATTTCCTGGAAGCATTTCCACAAAAACGGTTTCAGTCAGTTGGTGGCATCGCGCAATATGCTGCGCAACAACAGTTACAAATACAAAGACAATGACGAAAGCTCCGAAGCCAATAAAATTCTGGATTATACCTCGGATGAAGCCGAAAATAAAATTCGTTATGAGCGCCTGCTGAACAGCGGAAACTGGAAAATCCGATTTGGTGGCGGCGGACAATATGCCAGATACACCAATTCAACATATCAGAAACGCGTTATCAACAACAAACTTACGGTCATTGACTATAATTCAAAGCTGAACCTTTTTAGTGCAGAAGCTTTTGGGCAAGTGAGCCGCAGCATGCTTCAGGATCGACTGACGCTTTCCTTGGGTTTGCGTACCGATATCAGCGATTATTCCAGCGAAATGAGCAACCCGCTCAACCAGCTTTCGCCACGTTTTTCGGCCAGCTATACTTTGGCTCCGAAATGGAATATAAGTTTCAATACCGGGCGATATTACCAGCTTCCCGCCTATACTACGCTCGGCTTCCGCGATAATGAAGGCGATCTGGTGAACAAGGAAAACAAGCTCAAATACATTGCCGCCAATCATCTCGTTGCCGGACTGGAATTTCTACCTTCAGAGAATGCCAAAATCAGCCTTGAAGGCTTTTACAAATGGTATCAGGATTATCCTTTTTCGGTTACCGACAGCATTGCGCTGGCCAATAAAGGCGCCGATTACGGGGTTTTTGGCGATGAAGAAGTGCTCAGTATTTCCGATGGACGCGCCTATGGTTTTGAAATTCTGGCCCGCGACCGTATGTTCGAGGGTTTGAATATCATTGTTTCCTATACTTTTGTGCGCTCCGAATTTCAATCGGCGGATGAGGAGTATATTCCATCATCCTGGGACAATAAACACCTTTTGAATGTTACAGTAACCAAAGGCTTCAAAAGGAATTGGGACGTGGGTTTAAAATGGCGTTTTGTGGGTGGTGCGCCCTATACGCCATACGATTTGCTCAAATCCGCCAACCGCGCCAACTGGGATGCGCAGGGGAGGGCATATCTGGATTATGGCCGCCTGAATACGCTGAGGTTGGGTAATTTCCACCAGCTGGATGTGCGTGTCGATAAGCAATATTTCTTTGATAAATGGTCGCTGATGTTCTATCTTGATATCCAGAACCTCTACAACTTCAAAGCTACAGAACAGGATTATCTGACCAATCTGGATCCCGATGGCATTCCTGTAATCGATCCGGCGAACCCGGAAAATTACATCCTTCGCAGCATTCCGAATCAGGCAGGACAGGTTTTACCCACGATTGGGATTATGGTGGAGTTTTAAGCCTGATTTTGGCTATAAATACTTTATAACCAGACCTGAAAGCTTGCTAAAAGCAAGTCCGGATTTTGGTAGTCCTGGACAAATAAAATCTAAAGCTTGGGCTCTTTTGCCTTTCCCTGCCGTTTTTCTTCACGTTCCAGAAGGTTGATCAAGCGGTTGTATTCTTTTTCGGTGATCTTGCCGTCACTGGTAATACGCTCTATTTCAACTTTGAGGGAGTCGGATATTTGTGAACGTTGCGAGATTATCCCTTTAATTTCATTGATTTTCTCTTTTAAAAACTGATAATGCTGTTCTTTGATATAGTGTTTTTCAAAAAGTTCGCTGATCTGCAGCTTGAGCTCGCTCAGGTTTTTGTCAATTTCTTTTCCTTCAAAATGTTCTTTGAGTATATGATTGGCTTGATGGAGCATCTGCCGGAAGCGTTTCTTTTTTCGGTAGGAAAAGAAAGTGCCTGCTGCTGCTGTGATGAGTGCGGCCAGTAGTCCGATGACACCCCAGATATTATCCAGTTTCGACCAGAAGTTGTCCCATAATCCTTCTTTTGTGGTTGTATCAATTGCTTGATTTGCTTTGTGCAGAATAGTAACCGGGTCGCCTTTGCTGAGTTTATTATCTTTTTGGGGTTTCAGTACGGTAAAGCTTTCATTCAAATGAAAAGCGTCTGACTCCAATTGTGTTTTATAATGGCCTTCCGATATTTCAAAGGTATATTCATCTGTAATTCCATCGTTTGTGCCATAATGCACTATCCAGTATTGGTTTTTCCCATCATAATCAAGACGCGTTTTTACGGGAAATGCCCCGAGTATTTTATTTTTAAACAGAGGAGGGAAATCCGATATAGCATCTATTGGCTGGTCGTGATTAAAAAGCAGTTTATTGTTGAGATAGGCCGAGATGGAGTATGTATTCTGTTTGGGATGGTAAATTTTAAAAATTATGGAATCAGCAGCATCCGAAACGGGATTTTCCAATACCTGAAAGCGGTTTGCGCCCATAAGTTCTTCGCGGCAACGTTGGAGCAAAAATTCGATGGTGTCGTTATCCGGACTTGTTTTCGTTTTGTCGTAGCGCAAATAGATTTTGGGTTTGTTGCGTTTTACGCCACAGAGCGGCCTAAGGCCGTTATAAAAGCTGTCATCTATTGGAAACCATTGCGTTATGCCCAGGATATTTTTGAAAATACGGTTATATGTCTCAAGGTTTTCATGGGCATGAAACATAAAATCTTTTACCTGACGGCGTGTTTTTTCATCTGTTCCTGCAGCAAAAACATATGCGTTGTAGGGTATAAGGCCGGTTTTATGCAAAATGCGTAAGTCGGAGGTGTCGATGGATGGCTCCTGAATAAGGGCTTCAATATAGGTTGCAATACCATCGGTTTTTCCATCCTGAAGCGCTTTTATAGATAAAATATGGGAACCCGAAAAAAGCTCCTCAGAGGTGAAATCCATACTGGGCTCAATACCGTTTTTTATCAAGACATTGTAGGGTAGTTTGTAACCGGATGTGCTAAGTGTATGCGTAAACATAAACCTTTTCCCTTTAAGACCGGACAATGTGTATGTTTCTGTGCTGTCAAAAACGACAATTACACCGTAATATCCTTTGCGGCCATTTGCAATATGTGAAGCGAAAGCCTCGATATCGGCAAAACCATTGGCATCAAATTCTTTTTTGGCATCGATATAGGCATTGGGCGAGAATATGGCCATATCTATTTCATCATGCATTAATGCGTATTTCAATCGGTCGTAGGGATATATTTCCAGGCTTGCTTCCTTTCCCGTAACACGTGCTATCTCCTGCACTACAGGATAATAAGTGCTGTTGATTTTTGTGGAATCGCAATAATCAACTACGCCTAAAATGAAACTGTCGGCTGATTTATTATTCTGTGCATTGAGTGTGGCAGCAAAAAAACAGAAACATGCACACAAAAAATGAAGGTTATGAAAAATGCGCTTCATGGCCGGATTGGTTTTGTGAAATAATTTCCGAAAATTAGGCAATTTTTACGTTAGTACCAATAAAATAGCGATAATCTTAACTTATAAAATGATTCCATTCGGAATTTTGTGCAAAACCTATAGGTTTTTATTAACCTAAGCAATAAACCCTATTGGCCCATCCATCGCCCCAATAGATTAATTCGTAAATTTGATACCCAAAAACATTCAGGAAATGATTTTCTTTGAGCAATGGTATTCTCCAGGTATAATTATTTATGAACAGACATTTTTTGACACAGTTTAAAGCCCAAAGCAAAATGCTATTGATTTTCCTTGCGATGTTTTCGCTTAATGCAGTTTATGCCATATCAGGTGAAGAAAAACTGAGCTATTGCGGGGCATGTGATTCTGCATTAAAGTATAGTTTTTGCAATGAAAGGCTGTCAAAATGGATTGGGATAGCCGATTCAATACGCTTGGGGCACAATTACGAAAATAACTGGCGGCTGTCAGTAGCCAAAGCCTGGCAGCTTTTTCGAAAAGCTGAGTACGACAGCGTAGCCTATATGCTCGATAAGGAAATAAAATACATGCCCGCAGATTCGTCCCTTGTCTATCAGATGAGCAGGGCATATCATATTGCTCAGCTCAATAAAAACCTGATGCGCTATTCCGAGGCCAGTCTTTCCTTTGAGGAAATGAAAGTACTGGCAGAAAAATCGGGCAATATCGATTATATTGCTGAAGCCTATTGGGGCCTTGAGTCGATTGCCCGCATCACCCATGATTATGAATTGGCTAGGCAATATCTCGAAAAGCTCATGGAGGCTTTGAAAGGTGATAGCAGTTATAGGATTTTCCGAACATATCAGTACTATGCGCAAAACGCCATCCGGCGCGATGATCAGTTCACTGCCCGGGACTATCTCAAAAAATGTATTGGCATTTGTAAAGACAGCAGTATCAGGATATATAATTTGCCCTACGAGCTTTCCTGGCTGTATAATCAGCTTGGGCAGGTTTGCAATACGCTTGGAAACACCAAAGAAGGAGCTCATTACTACAGGGAAAGTATTGTTTTGAGCTCGAAGGCAAATATGAAACAGATAATGTCCGATTCCTATGCCAATCTGGGGATTTATTACTGGAAACAGGAGCAATACGACAGTGCATTGTTTTGCCTGGATCAATGCCTGAAGCATATGACCATACCTCCGGACAGAAACCTTTTGAGAATTTCAAATTATTATTTGTCAGCTGTTTATGATTCTTTGGGCGACTATCAGAAAGCATACGGTTATCAGAAAGCCTATGCTGCGGTTTTGGATTCGATCAGCAATTCGGAGTATCGTGAACTTTATGTGCAGGAACGTACGCGCTTTCAAACCGAGCAAAAAGATAAGGAACTGGAAGTGCTGGCTGCGAATATCCGGATGAACAAAATACTCTTATATTCCTCAATTGCCTTCTCGGCTTTGGTGATTGTGATCATTGTACTGCTTTACCGGCAAAACCGGCTGCGTTCACGCCAAAAGCTGAGCCAGTTGCAGAAGCAGGTTTCGGAAGCACGGCAGGAATATCTGCGCAAGCAAATGAACCCGCATTTTTTGTTCAATACCTTGAATTCCATACAGTACTTTATGTACAATAACGATAAAATTGCGACCAATGATTATATGAGCAAATTTGCCATGCTTATTCGCAAAAGCCTCGAAAATTCAGAAAATACATATACCACGATTAAAGATGAATTGGATGCCCTGAAGCTTTATGTGGAATTGGAGCAGTTGCGCTTTAAAAATAAATTTAACTGGGAACTTATTGTTGATGAGGATATTGATGTGCTGCAACAGAAAATCCCGAGCATGATTATCCATCCCTTTGTGGAGAATGCCATTAATCATGGGCTGCATTTTTTAAGTGGAAACGGGAAATTGCGGATCGAACTAAAGCAGCTTGATTACCGAACCATTGAATGTGTTGTGGAGGACAATGGGATTGGCCGTGAAAAAGCCGAAGAAATCAAACGCCTCAAAAGCCGCAACCACCAGTCGATGGGCACAAGCATGACCCGTGAGCGCCTCAAGATTCTGGGCGATGAGTTCGATCATCGTTTAAAAGTGAATTATACCGACCTTTTTGACGCAAATAAGCGGCCCATTGGAACAAAAGTGGTAATTATAATGCCTGTAATAAATTAATGAACATGGATAAAATTTCAGCCATAATAATCGACGATGAACAGGATTCAGTAAGTTTTATAGCCTCACTTATAGATGAATACTGCGAAAATATTGATGTAGCAGGGAAAGCATTTTCTGTGGATGGAGGTCTGAAAATTATTGAAGAAAAAAAACCGCAGCTTTTGTTTCTGGATGTGGAAATGCCGGATGGAACAGGTTTTAACCTGCTCGAGCAGCTCGGTGATGTGGATTTTCATGTGATTTTTATTACGGCATATAATCATTATGCCCTTCAGGCAATTAAGTTCAGCGCAGTCGATTATATACTGAAGCCCATAAATATCAAAGAATTTCTGGCCGCTGTGCAAAAAGTTTCGGATGTAATCCGGAACAAACAAAATTTTAGCAAACAGTTCAGCGCCCTGCTCGAAAACCTGAACAGCCGCCGTCCGGCAAAAATTGGCCTGCCGCAATTGGATGGAATTGAATTTGTTGAGGCAACAGACATTGTCCGGATAAAAGCCGAAGGGAGTTATTCGCGCATTTTTCTCAAAGATTCGCGCGAAATCCTGATGAGCAAAAACCTGGGTGAATTTCAGGAGCTGCTATTGGGTCGGCCTTTTTTCAGGCCACATAATTCCCATCTGATCAACCTCGAATTTGTGAAAAAATATGTAAAATCCGATGGGGGATATATCATTATGGATACAGAAGACAGCGTTCCGTTATCTAAATCGCGCCGCCAGGCTTTTCTGGATATGATGCCTTTTGTGGGGAAGTGATCAGAATAGTTTTCGTTATCTGGTTCCTATAGCTTCAAATGAATTTTTCAGGCAGTCAAGCGGATTGACTTCCGGTAGATCAATCCAAAACGTAAGTTGATAATCTAAAACAGCCCATCCATCGATTTCCGGATCAGCTATTTATAATCCCACAGTATTTTTATTGTGCAAAACATTGTTTTTGCATTGAATGTAGCATTAACCCCAAAATTTATGAAAACAATGCCTTATTACTTATTATCGCGTTTCTGCTTAGTAATGGTAACGCTTGTGTTTATGTTTCAAAGCTTGGCACAACCGGTTGCCCTTACCGGTAGCCCCGTAAATGAATATCACCCAAAATGGTCGCCCGATGGATCAATTTTAGCTTATACGTCCAGAAGCGATACAGAAACGGGAATATGGACCATGACCGCATTGGGCGCCGACCCTAAGCAAATGAATTTCTGTAAAAACGGTGATCAGTCTTTTAACTGGTCTCCTGATGGAAGCCGTATTGTGCTCGATGCGTATCCATTGGATGAAGCCCCCTGTAACTTATATGTTTTCAACAGGGAAACAGACGAATTCAAAGAGCTTACTGCCTGGCCATTGAGCGAGAACCATCCCGACTGGTCGCCCGACGGTACACAAATTGTCTTTGCATCTTCTTCTGAGATATTTCTGATGCCTGCTGAAGGAGGAGATGCTCAACAACTTGTTAGCGGTTCGGATAACTGGCATCCGGCATGGTCACCCAAGGGTGAATATGTTGCTTTTACTTCCGACCGCAGCGGTAATTACGATATCTGGATGGTGCCGGCAAAAGGTGGTGCGCCTGAACAGCTGACACAACATCCCGCAAACGATGACCGTGTGTGCTGGTCGCCTGATGGAAGCATGATTGCCTTTGCTTCGGAACGCTCCGGAAATCATGACATCTGGATTATGTCATTGGAAACAAAAGAAGTCCGGCAATTAACAGACCACCCTTCCTTTGATTCGCATCCGGATTGGTCGCCAGACGGGCGGAAAATCGCTTTTGCTTCTACCCGCAACGGTAATTTTGATATTTATGTAATGGATGTACTCATTACAGGGGTTAATGGAAAAAAGAAGAACGTCAATTCGCTCAACAACCGGCCCAATCCTTTTGATTATTATACAGAAATTGATTTTGCTATTAAAGAGCCTGCGCCTGTCGTTCTTGAGCTACTGAACGGGGAAGGCAAATGCATCGCCCGTCCCCTGGACCAAAAACTTGCAGAAGGAATGTATAAAGTACGCCTGAGTACAGAATATTTGCAGGAAGGGCTGTATTTTATTCAGTTGAGCTTGAATGGAGAGCGAAGCACACGTAAAGCACTTAAAATTAAGAAATAAAACAAAATAATTTTGTCATGAAGAGAATATTTATACTTGCCTCTTTGCTTTGTGTTTTTTGCACGATAAAAGCACAAAACCGTTTTCCTGATCAAATGAAACATGGGGCTTCATTTTATGAAATGCGTGATGCTTTTGAGAACCACTTTGAAAAACCTGAGTTAGAATCTTCGCGCCTGAAGAAAAAGTTTGCCCGTTGGGAGTATTTTTATTCCCGGAGAGTGGACGAAACTGGTCATATTCCGCATAAGCTCATCTGGGATGAATGGAAGAAGGCACAACGCAATTCCGGAAATGGATTTTCCTATGCCAACTGGACTGAAGTTGGCCCCCGTGAAGTGCCCCATTGCCAGCCATTTGACCGTCCCGGAGGCATTGGCCGTATCGATTGTATTACCTTTCACCCAACGGATGAAAATATATACTGGATTGGCACGCCTGCAGGTGGTTTATGGAAAACATATGATGATGGCGCACACTGGATAAACCTAACCGATAATTTACCTACACTTGGAGTGAGCGACCTGAAAGTACACCCAAATGATGCGAACACGCTTTTTATGGCAACCGGTACGCGTGATACCTGGTGGGAGACCTATAGCGTTGGAATTCTTAAATCTACTGATGGAGGATACAGCTGGGAAGTAACCGGACTGAATTTCGAAGTGCTTGATGGCAATCAGGTGAGCGAAATCCTGATAAACCCTGAAAACCCGGATATTATGCTGGCGGCCACCAAAGCAGGGATTTTCCGCTCGGAAGATGGCAGCGAAAGCTGGGAACGAGTAGGAGGATACTCCTGGGTAAAAGACCTTGCATTTAAGCCCGGAGATTATTCGGTAGTCTATGCAACAACTTTCAACCCTAATGGCGGAGCACGTTTCCGGAGGTCGGATGATGGAGGGAAAACTTTTATGTCGGTAAATGACGTAGGATTTAACCGCTATGAAGTCAACAGGATTTGTATTGCCACAACACCCGCAAATCCCGAGCTTATATACTTGCTGTGCAGCAGCAGCACCAATAATGATATGTATGGTTTTTATAAATCTACAGACGGTGGCGAGAGCTGGTTTGAGCCTATTGCCGATGAGCAGCTGAACCTGATTGGCTATAATGTTGACGGGCATGATAATCAGGGTTTTGGATACTATATGATTGGTTTTGTGGCATCACCTTTTGATGAAAACGAACTTTATGCCGGCGGTGCGAATATCTGGAAGTCAACCGATGGTGGAGTGAACTGGATAAATTCTGCCGACTGGCAGGGACGTCAGCAAATTGATTATGTGCATGCCGATCAGCATATGCTTACATATAATCCGCATAATCAGGCTGTTTTCAGCGGATGTGATGGCGGTATTTACAAAAAGGATGCAGGTTCCGATGATTGGGTAGATAAAAGCGGAAACCTGGGCATTATGCAGCTCTATAAGCTTGGTTTATACTATGCTGATGACAGCCGGGCATTGCTCGGGCCACAGGATAACGGGATTATTTCATTATCAGATGATTACCCAAAAGAAATTTGGCTGGCTGAAGCCGGGGACCATTTCTATGACCAAAACAATCCTGAGAATATTTTCTTTTCCGGCTATGGATTGGGCCTGTGCAAAAGCATGAATGGAGGCGATGAGATTTATCAGATTCATCCTGCAGGGGAAACAAAGTATGTTTTTAATCCTCCTTTTATTATGCATCCGGCAGAAGATGTGATTTTTTGTGCCTTTAACGATATCTACAGGAGTGAAAACAGGGGAGCAACATGGACTAAAATTATGGAAAAACCGGACACAGATCCCCGGATTTTATCCCTGGAAGTTGCCGCTTCGGATGTTGGAGTATTGTACGCTTCGGATGCATCAAGGGTTTGGCGGACGCTTAATAATGGCGATGAGTGGGTAGAAGTTACAGACGGTCTTTTGCCCGGCTCATCTGCCATAACGGATATTGCTATTTCTACCGAAAACCCCATGCATGTATGGGTAACTTATGCCGGTTACAGCGCAGAAAACAAGGTATATAAATCAACGGATGGCGGCGAAAACTGGATAAACATCAGCCTCGGACTGCCCAATTTGCCGGTAAACTGCATTACCTATGAACCGGGCAGCGGCAGCTCAGTCTATATCGGTACCGATTTGGGAGTATATTTCTATAATGATGCCTTGGACGACTGGCTTTATTTTAGCGACGGACTGCCCAATGTTATCGTAAATGAATTGGAAATTAATCCTTTGAATGATAAAATCAAAGCAGCAACTTTCGGAAGGGGCTTGTGGGAATCACCGCTTATGACACCAACGATAACAGCAGCCCGTGAAATTGAAATGGAAGACTTAAGGGTTTACCCCAACCCAAATCAGGGAGAGATATTTATAGACCTGAAAAAAGACATACACGCGCCAATCGAATTGCAGCTGATTGATTTTAAGGGCAGAAATGTATTGCGCAAAAACCTTCCTGATGGTACATCCCCGATTCATTTAAGCCTGCCGGGATTGCCGTCTGGATCCTATGTGCTTAAAATAGGATATAATAATGAAATTCAGTCAGTTATCATTGGAATAGTACGATAAATCAATTCACCCAATACCCGTCGTATCTGTTTTTGATATCCGTGGATCATCAGCTTGTTTGATGTGTTCACGGATTTTTTTGATCATTTTTGACTCAATTATTTCAATGATTGCAGGCGGAGATTTACTGTTTTTGCAGCAGAAAATTTACCCTATATTTGCCGCAAAATTCAGGATATGCTCTTCAGTTCGCTGATATTTTTATATGCTTTCCTTCCTTTGGTGCTGATTCTTAACTTTGTGATAAGGAAAGAATACAGGAATCGCATGTTGCTGATATCCAGTTTGATATTCTTTGCCTGGGGCGGCGTGTCCTATACCTTGATTTTGATATCTTCCCTGCTGATCAATTATGTTTCGGGCTTGCTTATTGAAAAATACCGGGGCAAACCGGCTTCAAAATACGCACTGATTGTGGGGGTAGTGCTCAATATGGGCATACTGGGCGTTTATAAATATGCCAATTTTATCGTCGAAAACATCAATTATTTCTTTGGGCTTTTCGGCGATTATCAGATTTCTGATCCGGGTATTATCCTTCCACTTGGCATATCATTTTATACTTTTCAGGCTGTTTCCTATATTGTTGATTTATACAGGAAAGAGGCTGAGGTTCAGCGGAATTTTTTCAAACTGGCTCTTTATATCAGCTTTTTCCCGCAGCTCATTGCCGGGCCTATTGTGCGTTATCAGAACATCGCAGAGCAGCTTACAAAACGCAAAAATCACCGGGCAAACCTTACCTACGGTATCCGTCGTTTTGTAATGGGTTTGTCAAAAAAAGTATTGCTTGCCAATCAGTTTGGACTGGTGGCCGATAAGGCTTTTGCTGTTGGTATTACCGACCTGAACAGCTCAACGGCCTGGGTTGGCGTTTTGGCCTATACCATGCAGATTTATTTCGATTTTTCAGGTTATTCGGATATGGCAATCGGCCTCGGCCGGATGTTCGGGTTTCGCTTACCCGAGAATTTTAATTTTCCCTACATCTCGCGTTCCATCAGGGAGTTTTGGCAGCGCTGGCATATCACTTTGGGTATCTGGTTTAAAAATTACCTGTATTTCCCTTTGGGCGGAAGTAAAAAAGGGCCGAACCGTACCATCATTAACCTTTTGATCGTGTTTTTTGCTACATCAATTTGGCATGGAGCCAGTTGGAATTTTGTGATTTGGGGTATGACCCATGGATTTTTTATGATGCTCGAACGGCTGGGATTAGGAAAAATAATGGATCGGATGTGGCGCCCGGTACAGCATTTTTATGCTTTGCTCATTATTTCGGTTACCCGTGTGTTTTTCCGCGCCGAAAGCTTTGATTATGCCTGGGCTTTTTTCAAAAAGCTGTTCGTTTTTGATTTTTCGCGCCTGCATGTGGATGTCGGGCCGCTGGTGAATAACGGTACTTTTCTTTTTATCACCGTCATCGGGATTTTAAGTGCTACGCCATTCTGGATAAACCTG
Source organism: Bacteroidales bacterium (assembly GCA_963662905.2). Classification (GTDB taxonomy): domain Bacteria; phylum Bacteroidota; class Bacteroidia; order Bacteroidales; family WRLA01. The sequence goes on along the minus strand of CAXXFD010000004.1, from coordinate 191,602 downwards.
GGCAATCGCCTTAAAAAGCTTGAAACGGGCAATTATCCACGCTTGCGTTATACAGGGATTAATCTCGGCGGAATTGGCGGTGCCTTGCTCGTGATCATTGCCTTGTTTCTGTGTACCATGCTTTTAGTGTCCGATTCGTATAACCCGTTTATTTATTTCAGATTCTGATCATGCACCGAAATTACCGCATCATATACCGTATTTTACCTGCACTTTTTATCGTGTTTTTGGTGTTGCCTTGGCTGAATATGCGCCTTCATTTTATCAAAGATGAAAGCACAGAAAACCGGACAATGGCCGAAAAACCGGTACTCGACCTGACTTTTGCCGAGGAATTTCCCCATGAATATGATGAATACTGGGACGATAACTTTGGCTTCAGGAATAACTATGTGCTGGTCAACAGCTATGTAAACTATAAGTTTTTTGGCCGTTCTGTTGTTCCTGAAAAAGTGCATGTCGGGAAAGGTGGCTGGCTTTACCATGTTCAGGATGAGTCGCTTCCTGTTTATCGTGGCCAAAATCAATATCCGGCAGAAAAATTAGCTTCTTTTTATGATGAGATAAAGAAAAGACGAGATTATCTCAAAGAGAAAGGAATCGCCTATTATATCTTTTTGGTGCCGACAAAAGCTTCCGTTTACCCGGAATATGTCGGCAGCAAATATCAGGCTTTTGATTTGCCCGATAGTGTTTTGGCACGGACTGAGCAATTGATGGGTTTCCTGAAAACGACGGATGTGGCCGATAATATCTTTTATATGAAAGACACTCTGATGTCGCTGAAAGAGCAGCATCATTTGTATTATAAAAATGACCACCACTGGAATTCCTTAGGAGCGAAGAACGCAGCAGGATTTATGCTGGAAAAATTACAGAAAAGATTTCCGCAACTGCAAAATTTTACTGCGGACGAAGAATATGAGCTGCAAATGCTCCGAAAAAATTATGGCGATTTAACCGCGATGCTGGGCATTCGCTCCATTGTTAAAGATGATTACCCGGAATTGATCCCGCTCGATTCGGCCAATCTTTATTCCAAAGGCGAAAAGAAAGATTATAAAGTGCCCGAGAAATTTCCTTATCCCTGGGATTATTATCATTATTACAAAACCAATAAGGACAATGCGCCACGTGCGCTTATTATCAGGGATTCCTTTACCAATCATTTAATCCCGTTTTTGAGCCGTTCCTTTAAAGAATCGGTTTATATCTGGGATGGCTGGAAATACCGGCTGAATCAGCCCATTTTAAATAATGAAAATCCGGATGTGCTGATTGAGGTTATCATCGAGAATAATGCGGACCATATATTAAAATATCCGCTTAGGATAGAAAAGGACTAAGCCCGTTCCAACAGCTCACGAAGGTTTTTTTCTGTTTTCGCCTTTATTATTGTCTTTTGTATTGCGCGTGTTATTGTGCCTACGGTCGTTTGGAGCTTTTCCTTTATTATTGTCATTGTTGCGATTGGGGCGGTTTCCTGGTTTTTTCGACCCAAAAGGGTTTCTGTTTCCCTGTCGTTTGCCCCTGTAGCCCGCTTTCCATTGCGGCCCTTCGCCTAAATCATCGGCTAATTTTAGCCGTGGAACTTCCTTTTCGATGAGTTTTTCTATCCGTGCAAAACGGTTCATATCATCGGGTTTGACCAAAGTAACGGCTTCCCCTTTTGCATCGGCGCGGCCTGTACGGCCAATCCGGTGCACATAATCCTCTGCATCATTGGGCACATCAAAATTGATGACCATATTGATGCCTTTGATGTCGATTCCACGGCTGAGCAGGTTGGTGGCAATCAAAATCCGGGTTTCACGTGCTTTAAATCGCAGCAGCATTTCTTCCCGCTCATTTTGCTCCAGATCGGAACTGATGCCTTCCACAGATTTATTTTTCTTGCGCAAAGCCCGCAGAATATCCCGAACACTTTTTTTCTTTTCCGTGAAAATCAGGATGCTTTCAAAATCAGGATGTTCCTGAACAATTTTATTCACCAAAGGAACTTTCTGTTCTTCGTAAACCAAATAAATTCCCTGATTGATTCCTTCGGCGGGTTTGGATATCTGTGTTTGTACTTTTATGGGATTGTTCAGGATTTGCTGTGCCAGTTTTTCAACTTTGGGCGGCATAGTGGCGCTGAAAAGCAAGCTTTGCCTGTTTTTGGGCAATTTGGCAATGATTTGCATGATGTCATCAAAAAAGCCAATATCCAGCATGCGGTCGGCTTCATCAAGGATCAAATGCTCCAGATGCTCAAAATTGGTATAGCGCATATTGAGATGCGACAACAATTTTCCCGGTGTGGCGATGATGATGTCTGTTCCCCTTGACAGTGCTTTTTTCTCTGTTTCCCAATCTGTTCCGTCGCCACCGCCATAAATGGCAATGGATTCAATGGAAGAAAAATAAGCAATGCCCTGGATTTGCTGGTCAATTTGCATGGCCAGTTCGCGCGTGGGGACAATCACCAAAGTGTTGACCCCTTTGGATTTATTTTGGCGCGAAATAAGTTTGTGCAAAACAGGAAGCACAAAGGCGGCTGTTTTTCCTGTTCCTGTTTGTGCGCTGGCAATTAAGTCGTTACCGTCAATTATTTCCGGAATAGACATCTCCTGAATAGGAGTGGGGTTTTCAAATCCCATATATGAAATGGCTTCAAGAATCTGTTCATCAAGCCCAAAATCGGCAAAAGTCATATGTTTTATCAAAGTTTTCGAGCGTAAAAGTACAATATATGACTGTAGCAACATAAAAAAAACAGGCCAATTCAATGAATTAGCCTGTTTTAAAAAAATCTGAATTATTTATTGATGCTGAATTTTCGGCAGATTTGCGTGTCCTCGCCCAGCAAACTCATGAAATATAAGCCGGATGGCAGATTTTCCGTATTAATGCGTAATTGATTGTTGTCCATCATTTGGCTGTAAACAATGCGTCCGCTGATGTCTGCAATCCTGATTTCCAGCACAGCAGAACCGGTAAATTCAATATTCAGGTTTGTGCTGCAAGGATTTGGATAAAGACTGATATTGGTGATGCCTTCATTTCCGGCAATAGATGAAGTATGCTCATTGGCAGCACCGGGCGTATAATTTTCCATGAAGTACCATGTATCAGTGCCGTCCGGATACCGTCCATAAGAAATGTCGGTTTCCTGTGCCGGGAAAGTCAACGAATCCACAAATTCTTCATCGGGCGACCAAAAACCAATAGCTTCACCATCGCCGCTCAATTTAAAATTCAGGTTCATTACGCTGGAGCCTTCCTCTTTATTGGCATAAAAAACGATAAAGCCACCTGCCGGAACAGTTACCGAATCAGGGTAAGTGCCCGGAATCTGAAACATTTTTTCAGGATCAACAAGGTCGTCGCTCATATAATAACCTGCCAGGTTAACGGCTTCACTGCCTGCATTGTATATTTCAATCCAATCCGGATAATCGCCCTGTGGCCCCGGAAAAGACTGATCGTTGCTGGCCATAAATTCGTTGATAAAAAGCTGTGCACTTGCACCCAATGAAAACGCAAGAAAAAGGATCATGGTCAATCCAAGTTGTGTAAGATTTTTTTTCATAAGCCTGTCTTTTAAGGTTGATAAAATTAATTCGATAACAATATTAATGTCTTTAACGGAAATTTCCTAATGCCAGCCCTTTATAATTTTACTACATGCTTTGATCAAATAACTTTAGTGTAGCTGAACGTACATCGACAGTTGTTATGTTAAAATGTTTTTAATCAGTGTATTATAATTATTGTGCGCCTCTACAAACGGGGTTTTTTTGATGATGGAACTAACTGGGCTTAATTTTTTTGCTGCATTATTGAGTATCTTTGAATCAAATTTTAATTCCGGCTCATATGGCATTGTTGTTTAAAAAGACAAAGAAAATCATCCGCGATATTGATGAGTATATTAATACTGTAGAACAAGGTGTGCTTGTTTTCCGGGGTGGTGTTACGGACTATTTAAACCATAATAAATCTGGTTTTGAAGATAAACTGAAAACAATTGATGCACTTGAGTCGGATGCGGATAAACTGCAAAGGCGCATTGACGATGAATTTTACCGGCATTCGTTATTGCCACAGAATATCGGTGATATTGAAAATATGCTCGACCGTCTGGATGAAATCATCGACATCTGCAAAGATAACCTCTATCAGTTTGAAGTAGAAATTCCTTCTGTGCCTGCCGATTTGCGCGATTTGTATATCCAGCTTGCTGATACTTCCGTTGAGGCAGCGCTATCGGTAATTCCAGCGGTTCGGGTGTTTTTCCGTGAACCCGTAAAGGCCCGTGACATGCTTTCCAAAGTTTATTTCTATGAAAAGGAAACGGATCGGCTGGCACGCAGTATCAAACGCAAATTGTTTCACGACCGCCCGGAGATGGAGCTGGCGCAAAAAATACACCTGCGCTATTTTGCTTTGCATATCGAGATAATTTCGGATAAATCCGAAGCACTGGCAGATGCCTTATCAATCATGTCATTAAAATTGAGTGTTTAGTATGCTGGCAATGTTTTTTTTGAGCAGCGGTTTGTTTTTGGGTTGGTCGCTTGGGGCCAATGATGCAGCCAATATTTTTGGCACTGCGGTGGGCAGCCGTATGCTTAAATTCCGGAAAGCAGCCATTATCGCCAGTATTTTTGTGATTTTGGGGGCGGTAATTCAGGGGGCCGGGGCAAGCGATACCCTTGGAAAACTCGGCGCTGTAAGTACTTTGGCTGCCGGTTTTACGGTGGCGCTATGTGCGGCTTTTACGGTGTATGCCATGACCCGCATGAAGCTGCCCGTTTCTACAAGTCAGGCAGTGGTAGGGGCGATTATAGGCTGGAACTTTTACACCAATAATCCCACGGACATGAAAGTCCTTGGAAAAATTGTAACTACCTGGATCAGTGGGCCAATACTTGGAGGCGTTTTTGCTGCGCTCTTGTTTTTGCTGCTGGGTTCATTTGCACGGAAAACCCGGCTTCACTTGTTCCTACGCGATTCACTCCTGCGTTTTGGTTTGATAATTGTCGGTGCTTTTGGAGCATATAGCCTGGGCGCCAATAATATAGCTAATGTAATGGGCGTTTTTGTTGATGCAGTGCATTTTCCGGATATTAATCTCGGCTTTGTTGTGATCAACAGCACCGAACAACTGTTTTTTATCGGTGGACTGGCCATTGCTTTTGGGATTATAACCTACTCGCGGCATGTGATGGAAACAGTGGGTAATACCTTGATGCCGCTTTCACCGGGAGCCGCTTTGGTTGTGGTGCTTAGCCAGTCTTTGGTGCTTTTTATCTTTTCTTCCACAACGCTTTCCGATTTTGTGCAGTCTATTGGATTGCCTGCCATTCCATTGGTTCCGGTTTCCAGCTCACAGGTCGTGATTGGGGCTATAATCGGTATCGGCTTGCTCAAGGGCGGCCGCGAAATCAAGTTCAATATACTGGGAAGCATTAGCCTGGGCTGGGTGGCAACTCCTTTGGTAGCAGCAATTTTGAGCTTTTTTATGCTCTTCTTTGTGAATAATGTCTTTAAGCAGGATGTGGGCTTGCTGCCCGTGGATGTTTCATTGGCAGAAAATTATACGGCAGATAAAAGTATAACAAAATTGGAAAACGCTTTTGCCGCAAAGGAAATCACATCCTTACAAGAAGCACCCATGGCAGGACGTGAAGGCCCGGAGCGTTCGTATGCCCCGGCTCTGATCATAATTGCTGCCGTTGCCGTATTGATCCTGTTTATCAGCCTGATGCTTTATTATGCCCGAAAAAAGAAATCCTGGGAGGCAAAAGTCGAGGAAGCAAAACAAAACGCCACGGAAGAATGCAGCCGGCTTCGCGCTAGTCTCAGTAAACAGCAAGATGCACAGCTTGAAAGTGATAAAGAATTGAATTTCAGGCAAAAAGAAATGACCAATATGGCCATGAACATTATCAGGAATAATGATTTTTTAAATGAACTAAAGAAGGAAATCGGCAAAAGCAAAGCGGAAATTAAGGATCCCGATGCCCGTGAATCAATGAACAGACTAGCGCTGATGATTGCGCAAAACCTGAACATCGACCGCGATCGTGAGAAATTCCGCATGTTTCTTAATGAGCAAAACAGTAAATTTATTCAGCAACTTGAAGAGATGTTTCCCGCTATGACGGATAACGAAAAACGCCTTGCGGTGATGCTGCGGATGAACCTTTCTTCCAAAGAAATCGCTTCCATCCTGAATATATCGCCCAAAAGTGTGGAAATGAACCGCTACCGATTGCGCAAAAAATTGAAAGTCAGTGTGGGGAAATCCCTGACAGATTTCATTCAGAATATCTGATCTAAGGCATTTTTTCGTATTTTTAAAGTTCATTCCAAAAACACCGCTTATGTTGAATATTGCACTTTTTGGCCCTCCGGGTGCCGGTAAAGGGACCCAATCCGGTTTTCTTATCGAAAAATATAATCTGTTTTATATTTCTACGGGTGATATGCTGCGGAAAGAAATAGCCCAGCAAACCGACCTGGGGCTTGAAGCTCAGTCAATTATTGCTTCGGGTGGGTTGGTCTCCGATGAAATCATCGTGCAGATTATCGAAAAAACAATCACCGAAAATCCCAATGCCAAAGGTTTCCTTTTCGATGGCTTCCCTCGTACCTATATCCAGGCGTATATCCTTGAAGGCTTGATGATTAAACTCAATACTTCGCTCAATTGCCTTATCAGCCTCGAAGTGGAAGAAGAGGTTTCGGTGCAACGCCTGCTGGAACGGGGAAAATCTTCCGGCCGGTCTGATGATAATGAGGACGTGATCCGCAACCGCCTGAGGGAATACAACGAAAAGACTTTGCCGGTTTTGAATTTTTATAAGGAAAAGGGGAATTATTTCCCGCTTGATGGCGGAAAAAGCATCGAAGCAGTAAGCGAAGATATCGATAATATCGTGCAAAATGAGCTGAGCAAAAGCCTGCTCAATATTGTGATGTTCGGTTATCCGGGATCGGGAAGGGGCTCGCAGGGTAAAGCACTGGCCAAAGCCTATGGCCTGGAATATGTGGCCACAGGCCCGATGTTGGAGCAGGAAATCAAAGCCGGTACGCCAACCGGAAAGCGGATTAAAGAATTGTACGACAGTGGCCAGCTGGTTCCCGACGAAATTGTGGTGCAACTTATCGAGAAAAAACTGGAGCAATCTAAAAGGGTGAAAGGCTATATTTTTAAAGGCTTTCCACGTACACTGGTGCAATCCTACATCCTCGACGGACTTCTGAAAAAGCATGGGTCGTCCATTTCAAAAGTTATTGAAATAGAGGTGCCTACACTGGAATTGATCCAAAGATTGGATGCCCGTTCCAAAACCGAAAGCTGTATGCCTTACGATACAAGTACAAGCAAAATTGTACAGCGCCTGCGCGAGCACGAAACCAAAACAGTGCCGGTAATTAAAAAATACCAAAAACTGCATGGCGTTGACAAAGTAGATGGAATGGGCAGTTTTAATGAGGTTTTTGGAAGGGTGTCGCAACTTATTGAGAATGCCTTCAGGAAAATTAAATAGTTATTACGGAATTTTCGTTACGAAGATATCGGAATGATGTAAATCGTTTGGATACAAGGTTTTGAGAGCCTTATACGGTCTGTATAAACCTTTTCATATAGATATCATAAAGTTGGTAGCCATTGTCTTCCTGATATATTAATTCTTTGCTAATCAATACACTAAGTGCTGAATTGATCGATGAGGCTGATCCCAGCTTATATTTTAATAAAAATTCCTTTGAATTTGGTTTTTGGACAATATTTTCTTTTGCGATGGCTGAATACAGCTTCATTTGATTTTCAGGAAGCAACTTCTTTAGTTCAATATAGTTTCTGGATTTTTCACTGAAAATTTCAGCTTTTACATCCTCAATAAGTTTCCGGTCAATTACATGCGATCCTTTTCCCCATATACGGTTAAAGTAGTTTTGGGCAAACCATGTATAATATTCCGTCCATTTCAATCCGGCGCGCACCAAATCATCCTCTATTACGCGATCATTCTCTGCCATAAGTTTTTTAACAAATTGAAAGTATGCTTCCGCTTCGATTTTATCAATGTAAAGAGTTGATGCACTTTGATAAAACGGGCGGTTATAATCCATAAACATAGACTGGATCAACCTCCGGTTACTGCCTGAAAAGATAAAATGAACATTGTTGAGAAACTGGATTTTAGAACGTAAATACCCTTCAAACCCTTTTTCCGGGTATTCTGTTATCTGCTGAAATTCATCAATAGCTATAATAACAGGACTTGAGAGCTGCTCCAGAAAATTAAAAATTGCATCAATATTGCCTAGGCTTTCCGTTGGATTGGCTGGTTTTATTTCTGCTTCCGGCTGGCCTGTTACCGGATTAAAGGTTAGGATGGGTCGTAGGCCTTTAATGAAATCCAGTGCTTTTTCATACCATTTTTTCTCATTGATTCTCAGAATGGCTGTTGCGAGCTCATTAACAAAATCGTCGGGGTTCTCTGTGCGGTAAATGTCAATATAAATGAGTTTTTGCTCCTTTTCTTTTGATAACGCATTGAAAACGTGGTGTATAAGTCCTGTTTTTCCAATTCTGCGCAAAGAATAAATAACTGTATTGATTCCATTAGTCAGCAGTTGTATGATTTCCTTGCTTTCTTTTTCCCGGTCACAAAAGAATTCGGGCGATTTGTATGCAGATAAGATGAAAGGGTTCATTGCGCCAAAATTATGTTATTACGAAGTTTTCGTTACGAAGATATCGGAATAATTCCGGAAAAGCAAATTGGTCTTGAGCTGGGTATTTCCCAGTCTTTCTTAATGATTATTTAATGATACTGTAAACCAGTGTTTTGAGCTGCTTTGAATAGCTCTGTAATGCGTATGTAGGGCTTTTGTAGGGTGCATTTTTCTATGAACTGCAACATCAAAGCTTAAATTTGGAGCTGAATTAAAAAAGAATTCAACCAAAATTCACACTAATGAAAAAACAATCGATTTTTCTAAGAATGCTTATGACTGTAGCTTTTGTTGCAGGAGCTGTTTTTGCTTCTCAGGCACAAAATACAGTCAGCGGTAAGTTATTCCCAACCGGGAGTGAAACTCCGGTTTATGGAGCAGAAGTCTATGTAGGCAATAGCCAGGATGCCATAGCCCGCACGGATCACAATGGATATTTCAATGTTGAGGTAGCGGAAGATGCCGAGTTGCGCATTGAATATCCGGGATATAAAACTGTATATGTTTCCGCCGACAAAAACAAAGATGTTCTTTTGCACCTGGAAACGAATCCTGAAAAGGACGAGCTGGTTAATGCCTATGGAAAATCTGTGAAAGTTCAGGCTAGCCTTAACCCGCAATCGCGCGATGGTATATTGGTGCTCGAATCCGAAGATCAGCAGTTTAAGTATTGGTTCGATACCCGTGTTTATTTCGATGGTGCTGCTTATTTTGGCGATAATGAAGAAATCGGTAATGGTGTCAACATCCGCCGTGCCCGATTTGCCATGAAAACGATTCTTTATGGTCATTGGGGGGGTGAATTTGATATCGACCTGGCATATAATGAAGTGGATTTGAAAGATGCCTATATTCGCTATATTGGTAACAAATGGCAAATCAAAGCGGGTAATTTCAAAGAACCTTTGAGTATGGAGCGTACCACCACATCGCGTTATCTCACTTTTATTGAACGTCCTATGATTGCCGAACTGGCTCCTTCTCGCCACATGGGTATTGCTTTTCGCTCCTGGGGCCAGCGATATTATTTTGAAGGCGGTGTGTTCAGCTCTGAAATAGCCAATGGTTTGATGCAGGACGAAAACAAATCCAATGGAACCAATTCGGGTTTCTCAACAACAGCGCGTTTTGCTTTTACTCCAATTAAAAAAGACAAACAGGTGCTCCACCTCGGAATTGCCGGATCTTACCGAACACCAAAAATCCCTGAAATCGGCGATCCTGAAAGCAGTTTCCGTTTTAATACCCGCGCAGAAACCAGCATCAACAGAAAAAAATATCTGGATACAGATTGGGTGGAACATGCTGATTTTATGACTTTAGCCGGTGCGGAAATAGCATTTGCACATAAAAACATTAAGGTTTCCGGCGAATTCATCCGTGGATGCATCCGCCGCGATAAAAATGAAGTGCCCGAAGGTGAAGATAAAGCTGTAATTCAGGGATTTTTTGCCGGAGCCGGATGGCTGGTGAACAATGCCAACTATTTCTATAATATGTCCGAAGCCGAATTCTCACAAATTGATTTCATCGATCCCCATAAAGGCGTTTTCGAAATCGCCGCACGTTACGATTATACTGATGCCAATACGTTTAAAGATGATGCTAAAGTGCCTTATATTCAGGGTGGTGCAGCAGAAGCTTATACCCTGGGGCTGAACTATTATTTAAATTATAATGTGAAATTGATGCTGAATTATTCATACGTAAATAACGACCGCTGGGCCGACGGAAAAGGGAAATACGATGTGGACAAAACTTTGCCCGATGGCGAAAGCGGTATTGATTTTCATATGATTCAGGCACGTATTGAAATTGATTTTTAAACTATTAAAATACTGAAAATGAAAAAGTTATTTTTTATCAATATAATCATTGCCTTGGCTTTGGCATCTTGTGTTAAAGACGAAAATCCTTATGAGCCTACTCCGGATGAACCGGAAAACTATCAGGATATCGCTCTTAATGAGTTGATTTGCAAAGATATCACTGACCCATATTATGTGGATGCTTCCGGAAATGCTGCCGATTGGGTAGAACTGTACAATACAGGAAATGAAGCCGTGAATATTGCCGGCATGTGGATTTCCGATAAGGAATTTGAAGTGGCTGATTATCAACAAATCCCATCCGGCGACGATGCCGTAACAACAATACCGGCAGGTGGCTATTTGGTGCTTATCTGTGGTGCTACAGATGCTGAGGGCAATGATCTGCCTACACAAATTGCCGATGGTAAAATATTCATTGATATGGGATTAAGCTCCTCAAAAGATTCTGTTGTTGTGCTTCTGGATCCCGATCAGGAGCTGGTTTCCCGTTCGGCTAATTTTGGCACTGACGGAGCGCTGGGCGGTTTGCCCGACGATATGTCCACTGGCCCTCTGGAAAATGGGTTGCCCGCTCCGGCATGGATCGTCCTGGCTATGAAAACGCCCGGTTTCTCGAACAATGGCGCTGCACCTGTTGAAGGAAAACTCGTCCTAAATGAATTTATGAGCAGCAACGATAATATCGTTGTGCCCGGTGTTGAAGGCGATTTCCCTGATTGGATCGAGATTTACAATACCGGCGATACGCCTATTGATATGGGCGGCTGGTTCGTGACCGATGATTTGGGAGATGTTCAAAAATACCAGCTTCCTGATGATGATTCGGAACTGACCACTGTTCCTCCTCATGGGTTCCTCCTTATTTTTTGTGATGGCCTGGGCGAAGGATTGCATGCTAATTTCAAACTCTCCGCAGGAGGTGAAGCGGTGGGTATTTCCGAAGATGGAGAAAATTTTAACGAAAGTTTTGCCTATGGCGAAGGCGAAAGCGTTCCCGCACCACCAACCGATTTCTCTGCCGGCCTGAGTGTGGATGGCGGTAGCGAATGGATGCTCTTTGAGCCGGGAACAGCGCGTGTCCCTACGCCGGGCGCCTCGAATAATTAATCATTATGATGAAAAAAACCTACCTGATTTCTTTGCTTCTCATGATTGCCCTGTTTTTGAGTTATTGCTCAAAAGAGGATAATGACGAAAGTGCGGACACGGGCTTCAGGCTGGTGCATACTTATTCCGTGGCCGTGCCGGAACCTTCGGGTTTGTGCTTTGCGCCGGACGGTAAAAATCTGCTGACGGTCAGCGATCGGGATGGATGTGTTTATGAAATATCTACTGAAGGGGAAGTAATCCGCAAGTTTTATTGCCGGGGCGATGACCTTGAAGGCATTGCCTGTGATCCGGTATCGCAGACTGTTGCCATGGTGGAGGAAGGAAGCAGGAAGGTGGTTTTGATCGATTATGCCGAGGGGCACATTATTGATGAATATCCAATTCAAATTGAAACTTCATCATCCAATAAGGGCCTTGAGGGCATTGCCTGGAGCAGCACGGAACAATGCTGGCTGTTGCTCAATGAGGCGCAGCCCGCTCTTTTGATGAAATGGAGCCCTGAAAAAGCCTTGTTTTGGTCGCAGGAACTGGATTTTGCCACCGACTATTCAGGAATTTGCGCTGCAAACTCAGCCGGGCAATACTGGATTGTAAGCGATCAAAGCAAAAAACTATTTCTTTGGTCGGTTGCCAAAGGAGTGATAAACGCTTATCAGCTCGACCGATCATCTTACGAAGGCATTGCCATTGATGAAGCGGACGACCTGGTTTATCTGATCAATGATGATGCCTCAAAACTAAGTGTTTATAAAATTTCAAATGATGAATAATAAACAAAAACCCCGATACGAATTCCGGATTTTTCATGCCGATTCGCTTGCTTTTTTTGAAAAAATGAAGCCTTTTGGTGAAGCCGAAAAGATTCGTACAATGAATTCTATTTATCTTCTTACCAGAGGAAATAAAAAGAATAATATCAAAATCCGTGATGGTATTATGGATATCAAGAAACTGGAATCCAAATATCAATCGCTGGAACAATGGAACCCTTTTTTGGTTGGCGCATTTCCTTTAGAACGCGATGTGATCAAAACTGTGGTTTTCCCGGCAATGGGCATTGAAGCACCGGTTTTTGAACGTGAAAAATATTCACTCTATCAGTTCATCCAGGATGTTATCAATCCCGACCCCGACCTGAGCGTGGCGCATGTTCAGAAAAAAAGGAGCGCTTTTACAGTTAACGGTTGTATTGCCGAAGTGGCCCAATGCATTGTAAACGGAGCAGCAATTTCCAGTTTGTGCGTAGAGGACGAAAATCCGGAGAATGTGCTGAAGGCACTGGAAATGCTGGACATAGACCCGGAGATGGAAAATGTAAGCTATCCATTGGCACTCAAAAGGTTGATGGGACTGGAGGTGCTGCCGGATAGGTATTTTATGGATATTTAACAAATGAAATAATAAAAGATAACAAAATGGCAAAATTAGAAATTGGACAGGAATCCAAACCACGTTACGAATTCCGGACTTTTGGCCGTGATTTTGAAGAAACAGCATACCTGATGTCGCGATTGTCCGCACCGGTTCCCCAAAAAGTTTGGGAACGTACTTCGGAGGAGATTTATATTGTTTCGCGTACCAATAATGTGAACAATACGAAAATCCGCGATGGCAAAATGGACATCAAAACTTTTGTTCAGGAAAAAGATGGCCTGGAGCAATGGAACCCATTAATGAAAGGCGAATTTCCAATGAGCAAAGAAATGCTGCAAAATGATGTTTTTCCCGCTTTTATGGTCGAGGAGCACCATTTTGAAAAAGAAAGCTATACGCTGGATGAGTTTCTGGCCATCGTAAAAGAACATCCCGATTTGCTGGCTGTAAATGTCGATAAGCACCGTTTTGGATATATGGTCAACAATACCATTTGCGAATATGCGATGGTATGGATCAATGGCGCAATGATCGAAACAGTTAATTCTGAATCGACAGAAATTGCCGATGTCCTGAAAACAATAGAAGATCTTGATCTGGTTGGTGATGAAAACATCAATTATCTACAGGCGATAAAACGTGTTGTGGGTATGATCGACAAGCCTTTTTAATACATTTGTAAAAACGAAATTGAAACATGGAAATAGAAAGAAAATTCCGGGTTAAAGGCGAATTCAAACATCTGGCAGTAAAAAGTCAGCGCATTACACAGGGATATTTGTCTTCTGTGCCCGAACGCACGGTACGTGTGCGCATTAAAGGTGAAAAAGGTTTTATTACGATAAAAGGTATTGGCAGCGCATCCGGTGCCAGCCGCTTTGAATGGGAAAAAGAAATTCCCGTTGCTGAAGTGCAGGATCTATTGCAGCTTTGCGAAAAGGGCATCATCGATAAAACACGCTATCTTGTGCCGGAAGCCGGTGGCCTGACTTTTGAAATTGATGAATTTTATGGCGATAACGAAGGTTTGACCATGGCCGAAATAGAACTTCCGTCCGAAGATTATCCCTTTGAAAAACCGGAATGGCTGGGCGAAGAAGTAACCGGAGATCAAAAATACTATAATTCTATGCTGATGAAAAATCCTTACAAAAACTGGTAAGGAAGCCATGAGCCTTTGATGCAAAGACGCTATGACTGAAGAAGCAAACAAGAAGCCTGCGGTTTTTGATCCGCTGGACATGAAAAACTACCGGATTGAAAAACTCCCGAAGCGGTCTAAATCCTCTTTTGAGCGCTGGCTTTCAATCATTGGAGGCCCTTTGGCCATATTGGTTTTTGTGTTGGTTTATTTTGTGATCCCACCGGGATTTTTGCTCAAAATTGATCCTTCACAGCTCAGCGATTTCGCGCATGCGGCATTCCTGAAAAGGGGCGCCGAAGCATTTTCGCAGGCCAATATTGCCATGTTTGCCATCTTTATGCTGGGTGTTGTGCTTTGGATGACCGAAGCCATTCCCAATTACCTCACTTCTTTGATTATTATTATTGCTTTGGTGCTCACAGGCGTTTTGTCCGAACAGGAGGCTTATGCGCAATTGGGCCATAAAGTGATGTGGCTCAATATTATGTCTTTTGTGTTGGCCAGTATGCTGGTAAAAACCGGCCTGGCCAAACGCTTCGCACTTTGGTTTATCATTCATTTCGGGAAACATGCTTCATCAGTCTTCCTGAGTTTCCTCTTCATTAATATTGTGCTTTCGGCATTTATCTCGGCAACTACCGCCAAAGCCGCTATTTTGCTGCCGATTTTTATGGTGATTGCTGCCATCTACGGAGCAAGGGGAGGAGACAATAAAAAGAATTTTGGCCGGAATATCGTCCTTCAAAACCTTTTTTATATCAATGTGGGCGCCAGTGGTTTTTTGACCGGCTCGGGCGCAAATTTGCTTGCGGCAAGCTTGATTACCGGCGCAACCGGTTATGAGGTTTTCTTCTCCGACTGGATGAAGGCCAATTTCTTTGTCGCTGTAGCTTTGATGTTTATCGGTTATATTTTTGCCGTGCGCGTATTTTTTCCTCTGCCCAAAGAGGAGCGTGTGCCGCAGATTGAGGGTGGGATGCAGCGTCTGCGCGAGGAGCTGAAAAAACTGGGCGCCATGAATTTTCAGGAGTATAAATCAGCGGTTTTGTTCCTCTTGATTCTGGTGTTTTGGAGCACCGATAAATACCATGGCATCAGTCCAACGGCTATTGCGTTTTTGGGTGCTATTGTGGCCTTGCTGCCGCGCATTGGCATTGTAAAATGGAATGATGTGGATATTCCCTGGCACCTGATGTTGTTTTCTGCCGGGGCTTATACGCTGGGCGCCGGCTTTAAAGTTACAGATTTGCCATCAATTTCTGTAAATGCAGCTTTCGATGCACTGGGTCTTAACCAAAATACGCCTTTCTGGGTGCTTTATCTGGTGCTTACTTTTGCTATGATCTTCAGCGCATTGGTCTTTCAATCCAAAACCATGCGTACCATGATTTTTGTACCGATTGCCTTAGGTGTGGCTATGCGTTTTGGATATGATCCGGTAAGCCTTGCCCTGCCGGTAGCTTTCCTGATCGAGCATGTGTATGTGCTGCCCTTCAACAGCAAACCTGCTGCGCTGCTCTATGAAACCGACCATTACAGCTTTACCGATACCTTTAAATTCGGGCTGACAATGCTATTTGTCGCATGGTTTATGAGCATACTGATGGGCGAAACCTGGTATCGTTATCTCGGCATCACCCCCGATGGCGTTTTTGGGCTTTTTTAGCTTAGAAGTAAAACTTCAGGAAAAGCTGAATCCTGCTGATATCCGAATCCTGTTTTACACTGTTTATTTTTAAACTGTAGCGCGAATATACTGCGCCGATTTCATAATCATTGGAGCCCGTATAAGCCAGTTTAAAGCCGAGGATATTAACGGAACCGTCATTGCTCATAACAACTTCCGGTGCAGTAGTATGTGTATAAGCTGCCGAGATGCCAATTGG
Organism: Bacteroidales bacterium; assembly: GCA_963662905.2. Lineage (GTDB taxonomy): Bacteria > Bacteroidota > Bacteroidia > Bacteroidales > WRLA01. The sequence goes on along the minus strand of CAXXFD010000004.1, from coordinate 175,520 downwards.
AACGTTTACCGATGGTTTCAGGTCTGCATCAATATTGATGCCTCCGGTGAAATAGGTTGTGGTTTTTGCGCGCGCGAAACTTTCTCCATAAGATAAATCTGCGTTAAACTGTGCCCCAAAAGTTGGGCTGATGGCATAAGCGCCCAGTAGTTTTACACCGGCCTGCATTGCAGGGACGCTTTTGCTGAGCGCAGGATATGGGTTGTCATTCAAGAGCTCATCAACGTACTCTTTTATATTAATAAAGCTGCCGCTCAGGTTTTTCGCATATGCTGCTCCTGAAAGGTTCAGGCATTTTGTTTCCAGAAAGCGGACTTTCCAGCCGACTTCACCACCATTCACTGTATTTACGCCATCGGCAAGTATAGTGGAAATATCAGATCCAATCCGTGCAGTAATGTTAAATCCGGTATAAAGACTGAGCCAATCCGTAAACCTTTGTTCATAATGGAGAAAAATATTCATAAACATCAATTCGCCTGAAAAGCCCTGAATCGTTTTATCGCCGATTTCGATTGGTGGCAATTCCACCGTTGAAGAGAAACCAAAGCCTAATTGGGTCGTGAGTCCCGTGCGCACAAAAGAGCTGCTGATGTTTGTTGGGGTTTGAAAAGCATGACCGTTTAAATTCGGCTTCCTGACACGGATAATTTTTTCTGCATCCTGAGCAAAAAGACCCATGGACAGACATAAAACAAAGGTGAAAAGTATAAATTTGATTTTCATTATTTCTGCTTTTATAGTGTATTGCTTCAGGAATTAATTGTCGGACTTTTTCTTGTTCCAGATGGGGATTTCTATACCGGCAAGGATTTTAAATCCGCTGTTTTTAACCCTTGGGATATAATCCTTTGCATTCACATTGTCGGTGAGGTTTACGAGCCCTTGCCCGTACCTTGCTTCGATAAACAGCTCGGGTAAGCCAATAGGAATGCGGTATCCAAAACCGAAAATCATAGCGACATCCCATTCTGCCACATCAAGATTGACATCTAATTCTTTGTCGTGGCTTTTAATGCTTGTGCTGCCGGTTCTGGATGTTTCCAGGCCGCCAATAGCATAAAAATTGGAACCTTTTGCGGAAGCCTTGAGATAGAGTGGCAATACAATCCGGTTGATAGCCAAATCAATACTGTCAACAGGTTCCGGCTGGCCGTCCACATCATATTTTACTTTTGTGCCGCACTGATCAATTCCGGGTTGAAAACTGATGGTGAGATTGTCGTTTAGCCTGAGGTCGAAAATGGCTCCGGCAGTAATGCCTGTCCGTGAGCTGTACTGACCGTCGATGGGTGGATCGCCTTTGAGGCTGCTGCTGTTGATGCCGCCATAAGCACCAACTAATATTTGTGCTTGTGCTGTAATGCAAAATAATAATGCAAAACTGATTAGGAAAGCTGCTTTTTTCATTTCATCGGGTTTGAGATGCCGAAGATAAGAAAAAGCTGTAGGTTTTGTTCGGTTTTATTGGGTTTTTAGTGGTCTTTGATAAATGCAAGCTTAGGATGATGAAAATTCAACTGTTAAGATTTATGCAGCGCACTTCGATTGCGCAGAACAAGACCTTCAGAGAGCAGGCCGTATTTGCTTTCTAAAAAAAGCTCCTCGCGAAGCAAAAAGCAGGATGGGGAAATCTATATTGCAGATAGATTGATGTTGATCCCTGTCTAAGGACAGGAGCAATAGTTTGCTCATCGGAAGACTACTCATCGGATGACTCCAAGTCATCCGATGAGTGGTTAACAGCCGGTTACAGTCATCCGATGAGTGTTTAACAGCCGGTTTCAGTCATCCGATGAGTTATTCTGAAACCACCCAATAAGTATATTTACAGAATATCTGCCCGAAGCAAGCCCGCAGCACCCGGATGCCCACAAAGTATTTGCAGCGACTTGGTATAGCGATGGTATAGCGATGGTATAGCGAAAACCCCTGTGGGGACAATGTGGGTTTTAGCAGGAATTGCGGTGATAGTCCGTAAATATTTGCCTTATAAAAATATCGGGCCGGACCTGTTTTAATTGTCTGCTAATTTTCATCCACGCTTGTGCTGTTCTACCTGTCTGATAAAGAATTGCCATAATCCGGCATGCTTTTTATAATTCCTAAGGTCTTCCTCGATTTACTACAAGCATTTAAATTGATGATAACAGGCATAGAAATTATTTTTGATGCGCATAAAAAACTTTTTTCACGCGCATCAAAAATATTTTTCATGCGCATGAAAATCAATTTTGATGCGCATGAAAATATCAAGGCAACAAGAACTGTTGAAAGAAAGATGCTTTTGTGTGTTCAGATAAGACACGGCTACTTGGTGAGAGGATCGGTTTTTTTGCCAAAGACAGGTGGGCTTGTTTGGTTTAATAAGCGGTTATAAGCGACTTTGGCTGGATAGAATTTCGAAAGATTGGTAGAAAGTATAATTGAGAATTAGACAAGAATAACTATATTTGTAGGGAAACAAATAAGATGTATATGAAATCGACCTATACTGATACTTATTCCTTTAAATTACAGCCTGATACGCAAACGCTGGCTATGTTTAAATGTGATTATTGTTTATTTTTTGGTTTTATATACGTGAATGTCTATCATGCCGAAAAAGCTGACGCGCAAACAAGCTCATTTGTTTTTTGCTGACATTAAAAGACCAAACGAAAAACCAAAAGTGAGGGAATTTATGCCCCCGCATGTTTTCGGGACTTGACTTAACAGAATGAGAAATTAAAAAACTGAAATAAAGAAAACGAATGTTTGAACAGACTTTTAAAAACATAGACGACATACTATACAAAGACGCAGGTGCGGACAGTGAATTGGACTACATCGAACAAACATCCTGGGTTTTGTTCTTGCGATACCTTGATCACCTGGAGAGTGAAAAAGCAGATGAAGCTGCTTTGGAAGGCAAAGAATACGAATACATTTTGGACGAAGAATACCGTTGGCCAAATTGGGCAATGCCTAAAACAGCTGACGGCAAACCCGACTACCACAAAACCATGACGGGGCCCGATTTGGTAAAGTTTGTTGACTACAAACTATTCCCCTATTTGGCTGACTTCAAACAGAAATCCATTGATAACCCGAAATCTATTGAATACAAAATCGGGGAGATTTTTAGTGAGTTGAGCAACAAGGTAAAGAGCGGCTACAACCTGCGTGAAATTATTGAAATGACGGATGAATTGCCTTTCGGTAGTTCTAAAGACAAGCACGAACTCAGCCATTTGTACGAAACAAAAATCAAGAACATGGGCAATGCAGGGCGTAATGGCGGTCAATACTACACGCCACGTCCTTTGATCCGTGCCATGATTGAAGTAATTGACCCCAAAATTGGTGAAAAAATTTATGATGCCGCTTGCGGAAGTGCGGGCTTCTTGTGTGAATCATACGGGTATATGTACAACCGCATGGAAAAGAACACCACCAACCTGAAAACTTTACAAGAGAAAACGCTTTACGGAAAAGAGAAAAAGAACCTGGCGTACATCATAGGCGTAATGAACATGATTTTGCACGGCATTGAAGCACCAAACATCATTCACACCAATACGCTTACCGAGAACATCCGGGACATTCAGGAGAAAGACCGTTACCATGTAATTTTGGCCAATCCACCTTTTGGCGGAAAGGAACGCAAGGAAGTACAACAAAACTTCGACATCAAAACAGGCGAAACGGCTTCTTTATTTTTGCAGCATTTTATCAAGAGTTTGAAAGCAGGCGGGCGAGCTGCCATTGTGATTAAAAACACCTTTTTGAGCAATGCCGACAATGCTTCGGTTTCGTTGCGAAAACATTTATTGGAAACTTGCAACCTGCACACCATTCTGGATATGCCCGCAGGTACATTCCTCGGAGCAGGCGTTAAAACGGTTGTTCTGTTTTTCACCAAAGGCGAACCGACTGAAAAGATTTGGTACTACCAACTCGACCCGGGAAGAAAAATGGGCAAAACCAATCCTTTGAACGATGCTGATATGCAGCATTTTGTTACTTCGGCAGGCTCAGTAACCAAAAACGGATATGGCCCTGATACACCGAATAGCTGGAATCTGGACGTTCGAAAGGGGGCTGAGCTTGTCGAAGCCGACCTAAGTGTAAAAAACCCAAACACCCCGGAAGCCGAACCTCTGCGTGAACCTGCCGAAATATTGCAGGAAATACAAGACCTGGATGAAGAAAGTGCTGAAATCTTAAACACAATCTCGGATTTGATATGAGTAAAGAGCTGGCCATATCACAGAAACAAATCGAGCATCTGATTTTTATAATTCGGGGTCGTCAGGTAATGATTGACCGTGATTTAGCTGAAGTTTACCAGGTAGAAACCCGTGTATTGAATCAAGCTGTAAAGAGAAATACAGGCCGTTTCCCCGAAAAATTTAGGTTTCAATTAAGCGCTGATGAAATTGAAGAATTGAAATCACAAACTGTGGCTTCAAATTCAAGATCACAAATTGTGACCTTGAAACAATCGGGCACACAACAGGGGGGTAATATGAAATACTTGCCCTACGCATTTACAGAGCAAGGCGTGGCGATGCTCTCGGCTGTTTTACGATCGGATGTTGCCGTACAGATTAGCATTCAAATTATGGATGCCTTTGTAGCTATGAGAAAGTTCATTGCAGGTCATAGTGGACTTTTACAACGGATGGATGGAGTAGAGCGAAAATTATTAGAAACCGATCAAAAGTTTGAGCAGGTTTTTAAAGCCCTGGAAAGCAAGAATGCGATCCCTTCGCAAGGCGTATTTTTCGATGGACAAGTATTTGATGCCTATGAATTGGCTTCCAAAATAATTCGTTCAGCAGAGCAGAGTATTATTGTAATAGACAACTATATAGATGAAACCACCCTCACTCATTTGGCCAAAAAGAAAAAAATAGTAAAAGTGCATCTGCTTACCAAAAGTATAAGCCAGAAACTTCAATTGGATGTACGAAAAGCCAACGAGCAATACGGCCGTTTTGAAGCAAAAGCCTTCACTCACAGCCACGACCGTTTTTTAATCATCGACGGCAAAGTTGTCTATCACTTGGGTGCTTCGCTGAAAGATTTGGGCAAGAAATGGTTTGCATTCTCCAAAATGGAAACCAAATCAGTGGAAGGAATTATGAACACAATTTCAGAGTTAATATGAAGGAAGGTTGGAAAATAAAGAAGTTGAGGGAAGTTTGTAAAACTGGAGCAGGTGGCACGCCTTTAAAATCTCAAAAAGAGTATTATGAAGGAGGAACAATCCCTTGGCTTCTCAGTGGTGAAGTAAGCCAAGGCGAAATTTATGAAACAAAGAATTTTATTACTAAAAAAGGATTAATTAACTCGTCGGCAAAGTTATTTCCACCTAATACAGTTTTATTAGCAATGTATGGTGCTACTGCAGGTCAAGTAGGGATATTAAGATTCGAAGCCTCGACAAATCAAGCTGTTTGTGGAATACTCCCAAATGATAAGGTCGTTCCAGAGTATCTTTATCATTTTTTTGTTTTATCAAAAGAAACCTTGATTGCTCAGGCAGTAGGTAATGCACAACCAAATATTTCTCAAGAAAAAATTAAAAACGCTTTAATCCCACTTCCACCACTCCCCGAACAACAACGCATAGTTTCCATTTTAGACCGTGCCTTTACCGCCATAGACCAAGCCAAAGATAACTACAAAAGGTGCCTGAGCTTGTCGAAGGGCCTTTTTGAGAGTTATTTGCAGGGGGTGTTTGAGAATAAAGGGGAAGGTTGGGAAGAGAAGCAGTTGAAGGATATTTCTTTGGTATTCGGTAGAGGCAAATCGAAACACAGACCTAGAAATTGGGATGGTCTGTATGGGGGTGATTATCCTTTTATACAAACAGGTGAAGTAAGAAACGCAAACAAGTATATCTCATATTTTTCGAAATCCTACAATGATGTGGGTTTATTTCAAAGTAAGCTTTGGAACAAAGGAACTATTTGTATAACCATTGCTGCAAATATTGCCGAGACGGCAATTTTAGATTTTGACGCTTGTTTCCCAGATAGTATTATAGGCTTAGAGGTTGACCCTAAAAAAGCTGATTTAGACTTCACCTATTACTTACTGCAATATTTCAAAGCTGCATTACAAAAACTTGGAAAAGGAAGTGCGCAGGATAATATCAACTTGGGGACTTTTGAAAACAGGTTATTTCCGTTTCCAAAGACTGTTGAAGCACAAAAAGAAATAGTGAAGCATATTGACACCCTTCGGGCCGAAACCCAAAAACTTGAAACCCTTTATCAAAAGAAAATTGATGCTTTAGAGGAATTGAAGAAAAGCATTTTACAAAAGGCGTTTCAGGGGGAGTTGCGTGGTGATGAGCCTGCCGAGTCAGAAACTAAAAAAGAACTAAAACTTGCGTAATATGCATTTTTTCTATTTAAACGGAGCAGGTCGCAAATTTCGAGACATTCGGAATGTCGAAGATCCAATCTTTATGCCGGGTGGATTTATTCGAGAAAAGAATGGTTGGATATCAAGATAGTATTAACATAAACGAAACCTAAACAAGAGCAGCATCATGCCCAGAGAAGTAATTAAAATAATGGTATCATCCACAGTTTATGGTTTTGAAAAAGACCTTAGGGTGCTGTGTGCCACTATTAAAAGTTACAAATCACGGCAATACGAATACAAAGTGCTCAATAGCCATATCGGTACTGTTTATGTTGCTCCGGGCGTTTCCAATACCGAAGCCTGCCTGAGGGCTGTAGATGAATGCGATTTCTTTTTGGGGATTATTTTGCCAAGATACGGGTCGGGCATTACCCACCAGGAATTTACTAGAGCCATTGAGCAAGATAAACCCAGAGGGTATTTGAGCCATTTTTCTGTTCGTTATGCAAGAGAATTATTAGCCCAATACATGTACACCGATATAAAAGGCCGTGTAAGAAATCCTGAATTCGGATTCAAAAAAACGCCTGTATTTGAAGACGCACGTATCATCGACATGTATAACGAAGCTATCCAGGATGGCAAACCTATGGATCATAGGCGCTGGGCGCACGAGTTTGGCCATTTTGACGGTGATGAAATGAAGTTTATTGAAACAGAGTTTAAAGACATCAACCGGTTGAAAGACGACTTGGATGAATTGGCAAGAATTAAAGCATCGCAACAATGAACAACGAACAACTTATAAAAAACCTGATAAAGCAGGGTGAAAGCGGACAGCTTGAATTTAAAGAAGTTGTTCGTAAAGAAGAAATTGCAAAAACCTTGTGTGCATTTTTAAATGCAGCAGGGGGAACCGTTTTGTTAGGCGTTAAAGATGATGGTAAGATTATCGGAATTGAGAATGCCGGTAAACACGAGGCGGAGCTGAAGCAATATCTGTTTAAATCCATCATTCCTGAAGCACCGGTCACCGTTTCGATAGAAAAAATAGGTGCAAAAGAAATTCTATCGGTTAAAGTCTGGGATGGCTCCAAGCTCCCTTATATTTTTAACGGCGAGATTTTTTACAGACGTGGAAGACGTACTGGTAAGGCAACTGCATCGGAAATATCAAATTTGATTACCGAAAGGCAAAAAACAGAATTGCATTGGGAACGCCAACCCGCATTGGGAGTAGATATTGATGATTTAGATGAATTGGAGATCCGTAAAACAATTCAAGACCTGAAAAAATACGGCAGAGGAAAATTATTTAGTGAGATGGAGGTTGAAGAATTATTATCCTATTACGGGCTCTACAGAGATGGGCATTTAACCAATGCAGCGGTGGTGTTGTTTGCTAAAGAACCCGCACGCTATTTGCCGCAAATCCGTGTGAGGTTAACAGTTTTTAATGAAAGTAAAACTTCGGACAGCTATAGCTACGATAAAATCTTTGAAGGAAACCTGTTCAGGAACATTGAAGAAATATTACAATTCTTTGAAGTGAACATTGCAACCAAAAGCAAGTTTTCAGAAAAAAAATGGCTGCGGGAAGATGTTACATATCCAAAATTTGCTTTGCGCGAGGGTTTGATGAATGCTTTAATTCACAGGGACTATTCAAGCGTTTCAGGTACGGTACATGTTGCTTTTTACCCTACCCATATAGAGATTATTAACTCTGGAACTTTGTATGGGGGTTATTCTCCCAACGATTTAGCCAAAAGTCACTTATCTGTACCCCGAAATCCAGACATAGCTCACATCTGCTTCTTAAGGCAAATGATAGAAAAGATTGGCAGGGGAACTGTGCTAATGATAGAAGATTGTGAAAGTAAAGGATTTTCAAGCCCTAAATGGGACACCAATGCTGGTTATACTACTGTTGTATTCCCGGGAGTTACAGTAACTGCTAAAAATGATGCTGTAAGTGATGCTGTAAGTGATGCTGTAAGTGATGCTGTAAATGATGCTGTAAAAAGAGGTATTATTGATGCTGTAAGTGATACTGTAACTGATGCTCTAATTGATGCTGTAAATACAATTGTGAAACTAAAAGAAGGTGCTAGTATAAAAGACATCATGGATGCTACAGGGAAATCGAATGCTTCAGTAAAAAGGTACTTACAGTTATTGAGAGAAATGAATTTGATAGAATTTAAAGGTGCTGCGAAAACAGGAAGATACTGCCTGACAGATAAGGCAGTAAAAAAGCTGGATTTTATACGGTAACTAAATTCCTGCACGATAAACTGCACAATAAAAAGAAAAAATGAACGAAACCGAAACCAGAGCTGAATATATTGACCCTGCATTAAAAGCAGCAGGCTGGGGCATTGTGGAAGGCAGTCGCATTCGCATGGAGTTTCCTATCAACAAAGGTCGTTTAATTGGTCATGGTCAGCGAAGCAAACCCGATAAAGCTGATTACATTCTGCAATACAAAAACAGGAATTTGGCAGTCATAGAAGCCAAAGCAAGAGATAAATACTATACCGAAGGCGTTGGACAAGCCAAGGATTATGCAGGACGTTTGCAAGTTCGTTACGCATACAGCACTAATGGTTTACAGATTTACGCCATGGATTTGCAAGCAGGTACGGAAGGAGACATGAACACCTACCCAACACCTGATGAATTATGGGAAATGTGCTACCCTGAGCCTGCCGAAGGGACTGAAGAAAAGAAACAAGCCCAATGGAGAGAAAAATTATTGGCTGTTCCATTTGAGGATCGAAGTGGAACATGGCAACCACGCTATTATCAAGAAAATGCAATAACCAAAGTTTTAGAAGGGATTGCCGAAGGAAAAAAACGACTTTTGTTAACCCTTGCCACAGGAACAGGAAAAACGGCCATTGCTTTTCAGATTGCCTGGAAACTGTTTCAGGCAAAATGGACGGTTCTACAAGCTCACCGCTCTTTAGTACAAAATGAAAAAGGAGAATGGGTTCTTGAGCCTGCCGAAAGGAGCCCGCGAATTTTATTCTTAGCCGACAGAAACATTTTAGCAGACCAAGCTTTCAATGCGTTTTCAGCATTTGAAGAAGATGCATTGGTGCGTATCAACCCAGCCGACATTAAGAAAAAAGGCAGAGTGCCCAAAAACGGAAATGTGTTTTTTACCATTTTCCAAACCTTTATGAGCGGGGATTCGACAAGCTCACCCACCGCTCTTGTAACTGAAGAAATAGATTTTCCAGAAATTAATATCAAAGATGACGCTTATGGGTATATGTATATTCTTCAGTGTGCTGATGGTAGTTTTTACACAGGGAGCACAAAGGAACTATCTTTAAGAATTGAACAACATAAAAACGGAGAAGGAGCAAATTTTACAAGAAATAATTTACCTGTCAAGTTAGTTTATTTTGAAACTTTTGATAGAATTGATGAAGCTTTTAAAAGAGAAAAACAAGTCCAAAAATGGACTAGAGCTAAGAAAATAGCCCTAATTCAAGGTGATTCTGAAAAGCTAAAACTGCTTTCTAAAAGCAAATCGGTGCCTGAGCTCGTCGAAGGCACGCCTTATTTTGGAGAATATCCCGAAGACTTCTTTGATTTCATTGTCATTGATGAGTGCCACCGTGGCGGAGCAAATAACGAAAGTACTTGGCGCGCTATTATGGACTATTTCAAACCTGCCGTTCAGTTAGGTTTAACAGCAACACCAAAACAAACGATCAACGCAGATACTTACGACTATTTTGGAGAGCCTGTTTATGTCTATTCGCTCAAAGAAGGAATCAATGACGGATTTTTAACGCCTTTTAAAATCAAACAAATCGGCACCACAATTGACGATTACTTATACACAGATGATGACACGGTAATTGAAGGTAAAATAGAAGAAGGCAGACGCTACACCGAAGCGGAAATAAACCGCATCATTGAAATCAAAGAACGGGAAGAATATCGGGTAAAGATTTTAATGAGTCTGATTGACCAAAGCCAAAAGACATTGGTTTTCTGTGCCACTCAATTACACGCTTTGGCAATCCGGGATTTAATCAATCAATATGCAGACACCAAAAACCCAAATTACTGCCACCGGGTTACCGCAGATGATGGGAAATTAGGAGAACAGCATTTACGTGATTTTCAAGATAATGAAAAAAGCATTCCAACCATTCTGACTACTTCCCAAAAATTAAGCACAGGCGTAGATGCTCCTGAAATTAGAAATATTGTTTTGCTTCGTCCGGTCAATTCCATGATCGAGTTCAAGCAAATTATTGGTCGCGGCACACGCCTTTTTGACGATAAAGATTATTTTATGATTTACGATTTTGTAGAAGCCTATCGTAAATTTGATGACCCGGATTGGGATGGAGAACCAATAGACCCAGAACCCCCGCAACCAAGACCACAGCCACAAGCATGTGAAGTTTGCGGACAAAGTCCTTGCATTTGTGCACAAGAACCGCCACCAGAACCTTGTCCGGTTTGCGGTTACATTATGTGTCGGTGTGGCATTCAGCCAAGACGAATGATCAAAGTAAAATTAGCAGATGGAAAAGTGCGGGAATTTCAGCATATGGTCAGTACTTCGTTTTGGAGTCCGGACGGTAAACCTATTTCAGCAGAAGCATTTTTGCGTTCACTTTTCGGTGCATTGCCCGAACTGTTCAAAAATGAAGATGAACTAAGAAGCATTTGGAGCAAACCCGTTACGAGAAAGAAGCTATTGGAAGAATTGGCAGAGAAAGGGTTTGCCAAACAACAACTGCAGGAATTTCAAAAAATACTCAACGCAGAAAACAGCGACTTGTATGATGTTTTGGCTTATATCGCTTTTCACTCAAACATTGTAGAAAGACAAGAGCGAGCCGCAAGAGCAAAAATCCATTTCAACGATTACGAACCAAAACAGCAGGAGTTCTTGAATTTCGTTTTAAGTCAGTATGTGAAACAAGGCGTTGACGAATTGGATGACACCAAATTAGGCGACTTATTGATTTTGAAATACAATGCAATCGGAGATGCCAAGAAGGAACTTGGTGACATAATAACTATTAGAGATACATTTATTGGATTTCAAACATACTTGTATGACAAAAGAGTTGCAATTTGACAAATACGACCGATATAAATGCCAACAATTAAGCATCGTTTTCCGGCCCTAGCCGGAATATCCCGTTAGGCGGGACAGCTAGAGCTTTGAATTTGCCCCGAATTTTCGCAGATTGAAGCGCCTGTCCCGGGCTCTTCACGGAAACAGCTGTTTGATGTTTTTGGGATTGATATCAAAAAGTAAGTAAACTGCCCGGCCTGAAGGCAAACCTTGACCCCTTTCTAATGCAAGCAACAAATAACACAGAGATACTCTGGATATTTGTTAGTTTTGGCTAAATTCATGGGCGGTTTGGAAAAGAATATGGGATTTTTAGAAGTAAGCCTTCAGCAAAAGGCATATTGCACAAGCTTTTAAAGCTCCCTTACTTTGCTGCAAAAAAGCAATATGCAAAAAGAACAAAGAAGAGCAGAGATGAAAGCGCTGGTGGATCAATGGCATACCAGTGGCCAAAGCAAAAGATCCTTTGCCGAATCGCACAAAATCGGCTATCACACTTTCCTTTATTGGTATCATAAATTGTTACTAATCAGTCTGCAAATTAGCGATAGTTCCCAAGGCAGGCACAACACTCTGTCCATTCTTGATAATTGTGTCAGCAACTGATCTCAAAACAGCAAAGGCATCCGCTCCATCGGTCGATCTGAATTGACCTGAAACTTTCTGTTTAACTTTTATGTTTCGGATTGCCCTTTCAGAAGCATTATTGTCTGGCGGGACTTCTGGGTGATATAAGAAGGTGAAGATATAGTCCCTGTATTTGACTAGCCTTTTTTTGAATGCAAGCAATTCGTTGTGTTTTTCCGGCAGTTCTGCTTTCAGTAAACTGTTCAGCCTGTTTTCAATTGCGGTTCTCTTTGGGCTATGTACGTAGCAACCCGCATTGTCCATTTTTTTCTTCAAATCCAGTGCCGTTTGAAACAGCCGTTTGCATATCCTGCTCCATTTATGCCCATACCTTTCTGACAAGTAATTCAGGTCACGTAAAAGATGTGCCATACAAATCTGGTGCGACAGCGCAGCAGTATTAAAATGGCTCTTCCAGCAATCATGCACCAACACAGAGTTTTTAAACCCATCTTTAAATGTATTGTCAATGCTCCTCTGTGCCCTGTTGTCAGTGATGGCAATGAATGTAGCCTCTTGGTTTTGCCATGTCCATGCCCAGTGCTTATTGCCATCAACCTTAACTCCTGTCTCATCACTTCCTACAGAAAGGCAATATCCTCCCGAAAGCAACTTTTGCTTTATTAGGTCATAGGCTGGTTGGGCCTTGCGCTTTAGTTTATTGAGCAAATAATGGATGCCCCCTTCGCTTATGGGAATATGGAAAACATCCCTGAAAAGTTCTTTCATACGCAAAAAGGGCAGGTACTGCCTGGTATGGAAATACCCGATCAAACTTTCAATGTTGTTCCCATAGCTTACCGGGGCATTGGCCTGAGATGGATAATCACACCTGGTTTCATGGCCACAACTGCAAACCTTTTTATATACCCGGTGTTCTGTGACATGTAACTTTATCTCGGGAATATCAAATACCTGGCGTTTGCCGGCTAATTGTACGGGCAAAGAAGCAAGGTCTTTCCCGCAACACTTGCAATATGAGGGGATGTGCTTCTCAATAGTGTCAGGCACTTCGGCCATCTTAAGTGTGTTCCCTTTCCGCCCTGCCTGTCCGCCTGGCTTACGCCCTGTCTTTTCCCTCAAACTCCTGCGCTTAGGGCGGTTCTGATCTTGGGAGGGAGGTATTGAGCTGTTGTTGCTGTTTTTTGGTGTTTGGTATTTGGCAAGCTTTTCTTTGAGTTTTTTGTTTTCCAACTCAAGGGCTTCCAGTCTTCTTTCAAGCTGGCCAATCCTTTTGAAAAGCTCTTGTATAATGAAATCTTTGTCCAAAACTTTTTTCTTTCAAAAGTAGTGTAGGTTAGAGGCAAAAGTCAAATTACCAGCGGTTTAGTTACGAACACAGAAAACAGCAACTTGTGAATAGCCAATGATTTTTGAAAAATACCCCAAGGAGAATCCAATATTTAAACCTGAACACCCAAGAACAAACAAACAGCAAAATCACAGAGCCTTTAAACGCATCAATCCCAGAAAGTTATTCACAAGCCACAGCGAAAATTGTTAATAAGGATTGATTTTTTTCTGACACTGATTAGTTACCATAAATTTAAACAGGAAGAAAGCTTGCCTGATGACCATGGGTTCATTGAGCTTTCCGGAATTCCAGCTGCAGGGGTCAATATCCGTTATCCCAATGGTATCGAGCTCAGCTTGCCGGGCAATGTGCCCTTGTCCTATCTCAAATCGCTCACCGGCCAATAATGTTCAGCTTAACTGCCGGCCGCTATTACCTGTACCGCCAGCCCACCGATATGCGCAAAAGCTTTGATGGGCTGTATGGCATTGTGCGCAACAAACTGGACAAAAACCCGATGAGCGGTGATGTTTTCCTGTTCATCAACAAAAAGCGCGACCGCATAAAATTGTTGCGCTGGGAAAGCGGAGGTTTTGTACTGTTCTACAAAAGGCTCGAAAAAGGCACTTTTCACCTGCCGGACACATCTGCTGTGCACGCCTCCCACCAGCTGATCGACTACCCTGAACTTGTAATGATAATCAATGGTATTTCCATGAAAAATGCAAGGAAATACCCACGTTTTTTCCCACATGAAAATGTTGGTAAATAGCACTTAAAATATAGTCAGACAAGAGGTTACTTCCGTATCTTTGCCTCATGGCAAGTCAGGAAAAAATAACTATATCAAAAGCGGAATATGATGCAATGCAACAGAAGATATTCCTGCTTCAGCATGAACTTGTCCAGTTGAGGCGTGCGATCTATGGAGCCAAAAGCGAACGGCATATCGCAGCAGACCCCAACCAGGGCGTGCTCTTCGACGTGCCTGCACAGGAGAAAGAACCGGAAAAGGAGCAGATCAGCTATACGCGCAATAAAAAGCAGTCCAAAAAACAGCCCGTGCGCTTAGAACTGCCCGCCCACCTGCCGCGCCATGAAATCATCATCGAACCCCAAAACCTGCCCAAAGGCGCCCATAGGGTCAACGTAAAAATCACCGAAGTACTTGATTATGTGCCCGGTACTTTTCGTGTGATCCGTTATATACGCCCTTACTATGCCGTAGCAGGCCAGGACGAAAGCACCCAAATGATCTGCGCAGAACTGCCTTCGCGCGCCTTGCCCAAAAGCAATGCCTCAGAAGGCCTGCTCTCATATGTGACTGTCAGCAAATTTGTTGACCACCTGCCTTTCTACCGCCTTGTCAAGATGTTCAAGCGCCTGGGGATCGAAATAGCCGAATCAACAATAAACGGTTGGTTTAGCGGGGTTTGCAGATTGCTTGAACCGCTTTACGATGCCCTGAAAAAAGAAATCATGAGGACCGATTACCTGATGGCAGACGAAACGCCCATAAAGGTATTGACCAAAGACAAGCCCGGGGCATCGCACAAAGGGTATCATTGGGTTTATTACGACCCGCTTAAAAAACTGGCCCTGTTCGATTACCGGAAAGGCCGCGGACGGGAAGGCCCGGATGAGATGCTGGAAAACTATAGTGGATATTTGCAAACCGATGGCTACACAGCTTACGACAACCTAAAAAACAAAGCCGAAATCACCCAATTGGCCTGCATGGCGCATGCACGCAGGTATTTTGAGAAAGCCAAGGACAATGATGCTGCACGCAGTGAATATGCGCTGGGGCAGATAAGAAAACTGTATGCCATTGAACGTCAGGCAAGTGAGCAAGAACTGCAGCCGGAGGAGGTCAAAGCATTGCGGCAAAAGGAATCACTGCCCATATTGAACGAAATGGAAAGCTGGCTTAAGGAAGAAGTTTATAAAGTAGCGCCCAAAAGCGCAATCGGCAAAGCCATAGCTTACAGCCTGAAATTATGGGGGCGCCTGATCCGTTATATTGAAGACGGAAGGCTGCGCATTGACAACAACCTGGTTGAAAACAGCATCAGGCCGGTAGCAATAGGCCGCAAGAATTACCTGTTTGCCGGTTCGCACAATGCAGCCCAGCACGCGGCTATGATCTACTCCTTTTTTGCCAGCTGCAAAATCCAAAACGTAGAACCCTTTGAGTGGCTCAAGCAAACATTAGGAAAAATCCAGGAACACCCAGCCAACCAGCTCCACCAACTTCTGCCCGGACAGCTTTAAAACATTATCCGGTTATATGCAAGATGCTGTTCGCCGTAGGCTTACTTTTAGAAAGGCTGCCGTTATGCGGCATCAAACAAAAACGGCAGATCATGGAAACAATTCCTCAAACCTGGGTAAATACACATTTTTGAGGAATTTGAATTATCTTTGTAGTATAATTAAAGATAATCCCCCAGCTACCGCGCGTGTCCTCACGCGCGGTACTGCTTAAATGTCAACCACAATAACATCTTCGAGTATCCCTTTTTTCCTGCATAATCCAATGCACTGCTGTACAAATAATCCTCAGGATAAAACACCAGACCCTCTTTGACAGGATTTTGGTGAATGTACCTGATTTTTTGCGAAATCACTTTATTGCTCCATAATTCAATCGGTTTATTGTCGTGCCTCCAGAATTGGTGGTTCTTGACGTTCGAAGATTTTTTTGCAGCTTTTGAAAAACTATCCAATATCCAGGAAAACACGCCTTTTTCAGCCGAAAGGCTTTTGTTTGCAATAATTCAAATGTACGTTTTGTCAAGATCTGATACCATACACAGCCTATTTTGTGGGGCTTTGGCATAATTATATCAGTTCTGCATTGCAGTATCTCTCTGCGCCTCCGCGTCTCAGTGGTAAAGTATTTTTTGTGGAAATCTTATTCTATGGAGAAAAAAAACTTCTATAAATCTTCCTTATTAAGAATCAGATAGATATCTTCATTATCGCGTTTCATCAGGTAACGGCTGCGGGCGTATTCTTCGAGTTCAGCCGGATTGTTCATCAGGCGGTCTATTTCCTTTTGGTTTTTTTCGGTTTCCCGGATATAGTATTCTTTTTCGGCCTGAAGTTGTTTGAGCGTGCGCCGGATTTTGTATTGTGAAATCATGTCGTTGGTATCAAAAAACATCATCCAGACGATAAAAAACAACAGTATATAAAAAAGCGGTTTTTGCAGTAAAGGCGGCAATGTTTTGCGGATGCGATGTATTTTTTTGAGCTGTTTGTTCATGGTTTCAATTTAATCTTGTGGCATATTTTTCATCGCATTTAAAGCAAGTTCGGCAAATTCTTGAATTGTCAGCCCGAGTTTTTCACATTCCATAATGTTTTCCCGTTTTACGGAAGCTGCGAATTTTTTTTCTTTCATCCGTTTAAGAATGGATTTGGTTTTCACCGAACCAATTTGTTTATCGGGATAAACCAGCGCAGTAGCGGAAATTAAGCCTGTAATTGTTTCTCCTGCTGCCAGTGCATGCTGAAAACG
Source organism: Bacteroidales bacterium (assembly GCA_963662905.2). GTDB lineage: Bacteria > Bacteroidota > Bacteroidia > Bacteroidales > WRLA01. The sequence goes on along the minus strand of CAXXFD010000004.1, from coordinate 158,591 downwards.
GCTTGTTCTTGGGCTGATTCCTTCGGCCATTTCATTATGGTGTATGATGGCATCGATAACTTCCTGACCGGCACCGGCTTCCGCAAGTATTTCCTTTGCTGCCGGGCCATGTGTTTTGGGATCGGCATGTGTTTCTTCCACGTCAATATCGTGGAGCAAGCCGGCCAGCCCCCACAATTCCACATTCTCGTTCAGGCGTTCGGCCAGGGCACGCATTACGGCTTCTGATGCCAGGCTGTGGCGGATCATGCTTTCCGCTTTAATGTGCTTGTGCAGTAATTCTATCGCCTTTTCCCTTTTCATCCGTTTCATTTTTGGAGGATGTGCAAAAAGCCGGCATGCACCGGCTTTCACACATTCAAAGCTAACCGGTTAATTTCCCAGTAGCTGCTTAACAATAACAGATATTATCTTATTATCGGCCTTTCCGGCCAGTTTCTTACTTGTTGTGCCCATCACGCGGCCCATGTCTTTCATGCTTTGTGCGCCCACTTCCTGAATAACTTCTTCCACAACTTTGCGGATATCTTCTTCGCTCATTTGCTCGGGTAGATATGCCGAAATTACTTCTGCCTGAAATTCTTCTTCTTCGGCAAGCTCGGGTTTATTGTTTTCACGATAGATGCCGGCAGATTCTTTGCGCTGCTTCACCAGTTTTTGCAGCGATTGGATTTCCACGCTTTCGGGAATTTCGCCACCACTGGTGTCTTTTCCGGTTTTCAGTAAGAGCAAAGCCGCTTTAATGGCGCGCAGGGCTTCCAGTTTTCTTTTGTCTTTTGCCCGCATTGCGGACTTCATATCTTCATTTATTTTTTCAGCTAATCCCATTGTTGTGATTTTATCTAATCAACATTATCATATAAAAATGAGTTATTCCTCTTAATTTCAGGGCCTTTATCGCCATCTTCCAGGCTGTAGCGTGCTACCTGCGAATCTGCAGAAGCGGGCGTGTCATCCAGTTGCACATTGCGGCGCGCGTATGCGGGTTTGACCTCCATGTCGGCAACACGGTCGGGCGTCAGCTGCATGCTTTTGCCCATGAGCCTTTGCCTGCGTTCTTCCTGTCTGCGGCGCATTTCTTCCAGCTCTTCATTTTCCGTTTCCGGATTTGGTGAAGGAGCTACATGATAAGCAGCTTTTGGCTCATCGGGTTTAATGGCCGGTTTTGTTTTGATTTCAGGGCTCTCAATGCTTGCCTGTGGCGCTGCATCTGTTTTGCTTGTCCTGATGAGCGTAATTTCTGAGATTTCTTCTTTCGGTTCAACCTTTGGTGTGGGCTTATTGAAAGGCTCACTTGCTGCAGGTGTTTCCTTTTCTTTCTGGCCGAGGGTATATATCTTTTTACCCGGTTCTTCTTTCTTCGCTTCCACAGAAATAGCTTTGTTTTTATTGTCAAAACCTGTGGCAATCAGCGTAATGGTAATTTTTTCGCCCAGGCTGTCGTCTGTTCCGTTGCCCCAGATTACATCTGATTCATCACCGGTGCGGTCCTGGATATAATCTGTTATCTCGGAAATTTCGTCCATGGTAACTTCTTCGGAGCCTGAAGCAATATAGAGCAATAAGTTTTTGGCCCCGCGGATATCGTTATCGTTGAGCAATGGTGAGTTGAGCGCCATTTCAACAGCATCCACGGCGCGGTTTTCGCCTTCACCGATTCCGCTTCCCATTATGGCTGTGCCGCTGTCTTTCATAACGGTTTTTACATCTTCAAAATCCACATTGATGTAGCCTTTTACGGTGATGATTTCTGCAATACCTTTTGCTGCAGTCGTCAATACATCATCCGCTTTGTGCAAAGCTTCCTTCATTTTGAGGTTGCCATAAAGTTCGCGGAGCTTATCGTTATTGATGATCAGCAAAGTGTCCACATATTTTTTAAGCTCTTCGATTCCTTTTTCGGCCTGACGGAACCTTCTGCGGCCTTCAAAACTAAAAGGAAATGTTACGATGCCTACGCTGAGGATGCCCATTTCGCGTGCCACTTCGGCAATAACGGGCGCTGCACCTGTTCCTGTACCACCGCCCATACCGGCAGTGATGAAGACCATTTGCGTATTTGTGTCAAGGATTTCCTTTAAATTTTCGATGGATTGTTCCGCGGAAGCTTTGCCAACTTCGGGTTTTGCACCGGCTCCCAAACCGGTGTCGCCCAACTGTATTTTAACCGGTACGGGGCTGTCTTCAAGTACCTGGGCATCAGTGTTGCAATTAATAAAATCAACGTCCTTGATGCCTTGCTTAAACATATGGTTCACGGCATTGTTGCCACCTCCACCAACACCAACAACCTTGATGATGTTTGATTGCGCTTTCGGTAAGTCAAATTCTAACATATCTGTCATTGTTTTTCTCTCCTTAAAATTATTCAGTTATCTTATTGAATGTGTGTTAATTTTTATGATTTATCAACATTAAATTGTTGATTTAATGAGCTATTCGGGTTCGTCGTCCAGCCATTTCTGCAAGCGGTCAAAAATGCCTCCTTTTTTCTTTTTTTGTTTGGTTGCAGCTTCTTTCTTTTCTTCTTCGGGACGGATGTTGGCCGATTTGTCTTTTTCTTCCTGCTTTTTGCGTTTTTCCATTTCAGATTCGTAACGCTCCAGACCTTCTATTACCAGGCCAATACCTGTAGCATAAAGCGGACTGGCCATTTCTTCTTCAACATCCGGGGCTAAATGTTCGTTCGGGTATCCGATCCGCACGTCCATTCCTGTAACGAACTCGGTAAGCTGTGAAATGTGCTTGAGCATGGCTCCGCCACCGGTGAGCACGATGCCGGCAATCAGCTTTTTCTCGAAGCCGGAGTTTTTGATTTCGTAGTTTACATAATCAATGATTTCTTCCATGCGCGCCTGGATGATATGTGCCAGATTGCGCAAAGTAATCTCTTTGGGCGGGCGTCCACGCAAACCGGGAATGGCCACAATTTCGCCATCACTGTTTTCCTGCGCCAATGCACTGCCAAATTTTACTTTTAATTCTTCGGCATGTTTTTTAATGATAGTGCAGCCTTCCTTCACATCTTCGGTGATGATGTCGCCACCAAACGGGATGACGGCCGTATGACGGATGATATTATCATGGAAAATGGCAATATCGGTAGTGCCGCCACCAATATCTACCAGCGCCACACCGGCTTCTTTCTCTTCTTCACTGAGCACGGATTTTGCCGATGCGATGGGTTCCAGGATCAGGTCAACAACTTCCAGCCCGGCTTTTTTAACGCAGGTATATATGTTTTTGGCTGCTGCGGTTTGCGCTGTGATGATGTGAAAATTGGCTTCCAGCGATGTGCCCAGCATCCCGATAGGTTCTTTTATGCCTTGCTCGCCATCAATGATATACTCCTGGGCAATAACGTCAATGACCTGTTCGCCGGGATTGACATTCAGGTTGTACATATTATTAATGAGCTCGTCCACATCGGCACGGCTAATGGCTTCGTCGCTGTTTTTGCGGATTTTGCTGCCGCGATGCTGCAGGCTTTTGATATGCTGGCCTGCAATGCCTACATTCACGTATTTTATTTTTTCCCCGCATTTTTGCTCTGCTTCCTCTATTGCGCGTTTTATCGATTCAACCGTGTTCTCAATATTGGAAACAACGCCTCTTTTTACACCAATGGATTCTGCTTTGCCATATCCCAGAATGGACAGTTTACCGTGTTCTGCCCTTTGCCCCACAATGGCGGCTATTTTTGTAGTACCGATGTCGAGTCCGACAATAAAAACATTTGATGGATCCATAGCTTATCTTTTTGTGCACACAATTTGATTTTCAATTTCAAGATTGATCTTTTTGTATTTAGACCATTGGTCGTTGCCCGGCCCCTGACTGTAAAAACGCTCCAGTTTCTTTAGCTTTTTTTCTGATTGCTCCATCTTGCCCAGCTCAATCTCCTGCTGGCCTAAAATGGGAATCATGACCAAGGTTCCGTTATTCTCAACAAAAAGTTGTGAAATCATTTTGCCCAATAGGGGCGATTGCTCCAGATATTGGTTGATTTCCAGTAGTTTGTTGAGCGTTGATGTGTCCGTTTCTTTGAAATGGCCGCTGGCAATAATATTCCGGACGGCTTTTCCGCTTTGTGAAGGAATGCGGCTGCCATTGCGCCCGAGATAGAAATCCTTGCTGCCCAAAGGAAATACATGCAGCACGGCTTCCTTTTGCCGGGCCTCCAAATGGAGTTTGCCTGTGATGCTGGTGTAAACATGGCATTCTTCTACGCAGGGATTCTTCAAAATATTTTCCTCAATTTTTTTGCAGTCGATTTCGTCATTGGAAATATTTATCAGGCTGTCCGGATTGTTTGACAGCATGGCCAGGATGTCATTGGGCGTTAAAAGACTATCGGTTCCCGGATAGATGATTTTGATATCCACAGCAGAACATTCGGTTTTATTGTGCTTCATCCCTGCAAAACCACTGATAACCAGTAGCCCTGCTGCACACAAAACCAACGCTATAATCCCTATGACTTTTTTAAACTTCAAATTTTCACTTTCTTTATAAGTTCCTGTTCAACTTTTTTTGTGAGTTTATCAATATCTCCGGCTCCTGCCAGAATAAAAATTTCTTCTTCCTGTCCAGCCAGAAAATCCGCCAGCATTTCCTTGCTGCAAATCTGTTTCTTCATTTCCGGCATCCTGTCCAGTATCATTTGCGCGCTGACTCCTTCAATGGGTTTTTCCCGGGCCGGATAAATGTCGAGCAAAATGCAGTTATCGCATTGCGCCAGTGTTTTAGCAAAACCATCGGCGAAATCCCGTGTGCGGCTGTAAAGATGGGGCTGGAAAACACAGCAAATCTTTTTACCGGGATAAATTTCGTCCACACTTTCGAGCAGGGCGGCCAGCTCTTCGGGATGATGTGCATAATCATCAATTAAAACAAGCTCCGGGCTTTGGATGCGATAGTCAAAGCGCCGGTAAACCCCGGCATAGCTTTCCATCGCTCTGCGGATTGCGCTTTCTTCAATGCCATTTAAACGTGCCATGGCAACAGCGCCCAGCGCATTCTCCAGATTGATTTTGCCCATCGCTTTCATGCGCATCGCTTTGAGCGTGCAGTCCGGACATTTTATATCAAATTCGTAATAACCGTCTTTGTCAATCCGGTAGTGGCTTATGCTGAAATCCGCCTCAGAATTTGATGGATGGTATGTGAACCTTCTCGTACTTCCTTTGACTTGCAGCCCGTGTTTTACGAGCAAAAAGCCATCATCCTTTATTTTGTTTGCAAATTCATTGAAAGCTTTGAGCAGTTCTTCGTGGCTGTTGTAAATGTCGAGATGATCGGCATCCGTGGAGGTAATCAGTGCTGAATGAGGTAGCAGGCGCAGGAACGAACGGTCGTATTCGTCTGCTTCAACAATAATATTGTTGCTGTTTTCCCCGGAATGGATGTAATTTCCTTTGTAATTATTGCTGATTCCGCCGATAAAAGCAGTGCATCCGGAGGCTGAATTCATAAAAATGTGCGCCAGCATGCTGCTTGTTGTCGTTTTTCCGTGCGTTCCGGCTACCGCGATGCAGTTCCCTGCATTGGCAATTTGCGCCAAAACCTCACTGCGTTTCAGTAATTGAGTTTCCTCATCATTGCGGAAATAATTCAGGATTTTATTGTCGGCAGGAATGGCCGGCGTATAAATTGCCAGTTCAATGGGCCAGGGGCAATCTTCGGGATTGTCGTCGTAAGTTATTTCGATGCCTTCCTGCTCAAGCGCCTGCGTAACATGCGACGGACTGCGGTCGTATCCACAAACATGCGCATTTTTGGCCTTGAAATACCTTGCCAGTGCACTCATGCCTATGCCGCCGATGCCAATGAAATAGATATGTGACGCATTCAGGCTCATTTTCTTTTTGCTCTTTTTTGTTCTGTTAGTTTAAAAACTTCCTGTGCAATCCGGTCGTCTGCATCAAGTATGCCGTTACGGGCGATGTTGGCAGATAATTGCTGGCGCTGCAGGTTGTTCTCCATCAGCCCGACGACCACTTTGCCCAGTTTTTCTTCAGCTTCGGAATTGCTTACCAAAACGGCTGCATTTTGATCAACAAGTGCTTTGGCGTTTTTGGTCTGATGATCTTCTGCCGCTGTGGGCAGGGGCACAAAAATGCTGGGCTTTCCGGTGGCGCAAAGCTCCGAAATGGCTATAGCTCCGGCACGGCTGATCACCAAATCCGCAGCGGCATAGGCCAGGTCCATACGTTGGATAAAAGCCAGTGGCTTGATGTTTTTGAGCCCTTTTTTATCGATCGCGTCCAATGCTTCCTGAAGATATGGTTTTCCGGTTTGCCAGATGATCTGCATTCCGGCTTCGGAAAGCATGACCAGGTTTTTCTTTATGGCTTTGTTGATGGCCAAAGCGCCCTGGCTTCCTCCGACAATGAGCAGGGTTTTGCGATGCGCTTCCAGCCCGAAAAAGTCGTAGGCTTCTTCGTTTTTGCCTGCGATTTCTACTACATCCCTGCGGATGGGGTTGCCTGTATAAACAATTTTGTCCTTTGGGAAAAATTTATCCAGGCCGTGATAAGCCACGCAAATTGTACCGGCTTTTTTGGCAAGGATGCGGTTGGTTACTCCGGGAAATGAGTTTTGTTCCTGAAGCAGCGTTGGTATTTTTCTTTTTCCGGCAGCTCTCAGGCTGGGGCCGCTGGCATATCCGCCTACGCCAATAACAGCATCAGGTTTAAACTGCTTCATGATTTTTTTTGCTTTTCGCAGGCTTGCAATCAGCTTAAAAGGAAAGGAAAGGTTTTTGAGGCTCAGGCTTCTTTGGAAACCACTGATCCAAAGACCTTCAATGGGATAGCCAGCTTCGGGGACTTTTTCCATTTCCATTTTGCCTTCTGCGCCAATGAAAAGTATTTGGGCATCAGGTTTTTGCCTTTTAATGGCATTGGCAATTGCAATGGCCGGGAAAATATGCCCTCCGGTTCCTCCTCCGCTGATAATGATCCTTATATTTTCTTTTCCTTCCATTTTATGCCTTTACTGTTTTTAATTTCTTTTCTGCACGGTCGTTGTTTAAGCTTACGGCTAGTAATAAGCCGATTTGAATGCTGGTAATCAGCAGTGAAGTGCCGCCCATACTGATCAGGGGCAGGGTTTGTCCGGTAACCGGGAATAAATGAACGGCAACAGCCATGTTTATAAATGCTTGAAAGGCAATGCTGAAGCTGATGCCAATAGCAAGTAGCGCCCCGAATTTAGATTGGCTGCGCGATGCGATTTTAATGCCCCGGAACAAAAAGATGATGTATAATACGATTACGGGTATGGCTCCCAGCAGCAGGCCGTATTCCTCAACAATTATTGCGAAAATAAAATCGGAATAGGGGTGGGGTAGAAAATTCCGTTGCGTGCTGTTACCGGGGCCTTTGCCTGCAATTCCACCCGAAGCAACAGCTATTTTTGATTGTACGACCTGGTAATTTTCCGCCTGGTCGTCCGCATTATCGCTGGTAAAACTTTCAATACGATTGACCCATGTTTCGGCGCGGGGCAGCAATTGCGGGAAAAAGCGGCCAATGGACAATGCCAAAACAATGATGATAATTCCGCTGCCGATAAGTCCCATAATATGGCGCATGCTTACTCGTCCGATAAACATCATTACAACAGTAATGCACATAAGCATTAATGCTGTGGAAAAGTTTGCAGGAAAAATGAGCATGGCGATAATTAATGCCGGCACAAAAACCGGGAGAAAGCCCTTTTGAAAATCTGTAATGACATCCTGTTTTTTGGAGAGCATACGGGCAGTGTACATTATGAGCACAATCTTGGCCAGGTCTGACGTCTGGAAACTGACTCCCGTTCCGGGAATTACCAGCCAACGGTTGGCGTCATTGATATTAGAGCCCGCCACAAGCGTTACCAAAAGCAGGGGTATGGTGATGTATAAACCGATTTGAGCAAGCTTGCCATAAAAATTGAAAGGGATAAACTGTACGGCCATGATCAGCACAACACCTGTGGCCAGGAAGAAAAGCTGTCTGCCAAGATAATGCGCTATGTCCCCGTTGTAGCGCATAAAAGCCAGGGAGCCTGTTGCGCTGTAAACAGTCATAAGGGAATATGCTGCAAAAAACATAAAGGTAAACCAGATTACCTTGTCTGTTCTCAGCGTGGCCTTAATTGTATGTTCAATGATGTTGCTCAAATCAAAAGCAGTTTAAAGTTTCTTTACGGTTTCTTTGAAGCTTTGCCCGCGTTCTTCATAGCTTTTGAAGAGGTCGAAGCTTGCACAGGCCGGAGATAAAAGCACGCAATCGCCGCTTTGTGCAATTTCGTAGGCATAGGCTACGGCTGCTGTCATGGATTCTGTTTCGTACATATGTTCCACTGATCCCGAAAAAGCGGCCCGCAATGCGCTGTTGTCTTTTCCCAAACAGATAATGTGCTTTACTTTCTCCTGGACCATTGGGAGCAACTGGCTGTAATCGTTGCCTTTGTCGATGCCACCGGCAATCCAGATAATGGGCTTGCGGATGCTTTCCAGCGCATACCAGCAGGCATTTACGTTGGTGGCTTTGGAATCGTTGATGTATTCCACGCCATGCACGTTGGCCACATATTCCAACCGGTGCTCAACATTTTTAAAATTCGATAAACTTTCTTTCAGGCTTTCCCTGCGCACATCCAGCAAGCGTGCCGTGATGCTCGATGCCATCGAATTATAAACGTTATGTCTGCCTTGTAAGGCTAATTTTTCCAGCGTCATATCAAATTTGTTTAATTCAGTTTCAATAATCATTTTATTCCCCTCGGTCCAGGCGCCTTTCTCCATTTTTTGCTTTAGACTGAATGGATAAAAAGTGGGCCGTATTCCGCTTTGGGGCAGTCGTTTGAGGATTTCCGGATCATCATGGCAATAAATAAGTGAATCCTTTTCGGTCATATTCCGTATGACTCGGAGTTTTGATGCTGCATAGCGTTCAAAGCTGTAGTCATAGCGGTCGAGATGGTCCGGTGTGATGTTGGTAAGCACAGCGATATCGGCCTTGAAATCAAACATTCCATCCAATTGGAAACTGCTGATTTCGAGCACGTAGATATCGTGTTCTTCCAAAGCTACCTGTTTGGCAAAGCTGCTGCCTACATTTCCTGCCAGTCCGGCATTAAAGCCTGCCTGTTTCAGGATGTGGTGCGTGAGCAGGGTGGTGGTTGTTTTTCCGTTGCTGCCCGTAATGCAGATATGTTTTGCATTGGAGTAGCGTCCGGCATATTCAATTTCGGAAATCACCGGAATCCCTTTTTCATGCGCCGCTTTAATGAGCGGAACGCTATCGGGTATGCCCGGGCTTTTTACGATCAGCCCTGCCGATAAAATGCGCTCACGGTCGTGCCTGCCTTCCTCAAATTCTATTTCAAAATTTTTAAGAACGTTTTTGTATTGCTGCCCGATTTTCCCGAAATCACTCAGAAAAACCCGGCCTTCCTTGCATTTAGCCAGGATTGCTGCCCCGGTTCCGCTTTCTCCGGCACCCAGGACAACGGTATTTTCGGATGCCATTTTGTGTGTTTTTATATTTCATTATCTGATCTTAAGCGTTACAATAGTGAGTACTGCCAGCATGATGCCCACAATCATAAAGCGGAGCACGATTTTTGGCTCGGGATATCCTTTTTTCTGAAAATGATGGTGTAATGGCGCCATCAGGAAAATCCTGTGGCCTGTGCCGGTTTTTTTGCGGGTATATTTAAACCAGCTTACCTGCATTACCACGGAGATGTTTTCTGCCAGGAAAACACCGCATAAAATGGGTATCAACAGCTCCTTGCGGATGATGATGGCAAATACGGCAATAATCCCGCCCAAAGCCAAACTGCCGGTATCGCCCATAAATACCTGTGCCGGATAAGAGTTATACCATAGAAAACCTACAGTTGCTCCCACAAAAGCACCGATAAAAATGGCAAGCTCGCCCGTATTGGGTATGTACATGATATTCAGGTAATCGGCAAAAATGATATTGCCCGAAACCCAGGCCAGTATTCCTAATGTTGTGGCTATAATTGCTGATGTGCCGGTGGCCAGGCCGTCCATGCCATCGGTAAGGTTGGCGCCGTTGCTCACCGCAGTGATGATGAAAATCACAATCGGGATAAAAACCAGCCAGGCATATTTTGATGCTTTTTCGCCCATCCAACTGATGAGTACCGCATAATCAAATTCATTGTTTTTGACGAAAGGAATGGTCGTTTTTGTGGATTTTACTGATGTTTCCGAAAAATTGCGTTTGGCTTTTTCGTAATTTTCGGCATTCATAATATTATTGCTTTCCACATATTGATGCGCTTCGTCTTTTTCACGGATCACCACGTCCGGGCTGAAATACAAGGCCGAAGCCACCATCAAGCCGAGGCTTACCTGACCGAAAACCTTAAAACGGCCACGCAGACCTTCTTTGTTTTTTTTGAAAACCTTGATATAATCGTCCAGGAATCCTATAAAGCCAAGCCAAACCGTGGTGAGCAGCATCAGTTGGATGTAAATATTATCGAGTTTGGCGAAAAGCAATGTGGGGATTACAATTGCGGAAAGGATGATCAGCCCGCCCATGGTTGGCGTTCCTTGTTTTTCCAGTTGGCCATCCAGTCCGAGGTCGCGCACGGTTTCGCCAACTTGTTTTTTTTGCAAATAGCGAATGATGCGGCCACCAAAAAGCAATGAAATAATCAGGGAAGTAATTACTGCTGCAGCGGCACGAAATGAAATATATTGAAACATCCCCGCGCCGGGCAGGTCAATGTTTTGTTCTAAGTATGTAAACAGATGATATAACATATTATTTCTTACTGTTTTTGAGTGCGTTTAAAATAATTTCCCTGTCGTCGAAAGGGTGTTTTACTTTATTGATTTCCTGATATTTTTCGTGTCCTTTTCCTGCAACCAGAACAATGTCGCCGGGCTGTGCCAGCATTACGGCAGTGCGTATGGCTTCATCGCGGCGGCTGATGCTGATGCTGTTTTGTTTCTGGCTGTTGTTGAGGCCGGCTTCAATTTCATGGATAATGCTGTCGGGATCTTCCGTGCGCGGATTGTCGGAAGTGATGATGGTGCGGTCGCTGAGGCTGGCGGCAATTTGTCCCATTTCGGGGCGTTTGCTGCGGTCGCGGTCTCCGCCGGCACCAAAAACTGTGATGATATTGCCTTTGTCGGGGCGTGTTTCCTGCAAAGTTTCCAGAACGTTTTTCAAGGCATCGGGCGTATGGGCATAATCCAGGATTCCGGTTACAAGGCCTTCATTGCGTACGATTTCCATGCGGCCTTCTGCCGGATGCAGGTTGCTGATGGCTTCGAGGCATTCCAGTTTGTTTTGCCCGCATTCCATAGCTGCACCATAAATTGCCGTTAGGTTTGACGCATTAAAACGCCCTGCCAGCCGGCTCCATAAATCTGTTCCGTTGATGTTGAGCTGCAATCCTTCCAATTGGTTTTCGATGATGCGGCATTTGTAATCGGCCATTTGCCTGAGGCTGTATGTTTTTTTGCGTGCTTTGGTATTTTGAAGCATCGTCAGGCCGTTTTTGTCATCGGCATTGGTGAGCGCAAAGGCCGTTTTGGGCAGATGATCAAAGAAGGCTTTTTTTGCCTTGATGTAGTTGGCAAAAGTGCCGTGATAATCCAGGTGGTCGTGGGTGAGGTTTGTGAAAATACCACCGCAGAAATGCAGTCCGGCAATGCGTTTCTGATCGACTGCGTGTGAGCTGACTTCCATAAAAACATAGTCGCAGCCCGAATCGATCATTTCAGCAAGAAGCTGGTTCATTTGAACGGAATCAGGCGTAGTATGTGTCGCCTTTATAATCCGGTCGTTGATGCGGTTTTCTATGGTGCTCAAAAGCCCGCACTGATAGCCCAGGTTTTGAAAAAGCCGGAACAGCAAAGTGGCAATGGTGGTTTTTCCATTGGTTCCGGTAACGCCGATCAGATGCAACTTTTTTGAAGGGTTATCATAAAAAGCCGAAGCTGCTTCTCCCAAACTGAGTGCGCTGTCATTGGATTGGATCCAGCAGATTCCTTCTTTGGGCTCTGCCGGTATATTTTCACAGATTATTGCGCATGCGCCCGATTCAATTGCTTTTTCAATATAATCATGGCCATCGCTTTGAGTGCCTTTTATCGCAACAAAAAGGCATCCTCTGCTTACTTTTCTCGAATCGAATTCAATAGCTGAAATCGTGGTTTCTGTATTGCCGGAAACTTTGATTTCAGTGAGTTGGGATAATATGTTGTCTAATCTCTTCAAACCTAAATTGCAAGTGTTAGTTTAATTTCGCTTCCTTTTTTTACGGAACTACCGGCGGGTATCGATTGGTTTTTCACTTTGCCAAATCCGGAAATATTGACGCTTAGTCCCAGATCTTCAAGCATATATACGGCATCGCGTGCCATCATGCCCCGGACATCGGGAATGCTGTAGCTCAGTATGCTGCGTTCTGCCATGCTGATGCTGTCGCCTTCTCTTCTGCTGATGACCCATTTTGTGTTGTCCGGTAGCTGTGGACAGTCAATATCGAGTTCGCTGTAAACTTCTTTCAGGTCGGGATAATATGCCGACCAAATAGCGGGGACGCTTGTGTTTTCCTGATTTTCGTATTTTTTTCCGGCATGAATGGCCAGATCTGTTGCATAAACACGGTCGGCAATAGAGCGGAAAACGGGGACAGCAAGCGTACTGGCATAGATGGATCCGGATCGTGGCCGGTGAATAACAACGATGCAGGAATATTTTGGGTTATCGGCAGGAAAGTAACCCGCAAAAGTGGCGTTATAATTGGATTTGTCGTAGCGTCCGTTTATGGCAATTTGAGCTGTGCCTGTTTTTCCTGCCAGCGTATAAGGGCTGTTTTTGAAAGTGCGGGTGGCTGTGCCGTCTTCCACAACACCTTCCAGCAGCTCGCGCGCCAGGGCAATAGTTTCTTCTGATGCGATTGATTTGTCAATTACTTCAGCATCAAACTTTTCGATGGTTTTCCCTGCTTTGCGTATTTCTTTCACTATGTGTGGTTTGACCATTTTTCCGCCATTGGCCACGGCGTTATACAGTGTAAGGGTTTGCAATGGCGTTAACTGAAGCTCGTAGCCTATGCTCATCCAGGGTAAACTAACAGCCGACCAGCTTTTGTCTTTGGTGCTTTTGATGTAGGGCGTGCCTTCTCCCGGAATTTCAAAACCAACGGCTTTATCGAGTGAGAGCCTTTTGATCCCATTGATGAATTTTTCGGGATTGTCTTTGTATGATCGGTGGATGATTCGTGAAATGCCTACATTGGAAGAGTGCTGGAAAATTGTCCGTACGGAGGTAAATTCTTCATCAAAAGTATGATCATCGTACATGGTACGGTTGGCGTATTTATAGGATCCTTTTGCTGTGTAGATAGTGTCGTCCAGTTCAATTTTGTCGTCTTCCAAAGCAACCAGCATTGAAGCCAGCTTGAATGTTGAGCCGGGTTCGAAGCGCTCGGCAATGGCGAAGTTGTAGTATTCGCCAAGGTTTCCGTTTTTATCGCGGCTGAGGTTTGCCATGGCCAGGATTTCGCCTGTTTCCACTTCCATTACAATGGCGCATCCTGCATGGGCATTGTGCGCTTCAATTTGCCTCCAGAGCGCATTTTCGGCGACATCCTGAATGTTTACGTCAATGCTTGTGATGACATCGCTTCCGTTGCGTGGCTCAATGTCTTTGCCATAATTGACGGGTATCCAGTATCCGCCCGAAACCTTGCGTACCACACGGGCGCCGCTTTCACCTTTCAGTTGTTCTGAAAAAGCACCTTCCAGCCCAACCGAAATATTCTCTTTTTCAAGCTCATAGCCAATAGTACGTTTTGCCAGCATCCCAAAAGGCATTTTGCGTTTGTTTTGCTGCAGGGCAATTAGTCCGCCTTCAAATTTTCCCCTGCGGAATATCGGGAATTCACGCATTTGCTTTAATTGCCCGTAATCTACATTCCTTTGAATCAGTAAATAACGGTTTCCTTTGTTACGGGCATTTTGTAGTATCTGACGGTATTTTTGAGCAGATTTGTCATTGAAAAGCCGCGACAGCATCAATGCCAGGGAATCGCGTTTATTATTGAAAAGCTTTGTGCTGATGTGGGGCGATGCAACGTCCATCCGCACTTCAAAAACCGGTACTGTTGTGGCCAGCAGGCTTCCGTTGCGTGAAAGGATATTGCCGCGCATGGCTTCAATTTGTTCAATTTTGATCGTTTCTTCCCGGGCTTTTTCCTTTAAATCATGCCCTTCGGCATATTGAATATAAACCACCTTGCCAAAAACAATCAGCCCGAACAGCAAGCAAAAACTTGCTACCAGATATGCCCTGCCCATTATGTCGCTTTTGACCTTGTTCATTCTTCCTCAGCAATTATAATTGTTGGTGGCACGGTAGATTCCTTAATTCCGCTATATTCCAGCTTGCGTGCTATATACGACTGCCTTGTGCTGTCCATCAGTTGCGATTTGGAACTGATATATTCGTAGCGAAGCTGGATGAGTTCATTTTTTGTTTTTTGTATCTCGCGTTTGTTTTTCTCGCTCCAGTAACTGTTGGTAATATAAATAATGCCTAAAATGATAAAAAGCAAAAAATAGGGCAGCATGCGCAGGGTTTCTTCTTTTTCGAAAAAACCACCGTAAATGGTGTCGCTCAGGATTTTTTTGTTTTTTTTGACTTTTGGCTTTTTCGGAGTCTTGGGCTCTTTCTGTTCGCTATTAGTGTTTTTGATATTTACCTTATCCTTCATAATCGCTCCTTTCTGCCAATCTTAATTTGGCGCTTCGGGCACGGGGGTTTTCTTTGATTTCATCCGCCGATGGAATCATTGGTTTTTTGTTTATCGGCCTGAAAGGTGCCAGCAGGTTTCCGTAGAAATCTTTTTCGGCTTTGCCTTCAAAATTGCCGGTGCGCATAAAATTTTTCACCAGGCGGTCTTCCAGCGAATGATAGGTTATTACCGAGAGCCTTCCGCCTTTGGCAATAAGTTGTGTGCAGGCCAAAAGGAATTCTTTCAGAGCGTCCAGCTCATGGTTTACTTCAATGCGCAGTGCCTGAAAAACCATAGCGAAGTATTTGTTTTCCTGATGCTTTGGGGCGCAGCTGATGCAGGTTTCGATAAATTGGCGGGTTGTTTCTATTTTGCCGGCATCCCTTGCGGAGATGATTGTGCTCACCAATCGTCCGGGATTTTTTACTTCGCCATAAAATTTAAAAATCCGGTAGAGTTCTGTTTCGTCCCAGCTGTTGATGATATCGGCTGCTGACACCGGGTCGTTTTGGTTCATGCGCATATCGAGCGGGCCATCGAAACGTGTGGAGAAACCGCGCTCTGCGGTATCAAACTGGTGGCTGGAAACGCCCAGGTCGGCAAGGATTCCGTCAACAGGGATCAGGTTATTTAGCTTCAGGAAATTTTTAATGTAACGGTAATTGTGCGGGAAAAACAGGAAGGCGGGATGGTCAATCAGGTTTTGTCGCGCATCTGCGTCCTGATCAAAAGCGATGAGCTGCCCATTGCCTGATAACTGGCTCAGGATGTGCCGTGAATGGCCGCCCCCACCAAAAGTAACATCAACATATCTCCCTTCCGGTTTTATGTTGAGGCCATCAGTGCTTTCGTGCAGCATTACGGGATTGTGATAGCTCATTTCCAGTTTTGTTTTTATTCGTCAATTTCCGGCTCGTCAAATGTCAAGCCGCCCATTACTTCTTCAGTCAGGTCGCCAAAGTCTTTTTCGCTTTCATTTATGCTGGCTTCGTATTTTTCCTTGTCCCAAACTTCAAGCCGGTCAATAGAAGAAGAAATCACCACATTTTTGCTTATGCCGCTGAAAGCCAGCAGGTCTTTGGCCACAATAATCCTCCCGGTACTGTCTGGGGAAACCTGTTTTGCCCCTGCCATAAAACGACGGATAAATTCGTTGTGAGTCCTCTTGTAGCGGTTGAGTTTGCTGATGTGCTTCATTTCTTTATTCCAGGTGGACATAGGGAAAAGCTCCAGGCATTCGTTAAAAGCGCTTCGTTTCAGAACCAGGCCGTCGGGGGATTCGCTGAGCAGCTGTTTTTTGAGGGCAGCAGGCAACAGGATGCGGCCTTTCGCATCCATCTTGCACTCGTGTACCTCCATGAATTCCAGCATGCTCAATAATTTTGTTCAAATATACACAACATTTTCCCACATTAATGCACTTTTCCCTACAATTCCCCACTTTGTTGATAACTTTTTGACCTAAAATGTGGGTTTTGGTGTTTTAACTCTCTGTAATCATGATGGTTATAAGGTGGGTTAGAATTGAGGGAATTCTTATTATATAGTTATTTTTGGGGGCAAATTTTTACGAAAATAATTGGAGGAAAATTTGGTCGATTTATCATTATCTTTGTATGAATTATGGAAGCGAATCAAATCTTAAAAGACTACCTTGTGCCGAGGACGAAACCGGAAGACATATCGCCGGATTTTGTAAATGTGGAGCGGGTGATCCGAAGCAAAAATCCGCGTTTAGCCAAGACCCTTCCCGCTTTTCTTATTCGTTTGATGGAGCGGGTTATTCATCAAAAAAGGATTAACAATATTATTTACGGAAAGCGCAATACATATGGAGTGCCTTATATTCATGAATGCCTCAACGATTTTGGGATTACATTTGAAGTAGAAGGTTTGGAAAATGTTGATTTAAAAGGACGTTACCTGATTGCTTCAAATCACCCGCTTGGAGGAATTGATGGCTTGATTTTAATTGCTGCAATTTCAAAAGTGCGTCCTGATATTGTTTTTCCTGTAAATGATCTTCTGCTGAATGTGCCCCAGCTTCAGCCTTTTTTTGTGCCGGTAAACAAGCATGGTTCCAATGCCCGAAACCGCGAGCTTTTCGATGCAGCCTTTGAATCCGATTATATGGTTTTGTATTTTCCGGCCGGTTTGGTTTCGCGCCGAAAAAAAGGCGTAATTCGTGATCCTGAATGGAAAAAAACATTCATCAGCAAAGCAGTTAATTACAAACGTGATATTCTGCCGGTTCATATTGATGGGAAAAACTCAGGATTTTTTTATTCCTTTGCAAATTGGCGTGTACGCCTGGGGATAAAAGCCAATCTGGAAATGGTTTTGCTTCCTGATGAAATGTTTCGTCCAAGGCAAAAACATTTTCGTATTACAATAGGTAAGCCTGTTTCCTGGGAAACGTTCGACCGCAGCAGGCGTCCTAATGTATGGGCAAAATTGATGCAGGAGCACGTTTATCGCCTAAAAGATGGACTTGATGATTTTGAGGGACTTATAAAATAATTTTATGGAAAAGATCATTCCGAAAGTTGACCGCTCCTTGATTAAGAAAGAGTTGAATGATTTACGTTTTGTCCGCAAAACTAATTATGGGAAACGGGAGATTTATATCATTACACATCATAATGCACCGAATGTGATGCGCGAAATTGGCCGTTTACGGGAGTTGTCTTTCCGCGATGCCAAAGGCGGTACAGGAAAGGAAGTTGATATAGATGTGTATGATACTGCCCCGAACCCTTTTAAACAGCTTATTGTTTGGGATCCTGAAGATGAGGAGATTATTGGAGGGTATCGTTTTATCGATTGCAATGACCTCACGGTTGATGCAGATGGCACCGTACATTCGCCTACGGGAAAACTTTTTAATTTCAGTCCGCGCTTCATCAAAGATTATATGCCGCATACCATCGAGTTGGGCCGTTCCTTTGTGCAGCCATCCTATCAGGCTTCTTATAATATTCGTAAAGGAATGTTTTCTTTAGATAATTTATGGGATGGTTTGGGTGCTTTGGTTGTGGATAACCCACATGTGAAGTATTTTTTCGGGAAAATGACAATGTATCCGCATTATACTCCGGAGGCCAAACAACTTTTGCTGAGTTTTCTGCACCGGTTTTTTCCGGATCCTGACCATTTGGTAGTTCCGCATGCGCATTGTGCTGTTAGTGTTGCCGATATCGGGGTGACTGAGATTTTTACAGGCGGTTCTTATGAAGAAAATTACCGTATTTTAAATAAGGCCATAAGGGACTATAAAGAGAATATTCCGCCGCTTTTTAATGCCTATATGAACCTTTCGCCTACCATGCGTACTTTGGGTACTGCAGTTAATAATGTTTTCGGAGCCGTTGAGGAAACCGGTATCATTATTACAATCAGTGATGTTTATGAAACAAAAAAGAAACGCCATCTCGCTACCTATCTGAAAGGCCGCATCAAATTAAGTAATATAAAACTGAAGATCAGAAAGCCAAAATAATGGAAATAAAAGAGGCAAAGTTTTTAAAAAGCAGTGTGCAAATCGGGCAGTGCCCACCAACGGATTTGCCTGAGTTTGCTTTTATTGGTCGTTCCAATGTGGGAAAATCTTCCCTGATAAATATGCTGACCAACAATAAAAACCTGGCAAAAACATCGGGCAAGCCCGGAAAAACAAGGCTGATCAATCATTTTATTGTGGACGCCCGTTGGTATTTGGTTGATTTACCTGGATTTGGCTATGCAAAGGTTTCCAAAAAAGAGCGTGCCAAATGGGAGCGGAATACATATTTGTATCTCGAAAAGAGAGAAAACTTACAAATGATATTTTTGTTGATCGACAGCCGTATTCCGCCACAAAAAATTGATCTGGAGTTTATGCAATGGCTGGCATCCAAGCAATTGCCTTTTGTTTTGCTTTTTACAAAATGTGATAAGCTTAAAAGCGATAAAGTAGATGATAACCTAAAGGCTTATGTGGCGGAGCTCCGTAAGAACTGGAAAGAAATTCCATTTGCGCTTAAAACTTCTTCAGAAGATAAAACCGGCAGGGAAGAAATCCTGAACCTCATTTCCGGTATGATATAAAAAATCCCCACATGATGCATGCGGGGATTGGTATATTAAATTCGTATGTGTCTATTCAAATTCGATCAATAAGTACCGTTTTGGTATTTTTTGGTTCAGCTCAATATTGATCTTTTTGATTTTTCCACTGATGGGCGATGCAAGTTCATTGAGCATTTTCATTGCTTCCAAAACAAGCAATATCTGCCCTTCTTCCACATCTTCACCTTCTTTTACCCGGATATCTTTGATCTCACCCGGAATAAAAGCAAACATCAGTTTTTCGTTGGGTTTTTCATATTTCACCCTGTTCTCAAACTTTTTGGTGTAGGTTGTTTTGTACACCGCATCATCTATGATAAAATCCTTAAAATCAGGTTTTTCTTTGCTTGCGCTCATATCAGTTTGCTTTGATTATCCATAAAAATATTAAGATTGGCTTAAAATGGTGGGATACCATGTTTTTTATGGATGGGTTTTTCAGATTTATTATCGGAGATGTTTAGGGCATGCTCAATGAAGTGGCGTGTTTCACGGGGATCGATAACAGCATCGACATAACCGTAAGCGGCAGCAACATAAGGATTTGCAAATTTATTTTTGTATTCCTCGATTTTTTGTTGCCTCATAGCTTCCGGATCTTCTGCATTCAAGATTTCCTTGCGGAAAATGATGTTGGCAGCACCTTCGGGTCCCATAACTGCAATTTCTGCGGTTGGCCATGCAAACACAAAATCTGCTTTGAGGTGGTGCGAGCACATCGCAATATAACCACCGCCATAGGCTTTACGCAGAATAATGGTAATTTTTGGCACTGTGGCTTCTGAATAAGCGTAAAGCACTTTTGCGCCATGACGGATTACTCCGGCATGTTCCTGATCAACACCCGGCAAATAACCCGGAAGGTCAACCAGTGTTACCAATGGGATATTGAATGCGTCACAATAGCGGATAAAGCGTGCTGCTTTATCAGAAGAGTCCACATCCAATACTCCGGCCAAAACCAAGGGCTGGTTGGCAATAAAACCAACAGTTTCGCCATTGAGCCTTCCAAAACCGATAACAATATTGCGGGCAAATAGTTCCTGCACTTCCATAAAATCAGAATCATCGGTCAGGGCTTTGATTACATCGCGTACATCATAAGGCTGGCCGGGATCTGCCGGAATAATATCATCAATTTTAAAGGTTCGGGTTTTGGGGTTTTTCTTGGGGAATTTCTTGGCTTTTTCCAAATTGCTCCATGGAATGAAACTGACCAGTTTCTTGATCTGTGAGAAGCATTCGGTTTCGGATTCAGCGTAGAAGTGTGCATTGCCGGTAAGTTCGGCCTGAACACGGGCTCCACCAAGATCTTCTTTTGAAATTTCTTCGCCCAATACGGTTTTGATTACCTCCGGGCCGGTAATGAACATCTGGGAAATTTTGTCCACAACAAACACAAAGTCGGTGAGTGCAGGGCTGTACACCGCACCACCGGCGCAGGGTCCCAAAATTACTGAGATTTGTGGGATGACACCACTGGCCTGTGTATTGCGATAAAAAATATCACCATAACCGGCCAAAGCGTTTACACCTTCCTGGATACGTGCGCCACCCGAATCGTTGATGCCGATAATCGGTACCTTCATCTTTAGGGCGTGATCCATAATTTTTGTGATTTTCTTGGCATGTGCATAGCCCAGCGAACCACCGGCAACAGTAAAATCCTGTGCATAGATACAAACCGGATGGCCTTCGATGGTTCCTGTTCCGGTAACTACACCGTCACCGGGTAAAAATTTCTTGTCAAGGTCAAAGTCTTTTCCGGCCTGCTCCACAAAGAGGTCATATTCCTGAAAAGATTTGGGATCGAGCACAGCAATGATGCGTTCGCGCGCTGTCATTTTACCACTCTGTTTTTGCTTCTCGATCGCTTTGCTACCACCACCCTGCAGAGCGTTTCTCATGCGTTGTCTTAGCTCGTGGGTTTTTTGTTTTAATGGCATATTCAATCGTTTTTGGTTTATTTTAGCACTAACTTATTCTATTAATGAAAATTAGACGTGCTTTTATACTGCCTTAGCCTTGCAAAATTAAATACTTTTCGCAAAAATGCAAATCAAATTTAATTTGTTTAAAAACTTATAATTCAAATAGTTGTGAAAGTATTCAGGTTTTTATATACGTTGGTGCTGCCCTTATTTCGTCCCTTTTTCTTAGTTTTGCTATCTTAATTTAATGCGCTGAAACACATGAATATAGAAGCTTATCGCGATTATTGCCTGAGCCTGAAAGGGGTTTCGGAGTCATTTCCTTTCGATGAAACCACTTTAGTTTTTAAGGTCATGGGCAAAATGTTCTCATTATTAAATACAAAAGCCGAGCATTCTGTTAATCTCAAGTGCTTGCCTGATAAGTGTTTGCAAATCAGGGAGCAGTATCCTGCCGTCAAAGCGGGTTATCATATGAACAAAAAACATTGGAATACCATTCCATTTGATCCTTCCATCGAAGACCAAAAAATACTGGAGTGGACCAAAGAATCTTATAATTTGATCATTAGCGGCCTGACAAAAAAGCTTAAAGCTGAGCTTGAAAGTTTATAGGTGTATTTCCTGACCGATGATTTGGCATTTATTTCAAATGCACCACTGTAATCCCATGCCCGCCAAATTCGATATGCTCATCGGCAGCACGTTCAACTTCCGGTTTTTTAAGCAGCATGTCACGAATCATCATGCGCAGGATGCCGTTGCCTTTGCCATGGAGTATGCGCACTTCGTGCATGCTGAGCAAATGGGCTTCGTCAATGTATTTTTCTACGGAAGCCAGGGCGTCCTGAGTTCTTTTGCCGCGCACATCAAGCTGCAGTTCAAAGTTGGCTGCGCGATTGTTCATATCATTCATTATATTATTGAAGCGCAGGTTGCTGCTTATGGTTTTGGGTTTTTGCCCGCCAAAATATTCCAGCCGGTCAAGGGGTGTTTTTAAAGTAAATGAGTCAAAAGAGACCAAAGCTTCTTTTCCCATCATTTTTACAATTTCACCCACGGCTTTTTGTTGCTTTAGGCGCACCGGATCGCCTTCCTGGAGGAATTTGCTGCTATCGGGGGCTTTTGGGGCAGGCTCCTTTTTGCTTACTGATGTTTTTTTGCTTTGCTTTTGCTCAGCTTTCAGCTCATCTTCCAGCCTCTTCTTCTCTGCTTCCAGTTTTTGGCGCAATGCTTTGGTGCGCTCCTTTTCTGCCTGGCTTTCTTTGATTTCGCGGATTACCTGCTCAATGGTTTTGTTGGCGTTTTTCAGGATGTCTGCGGCTTCTTTACGCGCTTCTTCAAGGATTTTTGTTTTTCGTTCCTGCACCTCAGTGCTCAGGTTTTGGTATTTTTCAATTATTTCTGAAAGAAAATTATCGGCCACATTCACTTTTTCCATTTTCTCGTTCAGCTCTTTTTTATCTATTTCGAGCTGTTGTAATTGTTGGTCGAAAGAAAGGTGCTTGCTACCGCTTTTGCTTTCGGCACGTTTTAAAATTGCTTTCGGGAAGCCGATTTTTTCAGCAATTTCAAAAGCAAATGAACTTCCCGGCTTTCCTGTTTTGAGTTCGTAAAGCGGGTTCATGCTTTTGGTGTCGAACAGCATGGCACCGTTAAAAATTTCTTGTCTTTTGTCGGCCAGAAGTTTAAGGTTGCTGTAGTGGGTGGTTACAACGCCTGTGGCTTTTTTGCTGCCCATATGTTCCAGGATGGCTTCGGCAATGGCGCCGCCCAGATGAGGTTCGGTGCCTGTTCCAAATTCATCAATCAGGAAAAGGGTTTCCTCTCCGGCAATCCGGCTTAGTTTCTTCATGCCAACCAAATGGCTGCTGTATGTACTCAGGTCGTTTTCAATGGATTGTTCATCGCCGATATCTACAAAAAGATCCTTAAAAATACCGCTGGAACTGCTTTCTTTGGCCGGAACGAGCATGCCGCATTGCAGCATATATTGAAGCAGGCCAATGGTTTTCAAACAAACGGATTTCCCTCCGGCATTAGGGCCTGAGATGACCAAAATCCTGTGTTCCCGGTTAAGCTCAACGCTCAGCGGGACGACTTTTTTCCCGCTTTCGCGAAATTTCATAAACAAAAGCGGATGACGGGCCTGTTCCCATTTGATTTTGTGCTCATCGTTTAATGAAGGCTTTTGCGATTCGGTTTCGATGGCAAAGCGTGCTTTGGCCCTGATGAAATCCAGCATACCGATAAAGCGCAAACCGCTCAGAAGTGCTTCGGTTTCCGGTCTGATTTCATCGGTTATACGGGTCAGGATACGGATGATCTCCCTTTTTTCTTCGTATTCCAGTTTGCGCACCTTGTTGTTGTTCTCCAAAACTTCGGCGGGTTCTACGTAAACGGTCTGTCCGGTAGCGGATTCATCCTGCACAAAGCCCTGTATCTGCCTGCGGTATGTGGCTTGCAGCGGAATTACCATACGCCCGTTGCGAATTCCGGCTTCGGTATCATCTTCGGGAGTCCATCCCGATTTTTTGGCATGCTTGATTATCTGGCGGATTTTCTTTTCAGAGTCAGCCATGGCACGGCGTATTTTTGTGCGGATCTCGGCAAGTTCTGTGCTGGCATGGTCACGGATTTCCCCTTTTTCATCAATTATTTTTTCAACCTTTCCCGGAAGGGATGCGTTCAGGAAAATATTTTCGGCAAGTTCATTAAGCGCCGGATATTTATTGTCTTCTTTTCGTGCCCTCAGATAATCAAGCATATCCAAAATAGTCATCATGGTAATGCGCAATTCGGTCAATGCTTCTGCATCCATAAAAGTTCCCGGCGTGGAAATGCGCCTGAGCTCCTGATACAGGTCAAATATCTCGCCCGAAGGTTTTTTGTCTTCAAACAGTAAAATTTGACGGTATTCATTGGTTTGTTCCAAACAGCGCGAAATGTGCGCCGCGCTTTCCGAAAAACTCATTTTCTGTGCAAAATGCCTGCCGGTAGCACTGAAACAATAGTCCTCAAGGCTTTGCCTGATTTTGCTAAAGCCAATCTTTTCTTCAAAATTATTTGGGTAAATCACATTGCAAAATTACATTTTTTAATTTTTAGTTTTCTGTCAATACGCAATTTCAAAATCAAATTTGTATCTTTGAGCAACCTAGAAACAGTAATAGTCCTTTTGTTTACTAACTTTATAATATTCAGGCTTTGAATTGATCGTGGCAATCATGTTGGCAATCAATGAGGAGACAAAAAATTTTCAGCTTTATGGCATCACAACGTATGTTAACCAGTGGAAACTCGCGATTGGTTTTTCAACCGGAGCAAGATTTGCTCAGAGAAGTGGTTTTGGAATCAGATGCTTCCGCTGTTTTTGTTTTGGTTGATGAAAATACTGAAAAACATTGCCTTCCGTATTTTTTGGAGCAATTGGGAAAACCTAAAGGAATAACGGTCGTCAAAATGAACGCCGGTGAAATCAACAAAACGGAGAAAAACTGGCTCAGCGTTTTGGCGCAATTGCACGATGCCATGGCCGACCGCTTTGCCTTGCTTGTAAATTTGGGCGGAGGTGTTGTTACCGATTTGGGTGGATTTGCTGCTGCCGTATATAAACGTGGCATTAGATATATCAATGTACCCACATCTCTTCTGGCTATGGTCGATGCTTCCACCGGAGCAAAAACCGGTATTGATTTCCGTTATACCAAAAACGAACTGGGCGTTTTTTATGAACCGGAATATGTTTTTATTGATAGTACCTACCTGAACACCTTGCCAAAACGACATTTTACCGCTGCCCTTGCCGAAATGCTCAAGCATTCCCTGCTTAATTCCGAAGATGCACTAAAGGCTTTTCTTGATACAGATTTTGAAGATGAAAAATTATTGGAAGCATTGATATTTAAATCAGTGCAGTTTAAAAGTATCATTGTACAGCAGGATTTCCGTGAATCAGGATTGCGGAAGCAGCTCAATTTTGGACATACTTTTGGTCATGCTTTTGAATCATTTTACCTCAATACGGAAAAACCCCTGTTTCACGGCGAGGCCGTTGCTGTCGGGTTGATCTGCGCCCTTTATCTTTCCCAATCCTGTGTGCATTTTCAAAAAGATTTATTGGGCAGAATAACCGATTGGATCAAAGATCGCTTCTCTTTGCCTATACCGGATGAAAGTGAATTTGAAGCTATTTTTTCATTGATGAGACGCGATAAAAAAAATTCCGGCGGCTCCGTTCTTGCAGTTTTACTTTCATCTCCCGGGCATCCATGGCACGATAAGAAAATAAATAAAAAACAGGCATTTGAGGCATTGGATTATTATTCCAAAGTAGTTAAAGGATGGCTTTAGTAAGATATTCCGCAACTTCCACCAAACTGCATTCTATTTGCCTGCCTGCATCAAAAAGCATTGCCAACAGACTGCTCATTATGCAATCGCTTTGCCCGGAGATTAAAATTTCAGGCTTATCCGATGCCAACGATACACGGGTTTTGCAAAATGCTTTGCAGAAACTGTCATCACCGGATGATTTCATCGAAATTGATGTGCAGGATGCCGGCACAGCAGCACGCTTTTTGCTGGCCCGTTTGGCCATTGAAAAAAATAGCTTTCGTCTCTTCGGTACGGACCGTATGCACCAAAGGCCTGTTAAAGCACTGGTTGAAGGGCTTATGCAAATTGGGGCAAAAATTCGCTATGAGAAAAATAAGGGATTTCTACCGCTGTTTATCAAAGGTAAACCCAATCTCAATTCACGGATAAGTGTGGATGCAAGCCTGAGCAGTCAGTTTTTATCTGCCGTGATGATGGTCGCCCCCAACATAGCTTCACCTTTTATTATTGATCTTCAGGGGAAAGTTTCCAGTTGGCCTTATGTGGAAATGACTGCCCAATTGATGCGGAAATCCGGGCTTAAAGTTGATCTGAATCCGGATCGGATATTGGTTGAAGGCCGTTATGCAGCTAGCCAAATGACCTGCGAAAAAGATTGGAGTGCTGCTTCTTATGTATATCTTGCTGTGGCATTATCGCCAGGAAATATTTGTGTTGAACTCGAATTGCCCGCACCGGCAGATTCTGTTCAGGGTGATGCCCGTATTGCAGGGATGTTTGCAGAATTTGGTATCGATAGCATATTTCAAAACAGAAAGCTTATCATACATAAAAGGCTTGATTTTCAATGCCCTGCATATTTTGAAACCGATTTTTCGGATATTCCGGATATGGCGCAAACATTTGCCGTGCTTTGTGCTGCTTTGGGAACAGAAGCAAGGCTCAGTGGCCTGAAAAGTTTGCGCATTAAGGAAACCGACCGGCTGCTGGCTTTGAAATGGGAAATGAAGAAAATGGCAAAAAATATTGAGATATTATCGGATGATGCTATCTATATCCCAGCCGGGAAATTACAAAAGCCAATGCAAAAACTGGAATGCCACAACGATCACCGTATGGCTATGGCCTTGGCGCCCCTAGTGATGATTTTTGAAAAGCTGGACTTTGATCATCCCGAAGTTGTACGGAAATCATTTCCTGCATTCTGGACGGAATTTGCTGCTTTGGGTATTCGTTTATCGGAAGCTTAGTATTGTTTAATAATTTATGATAAAAGTTAAACAAAGTAATTGGTTTGCTGTTGGGTTCATTGTACGTTAAATCAATTACTATGACTGATAATCAATCCATTCGTTTTTATAATCATTCGGGACTGCATACACTCCATGCCAAACAGCTTATACCGGCAGGGATTAATGATGTTTGGGATTTTTTTTCCAACCCGGCAAATCTGCAGAAAATTACGCCGGACCACATGGCCTTTAAAGTTACTTCTCCTGTTTTATCCGAAAAAATGTATCCAGGGCAAATGATTTCCTATCGGGTTAGCCCGGTGCCTGGTGTGCGGACTTCCTGGTTAACAGAGATTACTCAGGTTCGGGAGAAGGAGTTTTTTATTGACGAACAAAGAATGGGTCCCTATAAAATTTGGCATCATCAGCACATTTTCCATCCACATGAAAATGGTGTGTTGATGGAAGATATAGTTACCTATAAAGCGCCTTTGGGATGTATTGGCCGCTTGATGGAAAAATTATTCATTCGGAAAATGCTCCGAAAAATATTTCAATACCGGATCAAGCGGGTTGAGGAATTATTCCCCAAACCCGAATAACAAATTAATGCAGAATGTTTCTTAGCAATAGAGATACCGTTTAATTTTTTGTGTGGCGGTTTTTTGGAACGGATCATTCTGAACAACAAGCATTTGGATGCGTGAGTATTTGTTAAGGCGAGCATTCACGTATTCTTGCAGTTCGCGGCTGAGCTCGTCAATGACTTCATCTACCTTGCGGGCACATTCATCCATTTGCTCATCAAATTTATTCGAGATTTCCTCGCGTTTGTTCGAGATTTCCTCGCGCATAGTACGGAGTTTTGCTTCCAGCTCTTCCCGGTTGAAATGCACCATGGCCACCAATTTCCCTTTTTTCTCGATTACCAGCGATTCCACAACATGCTTGAAATTGTTGATCATGCTCTCGATTTCTTCGGGATAGATATTTTCACCATTAGCACCAACGATGAGGTTTTTTAAGCGGCCTTTATGGCTGAGCCATCCGTCTTTATCATAAACGCCAAGGTCGCCGGTGCGGAACCAGCCATCAGGGCTAAGCACTTCGCGGGTTTTTTCTTCGTTTTTGTAATAGCCGAGCATCACATTTTCACCTTTTGCCCAGATTTCGCCTTCACCGGTTTTTGGATCGGGATTGTTAATTTTTACGATGCAGTCTTCAACTTTTGGGCCAATAGCCTGATAGCGTGTTTGCGTAGGGTTGGAGCCCGCCAAAAGGGGAGCTGTTTCGGTTAAGCCGTAGCCAATGGCATATGGGAATTTTGCATCACGCAGAAAACGTTCTACACTGGCATCCAGTTTTGCACCGCCAATGCCGAAAAATTTTAATTCGCCACCAAATGTCTGGTAGAGTTTCTTGCCGGCAAGTTTATGCACCAGCGCACGGGTAGGCTTAAAATTATAAAGAGTACGGCTAAATGCCTTTTTTTGAATCTGCGGAAGAATACTGTTTTTATAAACTTTCTCAATAATCAGAGGAACCGTGAGCATAAGCGTAGGTTTCACCTTTTTTAAGGCGGGCAATAAAACGCTGGCAGTTGGCGGCTTACGCAGGTATGTAACATTGGCACCCTTGCTGATGGGCAGGATAAAGCCAATCGTATTTTCGTAGGTATGTGATAGTGGAAGAACCGACAAAAAGCGGTCGCCCGGCAGGATTTCCTGAACTTTGCCCGATTGGATGGCATTAAAAATAATGCTGTGCTGCGAATGCATTACGCCTTTGGGTTCGCCGGTTGTGCCGCTGGTGTATAGCAAAACGGCCAGTTCGTCCTTATGTGCCGGTATGTACATTTCTGTGTCGAGCACATCTTCCGAATAAATGGCAACTTCCTCCTTGGTTGAAATGATGGAAAAATCATTCAAACGAACAATTGTGGAGACATTTTCGGCATCCACTTTGCTGAGCTTTGCTTCCAGGCTTTGGCTCACAAAAACCGCCTTTGCTTCGGAATGTTTGATAACTGCTTCCAGATCGTGTTCGGAGAACTCCGGCAAAACCGGAACTACGACCATTCCTGCACAATGTACCGCAAAATAGACGATACCCCAATTGGGCATATTCTGGCTGTAAATCAGAATTTTATCGCCTTTTTTCAGGCCAAGCTGGCGCATAAAGGCTTTTACTGCTTGAATTTTTTTGCCCATTTCGCTATAGCTAATGGCTTTTTCATCCACAAATGAAAGGGCATCCAAAGATCCGTGTTTCTTGATAACATCGGAGAGGAGGGTCGAAAAGTTAAGCTCTTTGTGTTTGGTCATCCAAAAAGTGTTAAGCTGCAAAAATAAGCATTTGATTTTAAATGAGGGTTTTTTAATCACTGAACTAAATGAAGTAAGCGATTAAAACAGATAATGAACAGCTAAAGAGGGTGTTGTGTTCAAAAGGACGCTTTAGGATCGAAGCTGAATTTTTTGATTTATAACATCTTATGTTTTTATATGGATTTCAGCTTGCCCGAAAAGCGAGATAAGCAAATAAGTGTCGGGATTATTCAAATAAACAGCTCATTGTTAGGTTGCGGGAGACAATAGCCCGGCTATATTGATTCGGCTTCAGCCCCCAGCTGCTGATCAATACGGTATAAAGGTTTTTTCTGGATAAACGGGACTGCGTTTCTTTATTTCTGAGCTGTTAATTTTCTTTTTCCCATTCTGTGCGCCGGCTGTCCTAAACCTGTGACAATATGTGCATTTCATTTTTTCTTCCGGCAATATTATGCGTCATGATAAGTGGCTTTATTGCTGTTATTAGTGTGCCAAAATACAGGAAATATTTGTTGTTTTGGCAAGGTAATAATGGTTTTTTTAAAACTGTTATAAAATCTGGCATCGGATTCTTTCCAAGGAGCTAAAGGAATTGGAAATGTCCGGTTTCATTAGCCGCACCGAGCTTAACGACAAGCTAAAATCGGTGAATTATGCATTAACTGACCTCTAACAATTTATTTTTGATGAAAGACTGCTTGCGCATCAATTTTCGGATAATATTTTGTCTATATCAGAATTATTTCGTATTTTTAGACAATATTTTATCTGCCATGGGGAAATTTAGTATTAGCAAATTGCCGTCTGATATTTTAAAGGCAACAGCATCAAAAGCAGCTGCCTTAAGAAAGGAACTAAAACTTACGCAGTTTGATCTTTCAATAAAATCAGGTGTTTCATACGGCAGCATTAAACGCTTTGAGCGCAGTGGCCAGATATCTTTTGAATCTCTTCTAAAAATAGCAGAAGCTTTGGATCGTCTCTCTGATTTTGAACCCTTATTGGTATCAAAAGGGAATAAAAAAGTTGAGGATTTATTTAAATCGTATGAGTGATGAAGATTAAACGGTATATTGATTCACCACAAGGGACTAAGTCCTTGAATGTATTTATTCAGTTCTCAGAAGACGAAATACTTGTTGGTAAACTGATTCTTGAAAACCGGCTTATTTACTTCAAATATGATGATGAATTCCTAAAGCTGCAATTAAACCTTTCTCCTTTCAAATTAAAAATCAACAATAGCATTCAGCTTGCCGACCCGATCCCGTTTCATGGTATTTTTGGTTTATTTGATGATTCACTTCCTGATGGTTGGGGCATGTTGCTGTTAAACAGGGCACTTGAAAAGAAAGGGCTTTCGCTTGACGATATTAACATTCTGGACCAACTGGCTTATGTGGGCGAAACAGGCAAGGGGGCACTTATTTACCGCCCGGCAATTACTGAAGCTGAAAACCTTGGTAGCGAAGTTAATATCGATCTCATTAAAACGGCAATGGATGAAGTGTATGAAGGCTCTACTCCGGAACTTATTGATGAATTAATGTTTCTGGGAGGTTCTTCCGGTGGTGCAAGACCCAAGGTAAATGTAGGATATAGTCCCGAAACGGATGAAATAGTACATGGCCGTTCTGCTTTGCCTGATGGGTTCCAGCACTGGATAATAAAGTTCCCAAGCTCTTACGACCCAAAAGATATTGCCAATATTGAATTTGCTTATTACAAAATGGCAAAGGCTGCAGGAATCGAAATGAGCGAATCAAAACTTCTTAAAAGTGCTCAAGGAATACAAGTGTTTGCAACGAAACGTTTTGATCGGATTGGAAACAAACGATTACATATGCATTCGATGGCCGGGCTTACCCACGATAATTTCAGGCTAAGCAATATCGATTACGGACATATAATTGATGTTGCTTATCAGTTAGAAAAAAATGCAACAGCCCGTGAAAAAGCTTTGCGCTTAGCTGCTTTCAATATATTTAGTTATAATCTGGATGACCATTCAAAAAATTTCTCCTGGTTAATGGATGAAAATGGAAGTTGGGCCATGTCGCCGGCCTATGATTTAACCTATTCATCTACTGGAATCAACGAACACAGTACTTTGGTAAACGGAGAAGGAGCAAATCCGGGAAGAAAACAACTTTTGGCATTGGCTGAGATATTTAGCATCAGAAAAGCAAATGTAAGCCTACAGCGAACAGCATCTTGCATATAACCGGATAATGTTTTAAAGCTGTCCGGGCAGAAGTTGGTGGAGCTGGTTGGCTGGGTGTTCCTGGATTTTTCCTAATGTTTGCTTGAGCCACTCAAAGGGTTCTACGTTTTGGATTTTGCAGCTGGCAAAAAAGGAGTAGATCATAGCCGCGTGCTGGGCTGCATTGTGCGAACCGGCAAACAGGTAATTCTTGCGGCCTATTGCTACCGGCCTGATGCTGTTTTCAACCAGGTTGTTGTCAATGCGCAGCCTTCCGTCTTCAATATAACGGATCAGGCGCCCCCATAATTTCAGGCTGTAAGCTATGGCTTTGCCGATTGCGCTTTTGGGCGCTACTTTATAAACTTCTTCCTTAAGCCAGCTTTCCATTTCGTTCAATATGGGCAGTGATTCCTTTTGCCGCAATGCTTTGACCTCCTCCGGCTGCAGTTCTTGCTCACTTGCCTGACGTTCAATGGCATACAGTTTTCTTATCTGCCCCAGCGCATATTCACTGCGTGCAGCATCATTGTCCTTGGCTTTCTCAAAATACCTGCGTGCATGCGCCATGCAGGCCAATTGGGTGATTTCGGCTTTGTTTTTTAGGTTGTCGTAAGCTGTGTAGCCATCGGTTTGCAAATATCCACTATAGTTTTCCAGCATCTCATCCGGGCCTTCCCGTCCGCGGCCTTTCCGGTAATCGAACAGGGCCAGTTTTTTAAGCGGGTCGTAATAAACCCAATGATACCCTTTGTGCGATGCCCCGGGCTTGTCTTTGGTCAATACCTTTATGGGCGTTTCGTCTGCCATCAGGTAATCGGTCCTCATGATTTCTTTTTTCAGGGCATCGTAAAGCGGTTCAAGCAATCTGCAAACCCCGCTAAACCAACCGTTTATTGTTGATTCGGCTATTTCGATCCCCAGGCGCTTGAACATCTTGACAAGGCGGTAGAAAGGCAGGTGGTCAACAAATTTGCTGACAGTCACATAAGAGATCAGGCCTTCTGAGGCATTGCTTTTGGGCAAGGCGCGTGAAGGCAGTTCTGCGCAGATCATTTGGGTGCTTTCGTCCTGGCCTGCTACGGCATAGTAAGGGCGTATATAACGGATCACACGAAAAGTACCGGGCACATAATCAAGTACTTCGGTGATTTTTACGTTGACCCTATGGGCGCCTTCGGGCAGGTTTTGGGGTTCGATGATAATTTCATGGCGCGGCAGGTGGGCGGGCAGTTCTAAGCGCACGGGCTGTTTTTTGGACTGCTTTTTATTGCGCGTATAGCTGATCTGCTCCTTTTCCGGTTCTTTCTCCTGTGCAGGCACGTCGAAGAGCACGCCCTGGTTGGGGTCTGCTGCGATATGCCGTTCGCTTTTGGCTCCATAGATCGCACGCCTCAACTGGACAAGTTCATGCTGAAGCAGGAATATCTTCTGTTGCATTGCATCATATTCCGCTTTTGATATAGTTATATTTTCCTGACTTGCCATGAGGCAAAGATACGGAAGTAACCTCTTGTCTGACTATATTTTAAGTGCTATTTACCAACATTTTCATGTGGGAAAAAACGTGGGTATTTCCTTGCATTTTTCATGGAAATACCATTGATTATCATTACAAGTTCAGGGTAGTCGATCAGCTGGTGGGAGGCGTGCACAGCAGATGTGTCCGGCAGGTGAAAAGTGCCTTTTTCGAGCCTTTTATAGAACAGCACAAAACCTCCGCTTTCCCAGCGCAATAATTTTATGCGGTCGCGCTTTTTGTTGATGAACAGGAAAACATCACCGCTCATCGGGTTTTTGTCCAGTTTGTTGCGCACAATGCCATAAAGCCCGTCAAAGCTCTTGCGCATATCGGTGGGCTGGCGGTACAGGTAATAGCGGCTGGCAGTTAAGCTGAACATTATTGGCCGGTGAGCGATTTGAGATAGGACAAGGGCACATTGCCCGGCAAGCTGAGCTCGATACCATTGGGATAACGGATATTGACCCCTGCAGCTGGAATTCCGGAAAGCTCAATGAACCCATGGTCATCAGGCAAGCTTTCTTCCTGTTTAAATTTATGATACCAATAAAGGAAAGTGTGATAGCCGATTTTGTGCGATTCGGCAAAGGATCTTTTGCTTTGGCCACTGGTATGCCATTGATCCACCAGCGCTTTCATCTCTGCTCTTCTTTGTTCTTTTTGCATATTGCTTTTTTGCAGCAAAGTAAGGGAGCTTTAAAAGCTTGTGCAATATGCCTTTTGCTGAAGGCTTACAAGCAAATGACATCATTGAGCAGGTTCAGGATGCAATTTCTTCATGGCCTGATTTTGCTGCAGATTGTGGCGTAAGTACAGTTTCTATGAATAGAATTCAGAAAAAACTTAAGGAAGTGAGAGATTAGTACACTGCCCGTAAGGCTTCAATTTATACTAATTTGAGTTCGTCTATAAAGTACTGTGCTTGATTCAGAATGTTCGAGGTCGAGGCATTTCTTTTGCTGGAAACGAGGAGTTTACTGGCGTAAATGACTGTTTCCAGCAAAAGAAATAACGATGAGATCGGACATTATGGACAAGCACTAATTAAGTACTGATAATATAATAGTTCAAAGCTGCACCTTCCACATGCTTTTTGGCTTAGGGCATTGCCAGGTAATAGTTTTTGTTTAAGCCGGAATTAATCCTGGCTACTTCAGGCTAATATTAAAAACTACCAGCTCCGGCCTGTTTCCTGTTCTTACCGGAGGCCCCCATGTACCATATCCCGATGAGGTATAAAATATAGTTTTGCCTTTTTGCATGAGCCCAAAATGATTCTCATATACCCGCTTCGTGATAAACGAAAGCGGCCATAGCTGTCCTTTATGCGTATGTCCCGACATCATTAAGTCAATGCCCAGCTCCTGTGCTTTATTGTATTCTACAGGTTGGTGGTCAACAAGCAGCAAGGGGAGGTTTTGCCTGTTTCCCTGCAAAATTGTTTCAATGCTTTTTCGCTTTTCGCCGGTCATCTGGGTTTTGTCTTTATCATCACGTCCAATAATCTGCACAGCACCTTCAATGGTAAAAACACTATCGCGAATAAAAGTAATGCCGTGCTTTTTAAAATAATTGATCGTTACTTCCGGTTTCCCCATAAATTCATGGTTGCCTGTAATTGCATAAACACCAAGCGGAGCATTGATTTTATCAAAAAAGGAGCCTATATCAAATTTCATCACCGGATTTGGGTTGTGATCGACCAGGTCGCCACCGAATATCACAATATCCGGATTTTGCTCATTGATTTGCGTCACCAGTTTTTGGGCATGGTTGCGGCCTAGCATAACGCCCAGATGAACATCGGTGGCAAGCACTACTTTCAGGGAATTGCGCTTTGCATCACGCTTATCGATGCTTATATTAAACTCATTTACAATAGGATTGAGTGCGTTGACAGATCCGCCAAGCGTTACTATCCCAGCTATTGAAATTCCGTAGTTAAACAGCATCTTTCCCGAAAGGATGCCTGTGGTTAGTGATTCGGGAATAAAATGGATAAAGTACTGGAATACTCTTACAATATCCACAAAGAAAGCGAATAATAAAAGGTACAGAAAAAAGGCCAGGCTTATTGAACCTATTCTGCTAATGGTGATTGCGAACATTCCGGGATTGCCGCGTTCAAAAATCTGACCCACAATAAATGTCGCTACGAGTATCCAGAAAGACCAGGAAAAAAATGGCAGCAAAGCGCTTCCTTCAAGCGCTTTGGCTCCTCTGCTGTAGATATATCCCGAAAGTACTCCAATTATAATGATGGCAATTAGTACAAAAATGATCATGGTCGCTTGCTTCATTGCTTTTATTCGTTTGTTGTTATCACCTTGCTTAACATCAGAATGCTGATAATGTTAATTTCTCCGGATCGGAAAGTCCCGTATTCCCGGAAGTAAAGAGTTTTTTAGATTAAATCAGATTACAAAAATAATCCGGCAAGCTTCTCCGGATGGATACATATTACAGATTCTTGTACACTTATTCAGGAAATGGACTTAGGAAACAGTCATTTGTTAACGTCAACACTTAATCACCATAATCAAAAAAGACAATTATCGGAATTAAATATGGATAATTATCGGAATAATATACCGCTAAAAATCGGAATAATTTTGTTTTTCATCGAATATCAGTATCTTTGTGATATGAAAAACAAAGAGTATTTGCCAAGAGTTTACGATAAGCTTTTAGCGGAACAATTAGATTCTTCGGGTGCTGTTTTAGTTGAAGGTGCTAAGTGGTGTGGAAAAACTCAAACATCAATTCAAATAGCCAAATCGGTAATTTATCTTCAAGACCCGGATGTTGGCCCCGGATACCTGGCATTGGCAGACACAAAACCATCATTACTATTGGAAGGCACACCTCCTTTATTGATTGATGAATGGCAAATGGCGCCAGTGCTTTGGGATGCTGTAAGATTTGCTGTTGACGGAAGGATGTCAACCGGTCAATTTATTCTTACCGGTTCTGTGACTCCTGTAGAAAATTTCCAGTCACATTCAGGAACAGGCAGGATTTCGAGATTTCGAATGCGGCCAATGAGTCTGTTTGAATCCGGGGAGTCGAGCGGGAAAGTATCTTTGGGTAGTTTATTTGATGGGAATACAGATGTGGCCGAAAAAAGCAGTTTAAGTATTGAGGAAATAGCCAAAGCGATATGTCGTGGAGGATGGCCCATGGCAGTGCAAATGAAAAAACAACATCAAAAAGCCGCATATAACTATGTTGATTCTGTAATAAATATAGATGTGCAAAGAGAAGTTGGCTTTCAGAAAAATCCGGAAACAATCCGATTGCTGCTAAAGTCTTTAGCAAGAAATATTTCAACATTAGCTACTTCCAAAACAATAATGGAAGATATTTCAGCCAATGATTCTTCCATGACTGATAAAACCCTGAACATCTACCTGAATATATTGAGGCGGATTTTTGTTATAGAAGATGTGCCTGCCTGGCAACCCTCATTACGATCAAAAACAGCTATTCGAACTTCCAACAAACGTCAATTTGTTGATCCTTCAATAGCTACTGCTGTGTTACGCACAAATGCTGATGGTATATTAAAGGATTTTGAAACATTTGGTTTTTTATTTGAATCATTATGTACAAGAGATATACGCATATATGCACAGGTCTTGGATGGAGATGTTTTTCATTATCGCGATAAATCAGGACTTGAATCAGATTTAATTATAAAATTACATGATGGCAGGTGGGCAGC
This sequence comes from Bacteroidales bacterium, assembly GCA_963662905.2. Lineage (GTDB taxonomy): Bacteria > Bacteroidota > Bacteroidia > Bacteroidales > WRLA01. The sequence continues at coordinate 122,417 of CAXXFD010000004.1, read as the reverse complement.
GGTTGAGGTAAAGCTTGGAGCGAAACAAATAGATGAAGCAGCTTCAAACTTGATTAAACTTAAGGATAAGGTTGATGCTGATAAAATGAATCCCCCTTCTTTTTTAATGGTATTGACAGGTGGAGAATTTGCCTATAGAAGAAAAGATGGCGTATGTGTTATCCCAATTGGGTGCTTGAAATATTAATTCATCCCGGCACTCTCAATATAAACCTTAGGGCTCATGCCCACTTTCTTTTTAAACAAGCGCGAAAAATACTGCGGATATTCAAAGCCAAGTTGGTAAGCTGTTCCATTTAATTGAAGTATAAATAACGGAATACAGGCAAAAAATCCTTTACCAGTTTAGGGTCAATTACATATTATGGGCATCAACATGATTATTGCTTATGTGCCTAACTAAGTAGATGAGCTCATTGCCATTTTTGTAAATAGTAAAAAATACAAACCACTGAGTTTTTTTATTTTTCCTGAATATAGCATATTGGATGTCTTTTCCGTATTTGTTAAAATAGGCGGGTGCTTTTCTTGACAATTTTATGTGCAGCGAACCTTTTATGTTATCAATCAGTTCATCAACATAGGCCAGGGCGGATTCTTCAAAACCAAAATATTCCTGTTCATAAAGTATTGTGGTCAATTCATTAAAATAATCAAGAACCTCCGGAAGAAATACTATTTTCATTTGCCATGATTATAAAGCTTTCTTATATGTTCTTTTGCGCCCTCTCTAAATTCTTCAAGACTAATGGCTCTGTTTAAATCTTCATCCGGTTCGAGGTATTCTCTTTTCTGTAAAACGAAGGTTTCGTTTTTGCCTCTTTGAATGATTATTTGCTCAGTAGCTGCCAAATCAAGGTATTTCTTCATATTGCCACGTAACTCTGCTGAACTGATGACTCTCATAAAACAATTAAATTTGATGTACATTATAGTGTACAAAGATACTAAATTTCTTTCTGTAAAATTTAATTCATGCCTACATTCTCAATATACTCCTTAGGGCTCATCCCCACTTTCTTTTTAAACAAGCGCGAAAAATACTGCGGATATTCAAAGCCATGCTGATTCGAGTTTTCAGCTTTCTCGTTCAGGAATCATTAATGAGCGAAAACACCTACTTCGGTGCCATGCGGATCATAAAAATGGATAGCACGCCAAAAATAATGTTGGGAATCCACACGGCCAGCAAAGGAGATAAATCGCCATAAGTGGCAAAAACATTGCTGACCTGCATAAACATGATATAACTAAATGTAATGCCGATGCCCAGGCCAAGGTGCATGCCAATTCCACCTCGAACTTTCCGGCTTGAAAGCGAAACGCCAATCAAAGTGAGGATGATTGCAGAAAAAGGGAAGGCCATCCGCTGGTATTTTTCAATATCGTAGAATTTTACGTTGCTGCTGCCTTTGAGTTTTTCTTTGGCAATAAACTCGCGCAACTGCCAGTAGTCCATGATTTTCAGATCTTCCACATCAACGGTTAGCTCTTCGGGTTTAAACTGAAAAGCCGTGTCCAGAGTTTTACCGCGCACCATACTTTGTTTCATATCGTCGATGGTGCGAATATAGTATCCACTCATGATCCAGCTGGCTGAATCCGGATTCCATTTGATTTTGTCTGCACCAATTTTGGAGCGCATTCTTCCTTCATCATCAAAAACCTCCCGGGAAAATTTATAGCCTACATTATCCAGATTATTGAAACTTTCCACATACATAAAAACACCGGGCTGTGTTTGCATATGGATATTCCTGTCGCGGTTTATAAAGGCATCTTTCAGATAGACTTTTTCAAATTCGCGATATCCACGATTCGTATAGGGAATCAGGAAGTTGGCGAGATAGAAAGAAATGGTTCCGATCAACAAAGCAGAAATAATATAAGGCCGTAAAAATCTTCTAAAACTAACTCCGGAGCTTAGTATAGCGATAATTTCTGTTCGGCTGGCCATTTTGGAGGTGAAATAGATAACCGCTATAAAGGTGAAAAGATAGCTGAACAAATTCATAAAATAGGGAATGAAATTGAGGTAGTAATCAAAAACAATAGCCTTTAATGGGGCGCTGTTTTCTACAAATTCATCCACCTTTTCCGATATATCAAAAACAATGACAATGATAATCAGCAAGGAAATGGCATAAAAAAAGGTGCCAAGAAACTTTTTAATGATATATCGGTCGATGATCCGCAGCATAATCAGAGGCGTGTTGCAACTTTTTTAACCATTTGATCCTTCCAGCTGGAAAACGTTCCTTCCAGTATTTTATTTCTTGCTTCGCCAACAAGCCACAGATAAAATGACAAATTGTGCAAGCTGGCAATCATGGGACCCAAAATTTCTCCAGCAGCGAAGAGATGGCGCAAATAGGCTCGGGTGTAAAAGCTGTCAACAAAACTTGGTCCGTTTGGATCGAGCGGTGAAAAATCATCCTTCCATTTGTTGTTTTTGATGTTGATGATGCCTTCACTGGTGAAAATCATGCCGTTTCGCCCGTTTCGGGTCGGCATCACGCAATCAAACATATCAATGCCCAATGCAATACTTTCCAGGATGTTGGCCGGTGTACCTACGCCCATCAGGTAGCGGGCTTTGTCAGATGGCAGTATGCCGCAGCAGAGTTCGGTCATTTCGTACATCATCTCATGGGGTTCTCCAACGGATAATCCACCAATGGCATTTCCGTCGGCATCTTTTTTGGCGATATATTCTGCTGATTTGATGCGTAAATCGCGATAAGTACTGCCCTGAACAATAGGGAAGAGGCTTTGCTCATAGCCATAAGGACATTCTGTTTCTTCGAAGCGGTCGATGCAGCGGTCGAGCCAGCGATGGGTCAGGTCCAGGGAGTTTTTGGCGTATTCGTAATCGCAGGGATAGGGTGTGCATTCATCAAAGGCCATCATAATGTCAGCGCCAATAGTGCGTTCAATATCCATTACTCTTTCGGGCGTAAATTCATGCCGCGATCCATCGATATGTGATTGAAAAGTAACGCCTTCTTCTTTGAGCTTGCGCGTGCCACTGAGCGAATAAACCTGATATCCGCCGCTGTCGGTGAGCATGGGGCGGTTCCAGCCGTTGAATTTTTGAATGCCGCCGGCCTGTTTGATGATGTCCAAACCGGGACGCAAATAAAGATGGTACGTATTGCCCAGGATAATCTGAGCCTGTACATCACTGCTCAGGTGCGGGATGTGTACAGCTTTTACACTGCCCACAGTGCCCACAGGCATAAATATGGGCGTTTTGATATCTCCGTGATCTGTTTTAATGCTTCCGGCACGTGCCGATGATGTCGTATCTATTTTTTCGAGCGTAAATTTCATAAAATGCTATCTGTCAGTGCGTGGTGAATATCAACAAACGCAGGTGTAAAACTCGGCAAAGATAAGGCTTTCCTGTGATGAATTATGTCTAACTTTGGCTCGCACCCAATGCAAGGCAAATGAATTGGCAAGCTGTTTTAAATGAGCATCTTACATTTGTAATCTTTTTGGTACTCGCTGCAGCGACACTCTTGTGCCTGCTCATCGACTGGGTTTTGTATGCGCGTTTGGCCTTTTACCGCAACAGTGTTGCAACAGCATTGCACAAGCCTTCCGAAGGCGTTTCAGTGGTCATCGCAGCAAAAAATGAATATGCAAACCTTCAAAGGAACCTGCCGCTTATCCTCGAACAGAGCCATCCCGATTTTGAAGTTATTGTTGTGAACAATGGTTCCGAAGATGATTCCATCCATTTGCTGCATATACTGGCCGAAAAACACAGCCATTTAAAAATTGTGGAAATTAAAAAGAACCTGAATTTTTTCTATGGCAAGAAATTTCCTTTGTCGATGGGCATCAAATCGGCAAAAAATGACCACTTGGTTCTTACCGATGCCGATTGCCGCCCAACCAGCAAGGAATGGCTGATTCGGATGCAGCAAAATTTCACGGACAGCTGTGATATTGTTTTGGGTTATGCACCTTATGAGCCATCGCGTGGTTTATTGAACCGCATCATACGCTATGAAGCTTTGGTTACGGCACAAAATTATTTGTCCATGGCATTGCTGGGGCTCCCCTATATGGGTGTGGGCAGAAATCTGGCCTATAAGAAAAGTATGTTTTATGAAAATCAGGGCTTTACGTCGCATTATAATTTGGCTTCCGGTGATGATGACCTCTTCATTAATAAGGTAGCCAAAGCCTCCAACACAAAAATAGAGATCAGCCCGGAGAGCCAGATGCTTTCTCCGGCCAAACGTACATTCGCAACATGGTGGCGCCAGAAAAAGCGGCATTTCAGTACATCTTCAAAATACAAACAGGGGCATAAAATTATATTGGGACTGATGCCTTTCAGTCTTGTACTTCATTATTCCATTGCTGTATATTTATTGATATTGTGGCCGGAATTTTGGTTGCCCGTGCTGGTATTTTTGCTCATCCGCCTTTTTAGCCGCCTCTTTATCCTAAAAAAATGTATGCAGCGCCTGCACGAAAAAGATTTATTGTTAATTTCGCCTGTAATCGAAATCGTACTACTACTTTTGCATACGACGGTGGCAGTCAGTAATATATTTAGTAAACAGCGCCGATGGGACTAGAATCGACGGAACATTTGACAGAAAAAGCACTCAGGGACTATAGGTTAGTCCGCTCGGCACTTGAGCATGGCGATCAAAAAGCTTATGCCGAGCTTATGAAGAATTATCGTGATTCCCTTTATTTTATGCTGCTCAAAATGACCAACGATCCTGTTGATGCTGACGATTTAACGATTGAAGCCTTTGGTAAAGCATTTAAAAACCTGAAACAATATACGCCACGCTACGCATTCAGTACCTGGCTGTTTAAAATTGCCTCCAACAATTGCATCGACTTTATTCGTAAACGAAAAAACAATACGATTTCGATCAACCGCTCCTACGGCGAACACGAAGATGGTAGCGAGCTGGCACAAAACCTTCCTTCGATGGGGCAGGATCCCGAAGAGTGCATGATCGAAAGCCAGAAAATCCGTATGATGCGCGAAGTGGTCGTCCGCCTGAAACCACATTACCGCCGCCTGGTCGAAATGCGCTATTTTGAAGAACTTTCGTACGATGAAATCAGTACCGAAATGCAGCTTCCGCTTGGAACAGTGAAAGCTCAGCTTTTCAGGGCACGCGAATTTTTGCAGAATGTGCTCAAAAATTCCCGGGAAAAAATTTAATCTCTCAGGCAATTCCTTTTTATTCAAACGAAGATTCGTAATTTTGGCAATCGAATAACCAAAACATAAAAATTACGGACATATGAACCTCACCGAGTTTCAAAAACTTGTACTTCAGGGTATTCCCGATGAACTCCCTCCAAAAAAAGAATGGGACAACGACATAAATCACGCGCCTAAGCGGAAAGAAATTCTCAATAGAAAGGAAAAAGCCCTGGCCATTAAAAATGCGCTGCGTTATTTTCCGAAAAAACATCATGAAGTTCTTGCCAAAGAATTTGCTGAAGAGCTGGAAACTTTCGGACGTATTTATATGTACCGCTATCGCCCTGATTATCCGATTTCTGCACGGTCTATCGAAGATTTTCCGCATAAATCAAAGCAGGCGGCAGCCATTATGCTGATGCTGAGTAATAATCTCGATAACGCCATTGCACAGCATCCTCATGAGTTAATTACCTATGGTGGAAACGGAGCGGTTTTCCAAAATTGGGCACAGTATCTGCTTACGATGAAATATCTGGCCGAAATGACCGATGAGCAAACATTGACCTTGTATTCGGGACATCCCGCAGGACTTTTCCCGTCACATAAAGATGCGCCCCGCGTAGTTGTTACCAACGGTATGGTGATTCCAAATTATTCCAAACCGGATGACTGGGAAAAATTTAATGCGCTGGGTGTTTCTCAATACGGACAGATGACGGCCGGTTCGTTTATGTACATTGGCCCTCAGGGGATTGTGCATGGAACTACCATCACCGTGCTGAATGCCGGAAGAAAAATTGAAAAAAACAATGAAGGTCTGGCAGGGAAACTGTTTGTGACTTCCGGGCTTGGCGGAATGTCGGGCGCACAGCCAAAAGCTGCTGTTATTGCCGGAGCCATTGGAATCATTGCTGAAGTGAATCCCAAAGCTGCACATAAACGTCATGAACAGGGTTGGGTGCAGGAACTCTACGAGGATTTGGACGAATTGATGGCTCGTGTACGCAAAGCCAAAGAAAATAAAGAGGCAGTGAGTATCGCTTATCTTGGAAATATCGTTGACCTCTGGGAGAAATTTAATGAAGAAAATATAACGGTTGAAATCGGTTCCGATCAAACCAGCCTGCACAATCCATGGGCTGGAGGTTATTATCCGGCAGGCTATAGCTTTGAAGAATCGAACCGTATGATGGCTGAGGAACCTGAGAAATTCCGCAAAGCGGTACAGGAAACACTCCGCAGGCATGTGGCAGCTGTTAATGAGCAAACGAAACGCGGCATGTATTTCTTTGATTACGGAAATGCCTTCCTGCTTGAATCCAGCCGTGCCGGAGCTGATATTCTCAATGAAGAAGGTGATTTCAAATATCCAAGTTATGTGCAGGATATCATGGGCCCCATGTGCTTCGATTATGGTTTTGGCCCGTTCCGTTGGGTGTGCACTTCTTCCGATCCTGTAGATTTGGCTTTGACCGATAAAATTGCCGGTGATATCCTGGAAGAAATGGCCGCAACAGCGCCGGAAGAAATTAAGCGCCAGATTGAAGACAACCTGCGTTGGATCCGTCAGGCTGAAGAAAATAAACTGGTTGTGGGATCGCAGGCACGCATCCTTTATGCCGATGCCGAAGGCCGCATCCGCATTGCCGAAGCATTTAATAAAGCAATTGCTGAAGGGAAACTGAAAGCCCCGGTTGTTTTAGGGCGTGACCATCACGATGTTTCCGGAACGGACTCACCATTCCGCGAAACCTCCAATATTTATGATGGTTCCAGCTTTACTGCTGATATGGCCATTCAAAATGTAATTGGCGACTCCTTCCGCGGAGCTACCTGGGTTTCAATACACAATGGTGGTGGCGTTGGCTGGGGCGAAGTAATAAACGGCGGTTTTGGTATGGTGCTCGATGGCTCGGAAGATGCCGATCGCCGTTTGAAATCCATGCTGTTCTGGGATGTGAACAATGGCATTGGCCGCAGGAGCTGGGCGCGTAACGAAGGTGCTGTTTTTGCAATAAAACGTGCCATGGAAGCCGAACCCCGTCTGAAAGTTACTGTACCGAATATTGCAGATGATGATCTGATTGATAGTGTTTTATAAGAAATACACCCATATAAAAAAGCCTGCCATTTTCCGGTGGGCTTTTTTATTGCAAAAAAAAACCGCCCCTTTTGAGGGCGGCTTATTTTCGTCGGATTTTTAATCCGGATTATTCTACAATTATTTTGCGTGTTACAGATTTGCTTTCTGCTTTCAGGTTAATGAAATAAACACCTGATTCGAAAGATGACATATCAATCTGTGTATTTGCGCCAATTTCCTGCTGGTAAACTGTTTGGCCAACAATATTGAAAACACTCAGCTGTGCTGATTCATCCATATTGAACTTGATATTCAGGTTTGCCTGAACCGGATTCGGATAGATTTCAAATTCGGCTGTTTCTGTATCATTGATGCCTGTATAATCCCAGGGGATATACAATGGGATGGTTTTAGCGTAACCAAAACTTTTCACCATAGGGCAAACAGCTGCGCCGGTATTGTCTGTCAGGGAGAAAAATCCGAGGTATTGCGGGTCTTTCACAAGGCCGTTTCCACCTTCATCATACATTACAAATGAGAAGCCGGCAACATCACGGTTTTCAGGGAATTGGATGGATTCGGTGTACATTTGGTTTGCAACCTCGTATGGGCCACCTTCCTGAATAACATTTCCTTCAGAATCGAGCAGAGCCCAGTGGTTTTGTTCCGGTGTGTCGTTTGTGCGGAGCAGCAGGCTAAGTGGTCCTTCAAAAGTTTCAACAACATTACCAAACTCAACAGTAATAGTATTTGTTTCCGGATTTTCGTCATCACCACCATTCACCTTTGTGATTTCGATAGTAAGGATATTGTTTTCCAAAAGTGTAAAATGGATCGGATCGAGGAAGAAGCTTTCGCTGTGGAAAGGCTCCAGATCGCCGCTCCAGTTAACAACAGTTTCGTTTTCACCATTAACATTATAAGTTATTTCAGCGGTTGTTGCGTTTGCGTTTCCAAGGTTGATCATCTCAAAACGTGGCTCAAGGTAACCGATGCTGTTGTTTTCAGGAACATTGCTTGTAGCCATTACAGAAAGATCATTTTCGTTTTCAGGAAGGATAGAGGAAAGGGGCATTTTTTGAGCCTGAAGAACTTCTTTTGTGTCCATATCCTGCACAAAAACAATAATTTCTGTGTGCATGATATTCCAAATCATATCTCTTGTAAAGGAGAACTCCAGTTCCTGCTCTTCGCCATTTGCCCAGTCAATAGGTGTTCCCTGTGAACCATTAACCATCAGGCGCTGAACAAAATTGAGGTGGCTCTGGCCTTGCCATGCCTGCTCGATTTCTGATTCAGTAACCACAACAAAAATATTGTTGCTGTGATCGTTCAGGTTTTCGTCGCGGGTAACCGTTGCTTTTATGGTGTATCCCAGTCCGGCAACCTCTCCCATAAGATTAAGGTCGATATGGGTTTTGGTATCGATGCGCTGGTTGTACTTAGGAAGAAAAGCAGTGTAGAGGGAGTTGGATGCGCTTCCGCCTTCATACTTGAGCAGTCCGTCAAAAATAGATGTTGGATAGGCATTAACGCCGTACCAGTTCAAGCGGTTTCCGCCATTGGTCGTTTCATATTCATCACCGCCATGATATTCAATAACGGCAACACTTTTTCCGTTTTCGATCAGGTCATCAGCACCCATGGCAGCACCCGGGCAGTATGGGCACCATGTTCCGGTTCCGATTTCCAGCAAAACCATTTTGCGGTCAATGTTTTGTGCGTTAAGCGCAAATGCAGTAGCAAGAATGGAAAAGAGTAAAAATAATCTCCTCATAGTTTTAGTTTTTAGAAAGTTAAAAAATCCTGGTTTATTAAAAAAATAACATGGCCGGCGGCCTTTTGTTCTGAACGTTTGATGCAAAGATGCGATATTGTTAATAATGCAGCAAGTCGGAAAAGTTGCCTGTTCGCTTAAATATCGAAATATATGAGTATGCAAATATAACTAACTTATTGTTATTGAGAATTTAATGTTTCTAAAATATTGTTAATGATGCAATAAAACTTTTTGTATTTACTAAAATTAGAATGGAAAATACTACATTTGCTATCTGTATAAACCAATTTTAGTATTTAAATTAAATCAGGAGTTATGAAGAAACAAGTACTTTTTATTTTTAGTTTTCTGTTTATCAGTGCTTTTGCGTTTGGTCAAAGCCTTGTTGCGCTTTCTGCCGAAGGCGAACCGCTGCCGCAGGACAATCATGTGGCCATCAGTGGCGATCCCAGCCATGAATTTGTTGCCGACTGTATCATTAAAAATATTAGTGATGCTGAAATTACCGTAGGCATCAAAATGTATGTAGATTATGTGCAGGAAGGATCCAATTTCCAGCTTTGCTTTAGTGACGGCTGCCTGCCTCCCGGAAATTACAGCACCGACAAAACTGTTGTAATGGCTTCACAAGCTACAGACAACAGCTTCAGTTGCCACTACAATTATAACGACAACCTGGGGATGGCTTCGGCTATGTTTACCTTTTATAATACGGCAGATGAAAATGATTCCGTTTCCGTATTTTATGTTTTCACGACAAGCTACCTTGCTTTGTTGAGTGAAGATGGACAGCCTGTTGAAGGTGGCAATGTTATCAGGCTCAACACCCATCCCGATAGCGGCGAAATGGAAGTGAAAATGCAGGTGAAAAACCTTAAAGATGAAGCTATTGACGTAATGGTTGCCAAGAAGGTGCTCATTAATCTGGAAAACTCAATGAATACTTTCTGCTGGGGCGCCTGCTTCCCTCCAAATGTGGATACTTGCAACAGCCCGCTTACTATCGAAGCCAATGGTGTAAACGTGAATGATTTTTCTGCGCATTTTAATCCAAATGGGGTAGAAGGAATCGCTGAGATTGAGTATATGATCTACGATGCCAATAATCCATCAGATAAAATTACAATCAGGCTCGCATTCTTTTCTCAGGACAATACCGCAATTAATGATTTGAGTGCTTTTGCCCAAATGAGTGCGGTTTATCCAAACCCGGTTGCCAATAGTTTCAGCATTGATTATAGCTTTGAGCAGCTTTTTGCGCAAACCGGCCTTGAAATTTATAATGTAACCGGCGCCCGCGTAGCGGCATACGATATCAACGGAATGTCGGGCAGGATGGATGTTGCTGTGGATGACCTGGAAAATGGAGTATATTTCTGCGTATTGAAAGCAGAAGGTCAGGTCGTTAAAATGAACAAATTTATAATTGCCCGTTAGGGAAACATAATTTTTAATTGATAAACCGTTATCTGTTTTTCAGATAGCGGTTTATTTTTTGGGAAAAATTGTAATTTCGCGCCGCATTTTTTGATGATGGTTTTATTAAGTAACTGATAAATAATAAATTAGCATATGGCAGAGGTTTTGTCTTTTGGGCTATTGGGCTTAACATCCTTTATCACCCTGATCAATCCATTAAGTTTGATGCCGGTTTTTATGACCATGACATCCGATTTTGATGACGTGAGCCGCAAACGCATAGCACGCAAAGCAATCATAACTTCCTTTTTTATGTTGATGCTGTTTGCTTTTGGCGGGCAGTTGCTGTTCAGTTTTTTCAATATTTCGGTAAACAGCCTGCGTATTGTGGGTGGCGTTATTTTCTTTTTTATGGGCCAGGACATGCTGCAGGCCCGCTTGGCAAAAGTTAAAGTGCGCGATGAGGAAATCAAAGCTTATGAAAATGATATCAGCATAACACCTTTGGCCATACCGCTCATTTGCGGCCCGGGAGCAATTACCAATGCCATTGTTTTAATGGATGATGCCGGAACTATTGGTTTGAAAACCATGTTGGTTGGCATTATTGCTGTGGTGCTGGCAACCACTTATATCGTATTAATCAGCTCCGGAAAGATCATTAAAATTCTTGGCGAAACAGGCAATAAAGTTTTGCTCCGCCTTATGGGCTTAATAGTGATGGTGATCGCTGTAGAGTTCTTTTTTGCCGGCCTCAAACCTTTTATTGTTGATATCCTGGAGGCTGTTCATCATTAAATGTTGATGCCATAATAGAAATAGAAACGGCTGCCAATCCATAGAATGATGCCGATCAAAAGCCAGAAAAAGCGTGATTGAACTCCATTGCGGCAGTAGTTGGGTTTGGTTACCATTTCAGCAGATTTTGGAATCCGGTTGATGTATGCCGGGATGAGGATAAGCCCCAGAATTACACCATATAGCCAAAATGCAGCGGGAAGGCGGGGGTAGTTTAAAATCAGGATGCCCGAAAATCCTGCAATCCAGGGAAACAGCATGGCCAATCCGAGATAAGCATCGCGGTTATGTGCTCTTATCAGTAGGCTGCATGGCGAAGCAATGTAGAAAAGCGAAGGTATCTGCCTGCCTGCCAGTATCAAAATCAATGAAAAGACTAAAAATATACTTATTACCTGTGGGCTATACAAGTCGCTCATAAACATCCATTTAATGGCGTAAACGAAGCCTGTATTGGTCAGTGCGCCTACCAGATATGACCCTAAAGAGAATAAAAGGGAATGGACAAAGGCCCAGGCGAAAAATAATCGGATAAAATTTCCACGGAAATAATGGTTCATATAATATTTGCGTATGCCCGTCCCTGTCAGCAAGATCATAATTGGGGCAAAAGCACTGATAAACACAATATTTACGCCAGACCATTCAGAGCTAATAGTGCGCAATGAATAAATGGAAAATGTATTGTAAAAAACCATGTCCAGTCCATACAATTTGGCTGCAAGCAGGGAATAAAACTGGTGTAGCCAGAAAAACAGAAAAAAAGACAGGACAAACGCGCCCAAAGAGTTAAAAGCCATCCCGGGGAAACATTCGCGGGGTGTGCATGTTTTTTTTGCCGGTAATTGTTTGAAAATACTTCTCTCCGATTGAGGGAGTCTCCAGAAATATTTTTTCGTTAAAATGGTACTCCAGATAATGGAGAGGAAATCATACCAGTCGAGGAAAATACGATCGCGATTTTTTGCGGTCTCATTTTGTTTTTTGAGGCCACGAATGGCCCACATAAACGGAAATCCTCTTTTTTTGATTCTTGTAACAGTTTTTGAAAACTGTTTTTTCATTTTATACCAAAACGGTCTTCTTGATTTTTTTTTGAGTGTATGAGATTTTGATTCCTGCTTTCGACTGCGGCTTTTTTTGAATTTTTCCCTTAATTTTTTGTGCTTTTTATGCCTTTTTTTTTGTTCATGTTCCTCCCGCTTTTGGCGTTTCAGCGATTCGCGTTGCCGACGTAATTTATCCCTGATTTCCGTGTTAATAAACATTAAAGGAATTTTTTTCCGCAAGTTATAAAAAAAGCCGCAACATTCAATGATGCAGCGGCTTTTCGTGATTTTATACGGTTTTATAAACCGAAAGCTTTTTTGATTTTATCAACGTAGTCGAGTTTTTCCCATGCAAAGAAATCTACAACTTTAAAGTAGCGTTCCTGGCCGTTAATGGTTTTTGCAAGCGTATGTTCGTCCTGATAATATACTTCAATCTCTTTTGAGAAAGTATCACGGCCAAAATGTCCGTAAGTTGCTGTTGGAAGGAAAACCGGATTGGTCAAACCAAAGCGTTCGATAATAGCAAATGGTCTCAGGTCAATAATTTCCTTAATTTTTTCAGCAATTTTTCCATCGCTCAAGGTATTTCCCTTTTCGTCTTTCAGTTTGCAACTATCGTGCGTATCAACAAAAACGCTCACAGGTTCAGCTACACCAATGGCATAGGCCAACTGTACCATAACTTCTTCTGCCACGCCTGCAGCAACCAGGTTTTTGGCAATGTGGCGTGCTGCATAAGCTGCGCTGCGATCCACTTTTGATGCGTCTTTGCCACTAAATGCGCCACCGCCATGCGATGCTTTTCCACCGTAAGTATCAACAATAATCTTACGTCCGGTTAGTCCGGTATCGCCATGTGGCCCTCCAATAACAAATTTACCGGTTGGGTTTACAAATAAGCGGAAGTCGCCTTTGAACAGGTCCGCAATTTGTTTGGGCAGTGTTGCTTTAACCCGGGGAATAAGAATATTCAGCACGTCCTCACGAATGGTGTCCTGCATTTCCTTTTCATCAGCAAAATCATCGTGCTGGGTAGAAATCACGATGGTGTCAATGCGTACCGGATGATGCTGATCGTCGTATTCAATAGTTACCTGCGATTTGGAATCGGGGCGCAGATAGTTCATCTGGCTGCCTTCATGACGTATAGCCGCAAGCTCCTGCAGCAGGATGTGCGAAAGCTCAACCGGCATCGGCATCAGGTTTTCCATATCGTTGGTGGCATAACCGAACATCATGCCCTGGTCGCCGGCGCCTTGTTCTTCTTTTTTGGCGCGTTCAACTCCCTGGTTGATATCGCCCGATTGTTCATGGATTGCAGAAATGACGCCACACGATTGCGCATCAAACTGGTATTCCGAACGGGTGTAGCCAATATCGGTAATGGTTTTACGGGCAATGCGCTGCACATCAACATAGCCGTTGGTTTTAACCTCGCCGCCAACAACTACCAGGCCGGTGGTTACAAAACTTTCGCAAGCAACTTTTGAGTTGGGGTCGTGACGAAGAAATTCGTCGAGCATGGCATCTGAAATTTGATCAGCTACCTTGTCAGGATGTCCTTCAGAGACAGATTCGGAAGTGAATAAGTATCCCATTTAATGTATTTTTAATAGTTAGACTTAAATTAAATGGGAAAGACGATTGGTTGTAGAAAAAATACTGGTTTAGCATTTTTTTATGTGGTTGCAATCAATCAAATCTTTCCACGTGGCGGCAAAATTATAAAATTTATTTAAATACTTTTTAAATAAGCGGTGAATATTTTTTCTTCTAAAGGATTTCTTGTATTAAGATGTTGAAAATAAGCTCTATTTGTGTTGGGTGAGTTCATGGAAAACATCTTCCATACTCCGGCTTTCCTGCTGCATCGAAAGTACTTTCACATTATTGGCAACGGCTTGCTCAAAAATTTCTTCGCGTATGTCTTTTTCGGCAGAGCAGATCAATTCAAATTTTTTGTCGGCAATTTCATTGATTTTCTGGACGCCTGAAATAGCTTTAAGAAAATCGGGTTTCGCTTTGACGTTAATTTCCAGTGTGATGCGCGTATTGCCTTTGCTCAATGATGCCAGGTTTTTGGTGCTGTCGTCGGCAACAATTGTTCCTTTATTAATAATAATGACGCGGTCGCAAATGGCTTCCACTTCCTGCATGATATGCGTGGAAAGGATCACGGTTTTTTCGCTGCCGATTTTTCGGATGAGGTTACGGATTTCGATAAGCTGGTTTGGATCCAAACCCGAAGTGGGTTCGTCGAGTATCAGGACTTCCGGATCGTGGATCATTGCCTGTGCCAGTCCAACCCTTTGCCTGTATCCTTTCGACAGTGCCCCGATTTTTTTGTGTTTTTCAGGTGAAAGGCCTGTGATTTCAATCATTTCCCTGGCTTTTTCCAAAGGTTTTTTGATTTTGTAGAGACCGGCTACATGCTCCAGATATTCAGTTACATACATATCAAGATAGAGCGGGTTGTGTTCGGGCAGATAACCCAAACGGCGGCGTACTTCCAAAGAATTTTCAAGGATATCAAAACCGCTTACACTGGCAGTGCCTTTTGTTGGCGGAATAAAGCAGCTGATCATTTTCATCAGCGTTGATTTGCCGGCTCCGTTTGGCCCCAGTAAGCCTACAATTTCTCCTTTATGGATGCTGAAACTGGCATCGTTTACGGCTTTTTGTGTACCGTATATTTTCGTGATATTCTTAACTTCTATGCTCATGCAAAATCCTTTGCGACAAAAATAAGCATTCACCGGACTTGATGCGGGAGGCAATGCTTAAAATTCCTTAAAACTATTTTCTTCCAAAATCTGCGGGAATTTCTCCCCAGTATTCGGTTTGCCATTTCAGAATGGGATTTGAATACTGATTAGTTTTCAGCCAGTATTCGCCTCTTTCGATGAGGTTGAAAATCTTTGCATTTCTTGCAGTTCGGGCGAGCTTTGTGTTCACCCGTTTATCGCGCACCCACTTCATCGCCGTGCGGGAATCGGTATAAATGGGGATGCTGCTGTTGTATTTTTTCAGGAAGGCCAATCCATGCACTATGGCCAGGAATTCGCCAATATTTACTGTGCCTTCGGGCAAAGGGCCCAAATGAAAGAGTTTGCGCCCGCTTTTGGTTTCAACTCCCTGATATTCCATGTCGCCCGGGTTTCCGGCACATGCTGCATCAACGCTGATGGTATTCCAATCGGGCATGCCGATGCGTTTTTTGTCCGCTTCGGTCATCACTTTTTTGGGGATGTCTTTTCCGATAAACTGCGTGGGCGATGAACTAAAGGCTTCCTCGGCCATCTCCCGAGAGGGAAAGGATTTGTAAACAGCGCCTTCGAAGCCGGCAATTTGCTTTTTACATTCATCCCAGGAAGCATAAACTCCGGGCTGCAAGCCTTTCCAAACCGTATAAAATTTAATTTTTTTAGCCATGAACTACTTTTTTGCGGCCTGATCTTAATTGCGCCAGGCTGATGCCGCCCAATGCCAATGCAATCCCTGCAATTTTTCGTGCGTCAAAACTTTCATCAACCACCAGCCAGGCAAAAATTGCTGTAAATGCGGGAATGAAATTTGTGAATATCGCCGTACGGCTTACCCCAATGACCCTTGTGCTGTAAGTGTAAAATACAAAAGCCAGGGAGCTGCCCAAAACAGCCAGCCAGAAAAGCGAACTGATCAGCTCACTTGTAAATTGTGTTTGCAATACATTTTTCCATTCAAAAATGAGAAAGAACGGAAGAAACATAAAAATACCGGCAAGGTTTTGCCACGCGATCACGGAAAAGGGATTGTATTTGATGGCCAGCGGTTTCAATAAAATGGAGTAGGCAATGGCTACAATAACAGCAAAAACCAGGCTGAAAACACCCAGCCAGGACGCATTCAAACTGTAATCGGGTTTGATGATCATCAGCATCACGCCAGCAATGGAAATGCTTAAACCAATGATATTAAGGATGCTGAGTTTTTCACGATACACCATCCATGCGGCGATGGGCGTAAAAACCGGGACAAGCGCAATAAAAACAGCACTTACTGTAGGGGATGAGTATTTTACGCCATAGCTTTCGCCCAAAAAATATAAAAAGGGATTGAGCAAAGCCGTAAGCAATACCAAACCGATGTCTTTTCTGTCGGGTAGCATCCGGATACGCATAATTTTCATCAGGCTGAAAAGCAAAACGGAGCTGATGCTTAAACGGAAAAGCAAGATGCTGACGGGCTCAAGGTATTGGAGGCAGATGTCGGTCCAGACAAAAGTCAGTCCCCAGAAGAACATGGCCAGCGTAATGGCAGCATAAACCCTGAGGTTTTGTCCGCTTTTAGCTCCTTCCTGATTCATTAAGTAGATTGGTTTTGTGTTTCAATGTTCTTAAGATCAATGCAATAAGAGCTGATATGCCAAGCGCATAGCTTGAAGGCCGGTTAAAATCAACACTTCCGAACAAAAACCATGAGCGTAGAACATCAATAAAAAAGAACCCAAGTACCGTAGCCAGAACACCGGAATATTCGCGGCGCAAAACCGAAATAAAACTAAAGGGGATATCTCCCTTTTGGTATTTGGAGAAGGCAGGTAAAAACGCAGGCACTTTTAAAGACCAATCAAGATATTGCTGGCCGAATTTCCGTTCCAGAAAGCGTTCCTCTGCAAACATAATACGTTCATAATAAAGCCAGTAGGCCAGGGAAACGATAATTACAAAATATATATTGAAGGTATAAACCACGATACCAATCCACATCAGGTAATTGCCCAGGTAAAGCGGATGGCGCACCATCGAGTAAATCCCTTTGGTGTTCAGGCTCATGGCAACTTGTTTGTTCCGGTTTCGCCCGGATGTTCCATGCGGAGTAGTGCCAATTGACCAAGCACGAACGATTTGCCCCATAAAACTCAGTACAATAGCCACAATGCTGACCCAAAAGCGGGCATTGGCATTTAATCCGCCGTATCCGCTCAAATAAATTACCGGAACAGCGAGGATAAATAAAATCACGGGAATTTGCCCGCGATGACGAAACAGATAATTGCCGCTTTTTTCGAAGGAATGTACTAATGCCATGTATTCTTTTTTAAGTGGCGCAAAAGTAGGAATTTTTCAGCGGACATCATTCCTGAATGCCATTGTATGAAACCGTATCCCAAATGTTCCAATGCAGATTGTCATCCTTCCATTTGTCTTTTGGTTTTTCATTTCCGTCAGGAAACCCAATTGGGATGACATTCAGCGGAATGATGTGTTCCGGCAGCTTCAGGGTGTCCGTAACGATTTCCATGCGCTCTTTGGCAGGATACGCCGCTGTCCATACAGCGCCCAGCCCCATGCTTTCAGCTGCCAGCAGGATGTTTTGGGTTGCAGCAGAACAGTCCTGAATCCAGAATTGCTGTTCCCATCCGGGAAGGCTTTTAGATAAATCACCGCAAACGACAATGGCTGCATGTGCTTTCAATAACATTTTGGCATAAGGGAGTTTGCTTCCCAAAGCATCGAGGATCTGGCGGTCGTCAATGGCGATAAATGCCCAGGGCTGCTTGTTCACTGCCGAAGGCGCTGCCATCCCGGCTTTGGCCAAAAGTGTCAGTTGTTCGCGATCCGGCTTTTGATTAGTGAATTTCCGCACGCTTTTGCGCTTAAGGATGGTTGCGATTGCAAGAAAATTATTGGATTCCATATTGTTATTTTTTGCAATTACCGCACAAAATTCGTGTACTTCTTTGCTTCCAGCTCCGGTGCTGCTATTTTGCCTTTCCCGTTTTCGACAAGTTTCAATATCCAGGCCATATTTTTTCCTAAAACGCGCATTATCTGAACACCTTCTTCATCCTGATGGATATCTCCGGGCCGGGTTCCGTGTATTACATTCCAGTAATTGGATGTTGCCAGGATCATTTCCGAATAATTAAGGTAGTGGTTCAGTTCGTTAAAAGTGGGCAGGCCGCCTGAACGCCTTACGGCTACAACCGATGCGCCAACCTTATGGCGAAACATGGAATCATTGGCGCCGGCAACATAAAAAGCACGGTCGAGGAAGGCTTTCATATTGGCCGCAACAGCAGAATAATGCACGGGCGAGCCCAGCAGAATCCCGTCGGCTTGTTTCATTTTTTCGATCCAATGGCTTACATAATCGGTTTTTATGACGCACTTTCCATCGCGCTTTTTGAAACACTGATTACAGCCCATACATCCGCGGATATCCTGACTTCCAACCTGAATGATTTCCGTTTCAATGGCTTCTTTTTCCAATTCGTCGCATACCAGTTTCAATGCCTGATATGTGTTGCCCTCTTTTCTTGGGCTACCGTTAAATGCTATTACTTTCATGTGTTTTATTTTTGTTTAATTTATTGTCAATGAATAATTTGGCAATGAAATTTATTGTTTGTAATTTTTTTTGCAAAGGTAGGGCGATTTCAGGCTTTATCGTATTTTTTCGGATTATCTGTTTGTAAGGCTCGTATCCCTACTGTCAAAAAGAAAAAAAACTGCCCCGGCAAACAGGACAGTTTTTGAATTATAGAAAAGCAAAAAAGAGTATATTGAGATTATTCTTCTGGTTCTACCACCATGAGCACATCTCCCTTGGAAACTGAATCGCCGCTTTCGAATTTGATTTCTTTTACGGTGCCTTTAACAGTTGCATCCAGGTTGTTCATCATTTTCATGGCTTCGAGTACTACGAGTGTTTCGCCAACTTCTACTTTATCACCAACATTTTTCTTGAATTCCACAATCATACCGGGAATCGGGGCTGTAAGGCTTCCTGTTGCTACAACTTCTTTGGTTTTGGCTTCCTTTTTGCGTCGTGGGCGTGCTGCGCCGCCAACACTGACTATTGCGTTGGGGTCGTTTATTTCCACGCTGAAAGTTTCACCATCAACCGTAACTTCAAATTCGCGGGTGCAATTGGTGCCATTGCCTTTTGAAGTGAGTTCGCCCGAAAGTGCTTTGCGTACGAGTTCATCTTCTTTCTCAACCTGCGCCATCGTCTTTGGTTTAAATTCAGATGGAACGGGCTCCTGGCCGTACTTCCATTTGAGGAAACGCTTGCCGGTAACCGGATAAAGTGCCATCAATACCTGATCATCAATATTCTGAGCCAATCCTTTGGAAATTTCTTTTACATGATCCATTTCCGGCTCCAGAATTGCGCCCGGACGCTCGGTGATCGGCTTTTGGCCGCGAGGATAATCTGCCAGTGCTTTTTTACGTACTTCCGGATTGATATCGCGTGTAGTTTTACCGTAAAGCCCGAAGCAAAGGTCTTTTACCTGTTCGGTGATTTGTGCGTATTCTCCTTCTTCCTTATCGAAAAGTACGTTGTTCACAGTTTGAACACCAACAATTTGGCTGGTAGGTGTTACCAATGGAATGGTTCCGAGGTCTTTGCGTACTTTGGGCAGCAACCGGAATACTTCGTCCAGCTTGTCGAGTGCATTCATGGCTTTGAGCTGGTTTACCAGGTTTGAAAGCATGCCGCCCGGTGTTTGGTGCAGGATTACATTGATATCTGTAATTGCATATTTCGGGTTATTGTCGAGATGCCTGTATTTTGGAATGTATTTTTCCATTTCCTCGGCAATTGCTGTGATCTTTTTGATGTCCATGCCGGTATCACGGTTGGTTCCAAGCAGCGACATGATGATGGGTTCCACCGCCGCGTGCGAGGTACGATAGGCATATGGCCCGATGCAGGTGTCCACAATATCAATACCGGCTTCGATGGCTTTGAAAATTGCCAGGTCGCCCATGCCTGATGTAAAATGGGTGTGCAGGTTCAACGGGATGTCAGTGAATTTCTTGATTTCGCGCACCAGGTTATAAATATCGTATGGCGCAATCAGGCCGGCCATATCCTTGATGCAAATCGAATCCACTCCAAAGTCAACCAGTTCTTTGACTTTATTGATATAGTATTCAATATTATAAACATCACCGCCCAAACGTGGCTCGGTAAGTGTATAGCAAACTGTCCCCTGAAAATGTTTTCCGTTGTCTTTAATTACTTTGGCGGCAGTTTCGAAATTGCGGTAATCGTTCAGTGCGTCGAAAACGCGGAAAATATCCATTCCATTGTCAATGGAGCGCTGAACAAAAGCCTGCACCACATCATCGGCGTAATTGCGGTAACCCACCACGTTTTGGCCGCGCAGCAGCATCGAAAAAGGAGTTTTTGGCATGTACTTTTTCAATGTGCGCAGGCGTTCCCATGGATCTTCGGCCAGGTAGCGGTGCATGGTGTCAAATGTTGCGCCGCCCCAGGTTTCAACGGCATTATAGCCTGCATTGTCGATCATTTCTGCTACCGGAATCATATCTTCGGTGCGTCCGCGTGTAGCAAAAAGTGACTGATGTCCGTCGCGAAGGCTTACATCATTGATTTTGATTGGATTCGCGGCAGCCGGACGGTCGGCTGCATATTTAAGTTGGGCCATTTCCAGTACCCCGTGCTTATCGTATGTCATTGTTTTATTTTTTTGTTTGTGTTGTTTGGTGTAAGGAGTCTATCGAAGCGGGAGGCTGCGTCCACGCCTTTGTGCGCGCAAACGGTTCTCCATATTGTTTTGTTTGGCGGCATCACCCCAAATATTATTTACAGCATTTTCATTCTTTGCAACAGCTTCTTTGCTGAGATAATAGGTGACTGCAACAATTGCCGCTTTTTTCTTCTTTTCGTACAAAGTCATTTCAGCCATATTACAAAGGAATATTTCCGTGTTTCTTCGGAGGTAAAACTTCGTTTTTATTGCACATGGCTTCCAGACTGCTGATAAGGCGTTTGCGTGTTTCACTCGGCAAAATCACATCATCTATATAACCACGTTTGGCTGCCAGATAAGGCACATTAAAGGCTTCTTCGTATTCCTGGATTTTTTCTGCCGTTTTGGCAACCGGATCATCAGCTGCTTTGATCTCTTTTTTGTAAGTCGAGATTACTTCTACAGCGCCTTTTGCTCCCATTACAGCAATTTCTGCAGTTGGCCAGGCAAATACCATATCGGCACCCAGCGGTTTGGAACACATCGCCAAATAGGCGCCGCCATAATCTTTGCGTGTTACTACGGTGAATTTCGGTACGGTTGCTTCTGCATAGCTCCAAAGCAGTTTTGCACCATGGCGGATGATGCCGCCCAGCTCCTGATCAACGCCCGGAAGATAGCCCGGTACATCCACGAATGTGATCATCGGGATATTGAATGCATCGCAGGTGCGCACAAAACGGCTGATTTTATCCGAAGCATCAATATCGAGACAGCCGGCCTGAATCATAGGCTGGTTGGCAATGATGCCCACAGAACGGTTGTTGAGGCGGCCAAATCCAACAATGGCGTTTTCGGCATAATGCTCGTGAACCTCAAAGAAATCATTGTCGTCGAGAATGATTTCGATGATGGTTTTCATATCGTAAGGGATATTGGCCTCATCGGGGATGATGCTGTCGAGTTCCTCGCAAATACGTTCCGGATCGTCGCCCATTGGAATCTGTGGTGTTTCTTCCAGATTGTTTGCGGGCAGAAAATCAAGCAGTTCCTTAATGGCTTCAATGGTTTCTTCATCGCTTTCGCAGGCAAAATGTGCATTGCCGCTTTTGGTATTGTGTACCATAGCGCCGCCCAGCTCTTCAAATGTGGTTTCTTCACCGGTTACGGTTTTGATCACATAAGGACTGGTGATGAACATATGGCTTTGTTTTTTCACCATAAAAACGAAATCGGTCATAGCAGGTGAATATACAGCGCCGCCTGCGCAAGGCCCCATGATGGCCGAAATCTGTGGGATAACGCCCGATGCACGTGAATTGCGCATAAAAATTTCGCCATATCCTTTCAGGGCATCAACGCCTTCTTCTACACGCGCGCCACCTGAATCATTGAGGCCAACGACCGGAGCGCCGGCTTTAACGGCCAAATCCATAATCTTACAGATTTTTGCAGCATGCATCTCGCCCAAAGAACCTCCGCGGGATGTGAAATCCTGAGAATAAGCAAAAACATGACGGTCATTAACTTTGCCGTGACCAATTACAACACCGTCCGAAGGTATCTCAATCTTCTCCATGCCAAAATTTGTGGAGCGGTGACCAACAAACCTGTCGATCTCCTGAAACGTTCCTTCATCAAATAGTAAACCGAGTCTTTCACGGGCCGATAATTTGCCCTTTTCGTGTTGTTTGGCAACTCTTGCTTCGCCTCCCATCTCTTCTACCTTCTCCCTCTTCTTTTTCAAGAGTTCAATTTTGTCTGATACTTTCATAGACTTTTTTGAAATGTGGTTAAACCTAATGTGATCATCAAAGGGGCTTTCTTATATAATTAATAAGTAGTGCTTATTTACATATTTAAGAGCGTCCCAAAGCCTTCGTTTAATACAGGATAATAACGATTAACTATAAATTTTATTCTGTAAAATGCTTGTTAATCTTGCAATTAACAAAATTTTATAAATATTTATTAGAAAAATCTATGGAAAGTTCTGGCTACTACAGGAAAGTGAAATTTTGGTCGGATGTTGGAGCTTGGGCTTTATCTTATTCGTTAGTAGTCAGATAAGATAGGCTTGATTGTCTTGTGTAAGCGATTAAGTTATATTTAAAATAAGCGCATTATTTAATTTTATTGAGTTTTTAACAAATTCGTTTTTTTGCCAAATTTTTTGAATTATTTTTGATTGGGCTGAAAATTGATTTTGAAAAATCATGGATTTGCCTGAAGATACCGATGGTTTTTCATCTTTGCGAAACAGGTTTTTGTCAACACTTTCGGGTTTTGCAAAATACATTGTGATACGATGTATTTTGGTTTGAACTTCAACCTTGTGGCTTTTGTGGCAAATCATATTGTAAATCAGGTGCTTGTAAATTATTTTTATCTACGTAAATACTATTGCAAAATACAAAAAAATATTGATTGTAGTTCAAGGGCACGAGAAAAACAGTCCGATATCGATCTCATAAATTCGTCTTCTTTTTGGGGATGGCTCCAGTCCGAACTTCTTGTTTTTTAGCGTGTTGTTAATCAATTAACAGTATAAAAAAAGCACGGACATTTAGCCCGTGCCTGTTTATATTAAAAGGAATGAATTATTTTTCAATATGGTAATACTGTATGTCTTGCTTCAGTACTTCTCCGATTTCTTCTCGTGCAGCATTGAGAACAGCCTCGGAATCGTTGGTTTTCTTTTCAATGATTTCCCACATTTGTTGCCTGGTTTTAAGCGGTCCGTCTGATTTGAGGCTTTTCGGTTTGGCCCATGGATCACCTTCATAAGTTTCGTTTGTAACCGAATTTACTGCAGAGATCTCTTTTGAAATGGTTCTGATTTTTTTCGCTTGGCCCGGCTCACGCATATCATAAATGTCAATCATCACATAAGTGCGGGCTGAAATTCCCTCAGAAGTTTTGGTGACAGTTCCAGTGTGCTTTCTGTAAGTTCCGGTATGGGTCTTTTTATTTGCTTCAAGGCCAAGGCTATAGGTGAAATGATCTATCAGGTGTTGTTTTTCTCCTTCCCCATCCAAATGTCCGGTATAGGTGGTGACTTTTTCAGTTGTCATGCTTTTGGGCGATTCGCTATAAGTAGGTTCCTCTGATTCGGTAATGGTTACTAAAATAAATCCGCCCCCGATCATATCCTGTGCACGTGCCACAGAAGAAGTAGGGTGAATTTGTTTCAGGTTATATTGCTTGTCAAAAGGAAATTGGAAATGCCCCCAGTTTTTGGAGTTTTTTGCCATATCCTCAACGGAGCTTGACTTCCCGGAAGCAAGCAAAGGATTTTTGATATTATTTGGATTTATGAAATTCGGTGCTTTATAATAAACTACACGCACTGTAGATCGCTCTTTGGCCAATGCGGCACGTTTTTCTGCATCCTTATAGCCTTCAACCCACTCTTTGCATTCGGCATAAAACTCAGAGGCATCCTGTTGTGAAGCATAGTTGTGTTTGGCTTCTGCTTCCTGGCCTTTTGCGTAGTAATATTCCGCACCTTTTTTCTCCAGGGCAAGATATTTGTCCATACAGTCATTATAGTTTGCTGCCCATTTATTGGCACTGCCATATAAAGGAAGTGCTTCCTTCCAGTTTTTTGGATCTTCTGTTGCCGCAAGGCGCTCAGCTTCATCAAAATAGAGTTTTGCCATAAGCTGGTCGATATCTTTATAAGGCTTTTTCCATTTCAGGGCTTTGGCAAAATGCTCTTCACAGTATTTTTTCCCTGAGAAATTTTTCTTTTCAGTTAAAATACGCAAGCCTTCATCATAATGGATTTGTGCACCACGTTCCAGCATATCTTCTTTGTGGTTATCTGAAAAGTCCATGGCGGTCAGGAAATGTTCGCAAGCTTTTTTGCGCTTTTGGAAACTGCCTGTGTTTTCATCCATTATTTTCACGCCTTCCTGATAATGTGCCTCATTGGCTTTTGTCTTTGCTTCAGCCAGTAGTGGTTTATAATCGGTAATTTCGAAAGTGATGACATCATTTTTAAGGGCACATTGATTATTTGGAAATTTGGCCAGAACAGCCATCATTTCGATCCATTTTGGCGCTTTTTTGGCCACATTGTCATAACCAAAAGGATCTGATTCGGCTTTGGTTATTATCTTTTCAATGTCCTTAAGCGCTTTTGGATAATATTCCTGAAGTTTGTTAAAACGCCTTTTTTTTATCTTATTTTGGCAGCGTTCGGCAAATTTTGTTGTTTCTGATACGGATTCCTGACCCAGTACAATCTGGTTGCCAAAAAGGAAAACAAGAGTTAATGCAAGTAAAATGGTTTTTTTCATTTTTTTCGAATGTGGATTTATTTTATTGTCTTGTAAGTAGTTAGTTGCAGCCTTGATGCTGTTTTGAAAATTATGGATAAAAAAAGCCGGTGAACGATTTGTTCGCCGGCTTAAAATTTAACCTTTAATGCCTTTTCGTTTCAGCAATGGCTCCAATGAAGGTTCTTTGCCGCGGAATTGGATATAGAGTTTCATGGGGTCTTCCGAGCCGCCTTTTTCCAAAATATTTTCACGGAATGCTTTGGCTGTTTCCTGATCAAAAATTCCGTTTTCTTTGAAAGCCTGGTATGCATCGGCATCAAGAATTTCTGCCCAAACATAGCTGTAATAGCCTGATGAATACCCGCCATTAAATATATGGCTGAAATATGGGCTGCGATAACGGACCACAATTTCCTCCGGCATATTCATTTTTTTCATTGATGCAGCTTCAAATGCATCGGCATCCTGAAGCTCTGAGGTTTCCAAAGTGTGC
Organism: Bacteroidales bacterium; assembly: GCA_963662905.2. Taxonomy (GTDB): domain Bacteria; phylum Bacteroidota; class Bacteroidia; order Bacteroidales; family WRLA01. Next base: position 96,824 of record CAXXFD010000004.1, on the reverse strand, counting down.
CAGTCCATATCGAGCAATGCGGCCGAAAGATATTCTACCATAGCAAAACCATTATTGAAATGGCTGCTTTCTTCGATTTTATTGATTAACTCATCGGGGATAGGCTCGCCGGTTTCGTAATGTTTGGCATAGCTTTTCATCACTTCCGGTTCTGTAGCCCAGTTTTCGAGCACCTGCGATGGAAGTTCCACAAAATCACGGGCAACTGCTGTTCCGCTGAGCTCGGGATAAGTGCAGTCGGAGAGGAGCCCGTGCAGCCCATGGCCAAACTCATGGAAAAGTGTCGTTACTTCATCGATGCTGAGCAAGGCGGGTTTTCCTCCGCTTGGCTTGGTAAAGTTCAGACAGTTAATAATTACCGGGCTGACATTTTTACCATCTTTTTTCATTTGCTTGCGGAAAGAATCCATCCATGCACCACTGCCTTTTGATGCACGTGGATAAAAGTCCATAAAAACGATGCCGATATGGTCGCCATTGGCTTCCTTTACTTCATAAACTTCTGCATCTTCATGATAAACAGGAATATCGTTGCGCTTTTCAATCTGAAGGCCATAGAGCTTGTTCACAACATCAAATAGTCCTTTTTTTGTGTTTTCCAATTCGAAATATTGGCGCAGTTCTGCTTCGTCCAAATCGTATTTTTCTTTGCGCAGTTTTTCTGCATAATACCACCAGTCCCATGGCTCCAGCTTAAATTTTCCGCCTTCGGAATCAATCATTTTCTGCAATTCATGGGCTTCTTTTTCGGCCATTGGAATTGCAGCCGACATCAGCTCATTTAAACGGGCATAAACATTTTCCGGCTTTTTGGCCATATTTACATCAAGAACAAATTCGGCATGATTTCCAAATCCAAGAAGTTGGGCTTTTTCATAGCGCAATGCAGCCATTTTGGCTAAGATTTCACGGTTATCGTATTGGTTTCCATTACGTCCACGGTTGATGTAGGCTGTAAAAAGCTCCTCGCGTAATGGGCGGATATCGGAATATTGAATAAATGGTATCAGGCTGGGTTTATGAAGCGTAAATACCCATTTGCTTTCCAAACCGCGCTCTTTTGCCGCCTCTGCCGCTGCACTGATTACAGGTTCGGGTAATCCGGAAAGATTTTCTTGATTATCTATAACCAATTGATATTCATTGGTTTCTTTAAGTTGGTTTTCGCCAAACTGAAGGCTGAGCAAACTGAGCTCACCATTGATTTTCTTGAGCTTTTCTTTGTCTTCTGCATTCAGGTTGGCACCGCCACGAACAAAACCTTTATATGTTTCTTCGAGCAGCATTTCCTGTTCCGGAGTGAGCTTTTCGTTTTCTTTTTGGTCATAAACCTGCTTGATGCGGGCGAAAAGAGCTGCATTCATATTGATGTTGTCGGAATGCGATGAAAGTACAGGTGCAATTTCTTTAGCAATGGCCTGCATCTGATCATTGGTGTTGGCTTCGAGCAGGTTATAAAAAACTGCCGTGGTTTTTTCGAGTAGCTCTCCGCTATAATCGAGTGCAGCAACAGTGTTTTCAAAATCAGGCTTTGCCTTATTGTCAATAATATCCTGGATTTCCTGGTCTTGAACTTTGATGCCTTCGGTAATGGCCGGAACAAAGTCGGCTTCTTCAATTATTCTGAAATCGGGAGTTTGGAAGGGTGTTTCAAATTCTCCGAAAAATGGGTTTTCCATGTTTTTTTCGTTTTTATCCGGGCAATTGCATGCGCTGAACATCAGGGCGATGATAGCAGCGAGGAAGATTGATTTTTTCATGATGATAGTTTGGGATTTTAAAAAAAAGAGAAAGAAAGTGCCCCGAAGGGCACCTTTCCAGCAAAAATTAGTCTTGATCGAGTAGTATTTCGAGCATTTTAGTAGCACAATCTGAAATTACGCTTCCGGGGCCAAATACGGCATCAACGCCGGATTCGAACAGGAAGCCGTAGTCTTGTGGCGGGATAACGCCCCCAACGATGACCATAATATCTTCGCGGCCAAGTTTTTTGAGTTCTTCAATAACCTGGGGCACAAGTGTTTTGTGTCCGGCAGCAAGGCTGGATACTCCAAGGATGTGTACATCATTTTCTACAGCCTGGCGTGCAGCTTCTTCCGGAGTCTGGAACAAAGGCCCGATATCCACATCAAAGCCTATATCGGCATAACCTGATGCAACAACTTTCTGGCCACGGTCGTGCCCGTCCTGTCCCATCTTGGCAATCATGATGCGGGGGCGGCGGCCTTCTTTTTCAGCGAATTTGTCGGCCAGTTCCTTTGCTTTTTCAAAGCTTTCGCTGTTCTTTGATTCTGATGAATATACTCCTGACACGGAACGGATAACGGCTTTATAACGTCCAACAACTTTTTCAATGGCATCGGAAATCTCTCCGAGGCTTGCCCTTTTCTTTGCAGCATCAACAGAAAGCTCCAGAAGGTTGCCTTCGCCGGTTTCCATTGCTTTGGTAATGGCTTCAAGGGCTTCCTTAACTTCCTCATTGTTGCGGTTTTCGCGCAGCTTTTTGAGGCGGTCGATCTGGGCTTTCAGCACGGCAGTATTGTCAACTTCCAGGGTTTCGATCGGGTCTTCTTTTTCAAGACGGTATTTATTGGTGCCCACAATCGTTTGCTTATTGGAATCGATACGTGCCTGTGTACGTGCCGAAGCTTCTTCGATGCGCATTTTGGGCACACCGGTTTCAATCGCTTTGGCCATACCACCAAGTTTTTCAATTTCCTGGATGTGTTCCCATGCTTTATCGGCAATCTCTTTGGTGAGCGATTCAACATAATATGATCCGGCCCATGGATCAACACCGCGGCAGATATTGGTTTCTTCCTGCAGGTAAATCTGTGTGTTTCGTGCAATACGTGCAGAGAAATCAGTTGGCAGTGCAATCGCTTCGTCAAGTGCATTGGTGTGCAGCGACTGTGTATGACCCAGTGCAGCGGCCATTGCTTCGATACAGGTACGGCCTACATTGTTAAAAGGATCCTGCTCGGTTAAGCTCCATCCGGATGTTTGGCTATGTGTACGCAATGCCAGCGATTTCGGGTTTTTCGGGTTGAACTGCTTCACGATTTTTGCCCAAAGCATACGTGCAGCACGCATTTTGGCGATTTCCATAAAGTGGTTCATGCCGATGGCCCAGAAAAAGGAAAGACGGGGAGCGAAAGAATCAATGTCCATTCCGGCATTCGTGCCGGCACGAAGATATTCCAAACCATCGCAGAGCGTGTACGCCAGCTCAATATCAGCTGTTGCGCCGGCTTCCTGCATGTGGTAACCTGAGATGGAGATGGAATTGAAACGCGGCATGTTCTTCGAAGTGTATTCGAAGATGTCGGCAATGATTTTCATCGATGGGAGCGGAGGATAAATATATGTGTTGCGCACCATAAATTCCTTCAGGATGTCGTTCTGGATCGTTCCGGAAAGCTGGTCAAGTGTAGCGCCCTGCTCCAGTCCGGCAACAATATAAAAGGCAAGTACGGGAAGTACTGCGCCGTTCATCGTCATTGAAACGGACATTTTATCGAGAGGAATCTGATCGAAAAGGATTTCCATATCAAGGATGGAATCAACGGCCACACCGGCTTTTCCTACATCGCCAACAACCCTGGGGTGGTCGGAATCGTAACCGCGGTGCGTGGCAAGGTCGAAGGCAATGGAAAGTCCTTTTTGACCTGCTGCCAGGTTGCGGCGGTAGAAAGCGTTGGATTCTTCAGCAGTCGAAAATCCTGCATACTGCCTTACAGTCCACGGACGCATCGCGTACATGGCTGAGTATGGGCCGCGCAGATAAGGTGGAATCCCTGCAGCATAATTCAGGTGTTCCAAACCTTTGAGGTCGCTTTTCGTGTAAACAGGTTTTACCGGGATGTTTTCCGGCGTCAACCAATCCTTTTTGATGTTGTTAGCCTTCTCCCATTCCTGATCGCCCATGCTTTGCTTTGGGGCAGACCTGAAATTAATATCTTTGAAATTCGGCTTCATTGTGTTTTATTTTTGATTCATTTGAAATTCTAATCCGATTACCAATCTACTGATTTCCTTCGTATCGGCATGGTCATGCAGCGTGCACCGCCACCACCACGCGATAATTCAGAGCCATCGATGGTAATTACATATTTATTATCGGTATAATCCTCAGGGTTTATTTTTCCGCTAAGGATTTCTGTTGCAGGCAATACGCTGAACCCGTGCTTGTTAAGTTCTTCAATGGTATGTACATTTCTGCCATAACCAATTACCTTTCCGGGAGCAACAGCAAAGAAATTGGTTCCGCTGTGCCATTGTTCGCGTTCCTGAATATAGAGGTCTTTTGTGCCACCACAACAAACCGGTTCCAGGTCCATCCCCAGTTTTTTTAAGGCGCTGAGGATGTTTTTCTCTTCACGGATATTCACTACTTCACCATTTTCAACAGTGATATGGATTGTGAGGAAGCGGCTGGAACTGAGGATGAGCGGTTCAAATATCATGCACTTATCACGATCCAGGAAAGTGAACGCCATGTCCAAATGGATAAATGATTCCGGTTTGTAGGGAAGTTCCTGAATAATCAGGTGCATATTGCCATTGCGTGCCTTGATGTTTTCAAGGATCAGGTCAACGCCCTGGCTGGATGTCCTGGGGCCTTCACCGATGAGCATAATATCATCGCGGGCAATAAGGATATCACCGCCTTCATATTTGACCAGTGAATCCGGGGCGCCTGTGGAGCTTCCAATGGTTTGGGTGAGCAGCCCGGGATGGAAGTCGAAAATAGATTCCATGATCATGGCCTCGCGTTCACGGACTTTATTGGCCATTCGGCCGATGATGACCCGGTCGTGAAAAGAAATGGACGCGTCGCGCATATAGAAGAAATTGTGAAGCGGGCGCAGGCTGTAGCGTTCCTTGCTCAGGAAACGGGTCAGGTTGTCGCGCTTTAGTTCAACTCCTTCAATCAGGCTTTTTGACAGCATTTCGGGCTGAAGCGCCATCAGCTCATCAAACATACAGTTGATGTCGCCTTCAAATTCATGCTTGCAGATTTTTGCAATAAGACTGCTTTTTACTTTGTCGTTTTCAAGGACTTTAGTGAGCAAATCTTTAACATAAAAGGTTTTTGTCAGCTTCGACAGCACACCGTCCAGCTGATTATATTCCTGTTCTGCAACGGCGAGGTTCAGAATGTCGCTGTAAAGCGCACGTTCGGCGTTTTTTGGTGTCATGTTTTCCACCTCCGGACCCGGACGGTGGAGAATGACCCCTTCGAGTTCACCGATTTCTGAACGAACGTCAATTCCTAAACTTGTCTCCATAAGGCTTTAGTCAATTATATTGAGTTCTCTCTGGAATGCTATTAATGTTTCCAGTACATTTGATTTAACGTGGATCATATGCTTCAGTCCTTTTTCCTGAAGGCTTTCTGCCAGCTCTTTCGGATATCCGGCCAAAACCAGCAGGAATTCTGATCCGGCTTTTTCAATGATTTCGGGCGCAATTTCTGCATATTCATCATCCGATGAACAGATAACCAATGCGTCGGCTTTTTTTGCACGTGCAGCTTCCAGGGCGTCATCAACCGTTTTGAAACCGTTGTTGTCGATGATTTCAAATCCGGCACAACCAAAGAAGTTGGTGCTGAACTGAGCACGGGCACGGCGCATGGCCAGGTTGCCCATTGTGAGCATAAAAGCTTTTGGACGATGATTTTCTTTGGCAAATTTTTCAGTTGCCAGGCGCATCTTTTCAAAAGCAATCGCCCCACGGTATGGCTTGAGCGTTTCAATTTCAGCATCATCGGCACTACAGTCCATCGGCTTCAGGATGCTTTCTTCTACCTCTTTTTGAATTGTTTCCGTGATATTTGGATATTGGTTTGAACCCAAAATAACCTGGCGCCTTGTTGCGATATTATGGTCGCGTGTGTTGGCGGTTTCTTTAATGCACGCCTGAATGAAACCTTCTTTCAGTGCAGCCAGATATCCGCCTTTGTCTTCTACTTCGAGGAAAAGTTTCCATGCGCTTTCGGCGATCTGATCCGTTAAGGTTTCAATATAATACGATCCGGCAGCAGGATCAACAACTTTGTTGAAATGTGATTCTTCTTTCAGCAGAAGCTGTTGGTTACGTGCAATGCGCTCACTGAATTCAGTCGGTTGCTCATAAATGGCATTGAATGGCAGAACAGTCATACTGTTTGTCCCGGCCAGCGATGCCGACATGGCTTCTGTTGTTGTGCGGAGCATATTCACGTATGGATCGAATAGGGTCTTGTTCCAGCTGCTGTTTACCGAATGGATTTCCATTTGGCAGGCTTTTTCATCTGCAGTACCATAAGCTTTAACGATTTTTGCCCAAAGCATGCGTGCAGCGCGAAGTTTGGCAATTTCCATGAAATAGTTGGAACCAACAGCAAAATTGAATTTCAGGTTTTTTGAAATTTCAGCAGCCTCAAGGCCGGCTTCATTCAGTTTGCTCAGATATTCAACTCCGGCAGCCAGATTGAATGCCAGTTCCTGTGAAATATCAGAACCGGAATTGTGGAAAATGCTTCCATCAACCATCAACGTGCGGAAAACCGGCAGATCTCTGCTTTTTTCAATTAATTCCTTTGCAGTGGCAAAAGCCGCCTCCATTCCTTTGTCGAATTTTCCTTTGAGCGCAAAAAGCTTCATAGGGTCAAATTCGATGGCTCCTTTTACAGATGCAGGATTTTCTTTGCGTTCTGCAATCAGCGCAGTCAGAAGTTCAAGGATTTTTACCGATTCTTTGCATCCGGAAAAGTTGGTTTCAATACTTTCCAGGCTGATGCCCTCAAGTAATTGAGAAAATTCTTCTTTACTGATTTCCTTTCCGCAAAGTACAAAACCGAGCGAATCAATTCCGCGCATCAGGATGCCCAGGGCTTTTTTGTTGGCCGCTTTTGCATCATCAATGCGGATATCCTGACGGATAAACCAATCGTTTTGCTTCACTTTGTCGCCACGTACAAAAGGATATTCGCCGGGCAGGCTGTCCTTTGTGGCAAGCGATTCAATGTCTTCGCTTCTGTAATAAGGCTGTGTTTTAAAACCTTCGATTGTGCGCCAGACGAGTTTTTTCTCGAAATCAGCACCTTTCAGGTCTTTTTCTATCTTCTGTTTCCACTCTTCAGTACTGATTGGGGGAAATTCAGAAAATAAATTCTCGTTTAATTTTTTTGAATCTTTCTGATCCATTTTTCTAAGGGTTTATTTAGACTCATTAATTTTTAACTCCTCAATACCAACGTTTTGCTTTTGGCGCTGCAAAATTACAATTAAATTTCCGAACAGGAATATTTCCTGTGGATTTATTGTGAATGAATTAACAAAGCGCTTTGTTAATGGAATAACAATAGCTTTGGGATTATATTTTGTACCTTGCAAAAAAAATTGGTAATGGAAATATTATTAAGCGGGGCTTCCGGTTTTATCGGAAGCAGATTAAAAGAAAATCTCAGGCAAAGAGGCCATAAAGTAAGTGTTTTCAAACATCAGGATTTTGGCCGGCCTACTTCATATATCATTTCACGATTACAAAATAAAGATGCTGTGATCCATCTGGGTGGATATCCGATTATTAAGCGTTGGACAAAAAAGAACAAGGAGCGGATTTACAGCAGCCGCGTTGATTCAACCCAGAGGCTTGCCGATGCCATCAAAAGGATGGAAAACGGAAAACCGGGTATTTTTATCTCGACTTCTGCTGTTGGGATTTATAAGGAAAACCGAAAAAACACGGAAGATAATCCTGCTTTTGCCCGCGGTTTTCTTGCTAAAGTGTGCATGGATTGGGAAAATGCAGCAAAATCCATCGAAGAGGAAACGCGCCTGGTGATTTTTCGGCTGGGTCTTGTATTGGGCAGGGGCGGGGCCTTGAAGAAAATGATCCTGCCATTTCGTTTGGGGCTGGGCGGTAAACTGGGCGATGGAAAACAGGATTTTCCCTGGGTTCATGTGGATGATGTTGTGGCAGCCTATACCTGGGCTCTGGAAAATAGTGACGTGAAAGGTGTTTATAATATGGTGGCGCCGCAATATGCAGATAACCAGCAGTTCACAAAAGCCTTGGCCGAAGCCCTCAACCGTCCGGCATTTATGACCGTTCCTGCTTTTGCCTTGAAGTTTATCTATGGTAAAGCCGCTTCGGTTTTGTTAAAAGGACAGCGGGTTTTTCCGCTTCGCTTAACACGTGAGGGTTTTGAGTTTCAACATAGTGATTTATTAACTGCTTTGAAGAAAACTGTTTAACTGCCTGAAAAAATATATAGAGGTCAGTAGGTAAGCGCATATCAAGATGAGCTTTTATTGAAAATGATTTCAATTTACAATAACCTGATATTAAGTGAATTATATGGATTAGATTTCACTGCCGAAGTTTCGGCATCGAAATGACCTTTTCGTGGTTTCAAGAGTCAAAGGCAGCGCACTTCGACTTGGTTCGGCTTACTTCGGCTTCGCTCAGCACAGGACGCTCACCACAGGACGCTCAGTGACCGTAAGCTGCCTTTGCCTAAATAACTGATTAAAAAGTCATTTCGACGATACCGAAGCTTCGGTAGAGGAGAAGTCTATTAATAAAAGAGTGTTATTAAACTATGTATTTATCTATTGACCTCTAAAAATATAAATTTGAATGAGAGGAGCCTGACAAGCTCCTTTTTTTGTGGGTTGGAATTTCCGAAAAAAAAGAAAGCCCACTTCCGTGGCTAATGGAAGGGGGCTCGTGAATAAAGGGAAAGAAATGGAAAACTTACCAGGAGTTAACCTCCTGTTTGTTGGGCTTTAACGGCTTCAATCAGGCCCGGAAGTACCTTGTGGACATCGCCCACTATGCCGTAATCTGCGGCTTCAAAAATAGGGGCTTCCGGGTCTTTGTTTATTGCGACGATAACTTTTGAACCGTTAACACCGGCCAGATGCTGGATTGCTCCTGAAATACCGCAGGCGATATACAGGTTTGGTGCAATGATTTTTCCGGTTTGGCCAACATGCTCATGATGCGGGCGCCAACCTTCATCTGACACAGGGCGGGAACATGCTGTTGCTGCTCCCAGTATTTCCGCCAGTTCCTCAATGTACGACCAGTGTTCAGAGCCTTTCATGCCCCGTCCTCCGCTGATGACAATTTCTGCTTCAGTGAGGAGTACTTTGTTGGAGACAACGTCTTTGCTTAAAACGTTGCCTGATGGCGGAATAAAAATTTCGTTAAATTCTTCGGTTTCAATTGCCACCGGATTTCCGACCGCCTGAAATGCGTTAATATTCAATAATATAACATTTTTCGATGCGTCCAAACGAACCTGTGCAAAAGCTTTCCCTGAGTAAACCCTCTTTTAAATGTAAGCGGTTCAAAAGAAAGTGGAATGTCGGTTATGCCCGAAAGCAAACCGGCGTCCATCCTTATGGAAAGCCTCGGGGCAATTGCTTTTCCCGTGTTGTCATTATGGAAAAGAACGGTTGTTGCATCAATAACTGATGCGAGTTTGTCAAGCGCTGAGGCCATAGAACGATTATCGTCCGACAATTCTTTCGGCAACAAAAATAATTTTGATATTCCGTATTTGCTGAGTTGTTGAACCGCATCCTCATTGGGTCTGCCGGAGCAAACTGCATAAGCTTCCCTTTGAGTCTTGTCGGCTAATAACTTACCAAATGAAGCCAGTTCAAAAACTGATTTTTTAAATTGTCCCTCTTTTATTTCTGTATAAATAAGAACCTTTGTCATCTTAACAGGCTTTAAAATTATAAAATTTTTTCTTTGGTCTGCAAATAATCGATTAATTTTTTTGGATTATCTGCATCTATCATCTCGCAGGCGGCTTTTGGCGCAGGCATTTCAAGGCTTTCAATAGCGCTGTTGAGCATGCTTTCTGCGGCGCTTTCCACTTTTAACGGTTTCCTTCGGGCCATCATAATGCCGCGCATATTAGGGATTCTGGGCTCCTTTGCAATTCCTTTTTGGACGATAGCAAGCACGGGCTCTTCAAAATTCATTTTTATGCTGCCACCATCAATTTCGCTGGTGAATATAAAATTACCGTCCAAATCAATATTGCTGACGGATGAAACGCTGGGCATGTCCAAAAGCTCTGCCAGCATGCCGCCTACCATGGAGCTGTTGTAATCACTGCTCTCTATTCCGGCCATTATCAGGCCATAATCATCTTTGTTGATGGCTGAAGCCAATGCTTTTGCCGTTTGAAAAGAGTCCTGTGGGCTGAAATCAAGCCTGATGGCATCGTCGGCGCCAATGGCAAGTGCCTTTCGTATGACCTGCTCCGAAGCTTTGTCGCCGGCGTGGATTACCGTTACGGATTTTATTTTTCCCTGACTGCCTTCCTTAAGCTCTAGGGCTCGTGTGAGGGCAAGTTCATCCCAGGGGTTTATGATCCATTGTATGCCGTTTTCATCAATGGATTTTTTGTCTTCCTTGAGTTTAATTCGTGTTGTCGTGTCGGGTACAACACTGATGCAAACCAGTATTTTCATATGATTTTTTTAATTTATTCGCGGATTAATGATCGGGATATCACAATTTTCTGAATTTCTGAAGTTCCTTCGTAGATCTGTGTCAGTTTGGCTTCGCGCATCAAACGTTCCACGTGGTATTCTTTCACATAACCGTATCCGCCGTGGATCTGAACGGCTTCCGTTGTTACTTCCATGGCAATGTCGGCGGCATATTGTTTGGCCATAGCGCTCATGATGCTGTAATCTTTATGCTGGTCTTTGAGCCAGGCGGCTTTCAGGCATAAGTTGCGTGCATTTTCCACTTTTACGGCCATATCTGCCAGTTTAAAGGCAATAGCCTGATGGTTGGCGATTTCCGTGCCAAAGGCTTTGCGCTCTTTGGAATACTGCACGGCACGCTCCAGGGCGCCGCTGGCCAAGCCCAAAGCCTGACTTGCAATGCCAATCCTACCTCCGTCCAGCGTTTTCATGGCAAATTTAAAACCAAAGCCATCTTCGCCGATGCGGTTTTCTTTAGGGACTTTCACATCGGTAAACATCACCGAATGTGTGTCCGAACTGCGCATGCCCATTTTGTTTTCGTGTGGCCCCAAAGAGATGCCTTCGCTGTGGCGATCCACAATAAAAGCATTGATTCCTTTGTGCCGTTTCTCCGGATGGGTTTGCGCAATGACCAGATAAGTGCCGGCAGAATTTCCGCTGGTGATCCAGTTTTTGGTGCCGTTGATCAGGTAATAATCGCCTTTGTCTTCGGCTGTGGTGCGCTGCGATGTGGCATCAGATCCTGCCTCTGGCTCAGATAGAAGGAATGCCCCGATTTTTTCACCACGGGCAAGGGGTTTCAGGTATTTTTCCTTTTGCTCCTCATTGCCATAATGCTCCAGTCCCCAGCAAACCAATGAATTGTTTACCGACATAATAACAGAAACCGATGCATCGGCTTTGGATATTTCTTCCATTGCCAGCACATAACTGACCGTGTCCATGCCGCCACCATCGTATTTGGGATCGACCATCATGCCCATAAAACCAAGTTCGGCGAGCGCCTGCACATGCCGGGTAGGATATTCTGCTTTTTCGTCGCGCTCAATAACGTCTTTAATCAATTCGCGGCTGGCGTAATCTCGTGCCGCCTGCTGAATCATCAATTGTTCTTCGGTAAATTCAAAGTTCATAAGTGGAATATTTGCGATTTTTTTTGGTGTGAATATTTTTGCACAAATATAATTAAATATTTAGATACTAACATATGTAAGTGCAAAATATATTGTTAACTGTTAAGTATTAATAACAGTTAAATCGCAAAATGGTTGGTGAAAAATTATGAATTATTCCGAAGAAAAAATTCAGTGCTGATCTCGACAACGCGCTTTTTGCGTTCGAGGTGGGGGTGATGCCCGGTTTTTTCCAGAAAGAAAACGGTGTTGTCTCCTTTGCAGTTTTCCCGAATCAAGTCCCATTGTTTCATGCTGCCGAAATTATCCCGATCGCCCTGAATAAAAAGAACATGGCAGTTGACCTGTGGCAGCAAATGCACCATCGACCAGTTTTTGCCTTCCGGGCTGAGCCAGCGTTGAGTCCAGGTATTGACTAATCTCTCAGCTCTGGCACCATGATGTTTTAACAGTGAATTTCGCAGCCAGCCGTTTTCAAAAGCTTTTCCGGTATCTTCAATTCCCTGTATGGAAATATCCTCCAAAAGCACATGGGGTGCCTCAGAGACCAGTGCTTTGATGCGCCCGGCTTGAAAAGCTGCTGCTGCCAGAGCTATGGTGGCTCCGTCGCTGTGCCCAAAAAGGAATACTTTTTTGCCGGGAACCAGCTTGTCGAGCAGTTGTGGCAAAGCAAAACGGGCTTCGTTCAAAAGAAAATCAGCGGATATCATTTCCGGCCATTCATCTGATTTTCCATAACCAAACCGATCGTAAACAATGCCCGGCAAGCCGCAGGCATCGCAAAGTTGTTTTGGGAAGTTGTGCCATTGCGAAATGCTGCCCAGTCCTTCATGCAGAAATACGATGGGCGTTTTGTCGGTCAGGAATAAAACCGGATTTATCAGTTCGTAATAAAGCTGATGTCTGTTGATGCTTAGATATCCGGATTCGTTCATATTCCCATTTCCTTCATCCGGCATTTGGCGTTTCGGAATTCAGTGATCAGGTTTTCCATGATTACGGATACGGGAAGCACATTGTCAATCAAAGCGGAAACCTGCCCGATTTCAAGTTCGCCTTCCTTCATGTCGCCTTCGAACATGCCTTTTTTCGCACGTCCCCTTCCCAGAAATGCAGCGATTTCCTCTTTAGATGCGCCGGTATTTTCCATTTCGGCTATTTTCATCGCAAAATCATTATGCAGCAAGCGTGTTGCGCCCACTTTTTTGAGCATAAGTTTGGTGTCGCCTTCTTTTGCATCAATGATTTTTTGCTTAAAAAGCTCGTGGCAGGAAGCTTCAACACTGGCCGCAAAACGCGACCCGATCTGAACGCCATCGGCACCCATGGCCATTGCAGCGAAAATGGCGTCGCCTGTGGCAATGCCTCCGGCTGCGATCAAAGGAATATCAATATGCCTCGAAAGGTAAGGGATCAATGCCATGGTGGTGGTTTCTTCTGTTCCGTTATGGCCGCCGGCTTCAAAACCTTCGGCAACAACGGCATCAACACCTGCTTCCATACATTTTTGGGCAAATTTCAGGTTGGCGATCACATGAGCTACCTTTATGCCTTGATCCTTAAATCTTTGTGTATATTTTTTTGGATTTCCAGCGCTGGTAAATACAACAGGAACTTTTTCTTCTTCGATGATGCTGATCAGCTCATCTGTTTGAGGGTAAAGCAAGGGAATATTCACTCCGAAGGGCTTTGAAGTGGCTTTTTTGCATTTCTGGATGTGCTGGCGAAAAACATCGGGATACATGCTTCCTGCACCGATAAGCCCCAGCCCGCCGGCATTGCTTACTGCTGCTGCCAGTTCCCAGCCGCTGGCCCAAACCATACCGCCCTGAATAATCGGGTACTCTATTCCAAAAATTTCTGTAATGCTATTTTTCATGTGTTGAATTTTTCAAAATATTAAATTCCTGATCGCGCCGGACAGGCACAAATCCGGCTTCGCGAATGGCAAACCGGATGCCTTCTTTGTCGAAACGGAAATTCGCCCCGGCAACGGATACAACATTTTCTTCGATCATAATGGAACCAAAATCATTGGCGCCGGCATGCAGGCATATTTGCCCGGTATTTTTGCCGACAGTAAGCCATGATGCTTGTATGTTGCTGATATTGGGCAGCATAATGCGGCTCAGGGCAATCAGGCGGATATACTCATTGGCGCTTACGGCTTTTATTTCCGGATGAAGCTTGCTCAATACAGTGCCCTTTCCCTGGAATGGCCAGGGAATAAATGAAATAAAACCTTTGCTGCCTTCGGGCTTTTCGGCCTGAACACCGCGCACCGCAATCAGATGTTCGATGCGTTCCTCAATGGTTTCGATATGTCCAAACATCATAGTGGCTGAAGTTGTCATGCCGATTTTATGCGCTTCCCTCATCACGTCAAACCATTCAGCGGTGGTGCATTTATTGGGTGACAAAATTTCCCGTACCCGATCGCTGAGAATTTCTGCGCCGGCTCCCGGAAGGCTGTCCAGGCCGGCTTCCCTGAGTTTCAATAGGCACTCGCGAAATGAAATTCCTTCTATTTTGGCAATATGAACAATTTCCGGAGGACCCAAAGCATGCAGTTTCAGTTCGGGATAATAACTTTTGAGCCTTTTGAAAAGGAGCTCATAATATTCCAGCCCCAACTCGGGATGCAATCCGCCCTGAAGCAGCAATTGCCTGCCCCCCAGTTTCCACATTTCTTCGATACGTGGAATGAATGCTTCCAGCGGAGTGATGCAGGCTTCTTTGTGGTTTTTGGAGCGCCAGAAATTACAGAATTTACAGGCCGAATTGCAGATATTGGTATAATTCACATTCCGGTCGATTATCCAGCTTACTTCATTTTTTGGATGCTTCTTTATGCGGATTTGGTGCGCTGTGTGCATCAACCGGCCGAGGGGCGCATTATGCCACAGAAACAGAGCCTCTTCCCGATCCAGAAAAGCATCTTGCATGGCTTTATCGAGTATTTGAGCACTTTTGTTCTGATTTGCATCTGAAGGATCGTACATATTATAATATAGTGTTCGTTTGATCTCGGTCAATTTCCCTACTTTTGCATGGAAAATTTATTTTTAATTTGCGTCATTCAGGCATGAAGTTTAATGTTTCATTTGCCAAACGCATTAAGCAATAAAATTATGCAAAGATACATACAGTCCGTTAATGATATTCCAAAAGCAGCAGCGCGTATCAGCATCTTCAGTACGGAAGAAGATTTAAAAGCCTATAAGCTAAGCCCTGAAGGATTTTCATTTGCACAAGATTATTTCAAAAGAAACGAATCGGATAGCCTATTGTTTCAGCAAATGCCATATATGCACTTTTTTGTGAAGGTGGATGATGCTGCTGAAAAGTTTAAAAGGCTTGAAAAAATGCGCATTGCCGGAGATAAAACCGCAGCTGGCCTGAATGCTCAATTTGTTAGTCAGGTGGTGATTGAGGGCGATCAGATGGCGGCTATTGCTTTTGCGGAAGGAATGGCTTTGGGCAATTATCAGTTCAATTATTACAAAAGCGAGGCGAAAGCCAACAGCCTGAAAGATATTTTCATCCTGAATGGGGATCAATCAGAGCTGGACAAGAAAAACATTGCTCTTTCTGCAGTTTTTCAAATCCGTGATCTGGTGAATGAGCCTTTGAATAAATTGAATGCCAATCAGTTGGCTGAGCGTTTGGCGAAATATGCCGAATCTTCAGGAGCCGGCAGCGAAATATTGGGCCGCAAAAAGATCGAAGCCCTGAAAATGGGCGGTTTGCTTGCGGTGAACAGCGGCAGTATTGATCCGCCAACCTTCACCATCCTGGAATGGAAACCGGAAGGGCATATCAACGAAAAGCCTGTTGCATTGGTTGGTAAAGGCGTTGTTTATGATACCGGGGGCATGAATTTGAAAACCGGGTCGTATATGGATGATATGAAATGCGATATGGGCGGTGGCGCTTTGATGGGGACAGCAGTTGCTGCAGCAGCCGAATTAAAACTTCCTTTATGGATTATCGCATTCATTCCGGCAACGGATAACCGCTGTAATGGCAACGCTTATGTTCCGGGAGATATCATTAAAATGTATAATGGAAAAACCGTTGAGGTGCTCAATACAGATGCCGAAGGGCGCCTGATCCTTGCCGATGCCATCAGTTATGCTGAAAAATATGACCCGATGCTGGTGATCACTGCGGCAACCCTTACCGGTTCGGCAATGCGGGCCGTTGGAAAACAGGCTCTGGTAGCTATGGGCAGCAATTCAGCCGAATATATGGCGCAATTGAAAAAATCGGGGGATGAAGTATATGAGCGTGTGGCCGAATTGCCTTTCTATGATGAATATGCTGAAGAGCTGAAATCTTCCATTGCCGATATGACAAATTTGGGCAGTGCCGAAGGAGGCGCCATCACCGCAGGTAAATTCCTGGAGAAATTTACAAGCAAAGCATTTATACACCTGGATATTGCGGGAGTAGCCTTTACAACAAAAAAATATCAGTACCGCGGTCAAGGCGGAACCGGTTTTGGATTAAGGTTGCTGATTGATTTCCTGGATTCGCTTGCCCAAAATACACGAGAACAATAAATTTGCCTAAAAAGTCCTTTAGGGCTTCTAAAATAAATTGATATGGATAAAAATCAGAATTTTCAAAATAAAAAGAACAGGGAACATATTACCATTGGGATAACACATGGTGATATAAACAGCATCGGTTACGAAGTGATTATGAAATCTTTTGCCCAAAAAGAGATGCTTGAATCCTTTACGCCATTGGTGTTTGGTAGCTCAAAAGTTGCTTCATATCATCGTAAAACACTTAATATCAGTGATGTAAATTTTAATCTGGTAAAAAGTGCCGATTTGGCAAACCCCAACCGTTTGAATATTGTCAATGTGGTGGATCATGAAGTTCATATTGAGCTGGGCAAATCTACAAGCGAAGCAGGGGAGTTGGCGCGCATCGCTTTACAGAAGGCTGTGGAAGATTATAAAAGCGGACATATTGATGCCATTGTTACTGCGCCCATCAACAAGAAAAATATTCAATCCAAAGATTTTGATTATCCGGGCCATACGGAATATTTTGCCAAGGAATTCAACAGTGAGGATTCATTGATGCTGATGGTCAGCGACAACCTGCGCATTGGTATGGCCACCGGCCATATGCCTTTGCGTGAGGTACCGGATACTTTGTCGAAGGAATTGATATTGCGCAAATTGGCGATTATGGATCAGTCGCTGCGTCGAGATTTTGGCATTGTACGCCCGAAAATTGCAGTGCTCAGCCTGAACCCGCATGCTGGTGATAATGGTTTGCTGGGTGTTGAAGACCGCGACATTGTGGCTCCGGCAGTAATGGAATCTTTTGATAATGGGGTGCTTACCTACGGGCCTTATCCTGCCGACGGTTTCTTTGGAAGTGGCCAGTTCAGTAAGTTTGATGGCATTTTGGCCATGTACCACGATCAGGGGCTGATAGCTTTTAAGAGCCTTTCTTTTGACAACGGTGTGAATTTCACTGCAGGATTAGAGCTGGTTCGGACATCACCTGCGCACGGAACAGCTTATGAAATTGCCGGAAAAAATCTGGCTTCTGCCGATTCAATGCGCCACGCCCTGAACCTGGCCGCTGATATTGTTCGACACCGTAAGGAATGGGACGAGCTAAATGCCAATCCGCTTCCTTTGAGCAATGAGGAGGATGATGACTAGTGCCGACGGTATTTCAGCAATATAGTGCAAGAGATTTTGCTCGTGCCAGTGGATGTGCAATCATTCAAAAAGGTGCGGAAAACTTAAGCTTAAAACATTTATTGATTGATAGCCGCATGCTGATGCAGGCTTCCGGTTCTGTGTTTTTTGCGCTGAAAAGCAACAAAAACGATGGCCATAAATACGTCACCGAACTCTATAAAAAAGGAGTCAGGGCTTTTGTTGTCAGTGATTTCAGTGAGGAATGGCCGGAAGCCTGCCCCAATGCATTCTTTTTTCAGTCCAAGGATGTGCTTGCACGTTTGCAGCAATTGGCGGGCTTTCACCGCAATCAGTTTGATATTCCTGTTCTGGCCATTACCGGAAGCAACGGGAAAACCACTGTGAAAGAATGGCTGCGCATTTTGCTTTCAAAAGATAAACAATTGGTTGCCAGCCCAAAAAGTTATAATTCCCAACTGGGCGTCCCTTTATCGGTTTGGCAAATCAATGCCCGGCATGAACTGGGAATCTTTGAAGCCGGAATCAGCCGTCCCGGTGAAATGGAGAAATTAGAGGCTATTATTCGACCTTGGATTGGAATTTTCACCAATATTGGTTCTGCGCATTCGGCGGATTTTAAAAATATCCGACAAAAAATACATGAAAAGCTTCTGCTTTTTAAAAATGCTTCCACTTTGATTTGCTCATCGCAGAACAGGATGCTGTACCGGGAAATCATTGCTTTTGCAATGGGAAATTCCATCGGGGTGTTTTCATGGGGCAGCCTGAGTTCAGATGATATTAAAATAACAGCTAATACGGAAAGTCCAAAAGGACGTCTGCTTTCCTATGAGTTTTGTGGCGGGAAACATCAGCTTGAGCTTCCTTTCCGTGATGAGGCTTCCGTTGAAAATGTTTTGCATTGCCTGGCATTTATGCTCTATCAGGGACACAGCCCGGAAGAACTGAAGGATAGTATTTTACAGCTTAGCCCTTTGGCGCTGCGACTGGAACAAAAAAGCGGCAGGCAAAATACGGTTGTTATCAATGACAGCTATAATTCAGACCTGGAATCATTACGTATTGCGCTGGATTTCCTGAAACGACAAAAGCAGTATCAAAAGAAAAGCCTTGTGCTTTCGGATATTCAGGAAAGTGGTTTGTCGGAGCAACAGCTTTTTGCTGAGGTTAAAAAGATGCTGGAAGGAATGGATTTGCACAGGATCATCGGTGTTGGTACGGCGATGCAACGGCATCTCAACACTGTTGCAAAAGACGCACGTTGTTTTTTTTCAACAGAAGATTTTTTAAATCATATTTCCGAATTTAATTTCCATGATGAGGCCATTCTGCTCAAAGGAGCCCGCTCTTTTGCTTTTGAACAAATCGGCCATGCCTTGGAAGCTCAAACCCATGAAACTTTATTGGAAGTAAATTTGGATGCTTTGGTGCATAACTTGAATTATTACCGTAATAAAATCCCTGCCGGAGTAAAAATTATGGCCATGGTAAAAGCGAATGCATATGGTGCAGGAAGTGCTGAAGTGGCCGGGCTTTTGCAGTTTCATCATGTGGATTATCTGGCTGTAGCTTATGCAGATGAAGGTGTGGAGCTGCGCAAAGCGGGTGTTAAGCTTCCCATTATGGTAATGAACCCGGAGGAATCGGCTTTTGATGATATGCTTCAATATCAGCTGGAGCCGGAGATTTTTTCTTTTTCACAGTTAAAGAAATTTGCCGAAAAGGCCCGACAGAAGCTTTTTTACAAATCATCTCTTTTCAAAATCCATATCAAACTGGATACAGGGATGCGCCGTTTGGGATTTGAAACCAATGAACTTCAGGATTTGCCTGCAGTCCTTGCAGAATATCCTTTTATCCGGGTACAAACGGTTTTTACTCATCTCGCGGCCAGCGACGAAGCAGAACAGGATGATTTTACAAGCCGGCAAATCGGGCGTTTTACGAAAGCGGTGGAATTTTTAAGCAAATCATTGGAATATAAGTTCTTAAGTCATGTCTTGAATACTGCCGGCATCACGCGGCATCCCAATTCGGCATTTGATATGGTGCGCCTGGGGCTGGGCTTATATGGAATTTCCCCATTGGATGATGTTCAGAAGGAACTGCGCCCGATCAGTCGCCTCAAGACACGTATCAGTCAGGTGAAAACGATCCGAAAAGGAGAATCAGTGGGTTATAGCCGAAGCTTTTCGGCCCGGGATGATATGCACATTGCTATAGTACCGATTGGCTATGCTGATGGAGTGAACCGACATCTGAGCAATAAAGGGCATTTTTTGCTGCATGGGCAAAAAGTGCCGATTATAGGAAATGTGTGCATGGATATGTGCATGATTGATGTCACGGAAATCCCTTCTGCAGCAGCCGGTGATGAGGTAATTATTTTTGGTCCGGAACTACTGGTCAGCGATTTGGCTGATGAAGCAGAAACTATTCCTTATGAATTACTTACTGCAGTTTCCCATCGCGTGAAAAGGGTGTACTTCCACGAATAAAGCCGGCTAAAACTCTTCTTCGTATTCTTCCTCCTCTTCAAAAAATCCTTCATCATCCGATTCATTGCAATCAAAATTGATGTCCATCTGTCGGGCAGGAGGGAGGAAATCTTCCCGGCTGAGTTTTATTTCCGGATCGGCATAGAGTTTTTGCATATAAAGAGCCCAAATAGGAAGCGCCATATTGGCACCTTGCCCCAGGCTGATATAACGGAAGTGGATGCTGCGCACTTCACCGCCTACCCAAACGCCGGTGGTGAGTTTTGGCGTAATGCCCATAAACCAGCCGTCGGAATGGTTGTTGGTCGTACCGGTTTTTCCGGCAATCTGATTATACAAATTGTATTTGAAACGCAAACGGATTCCTGTTCCCGATTCCACAACCCCTTCCATTAGGCGGAGCATTTTATAAGCGGTAATTTCATCGATGGCTTCTTCGCGTTTTGGTGTAAAACGATCAATGATATTGCCGTTTTTATCCGTGATTTTCGTCATAAAAACAGGCTCGACAAATACGCCTTTATTGCCAAAAGTATTGAAGGCGCCCACCATTTCAAAGAGGCTGATATCGGGTGAGCCCAAACTAATGGCCGGGACTTCGGGTATGGGGCTGGTCACACCCATTTTCCGGGCAATTTTAATCACTGCTTGTGGCGAATAGCGTTTGATCAGATAGGCCGAAACCCAGTTGATACTGTTGGCAAGAGCCCATTTTAGTGTGACCATCTCGCCGGCACGTTTACCGGAACTTTTCGGTTTCCAGAAAGTACCGTCCGGCAGCTCTACACTCACCTGGATATTCGGGACTTCCGTGCAGGGTGTCATGCCTCCTTCCTGCATGGCCAGTGTATAAACAAATGGTTTAAAGGTACTGCCTACCTGCCTGCGGCCTGATGTTACCTGATCGTATTTAAAATATGTGTAATCGGGTCCGCCCACATAAGCACGTACATATCCGCTGTGCGGTTCCATCGACATCAGTCCGGCACGCAGGAAAAACTGATAGTATTTAATCGAATCCATCGGGCTCATCACCGTGTCTATCGGCCCGTTCCAGCTGAAGACCTTCATTTCCGTTTCCGTATTGAAAATCTCTTTAATTTCTTTATTGTCGTAACCGGCATTATGGAGCACGCGATAGCGTTCGGAGCGTTTCATGGCATTTTCGAGGATACTGTTGATTTGCTCCCGGCTCAGTTCTTTATCGAAAGGAGCCTTGCTGAACCCTTTCCAGTGTTTAAAGAAAGTTGGTTGGAGGTCTTTGCTCAGATGTTCGCGCACTGCCCATTCGGCATATTCCTGCATGCGCGAGTCGATGGTAGTATAAATTTTCAGGCCATCGCGATAAAGATTATATGCTGTGCCGTCGGGTTTGTAATGGGTTTTGCACCAGGCGTGGAGCTGCTGCCGCAGATGCTCCCTGAAATAGCGCGCAATTCCGGTATTATGGTCGCGAATGCCGTAATGCGACATATCGATTGGAAGTTGCACCAATGAATCGGCGGCACCATCTTCAATGAAATTATATTTTTCCATCTGCCGGATGACCAGGTTTCGGCGGTTCAGGGCGTTTTCCGGGTTTCGAACCGGGCTGTAGCGCGTGGGCGCATTGAGGATTGCCACAAAAAGTGCAGCTTCTTCAATATTCAGTGAGTCGGGAGATTTGTTGAAAAAGGTACTGGCAGCTGATTTGATGCCAAAGGAATGGCTTCCAAAATCAATGGTATTCAGGTACATAGCCAGAATTTCGTTTTTGCTGTAATTGCGCTCTAGCTTGATTGCCGTAACCCATTCCTTGAATTTACGCATCACCAGCTGACTGGTACTCAGACGTTCGCCACGGGGAAAAAGGTTTTTGGCCAATTGCTGGGTAATGGTGCTGCCGCCTCCTTTATGGTTTCCGGTAAGAACTCCGTATGCTACGCGGAAAGTGGCACGTGGATCAACACCCGGATGTTCATAAAAGCGGATGTCTTCTGTCGCCAGCAAGGCATGGACCAAATGTTGGCTTAAATCCTGATAATGTACATTTGAGCGGTTTTCGATATAATATTTCCCCAGCAAAACGCCATCGGCAGAATAAACCTCGGAAGCCAGATTACTGCGCGGGTTTTCCAGTTCGGCAAAGCTGGGCATCGGACCAAACCATTCCAGGGAAATTCCTGTGAAAAATAATATCGTGCCAACTAAAATGCTCAAAAAACTGATCCAGAAAATCCAAATCAGCCTCCGGGCTTTTTTTTTGCTGTTTTTTTCCGGAGTAATACTTTTTTCTGTAGGGGCGTTCTCCGGCTGCTCGTTATATGGTTCCATAGGGTTTTGGTTTCTTTGCGTCGGGCAATTATTTTACTTCCGCTCTTTCAATCCTGAATCCTGCTTCTGATATTCCGTTCAAAAGTGTATCGCGCATTCCGTGTGTAACCGAAAAGGTATAGATTCCGTTTCGTGGAAAAATCACATGATCCTGAAACGGCAATTGAATGGTTTTGATATTGCCAATTCCTGAACCCAGCCACTTTCCATCAGGCTGTGCCAGAACATAGCTTAGCGTGTCCATGGCATATCGCCCGTCGGGCAGATAGCTGGTTACAAAAAGGTGGATATTTGTGTAGGGATAATCATTGTTGTGTCTCAGGTTGATCAGGAAATTATGATAATTAAGGCTGTCGTCCACTTCAAACTGAAAGGAGACGCTGTCGTGATAATCCCACCGGGCGTTTTCAATGGGCTTAAACTCTTCATAAATCCTGTTGTGATCGCAGGAAACCATCATAACAGCAAATAAAAAGGCAAGAACAGGAACCAAAACGGTTTTGGTTATTGCATTTACAGGTTTTCTTTTCATGCTGTTGCGCTTGAGTTTATGTGCTATGCCTGAGATTGTTTACTGATTATATAATGCTTAGGATGACTGTTTATTGTCATCGCCTTCATTTTTTTGAGGTCTGTTTTTGTTGCCGTTATTATTTTGTTGCCCGTTGTTTGGGTTTCTGCGGTTCTGTGGCCTGCGGTTTGGGTAATCTCCATTGCGGCGGTTTCTGTTGTCCCTGTTGTCGCCCGGCCTGGTCGAATTTCTTGGATTGCTCTGACGGTTGTCGGGACGCCGTTCTTCACGCGCTTCATTTCTGTCGTTACGTGGGTTTTGTCTGTTATCCCTATGTTGGTTTCCGTTGGGAGTGTTGTTGCCTTTTTTGTTCCTGCGCCGGCTTTTTTTATCGCTGTCGTCCTCATCAAAACGGGTCAGGTCGTCCTGCCCGATCACATTTTCAAATTCCGTTTTTTGTTCTTTGATAACGGCCAGGTCTTCCAGTTTTTCCGGTTTTTGGTTTTTCTTGTTTAACTCGATGATCTTTAAAACCTTATCCAAAGGAATCGCCATTTGGTTCATGGGGTCGTTTTCATAAGAGTACCACATGATCCTTTTGAAAATATCTGTTTTCTGGTGGAAAGCCCTGCCTGCTTTGGTGTACAATGGCTGCTCGTGGGGCGGAAATTCTTTTAAGGCATCTACATAGCATTCTTGTTCGAAATTCAGGCAGCATTTGAGCTTGCCGCACTGTCCTGCAAGCTTTTGCGGATTTAGTGAGAGCTGTTGTGTGCGGGCTGTGTTGGTTGTAACAGATTGAAATCCTGTCATCCATGTGGAGCAGCAAAGCTCCCGGCCACAGCTTCCGATACCGCCAACTCGTCCGGCTTCCTGTCGGACACCAATCTGGCGCATCTCAATACGGACTCGGAATTCTTCGGCCAGCCTTTTGATTAACTCCCGGAAATCCACTCGGTCATCCGCGGTATAATAGAAAATTGCTTTGGTATGGTCGCCCTGATACTCCACATCGTTTATTTTCATATCCAGCCTCAGTTCCTTGGCAATTTTCCGGGTCCTGATCATCGTTGGATGTTCCGATTCAACGGAAACCACCCATTTTTCTATGTCATTGAGCCGGGCACGGCGGTATATTTTCTTGATTTCCTCGCTCTCAGGCGATCTGTCCATTTTCTTCATTTGAAGGCGGACTGTTTCCCCGGTAAGGGTTACAATGCCAATATCGTGGCCCGGAGAAGCTTCAACGGCAACAATATCGCCAACTTCGAGATGGGGAATATCAATATTGCGGAAAAAATCTTTTTTGCTGTTTTTAAAACGTACTTCCACACAGTCAAATTCTTCCTGATGCTCCGGAAGCGGAATGTCCTTCAGCCAGTCATAAACATCCAGTTTGCAACACCTGTGGTTGTACAGGTCGTTGTTGCTGTGATAGGCACTGGGCGTTTTGCACATGCCGCGCGTGCCGAATGTTTTGATAATATTTTCCTGATCGTTTTTTTCTTCGGGTATATTTTGAGTCGTGTTATCGTCCATATATTCGGGTCAGATTAAGCTGGAAAAGTATAAATTTTTTTCCAAAGCGCAAAAATACAAAATAATGCGCTGCAAAAATTTATTTCATCCGTAGCCATTGACTGGCTTTTAATGAAATATCTAGGAAAAGGATGAGCGCATTGGCGTTGCGTTCGGTTTCATGTATGGCCTTGTTAAATTCTTCGGCAAAATACATGATGTTTTTGCCATTGAAAAATGGGCTGAATTTTTTTAAAAATTCGTTTTCTGTTTTGCCTGATTTAATCAATTGATTGTTTTTTAGGTGCAGGTGAATGGAAAAACGCACGATTTTTAAGGCATAGGCGTAAAAGGTTTTCTGCCGTTCGCGCCCGATTTTCGAAAAGGAAGCCCCCAGCTCATTGATGCCTTTTATGTCGGTTTGAAAACAGAGCCGCATCCATTCGCGGAAGGTGATGAAATTATAGGAATCTTCTTCTTCATCGCCCAAAAAATTGCGTGCGGCAGCTATATTGCCATCCGTCATGGCAATGGTGTGCAGAATATGTTCCGGGTCAGTTTCTCCTTGCTTTTCAAGCCATTCTTTCATGGCCGTTTCGTCAAGCGCAGGGATTTTGACTAATTGTGTACGCGATTTTATGGTAGATAAAATCTGCTCCGCTTGTTCCGTTATCAAAAGGAAAAGGGTTTTTGATGGCGGCTCTTCCAGTATTTTGAGCAGTTTTGGCGCCGCATCATGATGCAGTTTTTCAATCATCCAAATAATTACGATACGGTATTCAGACTCAAAGCTTTTGTAGCCTAAAGCGCGTATAACATCCTGGGCATCATCGGTATAAATAAGTCCTTGCTTGTTTTCGACCTGCATTTTTTCATACCAGCCGGGCAGTGAGATAATGCTTTGGTTTTCCCGGAGAAATGCGCGCCATTCTTTCATATAATCCTTGGCTCCGTTGCGTTTGTCGCTCCCGCTTTTTTTAACAGTCGGGAAAATAAAATGAAGGTCGGGATGTGCCAGTTTCTCAAATTGACGGCAGGATGGGCAGACGCCACAGGAATCTTCTTCTGTGCGGTTCGGGCAGTTGATGTACTGTGCATAGGCAATAGCCAGCGCCAGTTTGCCATTCCCTTCCGGTCCCATAAATAGCTGTGCGTGGCTTATCCTTTGCTCTTTTATCGTGTTTTTGAGCCTTTGCTTGAGTGCTTCCTGTCCGGGGATGTCTGAAAATTTCATACGCTGCCTTTTTTGCAAAAGTAGGGGAATTTGGATATTGCTCCAAGTGTTATTGAGCTGTTAAAGTCCTTTTGTTTGTATTGATCCGGCCCGTATTTTTCGATATTTGCAGAGCAATGCTGAAAAAGGCACTACATATAATTATGGCACTGCTGGTTTTTGTGAGTTCGTCGGGATTCACTTATGTGCAGCATCATTGCCACAGTAGCGATCAGGTGATGATTCATCTTTCTGATGTTGATGATTTACACCATGCCGGGCACAGCTACTGCCTGATTCATGAACCCAAATCCATTGGTGCAAATCAGCTGGTTTTGCGGCCGGCAGCCTGTTGCAGCCATATTGATGGCTATTTTAAAAGCAATATTCCGGCGGATGACCTGAAGGTGAAACGTCTTCAGGCGCCTGCTGACCAAATATTGGTTTTTATTTGTGAAATTCTTGAAAAGCCTCAGTCTGTTTTACTGAAAAAAGCAACAGATCTGAGCAATCCACCTCCTGGTGGGTATTATTCATCTGCTTGCTTTACTTCTTCGTTTTTGCTCTGAAAACATAATTGGTTGGTTCTAAACGGAATTTCGTGGAAGGCTATAAAGTATTTGGTAATTGAAATGTTGCCTTAGTTTCCTTTCAAATTTTATGGAACCTAATCCGGGACAAATTCCTAAAGTTCAATCTCCGTTTTTTGAATTTTGTATTAAGTTATAATTCAGCTAATTATGTTTTTAAAAAAGATATTGTCACTGAGTGTGGTGATGCTCATCCTCTCGGCTGTAAATGCGCAGCACGATCATGGAAAAATCACCGGGCAGGTAAAAGGAATGGATAACGATGGGCACAGCAAGCCGCTGCCATTTGCCAACGTGTATTGGTCGGGAAGCTCCATAGGTGTTATGGCCGACGAAGACGGATATTTTGAAATAGAACCTTCGCATGATCACCATTATCTGGTTTTTCATTTTTTGGGTTACCGAAAAGACAGCCTTCATCTGCATGCTGTGGCTGAAGATATTGAAATTGAATTGATTCCGGAAGCCCAGCTGGCTCAAGGGGTTGAAATCAAAGACCGGAATACGGGCAGTTTTGTTTCGAAAATCAGTCCCCTGCAAACGGAACATATCACGGAACATGGATTGCAGCGTTTGGCCTGTTGTAACCTTTCAGAGAGTTTTGAA
The DNA here is from genome assembly GCA_963662905.2 of Bacteroidales bacterium. GTDB lineage: Bacteria > Bacteroidota > Bacteroidia > Bacteroidales > WRLA01. The sequence goes on along the minus strand of CAXXFD010000004.1, from coordinate 70,235 downwards.
AACAATGCAACCGTTGATGTTGGCTTTGCCGATGCGGTATCCGGTGCAAAACAAATCCGCATGCTGGGCCTGGATGGGAAATACAGCCAGATTATGCTTGAGAATATTCCCACTATCCGCGCTTTGGCAAGTAAATACGGTTTGGCTTATGTGCCGGGATCCTGGATGCAGTCCATTCAGGTGAGTAAGGGCTCTTCATCGGTTACCAATGGTTTTGAGTCTGTTACGGGGCAAATTAATGTCGAATTGAAGAAACCGCAACACAGCAATAAACTGCATTTGAATTTGTATGGAAACAGTGAGGGCAGGGCGGAATTGAATGTTTTAACTGCCTGGCCCTTAACTGAAAGGCTTGCAACCATGCTTATGGTTTCTGCATCGGGAAACCAAAGCAAACACGATGAAAATGGTGATGGATTTTTGGATATGCCCATGCAAAAGCAGTTAAATGTGTTGAACCGCTGGGAGTATGAAGTGCACCATAAAGGCCATTTCCAGCTTTTGCTGAACTATTTGCATGATGAGCGGGAAGGCGGTCAAAAAGCTTATTATGATGTTTCAAAAACAGGCTTTTATGGAATGAATGCCACAAGCGATCGCTTTCAGGCAATTGCCAAGGCCGGAATTATGCTGGGCCATGATCATAGTCAGAGTATTGGCGTTCAGCTATCGGGTATTTATCAGCGTGAAGAATCTCAGTTTGGCCTGCGGAACTATCGCGGAGAGCAAAGAAGCCTTTACGGAAACCTGGTTTATCTGCTTAAAGCGAATGAAAAGCACCATTTTTCATTTGGGGGCAGCATACAGTTTGATGATTATCAGCAAAAATATAATGATAGTGTTTTTAACCGTCAGGAGCCTGTGCCGGGTATTTATACTGAATACACTTTTAAACCCGTGGAGCAGTTTTCTGTAATTGCCGGCATGCGCTACGATTATAGTGCATATTACTCAAAATCACTGTTAAGTCCACGTTTGCACCTGCGTTATGGCCTTACAGAGCAAACTGTTTTGCGTGCTTCTGCGGGCAAATCATGGCGGTCTGCCGTAATTTTTCCGGAAAATGCAGTTTTGTTGGCCAGCAACCGAACCATTATTATTGCTGAAAAGCCGAATATTGAAGAAGCCTGGAATTATGGTTTAAACCTCACGCAGGATGTCCCTCTGACAAGTGATCGCGAATTGACTTTTACCTTCGATTTGTACCGCACAGATTTTCAAAATCAGGTAATTGCAGATGTCGATCAATCAGCTCGTACCGTGGTAATCAGTAATTTGGATGGAAGCAGTTTTGCCGGCAATGTGCAGGCAGGTTTAAGTGGTGAAGTCTTTCGGGGATTGGACCTTACACTTGCTTTCCGTTATTCGGATGTGCAGGCCGATTATCATGGCGAACAGATGCGCGTGCCCTTTGTGAACCGCTACAAAGGCTTGCTGTCGCTTTCCTGGCGCTCCAAACAGGATAAATGGCAGATCGATCTGACCAATCAATTGCAAGGCGATGCGCGGATTCCTTATACCGGCGATAATCCTGTCGTTTATCAAATGCCGGAAAAATCACCCGAATATCTGATTGTTCATGCCCAGTTAACGCGCAGGTTTACAAACTGGAGCATTTATCTCGGTGCAGAAAACCTGAGCAATTATACACAGGACTATCCGATACTGGCTGCTGATGATCCCTTCGGGGAATATTTTGATGCCAGTATGGTGTGGGGTCCTGTTATGGGCAGGATGTTTTATGGAGGGGTACGGTTTGATATCCCTTAAAAACCAAAAAGGCTGATCAGTTTGAAAGATCAGCCTTTTTGGTGTTTTGTTTTTGCTTTCCTACCAGCCTACCAGCATAATGCCGATGGTATATGGATAGAGCTCCGGTCCTTTATTTTTCTTGAACATTTCAAACATTGAGAAAGTTCCGTAGAGGTTCACAAATCCCCAGCCAACCGTAAGGGTAGCATCCAGTTTGAAAGGTGCCAGATGAAAATCATCGTGTACCTTGCCAACGCGGGTGTCGGGTGTTGTGGCAGTCGCTACAACTTTTCCGCTTACGGGGTCAAGGAGGTTATAATCCTTATTACGTTCATCAAATTTACGTTTGGTGTGCGATGAGTAACGAATTCCGAAGACGGTACCTACGCCTACATGGAAGTCATTCACACGGCGGAGGGCATGGGTTTGATATTCAAAAATTAATGGGATAACGAGGTGGTTTACAACCAGTTTATATTTTTCAAAACGTGCGCCATCATTATAATATCCTTTTAAAGTGCTCGAATCCGGGATCAGGGTCACATTTTTATCGAAGCGGTAATTGTGCCATTCGAGGCCAAGGCCGGTGATGATGCCCCATTTTCCATTTTTGCTGAGTTGGAAATTGTGTTCGATCAAGTTGAGGTTTACGGAAATTGATTTGGCCATATAGAGATCCATATACCCATACTCCTGTGGGAAGTCCATATTCAGGTCTGAATTTACATATCCGTTAATCCCCAGTCCGAAACCGCCCCAATGTCCGTTAAAGGATTTGCGCACACGGCGGCGGAAGTCCACATTTCCGTCTTCATCAACAACAATCTGATGGCGGCCAATGGATACTTTTACGGAGTCATCGTCCAAAACCTGTACTTCGATTCCGCCCACTTTAACGTTTGTACTGTCGTAATAATCAGATGTTTGAACTGTAATGGTATTTCCAATATTAACTTTATGCCTGTCATTGCTGTGTCTCCTGCCCGAATTTCCGGTTTTGCTGATGGCTTTAATTGTGGGCTCCTGTATATAGGAGATATTTCCCGATCCGCTTAAGTCTGCGTTCAGCTGATCGCGAACGTCCACGCTTGCATTTCCTGCACCGCTTATGGTGGCTTCAGCTTTTGAGGTGATGAGCCCTTTGGCCATCAGGTCGCCGGCGCCGGAAACATTAATGATATGTGTGCCACATTCTCCGCGGAGTTTTGTTTCGGCAGCACCGGAAGTATTGCTTTTTACTTCTTCGGCTTCGATTTCTAAATTAATACGGGCGGCACCGCTGCTTTCCAATGTGAGTGTTCCGGCTTTTACAGGCTGTTCTGAGCTTATAACGCTTGCGCCATGTGCTTTGATCAGCCTGAGGTCTTTATAACGGACTTTTGCGTTGAGCTCCTTCGGGGATATCTTGCCTTCATAATCGAGCACGAGCGTACTGCCTTTCAGGACAACCCGTACATTTCCAATAAAAGCTTCATCAACATTAATGGTAACTCCTTCGTTTTCGGAAGGGATTAAAACCACATTGAAATTACTTCCGCTTTCAATTCCTGTAAAGCCACTGATGTTGAATTCTTTATCAACTTTTGCCGGTGTTATTTCGGCGTATAGCTGAACGTTTGCGGCAAAAAACGCCAGCAGGCAGAGCAATAAGCTGCTTTTTTTTGTGATTTGGCTTATTCTTTTCATGGTATTGTTTTTTTTAGTGTTTAGAAGCATGACGGCTTCGGCTTCAATTAGTTACACTAGTCTTTTATTTTTTCTTCTTTGTAGTAAGTAAATATATCTGAATCAATGGAGTAGCTCCGGGTTCCTTCGGCCTGGTCTTCTTCGCTGGCAATGCGCAGATCGTCGGGAGCCATGTTTTTGAGCTTGCTTACGCCCCAGCTTGCAATGGTCCAGATGGCAGGCTTGCTTTCCGGGTCATTGGCTTTGTCATGACGTTTGAGAACTTTTTGGGTGAGCCAGTTAAATACGCCTTTGGGTTCACTTAAGTCTGTTTGCTGATTGCGTTTCATGTCTTTCTCAAGCTGGTAGGCATAATACATCTCCAGGCTGACCATATCCGGCAGCAGATAAGCGGGGCCGCTGCTTGTAAAAACATCCAGATTGGCCGCAAGCTGAACCATATAGGCCGGAGCGTCCATTCGTTCTACTGCATTTGTAAGTTTTTTTTGAATGAAGGGTTCCTTTTCATAATGCCCAAAAACAGCTGTTGCAAAACGGGTTTCCATTTTCGCCTGCAATACCGGAGCCGAAAATTCAATTGTCCGTGCTTTTTGGTAATTCATCGCCTGAAGATTATTGAAATCTTCACGCATTGAACCGCTCTTGCCGGAGAAAAACCATAATCCGCTGATCAAAAGAAGCCCGATAACAGCCGCCGCCGAGCCAAAAAACCTTTTGTTTTGAAGTAGAGGCAGCATGCGGGCTTTTTGATAAAGCTTTTGCTTTTCAGGATACATTATCCTTGGATCAGCATTGAGTCGGGTATTTTGGAATGCTTCAAATTCTTTATTTAGTGCTGGATTTGCCCCAAGGAAGGCAGCAAGCTTTTGTTCCTGTTCCGGCCTGAGGTCTCCTTCAATGGATGCAATAAACCATTCTTTGTAATTGCTTTCGCTGATGCCGCCGCTTTCATTGATTTCAGTCTGATAGAGCAAATGCCGGGCAGGGAAGGAGATGATCTCTTTTGTCCCCTCCAGTCCGGCCTCTTCCATTCCATCAAATTCGGCCTGTATATCCGGATTATTTGCCAGAAAGCCTTCCACTTCCTTTCTGTGGCTTTCGCTGAGGTTGCCATCGAGGTAGTCGATGAGCCACTCTTCATAATTTTGCCTGCTTATCATTTTACACCACATTTTCCGGTTTAACAATATATTTCTTCAGATATAGCCGTGCCCGGTAGATATATACCTTCACCTGGCTTTCGCTGAGCTGGCACATCTCACCAATTTCTTCATAGCTGTACCCTTCATAATCACGTAGTAACACAACAGAGCGCTGTACCGGAGGAAGCTTGCTGAGTGCCTCATGCAAAATTTCCTGCAGGTCGCTGTAAGGAAGCCTGTCGCTGCTGGGTTCGTTGTAGTACGATTCTTCGATCGAAAAGCTGTTTTTGTCTTTTCGGATACGGTCGATCATATAGTTATAAGCAGTAGTAAACAGCCAGGCGCGGGCTTTTTTTGCATCCACATCGCTGCAAACAGACCACAATCGTGCATAGGCTTCCTGAACAATATCCTGCGCAAGATCCTGATCTTTAATATTTTTCAGGACAAAGCGATAGACATTGTCGGAATAATCATCAACACACTGATTGTATTCCTTTCGCGTCATGTACCACGTGGTTTAATAATGGAACGCCCGAAGATAAGGGAAAGTTACAGGCCAGGGAAGTTTATTTTATTGAAATTTTTGTCTGGCATTTAATGTGCTGTTATCCAGTAGTATGTGTTTAAATTATCAAAACTTGTAATTTTTGCAGGTTTTGATAATGTTGATTTTTGTGATAGAATATTATTGACTTGATTGCTCATTTTATTATATTATTCTTCTGATTGTATTTTATTGTTTGGCATTCAATAACCATTCAAATACGTTTTTATGGATAATGCCATTCTTGTTTTGTGGAAATGATTCCGTTGAAAGCAGATATTTTGGGTAGTTGTCCTTTATTTTTTCCAGTGATCCAAATTCACGCTTTTCTGTCTCCTCATTTGATATTTTCCATGTAACTTGAAAATACTCTATTTCTCCTTCCTTGTTTTTAGCAATAAAGTCAATTTCTGCATTGCGAAGTGTTCCGGTCCATATTTTGTAACCTCTTCTGAGAAGTTCCAGAAAAACAATGTTTTCTAAAATATGGCCCCTGTCTGCGGATCTTTCCCGACCTGCCAGTATATTTAATAATCCTAAATCGACTAAATAATATTTTTCTTTAGTGGCGAGTTGTTTTTTGCCTTTAAGGTCAAAGCGGTTTACGCAATAAAAAACGAAACTTTGTACCAAATAGCTGATAAATTTCTCAACTGTTGCATGGTGTACGTCCTGTTGATCTGCTTTCAAAGCTTTTGATATACTGCTGGGCGACACTTGGTTGCCAATATTTGATGCTACAAATTTTGCTACATTGCTAAAGGCACGTTTATCGTTGATCTTGTACCGTTGTGTAATGTCTTTTTCAATGATGGTAGTATAGATTGCCTCCAGGTATTCATATATTTTGTCATAGCCTTCTTTTCGTAATTCAACCCCTTTTGGCAGGGATGTTTCGTTTACGAAATCAAAGAAGAGTGCTTCATAATTTAAGTACTTGTTGTGGTAATCTATTTTTCGGAATTTCAAGTACTCTTTAAACGAAAAAGGCAATATCGATATCTCTATGTACCGTCCGCTAAGTAGCGTAGCTAATTCGCCTGACAGCAGGTATGCATTGGATCCCGTGATATGGACATCAATGTTTTTGTTCGCAAAAAGCCCGTCAACCAGTTTCTCAAAATCAGGTATGTTTTGAATCTCATCAAGAAAGATATAGTTATTTGAGTCCGGGACAAGTTTTGACTTTATATCAAAATAGATGGATTCCCAGCTTTTCCCTAGAAAATTTTCAGGCAATTCAAAGTTGAATAATTGCGTTTGTTCAGGTTTTATTCCCGTTTCAATAAGTTTGGTCTTGTATAAATCCAATAAAGTTGATTTGCCTGAACGACGCAGCCCTGTTACGATTTTAATAAGGCCTTTGTCTTTGTAAGACAATAACTTATCAATATACTCTTGCCGGTTTATTAATTCTTCCATAAGACAAAGATACCTTAAATTATCAAAACTTGCAATTTTTGCAGGTTTTGATAATTTATATCTTATGGCTATCTGGAATCATGACTGTTTTTTAAGATGCTCTTTTTAAACAAAAAAAACGAGCCCGAAAGCCCGTTTCCGAAAAATATTATGTGCTTCATTCAGATGTTCTGAATTGGCGTTTAGTCTAGTTTCAAGACAGCAAGGAAAGCCGTTTGCGGCACTTCCACATTACCTACCTGGCGCATGCGTTTCTTCCCTTTTTTCTGTTTTTCGAGCAGTTTGCGCTTTCGCGTGATGTCGCCGCCATAACATTTGGCCGTCACATCTTTTCGCACGGCTTTAATGGTTTCGCGGGCAATGATTTTGGCGCCAATGGCTGCCTGAATGGCGATATCGAATTGCTGGCGCGGGATGAGCTCTTTGAGTTTGACGCACATCTTGCGGCCAAAATCATATGCATTATCACGGTGGATGAGGGTTGATAGGGCATCCACAGATTCGCTGTTGAGCAGGATATCGAGTTTCACCAAATTTGCGCGCTGATAGCTGGAAGTATAATAATCGAAAGAAGCATAACCTTTGGAAATGCTTTTGAGCTTATCGTAAAAATCGAAAACGATTTCGCCCAGTGGCATTTCAAAAATAACTTCCACTCGTTCGCTGGTCAGATAGGTTTGGTTTTTGAGCGTTCCGCGTTTGCCGATGCAGAGCGTCATAATAGCGCCAACAAAATCCGATTTGGTTATGATATTGGCGGTGATATAGGGTTCTTCGATATAATCGAGGTATTTTTGGTCGGGCAATCCGGATGGATTATGCACTTCAAATACTTCTTTTTTAGTAGTATATGCTTTATAAGATACGTTGGGCACAGTTGTGATCACGTTCATATCAAATTCGCGGTCGAGGCGTTCCTGAACGATTTCCATATGGAGCAGTCCGAGGAAACCGCAACGGAAACCAAATCCCAGTGCTGCTGATGATTCGGGTTCAAAAGTAAGGGAAGCGTCGTTGAGCTGGAGTTTTTCCAAAGAAGCGCGCAGGTCTTCATAATCGTCGGCATCAACGGGATAAATACCTGCAAAAACCATGGGTTTTACGTTTTCAAAACCGCTCACAGCTTTATCGCAGGGATTTTCCACATGTGTGATGGTGTCGCCTACTTTTACTTCGGTGCTGGTTTTGATGCCGGAAATTATATAACCTACATCACCTGCCGAAAGCTCCTTTTTGGGATCCATGCCCAGCTTGAGCACACCAATTTCGTCGGCATGATATTTTTTGCCTGTATTCACAAATTTCACGTGATCGCCTTTGGCCATTTTTCCGTTCAGGATACGGAAATAGGCAATTACGCCACGGAATGAGTTGAAAACAGAATCGAAAATCAAAGCCTGAAGCGGCTCGTCGGGTTCACCTTTGGGCGCAGGTACGCGGTCGATAATGGCATCAAGGATGCGCTCAACACCAAATCCGGTTTTGCCACTTGCGGGAATAATGTCGTCTTCATCGCAGCCAATCAGGTCAACAATTTGTTCGCTGACTTCTTCGGGCATGGCTGCATCCAGATCCATTTTATTGAGGATAGGGATGATTTCCAGGTCATTTTCCAAAGCCAGATAAAGGTTGCTGATCGTTTGCGCCTGGATTCCCTGCGTTGCATCCACAATCAAAAGTGCGCCTTCGCAGGCAGCAATGGATCGGGAAACTTCGTAGGAAAAATCAACATGGCCGGGAGTATCTATAAGATTAAGGCGGTAGGTTTCCCCATCGCGGGTATAATTCATTTGAATGGCGTGGCTCTTAATGGTGATGCCGCGCTCGCGTTCAAGGTCCATATCGTCCAGAACCTGTTCCTGCAAGTCGCGGTCAGAAACAGTATGTGTAAGCTGTAACATCCTGTCTGCCAGCGTGCTCTTCCCGTGGTCGATATGGGCTATGATACAAAAATTCCGAATGTCTTTCATGGCTGCAAAAGTAGTAATTATTCAGTTGATTTTTACGCAGGAATTACCGCAAAAAACCACGGGCAATATTCTGTTTTAATCCTGCTATATCGATTATGTAACCTTCTTTTTGTAAGGATGTTACAAAATCCTCGTGCTTCCGCCCCAGGCGATAATCAGGCTCCCGTGAAGGATGTGCCAGATAACGGCCAATGAGTTTGGGATCAATGCCGATATTAAGAACAGCATGATAAAACCACCGATCCGGATGCTTGTACATGGATGACCCAAGGATTTTCTTTTCGCCTATGCTGATATCGCTGATGCCTTTTTGTCCGAGGTTTTTTACGTCCATTTGCTCCAGTGCACCAATAATAATATTGTTGCAATACCTGAAAAAGTCAGCAGGTTTTATGTGTGTTTTGAAATCGCCGACAGCGGATATGACCAGACTTTCCGGGCTGAGGATCACGCTTTCGCCTCCGGAAGGCCGTTTGAAAACCGGAACCTGATCCGCGAGAACATGCACCGGATTCAATGCTTTTTCTGCTTTATTGGAACGGCCTAACACAATGGCCAGCAGATCGGGCTGCCAGAGGAAAAATTCTTTTCCGGGCTGGTAATGGTTTAAGATGTTGATGTCGGGCAAATCGTAGTCCCGCACTTTGATTTCAGGCTGCATCTCTCATTTGATTGGTGTGCTGATAAAAGTCCGAAACGATCGTTTTTGTTTAAAATCTATTCCACAACAACTATTTTCCCATGCCTTCTGTCGTTTTGACCTTTGATTTGCCAGAGATATATTCCTGTTTTCAGAAGGCTGACATCAATTTCTGTTTCAGCCTGATTTGAAGAAAATTGCTGACTGAGGAGCTTTCGTCCGTCAATAGTGAAAATTTCCAATCTGAAACTTTCATTTCCTGGCAAGGCTTGCCTGATGGTAAATCGATCCTGGCAGGGATTGGGATAAAGCAGGATGTCGCCGGTATCATCAACTTCATTAAGTCCGGATAGCAGGCTAATGGCATATTCCAGTTGCACATCAACACCATCTGTCCATTGACGGACAAGGCTTTCGCGTGTAAGGGGAACTTTTATATCTGGCTGCACGCCGCCTTGCAGCAGGGAATCCGAATCGAGCTGTATTTTTTGGTTTTCATCCAAAGAACGGGCCTGGGCAAATGATATGGAAATATCGAGTGGCAGCAGCACAGGATCGTGATCTACCATGCCAAATGATCCGTTTGTGCCCCAATGTGACACAATCTGCGCATTTTCAAGCCGGTCGAACATCATGGCAAAACCTTCGCCTGTGCTGACGCAGTTCGGATCAACCAAAACGGCTATCTCTCCATTAAATAAAGGCTCGAGCGGTTCAGTTTGCAGCGTGATATCAATGGCGTAGTCGTCATCATAAGTGCCTGTAATGTATTCGTAAAATGATGGGTTTTGATAAAACAATCCCATAGTTACAGCTGCCTGCAAATCATTTCCGCCAAGGTTTCCGCGCAGATCGACAATCAATTTTTGTACATCATTATCGTTGAAATACTGAATGGCTTTTTTTACAGTCAGGAAATCTTCGAAATTCAGCATTTCCTCCACAGTCAGGCATTCCGCTGCTTCTTCTTTAATGCGCAGATAGGCAATGTTGTTTTCCATCATGCGATAGGTAACCAAAGAGTCGTTTTCTGAAGCCGGTGCAGTATTATAGAACCCCCTGATAAAAAGGAGCATATTGTCATCATATGCTGTTAGGTTTAGTTCGATATCCTTATCAAAAGAGAAAGCTGCTTCGGCGCCAATTGCCGCCCGTGTCATCATCAGGCCACGGCTGAACAACCTGCCTTGCTCCGTTGCGTAGTTAAAGGAAGGGTTGGTGCATTCCAATTCCGTGATCTCATCAATATTGATTCCGTTTATTTTGGTGATTATATCACCGGTGCGCAATCCCTGTGCGAAAGCGGCACTTTCCGGATCAATAATGCTTACCGCAAATGTTCCGTCATCGAGAGGTGTGAGGTTGAAACCGTAAGTGCCACCGGCAATTTCTGATTTGTAATAATCGGGTATTCCTGAGAAACTATTGTGCCCGTCGGGAATGCTGAAAAGATATTCGTAAAGGCTTTTTATAAATGCGATGGAATCAGAATTGCTCTGTGCATTCTCAATTTCCGGTTTTGTTATGGAATATTTTTCGTCCCATTGGATCGCTTTCCATTCCGTAAACGGATAGCGTAACTCCATTACGGCATGCAGCGAGTCAAATGCCTGTGTCCAGGGAAGGTCACTGTAGTCAAATTGTGAAGAACCGGGCTGAGTGTTTGATGGCGTTTTCAGTTCATTTTGGCTGTACGACAGTGTGCTGATTATTAGAGTGATGAGTAATAGGTTGATTTTTTTCATGATGTTTGTTTTTTGATGTGTTTTAAAAGTGATTGTAAGTATTCATCCGACCCAAACAAGGATTTGAATAATAGAGCTTCCAATTTTTCTCCTGAAAATCAAATACTGTATGGGCAAGTGTGCTGGATCCGTTTTGATCATGGACACAGGGCGTATAGGCACCTTCGTGCGATGACATTAATTCAGTGAATAGTTCGTTATGAATATCATCCGGCTGTTCAGCATAAGGCGCTGAATTGTTGCTTAATGTGTCAAAGCGTCCATAGGAAGAGGGAAAAACATTTTCATCCTGGGCGATTTCTTTCGTGGCATCATCAATAAAATGATTGGTATGCACATACATTCCGTTGATTTCTTTTTCGCTCTTTATTTCTGGTGCGGCCTCAATACTGATGATGCGTTTTTCAATAAAAGATCCGATATTATGCGTCATTGTTTTGGCTCTTTGTGGAATGCCGGCCCGCTGAACAGCATCATCAAGATTTTGGGCATCCATAACCGAACGAAAATGAAAAGCAGCGGGAACAGAAGGTTCGATATGCAAACCAGAGATATCGTTCCCGCATTGTACTATTCCTGCTTCGTTCATGCAGGGAGGTACGCCCATGAGCATACCCGGATAGCTCAGCCCAAGTATTTCCGGTTTGCCTTTGACCGACATTTTTACCAGATACATGCTGTTCAGAAAGCTGGTGAAAAGGTCTTCGTTATGCGCGAGGAATAATTTTTGGTTTTTTGAGTAGGCTAGAGTGCTGCACCCAAGATTATCCGGAAGTTGAAACGCTTTCTTGCCAGATAATTCGAGGTATAAATAATAAACTTCCATAAAAATATTTGTGGCAAATACATCCCTGAAGCTTAGATGAATACCATCTGCAATGCCTTGAATTTCATCAATATAGTCGGGAAAAAAGTTTTGACTGGCTTCAAGGAAGGGATCGTAAAATACATCCGGCGCCGAATAAATTATTCCGTTAATGGCAGCCAACATATCTCTCAAGGCCATTCTGGAGGATAAAATCTCTTTGGAGAAGTATGTGCCGATTTGCTTCCCAACATCATAATGGCTTCCTGAAACTTCCAGGTATTTAAAAAATGGCTGGTTTTCCGGCTTTACCGGAATAATCTCCGTTTCATCATCTTTCGAACATCCCCATAAGTTTGGAAGGATCACAGCTCCGGTGCCAGCAGCTGCAGCGCGGAATAAGAATTGTCTTCGTTTCATTTTTTGATGTGTTTTATGGCCGGACAATAAATTCCAAATTGGTTTTATTTCTGGTTTTATTGATTTTTTAGGATATCATCAAGCTGATAAAGAGCGGAATACATTTGTAGAAGTTCCGCCATCATATCGTTCATCATAATATTGAAATCCCAGATGTTGGTGTACATCACAACAGTGAGGTCGTTTTCGGGATTGTAACGCGCTACCGTAAAAAATGCCACATGGCCTCCATTATGGCCATAACCCAACTCAGGTGTAAAAACAGTGCCCAATCCGTAATTCTGATGCGACTCAAATGTAGGCAGGCAATCCATCATATAAAAGCGGACATTTTCGTAATTAATACCTGCTTTTCCGGTATATAGATTTTTTGTCCAGTGAGCCAGATCGCTTGGTGTGGTAACCATATTGCCCTCAGCCACATGCATGGAGATATTGTGAAAAGGGACTTCAATAATTTGCCCATCAACGAAAACCCATGAAGGAGCATAGGGTTCCGGCAGACTGATATCTGTGCCCAAAAATGGGAAATGGGTGTTGTTGAGGTTTAAGGGTTTCAGAAAATTTTCAGCGAGGAACTGATCAAATCTTTTGCCCGAAACACGTTCGATGATCAGGCCAAGCAGCCCCATACCGGTATCCGAATAGTGGAATTCAGTGGTGGGTTTTGAATTATAAAGCTGATGTTTTGAAACTATTCCAGCTGTTTCTTCTATAGTGAATGTGTGATCGGGCTGCTGCAGGATATCCGTTATATAGTCGCAATAACGCATTCCCGCATAAGGTTCGCTAACGGTATCAGGAATATCCTGATTGATAATATCCCACATGCCGGCGCGGTGCTGAAGCAATAGTTTGATAGTGATATCCTCTTTAAAAGGGATGTCGAAATTTTCTGTTTCAGGTAGATAAGGCTGGTCACTTCCGGGAATATTCGCTGTGATTTTATGATCGATATTGAGCTTTCCTTCCTGATGAAGCAGCATAATTGCAGCAGCCGTATAGGTTTTTGTGGTGCTGGCTGCCCTGAAATGCGTATGTTCTGTGGTTTCTGATAAATCGCCGCAAGCGACATAATACTCGCCGGCGGGCGCAATAATTTTTAAGGCATATCCTCCGGGATAATTTTCTTTGCCGTCCACAAAATCATTCCAGGTATTGTCGATAAGCTCCTGAAGTTCTTGCTGATGATTCGTGATCGGTTTTATTTCGGAATCAGAATTTTCTTTGCTGCAGGAAAATGAGAAGCAGCTAAACAAAAGTATTGCTAAAAAGCAGGCGACATTTGATTTCATGGGATGGGGTTTATTGGTTTGCAATAAATTGAAATCAAATATACTGATAAAATCAATTTGACGGCACAACAAAAAAACGCCCCACCATCAGGCGGAGCGTTCTTCAGAAATATGTTGTTTATTTTTATTTCAGGCCAAGTACTTCCACACCTTGCTCAAATACAATATCTCGTGGGATGTTGGCATCTGAAATGCGGTCGAGGTCGGCTTGCAGCTCAGGACGGATGCTGCCTTTTTCGTCGAGGAGCTTTTTGGCGGCATCATAATTGCCATCACCCTGAATGGTCAGGATCATTTCGGCGAGGTCAATCATGGCCTGCTTCATTTTATCGAAATTCACGCGGTAAGTGCCTGTAGCTTCATCGCGGGTAAAAGCGCCTTTTTCCTGGAAATAGTAAAAGCGGACCATATTGGCCATGCCGTGCGAACTGGAAACCCCAAAACGTACCGAGCGGAAAATACCGGCCATAAAGGTTACGAAATTGTCCATCAGGTCTTTGTTTTCAAATTCGCCCATTTCGTTGAGTTTAGTAACGAGAAAAAGTCCGAGGATATCAGCTTTTCCTTCTTCGATAGCCGAATAGGTGTCTTTCATTGCTTCGCGCACACCGCCTTTACCATTAATGGTTTGCTTGATGCCCAGACCGTGGCCTACTTCATGGAACATAGTATTTTCAAAGAAAGCATCAAATTTGATGTGCTTGCGTTGGTCTTCTGCAATCAGGATTTCGCTGATAGGAACCAGGATTTTATCAAATTTGGCTTTCATGGAGTTTTTTAACTGGAGCTTGCGGCTGCCTTTGTCAACGTGGATGCGTGGATCGTTGGGCAGGTTGATGGCGATGGTTTTACTGCCAGCATTGCAATCTCCGGCATAGAAAACCGCATCATAAACACCAAGGTCGCTGGAGCTGCCGGGCACTTCTTTTTTATACTCGTCGGCAACGGGAAGTGTGGTTTGCAGCTCGGGAAGCAGGCTGGCGTAGCGCAGCACTTTATTGCTCCATTCTTTGTCTTTTACCAAAACAAATGATTCGAATGCGGTTTTATACTGGAACAAATGGTCTTCATAATTCTCAATGGGGCCAACAACAAAATCAATTCCATTGTTTTTCATGTCCATCCATGCGTTATCACTTGGGTAATAGTCGTCGCTCAGTAATGCATCGGCACGGAGGCTGAGATATTTTTTGAGGCCTGGATCTTCGGCGATTTCAGATGCTTTGCGGATCAGGTCGGCCGCTTTCGTGAGCTCATCTTTATAAGCTTCGCTGTAAGGCACAACGATAAGGTTTCCTGCATCATCGCGGCGGATGAGCGTATAAAGGCTGGTTTTTTCCGGATTGTCAAAAGCCTCAAATTCCTCAACAGTCATGTCTTTTGGATAAAAACAAGCTCCTTTTGGTTTTGGTCCCACACCTTTTACAAAGGGTTTGTTGCCATTGAGGCGTTCCCATGGGCCGTAATTGATTTCAGCAAATTTTTTCGTCCATGGATCCTGGATTTCGGCCATCAGTTGGGCTTTGTCGCCATAAGCCTGTTCCCAGAAAAGCTTATCCATGATTTGGGCAGCTTCGATCATCAAAGGGATCATTTGCTTTTCACTTTCAGTGAGTTTGCTGATGTCCGTAGTGAGCTTCACGGGAACAAATTCTTCAACTTTCATGCGTATTTCTTCGTTTTCGTTTGCGGCAGTTTCTTTTTGTTCTGCTGGTTTTGGATTGCAGGAGGCCAACACAATGGCCAATGCAAAAAGGGAAAAAATCAGTTTTTTCATAAATTGATGTTGTTTGGTTTAGGCGCTGAGCGCTATATTCTAATGGTTAATTTGTTGCCAATTCTTTTGATGGATCCCAGAAATATTCTTCAAAGTTAGTAATTTGATCGTTTTCTACACGAATTCCTTCGTTTTCGAGTAATTGCTGCATTAAATCGGGGCTTCCGAAATGATGTTTTCCGGTCAATTGCCCATTACGATTTACCACACGGTGTGCCGGGATGTTGCGCGGAAGGCTGTGCGCATTGTTCATGGCCCAGCCAACCATTCGTGCCGACCGACCTGATCCCAGATAGCGTGCAATGGCTCCGTAGGATGTTGCCCTTCCATAAGGGATTTGCTCCGTAACAGTATAAACCCGTTCAAAAAAGGAATCTTTATCCATTGTTTGTTGGTTTCAGGCGGAAACGCAGGTATTTTATAAGTCGGCCTTCCGCCAGCCACATGCGTTCATAAAAAGTTTGGATTTCCTTTACCTCCGGAGCGTTTTCTTCAATTTCCGGATCGGTATATACATCATAAGAGCAGATAATCGGCTTAATACCTTCTTCTTTCAGGATTTCCAGGGTGTAATCGAAAAAAACATCGCTATCGGTTTTTAAATGGATCAGATGATCCTGCGCAAGGACATTGCGGTAGCGCTCCAGAAAAGCGGGATGTGTAAAGCGCTTGCGGTGGCGGGGCTTTTCAAGCTGTGGATCGGGAAAAGTAATCCAGATTTCGGAAAGCTCGCCGTGCTCAAAATATTCCTGTGCATGCTGCACCTGGCCGCGCACAAAAGCTACATTGCTAAGGCCATCCTTGATGCTGTCTTTGGCGCCTTTCCATATGCGGTTGCCTTTTAAATCCATCCCGATATAATTTTTATTGGGATTTTTTTTGGCAAGATTGTACGTATAATCGCCTTTCCCGCAGCCAAATTCAGCAATGATGGGGTTGTCGTTTTTGAAATATTCTTTATTCCATTTTCCTTTCAATGGAAAGCCATTGTCTTGTATATCGAAATAACCCGGCTGAAAAAAGTTTGGGAAGCTTTCTACTTCAGCGAATTTTTGCTTTTTGTTCTTTTTGCCCACTTAAATAAATTTTGCCGCAAAAATAAAAAATCTATTGAGCTAAGTGATTCGTTTTACCTCCTTGGGCGTATTTAAAATGTATCTGAATCTTTTAAACCTAAACAGCCCGAAAATAATTCCGGGCTGTTTCGTTTTGCGACAGTGCCGCATTTAAAATATCTTGCTTAATTCGTTGGCTCCTCCAAAATCCATGCATCCTTACGGATAATTTTCCGGATTTCGTCCAGGCGAAGAGCCGCGGCTTCCTGATCGGTATAATGGGCGCAACTGATACGCACGCGACCGTTTTCGTAAGGGCCGAGGATTTGTGCGTCAAAGCCTTGGTTGATAAGCCTTTGGTAAAATTTGCGGGCTTTGGTTTTGTTTAGGTAGCTACCGCAAATGATGTAGTAATCATTTGCCGGGCTGTCCATGATTTCCTCCTGTACTGCCGGAACCGCAGCTGAAGAGAAATCAGGTTCGGCATTATAAGTGCTCTTGTCTTCGGTGCTTTCTTCAACTATGGTTTCGTCAACAATAGTCTCCCGGGCTTCCGGTTTTTGTTCTTCCGTACCATCATTATGTGTTGGCAAAATGGAAGCCTGTTCCGGTTTTACTTCGGGGATTGTGCTCTCGTTTGTTTGGTTAACAGGCTGTTCTTTTTGGGCTATGGGAATAAAGTCGTTGGTGTACTGGCTGGTGCGGAAAAACTGGCTGTACACGGTCCACGACAGTACTCCGATAACCGCTACTGCAGCGGCTGCTGGCCAGATTACGGAATGCCATGATCCGGTGAATGTTTTTTCGGCGCGGCGCTGTGCTTTGATCACGCGTTTTTCTGCCTGCAAGCGGCTTTCGCGACGGATTGCCGGCGATACGAATGTGCCGAGGCCGTAAGCGTCATGAAGGAAATTGGCTGCATCATTCGGGATAAAAAGCAGGCGTTGTTCCGCATTGCGTTTCAGGATTCCCAGTCCGGGTAGTTCCTGTTCGTTATTTTGCTTCAAACCGCTCAGGATCGCCAAAATTTCTGATTGAACCCATTCAGATGCTTCATCATAGCTGATGCGCTTGCGCCGGGCGATATAATTGATCAGTAAACCGTCGTTTTCGAGCAGTGCCGGATTAAAAACCACTGTTCGTGTGGGCGGTGTGAATGTGTGCTGCACGGGATGTATGCTTGCGCCCTGATATCGCGCCAGAAATCCTCCCAAACGGGGCACTATGATGCATTCGTGATCGTATAATAATTCGCTGATAAATGATGTAAGTTCTTTCGCCATGATGAATCAAATTTCACAAAAATAGTCCTGATTTTTAGAGAAATCAAGTCTTGTTTATAAGTTTTAACAAGTCGTCCGGACAATCAACCGAAATGCTTTCCCGGCTTGTTTCAGCATAATAAATGCTGTATCCCTGTGCCAGCCAGCGCAACTGCTCGAGCGATTCTGCAATTTCTGCATTTGCTTCTTCCAGTTTGCTGATCTCTTTCAGGATGCCAATACGGTAAGCATACATTCCGATGTGCTTAAACCAGTTTCCGTTTTGAAGCCATACGTCCTTTGGTTTGGAACGCAAAAAGGGCACGGGAAGCCGGCTGAAATAAAGCACTCTGTTTCCTGCTCCGGGGACGGCTTTAACGGTGTTCTCATCGAAAAGTTCCGCAGGATTTTCAATCTTTTTGATGAGCGTGGCGATGCCCACTGAGGCTGAGGAAAATATGCCGGCAACTTTTTTTATCTGCTCTGTGGCAATATAGGGTTCGTCGCCCTGAATGTTGATGATGATGTCTTCTTCGCCGGCCCGGCCTTCGCGAAGCAAATGTTCCGCAACTTCTGCGCAGCGCTCGGTTCCGCTCCGGTGATGTGCTGCCGTCATGCACGCGTTTCCGCCATGATGGCGCACGTGATTGAAAATGCGTTCGTCATCAGTAGCAACGCACAGGCTTTTGAAAACCCCGCTTTTTTGGGCTTGTTCGAAAACCCGTATCACCATGCTTTTGCCATTGATATCAGCCAATGGCTTGCCCGGAAAACGGGTGGACGCATAGCGCGCTGGTATTATTCCGTGGAAATGGCTCATAAGTTTAGAAAAGTCCGTGGATTTCGGCATTGATTTTATCCATAATCATTCCGAGATCTTCGGGCCTCTTTATGAAATCGATATCGTCAACAGGGATTACAAGCAATTTGCCGATATCGTATTTGCTGATCCAGGCTTCATAGCGTTCGTTCAGGCGTTTGAGGTAATCCAGGCGGATGGCTTCTTCGTATTCGCGGCCACGGTTCTGGATCTGATTGACCAGCGTGGGTACAGTGGCCTGCAAATAAATCAGCAGGTCGGGTGGCTGGATAAAGGAGCTCATCAGTTCAAAAAGTGATGTGTAGTTATCAAAATCGCGCGAAGACATAAGGTTCATATCGTGCAGGTTGGGCGCAAAAATATAGGCGTCTTCATAAATGGTCCGATCCTGAATAACTGTTTTTCCGCTGTTTCGGATATCGACAATTTGCCGGAAGCGGCTGTTCAGGAAATACACCTGCAGGTTAAAAGACCAGCGCTGCATATCCTCGTAGAAACTGTGCAGATAAGGGTTGGAATCAACGTCTTCGTAATGGGCTTCCCATCCGTATTGTTTGGCGAGCAAACCGGCCAGGGTGGTTTTCCCGGAGCCGATATTTCCTGCAATGGCTATGTGCATGCTTTATTTCTTTTGGATGAATGTTCTGTTAAGTGTGCAAAGATAATGACTCTTGTACGAATCAAAAAAAATGAAATTGCGTTTATTGAAAACTGTAAATATAGAGTGTGCTGTTGTCAAAAAGATAAATATGCCCCGGTACGATGCCATAATTCATGGCCGCACCACGGTAAAGCGCGGTTCCCGGCAGGGTGGTTTCGTTTTGCTCCTGCGTGATGGGATTATAAAAATTCATCATCCGGTTGGCAAACCAAATAAGTTGCCCCTGATAAAATGTTGCATGATGTATGCCGCTGATCATCTGCTGGTTCAGGAAACGGCCATTCTCATCGAAAATCATCAGTCCGCCAACAGGGTCAATGGCATAGACGCGTCCTTCGGCAACCAGCAACTGTTTGGGGCTGAACATCCCGTAACCCAGCTTTGCAAAAGATTCTGAGCGCTGCAAAACCTTTGTGCTGTGCGCCAGATGAACCAGCTGCGATTTTGCTGCATCATAAATCCAGTAGCCATCGGCATTTTGATCATTGCAAACGGCTTCAACATCAAAGCCCAATGGATCAAAATTTATAGTGTCGCGGATATTCTGAATGCCTTCATCCAAAATGGCCAGCATATTGGCTTCGGGATAAAAAACCAGTACGCGGAACATATCGCTGACATCCACAGCGCCAAATTCAGAAAAGAACTCACTGTCGTATTCGGCAATGAAATTTCCGTCCTGATCGTATTTTTTGAGCAGCAGATCATGTTTTAGATAGAAATTGGCATCGGCATCGGTATAAATTGCAGAAGCTTCAGCCGGGAAAGTGCGGAGCTGCTCGTAGCGGTAGTTTTGCGCAAATATTGTTGTCCCTGCAATGAAAAACAGGAACAGTAAACAGGCTTTATTTTTCATGGAGTATTGATTTGATTTCGTCGAGGATTTTACTGTTGTTGGACAAACGGGGCACTTTATGCTGGCCACCGAGTTTTCCTTTTATTTTGAGCCATTCGTAAAAAGTTCCTTCGGGCAGTTGCCTGATGTCCGGCGCCTGAAGGATCATATTGCGGTAGCGCTTGGCTTCATAATCCGAATTGAGCGATTTGAGGGCATTGTCGAAAGTTACGGTGAAATAGTCCAGATCCTGCGGTGCTTTGCGGAATTCAACAAACCATTCATGGCGGGCTTTTTGGCCACTGTCCAAGAAAACAGGTCCGCCGGTATATTCTTCAATTACGGCATCGCATTTGCGACAGGCAGTAGCAAAAGCTTTGTCGGCATTGTCCACAATCACTTCTTCCCCAAAGGCATTGATAAAACTTTTTGTTCGGCCGGTAATGCGTATGCGGTATGGGTTTGTAGAAGTAAAGGTAATGGTATCGCCAATAAGGTAGCGCCACAAACCGGCATTGGTAGAAATAACCAGGGCGTAATTTTCGCCTTTTGTAACCTGATCGAGGGTGAGCAGTTTTGGGTGTTCCTGTCCGAGCTGATCCATAGGCATAAATTCATAGAAAATACCATAATCGAGCATCAGCAGCATTTCGTCGGAGCCACGCCGGTCCTGTATTCCGAAAAAGCCTTCGGAAGCATTATAAACTTCAAAATAGTGCATGCGGTGGCGCTGGATAATCTGGTCAAACTGTGTGCGATAAGGCAAAAAGCTGACGCCGCCGTGGAAGAATACTTCCAGGTTGGGCCATACTTCATGAATATGGTTTTTGCCGGTGATTTCGAGTATGCGCCGCAGCAACAGCAACATCCAGGAAGGAACGCCCGAAATATTGGTCACATTTTCCTGACTGGTAACCCGCGCCATTTTTTCAATTTTGCTTTCCCATTCGTCCATCAATGCTATGGAAAGGTTGGGCGTACGTTTCAACTCGGCCCAAAATGGAAGGTTTTGCATTAAAATAGCCGAAAGGTCGCCAACAAGATAGGTTTCATTATTGATGGTGGTGATGTCGTGCGAACCGCCAACCCCAAGTGCTTTGCCTTTGAAAATGTCGGAATCTCCCACCGCATGATGGTATAATGTGAGCATATCCTTGCCGGTGCTGTAATGGCATTCTTCGAGCGATTCCTGCGAAACGGGAATAAATTTGCTTTTGGAATCCGTTGTGCCCGAAGATTTTGCAAACCATTTTATGTCGCTGGGCCACAAAAGGTTTTGTTCGCCTTTCATCAAACGTTCAATATAAGGCTGAAGATTTTGGTACTCACTTATGGGCACGCGTTCCTGGAAATCGCGCAGGCTGCGCATGCCGGCATAATCGTATTCTTTACCCCATTCTGTATCGCGGGCTGTGGAAATCAGTTTTTTAAACCATTCATTTTGAACATCTTGTGGGTATTTTAAGAAGAGTTCAATTTGATGGATCCTCTTTTTAATCAACCAGGACAGTACGGAGCTGAGTATTGGCATAGTGTTTTTTGTATTGCTCAAAAATAGGCAAAATCCGGCAATTATTCCGACGGGATTTTGATCGAATGTGTGTTATAGCTTAAATTGGAAAATGAAATTCTGTATTTTCGTTCAAAATTACTGCGCATGATTACTTATCCCGGCTGTAAAATTAATATTGGACTGCATATTCTTTTTAAAAGGAATGACGGATTTCATGAAATTGAAACCATCATGCAGGAAATTCCTTTGCAGGATATGCTTGAAATTATCCCTGCACCGGATGGGAATTTTCGTTTTAGTTCCGGTGGGCTTCCCGTTCCGGGCGATCCTTCCAAAAATCTGGTGGTGAAAGCCTGGGAGCTGATGCATGCACGCTATTCCGTTCCTGCAGTTCATATGCACCTGCATAAAATTATCCCTATGGGCGCCGGTTTGGGCGGTGGTTCATCCGATGCGGCTTTTGCCCTGAAAATGCTCAATGAGCTGTTTTCTTTGGGACTTGATGATGAAAAACTGGAATATCATGCCGCGGAACTGGGCTCTGATTGTGCTTTCTTCATCAAGGGAAAAACACAGCTTTCGACAGGTAGGGGCGAGCTGCTTTCGGAGCTTCCAGGCGATCATCTGCTTCCACTGTATATCCAGCTGATCCGCCCGGAAGTGCACATCCCCACAGCACATGCTTATGCCGGAATCATATGTGATAACAGCCGGCCTGCACTGAGCGGATCCTGGGGAAAATCGCCCGAAGAATGGAGATCCGTTTTTAAAAATGATTTTGAAACAAAGATTTTTGAACAGCATCCTGTACTGGCAAAAATCAAAGAAGATTTTTATAAAAACGGAGCGCTGTATGCTGCTATGAGTGGCAGTGGATCAGCGGTTTATGGCATTTTTCAAAAACGTCCGCCCAAGCCCGAAAAGACAGAAGGTTTTTTCTGGGAAGGCAGGATTTTTTAAATGGAGAAATTTTTTTTCTGAATAATTCCAACCATGCAGGTATTCCTGTGTCAGAATTTTAGAAACCCCAATCAGATTTGCTGCTAAAAAAAGAAGCATACCTAATCCGAAAAAGCCTGAAGGGCAATCAGAGGGCGCAAAAGGAGCTCTTCGATCAGAATATCAACTGTGTGTATAACAGTGTGTTCCGTATTGTGAAGCGACGTGATTTGGCAGAAGATCTGGTGCAGGAAAGTTTTATAACGGCCTTTGAACGATTGGATGAACTGCGCAATGGAAATTTTGGTGCATGGGTCAGGCGGATTGCCGTGAACAAAAGCCTGAACAGTATCCGCAGCAACAAAAACCTGCTGGTTCGTGATGCAGCCCTTTTGGAAATCCCGGAAGATGATTTTGAACTGCCGGAAGAAATTGACCCAAAGCAAATTATGCAGGCCATCGAAAATCTGCCCGAAGGGGCGCAATTGGTTTTTAAGCTTTTCGCTTTTGAGGAAATGAAACATCAGGAAATTGCCGAACGATTGGATATCAGCATTTCCACATCCAAAAGCCAATTAAACCGCGCCCGTAAGTTGTTAAAAGAAGCATTATGTGTTTATGATGAAGCTTGATGATTATATAAAAAAGCATAGAACGGATTTTGATGTGCATCAGCCCGATGCAAAAAAAATCTGGCAACGAATGCAAAAGCAGCGGAATGTAAGGAATGGCTCTGCGCTTTTCTGGAAAGTTGCTGCCGTTTTCCTGCTTGCTTTAAGTATTGTGCTGAGTATCGGTCTGCTGCACCATAAAGAACAGCATGAGCTTTTGCTGAGCAAAGCCTATCCGGAGTTTAAAGCGCAGGAGCAGGAGTATATTACTGAAATCAGCCTGAAATATGCGCAAGCCCAGGAGTTGGCGAAAAGCAGCAATTATAGTTTTAAGGAAATACAAAAAGAAATGAACGAGATCGATCTTCAATATGAGGCTTATATGCAGGACCTTGGCCAGGATTGCTGCAATGAGCAGATTATCACGGTTTTTATGGATTATTATGAGAAGAAAATCCAATTGTTAAACCGTATTTTATTTGAAATTCAAAAACAAAAAGAACATGAAAATGAGAACATACCGTATGAAATTTGATGTGCTGATCCTGCTGATGCTGCTCGGAACGGCCCTCAGTGCTCAGGAAACAAATAAAATTGTCCGTTCCGTTGAATGCGGCGGGTGCAATACTTTTGAACTCTACAACCGCACAGCCAATGTGGAATTTATTGAGTGGGATAAAAGCGAGATAAAAGTGGAAACCATCATCCGTGAGCTGAAAGGCCGTTCTGATGAAGATGAGGCTCTGGTGATGCGCGCCATAAAGGAGTGCAAGCCGGAGAAAGTGGGTTCTGTTATTAAATTAAACACCATTTTTTGGAATGAATGGACTCAAAGGAACAGCAAAATTAAAATAACGCTCACTGATGGGAGTGTAGCCCGATTGTCTGAATTAAAAGTAGAACACATTATTTATTTCCCCAAAAACCTGAACCTGAAAATTATAAACCGCTATTCAACGGTTCAGCTTCCGGATGTTGGTGGAGATTTGGCAATGGAGCTGTACTCCAGTAAGTTGTATTGTGGGCAGGTGGACGGAAAATATTCGCTCGAAGGAAAATACAGCAAAGTGGAGTGCGGAAATGTGCAGGCTATTAAGGCAAAGCTTTATGATTGTGATATTGCTTTTGCAGATTGTGCCGGCAATGTGGAAATTGGCGCAAAATATTCCAAAATTGAAGGAAACAGCTGCCAGGATATTGATATCGACAGTTATGATGATGTGTTCCGTATCAATAATCTGGGCAATATCCGGGGCAAGATGAAATATACTGAAATGGAAGGCGAAAGCTGTGGAAATATCCGTTTTAACCTCTACGATTGTGACCTGAAATTCACCAAAGCAGCAGAAATCGATATCATCTCAAAATATTCATCTTTCCGCTTTGGCTATTGCACGGATGTGCTTTTTGAAAGTTATGATGATGATTTTCAGGCTAATGAAGCCAATTCCCTGAATGTGCGCGATAAATACAGCGAATGGAAATTTGACCGGCTCAACAAAAGCCTGAAAGCCGAATCTTATTCCTCTTCATTTGATATTGAATTGATGTCCAATGGTTTTGAATTTATCGAAATTGATGGCAAATACGGTTCGGCCAATATTGATTTTGCAAAAGATGCAGCATACAGCATTGATGCAAAGCTTAAATATGGCAAGCTGGATTATCCCGATAAAGAATTTGCCAACACCCATATTGAGCGAGGCAGTTCGGATCAGCGTATCCAGGCAAAAACAAAGAATTGCGGCGAAAGTTGTTCTAAAATCCTGATCGATACCTATAGTATGAGTTTCAGGTTGCGGAATTTGAGGTAGGGGAGCAAAAAATAAACAGCCACATTTTACAGTGCGGCTGTTTGTTTTAAGTAATAAACGAGTGTGCAAAATGAAATTTGCCCCCGCCAAACTATTGTGTTGACTTTTCTGGTTTCATTGTTGAATTTATGAATAATGAGGGAGTAAATGAGGGAGTAAATGAGGGAGTAGCGTTGGTAGTTGAAATTGTGCGTAAATATCCCGGAATAAAAACCGCAGCAATCGCGCAAAGGATTAACAAAGGAGTATCAACCACTGAAAGGTATTTAAAGCAGCTAAGAAATGATCGTCTTATTGAGTTTCGTGGTGCTCCAAAAACCGGAGGATATTATATCACAGCGAAACGATAGCTGTTTTCGGATTATCAAACGGCTTTCTGTTTTGAAATAAAAAAAGCCGCAAGAATAATATCCGCGGCTTTTTTTTGAACTAATAATTACCTGGAAAACAACAGCTCCCGGTATTTTGGCAGAGGCCAGATTTCATTATCAACAACCAGTTCGAGTTTGTCGATATGCTGACGGATGTTTTCGAGGTAGGGGCGGACATTTTTATCGTAAGCCATTGCTTTTTCAAATTCGTTTTCGATACGGTTGGCTTTTTTGCGCTCCTCAATCATTTCGCTTACGAGTTCCTTAATCGAAGAAATGTGGTTGGAAACATTGCGGATCAGTTCGATGCGCCCTTTGGCCATGGATTTGTATTCCATTTCTTCAAAAATTTCCTTGAGCCCTTTCACGTTTTCGATGAGCAGGTTCATATAATTTACAGCTGTTGGCACAATATGATTGATGGATAAATCACCCAAAACGCGTGCTTCAATCTGAATGATTTTGGTGTATTTCTCAAACTCTACTTCCACGCGTCCTTCCAGCTCTTTGCCCGAATAAATGCCGAGGCTGCGGAAAAGTTCGCGTGAATCATCCTTCAGGTAATCTGCAAGGCTTTCCGGAACGCTGTTTTTGTTGGTCAGCCCGCGTTTTTCGGCTTCTTTGGCCCATTCTTCGCTGTAGCCGTTTCCTTCAAATCGGATGCTTTCCGATTCGATAATGTATTTTTTCAGCACCTGAAAAATGGCATCATCTTTTTTGATGCCGCTCATAATCATATCATCTACTTCGTTTTTAAATTCCTTGAGCTGCCTTGTGATTGTGGCATTGAGCACAATCATCGCGGAAGCAATATTGGCAGAAGAGCCAACGGCACGGAACTCAAAACGGTTGCCCGTAAAAGCAAAAGGCGAAGTGCGGTTGCGGTCGGTATTGTCGAGCAGGATTTCCGGGATTTTGCCAATATTGAGTTTTAGCTCGGTTTTCAGGTCCGGATCCATATGCTTTTCGTCCGGTACTTTCTGCACGATTTCATTGAGCATATGCGTGAGGTGGCGTCCCAGGAATGCGCTGATAATGGCCGGAGGGGCTTCGTTGGCGCCCATGCGGTGTGCGTTTCCGGCGCTGCTGATGCTGGCGCGCAAGAGGTCGTTGTTTTTCTTCACCGCCATCAAAGTGTTGATGAGAAAGGTGAGGAACTGCAGGTTGGATTTTGGGTTGCGTCCCGGCTTGAAGAGGTTTACGCCTGTATCTGTGCTCAGTGACCAGTTGCAGTGTTTTCCTGATCCATTAATGCCTGAAAAAGGCTTCTCATGGAAAAGGATGCGGAAATGGTGCTTGCGGGCAACGCGTCGCATTAGCTCCATAATCAATTGGTTGTGGTCATTGGCCAGATTGGTTTCCTCAAAAATGGGGGCGCACTCAAACTGGTTGGGGGCTACTTCGTTATGACGTGTTTTTACCGGTATGCCCAAAAGGTATGCTTCCTGCTCGAATTCATGCATAAAGGCTTTGACCCGCTCCGGAATTGCGCCAAAATAGTGGTCGTCCATTTGTTGGTCTTTGGATGATGCATGTCCCATCAGGGTTCTTCCTGTGAGCATCATGTCGGGCCGGGCGCAAAACAGACTTTCGTCAATCAGGAAATATTCCTGTTCCCAGCCTGTATTGGAGGTAACGCGTTTCACGTTTTTATCGAAATACTGGCAAACATCTGTGGCTGCTTTGTCCACAGCGGTTAGTGATTTGAGCAAAGGGGTTTTATAGTCCAGTGCTTCGCCGGTATAGGATACAAAAACGGTGGGGATGCAGAGCGTGCGGTCGATGATAAATGCCGGGCTGCTGGTGTCCCAGGCTGTATAGCCGCGTGCTTCGAAGGTGTTGCGCAAACCGCCGCTTGGGAAACTGGATGCATCGGGTTCCTGCTGTGCCAGGCGCTCACCGCTGAAGTTTTCTACCACACCGCCAAATTCCGAAAACTCGATAAATGCGTCGTGCTTCTCTGCGGTACTGTCGGTAAGCGGGTGAAACCAGTGTGTATAATGTGTTGCGCCTTTTTCCATGGCCCAGGCTTTCATGCCGGCTGCTATCTGGTCGGCCAGCCTGCGGTCGATGGGTTCGCTTTTTTCTGCGCTTTGGATAAATTTATCATAAGCCTCACGGTTTAGGTATTTCTTCATCTTCCGCTGGTCAAAAACATTCGCTCCAAAATACTCACTGGTTACTTTATTGGGCGCATCCGTTTTGATAGCCTCCCTCTTAAAAATCTCCTCTAATGCCTTAAAACGTAATTCTGCCATCTGTTTGAATTTTTGATTAACGAGGCAAAAGTATGATAATTTTTGAAATACCCCTGTTAAATTTGGGTTAATCTCAAATATTGCTAACAAAAACCTGTAATATCCTTAAAAAATTGAGGTTAATCTTATAATTCTATTGTTAATTGAATAACAGTACGTCTTATTGTTCCGGCTAATATTGAAGTTGATTAAGCAAACTGTTTTCAAAAAGGTTAATGCTGAGAAAGTGGATTTAATTAAAAAAAAGAGTTAGCATTATGATATGCCAGCCTGGTCATAACATTCAAATGTCAAATAGCATCTTGCAATGAAATAAGAGAATTCAGTGGCTTCAATAAAAAATTTTGTATTTACAGCTTAAAACCGAATGCTCAATCCAATGCTAAAATCAAATCTTGAGGGATTTACGACAGCGACGCCCTGAAAATTGTTTTCCTTTGATACGCCATTAATTGTTTGGTTAACTTTATTGATCTTTGTGTGAAGATAAGATGCAGAAAGATTTAATGCTGTTTTCTTTGAGAGCCCAATATCAAAGCCCAATATTGCCCTGATTCCAATTGAGTTTCCAGTAGTTTTAATCGTGCTGTTTACATCCGGATCAGCTGTGATAATTTTTGCTTCGTTGAAGTATCTAAAATACCCAATGGCAATTCCGCTCTGAAAAGAACTGTAGCTGTTCTTTATGATTTCCCTGTATATGATTGTCGGAGCGATAAAGCTGTTGCTTAATTCTTCATCATAGTCGAATATTAAATAGTAATTGTTTATCTCGACGTAAAGGTTTTTAAGACTGCTTGATGAATGCATGTGGTTGATTAAAATGCCTATACCTATTTTTTTGTTTATGAATCCGGTTGTTGATAATTGGAGGTGACCGCCGGTTTTTAATTCTTTAATGTGCTCATCGAAAATCTTGTTGAATTCATTGTTGGAAGCGTCAGTATGTGTGCTTAGGCCAAAGCCAATATTTATTTTCCAGCTGTTTGATAAGGATTTTGGTTCGGGTTTTTTTTCAAGATGTTGCAGCATTGGGGAATTTTTTCCGCTTGCATAATAATTAATGGGTTCTGGTTTTGGCTTAATATAGGGTTTTCCTTGGCCTATACTTTGGGTGGAGCTGCTGTCTGTTTTATCTGAAATACCCTCAAAGGGAGCTGAATGTGAAAATTCCTGATCACTGTTTTGAACCAAACCGGCTTCTATGAGGAATTGCACTTCCATTTTTCCATCAAGCCAATTAATGATTTCTAATTTTGGGGCACCATTTGCTTTTGTGTAAACGCGAATATAGTATTCCCTGCCTGCTTCAAATTCCTGAATTAGAATATCGCGTTTTTTTGTTTGGGCAATAATGTAAGGTCTGTCTTGCTTTCGAAGATGGATTGTTTGCTGTTTGCCCGGAGGAAGTGTACAGAGCAGGCTGTCCAGTGTTTTGACCTTGACATCAGGGCCGTTTCCGGGATACCTGAAAAAATGTAAGATGGCAAAATCAACATCATATTCGAATTCAATTGGCAGAGGGGTTGTTTTTTGCAGTTCAAGACTGTCGGTATAAAGGATGTAACCTTTTATTTCGTATTCGGGGGCGTAATTGAAATTTACATGAAATTCGGTGATTTTAAAAAGGTTTCCGCCTGCCTTACGTGTTGCCTTTTTTATATTGTTAATAAGGTTCGAATAGCTTTGATAATAACTTAGGATACTTTGCTCCACTAAGCCAATGACTTCATAAGGCACGCTAATGTCGGTATCCTCCATTGCGAAGCGTACCTCAGTGTCACTTGGTAGTGGATTTTTGGTTTTGTAAATGGTTTTATCAACACCCTGAGCAAACATTCCCTTTGCCAAAAAGAGGATAATACTTAACAATAGTGCAATACTGGTTTTGCTTTTTATTGGTTTTTCCACAATTGAGATATTGTTATTTGTTTTCCTTTTAGGCTGCTTAGAGCCTGAAAACCAGCCCGGTCATAAAGCTTACAGTCATAATGCTTTTTCCTCCTCCGTCTTCTGCTTCGTAATCTTGTGTAGTGTAATCATAATCAACATTTACCTTGTCTATTGTTCCGCTTACTAAAGTGACTTTTATGCTCAGGGCTATCAGGTTGTTGATTCCAATCTCTCCACCTCCATTCAAATATGCACTTAGTGTTGATCCCGTCAATTTTTGATGTACCCTCATGGAAGAGCCGGGTAATTTTATGTCTTGCTCGCTGGTGTACCATGAGGGGCCTGCGCCCAAGCCGAAAAGCAAGGCCGAATTGCTTTCTTTGAAAACAAAACGGCCGCTAATGTCTATGCCAATATGATTTAACTGTACATTGTTTATCAATGAGCAGTCTAATATAATTTCTTCATTATCAATAATAAGGGGGATTGAAAGATCTTTGGTTTCCAGTGATCTTGAGAATCTTTGAAAATGAAAATCAAAACCAAACGAGCGGCTCAATTGCCATCCGGCCGATAAGTTGATGCCTAAGCCCTTATGTAAGGAATTGATGTGTTCATTGAGCTTTTCGTAAGTGTATTCCAGGCCGTTGTTGTCCATAACGGAATAGCCTGCACTTGCAGAGATAGACCATCTTTTGAAATTTTTCGTCGGTAGGTTTTCCTGCTTCTGGTTTTCGCCAAGAATCATCCCTTCGCGATAGCAGTCCTTGCAGAAAAAAACAACTTCTTTTAATGCAATAGAGGATTGTGGGGCATCCGGCCTGAAATCGCTTCTGTAATGGAGTTTGTTTTTGTCTATGGAATTAATATGGCAAACAATGGTGTCGCCATACATATTAATAATAACGTCCTGAGCAATTGCTATGCTTCCGGCGCAAAAACAAAGTAGGATTAGCAGAAGGTTTTTCATTGTTTTTATGTTTAAAAGCGGAAGCTGACGCCAATTCCAATACTAAGACGGCTGGCATTGATTTTATTGTCTCCTTCGAGTTCTGCTTCCCCGGAAGAGCCGTTGCTGTTGATGGTAACTTTGGAAAGGTTTCCAAAAAGATATGATAGCTGGGCGTTAATGGCAAAGTCATCAATTATTCCGATATCAATGCCTGTGGCTATGTTGCCTCCAAAGCTATCTCCATTAATTTTAATAGATTCGGTTGCAGAAGTGTAGGCTGGAGCGCTGATAACGGCTTCATCGCCATACGATAAAAGCCCCAGTGCAAGGGAACTGTAAAAAACACTTTTAGAATTGGTTATGGGCGTCCTGACCAAAAATACAGGGCCGGTAAGGCTTGTGAAAATATCTTCCTTCAATTCAAGATTGATGTTTTGTCCTTCAATTTCCTCCGTTATGTTTGTTGTTTGAGATGTGCTTAACCTATTGTGCGTAAAACCGATTCCTATCGATGGGTTGACGAAATATGCTGCCGTAATCTCGAGGTGAAATCCTTTTTTTAAGGCATCCATATGATCTTCTCCGGCACTGGTAAGTCCTTCCGGATTTTTTGCTGTGTACCAGCTTGGTCCAAAAGCGATGTTGATCCATCCGCGCGTTGAACTTGTCTTTGGAGCGGATATTATTATATCATCTTTTTTTACTACGGTGCTTTTCGTTTGGGTATAATCTGATGTGTTTGCCGGAGGATTGGTGTTTTTTGCCGGACTGCCTGCTTCAGTATTTACTGCGGTGTTGATTGTTGCTGCGGTTGCGATGGCGGCATCTGCGGAGATTTTGGTGTTTTCAGGTTCAGCAGCTTGGGCAATATTCAAGTACATATATTCCATTTTCCCGTCAAGCCAGTTCATCAGCTCAAGCTTAGGGGCGCCGGACCCTCTTGCAAAAGCCCTGATAAAATATTCCTTGCCGGGTTCAAATTCCTGTGTTAATATTTCCCGGTTTTTGGTTTGGGCAATAATTATTGGTTTGCTTTGCTTTTTGAGATGGATGCTTTGCTTCGTATCCGGAGAAATTGTGCATAAAATGCTGTCAAGCGTTTTGATCTCTATCTCCGGCCCATTATCAGGATATCTGTAAAAGTGGATCATCGCATAATCCGCATCAAATTCTTGCTCCACAGGTATTGGAGTGGTTTTTTGGTATTCCAGGCTGTCGGTATAATAGATAAAACCTTGCAATTCATAATTGTCGTTCCGCGCTTTTTTTGGCGTAAACTTGAGTACCTTCACCAGGTTTCCTCCTGCCTCGCGGGCTGCTTGTTTCACCGCTTCTGTTAATTCAGAAAAGCCGGCTTTTGGGTTTGAACTGCCATGAATAATTGTGCCAAGTTTTTCAAAACCTACAGTAATTTCATCTTCAGGCATTGCAATAAGAACGTTTTCGTTTTTGGGAAGAGGCTTTTTGTATGCCTTGGTGTATGAATCTACTATTTGAGCGAAAAGGTTTGATGGTAATAATGTTAAATAGCTGAAGATTAATACAATTGTGAATAGTCTTTTTTTCATTGCTTTCTCTTGTTTTTGTTAATGTAATTTAGGACTTATATTGTTTCATTTATGTAGCGTGCTTTTATAAAACCGCTTGTCTTCTGTGTTTAATTTGGATAAAAGATAATTGTAAATGCTTTTGCTTAAATGTTTTAGTATTGATACACATGCTGTTATAAGTGTTTATGCTAGTGGAAAGTTTGATATAATCTACTTTGTTTATAGTATATTCAGTACAAATGTAGCAATTATCCAATTAGATAAATTAATTTAAGTTAAAAATAGTGTATTTTTTTTGCAGGCCGAATTATGTCTGAATCGCTTTGATTTTCTGCCTGTAATGTAATCCTTTGGTTTTGTGACAGTATTAAAATTTTATAAACTTTTCTATAAAATGTGCATTTTCGGTTTTAACTTCTATACAGTATATTCCTGCATTGAGATGCTGAATTGATAATTCATTGTTGGGCAGGAATATCTTGTTTTGATATACAATCCGTCCGCTTAAATCAAAAATCCTGATTTTTCCCGCAACAAAATGTTGTTCTTCAATTCGGATGCATATTTTGTCTTTGGCCGGGTTCGGAGTAATACTGATTTTGTTGTTCCTGATGGTTGTTTTTTCCGCTCCAAGGGTTTTGTCGCATAAATAACTTCCGTCGGGATAAATACTTTCATCGTTCAACGAGAAGCATTCCAGACTGTATGTATTTTCAAAAGGCATTTCAAGATATCCCAAATGTCCCAATGTGCTTCCTATTCCTTCGATAATGCTCGCGAAACCTTCCAGGAAAACAGAGCCATTATACCGAAAAGCCAGATTCCATCTTTTTCTGCTTATGCCACCGGCCTCAATACTGTCTATGCTGGCTACAATAAGGGTGTCTGTTGTGTTGATGTTGGCAACTGTTTTAGGATATGGATTTCCAACGGCCATATTTCCAAAATCATAGAGAATTTGATCCTGTCCGTCTTGCCTGATATATACAATTTGATTCTCAATGTCCTGACGAATGATCGCATAAAGTGATTCTTCATTTTGATAATGGAAGGATGACGGGCAGCCGGGTTCTGGTTGATTAGCTGCATTGCCTGTGCAAACGCCTCTGCTGTATAATCTGTTGTAAATTGTTCCGTTTATTGTGGTGTCGGATTTGTAGTAAACAGGTGAAAGGCAGTTGCAAATGTAGCCATGACAGCCAGCTCCGGGAGGTGTACATGCCCATTTTTCGGAGCTGTTTTCCATCCAAAAAGGATTGTCTTCCGGAAATGGAAAACTGCTTTGAGCCAGACAAAAACCGGCAATAAAAAATCCAATAATTGCAACAATGCTTTTTCTCATGATTATGGCTTTTCTTTGATGGTATGACAAAGATACTGGTTTTTGTTAATTTATCAAATAAAGTTGATGTATTTTGCTATTTGAATGATAAATGTTTGATATCCTCTATCCGGATTGTACGCTTTGTTGGTTTGAGAGCAGGAAAATCTATGGGTTTTTATTCGTCGAATCACGTATTACCAAGCGGGTTTTTGCCCTGATATTCAACTTAGAAATGTCTTCCTGCTGATCGATATGTGATAAGACAAGCTGTATGCTTCGTCGGCCAATTTTTTTTCCGGGTTGATGAATGGATGAAAGTTGAGGAGAGCAAACCAAGGCCAGATCGGAATTGCTGAACCCAAGTACGCCGACATCCTCCGGAATTTTATATCCGGCCTTTTTTAAGCCGTTCAATGCGCCAACAGCAACAATATCGCTAATGGCAAAAATGGCATCAGGAGGTTCGGCTAATTGCATGAGGTTCATTGCCATTTGTTCCCCTTCCTGAAAGGTGAATTTGTTGCAACTGATAATCCATTCGTCCCTCACTTCCAGATTGTGCTCTTTCAGTGAATCCATATATGCTTTGCAGCGGATATTGGCCAAATCGGATGATGCAAGCCCGCGCATGTGTGCAATTTTCCTGTAGCCTTGCTTGATCAAATGATTGATTCCTTCCTTTGTGCCAACATAATCATTGGAAGATATCAGAGGTGTATTGATATTGTCGAAATAAATAAGCCTGTCGATTATCAGGAATGGAATGTCTTTTCGGATGAGTTTTTCCAGACGGTCTTTCTTTAAAGCGAGCTTTCTTCCGGGAAGAATCAGAATGGCATCTACATTCAGTTCATAAAATTCTTCAATAAATTCAAGTTCCTTTTCTGGTTTATAGTTACTTTCGGCTATCAGGAGCTTGTATCCGGCTTTTTCTGCTTCGGATAACATTCCGCTCAAAATTTGAGTGACATAATAATGTGCCAGCCTGGGGAAGATAACGCCAATGCGATGCGACTTCTGGTATTTCAGTGATAATGCCGTACTATTGGGTTTATAATTATACAATGCGGCAACTTCCCTGACCCGGTTTTTCATTTTGTCGCTGATTTCCGGGTGGTCGTGCAATGCACGCGATACGGTCGCAATTGTTGTGTTTAGCGCTTTTGCAATGTCTTTTAAACGTGCTTTCTTCATTGCTGTATTTATTGATAATTAGATGTGTGTGCAAATTTAAAAAATTATTAAGAAAGTTATTAACCGTAAACGTTTACGGAAAATTTGCCCTCTTGCATCTTCTGAAATTTCGACTTTTCTTTGCTGCATAATTATTTAATAGTTCAAAGATATGAAGAGATTTTTTACTGTTTTATTCGTGTTCCTTTTTGGTCTGACAATGCAAACTATTGCGCAGAATACAATTGTAGGAACGGTTAAAGATGCCAAAGGTGTATCTATCCCCGGAGCATCTGTTATGGTTCAAAATACCACAACAGGTACAATTAGTGATATCGACGGTAAATTTAGCCTGACCGTGGATAATCTTCCTGTTATAATACAGGTAAGTTATGTTGGATTTCAGGCAATTGAACTGGAAGTTGCTTCGGAAGATCCTATTGAGCTTACGCTTAAAGAAGGATTGGGGCTTGATGAGGTAACCATTACCGGTACGATGACGGTGCGCTCCGAAGCAGAGGCCGCTATGTCGATGACTTCGATGAATGCCAAAGAAATCCAGTCGAAAGCAGCCAACGGACAGGCCGACATCCTGCGCTCAGTTCCGGGTATTACTGCTGAAGGTGGTGGAGGTGAAGTTGCTGCCAATGTATTTGTCAGAGGTTTACCTTCAGGCGGACAGTATGTTTTTAACCCTCTGGAGTATGATGGAATGCCTGTAATCAGTACTTTCGGACTAAACTCATCTGCTCATGATGTGTATATCCGCAATGATTTCGGTTTGAAAACTCTGGACTTCCCGCGTGGTGGTGCTGCAATTATGTATGGCGCTGGTTCTGTTGCCGGTGTGATCAATTACATCTCCAAGACGGGAACAGAAATTCCTGAAAACATCATCCAGTTTGAGACTGCCGACCAGGGACGTCTTAAAGCTGATTTCTTCTCAGGAGGTAAGATTGGTGGAAAAGAATCACGCACTTATTATGCGATTAGCGGTTTCTATCGTTATGACGAAGGTCCCATTAAAACCGGACTTCCTACCGAAGGTTTCCAGCTTCGTGGAAATGTAAAACAACTTTTTGATAAAGGCTCACTCGTGCTTTCAGCGCAATTGATTGATGACCGCGTTCAGTTTTTCCTTCCGTTGCCACTTGATGGTGAAACACGTAAATATGCTATTGGCAACGATGGTGAAGAGGTGAAAACCATTCAAACTGTTCATGCTGCCAATATTTCTTATCGTACGCCAAATGGGGTTTATCATACACCAATCCGCAATGGTGTTGAAACCAAAGGGGGCTACTTTATGGCCGATTATAAATACGAATTTGATAATGAATTGAAACTGAATACGAAAATGCGTTATGCAAGATATCAGCATCAGTTTAACCTCTTCCTTGCAGGAACCGGTAACCCACAATCAATAAACGATTTTGTTGCCACCATTGATCCTGCTGCAACAGATATTACAGTAACGAATACCGGCACTACCCGCGTAGTACCGAATTCGGATAAGGTGCTTGTAAATACATTGCTCGACCGCGATCGTCCTATGACCGATATGGCCGGCGAAATCAATTTGACAAAAACCTGGATTACCGGTGATCTGGAACATAATGTTACCGCTGGTGGTTTCTTTTCACGTACAGAAGCCTTTGATAAAAATGTGCAGTCACGCTATATCAGCGAATTTAATGATGAGCCTATGCTTGTGGATATCAGTTATATGTCGGGTGGCGAAAAGAAAATCCTGAGCCAGAATGGTATTTATAATCCGGGTGCGGCTTATGACAATAACTTCATCACCGCCAATAAAATTGCGGGTTACCTTACTGATGAAATGAAAATTGGTAGATGGCGCATTGATGTGGGCTTTAGGGTGGAGCACATCAAAGCTACGCTGGCCCGCGAAGGATCAACTTCCTATTTGATGGATGATGATGCCAGTCTTTCGGCCGATCTCCAAAGTGTAAACTGGGGCAATAATGCTTACCTGACCGGTGATGGTGCTGATACTGACTGGGCCGGTGTTTTGGCAGCAAACTATGCCGTCAATGATAACCTGCACCTTTATGGTAACGTTACCAAAGGCTATTTCTTCCCTCAGCCTCGTGGAATTCAGATTTCTCCTGACGGTACTGTTGGTTCATATAAAACAGAGAAAATTTATCAGGGAGAATTGGGTGCAAAATATGCCACACAAAAACTGACAACCACAATCGCAGGATATTTCGTAAAACTGGATAACCGGCGTGATGTCCGTTTGGTTGATGACCCCAATAACCCCGGAACAATCATTGAACAGGTAACTACAAAAAGTACACGCACTATTGGTGTGGAAGCAACATGGGCATACGAATTTGTGAAAAACCTGAGCTTTAACGGTAGCCTTACTTATCAGGCACATGAATACACAGAGCAAAAATCCAATCCTGAATATGTGGGTAATAAACTGGCCCGTCAGCCGAATTTTATGTCATATGTTGAGCTGAGATATGCCGACAGCAGGCTGGATGGCGCATTATCGATGAGTTATATGGGCAGCAAATATACCGACGATAGCAATAATGTTGAGCTCGATCCGATTTCTATCGTTCGTTTGGATGCAGGTTATACCATGAGCCTTGGACAAAAAGGAGAAAGCATGCGCATTGGTGCTTCGGTATTTAACCTGACCGATTGTCGTGGCCTGACCGAAGGTAACCCACGAGACCTGTCACAATCAAACGAAGGTGTTTATTTCGTTGGCCGACCGATCCTTCCAAGAAGGGTGTTCCTGCGTGTAACATTTAATATCTAGTCTATTTGCAGGGGATTTTCCCTGTTTTGAATACCGCCTGATAACAGGCAAAATGAAGTTCTTTGAAATCCTGTTGTTCCGTGTTTTATTATTGAAACCTCTTTATTTATCATAAAAGTCAGAGCGGACAAGTGGTGGTGTAATTTTGCTGGTTTTTACCGGTAACCGTAGTTTTTATTCCGCTCTTGCTTTACCGGAGATGGTGGTGCAGGCTTATTATGGGGGAAGGACAAGACAGGAAGCTTGAGCGAAGGAAATGTGTTGATGATGTTTTCTGTCTGTGTCTTCCGGTTTGGTGATTTGGCTTCAAAGAGTGCATCTGCTTTGCTTTATTCCTGAAAGCTGCAGAAAGATACATGCAGGTATAATGGTTTTGGCCTGCTGTAATGGTTGAGTTTTTATATGGTTAGCTCTGTATGCTTTTGTTATTTTAATGGATGGCATTTTTTGGGTTTGCCAATGGTATTTTGGTTTCACGGGTTGAGCTTTTATGTCTTTTTTTGTCTGCCCGGATATGAATACGGACACAGGATTTTTTTGTTTTATAAATATTAATGACCATAATATGAATTGGTTAGACTATCTGATTGTATTGGTGTATTTCGCGGGTTTCCTTGGAATGGGCTACTTTTTCAAGGAAAATAAAAATTCAACGGATTATTTCCTTGGAGGCAAAAGCCTGGGCTGGTTTCCTTTGAGCCTTTCAACAATGGCGACCCAGCTTTCAGCCATCAGCTTTGTTTCGGCTCCTGCTTTTGTGGCTTTGAAAGCCGGCGGTGGGATGAAATGGCTTTCTTTTGAGTTTTCTGTTCCTCTGGCCATGTTTTTTCTAATGGTTGTGCTCATTCCTCCATTGTTCCGCTCAGGGGTGGTAAGTATTTATGAGTTTGTTGAGCGCCGCTTCGATGCTTCAACACGTATGATCTTAAGTGTAGTCTTTCAAATCAGCCGGGCATTGAGCACCGGAGTGATGGTTTATACCATCGCCATTATTTTGCAGGCTGTACTGGATATTGATTTTATTTATACCATCCCTATTATCAGTATTGTAACTATCGTGTACTCCTGGCAGGGCGGGATGAAAGCCGTGGTATGGGGCGATGCAATTCAGATGATCATCCTTTTTCTTGGTCTGGTTATTATTTTGGTTTTTGGCTGGATTCTAATGGATCAGAATGGCGGCTCATTATCCAATATCAATCCCGACAGATTACAGGTAATTCAAAATAACTTCGGCCTCAATGGCGGTGAATACGGGATTTGGCCTATGATAATCGGAGGATTTTTTCTTTATGCCTCTTATTATGGTACCGATCAAACTCAGGCTCAAAGGCTGCTTTCGGCCAAAAACGAAAAAACAATACGAACACTGCTTTTTGCAAATGGAATGCTCCGGTTGCCGGTCGTGCTTGTGTATTGTATTATGGGATTGGTTTTAGGCGGTTTTATATTGGTAGCCCCTGATTTTCTTAATGAAATCAGCTCGGTTACTGAAAAATACTTTCCACAGGAATTTGCTTCATCCGGAATAAAACCTGATTTAATGGTGCCGGTCTTTATTACCAAATATCTCCCTCATGGCGTAATCGGACTGTTGATGGTGGGCATACTTTCTGCGGCAATGTCTTCATTGAGTTCAACCGTTAATTCCCTTTCTGCCGTTACTGTTGAGGATTTCTTTAATCGTGGCAAAAAGAAGATCACCGAAAAAAAATACATGATGCTTTCAAAATCTGCAGTGGTTTTTTGGGGTATCGTTTGTATCGCCAGTGCGTTTTTACTGGGGGGCAGCGAAAGCAGCGTCATCGAAATTATAAATGCCATTGGTTCTGTTTTCTATGGACCGGTTCTGGCAACTTTCATACTGGCTATTTTTTCCAAAAAAGTGAACCGGCACGGAATGAAAGTTGGAATCATTGTGTCAGTACTTGTAAACCTGATTTTTTCCAAAACCATGCAGGAAATTATCGGATTTGATCCGGGAGTGGAAATTTTCTGGATATGGTTGAACTTTACCGGATTTGCACTTTGTGTTCTGCTAACTTATGCGGTCAGCCTTATTTTCCATGATCCGAAAAATAAAACGGATGTCGTTATATTCAAAATCAGGAAAGAAGATATTCTGATCAAAGAAACCTATATACTCATTGGTTTCTTTATCCTGATTGTGATTTTTAGTTTTTATGTTCCGCAAATCTTTGGATAAGCTTTTTTAATATGAATATCGCATTATGTCATTTTCGGATCGGTGAAACCGATGGTGTATCCCTGGAGATGCAAAAGTGGGAAAAAGCATTGGAGATGCTGGGACATAATGTGTTCTATATTGCCGGAAATGAGGCAGATGGTGATGTGGAAACGATTCCTGCCTTACATTATAAAAATCCTGTGAATGAGAAAATCGTTGCCAATGCTTTTGGTGATGCACAAGATTATCCCAATACCGAAGCGCTTCAATCAGAGGTAGTTAAAATGGCTGTTGAAATTGAAGAAGCGCTCATCGGGATCATTGAAAAAAGGAAACCGGATTTAATTGTGCCCAATAATATTTTTTCTTTGGGCTGGAACCTGGCTGCAGGAATAGCCTTTTTTGAGGCTGCTGTTAAAACCGGTATCCGGGTTTTATGCCATCATCATGATTTTCACTGGGAACGCGATTTATATGCTTTTAGCGCATATGATTTTGTGAAGCAAATACTGCGCGATTATTTCCCGCCACGGCATCCAAATGTTAGCCATGTATGCATCAATAAATTGGCGCAAACGGAATTGAAAAGGCGCTATGATATTGAAACACAGGTAGTGCCTAATGTTTTTGATTTTGATGAAGTGCATTTCGAAACCGATGGTTATAACCGGAATATCCGACTGGATTTTGATATAAAACCAGGCGATATTGTGTTTTTGCAGGCTACACGCATTGTAGAGCGCAAGGCCATCGAAATAGCTGTTGATTTTGTCAGTGTTTTTCAAAAGATGAAGGCTGAATTTATTGGAAAAGAGCTGTATAACGGGCATGTTTTTTCTAAAGAAAATCGCATCATCCTCCTTTTGGCCGGGCAGTGCGAATCGGACGAGTATTATAAAAGGCTGAAGGATATGGCCGAATCCGGGGAGGTTGATCTTCTGGATATCAGCCATAGGATTGGCATAGAACGCGGGGGCGCAGGTACAGGAAAAATTTATTCCTTCTGGGACGCCTATCAAATTGCCGATTTTGTTACCTATCCAAGCATACTTGAAGGCTGGGGCAATCAGCTGCTCGAAGCATTTGCTGCAAAATTGCCTGTAGCACTTTATGAATATCCGGTTTATCGCACCGATATCGCACCCTTTGGTTTTAAAGTGGTTTCGTTTGGTAGCAGTTTTACATTAAAACATGATTTGGTGCGTGTGGATGCAGATCTGATCCGAAAATCGGTAGATGATAGCATCGCGCTCCTTTTTAAAAAGGAATTCATGGCAGAATCGGTTGAATACAATTACCATATGGCCAATCAGCACTTGTCGGTGAAAAAGCTTTCAGAAGAATTGGAAAACATCTTGGCTTATGAGTGATTTCAGTAAATATATCGAAAACCTTTATCCGCATAATGTGGCTGAATGCATGGAATCCATCAGCTCGTTATTGATGCATTATAAAGAAGTGGTCAAGCCGCAGAGCAAGAGGCTTTCAAGCAGTGACATGGTTCTGATTGCATATGCAGATAGTTTTTTGGAAAAGAATAAAACGCCTCTGCAGAGCCTGAAAAGAGTGATGGATAAATATCTTTTTGGCGCGCTGAACAGCATACATATTTTGCCTTTTTATCCATTTACATCGGATGATGGTTTTTCTGTTGTGGATTATAAAAAAGTGGAATCATCTTTCGGCGATTGGGATGATATCGAAAATCTGGGCAATTCGTATCAGCTGATGTTCGATGCAGTTATCAATCATATCTCCAAATCATCGGAATGGTTTCGTGGATTTCAGAATGGTGATGAAGATTATGAAGGTTTTTTCATTTCTGAAGATCCGAATGATAAGCGCCTGAAAAGAGTGACACGTCCCAGAACTTTGCCGCTCTTACATCCTTTTATGGTCAGAGGCAGAGAAGAATTTATCTGGACCACTTTTTCTGAAGATCAGCTTGACCTGAATTATTCTAATTATAAAGTGTTTTTGAGAGTGCTTGATGTACTTTTGTTTTATGTGGCCAATAATGCGCGTTTTATACGGCTTGATGCGGTTGCTTTTTTGTGGAAAAAGCTGGGGACAGAATGCGTCCATCTCGATGAAACACATCAGATTATTAAAGCTTATCGGGCTATAATCAATGAATTGGCGCCACAATGTGTTTTTATTACCGAAACCAATGTACCACATCATGAGAATATTTCCTACTTCGGAAGTGGAAATGATGAAGCTCACATGGTGTATAATTTCAGCTTACCGCCTTTGTTGGCGTACAGTGTTCATAAGCAGGATGTTAAAGTATTGGCTCAATGGGCAGAATCTCTGAAACTTCCATCGGAGCATACTTGTTTTTTTAATTTTACGGCCAGCCACGATGGTATCGGACTACGACCACTTTCAGGCATTGTTTCAGATGATGAAATCCGTGCGCTGGCTCAAAT
Source organism: Bacteroidales bacterium (assembly GCA_963662905.2). GTDB lineage: Bacteria > Bacteroidota > Bacteroidia > Bacteroidales > WRLA01. Next base: position 28,583 of record CAXXFD010000004.1, on the reverse strand, counting down.
TGCCAGGGATCATGGTGGGTTTGTCTCTGAAAAATCCAACCCTGATGGCACAAAATCACCCTACGAACTGAATTGCAGTTATATCGACCTGATAACTCATCCGAATGAATGTGATGAAATCAAAGCAAAACGCTTCTTGCTCACACAATCGGTTATGCTGACTATGCCGGGCATTCCTGCCGTTTATTACCATTCGGTTTTTGGTTCAGTAAATGACCGGGAGGCTGCCCTAAGTTCGGGAATAAACCGCAGGATAAACAGGGCGAAACTTCAGATGGATCGTCTTGAAGAGGAGTTTAATGAGGTAAATAGTTTACGTTCTTTAGTTTACAGGAAATATATAGAATTACTGAAAATCAGAAAATCAGAAGAAGTATTTGAGCCTTATGGTGAAGCAGACTTTTTTGAAGATGAAGGACTGTTTGTGATCGAAAGACGATTTGATGAGCGGAGTGTTTATTGTGTTCATAATTTCACTTCATCATCAAAAAACATCTCAAAATATCTGAATGGCACAAAAAATATTACTTGTGCAGGTGTACTGGATTCACAGATGCTTAAACCTTTTTCTTTCATCTGGTTAGCTAAAAAATAAATATTATGAAAAAAACGGTGCATATAATTTCGCATACACATTGGGATCGGGAATGGTATCTCAATAGTAAATATACCAACGAATGGCTGATTCCTTTTTTTGACAGCCTTTTTGCGATGTTTGAAAAGGAACCGGATTACATCTTTGTGCTCGATGGCCAAATGGCGATGGTGGAGGATTATTTCGAAGAGTTGGATAAAAATAATTATAACCTGAGCGAATATAAACGCAAAATCAGGAAGTATGTAAAGCAGAACAGGCTGTTCATTGGTCCTTATTACCTGCAGCCCGATTGGCAATTGCTCAGTGAAGAGTCGCTGGTGCGCAACCTGCTTTATGGAAATTTGGTCGCAAAAGAGTTTGGTGGCTCTATGAACGTTGGTTGGATGCTGGATAATTTTGGGCAGATTTCTCAAACGACACAAATTCATGATGGCTTTAACCTAAAAGGCTTATATGTTTGGCGTGGCGTGGAAATGGATCCAGAGGATGTTCAGTCTGAATTTCTCTGGAAATCTCCCGATGGTACAGCCCTGCCTTCAATTTATCTGCTCGACAGTTACCGGAATGTAATGCGCCTGGCAGAACATAACGATATTATGAAAGATAGGGTGCATGATGAAATTAAAAAACTTACACCATTTGCAACAACATCCAACATCCTGCTGATGAATGGGTATGATCAGGAAATGGTGCCGGATGATATCCAACCCTACATTACAGATGGTAAAATGGATACCGATGAATTTCGGGTAATTCAGAGCAGCCCGCCTAAGTATATCGAAGATGTTATGCAGGAGAAACCAGAACTAAAAACCCTGGAAGGGGCTTTGTATAGCGGGCGGTTTATATCTGTTTTTCCGGGTGTGATGTCGGCACGTATGTACCTGAAACTGCAAAATGATGTGCAGCAAAAAATGCTGGAAAAAAAGGTCGAACCTTTGGCATCATTGGTCTGGTTGCTCGGCGGTGAATACGAAAAGACCCAAATCCGGGAAGCATGGAAAACCCTGCTGAAGAACCATCCACATGATAGTATTTGCGGTGTGAGTATTGATGATGTGCATACCGATATGGAAAACCGCAGCCGCATCGTGAACCAGCTTACCCAATCTCTGACTGAGCAAAAATTACGGGAGCTATGCAGTTTGATTGATACTTCCTCGGAAACCAATGATGAAGTGAAATTGGTTTTTAATACATCCTTGTTTCCCCGTTCTGGAAATGTTGACTTCGGGAAACAGAGCATTTTCGTAAAAGATATTCCCGCGATGGGTTATAAGATCCTCTGTGAAAATGATCAGCCGAAATCAACAGTTAAAGTGGAAGGATTGCTTATCAGTAATGGTTTGATCGATGTCCGTTTCAACGGAAATGGTAGTTTTAATGTTTATCATCATGAAAGCGGCAAGCATTATAAAGAACTCGGATTATTGGAAGATCGCGCCGATACCGGTGATGAATATAACTATTCCTATCCGGACACAGATGTGATTATTACCAGCCGCGATGTGACAGCAAAAATTGATGTTGTGCAGCAATCGGCTGCAAAGGTGGTGGTGCGCACACAATTTGAAATGTTGCTGCCAGAATCGGAATCTGATGATCAGAGCACGCGATCAGCACTGATGCGTAAGCTTCCGGTGGTAAATTATTATACTATTGAGGCTGATTCTGAGCTTGTAAAATGTAAAACATTGCTGCGGAATACCGTGAAAGACCACATAATGCGCGTGCTGTTCAAAACAGGGATTCAGTCTGATTTTGCATATGCCGGAAGTCCGTTTGATGTGGTAAAACGTCCTGTTTTCATCGATGATTACGATGAATCCAGTATCCCGCCGGATGTTAAAAAAGTGATTATCGGTGCCCGTGAGGCCAAGCCAAACACCATTTTCCTGAATCGTGAGTTCGTTGATTTTAACGATACCAAAAATGGCATGGCCGTATTTTCCAAAGGTTTGCCCGAGTATCAGGTGATTGAAAGTGATACTATTGCGCTGACCCTCTTCCGCTCTGTAGGATGGATTGCCCGGGAAATTAATTCACGTATTGGCGATGCAGGCCCGGAAATCTTTACGCCTGATGCACAATGTCTGCGCGATATGGAATTTGAATATGCTGTTTATCCACACAAAGGTGATGTGGATAGCGCGAAAGTTTGCCGTTTATCCGATATCTACAATACCGACCTGATAGCATGCACAACAGATAAACATAAAGGTATTCTGACCGGGAACGCTACATTTTTTGGTGCAGAAGATGACCGAAATACAGTGAAATTTACTGCGATTAAACGCAGCGAATCGGATGATGCCATCATAATCAGGGGCTATAATTCCTCGGAAAAATCCAGCAGGATAACCCTCAATGTGGCTATGAGCCTCAATAAAGCCAGTTTGGTAAATCTGCTCGAAGAGGAATTACAGATACTCGAAATCAAAAATAATAAAGTCAGCTTTGATGTGGAAGGTAAAAAGATTTTCAGCCTGCGCCTTGAACTGACACGCAAAAAGTTTGATATCAAAGCAGATTGTGAATTGATCATGGAACAAAACAGGATCCGTGAATCATTTGATGAATATCCTTATGCTCCCTATGTAAAGCTTGAGGATATAGAAAGCGAAATTGCCCGGGCTGAAGTCTTAAAACCTAAATCACATCATCCTATGTGGCGCCGTACTGCCCTGGAAGCACAGCTTTCGGCAATTTTGACACGGAACCGCTTTGATGAGCAAAAAATTACTGAGCTGGGCTATGGTCTGAACGAGGCACGTGTGCAACGCAGGGTTTATGACTATATTAAGCAGTTCAAAAACCCTGATAGCGAATAAAAATCTGTTTTTATTTATCGTAAATTGCATTTATGAAAGCCAAAATTGTTATCGCACCCGATAAATTTAAAGGTTCTTTGACCGGAATTGAATTTTGCAATATTGTTGAAGAATCTTTGCTGCAATATTCAGATGAATTTGAAGTCCATAAAGTACCTTTGGCTGATGGGGGAGATGGAACAGTCGATGTGATCCGTTATTATACAGAAGGGCAGAGGATTAGGCTTGAAGTGCATGATCCGCTGATGCGAAAAATTGAAGCAGAGTATCTTTATTCTGAATCAGCCCGATTGGCTTTTATTGAGATGTCTGCAGCATCAGGTATCCGCTTGTTGAATGATGAGGAGTTAAATCCTATGGAAACCAGTACTTTTGGAACGGGTGAGCTGATCCTGGATGCGCTTTCGCGTGGGGCAGTACATATCATTATGGGTATTGGCGGAAGCGCAACAAACGATGCCGGTATGGGAATGGCGCGCGCACTGGGATTTAGGTTCTTCGATAAAGATAAAAACGAACTTCAGGGAAAAGGAAAAGACCTGCAATTGCTGCATTCCATTGATGCCGGTCAGGCTCATCAACGAATTCATGATGTGAAGTTTGAAATTGCATGCGATGTGGATAATCCCCTTTTTGGTGAAAATGGAGCGGCGAGGGTTTATGCACCCCAAAAAGGTGCAGATGAGCAAATGGTCCAAATGCTTGATAAAGGGCTGTGGAATTTTGCTGCGGTAGCATATAAAAACTTTTTAATTGACCTGCAGCAAATTGCGGGTTCCGGTGCTGCCGGTGGCCTGGGTGCAGGCTGTATTTTATTTCTGGATGCGCATTTGAAGTCTGGTATTGAATTGATTAAATCCATAAGCGGTTTTAATGAAAAGATTGCAGACGCTCAGTGGATTGTTACCGGTGAAGGGAGTATTGATAGTCAGACGTTTTCAGGTAAGGTGATTAAAGGTGTACTTGATTCAAGAAGGCAGCATAAAATAGCTGTTTTTTGCGGAAGGTCTGATTTGCCAAAGGGTAGTCTTCATGACAATTCAATAGACTATCTTGCTGAGATTCTGCCGCTCGCCAGTGATGTTCATGATTCTATGCAAAATGCCGGTATATATCTTAAGATGCTGGCTGATGAATTTGTCCGTTTAGTTTTTTCTCGATAGCACCAGGTTTTGCTTTGAACCGGCTTCCTTAAGTTGCCGGTTTTTTGTTTTGGTATTTTCTGCCATTTATTCCTTTTTATCTTTGCAGCTGAAACGGCTCTTTATGACGAACCCAAATACCGAAAAAACTGATTTTATCCGCATTAGCGGCATCTCGGAAAACAATCTGAAAAATATTGATGTACAAATTCCCCGCAATCAGCTTACTGTGATTACGGGTTTGTCCGGCTCCGGAAAGTCCAGCCTTGCGTTTGATGTACTCTACAGGGAAAGCCAGCGCAGGATGTTTTCTGCTTTTTCTTCCTCATCGCGGCAGCTTACCGCCAAATTGCGTATGCCCCATGCGGAACAGTTTGAAGGCTTGAGCGCTTCGCTGGCCGTGGGGCAGGGACGCGTGTATCCCGATGATCGTGCGACTTTTGGGACATTCACCGGATTGTACGATAAACTGCGCCTGATTTTTGCCCGCGTCGGAACGTTTCAAAATGGCGAAAAAGCCCATCTGAGCCGCTCCCATTTTTCTTTTAACCATCCCAAAGGACAATGTGAAAAATGCCGCGGACTTGGGAAAACTGAGTATATCGATCAAAAGAAAATCATTGCCGACGCGCAAAAAACAATCCGCAATGGTGCTTTTGTAATGACCACGCCCTCAGGATATATTGTCTATAGCCAGGTGACGATGGACGTGCTCAATGAGGTTTGCAATGCACATGATTTTTCCGTGGATATTCCCTGGGATGAAATGACGGAAGAGCAAAAAAATGTCGTGCTTTTTGGTAGCAACCGCCTGAAAGTCCCTTTTGGAAAGCATACTCTGGAATCGCGTATGAAATGGACGGGCATCAAAGCCAAACCGCGCGAAGAAGCTTATTATCCGGGTATTATCACTACCATGGAGGATATCCTGCGCCGCGACCGGAATACGAATATCCTGCGTTTTGTTTCTGCGCGCCCATGCGATGAATGTAAAGGGAAACGATTGTCAAAAGAATCCCTTTCCGTGCTTTTTAAAGGACAAAACATTGCGCAACTTTCGGAAATGGACTTGTTCGGGCTGCACAGCTTTTTTCTGAAGAGCAGGCAAGACGCGGAAAATGATCTGATCCTTTCGCTTACCAATGATATGCTGAAGAGCCTGCAAAGCCTGCTGGATTTGGGTCTTGCGCACCGTAAAATTTCCGATGCACTCGAATCCTGCACCCATAGCGAACTGCAAAGAATGCGCCTTTCACAACAAATGATCAGCGGATTAAGCGGAATGGTTTATGTGCTGGACGAGCCTTCAGCCGGAGTGCATCCTTTTGAAAATGAAAAAATTATCCGTCAGCTTTTAAAATTGCGCAATCTGGGCAATACGATTGTTGTGGTGGAACATAATCTGCAAAACATGCTGAACGCGGATTATCTGATCGATCTGGGGCCGGGCGGTGGCACAAATGGTGGTGAGCTCCTGTTTCAGGGAAGCATCCACGAGGCAATCAATAACAAGCAATATACTTCGCCCAGCCTTGAATATCTGCGGAAAGCAGCAGAGAAACCTCTTCAGACTTCGAAAAAATTTGAAACAATTCCGCTCAGCAAAGCGGGTTTTGATATCAGGCAGAATGGTGTAAACCTGATGACAGCCGAAAATGGCGCTCATTTGCTCCAAAAAATCAGGACATTGATTTCAGAACCTGATCTGAAGGATATGTTCGGCGATAAAATATTTCTGGTCAACCAAAAACCGATCGGACGTAGCCCGCGCTCCAATCCGGCCACATATTCGGGTCTTTTTGACCTAGTGCGTAAACTTTTCAGCAAGCTGGATGATGCTAAAAACAGGAAATTGAGTGCTTCGTCCTTTTCATTTAATACCAAAGGAGGGCGCTGTGAAGTGTGTCAGGGAGCCGGACTCATCGAAACCGGCATGCATTTTTTGGAGAACAGCTATCAAATGTGTCCTGTCTGCAGGGGCAAGCGTTTCCGCGATGAAGTGCTGGAGGTAAAATATTCAGGAAAAAATATTGGCGAAATACTGGAAATGAGCGTGGATGAGGCGAAGGAGCATTTTTGCGAAGAGCTAAAAATCCGAAAATACCTGGATTTGATGCAAAATCTGGGGCTTGGATACATACATCTGGGGCAGTCGGCCACGCAGCTTTCGGGTGGGGAAGCACAGCGGTTAAAATTGGCTTCGGAATTGATTTGTAATGAAAAGAAAGCGCGGCTTTTTCTGCTTGAATTTCCTTGTACAGGATTGCACGTAAAGGATATTGAGCAATTGATTGCAGCTTTGCGTAAGCTCTCAGATTCCGAAGCAACGTTTCTTATCGCGGAAAACAATATGGAAATGCTTGCCCGTGCCGATTATATCATCGAATTACAGGATGATCGTTTTTACTGTGCCCATCCTGCCGGGATGATGGAAATTCCGCAAAGTATTACCGCAGAAATTTTCAGGAAACGGGCAGAACGTGATTTTCGAATCGAAATTCCATCACAGGGAAAAACAACGGATTTTATTGAAATGAAAGGAATTACAACGCATAACCTGCAGCAATTGGATGTGCAAATTCCACTCAATAAAATTACAGCCATTAGCGGCCCCAGTGGTTCGGGGAAATCTTCCCTGGTTTTTGATACGATTCTTGCCGAAGGGAGCTTCCGCTATTTGAGCAATTTTAGTTCTTATGTGCGCAGCCGCGTGTCCAACATAAAAAAGGGCGATTTTGAATCCTGCGAACATATGATACCGGCGATCGGTATCGGACGTTCATCCATGCGTGCCAATGCCCGTTCACGCGTTGCTACACTTAGCGGAATATATGAATTGCTCAGGTTGCTTTACAGCAGGATTGGCCGCGATGGCGAAGAAAAATGTACGCTCACCGCTTCCGACTTTTCCTTTAATTCTGATTTGGGCGCTTGCCCTTATTGTGGCGGATTGGGATTTTCGCCAAAGGCGGATGTCGAAAAATTGATCAGCCATCCTGACAAAAGTATTTACGAAGGTGCAATATCCGGCAATAAGAATGCAGCATATTTTGGCGATCCCAATGGACAGCATATGGCCATACTTAAAGCCGTGGAAAATGAGAAAGGCCTTGATTTGGGCAAGCCCTGGAATGAATTAAGCAAGGAGTGCCGCGACATCATTATGTTGGGATGCGGTGCAGAAGAATTTGAAGTAAACTGGGCTTTTAAACGCGACAAGCGCAGTGGTGAACATCAGTTCCGCGCTTCATGGCCTGGTTTACTGCATTTTATTGATGCGGAATGGGAATTGAGGAAAAATGGCCGCCAGGCTGCAAGCATTGAAAAGTTGCTGACTAATGTCGATTGTGGGCACTGCCGCGCTTTTGGGCTGAAAGCAGATGCCTTGCGCTTTAAAGTTGGCGGAATGGATATCGCGGAAATGTGCGCACTTGAAAATGAGGAGGTTTTGAAGAAGGTGCGCTTGTGGATTGCCAATAATTCTGTTCCGCACCATCTTGCCGGGGATTTTCAAATCGTTCGGAAATTGCTTTTGATGCTGGTACAAAAGCTGGAAGATGTTCAAAAGGCAGGTTTAGCGTATTTGCCCTTATCGCGCCGGAGCAACAGTCTGTCTGATGGAGAGCGGCAGCGTTTGCGGATTGCGTCCATCGCCGGAGGAAACCTTCAAAATATGCTGTATGTGCTGGATGAACCTACAGCCGCTTTGCATCCCCATGATGCCAGTAATGTAATTGAATTGGTGAAATCCATCAAAAAGCAATCCAATACAGTTCTGTTGGTGGAACATCACATGGAAATGCTGGCACAAGCAGATTACCTGATCGATATGGGGCCAAAAGGAGGTCAAAAAGGTGGAAGGATCATGGCTCAGGGAAGTCCGGAGGATATTGCAAAACAGAATATTTCGCCGACAGCTCCCTGGTTGTCGCTTCAATATGAAATGCCAAAATTGAGAAAGGACGAGGCTTTCGATGGTCAATGGCTGCACTTTGAAGGTGCTAATGCGAACAACCTTAAAAATATGGAAGCGAAATTTCCTTTGCAAAAACTCAGCCTGATTTGTGGGCTTTCGGGCAGTGGTAAAACAACATTGCTGCGCGATGTGGTACTGGCTTCCATGCAAAAGGATAAGGCCGTTCATTGCGCAAAGGCTGAATTTCCAATCAATCCAGTCATTATTGATTCTTTTGGTCAAAGCTTTGTAGGACAGGGAATTGTGGCAAGCGCGGCTTTGCTTTATGATGATATCCGGGCACTTTTTGCCAGTCAGCCTGAAGCCAAAAAACATCGTTTAAAGAAAACGGATTTCAGCATCTTTGCCAAAGGCGGCCGATGTGAGGAATGCAAAGGCCAGGGACAAATTGAGGTGAAACTTGATTTTCTGCCGGATGCGGGTATAATCTGCGAAAGCTGTCAGGGGAAACGCTTTAACGAAAATGTTCTTAAGGTGAAAATCAAGGGGAAATCCATTGCCGATGTCCTGGAAATGAGTGTGCATGAAACTCTGGAACTATTTGTGGGCCATCAAAAGCTTGCACAAAAACTGGCTGTAATTGCAAATGCAGGTCTGGATTATATTATCCTGGGACAGAAGACTGTGAGCTTGTCGAGCGGAGAACAGCATCGTTTGCGGCTTTGCAATGCTTTGTCGGGGAAGGATAAAAAACCGGGTTTTGTAATTCTGGACGAGCCTTCCCGTTCCCTTCATCCTGATGATGTGCAAGAACTGATTGCTGTTTTTAAGGAATTGAGCTCGCAAGGCCACACCATCATCATCACCGATCATCATCCGCTTTTATTTCAAGCTGCGGATTACCTGCTCGAACTTGGTCCGGGTGGCGGCAGCAGGGGAGGGAACTTAGTGCGATCGGGATTTGTGCAATATGAGTAAGTTGCAAAATTGGGCATGAGCGCGGAAGTGCATTTCGAAATTTATTTGGATTGGATCTGGGAATTTAAATAAAGAGTTATTGGTTAAAACTATTTATCTCGCTTACTGATAATCCGGTGGTTTTTGCAATATCTGAAATTGGCATATTGATTTCCAGCAAGTTTTTGGCGATTTCAATTGCTTTCTTTTTTTCGCCTGTTTCGATTCCCTTTTCACGGCCTTCGTCCCTGGCAGTGTCAATAGAGTTTTTTAAATCACGATAATATTTGAGGCTGTATTGGTGGTTTCGAAATTTCTCGAATGATTCCGTTGCTGATTTCGAACTAATACTTTCTGAAGACATTATTTCAATAATTTATTTATCTCATGTACTGATAATCCGGTGGTTTTTGCAATATCTGAAATTGGGATATTGATTTCCAGCAAGTTTTTGGCAATTTCAATTGCTTTCTTTTTTTTGCCTGTTTCGATTCCCTTTTCGATTCCCTCTTCAATTCCCTTTTCACGGCCTTCGTCCCTGGCAGTGTCAATAGAGTTTTTTAAATCACGATAATACTTGAGGCTGTATTGGTAGCTTCGAAATTTCTCGAATGATTCCGTTGCTGATTTCGAACTAATACTTTCTGAAGACATTATTTCAATAATTTATTTATCTCATGTATGGATAATCCGGTGGTTTTTGCAATATCTGAAGTTGGGATATTGATTTCCAGCAAGTTTTTGGCAATTTCAATTGCTTTCTTTTTTTTGCCTGTTTCAATTCCCTCTTCACGGCCTTCATCCCGGGCAGTGTCAATAGAGTTTTTTAAATCACGATAATATTTGAGGCTGTCGTGGTAAGAACGTACCTGCTGAGGATTAAATTTTGCAATCTCTGCAGCTTCAAAAAGGCGTTCAAAGATTTTTTCGCGCAATGGCTCAGGAATGCGGTCTAATCGGTTGAGGTTGCGGATCACGTACATCCATTTATCAAAACGGCTTTCTAATTGTTGAATGCTTTTTTTAAATTTGGGCATCTCCAGATAGATGAATGTCAGTTTCTCGTAGAATGTTTTATTCGTGTCGATGTCCTGTAGCTTAATGTCATAGCGGAACTTATCCGGTTGATCTTTGTCTTCATTAAAAACGAAGTCCAGAATGCCAATAGTGTAAACCGCCTTAAGTTCATAGTTCCAATTGGCTCGTTTTGCTTGTTCCTGAATGGGAAAAGTTGCATAATAAACCATGCGGTCCCTGAAGAAATTTTGTTTGGTCTTTTTAAGCTCCACTATAAATTTCTCCCCCCGCTCATTTTCGCAATACAAATCAAAAATAGCTTTCCGATCCGCTTCGCTATCGCCTAAATGCTCATTTTTCAAATATGTAAGTGAAGTAATCCTGCCTTGCTCTTCTTTGAGCAATTCATTCAGGAAGTCCATTAATAAGTCTTTGTTGGGTTCTTCACCAAAGAGCTTCTTAAAGCCAAAATCAGTGAATGGATTTACATATTTTTCTTCAAAGCCAATCATAGAAATACTTGTTTATCAACAAACAAATTTAATTAAAAATATCTTACGGCTGATTTAATCCCTGAAATTCCAGTTGATCAGTGGAAACGATCGCTTTTCATTTTTGTTCCATAATCCAAATTGAAATCCCTTGAGTTTTATTGTTTTGTTAACCAGGCCAATTTGAATTCCTTTGGTTTTGAGGTTGCTGTTATAACAAGCAATGCTGACACCTTTTGTTTCGTGATATAGGTTCCAGAGCAAATTTACAGAAAGCCCGTTCATAATCTTTCCTCCGCTTATCCAAGGGGAAAGCGAAATTCCGTTTATCCTGTGGGTTGTTGTGCCAAAGACTGAAATTACCAGGCCATTGTGGCTACTCCTGAGTTGTTTACTGTGGTCAATTGTGTCGGCAAAAGCCTGAGGATTCTTATAATACGTTTTAAATGGAGGATTAAAAGCAGTAAAACTTAGTAATAAACCCTGACCGGGGATTTGAATATTAAGCCCGGAAGATGTTTTTTGATAAGGATAAGCGCATAAACTTTCTGATCCAACAGGACCCAATGCCAGGCCATACATATTATGTGCTTTAGAGGGAAGGAAAGCAAAAATATATTTAGATTTTTTCGATTCCGTGCTTTGTTCTTGTGCTGATAAACTTGAGGAAAACAATACCAAAATAATGATCAGGCATGCAGTATGTTTTTGCTGCTTGAATATAGATTGTATTAGGTTCATTTTACATTAAACTTATCCATAATGCAAGCACAAGCCGCATCTCCGGTGATATTGAGCGATGTGCGGATCATATCGAAAACCCGGTCGAGGGCATAAAGCAATGGTAGTCCGCTAATGGGAATGTCTGCCGCTACCAGAACAGCAACAACCAAAAGGGTTGGCCCGGGAACCCCTGCCTGCCCGATCGAACCAACCGTAGCCGTAAGGATTATGGCAATATACTGACTTGTAGTGATTTCTATTCCGTACATCTGTGCAAAAAACAAAGCCACCAATGCGTAATAAATGGCGTTTCCGGTCATGTTGATGGTGGCGCCCAGGGGCAAAACAAAAGCTGAAGTTTCTTTGCTTACGCCAAGATCCTGTTCGCAGGTTTCCATATTTACGGGAAGGGTAGCCATGCTCGAAGCGGTCGAAAAGGCCACAATCTGTGGCTTGGTCATAACGCTCATAAAATGCCGGATTTTTGTCTTTGAAAACAGCTTGAGCGTAAGCGGGAAAAGCAGCAAGCCAATGATAAGTATGCAAAGGATAAATACGAAAAGCAATTCGGCCACCAAGCCCAAAAGGTCGAAACCAAAATTGCCGATCGCTGCGGCCATCAGGCCAAAAACACCCACAGGGGCTGTAAGCATCACGATTTTAATCATCCATATAAGTGCTTCGGTGATATAGTTCAGCCCGTTCATAATCGGGCATTTTTTCTCGCCTGACAATGTGCTGATGCCGATTCCCAGGAAAAGCCCGAAGAAAATGATTTGAAGGATATTACCGGAAGTGAGTGCCTCAACAGGGTTTTCGGGGATGATGCCCAGAATGGTTTCCCAGAATCCGGCCGGAGCTCCGTCGCTGGCGCTGAGCTTGGCACTGTCGCCAAGCATGGCCTGTGCTTCCTGCAAATTCAGGCCTTCACCGGGTTTGAAAATATTGCCCATGATCAGGGCCAGAATTACCGAAACAGCCGTTGTAAGCAGGAAGTAAGCTATCGTACCTACACCCATTTTTCCTGCCGATTTGGTTGCACCCAGTGATGCGGCTCCGGAAATAATGCTGATAAAAACCAGCGGAACGACAAGCATCTTGATCAATTGGATAAAAACATCGCCAAGAGGCTGAAATATTTCCGCGCTTTTGCCCATAAATGCGCCCACTGCGATACCGATGACCATCGCCAGAAGAATCTGAAATCCGAGGTTTTTCAATAATTTTTTCATGATGCTTGTGTTTTGTATTCTTTTAAAAAAAAGGGGCTTACATAAAGGTAGCCAATCCTCCGAGGGAAGTTTCTTTATAAATATTTGGTAAATCGTGCCCGGTTTGGTTCATTACTTTTACCACCTTATCAAAACTAACGTGATGTTTCCCGTCTGAGAGAGCGGCATAAAGATTGGCGTCCAAGGCGCGGGTCACGGCAAAGGCATTGCGCTCGATACAAGGGATTTGCACCAGTCCTTTGACTGGGTCGCAGGTGAGCCCGAGGAAATGTTCCAGGCCCATGCTGGCGGCATATTCGATCTGGAATGCTGTGCCGCCAAACAATTGATTGGCCGCAGCTGCAGCCATTGCGCAAGCCGTTCCGATTTCGCCCTGGCAACCTACTTCTGCTCCGCTGATGGAGGCGTTTTGTTTTACCAGATTGCCCACCAGTCCGGCGGTAGCTAAAGCGCGCAGGATTTTTTTATCACTGAAATCTTTGTAGTGGTTTTTTAAAACATACATCAGCCCGGGCACTACTCCGCAGGAGCCGCAGGTTGGCGCAGTTACGACTTTTCCACCCGAAGCGTTTTGCTCGGCAACGGCCAAAGCATAAGCAAAAGCAAGTCCGCGTCGTTTCAAACTGGAGCGGTAGCCTTTGGCGCGTACTTCATAGCGTGCCGCTTTGCGTGCCAGATTTAGCCCGCCGGGCAAAACGCCCTCAGCTTCCAGCCCTTCTACTACCGATTTCTGCATTACTTTCCACACTTCGTTCAGGTAATCCCAAATATCGTTTTCTTCAAATTCTTCAACATATTCCCACAGCATACGTCCGTTATCGCCTGTCTTTTCCAGGATTTCGGCCATGCTGTTTATAGGATAAATGTGCTCTTCCCTGCTGATTTCGCCTTCGGTAACAACCTTTCCGCCGCCAACACTGTAATAGGTTTTCTCGCTCAAAAGCTGATCGTTTTCTCCATGCGCTTCCAGTTTCAGTGCGTTGGGATGAAAAGGCAAAAAAGTAGTGGGTTCCCAAATGATTTCACATTTTTTTGGCTGAATTTCCTCAATGATGGCCTGATCGGTGAAGTGGCCTTTGCCGGTTGCAGCAAGGGAGCCAAATAAAGTTACGGTAAACCTTTTTGCCCCGGGATTTGCATCGCGAAACCATGCGGCAGCTTTACGCGGCCCCATAGTGTGGCTGGACGATGGCCCATAACCGATGCGGTATATTTTTTTTATAGTTTCCATTGTTTCTTTTTATGGGTTCAAAGATAATGCTATTGTTTGAGAATGCCCGCTGCCGTTTTGTTTCAGGGCAAACGCATCTTGATCAAGCTATATTTGTCAGGCTGGATATTTGTTGCGTTTGAAAAAAACTTACATCTTGTGTCAGATTGATATATTGCGGTTTTTCTGTTTGAAAGCACAAAGCAGCAAATTGCTTCATTTGCGAAAACCAGAGAGGTTATAAGCTTAACAAGAACCGTCAATAGCCTGAAAATGAAGCAAAAAGATAAATCGGCTTAGACCGCAGAGCGGTCAAATATGTATAAAGAGTTACCACAGAACGCCACATACGACCCCGTCCGGGGTCGAACCTTTAATTAATATTTCCTTTTATAGATATGCAATCCCTTTGGGATTGAAGCCGAAATGGATTTAGACAGCTAACAGCTTTATTACCAATGAATTTGAAATGCATAGGAATAGGATTGTCAAAGAATGGTATAATATTTATAATGCGTTTGCCCTGCGTCTTGTTTGTGGAAAAGGAAGGTGCTTCCTGGATTGTGTCCTGGTTGTCAGGGTCTTATTGGCTATTGCAGGCGGCCTTTGCTTTTGCTGAGCAATACCTCCGGGAAAAACAGCGGGTTTTACCGGCGGACAAGGTTCATGGTTTCTACAATTTATATGCGAAAGCAGGTTCTTTGAGAGCCGCTTATTTAAGGGCAAAGAACACTTATGCTCATTTCCCGGGCACTTATGGAAAATCCTCCCACATGTTTCAAGCTGCACTTGATCAAAGCCTTTGCTGTTCGTAATTTGGTTCAAACATTAATAAAAAAAACACCAAAATATCAACCCGATGAAAAACAGTATTCTTTCCCTATTCACAATCGCCGCACTTCTTCTGCTCCAAAGCTGCAATATGGAGTTTTCTTCTGCATCCATTGATAATCTGCAGACCTGCCACCAGCTTGAGGGCAATCTTTGCGATCAAAACGTTGATGTTTTTCACCCAAACTCCCCTCAGATAGTCAGCAGCTGCCAACTGCATTATGCACCACCTGAGACCATTGTAAGCTTCACCTGGAAATATGTTGAAGGTTCGGAAGACATCATTATCGATGCCGTGAGCATGAATACCGGCAACGAAGGCAGCGACCTGGAGCTACATAGCAGCCTGAGCCGACCCAACAATGGATGGCCAGCAGGCAAGTATGCAGTAGATATTATGATCGGAGAGGACAAATCCTCATTGCAAACCATTGAGTTTGAAGTGCGGTAAATTCGATGCTCCTGTGCCTGACCAACACAGGAGCCTGTTTTTAAAAATAAAATATTATGAAAAGCAAAAATCTATTCATCTGTTTAATCCTGCTATTCATCACAGCTTCCCTCTTTGGCCAGCTGCGCGATAGTCAGTACAAATTCTCAATCAATATTCCCGCCAACTGGAGCCAGAATTCCTATATGGACGGCACCGATAAGGTTTATGATTTTTACAGTCCGGATGAAAATGCAGCCATACAGTTGCGCGCGTTCAAATCCATGGATGGCCTGACGCTTGATCTCCTGACACAGGTTTATGAACAAAACTATCTCCCGGCAGGAACGCAAAAAGAAAGCCTGGAAAACAAAACCTCATCAAACGGAATTCCCGGCAAGCAGGGCATTTATGTAACCAATTATAATGGCAACAGAGTGGGCATGAGTTCATTTTTTACTATACAAAATGGTTATGGTTATGTTCTTACGGCTATCATCCCGGAAACAATGTTTGAACAAAAAACCGATGAAGTACGCAAAATCACACAGTCCTTTCTTGTCGAGGGTTTTCAAAAGAAAAAAACGCCATCAGGGCTGGATGGCAAGAAAAACTTCAACACCGCTTTTAAGATCAACAAAATAGAACTCTGTGAGCAGACAAACAATGCCAATGAAGCGATAAATCCCACAACTCAGTTTACGCCCAACAGCCCTGAAATCAATGCAGTAATCCATTATCAGGGCAAAACTAAAAATGATCTGTACATTAGCTGGGTTTACACTACTCAAAACCATCAGATTACACGCGACGCATATAATTTTACGGATAATGGAGGCACTGGCGTTGCCAGCCTGAGCAAGCCCAATAATGGCTGGCCTGAAGGTTCTTATGAAGTACGTTTTGAAATGAACGGCAAAACTCTGCGCAGCATCCCTTTTGCTGTGCTTGCGCAGCAAAATAATGGCGGTGACCAAAACAGCATTGCCGGAAGGTATAATTTCATCAGTCGTTCGGATGGACAGAGGTTGGTTAGATACCATTATATCGATATCAATGCAAACGGAACTTATACCGAAAAATACGAGCCCAAAGATTCTCCCGGCTATGAAGGCGGCAACAGCGGCACATGGAAATTAAACGGGAACACCCTCCGGTTGACACACCAGGGAGGGAAAATAAGCGATACATACGAAATGAAAGGAACTGAATTATACCGAACTACAGAAACAGGTTTATCATTCATATTCAGAAAAAACATGCATTAATTCATTATGAAATATAAAATAAAAATCAGGCTCTTAAGCTTTATTTGCATCTTTCTTTTTGGAATATCGACCACTCAGGCTCAATGGCTTACCGATACGGAACACAATTATAAAATCAATGTTCCTTCCGGATGGTCGCAAAGCCAGTATTTGGATGGAACTGACCGTATTTCCGACCTGGCAAGTGCTGATGGAAATATAGCGATTCAAATCCGAAGCTTTGAGGCAGGAATGGACATCGACGCACAAACCATGGCCCGGCTCTTTGATGAAGGGCTGAAAGGCGAGGGCGCCAACCAACTCGCCCTGAGCGCAGATGAGCTGAACGGACTGCCCGGTATTATGGGCGTTTACACCAATACCATGGACGGAATGGAAATAGCCATTGTTACCTTTTCGGCAGTAAAAAACCAGATTGGATACCTATTGTTTACCGTAATTCCAACGGCACAATTTGACCAACGTGTAAATGAAGCAGATGCTGTTTTAAACTCATTTGCAATAACACAGGCCACTGCGCAAAACAATAATAAACCCACAGGAGGCTTGGGCGGTTTGGGCGGCCTTTCAGGCGGCGGCAAGAAAAACAGCAATACGCCAACAAACAACAATACTGCCGATAAAAGCAATAATTACGTAACCATAAGCAGCAGCGACCGCAACGGCACATATTATTTTAGCAAGAGCGGCAGCTATCCCATCAAATGGAATTCGGTTACCTGCATCCGTGGCCTGGATGATAGCGGGCGCTTAATGTTGGAAGCTTATTTACGCAATCAGAAAAGCACCGGAACATATAAATATACCGGAAGCGGTGGCGCAGAATTTGACATAAGCACAGTTAACGGACTGGATATCAGAGGATCCGGCAGTGGCACTATGACAATAACAGAATATAGGCCCGGTGGAAGGATAAAGGGGTATTTTAAGGCGAATGTAAATGGCCGTGATATTGAAGGTAAATTCGACCTTTTCCTCCCAACACCCAAAGATTTTAACGGTGACGACATATAAAAACTAAAAATATGAACAACCATCTAAAATTTAATTCACTTTTTTTTCTCTTTTTAATCCTGGTTTTCACTGGAGCGACATCACTTTCCGAGGCACAAACTTTGGGAGGTTTATCCGATCTGCTCAAGAAAAAAGAAAATACCAATCAGCAAAAATTACCGGTTCCTCATACCGATAAAGATAAATACACACCAAAAAACACACCGGAGCATCACGAGGAGCAAAATTCAGACACACAGGACTATTTCTTTCGTGACTACAGCCTCAGCGACCCCGAATTATCTACAAAAATCAATCAGGACATGTCAGGAGCCGTAACTCCGGTCGGTTTGCAATATTACGACGGTTACCTGGAAATCATGTACCTGGGAGCAGATGCTTTCCGGATGCAATCATGGTCTGTTGATTTTTTCGAGGGAGCTGAGGCCATCACGAATGGCGTTACGGATCTTATCCAAAACCAGGGGCTGACGCCACTTGGGATTACCACCGATGAAAACGGCCGCTTTTATTTCCTTTCGATTAAGGGAAACACGCAGGTTACAGCATGGCAGCTGATCGAATCGCAATTGGATTTGCAGGCCGTTTCGCGGGATATTGAACCCTATCTTCAGCAGAATTATATCCCGGTGGGGATTTGCATTTACCAAAACTGGTATTATACACTGCTGATGCAAGTGCCCAACACTACGGCCAGTTCGTGGAATATCGAAGGCTACAATAATTTTGACAGCATGAAATTGTCGATGGACAATGCTATAAAGAAATCCCAGATTCCATTTGGGTATCTCGACGCCTCGGGCGTCTATAACGTTCTTTATCTTGGTTTTTAGGCGTAAGAAGCCCCGGGTTTTCCGGGGCTTTTGTTTTTTATTCAGATTCAGGCAGGCTTTGGGCAATATCTAAATCATGAGGATTTCTCCTGCTGTCCCAAAGCATTAAAATAATGATATCTTTTTCCTTTGTCTTATAGATTATCTGCAAATATCCAATAATTAATATCCGGACACCAATGATTTCTGTCTGTTTCCCAATACCGGGAAAACTTGATAGCTTCCTGATGCTTTGTTGGATTTTCCTGTTTAACTTGATGCTATATGTGGCTGACCGATTTCTTTTGATATAATATTCAAGCAATACATAAAGATCAAGCCTGGCCGCATTTGTCCAGATTATTTGTCTGCCAGCCATTGATCAATTTCTTTCACCAAATCATCATTCGAAACGGTTAAACCTGAAGCCAGCTCTTCCTCAGCCTTAAAAACCCGCTCTTTTTGAAATTCTGATAAATAATAAACTCCTTCATTATTTACTTTAGATACCAGCGCTTCTTTGATTCGGGTCAGGAAGGCTGCATCATCGATATAAGAAAGATAATTTATTATCGAATTTTTTAATTCTGCAGTACTCATATCCAATTTTTTCACAAAAGTAATCCAGTAAGAAATAAAAAACAACTATCCTGCGTCTAACCTAATAAATCCTTCAGTCTATACTTTCTTGATGTTTTCCGAATGCTAACGATCTGGCTCAATTGATTTTTTGTCTGCACTTCAAGCCACAAAGAAGCTTTAATTCCAAAGATATCTCCAATATTATCGCCATTTCGTGACTGATCGGACGTTCTCCTTTGAGCATTTTATTGAGGTTAGAAGATCGAACACCAATATATTCCGCAAAACGCTTCTGCTGAATATTAAGAATAACAAGACATTTCCTCAGAAAAGCACCAACAGGTACCAGCTCCTTGGCATGTGTTTCCAGATAGTTCTCCATTAAAAAATTTATCGCCAGCAACTCAATCTCCTGCTTTTGCCCCAAACTCTGTGCTCTGGACTTATTTAAACAATTGCTTTAAGCTTATCAAAATCAAGACTGTTTTGATTCATCCTTTCAGTTAAAAGGCCGTCTCTGCTGATTCTTCTGTTATATCATTCTTTATTCTTCAAAAAATTCCCGAATAAGTTTCATTCCTTGACCGGGGTCAATAAACATCCTTTGACCAAATGCCTGAGTTGCCCCATACTTTTGCTTGTAGTAATCAATCAGCTTTGATTTTGAAACAAAGCTCAGAAACCCTTTGTATTTAACTGAAGCGTAAAAACCTTTTCCTCGTAACGATCAACTATTATCCAATTTGTGAAACCGAAAAGCTAAAACCGCCCCTCTCCAACCTTAAATACCTTTTCTATCTTCTTCTTGCCCAGCCCATTGGCAATAATAATCATATAGTCGTCCACATTGATTTTGAGGCTGCGCTTGGGGTTGTAGAGCAATTGATAATGACCATCTTTGCAACGGCTGATGCCGATCACAACGGAATTGAAATCGCGTTTCAGTTCCATAAAAACATCAAGATAATTCATTTCCACAAAGGGATTGCCTTCGATAACCTTATATTCAAGGATATCATAATCGAACTCATTTATTGCGGTGGACATCAAATCTTCGGTGATATAAGCCACATCAGGCTCAAAAATATAACTGGCCACCAGTTTTGACGCTATCTCATTTTTTGAAACCGCAAAAGTTACGCCTGCCGTGATGAATGTCTGTTTCAAAGCGGAATTATTAACCGAAACCACATACTTCGGTTTTGGAAACTGCCTGCGCAGATTAATGAAATATACCAGCG
Source organism: Bacteroidales bacterium (assembly GCA_963662905.2). Classification (GTDB taxonomy): domain Bacteria; phylum Bacteroidota; class Bacteroidia; order Bacteroidales; family WRLA01. The sequence continues at coordinate 8,288 of CAXXFD010000004.1, read as the reverse complement.
CTTCGGTATCGTCGTCAAAGTTCAGGAAAACCGAACTGGCTTCGGCTACATTGGCTTTCTTCAGATTATCCATAAGATTGTAATCTGAATAAAGCACAAAAACATTTTTACCATCAAAGGACGACCGGATTACATCAACCTGTTCTTTTTGATTGGTAATTACCGCCAGCTCGTTCCCGGCTTTAACAATTTGATCAGCAACCATATGCCCAAAATCGCCCCAACCGATGATAACGGTGTGGTTTTCCATTTTTGTTCCAAGAAATCCCAGCTTTTTCTTTTCCATATATTCGTTGATGTTGGAGGTTACATTGCCAATCCAGTAGCCCAGCAACCCAAAGCTGCTCAGTACCAGAATAAAACCGATTATTCTTCCGCCCGTTGTTACCGGCGTCATATCTCCATAACCTACTGTGGATAAAGTGACTACAAAATACCACAAAGCATCCATCGGACTATGGATGCTTGAACCGCCGGCATTTTGCTCGAAAAGGAGCAAAATGGTCATGAGCAGCAGCGGAATGGCCACAGCCAGGATATAGACTTTTTTTTCAATAATTGGTCGGAGGAAATGCCGTTTCATAAAGGGCTTCTACGTCAAAAGTCCCGGTTTTGTTGCACCAAAAGTACTTTAGTATCAGGATTAAATGCAACAAGATTGCCATATCCATCCTGATTTTGTTTGTAAACGCCATTATCGAGGTCGATGCTGGCATAGCTGTCGTTGGCCAAATTAAAACGAATGGTTTGCATACTGACCGGCACATGGCCGTGGATGATTTTTTTATTGCTGCACTTTTCCGGTTCTACAACAAACTCACGGATCCAGAGCATGGATTTATGGTCGGAAAAAATATCCTCTGCGGCAAAATTAAAACCTGCATGCACCAAAATATAATCTTCCAGCTCGATAAAATTCTCTAATTGGGCCATCCATTCCATATGCTCCGGCGGTATTAGACCGGCACGTTTTACGCCATAACTTTTCAGTGTGGTATCACCGCCCTGCTTCATCCAGTTTTTCCACTGCTGCGATGCGGGCGCCATACGCTGATACCATTTTTGCGCTTTTTGTTGCGCATGCATCATCAGGCAAAATTCCTCATGATTCCCTTTTAAAAGCCGGAGCTGATATCCGTCCGATTGCATTTTCATCAGATATTCAATCACCTGCCGCGATGCCGGCCCACGGTCAATATAATCGCCCAGAAAAAACAGTGCATCATCTTTCGATGGACGAATCTGCTCTTCCATTAAAGCCCGAAGACTTTGAAAACATCCGTGTATGTCGGGGATGATCCAGCGCATAGGGATAAAAAAAAGGCAGCGCCACGATGAGTTGTGGCACTACCATTTTAGATAGAATTATTATTTTGCTTTTCCTTGGTTTGCAACCTGTTCCATTAATTTCTTAACGGTTTCGGGATCGCCCAGGAAATAATCTTCTTGGAGTTTCATATCATCATCAAACTCAAAAACATAAGGAATTCCTGTAGGGATATTAAACTTCAGGATTTCATCTTCCGACATTCCTTTGAGGTATTTTACAATACCGCGGAGACTGTTGCCATGCGCAGCAACCAGCACCTGGCCATGCTCTTTGAGCGATTTTGAAATATCACTTTCCCAATAAGGCACAATACGCGCAACAGTGTCTTCCAAAGCTTCGGTAAGCGGCACATCTTCTGCAGGAAGATTTTTGTAGCGCGGATCGATGCGCGGGCTGCGTTCATCATCTGCTGCCAATGGAGCAGGAGGGGTATTATAGCTGCGGCGCCAGATCAAAACCTGCTCGTCGCCGTATTTTTTCGCTGTTTCGGCTTTGTTCAAGCCTTGCAGCATGCCATAATGTTTTTCGTTGAGACGCCAGCTTTTATAAACCGGGATCCACATCTGGTCCATTTCCTCAAGGCACAACCATAATGTTTTAATGGCCCTTTTCAGGAAAGATGTATATGCCAGGGAAAACTCATAGCCTTCTTCTTTCAGCAAACGGCCGGCTTCCTTAGCTTCTTCCACACCCTTCTCAGACAAACCTACGTCTGTCCATCCGGTGAAGCGGTTTTCTTTGTTCCAAACGCTTTCACCATGTCGTAACAATACTAATTTATACATATAACCAAATTTTACTGTAAATCAGCGCAAATATACCACATCTGCCCGAAATGGCCATAAAGGAATTTGAGGAGAATTATTTCTCCTGGGATTCCTCAACAGAGGCAAGTTCCGGATCAGGAATGATACAGCCATTGCGCTCGTTTTTTCCACAAAATAAACCGTAGAACCAAAAAAGAAAATATGCTCCACACAAACCGATTTTCCTTTTCCTGAGCAGGGACGAAAACAGGCTTCATCTCTCATGGTTCTTAATATAAAAAAGCGCATGTTTTTGTGAAAAGCAGCCAAATGAATGCACAAAAAAACGAAAGAGATCAAGCCATGCTTAATAGCTTTAACGACAATTACTTACAGGTATGGTTCCGTAGAGGTTTTAGACTGTTTATATTTTTATTGGCATCTAAACTTATTTTCATGCGCATAAAAATCATTTTTGATGCGCATGAAAATTAATTCTTATGCGCATGAAAATACCAAGACAGCAAGAGCTGTTGAAAGAAAGCTGCTTTTGTGCTTTACGGAAGATATGGGTTTGGGATGCCGGAATCAGGCATTTTTGCCAAAGACAGGCGGACTTACCCGATTTAAAAAACGGTTAAACGATTTTGGACGAATAGAATTTAGAAAGATTTGCAGAAATCATCCTTGGAAATTAGACAATATTATCTACATTTGTAGAGAAACAAAGAAAATGTATATGAAACCGGCATGCACCCATACATATTTTGTTGAAATAGTGGCAGATACGCAAACAGCAGCTGCGGATAAAGGCGATGTAATGGTAATTGGGGGTTTCTCATATGCGGGAGTTAGGCTTCATATGGAGAAAGATTTCTGAACGATGAAAAAATGAACTAAATTTGTGAATTAAGAAACTGATAAGGATTTTATATGACATATTTTGAAAAAATTAGAGAGTTAACAAAACATATTCCTACAACAATTGTAGATTTTTCAGAGCAAAGAGATAGAACTTCACCACCTACCCAAGCATCATCAAATTTTATCACAAATAAAGAGCAAGGAGATTGGGCAGAGGATTTGATTTTTAGAGCAATAAATGAAACTTCCAAGAATTATGTTGCGGTTAGATATGGTAAATCCGATGACCTTATTGCCGGAGAAGAAGGATTTGATGAGTTCTATAATGAATTTCAAGATGAATTAGATACAATTGGAAAAAGACCGGATTTGCTGATATTTGCAAAAGAAGATTTCAATTCTGAATTAGGTTATGACATTAGTAAAATTGACCATAATGAAATAACGGAATACGTTAAAAAATCAATTGCCGGTTTAGAAATTCGTTCAAGTGCTTTTCTCATTGACAAGTATGAAACTGAAATGCAAAACAGAACAGCCATACATTCGAAGAAAGCATCTGAAATTAGAGACAAAATACTAAATGGATATAAAGAAATATTAGAACATCCAAAAAAGAAGCATTACATTGAAATATTGCAAGGGATAAATGACGATACAATTAATGCAGTAAGTTTTAGAAGACCAAGTTGGAATTCTACCAATGAATTACAAGAATTAACAGCCTTATTCAAAGAACTGAAAGAAAATATCTCAATTGTTCAAAAACGTGATTATTTAAGCATTACACCAAAAGTAGAGGATTTGAAAGTTGTTTATAAATGGACAGAAACTTTTAATGTCCCTCATTACTATTTCCAAGTTTTTTTCGATAAATCTTATGGAATTTCATTTGAGAATATTTTAACACTAATTACTGAAACTGAAAAAGAGGGAGAGTTTTACGAAATTAGCAAAGACATAAAAAATCAAAATAAAACTACCATTAAAATAAACACTCGTAAAACTGAGCAAGTTGCTTATAAAATTGAAGAACCTGAACACAGTAGTGTCAGAAGAGAAATGGGTAGAGGAAGGCTTTTGTTTTATGTAACATTTGACAAAGGAACTGCATTTTTAGACATAGATAAGTTAAAATCATTATTAAACATCGAAATTTTTTAAAATGATTTTAGAAAAAGAATATAAAAAGCAGACAAGTTTATCACATCGTAAAAAATATGCTCAGTTTTTTACACCAGAACCTCTTGCAAAAATAATGATTGACTGGATATTGTATAAACCAAATGTTCAATCATTACTTGAACCTGCTTTTGGATTAGGAGTTTTTTCAAGATTAATCTTAGAACAAAAGAAAGATATTAGTATAACAAGTTTTGATGTTGATCCTGTAATATTTGATATTGCAAAACAAAATTTTAAAAACCACTCAAATATTAATTACTTTCTAGAAGATTATCTATTTAATGATTGGAACAACAAATACGATGCAATTATTTGTAACCCACCATATTTTAAATTTCATGATTACGAAAACAAAAGAACATTAGAAGAAATAAAAAAAAGATTAAAAATTAGTCTAAGTGGTTTTACCAATGTTTATACATTATTCTTACTAAAATCAATTTATCAACTTAAAGACAATGGTCGGGTAGCATATATTATTCCATCAGAATTTTTAAACTCTGATTACGGTAAATTGATAAAAGAGTATTTAATAAAATCACAAACATTAAAACATATTATTCTTTTTGATTTTAAAGAAAATGTATTTGATGATGCTTTAACTACAAGTGCAATTATCTTACTTGAAAAAAATTATTGTTCTGACAAAGTTTCATTTTCAAATATAAGTAACCTTAAAGATTTAGAGAAATATCCAAACGTTCCAACATATGAATATGAACCAGAGAAATTAAACCCTGCCATAAAATGGCGAACGTATTACAGTGAACAGAATAGTAAAAAATATAAAGATTTAATACCTTTTAGAAATGTTGCAAAAGTTGTTAGAGGTATTGCAACCGGTGCAAATGACTATTTTACATTTAAAAAGAGTAAAGCAGAGAAATATAAGATTGCAAATGATTATTTATTGCCTTGTATTACAAAATCAAAAGATGTAAAATCACCATTTTTTACAAAAGTAGATTTTAATAAATTAGAAAATGATGATGCAAATGTTTACTTAATTGATGCCTGTGTAAATGAAGCAGATTTAAAAATTAAGAAATACATTGAGATTGGAGAAGAAAAAGGGGTAAACAAAAAATATTTGACGTCAAAAAGAACACCTTGGTATTCTTTGGAAAATCGCCCACCTTCACCAATTTGGGTAGGAGTTTTTAATAGAAATGGGTTGAAATTCATACGCAACGAAGCAAATATAAGTAACCTGACAACTTTTCACTGCATTTATCCTAATTCAAATCTATTTTATAAAATAAATATTGATTTATTATTTGCATACTTGTTAACTGATGTGGCAAAAAAAATATTTAGTGATAATAGGCGAGAATATGGAGATGGATTAAAAAAATTTGAACCAAATGATTTGAATAATGCAATGATGTTAGATTTATCCGAATTGGATAGTGAAACAGAAAATGAAATATTAAATTTATACATAGATTATCGAAATTCAGCTATTGATAACGAACCAAACGAAAAGTATATTAACGAAATAAATGATATATTAATAAAGAAATACGAAACCTGACAATTAAGCATCGTTTTCCGGCCATAGCCGGAATATCCCGTTAGGCGGGACAGGTAGTGTCCCGAACCTTCGTGGATTGAAGAGCCTGTCCTTGGCTAATTCGGTTTCCCGGACTGCCGGGACAGGCTGTTTTGTGCCACTGATTTCGGAGCATCTATGCCGGGTATTTCAGGTTAAAATGTGCCTCCGCTTTCTAGACCCACAACCAAAAATTGCAATAGAGCTGTTTTTATTCCGGCACACTACTAAAATGACTATTTTTATTGCTTGATAATAAATTTATCGAAATGGATAATGGTCAACAAAATATAATCATTTATAAAACTACCGATGGTAAAGCATTGTTTGGGGAAGATTCCGATAGTAATCGGAACGGAGAAGATGAAGTTTAAAATATGGAACAGAAAGAATTAAATAAAATATTGCAAAAAGGAGAAGGTGTCCGCATTGAGTTTAAAGAAGCGCAAAACGGTGTGCCCGATTCACTTTACGATACAGTTTCGTCATTTCTCAACCGAGAGGGTGGTGTCATTTTGCTTGGCGTAGATGATAATGGAAATGTTTTGGGATTAGAAGGACAGAACCTTATGCAATTGTAAGCCTACAGCGAACAGCATCTTGCATATAACCGGATAATGTTTTAAAGCTGTCCGGGCAGAAGTTGGTGGAGCTGGTTGGCTGGGTGTTCCTGGATTTTTCCTAATGTTTGCTTGAGCCACTCAAAGGGTTCTACGTTTTGGATTTTGCAGCTGGCAAAAAAGGAGTAGATCATAGCCGCGTGCTGGGCGTAAGCCTTCAGCAAAAGGCATATTGCACAAGCTTTTAAAGCTCCCTTACTTTGCTGCAAAAAAGCAATATGCAAAAAGAACAAAGAAGAGCAGAGATGAAAGCGCTGGTGGATCAATGGCATACCAGTGGCCAAAGCAAAAGATCCTTTGCCGAATCGCACAAAATCGGCTATCACACTTTCCTTTATTGTAAGCCTTCAGCAAAAGGCATATTGCACAAGCTTTTAAAGCTCCCTTACTTTGCTGCAAAAAAGCAATATGCAAAAAGAACAAAGAAGAGCAGAGATGAAAGCGCTGGTGGATCAATGGCATACCAGTGGCCAAAGCAAAAGATCCTTTGCCGAATCGCACAAAATCTGCTATCACACTTTCCTTTATTGGTATCATAAATTTGAACAGGAAGAAAGCTTGCCTGATGACCATGGGTTCATTGAGCTTTCCGGAATTCCAGCTGCAGGGGTCAATATCCGTTATCCCAATGGTATCGAGCTCAGCTTGCCGGGCAATGTGCCCTTGTCCTATCTCAAATCGCTCACCGGCCAATAATGTTCAGCTTAACTGCCAGCCGCTATTACCTGTACCGCCAGCCCACCGATATGCGCAAGAGCTTTGACGGGCTTTATGGCATTGTGCGCAACAAACTGGACAAAAACCCGATGAGCGGTGATGTTTTCCTGTTCATCAACAAAAAGCGCGACCGCATAAAATTATTGCGCTGGGAAAGCGGAGGTTTTGTGCTGTTCTATAAAAGGCTCGAAAAAGGCACTTTTCACCTGCCGGACACATCTGCTGTGCACGCCTCCCACCAGCTGATCGACTACCCTGAACTTGTAATGATAATCAATGGTATTTCCATGAAAAATGCAAGGAAATACCCACGTTTTTTCCCACATGAAAATGTTGGTAAATAGCACTTAAAATATAGTCAGACAAGAGGTTACTTTCCGTATCTTTGCCTCATGGCAAGTCAGGAAAATATAACTATATCAAAAAGCGGAATATGATGCAATGCAACAGAAGATATTCCTGCTTCAGCATGAACTTGTCCAGTTGAGGCGTGCGATCTATGGAGCCAAAAGCGAACGGCATATCGCAGCAGACCCCCAACCAGGGCGTGCTCTTCGACGTGCCTAGCACAGGAGAAAGAACCGGAAAAGGAGCAGATCAGCTATACGCGCAATAAAAAGCAGTCCAAAAAACAGCCCGTGCGCTTAGAACTGCCCGCCCACCTGCCGCGCCATGAAATTATCATCGAACCCCAAAACCTGCCCGAAGGCGCCCATAGGGTCAACGTAAAAATCACCGAAGTACTTGATTATGTGCCCGGTACTTTTCGTGTGATTCCGTTATATACGCCCTTACTATGCCGTAGCAGGCCAGGACGAAAGCACCCAAATGATCTGCGCAGAACTGCCTTCACGCGCCTTGCCCAAAAGCAATGCCTCAGAAGGCCTGATCTCTTATGTGACTGTCAGCAAATTTGTTGACCACCTGCCTTTCTACCGCCTTGTCAAGATGTTCAAGCGCCTGGGGATCGAAATAGCCGAATCAACAATAAACGGTTGGTCTTAGCGGGGTTTGCAGATTGCTTGAACCGCTTTACGATGCCCTGAAAAAAGAAATCATGAGGACCGATTACCTGATGGCAGACGAAACGCCCATAAAGGTATTGACCAAAAGACAAGCCCGGGGCATCGCACAAAGGGTATCATTGGGTTTATTACGACCCGCTTAAAAAACTGGCCCTGTTCGATTACCGGAAAGGCCGCGGACGGGAAGGCCCGGATGAGATGCTGGAAAACTATAGTGGATATTTGCAAACCGATGGCTACACAGCTTAC
>CAXXFD010000003.1:0-2562551 GCA_963662905.2 Bacteroidales bacterium | reverse complement strand
TTTCTCATGTACAGGCCCAGAGAGAAAAATATTTTTTCTCTCTGAAATATCACCTAAGCCATTATCTAAATTCATATTTACTATGGAGTAACGTAGTCCTTCATATCCATTAATTTCAGGAATCGTAAACAGATAATAAAGACTATCATTGCCCGGTGCTGGAATAACTATAGAGGACATTGTCGCAGAACGGGTCTCCTCCAAGAATTGTTTCCGTTAGGCATGGTGTCATGCATGGAATTCCAAACAGTAACCCCATCTGTATAAAAAAGCAAATTGCCATTATAATCTGAAATGCTAGCACAACCTTCATATTGATTGATTTGCCCGTCAAACACTGCCTGAGGACTGCCATCGGGTGTGTTGAAAGTTATACCTGCATTATTACCAAAATACCAATTATTGGCCTGTTTGTTCTGGGCATACAAAACACTTGTCCAAAAAAATGAACTTACAATAAGCAATAACAGGTATTTCCAGCATAACATAAAACAAAAGTAGGGCTTTATTCGAATAATGCGTAAAGCCACGTCAAAATTTTATTGTTTAATAATTTTCCATTCTCGCTGCAGAGTTCCTGATTTAATGCGCAACAGGTAAATGCCTGCAGGCTCATTGCACAGGTCAATTTGCTGGCGGTTCTCTATGGCTTCTACACGCAGAAGCAGGCTGCCGCTCAGGGTATAGACTTCATATTCCGGGAGCGCATCCATGGCAAACCCCTGGCTTTCCAGTATAAGCAGGCCTTTTGTCGGGTTTGGATAGATGTTAACGGTAGCCTTCCCCAGCGTTTCCAGCAGAGGTTTGGGCAGCTCCGGCTCCCCTTGCAGGCTGTCGTTGAAATTGGCAGTGGTCTCCAGGTTCTTGCCCAAATCTATGATACGGGCGGTACGGTTGCCGTTTTCATCGTATTGGTAGGTGGTTTGGGAGATACTGTTAATGGAAATAATTATTGTAAAAACAAGAAGTAAAGCGTGCTTATTCACATTTTCTACAGTTATTGCTAAATTGTACATGGTGTTTTAAATTGATGATAAATTTTTAGAATAATTTTAGTTAAAATACTTTTTGTCAATTGTCATTCACTGATAATTTCGTACTTCATTAAGCCGCAACATCTAATTTTTATTGTTCCAATATATAAACGTAAGCCTTCAGCAAAAGGCATATTGCACAAGCTTTTAAAGCTCCCTTACTTTGCTGCAAAAAAGCAATATGCAAAAAGAACAAAGAAGAGCAGAGATGAAAGCGCTGGTGGATCAATGGCATACCAGTGGCCAAAGCAAAAGATCCTTTGCCGAATCACACAAAATCTGCTATCACACTTTCCTTTATTGGTATCATAAATTTAAACAGGAAGAAAGCTTGCCTGATGACCATGGGTTCATTGAGCTTTCCGGAATTCCAGCTGCAGGGGTCAATATCCGTTATCCCAATGGTATCGAGCTCAGCTTGCCGGGCAATGTGCCCTTGTCCTATCTCAAATCGCTCACCGGCCAATAATGTTCAGCTTAACTGCCAGCCGCTATTACCTGTACCGCCAGCCCACCGATATGCGCAAGAGCTTTGACGGGCTTTATGGCATTGTGCGCAACAAACTGGACAAAAACCCGATGAGCGGTGATGTTTTCCTGTTCATCAACAAAAAGCGCGACCGCATAAAATTATTGCGCTGGGAAAGCGGAGGTTTTGTGCTGTTCTATAAAAGGCTCGAAAAAGGCACTTTTCACCTGCCGGACACATCTGCTGTGCACGCCTCCCACCAGCTGATCGACTACCCTGAACTTGTAATGATAATCAATGGTATTTCCATGAAAAATGCAAGGAAATACCCACGTTTTTTCCCACATGAAAATGTTGGTAAATAGCACTTAAAATATAGTCAGACAAGAGGTTACTTCCGTATCTTTGCCTCATGGCAAGTCAGGAAAATATAACTATATCAAAAGCGGAATATGATGCAATGCAACAGAAGATATTCCTGCTTCAGCATGAACTTGTCCAGTTGAGGCGTGCGATCTATGGAGCCAAAAGCGAACGGCATATCGCAGCAGACCCCAACCAGGGCGTGCTCTTCGACGTGCCTGCACAGGAGAAAGAACCGGAAAAGGAGCAGATCAGCTATACGCGCAATAAAAAGCAGTCCAAAAAACAGCCCGTGCGCTTAGAACTGCCCGCCCACCTGCCGCGCCATGAAATTATCATCGAACCCCAAAACCTGCCCGAAGGCGCCCATAGGGTCAACGTAAAAATCACCGAAGTACTTGATTATGTGCCCGGTACTTTTCGTGTGATCCGTTATATACGCCCTTACTATGCCGTAGCAGGCCAGGACGAAAGCACCCAAATGATCTGCGCAGAACTGCCTTCACGCGCCTTGCCCAAAAGCAATGCCTCAGAAGGCCTGATCTCTTATGTGACTGTCAGCAAATTTGTTGACCACCTGCCTTTCTACCGCCTTGTCAAGATGTTCAAGCGCCTGGGGATCGAAATAGCCGAATCAACAATAAACGGTTGGTTTAGCGGGGTTTGCAGATTGCTTGAACCGCTTTACGATGCCCTGAAAAAAGAAATCATGAGGACCGATTACCTGATGGCAGACGAAACGCCCATAAAGGTATTGACCAAAGACAAGCCCGGGGCATCGCACAAAGGGTATCATTGGGTTTATTACGACCCGCTTAAAAAACTGGCCCTGTTCGATTACCGGAAAGGCCGCGGACGGGAAGGCCCGGATGAGATGCTGGAAAACTATAGTGGATATTTGCAAACCGATGGCTACACAGCTTACGACAACCTAAAAAACAAAGCCGAAATCACCCAATTGGCCTGCATGGCGCATGCACGCAGGTATTTTGAGAAAGCCAAGGACAATGATGCTGCACGCAGTGAATATGCGCTGGGGCAGATAAGAAAACTGTATGCCATTGAACGTCAGGCAAGTGAGCAAGAACTGCAGCCGGAGGAGGTCAAAGCATTGCGGCAAAAGGAATCACTGCCCATATTGAACGAAATGGAAAGCTGGCTTAAGGAAGAAGTTTATAAAGTAGCGCCCAAAAGCGCAATCGGCAAAGCCATAGCTTACAGCCTGAAATTATGGGGGCGCCTGATCCGTTATATTGAAGACGGAAGGCTGCGCATTGACAACAACCTGGTTGAAAACAGCATCAGGCCGGTAGCAATAGGCCGCAAGAATTACCTGTTTGCCGGTTCGCACAATGCAGCCCAGCACGCGGCTATGATCTACTCCTTTTTTGCCAGCTGCAAAATCCAAAACGTAGAACCCTTTGAGTGGCTCAAGCAAACATTAGGAAAAATCCAGGAACACCCAGCCAACCAGCTCCACCAACTTCTGCCCGGACAGCTTTAAAACATTATCCGGTTATATGCAAGATGCTGTTCGCTGTAGGCTTACATATAAACAATCTATTTTGCGTTTTATGTTTTTTACTAGGGAATTTGGATTGTAGTAACTCATGGCGATGGTATACGTTGTACCAGGATCCATGCAATAGCAATTTAAAAATTTTGCTTCTATCGTAAATTGATGTTGACTTTTAGCATCCACTGTAATAATATCCGATTCGCTTGAAACAATATGAATTGATTTATATACTTCAGGTGTTTGCTTCAAAGAATCTTCGATAGAATGAATTGGGAACTCAAAACCGGTTTTTAATAATGAAATATTTCTATCAGAATTATTTTTTATGTTGAATTTAAAGAAAAACGCTCCGTCTTTATGATCTATATCAACTATGTAAATTTTAATATTAGAATAAGAGATAAAGCGACTAGTGCTACAAAAATTAAATAGCAATATTGATAAAATCAAGTAAATTTTGTATAACTTCATACTAAAATCTTTTTGGTAGAACATGATACCATTTTTTAAAATTAAATTTTCTCCAACCTCTTGGATTAAATGGGAAATATCTAGAGGGAAATGAACCTCCAGGAATCCAGGGGCCACCTTTTATCCAATAGAGACCTGTGTGAAATTTCCCTGAATTAACAATAGCATTATTTAATCCACTCATTGAAAAGTCACCAATGAAAGGGCGAAATCTACCTATATGTTTTGCAGGGCCAGGACGAAAAACCATTTTCTCTCCTTTAAGTGATGGATCTAGGTCTACCAAATTCCATTCGATATCATCATAGTAATGTCCCCATTCATGGGCGATAGCAACGCGTGCTGCTTTTGGACTTTTTGACATAGTCTTTTTACTAATTGATATTTTTGCAGTTTTTAAATCAGTATAATTACTTTCACCAACAGTCATAGCTGGGCCGTTAAATCTTTGGCTCCAAAAATCTAATGCTGCCTGATATTTTCCATTCTGAATCATTTTATTAAACCTACCAACATTAGTTCCAAATCCATATCCATCACTAAGGTTATTTATGGATTCAGCAAATGAATTAGCAAAAGCAAAAGCGCCGCCAATTGCAGCACCGGATAAAATAGAATTCCCCAAATCATCACCCCAAATACAGCAATTCCGCAAGAAGTTATTTTCATAGAAAGATCATTTGGCATTAAAACTACTGGGCATAGTTTTACCTGCCAGCATTTAGCCAGTTGCCTTCATCGTTATGACTTAAAAAATTACCTCCTTTTTTTGTTAATAGGTTTTGCCCTGAATGTTTGAGCAGGGGTTCTCTGTTTTTTTTAGTTTCAGTATCTCATCTGGCAGCTAAAGTTTGGCGTGGGAAAATCAGTAAGATTACCTGCAATCAATAAAACTATAATGCATTCCTCGAAGGATTTCAAAGAATCATGGCTTGATATCATTTTCTGGACGCGCTGGGATTTATGTGCCAATTGATTTATCATGTGGGCTATTTGCAAGCATTGATAATAATTCTGGGTTGCGCAAAACGATGTTCTAGAGTATTTGTGCGATAGATTATAGCCAGAATTTTTTTGTGCATTAAAGCCTTCGTTTTCAATTTTCCATCTTAAACGCCCGTAATCACTTATGGTTTTAGCATTTTTGTTTGTAACCTCTAAATCAGTAATATGGACAAAACGCTCTTTAACAGGCAGCTCGTTATTTTGTATGGTCGTTGTGACAATTTGTGTTTCCAAAAAGTTGATATTGTGTGTTTTATAAGCAATACTGTTAAGAAAACAATATTCGGTGGAGATTTTGTGCTGCCCATGGATGTCATAGGTTTTTTCTGTAGTAAGGGCACCTGCTTTTTTGAGTAGGTTTACTTCCTCCCATATGCTGGGAAGGTTGCCATCTTTGAGGGTGATGATAAACCGCCATTGGTTGGAAGCGCAAGTTTTAAAGACATTATCGTTGGGGTACAGTCCATCGGCCGCAATGGCGATCGGTAGGCGTGGATACATCTGCCTGATCTTTTCGCTGAGCCGTTTAAAGGCCTTTAGTTCACAATCCTGTTTTTCATAATCTTGGTTTATGGGGTTTTTGACCCATTCAGTAGCCATTGAAAAACTAAATCCGTTTCCACACATAATCTTTGCTTCCAGTACATAGGCTGTCCATGTCCGCTTTCCGCTCTTGTATGTTTTATAAGGACATTCGGGATAAGGTTCGTAATCAAAACTATGAGTTCCTGTGGCATCAATCCCTATAAGGTGATAGAGTCCAAAGAGTTTGTATTTATTCAATACTTTCGCTCTTAAGAGCAGCTGTACCATCTTTCGCTTTATCTCTTCCAATTCTTTTGGGTCCAGTTGTTTAAGCAGTCTGTTGGAAGTGTCCAGATCGGGCAGCCTACAACCGAAAAGCCTTTCAAAATTAAAACAATAGCTTCCTTTTCTAGCGGTGTTGTCTGCATGGTTTCTGGAACCACGCTTAAAAAGGAACATCGCCACTACTGCCATCAATAATTCCTCAACTTTGTAAATTGGTTGTTTGCGCTGATCGCTTACTTGGGCGAGAAGATTCAAAAAATCCGGGAAATGCCGCTTGATGGTTATACTCACCTGCATTGTGAAGGTGAAAATTTGGTGCAATTCGATTTTGGCTTTGCACCTAGCCCTTTTTCTCAATTTTTCCGTCTTCTATATAATATACGAAGTATAGAAAATAATTGCAAAAATATAACAAAAAAACGATAAAATTTTTGGTCATTTCGCTGAATTGCAGTATCTTAGCGGTAAACAAAAACGCCGGTATACGTGGCTTAGCCCCGGCGTTTTTTAATTAAAAAAACATGAAACCCACATCCCCTAGGAATGGCGGTCATTCGCCTGTTTGTGGTTAACTAATTTATAATCAACAACTTACACCTTAGCAAATGTTATTGAAGGTGTCAGGCCAATTGCATGCAAAAATAGTGCGAAAAATATTTCTGACCTAAATTATTATCCCCTTTATTTTCACGGTTTTGCGAGTTAGGCTTTTTTAACGCGGAATTGCTGCCCAAATACCAGCATCAATAGCTCCTGTGAAGGCTCCTTCTAAAATGCCCCACCCTATATCAGCCATAAATGTTCCACTTCCAATAGGAGCTAGGCTTCCGGCAATAGCGCCGGAGATAGCTCCTTTTAGTGCACCTCCGAAAAAGCCAATACCAGAATTTGCACCTCTAATTCCCCCTGTTATTGCGCCAATGTCAGCCCCAATCGCTACTGGCAAAAGGAACTGTGCACCGGGTATAATAGAGGCAAGTGCAGTAAATATAAACTCCCCACTCGGATCAGTATATTTCAAGGGGTTATTCAAACAATAGCCATAGCGGTTCAGGTTTTGCGGCATATCCGGAGCCTGTACATAAGGATCAGGGCTCAGGAAAGCGCCCACAACGGGATCATAAGCCCTGCCGTTCATATTGATCAGATCAAAAGCATCGATATGCTCATGGCCGGTATAGCCACGGCTGGTTATATAGTCGGCCGGGTCGGAGAAGAGCGGTGCCGCAAGGCTGCAATCATAGGCTTGCAGCTCGCGGCGTTCGCCCCAGGCATTAAAGCTGTAATAGAGCGCATCATCCGTGCTTTGGGCGCCATCATCCACCAAAGCGTAAATTGTGCCTAAGTAATCGGTGAGCACATACTTCATTTCATCGCGGCCGTCATCATCGCTGATGTGCATTGCCACCAGCCCGTCGGGCGAAGAAATGTAAGAGAGGTAATGGGTCTCGCTGCCCCTTTGTATGCGTTCTACCATACCGCCAAAGATATAGGTTTTTTCTTTACGATATTCGTTCGTCTGATGAATATTTCAGGCATCTATATCCTGCAAACAGAAACAGATCGGAAAGTTTATTCGCAGAAACTGAATATTGTGCGCTAATGCTTTAATATAATCATAATCGTATAATTGCAGTATATTGCTACTATACGATTTCGCTCCCGGCACCACTCCTGCATCTATATAATTTTGGTGCAAAGCGGTATCCAAGCCATTCCAGTTTGTCCCGTCTTATTATCCTGCACCTCTGTATTGTTTTTATTATCAGTATTTTATGATGATTGCACGCAAGCCCGTAAATTCCTCCGGACTTTTACCGACATTCTTTGTATTTTCGTCCTTAAGAAAGGAAACACACAAAATACACGCAGATGCAATATCTGGAAGAGATTCAAAAACATGTGGAGCTGCTGTACCGGCAATCCGAAACAAAAGATTTTAAGCTGCATAATTTGCAGCGCACACGCGAAATTGTGCATTATGCCGGTTTGCTGGGGCAGCGCAACGGGCTTTCGGAAGAGGATATGCTGAACCTGGAGATTTGTGCCTGGTTCAGCGAAACGGGCTTTTTGCGCGACTACCGCAGGAATGAGGAAAAATCCATGGAGTTTATGTCGGAATATCTTGCCGAAACCGATATGGCCCCGCAGCGGATTGAAGTCCTGAAACAGGCCATTGCTGCTACACGCATTCCGCACAGTCCCAAAAACCTGATGGAAGAAAGCCTCTGTGATGCCATCACTTACGAGCTGGGCAGTGAAGGTTTTGAGGAAAAACTGGATTTGTATCGCGAAGAAGTCAACCGCCTGTGGAATACGGATATGGAGGCACTCGATTTTTATGATGTGATTCTGGGCATCCTGAATTCTCATAAATATTTTACTTCGGCGGCAAAAGAGCTTTTCGATGAAAACCTGAACAATAACCGTAAGATCATCCGCAAGCGCATAAAAAAGAAAGCCCGGAAGCTGGAAGAAAAACTGGATGACCAAAACGAAAAGGTAAAGAAGTTAAATAAGAAATACGAGGAAATGAAAGCGCCGGCACGGGGTATCGAAACCATGTTCAAGGTTACTTCGCGCAATCAGATTACCTTAAGCCAGATTGCTGATAATAAGGCGAATATCCTGATTACGGTTTGTTCGATCATTCTCTCTGTCATGGTCACAATGGTGATCCGGAAAATCAACGAATATCCGCATATGGCTTTGCCTTCGCTGGGCCTGATCCTGACCAGTCTGGTTACCATTATTTTTGCCATTTTGGCCACACGTCCCAAGGTTTCGCAGGGAACTTTTACTAAAGAGGATATCCGCGAGAAACGCACCAACCTTTTGTTTTTCGGTAATTTCTATAAAATGTCGTTCGAAGATTACGAATGGGGCATACGCGAAATGATGCGCGATTATGATGGCTTATACCATAATATGATTTTGGATCAATATACGCTGGGTGTGGTGCTGGCACGCAAATACCGATTGCTGCGCAAGGCTTTTAATATTTTTATGTTTGGACTTAGCGGTTCTATTCTGATGGTGATTTTGATTGAAATTTTCAGGGATTATACAGTTTAAAACTGATAAATCATCGATAAGCCCATTCCGGTGGATGCGGGCACGAAACCTATTTTGCTGTCTTTATTCCTTTTGATGCGGTGCAGTTCGGGGATCAGGATTCCACAGAGCGCGCCCACTGCTGTTCCGGTGATGATGTCGGTAGGAAAATGTTTCCCTGCCTGATAGCGGAATATCCCGGTGATGGCCGGAGGCACCAGTGCAGCGGCATAAACCAGCAGTTTTTTTCCGTCACTGAATTCGGGATGGTAATCACAAAAAACTTTTGCCGTAAAGAAAGAGCTTGTTGCCGTGGTGGATGTATGACCGCTGAAAAACGAATCGGTTGTTCCGCCTCCGGTTTTTTTGCCAATGGGCACATCGGGATTATAGATATAGGGCCGGATGCGGTTGGTGAAGCGCGGGCCGCCCCAGGTATATAAATTGGCGTTGATGGCATGTGTTTCCAGATAAAGCAGGAGCAAATCGGGCCAGTTGTGGCGGATTTTTTCATCAAACATGAGCAGGGCTGGCAGCAAAATGGAAATTTGCATCGTCCTGTCACTAATAACTTGTGCGTCACCACTATACGGATCGTGATAGGTGGCGCCGCGATCAAAGGCCCAGATGTCCATGCGGTCGAGCCCCATGATTTCTTCTTCGCTTAAAGAAGGTTTTTCGCGCAAAGAAATCAATCCCAGGAAATTGGAAATATAGCCTGCAGCCGTAATGGGAATGTCCCATTTATAATTCATTTTGTAAACACTGCTGTCTTGTTTTTGTGCTTTCAGCGATGCGCTCAAAATTAACGCACACAGCAAAAGCATCATTTTGCTTTTTCGTTTGTTCATGTTTTACCTGTCCTTTTTTCAGCGGCTCAATGCTGAATTAATACTGGAAGCTAAATTTCAGAGAAAATATATCCGCCTCCGAAGAATGTTCATATACTGCGTTTATTGCCAGGAATTTATAGGGCGCTGCCCAAATCCCTCCGCCATATCCATGATGCCATTGATCCGATTTTTCATCTGCATACCAAACCCTGCCGCAATCATAAAATCCTAAAATCCCAACATCTCCGTTGAGCAAATAATTGTGCAAACGGAAAATCCGTACGCGTAATTCCGTATTTTGGAACAGGGCTTCATCTCCGGTAAAACGGTTGCCCCTATACCCGCGTAAATTGGTATTTCCGCCCAAAGCAGATGCATAATAAAAAGGATAGTCTCCAAAAGTTTTGGAATATCCGGCGCGCAAAGCCAAAACCGTTCCCGGATCGCGGTGAAAGCTGATATAATAGCGCGCATCGGCCTGCAGGCGACTGAAATAATTGCCTGCTGTAAAATTGCGGAACAGATCATAGTTCAGCTTAGCAAACAATCCCCTTGATGGCAAAACTTCATTATTTCTCTTGTCTATTTTGCCTTCGAGCGCCAAACCAACAAAATGATTCCGTGTGAACCACTGCTTCCAATATGGCGGGAGCAAATCAGGGTTCAGAATGCGTTTTTTGTTCTTTTCTACCTCAACCGTAAGATATTGCGGACCAAAACTCAAATTGTACTCTTTACCGAAATTTAATCGCAAAACCGGACGCACCGAAGCCATTTCATAGCGAACACGATAAAAATCTTTATCCGAACTGTCATTTGTAGTTTCGTTTCCAAAACCATAGAAATTATTCACGTATTCGGGTACGGATAAATCAGCTTTTATCAGGAAATCCAATTGCCCGACCTTATTGGAAAAGGCCGCTTTGTAGTGGATGTTATATGCGCCTGTGGCAAAAGCCGCGCTGGCCGTAATGCTTTGCGCGCTGCTGTCGCGCCAGTTGAAATTGCGGAAAAGCGCACCACCTCCGATAAAAACCCCATCATCGGGATTATAACCACCATTGACCAAAGGCATGACCACATCGTACTCATACAAAAGCCGGTCGTATTTATTTATGCCTTTTCGATTGCTCAGGCGTTCAGAAGTTTCCCTTCCGGCATGTAAAAGCGTGTTTTTCTTTTTGTCGTAAACACGCGTTTTGCGGCATAAACCGCCAACATGGCTTGAATCTGTGATCACATCATCGCCTTTGCCTCCAATAATACGCACCAGTGGGCTTTTCTTCACATTTCCGCGCACAATAAATTCATCGTCGCCTTTGCGTCCGTAGAGGTTAATTTCTTTGGTTGTTTTATTTTCAAAAGTGCGGTCGTAGAGCGTATTCTTTTTCTTTCCTTTTTTATCGCTGAGCGCGATGACCTCAACCCGCGTGCTGTCGTCGCTGATGCGGTCCACGATAAAGAGCTCGCGCCTTTTGGTTCCGGGAATATCCACTTCGCGGGAGAGGAATTCGTAATATTCTTCAAAATATTCGGGGAGATGTTCGCGGCGGGCTTTCATCTTTGTGACTAATTCTTCACCTCTGGATGCATATATGGATGCCGGCAGTGAATTTTTCACCGAATTTTCAATCAGGCTGTCGGTAAGGCAGGCGATAAATTCCCGGGCTGTTTTTTCCCATAGGTTTCGGTCGGCTTCATTCAGGAAGCTACGGTCGAAATGGCGCGCATTGTATTCCAATCCGGCAATATCGCGGATTGGAGCATCAAACCCCTGGAATTTCGGCAGCATCCATTTGCGTGACGCGACCCATAGCAAGGGACCCTGTGCCTTAAAAAATGCGTTGTCGCGATCGCGTGGCACCGGTTTGTAGGTGGTAAAATCTTCATCTTCAAAAACCGACCAGCGCCATTGGTCGTCGTGCCTGTCCCAGTCGCCTATAAAAATATCGAGCATACGCGAGCGCAGCACTTGCTGTTGATCAATGCGGCTTTTGTGTTTTTCTCCGGTTTTTTTTAAAACTTTTGAAGTGCTTTCCATATCTTCAGGACGGCCAAAACCGGCAACATCGGTTCTGTTGCCTGCCGGACGTTCTTCAAAAAGGAAAAGTTTGTTTTTCATTTCATTGCGGTAAATGCCCAAAGCAGGATCATCGGGCATATACACATAACGCGGATTGGTATGATAAACGCCCGTGGCTTCTGCCAGTGGCGGTACAACCAAAGCGCCGTAAGGGAAGGAAGCGGAAATCATATCCTGAAGCACATCCTGAGCTACAGTTCCTGCAAATTCTTCGGTCATTACTTTGTCCACCGATTTATCTACCGAGCGCAAAACATACTGCCTGCCGTCCGGAGCCTGCAAGCGGTATGAGCTGGTCTGGAAACCGCCGCCTCTCTGGAGAATCACCAGGCCGTCTTTTTCCTTCAGGATGTCGAAATACGCGAATGTGTCGGGCAAGATCCATTCTTTGCGGTAATTGTCGCCCAGCCAGAAACGGTGCCATCTGCCGGCTTCGTATTCTTTTCCCGCCGGGCAAACAGCAGTGCTGTCGGTATAATCGTAATTGCGGTGCGTATTCGGAAGGGCTTGAAGATCAGGTGCAGGAATGAGGAGGGTTTCTTTTTGATTATCTGGATTTTCCGTTTTGATTATCAGATTGATGCTGCCGTTTTTTTGAATATCGAGCAGGACAAAACCGGCATCCGGACTGGAAAAGCGTTTTTCTTTATCCAAAGATGCACTAATTGCCGGAGCGCCGTTTAGGCTTCCGCTCTGCACCTGGACAAGATCCCTTGTATCAAATTCCAGCATATGGTCGTGCCCGGAAATATAAACGGCTTGTTTGCTTTTTGAGAGGAAATTCGTGAAACGTTTGCGGAAATCACGGTATTCGGGATGCGCCAGATCCTGCGGTTCGCCTAAGCTTGCGCGATATCCGGTGTACAAAAATCCCGGCAGGGGAACCCAAAGGGATTTATTGGCCAGCCGCAGAGGAAACAGATGCGCATAAAGCGGAAAACCGCCGCCATGGATGCCCCGGCTTTGCAGCGGGTGATGCCCGAAAATCAACACATTGCGCTGCGGATTGCGGGCAATGATATCGTGCAGGGCAGAGAGGATGTTGTTTTCCACTTCATTGGGCGCCCCGGTTTCCGATTTGATGTAGGGACATTCGCTGGAAACATCCGTTTTTCGTTCGCTATGCAGCCACCATTGGGTGTCCAGAAAAACGAGCAGGGTGTTGTTGCCAAAAGGGATTTCATAAGGCCCCGGACAAGCGCCTTCGGGCACAATGCGTGCTTCAGGGAAGTGTTCCGCAAGAAGCCCGGAAAATTCCTCCAGATTATCAAAACCATTGTAATGGCCTTTGAGCCAGTTCATTTCATCGGGTAAAATCAAGACCTCTCCGGCAAAATTTTGAGCAATTTCTTTTAATTCTTTGATCCGTAGCAGCGATTTTTCATAGCAGGATGTTTTGTCTTCATCATATGCGCAGGAAGGGAGAAAATCGCCGGTAATGACCCATGCGGAAGTTTCAGGCATAGAAGAAAGTTGTTTTTTCAGCTTATCCACCATGCTTTTGTTGTCGAAATCACCATCGCTGACCAATATCTGTCGCGAACCCTGAGCCATCAACAGGCACGGAAATATGATTAGTGCAAGAAAGATTAAAATCCGCTTCATCTGCATTTTCTTTGATAGGATGCTAATCACTTAGATAATTAAAAATCAATATACTGGCAACGCGACCATTGGCCTCATTGGAAATATATAATTTGCCTTCACGATCAAAACAAATGCCTTCGGCCTGCTGGAAACTGTCTTTAGATAGTTTTACGAACTTTTTAATCCTGCCCTCACGGTCTAAGATCAGGATGCCGTAGCTGTTGGCAGAAAGCAGGTAAATGTCCTGTGTAAAAGGATGAACGGCAATACCGGAGGGCTGAAAACGGATATCGCCCGATTCATGCAGAAAGGAGGCAATTTGAACGGAAATCCGGTCGAAAAAACTCTCATTTTCCTCATTTTGCACCGAATCGAGATGGATTTTCATAAAGGGTTCTTTGACCAGTTTGTTTGTGACCAAATCATAACGGTAAACTGCACGGACATCGGCCCCCTCATCTCCGGGTTCCAATCCACTATAGGCTTTGCAGGCAATCAAAAGGCTGTGCGTCAATGGATCGTAGCATAAACCTTCAGTATCATTATAAGAGCTCAGCTTTGTTTTGTGCTTTTTGGAGTCCACATCCTCCTTTTTATCGTTTTTCTTTTTTTTCAGTTCATCAATTTCAATTATAGTTCCATCGCTGCGCAGGACAAAAAAATGACCGCCGGCTATAGTTATGTCCTCATAATCATCATTTTTACCAAAATCATATTTTGTTTTTATTTCACCGTGCATATTCAGTTTGTAGATATGGGCTTTTTCATCCTGAATGGCGTAAATATGATCATCATGTACTGCGATACCGCTGATTTCTTCCAGCTCATCACCGAGTAAAATAATATTGGCAGGATTGGAAATATCGTATGGAAAGAGTGGGGAATTTTGCGCATTTATTTGGCTGAAAATAAAGCACATAAAGAGCAACAGCAGGGGGTGAAAAAATTTATTCAGACGGAAAAAACATTTCATATCAGGCGCCATTTTGCTTTAAAGATAAGTTTTTCTTTGGGCTTAAAGCGGCCAAAGCCTGACTGCCCGGAATGCCCCGGAGTTTTATATTGCCCTGGGGATGCACATCAAACTCTTCCAGCGGATGTTTTTCGGTGAGCTTGAGCGTGGTCATTAAAGGAAATCCGAGATGTTTTGCTTCCTCCATCATGCGTGATGTAAGGTTGAGCACCTGGCCGTGGTATGCAATTTCGGTTTTTACTTCTCCACCCACCTCGGCCACAGTAACATAGCCCTGACCCACCGCGCCGGTAAAGGAAGGTTCAATACCGTATTTCGACCAGAATTGCCCGTAATCGGCAGAAAGGGATGCACTGAAATCAAAAAACAAACGAACTGCATCTTTATAAGCTTCTTTTCGCTTTTTCCTTATACGCCAGGTGATTACGACTTCGTCGCCAACAAACTGGTATATTTCACCATCGTGTTTTTCCACAAAACCCGCCAGCATTTTATAGCATTCCTGTATCATTTTGCTGTAGCGCACATGCCCCAGCTTGGCATTAATCAATGTGCTGTTGTCCAGATCCATAAACAGGAATACACGTTCTTCTTCACGTGGGCGGTAATAGCGTCCGGTAAGCATGGCAAAAAACTGGGCATGGCCAAATTTACGGCTCAGCAGGCGCAAAAAGTTGCCCGAAAGCGTGATGATCAAACCCCAAAGGAAAAAATAGTAGAAAAGGGATGAATGGATGTATTCTGCAATTCGCTGCGGATATTCCGATAATGGCACATCATCATGAAAGATAATTACATAAAAAAAGAGCGCCATAATGGAGACAAAAAACATGGTGGCGACAAAAACCAGGGTTTTGATAAAGAGCACACGACGCAGGCTTTTATTGCGAAACCAGCGCGGGAAAAGATAGAGCTCGATCAAACCTACCAATACGCCAATAATCAGCCCGGCCATGGTGGCAAAATACATATTGTCGCGCAGCAATACCATGGCCTTGTCTTCAAAAAAGGATTTTGATTCTTCATGCAGGCTCAGATAGCGCAGAAATATGATGATGCGCAGGGAGAAAACCCACCATAAAATCAGGAAAATATATTCCCTTAGGCGTATTTTATTTGATATGTTATGTTTACACTTTCGCATTGCAGCTTCCAGGCTTTAGAACAAAGATACAAAATGAGCTTTGTCCTGCCTCAGGATTTAAGTCCATAATCTGTTTTAGGTGTGCCGTATCATCGGATTGGACACATAAAGCACGTGAAATGAATTAATTAAAACAGTGTGCTTTCAGTGTATCAGCTTTGTGGAAGTTATAAAAATAGTTTTTGTCCATAATGTCCGATCTCAGCGTTATTCTTGTTCTGAAAACAAGTCATTTACTAAGGTAAACTCCTTGTTTTCAGCCCTGCGAATGCCTCGACCTCGAACATTCTGAACCAAAAACCCGACTTTATAGACAAACACTAAATAAGCAAATCTATTCGAGCCGGATGAATCAATCGATATTGATATCTGCAATAAATTCCTTGTAGTCTATAAAAACTTCCTCGAAAACTATCATGGTTTTATAGAGAAAACGGTAAATAGGATACCAGTCGTCGCGGCGGTAAATATTAACGTTTTCGAGACGGCAGAAAATGCGCGAAAACTCTTTGGTGAACTCATCGGAATGCACCAAATCCCAATGGATGGGGAAAGGGCATTTCTCGGTGAGGATGGTTTTCAGGCTTTCAAATTTTTCATAGTACTCCATGCGTTTTTGCTCATTTGAGGTTTTGATGTCGATGGAGCTGAGAGCATAATCGCGATCCACTTCAAATTTGAGGTTTACAGGCTTGATGCCGGTTCGGTCGAGCATCCATTTCTTCGGAAAACCGAGTTTCCGCCTTCTGCTGCCCGAATAGCGTTTGAAACCGTCCCAGAATTCTTCCCTTATTTGTTTTGCTTCCTCTTTGCTGTACATGATGATGTTTTCGGCAAAAATACATAATTAATTTTTGTCCATAATGTCTCCCGAAGCTAGGCTTATGTCTTGCGCGATGACATTGGATTTGGACACAAAAGCACCATACCTCTCTGGCTGTTTGGTTTTACTTATTAAAGGGTTAATGTGATGATCATCTTGCCAAACGAAAAGCAAAATTGCTGACAAATAGCACATTTACGGTTTTCAAAAACCAAATGGCAAACTTTTTGTTCTGCTACTTTACAGTTTAAAATCAATGAAATTATGGCAGGCATCTGGATTATCTTTTTCATCTTTATGGGCATTAGCTGGCTGGTGAGTCAGCGTTTAAAGTCCAAATTCAACGCATATTCAAAAGTACCACTCAGCAGTGGAATGACCGGGCGCGATGTTGCGCAGAAGATGTTGCGCGATAACGGCATTTATGATGTACAGGTCGTCAGCGTTCCCGGGGAGCTTACCGATCATTACAATCCGCAGAAGAAAACGGTGAACCTGAGCCAGTCGGTTTATGGTTCTAATTCTGTGGCAGCGGCAGCTGTTGCAGCCCACGAATGCGGCCACGCTGTGCAACACGCCCGAGCCTATAGCTGGCTCGAAATGCGCTCGGCATTGGTCCCGATTGTGAGTTTTGCTTCGCAATGGGTGCAATGGGTTTTGCTTGCCGGAGTACTTTTGGTAAATGCATTTCCTCAGCTTTTGCTGATCGGGATCGTACTTTTTGCCATCACAACTTTATTTAGTTTCATCACATTACCGGTTGAGATCGATGCCAGCCGCAGGGCTTTGCAATGGCTCAATGGCAGTGGGATCACATCTTACGGAACACACGAAAAAGCCGAAGATGCCCTGAGATGGGCTGCTTACACCTATGTTGTGGCTGCTTTGGGTTCGCTGGCAACTTTGCTCTATTATATTATGATTTTCATGGGACGACGTGATTAGGCGAAATGACGTTTTGTCCGTCGTCTGCTCTGTTTTTCCTTTATATATCAGGAAAAGAGCAATAATCAGCTTTAATTTTTAATGAATTATGAAATCATTTGGAGCAAAATTGTATTTTTGCTTCGTGAATTTTAATTAAAAGTCATTTGGAAACCCCTGACCCTGACCCTCATCAACAGATCGCTTCATTTGTTTTTACGGCGATTTTTCAATCTGCCGGTCCCGACGAAATCATCGGCATACTTGTAATGGCATTATTGCTTTTTCTATCAGCTCTGGTTTCAGGCAGCGAAATCGCTTATTTTTCCTTAAGCCCTGTAAAACTGGATCAGTTGCGAAAAGACAATAATTCTGTAAGTAACCTGATTTTAAAACATCTGGACAATCCCAGGATGTTGTTGGCTACTATATTGATTTCCAACAATTTTATCAATGTCGGAATCGTAATCCTTTCCACTTATGTGATGTCGGGTTTGTTTGATTTCGGAGGTTCGCCGCTAATGGGATTTGTAGTGCAGGTAATATTGGTCACCGCTTTGATTTTGTTTTTGGGCGAAATCCTGCCAAAGACCTACGCCACGCAGCGCCCGCTTCGTTTTGCCTCCTTTATGGCGCGTCCCTTACAGATATTGCAAAAGATATTTTATCCATTCAGCCTCTTATTGATGAATGCCACCAATATCATTGATAAAAAAGTCGCAAAAAAAGGGCATAATATCAGTATGGACGAGCTTTCTGATGCTATTGACATCACCGGAACGGGCGAAGAACAACCGGGCGAAAAGCAAATGCTCAAGGGTATTGTTAAATTTGGTGATATTGAAGTGCGCGATGTGATGCGTGCCCGCGTGGATGTGGTTGCCGCGGACTTTAAACTGCCTTACGATCAATTGATTTCCCTGATTTTAGATTCAGGATTTTCGCGTATCCCGGTTTATGAAGATAATCCGGACAATATAAAAGGGATACTGTATATTAAAGACTTGCTGCCTTACCTGAAGGAAGCCCGCGGTTTTGAATGGAACAAAAAGCTGCGTCCGGTATTTTATGTGCCGGAAAACAAAAAAATCAACGATCTGCTCAAGGAATTTCAGGAAAAGAAAATCCATCTCGCCATGGTCGTGGATGAATACGGCGGCACTTCGGGTATCATTACTTTGGAAGACATTATCGAAGAAATCGTTGGGGAAATAACCGATGAATTTGACGACAGCTCCGATGAAGTTAATTATGAGCATCTTGATAAAAACACCTGGATTTTTGATGCCAAAACATCCATCAATGATTTTTGCAAAATTACGGATGTGGACGACCGTATCTTTGCCGAAGTAAAAGGCGATGCCGATTCCCTTGCCGGTTTGGTATTGGAAATTACCGGCGACCTTCCCGATATCAAGGAGCATATAAGGTTCCGGAATTTTGATTTTGAAATACAGGCCGTTGACGAAAGGCGCATCAAAAGCATTAAAGTGAAAATTGAGGAAGCATAAAATGGTTAAAGCCCGGAGAAACAGAGCTGCACAAACATCTATCTTTTTTATGGCATTATTCCTGGGAATTATGCTGACATCCTGCAATGATTCCTATACGCCCCGCCCCTGGGGTTACCACCGCATCAGTATGCCGCAGCACGAATACCAAAAATTTGATACGGCTTTTGTCCCATGCATTTTTGATTATCCCACTTATGCCTATGTTCGGCTTGAAAATAAGCAGCCCGATTCAGGCACATGGTTTACTGTGGATTTGCCCTATTTTAAAGGAAATTTATACCTGACATACAATCCTCTGGATGGGGATTTAAGCAAACATCTCGAAGACAGCCGAAAGCTGACCATGAAGCATATCCCAAAGGCATCAGCCATCGACGAAAAAGTGTTGATTGACAAAGAACGCGAAGTTTATGGCCTTCTCTACGATATCGGTGGCAGCGAAACGGCCAGTTCCATGCAGTTTTACCTTACCGACAGCACCCGGCATTTTCTGAGGGGCGCACTTTATTTCTATACTGTGCCCAATAACGACAGCCTGGCTCCCGTTTTGGATTTCGTGCGCAGGGATATTTATCATTTACTTGAAAGCTTCGAGTGGAAGCACCTTGAATAACAAGCCTTTGCGTATTTATCCGCTAAATTTGTCAATTTAGTAATGCCCTCCGGTTTCTCCATTTAATCAGTTTTACTTACTTTTGGCGCAGTTTAGAAAAAATTTATGCGGGATGTAGAATTCTGATTATACTAAAAAAGGGAGGGCTTATGATTGAAACTTTGAAGATAGGCACCATCAAATGGCACCATATTCTCAACCCCACCGAGGATGATCTGCAGTATTTGCAGGACAGCTTTCATTTCCATGCTTTGGATATAGAAGACTGCCGTTCTGTCCTCAATCAAAGGCCAAAAGTCGATGTGTACGACGATTATTATTTCCTGATCCTGCATTTTCCCTATTTCGATAAATCAAACAAATTCCTGAGGACCCGTGAAGAGAAAATCTTCTGGGGCGAGGATTTCGTGATTACCATGGGCCGTGAAGACTGGGTCATGTCGGAGCGCTTCCGCCGCCTCAGTGATAAAGTAGCCAATAAAGAAGAACTGGATATCGGTACTTCTGACCAATTGCTTTACCGCATACTGGAATACCACATGAAAGTTACTTATGGAATAATACGGCGCACCGGCGATTCCGTTGATGAAGCTGGCCGCCAATTATTCAGTAAGCGCTCCATTTATACCATCGAGAAAATTTCGATTACCCGCAAAAATATCATCCTGCTGAATACCATTTTCAAGCCGCAACTGCCGTTGTTTAACCGTTTCGAAAGCGGTGCAATCGAAGGTTTTGCGCATAATATGGAAGATTATTGGGGCAACATCCTCGATTATTACCAAAAGATGTGGGACCTTATCGAAGATTATTCGGAACTGATTGAAGGTTATTCCAAAACCTTCGACAGTTTGCAGGCCAATAAAACCAACGAAATCATGAAAATCCTCACGCTGATTTCGTCGATTATCCTGCCTTTGACTTTTATTACAGGTCTGTACGGAATGAATGTATTGCTCCCCATCCAGGAAAACCCAAACGCTTTTTGGTTTGTTATGGTCGTAATGATCGGTTTGGTTATGGGGATGTTTGCCTATTTCAAACGACGAAACTGGATGTAAGTTATTCTTTTACCAAGGCTTTGTTTAGGTCAAAAGGCAAAGAGTCCAGATCTTCCTTAAAAGCCAGCCAGCTTACAATGGCCATAGCCGCTTTTTTGTCCATTTTGCCAACTTCTTCACATAGCAGCAAAGTCAGTTTCTGATGCTTGTCTGTGCTGTCTTTCCTCTTGTCGTGACTTTTCATGCGCTCGCGCTCCATAAAGCTGTCCTTCAGCTCAATATCTACCATGCCTTCATTTTTTGAGATACTGATAAAAAACAAACGGACATGTTTCACATGCGAAGGTTTGAGCAGGGAAGATATTTTTCGCAGTGAGCGTTTTTTCATACGTGTGCTGCTCGAAAAAATATAAAGTTCATTATCTAATTTGCTTTCTTTTCGTTTGCCGTCAATTTTGCCAAAATCCTGCCTTTTTTCTAAAGGAAGGCGGTTAATCCGATCCAATAGCAACATCATTTCCTCAACGAAACCATCATAATCAACTTTGATTTTATCGTAATTTTCACGGATACGGTCTTTTTTAATTTTTATGCGCTCCGTACTGCCGCGGAAACCCGGTTCTGTTCTCCTGACTTCCCTTTCCGCTTCTTCAAGCCAATTTCCCATAACGATCGATTAGTTATTTGTCCAAAATTAATAAAAAATATCAAAATCTTAACTTTTGTAGTTAATCCGTGAAAAAGCTTTGTGTTTTTGGCTTTTTGGAACAAATAATTCCATAATTTACCTTAATTTAACACCCTGGTTTAAAAATATATATAGTTTCGAGCCCGAAAAACAATTTAATATGGACGCTGGTAATTTTAAGATTTTGCTTGTGGATGACGAACCGGACATCCTGGAATTTTTAAGCTATAACCTTAAAAAAGAAGGTTATACGGTTTATACCGCTGATAATGGCAAAGAAGCCATCCGGATATCAGAAAAATCGAAACCACATTTGGTTGTGCTCGATGTGATGATGCCCGAGATGGATGGCATCGAAACCTGCCGCGAAATCAGGCAAATCCCTGCAATGGCCAATTCGATTATCATTTTCCTGACGGCCAGAGGGGAAGATTATTCGCAAATTGCCGGTTTTGATGCCGGAGCCGATGATTATGTGACCAAACCCATAAAGCCCAGGGTTTTGGTAAGCCGCGTGAAAGCACTGCTGCGCCGCTATAAAGAAGATGAACCGGAGCAGAATGTGGTAGATGTCAAAGATTTTGTGATCGACAAAGAAAAATATGTCATTATAAAAGACGGAGAAGAAATCAATTTACCAAAGAAAGAATTTGAAATTTTGCTCCTGCTCACCTCTAAAGTTAATAAGGTCTTCAGCCGCGAAGAAATTTTTGCCCGCGTTTGGGGCGACGATGTAATCGTAGGCGACCGTACCATTGATGTTCATGTGCGCAAAATCCGCGAAAAAATTGGCCTGAAGAACATTAAAACTGTAAAAGGTGTTGGATATAAATATGAGCTGGCTTAATTGAGGCGCTTTTCAATATTTTAAATAATTCTATGCGTTATACCGATAGCCGAAAGGTGGCTGTTTATGCCGCCTCACTGCTTTCAGCCTTTGTGCTGCTTGTTTTTGTCGTGCTCAATTTTGTGAATGAGGCAAATAATGCCGCCTATTTAATTCCCTTCATTATTTTGTTTTTTGCCGTTTCATATTGGTTTATTCGCCTGCTCGTTGAAAAATATATTTATGAAAAAGTAAGGGTAATCTATAAATCCATTCTCAGCCTGAAAACACAGAAAGGCCAGTTGCCCAGGAATGCCAGCTTTTCGCTCGAAAATGTGAATAAGGATGTACTCGAATGGACAGAGGACAAAACCAAAGAGATTGACAAGTTAAAAGAGCTCGAAGCCTACAGGCGCGAGTATATCGGGAATATCTCCCATGAGCTGAAAACGCCTGTTTTTAATATTCAGGGGTACATACTTACCTTGCTTGATGGAGCGCTTAATGATCCGGAAATCAACAAAAAATACCTGATCCGAACTGAAAAATCAATTGAGCGGCTTATTGCTATCCTGGAGGATTTGGAGACCATTACACTGCTCGAATCGGCCAAGCTTAAAATGAATTTGGCGCGTTTTGATGTTGTGGACCTGGTGCGGGACGTAATCGAAGAGCTGGACATGAAAGCACGCAAAAAAGAAGCACGGATATTTATTCCGGACGAGTTTAACCGGAAAATATTTGTTCGTGCCGACCGGGATCGTATTCAGCAGGTTTTTACCAACCTGATCGATAATGCCATAAAATACGGCATTAAAAAGGGCTGCGAAATAAAAGTCAGTTTTTTTGATATGGACGAAATGTTGCTCGTGGAAGTAAGCGATAATGGCCCCGGAATTGCCCCCGACGACCTGCCGCGCATTTTTGAGCGCTTTTTCCGTACCGATAAAGCCAGAAGCCGCTCGCAGGGCGGAACCGGACTGGGACTCTCCATTGTAAAGCATATTATGGAAGCGCACGGACAAACAATTAATGTGCGTTCGTCTTTGGGCGTAGGAACTACCTTTGGAATTACAATGGAAAAAAGCCGTTAGTTCAGGCTACCGAAAAGCCGGAACCTGATTCTTGGGCTGTTCCCGCTCTTTGATCACTTTTATAAGATAACCGTTTTTGAAAATGGCTTTCCATGTGAGGTTTCCCCTTTCGTCCCAGGTAGCCCAGCTGCCGTCTTTAGCTCCTTCTATATAAGAGCCTTCAGCACTTTTTTGGCCATTGCCGTAGAATTGCGCAAAATATCCCGATGGTTGCGATTTAACAAACTCCTGCACACGCAGAATACGCCCGTCTCCATCATAAAACGACCACTTCCCTTCTTTGTTTCCGTCCACCAGGTTTCCTTGCTGAAACATGCTCCCGTTCGGATTGTATTCTGTCCAGAAACCATGCCGCACATCATCTTTAAACCCACCTTTGTAAACCCTGCCGCCCTCTTCATTCCAGTATTCTGCCGCACCGTTTTTGCGGTTTTGAGCATATTGGATGCGGTATTTTTGCCTGCCATTGGGATAAAAAGCCTGCCAGATGCCACTCATTTTACCGCCTGCGAAATCGCCTTCATAATTAACCCTGCCGTCTTCATAAAAATTTACCCAATGCCCATGTTCCTTGTCTTCAAGAAAATAACCCTGGTGGTGAATATTTCCGCTTTCATAAAAAACAGTCCATAAACTGTCGCGCAAGCCGTTTTTGAAAAATCCTTGTTTCCAGATTTCACCGCTTTCATAAAAGTAAATCCAGCTTCCTTCTTTTTTTCCTTTTTCAAAGCGCCCGGAACTGCCCCTGCGGTTGCCCTGATAATAATATTTCCAAACGCTGTCCTGCAGCCCGAAAACAAGTTTTCCTTCCATCTCCGGAGTGCCATCGGGGAAATACCAATAGCAATACGAATGCAGGCTGTCGTCAAGATAACACCCGGTAAATGAGACTGTACTGTCGGGATAATAGGCTTTTGTGGATCCGTTGAGCTTGCCGTCTTTATAAAGAAATTCCTGCATCAAAGCGCCATTATCATGATATTCTTTCCATTGGCCTTCTCTTTTGCCCTTTTGCACCGGGCCTTCCAGAATAATATCCCCGAGCAGTGAATAATTTTGCCACCAGCCGTTTTTCAGGTCTTTTTTCCACAAAGTGTCGCCTGTACGGTAAAACTCAATCCAAATTCCTGTTTGATCTCCTTTGATATAACTGCCGGTTTCTTTGATGGTTGTGCCGTCTTCATAATAAAAGCGCCACAACCCTTCGCGAGTGGAATCAATAAGCATGCCTTCTTCCAGGATACGGCCTTCAAGCGAATCAAGGTAGGTTATCTGATGGATAGTATCCTGAGCTTTCAGGTTTTGTGAAAACAGGACAACAAAGAGGAGGAAAGCGCTAAAACGTTGCATGAGGCTTATTTTTTTCGTTCAACGGTAAAATTTACAAGATCGATGAGTGATTTTTTTTCGTCCGAATGAGGGAATTCGTCCAGCACACCAATCGCCTGGTCGCGGAATTCCAGCATTTTGCTGTACGCATAATCAATTCCTCCCGTATCTTTAACACATTGAATCAGTTGTGCCACACGCTTGTGGTCTGTATTGTGCTTCTTAACGGTATTAATGAGTTTGCGCTTATCGCTTTTGCCCACATTATTCAGTGTATAAATAAGTGGAAGTGTCATTTTTTGCTCTTTGATATCGATGCCATTGGGTTTGCCGGTTTCCAGGCTTTTGGAATAATCAAAAAGGTCGTCCTTGATTTGAAAAGCCATGCCGGTCAACTCTCCGAAACGGTGCATTTTTTCTACGGTTTCTTTGTCTTGCCCGGCAGATGATGCCCCCGAAGCGCAACATGATGCTATCAGTGATGCTGTTTTTTTTCGGATGATGTCGTAATAGATATTTTCTTCAATATCGAGCCGGCGGGCCTTTTCGATTTGCAGTAGTTCGCCTTCGCTCATTTCACGTGTTGCGTTGGAAACAATTTTCAACAGCTCAAATTCATCGTGCGAAAGGGCATGCAACAGCCCGCGGGAAAGCAGGTAATCGCCCACCAAAACAGCAATTTTGTTTTTCCATAACGCATTAATGGAGAAAAAACCGCGGCGCATGTCCGAATCGTCCACAACATCATCATGCACCAAAGTTGCGGTATGCAATAATTCAATGAGTGTGGCTGCGCGGTAGGTTGATTCGTTGATGTTGCCAAACACCCCGGCCGAAAGGAAAACGAAAAGGGGCCGCATTTGCTTTCCTTTGCGCTTTATCAGATAGCGCATTATCGTATCCAGCAGTGCCACTTTACTTTTGATGGCCTGGCGAAATTCCTTTTCAAATTCCTTCATATGCTGCCCCACCGGAGCCTTGATCTCGTTCAAAGTTCGCATAGCATTGTTTTGAGCGTTCAAATTTAATAATTAACCACCTCTTGTTAAAACAGATTAAGCTTTTTAATGTTGTTCCTGTGCAAACCAATTTTGATTTATAAAAATACATTAAAATTGGTTTTATTACTTTAGTTTATCACTGTCCAATTGCCGCTCTTTTTAAGTATTATGGCAAGAGACTGGAATAAAGAGTTTTAGATAATTAATTATTGAAAGCATCGGTAATTTGGATTTAATCCTTAACTTTACCAAACTGAATTTGTGCTATGACAAAACGTTGGGTATTAAAACAAAATGTTGATCCTAAGAAGATTAAGGAGCTATCTGAGTCGTTGAACATAAATAAGACGCTCGCAAAGCTCCTTGTACAGCGCAATATCCACACTTTTGATGAAGCCCGTAACTTTTTTCGCCCCAGTCTGGAACAATTACACGATCCTTTTCTGATGAAAGATATGGAAAAGGCGGTATCGCGTATTGATGAGGCGATAAAAAATAAAGAAAAAATCCTTATTTATGGTGATTATGATGTTGATGGAACTACGGCAGTAGCCTTGGTTTACACCTTTTTCAAGGATTTTCACGATCAAATAGGTTTTTACATTCCCGACCGCTATTCAGAAGGCTACGGAATTTCGTATAAAAGCATTGATTTCGCCGCAGAAAATAATTATAAACTGGTTATCGCATTGGATTGCGGCATCAAAGCTGTTGAAAAAGTGCAGCACGCCAAAGAAAAAGGGCTCGATTTTATTATCTGCGACCATCACCGCCCCGGTGATACAATTCCCCCGGCTGTTGCTGTGCTGGATGCCAAACGCACCGATTGCAATTATCCATACGATGAGCTTTCGGGCTGTGGCGTTGGGTTTAAACTTATTCAGGCTTATTCCAAGAAATACGAACTGCCTTTCGAAAACCTGATCCAGTATCTGGATTTGGTCGTGGTTAGCATTGCATCTGATATTGTACCTATTACGGGCGAAAATCGCATACTCGCCTATTATGGCCTTAAATTGCTCAATTCAAATCCACGCCCGGGTTTGCAGGCAATATTAAACCTGGCCAATTTGGGCAAAACCATTGGCAATACGAATAAACTTACGCGTAATCTTGGTATTTCCGACCTGGTCTTTATGGTGGGCCCCCGTATCAATGCTGCCGGACGTATTGAAACCGGAAATAATTCCGTGGAACTGCTCATTGCCAATAAACCGGATGAAGCCGGCGAAATGGCCGACCTGATCAATGAGTGCAATAACGAACGTCGTAGCCTTGATAGCCTGACAACAACTTCTGCACTCGAAAAAATTGGCGAAAACGAAGATCTGCGAAAAGGGAAAGCAACCATAGTTTATGACCCCGAATGGCACAAAGGCGTAATCGGGATTGTTGCCAGCAGGCTTACCGAGGTTTATTACAAGCCGACCATCGTATTTTGTAAATCCAATGGGCTTATTACCGGCTCGGCACGTTCTGTAAAGGATTTTGATATTTATGATGCCATTGATGCCTGTAGTGATTTACTCGAACATTTCGGAGGGCACAAATACGCGGCAGGGCTTTCACTTAAACCCGAAAACCTGGACGCTTTTCAAAAACGCTTCATGCAAATTGTTGAAGATACCATTACCGAAGAAATGATGATACCGGAAATTGAAATTGATGCCGAAATCAATTTAACGGATATCAGTCCCAAATTCTTCAGGATCCTCAGGCAATTTGCCCCTTTCGGCCCCGGAAATATGTCGCCGGTTTTCCGCACACGCCGCCTTATTGATACAGGGTTCAGCAGGATTGTGGGCAAAAACCATATCAAACTTTCTGTTGTGCATCCGCATATTTCGGGATTTCCTGTTTCCGGGATTGCCTTCCAGCTCGGCGATCATTTTGATGTTGTAAAAAGCAACCAGCCGTTTTCGCTCTGTTACCATCTCGAAGAAAATGAATGGAACGGAAAAGTCAGCTTACAACTGAATGTCAAAGATATTAAGCCGGATTATGGTGATGAATACGGATATCCGTATTAAGCTATTTTAACCTGCCTTATTCATGAAATTTCGTCATGAGCGTTCAAACTGCAATAAGAGAAAGGAAGCGCATATTTTTGGCGCACAGGAATAGCCTTAGCTATTTTGAGCACCAAAAAGATAGCATTTCTTTCTATTGCAGCGGTTTGGGCGCGTAATAGAATATTTTGTGAATAATGCAGGTTAACTTCCGCTGCGCAGGCTATCTACTGCTTTTCCAATTTCATCGAGATGCACCATGCTTTCCACATCGTAAAAAACATTTAAAATCAGGTAAGCACCAAAAACCACGAGGATCAAGCCTACGATCCTGTTTATTATGGTTACGATTTTTGGCGTCATCAGCGTTTTGATGCGGTGGGCAATAAAGCATTTCAATGTGTCGGTTGCCAGCACGGTAAGCAAAGTTCCTGCAAAAAAGGAAGTAACGGCTTTCCAGTCGGCCTGATAAGATGAGCTTACGGTGACCATTGCGGTAAGCCAAACGAACCAAACTCCGGGATTGGCGATGTTTAGAAAGTAGCCTTTGGTGACATAAACCATCGGGTGCTTGGGGCGGTTACCGTTTTTTTCAGCCTCCTCCTTGCTTTGTATGCTTACTTTGCGCGTAAACGTTACAGTGCCAAAAATGATCAGAATAATGCCCCCAATCATTCCAAACCACATGTTTTCACGGGGATCATGCCCTAAAACCTGCGATATGCCCAGATAGGCCAGGGCCAAAACGGTTACATCACTCAGGAATATTCCCGCAGCAATAAACAGACCGCTTTTAAATCCCCGGTGGATACTGGTTTGAAGCAAAACTAACAAGGCCGGACCAACGATAAGAGCCAAAGTTATACCAACAAAAATACCGTTAACTACAGGTAACATAATCAGGACTTAATACTAAAGCGCACAAAATTAAACGTTTTTATTGAAAAGCTGTTTTAAAACTAAGCTAATTCTATCGTGCCCCGGCTTTTCCATATTGGCTTTCCTTCGTATTTTTGCCCAACAAACAATTTGCCCGATGCTTATGAAGAAGATGCTGAAATATTTGTTGCTGCTGCCTCTGGCTTTTGTCCTGTACTTTGGTGCCGTGGTGCTTATCGCGTATTTTAATGATTATCAGCCCGAAAGGCTTGAGCGCCTCAACCTGCACAGCCCCGAGCCCAAAGAAATTATGGCGCTTCCTTTGGATACTTTCAGTATTATGAGCTGGAATATCGGCTATGCCGGACTGGGTGCAGAAGAAGATTTTTTTTATGACGGAGGCCAAATGGTGCGCCCAACCGAAGAACGGATAAACCAAAACCTGGCAGGAATTTCTGATTTTCTGCTCGAACACGATAATGTGAGCTTTATCCTGCTTCAGGAAGTGGATCGCGGATCGAAACGCTCCTATGAGCAGGATCAGGAGAAATACCTCCTCAACGAATTGTGGTTTTACAGCGGCGCTTTTGCCCCAAATTACAAAGTTCCTTTTGTGCCTGTACCGCTTTTCCGCCCCATGGGCAGGGTCTTGAGTGGGCTTTTGAGCTTATCGCTGCCACTGCCGGTGTCGTCCGAGCGTTATGCTTTTGAAGGAAATTTTGCCTTCCCGAAAAACCTCTTCATGCTCGACCGCTGTTTTATTCTGAGTCGTTTTCAGATGACCAACCAAAGGCAACTGGTCATCATCAATACGCATAATTCGGCTTTTGACGATGGCAGCCTCAGGCTGGAACAGCTGGATAAACTCAGGCAAATTATGACAACCGAATACAATAAAGGAAATTATGTGATTATCGGTGGGGACTGGAACATGGCGCCCGGTTTTTTTAAAGCAGGCATGATCGGTAATGGTGATAAAGCAAAAGAAAATCCGGACCGCATTCCCCCCGACTGGCTGCCCAAAGGCTGGTCCTATGTAACGGAACATCACACACCTACAAACCGTTCGGTGGCGGCTCCATACATAAAAGGGCAAACCGAAGTGCAACTCATTGATTTTTTTGTAGTTTCACCAAATGTGCAGCCCCTGGCAATTAAAAACACCGACCTTTCGTTTGAATATTCGGATCATCAGCCGGTGCTGATGCAGTTTACTTTTAAAAAATAGATTATGAAATTGTTGAAATATACCTTTACAGCCTTTTTAATCTTCATGCTTTTTTCCTGTGGTTCAAATGGTGTGAAAAAGCAACAATACACTTTTGAAGATAACCGCTGGGATGTTTCTGTGCAACCGGAATTTGTTTTCCGCATGAATGACACTCAGGGTGAATATCAGATTCTGGCCGATATTGAACATACTCCGGCGCTCTTGCTTGATGATATCGAACTGGCGCTCAATATTGAATCCGATGCAGGCGAAAAACGCAGCCTGGAGGTTGTTTTGCCGATCCGCCAACGCAATGGCGCTTTTAAAGGCGAATTAAAAGGAGATTATCGTCAGCTTTGCGTGCCCCTGCGCCATCACTTTAAATTTCACAGCAAAGGAAATTATACGTTTACCCTTTTGAATATCAGTGGGAAAAGCAGCCTGAAAGGTATTCATAAAATCGGGATTGTAATTAAAAAAGATGAGGATGTCCATTAAGGGCAAGGCTATTGCTGATGAATATAAATCCAAAAATAATATTTTCGCTTCCTGACCAACAGGCATTTCAAAATTTAGCCCTGCGGTTGTTTGATATGCAAATGAAAGAAAATCAGGTATATCGCGATTTTGTTAAAAATGCTTTCCCGGAGAATTTTCAGCCCGAAAAATTGAACCAAATCCCTTTTCTGCCCATTTCTTTTTTCAAGCAGCACCGCATCGCCTGTTGCCCCGAAAAAAAAGATGAAATTTGTTTCCTCAGCAGTGGCACCGGTGGCATGAGCCAAAGCCGGCATTATGTTTCGGACTTATCTGTTTACGAAGAGTCCTTCCTCAGGGCTTTTGAATTGTTTTACGGCCTCGTAAAAAAAATGCGTATTCTGGCCTTGCTTCCTGCCTATTTGGAACGTAAAGGCAGCTCCCTGATTTATATGGTTGAAAAGCTGATCCAAAAAAGCGATCATGCGCAAAGCGGATTTTACCTCAACAATCTTGAAGAATTGAGCAGGCATCTGGCCGCACCCACAAAATCCCAAACATTGCTGATTGGCGTTAGCTTTGCCTTGCTCGATCTGGCAGAACAATTCCCGCAGCAGCTCGAAAACACTATAATCATGGAAACCGGTGGGATGAAAGGGCGCCGCAAAGAAATGATACGCGAAGAACTGCACGAAAGCTTATGCAGCGCTTTTGGACTTAATGAAATTCATTCGGAATACGGAATGACCGAACTTTTGAGCCAGGCGTATTCCAATGGCAACGGACGCTTTTTTTGCCCGCCCTGGATGAAGGTTTTAATTCGCGATACCAATGACCCCTTTACAATTTTCTCGCACGGAAAAAACGGGGGCATTAATGTAATCGACCTGGCCAATATCAATTCCTGCCCATTTATTGCTACACAGGATTTGGGAAAAGTGCATCCGGACGGCAGTTTTGAAGTATTGGGGCGTTTTGACGAAAGCGATGTGCGTGGCTGTAATTTGATGGTCGTCTAGTTTTTTTCCCTCCGGCTTTATTTTGTGTATAAACGGACAATCCAATGGACGAATACGGACACAATTGGATTTGCAGTCAAGTACCATTGCGCCATATATTTCAGTTATTCAGGGTTTTATAAATTATGGCACGGATTTCGGTATAAAGAAGAAAAAATTACCATGGAAGCAATCCCCCGCATGCTGAATAAAAGGGATTGCTTCCTTCAAAGAAAAATGCATCATGAAAATTGACCTGAAACCCAACGAAACCGTGATCCGCGCAGGCGACAGCAAATACCTGAACGGTGGTGGTGATGCAGTAAAAGGAAAATTGATCATCACAAATCAACGGATCTATTTTTTCTCTTTAAACGGTTATTCCGGAGATCAGCAGCTTGCTGTGGAACCCTCCGAAATTAGCGATGTAATGTATTTTAAATCAGGTTTTTTGCAATCAAACGGCCTCAACCTTGTTACCAAAGCGGGCAAAGAACTCCGCTTTGTAATAAGAAAACGAAACTCCTGGGGCGAAATGATCTGCAAAATGTGTTAGGCCACTTGTCATCCAAATATTTACCCTCTCCGAAACGAGCCAGACCACCCGGTCCGGCTCTTTCTTTTTGTTCCGCCATGAATACGCCACGAAATTTCTTTTGATTCCTCAATTTACTGTGCTATAGTTATTTATATATCTTTTTTTAAAATCTATAAACATCCAATGACCAGGCTTGTTCCTTTTTAAGCTTTTGATTAATTTTAAGCTTATCGCATTTAAACAAAAGCATATAAAGTCGGTCAGTATATAAAATAGTTTTTATATCTTTGGGCTTGAAAATCTGGATATTTATTCGGATTGATCGTTTAAAACGACTGAAAAGACATTGGAAAACAGTGAATTTGGATATTTTTTCAAACAATTACTGTTGTTATTGGAGAATTTTAAAATTAGCATTTTATAGGATTTAACCATTTATTAACCAAATTTTTAACATTATGAGAAAACTATTTACTCTTGCAATGATGATGGTATTCGCATTCGCTTTGAATGCTCAGGTCATCTTTGAAGACAATTTCGAAAGCTATGGCGTAGGTGACTACGTAGCCGAGAATTCTGATGTTTGGACTACATGGAGCAATGCTCCCGGTGGCGCAGAAGATGCTGTAGTATCTGATGCTTTTGCTCATAGCCCAACAAAATCAATGCACATCAGCGGAACCAACGATATGGTTCTTCCAATGGGCAACAAAACCAGCGGAAAATACAATGTAAATTTCTACATTTATGTAGAAAATGACGGTAACTCTGAAGGTTATTATAACCTGCAGCACTATGAAGCTCCGGGTACTGAGTGGGCCGTTGAGGTTTATTTCAACCTTGATGCTACAGGCCATGTAAAAGCCAATGGCGAAGACATTTCTTTCGATTATACACAAGGTGCCTGGGTATTTGTAGAAAATGTTATTGATATCGATGCCGATGAAGCAATGCTTTATATAGATGGTACGCTTGTTTATACCTGGCCCTTCGCAACTCAAGCCAGTGGTGGTGCAGGTGCTGCACAACTTGGTGGTATGAACGTTTATGCCGGTGCTGAAACGGGTACTCCTAGCTTCTATATGGACGATGTGGTTTATGAATCAATTCCTACTTCTCTTTTCTTTGATGATTTCGAAGATTATGCAGATGGTGCTTATGTAGCCGAAAATTCTGACGTTTGGACTACCTGGAGCAACGCTCCTGCCACTGCCGAAGATGCTGTTATTTCTTCTGCATTCTCCAACAGCCCAACACAATCAATGCACGTGAGCGGAACAAACGACATGCTGCTTCCTCTTGGAAACAAAACAAGCGGCCAGTTCTGGGTAAATATGTATATGTATGTTGAGAATGATGGTAGCTCAGAAGGTTATTTTAACCTGCAGCACTTCGAAGCGCCCGGTACTGAGTGGGCTTGTGAAGTATTCTTCCTGCTCGATGGTACAGGTACTTTCGAAGCCAACGGTGAAACCACAACTTTCAACTACACTCAGGATTCATGGGTACTGGTAGAAAACTACATTGACATTGATGCTGATACGGCTGCTTTCTACATTGATGGTATGCATATCGTAACATGGCCTTTCGCTACACAGGCAAGCGGTGGTGCAGGTACTGCACAGCTTGGTGCTGTTAATATTTACGCAGGCGCTGATACAGGTACTCCTAACTTCTATGTTGATGACGTAGATTACCTCGGATCAAGCAGCCTTACTCCGGCAACAATCGACGTAAGCACAAGCACAATCCTTTCTACTACCGGTGATGATGAAATGTTCACTGTTGGTAATGTTGGTGAAGAAGAACTTACTTATTCGATCTATCCAATTTATCCTGATGCAGGCAAAGCGCTTAGCCCAATCCCACAGCAGGATCTTCCAAAAGAAAATTATATCCCAATGAGCGAGCTTCAGGCCGTTCGTGCAACAAACACAAGCAATGCAGATATCACACGCGATGGTACACTCACACACGTTCAAAGTGGATTTGGTGGTGGTGTAGGTTACGGAAGTGAAGTAACTGTTCGTGCTGCTACTGTATTTGAACCCGCTGATGTTGCTCCTTATATCGGAATGGAAATCGCAACTGTACTTATTGGTATCAATGATCTTCCATTGAACAACGAAGGTACGCTGATGATCTGGAATCGCGGTTCATTTGATGCTCCAGGCCCCGGTGCGCTCGTAATGGAAAAAGATTTTACTGTAACCGAAGTAGGTGAGCAGGTGCTGATTACTCTTGATGATCCTATTTACCTCGATGGTAATGAAATCTGGGTAGGTTATCAGGTAACTGATCCGGGTGATGGCTTCTTCCCAATGGGACTTGATGAAGGCCCAAGGGTTCCCGGCGTAAACTGGCTCTCTACAGGTCCGGGTTGGAGCGAAATGAACGAAACTATCGAAAGCAACCTCTTTATCGTTTGTAACCTCGTTGGCGATGGCGTTACTCAGTGGCTTTCTACAAACCCAACTGCAGGTGCACTCGAAGGCGGCGAAACTGATGATATCACAGTTTCTTTCGATGCTTCTGACCTGGAACCGGGTTCTACAAACGTAGCGAAACTCGTTGTTGCTGCTAATGACGCTGCAAACGAATTTACCCAAATCAACGTTTCTTTCATCGTTCCTGCTGCTGAAGAATATACCGTTACTTTCAACGTAGCTGACATGGACGCCAACCCAATTGAAGGCGCTACTGTTACCATCAATGGTATGGACGTAAGTACTGATGCCAGCGGTGTTGCTACAATCGACCTCATGGATGGTGATTATCCTTATACTGTTATGGCCGAAGGTTATATGGATGCTGAAGGCTCTGTAACCGTTGCCGGTGCTGCTGTTACCGAAGATGTTACACTCGAAATGGATATCGTAACTTATATGGTAACTTTCAATGCTGACCTGAATGGCGCAATTGAAATTGGAATTTTTGATCCTGCTGCAGATGTTGTTTATGTAACAGGTAGCATGATCGGCTGGATTGAACCGGGACAAGAGGGTTCTATTATGATGTTAGACGATGATGGCGACGGTATTTATACTGCCAGCCTGATGGATGTTGAAGTTGGTGACTACCAGTATAAGTATTTCAAGAATGCCGGCTGGGACGGTGGCGAATGGGCCGGTGATCCAAACCGTGATTTCAGCGTTGTTGATGCAGATGTAGTGCTTGATGACTACTTTGCTAATTTACATGTTGGAATCGAAGAGCTTGAATCTCTGATCAGCATCAGTCCAAACCCTGCAACAAATTACATCACTGTTGCTGCAGACCGCGACTATACTGTTGAAGTAATTGACCTGAGCGGACGCGTAATTGCTAATGCACAAATGATTTCTAACCAAATTGTTATCAATATGGAAAATCAGGAATCGGGCATCTACATCATCCGCATGACTAGCGAAACAGCTACTTTCCTTAAGAAAGTTGTTAAGAAATAAATAAAGTTTCCGACTTAATTATAAAGCCGCTCCTTTTTTGGGGTGGCTTTTTTTGTGGGTTTATTCAGCGAATAGTTTTCCCTGCCAGCTGTTGCGGTTTTTCAGTTCCTTCTCAATTGCTGCCAATACCTGATCGTAGCGGATATTGCCCCAGCGCGGACCTGTAATCAGCGTTGGGCTTACCTCTCCGGCAAAACGCTCGATCATAATGTCAGGCTTCAACCGCTCCGTGAAAGACACAATGAAATCAATATAATCCTCCATCTCCGCAAAGAGGGCAAATGCTTCCGGATTTAATGCAAACTCCTCAGCCATGCGTGTTCCGCGGATTATTTGCAACTGATGGAACTTAATACTCGATAAGGGCAGCTGATTGATGGCTTCTACAGAGTTCAGCATCATTTCGCGGCTTTCACCGGGCAGGCCAAAAATAAAGTGTGCACCGCATTTCAAGCCCCTTTGTGCGGTTTCGGCCACAGCTTTTTGGGCGCAGGCAAAATCATGTCCCCGGTTGATACGCTCCAAAGTTTGGTCATAAACACTCTCAATGCCGTATTCCACAATGATGTATTTGTTTTTTGCCAGCCCGGCCAGATAATCCAGTATTTCCGCATGAACGCAATCCGGACGTGTACCGATCACCAGACCAACAACACCTTCTGTTTCCAGGGCTTCTTCATAGCGTCTTCTGAGGATATCCAGCGGGGCATAAGTATTGCTGAACGCCTGAAAATAAGCCAGATATTTTTTGGTTTTATACCGGATCTGATGAAATTCCATCCCTTCCAGCAATTGCCGGCGAATAGACTTCTGAGGCGTGCAATAGGAAGGATTGAATGCCCTGTTGTTGCAATAGGTACAACCACCGCTTCCTTTGCTGCCATCACGATTTGGACAGGTAAAGCCGGCATCAACCGAAAGTTTCTGTACCCGCTCACCAAAATATTTTTTAAAATAAGCCGCATAAGCATGAAAAGGCCGCTTATGCCCCCAGGGATATTGATTCATAAGGCAAAAGTACGTATTGCTTTGATTGGAACAGGGTACTTAGAAAAAATCTTACCTAGCAACACTCAATTTCTGGCAATATTGATGTGGTAAATACAATTAGAAATATTTGTAAATTAGCAATGCAGTAAGGTTGGATAGCCTACAATATTACTTTAATTATGAAAAAGTTAGTATTTTCGAAAATAGGTGTATTTTTTACCCTTTTATTCACAGTAGCCTGCAATAATACGGATCCCGGAACAACCGAAAGCTATTTAGATATCAAAAACTATTGGTCTAAAAATCCGGAAATAGGGCAACAATACACCTTGGAAGTTCATGAACGAAAAATCAATGATACGGTTATTGATATTTATTATTACCT
Organism: Bacteroidales bacterium; assembly: GCA_963662905.2. Taxonomy (GTDB): domain Bacteria; phylum Bacteroidota; class Bacteroidia; order Bacteroidales; family WRLA01. The sequence continues at coordinate 2,526,461 of CAXXFD010000003.1, read as the reverse complement.
ATTGGATGAGAACAGAAATAAAGAGAGTGAAGTGCCCGCCGGATTTAGGATGTTTTTTTCGGCCTATTCAAATTTATTGATTAATGATTACTATCAGAATTCAGGCTCATACTATCTTATTGATAAATTAGATAGTGATGCCAGCAGTTCCATGTCCGAAATTTATGTTTTTGCTCGTGTGGCTTATGAGAATGAAGACGATACAAAATCTCTTGTTTTTTATAGTTTAAACGGGGGCTTTCTTGCAAAATATTCAGTGGCATGGGACAGGATTTTTATCCGGAAAAGCGTAGGCAGCAGCTTTTATAAAACTTTTTTAGAAGTTTATGAAAAACTCCAAAACGACCCCTCATATTATGCTTTGCCAAAGCCTTAAAATATAATACTTTATAAATGATGAGATATGAAACGTGATTTGATTTTGTTTTCTATTATGTTTGTGGCGTTTGCTTCTATTTTCATTATTGGAGAAATGGTTATTGGCCCTCCTGGTGCTCTAATTGATCCTTCTTTAACGAAAACAAAAACATGGAGCGAGGTTTGCAATGACTTGGACAGGTGTGCTTTTAATTCTTTGTTGTTAACTGCAGGCATCTTTTACATTAGATCAAAAGAAGGTAAGAAATAGAAGTAATGAGCTGATTTTGCGCATTTTACTAATCAGTAGGAGTTATTTGGATATTCCGTACTAAGCTGACCCACCCAGCCGGCTGAAAGAAACGGCAATACGCAGCCGCCATAAACTGCCAATCCGGCGGATACTGACCCCCTACAACGTAAGAAGGCACTTCATGCAACCAGATCCGGGGCATGTTGACCCTTTTTCATGAGGCAAGGATGGAGAAAATCGGAGCATGTTGACCCGCTTTCAGTGGAGCACTGGCTGAATTCCGGGGCATGTTGACCCTCTTTTTATCGTTTATTTTTGCCCAACACCCGATCACCCGATGGCAAAAGACCTGCGAATAAAACGCTGCAACAACCGTGCAACACTCCTGCAACACCATTGCACGGCTGTTGCACGGTTGTTGCAGAAGTGTTGCTTATTGCCGGCTTTAATGCAAACAAATCCTGAAGATAAATACCCTTAAGGAGCAGATTCAAGCGGAATAAGCTAATGCCCTTTATTACCAAAAAGGCATTTGTCAGGATTCGTAAAGGTAGAAACAGGCTTTTTGCAGCGACTTGGTATAGCGATGGTATAGCGATGGTATAGCGAAGACCCCCCCGGAAAATATTTATCATTTCAGTGCATTTTGGCCTAAGGCTTCTCATAAAAATAGTGTTTCTGTTGTGCTCGCCAGTGTTTTGCCTGCTCCAGCACATTGTCGTCCGGAATGCGAGAAGGTTGCCACTCAACAGGCAATAAAAACCTCTGGGTTGACGACTATAATTTTATGAACCTGCCCCAGAAAATCCGAATAATCAGCGCGGAAAACAATACCATTGCCCATTTATACGACGCTTCCGGCACAAAAAGGGCAAAGCAAACAAAAACAGATGCCAGCCCCCTCGACCAAACCAATTATATTGCTAACTTTGTGTATGAAAACAACCAACTCCAGTTTATCCTCACTTCCGAAGGCCGTATTATGATGCAAAACGAGGACACATACGAATACCAGTACTTCCTCAAGGATCATTTGGGTAATACGCGTATTACAATGAACCAAAACGGAACAGTTTTGCAGGAAGATGCCTATTATCCATTTGGGATGAACATTGCCGGTTTGAGTGCCGCCAACTCCAGCCCTGAAAACAAATACAAGTATAATGGAAAGGAATTGGAAGATGAGTTTGGATTGAATTGGTATGATTATGGGGCACGTTTCTACGACCCCGCAATAGCAAGATGGCATGTTGTTGACCCTTTGGCAGAAGCGGAATTTGGTTTTTCCGAATATAGCTATGTCTTAAACACACCTATTCTATTGATAGATCCTGACGGAATGAAATGGATAAATCCTTATGAAGAATATTTAGAAGCAAATAAGGATAATATGTCAGAGGAAGAGATAAAATCTTATAAAGTATTGGCAGGTCGCTCAAACCGTGTTATGAAGGATTTAAAAGAGGGAGATGAAACCCTGTTCAATTATATTGAAAATTTGACTCTTACCGGTTATGACGGCAATAGTTATGATGTTAATATTTCTGTTTTTGTTGCGGATGGCATCAAAGGGAAAGATAATCAAGTAGGACAAACTGAATTTAAAAGAACTGGTGATGGCAAATCAGTAAATGCAGATTATGGCTTAAAAAAGGTTAACGTTCCAATTGCTTACGATAAACTAAATGAAAAATTTAAAGTGGGCTTTAATATTACTGTATGGGACGGTGTGTCGTTTAGAGATAATAGATTAGCTAATGAATGTGGCGATGTAATGTTCTATATGGAAAAAAATATTGCAGCCCTGAATGACAAAAGCAATGCGGAGCATTTCAGAGAAAAAGGAGGGCTAGATAAATATCTTAATAGCCCTTCAGGGAAGTATTCAACTAAAGTTGAATCAATATATAAAGAACGAAAAAATGGTAAAACAAATGTCAATTATCCCTATTAAAAAAAAATGGCTGCATTTTAGCTATTCTATTTTTTCTCATTATGCAAAACGCTTCAATTGGTCAGAGGCTTTTTCTTTGTGATTCTACAATCATTAAAGTCACTGATTCTATAAAAATTAAATCAAACTGTAATTATTGTTTTAGTATTTTGGATTTGCCCCAAAATAAATATGATTCACTCATGGTGGATTTTCAATCTTTTAGACCTGAAAATCTAAAAATTATTTATAAAGAGTGCCTAAAAACGCAAAGAGGGCTTTATCAGGTATTTTATCGAGATTCCATTATATATGTTCAATGTGAATTCTTCAAAAGACGACCATCAGGAATCTTTCAAATGTATGAGGCAACAAATCCTAAAAATCCTGAAAAGCTGCTTTATGAAGTTAATTTCCTTAATGGGAAAAGAAATGGATGGTATAATAGGTTTGACTGGTACTCTGATTCAATAATAAAAAAGATACTTTATCGGAACGGGAAGCCAATTGACAGCGTAGAAAAAATAAATTGAACCTATAACAGATGAAAAATCGTTAGAGAACACATTCGCCAGCAAAACTCTAAAAGAAATAAGGGAATGGATCCGACGCCAGTCCCCTCAACCAAACCGATTATATTGCTAACTTTGTGTATGAAAACAACCAACTCCAGTTTATCCTCACTTCCGAAGGCCGTATTATGAAAAAAAACGAGGGCACATACGAATACCAGTACTTCCTCAAGGATCATTTGGGTAATACGCGTATTACAATGAACCAAAACGGAACAGTTTTGCAGGAAGATGCCTATTATCCTTTTGGGATGAACATTGCCGGTTTGAGTTCTGTCAACTCCAGCCCTGAGAATAAATATAAGTATAATGGAAAGGAATTGGAAGATGAGTTTGGATTGGAGTGGTATGATTATGGGGCGAGGTTTTATGATGTGGCTTTGGGGAGGTGGCATGTGTTAGACAACAGTGCTGAAACATATTTTCCAATCAGCCCATTTGCTTACGTAGGAAATAATCCTTTGCGCAGGATTGATCCAAATGGAAACGACGGCTGGGATGTTGTGAAGGGATTTGCTGCCGCAGTTGTTGACAATGCTTCCATAGGAATGATTAACCTACGAGATGATTTTTGTTACAATGACGCAGGTGACTTTAACAAGGGTCAGGATGCTGGTGATATTGCCAGTGTTTTAGCTGGAGGAAGTGAGGCTGCAGGCGGTGAAGGTTTAACTGCAGGTTCAGTTGTTGTAACAGGAGCAAGTGGAGGATTATCAATAGAAGTTACAGCACCTGCTTTTCTTGTTGGAACGGGGATGATGGCTCATGGTCTAACTATGGCAGCAACTGCTACAGCTAATTTTGCCACTCAAAAAGGAAGGGTTGACGAGAATAAAGAATCTAACAGTAGTGCGGAGAAACCAGATCATCAAACAAGTTCGGGTCAAGCCACAGATAAGCATGGTAATAAATTAGGGCCTAGTGGTAAACCACAAATCAATAAAGTAACGCATTCAACACAAAAATCCGCAAAAGATGCAGCCAGAGCAGAAGGGAAAGGAAAACCCGTAAAACACCCTAGTCCGCAAAAGGGGAAACAACATTATCACCCAACTGATAAGAGCGGTAATAAAAAGCCAACAAGTACACATCACGAATACCCACAAAGATAATGACAGCACAAGTTTGGATAGGATTAGCAGGAGTAAAACAACAAGGTACAGGCGAGAGTATCTTAGAAAAGGATAAAGGCGGTTATGTAAATATTTTACTATTGGCAAATAGTATTGATGATTATCGCAGTAAGGTTATTCAATTCCTAAGTGAAAATAATTTGGAGTTACAGGAACTTGAAGATGTAGAAAAACTATCAATAAGATTGGAGTATCATGAAATTGAAGAAAAGTTAATCTACCTTGCTGAAGTTGTAAAAAAAACAGGAATTCCCCAATTTGGAACTTTACATACATTTAACTAATTTTAAGTATGAACCATCATGAACAAAAACTAATCGAAGTTTTTATTATCAAGAAAAAAAGGAATCGATACTTGCAGTTTCTTAACAGTTCAAAGAACCGAAGAAAATTCATAAAAGAATTGGCTCATTTTAAAGACTTTGATATAAGATACGTTGCTAGTCTTCCTGAAAATCAACAGAATGAAGATGGTATAGAAAATAATCTAATTGCCTTAGGTGCAAATAAAAAATGTCAATTAATCTCCGAAGACAATACGATTGATACTACTCAAATGGAATTAAAGTCCGCCATCCACGAAGTGTTGGGAAAAGGTATGGGAACAATTATTTCTTGCATACCAGGAAAGTTGGCTTATTATGAAGGTGAAGATGAGCGACTAATATTAACCTGTAAATAGTACAAAAATTCGGCATTGTTCGGTTTTTATCATTTACAATGTTAGTTGTTTTTATTTTCCTTTTGGTAATAAACGCATCAATCTGCTTTTTGATCACCGCCTTATCATCCTTGCCCATGCTGTCTACGGCCTTAAACTATTGCAGTAGCTCAGCATGATTGAGCAATGACATTGCTCTTTCATATTTATCACCATACCTCCGGAAATCAGCCGGCTTGACACCTTAAGCTACCTGACCACAGCCAACTACTATGACAAATACCTGCACTTGATACAAAGCGTTTCAGACAACCATCTGGGTGGCAAAGACATAATATCAAACCAGGTGAATTTTACTGGCGATATACTGCAAACACGGCAAAACCATACAAGCATTTTTGATACCCTTAATTTTTATACACGCTTTTCATTCGATAATGGCAAGCGCTTAATCAAAACAGAGCATAAAATAGATAACGGCCCTTGGTTGTGCCTGAGCAAACAAAAATATGACGAACTGGGACAGTTAAAGAGAAAAAAACTGCATCTGAACGGGGGCAGCAGTTTGCAGGCCCTCGATTATTCCTATAATATCCGCTCTTGGATGACCCGGATCAATAATCTGGATGCTTTGGGCAGCGACCTTTTTGCCATGAAACTGGATTATACCCAGTCAACCAATCCGCAGTTTAATGGGAATATATCCGGTATGAGCTGGAATACAGCCTCAAAAGGGCTGAATGCTTATTCCTTCCGGTATGACGGTATAAACCGGCTTGATTCTGCTTTTTTCAGCGGAACGGGCAATAACAGCACGGCCTATACCTATGATGCCAACGGCAACATTGAAAAGCTCCTGCGCTACGGCAAACTGGGCGGAAGCAATGATTATGACCTTATCGACAGCCTGCGTTATACCTATACCGGCAACCAACTGAAAAGCGTTACCGATGCTATGGGCAGCGCACAGAACAATGGTTTCAGCGATAACGGGCAGTTTGGCAGTTCCGAGTATTTCTACGATGCCAACGGCAATATGCAGCGCGACATCAATAAAAACCTCTGGGTTGACGACTATAATTTTATGAACCTGCCCCAGAAAATCCGAATAATCAGCGCGGAAAACAATACCATTGCCCATTTATACGACGCTTCCGGCACAAAAAGGGCAAAGCAAACAAAAACAGATGCCAGCCCCCTCGACCAAACCAATTATATTGCTAACTTTGTGTATGAAAACAACCAACTCCAGTTTATCCTCACTTCCGAAGGCCGTATTATGATGCAAAACGAGGACACATACGAATACCAGTACTTCCTCAAGGATCATTTGGGTAATACGCGTATTACAATGAACCAAAACGGAACAGTTTTGCAGGAAGATGCCTATTATCCATTTGGGATGAACATTGCCGGTTTGAGCTATAGCGATGCCAGCCCCGAAAACAAATACAAATACAATGGCAAGGAGCTGCAGGATGAATTTGGCTTGGACTGGTATGATTATGGGGCGAGGTTTTATGATCCGGTTTTGGGGAGGTTTACTGGTATTGATCCAATTGCAGATCAGTTTGCTCATGTGTCACCATATAATTATGCAGAAAATGAGCCTGTTGGAAGCATAGATCTTTGGGGGTTACAGAGATGGAAAGTAAATGGTCGTGAAAGAACAAGTGCTATGCCGAAATGGCGTACAAATGCAAGGAGTTTGGGTTTTGCTATAAGACATGGGCAAGCAGCAAACAAAATTGGAACGGGAGGTAGAGGATCTACTGATATAACAGGTGTGTCAGGAAGGTTTGCTAGGCATTTTGCTGAAAGCACTAATACAAGCAAGGCAGTAGGTTCAAAATCAAATGCCTTGAGGCATGCAATATGGTCGTCTTCAATTAGATCACAATTTGATGCTGGAATTTCTAAAAGGGCTACAAACGCCCACGAAGGAGTTGGTATAGGTGAAAGTCAATCTGTAGATTTTTCTAAAGATTTTAATGGTAAAGGTGGTGAGGGATTAAATTTAGCTGACCACATTGTAGATGTTTTGAATAACGAAATAGGTTTTGCTTTAGGTGAGGCGAATCCCAATGCGACACCTGGAGAGTTAGCAGGAATAGCTTTGAAAGAATTCAAAGAAAATGGCTTATGGACGGCAACTATGGACAAGGATGGAAATGTTAATATTTCTAGAACAAAGCTTTCTGACAAAGAATACAAAGCGGCGTCTAATCATTTTAAAACACTAAATAAGAATGGATTTACCAAAAAAGAACAAGAAGAAATAAATAATGAATAAACGAATGGATTTTTTTATTTTAAAAAGGCTATTAATCTATATGCCAATTATTTTGATTGTGTTTTTTCTTCAATCTTGCAGTGATGATTATTGCTCTCAAATAATGAACAAGATTGATGATAAATACAAACAGGACTTAAGAGAAGAAATAGTATTGGATTTAAATGAAGTTTTTGACTTTGAATGGGATGTATTATATGTTTGTGGTCCTTATGGTTTTAAGCAGGAAATATCTAATTCTATAGGTTTTGAATCTCAATACGATTATGCATCGGAAGGAGAAACTCTATTTTCATTCTTAAAGAATAATGTAGTGATTGAAGAAATGTTAATAGATTGCGATGGGATAAACTTTATTAACGATAATAATGAGGGTGAGTGTTTAGAAATCAAGTCTTCAAATGCAAAATTCAAAGTGCAAAATCTAACGAAAGGAGGACAAAATTACATTCTTAGAAAACAGAATTAATATTGAAGACATTAATTCAATGATATTCCCATTACAACTAGTTTTAAAAAAAACAAGGAAGCCCCGTTTGGGGCTTTTTTGTTTTATAGAGCAGCAATATTTTTATTAAAGAAGTCTTTGAACTTGGATTTTGTAAGCATGGTATTAATGATTTTCAAGCTCCGCCGGAGATGCCATCCGGCGGTAAAAAAAAACGGAGAAAACTATTAAGTTGATTTGGAATTCAATGCCTCCGGCACAAAAAGGGCTAAGCTAACAAAAACTGATGGGAGCCCCATTGACCAAACCGATTATATTGCTAACTTTGTGTATGAAAACAACCAACTCCAATTTATCCTCACTACCGAAGGCCGCATTATGATGCAAAACAATGGCACATACGAATACCAGTACTTCCTGAAAGACCTCCCGATAGCTATCGGGATGGGCAATACCCGCATTACCCTCAGCCAAAACGGAACGCTTTTGCAGGAAGATGCCTATTATCCTTTTGGGATGAACATTGCCGGTTTGAGTGCCGCCAACTTCAGCCCTGAGAATAAATACAAATACAATGGCAAGGAATTGCAGGATGAGTTTGGATTGGATTGGTATGATTATGGGACGAGGTTTTATGATGTGGCTTTGGGAAGGTTTTATACAATTGACCCAATGGCGGAACTACGAACCAATCTGTCACCGTATAATTATTGTAGCTTAAACCCAATAAATAGAATTGACCCTGATGGAGCTTTAGACGATAATTATTCCGTTGATAAAGATGGTAATATTAAAAAAGAGGAAGATACTGATGATAATTATGATATGGTTTACACTAAAGAAGATTGGGATTCGGGTAATATAGGGCCGGACAACACTAATACAGTTAGGATAGAAGACCAAGAGATATTACCACAATTGGTAGATGACCAAGAAGTAAATCAAGAAGACGCAAATGGAACTGTTACGAGGAAAGGTTCTTTAAGAACTACAACATCTTCTAGTAAAAAAGATATGATAAATTTATTTACTTTCGTTGCTGAAAATTCTGATGTTGAATGGTCACTCTATAATACTGAAAATAAAATGTCCTTAGGAACATATGGGTGGGATGATTTATCTCCTGGAGCAAATCAGTATGGCATTGACAATAGTAATGTCCTATCTATGGTGCACTCTCATCCGAATCCAATTTCCTTTATGGATGAAAAAGAAAGCTTATATGGTGATAAAAGAGTGGCTTTAAAAGTAAATTATAAATACTTCACATACATGAAAAATTCTAGAAATTTATATCTATTAAATAACAGTGCGAATCCTGGTAAAATTAAACTGACTCCAAACGTATCAAAACGGGGTTTACATAAAAAGCTTACGGATAATGAAATGAATTAATTCGCAATATTAATTTTAAGTTTATATAGTTTAATGAAATGATAAGTAAAAAGATGAGAAGCATGTCAATATATTTGGTACTCTTCCTATCAATGATATTGACGAATTGTAAATCCAAAAAACAATATATTGTTAATAGAGAAGATTCGCTATTAGAAAAAAAGGAGCAACATTGTGATCCTTTTTTTAAAAGCCCATTGGATACTATTATTTCTCAATATATACTGGATGTTGACGGCAGCTTTTTTCATAAAGAATGGTTGTATTATAGTGTATTTTTTTTCGAGGAAGACACTTCGCACTTCTTCACGATTTGGGCTTTCACACTTTTTCCTGATTATGTCACGGAATGTATAGATACAAGTAATTACAATTTCTATTTAGCAAAACACCTCCAACGAAATGTTATTGTAATTAGCAAAAACGATAATGAACTGATTTTACCATCTAAAGAAAACATTGATTTAGCTCATTCAGAAAAAGAAAAGAAATATGGAGGTGATAACTATAGCGGTTCATGGTTTTTTGAAACGTATCGAATAACCAAAGAGAAAGATATGTATATGATAATTAAAAACGACTCGATTATTAATAATTTTTTAGACTGTTTGCAAACTATGGATGACGATATTGAAACTCAAGAATATTAACTATTTCTTTGATTTCATTTTAAGTTAATTTTGCATAGGTTCCCACACAACTTGTTTTATATTAAAACACAAATCATTGTAGTATATCATCCCTTTTAATATTCTAATACAATTATCGTTGTCGGTCCAAAACAAGCAAGCTCATTATAGAATTTCAAAACAGAAACATTTGCGCCAAATAATTTCCATAATATCCTGCCTTTTGTTGCCTTTTGTGCTTTTTGCACAGGGAGGCCAGGGAGATAATTGGTATTTTGGGTTTAAAGCAGGAATAACATTCAATACAGCAAGCGGCGCACCGGAAGCCGATTATGACGGGCAAATGGAAACCTTCGAAGGCTGCGCCAGTATATCTGATGCTCAGGGAAATCTTTTATTCTATACTGATGGATCTGTGGTTTGGAACAGCCAGCATGACACCATGCCCAATGGCAATGGATTGCTGGGAAATTTTTCTTCGGCCATGTCTTCTATTGTAGTCCCAAAGCCTGGTAATCCTAATTTATACTATGTTTTCACAGTGCCTGAAGGACAGGAATCTGTGGGACTGCGTTATTCTGTTGTAGATATGAACCTGGATGGCGGTTTGGGTGATATAACTTCCGAAAAAAACATTTATCTCACCGGCCCTGTTCACGAGTCTGTTACATCGGTCAGGCATGGTGGTGGACCAGGCTACTGGGTCATTACCCATCTCTGGCAAACCAATACTTATCAGGCCTTTTTAATCGATGCAGATTCGGTACATACAACACCTGTTGAAAGCAATTGCGGAATTGTGGACCTTTCCTGGGAAGGTGTCCAGGGAGGCTATATGAAAACATCCATGCAAGGGGATAAATTGGCCTGTTATATTGAGAATGTTAATATTTATATGCAATTATCTGACTTTAATAATATTACCGGAGAAATATCTAACCCCATACCAATACTGGACAACGATGGTTCCTATTGTCTTGAGTTTTCACCGGATGGCAGCAGGCTTTATGTAAGTTGCTGGGATTATTTAAAGCAATATGATTTGACGCAAGCCGATTCCTCTTCCATTGTCAATTCGATGCAGGTTGTTGCGATAAAGGAACCGCTCCTGCGCTCTTTCGGTGCCATTCAGGTTGCTCCTGATGGAAAAATTTATTGTGTACGCTTTTTGTCAACATGGTTAAGTTCTATTGAACAACCTAATGAACTGGGTGAAGACTGTATTTTTATTGATTCCGTTTTAAATCTGGATGATGGCTCAGGTGATTTCTATGGAATGCTCGGCCTCCCCGCCTTCATCCAGTCCTTCTTCAACCCGGCCAATTTCAGCTGGGAAGGTCATTGTATTGGAGACACCACCTTCTTTGCCATTACAGATACGGCCTCGCAGGATTCTGTTTTCTGGGATTTTGGAGATACCGCCAGCGGTTTGGCCAATTATTCGGATTCCTTTTTTCCTTATCATATTTATGAGGATACCGGGGCTTATGAGGTGAGTGTAATTGGCTACAACAACAGCCTGAACGACACCGCAGTGCAGGAGGTTTTTATCCATCATTTGCCTGTTCCTTTCCTGCCCGCAGATACCGGTTTTTGCGAAGGATATGGCGTAAATCTCTGGCCGGGGGATTTTCAATCCTACCTCTGGCAAAACGGTTCAACAGACACCAGCTTTTATGCGGATACCACGCTGAGTGTAATTGTGGAGGTTACGGATGTACAGGGCTGCAAGAATTCGGATACTACTCAGGCGGTAGAGCATAGCAAGCCGGGTGTTTTGAGTATTTTTCATGATTGAGCTGTGGGCTCATTCATCGGATGACTTCGATTCATCCGATGAATGCTCAGAAACTACCTCTTCTTTCGGCGGAAACTGAAAAACGCTTTGAGCCTCAGCCAACGGACATAATTCTCGCGATTGCTTTCGATGCCCATGAGGTAGGCATAGGGTTTCAGCTCTTCGAAATGTTCCATCACATTGCGAAGTACGGCCAGGATGGGAATCACCACAAACATTCCGGTAACGCCCCAGAGCATTCCGCCCGCAATGAGGCCAAGAATAGTGAAAAGCGGATTGAGCCGCACATAGGCCCCGGTGATATTGGGCGTAAGAATATTGTTTTCGGTAAACTGGATGAGCGCAAAAAACAAAAACACATAAAGTGCGGTATTGGGATCGGGCGAACTGATAAGCGCAAAAGTGATGGGGAAAAATGCCCCGATCCAGGTCCCGAAATAGGGAATAAAATTAAAAGCCGCAGAGATAATCCCAAAAGCAATGGCGTATTTCAGGCCAATGATGTACAAACCGGCAGAATTAATAACCGACAGGATGAGCACCACACTGAAAACACCAAACATATAGCGTTGTGCTATAAGCGATGATGTTTTGATAAAGCGCTGTGTTTCCTTCATGCGGTATGTTGGAACAATTTTTAAAAGGAAACTTCCCAGGCGTTCGCGGTAGCGCAGCATATAAAAAATAAATACCGGCAGCATGCCCATTTTAAAAAGCGTTCCGGCAGTGGCATTGAGCGTAAGGTTTGCAAAATTGCTCCCGCTTTGAAAGAGCTCGTTGATTTTATTTTTGATCCAAACATTTTGTTTTATGGCCGAAACCCCAAAAGTATCTTCGATAAACTGCTCGAAATGATCTACATTGAGCATTGCCTGGCGTTTCAGGCTGTGGATATCGCCCAGCATATGCTCCAGCTGTCGGAACATCAGGAAGCCGCCGGCCGCAATCAAAACCAATATCAGGAAAATACCGAGCAGAATGGACAGGTTTTGCGGTACTTTTTTCCGTTCAAAAAAATGTACTACCGGGAAAACCATATAGGCAAAAAGCGCGCCCAGCGCAATGGGGCTTAAAAAAGCTTTGGCTGCAGAAAGGATATAAACAAGCAATACTGCAAACAGCAGAATGAGTGTTAATTTGAGTAATTTCGGGTCAATTGTCGGGCTCACGATGGCTTGTGTTTGGAATTGAGGTCTAAAATACTAATTTTTGTAGTCCAAACGAAAAATAAAATGAGCATAGAAGAAGCACAAAAAATAGTGGATGAATGGATCAACACCACCGGTATCCGATATTTCAACGAATTGACCAATACCGCGATACTCATGGAAGAAGTGGGCGAGGTGGCCCGTATCATGGCGCGCAGCTATGGCGAACAGTCTTTTAAAAAATCAGATGAAGAAGTAAATCTTGCCGATGAAATGGCCGATGTGCTTTTCGTGCTGATCTGCCTGGCCAATCAATGCGGTATCGACCTGAACGAAGCATTGCTCAAGAATCTGGAGAAAAAAACCAGGCGCGATGCAGAGCGGCACAAAAATAATCCCAAGCTAAAATAAGACTGTCCGAAAACGCACAGCAGGAGGTTAATTTTTCACAAGCCCGTTTAATAAAACACAAAGCCTCAGTCGATTAAATTTTTTGCATGATTTTTGCTTAAATTGCGCAAAAATTGAATCAAATGATTAGACAATTTATTCAACTCAGCTGGAAAGAATCCATGCGCTCCACTTTCTGGCAAAAAAATGTAGCTACCAATATCCTCATTGGCTTCATTGTTTTCATCCTTTTTTTATATCTGTTGGCTTTCGGGCTTTTTATCGATAAAATCCTTTTGGAACTGTTTCCCGACCGCAATCCGGTGGATGTTTTTAATGGTGCACTGCTCTACTATTTCGGCTTCGACCTCTTTTTCCGTTATATGATGCAGAGCCTGCCGACATTTGCTGTGGAATCATTCCTGCACCTGCCGGTTAAAAAGAGTTTTCTGGTACATTTCCTCATTATACGCTCCTTTACCAGCCTGCTCAACTTCCTGCCGCTGCTGGTTTTTGTGCCTTTTGCCTTTAAAGTACTGCCGGCCGATTACAGCAACACCAACATCTGGATCTATTTGCTCAGCATACTGATACTGATTTTCAACAATAACCTCCTGGCCACATGGATCAAACGCCAATTGGTAGGCAAAACATCCATCGTTGCCTGGGCAGCCGGAATCCTGCTGACCGTTTTTGTTGCTGATTACTTTGAACTCTTCTCCTTATCCGCGGTGAGCACGCATTTATTTGCCTTTATTTTGAAAAACCCATACAGCATATTGGCCATCTTTGCCTTGGCGATAATCAGTTATCAGCTCAATTACGCCTTCCTGCGCCGCAGCATGTATCCTGAAGAGCTTGTTCGCAAGAAAAAAGACAAAGTAGAAAACATCAGTGAAATGCGCTACTTGCAGGAATTGGGCCTGACCGGAACAATTATCGGGCTGGAAATGAAACTCTGGCTACGCCATAAACGCACCAAAAGCATGTTGTATATGATGCCGCTTTTTGTGCTCTACGGACTTATTTTCTATCCAAACCCCCAATATGAAAATACGTGGGGCTTCCTGATTTTTGTCGGTATTTTTATGTCGGGCGGGTTGATGATCAATTATTTGAACTACAGCTTTGGCTACGAAAGCAATTATTTCGATTACATCCTTTCGAGCCGCATCAAGTTGCGCGATTATCTGAAAGTTAAGCTTTATATCGGGATGATTTTAAGTACTTTCTGCTTTATCATCACCATACCTTATGTGTATTTTGGCTGGCATGTGCTTTTGATCAATGCGATGACCTGGCTGTTCAATATCGGTTTCCTGTCGGTAGTACTGCTTTATATGGCTACATACAATAAAAAACGCATGGATCTGGCCAAAGGCGCAGCATTTAATTATCAGGGAATTGGTGCGGCAAACTGGCTGGCGATGGTTCCTGCTTTTTTGTTGCCGGTAATTATTTATACGCCATTTAGCTTAGCAGGATATCCCTATGCCGGCATGATGTTTATCGGTATTCTTGGAATCATTGCGCTTTTGCTCAACAAAGCTTTGCTTGGTGTAATAGAAAAGCAGCTTATCTCCAGAAGGTATATCATGGCGGACAGTTTCAGGAACAACTAAATTATTTGCAAAATAAAAAACCAATATAAAATGATGTTACAAGCAATCAACCTCAGGAAAGTATATAACGGTGTTACGGTTCTCGATATCCCCAATCTGGAGATCCCCGAAGGCCAAAGTTTTGGGCTGGTAGGCAACAATGGTGCAGGAAAAACAACTTTTTTCCGCCTTATCCTCGATTTGATCCGTGCCGACAGCGGTGAAGTACAGCTGATGGGCCAAAAAGTGGCAGGCAGCGAACACTGGAAAGAATTTACCGGCAGCTATCTCGATAAAGGCTTCCTTATTGATTTCCTCACTCCCGAAGAGTTTTTCGATTTTACAGCCAAAATCAAAGGCTTGTCCAAAGGTGATCTGGATGCGTTCCTGAAGGATTTCGAAGAGTTTTTCAATGGAGAAATCATGGGAAAAAAGAAATACATACGCGACCTTTCCATGGGAAACCGCCAGAAAACCGGAATTGCCGCCGCATTTATGGGCGATACCAAACTGCTGGTGCTGGACGAACCTTTTAACGGCCTCGATCCTTCAACGCAAATCCGACTAAAAAACTTGCTCATCGAGCTAAATGAGAAGGAAAAAATGACCCTGCTCGTTTCCAGCCACGACCTCAAGCATGTTACCGAAGTCTGCAACCGCATTGTTGTGCTCAGCGAAGGCAAAGTAAGCCACGACATTATCAAAACAAAAGACACCTTGAAACAGCTGGAAGAATACTTTGCTGTTTAAAGTCACATTATTCAGTACGATAAAAACCCCATTCCATGAATTTCCGTTCGTTTTTCTTAGCAGGATTCATCTCATTTTTCTGCATTTCGGCTTTTGCCCAGCATCAGGTAGAAGGTTTTGTTTATGATAAAGAAACACTGGAACCCCTTGCTTTTGTAAATATCGTGATCAACGACAGCCCTCATGGCGGCACCAGTGATATTGACGGTAAATTTTCTTTCCGCTCGGCATCTCCCATCGAGAAGCTTAAGCTGAGCTATGTGGGCTATGAGCCAAAAAGCGTTTTGGTGGAAGGCCGCAAGAAGCTGAACATTTATCTTGAACCCAAAGAGTTTGAACTGGAAGAGGTGCTGATCGAAGCCGGGGAAAACCCTGCGCACCGCATCATCCGCAATGCAGTAGCAAATCGCGATGCCAACGACCCGAAAAAGCTCAACACTTTCAGCTATACGGCTTATGATAAATTTGTCCTGCGCATCGACACATCGCAATACAAAAAACCCGATAGCCTTGATGTGGATTCGGGCCACATCAAATTGCGGGAATTCATCAGCAAGCAGGAAATTTTCATGATGGAAAATGTGACGGAACGCAAGTTTATGGCACCGGACAGAAACTATGAAAATGTCACGGCCACAAGGGTAAGCGGTTTCAAAGACCCTATTTTTGTATTCCTGCTCAGCCAGATGCAATCCACTTCTTTTTATGAAGAGATTATTCATATTGCCGACAAAAACTACGTAAACCCCATCAGCAAGGGCAGCACGTCAAAATATTTTTTCTCCATTGAAGACACAACTTATACCGAGCAAAATGATTCGGTTTTCATCATCAGTTTTAAACCAAGAAAGGGGAAAAACTTTGATGGGATGCAAGGTGTGCTTTCCATAAATGATGACGGTTGGGCCATTCAAAACGTGCGCGCCATGCCCTTTAACGACAAAAGCGGTATCAGCATCAACATACAGCAAATGTATGAACGCATCGACGGCAAGCGCTGGTTTCCGGTGCAGCTCAATACCGACATCTATTTCAATAATCTGGATGTAAATGGCAGCTATAAAATTTTGGGCGAAGGACGTTCCTACCTCAAGGATATCGTTCTGAACCCTGAGCTGGTCAAATCCATGTTCAGTCACATTGAAGTGGAAGTGGCGCCCGATGCCATACACAAAGACAAAGCCTATTGGGATGCAAAGCGCAACGACAGCCTCAATGCCAAAGAAGAACGGACTTATGAGTTTATGGACAGTTTGGGGAAAGCAGAGAATTTTGATAAAATCGCGACTACATTCGAAAGCCTCTTCCGCGGCAATATCAAATGGGGGAAATTTGATATTCCGCTGCAAAAAATGATTGGCTATAATGAATATGAAGGGCTTCGTTTGGGACTGGCTTTACAAACCAACCGTGAATTTTCGCAGCATTTCAGCTTTGGAGGCTATGCCGCTTACGGACTAAAAGATTCGCAGTGGAAATATGGTGGCAATGCCGAAGTGCTCCTTCATAAACGCCATCAGATTAAACTAAAAGGCCACTACCGCTACGACCTTTCGGAAACGGGAGGTGCTGAATTTCCTTTCTCAAAGCAGAACTTTTTTGATGATACTTATTTGCGTGAATTTCTGCTGAAACGTTTCGATCTCAATCGTGAGGCTTATGGCGCATTCACATTCCGCACATTGCGCTATATGCAGGCCGAAGCAGGATTGCGCATGCAAAACCAGGAACCCATGTACGATTATGCATATTTCAATACAGCTGAAAATCAATGGGTCAATAAATTTGATTTTACGGAACTTAATCTGGGCTTCCGCTATGCTTTCCGCGAGAAATTTATATCCACCACACGCGGATTGGTCAGTATGGGCACAAAATTTCCTGTGCTATGGTTCAATTACAGCCGTGGGCTGGATGATGTGCTGGACGGAGGCTATGCTTATAATAAGTTTGAGCTTCAGCTCCGGAAGTCGTTCTTTATCAAATATCTCGGAAAAAGCAGTTTTGTTGTCCGTGCCGGCTATATCGACGGCGAAGTTCCGTACAGCAAGCTTTTTAATGGCAACGGAAGTTACCGCTCATTTACGCTTTTTGCGCCCAACAGTTTTGCCACGATGCGCATGAACGAATTTGTATCGAGCCGTTATGCTGCGCTCTATTTCACGCACAACTTCGGTAAGCTTTTGCTTCGTACCAAGGGCTTCGAGCCCGAATTCCTGATTGCCACGAATATCGGTTGGGGCGATTTGGACGGACAGCTTCTGAGCAACCACAAGGGCGTAAGCATGAATACCATGGACAAAGGCTATTACGAATCCGGTTTGTTGATCAACAACCTCCTTGACCTGAAGATGTATAACCTGGGTTTGGGCGCATTTTATCGCTATGGCCCGTACAGCTTTGATGAAACCATGGATAATTTTGCTTTTAAAATCAGTATTGTGTTCCCGATGAACCAATAAAATACGAGCTGACCGTCTTTTTCCTACCTTTGCCGCGTGGAGATAAAGAAAATTCAAAAGCATATATTCATCACGGGCGGCGCCAATGGCTCAGGCAAAACAACTTTTGCCAAGGCGTTTTTGGAACGTCACCCTTATGTATTTATCAATACCGATGAAATTGCCCACCAGCTTAATCCATCTGATCCGAAAAAGGTACAGCTGACAGCCGGAAAGATCTTTTTCCAAAGGGTTCGCGAGGCTTTGGACGACGGGCAGAGCATTTTGATCGAAAGCACTTTGAGCGGCAAATACATCAAAAGGCTGATCCCTGAATTTCGTGCTGCCGGTTACCGGATAACCATGTTTTATGTATTCCTTGAAAACACCGATCATTGCCTGGAGCGGATTAAAGAGCGGGTTTCCAAAGGAGGGCATCATGTGCCCGATGAAGCTGTTGTGCGACGGTTTTATCGCAGCAGGGACAATTTCTGGTATGATTATAAATATTTGGTGGACAGTTGGTTTTTGTATTTTAACTCCGATGATCATTTTACGGAAATAGCATTTGGAAGAAAAGACGATTATGTGATCACCCAAGAAGAATTTTTTGTTATCTTTGAGGGTTATCTTGAAAAATAGAGGTATGAAAGTTGATTGGATGAATGACCTTGAGCTCTACCGGATCGGTAGCGAAATCTCTGAAATCGGGCAAAGAGCCATTAATAAGGTCAAAGCTGAAAACAAGAAACTGGGGGTGCCCCTGGTTTATTCCCGAAATGGAAAAATATACTACGAAATGCCCGACGGAACGGTCACTAACCGATCCCCCTTTGGCGAAAACCAATAATTTCTTAGGTATTTTTTATTGAAGGAAAACTGTTTTCTTAGTAAAATTTGTTCAAACAGCAAGTTTTACATTCTAAGAAGGAGGTATCTGTTGATCAGGTATCTCCTTCTTATTTTAAAAGTCGGGCAGCGGTTCCTACAAAACCCCCTTGCTGGAAATCAAATCAAAAAAGGCCTTTTTGTAATAAACTCCTATCGGAATGCTTTGGTCGCCAATAAATACGGCATTTCGCCCGATGCTGTCGATGCCGCTCAGGGACACCAGGAATGATTTATGAATACGGATAAAATTACCTTCAGGCAATACTTTTTCCAAATTACTGAAACTCATATGTGTGATCACTTTGCGGTTGCGGCATACAATACGTAAGTAGTCTTTCAGCCCTTCCACATAAAGGATATCAGCAAAAGAAATTTTAATGATTTTATAATCTGCGCGAACGAAAATGTAATCATCCTGTTCTATCTGTGAAACCGGAGGGTTTTCGGCCGGCCTTATTTTGTTCAAATCGCCACAGCAATGGTTCACCGCTTTGAGGAAACGTTCGAAAGAAATCGGTTTGAGCAGGTAATCAGCCACATTCAGGTCATAGGCTTTGAGCGCAAATTCCCCGTAAGCGGTTGTAAGTATTACCTTTGGCCTATAGGGCAGGCTCTCCAAAAGCTGTATCCCGCTAATATCGTCCATTTGGATGTCCAGAAAAATCAGGTCAATATGATGTCCCTGTATAAAACTGAGCGCGTCCAAACCGCCCGTAAAAGTATCCAGCAGGTTCAGATAGGGCACTTTTGAAATATAATTGCGCATTTGCTCCAGTGCAAGGGGTTCATCATCAATCGCTATGCAGTCAATTTGTTTCATGGGACAAGCAAAACAGCCGTTTATCTTTGAATTCTTAAAAGTACTGTAAAAATTTGATTTTCTTCGCGTATGCTTAAAGAATATTTTTCGCGGTATATCAGGGACAGCCTTTTGCGGACATTCATTATTCCAAAGCCATTTCCTTGTTTTTCAAGGGCGTTGCTGCCATCTTTTATCTGATTTTTGCATTCGAATATTATTTCATTTTTATTCAATTCCAGGCGAATATAAATTCCTTGTACATCCGGGTTTTTATGTCCGTGCTTAAAGGTGTTTTCAACAAAAGGCACCATCAGCAAGGGCGGTACCAAAGCAGAAGAAAGCGGCCCTGAAGTTTGAAAATCAACAATATCAGGCCGATTTAACCTCAGTTTTTGCAAATCAATATAATCGCGTATATGGCTGGCCTCGCGCGAAAGCGGAATACGTTCATTTCGGGCATCTTCAAACATAAAGCGCATGATGTCTGATAATTTGATAACTGCCTTTGAAGCAGCATCCGCGTCTTGCCGGATCTGGCTGTGAATATTGTTTAATGTGTTAAACAAAAAATGCGGATTGACCTGCGCCCGCAGAAGCGCAAGCTCACTTTTTGTCTTTTCTTCCTCAGCACGGCTTTTAGCCTCCTGCACCTGATATAAATGTTTCACCAAGCGCAACATAAACAGGATTCCGGCAGCCGAATATATGTAGAATACATATTGGATAATATTGAAATGGAAAAAATTCAGGCTGTCTTTTTCCGTCTCCGGATACAAAAGCGGTACTTCAATATAAATGATGTGTATCCTCATTATGATGGCAAAAACCAAAGACGAAAGGAGCATTAGCGAAAAAAAGCCAAAATATTTGCGTGGAATAAAATAACGTTCCAGCAAATAGTAAGCTGTGAAATAACCGGCCATCATCAGAATGGGCAATTCGAGCAGCTCAGTTATCAGGTTTTCCTTAAAAAGCTCAAAGCTGTAGCCCACAAAACTTCTCTGGAAACGCGACACATTAAACAGCAGCAAAACAATCCAGAAAATTGTGTGCTGCAACAGCCTGTGCCCGGGTTTTTGTTCTTTAATAAGTACTTGCATCCTTGTGTATCTCCTTACTGCAAATATAGGCTTTGCATGCTTCATTGCAGGAAAATCAAGCTTGTTTTCTTCCAATGCCCGGGTTTTTCCTATAAACGTGCGGATTTCTTCTACCAATACACTTTATACAACTTGTCGAGCTGTTCATCTAAAACAAAAGCAAGAAAGTCGAAAAAACTTGATCTGTAAAAACTAAATATAGACTTTCGTCTGAAATCTTTTTTTGGATATGGTCAAACCCAATTTTACGGCTTCATAAAAAAACATAAAAACACTTAAATGCAAGACTCATGAAAAAATTATTTACCCTGATTTTTGTTTCCCTGATGGGAATATCGCTTTTTGCCCAGTCGCAGGCACCCAAACTGCGTCCCGGACTGAAATCACAAAAAGCAAACTATAAAGAATTTGTTTCTGCCGAGCCTGTTAATTATGGTTCTGCAACGCATGCGCAACCGCTCAAAAACCAAAACCTGGCGCCTAATGCCGTTTCGGTTGTAAGCATCGGCAGCTCTGCCAATGCTTTTGGCTATGGCTATAGCGGCGGCCAAAGAACCATAGTATGGTACGATGGCGACCTGAACACGGTTACAAATTTCCACCGTATGGGCGGCGAGCTCGACCCAACCGGTTACAGTGGTGATTTAGGTTATGATATCTCCACCGATGGCGGTTTGAGCTGGAACAATATGGTAGAATGCTATGTAGCTACTGAACCTTCCGGACAGTATTTTGCCGATGCAGCCCGTTACCCACAGGCCGCTATCTGGAATCCAACAGGCAATACAGATCCAACAAACGCTTACATGGCTTTTTTTGCGCCGAATCTTGATGGCTCAAATGCAGCCGGTGGCGCCAGTTGGGGCGGTTATAGCTTTGGCGTGCAAAAAATTGGTGCTGCTTCTAATGTAGATACCACAAAAAACCTGCGCCCCAGCGAAGGCGAATGCCACCAGTATCTGCCACAAGGATACGCCTATGCACGTGGCAATGCCCTTCTTACTGTAGATATCAACTATAATGAAGAGCCTGTTTATTACCAAAACCTCATCCTGAACAGGGGCACATGGAGCGAAGAAGAGCAGGATATTGTTTATGAACAAAGCTTGCTGGATGC
This sequence comes from Bacteroidales bacterium, assembly GCA_963662905.2. GTDB lineage: Bacteria > Bacteroidota > Bacteroidia > Bacteroidales > WRLA01. The sequence continues at coordinate 2,504,749 of CAXXFD010000003.1, read as the reverse complement.
GCCTATCATTGATGCCGACGTGGTATTCCGTCCTGCCTGCATCAGGGCAGCTTTTGGCCCTGACGGTCAAACCGGATATATTGTGATGCTGGGCAATAACGGCGAAAACGAACTGGTTTATGATGGCCAGAAAAGCTACTATCCTATGCTTTGGAAAACAGAAGATGCCGGAGAAACATGGAGCGAAGTTATTAATGTTCAGCTCGATGGCCCTGATGGCATCGAAGGCGTCCTGAATTATATGTCGGATGCTGAAATCGACAGCTTGTTTGTTGATCCCGATCCGGCTCGTGATGAAATCCCGTTCACTACTGCTTTTGATTGCGATCTGGTTGTTGATGCCAATGGAAATCCGCATATTGCCGTAGGTATCGGTGTTCAGGGCAGTGATGATTATTCCATCCTTTCCGGACATCCATGGTATGCTATATTCGATATCTGGTCGCCCGATGGAGGTGAAACATGGCAAGGCGTTGAACTGGGAAGGCCTGAAATTATGCGTGGCGAATACGGCGTAGCCGGAGGGAACGACAGCTATACAGAAGACAGCCGTGTGTGCAATGCAACCAACTGGGACGGAACCAAGGTGTTCTTTAGTTGGGTTGATACTGATCCTGAAGTAGATCCTGATGAAAACACCAGTCCTGATGTATGGGTGCGCGGATTTGATCCAATAGCAAACAAACTCACCGCCGGCCTTGACGGAGCTGACCTTCCGACCAATGCCACTTTTGGATCTGTCGCTATGTGGCAGGCATATTTTGCCACAATGAGCCGCTATGTGATTGACGAAGATGGTGTTTACACCCTTCCGATCACTTATGAAGATATGACCATTGGCGATCCGGGTGCTCCTGTTCAGTTCTACTATATCCAGGATTTTTCCTTTACCGATGATGATTTCACCATCCAGGCAGGACCTGAACCACTGGTGCCTAATTTTGAAGCCAGCGCAACCGAAATTGACCTGAACTTCAGCGATGCAATTGACTTTACCGACCTCTCAACGGGTGGTGCAATTACATGGGCATGGGAATTTGAAGGTGGCGATCCGGCTACATCAAACGAACAAAACCCCACAGTTACCTACGGTGAAGTTGGCACATATGATGTGTCTCTGACAGTTGGAAACGGAACAGAAGAAGTTACCAAAGAGATGGAAGACTATATCAACGTTTACAACAGCATCGGTATCAATGAAGTATTTGCAGGCGCAATTAAAATGTATCCCAATCCTGTGCAAAACGAATTGACCATAGAATTACCGGAAGGAAATGGAAATCTGGAAATCACCATAATGGACAATACAGGCAGAGTTGTTGCCAATCATATTGCAGGCAGCAAACAACTAAAGCTTGACCTTAGTGATTATGCTAAAGGGGTTTATATGCTCCGTTTTGAGAGCGAAGGGAAGAGTACAGTGAAAAAACTGCTTGTTAAATAACCGGAATCCGGTCACAAGTGGTAATCGCTTATAATGGTTGATTGTTCGTGCGGGCTCGATAAAAAGAGCCCGCACACTTCAAAAAAAAATTAATGAAACAGTTTTTTTATGATGCAATAGCAAAATGCTCCAGGGATTTAAGTTAAAAAAGAATACCATAAGAACGTACACTACGAACCCTGCACAAATTCAGCATTTTGAGGGAAGTTGCCAAAAGCGCTTCCCTTTTTTTGTTTCAAAAAAAACAATCCTCCCACATCCAGCAAAGAACCTTTGAATAATTCCACAATTTGAAAGCCGGATTCCTGAATAAATGCTTCCATTTGTTTGCCCTGTGGATGAAAATCCAGGCTGCCACTGACAAAAACGCGGTTTTCGGACAGGCCCAAACATCCGCCAATAAAACCGTAATCAAAACCCGGCAACTGAATGCCCCGGGGATTTATTTGGAGTACATTAATTTCGGCTTCCTGTAGTTTTTGTGCGATGCCCCCATCGGAGCAAATGGCCGATTTGTCGTTTAGCATCAATAAGTTACAACGAATATACGCTTGCTTTGCTGTGACCTTTTGCACTCCTGATTTAACATCCCTGATACTTTGATCTGTAATTTTTTCATGAAAAACCCTGATATTTTCCGTCATCACGGCATTATATAAAGCTGTATCAGGAAATGAAGTACCGACGGCTTTTTTTCCGGTTTTCCAGGGAATTTGATGTTCATTCAGCTTTTGAAACAGGCTTTGCGGGGCATTGGGAGCTACAATCAGGCTTCGGTCGGGCAGTTTGCAAAGATAAACGTCGGGATGGGAACGGATGGCGTCATAGGCAGCATTCCCTTTGAAAGGATAAAAATCGCCAAAAGCAGCCAGTTTTTGCTGTGCTTGCCTGGGCAGCCGGTGATCAGCGATAATTAACATAGAAATTATAGCCTCGTAAAAACGGATCGATATAAAATTTTGCTTCTTTGAAATTTTTTAGCAAAGCTGCTTTGTTTTTGGCTTGATAACCAATGGCATTGGCTCTTTGCCCTTTGGGCACAAACACATCAATGGCCTCATAGCGTGTATCGAATTGATAGTTCCAGAACGCATCCTGCCAAACCGCCGACAGGGCCATTTGTTTCAGTGCCGGATGAAAAGGTCCGGCCAGCAGCCCGTCGCCACATAAAAGGCTTTCGGAAGGATGCAGCCCAACCCGAATAACATCTACTTTGTTTTCACTGAAATAGGGCAGCAGCCAGCGTAAAAACTGAATGGTTTGGGCTATATCCGGTGGGTTAAATGTTCCCGCTTTGTACATTTCGGCGAGCTTCGTTCCTTCAATCACCAGCACCGGATAAATGCGTGTATTTTCTGCGCCCAGTGCCACAATTTTTTGGGCGGTTTTCATGATGGAAACAAAAGAATCGCCCGGCAAACCGGTCATCATTTGCAAGCCAAGGCTGAAACCTTCTTCGCGGATCATCTGTGCGGCTTCTTCGGTGTCGGAAGCGGTATGGCCACGTCCGGCATTTATCAATACTTCATCATCAAAAGATTGCGCGCCCAGCTCGATTACTTTAACACGATACTGCTTCAAAAGCTGCAAAACTTCCGTATTGATATAATCCGGGCGGGTGGAAACCCTTATGCCGCGCACCCTTCCACCATCCAGCCAGGGCTGCACCAGTTGCAAAAGGTGTTCCTGTTCTTTCAGAGGAATACCGGTAAAATTCCCGCCAAAAAAAGCAATCTCAATTACGGAATGATGATCGTCGGGAATGGTTTTCAGGCGTTTTTCAATAATGCTTGTAATTTCCTCATCCGAAGGTATTTGCTGTTGATCTGTGATTTTATGCTGATCGCAAAACACACAGCGGAACGGACAGGCTTTCTCCGGAATAAAAATGGGAATATTGAAATGGTGGACGCTCATATTTTATGAAGGTAGGAATCAATTACTTCGGGAAAATGCTTGTGCTCCAGCGCGTGAATGCGCCCGGCCAGACTGTCGGCAGTATCATCGGGCAGCACCGGGCATGTTGCCTGAAAAAGCCGCTGACCTTCATCGTACCGCTCATTCACCAGATGGATGGTAATCCCCGATTCTTTTTCATAGTTTTTAATCACCGCTTCATGCACATGGTGGCCATACATGCCTTTTCCGCCATAATTAGGCAGCAATGCCGGATGGATATTGAGGATACGGTCGGGCCATGTTTTCAGGATATTGTCCGGTATCAGCCAAAGGAAACCGGCCAGGATGATCAAATCGGGATGCAAAGCTTTGATTTCTTCAAAAAGGCTGTTGTTTTCGTAAAAATCAGCACGGCTGAAATGCTTTGCCGGCACTCCAAGTTTTTCAGCCCTTTGCAGTACAAAAGCATCCTTTCGATTGGAAAAAACCGCTGCAACTTCCGCTGTTTTTTTTTCTTTGAAATATTCAATAATCCTTTGGGCATTGGTGCCGCTGCCCGAAGCCAGTATCACAAGTTTTTTCATAATCTAAATGTAAAGTCCTTTTACTTTGGGTTTTCCGGCCACAAATGCTTTGAGGTAAAAGGGCTCGAAATAAGCAGTATCAACGAAATCCTGCACAAGAAATTTATTGAATGCAATGTGATGGGCATGTGCAGCGGAGACCCGGAAATCATCGAGATAAACAACATTTTTTCTTTCTGCGTACAAATCCTTTGATTTTCCGGCTCCGTTTCCAGCCAGCACCATCCGGTAACCCCCTTCGAGGTATTCGATATAGGTCAGTTCGTCCAGAATATCTGCTTTAACATTGCGCATCAATCGGTTTTTATGGTCGAAAACCGCAGCATAAACCTCCATCCTGCGGGCGTCCATCATGGGGAGGTAAAGGCTGTTGTAATCCGAAGCTTCATCAAGCTGCTGCATGCCGGCGGCCATTGATTGCAAAGTACTTATGCTGATGAGCGGAATATCCTGTGCATAACAAATGCCTTTGGCTGCCGAAACGCCAATACGCAAACCCGTATAAGAACCCGGGCCTTCGCTCACGGCAACAGCATCGAGCTGAGCAAAAGAAAGCGCCCTTTCATTCATGATTTCTTCAAGGAAAACCGTAAGCTGCCGGCTGTGGGCGTTTTCCTCGGTGGTGAAACGCTCCAAAATGCAGCCTTCATCATTGAGCAAGGCCGCCGAACAAACCGGTGTAGCTGTTTCTATGCTTAAAATCAAAGCCATAATGATCAATTTTGTGCAAAAATACAAATTTGACTGCATGGATATTCCAAGAATCCAATTAATAAAAGGATAATGCTTGTCTAATTCGGAACAATTTACATATATTTGAAGATGCAAAATTCCAAAAAAACAGGAGTTATCTATATTGCGCTGTTTCTTTTATCCATTTTGTTTTCGGTGCATGCCCGGGCACAATCGGATGACAGTAGGGAATCCTTGTTGCCGACAACAAATAGCGACAGTATAAGCCTGGTAAATCAATCAAACCTGGCTTATAAACTATCGCACAAGTATAAAGACAGTGCCATAGGAATGATAAAGGATATCATCGCGGAGGCCAGAATAAAAAATTACCGCAGTATTGAAGCAAACAGCATAAAAAAACTCGCTTCAGTTTATTGGGAGTATGGTGATTATCCTATGGCGCTGGATAATTTCAAAAAAGCAGCCAATTTGTTTACGGAAATGGGCAACGGTCGGCTTATGAGTCAGAGCCTCATCGGAATTGCTGTAATTTACGGTATAAAAGGTGAATATCCCATGGCACTGGATTATTTCCATCAGGCGATTGATGGCCTGGATACCACAAAAGACCTGAACGCTTTTAGTGCTTGCCTGACCAATATCGGTATTATTCACAAAAAGCAAAAAAACCTGAACCTTGCGCTGCAATATCAAAAAAGAGCTATGCGTATTGATTCATTAATGCAGGACACTGTTGGTTTGATAAAAGTATATACCAATATTGCCAGCATACATCTGGACTTAACGGATCACAAGGAAACCGCAAAGCATTACCTGAAAAAGGCAATAGAGCTGTGCTTGCTAACAGATAACCAAAGAAGCATGGGTGTGGCCATGACCAATATGGGAGAATTATACCTTGATCAGGGAAATCTGGATTCCGCTGCATATTTCTTCAAATACTCCTTGCAGCACAATAAGTTGTATAGCCCGAAAAGTGCCTCGCTTTCATATAAAAATTACGGAAGGCTGCTTATTGAGGAAGCCAAACGAACAAAAGACAATGCAGCACAGGCGAATTTGCTTAAAAAAGCGATCCTTTACCTGGATTCCTGCTATCAGCTGGCAAAAGAAAATGATATCCTCGCTTCACAAGTTATAGCCATGAGACATAAAACCCAGGCGTATAAAATGCTTGGAGCCTATGAAAATGCGCTTGAGGCTTCGTTGATGCTTTCTGATTTGAATGACAGCCTGATGAGCAAAGATAAAATGCAGGAAATTGAACAATTGGAAGCCCGTTATCAGTTTCAGCAGCAACTGCAAAAAATCAGTCAGCTTAACCTGGCGAAAGATCAAGCCGATAAAACCATTCAAGAACAGGAACGGGCGCTTTATCTTTCCGTGATATTTGCTGCGATATTGCTTGCCCTGACAATAATTATGATCCGCCTGAACAGCCAGCGCAGGAAAGCCAATAAAGCTTTGGCCTGGTACAATAAAGAAATAAAAGAGCGTAGTGAAGAGCTGGCTACACAACGCGATGAAATTGAGGATTATGCAGCAGAGCTGGAACGAATTAATAAAACCCGCGACCGGATCTATTCCATTATTGCACATGACCTAAAAGGGCCGTATAATTCCCTGCTTGGTTTCACGGATATTCTGCTGACTGACTGGAACAGCCTTTCAGAAGAGGAACGTCGCGATATGATATCGCTCATCAACAAAACCTCAGCCGAAAATTACAATTTGGTGCTTAACCTGCTCGAATGGTCGCGTTTTCAAAGTGGTAAAATTGCTTTAAACCCACAGGATTTGAATATTGGTGAGACTTTGAGTCATATCCGCGAGCAAATGCTTACTTCTGCAGAGCTTAAAAAGATAAAACTCAAAATATCAGGCGATCAGCAAATAACAGCAAAGCTGGACGAGCATTTGCTTTCCACTGTACTGAGAAACCTGATTTCAAATGCGATTAAGTTTACGCACAAAGGCGGCGAAATTCAATTGGAAGCATCTGAAAAAGACGGCCGGATTTCGATCAGTGTGCAGGATAACGGAATCGGGATGTCTGATGATCAGCTAAACCAAATTAAAAGCCAGGGTGAGCTGGAATCACAAACAGGGACAGAAGGGGAAAACGGGACCGGATTAGGGATCAAGATTTGTTTTGAGTTTGCTCAAAAAATGGGCGGGCAAATTGAAATCGACAGCACCGAAGGCAAAGGCAGTTGTTTCCGTTTGGTGCTTACGACATAAATCCATCCGCAGCAGCTTTTCGTAATCAAAGTTTAAAGCAATAGCACTAGGATAGAAGAAAGCCGCTCCGGCTATAACCAGATCAATTCCTGCCCATAATGAATATCACAATTTGTTGTTTTAAGACCTCCATGGGGTTTACTTTATAAGGAATTATTGGCAATGCATGATAATCAAGTACATAAAACAATAATTAATATGTTTTGGTTAAGCCGGAAAATGATGTAATCTAAAATCAAAAAAACATTGATCTAAAACATACGCAAACACAATTTTTTTTACCTTTGTCAGATCTTAACAAAAAATTCAGAATCATGATAAAAAGGATTTCAAGTCTGATTGTTCTTTACACGTATGTTATTTTTTCTGTAGGAGCACAAGAAGTGCTGAACAAAGACATGACCTTCAACCGTCAATCGCAAATTGACAGTTTCCCTGTTTTGTATCCGGATTGCCATCGCATTGATGGTTGGGTTTACATTAATGGAGAGGGCATCAGCAATTTAATGGGTTTGATGAAACTGGATACACTAGGGTCTTTGTATGTTATTAATTGCCCCTCACTCGTTAAATTAAAGGGAATCAATAGTTTAAAGAGCATTGAAAACAAACTTATACTCCGGGATTTGCCAAACCTGCAAAGCCTTTTTGTGCTAAATAAATTAACAAAGCTAAATCAACTAAGCCTGAGCAGCCTTCCGCGCCTGAAAAGCCTGGAAGGCTTAAACCATCTGGATTCAATCGTGCTCTTAGAACTAAGAGAAGACTATTGTATGAATGGTTTTTGCAATTTGGACGACCTGAATAATTTGAAATCGATAGACTATTTAAACTTTACGAATTTAAAACAAGATTTCTCCCTCTCCGGGCTAAACAATATAGAATATATTTTCGGAGTAACAATTTCTTCCTGTGAAGCTAATGTAGCTTTAACTGATCTTCAAAACCTCGATAGCATTTCAAGTTTATATTTTACAAATAATAGTGGAATTGAATCATTTACGATACCTGAAAACATTAATAAACTTAATAATTTGATGGTAGCCCGAAACAATGGCCTCCAAAGCATTAATGGATTTGACAAGCTTGAAAAAGCGAATGCTATCCTCTTTCTCAACAATGAAGATTTAACAGATATCTCCTCTTTTTCCTCCTTAAAAAAGCTTGGAAGCCTTTCTTTTATTGGAAATAATGCCATTGACAGCCTTATTGCCTTCCCTCTTTTAAATGAATTGAATACGATTGAAATCACAAACAACAAGCTGCTGCAGTATATTAATGGTGCACACGATGTCAGCAAACTTAATGAGCTGATTTTAACAGACAATTTAAGCCTGAAAAAAGTGACAATGCTGGAACATCTCGATACAATTATTACCGGAAAGACATATTCTGGCATTTATATTAACCGTAATCCTGAACTTATAGATATTGAGTTCCTGTCGTCATTAAAATATACAGAAACCTATTTTGAGATTAAAGAATGTAATCGCTTGATTGATCTCAGTCCTTTGAATCAGTTACGGCATATGGGTTACGACATGGACATCCGCTCAAACCAAAGTCTGGAGATCCTTCCTGCCTGGAATAATATTAACCTTGACAATACCCACAGGCTAACCATCAAAGACAACCCAAACCTGGCCTATTGTCATTATGACTGGCTTTGCACTTACCTTAGCCAATCAAATCCTGCCACGATTGAAGGCAATAAAGCCGCTTGTGAAACCAAAGCAAAAGTGGAAGAATCCTGCGACATAACATCCACAAACGAACTGGCGATAAGTGATATCAGCATCAATATTTCAGGGAAGAATATTCATGTGATTTCAGGAAAAGGACAAGAGCTGAAAGAAATCCACCTCATTGCATTATCCGGCAAGGAAGTCTTTAGCAAAAACTGCAGCAGCAATTTCGAAAGCATCAGCTATGGAAGCTATCCTGCTGGTTTGTACGTGCTTTGTGTCGAAACCAATAACAAATTGGTTCACAAAAAGCTTGTTTTGCACTGATAAAGATATACTCTCCTTGCGCTTTCCTGAATATTCCTCCTTCGGCCAGTTTTGAAAAACAAGTATATTTGCAGACTGATTAAGAAAATTATGTCCGAGGAGGAATATAAAATACTTGCCAAAGTCAATAATCCCGAAGATTTGCGGAATCTGAAGGAAGAAGAGCTGGAACAATTATGTGCGGATTTGCGTAAATACATCATTGAGCTGACATCAACAAATCCGGGGCATCTAGGCGCCAGTTTAGGCGCAGTAGAGCTTGCCGTGGCAATGCATTATGTGTACAATACCCCTTACGACAAGCTGGTCTGGGATGTGGGGCATCAGGCATATCCGCATAAAATACTCACCGGACGAAAAGATGAATTCTACACCAACCGCAAACTCAAAGGCATTAGTGGTTTTCCAAAAATGAAGGAAAGTGAATATGATGCTTTTGGAACCGGGCATTCCTCCACTTCTGTTTCTGCCATTTTGGGTATGGCCACAGCTTCCAAACTTAAAGGAGAAACTGACCGAAAGCACATTGCGGTAATCGGTGATGGCAGTATGACCGCAGGAATGGCTTTTGAAGCGATGAACCATGCCGGCGGAACCGGTGCAGATATGCTGGTGGTGTTGAACGACAACGGCATTGCCATCGATAAAAACGTAGGGGCGCTAAAGGAATATCTCGGCGAAATAGTTGCTTCGCGCTTTTATAACCGGGTGCGCAATAAAGTATGGTTTATGATGGGCGGCGGCACCAAATACGGAGGAAATTCCAGGGCTATTGTCCGCCAGCTTTCCAATGCGGTAAAATCTACCATCCTCGATAAAAGCAATTTCTTTGAATCCCTGAATTTCCGTTATTTCGGCCCGGTAGATGGCAACGATATCGCCAAGCTCACCAAAATTCTACGTGATCTTAAGCACATCAAAGGCCCGAAATTGCTGCATGTGATTACCAAAAAAGGCAAGGGCCTGGCTTCTGCAGAAAAAGACCCGACAACCTATCATGCCCCCGGAACTTTCGACAAGAAAACAGGGCAGATCATCAAAAAGGAATGCGATACGCCCCAAGCACCAAAATATCAGAATGTTTTTGGAAAATCGATTATTGAGCTGGCCGAAAAAAACGAAAAAATTGTGGGCATTACTCCTGCAATGCCTACGGGCTGCTCGCTCAATATGATGATGAAAGTAATGCCCGAACGTGCTTTTGATGTGGGCATTGCCGAGCAACATGCCGTTACTTTTTCGGCCGGACTTGCTGCCGAGGGATTGATTCCTTTTTGCAACATCTACAGCTCTTTTATGCAACGTGCTTATGATCAGGTGATCCATGATGTTGCTTTGCAGAAACTCCATGTTGTTTTCTGCCTCGACCGTGGCGGATTGGTTGGCGAAGACGGCCCCACACATCACGGAGTGTTTGATCTGGCTTATTTCCGCGCCATTCCCGACATCACCATTGCGGCACCGATGAACGAGGTGGAACTGCGCAATATGATGTACACGGCCCAATTGGATGGAGCAGGTACATTTTCCATCCGCTATCCCCGTGGCCGTGGCGTAATGCCCGACTGGAAAAAGCCTTTTGAGAAAATGGAAATAGGCAAAGGCCGTAAGCTCTCTGAAGGAAAAGATGTAGCCATCATCAGTATCGGTCATCCCGGTAATTTTGTAGCTGAAGCTTTGGAATCTCTTGAAGGCAAGGGTTCTGCATCGCATTACGATATTCGTTTTTTGCGCCCGCTGGATGAAGGTTTGCTCCACGATGCCCTGAAAAACCACAAAAAGATCATCACCGTTGAAGATGGAACAATTCATGGCGGTTTGGGCAGTGCCGTTTTGGAATTCATGGCAGATCACGGCTATACAGCAGAGGTGAAGCGTTTGGGAGTCCCCGATCAGTTCATTGAGCAAGGCAGCCCGGCAGAGCTTTATAAAGAATGTGGTTTTGATTCGGAAGGGATTGTGAAAGCGATACAAGATATTTTAGCGAAATAATTGAGGAGCCTGGCTCTAAACACTAGTATTATAAGTTTGATAAATCCTACATAAAAATTCCTTTTCGGATGTATATGTATTATCTTTGTAGAAAAAGGATTCCATGGAATTAAAATTGAACCTTGAATACGAGCAAATTCTGAAAATTGTTCACCAGTTACCTGAAAATGATATCAAAAGGCTTGTAAAGTCCTTACAATCAAAAATAGCTTCAAAAAAGAAGGATGCTGATTTTCAGGAACTGTTGCTTAATGCGCCAATCTGGAGTGAGGACGATGTATTGAATTTTCAAAACGCCAGAGATCAACTAAACAAATCCAGGATAGCATGATATTGGTTGACGCGTCTGTTTTAATTGACTTTTTTCGCAAGAGGAATAAATCAAAAACCCTGTTCTACCAATTGTCGGAAAAAGATGTTTAGGCGTTAGATGTCACATTGGAAATACAGAATTTTGGAGCAGAATTAAAAAAAGAGGAAGAAATATATGAACCCAAAATTAACTATAAAAGCTCTTAAGGTGACGGCAAAAGAGTTTTGTGAGCTGGAATCAAAATATCAGAATAGAGAACTTTACGGGGTAACTGATGGGAAAGCTGTAGGAACATACATAGAACACAAGTTCCAAAAATATCTTGCCAGTCGGTTTAATTATGAAAAAGGTTCTTCAGCCAAAGGAATAGATTTGCCTGGTAAAAGTATCCAAACAGACATTAAAGTAACTTCAATTAGGCAACCGCAATCTTCTTGCCCCTTTAAAGATGCGAAACAAAAAATATTTGGTTTGGGTTACAACTTACTAGTATTTGTTTACGAAAAGACGGACGACCCAAACACGGGTGCTGCAAAACTTGATTTTGTTAGTTGTGCATTCCTTAACAAAGAACGAACAGCTGATTATACAACAACGTTCAGAATAAGGGAGATGATCCACGATGGAGCAATTAAAGAAGATGTTATTGCCTATCTTAACGATAAGAATATCCCAGCTGATGAAATAACTCTTGGACTACTGGCAGACCAAATACTACGAAACACTCCAAAACAAGGCTATTTGACTATCTCAAACGCTTTGCAATGGAGATTGCAATATGCAAGAGTTGTAAATCTTGACGAAAAAATTGATGGTATTACGAAAGTTGTGGATAAAGTGAACAAATGATTTGTTTTGAAACACATATAGGACTATTGGCTTATGAATTCTTCACGGAAAATCAAGAATACTTATTGGATTTCACAGAAAGTAATTCAATAACAAAAAAAGTTAGCGGGATAAATAACTTTTTTACTTCACAGGAGCAAGCCAACGAATTATTAGAAAGAATCAAAGAACAGAGTTCTATGGTTTCAGAGCCAGACAGAAGAGAATATGGCGATTTTCAGACAAATGAACGCTTAACTCAAAATGCTGTTGAATATGCGTTTTCAAAATTTAAAAATATTGAATTTGTATTAGAGCCGACTTGTGGTAAAGGTAATTTTCTGATCGCCTCAATTAAACAGTCGCAAGCAATAAAAAAAGTAGTTGGAGTTGAAATCTATCAACCTTACATTTGGGAGACGAAGTTCAAAATCTTGGAATACTTCCTGTCAACAAAATATAAATCAGTGCCTGAGATAGATATTATTCACGCTAATGCTTTTGCATTTCCTTTTGAGGAATTAGCAGACAGCACGCGAAGCTTGAAAACATTGGTAATTGGTAATCCCCCATGGGTCACAAATTCAGAGCTTAGTTCAATTGATTCAAAAAATCTTCCTGCTAAATCAAATTTTAAAAACCATAGCGGGTTTGATGCTATAACCGGAAAAGGAAATTTCGATATTGGTGAATATATTTCACTGATAATGTTGAAATGTTTTGATAAGCACGATGGAATTTTTGCCTTTTTAATCAAAAGTTCAGTTGTGAAAAACATAATTCAAGATCAAAAACAAAATAAGTTTAGAATTAACCGAGCAGAAAAACTAAACATTGATTCAAAAAAAGAATTTAATGTTTCCGTCAATGCCTGTCTATTTGTGGCACACTTCAATAGTGAACCGGATTTCACCTGCAAAGAATATAATTTGTACTCTCATGAACCTGTAACAAATTTTGGTTGGTACAAAGATAAGTTTGTTTATTCGATTCAAGATTATGATGAATCAAGTATTGTTGATGGCAAATCTTGTTTTATATGGCGTTCAGGTGTTAAACACGACTGCTCCAAAGTGATGGAGCTTGAACAGGTTAATAGCCATTTCAGGAATGCCTTAGGTGAAGAAATCAAGCTTGAAAACAATTTGACGTATGCCTTACTTAAAAGTTCTGATCTAAAAGAAGATAAAGCTACCAATTTTAGGCGAATGACTATCATAACTCAGCAAAAGATAGGTCAAGACACTAAGTATATTAAGGAAAAATATCCTCTCACATTTGAATACTTGAACACACACAAAGAGTATTTTGATAATCGTAAATCCTCTATTTACAAAAATAAACCCAGCTTTTCGATTTTTGGGATTGGCGATTATTCATTTAAACCCTATAAAGTAGCTGTTTCTGGCCTATATAAGTCAACACATTTTTCTTTAGTACTTCCTTTTAATAACAAACCAATAATGCTTGATGATACTTGTTACTTTATAGGATTTGATAGCAAAAAAATGGCAGAAATCGCCCATTATATTGTGAACTCTGAATTAGTTCAAAGGTTTCTTAAATCAATAATATTTTCTGATTCTAAAAGAGCTATTAATAAAGACACATTAATGCGCATTGACTTTTTAAAAGCATATGAAAACATCGGTTTTCAACAAGTTAAAAGAAAAATAAAAGACTTGGAAATAAAAGACTGGGAAGCTTTTGGAAAGATTATTAAGGGAAAACCAACAGAACAGATGACACTATTTTAAAATGGTAATCTCCCACATATAGTTAAATGTAATGAGAATCCAACCTGTTTACTTCTTTTTGAGATTTTGGACATTAAATTCAACTTCTTTTTAGTACTCAAAAATTTTACTATGATTCGGAAGGGATTGTGAAAGCAATCCGCGAAATGATCTAATTTCCAATCTGCGATTTTCCATCAGGGGTATAATTATTCAGAAAAATGAATAATTTAGCGCATAATCCCTGAAATAGCATTATGCCGTCATACTACACCCGACTTGTTCTCCTCTTTACTCTTCTGCTTGCTTCTGGAGGTCTTCATGCTGAAAAGCTGCCACAGTCAGAATTACAAATTATCCTTCCGGAAATTATCATGCAGCACATCGAATATGATGTGGAAATCGCTTTGCCGGCAAGTTCCGAAATCAATCAGGATAGTATCGTCATTCAGGTTAACGGCAAAAATGCCTTTGCTTTTCGGCAGGGGCAGGCATATGTCTTCACCCACAGCTTCCCGGCAAAAGAAAATCTCAGCATCAGCGCAGGAGGTTTTCATATGGAAGTCCCTGTAAATCCCATTCCATTATGGTTCAGCATTATACCGCCACTAATTGCTATTCTTTTTGCGCTTTTGCTCCGCGAGGTTTTCTCCGCTCTTTTTATTGGCTTGCTTTTCGGTACGGCACTGATTGCCTGGTACGGGAGCACGCATTTGCTGGTGGCTGTTTTTGAAGGCATGTTCCGCATTGTGGATACTTATATTGCGCAATCCCTGCTTGATGAAGGCCATATTTCCATTATTGTTTTTTCGATGCTGATTGGCGGGATGGTGCATATCATCACCAAAAACGGAGGCATGAAAGGCGTTGTCGATAAACTTTCGCGCTATGCCCGATCGCCGCGTTCCGGGCAATTGGTTACCTGGCTGCTTGGCGTGGCCATCTTTTTTGATGATTATGCCAACACACTGGTAGTGGGCAATACCATGCGTCCGGTTGCCGATAAGCTGCGCATTTCGCGCGAAAAACTGGCTTATGTAGTTGATTCAACTGCCGCTCCTGTTGCTGCCATCGCTTTTGTAACCACATGGATTGGCGCCGAACTCAGCTATATCCAAAGCGGAACCGAAGCCATTGGCATCGATGAAAATGCCTACAGTGTGTTTTTCAATAGTTTGGCATACAGTTTCTACCCCATTTTTACCTTGGCTTTTATGCTGATGCTGATTTGGCGCAAACGCGATTTTGGCCCCATGCGCAAGGCAGAACTCCTCGCACGTACAGGAAAAAAACAGAAAGATGAGGAAACCAAAGCATCGGCAGAATCGGAATTCAGTATGGCCAAAGGGGCAAAGGCACGCTGGTTTAATGCATTGATTCCCGTATTGGTCATCATTTTTGGCACGCTGGCCGGGCTGCTTTATACCGGCTGGGACAGCAATGTCTGGCATGACGGAAGTATTTCTTTTTTCCGGAAAATTTCCATCATTATCGGTGCTGCCGATTCTTATAAAGCCTTGCTCTGGTCATCGCTGGGCGGAGTAATTACCGCTGTGGGACTGAGCATTGCGCAGAAACTGATGAACCTCAGCCAATGCATGGAAAGTATGATTGACGGGTTCCGCACCATGCTTACGGCCATTGTAATTTTGGTGTTGGCGTGGTCTATTGCGCTGCTTACGGAGCATATGCACACTGCATCCTATATCAGCAATATTTTGATCAACATGAATGCATCGCCCTGGCTGATCCCGTTTTTTACTTTTATCCTGGCGGCATTGGTAGCCTTCAGCACAGGCTCATCATGGGGCACAATGGCAATTTTATATCCACTAATACTTCCTGCCGCCTGGCTTATTTCCAAAAATGCCGGATTGGATTATGATGCCTCTATGGCCATTTTTTATAATGTGGTTTCTACCGTTTTGGCCGGTTCAGTTCTTGGCGATCATTGCAGCCCGATTTCCGACACAACGATTCTCAGCTCTTTGGCCAGTGGTTGCAACCACCTCGCACACGTGCGCACGCAAATACCTTACGCTTTGACGGTTGGACTCATTTCCCTTCTGGCAGGAACCTTGCCCTCGGCATTTGGCATTCCTTCCTGGATTTTGTTTCCTGCAGGGATAATTTTGCTTTATTTTGCGATCTCGCTTTTTGGCAAAAAAGAAAATGCAATTTCTTGTAAAACAAATTGATTATGAGCATAGCAGAAGGGATTATCCTTGCAGTTTCCGGCCTTTTGGTTGGTTTTCTAAACACATTGGCAGGTGGCGGTTCGGTAATTTCCGTTAGCCTTCTGTTATTTCTGGGGCTTCCGCCAGATATTGCCAACGGCACCAACCGCGTGGCCATTTTGATGCAGAATATCGGTGCGGTAAGCAGTTTTAAACGGGAGAAAGTCCTGGATTTCCGCAAAGGCATCAAATTGGCAGTACCGGCATTGTTCGGGAGTATTGTTGGTGCATTGATTGCCGTTGATGTGCCCAAAAAAGCTATTGAAATTGCTTTTGCCTGCGTAATGGTTTTGATGGTGGCGATGATGTTTTATAAACCCAACCGATGGCTTAAAGGGCAGGAAGAACTGATCAACCGCCCGGTGGGATGGAAGCAAATCCTGATTTTTTTCCTGATCGGTATTTGGGGCGGTTTTATCCAAATGGGTATTGGTTACCTGCTGTTGGCCGGACTGGTGCTCAATGCCGGTTATGATTTGGTGCGCGCCAATGCTTTAAAGGTTTTTATCGTATTTGTTTACACACCGGTAGCTTTGCTGATTTTCGCGCTCAACAACGATGTAAACTGGTGGTACGGCCTGGTGCTGGGTTTGGGAACAATTGTTGGCGGATGGTTCAGTGCCCGCATTGCCGTAAAAAAAGGAGCCTCTTTTGTGCGCTGGATTGTGGCAGGAGTGGTTTTGCTTACGATACTAAAAACAGCCGGTGTTTTTAATATCTGATTCTTTTTTATACCAACGGATCCTTCAATCACTCTTTATTGGATATTTCATTCCCATCAAAGGGATTTTCCTTAAATTTGAAGCATAAACGATATCATTTAATAAACCCTTGCGTTATGATTGAAAAAGCCAGAAGCCTGTTCCAGAACGGCCAATATGAAGAGGCTTATAAAATATTTCTCGAATTGCATCAGCAAGAGCCTGATGATGAAGACCTGAAACACGAATACCTGCAGTGCAAAAGGATGTATGCCTTCGAAAAGCTTGTGCAGGAAGCCGATGAACTTCAAAATTATAAAAACTATTCCGAAGCCCTTGAAAAGTATGATCAGGCCTTGCGCATTGATGATGATTTCCTGGTGCAGGCGCGGCGCGACCAATGCGCGGCCAAACTCAGCGGCGAAGAGGAAGAGGAAATTGATATCCTCGGAAGTTTCGGTGAAGAGGAAGAAAAACCGACTCCTCCCATTGAGGATCTGTTTAAAGATTTTTTTGGCACTTCTCCGCAAAGCGGGAAAAGTACACCTCCTCCAAAGGAAAATATTAAAGCCGATATCGTGGTCAGCCTGGATGGCCGTGGACAATATATTTCTGTGCCCGAAGCGGTAAAAAACGCCCGTTCAGGCAATACGATTTTGGTGAAGGAAGGGACTTATACCGGTAGGGTCTATTTGGATAAACCCCTAAAAATCATCGGAGAAGGAGATGTGGTTTTTAAAGAATTTGAAAAATCGGTAATCTATGCCGATGGCGGCGATTCGAGTTTGAAAAACATTCATATACAGGAACTTGCAGGCTCTGAAGCAAAAGTTTTTGCTGTTAGTGTGGCCAAAGGCAGCCTTAAAATGATCAACTGCAAAGTAAGCAGCAACGCACTTTCGGCTGTCGGCGTTTACAATAAAGGGTCAAAAGTTGAGATGATCAATTGCGAAATCTATGATGCACGCCAGTCGGGTGTTTATTTCTACCATCAGGGCGGAGGAACACTCAACAACTGCCATATCCACGGCTGCGGAAATGATGGCGTAAATGTGACGGATTCAGGCGCGGTTACCATTACTGCCTGCAACATACATAAGAACGAAGGCGATGGAGTATGTTGCCAGACGAATGCCATGGGACTTATTGCCGATTGCAGCATCCATGATAATGCCTACAATAATATACGCATACAAACCGGTGCTTTTCCGGGTGTAAAATACTGTAAACTTTTTAATTCCGGTAAAGCAGCCATAGGAATTGGCGAAAACAGCTATCCGCATATCATGGGCTGTGAAATTCATTCCGCAAAAATTTCCAATATCCTTATCCACGATAATGCCAGCCCCACCCTTGAAGATTGTAAAATATACAATTCGGAGCAGGCCGGGATTTATGTGTATGATAACGGCAAGGGCAAAGTAATCAATTGCCAGCTGTACCAAAACAAGCACGAAGGTTTGTCTATCGAAAAGAAATCCGGGCCGTTTTTCAGTATTGAGGGCTGTCAGGTATTTGAAAATGAACGCTCGGGTGTGCGCCTAAAGGACGAAAGCGGGATGCGCATGAGCAAATGCAGGATTTTCAAAAATAAAGGAACAGGTGTGCGTGTAGATGCCTCCGAAGCCAATATCACCGACAGTGAAATTTACGATCAAATTGAAGCCGACGGCATGTTCGTTGTCAACGGCGCTTCGGTAACGATGGAACGCGTATCTGTGCATGCAAATGGCAAATCCAATATCGTTTCGGAAAAGAATTCGCGACTAAATTTAGATGGCCTGCAGGCTCATAATTCAGCAGGTTTTGGCATCTTAACTTTTGATACCCATATCGATATAAAAAACGCCTCAGTACAGGGTAATGCCTATTCCGGTATGCTGTTTAAACAAAATTCAGTGGCGCAGCTCAGAAACTGCGATGTGGATAAAAACAAACAAAACGGGCTTTTCCTTATCGATTCCAGCCATGCGGAAGTGGACGATTGTTCGTTTTCGGAAAATGGCGGCAGCGGCATTAAACTGTTTAGTAAATCACGTGCCAATGTGCGCACTACACATATCGACCGAAACGGGGAAAGCGGTTTCTACACCAAAGAAAACGGTTACGCCGAATACAGCGGCTGCTGGCTGAACGACAACAAAAAGGGTCAGGTAATCCAGGAATAGGATTGGCAGCAAATCCCAATAATAGCAACAGTATGCTTCGTGTCGCTGCTATTGGGATTTTTTTATCTGATGTGGTTTTATTTTATGGTGATTTTTTTAGCTTGTTTTCTGAGTCCGGAATAATCAGCCATAGTGCCTGTTTGCCGATCCTTCCTGATCAGTGCTGCCTATGTTTTTTCTGATCTTTGCTATGACCGTACACTTTTGGGATACAATTTTTTTTGGGTTTTGAAAAACCAACACGCAAAACTCATATCTTTGAATAAACAATTGTTCGAAACAAACTTGTTAATAGTGAACGTTTAAAATACCGAATAACAGTTTTTATTAAATGTGTCCAATAGTTCTAAAGGCAGATGGAGGCAAAATATGCCGGCCAATGCCGCCAATTCTCTCAAACCGCTATCGCCGGAATTGTGTCATTTTCAAACACAAGATATTGATTAACGAATCTGTATCGGATAAAAACAGATGTATGTCTAATATTTCAAACTGCTTCAATAACACAAATATTTAATAATCAGTAATTTTCAAACACAAATCAAAATCAGTATTTCATTATGAAAAGAACAGTTAACGTTTATATGGCGCTTATTGCAATAGCAATTTTAATCAGTGCCTGTGGGAACACAAGTTTGCAGGAAAAAGCCAATAGTGATTCGGGCAAAGAGAAAATGGAGCTAAAGCCTGGAGAAAAAACCTGGATGGCAAAAAACCTGGATGTTACCAAATTTAACAACGGCGACGAAATCAAAGAAGCCAAAACAGCAGAGGAGTGGAAGCTTGCCTACGAAGCCGGTGAGCCGGCCTGGTGTTATTATGAAAACAGCCCCGGGAATGGGAGTAAATATGGTGTTTTATACAATTGGTTTGCAGTAATAGATGCCCGTGGAATCTGCCCTGAAGGCTGGGAAGTGGCAAGCGAAAATGATTGGAAAGACCTGATCAATTCAATTGGAGGAGCCAATGATGCAGGAATCCATATGAAAAGCAAAGGCGAATGGGGCCCGGATGCGGATGCAGATAACAGCAGCGGGTTTTCTGCTCTTCCGTCGGGTATGAGGGATGCCAATGGCGATTTTTACAATCTGAACCAAAGTGCCAGCTGGTGGACTTCAACAGAGTGGATCGGTAACAAGGTTTGCACTTTTGTTTTGGAAGGCGGACAAAATTTTTGCATTGATTATCCCGGAAATAAAGATGAAGGATATGCAATTCGTTGCGTGAAAAAATAGAGCATCAGGAAAACTCCGAAAAGGATAAATTTACGTTTAACTACATATTGGCCGGGCCTCACATTGCATTTTGAGGCCCGCTTTTCGTTTTGTCCGCTGTGGTCTTATTTCGTGGAGATGTCTTGATGCCTTATGATTTTCAGATTTTTGTGGCTTTTCCTTGCCTCTTCCAAATCAAAATCATTTTGCAGCCCCATCCAAAATAAGGCTGAATTCCCGAAATACGCGGATAAACGCAGGGCGGTGTCGGCAGTGAGCCTTCTTTTGCCTTTTAAAATCATAGATATCCGTGTTTGCGGAATTTCAAGCTCTTTCGCTAATCGGTAAGCTGAAATCTGCATCGGGATTAAAAACTCTTCCCTGAGTACTTCGCCGGGATGGATATTCTTTAATTTTTCCATATTTTAGTGATAATCAACGATTGATACTTTGTGAGCGTTGTTGTCCAGCCATTGAAAAACAATACGCCATTGCAGGTTAATCCTTATGCTGTAATATGATTGCTCCTGACCTATCAATATTTCCAATCGGTTTGATGGAGGGATTCTAAGATCCTTTAGATCCTGGGCATTATTTAACATACGCAATTTTCTTCTTGCAATATTTTGTATTTCAGGAGGTAAGTTCTTTGACATTTCTCCTTTGAATATTTTTTGAGTATGTTTTGAGCCAAAAGAAATAATCATATTACTAACGTAGTTGAATACTAACGCCAAAGGTAGGTAAAAAATTATTTAACTTCTTTCGATTAAACCCAAAAGTAGCGCTACGAGGCATCGTGGCGCTACTTTTGGTTTTCATTTTTTACTTGTCGATAATGTGCATTATCTCCGTCCGGCATCCGAAAAATACCGCATAAACTGGCTGCGTTCGTACAACATGGGCTTGGCAATTTGCTGCATGCTGAGTTTTCCTTTGAAATCTTCCAGATTTTCATAGCCTTTTTCGGCCATCCAGGATTCGAGGCGCTGGTTCATTTCTGTAATAACTTCAAAGCCAGACTGGTAAATAGCGCTGGCAATTTGCACACTTTCTGCGCCAACCAAAATATTTTTAATCAGGCTGTTGCCATCGTGAATGCCGGTAGTGGCGGATATGCCGCAATCCAGAATCGGGCTGAGGATGCCTGTCCAGCGCAATGTCATAGCGTTTTCGTCGGCATTGCTGTAGATGTGGGTGGAAATGATTTTTTCCTGTTCCACATCAACATCCGGACTGTAAAAACGGTTGAACAGCACCATGCCTTTTATGCCTGTTCGGGAAAGCCTTTGGGCAAACCCGGCGAAATCAGTAAAATAATGCCCGATTTTAACGGCTACCGGAATGCGTAGCTCGGAAAGGATATGACTGATAATATCGGTATAGGTTTTTTCGATTGTAGCCGCATCGGTTTCCGGATCCGAAGGCAAGATGAACATATTGAGTTCCAGTCCATCGGCTCCGGCTTCTTCCATTTTTTTTGCAAAAAGCGACCATTCGCCATCGCTCACGCAATTGATGCTGGCAATCACAGGGATATCCACTGCTTTTTTGGCTTCACGGATCAGTTTAAGATAGCTTTCTACCTGGTTTTTTCGGGTGTAGTAAAGCGCATAGGCTTCTTCGTTGGCGTAGGTGCCGTACATATTGTTTACGCGCTCGGCATCCACATCCATCATAATCTGCTCCTCAAAAAGCGATTTCAGAACGACCGCTCCGGCACCGGCTTTTTCGGCCTTGATGATTTTTTCCACGCTGTCGGTCATGCCGGAACTGGCCACAATTACAGGGCTTTTCAGCTCCAGGCCCATATATTTCGTGCTAATGTTTGTCATGGGATTTTATTTTTGGTGTAAAAACTGATCAATTCCAATCGCGGCTTTGTGGCCGTTGGCAATACCGTGGATTACATCAGGCCCCTGGATGATGTCGCCACCAATGAAGAGCCAGGGCAGCCCCGACTGGAAGTTTTCGTCCACCTGAACACGGCCGCGCGGACCAAATGCCAACTTATCCTTCAGGTCTTCGCTGATGTAGGAAATATCCATGCCTTGCCCAATGCTTTCCACAATCATATCGGCTTCAAAGATTTTCATATCCTTCATATCGCATTGCGGATTGAAACGTCCTTCGGCATCGAAAAGTGAATGGCAGCGGGCTACGCGCAATCCTTTGAGTTCCTCATTTTCAATCATGATTTCCTGAGGAGCCCAGCCCGGGTCAACCGTGGCTTTTTCTTCTCGTGCTTCCACGATTTCCTCACGGTCGGCAGGCATTTTTTCTTCGGTTTCGAGCGATGTTGCCGTGCAATCTACAAAACCGAATTTCTGGTGCTGCAGGCGTGCCAGCGAGCGCGTGATGTCCATGGCCACATTACCGCCGCCAATAACCACAATCTTTTTGCCTACATGGATTTCGTTGCCGCGGGTAATTTCGCGCAAGAGATCAACGGCCTGATACACATTTTTGTGGTCGCTTCCGGGAACACGTGTGCTGCGTCCCAGGTGCAATCCAGTTCCACTGAAAACAGCGTCATAGTCTTTGCCAAGATCTTCAAGGCTGATGTCTTTGCCAATGCGTGTATTATACTGGATTTCAACACCCAGCGACAGAATGTAGTTTACATCTTTGTCGATTTGATCGTAAGGCAAACGATATTCGGGTATTCCGTAACGCATCATACCTCCGGCCGCTTCAAACTGCTCAAAGATTTTTACCTGATAGCCCGTCAAAGCCAGATAATGTGCGGCAGAAAGGCCGGAAGGACCGGAACCGATAATGGCAATTTTTTTGCCGTTTTGTTCAATGGAATCGCTTTGGAGTACACGTTTGTAATCTTCCGATTCCACATTATCAGCAATATATCGCTTCAACCAGCGGATGCTGAGCGGCTCACCGCGATGACCAATAGAACAAACGGTTTCGCATTTGTGCGTACAGATACGTCCGCAGATTTCGGGCAGCGGATTGGTTTCATAGAGTACGCGCAAACCTTCTTCCATATCGTCATTTCGGACAGCTTTGATGTATTCGGGAATGCCCATATGTGCCGGGCAGGTAGCCGTACAAATACCGCATTCTACGCAGCGGTCAGCCTCTTTTTGTGCTTGCTCTTTGCTGTATCCTTTTACGATTTCTATAAAGGATTTATCACGCTCTTCCGGGTGGAGATGTTCCATATTCTGGCGTTCCAGACTATAAAACTCGTAATTCGGCCCCGGTTTTTTCCAGCCTTTTTCATTATTGTCCCAGTCTTTTTTATCGACACCGGGCGTAAAGCGGAAATTATCCGGATCGGTATCCACCCAGGTGTATTCGTTGCTGAGGCTGAGCGATTCGGTTGTACAAACATCCACACAAAGTGCGCACCAGCAGCAACGGCCATAATCCACACGGGGGCGCAAACCGCTGTCGCCGTCTTTGGTTTCAATGCCTTCCACAGGCACCAGGTCAATGGCTTCGTTTTCACAAATTGCTTCGCATGTGCCGCAGCCGATGCAGGCTTCGATGTCGTTTTTGTGGAAACCACGGTATCGGGCTGCACCCGGACGGTCATTTAAAGGATCTTTAACGGTAACGGGCTCTTTTGCCAGGTTTCTCCATGCGGTAAACGGACTAAGTATATCTTTAATGCTTCCCATTGTTGCAAAATTTCTGATTGAAAAATTATCGTTCTATTTCCGGCGGACAGGTTTGCAGGCTCACCATAATAGCTGCTGTATCCGCGATATTGGCATTGATCAGCATACGTTCCAGCAGCGAAACGGCATGCACATAGCTGGGGCCGCGCAGATGGATGCGCCGGGGTTTATCAGTGCCGTCGCTTACCATATAAAAACCGTATTCGCCACGCGATGATTCGGAGCGGATGTAGGTTTCTGCTTTCGGGATGCGCCAGTGCATCACATTGGGCGTCGGTGCTTTGAAATCGCCTTTTTCGGGCATTTTGGCCATAATCTGGCGGATGAGGTCAACGGTCATGATCAGGTCGTGCCAGCGTGTACGCGAACGGTTATAGATGTCGGAATGATTCATCACCTTGGGTTCAAAATCAAGCTGATCATACACCAGATAGGGATAATCTTTGCGCACATCGCGATTAAAACCGGCCGAACGGGCATTGGGACCCACTACGCCAAACTGATCCACCCATTCGGGTTTGAGGATGGCCACATCTTTGGCGCGACGTTTGAAAACGGTATTGCTAAACATCAGGTTATCAATGTTCACAATAAATTCATCGATTTTTTTGAGGGTTTCTTCCATACGCTTTTTAAAGCCATCGGGCAATAAACCGCGCACACCTCCGGGCAGGATATACATATGATAAACACGGCCACCGGTCAGTTCCTCGAAAAGATCGAGCACGAGATCGCGCAAGTAAACGCCCCATTGCACGCCCAGACCAAGCGCAAAAGTTCCGCCTTGTCCGGGCACGACGCGCAACAGCGTTTGCAGGCGCGCCATTTCGAGCACCAGCGTACGCAGCCATTTGGCCATTTCGGGTATCTCGATGCCGCTCAGTTCTTCAATTCCGGCAGATAGGTTGTATTCGTTATAATCCGGTTCGGCAACGCACATGCGGATGCAGGTAGGAAAACACTGGATGTATTTGCGGCGTTCCATCAGTTTTTCAAAACCACGGTGCAGATAGCCAACATGGGTTTTGGCTTCCATGATTTCATCGCCGGAAATGGTCAGTTCCAGCGCCATATTTCCGGTTACGCCGGGATGCTGAGGCCCCTGCCAGAGTTTTACATATTTATGGGAGCTTAAATCCACGATGGGTTTCCCGTTTTCGTCATGCTCGGGATAGGCGCTCCGGTCGGGCTGAAGGTTGAATAATTTATTTTTCTTCATCGGGATAAAGCTTTGATTTCATATATGTTGCAGGATCGTGGGTTTTGCGCCCTTCTCTTGGGAAATAGGTTTCTTCGGAATATTTTTTGGTATCAAAATCGCGGCGCATGGGCGGGATGTCGTCCCAGCCTTCAAGCAGGAAAGGCTCGTCAACACGGGGGCTGCCCGGAAAATCAATACCGTACATTTCCTTTAGCTCACGCTGATGAGTGGCAATCTGCCGCCACAATTCATGAGCCGATTCCATTTCCGGGTTTTCGCGGCTGATGAATGTGCGCACGCCCAGATCGTATTTTTTTGTTGGATTGTTGAGCAAATAGGTGAGCTGGAACAAACCGTCTTCGATCCAGTCCACACAGGAGAGCATTACAAAATGCGAGAATCCTTCAAAATCGCGGCAGTGGGTTACCAGCGCCAATGCCTGATCTTTTTCCACACTGACAAAACAAAGGTCGTGGCGCTGCCGGTCGGTTTTAAGCAGCGTGAATCCTTTTCCTATTTTTTCAATTAATTCGTTCATAGTTTTTGGGTTTACCAGTTATAATCAGGCATGTTCCAGTCTTTGATGATCTTTTTCTGATTGGCCTTGTATTCGTCCAGGTTTTCGATGTACTCATTGGCTTTCTCGGCCTTGCCTTCTTTGATCAGTTGTTTGAGTTTTTCAAATCCGGCGAGCAAAGCCTCGGGGCGGGGCATACATCCGGCGATATAAACATCAACGGGCATATAGCGGTCGAGGCGGTTGATGGTATTGTAACTGTCGAAATACATTCCGCCGTTGATGGTGCAGCTTCCGAGTGCAATCACATATTTCGGATTGGGCATTTGCTCATAACTGCGGATGGCGCGCTTGAGGGTTTTTACGCTCATATATCCCGAAATGATGAAAACATTGGATTGGCGTGGTGTTGGACGCATCTGTACGCCAAAGCGGTAGGCATCGAAACGGGGTGTTGTAAGCGGCGGGATTTCGATACTGCCGCAACCGGTTCCAAAACCCAGCACCCAAAGCGATTCGGCGCGTGCCCAGTTGAGGAATTTTTCTACAACCGGGATGCTGTTCGGACGGTAGGCTTTTGGGCGTGCATCCGAAAAATAATCCTTCAGCGGATCAATTTCGATGATTTCGCCATCGGGCGTTTCCACCCTGCGGATTTTATTTTCTTCGGCAAGGAATTTGTCTTCTTCCTGATGCATATTTTGATCTTTTTCTGTCATATCCATTTGGTTTTAAGCCATTAAAATAGCAATGATACCTAATACGAGTGGGATTTTCAGGAACCAGCGCACAGATTGCTCGATGCGGAAACGTGGAAAAACCATACCCACGAAAACGGTCCAGAAATAAATAAGGAATGTCTTGATAAACAATTCGATCCAATTGGTAGCGCCGCCAAAAAACAGGTTCATAAACAGAACGGCTTCAATGACGTGCAATACGGCTGCATTGGTGCGCAAAACGCCAAGGTAGGTTCCGTGGTATTCGGTGGGCGGGCCAATAGGAATTTCGTTGGGCGCTTTTACCAGGTTAAAGGGCGAGTGCATAAACAGCCCGAGCATGGCCAGTATAGCTGTTGCTCCGGCAAAGGGATTGGTAAATACCGTCCAGTTCATTATACCGCCTTGCTGTGCAGCTACAATATCTGAAATGCTAAAGGTTTGATATTGAATGGCAACGGCAATAACCGCTAAGGTTAAAGGTACTTCAATGGTTGTAAACTGCGAAAGCCCGCGGCTGATACCAATGGCCGAATGTGGATGTCCGCCTTCTCCGGCGCCCAAAGCCATGCCGAGCATACCAAAAAACTGGAAATAGAGCAGCAGCACCAAATCGCCCTGGAAACTGTAATTGCTCCAGTTTTCGCTGCCAAAAATCAAAGGCATGAAAAGAAACAGGCCAATGCCTCCGGATACGCGGAAAACCGGTCCGAGGTAGAACATCACACCATGGGTGTTTTGCGAGCGGATTGCATAGTTTTTGATCAGGTCAACCCAGGGTTGCCAAATGCGGATTCCGTAACGCTTGGCTACACGTGCCCCGATTTTTCGGATACTGCCTCCCATCAGCAGGCCCCAGTTCAAAATAATGAACAGACCCAGGAGTGTATATAATAATTTGCTGATATCGAAACTCATTTTTTAGATTTTAGAGGTTAGACAATAGCCTGAAAATAAGCATAAACAATCAAAACAAACAGCAGTATCTGTGCGGCATAAACCTGTCCGTTTCCGCTGTATATCTTGCGGATTATTGTTGCCAGATCGTGGAAAGCGCTTGCCATCCAGTTCCAGAAATTCGTGATAAAGGGCGCCACGAGGAATCCCAGCGCTTTATTGTAGCCGGCAAAAATATTGTAGCTCACATGTGTGGTTTCGGGACGGAAAGGGCGTTCGGCAGAATACACAATATTGAATTGTTCTATTTTTTGTGCTTTGCGGCTCAGGATGAACAGCCAGCTAAAAAGCGCGACAAACATAATACCTACGGTCATCATAACACCACTTCCGCTCCAATGGCCTAAGGCTGTGTTAGCCCTGCCGCCATCCCATTGCAGTCCGCCATCGGGAAATTGTGCAGAAATCATATCGCCCAAAGGTTGCAGGATCCATTCCGGTTTGGCCGAAGTAATCATCAGCCCGATAATCAAAGTGTAAATCGGGATGATGTACCAGATGCTGATTTCCTTCACTTTGCGTAAATTGTCCTTGAGCTGTCCGAGGAAAATTGAATAAATCATCTTGAAGAGGTAGAGGAATGCGATAATGCCCGAGAAGAACACAATCGCTCCCTGGAAATACCAGCCTTTGAGCACCACGGCGTGATAAAACAGCCATTTTCCGGCAAAACCTGTAAGTGGCGGTACACCCGAAAGGGCAATAATCCCGATCAGAACAGCAATGAAAGCAAAAGGCATGCGCTTGATCAGGCCGCCCATTTCGTACATATTGTGTGTTTTTACGCGCAGGATCACCGCACCAACAGCGAGGAAGAGCACGGCTTTGTACATAAAGTGGTTGATGGTATATGTGAAAGCGGTCAGCCATCCCAAATGGCTCATAATTGCCAAGGCAAAAAGGATGTAACCGAGTTGTGCAATACTGGAATATGCCAGCAGCCTTTTGGCATCATCCTGAAAAACAGCAGCCAGGTTGCCGATCAGTGCTGTGAGCGCGCCCAGCCATCCCAGAACGTAAGTGATTTGCACGGCTTCGGGATGATGTCCCATAAAAATCATTAGGATAAGCAAACCGAAAACACCGGCTTTCAGCAGGATGGCCGACACCATGGGCGAGACATCGCTTTCGGCTTCACCATGTGCTCCGGGCAACCAGATGTGCAGCCCAAGCGAAGCGGTTTTGGTGAGGAAACCAACAGCCAAAAGAGCATAAATCCAGCCAATATTGGCCTGAACCATGCCCAGGGCTTCCAGTGCAAAACTGGATGTTCCGGCAAAAGTCATGGCGAATCCGGCCAGCATGGCGTAAGCTCCCCCGATGGAAAACAGCATATAGCTGAGCCCGTGGGGCATGGAGCGTTTTCCTCGGATAATGAGGAAATAGGAGCCTGCCGTCATGATTTCCCAGCCATAGAAAAACTGGAAAGTATTTTCTGCTTCGATGATTTGTGTTAAACCGGCATACATCAGCAGTGCAACCGGATAAAATCCAATGCGTTTTCCTTTGTTCTGGTATCCGGCGATGAAGGTCAGAATACCTCCAATCAGGAATATTGCTTCAAAAATGAAACGGAGCATATCGCTCTCAAACAGGAGCGGGAGTTTCATCCAGGCGTAAACAGCCATCCCGGCAATGGCAATGGTGTTTTTTGCAAATACAGGCAGGAAATCCAAAACGAACAAGAGTGCGACAAACAATAAAGGAATATAATTGATACTTGCCCCAAAACCACTGATTTGTCCAATATAATAGCCTGTGGCATAAAGCACAACGCCAAAAATTGAGGGTGGGATAATCTGGTTCCACTGAATGCTCAGGCGGGGCTGACCGGCATGTTCTTTTTTGATGGCATATCCCAGCCAGCGGAAAAGGTAAACGCCTTCGAGGAAGGAAGCCAGCAGGATAACACACAGCCATCCGTACATGCCCGAGCCGGCCAGTTGCATTATCAGCGACCATTTACCAAAGAAAGCCGGAAAGGGTGGGAATCCGATCAAAGCAAAAACAAATGTTCCGAAAAGGAAAAGGTAGAAAGGGTTTCTGCGGAGCACAGCCCAGGCTTCCAGTTTTTCGGATTTTATGATTCCCGCCAGCCAGAACAGTCCGGCTTTGGCAAGATAATGCGTTATCAAAATACTGAAAGCAATGAAATGAAGGTCTTGTCCCAAAACGGGTTTCATTCCGAGGATGATCATCAACAGGCCAATTTGACCCACAGAAGAATATCCAAGCAAACGTTGCGGATTGTCCTGTTGCAGTCCCAGAAGGTTGGCGCCAACAAAACTCAGGGCACCGGCTACGGCAACAACCTGATAACCGGCATCACCGGTTAGCAGAAGCACTTTGCTCAGCACAAAATACATAGCCGTGGCGCTGGCTGCAGAAATTATGGCCGACAGGCCGGGATGCGCAGATTGGTAAACATCCAAAGCCCAGCCGTTTGCAGGAAAAACTTTGAGTTCGAGCACAATGGCGATCAGCATAAAAAAGAGGGCTATACTGCCGCCTTTAATGGCGAGGAGAGCACTGCCTGAAAGGAAGCCAAAGTTGAGCGAACCGCCAAAATAATAGACAAAAATAACGCCCAGCAGGAATAATCCCGCGATGAGGCTGGTGGCAATCATGTATTTAAAACCGGCAGGAACCGAATTGCGGTTTTGCTCCAAAATGACCAGGCCGGCAGTGGCAATACTGACCACTTCCATAAAAACAAAGAGGTTGAATGCATCGCGGGTAAGGATGATAACATCCAGACCCATAATGAGTACCAGAAAAACAATCATGGCATGGAATCCTTGCTCGCGCAAAGGTCGGATCAGATATATCCCGCCCAGCAGTCCGGCAATATTGACCATGGAAGTGAGCACGGCTTCTTCGAGGCCCATGCGCAGGTTAATCGACCAGGGCGGACGGAAACCGGCAGTGAAAATTTCAGCCATTTGTGTGCCTTCCATTAAGGTAAAAAGCCATTGCAGGGATAGGGCACTCATCGAGGCTAAAGCCAGTAAAGTGAGGCTCAGGGCAAAGTTTTTGCCGAAACTTTTGAGCAGTCCCAGTGCAAAGGCAATGCCCAGGCCGATGGTGATAAGGTGTATTGGTGATATCATTTGTGTTGTATTTTCAGTTTATCAAATGGTCTAACCTTTCAAATGGGTGAAATCTGAAATATTGAGGCTGCCTTTTTGCTTGTACATCCTCAGGGCATAAGCCAGCATAAGAGCTGTGACGCCCAGGCCGATGACAATGGCCGTTAGTACCAAAGCCTGTGGCAATGGATCGGCGATTTCCTGTGCCGCATTCGCGATGCTGACACTTTCGTCGATAATGGGCGCAGTGCCTTTACGGATGTAGGCAATACTGACCATAACTACATGCAAACCTGTATCGAAAAGGCTGAAACCGATGATGATACGGATGAGGTTTTTGCGCGTCAGCAGTCCGTAGAGTCCTGTGAGGATGAGCAAAAAACCGATTATGAGGCTGATATGTTCCATAATTTTGATTTACAGGTTATTATCTTCGGTTTGTACTTCTTTGTAATTGCTGAGGATATTGGAAAGCTCGGAGCCTACTTTCAACCCAACAAAAATGTAGATGATGGGGATTGCTCCGGCAGAGATTAACTCGCCAACATTCCCGGCAGGCAGGATGCGGTTGTCGAGGAAACCTCCGGCCAAAACGAGTCCCAGTGCACCAATAATGACGAAAATCAGTCCGGAGATGCTTTCCAGGCGCGTAAAGAGTTCCTTTTTAAAGCGCTGGTTTTGCCCGATCAACAGGAGCAGTACAAAAGCTGACGCAATGATTGCCCCGCCCTGAAATCCTCCGCCCGGCGTCAGGTGGCCGTTTACAAAAACATAAACCCCCAGCACAAAAATCATTGGGGTCAGCACACGGGCTGCCGTATCAAATATTTCGCTGGCCGGACGGATTTTTTTGTCATCTTGATTCCGTACCTGCACTTTCAGGAAAAAGCCGATGATGGCGGCAGTTAGGAAAAGAATGGTGACTTCGCCCAGCGTGTCCAAACCGCGGTAGGTTACTACCACAGCCGTTACAAGGTTGGCGGCACCTACTTCTTCAATGTTTTGTGGCTGAGCATAAAAAGCCGCTGTTTCGTTCAGCTTGTCGCTGCCCTGGAAATCGCTGTATAGTCCATAAAGGATCAGCGCAAATCCGATGATGAGTATAAAAATGAGGCTATTTCGCATGATCTTTCTTTTTTATCCGATTCAAAACATAGAAGAAAATTATGGTGGAAAGCCCGCTGCCGATGGACGCTTCGGTCATGGCCACATCGGGTGCGGCCAGCAGAAGGTAAAGCACAGAGGCAAAAAGGCTTACGGCGCCTGCTGCGATGATGGCAATGACCAGGCTTTTGTGGTAAATGGCAATGATGGCCATAACCAGCATCAAAACGCCCAGAAATGCTGCCAGTATTGTAAATGTCATGATTCCTGATTTTGAGGTTCAACATTTTCCGGTTTGTTTTCCGGATTTTCTTTCATGCGTTCGGCAAGTTTGTCCACTACTGTTTTGGGACTGAGCGGAATGCCGCTGAAATGTGCCGCACGAGCCAGTACATGTGATGATACGGGATTGGTTATGAGCACAAAAACAATCAGAATAATGATTTTGCCAAACCATCCCGGCATGATGAGCCCCAAACCCAAAAGCGAAAGCATGGTGCCCAATGTGGTGGCTTTTGTGCCCGCCTGGATGCGGTTATAAACATCGGGCATACGCATCAGACCCAGTGCACCCAGAAAGAGGAAAATGGATCCCGCCAGGGTGATGAATGCGCCAATTATTTGTAAAATTTCCATTTGATTATTCTTTTTGAATTTATAATCCTTTTTCGAGATAACGTGCAATAATGAGTACGCCCAAAAAGCTGAGCAGACCGTAAACCACAGCCACATCGAGGTAAATAATGCGGCCTGCAAAAAATGCAATCAGGCCAATCAGGGCGATGGACGAAATGGTCATAACATCGAAAGAGATGACGCGGTCAACGGCCGAGGGCCCTTTGATAAAACGGTAAAGGCTGATGAGCAGGCTGACTGCAATCAGTGCTAATGCGATGGTGAGTATTGTATTAACCATAAATTACCTCCAGGTATTTTTCAAATTTGCGAACAATTTCATTGGTGGCTTTTTCGATGTCGTCGCTTTTTACATCAATCCAGTGGATGTAGAGCTTGTCTTCGCGGATATCGACTGTGAATGTTCCGGGCGTGAGCGTAATGGAATCGGCCAGGATCAACCGGCCCATGCGCGATTTTAAACGGGTTTCCACTTCAACAATTCCGGGATTGATCGGCAGTGAAGGGGACAGAACCCTGCGCGCAACATCGAGGTTTGATTTGATCAGCTCTTTTAGAAATACGAGCAGATAAATAAAGGTGTAGATAATGGCTTTCGGACTGAGGCGGATGTCGGTAAACACATCGCAATTGCGGCAAAATACCAGTCCCACAACGAAGGACACTGCTACACCACTGATCCAGATCACAGATGTAAAGTTGTTGTTGAGCAACATCCATACAAAAAGCAGTATGAAGAAGATCAACAGGAAGTTTTTAATGGATTTCATGCCTTTGGCTTATTCGTTTATATAAAATGATGTTTTTCGATTTCTTCGACATAACGCATGCGCAGCTCCGGGAGATTGTCGCAATCGCAATGCTCGGAATAGATGCGTACATAGTCTTCAAATCCGCATTCCTGATAAAAAGCGGCCAGTGCGTAATCGTAATGATTGAAGTTGTAGGTGTTTTTGATCGTCATGGTGATTTTTTCAAAATCATCCCATTCAATTTGCCGAGGTATGCGGATATACCTGAAATACTGATTGTCAGAAGCCCGATATACGCCATCAAAGACTTCATCCAGCAGAAAATATTTTTTGATGCGGATCAGGCTGGTATAATCGGCCACTTCTTTGTGTTTTTGGAAAACAATTCCATTTTCCCGGTAGAGTTCAATCAGTTTTGGAATGATTTTAAGATCATCGGTGTGGATTCGGATATGCGGCTGCATAATATTAAACAGGCTGAGCTGGCCGGGGCAGGCATCAAAATTTAATTTATGCGACTGTTTTATTTTTTGCGTGATGCGGATGATATTATCTTCCGTGCATAAATTGGTGGGTTTCACGACAAAAAACACATAATACGGCCTTTGGATTTTTTCTTCTGCCGATGGGGTGCGGCTGTAATAGCCCGGGAAAGGCTGGCGGGCTTCCAGCACCATTTCTTTCAGTGGCTTTGTTGTGTGAAAAGAAGCCAGGATCTCTTTTTTAACGATGCTTCCGTATGCTCTCTTTGCTGCTGATGTGTCCATGTTGATTTTTTTTTGATGATCTGACAGCAAAAATAGGACACAAACCTACATATATGAATTTCTGCATACACGGACACATTCATAAGTATGCAACAATTTGATTAATGCAGCAGTAACAAATGTTCGAAAAAAACTGATCCAGATCATATTTTTGATAAACCGGTGATGCGGTTTTTTGCCGGCTTAAGGAGGAATATAGGAATAGATATATGTTGAAAGCTATATTTTTCATAGATTAGCGCTTCATTTCAAATCAACCATCATTCATGGCCGATGAGCAACAAAATACCTGTGTGGACTGCACCCAAATGTCGGAATGCTTTCGTGTGTTAAGCAAAAATGAGCTGGGGCTGGTCGGTCAGAAAATGGTTCGTCTTTCATTCCGTAAAGGCGAAATTATTGCCAAGCAGGGCGCATTTGCAACCCATATTATGTTTGTGAAATCGGGTTTGGTAAAGCTGTACCGCGAGTCTGAAAACGATCAGAATGATTTGATAATCAACATCTATGCTGCGGATAATATCCTGGGGCTTTCGTCATTGTTTGGCGACAGCATTTTTCATTATTCCGTGGCTGCCCTTGAAGACAGCAGCCTGTGCCTGATCGAAATCAATATTGTGCGTGAACTGGTGAGCAGGAATTCGGATTTTTCCGTTTCGGTGATCAAACGCCTGAGCCGGAACAATTTGCTGGCTTATGAAATTTTGTATGCCGTAACCCACAAGCAGCTCAATGGACGAATGGCTAGCGCGATGATTTACCTTGCGCGCGAGGTTTTTCAGGCATCAGGATTTCCTATGCCGCTTTCGCGAAAGGAACTTGCCGAATTTACCGGGATGTCGGTAATGAGTGCCGTGCGTGCCATCAAAGACTTGCGCCAAAATGGGTTAATCGCCGGTGAGAACGGAAGAATTGAGATTCTCGATATGGAACGGCTGGAGCAAATCAGCAAATTTGGCTAAATACCCTTCCAATTTTTCCTTAATATTAAGCTTTTACCAAAAAAGCCGTTCTGGTTTTAAATAATCGTTAAGGGCTTTTGAGTTTCAGAGGTAGTTTTTACTTTTGAAGTCTAATTTGATAAAAATGATTGAAATACCTGATTCATTCGGAGATATTGTACGCAGGCACAGAAAATCGCGGAAGCTGACTTTGCAACAGGTAGCAAAGGCCATTGAAATCGATATTTCACTTTTGAGCAAGATTGAAAGGGGAATGCGCCTGCCTTCTGCCGAAACGGTTGATAAGCTGGCCGGCCTTTATGAGGTGGACAGAAATGAACTTTACGTGAGCTACAAAAGCGAGAAGATCAGCCGCGAGCTGGAAAACAACCCCCTGGCACAGACCATCCTGAAACTGACGGCGGATAAAATTGAATACAGAATGAATTACGGGAAAGCGCTTCCATTGAAAGAAGATATTATCCCTTTGATCCTCGAAGTGCTCGATGCATATCCGATAAAACGTGCCTGGATGTTTGGCGCTTATGTGCGTGATGAGCAGGATTCTTCCTCAAAAGTCCAGCTTGTTGTGGAATACAGCGAGCGCGTCGATTTCCTGAAAAGTGTGGAAATCAAAAATAAACTGGAGTCTGTCCTGAAACTCGAAGTGGATATCAATGAATATGCACTGATGAAGTTTATCTCCGAAAAAGAGTTTGAAGTTGACCGAATGATTATTGTCGGTTCTGAGGAATAGGTTTATTTGGTACAAAAAAGTGTAGGCCCGGATCATATTTGAATCCGGGTTTTAGTTTTCTGCTTCAAGTACATATTCAACCAAGGTCAAATCCAAATCTTTATTATATTTTAAAATGAGGTTTAGCATTGTTTTGTTTAACCGAATGTCATATTTATTTGGAAAGCACTGAAATTGGAAGTCTTTCTCTTTGTTTTCACTTTTGAAAAACCCTGAATATATATACCCGCCAACGTATTCTATTACGATTCTGCCATCATAACTATAGAATTTTTGCTTTGTAGAGTCAAAATAGTAACCAAATACACTCATCAATTCCGGGCGGATCGTTTTGCCTTCAATTAATATTCTGTCTTGTGTTATATCATAAATTGTGTCGTGGTAGTGTTTATTTTCATCGACAAGTTTTGAACTGTAGGAATGGATATACGGATAAATGTTTGTCATGAAATAAAATATCGAGTCACAATCTACTGATTCGATATATTGTTGGCACGTATCACCAGAACTTTCTTCAATAAATGATATGAGTTGCTTTTGCCCGCTTCTTTCCACTAGTACAGTTGTTCCCCAATTAATATCACGGGTGATATTCCATTTAAACTCAAAAGACTGAGCTATGGACAAGGAAGAAATCAAAAAACAGGTAATCAAAATAGTGTTGCACTTCATAATAATTCAACTAATATTGGTCATCCCTGCAATCATCCCACTCCTTATAAAACTGCTGCAAATAACCCTCCATAAACTGATGTCGCTCCATGGCCATTTGCTTTCCGCTTTTGGTTTGCATGCGGTCTTTGAGCAGCAGCAGTTTTTCATAAAAATGATTGATTGTAGGTGACTGGCTGTTGCGGTAGCTTTTAAAATCATTATGGTTTTCCGGCTTGATGTCCGGGTGATATATCAAGCGGCCTTTTGACCCGCCATAAGCAAAAGTGCGTGCAATGCCGATTGCGCCAATCGCATCAAGGCGGTCGGCATCCTGCACCACAGCGCTTTCAATACTGCTGACCGGGCTCTGCAGACCGGCGCCTTTAAAGCTTACTTCGGAGATGATGCCGAAAAGGCGTTCTGCTAAAGCCGGCTCCAGATTTTCGTTGAGCCAATTTTTCAGGAAAGCATCCCCTTTTCCGGGATCATTGCCATGGAGTTTGTGGTCGCCGACATCATGCAGCAGTGCCGCCAAAACACATAAATCTTTGGAGGCATTTTCTTTTTCTGCGATGCGTCCGGCGGTTTTTGCTACGCGCAGGCAATGCCACCAGTCGTGGCCGCTTCCTTCGTTTTCCAGAAATGATTTTGCAAAAGTGCACGCTTTTGCTATTTCTTCTTCTAGGTTTTCTTTCATTTGGTTTACCACATACCTCCCAAAGTAACTTCTTCTTTGAATTGTTTGATATCGCCCTGTGGGTTGTAGAGTTCCACATACACGATGTAGATTCCAATGTTTGCTTTATTGCCGTCATTGCTTATGCCGTCCCAAAAATATTCGGCTTCTGTTCCGGGCATAACATTGCCTCCCAGATTTCGGATCAAGCGTCCACTGCTGTTGAAAATCTGGATTTTTGCCATATAGCCTGCTTCGTCCAAATGAAAGGCGATGGTGAGCAAATCATCATGGCCGTCCATATCCGGAGAGAAGAGTTCGGGTGTGATTTCCAGCTCATCATTGCCATCCGGATTGCTTGCGCGAACCGAATTTCGTGCTGCCGGTGTGCCAAAACCTACCGATTCTGCTGCACTGTGCCAGTTGTCTTCCTGGTTGCTGGGAATATCTGCGCTGACCCGCTCCAGCGACACGCCATCAACGCTCCTGAGCAGCGGATAATGCATGTCCTGATTGTAGGCAAAATAATCATAGCGGATGGCGGTATTCGACATCTGCGTAAGCATGGCAATACCGTATTCGCTTCCAAAATTGGGTAGGTCTGCCGCCTGTACCACCGCATTTGGATTGGGCGTAAGATACTGGCTGAGCACCATTTCGGGCGATTGTGTGAAAGCCACATATTCGCCGGGCATCAGCAAATAGGAGGGAAGGAAGCATACATCTTTTTCCGATTCGCTGTCTTTTTGGTACACCACAGCAAAATCTTTGGTGTCGAGGATTTTATCGGATGTATTGTACAGTTCAATATAATCGTCGCCATCGGCATAGGGGTTGAACAAGAGCTCGTTGATAAGTACATCGCCTGAATCGGGAAGCATAGGCAATCCGAATTCGGCCACAAGACTTTCTGCTGGACTCAGCCCGGCGCAGCTGATCAGGTTTTGCTGATTGATTTCCAGTGTGTAGATTTTGTTTTCTTGCAGATCTGAAGCCAGTTCCAGCTCAACTTCCTGATAAAATGGTGCTACGGGATAGGCCGAGATCGGCTGGCCAATTTCGGGGCTGAGCGTATAAATTTCTGTTTGCCCAATGGAAGCGCTGTCCATTGCCTGATTAAAAGTAATTTCAATGCGGCCTGCGTTAAGCACATTAATGCTGTATATTTCAGGAGCTTCCTGTGGATCAATTTTTTGATGCACGGAATTGATTGCTCCCGGCGTGCCTCCTTCGGGGGCTGTTGAGGCTGTCCAGTTGCCGCTTTGGATGCAGGGCTGGTCGGTATCTTTCATTTCGAGCGACCATCCGCCTTCGGCTTTATTGGAAGATCCATACCAGTCAATATCAAAATCAACCGCAAAAATTAAACGGCCCGATTTATTGCTCAGCGTCAGCAAAGCGCCTTCATTGCTTAAACTGATGCTGCTTACGATTAGTTTGTTTTCCAGGAATTTATAGGACGATGCGGCTTCTTCTTCGATGAGGATGACCCTTTGTCCGGCTTCCAGGACGTATGCGCCGATTTCTGTACTGCTGCTGCCCATGCTCAGTTCCCAATTGCGCAGTTGAATGGATTTTTCGCTGCGGTTATAAAGCTCCAGGTATTCATATTCGGGCAAGCCAACGGCAGGTGATGGATCAGCCATGATTTCGGTGATTAAAATATCATGATAATTCGCTGCTTCCGGCAGTTCAAAGGGGAATGTTCCTCCTGCCGCGATTTCCTGTCCGCTGCAATCAAAAATGCTGTTTTTTACGCTCAGCTTGTAGCTGATGCCTTCTGCGAAATCTTGAGCAAAATACAGGACAAAATTGCTGAGGTCATTTTCAGCAGGGCGGATGCTGTCGGCAAGGATATTTCCGGGCATTACTTCAAAAGCGTTCACATCCGTAACAGAAGCTTCGTCCATCAGGTGGTTGAAACTAATGCTCAGTTTATTGGCATCCAGCAGTGAAACTGTATTGATTTCCGGTGATGAAGCGTTGCTCCCCTTAACCGAATTCTCAGAGCCCGGTGTGCCGCCCAAACTGTTTTCCGAAGCTTTCCAGTTTTGTTTGCCGATGCAGGGCGCCAGAGGATCAATCTGTTCGAGCGACCATCCCCCTTCGTTTTTATCGGGATCGTCATACCAGCTGATGTCGTAATTCACAAAGGAAATCATATTGCCTTCAGCATTGAGCAGCTGGAGCATTTTGCCGTCATTGGCCAGGCTCAGGCCATCCAGGCCGGCAGTTGTGCCAAAAGGGGCAAAATCGCTTTCAAATTCGGGTTTGCACAAAATCAGATACGATTGGGCACCGATCTGCACGGCAGGTATTTCTTTCAGGCTGTTGCCAATTTGCAATGACCATCCGCCCAAAGAAACCGGAAATTCCGAAGTATTGTACAGCTCGAGATATTCGGCATCGGGCAGGCCCACCACCGGATTGGGATCGGCCATTATTTCATTGATAACGATATCAAAAGGAGCGGCTTCGTATAAACTGAAATTTATTATGCTGTCGTTCATGATATTACCGGTAGCATCCTGCTGGTTTTTGACAGTAAGCTGATAGCTGCTGCCGTCATTGAATGAATTGTCCCAGTGGAGCAAAAGCTGCATTTTGTTTTCATCGGAGAATGCAGCCGAAGCCGCTGCACCAATACCTTTATTAATTGTAAAATTGGATGTGTTCAGCGCTTGTGTCTCGTTCAGACTTTCGGTAAAATGCAGCGAGAGCTGATTGCCGTCTATGATTTCAAAGATATCGATGGCCGGGGGTGTGTTATCAACAATAACAGGGCCGGCATAAAAATTATCGAAATAGAATTTTGTGCTGTTGCTCACGGTGTATTTGCAGAAGAGCGCAAATTGGGTCGCCGCGAAATTAAAATTTTCGTTGGCCTCGCAAAGGAGCTGGTAATTGTCTCCGCCGGATGGATCGGCAAAAACCTGCCATTGGCCATCTTGTTGGATAATGCGCATGCCCAAAGCAAAAGCGGAAGCAAGCATACCGTCCGGGCCGCGGCAAATGGAAGTGGAAGTGCCGTTTTCAATTTTAAAAAGTTCCACCGCATCATCGCTTCCCGATTCACCAAATTGCAGATAGTAAGCGTTTTGTGGCTCTGGAAATTGATCTGCTGCCAGATAAACCAGCGCATTGTTATTGGCCGAAGGGCTGAATTTGAGCTGAATGAAAAAGCGCCATTCACAATCCTGATTTAAGGCTGACCCTGTCATCAGGTAGCTGGTGTTTTCCACAGCATCATTGAGCTGGAGCTGATAATCATCATTCACGGTGAAGCGTTCCGTTTGGCCGGTCCATTCGGGATTTTCTGTGAAATTTCCATCGGAAAAATCATCGGTAAACTGGCCGAAACTTAGAGCCGGCAGGGCAATAAGCATAGAAATCAGGGCAAAATGACTGATTGTGTTTTTGAGAGAATAGCGCATAATTAATACTTTTGCAAAGTGACATTTTGAGAAAGTAAAGATACAATAATATTTGACCTTTAAAATTAAGCTTTGATGAAAATTGCAATTGCAGGTGCTACGGGGCTGGTAGGCAGGGAGATGCAAAAAGTAATGGAAGAAATTCCTGCCTTTGCGGATATTGAGTTGATTCCGGCTGCATCGGCGCGTTCTGCCGGAGCAAAAATCCGGTATTCGGGCAAGGAGCTTACAGTAGTAAGTATGGAAGATTGCCTGGCGCAAAAGCCTGTTATTGCTTTATTTTCAGCAGGTTCTGCGGTTTCCCTCGAATGGGCGCCCCGCTTTGCCGAGGCCGGATGTTTTGTGGTTGACAACTCATCGGCATGGCGCCTGGATCCAAATATTCCTTTGCTTGTTCCCGAAATTAATGCCCATGAGCTGAACAGGGACACCAAAATAATCGCCAACCCCAACTGCTCTACCATTCAGCTGGTTTTGGCATTGGCACCATTGCACAAGGCTTTTGGACTGAAAAGGGTAGTGGTTTCTACCTATCAATCGGTGAGCGGAAGTGGCGTGAAAGGAATGCAACAGCTTGAGGATGAAGAGTTGGGAAAGTTCGGGTATCAGGCGTATCCACATAAAATCCATCGTAATTTATTGCCCCATGGCGGTGATTTTTTGGAAAACGGATATACCACCGAAGAAATGAAACTGGTGAACGAAAGCAGGAAAATTCTTTCAATTCCCGATCTTCCGCTTACGGCAACTGTGGTTCGTGCCCCGGTAACTGGCGGGCATTCCGAATCGGTGAATGTGGAATTTGAGAAGGAATTTGAGATAGAGGATGTCCGCATTCTTCTTTCCGGCTTTGAAGGAATCAGTGTGGTGGACGATCCCGCAAAAAACCGCTATCCGATGCCTTTGGAGGCCCGCTCGAAGAATGATGTGTTTGTCGGGAGGCTCCGCCGCGATGAAAGCCGTCCCAATAGTTTAAATATGTGGGTTGTTGCCGACAACCTCCGCAAAGGGGCTGCAACCAATGCCGTACAGATCGCGCTGAAACTTATTGAAAATAAAATTGTCTGACCAAAGTGAAGGTGTACCGACATATTGATGAAGTGGGCGCAATTCGCAATGCGGTGGTTACTGTAGGAACCTTCGATGGAGTTCATATGGGACATCAGGAAATTTTGCGCCGCCTGGTGAAACATGCACAGGATATTGATGGCGAATCGGTTGTGGTGACTTTCCTGCCGCATCCACGCATGGTTTTGCAGGAAGACAAAAGCAAGATCCGCTTGATCAACAATCCGGAGAAGAAGGTTGAGCGCCTGATGAGTTCCGGAGTCGATCACCTTATAATCCATCCTTTTACCAAAGAATTTGCCGCACTTAGCGCAGAAGAATTTGTGGAGCAATATATTGCCGGAAAACTGAATGCGCGTAAGCTGATCCTGGGCTACGACCATCATTTTGGCAAAAACCGTGAAGGAAATTTTGATGGACTGAAAGCACTTGGCGCGCGTTTTGGCTTTGAAGTTTGCGAGGTGCCGGGTGTGGAAATACATGGCAAACTGGTCAGTTCTACCAAAATCAGGCAGGCATTGAACGATGGCCGCATCCGTTTGGCAAACGAATATCTGGGCTACACATACAGCATCACCGGAAATGTGATCCACGGCAACCAAAACGGACGCAAAATCGGTTTCCCTACGGCCAATATCGAACTGGATAACCAGTATAAACTGATTGCTGCCAATGGCGTTTATGCGTGCCGCGTGCAGATTGGTAATGAGATTTTTGATGGCATGGGCAATATCGGCATCAGGCCCACATTAAAATACAGCAGTTTTGCTATTGAGGTGAATATTTTTGATTTTAACAGGCAGATTTACGGAGAAGAAATCAGTCTGTATTTTTATGACCGCCTGCGCGATGAAATCAAATTTGATGGTTTTGAAGCCCTGAGCAGGCAATTGGAGGAAGATGAAAAGCAGATCAGGGCTCTTTTGAAACATTTGTAGCTTTTTTATCCTGATCCTTAAAAGATAAGCCATTGTAAATCAGCACTAAAATAAACACAAAAATTGCAGCTGTAATTCCTAAAAGGGCGTTGATGTATGGTGGTGCGCTCAGTGCAAGCCGGATAATAACTGTGGCCAGCGCAAAACCGGAGTTCCGGAAGACTACCGGATAAGAATAGGAATAGCGCAGCGAAACCAATACTATTAGTATGTCGCTAAAAATCAGAACTGTATAAAAGGTTTGGAAATAATCGAAAGGCTGGTCGTGCCGGAAATATAAAATCAGGTCGAATATCCCAAAGGCGACCAGAAAAAACATCAAAAGAATAGCCACAAACTTTTTGACTTTCACAAAACGGAACTGTTCCTCGGCTGTTTTTGTGATGCGCTTATGCCTCTGAAAGCGCGCAATCAGCAAGATAAACAAAAACAAAACCAGCGCGCCGCCTGCATCCGACATTACATGAAAAACCGGTTCGGCCATTTTGGTCCAGTCCACCGGATCGGGAAATTCCCCGAATTCTTTGAATGCCTGGCGTAAAAGGATGAGCGAGAGAATTTCAAACTGCTTGAGCATGGAGCTGGATACCGAGCGGGGAAGCGTAAGTACCAGGCTTACAATTTCGACCATCAGCAGCAGTGTGAAAGCCAGTTGGATGGCCGCAAAATGGTTGTTCGGGATAATGTCTGAAACGGCAGCAGGCAATACCCCCCAAAGGTTCAGCTGGATTATGGTCAGTGAAACCAGGAAAGCCAGAACAATTATATTTCCGCTGATACGATAGTTGTACCTGCTTTCCCAATAGCCTTCAATTTTATTGAATATTCCTTCGGTAAAAATCAAAGTTTTATGAATAATGGATTGAGTCATGAGGCGGTGTTTTGCTTTTTCAAATATACAAAAAAGTCCTATAATTAAGTGTCAAGTATTTAGGGGTTTTTTATTTATTAAATTATATGCCAGCTAAGTATAATTTGAGTATTTGATTTTTGTCGCATCTCCATGTGATTTTTTTAATAAGAAGCGCCTATTTATTTATGGTAAATTGCACCATATGTTTTAAATAACTAAAAAACAGCCGTATATGCTTATTTAGAATATTTCTGTTTAACGTGAGTAGCATATTTTCATGAAGATTCGCAATATGTTTCAATGGCTTTTTTTTTATGTTTGTGAAGAGGCTAAAGCAGTAAATAGTAAGGTTTGCATTATGGAAAAATCGGAAATCACTTGTATAATTGTTGATGATGAAATTGAGGCTCGTTTGGTTTTGGCAGGCTATCTGGAGCAAATTCCCGGTATAAATGTGCTTGGAATCACTGGCCAGGCTGCAGAAGTTATAGATATGGTGCTTGAAAAGCAACCCGATGTTTTGTTTCTTGATATTGATATGCCGATTATGAACGGGATTCAAATCGCCCATGCAATACGTTCACTGAAAATTGATTGTCAGCTGGTTTTTGTTACAGCCTACGATGCACATGGAATTGAGGCTGTAAAACTTGCTGCTTTGGATTATATGTTGAAACCGGTTAGCATTGATGAACTCAAGCCCATTGTTCACCGTTTAAGGCAACAAAAGACAGAGAAAAACCATATGGACCGTTTGGATGATTTTTTCAGGCATTTGGATAAAGCGCGTGTGC
Organism: Bacteroidales bacterium; assembly: GCA_963662905.2. Lineage (GTDB taxonomy): Bacteria > Bacteroidota > Bacteroidia > Bacteroidales > WRLA01. The sequence continues at coordinate 2,461,186 of CAXXFD010000003.1, read as the reverse complement.
GCTTTAATACGCGCAATGGGTTTCGTATTGCATTAGTGGAAGACATTATTTTTTGTGAAGCCGATGGAAATTACTGCAATGTTGTTATGGCCAATTCGGAGAGCTTTATTGTCACAAATAATTTGCTTCAACTGGAAAAGCAGATCAACAGCCGGGATTTTGTTCGCATTAGCCGCACTCATTTAGTAAATACACAATATCTGGTGGAGGTGGACCGCAAAAACAAATTATGTATTTTTCGTAAAAATGGCCTTTCAGTTGAGCTGAAGGCTTCATCCAAAGGGCTGCGCAGCCTTGATTCGCAGCAGTTGGTCTAAGGGTGTGCCGGCTGTCATCCAAAACGTGAGATTTGTTCCATCCGCTCTAAATTTGTTATTTCAATTTCCTTTCCTGATATGCGGATCAACCGGTCTTTCCTGAATTCGGATAATGCCCTGATGATGTTTTCTGTGCTTACTCCGGCATATTCAGCAATTTCCTTTCGTGTTACCGGTAACTCAAAAAGCAGTTTTTTAAAAATATGCTGCGAAAATTTTAAAAGGATAAAAGCAAGCTTGCCTTTCAGGTTCAGGCGTTTGAGATCGATGGTTTCTTTCAGGATGATGTCCGTGCTTTTGCTCAGCCTGTTCATCAGGTCAAAGCCAAAAGCAGCATTTTTCAAGGCAAAGCCCTTAACAATATCCATATTGATCCGGCAAACCACAGAAGGGAGCAGGGCCGTGATGGTGTATTTATAGGTATCAGACGAAAATATGCTCAGAATGGAAATGAAATCAAAAGGCTTGGCGATGGTGATAATTTGATCTTCTCTTCCTGATTTGATAATGTGCAGCTTTACCAGCCCTTCTTTGAGGTAAAAAAAATTGTCCACCTTCGTTTCCTGCATAACGATATGCTCTCCCGGTGCATAGGCGCGGTCTTTCCTGATGGAGCAGATCTCCATCATTTCATCAGCGCTTAGATGGGCGAAAAACAGCTCTTTAAGCTGGCAGTTTACACAGCGGCATTCGGGGTGCATGGCAGTTGCTTCCATATGATATATATCAGTTTATGATATCAGTCATAAGTATAACGCAATCGGAATCAAAGGGTTTTGCGTTATTTTGATGTTCATAAACACAAAGATAAAAAAATATGAAGCGCATACTCATTCTCGGAGGCGGAACCGCCGGCACAATCATGGCCAATAAGCTCAGGAAATCTCTTGATATAGCCGAATGGAAAATTACCGTTCTTGATCGTGAAAAAACACATTACTACCAGCCGGGCTTTTTGTTTATTCCTTTTGGGATTTATAAGCCCGAAGATGTGGTGAAACCCAAATTGGCTTTTATTCCGGCCGGTGTGGAGTTTTTATTTGAAGATGCTGCAAAAATCAATGCAGAGGAAAATTTTGTGCTGCTGCAAAACGGCCAGATCATCAAATATGATTATCTGATTATTGCTACGGGCACCGAAATGAGGCCTGAAGAAACAGAGGGCTTCAAAGGGCCTCTTTATTATAAGGATGTTTTTGATTTTTACACTATTGAAGGGGCACAGGCCCTTGCAAAAAAGCTGCGTTCCTGGGAAGGAGGAAAGCTGGTTGTGGCCGTGCCCGAACTCCCCATCAAATGTCCTGTAGCCCCTTTGGAGTTTGTTTTTCTGGCCGAAGCCTATTTTACCGAACTGGGCATCCGCGATAAAGTTGAGCTGACCTATGTAACCCTGATGTCGGGCGCTTTTACCAAGCCCATTGCTTCCAAAATGCTTGGCGAACTCATGGCGGAAAAAAATATCACGGTGGTTTCCGATTTCTATACCGAACGTATTGATAATGAAAACAAGCAACTGGTTTCTTATGATGATCGAAAAGTAGATTTTGATCTGCTGACGATTGTGCCGGTGAATATGGGCAGTAAAATTATTGAGGATTCAGGCCTGGGCGATGATATGGGATTTGTACCTACCAATAAGGAAACATTAAGGTCGGAAAAGCATGAAAACATTTTTGTGCTGGGCGATGCGGCCAACCTTCCCACCTCCAAAGCGGGTTCTGTAGCACATTTTGCAGCAGAAATACTCATTGAAAATATTTTGCATGCCATTGAAGGGCGACCGCTTACGGCACGTTTTGATGGCCATGCCAATTGTTATATAGAAACCGGTTATGGAAAAGGGGCGCTTATCGATTTCAATTATACCACAGAGCCCCTGCCCGGAACCTTTCCTTTGCCGGGCATCGGCCCTTTCGGATTGCTCAAAAACACCAAAATCAATCATTACGGTAAAATTCTTTTCCGCTGGATGTACTGGCATATCTTATTGAAAGGCAAAGAGTTGCCGGTAGAGCCATTGATGACGATGGCCGGAAAAAAACGGGTTTCCATTTAAATTTTAATGAAAGGAAAATAATGAACGAACAAATGCAACATCAAATAGACCAGCTGAACAGCAAAATGGATTTGGTTTTGGAATATATCCGGGATCAGCAGTTGAGAAGCATGGCGCAGGATGATCTTTTAAAAGATTTTGCCATTGTTGGAAAAGATGCTTACGACAGCACGGTGCAGGCGCTCGATCAACAGCAGGTGGAGATCGACCCGGCTGAGTTGCAGAGCCTATTGCTGAAAATAATACGGAATATCGGCACTTTCGGTATGTTGATGGATACCCTTGAAAGTGTAAATGATTTGCTCAAAGATGCTACGCCGCTTCTTACGGAAGCCATTATCGATTTTTCCAGACAACTTCACAGGCTGAACGAACGGGGCGTGCTGGATGCTTTCAAAGCCATTGCCCTGAATACCGAAAAAATCATGGCAACAATAAAGCCGGAGGAAATCAACAAAATCGGGCAAAATGCAGATCTGATTGTGGCTATTGCCTCTAAATTAGGCGACAGAAAACTTTTGCAGGAATTCAATAAAATGCTCGGTGCAATGCAATCTACCGTATCGGATGGCCCTAAACCGGCCTCACCCATAAAATTGTTGATGAGCAGCGAAATGAAACAAGCTTCAGGATTTATGCTGGAGTTGGTCAAGAATATCAGGAAAAATAATCAATAACATTAAAAATCAATTTATTATGGAAAAAACAATAGCAGGAACCAATGTTCAGTTTTCGGCCGATGGATATTTGGCAGAACCTTCAGTCTGGAATGAAGAAATCGCAAAGGAAATTGCGAAAGAAGAAAATATCGAGCTAACAGAAAAACATATGGAGGTGCTCCATTATCTGCGTGCCAAACATGCCGAAGGAGCCAACCTGACGATACGTTCCGTGGGGAAATCGGGCATTGTTGATATTAAAGGTCTGTATAAACTTTTTCCCGGCGGGCCATTGAAAATATCTTCAAGGATCGCGGGAATACCCAGGCCAACATCTTGTGTTTAAAAAGGAAGGAGCATAAAATGACAAATCAGGAAGATAAATTAAAGAAGGTTTGCATCATCTGTGCCAAAGGTAATTTGGAGGATGTTTATGCCGCCCTGGTGATGGCCAATGGGGCAGTAATGGAAGGCATTGAAGCCAAGCTGTTTTTTACCTTTTTCGGTCTGGATGCCATTACCAAAAACCGAATGAACAATCTGCATACTGCAACGGTGGGCAATCCGGCGATGCGTATGCCGGGCGGGATGCCTTTTCCTACCCTTTTGGGCGTATTGCCCGGAGTGGAGGCAGGTGTATCGTCTATGATGCGCAAACAAATGGATGCCCTGGATGTGCCTCCTGTTGATGAATTTCTGGAAATGATCACCGCCGGCGGAGGAGAAGTGTTTGCCTGCAAACTCGCAATGGACATGTTTAAACTAAAAAAAGATGATCTTTGGGAAGAGGTTAAAGCCGTTTTAACGGTTGGTGAGTTTTATGAAATGGCTGGAGGCCCGAATACACAGATTATTTTCACATAGTAAGAATACCGGGAGATATTCTTCTTCCCGAATTTTTGTGAATGCAATATTTAAATTTTTTTTAACTTTGCATCCTCAAAAATCGGGATGTAGCGCAGTCCGGTAGCGTACTTCGTTCGGGACGAAGGGGTCGCAGGTTCAAATCCTGTCATCCCGACAAAGCAAAAGCCTTTTCGCGTGGCGAAGGGGCTTTTTGCATATAAAGGTGCGAAACCCCGTTTCAGCACCTTTATATGCAAAAAGCCCGCCTGCCCTAAGGGCAGAAAGGCTTTGGCTTTGTCCCCCCCCCCTTGGATTCACCGCAGGTAAATCCTAATCAGGGTTATGATAATAGTTTTTAAAACTTCAACATTTCAAATTTGCTTCGAAACCCTGTTTCAGCACGCCTATATGCAAAAAGCCCGCCTGCCCTCAGGGCAGAAAGGCTTTGGTTTTGTACCCACCCCCCTTGGATTCACCGCAGGTAAATCGTACTTATCGCTATATTATCGTAAAAACCTGTCGCAAGCCACATTATATCTAAAGTAACCCACTGCAAAAGTTAGAAATTTTTAGGATAATCCGTTGCTGATGTACATTTAATTAGTGCCAGCCAGAAAACTATAGATTTTTAAAATTCACCCAAAAAACAACTAGCAAAATATGTTCTGCAAGATGCTACTTGCATAAAAAAAATTAAAATTTATAGTAAATATATAGAAATATAATGCAATTATCCCGGCTTATTCAGCCCTTTAGAAACAACAAGGCATAATTTATCCTTGAAAAACAATTAAAATACTGTATTTCAATGATTTAAAATTATGCGGCCTTAAAGCATCCCTTGCCTGAGTGTTGGTCAGCTACAAAAAGACGGATCAACTCAACTCCGATCCTGCGCAAATTGTAAGCTGATACGGCTAGGCCAACATAACGTTTAAAATGTCCATACCCTTTGTCGGGACACCTGTCCAGTCCCCTATGTTCCAATTCGTTAATGTTTGATTCTATTGCACTGTGCCTGTTGCGTGCCTTTATAAACCAAGGCTGGTGCTCCTGTTCGTACTCCTGCTTGTTGCATTTCCCCTTTTTTGGGAGTACCAAACGCTGGGTGTTTTGCGAGAGAAGTTCTTTGTTTTCTTTTTTCCAATATCCTTTATCAAAGCTCCAACTTGCAATGCCTCTGTAGCGTAAGGATATTCTCTGGGCCAGCTGTGGGACACATTCTGAGTCTGACTGGCTTTCTATAATCTGGTAATCGACAATGAGGTTATATTGGTCAGTGGTTATTGCCGCTTTTTTCCCAAGTTCTACATTAGGCCGCATTTTGCCTTTTTTTATCCACTCGGTGTAGGTCTCAAAAATGGAAAACATTTTCTCTTCATGGGGGATTTCCTCTCCTTTTATCACCCTTCTTTCCAACAGGTCTATATGTTTTTGCAACAGTACCATATAATGGAACAGTTCCGTCAAAACGGGATTGTCGTCAATAGTGCTACGGCCGCATTCTTTCCCGAGCTTGGCGTGAAGTGCTTTCGCTTTTGTAAGGTAGCTTTTAGCGGTTTGCCGAACCCTATCGGCTTTTCCTTTTCCTCCTGAAGCACTTGCCCGTCCCAGTGCACGCATCTTGTTTTTGAGGTCTTTGCTCCAATTTTTATTCTTGCGCCACCCTGCCGGCGGTTGGCCCGGATAAAGCCTGGCAACTATATCGAGGCATTTGCGGGCACAGTCCCACAGCAAGTTATAGTCAGTTGGGAAATGGACATTGCTTTCTACCACAAAACTATCGGTTTTTAAGCACAATGCTTCCTCCTCTTTTTTTTTAAACACGTAGTGGCCAAAATCAACGATAATACTGTTGAGCTCCCTGACCGATTCATCGTCCAATAAGCCAACATTATCTATAATAGACTGATATCCAAACTTATAATTACTCATTCCATAATCGTTTTCAACACCCATGATTTGACGCACAAGCCGGTCGTAATTGGCCAAGTAGTGAAGATCATCGTAGCTTATGTTTTGGCAGAGGCGTACCTGGGAAAGTACAAAGACATGCCATAGGTCCATTCCGGGACGCCCGGTTTTATTGTTTTGGGAAAGGATTTTGTCCTCAAGGATAGTGAAAACTTTTTCATTCCACTCTGGGGTTACAAAAATCTCTTTTAAGGCTGCACATAGGCCGGGCAGGGCGCCGCTGCGCTTTTTTGTCGGAATTGCCACATCCTGGATCAGGGTACTGCCAATTTTAATTTGCTGTTCGAATCTTTTTCTCATATCTTTCCGTGTTTTGATGCCTGAGGCGCAATAAACGAATCTCAAACAGTTAAAGCATACAATATCAGCAAAATAACTATTCTACACAAGAAAATACCACGAAAGATTCAACAAAGTTATTAACAGTAAATTACTGATAAACAAAATGATATGAGTATTCTGGCAGGGACTAATTATTGATTTCAACAGAAGATAAACACTAAATCAAGCTCAGGAAAAACAAAATTTCATTTTCCAGGGTGAAGAAAGCTGTACTTACTCTGATGTTTTCTGCTTGTAAAGTCACAAGCACATTATGACGCTTAAGTTTTTTATAAAGTGATTTTGTTGCATCGAAGGAGCCTGCATTAAAATGAACTATAGCTGTTCTTTCTGTTCGCTTTTTTATTGGCGTAATAATCTGATATTCTTTGTTCTTGAGTCCATCGATCAACAAGTCCGTATTTTTTAAAGCGGTTTTATAAATATTATCGACACCAATATCAAGAATCAGTTGAAGACCAGCTGCCCAGGCATCAAAAAGTGAATACGCAATGGTTCCGGTTTCAAATTTTCGTGAATCTTTATAAAAATGCAGCTCATCATATTGGTTTTCTGCCGCAAACATTCCCGGTAAAACGGGATTGATCATATGTGCTATTCTTTTGCTCACGTACAGGAATCCGGTTCCATGCATGCCCAACAGCCATTTAAAACCACAGCCAGCCATTACATCAATCTGATATTTTTCTACATCGAGTGGAATCATGCCCGCGCCCTGTGCTGCGTCTACAACAAACAAAGCATTATTCTTATGAGCTGCTTTTCCTATTGCAGCCAGATTTGGCCTAAAACCACTATTAAACCGCACAGCAGCGATCGCTACTACCCGCGTTTTATTATCGATTAGTTTTTCAATTGCTTCCGGATCATAACTATTGTCATTATTAATTTTTGCAAATCTAATCTCTACCCCTTTTTGATGAAGCGCTAACCAGGGGAAACAGTTGTTCCAGTGTTCGCGCTCAGGAAGGACAATATTGTCTCCTTTTTTTAGATTTAACCCCTGCGCCACAATACCAATCCCTGCTCCGGTGCTTGTTACCAGTGCATACTCTTCGGGTGAACCACCTAATATTTTTGATAATAGAACACGAACAATATTGCGATCAAAACCTTTTTTACCAACAGGATTTAATTCAACTTTTAAAGATGCCTGAAGTCTGTCGTTTACCAATGTATTTAAAGGCGACTGAGACGCACTGTTTAGGTAAACAGCTTCTTTAGTTACGGGAAATAATTTTCGTATTTGTTCTGTGTTCATAGCTGTTTATATTGTAGCATCCTGATTTTGGGTGACTCCTTTTTTTCTTTGGTGACATCTCTTTAAAATAAGGAAAATGTTTGCACGACAAATATATTAATTCAATTCTTCAGCCCGGCTTTATAAATAAATTTTCGTCCAAGGCATATTCTACTGGATCAGTGACCCGGCGCAAAACGAAATAAGAGAATGGGAGCGCAGGTTTTTGGCGCGTAATAGATTACTTTGTGAATTATTCAAGTTAAAGCAACAGGATTATTTTTTGATAATTTTTCCGCTCCACTCATTGTTGCTTCCGCTTATTTTAACGAGATAAATGCCACTTGCTAAGTTCTTTGTTTTTATGCTTTTCAATCCCTTTTCGATAGAGCAATCATGGATTAGCCTGCCTTTTAGGTTGAACAAAAACAAGTGTCCTTCAAATGGACTTTCAATTGTAAGGTAATCATCTACAGGGTTTGGGAATAGCAATAATTCAGGATTATTTTGATTTTCAGGAGAAACATGAACAGGGAGTTCGCCTCCGCTGGAAGTTTTTAGGATCGTTCCGCTTGCACCCACAATATAGCCGGTTGTTGAGTCTGTAAAATGAACTGAGTGTAACGTATATGCACAAGGGCGCGTCAGCTCAGTCCAGTCTGCTCCACCATTTGTTGTTTTTATAATTATTCCAAGATTCCCACAGGCATATCCATTGTTTTTATCGCTGAAATAGATGGAACGTAGAGTATGCTTTGCCTCATATGATTCTTTTTCCCAATTCGTTCCGGCGTCTGTGGTTTTAAAAATTTGCCCGCTCCACCCTGCAGTAAACCCAACTGAATCATTTATGAAATAAACGGAATAGACCCAAAATAGCGGATAGTTTGTATGAGCCTGTGTCCATTCATTTCCACCATCATCCGTTGTTAAAATAATTCCATTATGAGGTACGCCATTAAATCCTCCTACGGCAACACCATGGTTTGGGTCGGTAAAATGTACCGAGTATAAATCTATAGTTGTTCCGGAAACCTGGCTTGTCCATGTTTGTCCTCCATCCGATGTTTTAATTATTGTTCCTCCGGTCCCAACCGCATAACCGGTGTTTTGGTCTGGGAAAAATATGTCTTTTAAAAACCGGCTCGTTCCCGTATTCAAAACAGCCCAGTTTGTGCCGGCATCTTCTGTTTTTATAACAGTCCCGGAGATACCTGCTGCGTATCCGGTGGAGGGTTGAGTAAAGTGTATTGAGTTCAGGTGACTGCTTGTTCCGCTCGGGAGAGTGTTCCAGTCTTTTCCGCTGTTTGATGTTTTTAACAACTGACCATTTTCTTCGCCTACAGCATAGCCGGTAAAATCATCGGTAAAAAAAACAGCGGATAAACCTGATTTCGTTCCGGAGGATAGGTTCGTCCATTCCAAACCATGATCAGTTGTTTTAATAAGGGTGCCGCCATACCCAACTGCATATGCTGTTGCCCGGCCGCTTGCCTGAACAGAAAAAAGCATTTCATAATTTGGTACGGGTTGACTTATCCATGTGTTTCCATAATCGTTTGATGTTAAGATAATGCTCTCCCCAACAGCAATGCCCTGTGATTCGTTCCAGAAAGAGACGGAATGTAAATTGAACGGAACGTGGTCGGCCTGATTTGCCCAATTGCCTCCTCCGTCAGTAGTTTTCAATAAGGTGCCGAATGCTCCGGCTGCAAAGCCTGTACTGCCGTTGCTGAATTGCAGGCAATATAAATTATTGTCAGTGCCTGAATTTAATACAGCCCAATTTGTTCCGCCATTTGTTGTTTTCAGAATTATGCCGTCACTTCCGGCAACATACCCAATATCCTGATTTAGAAAATGTATTGCGTAAAAGGCTGCAACATAAATTCCCGTGCTTAAATTGACCCAATTGTGTCCGCCGTTATTTGTTTTCATAATGCTTCCATCTTGCCCGGCAATAAATCCTGTGTTTTCATTGATGAAGAAAACGGAATACAGTATAATGCTTTCCAAATTGCATGGCTGAGACCAGTTTGACCCTCCATCTGTTGTTTTAAGAAATGTGCCATTATGCCCGACTACAAAACCTGTATTTGAATTTACAAAGAAAACGGAAATTAAATGGTTCGTTGTTCCGGAGGCCGCTTGCTCCCAGGTGCTGCCCCCGTCTGTTGTTTTGCTTATGATGCCATTATCACCCACAATAACTCCCCGGAGCGAGTCTGTGAAACAAGCAGATTGTAATGTAAGGCTTGTGGGGTTTGGGTTTAACCAGGTCCATTCCTGAGCTTTCATAATAAATGATATCATGAAAAGAGACAGAAGCAAAACACTTTTTTTCATGGATTTTTTATCTTTTTGTTCCTACGAAGGTAAGGATATTATTTTATTAAACAATTAAATTATCCCTATTTTTCTAATAGTGTTGTGTTTTTATGCTTAAGTTTGAAAATATTTTTTATTTTGGTGTCCGACTATATTCCCGCTGGTTTTATTGCTAATACATACCCTTTCTGCAGAACTGAACGCTAACCGCATTGAATTCTCCCCATCAAATTCTCCACAAACAGAGCTATAAATCTTTTTTCAAATATACCATATCAATAAGCTGTATTCCGTCCTCAAACATGGGATGTTCATAGTTGTCCGTGAAAAAATTCCGGATAATATGATATTTCGCAAAGCCACAACCTTCATAGAAAGATAGAATTGAAGGAACATCGCCGGTCCCTACCCGCATACTTTTAAAGGAATTTTTATAGTAATTTGAAATATATTTAATCATTGCACGGCCATATCCCTTGCCCTGATGTTTTTTATAGGTAGCAATATTTTTCAGCTCGCAGCTTTCTTTGTCAATGGCTGCCACAACGCAAACCGTTTTTAAATCTTCATCAAAAAGAGCAAACATATCGCCCTTTTCCAGATAGCGGTCTATCATGTCCTCCTGCTCATCTGCCAGGAGTAATAAATCGAGATATTGCTTTTTGTTCGTGTTGATTTTTTCTATTCTCATTGATTTTCAATCTTAATAATACTTTTGCCTGCTTCGTCTGTATTCTGCTATTAGTCGGGCGAACTGAATATTTATGGCTTTTAAAACTCAGAGGTGTGTTTGGTTCTTATTTGCTAATTCCTTCGCTGATTTGATTGTATAACTTTTCTTTGCTGCTCGGTTTGAAGGCTTTATTGGTAACTAATTCTCCTTGTTTGTTAAAAAGCAAATATTGAGGAATCATTGGGATAAATATTTGTTTCTCAATCAGGTCTGCTTTTAAAACACTGTCTAAACGAAGGTGGTTTCCTTTAAGCTTATGTTTTTTTATGAAATCAAACCAGGTGTTTTCTTCAAGATCACTATCTGAGTTTAGATAAACCATTTCAATTTCATTGTTTTTCAGAAATTTATATAATTCTTCGCTGTGTTTAAACTCCTCGATGCAAGGGGAACACCATGTAGCCCATCTGTCGATAAAAAATGGTCTTCCTTCAAGTTTATTTTTCAATTCGTCAAGTGATGTAACAGCTTGTTCTTTATCAAGGATATAGATGTCTGATGACAATTGAAATCGATTATCATTTTTACAACCGCCAAGAGCAATAAGGATGATTAGAATTACTAATGTTTGTTTCATTTGAGTTAAAATTTGTGTGTTAATGGTATTGTCCAAAAAAAAACGCAATTATCTGAAATTCAATCTATTTGTGATTGTAATTATTTTATAGGATCAGTTTAATATGCAGGTAATCAATGTATAAAGCAAAAATCACAGAAAATCATGTATCCGAACATAATATCCAATATGACGGTAAAAATAGCAATTTGTTTCGCATCTCCCGGCTACTTAATATTAAGGTAAGCCTACAGCGAACAGCATCTTGCATATAACCGGATAATGTTTTAAAGCTGTCCGGGCAGAAGTTGGTGGAGCTGGTTGGCTGGGTGTTCCTGGATTTTTCCTAATGTTTGCTTGAGCCACTCAAAGGGTTCTACGTTTTGGATTTTGCAGCTGGCAAAAAAGGAGTAGATCATAGCCGCGTGCTGGGCTGCATTGTGCGAACCGGCAAACAGGTAATTCTTGCGGCCTATTGCTACCGGCCTGATGCTGTTTTCAACCAGGTTGTTGTCAATGCGCAGCCTTCCGTCTTCAATATAACGGATCAGGCGCCCCCATAATTTCAGGCTGTAAGCTATGGCTTTGCCGATTGCGCTTTTGGGCGCTACTTTATAAACTTCTTCCTTAAGCCAGCTTTCCATTTCGTTCAATATGGGCAGTGATTCCTTTTGCCGCAATGCTTTGACCTCCTCCGGCTGCAGTTCTTGCTCACTTGCCTGACGTTCAATGGCATACAGTTTTCTTATCTGCCCCAGCGCATATTCACTGCGTGCAGCATCATTGTCCTTGGCTTTCTCAAAATACCTGCGTGCATGCGCCATGCAGGCCAATTGGGTGATTTCGGCTTTGTTTTTTAGGTTGTCGTAAGCTGTGTAGCCATCGGTTTGCAAATATCCACTATAGTTTTCCAGCATCTCATCCGGGCCTTCCCGTCCGCGGCCTTTCCGGTAATCGAACAGGGCCAGTTTTTTAAGCGGGTCGTAATAAACCCAATGATACCCTTTGTGCGATGCCCCGGGCTTGTCTTTGGTCAATACCTTTATGGGCGTTTCGTCTGCCATCAGGTAATCGGTCCTCATGATTTCTTTTTTCAGGGCATCGTAAAGCGGTTCAAGCAATCTGCAAACCCCGCTAAACCAACCGTTTATTGTTGATTCGGCTATTTCGATCCCCAGGCGCTTGAACATCTTGACAAGGCGGTAGAAAGGCAGGTGGTCAACAAATTTGCTGACAGTCACATAAGAGATCAGGCCTTCTGAGGCATTGCTTTTGGGCAAGGCGCGTGAAGGCAGTTCTGCGCAGATCATTTGGGTGCTTTCGTCCTGGCCTGCTACGGCATAGTAAGGGCGTATATAACGGATCACACGAAAAGTACCGGGCACATAATCAAGTACTTCGGTGATTTTTACGTTGACCCTATGGGCGCCTTCGGGCAGGTTTTGGGGTTCGATGATAATTTCATGGCGCGGCAGGTGGGCGGGCAGTTCTAAGCGCACGGGCTGTTTTTTGGACTGCTTTTTATTGCGCGTATAGCTGATCTGCTCCTTTTCCGGTTCTTTCTCCTGTGCAGGCACGTCGAAGAGCACGCCCTGGTTGGGGTCTGCTGCGATATGCCGTTCGCTTTTGGCTCCATAGATCGCACGCCTCAACTGGACAAGTTCATGCTGAAGCAGGAATATCTTCTGTTGCATTGCATCATATTCCGCTTTTGATATAGTTATATTTTCCTGACTTGCCATGAGGCAAAGATACGGAAGTAACCTCTTGTCTGACTATATTTTAAGTGCTATTTACCAACATTTTCATGTGGGAAAAAACGTGGGTATTTCCTTGCATTTTTCATGGAAATACCATTGATTATCATTACAAGTTCAGGGTAGTCGATCAGCTGGTGGGAGGCGTGCACAGCAGATGTGTCCGGCAGGTGAAAAGTGCCTTTTTCGAGCCTTTTATAGAACAGCACAAAACCTCCGCTTTCCCAGCGCAATAATTTTATGCGGTCGCGCTTTTTGTTGATGAACAGGAAAACATCACCGCTCATCGGGTTTTTGTCCAGTTTGTTGCGCACAATGCCATAAAGCCCGTCAAAGCTCTTGCGCATATCGGTGGGCTGGCGGTACAGGTAATAGCGGCTGGCAGTTAAGCTGAACATTATTGGCCGGTGAGCGATTTGAGATAGGACAAGGGCACATTGCCCGGCAAGCTGAGCTCGATACCATTGGGATAACGGATATTGACCCCTGCAGCTGGAATTCCGGAAAGCTCAATGAACCCATGGTCATCAGGCAAGCTTTCTTCCTGTTTAAATTTATGATACCAATAAAGGAAAGTGTGATAGCCGATTTTGTGCGATTCGGCAAAGGATCTTTTGCTTTGGCCACTGGTATGCCATTGATCCACCAGCGCTTTCATCTCTGCTCTTCTTTGTTCTTTTTGCATATTGCTTTTTTGCAGCAAAGTAAGGGAGCTTTAAAAGCTTGTGCAATATGCCTTTTGCTGAAGGCTTACATATTAAGAAATCGTTCTCAGGGAAATTCCGGCTATGTTGATGAATGAAACAACTTTCATAAAACGAAGCCTCAATGATTTATGCCACTGTTAATCATCAAAACGGAACGATATTTGTTTTTGCTCTGGCGATAGCAAAAAAATGAGTAATTTCCGATCATCAAAAAACAGCATATTATGAGTAAGAAGAAATTTTCCATGCCCCTGATTTTTGTTTCCTGTATCCTGCTTTTTGGGCTTACATCAACGGATGTGCCCGAAGGCGATGAACCCTTTGCCAAAGAGTGGAAAGAAGTGGACGAGCTGATGCAAAAGCGCAGGCCGCAATCTGCTATGGATATTGTGGATCGTATCTATGCGCAGGCACGACAACAGCAACTGGTCGCTCAGGAAATCAAGGCGGCATCTTATAAATGCCAGCTTTGGGATATGTATGAAGAAGAGCCTGTAATCAAAGGGATTGAGTTTGTTAAAGGTGCTTCAAAAGAGGCAAAACCCATAGCAAAGAGCCTCTATGATATTATGTTGGCCGGCTTGTACAAATCCTATGCAGAAAGCAATTCATATAAGTTGATGAAGCAAAAGCTGAGCGGTGAAATCCCGGAGGATATGCGTTTTTGGACTGCCGCTCAATTTGCAGATCAGGTCAAAAAGTTAAGCCTTCAATCACTTGATAATGCTCCTGAGCTTCAGAAATGCCCCGCAGACGAATATCGCACCTTGCTTACCGAGGAAGACAGTTCGGTTGTTTTTCGTCCGACACTTTACGATATTGTTGCGTTTCAGGCTATAGACCTGCTGGATTTTTCGGCTTCTTTTGCTGTGCCCGGCCCCTCAGGCATCAAGGATCCGGAAAAATTGATGGCACCGCTTAAAGAATTTCTGGCAATTGATTTTAAGCAAGAAATTACGGTTCAGGCTCAATTAGCTATTTATCAGGATATCCTGAAGTTTCATGATAATTCAAAAAATATTCCGGCTTTGCTGGATGCCGACCTGCACCGCCTGCATTTTATTCAGGAGAAATTCAGTTCTGTTCAAAGAAGCCTTTACTTGAGTTCTCTCGAAAAGATGATTGAAGACTGGAAGGAAAGCAAATATGTTGCGGAAGTGAAATTTAAGCTTGCAAAGGCGCTTTCTGAAACTTCGGTTATGTCAGATGATCGCATTGACCAAAACAATATCCGGGCAATGGAAATCTGCAATGAGTTGATCAGCGATTATACCGGAAGCCGAGCTGCGCATAATGCCGCTGTTTTAAAAGGGAAAATGCTCGAAAAAAGCCTCAGCATTGAAACAGAATACGCCTGCCTGCCCGGGGAAGTAATGCCGGCAGAAATTTATTGCCGCAATCTGGATACTTTATGGTTGACAATTTATAAAGTTGATCCTGAAAACCTGCTCAAAACCAGAGATTATTCTTTTGACCGAAAGGATATTGAACGAATATCTCAAAATGAACCTTTAAAAAAGTGGCATATCCGCAAAGAAGGAATTGAGGATTATACGGAAGTCACTTTAAAAACCTTCCTGCCCGAATTGCCAAAGGGGTTTTATATTTTGATTGCCTCCGCTGTGGAAAATCCTACTTCCACTAAAAACGCAATCACAAGCTGGGCGGATTTCTGGGTAACGGAACTGGCTTTTGTGGCTGAGAAAAACGACAATAATTATACGATTATCACCCGAAACCGCAATAGTGGAGCGGTTTTGCCAGGCGTGGATATTGAGCTTTTGCCGGTTTATGGCAATTCCGGGAATTCAGTAAAGCTTCTTTCGGATGCATCCGGAAAAACAAAAGCGGAACTGAGCTCCCGTTCGTCCTATAAAGTGTTCCTAAAAAAAGGTGATGACGCATTTTTATCGCAGAGCAACCTGTATAAAACCCGTTCCTATGAGTCTGTAGATAAACCAATAAGCTGGTTTTTTACTGATCGGGCCATCTATCGTCCGGGCCAGCAGGTCTTTTTTAAAGCAATCATCACACAAACGGAAGATGATGCTTTTAAACTTTTGACCGAGCACAAAACGAAGATTATTTTTTATGATGTAAACCACAAAGTGATCGGCGAAAAAGAGCTGGTGACCAATGAGTATGGTGCAGTGGACGGAAGTTTTCATATTCCCGAAGGATTATTAAACGGAAGCATGAGCCTGCGCAATGAGTATGGCAACCACAGCATCCGGGTTGAGGAATACAAACGGCCAACGTTTGAAGTTTCGCTGCAACAACCCAAAACAACTTTAAAACTGGGAGAAGAAGTTGTGGTGAAAGGAGAAGCAAAAACTTTCAATCAGCTTCCGGTGGAAAATTCGACGGTTCGTTATAGGGTGGAACGTGTGGAATGGTCACCGTTTTATTGGTTTTATGTGAAGCAAAATACTCCGGAAGAAATAGCATCCGGCGAAAGCCAGACAGATGCAGAAGGAAATTTTGAGATACCTTTTATCGCCCGAAAAGCGGAATTTAAAACAGCATCATGGCGCAATTATCAATTCAGGGTTTTTGTGGATGTTGTAACGCCCGCAGGCGAAACGCGTTCCGATGAGATCAATATCAGTATTGGAGATCAGCCATTCTTCCTGAAAATAAATGCTCAGGAAAGCATGCTGACCAGCGAGTTGAGCAAAGTAAATGTTCGTGCGCTCAATTTGAATGAAGAAGCTGTGGCGATTTCTGCTAAAATTGAGCTGTACAGCCTGATTTCTGAAAACGGGCTGGCCAGGCCGTCATTGTTTTCATCCTGGAGAACGAATTACAGAGATGTAAAAGGTGGTTATCAAAGTGATATTGCATACCGGACCGGTAAAAAGCCGGAATTTAAAAAAGAAAAGCTGGTTTATGAGGCTGATTTGAAAACCAAATCGGATGGTGACCTGCAAACCTATGCCGGGCTGGATCAGGAAACAGCGGGAATGTACCGCATAATCGTTTCGTCAGAAGTGGACGGAAAAACCATAAGCGATTCAGCAGATGTGCTGCTGATCAACCCCAAAAGCCGCAAAATGCCCTATGCCGATTGGTCGTGGTTTTATGTGCATCCTGATAAAGAACTCCAGCCGGGCGATATGTTTACATTCTTTGCCGGAAGCTCGAAAAAGGATGTACTGATGGCTTATGAAATCAGACAGGACAATAAAATCATCAAGAAAGATGAGTTGAAGGTTCATGCAGATGTTAAAAAGCTGGAATTTACAGTTGAGGAATCCTGGCGCGGTAATGTGAGCCTGCACGTCTGGTTTATTTGCGAAAACCGCATTTATACTTGTGATAAACTGATAAAAATTCCGTGGAGCAATAAAAAGCTGGATATAAAAACGATAACATTCAGGGATAAAATGAAACCCGGAGCCAAAGAAAGCTGGAGTTTCCATATTTCCGGCCCCGAAGGACAGAAGCTTGCTTCCTCGGTTTTGGCAGGCATGTACGACCGTTCACTGGATGTGTTTGCAACCGATAGCTGGAATTTTGTGCAATATCCTTCCTATGGTTTGAACAGGGATTTTTTCAGCGATTTTGGAACGGCTTCTTCTGTGATACTGTACGGGTCAGATTATAGATATCAAAGCTATTTGCAACAGCGCTATGATAAACTGAATTTTGTTGATTTGTATTTTGGAGGAAGAAGGGTGTTTTACCGTTCAAATAATATGGATAAATCGGCTCCTATGGCGCTTGAGGGAGTGCAACCATCAATGGAAATGGAAGGTGATGAGCTCTTAATGGCTGTAGATGAAGAAAAGGAAGTCGCAGGAGGATCTTTGCCGCCTGAAACAAAACAGCCGAAGGAAAAAGCCCCACCTGCTCCACGTACAAACCTCAACGAAACAGCCTTTTTCTATCCCGATCTCCGAACCAATGAGGAAGGAGATGTGCTCATCGAATTTACCGCGCCCGAAGCATTAACGGCATGGAAGTTCAGGATGATGGCTTATACAAAGGATCTCGAAACAGCCATGACAAGCAAAGAAGCCATCACCACAAAAGAACTGATGGTCTTTCCAAACCTGCCTCGCTTCCTCCGCGAAGGCGATGAAGTGGAACTGCCTGCATTGATCCGCAATAAAACCGATGAGGCTTGTACTGCCAAAGCATGGATACAGATTGTGAATCCTGTTAATGGGAAGGACATCACCAATGAGCTTCTTGAAAGCAATAAAACCCTGGAACTGAATATGGAAGCGCATGCTTCCGCTGCTGCTGCATGGAAATTAAAAGTCCCTACGGCAGAAATGCCTTTGCAGATTGCCGTTTTCGCCGAAACCGAAAAGCATCAGGATGGGGAACAGAAAATTGTCCCGATTTTGACCAATCGTGTGGCCATGACCGAAAGTATGCCGATTTATGTAAATCCCGGTCAGGAAAAGGAAATAGAGCTGGAAAAATGGTATGAATCTTTGAAGAAGCAGGAAGTTGAAGATTTCAGGCTTACGCTCGAGTTTACTGGAAACCCGGCATGGTATGCTATTCAGGCACTGCCCGGCCTGGCTCAGCCTTCGTATGAAAGTGTTTTTAGCCTGGCCAATGCATATTATGCCACTGCGGTTTCTTCGCATATCGCACATTCATCGCCACGCATACAGCAAGTGATTGAGACATGGAAGAACCTGCAACCTGATGCTCTTTTAAGCCAGCTTCAGAAGAATGAAGAGTTGAAAAGCGTAATCCTACAGGAAACACCCTGGGTTCTTGAAGCAGAAAACGATCATGAACGTAAACTGCGCCTGGCTACTCTGTTTGACTTGAATACAGTTTCGTATAAAATGGATTCATGGTTCAATAAACTGGCCGATCGCCAGAATGGTGATGGTGGTTTCAGCTGGTTTGACGGCATGGAGTCCTCACCATGGAATACCATAAATGTAGTGGATAAACTCCTGCGCCTGCGCGAAATGGATGTGGAATTGCCGACCCGCTCAAACAATATCATCCGTTCTGCTATGACGTATCTTGACAGGGAAATGATCGGATACTATCAGAAAATGAAGGAGCGCAAAAGTTTTGACCCGGAAAAATACGAACCTTCGCCAAATGTTATAGCCTGGCTTGAGATGAAACAAATTGCCGAAAAACAGGGCTATGCACCAAGGAAAAATACAGATGGTTTTGATGAGGTTTATGAGTTCTTCAAAGCCAGAACGCTTGAAAATTGTTTTGAGTACAGTATTTACATGCAGGCAAAAATTGCCAACTGGGCCTTTATGATCGGCGAAAGCAAAACCGCCAACGAATTGGTGCGCAGCATACGTGAGCGCGCACTCCACAGCGATGAAATGGGCATGTACTGGCGTCGTCCGCAAGGCTGGTTCTGGTATTCTGATGGTGTAGGCCAACAGGTGAAAGTGATCGAGCTTTTCACCAAAAACGGTCTTTTCCCTGAAGAAGTGGAGCAGATGAAGGTTTGGCTGTTGAAACAAAAGCAGACCGGAAGCTGGATGTCCAACAGCAATACTGCTGACGCCTGTTATGCGCTTTTGATGACGGGCACAAAGCTTCTCGAAGATGAAGATAACCTAAAAGTCAGTCTGAAGGAGAACGGAACGTATCATGAACTGAAGGTTCAGAAAGAAGCCGGAACCGGATACTTTAAGAAGCAATGGAACGGTCAAAAAGTGGATCATCCACAAATTGAAGCGTTTAAAGCCACAAACAGCGGGAAAGTCCCTTCATGGGGCGCTGCTTACCTGAGTTTTATGGTAGGACTTGATAAAGCCGAAGCACATGAAAGCCCGATGAGTATCGACCGGGATTATTTCCTTGAATCAGCCAGCGGAAGCCTGACCCCTTTGGAGGATGGAGTGGCAATCAATCCCGGTGACCGTGTTGTGGTGCGTCTGAGTGTGGAAACAGACCGTAAACTGGAATATGTGCACATCCGCGATTATCATGCTGCCGGACTGGAGCAGGAAAGCAGCCGTTCAGGCTATTTCTGGAATAGCGGTACAGGCTATTATCTGGATATGAAAGATGCCACAGCAAATTTCTTTGTCTATTATTTGA
Source organism: Bacteroidales bacterium (assembly GCA_963662905.2). Lineage (GTDB taxonomy): Bacteria > Bacteroidota > Bacteroidia > Bacteroidales > WRLA01. The sequence goes on along the minus strand of CAXXFD010000003.1, from coordinate 2,441,623 downwards.
GCAAAGGCATGCATCAGTTTGAATATACTCTGATTGCCGCACAGAAAGGTAATTTCAGCAATGGTTTTGCCACTGCACAATGTCTTTATGCTCCTGAGTTTGCGGCGCATTCGAAGGGGAACAGGATAGAAATTAAGTAGAGTTCGTGATTGATATTAGATATGCGACCCCTTTTGGGGTCGTTTTTAGTAAGTTGACTATGCGTAATATAGTTATATGACCCCTTCGGGGTCTTTTGATATCTGAATTGCATGGGATTACCGCATCAGGAATAAACGGGTTGTGAAAGCAAAACAATCCCGGAGGGATTGAATGTTTATAACAACAAACATAAGTTAATGAGCATGCAGGTGCATCAAAAATGTTAATTCAGCTAAAGTCGAGGCATTCTTTGTATTGAAAATAAGGAGTCTCTTCTTTACGGAATGCCTGTGCTGAGCTTGCCGAAGTAACAGGTTTCAATTCCGAAAGCTTTCGGAAGAATAATCCCGAAGCTTCTGCTGATATTAGATATGCGACCCCTTTTGGGGTCGTTTTTAGTAAGTTGACTATGCGTAATATAGTTATATGACCCCTTCGGGGTCTTTTGATATCTGCATTGCATGAGATTACCGCATCAGGAATACATGGGTTGCGAAAGCAAAACAATCCCGGAGGGATTGAATGTTTGTAACAACAAACATAAGTAAATGAGCTGACCCCAAAGGGGTCATATTCTTAGTCTGTTTGACCAAAGAATAACAATATTCCCAATCCGTTAAATCCCCCGAATCCTTTATATTTGCATCAAAGAATTTTAAGAAGTATTCCTTTCCAAAAAATATTAACTATGTACGGTAAAATCAAAGAACACCTTCAAAAAGAGATTGCTGACATTCGCGAAGCAGGACTCTACAAAGAAGAGCGCATTATTAATTCACCGCAAAAAGCGGATATTTCCCTTACCACCGGCCAGGAAGTCCTGAACTTTTGTGCCAACAACTACCTCGGCCTTTCCAACCATCCCGAGCTGATCAAGGCAGCCAAAGAAGCCCTGGATACACATGGTTACGGTATGTCATCTGTTCGCTTCATCTGTGGTACACAAGACCTGCACAAAACGCTGGAGCGTAAAATTGCAGAATTCTTCGGAACTGAAGACACTATCCTTTATGCTGCGGCTTTTGATGCCAATGGCGGTGTTTTTGAACCCATCCTCACCGACGAAGATGCCATCATCTCCGATTCGCTCAACCATGCTTCCATTATTGATGGTGTGCGCCTCTGTAAAGCCCAGCGCTACCGCTACGAAAATGCCAATATGGAAGATCTGGAAGCCAAGCTGAAAGAAGCACAGGCACAACGTTTCCGCCTTATTGTTACCGATGGCGTTTTCTCCATGGACGGCAATGTGGCCCCAATGGACAAAATCAATGAGCTGGCCAAAAAATACGATGCCATGATTATGGTGGACGAATGCCACTCTGCCGGAGTTGTGGGCAAAACAGGCCGTGGCGTTACCGAACTTTTCGATATCCGTGGCGAAGTAGATATTATTACAGGAACGCTGGGCAAAGCTTTTGGTGGTGCTATTGGCGGTTTTACTACCGGTCGCAAAGAAATCATTGAAATGTTGCGCCAGCGCTCTCGCCCATATCTTTTCTCTAATTCCATTCCTCCTGTTGTGGTAAATGCCGGTATCCGTATGTTTGATATGATGAACGAAACTACCGAGCTGCAAGATAAACTGCACAGCAATACCGATTACTTTATGGGCAAAATGAAAGATGCCGGTTTCGATATCAAACCCACTGCATCAGCAATATGTGCCATTATGCTCTATGATGCCAAACTGAGCCAGGATTTTGCTGCCAAACTGCTCGATGAAGGCATTTATGTTATTGGTTTTTACTATCCTGTTGTGCCAAAAGGTCAGGCGCGTATCCGCGTTCAGCTTTCTGCCGGACATGAGGTAGCGCATCTTGATAAAGCCATTAATGCCTTTATTAAGGTCGGAAAAGAACTCAACGTGATTAAGTAGTGCTTGTCCATAATGTCTGATCTCAGCGTTATTCTTGGTATTGAAACCAGTCATCCCGTACGTACGGGACTCCTTATTTTCAATACCAAGAATGCCTCGACCTCGAACATTCTGAATCAAGCACAGTACTTTATAGACAGATACTAAGTAATTTCTGTCCATAATGTCTCCCGAAGCTTCGGGATTATTCTTGTTCTGAAAACAAGTCATCCCGAAACTTCAAGGACTCCTTGCTTTCAGCCCTGCGAATGCCTCGACCTCGAACATTCTGAATCAGAAACCCGACTTAATAGACGAACTCCTGGTAATCCCTTTTGAGTGATATAAAAAAAGCCATCTGATTTTCTCGGATGGCTTTTTTGTATTGTGGGGGTTTTTTTCTAAAACCGCCCCGCATCAATTTCCTTTTTTAATTCGGTGAGGAAAGCTTTGATATTGTGGATGCTGTAGTAAACACTGTCCTGGTTCAGTACGATTACCGGATAGCTGAAACCACCGGATTTGCCTCCACGTGCTTTATTGACCCATTGCTGCATCTCCCTGCGGTTGTCGCCTTCGCTGATTTGTTTCCCGATGTAAGGGATATGATTTTCATCGAAAAAATCTTTGGCAACACTGCAACGGCCGCATCCTTCATTATGAAAAAGGATGATTTTCTGCATCTGTGCGCTGTCCACAGCAATTTCTTCCTGAGCACTTTCCTGTGCCTGTACTGCCTGAAAACCAAAAGCCAGTCCAAACAGTGCGAGTATGTATATTATTTTCTTCATAAAATCGAAAAAAGCTGCCAAAGAATAGATTTGAGGCAGCTTTATTTTTATTTGTTAAGTTTTTTTCTTGTTTGGTAAATTGTGTTTCAAATACAAATCCCAAAGAGACCGGACATTCTATTCAAATATTATTCCGCACCATCCTGACGTGCTGCCGCCATCGAACTCAACTCCTTATCCATATGGAAGAAACCACCCTTGGCATCGCCAATCAGGCGGATTTTATCCAAAATTTCCGACATGGTGCTTTCTTCTTCGATCTGTTCATTGATGAACCACTGCAGAAAATTACCGGTTGTGTAATCCCTTTCGCCCAGTGTAAGTTCATAAAGATCATTGATGGATGCAGTGATGTATTGTTCGTGATTCAATACCTGCTCAAAAATATCGAGCAATGACTCAAATGTGTGTGGTGGTTGCTCCAAAGCAGCCGGAACAGCATATCCGCCGCGATCGTTCAGATAATGCACAAATTTCATCATATGGTCGCGCTCTTCCACGCTTTGTTCATAGAGGAAGGCAGCAGCACCGGGAAAACCATTGGTTTCGCACCAGCTGGCCATAGCGAGATAAATACGTGAAGAATGCTCTTCTTTTTTAATCTGCTCGTTTATTGCTTTTTCTAATTTTTCTGTAATCATTGTTTATTGCGTTTTTTTGGTTTGTTATTCTATCCTTTCAAAGCTTCAGCTCCGCTGACAATTTCGAGGATTTCGTTGGTAATAGCGGCCTGGCGTGCTTTGTTGTAAGCCAGTTTCAGCTCGCCCAGCAATGTTGTTGCATTGTCGGTAGCCTGATGCATGGCGGTCATACGTGCTCCATGTTCTGCCGCAAATGAATCCAGGAATGCTTTGAACAATTGTACCTTTAAAATCTTAGGTACTAACTCTTTAACAATTGTTTCTCTTCCCGGTTCAAAAATATAATCAATTTCTTCCTTCTCTTGATTTTCCGTTGGTTCCGGAATAACTGGAAGGAAATCTTCTGTTTGGATGACCTGCGTAGCCGCATTCTTGAACTGGTTATAAATCAGAATGACTTTGTCGGTTTTTTTCTCCAGGAAAAGTTGCATCACTTCTTCTGCCAGTGCAGCTATATCGTCGAATGAAGGATTGTCAAGCAGGCCGTCTTTGCTCATCAGAACGTTGATCGGGCTTTTGGCAAAAATTTCACTGACTTTTTTTCCGGCACAGATCAGCTTCAGGTTCCCGGCATCGGCCTGTGCTTTATACTCATTTGCAATCAGTTGCTTTGCCCTTTTGATGACATTGGAGTTGAAAGCCCCACAAAGTCCTTTATTGCTCGAAATCAACACCATCAGCACCTTTTCTGCTTCACGCTTTTCGCTGAAAGGGCTTTGCTGGTCATCGGCGAGGCTGGCCGTGATATTATCCAAAATATTATTGAGTCGGTTGGAATACGGCCGGAGTGTCATCACCGCATTTTGTGCTTTGCGTAGCTTGGATGCGGCAACCATTTTCATGGCGCTGGTGATTTGCCGGGTCGATTGAACGGATTCAATGCGTGTACGTACTTCCTTAAGATTAGCCATCCTAAATTAATTAGTTCAAAAATTCTTATTTCTTATAAGTTGAAGAAATCTCCGCAGCGGCTTCTTCAATTATTTTGGCCAGTTCGGGCGTCCATTTCCCTTCGGCCATTTGTGCAATGCTTTCTGCATGTTTTTGTTCCATCAAACCAAGGAATTCCTCTTCGAAATTGCTCACCTTATCCACCGGAACATCCCTGAGCAAGCCTTTTGTGCCGGCATAAATAATCGCTACCTGTTTGCCCACAGAAACCGGGCTGTATTGTGGCTGCTTCAGGATTTCCACATTACGTTTCCCTTTATCAAGCACGGCTTGTGTGGCAGCATCGAGGTCGGAGCCAAATTTGGCAAATGCTTCCAGCTCACGGAATTGAGCCTGATCGAGTTTCAGGGTTCCGGAGACTTTTTTCATGGATTTCACCTGTGCATTACCACCTACACGCGATACGGAAATACCTACGTTGATGGCAGGGCGGATACCGGCATTGAAGAGGTTTGTTTCGAGGAAAATCTGGCCATCGGTAATGGAAATTACGTTGGTTGGAATATATGCTGAAACGTCACCGGCCTGCGTTTCGATAATGGGCAGTGCGGTAAGCGATCCGCCACCTTTTGCCAATGGGCGTATGGCCTCGGGCATATCGTTCATCTGGCGTGCGATTTCATCGGATTCGATGATTTTTGCTGCGCGTTCGAGCAGGCGTGAGTGGAGATAAAACACATCTCCAGGATATGCTTCACGTCCCGGAGGGCGGCGCAGCAGCAGCGATACTTCACGGTAAGAAACAGCCTGTTTTGAAAGGTCGTCGTAAATTACCAGCGCATCGCGGCCTGTATCGCGGAAAAATTCACCAATGGCGGCTCCGGCAAATGGCGCATAAAACTGGAGTGCCGCAGGATCGGCAGCTGTAGCCGAAACCACAACCGTATAATCCATTGCACCATGTTTTTCGAGCGTGTCAACAATATTGGCAACAGTAGAACCTTTCTGACCTACAGCAACATAAACACAGTAAACCGGTTTGCCTTTTTCAAAATTCTCACGTTGGTTGAGGATAGTGTCAACTGCAATGGCAGATTTGCCGGTCTGGCGGTCGCCGATGATCAGCTCGCGCTGTCCGCGGCCAATCGGAATCATTGCATCAATGGCTTTGATACCGGTTTGTAGTGGCTGGCTCACAGGCTGTCGGTAAATTACGCCAGGCGCTTTGCGTTCCAGGGGCAGGGTAAATTTATCACCTTCAATTTCGCCTTTGCCATCCAGGGGCATTCCAAGAGTATTCACCACGCGGCCCAGCATTCCTTCAGAGAAATCAATAGAAGATATTTTGCCGGTACGTTTCACTGTATCCCCTTCTTTGAGCAATGATGAATCACCCAGGAGCACAGCACCCACATTGTCTTCTTCGAGGTTCATCGCAATTCCCATAACGTGTTTGCTGCCGAAATCAAGGAGTTCGCCCGATTCGCAATTATTGAGCCCGTAAACACGTGCAATACCATCACCTACCTGCAAAATGGTACCTACTTCTTCCAATTCACTTTCGCTTTTGTAAGCGCCCAGTTGCTGGCGCAGTATAGCGGAAACTTCAGCGGCTTTTATTTCTGCCATAATATATCAATTTCTACTGTTAGTATTCTGTTTATCAATTATTTGGTCAGGAGTTCGCTTTTCAGTTCGTTGAGCTGTGTGCGAACGCTGGTATCATATCTTTTGTCTTCGAAGCGCAAAACAAAACCTCCAATAAGTGCAGGGTCGGTTTTTTCGCTCATTTCAATTTCTTTGCCCGAAAACTCTTTAAGCATGCGGATAATTTCTTCGCGGCTTTCATTGCTGATGCCTGTTGCCGTGGTAAGCTCAGAGCTCATAATGCCTTTGAATTTCTTGTATTCGGCAACGTATTGTGCGGCAATTTCCGGCATCCAGGCATCGCGGCCTTTTTGCAGGATAATGCTGAGGAAACGTGCGGAAATTTCTGTGATTTTGTCTTGAAAAAGGGTATTGATCACATTAAGTTTTTGCTTTGCCCTGATGATGGGGCTTTTGAGCATGGCCAGTAGTTCCCGGGAATTCCTGCATGTGTTTTCAACCAATTGCATATCAGCAAAAATCTGGTCTTCCTGCTTGTTTTCCAGAGCGAAATCCAGCAATGCCTTTGCGTATGGCCTGGCGATATGTGCTGATTTCATAGGCTTAGTTAAAATGGGTTTCTTTTACGAGTTTGGCAACCAGCTCCTGCTGCTGCTTGTCATCGGCAAGTTTTTCCTTGAGGATCTGCTCGGCAATTTTAATCGAAAACTCCGCAAGCTGGTTTTTAAGTTCCTGCTTTGCGCTTTCCATTTGGCGGGCGGTGTTTTCGGCGGCCTGTTCGAGGATGCGCTGGCCTTCAAGAGAAGCTTTTTCTTTGGCTTCTACGATCATGGCATCGCGTGCAGCACGGGCTTCTTTGAGCATTTGCTCGCGCTCCTGACGGGCTTCGCGCAATAAATCTTCATTCTTCGATTTGAGCTGGGCCATCTCCTCCCGGGCTTTTTCTGCCATATGCAGCGCTTCTTCAATGCTGTCTTCGCGATCTTTTAAAGCCGATAAAATCGGTTTCCATGCGAACTTCCGCAGTAAAAACAAAAGGATGAGAAAAGAAACGGTCATCCAAAAAATCAATCCCAGTCCCGGATTTACAAGTTCCATAGTTCTATTTATTTGTTCGTTTTTTAATCAAAAGAGAGCCTTCTGTCCCGGCCAATCGCCGGGACAAAAAGCAAATGCCTGTTTTAGATAAATACAATCAACAGACAAACTACGATAGCAAAGAAAGCAACACCTTCGATAAGGGCGGCTGCAACAATCATGTTGGAACGGATATCGCCAACAGCCTCAGGCTGACGGGCAATACTTTCAACTGCTGCGCGGCCAATCTGGCCAATACCGATACCAGCGCCAATTGCTGCAATACCAGCGCCAAATCCGGCACCCAGTTTTGCATAAGGAGCGAGGTCTGCTACTGCTTGCAATAAAATAGTGAGAAGTTCCATAATTACATATTATTTAAGTGAGTAAATGGAGTTCGTTTAATGATGTTCTTCGGTGGCCATGCCAAAATATAAAGCCGAAAGAAGCGTAAATACATAAGCCTGAATAAATGCCACCAGAAGTTCCAGCACGCTCATAAACACGCTGAACAAAAGGCTTACAACGCTCACACCCAATCCCAGATATGCGTTGATGCTTCCAAAAATGAAAATCAGGCTCATAAAACCCAGCACGATGATGTGGCCTGCCGCGATGTTGGCAAAGAGACGGACCATGAGTACAAAGGGTTTTGTAAAAACACCAATGATTTCAACGATTGGCATCAAAGGAACCGGAAATTTGAGCCACCAGGGAACCCCCGGCGCATTGATGATGTGCATCCAGTAATTTTTGTTTCCGCTGAAGGTTGTAATCACAAAAGTGAAAACAGCCAGAACCATGGTTACGGCAATATTGCCCGTTACGTTGGCCCCAAAAGGAAATATAGGGATCAGGCCCATCAGGTTGTTCAGGAAAATAAAAAAGAACAAAGTGAGCAGGTAGGGCATGTATTTCGCATATTTTTTTTCGCCTATACTGGCTTTCGCGATGTCGTCGCGGATAAAAAGGATGATCGGCTCCATGAGGGATTGCATGCCTTTGGGTGCTTGTCCCGGACGGCGGGTATAGGCACGGGCAATGCTGATAAAAATCCAGAGGATGATGATCATACTGACGAAAATGGCAAGTACGTTTTTGGTGATGGAGAAATCATAAGGCAGGCTGGCTTCCGTGTCTTCGGTGATGACGCCCTTTTCGAGGAAATCATATTCCATGATTTTTACGAATTTGCCTTCGTGCGGGCCGCCATGCGCCAGTGCAAAGCCATTGTGTGCAGACTGACCGTGCTCCAGATGTTTGGATGAAAAAATGTGCAGCTCGCCATCGTGGAGCAGGATGATGGGAAGATAGACCGTAATATGCGTATGTCCGAAATCAGCAATGTGCCATTCATGGGCGTCCACAATATGCTCAATGATCATTTCACCGGCATTATACTCCTCTTCATGAATCTGTTCAAAATCTGCAATATCTTCTGTTTCAGTATGAATTGCGTTTTGATGATTGTGGTGGTCCTGCGCCAGGAGCACCGGTGTTGCTGCATTATAGAAAAACAGTCCGATCAGGACTGCGGCGGTTATGACTTGTAGTATATTTTTTTTCTGTATTCTCACCATCTTCTTCATAGAATCAACCATTTAACTGGATTTCCGTGCAAGTTTATGAAATATTCTCCAAAATCAGGAGTATTCCTAAGGATTTTTTATTTTGGAAGTCAATTACCAAAATAAAGATTTTACAATTGCACAAAGAGCTTTAATCCGGCCTTCATATACACTTGCAAACAACCAACGAATTCCAGAATTGTTTTCGTCTTTTTTAGATGGATAAATTTTCTGCTACTTCCGCAGAGGAGCCTGCTTTTTGCGCGGCCAACTGTTGCATTTCTTCAGTAATGAGCGATTGCATTTGGTTCATGAGCATCAGCAAAACACTTAAATCGTCGGTAAAGCCAATGCCGGCAACAAAATCGGGGATAATGTCGGTAGGCAAGATCAGGTAACCCAATGCTCCGGCAATCATGGCTTTGCTTTTGATTGGAACATCCGGCGACTTCATAATTTCGAATAAGAGAATGGCATTGTAACGGATTTGATACAGCCCTTTTTTGCTCATTCCCTGCAGCTTTTTTGAAAATGCCTTCGGGCTGAAAAAACGATGATACTTTTTTAATATTCATGCAAATGATTTGAGATACAGAAGCTTTTGGTATCAAAAACTGTGCCTTTATTTAAAACGCTATGTTGGATGAATTTATGATGCGTTCCGGTTTTTCTATCATTTGTTTGTAGTTTGGGTTATCGTTCATTTCCTTTGTTTTTTGTCTTATAAATCGGCCCTTCAACTTGGTTCGGCTACGCTCACCACAGGCCGCTCAAGAACCTTAATTTTAAGTATTCAACCTCAATCCAAGGTCCTCGAGCAGCTTGCGCTGAATAAAAATACTCAATTTAAGGCAGCCGAGCGGAGCCGAGGCTATTCCACCACCACCTTCCCGTGCAGCAAAGCCTCATCCGTCATAAAAGTGTAGAAATACACTCCCGGGCTCAAATGACCACAATTGTAATGATAATCCCCGGCCAGGCATTGTGCTTTGTGCAACAAATGCCCCGAAACCGAATAAATGCACAGCTCCCCAATAGCAGGCAGCTCAAACATCATTAGGTTGTTTGCAGGGTTGGGGCTTACATTTAGGCCCTGGCCGTGCAGCTCGCTTACAGATACAAATTGATCTGTGAATTCTATTTCAAACATCCATACATATGGGTTTTCATCTGAGGGTGTGGCCCCCGGGCATAATACATCCCTGCCGTCTTCTTTAATTTCCTGTACAACAATGTAGGTGTTGTTGTCTTTTTGGAGGATGCTTGGTGGATTTGGGATGTTTTGAAAACCATTCATGTTGCTAATGCATTTTTGCCATTGACCAATGCCTTGATCATTAACCTTTATAAACCATAGATTATTTGCTCGGTACCCGCCTTGATGACCGGATATGTCACCATCATCTGAACTGGTTGAGCCTACAATCAAATAACCGCCAGTTGATACAGGGAAAATATATCTTGGGGCTTCACGATATGAGCCTCCCAGACAATTGGACCAGGATAAGTTGCCGGAATTGTCTGTTTCAAACAACCAAATATCAGATTCCCCATGAGGGTTTACAATGTCCCCATCATGAGAATCACTACTAGCACCAACAATAAAATTATTGCCAGTTTCAAATATGCAATATGGGATATCGTAGGATGATCCTCCATAGCAATTTTGCCATAGAATATTTCCTGCTAGATCAATTTCGAAAAGCCAGACACTAAATTCGAAATTGTCTGGTAAAGAACACTCTACCATTCCACCTCCATTATAAACAGCAGCTCCACATAAGATTGTGCCATCTTTTGTAAGCTTTAAAGCCCTTAAAGTTTCGTTAAGGCTTTCATTGCCGTAGGTTTTTTCCCAGAGCATATCCCCCTGGGCATTAAAACGCACCAGCCAACTGTTTTGGAGCCCATAATGAGTGCTCACATCGCCGGTTTTTCCCTGTATCATTGCAGAAATAATAATACCACCATCTGGCAATATGAGTGAACCTCTGATATCAAAACCATTGGGTTCTTCAATGCCAAAAGCACGTTCCCAAATTATATTTCCAGTTGGGTCAACTTTAACAAGCCATATTTGGGTTGCCTGCCACCGCCTGCTTTGCACATCGCCATCATCAGACCAGGTAAAACCTATTAAGTATATATTGCCATCTTCGGTTTTTTGCAAACTAAATGGGGTATCTCTTTTACTCCCCCCATAGCATTTTTTCCAGATAACGTTTCCGAATGAGTCGGTCTTAATCAGCATAAGATCCCAATCATCGTGGTAGCCAACGGCGCTGGTATCCTTTCCTTTGTTTGCCGATAAAAGGAAAAAAGAGTCGTCAATCTTCGCTATCCCTCCACCAAAATATCCAGTTGTACAATTCTGCCAGTTGAAATTGGTCTCTACTATGGGGAGCTGGGCTGATAATTTAGAAGTAAAAAGTATAAAAACAATTACTAATGAATAATACAGATAAGTTTTCATATAACAGCTATAAAAGGGTACAGGGCATATTGCCCTGTACCTCGAGTTTGGCTAATTTCTAACAAAAAAAGGTGCTAAAACACTAAGGTTTTTTTTATTTTGATGGCTTTGTGACCCGATATATTTGTTCACGAAGTCATCGAAATTCATTCCAACTGCTTTTGCATGCAGATGGGCTCTGATATTGTTAAGTATATCACCGGTAGTTATGCGGTTTTTATTTTTATTAGGATACCATTTTGGCCTTGGGATAGTGTGATTATTTGATTTTTGATAAGCTCTGTGGCTGGCAATATGTAACAAGGCGTAAGTGGCCGCTATAAAGGCAGGGACATTTTCTGCCGATTTGTTGTTTCTTACTTGTGCTTGGCCACATCCCATCATCAACTTTTGTTCACGGAAGTTGACCTCTATTTCCCATCTCCATAAGTAAGATTGGAGGAGTGTCTGCAGATCTAATCCTGTGTCCGAACAAATAAGATAAGCTGGTTGACGGTAGAGTATTTTTGATCCTTTGCTAAGCCTGTAACCTAGAGGCCGTATTACCACTAACTTCAGGTCGTGATCTTGTCCAGCGGATTTCCAACGTACATTGTTGACTACTTTCACATTAAAATCATGCGTTTTTCCTGCTGCCCAAGCTTTTACTTCTTGCCATTCATACTGGTCTGACTGTCGGATCTGCTCTGGTGTTGGCAGTTGTTCTCCATAAACGCGTTTGCGCCCTTTTAGGGGTTGTTTTTCTGGGATTGCAAATAATTTCGTGTCTTTTCTGATTCTGCCGATCAAGGTAACCCTTTGCGGTAGGTTTTTAAGCACTTCGCTATTTGTATAACTCCCATCAACACTCATGATAAGTTTTTTGCCCGCTGCCCCTTGGATATCTAAATTTTCCCTGAGTAATTTGATTCGCTCACTGCCCTGTTTGCTTAGTTTGGCTATTTTCTTTTCTTCCTTATACTTTTCGATCTCTTGCTGCCCTGCATTTTTCTTTGGGCGAAGTACTGTTGGGCAATGATGAAAATCCACAGGGATAGCCCTGGATTGACCTGCCTCGCCTTCAATTGGCAGGGCCATTGAAATCTGGATAAAGCGTTGGCCCCAAATAAAATTAGTATGAAAAGGCGGCCCTAATGGGTCTCTTCTCCATGCAGTACCAGGTATCTTTTTCCCAGTTTTTTTAACTATTGTATCGTCCATCTGTGCATAAATATTACTGCATCCTGACGTTTCTTTTAGAACATTGGCTTGTGCAACATTCATGATTTTCTCAATGTCAATCCGGCCCTGGCTAAATAGCCGGTAGGCTGATGTCCAATCCTGAAACTGGTTCCCTGACGCAGACAGTATCCCTGTTAATGTATGGCGACCCAAGCAATTTAGGCTCCCATACATAAGTTCCCTTGCTCGTTTCCAGGCCCCATGATTTGGAAAGGCAGAATAACATTCGTTTATCAAACTGTCCAGTTCATCAATCAGGTTTTTTGAGTTTTTTTTTATCATCCGGTTCAATCGGATTGGGCCTTTTAAGTACCATTTTACTTTTGTCCTCAATAACCCATTCGACAACTTCTCCTTTCTCGAATTCCATTGCTTGTGCAACTGCCGATGGGAAGTTAATGTACCATTGTTCGCTGGCCACTCTTTTAATTAATTGAATTTTTGTTGGATATCCCATAATTGCTAATTTTAAATTACTAGTTATACAACTAGATTCAAAGATATAAAAAAAGTCAAAAGAGTGTATGCCTTTTGACTTTTTTTTATCTAGTTAAATCCAAACTCAAGACACTAAGGTTTTTTTTATTTTGATGGCTTTGTGACCCGATATATTTGTTCACGAAGTCATCGAAATTCATTCCAACTGCTTTTGCATGCAGATGGGCTCTGATATTGTTAAGTATATCACCGGTAGTTATGCGGTTTTTATTTTTATTAGGATACCATTTTGGCCTTGGGATAGTGTGATTATTTGATTTTTGATAAGCTCTGTGGCTGGCAATATGTAACAAGGCGTAAGTGGCCGCTATAAAGGCAGGGACATTTTCTGCCGATTTGTTGTTTCTTACTTGTGCTTGGCCACATCCCATCATCAACTTTTGTTCACGGAAGTTGACCTCTATTTCCCATCTCCATAAGTAAGATTGGAGGAGTGTCTGCAGATCTAATCCTGTGTCCGAACAAATAAGATAAGCTGGTTGACGGTAGAGTATTTTTGATCCTTTGCTAAGCCTGTAACCTAGAGGCCGTATTACCACTAACTTCAGGTCGTGATCTTGTCCAGCGGATTTCCAACGTACATTGTTGACTACTTTCACATTAAAATCATGCGTTTTTCCTGCTGCCCAAGCTTTTACTTCTTGCCATTCATACTGGTCTGACTGTCGGATCTGCTCTGGTGTTGGCAGTTGTTCTCCATAAACGCGTTTGCGCCCTTTTAGGGGTTGTTTTTCTGGGATTGCAAATAATTTCGTGTCTTTTCTGATTCTGCCGATCAAGGTAACCCTTTGCGGTAGGTTTTTAAGCACTTCGCTATTTGTATAACTCCCATCAACACTCATGATAAGTTTTTTGCCCGCTGCCCCTTGGATATCTAAATTTTCCCTGAGTAATTTGATTCGCTCACTGCCCTGTTTGCTTAGTTTGGCTATTTTCTTTTCTTCCTTATACTTTTCGATCTCTTGCTGCCCTGCATTTTTCTTTGGGCGAAGTACTGTTGGGCAATGATGAAAATCCACAGGGATAGCCCTGGATTGACCTGCCTCGCCTTCAATTGGCAGGGCCATTGAAATCTGGATAAAGCGTTGGCCCCAAATAAAATTAGTATGAAAAGGCGGCCCTAATGGGTCTCTTCTCCATGCAGTACCAGGTATCTTTTTCCCAGTTTTTTTAACTATTGTATCGTCCATCTGTGCATAAATATTACTGCATCCTGACGTTTCTTTTAGAACATTGGCTTGTGCAACATTCATGATTTTCTCAATGTCAATCCGGCCCTGGCTAAATAGCCGGTAGGCTGATGTCCAATCCTGAAACTGGTTCCCTGACGCAGACAGTATCCCTGTTAATGTATGGCGACCCAAGCAATTTAGGCTCCCATACATAAGTTCCCTTGCTCGTTTCCAGGCCCCATGATTTGGAAAGGCAGAATAACATTCGTTTATCAAACTGTCCAGTTCATCAATCAGGTTTTTTGAGTTTTTTTTTATCATCCGGTTCAATCGGATTGGGCCTTTTAAGTACCATTTTACTTTTGTCCTCAATAACCCATTCGACAACTTCTCCTTTCTCGAATTCCATTGCTTGTGCAACTGCCGATGGGAAGTTAATGTACCATTGTTCGCTGGCCACTCTTTTAATTAATTGAATTTTTGTTGGATATCCCATAATTGCTAATTTTAAATTACTAGTTATACAACTAGATTCAAAGATATAAAAAAAGTCAAAAGAGTGTATGCCTTTTGACTTTTTTTTATCTAGTTAAATCCAAACTCAAGGTACAGGGCATATTGCCCTGTACCTAATTTTTTCAAAATTAATGATTAACCTTAAATCCGCAAGAAATAATTTATTGAGCTAAAAAATGTTTTTGGCACAGAAATTTCTCAAGTAGGGGCAATAAATTGATACTTTTTATTCCATTGGGCATACATTTTACTGCAACAGGGGCAATTGTTTATAGCCTTTTGAATTTGGCTTGCTTTTTTTTGATGGCGTAAAAATCCCAATCAATGCCAAAAACACATTACGTTCCGTAAGACACACATAATGAATTGATTACTAAATATTTACTCTGAATTTTCAGGCACACCCCTCCCTGTAGCTCTGGAAAAAAGCCGTTAAAGCCAGGGGTATTTAGACCAACAGTTGCTCATAAGGTCTGTCAGTATATAATTTCAAAAACCATTGCCGCCCAGAGTATATCCATTTTCCAGAAACAGATATAAACCTGAAAATAAACCCTTTAAGTCGGGTTGTCGGCTTAATGCCACCAAATACTCTTGACACCAGCCCGACAAAGTAGTTGTAAAAGTTCTTTATCATGGCCATGATGATCAAAAAGGCGGTGTTTTCGTTCATGAACGAACATGGAAGGCGCTTCCAGCCAAAATCATTGTTCATCACATCAAAGAGTTTTTCGCTGCTCCCCCGTTGGTTGTAAAATTGTATCACCTCTTTTTCGCCAGCCTTCCAGTCATTGGTTAAAATTGAGCGGTAAATGAAGTTGTCCCCGGTGAACAGGTCTATCTGGCTGTTTTTGCTTTTTTCCCGCATAATGACCAGGCGGTAATTTTTTTGTTCGAGAAATTGAGTGAAGGGCATTGATGCCACCTCATACGCTTTGTAATTGATTTCTACGGTTTTCCATCTTTCAATTTCAGATATTTGCCGCAAAAGTTCAGCGGACTTATTGGCCCTGATATAAAACAGTTCACTGTTGGCCGCAACAACTTCTATAATATCTTTGGAGTAACTCCCTGCATCCATCCGGGAGCGGTGGATCTGTATGTCATTTTCATTCAGTAGCTTATATGCACGGTCAAGAGTTGCCGCCTGTTCAAATTTTACGTTGGCATTGCCGGCCCGGTTTTCGATATAAACAATCTTGTCCCCAATGGAGGCGACTCCCGGAAAGTAACCCTTTGTATGCTTATAGGTATTTTTTGCATCGTACTTTTCGGTGGCAATCACTTGGTTGTCATAATCAAAATCATAGCAGGCGCCTTTATGCAACTGGTTGTTCAAAAGTAAAGACTTGATGTTTAAGCTGTTGAGCCTCTTGTTGATATTGAACTCATAGTCTTTGGCCTGCTTGGAGGTATAGGTTGTATTTTGGGTTGCCAGTTCTTTGATGCCGCGCAAAAGGGTATCAGCGCTGGGGACATTATTGCCGGGCAAGGATTTTAGGTGCTTGCCCAAATGAGTATGGATGTCCTCGGCGCAGCTGCCGCCACTAAAAAATATATTCGACAGGTTCCTGATTATTTGGCTATAAGAATATCCGGTAGTCTTTACCCTCTGGCCAAGCTCATTATCAATGAGTTGTGACAGGCCGCATTTATTAAAGCTTTGGTTGACAAAAGAAATGCCTGCAAAAGGACTTACGTTTGATAAAGTTTTTTGTATTTTCATGCCTGAAAAATTTTTCATTCTATTTTGTTGAATTGATACCATTAAAATAGATGAAATTTTTCAGCCGTTAAACATTGTGTAAAATACTTTTACACAATGTTTTAACGGTTTCTGTTAATAACTGTTTGCGGATTTAAGGATTAATAATAAAAGTGCCCGAAGCATTTTGATTATTGGCATCCATATGGTAGTAATAAGTTCCTGAAGGGATATTGCGTACATCCCAAACATATTCTTTCATGCCGGATTGCAGGTGTAGTTCTGCAATGGTTTGGCCATTTGGGTTTGAAATGCGGATAACAGCCGTACTGTTTTCAGGGAGTTCATACTTAAACCGGACCCATGTATTGGCTGGGTTGGGACTGACTTCAAGCTGGGCTTTTGCAGATCTACTATCAGGCATGTTCCAGCCTTTTATTTCGCTGTCTTTGTTCTGGGTCCCACATTCGGTGCAGTTTACAAAATGATAGCCATAGGCGTATTCCAATAAACCTCGCGCCATGGCTCCGGCCATTCCACGTGCTGTATCGGCAATATTGGCCAGGGTGTCAATTCTTAGGCTGTCCAACTGGGTTTCTTCGATCCCTGCAAGTTCCCAATTGTGGCGCATTTCTATCATTTGTTTGTAGTTTGGGTTATCGTTCATTTCCTTTGTTTTTTGTCTTATAAAGCGGCCCTTCAATTATGCTCAGGGCCCTTAATTTTAAGTGTTCAACCTCAATCCAAGGTCCTCGAGCAGCTTGCACTGAATAAAAATACTCAATTTAAAGGTGGCTGAGCGGAGCCGCCAACATTAATAATTTCATATCTGTAATTAAAATTTCTGGTTCAGAATGTTCGAGGTCGAGGCATTCGCAGGACTGAAAACATGGAGTTTACCTTAGTAAACGACTTGATTTCAGGGCAAGAATAACGCTGAGATCGGGCATTATGGACAGAAATTATTCCACCACCACCTTCCCATGCAGCAAAGCCTCATCCGTCATAAAAGTGTAGAAATACACCCCCGGGCTCAAATGGCCGCAATTGTAATGATAATCCCCGGCCAGGCAGTGTGCTTTGTGCAACAAACGCCCTGAAACCGAATAAATGCACAGCTCCCCAATAGCAGGCAGCTCAAACATCATTAGGTTGTTTGCAGGGTTGGGGCTTACATTTAGGCCCTGGCCGTGCAGTTCATTTACAGAGACAAATTGATCTGTAAATTTTACTTCAAACAGCCACACATATGGGTTGTCATCTGAGGGTGTGGCCCCCGGGCAACGGGTATCCGGCCCGCCGGCCTCTATTTCCTGGGCCACTACATAGGTATTGTCGTCTTTTTGCAAGACAAAAGGTGAATACCGATTTTCCAGATCCTTTCGTGATGAAATGACCCTTTGCCATTGTCCAATGCCCTGGCTGTTGGTTTTTACAAACCAAAGTTTTTTATTATAGTTTGTTTGTGTTGGGGCTAAGTCTCCATCTACAGAAGAACTGTATCCAACCACCATATACCCACCATCGGATAATGGGAAAATATTACGGGAATAATCAGAATAAGATCCACCGAGGCAATTGCTCCAAAGTATATTGCCATTATAATCTGTTTCAAAAAGCCAAATATCCCCTCTTCCGTGTTGGTTAATAATATCCCCACCCCAGGAATCACTGCTTGCAGCAACGGTAAAACCATTATTGGATTGGATAATATCGTTTGGCAAATCATGACTCCCCCCCCCGTAACAATGCTGCCATAGGATGTTGCCCATCAGGTCTATTTCATAAAGCCATGCATTGCCTACCTGTGAGGTAGGCAACCTTGAGTTTGGATTTAACTAGATAAAAAAAAGTCAAAAGGCATACACTCTTTTGACTTTTTTTATATCTTTGAATCTAGTTGTATAACTAGTAATTTAAAATTAGCAATTATGGGATATCCAACAAAAATTCAATTAATTAGTCCCTGCCAGAATACTCATATCATTTTGTTTATCAGTAATTTACTGTTAATAACTTTGTTGAATCTTTCGTGGTATTTTCTTGTGTAGAATAGTTATTTTGCTGATATTGTATGCTTTAACTGTTTGAGATTCGTTTATTGCGCCTCAGGCATCAAAACACGGAAAGATATGAGAAAAAGATTCGAACAGCAAATTAAAATTGGCAGTACCCTGATCCAGGATGTGGCAATTCCGACAAAAAAGCGCAGCGGCGCCCTGCCCGGCCTATGTGCAGCCTTAAAAGAGATTTTTGTAACCCCAGAGTGGAATGAAAAAGTTTTCACTATCCTTGAGGACAAAATCCTTTCCCAAAACAATAAAACCGGGCGTCCCGGAATGGACCTATGGCATGTCTTTGTACTTTCCCAGGTACGCCTCTGCCAAAACATAAGCTACGATGATCTTCACTACTTGGCCAATTACGACCGGCTTGTGCGTCAAATCATGGGTGTTGAAAACGATTATGGAATGAGTAATTATAAGTTTGGATATCAGTCTATTATAGATAATGTTGGCTTATTGGACGATGAATCGGTCAGGGAGCTCAACAGTATTATCGTTGATTTTGGCCACTACGTGTTTAAAAAAAAAGAGGAGGAAGCATTGTGCTTAAAAACCGATAGTTTTGTGGTAGAAAGCAATGTCCATTTCCCAACTGACTATAACTTGCTGTGGGACTGTGCCCGCAAATGCCTCGATATAGTTGCCAGGCTTTATCCGGGCCAACCGCCGGCAGGGTGGCGCAAGAATAAAAATTGGAGCAAAGACCTCAAAAACAAGATGCGTGCACTGGGACGGGCAAGTGCTTCAGGAGGAAAAGGAAAAGCCGATAGGGTTCGGCAAACCGCTAAAAGCTACCTTACAAAAGCGAAAGCACTTCACGCCAAGCTCGGGAAAGAATGCGGCCGTAGCACTATTGACGACAATCCCGTTTTGACGGAACTGTTCCATTATATGGTACTGTTGCAAAAACATATAGACCTGTTGGAAAGAAGGGTGATAAAAGGAGAGGAAATCCCCCATGAAGAGAAAATGTTTTCCATTTTTGAGACCTACACCGAGTGGATAAAAAAAGGCAAAATGCGGCCTAATGTAGAACTTGGGAAAAAAGCGGCAATAACCACTGACCAATATAACCTCATTGTCGATTACCAGATTATAGAAAGCCAGTCAGACTCAGAATGTGTCCCACAGCTGGCCCAGAGAATATCCTTACGCTACAGAGGCATTGCAAGTTGGAGCTTTGATAAAGGATATTGGAAAAAAGAAAACAAAGAACTTCTCTCGCAAAACACCCAGCGTTTGGTACTCCCAAAAAAGGGGAAATGCAACAAGCAGGAGTACGAACAGGAGCACCAGCCTTGGTTTATAAAGGCACGCAACAGGCACAGTGCAATAGAATCAAACATTAACGAATTGGAACATAGGGGACTGGACAGGTGTCCCGACAAAGGGTATGGACATTTTAAACGTTATGTTGGCCTAGCCGTATCAGCTTACAATTTGCGCAGGATCGGAGTTGAGTTGATCCGTCTTTTTGTAGCTGACCAACACTCAGGCAAGGGATGCTTTAAGGCCGCATAATTTTAAATCATTGAAATACAGTATTTTAATTGTTTTTCAAGGATAAATTATGCCTTGTTGTTTCTAAAGGGCTGAATAAGCCGGGATAATTGCATTATATTTCTATATATTTACTATAAATTTTAATTTTTTTTATGCAAGTAGCATCTTGCAGAACATATTTTGCTAGTTGTTTTTTGGGTGAATTTTAAAAATCTATAGTTTTCTGGCTGGCACTAATTAAAAGAGTGGCCAGCGAACAATGGTACATTAACTTCCCATCGGCAGTTGCACAAGCAATGGAATTCGAGAAAGGAGAAGTTGTCGAATGGGTTATTGAGGACAAAAGTAAAATGGTACTTAAAAGGCCCAATCCGATTGAACCGGATGATAAAAAAAAACTCAAAAAACCTGATTGATGAACTGGACAGTTTGATAAACGAATGTTATTCTGCCTTTCCAAATCATGGGGCCTGGAAACGAGCAAGGGAACTTATGTATGGGAGCCTAAATTGCTTGGGTCGCCATACATTAACAGGGATACTGTCTGCGTCAGGGAACCAGTTTCAGGATTGGACATCAGCCTACCGGCTATTTAGCCAGGGCCGGATTGACATTGAGAAAATCATGAATGTTGCACAAGCCAATGTTCTAAAAGAAACGTCAGGATGCAGTAATATTTATGCACAGATGGACGATACAATAGTTAAAAAAACTGGGAAAAAGATACCTGGTACTGCATGGAGAAGAGACCCATTAGGGCCGCCTTTTCATACTAATTTTATTTGGGGCCAACGCTTTATCCAGATTTCAATGGCCCTGCCAATTGAAGGCGAGGCAGGTCAATCCAGGGCTATCCCTGTGGATTTTCATCATTGCCCAACAGTACTTCGCCCAAAGAAAAATGCAGGGCAGCAAGAGATCGAAAAGTATAAGGAAGAAAAGAAAATAGCCAAACTAAGCAAACAGGGCAGTGAGCGAATCAAATTACTCAGGGAAAATTTAGATATCCAAGGGGCAGCGGGCAAAAAACTTATCATGAGTGTTGATGGGAGTTATACAAATAGCGAAGTGCTTAAAAACCTACCGCAAAGGGTTACCTTGATCGGCAGAATCAGAAAAGACACGAAATTATTTGCAATCCCAGAAAAACAACCCCTAAAAGGGCGCAAACGCGTTTATGGAGAACAACTGCCAACACCAGAGCAGATCCGACAGTCAGACCAGTATGAATGGCAAGAAGTAAAAGCTTGGGCAGCAGGAAAAACGCATGATTTTAATGTGAAAGTAGTCAACAATGTACGTTGGAAATCCGCTGGACAAGATCACGACCTGAAGTTAGTGGTAATACGGCCTCTAGGTTACAGGCTTAGCAAAGGATCAAAAATACTCTACCGTCAACCAGCTTATCTTATTTGTTCGGACACAGGATTAGATCTGCAGACACTCCTCCAATCTTACTTATGGAGATGGGAAATAGAGGTCAACTTCCGTGAACAAAAGTTGATGATGGGATGTGGCCAAGCACAAGTAAGAAACAACAAATCGGCAGAAAATGTCCCTGCCTTTATAGCGGCCACTTACGCCTTGTTACATATTGCCAGCCACAGAGCTTATCAAAAATCAAATAATCACACTATCCCAAGGCCAAAATGGTATCCTAATAAAAATAAAAACCGCATAACTACCGGTGATATACTTAACAATATCAGAGCCCATCTGCATGCAAAAGCAGTTGGAATGAATTTCGATGACTTCGTGAACAAATATATCGGGTCACAAAGCCATCAAAATAAAAAAAACCTTAGTGTCTTGAGTTTGGATTTAACTAGTGTATTAATTATTTAATAAGTTAACTAATTTTCAATGCATCACCAGTATAAGTCCATCGAAAGGGCTTAGCACGTGTCTCATTGTATGTTTTCACGTATTCAATAAGTTGAGAAGCCAATTGTTCTGATGATTTCCAAACACCTCCTTTTACAACATCCTTTGTTAATATATTGAACCATATCTCAACTTGATTCAACCAAGAAGAATACGTTGGGGTGAAGTGCAATGTGATTTTCCTTTTTCCTTTCAGCCACTCCTTAACGTCTTTATGTTTATGTACCGAAAGGTTGTCTGCAATTATGTGAAGCTTTTTGTTTCGGTATTTCCTATCAAGTGATTTTAAGAACTTTAAGAAGTTTTCTGCATTATTTGATTTAATTGTTTTGGCTGTTACTTCACCTGTATGCACTGCAAGTGCCGCAATTAACGAAACAGTTCCGTTGCGTTTGTAGGTGGCTGTTTGTCTTTTCGGATTTCCTGGCCGTAATGGCAACTCTGGCTGAGTTCTATCGAGTGCCTGTATTTGAGTTTTTTCGTCAACACAAATAACCAAAGCGTTTTCTGGTGGCGACATGTAAAGCCCAACAATGTTGGTCATTTTTTCTTCAAACTCTGGGTCTTTTGACTTGCCGCACCAATACTCAATTTTATGTGGCTTTATGTCTGCTTGTTTAAGAATCTGAAATACTTTAGACTGGCTAATCCCTACTTCTTTGGCGATACGTTCTTGAGACCAGTTAGTGTATCCGTCATCTGGCTTTGTGCAGGCTTTCTCAATTACCATAGCCTGTTGTTCTGCAGTGATAACCTTTGGTTTTCCACTTCGGTAAGCATCCTTCAAACCTGTAATACCTTGCTCGCGAAAGCGTTGTCTCCATTTATTTACTACAGGTCTACTAAGCCCTGTTTGCTCTACTATTTCACTCATCAATAAACCTTGATCGGATAATATAATTATCTCGGCACGCTCAACGTAACGTTTTTCAAGTTTGTGTGAACGGCTCATGGAAAGAAGCTCTGCCTTCTCTTCCGTTGTTATCTGGATGGGTTTTCCTATTCTTGCCATGTGGCAAAGATAATAAAATATTAGTTAATTAACTTAATAATTATAACACTAGATAAAAAAAAGTCAAAAGGCATACACTCTTTTGACTTTTTTTATATCTTTGAATCTAGTTGTATAACTAGTAATTTAAAATTAGCAATTATGGGATATCCAACAAAAATTCAATTAATTAAAAGAGTGGCCAGCGAACAATGGTACATTAACTTCCCATCGGCAGTTGCACAAGCAATGGAATTCGAGAAAGGAGAAGTTGTCGAATGGGTTATTGAGGACAAAAGTAAAATGGTACTTAAAAGGCCCAATCCGATTGAACCGGATGATAAAAAAAAACTCAAAAAACCTGATTGATGAACTGGACAGTTTGATAAACGAATGTTATTCTGCCTTTCCAAATCATGGGGCCTGGAAACGAGCAAGGGAACTTATGTATGGGAGCCTAAATTGCTTGGGTCGCCATACATTAACAGGGATACTGTCTGCGTCAGGGAACCAGTTTCAGGATTGGACATCAGCCTACCGGCTATTTAGCCAGGGCCGGATTGACATTGAGAAAATCATGAATGTTGCACAAGCCAATGTTCTAAAAGAAACGTCAGGATGCAGTAATATTTATGCACAGATGGACGATACAATAGTTAAAAAAACTGGGAAAAAGATACCTGGTACTGCATGGAGAAGAGACCCATTAGGGCCGCCTTTTCATACTAATTTTATTTGGGGCCAACGCTTTATCCAGATTTCAATGGCCCTGCCAATTGAAGGCGAGGCAGGTCAATCCAGGGCTATCCCTGTGGATTTTCATCATTGCCCAACAGTACTTCGCCCAAAGAAAAATGCAGGGCAGCAAGAGATCGAAAAGTATAAGGAAGAAAAGAAAATAGCCAAACTAAGCAAACAGGGCAGTGAGCGAATCAAATTACTCAGGGAAAATTTAGATATCCAAGGGGCAGCGGGCAAAAAACTTATCATGAGTGTTGATGGGAGTTATACAAATAGCGAAGTGCTTAAAAACCTACCGCAAAGGGTTACCTTGATCGGCAGAATCAGAAAAGACACGAAATTATTTGCAATCCCAGAAAAACAACCCCTAAAAGGGCGCAAACGCGTTTATGGAGAACAACTGCCAACACCAGAGCAGATCCGACAGTCAGACCAGTATGAATGGCAAGAAGTAAAAGCTTGGGCAGCAGGAAAAACGCATGATTTTAATGTGAAAGTAGTCAACAATGTACGTTGGAAATCCGCTGGACAAGATCACGACCTGAAGTTAGTGGTAATACGGCCTCTAGGTTACAGGCTTAGCAAAGGATCAAAAATACTCTACCGTCAACCAGCTTATCTTATTTGTTCGGACACAGGATTAGATCTGCAGACACTCCTCCAATCTTACTTATGGAGATGGGAAATAGAGGTCAACTTCCGTGAACAAAAGTTGATGATGGGATGTGGCCAAGCACAAGTAAGAAACAACAAATCGGCAGAAAATGTCCCTGCCTTTATAGCGGCCACTTACGCCTTGTTACATATTGCCAGCCACAGAGCTTATCAAAAATCAAATAATCACACTATCCCAAGGCCAAAATGGTATCCTAATAAAAATAAAAACCGCATAACTACCGGTGATATACTTAACAATATCAGAGCCCATCTGCATGCAAAAGCAGTTGGAATGAATTTCGATGACTTCGTGAACAAATATATCGGGTCACAAAGCCATCAAAATAAAAAAAACCTTAGTGTTTTAGCACCTTTTTTTGTTAGAAATTAGCCAAACTCGAGTCATCGGATGACTCAAAGTCATCCGATGAGTTAGCAATACGATCTGATGAGTGGGTGAAAATCAGGCTTATCTTATGAGTTGGAATCAGTTCATCCAATGAATTTATAGCCACCTCTCCCAAAAAATCATAAAAATCCCTCCCATACTTTCCTTATCCCTTTCAGGCTGTTAAATTTGCGTATTTTTGCGCCGGACAAAATGCATCGCTATGTATAAACTACTTAAAAAAGAGATAGCCAGCTTTCTCAATTCCCTGATCGGATATATCGTCATTTCGGTTTTCCTGATCATTAATGCCCTCTTCCTTTGGGTTTTTCCCATGGATTTTAATATCCTCGATTTTGGTTATGCCAACCTGGAAGGGCTTTTTATGCTGGCTCCTTTTGTGTTCCTCTTTCTGATTCCGGCCATCACCATGCGTCTCTTTGCCGATGAAAAGAAAAGCGGCACCATTGAGTTGCTTTTTACCCGCCCGCTCACTGATTTACAGATTATTTTGGCCAAATATTTTGCCGGGCTGATGCTGGTGGTTTTCAGCCTGCTCCCTACGCTGGTCTATTTCTATTCGGTCTATGCTTTGGGATATCCTCAGGGAAATCTCGATATTGGTGGTACCATTGGTTCATATATCGGGCTGCTTTTTCTCGGTGCCAGTTTTGTGGCCATCGGGCTATTTGCCTCTTCGCTTACCGATAACCAGATTATTTCTTTCATCCTGGCACTGATCATGACCGGTTTTTTCTATCTCGGTTTTGAGTTTATCTACGGTTTGGATTTATTTGGGTCCATCGACCTGCTGGTAAAATCCCTCGGCATCAGCGATCATTATTCCTCCATGAGCCGCGGTGTGATCGATACCCGTGATGTGGTTTATTTCCTCAGCCTCATCGCCTTCTTTATTATGTTAACCAAATTATCGCTGCAAAGCAGAAAATGGTAAGCCTGCAACTATGAAGAAACAAAGCAATATAAAACGCCATAATATTTTGCAGCTTTTCTACGGGCTGCTGATCCTGATCCTCATCAACATCATTGCGCAATACGTTTTTACCCGTTTCGACCTTACGGCAGAAAAGCGTTATACACTCTCGCCTGCCACTAAAAAGCTGCTCAAAGAGGTGGATGATATCGTTTATTTTAAAGTGTATCTCGATGGCGAATTTCCGGCAGGTTTTAAGCGCCTGCGCAATGCTACACGCGAGATGCTGGACGAGTTCCGTGCCTACAGCGATTATATCGAATACGAATTTGAAGACCCAAACGCTTTGGAAGATCCAAACGATCGGCAAAACCTCTATCGGGAGCTGGTCGAAAAAGGGCTGCAACCTACCGATCTTCAGGTGAATGATAAAGATGGAATGCGCCAGCAGATTATCTTCCCCGGGCTGATCGTTACGCACAAGGGCAGGGAAATTCCTGTGGAGCTTCTGGCCAACCAGATTGCCACGCCACACGAACAACTGCTCAATAATTCCGTGCAAAACCTGGAGTATGAACTGGCCAGTGCGGTTCGCCGTTTGACAGACACTTATAAGCCGAAAATTGGTTTTGTTTCGGGACACAGGGAAATGGAAGATGCCGGTCTGGCAGATATCGCCATGTCGCTTAGTGAGTATTATAATGTGGAACGCGTAAGTATTGATGGCAAGATAACCAGCCTCACAGAACATAAACTTGTGGACTCGACATCAGGCAAATACCGCATCCTCAACAAATACAAAGCACTGATTATCGCACGTCCCGACAGTACTTTCTCCGAAAAAGATAAGTTTATCCTCGATCAGTATGTGATGCGTGGCGGTAGCCTGCTTTGGCTGATCGATCCGGTTATTGCGGAAATGGACAGCCTGAAAACCAGCCCGCAGCTTTATGCGGTTCCGCGCGACCTGAACCTGGAAGACATGCTTTTTAAATATGGTGTGCGCATCAATAATGATTTGGTGATGGACATTAACCACCTGCCGATCATGTTGGTTACCGGATATATGGGCAATCAGCCACAAATGGGATTTATGCCCTGGCCGTATTTTCCCCTTTTGCTTCCTTCGGGCGATCATCCCATCATCAAAAACCTTAATGCTGTGAAATCACAATTCGTGAGCAGTATTGATACCGTAGGAGCCAAAGGCATTAAAAAGACAATTCTTTTAACATCATCAGATTACAGCCGAACGGCCAATAGTCCGGTGATTGTGGATTTGAATTCTGCCCGCCGTAATCCGGATGAACGGCTTTATACCAAATCGCGTATTCCTGTTGCGGTTTTGCTCGAAGGAAATTTTGAATCGCTCTATAAAAACCGTATCCCGCCCGAACTGGCCAATGATGAGTCTATTGGTTTTATTGATGATGGCGCAGATGCAAAAATGATTTTTATCTCCGATGGCGATGTGATCCGCAATCAATTGCACCGCAAACAAGGCTATCCGCTTCCTTTGGGCTATGATCAGGATTCACGCCAGACTTTTGGTAATAAAGACCTGATTATGAACGCGATCAATTATCTGGTGGAAGATGACGGATTGATTTCGGTGCGTAGCCGCGATATTAAAATCCGCCTGCTCGACAAAACAAAAATCCTGCGTGAGCGCTTGTTCTGGCAAATCCTCAATACGGTTCTGCCTGTATTGCTCGTAATTGTTTATGGTGTTGTTCAGGCGTGGCTGAGGCGCAGGAAATACGCCCGTAGAGCTTAGCAATCAGTTTCCAATAAACTTTTTCAAAGTCCTAAAACTTTTGAAAAGTTTATTAATCCACATCCCTTTTAACCAGCGCATAGAAATCATTTTCCAAAGGAAGATAGCCATATTCATAGCAGAAATAATAAACTGTGCCCTTTTTGGTGGTATAAATGCTGGTAAAATGCTCAAAATCGAAATCACGGCGTGCAAGCTGTTTCAGGTGTACTTTGGTTTTGCCGTTGGGGTTTAACTCGGCCAAAATGCTGCGGTTTTTCTTTAGTTTACGGTTGATCCTCCGGATGTAATTGTTGGAATCGGCATTCAGGCGGTTGTGGTAAAGGTTGCGGCAGGCATCGGAACAAAATATCTTATCTACACGGCCAATAATGGGCGCTCCGCATTCGGGACAGCTTTTCTTTTCGTCACTCATAACTTCTTTTTGAGGTAAAAATAGTGAAACTTTATATAAAATCCAATATTTCACTCAGAAAGCATGCAAAAACAAAAAAAGGCAACCCGTTTTGGACTGCCTTAAATATTATTAAGAAATTACTTCTTAGTTGCCAAGCTTGAAAAGGATACCAGCTTGTGCAGCCAGGTAGTTTGCACCACCGAGGTT
This sequence comes from Bacteroidales bacterium, assembly GCA_963662905.2. GTDB lineage: Bacteria > Bacteroidota > Bacteroidia > Bacteroidales > WRLA01. The sequence goes on along the minus strand of CAXXFD010000003.1, from coordinate 2,413,918 downwards.
ATAACGCAATTCGCCAAAAAGACCCATTGCGTCTCCAAGTGCGAATTCAGCATTTATACCAAGGCCGACACCAAATTCTGTGCTGCTAATGGATGATGATAAATCATCAGACTTAAAATACAAATTATAATCGTCTTCATTATATTCAGATTTTACACTGACACCTGTTACAATAAGACCTGCTACACCACGCAGAGCAATAGCGTCAGTTTCCATAAATTTATAACGTCCGTCAACGCCAAATGACCACCATGTAGTTTTGATTTCACCACCAAAGAGTTCTACTTTGTCTGGGAAATAATAAGTGAAATGAGCTGCGCCACTCCATGTTTCGTCAATGTCGTAAGTAGCTTTGACAAGTACGCCAGGCTTGCTGATGTCTGTTGCATAACCTAAGCCACCGCCAATTGAAAGCTGTGCTTTTGCTTCATTGGTAACTACTGTAAACAGCAGTGCAATTGCTAAAATTCCGAGTAATTTTTTCATGTCTGTTTTTCGTTTTAAAATTAATAATCTGATGTTTTATTTGCTTTTCATTTGTATTTTCTTCGGCCTGCCATTTTTTGGGGAGGCCGGTTGTGTCATCCTGCCGGTACTTAAGATAGTATCATTAGGATGTTGGAAGCCTGTTACAGCTCAATCATTGGTCGTAATTTTGAACTGTTTTTGAAAATTTCAAAATATTTTTTTGGGATGAGTGCAGATTGTCAACCACAAAACGCAATAAAATATATTGCTTGCCTGATAAATAGTTATTTGCTTCAGCGATAAAATTGCGCATTGTGCTTCCTGTTTTTGGATGTTTGCCGGACAAAAGTAAGAAAAATTATCAATCATTATCCTGCTCTGCGCAAATTATAAGTTGTGTTGCTAAAATGCGGCATTGCCTAAAGCGGATGGTACATCCCGAAAATAACAATAACCGCAAAAATCATACTGGCAATTCCGTTGAGTGTGAAAAAAGCCAGGTTTACCCTGCTGAGGTTGTCGGGAGCAACCAGGGTGTGCTGATAAAAAAGCAAACCACTGAAAACTAATGCGCCCAGCCAGTAAATCGTCCCGAAAGTGCTGCTGGCCAAAAGACCGGCAATAACAACAAAAGTTATGCTGATAATGTGCAGGAATACGGATAACAGGAGCGCCTTTCTACGCCCCAGGCTTGCCGGAATGCTCCTGAGGCTGTTGTTTTTGTCAAAATCATCATCCTGCAAGGCATATATAACGTCAAAGCCTGCCACCCAAAACAATACGGCAAAGGAAATCATCAGCGGAGCAGGGGCAAAACTTCCGGTAACAGCCAAATAAGCACCAATGGGCGCCAGAGCCAAACCTGCTCCAAGTATCAAATGGCATAATTCAGTGAAGCGTTTGGTAAGGCTGTAGCCCGTTATGATGAAAAGTGCCAGCGGAGACAGGTAAAAACAAAGGTCGTTGATAAGCCATGCCGTTGTGATAAACAGTATGCTATTGAGCAAAACAAACATCAGGGCAGAGCCCGGACGGATGATCTGGGCAGGCAGCTCCCGGATTGCTGTCCGCGGGTTCATTGCATCAATATGGCGGTCGGCATAACGGTTAAATGCCATTGCCGAATTCCGCGCAAAAAACACAGCCAGCAAAACCAGCCCCAGCTTCTCCCAACTGAAATCAAAACCCGGGCTTTTTACGCCCATAAAAAAACCTATCAGGGCAAAAGGCATACTGAAAATTGTGTGGCTGATTTTTACCAGCGACATATAATTGCCCGTTTTGTTGAGAATCAGTTTTAACATCTGCACAAATATAAAAAAGCATTTTGATATACGGTTCTCAACAGTGCACTGCTGTAAAGGTTCATGCGTCTTGCTATGCAAACTTATGGTTCAAAGCTCTTGAGAGCATGCTAATTTTGTATTTTCGCTGCATGATCCACAGTACAGCTCACAGAATACGAACCTACAGCCGGCATTTGTTTCTGGCAAAAACGCGCTACAAAGTGCACTCACCTTTTGTTTTTGAGCTGGTTGATGACGTCCTGCGAAATCTGCCCAAAGAGGAATTTATGAAGTATATTGAGGATTTGCGCAATGAGATGAAGCAATCCGGGGAAATGCTCAGCAAGACGGATTTTGGTGCCGGAGGGAAAAAAAACAGGCATTATGAACTTCCGCTCAGGCATATTGCACGCACTTCATTGCAAAATTCCCGCTCCTGTCGCAGGATGCTCGCACTGGCACGATTTGTCGGGGCACGTAACATGCTTGAACTGGGAACCTCACTGGGAATTTCTACTTTATATCTGGCCAAAGGAGTCCCTGGCGCAAAGATTACTACTATCGAAGCCTGCCCCCAAACAGCAGCAAAAGCCCTGGAAAACTTTAATAAACTGGATGCCCCTAATATTGAGTTGATCGTTAAAGATGCCGGTGAAGCAATCCGCACTTTCAGTTTGGATCAGGAACCTTTTGATTTTGTGTATTTTGATGCCAATCATCGTTATAAACCCACTTTGGAATATTTCAATGCGATGCTGAAATATTCTTATGAAGGCAGCGTTTTTGTTTTTGATGACATCCACTGGTCTGAAGAAATGAACCGGGCATGGAGTGAAATTATCCGGCATGACAAGGTTTCCGTGAGCATTGATTTTTATTCATTTGGCCTGGTGTTTTTCAGAAAAAGGACTGAGCGGCAAAATTTTCGCCTCAAACTCTGATAAATCATTACCTTTGTTTGCCTTTTGGTTTTTCTATACTGAAAAATATTACTATTAAAATTAGGATTATGAAAGAGGAAGTTATTTGTCTGGAAGATATTCGTAAATATTATCATGTGGGCACAGAAGTTGTTAAAGCGCTTCAATCGGTGAGCACTGTAATCCATAAAAATGAATACGTTGCATTGATGGGAGCATCAGGTTCGGGTAAATCGACATTGATGAATATCCTGGGATGTTTGGATACACCAACGCAAGGCAGCTATTTTTTGAACGGAAAGGATGTAAGTAAACTGGATGATAATGAACTTGCCGAAATCCGAAACAGTGAAATAGGTTTTGTTTTCCAAACTTTTAACCTCCTGCCGAGAAGTACGGCCTTGGAAAACGTAATGCTGCCATTGATTTATGCCGGATTTAGCCGCAGCGAGCGCGAAAATACAGCTTCAACGGTTCTGCAACAGGTGGGCTTGTCCGACAGGATGACACATAAACCCAATGAACTCTCGGGAGGACAGCGCCAAAGGGTGGCCGTGGCCAGAGCCTTGGTCAATACTCCTTCCATTATTCTTGCCGATGAGCCAACCGGAAACCTGGATTCAAAAACTTCCATCGAAATAATGGGGCTTTTTGAAGAAATCCATAAAGCCGGAAATACCGTAGTGCTTGTTACCCATGAAGAAGATATTGCACGACATGCACATCGGATTATCCGTCTCCGCGACGGACTGGTGGAAAGCGACGAATTGAACAAAGATGTCATAAGCGTTGCTTATTATTCACGTGCAAACTAAATGAAAAACTGATGTCAAAAGACTGGAAAATATATACAAAAACCGGTGATGCAGGTGAAACGTCCCTGATAGGTGGAACCCGGGTGCCCAAGCATCATGAGCGTATCGAAGCATACGGAACAATTGATGAGCTTAATTCATTTATCGGCTTGCTGCGAGATCAACAAATAGATGCATCTTATCGAAATTTCCTCATCAAAGTGCAGGAACACTTGTTCGTTATCGAATCACTTTTTGCAGCAGATAAAGAATCTGTTCTGGAAACTTTGCCGGGAATAAGCTGCGATCATGTGCAAATGCTTGAAAAAGCCATTGATGAAATGAACGAAGAACTTCCTCCATTGACAAATTTTATACTTCCGGGCGGGCATCCGGCGGTAAGTTACAGCCACGTTGCCCGAACAATTTGCCGCAGGGCCGAAAGGGTGTGCCTTAGGATCAGCAGGCAAAATGAAGTCGATAAACTCAACCTAAAATATCTGAACCGCCTTTCCGATTACTTCTTTGTTTTGGCACGTAAACTGGCCGCAGAACTAAATGCTGTTGAAATACCTTGGAAACCAAAGGATTAACTTAATTTCGGAAAAATAGTTTTAAATTTTGAATTTCATTTGCTTTTCTTTAAAAAAAAATTACTTTTGCAAAAATTAATAAAAATTCATAAAGATGTACTGGACGCTTGAATTAGCTTCTAAATTAGAGGATGCCCCCTGGCCTGCAACGAAAGAGGAGTTGATCGATTGGGCCATACGTTCAGGTGCACCTCAGGAAGTTGTAGAAAATCTGAGTGAAATCGAAGACGAAGGAGAAGTTTATGAGAGGATTGAGGACATTTGGCCTGATTATCCTACGAAAGAAGATTTTTTCTTCCATGAAGATGAGTATTAACCGAATAACCGGGTGCTTCGGTTATACAATAGCGGGAAGTGTGCTTCCCGCTATTGTTGTTTTTAGATAGTACAGGATTATGTCTTGCAAGAAATCATCTAATTAATGTATTTTTGCGCTAGTGCCGGACTGTTGCATCAATTGCTTGCATATGCCAATTTGGCTACAAGTTAACAAACAGCACGGCATTTGAAAGTGAATTGCTGAAAAATATTATATTATGATTGGGCTCTTTAAAAAGTTTTTGGGAAGTAAATCCAACAGGGATATCAAAGATATTCAACCGATTTTGGATAAAACCAAAAAAGCATACGAAGAAATAGAAAAATTATCAAATGATGAGCTTCGTAACAAAACCATTGAATTTAAAAATACACTGATAGAAGGCATAAGGGCAATTGATGATAAAATTGCTGCTATTAAGGTGCAGATTGAGTCGGAAGCCAATATCGACGACCGTGAAAAGCATTGGGCTGAGATTGATAAACTCGAAGACGAGCGTTACGAAACATCTCAAAAAATCCTGGATGATATTTTGCCGGAAGCTTTCTCTGTTATGAAAGAAACCGCACGCCGGTTTACTGAAAACGAATGGGTTGAAGTAACAGCTTCCGAAAATGACCGTGAGCTTTCAGCAAAATACGATCATGTCGAAATTGAAGGCGATAAAGCCCGTTACCGCAACTCATGGATGGCCGGAGGAAACCTGGTTACCTGGAATATGATCCATTATGATGTGCAGCTAATCGGTGGTGCCGTGCTGCATCAGGGAAAAATCGCTGAGATGGCAACCGGTGAAGGAAAAACCCTGGTGGCTACATTGCCGGTTTACCTGAACGCACTGACAGGTAAAGGAGTGCATGTGGTTACCGTGAATGATTACCTGGCAAAGCGTGACTCCGAATGGATGGGCATGCTTTTCGAATTCCATGGAATGAAAGTGGATTGTATCGACAAACACCAGCCCAATACCGATGCCCGCCGCAAAGCTTATCTGGCCGATATTACCTATGGCACCAATAATGAATTTGGTTTTGATTACCTGCGCGACAATATGACAGGCAACCCGGACGAAATCGTTCAACGTCCGCATAATTACACCATTGTGGATGAGGTTGATAGTGTTTTAATTGATGATGCCCGTACGCCATTGATTATCTCCGGACCTACACCACGTGGCGATAACCAGGAATTTGACCAGTACAAACCACTGGTACAACGATTATACAGCGCCCAAAGGCAGTTGGTTACAAAACTTCTTGCCGAATCCAAAAGCCTCCTCGCGGCTGCCAACGACAACGAAAAACAGAAAAAAGGCGGCGAACAACTCCTTAGGGCATTCCATGGTTTGCCAAAAAATAAAGCACTCATTAAGTTTTTGAGTGAAGAAGGCATGAAAACTTTGCTTAAGAAAACTGAAAATTTCTATATGCAGGAGCAATCCAAAAACATGCACATCATTGACGATGAACTGTATTTTGTGATTGATGAAAAATCAAACTCCATTGAACTTACCGAAAAAGGGATCGACCTGATCACCGGAGAGCAGGAAGATAAAAATTTCTATATACTTCCTGATATTGGCAGCGAACTGGCCGAACTCGAAAAACTGGAACTTAGCGATAAAGAAGCCTCTGAACGTAAAAACGGACTGCTACGCGATTATGCAGTAAAATCAGAGCGTATCCATACCGTTAACCAGCTTTTGAAAGCCTATGCGCTTTTTGAGAAAGATGTGGAATACGTCATCATGGACAATAAAATCAAAATAGTTGATGAGCAAACCGGACGTATTATGGAGGGCCGTCGTTATAGCGATGGTCTGCACCAGGCATTGGAAGCCAAGGAAAATGTGAAAGTGGAGGCCGCCACACAAACATATGCCACCATCACATTACAGAATTATTTCCGGATGTACCGCAAACTGGCCGGTATGACGGGTACTGCCGAAACAGAAGCGGGCGAACTCTGGGATATATATAAATTGGATGTTGTGGTTATTCCAACAAACAGACCTATTGCCCGCGATGACCGTGAAGACCTGGTTTATAAAACCAAACGCGAAAAATTCAATGCAGTTATTGATGAATGCGTGGCTCTGGTAAAACAAGGACGACCGGTATTGGTGGGTACTACTTCCGTAGAAACTTCTGAATTGCTGAGCCGCATGTTGAAACGGCAGCATATTGATCATAATGTGCTGAATGCCAAATTGCACCAGCGTGAGGCTGATATTGTTGCTGAAGCAGGTATCGCCGGAAAAGTGACCATTGCAACCAACATGGCAGGTCGTGGTACAGATATCAAACTGGGACAGGGCGTCAAAGACAGTGGCGGTTTGGCGATTATTGGTACAGAACGACATGAATCACGAAGGGTTGACCGCCAGTTGCGTGGACGTTCCGGACGCCAGGGTGATCCAGGAAGCTCGCAGTTTTTCGTTTCGCTCGAAGATGACCTGATGCGTATGTTCGGCTCTGACCGTATTTCGCGCATTATGGACCGGCTCGGACTGAAAGAAGGTGAAGTGATCCAGCATTCCATGATCACCAAGTCCATCGAAAGGGCACAACGTAAAGTGGAAGAAAATAACTTCGGCATCCGCAAGCGATTGCTCGAATATGATGACGTGATGAACGCACAGCGCGAAGTAATATACAAACGCCGCCACCATGCGCTTTATGGAGAAAGGCTTGCCGTGGATGTGAGCAATATGTTCTTTGATGTGTGCGAACAGTTAATTTCAGAATACCAGGAAGCCAGGGATTATGTGGGTTTTGTCGGGCAGTCATTAAAAATTCTCGCTGTTGAGCCCCCTATCGATGAAAAAGAATTTACTACAAGTACCGATACCGAAGCTTTGGCCGATAAGTTCTTTAAGCATGTTTATGAAATCTATAAAGAGAAAAACCGGCTGCTGGCCGATAAAGCCTATCCGGTAATTAAAAATGTGTATGAGAATGAATCCAGTCAGTATGAGAATATTGCCATTCCAATTACTGACGGGCGTAAAAAAGCCCAGGTTGTTGCTCATCTCGAAACAGCCTATAATAAACCGGAAGAAATCGTTACTTCGATCGAAAAAGGAATTACCCTGAGTTTTATCGATAATGCCTGGAAAGAGCATTTGCGCGAAATGGATGACCTGAAGCAATCGGTGCAAAATGCAACTTATGAGCAAAAAGATCCGCTCCTGGTTTATAAGTTTGAATCTTTTGAGCTCTTTAAAAAGATGGTACAGAATACAAATCAGGATATTGCTTCCTTCCTGATGAAAGGCGACCTTCCTTCTGCTGATCCGAAAGTGGCAGAAGCTCCGGTTATGAAAAAACTTGATTTATCGAAATTAAAAGAACAGCGATCCGATCTTTTGTCACAATCGCACAGCAATACCCAAAAGCAGGAAAAAGTCCAGCCGGTTAAGGTTGAGAAAAAAGTTGGCAGAAATGATCCCTGCCCCTGTGGTAGTGGGAAAAAATATAAGAATTGTCACGGAAAAACCGATCAGTTGGCTGGCTAACAGAATATTCCAATTTTTAGAAAAAGGGAGTAAAATGTATTTACTCCCTTTTTTTGTTTTTGAGGTACTTTAATATGCAATTATTTGGATGTGTGTAAATTATTGATTTACAGTCATGAACAAGACTGGCAAGATGTTTGGGACAACAGGCTTTTTGTTTTTACGGAAGCGATAAATGGAAATTGCTCAAAAAACGTATCAATTCCATCAAGTGGACAGATTATCTTACTTGGAAAATATTATTAAACATTTAGAAAAACACGGTTGAAAATCAGTCTTTTAGCGGCAGGCACGATTTGTGCCAAAGAAGAAACGAGTATTAAGAAAGAACGTTCTTTTAGCGATTGGCTCTTAAATGGTTTATGATAAATAAGCCAACTACCCCTTAAAATTAATACTCCTTTTATTATTTCATAGGTTTTCCATACTATAAACCCTCCATCCCCCCGGAGGGTTTGGTTTTTTATCCAAAGAAGAAATCAACAATATCTGCGCCCTTCTTGAAAATGATGTAGAGCATCAACAAAATTTGCTCCCCGATGAATATTATGGTCAAAACCCGGTCGATGCCTTGTCGGCTGCGGTTACGGGGCTTGTCCAGATAAAATTTAGTTTTGGCCATGGACAAATATAGTTAATTACATATATAAATGCTTGGCATTATAAAAATTCATTGTAATTTTATGCGCTCAAACAAACAAATATAAGCTTTTTCAGTAAGCCTAGACAGTATAAGGATTAAACCATTGGTTTTGTTCTGTGTTTTTTTCTGAAGAAGTTGCATTTGAGCATTTTATTAGTTCACATACATAATTCCTTATGATCAAAAAAGTTTTAGTTGCCAACCGCGGGGAGATTGCTATACGTGTTATGCGTTCCTGCCGGGAGATGGATATCCGCTCAGTAGCCGTATTTTCGGATGCTGACCGCACCTCCATGCATGTCCGTTACGCAGATGAAGCCTACCATATTGGCCCTTCCAGCTCATCGGAGAGCTATTTGAACATTGAAAAAATAATTGAAACAGCCAAAGAATGCGGTGCGGATGCGATTCATCCGGGCTACGGTTTTTTATCAGAAAATGCCCGTTTTTCTGAGCGCTGCACAGAGGAAGGAATCATTTTTATTGGGCCGGATGCCTATGCAATAAACACCATGGGCGATAAAATTACGGCGCGTAAAACAATGATTGCTGCCGGTGTGCCCGTTGTGCCGGGAACTACGGAGCCTATTCGTGATGAAGAAAAAGTTCTGGAAACAGTTCGTGAGATTGGACTGCCGGTTATGATCAAAGCTTCTGCCGGTGGCGGGGGCAAAGGGATGCGTCTGGTGAAAGACGAGGCATCATTGATCGATTCTGTGCGCGCAGCCCGTTCTGAGGCGCTTTCCGCTTTTGGCGATGATGCTGTTTATATCGAAAAATATATTTCATCGCCACATCATATTGAGTTTCAGGTTTTGGCAGATAAACACGGCAATACCGTGCATCTTTTTGAGCGTGAATGCTCCGTGCAGCGCCGTCATCAAAAAGTAATTGAAGAAAGCCCTTCGCCACTGCTCAACGAAAAAGTGCGGATGGAAATGGGGCAACATGCCGTGGCGGCTGCTCAGGCGGTGAATTATCATGGTGCAGGAACCATTGAGTTCATTATGGACGATGATCTGAATTATTATTTCCTGGAAATGAATACACGTTTGCAGGTAGAACATCCCATCACCGAAAGAGTTGTTGGTGTTGATTTAGTGAAAGAACAAATAAAAGTGGCACGTGGTGAAGAACTGTCTTTTGCGCAGGAAGACCTGAGCCAAAACGGTCATGCGATTGAATGCAGGATTTATGCGGAAGACCCGGACAATAATTTTATGCCCAGCCCGGGCGTAATCCGCCATATTACCGAACCGCTGGGCTTAGGTGTCCGCCATGATGGTTATGTGTACGAGGGTTATGAAATCCCAATTTTTTACGATCCGATGATTTCAAAACTGATTGTTTGGGCCAAAGACCGTCAGGAAGCCGTAAGCCGTATGAAAAGAGCTCTTTATGCCTATAAAATTACGGGCGTTAAAACTTCCATACAGTTTCTTGAAAAAGTAATGCAGCATCCTGTTTTTGTCTCCGGAAACTACAATACGCACTTTATTGACGACCACCTTGATGACCTGATGAAAAAGGAAGAATGCAGCGATGTTTGTGAGGACATGGCCGTGATCACTGCTTTGATTGATTATTCGGATACCCTACAGAAATTACAACCGGAGAAGAAAGCCGCACAGCTCGGGAATAACTGGAAAGATTTTGGACGCAAAAAAGGAGTTTTACGTTTTTAATACTGATAATTATGCTTGAAATAAAAATAAACGACCGTATTGCAAAGGCCGAAATATTGGGCAGGGACGGGAATAAAGCCCTGATTGATGTGGACGGCAAAAAGTATGATGTGGATATCGTTATGGTGGAGCCTGATGTATATTCCATATTGTTTAATGGCAAATCATATAATATCGAATTGATAAAAACGGCAGAGGCACGTAAATTCCAACTCAATACTTATAAGGACAGTTATGATGTGCAAATCATTGATGCCGAGACCAAATATTTAAATAACAGGAATAAAAAGGGTGCAGCAGCAGAGGAAAACACCATCTCCAGTCCGATGCCCGGAAAAGTGGTTAAGATCCCGGTTGAAATTGGACAGGAAGTGGAAGAAGGTACTACTTTGATTGTGGTCGAGGCCATGAAAATGCAAAGTGAATACAAAGCCAAAGGAAATAAAATTGTTAAAGAAATTCTTGTACGTGAAGGAGTTGCCGTAAATGCAAACCAGGCTTTGATAGTTTTGGAATAAATGTGAAGATGTACAGATGAAACGGAGCAGGACTGATATTTATTAGGATACACACGATATTGATTATCCAGTCATGTGAAGTTGCAACTGACCTTAGAAAATCAAATTAATGCAGATGAAAACAAGAAAAGATAAATTCAACGAACTCGAAAAGAAAAACGAGGAAGCAAAACTGGGTGGTGGAATTGCCCGTATTGAAAAACAGCATCAGGCTGGCAGGAAAACGGCTCGCGAGCGGCTCGATGACCTTCTGGATCCCGGGACTTTTGTGGAGCTCGACCGTTTCGTAACGCACCGTACCCATGATTTTGGGATGGAAAAACATAAATTTCCCGGAGATGGCGTAGTAAGTGGCTACGGGAAAATTGACGGACGGCTTATGTATGTTTTTGCACAGGATTTTACCGTTTTTGGTGGCAGCCTGAGCCGTGCCAATGCCGACAAAATTATAAAAGTGATGGATCTGGCCATGAAAATGGGTGCGCCGGTCATTGGGCTTAATGATTCCGGAGGGGCCCGAATTCAGGAGGGCGTGGAAAGCCTGGGTGGTTATGCCGATATTTTTTACCGAAATGTACGCAGCTCCGGCGTTGTTCCGCAAATTTCGGCGATTCTCGGCCCCTGCGCCGGTGGTGCCGTTTATTCGCCTGCAATTACTGATTTTATTTTGATGACCCGGGAAAGCAGCTATATGTTTGTTACCGGCCCGGATGTGATCAAAACGGTAACCCACGAAGAAGTGACCAAAGAAGAACTCGGCGGTGCGGCAACACACAACAGCAAAAGCGGTGTGGCACATTTAATGGCCGATGATGATGAAATGGCCATGATGATGATCCGGGAACTGATGAGTTTCCTTCCGCTCAACAACATGGACGACCCTCCCGTCAAGGCTTGTACCGATGATATCAACCGTAAGGAAATGTCACTTGATGAGGTGGTTCCTGTTGATCCAAACAAACCTTATGATATGAAGGATATTATCCAGAAGGTGATTGACGATCAGCATTTTTTTGAGATCCAGCCGGATTATGCGGCCAATATGATTATTGGATTTGCACGCATGAACGGAAAACCTGTGGGTATTGTGGCCAATCAGCCAATGGTTCTTGCCGGTGTGCTTAATATCGATGCTTCGGTGAAAGCTGCACGCTTTGTCCGTTTTTGCGATGCGTTCAATATTCCTTTGCTCACATTTGTTGATGTGCCCGGTTTCCTCCCCGGAACGGAGCAGGAGTATGGCGGCATCATAAAACATGGAGCAAAACTGCTTTATGCATTTGCAGAGGCTACGGTGCCAAAAATTACACTGATAACCCGCAAAGCCTATGGCGGTGCTTATGATGTAATGTCGAGCAAGCATATCGGGGCTGATGTGAATTTTGCTTATCCAACAGCAGAAGTGGCCGTTATGGGACCTGAAGGTGCGGTGAATATCATCCATAAAGGCCGCCTCAATGAGGAAGAAAAGCAAAAAGAAGTTGAAGACTATAAAGCCCGTTTTGCCAGTCCGTATAAAGCGGCATCGCTGGGTTATATCGATGAAATTATTTATCCGCATGATACGCGCAGGAAATTCATAGAAGCATTGGAAATGACACAAACCAAGAGCAAATCCAATCCGGCGCGCAAACACGGAAATATTCCGTTATAAAAAAATCATAGAGGTTAGGGGATATATTTCCGTGTATTTCTCATTGATTTTGGTTTGCTTTGCAAAATGAACCCAAAATTAATGCAACGGTTTTTGCCGCATCTGGCGCTATTTACGGTCAGCCTTATTTTTGGCCTGAATTATTTTATTGCAAAAAGCCTGATGCCGGATTTCCTAAAGCCGCTTCAACTGATTTTTTTCAGGGTTTTGCTTACTTCGCTCATCCTTTGGGGGCTTCATTTTGTGATGAAAAAGGAGCGTGTAAGCAAAAAGGATTTGGGAAGGCTTGCTTTATGTGGTTTTGTAGGCATTAGCCTGAACCAGATTGCCATGTTTGTTGGCCTGAACCTCACAACCGCTGTTGATACTTCTATCATACACAGTACCAGCCCGATTTTGGTATTAATTTTTTCGGCACTTCTAATGCGTGAGCGTATTCGATTGGTGCCGGCAATTGGGATTGCTTTGGGTTTTTCGGGATCTTTGATGTTGATTTTGCAATCCGGTGATTTTGACCTTTCTTCATCAAATATGCTGGGCAACTTATTGATTTTTATAAATATCAGCGCTTACGGCCTGTATCTTGTTCTGGTAAAGCCACTTATGGCAAAGTATCATCCTGTTACGGTAATGAAATGGGCTTTTACCTTCGGTTTTATTTTTGGTGCGCCGCTCACTGTTCCTTCATTGGAAGGTTTTGGCGTGTCTCATATGACAATAAATGCATGGTTATCTTTGGCTTATGTAATTATTGCCGTTACATTTGTTGCCTTCTTGCTTACGGCCTGGGCCTTAAAATCTTTATCGGCAAGTACTACGGCATATTATATTTATTTGCAACCGCTTTTTGCAGCGCTGATTGCCTGGCTTAGTGGTTTTGAAAGTCTGGATTGGGGACAATTATTTGCTGCCGCTTTTATTTTTACCGGGGTCTATCTGGTCAATTACCGCAAAAGAAAAAGGATTAAAGCAAATGGCGGACGGGAATGAGGAGCCATTCAAAAAATTTTTCGATTTGCGATCGGTTTTTCCATGCTTCATAATCGAAATCGCTGCAATCCATCAGGCTTTCATGCAGGTGTTTGCGCAAATCAAAACTGATTTTTTCTTCTTGACCCATAACGACAATCTCGTGCTGGAAGCGAAAACTCCTGTAATCAAAATTTGGGGAGCCAAAAACAAAAAGGTTGTCATCCATCATAAAAAGCTTTGCATGAATGTTTTCCGGTTCGTAAAATTTAATGCGCACACCGGCATCATGGAGCATCCCGAGGTATTTGTTTCGGAGGATATCCACAATTCGCACATCAGAATTTTTTGGTGTGATAACGGTGATTTTAACGCCTCTTTTGGCGGCAAGTATAATATTTCTTCTCAGCGAAAAACTGGGCAAGAAATAAGGGCTTTCGATATAAATGCTTTTTTGTGCATTGCGTAGCAAGCGTAAAAACTGCTTTTTAATTGGGCTTCTGCGAAGCGATGGAATGTCTCTCAGAATTGTTAGTTTATTGGCTATTAATGGCTTTACATATTCATTTTTATCGAACAATATCGTATTGTAAAGCCGGAACATTTGCAGGAAAACATCTTTAAGAGTCAGGGCAAGATCGGTTTGTTCAGCACGTAGGATCAGTTCTCTCCATGAAAGGCTGTAAGCTGTTAAATTAGCAGAACCAATATAGCTGATTTTATCATCGATTACGATTATTTTTCTGTGGTTCCTTCTATGACTGTTGGTAAAGAAATTGATATTGATTTTTATCCTGGAAAAGGCACGAACTTCTGCTCCAAGCTGGAGCAATTGATTGAAGAAAGGATCAATTCTTCCTGTTCCCCAAGAATCAACAAGTAGTTTGATCTCGATTTTTTCTTTAGCTTTTTGAATTAGAGCCTGCCTGATTTTTTTACCAACTGAGTCGTGCCCGAATTTATATACTTCGATATATATTTTGTGTTTTGCTTGTGCAATATCATCGAGCAATGAATTTATATAGTGTAGTGGATCGTCAATTATTTGATATGGGCTCTTATTTGCAATCCGCATGGCCATTAGGTAAAAGCTATTTTATAATTCAACTTGTTGCAGGAGCAGATCTACCAGTTTATCACGTTTGCGGACTGAAACACTTAAGGCTGTATTGTCGGCCATATTAACATTAAAGACGTTATTGTTTTTTTCAAAAGAAATAACATGGTTGAGATTGATCAGATGTGATTTGTGGATCCTGTAGATATAATCGTGCTTCTCTGTCATTTGCTCAAAATCTTTAAGGCTTTTATTAATGAAAATGTCTTCGCTTCCCCTAAAAACCAGTTTAACACCTTTGGAGTAAGTTTCGGCACGCACGAGATCTTTTAAGTTAATGAAAAAGGTTGTGCCTGGAGAACTGATGGTGATTTTATGCGCCTTAAGTAAATTCTCAGGATATTGGTCCAAAAATATTTTAATACGTTCAATCAGTCTTTCATTTTCATTCGCGACTGTAATTTTATTAATGGCATGAATCAGCTGATTAGGCTCAACCGGTTTTAGTAAGTAGTCTATAGCGCTGTATTTGAATGCTTTGATAGCATATTCGTCATAAGCGGTAATGAAAATGATATTAAAATTAATGTTTTGGAACCTTTGGAGCAATTCAAAACCTGTTCCGCCCGGCATTCTGATATCGAGAATTGCCAGATCGGGCTTTTGACTTAAAATTAGCCGTTCGGCATCATCAATATTTGATGCCTCCCCAATAATTTGAATGTTTTTGCAATAGGTGTTGAGTAATTTGATCACAGATTCCCGTGCCATAAATTCATCATCAACAACAATGGTTTTCAGGCTTCTCATTTTAGCTAAATTATCGTATTCAAAAGCAATGGATACAAAGATAAGGAATACCGTTCAAAGAAAAACAGGTGTTTCGTTAATCTTATTTCATTTTCATCTAAAAGTGCTGTTGCTGAGCGAAATTACATTATTGTTTCAGAGTCATTTTTTCGGGGAATATAAACGTCACCAGTGTTCCCGGGTTTTCCCGTTCGGGCTTTGCCAGCCTGATGCTGAACTTTAATTTTTCTTTGCCCTTAAACCTTTTGTTTATATTGTCGATGCGCTCATGTGTTATCAGTGTTGCCAAGGAGAGGTGATTGTTGCCTTTTTTTGTACTTCGGTTGCTCTTGTATCCTATTCCGTCATCTTCTATTTCAATATGGACTGTTTTTTCAATTATGAAAATGCGCAAATGAACATTGCCACGTCCTTCCTTGTGTTGGATTCCATGTTCTATGGCATTTTCGATAAATGGTTGTGTCAGGCCCGGTGGTATTAGTATATTTTCTATGTCTACTTTTGAGTCTATATTAATTGAAAAATCCAGTTTGTCCTTAAAACGTATTGATTGCAGTTTGAAATAGTAGTGGAGTGTCTCTGTTTCGTCTTTAAGCTTAATCAAATCGCTTCGCGAGTTATTTAAAAAATGCCGCATCAGTTTGGCAAAATCAGCTATATATTCTCCTGCTTTTGTGGCTTTGTTTTGATAAACATATCCTTGTATTGCAATAAGCGAATTAAAAATAAAATGGGGATTAAGTTGAGAACGAACAATTTTGTCGCGCAATTCAATTTGTTCTGACTTGTTTCGCTGCCTAAATTGCTTTACGATGAGTACGGATATAGTGATGAGCAATACAAAAATTAGAATAAGGCCAATAATAGTAAAGGTTTTTATTTGGTTTTCCTTTTTTAATTGTTGCAGCTTAAGCTGTTTCTCTTTGAACATCCAATCAAAATTCATTGACTGAAGTTTTTGTTGGTTTTTTTGGGCGTTAAGACTATCTGTATAAAGATTATATAGTCTGTAGTATTTTAGAGCACTATCAGTATTGTTTCTGATGTTATAATAGTATTCATAAAGTTTTTGAGCTGTATAGGGAAGATAATGGTCAATTATATCCCGGCTTTTATGAATTTTAAGGGCTATCATCAGATAATATATTGCAGAATCCGTTTTATTGAGGTTGATATAAGTGTTTGCCAGGTTTGCATAAGAACTAGCGAGGTGTGTTTTAGAATCGAATTTTTTTCTGTTTTCAAGGGCTAAAAGGTTGTATTTTAGCTGATTATTATGTCTTCCATGTAGTTCGTTTATATATGCTATCCGTGTGTATATATGGCCAAGGCGAAAATTTGCTTTTTGGTTTGTAAATAGTTTTATAATGTTTTTATAAATTATTTCAGCTTTTTCTGTATTTCCTATTTGTAAGTAGTAATCTCCTAATAAATTGTAAAGGCTGCATTTGTTGTTCCAGCTAATAGCTTTGTTAGAAGTGTCTTCCAGTGTTGTGTGATAATAATATTCAACGCTATCTGGTTGGTTTATAAGATAATGTGCCTTCATTAGCATCACGTGAGTTAGCAGAATATCACTGTTGTCTAATATGTTTTGCTGTTCTTCAATTTTTGTGTTTTTGTTTAATATTTTTATTGCCTCAGAGTAAAGTTTTGTTTTTATAAAAATTATTCCAATTTCCAAATTGTGAGAAAGGATTCTTAGAATATTATTATCTTTATTAGCTTTTTCTAGAGCTAATAAATGATAGGAATAGGCTTGTTTATAATTATCTTGTGATTTAAAATATCTAGCTAGAAGTTCGTAGTATTCATAAAGCAATTCAGATTTATTATTTGCTGTAGCATAATCAATTCCTGCAAATATATCGTAGATTATTGCGTTAGCATTTTCTGTTTGTGAACCCCACAATAACGATTCCGATAAGTATGGTAAGACCTGATGCATAACTTCTGTATGGTTATTGGTTTTGCTCCAGAAGTAAATGGTTCTTAAAAACTGGATTGTGCTGTCGGGAGCTTTGTATTGCAATTGTTTGTAATACAGTTTTAAGCTGTCCAGGTTAATTTGCTCCTTTTGCCGGTCAAAGATTTTTTGTTTTATGTGGTAATATGTTGAGTCCCATTCCGGATATGCCTTTATTGAAACAAACATTATAAAGATTAAAACAGATATTTTTATCGGGATTCCTTTCATGATATCTATTATCCTCCTATTTTTCGTGTGTTTTTGGCTGATTTCATAACAAAACTTAATGGGATTTTGAAAAGGACTCTAGTTCCAGGATATTCATAGTCATCGCAAGCGTTTGTAATTGTGAATAATATTTTTTTCTTGCCATATCGTTTTCCGTTGATATTGTCGATGCGTTCCTGTGTAATTTGGGTTGATAAAGAGAAATGCTTTTGACCCTTTGTGCTTTTTTTTGCATTTTTTATGCCAACGCCATCATCTGTTACTGTAATACATAATGAATTATCCGAAATGAAAAATTTAACATCCACATTGCCCCCTTCTGCCTTGGGTTGAATGCCATGCTCAATCGCGTTCTCTATAAAAGGCTGCGCTAATCCGGGGGGTATCGTTATACTTTTACTGCTAAGCTCCGGCTCGGCAGTTATGGAATATATCAGTTTGTCGCGAAACCGGATCGATTGAAGATTCATATAATAAGTCAGGGTTTCTATTTCGGTCTCAAGCGGAATGAAATCAACTCGTGAATTATTCAGGAAAAGCCTCATTAGTTTGGCAAAATTAGCAATGTAAGTGCCGGCCTCTGTTGCCCTGTTTTGATAAACATAACTCTGTATGGCGATAAGCGCATTAAAAATAAAATGAGGGTTGAGCTGCGAGCGGGTTATTTTATCACGTAATTCGATCTGCTGCCTGCGGTCTTTTTGCCTTTGCTGCAAAACGATTAAAAACACAATAATAGATATCAATAAGATCAATAAAATCAATCCAGCAATAGCATATCCTTTTAACTTCGTTTCCCTTTTAAGCTGACCCAAACGAAGCTGCCTTTCTTTGTGCAGCCACTCATAGTTCATGGTCAGTACTTTTTGTTGATTTTGGACAAAGCTTAAACTATCACTGTATTTATTGTATAATTTGTAGTATTTTAGGGCGCTATCAGAATTGTTTAAAATTTCATATTCCTCATATAGCTTATAGGTGTCATGTGGCATGTAGTGATCAATATGCATTCTGTTTCTATGCATGGCAAAGGCTTTTTGGAGATAAAATATCGCTGAATCATGACGGCCTAATAAGCTGTAAGAATTCGCAATATTAGCATATGAACTTCCGGTCAATGTTGTTGAATTGTTTAAAAGCCTGTTTTCCAGTGCTTTGATGTTGTATTGCAATTGGTGATGATGTTGCCCCCTTAATTCATAAATATAAGCAATTCGGCTGTAGATGTCCCCAATGGCATGCCTTGCCTGAAATTTAGTGTGTACTTCAATAGCCTTCTGAAAGCATTCATATGCCCGCTCAATTTTCTGGCTCCAAAGATAATAGTCACCCAGGTTCGAATAAAAAGCCATCACAGTATGCCAATCAGGTAAACAATTTTTATCAGGGAAGGTTAGCATATTTAAATAGTAATTGGCGCTATCTGCCATATTCAGCAAATGGTAAGTCTTTATCAGGTTTATTATCGCTATTTCCTTTTGATTGAACTTTTTATTTACCAATAGCTCACTAAGCCTGATATTTTCTTTGAAGAATGGAATGGCTTGTGATTTAAGGTTTAGGCGGGATAACAGAATGCCTAATTTAAGATTATTCCTCATTTGCTGTTCAATATCATTGGCCTCTTTGGCTTGTTCCCTGGCTAAAAAAAAATATGTATAGGCTTGATTATAGTTCTCGTTTTTTATATGAATTTGCCCGATTAAATAATAAAAACGTGCTATTTGACTGTGGTTCTTGTGTAAAATCGCTTTCTCGATGCCTTCAAAAATATTTCGGATAGTTTCATCGTAATTTTTATCATCATCTTTCCATATTAAGCCTTCTGTTAGCACACGCAGGCTGATCTGGCTTTTAATCTGTTGGGATTTGTCCTTATTAAGTTCATTGTGTATCCTGCGAAATAAACTGATTGCAGAATCTACCTTTATGGTCAGTAGCCTGATATAGTATTTTTCAAGGCTGTCGGTATTTACGGTCTTTGTCGCCGGATCAATGATTTTATCTTTGATAATTTCAAATTGATCTTGAGCATGCAAACCAAAAGCTGATGCCAGTAGAAAAACAATGGCGATTACAATCGCTTTATTGAAATGCTTGTCCGGCATCTGCTGGTTTATTATATTATTTATTCAGTATTAAGTTCCTGTACTTTTCATTATTCCATTCATTCATAAAAATCCGGAATACCTCATAATCGGCCGGACGGATTTCTTCGTCATTGATCTTTATCTGCCGTTTAATAATTATTTTATTGTTTTGATGGCTTATTTTAATTTCAAGGCTGCCAAAACTCTTCATTTTTCTGATGTTAACATCCTCATTCAATACCCGGTATCCTTTCGGAACTTCAATTTCAAAGGAATAGCTTTCATCAATTGCTTTTCCGCAATAAAGGGGCTCTTTACGTATCGATGGTAATGCACTGATGTTTCGGGAATCAATACCGTCTTTCCAAACCGGAAGTGCCAGCATTAAATATCCTTCCTTGTCCTCCAGGTTTTTTTCTGATTCTATGACAAAATCTGCCACCATTTCCTTTTCCTCAAAAGTTTTGCTTACAAAATCTTTAATGTCATTTTTTTGTACAAAGCCTTTTATCATGCCCCGGGCTTCTTTTGCGCCTTTATCCTGCCAATTAAAATAATCTACCAGATATAGGCTGGCTTGTAAATTCCCTTTCCCACTAAATCCGGCACCTTCATTCAAAACCAGCTTCATGTTC
This sequence comes from Bacteroidales bacterium, assembly GCA_963662905.2. Classification (GTDB taxonomy): domain Bacteria; phylum Bacteroidota; class Bacteroidia; order Bacteroidales; family WRLA01. The sequence continues at coordinate 2,393,763 of CAXXFD010000003.1, read as the reverse complement.
ATGTTTAAACTTGCTTGCAGGCTTTTATCGTGTGGCAGTTTTAGAGTAAGCAGGCTTTCAATGGCCGGATCCAAAACCAGGAATTCTTTGTCAGGATAAACTATTTGCATATTATTTGCGTAATTGTGAGTCGCGCTGATAACAAATGATTTATTGTCAAATTTGCACTCAACGGCGTAGTCATCAATAATATCCAAACACCCGATTGCCGGCTCATAAAGCCTTTGGGGTATCGTAGCAACAACATTTGTGCGGAAACCGGCTTCTCTTAAAAGTGCAGATAACAAAAGGTTCTTTTCAAGTTTTGTCCCTCCGTTTGAATTCCAGACTTCACTAATAGTTCTAGCCTTATAAGCAGTGTACTGAAGTGGCACAAACCAATTGTTTATATTCTGATCGACATGCTTTCTTATAGCTTGCATAAGCTGTGTTTTATTCGAAAACTGTGTCTTCAGATTATGGGCAAAATCAATGGCACTTTGCGGAAGTTTTTGATTTGTGAATGCTTTTTGTGCAGTGAGTTTCTCTGTTACTATTTGCAGGTTTTTCGCTGTGGAGAAAGTCAAACAAGGGAGGTACATGCTTTTTGGGGGCAGGTGATCTTCGCCCGAAAGTTGATGCAGGTTCGAAATCCGCCAAATATATTTGTCCTTGCCTTTTTCCGTGTTTTTTTCCGGTGCCAGCCTGAGGTTCGACATCCTGTGATGGAACTCATGTCCTTCGGGAACTTCAACAGTGCAAACATATTCACGAACCGGAGAGCGGCTTTCAAAGTTTTTATAGTCCATCAATGCCGGAAAATAACCTGCTTTGGTTTTGATCACATAATCCAGCTCAATTGTAGCTCCGATTTCCAGAGCTGTATGGGTAATTACCATTTCTTTGATTTGGTTGAAAGGGGGTGCGCCGGCAGCAAAATGGGGCAATACTTCATTAAACGCATTTTCAGGCACTGGCACAACTTTTCCGTCGGCCATTATTGTTTGTGCTTTGTTAATTATCAGTTCTTGATAATCAGGATTATAAACAATAAAAGTTTCGCCGTACATGCGGTTAAAACTATAATGGGTGTTCAGTTTCGCTTTTTTGTAGAAATGATAGCTGATGTTTCCATCCTGATCAAGTGAGTAGGTTTCATGCAGATTTTCATAAACTGCATCAGCATTTTGATATTGGCCGAACAAAAAGGCAGGAGCACTGGCCAGAAAAGCGATTATTATAAATAAGTTCTTGATTTTCATCTTATTGAATATTTAAGGTTAGGGCTGTGTTATCGTTTCAGGATGATTTTCTCATTGGCAAATTTCTGCTGTGCTAAAACAGCTGAACGGAAATCGGGCCATTCGTTGGCTTCATAAACACGCTTTCCGAAAACAGCTTTTTCTTTGAGCTCAAGTGTTTTCCCTTTTAGCGTATAGGAACCATCAAAGCTGATGTTCTCGCCTTCAACCATTTCTTTGGAGGGCAGCTGCACTATTTCCTTATAGGAAGGCAGTTTGATGTTTTCGCTGATTTCTACCAGTCGTGAACATCTGTCGCGGAATGCTTTGTCGCGCTCTTTGATGTGTGTGGCAGCATGCAAATGCGACATTGCCCTGCTGAATACATTTTGTGCCAACAAGGGTGTGAAAATGATCTCATGTTCCGTAACTACAGCAAAATCAGGTATCTCATACTCATAGTAAATCCGTACAGGAGTTTTTTGGTAATCCTCATTGCGGGTGTACTCCATTTTGGTGATCTGAGCATTGGGAGCTATACGAAGTAGTTCTTTTTCTACATTGTTTTTCCATTCCGCCTTTTGGTAATAACTAAAAACACCTCTTACTGCTGCATCGCTTTGGCCTTCTGCCGTTACTGTAAACTGGCCTTTTAGCGTGCCGTCATCTTTAATGCGCGACTCACCGAATATGCGCAGATAATGGTTTTCGGGTGGGGAAACCTCTGTGATCATGAGGTCAGCGCCTTCGGGCAGACCCATCAGGTAATTTTGTTGCTGCTCCAGGCTCGACCAAAGTTCGCGGACTCCGGGAACCCATGTTGGATCCAGGATTTTGTATTCCCCATTGCGGAGCTTTACTACGGTAACGCTATGGTTAAACTGATCGGCAGGAATCCGGTCAATGCGTTCTCCGGCCATGGTCATTGCTGCATAGGATTCAAATCCGGCAGCACGCAGCATGGCAATGAGCAGTCCGGCCTTGTCTTTACAAACGCCGCAGCGGTCACGGAAATTCATCTCGCCATTGTGCAGTGTATATCCTTCGCCTTCGCCCATTGAAATGCCGCTGTAGCGCATATTGTCAGCTACCCAGTGGGTCAAAACGGCAATTGAATCCATTTCACTTTCAGCGCCCACAAGCAGTTCCTTCACTTTTTTGTCAATTTCCGGCGTGGATTCAAAACTGCCGTAATCTTCATTAACGCCATAAAACCAAGTGGATTTGGCTTCCCAATCCGGGCTGGTGGACATCAGCAGTTTCGTGTAAATATCGTTATTGGCCAGCATGCCGGCTTCACGTTTTACCGGTTTAATATCTTTTTTCTCAAAATGATAGAGGATGCGGCCATCGGCTTTTTTGAGTGATGAGCGCAACTCGCCATTATAGATTTCATACTGAAGGAATTTGTCATCGGGCAGGTTTACGTGATACACTTTGTTAAGTATTGGATAATCGCTCCAAAAAGGGATGATATCATAAAAATGACCCTTCATTGGCGGCACATAGCGCGATTCGTCATCGCCATCATAAAGCAAAGCATAAGTAAAGCCTTTGCGGAAATACTTGATATCAATGGCATCGCCGGCTTCAAGCCTGCCGATTTCGATCATTTGTTTTCGGGCGCCCCAGTAAATGGCACGCGCCGGTGCGGTATAATCATAAACGGCATTTTTGATGTCGATTTCTTCGATGGTTCCGTTTTTACGGAAAATTTTTGCGGAAATCACGTCCACATGAGCCGAAAGTGGATCATAGTCAATGCGGTAAACAGCATTGTTTTTTGCTCCGGTTTCATCGAGGATTTTAATGAGCTGATGGATGTTCACATAGCTCAGTCCCGACTCCTTCACAAAAACGTCGGTTGAATCGAAGATTGAGAGCTGGTGGCTGCCCGGGAAATCTTCTGCCGTTCCGCTCTTGTTTATTAATTCCTGTATAGGATTTTGTGCCGTTGAATAGAGGCAGGCACATAGAATACTTAATAATAAAATGATGCCTTTTCGCATAGTTAGAGTTTTTATTTTCCGTAAAATTAGCATTAATTCTTTTGTCCATGGTATGGACGTTTAATTTTTCAGCATAGAGCTATGAAAGAGAAGGGTTTGTGCTAAATAATCTTTGTTGGGCATGGTATTAATTTTTGTAATTTTGTGCCCCTTTTGAATTGGCTCTTAGGCACATTAGCCAAAGCAAAAAATTAAATTTTAAAGTATGAGAAAAAATCCGGCCCGAAAATCAAAGTCTGAAGACAGGCCAAACCGAAATAAACCCAGGCAGGATGGCAAAAACCGCCTGACGGCAAGTAACAAAGGCAGAGCGTCATCCAAACCTGCACCGAGGCAAAAACCTGTTTCATCCAATCCGGATGAGATGCGGTTGAATAAGTATATTGCTCATGCCGGTATTTGCTCACGTCGCGAGGCCGATAAACTAATTGAAGCCGGAGCTGTGAAAGTGAATGGTGAAGTTGTTTCAGACCTCGGGCACAAAGTGATGCGCTCGGACAATGTTCAGGTTGGCGAAGAAAGAATCCGTCCGGAACGCCTGGTCTATTTGCTCCTGAACAAACCCAAAGCCTATATTACTACTACGGATGATCCTTATGAGCGCAGGACGGTTATGTCTTTGGTGCAGAACGCCTGCAAAGAGAGGATTTATCCGGTGGGGCGTCTCGATCGCAATACAACCGGGTTGCTGCTTTTTACAAACGACGGCCATCTTGCCGAAAAATTGATGCACCCTTCCAATAAAATCCATAAAATTTATCATGCTACACTTGATAAAAACCTTAAAGCAGAGGATATGGATGCCATTGCCAATGGACTGGAACTGGAAGATGGTTTTGTCAAATCGGATAAAATTGCCTATGTGGGCGATGGACAAGATCGTCGTCAGGCGGGACTTGAAATACATTCGGGCAAAAACAGGATCGTAAGGAGGATATTCGAACATCTGGGATATAATGTCATTAAACTTGACCGTGTTATTTTTGCCGGCCTGACAAAAAAAGATCTCCCCCGAGGCAAGTTCCGTTTCCTGACTCAGAAGGAGATCGATTTTTTGAAAATGCTTTAGTTTTTTGATGCCCGTTTATTCCACGATCGCATTTTTATAATGCTCGTATCGGTCGAGGATGTCATAAACAAAATCGTAAGGCTCTTCTCCACGGCAATAGCCATATTTTACAACCTCGTCTTTGTAGAAAGAAGGTTTTGATTTGTTCAGCAGATAATAATCTACACTGCTGTCCCATTCAATAGGGTTTTTATCGTGTTTTTCGGCCAGTCTTTGTGCATCATAAACATGTCCAATACCCACATTGTAAGAAGCCAGGACAAATTTTATCCTTTCAGCGGAATCGCTGATAACGGGTTTGAATTGCTTGTCTAACCACTTCAGGAATTTTACTCCTGCGGCGATGTGTTCTGATGGGCTGGAAGCCGTATCAACACCATAATGCGCTGCTGTTTGCGGCATAAGTTGCATTAGCCCAAAAGCGCCTACCCAGCTGCGGACTTCCGGCTTAAATTGTGATTCCTGATAAATCAGTGAAGCCAGCAAACGCCAATCCCATCCGAGTTTTTCGCTTTCGCGACGGATGACTTCATCATAAACCGATATTTTGCCGCCCTGAACCGAATGGTAATCGCTTTGCGCCATAAAAACCTGGCGCGGATTATGAAAGTATTTGTTGTAAACGTATTTCGCCAGCGGCTTACTTTTGAATTCATCCAGCCAGCAATTGATGGTGTCGGCCAATGATAAATCTGCTTTAGGCGTGGCCCAGGCAATATTTTGGGCAAAACTGATGGGCGTTTGTACATCAATGTCCGGGTAATATTTTTCGTTGATCAGTCCGATATGTTCATCGCAAACCGTATAATCAATCTCGCCTTCAGCAACAGCCCTTATCAGGCTTTCGACATCGCGCAAGGAATCCTGTATGATGTATATGCTGTCGCCGATTTCCTCGGAGAGATTCTCAAGCCGCTTTTGGAAGGTTGTGTTTTTTTGAATGACAATAGTTTTTCCGGCTAGTTCGAGCGGTTCGCGGATCATGAGTTTTTCCATTTCGTTCACTGTACGCATATTGCGCCAGTTTTCGGGTTTGCGCTGCACCAAAACCTGTCGCGTTTTTTGGAGGGGATTGGTGAAATTGACTTTTTCGGCCCGCCTGCGCGTAATAGCCAAATCCATGGCAATCAGATCCACATTGCCGCTGTCAAGCTGTGCAAAGGATTCTTTCAGATCCTGATTTACAATGATTTCCAGTCCAACATCCAAATAATCGGCCAGAGACTGGAGCAGTTCGTACTGGTAGCCCATTGGTTCACCACGATAAACAAAATAATTAATTGAGTTGTAATCGGTTACGGCAACGATTTTGCCGCGTTCCATGATTTTTTCCAGTAAGGTAGTGGTATCCGAATTAAAAACCAGTGAATCCTGTTTTACTTTAACTTCATTTCGATGGCAGGCAAATGAGAAAAACAACAATAAAACCAAAAAAAGACTTGTTGGAACATGTGCTCTCATAAAATTAACATTCGTTCGACATGTGCATATCTCCCTTGTAGTTATTAATAACTTATTGCAAACCAGTGAAATATGCTTTTATCTCATCTTCATTTTTTAGCAAAAAGCTTGTTTTTACTAAAAGGCGAAAACAAATTACGAAAAAAAACAATTATTATTGCCTAAGGTTTGCGTTTTGATTGATTTTTTTTGAGAAATTCGTATTTTTAACACAAAAAAACAGTATGATGAGCAGTAAAATTCGTTTTGTCTTTATTGGGTTATTTTTATTTAATTTATTGGTGTGCAGCCATTTAATGGCTCAGGAGGGAAATGGTGCCAGTACAATGATTGGTGCGGGTAATGCTACTTCTGCATTGAACGATTATGAATCTTCGGGAATTAATCCGGCAAACTTAGGATGGAGCCGCGATAATAAGGCTTTCCATGTGGGTTTGGGCGCGATGAATTTTTCGATTTATTCCCAGCCTTTGAAAAAATCGGATATCAAGCGTTTCTTTGAACAGGATTATAGCTATTTGCTTCAGGATAAGCTGGATATCGTAAAGGATTTTGCTCAGGCTGAAGTAAATATTGATGGAAATCTGATGCTTTTTGGTGCTTCCTATCAGGATCCAAAATGGGGCGGAATATCTTTTACGGTGCAGGAACGGGCCAATTGGAATTTCCAGCTCAACCAAACAGCAAGCGAGTTCTTATTTATGGGTTGGAATTCCGAATATTTTACAGAATGGGTGATTGATCCCGAAACGGGTGATACTACCGAAGGCTTGCGGGAAACAGATTTAAAAACAACAGCAGAACTATTTGAAGGGTCACGTTTTACATCCCTTTGGCGGCGCGATTTTACCTTTAGCTATGGTGTTGAAGTCGTTCGAAAACAGGATGTAGGTTTTTCAGTAGGGTTTGGTGTGAAGTACATCAAAGGTATGGGCTTTCTGAATGTGCGTGCGGATGATCAAATTGAAGGAATTTCAAGTTTGTCGCCTTTTTACAGCATTAATTATCCGGAGCCGAGCCCTTCCTCACGGCCCGGCAAAGATTTTGAAAGCGTTGGATCCGGCTTCGGATTTGATTTTGGTGTTAATTTCCGCCTAAAGGATAAACTTCGCATAGGCTTGGCAATCACCGATATCGGTTCCATAAATTGGGATGGAAATGTTTATCGTGCAAATTGGGAAGGAAAAGTAAAACGTATCGCAAGCCCGGGTATCAATACCAATAACGTACAGGACATTATTGAATCGATCGTGGTTAGCGATGATGTTTATGATTGGGAAGGCCTGACCGAATATACTAGTGATTTGCCCACGCGCTTCAGGATTGGTGGTACTTATGCCGTTCGTGAAAACCTTGATCTGGGACTTGATGTCGTAGCTCCCTTAAATTCAGTGCCGGGCAATTTTGAAAGTCCATTGATTTCTGCTGGTTTCCTTTTTCGTCCCGGCGATTGGGTTGAGCTGAGCTCAGGCATTAAAACCGGTGGAAACAATGCTTTTAATGTTCCGCTTGGAGCAACATTTTTTGTGGGCAACAGCTGGGATATCGGTTTGGGATTCCGCGATGTGCTGACACTTTTCCGCCAGGAGCACCCAACCGTCAGTTTTGCTTTTGGTTTCCTGAGGTTTAAAATTGGTGATTACAAAAAAGAGAGTGTTTCTAAGGATGAGGGATAAGAAGGTTAAAGTTTAGCTTCCTGTAATCAGTTTAAAGCCAACGCCATGCACATTCATAAGCTCAATGTTTCCGTCCTGACGGAGGTATTTGCGCAGCTTGGTGATATAAACATCCATGGAGCGTGCATTGAAATATGAATCGTCATTCCAGATTTTTTTCAGCGCTTCGCTACGGTCGAGCACCTGATTGGCGTGCTGACATAATAACCGGAGCAATGCAGCCTCTTTGGATGTGAGTTTTTGCTCTCCTTCTTCCGATTTTAAAATCTGTCGGGTATAATCAAAACTGAGCTTCCCGATCCGGAAAATGTTTGTATCTGCCGATTGCGCACGCAAAGGTGCTACCCTGCGGATAATTGCTTTCATGCGCACCAACAACTCTTCCATAGAGAAGGGCTTGGTGAGATAATCATCTGCACCCACATCAAAGCCGCGCAATTTATCTTCTTCCAGGGATTTGGCCGTGAGGAAAAGGATTGGGACCGTTTTGTCCTGTTCGCGGATTTCTTTGGCAACGGTAAACCCATCCTTTAAAGGCATCATCACGTCCAGTATGCAAAAATCAAAATTTCCTCCCGGGAAAGCCTTTGAAGCTTCATCTCCATCGGTGCAAAGCGTGCAGTTATATGATTTTGCGTTAAGGTAGGCTTTGAGTACCGTGCCCAGGTTTTTGTCGTCTTCAGCGAGCAGTACATTCATTTTCTTATCCATTTTCTTTGTTTTCAAAGGGTAAATATACGCTAAATTTTGTTCCCTTGCCGGGTTCACTTTGTAACTTAATGTGCCCGTCATGCAGCTCCACAATGGCTTTTACATAGCTCAAGCCCAGTCCAAAACCCTTGACATTGTGGATGTTACCGGTAGAGACACGGTATAGTTTTTCAAAGATTTTTTTCTGTTCGCTTTTGCTGATACCAATGCCATTGTCTTCCACATGGATGATGATTCCGTCTTCCGAGTTTTCGGTTTCAATTTTGATCAAAACGCCATCGCCCGAATATTTGATGGAATTATCGAGCAGGTTGTTCACTATGTTGGTCAGGTGGATGCGATCGCCCTGCATTTTTGTTTCTGTTGCCAGGAAACGGGTTTCGATATGGCCGGTTTTTGCCTGCGCTTTGAGCTGCGCCGGAGCAATGGAATTTTTGATAATTTCCTCAATATCAATTTCTTCTTTGCGTAATTGAAGCTTTCCTTTGTCGAGCAAGGCCGTAGTGAGCACCTTTTCGGCCATGGTTTTCAGTCGGGTGTTTTCTTCATTGATGATGCCGACATAACTCTGATACAGCTCTTCCGATTTGGCAATGTCTTTGTCGCGCATGGCTTCGCAAGCCAGAGATATGGTGGCAATTGGCGTTTTGAACTCATGCGTCATATTATTAATAAGGTCGTTCTTCATTTCCGAGAGTTTTTTTTGCCGGAAAATGGTTTGTGTATTAAACACAAAAGAAAGGATGATGATGGTCATCAGGATGCCCGATATAATCAGCAAACTGTTGAGCTGTGTCAGTAAAAACCTCTTTTCATTGGGGAAGTAGAGGAGGAGCAGGGAAGGGTTAAAAGACATTTCGCCGGGAAACAAGCGGAAGCGGTAATGAGATTCGAGCAGTTTTTTAGGGTATTTTCCTGTTTTCTGTATGCTGAGGAAATTTCGTCCCGGATCAAGAACACCAAATTCAAAATCAGTTTCAATGCCGTATTTTTTCAATGCTGATTTTATTAATGAGTCCAGGATTTCCGGATTGATTCTTTGCTCCGGAGGCAAAAAACTATTGAAACGGAACCAGGGATTGGCTTCCAGTTTCATGCTGCGCTCCATCAGCTGGTGCATTACTTTTTCACGGATGTATAAAAGCTGGTTCAGCAGGCTGTCGATGGGATTGGAATCGTTTTGCACACGGCTTAATCCGTCCGGATCGTTCAATGCCTGTGCAATACCGGGTTTCAGGCGGCTGCCGTCTTCTGTGAAATAGCCGGGGTTTTGTTGCAGGTGCATCCGGATGGCCTGATTAACGGAGTCGATCCGGCGATACAGCTTTTCGCCTTCCTGATAGCGTTTCATGGCTTCCTGCTGCTCGATTGCCCTTAGCCCCTCAACAACATCGGCGCCTGCACGACCGGCGGAATTGCGAAATTGCCCTTCTTTCAGCTTAATTGCATTATTGACCCAATATCCCTGAATCACAAGCAATCCCAAAAAAGCAATACTTGTTGCAACGATCAGAATATATATTTGTTTCTTGTTCACAGAACAAAATTACATTTTGAAATCTATTGATTTTCAATAGTTAACTTTTTTTAACGTTTGTTAAACGCCCTTAACACTTGGCTGATGCTTCCTGATGTATTTTTGCATTAGAGATTCTGACAACGTTCTTTTTATCATACCATAATTAAAGAAAGAATCCTTTGTGCGCTTAATTATGTGGTTTTGGTTTAAAGCAGCTTTTCTTCTCAGGAAAGCTGCTTTATTTGTTTTATATAGCGGCCTCCCGGCTTCGTTCGAGAACTTTATATTATTAGCTTCTCAACCTCAATCTGAGGTCCCTGAGCTGAGTTGAAAAGTTGTTTTCAATACCCAATCTGAGGTCCCTGAGCGTAGCCGAAGGGCCGAAATAAACTAATTCTTCCAGCCCTCCCGGATCAAAGACCCCCTCCGCTCATCCATTTCAATATGCAAACAGATGTCAATGTCTTGCTGCAGTTCTTCTACATGCGAGATGATGCCCACGATGCGGTTTTCTTTCTTTAACATGCGCAAAGTCTCAAAAACCGTATGCAATGCTGTTTTGTCGAGCGAACCAAAGCCTTCGTCCATGAAGAAAAAGCGGTGACGGGTTCCGCTGAGCGATTGTACGCTGTCTGATAAAGCCAGTGCCAACGATAAAGATGCCTGGAACATCTGGCCGCCCGAAAGGGTCTTGACGTTGCGCGTACGGCCATCATTGAGGTAGTCGCGTACGATAAACATTTGATTGTCATCGAGTTCAAGGCTGAGCCTCTGATTAGTGAGTTTGCGGAAACGCTCATTGGCCTGACGGGTGATGTTCTCCAGATAGACCGTGGAAACAAATTGTACAAAACCCTGTCCGGTGAACATCTGCTTGAGGGTTTTGATGTTTTCTAATCGGCTGTCGAGTTGTTCTTTTTCTTTTTGCAAGCCATCGCGCACTTGTTTTTTTCGCTCCTCTTCTTTTAAAAAGAGCTTTTTCTCCGTGATTTGCTGCTTTCCGGTTTCCAGGTTTTTTTCGGTTTCGCCTATGCTTTGCAAAAGCAATTGATGTTCATTGGCCTGATAAGTCCTTCCTTGCAGCCGTGCTTCCAAATCGTTGATGCGTTCCTTGCCGACCGCCATTTCCGTTGCAAATTTTTGCAGCTGTGCCCTGATGCTTTGCGTGTTGAGTTTTTGGTTTAAAACCTTCTTGATTTCTTCTGCTCCACTATAATTGCTTTCGCTGAGTTTCTGATCAAAAATAGTTTTTGCCTCTTTTTGTTTCTGCTCCAGCTGGTCAATTTCGTTTTGGCCGGCTTCGATCAGTCCTTCGGTTTTTCCAAGCTCTGCCTGTAATTTGCTTTTCTGCTCCTGCAAAAATGCGTGCTTCGTTTTTATTTCTTTCACCGAATGAATCAGCTTTTCTTTTTCATCGGAGAGTTTGTCTTCTGGAATGTTCTGGATTTCTGCCAGAAATCCTGCGGTATTTTTCAGGTTTTCCTGATGACCGGCCTGCAAAGCAGCAAGTGCCTGGCTATAGCCACGAAGCTTTTCTTTGGCTCGTTCTTCGGTTTCACTGACTTGTTTTAATTGGGTGTTTTTTTCTTCAAGCTGTGTGCGTTCGGCTTTGACCTGCTGGCGCAATTTTTCTGCTTTGCGCAATTGCACCTCAATTTTCAAAGCGTCGTTCATATCGTAATCTTCCCAAACAAAGCTTTGCTTATGTGCCTCAATATCACTTTTAAGTTTTTGGGCATTTTCCTGGTTTTTGTTCAAACGACCCAATTGAAGTTGCTTGCCCTGGATGATGTTGTTGAGTTTATGCACCACAGACTCTTCCTTTTCGAGCTTTTTTTTGATGGCTTCGATTTGGTTATTGATTTCGGTCAATTGCCGGTCGATGTCTTCCAGCCGGATGATGTTGGGGTGCTCCAAAGCGCCACAAAGCGGACAGGGCTTGCCCTCTTCGATGGATGATGCAAGCTGCTCCACGTTTTTCTCGATGGAGAGGCGATTGTGTTCCTGCCGTAATTGTTCCAAATGGGTTTCAATGTGTGGAACACAGGCTTCGGCCTGTCGAACAATTTCTTCGCTGGGTTGGTTGCAATCAATTTCAGGGAAATATGAACGGAAATCTTCATCAATAAATTCCGTCTTTCCCTGGTCGATTTTATTGATTTTTCCCTGGATTTTTTCTTCTTCCAGATAGTTTTCTTTTTGTTGTTTCAGCAAATTGAGGAAATTCTGATACCATAGCTTAATTTCCATCAGCCGCTGATTATCGGGCAGTTGTGCTTCCTTCTCTTTGATTTGTTTTTGCAATTCCTCGGTTTCCCGGCTCAGTAAATCTTTTTGAGGCTTGATTTCATTTTTGACCCAATCTTCCCCTTTGGTAATGGCGGCTACGGTTTTATTGATTTCTGCTTCGGCAGCCAGGGCTTTCATATAATGCCCGATGGCCTCTGAATGGGCTGTCATCAAATCTGTTTGCTCAAACTTTTTGCAGGAAATTTCAAAATCCTGCCCGTGCTTCCTGAGCTTTGATTGCAGTTCCTGCTGCGCCTGAACTTGATTGCGTTTTTGAAGGCTCAGGACATCAAGCCTTTGCGCATATTCGTCCATCCGCTGAAGCAAATCGCCAAAAAGCTCACGGCAAGTTTCATATTCCTTCAGCTCCTGCTGCATTTTGTTCATACCTGCCTGCTCCAGCTTGAGTTTTTCCATTTGGCTGCGCAGCGATTGCAGTTTCAAAAAATCATCCTTGATCGTGGCAAACCACTGCTCCTGATCGCGCATTTTTTTAAGTTTAGCCTCTTTTTCCTGATTTTCTTTTTCCAGTTTCAGGATGTTTTCGCGGGCTTCAATGATCAGGTTTTCATCGTATTCGCCAAGCTCCGAAAGCCGGCCTATGGTGTTTTCGCGCGTGAGGCGGGTCTTGTCTTCGAGGCGTTTCGCCTGAGAATACAGATCAAAACGCTGCAGCTGGAAGAGCTCTTTGAGCATTTTGGTGCGGTCGCCTTTGGAGAGGCTGAGGAATTCCTGGAATTGTCCTTGCGGGATAATGATGGTGCGGCGGAAATTTTCGTAGGAGAGCCCGATGACATTTTCGAGTTCGTTTTGCTCAATTGGAAGCCAATTTTCCTTTTCCATACGGAAAATCTGGCGGTCGAATGAAGCCACGTCTTCGAAACGTTTCGAATTTCTTCTGCCGCTGACTGTAACCAGATATTGATTTTCGTCATCACCTGCACGGAACCGGAATTCGATCAAAAGGCGGTCCGATTTGAGGTTGAGCATGTTGTAATATCGGTTGTCGCCGCTCTGGTTCATGCGGTGCGTGCGGCCATAAAGCGCAAAAGTTATGGCTTCGATAATGCTCGATTTGCCACTGCCCACCGTCCCGAAAATGCCGAATAAAGCCGATTGGGTCAGGGTGCTGAAATCAATCTCCTGCTCCTCGATATAGGAGTAGAGCCCTTTTATTTTTAAATATTCCGGTGTCATTCCTGTCCTGTGATTTCGTTGAACAATGCCAGGATTTCTTCATTGGGTTCCTGGCCTTTGCTTGCCTGAAAGTATTTTACAAAAAGCGCGCCGACATCGCCGCCCGGATCTATGCTTTGATCCGGTTCATTGCTTTCTTCGTTTTGCGCCAGCAGCGGGATGATGGAAATAATGCCCGAATGTACGGCAGACAAGCGTTTGCGGTCGGCAACCGTCAGGTATTTTTCGGTTTTTATGCTCAGCTCTACCAAGGTGTTCTGATGGGCTTCAAGCCATGTAACTGCTTCGTCAATACTGTCGAATTTTTTGCGGACCAGCATTTTCCCTTTTTTAAGTTCTATGGGCTGGTGTTTTGCCTCTTTTCCCGGGCTTAGTTCGATCAGTTCCACGTATTTTTTTTGCATGGCTTCGCTGAAGCTGTATGCCAAAGGACTGCCCGAATAGACCACATTTTGGTCGATGACCTGCCTGCGGTGCAGATGTCCCAGGGCGGTATATTGCAGCTGGGCGGGCAGGGAAGAGGTATAGATCTCAGAAACGCCGCCGGGATGGACGATTGGTTTTTCGCCTTCGCTGGGCTCTTCGGGGCGGATGCCGCCTTTTTTCATAAAAAATAAATGCGAAACCAGCAGGTTGATGCCTTTCCCGTCCATTTTTTTTGCGGCAATGCTGTTCCAGTTTTCCTGCAATAATTGGCGCAAAGCCTCGTCTTTTTCTTCCGGGTTGAGCAGTGTTTTTAAACGGTATTCGCTGGCGTAAGGCGTGAGCAAGAGGCGCAAAGGCGCTTCCCAAAGCGGATGCTCCAGTTCGGCAAAACCTTCCTGTGAATGGCTTACGGAAACCCCATCGGGATTGTGGGTAAGCGGAATTTGGCTTCCGGGATATCCGGCAAAGAAAATGCCCTGATAGCGTGCCAGCGGGTCGGGAGCTTCGATGCGGTCGGGGCTGTCGTGGTTTCCGGCAATGACCAGTACTGCGCGTTTGCTGCTTTTGCCCAGGCGGCTGATTGCCTGATAAAAAAGCTCCACAGCCTCAATGGGCGGATTGAAACTGTCGAAAATATCGCCGGCAATAATCACGCAATCGACATCTTCCTTTTCGGCAATGGCGCAGATTTCGTCCACCACTTCTTGCTGTTCACCGAATCGGTTGTAGGAGCCCAGTTTTTTGCCGAGATGCCAGTCTGATGTATGTAGTATTTTCATAGAATTTCCGCTTTTCTCTTTTGATCGTTCCACTCCGCTGATGCCGGATTGGAAAGGGTAAAGTTAGGGAAAATTGTGGAGGGGGCATTTATTGGATTGCTAACTCATCGGATGACTTTGATTTTCACCCACTCATCCGATGAGAGGAAAGAGCCATCCGATGAGTGAACCGACCCACAGCTCAATTATGAAGAATCAACAAAGGATCGGGCTTACTATGCTCCACAGCCTGCGTGGTATCCGAATTCTTGCAGCCCTGTACATCCGTTACTTCCACAATTACCGATAAGGTAGTATCCGCATAAAAGCTGGTATCGGTTGAGCCGTTTTGCCAGAGGTAGGATTGAAAAGACCCCGGCCAGAGGTTTGCGCCATAGCCTTCGCAAAAACCGGTATCTGCGGGCAGGAAAGGAACAGGCAAAGGATGGATAAAAACCTCCTGCACTGTGGTGTCGTTCAGGTTGTTGTTGTAGCCAATTACACTTACCTCATAAGCCCCGGTATCCTCATAAATATGATATGGAAAAAAGGAATCCGAATAATTGGCCGCACCACTGGCGGGATCTCCAAAATCCCAAAAGACTGAATCCTGGGAGGCGGTATCTGTGATGGCGAAGAAGGAGGTATCCCCAATGCAATGACCTTCCCATGTGAAATTTGCAGGGTTGAAAAAGGATTGGATGAAGGCGGGGAGGCCGAGGCGGCTTAGGTGTGTATTTGAACCATCGTCCAAATAAACGGCGGTGTCTATGAAATTACATGCCATACCGAGGGAATCCGGAAATTCGATCAAACTGAGATATGGACAAGAATTCCGGGAAACATACATGCGCATGTCCGGTCCCATTTGCAGGGCGCCAAAATACCTGGTTGTACCCGGAATGTCAGCAATTTCAACTACAGAATTGACAATGCTTGTTGAGTCCCCGCTGCTTAAATCATATTGGTATATTTTGTTCCCCAAAGGCATATGATAGTTAAAGGAAGCCACATAAAGTATTTGCCCATTAGGTGAAAATTCGATTCCATAGGGAAAATAAACAGGGTCAATATACAAACTGACCGGATTGCTTGCTGTTCCTTGGGCATTGTCAAAATCAAAAAGCTGAACGAATTGCCCTTCATTCGCTACCATGGCCAATTTATCACCCTGAACGGAAGTTTTCATATATCCGCCCACATTAGTTCCCGGGCCTGTGTTGATTGCCCCAGCTGAACTGCTTACCGGAAGGCTATGCAAAGAATCAGAATCTACCAAAAAAGCATCAAAAGTATTGGTATTCCATAAATGCGTAATAACCCAAATGGAGGAATTGTTTGCATGGGCAACAGCCGTGACCATTTCCTGTACCGGCCCGGCAAGGAAAATATTTTTTTCTGCTGTGATATTGCCTAAACCATTATCAAGGTGCATATTAACAACTGAATAGCATAAACCGATGGGGTCGATAAGAAATGGTGCGGTAAAAAGATAAAAGATACTATCGTTCCCGGGAGCAGGGACAATAATGGCCGACATAGTAGCAGATGGGTTCCCATTCAGGTTTTGCCCGTTGGGCATGGTATCATGAGCCGCATTCCAAACCGTTAATCCATCGGTATAAAACAAAAGGTTCCCTTCTTTATCTGAAATACTGGCACAACCTTCCCATTGGTTGATTTGCCCATCAAAAACTGCTTGAGGACTACCATCAGGTGTGTTGAAGGTAATACCGGCATGATGCCCAAAATACCAGTTATTGGCCTGTTTGTTTTGGGCAAGTAGCACAAAAGGCAACAAAAGGCAGGATATTATGGGAATTACTTGGCGCAAATGTTTTTGTTTTGGATTCCAATACAAATATAGTGTGTTTTATTTATTGGCTATTTCGGCCAGACTATGCCACTGATTTCGGTCAAACAGTGCCACTTTGAAAGACCTTACAATAGTACAAAAATTTAATCATTCATTTTCTAAAAAACCTTTTCTTAGTGATTCTCCTTTGAGGTCTATTCTGTGGGATGAATTAACCAATCTGTCCAGTACGGCATCGGCAATAGTCCCTTCACCAATGATATCATACCAAACCGATACCGGTATCTGTGAAGATACAATGGTTGATTTATTGTTATATCGGTCGTCAACTATATCCATTAGCATTTCCCGTGCGTTGTTGTCAAAGGCTTGTATTCCAAAGTCATCCAGGATCAACAGGTCTGTTTTCTCCAGTTTTTTCAGTTCTTTCAGGTAGGTCCCGTCTATCTTACAGAGTTTCAGTCGTGCAAAAAGCCGTGCGGTATTGGCGTATATGGTTTTAAAACCGTTTATGCAGGCTTGGTTGCCAAGCGCCTGAGCCAGATAGCTTTTACCGACACCGGATGCGCCTGTTATGATGATGTTTTCTTTGCGCTTGATAAAGTCCAGGCTGCCCAGCCTCTGGAACATATTTTTGTCCAGGTTGCGCACTGTGGCATAATCGATATCTGCCACCGACGCTTTTTGGCGGAAGGAGGCGTTTTTGATCAGGCGTTCAAATTTTTTGTTCTGCCTGTCTTCCCATTCATGGTCAGCCAGTAAGGCCAGGTATTCATCAGGCGTCAAGCCGTTGGCTTGGTTGTTTTTGACGTACTGCAGGTGCATTTGTGCCATGGCCGTAAGGCGCATATCCCGCAGCTTTTCAACAGTAGGGTTGTTGTTCATTTTGTGTGTGTTTTTAAGGTTAATTATATGTTCCTGTTTTACGAAGGTTTTTATGCTCGGGGATATGCGGTTCAAACTCCAGTTCCCCCTGCTGCCCTGTAGAGGCGGTGTCCATCCTGTTTTTCAGGATATTTTTGATGAATGAATAAGAATGTCCCCCTGCTTCTTGTGCCATCCTGCAAGCGGCATCCAGCCTCTGCGAACCGTAACCTTTAGATAACTGTATAATTCCCATGGCCCTTTTGTACTGGGTTTCAGGATAGTCTCCAAAGGAAAGGATGGTACTGATATAATTGAGCACATTTTTGCCATGAACAGCAGCCTTTTTTTTAAAATAATCAGGGCTCCATTCTGAATAAGCCTGGTGCTGGCTGCTGAGGTGCCCCTTGACGGTTATATATTTGCCTTTCTCTTTTTCGCGTTTATGGGCAGCTATACGCTGGTTGTTGTAGTAAACTTCCACTGTAGATTGCGTGTACTGGATTTGTGTCTGTTTGCCGATATAGCGGTAAGGCACGCTGTAATATGTATTATCGGGCGAGAAGTATATGTAGCCGATTTTCTGCACTTTTGCCCGCCTATATTCTTTCATTTGAAAACGCCCTTGGGGCAAAGGCTTTAAATACTGGCGCTCATGGGACTGGAACAGTTCCCTGCGGCTGGTTTCTTTGCGTGCAAACAAAAGGTCGTTGTAGGGTCCCAGCAATTTGCCTATTTCTGCGTTCAGTTCATCAAGGGAAAAGAACTTCATCTCGCCAAGCGGGTAAAAAACCCTCTGATAGGCCAGGTTTACAGCATTCTCTACAAGCGCCTTGTCCTGTGGGCTATATGCCCTTGTGGGGTTCATGGCACATCTGTAGTGAAGGCTAAATTCCTTGAATGTTTTGTTGATAACCGCTTCGTACTTGCTGGCACGCGTTACCGCTGATTTTAAATTGTCGGATACAATTGCCTTGGGCACTCCCCCATAATAAAGCAGGGCATTGGACATGCACTGAAAAAAATCTTCCCGCTTCTGGCTGGCACAGGCTTCCACATAGGTGTACTGGCTATATGGGAGGATAGCCACAAAAACCTCTACTTCTGTAGCCTGTCCCGTCTCACGGTCATAAATGCGGAGCTTCTTTCCTGTATAGTCCACAAACATTTCGTGGCCGGCAATATGGTTGAGCTTCATGGAGCCTTTCTGTTTGTCATATTTGCGGTGGTAGTGTTCTATAAACTGCGTATAGCTGTATGGATCATCTGCCTGCTGCTCATAGATCCTGTAATGGTACTGAAAGGTAAAACCGGGCTGTTCCCGCTTGTTCTTCATCCCATCGAGATAGAGCATTAGCTGGTCATAACGCGGGTTGACAATGGTAGTTGTGCCCGGAAAAAGCTTTTCCAGACTGGCAGTGTCCATTTTGAGCAGGTCTTGCAAACTGTGCCCGCTGGCATTAAAAAGCTGCATGTAGCGGTTAACTGTATTGCGGGAAATTCCCAAGACATTTCCTGCCTGACGGTTGGTGACACCATCGAGGTGCAAAGTGATAATTTGTTTTAAATCCATAGGATCAAGTGTATTGGCCATATTGCTGTATTTTTCTAGTACAACAATAAGACAGGTTAAACTTGATCTTTCAAAGGGGGCATCTCTGGCAAACTGGCACAAAACGAACCGAAACTGGCACAAAACGAACCGAAAGCAGGAGTCGTTTTAGTGGCACATTTTGAACCGAAATGCCTGGCACAGATACTCCGAAATCAGTGGCACAAAACGAACCGAATTAGCCATTTATGGCGAAAATTAAATTTCACCGGGGTTTTAGATATAGGCTTGCTTTTGCAAAGTGTCCTTGTTTATAAATAGTATTATATAATTGTTACGGGATTCCAAATCAATTCTATAGTTTTCGCCCTTTTTTTTCGCCAGATGGCATATCCGGCGGAGCTGGGTTACATTTTTGTAACCCTTGATGCCCTTATTCGTGATTTTAAAAATAAACACGCTTACACTAAATAAACACCTGACATAACCCCGTTATTCTATTCTCTTATTCCGAGAAAGCTGGCCAGGAACCAATTCCTTAATCGCTATTAATAAGCAGGCTATTAGCTATTTCATTATATTCTTGCACCCATATAGCATAATTTGACGCGGTTGTCAAGTAGACTAAGTTATACAAATACTGACCTGATATAATATTATCTGAACAACCCGCTAATTTTTGGTCTTTTGAGTTAACGATGATTTCAAATTGTAATGATTTAATATTTTTATATTCAATCTCATTAGATTCTAAAATTTGACAAGAGCAGTTCTCCAAATAAGATTCTTTGAAATCATTAGTTAACAGATTATGAAATTTATTCCCATCAGAGTCTGCCTTTGTTACTATTAAAACATATTTAAATACACCATCATTATTCTTTACAACAAACGTCTCTGTATATCCATTACCAATAGCATTCGTAGAAACTACAGCATTAGTGGGTAATAAAATCGAAAAATCATTATTCTCTTGAAAATACTGTTCCATGTTTTGTGACTTCAATATCTGGACGGCAAAAAAGAAGATCAATACTACAATGCAATATTTAAAATACATTAGATACAAATTTACTTCATTTAAAAAAAAGACGCTTTAACATAAAGTAAACGCATAAAAAGCAAATCAAAATACCATCATAGACGAATAAAAAAATACGTTGTTTATCTGTCAAAAAGAAATAATACATTGCTGCTATAATCAATATATATAACAAAATACACAAATAGCTATTTTTACCCCTGTCTTTCCCTTTAATTAATTTTTGCACTATTTCTACTGTTATATAAAGTGGAAATAGTATGCAAAACAATAATGCTAATGCTTTTAGTACGTTTGCAAAAGAAGCTAATAATATCATGATGTGTTATTTATTGCTGTTGATCGTCTTTTCGTAATTCGTTGACTACCTTAGAACTCGCACCTGAAGAAGCTGCTCCAGCTCCTAAGGCTCGCTTATTTCCATAATTATCTGCTTTGGCTTTTTGTTTCTGATAACTCTGGGACATTTTCTTTTTCTTGCTCACACTTGTATTCCTTCCAGTGTTTGCCATGTTATTAGTTCGTGTTTTTTCCGCTTTTTTAGCAAGTGATTTTCCTTTTGAAGAACTCTGCGCTGCGTTTTTTGTTGCTTTTGAAGTTGGAGTCCCAACAGCACCACCCGTAACAACATCGACAACTACCCCTTCTACTGTTACTTCATTACCTTGCATAGCAGTTCCAGCAACACTTGACGTTGCATCTGAAGCAGCGTTTGTTACAACCTTACCTACTTTGGAGTTAGCAACCTTAGCAAGCTTTCCTACTTTTGCAAGTTTAGAGAAACCACTTGCAACCCCGACACCTAAAGCACCAGCTCCTGCTGATAAAGCAATTTGAGCTCCATCTACATCAGTAAAAGCATCAAGTGAAATTTCGCCATCTTCAATAACATTAACTGCAACCTGAAACGCATATTCAGTAACTGCACCAACCAAAGCACCAACACACCAAGGACAATTTCCATCAGGGTCAACAAGGTTTGTTGGATTATTCCAGGCATAGCTATAAGGCGATTTGTCAATTTGCATTTCATCATTTGCCAATGCATCAATCACATGCCAGCGAGCAAGTTGTGGTTCATAAAATCTTGCCCCATAATCATACCAATCCAAGCCAAACTCATCCTGCAACTCCTTGCAGTTGTATTTGTATTTGTTTTCAGGGCTGGCATCGCTATAACTCAAACCTGTAATGTTCATCCCAAATGGATAATAGGCATCTTCCTGCAAAACTGTTCCGTTTTGGCTGAGGGTAACACGTGTATTGCCCAGGTGGTCTTTGAGGTAATATTGGTAATCAAATCCTCCGTTTTCCCGGGGCACCAGCCTTCCTTCGGCATGTTGCACAAACTGCAGGTTGCCGTCGGAATAAACGAAGCTGCCACAATAATCAGTTGCCGGTCCGGGCATATAGCCTGTGGCGTATGTGGTTTTTTGCAGCTTCCTGCCCAACGCATCATATGCATAGAAAATATGCTTCATTTCGTCCTGCTCCAAATCAATTTGATCGGGTAAATTTAGGTAATTATAGCTTACGCCCGAAATTTGTTTGTTTTTGTCCAGTGTCATATTGCCGTTATCGTCATATGCGTATTCACCCTGTTGCAGGAATGAGCCATTGTCCGTAAAGCCGTTGAGCTGTGCTGACTGGGCTGTTATGTCGTTCACGGCAATAAGCTGGTTACCGGAATAGCTGTAATCCATTTGGTCGATAATGCCATTAGCGGAAGTCTGGGCAAAATCCCCCCGGCGTTTCAACGAAAGGATATTTCCGTTGCGGTCATAGGTATATGCCGTACTGTATTTGTTGTTTATATTGTATGTGGCTGATTCGATGCGGTTTATATCGTCATAATAGTACTGATAGGCCGACAGTTCGGGATACATTGCGCTTTTCCAGCGTATGGAAGCAATATTTCCGTTAAACTGAGGTGCAGTAGCATTTGTATTGTATTCCAATTGGCAGGCAAAGGCGTCGTTTACTGTCTGATCTGCTTTATTGATGCCCGTGAGCCATCCCCGGATATTATAGGTGTAATCAATATTTTGCAGGCAACCGCTTGATGAAACATGGAGCTTTTTGATCCGTAAACGGTTCAGGTCATCATACCTGTTGGTATAGAGGTTAACTGTGTCTGCCCCGTTAACAGAATGCAGGTGGCGTGTTATATTGCCCAGGTGATCGTATTCAAAACGCTCGGCAATTTCAATGGGTGTTGCATTTTGCCCTGCCTGATGGCTTTCTTTGGCAATCAGTACCTGTCCTGTATAGTTGGTTTTGTTGGAAATAATATCCAATCCTTCCAGGTGGTTGTCCTTTACGGTTTGGATCAGATGTCCGTATTTATTGTAATAATCAACCTGCAGCATATTGCCGTTCAAAGGCACAGTGCTGTTGTTAGGTATTATTGAAGTGCGTGTCCCGGTCTGGAGCCCTTTTACCTCATTGGTATTTGGCAAAGCAAAATCCAGGTGGCTGCTTCGGAAGGCATAATCGTTTGTATATGCAGAAAGCTGGAGGAAATCATAATTGTCATAATAATTGATGGTACCAATAAAATCAGATTGACACAGTGAAGGGTATGCGTTATTGGTATAACCGTAATCAGAATTTGGGTCATAAGATTCGTACGCAGCGGCAGCATCAATATATACCTGCATTTGCTCTGGTGTTTGCGGTGCGGGGAATTGGTGGATACCACTGATAATTTCCCTGTTATGGGCATCGTATTTTTTAAACATCCATTGGTTTCGAAGCCGCAGTTCACCATCCTGGATCAATACGGGAAGGTCGCGTTCGTTATATAGCATAAAAACTGCCTTTGCCCCGGGCAATTTCTTAAGTGTCATGCGGTTTAATTTGTCATAATCATAGTAATAGCAAAGCTGGTCTATATCAGTATTGGTTTCATAAGTACCCAATGTTGTATTGCTTTGGCTGAACAAAGCATCAGCTTTTGGTGGCACAACATAGCGGAGCATACCATAATCATCATAAACATAGTAAGTACTTAGCCATTGCCCGTCATTTTGCATCTTTTTAAGGATGAGTTCGCCAAATTGATTTTTAAATTCAACGCTTTTATTGCCGTTTTCGTCTTCAGCATATACACCCTGAAGGTTGTTTGGGCTATAAGCCCCTTCATATATCAGTTCATCATATAAACTAATCTTATAGTATTTAACATTGTCACTGCTTAGGTTGGTCACATAATTAAATTCCTGAACATGGCCTCCCTGAATTTGCCAATCGGAACCGGGGGCAGATTGTTCCATTATACGGTTTAAGGGGGATCCGTCATATTCTTTTTCAGCAAAAGGGAACTGGCCGTCCTGTTGGTTTGAGAATGTTGCGTAAAAACCTTTGGCTTCTGTGGTAGCATCGGTTCTCAGCCCTCCCGGGCCATAATCCGGGTGTTCCTGATTTATGGCATAGGGCAAAAACTCTTTGCTCATTCTCCCAAATCCGTCGTATTCAATATTCTGTATGATATCAGCTCCTGATGCAGCCCCTTTCACAACTACATTTTGTATTTCACGCCCCAATCCGTCATAATAAACGATTTCTTCATGCCAGTCTTTTTCATGATCAATAGCATTGTGTACCGGGCATAGTGTTGTGGCATTGTTTCCAATAGGGGTATAGTGCCGTATGTAATTGTAATTAAAATCTCCATCTGTTACTGCCTGACCCCCGTTATAAGCCAGTACCGGGTCAATAAAAGCATGGAGGTTCGATCCATTTGCCAGAGCTGTATATCCCGGTGTAAAATGCAAGGATTTCCTGGCTTTTTCTATGGCATTTTTGTATTGTGGCAGCTCCCTGTCATCCCAGCCATCTGGTGGGATCTGGGCAAATACAGATGAGTTTCCAATAACTAAAACGGCAATTATAAATAGGGTTATTTGGGATTTCATTTTATGCTTGTTTATCAATTTCATGGTTATTGATTCTTATAATGATACTCCAGGTGTTTCTGTTGTTTAAGCTCTTCGTCCATAATGCTTTGTAGCCTGCCTGCCATATCGTATGTATAAAAAGTAATACGGTTTTTTGGGTCAGTGCCGGAGGTGATTCCTACGAGGGGCTTGTGCGTATATGTTTGTATCATAGCATTTTTCATGCTTTGTTGTGCACGCAAGGCTGTATTGAACTCCTTCCAGGCGTTCTGTTTTATAGCATTATCGGCAATATCGTGCATATCGGCAACAAGTTCATGGATGTTGGCATAGCCGGAAGGGATTGACGCAGCAACAGCAGCACTGAGGGTAGGGTAATCGACATTGGAGGCCTCAACAACAACACATGTTTGCTTGTATGACCATATTACACTTTTGGTCGGCTCACTCCGCATTTTGTATTGCAGAACATTGCCTTTATCATCATAATCATCAAATTCAATATATGGATCAGGAGTAGATCCGGGGCCTTTTTTGAATATATATTTCCTCAACTGCAATAACCCATCATAAGGTTTAAATTCAATAATATCTGAATAAACACCCTGGTTGTTTCTTAATTTTTCAACTTTGATAGGGGTGCTTATACGGTTTTGATCAAAGAGCTCACTGCGGTATGGAGTATTGACCTGTTCGGGATATAGATATGTTTTCTGTAACCTATTGTCTCCGGTCTCTGTTGTTTCCTTTTTCAGTAAGAGGTCGCTGCGCACCGTATTGGTATAATACTCCTTTGTTGTTGTCGTAACTACGGGCTCTCCATCTTTATAGTCTGTAGTAATTATCTCCGAAGGCCTGGTTTGTCCGCTATAGATGGGGTAATAGGCACCGATATGTTGTTGTTTTAATCTTAAAACATTGCTTGTAGATTCCCAAATCAACAATTTATAAAACGCGGTTCTAAAACCATAGAATATTTCGGATCGGTAAAAATCATATTCCCGATCTATTGTTTTGATTATATTATTATTTTCGTTGTAGAAAACTTCCCTAATTATTGAGCCATTTCTCGGTTCTTCTTTATTCCTATAAGAGGGTGGAGTGACATAATCTCTATAATTAAATGGGGTTATATCAGGATAATTTACATAATGAATCTCTTGCTTCCCATTATACTCGGCCAAAAAACGATCTCTAATTGTAACAACATCATACCCAACAATATCTCCAGAACCAAATAGAGATGAAGTCTTAAGATTATTATTATTGGAAAGCCAACAATTAAAGAAATATCTACCTCCTGTATTCCAATATGAAATAGGAGGATTTGCGCAATTTAAGCGCAGGATGGAAAAATTATATTCTGCAAATGGTTTCGTTTTTGACAGGTTCTTTCCCCCGGAATACTCAAAGCTCTTTTCTGTATAAGAATTGTATCCGTCTGCATAATTTAATATCTGTCTTATCCTAAGACCGTTCCCATGTGTTATGGAGTTTTCAGTATCATTAAAATCCGGGAAATAGCCTTTTTGCGGATAAGTGTTTGGATATGCATTTAATTCATACTCAAAAAGAGTTCGCCCCCCTGTAGGATAGACAATCTGTCTGAGTATAGACGCTTGGGTGCAACTTAATTTGGCTGAATGATTGTTTCCATTGTTTAATGGGACTTCCTCTCTATAGCCTTTAAATCTTGATATATTAGGAATTAAGCTGTTATTATTTATTTCACCATTATAATAGCCCCAATAATCAACAGCAAATGAATTCTTTTTTGGTAAATTGACTTCCCAATAAACAAAAGAATATGCAGGTTTGCCCAACTCTCTAATTGAATCTAGTTTTAACCTATGTGTTAAAAATGTTTCTGGCAAATCATCAATTTGCACATCATAAGTATTTCCCTGACTGATGCCCTCAAAATAGCTATAGAAGAAATCAATGGATTTAATTGTAGTTCGATTCGAATTTATAATATCGATACTAGAAAGTTTTTTTCCATTTTTGTCTAATCGTTCATTATTTTTATTAAAGATAACTGTGCCTCCGGAAAAATTAATAGAATCAAGATAGGCATCCTGCTGACGTGTAAAAGTCCAAGAATTAAAGAGCCTCCAATGAGTTTCAAGAGATTCTTGATTGTAGTATCGCGGGTATGGCGCACATGAGGGATGATCTACACGATTATATTGACTAAATTGAATTGCTGTAATAGGACTTTCCATATAATTATCCAGATATCTGTAATGCCATGTTTGTCCTAAAGCTGTAAGATTAAATTTTTCAGGCGTTCTTGAATAGTTGAAATTTATTGACCTTTCATTTGGGGTTATAATTTCTGTTAGGAGCCACATTCTTGAAGTAACCTGATTAGGGCCAAACGGGGAACAGCTTCCTCCATAGCCTTGAGAGTAGCTTCGCGCGTCACGGATTGTTTCTACGCATTCCTCAAAATGATATGATACGCCATTATCCAAAGTTATTTTCCATGCAAACGGCATACTGCCGGTCTTGGTAATTTTACAAGTTGTGTTGTTTAATATATGAATTGTGCTTTCATTTTCAAAATCAATTAGGAATTCAATTGTTTGACCTAAAAATATTGCTTGTAACTAATCAGTGTCAGAAAAAAATCAATCCTTATTAACAATTTTCGCTGTGGCTTGTGAATAACTTTCTGGGATTGATGCGTTTAAAGGCTCTGTGATTTTGCTGTTTGTTTGTTCTTGGGTGTTCAGGTTTAAATATTGGATTCTCCTTGGGGTATTTTTCAAAAATCATTGGCTATTCACAAGTTGCTGTTTTCTGTGTTCGTAACTAAACCGCTGGTAATTTGACTTTTGCCTCTAACCTACACTACTTTTGAAAGAAAAAAGTTTTGGACAAAGATTTCATTATACAAGAGCTTTTCAAAAGGATTGGCCAGCTTGAAAGAAGACTGGAAGCCCTTGAGTTGGAAAACAAAAAACTCAAAGAAAAGCTTGCCAAATACCAAACACCAAAAAACAGCAACAACAGCTCAATACCTCCCTCCCAAGATCAGAACCGCCCTAAGCGCAGGAGTTTGAGGGAAAAGACAGGGCGTAAGCCAGGCGGACAGGCAGGGCGGAAAGGGAACACACTTAAGATGGCCGAAGTGCCTGACACTATTGAGAAGCACATCCCCTCATATTGCAAGTGTTGCGGGAAAGACCTTGCTTCTTTGCCCGTACAATTAGCCGGCAAACGCCAGGTATTTGATATTCCCGAGATAAAGTTACATGTCACAGAACACCGGGTATATAAAAAGGTTTGCAGTTGTGGCCATGAAACCAGGTGTGATTATCCATCTCAGGCCAATGCCCCGGTAAGCTATGGGAACAACATTGAAAGTTTGATCGGGTATTTCCATACCAGGCAGTACCTGCCCTTTTTGCGTATGAAAGAACTTTTCAGGGATGTTTTCCATATTCCCATAAGCGAAGGGGGCATCCATTATTTGCTCAATAAACTAAAGCGCAAGGCCCAACCAGCCTATGACCTAATAAAGCAAAAGTTGCTTTCGGGAGGATATTGCCTTTCTGTAGGAAGTGATGAGACAGGAGTTAAGGTTGATGGCAATAAGCACTGGGCATGGACATGGCAAAACCAAGAGGCTACATTCATTGCCATCACTGACAACAGGGCACAGAGGAGCATTGACAATACATTTAAAGATGGGTTTAAAAACTCTGTGTTGGTGCATGATTGCTGGAAGAGCCATTTTAATACTGCTGCGCTGTCGCACCAGATTTGTATGGCACATCTTTTACGTGACCTGAATTACTTGTCAGAAAGGTATGGGCATAAATGGAGCAGGATATGCAAACGGCTGTTTCAAACGGCACTGGATTTGAAGAAAAAAATGGACAATGCGGGTTGCTACGTACATAGCCCAAAGAGAACCGCAATTGAAAACAGGCTGAACAGTTTACTGAAAGCAGAACTGCCGGAAAAACACAACGAATTGCTTGCATTCAAAAAAAGGCTAGTCAAATACAGGGACTATATCTTCACCTTCTTATATCACCCAGAAGTCCCGCCAGACAATAATGCTTCTGAAAGGGCAATCCGAAACATAAAAGTTAAACAGAAAGTTTCAGGTCAATTCAGATCGACCGATGGAGCGGATGCCTTTGCTGTTTTGAGATCAGTTGCTGACACAATTATCAAGAATGGACAGAGTGTTGTGCCTGCCTTGGGAACTATCGCTAATTTGCAGACTGATTAGTAACAATTTTTTAAATTTGCATAAGCCAAAAAACAATAGCTGTATTATTAGTCGAAACTGACCATTTCACACCTAATGTAAATGGATAAATTATGCGTTGTTTTTTGGTTAACTATAGATCTAACAGGCACTTACTGATTATTTCTCTGCTATTAGCAACAGTAACACTTAGGGCGCAAACAAACAATTATGTTTATGCCGGAAGGGACAATCAAATTTGTGCTGACAATACAATAACCTTATCAGATTCCGACACTTCTGGTTGTATATCAATAACCTGGACTACTTCCGGTGATGGTAATTTTAACAATATCCACTTATTGCATCCAATTTATACACCGGGAGCAAACGATATCGTTAACGGGACAGTTGATCTTACCTTGGCTGGCGAGCTTTTAATGGGCGGACAACAATCTGATGAATTGCTGTTAACAATTCATCCCATGCCAGTATCCTCATTTACTTTCAGCCCGGACAACGCATGTAAAGGGAGTAATATTCAGTTCAACAGTTCATCCTCGGTCAATGCACAAACATATAACTGGGATTTTGGTGATGGGGAAACTTCAACGGAAGCTAATCCAAGTCATGTTTTTCAAGGAATATCTTATGGCGGCGGCAGCGAGAATAAGCTTTGTATTCTTACTGTTGAAAATCAATATGGATGCAGTAATTCCAGCAACCAGACTGTTCATATAAAGCAGGGGCCGGAAGCCAGCTTGACCGATCCTAATACTAATTTTAACAATTGCTCCACAGGAGGTGGTTTATTCAGTATTATGGTGCTTAATACTTCATCAACATCATCCATAAACAGCAGCTATACAATAGATTGGGGCGATGGGAGCCCTGTTTTCTCAGGATCTGCTTTTTCAACACAAAGCCATACGTATAACACAGGGATATACACCATTACCCACACTGTAAGTGGAGCAAATGGCTGCTCAGATACAAAGACATATAATGTCCTGAATATTACAAATCCCGGTTTAGGAATAACGAACCAGGGAAACACCATGGGCTGTAGCCCGAAAGACATTACCTTTTTAATTAACGATACCGATGTAAACCACAATTCAACATATTATGTTGTTGATTATGGCGACGGTAGCCCTGAGGAAACATTTAACCACCCACCTCCGGCACAGGTAACACATACCTATACAGAGACAAGCTGCGGGCAGCCGGACAACCAGTATGTTTTTTCGGTTACCGCAATAAATGCCTGTAGCCAAACGACCGCAACAGTAGATGCGATCAGGATTTATACCGCTCCGGAATCTCATTTTTCCATTGATCAAAGCTTAGCTTGTACCGGTGATTTTTTCAATTTCACCAATCAATCCATTCCCGGTTACAATAACTCCTGCCAACAAACCACTTTGTACACATGGTATTTTGGGGATGGGCAAAGTCAAAGCCTTAATGCCGCAACAGCTGTAAGTCATTCATACACAAACAAGGGCGTTTATCAGGTTGAACTGCATGCCGGGAATACATGTGCCATAGATATTGAAACGCACAGCCTTTGCGTTGACAGTATCCCTGTTGTATCTTTTGATGTTAATACAAATTCTTTATGCCCTGGCGAAAACCTTACAATCAGCAATACTTCTGCAAATATGGATATCTGCTCTACCTATCAATACGATTGGACAGTAGCTTATGAAGGAGGAGGCTGCGGAGGCAGTTCCGGATCATGGAACTATGCAAACGGAACAACATCCAATAGTTTTGAGCCTGTTTTTGTTTTTAATAGCGCCGGCAATTATACGCTTAGCTTAACCGCTTCTAATGCCTGTGGTAGCAGTACTATAAACAAAAATATTTTCATTAAAGACGAACCGGTGTGCCAGATTTCCAGTGTTGATGACAGCTATTGTGGGGAAGCAAGCATCAACCCGGAAGCAATTATCAATGATTGCGGCGGGACAATGAGTTATTTTAACTGGCAGTTTCCAGGAGGGACACCCTCTTCATCTATATCGCAGGAGCCCGGCACCATAGTATATGATCAGGCAGGAACCCATACGATAAGCCTTTCGGTTGGTAATGAATGTGGAATAGGAACAACTTCATTTACTTTTATAGTCAAAGAACTTCCTGTAGCATCTGCTATGCCTGCCGAACAAAGTATTTGCTCAGGCAGCTCAACAAATATTGTTCTAACTTCTTCCCTGGCAGGCCAAACATCCTTTAGTTTTTTCCCGGAAAACGAAACCGGTATTACCAATACATCAGCCGGTACAGGTAACCTGATCGATCAGGAGCCTTTTAACAGTGATGATTTAGTGCGGGATGTCCTTTATAAAATTATACCTGAAGCCAATGGATGTAAAGGAGACACAGCCGAAGCACTTGTGCATGTCAATCCGGTCCCTGTTCTTAACAACACTGATCTGGTTGATTCTGTATGTTCAGGCGCGGAATACAGCATTACTTTTACCGGTAATTTACCTGCAGTCAGTTTTGAGTGGAGTGTCAGCAACGCATCATCAAATGTTTCGGGTTTCGCTCAATCCGGCAATGGAACTTTGCTGGAAGAAAATTATGATAATTCTTCAAGTTCGGTAGGCTATGTCATTTATGATATTCTTCCCGTGATTGATGGGTGCTATGGCGTAAGCAAACAACTTACTGTTTATGTTAAACCAATACCCGCTGTGAGTATTAATAACACTACACCATCGCTTTGTAGTGGTTCGTCATGCTCAATTGAAATATACTCAGCCCCTGAAGGCGCAGAATTTCATGTGGAAACTGAGGCAATAGCAGGAATTAGCGGAAACACAAACTATACCGGCACAAATGGGCTGATTGAGCAAACACTTACCAACAATCTGACGATTCCCAAAACCATAACTTATTCAATTTATGCTGTAAAGGATGGCTGTACTTCATCCGTTCAAACTACAGAAGTAATTGTAAATCCATTACCAGAGGCAAATATCAGCACAAGCTCAACAGCTTCACCGCAAACAATTTGCTCCGGCGATCAAACAGAGGAAGTTCTCTTTGAATCCAATGTAATTGGCACGACTTTCAATTGGCAGGTAAGTAATACTACCTCAACTCCGGTTTATGAACTTTCAAGCGGAAACAGTTCCGGAATTCCGGTGCAAACAATGAGTGTAAGCGGAAACAGTGATGGTGAAGTTGAATATACAATTGTTCCATCTGCATCTTCCTGTCAGGGGGAAAGCATTATTTATACTTATCAAATTCAGGCTTTGCCCGTTGTAACTAACAATCCGGCGAAACAAAAGCTTTGCTCAGGAATGAATTTTCCAGCTGTAAATTTAACGGCCAACATGAGTAACATCGTGATCCACTGGCAAGTCATTAGTGGCAGTAGCCTTGGAGTTAGCCATTTAAGCGGGACAGGCACTTTACCTGAGGAGACGCTTACCAATCCAGCACATGAACCGGACACTGTAATTTACAGAATTTATGCAGTACGCACAGATGGCCTGAACTGTAACGGACCCGATTTTTATTATTACCGAATAATTAAATCCCTTCCTGATGTTTTGGCAACCCCCACTTCTCAACAAATATGTCCTGGCACTTCCACTTCCATTCAATTAAGCTCAACAACACATCCTGGTCAAGCGACTTTTAGTTGGGAAGTTGCAGCGAACGATCTTGGCTCTTTTTCATCTTCGGGTGCAACAATTATATCACAGGTTCTTCATAATAACACGAACACCAATCAATCCGTAATCTACGAAATAACAGCCTCATATGATGGCTGCCAGGGTGCATCCATACAAGTGCCTGTGCAGGTTTACCCGATGGTTTATCTTACTAATGATCCCAAAGAAAAAGATATTTGTTCCGGTGAGGAAACGCAGATTCAACTGTATTCAAACCTGGGTTCCGGCACAACCAACTGGACATGGACAGGAAATGCTCCAAATGGAGGGATTAATGGCATCAGCAGCGCGGGGAATACTCCATTAATAAACGATCAATTAACAAACCTCACGTTTGAAACCAAAGTTGCCGAATACACCATTAATCCAAGTGCTAACGGATGCGCAGGGATAAGCTCTGTTTATCAGGTTTTTGTTGATCCTGCACCGGATATTCAGGCCAATCCGTCCAATAGTGTTATTTGTTCAGGCGAAAGCACCTATATCCAGCTCACTTCATCAGTAAACGGCGCAACGAAAAAATGGCGCGTTGAATTTCCTGCTTCATCAATACAAGGGGCTACTGCAGGAACAGGTTCCATAATTGAGCAAAGCCTTATTAATACAAGCCTCCAGCCGCAAACAGTAACCTATTACAGCTGGGCAGAATACAATAATTGCAGCAGTGAAGAAGTAGCTGCACAAGTGGTTGTTAATCCCGTTCCTACAGCCAGTGCCAATCCGTTAAACCAGACATTATGTTCAGGACAAAACATGGATACTGTGCATCTTAGCGCAGATGTTTCCGGAACCATATTTAGCTGGAACTGCACAACGACATCACCGGATGTCACCGGATATCAAAATGGAAGCGGAAATATGATTTATGGCGATGCTTTAAGCAATACCAGCAATATAAATCAATCTGTATTTTATCATATTACGCCTCAATACGCCGGCTGCAGTGGCATTGAAATAATGCATACTGCATTGGTGCGCCCAGGCTCTTATGTAACAAATCCTTCGGCTGACTTATATCAGGCCATATGTTCTGGTGACCAGAGTCAGCTCTTTATTCCTGAATCCAATGTAAATGGAGCCATTTTTAATTGGGATGTTTATTATGCCGGTAGTAATTTAAGTGGCTTCCAGATGTCAGGCACCGGTTCTATACCTCCACAAACAATCATTAATACCGGTCTTGTTGCTGACACACTGGTGTATGAAATCACTCCACAGGCCAACGGATGTTTAGGAGAAGCTGCTTATTTCCGGATTTTAGTCAAACCTGTTCCTGTTGCAATATCTACCCCTGCCTCAGATCAAATTTGTTCCGGAGACAATGTTCAGTTTAATTTGAGTTGTAATTTGGGTTCCGGATGCCAGTTTAGCTGGACAACCGCCAATACTTCAGGTATTTCAAATGTTAGCAATGGTACAGGCAATCAAATTATCCAAACACCTCAAAACAGTACCAATGATGTAAAGACCTTTAGCTATCGGGTAACTGCTGAAAAACAAGGATGTACCGGCAACCAATTGAGCATTCCGGTTACAGTAAAACCATTACCAAGAATTATAAATACGGATTTGGACAAAACAATTTGTTCCGGTTCAACAACGGATATCCTCATTCAATCCAGCAGGGAAAACACTACCTATAATTGGTCGGGAAATCAGCTTAGTGGAAATTTCATAGATGGCATTTCCAATAGTGGGACAACAAACCCAATTAATGATTTATTAACGAATAATGAAGAATACACCGGAACAGTGGTTTACACAGTTGTCCCAACAGCATCCGGTTGCGCAGGAGAAAGCAAGGATTTTCAGGTTGAAGTTGTCCCTTCACCATCCATAAGTATTGATCAAGGAACAACAAATATTTGCAATCAATCTTATACTGAGATTGATGTAACAGCTGATTTCGGTGATCCTACAATTTATTGGGAAGCTACATCAAACAGTTCTGTTAGTGGACATTCGAATGGAAATGCTGTGGGCGGAACCCAGATACACCAGCAGTTACAAAATACTGCAAATTCAGAACAACAGGTACATTATGCTATTTATTCAAAATCAGGAAACTGCTATAGTGACACCACAATAGTGACCATCATTGTGCAGCCCGAACCAGATGCCTGGTATGATATTGCAAGCCCTCAATATATTTGTAATGACGGATTAACTCAACTTGTGGAATTTGAGAGTGATGTTGACGGGCTAAGCTATGAATGGCAGGGCTCACCTTCTGTTCCGGGAATTCTTTCGGGATATTATAGTACAATTCAAAATACCTCCTACATACCACAGCACCATATCCAAAATACCGGTTCACAAACAGCCTGGGTTTCTTACCAAATTACACCATCGCTTGGCAACTGTCAGGGAGACGAATTTACTTATAAAATCTATGTTTATCCTGTTACGCACATTACCAATGCAGATATGGCCCAGGATATTTGTAATGGCGAAAGCACAGAAGAAGTTGTTTTTGAAACAGATGTTCCGGCTGAAGTTCAATGGGAAGCTGTAAACCCACCATCCGGTTTGAATAACTATGTTTTATCAGGAACCGGAAACCTGCCTTCCATGGCTGTTTCCAATACCAGCCTTCAACCTAAAACATTGGTTTATGAAGTAATACCTTTTTCCGGATCAGGATCAAATTGCCCTGGAGTCGGCCAAAATTACAGTATTACTATTTACCCTACAGTGAGCGGTGAAGCAAGCCCAAACAGTCAGGATATATGCTCAGGCGATTCAGC
The DNA here is from genome assembly GCA_963662905.2 of Bacteroidales bacterium. Lineage (GTDB taxonomy): Bacteria > Bacteroidota > Bacteroidia > Bacteroidales > WRLA01. The sequence continues at coordinate 2,359,603 of CAXXFD010000003.1, read as the reverse complement.
AATAATACATCTCAGTTCAAATATCGCAGGAGCTGATTTTTCATGGACTGTCAGCCACAGTTCTTTTATCGTCAATGTTTCCGGGGGAAGTGGAGCAACAATCCGTCATAAACCCATAAATACAGGAGATAATATTGAGTTGATAAATTATACGGTAAGTCCCGAAAAATCAGGTTGTATTGGTGAAGTTTTTTCAGCATCCGTTTATGTAATGCCTGTTCCCCATGTGTTAAATGCTACAAGTGACAGTATTTGTTACGGGGAGACAACCAATATTCAATTAGTCTCAAATGTTGAGGGCGCCAACTTTGCTTGGACAGCTTCCCCCAGTTCAGGAAGTGTGTCGGGATATACACCCAACCTCCAGCAAGGAACGCTGATACAGGATTTGCTGATCAACAGCAGCACGCAAATGCAGTGGGTTACATATACGGTTTCGGCTACTGCCAACAACTGTTCCGGCCCCAATTACGAAATAACGGTCTATGTAAATCCAAGTCCCGAAGTAGATTTTGTGCCGGAACAAACAATTCTTTGCTCAGGAGAATCGACAGACATTCATCTGTCTTCATCAACCAATAATGTTAATTTTGAGTGGACAGTGAGTGTCCCTCCGGGATTTTCGGGTGCTTCATCCGGCAATGGCAATTACATTAACCATACAATTGTTAATGGGAACAACACTTCAGGCACAATAATTTACCATGTAAATGCCAATAAAAACGGATGCCCGGGAGCCCCAGAGGATTACAGTGTTTTGGTAAAACCAAGACCGGGCGTAAATATCAATGAATTGGGTCAGTCCATTTGTTCCGGCGCATTTACAACTGCAGTGGAAATTTCGAGTAATGTGGCTAACACTGAATTTCATTGGAGTGGAACAGCCTCATCCGATGAACTTAGTGGGTATTTTCAGAATATGATGTCGGGAGATCAAATACCCTCCCACCAAATAATCAACCCAACTACTAATCAGGAATATGTTAACTACAAAATTCACGCAATAAGTAATGGATGTACAGGCGATTCGATTATCCATCATATTAATATCATACCACGCCCGGAGCTTCAGCTGGATTCAAGTCAACAGGAATTATGTTCGGGCAGCACAAGTACCCAGGTTTTACTTTACAGTACGATCCAGGGAACGAGTTACAGTTGGACAGCGATTGACCCCAATGGTTTTTGTAGTGGTTATTTGCCACAAGGCAATGGCAATATACCTCCAATGAATATTTCAAACAGTGGCAACGAAACCGATACAGTAATCTACAGAATCGTTCCGCGCGTAACAATGGGCATGAGTTGCCCGGGAGACACTTCTTTTTATTTAATGATCGTTCATCCTGCGCCACAAATCTCCGCATCTCCCGCATCGCAGGTACTCTGTTCCGGGGATACAACCAATATTAGTTTGCAAAGCACTGTAAACGGTACAGAATACTATTGGACAGTTGTAGCACCCGATAGCGTTGAAGGAGCAGCTAATGGATCCGGTTTTTCTATTGTTCAGAACCTACATAATTTAACCAATGTGCCTCAAACGGTACATTACCATGTTTATGGCAATGCTCAAGGCTGTCAAAGTTCTATTATCGATGTGCTTGTGCAGGTAAATCCAGCTGTTTATCTGGACAGTCCTCCCTTTCAAAAATCTATTTGTTCGGGAGCTTCAACTAATGTGCTTTTATCTGCCAATGTGGATAATGCAAGCTTCTGCTGGTCTGCTTCCTGCAATAGCTCAGAAGTTTCTGGTTTTGCCGATGATTGCGGAAACCAAATCGACCAGATACTGATCAATCATGATGTTGTAAACCATACTGTTAGTTAGTGCCAGCCAGAAAACTATAGATTTTTAAAATTCACCCAAAAAACAACTAGCAAAATATGTTCTGCAAGATGCTACTTGCATAAAAAAAATTAAAATTTATAGTAAATATATAGAAATATAATGCAATTATCCCGGCTTATTCAGCCCTTTAGAAACAACAAGGCATAATTTATCCTTGAAAAACAATTAAAATACTGTATTTCAATGATTTAAAATTATGCGGCCTTAAAGCATCCCTTGCCTGAGTGTTGGTCAGCTACAAAAAGACGGATCAACTCAACTCCGATCCTGCGCAAATTGTAAGCTGATACGGCTAGGCCAACATAACGTTTAAAATGTCCATACCCTTTGTCGGGACACCTGTCCAGTCCCCTATGTTCCAATTCGTTAATGTTTGATTCTATTGCACTGTGCCTGTTGCGTGCCTTTATAAACCAAGGCTGGTGCTCCTGTTCGTACTCCTGCTTGTTGCATTTCCCCTTTTTTGGGAGTACCAAACGCTGGGTGTTTTGCGAGAGAAGTTCTTTGTTTTCTTTTTTCCAATATCCTTTATCAAAGCTCCAACTTGCAATGCCTCTGTAGCGTAAGGATATTCTCTGGGCCAGCTGTGGGACACATTCTGAGTCTGACTGGCTTTCTATAATCTGGTAATCGACAATGAGGTTATATTGGTCAGTGGTTATTGCCGCTTTTTTCCCAAGTTCTACATTAGGCCGCATTTTGCCTTTTTTTATCCACTCGGTGTAGGTCTCAAAAATGGAAAACATTTTCTCTTCATGGGGGATTTCCTCTCCTTTTATCACCCTTCTTTCCAACAGGTCTATATGTTTTTGCAACAGTACCATATAATGGAACAGTTCCGTCAAAACGGGATTGTCGTCAATAGTGCTACGGCCGCATTCTTTCCCGAGCTTGGCGTGAAGTGCTTTCGCTTTTGTAAGGTAGCTTTTAGCGGTTTGCCGAACCCTATCGGCTTTTCCTTTTCCTCCTGAAGCACTTGCCCGTCCCAGTGCACGCATCTTGTTTTTGAGGTCTTTGCTCCAATTTTTATTCTTGCGCCACCCTGCCGGCGGTTGGCCCGGATAAAGCCTGGCAACTATATCGAGGCATTTGCGGGCACAGTCCCACAGCAAGTTATAGTCAGTTGGGAAATGGACATTGCTTTCTACCACAAAACTATCGGTTTTTAAGCACAATGCTTCCTCCTCTTTTTTTTTAAACACGTAGTGGCCAAAATCAACGATAATACTGTTGAGCTCCCTGACCGATTCATCGTCCAATAAGCCAACATTATCTATAATAGACTGATATCCAAACTTATAATTACTCATTCCATAATCGTTTTCAACACCCATGATTTGACGCACAAGCCGGTCGTAATTGGCCAAGTAGTGAAGATCATCGTAGCTTATGTTTTGGCAGAGGCGTACCTGGGAAAGTACAAAGACATGCCATAGGTCCATTCCGGGACGCCCGGTTTTATTGTTTTGGGAAAGGATTTTGTCCTCAAGGATAGTGAAAACTTTTTCATTCCACTCTGGGGTTACAAAAATCTCTTTTAAGGCTGCACATAGGCCGGGCAGGGCGCCGCTGCGCTTTTTTGTCGGAATTGCCACATCCTGGATCAGGGTACTGCCAATTTTAATTTGCTGTTCGAATCTTTTTCTCATATCTTTCCGTGTTTTGATGCCTGAGGCGCAATAAACGAATCTCAAACAGTTAAAGCATACAATATCAGCAAAATAACTATTCTACACAAGAAAATACCACGAAAGATTCAACAAAGTTATTAACAGTAAATTACTGATAAACAAAATGATATGAGTATTCTGGCAGGGACTAGTGTATTAATTATTTAATAAGTTAACTAATTTTCAATGCATCACCAGTATAAGTCCATCGAAAGGGCTTAGCACGTGTCTCATTGTATGTTTTCACGTATTCAATAAGTTGAGAAGCCAATTGTTCTGATGATTTCCAAACACCTCCTTTTACAACATCCTTTGTTAATATATTGAACCATATCTCAACTTGATTCAACCAAGAAGAATACGTTGGGGTGAAGTGCAATGTGATTTTCCTTTTTCCTTTCAGCCACTCCTTAACGTCTTTATGTTTATGTACCGAAAGGTTGTCTGCAATTATGTGAAGCTTTTTGTTTCGGTATTTCCTATCAAGTGATTTTAAGAACTTTAAGAAGTTTTCTGCATTATTTGATTTAATTGTTTTGGCTGTTACTTCACCTGTATGCACTGCAAGTGCCGCAATTAACGAAACAGTTCCGTTGCGTTTGTAGGTGGCTGTTTGTCTTTTCGGATTTCCTGGCCGTAATGGCAACTCTGGCTGAGTTCTATCGAGTGCCTGTATTTGAGTTTTTTCGTCAACACAAATAACCAAAGCGTTTTCTGGTGGCGACATGTAAAGCCCAACAATGTTGGTCATTTTTTCTTCAAACTCTGGGTCTTTTGACTTGCCGCACCAATACTCAATTTTATGTGGCTTTATGTCTGCTTGTTTAAGAATCTGAAATACTTTAGACTGGCTAATCCCTACTTCTTTGGCGATACGTTCTTGAGACCAGTTAGTGTATCCGTCATCTGGCTTTGTGCAGGCTTTCTCAATTACCATAGCCTGTTGTTCTGCAGTGATAACCTTTGGTTTTCCACTTCGGTAAGCATCCTTCAAACCTGTAATACCTTGCTCGCGAAAGCGTTGTCTCCATTTATTTACTACAGGTCTACTAAGCCCTGTTTGCTCTACTATTTCACTCATCAATAAACCTTGATCGGATAATATAATTATCTCGGCACGCTCAACGTAACGTTTTTCAAGTTTGTGTGAACGGCTCATGGAAAGAAGCTCTGCCTTCTCTTCCGTTGTTATCTGGATGGGTTTTCCTATTCTTGCCATGTGGCAAAGATAATAAAATATTAGTTAATTAACTTAATAATTATAACACTAGTTATGCCATAACCCCCATGGCATATGGTTGTTCTGGTGTTACGCAAAACTATCAGGTAACGGTAAAGCCACTACCTGATGTAACATTTAACCCACAAAACCTTTCTGTTTGCTCGGGCGATGTTACAGCGATTCAGTTAGGCAGCCCGGTAAACGGTGCGTCCTTTAGTTGGACGGCAAGTTATGAAGCAGGAATAAGCGGAGATTTTTCAGGCACCACAAGCTTTGATGCAATCATAGAAGACTCTTTGGTTAACAATAACTTAAGTCCAGCAAATGCATTTTATTCTGTAACTGCAACGGCCGCAGGATGCCAGGGCCCCGCTTTTGAGTATCCTGTACTTGTAAATCCCCGTCCGGCAGGATCTGTAAATCTAACTGATCAGTTAATCTGTTCAGGGGGCACAACAACGGAAGTCAATTTTTCTGCAGATGTACCCGGAACAGAATACACTTATTCCGGCTACCCATCTTCGGCTCAAATAACAGGTGTTTTATATAACCAAAACGGGAATCTGCTGGCAAGCCATATTTTAGACAATAATGGTTTAACACAGCATTACGTTGATTATGCAATTACGCCCAGTTTTAATGGTTGTGCCGGTTCGGACATGCATCATTATGTGTATATAAATCCTCTACCTGAAATCACAACAAGTCCGATGCAACAGGAGATATGTTCCGGTCAGCAAAGTGCCCAGGTTGATTTACAATCAAATATTGGTTCGGTGAATTATTCCTGGACAGCAAGTGTTACGTCACCAAACATAAGTCTGCCAACCTGGTCTGGAAATACAAATTATTTGCCTGCTGAGATCATCACGAACAATGGTTTTGAAACGGATACAGTTATTTATCAGATCATTGCTTCAATGACCAATGGCATTAGCTGCCCTGCCCCACCGGATTATTATTATACTCTGGTGCATCCGATCCCAACAGTTCAGGCAGATCTGGCTCACGATTCTATTTGCTCGACCGAGTCAGTTTCAATAACTTTGTCATCTCAGGTGGAAAATACAAGTTTTTACTGGACAGTTACTGCACCTCCCGCAATCAGCGGGGCGCAGGCCGACAGCTTGCAAACTGTTATTGATGATGTCTTAATAAACAGCGGCACTGATGTTGAAGAAGTAATCTACCATATTCGCCCAAAATCAAATAGCTGTATTGGACCCATAGAACACGTTTCTGTTTTCATCAAACCATCTCCTCAAATTACGAATAATCAATTTGCATTCAACCAATGCTCCGGCGAAATTTTCAGCCTACAGCTTCAAGCAAATATGAGTGCAAATTTTATTTGGACGGCAACAGCTTCGTCTTCCTGCATCACCGGGTTCAGTGATGGCGCCGGCAGCATAATACAACAACAGCTCACAAACAGCTGCTACCAGCCGGCTTATATAACTTATTCCGTAACATCCCTGATTAATGGCTGCGCAGGAGAAACACAAGATTTTACAGTATATGTTCACCCTAAACCGGATGTAATCTACAATCCTGCATCAATCAGCATTTGTAGTGGACAAATAGCCGAAATATCCCTAAGCTCCAACGTTAGCGGCACGGATTTTAATTATTTCTATTACCCGGAAATAAATATTTCAGGAGGTAATAACGGGACAGGAAATCAAATTATCCAAACACTGGATAATGCCGGTATTAATAACGCCAATGCAATTTATAAGGTAGTACCATTTACTGTAAATTGCCAGGGAGACACAAGTGTTTATTCCGTACCGGTTCATCCAAATCCAGTGGCAGGTTTCTTTAATGATACGGTTTGTTTTGGCTCTCCAACGGCCTTTTCTGATACCTCAACATATTACATCAGCAGCCCGCAATCAAGATTATGGACTTTTGGTGACGGACAAAGCTCCACGGCCCTTAATCCGTCAATTGTGCTTGGATATGAAGGCGCCATGCCAACCAAACTTAGGGTAACTGATTTGAATGGATGCGTCGATTCCGTATCAAAAGATGTTGAAGTTTTTCAATTACCTGATGTCTTGTTTAGTGCTACTGAAAATCAGGTGGGTATTCCAACATTGTTTACAGATCAAAGTTTGCCTAATGCTGCAAATATCACTAGCTGGAATTGGGATTTTGGTGATGGAAACACATCAAACGTTCAAAATCCAAGCCATTTGTATTTGTTTTCCGGAACATATTCTGTGTGTCTTCAGGTGACGAATAGCAATGCTTGTTCAGATGTGTTTTGCCTGGAGGTTAATGTTAATCCTGTTCCTATTCCTGAATTCACTTTTGATACCGCCTGTTTTGGCCTTTACACCCATTTCTACGATTTGAGCAGCAGCCCTTCTGGAGATATTGCCACTTGGTCATGGGATTTTGGTGATGGTTCGGTATCATCCCTTCAAAACCCAGAGCACCTTTATGCTGTTGCCGATACTTTTGAAGTGCGCTTGATTGTGACCGACCTGCTGGGTAGTTATGATACGGTTTGGCATGAAGTATTTGTGCATTCCCTGCCACTTGCTGCTTTTGAAAGTGATACCGTTTGCCACGAAACCCAGACGCAGCTCACCGACCTGAGCACCACGCCCAACGGCAGCATCCAGGATTGGAACTGGCTTTTCGCTGATGGCCAAGCCTCTACCGAGCAAAACCCACTCTTGCAGCTCGATTACGAAGGCTGCAGACAAACATGTTTGATTGTCAGTGACATATACGGCTGTCTGGATACCACTTATCAGGATGTTTGTGTGGACAGTCTGCCCGAAGCATATTTTACAAATACTACGGTACAAAATGGCCTGCCGACACAATTCACAGATCAAAGCAGTCCTAATTCTTCCTCAATAACTGCATGGTATTGGACATTTGGCGACGGACAAACCTCTGCGGAGCAAAATCCACAGCATATTTATGACGATCCCGGTACTTATGAAGTATGCCTGGAGGTTACCAACGAGCATGGCTGTCAACATAGCTGGTGCAATTCCAATGTTGTGGTGCATCCGCTGCCTATCCCGGAATTTACTTTTGATACCGCATGTTTTGGCCTCTACACACATTTCTACGACCTCAGCAGCAGCCCTTCTGGAGATATTGCCACTTGGTCATGGGATTTTGGTGACGGCTCGGTATCATCCCTTCAAAACCCAGAGCACCTTTATGCTGTTGCCGATACTTTTGAAGTGCGCTTGATTGTGACCGATGAGCTGGGCAGTTATGATACGGTTTGGCATGAAGTATTTGTGCATTCCCTGCCACTTGCTGCTTTTGAAAGTGATACCGTTTGCCACGAAACCCAGACGCAGCTCACCGACCTGAGCACCACGCCCAACGGCAGCATCCAGGATTGGAACTGGCTTTTCGCTGATGGCCAAGCCTCTACCGAGCAAAACCCACTCTTGCAGCTCGATTACGAAGGCTGCAGACAAACATGTTTGATTGTCAGTGATATATACGGCTGTCTGGATACAGCTTATCAGGATGTTTGTGTGGACAGTCTGCCCGAAGCATATTTTACAAATACTACGGTACAAAATGGCCTGCCGACACAATTCACAGATCAAAGCAGTCCTAATTCTTCCTCAATAACTGCATGGTATTGGACATTTGGCGACGGACAAACCTCTGCGGAGCAAAATCCACAGCATATTTATGACGATCCCGGTACTTATGAAGTATGCCTGGAGGTTACCAACGAGCATGGCTGTCAACATAGCTGGTGCAATTCCAATGTTGTGGTGCATCCGCTGCCTGTCCCGGAATTTACTTTTGATACCGCATGTTATGGCCTCTACACACATTTCTACGACCTCAGCAGCAGCCCTTCTGGAGATATTGCCACTTGGTCATGGGATTTTGGTGATGGTTCGGCATCATCCCTTCAAAACCCAGAGCACCTTTATGCTGTTGCCGATACTTTTGATGTGCGCCTGATTGTGACCGATGAGCTGGGCAGTTATGATACGGTTTGGCATGAAGTATTTGTGCATTCCCTGCCACTTGCTGCTTTTGAAAGTGATACCGTTTGCCACGAAACCCAGACGCAGCTCACCGACCTGAGCACCACGCCCAACGGCAGCATCCAGGATTGGAACTGGCTTTTCGCTGATGGCCAAGCCTCTACGGAGCAAAACCCGCTCTTGCAGCTCGATTACGAAGGCTGCAGACAAACATGTTTGATTGTCAGTGATATATACGGCTGTCTGGACACAGCTTATAAGGATGTTTGTGTGGACAGCCTGCCCGAACCGGATTTCACATATATTCCAGCTCCGGTATTTGAGCCAATATATTTTACCAACACAACTGTTCCGCATGGTAAACCGGTAAATGAATGGTACTGGGATTTTGGTGATGGCCACACTTCGACCGTTCGCCACCCTGTGCATACTTATCAAACGCCGGGGAACAAAACAGTAATGCTTGTGGCTACGAATATTATTGGCTGCAAGGACACGCTCTATAAAAACGTTTCAGTTTATCCGTTACCGGAAATCAATTTTACTTTTGAGAATGTGTGTTTGGGCAATTCAACACACTTTTGGGATGAAAGTATTTTACCGGCAGGAACAAATGTTGTATATCGTTTGTGGCATTTTGGCGATCCGGCAAGCGGTGCTGCAGACAGCTCACATTTAGAAAACCCGGCACATCTGTACAACAGTCCCGGGCAGTATGAAGTAAGCCTCTTTCTGAGGCTGAATACAGGAGCAGAAAATTACAGCGATACAACTGTAAGGGTTTTTGGATTGCCTCAGGCATCCTATTCCTATGAGAATATTTGTTTTCAGGATTACACAAGCTTTGCCGATGAATCCGATACTGCTGATTTCCCACTTACCGGTTGGAATTGGAATTTTGATGATCCAATATCTGGAGCGCTAAATTATTCTGACGCACAAAATCCCGTGCACCTTTTTACACATGAAGGAGGAGATTATAATGTCAACCTGATGGTTACTGATGCATTTGGATGTACGGACGATACCAGCGTGTTGATTCATATAGATTCGCTGCCCGAAGCAGATTTCTTAGTGGACACATCCTGCTTTAAAATGAATGCCGTTTTTACGGACATAAGCATATATCATGATAGTCCGATAAACAAATGGATTTGGAATTTTGATGACCCGGCCAGTGGTGCGGCGAATAGTTCAAGCCTGCAAAACCCTTCACACACCTATTCTTCTCCCGGAAGTTATTATCCCCGTTTGATTGTTGAGAGCAGTAAAGGCTGTAGGGACACAGCGATTCATGAAGCTTTTGTACGCCAAATCCCCCACCCTCTGTTTACCTATGATACAGTCTGTTACGGAACTCCAACAACTTTTACGGATCTTTCTACGGTTTCAAATAATGCTGCAATAGTTTCCTGGTACTGGGATTTTGGAAACGGAATTTCAAACCTGCAAAATCCTGTGCATATCCTTCCTGACTGGGGTTTCAACCCCGTACATTTAACCCTCACCGATGCCAATGGCTGTCAAAACGATACGATTATCCAGGTTTTGGTTGATTCAACTTCTCTTGCTGATTTTGAAATTGAACAAAATTGCTTTGGCAATATGGTGCATTTTATCAACCAGTCAAATCCAAATGGTTTTACTATTCTTGATTATTTCTGGGATTTTGGAGACAGCACTTATGCATACGGCTACAACACCTACCACGCCTATGACCGCGTAGATACCTTTATGGTAAAGCTAAGGGTATTCAATGATAATGGCTGCTATGATTCCATAATAAAACCGGTCTATGTTAATCCGGCTCTTCAGGCTGATTTTTATGCGGATACTGCTTGTTTCGGTTATGAAACGCACTTTTATGACACCGCATTTAATCCGGCTGTTGCTGTTCAAAGCTGCTTCTGGGATTTTGGAGACGGCAATACAGCAAACGGGCATAACCCAAGCCACACCTATGCGTTAGCGGGAGTGTATAATGTAATGCTCACCATGACCGATACGGCAGGATGCACTGAAAGTGTCAACCGAAATGTTTTGGTACATCATGCTCCCTCAGCAGCTTATACGTATAATCCTGTATGTTTCCATGATACAGTCCGGTTTGCGGATCAATCATCGGCAATTGACACAGAAATTACAGAATGGTATTGGAATTTTGGAGATACTGCTTCCGGATCAAATAATTATTCGAACGAGCAAAATCCAGGACACTTCTTTAGTACTAATGATGTATATACTGTTCAATTAATTGTTCATGATGGTAACGGATGCATTGACAGCATAGCGCAGGAAGTATTATTTAATGTGCAACCTATTGCTGCCTTTAGTTTTGATACTGTTTGCGCAGGTCTGGTTAGTCAGTTTTATGATCTCTCATCAAGTCCTGAGGGTAATATTCAAAACTGGCAATGGGACTTTGGAGATTCGCTGAGTGGAAACGGTAATTATTCATCAGATCAAAATCCTCACCACACTTTTTCCGCAATAGGTGTTTATGATGTCAGTCTCGTTGTTGAAAACTCTTTGGGTTGTAAGGATACAATCACACAGGAGGTATTTGTAAAGCCCACTCCTAACGCAGCTTTCAGTGCTGAACCGGAATGTACCGGAACAGCGGTAAGCTTTGTAAATCATAGTGCAGCATATGGGCCATATCATCCCATAATCAGTTGGCTTTGGGACTTTGGTGATGGGACAGTAGACACTCTTTTTCAAGCCACACATATATATGATAATCCAGGCAATTATTCTGTTTCGCTTACGGCCTGGGATATAGAGGGCTGCAGTAATACCTATGATTCAGTCATTAGTATTTTTGCATTACCTGAACCCGATTTTTTATATTCCTCACCTTGCGCAGGACAGGAATGTATCTTTACAGACTTATCTAATGGCCTTGGTGCTAATATTATAGAATGGCACTGGGATTTTGATGATCCCCTTTCGGGATCTTTCAATCAGTCCAATGCACAAAATCCCGGACATATATTTGTGAATACCGGCATGTATGAAGTTAAACTGGGCGTTTTAAATACAAATGGCTGCTATAAGGAAATCACTAAAACAGTAGAAATTCATGAAGCACCTGTTGCATTGTTTGATGCAGAAACAACATGCGTTGGTGATAGTGTCTATTTCCAGAATCTTTCTTATGCCAATAATGACAGTATTGTCAGCTGGAATTGGAATTTTGGTGATGGGAATTTCTCGGAAGAAAAAAATCCGGTGCACATTTATTTAGAAGCAGGTATTTACGGTGTAAGTTTGACTGTCAACACTCTTTCATCTTGTTCTGCCCATATGACTATGAATCTTGAGATTGCTTCTCCTCCTATGGCGGCATTCGATATTGAACTACCCAACTGTTTTGGCGATTCGACCCGTTTTTTGGATCAATCAGTAGATCCAGGTGGCCATATAATAAATTCATGGCTCTGGGATTTTGATGACGGTTCTTATTCAACGGATCAAAATCCTGTTCATAAATATACAACTGCCGGACAGAAATTAATTCAGCTTACTGTTTCGGACACACTCGGATGTACGGCTCCGATTTTCCAAACTATTTATGTGAACGAGCCGCCAACTGCAAATTTCAGTTATTTAGTATATCAATGCGATTCAGTTCTGTTCACGGATTATTCCGTCGCTAATAATGATACGATTTTAAGTTGGTATTGGGATTTTGACGATCCGGCATCCGGGTGGAACAATCACGCTACATCAGCTAATCCTGTGCATGTTTTTGCAGATGAAGGCATGTATAATGTAAGCCTTGTTGTTAGCTCAGGAAATGGCTGTCTCGATACAGTAATGCACGAACTTGAAATTCACAAGCCTGTATCTGATTTTATTTATGATTCAGTTTGTTATGGAAACCCCACATATTTCACCGAACTTGCCTCTTCCGCTTCCGGAAACATTATTTCCTATCATTGGGATTTTGGAGATGGCAATACTTCTGACTTGCCAAATCCTTCGCATATATTTTCTTCACCCGGATTTTATGGAGTAAGCCTGAGCGTAACTGATTACAACGGATGCAGCGACATCATGCAAAAAAACATCCAGATCCATTTTCCGCCAACTGCTGATTTTACTACAAATACGCCCCTGTGCAGTTACGACAGCGTTTATTTCACCAATTCATCACATGGATTCGGCACAATGCCACTGATTTCTTATCAGTGGGATTTTGGTGATGGCACAAGCAGCAATGAAGAAAACCCACAACATTTTTATGCACAGGCAGGTAGTTATCAGGTTTCACTCTTCGTTGAGGACACCAACCACTGTGCGCACGACACAAGCCATTTAATCACAGTGTATGACCAGCCAAATGCGGCATTTAATTACAGCACCAACAATTGCGATACACTGTTCTTCTTTGATGCTTCGAGTGGCCTTCAAGATATAATCTATTGGCATTGGGACTTTGGTGATCCCGTTTCAGGAGCTTTCAATATTTCAACCCAACAAAACCCTTGGCATATTTTTACAAGTCAGGGTTATTTTGATGTTACTTTAATCGCAACAAGTTCATCAGGTTGTTCGGACACAAGCATGCAAACTGTTTATTTTGAGTCACTGCCTGTTGTTGACTTTACCTTTGATACTGTTTGTTTGGGCGACAGCACCCATTTTGCAGGCTTCTCATCCAGTCCCCAAATTAATAACTGGCAATGGAATTTTGGTGACGGCCAGACCGGATTCGGACAGTTTACATCTCATTTATTTGAGGATGCAGGCTTACATCAGGTTGTTCTGGAGATTACAAATTATTTAGGCTGCACCAACCAGGTACTGCATAATGTTATGGTTTCTGACAGGCCAACCGCACTATTTACCTGCAACGACAGCGTATGCAATGGCTCTACGGTAAGTTTCAGCGATCAAAGCCTGTTCGGCAATACACCACTTACAAATTGGTTGTGGTTGTTCGGTGATGGTGATTCATCAACGGAACAAAACCCTCAACACAACTATGCAAGCAGTGGTACTTATGATGTATGGCTTACTGTTACAAACGAATCAGGTTGTATCGACTCGGTAATGAATACCGTTTTCGTTGCAGCTATGCCTCAGGCAGGTTTTACCTTTGATACTGTTTGCCTTGGACTTCCAACCAGTTTTATTGATACTTCAGCATCTCCTAACTCCTGGATTGTTTATCGACACTGGAATTTTGGCGATGGCACGGACACTTTGAATATTCAAAACCCACCTCATGTTTACGAAAACCCGGGCACATATAATGTTCAGCTTGTTGTGGGCGATTACAATGGATGTTATGATACAATAACCCAACAAGTACTGGTTAGAGAGCTTCCTGTTGCGGACTTCTACGTGACAGTTGATTCGGTTTGCCTTGGAGATACTATGTGGTTTCAGGACGCCAGCACTTCCAACTCCGGAGCTATTGTTAGCTGGACGTGGTATTTTGGGGAGCCTTCATCCGGCAACGCAGATACATCCTGCCTTCAAAATCCCTGGCACATTTACAGCAATCCGGGCACCTATTACGTACTCCTGATCGTAGAAAACGCTAATGGATGTTACAGTGAAATCTCTAAAACAGTTTTTGTCCGCGATTTACCGCAAGCACATTTTAACTGGGATGCCGGTTGTTCGTATAATCCTGTTTCTTTCTACGACCTTTCAACAACCGAAAACGGCGCCATTATTAGCTGGTTATGGGATTTTGGTGATGGCACAACATCCACCGAGCAAAACCCGGTACATAATTATAATATCTCTACAGATAGCAGCTTTTTGGTTCACCTGTGGATTACTGACAACGGAGGATGCCTCGACAGCTCCCAACAATTAGTCAATCTCAGCGGTCAACCAATATCCGCATTTAGCTACGAAGCTGATAAACCATGTACAGATGGAGCATTCCACTTCACAGATTTGTCATCAGTTTCATCGGGAAACATTCAAAACTGGTTATGGTTATTTGGAGATGGAGACAGTTCGCTCCTGCAAAATCCGTCCCATATCTATCACAGCCCGGGTATATATTCCGCATATTTGATAATCAAATCTAATGCAGGATGTTACGACACATCAATGCAAAACATAGAAGTCTTTGCTTTGCCTGATATTGATTTTAGTTTTGATACTGTTTGTTTTGGAGACAGTACTCATTTCAACAGCAGCGCATACAGCAGTCAGGCAATAAATGAATGGTACTGGGATTTTGGTGATGGATACTCTTCCAATACCGGAGACCCGTACCACTTATTCAGAGCACCCGGGATTTACCAGGTTATACTGATGGCAGGAGATACAAATTTATGTAGCTCAACAATTACCAAAGATGTTTTTGTACGCTCACTTCCTGATGTCTCATTCAGCGCAGATACAGCCTGTTTTGGTTTCCCAACTTCCTTTGACGGCTTTTCTTCATCAGATGTATATAGCTGGAAATGGGATTTTGGAGACAGCATAGGCGTGGCATTTAGAGAGGATACAGTATATCAATACTCATATCCCGGCGACTATATTGTCAGCCTTCAGCTTGTAGATTCTTTTGGATGTCAAAATATTGAATTCAAACACGTGAACGTTTTTGAACCGCCCGTGGCTTATTTCAACTATACAAATACATTCTGTGATGATGGTCTGGTACATTTTACGGATTCATCTTATGGAATTGGGAACCAAATCACCGATTGGCGATGGGAATTTGAAAAGGACTATGTGAGTTTCGTTCAAAATCCGGATTACACATTTAATCAATTGGATACCTGCTATGATGTGCAACTCATCGTCCATGACCTAAGAGGTTGTGTAGATACAAGCGTGCAGCAAGTTTGTGTTAAATCAGATTTTATGGTTTCATTTAGAAGTGAAACAACTTGTTTGGGAGACACCAGCTGGCTGTTTGCTCATATTGAAACACATGGAGACAGTATTGCAAACTGGATGTGGAAAATTGGTGACCTGCCGGAGATTAACACGAATATTGATTCCATAGGAATATGGATTGATAACATTAATCCACAAAAAGTTACACTGACGGCAACAGATATCTATGGCTGCATAGATTCTGTTCAAGGCATTGTATCGGTAATTGATACGCCTCATGTTGCATTTAGGTATAATATAGCGAGTTGTTATGACACTACATTCTTTGAAGACCTGACACAAACCACTAATGGAGCGTTAACAAATTGGGTCTGGAACTTCGGCGACAGTTCTTCTGCAAACAATACAAGTTCCGCACAAAACCCATGGCATGTTTACAGCCCAAAAGACAGCTTATATCATGTCTCGCTCACTGTGGAAAATTCATTTGGATGTGCCGGCCGCTTCATGGAAAATGTACTGAAATTCCCTTGTGTTGCCGTCGCCTATAATGTTTCCGGCAGCCATTGTGCTGATGACTCCCTGCTATTTACCGAGTATTCTTATTCGGGCAGCCCCGATGTCCTCATCAATCAATGGGAATGGCAATTTGACGATGGCGACACCCTCAGGTATTCCGAACGCAGAGACAGCATATGGCATCTATTTAATCAGGCCGGTTATTATGATGTGCTGCTTATTGTGCATGCTGTGATGGAAGGAGTTCCTACAACGGATTCACTCAGCAAAACAATATTTGTAAATCCTTTGCCCCAGCCAAACTTTAGCTGGTCATTGGCATGTCAGAACGACAGCGTTTGGTTCACAAATACATCCGAAATAGCCCAAGGTTCAATCGATCAGTATGTATGGCATTTTGGTGACGGCACTTTGGACAATATGGAAAACCCATTCCATATTTATGAAAACGACAGCACCTACCCGATTTCACTTACGGCTGTTTCTGACAGTGGATGTATTGATAATAATGAAAAATACATCTCCATCCTTCCGCAACCTGTGCCTCAAATAATTATGAGCGATTCGGTTGGTTGTGGCGATCCTGCCAGAATTATGTTTAGCGATACATCAGGCATTTTGGGTGCAACTTACAATTGGAACTTTGGGGACGGAAGCACAGCACAAACCGAAGTACCCTATGTAAGCCATGATTTTGGATTGGGTGATTTTAATATCATGATTGAGATTACTTCAGCAGAAGGATGCCGGAATAAAACCTATGAAAATCTGGATGTACACACAAAACCGGTTGCTGCATTTGAGTATTATCCAGGCTCCGTTAGCATCCTTGAACCAAAGGTTTCATTTACTGACCTGTCTTACGGTACTGACGGCATCATTAACAAATTTGTCTGGGATTTTGATGGTTACAGGGATTCATCAAACACGCATGCTTATTACGTTTTCAGGGATACCGGAGACATACAGGTTAAATTGATGGTATTTGACAACTATGGCTGTAGCGATACAGCAACGCATACCATTAAAGTAAATCCGGAGCTTATTTTTCAGATTGCCAATGCCATTACTATTCGTGACGGTTACGCACATAATACCTTTGGACCGATAAGCAAATACTTTGATCCCAACGCATATGAATTTATCATTTTTAACCGATGGGGGCAGCAGGTATTTGTTAGCTATGATTATGAAAATCGTTGGGATGCTACTTACAATGGCAAAGCATGTCCGGCAGGTTCGTATGTTTGGATCTTAAATGTTCGGGATTTAGATGGGATTAATCATGCTTATAAGGGTGTAGTATATGTAATTAAGTAAATATCGCAAATAACGCCACTCTTCTGCATTTGCACTTCCAAAGGAAGATAAAAATAACAGCAACAACTCCAGATAATTAACTTAAATGTGAATTTATTTTGGTTTTTAACATAAATATGAATAATTTTGCGACAATAAAACATATTAACTCCTACAAAAAAGTGGAGTACTATTCTGTTTGCCTGGAACATGATGATTTTTCTCTTTTTGAATTGTTTTTGCGAAAACACACAAAAGAAAACAAGGAGAAGCTGAACCATATATTAAAATGGATTCAGGTGATAGGCGACAAGTTTGGGGCGTCACGCTTTTTCTTCAGGCCAGAAGCTGAAATAGCAGACGCCTCTGCACTGCCGCCAACAGGCATCAACAGAGAACCTGCTTATATTGAGTTTAACAGTGAAAAAGGGGAACATGAAAACGCAGCAAATAATCTACGCTTATATTGCTTTAGGGTCAACGAACATGTTGTTTTCTTGTTTAACGGCGACATTAAAACAAGGAATCGGGCGCAAGATTGCGAGAATGTCCGTTCTCACTTTAGGCTTGCAAACAAATTAACTTCAGTTATTGAAAGTAGTTTTGGAAATGAAATATGCTGGAATGAACATAAGACCGACATAATTATTGAGCACGACTTTGAATTAAACTGGTAACACCTATGCAAAAAAACAATATCATCAACGATTGGCTTGGCCAACATGGAGATCCCGAGACAGAACAATTTATCGAGAAAAACCTGGAAATATGTGAGAAAGTCCGTATTGCCCTGGAACAGAAAGGGTGGACAAAAAGAAAATTCGCCGGGCTTATGAACAAAAAACCATCAGAAGTTTCAAGATGGTTAAGCGGCATGCACAATCTTACCCTAAAAAGCATTATTAAAATGGAACAAACTTTGGGGATCGACTTAATCCATTGCTGCCCGGAAAAGGAATACGAATATATTTTCCTCGGCTCACTTAAAACACAGGATGAAGTAAACGCTGACGAATACAAAGTATGTTGTGAATCACAGTACTACGAAATAGCACTTTAATATGGAGCAAACACCAATCATTGCAGACCGCATCCACTTATTGTCCATAGAAGTGCCGCAGCAAAAAGTTGACACACAATCATTTAAAAAACATAAGCAACATCAACTGAATGTTGGGCACAAAATCTTCCATAACTTAAAAGATGAACGGATGAAACTGGAGCTCGCTATTTCTTTTGAGGACAACAATAAAAACCAGCTGTCTTTTTTCCTGTTCCACTTCCATTTTGCGGTTAAAAATCTTTCTGAATTTTACACATTAAATAAGGATAACATCCCGGTATTCAACACACTACTTATTGCCACACTTTTAGGTATTGGCCTGTCCACCTCCAGAGGCATCATTTTTGAAAAACTTCAAAACGCAGGCGCAGGCAATGTCATTATACCTATAGTCGCTCCTCAAAAAATAATGGGAAATCCTTAATGTCTCATCCTGCTAATAATCCCAAACTTTGCAAGAAATATTAAACTGGGCCGAAAACGCAGAAGTTTTGCAAGCATAAAGCTTGCCAGAGGTGGTTGAGCCTGCACGTGACTAATTTTTCAATAATTAATAATCCTTTGTTTCCCAAATAATTATCCGATCTATCTCCAATTTATTTTCCGGTAGATAGTTTTTGGCAACATCCCAAATTATCTCATAATCTATTCCAAAATACTCATGGGAAACTTTGTTTCTAAGGTAATACATCTCGGACCAAGGAATATGTTCATAACGATCCTTCACAAAGTCAGGCAAGTTTTTTGAAGCTTCACCGATAATTTCAAAGTTACGAATCACGGCGTCAACAGTTTTATAGTTCTTCTTGAAATCGTTAAAGCTATAACCCTCAATTTATTCTGCAATCCGGAGCATTGATAATTGAATATCTTCAAGATACATTATATATGGCCGTTCACCCTTTTTCAATTCAGATATAATTTATTTGGCTAAGGATATCTTTCTTTAAGCGTTCGCGCAAAGCTCCTTTGGTTACAAGGTCAATTTTTCGTCCGAAAACCTTTTCGAGATATATCTCCAGAGAAAAGAATTTCCATCCAATGGGTTTGTCCAGCTCAACCAGCAAGTCGATATCACTGTTTTCATCAGCGGTATTTTTTGCAAAAGAGCCAAAAAGGCCAATACGTTTTACTGAGTATTCCTCGGCTAGATAAGGCTTTAACTCTTGTAGTTTATTCAGTATATCACTTTTTGATTCCATAGTACAAATATACAAAAATGATGACAGGATAAGCAAGGCACTTTTCTACCAGTCTGACATAGTGTATCAACTACTTTTTTGTGGGCAACCCGCTCCCGAATACACAAATATCAAATAGAGTGCCTGATGCAGAATGTTCAATACCGAAAGCTTTCGGAAGAATAATCCCGAAATTTCAGGAGAGATTATAGACAGAAACTACTTATTTCCCTGCACCAAAACCCACTCCACCCAACTATCTGCGTGGCTGGCGGAGTTTGGCCTTAGAATAATTTCATTGTTTTCGTCGAGCAGGTACATGGTCGGTGTGGCGAAAATATGATAGTCCTTTGCCACAGGGCTTTCCCATTTTTTGTAATCGCAAACGCTTGTAAAGGGGAATCTGCCGGCAAATTCTTTGAAGACTGTTTTGTCTTCATCCAGCGATATAAACACGACATCCACCCCATATGATTTCCATTTTTTGTAGGAAGCGGCAATCTGTGACAGCTCGGCTGGGCAGGCCGGACACCAGCTTGCACCAAATACCAGCAGTTTGTATTTGCTGTTGATGTCCGATAATCCGGCCGGTAACTTATCCTGATTATTTTGCGGTGACAGTACATCTCCTTCAAAAACAAAATCTGTGGCGGTATTCCCGATTTTCATGGCGCGGTAATGCTCCAGTTGATTGGACAGATCGTTATTTAATGTGCAGCCTTGTTCATTCAGTAGTTTGAGCGCAAGATATTCCGATGAACGGAACAAACTCCTTTTTTCCAGCAGTTTAAACAGGTGGTTGCTGATTTCGTTGAGTTTCCGCTCATCGGGCAGCAGGTTTTCGACCATGATATCAATGGAGCGGTTCATTTCGATAAAAACCGAATCGAGGGAGCGCCCACTGTTTTCGATCAGCCAAAAATGGCTGTCGATGAGGTCGGCCAACAAGCCACTTTTGTAGAGGCGGGGGTCGGTATAATCCATATTGCGAAAAGCCGCTATTGTTTCCGGGATGTCTTCGGTGCGGTATTGGGCAACGGTTGAAACCGAGCTGATCAGTTTGCGCAGGGGCAGATACCAGCTTACAAATGCATCTCGATCCAATCCGGTCAAAAACAGGCTGTCTTCTGCCTTGATGCGTTTTTTCTCCTTGATGATGGCTTGCACTGCTTCCGGATGCACGGCAAAAAGCGAATCCATATCATAAATCTTTTGCAGATAGTCCCAGGCGCTCAATGCCTGCTCCCTGCGGGGATGTTCCGAAGCATATTGTCCAAAAGCCAGGTTTTGCTTGCCTTGCAGCATTTCGATGCTTTGCGGAACTGATAAAGCTTCTCCTTTTATTTTCAGATCTTCATCAGCGAGGATGATGATAAAAGGCTTCCCATCCTCCGCCACAAGATAGCCTATACCGTAATCATCTTTTGAGAACGATAGCCCGAAAGCGCCTTTGTCATCCGCTTGTGTGCTGTCAATTATATAGGTATGGAAGCCTGAATAACCTATAAGTTTTATTTGCGTTTTGGCAAGGCCAGTAAAAGTGCCTTTAATACTGCTTTGCGAATTTGCAAAAACAGAGCCCAACAACAGTATAATTATAAAAAATAGTCTTTTATCCATAGAATTCAAATATATAAGCATCATCATATTTAATGTCATTGTTTTTAAGCAGCTCCAGATATTCTTCTTTAAAAGCTCGTTGTTTATGATGTTCTTCCTGGTTCATGATGTAGTTAATCACCTTGCTGCGTTGTGAGCGGGAATAGGTAAATGCTCCGTATCCTGCTTGCCATTCAAATTTTCCGGCAATAAAATTTCTTGTGTTAACCCACTTAGATGACTTGGCTTTTACGTTTCTTAAAACATCGGAGATAGAAGTTGAGGGGCTCAGTTCAAAAAAGATATGAACGTGGTCGCGATAACCTCCAACAGCTAAGGAATAATTGTTGGTTTCGGTTAATGTCCCGGCAATGTAGCGGAATAGTTCATCGCACCATTTTTTTGATATAAAATTGCCACGCCCTTTTACAGAAAATACAGCATGTACATTTAATTGCGTGTAAGTGTTAGCCATAATTCAAATTTAATAATTTGTTTGCCGCAGGGCAGAAATGTTATCGTAGAAAATTATACAAATTAACAGAAAACCGCATAGCGGTGGTAGAATGGTAGAAATTGTTTGCAATTTCAGAATAAATCCCTTTAGGGATGGTGTTATGGTAAAAAATATCAGGGCAAACGCATCATAAATTAAGAACTTTCATGAGGTAATCATTATCCCATCCTGCCTTGAGCCGTTTGCCCTTAACACCTGATTTTAAGGTTTTTTCGTTTTTCAGTAAGTTAAGTGCTATTTTGCACAGAGTAGAGAAGTTTTGTGCTGAATTGCCTGATCTCTTGCGGCTTGCGTCTTCACCAAATGCAACATCCAAAGTCCAGTGCAAGCTGTTTTCAATAGACCAGTGAGACCTTATGTAC
The DNA here is from genome assembly GCA_963662905.2 of Bacteroidales bacterium. Taxonomy (GTDB): domain Bacteria; phylum Bacteroidota; class Bacteroidia; order Bacteroidales; family WRLA01. The sequence continues at coordinate 2,337,511 of CAXXFD010000003.1, read as the reverse complement.
TCCTGAAATGCTTTGGGCCCTGCCTTTAGGCTTGAGATGTAGTATCTTGTAGCTTTTTCTGTTGGTTTATCACTGTTCTTGAACTCACGAGTGCTATCTATCTTGATGATTGTCTTTAAGTTAGCCCATTTTTCACGGTTTTGCACGAAGCCCAAGTCACTTATTGTTCTGCAAACCCTTGTTTCGATCCTGCCATGATCTCCATAAACACTCGTGTCTTCAGCAATATTTTTTGCGACCTTAAACTCGTCTTCAATATCTTCAAACAATTGTTTTTGGTTTCTTTTGACGGCTAAAATATAATCAGCCTTTTTGTCAATAATATTTTCCGCTATTTCTTCTTGGCATCCCATAGCATCAATGGTAACAATTGCGTTTTCGAGCATCAATAATTTCAGCAATTTTGGGATTGCGGTAATTTCATTTGACTTTTCATCTGTCTTGACCTGTCCTAAAACCAGCTTGTTTTGGGCCGCCCAAGCACTTACCAAATGAATGGGAGACTTCTTGCCATGAGCCTTGGCCCCCCGTATTGTTTTGCCATCAATAGCAATTACTTGTCCATCAGCAAGCTTAACAAGGGAATTGACCCATTCTACAAATGCACTCTCAAACTGTTGATTATCAATAGCTGAGAACACTCTATTAAAAGTGTCGTGCGAAGGTATGCCATTTGGTAGTTCAAGCATGGTTTTCAGGAAACCTTCTTTTGCCCTGGCATAATCTTCCATATTGTTCCAGGTTTCTGCGCCACAGATGACTGAAATTACACCAATGAGAAGGATGTCGTTTAATTTGTGAAGCTTCGTTGTATCGCTTCTGGGGTCGTCTATTTGCTCAAATAAAGAGCTTAATGATTTAGTCATAAATTATTATAATAAAATTAGTAAATTGCTTACAATATACAACAATTTATTGACATAACAACAAGAAATTTTTAAAAAAAACTCTACAAGCTGTTTTTGAAGAAATCAGAAAGAAATCGGTTCATTTTAGATGCGTTTGCCCTGTAAAAAATATGATGTGCAACGTATGTAAACCCCGTAGGGGTGGTGTTTTTTTGAGGCTGGTACCACAACATCGCCCCGATGGGCTACCATCATAACATCATCCCTACGGGATTTAATTGAACTTCTTTGCGAAACATCTACCATAACATCATCCCTACGGGATTTAACGGAACTTCTTTGCGAAACATCTACCATAACATCATCCCTACGGGATTTATTGGAACTTCTTTGCGAAACATCTACCATAACATCATCCCTACGGGATTTATTGGAACTTCTTTGCGAAACATCTACCATAACATCATCCCTACGGGATTTAATGGAACTTCTTTGTGAAATATCTACCATAACATCATCCCTACGGGATTTATTGGAACTTCTTTGCGAAACATCTACCATAACATCATCCCTACGGGATTTAATGGAACTTCTTTGTGAAATATCTACCATAACATCATCACTACGGGATTTAATGGAACTGCAATGCGAAATATCTACCATAACATCATCACTACGGGATTTAATGGAACTGCAATGCGAAATATCTACCATAACATCATCACTACGGGATTTAACGGAACTGCAATGCGAAATATCTACCATAACATCATCCCTATGGGATTTAACGGAACTGCAATGCGAAATATCTACCATAACTGCATATTCCGGTCATACTGACCCACCAATCCGGTGATATTGACCCGTCTGATTCGTAAAGTTTTTAAAGAACGCGATTGCCTGACAATATTACCTAATTTTTCTTAAACTATCTCCTTTTAATTCAATTCTGTGGGAAGTGTGTACCAAACGATCTAATATTGCATCGGCAATAGTAGCTTCACCAATGATATCGAACCAGCTTGCCACAGGTAGCTGACTGACAATAATTGTTGATTTCCGGGCATGGCGGTCTTCTATAATCTCCATAAAATCAATTTGTTGCTTTTGTTCCAGCCGTGCCATTCCAAAGTCGTCCAGTATGAGCAGGTCTGTTTTGGCCGTGGTTTCAAAAAATTTAAAGGCCGTTCCTTCAAGGCGTGCAATTTTAATTTTTTTCAGCAGCTTTTGCATGTTATAGTAGGCTACTTTATATCCCTGCAGGCATGCCTGGTGCCCCAAAGCCGAGGCCAGGAAGCTTTTCCCGCATCCGGTTGGGCCGGTGACCAATATGGACTGGCCTTTTTGCAGGTAATTGCCCGTGGCCAGACTTGCCAGCAGGTCTTTGCCAAGCCCCCGGGCCTGGTCTGTGCTGACTTCCTGCAATGCCGCCTGGTATCGGAAGCGTGCGTTTCTCTGCAGCCGTTCAAAACGGTTCTGTTCGCGTTGTTGCTTTTCTGCTTCAAGGAGTATTTTCATGCCCTCCCCAAAGCTCAGCTCGTTTAGCCTGCCTGATTCCATCAATGCCTGCCATGCGGAGGACATCCCGTTTAAGCGCAAGCTTTTAAGTTGTGGTTCTATTTGCATCATAATATCAGATATTAAGGGTTAACTGTTGTTGTGTATAATAATCTTTGCCCCGTATATTGCCGTGCCTGGGAAGGGCTTTTTGTGGCGCATTGTTTTGTTGGCCAGCAGTTTTGTTTGTGAGTATGTTGGATATAAAGCGGTAAGTAAACACTTCATTGTCAATTGCCATGCGGCAGGCAGATTCAAAAGCAGCCTTATCGCTTGTACGGCAAAGCCTCAGCAGCCCGTCGCAGCTTTTGTAGAGCTGTTCTGCATAGCGGTCAGTGCGGCCGAACATCAATATAAAGAGCCTGTGCAGATCCTGGCTGAGTTCCATGGCCCTATCAAGATAGTACTGTGGGCTGCGCGCAAGGTGGTGTTTGTGGGCGGGGCATAAATGTTCCTTACAGGTGGAGTATCCGCCCTGTTTGTAATTGCGCAGGTGCGCCGCTATAAGCTTTTGCCCCAAATATATATCCACGGTATTGCGGGTATAGATAACCTTGGCCTGTTGGCCGATATGTTGATAAGGCACACTGTAGTAATGCTTGTCACGGCCAAGGTAAATGTGGTTGTTTTGTGCCACTTTGAGCGAGCAGTAATATTTTTGCTCATAGGGCTGCCGTGGAAGGGGCGCCAGTTTGTTCTTTTCATCTGCAAGGAAACGCTCCTGGCGGCACCATGGCTTTTGCTGCATACGGGTCTGGTTGTGCTGTTCTACCTTTGTTGCTATTGCGCCGTTTAGCTCATCAAGGCTAAAAAACACCTGGTTCCTGAGTTTTGCAAAAACGCGCTGGTAGACCAGTTTTACCTGGTTCTCCACAAGGGCTTTGTCTTTGGGCTTATATGCCCTGGCAGGAACTACGGTACAGCCATAGTGGTTGGCAAAATCTTCCATACTGCGGTTGATATCGGGCTCATAGCGGTCTGCCTGGTCAACAGATGCTTTGAGGTTGTCGCTTACCAGTGCCTGTGGTGCTCCGCCCAGATGTTCCAAACAGCGCCTTAGGGCATAAAGGAAGTCCTGGCTGCTTTGGCTGGGCACTGCAATGGCAAAGCCATAATCGGAATAGGGCAGGCAGGCTACAAAAACCTGACAGCTGATCAGCTCGCCTGTCTTTGGGTCGGTATAGCAAATGGTCTTGCCTGTAAAGTCCACAAAAAGCTTCTCAGCGGGTTTGTGGTGCAAAACCATGGATGGCTTTTTAGCCGACAGGTACTGGGAGAGATGGTAGCAGAACTGGGTCTTGCCATATGGCTTAGCTGTGGTTTCTTTGTATTCCTCCCATAGCAAAAGGCGCGTTACGCCTGTTTTTTGCAATTCCCGGGCATAGTGACCAAGCCTGTCTTTAAGGTACTGGTAACGTTCATCCTTATAAGCAGGGCTGCCTGCATGGAAGAGTGCTTCCAGTTCAGGGTCTTCGAGCTTTAGTAGCTGAGCGGTGCTCTGGCTAAGCGCACCTGCTTTCTTTAAATAGCTCTTTACTGTGTTTTTGCTTATGCCAAGGTTACGGGCAATAGTCCTGTGTTTATTACCCTGCTTGTGCATCCTCAATAATTGTTTTATCTGACTCATGGGTTTGGGTTTACCGGCCATCGCATTCTTTGTGTTGGTTATAGCTGGCTAATACTGAAACTTCACGAAAAAGTGACAAAAAAAGGGTCAATATACTCCGGAATTATATTGTGCCCCTCTCTAAAGTGGGTCAACATGCTCCGGAATTCAGCCAGTGCTCCACTGAAAGCGGGTCAACATGCTCCGGTTTTCTCCATCCTTGTCTCATGAAAAAGGGTCAACATGCTCCGGATTTGGTTGCTTGAAGTGCCTTCTCCCGTTTTAGGGGGGTCAGTATCCGCCGGATTGGCAGTCTTTGATGGCTTTTTATTGCTGTTTATTTCAGCCGGTCGGGTGGGTCAGCTTAGTCCGGAATATCCAATAACATCATCCCTACGGGATTTAATGGAACTTCAATGCGAAATATCTACCATAACATCATCCCTATGGGATTTAACGGAACTGCAATGCGAAATATCTACCATAACATCATCCCTACGGGATTTAATGGAACTGCAATGCGAAATATCTACCATAACATCATCACTACGGGATTTAATGGAACTTCTTTGTGAAACATCTGCCATAACATCATCCCTACGGGATTTAATGGAACCGCAATGTGAAATATCTACCATAACATCATCACTACGGGATTTAATGGAACTTCTTTGTGAAACATCTGCCATAACATCATCCCTATTGGATTTAATGGAACTTCTTTGTGAAACATCTGCCATAACATCATCCCTATTGGATTTAATGGAACTGCAATGCGAAATATCTACCATAACATCATCACTACGGGATTTAATGGAACTGCAATGCGAAATATCTACCATAACATCATCCCTATTGGATTTAATGGAACTGCAATGCGAAATATCTACCATAACATCATCACTACGGGATTTAATGGAACTGCAATGCGAAATATCTACCATAACATCATCACTACGGGATTTAAAGAAATTCGCATCAATAGAATTTTGCGCGAAAGCGCCCATGCTTATGAGCCCAATGAGTATGCTTAGTATGTTTATTTTCATCTTTTTTTTAAGAGTGTGAAAGTGACAAGTGCGAAAGTGTGAAAGTGACAAGTGCGAAAGTATGAAAGTTAAAAGCTACTTTCCGCTTTCGCACTCATATCTAATCCTTGAGGCAACAGGCACAAATTGCAAATCCGCGCCAGGGGTCATTCGGGGATCTGTAATTATTGAGATCTTGAATTTTGTTATTGCAACCATTGTAAAAAATTGTCTTTGTTAACTATTTCAAAGCTCGCATTTGAATAAGTGTTTAGCCATTCCTTTTGAATTTTGTTTTTTCTAGGATTCCATTTGAATTCATAACCATATAATTTTCCGTCTCGTTCTTCAACAAAATCAACTTCCTTTTTATCATAGGTTCTCCAAAAATAATTATTGCTGTAAATTTGATGATATTGCTGTTTTTTAAGACACTCCATAACCATAAAGTTTTCCCAAAGTAATCCAATATCATCTCTTTGTTCAAGCATATTGAAATTGTTGATTATTGAGTTACGTACTCCATTATCATAAAAATAGTATCGGTTCGTTTTGGTAACCTCCTTTCTTAAGTTACTCGAAAATCCTCCAATTTTCTTAATAATAAAAGCTTTTTCAAGTAAATCGATATACCTTGCTACAGTTTGTTTTGCCAGGCTCAACGCATTTCCCAACTCGCTCAACGAAACTTCACTTCCAATTTGATATGATAGCAACTTCAATAAATCAAATAATTTACTGGCATTTTTAATGTTTTCCAGTTCTAGTATATCCTTTAACAGATATGAATTTCTTAACTCATGCAAGTATGAAATTTTGTCGTTGTTATTAGTAAAGCTCAAGGTTTCGGGATACATACCAAATATTAAATAGTTTTCCAGATTTTGCATGATATGCATACCTCCAAATTGATTTTTTAGTTCAATTACTGAAATTGGATATAATATATTCGTAATACTCCGCCCTATTAATGGCGCACCCACCTGAGTAGAAAGGTGAAACGAAGATGACCCGCTGGCTATAATAATTGACTCAGGTAAGTTATCAACCAAGATCTTTAATCCCCAACCAACCTTTTCTATTCGTTGGGCCTCATCAATAAAAATATAGTTATAATCGCCAAGCGACGACAATATTTTTGTTTTATCCTCAGAACCTAATATAAACCGTAACTGAATATCATCACCATTACCATGGTACACTTTTATATCTTTGTCTAGCAGCAGCTTATCAATCAAAGCTGTTTTCCCCACCCTTCTTGGCCCATATAGCAAATTCACTTTAGCTTTTTTTAAAAACCCGGTTTTTGATTCGTAATATCTGCTTATCCACATTGCCATTAGTTTTACAGCAAATATACAGTAAAATCGTTAATTTGGCAACTAAACTTACCAAATTACATAAAATACGGGAAGTTTGCTTGCTGTATTAAGACTTTTATGGGCACGGATTGCAAATCCGCGCCAGAGAGGAGCAAAAAAACTATATTTCCACCGTCCTCTTCAATACCCTTTGCTCTAATTTTTTCCGAAACACCAGCCAAACTCAAATTTCCTTTTTCGACCTCACTAAGCGGAAAACCCAGGCTCAGAACTCCAGCACCTAAACTTTTCACAAATTTTAAGCTTACCCTATAAGATCTTACAAGTTTCACAAAAACCATAGCATCCTCATTTTAGCATTTGTGAAACATGCCTTCTTTGAAGAGGGTGAACCGTGATTTATCCCTACAAATCTCTAACTTTTCTTTTATACCCATATTTTCAAAATAATTCGACCGCCATACTTCGGCAAATGCTCAGCACAGGCAGGCGGTATTTGAAAATCCCCTGCCCTGCGGGACAGGGAGTTTAAGTGTCACCCTTCGACTATCGCTCAGGGTAAAAAATTATCAAATCGCTTCGCTTTCAAAGTGTCTAATCCTTGATGCAACGCACAGAGCATCCGCACGCCCGGCTGTAGCTGTAAGCGCCGGCACCCAAATTGTCGAAGTTTAGAAGTCTAGCGTAAGTACCATCCACTGTGCTAGACCAGTAAAAGCTATGGGAACCTACGAGCCAGAACGAACCACTGTAGTGACCGCGGCTGCCAGCCAGGGTCAATTTAAGCGGCGAATTAAAAGCACCGGCTGCATTATTGCTGCTCCAGCTTTGGCGTTCAGCTTCCCATTCTGCATTGGTGGGCAAGCGATAACCGCTGGGGCAAGGATTATTTATACCGCTTTTACCCTGCCATAGGTTGTCGTTTTGCGGGCTGCGCCAGTCGTAAGGAAAGCTACTAACGGTAATAAAATTGCCATGCCCGGGTGTATCGCTATTACACAAAAAAGTTGTTGTTTCTGAGTTTCGCTTTTCATGGCCATCGGTTCCACGGCCCCATTGGTAGAGGTCGCCATAAGCCTGATCGTCGGTGCTGCTGGTGGCTACCTGTGAGGCACCGAGGTTACGGTCCATCCAGGTTTGGCCTGTGGCGGGGTTGGTAACGGGATTCCAGGAGCCGCCACTACCGTTTCCTTCCAATACAATACTGATTTGATCGGAAGCAGAGGCTCCGCTGTTGTCGATTGCAGTGGCTTTAAGCTGGTGGGTGCCTTCATCCTCAGCAGAGGCATCCCACACATAATTGTACGGAAAACTGGTGGCGGAACCTATGCCCTCATCATCAACATAAAAGCGCACTTCGGCTATTGACCCATCGCTGTCGTTTGCTTCTACCGCTATGGTTATGCTGTGGTTTTTATTGAGCTTGTCCCCGTTGGCGGGGCTGCTAATGCTACATTGCGGTGGTTTGTTTTCATCGTCTTTATTGCAGGATTGCATAAAAAAGGCAATTGCAAAAATGCTTGCCAGTATCAGGAGAATGTTTCTGTTTTTCATATTGAGGTGCTCTAATTATTATATTGTTTTTATTTTAAGTGATTTTCACATATCTGCCTTGTTCAAAATTTTCAATACAGTAAGTTTTCACAAAGTACAAAATCTTCTTATTGAAATTTTACGCAAAAGGACTTATTGTATGAACGGGCTGTTTTTCGTGATGAGTGGCCCCTTTTTCATGATGAGTGAAAATATTTAGAATTATTCTAAAAATTGCGGTGGTTTCATTGCGCCATTTTTAAAAGGTGCAGCAGGTTTAAAATTTTACCATAATAGACAATCATCAAGCAAACATCCATCAAAACCATAAAATCCTTAATTTCGCATTATGGATGGAGTTCGGATAGATAAATTTTTGTGGGCGGTGCGGATTTATAAAACGCGCAGCCTGGCCACGCAGATGGTCAAAGCAGGGAAGGTAAAGGTCAACGAACAGGAAGTAAAACCCAGCCGTGAGGTTCGGGTGGGCGACATTATCATGGCACAGCAGGGGCCGCTGCACCGGACAATCAGCATCAAACAATTGCTTCAAAACCGTGTGGGCGCAAAACTGGTGGATGGTTTTATTGATGACCTTACACCTGCCGAGGAATACGAACGCATCGAGATGCTGCAAAAATACAATAGCGAACAGCGCAGGCGCGGCGAGGGACGCCCCACTAAAAAAGACCGCCGCGAAATCGACAGGCTGAAAAACGTATAGTTTATACTTTCAGCATTTTAAATCCGTTATTGGAACAGTAAACCAAAAACAAAGCAATCATATGAAACGACTCATCTTTTTACTGGCAATTGTTTCCATTTTGTTCAGCACATCATGCTACCGCCATGAAATGGAAAAAGCTACAGCAGAAAATGACAGCCTCCGCCTGGAAATAAGCAGCGGGCAGGAAAACCTCAGCCAGTTTGTTGGGGCTTTTAACAGCATTCAGCAAAATCTGGATTCGATCAAAAGATTAGAGAAACTTATTTCGGTGCGCAGCCTGCAATCCCCGGAGAAAAACCGCAAGCTCGAAGACGACATTAATGATGATATCCGCACGATTTATGATCTGCTGAAGCAGAACCGGGAAAAACTTGCAGCCCTCCGCCGCAATGCGCTTTCATCGCAGCATAAAGCAGAAGAACTGCAAAAAATGGTGGGCTGGCTCGAGAGTCAGATAAAAGAAAAAGATAAGGAAATTGAAGAGCTTCGGTATCAATTGGCTGAAAAAAACATCCAGATTGAAGGGCTCGAAAGTTTTATCGCACAACTGGAGCAGCAACGCGATACTTTGGCAGATATCGCAAAAACACAGGACAGCGAACTGCACAAGCGCTGGTATGTGATGGGCACAAAAGACGAACTCATCGAAAATGGCGTGATTACAAAAACCGGCGGATTCCTCGGCATTGGCAAGAAAAAAGAGCTCAAAGCCGATTTCAATAAGGATTATTTTACTGCTATTGATATCCGTGAAACGACGCGCATCCCGGTGTATCACGATAAAATCAAGATCCTCAGCAAGCATCCGGAAAACTCCTACCGGACTTCAGGTGTAGATAAGGTGGAAGAAATCCAAATTCTTGATACGGATAAATTCTGGAAAGCGTCGGATTATCTGGTGATTATGTTGAAATAATGCTTATGCTGCAAAAAACCTTTCCCTTCTTTCTAATAATCCTGTCATTGGGCTTCTTTTCGGCCTGTTCGGACGAGCACCGTACGGATCATTATACGGTAGTATTTTATAATACCGATGAGTTTTACGATACGATTAATGATCCCAACCGACGGGACGAAGAATACCTGCCCGGATTTAAAGTTAGCTGGAATACAGAACGTTATCAAAATAAGCTTCAGAAAGTTGCTCAGGCCATTGCTGCAACCGACAGCACAGCGCTTCCTTTCATTGTTGGTTTGGCTGAAATTGAAAATGCGCAAATCCTTGATGACCTGATTGATACTTATCCTTTAAGTGATGGCAGTTACAGCTACATCTTTAAAGAAGGGAAGGAACTATTGGGCCTTGATGTGGCCTTGGTTTACCGGAAAAAATATTTTCGCCCATTGCATTGGCATACGATTGATATCACCAGCAGAAAGAACAAACGCAACAACAATCCTGCGCGGCCGGCACTTTATGTAAGCGGGATTTTGGATCGGGACAGCATCCATATTTTTGTAAACCAATGGCCCGACCGATGGCTCGGCAAAGGCAAAACCGAACGCAGCAGGGTGCAGGCAGCCTTAAAAATAAAAAGCGCCTGCGATTCACTTTTGAACATCAATCCAAACGCAAAGATTATCGTAATGGGCGATTTCAATGATAATCCCATTGACCCTTCCCTGCTTTCCTATCTTAATGCCGATCTGCCCGATACGCGCAGGCGCAATATCCGCATGTTCAATATGCAAATGGAAAATTTCTATAATGGCAAAGGAAGTTATTTTAGCAAACAATGGCATATGTTTGACCAGATGATTGTTTCCCAATCCATGATCGACAGTACCAGCAGCGGTTTGAAGGTTTCCGGAAGAAAAGGACATGTTTTAGACGCAAAAGACCTCCTTTATTTTGACGAAGCCCGCAGGACCTGGCGACCGCAACGCACCAAAGGAAGGGAATACTATGGCGGCGCCAGCGGACATTTACCGGTTTATATCCGTTTAAATCAATAAACCTGACAGGTCACCAAGACCTGTCAGGTTTATTGTTCCAGAACAACATAAACCGGCAGGTGGTCGCTGTATCCGGCGAGGTATTTTTTTCCGCCAAAAGTCCGTAGCGGATGGTCTTTGTATTTACCTTCCTGTACAATGATATCCTTATCGCGATAGACATAAGCACCCTGAAGTTGCCAGCCTTCGGTTCCGTTAAACAGGCCGGGCGAGAGGACAATCTGGTCAAAAAGGTTCCATTTTCCACGATAGGTCAATGTACCATCACCATTTTTGTGCATCAGGTTCATGGGGTTATAAAACCCATTTTCACCTGCTTTTTCTTTACTTTCTTTTGCACCCAGGATTTCATAAACACTGGCGTCCTGTGGATCGTCGTTCAGGTCGCCCATAATCAGGATTTTTGCATCCGGGTTTATGCTGCGCAGGCTATCGCTGATGTGCTTAGCCAAACGGGCTGCAGCAGCGCGCATTGGGATGGTTTTTTCTGTACCGCCATAGCGCGATGGCCAATGGTTGACCAAAACATGGACTTTCTCACCTTGCAGCAAACCACTGACCAAAAGCTGATCGCGCGATTCAAAATCAAGCAAATCGTCCATAACCAATGGATATACTTTTGTGGCCGTAGGTTCAAATAAATCTGCCTGATAGAGCAAAGCACAATCGATGCCGCGTGCATCCGGGGAATCGTGGTGGATGATCTGATAATCGCGCCCGCGCAGGGATTCTTCAGCAACCAGATCTTCCACAACGCCACGGTTTTCCACTTCGCAGATTCCTACAACGGCCAAACCACGCCCATCTTTATCTGTACCAATACGGCTGATGGTTTGCGCCATATTTTTCAGTTTTGTTTCGTAGCGCCGGCTGTCCCATTCTTTATCGCCTTTGGGAGTAAATTCTGTATCGCGTACATTGGGATTATCAATGGTATCAAAAAGGTTTTCGAGATTATAAAAACCCAGGGCAATTTTGTCCTCTTTCTGGGCATTGCTGCAAGCGGCCATCATCATAAGCGGCACAACAAAAAACAGGAAATATTTTTTCATCATCAGGTTATAAGTGGTAATTAGCTTCATTCGGAAAAATTCGTGAACTGTTTTATTTATGCGGCGAAAATACAAATTCAGAATGAGAAAAACTGCAGCAATATGGAAACAACAGGACAATTTCCGGGAATAATTTCCGGTATTTTGCTTTAAATTAATATGAAAGCCGATGAAATAGCATCATTTTTAGTATTTTTGCCACCCGAAACACACTAAAACAAATAGTATTATGAAAAAAGCTTTACTTTTTATTATGGCTCTCTTTGTGAGTCAGTTTATTATCGCTCAGGAATGTTCCGAACTTTTTATCTCGGAATATGTAGAAGGTTCCGGCAACAACAAAGCCATTGAGATTTACAACCCAACAGACAATGTAATTGATCTCTCTGCGTATCAGCTGGTTCGTTATTCCAATGGTGGAACTACTCCAAATGGTGTTGCACTCGGTGGCACGATCCAACCCAAAAGCACTTATGTAGTAGTTCTGGACAAACGCGATCCAAATGGAACAGGGCAAGACATTATGGTAGATTTAGCATTACAAGCAAAAGCGGACACTTTTTTATGTCCGATCTACGAGATAAATAAAGCCATGTATTTCAATGGCAATGATGCAATGGCTCTTGAAAAAATTGGAGGTGAAGCCGTTGATATTTTCGCTCGCGCTGGCAACCCAGACCCCGAAAATGGCTGGACAAATGTTACAGACACTACAATCACATATAACGACAATGGTGTACCCACAGATTATACCATTACAGATTATATCGTAGGCCCCTTATTTTGGATGAGCTGGACAAGAGATCATTCCCTGATCCGCAAACCACAGGTTACAGAAGGGATTACAGAAAACCCGGCAGTTTTTAATGTTGCCATGCAATATGACAGTCTTCCTGAAAACACTTTTGAAAACCTGGGAAGCCATGTGTGCGACTGCAACAATGCATCGGTAAATGATTTGGCAGAAGCCAGCTTTAAGTTTTATCCAAACCCGGTTTCTGACGGCCAACTGACCATTGAAAGCGAAGAAGCTATCGAAAGCGTTCTAATTATGAGCATCACAGGCCAGGTTATTGCCGAACGTGAATTTGGTTTTGCCACATTCAGCAGTACATTTAACATCAATGATGTTGAAAGCGGCATTTATTTCATTAAGGCACGGCTCACTAACGATCAACAGATTGTACGGAAATTCGTAAAAGAATAAGATAAAATTCTCATTATAAATTGGCATCCTCGGTTAGCCCAAGGGTGCCAATTTTGTCTTAGCAAAAACCAAAACTTAATAATTAGAATAATGAATTGCAGGAAAATAGCCTTATTCACCGGCTTACTTTTAATGTCTGTAACGCTTTTTGCACAGAAAGGGACGATCAAAGGCATTATAACAGACAAAAGCACAGGTGAAAGCCTGATTGGTGCCAATGTTACTTATGCTCCGGGCAAGGGCGTTGTAACCGGTCTTGATGGAGATTATACAATGGAATTGCCTTATGGTGATTACACCCTGACCATCAGCTATGTTGGGTTTGATACCCAAACCAAAAACATTACAATAAACAAAGCGGTGCAAACGATCAACTTCGCACTCAACTACACTATGTTATCTGAAGTTGAGGTAGTTGGCGACATGGCCAAAACCCGTGAAACGCCGGTAGCCTTCTCCAATATCGAATCGATAAAACTGGAAGAAGAGCTGGCCAGTCAGGATATTCCACTGATCCTCAATGCCACACCCGGTGTTTATGCCACACAACAAGGCGGTGGCGATGGCGATTCGCGCATCAATATACGTGGATTCAACCAACGAAATGTTGCTGTGATGCTGGACGGTATTCCGGTAAATGATATGGAAAACGGCTGGGTATATTGGTCGAACTGGTTTGGTCTGGATGTTGTAATGCAAAACACCCAGATTCAGCGTGGATTAGGAAAATCCAAACTAGCAATTCCCTCTGTAGGAGGTACAATTAACCTCCAAACAAAAGGTATTGGGTCTAAACCTTTGTACACCATAAAACAGGAAGTCGGAAGCGACCTGTTCTTGAGAACATCGGTTGGGCTTACAACAGGAAGAATGAAAAATGGATGGGGAATCACTGCCGCAGGTTCTTATAAGAGAGGTGATGGCTGGGTTGATCAAACCTGGACAGAAGGCTGGTTCTATTTTTTACGCATCGATAAAGAACTTGGAAACCACCACATCAGCTTTAAAGCTATGGGAGCACCTCAGGAACATGGCCAAAGAAGTACAAAAAGTCCATTGGTGGAGATTGACTCAACATATGCATTTAATAATGGAGTAAATAGAGATGACATTATTCCGGGAACATTTGTCAATTTGGGAAGAAAGTATAATCCTGATTGGGGATGGCTAGAACGGTATACTGTTAACGCAGATGGCGGAATTAATAGTGCACCAAGAGAAGCCTTAAACAGCAAAAAAAACTACTACCACAAACCAATGTTTTCTTTAAGTGATTTTTGGAATGTGAATGACAATCTGTATATTTCAAACATACTTTATCTTTCAGTTGGTAGTGGAGGAGGAACAGGACTAAAAAACACACCAAATCCTACTTCCGAAGGTCAAATAAATCTACAATCAGCTTATGATGCAAACATTAATAATCCAAACGGAAATTCCGATGTATATCAGTATTCTTCCATAAATAACCACTTCTGGTATGGATTACTTTCAACTTTTTCATTGGAAATCAACGAATTCTGGAACTTATCAGGTGGACTTGACCTAAGAGATTACCGGGGAGAACATTACAGAGAAGTATATGATCTCCTTGGGGGCAAATATATGTCTGACGATTATAATTCAAATGCTCCTAAAAAAGAAAAATATTATGAAGGAGATAAAATATATTATCATAATGACGCATTAGTTAGATGGGGAGGAATATTTGGACAATTATCATTTAAAAAGAATAATTTAAGTGCATTTTTAAACATCACCGGATCATATAGCGGAAACAAAAGGATAGATTATTTTAAACCTAAAATGGTCGAATTGAAAGATACAGTCCTGAGGGTTTCATATGACACAGAAGTCGAATATAATGGCGTGGTTTATAATATTAATTCTCCTGAGGCTGTATATGCTCATACAGGTTGGAGTTGGTTTGCTGGCGGAACAATAAAAGGAGGTGTAAACTACAATATTAATGATAACATGAATATCTTTGGAAACATGGGTTATATCCACAAAGCCCCTCGTTTTAAAAATATTTATGATAATGCCAATACAAAACTCTTAGACATAAAAAATGAAGAAATTAAAGCGTTCGAATTAGGCTATAGTTATTACAATTCAAAAATTACATTTAATTTTAATTCTTATTATACTATTTGGTCAAACAAACCTGCTGACAGAACCTATACTGAACAAGACCCAAATTCAGACGAGAATTATACGATCAACATTAACGGTATGGATGCCAGGCACATGGGCCTTGAGTTTGAGTTTGCATATCAAATTACTGATAAAATTTTATTTGAATCGCTCTTATCTATTGGTGATTGGAAGTGGACTTCAGCAGATAGCGCCAGAGTTTACAATGAAGCACAAGAACTTGTTGGTATTAGATACTTTGATGCAAAAGGCATATATGTAGGCGATGCAGCACAACTTCAAAACCGTGAAAGTATAAGGATAGAGCCTATTAAAAATACATATATTAAAGCATCCCTTACCTATTTTGGAAAACACTATTCAGAATTTGACCCCCTTGAATTAGATCCAAAAAGAAACCCTCTATCCTTTGATGAGAACGGCAATCCACGGCAATCCTGGAAAATCCCAGATTACTTTATTATTGATTTGCATTTAGGCTATAAGTTCAATATTAAGAAGACAAGTTTTAATATAAGAGGAAGTGTATTAAATCTCCTTGATGAAGTTTATGTAACTGATGCAGATAATAATGGGTATTATTACAAAGATTTTGATGCTAAATCTGCCCGTGCTTATTTCGGTCTGGGCCGCAGGTTTAATATCTCACTACAAATGACTTTTTAAAAAATTAATATCAACAAAATGAAAATCAGATTAATCTTAATGATCCTGGGGCTATGGAGCCTTCAAGCTATTGCCCAGCCTACCGGATACTATAACGGCACTGGTGGAAAAACCGGTGATGAACTAAAAACCGCACTCAATGGCATTATCGATGACCACAGGCAATATTCCTATTTTGCATCAAAAACCATTATGAAGTTTTCTGATGCCGACCCAACAAACCCAAACAATGTAATCCTGGTTTATACCGGACGTTCGCAAGCCAATAACGACTACGGAACCGGTGGAGACCAGATCAACCGTGAGCACGTTTGGGCCAAATCGCACGGAAACTTCAATGAAGTCCCCCCCATGTTTAATGATGTGCACAACCTGAAACCAGCAGACGCCTCGGTGAACACACTGCGCAGCAATAAGGATTTTGACAATGGCGGAACTGAAGTTACAGAAGCACCCGGCTGCTTCACTACCAGCGATACCTGGGAGCCCCGCGATGCGGTAAAAGGCGACATTGCTCGTATTATTTTTTATATGGCAACCCGTTACGAAGGCAATAATGGCGAACGCGACCTGAAAGTTGTGGACTATGTGAACACATATCCTGCTCCGGAAATGGGAAAACTCAGCACTTTGCTGGCATGGAACCAGCTCGACCCACCGGATGATTTTGAGCGCAACCGCAACAACGTCATCTTCCAATGGCAGGAAAACCGCAACCCTTTTATCGACCATCCTGAATTTGTGGATATGATCTGGGGAACGGCATCAGCTCCGGATATTTATGCTGATAATGTACATCAAAGTCCCAAAAACCCAAGGGAAGAAGAAACGGTTACCATCTCAGCAAACATGCATGGCCCAACTGCATTCACTTCTGTAAAATTATATTGGGGAACAAGCTATGACAACCTCAGCAATGAAGTTGAAATGACTTCAGGCAAAGGCGTTTACACTGCCAATATCGGCGGCCAGGCCGGACAAACAAACATTTTCTACAAAATTGTAGCTACAGATGGCAACAATACCGGAGAGAACATTATTTATAATTATTATGTCGCTCCGATTTTCAATGGAACCATTACTACAATCTATGACATTCAGGGCCAGCAGGAAGAAAGCCCTTATGCCGGGGAAACAGTAAGCACAACAGGTGTTGTAACCGGAGCTTTCGGAAACAATTATTTCCTTCAGGATGGCACAGGAGCCTGGAACGGGCTGTTTATTTACGATGCAAATCATGGTCCGCAAATCGGCGACAGCATTATTGTAACCGGTGTAATTGAAGAGTACTATAGCAAAACGGAGCTGAAAGACATTAGTGCTTACTATCACATTTCATCCAACAACGCACTGCCCGAACCGGCAGAAATCAATACCGGCGATGGCGGCGAAGAATGGGAATCCGTTTTGGTGCGCGTAAACAATGCCGTTTGTACCGATGCCGAATACCAGAGCAATTATTATATGTGGCAGGTTAACGACGGCAGTGGCGACCTCGCCGTGCACAATACCAGCATTTTTGAATACGAACCTGTAAAAGGTGATTCCTATAAAGTTACCGGCCCGCTCAACTTCGATTTTGATGAATGGAAAATTGAATTGCGTTTGGAAACCGATGTTCAACCGGCATCCGATATTGTTGCTCCTGAGGTAATTTCTGTTGAGGCCACAAACGACAGCACATTGAAAGTTTCCTTCAACGAAGCTTTATCTGCGGCAACAGCAGAACTCGCTGCCAACTACACTATTGACCAGGGCGTTGAAGTGAAAGAAGCCAATATGCATGCAATCCAGACCAATTTGGTTTACCTGAAAATTTCCAATTTAAGCAATGGCGATTATAACATTACTATAAAAGGCGTAACCGATCTGGCCGGAAACGAAATGGAAGAAACAGAAATGACTTTCAGCTGGCAAGGTTCTGCAATCGATGAAATCCTCAGCAACGGAAGCCTTGAGATGTATCCTAATCCGGCCACCAGCCAGATGAAGCTGAAGTTTGAAACGATCATGAACACCAATGTTACTGTATTCATATACAACAACAAAGGCCAGAAGGTTTACTCTGCAGAAGAAATGCTGCAAGCCGGCGACCAGGTGCTGAGCATTGACCTTGACCGGTTCAGCAACGGCCTGTATATGATGCAGTTCAACACCGAAAGCGGAAGCATAAGCAAAAAGCTGATTATTCAAAAATAAACACAATTCGGCAAAAGCTGATTGAATGATAAAAAACAGGGGCTATTCCATTGGGACTGCCCCTTTTTTTATGCGCAAAAACTTTATCTTTGCATTTTGATTGCCACAGTATAGATTCACTTATTTAAACGATCCTGATGAAATCAGATAGCCTGGTCATAATACCGACTTACAACGAGAAAGAGAATATAGAAGCTATTATCCGGAAAGTTTTTTCTTTGGAAAAAGATTTCCATATTCTGATCGTTGAAGATAATTCTCCTGATGGCACAGCAGCAATTGTAAAACGGCTGATGCAGGAATTTCCTGAGCAGCTTTTTATTGAAGAACGCAAGGGAAAACTTGGGCTGGGCACTGCTTATATCCATGGTTTCCGCTGGGCTCTGGCGCGCGATTATGAATACATCTTTGAGATGGATGCCGATTTTTCGCACAATCCGGAAGACCTTGAGCGCTTGTACCATGCCACGGCAATTGAAGGCAATGACCTGGCCATTGGTTCGCGCTACATCACAGGTGTCAATGTGGTCAACTGGCCTATGGGACGTGTTTTGATGTCGTACTACGCATCAGCTTATGTACGTACCATTCTCGGCATCAGCATACGCGACACCACTGCAGGCTTTAAATGTTACCGCCGCAGGGTATTGGAAACCATTAATCTGGACGAAATCCGTTTTATGGGCTATGCCTTCCAGATCGAGATGAAATATACCGCATTTAAACTTGGCTTTGTCATCAAGGAAGTGCCGATCATATTTACCGACCGCACCAAAGGAACCTCCAAGATGAGCAAAGGGATTTTCAAGGAAGCGGCCATAGGCGTAATCAAACTCCGCTTTAAAAAAATTGCCCCGGCAAAGGATTAAGCAATCCTGTAAACTGCTGATAGGCACACAATAAAAAAACCAAACCTATGAGCAAAACCTTAATTAAAAATGCCACAATCATCAATGAAGGACAGGAATTTACCGGTTCTGTATTGATTGAAAATGAACGCATTCAAAAGATTTTCAAAGGAAACGGGCTTCCTGAAAGCACTTCCCACACCCAAATTATTGATGCCGGCGGGTACTATCTTCTACCGGGCGTAATTGACGACCAAGTTCATTTCCGTGAGCCCGGCCTTACGCAAAAAGCTGATATTGAAAGCGAAAGCCGTGCAGCGGTGGCCGGAGGGGTAACATCCTATATGGAAATGCCCAATACCCATCCGCAAACACTCACTCAGGAATTGCTGGCCGACAAATATAAAAGGGCTGAAAATGTCTCCTTGGCCAATTACAGTTTTTATATGGGCGCCTCCAACGACAATCTGGATGAAGTTTTAAAAACAGATCCCAAAACCGTTTGCGGATTGAAAGTATTTATGGGCAGTTCCACAGGAAATATGCTGGTTGACAATCCGGATACGCTGAAAGGAATTTTCAGTGAATCCCCATTGCTCATTGCCACACATTGCGAAGATGAAGCCACAATCCAGGCAAATATCGCGGCAGCCAAAGCGATATTTGGCGAGGATGTCCCTTTGGAACAACATCCCATAATCCGCAGTGCAGAAGCCTGTTATAAATCAAGCAGCATGGCCGTGGAACTGGCGGAAAAATACGGTGCGCAGCTACACGTGCTGCATATTTCCACTGCGCGGGAAACAGATTTATTCCGCAACGATATCCCTTTGGAAGAAAAGAAAATCACGGCAGAAGTTTGTGCGCATCACCTCTGGTTCAGCAGCGATGATTACAGAAAATACGGCACGCGCATCAAATGGAACCCTGCTGTAAAAAGCCCTGCCGACCGTGAAGGTTTGAGAAAAGCATTGCTGGAAGGGAAGCTGGATGTTGTTGCTACCGATCATGCGCCACACTTGCTTCCTGAAAAGCAGAATACCTATTTTAAAGCCCCATCGGGCGGGCCACTGGTGCAGCATTCGCTTCAGGCGATGCTCGAAATGCATGAACAGGGGATTTTCAGCCTGCCTTTTGTTGTGGAGAAAATGTGCCATGCCCCGGCGAAATTGTTCCGCATAGCTGAAAGGGGCTTTATCCGTGAAGGATATTTTGCCGATCTGGTGCTGGTAAAAAAGACAAGCAGGACGGTTGCGACGGAAAATATTTTCTACAAATGCGGCTGGTCACCGTTTGAAGGCCAGGAATTTAAGTGGTCGGTCACGCATACTTTTGTGAACGGACATCCGGCCTGGGCCGATCAACAATTTAACGAAACACTTAAAGGCAAAAGACTAATTTTCAACCGATAAGATTTTATGCAAGGATTTTCAAAAAAACTGTACGGAATTTTCATTGTATTGATATTTTTCTCCTGCGCCAAGCCGGTTCCGGAGTTTAAGAAAGTTGCCGAACGCTACTCCAACGGAGCAGTTCGTTTGATCGAATACAATACGCTCAACGGAGCAGGCGACACGATTCTGCACCGCAGCGAAAGCTTTTATGAAACGGGGCAAACCTATATCAAAGGCTCTTTTGACGAATATGGCGAGCGCAACGGATATTGGGTTTCCTACCGTAAAGACGGGAAAATATGGAGCGAAGGGGAATTCCTCAATGGGATCAACCACGGCCTGACCAGGGCTTTTCACGAAAACGGCAAACTGTATATGGAAGGCAGCTATAAAAGCGGCCATAAGGACGGCTACTGGAGGTTTTATACGCCCACGGGAGAGCTTGAAAAGGAGATAAAATTTACGGCTCCGGAATAATTCTGTGTTGACGGAAACAGATTGAACCAAATAAATCTCTGAATTTGAGAGATTTGTTTTATTTTTGTTCAAATCAAAATAATTCACAGTTATGAAGATAACTAATCTGGATATTTCTAAATTTCGTGCTTTTAAGCAATTAAATCTGGATGGTTTTGGTAGAATTAATATTCTTCTCGGCGAAAACAATTGTGGAAAAACCTCCGTTCTTGAAGCACTTTTTTTAGTTACAGGAATATCAAATCCCAATCTGGCTCTGACAATAAACGCCTTACGTGACCTTTCCTATAAAGATCCAGAAGATTTTCGCTATGTCTTTCATAATCTAAATTTTGAAAATATTCCGGTTATCAGGGTAGGACTCAATGGGGAAGAAACTGAAAGAAACCTAAAAATCATCCCTATAGTTGATGATCCTGTATTACGCGACAATTCAAACAATGGCACACAAGCTTTAATTACAAACACTACAAAAAACGAGGACTTTATATTCGGATTGCAAAACAATTTTTCCATATGTAGGAATGATAATGTTAGTTTTCACTTTAAGTCTCATATCTATTCCCGTGCCGGCAATCTGGTACACGAGATTTCTCCCGAATACCAAAATAAGCTTGAAGGGATTTTTGTAAGATATGCTGCTAAAAATGATCCGCTAAGCACAAACTTAGAAAAACTATTAAAAAAGAAAAAGAAAGAAAAAGTAATAGAGATACTCAAACAACTTGACCCAAGGATAGAAGACATTTCGGTATTTTCAGACGGAAGAATTTTTGTTAATCTAAGCAATATCAGCCAACTTGTTCCTATTAATCTTATGGGAGATGGTGTAAGAATTTTACTTGCCTATATTTCCTCAATTATTGCTTATGAAAAAGGCATCATTTTCATTGATGAGATTGAAAACGGCCTTCATTACAGCACACATAAAATACTCTGGAAAGCAATCATCAAAGCAGCTCATGAAAATGATGTTCAGGTCTTTGCCAGCACACACAATATCGAAACCCTTAAATATTTATTGGATGTGGCAAATGAAAACAATGCAACTAAAGATCGGGACGAAATTAAACTATTCAGGATCAGAAATTTAGGAGAAGGTATGTTTAAATCGTACCGCTATGATTTCCCGGAATTCAAACATGCGATAGAACAAGAAAACGAAATCCGTTAATCCATGCTTAAAAATATCCGCATTTTTGTCGAAGGAGATGATAAACTCTTCATTGAGCAATATATTTTATGGCTCAGCGAGCGTTTTCAAAAACAAATTGCTTTAAAAATGATTAGCACAGGGTAAGCCTTCAGCAAAAGGCATATTGCACAAGCTTTTAAAGCTCCCTTACTTTGCTGCAAAAAAGCAATATGCAAAAAGAACAAAGAAGAGCAGAGATGAAAGCGCTGGTGGATCAATGGCATACCAGTGGCCAAAGCAAAAGATCCTTTGCCGAATCGCACAAAATCTGCTATCACACTTTCCTTTATTGGTATCATAAATTTGAACAGGAAGAAAGCTTGCCTGATGACCATGGGTTCATTGAGCTTTCCGGAATTCCAGCTGCAGGGGTCAATATCCGTTATCCCAATGGTATCGAGCTCAGCTTGCCGGGCAATGTGCCCTTGTCCTATCTCAAATCGCTCACCGGCCAATAATGTTCAGCTTAACTGCCAGCCGCTATTACCTGTACCGCCAGCCCACCGATATGCGCAAGAGCTTTGACGGGCTTTATGGCATTGTGCGCAACAAACTGGACAAAAACCCGATGAGCGGTGATGTTTTCCTGTTCATCAACAAAAAGCGCGACCGCATAAAATTATTGCGCTGGGAAAGCGGAGGTTTTGTGCTGTTCTATAAAAGGCTCGAAAAAGGCACTTTTCACCTGCCGGACACATCTGCTGTGCACGCCTCCCACCAGCTGATCGACTACCCTGAACTTGTAATGATAATCAATGGTATTTCCATGAAAAATGCAAGGAAATACCCACGTTTTTTCCCACATGAAAATGTTGGTAAATAGCACTTAAAATATAGTCAGACAAGAGGTTACTTCCGTATCTTTGCCTCATGGCAAGTCAGGAAAATATAACTATATCAAAAGCGGAATATGATGCAATGCAACAGAAGATATTCCTGCTTCAGCATGAACTTGTCCAGTTGAGGCGTGCGATCTATGGAGCCAAAAGCGAACGGCATATCGCAGCAGACCCCAACCAGGGCGTGCTCTTCGACGTGCCTGCACAGGAGAAAGAACCGGAAAAGGAGCAGATCAGCTATACGCGCAATAAAAAGCAGTCCAAAAAACAGCCCGTGCGCTTAGAACTGCCCGCCCACCTGCCGCGCCATGAAATTATCATCGAACCCCAAAACCTGCCCGAAGGCGCCCATAGGGTCAACGTAAAAATCACCGAAGTACTTGATTATGTGCCCGGTACTTTTCGTGTGATCCGTTATATACGCCCTTACTATGCCGTAGCAGGCCAGGACGAAAGCACCCAAATGATCTGCGCAGAACTGCCTTCACGCGCCTTGCCCAAAAGCAATGCCTCAGAAGGCCTGATCTCTTATGTGACTGTCAGCAAATTTGTTGACCACCTGCCTTTCTACCGCCTTGTCAAGATGTTCAAGCGCCTGGGGATCGAAATAGCCGAATCAACAATAAACGGTTGGTTTAGCGGGGTTTGCAGATTGCTTGAACCGCTTTACGATGCCCTGAAAAAAGAAATCATGAGGACCGATTACCTGATGGCAGACGAAACGCCCATAAAGGTATTGACCAAAGACAAGCCCGGGGCATCGCACAAAGGGTATCATTGGGTTTATTACGACCCGCTTAAAAAACTGGCCCTGTTCGATTACCGGAAAGGCCGCGGACGGGAAGGCCCGGATGAGATGCTGGAAAACTATAGTGGATATTTGCAAACCGATGGCTACACAGCTTACGACAACCTAAAAAACAAAGCCGAAATCACCCAATTGGCCTGCATGGCGCATGCACGCAGGTATTTTGAGAAAGCCAAGGACAATGATGCTGCACGCAGTGAATATGCGCTGGGGCAGATAAGAAAACTGTATGCCATTGAACGTCAGGCAAGTGAGCAAGAACTGCAGCCGGAGGAGGTCAAAGCATTGCGGCAAAAGGAATCACTGCCCATATTGAACGAAATGGAAAGCTGGCTTAAGGAAGAAGTTTATAAAGTAGCGCCCAAAAGCGCAATCGGCAAAGCCATAGCTTACAGCCTGAAATTATGGGGGCGCCTGATCCGTTATATTGAAGACGGAAGGCTGCGCATTGACAACAACCTGGTTGAAAACAGCATCAGGCCGGTAGCAATAGGCCGCAAGAATTACCTGTTTGCCGGTTCGCACAATGCAGCCCAGCACGCGGCTATGATCTACTCCTTTTTTGCCAGCTGCAAAATCCAAAACGTAGAACCCTTTGAGTGGCTCAAGCAAACATTAGGAAAAATCCAGGAACACCCAGCCAACCAGCTCCACCAACTTCTGCCCGGACAGCTTTAAAACATTATCCGGTTATATGCAAGATGCTGTTCGCTGTAGGCTTACAGCACAGGGGGCTGGACAAATTTGCACAAACACAAAAATGAGTTTAAAGAAAATACGGATATGAATGGTATTAACCTGGTCATTTTTGACGCTGATGATAATTTCAGAAAAAGAGAAACTGAGATACTTCAGAGAAAAAAGGAATTAGGTATCGATTTTAAGCTATTCTTATTTCCCAACAATCACGCTCCCGGTGATTTTGAAACATTACTCGAAAAAATAGCCATTGAAAAACACCAACAATTATTTGATTGTTTTGAAAAATATCAGGAGTGTTTAACCAATAAAAACGACAATTATTAAGTTCCCAACCGAAAAGCAAAAATCTTTGCCTATTTGGAGAGCCTAAATGAAGAAACCAATTTCAAGAAAAGAAACTACATCAAATCAAATATTTGGAATCTTTATGCAGATGCTCTGGATCCTTTAAAATCCTTCCTGCTCCAGAACATTCAATGGGGCTAACTGATTTCCCTTACAAAAGTCTCTAAATCTCCTTCGGCATCCAGTCCCAGTTTTTTCTTGAGGCGGTAGCGCGCGCTTTTGATGCTGTTTGGACTGATATTCAGCACACTGGCCATTTCCCTGGAATTCATGTTCAGTTTGATCAAGGCACACAAACGCAGGTCGTTGATTGTAAGTTCCTGACTTATCCCCTTCAAGCTTTCAAAAAATCCTTTGTTGATTTCCTCAAAATAAAGTTTAAAAACATCCCAGTCTTTATCGGAGCGCAGGCTTTCGTTAATAAGGAAATTCACACGCTTCACGGCAGCAGCATCTTTTTCGGACACAACTTTAAGTTCGTCTTTAATTTCATGCAACATATTGTTTTTCTGCATCATATGAAGTGCATGACTGCTCAGCTGTTTGGATTTATAGGCAAGGGATTTTTGAAGTTTATCTTCGGCAATACGGCTTTTTTCGAGTTCTGAAACCGCCAGTTCCTGCTCCTTTTTAAATACAATTTCTTTTTGCAAATGAATCTGTTTGTCTTTGCGGCGCTTTTGGAGGATGGCAAAAACCAGGAGTGAAAAAATCAGCAAGACAGCGCCAATCAGGATTTTTAAAAACAACTCCCTGGATTTTTGTATATTTTGCTGATATTCCATTTCCTTGATTTGCTGCTCCTTTTTTGCCGATTCATACTTCTGCTCAATTTCATTAATTGCGCTTATTTTTTCTTCATTGAATACGCTGTCTTTTTCATCGGCATACTTCAGGCGCAATTCATAAGCCTCTTTATAATTCCCTTTTGCGGCATAGGTTTTTGCCATTAACTTATAGATATTAATCAGGAAATTATTCACACCGGATTCGCGGGATAAGTCCAGAGCTTTGTTTAAAAAAATCAATGAATTCCTGTAGTCCCCGGTCATCATATAAATTTCCCCAACCGTAGCATATGAAGTAATAAGACTTTGCTGATCTTTACCCTTCTCTTTCAATAACATAGCCTCTCTGGCAAACTTCAGGGCTTCATCATACTTTTCCTGATCGCTGTAAATTGTTGCAATATTCTGGATATTATAAGCAAGCCATATATCATTATCAATATTCCGGTTGATATCTGCAGCGTCAAAATAACACTTAAGGGCAATCTCAGTCAGCCCCTTTTTGTAATACGAATTGCCCAGGTCATTCATAGAACCGGCAATATGCAATGAATCATTCAGCTCACGGTAAATATCAATAGCCTCTTTGTGGTACTGAATCGCTTTATCCAGATGTTCCAGATTAAAGAACAGGTTTCCGATATTTCCCAGCAAATTAGCTTTCATCGTTTTATTTCCCTGCACTTCATATATCTCGAGCGCCTTATTATATTCGCTAATTGCTTCTTCGTATTTACTGAGTTTTTTGGCAAAAACCCCATGCCGGAAACGATCTACTGCAATATGGTTGCTGTCGCTGTATTTCTCACTGATTTTTTGTGCTTTTCTAATAAGATCATAGGCATCGTTCATATTGCCTGAACGGTAGTTTACATAGGCCACTTGACTGATTGCCTTGGCTTTGGCAGCTGAATCGCCCATTTTATGACGTAAATCGACAAGATCATACAATATATTCAGGGCTGTATCATAATTCCGCTTGTAAACATATGCTGTTGACAGGTCGAAAAGCGCATTGCTGCGGACTTCATCATCAGCATAATCCAATAGATTAATGAATTGCCCTCCAAAAGCAATAGCTTCATCAGGTTTCTTGCGTGATGTCTTGAGTATCAGTTTTGCCAGAATTTCGGTTTTATGTTTTGGATCTGCCTTTGAGAGTTCCACAATAAGGCTATCCAATGTATTTGCACGAACAAAATCCGGGCAGGAAAGCAAAAAGGAGATCAAAAGAATTGTCGGTACAGCCGCAAGTCGTAATTTCATTATTTGTTTTTTAAATCGTTTCACGAACAAATGATTCAAGATCAGCATCCACTTCAAGTTCCAGTTTCTTTTTGAGCCTGTAACGCGCACTTTTGATGCTGTTGGGTGATATATTGAGCACCGAAGCCATTTCTTTAGAGTTCATATTCAGTTTAATAAGCGCACACAGGCGCAGATCATTGATTGTTAGTTCCGGGTTAATCTCTTTGAGCTTTTCAAAAAAACCTTTATTAATTTCCTCGAAATAGAGCTTAAAAACATCCCAGTCTTTATCGGAGCGAAGGCTTTCGTTGATCAGGAATTTTATTCTTTTCACCATGGACGCATCCTGATCAGATGCAGTAACCAATTCTTCTGTAATCTCATGCAGCATATTGTTTTTCTGCATCATATGCAATGCATGGCTGCTCAGTTGCTTGGATTTGTACATCAGGTTCTGCTGCAGTTCCTGTTCTTTGATTTTGCTTTTTTCCAGTTCCAAATCGGCCAGCTCTTTCTCTTTATGCAATACCAGTTCCTTTTGCAGATGGATTTGTTTGTCTTTTCGTTTTTTCTGCCAGATGGCAAAAATAATCAAAAGGAGGATAAACGATAATGCAAATGCAGCCAAACGAAACGTAAAAGCTTGTTTATCAAGGATTTTTTGTTCATACTCCATTTGGGCAATCTGCTTTTCCTTTTTGGCTGTTTCATATTTTGTTTCCAGTTCGGCCATGCGCACCTGTACATTTTCGCTACGTATCGAATCGGTATATGCAATCACCTGCTCGTAATATTCCAGCGCTGACCGAAAATCATTCCGCTCTTTGTTAAGTTTGTACAAACCTTCGAGGGCATTCTCAATTACTGTTGCATAACTAATATTTGATGCCACTTTCAATGCCTTTTTAAACAACATATCGGCGGAATCATATTGTTTCAAACCCAGATATGCGCCCGCCAAATTGTAATCGAGATGACAAATATATTTTGGCACATCCAAATCTTTCATCAAAAGCTGTGACTTACGAAGTGTTTGGACCGCTTTCTCATAATCCCCCATTATCGTAAACAAATCTCCTTTATTGGCCAGTGCTTTTGCATTTCTGAGTTTATCGCCCGAAGCATGGGTTACTGCTAAATTCAGCTCATTATAATATAAAGCTGAATCAAACTTTTTCTCTATTTTAAAAACATCCGACAAGGCATTTAAAACCATGTAATAATAATACGATGACTGAAAATTATGCAAATAAGCTTTCATGCGCAATAAGGTTTCTTTTTTTCGCACAACATCATCCATTGCCCCATAAATATTTGATAATGAGCCCAGAGCTGCAACAATATGCAAAGAGTCCCCCATATCTTCCTTTATTTTTACAGCACGCAGGGAATAATCGATGGCAGAATCAAAATCGCCGGTTTCGGAATAAAACTGCGCTATATCGCCATAAATCCCGCCCATTCGAATGGTATCATTCAGCTTTTTATAGAGGCGGAGGGCTTCACGGCAATAATTAATTCCGCTTTGATGGTTTCCTTTCCGGTATTCGAGCTCGCTCAGCAATTGCGCCCGGCTGGCCATTGCGCCGGGATTTTCTTCTTTTTTGGAAAGCTCCGCGATTCGGTCGGTATAATAAAGCAGGCTATCGTATTTTCCGGCAAAGAAATACGAATAGCCCAAATTTACAGCGGCCTTTTGCTGAAGCGCTATATCTTTAATTTCGCGGCTCAACTGATCCATTTCAAGCGCATAACGAAGGCTTTTTTTAAGGTCATAGTTTTCGTATTGGCGCGATAAACGGTCCAAAATCTGAGCCCGCTCTTTTGCACGGCTTTCTTTGAGCACCGACTCCAGGCTGTCGATTATTGGGTTTTGTGCACTAAGATGAAGCGGGGACAGCCATATAATAAGTATGGAAAAAATAAAAGTCCGGAAGGATTTCATGAGCACTGTTTTTGGCGTTTCCCTGCAAATATAATCATTAGATTCCTTCATCCGGAAAAACAGCCGCATTCCAATAAAATTTCCTTTCTATCTGATTTTCATTTATTTAGATAAAACATGCATACCCATGCATACCATTTGCATACCGCTTAAAAGTGCAGTGCATACCCTTTACACACCCTGTTTCCTTGCCACAGCCGGCTTCCCGCTCTATGTTTGCAGCATGATTATCCCGAAGAAAAAACGCAAATTCATAAAACAGAATATCATGAAAAAAAATGTTTTCCTACTGATCTTATCACTGATCATTATAATGAGTTCCTGCAAAAAGGATGAAGAAGATGTAAGCCCGGATCCAAAACCACAACCCGAAGAAACAATAGTGGTAGCAGACGAAACCAAGGTTGTTGACATGCAAACCCGCCAGCTTATTGAAGCGATGGACACAACCAACTTCACCTTCACTTTTACCGGCAATAATGAATTCAGCGACAATCTGGCCGTTGGGGATATTTTGGTGGACAGCACTTCCCCGGAAGCCCCATTCGGATACCTCAGGAAAGTAAGCCACATTGAAGACACCAAAGGGCAGGTAATTGTACAAACAGAGCAAGCCTCCATAACTGAGGCAGTACATAAAGGCACGATCAACTTCCGCTCAGGACAAGTAGAAAAAAGCCGCATCACAAATATGAAACTCGCTGAGGGGGTACGCTTTATCAATAATAAATCTACTGATTTCACAGTCTTTGAATTTGAATATGAACACACATTTGAAAACGAAAACGGGTCATTCACACTCTCCGGGCATACACAGCTCGATATGGAATTTTTCTTTGATTTCGACTGGGACTGGGAGCTCCTGCCCTATCCGCGTGCTTTTGTAAAAAAATTCGAAAGTGGCGTAGAAGTAACACAAAGCGCTCAAATACAGATGTATTCCGAAGCCGGAATGGGCATTAAAGAAGAATTTCCGTTGGCCGAGTTTTATTTTACTCCCTGGACCTTTATGCTGGGACCTGTTCCGGTTGTATTCCTGCCACGCGTGCAGCTTTTTGTTAAAGCAGACGGCAGTATTACGGCAGAATTAACTGCTATGGCATCTGAAAACATCAACGGCAAAATGGGTGTACGCTACAAAGATGAAGGCGGATGGAGCACCATTAATGAAATGAGCGGCGGCAATGATTTTACAGCGCCAAGGCTCAACGCCAATTGCGATTTCGCCGCCATGACCGGGCCACGGATTGATTTATTGCTTTATGGCGTCGCCGGCCCCTATGCCTATGTTGCAGCCACAGCAAACCTTTATGGATACCTATATTCCGACCAGCAGTTATGGGACTTGTTTTTTGAAATTGGTGTAAAAGCCAATGTTGGGGTATCTGTTGACCTGATCGGGTTTAACCGCAGCTGGGGCAATGATATCGAAATCTATAAAAAAGAACTCCTGCATTTTGAACAGCAGGCTTTTGAGGACGCCATTTACCTCACCAACCCAACAAATGATATGCAATGGCTCATAGGAAACGAACTGAAAATCACAACCGAATACACAGGCACAACACCCGACTGGGTCATGTTCAAGCTCAATGGGGTGATGATTGGCACCGATACCGAAGAACCGTTTGAGTGGAACCTGAATACCGATGATTTCAGTGAAGGTGATATTGAAATACGTGTTTCCGCTATCATTGGGGATGTACCCTATTCCTCAGATGTTGCCAATGTACACCTGCGCGAGGTGCGCTGGTCATCAATAGATTTAAGCAGTTTAGGAATTGATGAGGCTACCCGAATAACAGATGCACAAATCCTGAGCGGATCAGACCTTTGGCTGAGCACAAGCAATAATGGCCAGGGCAAATTACTAAAATCAGATGATGGCGGATACAATTGGGAAGTACTGACAAACATGAATATGGGCCTCGAACAAATCGTGATGCAAAATGAACAGGACGGAATATTCCTAACGGGCACACAAGAAGTATATGTTACAAAAAACGGTGGTCGTGAAATCGAAGAGCTCCGCTA
Organism: Bacteroidales bacterium; assembly: GCA_963662905.2. Lineage (GTDB taxonomy): Bacteria > Bacteroidota > Bacteroidia > Bacteroidales > WRLA01. Next base: position 2,307,030 of record CAXXFD010000003.1, on the reverse strand, counting down.
TGGCAATCAGTATTATACAGCACCAACATTCCAATGGAAGAAAATTTTCGCCCTGGGGCACAATCTTGATGGCGAAATCATTGCCGTAGGAAAAGATACCGGAATTCCCTATCAGTTCAGGATTTACCATGCCAATAGTGCCAGCCACGACCCCACAGGAACATACGAACTGCCGCACCCCAACGAATATGGTTATCCGCCAAAAATGTGGTCCGACGGAAACTTTGTATTGGTTTATGACATTGAAGACGAAGACAAACCCGGAAACATCTACTATACAATCTCTTATGATGGCGGAAAAAACTGGCATGACCACAGGTTCAGTACGCTCAATGGCACCGAAACGCTTAATGACATTCATTTCATCAATGAAAATGACGGATGGATTGCCGGTCAGGAAGGCAATAGTGCCATTATCCTAAAAACCAACGACGGAGGTATAAGCTGGGAAAAGATCAACCTCAGCGAGCAGCTGCCTTTTTCCTCATGTTTCTTCACCGATCCGGACGAAGGATATGCAACTATTGGCGTAAACACCACCGAAGCCGAAGCCAAATTAATGCACACCATGGACGGTGGCTACAGTTGGGAACCCGTAATAGAAACAGTAGGAACCCAAAAGCTCAATAAAGTAAAATTTTATGGTGAATATGACGGCATCGTTTGCGGCGACGGCCCGCATATTTATCGCTATTCTGTTGGACAATAAACTATTGCAAAGTATGACTACCAAAGCTAATCCCTACATCATGAATACCTGCAACGGTCAGATGCTGATCACTTTTCAGCATATCGTCCGGAATGGCCGGCTGAAAATAAGCAGCAATTCCAATCATAAAAAGGAACTGGCCTCATGCACGATCGAGAACACCAATTTCGTAAGCCTGAATATCAATCAATTCTCAGGAGATTTTCTCCTGAACATAGAAGCCGACGGAAATTTAATTCAGAAACAAATTCATTTATAAGAAAACATAATCATGAAAAAACAGCTTTTTATTCTTCTGATCAATATTTTATTCATCTCAGTATCTTTTGCTCAGGTAGCTATTAATACTGATGGCTCCGAACCCGACGGTGCTGCAATGCTGGATATCAAAAGCACGGAGAAAGGCATACTTATCCCCCGGATGACAAGCGCAGAGCGCAATGCAATCGCACTTTCCACAAGTGGCCTTTTGGTTTACGACCTCGACACAGAAAGCTTTTGGTATTACAATAATGCTACAACACAATGGGTCGAAATCGGTTCTGGCGGAGCGGCGGCCATTAACGACCTCAATGACGGGATAACAGACGCCAGCAATCTTTTTCTCGGGCACTATACAGGCACACAGGATGATGGCGATCAAAAAAACACCGGCTTAGGAATTAACAGCCTGTACTGGAACGAATCCGGTAAAAGGAACACCTCACTGGGTTACAAAAGTGCATACCGAAACACCACAGGATCATCGAATGTTGCGATAGGATCGGAAGCATTATGGTATAATACGAGCAAGTCTCATCATGTAGCTATTGGCGATTCGGCTCTTTACTGGAATGGATTTAACGCCAGCCTGAGCAGCCACAGTGTTGAAAACACAGCAATTGGCTCCAAATCATTATTAAACAATACCACAGGATATTCCAATACAGCTGCCGGCAGCCGTTCAATGCACAAAAACACTACAGGCAACAGAAACACTGCTATTGGCTATAAGGCTTTGGAAGAAAATGAAAGCGGAAACTTCAACCTGGTTTCAGGCGCTTATGCATCAGGAATCAACAAAAGTGGAAGTTATAATGTGAGTTTGGGTTATGGCGCTGATTATTATAATAATGGGGGGTCAAACAATGTGGTTATAGGCTATAGCGCCGGGCGCGGATCATCAGGCAATAATAAAAGCGGGAACATCTTTATTGGTCACAAAGCCGGATACAGCGAAACAGGCAGCAACAAACTCTATATCCACAATTCAGAATCCACTACACCACTGATTTTTGGTGATTTTAGCAGCCTGAAGCTCGGTTTTAATGCACAAACCGGTATTGGCACATCCGATCCAATCGGAAATTTTCAAGTGCATGACCCCGACAGCCATCATAATATAATGTACCTCACCCCAATGAGCAATACCGGGGATAGCACATCCATCTTTTTCGCAGAGGATAATGCTGCCGGTAACGGAATGTACTGGATGTACGACGGTGATGAAAACCATATGGAGCTGCATGGCAAAACCACCTATGGAAGCTATGGCCCGCATATGCTCATTAAACGAAACAGCGGCGACATTGCCATTGGCGGAGAAAACTTCGCTGCAGGCTATAAGCTTTCCATTGAAGGAAAAGTCATTTGCGAAGAAGTACGCGTAAGTCTTCAGGAAGACTGGCCCGATTATGTTTTTGCAAAAGATTATCACCTCCCTTCCATTTCTGAGCTCGAAAAACACATCCACGAAAAAGGCCACCTGCCGAACATTCCCGCCGCTGAAGAAATTCAGTCATCCGGTATTGAACTGGGTGAAATGCAACGCCTGATGATGGAAAAAATAGAGGAGTTATCGCTTTATATCATCCAGCAGGAAAAAAGAATCTCTGAACTGGAAGAAAAACTTGCCAAAAACGAATCAAAATGAAAGCTGTAAGGTATTTATTGAGCTTCCTGATGCTGATTGCGGGCATTACATTGCCGGCACAGGAAGAAGATCTTTCCATGCGGCTGGAAGGCAAGACAACCTACAACGAAATAGCTCAAACAATAAAAAGCTATATCGACGAAATGCCCGAGGGCTATCAAAAAGAGAAAAAAAGCAAGCATTTTGCTCGCTGGGCATTTTACTATTCGAAATACCTAACTCCCAATGGAGAAATCGCTGACATTCCTAAGCGTACCATGGAACTTATCAATAATAAGCCGGAAAGCACGAGAAGCACTGCCGGCGGCTGGACATTTATCGGGCCAAATGCCTCTGAAAATGATAATACGCATGCGCGCTATAATGGTATTGGAAGAGTTGACCGCCTGGCATTTCATCCAACAAATGAAAACATCATTTACATTGGCACTCCAAGCGGAGGTTTATGGAAAACAACAAATGGTGGAAACAGCTGGACTCCCCTAAGCAGTTATATTCCAAGCCTGGGTGTTTCCGGAATAGTAATAGACCACAGTAATCCCAACAGGATCTACGTTCTGACAGGTGCCGGCGATTATGCAATCAGCAATGGCGACCGCTATTTTAACCGTTCGGCAGGTGTATTGGTATCGCACGACGGAGGTGATAACTGGGAGCAAACAGGGGAATTGAGCGCCAATCCATACAATGGTTTACGATTGATCCAAAGCCCTGAAAACCCGGATGTTCTTATTGCAGCAACAACCGAAGGGATTTATAAAACACGCGACGCTGGAGAAAACTGGTTTCAGGTAAGAGCCGGCTGGCATTCCGATATTGATTTCAAACCCGGCGATGCAACAACGGTGTACGCCTCTTCTAAATCCGGTTTTTACTACTCCACAGATACGGCAAATACCTGGCAGGCAGCTAATTTCAACCATGCTCTTTGCGGACGGAGAAATGAATTTGCCGTCAGTGCAGCCAAGCCCAATGTTGTATATCTGATTGCAGGCAGGATGACCGGAGACCACACTTTTTGCGGGTTCTACAAATCAACTGATAGCGGAAGAAACTTTATTCGCTATACAACAAGCCCCAACCTGATTGGGCAAGAAGGCGGTGGAGGGAACGACCAATCAAACTACGACCTCTGTATTGCTGCTTCTCATGATACCGAAGACCTGGTTTATACCGGAGCTCTCATCGTTTGGAAAACAGAAAACAGCATAAATTTTGACAATGTTAGCTCCTACAATGAAGGCGGCGCCGACTGGTATATCCATCCGGACATCCATGACCTGGCCTTCAATCCTTTAAACGGGATTTTATACGCAGCAACAGATGGCGGGGTTTACAGCACTTCAAACGGTGGTGTCAGCTGGAACGACCATAAGGACGGCATCGCCACAACGCAAACTTATCATCTTGATGATTATAATGACGACGATTACACCCTTTTGATTGGAAGCCATGATAATGGCGTTAAATACCGTGATACAGATACGGACTATTTCTCCAATGTCGGATCCGGCGATGGTTTTGATGTTGCAATAAATTATTCCGACCCCACAAAAGGCTTTGCTGTATTTAATTCATCTGTTAAAAAGTACAGTCATTTTATCAATAATAACTGGCAGCATTTAAAAACAACCAGCTGGTTCCCTCAAATAGAAATTAATACTTCCGATCCGGAAAGGGTTTATTTTGCCGATGACTCAGTTTATACAGAAAAAAACGGAACAGAAACACTTCTTGGAAATGGCATAATTAACGGATACAATGCGCTTAAAACCTGCCCAAGTAACAGCAACCGTATTTATGCTGCTGCGGGAACGGGTTGGCGTATTTTTAAAGGCAAATTCTATATATCAAACGATGCCGGCACAAGCTGGGATACCGTTTCCAATAATCCGGGTTTTCCAAATATGGTCGGTCAGCCCATGACAGATATCGGAGTAAACCCCACAAATTCAAGCAAAGTATATATTGTTTTTGGCGGCTATGAAGACGGTAAAAAAGTTTATTATTCATCCAATGCAGGAGCGACCTGGCACAACTATAGTTTCGACCTGCCCAATGTTCCGCTCTGGTGCATAGAAGTGGATTCGGACGGGAATCTTTATGTAGGCACAGATATCGGGGTGTATTTCAAAAGTGTTATATCAAATAATTGGGAGCCTTTTTATAATGGCCTGCCCAATGTCCCTGTTTCCGATTTGGCCATCAACGAATCTGAATTTCAGATCATTGCATCCACATGGGGTCGCGGCTTATATAAAAGCGGGCTCAAAACCAATTGCCAGCCCAGTGAAGTTTGGACTGTGCCTTTGGCAGGGAAAAAGTTCTTTACGGCATCCAACAGTATCACAACAACATCAACTATTGAAGGCGGCGCAGGCACAGAAGTAATAATGCGGGCAGGAAATCAGGTAAACCTGTATCCGGGCTTTGAAGCTACCGAAGGAAACAAATTTCTGGCCTACAATGGCGATTGTGAAGACGGATTACCTCCGGAGCAGCGCATGCAGGACCTACCACTGATGCCGGACACTTTAAAACAATTCGATAAAAAAATCAGTGGCAGAAAAGGAACCATCGAAATCCTGAATAATTCAAGCATCAAGCTAAGGCAATTTCAAAAGGGAGAAACACTCATTCTGCTCGCTAATGCAGAAGGAAAACCTATACAAACCATCGCCGAAGGCAATCACACCGAAGGCAGATATGAATATCCGCTCAGGACACAGAACCTGCAAAACGGATTGTATAGCATCTATCTGGTTATAAACAATCAAATAACACATTTTCAAGAATTTACAATTAACAAAACAAACAATTAAAAAATGAAACGACAAGTCCTAATGGCTGTTTTTGCTGCATTATTTTGCACATACAGCTTTGCACAAGTAGCCATCAACACCGATGGATCCGAACCCGACGGAGCAGCTATGCTCGATATTAAAAGTACCGACAAAGGAATCCTTATTCCGCGCATGACATCCGCCCAGCGAAATGCCATAGCATACTCAACCAGCGGCTTACTGGTATATGATTTGGATACCGAAAGTTTTTGGTATTACAATAGTGCTACAACACAATGGGTAGAAATTGGCTCAGGAGGGGTAAATGAATTTGGAGACCTGACTGATGCCATTTACAACACCGGAAGTTATTTTTTGGGCACACAGGCAGGCATCAATGCCAATGCAAACACCAACAATTTTGGATTTGGGTATTCCGCATTGGAATCCGTGACCGATGGCACCAACAACCTGGCTTTGGGGAAGTTTTCACAAAAAGACAATGTAACAGGCTGGAACAATGTGGCCATTGGCAGCAATACACTACGTTACAACACAACAGGCAGTTATAATACAGTGTTGGGCAATGGTGCCGGAAGTAATACAACGGGCGGTTCCTTCTCCGGATGTGTGATGATAGGACATCAGGTGGGGATAAACAATACGGAAAACAATAAACTATACATCGACAATTCGGGCACTGCCACACCCCTCATCGGTGGAGATTTCTCTGACGACCGCGTGGACATTAACGGAACCCTAAAAATCACAGGCGGAAATCCGGGTGCCGGTAAAATCCTCACTTCCGATGCCGATGGAAATGCAAGCTGGGAATCTGCCGGAGCCGCAGCCACATCCATCGACGGGCTATCAGATGCCATTAACACAGGCACCAAATTCTTTATGGGAACCAATGCAGGCATCAACAATACAGGCACCTACAATACAGGCATCGGCTATGAAGCCATGAAAGCAAACCTTGGTGGCAGCTACAATACCGCACTGGGGTTCAAATCATTGGACGCCAACACCGAAGGAAGTTATAACGCCGCTTTTGGGCACGGAAGCCTTACAGAAAACACCAGCGGAATTCAGAATGTTGCATTGGGAAACAGCGCGCTGGATCACAATACCGTAGGAAACAGCAATGTTGCCGTTGGTTACCGGGCACAATTCTACAATACAACAGGTTATTCAAATGTAGCCATTGGGGTAAAAGCCCTGGAGAAGAATACTTACCAGCACAATATTGTTGCTATCGGTGATTCAGCTCTTTATAAAAACGGTACAGGCGGAACACTTTCAAGCCATGGTGCTGAGAATACAGCTGTTGGTTCAAAAGCCCTTTACGCGAATACCCTGGGCGATAAAAACACCGCAGTGGGCATCGAAGCACTGAACAGTAATACGGAAGGACGGATGAACACAGCTGTAGGCGCATATACGCTGCAAAGCAATACCAGCGGCGAATACAATACCGCAGTTGGCCCTTACGCACTTATACTGAACACAACAGGAACCGACAATACTGCAATGGGATATAAAGCTGCCTATAATATTTCCAATGCCACATCAAATGCAGCCTTCGGCTCTCTGGCTCTTTATGCAAGCACAACCGGATCAGAAAACAGTGCTTTCGGAAGGTCATCCCTCTTCCTGAACCAAACAGGAAATGAAAACACTGTTGTTGGATACCGGTCAATGTACAATAATGTTTCCGGCTACGGCAATATTGCCATTGGTCACAAAGCGGGTTATAATTCGCTGGGCGACAAAAACATATTTATTGGTAAAAATGCAGGATACTTCGAAACCGGCAGTGAAAAACTTTATATCGACAATTCCAGCACTGATGAACCACTGATTTATGGCGAATTTGACAACAACCTCCTGGAGGTAAACGGAGACCTTAGTGTGCGTGAAGACATTACAACAGAAGAAGATTTTGTAGCCACAGGCGATTATAAATATGCCGCATCAAAAACGAAAATCCTCAATATTCCTCCCGCAGCATTCAGCCTGTTTACCAATCAGGATGCAGACAAAGCGATACACGACGATAATGGATACTGGTACATTTCCGAGACCGATGGCAATGGATCCATTACAATAAAAGCGCCGGTAAACCTGCCTGATGGCGCTGTAATTACCCGGTTCAGTTACTATTACCGGAACGATGGTGAATATGTGCAGGTGCGGCTCAGAAAAAAAGGAAAACTGTCACTAACTTCGGACGAGATGGCTTTTGCAGCATGCGGCGCCAGTTTTGACCTTCACCGTATTGACGACTATTCGATCAACAATGCCACCATCGACAATACCAACAATTATTACTTTATCACAGCCTATTTTTTGGGCGCGGACAATATGTCTTTCGGCCATTTCCACGGCGCTGAAATTGAATACACTATTGATAAAATAGACTAAAAAAAGGTATATATGAAACGGATAATTTTAATAGCATTCGTGTTTGCTTTTTGGTCGGTTTTGGCCCAGGGGCAGGTAGCTATCAACACCGATGGTTCCGAGCCGCATAGTGCAGCCATGCTCGACATTAAAAGCACCGAAAAGGGGATACTTATACCCCGCATGACCTCAGCAGAACGCAATGCCATTGTTATTTCAACCAGCGGGCTGCTCGTTTATGACCTGGATACGGAAAGCTTTTGGTACTTCAACAACACTCTTAGCCAATGGCTTGAAATAGGTAACGGAAGCTCTGAATCATTGAATGACCTCAGCGATGTAACAAACGTAGGCTCAAAACTTTTTATGGGCACTGATGCGGGGCTCAATAATATCGGAGCTTATAATACCGGCATAGGTTATGAAGCCATGAAATCGAATACGAGCGGCATTTATAACACTGCTCTAGGTTACAAAACTTTAAATGCAAACAATTTAGGTGGAGGGAACAGTGCTTTTGGCCATGGCGGCCTTATGGCAAATACTTCCGGCGACTACAATGTTGCTATGGGTTCTTCTTCCCTAAACTCCAATACAAGCGGATCGAATAATACCGGCATTGGCACCGGTGCTTTATTTCACAACACCACAGGAGGAGGGAATACAGCAATTGGCTCCAATGCCGGAGAAGGCCAGGAAGGAGGAAACTTCTGGGGCTGTGTTTTCCTTGGCTATCATGCAGGCCAGAACAATACCTCCAACAATAAGCTTTTCATCGACAACTCCAACACAGCCACACCGCTTATCGGAGGAGATTTCGCTGATAACCGGCTGGAAATAAACGGAACCATAAAAATAAGCGGAGGCAACCCGGGTTCAGGGAAAGTCCTTACTTCCAATGCAGACGGCTTGGCAAGCTGGGAAAGTCCGGATGCAGGCGTAAGCTCCATAAACGACCTGAGCGACGCTACAGTAACCGGCTCTTCATTCTTTATGGGTACAGATGCCGGGTTAAACAATACAGGCTCTTACAATTTCGGCATTGGACATGAAGCACTTAAAGCCAACACTACCGGAACACACAATACTGCTTTAGGATTCAAATCAATGACAGCCAACACGAGCGGATCAAACAACAGTGCCTTTGGGCATGCAAGCCTGATATCGAATACAAGCGGCCATAACAATGTAGCAACAGGCAAAAGCGCCATGTTTAATAATACCAGCGGCCACAGCAACATCGCCATAGGAACAGAAGCCTTATTGGATAACCTAACCGGTGATGAAAACGTTGCAATTGGCTTAAAATCATTATATCTCAATACAAATAGATCAAACCTTGTTGCAATAGGATTTCAGGCATTGTACCATAACGGATCCGGAGCCAGCGGTGGCATTGAAGGATTTCACAACACTGCAATAGGTTCAAATGCCGCTTATTCCAACACAACCGGATATGCCATTACAGCAATAGGAGAATCAGCCGCACAGGCAAATACTTCAGGTCATGAAAATGTGGCAATCGGGGCAAGGTCTTTATATTCCAACACGACTGGAAATGAACTTGTTACTATAGGTGCGCAAGCCATGTACAATAATACCACCGGAGAAGAAAACACCGCCCTGGGCGCTGCTGCCTTATGGTCGAACATTGACGGTGAAGGCAATACAGCTGTGGGAAGATACTCAGGATATGGAAATACATCCGGTAGTTACAACACAGCAATCGGGAGAAATGCCCTTGCACAAAATTCGACGGGAAATGGAAATACAGCATTGGGCTACAATGCTTTTAATAATGGCATTTATTCCAATTCCATTGCCATTGGGTACAACACTACTATTACTGACAATAATCAAGTCCGTATTGGCAATTCAGGAATCACCAGTATTGGCGGCCAGGTTGGCTGGTCAACGCTTTCTGACGGCCGTTTTAAAAGCAATATTAATGAAGACGTATCCGGCCTGGATTTCATCATGAAGCTGCGCCCCGTAAACTATCAGGTGGACAGGGAAGCTATTTACGATTATACGGGCAGCAAAGCACCGGAATATGGCAATAAAACCCGCTTTAGCGAAACGGAAAGCGGCTTCATCGCACAGGAAGTAGAACAGGCCGCCCAGGATCTGGGCTTTGCGTTCAGCGGCATCGATGCCCCTGATAATGAAAAAGACTATTACAGCCTGCGCTACGGCCAGTTTGTGGTGCCATTGGTAAAAGCCGTGCAGGAACAGCAGCAGGAAATTGAATTGCTACGAGAAGAAGTCCGCCTGCTCAAAGAATTGCTTGATAACAAAAAACAACAGTAAAAACATTTGAACATGAAACATACAAATATTAACTTACTCACGCTCCTGCTGCTTTTAGTTAGTGGCCTAAGCGCCCAGGTTTATGTAAAATCGGGTACACAAATCCGGCAAAGCCCGGACTCCTATCTGATCTGCAAAAACGGCATGACCATTAAGTCCGGCAGCCAGCTCGATCTCTATGGATTCACTACCGTTGAAGACGCCATGGTAAATGAATCAGGTACATCCGGCCTGGTTTTACATTCCTCCGCAGGATGGCCCGGCAACTATAATGCATCGCTTATTCAACCATCGGCCAACGTAGCTGCAACAGTCCAGCGCCACATTCCTGATATGAAATTCCACTATATCAGTTCGCCGGTCAGCAACCAAAGCATTGTCCCGGAGTTTGTGCTGCTATACGGCAGCCAGGTAGAAGTTACGCAATCCTTTTATTATTGGGATGAGCCCAACGCCCTTTGGCGCAGCATCAAAAACGATGACGGATCGTACAATAGCTCCTTCGACTCTGAAATGGCACCCACCAAAGGCTATACGCTTTCATACACCACAGGGGAAGTAACACGTAATTTTACTGGCAACCTCAATGCGGGCCTGCAAATTGCCAACCTTACAAAAACTGATGGAACAGGCAATGGATGGAACCTCATCGGAAACCCGTTTCCGGCCTCCCTGGCTGTGAACAATGCTGCAGATCCAACACATAACCTTTTGCTTCAAAACTCGGCTTCACTCGACCCGTCATTTGGTGCAATTTACCTTTGGAACGAAAGCGATGCCTATGACGGATCGCAAAACGATTATTTAACAGTAAATCAATTAAGCGAAGCAACATACATAAGCAGTGGCCAGGCATTTATGCTTAAAAGCAAGGCCAATAATGAAAGCTTTAAATTTTATCATGAACACCAGAAGCACCATCAGGCAGCGTTTTATAAAAGTACCGTATCCGATGATATTGCCCGGTTCACAGCCGGAATCCGGGGACCGGAAGGTGATTTCAATCAAATACTGATCGGTTTTGCCGCCGGACTAAGCAATGGGCTGGATGTTGGCTACGACGCTGCAAAACTCAAAGGCAACCCTAAGCTGGCCCTGTACACCAAACTCGTGGACGACAATGGAGAAGACTTCGTAATTCAGGGCCTGCCCGAGCTTGCAGACAGCGCTACTGTACGATTGGGCATTTTGGCAGGGATGGCCGGTCAATACACCATTTCCACTATCGCTACTAAAGGATTGCCCTTTGATATGAAAGTATTTCTTGAAGATAAAGACCTTAACAGGCTTACAGAGATAAGTGCGGGCAATAGCTATTCATTTAGCCTTGCAAATTCCGGAACCTATAACGACCGTTTTGTACTGCACTTCCTTAAAGATGCAACATCTATTGATGAAGGCACTGAAACTGAAAATTCTTTCCATGCCTGGGCCAACGGCAACCAATTGTACATCCGCAATAATTCAGATCAAAGTTTCATAGGGACAATCAATCTTTTCAGCACAAGTGGTCAGCTGCTGCAAAAAGAAGAAATTTCGGTTTTCAGTAAGGAATCCAAATCAATCAACAGTACATACTCTGCAGGGATTTACCTGCTCAATATCAGTAACAAAGAATTAAACCAGACAATTAAAATTATAATCCATTAAATATTTTGAAATGAAAGCAATAAAAAAAACAATCTTTATCGTATTGATGTTCATCGCTTTAAGCTTAACAACACAAGCTCAGGACAATCCTCCGCACCCGCCAACCCACGACAATATTGGCGATGCATCTGCTCCGGCAGGTGGCGGTGCGCCCATTGGCGGTGGCAGCCTTATTTTCCTGATGATGAGCGGAGCCTATGCCGCAATGAAATGGCGCCAAAACACAAATCAAACCGCATGATTTAAGCATTGCCCTAAAAAACAAAAACCGGTGCGTTTACTTCACCGGTTTTTTTTTTGTAATTTCGTAAAACTATTCTACAATCAGCTTCAGGCTTTCCGATCTGTTTGCTGAAATAATCTGCAAATAATAAAGCCCGGAAGCATAACCCCTGGTATTCAAAGTATAAACAGCTGTTTGGGCAGGGAAATAATCGCTAAAAACCAATTCCCCTTTACTGTTCATCAGTTGAAGCTGCACCATTCCTTCATGATTGCCGCTGATCTGCAAGGCGCTGCTTTCTTTCGCAGGATTCGGGCTCAGTTGGCTGGCAGCAAATATTTCGCTTTCTTCAATACCCACAGGATTGCCTGCTTTCACATATGCCGTCCGGTTTATTGTATGTGTCAGCAATCCGTTGGTAACAGTCAGGCCCACATCATAAAATCCTTCTTCCGAATAAGTAACCACCGGATTTTTTTCAGAACTGGTGGCCGGGCTGCCTCCCGGGAAAATCCATTCATAAGCGGATATTTCACCTAATGAGTTATCCATAAAATTAATTTGACCACCAACTTCGATGGTACGCGTATTGCTCCTGAAATCGGGTACGATATTGCTATTATACAAATCAAAGAAATCGAGAAGTATGGCAGCAAGAATTGCTTTGGTGGAAGGAGCATAAGCATCGGCCAGGCCACCAAATTCCATGCTGGCGCCAATGGTTTTATAGGTATCGTTCATCCCTGCAATTGCAGTGTAATATTGCGGGTCTTTATTACGGAGCAAAGGGATTGCAGCTCCAACCGGTTCAATACGATCTACCCAGTAGTTATCGCCTTCATAAATGAATGACATGTCTGCCGAGGGCAATCCTGCCAGGCCCTGAATAACGCCCAAATCGCTTTGACCATCATCAGTTCCATTTATGCGGAACAAAGGATGAACAGCAGTAGGATTATTTTGCTGATCATAATACCATGTGTCGCCACCTTCCATGTAGATATTGTTGCCGGCGATCAGGAAATCGGCCAATGTCTGCCCTTCTTCTACAGTCAGCACATGATTTACGCTAAACATTCCCAGGCTTACAAAAGCGGCACTGTATATATCAAGATCTTCCGGGATTTCGGTATAATAATCAGCAGAAACACCGAGCGACAGAATTGTTTCATAAATCACGCTCCCCGAATTATGGTTGCCATCGAGATCGATAACCACAACGGGAACTTTGCCGATATTCACTGTAAACCCCTCATTTACAACCAAACCTTCTTCCGTTGTAAGCTGCAAGTTAAAAAGGATAATCGTTCCTGATGGAAGGGACACGTCAGCACTGATCGGGAAGCTGGCGTCATTTTCACCATTTATTTCAATGGTTCCCAAATCCTGTTGCGGATCGGATAAACCAATACCTGCATCTTGCGTGCTCAGCACAGCTGAAACCACATTAGCTGCAGAGCTTCCACGGTTCATAACGGAAAGCTTGAGGCTTCCTGATTCACCGGGATCGAGCACACCGTCCTGATTCCCTTCACTATCTATGACAGCGTAATCGCCAAAATGCATTTGCGGGGCATGCGCCTGCATTGTAAAAGCAGAGGCCCAGCTATCCGTTCCGTCTGTTGCATTGACAGTTATGGTAAAATAATGCATATCAGGCACATTAACATCAGCCCTCAGGCTAAATGCATCCGTAATTTCTTTGGTTTCAGAAGGCTGAATATTTCCGTAATCTTCCTGATTGTCAACCAGGCTGACATAATCATCCTCAATACTCAGGCTTACGCTCACATTTTCTGCCGGATCGATGCCCACATTCTTCATGCTCAGGTTCATATTTGCCGTTTCCGCATAATCAAGCTGAGCATTTGCATCGTTAATGCTTGATGACGAATAAATTACATATGGGCCTTCGGGAGGGATTACAGCGATTTCAGTGATATACGGAATATGATTATAGGCTGTAATTACCAGCGTGAGCGTATCAACCTCCATCAGCTCATCAAAAACAAGCATTGCCTGTCCCCCTTCTACATTTGTTACTGCATGAATTTCGCCTTCCGAGCTCAGGGCAATTTTGGCATTTTGCACATCGCACTGAACGCTCAGTTGTGATGTTCCAATCAGCAATTGCTCCGGATGTTGCGCCGCGATATCCTGTGGGACATCAGTTCGTACCATTACGGAAGGGTCACCAAAGATCACCCAGGTATCGGTTACACGATAACCTTCCCAACCGTAATCATCGTTCATTTTCATCATCCCATCAATAGAAATGCCTCCAAATGACCTTTTTATGTTATTCTGATAACTTTCCACAAGTATATCCACCATTTCATCCTGCCCGTCCATGGGCGGATCCCAGGGTTGATTGATAGATGACATCGCTGTGGCAATAGCACCCGATGGTTCGCCCAGATGTGTGGCACGCAACCAGGCTTCCGCAAAACAGGTTGCATTAGGAAAATTACCGTTTACACAGGCTACAGACCAAATAAAAGGAAGCATACCCACATTTTCAAGATTATTGACTCCGCTGGAATTAAAACCGGAAGTTGACCAGGCGTAGGTACTGCCATGGCCGGTATAAAGGATAAGGCCGGTTCCTTCATCCAGCTGATCTTCAATCATACTGGCCACCGGATTTCCAGCAGCGTCATTCCCTCCCTGGCTGCCATCAAAATACTCCGGATTTGAATTGTAGGTATAGCCCAAAAGGTCTTGTTGCATATTGCGCACATGCTGATAATCGTATTCGTCATCATCGCCCGGGCCTTGTTTACTGGCGATTCCGGTAACCGTTTTATACCATTCCGTATTATCCATATAGGGATCGCGCTCATAATCGAGCACTTTTTGCACCTGCGTTGCTACCTGGCTTTCCGTTTCGGCAGAAAACCGGCCTACCAGGATCTCAGGATAATGGTCATCGCCATCCAGATATGAATAATAATTATCAGAAGGCCCGTTGCGGTAACCGGCAGGAATCTGGGCATTATCACCTACAAGGAGCAAAAAGGTCAGCCCATTCGTTTCGTAATAATTTTGAATAAACGTCCGGATATCGGCATACTGGCTTCCGGCCTCGGCAATATCACGCATTTCGACCGGCATTCCTGTGCTGATTTTCCAATCGACAAAAGGCTGCATTTCGTCCATAAATTCGCTATAACACAGTATGAGCATATTGCCTTCTTCACCGGAAGGTTCATAACGGCCCAGCATCTGGGCGGCATTAAGAAACCGGTTTTCGTAGATTTTTGCAAATTCCGGGATGATTTTCGTGCCGGACTTAAAGGAGCTGAATGCAGCACCATTGGTTACTGTAAGTCTGATATTTATGGAGTTGTAAACCCGAAGGATTTTCGTTTGGGGATTATACTGAAAGGGGTAAAAAACCACGTTTTGTCCGTTAACATCGCGGAAAGTATAAGGTTTCCGTGTTTGCACCAGTTCAGCCGGATAAAAAGAATTTTGCTCATAAAGCGAGCCAAATTCATAGGGTATTTCGGATGGGTTTTGCGTACGGAGCAGATTCCCTTTGGATGGAGCAATGAGCACATTTTGAAACTCTTTGTATGTGGAATTGATAATTTCAATTTGCAGTTCGCTTCCTTCCGGGATGATGAGGCTTTCGCTGAAACGCAATATATCCGGAGCAGATTTTTCCAAAAGGGATGTAGCGCCTTCTGCGGAGAGTTTCCAGGCTAAGCCGCGGTCTGTTTCCACTTTCGTGTACTGAAAATCAGATAATTGAAACTCTAACTCAATCTCCCGGCTATCCTGACGTACAATTTGGCAATCGGTTGGATTTGATGTGGAGCTCAGGGAAACATTAACGGGTTGAGCTGATAAGAAAAAGCTTACAAATAATGAAGCAAGGGTAAAATACAGATGTTTCATATTTTAAATTTTTGGGGCAGGCAATTTACTTAGAATCCTTATAAATAAAGATGTGTTAACCAATCTTTAACAGAAAACCCAATTATTGCTCAGGGGTTGCCTGAGGAAGTGTAAATGAGAATGTACTGCCTTTGTCCACCTGGCTGGTAAGGTGAAGTTTACCGCCATTCTTCTGAACAAAATCTTTGGTAAGGATAAGGCCGAGCCCTGTACCCTTTTCGTGTCGTGTGCCGCGGGTTGTAAAACTTTCCACGCTATCAAAAATTTTCTCGATATTTTCTTCAGAAATCCCAACACCATCGTCCTGTACACTCACTTTTACTTCATTAGCGGATTCACTAACCAAAACGATGATATGCCCACCTTCATGCGTAAATTTAATTGCATTTGAAATCAGGTTGCGCATAATGATATTGAGCATATGTTTATCGGCAAAAGCTTTAAGGCCGGGCGTATATTCAGCGCGCAGGCTGATGTTTTTATCCCGTGCTGCGCTTTCCTGCAGGGCAATATTATCATCAACAACTGTTGTAATATCGCAGTTAGAAGGCCGGAAATCGATTTCATTCCGTTGGTTTTTGGCCCAAAACAGCAGGTTTTCGAGCAGGTCGTAAGTCAGCTTCACGGATTTCATGGTTTCTGTGAGCAGCTCTTCGCGTTCTTCTTTATCGAGCACTCCTTCGAGGATCAATTTCAGGAGGTTATTGATATTGCTGAGCGGGCCGCGGAGGTCGTGTCCGATAATTGAGAACAGTTTATCTTTTGTACGGTTGATGTTTTGCAGTTCCTCGTTGGAATCCTGCAAACGTTCGTTCAGGGCGAGCAGTTCCTGCTTTTGGCTGCGTATCAGCAAATGGGTTTTAATACGCTCAAATACTTCTTCCTGTTGAATTGGCTTGAGGATATAATCCACGCCACCGGCTTTAAACGCCTCGATTTTTTTATCCATATCGCTGAGGGCGGTAACAAAAATCACCGGTATGTCGGCTGTTTCGGGATTTTTTTTCAGGCGTGCGCAAACTTCAAATCCATCCATATCCGGCATCATAATATCAAGCAAGATGATATCCGGTTTTTCTTCTTTTATTGACTCCAGCGCAATCGGGCCACTTTTTGCAAAGGCTGTGCGGTAATTATTGCCCCGTAAAATATTTCCCAGAATCTGAAGATTTTTGGGGTAATCGTCAACGATGAGTATTAATGGTGCCTTGTTGTTTTTCATACTGATAATCCTGTTTTGTTTAATGCTGAATCATGTTTGTAGCGCCTTTACTGTTCGATCTGCCTTTCAATTTCAGCAAGCTTTTCCAAAAGTGCTTCCACTCGCTCAATATCATAAGCCTGCGCAGAGGCTTTCAACTGATCTCCAAAATTATTCAAATATTTGATATTAAAAAAGTTTCCGGCATCCGAAATTTTATTTGCCAGCTCAATCATGTTCTCGGTGATATATATCTTTTGGCAGCGATCGTAAAGGGGAACAAGCTCGTTTTTGAAATAATTACGGAATGCGATTTTCTGTCCGGGTTTGATATCTAAAGCACTCTCAATATCCAAAGCGGTGCCATTTTGTTTTGTTTTAGCACGCAAAAGTTTTGAGCATGTATTCAGAACCCTCTCTTTTCCAACAGGTTTTCGGAGAAAATCATCAAAATACTGGGCTGAGGACGGATCCAGCTCATCGGCACCGCTGAGGGCAATAATGATCATATCTTCAAAACGGATATCATTACGGATACGTCGTGCCAGCTCATAACCACTCATATTGCGCAGCTTCAAATCCATGATGATTATATGTGGGCTAAATTCTTCAAGTTTATGCATCAAAATGCGCTCATCATCAAGATGAATCAATGCAACTTTAGTATCTTTAAAATAAGCTTTGATCAGTTTTGCAGAGGAATAATCATCTTCTACCAAGAGAATCCTGCTTTCGCGATTTATAAAATCCATATTTATATTCCCATCAGAATTTATTTCCGGAGTCTCATCCAAGAAGGGAATATTATGCAAGACGACTGTAAATGTGCTGCCTTTTCCGCTTTCAGAATTCAATGAAATCCCTCCACCAAGAAGCTCTGCCAACTGCTGTGAAACTGCCAGCCCCAGCCCTGTGCCCTTTTTATTGCGCAACTTTGGGTTTGCCGGATTCTGGAATGCATCAAAAATATGCTCCTTTCGTTTCTCATCAACGCCCATTCCGGTATCTTCAACAAAAAAGGCGATATCCACATGGTTTTCTGCTCGTTTTTCTATACGCGCACCCAAGCGGACTGAACCTTCTTCCGTAAATTTAATGGCATTACTAATGAGGTTCATCAGTATTTGTTTCAGGCGGAAGGAATCCAGAATAATCTGTGGAGGAAAATCCTCAGGGCAATGAAATATAAGATCCAAACCCTTTTTATCGGCTTCGGCACGGAAGGCATCGATAATGTTGTTTAAAAAGTATTTCAGCTGCACTTTATCCTCACGAACATTAATGCGGCCTGTTTCTATTCGTGCCAGATCAAGAATATCGTTAATAAGGTAAAGCAGGTCTTCCCCGCTATCGGCAATAGTTTCTGCGTAGGATTTATGGTCGGTTGACTGCAAATCTTTTCGCAGCAAGTCGCTAAATCCGATAATTGAATTCAATGGCGTTCGGATTTCATGGCTGATATTTGCAAGGAATTCCGATTTTGCCCTATTGGCAGCCTCGGCAACTTCCATTGCCTGTTGCAAGTCCTGCATGGCCGCATCAAGCCTGCGCGAATCTTTAACATTAATCAAAAGGGTATCGGCACTGATTCGGGTAAAACGCATTAAGCAGGAAAACGCCAAACCGTTTGGACGCCGAATAACACTTTCCTGTTCATTAACAGTGTTTTTAAAGCCCTCAGGGTCAATAATTTGAGCAACAACATCCGGCTCAAACAATTTATTTATATCTTGATTCTGGTACGATTCAATTTCAATACCGCTCAATTCAATGAATACGCTGTTGCAAAATCTGATTTTCCGGTTCATTATTACAGCAATTCCGTCGAAAGTTGCTTCGGCCAGAAAACGCATACCACCATCAATTACCGTCCTGTCGGTATGATTTGTTTTTTCATCCAGCAAACGGAGGAGATAGGCACGTTCCTTTTTTTCGAGATTGCCCCCGAACCGCAGGACGTCGGCAATATGCCCTGTGTCAATCCTTGCTAATTTGCGCCATAAACCCATAGAAAGCCTTGTTTTTTGCCTGATTGTATGCAAATATAGAGTAATAAAAATAAAATACTCCGGCAAATACCATTCTCATTTAAACTTTTTCGTTCTTTGCTTGTCATATCCCCATCAAATACAAACTACATGAAAAGAAACCTGCTACTATTCTTTTTTATTTTCGTTTTCTTCAGCATTTCCACCCTATGGGCGCAAGAGAGGGGAACAGGCGGTAAAAGGAACGTTTCACCCGACAAAATGCCGAAAATCGGGACAATCGCCGGTAAAATTATGGACGCTCAAAACAGTGAACCGGTCGAATATGCTACCATAGCATTAATTCGTATGAGAAGCGGCGAACTAGCTGCCGGCACGATTTCCAAATCCAACGGATCATTCCTGCTAAGCGAACTTCCACCGGGCATGTATCAACTTAAAATTGAATTTATAGGCTTTGAAAGCTGGTTAAAAGATTCAATCAGGATCACACCACAGAAACGGGAATACTTTTTTAATGATATCATACTGAAGCCGGCTGCCAGCAACATCTCAGGTGTTGAAATTACCGCCGAAAAACAATTATTCGTTAATAAAATCGACCGCCGTGTAATTAATGTGGAGCAAAGTATCGTTTCTACAGGAGGCAGCGCCCTGGATGTCCTCAAAACGGCTCCTTCCATTGATGTAGATCTGGAAGGAAATATCAGCCTCCGTGGCAGTGAAAACATTAAAGTTCTGATTGATGGCAAACCCAGCGGCATCGCTGCAGACAATGCCGGCGAAATCCTGGAACAGCTCCCATCGGGTTCGATCGAAAATATTGAGCTCATTACTAATCCGTCTGCCCGTTTTGACCCCGAAGGCATGGCAGGCATTATAAATGTGGTGCTCAAAAAGAATAAAATCCGTGGCATCAGCGGTAGCCTAATGGGCGGTGTTGGGCCTAACGACCAATACAATGGTTCCTTCAACATCAGCAAACGAAACGAACATTTTAACCTTTATACCTCGGCAAGTTTCCGCCAGATGAATTTCGATATGGAAGGCAAAAACCTACGCAAAACCTGGTATAACGACAGCATTCGCTATTATGAGCAGGAATCGGATGCCGAACGCAATATGAAATTCGCCATGTTTACGCTGGGCGGCGATTACTATATTTCGCCCACATCCACGCTTTCACTTTCGGGACGGATGAACCTGCGCAAACGTGCAATGAACGAAAGCACGCTATACAAACAATATGAAACCGAAGAAAAACTTTTTGACACCGCATACCGTGGCCTCTCGGAAAACAGCCGCGATGGATGGAATTACAGCCTTGATCTGAACTACGAAAAGATTTTTTCGAGCCGTGATCATTACCTTAAAGCCGGGGCAAATTTCAACCAGGGCGACAACACACGCGATGGTTCCTGGACGGAAGAAAGCCTGGACGATCAATTCAATACCCTTGCAATGGGCGACCAAAGCAAGAACACAACCGACTCAAAAGATTACGACTGGGAGTTCAGCCTTGATTATTCCCTGCCTTTTAGTGAAAACAACCGTTTGGAACTCGGTGCGCGCAGCAATATCCGCAATATGGACGATGATTACACTGTGGAAAACCTGGAAAATTCAAGCTGGATTTACGACAGCACACAAAGCAACCATTTCATTTATCAAGAACAGGTTCATGCGCTTTACAGCCAGTATGCACACAGTTTGGGCTCATTTTCATTTCAGGCAGGTTTGCGTGCCGAGCAGGTTTATACCGATTCGGAATTAAAAACCACCGGCGAAAAATATAAAGATGATTACATCAGCCTGTACCCCAGCGCATTCATCCTGCAAAAGATTGGAAAAACCAATGAAGTAAAACTGAATTACAGCCGCAGGGTACATCGCCCGGGGGGCAGGCAGCTCAACCCATTTGGCAATTCTACCGACCCGATGAACATCCGCCGCGGAAACCCTTTACTGAAACCCGAATACGTAAACTCATACGAATTCAGCTGGCAGAAATTCCTAGGCAGATCAGGATCATTCACAGCCACAGCTTATCACAGATATACGACCGATGTCATTCAGCGTTTCACCAATGTGGACAGCAGCGGAAGAAGTGTGACCACATACGAAAACTTAGACACGCAATCGGATTGGGGCGGCGAATTGAGCCTTTCGCTTAAGATTACACCATGGTGGCAATTTATGGGCGGTTTTAATATTTTCCATACCGATTTGGCAGGCACCAATGAAAGCGAAGAACTCAGCAATAACGGAACCAACTGGAACATAAAAGGCACGAGCAACTTTAAACTGCCATGGGACTTAAGCCTGCAGCTGGCATCACAGTATTATGCGCCCAGAGTAATAGCACAGGGCGAGGCTTCAGCAAATTTCAGCATGGATTTTGGCCTGAAAAAAAACCTGCTCGACAATAAAGCAACAATCTCGTTTAATGTTCGGGATGTATTCCAAACACGCAAATGGGAAGCCACAACCAGCGGCGAATACTTTAGTTCAGATTTTACCCGGCAACCCACTACACGCTTTGCAAGCCTTTCGTTTACCTGGCGTTTTGGCAGCATGAAAAACGGAAAAGACCGCAAACAAATGATGCGCCAGGATAATAGTAGTGGCGATATGGATGATATGGATATCTAAAACCCAGGATTGTTATAACGATTCTGATCAGAATTTGTGAAAAAATTGAAATATCATATCCACGAAAGTACTATCTGATTAAAATTTCATTGTGTAGCGCTTAAAACCCGGGTATAGCTTTCCCAAAGCATCAAACTTTGGGAAAGCTATACCTGCTTTACTTAAATCTGCTGCTGGCCAGCGTACTTTTCAGTTAATTCTATTAGTTCGTTAATCAATTTATGAACTTTAGTGCAAGGATTATGATTTGAATAACTTCTGTCAGAATAGAGCTTTTCAAGCTTTTCTGCATTCTTGATTGCATTCTTTTGATCCCCAAATTTGCTTAAAACAGCATACATCTCCTTTGAGTTTTTCTGATATTTGAAATTAGTTCGATTTGCTGCTTTATTAACCTCTTTTTCAATTAGTTTTTGATATTGATCGCGCGAAATACCCGTGTTGTAGTAATTAAAATGCAATAAATACCATAGTTCAAAAGCTTCATTCGTCCAGGCACAATTAATTTTCGGTTTCGAGTTTTCTCCTTTGTTTATTGCGTTATTAAAGTTTTTTGCAGGAAAGCTGTCCTTGTCAAAAACTGCCCAGACCTTATCAATTTTACGCAAGTACTTTTCCTCATACTTATTTCTTAATTTTTTTGCCTCTTCCACTATTGATAAGGTGTTTTTGCCTGTGCCATCAATGTCAATATTAGTCAATTCCAAAACACCTTTTGGTAATGAAGATTTTAGTGATTCAAAGTAATTTGGTTCGGTTTTTTCACCTTCACAAACAATAAGATAAAACTTCCGTTTTGATTTAAACTCGGTTTTACGTTTCTTTTCTTCTCTGGCTCGTCTTTTAAGAACGGCATTGTCAATCTTAATAATGTTAGCCATTGCTTAAAAGTTCTTCAAAGTTTCCAATAAACGGAATTGCTCCATATCGTCCATTAATGTAGTCTTTTTCAAAAGACCTGTCTTTTCTGATTTTTGTACTTGACCCTTCTTCTTTATATTCAATCAATGAATACAAATCACTTGCCTCAAATCTATCTTTTTCCAGAAAATAAATCTGGTCTCTTCTAAACCTGCCATATGATAATAAATTAGTATCATGAGTTGCAAAGATTAATTGTGCATTATTTGAATTATACTCAGGAGAATTAAATAAATTAGTAATTGCAGCAGTCATTAAGGGGTGAAGCTTTGCGTCAAGTTCATCAATAACCAATACCCCACCACCAATTAGAGTATCAAAAATTGGTCCTGAAATATCAAAAATTTTGTTTGTTCCCGATGATTCTTGTTCACGCAAATCAAAATCTTTTAATCCTACTTTTTTACCATTCTCATCATATTTGTTATGAACCGTATTAATTCTTGCAATAGTTTTTCCTTGCAAATCATTGATTATATCATCAAGAAGTTCTGCAGGTAAGTCATTGGGTAAAAAGCTTTCCTGGAATTGCTCTTTTCGGAATTTTAGTTGTTCAAATCCCAAATCCAGATCCTTGAAAAAATCCAAAAGCCTCTCTTTTGATCTCTTGTTGTCTAATAATGAGAAAGTAAGCCCTCTGTAATTATCATGACTCAATCCGGAAATTGTTCCCAGATCATTAAACCAACCAATAATTTTTGCAGCGTTTTCGCCATTAAATTGGTCAACAACGGAAAGGAACAGAGCATTTTCCCGGGTTTTAGATTCAAGGCCATGACCTTCTTTAAAATCATCAGTTACTCCAATTCCATTTTCTTCCCGAATAAATAAAGGAATTTCATTTTCTCCTTCTAATTGAAACAACCATTCTCCATGAATTGAACTATTATCTATTTCAAAGCCATATCGATATCTCGTTTCACCAATCAGGAATACCAATTCAAAAAAAGTCGGTTTGTTTTCAGTGCTTGTGCTCAGTAAAAAAGGAATTATTTCAAATTTAGATGCCGATGTTTTTTCAACAGATGTCAATACAATTCTTTTCATCGTTGACATTGCTTTGATAAAATTCGACTTTCCACTTGAGTTAGCTCCATAAAGAACTGCACTTTTCAAGAGTTTAAATTTTCCTGCTTTGAAAGTAGAGCCTTTATATTCAGTGATATTTGTAGCTTCTAAGGACAATGTCTTTTTTTCGTTAAAAGACAAAAAATTTCCAACTGTAAATTCAATAATCATTATTCCTTGATGTTTGTGAGAAATTTTCTCATTGACTGCAAAGATAGGAATTTAATGAGAGATTTTCTCAAAAATCTAAATTATTGTGTAGAAACTATCAATCTCAGGTATGCTGCCTCACTTTTTATAATGCAAAATACTCAAAAACCGGCCAGCCTTTCTGCCCCTGAGGGCCGTTAAATCCAACAAACCGCATGCTGTAATAGTAGCCCGAACCATCTTTGATCAGATACACTTTATCGCTGTAAACGGTATATGTTCCGGCTTCCAGATCGTAATATTTCCAATCATAACCAATGATATCAGGTCGTTTGCTCAGCACAGTTTCACGGGCTGTTTCCAGCTTCATTTCATCAAAAATCCAGCCCTTTTCATGCTGCGCTTCCAAAAAAAGCGGATTGATCAATGTGCCTGTAACAAGGTATGGCGTTGGCTCGCCCTCATTGGTATAGAGCATGGTGCTGTATTGTCCGAAATATAAATCCCATCCGCTTTTGGGAGGCTCACAATCAACGATTTGCCCCCTTTCCAGAGAAAAGCCTGTATAAATCCGGCCGGTATCGAGCCTGATTTCCGTAAAGAAGGATTCTTCCTGAAAATTCAGTCCATATCGCATGCCAACATTGGTGCTATCGATCCAATTGAACTGAAGTTTCCATACCGGCAAATCCTGTCCGCCGGCATCCACGCCCGGATGAAGCAGGAAAACCTCATCACTGCTACTGAACACGTTATCCTCATAAAGAAACCAATCCCGAAAAACGAGGCTGTCCGGGTTTCCACTGGATGCATCAAACCTTTGTGGATAATCATCAGGATTAAAATTCTGTTCAAATTCGGTGGATGATGTTGCCGAAACTTTCATAAAACGCGAACTATTGGGACGAATGTGAAAATTGGTTTCCGGCCCACCAAACGATAATTCCCAGGAATAGCGGTTGATATCCATCACTATTTTGTTGTCGGACAGTTTAAAAAAAACCTGCTGACCGTATCCCTCTCCGAGAGGAATGGCCCGCTCCTGCACATCGCCCCGAGGGTGAGGCTCCACTGCTTCATCGTCTTTAAAGCAGGATGACAGCATAAAGACAAAAGAAAACAATATCAAAAACAGAATCAATTTATCGAAGCGGCAACAAAGCCTGGTGAACAGGGCAATGATGTTCAGGGCTTTCGTTACAACTGCCTTGAAGTGCCGTATCCGCTCACAAGCGACAATGTAATCAAAGAGCTTATATCTGCTCTTTACCCAGAGCCTATTGAACAGAAGCTGCAAAATGATTATATTGCAGCTAATGAAGGCATAGAGGATGAGAGCAAAAAACAAGCTTACCTCCTGTTCCTTGCCGATCGGAAAGAAATTAAACAGATGGTTGAATCAGATTGCGAGGAACATGGTATCATTTAGCGATTTAGGGATTAATCAAGAGCCAGAATCCTTTATGGATGAAAAGATAAGCATCAACGACATTGTAAATGTGCCGATAGTAGTTCATGGATTTAAGCCCAATGTAGAAACTGTTAACGGGCAGCGCCATGTAGTACAAATTGAATTTAACAATATGCGGCGCATATTTTTTACCTCCAGCCGGAATCTCATTAGCGCTCTGGAGAGCCCTAAAATAAGTTTTCCTTTCAGTACCGTAATACGCAGCAAGCATTATGGTAGTAAAAGAGGGTTTGAATTTAGTTAACAAAAAAACAATGGCATACTCCCCGGAAAATCAGCTTAAAAAGATTATTCATGTTCAGGAAATATACCTGGAACATTCGCGCAGAGGCGTGAGCGGGGAGTATATTTTTCATAAATACATCCAGCCTCAATTCTATATCAGCCGGGCTACATTTTACAACTATCTATCGCGCAACGCAAAACGCGAATTAAAGCGAATTAGCGAGGCTGAACATTGATAGGTGGCTTTGGATATGGGCTGTAAGCTGCATCTTCTTCTTGCTGATATGCTACACAGCTAAACCCTATAATACTAACTGCCCATCCGTTCTGATCCATGTCCAGTTCATAATAATTGCGCTCCATAGCATTAATCACATTACCTTCATCATTAGAAAAGCTTTGTTCGTGCAGCACGGAATAAACCTTTTGAGCTATTGCCTCATGCTTTATCATTGCCTGCTCTGATATGCTACCGTCTTTATTTTCGAGCAGCTTGGAATAAAGCAATATTCGGATGTTTAGTTCTGCGAGCTGCACCTGCTGGTTTAGTGTTTCTGTTTCAAGTGGGTCTGGAAAGCTGATAAACAATGCCGGGGCGGCGTGGATCGTTTTATTGTCCTGCCTGTTCCACCATGTAACAAGTTTAACCTCTTCGATGCCTTGCAGTATGTCCTGTAACTGCTTAAATACTTGTGTTAATTTCATTTGTCAAAGATTTTTTCGATTGTTCGTGTAATTTTGTCCAGGATGTTCTTATTGAGTTTTTTTGACTCACCAATAAACTGTCGTTGCGGCATGTCAAAACCACTGCCCCTCCCTGCTTTACCTCCATAATTATGTACTGCTGCATAAGGCTTGTCTGATTTAAAGATGATTTTTGTTCCCTTAATAAGGCTGTATATGCTATCCTTTAAATGTCCTCCTTTAGTGTCGCTGCGATGGCTTACCAGGATAGCCCTGCCTTTATTTTTTGCCTGCCATTTTTTATAGCTTTTCAATTTTTTGCCATCCTTTCTGAATTTTTTTTTCGGCTCTTTTCTTGTGTCCCACTTTTTGAGCGAGCTGTCTGTAAACCCCTGTTTGTCCCAGCTCTCTTCAAAATGATTTTGGCCTTCGCGGGCAACAATGCGCTCCAGGTCTCCTTTAAACAGCAATTTAACAGCCTTTGCCTGCCGTTCAAAGTCCTTTTGAAACTGATTTAATGGTTTATTTGCCATAATATTTGACTTTTGGATATGAATAATCGTATCTTTGTGAGATCATGAAAGATTTTACAGACCAAGAATTAAAGAAAGCCAGTATCCTCGACTTTACCGATGATCTTGACCTGATGCGCAAAGCAATGGATGATGATAGTTTTGAAACATCCGAGGTGAGCATGTGGGGTGAGAGAGAGAAGATACTTAGTTTAGTAGAATACGCTGAATACACAAAGAATAGCAGCCTTGAGAAGAGGCTCAAAAAATTGTTTGAAGACGAACTCGGAGCGATATTTAATGAGTAGTCCATATTATTTGCGTTCATATTTATACCAATAGTCGAAAAGATATTCTGACTTAAGACATTTTTGAATAAAAGTATTTGCCTCTTTCTTTTTTACATCAACTTTAGCATTGTTCATTAAGGCTTCCGACAGTCCGTTTTTTTGAGTTGCATATGACTCGTTAAACAGGTATTGCTGTACATCGGTCAGCACCTTAGTTTCATCGGCCTTAAAGTGGCGGATTGCTTTTTGATAGTTTTCGACCCAATCATTATATCCGGTGCTTTTGCGTGTTTCGGTCAATGAGGTATTGTTGATTTTGCCCCCAAGCTGCTCAAAAAATACAGGCAGGGTTTTGCGTGCCACAAATTCGTTTGCAAGTTCCATATATTTTGTTTGAGCCGCCCCTATTTTCTTGAACCCTAATTTATTGCTGTTGTGGCATATCTCATGCCACAAGGTACTCAGCGCATCCTCTTGCTCAAATGTAGTGGGCTTGCCTTTCTTTATGTTATTGAGCGCATCCATCACTCTATTGATCCGGTCTTGTTTCAGCCATATTGTGCCGTTCATATTAGTAGAGCCGTTGTTGTTCCTGTTCTGCTCTGCCTTCAAGGCTTTAAACCCTCTTGCAAATGTTTCCGGGTATGCTTTTTGAAAATCCTGCAAAGTGGCATTAACATCATCCACGGTTTTGTGCTGCCGTTTGATGTTAAATTTCATTTTGTTCTGCACCCAGGCATTGATCTCTTTTTTCTTATCGGTATCCCCATAACTCCCCAGCGCTTTAAAAACCTCTCCGCTCCTACCTGGGTTGTTCCGAAACATGGCAGGCATATCAGGCCTGCTCTTCTCTTTTTTGGGCGGTTTATCGGTAGGCCTTACCGTGCATCGGCAGCCCCATCCGTTTGGAGGGAAATATGTATTCCAAAATGGGTCGTTAATAGGGTATATTGCACCGTGCAGCCCTTGGTGGCTATCGCGCACCCGATCATCGTTAACAGTAATGTATTCCAGGTTTGGATATAAATCGGAGTTGGCTACAGCATCTTGCCATTTTTGTGCCATGCGGCAGCTCTGTACGGCATGGTTGTATTCTGTTTGCAGCCACCGTTTACGGTATTTGCCTGTTTTTGCCAGGGCTTTGTCGCGGAAATCTTCCCATTTGCGCACCTTGTCACCATCAATAAGCAGTGCTTGAACCTCCTTAACTTCGGCATGATTTTTAAATGCCGCAAATGTTGCTGCATTGTATTTCAGCTCTTGTTTCAGTTTCCAGTTAGGAGTACCAAACCCGGTAGTTCCAAGCCCTTGGTCAATAGCTTGTTTGTACTGGTTGTAATAGGCCTGCCACATATCATCATCAATAATGATATGTTTCTTTAAATCGCTATGTATCCGCTTTAGAAATGCCTCTACAGCCTGATTAGGGATGATGGCCTGCTGTTCGCTTGCCAGGCATAAAACGTTTGCTAAGCTTCCATCGTGGGTTCTATAAGCCAATCTGGAAAACTCAGCTTTTTTTTTTCGTTTTGGTCTTGGCTGTCTCTTTTTGTTTCGCTTTCCGGCTTAACAAGGAGGTCTTTAAATATAAATCTATCCTCCGGGCTGATTGGGTATCCCCATTCGGCGAGGAAGGGGAGCAATTGATTATTGACAATATGCTGAACCCTGCGCAGTCGCGATTGTGTGTAGTTGTCCAGGATGCGCTCATGTACCTCTGCGCTGCCAACAAATGCCTTTTCGTCAGATGTACCTGTTTGCCCATTGATGATCTTACTTAATTGGGCGTCACATAGGTTGATGTTTTCCTGATAAATCTTATAAAAATCACTTTTAGGAGCCTGAACAATATCAACATCATCGTCTTTAGCTGCAATGATGTACCCATTGCTGCCAAAGCTTGCAGCCTGGCTCTCCATTCGGTCGAGCTCTTTTTCATCGCGGCTATCGGTGAGGATTTTTAAGAGCGGCATGCCGTATTTTTCGCTTGCCTGCGACCAATCTGTGCGTGCGTAGTTTTTAACGATAACCTCTTTGGCGGCAAGTTCCAGCACTCCAAGATCATAGGGCGTGCCTATTTCAATAAGGCCGAGAGAAGAGGCTTTGTCCCTGTAAGTAAATCCGGTATCATCGCTGTATTGCGCCACAACAAGACCCATTTCCTGCCGTACATTCAGGCGTGGGATTAACTGTACGGATTCAAACCTTCCGTCATCGTTGAGCCGCCCAAACTCTATAAGGCTGTGCCCCCAAAATTCAGCATCAATAGCAAGGCTGATAAAGTCATCGAACCATTTCGTGCGCAGGAGTTCGGTTTTGTCCTCATCGGGCTTCCCTTTTGTGCCAATAAAGAAATCGCTCTGCACAACCCTAAATACTGCCGTTCTCATTTGTGCTGCAAGGTGGCTGTCCATAACAGCTTGTGCGTATATGGTGTAAAGCAGTTCCCTGTCGGGGTTATCGGGCATCTTAGCACTGTCAATAGCGGATTTAAGTTTATCCAGGGTAAGTTCGACCCGGTACACATAATTTCTGCTCAGGCCTTTAGTGAGCCTTTTTTTTGCCTGCTTATTAGTGCTGTCATCATTTTTCGATGCCAACAAGATAGTAAGTACATTGTTTAAGAAGTTCATATCAAAGCATATTATGTGTTTTACTGTCGTTTGAGTTCATCCGAAATACCCTCTTGGCACCATCAGTCCCTGAGATTGGCTTCATGCGTGTAGGCGTTTTGCCGAGCCCGATATTACGCAGGGTTTGCATTGTATCGTCATAATCTTTAATGGCTCTTTCAGGCACTTCATCGTCTGGTATCTGTCGGTATAATTCATATGCGGCAAGGTTGAGCGACCAAAATACAAAGGGCATATGCCTGTCGTTAGTTCCTGCAAGTTCAAGTTCTGCCTCAATGTCATACATCCCACCAAGCAGGTCGCGGATTACGCCAATAGCAATTTGTTCTGAATTGTCGAGCAGATCAGAGTTGCCGTCAATAATTTGTTCCAGCGCAGGTTTGCCAAGATGGTTTAAAAAGTCTTTATAGGTCAAATAAATCATAATTGCCTCCTTTTATTTTTGTTGTACTTACCCATGCGCGATTGACCATGCGCCGCTCTAAGATGTTTGCTTAAATAATCAATTGCCTGTTGATCGGCATCAGGCGCGTCATCGTGGGTTTTGTAATTAGGTTCAATGCCATACAATTGCTCTAAACCTGTTACGGTATCGGCATGTGGGATTTTTTTATTATTAAAATAGATCCTCCTATTTTGGTAGTATGGCTGCATTGTAAGTATGCGGTCGTATTTGCGCACCTTTGGAGTTTGCACTTTAACCAGGTTTAAAAGCAGGTTAAACTCACGTTCAACCTCGGTTATAGTGCGCTCTACCTCGTCATTCCAAAACTGGCTCTCATAACGCCAATGCACGGAGACGGTTTTAGGCAGGTTTTTTTGAAAATCTGCCATCCAGGCAAGGGCTTGTTTCATTTTTGACTGCCTTACAAAGCTGTCGATATAATAAAAGTCATTGCCTTTGAGCCCCCATACCCTAATTGCATTATAATCGCTGTTTTGGTTTCCGGCATAGGCCACATCCCAAAATCCACAGATAACCTTAAATTGATTAAGCCGGGGCAGGTCTGCCCATTGTATCTGATCTTGTGTGAATATTTTGCCGATAACGTGCGGTTCATTATTGTACTCACTCTTAGCTGCCAATATTCCAATCTCAGATTCCAGTGATTGATAGTAGCTGTGTGGGTATTTATCAGGCCATGCAGGCGTATAGCTATGCGGATCATAAGCATTGACCTGGTTAAGCCTCCAGTTCGGGTGCCTTATCCGTAACTGCTCCTGTATTGTGCGCGGTGCATAATTATTGTTAGGGTGCAGATAGCGCCTCCTGTCGCCATCCATTGTTGGCAACAAATCCTGTTCGATCCATGTAACGACCTCGTCTTGACGCTTGGGATTTTTTACGATGTCTTTATCTTCCAGGTCATCGCAAACAATATAGTCTGGCCGCTTGCTTTGCAGGCGTAGCCCGCGTGGGCTCTGCCCCATACCGAGTGCTTTTGCAATAAACCCATCCTTTGTGCGAAAGTACCCATCCTCCCATGAACCTCTCATTTGCTGTTCGCCAAAATCATGCTTAAGGCGCGGGTTTGCTTCAAACTCTGCCTGCAAGTCGCTGAGCAGTATCTTTGCTTTGTCCAGGTTATTGCCAACAATGACCATGTAATTAACATCCTTGTTGATCCAGAGCCATAAAGGGATCACAACATCACACCATACCGATTTAGCAAGTCCGCGACCCCATCGCACAATAATCTTACAGGTAGGGTCATTAATGACCTGCCTGGCCAATTGGCTATGAAATGCTGCTGATGGAGCGGTTGCATAATGCTTTAAATAGTATTCGACAAAAAAGGCCACATCCTTTTTGGCGCGAGCAATGCGTTCATTTTGCTCCTCTTTGGATTCAAAAGGATTGTTGGTAGCCCCGCTTTTAATAAGTTCGAGCCGCTTTAAATAATTATCCCGTGCCTTTTTGTCCGATGCTTTCATTAGCCTAATTCAATAGTGATTTTTTGCAGGTGCTGCTCCTGAAATGGTATCGATTTCATAAAGAGTTCAATATCGCTGATACGCATTGCGTCAAAAATGCGCTCCATCACGGTTATGTAAACCGATAAGTTTATTTTGTTTTCAGCCTCAATGGTTATCAGGGTCTTGTTCCAGTTGGCCACACCAGCGTCAATTTTACTTATCTCTTTGCGCAGCTCCGCAGCCTCATTAGTATTGCCCAATGACAATTCCTTATGTACTTTTTCTGTAAGTTCAAGCCTCTCTTCGCTCAATTGCGTAATTATTGCCTTGATGTTGTCAATACGCTTGCCCGGAGTTGCCGTGCGTGCTGTCCTCTCTTTTTTCCAGCCGTATTTTTGCACCCAAGAGCCTACACTACGCGGTGTGATCCCGAGCAATTGCGCAATTTCTTTCTGGTTTCTGCCTTGCTCTACGTATAATATCCGTGCGGTTTTCCGCTCCTTATCTTTAGCCATAAGCTGAGTAATTTCTGCAAATCTGTTAAAACTGTGGCGTAACTTCAATTAATCGTATAACAGTTGGACTGATTAGTCTAAGGCTTAGACTAATATTTGCTTGTCATGCTTAGGTTGACTTGTTTTGTGTTGTTTTTATTGAAAAAAATAGCAGACACATGCAAAAGCACACCTTTAAGATATCAGATGAAAGCATAAACTCACACGGGTTTTGGGTCAAAAATGAAGGCATCGACACAAAAATGTTTATGACCAACCCCGTGATGCTGTATAATCATGATAGTTGGGATATGCCTATTGGCACATGGGAAAATGTGCGCGTTGAAAATGAGGGCTTGTTTGCAGATGCGGTATTTGACCTTGAAGACGAAAAAGGCAAGGAAATAGCCCGTAAAGTTGACAAAGGTATTATTAGGGGTTGCTCTATGGGCATTAGGGTTATTGACCAGAGCCGTGATGAGGGGCTGATTAAAGAAGGCCAGACCCGCTCAACAGTTACGCGATGCGAGCTGCGCGAGATCAGCATTACTCCATTTCCAAGCAATGCCAATGCCCTTAAATTGCATTATGAAGGGAAGGACATCTGCCTGTCGAAGGCCGGCAAGGCAATTGATAACATAATTCCACAACTTAAACCGAAATTTTCTATGAAAAAAGTAGCATTAAAGCTTGGCCTTGCAGAGTCAGCCTCAGAAGATGACGTATTGGCCGCTATCGACAGCTTAAAGACCGATTTGGCCGCCCATCAGGCAGACAAGGCCACAGCATTCGAGCAGTTGGGCAGGGCTACCGGAGCAATTACGGACGAAAATAAAGACCGCATGCTCAAACTTGCGCAACAAGATTACTCCCTGGCACTCAGTTTTGCTGGCGAGAAAAAAGAACCTGGAAAAAAAGAAGGCGCAAAAGAAACCAGTGATTTGCGGTTATCCGAGGTGCTTGAAGCCCTAAAAGGCAAGCAAGGCAAAGAGGAAGCTGAAAAAGATTACGACTGGTACCAGCGCAACGACCCGGCCTTGTTGTCAAAAATGAAATCGGACGAGCCGGAGAAATTCAACAAATTGTTTAACGATTACATCGAAAAAGCGTAAGCCATGAGTGCAATATTATTGAAACAGGCATTTGCCAAAGACATCAGTCAGGACTTATGGGCAGCTAACGCCTTTATGGCGCATGCCAAAAATGACTCCGCATTTGTAGATCACGACAAAGTGAACCTGCCACATGCCGGAACCAGCCCTACTGTTGCAAAAGACCGTAGCTCGAAAGGTACGGCAACAAAGCGTACTGACACTGCAAGCCAGTACAGTTTGCATGAACTCAGTACCGATCCTACCTGGATACAGTACAGCGAGGAATTGCTTGTAAATTACAACAAGCGCCAGAGCGTAATTGAGGAGCATAAAAATGCACTCATCGATGCCCTTGCAGACAATGTACTGCACGACTGGGCAGCAGGCGGTGACAGTGAAGGTTCAAGCGTGCCTGTACAAGTCCGTACTACCGGAACAGCCCGTGCCGTAGGCCTTGAAACAATTGGTTCAACTGCGCCAACAGGCAACCGTAAAGGCTTGGCTTATGCCGATGTACTTGCTGTGATTACCAAGTTCAACAAGCACAATATCCCACAGGGCGGCCGCTATGCTGTTATCTCTGCCGATATGCTTGCTGACCTGTTGCAGATTGCTGAATTTAAGAGCTCAGACTACAATGTGCGCAAGCCTATTGTCGATGCTCCTGATTCGTTTAATTGGATGGGCATCAGTTGGTATGTGCGCAGCAAGGTAGCCGCATTTACCAATGCAAGTACCCCTGTGCTCAAAGCCGTAGGAGCCAGCAGTGCCGCAACCGACAATGGTGCCGCTTTGTTCTGGCATAAAGACTTCGTCAGGAAGGCAGAGGGAGCGATCAAGACATTCCTGAACCTTGACGATGCAGAGCTTTACGGCTCTAAATTAAGTGTCCTTGCACGCTATGGTGCCATTGGCCGCAGGAGCGACAATAAAGGCATTGTTACCCTGATCGAAAGTGCATCAGCCTAAATCTGTTTTTGATAAACAAATATCTCGGTGTAAAAGCCGGGGTATTTCATCCTCAGTTTATGGATAATGACATGAAAAATGAGTGGCGGAAAGCAGTCTGGACAATCGTAGCGGCAGCAGTTATTGCATTGGCAACAAGCTTTGCCCAGACCTGGTCGGCACAGAAATCAATGAGCCATCAGATAGAAGTGCTCAAGGAGGAGCAAGATTTGATCCGTACTAAGGTCGATCTGCTGCAAATCGAAATGCAGCACAAGGTTAACCGTAAGACTATGGACGATTGCCTTACTGGGATGAGAGACGATATCAGCGAGACTAAAGACCTGATGATTCAGTTATACAGAGAGCTTAAAAGCAATTAAAAATGGAAAAGATCAGCCCACATATCAGTTATAAAGAAGCTACACGAAGCAGTACTGCAATTAAAAAAGGCATATTAAATGCCCCATCGCCTTTGCAGCTAATGGCAATGCGCAGGCTCGCAATGGAAGTTTTTGAACCATTGCGCAATCATTTTGGAGTGCCTGTTTATATCAGTAGTTTTTTTCGCAGCAAAAAGCTCAACAAAATCATAGGAGGTTCAATGAGCTCACAGCATTTATGCCTCAATGGAGCTGCTGCAATGGATATAGATGCCGATGTATTTGGCGGTTGTACCAATAAAGAAATTTTTGAGTATATCCGCGATCACCTTGATTACGACCAGTTGATCTGGGAATATGGCACCGATGACAATCCTGATTGGGTTCATGTGAGCTTTAAAGTTGCAGACAACAGGAGGGAAATGCTAAGGGCTAAACGCATTAAGGGTTTGCGCACTGTTTATGAAAGAATGGCATAACATGAAAAAATCATTTAAAGATACAGCGGTTGGTAAATTCCTGGGGAGAGCAGCCCCTTCGGTACTTGATGCCGTTGGGGATGTATTCCCTCCTGTTAAGTTATTGCAAAATTTATTGAGCGCAACTCCACTGGAGGACGAAAACGACAGGGAAGAGATGATGCGCTTGCTCAAGGATTATGAACAGGAAGAGCTAAGGATGCGCCTTGACGATATGCAGGATGCGCGCGATATGCAAATGGAGGCATTAAGGCAGGACGATAAATTTAGCAAACGATTTATCTATTGGCTTGCGGCAGGAAGCCTTGTAGCAGGCTTTGCTTATGTATTTTGGATTACCTTCGGGGACATTCCGGAAAGTAATCAACGATTTGCCGATACCATATTGGGAGTTGTGATAGCCACAATCATTACCACTATTTACAACTTCTTTTTTGGCAGCAGCGATGGCAGTAAAAAAAAGGATTTAACACATAAAAATTAGTATTATGTCAATCACTCGACCTAATGTAACAATTAATGTGCTGGATGGTGGTTTAGGGCGTAGCTCAGATGTGGGCGATGGCGTACCTGGTATAATCATACAGACGGCTACAGCCCCAACAGGGCACGCCTATGGGCTTGCAAAATATTACACTGATTATTCTGACTTGCCGGAGTTGTTGCAAACAGAGGATATGCGCCTGTTTTTTGCTGTTGCTCCGGGGGCAAAAATTTGGGTAATGCCTGTAGCAGCCACAGAAACAGTTGCAGATATCTGCGATAAAGATGCAAGCACTCCTTATGCCCTTGACCTCATTAATGCAGGCGGAGGCGAAATAAGGTTTATTGGGGTCGCGTCACTCCAGGATCACGATGAGATCAGCCTTGTGAACGCGCAGGCGCTTGCTGCTGCCAAGGCAGGTGAATACGATCCTGTGATTGTGTTTCTCCCGGTGCGCTATGACGCAGAGCTTACCGATTATACATCAGGAAGTGACAATAGGGTTGGTGTACTTATCGGGGAGAACTCGCAGGGTGAGACAGGCTTGCTGTTGGGAAGATTGGCATCCACTCCGGTTCAGCGTCATATTGGACGCATCAAGGATGGCTCTATGCCATGCGAAAATATGCTGATTGGCGATAATGCTATTGAAGATGAAGATGCAAGGGTTGCAGAGGTAGTTGCCAAAGGGATCATTACGCTTGGCACAATCAAAGGGAAAAGCGGATATTACTACGAAACAGACCCCCTTGCAACAGACCCATCGGGCGATTTTGCGACAATAGCCAACAGGCGGGTGATGGATAAAGCGGTTCTTATTGCTTATCAGACCTATGTTAATGAGCTTAAGGACGAAATTGAGATTGCCTCAGACGGCACAATTGCCCCGGCTGTGTGCAAATACTACCAGAGCATCATTGAAAATGCCATTAACCAGCAGATGACTGCTGAGGGCAACATTAGCGGAGCAAGCGCATTTGTTGACCCCGAACAAAATGTATTGAGTACAGGAAAAATCAAAGTTCAGCTTAACATCCTGCCACTGGCTTATGCCAATGAGATTACTGTTGACCTGGGCTTTACAACATCATTGGAGGGATAAACTATGACATTTAACAGCAAGCAATATGCCTGGGTTAACATCACCGTAGTGATGATGGGGCGCATCGTAACAGGTCTGCGCGGCGTAAAGTACAAAATAAGCCAGGAAAAAGAGCCTGTTTACGGAGCAGGCAACAAGCCGCTGGGCATTCAGTCGGGCAATAAGGCCTATGAGGGAGAAATAGTGCTGTTGCAGAGCGAGCTTGAGGCTCTTGAAAGAGCAGCAGGCACAGGCAATGACATTACCGATCTCCCTGCATTCGACATCAATATCAGTTATGTTGACAAGGCGAGTGGAGCTATCGTTAACGATACTGTAAAGTATGCGGAGCTGACTGAGGCGGAAAAAGGCATGAGCCAGGGTGATAAGTTTATGGAAATCACGCTACCATTCATTGCATTGGATGTAGCTAAAAATGTATAAGCATGGCAGAGGTTACAGAAGCTCAGATACAGCAGTGGAAAAAGAAGTATGGTGACGTATATGAGATCAGCGTAAAAGGCAAAAGGATGTTTGTACGTCCGCCCGGGCGCAATGAGCTTGGATATGTTTATCAATCGGAAAAGCGTGGCGACAATATTTTCGATGCCCAGGCAGTAGTGCTGAACAGCATCTATTTAGGTGGCGATAAGGAGATCATCAATGATGACCGCTACTTTATGGCCGCTGTGCAGGTGCTTGAACAGCTTATGGACTTCGGGGAGGCTAAGCTAAAAAAGTATTAAAGGAGGCCGGGGATATTGCTGCCAATGACTACATTGAGTATGGAAATGTTATTCTGCAACGATACCTGCACATACCAAATCCTGAAATGCTAAATGATGATGATTGGGCGCTAAAGCTTAAATGCCTTGAGCGGTTAATGAAGGAGGAAGCCAAAGGCAACCAATTTAATCTTCATTAACCATTTGCGAAAATCCGGCACAGGTTATCTCGTCACGATCATCTTTGCCGGATTTTTTTCGTGGAGATGTAGCATGAGCGGCAAGCATGACCAGGACAATTACAGCGATAAAAACCACCGAGCCTCCTATTAGGTAAGCGATATTGGAATATAAAGCGACATTAAACATAACTCAAAGGTACAATAAAAATGACTAAAAACGGCATATTCTGGGAGTTTAACCTGTACGACAAGGTGAGCAGCAAAATATTGCGCATCAATGCCAATATCAAAGGTATGTCGGGCATGGTTAAAAAGGCAGGTGCCTACCTTGAGGAGATGGGGTCGAGTTATGTGCGCTTTAATGCAATAAGCGATGCTGTTGGGCGTATGCGTGATACCATGGCCTCTGCCATACAACCAGGCGTTAACTTCCAACAGTCGATGGCCGATTTAAGCGCAATAACAGGCATTGCAGGCGATGACCTGGACAATTTAGGCAAGGCAGCGCGAAAGGCGGGAGTAAAAAGTGGGCTGGGTGCGGCACAAGCTGCGGAGGCATTTAAACTGCTTGCCTCACAAATATCGGTTGATAAGATAGGTATTGAAGGTTTAAAGGTGCTGCAAAAAGAGACAATCACATTAGCGCAGGCATCGGGTTTAGGAATGGCAGACGCAGCCAATGCGCTTGCAGGCACAATTAACCAGTTTGGTTATTCAGCCCATGAGGCCAACAGGGTCATTAATGTACTTGCCGCTGGAGCTAAATATGGCGCGGCGGAAATACCCGAACTTGCCGGATCATTTAAAGTGGTAGGCGCAACGGCTGCCGCATCGGGTCTGTCAGTCGAAAAAACAGGAGGGGCATTGGAGGTGCTCAGCAAGGCAAGCATTAAAGGCGCTGAGGCAGGTACTCAATTGCGCAACATATTGTTATCAATGCAGACCAAGTTAGGTGTTGACCTTAAAGTAACAGATTTAAGCGATGCGCTTGGAGCTTTGGCACCTAAGTTAGAGGATACGGCATTTTTAGAAAAAACCTTTGGACGGGAGAGCATTACAGCGGTTCAGTTCCTTATCAAGAATGCAGATGCTGTTGGGGAGATGACAAGGAAAGTATCAGGTTCTAATGTTGCAATGGAGCAAGCCCAGATCAGGACAGCCACCTATGCCGAGCGCATGAAGCGATTACAGGCATGGTTTGATAATGTTAAGATCAGCGTATTTAACCTTACAGGCAGCTTTATGCCTATGCTCGAAATAGGAGCAGGAGCATTGCAGCAGTTTAGCTTAATGGTGCCTGCACTGCGCATGATCCGCGATGCTTATAAACTAATGCGGCTCGAATCGACCAAGCAGCTTATCATCGAAAAAGCAAGGTTTGTATGGACAAAAATGCAGATAGCGTGGAATTACATCCTTGCCGCATCAATCAGGATAGTTAACCTTGTAACATCAATGAACCCGATAATACTGATTGCAACTGTAGTAATTGGAGCAATAGCATTAATCATTAAGTATTGGGATGACCTAAAGATGTATTTTATCAAGCTCGTCAAATTTTGGGCAAAATACTTAAATCCTTTTGGTTGGTTAATCCAGTTGGTCAATTACTTTTTCCCGGAGGCAGGCAAAAAAATTAAGGAGTTTTTTAGCAAAATAGGAGACTGGATATTTGGGTGGATCGATAAAATTGTCAAGGCCGTTAAGCAGGCAATAGGCTGGATCAGCAGCGTACTTGGTCTGGATAGCGATGAGAAGGAGATCAATGTAGAAAAAAATATCCAGGAAAACACATCCACTTCAATATCGCCAACTAAGCCTACGGAAACGCCCGAGCCAACTGCATCAGATGTTGCAGGGGACACCTTTAGCGGCATTACATCGGGAGGAAAAAAACAAACAAATGTAAGCGTTGTGGTTGATAAGATGGTCGAGACATTTAATGTCAATTCAGGCGCAGGCGAATCAATAGAGGATATTGAAGAGCGATTGATACAGTCATTATTGAGAGTATTAAACAGTAGTAACAGGATGCAACAGGCATGATGAATGAATATGACATAAACACGCTTTATCAATCGGCATTTGGGTATAGGGGCATGCCGTTCCCATACCGTAAACTGCCTGATAAAGTAACCGAATCTGATGATTTCAGCTCCATGCCTCCATCCGAGCAGGCTAAGGCCGATGATTTCGAGGCGCAACAAGTGGCCGCTCAAGATCAATATGCAAGCGGTCTGCCTGTTAGGCATTCTTATTATGGCGTTCCATTGTATATGCCTACCGGATTCAATTACAATGGAAATATCATTCAATTGCCTAATGAGCCAATTGTAACCTCATCTCTGCAAAAAAACATAAAGGAAACAGCATTGGCAGGCAATACACGCAGAGGCACGGTTAAGGAGATCATTACAGTAGAGGATGTAGTAATAAAAATACAAGGCATTTGCATTGACTTTAGTAAACAGCAATATCCCGAGGAACAGGTACAGCAGATTTACGACTTGTTTAAAGTGAATCAATCAATTGAGATCATCAATTATGTGTTAAACACCATAATAGATGTAAAAAACGTAGTGATTAAATCTATTAGCATACCCGGATCAATGGCAAGGCCTTACAGTCAGCCATACACTATAAGCCTTGTGAGCGATGAGGATTTTTTATTGGTAGCGAAATGACATACGAAATAGGCATACATATCAGCATAGGCGACTATGAATTTACAAGGTGCAACAATATAACAATTGTGAAGGATGTAAATATGGTGCAGGATACATCTGTAATCAAGCTTCCATTATCCGCACGTGTAAAAGCTCAGGATGCCATTACCAGCGTAGAGACTGCCAAAATATTCAAGCCAGGAGATTATGTTG
This sequence comes from Bacteroidales bacterium, assembly GCA_963662905.2. Taxonomy (GTDB): domain Bacteria; phylum Bacteroidota; class Bacteroidia; order Bacteroidales; family WRLA01. The sequence continues at coordinate 2,266,673 of CAXXFD010000003.1, read as the reverse complement.
TTATAAGGCTTGAATACAAAGGCTACTATTCCGGGTATGAATTTGGAGGCTATGTTCGGAAAATAAACCCATCGCAACCCCTTGAAATAGAATGCGAGGATGCCATATATCTGTTACGGTCAAAAAATATTAAGAAAAGCTGGAAAAAAACAACCTTAAAAGAGGTACTGGAGGAGATTGTTGCAGGCACAAAAATAGAGGTAAGTGATGATATACCAGTAATCAACTTAGAGCCATTCGTCTTAAAAGATGTGGATGGGGCATTTGCGCTGCAAAAGATAAGCGATGAGCTTAAACTGAGATCATTTATTGACGCTACGGGCAAGCTGTGGTGCGGCATGCCATATGAACGTGCTGGCAATATTGTTAAGTATAGGATTAGCGGAGATGAATGCAATGTTGTTTCGGCCAATGATCTTAAATGGCGCAGTGCAGACGAGATCAAACTAAAGGTTAAAGCCGTATGCCTGCACAAAGATAATACTAAAACAGTTGTAGAGGTCGGCGATGAAGACGGCGCACTGCGCACATTCAACTTTTACAACATCGCAACTAAAGCAGAGCTGGAGAGGATTGCGCAGCAGAAATTGAAGGAAATAAAATATGACGGCTATGAAGGAAGCATAAAAACCAAGCTGTTGCCTTACGCAGAACCGGGTATGGTTGCTCAGTTGACTGATGAAATGCTCCCGGAGCGCAGCGGAAATTATTATATCGAATCTGTTAAAACAACATTGAGCACAAGCGGTATTAACCGATCTGTCAAATTAGGGTTAAAGGTATGAACAGAGATAAGCTAAATAAAGCCCTACGCGATTTATGCGTCAATGCCCCTGCGGTAATTATTGGGCGTGTGATTGCTGTTAACGACACAAGCTGCACGCTTGATGATGACGGGGTAAGTATTTATAATGTACGGCTTAAGGCTTCCGTTGACAATAAAGGCAATAGAATGTTGATTATACCTGCGCTTGACAGTTATGTATTGGCAGCCCGAATTATGGACAATGACGATTATGCTGTTATCATGTATAATGAGATTAGCGCCATTGAGATGTCGATTGCCGGAAAATTCAAGATAAAAAATGAGCAAGTTGTATTTAAAGAGCTGTTAAATGACCTTATAGATGCCGTTAAGCAGGCGGTAACACAAGGCTCAGCCGGAGCAAGTACAATGAGCCCGGCAACCAAGCAGCAACTGACAGTAATAAGCAATAAAGTAGATCAATTATTTGAATAATGTTAGATAAACCAAAACTTACAGCCGATTTAAAAGCGATGTTTGCCGAATTGCGCCAAGGCGATAATCCTGAGCGCACGGAGCAGCAATTTGCAGATACACTTGCAACAATAATTGATGACTACCTTAAATCAGCAACAGTAAATGTAGAAAAGGGCATTGCGGTTCAGGTAACACCTGCATCAGGAACAGGCGCTACAACTGCGATAGGCACCGGAACAATAAGCTAAGCTATGAGCGATATAGAAGTAATCAACGGCGATATTGTAATTGAAAGCGGCGACCTTAATGTTAAGGATGCGCTCAGGCAGAACCAAAGCCTGTTGCTGGAGTCGAATAAAGGTGAGTGGAAGCAAAGCCCTACAGTAGGCGTAGGTGTAAATAACTATTTAAAGGACACCAACCTGCTCGGCTTAAAGGCTGAGATTAAGAGGCAGTTGCAGCAAGATGGTATGACGATTAATAAACTTGAAGTAAATTACTCTAAAATAAAAGTGGATGCGAACTATTAAGCCAAGAACAAACCAAACGTTATTTGATGCTGCCTTACAAAATTTTGGCTCAGTTGAAGCTGCATTCAAGTTAGGGTTCTTGAATGATAAAGCATTGACGGATAAAGTATCAGGCCTAAGCTTAATTACAGATCAAGATGTAGAGTCTCAGTTGGTCTATGCGCTTTATACGCGAGAAAATGTAAGCCCTGCTACTGACGAGTATATTGAGCCACAGGCAGAGGAAGGTATTGGTTACTGGTTAATCGGAGATGAATTTATAATACAATAACAATATGGAACGTACAAGAGCCTCGTTAAAGGCATTTTTTGAGACCGGAGACAAGCCAACAGAGGCGCAGTTTAGCGACTTGATCGATAGCCTCTTTAACCTGGTTGATGACAATGGAGTGAAAATCCGCACGCTATTACAAGCATTGAGCGGGAGCAGCAGGCTCAATAAGTCAGCCATACTTGGTGCCGACAAGGCTTTGAACAGGCGAGGCGCAGGAGATGTTGATGACCAGGTCTATCGCAATAACTCAATCATTAATGTATTGCCTGGCGACTTTTGGGTCGTAGAAAGGGAGAGCGTACCTGATGGTAGCGAGCTTAACAATGGAGATTGGATTGTGGCATTGGTGGCTGATCCAGGCTATGATTATTCCCTTACGTCACAATGGATGATTGTAAGCTTTGGTGCTTCATCTCCAACCTCAGGAAGTACCTTGTGGGAGCGAGGGCAAGATGCAGGCGGCGATCCGGCTGGCGCTCAATATGCACCTGGAAGTGCTTTAGCAAAGGGATTGCACAGTATAGCGACAGGACTTGACACTATTGCCAATGCGCGTTACAGCTCTGCTCGCGGCGTGGATAGCGAGACAGAGGCTAATGCCAATAATAGCGAATCCTTTGGTAAAGGCGCTAAGTCAAGAATGGCGGGCGAGTCGGCACATGCGAGCGATTACCATACAAATGTGGGCGACCTTCAAACAACACGCATGATGTTGCATAATGACACTACAGACGATACTGAAACGGAGTTGAAGTACCCACAGACATATCCTTTTAAACCCGATTACACGATGCAGGCAATCATTAGGGTAACAGGACGCGATGAAGACAATGGTTATAGCAGGTCATGGGCACTGCTTGTGCAGATAAGAACCAACAGCGTAGGCACAATGAATGGAATGGAGCGCACCATTATACAGGAGTTTGGCGACACGCAAACAGATAGCTGGAGCATGCGTATTGTTGGGGATCACATGGCAGATGGCACTCAGCCCCCACCAGCTTACCAGGCATCAAATACATTAAAAATAATGGTCACAGGAGCGGCAGCAACCAACATCAGGTGGCTTGCTCATATTGACGCAATGGAAATAACAACATAATGGCACGGACAATAGATGAAATATACGATGAGATCGTAGCCGAAAAAGAGTCGCTTAGCTCTTTAAATGGGCTACAGCCAGCTACTGATAATGCAGTTAACTTGCTGAGCAACCTTAGTAACACATCCAGCGTGGCAATATGGCGGTTATTGGCTTATATTGTTGCCGTAGCAATATGGTCGCACGAAAAATTATGGGATGTCTTTAAATCAGAAGTGGATGCTATTGTTGATGCTGGAATACCGGGCACTGCTAAGTGGTATCAGCAGCAATGCCTGCTTTATCAAAATGGCGACACTATGGAGTATGCTAATTACAAATATAGCTACCCAAGTATTGATGAGAGCCTGCAAATCGTAAAGCGTGCAAGCGCACAAGAACTGGGCGGCAATGTTCTCTTAAAGGTCGCTAAAGAGGTTGATGGAGTACCAGAGCGGTTAAGCGCATCAGAGATATCAGGATTTACAAGTTATATCAATAAGATAAAATTTGCGGGCACTTTTTGCACGATTATCAGTTCCGATGCGGACTTGTTATCCGTATCCATGAATGTGTATTATGACCCATCTATTATCAACAGCAGCGGCGAGCTGATTAAAGATACATCAATTAAGCCTGTTGAGGATGCTCTTGAAACATATATTGCTTCATTGCCCTGGAATGGAGTTATCAAAATCAGTGCAATTATGGATGCTGTTCAAGGCGTAGCCGGGGTAGATGATATTGTTATTGATACTGTACAAGCCAAGGCAAGCGCAGCAACCAATTGGATAGAAGTTGAGAAGGATTACACCACAGTTTCAGGATATGTAACCATCAGTAATTATAACATCACTTATGTCAGTATTTAACATAAATTATGAGCGCCTCATTACATTATTGCTTCCAACCAGATTGCGGGGAGCGACTATTCAGGATTTGTTAAAGGCATTTTTAAAGCCATTTCAAATATTGTTTAATCAATTCATCTCCTATAGAGAGGCAACAATAATTACATTAACCCATACAGGCCAGGTAATGTATATTGAGCACATACTCAATGACACCTACGATGAAGATCAGAGGCGGATACATATTGATGATGGCGATGAATACAGATATCCTGAATTCCTCTACAATTATTCCGAAGGTCAGCAAGCATTAGAGCTGAATAATTACGACAATGGCCAGATAGAGATGAACAATGCAATAGAATTTAATTTAATAAATGATTTTGTGGTAAAAATTCCAGCAACATTGCCGTCCGATGACAATGCGATCAGAGAGATGGTGAATCGCTATAAACAAGCAGGCAAGCGCTTTAAAATAGAACGAATATGAAGAAACTTGTTACAGACATTGATGGAGGGTTTCCATTTATGCTCAATGATTTAAGATGGATGTCAGAAGGCATCTACGAGGCAATATCAGAGTTAGTAAACCCATTTATACCTCCGGGTCAAGATGCGATCATCTTATCTGGCTGCGAGATCACAAGCTTGGGGAGCAGTCAGTATAGCATTACTGAGGGATATATCTACCTCAACCTGTGGGGCAATTATGAAATATGCAAGTTTGAAGCCCAAACAATCACGGTTAACTCCGGTCAACAGCTCAGGTTTAATATCGTCAATACATACGATTCAGACCCGGCAGGTTCTAAAGTATTCTTTAACTCTGCCAATCATAATGTGTATTTAAACAGGAAGGCGCAGGCAATTAGCAGCAGCAATACAGGCTATCCGGCACTACAAGAGATGCAATCGATTGGAGGGCGCTGGCTGGAGCTTGACCACAACTGTTATTATAAATACACGCCAGGCCAAGTACATATCAAAGGGACGTTGGGAGACGGACAAACCCTAACTCTTCCGTCAGGATACAGGCCAGCAGAGAGCTGCCTGATACCTGTTACAATCTACGGTAGTGACCCTCTTGTATATTACACTGGGCACGCATCTATTCAAACCAATGGCACGATAACCATATTAGGTTATGAGTCAGATGATACGGCCTATTTGAACTTTTCATTTGCATTATAGAGATTGAGACCACTCTAATATATTAAATCGTTATACCCTGTGTAACGATTTTTTTGGAATGATTTAATTTTGTAAAGGGGAATGATTTAATTTTGGGATTATAAATTCCCTTTTCATTGCTTATAAACTTTAAAAGTCAAACGTGCAAAATAGCTTCTGCCCCAGCCCACAGGATTTGCAGAAGAAGCGGACGAATGTACTCCGCCACCGGCTGCTCCTTTTACCGCAACATCCTGCACATCAAAGAGATTCTTGACGCCACAACTCAATTGCACACGTTTCTCCAGAAACGGCATGTTCAGGCTGATGTCCATCATTTGATAATCATCCAGCTCAGTGCGCTCCACTTCATTGTCATCATTCAAAATGTATTGCGGCAGCTTTCCGTTGTATTTATAAAAAACAGCAAGCATAAGCTTATCAGTCAATATGTTATAATCCAAAGATGCACTTATTTCAGGTGAAACCAGATAATCAATGTCCGCAGCATTTTGATTTTTGGAATTGCTTTTTTGGGCGGTAATTCCCCCACCGATATTTGTGCTCAGATCAGCAAACGGCTGCAAATGAAATTTCAGGTTCGTCCCAAGGCTCTTAAATTCATCCAAATTGATATAAGTATAAACTTCATCATCCAGTTGGCCCAGATGAATCATATCGTCCACATCATTATAGAAGAAATTTAATGAGGCACGCTTTAAAACCCGCTGCTTTTCCGAATGATACTCCAGTCCGCCCTGAATATTTACCGAGTTTTCCGCTTTGAGATTCGGGTTTCCAACGATATTGTGGTTAACATCGACAAAATTCAGATAAAGCTCTTTCAATCCCGGGGCACGGAAACCGCGGGCGTAACTCAAACGCAAACGCAGCGGATCCGTAATGTTCCAGGCTGTATTGAAAGAATAAACCAGCGGTGCATCATATTGTGAATTGTAGGCAATCCTTAGTCCGGGCTGTATCTCAAAATAAGGACAGGGTCTATAATTCAGATTCAGGAAAAGCGCATAATCGCCTATGTCCTGATTATTGTTGAGGATACGCTTGCCATTGCCTTCTTCGTAGGAAAAATCCAGTCCCAACTGATAATTGAGTTTTTGCGCAGTATCGCCACGGTTATACAAAAAACGGAAGGTATAATCGGTAAACTTCGTTGTATCGCGATCGTATTCGCCCTTAAGCGGGATCTTCCTTAAATTTACCAAATCCTTGTACCAGCTTTCTTTCCTGCGCTCGTAAAAAGAAACTGCGGCGAGCATTTTCAGGGAGCGGATATCGCTGATTTTAAAATTGATGTCGGTTGATGCGCGAAGCCTGTTGGTAAAATAGTAGGAATCGAAAGCTTCTTCTTCATAAGGAGGAACGGGTTTCCCTTTATCGCGCAGCTCTTCATTAAATGCCGAAAGCGACAAATTCAGATTGATTTTGCTGTGGCGATAGGCATAATGAGCATCTCCGAGAATCTGGCGTTTCGGTTTCCACTGTTGATCGCGCACATCGGCCTGAGGATCCCAGCCCCCAAAAAAATTCCGTCCTGCCGACAATCTGAAATGGCTGTTTCCATTACGCAAAGCCGCCCAGGCATTGGCATTGTACACGCCAACTGATTCAAAATACGCCTGAGCCCCGGCTTCGAGCTTGTGCAAAGAGTTTCGGCGCGTAATAATATTTACAGCTCCGGCAAGCGCATTACTGCCATAAATCACCGACATTGGCCCTTGAACTACTTCCACCTGTTCGGCCTGAGCAAGGTTCAACTGACCCAAATCAATATTTCCGTCCATGCGCCCGTTTACCGGCACGCCATCAACTAAAATCTTAACATGCTCACCACCAAGCCCCTGAATACTGAGTTTACTGCCCAAACTGGCATCCTGTTCAATACGGATATTGGTTTCACTTTTTAAGAGTTCGCCCAGGTCATTAGCCGCTTTTTTCTGAATCAGGTCATGCTTGATCAAATCCACTTTGTAAATAGATTTATCGCGCGGGCGCTGTAAAATCTGCGCACTGACCGACACCTGATCCATATTTATGGCTACCGGTTTCAGGAGAATTTTTTGGATTTTCCCGGCATCAATGGTATCACGGTAGTTTTCATAAGAAATATGGGAAACAGAAAGCAGGATCAAACCCGAAAAAGGATGTTCAAAAACACCCTCATCCGAAGTAATGGTCTGCAGTACTTTTTGGTCACTTTCAAGCGGATCAATACGCACATTGGCATAAGGAACGGGCTTGCCGGAAGCTGCATCAAGCACAAACACTTTGTTTTGCGCAATTGATGCCAATCCCGACAAAAAAACCATTAAAAAGATCAGAAACCTGATGATCATTCTTTCCCTTTGATTTTTTATCTGTGCACCACTTTTTTACTAATGCGATGCCCGTCTTCAGACGTTAACTGAAGCACATAAACAGCGGGAGCCAAAGCACTTAAATCAATTTCCTGCTTCATCAATGAATTGACATACACTTCTTTTGAGAAGACCGCCTGACCACTCAGATTGAGCAGTTCCACACGATAATTTCCCGGATTTTCAGCATCAAGCACCAGGCTCAGCTTATCTTTGGCAGGATTTGGAAATACCTCAAAAACATTCAGTTGCGCCATATCGTCAATGGAACTGGCATCATGCAATTTTTTATAATTGAACCAAATTTTCCCATCACCGGAAAGGCCGCTTTCAAAATTGGTAAAGTAAATTTTAAAAACCGAACCTTCGGCATCCTTCACAAAATACATCACCGTATCGATCATAACATAAACCGGCGGCATTCCTTCTGTTGCTTTCCAGTCGTAGCCAATGCCGGCACGATTGGTCATAAAATCATTTTCATCATAAGTTTCAAAAGTCGCCTGATCCATTCCACTTTCCCGAACAGTGATCATTTGTGTGCCCGGGGCGGTCAAAACGCCAGTAACCGGGTACGGCACAGGTGTTGGCCCCATAAATACCGGCGCCATATATTTGGTAAACTGAATATCCCAGGCCGTTTTCAGTGGTTCGTGTTCAATAAATTCGCCGCTTTCAAAAGAAAAGCCTATAAAATTCAGCTCCGAAAATTCATTGGCTTCCAGGCTAAGCTGTTGCTCGTTGCTGCCATCAAGGTTTGCATATTTAAAAACCCATGAATTTGCCGGAGCATTTTTCTCTACAATCATAAACTGAATCCAGCTTTCGTCCTGAAGTTTCATCACAAAAACACTATCGCCTGTAATTTTATGGTTGTTGATGTTGTAGCGTCCCCAGCCGTAATCAAACTGGTCGCCGGGAATAATGTTGCGCACAAAAGCGCCGTATTCCCAGGAAGTATCACTGTTATAGAGCAGCTTTCGCTCCATACCCACAGTATCAATGTTTAGCCAGGATTCTGTTGCATTGCCCTTATTGTAAGCATAAACTTCAATGCCTGCACCATCGTTGGCCAAAACAGAAATACTCATGACATCCGTGGAAAAAGCAATATCCCATTCACTGCGATCTGCCGTAAATCCGGCCTCAAGTCCGAAATCAAAATAAACATCATTGGCATAGCCATTGCCCATAACGGCACTGTCGGACATCATTTGAGCGCTCAACTGCAATGACAGAAAAGCACTGAACACCAGAAAAAAAGTAATTTTTTTCATTATAATGAATTTTTAAGATTAACATTTCCAAACCCATGGGGAAGAGTTTCAAGCCCGGATCACACTTTAATATTTTTGATAACGTTTCCTTAAACCTAAAGAAGCAACAAAACTACAGCATCTTTGTTTCTCTAAAAAGCTTAATAAAAAACACAATGATAAAAAAAATGCTCAGTTTGATCATGTTGATGCCGCTAATTGCTGGCGCACAAGGATTTTATGGATTTACTGTTGAAGACATCAATGGTAAAGAATTTTCGATGGAAAGCCTCAAAGGCAAAAAAGTTATGCTGGTGAACGTTGCCTCAAAATGCGGATTGACACCGCAATACGAACAATTGCAGGCGGTTTACGAAAAATATGGTGGCGATGATTTTGAAATTGTAGCTTTTCCGGCCAATAATTTTATGGGGCAGGAACCCGGCACAAACGAAGAAATCAAAAGCTTTTGCAGCACCAATTTTGGTGTCACTTTCCCGATGATGACAAAAATCTCCGTAAAAGGCGATGATATGCATCCGATTTACCAATGGCTGACGCAAAAAGAGAAGAATGGAGTTTTGGATACCGAAATTCAATGGAATTTTCAAAAATTCCTGATTGACGAGGAAGGAAACCTTATCAAAACCATTTCGCCGAAGACAAAGCCCGATGATGATGAAATTATTGAATGGATTGAGTCGTAGAAACAACAAATGCCAAACTCATTAATAGCCGCACCGAATTGCACGGTACGGCTATTTTTTTACTCAATTCATTATCTTGCCCTTACTTTTTGAATTTTTAGAGCTAATCTTGCCCCTACTTTTTGAAAAAAATAAACTAAACTTGCCCCTACTTTTTGAAATTATTAGTATTTTTGAACTGACTTACAAATACTTGTAAAAATGAAACGTTTTATTGAATCCGAATTAAATATTTGGAAACATAAATCAAGGCGCAAACCCCTTCTTCTCAGGGGAGCACGTCAGGTTGGAAAAACTTATTCGATCCGTGAATTGGGCAAAAACTTCAAATATTTTATTGAAATTAATTTTGAATCTGATAAACAGATCCACGGTTTTTTTGATGAAAACCTGAAAGCTGATGAGATTTGCCTGAAGCTATCGGCATGGTATTCCACACCCATTGTTGATGGCGAAACGCTATTATTTTTCGATGAAATACAATCCTGCATTCCGGCGATCTCGTCCTTACGGTTCTTTTACGAACAACGTCCAAATCTGCACCTAATCGGAGCCGGCTCATTACTTGAATTTGCCATGGAAGAACTGCCCTCATTTGGTGTGGGCAGAATTGAATCATTGTATTTGTATCCCATGTCTTTCGACGAATTCCTTTTGGCCAATAATCAGGAAGCCATATTGGAAATCCGAAACCAATCAAAACCGGAAAACCCTTTAAATGAAGCATTTCACAAACGATTATTGGATCAATTAAAAATCTTCATGCTAATTGGCGGTATGCCTGAGGTGGTGTGTTCTTTTATCGAGCATCAGGATCTCCTGCAAAGCCAAAGAAATATTGATACATTGATAAATGGATTCATGGATGATTTTGCAAAATACAAGGAAAAAGTCCCCGCCAATCGCATTCGGGATGTATTTGATGCTGTTGTATATCAGAATGGTGGCAAATTTATTTACTCAAAAGTTGACGGGCAATATAACTATCCACAACTAAAAGAAGCCGCCGACCTTCTGGAAAAAGCCGGGTTGATATACCGAATAAACCATACATCAGCTGCGAGCCCGCCCTTGGGAGTCGGCATTAATCCAAAACGTTTCAAACTGATTTTGTTTGATCATGGTATTCTACAGCGCATTTCCGGTTTGGAACTCACCAAAAATATATTTAAGGATGATTTCTTCCCTTCCAACAAAGGAAATATCACAGAACAATTTGTTGGACTTGAGTTTATTAAATACCAGAGCCCTTACTGGCCCTCCAGACTGTTTTTCTGGCAAAGAGAAAAAAAAGGAGCCAGTGCCGAAGTTGATTATATAATACAAAATGACATGAAGATATATCCTGTGGAAGTCAAATCAGGAACAAGCGGAAAAATGCAAAGCATGAACCAGTACCTTAAAGAGAAAAATTTACCTGTCGGAATACGCTGCTCATTGGAAAATTTCAGTGCTTACGATAAGATTAAGGTTTTTCCTGTTTATGCGGTAAAAAACATTTTTCAAATCAGTTAAAAAAACCAGCTATCAAAGCGGATCCACTTCAAAGAGAATCTGAGCTGCCTTGTTTTCGCTGTTAAGCTTGAAATTGTCGGTGCATTCGAGTATGTATTTTTTTACCGCTTTAAAAGAAATTCCCTGCTCCATTTTCACCATGAGCTGCATACGGTATTGATTGCGTACACGTCCCACCAGCGGATATTCAGGTCCAAGCAAACGGTCGCCAAGGCGTGTCCGCAACATTTGCCCATATTCATAAGCGGCGGCCTGTGCAACTTCCTGATCTTTATGCCGTACCGTAATCAATATTAATCGAAAATAAGGCGGATAATGAAAGCGTTGGCGCTCCTGCAGCTGACTCTGCAACATGTCGTTATAACGGTTTTCCATCACGTAGCGCAACACAGCATGATAAGGTTTCCGACTTTGAATTACCACTTTTCCCCTTTTCTTTTTCCTTCCGGCCCGGCCACTAACCTGTGCCAGCATTTGATACGAACGCTCAAAAGAACGGAAATCGGGATAATTGATCATACTGTCGGCATTAAGCACGCCCACCAGCCCCACATTATCAAAATCAAGCCCTTTTGTAACCATTTGAGTGCCGACAAGGATATCGGTTTTACCTTCTTCAAAATCGCTGATGATGCTGTAATAACTGTTTTTATTGCGTGTGGTATCCAGATCCATGCGCGCAAAAACAGCATCAGGAAATATAATTTGCAGTTCTTCTTCTACTTTCTCGGTGCCAAAGCCCATCATTTTCAGTGACGTTCCGTTGCACTTGGGACAACGGTCGGGAATGTTTTTGGTATATCCGCAGTAGTGGCAGCGCAAATGGCCTCGGCCTTTGTGATATACCAGGCTCACATCGCAGCTTTTGCATTCGGGCACCCAGCCGCACGACTGGCATTCAAGCCTCAGCGAGAAGCCACGCCGGTTCTGAAACAAGATAATCTGCTGCTTCTGTTCCAGGGCTTCTTTCATTGAATTGATAAGCAGGCTGCTGAAATGTGAATGCATTTTGCCCTGTTTTTGCTCCTCTTTCAAATCGGCAATCTGGATTTCGGGGAGATGTACATCGCCATAGCGCTTGCTCAGTGTTGCCAACCCATATTTCCCTGCTAAAACATTGAAATAGGTTTCGAGCGCAGGAGTTGCCGAACCCATCACTACTTTAGCATCGAATAGTTTGGCCAGAACCACAGCAGAATCGCGGGCATTATAGCGCGGTGCCGGGTCGTGCTGCCGGAAACTGCTGTCGTGCTCTTCATCCACAATCACAAGCCCCAGATTGGTAAAAGGCAAAAAGACCGAAGAACGCGCACCGATAATAATATTAAAAAGGCCATCGGGAGCCAGAAGCGTATTCCATATCTCGACACGCTCCATTTCGTTATAACGCGAATGGTACACACCCACCTGCTCGCCGAAAAACTTTCGTAAACGATTGATAATCTGCGCTGTTAAAGCAATTTCCGGCAATAAATACAAAACCTGTTGCCCACGGTCAAGCGCCTGTTGAATCAGCTTTATATAGATTTCCGTTTTGCCGCTTCCCGTAACGCCATGCAACAATGTCGGCTTTTTCTCTTCCAGAACCTCCTGCATCTTTGCAAAAGCAGCCGATTGCTCTTCGTTTAATTGTATTTCATCGGGATGAGCTTTGTTGTCAAAACGCTCTAAGCGGCTCACTTCGCGCACTTCTTCCAAAAGGACTTCTTTTTTGATCAAGCCCGAAATACCCGGGGAATTTCCATCCAAAGCTGCCGAAAGATCTGTTTTCTTACACTCTTTGGCTTCGTTTTGCCCACTCAGCTGCAAAAATTTCATCAAGGCTTCCAGCTGCCGGAACGCACGTTTTTCGAGCTGGTCAAAAAGCACACGCATTTTTTCTTCGTCCTCATAATCAGCATGCAGCCTAAGCCAGCTCTCGGTTTTTGGCTTATATTTTTCTTTGAGTTCCTCTTCGGCGATGACCACATTTTTCATGATCAACGCTTTGATCAATGGCATCACAGTGACCTGATCCAAAATTCCGGAGACCTCGGTAAGCGTGAGGATTTGATTCACTTCCAATGCTTCGGCAACCAAAAATTCTTTGTCGTTGAGCTGGGTATAATCGCCATCAAAATCGGGATGCAAGAGGATTTTTGTTTCCGATGCCAGCTTCATCCCGGAAGGTAAAGCAGCATTCATCACTTCGCCTGCCGCACACATATAATATCCGGCCATCCAGTCCCAAAATTTCAATTGGTTTTCCGTAACCACTGCCGAATCATCCAAAATGGACAGGATATACTTGGCTTCATATTCCTGCGGTGGATTTTCATGCAGGCTGTGCACAATGCCGGTATAAATTTTTCTGCGCCCGAACTGCACCACCACACGCATACCTTTAACAAGAACAGAAGCAAGGCCCCGGGGCACACGATAAGTGAATGTTGCCCGCAGGGGCAAAGGCAGCAGTACTTCAGCAAATATTGTCCGGTCGTGATCAGCCATCATTTTCCTGAGCTTTGGAATCTTTTGCACTGCCGCGAAACAGCTCATATTTATGATAGCGGCAATCAATCGGCCCGTTTTTCAGGTGAAGCCGTTCGCTTGTACGCAAGCCGATTTTCTTCAATCCGGGAATATATCCAGAGAAGATCCAGGCCGTATAACCGGCAAATTCCTTTTTCAAAGTATCGCCCAAAGCGGAATAAAGCTCATCGAGTTTTTCGGGCTGCAAACGTTCGCCATAAGGCGGATTGGTAATCAAAACCCCATTTTCCCAAACCGGAGTCAATTCCTGAACCGGGCGCACACTGATACTCACCGCATCATCCGATTCGAATGCCGCAAGATTAGTGCGGGCAGAACGGACAGCCAAAGGTGATTTGTCCGAAGCCTGGAAATAACTTTCCGGCTCATAAACCTCATCGCGTGCTTTTTCCACCACTTCATCCCAGGTTTCCTGTTCAAAAGATAACCAGTTCATCACAGCAAATTCTTCACGGAAAAACCCTGCCGGCATATTCATGGATTTCATAAGCGCTTCCGCAATGAGCGTACCACTGCCGCACATCGGATCAACAAAAGGCTGATCGGGTTTCCAGCCACTGAATTCGACCAAACCGGCAGCCAAAACTTCGCTCAAAGGCGCTTCGATGGCACGCTTGCGGTAGCCGCGTTTAAAAAGCGGTTCGCCCGCGGCATCCAGCAGCAGGCTGAAATTATTGCCCGAAAGATGTCCCTGAATGCGTACATCAGGATATTTGGGCTCCACATCAGGGCGGTAACCTTCTTCTTTGCGGAAACGATCCACAACGGCATCCTTCATCAGCAGACTAACATAGTGCGAATGATTGAACATATCCGAATTAAGCGTGCAGTCGATGGCGAAATTCTTGCGGATCGGGAAAATCCGGTGCCAGGGCTGGTCAAACATAAAATCATAAAGCTCCTTTTTATTGCGAATTTGCTTAAGACCAATTTCCTGTAAAACCCGCAAAGCAAGGCGCGTTTTATAAAGTATATTATAAAATGTGGGCACATCTGCCTTGAAACGCACGGCACGCACCATTACTTCGGGCTGTTCGGCACCCAGGGTAAAAAGTTCTTTTTGCAGGATATTTTCAAAACCCGCATAGGTTTTGGCGATATAGGTATTGAGTTCGGACATGGAAAAGTTTTAAATCATTCAAAAAGCCAAAATTACGCAAAAGAAAAAAGCGCCCCACAGATGAGACGCTTTTCATTGGTTTATGATTTTTCATTTTGTTCCCCATTATCCGGGGATTTGGGCTCCCTGAACCTGCCATTGTCGCGCAGGGCTTTTGCTATGATCCATTCGAATTGTCCATTGGTGCTGCGGAACTCATCTTCAGCCCATTTTTCAACCATCCGCAACACATCAGGATCCAACCTCAGGGCAAAAGCTTTCTTTTTTGCCATATTTTAATGGTTTAAAGTGCCGGTATTTACCACCGGGCTTGCATCTTTATCCGAACAAAGCACCACCATCAGGTTACTGACCATAGCGGCCTTGCTGTGTTCATCCAACTCAATTGCTTCACGTTTTGAAAGCTCGTCGATGGCCATTTCGACCATACCCACAGCGCCTTCAACTATTTTTGCGCGGGCAGCAACAATAGCGGATGCCTGCTGGCGCTTCAGCATTGCATTGGCGATTTCGGAAGCATAAGCCAGGTAGCTGATACGGGCTTCCATAACTTCAATACCTGCGATTTGCAGACGCTCGGCCAGCTCATGTTCCAAAACCTCGTTCACTGCCTCGCCGCCACTGCGCAAAGTTAAATCAGAATCTTCATCTTCAAAATTATCGTAAGGATAATGGCCGGCCAGCTTACGGATAGCTGCTTCGCTCTGGATATTTACAAAGTGGGTATATTCATCTACCTCAAAAGCAGCCTGATAAGTGTTTTTTACACGCCAAACCAACACAATACCGATCATAATCGGATTACCGATTTTATCGTTCACTTTGATCGGTTCGCTATCAAGGTTGCGGGCTCGCAACGATATCTTTTTGCGCGCATAAAATGGGTTCACCAGATAAAATCCATTTTTCTTGATGGTTCCGGCATATTTCCCAAACAGCACCATAACAACGGATTCGTTCGGATTCACAATCACAAAGCCCGAAGCGAAGAAGATCCCGAGTACCATAACGGTAATGAGCCAGAACATATGAAACATAATAAGACCGTAAAGCGGAGCCAAAATCAGAATGAGCACAATGACCAATCCTGCAAAACCATTAAAAGGAACTGTTGTTTTTTCCATGATACATAATTTTAAAGTGATATTAATTTGACATCACAATAATACAACATTAAAATACACTTGTCAAGGGTTTTTAAAGAAATTTCATATAAAAATCAAACGATTGTCAGTTATTTTACTGAAAATTAACGCGTTATGAAATTCCTGAAATTTCAGCCTTTTCCACAAAACCCTTTGGCTAAAAAATTCCCAATCGCTTTATCTATTGTATCTTTGCCCTTTAATTTTAGAGATTAATGAAGAAATACCGTCATATTTTCATTGATTTGGACCGCACGATGTGGGATTTTGACCAAAACAGCAAGGAATGCCTGAGCGATATTTTCGCGGATTATGCATTAGGCTGCCGCGGCGTTTCCGATTTTGAAAGCTTCTACGGCATTTACCACGATGTGAACCTACATTTATGGGCGCTTTACCGCGAGGGCAAAATTGAGAAAGAAGTTTTGAGCGTAAAGCGTTTTCACGACAGTTTGCTCCAATTTGGCATTGATGATGATAAGCTGTCCGAAAAAATAGCCCGGGAATACATTGAACGAAGCCCCAAAAAGACACGTTTATTCCCTGAGGTAAAAGAAACCCTGGATTACCTGCTTGCCAAGGACTATCATCTGCACATCATCACCAATGGTTTTAATGAAGTACAGTTTACGAAGATCAAAAACTCGGGATTGGCACCTTATTTCAAATCTGTTATCACTTCTGAGGAAGCCCGTTCTCGCAAACCCGACCGGCAAATTTTTCAGCACGCCATGCAGCGAACCGGAGCCGAGGCGTTTAACAGCCTGATGGTCGGCGATGATCACGAAGTAGATATCGAAGGCGCAAAAGGCGTGGGCATGGATCAGGTTTTTGTGGACTATCCGGGCGGAAACAGCAAGCTGGACGCCACATTTTATATCACGGCTTTCGATGAACTTAAAAACATTCTCTGACATGAAATTATTTTATCATCCGGAAGTTTTTACTGATGCTTCCATCATCACGCTCGGCGAAGAAGAAAGCAATCATCTTGCACGGGTTTTACGACTTGGCGAAGGAGAGATGATCCACCTGACCAATGGCATGGGTGCAATGGCGCAGGCCGAAATACTGGACGCACATCCAAAGCACAGCCAGGTGCAAATTACGGAACTGGAAGGGAACTATGGGGCACGGCCATTCAAAGTGCATATTGCTATGGGTCCCACAAAAAACAACAGCCGTTTTGAATGGTTCCTGGAGAAAGCCACCGAAATCGGGATTGAAGAAATCACGCCTATTATCTGCGAATATTCCGAGCGCCGCCAAATAAAAACGGAACGCCTTCAAAAAATCCTGCTGGCAGCTATGAAACAATCCCTCAAAGCGAAACTTCCGGTACTCAACGAGCCCATCCCTTTTCGGGAATTTATTCAGGAAAAGCGCGAAACGACCAATTTCATTGCCTATTGCAGTGAAGAATACCGCACTTCCTTGGGCAGTTCGGTGGTTCCCGGCGATGACACATTGGTTTTGATTGGCCCAGAAGGCGATTTCAGCCCATCGGAAGTACAATACGCCCTGCAAAATGGTTTTCTGCCCGTAAGCCTCGGCCCCAGCCGCTTGCGCACCGAAACGGCCGCCGTTGTTGCCTGCCATACGGTAAACCTTATTAATGAAATGGAATAATGATGCACAACATTAAAAATATTTTGCTCGCACTCACGCTGATGACCACGCTTTCAACGCAGGCGCAATCCCTGCAAATTGCCCTTTTGAAATACAATGGCGGTGGAGACTGGTATGCCAATCCCACTTCTTTGGGCAACCTGATTGAGTTCTGCAATAAAGAGCTGGGTACAGATATCGCAGATGAAGCTGTAACCGTTGAATCGGGCAGTGCCGACATTTTCAACTATCCGTTTGTGCATATGACCGGTCATGGCAATGTCAGCTTTTCTGCCGCCGAAGCCCAAAACCTCAGGCAATACCTGATATCGGGCGGCTTTTTGCATATCGACGACAATTACGGCATGGATAAATTCATCAGGCCGGAAATGAAAAAGGTTTTCCCGGAACTGGATTTTGTTGAGCTGCCCTTCGACCATCCGGTGTACCACCAAAAATTTGATTTTAAAGACGGACTGCCCAAAATTCACGAGCACGACGATAAAGCCCCGCAAGGCTTTGGACTGATCTGGGAAGGACGGCTGGTGTGCTTTTACAGCTACGAATCCGACCTTGGCGATGGCTGGGAAGATCCCGAAGTGCATAATGATTCGCGCGAAACCCGCATGAAAGCTTTCAAGATGGGCGCCAACCTGATTCAATATGTTTTTGTTGAATAATAAATCCTGATTCTGATAACATGCAATTCACCAATCCATATATACTCTACGGACTTTTGGCCATCGGTATTCCCATTGCCATTCATCTTTTTAATCTGCGCCGGTTCAAAAAGCTTGAGTTTACCAATGTGGCTTTTATCCGTGAAATAAAAAGCCAAACGCGCAAAAGCTCTCGTTTAAAGCACCTTATTTTGCTTTTGTTGCGCATACTTGCCATAATTGCGCTGGTCTTTGCTTTTGCCCGCCCCTTTATTCCGGCAGAAAAAAATGCAGCCACAGGCAAACAACAGGAAGTCAGCATTTATATCGACAATAGTTTTTCGATGGAAGGCGAATCAACTGCCGGCCCTTTGCTTGATCTGGCAAAAAAACACGCACTCGATATTGTGGAAGCTTTTGGCCCGCAGGCCGATTTCCAGATTATCAGCAATGAACGTCCCTATTCCGGAGAGAATTACACCGACAAAGAGCAAGCAATCAATGAAATAGGAGAAATCAGCATACATCCGCAAAGTATTATGATAAATAAGTTGATCGAGCAGTATGGCGGACTGAAAAGCAAAAATAAAGCGTCGCGCACATTGTTCCTGATCAGTGATTTCCAGAAAAATAACATTCAGCTTCAGGAGTATCCCGGCTTTGATTCAACAGCACAAATCTACTTTATGTATTTGCCGCATGCGACGCAAAACAATTTGCTGATCGACAGTTGCTACCTCAGCTCGCCTTATGTGCGTGCCGGGGAAATGCTCGAAATACGTGCCGTGCTCCGCAATGAAAGCCCTGATTATCTGGAAAAAATCCCTGTGAAGCTGATCCTCGACGGCCAGCAGCGCGCATTTGCCAGCACGGAACTTGCGCCAAAAAGCGAAACCACTGTGCTGCTCACCTTCAGGCCACAGCAAAGCGGAAACCTGAGCGGCTATATCGAAATAAGCGATTATCCCATCCGTTTTGACGACCGTTATTATCTGAACATCGCTATTCGTCCGGAAATCAACATCCTCTGCATATATAGCGGCGATAAAAAAGCAACACTCGGGCGGCTCTTTGGCGTTGACAGCCTGTTTCATTTCAGGGACACTGAACTCAAAAAGCTCCGCTTTGATGAAATATCTGCCCAGGACCTGCTGATCCTCCAAAATTTGAATGAAATTCCGTCCGGACTTGCCATGGAGCTCAACAAATTCCTTGAGGCCGGAGGAAGCCTGGCTGTCATTCCTTCTGCGGAAACCGACATCAGCAATTACAATCAGTTTTTGGCCAATTATGGTTTGATACTCGCTGCGGCGGATACCGTATCGGGCCGTGCAGATTACATACAAAGCAAAAGCCCGTTTTTTGATGGCGTGTTTGAACGTCTGCCCAAAAACATCAAACTACCTGATTACAAGCAACATTTTCCCATTAACTTTGCCATGGGCAGTATTAACGAAAGCCTGATGAATGCGCAAAACGGCGATATCCTATTGGCACGGCACAGTGGTGAAAACGGCAACATCCTGCTTTTTGCCTCGCCACTGGAGCAGCCCTACAGCAAATGGGATGCCCACGCACTCCTGCTTCCGGTGATGTTTAAAGCCGCTTTCCTGAGCAGTGGCATGCAAAACATAGCATTTACACCGGCCAACGGCCAAAGTATGCGTTTGAAAAGCACTTTGCTCAATGAAGATAAAGCTCCGGAAATTATCAGCCCCGATCAAAAAAACCGCTTCATACCGCTTTTCCGCAGAAACGGACAGGAACTGGAAATTAGTTTCAATCCCGAAATCAATTATGAAGCAGGCATTCATCAGCTAGTAAACGGCAGCCAGAGTGTTCCGCTGGCAGTTAATTACAGCCGCCGCGAATCTTCAAGTAGTTTTTTTACGGAAAAAGAAAGCGAAGAACTTGCCAATAGTGCAGGTTTTAAAGTCATTACAAATACACTTAACAACCGCCAAATTGGTCAAAACATAATAAATTCACTTCAGGGGAAGCAATTGTGGCGCTGGTTTATTATTTTTGCACTGATTTTTTTGGGTATTGAAATACTTATTTTAAGATTCTGGAAATAAACTATTTAAAATATTGATCCATGTATAACAGAGTAAAACTCAGTGAAGACACATTTTGGATTGGTGTAAATGACCGCCGCACCCATCTTTTCGAAAACTACTGGCCACTGCCCTTTGGCGTTGCGTACAACAGCTATCTTATTTGCGACGAGAAAGTTGCCTTGGTAGATACTGTTGAAATCAGCAAAATGGAGGAATATATTGATAAAATCAAGGATATTCTTGGCGAAGAAAGAAAAGTAGATTACCTGATTATCAACCACATGGAACCTGATCATTCCGGAGCAATCAAAGCCATCGTGAATGAATTCCCTGACGTACAATTGGTAGGCAACCGCAAAACTTTCCCCATGATCGAAGGCTTTTACGGCATCAAAGACAATTTCATGGAAGTGAAAGAAGGCGACAGCCTCAGCCTGGGGCGCCACAAACTGAATTTCTATATGGCGCCCATGGTACACTGGCCCGAAACGATGATGACCTGGGACGAAACTGACCAGATTCTTTATTCAGCAGATGCATTTGGCAGCTTTGGCACTTTGGACGGCGGTATTTTTGATGATGAAATCAACCTGGATTTTTACGAAGATGAATTGCGCCGTTATTACAGCAATATCGTAGGCAAATACGGAATGCAGGTGCAGAAAGCCCTTGATAAACTCAGCGGCCTTGATGTTAAGATGATTGCCTCAACACATGGCCCGATCTGGCGCTCGCACATCGACAAAATTATTGCCGATTACCAGAAATGGAGCCGTTATGAAACGGAAGAAGGCGTTGTAATAGTATTTGGCAGCATGTACGGCAATACCGAAAAAATGGCCGAAATCATTGCCCGCACACTCAGCGAAGAAGGCATCAAAAACATCCGTGTTTACGACTCTTCCAAGACACACAGCTCGTATATCATCAGCGACATCTGGAAATACCGTGGGGTTATCCTTGGCAGCAGCGCATACAACGGCGGTATTTTCACGCCGATGCGCGCCCTGATACGCGAACTGGAGCACATTATGCCGAAAAACCACCTGCTTGCAACTTTTGGCTCGATGAGCTGGGGTGGCGGCGGCGTGCGCACACTGGAAAAATTTGCCGAAACCATTAAGTGGGATGTTGTTTCAGAATCTGTTGAAGCACGCCACGCTGCAGATGGAACCGACATCGAACGACTGATTGCTTTGGGTAAGGCTATGGCACAGCGTCTGAAAGCAGACAACTAAAAAACTGCATTACAATATATTAGGGGATAATGTTAATAAAAAAAAGCATTATCCCCTTTTTGCATTTTGGGAATTTGCGTAATTTTATAGCCTTTCTACAAAAGGAATAGCTGGATCGATTATGGAAGAAGACAACAATCTGGAGGAGCACTCAGAAATCCAAAACACAGACAAAGAAATTAAGACCACGCAATTGTCGGGCATGTATCAGGACTGGTTTCTGGACTATGCTTCCTACGTAATATTGGAACGTGCCGTGCCCGCTTTGCAGGATGGCCTGAAACCGGTACAACGGCGTATTTTGCATTCCATGTTCCGCATGGACGACGGGCGCTACAACAAAGTGGCCAACATCATCGGGCATACGATGCAGTTTCACCCGCATGGCGATGCCTCTATTGGCGATGCGCTGGTTCAGCTCGGGCAGAAAGACCTTTTAATTGATACACAGGGAAACTGGGGAAACATCCTCACAGGCGACAGTGCTGCTGCACCACGTTATATCGAGGCAAGGCTATCCAAATTTGCCCTTGAGGTTGTTTTCAACCCCAAAACCACCGAATGGCGCGCCAGTTACGACGGCAGGAACAATGAACCTGTTGCCCTTCCGGTGAAGTTCCCGCTTTTGCTTGCACAAGGCGTGGAGGGAATTGCCGTGGGACTTGCTTCCAAACTGCTTCCACACAATTTCAACGAACTGATCGACGCTTCCATCAAAATTTTAAAAGGAGAAGAATTTGAACTCCTGCCCGATTTTCCAACCGGTGGCATGGCCGATTGCTCCCGGTACAATGACGGCCTGCGCGGAGGAAAAGTACGTGTTCGTGCACGCATCAATAAAACGGACAAAAAAACACTGACCATCACGGAGATTCCTTTTGCCACAACAACCGGGACGCTCATCGACAGCATACTTGCCGCCAACGATAAAGGCAAAATCAAGATTAAAAAAATTGATGACAATACGGCCGAACATGTAGAAATCCTGATCCATCTCCATAATAATGTTTCGCCCGATCAAACCATCGATGCCCTTTACGCTTTCACCGATTGCGAAGTTTCTATCAGCCCAAACAGCTGTGTAATCCGTGAAGACAAGCCGGCTTTCATCGGTGTTAGCGAAATTCTGCGCGATAATACTGCCAATACGGTTAAGCTCCTCAAAAGTGAGCTGGAAATCCAAAAAAGCGAACTGCTCGAAAAGCTCCACCTTTCTTCACTCGAAAAAATCTTCATCGAAGAAGAAATATACCTCGATATCCGTAAAACGGAATCTTATGAGGAGATGCTGGAAACTATTGACAAAGGGCTGGAGCCTTACGTTAAGGATTTCATCAGGGAAGTAACACGTGAAGACCTTGTGCGCCTGTCGGATATTCCGATCAAACGCATCTCGCGCTATAATAAATTCAAGGCCGACGAATACATGAAAGGCCTACAGGAAGAGCTCGAAGAGGTAGAAAACCATCTGGCCCACCTGGTCGATTATTCGATCAACTATTACCGGCAGATCAAGAAAAAATACGGAAAAGGACGCGAGCGCAAAACCGAACTGCGCAGTTTTGATACCATTGAAGCTGCTGCTGTTGCGGTAAATAACGTAAAACTTTATATCAACCGCGAAGAAGGTTTTGCAGGCACCAGCCTGAAGCGTGATGAATTTATCTGCGATTGCTCCGATCTGGATGATTTCATCGTTTTCCGCAACGACGGAACATTTATGGTAAGCAAGGTTTCGAACAAAACCTATATCGGCACCAATATTTTGCATATTGATATTTTCCGTAAAAACGATGAACGGACGGTGTACAATATGATTTACCAAGATGGCCGCTTAGGGCATTTTTATGTGAAACGCTTTGCTGTAGTGGGCGTTACACGCGATAAGGAATACGACCTCACAATAGGCACAACAGGAACACGCGTACTTTATTTCACGGCCAATCCAAACGGGGAAGCAGAAGTCGTGAAGGTAAGCCTGCGCCCTAAACCCAAACTCAGAAAGCTCACTTTCGATTTCGATTTCAGTGAATTGGCAATTAAAAACCGTAATGCCAAAGGAAATATCATTTCGCGCCACGCCGTAAGAAAGGTACAGAAAAAAGAAGATGGCGTTTCCACTTTGGGCGCACTGAAAATATGGTTTGATGATACCGTAAAAAGGCTCAATACCGAAGAAAGAGGAATATTCCTGGGCGCATTTAAAGGAGACGACAAAATATTTACCCTCAATCAATCAGGAACATATAAACTCTATAATTACGACCTCAGCACACATTTCGACGACGACATGATACTCATCGAAAAATATGACGAACGCAAAATTATAACCGCAATTTACTTTGAAGGCGAATCGGGTTTCCCCTACATAAAGCGTTTTCAGCCCGAAGGCAACGGCAAAGCAGTCAATTTCCTTACAGAACATCCAAACTCAAAACTAACGGAACACAGCATGGACTACCTGCCCATGCTCAAAATTATTTTTGACAGCAAAAAAAACGGCAAGGATGTGGATGAAGAAGAAATAAATGTGAGTGAGTTTATTGATGTTAAAGGCGAAAAAGCCAAAGGAAAACGCCTGAGCAAACTGTTTATCAAAAAACTGGAATGGCTCGATCCTTTGCCCTACGAAGAACCGGAACCGGAACCGGAAAAACCTGTCGAAAAAGAAATCACAGAAAAACCTCAAACAGACGATGAGGACCTAAATGATGAAAAAGGCGGCGGAGCACAAATGGAATTAGGATTCTAATCCGGTCAGTAAAAACATAAACTATAAAAAGGAAAGGATTGCACGTCATTTGGGCAATCCTTTTTTTCAAGCAGGCTAAATTTTCCGTCCAATATAAAATGCATAGCCGTAGTACTTTTTATACTGTTCGTACATACGCATTTCAAAATTTTGGCTTTCAACCAGTTCCTGAGCAGCTTTACTCCCTTCATTTTCCTTCAGAAAGCTATCCTGCATAGAAATTTGTGGCTTGTAAAAATTTTCTGTCCAGCAATAATCAGGAAGCACAAAAGAAGCTACCAGGCTATAACCCGCATTTTGCATTTGAGCCATTTTGTTTGGGATGGTATCAATACCGGGATATTCCCTTTCCCAGAAATCCTGAATTTCTTTAGGACGTTCCCGGCTAAACCAGGAAGCTTCGGAAACGGCAACATAGCCATCCTTTTTCAAAAACCTACGCCAGTATTGAAGACCTTCTTCAAAACCGATATTATAAATCGCGCCTTCGGACCATACCAAATCCAGTTCTTCCTCCTGAAAAGGAAGCTTATCCATAGAACCGACTAATGCTGTGAGCCTGTTTTGCAGTCCGCTTGCATTAATATTTTTTTGGAAAATATCAATAAAATGCGGAAAAAGGTCAAGACCATAAACCTGTCCTTCGGTGGCTCTGGCCAGCTCCATACTTTGCCCACCTGTGCCACAACCAAGATCGGCAATTTTTGAAGCAGGCTCCAAACCATTAACAAAACTAAGTGCTTTTCGGGTAATTTCGGGGCTTCCCGGGCCTTGCCTGTCGATTTTTGAATAATATTCGCAAATTAATTTCAGATCAATATCACACATAGATTAACCCTATTGGCCAAGATTCAAAAACTTTAAAAGAAACAGGAAGCATTTTGCTTAATTTCAAATGCCGGATACGATAAGGCCGTTTTAAACCGTAAGTACCTTATTCCTTTTTCTGTTGCTCTTTTTCTTCCGATTCCATATAGCTCAGCCGCGTTACTACGTCCTGATAAATTCCTTGCAGCTCTTCGAGACGGTCTTTGTAATAATCAAAATTCTTATTTAGGGTTTCCTGGTCAATATTGTAACGGTCGAAAAGGGCTGCGTAATAATGATCTCTCAATTTATTTACATCCTTCCCTCTGCCCCGTGTATGCGTAAGCTCGGCTTCAATCAAATGATAATCGGCAACAATCATCACCATTGTATCCTTTGGGAGAACATAATCCGGGATTACTTCTTTTTTCTCTCCGCTGCACGAATAAAATGCGATTATTCCAAATGCGGCTATCAGTATTAATAGATGCCAGGCTTTCCTTTTCATTCCGATCGACAAAACTAGTTGGCTACTTCCGACATAAATTTAATCCTGATCAGACGGATTTCTTCACGGCTGTATTCATCCTCGCCGAGTTCGTCAAGGGCAGCGTCCACCGAATCGGTTTCTGCTTCATGGAAATAGTCATAAATCTCTTCCTGGTGGTATTCGTCCACATTTTCAGTGATATAGTAATCAATATCGATACGCGTACCCGAATCCACAATGCTTTCCAGCTCTGTAATCAGGTCATCCAGGGAAAGGTTTTTGGTCATGGCGATATCATCGAGGGATAATTTGCGGTCGATACTTTGAATGATATAAACTTTCAGGCCGGATTTATTCACTACCGATTTAACGACCATATCATTTGGACGGACTATTTCGTTTTCTTCGACATAATCTTTGATCAATGCAATAAAAGGCTTCCCATATTTCAAAGCCTTTCCAGCGCCCACGCCGGTTATTTGCTTCAGTTCATCCATATTAACCGGATACTGAACGGACATATCTTCCAGCGAGGGATCCTGAAAAATAACAAATGGGGGCAGGTTTTCTTTGCGACTGATGGATTTGCGCAAATCTTTCAACATTTTAAAGAGCTGCTCATCTGCCGAGCCCTGACGGGACGAACTACTGGTAGAAATCACTTCATCATTCCCTGTTTCATAATCATGATCGCGCGTAAACATAAGCGACCAGGGCTTATCGAGGAATTCGTACCCTTTGTCCGTGACTTTCAGCAGGCCATAATTTTCAATATCCTTGCGCAGCAAGTCCTGAATCAATGTTTGACGGATTACAGCGTTCCAGTATTTTTCATCCTGCTCTTCCCCTTTGCCAAAAACATCGAGTTTATCGTGACGTGCAGATTTAATATTTGCGGTAGGTTTTCCTGTGAGGATATTATTCACATGATTGGCTTTGAACAGCTGCTTAATATCTACAACGGTTTGCAACAATAAAGCAACGTGTTCTTTGGCCTCGAAGCGTTCTTTGGGATTAAGGCAGTTGTCGCAGGCGCCGCAATTGTCATTGGGATAATCTTCGCCAAAATAATGGAGCAATTGCTTATGGCGGCAAACCGAACTTTCGGCATAAGCCACCGTTTCGGTCAGGAGCTGTTTGGCTATTTCCTGCTCGGCCACGGGTTTGCCTTTCATAAATTTCTCCAGTTTCAGGATGTCGTCATAGCTATAGAAGACAATACAATTTCCTTCACCGTCATCACGTCCGGCACGACCTGTTTCCTGATAATAACCTTCAAGGCTTTTGGGGATATCATGATGTATTACAAAACGTACATCCGGTTTATCGATGCCCATTCCAAAAGCGATGGTAGCCACAATTACATCCACTTCTTCCATCAGGAACATATCCTGATTTTTGCGGCGTGTAGCAGCATCCAGTCCGGCATGATAAGGCAAGGCTTTAATTCCGTTTACCTGAAGTGTTTCGGCAAGTTCTTCCACTTTTTTACGGCTCAGGCAATAAACAATACCTGATTTGCCCATTTTGGATTTGATATAACGGATAATATCCTTGATTACGTCCTTTGTTTTTGGACGTACTTCATAATAGAGATTAGGCCGGTCGAATGATGATTTATAGACATCTGCATCGGGAATGCCCAGGTTTTTTTGGATATCAGACTGTACTTTCACAGTGGCTGTAGCCGTAAGGGCAATAATTGGGACATTCTGGCCAATAGCATCAATGATAGGGCGCAACCTGCGGTATTCGGGACGGAAATCATGGCCCCATTCCGAAATACAATGCGCTTCATCAATAGCATAAAAACTGATTTTGATATTCCTCAAAAACTCAACGTTTTCTTCTTTATTGAGCGATTCGGGGGCTACATACAACAGTTTTGTGCGGCCATTGGTAAGGTTTTCTTTTACCTCATTAATTTCATTCTTGGTCAAAGAAGAATTCAAAAAATGGGCAACACCATCGTCGTTTCCAAAATTTCGGATGCTGTCCACCTGGTTTTTCATCAATGCGATAAGGGGCGATATAATGATGGCCGTACCCTCTTTAATGAGCGCCGGCAACTGATAGCACATAGATTTTCCGCCACCTGTGGGCATGATAACAAAAACATCCTTGCCATCGAGCAGACTATGAATAATAGGTTCCTGAGTTCCTTTGAACTTATTGAACCCAAAATACTGCTTCAAATACAATTTTAAATCAACTTCCTGCGAAATCATAATTTCTCCAATTAAAACATAAATGCCTGTTACCGGAACAAGCCGAAGTAATCAACTGCATACCAAAACCAAATAAGAATTTTAAACAATTCCTGACTTTCCCGAAAATATGTCAAAACTACCTGACATCGGGCGCAGGATTTTTTGTTCTCAAGGAAAAGGGATTTTTCAAAAGGCTGACAAAAATACTTTATATTCCTGAGAACCCAAAAAAAAGCTTAACCCCTTTTTTCTTAACGCTAAAGATACGAATTATTCTAAAAGAATCCTTTAAATCAAAAAAAAATCACAGTGAATTGACATAAACCGGAAGTTTTATGGTTGATTCGTATATTTGCAGCATGTTAAATCCCAGAATCCTCCAATATTGAAAAGCTTAGAAGACATCAGGCAATCTGCCATACGGACCATTGAAGCTGAAATTGATGAACTCAGGCGCCTTCCAACTTTCCTGACCGGGGATTTTGCAGAAAGCGTGCAGCTGATATACAAGGCCAATTCGAGGCTTGTAGTAACCGGTATCGGGAAAAGCGCCAGCATTGGGCGCAAAATGGTAGCTACTTTTAATTCTACCGGAACACCGGCTCTTTTTATGCACGCTGCCGATGCCATACATGGAGATATTGGCACTATCCGAAAAGAAGATGTGATCATCTGCATTTCCAATAGCGGCAACACACCGGAAATCAGGGTTTTGGTTCCTTTGTTAAAATCTTATGGCAACAAACTCATCGCTTTTTGCGGCAATACGGAATCGTTTTTGGCTACCAATGCCGATTATCTGATCAACACCAGCGTCAGCCGGGAAGCTTGCCCAAATAATTTGGCCCCAACTTCGAGCACAACCGCTCAACTTGTTATGGGCGATGCGCTTGCCGTGGCATTGCTGGAATACCGCAATTTCACTTCGCGTGACTTTGCGCGCAACCATCCCGGCGGGACTTTGGGCAAACGCATGTACCTGCGTGTCGAAAACCTTTATGCGCAAAATGAAAAACCACAGGTCAGTCCCGATGCCAGCCTGAGCGATGTTATTCTGGAGATTTCATCGAAACGCCTGGGCGCCACAGCAGTTATGGATGGCGATAAACTTTGCGGCATTATCACCGATGGCGACATACGACGCATGCTCAGCAAAAACGCACCATTAACCGAGGTCAAAGCAAAAGACATCATGTCGGCAAACCCAAAAACACTGGACACAGACATTCTTGTGGTGGATGCTTTAAACCTAATGCGCAACAATAATATCACGCAAATCCTTGTTTTAAAAGACGGTATTTATGCCGGGGTAATCCATCTCCATGATATTCTCAAAGAAGGCATCATTTAAACAGGCTTATGAAACTCTACACAGACAATATTGTTAAAAAATACCGTAAGCGCACGGTGGTAAAAGGCGTTTCCATTGAGGTAAACCAAGGCGAAATTGTGGGTTTGCTGGGGCCAAACGGTGCGGGGAAAACCACAAGTTTTTATATGATCGTAGGTTTGATCAAGCCCTTTGCAGGCAAGGTTTTCCTTGATCAGCAGGAAATCACGACACTGCCCATGTACAAACGCGCACAACTGGGGATTGGCTACCTGGCTCAGGAAGCTTCGGTTTTCAGGACGCTGAGCGTGGAAGACAACATCAGGGCTGTGCTGGAATTTACCCAATTAAGCAAAGCCGAACAGCGTGACAAACTGGAAAGCCTGCTCGACGAATTCGGCTTGCAGCACATCCGCAAATCCAAAGGAATACAGCTTTCGGGTGGTGAGCGCAGGCGCACCGAAATTGCCCGCGCTTTAGCAACCAGCCCAAATTTTATATTGCTCGACGAGCCGTTTGCAGGAGTGGACCCCATCGCTGTAGAAGACATCCAAGGCATTGTAGCCAACCTGAAAAATAAAAATATCGGCATCCTCATCACCGACCATAACGTACACGAAACCCTGAGCATTACCGATCGCGCTTACCTGCTTTTTGAAGGCTCGGTGCTAAAAGCCGGAAGTGCAGAAGAACTTGCCTCTGACGAACACGTCCGTAAAGTCTATCTAGGTAAAAATTTCACTTTAAGAAGATCAGAACAAAATGGGACGAAATAATAAAGCAACAAAGCAAACATCTCTTTTTGACAATCAAAAAAAATACCAGCGGTTTGCCTGTGGATTGATTTTCGCTTTGGTTTTTGTGCTATACGGCAATACCCTTTTCAACAAATTTGCTTTAGATGACCATAATGTAATCCTGAACAATGAACAGGTGCAGCGGGGCATCAGTGCCATTCCGGAAATTTTCAGTACGCCATACAGCACCGAAGAAGGTTTATCCTTTGATTACCGGCCTTTGGTAAAAGCCAGTTTTGCACTGGAATACAGCCTTTGGGGGCTAAAACCCTTTCGGCACCATCTGATCAACCTGCTGCTGTACGCCTTATCAGGAATGATCCTTTTCGGTCTTTTGCGGAGGATGTTGCAAAAATACCACCCTGTACTTCCGCTTATTGCCACCTTAATTTTTATTGCCCATCCGATTCATACAGAAGTAGTTGCCAGCCTGAAAAACCGCGATGAAATTATTAGCCTGATCGGGGCGCTCCTGGCAGTGCGTTTTCTTTTT
The DNA here is from genome assembly GCA_963662905.2 of Bacteroidales bacterium. Taxonomy (GTDB): domain Bacteria; phylum Bacteroidota; class Bacteroidia; order Bacteroidales; family WRLA01. The sequence goes on along the minus strand of CAXXFD010000003.1, from coordinate 2,236,448 downwards.
CGCTATGCCGATTCCGGTAAAATCAAATATCTCGGCTGGATGACCTTTTTCTTTGTGCTCGGTTTGCTGGGAAAGAGGACTACAATGACTTATCTGGCCGTTTTCCCTTTTGCACTCTACTTTTTCACGGATCTTCCTTTGAAAAAAATATATCGCACTTTTGGACTGATCCTCGGTATTTTCATTCTTGTAATGATCGGCTTTATGGTTCTTACACCTCAAGAAGTCAGGCCTTTGCAATATTTTGAAAATCCATTGTACTCCGAAGGTGGCTTTCTGATGAAAGTGGGCACAGCTTTTACTGCCGTCGCTTTTTACCTGAAACAACTTTTTGTCCCCTATCCGATGCTCAGTTATTATGGTTTTGATGCCATGCCCGTAGGCTGGAGCGGAATCTGGCCTTTTGCCGGACTGTTTCTTACTGCAGCCCTACTTTATTTTGCCATCAAGGGACTGAAAAGCAAGGGTATCCTTTCTTTTTCCATCATATTTTTCTTCATCACGATATCGATTGTTAGCAATATTGTAGTTCCGGTTCCGGGCATCGTGGCAGACCGTTTTGCTCTTTCGCCATCCATTGTTTTTTCCATTATGGCCGCCATCCTCATCCTGAAGCTGGCACAACAAAAAGTGACGGTTCAACCCAAAATTTCAAAAGCCGTTTTGATTTTGATCATCGTACTGGTTCCTTACAGCGTACTTACCATCGACCGTAACAAAGACTGGAAAAACCACCTGACTTTGTTCAGCAATGATGCCGGTATTGCCAAATCCAGCGTGAAACTGCAAGCCCTTGCGGCGGAAGCCTGGTCGAACAAAGTAATTTACGATAATAAATTCGGCCGTGATATCAGGAAAATCCCCGAAAACCGCCAAAAAGTGATTTCCTATTATCAGGATGCACTGAAAATATATCCTGAAAATTATGAAGTACTCAATAATCTGGGCTCTTTCCTGAGCTTGGAAATGCGCGAATACGCCCAGGCAAAACCCTATCTGGAAGAAGCAGTGCAAATCAAGCCTGATGAAGCTGCCGGATGGTTTAACCTCGGTTTTGTTTATGAGCAACTGGAAGATTTGGACAAAGCCGAAAAAGCCTATAAAGAATCCCTGAAACTAAATCCTGAGGATTATAAATTAAAATCATATCTGGCCAACCTTTATTTTAAAAGCGGAAAAAGCCGGGAAGCTTTTGAGCTCAATGAGCAAATGGCCAAAACGCGCCCGGACTGGGATCAGCCATACATCAATATGGGCAATTACTATTTGCAAATGCAGGACACGCTGCAAGCCATTGGACAATGGGAACAAGCCATAGAACGCTATCCGCAATATCAGTTAGGTATTAGCATCAGCAGGCACTACCGTGCCAAAGGCGATGAAGAAAAATCAAAGTATTTTTACCGTAAGGCGATGCAGGCGTATCAGCGGGACCGGGAGAAAACGGAATAAGTCCGTTCAGCCTTTTAATTTAGGATTGGCAGCAAAGAGTGCCAGATAAAACAATTTCATCAGGAAATCGGTTCTTTTTAAAAAAGCCGAATGGCCTTTGCGGTCTTCCAGATTAAAATTCAGTCCATCAGTACGGGTTTCATCTGTTATTTCTTCTTCAAACATGATTCGCCCGTACGAAAAATTTGTAGTATAAGCCCTGAATGCCGCGCTTAAGCTCCGGGTTCTCCAAAGTGTTTTCCACAACATTTTGCGGAGATTTTCCTTTCGGTAATATTCTCTCCCATATTGATGCATTAAGGCAACTAATTCGTCTCCATCCATTTGTGCAGGCTGCAGTACGGGAAAGAAAAAATGATAATGTTCCCAGTCTGACGGATAATTGTTTTTAATGATGCGCCCCTGTTTTTCCATTCGTTCAAAAAGCCGGGTTCCCGGCAATGGGGTCAATAATGTTGTTTGCAAACAATCTATCCCACTTGAGCGGGCAAATTGAAAACGATCACGGATGTCTTCAGCATTATCACTGTCCATTCCAAAAATCAATGCACCAAGCACACCAATACCGTGGCGGTGCATGCGCCCAAACAATTTTTTATAGGAAGATGTCCCCCTGCTGATGTTCATGTTTTTATTAATCTCCCGTAACTGCTCCGTTTTTTCTGATTCTATTCCTAAAAGGATATAACTGCAACCGCTTTTACGAGCCCATTTCAAAACATTGGTATTATCGGCAAAATTAACTGATGCCTGGGAAAACCATAGCCTGTTGATTTTTGCTTTGATCATAGCTTTGAATAAAGCAATTGCCCTTTCCTGAGACTTTTTACCGGCATTCACGAGATGATCATCCACAAAAAAGATTGAAGGGGCTTTAATTGTTTTCAGTTCTTCAATAATATCTTCAACCGGTCGTTCCCTGTATTTCCTTCCGTTAAAACGTGTTACAGAACAAAATTCGCAATCCATCGGGCAGCCGCGTGAAGTTTGCACACTGGCAAAAAGATAATCCGGATGAAAAACATCGTGCCGGGGAATAACATTGTTGTTCAGTTGATCAACAGAGGATTTATAACTTGGTTTTAACTGGTTATCCCTAAAATCTTTAAGCACCTGAGGCCAAACCCCTTCCGCTTCTCCAATTACAACCGAATCGCAATAATTCAGGGCTTCATCCGGCAACATGGACACATGGATTCCGCCCATTACAACTTTAGCGCCATGATTTCTGCATATGCCTGCAATTTCGTAAGCCCGTACAATATTGGTTGTAAAGGAAGTAATCGCAACCAGATCGGCTTCTTTCCATTCAAAGTCGTCAAAATTCTCATCAATCAGTTCAAATTCAATATCTTGAGGCGTTAATGCAGCAAGAATGCCCAAAGCAAGAGGAGGAAAACGCGATCCCCGTTCAATGGCAAATCCCCTTCGGTTTTTATTGATCGGATTGACAAAAAGCACCCTAAACTTTTTCATTCTGTAGTATTAGCAAATTAAATCAAACAAGCTTCTAAAAAACAGCAAATGAACTTTATGAACAGAAACTATTTTGATTTGAGATTTTTATAGACTTTCAATTTTTGGTTTGTCAAAAACAATCCGAAATAAAACAGGCGCATAAGAATATCTGTTCTCTTGAGGAATTTTGAACGCCCTGTCCTGTCTTCCAGATTATAGTTTAGGCCGTCGGTACGGTCATCATCCATAATTTCCTCTTCAAGCAGCAGGCGGCCGTATCCAAAATTACTCATGTATGCCCTGTATGCGGTACTTAAACTCTTTGTGCTCCAAAGGGTTTTCCACATCATTTTCCTGAGGTTATCTTTACGAAAGAATTGCCTTCCGTGGTAATTCATTAAAGATTGCAGTTCATCTGCTTCCATTTGACCGGGTTTCATGACCGGATACGCAAAATGATAATACTCCCAATCTGCAGGATAATTGTTTTTGATAATCCTGCCCTGCTCTTTTAGCTTTTCATACAAACGAGTACCCGGCAGGGGTGTCAAAATAGAAGTTTGCAATGAATCGATACCACTTTCACGTCCAAATTGGAAGCGGTCACGGATATCATCAGGCGTATCGCTGTCGAGGCCAAATATCATTGCCCCCAAAACACCTATATTTTGATGGTGCATGCGGCGAAACAATTTTTTATAGGAAGAAACGCCCCTGCTGAGGTTCATGGTTTTGTTCATCTCACGCAATTGCTCTTCCTTTTCGGATTCAATTCCGATCAAAACATGGCGGCAGCCACTTTTGCGAGCCCATTTAAGTACTTCTTTATTATCAGCAAAATTTACTGAAGACTGGGAAAACCATATTTTGTTGAGTTTTGCCTTGACCATTGCTTTAAACAGGGCAATAGCCCGATCCTGGGATTTCTTTCCGGTATTTACCAGATGATCGTCCACAAAAAAGATGAGCGGAGCTTTTATCGTTTTCAGCTCTTCGATAATATCTTCAATGGGGCGCTCCCTGTATTTCCTTCCATTAAAACGTGTTACGGAACAAAATTCGCAATCCATCGGGCAGCCCCGTGAGGTTTGCACGCTGCCAAAAATATAATCAGGATGAAAAATATCGTGCCGGGCGATAACATTGTTGTTGAGCTGATCCGGATTGGATTTGTAATTAGCTTTTAACTGACCCTTTTTAAAATCTTCGAGCAATAAAGGCCAAACCCCTTCCGCTTCTCCAATTACAACCGAATCGCAATAATTCAAGGCTTCATCAGGCAACATGGACACATGAATGCCGCCCATGACCACTTTTGCACCATGATTTCTGCATATGCTTGCAATTTCGTAAGCCCGTACAATATTGGTTGTAAAGGAAGTAATGGCGACCAGGTCGGCTTCTTGCCACTGAAATTCATCAAAGTTTTCGTCAATAACAGCAAACTCAAAATCATCAGGAATTAGGGCCGCGAGGATACCCAAAGCCAGCGGAGGTTGTCGGGCGCCGGGATCGTGTGAAAGACCTTTTATTTTTTTGGTGATCGGATTGATCAATAGGATTTTTGTCCTTTTCATTATCGTCGGATAGTGGGAAAAATATTAGCTTGTCTGTTTCAAAACTCCTACAAAAATAAGAAAAAAGAACCCAACATGATCTTGAGCTGCCGTTACGTCCATTGCAATTGTTCAGTAAGCTCAAAATGAAGCCCTTCCGGGATTTCCTTCTGTTTAAATTTCAGTTTGGACGATTTCAGTCTATTAAAAAATCTCTGACCAATGCCCAGTTCCATATCCTTCTTTGTTATGATTAGCTCCATGCGGTCTTTTTCTCCGGCAACCACCAAAGCCGCTTTACGGATTTTCGGGCTTTTTTTCAGGAAACGTTCCCGTGTCATGACATAAAGCTGGTTTTCCACCTCCTCCTGACCATCACAAAGTTCATAACCCAGTGCTTTGTTGAAATCAATCACATTCTGATTGGTACGCAGCATACGGGCATAGGATTTATTCCAGCGCAGAAAGAAAAAAGTGGCATCAATCCCGCAAAGGGAAACCAACATGGGAATATGCGTATGGTAATAACTTTGGTCTTTCAGGAAAAAACCCGATTCGGAGGTTTTCTCTTCCCAATTGATGTTTTTATCGTTCATCAAACCAATAGGTTCGCCTTTGTACTCTGCAATCATATACAGATATTCGGGCGAATTTACCTTGCGGAACCATTCTTCCTGCATTTCAGGCGTGATGTATCCGCGGTATTCCATAAACTGGTTTACCCATTCGGAATTACGCCACTGGCGCACCATTTCGATGTCTTTGTGCTCGAGCAGCCTCAGGCTGACGCCATATCGCGAAACAATCATCAAAGTGCTTTTTTAATGGAAAAAGGAGGTTTTTTTTGCTGCAGGCTATAAATCCGGCTCAGGTATTCACCAATAACGCCCAGGCTGAGCATAATGAGGCCGGTACTGAAAAATATGGCCACAATTTGCGCGGTAAAGCCTAAAGGAACTTCATGCACAATTTTGCGGTATATAAAAAACAAGCCGATAATGAAACTCACAAATGAAAAAAGGAACCCACCATAAACGATCAGGCGCAGTGGAAGGTTTGTGTAGTACATAACAATATTGGATACAAGCCGAAAAAGAGACCTGTTACTGTAGCCTGAATGCTTGTATGGCCTGGGACGGTGCTCCACATCCACAAAACTGATGGATCGGGTGTACCAGTTCAGCAGCTCATCAAGATAAATAAAATTGTGATGGTGATTGAGCAGCTGATCCACGAGCCTTCGGCTGATGAGCCGGAATGAAGAACCATTGCCCGGGCCATCGAAAAGGACATGAGAAGATTTATGCAGCACTTTGCTGCCTGCCCGGCGGGAAGCACTATGCTGTTTTCTGGAAGGGACTCCATACACCAGGTCGCTTTCATGTTTTTCAGCTGCTTCGATCAGTTTGGGAATTTCTTCCGGCGGGTTTTGCAGATCATCGTCCATGGTAATGACCTGCATGCCCTGCACAAAAGTGAAGCCACAAAAAATAGCGTTATGCTGGCCAAAATTCCGGCTCAAACTGATGGCGCGGACTTCATTTGGATAGGCCCGGTGCAGACCTTCCAGCACCTGCCAGCTGTCATCGCGGCTGTAATCGTTTACGAAAACCACTTCGTAGCTGCGCTCCAGCTTTTCAAAACAGGATTTGATCCCAAGAAATAATTCCTTCAGGGAATCCTCGCTATTGTGCACCGGCACTACGACCGAAAAATCAAGGCTTTTTTTGTTCATATCAACCTCCTCCGAGGATTAAATTGGTTCCGGTTACCCAGCGTGCCGCATCGGAAAGAAAAAACACAATGGGATTGGCCACATCTTCGGGTTCGCCCAGGCCAAGGATTTGTCGTTCTTCAATTTTATCCACGGCTTCATTGGAATAATTCGATGCGGTTTGATCGAGCATGGGCGTTTTCACAAAAGCCGGGCTTACGCAATTCACGCGGATTTTGCGCTTAGCCAGTTCTACGGTCAATACGCGGGCATAGCCTTCAATTGCTGCCCTTGCGCTGACATACATCGCGCCACCCACAAAAGGATAACGCGTTGAAATGGACGAAATAAAAACAATGGAAGCGTCTGTGCGCTGTATTTTCTTCTTTTTCAGGATGCGTGCATTAAGCAAAACCGTGGCATCAAAACTGATGCTGAAGGTTTTTCTCATCGCCGCCTCATCAATAAACTGAGCAGGCAGCAAATCCGAAATACCTGTGGAATAAACCAGGCCGTGCAATCTGGGCAGCTCGTCCGTAAGCCGCTCGATATCATCTTTTTTAGTCAGGTCGGCAATGATCATTTGATGTCCTTCGCCATCCAGCGCATCAAGCGTAGCTTTCAGTCGCTTTTCATTCCTTCCTGTGATGACCAGTTGTGCACCACACTGACTTGCTGTAATGGCCGTTTGCATGCCCAAACCGGATGATGCTCCGGTAACCAGAATTATTTTTCCTGTAAGATCAAAAGGGTTCTTCATAATCAATAATCTAAAGTTCAAGCAGTTGCGGACAAACAATATGATCGGTTTCAATGATGGTCGTTCCCCACGACAGGCCGATTCCAAAAGCAGAAAGCAGCAGTTTCATTTTGCGGTTTTGTAGTTCGTCGCGCAGCTGGCTCACCAAAGTAAGCGGAATCGAAGCCGAGCTGGTGTTTCCAAAATCCTGAATAGAAAAAGGGACTTTGGCCGGATCGGCTTTCAGCATTTTGCGGATGGTGTTATTAATCAGTTTATTGGCCTGATGGAAGAGCAGATAATCAAAATCATCGAGTGATCCTCCGGTTTCTTTGAGCAGCTTTTTGATGTTGGGCACCACTTCGCGTAGGCTGAAATTAAAAACTTCCACCCCATCGAGAATAATATTCATGGGCGCTCGCTCGATGCCTTCGGTGATTTTCTCACTTTTGAGCGAATTTTCATTTACGAGATGGCGCACACCACCATCGCGGATCATAATGGCTTTATGCCCGGCACCGTCGGTTTGCAGGTTAAAAGGCATGGATGGCGCGTTGATATCATGTTGCAAAGCCGTTGCTGTAGCCGCATCACCAAAAAGCGGATACGTACTTTTATCTTTGTAAGATGATGTTACATTGGACAAATCGCCCACCAGCAAAAGCGCTTTTTTAATGAAACCGGCCGCCATCATATTGCTGGCAATAGAAAGCCCATAAACATAGCCCGAGCAGCCCAGACCAATATCAAAGGAAAGGCAGGTTTTGGGTAATTTCAGGCGATCCTGCAAAATCGGCGCCGTTGCGGGAATAATATAATCGCCCGACTGGCTCACAAAAATCAGCATATCGATTTCCTTTTTATCCCACTGCAGATCAGCCAGAAGCTTTTCCGCTGCTTCAAAAGCCAGATCGGATGTGGTCATGCCTTCCGGAGCGACACGGCGTTTATCCACGCCAATGGTTTTGATGAGCAGGTCGCGTTCTTTTTCCGAAATCCAATCATAATCCTGATTGGAAATTTCATTTTTGGGGACACATGCCGCCAATCCGGCGATGCGTGTATTATTTGTGTGGAATATAGCCATAAGCGATTTTTCTTGGTATTTGAACAAATTTACTGCAAATTTTGAAATAATGATGTTGATAGGTAAATTTGCAAAAAGTTGACAACGGATTATACTGAATTCCAACTAAATTAACCTAAAGTTTATTAAATGGCTTTTAGTTTTGATTTTAATGGGCTTTGACTAAACCAACCACCGTGCATCAAATCAAAGCATTCATAGAAAAATATACCACCGTTAGTAATGATGACTGGACGATAATCCGGGCATCATTTACCCAAAGGGTATTTGACAAAAACCAGCTTATCCTGGAAGAAGGAAAAATCTGCCGTCATTTCTACTTTCTGGAAAACGGATTGCTCCGGTTTTTCTATAATATTGATGGAGAGGATATTACCAAAACATTCACCATAGCGCCCTATTGTTTTACTTCACGTATCAGTTTCAGGGAACAGGCTGCATCGAAAGAAAGCATCCAAGCGCTCGAAAATACGATAGTCTGGCAAACGGATTTCCAGCAATATCAAAAACTTGCAAAAATGGAATGCTGGCAGATTTTTATACGAAAAATCATTAACGAAGTGCAGGATTTTACCGAAGCGCATTTCATGGAGATGAAAGTAATGACTGCGGAAGAACGCTATAAAAAGCTCATCGACATCTATCCCGATGATATTTTAAGCAAAATCCCTTTGAAGCACCTGAGCAGTTTCTTGGGCATTGCGCCACAATCGCTGAGCCGCATCCGAAAAAATATCCCATAATTGTTTTCCGCTTAACATATGTGCAGCAGAGCCTCAAACAAAAGGCGGAATTTTGCACCGAAATTTTAATAAACGATATTATGCAAAGCATGCGCAGCAGATTGATTATCTGGCTTATCAGAAATCGTCATCTTTTCAAATTTAAACTGAAAGCTGAAATTATAGATAAGCATTTTTCGGTCGATAAATTCCGTAATGACATCGAAAAAGCCAGCACCCGTTTAAAACTTCCCAAAGGCATCAGCTATGAGACTTTTGCAGTAGAAAACCTACGGGCAGAATGGATTGAGCCTGCCGAAAAGGAAGAAAACAAGGTTTTGCTGTACATTCATGGCGGCGGTTTTATCTCCGGTTCCTGTAATTCGCACCGTCCGCATGTAGCAAAATTCGCCAAAGGCTGCGGCATAAAAACCCTGCATTTTGAATACCGTCTGGCGCCCGAACACCCTTTTCCTGCTGCCGTTGAAGATTGTATTAAAGTTTATAAATACCTAATAAACAGTGGACATCATCCCAAAAACATTATAATTGGCGGCGAATCAGCCGGAGCCACACTGGTGCTTTCCCTTTTGCTTGCGCTGAAAGATCAATCTATTGCCATGCCATCAAAGGCATTTGTTATTTCGCCAGTCACCGATTTGCGGCATCAGGCGGCATCATTTACTTACAACCAAAAAAATGATATTGCCACGCCCGGCTCTGTTGAGATTTGGCTGAGTTTTTACAGAGGAAAAACCGATCCCAGGAACCCCCTTCTTTCACCACAATTTGGCGATTTTACAGGATTACCGCCCTTATATATTTGTGTTGGCACTTACGAAATCCATTATGATGATTGTGTCGATTTAAAAAACAAAGCTCAGGAAGAAGGCGTAAAGGTTACGTACCGTGCGTGGGACAAAATGGTGCATGCGTTTCCGCTGCTTTCGCCATTGTTTCCGGAAGCGAAGCAAGCTATGGACGAAATCTGTGCCTTTGTAAAATCCTCTTAAAAACAAAAAGCCACCCGATCGTCCCGGATGGCTTTTTTGGTTTGTTATCGTTTGGGCTTAGCCCATAATTGTTCCGATAATTGTAGCGGAGAGCAAACTGGCTAAAGTACCGCCAATCAGCGCTTTGATTCCATATTTTGAAAGCTGCACGCGTTTGTCGGGCGCCAGTGATCCAATACCGCCAATTTGAATGCCGATACTGGCAAAATTGGCAAAACCACATAGCATATAGGTGGCCATAATGATGGATTTTTGCTCGCTAAAGAGTCCTGCTGCTTTAAAATCGCTCAGGCTCACATAGCCGATAAACTCCGTCATGATGACTTTTTCGCCGAGCAATTGACCTACCAAAGCGATATCTTCGGTGCACACACCGATCAGCCACATCAATGGGGCAAAAGCATAGCCCAACATAAACTGCAGTGAAAGCCCTTCGTATTTTCCGTTGGTAAAAGCAGCGATATTATCGTTGATATCAAATAAGGCGCCTATTTTAAAAGAGATAAAATTGATCATCGCGATAAAAGCGATAAAAACCAGAAGCATTGCCGCAACATTTACGGCCAGCTTCAGTCCTTCGCCGGTTCCATTTGAAACAGCATCCAGCACATTATTTCCAATACGGTCTTTGGGTACGCTCACATCCTGACTGATTTCTTCGGTTTGCGGCACAAGGATTTTTGAGATTACAATGGCTCCGGGAGCAGCCATAACGGAAGCAGTCAGCAGGTGTTTGGCAAAAAGCAGTCGTTGCTGTGGGTCGTCACCGCCGAGGAAACTGATATAAACGGCCAGCACACCGCCTGCCAGGGTGGCCATTCCGCCCATCATCACGAGCAGGATTTCCGATTTGGTCATCTTGCTAAGGTATGCCTTGATCATTAAGGGCGATTCGGTTTGCCCGAGGAAAATATTCCCGGCAACCGAGAGGCTTTCCGGACCGCTCAGGCGCATCAGGCGCGACATGGCCCATGCGAGCACATAAACAACCCACTGAATAATTCCGAGATAAAACAGCAAACTTGTGAGTGCAGAAAAGAAAATAATGGTAGGCAGGATTTGCACTGCAAAATTAAGCAGCGGCACTTCGATTTTTCCGGTTACAAATGATTTAAAGAGGAAATCCGTTCCTTCTTTAGTGAAATCCAACACTTTAACAAACATTTTCCCGACCACCTCAAAGAATGTCTGCATAAAAGGCACATATAAAATACTCACAGCCAGAATGATCTGAATAGTCAGTCCGATCAGAACCACGCGCCAATTGATCGCTTTGCGGTTGCTGCTGAGCACCCAGGCCAATGCTATAAGCACAAAAAGACCCAGCATTCCGCGCAGCAAACCATTTAAGGTAAAACCGGAAGACTGGCCTGAAAGCAAAATATTGGATTTGGCTTCCTGTTTTATGGCTTCCAGATTTTCTTCGGGCTGAACCAATTCGTCTGCAGCCTGCTGCATCATCTGTACCGTATCATTTTGAACAAGGGAATCTGTTTGCGCCTGAAGGTTTGGGGTAAAGGCAAACAGGATCAGCAACCCCACCAGCAGGAAATTCAAAAGCTGCCTTTTTGAAAAGGCCATCCTGCCCTGAAGTATTTTTCGAGTTGTCATAAGTATGTTTTTTAGTGGCTTCTTCAGGGAAAAAAGAGCTATTATCCCTGATTTATAATAAATTTATACTATTCTAAATTCTCTCTTCGATTGAGTTCATCACGGATTTTTGATGCATTTTCATAATCCTCTGCCTCGATTGCTTTTTGCATCATCTCTTCGAGCTGTTCGCGTGTCAGCTCATCAAAACTGCTTTTTTGGGCCGGTTTTGGTTCTTCTTCCACCACTTCTTCAGCAGGATCATCTTCATTGACATCCATTACCACTCCGGTTTCCTTGAGGATATGTTCGTAGGTAAATATCGGGCATTTAAAGCGTACTGCAAGTGCAACGGCATCCGAAGTCCGTGAATCGATCACGCTTTCGCTGCCGCCTTGTTCGCAAATAAGCTTGGCATGAAATACGCCTTCTACAAATTTATCGATGATAACTTCCTTCAGGCTAATGTCAAATTTTGTTGCAAAAGAAACAAAGAGGTCGTGGGTAAGCGGGCGGCCCGGCCGGATTTTTTCCAGTTCCATTGCGATGGATTGTGCTTCAAAATTACCAATGATTATAGGCAAGCGTCGGGGGCCTTCCTTTTCGTTCAGCACGAGCGCATACGCACCGCTTTGTAACTGACTGTATGACAGACCCGTTATCTCTAATCTGATTTTCTCCATGTTTCCGTGAGCTGACTTAGGATTCAATTCAGGCATAAAATTATTAAATTTATTGGTGCAGCGCTTGCCAAAGCACGAAATAATCGGCAAACAGGCTGCAGGATTAAAAAACATACTTAATGACAATGTAGGCAACGTCCAAGCTCCTTAACTGTTTAGTTTCCTTCTAAATTTCATGAAAAGATCCTTGCAGCTCTTTTTCAAAGACAAAGCCACAAAGACATAAAATACTGATTTTCATAATTTTAAAAAATATATCAAAATCTCAATATCAAAACTTAAAAAAAATTTAAAACCCAAAAGCGATTTAATGTCGAAGAAAAGAGCTAATCCGTAATTTTGCTTGTATAAGAATTAACCAAACACTGTAAGTTATGAAAAAAACCTTGACGATCCTGGCAGCCTTGGCTCTGCCGTTCCTGACAAGGGCAAGTGAGGCCGACCTGGTAGTGCCCGACCTTGCGAAAAGTTATTTCAATGTCTTAGGCATGAATGGGTGGAACCTTCTGTTCTATGGCATGTTTATTATCGTGCTGGGCTTGCTCTTTGGCCTGTGGCAGTTTCAGAAAATATCGAAACTGCCTGCACACAAATCAATGCTGAAAGTAGCAAACATCATTTACGAAACCTGCAAAACTTATCTGCTTCAGCAAGGCCGTTTCCTGATTATCTTATTTTTAATCATCGGATCTGCTATTTTTTATTATTTCTATGGCCTCAGCCAGATGTCCTTACCAAAAGTACTTTTAATTTTGCTTTGGACTGTTTTAGGTATCCTCGGATCCTATGGTGTAGCATGGTTTGGAATCCGCATCAACACGCTGGCCAATGCGCGCACTTCGTTCGCATCGCTCAAAGCTAAACCTTTTGAGGTGATGTCTATTCCGCTTCAGGCCGGGATGAGCGTTGGTCTTCTTTTGATTTGCGTGGAGCTGATTATGATGATTTTCATCCTCCTTTTTGTCCCCGGAGAAAGTGCCGGAGCCTGTTTTGTTGGATTCGCCATTGGCGAATCACTCGGAGCTTCTGCCCTGAGGATTGCCGGCGGTATCTTCACAAAAATTGCCGATATTGGTGCCGACCTGATGAAAATCGTTTTCAAAATTGGTGAAGACGACCCACGTAACCCGGGCGTAATTGCCGACTGTACTGGTGATAATGCCGGTGATAGTGTTGGGCCAACTGCCGATGGCTTTGAAACGTACGGTGTAACCGGCGTTGCGCTGATCACTTTCATCATCCTGATGTTTGGCCAAACCGGCCTGATCCCTAACGTGGAGCTGGCCTCTACCCTGATCGTTTGGATCTTTGCCATGCGCCTGCTGATGATTTTTACTTCCGTGATTTCTTACCTCATCAATCAAGCGATTGCAAAAAGCCGCTTTGGCAATGCCGATAAATTCAATTTTGAATCACCGCTTACATCCCTCGTTTGGATTACTTCCATTGTTTCCATTATCGTTACTTTTATTGTGAGCGACCTGCTTATCAGCGATCTGCCTGATGGCCTCTGGTGGAAACTTTCAGCTATTATATCTTGTGGTACACTGGCTGCAGCGATTATTCCTGAGCTTACCAAAGCTTTCACCAGCAGCCGTTCACGCCATGTGCAGGAGATTGTTAACGCATCACGCGAAGGCGGTGCTTCCCTGACCATCCTCTCGGGTATGGTTGCCGGTAATTTCAGTGCTTATTGGAAAGGCATGGTGATGGTTGCCCTGATGGCGATTTCCTATTTTATCGTAAAAGACCTTACTGTTTTTGGTGATTATCCCGCAGTATTCGCCTTTGGTCTGGTTGCCTTTGGTTTCCTCGGAATGGGACCGGTTACTATTGCCGTGGACAGCTACGGCCCTGTTACGGATAATGCACAATCAGTTTTTGAACTTTCTCAAATCGAGAAAATTCCGAACATCAAGGAAGAAATTAAAAAAGACTTTGGTTTTGAGCCTGATTTTGAAAATGGAAAGCACAATCTCGAAGAAAACGACTCTGCAGGGAATACGTTCAAAGCGACTGCCAAACCTGTGCTTATCGGTACGGCTGTAATTGGCGCCACAACTATGATTTTTGCCATCATCCTTGTGTTGGCAAAAACAAAGGTTGATGGTCTGCCACTCCTCAACATTGCTCTAACTTCCGCTCCTGTACTGCTTGGTTTCATTACCGGAGGTGCTGTAATTTATTGGTTCAGTGGAGCCTCAATGCAAGCTGTAACAACCGGGGCTTACCGCGCTGTTGAATACATTAAGAAAAACATCGATCTTGATAAAGACGAAGCCGACATTGAAGATTCGAAAAATGTGGTGAAAATCTGCACGAAATATGCCCAGGCCGGTATGTGGAACATCTTTGCCGTGATTTTGGCTTCTACCCTGGCTTTCGCTTTCTTCGATCCGAACTTTTTTGTGGCTTACCTGATTTCCATTGCTGTTTTCGGCCTCTTCCAGGCGATGTATATGGCCAATGCCGGTGGCGCATGGGACAATGCCAAAAAAGTTGTTGAAGTGGATCTCAAAGAAAAGAATACACCTTTGCACGATGCAACCGTGATTGGTGATACCGTGGGCGATCCTTACAAAGACACATCTTCTGTGGCACTCAACCCGATCATTAAGTTTTCTACACTTTTCGGACTGCTTGCCGCCGAAATTGCCATTGAAATGATCACCACAGGACATAGGCATTTGACAAGCATTATTGGAGTTGTTTTCCTCCTGATTGCTTTAGTGTTTGTGTATCGATCGTTTTATGGGATGCGCATCAAGAAATAAAACGTTTGCTCAATAAAGCCTCATCTGAGTTATAAGGCTGGAGTAAACCATATCTTAAAACCGCAGTTGGAATTTCCGGCTGCGGTTTTTTTATCCTGATGCTGCATTAATCTAATAGAGGTCAGTATGCAAGTGCATATTAGTTTTGGCAAATTATAAAAACAATAATGATTTGTTCTTGCGCAACATAGATTTCTCCTTCCAGCTCTTCGCTTCGCTACGAGCTTCCTGTCGAAATGACATTTCGTTGTTTGTTATTGGCAAAGGCCGCGAGGACGCATTAAAAAATTTATATTGAGTCCTCGCGGCCTTTGCCCAATTAGTTGTTTGACCGTCATTTCGACGACCCCGAAGCTTCGGTAGATAAGAAATCTATTCACAAACTAGTATTGCTTTTCTATGTATTTATCTACTGACCTCTATAATCTTATTCATCGAAAATCCTTAAATTGCAGGCTGTTATCAAAACCACACTTTTATGAAATATTCATTCCTCCTCAGCATTCTGATGGCCGCTTTTTGCCTGAATTCCAGCGCGCAAAATCGCGATAAAGCCATTTTTAAATCCTATGAGCCCGGCTATTATCAAAACAGTATCCTGAAAGACATCCACAATCAGGAAGCCAAAAAACAAAAGCCTGCCCCTAAATATTTCCGCATGGATTTCAGCGGAATGAATTTCCCGACCGATACTTCGGAATACAGCATACTGCCGCATCTAAATCCTCATTCTCAGGGTGCTACCGGAACTTGCTGGTGCTTCTCAACCGTGTCCATGCTCGAATCAGAAATCCTGCGCAAAACAGGGAAAAGCATCCGCCTCTCGCCCATGTTCATTGTTTATCATGAATACATCACCCGCGCCCGCGATTTTGTGGCTACACGAGGTGAAACCTATTTCTCCGAAGGTTCGGAAGCTACTTCGGTGCTCCGCATGATGCAGCGCCACGGATTGATGACGCAAAAAGCATATCCCGGCAAAGCCGACCCAAAAGCCATGCACCACAACCACAGCCAGATGTTCCGGGAGATGGACGACTACCTGAAATCGGTAAAACAAAATAATGCCTGGGACAAGGAAGTTGTGGCACAAACCATCGCCTCCATCCTGAATTATCATATGGGCACACCTCCGCAAAACTTTGAATTTGAAGGCAAAGAATATGATCCTGTTACTTTCCGCGATGATGTTTGCCAATTGAAATCGGGCGATTACTTCAATTTTATGTCCACGCTCAGCCAGAATTTCAATGAAAAAGGCGAGCTGGTTGAAGCCGACAACTGGTGGCATTGCGATGATTATTACAACCTCAGCATGGACGATTTTTTGGGCGCACTCAAAAACAGCCTCGAAAAAGGATATACCGTTACGGTTTGCGGCGATGTTTCCGAAGCCGGATACGACAAAAATGCAGAAGTAGCCATCGTTCCCGATTTTGATATTCCGCAGGCATACATCAGCAATGAATCGCGCCAGTTCCGCCTCAGCAACGGCACAACAACAGACGATCACTGCATGCACGCGGTGGGTTATCATGAAAAGGACGGCCATTTCTGGATTTTGCTCAAAGATTCAGGCGCCGGCGGATTCGACGGCAACAACAAAGGCTACCGCTTTATGCGCGACGACTACATCAAGCTAAAAATGATGAACTTTATGATGTACCGGGATGGGGTGAGGGAGTATTTGGATGGGATTATTAAGTAGTTTTTGTCCATAATGTCCGCTAACTTTCCCGTAACTACGGGACTTGCCCGAAAAATGCTTACTTCGGCGATGCTCAGCACAGGCATTTACGCCAGTAAACTCTGCTTTTTCGGGCTGCGCAAGCCTCGTTATCGAACATTCTGAACCAAAAACCCGTCTTTATAGACAAACACTGTAGTTTGCCACCAAATATTTCCATAGTATTTAATTCCAAAATTGCCTCCGCCGTATAAAATTATTATATTTGTACGTCAAATAAATTAATATGGAGACAAAATTAACCTTAAGGCTGAATGACAGCGTAATAGAAAGGGCAAAGATATACGCCAAAAAACATCAGATCAGCTTATCAAAAATGATTGAAGTCTATCTGGATAATCTGACCCGAGAAAAAAAAGAAGAAAATACTGGCGCAATAACACCACTGGTAGAAAGCCTGAGCGGAGTGATTGAATTGCCGCCGGACTATGATTACAAAAAAGAATACGGTGATTATCTTAAGGAGAAGTACCAATGAAAAAGCTGTTCATAAACACCAATATTGTCATTGATTTGCTATCGCGCCGGGAACCTTTTTATAAAGAGGCTGCTCAACTCTTTTCCCTGGCGGATAAGAAAAAAATCGAACTCAGTATTTCCGCACTGACCATAGCAAACACAAGCTACACCCTTTTAAGGCAAACAAATGCAGATAAGACCAAAGAAATTTTACGAAAGCTAAAACTCATTATCAACATCCTGCCGCTTGATGATAAAATCGTTGGACTCGCTTTAAATGATAATTCTTTTCAGGATTTCGAGGATGGACTTCAATATTTCACCGCTTTAGAAAATAATCAAGAACTCATTATCACCCGCAATTTGAAGGATTTCAAAAATTCCGCTTTACCGGTCATGACAGCACGGCAATTTCTGGAGATGTAGAAATCAGTTTGTTTTCTGTGGTCGATAATTCGCAACTTATTATTTCAGGAAATACACCCCATCAAACATTCTGCACATCCGGATATGCAAAAACACCTTAAAAGTGCACATCCGGATGTGCATTTTAAAGAAAGACCAAATGGAATACCCAATCGGAAATCATCTGCCGCTTTGGATTTTTGGTTTTTTATACTAAAATCCCACCATTCTTAATCCTTCTTTTAAGTCTTGATATACTGGATGTTAGAAAATATTTTCTAATCATCTAAACATTTTCATATCTACATCCTTTCATATTTAGAAGCATTTTATAAATTTGTGTGCAGATCCTCCACCTGCATCCAACCATCTATCGTTCAAAATAATGAAAGCATACAAACAGCCTCAGCATAAGCAGGATAAAAGTACAGACCAACAGCTGATCATTGAATTTTTTCACAGAATAATTATGCATCATGCTTTTTGGTTTGTGGAGACCCAAAAAAAACTGGGCAATGAAAAAGCTTTGGAATTGCTCAGTCAGGTTTTTAAAACAAGCTTTGGTGTTCAGATGAAACGTCTGGGCAAACAGCTTGGATTTGATTTGAACAACAAAGGGATTCCTTCCTTTTTAAGTGCTTTATCCGAAGAAGCATTGTCCGGCCTGCGCAACGATCTGGCTGTAAACTGGCTGGCCAATGACGGCATCTGGTTTCAGGCCATTGAACAGCAGGAAGGCATGAACACTGCAAAACATTGCAATGATGAAGCCTGGCGCCAGCTCTCTCCCACCGAAGCGCATATGATCAAAAAAATGCTCCGTCTCCCCGAAAAAGCAGGCATTAAAGGATTGATGGAAGCGCTCAAATACCGCCTTTACTGGTTTATTAATGAGCAATCCTTTCGCGATATAACCGAAACAAGTTTTGTATTCACCAATGACAACTGCCGTGTGCAATCGGCACGAGAGCGCAAAGATTTAGAACATTATCCCTGCAAATCCGCCGGATTTATCGAGTACAGCACATTTGCTTCCACCATCGATGCGCGCATCAAAACTTCGATTGTTTTTTGTCCGCCGGATACTGATGATCGCGCTTTTTATTGCGGCTGGAAATTCACCCTTGAAGATAACAATCAATAAAACCTCATCCCATTTAAGATTATGAATCAATCAGAAAAATACACACCAAAAAACCATATACGCATCGTAACTGCGGCATCCCTTTTCGACGGGCATGATGCCGCCATTAACATCATGCGACGCATTTTGCAAAGCTCCGGAGCTGAAGTTATCCATCTCGGGCACAATCGTTCCGTAGAGGAAATCGTTTTATGCGCCATCCAGGAAGATGCGCACGCCATTGCTTTGACGAGCTATCAGGGCGGTCATTTGGAATACCTTAAATATATGTTTGACCTTTTGCGCGAGAAAGAGGCCGGACATATCAAAATATTTGCCGGAGGTGGCGGCGTCATCCTGCCCGATGAAATCAAAGAACTGCATGATTACGGAATTAAGCGTGTTTTTTCACCGGATGACGGTCGCGAAATGGGCTTGCAAGGCATGATCAACCACGTTTTGGAAACATGCGATTACCCTATGGATTCTTTGAAAAGCCCTGAACTGGAAAGCCTGCGCGATGGAAACCAAAATGCTATTGCCCGCTTCATCACTTTGGCCGAAAACAATCCGGGAAGCATTGGCGAAAAGCTGGAAAAAATGCACGAGGAATCCTGCAAAGCCAACATCCCTGTGCTTGGCATCACCGGAACAGGTGGCAGCGGCAAAAGCTCCACCATCGACGAACTGGTTTTGCGTTTTACCGGTGATTTTCCCGACAAAAAAATCGGCATTCTGAGCGTAGATCCATCGCGCAGGAAAAGTGGCGGCGCATTATTGGGCGATCGCATCCGTATGAATGCCATTCACAAAGCCGGGGTTTATATGCGCTCGCTGGCCACTCGTCAGGCGAACCTGGCGCTTTCGAAGCATATCCGCGAAGCACTTTGTATCCTCAAAGCAGCACGCTTCGATTTCATCATCCTCGAAACCAGCGGCATCGGCCAGAGTGATACAGAAATAACCGATCATAGCGACATCAGCCTTTATGTTATGACCCCCGAATTTGGTGCGCCAACACAGCTCGAAAAAATTGATATGCTCGATTTCGCCGACATCATTGCCATCAACAAATCGGACAAAAGGGGCGCGGAAGATGCACTCCGCCATGTGCGCAAGCAATACAGCCGCAACCATATGCTTTGGGAAACAGCAGCCGAATACCTGCCTATTGTAGCCACAATAGCATCACGCTTTAATGATGAAGGCACCAATAAATTGTACAAACTTTTGCTGCAGACCATCAAAGAAAAAACGGGCATCGGGTTCGTCTCTGCCACACATCAGCATCGCCCGGACAACAAAAGTTTTACCATCATTCCACCCAAACGTGTGCGCTATCTTTCTGAAATCAGCGAGCAGGTGCGCAAATACAATCAATGGGCGCGGGAGCAATCTGTTTTGGCTTCCCGCTGGCAATCTCTGGAAACAGCAAAACGCGAAATAGAAGACAAAAATGCGCAGGAAAAACTATCGGAAAAATCGGGAGAAATCCGGGAGCAAATCCATCCTGATAATCTCAAAACAATAAAATCATGGCCGGAAACACTGAAAAAATACGAGGCTGATGAATTTGTTTATCAGGTGCGCGGACGCGATATTCGTGTCAAAACCTATAGTGAAAGCCTTTCGCACAGCAAAATTCCAAAAATCAGTTTGCCCAAACAACGCGATATGGGCGATATCCTGCGCTGGAACCTATTGGAAAACGTACCCGGAAAATTCCCTTTTGCCGCAGGAGTATTTCCTTTTAAGCGCGAAAACGAAGATCCCACCCGCATGTTTGCCGGAGAAGGTGGCCCCGAGCGCACCAACAGACGTTTCCATTATGTTTCCAAAGGCATGCCCGCTATTCGCTTGTCCACCGCGTTTGATTCGGTAACCCTTTATGGCGAGGATCCCGACCGAAGGCCCGATATTTATGGTAAAATCGGCAATTCAGGCGTTTCCATTGCTTGCCTTGATGACGCCAAAAAACTTTATTCAGGCTTTGACCTATGCGCTTCCAACACTTCTGTTTCCATGACCATCAACGGTCCTGCTCCCGCGATGATGGCCTATTTCATGAATGCCGCCATCGACCAGCAATGTGAAATCTACATCCGCGAAAACAAAATGGAGTCCCTGGTAGAAAAAAAACTCAATGAAAAATTCGATCAAAAAGGCATTGCCCGTCCGGCTTATCAGGGCGAAATCCCGGAAGGAAACAATCAACTCGGGCTTATGCTGCTTGGCATCACCGGCGATGAAATACTGGAGCAGGACGTGTATGCAAAAATCAAGGCAGAAACCATTGCCAAAGTGCGCGGCACCGTTCAGGCCGACATCCTGAAAGAAGACCAGGCGCAGAACACCTGTATTTTCAGTGTCGATTTTTCGCTCAAGCTCATGGGCGATGTGCAGCAATACTTTATTGATCAAAAAGTACGCAATTTTTACTCGGTGAGCATTTCCGGTTATCATATTGCTGAAGCCGGAGCCAATCCCATTACCCAGCTGGCTTTTACACTGGCCAATGGCTTTACTTATGTGGAATATTACCGCTCGCGCGGGATGGATCCCGATGATTTTGCACCCAATTTCAGCTTCTTTTTCAGCAATGGCATTGATGCCGAATATGCTGTGATTGGACGTGTTGCGCGACTGATTTGGGCAAAGGCCATGAAATATCTCTATGGCGCCGGGGAACGTTCGCAAAAACTCAAATACCACATCCAGACATCAGGTCGTTCATTGCATGCGCAGGAAATTGATTTTAACGACATCCGCACCACCCTTCAGGCACTCTATGCCATTTACGATAATTGCAATTCGCTACATACCAATGCTTACGACGAAGCCATTACCACGCCCACGGAAGAATCGGTACGCAGGGCCATGGCCATTCAGATGATCATCAACCATGAGCTGGGCCTGGCAAAAAACCAAAACCCGCTGCAAGGGGCATTCATCATCGAAGAGCTAACCGAATTGGTGGAAGAAGCCGTATTGAGCGAATTCGACCGCATCACCGAACGCGGTGGCGTTATTGGTGCCATGGAAAGCATGTACCAACGCAGCCAAATCCAGGAAGAATCCATGTATTACGAGCAACTTAAAAATTCCGGAAAGCTCCCGATTATGGGCGTCAACACATTCCTCTCTTCCAAAGGCTCGCCCACCGTCATTCCCGGCGAGGTAATCCGCGCAACTACCAAAGAGAAAGAATACCAGATTGAAATGTTGCAAAACCAGCACCAGGCCAATGCCGGAAAGTCCGAAAAATATCTGGAGGAACTGCGTCAACGTGCCCTGAAAAACGAAAACCTCTTTGAAAGTTTGATGGAAGCTACCAAATACTGCTCCATTGGACAGATAACACAGGCTTTATTTGAAGTGGGCGGCCAATACCGGCGCAACATGTAAACAAAACCCATAACAAACTGTTTAATAATAGAATATAAGAATTGCTCAACCAAAAAAACCAGAAAATTGTACCGAATAAAAAGCAAAATCGATATAAACTCTTCCGAATTCCGCAAAAACAAAACGGACTTTGAAGAACTGATGCGCACATGGCGCGAAAGGATGGCCGATTTTTCCAAAGGCGGCAGTGCGCATGCTGTGGAAAAGCACAAAAAACGCGGCAAACTGCTCGCTCGCGAACGCATCAATTTGCTGATTGATCCCAATACGCCATTTTTGGAACTGAGCACTTTGGCAGCCTGGGGCATTAAAGAAAACAGTTTTCCTTCTGCCGGGATTGTTACAGGCATTGGCGTAGTGCATGGCCAGGAAGTGATGATTATTGCGAATGATGCCACTGTAAAAGGTGGTACCTATATGCAGCAGACCATACGCAAGCATGTTCGTGCACAGGAAATCGCCATGGAAAACCATCTTCCAACGATTTATATGGTGGATTCGGGCGGCGCTTTTTTGCCCGAGCAAGCCAAAGTATTTCCCGATCGCCATGACTTTGGGAGGTTTTTCTACAATCAGGCGCAACTGAGTGCCAAAGGTATTCCGCAAATCGCAATTGTTATGGGCAGCTGCACAGCAGGCGGCGCTTATGTTCCGGCGATGAGCGATGAAACCATTATCGTAAAAGAACAGGGAACCATCTTTATTGGCGGACCACCATTGGTAAAAGCCGCTACCGGAGAAGAAGTTTCTGCCGAAGAACTGGGCGGTGCCGATGTGCATACTTCCATTTCGGGCACTGCCGATCATTTTGCTGAAGACGACCGTCATGCGCTGCAAATCTGCCGCAACATCCTGGAAAGCGTGCCACGCCAAAAAGCGCAGCATCTTGATATTATTGCCCCGGAAGAACCTTATTACGACCCAACAGAACTTTACGGCCTCGCTCCTGTTGACCTGAAAAAACCCGTGGATGCACGCGAAATCATTGCACGCATTGTTGATGGCAGCCGTTTTCAGGAATTTAAAGCGCGTTATGCCCCCACCATCGTCACCGGATTTGCCTATATCATGGGCATGCCTGTGGGCATCATCGCGAATAATGGCGTGCTTTTTTCCGAATCCGCACTCAAAGGCGCACATTTTATCGAGCTCTGCACATCCCGGCAAATCCCTTTGATTTTCCTGCAAAACATCACCGGATTTATTGTTGGGAAAGAATACGAACACAAAGGCATTGCACGCGATGGAGCCAAAATGGTCCATGCTGTGGCCAATGCCGGAGTGCCCAAATTTACGGTTGTTTTTGGCGGCTCATTTGGTGCGGGAAATTATGCTATGGCCGGCCGCGCTTACGATCCCCGATTGCTTTTCATGTGGCCCAACGCCAAAATCAGCGTAATGGGCGGCGAGCAGGCTGCCGATGTTTTGGTTACCGTAAAAAAGGATCAGCTCAAAGCAAAAGGACTGGAATTAAAAGAAAAAGATTCAGAAGCCATTCGCAGGGAAATTCTGGAAAAATACGAACATGAAGGCTCAGCTTATTACAGCACTGCCCGCATCTGGGATGATGGCATCATCGACCCGGCCGAAACAAGAAATATCCTGGCCATGGGCCTGGCAGCCTCGCTCAATAAAAAATTCGACCCACATCATTATGGAGTATTCAGAATGTAAAACCATGATCTACAACACAATAAAAACAGAAAAATCAGGCATTGCCGCCGGAATAATCCTGAACCGCCCTGAAAAGCACAATGCTTTGAATGCAGAAATGATTTCGGAGCTCACTCAGGCTTTTCAAACTTTTGGCAAGGACGATTCCATCCGCGCCATTGTGCTTTCCGGGGAAGGGAAAAGCTTTTGCGCAGGAGCCGACCTCAACTATATGAAAGAAGCTTCCGAAATGAGTTTTGATGAAAGCGTGGAAGACAGCCGCAAACTCGGACAGCTTTTCGAGACGATTTATTCCAGCCCGAAGGTGGTGATCGCCCTGGTGCATGGCGCGGCATACGGAGGCGCGAACGGCCTATACGCAGCAGCGGATTTCGCTTTTGCCGATGCAAGCACCCGATTCGCTTTTAGCGAAGTAAAACTCGGCATTGCGCCTGCCGTTATTGCGCCCTTCATTCTTCGACGTTGTGGAGAATTTCACGCCCGCGACCTGATGCTTACAGCGCGTTTGTTTTCTGCAGAAGAAGCTGCGGAGATGAAGCTCATCAATTTATGCCTACCAGCCGGGGAATTAGAAAAAGAGGCGCTTAAAATCATCAGGATGCTGGAGGCTGTGGCACCCAACGCCATGAGCGAAACCAAAAAACTGATCCTTAGCCTAAAATCATCCCATCAGGAAGAAATTTCAGGACAAACCGCGGCTTTGATTGCGCGATTGCGGCAGTCGGATGAAGGCCAGGAGGGCATGAGTGCTTTTCTGGAGAAACGAAAAGCCAAATGGAACACCCAAAAAGAAGACAATGAAACTATTCAATAAAATACTGATTGCCAACCGTGGCGAAATAGCCCGGCGTATTATCCGCACCTGCCGTGAAATGGGCATTGGCAGCGTGGCCGTTTATTCCGATCTGGATATGCATGCGCTTTATAAAAATGAAGCCGATGAGGCCATTCACCTTCCCGGAACGGAAATCAGCGAAACATATCTGAATATTAAAAAGCTCATCGAAACAGCCAAAAACACCGGAGCGGAAGCCATTCATCCGGGTTATGGTTTTTTGTCGGAAAATGCGGATTTTGCAGAAGCAGTTCAGAACGCAGGCATCGCTTTTATTGGGCCTGATGCAGCAGCCATTCGGCAGATGGGACATAAAACCCAGGCACGTATTTTTGCCGAAAAGGCCGGACTGCCGGTAAGCAAGGGCATCACAGGAAGCACCGAAGAAATTCTGCAAAAAGCAACTGAGCTGCCCTACCCGGTTTTGGTGAAAGCCGCAGCTGGTGGCGGCGGAAAAGGCATGCGCATTGTTGAAAATGCCGGCGAACTGCCCGAAATCCTCAAATCCACACAACGCGAAGCCGAAGCCTATTTTGGAAATGGCGAAGTGTATATCGAGCAGTTTATCCAAAATCCACGCCATATCGAAGTACAGGTTCTCGGCGATAAAAAAGGCAACTATATCCACCTTTACGAGCGTGAATGCAGCCTGCAGCGCCGTTATCAAAAAATCATAGAAGAATCTCCTTCGCCAACACTCACGGATGAAGTACGTGAAAAAATCAGCAAAGATGCGGTACGTCTCGCCGCGCAACTCAAATATTCCAATGCAGGAACGATTGAATTTTTGGTGGATACTGAGCTCAATTACTATTTTCTGGAAATGAACACCCGCGTTCAGGTGGAACATCCTGTTACAGAAATGGTTACAGGAGTGGATATTGTGCGGCAGCAGATCATCGCGGCAGCGGGTTACGAACTGGAATTCAAGCAATCAGATATCAGGCAAAACGGACATGCCATTGAGTGCCGCATTTATGCCGAAGATCCGGAGGAAAATTTCAGGCCATCGCCGGGCGAAATGCAGCTTTACCGCGAACCGGAAGGAAACGGCCTGCGCATTGATTCTGCTTATGATCAGGCCGGTGCAGTGCCGGATGCTTTTGACCCCATGATTTCGAAAATGATCGTGCATGCAGCTGATCGCGATGAAGCCATCCGAAAAAGCAGCCAGCACCTGAAAAATTACGCCATCCACGGAATCAAACACAATATTCCTTATTTGCTTGAGCTGCTCAGAAGTCCTGATTTCATCAACAATACGGTCAATACACGCTATTGCGATATTGAACTGCCCGCTTATCTCGAAAAACTAAAAGCAGCACGCACGCAAAACCACAAGGAGCTTGTTGCAATGGCCTTTCTGAGCTTTAGTCTTTTTCATAAAGATTTTCGCGCCAGAAAAGCCGGATTAGAAAATTCTGTTTGGGAAAAAATCGGCTTTTGGCGGCATCTCATGCAAAGCAGCATCAAGATAGACGAAGAAGATTATGAAATTTCCATTGAAAAAATAAGCCCAAAAAACCTGATATATAGCTTTCTGGGCAAACAATTCGAAATCAGCAATCTGAAAGCCAAAGACGGTCAAATTTTATTTGAAACGGAACAACAGCAGATTAAGGCATGGATTTCCTGCGATGGAAGCGGTTTGGCGGAAGTCAGCATGGACGGCCAACATTTTCACGCGCAGCGCAATGATGTATTATTTGCCACAGAATTTAATGATGATGCAGGGGCAAGCAATAAAAATCCGGGCAATATCCACAGCCCGATGCCGGGAAAAATCGTAGAAATTTTCGTTGAAACCGGTCAAAAAGTAAGCAAAGGCGACAAATTACTGATTGTGGAAGCCATGAAAATGGAAAACCTGCTTAGGTCGGCGATGGACGGAGAAATCGCAGAAATAAATGTTGTGGCAAACCAGCGCGTGGGCACATCGGAAACACTTGTCAAAATCAAGGAATTATGATGCACATTATCGAATCACCACGTGATGCCATGCAGGGCTACGGGCCGTTTATCCCAACCGCCGACAAGGCGCGCTACCTCAACGCCATCCTGAAAGCCAATTTCGATATTGTGGATATCGGCAGCCTAGTAAGCCCCAGAGCCATTCCACAGCTTCGCGACAGCAAAGAAGTTTATCAGCAGCTTGATCTTCAAAACACGAAAAGTAAACTGATGATGATTGTTGCCAACGAACGCGGCGCCAAAGAAGCTGCTGCACTTGAGAAAATTGACTATCTCGGCCTTCCGCTTTCCACATCGGCAGAATTCCTCAAAAGAAACATTAATACGGATATCAGCGGCAGCCTCAAACGTGCCGAATCCATTAAAAATATCTGTGATCGCTCGGGCAAAAAACTCATACTCTATATTTCCATGGCGTTTGGAAATCCCTATAACGAGCCCTGGCGTTTGGAAGAGCTGCTCGAAGGCACACAAAAATTCATTGACCTGGGTATTGATTTCATCAACTATTCGGATACGGTTGGATTATCAGAGGCAAATCAGGTTTCTGATGTTTTTGCACAAAGCCGGAAAACCTGGCCCGACATCACTTTTGGTTTTCACCTACACATCCGTCAGGGAAAATGGAAACCACAGATTGATGCCGCATGGAAAGAAGGATGCCGTTGGTTTGATGGCGTTTTGAGCGGTTTGGGTGGTTGCCCCATGACCGGAACTGAGCTTGTTGGCAATCTCCCAACGCATCATTTGCTGGATTACGCCCACGAACATCAAATTCCACATCAAACAAATTTAAAAGCCGTCCGGGATATTGACCCGCTTAACCGGGAGATTTTTGGCGGGACGCACACATTAAATTTTTAGCACACACAAAATCCAAAAATATGAACAAAGTAGTACAAAACGCAGAAGAAGCCATTGCCGGCGTTCAGGACAATATGAGCCTGTTGTTTGGCGGTTTCGGTCTGGCAGGCATTCCTGAAAAAAGCATTGAAGCTATTTTCAATGCCGGATTTAAAGGGCTTACCTGCATCAGCAATAATGCCGGAGTCGATAATTTCGGACTGGGCATGTTGCTGCGCAAGAAGCAAATCAAAAAAATGATGGCCTCTTATGTGGGCGAAAACAAAGAATTTGAACGCCAGTTGATGGCCGGAGAAGTGGAAGTGGATCTGATTCCGCAAGGCACATTGGCCGAACGCATCCGTGCCGGTGGATTGGGAATCCCGGCTTTTTATGTCCCTGCCGGATACGGCACCGAAGTCGCCGAAGGCAAAGAAATCCGGGAATTCAATGGCAAAATGCACGTGATGGAATATGGCCTTCGTGCTGATTTTGGTTTTGTAAAAGCCTGGAAAGGAGACACTAACGGCAATCTGATTTATCGGCAAACAGCCAATAATTACAATAATATGATTGCGGCTGCCGGCATCATCACCGTTGCGGAAGTGGAAGAACTCGTTCCTGCCGGAGAGCTGGATCCTAACCAGGTGCATACGCCCGGAATTTTTGTTCAGCGCATTTTCAAAGGCGAAAATTATGAGAAACGCATCGAATTTGTAACAACCAGTTAATAGAAAGGATCATCATGGCTTTAGATAAAAACGGAATAGCAAAACGAATTGCTCAGGAATTGCAGGACGGATATTATGTAAACCTCGGCATCGGCATACCCACTTTGGTGGCCAATTACATTCCTGAAGGAATGGAAGTGATCCTGCACAGCGAAAACGGAATGCTGGGCATTGGCCCTTTCCCCAAACCGGAGGATGTGGACGCCGACCTGATTAATGCGGGCAAACAAACGGTTAGCATTCTGCCCGGTGGTGCTTTTTTTGATTCAGCCACCAGCTTCGGGATGATCCGCGGAGGACATATCGACCTGACTGTGCTGGGCGCTTTTGAAGTATCCCAAAACGGCGATATCGCCAGTTGGAAAATCCCCGGAAAACTCGTGAAAGGAATGGGCGGCGCCATGGATTTGGTGGCTGCGGCAAAAAACATCATTGTGGCCATGCAGCATACCAACCGCGCCGGAGAATCCAAATTGCTGAAAAAATGCAGCCTGCCATTAACAGGAGTTGCCTGCGTAAAAAAAGTGGTTACAGACCTGGCCGTACTGGAAATTACCGGGAAGGGCTTCAGGCTTCTGGAACGAGCCCCGGGCGTGAGCGTTGAAGAAATCCAAAATAAAACAGAAGGCAATCTGATCATCGATGGCGATGTGCCCGAAATGAATGTATAAAAATTCACGAAAAGCATTGATTTGCTGTGAACAAATACATCTAATTTCAACTTATATATAGAAAACTGCATATAAATGGAATATCCCAACAAAGTTACTATTGGAGACATTACAGTGCGTGATGGTTTTCAGCATGAAGAAAAATTTATCCCTACGGAAGCCAAAGTCTGGACGCTGGAACAACTGATCCTTTCGGGATTTAAGCACCTCGAGGTGACTAATTTCGGAAACCCGCGCGGCATGCCACAATTTGGCGATGCTGATGAGCTTTTCAAAAAAATCCGCAGCAGTAAAAAAGTCAAACATTTGCTTGACGATGTGCAGCTAACAGCCATTACCATCCGCGAACGCGCCATCGAAAGGGCAATACAAGCCAAATTGGATGGTTATGGCCCCGACCGGATTTTGCTCATGGTCAGCACCAGCGAATCACATCAGCGCAAAAACAGTGGACTGAGCCTGAAAGAATACTGGGCAATGGCCGAAAAATATATTCCTATGGCGCATGAAGCCGGCATCAAGGTCAACGGAACGGTCAGTACCATTTGGGGCTGTCCGATTGAAGGCCCAACCAAAATGGAAGATGCCATTGATTTCACCCAACGCTGGTTTGATATTGGCGCCAATGATGTGGAACATGCCGATCATGACGGCTCAGCATCACCGGACCGGGTATATCGTTATTTCAGCATGCTGATGGACAAAATCGGAAATCCACACAAACAGATCGTCCATTTCCACACAACCAGAGGCTGGGGTTTGGCGAATGTTTTGGCAGCATTGCAGGCCGGGATGACCAATTATGAATCTACACTGGGCGGTATTGGCGGACAGCCGGCAAATTTTGTTGATGGCGTGCCCGTTGCCGGAACCGGAGATTATTACTACCGCGATCCGAATATTGTCGGACTGGTTTCAACAGAAGATATGGTGGTAATGATGGACGAAATGGGCATTGAAACCAATCTCGATATTGACAAAGTGTTGGAAACCGGAAGAATGGTCGAGCGCATTGTAGGCCGGAGCCTGCGTTCGGAATGCATTCGCAGCGGCAGGATCCCCAAAGAACTTAGTGGAAGAAAATAAAAACAGCCATGGACTTTGAACTAACAGAAGAACACAAATTTATTCGCAGCAGCGTGCGCGATTTTGCCGAAAGGGAAATCAAACCGCTGGCACCTGAGCTCGACGAAAAGGAAGAGTTCTCGGTTGAGCTTACGCGCCGTATGGGGCAACTTGGCCTTTTCGGGATGTATTTACCGGAAAAATATGGCGGGCAGGGAACAGATACCTTAAGCTACATCATCGCGGTAGAAGAAATTGCCCGAGTGGACGGCAGCCATGCAGCCACGCTGGCAGCGCATAATTCGCTGGGTATTGGCCCGATTTACTACTACGGTAACGAAGAGCAAAAGCAAAAATACCTGCCACAGCTTTGCACCGGAGATGCGCTTTGGGGCTTTGGGCTTACCGAACCCGATGCCGGAAGCGATTCGCGCGGAACCAAAACCACTGCCAAACTTGAAAACGGCCAGTGGAACATCAATGGCTCTAAAATATTCATAACCAATGCATCCGCTCCGATCAGCATTGGCTCCACGGTGCAGGCCATCACCGGAGAGAAAGACGGCAAAAAGCTTTACAGCACCATCATTGTTGAAAACGGCACTGAAGGATTCAAAGCAACCGAAATGCACCGCAAAATGATGTGGCGCGCTTCCAATACTTCCGAACTTTTCTTTGACGACTGCAAAGTCCCTGAAAACCACTTGCTCGGTGCATTGGGAGAGGGTTCCAAAATCATGCTCAGCACACTCGACAACGGAAGGCTCAGTATTGGCGCCATGGGGCTCGGACTGGCACAAGGCGCTTTTGAAATGGCACGGGCTTATGCTCTGGAGCGCAAACAATTTGGCAAAGCCATCGCCGAATTTCAGGTTATTGCTTTTAAGCTGGCGGATATGGCTACAAAAATTGAACTGGGGCGAAACCTGCTTTACAAAGCTTGCCGCATGAAAGATGCCGGTGTGCCTTTCGGGAAAGAAGCCGCCATGGCGAAGCTCTACTGCAGCGAAATAGCCAAAGAAGTCGCCGATGAAGCCGTTCAGATCCACGGTGGTTACGGCCTGATGAAAGATTACGATATCGAACGTTTTTACCGCGACCAACGCTTGCTGCAAATTGGCGAAGGCACATCGGAAATACAACGTTTGGTAATTGCCCGCCAAATCATGAAAGAAATTTAATCATCTCAAAAAATCCCAACATATGAACAAGCAAAGAATTCTAGTCATCAATCCACGCACAGCTTTTACCAAGCTCGCGGTTTATGACCACAACAAGCTGGTTTATCTCAATAAAATAAACCATACTGAAGAAGAGCTAAGCCAATTCAAAAGCATAATGGATCAGCATGAATACCGCAAAGCAATCGTACTGAAAGAATTAAAAAACGCTGATATTGACCTCAACAGCATCGGCATTGTTGCAGCACGCGGCGGGATGGTAAAGCCTTTGAAATCAGGCGTTTACCGTATCAGTGATCAATTGGTGCAAGACCTCCTGAACAATCCCATGGGCGAAGACAGTGTAAACCTCGGCTGCATGATTGCCCATGAAATGGTAAAAGATCTGCCCAATGCGGAAGCCTATACCTCCAATCCGATTGTTGTTGATGAGCTGATTGATGAAGCACGCATTAGCGGCCACCCGGATTTCGAGCGCCGTTCGGTTTTTCACGCCCTGAACCAAAAAGCCATTGCACGCAAGTTTGCGAAAACCAATATGAAAAAATACGAGGACATCAACCTTGTTGTGGCACATCTTGGCGTGGGTATCACCATTGGCGCGCACCGCAAAGGACGTGTCATTGATGTGAACCAGGGATTTGACGGCGGCGGACCTTTTACGCCAAAACGTGCCGGCACTTTGCCTGTTGGCGACCTCATCCGAATGGCTTACAGCGGAAAGTACACCAAAGAAGAAATGCTGGCCAAGGAAATGGGCGAAGGCGGCCTGAAAGCTTATCTCGGAACAGAAAGCGCCTACGAAGCCGAGCAGATGATGCACAATGGCGACGAAAAAGCCGGACTTATCTTAAGAGCCATGGTGCATCAGATTGTGAAAGCAATCGGTGCATATGCTGCTGTGCTCAAATGCGATATTGACGCCATTTTGATAACCGGCGGCATTGCCAATTCACGTTGGTTTACCGAGCGCATCATCGATCATGTGAAAAACATTGCGCCGGTGCATGTTTATCCGGGCGGTGATGAAATGGAAGCACTGGCAAATAACGTAATGATGGCACTGGAAGGCGAAATACCGCTGCGCGATTACGAATAGAAACCAAACAACAAACTTTTTTATACAATCCGGCCTTGAGAAAGATTGCAGGGACGTGCCGGATGTTTTTTAAAACAAAAGCAATGGATTTACAGATACTGAAATACGAAAAACTAGATCAGATTTCTCTGGTCACCATCAACCGGCCTGAAGTGATGAATGCGCTCAACAGCCGGTTTTTCGATGAAATGGAATTTTTGCTGAATAAAATCAGACAGGAAAATGAAGATCTCCGCGCACTGGTCATTACAGGTATAGGCAAAGCCTTTGTTGCCGGTGCAGATATCAGTGAAATGAAAGAAAAAACCCAGGAAGAAGGCAGTGCATTTTCACGTCGCGGGCAGGCCGTTTTCCGCATGCTTGAAGAATTTCCTGTTCCGGTAATCGCCGCAATCAATGGATATGCACTGGGCGGTGGTTTGGAACTGGCCATGGCCTGCGATTTCCGTTTTGCTTCCGAAAAAGCAAAATTCGGGCAGCCGGAAGTAAATCTTGGCCTGATTCCAGGTTATGCCGGAACACAAAGATTATCACGCCTTTGCGGCCTGGGCAACGCGCTTTATCTGCTCACTACTGCCGAGATGATTGATGCGGAAACAGCACTGCGCATGAACCTGATCCAAAAAATATTGCCGGTTGAAAGCCTGCTTGAAGAAAGCCTGAAAACCGCCAGGCTCATTGCATCCAAAGGGCCAAAATCAGTGCAGCAGGTAAAAATCGTGACGCGCCATGGCCTTGGCATGAATTTTATGGAAGGCAGCGCGCTGGAAAGCAAAGAATTTGGGAAACTCTTTGGCAATGGAAATCAAGGCTATGAAGGCATGAGCGCTTTCCTTGAAAAAAGAAAGCCGGAATGGTAAAATTTTTTATCCATTCATATTCATCTATCGAGATATATTAATTTGAAATTTCAAAAACAAACATAAAATGGATTACACAGAACGATTACAAAATGTAAGCGTGCTTGGAGCCGCAGGAAAAATGGGCAGCGGCATCTTGTTGCTTACTGCTGTAGAAATGGCCGACCTCAGCCTGCTCCCCGAAAACAAAAACAAAACATTTGTCCTCAACGCCATTGACCTGTCGGAAAAAGGTCTGGCCGGATTGATGAAATACCTGCGGGCACAGGTGCGCAAACTGGCCGAAAAGAAAACCGTTTGGTTGCGCCAGATGTATGCTGACCGTAAAGACCTCATTGAGAATGGGGAAATCATCGAAGAATATGTTTTTGATGTGCTCAATATTGTGCGCCCGCAAACATCATTGCTGGCCGCACGCTCGTCCAATCTGGTTTTTGAAGCCGTGAGCGAAAATCCAAAGCTGAAGCAAAACATTTTGGAGACCATCAAAAAAAACAATGAAAATAAAGCCTGGTTTTTCACCAACACCTCTTCCATCCCGATTCATCAGATCAATGCTGATGCGGGATTGGAAGGACGTGTGCTGGGATTCCATTTCTACAATCCGCCGGCTGTTCAAAAGCTTGTTGAGCTGATCACTATAGAAGAGAACAGCGATGAAATGAAAGACTTTGCATTGCAATTTGCCAAAAAGTTGCGGAAGATCGTGGTTCCCTCGAATGATATTGCCGGTTTTATCGGGAATGGCCATTTTATGCGCGATGCACTGTTTGGCATACAGATGGCCGAGCGCCTGAGTAATGATATGCCATTACATGAAGCGATTTATGTGGTAAACAAAATCAGTCAGGATTTCCTGGTTCGTCCGATGGGTATTTTTCAATTAATTGATTATGTAGGTATTGACGTGGTTCAATACATAATGATGGTCATGAACCCGCATCTGAAGGAAGAAGAACTGCACAGCCCGCTACTCGATAAAATGATGGAGCTGAATGTTAAAGGCGGACAAAATTCCGACGGATCACAAAAAGATGGTTTTCTGGCTTATGAGCGGGGACGCATCAAATCGGTTTACTGCCCCCTTCACCAAAAATATGTAGCTGTTGATGAGCTGGATGAAAAGGCGGATGCTTTTACGGGCGCATTGCCGGATGGATACATCGCCTGGAAGGCAATCATCCGAAACCGTAAAAAAGAAGAGCATTTCGCTAATTATTTTGCCGGTCTGGCCGCAATGGACAGCAGAGGGGCCCAATTGGCCATGGAATACGGAGCTAATTCAAACCGTATCGGCAAATTGCTGGTCGATAGTGGCGTAGCAAATAATGAAGCCGATGTAAATACGGTAATGCTTACCGGATTTTTCCATGCTTACGGGCCGATTAACAACTATTTCGTAGCATCATAAAATAAAGAACCATGCAGAAACTCAGAAAAAAAATATATCTCACAGGCGGTTATAATACCGTTTCGTTAGGAACAGGCCGCAAAGAATTTAATCCCAAAAAGCCCCGTCCGGGTTTGGAGCATTACATAAAAGAAGCCGGCGAAGGCGTTTTGAAGCAAATTGGCGGAGCGCAAAATGTGGATGAAACCGTAATCGGGAATTTCATGGCTGCCCGTTTCAACAAGCAGGCCAATTTACCCGGTTTTGCGCCCATGATCGATAAAGGCCTGGAGTGGAAGCCCAGCACATCCGTTGAAGGCGCTTGTGGTTCCGGCGGACTGGCGCTGGCTTCAGCATTAAAATCGGTTTTGGCCGAAACGGCTGATGTTGCCCTGGCTTTGGGCGTGGAAGTCCAAAATACGGTAAAAGCCATTTATGGCGCCGATATCCTGGCCGGAGCCGGATGGTTCCCAAAACGCAAAGAAGGCCATGCCTATTTTTTCCCGGGGCAATTCAGTGATCGTGCAGGAGCTTATTACGAAAAATACGGCCGTGAAAAAACCCGCCAGGCCATGTCCCGATGGTACAAAAACGCCATCGAGAATGCCCGCCTCGATCCCACGGCACAGGAATATCAAAATACGCATCCCGATCCGGAAGGACTGGCCAACAAAACCGAACCCAATGGAAAAGCTTTCGTGGACAACCTCACAATTTTTGATTGCAGCAAAGTAAGCGACGGAGCCAGTGGCATTGCCCTGATGTCGGAAGAAGGGCTCAAAAAAGCCGGAATCGACAAAAAAGACACGGTAGAGCTGGTCGGATGGGCACAGGTGGAGCGGAATATTACCGAAGACCCGAAAGACCCTACCGAACTGGAAACCATTGGAAGGGCAGCTAAACAAGCTCTTGAATCAGCTGGAATAACCGTTGACCAACTGGCCACAGTAGAAACCCACGATTGTTTCTCCATTGCCGGCATCCTCGCAATTGAAGCGCTGGGACTGGCCGAAAAAGGCAAAGGAAGCGATTTTGTTTTGGAAGGGCACACATCCCGTGATGGGAAAATCCCATTCAATACTACAGGAGGCTTGATTGGCTGGGGGCATCCTACGGGCGCAACAGGTGTTCATCAGGCGGTTACAATCTGGCAGCAGTTGAGCGGAAAAGCCGGAGATGCGCAAATCAACATACCGGAAGACCGTCCTTATGGAATGAGCATCAATATGGGCGGTGATGATGTTACGGTTGTGGCAATGGTTTATAAAAAGACGAGCTAACAATATCAATATCAATCAAAAAGGCCATCTCAATCAGTTTTGGGACGGCTTTTTTTTATTTCTGAACATTTAGGAGCAACTCGCTCATTTGCCGGATAAGTTTCTCTTTTTTAATGGGTTTTGAGAGGTATGCATTACAGCCTGCCAGCAGTGCTTTTTCCTTATCGCCCGGCATTGCAAAAGCCGTTTGGGCAATAATAGGAACCTTTTTGTCAAGCGCACGAATGGTTTTTGTAGCCTCAAAGCCACTGATGCCGGGAAGTTTCAAATCCATAAGGATCAAATCAATTTGTGGCGTGTTTTTGAAAGCTTCAACTGCTTCATTCCCGGATTTTACTGTAATAACTTTTTGAACAGTCCTCTTCAGTACAAACTCCAGAAAATCAATGGAAGAAGGTTCATCTTCGACAAGCAAAACCGTAGCGTTTTTCAGGAGGATATCCCCCTGATCCGGAATATTTTTTTGCTGTGCCGCCTCCCGTGAAACTTCCGGTACATCTGCTTGCATTGCTAACGGAATAGTAAAAGCAAAGCGCGACCAACCGGAAATATTTTGTTCAGGGATTTCTTCCTGCGAATCGACCCAAATTTTCCCTCCGAGCTGTTCCACATAAAACTTGGAGATTGCCAGGCCAAGACCGGAACCTTCGAACACCCGTGTATCCTCTATATCAGCCTGTTCAAAACGGTTGAAAATAGCCTCTTTCCGGTCATCAGGAACACCAATACCGCTATCGTGAACATAAAACTCAATGGCTGTATCACGTCGGATACAACCAAATTTTATTTCACCTTCAAGTGTGTATTTAATGGCATTTTTAAGCAAATTAGTTAAAACAGCAAGGAGTTTATTAAAATCAGAAGTGATGTAAAGGGGGCAATCTTCTGATTGACCGTTTCCCATATGCAATTGGAGACCTTTAGCCCGGGCGCCCTGTTGGAAAGAATTATATAGCCTTTGCATTAAAGCAAAAACATCAAACTCCTTGTAGCGCACACTTACCTGGCCTGTTTCTATTCTTGATATTTCGATGATATCCCGCATTGTATTGAGCAGGCGGTCAGAACTTTTTTGGATAATATCCACAAATTCGTCCCTGTTTTGTGCATCAAGGTTCGGGTCGTCAAGCAGGTCAAGGAAACCTAAAATCCCATTAAGTGGTGTTCTGATTTCGTGGCTCATATTGGCCAGGAAAGCTGATTTTAAACGGTCGCTTTCTTCTGCCTTGATTTTAGCCTCTGTCAGCGATTTCTCCACCCGGTATCTGTTTTCCAGGTTTACCACAATTTGCGCAAACAATTTCAAAATTGCCTGTTCTTTATCCGTAAACTGCCGTGTGGTATCAGAGTATGTAAAACCTAAAAAGCCGACGCAAGCATCATTCGAAACCATAGGAACGGTGATAAGGCTTCTGATGCCCCATTCTTCGAGCATCCTTTTGAGCGGACTGTCGCCGGGCAAGTTCATTACATCCGGAATCAAAACCGTTTCTCCCTTTCTGTGTGCGCTTACCCAATCCGGAACAACATTCAGCGGAATTCCCTGTAGCTTGTCCTTCTGGGGAGGCAAATCCTCCAAGTGCCACTCAAAAGTAATATTTGTAAGCTGCCGGTTGAAATCATACTCAAAAATAGCAGCCCTTGAAGCCTCAACAAGCATTCCCAGTTCTTTTAAAGCTCCATTGATTGCCTGCACCCGGTTTTTTACCGGAATATTAATATAACTCGATGATATTTTTGTGAGGATATCCTGCAAAGAAAGAATATGTATAAGCTGATCCTGCATACTCTTAATATGCGTAATATCTTCTTTAACCGCCACAAAATGAGTTATTTCATTTCGTTCATTTATCACCGGGGAAATAATTGCTTTCTCCCAAAAAAGTGCTCCGTTTTTTTTCTTGTTTTGAAATTCCCCGTCCCATATTTTACCGCTCTTGATGGTATCCCACAACTCCTTATAAAAATCAAAATCTTGTTTCCCTGATTTTAGAATACGCGGGTTTTGACCAAGCACTTCTATTCGCTTATATCCGGTTACAGATTCAAATCCGGCATTAACATAATTTATATTGCCTTCAGGATCCGTCATTACGATACTCACCGGGCTTTGTTCTACGGCTTTTTTGAACAAAACAATTCGTTCTTCATATTTTTTCTGCTCGGTGATATCGTGGTTTGAACCAATGAGCCTAAGGGCTTTTCCTTCTTCATTAAATTTTATTTGGGCAAAAGCCCGGACAAACCGGATTTCGCCATCGGGGCGAACAATGCGAAAACTGAAATCCAATATCTTTTTTTCAACAACTGCCCGTTCCACTTTTCGCTGTGATTCTTTACGGTCGTCGGGGTGAACCATGTTGCGCCAGAAATCAAATTTCCCGTTAAATTGGCCGGGCTGCACACCGTATATGCGGAACATCCAATCGTCCCATATCAGGACATCATTAATAAGATCATAGTCCCAAATTCCCGTACCGGCGGCATCAGCAGCAATTTTCATACGTTCGTTCAGCATATTGATGCGCTCCTCAGCTTGTTTGCGGGCTGTAATTTCATGGGCAATATACAGAATGGTATTTTCTGATTTTGGCGTGCCTTTACCCGAAAACCAAAGGGTTTTTCCATTTATGAACAATGGATACTCTATTGTTTTCGTGGCGTTTTCATCCAGAACAGAACGTACAAAATTCAGGAATTTTTCTGCCACCGGTTTTTCAAATGCATCAAAAAGGGTTTTTCCGAGCATTTGTCCTGCCTCTTGATACATTAGTTGGGTAGAGGTTGGGGCAATATTGAGGTAGGTTCCGTTATAATCCATTTCAAAAACAATATCTTCCATTGCATTGAAAAGTGTACGGAGACTCTGTTCACTTTCAACGAGTTTTTCTTCGGCTTTCCTTATTTTGGATATATCTGTGGAGACCACGCCAATAGAAACCGTTTTGCTGTCTTTGCTGTATATAGGGAATTTCCGTGTTAAAAAAATCCGCTTTTGACCATCAGGGAAAATCACAGGTTCTTCACGGACAATAATTTCCCCTTTGTTCATTTTCAAAGCGGCCAGATCGTCTTTAGTATAGGAGCTAACCGGTTCAGAATCTTCGGGCACGCCAAAGATTTCCGCATCGGTTTTCCCAATCATATCCGCAATGGATTTTTGGCCGCTGGCTTTTACAAAAGACATATTTGTGGCCCGGACACGTCTGTCTTTGTCCTTAACAACAATGATATCGTCACTATTTTCGATAAGGGCCAATAATTGTTCGCGTTCGGTTTCTGCTTGTTTTTTCTCCGTAACATCAATGGTTGTACCATATCCTACCAAAACACCGTCTTCATCAACAGCCGTTCCGACGGAAGAGAACCATGCCTCGCTTCCATCTGCTTTTAAAACTTTGTATTCAAAATGAACTGTTTGCCCCGGCCTCCCCAATCCCTCTTTGATTTTCTTCATCATAACATCATGATAATCAGGATGCACAAATGAGAAAAATTTAGTATAATCATTATTGATTGCGTCATCTTTCAAACCCAGTAATTCGTCGGCTACAGGCGAGATCGTGCCCTTGAGCAAGCTTCCATCTGGACTGAACGTTAAGCGCCACGTAACAATACGGATATTTTTATTGATGGCTTCCAGTTCGGCAAACTGTTCCTTCAGTTTTATTTCGTTAAGCTTTCGTCCGGTAATATCAAGATGAGTTCCAAACATTAAAAGAGGCTTATCTTCTTTTGTTCGATCAATCAGTTTTCCCCGTGCATGGACCCAAACCCAATGGCCCTTTTTGTGTTTCATCCGGAACTCCACATCATAATAATCCAATTGCTTATTAAAATGTTTTTGCAGCAGTTCATTACATTTTACCAAATCATCGGGATGGACATTTTTGGCCCAGCTTTGTATTTCCGGTTTTATTTCATTCAGCGAATAACCTAACATTTCAGCCCAGCGATCATTAAAAATGGTTTCCCCTGATTGCACATTCCATCTCCATGTGCCGGCATTGGTGCCTTTTAAAATATTGTTCTGATACTCTTTTTCTTTGAGGAGATTTTGCTTGTTCCTTTCCTGTTCCGTTATATCCGTAATAATACCATAATAGAGGTACCTTCCTTCCGTTTGAATATGAAAATAAGAAGCCGAGACTACCCGTTCCTCACCGGACTTTGTAATTAAAGTTTGTTTTTTGGGTTCATGGTCCAGGCCAAAAGTTCCGGTTATCAATGCTATTCGGATGCCTTTTTCCAATTTTTGACGAAGCTCATCTGTGCGTTTTTCAGGTGGGGTTTGGCGCAAAACCACATCCCAAATATGCTTACCAATGGTCTCCTGTGCAGTATATCCTGTAAGCTTAACAAGGCTTTCGTTTTCGCCGATAACTTGACCTTCTTCATCCACAATGCGTATCCCCATTGCAGAATTTTCAAATAAAGACCTGTAGCGTGCTTCGCTTTCTTTTAATGAGCTGATGTATTCCCTTTTCGTGCTGATGTGGTTGGTAACACCTACGATACGCAGGGGCCTGCCGTCTTTATCCCATTCAGCGATTTTTCCTTTGTCCTGAAACCAGATATAGATCCCGTCTTTTCGTCGGATTCGGTACTCACACTCCCAGCTTTTTGTTTTTCCCTTTAGCATGGCCCCCATCGAATCCATTGTTTGCTTATAATCTTCGGGATGGATACGTTTGATGAAAAATTCTATATGCGCATCAAACTCCTCTTTTTGAAACCCCAGGAAATCAAGTTTGTTATCGGAACACTGTACCCTACCGGTCTTATAATCCCAATTCCAAAATGCGGCATTGGCGCCCCAAAGGATGATGTCGGAATGGGAGGCAACCATATTCTGCTGCTCTCGCAAATGTTGAAGCTCGGCCTTTAAACGGGCATTTTCTTCCTGAAGTTGATTTAATTTTATGCTGTCCATTAGAAAATAATTTGCAGGAGCAAAAGCATGTCTGTGCGAATGTCCGTTCAAGTACTAACAAATTTAAGAAAATTATGGCTTTGATTGGCAAAAGAAACTCCTTAATATTCAGTTTTCTTTCAAAATTACATGCATAAATATTCATATTGTCAGATAAAAAAATCCCGTATTTTCAAAAAAACACGGGATTTGTTGGGCATAGGTTTTTAACGACAAACCATTATTCTCTATTGATCAACAACCAAATAGGCATTATTTCGATAACCATCCTGGTCTTTATACCAATCAGGGAACTCTGCACCTCCGGATTCGGCCCAATCGCCAAAGCGGTTATAACCTAAGTGTATGCTCGATTTTTCCTTGGGATAAACAAAGTTGTGAATGATATCAATGGCCCAGGGAAGATTGGTTGAATTCTTATAATATCTGCCTGCCGCCGGATTACTATCGTCATCTTCCGAACCAAAATACGTAAGATTAGCCAATGATGTAGGCTCTTTGTCCGACATATGCACTTCCTTTCCCCGTTCGCCATCAATAAAAATAAACGGGTTTTTTTCTCCAAAAGAAGCTTCGGAAATAGGGCTGGTATAAGAAATAACCACTTCAATATTTTCCGAATTTTGCTGTGCTTTCCAGGCATCATCAAAAACAATAATCACCGGTTTGTCCTGTGCCGCTTCCAGACCTTTTCCATTCAGGTTTACGATGGATCCGCTGAGATAGTAACCACTTACGTTTTGAATCAGGTTTTCATCCATGTCCAGCTCAATACCAAATCCGTTTCGGTAGGAACCTCCGATATTTTTGATCACAAAATTCCATTTGGTTTCCACGATCAGGTCGGAGGAATTGAACACATGGGTGAAACGGTAATTCACCACAAGGTCATTGAAATCATAATCGCCTTCATGCGGCCATAAATCTTCAAAAGCAAATGTGCCCCATCCATAAACTGATGGTGTATATGTATCATAGGCACGGTCACCGTCATCGGGATATTCGTCATAAAAATCCACAATGCCATCGCCATCGGTATCGACCTGTTGTACCTGTGTTTCATCCAACGGCAGGAAGGTAAGATCATTGATACCAATGGGATATTCGCGGAAGCGGTATTCCCAGCCTCCTGTAACCTGGTCCATAACCACAACTTGTCCCTGTCCATTTTCAATAGAGCCAATCCACAATTCCTCATTGGAGTCAAAGGTCATGGATGTTGGGAAATACGGCAGGTTATCGGCGCTGATACGCACTGCATCATATTCGTTGTTTCCGATTGGGTCGCAGCGATAAAGCCCTGATTTGGTTGCCATAAACAAGGTTCCATTCGGATCGAAAGCCACATCGCCCCATCCGCTGTTGTGCAGGCCATTGACGGTATAGGTTGAAATAGATTGCGCATTTGCCGGATTCAGGGTAATCACCTTATTGGATGTAGAAAAATAGAGCAGCCCGTCCTCTTTTCTGTACTCCAGGCGTGGGCCGGACAGTCCGGTATTTCCACGCACTTCCCAGCTTCCCTCATCGATATCATAGGCATAAAGATACTTTGATGAGCCGCCAATCGTATAAAGCACGCGGCTTACAGGATCAAGCGCACATGTTACGCTCCCGCCCGAGCCCGACGGCAATGAGCCGATAATCACCATCTCGCCTGTTACCGGATTTATGGTAAAAAGGTCTGCCTGTGAATTAACGCCATAAATGACATCAACCGGATCATCACTTGCCGCTTTCATCTGAGGGGGAAAATAAGCAGCTTTTCCGTTTTCGATCGGAACGATTTCAGAGGAATACAAACCCATATCATTTTTGATGATGTAGAGTTTATTGTAATAAATGGGAATAGTCAGGTTCAGCTCAAACTGCTCTTGATCGGTTATTACAGTAGAAACCAGATTATTGAACACATCATATTTATCAATGACTTCGGTAACCATCTCTCCTTCCTCATTTTCATAAGTAACCTCTTCCTGAGTGGTAATTTCGGAATAGAGGTAGATGTTGTATTTCACCACCGCATCGCGCGATGATTTAAAACCATTAATATTGAGCTGGACATCCTGAGCCGTTTCAAAATCAAAGTCGGAAGGGATTACCAGTTCAAAAATGCCATCCTTTGGATCATCAGGTTCGTCATCCGTAAAATCACGGTCCTTTTTACAGGATGTCAGAATGAAGAACAAAGAAATGAATGTTAAAAAAGTTGTTTTTACCCCTGAGTATTTCATAAGCTGTTATTTTATCAATCTGTTTTCAAATACGTATTATTGCGGTATCCGTTCTGGTCTTTATACCAATCCTGATAGGATTCCCCTCCGGATTGAGCCCAGTCTGCAAAACGGGTATAGCCCATAATGATCGGATACTTTTCTTTTGGATAAACGAAATCATGCACAATATCAATGGCCCAGGGCAAATTACCTGAAGTTTTGTAATAGCGCCCAATGGCCGGGTTGCTATTGTCGCTACCTGTGCCAAAAAGGGAAGCATCGACAAGATCTGTTGGCTCAGATCCTGCCATATGAACTTCTCTGCCACGTTCGCCATCCACAAAAATAAACGGATTTTTGGCGCCAAAAGAATTTGCTGAAATTGGGTTGTAATAGGAAATAAGGATTTCCAATTCACCCAAAGACGCATTGGCCGACCAGGCATCATCAAACACAATGATTACAGGTTTGTCCTGACCATTTTCCAGACCTTTTCCGTTGAGGCTGACAATTCCTCCTTTGAGGTAATATCCACTTACCTGTTGGATCAGATTTTCATTCATATCCAGTTCAATACCAAAGCCGTTGCGGAAAGCACCGCCAACATTTTTAATATTAAAATTCAGTTTGGTTTCCACGATCAAATCATTCGAATTATAAACATGTGTGAAACGGTAATTCAACACCAAATCATTGAAATCATAATCGCCTTCATTGGGCCATAAGTCTTCAAACGCATAGGTTCCCCAACCATAAACCGAAGGCGTGTAGGTGTCGTAGGCACGGTCGCCATCATCGGGATATTCGTCATAAAAATCGATAATTCCATCGCCATCTGTATCCGTTTGCGGAATCGCGCCCTGATCGACCGGCATGGTGGCCAGATCGTGTATATAGTTTTGAGGGAGTGTCCAGCGGTCTTCCCAGCCACCGGTTACAGTATCCATGATAAAGAGGCGTCCCTCGAAGCCCCCCTGTCCGTTGGAAACATTTGATGCCCACCAAAGCTCTTGATTTTGATCAAATGTAAGGGAATTAGGATAGTTTGGCAGGTTATCGGCCGAAATCCTGTCGGCCTGGATATTGTTTCCATCCGTAAAAGTACATTTGTAAAGGCCGGCTTCACTGGAAATATATAATCTCCCGTTATCCGCAAAAACGAGGTCGCCGCCATTAAGGTTATGCAAGCCGTTCACTTTGTAGTAGGAGATCATCTTGCCATTTTCCGGATTTATCAGCAACACCCAGTAACTAAAGGAATAGTAGAGCATACCGTCTTTTACATTATAGCCAAGCCTGGGGCCCTGATAATAGGTTGCTCCACGGGTATCCCAGGTTCCTGTATTCAGATCATAGGCATAAAGATAATATGGGTAAGATATTCCAATCGTATAGAGAATCTCTGAAACAGGATCAATGGCACAGGCCCAGCTTCCCCCTGAGTTCCATGGTAGTGTAGAAATTTCATCCAGTTCGCCGGTAAGTGGGTTTACTGTATAGAGCTCTCTGAGGCTGTTTA
This sequence comes from Bacteroidales bacterium, assembly GCA_963662905.2. Taxonomy (GTDB): domain Bacteria; phylum Bacteroidota; class Bacteroidia; order Bacteroidales; family WRLA01. The sequence goes on along the minus strand of CAXXFD010000003.1, from coordinate 2,192,253 downwards.
CGCCGTATAGGATATCTGTTGGATCATCTTTAAAACGGCTTTTATCCGGCAACTGCTTGTTTTTAAAACCGGCTTTTAGGTTTGGCCCATCAATCGGCAGATATGATGTTGAATAAAGTCCCATCTCATTTTTCACGATCAAAAGGGAATCAAAATAACCGGGCACTTCTATGTTAATTTCAGGATTCGGATCATCTGTAATCATGATGCTGTTCAGCTGGTTCATCACATCAACAAGCGATCCGGTTTGGGTTAGCGCGCTGCCGTCATCACCTTTGGAGGAAGTAGAAATACTAACTCCCTGGGCATCATAAAGATAAATTTCGTATTTGATGTCACCGGCATTGGTAGCTTTAAAACCATCGCCGAGACTGACCTGAACGGTCTTTCCGGTTTTAAAATCAAAATTATCCGGAATAACCAAATTATGGATATCCGGGATAGTATCCGAAGGATCGACTGGCTGATCAATATCTTTTTTATTGCATTGTGTAAAAAGAAAAACGCCGGCAATCAGGATAAATGGAAGGAATAATTTTTTCATGGGGGACCTCCTTTAATGATTGATGATTGAACCTTCAAATATACAAATACCTGCATATAAATCCAACACCAAATACCAAGCCGAAGTGCACACTTACGAATCAAGAAGATTAAATTTTTACAAAACCCCCAACAAAGTTGCTATATGGTTTGATTTTTTTTAAAACCATAATACAAATTTTAAAAAAACATAGCACAAAAAATGTATTTTTGCTGCCGAACTTATTGATTTAATGATGTTTTTGAATGCGAGCATATAAAACTCCAGAGCAATGGGTTTTAATTAAACGATTTGTAATCAAAGCAGAAAAAGTACACTAAAAATCTATGGTTTCAAAAAAACTTGTTTTTCTACTCTTTATAGCGCTTAGCCTATCTTTACAAAGCCAGGATCTGAGGTTGGCCGATGCGATTGCATCAGCATTGCAGAACAACCCAAAAATCAAACAGCAGCAACAAGCCGTCATTCAAAAAGAATACGGACTGAAGGCAGCAAAAGGAAATTATTTGCCCACTGTTGACCTTTTGGGAGGCTATACCTACCTCAGCGAAAACATCGAAATAAACATGGAGCAGGTAAAAGGCAGTTTAGACGATATGCTGGCCAAATACGGGGTTGCTGCGGTTGGCGCTGTAATTACATTGCCCCCGGAAATGCAATCTGCGCTTTATAATGATATGGTGGGTATGCTGGGGAAATTGCCGGCTTACAATCTTGTGGTGGACAATCAGGCTATGTTTACCGGCAACGTGATGGCTGTGCAACCTCTGTTTATGGGAGGCAAAATCAATGCCGGACGGAAATTTGCAGAAGCTGAACTGGAAGAAAGCAAGCTAAATGAAATTACTGCGCGCAATGAAATAATCAGGGAAACAATACAACGCTATCTCAGTGTTTTGCTGCTCGAAAATGTAGTAGAAACACGTGCAAACGTTGTTGCAGGAATGAAAAAACATCAAAAGGATGCACAAAGGCTTGCCGAAACAGGCATCATCCCCTCGCATATGCTGCTACGTGCCCAAGTAGCCGTTGCCAATGCGGAGTTAGAACTCAGCGACGACAGCAACCGCCTGAGCCTGGCCAAAGACGCCTTGAAAACCAGTATGGGATTTCCTCAGGACACCAGCATTTCGCTCAGCGGAAAAATGGATTTTCACCTTACAATGCTCAATACCGATTCACTGATCGCCGAGGCAATGTCCCATCAACCGATGCTGCAAATCATTGAGCAAAAGAAAAAAATGGTGGAACAAAGCCATGCACTGCACCTTTCTGAATTTATGCCCGAAATTTTTGCTTTTGGAGAGTATGGGATTTTCAGAAAGGATTTACCCATCATCCAGCCGCCTTTTATACTCGGTGTACAGTTAAAGATGAACCTTTTCAATGGATTTAAAGATTACAACAAACTGAAAGCCAGCAATCATTTGATGGAAGAAGTTCAGTTTGCCGAAAAATATGCCCGTGATCAGATCAGCCTTTGGGTAAACAAATCATGCAAAAACGCGATCAATGCCCAAACTAAATTCACCAAGCAAAGCGCCACTATCAAGTTGGCCGAGTCCAATCTCAGCGTTACCGAAAAACGCTTTAACGAAGGTGTGGGCCGCTCGCTGGATGTAATTGATGCACAGCTGATGCTCGAGGGGGCGCAGATCACGCGTTTGGTCGCATTATACGAATATTACGATGCCTTGACCGACCTTTATCTGGCAACCGGTAATCCCGAAAAAGTTTTGGAAATATATCAGGAAAAATAAAATCTGTTTGAACTTATGAAATTGAATAAATCTTATCTGGTACTTGCTGTTCCTGTGGTTATCCTTGTCGTTGCAATCATCCTGCTTATTGGCCGCGACAACAACATCAATGAAAGCTATATGGTGGGAACGGTCGAAACCACCGTTGTGGATGTGGCATCGGAAATCCCCGGACGCCTGAACAATATGTATGTTGACCGCGGAGATGTGGTAAAAGAAGGACAGCTTTTGGCCACTTTCAAGCCCAAAATTATTGATGCCAAAGTAGGCCAGGCCGAGGGCGTGCTGGAAGCAGCGCGTTCGATGATGGACATGGCACGCAACGGAGCAAGGGCTGAAGAAAAAAAAGCTGCGAAAAGCCAATACGAAATGGCAAAAAGCCAGTATGAATTTGCCAAAAAAACTTACGACCGCTTTGTTGTGCTTTATGAAGATTCGGTTATTTCCCGCCAGGAGATGGACGAGATCGAATTTAAGCACAATGCTGCCCGCGACCAGATGAACGCAGCCAAAGCAATATACGAAATGGCCGAAGAAGGCGCACGAAAAGAACAGATCGAAGCCGCAACCGGCCAGTTTATCCAGGCCGAAAACGTTTATAAAGAAGCTATTGCCTATAAAGAACAACTCGAAATTATTGCCCCGGTTTCCGGCGAAATCAGCAATAAAATCGCAGAAAAAGGTGAAGTAATAGCTGCCGGGTATCCGGTTTTCAGCATCCAGATCCCGCAAGATGCTTATGTGATCCTGCAAGTGCGGGAGGACAAGCTCAGCGATTTTGAAAAAGGCAAAGAACTGGACGTACATTTCCCTGCCATCGGCAATGAAAACTTCACTTTCAAAGTAAGCTACATCAGCCCTATGGCGGATTTTGCAACCTGGCTGCCCACCAAGCAGAAGCAGATGATCGAACTGCGCACCTTTGAAATCCACCTGAAACCGGCAAAACCGATCAAAGAGCTGAAACCGGGCATGACCGCAATTGTTGAATTTTAAAAGCTGCCATGCGATTTTTTAAAAACATCCTCAGGATTTGCGGAAGGGAATTCGGGCGCATTGTACAAAGCCGCTCACGGCTTTATCTGCTCATTGTGCTCCCGCCCATCGTTTATATTTTCCTGAATTTTATTTATGTAAAAGGCGCACTGCGCGAAGTTCCTGTGGCCATACTCGACAATGACCATACCGAGCTGAGCCGCACTTTTGCACGTTTTGTGGAATCCAGCCCCAATATGAAAATTGTGGACTATCTGCAAAACGACAAGCAAATCAAAAAAGGTTTTGAAGAAAACCGCTTTAAAGGATGTTTTCATATCCCAAAAGATTTTACTGCCGACCTGAAACGTGGCAAACAAAGCCGTATTCAATCATACATCAATTCGCGCAATATCGTTTATGGCAATCTGCTGCTCAAGGAATCCACCAAAGTAATCCTTACACTTCAGGGCGGCGTTTTGCAGAATAAATTCCTGGCGGAAGGGCTCAGCAGCGAGAAAGCCATGAACTTTATTGAACCGGTACAAATGACCTCATCATCGCTCTATAATCCCACCTACAATTATCTGTATTATCTCACGCCCGGGCTGATGACCGTGCTTTTGCAGATGTTTGTAATGTTTGTGGGCGTACGTGCCATCAATACTGAATTCAATCTGGACACCTATTACGATTGGCAGGAAAAATCAGGGGACAACCTTGCGGTTATGCTCATTGGCAAAAGCATTCCTTATCTTTTGCTCAACAGCATTACGGCCCTGCTCATCCTGGGCGTTATGTACCCGGTTTTTGGCATTCCCCTATACGGCCATTTCGGGCAGGTTTATTTGCTTATGCTGGCTTTGGTTTTCACCAGCTTTTTTATGGGCCTGATGCTGTCGGCGATTTTCCGCGATGAAATTATGGCCATGGATTTCGCTTTTGTGTATAATTCGCCGGCATTCGTATTCAGCGGTTTCACTTTCCCAATTTGGGGCATGCCCTTTTTTGATACGATTTATGCCCAACTCATTCCATACACGCATTTTCTTTACGCTTTCCTGAAAATTTATCAGATGGACGCACCTTTCCATTATGCCTATACCGACATTTGGAAAATGCTGCTCTTCCTGCTGGGAGCGCTGATTATCATGCTTCCCGCATTACTGATCAACATCAGGAAATACAAAAAACAAAGCCCGCTCATCAACGATAATAATCTATGAAGTCATTCCTGAACATATTCCACAGGGAAATAAAATTTATCTCGGGCGACCTGAGCGTTTTGCTGACTATTATAGGTGCGCCCCTGCTTTATTCTTTTTTTCTGGGATCCATTTATATGTTCAAAGATGTAGAAAAAAACGATTTCGCTGTGGTGGATATGGATCAAACAGCCGCCAGCCGTCAGGTTTGCCGCTTTTTGAACAGCACCCAAAAAATCAATCTGAAATACGAACTTGCAGATTACGGTTCTGCCGTGGATAAGCTTTACAAGATGGATGTTCAGGGTTTTATGGTCATCCCGAAAGGTTTTGAAGCCGATTTAAAGAAAGCCAAAGGAGCCGATGTGCGTATTTTCCTAAACACTTCACGTTTCCTGCCATCCAACGACATCAACAAAGGGCTGACCAGCGTGTTCCTCACCATGGGCGCAGGCATCCGCATCAAATATTTTCAGGCCAGTGGCATGACCTACAAATATGCTTTGGAACATGCTGCACCTATACTCCCCGAGATCCGCAATGTTTATAATGTGAACAATAATTATGGCGATTTCCTGCTGCCGGGACTTTTCCTTTTGATTTTGCAGCAAACCCTGCTTATTGGTTTGGGCGAAAGCATTGCTGAAGAGCGGAAACATAAATCAATCGGTAAATGGATCGGAATGGCTCATGGCAATGTTTTTAAGGCCATTCATGCTAAAGGGGCTTTTTATATCATCCATTATCTGGCCATGAGCTTCTTTTTCTTTGCGGTTGTTTTTCACGTATTTAATGTTCCCCTTGGGAATCAGCACCTTTATCTGGGAATCCTCACCTTTGTTTTTATCCTTTCGGTTTTTTACTATACTGTCTTTTTCAGCACTTTTTTCAAAAGTCCGGTGGGATTGATGGAGCTGTATGCTTTTACGAGTTATCCGGTTTTTCTCGTTTCAGGCTACTCCTGGCCCATCAATGAAATGCCGGTTGTTTTGCAGTGGATTGGCAACAGTATTCCGGCTACGCCCTATTACAATGCATTTTTGGAACTTACACAGGAAAACTGCCCTGCGCATCTGCTCAACCATTATCTGGTACATATGATGATCCTGCTGGTCGTTTCGATGATTGCAGCACACTGGCGGCTAAGCTATTTATCGAAAAAACAATTAAGCTTCAGCTAATCCCGACTTTTCGATATAATCGATGATTTTTTGTGTGGCGCCCCTGCCCGATTCAATAAATTGTTTCGATGCCGCGGCAGCCTGATTGTATGCGATTTCGTTCGCATCCATTTTTTGTGTCATGGAGATCAGGTCATTAGCATCACGGATTTCAAACCCTCCGCCCGAATTTTTCATCTCCTCGGCTTCGGGGAATTTTTTTGTTTTTGGCCCGTAAAAAACCGGAATGCCGAAGGTAGCGGCTTCGAGGATATTATGCAGCCCGCTTCCGAAACCTCCGCCAACAACAGCATAGCGTGCATGCCGGTACAGACGGTTTAGCATGCCGATACTGTCAATAATCAAAATATCGGCCCGGGCTGCAAGTGTGTCTTCAAAAACAGAAAAGCGCAGACATTTAAAAGCGGAAAATGTTTTTTCAATTTCAGTAATGCGTCCGATGGAAATATCGTGGGGCACAAGCACTAATTTATACAGATTTTGATTTTTTGTAAACCATTCTGCAAGGATTTCTTCTTCCGGTGGCCAGCAGCTTCCGGCCATCATCAAGGGTTTTCCTTGGGCAAAAACTTCAATATTTCCGACAGCTTCTGCAGCGCTGCATATTTCAGAAACCCGGTCGAAACGGGTATCTCCGCTCAGGCTTGCCTGACGAATTCCTATGGAAGAAAGCAATTGGAGTGATGACTGTTTTTGCACGAAATAATGATCAGCCATTTGGAGTTGCCGGCGGAACCATCCACCCCAGGCTTTAAAGAAATGCTGATCTTTCCGGAATGCCGCAGAGATAAAAATCAGAGGGATATTTCTTTTGTGGCATTGCTGCATATAGTGAAACCAAAATTCATATTTCACAAAAACCACCAATTCAGGCTGACAAATATCCAGGAAAATCCTTGCGTTTTTCGGGGTATCCACCGGCAGGTAATACACATAATCGGCTAGGGCATAATTTTTCCGGATTTCGTAACCTGATGGCGAAAAGAAAGTAATCAGGAGTTGCTTTTTAGGATGGAGCATTTTAAGCTTTTCCATCACCGGACGTCCCTGCTCAAATTCCCCCAAGGATGCAAAATGAAACCAAATCAGTGGTTTATCGGTTCTGATCTCATTTTTCATTCGCCGCAAAACTCCCTTGCGGCCATTTACCCAAAGCCGTGCCTTGGGATGAAAAGGAGCCGCTAATTTCAGGAGCAAACTATAGGAATAAACGGAGAAGGAATATATAAAATCCATAAACCTCAATCGAAATAATAAGATCGTGCTTCGCGCTTATAAATTGATATTACCCAGCCCACTTTAATCCCGTTGAGCATATCAAAGCGGTTTTCATTTTCATACTTCATTTCGGCAAAATTGTACTCACGTAAAGATGAAGTCCAGGCTTGGGTAAATTCAAAACCCGCATAAAAATTAATCAGCCTGTTATTGCTCATATAGAGATATCCGACAAACTCGCTAACAGCCGGCCCGCCACATAATTTATCATAGCCTTTGGCATAATCCCCGCGCACCTGCGAAGCCAGGTCATCTAAGCTTTCGATATAGATTTTATGCTGCATATAGCCCAATCCTCCAATGAGAAAAATACCGGAATTGGGGTTTGGCGAAAGCACCGGAAACAATTTGCCGACCCGACCAAAAACAGTAAAACCGCGTTCGCGCAAATGGACTTCTGCCGGCAAACCACTATCATCGATAATAAAACCATAGGAAGTCTCAATATTTTTTAAGATTTGATCTTTATTTTTTACATCTGACCCAAAAAGGTAATTAGCATCAAATCCAAAAATCCAGTTTGAAGAAGTTTTAAACAGCACACCGCCACCGATGGCACTGTTCATCCCAAAACGGTCGGCCATATCCCCGGCAGGAAACTGGGCTGTATAACTAAAATGCGCCAGGCTCATAAAAATTGATGAATCGGATACCGAACGCTGGGCTTTTGTAATTGTAGAAAAAACAAGTAGGAACCCGATAAGAAGACCTGAGTAATGGGGTTTATTCATAAGACAAATTATTCTTTATTTGAAATAAAACGCAAAGATAGCCAAATGAGTATAAGCCCATCATAATTCCTGTGGAGATTTCGGGAACATCATTGCAAATTTGATTTTTCATATGCAAACTTTTAACGGAAAATCACAAATTCTTTATAATGGTATGCCTTGCGGCTTAACCTATTTATCCTATATTTGCAGCATTTGTTAAAACCCTAAAACAGAAAAATATGAAGCCAGTAAGAATGGTTGATCTCCACTCGCAATACTTAAAGATCAAAGAAGAAGTCAATACAGAAATCCAGAAAGTACTTGATACAACGCAATATATAAACGGCGCAGCAGTAAAGGAATTTCAGGCAGGACTCGAGAAATATCTGGGCGTTAAGCATGTAATCCCCTGTGGGAACGGTACAGATGCACTGCAGGTAGCCATGATGGCCTTAAACCTGAAACCCGGTGATGAAGTAATCACAACTTCTTTCACTTTTATTGCCACCGCCGAGGTGATTGCACTGCTGGGGCTTACTCCGGTTTTGGTTGATGTTGAGCCCGATACTTTCAATATCGACCCTGAATCCATCAAAAACGCCATTACGCCAAAAACAAAGGCCATTGTTCCTGTACACCTTTTTGGTCAGTGCGCCAACATGGAAGCCATACTGGAAATTGCAAAAGAGCACAATTTGTATGTAATTGAAGACAATGCTCAGGCAATTGGCGCCGATTATAATTTTAAAGATGGCAGTGTAAAGAAAGCCGGAACTATTGGCGATATTGGCTGTACATCCTTTTTCCCATCCAAAAACCTGGGCGCTTATGGCGACGGCGGAGCAATTTTTACTAATAATGATGAACTGGCCGAAATGCTGCGCGTGATGGTAAACCATGGAATGGCAGAACGTTACTATCACGATTATGTTGGTGTAAACAGCCGTCTGGATACATTCCAGGCCGCAGTTTTGAAAGTAAAACTTCCACACCTCAACGAATATGCCGCAGCACGCCAAAAAGCAGCGAAATTCTACAATGATGCTTTTGCAGCAAGCCCAAAACTGCAAACTCCTGTTACTTCAGATTTTACCACCCACGTTTTCCATCAATACACTTTGGTAACAAAAGATATTGACCGCGACGAGCTGCACAAATACCTGCTGAGCAAAGACATTCCCAATGCGATTTATTATCCTGTTCCACTGCATATGCAGAAAGCATATCAGGATCCGCGCTATAAAAAAGGCGATTTCCCGGTAACCGAAATGCTTTCAGAACGCGTAATCAGCCTGCCAATGCACACCGAACTGGATGAAGAACAGCTCCATTATATCACCAATTCTGTTCTGGAATTTGTAAACCGTTAAAAGATGGAAAAACAGTATTTCGCGCACGAGACAGCAATAATTGATGATGGCTGCCAAATTGGAGAGGGCAGCAAAATCTGGCACTTCAGCCACATAATGTCAAATTGCACTTTGGGGAAAAAATGCAATATCGGACAAAATGTAGTGATTTCGCCTGATGTTGTATTGGGCGATAATGTAAAAGTACAAAACAACGTTTCGATTTATACCGGTGTCATTTGTGAAGATGACGTTTTTCTGGGGCCCTCCATGGTATTCACCAATGTGGTCAATCCACGGAGCAATGTAAACCGACGCGGGCAGTATTCCAAAACCCTGGTAAAGGAGGGCGCTTCGATTGGCGCCAATGCAACCATTGTTTGCGGTCATGATATAGGAAGGTTTGCCTTTATCGGTGCCGGAGCTGTGGTCACCAAAGAAATCCCCGATTATGCACTGGTTGTGGGAAACCCGGCGCGGCAATTGGGTTGGATGAGCGAGTACGGCCACAGACTTGATTTTGATGAAGAAGGATTGGCACAATGCCCCGAAAGCAAGGAAACATACCGGCTGAAGGATGGCAAAGTGACCAAAATAGAACGATAAAAAGTAATAGAGACGATTAAAGTAGTATGAGTAATTCAAAAAAACGATTTGCCCTCATTGGTGCAGCAGGTTATATTGCCCCGCGCCATATGAAGGCAATAAAAGAAACCGGAAACGAACTCGTTGCCGCACTCGATCCGTTTGATAGTGTGGGCATTATTGACAGTTATTTCCCCGAAGCAGATTTCTTCCTGGAATCCGAGCGCTTCGACCGCCACTTAGATAAACTGAGGCGCAATGGCGGCAAAATTGACTATGTGAGCATTTGCTCGCCAAACTATTTGCATGATGCACATATCCGCCTGGCTTTACGCAACGAATGCCATGCCATTTGTGAAAAACCCATTGTGCTCAACCCCTGGAATGTTGATGCACTTCAGGAAATTGAACGCGAAACCGGCAAGAACATCTACAACATTCTCCAGCTGCGTTATCATCAGGCAATTATAGATTTGAAAAAAGAAGTTGAAAGCGCGCCTGCTGATAAAATGTACGACATCGACCTGACCTATATCACTTCCAGAGGTCATTGGTACCATATGTCGTGGAAAGGTGATTCGAGCAAATCGGGCGGTGTCGCAACAAATATCGGTGTACACTTTTTTGATATGCTCAGCTGGATTTTTGGCGAAGTGAAAGAAAATATTGTTCATCTTGCCGAAGAAGACAAAGCAGCGGGATTTTTACAACTTGAAAAAGCACGCGTACGCTGGATGCTCAGCCTCGACAGCACAGACATCCCAAAAGAAATCAGGGAAGCCGGCCAGCGAACTTTCCGTTCCATAACCGTTGAAGGAAAAGAAATTGAGTTCAGCAAAGGCTTTACCGACCTGCACACCGAAACCTACAAAAGTATCCTTGAAGGTGGCGGCTTCCGTTTGGAAGATGCGCGGCCATCGATCGAAACCGTTTTCCGAATCCGCAATTCCAAAACCATCGGACGCCGCGGCGACTATCATCCATTTTTAAAAAAATAAAACACAATTAATAAAAAACTTAACGATGAGTATCTATCAGGATCTATTAGACAAAAAAGCCAAATTATCTGTTATTGGCCTTGGTTATGTTGGTTTGCCCATAGCCCTAGAGTTTGCAAGAAAAATTGAAGTAATCGGATTCGACATCAAAGAAGACCGCGTAGAGATGATGCGCAACCGCATCGACCCCAGCGAAGAGCTGGAAGCAGAAGCTTTTGATGGTTGCGACATCCAGTTTACCAGCAAGCTGGAAGATTTAAAAGACGCACAATTCCACATTGTTGCCGTACCCACTCCCATTGACAGCCACAAACTGCCCGATCTGACACCGCTGCTCAAAGCATCAGAAACCGTAGGAAAAATCCTGAAAAAGGGTGATTATGTTGTGTATGAATCCACAGTATATCCTGGGGCTACAGAAGAAGACTGTATCCCAATCCTGGAGCGCGAATCAGGGCTCAAATTCCCCGAAGATTTTAAAGTTGGATATTCGCCGGAACGCATCAATCCCGGTGATAAAGTGAATACAATCACCACCATCAAGAAAATTGTTTCCGGTTGTGATGACGATTCTTTGGACAATATCGCCAAAACCTACGAGCTGGTTGTAAAAGCAGGTGTTCACCGTGCACCAAACATGAAAGTTGCCGAAGCAGCAAAAATCATTGAAAACACCCAGCGTGATGTGAACATCGCACTGATGAATGAGCTGAGCCTTATTTTTAACCGCATGGGCATCAACACTTACGATGTACTCGAAGCTGCGGGCACAAAATGGAATTTCCTGAAATTCTATCCCGGACTTGTTGGCGGCCACTGTATTGGCGTTGACCCGTATTATCTTGTTTTCAAGGCACGTGAGTTCCGCTACCATTCGCAGGTAATTACTGCCGGACGCTACATCAACGACTCTATGGGATTTTATACTGCCAAGCAAACCGTTAAAAAACTGATTGCCGCAGGTAAAAACATCCTCGATTCCAAAGTACTCGTTATGGGCGTCACTTTTAAAGAAAACGTGAGCGACATCCGTAATTCGCGCGTTCCCGATATCATCAGTGAGCTTATGAGCTATGGCGTGAATGTAGAAGCCGTTGACTGCTATGCAAGCAAAAAAGAGTATTTCGAAGAATATAATTTCGAGCTTAGTGATGAAGTTGGTAAAGATTATGATGCAATAATCGTTGCAGTGAACCATGACAAATACATTGAGCTGGATGAAGAATTCTTCAAATCAATCACCAATGACAAAGCAATCCTTGTTGATGTAAAAGGAATCTATAAAAATAAAATCAAAGACCTGACATACTGGAGCCTATAGGCTTAAGTACTTTTAAAAAAAAGGTACAGCAAATTGAACTGCATCATTTCTTCGCAGTACCAATAAATGCTGTACCTTTTTTCATATATCAGTTTAATTCCTTAATTTTGGAGAAAAGAGCCAGATCAGGGCACTGGTTTATTAAAATCAAACTCCCATTTAACACAGAAAGCATATGAAAATATTAGTAACAGGCGGCACAGGCTACATCGGTTCGCATACTGTTGTTGAGCTGCAGAATAAAGGTTATGATGTTATTATTGTGGATAACCTCTCCAACTCATTCGCAAATGTTCTTGATCAGATTGAAGGAATCACGGGCAAACGTCCGGAATTTGAAGAATTTGATCTGGCTGATATAGCCAAAACAGCCGACTTTTTTAAACGGCATTCCGATATTGAAGCCATAATCCATTTTGCAGCCTATAAAGCCGTTGGTGAATCCGTAGAGGATCCGTTGAAGTATTATCATAACAATATTTTTTCACTGGTAAACATCCTCCAGGGAATGAAAGACAACGGCATCAAACATTTCGTTTTCTCTTCCTCATGCACTGTATATGGCCAGCCCGAGGAGCTGCCCGTTAGGGAAGACGCTCCCGTGCAAAAAGCCATGTCGCCTTATGGCAATACCAAACAAATTTCGGAAGAAATCATCACTGATACCCAAAACGTAACGGACATAAACGGTATCCTGCTGCGTTATTTCAACCCGATCGGGGCACACGAATCAGCAAAAATCGGGGAACTTCCGCTGGGCGTGCCCAACAACCTGATGCCTTTCATTACGCAAACAGCTATAGGCATCCGTGAGCAGCTTAAAGTTTTTGGTGATGACTACAACACACCCGACGGCACGGCAATCCGCGATTATATCCATGTTGTGGATCTGGCCAAAGCACATGTGGTTGCAGTGGATCGTCTGGTTACAGGCAAAAACAAAAAGAGCCTCGAAATTTTTAACCTGGGAACAGGCAACGGCTTCTCCGTGCTGGAAGTAATCAAATCCTTTGAACGGAGCACGGGCGAGAAGCTCAATTATACCATTGTTGGCCGTCGCCCGGGCGATGTGGAACAGGTATGGGCCGACACGGTATTTGCCAATGAAGAACTGGGCTGGAAAGCAGAAAAAACCCTTGATGAAATGACGCTTTCTGCCTGGAACTGGGAACTAGCATTAAAAGAAAAAAAATAATCAACATTATGAAAAAAATACTCATCACAGGAGGTGCCGGCTTTATTGGCTCACATCTCGTACGCCTGTTTGTGAACAAATATCCCGAATATCACATTGTAAACTTGGATAAGCTCACCTATGCCGGAAACCTGGCAAACCTAAGCGATATTGAACACAAGCCCAATTACGAATTTGTAAAAGCAGATATCGTTGATGAAAAACTGATGACAGAATTATTTCAAAAATATCAGTTCGATGGCGTAATACACCTTGCTGCCGAATCGCATGTGGACCGCAGCATCGCCAACCCAACCGAATTTGTAATGACCAATGTAATTGGCACGGTTAACCTGCTGAATGCAGCCCGCTACATCTGGAAAGACAATTATCAGGGCAAGCTGTTTTACCATGTATCTACCGATGAAGTTTATGGCAGCCTGGGCGACACCGGCATGTTTACCGAAACCACATCTTACGACCCGCATAGCCCATATTCGGCATCCAAAGCCAGTTCCGACCACTTTGTACGCGCATATACTGATACCTTCGGTTTGCCGGCAGTAATATCAAACTGCTCCAACAATTACGGCAGTTTTCAGTTTCCGGAAAAACTGATACCACTGTTTATCAACAATATACGCAACAAAAAACCACTGCCGGTTTATGGTAAAGGAGAAAACGTGCGCGATTGGCTGTGGGTAGAAGATCACGCCAGGGCAATTGATGTGATTTACCACAATGCCAAAATTGGCGAAACATACAATATCGGCGGCCATAACGAATGGAAAAATATTGATCTCATTAAGCTGCTTTGCGATATCATGGACAAAAAACTCGACCGCAAAGAAGGCGAATCGCGCGAACTGATCACCTATGTGAAAGACCGTGCCGGCCACGACCTCCGTTATGCGATCGACTCCAACAAGCTTCAGAATGACCTGGGCTGGAAACCATCGCTTCAATTTGAGGAAGGACTGGAAAAAACGGTTGAATGGTATCTGAACAATGAGGAATGGCTCGAAAATGTAACATCAGGCGCCTATCTGAAATATTATACCGAACAATACGTAAACAGATAAAACAACATTAAGCTTTGCCTGGTGTTATAATGCTATGAACTTTCTGAAGAATATATTTTCATCTCGGAATAAAATGCCTGCAATCGATTTTTCAATCCTAAAAACCGATATGCATTCGCATCTTATTCCGGGAATTGATGACGGCTCAAAGAGCACGGCAGAATCCATTGATTTGATAAAACAGCTCTATGAAATGGGATTTCGTAAAATCATTACCACACCCCATATCATGCACGATTATTACAAAAACACACCTTCGGTTATTAATGCCGGCCTTGATAATCTCAGGAAGAACATTGCTGAAGAGAAAATCAAAATCAAACTGGAAGCTGCCGCAGAATATATGGTTGATGATGGCTTCAAAGAAAGAATTGCCAAAAATGAACTGCTTACTTTTGGCGATAAGTACCTGCTTATTGAATTGTCATCTTTCAGCCCGCACCCCGATCTTTCCGAAATATTATTTGACCTTCAGGTTGCCGGTTATAAGGTTATATTGGCACACCCGGAACGCTATTCGTACTGGTTCAATGAATTTAATAAATACGAAGAGCTCAAAGACCGGCAAATATTTTTTCAGCTCAACAGTGTTTCATTGAGCGGCTATTACGGTCAGCCTGTTAAGAAAATGGCCGAAAAATTAGTGGACGAAAAAATGATTGATTTTGTGGGCAGCGATATGCACAATCAAACCTATATGGATGCACTTGAGCAGACACGCGCCGAAAAATACATGCATCAGTTGGTTGATTCGGGGCAATTGAAAAACAAGGAATTGTAATTAGTGCCAGCCTGAAAACTATAGATTTTTAAAATTCACCCAAAAAACAACTAGCAAAATATGTTCTGCAAGATGCTACTTGCATAAAAAAAATTAAAATTTATAGTAAATATATAGAAATATAATGCAATTATCCCGGCTTATTCAGCCCTTTAGAAACAACAAGGCATAATTTATCCTTGAAAAACAATTAAAATACTGTATTTCAATGATTTAAAATTATGCGGCCTTAAAGCATCCCTTGCCTGAGTGTTGGTCAGCTACAAAAAGACGGATCAACTCAACTCCGATCCTGCGCAAATTGTAAGCTGATACGGCTAGGCCAACATAACGTTTAAAATGTCCATACCCTTTGTCGGGACACCTGTCCAGTCCCCTATGTTCCAATTCGTTAATGTTTGATTCTATTGCACTGTGCCTGTTGCGTGCCTTTATAAACCAAGGCTGGTGCTCCTGTTCGTACTCCTGCTTGTTGCATTTCCCCTTTTTTGGGAGTACCAAACGCTGGGTGTTTTGCGAGAGAAGTTCTTTGTTTTCTTTTTTCCAATATCCTTTATCAAAGCTCCAACTTGCAATGCCTCTGTAGCGTAAGGATATTCTCTGGGCCAGCTGTGGGACACATTCTGAGTCTGACTGGCTTTCTATAATCTGGTAATCGACAATGAGGTTATATTGGTCAGTGGTTATTGCCGCTTTTTTCCCAAGTTCTACATTAGGCCGCATTTTGCCTTTTTTTATCCACTCGGTGTAGGTCTCAAAAATGGAAAACATTTTCTCTTCATGGGGGATTTCCTCTCCTTTTATCACCCTTCTTTCCAACAGGTCTATATGTTTTTGCAACAGTACCATATAATGGAACAGTTCCGTCAAAACGGGATTGTCGTCAATAGTGCTACGGCCGCATTCTTTCCCGAGCTTGGCGTGAAGTGCTTTCGCTTTTGTAAGGTAGCTTTTAGCGGTTTGCCGAACCCTATCGGCTTTTCCTTTTCCTCCTGAAGCACTTGCCCGTCCCAGTGCACGCATCTTGTTTTTGAGGTCTTTGCTCCAATTTTTATTCTTGCGCCACCCTGCCGGCGGTTGGCCCGGATAAAGCCTGGCAACTATATCGAGGCATTTGCGGGCACAGTCCCACAGCAAGTTATAGTCAGTTGGGAAATGGACATTGCTTTCTACCACAAAACTATCGGTTTTTAAGCACAATGCTTCCTCCTCTTTTTTTTTAAACACGTAGTGGCCAAAATCAACGATAATACTGTTGAGCTCCCTGACCGATTCATCGTCCAATAAGCCAACATTATCTATAATAGACTGATATCCAAACTTATAATTACTCATTCCATAATCGTTTTCAACACCCATGATTTGACGCACAAGCCGGTCGTAATTGGCCAAGTAGTGAAGATCATCGTAGCTTATGTTTTGGCAGAGGCGTACCTGGGAAAGTACAAAGACATGCCATAGGTCCATTCCGGGACGCCCGGTTTTATTGTTTTGGGAAAGGATTTTGTCCTCAAGGATAGTGAAAACTTTTTCATTCCACTCTGGGGTTACAAAAATCTCTTTTAAGGCTGCACATAGGCCGGGCAGGGCGCCGCTGCGCTTTTTTGTCGGAATTGCCACATCCTGGATCAGGGTACTGCCAATTTTAATTTGCTGTTCGAATCTTTTTCTCATATCTTTCCGTGTTTTGATGCCTGAGGCGCAATAAACGAATCTCAAACAGTTAAAGCATACAATATCAGCAAAATAACTATTCTACACAAGAAAATACCACGAAAGATTCAACAAAGTTATTAACAGTAAATTACTGATAAACAAAATGATATGAGTATTCTGGCAGGGACTAATTAACAGGAGAGCTTTCGGGCTCTTTTTTTTGTTGTTTTGGGAAATCATTTGATGGAAAAACTGTTGTAGAAAAACAACAATTAAGCTGAATTTTGTTGATTTAATTCAACATACTATTGGTGCATCCATCCTTAAAAACAAAAAAGCCCTCCAAATACGGAAGGCTTCTATATCGAAATAAAATTTCTCGCGATTAAATTGCGGCGCTGCTGGCAGCAATGGAACGGTCCACTTTTTTCACCAAGCCCTGAAGCACTGTTCCGGGACCAACTTCAACAAATTCTTTGGCGCCATCGGCAATCATATTTTTCATGATCTGGGTCCATTTTACCGGAGAGGTAAGCTGTGCCACCAAATTGGTTTTTATGATTTCAGGATCTGAAACCGGTTGTGCCGTAACATTTTGGTAAACAGGGCAAATTCCTTTATTGAATTTAGTAGCTTGAATAGCCGCAGCCAGTTCAACACGTGCAGGCTCCATCAGCGGGCTATGGAAAGCGCCACCAACTTTCAGCGGTAAAGCACGGCGTGCACCGGCTTCTTTCATTTTGGCACAGGCCAGTTCGATGCCTTTCATGCTTCCACTGATCACCAACTGGCCGGGGCTGTTGTAGTTTGCAGGAATTACCACTTCTCCATCGATGGATTTACAGATATCTTCTACAACTTTATCGTCCAGTCCAAGGATTGCGGCCATAGTTGAAGGCTCTTTTTCACAGGCTTTTTGCATGGCCATAGCCCTTTTAGAAACCAGTTTCAAACCGTCTTCAAAGGAAAGGGTTTGATTGGCAACCAATGCCGAAAACTCGCCAAGGCTATGCCCTGCTACCATATCTGGTTTAAATTTTTCGCCAATTACGCGCGACAGGATGACAGAATGCAGAAAAATAGCCGGTTGTGTAACTTTAGTCTGTTTCAGGTCATCTTCGGTGCCTTCAAACATCAACTTTACGATGTCAAAACCAAGGATATTATTTGCTTTTTGGAAAAGCGCACGGGCATCAGCCGATGCATCGTACAAATCCTTGCCCATTCCAACAAACTGAGCACCCTGACCGGGAAAAACAAAAGCTCTCATAAAT
Organism: Bacteroidales bacterium; assembly: GCA_963662905.2. Taxonomy (GTDB): domain Bacteria; phylum Bacteroidota; class Bacteroidia; order Bacteroidales; family WRLA01. The sequence goes on along the minus strand of CAXXFD010000003.1, from coordinate 2,174,377 downwards.
TATTTTTTAGTGTATAAATTGCCTGAAATCGTCCAAAAATTAACGGCGATCTCCTAAAAAGCGCAGCAAAAATAAAAATAAATTAATAAAGTCGAGATATAAGGTTAGCGCACCGAGAATAGCAAGCTTTTGAGCCGGTTCGGAACCATACTCTACTCCGCTGCCAATGCGCTTTAGGCGTTGCACATCATAGGCAGTAAGCCCGGTGAAAATCAAAACGCCCAAAATGCTGATGATATAATCGACCATCGCGGATGCCATGAACATATTCACTAAGGAGGCGATAATGATGCCAATCAGTCCCATAAAAAGAATGGAACCAAATTTTGTAAGATCGGTTTTGGTGGTATATCCGAGCAAAGCCATCAGGCCAAAAGTAGCGCCTGTTACGATAAATGTTTTAAATACGCTTCCTGCCGTATAGACCAAAAGAATAAAACTCAGGCTCATGCCCATCAAAACACTAAAAACACCAAAAAGCAAAGCCAGTGTCATGGCGTTAAGGCGGTTAAAGCCAAAGGACATCAACAAAACAAAACCGAATGGGGCAAAAGTCACGATCCAGCCCAAAGCCGACATGCCGTTTTCATTCACCAGCATATTCATCAAGGACGGGTTTGATGCAAAAGCATAAGAAGTATATGCTGTTATGGCCATTGCGATGGTCATCCACAGGAATACTTTCGACATAAATGCTTTGGCCAGGCTTCCTGCCGGAGCTTTACCGGTCAGTTCCTGAAAATTGAAATTTTGATTCATATCTGATTATTTTAATTTTTCGGAATTAGAAAATACAAAGTAGATTAATGCAAGCGCGTACTGATCAGGTGGATAAACTCTTCACGGGTTTCCTCGCGAGTAAAAGCACCGGTAAAATCGCTGGTAGTGGTAACCGAATTCTGTTTTTGCACACCGCGCATGGCCATACAAAGGTGCTGTGCTTCAATAACAACAGCTACTCCAAGCGGGTTCAGCGTGTTTTGGATGCAATCTTTGATTTGGGTTGTTAAACGTTCCTGCACCTGCAATCGGCGGGAGAAAGCCTCCACCACGCGGGCAATTTTGCTTAAACCGGTGATATATCCATTCGGGATATAAGCCACATGCGCTTTCCCGATAAAAGGAATCATATGATGCTCACAAAGCGAATAAATCTCAATATCCTTAACAATGACCATTTGCTTGTAGTCCTCTTTGAACATAGCCGAGCGCAGGATTTTCTCCGGGTTGGCATGATATCCTTTTGTAAGGAACTGCATGGCTTTGGCAACACGCAGCGGGGTTTTCACCAAACCTTCACGTTGTGGGTCTTCACCAATGCTTTCGAGGATGCCGCGGTAATATTGTGTCATGGCCTCGGTTGCTTCCTGATTATAGTTTTCAATTAATTCGTAACCTTCCGGATCTTCCAGCCGGTTCATTCCCAAATCTTCATTATTGCTTTTCATAGCTAAAATATTTTATTTGATATGGATATACCAAAAGCATCATCCATAATATTCCACATAGTTATTTTCCGTTTCCTGAAGTTTAACGCAATGCATTTGAGCACCCAGTGCTTCTACAGGAGCTTTCAGTTGATCCCATATACTCATAGCCAGCACTTCGGTTGATGCATATTTTCCTTTCATAAAATCAACTTCCAAGTTTATATTTTTATGATCCAGTTTTGAAATAACTTTCTCTTTCATAATCCGGCTCAGATCTTTCAAATTCATCAAGAAGCCGGTATCAGGATTTACTTCCCCGCGCACAGTTACGTGCAAAATATAGTTGTGCCCGTGCCAATTGGGGTTACTGCATTTCCCAAAAGTCTCCAGGTTTTCTTCATCGGTAAAATCTTCGCGGTATAAACGATGAGCGGCATTAAATCGCTCCCTGCGGGTGATGTACATCATAATTACTGATTTTTTGACCGGGTCGCTTTCAGGATGCCATGAACCTCATAAAAAGTATAAACCATATAATAGACGAAAAACCAAACTCCAAATGGCAAGGCATCGGACCTGAAAGACAAAGCATAAACAATTATAATTCCCATAAACAGGAACAACTTAACAACCGTAAGCAGCATAAAAAAGTTCACGGTACGCGCCGGCCTGCCCTGAATGGATTTCAACATCAAACGGTGAAGCAAAATACTGACTGCCAGAAAAAACACAATGAGATAAGGCCAGGTTGGACTGACAAAGGCAGGGGGCAATACCTGAGAGACCCCAAAGCTCAGCGCAGCGATTATAAGGCTGAGAAAAACAATTCCTTTATTAAATATTCTTGAGCTGTTATGATCCATACTATTTTTTCTTTAACAAATCCCTGACCGCCTGATAAATGGCCAGCACAACAGATAAAACAGTTAAAATAACAGTAAAGACGGGTTTACTGTTCAGGTACTTATCCAGTTCATAGCCACCCCAAACACCTATGAGGATAATTCCCAGCATCTGAAAAGCCATGCCGCTGTAGCGGGCATACTGAAACAAGGGTTTATTTTTGTTTTCTTCCTGCATTTACGGCCCTTTCGGAACCATCCATATTGCATGTACCGGTAAAAAGGGCTCCGGGTTCAATAGAAAGCTTGGAAGTGTAAATATCGCCCTTTACTTTAACCGTAGCTTTTAGCACAAGCAGCTCAGAAACGGTAATTTTTCCCTGGAAACTCCCGGCCAGGTCTGAATTTTTGCATTCAACCTCTCCTTCAATGACACCGGTTTGCCCTACTACCAGCTTGCCATCTGTTTTGATGCTTCCTACCAATTTTCCGTCGATGCGGATATCACCATTAGAAATGATATCGCCTTTTACTTCTGTTCCGGGACCGAGTATATTTACGCTACTGTTATCGCCGTTTGTATTTCTGGCCATGCCTGCAATTCGTGTTGATGGTTATTTATTTTCGCCTTTATTGGTGTACTTTTCTTCAAAAAACTTCAGATATTTATCTACATCCTTGTCTTTATAAAAAACCGGATAATTATCTGTCGAAATTACAAAATGATCAAATACGTCGTCACCCATACCGCCCATTACATAGCGATCGCCGCCAATTGCCTCAAAATACTCCATGGCAGAAGGCTTGTCCACGAAATTCCCGACGGTAATCATATGCATATTCTGGTCGAGCATCACGCTGGAAATGGATAAATCCTTGAGCTTATGGTAACGCTTGTTATGATCCGAGATTTTGGTTTTCAGCGCATTGATTTTCACTTCCCGGTCATCGGCAATCATTAAATAATAGTGCATTGATGCCGGATTATCGGAATAAATAGATTCCTGTTTGGCTGCTTCCCGTTTGGCTGCTTCGGCCATTGCTTCCTGCGCCATCTGTCCGCCACTGATGCCCAAACGTCCCGCTAGATCGGGATCATTGGCCATCATCAATTTCAGCATATCAGAAGCGATAAGCCCCACATCCGAAGAGGGATACTTCACCGTAATTTCGTTCAAAGCAAAAGCCATCGAATCGGCCGACTCAAGATCACCTATCGCCATTGCCCTTATAATCAAGAATTTAGGAATCAGTTCATGATCCGGATTGGATTTAAGGACATCTTCGGTATTGAGCAAAACCAGGTAATGCTGCCCTTTTCGGAATGCCTGATAAGTATCCTGATAAAGGGTTTTTACATAATTTTTCCGTTTCTCAATTTCCTTATAATAAGATGGATCAATTAAAATCCGCGCATAATCGCTATCGGGATAATTATTAATGATAAGCTCTCGATAATGATCTGCTTCCTCCTTGTTTCCCAAATCGGTATTGATTGCATAAAGCTGATAGTAAGCCTGCAGGAGATATTTGTTTTCGCTGGTATCGGGGAAGCGCTCCACGAGCTGCGCAAAGGCTGATTCTGATTCGGGCAAATCTTTCAGACCTTGCTTATAGATAAACCCGTTGTTATAATAAGCATCGATTATTTGCTCGTTTGATGCCAGCATTTGCTCTTCCGTGAGCGGGATAAACTGCAGATAGGTTTCGCGCTTTTTGGGGTCGGTGCTGATCGATGACGTATCAACTGCCACAGAATCGGCGCCCATAGCGAGCTCATCTTCAAACTCATCAAAAGACTGGGCGGCTTTTTTGGAGAGGCGCCACAGGTCTTCCAGTTTCCTTTTGCCCCAGGTTTTAACAAATTCAGAATAGCCCATGCTCATGGCCTGCGGATTATAAAAATACCATCCGCCACCTTGTGCGCCCGGACGGTTCATACTGCGACCGGCCTGCTGCAATAGCTGAAGGTCAGCAGCCCTTGCCTGTTCTTCTTCCTGACGTCGTTTTTCTTCTTCAATATATTTTTGGATAATGCCATCGATAACCTCATTTCGTGCTGCCTCGTCCATTTGCGCCAGCATCTGCAAGCTGTCCTGCTCGTTAATAACGATCATATTGCTAACCAGCGACGAAAGCACATTGGTTTTACGTTCAATTTGATCGTAATCAGGGTAATCCTGTGGCAATGCCAGCATAGTTGTATCGTAATAAGCCTGAGCGTTTTCATAATCCTGACGGCTAAAAAAGATATCGGCTGCTTCGAGGGCAGAAACTGATTTTTGGTAATCGTTGGAGACACTTGTTGCCACGGAAAGCCTTAGATAATCCAGCCCCTGAGTTGTATCATTTTGTTTGAAAGCAATTTCGGAAAGGGCGTAATAAATCTGATCTTTATAATCATGGTTTTTTGCATCGTCGAGCATACGATTGAGCTGTTTTACGATGGCTTCGCTGTTTCCGCTTTCGGCATCATAGCAGCGCGCCATGTAAATGTGGGCATTAAAGGCCATTTCGTAAGGAGGGTTTTTGCGGATCACTTTTTCGAAATAGGCCATTGCTTCCTGATTATCGCCTTCTTCATAATAAATCTGGCCCAAAATAAACATCACGCGAAGGCGTGTATCTTTGGTGCGCAGATAATCGAGCGATGTAAGGAGGTGTGGTTTTGCGGCTTTGTAATTCCGTTGGAGGATATAATGGTTTGCAAAAACCAGTTCGTAAAAGCCCACCATACGTGCCGGGATTTCCAGATCTTCCACTTGTGTGCGCAGCAGCTCAAGTTCGGTTTGTGCTTTACTGTATTTTTCGAGCTCATCAAAAGTACGTACCAGCCACAAGCGCGCCATGATCAACATATTCTGATCATCATATTTACTGAGGATAAACTCAAATGTGCGGCGGGCACTTTGGTATTCGCGTTTAAAGAAGTAGGCTTTACCGATTAAAAAATAACTGTCATCAATCCAGCGACAGAATTCTTTTTGGTTAAAATACATGGAATGTCGCTGAATGACCATACTACCCTTTTCGATGGCACGGTCGGCATAAGGCGCCATTGAGGTCGCTTCGTTTTCGGGAACACTTTTGAGCGCGGGCAATACTTCCGCATAATTATCGCGGGTTTTGAAATCAAGCTCATAAACGCCTTCTTTGAGGCTTTCGTTACCGTTCCACCAGCCGTTGTAATGTGCGGTAAGGTTGTGGTAAACCCGCCGTGTAAAGGTGTTTTTTTTGGTAGAACATGACGACAAAACAAATGCAAAGATCATTAGCAGACCAATGCCCGGGTATATTTTGTGGATTAAAAGCTTAAAATTCCGCATTCAATATTCTAATTTGCTGAGCCATAAATGGCTGTTAAAACTGGTATCAAAAAACTAAAAAGATGCTGATTACAGCATTATTAACAGTTTTTCTGCAAAAATATTTTATTTTTCCGAACCGCAAACGGGGCTTTTAGGGTTTATTGTTTTATTGCTATATTTTATTGCATAAAACCATCAGCCCGACTTTATTCGTTTTTTTCTTTAACACTATTTATACCAACAGATTTTAAAGAATTACGATATTTGCAGGCTATAAGGATTTTAGAATGCAGAAACCCTCGAAAAAAAAGAGCATTTTCTTCAGGAAATTCCGGCATAAGTACCGTTTTGTAATTCAAAATGAGGAGACTTATGAGGAACGATTTTCATTTCGCCTGTCGCGGATGAATGTATTTGTTTCGGTAATTTCCATCTCTGTTTTGCTTATTGCCCTTACGGCTTATATCATTGCTTTTACCAGCCTGCGCGAATATATCCCGGGCTATACGGATGTCACTTTGGCCAAAAAGCTGTACGACCTGCAATTGCGTGCCGATTCAATCGAGCAGGAATTTCATCGGAAGGACCTGTTTATTAAAAACCTGAAAAACATCATACAAGGCAATGCCGTTTATGAAAAACCCGAAGAAGAATCTGCCCCTGAAAATGATTATTCGGACATCAACCTGACACGCTCCGAAGCTGATTCAATTCTTCGCTCCCAATTTGAAGATAATGACGCCTACAACCTTTACCCCTTTTCCGCGCAACGTGGAAATGCAGCACAGTCTGCCCTGGCCTTACAGAATTTTTTCAGCCCGCTGGAAGGTATTATTACCAATAAATTCGACCCAAAGGGAGCGCATTACGGAGTAGATATCGTTGCTAAGCGCAATGACGCGATAAAAAGCACACTCGACGGCACGGTGATTTTTGCCAACTGGACATTGGCCACGGGATGGGTAATTGGTGTGCAGCACCGCAATAACCTGTTGTCTGTTTACAAACATAATGCTGCATTGCTGAAAAAAGCCGGCGATTATGTCAAAGCCGGAGAACCCATCAGCATTGTAGGAAACAGCGGTGAACTTACAACCGGCCCGCACCTCCATTTTGAACTTTGGCATAACGGCAGCCCCTTAAACCCGGAAGACTATATTTCCTTCTAAACAAGAATGATGCAGATGGCACAAAAGAAAAGAATTGCAATTCTCGGCTCTACAGGATCAATTGGCAGGCAGGCGCTGGAAGTAATAGAAGAACATCCTGAGGAGTTTGAAGCAGAAATACTCACTGCATGGTGCAATGTGCCGCTTTTGGCCGAACAAGCCCGAAAATTCAAGCCCAATGCCGTGGTAATTGGGCAGGACCACCTCTACGAACGCATGCTCGAGGAGCTCTCTGACCAGCCTGATATCAAAGTTTTTGCCGGACCTGACGCCCTGGAACAAGTAGTAACTTTTGATACCATCGACCTGGTTTTAACAGCTATGGTCGGTTTTGCCGGCCTGCGCCCTACTATAAGCGCAATTGAAGCCGGAAAAGACATTGCCCTGGCCAATAAGGAAACCCTGGTGGTTGGCGGTGAGCTGGTCATCAAGGCAGCTTTGCGCAAAAGGGTAAAACTCTTGCCGGTAGATTCTGAGCATTCGGCTATATTTCAGTGCCTGAGCGGAGAATTCCACAACCCCATCGAAAAAATAATACTCACAGGCAGTGGCGGCCCTTTCCGAAAGCTTCCGGCCAGTGAATTCCCAAATATTACACCCGAGCAGGCTTTGAAGCACCCTACCTGGAACATGGGCAAAAAAATCACCATCGATTCGGCTTCATTGATGAACAAAGGGCTGGAAGTTATCGAAGCCGGCTGGCTATTTAAGCTGAAACCGGAAGAAATTGATGTGATTCTGCATCCGCAATCCATTATCCACAGCCTGGTTCAGTTTACTGATGGCAGCATTAAAGCGCAAATGGGACTGCCCAGCATGAAACTGCCGATCCTTTATGCTTTTGCTTATCCAAACAGGTTGCCGGCCAATTCAAAACGATTTGATTTTAGCGAATACGCAAGCCTCGATTTTGAGCAGCCCGATACCGATAAATTTCCGGCATTGAAACTTGCCTATGGCGCTATGGAGCGGGGCGGCAATGCTCCTTGTGTGCTGAATGCCGCCAATGAGGAAGTGGTCTATGCTTTCCTGCGCAGGCAGATTGGTTTTGACCGTATTCCGGCCATCATTGAACAATGCCTTGAAAAAATTGTCCCTATTGCCAAAGTTGATCTTGAATCACTCATAGAAACAGATAAAGAGAGCCGTGCGCTTGCAAAAGAAATTATAAAAAACAATCATAAATGACCGCATTAATTATGGCTGCCCAGCTGATCCTGGGCCTTTCAATCCTGGTAATCCTTCACGAATTCGGGCACTATATTGCCGCCAGGGCTTTTGGTATTAAAGTTGAAAAATTCTTCCTCTTTTTTGATGCCTGGAACATCAAATTATTCAGTTTCAAAAAAGGCGATACTGAATACGGAATTGGCTGGCTCCCTTTGGGCGGATATGTAAAAATCGCCGGGATGATCGACGAATCCATGGATAAGGAAGCAATGAAAAAGCCTGCCCAGCCCTGGGAATTCCGCAGCAAACCGGCATGGCAGCGGTTGATTGTAATGATTGGCGGCGTGGTGGTTAACCTCATCCTGGGGATCATCATTTTTGCCTTTGTCATCCTGCGTTACGAGAAGCAATACCTGCCCAACGAAGAAGTTTCACAGCATGGCATCTACGCCTCCGAAATAGGCAAAATGGCCGGATTCCGTTCGGGCGATAAAATTATTTCCATTAACGGCAATGATATTGAGCGCTTTAAAGATGCACAATCGGTAAACGTACTGTTTGGCTCCAGTGTGCTGGTAGAACGCGACGGACAGCCGTTGGAAATCATCGTTCCGGACACATTTTATAAAGCAGCAAAAATTGCCCGGCGCACACGTTTTATTGATTTTTTCAATTATCCTACAAAAATCGACAGCCTGATGCCCGGTATGCCGGCAGAGAAAGCAGGACTTATGGAAGGCGACCACATTATCGCCTGCAATGATATTGCCCTGACTTCTTATGGTGATTTCCGCGACTATGTATCGCACAAAGCCGGCGACATTGTAAGCCTCGACATCATCCGCCAGGGCGACACGCTACAAAAACAACTGGCCGTGGATTCCTCGGGATTGGTCGGGATTTTTACCGAAATCCCATATACTTTAGAAGATTACAGCTTTATGTCGGCCATGAAATATGGCTATAAAGACGCAATTAACATGCTGGTTGTCAATGTAAAAGGCTTTGGAAAAATCTTTTCCGGCGAAGAAAAAGCCACGGAATCGCTTCAGGGGCCCATTGGCATTGCCAAAATTTATGGCGGCGTTTGGGACTGGCACAAATTCTGGTTCATCACCGGACTGCTATCGCTGATCCTGGCCTTTATGAACATCCTGCCCATTCCGGCACTTGACGGCGGCCATGTGATGTTCCTGCTTTATGAAATCGTAGCAAGGCGTAAACCCAGCGACAAATTTATGGAATACGCGCAAATGGCAGGAATGATTATCCTCCTCGGCATTATGGCATTTGCCGTAGGAAACGATATTTTCAAATTGTTCCAATAAATTAAAAGTCCTTTGCGTTAATCTGAAAATTTTAAAGCTATGATTCATTTTCCGGAATATAACTATACTGACGAACAGATTGAGAACAGGGTACAAAACATTCTCAACAACAGCAAAATTGAAGCTTCACGCGATATCTGGGTGAATATCCTGAGTTTTATCGACCTGACAACCCTCAATGGCGATGACAACGATCAAACGATTGAAGGTCTTTGTCAGCGTGCGCGCGATTTTGAATACAGCAAGGCCAATTCGAAAGGAGTTGCAGCGGTTTGCGTTTATCCCACGATGGTGCGCAAAGCCTATTCCATATTAAAAGGAAGCGGCCTGAATGTTGCTTCTGTGGCCGGTGCTTTCCCTTCGGGTCAAAGCCCGCTTTTTGTAAAACTTGCCGAAGTGCGCTATGCCGTACAGGAAGGTGCCGAAGAAATTGATATGGTCATCAGCCGTGGCAAATTCCTCGAAGGCTGCTATGAAGAAGTAGGCGGCGAAATCAAAGCCATTAAAGAAGCCTGCGGCAAAGCCCACCTGAAAGTTATCCTGGAAACCGGCGAGCTGAAAACGGCGGCCAATATCCGTAAAGCCAGTGAAATTGCGATTGAAAACGGCGCAGACTTTATCAAAACATCCACCGGAAAGATCAATCCGGCTGCCACACTGGAGGCCGCGCTGGTGATGATGGACACTATTAAAGACTATTACGAAATCAGCGGAAAAAAGGTTGGTTTTAAACCTGCAGGAGGAATCAGCGAACCGGAAGACGCCCTGAAATATTACGCCCTGCTTTTGGAAGTTCTTGGAAAAGAATGGGATACACCCGATTTGTTCCGCATTGGCGCAAGTCGTTTGGCCGCAAAAGCCGCAGCCTTGATTTAATCGGGTTAATAACGCATTTACAAGTCGTTAACACAATAAACTGATTTTTAACAAAATACAGCTTGATTGAAAACATTTCAGGCTGTATTTTTGTTTTTAGCATACATGCAATTGCAGTCATAGGGAACAGGCTGCATCCCATCAGTATATTTATCTATTTAAATACCTTAAAATGAAATATTTATACCTTATCAGTTTTGTTTTCCTATTCAGCATCCAAAGTTTGATGGCGCAAACACCATTCCTGAAAGCTGTGGACATCCGTGTAAAAACCATCGAAGGGGAAAACATCCGCCTGTACGACCTGCTCGATCAGGGGAAAATGGTAGTGATCGACTTTTTTAGTACTTCCTGCGGGCCGTGCAACCTTTATGCTCCTGATCATCAAGCTATTTATGAAAAATACGGTCACAATCAGGGTGAAGTGTTTTTTATGGGCGTTGCCTGGGGCGATGACAATACGGGCGTTTATGTTTTCGACACCACCTACGGCATTGGATACCCTACTGCGAGTGGCAGCGAAGGCGGAGGAAATATTGCCAATAACGATTTTGAAATCATGTCGCATCCCACAGTTTTGGTAATCATGCCCGACCATACTATTGTGGGCAACCTTTTTATGCCTTATGATATTCCTGATTTCGCGCATATTGACAGTGTTTTGCTCGCCAATGGCGCCATGCCAACAGCCGTCCGGGAACAAGCACTTGCAGAAAGCTTCAGTATTTACCCAAATCCGGCTACCGACCGCCTGACAATAAATTTCCATGGAAAAAACCCGGATGTTTTAAAACTCAGGATGCGCGATTTGAGCGGAAAACTGGTTTTTGAAGATTTCCACCCGGCTCAAAAGGAAAGCATTGGCCTGAATATCAAACCGTTTGCCGGAGGAATTTATTTTCTTGAAATAGAAACCCGGGGAAAAACCTACACACAAAAACTGATGATTAAACAAAGGAATTAAAATACTCAGCTTGATTAATCCCGCTATTTTGTAATTTTACTGCTCAATTCAAACACGCACATACATGAAGCAGAGCAGAACTTTCGCAGGAATACTGATTCTTTTAATGATTACAGGCTTATTTATGTCATCCTGTACGGAGGAAGACGAAATTATTGATCCCACAACAGACGCGCGGGACAATTTTACCGGGACCTGGCTTTGTCAGGAATCAACGAAAAGCACAGACAATACCTATCCGGTAACGATTGTGGCCGACCCATCCAATTCGGCTCAGGTTTTGCTCAAAAACTATATGCAACTGGGCGTGGAAATAGAAGCCTACGCCATTGTTACCGAATCGACCATTACGGTGCCCACACAGGAAATCGGCAGCGGTGAATCATGGACAGTTAGTGCATTTGGCACATTGACCGGGGAAAATCAAATCGAATTTTCGAAATACAATGGCAATCAGTTGCAGTTAACCGCAGTGTTTACCCGCCAGAAATAACAATTATAACAGATCAAAAAAAGGCCGTTTTCGAAATATTGAAAACGGCCTTTTTTGAAAGCAGGAAAAAACTATTCGGTTTCGCCGGCTTCCACTTTCTTGCTGATCAGATCGAAAAGATCCTGAATGGTTTTTGAAGAAGCAATTTCTTCCGCATTGATACTCACATCGTATTCGGTTTTTACCATAGCAATGTAGATAAGGGCATTAATGGAATTCCATTCAAAAACTTCCCTGAACACCGTATCAGGTTTTACACTGCCGGGTTCTATATCTTCAAATTCTTCTTCGATTTTTTCGATAAACTCTTCAATTTTCATAGTCGGATGATATTGATAACATTAGTATTAATCTACAGCCCGCAAAATTAGCAAATAAGCTGAAGAATATTGCTTCCGGTATAATTTTGTTAACTGCTTTGGATTTCACCTTTAAGAAAAGCATCGAGCAATTTATAGCGTTGCAGCTTACCGCTGGATGTTTTGGGAATCTGGATGGGCTTTACCCAAACAATTTCGTGTATGGAAACGCCCATGCGGTCCATTATCAGGTTTTTCAGCTCTTTAGATATCATTTCTCTTTTTGACGGGCTGATGCCTGCCAGGAAGCAAATCACACGGTCCTGTCCTGCCTGATCGTCGAAATAGCCGTTAAAAACAACTTTGCCGTATTGCAGGCCCTCGATTTGCTGCGCGATATATTCAAAGTCGTGCGCATAGAGGTTCCTGCCCCCAAAGAAAATGATATCTTTAAATCGGCCGGAAATAAAAAGCTGACCGTCATACACAAAACCCATATCGCCGGTGCGCAGCCAGCCATCGGGCGTAAACAGCTCTTCATTGGCTTTTGCGGAATAATAGCCTTTTGTTACACTGGCACCTTTGATCTGAATATGTCCGATTTGCTGCTCCTGCTTTGGCTCATTAGCTTCATCAACAATGCGGAATGCAATATTTTTGAGCGCTTTTCCTACGGCCACAATTTCCATGGCATCGGGATGATCGTAGGGAAGGATTTCCGCAAAATTACCGCGCACAATGCGGGTTCGGGAAAAATGATACGCCTTTCGCTCCGCAAAATAATCTGTAAAACTAATGGCCAGCGTAGCTTCCGCCATACCATAGACCGGCATCATGGCTTTGGGACTGAACTTATAAGGTGCAAGCAGTTCGTTAAACTCATACATCACCCGTGGGGAAATAGGTTCTGCTCCATTGAGCAAGGCTTCAAGGTGTGAAAAATCCCAATTGGGATTAGGCGGTCTCTTTTTCAGGAAACGGTTACATAGCACCAGGCCAAAATTGGGGCATCCTGTAATTACTGCCTTATGCTCAGACATTGCATCAAGCCATAAAAAAGGGTTTCTTATAAAATCAATGGTATTAATATGATGCTGTGTGGTTGCTTCATGGAGTGCCGTAAGATGATACCCAAACAAACCCATATCGTGATAAAGCGGCATCCAGTTCACAGATATTTTATTCGCGTTTAGTAGCAAACCTTCGGATATATCACAAACATTGGAGGTTATATTTCTGTGTGATAATAAAACGCCTTTTGGCTGGCCTGTACTTCCTGAGCTAAACTGCAAATATGCCGGATCGTCTTCTTTTGCGAGATGATAGTAAGTTGTATGGTTGTGTTCTGTCTGCAGCTTTATTTCTTTCCAATCTATCATTCTAAGATCACCAAATAAATTCAACAAGCTCTCTGGAGGTTGATCTGTGATTAATACAGGATTATCGAGAAGTTCTGTGATTTTACTGATTTTCTCCAAACTTTGGCTTTCAGTTTCATAACTCATAGGAGCCTGAAGGATTGCAGGAATAATCCCATTAAAAATACAAGACCAAAAAGCTAATAATATATCTTGATTATCCGACAAAGCAATCAACGCATAATCTCCATTTTGAAACCCTCGTTGCCTTAAAACAGATGTGCCTCTACCGGCTAACTCATAAAATACATGATAGGAAACAAAGGAAAAAGTTCCGTCAGCTTTAATAAATGAAAATCCATAATTCTGGGGAAAGGCGGCTGCTCTGAAAAAAATATCATGAAGTGTGGGAAGTTTTTTCATTGAAAACAGATTAAGCTTAATGCCTGCCCTACTGAGGCAAGTATTGATGCAAAAATAAACAAATTCCCTTCTTCCTTAAAAGCAAAAAAGCGCCCCGAATTCTCGGGACGCTTTGGAAGTATTCTAGAGTGCTAATGCTTATTCAGCAATAGTAACACGCTTGGTAGTGAGTGTGCCATCGGCAGCACGCATACGCAGCATGTAAACACCTGATTCGTAGTTAGAAACGTTGATAGCAACATTTGTTTCGCTGGTCATGATTTCAGCAACAACCTGACCTACAGCGTTTACAACGGTGATTTGTTCAATCTGACCGCTGTGACGTACGTTAACTACGTCAGTTGCAGGGTTCGGATATACGCTAAGCTCATTACCGTTGATGTCGTTGATACCTACTGTTACGCATACTTCATTAGAAGGTACGCTTTCACAGTCAGTGTAAACAGCAACAACAGTATAACAAAGTAAAGCCAGAGGAGCTTCTTCATCTACGTAAGTAGTTTCAGTGATGCCTTCGGCAATCATTTCACCATCACGATAAACTTTGTAGCTTTCCAGTGCACGGCCTGCAGGAGCTGACCATGTCAGTTCAGGATAACCATCCATGTTAATTTCACCAGCAAGGTCGCTAACAGCAACATACTCTTCAATAGTAGCTTCAACAACATCAGTGCGGGCAGATGTACCTTCATCGTAAACTGCATTGATCTGGAATCCGTAAGTACCGGCTTCGAGGTCTTCTACAGTGTATGTGTTTTCAGTTACGAGCTCAGTGTTCACCTGAACATTGTCCATGAAAACATTGTAACCCAGCAGGTCGCGTTCGATGCGTACATTAGAAGCAGGAGCGTAAACTTCGCCGTTCCATGCTACTTCAGTGCGTGCAACAGTACCGTTTGAAACATCGTTTCCGGCGATACGTGCTTTACCGGCAGGTCCAACATAAACGTCGTCAACCATAAAGATGAATGCATCGTTAGAAACACAGTTGATGGCAATATGAATTTCCTGACCGGCGTAAGCTGCGAGGTCATATTCAAACATACCATAAGCATCTGCAGGAGCTTCTACGTATTCACCTTCGCTGATTACTGTGAAGTCTTCAGGATTAGTACCTGTAGTACTTACAGCAACTTTGAAGCGCTCAAGACCATACTCATCAGTGTAAGACTTGGCCATGAAGTTAAATACATCACCTTCGTCGATCATAAGCTTTGGAGTAATCATCCAATCGTTGTTTGGAGGAGTAGTTGCAGCGAAGCAAGCAGCGAATTTATCACCACTGTAAGCAAGGTTCTCGTCCATTGGAGGATCAGTTGCCAGTGAGTTGAATGCGATGAATGCCATTGCAGCACCTGAGTTCGGGAATGCAATTCCTGTGAAACCATAAGTTGTAGAACCGTCAACATCGTTGAGGATCCATGGGCTCAGGTCAAGTGTGAAGTCAGCATACATTTCGAAGTCATCCCAAAGTTTAGCAGAAGCACTGCCCCAAGAGAGAACTACGTCATTACATTGAACATCAGCATTTGGTGCCGGAGGTACAGGAAGGTCTTCACCGATTTTAACAGTGATAGGTCCTTCAGGATAAGATTCACCTTCATCATAAACAGCTGTTACAACATAGTCGTAATAACCTGGGAGGAGGTCAACATCATCATAAGTAGTATCAGGGATTACATCCATATTCACCGGTTCGTCGCCGCCATCACGGTAAACGTTGTAACCAAGCAGTACTGCGCGGCTGCCTGTAGGCAGGACAGTTTTCTGTGGTTCAACATTTGTGTTGGCAAGCTCACCAAATGTATTGTAAGTTGATGTGTTAGCAATAGCGCTCATTTCCATGCGGTCACCAGCGTCATCAGTAACATAACCACGGATCATCCAGTTGTAGTCGAGTGTTGGAGCAAGCTCGAGCAGTGTAGCCCATGCGCCGCCGTAATAGATCATGTTTCCAAGACCATCCTGAGCAACAGAAGAACCGGCAGCTGCAAAGTCTCCGTCCGGCTCATCGATGTAATAACCGAACCAAAGTTCTTTAGTAGCATCGATTACAAGCGGAGTTTCGAGTTCGAAGTCGTTCCATGCATCCCAAACGATAGAAGCTTCATCGATTTCGATTTCAGCAACGAGTTCAGGATCATTAGCACCGGTTTTTGTCCAAACTTTACCTGTATAGAGTGAGTTAACACCACTGGTTGACATATAGATGCGGAGAGTAGTCATACTCAGTCCTTCGTAAGGAGCAAGTACGTCAACAGGGAAACGGATAGCAACGTCGAATTGTGCTTCACCAGCACCAACGCTACCTGTGTATTCACCATCATCATAATGCATCCATGTGCTGAGGCTTGTGCTAGGAGCATTCCACCACAGGTGAGCAGTATAATCAACATCTTCTCCAGTGAGATCAGTTGGTGCGGGCAGGTGGCCACAAACATCAACTTCTACTTCTACAGCACAAGCGTGACCTTCGTCATACTCAGCAGTAACACCATATACATAAACACCACCGTAAGGAGGAGTATCAGTATAAACTGTAGAACCGGCGTTCAGAAGAACGTCATTGATTTTATCACCATCGCGGTAAACGTTATAACCACGGAGGGCGCGCATTTCACGGCCATCAGCATATACAAATTTACCATTCTGAACTTCCTGCATACCGGTATTAACAACAGGCTCGTTTGCAGTCAGTGCAGCAGCATTGGCTGTAGCAGGTACGTTTACACTGCCACCATCGATAACGCGGTCGCCGAAGTACATACCATAAACGTGGGCTTTGAACATGAAGTCCTGATAAGAAGCTACGGTCCATGATTCACCATCAACTTTAGAGTAAGAGCGGTTTACACCGGCACCTTCGTCGATTGCTGTTGGAGGACAGTCTGGGTAAGTACCAATTTGCTTATGGGAAACGTAGAAGTCACCATCTGTGATTGTGATTCCAAGGTCGCTCATATCAATTTCCACCCAGTTGTAATTAGCAGGAGTTATCACCTTGCTGCCGAGCATAGTTCCAGGGAGTCCGCCTGTACCGTCGCCGGCATAAACAAGAACTTCCATTGGGTTCAGGATGTTACCGGCCGGCCATGTACCGTCATAAATGTTAACTGAAACAGTCAATACATCCATTGGGTAACCTGCAGGTGTCATGCGGAGTGCATTTTCACTGTTTACTACGTTCCATGCAGTAGCATTTTCCGGAGTATCATCAGTGTAAATGATATCATATTCCTGTGGCTCAATATCTCCCGGAGGTTCCCATGTCAGCTGAACATCGCAATTGATGAGGCTGGCTTCGAGGTTACGGATAGGAGCGAAGAAGTCACAAGTATAATATGTGAATGGATAGAGTACAATCGGGCTTTCGCAGTTGGTATATTTAGCGCTTACGCCACCAATGTATGCCTGAGCTACAGTAAGTCCGGTGTATGTGTAAGTAAGGTCAGTAGTGAAGTTTTGGAATACACCGTTGAGGTAAACGTTGTAACCTTCGAGGGCACGGTCGTCGCCTGGCTCAACACCTTTAACAACGCGTACATTGTCGAGGCTTACGCCATAACCACCTGTTTCAGGAGCTGTTCCTTCGAACGCGATGAAGTAAGTAGCTGTTGGGTTCGGAAGTTCAATGTTCTTCTTAGTCCAGTAAGGTACATCACCGGCTTCGCTCATAAGAGCCTGCCAGCTTCCGCTTGCAGTATTCTTGTAGAAAACAGCCAGTTTGTCTTGTCCGCTGCTTGCAGGCTGTGCAAACCAGAAGCTGAGTTCTGGAGCAATTGCACCACCGAGGTCGATTGCAGGAGTAACAAGCTTGGTAATCGATGAGCTACCATTGAAGAGTGCATTGTATTCACCTTCGAATGCGCCGGCCGGATGCCCGCCTGCACCACCTGTTTGAACTACCCACTGGTCTGGGTTCATGTTAGGATCAGTAATCTGAGTCCAACCTGAAGGGATCATACCGCCTTCGAAACCTTCGAAGAATACTTCTTCGTAGTCAAGTACCGGTGGCAACCATGTAGCGATACCGTCCATTGTAACGTGGAACATCTGCGGTGGCAGACATGCTTCGTTCAGAACAGCGTCGATTTCCATATCCTGGTTTACATACAATCCTTCGAGGATATAAGATTCATAACCAGGTTTGCTTACTGTAAGGTTATACCAACCATTTGTAAGTTCATGGAAGAAAGTAACACCATCAGCAGGAGCTTCCTGTTCAACAATTGTTCCATTACCTTGAGGAACAAAGCTTACGAGTGCGCCTTCAGGGCTGTCGCCGGTATTTGTAGATACGTTAACAGTAACTTCTGAATCCTGTCCTTTAGGAACTACATTAGAGAATGCAGCAGGAGACTGGTTATAAGAATAAACACTAACCACAGCGTAAACGTAGAAACCGTTTTCGAGTGATGGCCATTCCATATCAGTCCATTCGGTAGCAGTAACGCCTTCGTCGAGGAGTGTCCAGGTATCAGGGCTGTTTTGCTGACCATTATTCAGACGGAAAATAGTATAGCTTTCGAGGCCACGTACACTTTCAGTAGAAAGAGATACAAACTGACCCAGTTTCTGAGTATTCACCTGAGCAGCTGCTACAGAATACTTGCTTAAAGTATTTGCAGTTGTTGCTTGTGCAAGGTTCAGTTCAGCGTTGAATTCAGTTGCAGCGCGGCCACTGTTATCGCCATAAACTTTTGCACGGATCATATAATCCTGATAAGCACTGAGTTCCCAGTCTTTACCACCAGTGATGTAGCGGCTATAGCTGCGGTTTGCACCGGCAGTAGCGTCAACAGCAATTGGGGCACAGTTTGGATAATCAGTATCCTGACGCATGATGATGAAGAAATCACCTTCTTCGACGAAGTTTCCGCCTGCGAAGTTAAATTCAACCCAACCATGAGCAGCAGGAGAAACAGTAATACTATCGAGCATAGTACCCGGCATACCGTTTTCACCATCAGCGAGAGCAGCAAACATAGTGAAAGGCTGCAGTGAGTTGCCACTTGGCCAGCTACCGTCATAAATATTCACATAACCACCGAGGACATCAGTAGGATATCCGGCAGGAGTAAATTTAACAGCGTGCATATTTCCGGCAACGTCCCAAGCAGTTACGTTCGTAGCATCGTCATTATCATAAATAATTTGATAATAGTTGCTTGGCTCGTACCATGAAACATCAACCTGAGTATGTTCGTAATTACGTTCAGCATAAACACCGAGTGCAGGTGCCGGAGACTCAAGCATAATGAAATCAACAATAGTGTTGCCACCATTAGCTACAGATTGTCCCACAACTTCTTGTGATTCATAATCAGCAGCTTCACAAACAACAGTATAAGAAGCTTCGAGAACAGTCATGCTGTAAGCACCATTGTTATCAGTAGTTGCTTCAGCTTCGTAAATGAGTTCATCACCTACTTCGCGGTAAGCAGTAACAGTAGCACCTTCCAGCGGTACAAGTGGTGTACCCATAACGCTAACGTTACCGGAGATAGTACCTTCACCGTAGATATACAGTTCGATAGGGCCTTCTTCCAGTGATTCACCGGCAGTAGGAGCCTGATATACAGCAGTTACAGAATATTCGTGAGTTCCTGCAGGAGCATAAACATCAGTATATGTGCGTGTATTTGCATCGGTTTGAGCGATGAAACCACCATCACGATAAACGTTGTAAGCAATCAGGTTATCAAGAACACCATCAAGAGGTGCGCGAGTATTGTGTACATATTTTGCAGGTCCTTCCTGAACAGTACCTGCATTTTGAACAGGAGCCTGTGCAGTAAGCGCATTTACATTAGCAACAGCAGGAATTTCAATAGTGTTGGCACCAAGCATTTTATCACCTGAAGTCTCACCATAAACGCGTGCTTTGAACATAAAGTCCTGATAGTTTGCAACACCCCATGGGTCACCAGCAGCGCGGCTGTAAGAACGGTTTACACCGGCATCTTCATCAATTGCAATTGGAGGACAATCAGGATAAGTACCAATCTGCTTCATTGCAGCGTAGAAATCACCATCATTAATATTGATGTTGAGGTCGCTCATATCAACTTCAACCCAGTTGTAGTTGGCAGGAGTAACAACTTTACTTCCGAGCAGATCACCAGGAAGACCACCAGCGCCATTATCATCATATACCAATACTTCCATAGGAGTAAGGATATTACCGGCTGGCCATGTACCATCATAAATGTTAAGTGAAATAGAAAGAATCTGGCAAGGATATCCTTCCGGAGTCATTTTCAATGCATTTTCACTTCCAACAACGTTCCATGCAGTAGCATTTTCAGGAGTATCGTCAGTATAAACGATTTCATATTCTTCACCTGAACCTGAACCAGGAGCAGTCCATGAAAGGATAGCGTCATGATCAACAACTTCACCTTCGAGGTCGCGTGGTGGAGGCAGGAATGCAGCAGTAAATTCATACGTAATGATGTCAGAAACACCAGAGCTGTAAACTGCAGCAACACCAGCTACATAAGTTTGACCAAAGTTAAGGTTAGTATATTGATATTCAGTTACATCAGCAGTACCAACTTGTGCACCATCGAGGTAAACCATATAAGATGCCGGAGCAACTTCGAAATCACCAAGGATAGCAACATCATCAATACCAATACCGTAACCATAAGCAGCATTACCGAGGAAACCAATCTGGAAATCTTCAGCAAGCTGGTCGCCGGTCAGTGTGATGCTTTCTTCTGTCCATGAAGTAATGCTTGAAGTATAATCTTCGAGCAGTTGCCATGCACCACCACCTGTACGGTAGTAAACTTCGAGGTTATCCTGGTCACCGGCCCAAACAGGTTGTGTGTGCCAGAATGTAAGAGTTGCTTCGTTTGTACAAACTGTAAGGTCATACTCAGGAGAGATCAACCATGCAGAAGCAGAAGAAGAATAAAGCAGTGCATTGTAAGTACCTGTATGTGCAGCACCCGGGTTTCCGCTATGGCCTCCAGTGGTTACAGTCCAGTTTGCTGTACCTGAAACCTGCTGTGTTGACCAACCTGCAGGAATAGCACCACCTTCGAAACCTTCGCTTGCAATAGCGTTTGAAGGCTCATTCCATGTTGCAAAAAGTGTTGTAGGCTCAACAAAAAGGTTAGAAGGAGCATACTTGGATTCTGAAAGGATAACAACAATTGTTTCTTCTCCGTCAACAGTATAAGAAGAAAGTTCGTAGAGGTCATATCCTGAAAGTTGAACAGTGATGTCGTAATCACCGAAATCAACGTCTTCAACAACTAAAGTACCAGAAGCAGGAACTGTTTCTGTAGCAGTGAAATAAGGATAAGCAAGACCTGTCATATTAACAATAGCACCTGCTGGGCTTTCGCCATCAGTAGTAGATACTTCGAAAGTAACATCAGCGCTGAGTGCATGACCAACAACATTGGAAACTGCAGCATCAGACACTTCACCACTTTCGTAAGCAGCGTAAACATTATAACGGTAGTAACCGCTTGGTTGAGCACCAAAGCCGTTATCGTTATAAGAAAGACCACTAACGTTATTGTTCAGTAAAGTTTCTGTACCCGGATCCATTGGATCTTCAGGGTCGAAGTTAGAAACACGATACACAATATAATGGTCAACGCCACGAGTAGCAGCACCGGAAATAATATTGTATTCAGGACTTCCTTCTTTACCGAAAGTAGTATTTGTTTGGTTTTGTGAAGTTTGACCTTCAATTTTAGCAGGCCAGATTGTAGCTGCGCGAGCGTAATCGCCACTGCCAGAATTCGAACCTTCAACAATAGCACGGATCATGAAATCCTGATATGCAGAAACGCCCCATGCGCCACCATTGGAAAGGTTGCGGCTGTAGCTGCGGAATTTCTGAGGAGCAGTTTCATCAATACCGATAGGTGCACAGGCAGGATAATCACCACCCTGAACCATAGCAATATAGAAATCACCACTGAGTACTTCAGCATTAAGGCCCATGAAGTTAACCCAACCATATTCAGTTGGCGTAACAACGATTGAGTCGAGCAGTGTACCGGGCATTCCGTTAACTCCGTCAGCAGCATAAACGGCTACACCGAAATCAACATTAAGGAAAGCGCCACCGGCTGGGTAAGAGCCATCGCCTACATAAATTTTACCACCTTTAACGATAGCAGGATAGCCTGCAGGGGTAAATTTAACGGCATTCATGTTTCCTTCTGTGTACCAGGCAATCATATTTTCAGCAACGCCATCGTCATAAACGATTTCGTAATCACCTGAAGGAAGGCCCCATTCTACGAGACAAGCGTCATCAGTTGCGTTTACGGTTGCTTCAACAAACATTGGTTCGTAAGGCTCAAGAGCAAGCTCAACAGCAGCCGGAAGAACAGTAGTATCAGGAATTGTAGTAACAATACCGTTTACGTTTGCTGATCCGTAACCAATTTTAGTGATTGTAAGATCGTATGTGCTTTCTCCGGTTTGAACAATGAAAGCTCCATTATCATCCGTGTAACTACTGTAAGTTCCTGTTCCATCAGTTGCAGTAACGAGTGCACCATTTACAGGATCACCACTGGCAACGTTTTCCACTACGCCCGAAATCCATGCATCAACAGGTGCAGGAGGAGTGTAAAAAAAGCGGATGTTAGGAACATAAGCAGCCAAAAGACCACTTACAGCAGGAAAAGAGCCGTCTTGC
Source organism: Bacteroidales bacterium (assembly GCA_963662905.2). Classification (GTDB taxonomy): domain Bacteria; phylum Bacteroidota; class Bacteroidia; order Bacteroidales; family WRLA01. The sequence continues at coordinate 2,152,043 of CAXXFD010000003.1, read as the reverse complement.
GTTTTACGTACACATCTATTTGTAATAGAGCTGTAATAAAACTTAGGATAACCTGTTACATAAGAACCGTCATGATTTTCCCAAAGCACGATAAGGTTGTCTGAACCATTGTAATCGAAAGTATTATCGAGTACAATTTCGAGCCATGTTTCATCATTACCATCAAATGTAACTGATCCATCATAAACAAGGGTAAAGCCATTGTTTTGAGGATCTGGATAATCAGTAGAAGAGAATGCCGCATCAGTAGTATGCTTCATCCAAATCTTTTGATCTGTCATCTCATAAGCAGAGATATCGTCACCGAGTTGGTAAGCAAGCTTATCAAAAGTTTGCGCTCCACCAATCTCAGTCTGGAGGTATACAACCTGATTCCAACCATAGTCCCAAAGACCGTTAACCGGTGCATAGGTTGTTGTTGTTGTACCTCCCCCTACTTCCACAAAGTCTGCGAAAGCCATTGATGAAGACAAAAGAATTGCCATCATCAATGATAGGAATCTGGTAAGTTTTCTCATAAAAAAAATTGTTTTGGTTTGAATTAAATAAATTAATCACCGACTGCCGAAACAGTCAAAACACAATAATAACCTGAGCTTCTCTGCATAAGCCGCCACAGCTGATGCAAAAAAACCAGTAGCATACCGTAGGATGTAATTTAAACCTTTCCCTTGGTTCATTTCGCTTCCACTTACGCTGAATACAACCACTTTGAAAATTGAAGCCGGTTTTCAAAACGTTGATGTTGTAATCAGGAGTAATGACAGTTTTCTATCATTAATCTGTGGAAATACATATTTATTTGGTTGTAAGAACGTTTAGCCAATAAGCCCGAAGGCTTGCCTTTTAAGACATCTCGATTATTAAGGGGTTGCCTGAATATGAAAAAAAATCAAGCATTTCATGAATTTTTAACAACACAAAAAGTTTAATTTATTCACTGCCCGCGTTTTAAAGGAGATTAATATTTTAAAAAGATTTTGCGCAAACTTAAAAAAAATCCTGAAAATTAGCACGGCTTCAGAAAAATTTATATTTTTGCACTCCATTTTTCCGAACAGGTTCATATAAAGTATTGAAGAACAATCACCTGCAGGAGTTAACTTTATTATTAAAGCAAATGTACGCAATTATTGATGTTGGCGGCAGCCAGCTAAAGGTTGAAAAAGGAAAATACTACTTCATCAACCGTCGCGAAGAAGAAGAAGGACAAGCAATTACTTTCGACAAAGTTTTGCTTATCGACAATGATGGTGAAGTAAAAATTGGCAAGCCTCATGTAGAAGGCGCTAAAATTGAAGCTAAAGTTGTTGAACACCTTAAAGGTGACAAAGTGATCGTTTTTAAGAAAAAACGCCGTAAGGGTTACAAAGTTCGTAATGGTCACAGGCAGTATCTTACCAAAGTTGAAGTAGAGAATATTGCCCTCTAATATCCTGTTTTAAGTACAAACATTAAAAATTATTTAGTATGGCACATAAAAAAGGAATGGGTAGCTCGCAGAACGGTCGCGAGTCAGCAAGTAAGCGCCTTGGTGTTAAAATTTTCGGTGGCCAGGCAGTTGTTGCCGGTAACATTATCGTTCGACAAAGGGGAACTACACATCATCCCGGTGAAAATGTGGGTATGGGAAAAGACCACACTCTTTTTGCCCTTACCGATGGTGTTGTGAAATTCAAAAAAACACGCAACGAACGTTCGTTCGTTTCCGTTGTTCCTGCTACTGAAGCAAACTAATTTGACGACAATCTTCAAAAGTATATAAACTCCTGCTCGTCAGGAGTTTTTTTGTTTCAATAAAACCCAAAAACAAGATGATTCCCGTTCAACGCCTAAAAACAGATAAAGATCAGATTATTGAACGCCTGAAAATCAAAAACTTTGATGCTTCTGAACTGATCCCGGAAATTATTGCATTAGACGACCATCGCAAAGCGACACAAAAAGAGCTCGATGATTGTTTGGCCGAAGCCAATAAGCTTGCCAAAGAAATAGGCATGCTTTTTAAGCAAGGCAAAAAAGATGAAGCCACTGCTGCACGCGAACGTTCGGGCGAACTAAAGGCAAACAGCAAAGAACTTTCTGAAAAACTGGAAAGCATAAAAAGTGAACTGGAAAGCAAAATGCTGCTGCTTCCCAATGTTCCGCATCCAAGCGTGGTTCCGGGAAAATCAGAGGAAGACAACGAAATTGTTTATTCCGAAGGCAATATCCCTGAACTACACGAAAAAGCGCTCCCCCACTGGGAGCTGGCTTCGAAATACGATATCATCGACTTTGAACTGGGCAACAAAGTTACGGGTGCAGGCTTTCCTTTCTATAAAGGCCAGGGCGCCCGTCTGCAGCGCGCTTTGATCAATTTTTTCCTCGATGAAGCACGCGATGCCGGATATACTGAAATCCAGCCACCTTTGCTCGTAAATGAAGCATCAGGTTACGGCACAGGGCAGCTTCCCGACAAAGACGGACAGATGTACCATGTTGGCCTCGATAACCTTTACCTCATCCCAACAGCAGAAGTACCGGTAACCAATATTTACCGAAACGTAATGCTCAAAGAAGGCGATCTGCCGGTAAAAAACACGGCTTATTCCAACTGTTTCCGCAGAGAGGCCGGATCCTATGGCAGCGATGTGCGCGGCCTTAACCGCCTGCATCAGTTCGATAAAGTAGAAATCGTTGAAATACAGCATCCTGAGAAATCTTACGAAACTTTGGAAAGCATGAAAGCCCATGTTGATAATTTGCTGCGCAAGCTGGAACTGCCTTTCCGCATCCTGCGCCTTTGTGGTGGCGATACCAGCTTTACAGCTGCACTCACTTACGATTTTGAAGTGTATTCTGCCGCTCAGAAAAAATGGCTGGAAGTGAGCTCTGTATCCAATTTTGAAGATTTCCAGGCAAACCGTATGAAGCTGCGTTTCAAAGACAATGAAGGCAAAACACAGCTGGCGCATACGCTCAACGGAAGCGCACTCGCATTGCCCCGTATTGTGGCCGCACTGCTCGAAAACATGCAAACCGAAGACGGCATCCGCATACCGGAAGCCCTTCAAAATTATACCGGGTTTGAAATAATAAAGTAAAACCCTATCATTTTAAAAATCCGGTCTTGTTCTGATAAACAGAATAAAACCGGATTTTTTTTGTTAAGATTGAAGCAAATCAACGAATTTTGCACGAATGCAAAAAAACACAACCCATATAATCCTGCTTGCAATGCTGTTGCTGCTGTGTTTCAATAATGATGCAGTGCATGCTCAGGTGCGCCCAAAACAACAGGACGGAACCATTTCGGCCAAACCTCCCCAGCCCGGGCAAAAATCCAATGCCGAAAAAATGGCTTTGGCGGCAGAATATTACCGAAACCGCGATTTTGAAAAAGCCGCCAAACTTTTTAAAGAACTGTTCGACAGCAGGCGCTCTTCTCATTATTACAACTATTATGTGCAGAGCCTTATATACTTAGGCGAACACAAAGAAGCATCAAAATTCATTAAGGATCAGCTCAAAATTGAACCCGGAAACAACCGCTATAAAATTGACCTGGGCTATGTTAATGCCAGCTCGGGCAAAAGCCGGAAGGCAGCAAAAATATATATGGAAGTCATTGATGAAATGCCTGCCGACCGCAATATCATCATAGCAACGGCAAATCATTTTCGTATGCGCATGCTCAATGATTACGTGATAAAAACTTATGAAAAAGGGCAGGAACTATTGGGCAGCAGCACCTTGTTTGGGCTCAATCTGGCCAATATTTATGAGATTGATGGTAATTTTCCGAAAGCGGCTGAAACCTATCTTGATCTGTTGGAGCATGACCCATCGATGATGTCGAGTGTGCAAAACAGGCTGCAGCAAGCCCTTGAAAAAGATGAAGACAACGAAAAACATACCGAGCTTCGGGGACAGCTGATCCGCAAAGCCCAGAAATTCCCCGGAAATACTGTTTTTCCCGAGATGATTATCTGGCTGTCCATACAGGAAAAAGATTTTGATATGGCACTTACGCATGCGCAGGTACTCGACCGTCGGTATCAGGAAGACGGCCAGCGCATGTTTGAGATTTCCGGTCTGGCAGCATCCAACGAAGATTATGAAACTGCCCTGAAAGCACTGAATGCGATCATAAAAAAAGGGAAAGATGGCAGCATGTACAGTTATGCGCGTATCCGCCAGCTGGTGGTGCGTTATATGATGTATGCCAACAGTCCGGCCAACAGCACCGAAAAAAGTGAAAAGCTTGCCGCAGAATTTGAAGATGTACTCAGCGAATTTGGTTTTCATCAGGGCACGGCAGACCTGGCCATTAGTTATGCCCGCCTCAAAGCCTATGATATGAACCAGGCTGATGAAGCCATTGAGCTGCTCACAACCGGAATCGGGCTTAGAAATATCTCCCAGCCAAAAATTGCCGATTTAAAAGTAGAACTAGCTGACATCTACTTGTTTACCGGTCAGCCATGGGAAGCCACACTGCTCTACTCTCAAGTGGAAAAAGATTTCAAAAACGACCTGCGCGGCCATAATGCCAAATTTAAAAATGCGCAGCTTTCGTTTTATATTGGAGAATTTGGCTGGGCAAAAACACAGGTTGATGTGCTTAAAGCCGCCACATCCAAACTTATTGCCAATGATGCCATGGAGCTGGCACTTTTAATCAGTGATAATCCCGATCCCGACAGCTCCCAATACGGCTTACGGCTTTTCGCAGAAGCATCGCTTATGGCCTATCGCAAGCATTTTGAGGAAGCACTGATCAAGCTCGATTCCATAGGTTTGCTCGGCATGTCGCATCCGCTTGATGATGATGTACTGCTGAAAAAAGCGGAAATCAGGAAAATTCAGGGCGACCTTATTGCCACGGACAGTTTGCTTAACAAATTATATGAATTTTATCCCGATGGCATACTTGCGGATAATGCACTGATCAAACTGGCCGAACTTCATGATTATGAGACCGAAAATCAGGAAAAAGCCCTGCTTTATTACAAAAAACTGATTACAGATTATCCGGGCTCTGTTTTTACAGAACGCGCACGAAACAGATTCCGTTTTTTGAGACAATCAGAGCAAAGCACAGAACAAATACAATAAAAACGCAAAGCATGAGTGTACGCCCTAAGAAACATCTCGGACAACATTTCCTAAACGATCAGAACATCGCGCAGAAAATTGCCGAAAGCCTTTGTGCCGAATGCAGAAATGTTGTGGAAATCGGTCCCGGAACAGGGGTTCTCACACAATTTTTGCTCCAAAAAATCGACATCGAACTGCATTTACTCGAAATTGACCGCGAATCCGTTGAATACCTTCAAGCCACTTATCCTTTTTTGGGCGAAAAACTGCATGAAGCCGACTTTTTGAAGTTTCCGCTTCAGGAGCTATTCAATGGCGAAGAATTTTGCATCAGTGGAAATTTCCCCTATAATATCAGTTCACAAATCCTTTTCAGGATGCTGGAAAACCGGACGCTTGTGCCTTGTCTTTGCGGCATGTTCCAGAAAGAAGTCGCCGAAAGGATATGCGCGCAGCACGGAAACAAAACCTACGGAATTCTGAGTGTACTGGCTCAGGCTTATTATAAAACGGAATATCTGTTTACGGTTGATGAGCATGTATTTACGCCACCACCGAAAGTTAAATCGGGTGTAATACGCCTGCAACGCTTCCGCAACGCTATTGAGGGCATTGATGAACCCTTTTTCTTTCAACTCGTAAAAACAGCTTTTAACCAAAGAAGGAAGACGCTTCGAAACGCACTGAAGCCCATGAACCTTGATCAGCCCGTTCCTGAAGAATTTGCAGGGAAAAGAGCCGAACAGCTGAGCCCGGACGATTTTCTTGCTTTATGCAAAGCAGTAAGGAAAATTTGACAGGCTAAAAGAAATTCTCTACATTTGGAAATTCAAAAGCAATATTATGAAACATAACTACTTCCCTCTGATTGCGATATTATTTCTGGCCTTCGTCTTAAGCTCTTGTGGCGGAGAAAAGGAACAAAAGGAGACACCCAAAGAAAAACCAAAGCAGGAAGCGCCTAAGCCAAAACCCAAGGAAGAGCCTAAGCCAAAACCGGTAGAAAAAATAGTAGAAGAGCCGAAGGAAACAACCCATACTGTTCAGCAAGGAGAATGGCTTTACGACCTCAGCCGGAAATACTACGGCAATGCCCACGACTGGAAAAAAATATATGATGCCAATAAAACTAAAATTGAGCAACCTGATTTAATTTACCCCAATCAAAGTCTTGTAATTCCGGAGTAGATTTTATTAATTTTTCTTATTACCTTTGGCCAGATTTTTGACCATCAGTCAGATCTATCAACCAAATGGCCTACAACTGGAATAAAAAAACCATTCTGATTGCTGAGGATGACCATCTCAGTTATCGGATTTTAAAAAGCTATCTGCGCCGCACAAATGCCGAGGTATTGTGGGCGGAGGATGGCCAAAAGGCTGTTGAGATGTACAATCAGCGCCCCAATTTAGATCTGATCATTATGGACATCCGCATGCCGGTGATGAATGGTTTTGACGCGGCAAAAATAATCAGGAAACACAATCAGAAGTTGCCCATATTAGCGCACAGTGCTTTTGCTTATGAAGAATTTAACGGCAGATGCGAAAGCGCAGGATGTGACGCTTACATTCCCAAGCCAAGCAACATGGAAGAAATCCTAAATACGGCCAAAAATCTAATGGAACGAGAGAAAGTCCAGTCAATAAATGCGGTTCATGTATAGCCGCCGCATTTTAACTTCTTTAAGAAATCCTATTCATTTTTGAAAAGCGTACCTTTGCAGCCATTATGGGCATTCAATTCAATAGCGAAGCAATCGAAAATTATCTGGCACCAATAAGCTATCCAATGCTCATTGCCGGCCCCTGCAGTGCTGAAAGCGAAGAACAAATTCTGCAAACAGCGCGTGAATTAAGCTGTATTCCTCAAGTGCGTATTTTTAGGGCAGGCATCTGGAAACCACGTACCCGACCGGGAGGTTTTGAAGGCAAGGGAGAAGAAGCCCTGAAGTGGATGCAAAAAGCCGGAAAAGAAAGCGGTCTGCTTACAGCCGTTGAGGTGGCACGTCCACAGCATGTTGAACTGGCATTGAAATACGATATCGATATTTTGTGGATTGGCGCACGAACTACGGTAAACCCATTTGTAGTGCAGGAAATTGCAGAAAGCCTCAGGGGTGCCGATATCCCTGTTTTTATTAAAAACCCGGTAAATCCTGATTTAAAACTATGGATTGGCGCGTTTGAGCGGTTTTATCAGTCGGGCATAAAAAAACTTGCCGGCATTCATCGGGGCTTCAGCTTTTTTGAGCAAAGCAAATACCGCAATGCGCCTATGTGGGAAATTCCAATCGAACTGAAAAGGCAAATCCCCAACCTCCCCCTCATATCTGATCCCAGCCATATTTGCGGAAACAAAAAACTACTCCGGGAAATTGCTCAAAGGGCCCTGGATTTGGATATGAACGGACTGATGCTCGAAACGCACTTCAATCCGGCGGTGGCCCTCACAGACCGCGAACAACAAATTACACCCGAAGAGCTTCGGAAAATCATTAAAAATCTGGTAATCCGCAGCCGCAGAGGCGATCAGGCTTTTGAAACCAAACTGGAAAGTTTCCGTTCAGAAATAGATAAAATCGATACGGAATTACTCGATATACTGGCCAGGAGAATGGATATTGTACGTGATATTGCAGATTATAAAAAAGAAAAAGGCATTACCATTTTACAGATCAAACGTTGGCAAAACATTATAAATGACCGTCTGAACAGTGGGATGAACATGGGACTGGAAAAAGACTTCCTCATTAAACTGCTAAATCTGGTGCACAAAGAAAGCATACAGGAACAAAACCGGATTATGAATAAAGCCGACAAGAAGCACAAGAAAAAGCAAAGGGATTAAAAATTTTCTTAATTTTGCTGTCCCAAAAAGGTCCCGTAGTTCAACTGGACAGAATTCAGGATTCCGGTTCCTGTGATGGGGGTTCGAGTCCTCCCGGGATCACGTTAAAGCCTAATTATCAAATAGTTAGGCTTTTTTATTTTGGTTTTGTGCCGCAAATGTTTCCGCTATTTTCCGTTTCACACTTCTACTATTGTTTTCAATTGGCATAAAACCAAAAACGCAGGTCCGAAGACCTGCGCTTGTTGGTTTATTGAAAGCTTAAATTTGGCTTAGTTCACACCTGTACGTGTATCCCACCACATTTTTTGTCCCCAGAACTGATCAACAATACCTACTGCTGCAGGAGCAATATTGGCACCATTTCTGTTGAATTCGTTTGTTGGGTAAGGATAACGGAAAGGAGGACGGTTATGACGGCCATAAGGAGAACCTTCGGCTTCGTCCATCAAAGGAACATCGGTACGGCGTGTTTCTGCCCATGCTTCATGCCCATCTTTAAAGAGGCAAATCCACTTTTGCAGATAAATTTGTTTCACATCATTGGCATAAGCAACTTTTTCTGACTCAAGATATGCAGTAATTGCATCTTCATCAGCGATTCCATTTTCGCCCATTGAAGCGCGGATACCTGCTTCGTACCATGTTTTGGGGTCATCATTGGTATAACCTAACTCAGCAGCTTCTGCCTGCAGGAAGCAAATTTCTGCATAACGCATAAATGGCGTAAAGCCTGCCGGGTTGTCGCGATAGAGTGCTCCTATGCGGCTGATCATAGTCATATCAAAAGTACCGTCGATTGCACCGGCAACAAGACCTACATATTCGCCATCAGGATTTGGCTTGGCAATTACATCAATCCGAGGATCATTATAATCGTTTAAAACGTCAATCAGTGTTTTACACATGCCGTGATCATCTCTTTCCTCAGAATTTTCCTGCCATGGCTCTTTATAAGGAGCAGCACCTGGCCACCAGAAATAAGCATTATCTTCATTGCTAAACATAACACCACTCTCAATTGCCTTAACTGCGTGCTGCTGCGCAAGATCAGGAGCAACACCCGAGATACGGATTGCCATACGTAAATGGATAGAGTTGGCAAAGCTTTTCCATTTGGCTATATCGCCGCCAAACAGCAGGTCACCATCACCAAGTTCATCAATGGACGGAGTAGCAAAAAGTTCGTTTGCTTTATCCAGGTCTGCCATAATGGCTTTGTAAATGGATTCCTGTGTATCATAGGTAGGATTTACAATGCCCTCTTCAGCTTTCCACGCATCGCTATAAGGAATAGACTTCCATGTATCTGTAGCAATTTGCATGATATAAGCACGGAATGTTAGCGCCGCAGCCTGCATATGGATTTCACCATTTTCAGAAGCATTGTTGATCACCTTTGTTAAATCAAGGGTTGTATTATACACATCTTCCCATGCAGTATTAACAACACTAGGGCGATAGTTATAACGTGCTTCATCAATGTATTGAATTTTAGTAACCTGACCGGCATAGCTCATATAGTTATTCATATCCTGCCAGTCGTCAAAGAAAAAGTCAGCATAATAACGCAGGCTATGCGCAAGGATGTTTGTATTAGGAGCATCACTTGGCTCATTTGGGTTTACGTTCATTTCCTCAAAGTCCTTGGTACAGGAGACCAGTCCAATGATAAGCCCAAGAACGAATACCGCTTTTATATTTAATATTTTTTTCATTTTATTCATTTTTAGGTTTCTGTTATAATTTTATTGGATAAACCTCCATGGATTAGAAGGACAATTGCAGTTTGAAACCAAAGCTACGTGTTGGAGGAATCTGGAATTGCTCAAGACCCATACCATTAATTGTTGTTCCGAAACCTGTTTCAGGATCGATTCCAACATCGTTAGATTCGTCTGTATAAAGCAGGGCAAGGTTTCTACCAATGAGGGAGAAGTTTGCGCGCTTGATAAAGCCGGTTTTCTTCATCCATTTTTTAGGAAGGTTGTAAGAGATAACAACTTCACGCAGTTTGATGAAGCTACCTTTGATAATGGAAGGTTCATGCAGTCCCCAGTAATCAGAGAAATAATCCTGTGGTGCAACAACGATATCGTTTTCAACGAAATCACCGTTTTCATTTACATAACCTACTGTTTGATCATCCAATACATCTTTACCAACGACCATACCGTTTTCACGGATACCGCCTTCAACAGTTTCCTGAGTTACACCGGCATAAGCACCGAACCAATCGGTAACTGAGAAGATATCACCGCCCCAGCGTGCATCGATCAGGAAGCTCAAACTAACATCTTTATAACTTAAGGTGTTACGGATACCGCCATTCCAATCAGGCATTACGTTACCAATAGTAACGGGTTCTGATGAATGTTCCGGCAGGCCGGTATTTGGGTTTACGAGCAGACGACCCTGGTCATCATACACATAACCACCACCTTTGATCACGCCAAATTCTTCACCTTCGCGGGCTTCAACTGTAACAGCGCCCCATGAAGAACCCAGTTGGAATGCTTCGATCTTTTGTCCTGAAACAGGATCAGTGTAAAGCTCTTCAACAACGTTTTTGTTCTTGGCCCAGTTGATGGTCATTTCCCAGTTCAGACCAGTTGGGTTATCTAAGATTTTACCGCTCAGCATAATTTCAATACCCTTGTTTGAAATTTCACCGGCATTGATAAACTTGGTGTTGTAACCTGATGCACTGGAAATATCAATATCCATAATCTGGTCGGAGGTATTCATATTATAATATGTGAAATCAAAGCCTAAACGGTTATTGAGAAATTTCATATCCAGACCTAATTCCATAGATTTTGTGGTTTCCGGCTTAAGGTCAGCATTAGGTAATGCCCTTTTCACGAAATACTGTGCTACGCCACTAAATGGGTCGGCAGATGCAACATAAGTTGGATACAACTGATAAGGATCGGTATCGTTACCCACTTTTGCCCAGCTTGCGCGCACTTTACCAAAGCTCAGTGTAGCAGGGTCAATATCCATCATTTCAGTGAAAATATAGCTCACACTGGCAGATGGGTAGAAATAAGACCAGTTGTTGGAAGGAAGCGTAGAACTCCAGTCATTACGGGCAGTCAGGTCTAAGTACAGCATATGGCGCCATCCAAAGCTTGCAGAACCAAAGAGTGAGTTAGTTTCTTTTTCTTCGTCCGTCTGAGCCACACTTGCATTACCACGAACGTTGCTGATGGTATAGAGATCAGGAACTGTTAATTCTGATGCTTCCATATACATCATTTTGTACTTACGGTTCATATAGTTACCACCGAAAGTTGCATGTACTTCAAGATCTTCGTTGATATTTTTATCAGCATAGAAGATCAAATCGGCATTGGTTTCATTTTCTGACATATTGCGTTGCCAGAATGAACCACCATTGGTTGATTCAATAGACATATCAGCAACAACATGCTTACGGTATTCATTGTAGAAGTCAGTTCCAACACGGCCCATAACTTTCAACCAGTCAGTAATCTGATAAGTCAGGTTTACATTACCGAATACCCTGTCGCGTGTACGTGATGTAGTATTCTTATAAACAGTCCAGTATGGGTTGTTATGATAGCTGCGGTTCCAGTTGTATGGTTCACCAAACTGATCAAATGTTTCCCAGTTGTTTTTCAGGTCAGTCATGTTTACCTGACGGCCAAACCAGCCACCTAATGATTGCATGATATTGTTTTCATCATAACCGTTACCGGGAAGGTTGTCACTTACGTTGCGGATATAATTTGCAGAAACGCTGGCAGTTAAACGCTTGCTTGCTTTCAACTGACCGGCAAAACTAACATTGTTACGTGTAAGGTCGGTATTTGGAACAGCACCGTTTTGCTGGCTGTTTGTCAAGCCAAGACGGAATGAAGCGATATCGTTACCACCAGTGATGGACAAGTTATTGTTCCAGCTGGTACCGGTTTCGAAGAAATTTTTGATATTATCCGGATTTGAATTCCATGGTGTAGCGGTAGGATTACCATTAGCATCCAATGGGCTATTGAACTGAGGGATATTCAGACCGGCATCCAGTCTGGGACCCCAGCTTTCGTCAATACCGTCATTTACGCCACCCCAGTTACCATTATAATAACTGAAAGAGTTTTCGCGAGACCATGTTTCATAAGCAGAAAGATTGCTTACATCAACACCGTTTAGCTTGGCAACATATTCAGATCCATTAAATCCCTGGCCATACTCATTTTGATAGTTTGGCAGGATATACACATTGTCCATAGTGAATGATGTTGTGAAATCAACGCTGATTCCACGGCCCTGACCGGGCTTGGATCCTTTTTTGGTAGTAATAAGGATTACACCGTTGGCAGCGCGGCTACCGTAAAGAGCGGCAGCGTTTGCACCTTTCAGGATGGATACGCTTTCGATGTTGGCCGGATCGATATCCATGGCAGCGTTACCAAAGTCAACAGAACCCCACTGAGAAACTTCAGAAGAGCGGTTCAAAATTGGCACACCATCCACAACAAAAAGCGGATCATTGTTATTAAACGAGGTATTACCACGAATAACAATACGTGAAGAAGAGCCTACAGCACCTGTAGAGTTGGTAACCTGAACACCGGATACCTTACCGGTAAGGGCGTTTACGAGGTTGTTTTCGGGTGCTTCGGAAAGGTCATCGCCACCGAGATCCTGCACGGCATAACCCAGGGATTTTTTCTCACGGGAAATACCGAGGGCGGTTACCACGACTCCTTCGATGGCAGTGGAAACCGGCTCAAGAGCAACATTAATAACAGAATTGCCTGCAATGAGCACTTCCTGAGTTTGCATTCCTACAAACGAAAACACCAGGAATTCATCGTCAGGGGTCACTGTCAAGGTATAATTACCGTCGATGTCAGTAACCGTACCAACAGTGGTACCCTTAACTACTACGGATGCACCCGGGATGGACGTACCGTCCTCCGCGTTGGAGACCGTACCTGAGATTTGCTGTTGAGCGCTTACTTGCATGCCTAAAAAGCATAGAAATGCAAGAAGGAAAGTAAATTTTCTCATAATTAAACGGTTTTGGTTAGTAATGGTTAATATGGTTAGAAAGAATTTTAATGATTGTAATGGTTGATGGTTCGGATTTTGGGCTATCCGGGAGGTGGGCGACTATCTAATTGGCTTAAAGGCTTCATGTGCTTTATGGTTTTGCAGCGGCAAATTAGAAAGATTTTTTCACACAGCCAAAAAAAAATAACAATTATTTAACGGCTGCTTGCTTTTCATGTAAAAGAAACGGGTTCAATGGCAGTATGTTAAGATTGAAAAAATATGCAAACAACAAAAAAACGCCACATAAGATCAGGGCGATTCTCATGATTCCGAACCGAAGGAGGGTTAGTTCATATATTTGAGGTGCAGGTAATAAAACACTATGAAAGCCAGGGTTGTAGCAAGCTCAAGCACAGAAAACTGATAATCGCTGAGCATAGAGAGCGGCAAAATAAGCAAAAACAGCTGCGCTGCTGTATAAAGGTGAAATCCCACTTTTTTTAAGCGGAACATCAAAACAGCGCCCCAAATAGAGACCAGGTATAAAATGAAGCCTAAAAGAAAGTATCCTTTGCCCCCACTGAAAAGTATTTCAATTCCCGGCAATTTAATTTCCCCATTGTCCACCATTTGAAACATCATATCATAGGACAATAAAACGGACAGATAGGAGAACGCGACCAATCCGCTTCCGATAAATGTGAGGATACATAAAGCCGTTAAGATATCCGGCCTGAACTTATTGTTTGGCTTATTGCCTTTGGCGTAGTTGGGTGAAAATGGATTCTCCATAAGCAGATTTCAGCGACACAAAAATATAAAAAAAGCAGTCTGCACGAGCGCAGAACTGCTTTTCATAAAATTTGATGGTTCTTTTATTCAAGAGTACCCACAGTATTTTCAGTTTCTTTGAGGATTGTACAGGCTTTCACCAAATCCTTCATTGTATTATGGTCATTATAAAGCGGACGGTCCACATCGAGGAATTCCACATAACGGCGGATTACTTCGTGAGCTTTTTGTGTCCCCTTGCCAAAGCTGTATTCGCGGAAATCCAGAGCCTGGGCAGCAGCCATAAACTCAATACCCAAAATGCCGTATGCATTATCGATAATCTGGAAATTCTTCAGGGCTGTATTCATGCCCATGGAAACAAAATCTTCCTGATCGGCAGCTGCCGGAATGGATTGAATAGAGGCAGGAGCAGAGAGTATTCGTTGCTCCACAATTTGCATATCCGCAGTATATTGCGACAGCATCAGCCCGCTGAACATGCCTGCGCCTTTGGTCAGGAATGCCGGCAAGCCCACGCTGAGCGCCGGGTTATTGAGGCGGTTCATCCTTCGCTCGGACAGCACACTGACCATGGTGATGCAGCTTCCGGCCATATCCATAGGCACAGCCACAGGTGTTCCCTGGAAATTGGCTCCGCTGAGCTGGATATTTTCGTCCGGGAAGAAAATAGGGTTATCCCCCACCCCATTAAGTTCAATTTCCACCTGCGAACGGGCCCAGCGCATAGCATCATGTGCCGCTCCAATAACCTGCGGCGTTGACCGCATACTATATGCATCCTGCACTTTGCATTTAATGCGCCCTTCTGCCAGGTCGCCGCCTTCAACAATTTTGCGGATTGCCTCGGCAGAGCGCACTGCACCGCTGAAACCACGTACTTCATGAATTTTTGAGGAATAGGGTTTCATATTGGCTTTGAGTGCTTCCAGCGACATCGCGGCAGCTATTTCTGCTTGCTTCAGCCAATTATTGGCATCGTACAAAAATATTGCGCTCATCGCGGTGAGCACATTACTGCCATTGATGGTAGCCAGCCCATCGCGCGCTTTCAGTCCGGGCACCGGAATTCCAGCTTGTTTTAAGGCTTCGGCACCCTCAAGAAGTTCACCTTTGTAAAATGCTTTTCCTTCGCCCATCATCAGCAGGGCAATCTGCGACATTGGCGCCAAATCACCGCTCGCACCCACAGAACCTTTTTGGCAGACAAATGGTGTTACGCCCTTATTGAGCATTTCTATTAAAGTAAAAGTAATCTCGGGACGGCAACCCGAATTACCATGAGCATGCACATTGCAGCGCCCGAGCATGGCACCACGGACCCATTCCTCTGGCATGGCTTCGCCGATTCCTGCTGCATGGTTATAAATCAGGTATTTTTGAAAATCCCGTACCTGATCATCATTGAGCACTACTTCCGAAAACTCACCGATGCCGGTATTAACTCCGTACATGATTTCGCCGGCTTCAATTTTATTTTCCAGCATGGCACGGCATTTCTTAATGCGCTCCAGTGCTTCGGGATGAAGTTCTACTTTTTGGTGATGGCGGGCGACCTGTACAACATCTTCGATGGTCAGTCCCGCACCAGTAATGGTATAAGGCATATCTTTGTTAAGTTTTGGTTATGTTAACAAATTAACAAAGAAATTTGCAGAGGCCAAAATAAAAATGCACCAAAGCTTTGAACAAAGACATAGGAGATACGTTTGCAGATCATTTATTATCTAATAAACCCATTACCAAAAATGAAAATCAATCAGGAAGAACTCACTAGCAACATAAAGCAGAATGCGGCCATGATGCTCTATTTTTATAACGACCATTGTGCCCCCTGTTTGAGCCTGCGCCCCAAAGTAGATGAGATGGCACAACAAAAGTTCCCGGAAATGAAATTGAAATTCGTAAACTCTGAAGGAAACGAAAGCATTACGGCACAATATGGCGTTTTTTCCAACCCGACAATTATTGTATTTTTTGAGGGCAAAGAATACAAGCGTTTCAGCAAATATATCAGTATTTCCGAGCTGGAGGAAGCAATTGACCGCCCTTACCAGCTAATGTTTTCATAAAAAAAGCCGTCCTCGGGGACAGCTTTTTTTTGATTTTACTATGTTGTTACTTTTTAAGGAGTTTCTGCTTTGCGCGGCTTCCATCTGTGTATTCCACTTCAACAATATAGGTGCCCGGATTCAGCATTTCGATATTGATTTCTTGCCTTTGCTGCACATTTGATCCGAGGAGTTTTTTTCCACTTAAATCATAGATGCGGAATTCTTTTAAAGGTTTTTCGCCACTCAGGCGAATGATATTGGTTGCCGGATTCGGCGAAATCATTAATTCCGGATTGTCAAGATCAGCAACACCAACATTGTGGTCAAAATCCCAGCTTGTGTACATGAGGCCGCGGCCATGAGTTGCTGCAAGCACAACATTATCACTTTCCCTCATTTGCAGCATATCGGTGCGCACATTCGGATAATTGATACCACCGGGAGCCCATGTTGGATTTTCCTGATCGAGGTTTTTGCTGATCCAAACACCGGTTTCGGTAGCGATCATCGCCTGTGAAGATCCTTCGGGATGATACAACGCCCATCGTACTGGTATATCGGGCAGGTTGCCTTCAACATTTTCCCAGCTTTCGCCGCCATCAAAGGTTTGCCAAACCGAAGCCACACCATAATTACTGAAAGTTACCAGCAGATTATCGTCATCGCCATAAGCAACGGCAACAGAGCTGATGCTTGCTACAGGAAATTCATCACCGGTTATTTCGGTCCATTCATAATTATCATTATGGGCATTATCAATGCGGAACAGGCGTCCGGACTGTGAGCCAATAAACAATACACTTTCATCATCATGGTTTGGAGAAAGCATCAGGCTGGTGAAAGGCACAGTAGTTCCCGTATTAAGGTAAAGAGCCGATATTCCCTGATCACGGGGCAAACCGTTAATGCGGTAAATCTGATCGTTCAGTTCGCCATTAAACCGGCAGGAATTTCCATAAAGTGCGTTTAGTTTGCTGTCGTAAGCCATTGGGTTAACAAAAGTTCCGCGGCTCCATTGGTTATAGGACATCAGGTTAATCCCTTCCCATCCGGCAACTGTGGTATAATAAACGGTAGTAATCCAGTTGTTGGGTTCATCCTGATCGAAGAAGCAGTAAGTGCCATCGCCACCGGTTGTTTCAGATTCCAGCATGTTCATAGGTTCGCCATCGTATCGGAATGTACCATTATCCTGCAAGCCACCGAGGAAAACAAGATCTTCGGGATGTAATGCACAGGTATAAAACTGAAGCGTATTAAAACCGGTACTTGATTCAATAAAAGCAGGGCTTACAGAAGAAGCTTCATAAGTAAGGAAAACACCGCCATCAGTAGCAAAGATTGCCTGGTCGGTATTGGCCGGGTTAAAGGCGATGTCGTGCTGGTCGCCATGAACATATTCATCGCCACCGCCATAATACATCAAAGCCCAATCGCTGATCAGGTTCCATGAAGTACCGCCATTAGGCGACATATGAAGATCCAGACCTCCGGCATAAATATGATTTGCATCTTCGGGATGCACTTTTAAAATCATGGCATGCCACGATAAATAAGCCCAATTCCTTTGTCCGGCGGGCGGCAGGTTAATTTCTTCCCATGTTTCCCCTTTATTGTCCGAACGCAGGATATACTGGCTTTGATATTTGATAAAGCCATCGGTATCTTCATAGCCCACGGAAATTGCAGCATAAACACGGCCCGGGTCGCTGGGAGCGGATGCAAGGACAACACGTTCGGGATATTTATAAAAACTTTGGGTAAGAATTAACTGCTGATAATCATTGAAAACAGTCCAGCTTCCTTCGGTTCCATCGGTAGAAGTAAATATTACCGCACCGCCTTTATGGTCAACGGTTGCTGCCGAACCTACGTATAATTTATCATCGGCACCAATTTCAATATCAGAAACTGCATAAGGAATTTCATCGCCCGGGATAAGCGGCAATACCTGTTCCCAGCTTTCGCCACCATCTTCGGAGCGCCAAAGGCCGTTGGTATTGCTTTCATGGGTTTGCCCTTTATAAAAACCACTGGCTGCCGAAGCGTAAATTACACTATGTCCGTCTTCATTGCGCACAGCGATATCAGTGATGTATTTGAAGCGCTCGGTCGAAGCAAGCAGTTCCCAGTTTTCACCACCATCCATTGATTTATAAATACCCACGCCAACACCGGAAGATTCGCGGTAGATGGTACGTGCAGTTTCGGCTTCTCCGGTTCCTACATAAAAAATCTGCGTATTATTGGGATCATAGGTAATTACCGATATGGAGAGGCTGGCCCACATATCTTCCACGGGAGTCCATTGTGAATCTTCAAAAGTGATGTCATCGTTGTACCAGAGCCCGCCGGTTACTGATCCTGACCAAACTTTTGTATGATTGTCATCGTTGGGATCCCACATTACGGTGCGTGTCCTGCCCCCCGAATTTGCCGCAGCATATTCCCATTCCGGCATGGGATCAAAAGTTCTGGTGTGGGCTGCATCGGTCAGCTTTCGTGCTTCGGGCAAACGCTCTACAGGCACCTGCTTTGTAGCCGGATCCATCGTAAGGAAATAATCCCTGATCCCTGCCATCTCAGGCATATCCGGACGTTTTTCCTTGCTTTCCTCCTCTTCGTTTAGTTGAGGGAGATCTTTATAACTGTCCAGCAAAAACTGCTCATAAGCCTGTCGTTCACCGGCTTTATTGTTTTGTGTGTTGTTGCTCTGGTAGAACCAAAAAGAAACACCTGCAATAAGTATTAAACTTGTTGAAATGCTCAGCAATCTTTTCATAAGATATGGTTTTTAGATTTTGAGGGTTGATTAAGTTTACGAAAATACTATATTTTTGTGTTCATTATCAAGCCGATCGGTTTTAAATTATGTTTTTTTATAAAATAGGCATGAAACAAAAAATAGTAATCCTCACAGGTGCAGGCATGAGTGCCGAGAGTGGAATAAAAACTTTTCGCGACAGCAACGGGCTATGGGAAAACCACCGCATCGAAGAAGTGGCCAGCCCCATAGCATGGGCCAATAATCCGGAAATGGTGATGCGCTTTTACAATATCCGCCGCAAACAGCTTTTTGAAGTAGGCCCAAATGAAGCCCATAAAGCACTGGTAGGTCTCGAAGAAAAATATGATGTAGCTATAGTAACCCAAAATGTGGATGACCTTCACGAGCGGGCCGGATCAAAAAATGTGCTGCACCTGCACGGCGAGTTAAAAAAAGCCAGAAGCACTGTAGATCCGTCGCTAATTTATGAGATGGATCAATGGGAACTGAAAATTGGCGACAAATGCGAGAAAGGTTCTCAGCTCCGTCCGCATATCGTATGGTTTGGCGAACCTGTGCCCCAATTTGAAAATGCCGTCCGCATTGCAGCTTCTGCTGATATTTTTATCATCATTGGCACATCACTTTTTGTGTATCCGGCTGCCGGGCTGATAAATTTTGTGCCACAGGACTGCAAAAAATATCTTGTGGACCCAAAAGCCACTCCGGCATCCAGCTATAGCAACCTGGAGATATTACGAGGAACCGCCTGCGGAAATGTCCCCGGGCTGGTTGATGAACTATTGGCCTGATTTTCCGTATGCGAGCAAAAAATTTCACTACAGAACAACTGCGTGTCAAAGCAATGCGGTATTGCGCCTACCAGGACAGGGCTACGGCCGAGCTGAAACGTAAAATGTACGAATGGGGCGCAGACCCGAAACAAATTGAGGAGATCATCAAAGAAATGCAATACGAACATTTTATTGATGACGAACGTTTTTCCAGAAGCTATGTAAGCGGCAAACACCGCTCCAACAAATGGGGTCGTTTAATGATCCGGCAGGGTTTGGTTCAAAAACAAATTGACCAAAATCTGATCGACGAATCATTGAGCACATTGGATTATCAGGAATATATCGCAACTTTGCGCGCTCTTTTGAGTAAAAAAGCAAATAGCCTTGCAAATGATTTGAGTTATTATGAAAAAAAAGGGAAGCTGATCCGTTATGCTGCATCCAAAGGCTTTGAGCAGGACCTGATTATGAAGCTTTGCGATGAAATCATTTCAGCTGAAAACGAATAAAAAGAAATAAAATAGATTATGATTACTACCGAACAATATAATGAGCTAAAAGACAGATTGTTGGCTCTAAGGAGGTATCTTTGACATCGATAACAAACTAAAAGAGATCGAAGAAGAAGAGCGCAGCAGCCAGCAGCCCGGTTTTTGGGACGATCCCAAAAGTGCCGAAAAAGTCATGAAGAAAATCAAGGACAAAAAGCACTGGACCGATTTATACAAAAAGGTAGCAGAAAGCCTCGACGAGCTGGGCATTATGCTCGAATTTCACCAAATGGGCGAAGCCAGCGAGGAAGAGTTGGACGCACAGCATGAAGAGAGCCTTCAAAAAATTAAAGACCTGGAATTCATGAATATGCTCAGCAATGAAGAAGACAAGCTGGGCGCAATTCTTGAAATAAATGCCGGCGCGGGCGGCACCGAAAGCAACGACTGGGCCATTATGCTGATGCGTATGTATATGCGCTGGGGTGAGCGGAACAATTACAAAATCAAGGAACTCGACATCCGCGAAGGCGAAGTTGCCGGAATCAAATCCGTTGCTTTGGAGTTTCAGGGCGATTTTGCTTTTGGTTATCTGAAAGGCGAAAACGGCGTGCACCGTTTGGTACGCATTTCCCCCTTCGATTCGCAATCGCGGCGCCATACTTCTTTTGCTTCGGTTTATGTGTATCCCGTAGTGGACGACAATATCGAAATTGAAATCAACCCGGCCGATATTTCCTGGGACACATTCCGCTCCGGCGGCCCGGGAGGCCAAAACGTAAACAAGGTGGAAACAGCCGTCCGCCTGAAACATGCCCCTTCGGGCTTGATCGTGGAATGCCAGGAAACGCGCTCACAAGGCCAGAACAAGGAAAAAGCCATGCAGATGCTGAAATCGCAGCTCTACGAAATTGAACTGCGCAAGCAAAAAGAAGCTCAGGCCGAAATCGAAGGACAGAAAAAGAAAATCGAATGGGGCTCGCAAATCCGGAATTATGTGATGCAGCCCTATCGCCTCGTAAAAGACCTGCGCACACAGCACGAAACCGGAAACGTGCAGGCTGTGCTCGACGGCGATATCAATGATTTTCTGAAAGCTTATCTTATGGAATTCAGTAAGCAGTAAATCTCAATATCATGATCAAAGTTTATCACAACCCCCGTTGCCGTAAATCCCGTGCCGGATTGCAGTATATCCAGGAAAAAGGCCTGGAGCATGAAATAATCCTCTACATCAAAGACCAGCCTTTTGACAAAGCCGCTTTGCGCGATATTTTAAAAAAACTGGATATGCAAGCTTCTGAGCTTTTGCGCACACAGGAAGACATCTATAAAAAAGAAATCAAAGGCAAGGATCTGAGCGAAGATGAAATGATCCAAAAGATGATCGACAATCCGCGCATCATCCGCCGACCTATTGTTGAAAAGGGAGATAAAGCTGTAGTAGCAGATCCTCCGGAAAACGCAGAAGCCATAATTTAAATATTGAATCGCTGAAAATCCCCCATTGAAAAGGCAAATACAAATAGCAATCCTTGCTTCCGGCATTTGGCTGGCTTCCTGTTCGGACATGAAAACCGACAAAAAGGAGCAGCCACAAACAAAGGAAAGCACGGCGCTTGTGGCACAAAAAGAAGCGCCCGGCACAATGGTGAAGCATGCCACCCTTGTATTTGTCTATCCCGACAGCGCCTTCCGGCAACAGTACATCGGCAAATACGGACAAGAAAGCTGGTTCCGTTTCAGCGATTCCTTAGGCGCTGCATTTTTTCAAAAAAAAGCCTGGTGCGCCAAACAGCAAATTCCGGTTTTGAGCAGCGACACACGCTACATCAGGTTTAAGCTGGGCGGCGAGGAAATCACATTCGACCAAAGACTGTTGAAAAACAGCAGTGGCAGTATTTTATTCGATGGTTTTCATCCTCCGCAAATCCTTTCGCAAAATACTTTTGAAGAAAGCAGCATGGCTCTATCGCCGATAAAGCAAGTGCCGGAGCAAGAACCTGTACAAAAAAGCAATGGCTTCAGCGAAGAAATCCTTGAAGAAGAGATTGCATCCTTTGAAGAAGAAAAACTCCAGCGCCCAAAAGACAGCCTGTTTTATCTTAATCTGCTCCCGCAGATCTCCGGCATACCCGATCCTGTAAGTTTAAAAAGAGCCTTACGCGAGCGTCCACTTCCGGAAATACCGCTTTATGATATTTCACGGCTTAATCCGTCTATTGTTTTGAAACTGGTGTTCGAAAACGATATTTTCAGCAATACCGACCGCTATTTCACCAATGGCAGCCAGATCCGATTGTACAATCCGGCCTTTGCCAACTGGCTGGGAGCGGGCCTGTTTATTCCTTACGGAAGATATGCCACGCACACCTACGGCCTTGGTATTGTGCAAAACATCTACACGCCTTCCACCACAAAAACCGGGGGGATTTTGTATGGCGACCGGCCCTATTCGGGTGTTTTGTACCTTTCCTGGTCGCGCAGCAGTTACGACCTCAAACGCAGGCAATTTCTTGATGCAGAAATCAATGCAGGCGTTATCGGTCCGGCTTCCGAAGCGGAGTTTGTGCAAAGCCTGGTGCATAATGTTGTTCCCACCAACGACGAACCTTTAGGCTGGGAATATCAAATTAAAAACGATCTGGTTCTGAACTATGACCTCTGGTTTGAAAAACAGTGGTTCCAAAAAGGGAAGTTCTCAGCCAATACCGCGCTGGGCGCACAAATCGGAACACTATACGATAAGGCACGTTTTGGCGCATCACTGCATTTTACTCCTGCCGGAAATAAATTTCAAACCGTTAGCGCAAGGCTTCTGCGCACTCCGGTTGGGCAAATCAACTGGAATCTTTATGCCGATCTGCAAGGCAGCCTGAATGTTTATGACGCAACGCTTCAAGGCGGCATGTTCAATAAAAGCAGCGTGTACACCCTAAAGCCAAGCGAGATTGAAGATATAAATTTCAAAATTCAGGTTGGTGGGACTTTTTATTACAAATGGCTGGGGTTCCGGGCCTTTCAAAGTATTTTAAGCCCTGAAATTACCGGGGGCAAATATCATTTCTGGGGAAGTTTTGAGCTGCTTTTCTTTATAGATTAAGATCACACCAACATTTATTCATAATAAATTAATCTTTCTGGCAAAAAATGTAATTTTGTCCCCTGTTCTTATATAATATAAAGGCATCGTTTTGATATGAACAAAGAAACACAGGCGGTGTTGAGCTTTATCAGGTAGCACCTGAAGTAAATTGCATTAGAAATACTATGGAAGAAAAGGACAAAATAATTCATGAAGTAACCCAAAGCGACTATAAATACGGCTTTGTTACCGATATAGAATCCGACCAGCTGCCCAAAGGTTTGAATGAGGGCACCATCCGGGAAATCAGCAAGCGAAAAAACGAACCCGACTGGATGTTGCAATATCGTTTGGACGCTTTCAAAATCTGGCAGGAGATGGAAGAACCCGACTGGGCTCACCTAAAATACCCAAAAGTTGATTATCAGGATATTATATATTATTCTGCACCAAAGAAAAAAGAAGGGCCTGAAAGTTTGGACGAAGTAGATCCCGAACTGCTCAAAACATTCGATAAACTGGGCATTAGCCTGGAAGAGCAAAAAAGGCTGACCGGTGTTGCGGTTGATGCCGTGATGGATTCTGTTTCGGTAAAGACTACATTTTCAAAAACGCTTGAAAAGCACGGAATCATTTTTATGGCCTTCAGCGAAGCGGTTCAAAAGCATCCCGAACTGGTTAAGAAATATATGGCCACCGTTGTTCCGCCCAACGATAATTATTTTGCGGCGCTCAATTCTGCTGTTTTCAGCGACGGGTCTTTCTGCTACATCCCGAAAGGCGTTCGCTGCCCCGTTGAGCTCAGCACTTATTTCCGTATCAACGCAGCCGGAACAGGACAGTTTGAACGCACTTTGATTGTGGCCGACGAAGGCAGCTACGTAAGCTATATGGAAGGCTGTACAGCGCCACAACGCGATGAAAATCAATTGCATGCAGCTATTGTGGAAATTGTGGCCATGAAAGATGCCGAAGTAAAATACTCCACCGTACAAAACTGGTATCCCGGCGATAAAAACGGCAAAGGCGGAATTTATAATTTTGTGACCAAACGCGGCATTTGCAAAGGCAGCAACTCAAAAATATCGTGGACACAGGTAGAAACCGGAAGTGCCGTTACCTGGAAATATCCCAGTTGCGTGCTGATTGGCGACAATTCGGTTGGCGAATTTTATTCTGTTGCCGTTACCAATAACTATCAGCAGGCCGACACCGGCTCCAAAATGATCCACATCGGCAAAAACACCAAAAGCACCATCATCAGTAAAGGCATCTCCGCAGGGCACAGCAACAACAGCTACCGTGGATTGGTAAAAGCTACAAAACGCGCCGAAAATGCACGGAATTTCTCGCAATGCGACAGCCTTTTACTGGGCGATAAATGCGGGGCACATACTTTTCCCTACATCCAAACAGAAAATCAATCAAGTATTGTGGAGCACGAAGCCACAACATCAAAAATATCCGACGACCAGCTTTTCTATTGCCTGCAGCGTGGCATTGACACCGAAAGCGCCATTGGCCTCATCGTAAACGGCTACGCCCGCGAAGTGCTCAATAAGCTCCCGATGGAATTTGCTGTTGAAGCACAAAAATTACTGGCCATCAGCCTTGAAGGAAGTGTTGGTTAAACCAAAAAAAATCATAGCAAAATGTTATTACAGATAAAAAACCTACATGCGTCGATCGACAATAAAGAAATCCTGCGCGGAGTAAACCTCAATGTAAACAAAGGGGAAGTACACGCCATTATGGGACCGAACGGTACTGGCAAAAGTACACTGGCCAGCGTTATTGCAGGCCGCGATACTTTTGATGTTACGGGTGGAGAAGTCATTTATCAGGGCAAAGACCTGCTCGAAATGGAACCCGAAATCAGGGCACGCGAAGGCATTTTCCTCGGTTTTCAGTATCCGGTGGAAATCCCCGGCGTGAGCATTACCAATTTTATGCGCACCGCCATCAACGAACACCGCAAATATCACGGACTGGAAGCCCTCAATGCCGGCGAATTTTTGCAGTTGATGAACGAAAAGAAAAAACTTGTCGAAATCCACAGCAAACTTACCAACCGTTCTGTAAATGAAGGCTTTTCGGGCGGCGAAAAGAAACGCAATGAAATATTCCAGATGGCTATGCTGGAGCCCAAACTCGCCATACTCGACGAAACCGATTCCGGTCTGGATATCGATGCACTGCGGATTGTGGCCAATGGCGTAAACAGCCTGCGTTCGGAAGAAAATGCAACCATTGTCATTACGCATTATCAGCGTTTGCTCGAATATATCGTACCCGATTATGTGCATGTGCTTTTTGATGGGCGCATCGTGAAATCCGGCGGCAAAGAACTTGCCCTGGAGCTGGAAGACAAAGGTTACGAATGGATCAAAAAAGAGGGCCTGGCCTGATCCGAAAGGAAATGCTCATGAAAATCACAAACAAAAACCATAATAAGCTCAAAGGCAAACTCATGGCACTTTATGCCGCACAACGCGGCAAACTTACGGCCATGAACGGCGAGGAGCTTTTGCAATTGCGCGATAAAGCCATTGCGTATTTCGATAAAAATGGCTTTCCGGATGAGAAAACCGAAAGCTGGCGCAATACCGATATCAGCGAATATCTGGATTTGGATTATCAGTTCCATCAAAATCCACCTCAGGACAAAGTCAATGTGGAAGAATTCTTTCAGTGCGACCTGCACCATTTCGACACTTTTATGGCCACCGTGGTCAATGGATGGTTTGTGCAGAAAGACGGCCCCATGCAAACACTGCCCAGTGGCACTATCATTGGCGGGCTGCGCGATGCCATGAAAGAATTTCCCGAACTGACGCATAAGCACCTTACCAAATATGCCACTTGTTCCGACAATAGTTTCGGAGCGCTGAATACCGCACTTTTTCAGGATGGGATTTTTATCTATGTGCCCGACAATACCGAAGTGACCAAGCCGCTGCAAATGGTGAATATCCTCAATAGTGATGAACAGCAATTTGTGCAAACACGCAACCTCATTATTGTCGGGAAGAACAGCAAACTTACCCTGGTACATTGTGATGATGCCCTGAACCAGAACCGTTCTTTTGCCAATACGGTTACCGAAGTTTTTGTGGATGAAAACGGGGAAATGGATCACTACAAACTGCAGAACCTGAACAACCAATCGGCTTTGGTTAGCCAAAACTGTTTTCACTTATCGAAAGACAGCAGGTTGAGCACAAATTCCATTTCGCTCAATGGCGGCATCATCCGCAACGAAAGCCGTGTTGCCCTTACCGGCAGTGGCGGCAGTGCAGACGTGCTCGGTCTTTACCTGATGGACAAAAACCAGCATATCGACAATCAGGTTTATGTGGATCATCAAGTGGATAACTGCTACAGCAATGAGCAGTTTAAAGGTATTTTGGATGATTATGCAAGTGCGGTTTTCAATGGCCACATCCATGTTGCCCGCGATGCACAAAAAACCAATGCATTCCAAAACAGCCGCAATATCCTGCTTACCGACAAAGCGCGCGTAAATGCCAAGCCTTTCCTGGAAATTTATGCCGATGATGTAAAATGCAGCCACGGAGCAACTGTTGGCCAGCTCGATAAAGAAGCGCTCTTTTATCTGCGTTCGCGCGGTATCAGCACCGATAATGCACGTATGCTTCTGATGTATGCTTTTGCAGCAGAAA
Source organism: Bacteroidales bacterium (assembly GCA_963662905.2). Taxonomy (GTDB): domain Bacteria; phylum Bacteroidota; class Bacteroidia; order Bacteroidales; family WRLA01. The sequence continues at coordinate 2,125,416 of CAXXFD010000003.1, read as the reverse complement.
TCAGTAATAAAATTAAAATTGAATCCCTGCAGATACAAATTGATGATATGATCAAAAAACGCCTGCGCGGAGAGCTCAGCATTTGCGAACAATGTGTGCTCAACTGCCGAAACCCCGAACAACCGGTTGAATTTAAAATAGACCCTGACAAAATATAATGCTCAGCGAACAAGAAATAGCCAATATCCGCAAGGATTTTCCCATTTTGGAGCGGGAGGTGTACGGCAAAACCCTCGCCTATTTCGATAATGGCGCAACCACCCAAAAGCCCTTACAGGTAATCAACCGCATCAGGGATTATTACCTGAACGAAAATGCCAATATCCATCGTGGCAACCACTATCTCAGCAATTTGGGAACAGATGCATTTGAGGCGGCGCGCGAATATTGCCGTGCACATATCCATGCTTCAGATACGAAAGAAATCATTTTCACCAAAGGTACGACCGAAAGCATCAATATGGTGGCTTCCGGGCTGTCGCATTTGTTGGAGGAGAATGATGAAATCCTGATCAGCACCATGGAACACCATTCCAATATTGTTCCCTGGCAAATGCTCTGCAAAAAAACAGGCGCCAAACTGAAGGTAATTCCACTCAACGAAAAGGGAGAACTGGATTTAACTGCTTTTGAAGCATTACTGAACGAGAAAACCAAAATCCTGGCCATTGCACACATTTCCAATGTTTTAGGAACGGTTAACCCCGTAAATGAACTCTGCAAAAAAGCCCGCGCTTTCAACTGTATCACACTGGTGGATGGCGCTCAGGCTATTGCTCATTCCGCTGTTGATGTGCAGGAAATAAATTGCGATTTTTATGTTTTTTCAGGCCATAAAGCCTATGCCCCAATGGGCTGCGGTATTCTTTACGGCAAGAAGGAGATGCTGGAAAAGCTCAGTCCGTGGCAGGGCGGTGGGGAAATGATCGACCAGGTGAGTTTTGAAAAAACCACCTATAACGAGCTGCCCTTTCGGCAGGAAGCCGGAACGCCCAATGTTGAAGCCGTTTTGGGCATGGAAGAAGCCCTGAAATACATCAACAATATTGGCCTGGAGCATATTGCGGCACGCGAAAAGCAATTACTTGATTATGCCACATCCGAAATGGACCGGATTGGCGGCATCAGCATCATTGGCCAGGCCGGCGAAAAAGCCAGCGTTTTGTCGTTTTTGGTGGATGGCGTGCATCCGTATGATGCCGGAATCATTATTGATCATTTAGGCATTGCCGTACGCACAGGACATCATTGCGCACAGCCCCTGATGGATTCTCTGGAAATTCCCGGGACAATTCGCGCATCATTTGCATTTTATAATACCTTTGAAGAAATTGACCGCCTCGTTCAGGCAATTGAACGGGTAAAACAAATGTTTCTGTAAAAATGAGTATCAAAGAAACCGAAGAACAAATCATTGAAGAATTCAACAGCTTCGATGACTGGATGGACAAATACAATTACCTGATTGAAATGGGCAAAGCTGTCCCGCCCATTAAAGAAGAATACAAAAAGCCGGAAAACCTCATCAATGGTTGCCAGTCGCGGGTTTGGCTGCATGCCGAATACATCGATGGCTTGGTGCATTTCACCGCCGATAGCGATGCGGTGATCACCAAAGGTATTGCATGGCTGCTCATCCGTGCTTTGAACAAAAACACAGCCGACGATATTATTAATGCCGATATGGCTTTTCTCGATGAAATCGGACTGAAAGAACATTTGTCGCCAACACGCAGCAACGGACTGGTGAGTATGTTGAAGCAGATGAAGTTTTATGCGATGGCGTTTAAGGCCAAATCCTAATTGGTTTCTTTTTATAATGCCCCCGAAGCTTCGGGATTATTCTTGTGCTGAACCCGAATCTGCTTTCTTGCTCAAATTCCAATAGAAGGTGGCAACGTTTAACCACAGAAAAACACAAACATTATGGATATCAAAACAATAGAACGCGAAGTGATTGAGAACATGAAAATGGTTTTCGATCCGGAAATCCCGGTGAATATTTATGACCTGGGATTGATTTATGAAGTAAAGGTAACGCCCAAGGATGAGGAAAACCATAAGGTATTCATCCTGATGACGCTGACCAGCCCGAATTGCCCGGTAGCGGAATCGCTTCCTGCTGAAGTTCGCGCCGCTGCTGCCCGCACCAAATATGTGGACGAAATAGAAATCGAGCTCACTTTTGAACCTTCCTGGGACAAGGAAATGATCAGCGAGGAGGCTAAGCTGGCTTTGGGAATGTTGTAATAAAAATTGTTAACCAAAAGGTTTTTTATAGTAGCCGCTTTCATGTCCACATTTTCGCCAGCATTACATATATGCCAAAGTTATGCCTCCGTTTTTTTCTGTTTCCTCCAGTGATGCCAAGGACATACTCTTTGACAAGTTTTTGCTTATGAATTTGCAGTGTGCTATTTATCAATGCGTATAACCTTAAGCAGTGGACTTTCACTTCTCTAAATATTTCGTCAATACTGCTTTCTTTTCTTCTTCAGTGTTGGCAATGGTTTGTTCTTGCTTTTGGATTTCCTTTTCGTTTTTAATAACAAGTTCTTCAAAATCCAACATTGCTTTAGAGTTTGGGACTGGAATTTTCAACTCTTTAATACGTGCAATTGAAGCCCTTAGCGACCGTGAAAAATTTTCCTTTGCCCCAACTAAATACAAAGCTCTTGATAAGTAATTTGGATGCCAATCTCCCTTAATAATTCGTAAATAGCCACAATGGTCTGTTGGGTAAAAAGGAATCTTCTCATTTATAACATTTACTTGCCAATCTCCATCTATACCCCAAATTGGCTAATTCGGTTCGTTTTGTGCCACTGATTTCGGAGTATCTGTGCCAGGCATTTCGGTTCAAAATGTGCCACTAAAACGACTCCTGCTTTCGGTTCGTTTTGTGCCAGTTTCGGTTCGTTTTGTGCCAGTTTGCCAGAGATGCCCCCTTTGAAAGATCAAGTTTAACCTGTCTTATTGTTGTACTAGAAAAATACAGCAATATGGCCAATACACTTGATCCTATGGATTTAAAACAAATTATCACTTTGCACCTCGATGGTGTCACCAACCGTCAGGCAGGAAATGTCTTGGGAATTTCCCGCAATACAGTTAACCGCTACATGCAGCTTTTTAATGCCAGCGGGCACAGTTTGCAAGACCTGCTCAAAATGGACACTGCCAGTCTGGAAAAGCTTTTTCCGGGCACAACTACCATTGTCAACCCGCGTTATGACCAGCTAATGCTCTATCTCGATGGGATGAAGAACAAGCGGGAACAGCCCGGTTTTACCTTTCAGTACCATTACAGGATCTATGAGCAGCAGGCAGATGATCCATACAGCTATACGCAGTTTATAGAACACTACCACCGCAAATATGACAAACAGAAAGGCTCCATGAAGCTCAACCATATTGCCGGCCACGAAATGTTTGTGGACTATACAGGAAAGAAGCTCCGCATTTATGACCGTGAGACGGGACAGGCTACAGAAGTAGAGGTTTTTGTGGCTATCCTCCCATATAGCCAGTACACCTATGTGGAAGCCTGTGCCAGCCAGAAGCGGGAAGATTTTTTTCAGTGCATGTCCAATGCCCTGCTTTATTATGGGGGAGTGCCCAAGGCAATTGTATCCGACAATTTAAAATCAGCGGTAACGCGTGCCAGCAAGTACGAAGCGGTTATCAACAAAACATTCAAGGAATTTAGCCTTCACTACAGATGTGCCATGAACCCCACAAGGGCATATAGCCCACAGGACAAGGCGCTTGTAGAGAATGCTGTAAACCTGGCCTATCAGAGGGTTTTTTACCCGCTTGGCGAGATGAAGTTCTTTTCCCTTGATGAACTGAACGCAGAAATAGGCAAATTGCTGGGACCCTACAACGACCTTTTGTTTGCACGCAAAGAAACCAGCCGCAGGGAACTGTTCCAGTCCCATGAGCGCCAGTATTTAAAGCCTTTGCCCCAAGGGCGTTTTCAAATGAAAGAATATAGGCGGGCAAAAGTGCAGAAAATCGGCTACATATACTTCTCGCCCGATAATACATATTACAGCGTGCCTTACCGCTATATCGGCAAACAGACACAAATCCAGTACACGCAATCTACAGTGGAAGTTTACTACAACAACCAGCGTATAGCTGCCCATAAACGCGAAAAAGAGAAAGGCAAATATATAACCGTCAAGGGGCACCTCAGCAGCCAGCACCAGGCTTATTCAGAATGGAGCCCTGATTATTTTAAAAAAAAGGCTGCTGTTCATGGCAAAAATGTGCTCAATTATATCAGTACCATCCTTTCCTTTGGAGACTATCCTGAAACCCAGTACAAAAGGGCCATGGGAATTATACAGTTATCTAAAGGTTACGGTTCGCAGAGGCTGGATGCCGCTTGCAGGATGGCACAAGAAGCAGGGGGACATTCTTATTCATTCATCAAAAATATCCTGAAAAACAGGATGGACACCGCCTCTACAGGGCAGCAGGGGGAACTGGAGTTTGAACCGCATATCCCCGAGCATAAAAACCTTCGTAAAACAGGAACATATAATTAACCTTAAAAACACACACAAAATGAACAACAACCCTACTGTTGAAAAGCTGCGGGATATGCGCCTTACGGCCATGGCACAAATGCACCTGCAGTACGTCAAAAACAACCAAGCCAACGGCTTGACGCCTGATGAATACCTGGCCTTACTGGCTGACCATGAATGGGAAGACAGGCAGAACAAAAAATTTGAACGCCTGATCAAAAACGCCTCCTTCCGCCAAAAAGCGTCGGTGGCAGATATCGATTATGCCACAGTGCGCAACCTGGACAAAAATATGTTCCAGAGGCTGGGCAGCCTGGACTTTATCAAGCGCAAAGAAAACATCATCATAACAGGCGCATCCGGTGTCGGTAAAAGCTATCTGGCTCAGGCGCTTGGCAACCAAGCCTGCATAAACGGTTTTAAAACCATATACGCCAATACCGCACGGCTTTTTGCACGACTGAAACTCTGTAAGATAGACGGGACCTACCTGAAAGAACTGAAAAAACTGGAGAAAACAGACCTGTTGATCCTGGATGACTTTGGAATACAAGCCTTTGACAACAACGCACGGGAAATGCTAATGGATATAGTTGACGACCGATATAACAATAAATCAACCATTGTATCTTCACAGATACCGGTATCGGTTTGGTATGATATCATTGGTGAAGGGACTATTGCCGATGCCGTACTGGACAGATTGGTTAATTCATCCCACAGAATAGACCTCAAAGGAGAATCACTAAGAAAAGGTTTTTTAGAAAATGAATGATTAAATTTTTGTACTATTGTAAGGTCTTTCAAAGTGGCACTGTTTGACCGAAATCAGTGGCATAGTCTGGCCGAAATAGCCACAAATAATAGTTTTTAAATCGAAATTATCCAACAACTTTTCTTTGGTATAGCCAAATGGTGAATAAACATTAGCGCTGTAAACAGGAATTCCTTCCTTTTGATTGTCAGAAATATTTTTGCGAAGTAAACGATTCCCAATTCCTACTTCAAAATCATTTAAAGACAACTTGATGGTTTCTTTTGCCTTAGAAAATATTTCTTCAAACTTTTTCGCTATTTCAATCTTTTTCTCCTCAATCACCTTTTTTGCCTTGGCTTCTTTGGCTTCAATGGCTTCTATTTCCGAGATGATTCTTTGTTGAATAGCAAGCGGTGGAACAGGGATTTTCGCAGATTTGTAACCAGTTTGATTCAAATTTTTAATTCTAATTCCTGATTGATACATTAAAGTACCGCCTTGCTGATACAAATCATTAAGAATTATCATACCAAATTTAGAAAGCATGCTATTGCTATCAATAAGTCTTAGTCTGCTCGTAAAATTTCCAAACGAATAAACATCATCTGTATCAATATCAAAATAAGCAACACGACCAATATTCTGTGTTTCACTTCCCCCACTTCTTTCAAGAATAATATCTCCCTTTGTTAATGTTCTTTTTGCTAGCTGTTTTTCTTCGACAAGAATCATTTTTGCCGTTTCATATTTTAGTTTTCCAAATGGCAAAAACTCTGTATTTCTAAGAACTTTAACTTCTTTAAATGGTTCTTTTTCACCTTTCCAAAGACCTGCTTGAAATTCAAATAAACTTCCTATACTTTTTGATTCATACTTTGTTTCATAACTAACTTTTGATTCAGCATTAGTATTTATCCGTTTATCAAAATCAATTTTCTCAAAATTGATGCAATCTTTGAGCCATACCAAAGACAAGTTTTCAGCAAGTTCTTCATCTACTTTTAATTTTTCATCCACAAAGTTTTTGTAGATGTAGCTGTTTACTTTTTTAGGGTTAAGCTGGTCGGCTCGGTCAAACATCAAAGTATCGCCTGTAAAGTCAATACCCTTATAGCCCCTGCGGTTGCTAAACTTGTAACCCAAAAACTTTTCCTGCTCTTTATTGGCACTACCCGTTTTCACAATCAGCATTTTTTGGGGTACGGCTTTTTTTTGCGGATAAGCCACTTTAAATGGCGTTCCATCTTCTGTCTGATCGCCATACCAAGCAAAGTTTTCAGGGTCTTCTTCTATGCGGTGGGTTAGTAAGAAATAGAAAAACTTCTCGGTTTCAATTTCCAAAACCAAATCAAAAAACATAGATTTTAATTTGGCTTCCTGGTCTGTTTTGGACAAGTCTTTAAAGCTTTTTCGTTTTTTTAAATGCACTACTTCTGTCAAACCATCAAACCAACTCTTGTAACTTTTGTAAAACTCTGTGTTTTTAATTGCACTATTTGGCATACGCGCAGTGAAGGTCTTGTAATCCGTCATTTTCAATTCCAGTTGAGCCACATAATTCTCAAACAGTTCATCGGAATTTATAAAATCGCCTACACGTTCTTTATTTTCTGAGATAAAATCTTCAGCGATGTACTGACAGTTGGTTACAAAATCTTCGTTTCGCTTTTTAAGAAATAGCGTTACAGTATTGGTACTTGTTGCTCCAAAAGTGTTTCCCCCGAATTCAACAATGGCTTTTATTTCAAAATGTTTTAAAATAATTTCCCGTGCCTTGGTGTACGTACCTGTATTGTTCAAAATAGAACTCGGTAAAATAATACCTGCCATTCCACCAGTACGAAGTAATTGTTTCATTCGCTCTATGAAGAATACTTCTATGTCATCAGAATCTTGTGAAACGTGACCCCACAATTCAAAATCGTGCGGATTAACATCCAAATGCTTTTTGAAGTCTTTAATAGTATAGGGTGGATTAGCAATAAGCACATCAAAAGTTCCGTCTTTAGCCAAACGAGGATGTTTTTCAAGACCATCGCCAAAAATGATATTGGCATCACCATCACCGTGCATAAAACAAGCCACCTGGCTTGTTCTTGCCAAGCGATAATCTTTTTCTATGCCAAAAATGTATTCTCCTGCCCACCGCATATCTTCTTTATAGCGCTTCAGCTCAATGATACTTTTTTCATCCTTAATTTCAGAACCGTCAATTGCCTTAATTAGGTCGGCAATTTCTTCAATAGCTTCTGTCAAAAAGTGTCCGCTACCACAAGCAAAGTCAATTACTTTAGGCAAGAAGAGTTTATCGCCTTTCTTTAATTTTTCCTGAACGATGAATTTTAATGGTATGGATGAAATTATAAACCGGGCAATGGGCGTGGGCGTGAAAAACTGACCTTCCGATTGTTTGTACCCGCTTTCGAGCATTACCTCAAAAAAGTCGCCTAAGAACTGGGCTTTTTGATCGTATTTGAAGCGATATTTTTGGAAGAGCCTTACGACTTCTTCCAACACCTTTGCGTTTTCTTCAAATAGCTTCTTGTTGTAAACCTCTTTGAATGCAAATTCATTGTTTTGGTAAAACTTTAACTCTTTGTAGATACGATAGAGGGTTTCTTTTGCCGTCTGTTTTGGAAAATTTGCAATTTGGGCTTCAATATCTTCTAATTTGTAGTCGATTACTTCTTCGTCCAAATAGTCCCGCATTGCTTTAGAGTATAACGATTGCAAACGCTCTAGAAGTGTTTCTGCATCATCAATGCCTTCTTTAATTTGAAAATCGGTGATAGCTTCTTCGCCTTTGTTTTCGTCAACTATTTTGGCAAGAATAAGGGATATTATTCGATTAAAAGCATTGGATCGGTCAGAAATGTTGTTATGTCTGAGTATTTCCTCAAATTCATTAAATACGCTACCCTTATCATCTTTGCCAAAATCTATTAGGTCAGAAATTTTGATTGGAATATACCCTGGATTGTATGGTTCAATCTCAGGCTCAAAAAGACCAGAATTGAGAAAAGTTTGTTTACCCTTTGTTTTGTGCTTCCATACTTCAATAAGCTCCTTTACATTTCGTGCATGTTCGTAAGTGATAAGCTTTTGTGTTTCTTTTTGATTTCCTTTTTCTTTTGTACTATCCTCCACTTTGATGAGTGCATTAGCTTTTTCAATTTTCCCGTTGTATTCTCTAGATGCATACAAGCAGAGGTAACGCGTGTTTTTGTCTTGTTGGTAATAAGAAAAAAGCTGTCCCCCATTTGTTTTCATGTTATCCAGCTCTTTTTCGTACTCTTTGCCCCATGTTTTGCACTCGATAATTAAAAGTGTTTTGCCGTCTTTTCCTTTTACAGTAATATCAGCTTTTCCGCTTTTGGCTGTGCGTCCAAGTTTCCATTTTTTTTCAAGGGTCAAGTCGGCTGGTTGGTAGCCCTTTTCTAAAAGTCGGTCAACACATTCAAGCACAACTATATTTTCTGGATTCCCCAAATGAGAAGTAGTTTCGTCACCCTTTTTTATTTCAAGTCCAAAGTCAATCCGTTTCTTTGTAAAATCCACTGACATTTGATATTTAATCTTGTCGTAGGTTTTTAAATAAATCTTAGTATTCTTTGAATTTGCTTCAAATCCAAAAGCTACAATTGCCGTTATAATTTGTTTTTCAGTCATTTGTTCATCTAAATATTGTTTACAGCGCTATTCACGAATTCGCTCCGATCATTTGCCCTTTGAATATTTTGCTTGTTCTTCAGCTGCTTTTAAAGCATCTAAACCTTGGCTCTCATCTTTAATCAAGTCATATACTTTGTTTGCCAACCACAAAGTTTCCAATTCGGAATGTGCAACATTGAAAAGCTTACTCAATTTCCTAAGGTCATCTCGCTTTAATAGCTTTTGGTTATTCTCAACTTTACTTAGAAAGCCTTCACCAATGTCAAGCTTTGCAGCGAGTTGACGTTGTTTCATTCCTGATTCCTCTCTGAGTTGTCTAATTCTTTGCCCGATTGTCATTGACTTAATTTATACTTGTCCAAATTTAGTCAAAAGTAATAATAATTTTTTATTTAGCAAGCGTACTGTGAAAAAAAATGGTTTTTTTTATGGTGTCCGCCCGTTCTCCCGTGATGATATCATCATAATCCACAGGCTCTTTGAGCTGGATCTCAAAGATTTAATCCCTCCGTTTTTAAAAAATGAGGTAGCGAAACATATAAACGCTACCTTAAAATCTATTAAAGGAAATAAAGCACGGCTGAAACGCAGTGACTTTGAGCATACGACATAGCAGATTGCTTAGAAATCACACTCATGTTGCCCTCAAAAAAATCCACTACCATCTAATCAAAACTGATGGAGATATTTAATTGCCCACCAAGTCCTTGATTGATAATTTTTTGCAAAGTGGAAAAACGAATATCTTTTAGGTCTCGCTCTAATCTGGATATATAGGATTTATTGGTTCCTGATAACTCAGCAAGTTTTTCCTGTGTTAATCCTTTTTGCTTTCGCGCTTGCTGAATTAAGACGCCCAATTTAAAAGCATCGTATTCGTTCTCAAATTGATCTCTTTTTGCCGTTCCTTTTTCGCCGATCTTTTCATCAATGAAATGATCAAGACTTTTTAAATTATTGTTGTTTGTCATAATATTCCTTTCTGATTTGCTTCGCTCTCTCAATCTGTTGTTTTGGCGTTTTCTGACTCTTCTTTTGAAACCCATGACCAACTACAACTATTTTATCCTTATAAAAAAAACAAAAGATTCTAAAAATATTACTGCCAACCTGTACCCGAATTTCATACAGTCCGGATGTATTTTTCAGATGCTTCAAATACTTTTGCGGCACCTCTTCCTATTCTTCAATAAGCCGCAAAGTCCAAAGAATTTTCTTTTGAACTATAATGCTTTGACGATTGTAAAATTCACTAAAATAGTCTTTAAAGAAAAAGAGTTCACGTTTCTTAAGCATCTGACAAAAATACGAAAAGTTGCCCTATCAAGCAACTTTTTTTATAAAACAGCTGGATTAAATCCTATTCTAATAATTATTCTGATTTCCGGATCTGAAACAAGCATGATAAAAATAATCATTAACACCGTTCTGCTGAGCTTTGTCGAAGTACAAGACAATGATTATTTTTCATCATGCGGTTCTCCCGCAGGTGCGGGAACCTTTGAAAAATAAAAAATAAACGGATAAATCACCACATTTTAGAACCAGACACAAAAAAACCGGAAATTTTAGTAATCCCGGCTTTTTCTATAAAAGCTCCATTTATCACGAAATCGGATCATATAATAAACCAGAAAAGATAAGGCTTCCCAAATAATTTGGTATTATAAAATTACAAAATAAATAATTTTATATATCTTTGAAACCAACTAATAACCAAACAAAGCAATTCATGTAACTTAACTTTTCCATCACTCCAGTTATAAAGAATATAATTAAGTAATGGAACAATAAAGCCTAATTACCATATTATTAAGAAATTATAAGTTAAAATATTCCATTAAACTTATCGATCATGAAGCCATTAATAAGCCTCCTTTTCTCTACATTCTTGCTTATGAACATTTATGCTCAAAATGACACCATTCTTATTGTCGGAAAAATTATCGACCACATGGCAATGCCTGTAGCAAATGTCCATGTGCAAAACCTCAACAAAGAAACAGGCACAACAACAAATCCAAGCGGCTTTTTTCTTATAATCAGCGATGCCTTCCCAATAGAGATAAAAATAAGCGCCCTGGGATTCGAAGATAAACTCCTGAGCATTTCAAAAAAAGATTATGAAAATATTGAAAACTACCTAAGCATCCACCTAATCAGAAAAGTTTATAACCTTGAGGAAGTTAATATTAACGACACAAAACCTAAAGAAATTCTGTCAAACAGGAGCCATCGAACGATTTTAGATTTTAAAATTTTTGGCAACAAATTAATTGTATTGCTAAAACAAGGCCGAAACAGAAAACTCAGAGTTATTGATATTGACTCGTCAACACATTTTGAGCGAAGCATACATGTTAAAGCAAATGAACTGTTCGAAGATTGTATGGGCAACATCCACCTGTTTACCGAAGACTCCTGCCATCAAATGATGCTGGATTTAACAGATTCGGTTATTTTCTTTCACAAGCCATTCTCCAAACAAAAATTTAATTCGAGTTTGGGAAACTGTGCCGGCTATATTAATGACCATTTCATTTTCAAATCACTCCACAATCATAATCAGCAAATAACTTATTGGCATATAGAGAATAAAATCAAAAAGCCTTTCTATAATGTCCATAATAAAGACCGGGAAATATTTGCGCAGGACTTACTAAATGACAGGAAGGAATTATTAAGCAAATATGGATACATTAATGAAATGGGAGATATTTCAGTAGCGGAGTTGCAAATAATGAGAAGAATAAAGCATTTGGAATGGAGCTATAAATATATTGGCAGTATCCCGGCCTATAACCCTCTCTTTGTTGCTTCGGATACGGTGCTGGTCTTTGATAACCTCAAACATGAAATTGTGTTTTTCGATAATTCTTTCTCATACCTGAAAACTGTACAGATGGCCTATCAAACAAAAAATAGCAAGAAAGCTTTCCATGACGATGCAACAGGCAAAATATATCTTGAAAGCATATCCGTTGCCAGTAATGAATTCTATGAAATTGAACCAAGCACGGGCAAAATCCTAAAAACAATTAAAATCGACAATTGCATTTACCCCGGGAAAGTCTGCTTTTACAGGGATAAGATCTACTACATCAATAATAGCCTTGGCAAAACCCCGGTTTTAAGCGTTTTAGCCATTGAATAATAAGCATGAACCCATTAATCCAAACAGCCGAAATCACACCAATGAATGATATACCCATCTCATTGTAAAATCCAACTTAAGATGAAAAAAATATTACTCCTCAGCGCAATCCTGATCTTCACCCATCAACTCCTACTATCACAAAACAATACCGTGGTCAAAGGAACCGTAATTGAAGAAAATACCGGTCAGCCATTGCCCAATGTAGCCATCCAAATTTGGCCGGGCAGTAAATTCGGAAGCATAAGCAACAAAGAAGGAAGGTTTAAAATCAACACAGACAAAGATAGCATAACATTGAAGTTCTCTCACATCTCGTCCGTGCCGAAGCTATTAAAAATCAATGCCAAAGCCGTATCAGACTCCAACATCCTTGTTACATTGAGTCCGTTTTCATACACCCTAGATGCAGTGGAAATCAGTGAAGAGAGATATGAAACGATCTACAAAAAACCCAATCAATCGGTTATAGATTACGAAATTTACGATCACCGCATCTACTTCCTGCTGAAAGATTACACCAATAGGAAATACCAGCTGATTTCGGTCAATGAAAACCTTAGGGACACAATCTTTAGCACTCCTCCCGGCAAGCCCAGGGGAATTATTATTGATTTCTATGGCAACCTGGATATTGTTTCAAAATCGGGTTCTGTTTATCAGATAATCATTGAAAACGGCCAGATTAACTATCTGGAACCTTTCAATTATTCAAAACTCGAAAAAGTAAATGAACTGTACGATTTCAAAATTGACAGCAATTATTATTTTTCTGAATATAAGACAAAAATCAATGATAAAATCTGCTACTACACAATAAACAGGAGTAGCAAAAATATGTTTCACACAATTATAGACGAAAAGAAAGTTGATTATATCTTTCAAGAATTACGTTTTCTATTGCCAAAGGAATATTTTAACCTTGGTGCTCTTCCAGGAGATGAGAGAAGAGCCTATATTAACAATATGTATGACAATCACGAAATTACCTTCGATCTAAATTATCATTACAACAACATATGGAATGTATTCTTCAATATTGAAGACGAAGTATATATCATTGATAACATCAAAAACAAGCTATTAAAGTTTGATAAAACCGGCAAGTTCGTCTCAGAGCTCAACATAACACACAGCAATGATGATGAAAAGGCTTTTAAATTGCTGGAAATGGAAGAAGGGCGGATATGGAAGGACAAGGCATTGATAGACAACTGCAATAACGGAAAAGCATATTTCTTATGGAAACAGGGCGCAAAAACCGATCTATACAGCCTTGACCTTAGCGGTGGCGAGATCTCATTTATTGAAACACTGCCCCATGTTTTCCCCATTAAAATAAAGGTGTATAACAACACCATTTATTATTTATACCAAAAGATTGGCAACAGCAGGAATTATGGTTTGTATAGAACAGAGATAGACTAGGGACAAGAAGCTTACAAATATACCAACCACAAAACCAATAAAAATGAAAAAAATATTCTTGACTATAACACTTCTGATTTTCATCCAACAGGTACTTCATTCTCAAAGCACTCCTGTTATTAGAGGAACCGTAATTGAAGAAAAAACCGGTCAGCCATTGTCCAATGTAGCCATCCAAATTTGGCCGGGCAGTAAATTTGGAAGTATAAGCGACAAAAAAGGAAGGTTTAAAATCAACACAGACAAAGATAGCATAACATTGAAGTTCTCTCACATCTCGTCCGTGCCGAAGCTGTTAAAAATCAATGCCAAAGCCGTGTCAGACTCCAACATCCTTGTTACATTGAGTCCGTTTTCATACACCCTAGATGCAGTGGAAATCAGTGAAGAGAGATATGAAACGATCTACAAAAAACCCAATCAATCGGTTATTGATTATGAAATTTACGATCACCGCATCTACTTCCTGCTGAAAGATTACTCCAATAGGAAATACCAGCTGATTTCGGTTGATGAAAACCTTAGGGACACAATCTTTAGCACTCCTCCCGGCAAGCCCAGGGGAATTATTATTGATTTCTATGGCAACCTGGATATTGTTTCAAAATCGGGTTCTGTTTATCAGATAATCATTGAAAACGGCCAGATTAACTATCTGGAACCTTTCAATTATTCAAAACTCGAAAAAGTAAATGAACTGTACGATTTTAAAATTGATAGCAATTATTATTTTTCTGAATTCCAAACAAAAATAAAAGACAAAATTAATTATGGTAAAATAAATAAAAAAAGTAAGAAGATTTTCTGTTCACTATTTGATGAGGATAAGATAAACTATTTTTATGATGAGATGAGATTTTTGAGTTTGATTAGAAACAATATAAATGCAGCTCCACCTGGAGAAAAAAGAAGGGATATAGTTACAAAGCTTTATGACAGGCAAGAGATAAACTTCACGGTAAACTTTATGTATAACCACATTTCAAACGCCTTTTTTCATATAAATGACAGTATATACATCATAGATAATATTAAAAACAAGCTATTGAAATTTGATAAAAACGGAAAATTGATTGCAAGTACAGATATAACTTATACTTCTGATGACAGCAAAGCGGATAAGCTTCTAGAAAAAGAAGAAGGGCGGATATGGAAGGACAAGGCATTGATAGACAACTGCAATAACGGAAAAGCATATTTCTTATGGAAACAGGGCGCAAAAACCGATCTATACAGCCTTGACCTTAGCGGTGGCGAGATCTCATTTATTGAAACACTGCCCCATGTTTTCCCCATTAAAATAAAGGTGTATAATAACACCATTTATTATTTATACCAAAAGATTGGCAACAGCAGGAATTATGGTTTGTATAGAATGAATTTGGAATAAAACAAGCCCTGCTAATAATCATGTATCTTATGTCACCTTCAAAAATAATTGCAGCCCACAAAAAAAGCCGAAAATTTTAGTATTCCCGGCTTTTTTTATTTATAGAATTGAATTAAACGCCCTCCACCAAAGCATCGGGTATATCCAACTTCACTTTTTGCAGGAATGCCACGGCATTTTCGATATGATCGTGCATCACGGTATCATTATCAATAAAGGGCACTTCCTTGCGGAATTCGCCCACAATATTTTCGAGGAATGGGGAGCTCTTTGCCGGACGGCGGAACTCCAGTGCCTGTGCTGCATTGAACAGCTCGATTGCCAAAATCCGTTCCAGATTTTTCACCACGCGCAAAGCTTTTGTTGCGGCATTGGCACCCATGCTCACATGATCTTCCTGTCCTTGTGATGACTCAATACTGTCCACCGATGCCGGTGTGGCCAGTTGCTTGTTTTGGCTAACAATGCTGGCAGCCGTATATTGCGGAATCATAAAACCGCTGTTGAGACCGGGTTTTGCCACCAGATATCCGGGCAGGCCGCGTTTTCCGGCAACAAGCTGATACGTCCTGCGTTCACTGATATTGCCAAGCTCGGCAAGTGCAATGGCCAGGTTATCCAAAGCCAAAGCCAATGGCTGACCGTGGAAATTACCGCCCGAAACAATCAGGTCATCCTCCGGGAAAATCATGGGGTTATCCGTAACCGCATTAATTTCGCAGCTGAACACATAAGCCACATAATTAAATGAATCTTTAGACGCACCATGCACCTGTGGGATGCAACGGAAGGAATAAGGATCCTGGACATGTTCTTTTTTGCGCCGGATCAGCTCACTGCCTTTCAGCAGGTTACGGATACGTTCCGCGGTTTTGATCTGTCCTTTATGGTTGCGGATTTGGTGCAATTGGTCAAAGAAAGGCTCGATTCGCCCATCGAATGCATCCAGGGAAATACTACCAATTACATCGGACAACATGCTGAGGCGGAATGTTTTGAGCAGGCAATACACGCCAAAAGCACTCATAAACTGGGTTCCATTGAGCAAAGCCAATCCTTCTTTTGATGCCAGACGAACCGGTTTCCAGCCAAATTCTTTGAGCACATCTTCCGATTTCATGCGCTTGCCTTTGAAATCTACTACCCCTTTTCCAATTAAAGGCAATGAAAGGTGAGCCAATGGCGCCAAATCACCGGAAGCCCCCAGTGATCCCAATTGATAAACCACAGGCAGGATACCTTCATTGAAAAAGGCAATCAGGCGCTCAACTGTTTGGAGCTGCACTCCGGAATGGCCATAGGAAACGGATTGGATTTTCAGCAGCAGCATCAGGCGCACAATTTCCTGAGGCACTTCTTCGCCCGTACCACAGGCATGCGACATCACCAGGTTTTCCTGGAGCTGGCTCAGTTCTTCTTTAGAGATTTCGATATTGCACAGGCTGCCAAATCCGGTATTGATACCGTAAATAGGCTCTTCCTGGCTTTGCATTTTATTATCGAGATAATTGCGGCAATCTGTTATACGTTTACGTGATTCTTCAGAAAGCTCCAGTTTTTTACTATCGTTGAGAATATCAAAAATACTTTGAAATGTCAGCTTCTCAGGGCTGATCAAATGAATTTGGGACATAATTATGCTAAAATTAAGTTTAAAACACGATGAATACTCACGGGCTGCTGACTGGGATCAGCTGGAATACATACCTGTGCGGTTCAATTGTATTTTATACTTAAGCTGCCAGATCATAACTCTATTCTTTGATCATTTTTATGGCTTCATTAATGGAAACCCGGTGCTGTTCCCCTTTCTGCATGTCTTTAAGGGTAATTTTCTGCTCCTTGATTTCCTCTTCCCCGGCAAGCACAACGTATGGAATGTTCCTGCGGTTGGCATAGGTCATTTGTTTTTTCATTTTGGCAGCATCCGGGAAGATTTCTGCATTGATGCCGGCTGTTCTCATTTTTTGCAGCAAAGGAAGGCAATAAGCTTCTTCTGCATCGCCAAAATTCATGAATATAACTTGCGTTGCTCCTTCTTCCGATTCGGGAAACAGTTGTAATTGTTCCATTACATCGTAGATGCGGTCGGCACCAAAACTAATGCCCACGCCCGACATTCCTTTGAGGCCAAAAATCCCGGTAAGGTCGTCGTAGCGCCCACCGCCACAAATCGAGCCCATTGCCGCATCCAGAGCTTTTACCTCAAAAATAGCTCCGGTATAATAGTTCAGTCCGCGGGCCAAAGTGAGATCAAGTTCGTATTGGCACGAAACATCCATATTTTTCAGGTAATTGAAAAGCGTGCGGATTTCCTCAATGCCTTTCATTCCGATTTCGGTATTTTTTAAAACATCGGCCAATTGCATGATTTTGTTCTCAAAATCACCGCTCAGGTCGAGCACAGGCTGGAGCATCTCAACTTTTTCGGGGCTCAGGCCGCGGTCAACCAATTCCTGCTGTACTTTTTCCAAACCGATTTTGTCGAGCTTATCGATTGCAACCGTGATATCAATCAGTTTATCAGCTTCGCCAATATATTCGGCAATGCCGGCAAGTATTTTCCGGTTATTGATTTTTACGCAAACGCGGACATCCAGCTCATGAAACACATCATTGATAATTTGCACCAATTCGGCTTCATTAAGCATTGAGTTACTGCCAATTACATCGGCATCGCATTGGTAAAATTCGCGGTAACGGCCACGTTGCGGGCGGTCGGCGCGCCAAACAGGCTGAATCTGATAGCGCTTAAACGGAAACACCAAATCATTTTGATGCTGTACCACAAAACGGGCAAAAGGCACAGTCAGGTCGTAGCGCAAGCCTTTTTCCGATACTTTGGGAGCCATGGCGGCAGCATCGGCATTCGTAATGTCGGCATGACGTATGGACTTCATCCAATCGCCCGAATTCAAGACTTTAAACAAAAGCTTATCGCCTTCTTCTCCGTATTTCCCCATCAAAGTGGAGAGGTTTTCCATGGCCGGGGTTTCGATGGGCAGATAGGCATACTTTTGATATACCTTACGAATGGTATTAAAAATGTAGTTTCTCCTGAGCATTACTTCAGGGCTGAAATCACGTGTCCCCTTGGGGATGGATGGTTTATTTGCCGCCATAAACTGATAATTTGGCGCAAAAGTACAAAAGAAGCTGTACTTAGAACTACTATCGTGCGATATTGATTTTCCGGGTAAGCTGCTGTAGGCCATCAGAAACACGAAGCAAGTACATGCCTTCAGGATAATCACTGAGACGAATTTGGATCACATCACGGCTATAAGCAGGAGCAATTGTTTCCAGGAGTTTTTGCCCAAGGATACTATAAAGGCTGATTTCCAATTCACCTTCAGGCTGTTCCATCCATTTTACATTCAAAAGATCACGGGCCGGATTCGGGTATGCAACAAATTCGGGCAAATTATTTTGTTCCGGAACGCTCAGTGGGCCATGAAACTGGGAAACATAAACGCCCAGGTTTATATTCAATTGCCATGAATCATCTGCGTTCATCGCATGCCAGCTTCCATCCTGCCATTGTTCCCAGGCATTTCCCGGATCCACATCACCATCGGTATTGCTCCAAAGCGCAAGCGTATCGCCAAGCCGGGGCAGCGTAACGGCCATAAAAAAATCATCTTTATAATCAAACGGACTTACCGGCAAAGGTGTAGCCTGATCCAGCGCCACATCCCGAACAATCGTATCCATATCTACAAAAAAACTCCGCACAACGGATTGCGGCTGTCCGTTATCCGGATTCACCGAAAACATTTCAAAATGAACAATACTGTCTAAATCCAGGCTGTCCGGAATTAAAGTATCATTGTATGCCACGGCAAAATCAAACCAAATATTGTCGATGGTGAAATAGCCTGCTTTACGTTCAAAAAACTCTGCTTTCCGGTAATCCAAAAAACTATTGTTTCCGGCCACATAACCCGATTGCGGTGGGTTTAATTCATAAAGCGCAAAATCTCCCGGAAGGGGATAATTCAGCGTATCGTATTTAATCGGATCGCCGGCTTTTATGTATTGTTTCCTGTATCCTTCCCATATGCTGTCATTTACATCAATCACCTTCACATAAACCGAAAAAAGGCCTTCTTGATAATAAGTGTGCCAGGGACTTTCATCTGTACTTTCGTTGCCATCGCCAAATTTCCATAAAAATGTTTTTCCTTCCAATTGTGTTTTGATGCTGAATTTCACGGTAAGCGGCAACTCGCCTTCGGTTTTGTTGGCTTCGAAAGTCAACCAGCCATCACGGCCCTGATCAATGGTTTTATATTGGCGCTCACTGAGTTTTAGCTCAAGCTCAGCCCGGCTCTGAGCCTGTATGTTTTGAACAAATATTCCTAAAATCAGGAGAAGGGGTAATATTTTTTTCATAATTCTGCTATTTTCGTTGAGGAAATACTATCTTGCAAAAGAATTATTATTGTACAAAAAACAAGCCAAAACTTTGCTTTTTCGGAAAATTACACAACAATTTAGCGAACGCTATAATAAAGGATTTCAGAAATTCTCCGAAAAGCCCAACACATGATTTATTATGAAAAAAAGGCACAATTACTTCTCCCTTTTGCTGGCAGCACTTTTTTTGTGGAGCATGCCGGTAGATGCGGCTAAAAAGAAAGACAAGGACAAAGAAGAAAAAGACAAACTGAACAGCGGAACCATCAGCGGTTTAAAATTCCGCAGCATCGGCCCTGCCGTAGCTTCGGGGCGTATTGCCGATTTTGCGGTAAATCCGGATAATCCGGCAGAATACTATGTTGGCGTTGCAGCCGGGAATGTTTGGAAAACCACCAATTCGGGCACCACATGGACGCCCATTTTTGATAATTACGGCAGCTGGTCCATTGCCGATGTGGAACTGGATCCAACCAACAGCAATGTGGTTTGGGTGGGTACCGGAGAATACAACAGCCAGCGTGCCATTGGATATGGCGATGGCGTTTATAAATCAACCGATGGCGGTAAGAGCTTTAAAAATATGGGCTTAAAAGAAAGCGAGCACATCGGGCGGATTGTCATTGATCCTACTGACGGCAATACGGTTTATGTTGCCGCACAAGGGCCATTATGGGGCCCGGGTGGCGAACGCGGACTTTACAAAACCACTGATGGCGGCGAAACCTGGGAAAACATCTTGAAAATCAGCCCAAATACCGGCGTTACGGATATTGTTCTGGATCCGCGCGATCCTAACACCCTTTATGCTGCAACCTACCAGCGCAGAAGGCATGTTTTTACACTGATCAACGGCGGTCCGGAATCTGACATTTACAAAAGTACTGATGGCGGCAAAAACTGGAAAAAACTAAAAAGCGGCCTGCCCGGCGACGATAAAGGACGCATCGGCATGGCTATTAGCCCTGTGAACCCGGATGTTGTCTATGCCATTATTGAAGCTGAAGGTGAAAGCGGTGGGTTTTTCCGTTCCACAGACCGTGGCGAAAGCTGGGGAAAAATGAGCAGCTATGTCAGTGGCAGTCCACAATATTATAACCGTATTTATTGCGATCCTGTAGATGTTGACAAAGTGTACAGCATGGACGCCTATACAAAATACACTCTTGATGGCGGTAAAAACTGGAAAAGCCTCAGCAATAAAAATCGTCATGTGGATGATCATGCCCTTTGGATTGATCCTATAAACACAAAGCACCTCCTTATAGGAGGCGACGGCGGAATTTACGAATCCTGGGATGGCGGCAAACTTTGGGATTACAAAGAAAACCTGCCCATCACACAATTTTATCGTGTTGCAGTGGATAATTCCGAACCCTTTTACTTTGTTTATGGCGGAACACAGGACAACAACAGCCTGGGCGGCCCTTCACGGACAATCAGCGGGCAAGGCGTTGTGAACGACGACTGGTTTGTTACAAACGGAGGAGATGGTTTTGAATCGCAGATTGACCCCGAAAATCCCGACATCGTTTATGCACAATCGCAATATGGCTGGCTGGTGCGTTACGACAAAAAAAGCGGCGAGAGTATTTCCATCAAACCTCAGCCACCGGTTGGTGAAGCATATCGCTGGAACTGGAACAGCCCGCTGCAAATCAGCCCCCATTCCCCTACCCGTCTCTATTTTGCTGCCAATAAACTTTTCCGCAGCGATGACCGC
This sequence comes from Bacteroidales bacterium, assembly GCA_963662905.2. GTDB lineage: Bacteria > Bacteroidota > Bacteroidia > Bacteroidales > WRLA01. The sequence continues at coordinate 2,104,335 of CAXXFD010000003.1, read as the reverse complement.
GGCGACAGCTGGGAAGTAATCAGCCCAGACCTGACACGACAGATTAACCGCAACCTCATTCCTGTGATGGGCGAAATCCAGGATCCGGAAGCAGTAGCTAAAAATGCTTCCACTTCACTATTTGGGAATATTGTAGAAATTCAGGAATCGCCTGTTGTTGAAGGACTGCTTTTTGTTGGAACCGATGACGGACTGCTGCAAGTGAGCGAAGACGGCGGAGAAAACTGGACTAAATACAGCTCATTCCCCGGCATTGCCGACACAAACTATGTGAGCATGCTCTACGCCAGCCAGCACGACCCCAATGTATTGTATATCGCTTTTGACGGACGCAAAAAAAACGACCTCAAACCGCATTTGCTCAAGAGTAATGACAAAGGAAAAAGCTGGACAAACATCACCTCCAACCTGCCCGAAAAAGGCACCGTTTACAGCTTTGAAGAAGATCATGTAAATCCCGACCTGCTTTTCTGCGGCACCGAATTTGGCGTGTATTTCAGCATCGACGGCGGCAAAAAATGGGTACAACTGAAAAGTGGCCTTCCCAATATACAGGTACGTGATATGGAAATCCAGGAACGTGAAAACGACCTTGTTTTGGCAACATTTGGCCGCGGTTTCTACATCCTGGACGACTATACGCCCCTCCGCATCCTGAAACCAGAAATGCTCGAAGAAGATTTTGTGCTTTTCCCGATTAAGGATGCTCTGATGTTCAAAACGAAAAGAGGAAAATACAATCAGGGCGAAACATATTATTATGCAAAAAACCCCGATGTTGCTGCCACATTTACCTATTTCATGAAGGAAACACCGAAAAGCCTGAAGCAGGAACGCAAGAAAAATGAAAAAGAAGCGAAAAAAGATGGTGGAACAATTAATTATCCTGATTTCGAAGAGCTGCGTGCCGAAGATTTGCAGGATAACGCCTGGCTGATTTTCAATATCTATGATGAAGAAGGCAACATCATCCGCAAATTGCGCAAAAAGCCCTCTAGCGGGATAAACCGTGTAGATTGGGATCTGCGCCATGCAAGCGTGATGCCGTTCAGGGTAAAAGAAAATGATGATTTCCAGGAAATTAACGGCTCTATGCTTGTTGTTCCGGGAACCTATTCTGTTGATGTACATATGGTAAAAGATGGTGTAGAAACAAGCCTGTGCGATCCGCAAAAATTTGTTGTAAAAGCACTCAACAACACTACTTTGCCTGCCAAAGACAAAGAAGCTTTGCTGGCCTTTGGCAAGAAAACCCGCAAACTGGGCCGGGCTGTACGGGGAAGCATCCAGGAAGCCAATGCTGCGATGAAAGAAATTGCAGGTTTCCGCACTTCACTGGAAAACAGTCCAAAAAGCACAGCAGCAATGCGTGCCGAAGCCCGCAATATCGAAACCGATCTTTTGGAAATCATGCGCAAACTTGAAGGCGATGAAAGCATCAGCAAACGAAATGGCAATCAGCCACCATCCATCAGCGAAAGGCTGGGCGACCTGATGTACAGCAACTGGGGCTCCACATCGGCACCAACAGCCACAATGAAAAACGGCTACGACATCACAAAACGCGAATTCAAACCGGTTTATGACGATCTGCACAACATTATCACCGAACGCATTCCAAAACTCCGTGCTGAAATGGAAGCCATTGACGCACCCTGGGTGCCCGGCAAACTTCCTGATTTTAAGGAATAAAACACATATATAATAAATGATGGAATTGCGGGTTATAATTACATGATCCGCAATCTCCTTTTTTTTGGAGATCATCCTACGACCAAAAAAGCACCGCGATGAAGTCAAAAGCAATATTCCGGAATTCCTTGCTGTTACTGTTGCTTCTGGTCATTATGGCAGCATGCAGCACGCAACGTAAAAGGAAATACAAAAGACGCGTTCCCCGCAATTGCAATACCTGCCCGTCCTTTTCGGAAAACAGGCTTAATTCCCCTATCTTTGTGCCCGGAAACACTATTTTGAATGAAGAAGGACCACATCAGGGAAATCCTTAAAAAATACATTCCGGAAAAAAGCCTGGATTTGGTATGCAATTACCTTACCGAGCATCCTGTTCAATTGGTCATCAGCCGCGACAGAAGCACCAAATCAGGCGATTACCGGGCGCCTCATCCCCGTCAGCATTATCACAGAATCAGCATTAACCACAGCCTAAACCCTTATCAGTTTCTGATAACTTTGGTACATGAGCTTGCACATATGCATGCGTTTTTGCAATTTGGCAGGGGCATCAAGCCGCATGGAAAAGAATGGCAGGCCAGCTTTATAAACCTGATGCGCCCTGTTATTGAATCCGGCTCCTTCCCGAACGAAATGCTGCCGGTAATCATCCGTCATTTGCGCAAAGGTTATGCCTCTACTTTCTCTGATAATGAGCTGCGTAAAGTGCTTGACGCCAAAAACGACCCAGCGCAGCAAAAAACCCATCTCGATGACATTCCCGAAGGAAGTTTGTTTATGCTCAGCAATGGCAGAAAATTCATAAAAGGCGAATTATTGCGCAAACGCTTCCGCTGCATTGATACCGAAAACAAACGCGAATACCGTGTTCATGGATTGGCTGAAGTGAAAATCATTGCTAAGCCATAGAAATACAGAAGATTAACTATATTTGTGAACGAATACGATTTTGAACTGAAACAATTGACAGCCAATCTAAAATAAAAGCAATAAGTATATGAACAATAATTATTACTGTGTGATTATGGCCGGTGGCATTGGTGCACGTTTTTGGCCTATGAGCCGCACAGCCAAGCCCAAGCAATTTATTGATATCCTCGGAACAGGCGAAACCCTGATCCAGCAAACTTTCCGCAGGTTCAGGAAAGTATGCCCGCCGGAAAATATTTTTGTAGTAACCAACGAAATTTACCGCGAACAGGTAAAGGAACAACTTCCTGAAATTGCCTATGACCAGATCCTTTGTGAGCCTTCACGCCGCAATACTGCTCCCTGCATCGCCTACGCCAGTTATAAAATTGCCAAAAAAAACAAAGATGCGGTCATGGTTGTGGCTCCATCCGATCATATCATCCTGAAAGAAGATGTATTTGACGAAGTGATCCGATCCGCTTTGCGCGCCGCTGAAAACAACAACTGGCTGCTTACATTAGGCATCCGTCCCAGCCGCCCGGACACCGGTTACGGCTATATTCAATATACGGACGAAAAAGTGGAAGATAAAGATAAGCGCATCCATAAGGTGAAAACCTTCACCGAAAAACCCAATCTGGAACTTGCCCGCGATTTTCTCCGCAGCGGAGACTTCCTTTGGAACGCAGGCATTTTTGTGTGGTCGCTCCAAAGCATATTAAGCGCTTTCGACCAGCACCTTGTAGATGTCAGCTCACTTTTTAAAGATGGAGAAGGGGTTTATTTCACAGAAAAGGAAGCTGAGTTCATCAATCAAACCTATGCTGTATGCAAAAACATTTCTATTGACTACGGCATTATGGAAAAAGCAGAAAACGTGCATGTTCTTTCGAGCGATTTCGGCTGGTCTGATCTGGGCACATGGGGATCGCTTTATGCAACACGCGAAAAAGACGAAAATGCCAATGCAGTCAATGGCAAAAACGTAATGCTCTACGATACACACAACTGTATTGTTAATATGCCCAAGGACAAACTGGTAGTTTTGCAGGGCCTTGACGATTATATTGTTGTGGACGACGATGGCATCCTTCTGGTTTGCCGCAAAAGCGATGAACAACAAATCCGCGATATCGTTAATACCGTGAAAATCAAAAAAGGCGATAAATTTGTTTAAACCATCAATCCTGAAAAATTAGTAACCGTTTAAATTATACCACATCACATTATGAAACGCATTTTAACATTTTTCCTCGCCCTCTTCATTGCCTTTGGTACATCTGTAAAGGCTGATGAAGGAATGTGGCTCCCAATGCTGGTAAAACAGCTCAATTATGCCCAAATGAAAGCAATGGGCCTCCAGCTCACTCCGGAGCAGATTTACGACATCAACAACAGCAGCCTGAAAGACGCTATTGTTATTTTTGGCCGCGGCTGTACCGGAGAAATCATTTCTCCCGAAGGGCTTCTCCTGACCAACCACCACTGCGGTTATGGCTCCATCCAGGCCGTTAGTACTGTTGAGCATGATTATCTTACCGATGGTTTCTGGGCCTACAGCAAAAAGGAAGAAATTCCTATCGAAGGGCTTACCGTTCAGTTTCTGGTACGCATCGATGATGTTACCAAAGATGTTCTGGATGGTGTAACAGACGAAATGACAGAACAGGAACGCACTGACATTATTGACAAGCACACGAAAGAGCTGGCCGAAAAACTTACCGAAGGCACGAATTACAAAGCTGTAGTTAAACCTTTCTTTGGCGGAAATGAATACTACGCTTACATCTATGAAACATTTAAAGACATCCGTCTGGCCGGTGCTCCTCCATCATCTATTGGTAAATATGGTGCCGACACTGACAACTGGATGTGGCCACGCCATACCGGAGATTTCAGCATGTTCCGCGTTTATACTGCTCCCGACGGAAGCCCTGCAGAATATTCTAAAGATAACGTTCCTTTAAAATCAAAGCACTTCCTTCCAATCAATATCAGCGGCGTAAAAAACAATGATTTCGCCATGATTATGGGATATCCCGGAAGCACAGATCGTTACCTGACTTCCTACGGCGTTGACCTTGCCATTGATGAAAGTAATCCGACGATTGTTGAGATCCGTCGCAAAAAACTGGACATCATGCGCGAAGATATGGATGCCAGTGATGAAGTACGCATCAAATATGCCAGCAAATATGCCGGAACTGCCAACTACTGGAAATATTTTATTGGCCAGACCAAAGGGCTGAAGCGCCTCAAAGTTGCCGAGAAGAAAAAAGCACTGGAAGATGAATTCCAAAAATGGGCCGATGCAAATCCTGAGCGCCAGAAAAAATATGGTGATGCGCTGCAGATGATTGAAGATGCATATAAAAACATGGCAAAATACAATCTCTCAAAATGGTATTTCTTTGAAGGTGTGTATCGTGGACCGGAAGTACTTCGCTATGCCGGAAGCTTTGGCCGCCTGGCAAAAGCCCTGGAAAACAAAGACAAAGCTGAAGAAGCCCAAAAAATGGCGGAAAACCTGAAAGCTTCTGCTTCCAAACATTTCAAAGATTATAATGCACCAACCGACCAGAAATTACTTGCTGCTATGCTGGAAATGTATGCCAAAAACGTTCCTGCTGATCAGCAACCTGAGTTTATAAAAGAACTCCAGAAAAAATACAAAGGGGATTTTGCCAAATATGCCGCTCAGGTTTTTGAAAAGTCAATTTTCACCAGCCAGGCCAAAGTGGATGAGTTCCTGAGCAACCCAAAAGCCAAAACGATTAAGAAAGACATGGCTTATGAAGCTTTTGCTGCTTTCGGCAAGCAATACAAAGAAATCAATGATAAAATTGCCAGCTCAGACGAAATGCTCGCCCGTGGCAACCGCCTGTTCATTGATGGTCTGCGCAAGATGAATCCCGATAAGGTTTATTATCCGGATGCAAACTTCACGCAACGCCTGACTTACGGAACCGTTCAGGATTATTACCCTGCTGATGCTGTTCATTATAATTATTTCACAACAGTGAACGGAATCCTGGAAAAAGAAGATCCGGACAACTGGGAATTTGTTGTGCCGGAGAAACTGAAAGAACTGATTCAAAACAAAGACTTTGGCCCTTATGGCGAAGATGGCGAGATGAAAGTTTGTTTCCTGACCACACATGATATTACCGGTGGAAATAGTGGCAGCCCTGTTATCAATGGAAAAGGCGAACTGATTGGCCTTGCTTTCGATGGAAACTGGGAAGCCATGAGCGGTGATATCGCTTTTGAACCCGAGCTCCAGCGCACCATCAATGTGGATATCCGTTACGTGATGTTCATCATCGACAAATTTGCCGGCGCGCAAAACCTCATCGACGAAATGACGATAACCGATGTGGACGAAAATCCTGCTCCTGCGCCAAAAATTGTTGAGGAGATGGAAGAACTTCAGGAAGTTGAAGAAGCTGCTCCGGTTGAATAAACCGATTTTAATAAATCTGATAGGTTTCCAAAACCTGTCAGATTTATTGGAAACCTGTCAGATTTATATAAAAAACCGGCAGTTATTACCTGCCGGTTTTTTTATTTTTTAAAATCGATTCGTCTTATTTTTCTTCAAACTTCTTCAACCCGTCCTGAAGGAATTCAACAAATGCATCCACATCTTTATCATACGCGCGCGGAGCAACAAGCATTTCTCCATCCGTACCAAGCAATACATAATAAGGCTGAGCATTTACGTTGAAACGGCTAATCTGGAAATCGGCATATTTTTTACCAATGGTTTTCTTGGTTTTGCCATCGTGTTCCGATACAATCCATTCTTCTTCCGGAAGTTTGGTTTTATCATCCACATAAAGTGCGGTTACAATAAAATCGTTTTGCAGCATTTGAAGCACAGCAGGATCGGCCCAAACCGAGGCTTCCATTTCGCGGCAGTTTACGCAACCGTGGCCTGTAAAATCAATAAAAATCGGTTTTCCCTGTTCTTTGGCACATTGCAGCGCCTGCTCATAATCAAAATATCCTTCAAGGCCATGTGGCAAGTGCAGAAATTCACTGTATTTCGGTTTTTCGCATAATCCGCTTTGAGCATGAACATCGCCAGAGCTGAAACTAGCCGTTTTGAGGTTATCACGCACAATTTTGTTCATGTCAAAATCCATGGTTTGCTGTGGCGGAAGATATCCCGATAATGCTTTCAGGGGCGCTCCCCATAGACCCGGAATCATATAAATTACAAAAGTAAAGGTAATAATGGCCAGCATCAAACGTCCTGTGCCCAAATAAGGCATATCGCTATCGTGTTTGAACTTGAGTTTGCCCAGCAGATAAACGCCCATCAGGAAGAAAATCACGATCCAAAAAGCCAGATAAACTTCGCGGTCGAGGATGCCCCAATGGTAAGTTTGATCAGCAATACTGAGGAATTTAAGACCCAGGGCAAGTTCGAGGAAACCAAGAACAACCTTTACTGAGTTCAACCAACCACCTGATTTTGGCATATTGGCCAGCAGTGATGGGAAAAAAGCAAAAAATGTGAATGGCAGGGCAAATGCGAGCGAGAAGCCTAACATACCTATAATTGGTTTAAGCACGGCTCCACCGGCGGATGCCACCAAAATAGAACCCACGATTGGGCCCGTACAAGAAAATGATACCAGCACCAAGGTAAAAGCCATAAAAAATGCACCCGAAAATCCGCCACTATCGGCTTTTGCATCGCTTTTATTTACCATCCAGGATGGGAGTGTAATTTCAAAAGCGCCAAAGAATGAGAAAGCAAAAATGATAAATATCAGGAAGAAAAGCACATTCGGCAGCCAGTGGGTACTCAGCCAGTTGGCAAAGTTGGCACCCAAAGTTACAGCCACAATGGTGCCGATAATGGTATAAATGGCAATAATGGAAAAGCCATAAACCAATGCCTGCATCCGTGCTTTTACTTTATTTCCGCTATCGTGCATAAAAAATGAAACCGTCATCGGGATCATTGGGAATACACAGGGCGTAAGGATGGCAATAAGCCCGGCAATGAATGCCAGAATAAAAATAGCCCAAAGGGATTCTTCCTCGGCAGATGTTAGCTCAGACTCGATTTTCTCCTCAATTTCGGTCTGTGGCATGGCAGATTCAGGGGATTCTTCGCCGGAAGCAATCGTTTGTCCGTTGGGATTTGCAGGCAAACTAAAGCTGAAATCAGCTTCGGCAGGCGGCAGGCACTGCTGGTCATCGCAGCACATAAATTCCACGAAACCTGTAACTTTCACATCGGTATTGGCCAAAACTTTCACCTTTTGGGTAAATACAGCTTCGTGGCCAAAATAGGAAAGGTCCATTTTAAAATTCGCATCATATTCGGTATGCGCTTCCGGCTCACTGACTTTCCCGATAATTTCCACGGCTTTGTTTTCATCATAGAAAAAACCGGTGGGAATCGGGCCTCCTTCATCAATAAACTGAGAATACAAATGCCAACCCTCATCAATGGTTGCTGTAAAAATGAGCTCATGCTCGCTCTCCGAAATTTGTTTCTGGCTAAACTGCCACTTAACGGGCTCCAGAATCTGCGCACTGGCTGATACGGCGATAAGCACCAATATCATCAGCGACGCAAGTGTTTTTTTGTACAACATAGTTTTACGTTTAGTTATAGACTCCTGGTTTTCGCAGATAAATTCCCCTTTTCAGGTAAAAACCGCCGGAAAGTTTTATAAAAACAAATGTAGGTGGCTATTTTCCAATGAAAAGTGAACCGCACTGCTAATTGCCTGCAAATATATAAACATACCTGAATATCTCCATACGCAAAGAGGGTAAAGTAGGCCGGCCCGCTTTATTCGGTTTTGGTTTGATGTGAATGAAACCTTTTGTTGCTGATTTTGTTCAAAAATGGCCGGGCACAAAAAAAACCACAGCATCCAAAAAAGCTGTGGTTTTTGATTACAATTGAAATCTTTTCCTATTTCTTTTCCAATGAAGAGCTTTCTTTTTCCTCCTTAGCCTTATCAAGCACAAATTTGATCGGCACATTAAATGCCACATTCACTGGTTTCCCTCTTTGGGTTCCCGGTTTCCACTTTGGCATTCCTTTTACTACCCTTAGTGCTTCTTTATCCAAATCGGCACGGACACCCCTGAGGACTTTCGCGTCTTTTATCCCGCCATCCTCTGCAACCACAAAGCTAACATAAACGGTTCCATGTATCCCATCTTTGCGCGCTTGCTCCGGATACTTCACGTTTGAGGCAAGATATTTGCTAAAAGCCGCACGACCCTGAGGAAATTCGGGCATTACTTCAACAACAGTAAAAACCGGCGCTTCCTTATCATCTTGTGCTTTCTTCACTTCAACTACCTGAACATTGTTATCGTCCTTTGAAGCAGTTTTTTCTTTCACCTCTTTCGTTGTTTGAGCCTGTATTTGCTGCACAGGATTCACAATAATGAGGAATGAAATGGCCAGACCGGCAATAAAGCTGAATGCAGCTTTGAGGGCGGCAGTTTTTGATTTTTGTTCTATGTACATCATTTTGATTCTTTTAAAGATTAGAGATTTGTTAAAATTACTCCCCAGATATCCCTTTCTGCTTCCCAAACTGATGTTGAGCAAAAGTTCGCGGTAGGCATTGATATTATGGCCTGATGCCAGCACGGCATGATCGGCCAGATATTCATGGACTTCCCGGAGTGCGATACGATAAAACCAGATTACAGGATTAAACCACTGGAAAATCAGGACAATTTCAGTCAAAATCAGGTCGGCGCTGTGCCACTGCCTGATATGCTGGCGCTCATGAGCAATGATGCATGCTTTGTCCTCTTCATCCAGGAGGTCTTCATCCAGGAAAATATATTGAAAAAACGAAAATGGATTGGCGTTTTTAATCTGAACAATGGTAAAACCCTGCCCGTTTTGCCTGCGGTTTCTGCGCACCATAAAAGCAAACTGCAAAAGTTGCGCAAAAAAACGAATGCTGAAAACAGCTAAACCCGTAAGATAAACCGTAAGCAAAATCTGGTAAAAACTCAGATGGTTTGTGACCGACTCCTGAATTTTCCCGGCATGTATGCTAATGGTATCCAAAACCACATAATAAGTGGGTTCAGCTGTAGCCGCAATACTGATTTCGGGCTTAAATAGCGGAATCAGCAAAGCAGAGATCATCGAAACCAGGAGATAAACCCGGTTCAGCTGATGCCGGTTCTCGCGTTTCAAAAAAACAGCATAAAAAACATAAAGTATGGCCAGACTCATTCCGGCCTGCAAAATATACTTGATCACAATACTGCTTATCATATGGATTCCTCCTTTTTCCTTAATTCTTTGAAACGCTCCACATCCTTATCGCAGGCCGCCTGATTTCCAAAAATCTTATATAAGCGACTCCTGTTCAGGTATGCCGCGGAATTCTCGGGATCCGTTTCAATTGCTTTATTATAATCATCCAGCGCAAGGCTGTATTTATTCAGATAAAAATAGACCAGTCCACGGTTATTATAATATAATGCCACCTTAGGATTAAGTTCAATAGCTTTGGAGTAATCATCCACGGCTTTCTGATCTTCGAGCATCCAGTAATAAGCATTGCCCCTGTTGTGCCAGGCACGCGCAAAATCAGGATTCAGCTCAATCGCCTTATCAAAAGCCCAAACAGCGCCCAAACGATTGTTCATATCGAGCAAAACCAATCCCTTTGCATTGTGCAGTTCCGGGTCATTCCCGTTCTTTTCAAGAGCGGTATTAAGATCAGCCAACGCATCTTCATAGCGCTTTTGCTTGCGGTAGGCGTGGGCGCGGTTTAAAAGCAGTGATGGATGGTCGGGAAAATATTCCAAAGCCGTTGTGTAGCAGGAAGAAGCGGTAACATAATTCCCGGTATTGTAGTAAATCTTCCCTTTGGCACTCCAGGCATCAATTTTAAAAGGATTTCGCTCAATAAGCTCATCGAGAATTGCAATGGCTTTTATGAAATCACCTTTTTGTTCAGCTGCCGCAGCATTTTCGAGCATTCTTTCCGGAACCTCTTTCGTGAAAGATTGCAGCAAAATAATAAGCATGCTGATCACAAGCACTGTAATAACAATGATGCGTTTGTGCAGCCGGTTGAGCCGGAAGCCATTAGACCATGTATGCCGTTCAGAACTACTCATCGCCTTCCTGCTTTTTGCGCTCTATTTCATTATTAATCAATTGATTGATCTCTTCCAGTTCTTCCAGGCTGATGTTGTTCTCGCGTGTAAAAAACGATGCCAGCGAACGATAGGAACCACTGAAATAGTTCCGCATCAATCCGGAAAACATGGACCGCATATAGGATTTCTTCTGAACCAGCGGATAATACTGATGTGCTTTCCCAAATGCTTTATGCGCCACAAAACCTTTCTTCTCCAGAATACGCACTATGGTAGAAACCGTGTTATAGGCAGGTTTGGGTTCCGGCATCTCATCCAGGATGTCGTTCACAAAACCTTCACTTTTCTTCCAAAGTATGTGCATAATCTGTTCTTCTGCGCGGGTGAGTTCTTTCATTGTTTGTCGTTCAATAGAGCTGTTCAATCCAATTCGTTTCATTAATAACGCAAAATTATAACTAATATTTTAGTTGTACAACTATTTTTTTAGTTAATATTGAAAATAACTCGGTAAAAGGCTGAATTTTAAATAAAAAAGCCCCGACCTAAGAGGCCGGGGCTTTTAAACAATAAGCTTTTCCAAAATTTTAGAACGTTGGAAAAGCTTATTAATTTAAAGGGCAGACTTCTCAAACTGCTCCAGGAAACGGATATCATTTTCAAAGAAAAGGCGCAGGTCATTAATCTGATATTTCAGCATAGTGATACGCTCGATGCCCATACCAAAGGCAAAACCACTATATTTTTCAGGATCGATACCGCAGTTTTTCAGGACGTTTGGATCAACCATACCACAGCCGAGGATTTCTACCCAGCCTGTGTATTTACAGATGTTACAACCTTTTCCGCCGCAGATATTACAGCTGATGTCCATTTCGGCACTGGGTTCGGTAAATGGGAAATAGCTGGGGCGTAGGCGGATTTTTGTTTTTTCATCAAAAAGCTCTTTGGCAAAATACATAAGCGTTTGCTTCAGGTCAGCAAAAGAAACGTTATCATCGATATAAAGTCCTTCAACCTGATGGAAAATACAATGTGCACGTGCTGATATGGCTTCATTACGAAAAACCCTTCCCGGGAAAATCATGCGCAGCGGTGGCTGGCTGTTTTCCATAGCGCGCACCTGCACCGAGCTGGTATGTGTGCGAAGCGCCAGATCCGGATCTTTTTCAATAAAAAAGGTATCCTGCATATCGCGGGCAGGATGTTCGGGCGCGAAATTAAGTGCCGAGAAATTATGCCAGTCGTCTTCAATTTCAGGACCCTCGGCAACGCTAAAGCCAATTCGGGCAAAAATATCCACGATTTCTTTGCGCACAATTGAAAGTGGATGACGGCCTCCTGCAGGACTAAAATCGACCGGAAGGCTGGTATCCTGAACAGCTTTTTCATCAGAAGCCTGAGCTTTTAATTCATTTTGCAGTTTATCAAAATGCTCCTGGGCATGCTTTTTGAGCTCATTGAGCTTTTGGCCCATTTCCCTCTTTTCTTCATTGGCCACATTTTTGAAATCGGCAAAAAGCCCCTGGATCGCGCCTTTCCGACTCAGGTATTTCAGCCTGAAGTTTTCTATATCATTCTCATGCTCAGCTTTAAACGCTTTAATCTCCTCAAAGAGATTTCCGATTTTATTCTTCATCACTTAATCTTTTTCGTTCTTCGGGCATGCCCGGAAAAACATTCTCAATCAAAAACAGCATCCCAAAGCGCAAAACATTGGAGATGCTGTTTAGCCTTTCGGCTGCAAAAATAGGTATAAGTTCGGTTTTATCGAATAATTTCGATCGTCATTGTTACATCCTCTTTGGGTTTGTCGCCTGCGCCGGTTTCAACAGCAGCAATTTTATCCACAACATCCAAACCTTTGGTAACCTCACCAAAAACAGTGTAGTTATTATCGAGATGTGGAGTACCGCCAATGGTCGAATAAGCTTCGATTTGCTCATCTGTATATTTGAATGCAGGTTTTCCTTCCATTTCAATCAGCACCATGCTGTCGATTTGCGCAACAACCATTTGCAGGCTGTCCATTTTCTGTTCCATTTGATATTTACGGATCAGGTTGCGCATTTCTTCATTTTCGGGACGGTTAAAAATTTCGCGGCCGATCATCATTTTTTCCTGATCTACCATCTGGCCTTCCATTTGCTTCAGTTGTGCGGTATCAAAAACACGGCCTTGAACAATATAAAACTGGCATCCTGAAGAATTTTTCTCAGGATTAACCTGATCGCCCATACGAGCTGCTGCAAGCGCACCTTTTTTATGGATAAGTCCCGGCTTGATTTCGGCAGGAATGGTATAACCAACATCAGGGGTACCATCGGCATTGCCACCGCCCTGAATCATAAATTGTTTGATAACACGATGGAAAGGGCTTCCTTCGTACCAACCGGAATCAACCAGTTTGATGAAATTATCGCGATGTCCCGGCGTTTCATCATAAAGAACACCTTCGATATCACCATAATCGGTATGGATTACAAAACGGGTACGGTTTTCCTGGCTTTGCGTACAGCTTGTCAGTAAAGCCGCAAAAAGAATAGCAATTAAACTGATTTTTTGTTTCATGAAAATAATTATAAAAGGTTTAAAATCTGTTATTTACGAATTTTTCTAAATTTACTGTAACAAGTCCTGCAAAGCGGCTGATAGCTTTCGGTTTCGCCGAGCATAACCCGTTTTTCTCCCTGAACCATTCTATGGGAAAACTGCGCCAGATTGCCGCACTGCATGCAAATGGCATGTACTTTCGTGACGTATTCGGCAATAGCCAGCAAATTGGGAATCGGGCCAAAAGGCTTCCCCAAAAAGTCCATATCCAGCCCGGCAACAATTACGCGCACACCCTGACTGGCCAGTTGGGTGCAGACATCCGGTAGCTGATCGTCAAAAAACTGTGCTTCATCAATCCCAATCACTTCCGCTTCATTGGCATAAAACAATATCTCACCCGAGCTTTGAACCGGAGTAGATTTAATCGCATTTTCATTATGTGAAACCACATCCTCTTCGCTGTAGCGGGTATCAATGGACGGCTTGAAAATCTCCACTTTCTGTTTGGCAATGCGGGCGCGGTTCAGCCTGCGGATCAGCTCCTCAGTCTTTCCCGAAAACATGCTGCCGCAGATTACTTCAATCCAGCCACTGCGATCATTCTTATTTCTGTTACTCTCTAAAAACATTTGCTTTTGGTGCTGGCCTAATTCTTTTTACCTTTACGCTCTCTATAAGCGGACAAATTTAAGCATTCAAAAAGGTTTTAACGAACAATTCAGTCATATAATCATGGACAAAAAGTTTTTTTTTAGCGAAATTGATGATTTGCTGCAAGTTATACAGGAGCAACACGAAATTATTAAGGACTATGATTTTCATACGCCCCAGATTGAAATTGATCTGATAAAAGCCAACATCCGCCGGATGTACGACTATTACCATAAAATAGACAAGCTCAATAACCGGGCTTTTGACGAGACACCAAAACCGGAAGAAATCCTTGCCACCGCACCAAAAGAGCCAAAACCGGAAATTCCGGCCACACCCGAACCTCCGGAAGCGCCCGCGCCAAAAGAAGAACCCAAAATTGAAAAAGAACCTTCTGAACCCATAGAAGAAAGTCCCGAACCAAAGGAAGAAAAAGCGGAGCCTGCAATGCCCGTAGCGGCAGAACCCAAAACGGAAAATCCGGCAGAAGAAATAAAAAGTCCGGTGAAAGAGGAAACCCCACAAGAACCGACCGATAAACTGAAACCTCCGGCAAAAGCTGAGGAGCCGAAAGACGAAAACAAGGAAGCCAAAGCGGCACGCAAAGCAAAACGCAGGCAGGAAGAAGCTTCGGGAAACTTATTTGAAGACCAACCCATGACGCTGGCAGATAAATTAAAAACATCGGGCAAGCCTTCTTTGCATGAAAAAATAGATGTGGAACAAAAAGACAAAAGCCTGTTCAACCAATTGCAGCGAAAGCCCGTTACCGACATTAAAAAAGCGATTGGCCTGAATGATAAATTCCTGTTTATCAAAGATTTGTTTGAAGGAAACAGCAATGAATACAATGCTTTTATTGATGAGATGAACATGGCGGCTGATGACGAAAAAGCCTGGGAAATTTTCGATGCCATGAAAAACATCAAAAAATGGGATGACGATAAAGACTCTTATTTGAAATTAATTGATTTTGTTGAAAGACGATTTTTATAAAACGAAAACTATGCGTCTCTATTTATCACTTTTTTTGATTTTTGGGCTTCACAGCCTCGCGAATGCGCAGGACACTACCTGGGCGCGCACGCAAATAAACATACTGGCAGCTGATGAAATGCACGGCCGCGGATACACAAACCAGGGCGAATTAAAAGCCGCCCGCCACATCATCCAGGAATTCCGCAAAATGGATTTGCAAACCTTCACAGGGGATTTTATGCAGGAATATTTCTTCCCCATCAACAGTTTTACAGATTCCATCATCCTGAAAGCCGATGGGAAAGACCTTATTGCCGGGCAGGATTTTATGGTTTCGCTTTCATCGCCCGGACTTCAGGGAAAATTTGAAGTTGTAGCCTTACTAAACGACTCGATTCCGGATTCAGATGCTTTTAAAAAATTAAAAAACAAAGACCTTAGCAATAAAGCACTGCTCATCGACCACTGGCATAAGGACATGCTGGCAACAAATCCTCTCGGTGCAAAAATCATCCTGTACTGCGCCAAAGAAGACAAAAGGCTCATTTGGAGTGTTTCCAACGGACACGAGCTGAATAATTTTGTGACCATCAAGCTCTCACATAATGCCATTGCACCCGATACGAAAAGCATTGAGCTAAATCTGACCAACAAATTCATGCCCGAATACAAATCCCGTAACCTGGCCGCTTTTGTGCCCGGAAAAAGCGATTGCGATTCCATGATTGTTTTTACGGCACATTACGATCATCTCGGCGAAATGGGCAATGGCGTAATATTTAATGGTGCCAACGACAACGGAAGCGGAACCGTTATGGTGATGATGCTGGCCAAATATTTCGCACAGCCCGAAAACCAGCCCGACTGTCCGGTGGCTTTCTTTTTGTTCAGCGGCGAAGAATCCGGATTGATGGGCAGTACGTTTATGGCCGAAAATCCAATTTTCCCCCTGGAAAAAATCCGTTACCTCATCAACCTTGATATGGTTGGAACAGGCAGTGAAGGAATAACTGTGGTAAACGGAGCCACCGAACCTCTTTTTGACAAACTGTCCGAGCTCAACGAAGAACATTCGCTGCTGGCCGAAGTAAAACCCCGTGGCGTGAGCTGCAATAGCGATCATTGCCCGTTTTCAAAAAAAGGCGTGCCCGCGGTCTTTATATACACCCGTGGCCCGGAATTTATGGAATACCACAATATTTACGACCGCCCGGAGCATCTTCCCATGACGGCTTTTTGGGAGTTAGGGCGACTGATGATTGAATTGGTTCGTTTCCATCCATAATGCCACTCAAGGCAGTTGGATGATTCATAAAATAAAGCCCTCGGGCGGAGCCGAAAGACCAAATCTTGAAAAGCACAGAATCAATAAAACCAATTGATGCTCACTCCCGTTATTTATAAAGCCGGGCGAAACATCACTAAAGTTTAGCGAAACCATCAAAGCAAAAAAATTATGGACAACAAAAAAATCACCTACCCTTGCGGCATGGTTTTTCAAACCGGGATCATTTTGGCAGGCTGGACATTTATTGCTGCCGGAACCTACGCCATCATTTATGGCAGTAGCGCTTCGGTGATTTTGGGCATTATTTTGATTATTGCCGGCTTATTCACCGCTTTAACCAGACAGGGAACAGACATTCATCCTGCCGAGGGAAAATTCCGCGAATTCACCAAAATATTTGGTTTGATAAAAATCGGGTCCTGGCAGCGCATTGATGCTTTTCAAAACATCGGCGTTTTCAGCTATACTGTGGAGGAAGGTATTTACAGCCAGTCGAACCGGAAAAACATCCTGAAAAAGGAACGCCATGAGGTCTATATTTTTGGCAATAATCTGCGCGACCGCAAGCTGATTTTCAGGGCGAAAAACCAACAACAGGCTATTGAAAGCGCAAAATTTCTTTCGGAAAGTTGTGGTTGGAAGCTACAGGATATCAAATCGAAAAACCGGAAAAAACAATAGTTTCTGAACCAGAAACGTGATATTTATATAGGCTTGTCAAATAAAATCCCCTCCTGTAAAACGGCCCGGCGGCAGGATAGGGTTTAAAATCATGCAGTACCAACAAAACCCAAAACCTGCTGCAAGCATATCTCCGGATGTTTTTTGATATCATTGGCCCAAAACCTCAAAACAGTATAGCCCATTTCTTTCAACTTTTGATTGTTTTGCCTGTCGCGCTGCATATTCCTTTCAATTTTTGGAATCCAAAAAGCACGGTTTGATTTGATCCTGTCCTTTTTCTGTTCCCAATGAAACCCATGCCAGAACTCACCATCAATAAAAACAATAAGCTTATGCTTTCCCAGAACAATATCCGGGGACCCGGGAAGCTTTTTGACATTCTTTCGGTAGCGGATCCCATTATGCCAAAGCATCTTACGAAAAGCCACTTCGGGTTTGGTTTCCTTTGAGCGGATCTTCGACATCATTTCCGAGCGCTTGGCCGTCGTATAAAACCCATTGGCTTCATTGAAGCGGGGCACTTTGATATTCTGAACCTGATAATCTGCCATCTTACTTTCTTTCTCGAAGCAAATTTACGCATTATCGGACGACCTGTATAAAAGCAATGGATTCACATCCGGAAACAAAAAAACCAGACAACATAAGCTGTCTGGTTTTTTCTATAAATGAAATCCCGCTTAAACCGTCAGGATGTCTTTTTCTTTGTCGGCAAAAATTGCATCCACTTTTTTAATGGAATCGTCGGTGATTTTCTGGATATCATCTTCCAGTTTTTTCACCATATCCTCAGGAGTACCGTCTTTTTTCAGCTGTTTGGCTTCATCATTTGCCGCACGGCGGGCATTACGGATACTTACCTTACAATTTTCTGCTTCTGTTTTGGCCATTTTCACCAGCTCTTTACGGCGCTGCTCTGTAAGTGGGGGCACCACAATACGGAGGATTTCACCATTATTTTGCGGGTTGAAGCCCAGGTTGGCTGCCAAAATAGCTTTTTCGATAAGGGGCAGCATAGATTTGTCCCATGCCTGAACAATGATCTGACGCGGATCGGGAGTGGTAACATTGGCCACCTGCGACAGCGGGCTGATGCTGCCATAATAATCAACTTTTACACCATCGAGCATGGCAGGACTTGATTTTCCGGCCCTGATTTTTTGAAATTCCCGCTCCAGGTGCTCCACCGAACCATTCATGCTTTCACGGGCAGAGTCGAGGCAAAATTCTATTTCTTCTGTCATAATATCTCAATTTGCTTGTTAAAAAGGCACTGCAAAAATAATATTTTTTGAGAAGTGAAGCAGAACAAAGAATTATTTCATTTTTATTCCAAAACTATCCTAGCGCACAATATTCAGTTTCTGCGAATAAACCTCACGCTCTGTTTCGGTTTGCAGGATGTAGATGCCTGTTTTTATGTGCTTCGGTACATTGATTTGCACTTTGTGGTTTCCTGCACCCAGGAAGCTTCTTTTCAGGATGCCCAGGTCGCGGCCATTGATATCAAAAAGGCGGAAATCCACATTGGCCGGCATTTCCAGCATGAGCTGCGCATAAAGCATGTCTTTTGCCGGATTGGGGCTGATGAGGACGCTTTCGGCTGGCGTTTGCGCTTCTTCTTCCATACCCACGCCCCAAAGGTTTTGCAGGTTCACAGCACGGCATTGCAGGATGTCGTAAGTTAAAGTGTCCTGCACATAAGTAACGATTTTCACCTGCTCCGGATCCCAGAAATCCTTTAAACTGAATGACATTTCCCATTGCTTGGCGCTGGTCTCCGATCCGTCCATGGCAAAGGCAATGCCATTGGTATCGGGCAGGGCCATTTGGACTACGTCGTCGAAAAACCCAACACGTTGATATTCTGGAATTTCCGAGTTGGCATTTGACGGTACATGGGAGCGGGTAATAACTGTACGTAGTTTTAAGCGGTCATTTACAATTGGTGCTTTGGGTGTCAGTTCCACCATAACATTATAATCCAGACCTGTATGGGTGCCGTAGATATCAAGGGTGAATGGGCTACGGTAAAAATCAATTATTCGTTTATAAATAGTACCGTATGTTATATTGAAGAAATCTAAATTAAAAAACACACGAAATTCTTTTCTGGGGAACAAGCTGAACCTAGGGATATAAAAGCCTTTGCATGTATCCGGTTCTCCGGGGGTATAAGCAATGCCATGATCGCCCATAAAGGATATTGCAGTTTGCACATCCAAAGAATCCGGCGCATCATCATAAATATAATTAACAACGCAGGAGGAAGGTAACACGTTTTTTATTAGCTCCAAGCTGTCTATAAGGGTTTTCAAGCCAAACAGATACCTGTCATCATCTTTTATCCCAAAAGAATATTCACAGGAGTAAAAGAGATTTAATCCCAAGGGATTATGAAACGAAGTACTATAGGTATCGATATCATATGAACAGTAATTATTGCTCAATGACGTGTCACCTGTGCATTCCAAAGTGTATTCCACATGATATAGGTGGTTATTATATGGCAAATCTGTTTCCGGGAAACTCAATGTAAGGGTGTCCATCCGCTCCATTTCGGGTATGTCCATCTGTTTTTGGAAAACTATTTCATTTGACAGGTGTTCGCGGATAAAGCAATTTACCTTTGCTGTAGCAGCTCTAACCCCAGTATTTAACAGGCGTATTCTTGGCTTAAACGCCTGGCTTGGTTCAATATGCAAATTTGGATATTTATCGAAAATTGCCATATCAGTTTCACAGGGAACAAAAACCCTGACATTATCCATGGTAAACCAGATTTTTGCTCCCCTGTCATCAGCCACACTCAACAAGACTTCAATTTTAAATTGAAACCCGTCACCCTTGAATATGCTTGAGTCTATACTGCATATGAACGGCTTTGATCCAAATGGCTGTGTGATATACTTATATTCCTGTGTGTAAATTCTTTTCCAATTGGTCATATGGCTATTTCTAATAGAAAGGTGAATAAACATATCTCCTTCGCATATGTCCTTTTCAAGTCTATAAAAATCCATCGCAAAATTTAGATAATCATAAGAAGAAAGGTTAAGGACAGGTGATATCATTTCTATACCATCAAGGATGTCTTCCTGTGACAGGTTGGCCTTAATACCTTCATAGAAGCAAAAATTAAATTCGGGCCAGCTGCACTGACTCCAACTGGACTCTGCCAACCTTACAATTGTATATCCCTCTGTATCAGTATTCTTTAAAGTCCATCCATCCGGAACATATTCCCCAGAGCTAAAATCCTCAAAAAAAACTACCTGTGATCTGGCTACTGTTGTAATAAAAAGGCTTGCCAATGCCAATAAAAAAAATTTTTTCATCGTAGTAATTCATTTATTAGGAACAAAGATAATATTAAATATCGTTTTAAATGAAATAATAAATAATTTTGTTAAAATTTAAAAGCAATTTAACAAAAATATTTCTATATTTGCTCCGTCCTAACATACAAGATATAGCATAATTAATTATCTAATTTATACGAAAAACCTTAATTATCATGAGAATCAATAATTTATGTATTATTTGCATTTCAACGGTCCTTATTCTGCTCAACAGCGCGGTCGTTGCCCAGGAAAACATGATACAGCAACCGTGTTATACCATTGGGACGGTAGAAAACGGATTGACCGGGACTGCATTTAATTATGCACATGTAGTCGGCTCTGCCACAAAATCTTTCGGAGTGGGTGATGGCGTGTATGTCTGGTCTCCATATTCGGTTTCATTAGGACGAAACAACTCTATTGCAAATTACTCTGATTATAGCCTTGCTTTTGGAAAAGACAACCAGATACATCAATACACCCCTTATTCGATTGCCATAGGGAGCGACAATATTATACAGAAAATCAGTCAAAACACTACTGAATACAGCACCCTGATTGGTCATGATAATTACGCAAAAAACGAATACGTAATTGGTGTAGGAACAGGCAATACACTGAACGGAGCCAATAGTGCTGCTTTTGGCAACAAAATCGAAACAGGGGGCAATGCTGATTATTCAATTGGGATAGGATACATGGCGAATGTTGCTGACCCATATTCAATAGCTATGGGATCTAACAGTGAGATTCCGGCAATTTATATACTTGGCTCCTCCTCAATCAGTGAAGTTGGGAAAATCGGGATAGCAACAAGCACCCCAAAAGCAGACTTTGATGTGAATGGGGATATAAGGGTTTCGGGAGAGTCAAAGGCCTTGCTTTTTGCAAAGGATGAAGCATCATACAATAATCAATGGGGACTTAAAATGTACAATGGAGGCGGTTTAACAATTTTTCAGCCAGGAGCAAATGGCAATCCGGATTTACATAGATTGGTTATCGATGATGAAACAGGAAATATTGGCGTAGGAACCGAAGAACCCGAGGTAAAACTTCATGTAAACGGGAGTGTCCGTGTAATGGCACTGGAAACATCAAACATATCTTCCACAATAAAAAGAATCACTTTAACTGATGGCAAAGGAAATATTGAGGCCTCTGAAAATCTGCTCATTAACGACAACAAAGCTATTGGAATAGGATTATCAGGGACTAGTGAGATAGGCAATTTTGCAACAAATTATAATGATGCCAAACTCTACGTCAACGGTGGAATCATGGCCACTGAACTATGGGTTAAGTTATTAACCGAATGGAGCGATTTCGTATTCGCAGATAACTACAAACTGCGCCCCCTCCATGAAGTGGAATCTTACATAAAGGAACACAAACACCTTCCTGATATCCCTTCAGCAGGGGAGGTTGCCGAAGAGGGGATTAATGTGGGGCAAATGGATGCCAAACTACTCCAGAAAATTGAAGAGCTGACGCTTTATGTGATTAAGCAGCAGAAGCAGATTGATGAACAGCAAAAGCTCATCATCCGGCAGCAGGAAGACTTGAACAAGCTCTCTGAAAAAATAGCAAACTAAAAGAAATAAAAGATGACACGTCAATTCCAGCTCTTTTTATTTGCCCTGAGCATATTGGCTCCTATCTCTTTTACAGCAGCCCAAGGTACATCCGTTGAGTGGATGCTAAATTCAAAAGAAATTGGTGTTCAAAGTATATCGGACGCTTACCTTGATAAATCATCATGCACCTATTTAACGGGAGTTAAACAAATAATTGATACCAATAAAATAAACCTTGCTTTTAAGGAGTCTTCATTAGTTTCTTATATAAAAAAATTAGACAGTTCCGGAATTGAGCTTTGGGCGCAAAACGTATTAAGTGATAAGTTTTGTCATATCAATAGTTTAACTGTAAATCAGTCAGAAGAAACAATCATATTATATGGTTCTTTCCGTGGAACTATTGAATTTAACGGAAGAAAGCTTTCGCATTCAAAGTCAATAAGGTCTTTTGAGCTAATGCTGACTAAAAATGGTAGTTTTAAAAGGTTCATAGAGTATCCGAAATATTCATTTGTTCAAGGAACATTTGCCCAGGGAGATAGCACAGTAATTGCAGCGGAGCTTAGGTCATTTAAACCTAATGATAACAATAAAAAGCTATATCGGATTTATTTCCTTGATGAAACAGGCCTTGTTTTTGACAGTTGCGGACTGGAAAGCAGGTTTTTTGAGCTAAACTTTATTAAAACAGCTCCTAATCAAAATATTATTCTTGGAGGGGCTTTTAAGGATAAGGTCACTGTTAACAATCAATTATTTAGCAGCAAAGGAATGAGAGACGGAATTGTCTTGGAATTAGATCCATCAAAAATACAGTCGGACAATATTTCCGCTGTTCTGTTTGGCGGGGATTACGACGACGAAATCGTCGACATTGCTTTCACTAAAGACGGTTTTATCGCCATTGGATCATTTCAGGATGAAATTAGCTTCGGGGGCAAGGCCATAATTTCTAATGGAATGAATGATGTGTTTATTGCTGGGGTTGATTCATCTTACCGACTTAAGTGGATAAATTCTTTTGGGGGAATTGCCAATGATTATCCAAAAACAATGGACTATGACCCAGGTAGGGATAGATTAATTATCGGAGGTTCATTTATAGGGAAAATTGACATTGATGACTGGCAAATTGAATCTCAAAATCTGTCAACAGATGCCTTTTTGGCCAAGCTGGACGGAAAAGGGATCTTGGAGCAAATAGAGCCCATTGGTGACTCGAACTCAAATTTCATTCGCCATGCCATGATATATGATGAGCAAACAATATTTGTTAATGGCAATTTCAGCAATTCCATTCGAATTTTCGATAATCAGTCCGATTTTGCCCCGGGCGAAAACTATTATGCTTCCAGGCTCTTGGATTGCAGTATGTATAAAGACCTTCTTTCTCAAAATGAACTATATTCACTTTGCGGTGAACCTATAAAAATCAAGGTTGATTCCTCCTTTAGCCGATATTTATGGAACGGCGTCCAAGGAAGCAATTCCTATATAGCTGATTCAACTCAGATGATTACGATAAAAGTTGTTAGTACAAGAGGTTGTGAAGCACTAGACACTGTTATGGCTATTGTTGAACCTTTGAGAAAACCAAAGCTCGGTGGTGATATTGAGCTATATAGGGATGAAATAGCCCAGGTTGAAGTTCTGGGTGGTTTTAAAACATACATATGGAGTTCTGGAGAGGAAACAAAAAATATAAGCATTGAGGCAAATAGCTTAACCCCTGGGATTCATAAACTCTCAGTATTTACTACTGATTATAATAATTGTGAAAGTACTGATGAAATCCTTATCAATGTCCATGATCGCTCAAAAACAGAATTACGTATCAATGCCTACCCTAACCCTGTTGAGGATTGGTTAAATATAGAGGTTGCAAAAAACACGGAGCATAAGCAGCCCATTGTTATCGAAATCTACTCAACCCTGGGACAAATAATTTACAGTGAAAAGGCAGTTACAGACGGCTTTATTTTTAGAAGACAGCTAAGGTTGACCAACTTGAATACAGGTTTGTACACTTTAAAAATCAATATTGATGAGCAAACTCATATTATTAAAATTGTTAAAAAATAATTGATTGAATTTCTGAACCAATGAAACACATAATATATAAATACTTCATACTGACCTGCATCAGTATAGGCCTTAATGGAATTACCTCTGCTCAAACCATTGACGATTACTATGTGCCCAAAACATCCCCTGTCTCTCCACAAGCTTACAGCTTTCTGAAATATGGTGAGATACCTGTTGATGCATACACAGGTGTCCCAAACATTTCTGTGCCTTTATATAATATTAAGTATCCAAGTATTGAAGTGCCTATTGAGCTTCGGTATCATTCAGGAGGAATAAAGGTTACGGACGAAGCAAGCTGGACTGGACTTGGATGGGATATAAATTTTGGAAGTATAATACAAATTATCAACGATAAAGATGATTTAGATGGCAATGTGGAAAAAATACTACCGGACTATCACGCTTCTACTCCTTATTATAGTGAACCCGCACAGTTTCCATGGCCATATGACTATCCCAATAGTGCTCCAGCCACTGGCTATACCCCTTCAAACGATGAAATTTCTTTAGATCACTATTCTTATTGGCATTTTACTGATGGATACGTTCCTGAGGATGGAAATTATTATAATAATCATAAACCATGCCTATTTGATTCACAGGACTGTAATGATTATCCGAATTATATTAATAAAACCGATTCTGAACCTGATGTGTTTAAAGCAATAGTTACTAATCAGTCTGCAAATTAGCGATAGTTCCCAAGGCAGGCACAACACTCTGTCCATTCTTGATAATTGTGTCAGCAACTGATCTCAAAACAGCAAAGGCATCCGCTCCATCGGTCGATCTGAATTGACCTGAAACTTTCTGTTTAACTTTTATGTTTCGGATTGCCCTTTCAGAAGCATTATTGTCTGGCGGGACTTCTGGGTGATATAAGAAGGTGAAGATATAGTCCCTGTATTTGACTAGCCTTTTTTTGAATGCAAGCAATTCGTTGTGTTTTTCCGGCAGTTCTGCTTTCAGTAAACTGTTCAGCCTGTTTTCAATTGCGGTTCTCTTTGGGCTATGTACGTAGCAACCCGCATTGTCCATTTTTTTCTTCAAATCCAGTGCCGTTTGAAACAGCCGTTTGCATATCCTGCTCCATTTATGCCCATACCTTTCTGACAAGTAATTCAGGTCACGTAAAAGATGTGCCATACAAATCTGGTGCGACAGCGCAGCAGTATTAAAATGGCTCTTCCAGCAATCATGCACCAACACAGAGTTTTTAAACCCATCTTTAAATGTATTGTCAATGCTCCTCTGTGCCCTGTTGTCAGTGATGGCAATGAATGTAGCCTCTTGGTTTTGCCATGTCCATGCCCAGTGCTTATTGCCATCAACCTTAACTCCTGTCTCATCACTTCCTACAGAAAGGCAATATCCTCCCGAAAGCAACTTTTGCTTTATTAGGTCATAGGCTGGTTGGGCCTTGCGCTTTAGTTTATTGAGCAAATAATGGATGCCCCCTTCGCTTATGGGAATATGGAAAACATCCCTGAAAAGTTCTTTCATACGCAAAAAGGGCAGGTACTGCCTGGTATGGAAATACCCGATCAAACTTTCAATGTTGTTCCCATAGCTTACCGGGGCATTGGCCTGAGATGGATAATCACACCTGGTTTCATGGCCACAACTGCAAACCTTTTTATATACCCGGTGTTCTGTGACATGTAACTTTATCTCGGGAATATCAAATACCTGGCGTTTGCCGGCTAATTGTACGGGCAAAGAAGCAAGGTCTTTCCCGCAACACTTGCAATATGAGGGGATGTGCTTCTCAATAGTGTCAGGCACTTCGGCCATCTTAAGTGTGTTCCCTTTCCGCCCTGCCTGTCCGCCTGGCTTACGCCCTGTCTTTTCCCTCAAACTCCTGCGCTTAGGGCGGTTCTGATCTTGGGAGGGAGGTATTGAGCTGTTGTTGCTGTTTTTTGGTGTTTGGTATTTGGCAAGCTTTTCTTTGAGTTTTTTGTTTTCCAACTCAAGGGCTTCCAGTCTTCTTTCAAGCTGGCCAATCCTTTTGAAAAGCTCTTGTATAATGAAATCTTTGTCCAAAACTTTTTTCTTTCAAAAGTAGTGTAGGTTAGAGGCAAAAGTCAAATTACCAGCGGTTTAGTTACGAACACAGAAAACAGCAACTTGTGAATAGCCAATGATTTTTGAAAAATACCCCAAGGAGAATCCAATATTTAAACCTGAACACCCAAGAACAAACAAACAGCAAAATCACAGAGCCTTTAAACGCATCAATCCCAGAAAGTTATTCACAAGCCACAGCGAAAATTGTTAATAAGGATTGATTTTTTTCTGACACTGATTAGTTACAAAAAATTAAAGCTTAGATTATATATAAATACACATCAATACACTTTATAGAGTAGCTTCCTTTTTTCAATATTTCATGCTGCTGGGCTGCAAGGCTTCACTTCCTTTGAATTGTTTTGGATTGGGGCTTTCCACACCAAACCCTAACCAAAGACTGATCAAAGCCCAAATAAAACCATACTATTTACATTATAACCATGTATTATTTACATATTATAAACGTATTAAATACGGTTTGAAATGGACTTGATACGTACTTAATACGTATTTGATCAGGCTTTGGTATAGCTCTGATATTGCTTTGGCGGGTAACTGAAGCGGATTATTGTAAAGTATTTGCTGTCGGAGCAGAAAAAGCAATAGGAGATAAAATTTCGTGCAGCTTCCCTTCAAAGCCTGATGGTTGAGCTAAGCTCCAAAAAGCAGCTTTCAATAATTTTGGGATTTTGATCATCCCTGAGCAACGACCAGCCCTTCGTGTCCTGGCATCTCCGCGGAATAAAAACACCCGCGCCAACTTTCGCGCCCTTCGTGGATAAAAACCAGCCCGCGCCAGCCAGCCTTTGCACCTCAGCGGTACTTTTTAACCGCAAAGACACAAAGACGCAGAGAAGCGCTGGTTTACCTCAAACCCTACAGCAAAAAACTCCGCGAAACTCCGCGCCTCCGCGTCTCAGCGGTAACGCACACCCCTTCGCGCCCTTAGCGTTCTTTGTGGATAAAAACCCACCTGCGCCAGCCAACCTCCGCGCCCTTCGCGTCCTTCGTGGATAAAAAACCAGCCCGCGCCAGCCAGCCTTTGCACCTCAGCGGTACTTTTTAACCGCAAAGACACAAAGACGCAGAGAAGCGCTGGTTTACCTCAAACCCTACAGCAAAAAACTCCGCGAAACTCCGCGCCTCCGCGTCTCAGCGGTAACGCACACCCCTTCGCGTCCTTAGCGTTCTTTGTGGATAAAAACCCACCTGCGCCAGCCAACCTCCGCGCCCTTCGCGTCCTTCGTGGATAAAAAACCATGCGCGCCAGCCAGCCTCCGCGCCAACTTTCGCGTCCTTCGTGGAAAAAAACAGCCCGCGCCAGCCAGCCTTTGCACCTCAGCGGTACTTTTTAACCGCAAAGACACAAAGACGCAGAGAAGCGCTGGTTTACCTCAAACCCTACAGCAAAAAATTCCGCGAAACTCCGCGCCTCCGCGTCTCAGCGGTAACGCACACCCCTTCGCGTCCTTAGCGTTCTTTGTGGATAAGAACCACCTGCGCCAGCCAACCTTCGCGCCCTTCGCGTCCTTCGTGGATAAAAAACCATGCGCGCCAGCCAAGCTCACCGACTATACAACGGTTTGTAATTAAGCCCTGTTTTTCGCATCTTTGCCTCCGGATGACAGATTATGCCGGAGATGCCCAATCACCGGCAATATTGATTTATTATAAATTCATCAGATGAAGCAACATGTATTGGAAATGATCCGCCAAAACACAAAACGTTTTGGTGATAAAGCTGTTTTTCAGGAATTTATATCTGAAGGAAAACTGGAGCAATGGTCATGGAGCCAAATGTATTCCATGGTTCAAAAAGCTTCTGCGGCACTCATCAGCAAGGACGCTGCCCCCAAAAGCAATATCGGTATTTTTAGCCAAAACCGGCATCAATGGCTGATCAGTGACCTGGCCATCATGCAGATTGGTGCACGCACCGTTCCTTTTTACAGCACTGCAACGGCGGCGCAACTCGAATACATCATCGGTGAAACTGAGATGGAAATCATCTTTTGCGGTGATCAGGCTCAGGCGCAAATTGCCTTGTCCCTTCTCAATAAAACGAGCTTGAAGACAATTATCCTTTTTGAGGAAAATCCAGCAGGGCTTCCTGAAAAAGTTGTGCGCTGGAAGGATTTTCTGGAAATTCCGGAAGAAGCGGATTTCCTAAAAGCTGAAAACTATTTTCAAAAAACGCAGCCTGATGATCTTGCAACAATTATTTATACTTCGGGCACAACCGGTGAGCCTAAAGGCGTGATGCTGGACCATAATAATTTTATGGATTGCTTCCGCATGCACGATCAGCGCCTTACGGTTCAGCAAGAGGACCTTTCGATGGCATTTTTGCCGCTGAGCCATATTTTTGAACGTGCATGGAGCCTGTATATGCTGTATTCGGGTGCTTTGATCCATTTTTTACCGAATCCGCGTGCTGTAATTGAGGAAATGAAAAAAGTGCAGCCCACGCTGATGTGCGCTGTACCGCGGTTCTTCGAGAAAACGCTCGAAGGTGTTCATAAAGAATATGATACCTGGCCGGCTTTTAAGCAAAAGGTTTTTGATTTTGCAGTGCATACCGGCAAAAAAATGGCGTATTACAGGGCAAAGCAAAAGATTGCACCTCTGGGGTTACGCATGAAAGAAGCCTTGTCCAACAAACTGGTTTATAAAAATATAGCAGCCGTTTTCGGAGGAAAAATAAAATATATGCCTTGTGCCGGGGCGGCCATGAATCCCGATGACCTATTGTTTTTTCATGCGGTGCGCCTTTTCGTTAATTATGGATATGGCGCAACCGAAACCACAGCAACGGTTTCCTGCTTCCGCGAAGACGAATATGATTTTAATTCCTGTGGCACGGTAATGCCCGGACTGGAGGTGAAAATCGGGGAAAATGACGAAATCCTGATCAAAGGGCCCATGGTATTCCGTGGTTATTACAAAAAGGAAGAGGAAACGGCCCGCGTGTTGCGCGATGGTTGGTTTTATTCCGGCGATGAAGGAAAATTTGTTGGCAAAGACAAAATCATGATGACCGACCGTATCAAAGACTTGATGAAAACTTCAGTCGGTAAATATATATCGCCCCAGAAACTGGAAATGCTGTTGGGCAGCGATCCTTATATTGAACAGGTTTTGGTGATTGCCGACCGTCGTAAGTACGTAAGTGCATTGATCGTTCCTTCATTTGAGAAGATAAAGGTTTTTGCTGATGCAGAAGGATTGATTGGGAATACAATGAAGGAATTAATTCAGCATCAGGAAATCCGGGCCTTGATTGAACAGCGGATTATGGAACAGTCGAAAGACCTGATGCCGCATGAGCAGATAAAACGCTTCGAATTGCTTTGTGAAGCTTTCTCCATAGAAAAAGGAAGTATGACCAACACCTTGAAAATCAAACGAAAACCGGTAATGGAGATGTATCGCGATCGAATTGAAGCAATGTATATGTAGTTGCTGTCCATAATGTCCGATCTCAGTGAAATATTGCGATGCGCTAAGCTGCAGCGCAGCGCTGATATTTGTAAGATATAAGAGGAGAAGTGATAATAGCTACAGAGCAGCTTTAACAAAAAACAGCCACATCAGATCTCTGCGCCTCACCGTCTCTGCGGTAAAAGTTTCATCAGCAGGAGCTTGGAAATCACCAGAAACTAATCATTAAGCTTCCACCGTCGATGCGACCACAGCCAGTTCTCAGGTTTGTTGCGAATCTGTTGCTCAAGCCTTTGTGCAAAAAGTGCAGTTATTTCCCCTTCAGGCATTTCTTTCGGACTGGCAACAAGTGTCTCCAGTTTTATTTCATAATAACCGCGCTTAAGGCGTTCAATATCAATATAAACAATTGGCAAATTATATTTTCGGGCGTATTTTTCCGGCCCATGGAGGAAGGCGGTTTTAATGCCCATAAAATCTACCCAATAGGCTCTGTCTTTTTGGCCTCGCGCCGGACTTTGATCCGCAGCCATCAGGAAAACTGCATTTTGTGGCACGTATTTCTCGAAACCCTGCGAAGTTTCATAAATACTGAGCATTTGTGTGCCACTGCGCTTGCGGGCTTTATTCATTAAAATTTTGTCGATATACTTATTGCTCAGTGGTTTGTAAAGTGCCACAATTTTCCTGCTGCTTTGCAGGCTGGCCGACATGCTGCCCCATTCCCAGTTTCCATAATGGCCGGTTACCGCAATAATACTTTTGTTTTTCAGCTCAGCATCTTCCAAAAGCTCAGGGTTCAGGATTTTATGCCTGAGGTTGATCTGCCTGCGGCTCATGCTCAAAGCTTTGATGCCTTCGATCAGGATATCGGTGAGGTTGTGGTACACTTTGGTGCGCAGTTTTTTGTAAAAAGCAACATCCTTATCCGGAAAGCATCGTTTTAAATTGCTTTCAATTACGCTTTTACGGTAACCCGAGATACGCATCAGGAAATACATAAAATCGGAAAAACGATACAGGAACCAAAAAGGAATGATGCCGATCAGTGCGACAAAAAACAGGAAAATTGCCGTAAGTAAAATGTTCATCCAAAAGGTGTTTGCTGCTCAAAAAGCGATGCAAAGCTATAATAAAATGTGCTAATTTAAAGCAGTTAAACCGGGATGCTACTTTTTTCTCATAAAAATCTGAATCGGGACGCCTGTAAAATTATACATGCTGCGCAGCCTGTTCTCCAGAAATCGTTTATAGGGGTCGCGGATATATTGCGGCAGGTTGGCAAAAAATGCAAAACATGGAGAGGCTGTTTTAAGCTGGGTTACATACTTGATTTTGATGTATTTGCCTTTAACAGCAGGCGGGGGTGTGGCCTGTATGATCTCCAGCATTTTTTCGTTTAGTTCCGATGTGCTTACCCTGCGGCTGCGGTTTTCATAAACTTCCTGAGCGGTTTCCAGTGCTTTGTGTATCCTTTGTTTGTTGATTACCGAAGTAAAAATAATCGGCACATCATTGAAAGGCTCTAACTGTTTTTTGATTTTTTCGCTATAGCGCAAATGGGCATTGGTATCTTTTTCAACCAGATCCCATTTGTTCACCAAAATGACTATGCCTTTTTTATTGCGTTGTGCAAGCTGGAAAATGTTCAGGTCCTGCGCTTCAAAGCCTTGCGTGGCATCAATGATCAGGATGCAGACATCGCTGTATTCAATGGCGCGTATGGAGCGCATAACCGAATAAAACTCAATGTCTTCCGATACTTTTTTCTTTTTCCTGATGCCTGCCGTATCCACCAGGTTAAAGTGAAAACCAAAACTATTGTATTCCGTGAAAATAGTATCGCGGGTTGTGCCGGCAATGTCGGTAACGATATTGCGTTCATTGCCCAAAAGGGCATTAATGAAGGATGATTTTCCCACATTGGGCCTTCCTACAACGGCAAAACGCGGAAGATCCGAGTCTTCTTCTTTGTCGTCCGTGAAATCTGCTACCATGGCATCCAGCAGTTCGCCGGTCCCGCTGCCGTTAATGGCTGATATTCCATAAATTTCGCCTAATCCCAGGCTCATAAATTCATAAACTTCATCGCGGCGTTTCTGGTTGTCCACTTTGTTGGCTACCACAAAAACGGCTTTGCGCGATTTGCGCAGGAATACGGCAACATCCTCATCCAAAGGGCTGAGGCCCTGTTCCACATCTACCATAAAAATAATGGCATCGGCTTCATCAACAGCGAGTTGTGCCTGTTTGCGGATTTCTTCTTCGAAGATATCATCGCTGCCTTCCACATAACCACCGGTATCAATAATGGAAAATTCCTTTCCGTTCCAGTCCGATTTGCCATAATGACGGTCGCGGGTAACACCGCTTACCGAGTCAACAATAGCCTGACGCATGCCTGTAAGGCGGTTAAACAAAGTAGATTTACCTACATTCGGACGTCCAACAATAGCTACCAGATTTCCCATAGTCTTGAAATTTTAGCGTGCAAAAGTACAAAAAATTCGTTTTGGACGGCTTTCTTATTGATAACCAAAGTTTTTCAGCTCATTGTCTTTTTCGCGCCAGTCTTTGCGCACCTTCACAAAGAGCTCCAGAAAAACCTTAGTGTCAATAAATTCTTCAATATCTTTCCGGGCCTCGGTGCCCACTCTTTTTATGGCCTGGCCTTTGTTGCCGATCAAAATGATTTTCTGGCTGTCGCGTTCGGTGAAAATAGTGGCCCGGATGCGCGTAAGCTTTCCTTCTTCTTTGTACTCTTCCACAACAACTTCAACGCTGTAAGGAATTTCCTTTTTATAATGTATCAGGATCTTCTCGCGGATGATTTCCTGAACAAAGAAGCGCATGTTTTTATCGGTAAGCTCATCTTTTGGGTAATAGGCCGGAAATTCGGGGAGATGCTCCATGATGAGGTCGAAAACACGTTCTAAATTGAATCTGTGCAAAGCCGAAACGGGCAGGATGTGTGCCTTTGGGAACAGATCGCCCCAATGGTCGAGTTGTTTTTTAACCGTTTCTTCATCGCCAAGGTCAATTTTATTGAGGACAAGGATCATCGGGATATTGCCCGGCTGCAGCTTGTCGATGATTTCCTGTGGGGGATTTTTTTCGCCCATTTCAACCACATAAAGAACAATGTCTGCATCCTGCAATGCGGAATGCACAAACTTCATCATTTGCTCCTGAAGGGCATAATTGGGCTTTAAAATGCCGGGTGTATCGGAATAAACGATCTGAAAATCTTCTCCGTTCACAATTCCCATAATGCGGTGGCGGGTGGTTTGCGCCTTACTTGTAATGATGCTAAGTTTCTCTCCTACAAGGGCATTCATTAATGTTGACTTGCCCGCATTAGGGTTGCCAATGATGTTCACGAAGCCTGATTTATGCGACATATTAATTTTTTTTAAAATTTATTTGGAAAGCAAAGAAACAAATTATTATCTTTGCACTCCCGTTTGGGGAACAAAGTTCTATAAAAAAGATTAAACGCATTTTAAAATATATTGCGGGGTGGAGCAGAGGTAGCTCGTCGGGCTCATAACCCGAAGGTCGTAGGTTCGAATCCTGCCCCCGCTACTAAAAGGCCTGTTGGAATTATCCTTCAGGCCTTATTTTTTATCCCTATGTAAATCCAAAACAGAATGATTTCAAAAAACCACATTTTCATATAGAATAAATCCGTATTTTAGTGTTTCACTTATTTTCTTAACAACCAAAAATAAAGCATTATGAAAGATAAAGTTAGACTGAATTGGTGCATTAAAACTGCCGGCATCATCTTTTTGGCATATGGAATTTTAGAATGTTCGGATGTGTTCACAAATTTGTTTGCCTATCTGGGATGGGCTAAAGCTGATTATCCGGCCTTTTATTTTTCTGGAGTGAATAAAATGTTCACAGAGAATCATCTATACACCTTTTTATTCACATTAATCCCGACGTCAATGCGTATTATTTCGGGTATAGGTATATTGCGAAATCGCCTCTGGGGCTTTTGGTTTGGTGTCATTGTGAGTGTTTATACCCTTGCCGTTTTTACGCTTTTCCTCCCAATGGGCGTTTATGATGGTATTTTAACTGTCCTCGTTCTTTCTTTCCTCCTTATTGGATATTTCGGTAAAAAGCCAATCCAGGAGTAGAGTCGTGCATGCCTTTTTTAGGCGCATTTTACAGCGAGTTCAAATAGTTTGTTGTTAATTTGCATTAATTAACAGAAGTCTCTATTACGGAAACAAAACCTTTTGAGAACAAGATCCATAGCATTGATTACGATATTTATTTGTGTCATTGTAAGTCTTTTTCTTATTGTATCCTTGCTGTTTAGATGTTGTTTTTGATGGTTCTGAATATTGGGGGTGGAATTATCCTTCAGGCCTTATTTTTTGTCCTGACCAACTTTTTATCCCCTCCCTTGTTTTTTTGAAAACAAGATCCATGAACAACCTCAATATTCCCTCATCAAATCTTCCGCGCATCATTATTGTTGGCGGTGGTTTCGCCGGTATCGAACTGATCAAGAAACTGAACGCCAAAAAATATCAGATTGTTTTGATCGACCGGCAGAACTATCATACCTTTCAGCCTTTGCTTTATCAGGTGGCCAGTGGTGGGCTGGAATCCAACAGCATTGCTTATCCGCTGCGGAAATTTGTGAAGCGCTACGGTGAAGTTTTCTTTCGTTATACAAACGTCCGCAGGGTGGATGTGGCACAGAAGGCAATTGTCACCGATCAGGGAACATTGAGCTATGATTTCCTGCTGATTGCCACAGGCAGCAAAACCAATTATTTCGGCAATAAAAATATTGAGCAGAATTCTATGCCGCTCAAAACATTGAGCCAGTCCCTGGATTTGCGTTCCATGATTTTGCAGAATATTGAACAGGCAGTGTTTACCAACGATAAAAAGGAACGGGAAGCATTGCTCACCTTTGTGGTGGCAGGAGGCGGTCCAACAGGAGTGGAGCTGGCCGGTGCGCTCTGTGACCTGAAGCGCTATGTGTTTCGGAACGAATATCATGACCTGAATATGAGCGATATGCGGATTGTCCTTGTGGAAGGTTCCGGAAGGCTGCTCGCGGGCATGAGTGAAAAAGCTTCTTCAAAAACATTGCATTTTCTCCGGAAAATGGGCGCAGATGTACGCCTTAAAAGCCTGATTCAGGACTATGACGGAACAAAGGTCTTGCTCTCGGATGGCGGCGAAATTTTATCGCACAACCTTATTTGGGCTGCCGGAGTAAAAGCCGATGTGCCTCAGGGTCTTGAACTTGCCGTTGATGCGCGTAGTGGCCGGCTTATGGTCGATCATTTTAACCGGATCAGGCTGGAGAAAACAGATCACAATATTTTTGTTTTGGGCGATGCGGCTTTAATGAAAACCGAAGATTATCCGCACGGACATCCCATGGTGGCGCCGGTAGCTATTCAGCAGGCAGATTTGTTTGTTGCAAACATCAAAAAGCTTGCTAAAGGAGAGGAAATGAAGGCCTTTCATTATCGCGATAAAGGGAGTATGGCCACAATAGGGCGCAGCAAAGCGGTTGTTGATTTGCCCTGGTTTGGATTTCAGGGCTGGTTTGCCTGGATCACCTGGCTGTTTGTGCACCTGATGTCCATCGTCGGTTTTGAAAACCGCCTGTTTGTTTTGCTGAACTGGTTTATGAACTATATGAAATTCAATTCGGCGCTTAGGTTGATTATACGGCCCTTCGAAAAAAAATTATCCGCCTAAAGACTGTCATATTCTGATAACCAAGGGCCTTTAATAAAATCTATTTGGCATAACTGATTTTATAAAAGCTTCAAGACGCGTTTCAAAGCCTCATTAAACTCATCTGACTTTTCAATCATTGGGAAATGTCCCGTGGCATGAACATCTTCAATATGATAGGAATGTGGCAGCAAAGTGTCCAGAGCTTCTGTCCGGCTGGCTTCTGCATCACTGTTCACCATATAAAGTTTAAAAGGAAGCTGCTGCATCAGTTCTGCTTCATGTGTACGTGTCCGGATAAGCGACTCCAGCACCGGTAAGGCAACCTCCGGGCGGGCATTGGCGTAGTCTGTCAATACCCTCTTGCGCACCAGGGAATCAGTACTTGGATGGAAAAGCATCGCTGAGGCGAAAATCGGGCTGTACACTTCAAAGCTGTCGCGCAGTTTGCCAAAGAAAAATTCAATTTCACCGATTTCCTGAGTTGTGTATTGATGCCCTACGTCTTTATAGGTGTCCACACCAATCAGCCCGATGATGTTTTCCGGGTAATTTACACTGGTTTCCAAAATTATGGGCCCGCCCATGCTGTGCCCGATTAGAATGACGTTTTTCAGGTTTTTAGCTTTGACAAACTCAGCAATGTCTTTGGCATAAGACCATACAGTCCATTCATCTCGTTTTGCTTCAGGCTCTCCAAAACCGGGCAGTGTGATGCGTGCAACGGTATAGGCGCCACAAAAGGCATCAAGCTGCCGGTCCCAGTAATTCATGTTGATATTCCAGCCATGAATAAACAGCAATGTAGTGTCGGCATTGCCGCAAATGCTGTATTCCAGCGTATTGCCATCACTCAGTTTAAGGCTTGCTTTTTTGTCTTCAGTTTGATTGTTTGAAGGGGAATGGCATTGCCATAATGCCAGTGCCAGTAGAAAAATAGCGGATAAAGATTTAATTTTCATATTTTCTTTGATTGGTTTCGGTGGTCAAAACTACAAATTTCCTAACTTAGTGCATTCAGCTTTTTTGCGCACCGAATACTTTTTTAACCTAAACCGAATTTATGAAAAAGATACTCCTTTTGTTATTCTCAGTGATGTTCGTATCCATTGCTGCCGTGAAAGCACAAAACCTGCAGGTTTTATATGATCTGGGGAAAGACCGGAAGTACTTTACCACAACTTTTGAGATGTTTAAGCCGGATAAATTTGGTTCTACTTTCCTGTTTTTTGATGTGGATTATAACCGTGGGGGCAATATGTCGGCATCGTTAAGCTATTTTGAAATAGCACGCTATGTTACCTTGCCGCTCCTGAATAAAAAACTGGATGTAACGGTGCAATACAATGACGGGCACACCAATGGTTATGCCTTGGGGCCGGTATGGCTGGGCGGTTTTAGCTATCCGGTCAATTTGAAATTTATTACGATAAAAACCGATCTTTTGTACCGGTCTTTTTATCAAAGTGAAGGGGCGGATTGGCAACTGACTTTTGCATGGAATAAATTTATGCTGGAAGGGCGCTTGCAGTTTTGTGGCTTTTTGGATATCTGGTCGCAAGGGCAAAAAGGCGAAAAATTTACGGTATTCCTCAGCGAGCCTCAATTGTGGTTTCGTGTATGGGAAAACCTGAACCTGGGCGGCGAACTGGAAATCAGCCGCAAATTCGTCAGCGACGACTGGCAGTTTAATCCTGCCTTAGGCTTTAAATGGCAATTCGATTAAAACAAAAACAGCCCCGTATTTCGGAGCTGTTTCATATGCTGTTTTAATAATCAAACGTTTAATTTGTCGTCATATTTTAGAGATGGATACATTCATCATAAGCTTGTGCCACAGCCTCCATAACCGCTTCTGACATAGTTGGGTGCGGATGTACGGTTTCTATGATTTCTTTGGCAGTGGTTTCCAGCTTGCGGGCTGCAACCACTTCGGCAATCATTTCGGTAACATTATCACC
This sequence comes from Bacteroidales bacterium, assembly GCA_963662905.2. Lineage (GTDB taxonomy): Bacteria > Bacteroidota > Bacteroidia > Bacteroidales > WRLA01. The sequence continues at coordinate 2,067,248 of CAXXFD010000003.1, read as the reverse complement.
AATCATATGGGCGCCGAGCCATTCGCCATATTTGGCGTCAAAAATTACCTTAACAAAACCATCTTTCGATCCGGCAGCACTGGCCTTTCCTGAAGCCGTGAAGGGGAATTTCCCGACTTTGATCTCATAACCGGCTTCTTTGGCTTGCTTTTCGTTCATGCCTACCGAAGCTACTTCAGGGTTGGTATAAGTACAGGCCGGGATGTTGCCGTAATCCATTGGGTCGGGATTGTGACCGGCAATTTTTTCCACGCAGATGATGCCCTCATGCGATGCGACATGCGCCAATGCAGGGCCTTTTACGATATCGCCAATGGCATAATAACCTTCCACATTGGTGGCGTAGAAGTCGTCCACAGGTACTTTGCCGTTTTCTGTGGCAATTCCTGTTTCTTCCAAACCAAGGCCTTCAAGGTTGGTTGTAACACCAACGGCAGAAAGCACGACGTCTGCTTCAATTTCTTCTTCCCCTTTTTTTGTTTTCACTATTACCTTGCATTTATCTCCACTGGTGTCCACGCTTTCAACCGATGAATTTGTCATGATCTTCATGCCGGCTTTTTTAAAGGAGCGCTCCAGTTGTTTAGAAACGTCCACGTCTTCCAAAGGAACAATATTGGGCATATATTCCACCAGGGTAACTTTTGTACCGATGGAATTATAGAAATATGCAAATTCAGATCCAATGGCTCCGGAGCCTACAACCAGCATGCTTTCGGGCTGCTTTTCCAGGGTCATGGCTTTGCGGTAGCCAATAATTTTTTTGCCGTCCTGGGGCAGGTTGGGCAATTCGCGCGAACGGGCACCTGTTGCAAGGATGATGTGGTTTGCACTATATTTTTTTGCCTCGCCGTTTTCGTCGGTTACTTCAACGATTTTGCCGGGTTTCACTTTTCCAAAGCCTTTAATATGCTCGATTTTGTTTTTCTTCAGGAGAAACTGGATGCCATTGCTCATGCCTTTGGCAACCTGCCGGCTGCGCGACACCATTGCTTCGAAATCAACGGAAGCTTCTCCGTCTATTTTAATGCCATAGTCCTGTGCGTGTTTCAGGTAGTTAAAAACCTGTGCGCTTTTAAGCAGCGCTTTGGTTGGGATACAGCCCCAGTTGAGGCATATTCCGCCAAGTTCCGATTTTTCAACAACAGCCGTTTTCATTCCCAGCTGGGCAGCCCTTATTGCGGCAACATATCCTCCGGGGCCACTTCCAACAACAATAAGATCGTAATTCATATCCTTAAATTTATTTTTTGTGCGAAAGTATTAATTTTCTGGTTTTTGAAGCATACCAGTGCTTACCAAACAAGGCTGATATTCGAATGTTCATCATTTTTGTAAGCGGATCAGTGAATTGGAATGGAACGTGAAAAACCTTCCTGCAGTGATATGACAGTTTCGGTACCTGTTACTTCGGGTATAGACTGTATTTTTTCCGTGATGATCTTTTTTAAATGCTCATTATCGTGGGCATAAATTTTCAATAAAAGCGAATATTTCCCTGTGACATGATGGCATTCGGTTATTTCATCAATTTTGCTGATGCGCATAAAAACAAATTCATGTGCCGATTCGTCCAAAAGGTTTACCTGCAAGCCAACAAAAGCACAGGTTATGTATCCGAGTTTACGTGCAGGGATTTTTACCCCATAAGAATCGATCAGCCCCGATTCTTCCATTTTTTGTATGCGCTGGTGAATTGCAGCTCCTGATACTCCGCACATACGGGCAATTTCCATAAATGGAGTACGTGCATTTTTTAGAAGTGTATTAAGGATTTTTTTATCTAAACTATCAATCTTATACTTTTCCATAATTATTTGGGGGTTTTGCTTATAAATTTAAAAAAATCAGGTAAAAATACTTATGATTTTTAAAAAACCCATTGTTTTCGTCTATAAAATCCTGTTTTCTCTTTGATGTGAGCAAATAATTCGTATTTTTGTTGCGAAAAATATATTAGCATAATTACTATTTGTTGAATTAAGAATCTCCTTATATCTCCTGGTTTTACTTACATTGGGCGTCACACTCGTGGCGCCTTTTTTGTTTTTAAAAGGCACAAAAAAAGGCGGCCGGGGAGGCCGCCAAAGTCCGGAAAACAAAAACAGAGTGAACCTGTAGATTGCAAATCCAAAATTAGAAAACATTTTTGGAATACACAAGTTATTTTGTGTAAATGTGCATGTTTTGTTGATAACTGAAGCAAAAATCAGAGCCCAAGCAGTTCTTCAACGGGGTCTTTCCCTCCAAATAGCATTTTTTCGGGTTGCTCCAGCATCTCTTTTACCTTAACTAAAAAACCAACGGATTCCCTGCCGTCGATTATCCTGTGATCATACGACAAAGCGAGGTACATCACCGGATGAATCTCAACTTTACCGTTTACGGCAATCGGACGTTCTACAATATTATGCATGCCCAGGATGGCGCTTTGCGGTGGGTTGATTATGGGCGTACTGAGCATACTTCCAAAAACACCACCATTGGTTATTGTAAAGGTTCCTCCGGTCATTTCGTCCAGAGTAATGCGTTTCTCCCGGGCTTTTTTGGCTAAATCCTTGATCGTTGCCTCAATCTCAGCCAGGCTCATCATCTCTGCATTGCGCACAACCGGCACAACCAAACCTTTGGGTGAGCTTACCGCAATGCCTATATCTGCATAGGAATGATAAATAATTTCATCCTCATGCAATTGTGCATTTACCTGTGGGAACAAAGCAAGGGCTTCGGTTACTGCTTTGGTGAAAAATGACATAAAGCCCAGTGAAACGTCATGGGTTTCCATGAATTTTTGCTTGTATTTTTTGCGGATGGCCATAACCGGTCCCATGTTCACCTCATTGAAAGTGGTCAGCATGGCCGTTTCATTTTTCACGCTTACAAGGCGTTCGGCTAATTTTATCCTCAAGGGGCTGAGTTTTTTGGCTTCGGCATTTCTGCTGCCGTCCCAGTTGTTGTGTGCTTTTGCTGCAGGGGCAGATATCTTTTTGCCTTCTTTTTCGTAAAAAAGGACATCTTCTTTTCCCAGGCGCAGTTGCTTGAAAAAATCACTGATTTCTGCCGGGTTCAGGTCTTTCTCTGCCATCAAGCGACGGGCCAGCGGACTGATGTGAAGGTCTGCTTCGATCGACAGCTTTTTGTCCCCTGTTTCGGTTTTGGCAGCCCCGGCAGCTTTGTGTTCTTTTTTTGTTTCGTTTGCAGGTTTCTCTTCTTCAGGAGCTTTTGTTGCGGGTTTTTCTGCTTTGCTGCCACTGGCTTCAGAATCAATTATTGCTATGACCGCACCAACATCCACTGTTTCGCCTTCCTCGGTTTGTATGCTGATTTTCCCATCAGCTTCTGCTGCGATACTCAATGTGGCTTTGTCGGAATCAATCTCAACAATATCCTGGTCTTTTTCTACAAAATCGCCATTGCCAACCAACCATGCGGCAATTTGTACCTGTGTGATTGATTCTCCCGGACTGGGAACTTTTACTTCAATATTCATGATTTTTTGCTTTAGTTTTTCGGTTGCAGATTAAGTTCTTTGGCATAAGTGCGCCATTGGTTGCCAATACACACCATTTTACATTCCAGATCAATGCGTGGGCAATCGCACATGCCGAATGATTTTTCAATGATTTTGCGTTGCTGCACAAAATGGAACTGGCTGCTGCCTGTTGCCGGGCTGCCGCTTTCGGGACGGCTAATAATACGTGGCTCGAAATCTTTCAGTGCATCCAAATCGCGGAATTGCTGATGGATAAACGGCCAGGCGCCCATATTGGCGGGCTCTTCCTGAACCCATAATAATTTTTTGATATTTGGGAAGGACTTCAGGTGATCCGCAATTTGCTTGTAAGGCAAAGGATAAATCTGTTCCAGCCTGTTGATGCTGACATCCTTTCGTCCGAGTTTGCGGCGCTCTTCTTCCAGTTCATAATAGATTTTTCCGCTACACATTATATAGGTATGTGTTTCTTCGGGCTTGATTTCCTTATCGGTAATATATTCGCGGAAGCCTCCGGTGGTGAAATCTTTGAATTCACTTACCGCAGCCGGATGCCGCAGCAGGCTCTTGGGTGTAAAAACAATAAGCGGTTTCCTGAAAGGACGGTGCAGTTGCCGCCTGAGCAAATGGAAGAAGCTGGCCGGGTTTGTTGGGTTTGCCAGCTGGATGTTGTTCTCTGCACAAAGCGTGAGGAAGCGTTCCATGCGGGCCGATGAATGTTCCGGCCCCTGGCCTTCAAAACCGTGGGGCAATAACATCACCAAACCGTTCATTACATTCCATTTGTCTTCGGCAGAGCTGATAAACTGGTCAATGATAATTTGTGCGCCATTGTTAAAATCGCCAAACTGTGCTTCCCAAATAGTGAGGGCATCCGGACTGGCCATGGCATAGCCATAATCGAAGCCTAAAACGCCGTATTCGGAAAGGGGCGAATTAAAAATATCGAAACGGGCGTTTTTAAATTCCTTCAAAGGAATATAGGTTCTGGCCGAATCTTCTTCGGTTAAAACGGCATGGCGATGAGAGAAAGTCCCGCGCTCAACATCTTGCCCGCTGAGACGCACATTCCTGCCTTCATCAAGCAGGCTGGCATATGCCAGTAACTCGCCCATGGCCCAGTCGAGCTTGCCCTTGCCTTCCATCATTTTTTTCCGGTCGTTGAAAAGCTTGTTGATTTTTCGGAAAGCTTTGAAATTATCCGGTATATGGGTGATCTTTTCGCCTAAAGCCCGCAGTATTTCTTCCTCAACAGCCGTTTCGGGCGAAACATCAAAGTCTGATTTTTTTGCGCGCCTGAGATGCGACCAGTTTTCGCCCAGGAAGTTGGTCAGTTGTGTGCGTTCAATTTCCCTGGATTCGCCCAGTAATTTCTCCAGTCCTGAGTTAATGTCCCGGTCAATTTCGTTGGCTTCTTCTGTTTTCAGCTCTCCGGCTTCGATCAGTGCTTTTTGATAGATTTCTTTGGGATTGGGATGCCGTTCAATGGTTTTGTATAAAATGGGTTGGGTAAAACGGGGCTCGTCGCTTTCGTTATGGCCGTATTTGCGATAGCACAAGAGGTCGATAAAAACATCTTTTTGAAATTTTTCGCGGTATTCCATGGCCAGGTTGACGGCATAAACCACAGCTTCCACGTCATCGCCATTGATATGGAAAATCGGCGATTGAATGGTTTTGGCTACATCAGTGCAATAAGTGGATGTGCGCCCGTCTAAGTAATTGGTTGTAAAACCAATCTGGTTATTTACGACCAAATGCAGGGTTCCGCCCGTGTGATAGCCTTTCAGCCCCGACATCTGCAATACTTCATATACAACGCCCTGGCCGGCAATGGAAGCGTCGCCATGGATCAGGATGGGGCAAATCTGTTGGCTTTGACCTTTGTAGCGCTCATCGATGCGGGCGCGAGTCATGCCTTCAACAACGGGGTTTACCGCCTCGAGATGGGAAGGATTGGGCGATAAAGTCAGTTCCACTTCTTTGTTTTCTGTGCTCTTTTTGATGGATGTGTAACCCAAATGGTATTTTACATCGCCTAGAATTAATTCATCCTCGTACTCTTTTCCGGCAAACTCACTGAAAATTTCCCTTGGGCTTTTGCCCATGATATTGGCCAGCACATTGAGCCTTCCGCGATGTGGCATACCTATGACAAATTCGCGGATGCCATGTTCGGCACCGTTCTCAATTACGTGATCCAGTGCGGGGATCAAAGACTCTGCACCTTCGAGGGAAAAGCGTTTTTGCCCGGGGAATTTTTTGTGTATAAATTTTTCAAAATTAACGGATTCGGCCAGCTTTTTCAGGATTTTCTTTTTTTGTTCCCGGCTGAAGGATGGCGTATTCCTGCTGCTTTCCATTCTGGTTTTCAGCCACTCAACGGCTTCGGTGTCACGGATGTAGTTGTATTCAACGGCAACGGAGCGGCAATAGGTTTGCTCCAGATGCGCAACAATATCTTTCAGGCTTGCCTTTCCGATGCCGATTTCCTGACCGGCACGGAATTTCTTTTCCAGATCCTGCTTCGAGAGTCCGAAATTTTCCAGTTCAAGTGTCGGGCTGTAGGTTCTTCGTGTACGAACGGGATTGGTTTTTGTGAAAAGGTGGCCTCTTTGCCGGTAGCCGTTGATGAGGTTGATGACTTTAAACTCACCGGGAACTACCTGGTTTCCTTTTGCGGGATATTGATTGCCGGCAAATTCAAAACCGGCAAAAAAATGTTTCCAGCCACTTTCCAGGCTGTCCGGATCTTTTAAATATTGTTGATAGAGTTCTTCAAGATGTTCGGGTTCGGAGCTGTTCAGAAATGAAAATGTATCCATATCAGCAGGGCTTTATTGTTAATTGAGCTTTTTCTATTGGTTTATATGGGCAACTAACATTGTTGCTGCCCTTTTGTTTTGGTTTTTGGCTGTTGGTTTAAAAAAATCCGGAAATAAAAACACCACACATAGTTAGGGCAAAAACGAGTTTCATAAATGTTCCGGCAATAAATCCCAGAAATGCGCCCAGACCTGATTTCAGGGCAAAATCGGTTTTGGCCCCTCCGAGGAGTTCACCTACAAAAGCGCCAATAAACGGGCCCAACAAAATGCCGGCAGGGATAAGCAGAATTGTTGGTGTGGAAATTATCAGTCCAAGAATTAACCCGACTATGCTGCCGTAAGTGCCGTATTTGGTGCCACCCAGTTTTTTTGTACCGTAGGCCGGTATCACATAATCGGCAATAGTGATCAAAACCATCACTACGGCCCAAATGCCCAGCCATTTATCCGAAAAAGGCTTATAAGAACTGAACTGGAGCATCCAAAGGGAAGCATAAGCCAATGCAGGGCCGGGCAAAACAGGGGCAATGGCACCGGCAATTCCGAGTATTAATAATATGATGCCCAGTACAATAAAAAGAATATCCATCGTAGTTTTTTATTTGTGGCAGAGGCAGCCTGATGCTTTTTCATACCTTTGCCGTAGGTTTCAGACTTTAAAATTAAGAAAATCCCGCTAAGCAAAGTAGTAAATCTTGAAATTTGAATATTTCATAGCGCTTCGTTTCATGAAGGCCTCCGGGGGCAGGTTCAGTAACCCTATTATCCGGCTGGCTACAATCAGTGTTGCCCTCGGTTTGACGATAATGATTCTGGCCGTGGCTATTTTGAACGGCTTTCAAAAGGAAATCAGGGAAAAAGTAATTGGTTTTGGTTCGCATATCCAGATTTATCATTTTGATTCGGGCAGTGGCCTGGAAACCACTCCGGTAAGCACAAAGCAGCCTTTTTATCCCTCCCTCGATAGTGTCGATGGTATCCGCCATATTCAGGTTTATGCCACCAAAGCGGGAATTATCAAAACAGATGATGACATCCAGGGCGTTATCCTTAAGGGAGTGGGAACGGATTTTGACTGGGGATTTTTTGAAAACAAGATATCCGAAGGGCGCCCTTTGAGGTTGAGCGACAGCGCTCGATCCAATGAAGTTTTGATTTCAAAGGAGCTTTCGCGCAGGCTGGGGATTAAATTGGGCGATGACCTGCGGATGTATTTTCTGACGAATGAATCGGCCAGTCCAAGGGGCAGGAAATTTGAAGTGGTCGGGATTTACGAAACCGGTTTGCTGGAATTTGACCAGATGATGATTTTCGGCGATATTGGCCATATCCGCAAGCTGAACAACTGGACAGCGGATCAGGCAGAAGGTTTTGAAGTGCTGATCGATGATTTTGACCGTTTGGGCGAAATGGATGCTTTGATTTATGATCATATTGATTTTGAATTGAATACTCGAACCATCCGGCAGATGTACCCGCAAATATTTGATTGGCTGGCATTGCAGGATATGAATGTGATTATCATATTGATTATCATGGTTTTGGTGGCAGGAATCAGCATGATTTCCACGCTTTTGATCATTATCCTTGAAAAAACTGCCCATATAGGCTTATTGAAAGCATTGGGTGCCGCCGATGTCAGCATCAGGAAAGTGTTTTTATACCATGCCGTTTTTATTGTTGGCCGTGGACTGTTATGGGGAAATATAATTGGACTGGGACTGGCAGCACTTCAATATAAATTTCGTTTATTTGCATTGCCTCAGGATTCCTATTATGTGGATCACGTGCCGGTTTCTATCAGCTTAGGCGATATAGGCATTTTAAATTTTGGGGTTGTAATTTTATGCATTTTTATGCTGTTGTTGCCGAGTATGGTAGTGAGCCGGATAACACCCCTTAAGGCTATACGCTACGAATGATCAAAAGCTTAATTGAATATTAATTCAAAGAGGGTGGAAAGATTATTTGAAAAGGGGGTAATATGGTGAGGCCAAATTTCATTCTTCTTTTAAATGGTTCTAAATCAAGGAAGAAAAATGAGATTTTTCTTGGAAATATGAAAATTTTGCAATTAAATTTGCCTTGTTAAAAATTTAACATTGTTCTAAAATTAACAGAACACCAAATATAATAGGGTTTAACCACTTAAAAAGTTTAAAAATGAACGTAGAACAAATAATGAATGACCTGGAAAAGCGTCATGCAGGTCAGTCAGAATTTCTGCAAGCTGTAAAAGAGGTTTTAGAAACCATTGAGGAATTTGTGAACGAAAATCCTCAATATGATGCACATAAAATAATTGAGCGTATCGTTGAGCCGGATCGCATTCTTCAATTCCGCATTGCATGGGTTGATGATAGTGGCGAAATTCAGGTGAACCGTGGTTACAGGGTTCAGTTCAACAACGCTATTGGCCCTTACAAAGGCGGTCTGCGTTTCCACCCAAGCGTAACACTGAGTGGGCTGAAATTCCTCGGATTCGAGCAGATTTTCAAGAATGCGCTTACAACACTTCCAATGGGCGGTGGTAAAGGTGGTTCTGATTTCGATCCAAAAGGAAAATCAGATATGGAAATCATGCGTTTCTGCCACGCTTTCATGACTGAGCTCTACAAATTTATTGGTCCTGAAACTGACGTTCCTGCCGGTGATATTGGTGTAGGTGGCCGCGAAATTGGATACCTCTATGGTATGTACAAGAAACTTGCCCGCGAAAACACAGGTGTTCTTACAGGTAAAGGTCTCAACTGGGGTGGTTCCCTTATCCGTCCTGAAGCTACAGGATTTGGTAACGTTTACTTCGCCAACGAAATCCTGAAAACCCTGAACGACTCTTTCCAAGGTAAAGTGGTTGCTGTTTCAGGTTTTGGTAATGTTGCTTGGGGTGCTGTTTCAAAAGCTACTGAGCTGGGTGCAAAAGTTGTTACTATCTCAGGTCCCGACGGATATGTATATGATCCTGATGGTATCAGCGGTGAGAAAATTGACTTTATGCTTGAACTGCGTGCATCAAACAATGACGTTGTTAAACCTTACGCTGACAAATACGGTGTTGAATTCTTCGAAGGCAAAAGGCCATGGGAAGTTAAGTGTGATATCGCACTGCCTTGCGCAATCCAAAACGAACTGCACGAAGAAGACGCCAAAAAACTCGTTGCAAATGGTTGCAAAATCGTTTGTGAAGGCGCTAATATGCCTTGTACTCCCGAAGCTATCGAAGTATTCCTCGAAAATAAAGTACTCTACGGCCCTGGAAAAGCTGCTAATGCCGGCGGTGTAGCTACATCTGGTCTGGAAATGACCCAGAACTCTATGAAACTCAACTGGACTCGCGAAGAAGTTGATGAAAAACTGCACCACATTATGATCAATATCCACGAACAATGCCGTAAATATGGCCTTGAAGAAGACGGATACGTGAATTATATGAAAGGTGCAAACATTGCCGGATTCATTAAAGTAGCCGATGCGATGATTGATCAGGGCGTGATCTAATATTACTATCAAAAAACCTGAAAAGGACATGAAGCTTTTGCTTTTTGTCCTTTTTTTTTATAGTTTTGTTTTTATAAGTCGTTTGCTGACAACATCATTTTTTTTTGCGGTACAACTTACAGTACTTTTAATTGTCCAATAATTTTATACTTTTGCTGATAAGTAAGTGTTGTATCATCGATTACAGCATTTTGCTTGTTAATTTTATGGTATTTTTGAAACAATTAATATTTTTGACTGTATAAAAGTTGTTCGTTAATTAGGATTTTAATTTTTTTTAAAAAGTAGCGCCTTGATTTTGACACGAAGAAAACATAACTTTATACTAGCCTGTATTTTTGCGTTTGCAATAGTAATGATACTTCCAGGCCGTGTTGAGGCGTCTGCAATACTTATGTCTGGCGATGATAAAGATCTGCCGACCGGCGAAACTCCCAAGAAAAAGAAAGAACAAAGCTTACGGTCCAATAAAGATGTTTGGTGGAAAATAGCATTGCGCAATAATTGGTCTATTACAGCCAGTGGAGGTTTTTCGTCCTATTTCGGTGATGTGAGTATCTATGATTTTGACGCAATCAATAAAGTGAAGCTCGAAAGCCGTTTTTCCAACGGAATTAGTTTAAACAATAAATTCCTGCCTTGGTTAGGGGTTCAGGCTCGTATCGTAAATGCAAATTTTAAAGCTGAAAAGCCGGGGATTAACCGACGCCTTGAAGGCAAGACTTTTATGTATGCCCTCAACCTTACATTCGATATTGTGGCGCTTTTGAGTTATCCAAATCCGGTACCTGAATACGTGGATATTTATGTCTATGGCATTATAGGTCTGGGCAATTCAATCATTTCTTCCAAGCTCTATAACCTCGAATCCGGTGATGTTATTTATATGTCAAACGAAAAAATAAAAGAATCCACATTCGTTTTTGGATTGGGCCTCAATAAAACCCTTTACGGCAATTTTGATGTAACTTTTGAATCGTTTTGGAATAAAATCGGTACCGATGAACTCGACCGCAGGGTGGGCTATAAAGAAAACGATTACTATCTTTATACGGCTTTCGGTTTGAAATATAATATCAACCCGCTTAAGAAAAAGAAGAAGAGAAGGGCCAGTTATGAAGCCCCAAGGCGACGTTAAGCAAGCTCAGCTCCCGCCAGAAAGTAATTCCAATTAGATTTGGTATGTGGGCTTTTTAATGACCCATCCTACGAGGATATCGAATTCAGGAAATCACGGCAGATCCCTAAAAATTCTTCCGCCTGTTCGGCATGCAGCCAATGACCGGCATTTTCAATGGTTTTTATTTGCGCGTTTATAAAACTGCTCCGGATTAACGGGAAATCTTCCTCCGGTACGTAATCCGATTGTGCTCCGCGTATAAATAGGGCCGGATTGCTGTATGGGGTTCCTTGTTTTTCTATTGCCTCGAAAATTTTTGGCAGGTTTGCCTCAATGCTATCCAGATTAATGCGCCAACCTAGTTTTTTCTGTTCATCCCGATAAATGTTTTTTAACAAAAACTGCCTGATGCGCACTGAGCTTATGGTTTCGCTTAAAATATCTTCAATTTCGCTGCGGTATTGGATTTTACTGAAATCAACCGAACGCATTGCCTTGATAAAGGTTTGGTGGTGCCTGTTGGCCTGGTAGGCACGCAGGCTCATGTCAGCAACAATCAATGCTTTGCTGAGCTGCGGATAGTTGAGCGCAAAATTCATCGCTACCTTTCCGCCCATCGAGTGGCCTAAAATAATGGGATCGTCCAGGTTGTGCTCATTAATGAATTCGTACAAATCTTCGGTGAGCGATGGATAATCAAAAAGCGGGCAATGCTGCGATTGGCCGTGATTTCGCTGGTCGGGGATAAGCACATGATAATTTTCAGACATTTTACGTCCGAAACTTACCCAATTGTCCGAAATCCCAAACAATCCGTGCAAAATAATTAAAGGAGTTTTTTGCTTGTCCCCAAATTCACGATAGAAAAGTCGCATAATATTATTTTGAAAGCTTAACGATAAAAACTAACTTTTGTTGAGCAAAACCTTTTGAGTTTTATTGCAACAATACTTTTCATCCACAGTATTTTCTGTATTTTTGCCCGCAATTACAGATTATGGGGTTCCTTCGATTATGCAAGGAACAAACAAAATCATTTATCATTAGTAATCAGCAGCATTTTAATATGAAGAAGAACACATTATTTATTCTGATCCTTGTTGTTTTGGCACTGATCGCATCATATTTCCTCTTTAATAATCAGCTTAATACAATCAGCAGTGAAGATCGGGATTTTGCTGTACAGGATACCAGCAATATCACACGGATTTTTATGGCCGACAAAAAAAACAAGACGCTTGATTTAAGCCGCCTCAATCGGTCCGAATGGTTGGTAAACGGTCGTTATCCTGCCAATCCACCTGCGATGCAAATGCTCCTGAAGACTTTATATAATATTGATGTTGTGCATCCTGTTTCAAAATCTTCCTATGATGTTGTTATTGCGCGTCTGGCTTCCTCTGCAATCAAAGTTGAAATTTATCAACAGGTTTATCGGATTAACCTTTTTGATCAGATAAAGCTGTTTCCTCACGAAAAACTTACAAAAGTATATTATGTGGGCGATGCTACCCAAAATAACCTGGGGACTTATATGATCAAAGAGGGCAGTGATATGCCTTTTGTGGTTAACCTTCCGGGCTTTAGGGGCTTTGTGTCTTCACGTTATACGCTTAATGAACGTGATTGGCGCGATCACACAATTTTTACCCACAGGATACCGGAAATTGCCGAGGTTCAAATTGATTTTCATGATGATCCGGCAGAATCATTTATCGTAAAGAATATTGGGAACAGCTTAAACCTTATTCCGCAAAAAACCGGCCTGCCGTTGCCTCTTTATGATACGCTCAAGCTCTATAATATGATGAATGAGTTTGCCAGTATCAAATACGAAAGCCTGCTCAATGATTTGGTTGATTCGGTGAAAAAGGATTCCATAATCAATTCCAAACCCTTTCATACAATACGTTTGATCGACAATGCGGGCGATACCGTAGAGATTACCACATTCCATAAAATATCGGCCTACGAAACCTGGGATGTTGAACAAAATTACTATGTTTGGGATCGCGACCGTATGTACGCTTTGATTAATGATGATCAGGATTTTGTGCTGGTTCAGTTTTTTGTTTTTGATAAAATCCTGAGGCCGCTCAGTTTTTTTATGGTCGATGATGAGTTGATGTAAGCAAGAACTCAGATAGCCCAATTTGTTAAATGATGTTCCATTAGATTGCCTGTATGTCTTATAAAATTGTTTCTGTTGTTGGTGCGCGCCCGCAGTTTATAAAAGCTGCCGCAATGAACCTTGCTTTTGCTGAGCAGCATCAGATCAGGAATTATTTGATCCATACCGGACAGCATTTTGACGATTCAATGTCTGATGTGTTTTTCAGGGAAATGGGTCTTCCTCAGCCGGATGTCAATTTGGGGATTCATAGTTTGTCGCATGCTGCCATGTGCGGACGGATGATGGAAGCAATAGAACATCATCTGCAAAAACAGGCGCCCGATGCCGTAATGGTTTATGGTGATACGAATTCCACACTCGCTGCGGCTTTGGCTGCTGCCAAAATGCATATTCCGGTGGCGCATATCGAAGCCGGCCTGCGCAGTTTTGATATGAACATGCCGGAAGAAATTAACCGCGTGCTTACTGACCGAATCAGTACCTGGCTCTTTTGCCCTACCGATAATGCGATGAATCAGCTTAAAAATGAAGGTATTGCTTCCGCCCAAATTTTCAGGAGCGGCGATATCATGTATGATGCCGCATTGCATTTTTCCGAAAAAGCACAAAAACCGGATCAAAGCCTGCCTGATAATTTTTCGTTGGTCACCTTGCACCGTGCCGGGAATACGGACGATTTTTCCGTGCTGAACGAATTGATCGCTGCCCTCGAAGATATTGCAAGCGATCAAAAACTGGTCTGGCCCATGCACCCCAGAACAAAAGGGCAATTGAAAAAAGCTGGGATTTCCCTTTCAAAGAATATCTGTGCCATTGAGCCGGTCAGCTATCTCGAGATGCTTTATTTGCTTCAAAATGCTGAAATCGTTTTGACTGATAGCGGCGGGCTGCAAAAAGAAGCCTATTTTTTTGAAAAGCCCTGTATCACGCTGCGCAACGAAACAGAATGGACCGAAACGCTAAAGATGGGAGTGAACGTAGTTTGTGGACATAGCCATCAGAAAATCAGAGAGGCTTTTTGCGGCTTTAAAAACAAAAAACCTGAATTCATCAAGGGTATTTACGGCGATGGAAATTCAGCCACATATATTCTTAATAAAATGTTATCGGCCTTCGCGCATTAGGAATTTTATATGTAATTCAGGCCGTTTTGATGTTATTTTTGCATAATAATTTTATACGCCTTTAAAAAATGCTTTTATCATTCTCATACATATCCCGGATTTATCATATCCTTTTTGTGTTGCTGGCATTTTTTATTCCGCTGTTCAGGCTCGGTGCGTCTTATGTTATTGTTGGGCTTTTTGTCCTTTGGCTCATAGAAGCCGATTTCCGTAGAAAAATGCTGCGCATTAAAAAAGAAAAATGGCGTATGGCCTTGCTTGCATTAAGTTTGTTTTATCTCCTTTTCGTTGTGGGCATGATTTATACGAAGGATGTTGCGGACGGTTTGTCCAATCTGAGGGTTAAACTGCCTTTGCTTGTTTTTCCTTTGCTAATATCTTCCCTTGATAAGGAATATCTGAGCAAAAGCCGGATACACCAAATTTTTATTGCATTTATCAGTGCAACGGTTTTAATTTCTTTAATTAATCTGGGAAGGTCGTTTTCGTCTTATCTGGAAACCGGTGATTCGGCATTATTTTATTATTCAGGGATAACTTATGGCCTGCATAGCAGTTATTTTGCTCTTTTTGAGTGTTTTTCCATCGCCCTGGTGCTTTATTTTTTCTTTCGTTTGCCTCAAAAAACAGGCTGGCTCGTGAAGCTGGGACTGGCTGCTGTTGTGCTTTTTTTGATGGTTTTTACGATCCTTCTCAGCAGTAAAACAGGGATTATTGCCCTTGTTGGTGTTTTTATCCTGACTTCTTTTTGGATTTGCTGGGTGTTAAAGAAATTGGCCTTTAGCCTGAGTTTTGCTTTTGTTTCCTTATCCGTTATAGCCTTACTGTTTTATACCTTTGACCAATCCAATGCCCGCATGAAGGTTTTGGTAACGGAAATCAAAAACAAGCCATCGGAAAGCATATCGGAAGGAAAAGGGAATGCCCGTATGTTGATATGGACCAGTGCTTTGCAAAAGTTATCAGAATCCCCGGTTATTGGCTTTGGATCCGGTGATGTCTATCATGCTTTGGAAGAACAATATCAGGATAATAATTACGATGTCCTTTCACGAAATAAGCTCAATGCCCATAACTCATTTCTTGAAACTAGCCTTGCCGTAGGGGTTTTTGGACTTTTAATGTTGCTTGCTGTTCTTTTGGTTCCTTTATTTTTTGCTTTCCGGTCGCGCTATCTGCTTTTGCTGACTTTCCTGCTGCTTATCAGCATGAATTTTTTAACAGAATCCATGCTGAAACGACAGGACGGTGTTGTGTTTTTTGCTTTCTTTTTATGCCTGCTCGTTTTTGGCTGGAAGGAATTATTGTATGCCGGAGAGGAAAATGAATAAACTTTTTGGGAGGATGTGGAGGTTTTTTCCTGTTTTACATGATGCAATAGAATTGAAATATGAAAGTTATCAAGCTAAAAATCAAAGAACTTGCTGCAGAATATAAGCCGGAGCTGATCGCAATCAGGCGTCATCTCCATCAACATCCTGAATTGAGCAAGCAGGAAAAAGAAACGGCTGCATTCATCTCGTCAGAGCTTACAAAATTGGATATCCCACATAAAACCAATGTAGGTGGTTACGGGATTGTGGGCGAAATAAAAGGACGAAATCCTGAGAAAAAACTGATTGCCCTGCGTGCCGATATGGATGCGCTCCCAATTCTTGAAGCCAATAAGCTTCCTTATAAATCCTTGAATGAAGGCGTTATGCATGCCTGTGGTCATGATGTGCATATGGCCGGTTTGCTGGGCGCGGCCCGCATCCTCAAGAAGCTCGAAAAAGAGTGGGAGGGAAGTGTCCGCCTGATTTTCCAGCCCAGTGAGGAAGAATATCCCGGAGGAGCCAGCCTGATGATTAAAGACGGCGTTTTGGAAAACCCCAAGCCGGCTGCGATTTTCGGTCAGCATGTTTATCCGGAAATGCCTGCAGGAAAAGTGGGTATGAAGGCCGGAAAATATATGGCTTCGACCGATGAGTTTTATATCACCGTAAAGGGAAAAGGCGGCCACGGCGCACTGCCCGATCAGGTGATTGACCCAATCGTAATCGCGGCACAAATTGTGATCGGGTTGCAGCAAATTGTGAGCCGGAAAGCTTTCCCGGGCATGCCTACCGTATTGACTATTGGCAAACTGGAAGCCAAAGGCCGCACCAATATTATTCCTTCCGAAGCCAAAATGGAAGGGATTATCCGTACTTTTAACGAAGACTGGCGCGCGGAAATTAAAAAGCAGATCACAAAAATTGCAAAAGGAATTGCACAGGCCATGGGCGCGGAAGCCGATGTGTTTATCGATCAGGGTTATCCTTTTGTGGTTAATGATGAGGCTTTAACAGAGCGGGCTTTCAAAGCTGCTGCCGACTTTCTTGGAGAGGGGCAGGTTGAGGAACTTGAATTCCGCATGACAGCAGAAGATTTTGCGTATTATTCCCAGCAGGTGCCCGGATGTTTTTACCGACTGGGGACACGCAACGATCAGCAGGGAATGAATTCACCATTGCATTCGGATACTTTTGACGCTGATGAAGACAGCCTTGAAACCGGCCCTGCTGTGATGGCCTGGTTGGCAATTAATGAACTCATGCAATAAAAATAATATGAACATAAAACTTGAAAGCCTCAGTCCCAACCTTATGGTTGAGGATATGCAAAAAAGCCTGGATTTTTATTGTGAAATTTTGGGCTTTACCAAAATAATGGCCGTCCCTGAGGAAGGCATGCCGGTATGGGCAATGCTGCAGCGCGATGGCATCAGCTTTATGCTGCAAAGCCGGGCAAGCATTGCAGAAGAACTGCCTGATTTTGCACAAATGAATGCCGGAGGTTCACTGCTCTTCTATTTTAAAATCAAAGGTGTGGATGATTTTTATCAATCGGTGCATGCTGCCGGAGCAAGCATCTATAAAGAACCGAATGTGACTTTTTACGGTTCCACGGAATTTGCCATTAAAGACCCGGATGGCTTTGTGCTGGTTTTTGCTGAAGACAAATAAAAAAAAGCTCCGGTTCAATGTTTTGACCGGAGCTTTTTTTATTGGATTACTATCTTTTTGTTCATCAATGACCCATCCTTCCAAATCTGAAGCACATACACTCCTTCTTTGAATGATGCGGTTTCAATTTGGGCTTCATTGATCGCAGTGCTTTGCCGAATCAAACGACCGGTGATGTCCATTATCCTGATTTCAAAGGCCCCGTCAAAAGTGATGTGCACAACATCCTGAGCGGGATTGGGATAAATGCGGAGTTTTTCGTTAAATGCGTTTTCAATGCCTGTTAAAGTTACTTCAAAGCTTTGTTCTTCGGCAAATTCAGAGCCGGCAAAGCAATGATCCACAGACTGAACGCTCCAGTAATATGTTCCGGGATTGAGGCCAAACAGCATCCAGCTGGTATCCACGCTTACATTCCCTTTAACGGGCATGCGCCTGAAACCGCTTTGCTCATCCGACAATGGGTTTACAATGTCCGATGCGCCGGGGCTGGTTCCAATGCGCAAATTCCAGGTGTTTTGGAGCATTCCGCCCGAAAGCCATTCGAGTTGCACATAAGCCTCTTCCACATGGGATGAAAGTCCTTCGGGAGCAATAGAAATTGCCCTTGCCGTGTTTGTCGGGTTTCGGTAAATTCCGCTAAAAGGTTCATAGCCTGTTGCATTGAAGCCGCTGAGCAATAAATCGAGATCACCGTCATTGTCGTAGTCGCCCCAGCTGGCGTGCGAGCGTTGGAGGGGTTCCAGCCCTGCCCATGCGTCATTGAAATAAATCCCGTTGTCGTTGCGCACTACTTTGGAGAAAATCAGCCCGCAGCCTGCGCCTTTGCCGGTATAAACCATATCGAGATCGCCATCATTGTCATAATCGCCCCATTCGGCATTTCCGGCGGCTGATTTGTCGAGGTAGGCCGGGATTTCTTTCATTTGTTTGCCGCCCGAATTTCCATATAGAATGGTTTCTGCTTCCAGAAACTCATTGAAGCCGTTTACCAGAAGATCCAGATCGCCATCACGGTCGTAATCGCCCCAATCGGCGCCGCCTGTATATTGTGCTTTCATATCAAATTCCATATCGGTGAAGCCGTCAATATCGTTGCGGTAAATTTTAGCAAACATAATGTTCCCGTTTCCGGCCAGGAAAAGATCCTCGTCGCCATCATTGTCAAAATCGCCCCAGGCGGCAATAGTGCTTTTAGAAATTTCAAAACCAAAATCCGTTTCTTCAAAAACGCCATCATTGTTTTGGTAGAGCATGGTGAAAGGGTTGTAGCTGTTTTTGTCGCCGGAAACCAGTACGTCAAGGTCGCCGTCCAGATCAAAATCCGACCAGGCTGCGCAGCCTTCGATAACCGTTTGCAAGCCAAGTCCTGCAGGCGTAAAAACCCCATCCTGATTAATAAATATATCGGTAATGTTCCCTTCTGCGCCCCTTCCCAGCAACATCAGGTCCAGGTCGCCGTCCAGGTCATAATCGACCCAATTGATATCTCCTTTTTCTATTCCGGGCAGACCCGCTTCGATATCGGTGAATGTGCCTTCATCGTTTCGGTAGATCAATGCCCAGGCTTGCTGGCTGTCAGTGCCCATAATGGCGATGTCGAGGTCGCCGTCATTATCATAATCGCCCCAGGCCGAGCTTGATTCGCCCAAATCTTTAACATTGCTTGTGATGAGTTCAAATGCCTGACCAAAACTCAGGCCGGCAGCCATGATCAGTACCGATAAGAAGAGTAAGCGTTTTCTCATTTGTTTCCCTTTTGATTTAATTCCACAAATATATAAATACTTTAATATGTCGGCAAGCCGATCAATGGCGCTGCCTCCGTGTTTAGAATATTTTAACAAGCAAAACGCCATCTTGTTAAAAAAGCAGCTTTTGCTTTTTGCGAAAACACAGAAATGATGAAATGATTAACTTCGCAAAAAATTGGAAAATTAATGTCCGAAGGCAAAGAAATAACGCATTATAGCCTTAGCGAACTGGCACAAAGTTTAAAAAATGTGCTGCGGCGCACTTATACTTCGCGCTATTGGGTTCGGGCAGAGATTTTGCGTTTGAACCTTCATGCCAAATCGGGGCATTGTTACCCTGAGCTGATCGAGAAATCGGGCGAACAGATCAAAACCCAGATGCGTGCTGTGATTTGGGCTACTCAATTTGAAAAACTGGCTACTTTTTTTAAGCGTGAAAGCGGTGAGGAGCTGCGCAGCGGATTGAGCGTATTGATCCGGGTCACAGTAGAATATCATGAATTGTACGGATTGAGTTTGCAGATTCATGATATCGAGCCTTCCTTTACCCTCGGGGCACTTGCCCGCCAGCGTTTGGAGACTATGGCGCGCCTTAAAAAGGAAGGGCTTTGGAATGCAAATAAAATGCGCGCAATGCCGCTTTTACCTGCCCGGATTGCCGTTATTTCTGCCAACGACAGCAAAGGTTTTCAGGATTTTGTGCAAACACTTCAAGCTTCTCCCTATCGAATAGAATACGAGCTTTTTACGGCAATACTTCAGGGCGAAAAATCCGTGCGTACCATTCCGCAGCAATTGCAACGAATTGAAGATCGTTTGCATGAATTTGATGCCGTGAGCATTATCCGTGGCGGCGGCAGTGATGTGGGCTTAAGTGCTTATGATCAGTACAATCTGGCAAAAGCAGTGGCGGAATTTCCTTTGCCGGTCATCAGCGGAATCGGGCATTCCACAAATGAAACCCTTACAGAACTGGTGGCTTATAAAAACCCAATTACGCCTACTGCGGTCGCCTGGTTTTTTATCCGTGCTTTTGAAGATCAGTGGTCGCACCTCAGTGCAATTACGAATCAAATGAAAACAAGCTGTTTTGATTTGGTTTGGGAAGAACAGCAAAAGCTTGCCGATTATTCTGCACATCTTGTACGCGAGCCAAAAAGGATACTCCAGGCGCAGCAGAAGTTACTTCAGCAAACGGGCAGGCAATTAACATCAAATTGCAGGCATATTTTGTGGAAATCGGCCTATGAGCTGGACCGCCATCAAAAAAATATCCGAAAAAGCGGATCTGCTGTTTTGCCACTTTCACAAAGCTATATCGGTCATCTGAGCAATCAGTTGCTGAGAAAGATGCAGCATCTGTTAGCAAAAGAAAATCAGGAATTTGGCCGTTTGGAAAATGCTGTTGTTAAATCAATAAACAGAAAATTGGCCACTGAAAATCAAAATCTCTTACATTTGGAGGAACGTTTCCGCCTTTTGCATCCTCAGAATATCCTGAAAAGAGGGTTCAGCATCAGCTATTGCGGTGGGAAAGTAATTTTTGATGCGGCTGAAGTGAAAAAAGGCGATCTGATCCGGACGAAATTGGCAAGCGGGCAAATAGTGAGCCGTGTGGAACGAAAAGAAAAATCAGAAAATAATGGATAAGGAATTAACATACGAAGAAGCGGTGCGCGAACTGGAAGAAATCAGTGAAAAAATTGAAAACCAGGAGGTTTCTGTTGATGAGCTATCCGAAAAACTGGAAAGGGCATCGAAGCTGATAAACTTTTGCCGCGCCAAACTGCTGAAAACCGAAAAAGAGGTGGATTTGCTGCTTCAGGGTTTTGAGCAAAATGAAGATGAAAACTAAAAAAAAAATTATGGAACGCATCAGGAAGCTTATTAAACTGCTGGACAATAGCGGACTCGATGGAATGCTGATCAGTTCAGAAGCGAACATTACTTATTTGAGCGGTTTTACCGGCGATTCATCGCATCTCATTGTTTCGAAACAAGGCTGCGCTTTTCTGACCGATGGCCGCTATACCGAACAGGCGCAAATGGAGGTGCATGAAGAAATACAGATTTTTAAATGGTTGAATGATGCGCGTTTTGGCAGCGAAACCTATGCCATGGTTTTTCGTGAATTTGGCATACGCAAGCTCGCTTTTGAAGGCAATGTGATGTCGTTCGATGATCATAAAAGCTTGACAGATAAGTTGCGGGGCATGGAATTTCATTCGCGTACCGGATTAGTGGAGCAATTGCGCAAAGTTAAGGATGATGATGAAATTGAAAATCTGCGTACAGCCTGTATGATATCCGATAGAGCGCTGGAAGAAACGATTCCTTACATCAAAAAAGGGGTTACCGAACTGGAAATCCTTGCCCGTCTGGAATACAACTTAAAAACCATGGGTGCCGACGATATCAGCTTTGATACCATGGTGCTTTCGGGAGCCAAAACATCTTTGCTGCATGGAAAGGCCGACCGTAAGGAAATCCAAAAAGGCGACTTCATCCTTTTCGATTTCGGTGCTTTGTTCCGCGGCTATCATGCCGATATCAGCCGTACATTTATATTGGGCGAAGCTTCTGATCAGCATCGCGAAATGTATGAAGTGATCAAAAAGGCTCAGGCCGCCGGTTGCGCAGCAGTGAAATCAGGTGCGCATGGAACAGAAGCAGACAAAGCGGTACGTGCAGCCATTCCCGATAAATATATCCAGTATTATTATCCGGGTCTGGGACATGGCGTGGGCTTGCAGATCCATGAATTCCCTTTCATAAAAAACAGTTGCGATTTTGTTTTTGATGAAAATATGTGCATTACCATTGAGCCGGGCATTTATATCCCGGGTTTTGGAGGTTTGCGCATCGAAGATACAATCAGGGTAACCAAAGAAGGCTTTGAATCGCTGAGCCAATTTCCAAGAGAGCTGCAGATTCTTTAATTGATCGCTGAAACACCATCTTTTGTTTGTTTTTTTTTGTGGCACAGCTCAGCTGCTCCGAAAAATTTTGTCTTAATTTTTTTTCTTCAATATTTCGTAATTGTGTATGAAAGGGCGAAAATTGAGGTTAAACGCACGGTTTTTTGTGTGAAGGCAGTTTTGATGATTTTTTAATATTTACTAAATATTGAGTGAAATAATAAGTTTTTGTTAAAGTTTTTCATATTGTCAATACTTTTTCAGTATTTTTGTGCCCTCAGCGAACTATGTGATTATTAGTTGGTCTGAACATTAAGTAAACCGTATTTAAGAAACTTTTATCTGGTTTTTCCGTATGAACGGGATATCAGTTATATAGATAATTAATAAAAATAAATTATAGCTTTATGGAATTCAAAAGGACTTCTACGCAAAAAATGGCACATGCAAAGTTTGCTTTTCCTAATTTGTTGATTTTGTTGGTTTTATCGGTATTTACCGGTTTCGGTACTTATGCGCAAAACCGTGATGCCTTTACCTCTGTTACATCCGAAAACACTTGCAATCCGGCACAAAGTCCGGTGCATATCACAGTAAACGGCCTGAACGGAGCCAACATTATTCATTTGGTGCTCAGGCATCCGGGCCTCGAACTTGCCGATACAAGCGCGCTTAACCATCAGTTTGCCGGAAATCCTCCGCAACTGACCCTTTTAACGGATACATTAATCATTGATTGGGACGGGACAACAGAAACAGTTGACCTTGATGGCGATACTTTGGTGTCACTGACCTGGACTGCTGCTGAAGCGGGAACTTACGATATGATTTGGACAACCGAATCATATTATCTGGATATCAATGGCGATGATCTTGATTCGGATTATGATGATGGTGAATTTGTGGTCACTGAAGGCCCGGAAATCTTAGATGTCGAAAATACCGATAATATCTGCTATGGCGACAGTATCGCAAGCATTACAATCGACGCTCCAACTGCCGAGTGGTTCAGTATCGACGGCGGTAATAATTATGCAGATACTTCCTATTTTGATTTATTGCCCGGCGGAAATTACAATATCCAGGTTATGGATGCTGCCGGCTGTGTCAGCACCTGGGAAGATAATCCTGTAGTGATAAACAGTCCTGCAGAGCTGGTCTTTACCAATGTGGATTTTACTGATGTGACAGGCTGTTATGGAAATGAAAACGGCAGCATCAGTATGAATGCTGTGGGCGGCACGGGAATGATATTTTATTCTATCAATGCTGGCCAGGACTGGTATGTGAATGGCGGTTTGTTCAATGATCTCCCGGCAGGGGAATATGAGCTTGTCGTCAAGGATATCAACGCCTGCATGAGCTGGTACGATAATAATCCGGTGGTAATCAGTGAGCCGGACGAAATAATCATTGATGAAGTACTTGTAGAAAATGTAAGCGGATGTTCCGGAAATGCCAATGGAAGCATGGATATAGATGCTTTTGGTGGAACAGGACAATTGCTGTATTCGATTGATAGCATGGCAAACTGGCAG
This sequence comes from Bacteroidales bacterium, assembly GCA_963662905.2. GTDB lineage: Bacteria > Bacteroidota > Bacteroidia > Bacteroidales > WRLA01. Next base: position 2,043,854 of record CAXXFD010000003.1, on the reverse strand, counting down.
GGAGATACACTTTTTGAAAACCTGAGCGCTGGTAATTATTATGTCTTTGCACAGGATCAAAGCGGATGCTTAAAAGCCTACGAAAATAACCCTGTCGTAGTTACCGAACCCGATCCGATTATCGTGGATACGGTGCTCACCATCATTCCAACATGTTTTGGCACGAGCGATGCTGTTTTGGAAATAAGTGCCTTTGGAGGAAATGGCGATCTGTATTATAGTATTGACAACGGCGCCAACTGGCAGGATACCAATTATTTCGAAAATCTGGCCGCAGGGCAATATCAGGTTTTGGTACAGGACGACAGCGCATGCACAGGAACATATGTGCACAATCCGGTAATCATCAATAATCCGGAGCAATTGCTGATCACTGATGTATTTGCCAATAATCCAGCCTGTTATGGAAGTGCGGATGGCCGCATTGAGATTTTGGCCTCCGGCGGGACCAATCCTTTGTATTATTCCATCGACAGCACAAATACCTGGGGAGATAATGCTGTTTTTGAAAATCTCGATATCGGCACTTATTATGTTTTTGTGAAAGATGCCAACGACTGCACAACAGAATGGGCTGTGGCCATTAACCTGACCAATCCCGACTCACTGATGATTGATACCGTAACTTTCGGGAATGTGAGCTGCAATGGTGGCGCCAATGGAAGTATCAGTATCAGTGCCGGAGGAGGAACGCAGCCTTATTATTATTCCATTGATAATGGGGCAACATTCAGCGATACGGCATGGCTGGGCGGTTTGGCTGCCGGTGAATACAATATTATTGTGAAAGACACCAATGAATGCCAGGTTGCATGGGCAAACAATCCATTAGTGATTGCACAGCCCGATTCCATTATCTGGGAAAATGTTGCCGTAGAAAACATTAGCTGCAACGGAAACCTCGATGGCAGCATCACTATGGAAATCAGTGGAGGAACACCAGATTATCAGTTTAGCATTGATGGTGGCATCAACTGGGCCGATACATCTTATTTTGGAAACCTTCCCGCAGGATCCTACATACTGTTTACCAAAGACCAAAACGGATGTGAATCAGAATATCCGCTAAATCCAGTGGAAATCACTGAGCCTGTGGCAATTAATATATATTATGTATATAGCCGCGATATCAGCTGTGAGCTGGGAAGTATTATTGTCAGTGCCGATGGTGGAAGCGGTGATCTGCTGTATTCTGTGGATTATGGTGTAACATGGCAGGAAGATTCTGTATTCACTGATCTTCAGGAGGCCGGATATTATATTAAGGTGCAGGATCAGAACGGCTGTATCAGGGAATGGGACGAAAACCCGGTTTATATCCAGCAGACGGATACGCTCAAACTTGATCTGGTATCTTATACCGAACCCGGATGTTATGGCGGTGAGGAAGGTTCCATTATCCTGCAAGGCTCAGGCGGTGCAGGAAACCTGATGTACAGCATTGACTTTGGCGCTACATGGCAGGATTCGGCACAATTCCACAATGTGCCCGGTGGCATGTACTATTTGCTGGTTATTGATGAAAATGCCTGCGTAGCCGATTGGGGAAATAATCCCCTCGAAATAAATGAACCGGAAGAAATCCTAATTACATCTGTTGGAAAAGTAAATTGCCAGTGTTATGGTGATACCACAGGCGAAATCAGTATTTCTGCCATGGGCGGCACCGGTTTCTTCAATTATTCCATCGATGGAGGATTAAACTGGTTGGGATACAGCCATTTTACAGGGCTTTCGGCAGGCGAATATGAGGTTCTGGTAAAAGATTCTGATGGTTGCCAGATAGCTTATGCAGCAAACCCACTGCAAATTGAACAGCCCAATGAGCTTGTAATCGATTCGGTAAATTATTTTGATGTAAGCTGCCCAAGCTGCAATGATGGCGTAATCCAGGTTTTTGCACATGGAGGAAGTGGTGCCGGTGGAAGTTTCCGGTATTCTATTAATGGAGGCCAGAGCTGGGGAATGAGTTCCGTTTTTACCAGTTTGCCTGCAGGTCAGTATTTTATAATGATTAAAGAAAATAATTGCTCTACTACATGGGAAGAAAACCCTGTAATCCTGGGCGATATCACTGCCCTCGATGACTTAAGCAATGATGGCCTCAAAGTATATCCAAATCCGGCCAGGAATATCTTAAACATTGAAAACGATGCAAGCTTTGAAGAATTGGTCGTTCGCAATGTGTCCGGGCAGGTATTGATGCAATCAAGCTTAAGCGATGGCAAAAATGTGCTTGATGTAGCGCAATTGCCCAAAGCGGTGTACATCCTTGAACTGCGTGGCAGTAATGCTTCCAGTGTTGTGAAGTTTATCAAAGAATAATGATTCATGTATTAAACACTCATCGGATGACTCCCAGTCATCCGATGAGTGTTTTTTTAAGACATTGATTATAAGCCAATTAACTTCATATGTGTCTGCCCTTCAGGCTGAATATTGGTTTGTTCGTTTTAAAACGTAGCCTTGCCCCGCTTTTTGATGTTTCAGCCTCTCAGGCTGTTGAAGCTTGCACCATGATTGAATCATAGACCGCAGGGCAAACGCATCTTGATCAAGCTATATTTGTCAGGCTGGATATTTGTTGCGTTTGAAAAAAACTTACGTCTTGTGTCAGATTGATATATTACAGTTTTTCTGTTTAAAGCACAAAGCAGCAAATTGCTTCATTTGCGAAAACCAGAGAGCTTATAAGCTTAACAAGAACCCTCAACAGCCTGAAAATGCCGCAAAAAGATAAATCGGCTTAGACCGCAGAGCGGTCAAATATGTATAAAGAGTTACCACAGAACGCCACATACGACCCCGTCCGGGGTCGAACCTTTAATTAACATTTCCTTTTATAGATATGCAATCCCTTTGGGATTGAAGCCGAAATAGATTTAGACAGCTAACAGCTTTATTACCAATGAATTTGAAATGCATAGGAATAGGATTGTCAAAGAATGGTATAATATTTATGATGCGTTTGCCCTGTCATAGTCCGGAGTTTGTCCCAAAAAATTTACCCCAAAAATTTTGTCCTTTCAAAAAAGTTGTATATTCGCAGACTAATTACGATAAAGTGTTCGTTTTTATAAACCGGATTTCCTGAAGGCGGTATCCGGCAGAACTTAAAAAGCAATCAGCCAGAGCTTTGATTCACCAAATGGCCTTCATTTCCCCAAAAGATTATTCACAGCCGCACACGACATCACCTATGATGTTGCAGGAGTTAGTGGTATTCCTCCTGTAGTGCATTGATTTATTTAAACATAAGGTAACCTTCATCAGCCGGCGCCCTGCTCCATTGCTTTTTGAATTCTGAATAATCCTTCTTAATTGTTAAATTAAATACTATTTCATCATGAAAAAACTAGTACTCTCTGCAGTAGCTGTATGTGTTGGTTTTTTGGGTTTTGCCCAAAATGCACCACAGGTGAACAAAAACATCACCACACATAAGGCACTCATCGAAAAAAGGATTGGCGTTGAACCGATCCAAACTACAAATGGTGCTGCGGTAAAAAGCAATACTGCCGATTTCCGTGCCCCTAATGCTGTTACTGTTCAGGCAATTGGTACTTCTGCCAATGCCTATGGCTTTGGTTACGGTGGTGGTCAGAAAACCATTGTTTATTATAATGGCGACCTGAACACTGTTACGAACATCCACCGTATGGGTGGTGAACTGGATCCTGCCGGATACAGTGGTGACATGGGCTATGATGTATCTTATGACGGTGGTCTTACCTGGACCAATATGGTTGAAACGTTTGTAGCTACCGAACCTTCAGGCCAGTATTATGCTGATGCTGCACGTTACCCACAGGCCCTTATTTACAATCCTGATGGCAATACTGATCCTGCCAATGCACATATCGCATTTATGGCTGCCACACTTGATGGTACCAACGACGGTTGGGGCGGATATGGTTTTGGAACACAAAAACTGAAGTCTGCTTCTAATGTTGATACTACTAAAAACCTCTGGACTTCAGGTGCCGGTATCTTCCGCTATATCCCTGATGCCATGGCATTTAACCGTGCTACAGAGTCTATTCTTGTTGTAGATGCCAATTATGATGTAACAGGCCCTTTATATCAGGATAAACTGATTGTACTGCGTGGTACTTGGAGCGATGATGCAAACGATATCGTTTATGAAGAATCAGAAATTGAATGCCCTATCATCGATAAAGAAACTACGATCCGTCCTGCTTGTATCCGTGCTGCATTTGCACCCAATAGTGAAGTAGGTTATATCGTTGTTCTTGGTAATAATGGTGAAAATGAGCCTGTTTACGAAGGTGACAAATCATATCACCCATGGTTGTACAAAACCGAAGACGGCGGCCAAAGCTGGAGCGATGCAATTAACATCCAACTTGATGGCCCTGATGGTCTCGAAGGTATCCTGAATTATCTTACTGATGCTCAGATTGACAGCCTCTTTACAGATCCTAATCCGGAACGCGACGAGATTGCTTACACTACAGCTTTTGACTGTGACTTAACTGTTGACGCTAATGGCAACCCACATATTGCTGTTGGTATTTCTGCAGCCGGTTCTGATGAGTATTCTATTATTTCAGCTAATCCTTATTATGCCATTTTTGATATTTACTCTACAGATGGCGGCGAAAGCTGGAAAGCCCTTGAACTGGGACGTCCTGAAAATTTCCGTGGTGAATTTGGCGACCTTTCCGAAGACAGCCGCGTTTGTGTTGCTTCAAACTGGGACGGTACCAAAGTATTCTTCAGCTGGTTAGATACTGACCCTGAAGTGGGTGAGTCTAATATTGCTCCTGATATCTGGGTGCGTGGTTTCGATCCGATCAACAATAAAATTACTGCTGATGTTACAGGTGAAAATGCTCCCTCGAATGTTACTTTCGGTTCTTCTGCTATGTGGCAGTCTTTCTTTGGAACTATGGCTTCTTTCGTTATTACTGATGGCGATACCTATACGCTTCCTTTGGTTTATGAAGAAATGACTCCGGAAGACCCGGGTGCTGCTGTACAGTTCCAGTATATCACCAACTTCTCTTATACTGATGCCGATTTCTCAATCCAGGTAGGCCCTGCTCCGCTGATTGCCAACTTTACAGCTGATGAAACTACTATTGCTATGGGAACAGATGTTACTTTCACTGACCTTTCTGCCGGTGCTACTTCATGGGAGTGGACTTTCGAAGGTGGTGAACCCGCAACATCAAACGAACAAAACCCTGTTGTAACTTATGCTGCTAAAGGCGAATATGATGTTACACTGACTATCAGCAATGGCAGCGATACCGATACCAAAGAAATGCTTGACTACATCATTGTTTATGATCCATCAGGCGTTGAAGAAGCTTTTGCTTCTAAATTCAATGTTTATCCGAACCCTACAAACGGCATGCTGAACATTCGTTACACAGAAATCAACGAAGTAGTTGAAGTGAACGTTATTGATAATATTGGCCGTGTTGTTGCCCAGCGCACACTCAACCCAACTGGCGGTTCTCAGCTGGTTTCTGTTGACCTGACTGACCTGAACCAGGGTATTTACCAGGTTCAGTTCCTCGGCGCTGAAACTGCCCACGTAACCAAGATTGTTGTTCGCTAGTACGAAAACAAAACGGATCCTCTGATCCAACCCTATATTGCGCCCTGTTGCTTCATTGCAAGAGGGCGTTTTTTTAATTCAGACCTGACCGGTTTATTAAAGACAGCTCAGGTCTGAATAATTAAAAACCAAAGCCACTTAACCCTCTTTTCGACCCATTCCCATCCCGTTCGGCTGTAATACCAGCCTAAAAATACGTGTTAAATTTTTTAAAATTCAATTTTAAATTGATCCTAAGTTATTGCATTTCAGTAGCTCAAAGATGAACATTCCATCCCTTGATCCTGTTAAATAAATGCCGGCTTTCTTTCATAACTTAATTTTTTGTTTATCTTTGTTTCCGAATACCTTCTTATGTTTAACTTAAATCAATTCAAATCATGAAAAAACTGTTACTTGTAACAATGGTTTTTTGTCTCGGTATCATGGCCTACGCGCAAAATGCGCCACAGGTACGCGACGGACTGAAAACACATTCGGCTACTATTGAGAATATGGTAGGCGTTGAACCTCTTAAAGCAGCTACTCCATCTCCGGCTGCCGTTCCAACACCAAATTTCCGTGCCCCTAATGCTATAAGCGTTATGGATATTGGTACTTCTGCCAATGCTTACGGATTCGGTTATGGTGGTGGTCAGAAAACCATCGTATATTACAATGGTGACCTGAATACCATTACCAACCTCCACCGTATGGGTGGTGAGCTGGATCCTGCCGGATACAGTGGTGACCTCGGATATGATGTATCTTATGACGGCGGTATGACCTGGACCAATATGGTAGAAGTTTATGTAGCTACTGAGCCTTCAGGACAGTACTATGCTGATGCTGCCCGTTACCCACAGGCTGTTATCTATAATCCCGAAGGAAATACTGATCCTGCAAACGCATGGATGGCTTTCTTCGCACCAAACCTCGATGCCACAAACGGTACATGGGGCGGTTACTCTTATGGCGTTCATAAAATGACTGCTGCTTCCAATGTGGATACTACCAAAAACCTGCTTGGTTCTTCTGGCGAATACTTCCAGTATATTCCTGATGGAATGGATATCAGCCGTACAACAGGTACTGTTCTTGTTACTGACCTGAACCAGGACTGGACTTCAGGTAGCCTTGACTATCTTGGTCAGATTATGCTGAGCCGTGGTACGTATAGCGAAGCTGAAGGCGATATCGTTTATGAAAAAATTATGATCGATGCTCCTATCGTTAATGTTGAAGATCAATCCCGTCCTACCATCAACCGTGTTGCTTTTGCTCCTGACGGAGAAACTGCATGGATTGTTATTTTCGCTGACAATGGTGAAAACGAAATTATCTGGGAAGATTATATGACCCTTTACCCAATTCTTTATAAATCAGAAGATGGTGGTGAAACATGGAGCGACCCAATTAACGTGCAGCTTGATGGCCCTGACGGAATCCCCGGAATCCTGAATTTTATTACTGACGAACAGTGGGATACCCTTTGGGAAGATCCTGAAACTCCACGCGACGAAGTTGCTTATACTGTTGGTTTCGATTGTGACCTCACTGTTGATGCAAACGGTAACCCACATATTGCTGCTGCAGTTGGTGTTGCCGGTAGCAACCCTTACTCAATCATTACTGCTTATCCTTACCTCGGCCTCATGGATATCTATTCTCCTGATGGTGGCGAAACCTGGGAAGCCGTTGAAATCGGACGTCCTCATAACTTCCGTGGTACATTTGGTGACCTGACAGAAGATAACCGCGTTTGTGCTGCTACAAACTGGGACGGTACTAAAGTATTCTTCACTTATTTGGATACTGATCCTGAAGTTAATCCTGACGATAACAGCAGCCCCGACATCTGGGCACGTGGTTTCGACCCGCTCGCCAATATGATGACTGCTGATGCAGTTGGTGCAGATATGCCTACAAACGTTACATTCGGTTCTGCTGCAATGTGGCAGTCTTATTTCGGAACACTTGCCGAATTCGTTATCCAGGATGGTGATAGCTACACACTTCCGATTGTTTATGAAGAAATGACCCCGGACGATCCAGGTGCTGCAGTTCAGTTTAAGTATATCAAAGACTTTGCTTTCGTTGACGCTGACTTTACCATCCAGGTAGGCCCTGCTCCACTGATTGCTAACTTCTCAGCTGATGAAACTACTGTTGACGAAGGTGCAACTGTAAACTTCACTGATATGTCTGCCGGTGCTACTTCATGGTCATGGGAATTTGAAGGTGGCGAACCTGCTACTTCCAATGAGCAAAACCCATCTGTAGTTTATGCTACCGAAGGTGTTTATGATGTTACCCTGACTGTTTCCAACGGTACAGAAGAAGACATGATGACTAAAGAAGACTATATCACTGTTAATGGCGGTGGTGTAATGACATATGCTGTTACTTTCAATGTTGATATGAACGAAGCAATTGCTGCCGGTGACTTTGTTGTTGGTACTGATGTTGTTTATGTAACTGGAAGTATGGTTGGATGGGCAGAGCCTGGTAATGAGGGTTCTGTAATGATGACTGATGATGATGGTGATGGTATCTATACAACAGCTATGGATCTTGAAGCTGGTGATTATCAGTTCAAGTATTTCAAAAATGCCGGATGGGACGGTGGCGAATGGACCGGTGATCCTAACCGTTTGTTCACCATTGTTGATAAGGCTGAAACACTTGATTGTGTATGGGCCGTTGATGGTTACGTAGGTATCGAAGAACTCGAGTCTATGATTACAATCAGCCCGAACCCTGCAACTAATTACTTTAAAGTAGCTGCCGACCGCAACTATACTGTAGAAGTAATGGATCTCAGCGGACGTATTGTAACTACTGCTCAAATGATCTCTAATGAGGTGATTATCAATATGGATGATCAGGAAGCTGGTATTTACATTGTTCGTATGTCTAATGAATCAGTTTCTTTCTTTAAGAAAATTGTGAAGCAATAAGCGATAATAATATTATAGCTCAAACCGCTCTGGATTTCCCGGGGCGGTTTTTTTTGTGTTTGGATGTTGGCTGGCGCGGGCTGTTTTTTTCTCGCTAAGGCGCTAAGACGCAAAGGTTTGCTGGCGCGGGCTGTTTTTTTTACCGCTGAGACGCTAAGGTGCGGAGTTTCGCGGAGTTTTTTGCTGCTGGATTTGAGGCAAACTGGCGTTTCTCTGCGTCTTTGTGTCTCTGCGGTGAAAAGGATTACCGCTGAGGTGCTTGGATGTTGGCTGGCGCAGGATGTTTTTATCCACGAAGAGCGCGAAAGTTGGCTGGCGCGGGTGTTTTTTTTACCGCTGAGACGCTGAGGCGCGGAGTTTCGCGGAGTTTTTTGCTGCTGGATTTGAGGCAAACTGGCGTTTCTCTGCGTCTTTGTGTCTCTGCGGTGAAAAGGATTACCGCTGAGGTGCTTGGATGTTGGCTGGCGCGGGTTGTTTTTTCTCGCAGAGACGCTAAGGCGCAAAGGGGCTTTTCTTAGCGTTGCTTTGTGTGCTTCGCGGAGAAATTCTTCTTGTTTTTTTCTCGCTAAGGCGCTAAGGCGCGAAGTTGTGTGTTTTATTAGCGCTTATTCGTGTGCTTCGCGGATAAAATTCTTTTAAGCGGAAACTGTTCATGGAGCGTCACCTCGACGAGTGGGCGAGGAGAGGTCTCATTGGGTTAAACCCGATTAGTTTTGATCCCAAATCTCATCGCTACTCTGTAGCTCAATTGTCTTTTGCTCTCTGGTTTTTATAAATATTGTCGCTGCTTTTGCAGCTCATATTGAGCTTTGCAAAATTTAGCGGCAGCGCCGCGGAGACATTTAAAGAAATGCATGGGTAAAACACCAAACAGGTGCAGCGCACCGGTGATCTTTATTCCTTCAGCAAAGGCCGTTGTGTGTGTTTTTTACCGCTGAGGCGCGGAGCTTGGCTGGCGCAGGATGTTTTTTCTCGCAGAGACGCTAAGGCGCAAAGGGGCTTTTCTTAGCGTTGCTTTGTGTGCTTCGCGGAGAAATTCTTCTTGTTTTTTTCTCGCAAAGGCGCGAAGGTGTGTGTTTTATTAGCGCTTATTCGTGTGCTTCGCGGATAAAATTCTTTTAAGCGGAAACTGTTCGTGGAGCGTCACTTCGACGAGTGGGCGAGGAGAGGTCTCATTGGGTTAAGCGCAATATGTATCAGTAAACCCACCGGCAGCGCAGGAAATTCAAAAAAACAGCATCATGCATAAAATTTTTGTAAAATCATAGCCTCTATTTCAATTATTGATATTAATTTTGCGCTAATTCTATATGAACTCTTTGTAAAACCGTAATCTTTAGGTTAATAATACACACTCTATGAAGGGAAATTTCCCGCGAAATTATACTTTTGCACCCACAAATCAAGATCAATTCTCAGGGATTATAATGAAACAGCTGCTTGCGCTTTTCTTTTGCCTTATTTTATGGGCTGCCGTACTCAACGCGCAGATACCAAGTGGCTATTATGATAATGCCAACGGCCTGAGTGGATCGGCTTTGAAAACTGCGCTCCATAATATTATTGATGACCATACAGTAAAATCTTACGACGATTTATGGACAGCATTTCAAACCACAGATAAAAAAGACGATGAAAGTGTTTGGGATATGTATTCCAACTGCAGCTTTACTTTTGGCAGTAATCAATGTGGGTCTTATACCAATGAGTGCGACTGCTATAATCGCGAACACTCATTTCCACAAAGTTGGTTTAGTAGTGGCTCACCCATGGTAAGTGATCTTTTTCATATTTATCCCACCGATGGAAAAGTAAATGGATTTCGTAGCAATTATCCATTTGGCGAAACATCTTCACCAACCACCACCACAGGAAATGGCAGTAAATTAGGCTCTTGCAGCTATCCCGGATATACCGGTACCGTTTTCGAACCCATCGACGAATACAAAGGCGATTTTGCCCGTACCTATTTTTATATGGCCACACGCTACGAAGACGTGATAGCTGGCTGGTATGCGAATTCAACAGAAGCCGATGCAGTATTACAGGCTAACAATTTCCCTGTTTATGAAGAATGGTTTTTGAATATGATAATGGAATGGCACACCAATGATCCGGTAAGCACAAAAGAAACCGAAAGGAATGATGCTGTTTATGGGATTCAAAATAACCGAAATCCATTCATCGATCATCCTGAATATGTGGGGTACATCTGGGGCGGACAAAGCCCATTGGCCGATGAACCTACGAACCATGCCGCAGATTTCTCCGCACACTGCATCACCCTCAACTGGACCGACGCTACAGGCGGTATCGCTCCCGAAGGCTATCTGCTCCGAATGAGCGCTGTGGGTTTTGGCAGCATAGCCACACCCGAAGATGGTACAGCAGTGGCCGATGATTTTTCCAATAAAAATATTGCAGTCGGTGTGCAGAAATGCATTTTTAGCGGGCTTACTCCCGGCACAACATATTATTTCAAAATATACGGCTATACCGGCAGCGGCGAATCCATCGACTATAAAACCGATGGGGAGGTGATGCAGGTGAGTATAGAAGCGAATTAAAGATTATTGATAATGCGAAACGATCTTATGAATAGTAGAAAGTGCGAAAGTGGGAAAGTTGAAAGTAGGAAAGTTGAAAGTAGGAAAGTTGAAAGTAGGTTAATTAACTCTATACCTACTTTCCACTTGTCACATTCATACTTTCAACTCATCACTTTCGCACTTTCATTTATTTGAGATGTAATGCAGGTGAGTATTGAAGCAAATTAGAATATAGAACAAACCAAAATTTAAAACAATAAACAAAAACTTAACGTTATGAAACACATTTTACGATTAACAACAATTTTTACCCTGCTTCTCTTCTTTGGGGGGAGTGTTTGGGGGCAGACAAATGCTTCTTACGATTTCTCTGCACCCGGAGCAGTTTCTGGTCTAAATGAAGCCAGCCCTGGAATAACTTTAGACGCAAACATTGGTTTTGGATCTTTTAAAAACAGCGGCACATCTAACCCAGTCATTAATTCAGGTCAATTAAGATTGTATCAGAATGCTACAAAAGGAGGGTCAATTAAAATTTATGCTAGCAATGGTGTTACTATTACACAGGTTGTTGTTCACGCTTCAAATCCAACTGGACCTGCTGCTTTTTCAGTAGATGGAGGTGCTAGCTCACCAGTATCTAATAGCTCAGGAACATATACCATGTCTGGGCTATCGGGGATAAACAATGTAGAGTTTTGGTGTACAGGTTCCAGTTCGGGAACGAGAATATATGTTGATGATTTTGAAGTATCTTATACTTCAGGAAGTTCTGATCCGACTATAACCGTCTCTCCTTCGACTTTAACTGGTTTTTCCTACGATGAGGGAAGTGGCCCTTCAGATGAGCAAAGCTTCACAATTGAAGGTAGTAATTTGACTTCTGATATTTCAATTGCCACTGCAACAAATTATGAAATATCTACTGGTACAGGTGTAGGTTTTGTTGCTGCAAGCCCAATAACTCTGACACCATCAGGAGGAACAGTTGCTACAACAACTATTTATGTTCGCTTGAAAAGCGGTTTAGCTATTGGAGATTATAATGGAGAAGCTATTACAGCAACATCTACTGATGCAGATGATAAAACTGTGACTTGTAGTGGGAGTGTCAGTGATCCAAATGCACATATTGAGGATTTTACAAATTTTCCCGAAACTAGTTCATCATATGCTAGTGGATCGTTCATTGGCCAAGATGGATCAACATGGACATATACTGACTGTAGAGGGGATCAGAAAATAACGAATGAGACACCATGCCTTAGGAATAATTCTTCTGCCAATGTGTATTCTGGAACGATTAACAATGGTATCGGAACGCTTAACTTTAATTATATGCAGGCATTTTCAACAAATGTTAATCTTGATGTATTGGTTAATGATCAGGTTGTTGGGACTGTAACATCAAGTGGCGAGGAAGGAACAATAAAAAATTCCGGAAATATTACAGTTAATGTTTCTGGTGATTTTGTGATAAAATTTCAGCAGAATAGCTCTGTTGGTGGACAAGTTGCTATTGACAATGTCGAGTGGTCATCATATGGAAGTGTTGCCCCAGAACCAACCAATCACCCAACAGTTTTCACCGCTACCGCAAATTCATCAAGTCAAATAACAACAACTTGGACAGATGCTGTAGCGGGAGATCAGGCTCCTACTGGATATCTGGTTTTGGCAAACACTACAGGCACATTTTCTGACCCTGTTGATGGTACGGCTCAATCTGATGATACGGATTTAAGTGACGGTACGGGAGTGAAAAATATTGGAACCAGTGTAGAAACATATCAGTGGAGCACAGGTCTGTCAGCAGCTACTCAGTATTATTTTAAGATCTTTTCTTATAATGGATCGGGTACTTCAATTAATTATAAAACTGGAGGAACTGTTCCAACAGCCAATGCTACAACCGAAAGCGTAAATGATAATAATTCAGAAGTTTGCGCTCCAAGCGAACAACTTGCTGCAAGAAATATTTCTTCCACAACTGATGTAGAAATGGAAGAAATAGTGCCAGTATTCAAAATCGTTATAGAAGATAAGGCCTCAGGGGATGGTTTGGCAACAATTGTTAAAAATATCAGGTTAAAGCCTCACACCACCAACACTGCTGACTGGACAGACAACATACAGGGGTTAACCGCATATGATGGATCGAATTATTATTCTTTTAATGCAGACGTAACAGACAGTTACATTGACCTAACATTTTTTGATGAAGAAGAGTTGAGTGTGGGTGATGGACAAACAGTTGAGCTTACGCTAAATCTTTATCTGAATAGCTCTGATATTGTAGATGGTGCAGTTATTTCCTTTATGGTAGATGCTGATGATCATGGTTTTACAGCTGATGCCACTGGGAGTGGGTTCGCATCCTCGTTTTTTGAAGGAGGTTTCAATTCAAATGATATAACTATTGATGTAGATGCAACAGAATTACAATTCAAACAACAGCCCTCAAATGCACAAACCAACACAAGTATTTCTCCGGCACCAACAGTAGCGTTTACTGATGAGAATGGGAATATAGACCTTAGTTATGAAACAGCGGATGTAAGTATGACTGCTGTGGGAGCTGCGCTTGTAAGTTCACCTGTTGTTGTTGCAATAGCAGCAAATGGATTGGCTACATTTAGTACTTTGCAATTTTCAACGAGCGGAACAGATGTAACTATAACAGCTTCAGATAAAGATGATTATCTTGAAATTAGTGCTGAAGTCACAAGTGATGCTTTTGATGTAATCAGCATTCCCAATGTTTTCTTCTCAGAATATATTGAAGGAAGCAGCAACAATAAAGCTTATGAAATATACAATGGTACCGGATCCGATATTGACCTGGTAAATTTCTCAGTAAAACTCGCATCCGGTGGCGGAGGTTGGGGCACAACTCTTTCATGGGAAGAAAGCAATATGTTACTGGATGGTGATGTTTATGTTGTAAGTAATTCATCAGCGGCGGCCGGTATTAGTGTTTTATCGGATGAAACCTCAGGAACAACTTTTTTTAATGGTGATGACGCTTTAGGCCTTTTCTATAATGATCAATTAATTGATGTTATTGGCAGTCCTACTAATGATCCGGGTACAGGATGGACGGTTGACGAAACAAACAATGCAACAGTGGATCACACCTTGGTCAGGAAAAATTCAGTAACATCAGGTAATGCTGAATATTGGACAGATGGCTCTACCGGTTCTGCTACATCAGAGTGGATTATTAATGTTAATGATGATTTTAATTCCCTTGGCTGGCATGGTTCAAAAAGGATTTGGAAAGGTGGTAGCAATAACAGTTGGTCTAATGCATCTAACTGGAGAGGTCATAAGCTTCCGGGTGCAGATAATAATGTAACATTGCCGAGTACTGCTGAGGTTACAATTGAGGCATCAAAAACTGACGTATCTATCAACAGTCTAACCCTTAATTCAGATGCAAATGGAACCGCGTCATTAATAATAGACGGTGGATTAACAATAGCAGAAGGTTCAGCTACATCGCAACTTTATTTTTCAGGTTATTCCGCAAAAGGTGTTTCAGGCTGGCATCTTTTATCTTCCCCAGTCAATAATATGGTGATTTCAGGTTCTGATTTTGAACCAGGAACCGCTTCGCCAAATTTGGATGACTTTTACGCATGGAGCGAATCGGATTGGGAATGGAAAAATTATAAAGTCGGGGGTAACAATATCACTAACTTCACTAATGGCCTGGGTTACCTTGTATCCTATGAAACTACTGCCATAAAAGATTTCACCGGTACTTTTAATACTTCTGATGTCCCATTCAGCAATCTTTCGTTTACAGATAATCGAGGTTGGCATCTGCTAGGCAACCCATTCCAATCAGCTATTCAGTGGACATCTTCTGTTGATTGGGCAAAAACAAATATTTCCGCAGGGGCAAAAATTATGAACCCAGGTGGTAGCTATACGGATATTACAGTGGGTGGAACCGATATCATCCCGGCAAACCAAGGCTTCTTCATTGAGGTAACTGATGCAACAAACAGTATTACAATTCCTCATAGCGCTTGTACACATAGCGCCACTGCATTCTACAAAAATAGTATTGCTAACCGCTTAACATTACGAGCCACCCAGTCTAATTCTTATGTAGAAACATGGATCCAGATGATGGAACATGCTACAATGCAGTACGATGTACAATATGATATTCATTTCCTCGGTGGAATGTACGGAACCCCTTATCTCTATTCTATTTTAGAGAACGATGAGCATGTTTCGACCAACCGCATTCCCCAACTGGAAGATAATATGGAGATTCCATTAGGTTTTAGTGTGGTTAAAGACGGAGAGGTTACTTTGACATGGGATGAACTGGAAAGTTTCAAAGCAGCAACTGAAATAACACTTACTGACCTGAAAGAAAATGTTCATATTAAATTAAACGAACAAACCTCATACACCTTCACCGCCTCCACATCCGACGCTGCCGACCGTTTCCTCCTCCACTTTAAATCAACTACTGCTGTGGAAGATATGGAAACACTGGATGCAAGCATTTATACTTATGACAATAAAATTTACATCAGTGGATTGGAAGAGGTGAACAATGCTACTGTGGAACTGTTTACAGTGGATGGAAGAAGGATTCTTGCAGAACAATTTAGCGGAGTGCCTGTGGTTCAGGTCGGACAAAAGCTGCCTTTGGGCTGTTATGTAGTTCGTTTGACTTCTGAAAACCAGACAATGAGCAAAAAAATTGTTCTGAACTAAATTTAAGCTTGGAATTTTAAAATTAATTAGTAAATTTGCAATACGGTAGCACGTGTTCAAAAACAATAATCGAATACTTATGAAAAAGTTTGCAGCCATATTTTCTCTCATACTGATCTTATTGACAGCAACTTCCGTTTTTAACGGGGCAATGGCCTCCGATCCGCCACCACCACCTCCGGGTCATGGTACAACAGGTAATGTGCCTGGTGGAGGAGCTCCTGTGGGCAGTGGAATTGCACTTTTAATCAGTCTGGGAGCAGCTTACGGTTATAAGAAATACCGTTCCGCTCAAAACGAAGATTAAATTCTAATACATATTATATTTCAAAACCTCGCTTTGCGGGGTTTTTGCGTTTGCCTTCACCTTCACTCCTACCCCCCCCAAAAAAACCTTCAAGGTTTTGGAAACCTTGAAGGTTTTGTGTGGGGTAGGAGTGAAGCTTAAAGGTTTTTTGGCTTTTCTTTTGGACTGTTTATCAAAAATACTTTCATACTTTTGCAGCCTCAAATTCAAAATGTTACCACTTATGCCTTACTCAGTCTTACTGATTGATAAAGAACAGGATACGTTAAAGAAAACCAGCCGCGAACTGAGCAGTCGTGGTTTGAATATTATCATATGCAGTTCCTTTGAAGGAGCCTGCGACCATCTGCGCGAAAACGGTTCCATCCATGCCATCCTCACCGAATGGGAAATTTTAAAAGCCCGTAAATCCAAAGAGATCATCAAAGGGCTTGATGTGCTTAAAGAATTTAAAGCGCTGCGCAATGAAGTGAACATCTTCCTATATACGGGAATTACCGATATTCGCCAGTTGAGCGGTGGGGGGATTATAAATGGCTACTTTTTTAAAGGAGAGGATGCCTGGGATGATATCGTGCACAAAGTGAAAGCTCAGGTGGATGATAAAAACCGTGCGCCATTCTATGAGCAGCTGGTCAAATATGCCAATAAGGCCAAAGACAGCTGGCATACGCCCGGACATGCTTCGGGAAACAGTGTGCGTAATTCGCCTTATGTGAAAGATTATTTCGAGTTTTTTGGCGAAAACCTCTTTACTTCCGATGTGTCGGTTTCCGTTCCTGAACTGGATTCCCTGCTGCATCCCGAAGGCGTGATCAAGGAAGCTCAGGAACTCGCTGCCGGGGCCTTTAATGCCAAATACACCTTTTTTACTACCAACGGAACATCTACTTCCAATAAGATTTTGATCCAGAGCCTGCTCAAGCCGGGCGATGCTATACTGCTCGACCGAAATTGCCATAAATCAGTGCATTATGGCGTGATTATCGCAGGAGCCGAGCCGCTTTACCTTACGCCAAGCGTCAATAATAAATACGGCATTTTTGGCCCGATCCCCAAAAAGCGCATTATCGAAGCAATGGATGAAGCGATTGAGCAAAAAAAGCGCCTGAAAGCCATCATCATCACCAATTGCACCTACGACGGGCTGATTTATGATATTTCTTCCATCGTGGAAGAAGCACATAAACGCAATGTGAAAGTAATCGTGGACGAAGCATGGTTTGGCTATGCAAATTTCCACCGTGAGTTTTACCCCAATGCCATGGCTGCCGGAGCGGATTATGCAACACAATCCACCCATAAAACCATGAGTGCGTTTTCGCAGGCCAGTATGATTCATGTGAATGATCCTGATTTTGAAGATATGCAGGATTTTTTCATGGAAAACCTCAATATGCATGCCTCCACTTCGCCGCAATACCCGATGATTGCATCGCTGGATGTGGCGCGCAAGCAAATGCAAATGGAAGGTTATTCGCTGCTGAGCCGTGTGCTCAAAATGAGCGATGAGCTGCGTGCATCCATTAATTCCCTGGAGAAATTCCGCGTGCTGGAGCTTGAAGATCTGATCAGCGACGAAATCAAAGGCGACAACATCAGCCTGGACCGCACAAAACTGACCATTGATATTTCAAAATCGGGCTATACCAGCAAGGAACTGGAGCATATCCTGCTCAGCAAGCACAACATCCAGATTGAAAAATCGACCTATAATACAATAACAATCCTGTTGACCATTGGCGCTACTTATTCGCGCATAAACCGGCTCTACCTTGCGCTGGAAAGCATTGAGAAAACCAGTGGCAACCGCACATCCAACGGTAGTGAGAAAATCCTGAAGCATTTTAAACTGAGCATTTCTCCGATAAAATACCGTCCGCGTTTCGCTTTTTACAGCAATGGGGAAGAAATCGTATTGCGCGATGCGCTCAATAAAGTGGCCAGCCGCATGGTAACGCCCTATCCTCCGGGCATTCCGCTTTTGGTGCCCGGTCAGCTTATCACACAGGAAATTATTGATACGCTGATTTTCTACCGCGATTATGGCGTGGAAATCCATGGCATGCATGGCAGTATGGTGCATGTATTGACGGAAGAGGATGAAAAGCGCCTTCAAACGGAGGGGTATCAAATTATGAGTTCGTAACAAACGCAAACGAAAATGGATGGATTTGGAATATTGTCCCTGGTTCCGGCGGCAGTAACAATTGTGATTGCTTTGAGCACGCGCAAAGTTGCTTTGGCTTTATTTGCCGGTATTCTGGGCGGTGCTTTGGTTCTGGCAACGGGTTTTATGAGCTATCTGGAGCTGTTCTGGAAATATATGCTGGTATCCTTTACCGACCCCGAGCGCCTGAAAATTGTGGCTTTCATCATGTTGATCGGTGGATTGCTCGAAGTGATTTCGCACAGTGGCGCCTATGCCCGCCTGGCAGATGTGCTTTCGGCCAAACTGACCAACGCACGCCGCAGCAGGCTGGCAACCTGGCTGTTGTCTTTTACGCTCTTTTTTGATGATTATGCCAATGTGCTCATCTCAGGAGCAAGCATGCGCAATACCAACCTGCGCATGAAAGTCAGTCCGGCAATGCTGGCCTATATCGTTGATGTAGTGGCTATTATGGCCAGTGTGATGATCGTTTCCACCTGGGCGGCCTATGAAGGTTCGGTGATGCAGGATGCCGGCAGGGGAATCGGGCAGCACAGGAGTTTGTCGGAGTTTTTCCTCGCATCTTTCCCTACCATTTTTATACTTTCCTGGCCATTTTTATGGCCTTCGTCGTGGCTTTCAGTGGTCGTTGGTTTGGCTATAAACTGGATAAAGATGCTTTGCCCAAGCCGTCACCTTCACCGCCATCGGAGCATGGAGTGAAATTGTACCATGTGCTGGCACCAATCCTCACTTTGCTGGGATTTGCCATTGCAAGCCTGTTTATTGGCGGTTATTTTACGGCCAAATCACAGGGACTCGAAATCAACCTGATGAATGTGCTGGGCGCAGTTTCCTCCATTGATATTTTGATTGTGAGTACTTTCCTGGCGATGGGTGTTGCTTTTGTATTATTACGAAAGGATAAAATCATGCCGGTGAAAACCATGGGGAAAGTATTTGGCCACGGTGTAAAGGAGATGGTAGCGGTGAGCCTTGTAATTCTTTTTGCAACGGGTTTGGCAGCCGTTTCTGAAGATTTGGGCACAGGGATTTATATTGCTGATATACTGGGAGATATGATTCATGGAGACATCCTTCTGCTGATTATTTTCGCACTATCGGCACTGATTACGGTTGCTACCGGTTTTAGCTGGAGCAGCATGGCTATTGTGATGCCGATTGCCTACCAAATGACCGTAGCCGAAGGAATGGGTGATTTTTTACCGGCAGTTTCTGCTGCTGTTATCAGCGGAGCCGTAAGTGGTGAGCATATGATTCCTTTCTCTGAAAAAGCCGTAATGAGCGCCGCAGCCTGTAAGATCAGCCCGGTGTACCATGTAAAAACGATGATCTTCCAAACATTCTCTGTATTTATCGCCGGAGGATTGGGATTCTATCTTTATGGTTTGGGAACAGGATTGTTGCTTTCCTATCTCATCCCCGCAGCATTACTGTTGATATTGCATTTCAGTTTGGCACGGGCCAATAAAAATGTGGCTGCTTCTTAACCTGTTTAGTAGCCGAACCGATATATACCGGGATTTGCTTCGTGCAGTCTCGGTTTTTTTATTCCTTCACTGATAATGAATCCTTTATTATTTCAATTTCGCTGAGACTCAAGCCGCTTACCTTTTGGATGATTTCAGTGGATAGCTTCATTTGCAGCATGTTTTTGGCGATTTCCCTTTTTTCTTCCTCTCTACCTTTCTCTAATCCTTTTTGTTCGGCTTCAGCTTTTGCGGTTTCCAAAGTGTTGTTTAAATCGCGGTAATATTTTAGACTGCCTTCATAAGCATCAAATTCATTCCGGCTAAATTTTGCAATTTCAGCTGTTTCAAAAAGTTTTTCAAAAATCTGTTCCCGCAGTTTATCCGGAATGCGATCAAGTTTAGGCAGGTTCTTGATCACATACAGCCATTTATCAAATCGGGTTTCCAGCTCATCAATACTTTTATTGAATTTTGGCATGGCCAAATAGATGAACGTAAGCTTATCGTAGAAAACTTCATGTGTTTCAATGTCCGAAAGCTTCACGTCATATCTGTATTTGTTTGGTTCATCTTTGTCTTCGTCAAATACAAAGTCGAGAATGGCTATGGTATAAACTTTTTTCAATTCAAAATTCCAGAAACTGCCTTTAAAAGCCTGGTCTCTAATTGGAAAGGTGGAATAATATACCGTCCTGTCCTTAAAAAAGTTCTGTTTTGTTTTTTGCAGTTCTACAATGAAACGCTCTCCACGTTCATTCGTACAATATAAATCAAAAACAGCTCTTCTGTCAGGCTCTGTTGAACCCAAATGTTCGTTTTTTAAATAGGTCAGCTCTTTGATTTCTCCTTGTTCTTCACGAAGCAGCTCGGTGAGAAAATCCTTAAGTAGATCTTTATTGGGTTCTTCTCCAAAAAGCCTTTTAAAACCATAATCGGTAAATGGGTTTACATATTTTTCCCTAAAATCATCCATGATGCAATTCTTTGATTCAAAGATAAGTAAAAATGATGGGATTAGTCAATTCGGGCAAATTGTATTTTTTAATGGCTTTCGTTAATCCTGATTCAACTCAATCAAACTGTCCGGAAGGTTTTCTGTTTTGACCGAATCCACATTCAGGCTGTCAGGAGAAAAAATGGTTTGAGTAGTATCCATCCCCAAACTGTCGCTTATTCCAATAAGCACACTATCCGGCAATAAGCTTTGGATGCTTGAATCTTGCAAGATGCTGTCAGTCAGTTGGTAAAGCAGGCTGTCGTTTGCAAGGGAATCAGGCATTGTAAGAACCGCCAGGCTGTCCGTTTTTTTCTTTCCAAAGATTTCATACTTGTTCATGGGGCGCTTTCCGGTAATCCAGATAAAATCCCTTAATGTGCGTTCCGGCTGGGGAAGGTCTTTATCGGGGTATAAAGTGGCATCGGGCTGGTCAATATAGGTAATGCTCTGAAATGCCCGGTCGCGGATTTTTATGTACAACTGTCCTGAAATAGCCTTGTTGATGCCTACCAGTTTTCGTTCTTCATCGCGCAGATAATAAATGGTTTCGGCATTGCCATCGACATAAATTTTATTGATGTCATTGTTTTTTAAATATGCGACAATGTTTCTGCCTTTGATTTGATTAAAGGATTCGGTGCTGTCCTGCGATATCACAAATGCGCCCTGGATCAGTTCCAGAGAATCAATTTGCTGATTGCTGCTGTATATGCGTATGGTATCGCTGGTCATTTGGTTTTCCTGCGACCACATCACGGGATCGGTAAGCAGCGAGATAGTAGAATCCTGAAAATCATAGATCAATGAATCGCAAAGTCCCTGAAGGTCTTTTCGGTAAAATTTGGTTTGGTAATAAGCCAGCATTTTGCTTGGTTCGCGCAGGCTGTCAAAAAGCATCCGCAGTGTATCGGCATGCATAAAAAGCGAATCGCGCTCTTCGGCAATGATGGCATGGGCACTATCCACCACATAACCAAATCCATCTGCTTTTTTGTATATGCCGTAACCGCCTTTGATGAAAATATCCTGCACAGTATCGTGTATGCACACATGCCCGAAAACTTCTGCAAAATCCTGTGCGCGTTCATAAAAAATGCTGTCGCCGCTGACAATCTGACCTTTGTCTTCGATATGCACATCCTCAAAAAGTTCCGAAATATCGTTTTGCGTGTCGTACCATCCCGATTTTGCCTTGATGGTATTATTCTCTCCTTTGATGGTTGTTGGCCCAAAAAACTCGGTAATTTTTGTTTCCGTATTGTATTTCAGTGTGTCGGAAAACATGGTATAATCTTCGTTTTGAACAACAACACTATCTTTAAAAAAGTATGTTTTTTCATTGGTGAAATAATATCCCTGCACACTGGTTAATGTGTTTTCTTCATCAACAATTTTTCCGTGATCGGGATAAAAACCGGTTTTGGTGTTTCTGTTGTAAATCAGGTGGTCGGTATAAAGCTCGGTTTGGTTATCAATGAGGCGCACATTAAAATAGGCATCGGCAATTTTTGTATTTCCCGAATATTTCAGCATGTCGCTGTACAAACTGAGCGTATCGTTGAGCAGCACATGTACATTGCCATAAGCATCGAGGCTGTTTGTTTCTTCATAAACGTATGCGGTATCGCAATAAAGGAAGGCCGAATCGTGTTCAAAAATCACCTCCCCGATAAAAATATTCACGTCCAGGCCATCGCGGACCACGCTGTTGAGCTCGTCGGCCTGTATCAAACGGATTTTTTTTGGCTTTTCCTGTGCGCTGATGCTGAGCGTGGTTGCCAGAAAGAAAACAAGAAAAAAAATTGCTTTGCGCATGTGCTGCATTTTTTTGATTTCGCAAAGTTAGATAAAATGAGATTCCCTTTTAATAATGTGGCCTGCATCGGCTTTGTTGTGCCGGATGTTAAATTTTTATTCCATTTACTATACGCAACGCAATATTTTTTGTATCTTTAAAGCCTGATTTGATACAGTAATTTTTCCCTAATCATCGCAAAATCCTGCCGCAATGAAAAAGTTTTTACTTCTTAATGTGTTGCTGTTTATTGGATTATCAGCCTTTTCGCAAATATGTCAATTGTCGTATCAGCCTGCAATCCATTATAAAAAAGCCGCCGGTAAATGTCCGCTGGTTGATGCGCCTGTGAAACAAAAAGCTCTGTGCAATCAATTGTCCGATTATTCATTCAAGTCTACCAATAGTGATGTTTCATTTATTCCGTTGGGTACTGCTGTCAATGTTTATGGGTATGGGCACAATGGCGGTCAGCGCACAATACTGGATTATAACGAAGAATTGAATGTAATGACCCATGTTCATCGTTTTGGCGGGGCGCTGGATCCTCTGGGTTCGGGTAGTGATTACGGATATGATGTTTCATTTGATGGAGGACAGACCTGGACCCTCATGACAGAGGTTCATGAACATTTTGAATCAGGCTATTGTATTTGGGAATGTGCCCGTTATCCTCAGGGATTGATTATTAATCCAAACGGGAGCAGTCATGCTACGAATGCTTTTTTCTGTTCTTTTGCGCCTGCATTGGAGTGCTCAAACGGCGATTGGGGTGGTTATGTCTATGGAATTCATAAGCTCGGCTC
Source organism: Bacteroidales bacterium (assembly GCA_963662905.2). Lineage (GTDB taxonomy): Bacteria > Bacteroidota > Bacteroidia > Bacteroidales > WRLA01. The sequence goes on along the minus strand of CAXXFD010000003.1, from coordinate 2,020,483 downwards.
TGCATCCTTTGTGGATACCACTAAAAATTTAGATGACACATATAGTTTTCCGGGATCTTATTTTTATGTTCCTGAAAGTATGGCGCTTTGCCGTGCCAACGGGCAGGTTTTTGTTCTGGATTTTAACTATGATGATTATCACAAAAAATATAAAAATCAAATGATCCTGGCGCGCGGACAATGGAACGAAACGGATCAGGATATTGATTATTCCTATTCCTTTGTGGATTGCCCTTTGATATATGATACAACTGAAATGGAGCCAATGTGCGCCCGAATAGCCTTTGCGCCCAACAGCCCAACAGGCTATATCGTTGTTTTTGGCGATAACGGAGAGGACGAAGTCGTTGCCGATGGTCAGAGAACTTATCATCCCATCGTTTTAAAAACAACCGATGGCGGTCAGAGCTGGAGTGCTCCAACAAACATTCAACTCGATGGCCCCAATGGCATTCCCGGCATCCTGACTTATTTATCTGCAGCTGAAATTGACAGCCTCTTTAGCGGAGCACTTCCGGCGCGTGATGAAATCCCTTACACAACAGCCTTCGATTTTGATCTGGTAGTCGATAAAAACGGCAACCCGCATATTGCAACAGGCGTTTCGGTAGCTGGAGCGGAGCCTTATTCCTATGTTTCGGATTATCCTTACAATGCCGTTTTTGATATTTGGTCGCCGGATGGAGGCGAATCCTGGGAAGCCGTGGAACTTGGCAGACCCAAAAGTTTTCGTGGTGATTTTGGCAGTAATTTTATAGAAGACAACCGCGTTTGTGCCGCAACCAATTGGGATGGCAGCAAAATTTTTGTTAGCTGGGTAGATACCGATCCGGAGGTGATGCCCGGCAACAATACACGGCATAATGTCTGGGCAAGGGCTTTTGATCCTATAAACCACCGGATAACGGCAAATCAAAATGGTGAGAATGCGGCCCAAAACATCACCGCGGGAACTGTTGCCGAAAATAAAGCCTGGTTTGCCACGCTTTCAACGTATGTGATCCACAACGGAACAGAATATGAACTGCCCATTAGCTTTCAGGATATGGATCCGGAAGATGTTCTTGCTCCCGTTCGCTATCATTATATCAAGGGATTTACTTTTGATGATTCTGATTTCAGCATCCCAAGCGGTGTTGATATTCCCTTTGCTGATTTTTACGCAGATAAAACAGAAATTGAAATGGGCGAAAGTGTTTCTTTTCAGGATTTCTCTTTTCAGGCTGCAAATTGCTCATGGACTTTTGAAGGCGGAGAGCCACAAACATCCACCGACAAAAATCCGCATGTAACTTACAATACGCCCGGTGATTATGATGTTGGCCTAACGATCTCCAATGGCAGGGAAGAAACCACAAAAACTATTGAAAATTATGTGCGTGTTTATGATCCGGCTTCCATTGCAGGCTTAAACGATATGCTCTCGATCTTTCCAAATCCCGCGAATGGTATGGTGCAGATTAAACTGTCGAAATTTTCCGGCCGGTTCAATCTGGAGCTTTGGGACAACACTGGCCGGATTGTTTACGAAGATCAAATGTCGCAATATCCACAAGACGGAATCATCCGCGTTGATCTTAATAGTTATACCGCAGGAGTTTATATCCTCAAACTTAAAAGCGGGACTTTGAACATCACAAAAAAAATTATCCTGAAATAAAAAAACCTCACTCATGAATAAACTGCTCTTTTTATCAATGTTTTTTTGTTTTGCTCTTGTATGCCATGCACAAGATGCACCCCGGCTTCGGGACGGACTCAAAATACACCATGCTGTGTTTGGTAAAAAAACAGGAGTGGAACCCGTCAAGGCAGCAACGCCTTCTCCAAATTATATCTCAAATCAAAATTATCGTTCACCAAATGGAGTTCAGGTTGTTGATCTTGGCACTTCATGCAATGCATATGGCTATGGTTATGAAGGTGGCCAGAGAAGCATCATTTATTATAATGACGATATCCATGCAATAACAAACATCCACCGTATGGGCGGTGCGCTAGACCCGGATGGATATAGCGGTGACCTTGGTTATGACTTATCGCTTGATGGCGGAAAGACCTGGACATGCATGATTGAGACTTATCTCGGTACACCACCTGGCCCTCAGTATTATGCTGATGGAGCGCGCTTTCCACAGGCAGTAATATTTAATCCGGAAGGGAATACGAATCCTTCCAACGGATCATTGGCTTTTTTTGCCCCCAACCTCGACGCTACAAACGGAACCTGGGGCGGCTATTGTTACGGCACGCACAAAATCACCTCTGCTTCCAACGTGGATACCACAGAAAACCTTCTTTTTTCTTCCGCACCATACTTTCAGTATATTCCCGATGGAATGGATATTAACCGTAAAACAGGTACTGTGCTGGTTGCTGATATGAACCAGAACTGGACAACCGGAAGCTTTGAATATCTCGGACAGCTCATTGTCAGCCGTGGAACCTGGAACGATGAGGAAAATGATATCATTTACGAACGGATGCTCATTGATGCTCCTGTGGCAAATCCTGCCGAGCAATTACTTCCGGCCTGTGTCCGTGTGGCATATTCACCCGACGGATCTGTTGCATGGATTGTTATTCTTGCCGATAATGGAGGAAATGAGGCTGTAGTCGCCGGTCAAAAAACGTATTACCCAATACTTTATAAATCAGTGGATGATGGTCTGACATGGAGTGAGCCGATGAACATCCAGCTTGATGGACCCAATGGAATTGAAGACGTGAAAACATACCTGACAGAAGTTCAGTGGGACAGCCTTTTTGCCGATCCCGATCCGCAACGCGATGAAGTGCCTTTTACAACGGCTTTTGACTGTGACCTTGTTGTTGATATAGAAGGAAATCCACATATCGCTGTAGGAATCGGTGTTGCCGGTAATGAACCTTATTCCATAATAACCGAATATCCATATTTTGCCCTGATGGATATCCATTCCACGGATCGTGGCGAAACATGGGAAGCCGTTGAAATCGGACGTCCGCATAACTTCCGTGGTACTTTTGGCGAACTGAGCGAAGACAACCGAATTTGTGCGGCAACAAACTGGGACGGTACAAAAGTATTCTTTTCCTATCTGGATACTGATCTGAAGGTAAACCCCGATGAAAACTTTTACCCCGACATTTGGGCACGTGGATTTGATCCGCTAAGGAATATGCTGACTGCAGACCGACAAGGTGCTGATTTGCCCGTAAATGCTACATATGGTTCTGAAGCTATGTGGCATGCATATTTTGGAACAATGGCGGGATTTGTTATCCGCAATGGAGATCGATACATATTACCCCTTATTTATGAAGGAATGAACCCGGAAGACCCGGCTTCTCCAGTTCGCTACAAGTATATCAAGGATTTTGCTTTTACGGATGCAGATTTTACAATCCAATTATATCCTGTTTCGGTGCTGGCTGATTTCAGCGCACGCGACACTGTGGTTTATGAAGGAGCTACCGCATATTTTAACGATTTGTCGCATGGCGCTACTTCCTGGCTATGGGAGTTTGAAGGAGGTTATCCGACAATGTCCACGGAGCAAAACCCTTCTGTATTTTATGCTGATGAAGGTCAATATGATGTCCGACTGATCGCTTCTAATGACGAGGATCAGGATACCTTGACAAAAGAAGATTATATCAGGGTGGATGGGAATATTGAGACCTATACGGTTACATTCAAAGCGGATGCAAACCTGGCTATTGAATATGATATGTTTATATATGGTGTTGATACCATGTATGTTACAGGCAGCATGATTGGCTGGTTGGAACCTGGGTATAATGGTTCTTTATTGATGACAGATGACGATGGCGACAGTGTTTTTACCGCAACAATCGAGCTGCCTGCAGGGGAGTATCAATATAAGTATTTCAAAAATGCCGGATGGGAAGGCGGCGAATGGTGCGGAGACCCCGGTCGTGAATTTCGTATTAATGGTGATAACCTAACCCTTGAAGATATATTTGGAGGTATTTATATTGGGATAGAAGATTTTAAATCTCGGATCACAATCAATCCTAACCCTGCAAACAACTACTTCAAAATTGCTGCTGACCGTGACTACACTATAGAAGTAACCGATATCAGTGGCCGCCTTGTTACTACTGTACAAATGCTTTCTAATGAAGTAATAATCAATATGGAAAACCAAGAGGCCGGTGTTTACATTGTACGTATGACCAACGAAAAGACTACTTTCTTTAAGAAGATTATTAAGAAGTGATTTAGCATTTTGACATATTCTCCGCCCTTATGAATTTCAGAGCGGTTTTTTTTGGTTGCCATTGCATACAGAAATAAAAATTCGGCTCATAATCACTGCTTCAATATTCCCCCGAAGCATTCTAAGTGTTTCACCTAGTTTATGATCAGTTATTTTCGCAATGTTCTGTGAATCACTGTTTTTCGTTTATTTTGCCTTTTTATTTTTGTTTTGCTTATTCTTTTTGCAATTCTTAGGATAACAGCTGGTTAGCTTTTTCAGCCTAATTTAGATCAATTTTAAATTTTTGAAAACCAATAAGCAGGGGGGGATTTCTCCTGCTCAATTCCTATTTTTACTACCAACATCAACAATTGATATTAGAATATTTACAAAAATATTTCACTATGAGAATCCAAAGAATATACCAGGAAAAAAGCGCAGCCGAGGCTACCGGCCTTGACCTGAGTCTGCTCGACGCCCTGCTGAGCAAGTATAAGTCGAAAAGGGGCAGCCTGATCCCGCTCCTTCAGGGTGCACAGGCAATTTATGGCTACTTGCCGCGCGAAGTTTTTGAAAAAATTTCAAACGAAACCGGAATCCGCCTGAGCGATATGTATGGCGTAGCTACTTTTTATTCGCAGTTCCGCCTTGAGCCGGTGGGCAAGCATATCGTGAAAGTATGCCATGGTACCGCTTGCCACGTGCAAAATGCCGATGAACTTACCGATGCACTTCAGGATGCACTGGGCGTAAAAGACGGAGAAACTACCGAAGACCGTCTGTTTACGCTGGAATCGGTGGCCTGTCTGGGATGTTGCTCCCTGGCTCCGGTGATGATGATTGGTGATGAAACCTACGGAAAGCTTACCGGCAGCGAGGCTGTGAAAATTGTTAAAAATATCAGAATTCAGGAAAAAAATTGAGCCCTATGGAAAAGACAAAAGTAATCGTAGGATTGGGAAGCTGTGGTATTGCTGCAGGTGCCAATAAAACCTACGAAAAAATAAAAGCCCTTCAGAAAGCTGAAAACCTTGATTTTGAACTGAAGAAAACATCCTGCGTGGGTATGTGCTACCGCGAGCCTTTGGTGGAAATCCAGGACGAAACAGGCACACATCTTTATGGCCAGATTGATGAAAGCCGCGCCATTGAGCTTATCGAACGCCATGTTGTGCAGCAAAATCCTATCAAAGAATATATCGTTCAAAGCGACCTGATCGAAACCATTGACAATGAATTTACTGAAGATCAGGTGAAAATCGCCCTCCGCAATTGTGGTTATATGGATCCGGAGAGCATCGAAGAATATGAAGAACGTCATGGTTATGAGGCCATGAAAAAAATCGCTAAGGAAAAAATTGGTCCTGAAACAATTATTCAAACCGTTTTGGATTCAGGTATCCGTGGCCGCGGCGGTGGTGGATTTCCTACCGGAATGAAATGGCGTTTTGCGTTCAACTATAAATCCGACGAAAAATACATTATTTGTAATGCCGATGAAGGCGATCCGGGTGCTTTTATGGACCGTTCCGTTCTGGAAGGCGACCCGCATGCTATTATCGAAGGCATGGCAATCGGTGCTTATGCTATTGGCGCTTCACACGGTGTGATCTACTGTCGCGCTGAGTATCCGCTGGCAATCAAACGACTCAATATTGCGTTGGAACAAGCACGCGAAAAAGGCTATCTCGGCAAAAATGCTGCCGGAATTGAAGGTTTTAACTTTGATATGTACATCAAAGAAGGCGCCGGAGCATTTGTTTGCGGTGAAGAAACCGCACTTATTGCATCGGTAGAAGGCCAGCGCGGAATGCCCCGCAAACGCCCTCCTTTCCCTGCTGAATCCGGCCTGTGGAAACAGCCTACCAACATCAATAATGTGGAAACCCTGGCCAATATCGCATGGATTATCCTGAACGGCGCAGAAGCTTTCGCACAATACGGAACAGAAAAGAGCAAAGGAACAAAAGTTTTTGCCCTTGCCGGTAAAATCAAGCGTTCCGGCCTGGTGGAAGTGCCTATGGGCATTACCATCCGTGATATCATCTTTAAAATGGGTGGAGGAATCATTGGTGATAAGAGGTTTAAAGCCGTTCAGTTGGGTGGTCCTTCCGGAGGCTGTATCCCCGAATATCTCGCCGATACCATCGTTGATTATGATTCGGTGAATGCTACCGGCGCTATTATGGGTTCGGGCGGTATGGTCGTGATGGACGAAACAACCTGTATGGTAGATGTGGCGAAATTTTTCCTCGATTTTACCCGTAAGGAAAGCTGTGGGAAATGTACGTTCTGCCGTGTGGGCACCAAACGTATGCTCGAAATCCTGGAACGCATCACCCAAGGCGAAGGTAAGGAAGGCGATATCGAAAAACTGATCGAACTGGCTGAGCAGATTAAAGACAACAGCCTCTGTGGACTTGGGCAAACTGCTCCTAACCCCGTTTTGACAACCATCAAATATTTCAGGCACGAATACGAGGCGCATATCCGCGATAAAAAATGTCCGGCAAAAGCCTGCAAAGCATTGCTTACCTATGAGGTTGACGAAGAGAAGTGTATTGGTTGTACCGTTTGTGCGAAGAACTGTCCGGTTGATGCCATCACAGGAAGCCGCAAGGAAGTACACCATATCGATCAGGATAAGTGTATCAAATGTGGCCTGTGCTATACCAAGTGTAAATTTGATGCGATTAAGCTGATTTAATTCTGTCCAACCTTAAATTGAATTTAAAGATGAAAACATATAATATAGTCTTAGACGGAAAAATTGTTCAGGGATTTGAAGGTGAAAGCATCCTTGATTTGTGTAAACGAGAGCAGATCGAAATCCCTACGCTTTGTAATGACCCAAGGCTGGAACCTTATTCGAGCTGCTACCTATGCGTGGTGGATGTAAAAGGCATGAAAGGCCATCAGCCTGCATGTTCCACGCGCCTGAGCGAAGGGATGAAAATAGAAACCAATAACGAAGGTGTGCGCAAATCGCGCCGAACCGCCCTGGAATTGCTGCTCAGCAACCACTATGCCGATTGTCTGGGGCCTTGTACGCAAACCTGTCCGGCAGGCGTTGATGTTCAGGGCTATATCAGTTTGATCGATAAAGGGCTGTACAGTGAAGCTGTTGCGCTTATCAAAGAAACCAATCCGCTGCCAGCCATTTGCGGACGGGTTTGTGTGCGCCCCTGTGAGGCTGCATGCCGCCGAAATCTCCTTGATGAAGGAACGGGTGTGGGCATCGATTATATGAAGCGCTTTGCTTCGGATTATGATCTGGAATCTCCTGATAAATATGTGCCAAAACTTGCACCATCAACCGGTAAAAAAGTTGCTGTGATCGGTGCAGGCCCCGGTGGTCTTTCTGCTGCCCACTTCCTGCGTGTCAAAGGCCATGATGTGGATATTTTTGAAGCAGCTCCGAAATCCGGTGGCTGGCTGCGCTACGGTATCCCTGAATATCGTCTGCCTAATGATATACTTGATAAAGAAGTTGAGAATATCACCGATATGGGTGTGAATATTTTCTACAATAAAAAACTGGGCGAAAATATTTCCTACAAAGAAATCAAAGAAAAATATAATGCTACCGTGCTGGCCATTGGCTCGCAAAAAGGTACGCTGATTGGCTGCGAAGGTGATGATGCCGGAAATGTATTTTCTGGAATTGATTTCCTCAGGAATATGGAAATGACCGGAAAACGTGCCGATTTCACAGGTAAAACTGTTGCGGTTGTTGGTGGTGGTAACACAGCCATGGACTGCTGCCGTACTTCCATACGCTGTGGTGCGGAGAAGGTTTATGTAATTTACCGCCGTACCGAGAAGGAAATGCCTGCCAACCCGATCGAGATTCATGAATCCAAACTCGAAGGTGTGGAATATCTTTTCCTTACCAATCCCAAAAAAGTGAACAAAGATGAAAACGGAAACCTGAAGTCGGTGACCCTGCTCAAGATGGAACTGGGCGCTCCCGATAAATCGGGCCGCCGCCGTCCTGTTCCTGTCGAAGGTTCTGATTTTGACCTGGAACTGGACTATATCCTCGCTGCTATTGGCCAGAAAACCACTGTTGGTTTCATGGACGATATCAACGAGCATGCCGCTGAGGGCGAACTGAAGCTTAACCGTTGGGGCGATCTGGATGCTTCCAAAACACTGGAAACCGGAATCCCGGGTGTATTTGCTGCCGGTGATGGTGTAACAGGACCAGCTACAATCATTGAAGCAATTGCCCAGGCGAAAATTGCCAGCGATTCCTGCGACCAATATCTTCGTGGCGAAGAAATCAAACTGATTCCCAAGCCCTTCCATTCCAAAAAGGAGAACTTTAAAAGTGAGCTTCCAAAAGACGATTTCCTCGGTCATTTTGAAAAGCAGATGCGTGAGGAAATGCCGGTACTAGAACCCAACGATCGCCTGAATTTCAAAGAAGTGGAACTGGGTTATGCCAATGAAGATGTGGCCCGCCATGAAGCACAACGCTGTTTGGAATGTGGCTGTACCGAATTTTTTGATTGCGACCTGCAACGTTTTTCTACCGAATACGAGGCCGATCAAAAGCATTTTGCCGGGGAATACAAAGAATATCAGGTTGATTTCCGTCATCCTTTTATCGAAATCGATAATAATAAATGTGTGCTTTGCTCTCGTTGTATCCGTATCTGCCGCGAAGTGGTAGGTGCTAATGCGCTTGGCCTGGTGCAACGTGGTTTCGAGACTTATGTGGCTCCTGCAATGGGCGATTCCCTCCAGGATACGCCTTGCGAAAACTGCGGGCTCTGCATCACAACATGTCCTACGGGCGCCATTACCGAAAATGTCCCCTTCAAACCGGGTCCGGTGGAATTGACAAAACTGCCTGCTGTGGATTTCTTTGGCAGCGAAGGCTTTGAAATGGATATCTACCACAGCGCAGGTTTTGTTTATAAAACCAATGGAAGGGTTGGAGATCTGAATAAAGAAGGAAACATCAGCCGCAGGGCGAAATTTGGCTACCGCCAGATGAACCGCCTCGACAGGATTACAAAACCTATGCTCAAAGAGGGTGATGGGTTTAAAGAAATTAGTTTTGACGATGCATATAAATTGCTGGCCAAAAAAATGAAAGCGGTTCCGGCTGATCAGAATGCGTTCTTTGCCGGTGCGCGCCTAACCAATGAGGAAATGTATCTGATCCAGAAACTGGCCAGAGCAGCTGTGAAGACCGCAAATGTGGGCAGCTTCCATTATGCCGGAAGAAGCAGCAATCTGGCTGATAATTTCCGGGCCAATGTTCCTTTTGATCAGATTGAAGATGCCAGCCGTATCTATCTGCTGGGAGCAGAGCTGAATGTGGATAATCCGCTGATTGGTTATCTGGTTCAGAAAACGCGCTCCCGTAAAAATGTCCTTGTTGACCTGATCAGTACTCAGGATGAAAGCACTATGAAGCATAAGTCGGATACCAGCCGAAAGGTCAAGTCCTACTACTACTTCATTAAAGCTGTAAATCATTATCTGCTTTCATCCGGTTTGCATAATGCGCTCTTTATCAAAGATAATGTTGCCGGATTTGAAGCCTATAAAGAGGCGCTCCTCAAAGAAGATTTCGATGAGCTTTTCGAGAAATCCGGGGCCTGCTGCATCGACCATTTGATCGAATTTGCCAAAAATTATAATCTGGAGCAAAATGCAATATTGATTTTCAGCGAGAAAGAAGTTTCGGAAGAGGCTGCTGCTGAATTGTTCAATTTGGCAATGATTACGGGTAAACTGGGCAAAACTTCCAGCGGACTGATCAGCCTGAAGGAAAGTGCCAATGCGCAGGGACTGTTCGATATGGGTATTTCCGGTGATTATGTATTTGGCTATCGCGAAGGCAATGACCGGCTTGCCGATGAAATGAAATCGCTCTGGTCGGTGGACGATGTGAAAGCAGATATAGCCGATGCTTATGCCGCACTTAAAGCGGGTAAAGTGAAAAATCTTTTCGTATTTGGTGAAGATCCTGTTGGCTGTGCTAAACAAGCCCAGAAAATTGAAAAAATAATTGATGCACCTGATTTTGTGATGGTTCAGGATTATTTTATGAGCGAAACAGCACTAAAGGCCGATTTGGTAATGCCGGCAAGCTTCCCCGCCGAAAGTGGGGGGAGTTTCTCCAATACCCAGCGAACTTTGCAGCAATTTGATGCTGTGCTGCCCGCCAAAACCGAGCATACTTCCTTTGAACAATTGGTGCAAATGCTCGATAAGTTTGGCATCAATGGCGTGAGCAATCCCGAAGAAGCATTCTCCGAAGCGGTTGCACTGCTTCCTCAGCAAGATGACTGGAAAATGGAATTCCACATTACGGAAGCCAAAGCAGATTGTAAGCGCATTTTTAATTTTGGTTGCGATAATCTTACCAAATCATTCGATGAAGAATTCGAGTCAATGCTCTAAGCGAAATATAATTGAGATAAAAGGGGGTTTCGGCTCCCTTTTTTTGTGCTATTTTGTATCTTTAGCTTTCTAAAACTCTGACTATGCAAAGCAACCACCCTTCAATTGAACAGTTGAAACACCTATTGAACGACACATCCTTTAACAGCCTGATGAAGAACAGGATCTATCAGGTATTATTGATTTCCAGCCGTTACGATGCCTTCATTATGGAGGATGACGGGCGCATCGACGAACAGATTTTTAATGAATATGTAAGCCTGAACCTTCGTTATCCACCACAGTTTATCCTTGCAAGTTCCAAAGAAAAAGCATTGAATATCCTTCGTAGGGAAAAGATTGATCTGATTATTTCGATGCTCAACCCCGAAGATTCTGATACCTTTACTTTTGCCGAAGGTATTAAATTGCAATATCCAACCATCCCGATTGTGGTTTTAACACCCTTTAGCCGCGATGTCAGCCTTAAAATTGCCGGTAAAGATCTGAGTTCCATTGACTATGTGTTCTCCTGGTTGGGCGATTCCAGTATCCTTCTCGCCATCATCAAGCTTATTGAGGACAAGATGAATGTAGAGCATGATGTAGAAGAGATTGGTGTTCAGGTTATTATTCTCGTTGAAGACTCCATCCGCTTTTATTCCAGTTACCTGCCCAATATTTACCGCATCATTTTCCAGCAATCAAAGGCTTTTATGACCGAAGGCCTGAATGAACACCAGAAAATGCTCCGTATGCGCGGGCGGCCGAAAATTTTGCTGGCTACCAATTACGAAGAAGCGGAATCGTTTTACTGGAAATACAAGGAAAACCTTTTGGGTGTGATCTCCGATATTTCGTACAAACGCGATGGAAAAAGGGATACCGAAGCGGGGATTAAGCTGGCCCGTATGGTCAAGATTGACAATAAATATATGCCTTTTCTGCTGCAAAGCTCTGATGCTCCTTTTGAATCACGGGCCAAACAATTAAAAGTCGGTTTTATTCATAAGCATTCCAAAACACTTTCTATTGAACTGCGTGCTTTTATAAAAAACTATTTTGCTTTCGGTGATTTTGTATTTAATGATCCTCATACCGGCCATGAAATCAATCGTGCTCAGGATTTACAGTCTTTGCAGCAAAAGATTTTTGAAGTGCCGGATGCATCCCTGGAATATCATTTTGCCCGCAACCATATGAGTAAATGGCTTAATGCCAGGGCTTTGTTTCCTCTGGCTAAGGTTTTTAAAGCAATTCCATTATCCAGTTTTGAAAATACGGACGAAGCACGGCGTTTTATGTTCGATGCCATCGGGAGTTTTCGGATGAATAAAGCGCGTGGGGTTATTGCCCAGTTTTACCGCGACCGTTATGATGAGTATTTGCTTTTCAGTAGGATTGGCGAGGGCTCTCTCGGCGGAAAAGCACGTGGACTGGCTTTTCTCGATTCCATGATTAAACGCAATCCCGAATTGAACAATATTCCCGGGGTGCAAATCAGTATTCCCCGCACCGTTGTGATATCTACCGATGTTTTTGATGAATTTATGGAAGAAAACAACCTCTATGATTTTGCTCTTTCCGAACATGAAGATGAAGAAGTGTTGAATCGTTTTGTGAAGGCGCGCATGCCTTTTCGGATCCATGAAGACCTCTATACTTTCATAACCCATATCCAGGGTCCAATCGCCGTTCGCTCATCAAGCCTTCTCGAAGATTCGCATTATCAGCCATTTGCCGGTATCTACAGTACGTATATGGTGCCCAATACACCCGGTGATGAACGCCGGATGATGGAACAGCTCAGCAATGCCATCAAAAGTGTTTATGCTTCGGCATTTTTCCGCGATTCCAAAGCTTATATGACGGCCACACGTAATTTGATCGATGAAGAAAAAATGGGCATCGTGCTCCAGGAAGTCTGTGGCTCGCAATACGACGATTATTTCTATCCGAGTTTTAGCGGTGTGGCTCGCTCCATAAACTTCTATCCCATTCCTCCCGAGAAAGCTGAAGACGGTATCGCAAATATCGCCCTAGGGCTGGGCAAGCATATTGTAGATGGTGGTGTTACCCTGCGTTTCTCCCCAAAATTTCCCAAAAAAATACTGCAGCTTTCAGAACCCGATTTTGCTTTGAAAGAAACTCAAAAGAATTTTTATGCCCTCTCGCTGCAAAAAGACCGCTACCATCCGGATGTTGATGAATGCGTGAATCTGGAAAAGCTGGATATTGCTTCGGCTCAAAAGCATAATAGCCTGAAATTCATAGCATCTACTTTCGATATGCATTCAGGGACAATCAAAGAGGGCAGTTTTGTAGAAGGGAAAAAGATCATTACATTTAATCATATCCTGAAGCACAATGTATTTCCATTGGCGGATATTTTGCAACGAATCCTGAGGATTGGGGCAGAAGAGATGAACAACCCAATCGAAATAGAATTTGCTGTTAATCTGAATGTGCCAAAAGGGCAGCCGAAAATTTTCAGTATGTTGCAGATACGGCCTATCGTGAATACAACCAAAGGCATATCGGCAGATGTGCAGTCTGTGAAAGAAGATGATACATTGATATCATCAAAGTCGGCACTGGGAAATGGCGTGATTACCAGCCTGTTCGATTTTGTTTATGTCAAACCCGAAGTGTTTGATGCGGCCCGAAATGTGGATGTCGTACCTTTTGTCGATAAACTCAATGCCCGCTTTTTGAAGGAAAACAAAAACTATGTTTTAGTCGGCCCGGGTCGTTGGGGCAGCAGTGACCCATGGTTGGGCATCCCCGTAAAATGGCCGCAAATTTCAGCTGCCCGAGTTATCGTTGAAAGCGGATTGAAAAATTACCGTATAGATCCCAGTCAGGGAACACACTTCTTTCAAAACCTCACATCCTTCGGCGTGGGCTATTTTACCATCAACCCTTTTATAAACGACGGGTTTTACGATTTGGATTTTTTAAATGCTCAGGAAGCACTTTATGAGGATGAATACCTTCGTCATGTGCGTTTTAATGAACCCATTATCGTGAAAATTGATGGTGCAAAAAGTTTGGGCGTGGTTTTGAAACCAGGGAAAAAGTGATCTAATTCATTGTTATATAATTAATTATAGACGCATTAAAATTTTTCTTATTCTTGTAATAAGAGGAATTAAAAATCGTTTGTTAATTAATTAACACCGTTATTTGATTAACAGTTGATTTTAATTCCTATCTTTGAAGCGCGATAAAATTTTTAAAAAACGGAAGAAATGGACAAAAAAGCATTGGTTTCTTTTATTGGTCAAATTGAGCTTTTTAACGGGCTCGATGATCAGGAACGTTTGGATTTGATCAGTAATGCTGATTTGAATTCGTATCAGGAAGGGGATTATCTGTTTAACGAGCATAGCCCCCGCGAATACATATATATTATTTATGAAGGAGAAGTGGAATTGATAAAGCGCACGCCCTACGGCAAAGAAGAACGTTTGGCCTTTTTTGGTAAATTCGATTTTCTGGGCGAAGGCAGCCTGATGGATGATAGCCCACACTCAACTTCTGCACGGATTGTTATGAACAGCAGGATACTTTGTGTGCACCGCAATTATTTTAAGGAACACGGCCCCGAATCGCTCAAAATATTCTCAAATGTAGCCCGCGTGATTTCGCGCCGGATGCGCCATGCCAACAATAAACTTGTTAACTCCGCTGCACAGTACCTTTCGGGAAGAACACGCAAGGAGCACGACTTATTGGGAAATCGCGACGTACCTGCTGAAATGCTCTATGGTGTGCAAACTTTACGTGCGCTCGAAAATTTTAATATCAGCGGTGTTAGCCTCAACTTTTTCCCTGATTTGATCAGCTCACTGGCGATGGTAAAAATGGCAGCAGCCCGTGCAAACCACGACCTGGGTTTGCTTTCCAAACCGGTTTGCGAGGCTATTTGCCAGGCGTGTCAGGAAATCATGACCGGAAAATTTCATTATCACTTTGTAGTAGATATGATCCAGGGCGGTGCAGGAACTTCTACCAATATGAATGCCAATGAGGTGATTGCAAACCGTGCACTCGAAATCCTCGGACATGAACGTGGCCAGTATAAATACTGTCATCCAAATAATCATGTAAACCTTTCACAATCGACAAACGATGCATATCCTTCTGCAGTGCATATCGCGCTCATCCTGATGAACCGCAAACTCATCAAAACCGTTGAAGAACTGATCAAAGCATTTGCCAAAAAAGCTGAAGAATTTGCCCATATTATTAAAATGGGTCGAACTCAACTTCAGGATGCCGTGCCAATGACTCTGGGTCAATCGTTCTCAGCCTACGCAACAACCATCTCCGAAGAAGTTGAGCGCCTTAATCAAAATGCGGCGCTTTTCCTTGAAGTGAATATGGGCGCAACAGCAATTGGTACCGGTATCAATTCTGAACCGGGCTATTCTGAAAAAGTTACTCAATATTTGCGCGATATAACAGGAATGGACATTAAACTGGCAGAAAACCTGGTTGAAGCTACTTCGGATACCGGTGCATTTGTGATGTACAGCTCTGCGCTGAAAAGGCTTGCTGTGAAGCTTTCTAAAATTTCCAACGACCTTCGTTTGCTGTCTTCCGGCCCTCGGGCAGGCCTCAATGAAATAAACCTGCCTCCAATGCAGCCCGGTAGCAGCATTATGCCCGGAAAAGTAAACCCGGTAATCCCCGAAGTCGTGAATCAGATCGCTTTTAAAGTTATTGGCAATGACCTTACCGTGACTATGGCGGCCGAAGCAGGACAACTCGAGCTTAATGTGATGGAGCCGGTAATTGTACATAGCCTTTTCGAATCCATCGAAATGCTGAAAAACGGTATGGATACCCTGATTCAGCGTTGTATCAACGGGATCACTGCCAATGAAAAACACTGCCGCTATCAGGTTGAAAACAGCATAGGACTGGTTACAGCCCTGAATCCTGTTCTGGGTTATGAGGAATGCACCAACTTGGCGCGTGAAGCACTCGAAAGCGGACGCAGTGTTTATGAACTCGTCCTGGAAAAAGAATTGCTTTCTAAAGAGGAATTAGAAAAAATCCTGCTACCGGAAAATATGATCGGTCCGCACCAAATGAAAACACCAAACAATTAATTCCATTATAAATGCCGATTCTCTTAACCTGCATTCCCGAAAGGGCGTGCAGGTTTTTTTGTTAAGTTTGCACGCCTGTTTACAGATGGTTAACAGGAAGAATAACGAAATTGTACCTAAAAATATTTGTAATGAAAAAATTAAGTCCTTTAATTATTTTTGCCTTGCTTTTTGCAATGGCCTGTACCAACAGTAAAACCGCTGCTGACTACTACAACGAGGGCATAGAGCTTGGAAATCAAGGTAAATACGAACAGTCGCTTGAAGCCTTTACAAAAGCTGTTGAAAAAGACCCAAACTATGCTGATGCCTATAATAACCGTGGGTTCTACGCGAAAATGGAACTGGGCGATTATAAAGGCGCAATCGAGGATTTCAATAAAGCCATCGAACTGGGGCCAAAGGCTAAAGCTGCCTATTCATTAGCAAACAGGGGCTATGCATATTTCATGCTTAAGGATTTTCCAAACGCTATGAAAGACTTTAAAGCTTCCCAAAAAATTAACCCGAATAATGCTTATCTATACAGGTATATGGCCGAGTTAATGTTCACGGTGAATAATCCTGATGCCGCATGTGTTTATGCTCAACGTGCTATAGATCTGGGTTATGAAGTGGAATATAAAAAGGATGATCTGCGGAAGATGATGGATGAGCATTGCCCTGCCAAATAGTGCCGTACCATAAAATATTGAGCATTGAAATCCCTACAGGAATATAATTTACATACATTCTCAAACGGGTTGCGGGTGGTGTATCAATACCAGCCTTCTACGGTTTCGCACCTGGCCTGTTTTGTTCATGCCGGCAGCCGAGATGAGCTGAAAGAGCATGAGGGTCTTGCCCATTTTATTGAGCATACAATTTTCAAAGGGACGCATAAACGTAAATCCTATCAGGTAATAAACCGCCTGGAAGTGGTTGGCGGCGAACTGAACGCCTATACCAGTAAAGAAGAAACATGTATCTATGCTTCATTTCCGGGACTGAATAACCTTGACAGGGCATTTGAGTTAATTGCTGATATTGTTTTTAACGCCAGCTTCCCCGAGAAGGAGATTGAAAAAGAGAAGGAAATTGTTTTGGATGAAATCAATTCCTATCTCGATAGCCCGTCGGAATATATCTTTGATGAGTTCGAACAGTTGTTTTTTAACGACCACCCGCTTGCATCCCAGATTTTGGGCACGCCCGAAACTGTTAACTCGTTCAACCGCCAAATGATCCTGGATTTTATTGCTGCGCATTACAGGACTGATCGTATGGTGATAAGCTATTGCGGAAGCTCAGCTTTCCCAAAAGTCATTAAATTGATCGAAAAGTTTTTTCCGCTTCATGACGGAATTTCCAACGAAGGTTCAATCAAAAAGGTTTCGGGTGTTCCATTTGATTATAAGCCATTTAATATCCAAAAAGACAGGAACAGTTTTCAAACGCATTGCCTTATCGGGATGCCGGCTCCTGTGGTTTTTTCTGATGAGCGTATTGTAATGTCATTGCTGAACAATATGCTGGGTGGACCCGGTCTCAACAGCCGCCTGAATATGTCCCTGCGCGAAAAGCATGCATGCTCCTATCTTGTAGAATCATCCTATTCTGCATATGAAGATCAGGGATTGCATACGATTTACCTCGGGACTGATCATAAAAACCTGAAGAAAAGCCTGAAACTGGTGCGACAGGAGTTGTCTGGATTTGCTGATAAAATGTGTTCCGAGCGTCAGCTGCTACAGGCAAAAAAACAGATGTTAGGCCAAATTGAAGTGCAACATGATTCCGGTAGCCAAAAAATGCTCAATGCAGGCAAATCGTTGCTGCTCACAGGCGAAATTTGCACAACAAATGAATTGCATGATAAAATATTGCAAATCACTCCCCGAAGCCTGAACCAATTGGCACAGAAGATTTATTCGGAAGATCAATTGAGTTACCTTATTTACCCAGGAGAATAGATTATTATGAACGAAGTACAAAGCTTTTTGCTTGAAGAATATATCGAAGCACATTGCCGCGATGAACGCCCGGAACTGGCAGATTTGCGCCGGCAAACTTATTTGAAAGTATTGATGCCCCGTATGATTTCCGGGAAAGTTCAGGCTGCTTTCTTGTCACTTCTGAGCAAAGCTATGAAACCTTCCCGTATTCTGGAGCTTGGAACTTATACGGCTTATGCTACTTTCCATCTTGCGGAAGGGCTCCGGGAGGATGGACTGATCTATTCCATTGACAAAAATGATGAACTCTATCATGTTTTTCAACATGCCCTGGAAAAATCTCCTTTTAAAGAAAAAATCCGCCTGATCAATGCAAGTGCCCTGGATGTAATTGATACACTGGAGGAAGAATGGGATATCGTTTTTATGGATGCTGACAAAGAAAATTATCCGGAATATCTTAAGAAATTACTGCCAAAAATTAAATCAGCAGGATTGCTTATTGCTGATAATGTATTGTGGGACAATAAAGTGCCCGATTTTTCCGTGACTGATAAGGCTACTAAATCCCTGCGCCGCTTTAATCAAATGGTGCAGGAAAATCCCTGTCTGGAAAATGTTCTCCTACCTTTGCGCGACGGTCTGATGATCGCAAGAAAATCATAAGATATTGAAATTCAGCTCATAAAAGCTTTTGAACCTTTTGATGTTCATGCTGTTATTTTAATGGAGTCTAAATTAAAATTAAACAACATGAACCAAGAAATTAAAAATATTCAGTTTCCGGAATTACCCTATGCTTTTGATGCACTTGAACCGCACATCGATGCACGTACAATGGAATTGCATTATACAAAACATCACCAGGGCTATTTTAATAATTTGAAAAATGCTGTTGCCGGAACTGATGCTGAAAATTTGTCATTGGAAAATCTCTTTAAAAATATCAGTTCTTATTCTGCCGCAGTGCGCAATAATGGCGGCGGTCATTATAACCACAGCCTTTTCTGGAATATCATGAAAGCTGACGGAGGTGGACTGCCAACAGGAATTTTAAAAGACGCTATCGATCGCGACCTTGGAGGTTTTGAAGCATTTAAAACTGATTTTGAAAATGCTGCAAAAACCCGTTTTGGCAGTGGTTGGGCATGGCTTTCGGTAAATGAAGATGGCAAATTGCAGGTGAGCAGCACGCCTAATCAGGATAATCCGTTGATGGATGTCGCCGATGTAAAAGGTTTGCCGATTATGGGTCTCGATGTCTGGGAACATGCCTACTACCTGAATTACCAGAATCGCCGCCCTGATTACGTTTCAGCTTTCTGGAATGTGATCAACTGGGATGAAGTAGCAAAGAATTATGAGGAAGTTTTGTCAATAATTTAAAAATCTCATTTGTTGCGACAACCAATAATTATGCATCAAGTGGAATCTATAAACCGGATGAAAGTTTTAAGCTTGCATCCGGTTTTTCATTAAAGCCGCTTTTTATGCTCTGTTTGAAAAAAGATTTTGTTGGAAATTGATAAAAAAATGATGCCTCAAAAGCTTTTTTCCGGATTTTGGAAATTGCGCGAACGGGATTTCAGCTTAATGCCATTTTTTTCATGCTTTTATTTTACGGTCTGATTTTCAAGGTTTCTAAATAATTTTTCAGTGTTACTTTTTAACCCATTTTATTTTTTTTAAAATAATGAAAAACAGCATTTTAACTACAAGTTTATATATTAATGCACTGTTTTATTCATTTATAGCTATTGCAGTTAAAGTACCAAAAAATTATGGATGTTTTTACAATTAGGGATGTATGGCTATTCCACAATACAGAATAAAATTGACTACGGCAGAATCACTCTGGTCATCGGCTGAATGATTAACAAAAAAATTAAAAAAAAACCCGAAAATGAAGCAACCCTGCATAATTATTATAGTCTGAAAGCATTAGACGCGGGAGAAATCTTGCGTTTTGACCGAAAATTAATATCTTTGGTCGAATTTTTTATGAAAACCCTTTATTCAATTCACTAATTATTAACCAAAATTCAAGTTCTATGCGTAGAATTACCAGGTTTCTTTCCTTGTTGTTGGTGATGCTGTTCACCTCAACAACTACTTTCGCGGATTTCGTGGGAGTAGAAGGAGGTACCAGTGGTACTTCGTATGTGCCGGTTTACGGCTTTTACGATTACAGCTGGTCACGTACAGTTTATCTTCAATCAGATTTAGGTGATGCAATCACCATTGAAAAGATTGCATACCAACTCTACACAAGTCCATCAGGATATGTGATGCCTAACCAGTCTATCTGGATGAAGCATTCTACTGATGCAACAATTACCTCCACCGCCTATACTGATCCGGGCGCCAATGGTTTTACAAAAGTTTTTGACGGAACAATTGACTTTACCGGCACCATGGGTGACTGGTTCGAGATTGAGTTTAACGTTGCTGACTTTGATTACAATGGTACTGACAATTTAATTGTAATTTGGGAAAACCGCGATGGCGCTTATGCCAGTGGATACCCAAGATGGTACTATAATTCAGTGGCCAGCCGCGCAGTTTACAGGTATGCAGACGGTTCGTTCCCAACTACTGCCGGTACGATTTCATCTTATCTGCCAAACACGCGTTTCTTCTATACTCCGGTACCTCCTGCCACAGAAGGTATGATTCATGGTATGGTTGAAAATACTGCTACAGGCGATCCTGTTGTTGGTGCTACTATCCTTGCAACAGAAACAACCACAATGAATGAATATACCTGGATGTCGGGTGAAAATGGTGCATACTATTTCCCACTTCCCGCAGGTACATTCGACCTCACTTTCACGAAAATCGGCTTCGCCGGTGCAGCTGAAAACGGTGTGGTAGTTGTTCTTGGTGACACAACAGAAGTTCCTGATGTTACCATGACAGAAAATGCTTATCAGCCAATGTTTGCCACCGCCACAGTTAATGCAACTGATGATGCTTGCCTCGTAGAATGGGGACTGCCTTCAGGTGATTACGAAATCGTTTATGACGATGGCGTTGCTGAAAACTTTATTGCATGGTTCTTCGGTGGCAACATGAACGCTGTTAAATTTACCCCTGCCGGATATCCTGCAGACTTAACAGGTGGTTCAGTTTACGTTGGTGATGGAGCTTATCCTGCCGGTGGAAACTTTATCGGTGTAGATTTTGGTATTGCAGTTTATGATGACAATGGTGTTAACGGAATGCCCGGAGCACTGCTCGATTCTATTATTGTTACTCCTAACGACTTTGGTTGGGTAGAATTTACCGGTCTTGATGTTACTATTGAAGATGGTAATTTCTATATCGCTATGGTACAAGGTGGTGATTATCCAAACTGTGCTCCTATCGGTATTGACGAAACTCCTCCACAAAAATTCCGTTCGTATAGCCGCAATGCCGGTGCAGGTGCTGCATGGGCAATGTCTGCTTATCAGGATTTCATGATCCGCGCTCAAATGAACGGTCCTCAGGCCGGTGCCGGTGACTTTGCAAAAGGTGGTATTGTTTATCCTTCTGTTGATACACGTCAGATGAACAGTCTGAGCCCTGCAAATACTCCTAATTACGGTACTGAAGGTACAGCTTCTTACAAGCCGGTTCAGGGTGCTACACGTGGTGTTGACCATTATATGGTTTACCGTGTATCTGATTTCGATCCTGAAGATCCTATGGATCCGGGTGTTGAAACACTGCTGAACAATAACGTTAGTGGCCTTTCTTATAACGATAACGGTTTCGGCGCTCAGCCAAGCGGTTACTATCGTTATAATGTTTATGCCGTTTACGAAAGTGGCGAAGTTTCTGACGCTGCTGTAACAAACGTTGTTGGTCACGCCCTGCGTTATGATGTAACATTTGAAATTACAACAACCGATGGCAACAGCCCTGAAGGCGCTCATGTGTTGATGACAGGACTGGAATATCCTTATGAGATTTATGAAGCTTTTGCTCCTGCTACAGGTATTGTTGTATTCGAAGATGTGTGGGATGGTACTTATGACTATTCTATCAACCTCAATGGTTACGATCCTTATGAAATGATGGGCGTAACAATTGATGAAGAAACTACTATTCCTGTAATGCTCAGCGAATCAAAGAATCCTCCAAGGGGTCTTTGGGTTGATGAAGTTACTCAGGTAGCAACATGGTACGAACCAGGTGAATTCCCGGGTGCTGAATGGAATTTCAATGCCGGTATTCCTGCCGACTTTACCATTGTAAACGGTGGTACATGTAACGCAACATGGGAAGCTTCTACTTATGGTGGCGGCCTCGATGGAACACAAATGGCATTTGTAAACAGTGACGGTGCAGGTTCTTCATGTGGTACTATGGACGAAGAAATGATTACTTCCGAAGTTAATACTGCCGGTGTAAGCCAGGTGTACCTTGATTTCGATCAGTTCTTCCAGCAATATGCTTCCAGTATCGGTGCTGTTGATGTATGGGACGGCACTGCCTGGCAGACTGTTTATTCCATCAGCTCTACACTTGGTGGTTGGGGTGCTCCAAACCATCAGCAAATTGATGTTACTGCTTATGCCAACCTTGGCATGAAAATCCGTTTCCATTATTATAATGCCAACTGGGATTACTGGTGGGCAATTGATAATGTAAAAGTATGGGACGGTGTTGGTGGTAAATCTCGCGACCTCACTTCTTATAATGTATATCTTGATGCTGCATGGGTTGGCTCTACAGCTGCCGATGTAACTACATGGACATATCAAAACCTGAACTTCGGCCAGACTTATATCGCCGGTGTTGGTGCTGTTTACAGCTCAGGTGTATCAGAAATCATTACTTATGAATTTACTGCTGCATTCCTGCCTCCACCACGTAACCTCGAAGGTGAAGTTATGGATCACGATGCAATCCTTACTTGGGATTACCCACTTGCCGGAGGACCTTACTTCCGCGTTTTGGGAACACAAGCTCGTGAAAATAACGATCCTAATGTTGAAGCTTCAGCAACTTACCGTGAAATAGAATATGTACAGGATAACCGTGCACTCTTCGACTTCCAGTTTGCTTATGCAGTTGGCGTAGGTGGTGGTGAAGCCGGTGCCGAATCCGATGGTACATATATTTATACAACCAAGTGGAATGGTACTGACTATTACCGTTATGGTATCGATGGTACTTATATGGGATCATTCACCATAGCCGGTACGGGCCAAGGCCGCGACCTGGCTTATGACGGCACCTATTTCTATACTTCCCCAAGCACCACTTCACTTTATCAAATGGACTTCACTCCAGGTGGTGAAACCCTAATCGCAACACTCTCTGCTGCTACAGCCACTCGTGCTCTTGCTTATGATGATGGTGCAGACGGATTCTGGGCTAACAACTGGTCAACAACCATTACACTTTTTAGCCGTACAGGTGCTACACTCAATTCATTTGCTGTGGGTTCCTTCGGCTCTTATTATGGTTTTGCTTATGATAACTTCTCTTCAGGTGGTCCTTTCCTCTGGGGATTCAGCCAGGATGGTTCAGGTGCTGTACTTGTACAGATGGAAATCGCAACAGGTACTGAAACCGGCACTACTTTCGACGTTAATGCTGACCTTGGTATTGCTGGTGGTCTTGCCGGTGGTATCTATACTCAGGGTGGCATTGTTGGTAGTACTGTAACACTTGGTGGTATCGTACAAAACGAGCAGATTTTTGGTTATGAACTTACTGCTTCCGGTGGCGGCGGCGGTGGTGGCCCTGCTCCAAACCTGATTGCTTACAACGTTTATCGTGATGGTGGTTTCATCGCGCAAACTGCTGCTGATACACGTACATATACAGATGTTTATGCTCCTGCAGGAACACACGAATATTCTGTAACAGCTGTTTATCAAGCTCCTACTGCTGGTGAATCACTGGAAGAAGGTCCTATCGAACTCTATATCTATGGTGAAGGTGCTATCTCTGGTAACGTTAGCGTTATGGGTACACCACTCGTACCACTGGAAGGTGCTACTGTAACTGCTTACCGCGAAGTAGGTGATGAACTCATTTACGAAGCTGAAGCAACTACTGATATGAATGGTGCTTATACAATGACTGTTCTTGAAGCCGGCTACACTGTAATGTGTGAAGCCGATGGTTTCGAACCACAGGAAGTATCAGGCCAGAATGTATCTAATGGTGGCAACACGATTGTTGACTTCATTATGCTTGAGTTCCCTGATCCTGCTCTTGGTGTAACTGCTGAGCGCAATATGGAAAAAACTCAGGTAGATGTGAACTGGTATGAGCCAAGCAACTACTACTATATTATTTATGATAATGACGATGCTACCAACGTAACGGCTTGGGATGTTGCCGGTAACTTTAACGCTGTTAAATTTACTCCGGAAGGATACCCAACTGATGTGCTTGGTTTCATGGTTAATGTATATGACGGAAGCTGGCCAAGCGGTAACAACCTGCAGCCTTTCACTATGTTTGTAGCTCTTGCTGACGGTGAAGGCGGAATGCCGGGTACTATGCTTGACAGTATCACTGTAACTCCTGCAAACTATGGTTGGGTTGAATTTGACTTTAACGGTGCAAGCACTGTTGAAGAAGGAGAGTTCTACCTCGTAATGCGTCAGGATACTGATTATCCAAACTGTACACCAATTGCTGTTGATGCTACTGCCGGTGCAAACCGCAGCTACAACCGCTATGCAACAGGTGGCCGTGATTGGGAACTTAGCTCTTATCAGGATTATATGATCCGCGCTAAAGTTTATGGTGAAAACAGTGGCCGTGCTGCAACTGAATTCAACACAAAACTTGACCTTACACAAGGATCTGTAGCCAATTCTTACAGCAAATATCCTGTTGAAACAGCACAGGTGAACAGCCAGAAGATTGGTAAATTCGTTCCTGTAACTCCTGGTCAGGCACGCGACCTTGAATATTATAACATCTATCGTCTCGAAAATGGTCAGCAAAATGATCCTTCTACATGGACTATGCTTGCTGAAGGCTTTGAGGACACTCATTACATTGATCTCGACTGGACTACTCTGGAACAGGGATACTATGTATATGCTGTGGTAAGTGTTTATACTTTCAATCAGTCTGCTCCTGCATTCTCAAATATTGTTCCTCGTTTGTTCGACTTTACAGTTACTGTTAACGTATCTACAAATACCGGCGACAGCCCCGAAGGTGCTATTGTTGAGATTACAGGAACTCAGTCAAGCTATTATGACTTTGCTATGACTCCTGAAGATGGTGTTACACCGCTTCACTTTGTTCCTCTTGGATGGTATAACCTCGAAGTAAGCAAAGCAGGATATGAATCATATGTGCTCGAAGGACTCTATGTAAATCAAGACCTTACTATCGACGCTGTTCTGAACGAAGCATGTCTGCCACCGCAGATGTTCCACGTTACAATGGACGGTATCGCTACATGGTTGCCACCGGTACTTGACTACGAAGAAGTATTCTTCGAAGGCTTCGAAGGTGGTATGATCCCTTCAGGTTGGACTCAGATTACTGATCCTAACATGAACCCAGACCAGTGGGTAGTTCAAACAGGTGGTGCAGGCGGGCATCCGGCCGGCGCATTCGAAGGTGAATACAATGCACTCTTCAATGGTAGCTCATCGATTACCAAGCTTGTTACTCCTGCAATCGACCTCGGTGGTGCAATTGCTCCAGAACTCAGCTTCTGGTTTGCACAGCCTGCAAGCAGCGGACAAGACAAACTGTCTGTATTCTACAAGAATACTGCAAGCGGCAGCTGGGAAGCCATTTTAAGCGAAGCTGGTGATGTACCTTACTGGACTAAGAAGAATATCGTTCTTCCGAACCCAACAGCTACTTATTACATCGCGTTCGAAGGAACAGCTCCTGAAACAGGTGGTTATGGCGTAAGCCTCGACAATGTACGCGTTGTTAAAGGTGTTGAGCCTGGCGACGACCGTGCCCTCGAAGGTTACAACGTTTACCTCAACGGTGTATTCCAAAACTTCACTACTGACCTTACTTACACATACACCGGACTTACTGTAGCTCAGGCATACATTGGTGGCGTAAGCGCTAAATATACCAACTGCGAAAGCCCGATTGTACTCTATCCATTCACATATTATACTTGTGACTTCTTCGCTCCTATCCGTAACCTCGAAGCCAGCCTCATCAATTGCGATGTTCAGCTGACATGGGAACCTCCGGGAGATATTGAGCCACAGGAATATGATATCATTTACACTGATGATACTCCGGAAAATGCTACTGCATGGAACGTAGTAAACAGTGAAAATGCACTCCGCATGACACCTGCAGGTTACCCAATGGATGTATTGACTGTTTCAGTTAACATTTATGACGGTACATGGCCGGCCGGTAACATCCTGAACCCAATGGAAGTTCTTGTTTATGCCGGCGACGGTACAGGCGGACTCCCTGGAACTATGCTCGGCAGCAAGGTGATAACTCCTGCTAATTACAACTGGGTGGAAATTGATATGAGCGACCTTGGAATCACAATCACAGATGGTGACTTCTACGTTTCCCATAAGCAAATTGGTACTTACCCAGACTGTCCTCCAACAGCAATCGACGAAGGTGCCGGTGTAAACCGCTCTTACTCTAAAGTTGATGGTGAATCATGGACCGTAGCTTCTTATCAGGACTTCATGTTCAAAGCCCACGTTTATGGTATGTACTTCGGCGACCGCGTTATCGATGGTGGCAGTGTAAACGTACCTGCTACAGCCAATGCTGCTGCACTGACTGCAAACGAGCCTGTTGTTAATACCGGTATGCAGGAAGTTCAGAATGGTAAATTTGTATATGCTGATGGCCGTGAAATGCGCGCCCTCCGTGGTTATAACGTTTACCGCGATGGTGATAAAATCAATGACGTTCTTCTGAACGCCGGTACTACAGTTTATACTGATACTCCTCCTTATGGTGGTGTTTATGTATATGGTGTTACTGCAGAATATGACGAAGGTCATGCTTGTCCTGCAGAAGTAGAAGTTGATGTTTGTGGCCACCTGCCCGCACCAACTGATCTGCAAGGTGAAGGTTATGATGATGTTCTTACTGCTCACCTGTGGTGGAATGCTCCTAGCACAAGCCTCAGCACCTGGATGTATTATGATGATGGCGTTTATGCTTCTTCAATTGGTGCCGGTGAAGCACAATTCGACGTTGCTATCCGTTTCCCTGTTGACGTACTTGCTCCTTACGACGGACTGAGTATGACTACTCTCCGCATCTATATGTCAACCAGTGGTGTTAACTCACTCTATACCGGTAAAGTTTGGACAGCTACTGGTGGTGGTGATCCTGAACTCGTTGCTGAAATCGAAATCGATGAAGCTTCTATCGTTTGGGATGCATGGAACGACTACGAACTCGAAACTCCGCTTGTAATCGATGCTACCAAAGATCTTTGGTTCGGTTATTACATCGATGAGCCGGACGGAGACTTCGCAGCTGCCGGTTCTGCTGTTGCTGATGATGGTCTTGGAAACATGATCTATTACGGCGGCGCATGGGCTACACTGCTCGAGCTTGCTCCAACACTTGACTACAACTGGATGATCCGTGGTTATGTTACTGATGACGCTGGTGACCGCATGGAAATGAGCGCTGTTGCTAACACATCAACTTACAATACATTTGGTGAGCTTGCCAACACAAATGTTGAACCACAGAAAACTGTCCTGCCTACAGGCAGCCGCGCAGTACTGCTTGGTTACAACGTTTACCGTGATGGCGACGACGAACCGGTGAATATGGATGTAATCCCTGATACTACTTATGATGATGTTGACCTCCTCCCAGGTTATTACGACTATATCGTAACAGCCGTTTATGACGAAGGTGAATCTTATCCTGAAGGACCTATCACTGTTAAAGTTGGTGAAGACCTTCCTGTACCAGGTCCTCTTACAGCTGATGTTCAGTGCTATGACGTAGTCCTTTCCTGGAACAATGCTTCTGCTAAACTCTGGGATGACTTCGAAATGTATGCTGACTTCACACTCGACCTGAGCCCATGGATCCTCAACGATGTTGACGGTTCTACAACTTATGGTTTCACAGGAATTTCATTCCCGAACTCAGGTGCTGCAATGGCATTCATCGCATTCAATTCATTGGCAACTGATCCTCCAATGGACGAGAACCTTGCTTACAGTGGTGATAAATTCGCTGCTTGCTTCGCTGCAACTACTCCTCCAAACAACGATTGGATGATTACTCCAAAGCTTATGATCGACGAAGGTGATGTGTTTAACTTCATGGC
The DNA here is from genome assembly GCA_963662905.2 of Bacteroidales bacterium. GTDB lineage: Bacteria > Bacteroidota > Bacteroidia > Bacteroidales > WRLA01. The sequence goes on along the minus strand of CAXXFD010000003.1, from coordinate 1,992,540 downwards.
TAAAACATACACTGATCAGTATGGCCTTGAGCGCTTCAAAGTTGCTGTAAGTACTACAGGTACTAATCCTGAAGACTTCACAGTAATCAGCGAAGGTGAATACGTAGAAGCTCCTGCAGATGCTTATGGTATGTTTGAATATGACCTCGCAGCTTACGCCGGTCAGGAAATTCATATTGCCATCAACTGTGTTTCTAACGATGCATTCATCTTTATGGTTGACGACGTTTATGTTGGACCTGCCGGTAAAGCACGTATCGCCGGAAACGATGTTTCAAACGGTACTGTTGCACGCACTGAAGTTGCATGGAACGGCGAAGTTTACGCTCCTGCATCTAATGTACGCATCGAACGCGACCTGCTGGGTTACAATGTTTTCATGGACAATGTTCAGATTAACACTGCGCTTGTAACTGAAAACACATACACAGTAGAAGACCTCGAAGCCGGTACTTACGGATTCCAGATCAATGCAGTTTACAATGAGGGTACATCTGCCCGCACTGATGTTCTTGAAGTAACTATTGAAGAGTATGTTGCTATTAGCGACCTCGTAGGTACGATCAACGACATGGGTTATCCTGAACTGACATGGTCAGCTCCTGCAGGCCGTGTATTGGAAAGCTACAAAGTTTACCGTGATGGTGAAATGATTGCCGAAGGCATTACTGAAACTATGTATGTAGATGATGAAGATCTGCCTCAAGGAACATATTGCTACACAATTGTTGCTGTTTACACTGACTGCGAAAGCGTGCCTTCTAATGAAGTATGCCTCGAAATTACAGGTATCAACGACATCAACGGTAATGAGCTTAGCGTATATCCGAACCCTGCAACTGACGTAGTTAACGTACGTCACAGCGGCCAGATTGAACAAATCACCGTTGTAAACGCTGTAGGTCAGGTTGTTGCTGAAATCATGACCAACGAAACAAATGTTGCTATCAACGTTTCAACTTACGAATCAGGTGTTTACATGCTGCGTATGCGTGCTGCCGATGGCACACTCACTACCAAGCGTGTTACTATTGCTGAATAAGCATTAGCACTTTAGAATACTTCCAAAGCGTCCCGGTTTTCCGGGGCGCTTTTTTGTTTTTTATAATTTGCATTTTTATAATGAAATTTCCCATTGAACCACAGATTTTAGATATGGGAAAAGGTCGAAATTTATCACGGGCACAAAACATCCTTCCTAATGTTTTATGTTGGATCTTATTCTGAAAAAACAATTGATAAGGAAGTAGTAACGAACTTTCAATCAAAGGAAAACGGCTAACGGGATATGTTTTGTTGGAATCTTTGTACTTTCCTAATAATTTAATCCTTGAATGCGCTGCATATGATGGGCTTACAACCAAATTTATCTGCACTTAAGGCTGATTTTTTGCATATAATCAAAGGCGTTTTCATTGAAACGGGAATATATGGGTCTGGCTTGCCTTGAATTTAGTTGCTTGGTGCCGACAAAACTTTTTCCATTCACATTCTGAAAACTATAGGAAACTTTTTTTAGACCGTAATCCGGATTGGCCAAAAAGTAAATCAGATACTCGGCTTTCTCTGCTTGTATTATTTGTACGCAATGTTTCCCGGCATATTTTTCCTCAACATAAAAACCCAGCAGTTTTGCAGCAGTCTCTATGTTTTCTGTTGAAATATTAGGATCCTCATCTGTGCAATCTGCCAAGCATGTCATAAATTCCTGTATGGCCTGGCTTTGTTTTAAAATCTGTTGGAGGCTGTCAGCCTGAGCGGTATTTAAAGATGAGTTTTCTTTTAATTCTGTTTGGATATCATACACAAAAAGTTCTATATCGGAGCAGAAATAATAGCATATTTCCCGTGAGCTATCATCAAAGTCCTTAAGGTAGTTTACAATGGAATTTAATTTTCTTTGATAATCTTCTGTATTATAAAGTTTTATACTATGATATGCAGTGCTGCTTTTTTTTGGGATGCCACAAGCACTGAAAAGAACAATAAAGACAATAAAAAGAGTATTGGTTGATTTCATGATTTTTGCGATATTGCGGAAATTAGATTTTGCTTTAATCGATAAGAACCTAAATCCTGTTTGCCATGCAAAAGTACAATTATCTTTCCGTCTTCATTTTGCTTCTGGTTATTCTCTCATTTTCCTGCCAACAGCCCTCACCGCAGAAACTCGCAATTGCCGTTTCAAAATTGTCCGACAGTTATCGGCAATGGCTGCTCCATCAGGATACCACTTTGGAAATCAAATCCTTCTATGGAGAGTCCTTAGCCGGCCTTAAAGAACAATTAGAAGGCTATGATGCAATATTGATCACAGGCGGGGAAGATGTTTATCCGGCCTATTATGGGAAAACAGCGGATACGGCACGTTGTGGTTCTTTTGATCATTATCGCGATTCGCTTGAGCTGGCCATGATTGCCTATGCAACAGAGCATCGGATGCCGCTTTTTGGCGTTTGCCGTGGAGCCCAAATCACTAATGTTGCACTGGGGGGGAGTTTGATTATTGATATTCCAACCGATTTTGATACCTTGATTGCTCATCGTCAGAAGGATTGGCGGAATTGCTTCCATGATGTGCTTCTGGATACAAGCAGCCGCTTGTTTCAAATTGCCGGGCTTCAAAAGGGAAGGGTGAACAGCAACCACCATCAGGCCGTGGATCAAATTGCTCCTGCTTTAAAAATCACAGCACGCTCTTCTGATGGTTTGCCCGAGGCAATCGAATGGAAGGATAATGAAAATATGCATTTCCTTATGGGCGTGCAATGGCATCCCGAGCGCTTAAATACAGATAATCCCTTGTCGTCTGATTTGGCAAAAGCATTTTTAGAGGCAGCAACAGATTATTCTCAAAAGCGGGATTAGTCGTCAGAGAATTCTTTGAGCATCCTGCGGTATTCGCTCAGTAAATTGGCTTTCGATATAAAGCCTTTGTATTTTCCGTCCTCAATAACAGGCATATTGTATTTGCCGCTGTCCTGGAATTTTTGTGCTATGGCTTCAACACTGTCTTTGGGGTCAATAATATAAACGGGCACCGTCATCAGGCTGCTTATATCAACTGTATCATACAGCTCAGGTTTGAACATAATATGGCGCACATTATCTAAAACAACAATGCCGAGGAAATTATTATCATCATCAATTACGGGGAAAATATTGCGTTGACTTTCTGAAATAACATCCACCAAATTGCCCAGCTTTGCGTTTTCATTTATGGTTATAAAATTGGTTTCCAGTATTTTATCGATCCGCATCAGTGTAAGTACATTTTTATCCTTATGATGCGTCAGTAGTTCACCGCGTTTGGCCAGCTGAATGGTATAAACAGAATTTGCAGTGAATATCCGGATGGTGATATACGAAATTACGGCAACAATCATCAGGGGCATAAAAAGCTCATAACCGCCTGTGATTTCAGCAATTAAAAAAATCCCTGTAAGTGGTGCGTGGATAACGCCGGCAATAAGGCCACCCATGGCTACCAGTGAAAAATTGGTTGTAGATAAGTCGGCAATACCCAGAGTATTCACCGTTAGGGCAAACAGCAGACCGGTATGCGCTCCGGTGAAGAGGGTAGGGGCAAATATCCCCCCGATTCCACCCGCACCAAATGTAAGGCTGGTCGCAATCACTTTTAGTAAAATGATGACCAACATGAAAACCAGAATGGCCGAGCTGTTGTTTTTCATCAAGTAAAAAGGCCCGCTGTCGAATAAAGTGTAGGTCTCTCCGTGCAGGCATGCATTGGTGGCTTCATAGCCTTCGCCATAAAGTGATGGAAATAAAAACACCAGCAAACCGAGCATGCTGCCTCCAATAAGCAACCGCAGCCACCATTTCCCGATTTTAGAAAATAAATTCTGAAAAAAGAGATAAATCTTTGTGAAATACAAACTGATAAGGCCACACAATACGCCAAGGATCACATAAAAATGAAGATCTTTCAGGCGGAATGCTTCCGTTATTTCAAAAGGGTAGAGGACGTCCATTCCCAGAAACATGAAGGAGGTCAGTGCGGCAGTTACCGATGCAATGAGCAGTGGCACCAGCGATGCCATTGTGAGGTCGAGCATAATTACTTCTACTGCAAATACGATAGCAGCAATGGGCGATTTGAAAATTGCCGACATGGCTCCTGCACTGGCAAAAGCCAAAAGTTGAGCCAATTGCCTGTAATTGAGTCCTAAAAACCGGCCAATGTTGGAGCCGATAGCGCCGCCTGTAGCCACTGTTGGCCCTTCCAGCCCTACAGAACCACCAAAACCAACAGTAAGTGAACTGCTGATTACGGAGCTGAACATATTATGCGCTTTCAGGATGGCATTGTTTTTTGAAATGGCATACAGCACACTTGGTACACCATCTCCAACGTATTGCCTTAAAATATAGCGGATAAAAATTACTGTGATGATAATCCCGATGAATGGGTAGGCAATGTAGAGGAAATTGTCTAATTGAATATGAAAATGACCTGTTAGCAGGTCTTTGATCAAATGTACCAGGTTTTTAATGACAACAGCCGCCATTCCTGATGAAAAGCCTACTATAATGCTGATTATCAATAAATAATTTCTGTCTGTAATGTGTTTTTTCCGCCAACGCAGCAGTCTGAACAAAAATTTGTTGCGCCTGTTTAAACTCATATTGGAATTCCGTATTCGCTAATGCTGATATTCAGCTTTAAATCTTTTTTCTGAGCGCGAATATAAACTAATTTGAGCCCGCACTAAAGTAAATACCACCAATTTTGTAAATTAGCCCCAAACGATCAAATCTATGCGAATAATAAGTTATAATGTAAACGGCATCCGTGCTGCTGTTAAAAAAGGTTTTTTGCAATGGCTTGAACAGGAATCTCCTGACGTTCTTTGCCTTCAGGAAACCAAGGCGCAGGACGACCAGCTGCCAACAGAGGAATTAAACCGGCTTGGATATCAGGTTTATCACCATGCAGCTCAAAAAAAAGGCTATTCCGGTGTGGCGATATTTTGCCGTCAAAAGCCGGATGAGGTCGTTTACGGTATGGGGAATGCAAAATATGACAGTGAAGGCCGTTTTATCCGGGCCGATTTTGGCTCCTTGTCGGTAGTTTCTGTTTATCATCCCTCCGGATCCAGTGGGGATATCCGTCAGGCTTTTAAAATGGAATGGCTTGATGATTATCAGAAATATGTGCTTGAATTGCGTAAGCAGCGTCCGGAACTGGTTCTGTCCGGTGATTATAATATTTGTCATAAACCCATTGATATCCACGATCCGGTGCGCAATGCGAACAGCTCCGGTTTCCTGCCGGAAGAACGTGAATGGATGAGTGGATTCCTCAATACAGGCTTTATTGATACGTTCCGCGAATTTCACCCCGAGCCGCATCAATATACCTGGTGGAGCTACCGTGCAGGGGCAAGAGGAAAAAATAAAGGCTGGCGTATTGATTATCATATGGTTACCGAAAACATGAAAGCCAATCTGAAAGATGCCGGAATCCTTGCCGATGTAGTTCATTCCGATCACTGCCCGCTATTTCTCGAAATCAAATAAACCACCAATATGACCAAGACCATCACCGACGAAAAATTTGCCAGCGGTGCCATTGAGAATGAAATCCGTTATCTCAACCTCCTGGCCGAAAAATTCCCTACTATTCAGGATGCCAGTACGGAAATTATCAACCTTGAAGCCATCCTGAACCTCCCGAAAGGAACCGAACATTTTTTAACGGATATCCATGGCGAGTACGACACTTTTAACCATGTGCTGCGCAATGCATCAGGAGTGGTGCGCCGTAAAATTGATGACGTTTTCGGAAGGCGCATCCGCGAATCGGAAAAAAGGAAGCTCGCTACATTAATTTATTATCCTGAAGAAAAACTCGACATCATCCTGAAAGAGGAGAAAGATGTGGATGAATGGTTTTCTATCGCATTGCAAAGGTTGGTTGAAGTGGCCCGCGCTTCTGCGGAAAAATATACGCGGTCCAAGGTGCGCAAAGCAATGCCCACCGATTTTGCCTACATCATCGATGAGCTCCTGAATGAATCCGGAGCCAAAAAGCAGGAGTATTTTAATGGGATTATCCAAACGATTATTGATATCAAACGTGCGCGGCATTTCATTATCGCGATTAGTAAGTTTATCCAGCGCCTGCTGATTGACCGCTTGCATATCATTGGCGATATTTTTGACCGTGGTCCCAGCCCCGATAAGGTTATGGATGCCCTAATGGAGCATCATTCCGTTGATATTCAATGGGGAAACCACGATATCATTTGGATGGGCGCTGCTGCAGGAATTGATGCGCATATTGCCACCGTAGTGCGGATACAGGCACGTTACGAAAACCTTGATGTGCTCGAAGATGCCTACGGGATCAGCCTGCTGCCACTGGCCACATTTGCTATGGAAACCTATGCAGATGATGAATGCCCGGTTTTCATCCCGAAATCCGCAAAACCCGAAAATTATTCAAATAAACGGGTGGCATTAGTCAAGAAAATGCAGAAAGCAATTGCAATAATTGAGCAGAAGCTTGAAGGTCAAATAATTATGCGCAATCCTGATTTTGATATGGGCGACCGCTTGATGCTCGATAAAATTGACTACAAAAAGGGCACCATCAAACTGAATGCTAAAGTGCACGAATTGCTCGATAAGAATTTCCCTACAGTCGATCCTCTTAATCCTTTCGCGCTGTCTGAAGAAGAAAAGGAGCTAATGGAAAAACTCCGCTTTTCTTTTATGAAATCGGAAAAACTCCAGCGCCATGTGAAATTTCTTTTTGCCAAAGGAAATATGTACCTCGCGTATAATTCCAACCTGCTTTTCCATGGATGTATTCCCATGACCGACGACGGCAAACTGGAAAGCATTAAGGTCGAAAACAAACAGTATTCGGGCAAAGCAATGTGCGATATATTCGATAAAATGTGCCGCAGGGCTTATTTTAACCGTGAGATGAACGGAAGTACCGAGCAAGACAAGGATTATATGTGGTACTTGTGGCAGGGGGCTAAAAGCCCGCTTTTTGGCAAGAAAAAGATGGCCACATTTGAACGCTACTGGCTCGAAGATAAAGAAACCCATCAGGAAGACCGCAATGCCTATTACAACTACCGCGATCAGGTGAAATATGTGGATCTGATCTTAAAAGAGTTTAAGCTTGATCCTCTGCATTCACATATCATTAACGGACATGTGCCTGTTAAGGTGAAAAAAGGCGAGCTGCCCGTAAAGGCCAACGGCAAACTTTTTGTTATCGATGGCGGTATGTCGCGCCCTTACCAAAAGGTTACCGGAATAGCCGGATATACATTGATTTATAATTCCTACAGCCTTGTTATTGTGGCGCATGAACCCTTTGAATCGCGGATAAAAGCCATTACCGACGAGCGCGATATTGTTTCGCAACGTTCTATGGTAGAGCAGGCAATGAACCGCATTCGCGTAGGTGATACGGATATAGGAATAGATCTCAAAAAGCAAATACGTGAATTAAAAATGCTTTTGGTCGCCTATCGCAAAGGCTTGATCAAAGAAAGAAGATAAAACCTGATGTTTCATCTCCGGTACAAATCCCGTTATCACTGATTTCGGGATTTTTTAGTTGATCAGTTTATTTACAAGAAACTCAGCAGGGGCATAGTCATCCCGCAGGATTTCCATATCTGCCATAGGGATGCTGTCTGTGATCAGGTGCGCAAAAATATCCGGCGCGCTCCGGCTTAATGAGCTGATTAAATCCGGGTCAGTGGTTTTGCGGGCTACGATCAGCATATTTTGCAATTCGTGTTTCTTTTGTACATCGCGCACTGCGAAAACCAGCACTTGAGGAAAAACTTCCTTAATCGTTTTGAGTTGGGCACGAAAAAAGAGGTTGCGCTGATTGTCAAGGTTCGATATAATATTAAAAAAGGCAACGCCATCCGGACGGAGCATATCCTTAATTTTATCCATAAATTCAATGGTGGTAAGTTGATACGGCACTGAAAATGTTGATTTATAGGCGTCTCCGTAAAATGCATCGTATTTTTTTTCGCACTTGTTTACATAAGTACGTGCGTCTTCGTGGAAAATTTCCATTCGTGCGTCGTCCCTCAAACCAAAATATCTGCGTGCCAGTTCCGTTGTGCCTTCATCAATTTCAATAACATCCATCCTGGCATTGGTTTTTGCCTCCAAAAAATGCCGTGGGAAAATATATCCGGCACCACCCAGCATGATCGCCTCATTAATTTCACCTGTAAAAAGACTGTCGCGGCTGTACATGCGCATAATCCGGTACACCAGCCCTTCTTTGTTTTTGTATTGTGCCGCAGCAAATTCATTATTGATTTTCATTAAACGTACCGAATCTTTCCCTTCCCAGGGATTGATCAAATCCATGATCTGAATCCGGCTGTATTTTGTATTACCGTCATACACCAGATAGTTGGGTATTTCGTTTTTCCGAATCAGGCCAAAAATGCTTATCGCCAAAATGAGAGCGAAAAACAGCCACAGATAAATTTTACGGCTACCGCTAAAAACCAAACTTGCATTCAGCAGCAATACAATAGCAATAATGAACATCAGCCGGGTGGTTTCAAATGCGGGAATCAGGAAAAAACCTCCAATAAATGTCCCAACAATACTGCCGCCGGTCGAAAGGGCATACAGATTGCCAATGGTTGAACCGCTGTTTTCAATATTTTCGATCTGCAGGCGTGTGGCATAAGGAGCAATGGTGCCCAAAAAGAAAGCCGCCGGAGTAAATAAAAACAAGGATGCTGCAATAGCGGGTGCTTTTATGCCGGGCAATATCTGCGTGCAATAAAATAAAATTGGGTCTTTATAAAATGCAGTTAAACAAATACTTAAAGATGCAATCATTAAAAACACGCCCAGAAAATTCTGACTTTTCAAACGGTCTGCAAAGCGGCCTCCGAAATAATTTCCCAGTGCAATGCTGAGTAGGATGATGCCAATCAGGCTGGTCCAGATAAATATTGATGTTCCGAGTGACGGCCCTAATACCCTGGATCCGACAAGTTCATAAATCATTACCGAGGCGCCACTGAGGAATACAAGCAAACCCAGTCTGTACTTCTTAAGTTTATCCATTTCAAAATGTTTTATGCCTTGCAAAAATAGCTTTTTGTTTGAAAATCAGAATTGCAGATAAAAATTTGATGTGAGCTGCCGAAATTCTTCGGTATAAGCTCCCAATGCTGTCCTGATGCAGATATTTTCAGGAAAGCAATTGAAGTCGTTTTTGCTAAAAGACATCAAGCGGCGTGTGCTTTCATTCCCGCATTTGGTATGCACATTGCACAGGCGATTCAGGAAGAAACCTTCGGCCTTTGCCATGTTTTCAAAAAGTTTTGCTTCAGCAGCAGCCAGGATAAGGTCAAAATGACCGTCTTTTTCTAAAAGTTTGTGCAATCCATTCAGGATGTCTGCAAAAGAAAGGCTTTCTGCATGTCGTGCCTGTGAGTTGCGCGTGCTTGATTTCAAGTCGTTTTGAAAAAACGGTGGATTGCTGATGATGAGGTCATAGCGTTTTTGTGATGTTTCTGCAAAATCCTGATAAGAAATAAGCTGGCTGCTGAGTTTATTGCTCCATGGTGAGCCGCTGAAGTTTTCTGTTGCATCAGATATGGAGCCATTATGTAAGTCGATGGCATGTACGGAAGCTGCACCTCTTTGTGCCAGCATCAGGGAAATTAAGCCACAGCCACAGCCTGCATCCAAAATGTTCCAATGTGGTTTAAATTCTGACCAAGCGCCCAGCAAAATGCCATCGGTTCCGATTTTCATGGCCGAGCGCTCATGCTGCATGGCAAATTGTTTGAATCGAAAGGTGCTCACTGCCCGTCAAGGTAAAGGTCAATCAGACCTTCAGGTGCATCAATATGGATTTCCTTCGCTGTGCGTTCCACATTTTTGATGATATCATCATTAATGGGGATCAGGATTTCTTTTTCGTCTTCTGTTTGCACACTAAATAAGTCATTTTGAGGCATTTCAATCACTTTTGTAATTGTGCCAATTTTCCCTTTTGTTTGATCGATGACACGGAAACCAATAATTTCGTGATAATAGAATTTATTGCCATCGAGTTTTGGGAGCATGTTTAAAGGCAGATACATTTCGCGGCCTTTCAATCTGGCGGCAGCTGTATCATCCTGAACATCTTCCAGTTTCAGCAAAACCTCGCCTTTTTTCCTTATTTGGATTTTTTCGATAAAAAAGGGTATCAGGCCGCTTTCCATTTCGAGGAAAAACATATTGATTTTTTCGTACTCAAAAGGATCATCAACATCCAGAAAAGCGAGGATGTGGCCTTGAGTGCCATGAGGCTTTTTTGTGTAGCCCAGGAAATAACAGTCGTTTTTGTTCATTGCACAAAGTTATGCTCCAAAAATAAAAAAAACCGGAAGATTTTTCTCCCGGTTTTCAGTGTATTTTCGAATAAAACTATTCTTCTGTAGCGGCTTCTTCAGCTTGCTCTTCGGTTTCCTGAGGAGCTTCGCCTTTGGCTTCTGCTAATGCAGCGGCAGCTTCTTTTGCGGCAGCGATTGCAGCTTCTTCCTGAGCTTTAAGCTCTTCGGCGCGCCTTTTCTTGATTTCAGCCATACGGGCTTCGTTTACTTCTTTTTCTGCTTCCAGGCGATCCTTTAGGATTTTGCGTTCGCCTTCATCAACCTGCGATTTTTGTGCGCTGATTTTTGCTTCTTTTTCTTCCAGCCATTTTTTGAATTTCACATCGGCTTCTTCCTGACTGAAAGCGCCTTTTTTCACACCGCCCAATAGGTGGTTTCTGTAAAGGATGCCTTTGTATGAAAGAATTGCACGAACAGTGTCGGAGGGCTGTGCTCCTTTTTGGTACCATTCCAGTGCAGATTCGAAATCCAGGTCGATTACTGCTGGATTGGTAAGGGGATTGTACGTGCCGATTTTTGCAATAAACCTACCATCACGTGGTGCACGAGAATCCGCAATTACGATATGATAAAAAGGCTGACCTTTTTTACCATGTCGGGATAATCTCATTTTTACTGACATAATCTTTTAATTTTTAAGCAATTGCTTAGGTTATAGAACTCGTCTAAATTTTAAAAAGGGCTGCAAAGATCCATCTTTTTTCTGAGAAAGCAAAATGAAATGAATCTTTTCAGCAATTCCGCAAGAAGTTATTTTCATAGAAAGATCATTTGGCATTAAAACTACTGGGCATAGTTTTACCTGCCAGCATTTAGCCAGTTGCCTTCATCGTTATGACTTAAAAAATTACCTCCTTTTTTTGTTAATAGGTTTTGCCCTGAATGTTTGAGCAGGGGTTCTCTGTTTTTTTTAGTTTCAGTATCTCATCTGGCAGCTAAAGTTTGGCGTGGGAAAATCAGTAAGATTACCTGCAATCAATAAAACTATAATGCATTCCTCGAAGGATTTCAAAGAATCATGGCTTGATATCATTTTCTGGACGCGCTGGGATTTATGTGCCAATTGATTTATCATGTGGGCTATTTGCAAGCATTGATAATAATTCTGGGTTGCGCAAAACGATGTTCTAGAGTATTTGTGCGATAGATTATAGCCAGAATTTTTTTGTGCATTAAAGCCTTCGTTTTCAATTTTCCATCTTAAACGCCCGTAATCACTTATGGTTTTAGCATTTTTGTTTGTAACCTCTAAATCAGTAATATGGACAAAACGCTCTTTAACAGGCAGCTCGTTATTTTGTATGGTCGTTGTGACAATTTGTGTTTCCAAAAAGTTGATATTGTGTGTTTTATAAGCAATACTGTTAAGAAAACAATATTCGGTGGAGATTTTGTGCTGCCCATGGATGTCATAGGTTTTTTCTGTAGTAAGGGCACCTGCTTTTTTGAGTAGGTTTACTTCCTCCCATATGCTGGGAAGGTTGCCATCTTTGAGGGTGATGATAAACCGCCATTGGTTGGAAGCGCAAGTTTTAAAGACATTATCGTTGGGGTACAGTCCATCGGCCGCAATGGCGATCGGTAGGCGTGGATACATCTGCCTGATCTTTTCGCTGAGCCGTTTAAAGGCCTTTAGTTCACAATCCTGTTTTTCATAATCTTGGTTTATGGGGTTTTTGACCCATTCAGTAGCCATTGAAAAACTAAATCCGTTTCCACACATAATCTTTGCTTCCAGTACATAGGCTGTCCATGTCCGCTTTCCGCTCTTGTATGTTTTATAAGGACATTCGGGATAAGGTTCGTAATCAAAACTATGAGTTCCTGTGGCATCAATCCCTATAAGGTGATAGAGTCCAAAGAGTTTGTATTTATTCAATACTTTCGCTCTTAAGAGCAGCTGTACCATCTTTCGCTTTATCTCTTCCAATTCTTTTGGGTCCAGTTGTTTAAGCAGTCTGTTGGAAGTGTCCAGATCGGGCAGCCTACAACCGAAAAGCCTTTCAAAATTAAAACAATAACTTCCTTTTCTAGCGGTGTTGTCTGCATGGTTTCTGGAACCACGCTTAAAAAGGAACATCGCCACTACTGCCATCAATAATTCCTCAACTTTGTAAATTGGTTGTTTGCGCTGATCGCTTACTTGGGCGAGAAGATTCAAAAAATCCGGGAAATGCCGCTTGATGGTTATACTCACCTGCATTGTGAAGGTGAAAATTTGGTGCAATTCGATTTTGGCTTTGCACCTAGCCCTTTTTCTCAATTTTTCCGTCTTCTATATAATATACGAAGTATAGAAAATAATTGCAAAAATATAACAAAAAAACGATAAAATTTTTGGTCATTTCGCTGAATTGCAGTATCTTAGCGGTAAACAAAAACGCCGGTATACGTGGCTTAGCCCCGGCGTTTTTTAATTAAAAAAACATGAAACCCACATCCCCTAGGAATGGCGGTCATTCGCCTGTTTGTGGTTAACTAATTTATAATCAACAACTTACACCTTAGCAAATGTTATTGAAGGTGTCAGGCCAATTGCATGCAAAAATAGTGCGAAAAATATTTCTGACCTAAATTATATCCCCTTTATTTTCACGGTTTTGCGAGTTAGGCTTTTTTAACGCGGAATTGCTGAATCTTTTTATCTGAAAATCACTGAAATGATTCTCTTGCTTCTATTTGCTGCTTGTCCATAAAGTCGTGTTTTTGAGCCGGAAAGCTCGATATGGAGGCTTGTGCAGCCCAAAAAAGCAGAATCCGCGAAGTATCGGGATGTGCATTTTTCGGGCAAGTCCCGTAGTTATAGGAAAGTAACGGACACTATGGATAAAAACTAAGATCTCAGCGTTATTCCTGGTATTGAAACCAGTTACTTCGGCAAGCTCAGCACATCGCAGCATAACACCTTGATCTCGAACATTCTGAACCGGAAACCTGATTCTATTGACGAACTCTAAATAGATTGAAAACAGCTTGTTACATGCTGCAATAAATCCGTGAAAAGTGGGCAAGGCCACAGGGCAAACGCATCATAAATATTATACCATTCTTTGACAATCCTATTCCTATGCATTTCAAATTCATTGATAATAAAGCTGTTAGTTGTCTAAATCCATTTCGGCTTCAATCCCAAAGGGATTGCATATCTATAAAAGGAAATGTTAATTAAAGGTTCGACCCCGGATGGGGTCGTATGTGGCGTTCTGTGGTAACTCTTTATACATATTTGACCGCTCTGCGGTCTAAGCCGATTTATCTTTTTGCGGCATTTTCAGGCTGTTGAGGGTTCTTGTTAAGCTTATAACCCTCTGGTTTTCGCAAATGAGGCAATTTGCTGCTTTGTGCTTTCAAACAGAAAAACTGTAATATATCAATCTGACACAAGACGTAAGTTTTTTTCAACCGCAACAAATATCCAGCCTGACAAATATAGCTTGTTCAAGATGCGTTTGCCCTGGGCAAGGCCATGTAAATGTCCTTTAAATCAACTTAATAAGCTACTGCATCTTCCGAAATTCGGCATTATTCATTTCTTTTTTCAATTGTACCGAAGGGCGGAAATGGATCCGTACCCCTTTTATGGTATTTGGGCGAACATCCTCATCGCTCTCACGGCCTTCCGACTTCAGGTGCACGCTGAGTATTCCCAGGTCGCCTAAGTCGATGCTTTTTCCTTCTTTTAACAGGTCGGGAATTAATTTGGCAAAAGCAGCCAAAACTGCTGCCGCATCTATTTCGCTTACCGTTGATATTTTTGCAATGCTTTTGCTCAGCTCGCGGTAACTGTAGAGTTCCCTTTTGCCTGCCCGTGCATAATATTTGTATTGCCCGCCACCGTTTACGCCAGCCTGAGCCGTTTTAACTGCCTGATAAGGAATTGCCATAATCCTGTTTGTTTTGTCGGGATGTTATTAACTGTTATATTTTCTACAAGTATATAAAATATTTATAATGCTTGTAGAAATAAATTATGATGCGCATAAAAATATTTTTTCATGCGCGTGAAAATTATTTTTTATGCGCATCAAAATCATTTTTAATGCGCATGAAAATATCAAGAGAACAGGATGTCCTCAAAGAGAAGTATTTTGAAGTATTCCGTGGGGATAGGGCTTTCGGATGCGCGCTTACACTGCTTCTGACAAATACATGCGGCCTTATCCGTTTGAAAAGCGCTTATATTTCCCATAAACATGAGCCGTTTTTTAAAAATAATAGTGGATATCCGGCTTAAGGCAGGCACGGCAGGAGTGGGTGCTCTCCTGAGCGTTTCAGGCTCTAAAGGAGATTTATTTTGTTATGAATATTTTGCGAAACACCCAAAACTAATAAAGCGACACAAAATCAATGCGCAGCAGAAATTCAATGCGCCAGTTTTTTGCTTCGGGCAGGTAAATGCTGCGCAAACCCACATCCATGGGGGCGATCATCTCAAAAAGATGCAGGTCGGCATTAAGCTCTGCACCGATTGTTTTGTATTCATGCCACTGATCGGCATCAAATCCACGGGCATAATCGAAAAAGAAAGTTGCTTTCAGCCGCTTCAGGTAAAGCAAACCGTTAATCGTCCAATCAGGGTAAGCCAGTGGCATTTTGTAGTTTAGGCGAAACGACCAGAGTTTTTCATTTCGCTGTCCGCTGATGCCGCGTGGATAGGAAACCACAGACGAGAAAATGTCGCCATTGGAATTTCTTTGCTGATAGGCCGCATAAAGTCCCAGCCCGTGATGGCGCGCCAAAGCCGGCAAATAAAAATATGATTCAGCTGCGTACAGGCTTCCGCCGCCTTCTTGAAAGGGTAAAGTACGCAGGTTCAGATCAAGTACCTGTCCGAAACGAGAATACATATCCAGTTCGGTCTTCTTCCTTAAATTGCTGAAATACAAACGGTAATCCAAAATATGATATTCCTGCCGGCCACGCAAGAGCTGCGATGAAGCTGCATCATCAAATAAGGTGTAATTATAGCCTGTTTCCAACTGCAAAAAACGTCCGTAGCGCCCACGGCTCAAATGAAAAGGCAGGGCAGCCTTGCTTTCCAGGCTGTATTGATTCCAAATATAATCGTAATAATTCCCTTCATATTCCAGCTTGCGCGATGGCCGGCTGTATTCTGCACGCAGGCTCAACTCGGGATACCAGCCTTTGTAAGTATAATCCGCAAACCAGATGCCGTATTCATCATTAATTTCATACTCATAACCCGCAGAGAAAAAGGACGTGCTTAAAAGGTTTTGCGACTGTACGGAAAAGCCCGGCTTGACTTCATAGCTGCCTGCATCGACGCTGATTGGCCCCCAACTGTGAAAATCAAACAAATGCGGAAATTTACGATATCGTGAAATCCGGTATTCCTCATGCAGCACAGTATCATTGGAAAATTTTAAAGGGCGCTGATCCGAAATTGCTTCGGCAAGTGGGAAATTAGGCGCAGACGCTTTTGCCTCCTTTAGGGTATTTTTATCGACAGAAAGAATGATAGGACTAAATCCATTTTTGGTATATCCACTGTAAATCAGGCTGTCGTTTTTTATTGTGCCAAAATCAGCGGCAAAAGGCTCCTGCGTCAGTTGATAAAGTTTTTTGGTTTTCAGATGATAGCTGTAAACCTGATCCAGGCCACTGAATGAAGCCGTAAAAACCAGTTGGTTTTCATCAGCACTGAGGTGGTTTAAATTATATTTGCCAAAAGGGATGATTACACTCCAATGCCCATTTTCCGGATTGAGCGCCATAATCCCTTTGCCTTTTTCGGAAACGGCGAAAAGATAAACCAGCTTTTCCAAGCAAACAGGTTCTGAAATTTCCAAAGAATGCGGAGGATAGAAATCCTGAGCTTTTTCTTCTTTTAGGTGACGGATGTGCAGAGCGCTTTTACTGTTTTCGTCAATGCGTATGGCCAGTAGTTTTTTTCTGTCCGCGCTCAGGGACGGGCTGTACCATCGGCCTTTGGCGGTTAAGGCCGTTTTGCGCGCAGTAGAAAAATCATAAAGGACAATGCGGCTGTAACTTCGGTTCGACCAGCGCAAATCCGGGACGATTTCTGCATAAAGGAAGTAATCTTCCGTTAGGGAAACATGATCCGGCAAATAATAGCCCGGACGGAATATTTTCTGTACCGAACCATCCTTAGGGATTTTCCCGATAAAATCGGTTTCAGCTTTGGGGCGGAACAATGCCATAATAGCTCCATCAGAAGTAATGACCGGCTTTGTAATATTGCTATAAAATTTCTTTTCCGTTTCGATGCGATGCAGATCCAATGAATCCGGCTCAAAGCCTTCCTTCTGCCAATCTGTTTTTAAGGTATCCATTGTACCCTGATACCACTGCCATTTATTTTTTCCGCTTTGCTGTTTGATGCCCCGGGAAAAGGGCGTAACCTGCCAGGGGTTTCGGGCAACATTTTGAACCACATGCTTCCAAAAATCCGTTCCATAATCTTTATAAGCCCGGGCCACGAGATAATAGCCCAGTTCATAGCGGTTTGGCACAAAATCCCGGTAGGAACCAAATGTTGCTTTTGCGTAGGAAAAAGGGCCTTCCCGGAGCAGCTGGGTTTTGAGGTATTTTTCAAATGCCGGCTGCCTGCCCCGTCCTGCTTTTGTTAATGCGGTTTCATTGCTTACGGCATCGCCTTCCATAAACCACATGGGCAAGTAAAGCCCCAAAACAGCACCCGTAGCCTGCTGCCCGAACACATAGCTCAACCCTTTTGTAAAACCTTGATTTAAAGCATTTAATTGAACAACATGCCGGTATTCATGCACGGCAAGTTGCGGTAGCCACTGCTGTGCATAGGAATCCTGTGGCGGCACAGAATAAATCTCCATACGGTCGGGCGCCCAGGCAACAAAACCATTGGAATACAGGCTGTGCATATGCAGCCAGACCGGAATGGGTTTGGGTACAATGCCCATATTTTGAGAAGAAGCTGAAATATTATTTTGAAGAAGGGCGGCAAACTTTTTCGCTGTGGTTTCATGCCCTGCCGGAAAAACGACCGAAATATTTTGGGTTTGGAGCTGATACCATTTTTGAGAAGCAGGCTCCTGGCCGCTGCTGTAAAACTGGGCGAGGGCAGGAGCCGACAAAAAGCAAAAAAGGAGGATGCTCAAAACACCCTCCTTTTTTATAATATAAAATGCTTTCAAAGCAATTATTATTCGTTATCAGTTGACTTGGCAGTATCCAAACGTGTATCATACCATTTTTTGGCCGCATAACCTACTCCAAGCACTGCCAGTATCAGTAATCCTCCTCCGATTGATGCGCCGCCGCCAATAGGTGTTGCATTTGCCCCAGCACGACCTGTTACCGGATTACCCCCCGGTGGTGGTGGCGCATCGGCATAGAGCGAAGAGGAAATGATCAAGAACAGTCCTAAGGTACAACCAAATAAAATTTGTCTAACCTTCCCAGTCATCTATTTTAATTCTTTCAATTATATCTTGCAAACGCTGCAAAGATATGATTTTAATTTATAATAAGCTTCTGAACTTTGTTAATGTTGTTGCCCGAAAGCCTTGTTACGCAGGTTTTCACATTATGTTGCATATAAATGCGGCTTGTGCCTGTTTTGTTCACCAGGGTTTTGTTAATTAACCTTCCGGTAACATCAAAAACTTCCACAGTAAGAGGCAACTGAACATCTTCCCCTAAGACAGCGATATTTATGTATTGGTTGTCCGAATTGATCCTGATCAAATCATTTTTTAAAGTAAGTTGATCGGGGATGCTGGTATTTTCTCCAAAAAGCATTTCAAAACGATTTAAATAATATCCTGAATCCAGTTCCACTTCGAAAACAGGATTTTCAGTCAGATCAAAAACATCTCCTGTTTCCAAATCGCGCACTTTGATTGGAATTTCATGCTGGAAGCTTTCCATTTCTGTGGCAGTAAATTGGAATGTTCCATCCATGGCAACAAAAATGCCAAGCGGCACAATGGCTTTATCCTTCATTTCCGGAGGGAGCGCATTGATTGATAATTCTGTTCCATCCTCTATATATGTGAAAATTTGTGGAATTTCATAATTACCGTACATTTTGTAGGCATCGCCTATTTTATCGTATTGTTCGTTTGCGTTTTCGAGGAAGCGAACAATTAGTTCATCTGTTAATTCCTTATGAGTTATTTCGTTAATCCTAATACGAATATAATCGGGTACACTAACTGTATCCTCTTTATATAAAGTTGAGGAAGCAACATTTCTGGCTGAATTTGAAAAAGAAATGCTAGAATTATCTGTTGCAGTACGAACAAAAAAACCTTGGAATGGAGGAATGTATTGCGATGCGCCATTAATACCTAAATTACCCTGATATGCAATGTACTGATCTCCATCCCAAGCATAATAACCATCATTTTGTAGTGCTGATATACTTGCTTTTTTCCAATCTATATGCGATGGATATGGATTTCCGACAAAATTCCAGCCATAACCATCCTCCCAATTACCACTAGATGCTAATGTAATGGACTGATTACCATTAATAAAGTCACTTCCACTTAATTCAAATGTTTGTGATGCCCCGGCAATCCACATTTTATAGCCCTGCTTGATGTTAATCGAAACATTAGTTGGTTCTATGTAGGACCAGCATGCTTCACAGTATGCTATTCCACCAAACCCCCCTCCTTGATCTTCATTATAATAGGAAAAATAAACATCTGGATTATGATTCAAATAAAAATCATTCGAAGTAATACCGCTCATTGGAACAGTAACAAAGTTCCAACGATTACCCGGGATATATTGCTGAAATTTAGCAACTCCATCAGTAAAAGAGATACTACTCCCTCCTGTTATTGCTATTTCACCCGTATTGCTTGAATTAGATTGAATTATGAGATCACCATCAGCTATTGTAAGCTTTTTCCTATTTCCTTCAATAATCACAGAAGCGCCCGGTTCTATGGTAAGATATTGACATGATGTACTGGCAGTGATTTTTGGCTGATTAGCTGGTGCAGAAGGAATAATCGCTCCTATCGTACTAGATGGCAATGTATTATACTCCCAATTAGCTGCTGTATGCCAATCTGTACTTTCACTTCCGTCCCATTCTACTTCATCCACATCCAAAGTCGTTACCGGACCAATAATATTGGAGTAAGCACTGTTTCCACTGGAGTTTTTTGCCCTTAAGCGGTAATAATAATCAGTACTGGGGCTTAAACCGGAAACGATCTGACTAAGGCTTGCTCCTCCAATTACTTCATAATCCTCATAAGAACCAACAAATGTTGCAAAGGTATTGGTCAGGGATACATCCAGCAAGTAGCTGGAAGCTCCTGTTTGTGTGTTCCAGTTGGCGGTAAATTGTGCAACCCCGATTGCAGACGCAGCAGTGGCTGTTGGCGCATCGCAAATGGTAATCGTATTGTCTGAATCAGAGTTTCCGGTAGTTCCTCCACCGTTTAGCCCAGCCCTCAATCTTGCATAGTACACCGTACCGGCAGTACAACCAGAAACATTATAACTGGTAACATTGCCAGTATTTAGATTATTATAACCGGCAAGCATATTAGTAAAAGCCGCATCCGTTGCTATATCAAGATAATAGGTAGAGGCTGTTCCCGAAAATGACCAGGCAATATCAAATTCATCAGTAAGATGATTACTGAAACCTGTTATAGCAGGCACTGCAGAAGCAACAAATGATTTTTCATCACCATAGACAAGAAGAGCTGTTCCACTCGATTCATCAGTTGCAACTATTCGAAAATAATATGTCGTTCCAACTGTTAATGAAGAAATACCTTCTGTAAGCACATCATCGGCAGAAATATTTTGGTTTGCCGTAGAGTTATCATAATTTCCAACTGTTGCAGATTCATCTCCCCATTCAAAATGGACGTTAAGTAAAGGTGTTTGACTGCCGACTTCAATTTCTGCGTTCAGATCTGCAGTAGTCCCTGCAATATTACTTGCATCATAGGTAGTAACTACAGCAGGATCATAGGCTGGAGTTATAAATTCAGAAAGGGATGAATAAGTATAAATTAAAGAGCCATTAGCACGATATTTAACCCTGAATTCATAGGTTGTACTGGCGTCCAGGCCACCAGCTGTAATGCCTGATCTTCCTCCAGGATCATTCAAGCTTCCCGGGAAACCTGATGATGATGTATATGTAGAAGTTCCTTTTTTCCTGTATTCAAAGGCGATATTACTAACAAAACTACCATCCGATAAGGTAAAATCAGCATACAATTCTGCAGTAGAGGCAGTAACATTTTGAGAACCAGTATTCACAACAACTGCTGCAATCATATAAATGTGAAATAAAAACCCAAATAGGGTTAAGCATATTTTTTTCATTTCAACTAAATTAATTTATATAATTTTATCAAGAACCCTATAAAAAAGAAGAAGCCATCATAGTCAACGACTTCTCCTTTTTGGTGTTCAGACAAACAATGTTTAATCATTCAACTTTTTCCAGCCCTGATACACTTTGCGCGCACCATAAGCTCCACCCATTGCAAGCAATAAGCCAATGCCACCGGCCAGACTTGCTGCACCGCCAATTGGTCCGCCATTTGCCGGATCAGTGCCTCCTCCGGCACCTGCATCATTGGGATGTGGAGGATCCTGTGCGTTCAGGCTGAGGCTCAGGACAAAAGCAAATACTGTGAGGCTAAAAAACTTTATTATATTTTTCATGATCTTTGTGTTTTAAATCCTTAATAAACAATTTTCTTACTGTAAACGCCTTCCAAAGTCACCATCTGTATAATATAAACAGATTTGGCTGCAGGAAGTTGTATGGCCGTTTGATTTTGTGCATTGGAAACATCTTTCAATAGTTTTCCGCTCACATCATAGAGGCGAATTTGCTCTACCTTCATATCTCCGGTATTCACCATCAGTTGATTGCCGCTCAGCCATACATTAAAGGGGAAATAATCCTGATCTTCTATACCTGTTGTATTCAGCATTAATTTGAAACGGGCAGGATCGTCATTTACGGAATAATTGAATTCATATTGATCAATTTCCCTCAAATCGACATGGATATTTTCTTTTCTGTCATATAAATGCAGTGCAATATCATCGTCAATCTCAGATGTTCCTTTTAAGCCGATTTTATATGCACCATCCGTACCGGAATAAAAACCAATTTCAACGGATTCGGGTTTGTTCTGACTATCGTAGGCATTATTGGTGAAGTACGCTCCATCTTCAATCACATAAACCTGGGGGCTTAATTCGCTCCAATGGAAAAACTTTGTAATGTCCCAATCATAATCAAAACCCGGACTTGCATTTTCTCTGAAATATACATTCATATAATCCTTCAGACCTGTTTCATTCTCAGCAACAAAAGCCAGTACATTATGCATGTCAAAATCGCTTTTCAGGAAAGTCGCCTGATTGCTTACACGATAAGAATTTTTAAAAGTCAGGTCTGTATTGTTGGTGATACACTTTACGAAAAAGCCCTGCATCGCTGGAATAATATTGGAGGGATCACCAACAGGTGCTCCGTCTGGTTTGTAGGACTTCACACTTGCTCCATCCACCACATAAAGCGTATTATCCAGTCCTCCGGGATAGTTATCGCCTGTAACCAAATCCCAATCCACTGCAGATGGGTAAGGATTGCCCACAAGGTTCCATCCGCTTTGACCTTCTGTTTTTGTACAGGTAATGGATTTGTTTCCTGTATTTAAGGATCCGGTAAATTCCAACATTTTCGTTGTTGGTGCGCCTGTGCCATAATAATACATCGTAGCATATCCTTCCATGTCGGTATCTACAGCAGGATCTTCCCCAACATTAACATATGCGCCGGTACTCTCGTCAAAAGTCCTTAAGAAACAATTCCAGAAAACATCACTACTGTTAAAACTAGACACAGGAGAACTAATTAAATGCCATTGGTCATTATCTCCTACTGGTGCACCCCTGATTTCCATCTGCACTGTTTTCGAACCTGTTATTGTAACTCCATCTGCTGTTTGATCAACCAAAGCAGCAGGGTAAGAAGCAACAGCAAATTCTGATTCCAGCATTAAATCACCAGAAACAGTCAGTCTTCCTCCATTTTGTACTGTAAGCGTTGCTTTGGGTTCAATTGTTAAGTTGTTGCAAACAGCTGCTGCTTTATCTCCGGCAATAACAGGCAGGTAATCACCAGTGCCCGTAACATCAGATATTGTCACATTGGTGGATGCATCGGGTACTGTTAGGTTATCCCAGTTCAAGGGTTCACTCCAACTAGCGCTTTCCGTGCCAAGCCATTTTCCTGCATCACCGATACTTAAATTAATATCATCTATATCGATATAATTTGCGTCACCTGCACTTTTCGCATGAAATCCTATATAGTAAACTCCATTTGTTGCAGGAGTAAAGCCTTTATGAAATAATGTCCAGCTTGTTGATGAAATTGTGTAATCTTCATCAATAACCGTTGTCATTGAGGTTGAAGCATTTGAACCATATAAAATATCCAGGGTCTCAGTATCTAAGCCTGAGCGACAATAAAAATCCAGAATATAAGTCGTGCCTGCAAGCAGATAAACCGGCTGACTGAAAAGCCAGGTGTTTTTTGGATTGGCATCAGTTTGAGTCACCTCAACACCGTATGTGCCGCTATGCTTTGCAGATTCAGCAACTTCCCAGGCATTAGCATTTGGACCCGTTTCTACTGTCCAGCCATCAGGCATTGCTCCTCCATCTTCAAAACCTTCTGTCATGGATCCATTTAATGCAGTCGTTGCTGAGACTTCCACCCCATTACTGTATTCAATAGCTTTTGCCTCGCCGTTTACTGAAAAAACCTTATAATAATATTTCTCCCCTGATGCCAGCCCACTATGTGTTTTTGATGTACCTGAGCCATTGTAAATAACCTCTCCACCATCGCCAATTTCATCTCCAATATCATAAGAACCAGACGGAATTCCGAATGTATTTTCTGTGTTATAGGCAATCATTACGTCATCTCCCGCGCCATTTTTAGTCCAGGAAAGATCTATAGATGAAATACCGGCAGTTTCAGCTATAACATCAGAGGGGTTGTCCACAGAACTTTGCCGTGTGAGTTTTAAGGTTCCAGTCAGGTCATCAAACCCATCACCTTTTATTGTCCAATTTATAGTCATTTCTGCCTCTGTATATGTTCCTGGAATGGTGATATTGATATTAAAGGGATGTACATTAGCAACACCCCCAGTGTTATCTGAGTCAGTATAAACAGCTTTTGACTGTAAAAAATCCCCTTTATCAAGGTGAAAACTTGCATCATCAGAATCAATAATTTGGGCAGAACATGGGGTTTTGTTTACACTAATTTCAGCAGGAAATGAAATTTCAACATCAGTAATAACTTCTCCACTAAGAATATCTCCCTGATAATCAATGTCAAAAGGGATATCAATTGTTGTCCCAGAGGTGTAAAATTCTGCTGTGGTCGTCAACTCAGTATCCGACATTCCTGTCACTCCCGAGGAAGATTTAAAATCACGATTTTGTCCATAACTCCCCACTGCAAGAAAAGCAAATAGCAGTAGGCTTAAAGCGAAGGGTAAAGCTTTCTTTTTCATATGATTACATTTTTTACAAACCTTAAAATCAAACTATCCATGCAAAAATAGGGAATTGAAAGCACAATATCAATCTTTTTAACAAAAAAATGTGTAAAACTTATGTGAATTTTTAGGGCTTCGCATAGGTTTGGCTGGACATTATATAGGGACGTGAAATGCCGTATGCTCTTAAAATGTTGTTTTTATGGTTTTTAGGATGAAATATACACTAAGGCGGTTTTCTTTGCGCATTATTGTCCGGGGGCATTTTTTTCAAAATACTGCCAAAGGGGATCGCCGGCAGGAACGGAAGCATTAAAAAACATTTTTTCCTTACGCACGGGGTGCTCGAAGCTTAGTTTTCGGGCGTGCAGATGTATGGATGCGTCGCGGTTGGAGGTGCGGGCGCCGTATTTTAAATCGCCTTTGATGATGCAGCCCATATGTGCCAGTTGCACCCGGATTTGATGGTGGCGGCCGGTATGCAGCGCCACTTCGAGCAGGTGGTAACGGTCGGAGGATTTCAGGAATTGATAGGATAAAATCGCTTTGAGCGCATCTTTCGTTCCTGCCACTACGACATATGATTTGTTTTGTTTTTCGTTTTTCCTGAGGAAATCAGTCAGTTCGGCTTTGGCGACAAGGGGCTTTTGCTCGCATACGGCCCAGTAGGTTTTATGTATTTCGCGATTGCGCAGGCTTTCGTTGAGGCGCGAAAGTGCTTTGGATGTTTTGGCAAAAACCAGCGCACCGCTTACGGGGCGGTCGAGGCGGTGCACCACTCCGAGAAAAACATTGCCGGGTTTTTGGTGTTTCTGTTTCAGGTAAAGTTTTAGGGTTTCGCTCAATGGGCGGTCGCCGGTTTTATCGCCCTGAACAATTTCGCCGGGCATTTTATTAAATACCAGGATGTGGTTGTCCTCATACAAAACCCTTTCGGCAATTTTTTGATAATCAAATTGTCCTGAAGGCATAGGAATTAGTATTGTTCGCGCTCATTGGGGAAGTCAAGGGTTTTTACATCATTGATGTACGCCCTGACGGAACCTTTAATTTCTTCGGACAAATTATGATAGCGGCGCAGGAATCGTGGCGAGAATTTTTGGGTAATACCGAGCATATCGTGTAGCACAAGCACCTGTCCGTCCACCTGATCGCCTGCACCGATACCAATTACAGGAATTTTCAGGCTTTCGGTAACATCCCGGGCCAAACGTGCAGGGATTTTTTCGAGCACCAGCCCAAAACAGCCGGCTTCCTGCAGCAGATGCGCATCTTCGATCAGTTTTTTTGCTTCATCATCTTCGGTGGCACGCACCACATAAGTACCAAATTTATGAATGGACTGTGGCGTAAGGCCGAGATGTCCCATTACCGGGATTCCGGCTGAGAGGATACGGCGCACCGACTCGATAATTTCGCGGCCACCTTCCATTTTGATGGCATTGGCACCGGATTCTTTCATGATGCGTATGGCAGAATTCAAGGCTTCCTTGGAATTACCCTGATACGTACCAAAAGGCAGGTCAACCACCACCAGTGCGCGGTTCACGGCACGCATCACGGAGCTGGCGTGATAAATCATATCGTTGAGCGTAATGGGCAGGGTTGTGCGATGCCCGGCCATTACGTTACTGGCAGAATCGCCCACAAGAATCACATCAATGCCGCTCTCGTCGAGCAAACCGGCCATAGAAAAATCATAAGCCGTAAGCATCGCTATTTTTTCGCCTTTCAGCTTCATTTCCTGAAGCACATGGGTTGTTATCTTTTTGTAATTCGGATTTGGATCAGAATAAGTTGACATGATAAAAAATATAGGTACATAATGCTTTGTAGAGCAAAAGTACCAAAAAGGAATTGTTGGCGGGTGTTTTTCGCGAAGAAATTCTAATTGACGGCTTTTTGTATTCCGGAACTTTGTGGTTTTTTGTTTTCTATGGAGTTGTTTGTCAGTGCATAATCGACGAACGACAGCATTATGGCCATAAAATTCATTCCGCCGGCTTAACTGCTTGTTCGTGCTGTTTTCCTTATCTATTGGCGAGTTTATTTTGTTTGTAATCAGTGCTTTATTTATTTTGATGAAAAATCCCTGAGCATGAAAATTATTAAAACACTAATTGCCTTCCTTATTGTATTTCTTGTACATCAGCTTGCTATGAGCCAAAGCAAAGCCACGAGCTTAAGCGGAGCTCCTGTACCTATTTTCTACGGACTGAATGAAAGCCAAAGCAATGATTGGGCGCAAATTGATCAGCATGGAAATGTTGGGATGGCTCTTTTTGATCATTCGGATATCCAGTCAGGAGAGGGTTTTTTGATCTACAAAACCATCAGCCCTGAGGGCACAGAGCTTTTAGATACGGTCGTTTCCGGCAAGCATCTTGAACTGTCTGTATTGCTTTTTGATAAACAAAATAAGCCGCATATTTTTTATGGTGAATCATCTTCAGCGCATCAGAAAATTTTTCATGCATTTCGTGGCCCTGATCAGTGGCAAATTGAAGAAATCATTGATTTTGAAGCTTCTGAAGGCAGGTTTATCTACGAATGCTCTGCTGATATGGATCCGAATGGAAGCTTTCACCTGCTGGTGCTTATTTTACCCTCCAATCCTGATTCGCCTGATTATTACTATGCTTTTCGGGATGCGCATTTAGTCTATCTGACCAATGCTTCCGGTTTTTGGCAAAAGGAATTGATCAGTGTTTATGACACGTATTATACTCTGGATGAATACTCTAAAATGTTGAACCGTCAGGATTTGGATGTGGATCAGGATGGGAATGTGCATATTATTTATGGGGAACAGTTGGGCAATACCATGGCCGGATCGGCAAGTATTTTGCATTATGCGACCAATAAAAGCGGTAGCTGGATCACGGAAACAGTAGCTGATTGCGATCCCAATGGCCGCGATGATGCGGGCTGGTATCCCTCTTTATGTCTCGATAATTCCGGAAATCCTGCGGTGGCTTGCACCTATATTGCCCGTGTGCCCACAGGTTCAGCAATGAATGCAAAACTTTGGCTTCACAGGAGGGTGTCTGATAATCAGTGGAGAAGCGAAATGATTTGCGAAAGCGATGATGGTTATTACGGAACTGATGGGCGAAGATATACGGGTGGATTAACTCATTTGCTGTTTGACCATCAGGATCATCCGCATGTAATTTTTACGGACATCGCATCATCTCATGCCGGTATGAACTATTTTAATCTGGGAAATATCCGCTATGCCACTAAAAATTCCGGAAACTGGCAAATTGAGAAAATCTATCAGCAAGCTTTGCCGGAGGGCAATTACAATGCCCATGAAATATATGATATGTGCCTTTTGCCGGATTATGCGCACAATAAATTGCAGATTGTTGCTCAGGAGATAGTTTTGGAAAATGCACTGGATTATGAATTTAACCTTCTCCATTTTGAAACCGATCAGCTTTTAAGCACAATACCGGAAAACCGGGCTTCGAAATCCGTGCAAATTGTGCCTAATCCTGTTGGACGCGAATTGTGGCTGGAAGCAGCTCTGATTGATTCTGAAAAAGCCATAATCAGCATTTATGATTTTACAGGCAGAAAGGTTTGGGCGCAGGATGATTATTTGCTCCATCCCGGCAGGAACCCAATCAGAAGTGTAGCAAATTTATTGAGAAAAGGTGCTTATATTTTGGAGATAAATATCCATCAAGATATTGTCCGTCAGGTATTTTTGAAAAATTAAGGCCATGCAAAGGAGTTTATTTTATTTTCGTTTGTTTCTTGGTTTGTGGGCTGTTCTAACTTGTCATCAGCAGCTGTTCGGGCAGTTGTTGCCCAAAAACTACCTTATCGCCAATGCTGTATTGATAACGGCAGTGGATGATGAGGTTTTGGAAGATGCCTGTTTGCTCATCAGAAACGGCCGTATTGCCGGGATTTACGATGATATTTCTGATGTGCCCAAAGCATACGATACCGTATTGAATATGAAGGGTAAATTTATCATGCCCGGATTGATTGATTCACATAATCATCTGTCGGGCAGGAGGATAACGGACAAGGCGCTGGAAAATGCCTTAAGCAACGGCATTACTTGTGTGCGCGATATGGGCGGTGATTGTGCATATCTGAACATCTTGCGGGAAGATATACAAAATGGGGTGATTGCGGCACCGGATATTTATTTTTCGGCTCTGGTAGGTGGCGAAGCTTTCATTCAAAGCGATAGGCGCGCCATCAGTTCTACTCCGGAAAAGTATGAGATTGGCCAGGCTCCGGGCATGCGCTCTGTAAACGATTCCACAGATTTGGACCAGCTGATGCTGGAATCAGTGGATTTGGGAGCAACGGGCGTCAAAATCTATTCGCATCTGTCGCCTGCATTGATACGGGGAATCGCTCAAAAAGCGCATCAGTATGGCCTGAAAGTCTGGGCGCATGGCATTGTGCCGCCATCAGGGCTTGAAGAAGTAGTTGCAGCAGGGGTGAATTCCATTTCGCACATAAATTTTTTCCTGATGCCTGATCACTGGGATTTAAAAAAACACGGCACAATGGCCTTTGATTCAGCGCAAATCCGGCCTGATAGGCTCAGGAGTGTTTTCATGTCAATGAAGGCGCAAAATATTTTTCTGGATCCTACCATCTTTCTTGGCCTTCGCATGGCAAATTTGCGTATCAGTGATTCAGTTGATCGAATGGAATATAAAAATGCACTCATTTTTGTGCTGCGCGAAGCCTGGCGCCAGGGCGTGAAAATTGTTGCCGGAACCGATATTTTTTTAAGCGATAAAAAAGGTTATGTCCCTGAATTGCATGATGAAATGAAGGTTTATGCCCGGGAAGCCGGGATACCCAATTATGAAGTAATCCGAATGGCTACAATTTACGGTGCAGAGCTGCTCGGAATGGAAGGCCAGTTCGGGTCTATTGAAAAGGGGAAACAGGCTAATCTGTTGGTTTTGAATGCAAATCCGCTGCAAAATATTGATAACACAAAAAATATTCATTTGGTAATCAAAAATGGTATTTCCATTAAACTATAAAAACAAACATTATGAAAGCGAAGACTATTTTAAGCCTGATGGCATTTTTTCTCCTGACACATCTTATCGCTCAGGATGACCCGCGCAACGATCATTTGAAGTATTTGGACTATGCTTCTTTTGACATGAAAATCAGTAGTATTAAAGAAGTTTCCGAAGTCGAAACTAAAGACGGAACCGTAAAAGCTTCAAATCGGAATTTTAAACTTATTGAGGTTTGTCTGAAAGGCGAAAACACATCCGGAGCAGGGCTTTTTATTTATACGCCCGGAATTTTTTCGGTTGTTTATAAAAACCGTGGGTTTTATCGTGTTGCTCAGGCCTTAGCTGTGGGTGTAAAGCCGGAAATTGCACCCGGAAAAAGAATAGATGTTATGATTTCTGCTGATGATGCGAGCATGAACAATAAGATGTCGGGCAATGGGGAAGAGGAGTTTTTTATTTATTTTGAATTGCCCAAAGAAGTGAATGAATTTCAGGTACAAATCCCAAAACTTTTGAATGATGTGGGGAAAGTTGAATAGAAATATATTTTATAATCAGGCAAATAGCATGTTCAGCTTATTTTTATTTTCACTGCTTTTATTCGTTTCCTGCGAAAAGGATGAACAGGGAATTTTCATTCAGGAAACCCAAAAAACAGTGCCTGATACAGACGAAACTTATGCCGGTGATTCCCATTCCGGCACTTATGATGCGCGGATTTTATTTGTTGGCAACAGCCTTTCGGGCTATAACAATATGCCCGCTATGGTGGAAGAAATAGCTGTGGCCGCCGGTAAAAATGTGTTGGTCGGTCAGGCGATGTTTTACGGGCAGGCATTGCGGCAATATGTAAATGATGAAAGCCTTATCATCAAAATTAAAGAACAGCCCTGGGATTTTGTTGTACTGCAATCCGATGATATCACCGCATTCCCGGACATGTACCATATCGAAAAAGAGGTGCTCAATACACTTAAAGAAAGGATTTTGGACAACAACCCCTATACCGAAATCATTTATCAGATGGTTTGGGGCCTGCGCGATGGTGTGCGTATTCAGGAACTTAACGGCCAATGGGTTACTTATTCTTACGAAGAATATATGGATAAAATTTATACCGGAACGCTTTATCTGGCAAACGAACTTGATTTGGGAATTTCTCCGGTAGGCTGGACCTGGAAAGAAATCCGAACTGTACATCCGGAAATTGAACTTTTTTCAAGCGACAAAGCACATCCATCCTACAATGGGTCATTTCTCACGGCCGCCGTTCATTATAGCGCAATCTTCCGCGAAAGCTGCGCCAACAGCAGTTTTTCGGGTAATCTCAGCGTGGATAAAGCTTTCATCATGCGGACAGCTGCTTCCGAAATGGTGCTGGACAGCCTCGAACGCTGGAATTTGCAGATAGCCACAGGAATTGATGAAATTAATAAGGGTAATTAGCTATCTTGCGTTTTGGTCAAGCTTTCCCGAAAATTTAATAATTGGGAAAGTTTGAGCAAGGGTAACGCATTATTGTATAGTAAAGAATTCAGATTGTATTTCAAGGGCAAAATATTATTGGAAACCAACGGGATTTCGAGTAGAAGCTAAAAACTTAATACTTTACCAATGAAAAAACACCTTCATCTTTCTTCAGCCGTTTTGCTGGCAATTTTCTTTGTTTTCAGCGCCAACGATGTTCAATCGCAAGTAGGAAATCATCCTGAAAACAAATACCTGATCGTTTTGGATGCGCAGCAATATTATACGCATGGGAAACTGGCCGGCAGCTCGGCGCAAAAAGCCATCGAAGCGCTTAATTCAGTCATCAGCCAAATGGATGCGGACAAAGTGATTTATGTAAACCGGGATCATAAATTATTGAATCTTACTTATATACCGCCATTTTTTTATACATCGCTCGATTCTGCAGCAATGCAGATGGATGAAAACCTGGACAAGCGAAACGAAAATGTTTTTACACGCGAGAAACCCAATGCTTTTTCTTCCATTGATCTGCTGGATTTTCTGAAGAAAAACCATGTAAAGGAAATCATAATGATTGGCTTTTTGGCCGAAGATTATTTCTGTACTTCGGTTTTCCGGGGAAGAGAGCTGGGTTTTAATATTTCCGTTGTGCCGGAAGCCATTATCGCCAAATCACAAAAAGGGAAAGACAAAGCCCTAAAGGGATTAAAGGAAAATGGGGTAGCGATGATTGGCTTTTAGGGGCATTTTTATGGCTGTGATTTTAGCCTATATTTATTTGAGCGATTCCATTAGAAGTAAATGGTATTCAGTGTTTTATGTTTATGTTAGGAAGAAGTCCGGTACCCTGTGCCTTTAAATCCGGTCTTTCCGGTATTTATCTTTTTAGAGGCCATTAGATAGTAAGTACATAGAATGATTTATGCTCGTGAATAAATAGATTTCTCCGCTACCGAAGCTTTGGCAGAGAAATCTATGTTGCTCAATAACAAATCATTATCGTTTTTAGTTTTTGCCAAAACTAATATGCACCTTCATACTGACCTCTATATCTTTTAATTGGTTTTTATGAAAGTGCGGGTTGAGAAGCACAGCGCCTTATATTCCTCCATTTAACAAATTTTAAAACAATCCTTCCGGTCGTCCTTCAATAATAATTTTGTATTTTCGTTTAATCATTAAGCACGGCTCAGTATTTGTTTTTTTTATTTAATAATTCCTGAATGACAAAGGTTTACGCTGCTTAATTTAAAACTAAAACACATGGATAAAATAAAGATTTTATGGGTTGATGATGAAATTGACCTGTTAAAACCGCATATTATTTTTCTGGAGCAAAAAAATTATGAGGTAAGCACCTGTAATAATGGTGATGAAGCCCTGGAAGTTGTGCAGCAAAAACCTTTCGATATTGTTTTTCTGGATGAAAATATGCCCGGCATCAGCGGTTTGGAAGTTTTGGAGCAAATCAAAAACGATTTTCCTGGTTTGCCGGTAGTAATGATTACCAAAAGTGAGGAAGAAAGCATTATGGAAGAGGCAATTGGCTCAAATATTGCCGATTATCTCATCAAGCCGGTCAATCCCAATCAGATATTGCTTTGCCTCAAGAAAAACCTCGACAATAAAGAACTGGTGAGCCAGAAAACCACAATGGGCTACCAGCAGGAATTCCGTAGTATTGGCATGGAGCTGGGCAATGACCTGGATTATAAACAGTGGGTTGACCTCTATAAAAAACTGGTCAACTGGGAGCTGAAACTGGAAAAATCGAAGGATGAAAGCATGCAGGAAGTGCTGCGCATGCAGAAAGAGGAAGCCAATCAAATGTTTTGCAAATATTACGAACGCAATTACCGCGACTGGCTGACCAATGCTACAGACGACCATCCGGTTCAGTCGCACACTTTATTGAAATACAAATTATTGCCTCAGTTGCGCAATTCCGAAAAACCGGTATTTTTTATTTTGATCGATAATCTTCGTTTTGATCAGTGGAAGATGATCCAGCCCATGATAGAAGAGTATTACCGGGTTCAGGATGAGGATATTTACTATTCCGTTTTGCCAACGGTTACGCAATATGCCCGCAACTGCCTTTTCAGTGGGCTGATGCCGCTGGGGATCAAAGACAAATATCCCAAACTATGGCTTGATGAAGATTCAGAAGGCTCCAAGAATCAATTTGAATCCGAACTGCTGGGCGAGTGGCTCAGGCGTTTCGGGCTGTCGGATATGAAATATTCTTACCACAAGGTGCTCAACCTAAATGTTGGCAAACGTTTGGTGGAGGCTATGCCCGGCCTGTTCAACAACCAACTGAACGTAATTGTATATAATTTTGTGGATATGCTTTCGCATGCCCGCACCGAAATGGAAGTGATCCGCGAGCTGGCCGATGACGAATCTGCTTACCGCTCGCTAACCCTGAGCTGGTTTGAGCACAGCCCGCTTTTTGAAATTTTACGCTATCTCAGCTCGCGCGATGCCGATGTGGTCATCACAACCGATCATGGCTCGGTTAAGGTAGATAATGCACTTAAAGTTGTGGGCGACCGGGCTACAAATACAAATTTGCGCTATAAAGTAGGCAGAAGCCTGAATTACAATAAAAAAGAGGTGTTTGCCATGACGCGCCCGGAGGATTATTTCCTGCCCAAAACCAATGTGTCTTCATCTTACATTTTTGCGCGTAAGAATGATTTCCTGGCCTATCCGAACAATTACAACTATTACGTAAATTACTATCGCGACACGTTCCAGCACGGAGGTTTGTCGATGGAAGAAATCCTGATTCCATATATTTCACTGAAAGCCCGCTAAAGCCATATGATGAATTCAATTGAAGTACAAAGTTTAAGCGAATTGCCGGCTGCGGCAGAACGGTTAATTGCAGCCCATCCTGACAAGCGGGTTTTTGCTTTTGACGGAGCAATGGGCGCTGGGAAAACCAGTTTTATAACACGTATCTGTGCTTTTCTTGAAGTGGAAGATGCGGTCAGCAGCCCCACTTTTGCACTTATCAATGAGTATTTTTCGCCATCACAGGGCGCGGTTTATCATTTTGACCTCTACCGCCTGAAAGATCAGGAAGAGCTGCTGGGGCTGGGCGCCGAAGAGTATTTTTACAGCGGAAATTATTGTTTTGTGGAATGGCCTGAGCTGGCAAAGCAACTTTTACCCGAAAATACCGTATATGTGTCTGTTCGCGAACCGGGCAATGATGGTGTCCGTTTGATCGAATTCTAAGAATAAAGGCATTCCCCGTTTATTTTGATCGGGGCGGCCATTTGTTCATTGAGATTAATGCCTATGGTAGATTTTGACAAGAACCGTTTAATGCCCTTAGCAGAGCAATTAGAAAAGCAATCATCCGGACAGAGGTACAGCTTAGGCATACCGGCCGAGCAATCCGAATTTGAAAACCGTATTGCACTCACGCCCCATGCTGTTGGTGAACTTACGGAAAAAGGCCATGAAGTGCTGGTGCAGGCAGGTGCGGGAAACAAAGCCGGATTTTCGGATAAGGAATACAGCGATGAAGGAGCACAAATTGTGTATTCCGCTGCGGAAGTGTTCCAGTGCGACATCATTCTCAAAATTGATGCGCCAACAGCCGAAGAACGCGATATGATGCGTGGACGGCAAATCCTGATTTCCAGTATGCAGCCCGGTATGGCGGATAAAGAATATTTCAACAGCCTCATCCAAAAGAAAATCACCGCTCTTTCGTTCGAGAAAATCCGCGACCGTTCTGATTCTTATCCGGTTATCCGCAGTATGAGCGAAATTGTAGGCTCGAGCATCATGATCACTGCTGCGCAACTGCTCAGCGATTGTGAACATGGAAAAGGGAAGGTGCTGGGCGGTTTCCCGGGCATATCTCCTGCCGAAGTCGTGATTATCGGAGGAGGAACCGTTGGCGAATATGCAGCCAGAACCGCTATGGGCCTGGGCGCACAGGTGAAGGTTTTTGACCGTAACCTCTACAAGCTTCGCAAAATCCAGACCCGATTGCACCGAAGGATATTTACTTCAACCATGCAGCCCTGGGAATTGCGCAAAGCCTTTCAAACTGCCGATGTTTTGATTGGCGCCATGTACTCGCGCGAAGGCCAGCGATCCTGCTTTATTTCTGAAGAATACCTCCGTGAAATGGAAGAAGGTTCCGTGGTGATGGACGTGAGTATTGATCAGGGCGGCTGCTTCGAAAGTTCCCGACCCACAAACCATAAAAACCCGGTTTTTTATAAATATGGCCTGGCGCATTATTGCGTGCCCAATATCGCCAGCAGGGTGCCGCGAACAGCATCGGTTGCCCTGAGCAACTTTTTTACGCCGGTACTGGCCAAAATTGGCGATGAAGGCGGCCTCGACCAGGTGCTGAAACGAGATGCCGGCCTGCGAAACGGCATATATTTTTATAAAGGCGTGTGCACAAGCAAATATCTGAGCGACTCCTTTTTGCTGTCTTTTAAAGATATCGACCTGCTGCTCGCGCTATACCGATAGAAATTTTTTAAGAAACAAGGAAAAATCAGCTGCTGCATAAACCTGATTTTAATACTTTTGAGCCCTCTTTTTTTTATGATTTTTTAATTGGCTGAAAATGAAGAACAAATATATTGACCTGATTGAGCAGACCTTTTTCTGGCCGCAAAATGGTTTTCAGGTAAATGAAGACGGGGAATTGTCGTTTCACGGCATAGAGTTGATGGATTTAATTGACCAGTACGGTACGCCCCTTAGGCTGACGTATTTGCCGCGCATTTCGGAGCAGATACAACGCGCCAAAAGGATGTTCAATGTGGCCATGGCCAAAGTGGATTATCAATCCGATTTTTTCTATAGCTATTGCACCAAAAGTTCGCATTTTTCTTTCGTACTGGAAGAAGTGCTCAAAAATGATGTGCACATTGAAACATCATCTGCTTTTGATATCAATATCGTGGAAGAACTTGAAAAGACTAAACTTATTGATAAAGATCGTTTTATCATTTGCAACGGCTTTAAGCGGCCACAATATATCGAAAATATCGCGCGGCTGATCAATAATGGTTTTCATCATACCGTTCCCGTGCTGGATAATTTATATGAACTCGACCGGCTTGACCAGTTTATTCATGACGATAAAAAAGCTTTGGTAGGCATACGGATTGCCTCAGAAGAAGAACCAAAATTTGATTTTTATACCAGCCGGCTCGGAATTCGTTATAACGACATCGTTCCTTTTTATCAGGAAAAAATTGCCGACAATCCCAAATATGGCTTGAAGATGCTGCATTTTTTCATCAATACCGGCATCAAGGATACTGCCTATTACTGGAACGAACTGATGAAATCGGTGAATGTTTATTGCGAACTCAAGAAAATCAGCCCGGAACTGGATTCGCTGAATATTGGTGGCGGTTTCCCTTTCCAGCACTCAATGAGTTTTGAGTACGATTACGAATATATGGCCGAGGAAATCATCGCACAGGTTAAAAATATCTGTACGACCCATGGCGTAAAAGAACCTAATATCTTTACGGAATTCGGTTCCTTTACTGTGGCTGAAAGCGGAGCCATGATTTATTCCATCATCAACCAGAAGCAACAAAACGACCGGGAAAAATGGAATATGATCGACAGTTCATTTATGACCACACTGCCCGATACATGGGCATCCAACCAGCGGTTTATTATGCTGGCAATCAATAAATGGCATGGCGAATACGAACGTATAAACCTCGGCGGCCTTACCTGCGACAGCCAGGATTATTATAATGCCGAAGCGCATTCCAATGCGATTTTCCTGCCCAAACTCGATGGGGAAGATCCGCTTTACATTGGCTTTTTCCATACCGGAGCCTATCAGGAATCGCTTGGCGGTTATGGAGGCATTCAGCATTGCCTTATTCCGCAGCCCAAGCATGTCATTATTTTCAAAAACGATGAAAACGAAATCGTTACCCGGCTTTTCTCAAAAGAGCAAAGTTATCAGTCGATGCTGAGAACATTGGGGTATTAAACCTGAATTTATAAATCTTTTAGTGACGGGAAGCCACTTTTACGAGCCTGGCTTTTGCCCTGTTTTTTATTTTTTAAATATGAAAAAAAATATCAAAGGCGACATTTTTGGTGGGTTGACCGCCGGGATTGTTGCATTGCCCCTGGCTTTGGCTTTCGGGGTTCAGTCGGGTCTTGGAGCCAGTGCAGGATTGTATGGCGCTATGGTTTTGGGGCTGTTTGCTGCCCTGTTTGGCGGAACAAATACCCAGATCAGCGGGCCTACAGGGCCCATGACCGTAGTTTCTGCTACCGTAGTTTCCATGGCTGTTGCACGATACGGGAATATCGAAAGCGCCTGGGGAATTATTGTTATTACTTTTTTATTGGCAGGAGCTTTCCAGATTTTATTCGGAGTACTTAAAATTGGGAAATACATCAAATATATTCCCTATCCGGTGCTTTCCGGATTTATGAGCGGAATTGGTGTTATAATCATTGTGTTTCAGATATTTCCCGTACTGGGATTGCAGTCGCCGGCAAAAATAATCTCCGTTTTTAGCCAACTGCCTGATGCTGTAAACGCATTAAATATGACTTCTATGATTTTGGCTTCCGCAACCGTGCTGATCATCTACCTTGCGCCCAAACTCACCAAAGCTGTTCCCAGCACGCTTATTGCCTTGCTGCTGGCTTCAGTGGCAAGCTATCTTTTTCATTTGGACGTCCCGCTTATTGGCGAAATGCCCTCCGGATTGCCCTCTCTGAAAATCGCCGGTTTTGCAAATCTGAATTTCACCGATATAAGCATGGCCTTGATCCCGGCTGTTACACTGGCTGGTTTGGGAACGATCGATTCCTTGCTCACATCCGTGGTTGCCGACAACATCACGCGCACAAAGCACAACAGCAATAAAGAACTGATTGGCCAGGGAATTGGGAATATGGCTTCATCCCTCATTGGAGGAATTCCGGGTGCCGGCGCCACCATGCGTACCGTCGTGAATGTAAAATCCGGTGGACAAACCAAATTATCGGGTGTGGTTCACGCCTTGCTTTTAATGCTGGTTGTGCTCGGTCTGGGCAAATATGTGGCTTTTATCCCGCTATCGGCTTTGGCCGGAATATTGATTACCGTCGGAATCGGAATTGTGGATATCAAAGGCTTGAAAAATATCGCCAAAGTACCTAAGTCCGACGCTTTTATCCTGATTGTTGTCTTGATTTTGACTGTTTTTGTGGACCTGTTGCAAGCTGTGGGCATCGGTATGGTGATGGCCTCACTGATTTTTATGCGGAAGGCCAGCGAGATGGTCGAAAAAACAACATCGCTCAATAAAGTGGATAAATACGACAGGGAAATGGCATGGAGCGATGAGGCAAATCTGAAACTCCAGCGGGACCATGTCTATATCAAACGATTTGACGGCCCTATGTTTTTTGGTGTGGCATCAAAAATGATGGAACGGGTCAACAATATCCCCAAAGATGCCAAAGTGATCATCTTCCGGATGAAAAAAGTGCCTTATGTCGATCAGTCCGGACTTTACGCACTCGAAGAGGTTATCAAGGAAATGCAAAAAGCCGGTATTGTGGTTGTTTTGACCATGACGCAGGAGCAACCATTGTACCTGCTCCGGAAAACTCATATGGTCCCTGAAGTGCTGCCCGAAAAATACCTCTTCGAAAGTATTGAAGATTGCGCCAAATGGCTGGAGGGCTATTGTAAAGACTGGGAGTAAGATTAGTCCTGTTTAAATCTTCTCTTATCCGTTTTGCCGGATCCTGCGGCATTGTTCCGCTGATGTTATACTGTTGCAACACTGTATCAACACTGTTGCAATGCCAAATCGCGGCCTTTTGGTATTTTTTATTTTATAGAGGAAAAAATTATGGAAGGATTGCAAAAAAACTATCTTTGAGAAAATATTCCTAAAGACAAATTATTGTTATAATTTATTGTTTTGTAGTGTTTTATGATATAATCAAAGATTGATTTTAAACCAATGAAACTCATAATTCGTCAGGCGAAAACCGAAGACTTAGCGTTTTTGCTTGAACTGGAAAACAGCTCGTTTCCACAATATCAGCGTAATACAAAAACAAGTCTGGCAAACAGTATCAAAAGCCATTTTCAGGAAGTGCTTGTGGTTGAAGATCAGGAGCTTAAAAAAAGAAGGGGCGCAGCTGTTCTTTTTAAATACCGTAATACGCTCAGGCTGTACAGTATTGCCACGGATCCCGATTTTCAAAACAAGGGCGTTGGCTCTTTTTTAATGGCTTATGTTAAAAGCTATGCTGAGAACAAGGGCTTTGAAAAGATTGTTTTGGAAGCGGCCATCAATAATCATGAATTGCTTACCTGGTACCGTGGGCATGGTTTTGAGCAAAAACAAGTATTAAAGGATTATTATGCTCCGGGCTTCGATGCCGTAAAAATGGAGCTTATGATCGAATCAACGGTCAGGAACAAGGGCTTGGATAACCTGGTTGTTATAGATCAGCCCTATAAATGGAACCGGCCGGACATCAACGCCCGCATCATTTCTGTGAAAGAATATCTGAGCAATACAACCTATCAAAGCGGTGATTTCCGGGTGTTTAATTTATGCAGTTCGTATAAATACCAAACCTATGGATATTATGTTTCTTTGCTCGCATCGGCCAGGGGCCAGCGCGTAATGCCCAATATTGCAACAATCCGCGATTTTCGCATAATGAACGTCATCCAATCGGCTGCTTTTGAGCTGGATGAGATGATCAACCGTGCGTTAAATAAAAGCAAAGAAACTGTTTTTTCGCTGAATATTTATTTCGGACAAAGCCCGAATAAAGGATATAAACTGCTGGCAACGAAATTATTCCAGTTATTTGAAGCGCCATTATTTCGAGTAAAATTTGTGAAGCACGATAAGTGGCTCATCAAAAGCATCAGAACCCTCACCTTTAAAAGTATTCCCGGGGAGGAAGAGGAACTGCTTTATCAGTTTGCAGCGGATTATTTCAGACGTAAACGTTATAATTTCCCTAAGCTGATCAATTATAAATATGATCTTGCCGTTTTGGTAAATCCTCAGGAAATTAACCCGCCTTCCAATGAGGCTGCATTGCAGCGTATCAAAAGTGCAGCCAATAAAAAAGGTATTTATGTTGAGTTCATTACGAAAAATGATGTCGAAAAAATTAATGAATTTGATGCGCTTTTTATCCGGGAAACCACTCAGGTAAATCACCATACCTACGAAATTTCACGTTTGGCCTATTCCGAAGGCCTGGTTGTTTTGGATGATCCCTGGTCGATTTTGCGTTGCTCCAATAAAATTTATCAGGACGAGCTGTTTAAGAAACACCGCATCCGAACCCCAAAAACATTTGCGCTCAGCCGAAATATGTTCCATGATAAACAGCTGGATAAATTCAATTACCCTTTGGTGATCAAGCAGCCCGATAGTGCGTTTTCACTCGGCGTTAAAAAAGTAAACAATAAAGAAGAAGCGCTGCTGGAGATGAAGAAACTTTTTAAAATTTCGGACATGCTCGTTTGCCAGGAGTTCCTTTATTCTGATTTCGATTGGCGTGTGGGAATTCTCGATAATAAACCTTTGTTCGTTTGTAAGTATTATATGTCGAATAACCACTGGCAGATTTATAATTGGAACAGTAAAAAAGAAGACGATCAGGCCGGAAAATCAGAAACCCTTTCCATTGATGACGCGCCACCTGATGTGTTAAAAGTAGCACAAAAGGCCGCTTCTTTAATTGGTGACGGCCTTTATGGAGTTGATTTAAAGGTGGTTGACTCTAAGGTCTATGTTGTTGAGGTTAACGATAACCCCAATATTGATCATGGAATTGAGGATTTGGTATTGCAGGATGAGCTTTATGACAAGCTTATCGATTCCTTTGTGCAGCGTATTGAACTTGCGAAAAATATTCGGAAAATTAATTTTACCAAACCCGGGCTTGGATTCAGAGACGATCATGATGATAAGCCTTAGATAACTTTATAGGTTCGCAGGGCAAGCGCATCATTATGTAGGCTGCTTAATGGCAATTTTGTTTTAAACCGGGGACTTACCCCACTTCTTTTTTTTGTACATTTGAATAGTGAAAAGGGCGTTCCAATTCTTTTTCATGCTATTCAATGTCCGAATATGACCAACAATTAAGGAGGATAAAACTGAAGCTGATCAAGGCCAAGGTGGTTGATTTGCGGCGCAAAGCTTTTGGTGCCAGCCATCATAAATACCGTTTTGGCAGATTAGTCGGCGACTGGAAAGTGCAGGCTTTTGAAAAGGCCCATTCCATCCGTTTGCCGGACTGTTACCGGCAATTTGTTCTTCAGGTGGGAAACGGAGGGATGTTCAATGGCCAGTCCATGGCCGGGCCTTTCTATGGTATTTACCCTTTGGGATATGATCTTGAAGCGGTTATCGAGTGCGACACGGAAAAATATTTGAAAGGGAAATGTGTGCTTTATCCGAATATGAGCGATGAATACTGGAGGTCGCTGTTGAAAGTTATCGATGAAACTGATAATATTTCCGATCAGGATTACGATAAAGAGCTCGGGAAAATCTATGGGGGCGTATTACCGATTGGCTCGCAGGGATGTACTTTTTTGACAGGGATCATCCTCAATGGCCCGCATACGGGGCGTGTAATTTATTATGATATGGATTTGGGTAAGCCGTTTTTTACTTTCGAAAACAATTTCCTGGATTGGTATGAACGGTGGCTCAATGAAATTATCTCAGGAGAATTGCTGGGAGAACATTCCGGTTGGTTCGGACTGAGCAATACGGGAACACCGCATGATTTGCTGGATAAGTTTTTGTCGTCGAAGAATCCCAAAGAAAAAGATGATTATTTGTGGTCCCTCTTGTCGAAAAGGAAACTTAATTCGGATGTTTTAGATCGTTTGGAAAAACTGATCCCTGAAAAGGATGCCCCGGAAATGATGATAGAATCGCTATGTAAGTCTGATTATCAAAGGGCAAAACCATATCTAAGGCGGTTGTTGGAGACCAACCTTACTTCATTTTTGAGGATTTTATGCCTTTATGCAAATACGAAAGCAGACGACTGGATGGTGTTGATCAAGCCCTTGATCCATAAAATTGATGAGGAAAATTATCAGGCTTATTTTTATCTTATTTTGTCTTGTACGCATCCATGCGATGATTGGATTATCCCTTTCCTGAACCATAAAAGTGAACCAATAAGGAGCCATGCATACAGCACTTTGGGAGAGATGAAAGACAAAACCCAATATTTGCATCTGTTTATCAAGGGACTTCAGGATGAATCTGAAGATGTGGTAATAAGTGTTTTGAATGTGCTGGAGGATGTCAGGGATGTGCAATTACTGCCGTACTACAAAGCTCTTGCGTCCCGGATTACTGATGTGGGAAGCTTTTTTTCCCGAAGGCTGGGGAAAGCTCTTGCACCATATGGCTTAAATATCAAGAGTATCCAAAAAATAAACATAGAAGAGTTTCGCTTTAAGAAGTGGTTTGAATTTTGGAAATAAGAAGTGTTTGTCCTTAATGTCTCCCGAAGCTTCAGGATTATTCTTGTTCTGAAAGCAAGGAGTCCGAAAAGTTTCGGGATGCCAGTGCTGAGCTTTCCAAGGCGAATAAATGTTTGTAAGCCGGAGATAGTCCCTTATTCACAATATCCGTGATTTTTTTTTGTACAGTTATAGACTTATATTTTAATATTAACTATTTTTGTGGCCATGAGAAGAAATGGAATTATAACGGCTTTATTAGCAGGTATTTTACTCCTCTGGAATGCCTGTTCAACAGATCTGGATGTAAATGCAGAATGGAAGGACTATACCATAGTTTATGGGATATTGGATCAGAGTGAGAAAACGCAGTACATAAAAATCAACAAGGCTTTTCTTGGTGAAGGCAATGCGCTGCAAATGGCAAAAGTGCCGGATTCGAGCTATTACGATCCGAACGTCATGGAGGTAAAACTGATCGAGAAAATATCGAATGGAGTGAATGCACCGGTGGCTACGGGGCGCATATTTACATTTGATACCACCATGGTGAAAAACAAAGAAGAAGGAACTTTCTATTATCCGGATCAGATTGTTTATAGCGCGGATATTGATACGCTATACAGTACTTCGGGTACGGACACGTATTACTATGAAATCCGCATAAAAAACACGACCAGCGGTAAGGAGGTTTCATCCATTACGCCTATTCTCGGCAAGGTTTCCATTGAAAAACCACGCTGGAATCCGACCAACCCGATGATTAATTTTGCTTACAGACCGGATAATAACAATAGCGTTGTAGTAAAATCTGCCAAAAACGCCCGGCTATATAAAGTCGTTTATCGTTTTTATTATCAAGAGTTTCTGCCGGGAGGCGATACAACACAAAAAAGTGCGGATTGGTTTATTGGAGAGACTGTTTCCGATAATATCGAAAGCACAGGTGACGAACTTTCATTCCCCTATGAAACCATGGACTTTTATAGTTTCATAAAGCAGGCCATACCTTACGATGCACAGCTTGTGCGCATAGCCACAGGGATTGAACTGATCACAACAACGGCATCTGATGAGTTTAACACCTATATCGAATTGAATGAGCCGAGCAGCAGCCTGGTTCAGGACAGGCCGCAATATTCCAATATTGAAAACGGACTGGGCCTTTTTGCCTGTCGCTTTTCGCAGGAAATTTTCTTTAATCTCCATCCCGATACCCGTGAATCTATTATAAAAGAAACTGACAGGGGTTTCAAAGAACCCTAAAGAGAAATGACATTCCGAATAAAAAAGCAGTTTTTCTTGAAAAGCTGCTTTTTTTATTCACTTAATCTACTCATTGGAAGGCTCAAAGTCATCCGATGAGTGATTAGTGTAGTCATCCGATAAGTGATAAGTGAACGCATTTATTACTCGTGAAATCTCCATAACATCCGGCTTTGAAATTCGCTGTGTTTCTGGTTTTGATTTAAGCTTTACACAATCCTGCTGACTTTTTTTTTGCCCAGATAAAGGACCAGGGGGCGCGCTATCATCGCGCTGCCATGTCGCTACAAATTATATGCGGGCAAATCGAATGATTCCTGAGAATACGCCACAGATTCCTGAAAAAAATCAGATTAGGCAGATCGTGCTTCACCCGCCCGTAGCTTTTGCGGGAGGTTTTGTTTTTTTATACAGAATGTGGGGCATAAAAATACATCCCGCATATTTTAGACATATAATGTCTAAATAATTCACTCTTAAGTTATGCTGAAAATTTAGTTTGGGATCAATTTTAATAAGGAAATGCTTATAAGTATTTGATTAACATAAAAAAAGCCCTGTCGGAGCCACCGACAGGGCTAAACCTTCTACGCAGGTACGTTGCCTGATTAAGCCTAAGATTTTATTATAAGAACGTTATTTAAGCCTCCACAAGGGCAACAACCTGGTAAATTACCAAATGGTTTCTTTCCCTTTATTCACATACTCTAAACGCCCCAATGCGGAAAAGTTGTCCAGATTTATTAAAAAAAATTAAAAAAACTTACTTATAAAATTTAATTAACTGAATATCAAAGATTTAAAATCCTAGAAAAAATCAAAAAAAATGAAATATGCATGTGCAACATATAAAATTCCTTAGAAGAGGGTTTGTTAGCTATAGCACACAATACAGCTACAAAATGTGCAGATGCGCGCCACAAACAGAAAAAGCCTGACAAAATTTTAAATATTAATTCAGCCGAATGAAGTTATAGATAATATAG
This sequence comes from Bacteroidales bacterium, assembly GCA_963662905.2. Classification (GTDB taxonomy): domain Bacteria; phylum Bacteroidota; class Bacteroidia; order Bacteroidales; family WRLA01. Next base: position 1,948,329 of record CAXXFD010000003.1, on the reverse strand, counting down.
CCCTTTTGCCCTTCAGGTGCTGAAGGATCGGCTGTGAAGGATGATTTTTTTGCAGCATCGGCAGCCAAACGCCACAGGCTTTGATCGGTAACAGTAGTTCCGATTGATGTTCCGGGAATTTTTTTACCTGCCAGTGCACGCACAACATTCCCCTGCTGATCCACAATGATTTCTACAACCACGCGGCCTTGCTCTTTGGAGTTATATGCAGGTTCTTTGAGATATACGCTGCCACGGCCTTCGAGTTTAAAGGAAACGCCATTTCCCTTCCCTCCAAGCCCATCTGTTTTATCGGAAGAAGGATCACCTTCGGGTTTGCCTTTAACACCGGTTTTATCTGCATTTTCACCGCTACCGCCATTGCCATCGGTTTTGCCTTTGTATAAGGCAGCCGGGTTCACAACAGGTTCAGGATCCGGCTCTTCAATAGTTTCTTCTTCCACAAAGGATGAATCTACTGCTTCGGGTGTTTTCTCAGGCTCTTTTTCAACCACTTCCTCTTGCTTGATTTCCTCCGTTTTTTCCTGTTGCGGTTCTATTTCCGGTGTTTCCTCAGTGTCTTGCTTCACAATTTCTTCCTCGGCCTGGGGTTTGGGCTGCACTGTTTCGGTTTTGGGTTTTGGGTTGGGTTTGGGGACAACAGGAGCAACTTTTTTTGCTACACCTCCGGCATCGTCAGTTCCCAGACGGACTTCAACACCTTCTTCGCCAGGAAGCGGAAGCGGTGTGGAAAATCCGAATATCAGCAACAGCAGTATCACAACCGCATGCACGATTACAGAACCAATAATCCCATGTTTTTTATCCCTGTCCAAAGCCATCTATCTGTCGGGTTTTGTTGCCAAAATTACTTTATGTTTGGTATTCATGCCGTCATTTATTTCATTGACCACATCAATAACATTGACCACATATTGTACGGGAACCGTTTTGTCGCTACGCAATACAACCGAGCCATCTACCTGGCCGGCAAGCTGCTGCTTTATTCCATCCAATAAAAGTGTGCGGTTTACTACGATCGGATTTCCGGTATTGTCCACATCCATTAAGTATTGATGTTTGGAGTTGATATAAACCGTAACCGAGCGCTTGGCCATTGTTTTGCTGTTGCTGCTGGGCAAAAGCAGTTTTATGGCATTGGGGCTGATCAGGGTAGAAGTGATCATAAAAAAGATCAAAAGCAGAAACACCAAATCCGACATGGAAGTGGCATTAAAGCTGATCTGACGTTTATTTCTGCTTCGGATAGCCATACTTATTCAATTTATGATGCCGGTTCATTGAGCAGGTCCATAAATTCCGTTGCCCTTGCTTCGAGCAGGAAGACCATTTTTTCGATGCGGGCAACCAGCACATTATGACATACATAAGCCACAATACCTACAATCAGACCGGCTACTGTGGTCACCATAGCCTCATAAATACCACTGGAAAGCACAATAATATCGACATTATTTCCTGCCATTGACATATCATAAAATGCCTGAATCATCCCCAAAACTGTACCCAAAAAACCCAGCATTGGCCCTGCTCCGGCAACGGTAGCCAAGCCCGCGATATTTTTTTCCAGTTTTGCCACTTCCAGTTTTCCCACATTTTCAATCGATGCCTGAATATCGCCGAGCGGTTTTCCTAAACGCATAACACCTTTTTCGATCATTCGGGCAATGGGGCTGTTTTTGCTTTTGCACAAGCCCAGTGCAGCGTCTATTTTGCCTTCATGAATAAAATCACGGATATTGTTCATGAAATTTTTGTCCTCTCGTGATGCCCTTACAATAAGGAAAAAACGCTCAAAAAAGATGTAAATGGCAATAATCCACAGAACGGCCAGGACAGCCATTACCCAACCACCTTGCAGTGCCAGATCAAACATCGACAAAGAAATTTCCCCGGCTCCGCCCGATGCCGTGGTGTCAGCGGCCATAGTGCCGGCTCCATTTAACTGTAGTAGCAGCATAAGTATAATTTTTTGCTAAAATAATGATTCGTAGCCCATCAAGTTTCCCTCAAATGCGATTTTGTTAACAAGACGCTGTTAATATTAACTGCATGCTTCGGCTTTTATTTCATCAACGGCATCATATGCAAACCGCTTTTTTCACACCAAAAAAAACTGATATAGCTCATAAATTCACTTGATTTGTATCAGCCTATTAGGCCGTATTGATATTTGATGTCGGCCCGGATTTATTATCTGCTTGATATACAGCATGATACTAATTTATGTGTATTGTGAAAACCGAAAAATTGATTTTAGTACCTTAAAAAAAGCTCGGGCGAAAAAAAAAGGTTTCATACTTTTGTGCCTTCTGATTTGAAGATTGATTACTAAACAATAACTAAATCCTAATCACATGTTTATTTTAATGGTAATAATTTTTGTGCTTGGCTATACAGCTATTGCACTGGAGCACCCGCTAAAAATCGACAAGTCGGCTTCTGCTCTTGTTTTGGGTATGTCGCTTTGGGTTGTTTATATTTTTGGCAGCACCGACATCCTGAATATGGTAAACAGCGCTGGCGAATACATTAGCGCAGCCTGGGCTCATTTTATTCATGCAGAGCATATTACGAATCCGGGACATGAAGACATGATCAATTTCATTACACATCATGAAATCATGCACCACCTCTCCGAAACTGCTTCCATCCTTTTCTTCCTGCTTGGCGCAATGACTATTGTAGAAGTTGTGGACCAGCATCAAGGGTTTAAACTTATTACCGATAAAATCAAAACCACCAATAAGGTGAAACTTCTTTGGATCATCAGCATCCTTACCTTCTTCATGTCTGCAGCATTGGATAACCTGACAACAACTATTGTGATGGTTGCACTGCTGAGAAAACTTATTTCAGATAAAGAAACGCGCTGGTTTTTTGCCAGTATGGTTGTTTTGGCCGCAAATGCCGGTGGCGCATGGTCGCCCATTGGTGATGTAACTACCATTATGCTTTGGATTGGCGGACAGGTAACTACTGCCAACATCATCCTAATGGTAATCCTCCCCAGTATCATTACTATGGTGATACCGCTTATTTTGCTGTCCTTCACCATGAAAGGCGATGTAAGCCGTCCTCAGTTAGACAGCAATGACGATCAGGTTTATACAACACCTTCACAGCAACGGACACTCCTGATTATGGGTGTTGCCGGCCTTCTCTTTGTGCCTGTTTTTAAAACCATTACGCATCTGCCTCCTTTCATGGGAATGCTGTTCTCGCTGGGCATAATCTGGGCAACAACTGAAATTATGCACCGTCGCAATAACCCAACGGAGCACTCACATAAACTAACGATTCACAGTGCGCTGAAAAAAGTTGATGTGCCCACCGTTTTCTTCTTTATGGGCATCCTGATTGCCGTAGGAAGCCTCCAGTCGGCCGGACATCTTGGCCTTATGGCTTCATGGCTTGATGACAATTTGGGCAACATTTACCTGATCAACATTATTATTGGTGTGCTTTCATCTATAGTGGACAATGTGCCGTTGGTTGCAGGCGCTATGGGCATGTACGATATCTACACACCTGAAATGGTTCAGGCTTCGGCCAATCCGGAATATTTTAAATTCTTTGTTCAGGATGGTGCATTCTGGGAATTCCTTGCTTATTGCGCCGGTACCGGTGGAAGTATCCTCATTATTGGATCTGCTGCTGGTGTTGCCGCCATGGGGATGGAAAAAATCGATTTTATATGGTATATGAAGCGCATCAGCTTGCTCGCCCTCTTGGGTTACCTCGCAGGTGCAGGGACTTATTACCTTCAATATACTTTGCTGCATTAAGCACATGCCATAAAATTAAGAAAGCCGGTTCGTCCCGGCTTTTTTTATGTCCTGCAGCCAATAAGCATTTCTCATATGACTTTCTCTATCATAGAGTTTTTTTATACATTTGTGGGGAATAAATTTTTTTTGTTTAGTCCAAGTTAACAATATGCCCGGGGGAATCGAAAGGAAGGTGAAGTTCAGGCATGTTTTTTGGATCAAAACATACGCATATCAGGGCTTTATGCCATATGCGATTAACGCAACCAAACATTAATCAACATTATGAGACACAAGAAACTAATTGCATTTTTAAGCCTGGCATTTTTACTGGGAATCAGCGTTTTCAGTTTTGCGCAGGTGGTAAGCAGCGACCCGGAATTCCCGACCGACGATCAAAGCGTGAAGATTATTTTTAATGCTGCAGAAGGAAACCAGGGACTTATGGGATTTAATGGAACCGTTTATGCCCATACAGGTGTAATTACCAGTGCTTCCACAGGAGCATCGGACTGGAAGTACGTAAAAACCTCATGGGGACAAAACACGGATGAAACCAAGCTCACCAATATTGGCACTGACTTGTACGAGCTGACCATCGGGCCGAGTATCCGCGCGTATTACGGTGTCCCTTCCGGTGAGGAAATCCAAAAACTGGCTTTTGTTTTCCGCTCCGAAGATTCCAGCCTGGAAGGAAAAGACGAAGGCAATGCCGATATTTTTGTGGATGTTTTTGAAGGTGGTTTGAGCGTAAGTTTCCTGAAGCCTGAACTCGATAACATTATGGTTGAGGCCGGGGAAATAGTCGAAATCAATGCCGCAAGCCCATCAGCTGCCAGCATGAAACTGATGATTGGCGATGTAACTGTACATACAGTAACAGGAAATACCCTTACTTACGAACTTACGATCCCTAATCAGGGCGACGACTGGGAACAGGAAACCGTTACGGTTGAAGCATCTCTGGACGGTGAAACAGCCACCGACGAGTTTACATACACCTTCCTGCCTGCACCAACTGTGGCTGAACTGCCTGCCGGTTTGAAAAACGGTATTAATTATTATGATAACGATCCCACCAAAGTGAGCCTTGTTTTGCTCGCACCCAATAAAGAACACGTATTCGTGATCGGCGATTTCAACGATTGGCAGCCACATCAGGATTATTATATGAACATCACGCCCGATGGCGAGCAGTTTTGGGTTACCATTGATGGCCTTACAGCAAAAAAACAATACATTTTCCAGTATCAGATTGATGATGAGCTGCGTGTAGCCGATCCATTCTGTGACCAGGTAAGCGACCCCTGGAACGACAAATGGATTTCCGCAGAAACCTATCCCAACCTCATTGAATACCCTTTCGGGAAAACCGAGCATATTGCTTCTGTTTTGCAGACCGATCAGGATGAATATGAATGGGAAATTGAAAACTTTGAAACGCCGGCATCCAATAATATGGTAGTTTATGAACTACTTATCCGTGATTTTACCAAAGAACATACATATAATTCCCTGATTGACACGCTGGGTTATCTCGAACGTCTGGGCGTTAATGTAATTGAGCTGATGCCCGTCAACGAATTTGAAGGCAACGAAAGCTGGGGCTACAACCCGTCCTTCTATTTCGCTCCTGATAAATATTACGGCCCGAAAAATACCCTGAAAAAGTTTGTTGATGAATGCCATAAGCGCGGCATCGCGGTAGTTATTGATATGGTATTAAACCATGCCTATGGCCAGTGTTCGCTGGTACGCATGTACTGGGATGAAGCCAATAACCGTCCGGCAGCCGACAACCCATGGTTTAATCAACAGTCACCGAATCCGGATTATTATTGGGGATCTGATTTTAATCATGAATCCGAATACACCAAAGCTTTTGTTGACAGTGTGAACCACTACTGGATTTCGGAATATAAAGTTGATGGGTATCGTTTCGATTTTACGAAAGGATTTACCAATACACCAGGAGATGGCTGGGCTTTTGATCAGGCGCGCGTTAATATCCTGAAACGTATGACTGAAAAAATTCATTCTTTTAAAGAGGACGCCTTTGTTATTTTGGAGCATCTTGCCGATAATAATGAAGAGAAAATTCTGGCAATGAATGATATGCTCCTTTGGGGAAACATCAACCATAATTATGCAGAAGCCAGTATGGGCTGGCCCGGGCAATGGAATTTTGATTGGGTTTCCTATCAGGAAAGAGGCTGGACAGAACCATCCGTTGTGGGCTATATGGAAAGCCATGATGAAGAACGCATTATGTTTAAGGATATTACATACGGAAATTCCGGTGGTTCCTACAACATTAAAGATACTACAGTGGCATTGAAGCGCCAGGAGCTTACAGCCGCATTCTTTTTCCCGATTCCGGGTCCGAAAATGATCTGGCAATTCGGGGAGCTGGGCTATGATTATTCGATTGACTTCAACGGACGTGTGGGCAATAAGCCTATCCGCTGGGACTACTGGGACAATGTACACCGCAGAAGGCTCTATTATGTTTATTCTGCTTTGATCGACCTCAAAAAAACTTATCCGGTTTTCCAAACGACGAATTTCGACCTAAATCTGGGCAATGCTTTTAAATCCATCTCGCTTTATGATGATGAAATGAATGTAATTGTTGTGGGGAATTTCACAACAAGTTCAACCAGCGGTTCTGTTGAATTTCCAACTACAGGAAGTTGGTATGAATATTTCTCAGATAAGATGGTGACAATCAGTAACACAACTTTTTCCACTGAATTACAGCCCGGAGAGTACCGCATGTACATGAGCAAAAAAGTATATCGCCCGCCATACCTGAATACCAGTATTGAGGATAATGAACAAGAAAGCGATAAGTTATTTGCTTTTGCATATCCGCAACCTGCCGGCGATATTGTTCATTTTGTTTTTGGCAATGAAAATCCCAGCAATGTTGAAATCAATATTTACAACATCCAGGGGCAGTTAATCGACAGGATTTATGATGGAAACCTCAATACAGGCTCCTACACGCTTGACTGGAATGTTCCTTCGAATCTTCCTGCAGGCCAGTATATTTACAGTATCCAAACGGATTCAAAAAAAGCCGGTGGGAAACTGATGATCCAATAGAGTACCAAAAACAATCCCCAAATCTGATTTGGCTTTGAAAACCAGCACAGATTTGGGGATTTTTATATCAAAGCAGGAAGGTTTTACGCCTTCTCTGCCAATTCTTTAACTATAGCAATGGCAGCTTCGATGCCGTTTGGATCATTTCCTCCTGCAGAAGCAAAATGAGGCTGGCCTCCTCCTCCGCCTTTAATTTCTTTGGCAGCTTCACGGATTAACTGTCCGGCATTCAGGCCTTTTTCTTTGCTCAGGTCTTCAGAAACCATAATCGTCAGGCCGGCTTTTCCGTTGGATTCATAGCCAAATACCAGCAGGAAGTTTTCCAGCTTTCCTTTAATGGCAAAAGCCAGGTCTTTGGCTGCCTGTGCATCGCCATCGATTTTACATCCGATGAAATCAAAACCATTGATCTGCACCTTGGCTTTGATCAGGTCATCTTTTACGGCCAAAGCTTTTTCTTTATGCAGGCGTTCGGTTTCTTTTTGCAATGCGGAATTCTGGTCAATCAATTGCTGCACTGCTTTAACGATATCTTTTTGGTTTTTGAAAAGTGCTTTCACATTTTGAACGGTATCAATCTGTTCGTCCATGTACGCTTCGGCATTATCGGCAGTTATGGCTTCGATACGGCGGATGCCAGCTGCAATGGCGCCTTCTGAAACGATGCGGAAAGAACCCAACTGACCTGTGGCAGGTACATGCGTTCCGCCACAAAGCTCAACCGAAAACTCAGGATCAAAAGCAATCACACGTACACGATCACCGTATTTTTCTCCAAAAAGTGCTGTTGCACCCATTTCAATGGCTTCATCCATTGGGACATCGCGCTTTTCGTCAATAGCAATATTTTCGCGAATGCGCCTGTTGACGATATGCTCCACTTTCCTGATTTCCTCAGCAGTCATTTTTGCAAAATGAGAAAAGTCAAAACGCAGGTATTCTTCATTCACCAACGAACCTTTTTGCTCCACATGATCGCCCAGCACTTCTTTAAGTGCAGCATGCATCAGGTGTGTTGCAGAGTGGTTGTTTGTGGTCATAAGGCGCTTGTATGCATCAACTTCCGCTTTAAAAGTCGAGGCAGGATCGGCAGGTAATTTGCTTACAATATGAACGCTCAGGTTGTTTTCTTTTTGTGTATCGATGATGGCAATGCGTTCGTCACCATAGGAAATCCAGCCACGGTCTCCAACCTGACCACCGGACTCGGCATAAAAAGGTGTGCGATCGAAAACCAACTGGAAATGTTCTGCTTTTTTCGTTTTCACGCGACGGTAGCGCAATATGCGGATATCCTCTGATAAGGAATCATAACCGGAGAAGACGCTTTCTTCATCACCGGATTCATGCACCACAACCCAATCGTCCATATCTTTGGCAGCAGCCTGGCGCGAGCGGTTTTTCTGTGCTTCGAGTTGTTTATTAAACCCATTGATATCCACTTCCAGATTTTTTTCCGATGCCATCAAACTGGTCAGGTCGATCGGGAAGCCAAAGGTATCGTATAATTCGAAGGCAAAATCTCCGCTAATTGTTTTATTGCCCTCAAGTTTAGCTACAAGGTTTTCAAATTTCTGAATTCCCTGATGCAGCGTCCGCAGGAAGGAAAGTTCTTCTTCGCGTATTACTTTTTGGATGAGGTCGGCCTGTGATTTCAGTTCGGGATAAAAATCGCTCATTTGTTGTACTAAAACAGGCACCAAACAGCTAACCAGAGGTTCTTCCACATTTAGGAAGGTAAAAGCATAACGTACGGCACGACGCAAAATCCTTCGGATCACATAGCCTGCTTTGGCATTGGAAGGCAGCTGGCCATCAGCAATCGCAAAAGCCACAGCACGCAGGTGGTCGGCAATAACGCGAATGGCAATATCGGTTTCTTCAGATTTTCCGTAGGCAACATTGCTCAATCGTGCAATTTCGTTGATAAGCGGCATAAAAACATCCGTATCGTAATTTGATTTTTTGTGCTGGATTACGCGTGTCAGCCGCTCGAACCCCATGCCCGTATCAACATGTTTTGCAGGCAGGCTCACAAGTTTGCCGCTGGCCATACGGTTAAACTCTATGAAAACGAGGTTCCATATTTCGATTACTTCCGGATGGTCTTCATTCACCAGGTTCCTGCCGGCAATTTCTTTCTTTTCGGCATCATCGCGCAAATCGATATGGATCTCCGAACAGGGGCCACAAGGACCGGTATCGCCCATTTCCCAGAAATTGTCTTTTTTGGAGCCATAGATGATTTTATCTTCGGGTACAATGGCTTTCCAGAAATCAAAAGCTTCCCGGTCAATTCCGAGGCCATCGCTTTCATCACCTCCAAAAACAGTAACATATAACAGCTCCGGATTGATTTTGAGCACATCCGTAAGATATTCCCATGCCCAGGCTATGGCTTCTTTTTTGAAATAATCGCCAAACGACCAGTTGCCCAGCATTTCGAACATCGTATGGTGATAGGTGTCGCGGCCCACTTCTTCCAGGTCGTTATGCTTGCCGGAAACACGGAGGCATTTTTGCGAATCCGCTATGCGGGGATACTGCACCGGGCTGTTTCCCAGGAAGATATCTTTGAACTGGTTCATGCCCGCATTGGTAAACATCAAAGTTGGGTCGTTTTTAATTACCATAGGGGCACTGGGCACCACCTGATGTTGCTTGGAAGTGAAAAATTCCAGAAATGTATTCCGTATTTCAGCAGAAGTCATATAATTCGTTTTAGTATTAACAATAGAATGTTAAGTGTTTCACACTTTTAAAGCTTGCAAATTTAATTGAATTAATTATTTTTGCATCAGGTAGGGCAGGGATTTTGGTTTTTAAATTTATTAGTGATGATTTTTAAGGTGCATAATGGCTAAAGTAAAATACAAGTTTAACCCGCAAACCCTTACGTACGAGCAGATCCCCATTACCTTTCGGGATCGTTTAAGAAAATTACTGTGGACTATATTAAGTGGTTTGGCATTTGCTGCCGTTACGCTTTTTTTGGGTTATCATTTTTTTGGCTCGCCTAAAGAAAAAATGCTGGAGCGCGAACTTGCCCAGTACAAGCTACAGTACGAACTGCTCAACGACCGTTTAGACAACCTTCAACTGGTATTGGACGACATCCAAAACCGCGATGACAATATCTACCGGATCATTTTTGAAGCTGAACCCATTCCAAAAAACGTACGTAAAGCCGGATTTGGTGGTACTGACCGCTATGCACGCTTAGACGGCTATAAAAATTCGGAAGTCATCATCAATACTACACAACGCATCGACCAGATTGCTTCCCAGCTTTATGTGCAGTCCAAATCTTTTGATGATGTATTTGAACTGGCCAAGAACAAAGGCGAAATGCTCCAATCGATCCCGGCCATCCAACCCATTAACAACAAAGACATTAAGTATATTTCCTCCTATTTTGGTTATCGTATTCATCCCATCTACAAAAAACGCATGTTCCACGACGGCATTGATTTTACCGCCCAGATTGGCACGCCGATTTATGCAACAGGGAATGGAACAGTTGTTGAAGCCCGTCGCTCGTCTGATGGCTACGGAAAGAAAATCGTAATTGACCATGGTTTTGGCTACCAAACAGTTTATGCGCACTTAAGCGGATTTAAAGTGAAATTGCATCAAAAAGTACAACGTGGTCAACTTATTGGTTTTGTGGGTAATACCGGAATCAGTACCGGGCCGCACCTGCATTATGAGGTACGTTACAACAGCCGGAAAGTCAATCCCGTTTATTATTTTTTCAACGACTTGAGCCCGGAAGAGTTTGAACAAATTGTGGATGTAAGCCCGGGATTTAACAAAGCCCTTTAAACGAGGTATTGCCCTATGCCTGTCAAAGAATTCCATGCCGAAAAAATTTATTATCCAATTGGTGAAGTTGCCGAAATGTTTGGCGTGAACATTTCACAAATCCGCTATTGGTCCAACGAATTTGATATCCTCAAGCCTACCACCAATAAAAAAGGTACCCGTTTTTTTAAAAAAGACGATCTGGAAAACCTTCGCTTAATCCATCATCTGTTAAAGGAGCGCAAATTCACCATTGATGGCGCCAAAAAACATATCAAAGAAAACCGCAGCAAAGCCTTTGAAAACCTGGAGATGATCCAGAGCCTTGAAAAAGTGAAGTCTTTTTTGATTGAGATCAGGGACAAAATGTAAGCCAATTCAACAAAAAAAGCCCCAAATCATATGGAGCTTTGTTCCTTTATCTTAAAAAGAATCCGGTAATTCTAGAAATACTCCGATTTCATCAAATAGTTTGTGACATAATCTTTTGCACCTTCTTCGAGGCTGGCAAAGCCTTGATTGTATCCTGTTTTGAGCAGCTTGCTCATATCCGCTTCCGTGAAATACTGGTATTTGTCGCGTATATCTTTGGGCGTATCTATGAATGAAATATCCGCATCTTTCCCGAGTGCGGCAAAAACAGCTTTTGTAAGATCGAGGAAAGTGCGCGCTGTACCGGTCCCCAGGTTATAAATACCTGATTGCGGTTGGTTTCTCATCATGAAAAGCAGCACTTTTGCGAGGTCTTTTACATAAACAAAATCGCGCAACTGCTCCCCGTCTTTAAAATCGGGATGGTGCGAGCGGAAAAGTTTCATGGCATCGGTTTTACCAATTTGATGAAACGCATGAAAAATCACGGAAGCCATGCGGCCTTTGTGGTATTCATTGGGGCCATAGACATTAAAAAATTTGAAGCCTGCCCAAAAAGGTGGTTTTTTATCCTGCTTCAGCACCCATTTATCAAATTCATTTTTTGACTCACCATAAGGGTTTAAGGGTTTTAAATCAGGGATGATGCTGTGGTCATCAACATAGCCCAATTCGCCCAGGCCATAGGTTGCTGCGGAGGAAGCATAGAGCAGTGGTATTTGCTGTTCCGTGCAGAGCTTCCACATTTCTTTGGAATAGTTGAGGTTCAGTTTATCAAAAACCTTTACATCAAATTCGGCGGTATCGGTGCGGGCACCCATGTGCATAATGCAGTCAATTTTGGGCTTTTCATGGTGAAACCACTCAAAAAACTCTTCGCGTGGCACGAGTTCTGTATATGATTTCCCCTGCAGGTTTTTCATTTTATCCACACGGGAGAAATCATCAACCAGGATCAGATCGTTTTCGCCTTCTATATTTAAAGCTGATACAAGGCAGCTGCCAATAAAACCGGCAGCGCCGCTAACAATAATTTTCATTTTTCAAATTTTATTTATGCTTATCAGGAGCAGGCTGTTTATTTGCAGTTCTGGCGATAAAAAGCTTTCGCATCTCTGTCGCCAAGATCAGCCGCAATTTTCATATCAGCGCAAGCCTGTTCGCTTTTACCATTTTCATAACGGCAGTAGCCGCGGTAATAGTACAAACCGGGGTCATCATAAAACATGTCTATGGCTTTGGAAAAATCCTGCTCCGCTTTTTCATATTCATCTTTTTCGTAATAGCTCAGTCCGCGATAATAGTAAATCTCTGCATCTTCTTCTATTTCAAGGGCTTTGCTAAAATAGAATTGAGCGTCTTCATATTCTTCCTGTATTGCTTTTACCCAGCCCGACATCATCATGGCCTGCCAGTGCAAACTGTCCATAACCATTGAGTAAGCATAATCTTCCAGGGCTTCCTCCGGAGAATCAAGATCCAGCAAGATATTTCCGCGCAGGTAATAATATTCTGCATCTTTTTTCTGCAGTTTTATTGCTTCATTGATATAAGTTAATGCGTCTTCGAGTTTATCCAGCATAGTAAGCGCATAAGCAGCAGCATAATAAGCCCTGTCGTTCCTGGGGTTGATTTCTATTGCTTTCTCGAAATCGGTTAGCGCTTTTTTTATTTTGTACATATCACCACGAATAAGCCCCCTGAGCAGATATAAATCATCATTTTCTTTTAGGTTTATTGCTTTTGATGCAAATTTTTCAGCATCATTATAAAATCCCATTTGCTTATCAATCCAGGCGAGCTTGGCATAGGAGCGCCAAAAATCTTTGTCAAAACGCAATGCATCCTCAAAATAATGCCGTGCATCCTGCTGGCTATCCTTATATTCCAGCTTATAGATGCCCATCAGATAATAACCCCATGGATTTTGAGGGAATTTCCGAAGTACGATATTGGCATTTTCTAGAAGTTCCTCATCACTCATCTCCAGATAACCAAGAATTGCCGTATAAACCGAATTAGGGTAATTCGTTTGCAAGTCGTTTTTCAGTTTTTCTTTTTGCTGGCTATCCTGTTCAAATTGAAGTTCTTCAAATATTGCAGCGGCATCCTGCTGGGAAAAAGCAGAGCCAAAAAGCAAGCTTAAAAAAAGGAGAAGGGTAATTTTTGTTTTCATCGGATTAAATTTTAATTTTTGTGCATTATAATAAGGGATATATTTTTTTCCATGAACAATTGATTAATTTTTCACGAACAATGATTCGATATCTGTATGTGCGGGAATCAATCCAATTTCAGAGGCTTTTTGAGCAAGGAAGCGTATTGCTTTGCGCCCATTTTCGCCCATGGATAGGCTATATTCATTGACATATGCCTTTACATGCTGCTGCATGATGCCGGCTTCCATTTCCTGGGCATGCTGTTGCATGTATTGCAAAGCAACATTCGGATGATCCATTGCAAATTGCAGGCTGTTGCGCAGAAGCTTAGAAACCAGCTTTTTCAGATCATCAGAAAATGAACGCCTTATTGCAATTCCGCCCAATGGGAGCGGTAGGTCTGAACTTATTTCATTCCAGTAAGCACCGAGATCGGCAACGAGTTTGAGCCCTTTCTGCTTGTAAGTAAAGCGGTTTTCGTGAATGATGACCCCGGCATCGGATTTTTCATCCAGCAAAAGTTGTTCAATATCTGAGAAGATAACTTCTTTAAAGTCAGTATGTTGCCCTTCGGTATAGAGTTCGGTCAAAAGACGGGCTGTGGTGTTTTTTCCGGGTACTAAAATGCGTGCAGATTTCAAATCGGCAGGAGTCATGCTTTTTTTACTGATGATCAGCGGGCCGAGCCCAATGCCAAAAGCAGCGCCGGAATCCAGCAACTGATAGTTGGCGCCCAGCTGTAGCATTGCAAAAATGCTGAGCTTGGTGATGTCCAGTTCCGCTCTTGCGGCTTTCAGGTTCAGTTCTTCCACATCGGCGAGCCATTCACGGAAAGCAAGGCTCTTCAAATTTATGCGTTGGTGAACCAGTGCATCAAAAATGAAGGTGTCGTTCGGGCAGCTTGAAAAGCCAATGCTTAGGGGAAGTTTATCGGGCGTACTCATTTTTTACTTTGTTTCAAAAGTACGAAAATTTTCGTTTTCTGCCAGAAAGGCAAGCAAGCGCAACAGGTAAGAATTCAAATTTTGAAGAGCCAGGGGCATATTCCATTTCTGTGGATCGCGCTCAGCTGTTTTATTGGAAATGGCGCGTATTTGCAGGGCGGGGATTTGCGCTTTGGCTGTAGCATAGAAAAAAGCAGCCCCTTCCATGCTTTCGATATCGGCCTGATAATAATTTGCCAGGGGAGTTCCTGCGCGTCCATCGGCGATGATACTGCTTACAGTTGCTGCATTGGCTTCAGGTAATTTCAGGTATTCAGGGAGATTTGGGAAATTTTCCAAAAGGAATCCGTTTTGGAATGGGGGGGCATCGGTAAAGCCAAAAGGATTTTCGGTAAAGGGTTCGAAGGAATCTTTATGCCATACGCCAAAATCGGCCACGACGTCACGCTTCACGCGCAGAACACTTCCATTTTTTATTTCATTTCTGTATGATCCTGCCAGGCCGAGCTGAATTGCCAAAGAATAATCTTTCTCCAAATATTTCCCAAGCGCCCATGCCGAGGCAGGCATTCCGGCTCCGCTAATGAGCAAATCTATTTTCAGTTTATTCCATTCAACTTGCTGAAAATCTTTTTTTGAAGAAATACTGAACTCCCGGCATATTATTTCTGCTTCCCGGGCAGTAGGAATATGTAAAAGAATGCGCTTTTTCATACAGAGGGTTTAATCCAACAGCACGAAAATAAAAAACCCGCACCTAAAAGGAACGGGTCTTTATAAATTTTATGAACAATTTATTTTTGAATATTCGCCAGCTCAAGGCCATAGCCTTTCTTGCGGTCTTCAGCTTTCAGCATTAAGGCAATAATAATAGCCAATAAACCGGTAGCGGCAAAAATCATCATTGGGATTGTATAATCGTAAGTAGTTTTTACTACGCCTTCTACTTCAGTTTGAGAAATAACACAATATTTATCCAAAACCCATCCGATGAGCAAAGGCATGCCCATTAAGCCCCAGTTTTGTACCCAAAATATCAAGGCATAAGCTGTACCTAATTGTTTTTCAGGGATAATTTTTGGTACGGAAGGCCACATTGCAGAAGGCACCAGGGAGAATGTAACGCCAAGAAGCATAATCAGCACGATAGCGATAATATAGTTGTGCATAGAGGGAATGGCAAAAAGTGAATGAACTGCGAGGAGCATAACCGAGCCGATCAGCATAATAGTTGCTCCTTTTCCTTTTCTATCGTAGATACTGCCAAATAAGGGGGTAAGAATGATTGTGCCAAAAGGGAGCAAGCTTGGAATTGCACCTGCGAATTCAGGATCCACATTATATTTATTGATCATCAAATCGGCTGCATAATATAAAAATGGGAATACTCCGGAATAGAACAATACACAGAGCAAGGCAACCAGCCAGAACCCTTTGTTTTTGATGATGACGAGTATATCACTTACTTTGAAAGCATCTTCTTCACTTATTTCGTCCGTAATACCTTCGGATTTCTCCAGTTTTTTGTCCATGGTTGTGTACCAGAGGAAGGCGACAAAACCGGCAACCAGAAGGCCAAGGCCCAGCATTAAAGGCGCTGAAATTGCGGGAAATTCTTTTGTTCCGAACCAAATTGTGGCCATTGGATAAGGCACCGCAAGGGCCAGGGCAGTGCCCAAACGTGCAGTGGCCATTTCAAGTCCCATTGCCAGGGCAAGTTCTTTTCCTTTAAACCATTTGACGATTACTTTGGAAACCGTAATGCCTGCAACTTCCACACCAACGCCAAAAACGGCAAAACCAACGGCACCGATGGCAACCTGCTTGTCGTAGCCAAAGAGTAAGCCGTCCATGGGTATAATTTCCGATATGGCCGCATATTGTATGAATGTACCGATAATCATTGTTAGGGCTGCACCGACACCGGTAAAACGAACGCCCATTTTATCGAGGATCAAACCCCCGAAAATGAGCATCAGGAAGAATACATTGAACCAGCCGTAAGCACTGTTCCACATACCAAAGTCTGTAGAAGTCCATTGCAAATGTTCTTCAAGCAGAGGTTTTAAGGGGGAAATTACATAGTTAATGTAATATCCTGTCATCATAGTAAAAGAAACTACTGCAAGGGCGCCCCAACGTGCTCCTTTTGAGTCTCTTAGTGATTTGTTGATCGCTTCTGTCATTATTTAATTTTTTATAAGGTTAACTGATGAAGGCGGCCAAAGTTACGATAATTCATGAGCCTGCTGTCTTTTGGCCGGCGAATTGTATGAATTGAGGCAAATAATTAGATTTATTCCAAATTATTTGTTAAGCAAGCCTTGTCTGCCCTGAGATTTTATATATTTGCTGATGTTCAAGTAAAATTGTGCCATTAACCAAAACTTACAATAATAATGAATAAGAATTTTTACACATTTATCGCACTTTTAATAAGTGCATTATTTTTTAATCCCCTTATGGGACAAATAAGCCAGGGAGGCACGCCCCCAAGCTTTGAGGAAGATAATCTGCGTTCCGAAGTCAAACATCTTGTTTTTGAGAATACACGCAATATGGAAGATGTTGCCCTGGAAGACGACATGCGTGCCGAAGAGGGCTTGGTTTACCGTGCCGCAATTCCTGTTGAAATGAACATTTCGATGGTAAAAGAAGGCACATGGGAAACTTTAAGTAATGGCGATCAGCTTTGCCGTTTGAAAATTTCCAGTCCCGGTGCACTCGCAATTGCTTTGTATTATGATAATTTCTGGCTTCCTGCTGAATCACGGCTTTTCGTTTATTCTGCCGATCAGTTTCAGCTTATCGGAGCATTTACTCAGGAAAACAATACCGCTGATGGCCTTTTTGTTACGGAATTGATCAAAGGCGACGAACTTATTCTGGAATATACTGCTCCCGCCTATGTAACTAAAAAGCCTGTGATTCATATTTCAGAGCTGGCTTACGGTTACCGCGACATGAACTTCCTCTTTGAGCCTCCAAAGCCCGATCGCGACGGTTCGCTTTGGTGCATGATCAATATCAATTGCCCTGAAGGAAATGACTGGCAAGACGAAAAGAAAGGTGTGGTGCGCCAGTGGATGAAAGTCCCCGGTGGTTATGCCTGGTGTTCCGGCTCGGTGATCAATAATACCAATATGGATCTTACTCCTTATGTACTTACTGCACACCATTGTGGTGAAGGGTGTACCCAAAGCGATTTTAACCAATGGGTATTCCTGTTTCATTATGAGGCTTCGGATTGCTACGGAACAACAGGCCCGGAAACCAGCTCCATGTCGGGCTGTGAATTACGCGCCAGTGGCGACCGTTATGTAGGGTCCGACTTTATGCTTCTTGAGCTTAAAAATGATATTCCCGGAAGTTATAATGCTTATTATAACGGCTGGAATCGTTCCAACGACCCATCCCCAAGCGGTGTTTCCATTCATCATCCGGCAGGTGATATCAAAAAAGTATCCACTTACAGTTCAACACTTGGCAGCAGCCAGTGGAACGGCAACGGAGTGCTATCGCACTGGAAAGCCACATGGGCGCCTACAGTTAACGGTACATCCATTACCGAAGGCGGAAGCTCCGGATCTCCATTGTTTGATAATCAGGGACGTATTGTTGGTGACCTTGGCGGTGGCCCCGGAAGCTCAGGCTGCGACAATCCAATGTACAGCCTTTACGGAAAAGTGTATTGGTCGTGGGACAAAATGGGGACCGGCCTGGAACAAAGGCTGGAGCCCTGGCTTGACCCGGCAGGAACAGGCACAATGTATCTCGATGGCATGTACGTTCCCGCAGCACCATCAGCTGATTTTGATGCAACCAATACCTATATCCAAACCGGTACTCCGATTAATTTCCACGATTTATCCACCAATGCGCCCACAAACTGGGAATGGACCTTTGAAGGAGGAACACCGGCAACTTCAACAGTGCAGAACCCTTCATCTGTTACTTATGCCCAGCCGGGCAACTATGATGTGAAGCTTAAAGTAACTAATGCGCTGGGCAACGATACGGAATTAAAATCAGCTTATATCACTGTAGGAGGCCCCAACGCAAATTATGTTGCCGATACTACACAGGGCGTTGTTGGCGAACCCATCCAGTTTAATGACCTTACAAGCCCAACACCTGATAGCTGGCTGTGGAAATTTGGCGACGGACAAACATCTACGGAGCAGAATCCTGCACATATTTATGAAACTGCCGGCCAGTTTACCGTTACCCTTATTGCAAGCAACCAATATGGTACAGATAGCCTGGCACGTTATAAATACATCAAGATTTTCAGTGCGCCGGTTATCGATTTTAAAGCATCAAACACCAGCATTCCCAGCAATTCGAGCATTAATTTTACCGATCAATCCACATTTGATCCCTTTGAGTGGGAATGGACTTTTGAAGGTGGCGACCCTGCAACATCAACCGAACAAAACCCTTCCAACATTACTTATGTCGAGCGTGGAATTTATAATGTAACATTGAAAGCCACAAACCAATACGGCAGCAATGAGCTCACCAAAGAAGCTTTTATAAAAGTTGGTACGCCAACTGCTAATTTTGATGCCGACTTTAAAGAACTGACCCAGGGCGCTGCAATTAATTTCACAGATCTTTCTACTGAAAATCCTACCAGCTGGTACTGGGAATTTGAAGGAGCCGAACCGGCAACAAGCTCAGAACAGAACCCGCAGAATATCGTTTATAATGAAATTGGCAGCTATAAAGTTTCACTGACAGTTACCAATGAAATCGGTGAAAATACAGCCGTAAGGAGGAATTATATCACCGTAAGTGAAGGTATTGCGCCGACGGCAGGTTTTGAAGCCGAAAGCACAACAATAATTGTTGGCGAATCAGTTAATTTCAGCGACGATTCCGAAGGCTTCCCGAATAGCTGGAACTGGACATTTGAAGGCGGGACACCTGCCACATCAAGCGAAAAGAACCCACAAAATATTGTTTACAGCGAGGCAGGGACTTTTAATGTCAGCCTTCAGGTGAGCAATGCTTATGGTGATGATGAAATTTTAAAAGAATCCTACATCACCGTAAATACTGTTGGTATCAGCGAAACCGGTGAAGAAAATTTGATTTCTGTCAACCCAAATCCGGGACATGGACTGTTTTATATTACCACAGCCGAAGCTATTTCACCGGATTATGTATTGCGTGTTTTTGATGCCGCAGGAAAAGAGATCCAGAACATAAAGGCATCTAAATCAGGTGAAACCAGCATTGAGCTTGATATGAACAATTTCCGTGCAGGAACGTACCTGATTCGTTTAAACAACAATGAGGAAGTTCTGCAGCAGAAACTGACGATCATCGAATAAGAACTAATATCATATTGATTATAGAAAAACACCTCTTTATGGGGTGTTTTTTTTATTTTTGAGGATCAAATCCAATAAATATGCGCACTTTAACATTTTTCCTGATCCTCGGCTGCTTCTTAAGCTTGAAAATGAATGCCCAAATAAGCGAAGGGGGCACGCCTCCGGGCTTTTATAAATTCAGCACGAAAGACCTGCCCCGGCTCCTCAGCTTGCGGGCTCCCCAACTGCCCGATTTGAGAAGTGCAGATAAAAACCAACCCTATCAGGTGGGCGTTTCTGTTTATACAGATATTAGCCCCTTAACATCCGGCAGCTGGACAAATTTCAGCGATGGCAGCATGATTTGGCGATGCGCAATTGAAATAAAGGACGCCAAAGCCCTGGCATTGTATTTTGATCGTTTTGAGGTTCCTGAAGGAGCCGGATTTTGGGTGTACAGCCCCGACAGGAAAAATCTGCTCGGCAGCTTCACCAAAAAAAGCAATAGCGGCGAAAAAGGTTTTGCAATCAGTTATATTCCCGGAGATATTATAATCGCAGAGTATTATTTACCTGCCCACTTAGCCGGCTATCAGGACGCATTTCATATTGATGAGATTTCCTATGCATTTCGGGAAGTCCTGACCGGACGCAGTGGCTTTGGCAGCTCCGGGCCTTGCGAAGTTAATGTAAACTGCAGTGAAGGAACTTACTGGCGCCAGCAGAAAAAAGGTGTTGCCCGTATATTAATTACGCGAGGAGGTATTCAGGTTTATTGCACCGGAAGTTTGGTCAATAATGCCAAAGAAGACCGCACCCCATATTTCCTGACCGCCGGCCATTGCGGAAAAAATGCCAGCCATGCAGATCTTGATAAGTGGATTTTTTATTTTAATTATGAAGCTCCGGGCTGTGAAAACCCATCAAGTGAGCCTGCTTACAACAGTATTACCGGGGGTACAACACTTGCCAACACTTTTGTGAGCAATTATAATATTGGTTCTGACCTTTATCTGCTGCGCTTTAATGATAATATCCCATCCGGCTGGGATGTTTATTTCAATGGCTGGACCACCAGCGAAAGCCCTAGCCAAAGCGGTGTTGGGATACATCATCCGGAAGGCGATATCAAAAAAATCAGTACCTATACGCAGCCTTTATCACCGGCAAGCTACAAGGCTACTGACGAAAGCACACATTGGGAAGTAAAATGGTCGGCAACAACAAACGGGCATGGTGTTACTGAAGCAGGTTCCTCGGGCTCGCCTGTTTTTAACAGTGACGGGTTAATTGTTGGGACGCTTACCGGAGGACTGGCCGGATGCGACAGCGCCTATCTCAACAGTCCTGATTATTATGGACGTTTTGACTACAGCTGGAATAAAAACGGCAGCCAGGACACTGCGCAGCTTAAAGTGTGGCTTGATCCGGATAATTCAGGGATAACAAAACTCAGCGGAATTACTTTAGGCGTTGAAGAAAAAAACATCCTCAGGAAACTGAGTATAAAACCTAATCCGGCACAGGATTTTATAGAAATCATTGTTCCGGCTTCCTTTGCGAATGATCAAAATGCATTTTATAAGATCAGCGATATGGGCGGCAGGATTTTAAAACATGGGAAAATCCAATCCGCACTTATTCAAAAAATTGATATCAGCTGCCTGGGTGCAGGAAGTTACATCATCAGGATAAGTGGTGAAAATGAAGCTGTTTCAGCTATAATATTTAAGCAATAAACTTGTGGTTTAGAGAATATTTCATAAATTTACTGAAAAATAGATCGTAACCCAAAAGAGAAACTTATGAAATCAACAAAAGACAATCCCAGAATTTATCTGCTCGATGACGATAAAGTTTATTTGAAACTGGTAAAAGCCGAACTGGAAAAAAATCAGTGGACAAACCTGCATACTTTTCACAATTATGAAGACTTTCTTCGGGCATTGGGTACAAAACCCGATATTGTAATTTTGGATTACCATCTTAACAAAAATAAAACAGGTCTTGAAATGCTTCTGAAGGTCAAAGAAATGTATCCCGATGTTTATGCAATTTTTCTTACCTCCGAAGACCATCTCAAAGTTGCCGTTGAAACTATGAAGCACGGCGCATACGATTATGTGGTGAAAAATGACAGTGCCCTGGTGCGTATCCGCCATTTACTGTTAAAAATTTCCAAGGAAAGAAAGCTGAAGCAAAACAGGATTGCGATTGGCTATTACAAAATCCTGATGGTAATACTTGCTGCCGCTGTAAGTTTGCTGTTGATATTATATTATTCAGAGCATTATGCGGCGCCGTAAAATAGAATCCAAACAATACAGAGGGGCTTTGAGCCCCTTTTTTTATTTTTGCTGAAAATTTAATCGAATGACAGATAATTTAAAGCCGGAGCATAAAAAGCTGGTTGAAAAAATCCTGAACCAGAAACGCATCGAAGCGGAAGAAGGTATTTTGCTTTTTGGGATGGAATTGGGCACGCTGGCCTGGCTTGCAAATACAATACGGGAACGGAAAAACGGGCGTAACGCCTTTTATATCAAAAATTTCCACATAGAGCCTACGAATATATGTATTTATAACTGCCGCTTTTGCTCTTATTCGTCCAAAACAACAGGAAATGCCTGGGAGCATGATTTAGAGAAAATCCGAAGTATTATCCAAACCAGCCCCAAAGATGCCCGCGAAGTTCATATTACAGGCGGTGTGCACCCATCGCGTGATGTCGCGTATTATTCCGGTATCTTGAAAGCAATCAAAGAGGAACGTCCTGATTTGCATATAAAAGCCTACAGCGCAGTTGAGCTGTACAAAATGATCGAAAATGCCGGCATGCAGCTAAAAGATGGATTGCAAATGCTGAAAAATGCCGGACTGGATTCCATTCCCGGTGGTGGGGCCGAGATTTTCGCAGAGGATGTCCGGAAGAAAATCTGTCCCGACAAAGCAAATGGAAACCAATGGCTGGAAGTTCACCGGCAGGCACATCTTTGCGGTATTCGTTCCGGCGCAACCATGCTTTATGGACATATCGAATCTTATGCCGATCGTATCGACCATATGAATCAGCTCAGGAAACTGCAGGATGAAACAAAAGGCTTTTTGAGCTTTATCCCGTTAAAGTTCCGCAACAGCAATAACCCAATGTCGGATATTGCGGAATGCAGCGCCATCGAGGATTTGAAAAATTATGCTGTTTCACGGATTTTTCTCGATAATTTCGATCATATCAAAGCTTACTGGCCCATGATTGGCAAACAGATGACCCAGATCCTTTTGGAATTTGGCGTAGATGATATTGATGGAACCATTGACGATACAACCGAAATTTATTCGCGTGCCGGGGCTGAAGACCAAAATCCGGGCATGAGCAGCAACGAAATGCGCCAACTGATTGAAATGGCCGGTTTTACTGCCTGCGAACGCGACAGTGTTTACAATATCATCAACTAATTCAGATCCCTTTGATCTCGAAAAGGTTTCCGCATTTGTCTTTCAGGAAAACAGTCTGATTGCCACTGCTGTTTTTAAAACTGCTTTGCCAATAGGGCGATGATTCGGCTTGCTGCAACCATTGTTGGCTCAGTTTCATTTCAAAACACAGATGCTGCACACGCGCGGGAGTTTCTTCCAACACAAAGACTTCCATTCGGATGGCCGGGTTTTCAACAACGACTACCACAATTTCTTTTTTGATTCCGAAAATGGAGTTGCTGCGTTCTGCATCAATTTTAAAATCATAGCATTTTTGAAAGCCCAGGAAACGGGCATAAAAAGAGTTGATTTCTTCTACATCATTAATTGCAAGAGCGGCATGGGCCAATTGAATATCTTGAATCTCCATGAACATTATCCGGCGGTTTTATATTTCATGATTTTTGGAATGATTTCCTCAATTTTTTTGGAAACGGCGGAATTTTTATCGTATTCCGGAATGCTCAGTTTTTCTGTCATGGCCTTCACCACCGTTTCATCAAAAGGCAGTTTTCCGAGGAATTCCAGACCGGATTCCATTGCCCAGTTTTCCATTTTTGTCGCCATTTTATCGTTGATGTCCGATTTATTGATAATCAGGCCGGCTTTCACATTGAATTTTTGCACCAGATCATACACCCTTTGCAAATCGCTCAGGCCGCTGAGGCTGGGCTCGGTAATCAGAACCACATAATCAACACCGCTAACAGCCGCAATAACCGGGCATCCGATACCGGGAGGGCCGTCAATAATGATAATTTCTTTGCCTTCCTCTTTGGCTTTTTTTCGCGCTTCTTCCCGAACCTGGGTAACCAGTTTTCCCGAATTATCTTCACCCGGAGCGAGGCGCGCATGTACCATCGGGCCAAAACGCGAGCTGGCGAGGAACCAACGGTTGTCATTGGCTTTTTCCATATCAATGGCATTTGCAGGGCAAGCTAATTTGCACAGGCCACAGCCTTCACAACGGTTTGAATTGATGGAATATGAGCCATTCCTGAAATCAACCGCATCGAACCGGCACAGCTCCATGCACTTACCACAGGCAATACAAGTATCTGGATCAATAATGGCTTTTGTGCCGCTTTCAAAGGATTCTTCTTTCAGGTTTTTGGGCTGAGCCACAATAAACAGATCAGCAGCATCCACATCGCAATCGGCAAGCACAACAGGCTTGAGCAGTTGTGCCAGAGCGAGGCTAAGGCTGGATTTGCCCGTGCCTCCTTTGCCGCTTAAAACCGCTAGCTGAAAAAAATCTTTATGCTTCATCTTGCTGATTTATAACTAATTCGATAATATTTTTGAAAAATTCTGTGCTTTCGGGAAGGATTTCCGGTACTTTCTTCCCTTCGGCATATTGTTTGGCCAGTTCACGGCTAAATGGGATTTTTCCTAAAAGCGGGACCTGCTCCTTTTGAAGCCATTCATGGATTTCGACACCGTCGGTGAGGCCGTCTTTATTGATGATGACACCAAAAGGCAGCCCGATTTCCCGGATTGCTTCGGCGATCAGGCCCAGGTCGTTGATCCCAAAGGGAGTAGGTTCTGATACCACAACAACAAAATCAGCATCGGCGATTGTTTCCATAACAGGGCAGCTGGTTCCAGGAGGGGCATCCAGAATATGCAGACCGGTAGGAGGTGCAGATTTCTTTAACGCCTTGATCACCGGCACCGGCATGGGTTCGCCGATTTTTAGCATGCCTTCAGAAACGGCCAGGCCATCGTTTAGGATATGGTGGTGCAATTCCCCGACTTCTTTACCAACTTCTGTAATTGCCCCTTCAGCAGGGCAAACATAGGAGCAAGCACCACAGGAGTGGCACAAGTCCGGCATAAAGCTGATATGCTTCAGGGATTTGATAAACATGATTGCGTTAAACGCGCAGGCTTCTGCACATTTGCCACAATAAATGCATTTTTCCTCATCGAATTGAGGGATTTGCATCAAAACCTTTTCGGATTTTTTCTCTTTTGCCTTAAAAAACAAAGAAGCATCCGGTGCTTCCACATCACAATCGAGCAGTAGGGGCTTATGATTGGAAAAATGTTTTTTGGCTACATAAAATAGAGCTGTTGCTACGGAAGTTTTTCCTGTTCCTCCTTTACCACTGACTACAGCAATTGTTTTTGACAAAGTTTCCATTGTCATTATTTTTGTTGAAATACTTGATTTAAAACTACTTCCGTAGAATTACGGAGCAAGAAGCTTCATCCCGCAGGTAGCAGGATGAAGTGTTTTTTTTAATGGCCACAGTTGTGCCCATGCGCATGACCCTGTCCGCCGCCATCGCCATCGCCATGGCCGGTACAGTAATTTTGTCCGCATTGCAGGCGGTTGTTGGCCAGGTCGAGTGCAAGCTCTTCGGCTGATTTCATTTCTGCGCCAAGATAAACGCTGATGCCATTTTGCAGGAATAACTGAACGGCTCTTTGTCCCATTCCACCGGCAATAATATCCGTTGCTTTAAGTTCTGCCAGCCAAAGAGGCAATACGCCCGGTTGATGTGGAGGGGGAACTACACGGTCGGTTTTAATGATTTTTCCGCCCTCGACTTCAAAAAATTCAAAATAATTACAGTGGCCAAAATGCTCTGAGAGCCTTTCTTCAACCACAGGAACAGCTATTTTTCTCATAAAAATTGATTTAAAGCCTGTCCATCAGTCTTCTTTCCAGATTTGCCTGTACTCGTCTAAGATGTCTTTTACTGTTTGCAGTTCACCTTTATAAACATGGGATATAATGCCTAGTTCCTGCAATGCGATTTTTGCATTTTCACCAAATTCTCCGGAAATTATTTTCTTGACCCCTTGGTTTTTCAGGAGTAGGGCAGATCTTGTTCCTGCGCTTTTTTCGTCATATTTTGATTCATTAATTATAAAAGCGTAGGTTTCGAGTTCTGTATCGGTGATTACATAAAATTCACATCGTCCGAAACGGGGATCCATATGGGCCCACAATGCTTTATCACGTGCTGAAATAGCAAATTTCATAATCTGAATTATTTTCCAATGAACAGCGGCAAATTTCTAATTGTTCATTTATTTAACTTTGTCTATCATCTGTTGTACGCTTATGCCCTCTTCATAAATTTCGCTCATTTCTATTTTAAGGGCATTTAAGGCTGATTTGGCTTTAGGGCCAAAATCGCGGGAATAAACCCGTTCCACTCCTTTTTCGGCGATAAATTCAACCGCTTTCGGACCGGCACCTCCTTCAGCGTTTTTGGCCGGATTTTCATAAAAAGCTATATCGCCGCTTGCTTTATCGAAAACAGCGAAATAAGCACAACGTCCGAAATGGGCATCCATTTCCGCTTTTACATCATTTGATTTTGAAGGTATTGCAACTTTCATCTTTTGATATTTTTTATCATTAATTATTTTATTCAACTGTTGATGTTGTACCGAGCCCTCACGGATCATGGCAACGCCGCAAACATCGCAGGTATTGTCACGGCATGGGACTCCAGGCAGGTGCTCCTGTTTTTTGCCGCAAGACGGGCAGATACAAAAACCATCGCGCACGCCCTGGTTTTTGGTGGATGAACCAATGTGCCCGGGGCCATAGCTGGTAAAATTAATGCTATGACAAACAGGGCATTGCAGTGGTTCAGAATCATCCCTGCGGAAGGAAATCTTGCAATCATTGCAGAAAAACCATTTCTGGTCAAAAAGAACATTTCCCCCACCAACATGGATTTCTTTGTATTCTACAAAAGCCCGGGCAATTTTCTTTAAGGCACTGTCATAAATCCGCGTAAAAGTTGGCCGGGATACATGCATTTGACGTGCCGCTTCCAGTTGGTTCAAGCCTTCATAATCACAGAGCTTCAAAGCTTCGTATTCATCAAAATGCAGCATGATGCGCTCAAAGTCCTCTGTTCCGGGAACTTGTGGACTAAAGCCCCTCAGCATCGGTGGGCGGCCCATTCTTCTATGTCGTTTCGGTCGTGGCACGCTGCAAATATAACGAACATATGTTCATAAAGCACAAAAAATTCCGGAAGCAGGGATATTTTGTGCTTTCGTGATACAAAATCCAATGACAAGCTGTAATCCATATGTCCGCAAACGAACAATGCTGCGCCAATTTTTCACGCCTAAACCGTTTCAAACAGGTGGTTCTATGCTCAATAGTCTGTTTATTAATATTTTAATTAAAATGGTACAATGATGGTGCAGCAAAATGGATTATTTTTTTTATGAACATTAATTTATCTAATAACACGCACAAAAATGATCAGTTATGATTAAAAAACTTTTCTTCCTTATTTTAGGTCTGGGCTTTATTCAGGCCGGTATGGCTCAGGACGAGGCGCGGCTACTGCGATTCCCTGCGATTTACGGCGATCAGGTGGTCTTTACTTATGCCGGTGACCTTTATACCGTTGAAAAAGCAGGAGGCTTAGCCCGCAAACTCACCAATAGCGATGGCTTTGAAATGTTTGCGCATTTTTCGCCCGACGGAAAAACCATTGCATTTACAGGTCAATACGATGGCAATACAGAAGTGTTCACCATCCCAAGCGAAGGTGGTGCCCCAGTCCGTCTAAGCCACACAGCTACTTTGGGCCGTGATGACGTGAGCGACCGAATGGGCCCTAACAATATTGTGATGGCCTGGAGAGGCGATGACAAAATCGTTTTCCGTTCCCGTAAGAAAAGCTTTAACAGTTTTGTAGGGCAACTTTTCGAAATCGATAAAAATGGTGGTATGAGCGAACAGCTTCCCGTGCCCGAAGGCGGATGGTGCAGCTTTTCTCCCGACCTGCAAAAAATGGCCTACAACCGCATCTTCAGAACCTTCCGTACATGGAAATATTACAAAGGAGGAATGGCTCCCGATGTTTGGATTTTTGACTACAAAACCAAACAATCAGAAAATATTACGAACAATGATGCTCAGGATATTTTCCCCATGTGGCATGGCGATAAAATCTATTTTATTTCCGACCGCGACCGCATCATGAACCTCTTCGTTTACGACATCAACTCAAAAGAAACACGTAAACTCACCAATTTTGAAGATTACGACATCAAATTCCCGAACCTTGGCGATAAAGAAATAATCTTCGAAAAAGGAGGCTACCTCTACACTTTCGATCTGGCCACAGAGCAAATCAACAAAATTGAAGTTCGCATCGTCAACGATTTGCTCAGCAGCCGCGAAAAAATTGTTGATGCCTCCAAAGACATCAATTCCTATAGTATTTCCCCATCCGGAAACCGGGTTGCCTTTGGCGCGCGCGGAGAGGTTTTTACGGTCCCTGCCAAAGAAGGGATTACCCGCAACCTTACCCACAACCCCAAAGCGCATGACCGCAATGTGGGCTGGTCGCCCGATGGCAAATGGATTGCTTTTGTTTCCGATGCTACAGGCGAAGATGAAATCTACATCATCCAACAAGACGGAAAAGGAGCGCCAATTCAGCTTACAAAAGACAAAGACACATATAAATATGACCTTGATTGGTCGCCCGACAGCAAAAAAATCCTTTGGAGCGACAATATGCGCCGTCTGCGGTATGTGGATATCGACTCCAAAAAAACAACCGAAGTAGCACAAACCTCCGATGGTGAGCTCCGCGATTTCAATTGGTCGCACGATTCAAAATGGATTGCTTTTACATGGCCGCAATATAATTCGGTAAGCCGCATCAAGATTTATAATCTTGAAAGCAAAGAATCCCGTTTTGTAACCGACAATTGGTATGATGCCAGCGATCCATCATTCAGCAGCGATGGCAAATACCTCTTTTTTACTTCCAGCCGTGATTTCAACCCGATATACAGCTGGACAGAATGGAACCATGCTTATCAGGATATGCTGAGCATTTATTTCATCACCCTGCAGAAAGAGACAGAATCTCCATTTGCTCCTAAAAATGATGAAGTAGCCGTAAAAGACGAAAAGGAAGAAGCAAAAGAGGCCGATAAAAAGGAAGATAAAAAAGAAGAAAAAGCTGAAGACAAAGGGCTTCAGATTGATTTTGATGGAATTATCGACCGTGTTCTTGAATTGCCGCTCAGGGCAGGCATCTATTATAATGTGAATGCTGTTGGAGATGATGTTTATTACAATGAGTTTTCGCGCGGAAGTGGCCAAACAAACCTGATGGTCTATAACCTCAAATCCGAAAAGGAGACTGAAATCGGAGCTTTCCGTGGATATATGATCACGCCCGACAATAAAAAGATGATGGTCATGAAGGGGAATAAATATGGTATTATTAACCTTCCCAAAGGAAAAGCTCAGGTAGAGGACTGGCTGAATTTATCGAATATGGAAGTAAAAGTCAATCCAAAAGACGAATGGCAACAGATTTATACCGAATCCTGGCGCCAGATGCGTGATTTCTTCTACGATCCGGGCATGCATGGAAATGACTGGAATGCTGTTTATGAAAAGTATAATGTTTTAATCCCCTACGTGCAGGAGCGCAACGACCTGAACTATGTTATTGGCGAGATGATCGGTGAGCTTAATGTAGGGCATGCTTATGTAAATGGCGGCGACAAAAACAGTCCCGATCGTATTAAAACCGGATTGCTCGGCGCTGAAATAGTGAAAGACAAAGATGGTTATTTCAAAATTGAAAAAATCCTGAAAGGAGAAAACTGGATCAGTAATTCGCGTTCACCGCTCACTGAGGTTGGTGTTGATGTTTCTGAAGGGGACTACATCACTTCCATCAATGGCAAAGACCTGAAAGATGTGGAAGACATTTACAGTGAACTGATTGGCCAGGCCGGAAAACCCGTTGTTTTTACTTTCAGTCATGAGGCCAATGGAAAAGACAGTTTCGAGGAAATTATTGAGCCTATTGCAGATGAATCCCAACTCTACTACTACAACTGGGTTCAGGACAACATCCGCAAAGTAAATGAAGCCACAGACGGTAAAGTTGGATACATTCACATTCCCGATATGGGGCCTGAAGGATTAAATGAATTTGTGAAGCATTACTATCCGCAACTCAACAAAAAAGCGCTTATTATTGATGACCGTGGAAATGGCGGAGGAAACGTTAGCCCGATGATTATCGAACGGCTGAGGCGTGAGCTGGCCATGTACGGGCACGGACGCAATGCCACAACCGACACCAAGCCGCGCGGCATGATGGTTGGCCCCAAAGTATTGCTTGTAAACCAGTATTCTGCTTCAGACGGAGACCTTTTTCCATACCAGTTCCGCAAATACAATCTTGGTAAAATTATTGGCCGACGCAGCTGGGGTGGTGTTGTGGGAATCCGCGGTTCACTTCCTTTTGTTGATGGAGGCGAGTTGCGCAAGCCCGAATTCGGCCCCTTTGATGTAGAAGGAAAAAAATGGATCATTGAAGGCTATGGTGTTGATCCTGATATTTTTGTGGACAACGATCCTGCCAAAGAATTTGCCGGGGAAGACCAGCAGCTCAATAAAGCCATTGAAGTAATTTTGGAAGAGTTGAAGTCATATCCTGAGCAATATCCTGAACTCCCTGAATATCCCGATAAAACCAAATAACAATTCCTAACCCCAACCTAAAAGGCAGGCCATTTCGGTCTGCCTTTTTTTGAAATATCCTTAAATCCGCAAGAAATAATTTATTGAGCTAAAAAATGTTTTTGGCACAGAAATTTCTCAAGTAGGGGCAATAAATTGATACTTTTTATTCCATTGGGCATACATTTTACTGCAACAGGGGCAATTGTTTATAGCCTTTTGAATTTGGCTTGCTTTTTTTTGATGGCGTAAAAATCCCAATCAATGCCAAAAACACATTACGTTCCGTAAGACACACATAATGAATTGATTACTAAATATTTACTCTGAATTTTCAGGCACACCCCTCCCTGTAGCTCTGGAAAAAAGCCGTTAAAGCCAGGGGTATTTAGACCAACAGTTGCTCATAAGGTCTGTCAGTATATAATTTCAAAAACCATTGCCGCCCAGAGTATATCCATTTTCCAGAAACAGATATAAACCTGAAAATAAACCCTTTAAGTCGGGTTGTCGGCTTAATGCCACCAAATACTCTTGACACCAGCCCGACAAAGTAGTTGTAAAAGTTCTTTATCATGGCCATGATGATCAAAAAGGCGGTGTTTTCGTTCATGAACGAACATGGAAGGCGCTTCCAGCCAAAATCATTGTTCATCACATCAAAGAGTTTTTCGCTGCTCCCCCGTTGGTTGTAAAATTGTATCACCTCTTTTTCGCCAGCCTTCCAGTCATTGGTTAAAATTGAGCGGTAAATGAAGTTGTCCCCGGTGAACAGGTCTATCTGGCTGTTTTTGCTTTTTTCCCGCATAATGACCAGGCGGTAATTTTTTTGTTCGAGAAATTGAGTGAAGGGCATTGATGCCACCTCATACGCTTTGTAATTGATTTCTACGGTTTTCCATCTTTCAATTTCAGATATTTGCCGCAAAAGTTCAGCGGACTTATTGGCCCTGATATAAAACAGTTCACTGTTGGCCGCAACAACTTCTATAATATCTTTGGAGTAACTCCCTGCATCCATCCGGGAGCGGTGGATCTGTATGTCATTTTCATTCAGTAGCTTATATGCACGGTCAAGAGTTGCCGCCTGTTCAAATTTTACGTTGGCATTGCCGGCCCGGTTTTCGATATAAACAATCTTGTCCCCAATGGAGGCGACTCCCGGAAAGTAACCCTTTGTATGCTTATAGGTATTTTTTGCATCGTACTTTTCGGTGGCAATCACTTGGTTGTCATAATCAAAATCATAGCAGGCGCCTTTATGCAACTGGTTGTTCAAAAGTAAAGACTTGATGTTTAAGCTGTTGAGCCTCTTGTTGATATTGAACTCATAGTCTTTGGCCTGCTTGGAGGTATAGGTTGTATTTTGGGTTGCCAGTTCTTTGATGCCGCGCAAAAGGGTATCAGCGCTGGGGACATTATTGCCGGGCAAGGATTTTAGGTGCTTGCCCAAATGAGTATGGATGTCCTCGGCGCAGCTGCCGCCACTAAAAAATATATTCGACAGGTTCCTGATTATTTGGCTATAAGAATATCCGGTAGTCTTTACCCTCTGGCCAAGCTCATTATCAATGAGTTGTGACAGGCCGCATTTATTAAAGCTTTGGTTGACAAAAGAAATGCCTGCAAAAGGACTTACGTTTGATAAAGTTTTTTGTATTTTCATGCCTGAAAAATTTTTCATTCTATTTTGTTGAATTGATACCATTAAAATAGATGAAATTTTTCAGCCGTTAAACATTGTGTAAAATACTTTTACACAATGTTTTAACGGTTTCTGTTAATAACTGTTTGCGGATTTAAGGAAATATTATACTTTGGCAACTTAATTAGTGTTATTTTTGTTCTATGCCTGGTTTGGATAAAATTTACTTATTTCGAATGACGCATGTAGATAATTTGCCTCATATTATACTTCATGGAATTACCCATTCCAATTCTCTAAAAGCCAATCCTGATTATAAACCTATTGGTGATTTTTCTGTAATTCAATCCAGAAAAGATTTCACCCTTGAGAATGGAAAGAATTTAGGAGACTATATCCCATTTTATTTCGGGACGAGAACTCCAATGTTATTTGTAGTCCAAAAAGGTTTCAATATGGTACATCCAATTGAGGCAGATAAAATAGTTTATTGTGTAAGCTCGGTTCAACAGATATTAAAACTTAAACTTGAATTCTTTTTTACCGATGGACATGCCTTAGACCGTTTTTCATCCCAATATACTATTGATGATATTGCCCGGATTGGCAATGTTATTGATTGGAAGGCGGTTAAAGAAAAATATTGGAATAATGAAAATGATCTGGATCTTAAATGAAGAAAAGAAGCTGAATTTTAGTTAAAGGAGATATTCCCGTAGAAGCTGTTTTGGGATATATTGTGGCGAACAAAAGCGCACAGGATAGATTAATTAACATGGGTGTAGCAGCAGATAAGGTTGTCACCAGACCTAATTATTATTTTTAAGCTATGATAATTTATAAAACTGGAAATTTGTTTGAAAGCGAGGCCGAAGCTATTGTGAATACTGTAAATACAGTTGGGGTTATGGGCAAAGGCATTGCCCTCCAATTTAAAAACGCTTTCCCAAATAATTTTAAAGTTTATCAGAAAGCCTGTAAAAACAATGAATTAAAAGTTGGTCAGCTTTTAATAACACAGGAAGAAACATTACTGAACGGACGAAAGATCATAATTAATTTTCCTACAAAAACTGATTGGCGCCTGCCATCTGAGTATAAATACATTGAAGATGGACTGATGGAACTGGCAGCTGCAATCAACAAAAACAATATTAAATCTATAGCAATTCCTCCTTTAGGAGCTGGCAATGGAGGGCTTGAATGGATCAAAGTCAAACAACTTATTGAACAATACTTATCGGATATAGATTGTGATATTCAAATATATGAGCCGACAAATTCAATTAAAGAGAGCTTAAAGAAAGAACGCGTCAAACTTACACCTGCCAGAGCTATGCTTTTGTCAGTACTCTTCGATTTGGTGCGGAATGGAGAATTTGCTTCTGAATTCGCGGCTGAAAAAATTGCTTATTTTTTACAAAGATTTGGGGCTCAAAATACTTTTAAACTTGAGTTTAAACCTTATTTCTATGGCCCATATTCCGGTAAGGTAAAACATGTATTATACTACTTAAATGGGAGTTATATAACAGGCTATAATTCTAAAGACAAAAGGCCATTTGAAGAACTTGGTATCATCATTGAAGCTGAAAAAGATGTGGAAAATTACTTGGGTCAAGCTCAAAATATTGTTTATAAAGAGATTACAGATAAAACAAAGAATTTCTTAAAGGGATTTTATTCGCAATTTGGGCTTGAGCTGCTTTCAAGCATCGATTATCTTATCAATCAAAAAAATGATGATTCCATTGAAGGGATTACTAAAGAATTAAATGCCTGGAGCAACCGGAAAAAAACTTTGTTTGCTAATCCAAAGTTTGTTGAGATCGCTATAAATAACCTGAAAATACACTTATTTCAAGAGAAATAAATGTTTGCTTTATTATTTCTTACTTAAATAATGAGGCACTCTTCCCTGGCAAGGTTTTGTTGAAATCATAAATTTCTTATCTTAGTCGAATAATCGTGCCGACTAAATAAGCGTATTATGAGAAATGAAGCCGAGCCTCTTGTATCTATTATTGCCGTTAATTACAATCAACCGCAGGTAACCTATGAGTTTCTTGATTCTCTGAGGCATATCACTTATCCCAATTATGAAGTTATTGTTGTGGATAATGGATCGCCTGATGGCCCTCCGGAGCGTATCCCAACAGATTATCCCGAAGTTAAACTGGTGATTTCAGAAAAAAACCTGGGCTTTGCCGGGGGCAACAACCTCGGCGTGGCCAACAGCAAGGGCGATTATCTTATGTTCCTGAACAATGATACCGAGGTCGATCCCGGATTTTTGCAGCCGCTTCTTCAAATTTTTAAAGAACATCCCAATGCAGGAATGGCTTCACTGAAATTGATTTATTTTTACAGTGAAAACAAAAAAATCATCCAATATGCGGGCTCCACCGGAATCAATACCCGAACAGGAAGAGGAGCAAAAATCGGACATTTAAAACTGGATGACGGCACTTATGACGATATAAGGGAAACACAACTGGGGCATGGTGCGGCAATGATGATCCCCCGGGAAGTGGTCAAAAAAGTCAGTATGATGCCCGACATCTTTTTTCTCTATTACGAAGAGCACGACTGGTGCGAAATGATCAAAAGGGCCGGATATAAAATATATTATGTCGGCACATCCAAGGTGTATCATAAAGAATCAATGACGGTTGGGAAGAATTCGCCACTCAAAATGTACTATATGACCCGTGGCCGCCTGCTTTTTATGCGGCGCAACAGCAGTTTCTTTCTCAAGCATATGAGCATGGCATTTTTTACATTGCTTTCCATCCCGAAAAACACCATACGACTGGCTTTTCGAAGGGAGTTTAAGTTGTTAAAAGCTTTTTGGGAAGGATATATGTGGCATCTTACCCACCATCGGATTTATGATAGCCCTCAGCTTATCGATGCAAAAGGAGAATCCCTGATTAAAAACACAGCACGCTATACTTCCACAAAATATTTAAAGTAATGGGACTGAAGCAACGATTAAAATCACGAAGACAGGAACTTCAAAAGGAATATCCTGAAAAAGGCAAGATAAGCCTGCTTATGGTATTTTTGAAGCAGGTATTTATTGGGGCATCGGATATACTGCGGGCAAAAATAAAATTGCGTGCATGTGCAAGCCGCGGACGGCATATAACGCTGAAAGGAAAGCCTTTACTTAAAATTTTCGGCGAAGCGCATTTGGGCGATGAGGTGCGCATTTGGTCCAATATTAATAAAGCCGTGCTTTTTGTTGACCGCGGAGCATATTTAAAAGTGGGGAAAAATTCCAGAATAAACGGTGTGCACCTTTCGGTGAGCAATCATGTTGAAATTGGTGATAACGTACGTTTGGCACCTTATTCCAAAATAATCGACAGTGATTTTCATAAAATTGACGACCATTTTTCGGATGATGGTGTGAGCAAGCCCATTATTATTGAAGATGATGTGTGGGTAGCAATGAGCGCCATGGTCATGAAAGGCGTCCGTATTGGCAAAGGCGCAGTGGTTGCTGCCGGTGCCGTGGTCGTTAAAGATGTCCCGGCCTATACTGTTGTCGCAGGTGTTCCGGCCAGGGTTATCAAAGAAATCCCACACTAAAAGATGTTGTTCAGAACTTTATAATTTTAAAATATCAGGAAAAACCTTAACCTAATAAAAATAAAATGAGAAACTTACGAAATTTGGTTTACGGAATCGAAAGGGGGGCACGCAAACTTTCGGCATTTATTTTATACAGCGGGGGTGTTGTTTACAAAGAAAACAAAACATCCGTAAAATACAATCCCTTCAAAAGGATGAGCGTGAATTTCAAGGGTTTTACAAGCGAATCGCATGCGCTCTACAGTAACAAATTCACGGAATACAGCAGAGATCTCTATATAACGGATTTTCAGCGGTATAATGTCGTTCCAAGAATCAACCAGCGGCATGGCGTAATCCTGGCCGACAAAGACCTTTTCTCTGATTTTCTTTATAAATATAAGCATTTTCTGCCCGCTGTTTTTTGCAGCATCAAAAAAGGCAAAATTAAAAGCCTTGATGATGGCAGAAAACTGAATACAGCCCAAAAGTTATTTGAGTATATCCTGAATGTTGGCCCACTGGTTTTTAAACCCGTAGCCGGATATGCCGGAAGGGGCATTTCAATATTTTTTGCTGACGGAGAACAAGTTAGGGCAAAAGAAGAAAAGTTTTCATCCGAAGCATTTGGGAAGTATATAAATTCGTTGGATGATTATATTGCGGAAGAATATGTGCAGCAGTCCGATTATGCAAAAAACATATATCCCGAAGCAGCCAACACCATCCGCATATTAACTTATTACGATGCCAAAGAGGGTGAAGCATTTATTGCTTCTTTGGCTCACCGTTTTGCCACAAATAAAAGTGCTCCTGTTGATAATTTTACGCGGGGTGCTCTGAGTGCTGCCCTGGATCCTGAAACAGGAATTCTTGGCTCTGCGGCAGCACATACATCAGGGGGAAAAATCAACTGGACAGATGTTCATCCCGACACCGGGGCGCAGATTAAAGGAGTTAAAGTAGAGCAGTGGGATTTTATCTATAAATCCATTCTGGAACTGGCCGAATATGCGCATTACTGTCCCGTAATCGGCTGGGATATCGTTTCAACAAAAGACGGCCTTCGTGTAATTGAAGCCAATGATTCGCCCGGAGTTGATTTCCTTCAACTGCACAAACCGATACTCACCAATAAAAGGGCAGCCGATTTCCTGAAAGAAAAAGGTTTCCTGAAAAAAAGGCAGATCAAAGCCTATAAATTATATCATGCTCAAAACAGCTAGTTGTTTGAACCACAGAACAGATACGCAATAATATGCTACATTTAGTTAAAAGATTATTCAGGGAAAAAAATTTTCTTTCCCTTTTTAACAGTGTTGCCGGAGCAGCGCTCGGGCTCATCAGCTTTATGATCTTAACGCGTACTTTCGATAAGGCTGAATTTGGTAGCTGGGTGATATACACCGCATTGGCAACACTGTTTAATAAAATTCGGACCGGTTTGGTCAATAATGGAACCGTTCGTTTTGCTTCAGGTGTAAGCGATCATGAACTGAAAAGCTATCTGGGGGCAGGTTATGGTATCGGATTGGTGCTGGTTGGTATAATTGCAGTACTGTTCTGGAGCCTGAGTTTTTTGCTTTATGTTTTAAAAATTGATATCGGGCTGGGATACCAGTTGTTTTTTAAGTGGTATCCGTTGCTCGCTATTGCCAATCTAAACTGGAATTCAGCTACTTCGTCTTTTTTAGCGCGGCAAAAATTCATGTCCCTTTTAGGTTTGCGCTTGTTCAATCTGGGGTTTTTCTCTATATTCCTGATTTTTAACTATCTGTATTTTCAGCTGTCGATAGAATTGATTATTGTAGTGCAACTGATTGTGAATTTTATTCCCAGCATTTATACTGCAATACTTAAAATCGATGGCATGCATTATATCCTAAGGCCACTGAAAGAGAAACGCAAAGAATTGCTGAAATTCGGCTCTTATTCCCTGGGAACTTTATTGGGTTCCAACCTCTTGAAAAGCGCAGATTCCATCATCATCGGTATGAGTGCCGTTATGGGGCCAACGGCCGTGGCGCTTTATGCTATACCGCTTAAACTTACCGACCTGCTCGGAATTCCCTTGCTCAGTTTCAACAGGACTGCTTTCCCCAGGATGTCGGAGCAATGTCGGAAAGGGAATATGGAGGCTGTTCGGTCTCTTTTCTATGTTTATTCAGGAGCCATTACTTACATCTTTATTCTGGGTGCGGCAGTTTGCTTCTTCCTTGCACCTCAACTGGTGCTGATTCTTGGTGGTTCGGAATATATTGATTCGCTCGATCAGCTTGTTATATTGTTCCGGATTTTCATTGTTTATATTGTGCTTTTGCCCATGGATCGCTTTTCGGGTGTTGCACTCGACAGCATCAATTTGCCCAACATCAATTTTTATAAGGTTATGGTGATGGCCTCTGCCAATATCATCGGTGATATCATTGCTGTATTTGTTTTTGAATCGCTTTATGCCGTTGCCATAGTAACCATCTTTTTTACGATTTTAGGGATTGGGATCGGCTGGCATTTTCTTAATAAAAACCTCAATATTCAGATGCACAGGATTTTTACCGATGGCTGGCTGTTTTTCAAAAATTTCAAACAATACTTTTCGAAAGGCAAGAAATGATGCAGTTTTGCTCTGTTGTCAGGCTGTGCCAATAATCTGAGCGGTTTGTGCGTTCATCTATTTTGTAATTTCGCAAAAAGCTTGCTTTGAAAAGAATTATTGTTTCGGTGATTAATGATCTGGTAACAGATCAGCGTGTTTCCAAAGTCTGTACTTATCTGCACA
Organism: Bacteroidales bacterium; assembly: GCA_963662905.2. Lineage (GTDB taxonomy): Bacteria > Bacteroidota > Bacteroidia > Bacteroidales > WRLA01. The sequence continues at coordinate 1,909,882 of CAXXFD010000003.1, read as the reverse complement.
AGAATGGTTTTGACTTGCTGCTTGTGGGGCGCGTGCTGCCTGCGAGCCTTCCTATGGATGAACGTCCTTACCCCAGTAAACGCATGAAGCTGCTTTTTACCAAAGGGCCTTTCTTTTATGCAGAATACAATATCCGCCTGTTTTTTTTATTGCTGTTTTCTAAATGTGACATCCTTTTGTCAAACGATTTGGACACATTGATGCCCAATTATCTTGTTTCAAGGCTCAGAAAAAAGACTATTGTTTACGATAGCCATGAGTATTTCACCGAAACTCCGGAAGTGATCAACCGTAAGTTTGTGCAATCGGTTTGGCGTGGTATTGAGAAATGGATTTTCCCGAAATTGCCGTATGTTTTTACGGTAAATGATTCTATTGCAGATCTTTTTGAAAAAAGCTATGGAAACCGCCCCTTGGTAGTGCGCAATATTCCACCGGTGCGCCATCGAAATCCCAAAGCCGATAGAAAAACCCTGGGTTTACCGGAAGGCAAACACATCCTGCTTCTTCAGGGAGCCGGTATCAACATTCAAAGAGGTGCGGAAGAGCTCCTGCTTTCGATGCAATATGTGGAGAGTGCCTTATTGCTGATTATTGGAAATGGTGATGTACTGCCGCAGCTCAAGCAAATGTGCAAGAAAAATCAGCTTGAAGAAAAAGTACGTTTCATCCCCAGGCAGTTGCCCCAAAAGCTGTTTGATTATACCTGCCAGGCCGATTTGGGTTTTTCACTCGATAAAGACACGAATCCCAATTACCGCTATAGCCTTCCCAACAAACTTTTTGACTATATGCATGCCGGCGTTCCGGTTTTGGTGAGCCGGCTGCCCGAAATCAGCAAAGTGGTCACAAAATACGAATGCGGGGATTTCATAGATCATCATGACCCAAAACATATTGCCGAACGCATCAATGCGATGCTCGGAAATCCTGAAGAATTGAGCAGGCTGCAAAAAAATTGTTTTATTGCCGCCAAAGAACTCAGTTGGGAAAATGAAGAAAAACAATTAGACAAGGTTTATCTCAAGCTGAAATGACAGGCAAACATCTCCATATCATCTCTTTCGATATCCCCAGCCCACCAAATTACGGCGGTGTAATTGATGTGTATCACAAACTGAGGATGCTGCATAAAGCAGGTGTCAAAGTCATACTGCACTGTTTTGAATATGGAAGGGAAAGATCGAAGGAGTTGAAGGAATTATGCGCCGAAGTGCATTATTATCAGCGCGATATGTCGGCACGTAAATTTTTGTCTTTAAGCCCTTTTATCATAAAAAGCCGCACTTCTGAGGTTTTGAATAAAAGGCTGTTGGAAGACGGTTATCCCATACTTTGCGAAGGCTTGCACACCTGCGCTATTTTAAATGATGCGCGCTTTGCTCATCGCAAAATCATTTATCGTGAAAGCAATATCGAGCATCATTATTACGGTCATCTGGCCAAAGCCGAACGCAATCCGCTCAAATTCCTGTTTTTTGCTCAGGAAGCACTAAAGCTGCGCCTTTTTCAAAAAACATTGCGCAAAGCGGATCTGATGCTGGCTGTTTCGCAGAGTGATACCGAATATTTGCAAAAACACTTCCCGAAGCAGGAGGTGCGTTATTTGCCCAGCTTCCATGAAAATGATGAAATGATTTCCCTTGAAGGTTCATCGGATTATATGCTTTATCATGGCAATTTATCAGTGGCGGAAAACCGTCTTGCAGCTGAATATCTCATCAAAAATGTCATGCCCAACTGTAGGCAGAAGCTGGTCATTGCCGGTTTAGACCCGCCCGCATCGCTGAAAAATCTTTGTGATAAACACGAAAACGTAAGCCTTAAAGCGAATGTTCCCAATGCTGAAATGCAGGAACTGATGCAGAATGCCCACATCCACATCCTGATCACTTTCCAGGCCACGGGACTTAAACTTAAGCTGCTCAATACATTATATCAGGGACGGTTTTGCATAGCCAATAATGAAATGACGCAAGGCACCGGTTTGCGCGATGCCTGCATTATTGCCAGTGGCGCAATGGAAATCCGAAAAGCGATTGATGAATGTTTTGAAAAAGATTTTAGCCTTCATGAAATTGAATCAAGAAAGCTTATCCTGCAAGAGAATTACGACAATAAATTGAAAATCAATAAATTGATTGATTTAATCTTCAATAGCTAAGGATTCGGCTGTTTCTTCATTTTCAAGAACACGGCCATTTTCGCAGCGCAGTATCCTTGAAGGATATTTCTGGATCAGATTATAATTATGTGTTGCCATTAATACGGCACGACCATTTCGGGCAATCCCCATCAGCAGCTGCATAATACCGTCTGAAGTTTCCGGATCGAGGTTTCCGGTAGGCTCATCCGCGATGATGATTTCAGGGTCATTGAGCAGTGCACGGGCAATCCCAACCCTTTGCTGTTCACCCCCGGAAAGTTGATGCGGCATCTTGAAACCTTTTGTTCCCAAGCCAACTTTTTGCAGTACATCCTGACTGCGTTCGCGCATTTTGGTTTTATCGCGCCAGCCTGTGGCCTTAAGCACAAAATTCAGATTATCGTTCACCGAGCGGTCGGGGAGGAGTTGGAAATCCTGAAAAATGATACCAATTTTCCTGCGCAGAAAAGGCACTTCTTTTTTCTTTAGAGTAGCCAGATCGTGTCCGGCCACCTGAGCAGCGCCTTTCCGGCAATCCAATTCCGCATAAAGTGTTTTCAGCAAACTGCTTTTTCCGCTGCCGGTTTTCCCGATGAGATAAACAAACTCACCACGCTCCACTTCAAAACCTACTTTTGAGAGTATGAGCACATCTTTTTGATATACAGATAGATCCTTAAGATCAATTACAATATCCAATGCCATAATTTAAAGATTAAATGCCAGCTTAATTCCTCCAATAACCATCTGAACACTGATAATCACCAAAATTAATCCCATGATACGCGTAATTACTCCGATGATGCTTTGCCCCAGATAATTTACCAGTTTACCGCCAAAAACAAACATTGTGAAAGTTACCAGACAGCTGATGGCAAAAATAACCAAAACCACGATCATTTTTTCCCAGGGATCCAGATTGACATTATAGCCTACAAAGTTCATGGCAGTGGAGATTGTTCCCGGACCGCCGAGAATTGGGATGGCCAAGGGTGAAATAGCCATTTTCAAAAATGTATTGTCTTCGGCAAGCTTGTCCTTAATATTTTGGCGGTGTTCCGGTGAGGGATGGTGTACCGAAGATTCTTTTCCCTGAAGTAAATTTGATCCGACATGAAATAAAAGCAAGCCGCCACCAATTTTAAAAGCGGAGAGGGTAATCCCAAACATCTGATAAATATAATGTCCCAGCACCGTAAAGGCTGCTACGATGATAAAGGCATAAAGCACACTGTGAAAAGCAATTTTAACGACCAGTTTACGGTCTTTTATTTCGGATGTTAGCCCCAGAAAAATGGGCGTATTGGCAAAAGGGTTCATTATGGCAAAAAAGCCCATAAATACCGTTCCGCCAAAGAGTATCATTTCATGGATTTCATTCATTGGGATGATCTTTTAGGATTATCAGCAGTAAAATTACAAAATATGTCCGACCTTAAAAACAAAAGCTGACCAGAACATTCCCTGCAAAGGGATTTGCCATGGTCAGCTCAGGTTTATTTTTGAAATGCTATACGAGTCCGGCGAACCCCATAAACGCAAGTGCCAGAATCCCTGCAGTAATGAGTGCTACAGGCACGCCGCGCATTCCTTTGGGCACGTCCATAAGGTCGAGATGCTCACGGATACCGGCAAAAATCACCATTGCGAGCGCAAAACCAATCGCATTGGAAATGGCAAAAACCACACCTTCCATCAGGTTAAAATCTTTCTGGATTGTAAGGATGGCCACACCCAAAACAGCACAGTTGGTGGTAATCAGAGGCAGAAAAACTCCAAGCGCCTGATATAATGGCGGGCTTACCTTTTTCAGGATGATCTCTACCATTTGCACCAGCGAAGCAATCACAAGGATGAAGCTGATGGTTTGAAGGAATCCGATACCGAAAGGAATAAGGATATAATTTTGGATCAACCAGGTTACTATGGTTGCCAGGGTCATTACAAAAAGTACAGCACCGCTCATCCCAACTGATGTTGATACTTTGCCCGATACCCCAACAAAGGGGCAAATCCCGAGGAATTGGGCAAGAACGATATTGTTCACAAAAATGGCCGCGATGATAATAAGAATATATTCCATGCTTTAAATTTTTATCAGTTCAACATTAAGCTTTGGTGATTTTTCGCATCAATGCAATGAGATATCCCAATGCAATAAATGCTCCGGGTGCAAGCACAAATACAAGCATTCCATCGCCATCGATAAGCTTCATTCCGAAAACAGCACCACTTCCGAGCAGTTCACGTACCGCACCGAGGATCGTTAGGGCGAAGGCAAATCCAAGCCCCATTCCCAGACCATCTATAATGGAGGAAAGAAGGCCGTTTTTGGAAGCAAAAGCCTCGGCACGTCCGAGTACCACACAGTTTACCACAATCAATGGAATGAAAAGGCCCAGCTGGTCGAACAATGCGGGGACGAACCCCTGCATCACCAGCTCAACAATGGTTACGAATGATGCAATAATTACGATAAAGGAAGGAATACGCACTTTGTCGGGAATAAGGTTCTTAACCAAAGACACAACAAGATTCGACATTACCAGCACAAATGTAGTGGCAAGACCCATTCCCAAACCGTTGATTGCTGAGGTAGTTACGCCCAATGTAGGGCAAAGGCCCAGCAGCAAAACAAAAACCGGGTTTTCCTTAATAAATCCTTTGGAAAAATTCTGTATTTGATTCATTATTCGATTCCTCCATTACTTTTAAAGGTGTCGTATGCACGCTGCACGGCATCGCAATAGGCACGTGAACTGATGGTTGCTGCGGTAATTGCATCAACATCGCCGCCATCTTTGCTTACCTTTAGTTTATAATTTGCCGGATTTTTGCCATTAAACTGCTTGCTCCAGTCAGATTTATTCTTTTGCATTTTATCGCCAAGACCAGGAGTTTCCTTGTGGTCCAGCACAGAAATATTATTAATGCTGCCATCGGGCAGCAATCCCACCATTAATTTGATATTTCCACTGAAGCCTTCGTTGGTATAGGTATTGATGGCAACACCAACGGGTTCCGGGCCATTATAAGCGATATTAAACTGAAGGCTGTCCCCATCCGGAGAGGCAACTTTTTTTACTTCTAAGCGATCGAAAGGAGGCAAAACATTTTCGATGGCCTTTTTCTGCTTTTCTGCTTTGGCCTGGGCAATGGGCTCGGCAGTGAGGTTATACACACCGCCCAGTGCAAGTGCAGCCACAGCAGTTACTACCACAAGGGTAAGCAGCATATTTATAAATGATGATTCTTTTTTAGCCATAACAATTGATTTTCAATTTCTTAATAAATTAAGCTGCTTTTATTGTTTCACCAAAACGTTTTGGCTTCATACTCCTGTTAATCAGCGGTACAAAGGCATTCATAATCAGGATGGCGAATGATACTCCTTCGGGATATGCGCCCCAAATCCTGATCACAATGGTTAAAATACCAACGCCCGCACCGAATATCAATTGGCCACCCCGCGACATTGGAGAGCTGACCATATCGGTTGCCATAAAAAAGACACCCAGCATAATGCCCCCTGTAACGAGATGGAAAAGCGGATCAACATATTGTGTTGGGTCAATCAGCCAAAGTATTCCTGTAAAGAGCACAACGCTTAAAAGGAATGATGCCGGGATTTCCCAGGTAATGATCCTTTTTATGAGCATATAAATACCACCGATAATCAGTGCCAGAGCAGAAACTTCTCCCAGCGAACCGCCCATATCGCCCATAAGTTCCTGGGCGTAGGTTGGCACCTGGCTCATCACTTGATCAACAGAAAGCCCGCTGCGTAAACCTTCCTTTACTATTCCAAGTGGGGTTGGGCCTGTAACCGCATCAGTTACGGCATTAGAGAAAAGAGGCTTAGGTACGGGCCAGCTTGTCATTTGCACCGGAAAGGAAATCAGCAGGAAAACCCTGCCCACCAATGCCGGGTTAAAGGGATTTTTCCCTAAACCGCCAAAGGACATTTTACCCATTCCAATTGAAACCAATGCACCAATAATCAAAATCCAGCAGGGCAGGTTCGAAGGCACATTAAATGCCAGCAAAATTCCTGTAACCAAAGCTGAACCATCATTTATGGTAATGGGGCCTTTGATGAGATATTTCTGTATCAGATACTCGAACAAATAACATGCAAGCACTGAAACTACTAATATCCTGAGTGCATCCAGGCCAAAATAGTAAACAGAAGTTAATATGGCCGGCACCATAGCGATCACTACTCCATACATGACTTTCTTAACGGAAAGACCTCCATGTACGTGCGGTGAGCCGGAAACTGTAAGTAAATTCATAAGGCTTTATCAATTATTCTTTCGATTTCTCATTATTTTACCAACTTCCTGCTTGCCTAAACGGATATAGTCCAGCAGCGGACGACCCGAAGGACAAGTAAACTGACATGATCCGCATTCGATGCAGTCCATGACCTGTTCCTTTTCAAGCTCTTCGTATTTTTGCTTTTCGCCATAAATACCCAGCAGATAAGGTTCGAGGCCCATCGGGCAAACCTGGGTACATTTGGCGCAGCGAATACAGTTCAACATGGGTACACGCTTGCTTTCCTTTTCTTTCATCAAAAGGATACCGCTTGTGCCTTTTACAACAGGTACATCAGGCGAAAGCACAGCTTTTCCCATCATCGGTCCGCCATTGATGATTTTGCCGGTATCTTCCGGAAGTCCGCCGGCAGCTTCGATGAGTTGCTGCACCGGCGTGCCGATGCGTACCATAAAATTCGATGGTTTCGACAGTGCTTTTCCGGTTACGGTAACCACGCGCTCAATCAGGGGTTTATTTTTTTGAACCGCTTCATAAACTGCAAAAGCGGTTCCTACATTATTAACAACGCATCCTACTTCCAGTGGCAGCTTTCCGGAGGGCACTTCACGGTTGACCAATGCCTTGATCAATTGTTTTTCACCACCTTGAGGGTATTTCACCTTTAAAGGATGCACTTCAATCCCGTTAAAATTCTTTGCCAGTTTTTGCAGGTGTGCAATAGCATCGGGTTTATTGTTTTCGATGCCTATGAGAGCTTTCTTCACATCAAGCCCTTTCATCAGGATGGAAATACCAATCAGCATTTCTTCTCCTTTTTCGAGCATCAGCCTATGGTCAGAGGTGAGATAAGGCTCACATTCCACACCATTAATAATAAGGTATTCGGCTTTTTTGCCCTGGGGCAGCATCAGCTTTACATGCGAAGGAAATGTAGCACCGCCCAAACCAACGATTCCAAAATCTTTCATCCGGGCTACAATCTCGTCTTTGGTGGCGGTAATTTCTTTTTTAATTTCGTCGGTACGGTCAATTTCGGGCATCCATTCATCGCCATCGGTATTAATGACAATCGTTTGGCGTTTATAACCACTGGAATCGAGCAGTGCATCAATTTTCATGATTTTGCCCGAAACCGGTGAATGCACATTTGCTGAAATAAAGCTTTCTCCTTTGGCCAGCAATTGACCTGTTTTAACGGTATCGCCTTTTTTTACGATGGGCACTGAGGGTGCACCGAGGTTTTGCCCAAGGGGGACATAAGCGGTATCAGGGATTGGCAGCGTCTCAATAACAGCAGCTTCGGCCAATTTGTTTTCCGCAGGGTGAACACCTCCTAATTTAAAAGTTTTCAAGGTATAATCCTCCTAAATTTAAAGTTTTTATGCTGTTATTTATCTTCCGTTTTGCCTGCATCCTTTGGTTCTGCTTTGGCTTCCTCTTTTGCAGCAGCTTCTGCTTTTGGAGCCGGCGCCGGTTTTGGCTTGCGTGGCGGGAAATTAATTTCGTGAATTGCTCCTGTGGGGCATTCTTCAACACACTTGCGACAAAGCTTACACTTTTCAAAATCAATATAAGCAAGGTTGTTTTCAAGCGTGATGGCATCAAATGGGCAGGCTTTAACGCATTTGCCGCAACCGATACATGCCACAGAACAGTTTTTCTTTGCCGGAGCGCCTTTTTCCTGGTTCATGCAGCTCACAAAAACCCTGCGGTCTTTTTTGCCTTTATTGCGCAGTTCGATGATATTGCGTGGACATGCGGTAACACAAGCGCCACAAGCCACACATTTATCTTCCACAACTTCGGGCAGCCCGGTTTCTTTGTTCATGAAAATGGCATCGAAGGTACATGCAGCCACACAATCACCTGAACCGAGGCATCCGTGCGGGCAGCCACCCTCGCCTGAATAAAGGCTGTGGGCAAAAGCACAGGTTTGCGGTCCGTCGAATTCCACTTTGGCCGGAGAGTTTTGCCTGCTGCCGTTACAGCGTACAACGGCAATTTTGGGCTCAGAAGCTGCTGCTTCAAGACCCATAACCGCACCAACCTGCGCCATAACACCAGCACCACCTACCGGACAGTTAAATCCTTCCAGTGTTCCTGATTTTACAATGGCTTCGGCAAAAGCACGACATCCGGCATAGCCACATCCGCCACAATTGGCACTGGGCAAGACTTCTTCAACTTCATCAATCCGCGGGTCTTCTATGACCTTGAATTTTTGCGCCACAAAATACAGTATTACAGCTGCTGCAGCTCCCAAAAGGCTCAGACTGAGAAGGGAATAAAGAACAATATCATTCACAGTTTATTGGTTTTAAGGGTTAAACCTCATTTTTACAGCGTGATGGACAGGTAATTTTTCGGTAAATCAACCTGTTTGCGGCGCTGTTTCCACTATGGCACACAAAATTATAAAAGCTAACGAAAGAATAACCTATAATTATTCATCAAGACAATAAATTATAAGTGGTTATTATTCAGTGATTTAAGTCTATAATGACAAATACGGAGTATTAGCAGGATAAGTACAATCAATTAAATATCAGTAATTTAACTTATTGAAAAAGAATCCTTCTAAATTACTTTTGCGAAAACACAAATTTGTGCTGATAATCAGTAATTTAATTTTTGTAAGGGAAAGCCTGGGCAATAATTTAAAACGTTTCTAAAGCCTGGGGCGCAACTTAAACTCGAATGTTTTTCCTAACCGGTCGCGTGAGAAATGCAGAATTGTGTAATAAGGCACCAATAAAAGAATCGAAAAAAGTCCTGCCAGCCCTTCGTTATCCAGAATAGCAGAAAAAAGGATGAGTGCGCCCACCAATATGATAAACGGAAGCAAATATCCCAGAAAAACAGCTTTTGTTCCCAGGGATTGCGCCATATAAACCTCCACTTCGTCGCGAAGCTTATAGCGGCTTGCGTCCACTCCTTTTACTTCGATTAGTTTATTTTCCATTTCGGAAACATTGCAGGCGCCCTTCACCGTGCATGATGCACATGCCGAATGACTTACAATGGAGACAAAAACTGTATGGCCTTCAATTTTTTCGACGATCCCTTTGTGTGTAATTTCTTCCTTCATATAATTAATGAGATAAGCCTTAATGGAAAAATAAATAAGCAATGAAGATGGCGGCAATAATTCCGGCCAGATCAGCCAGCAGGCCGCAAGTTACCGCATATCTTGTTTTACGGATTCCAACCGAACCAAAATAAACAGCGATAATATAAAAAGTAGTGTCGGTTGCGCCCTGCAAAGTAGCTGCCAGGCGCCCTGCAAATGAGTCAACACCGTAGTTTGTCATTGTTTCAAGCATCATGCCTCTGGCACCGCTTCCACTCAGAGGCTTCATAAAAGCTGTAGGCAAAGCAGGGACAAAATCAGTATTGACTCCAAAAAAGGCAAAAAAACGGCCAATACTGTCAACAATAAAATCCATTGCCCCCGAAGCCCTGAAAACACCAATGGCCACTAAAATACCGACCAAATAAGGAATAATGCGCACAGCAATGGGGAATCCTTCCTTTGCTCCATCAATAAAGGTCTCATACACATTGATCTTTTTGATAAAAGCACTGACAATAAAAAGGATAATGATCAGGAACAAAATAAAATTGCCCGAAACAGCCGAAACAGTATTTACCTGGCCATCCGATAAAGTGGAAAAATACCAGATTATGCCGCTCACGAGCATGCTAAAGCCTCCGAGATACAGCAATATCTCTTTGGAAAATAAATTTATTCTTTGATAAATGCCAACCGTAATGATACCGGTAAGTGTGGCAAAAAAGGTAGATAAAAGAATGGGAATAAAAACCGCACTTGGATCTGCAGCACCCATCTGTGCCCTGTAAACCAAAACACTAACCGGAATTAAAGTTAGGCCGGAAGTGTTCAGCACCAAAAACATAATCATACTGTTGGATGCCGTGTCTTTTTTGAGGTTCAGTTCCTGTAATTGATTCATTGCTTTAAGTCCCATAGGTGTTGCCGCATTATCAAGACCAAGCATATTGGCGGCAATATTCATCAGGATAGAGCCCATAGCAGGATGGTTTTTCGGGATATCGGGGAAGAGCTTGCGGAACAAGGGCGCCACCACTCTTGAAAGTGCATTGACCATGCCGGCCTTTTCCCCAACGCGCATCAGGCCAAGCCAAAGTGTCATGACTCCGGTAAGGTAGAGCGACAGTTCAAATCCGGTTTTAGCCATATCGAAAGTGCTTCCAACAAGATCAGGGAAAACCTCGGTATCACCGAAAAAAACAAGACGGATTAATGCGGCTACAAAAGCAATCACAAAAAATGCGATCCATATATAATTAAAAGCCATAAACTTTGGGTATGGATTGCAAAGGTACAAAAAAGGGTGGTGCAACAAAGAAAAGCCCGTTCGGAGGGTGAACGGGCTACTTGATAACAGGTTCGTAAAAATGCCTGAATAAGGCTTTTGTTTTTGTTGTTTGTTTTATGCCTGAAGTTTTTTTAATACATTATTATTCTCGAAGACAATTTTTCTTTTGCTCAGGCGAGCGTTTTTATTGAGGTTTGGATTAGGAGCGGGCATCTTTTTTGGGGTCTCATTGGAATTTCGGTAGGGCACAGTAAAAGAAAAATTTGTTCCCTTGTTTTTATTGGCTCGGGCATGAATCTGGCCGCCCATTATGTGTACTAATTTTTCAGCAATGCCCAGCCCAAGGCCAAGCCCGTTATACTTTCGGTTTATTCCTGCATCAGCCTGTACGAATAGGTCAAAGAGGTCTTTATGTTTTTCAAGTGGGATGCCACTGCCCGAATCTTCTACATAAAATTCAATCGTATGCTCGTTGCATATATTAAAGCCCGTTTTAATGTGACCTGAATCTGTAAATTTCAATGCGTTATTTAATAAAATTTCCAATACCCTTTTTAGCTTTTCTTTATCAAGCATAACAAAGCCAATATGCATCCCAATACTTTCATTTTTAATTAATTCAATAGTTTTGTTGCTATTAACCAATACTTTATTAAATGAATTGCAAGCTTCGTTAAAAACATCACTTAATTTGCATGAACGTAATATAAGTATTTCTTTATTATCATTTAGGCGAGCGGCTTCAAGAAAACTGTCCACAAGTGTAATCATGCTTTTGCAGCCATTCCTGATTTCATCAATAAACATATCCTGCTCTGCCTCAGTGTTATGCTTGTCTGCAAGCAGGTCTGAAAATCCAAGAATTGCATTTAATGGCGTCCTGAACTCATGAGATACATTAGCCAGTAGAAAAGATTTCAGGTCTTCCACCTCCTTTAATTTGGATTGTAGTTCGTTTTGAAGGTCACTTTTAGTTAAGTTCATGTATTGCTTAGGTTTTGAGTTATTTTTTCTCAGAAATTTTCCAACGCATATCTATTAATACCACAAGCAACCAAAAGGTTACCCCTAAATGCGAAAAAAATTTTGCAAAAGGCGAAACTTTATTTTTAATAATCTGTATCAAAGGGACTTAAAAAAAATAAAAGTTCATAAAAGCAATGAAGTTTGAGAATTTTATATGGAATGTTATTTTGTGTGCGGCTTGACAATATACCAATACTAAATTATAAAATTTACAGAAAAATTACAAAAAAAACTTGCATAAATAAAAATCGTTTTGTACTTTTACCACGGAAAATTTAAAAACAGAATTTTTATGAAAAAACTAATCACAGTTTCAGGGCTTATTGCCGCGTTTTTAGTACTCTGTTCTCCTCTGCACGCTCAAGAGGAGATAGCAGGGCATACCTTATACAATAATGATGAAAGTATGCCGATGCCTGGAAGTTATGTTTATCTCATTAATCAGGCAGGTGATACGGTTTCAGATTGCATCACAGATGTGAGCGGTGCCTTTTCAATGCCATTTCCCGGTCCGGGAACCTACCTGTTGGCTTCAAGTACCAATATCAATCCGGGTGGGATTGATTTTGAAGATAGCTTTTTAATTATGCTCCATTTGTTTGGACTACATGATTTTACTGATATTGAAACTATTGCGGCTGATGTCAATGGTAGTGGCAATATTACCTGGAGCGATTACTGGACAATCGTTGTAGGGTGGTTTATTAATGGTTATCCTTTTCCGGCAGGCGAATGGGGCTATAGTGAAGTCAGCTTCATCATTGGTGCCAAAGAAGACCCTCCGGCCGGTGGGGGAAACAATGGCGGTGGTGGAAACGACCCGCCAGAGTTTGATGACATTGACCTGGGCATGATCAGCATTGGTGATTGCAGTGGAGGATACAGTCCGGTTCTCCTGAAAGAAACCAACAGCATCAGCCTTATGCAAACAGAAATAAAATGCGCCGGAAATCAATTCGTTGAAATACCCATTGAAGTTGCCGACCCGATTGCAATCACTGGAATGGCCCTGGCCTTTGATTATGATAACAAGCTTATGCGTATTGTGGATATCGAATCCGAATATAAAATTAACTATGCGATTAAAAATGGTCAGGTTCGGATCTCATGGATTGACGAAGAAGCCAAGGCTCATATGCTGAGCCCTAATCAATCTATCATGAAAATAAAGGTTAAAACCAACCCTGGTTTTTCTGGCGGTTCAGTTGCCGAACTCAAAAATACTGTTGAATCGCATTTTATCGATGCGAACGGCATTAGAATTCCATATGCGCAATTAAAATCTGCGCAGCTTGTTTCAAAAGGCAGCAGTGCAGCTGTGTCTGGTATTTATCCAAACCCCGCAGACAATTATGCTTTTATCGATATAAGCACAAAACTTGAAAGCTCTTTATCAATTCATTTCTATGATATCAGCGGAAAACTGGTTCAGCAACTCGAAGAAAGCCCACAATCAGCTGGCATCTTAAAGTTAAACCTGGAGCAACTTCCACAAGGATCATACTTTTATACAATAAGCATTGATGGTGAAATCATCAGCAAAAACCAGCTTATCAGAAAATAATCATAATTCCATAAAAATTACTTCAAGCCCGGTTATCTGTGAACCGGGCTTTTTTATTTGCGCCTGAGTCATATTATAGATTTTACCTTGTCTGTTTATTACAAACTTTTCTCTCATACCGAACTATATATTCTACTATATTGAAATTCTAAGCTGAAAAAAGCCACAGTCAGATTATGCAGAACTGCAGTTTCTATAAGTTATTAATTATCAATGTAGTAGGTGCCGTGTTTGGGTTTTATAATATGACCTGTGCAGGCGATTTGCCTGGTAATTTAAAAAACATAAGATCAATTTCGGGAGAAGCATCAAGAGTTGGTGCCAAAGGAACTATTGATTATTTAGAGATTTCGGACGATAATTTTTACATAGAGGAAGTAATTCCAATAGAATCAGACACTATCATCAGAGGTGATTTCAACTCTCTGATTCAAAAAGCAACCGATTTTTGGGAATTGAACCAAAATGATTCGGCCTTTCAATGTCTCCGCCAAGCGCATAAGCTGAATACAAAACCCGATTCCAATACCCATATCTTTGCGGATTATCTGGCTTTGCAGGGTTCGTATTATGCCCACAACCAGAATGCACGGGCCGCTTTCGATTTTTTAAATAAATCTATTAAATGCAGGCCGGACTTTAATCCTCCCAACCCTTCGGTTTTATTCAAAACCTACAACAACCTTGGTGTTATTTATATGTGGTATTCAAGGTACCAAAGTGCCTTGTCTTATCTTTTTGAAGCAGAAAAACTCAATAAAAGCCATAATAAAAAGGTAGATACTTCCTACCTTTTTTCCATGTATGAGAATATTGGACTTTGCTATAAATACCTGAAAAAGGATGATAGTGCAAATGTGTTTTTAAAAAAAGTTATCCAGCTCAGCCAGAAGAAGCACGATCAATACCTGGGTTCCGTTGCAAATGCCTATCTTAATCTGGGCTGGATTGCAACAAATAATGAAAATTACGGTCAGGCACGATTATACTACGACTCTTCTCTTTATATATTCAACCAACTAGAACAACCTTCAAACAGAAGGCTTTTTATTTTATTTCAAAATTACGGGACTAATTGCCTGCTCACAGGCGAGCTTAAAAAAGCTGAGCAATTGTATAATATGGCTCTTTCGAAAGCAACCGGCCGCGGAGCTTCGATGCAAATGGTCAATGAAGTGAGGTTGAACCTGGCCAATATCTATCTTTCCACCCGTGAGTATCCAAAGGCAATCGGCCAATACCGTTCCATACTTTCAAGTGATGATAATGTTTTAAAGCTGAAAGCATACCGGAATCTTGCCCGTACTTATGAAAAAACCGGTCAAACGGATTCGGCTGCCTATATCCATGAACTGAATACATCGCAAAGTGCCATCAAAATTTATGAACCCGGCGAAATAGCTTTAAACCATTTGTATTATGGATACTTTTTGATTCAAAATAACCGGGATTCTGAACGAGCAATGGCGGAATTAAAAAAAGCTGAAAGCTATTTTCTCAGGAATAATGAACTAGATAGCCGCGATTTGGCCGAATGCTATATCAATATGGGAATTTATTTTGCCCGTAAACAAGAATATAATTTGGCCAAAGAAAATATCAGCAAAAGCCTGAAGATACTTAAAACAACCAATGGGCTAGGCGGTCAAAACCAAACAAGCAATAGCTCAGAAGATTCCAAAACTGTTCGAGCCTATTATCAAATGGGGAATATTTATATGAGCCAATATAATGAAGAGCCTGATACCAACCTTTTGAGCCATGCCCTGGTAAATTACAACAAAGCTATTGATATACTTGAAAGTGTGCGGTTTGGATTGCAAAATGATGAATCAAAGATGAATTATTCATCGCGCTCACGATTAATTTACAGCAAAGCAATTGAGTGCCTTTTTGAAGTATATAATGTCTCGCAGTCTGATGAACTCATAAAAGAAGCTTTTGAACTAGCCGAAAAAAGCAAGGCTTAGACTCTTTTGGAAGCCATTAACCGAAACGAAATTGAGGAGCAGCTTGAACAGCATGACAGCCTTATCAGGATGGAAAAGCAGCTTCGGGTCAAATTGAATGAAATTAATCAAAGAACCGAAGCCGAAAAGCAAAAAATTAAGATTGATTCAGTTCTAATTACACAGTTGATCAATACATCTTATGATATAATGAGTACTATTGACAGTTTGGATAAAATCGTTTCCAATGCGCTGAAGCAAAGGCAGCTCGAAATTAAAGTCGAAATCCTTCCTGCAGACTCGATACTTAGCCAAATGAGTGGCAATACGGCGATGATCGAATATGTTTTCAGCGAGCGCAAGCTCTTTGCTTTTGTGTTTTATGATGGGAACTTAAGCCTTAAAAGCTCTCCGATCGACAGTGTTTTTTACAGTCAATTAAATCTGTTCCGTGATCAAATCAGCCAATTTCCGGGAGAAAAGGTGCAGCAGGAACTCAGTAATTTTATTCATGCTTCCAATTATTTATACAAGAAGCTGATTCCGCGGGAGTTAGAGGCTGTAGAAAATCTGATTATCATTCCTGACGGGGATTTGTCTCTTTTAGCTTTTGAGGCATTGTCAAAAACAGAGCCATCCGAAGAACCACAATCTTATCGTGAATTGAATTATTTGATACGCGATCATGGTTTGGTTTATAACTATCTCGCCACGCTTCATTTCAGAAAAACGCCCGAACGCCCGGTCGGATCAAAGGAACTCAATAAAATTATTGCCTTTGCTCCTGATTATCCTCAAAATCAAGATAAAGGAAGCGCAGAATATAACCGTTTAAAATGGGTTAAAGCAGAAGTGGACAGCCTGAATACAATATTTGGGGCAAAAACTTTTAAAAATACGGAAGCAACAAAAAGAAATTTTATAAACAAAGCAGCAGAGTACAGCATCCTGCACCTGGCAATGCACGCAATTGCTGATGAAGAAATGCCCGAAAACTCGCATCTGGTGTTCTATCAGAATCCCGACAGTGTTGCTGATGATTATAAACTCCATATTTATGAAATTTATCATCAAAGCCTTAATGCCCGTTTGGCAGTGCTGAGCAGTTGCAATACAGGTTTTGGGAAAATGGCAAAAGGGGAGGGGATTTTAAGCCTGGCAAGAAGTTTTGCCTATACGGGCACGCAGCATATTATAATGGCTCTCTGGGAAATTGAAGATAAAACCGGCGCGCGGATTATCACGGATTTTTATCATAGGTTGAGTAAGGGGTTCAGCCCAAATGAGGCTATTCGGGATTCCAAGCTTCATTATCTTCAATCAGCCCCCAACCTGTTTGCACATCCTTATTTTTGGGCCGCCTATGTTTCGGTGGGGAAACCGGTTACCTTCAAACCGGATGTTTTTGAAAAAGAAAAAACGGACAAACTCCTTATTTTGAGTTTATCCGTTGGTGCAATTTTATTGGTTTTGATTTTAATGAAAAAGCGATTAAGCTTAATTGGTTAATTTTACTAGAATCCTTGACGCCTTAATATTATAAAAGCTGTTGCTGTTCGAGATGTCGATAAAAGCTTTGCGTGCTTCATCCTTTTTGCCTGTTTTCAATTTAAGCAATGCTGAGTACCATTCGGCCTGATCAATAAAAAGGTTATCTCCATCGGCTATGATACTTTTAAATTTCTGCTCTGCTTTGTCAAAGTCTTCAAGTTCAACATAACTCAAAGCGGCATAAAAGGTGGCTGTAATATTTTCGTTTACTGAATTTAAAAGTTTCACAGCACGGGCGAAATCGCCGTCATCATAAGCCTGCATTCCCTGGATGAGGTTATTGTCTGTTTCCGTATCGCCCGAACGTACAATCATAACGGCATCGCTGGGTTGGTAATACTGTGCGAAAAGCGAGGCCCGATTATTTGAATTGTCAGCCATTACGAAATACAATACGGCAGAGCTCACAATAACGAACCCTGCAATTGCAGCAGCAATTTTATAAAGCGATTTGTAGATTGGACCACTCCGTTTTTCCTTTCTCATGATTTGCTTCAGGCTGTCTTGTATTTGCAAAGCTTGTTCGTCCAAAATAGACTCGTTTACCTCCTTTCGAAGCTGATATTCGCCGAAAAGGGCTTTATCCGCTTCCAGCTCCCTTTCAAAGGCTGAGCTTTCTTCCGTACTAAGCTCGCCATTGAGGTACATTTCTATTTGCTCACTCTTTTTTTTCATTTGACTAAAATTTATACCTACGGTCTCCTTTAATCTTATTAATTAGGTTCTCTTTACAAAGATACTTTCTTTTTTTCACTGCTGCAATACTAATTCCCAGTATTGTAGCAATTTTTTTAGCGGGAATTTTTGTCAAATGCATCAATATGATCCGCTGGCAATCGGTCGAAAGTTCACGGAAACATCGTTGATACATGCTATAACGTACATCCTTCATCAGTCGATCTGAATCCATGCCGTTTTCTGTAATATCGCTTAAATCGGCCGAATGCAGATATATTGATTGTCTGCGCAAATGTTTGTATGCAATGTTCTGACAAATTTTATAGAAGAACGTTCGGAAGGTACTTGTCAATATCAATGGTTCTTTCCTTAGCCTGCGATATACAGCAAGAATCCCATCCTGAAATATATCCGTTGCATCCGAAGCACTACCGCCTGCATTTTTAACCATTGAAACAATCATTGGGAAATAGTGCTTATAAAGCCATTCAAGAACCTTGTGATTATTGGCCTCGATACCTTCCAGAATATCCTCATCGGAATATTCACGACCCTTATCTATTCTGTTAATACTTTTCATCCTAAAAAGGTTACCCTTATCATGCAATTTTTTTTCAACATTTTTTTTGCACCTGCCCGAACATACATAATCCGTTTGCTTTTTTTAAGTGCTTAGCATGTTGTAAAATGCTTTATACCAATAATTTAAATACTTATATTGTATATCGGCCTTCTACTTTGCTGAACGGGGAATTTTTTAAAAAAATGCTTATTTAGAATCATTTTATGCTTCTTTCGGCTCCGTTTTCGAACCCGGTTTGCCCTTGTCCCGCATAATTTTCAATGTGGCGCACGGCATCATCTACACGGGATAAAGGGATTTTTCCCTGTTTTACCAACTGAACAAGGATATGCAAAGTTTTTTGTGGCAGATGCGGATCATAAATTTTCCCGTTATTTGAGAAAATCAGTAAATCCACGCCGGCATTTACTGCCAGAAGAATCGCTTCTTCCAAACCGTAGTGATCAACTATGGCCGACATCGCCATATCATCTGAAATGATTAGCCCCTTAAACCCAAGTTTCTTACGCAGAATGTCGGTTAAAGTTACATGCGACAAACTTGCCGGATAAACCGAATCAATGCGCTTGTTGAACACATGGGCCGTCATGATGGCTTCCGCCGCATCATTTTGTATCAATTTGCTGTAAGGCAGCAACTCATCCTCCTGCCAGCTGTTTGAAACATCTGTAAAACCCAAATGTGAATCGGCTTGGGAGCTCCCATGCCCCGGAAAATGTTTGAGGCAAGAACGAATATCATATTTATTCATGGCATTGATAAATACCTCTGCAAATGCTGTAACCGAATCCGGGTCGGCAGCAAAGGAGCGCTCTATTTTTCCAATCACCGGGCATTGGGGATTGGTGTTTAAATCCACTACTGGGGCAAAATTTACATTGAAGCCCATTTTGTGGATTTCCGATGCCATTTGTTGGTAAATCAGAGCGGCACTGTCCAGGCTCATAGCGGCGGTTTTTTGTGCGGAAGGAAAAACCGGAAAGCCATATCGTTCCTTAAGGCGCGCAACTTTTCCGCCTTCCTGATCCAATGCAATGAGGATATGCCCGGAGGCAGCCTGTTTTATTGATTGGGTTAATTGGCTGAGCTGCTCAGGTGATATAATGTTTCTCGGACGGCTTTTCGATGGCACGTCATAATCAAACAGGATAAGCCCGCCCGGAGGATGGCTTTCCAGAAAAATCTTTATCTCAGGCGCGTCTTCCAGGCTTGTACCCCGAAAACCAAACATCAGCATTTTTGCTGCTTTTGCTTTCAGTTCCTCATCATCAGTTTGTGCTGACTGGCAGGATGTAAAAGCATTGATGCCAATGCACAACAGGAGAAATAGGCCAATTTTGTTGTAAGTCATTTATTATAAGATGTTTGTAGTCAAATTTGTATTTTTATGACCGTACATGCAAATCCATTGGACAAAAGCCTTGCAGATTGTCATAATCACCAAAAATAGGAATTCATTGGCTGAAACCACAAAATGAGGAGCAATTATTTGTTTTTTTGAAATTAGCTTTTGCTTAAGGCAGTACCTCCAGCACTTCTGGTTTTTCCAGCAGATACACCAAAAATAATCCTGCAGCATCCATTCCGCTCAGTTCTGAAAATTCCTGCGCATATTCACGCATTTTTTCCTCATAATCAGGTTGATGTTGCCCGGTTTTATAGTCGATAACCATAAAGGAGTGATCAAAAAGCACCATACGGTCGGGGCGCAGCAGCTGATGGCCGGACGACAAAAAGCTCCGTTCATTTAAAACTGTTCCACTGCCGTCAAAGGCTTTTTTTATTTCCGGTTTTTGGAGCAGTTCTGTTAAAGTATTCTCGAGTTGCTGGATATCGACATGCAGTTTTTTCAGCATTTTTTGTGATCCGGATAAAAGCCCGGGCACATCAGTTATTGTGTTGATTTGGCTGAGCAGATGATGCAAAAGCACGCCTGTTTCCCTGGCCGAAACCAGCTCATCGGGCCAAAAGTGCTCTTTTTGGAAACTCAGCTTGATTTTTTCATGCCAAAGTTTGTATGGTGTCTGTTTTTCTGTTTCCTCATTAGTTGTTTTTTGATGCTCTTTGCCCAGGGGGTCGGGGATATGTTTTTTGGGCAGGCTCCCGAATTTATAAACCTTTTGTTCATCATCCCATTCTTTTGTATGTTCCAGATAGGCTTTTAAAAAGGTATGCAGGCCCGGGCCGCTATTCCCTTTCAGTGGTTTGTTTGCTGCCATTATAAACAAAGCCTGTTCGGGGCGCGTCATCGCCACATAAAAAACATTGAGCAAATCCAGTGCAATCTTTGCTTTTTCAGTGTCACAGATTTTCTCCTGCTGTGCACAGGCGATTTTTTCTTTGCTACAGCTGAGCATTGCTGATTTAAGTCCCGGAACTAAATTTTCGGGCAGTTCAACCCATTGGTCTTTGGGCAACCCCAGCGATGAAGCGTCGGCATAGGGAAAAATAACCACCGGAAATTCGAGCCCTTTGCTTTTGTGAACGGTCATCACTTTAATGGCATCTGTTTTGGGGCTGACCACAACTGTTTTCTTTTTACCGGTAAATTCCCACCAGCGCATAAAGGATTCTGCTTCTCGGATGTGCTGCGATGCAATTTCAAGTAAGGCATCGAGGAAGAAGCGCAGGAAAGGGTCTGATTTTTGATCCAGGCCAAAATGTACGCTGAGTTTCTCAAAAATTTCGTACCATGAGCCTTGCAGCAAAAACGCATTTTGTCCTGTTTTCAATCCGGCCAGCCGGTTCAGGACATCGGCGGAGCCTTTGGTTTTTAATTCTGCTGCGGCTTGTTCCAGCTCAGTTCTTTCTTTCAGCAGGCCGCTGTCAAACATATCGAGCAAAATCATGGCCGCATGATATTTTTGCCGTCCCATGGCCAGATACTGATACGTATGAATCAGCAGGCGCACGCGTGGCGATGTTTGCAGCTCCACCGAATCGGCAGATGTGACCGGAAGCCCTTCAAGCTTTTCCCCTTCATTGTCCAGCCCGCTCATCAATACACGTGCAGCACGGCGGACATATTCGCCTTTGGGGTTTAAAATTGCGATATCACGGTTTTGAAAACCATGCTCTTTTTTCAGGCGATAAACCAGGCGGATCAAATCTTCATCCATTTGGATATGAGCTTCATCCGCATCTTCATCATAAAAAGAAAGCTGCACTAAACCTGCATCTTTGGCTTTGGCAGCATCTTGCATCACATCTTCATAAACTGATCTGTAGTTTTCATCGAGAACAGGATAATGATCGCGCAAAAAAGAAAAAAACGTATTGTTAAAATCAACAATTTTACCGCAGGTTCTGAAATTGCGGTTTAAAAGGATTTTGTCTTTTTCCGTGCAGCTGTATTCCAGTACGTGCGCACGCTCCTCGTTAAATCCGGTACTGAGCTTTTCCGGCAGGGAAGGCAAGGTATTAAAAAGTTCCACTTCGCCGGCCCTGAACCGATAAATGGACTGCTTGGCGTCGCCAACTACCAGAGATGTTTTGCCCGAACTTGCCAAAGCATTGGAAATCAGTGGCAGCAAATTGAGCCATTGTAAAATGCTGGTGTCCTGAAATTCGTCAATCATATAATGTTCGTAAAACTCGCCAAGCCGTGCAAAAATGAAAGGCATAGGTTCGGTGCTGATGATGCCCGAGAGGCGCTTGTTAAATTCCGATATATGCACGGCTTGCTCCGCCTGGCGCATTTCTTCCATGATTCCCTGAACTTCGCTCAGCAAAGCAATCGGATACAGGTTTTTGATAATTTGCAGGAGCAGGATGTATTCCGCGAGCTTTTTATCGAGGAAATCAAGGAGTTCCTTTGCCAGCGCCTCCAGTTCGGGCGTGATCAGCTCAACACTTTTTTTTATGGCGGCGGATTTACTTTTTGAAACCCAATCACCATTCTGAAGGTGTTTGCTAAGTTTGGCTTGCAGGCTGTCCAGTTTATTAAAGTCACCTTTTGTGAATTTTATAAAATTGCCACTGATGCCTTTTGTTGCCCCGCCACTTATATTTACGGGATCTACTTCGCCTTTGTGCAGAATATCGAAATAATTTTCTGCTTTTTTTCGGAGATAGCCTTCTGTGGTTTTCAGGTTTTTTTGGATATCACCGGCCATCCGGAAAAAATCCGGCAGACTAAGGCCGCTCATGGATTTCAGGGCTTCGAAGGCATCTTCTCCCAGAGATTTTTCCGCAAAAGAGGCGATTTCACGCTCCGGGTTCCAGCTTTTTTCCGATTCCGATTTCTGTTTTACAAATTGCAGCACAAGGCGTGTGACTTCTTTGTCCTGTCCTACTTTGTCGAGTATGCTGTCGGTGACGCGTATAATCAGTTCCTTTGTGTCGAGCAGGGTTTCAAAATTGGCCGGTAATTCAAGTTCGCGGGCAAAAACGCGGACCAGTTTATGCGTAAAGCTGTCGATGGTGCTGATTGCAAACTCATCATAATAATGCAGGATCAAATCCAGCAGCTGAGATGCGCGCTGGCTCAGCTTGGTGATGTCCAGATCCAGGGCTTTTTGCAAATCTGCCGTTTGATAATCAGCTTCAATGCCTTCATTTGCAACAGCAATAATTTGCTTCAATTGATCAATAATCCGGCTTTTCATCTGCCTGGCCGCATCATTGGTGAAAGTAATGGCCAGAATATTTCTGAACTTATTGGGGTGTGCCAAGGCGAGGCAGAGGTATTCAAAGACCAGTTTTGATGTTTTTCCGCTTCCTGCGGATGCCTTGTATATTTTGAATGACATAAATATCTAATTTTGGTTAAAATTATAAAGAAATCCTCAATGTCGGCTTTAGAGTATGCTTTGTTTTTTTATATTTTGCTGGCCATCAGCCTTGTATTAATGCTGTATAAGCCTTTGCGTATGGTATTTGGCCCGTTTAACACACTCATCCATGAGCTGGGACATGCGCTGACCTGCCTGCTTTTGAATGGGAAAATTGACGAAATAAAAATAAACCGCGACAGCTCCGGACATACGCTCAGCAGCAGCAGAAGCAGGTTTGCTTCCTTCCTTACGGCCCTGGCCGGATATCCTTTTCCCCTGATTTTCGCTTTAACGCTCTTTTGGATGAACCGCTTTAACCAAATGATGGCGCTTTATACACTGATCGCGATCAGTATTGTAAGCATCATTCTTTTTGTACGCAATACGTTCGGATTGTTTTGGCTGATCACTTTTACAAGTATAAATGTGCTTTTGCTTGTTTATGCCAATAGAAATATTATTGAATTTTATATTGTTTTCCTTGCTTTTATATTGCTTGTCAGCGGCTTCCGGGATACGGGCAATCTCTGGAAACTTGCATTGACAACACCAAAATATGCAGGCGATGCCACGGTTTTAAGGCAAATCAGCGGGCTGCCGGCCCTGTTTTGGGCAGGAATATTCTTTTTGATGAACACAGCAGGCTTCCTCTATGTTGTGCTGACAGTTTTTCCATTTATTAAAGATATTCAATGGACATAAACCAGGAAATCATTAGTATAATAATTATAGCCGTGGCAGCAGTAATTGCATTATGGCTGGTGTACAAAAGGTTTTTCCGCGACGACAGCCCATGCGATTCCTGTACGCACAAAACTGGCTGCGATTCCTGCTCGGTGATGGAACTCAAAAAGGATATCGACCCCAAACGATTGAAGGAACTGCAGGAGCAGGTTTCAAAGCGCAAGACAACAACTTAATCAGTTATTTCTCAGTAGTTGATATTGTTTTTGCTTTAAAGTTTCTGCACCAAAAATCCAGCATTCTTTATAATTGCAGCGGTTTGTACGCTAATCAGCATATTTTGTAAACTAATTAGGTTAAAGATTAATTTTTCTTCTTCCCTTTCCATTTTTTCTTGGACGTTCCATCATTTTTTTCAAAAGGCTTTTGTCGGGCTTCCGGGCGCTGAAATCCGGAGCCAATACCGAGATGTTTCACATATTGTGGCAGGTTATTTTGCATCAGCACTTTTCGGATGGCGGCATGATTTTCGGCTTTATACCAGAAAAACAAAAGCCGCTGCTCATTTTTCTCATCTTTGCTGCGCGCTGTATAAACGGGTTTCAAACCATAGGGGTCGTAACCGGAATGAAACATCACTGTGGCATGCGTCATGGGCGTGGGTGTAAAATCCTGCACCTGCTCCAGGCGATAGCCCAGTTTGCGTGTTTTGAGTGCCAGATCGGCCATATCTTTGAGCCGACCACCGGGATGGCTGGAAATAAAATACGGGATCAACTGCTGGCGGAGGCCGCTGCGTTGGTTCAGCTTTTCAAAACGTGTTTTTAAAGCTTCAAAATGCGCAAAAGAAGGCTTGCGCATCATCTGCAAAACAATGGGCGAGCTGTGTTCGGGAGCCACTTTCAGCCGGCCACTGGTGTGTTTGAGCACGACCTCATCAAAATATTCCGTGCCGCTGTTCCCGGCAGGTGCATTGCCGAGCGGCGCAGGAAAAAGATCATAACGGATTCCGCTGCCGATAAAAACTTTCTTCACACCCTTTACCTTTCCGGCCTTTCGGTAAAGTTCTATCAAAGGTTTGTGATCCGTATTGAGGTTTTTACAGACATTGGGATAAATACAACTGGAACGTTTGCAAACTGCACAAACGCTTTCATCCTTGCCTTTCATTTGCCACATATTGGCTGATGGCCCACCCAAATCAGAGACATAACCTTTAAAATCTTCCATTTCGGTTACGGCTTCCAACTCGCGAAGCACTGAAGCTTCCGAGCGGCTTTGGATAAATTTACCCTGATGCATGCTGATGGTGCAAAAAGAGCAGCCACCAAAGCAGCCCCGATGAATATTCACCGAATGGCGGATCATGGTATAGGCCGGGATTTCGCCCCGCTTTTTATATTTCGGATGTGGCAATCGCGTATAAGGCAAATCGTAAACCAAATCAAGTTCTTCGGTAGTCAATGGCGGATAAGGCTTGTTTACCACCAAAAATCCGCCATTGCTTTCCTGCACCAAAACCGGTGGCTCCATTCGGTTCGAAGCTTCTTCGATTTTGCGGAAATTATCGGCATACAGACGTTTATCGCGCATACAGGCTTCGTGGGTATGCAGAATTTCTGCTTCGTTTTTAATTTCTTCCGGCAGCAATTTGGTTCTAAAAACAGACTGAGGCAAATCCTGCACTTCATTAAGTTTAAACTCCGGATTGGAAAAACGTTTCAGCAATTCACGCAAAGGCTTTTCGCCCATGCCGTAAATCAAAAGGTCAGCTTCCGTTTCGCTTAAAATCCCGGCTTTCAGCTTATCCGACCAATAATCGTAATGCGTCAAACGCCGCAGCGATGCTTCGATCCCTCCGAGGAGCACAGGCACATCCGGCCATAATCTTTTCAGGATTTTGGTATAAACAGAAACGGCATAATCGGGTCGGAAACCGGCTTTGCCATCAGGGCTGTAGGAATCATCGGAGCGCAGGCGTTTATTGGCCGTATAATGGTTTACCATGCTGTCCATGCAACCACTGGTGACGCCAAAAAACAAACGCGGTTTTCCCAGTTTTTTAAAATCGCGCAGATCATCACGCCAGTTGGGCTGTGGCACAATGGCCACCCGATAGCCTTCCGATTCGATGACCCGTCCCACAACTGCGGCGCCAAAAGACGGATGATCCACGTAGGCATCGCCACTGAAAAGGATCACATCCAGTTCATCCCATCCACGCTGTTCCACCTCCTTTTTTGTGGTTGGCAGCCAATCTGTTATATCGTATTGTTTTGTCATTTGTGTTCCTTTAAACCCTGTCTGTTCAATTTTTTTTATTTCCAAACTTTAAGCCATCTTCATCCCACATCTCACGATAAGCCTCAACATAAAAAAGGGCCGCATCCTGATCAATATCATAAAGATAACGACAAAGACGGCGATAAAGCATTAACATCTCATCATGCCAACAAAAATCAAGCATATAATCCAGTAAATGGCTTATCTCAGGGACATCTTTGGTTTTTGAAGAAATTATTCCCTGAACCAATGGGCTGTATTGCTCGATGGCATGATTGGCTAGCCGCTTATAATCTTCAATCAATGGTTTTAAACTATTCATTAACTCATCCATTTCACCCACCGGTTTTCAGTTTTTCGGATAACTCTTATTGGAATTTTGCCAGAATTGTTGACAAATTAGCTATTGCATCCATCATGTTCAGGCGTATAAAGCATCCAGAACCGCAATATCTTCTTTTTCAAGGGTGAGGGTCATGGCATTCAAATTTTCCCGTATATGCTTTTCGTTCAGGCTTTTCACAATGGTGATCATTCCTTCCTTTTGCAGCAGCCAGGCCAGTGCCAAGTCCGGTAAAGTACATTTATATTTAACGCAAAGCCTGTCTATGAGTTCAGTACTTTGCAGCTCGCCTTTTTTCAGAGGTCTCCAGGCGTTTATCAAAATTCCGTTTTCCCGGCAAAACGGAATGATTTCGGTTTCCATATTTTTGTTGATCATCCCTTCGTTCCGCACCCAAAGACTGTATTCAATTTGGTTTTGCACAATGGGATGATGGATGTGGTTAAAAGCTTCTTTGAGATGTTCCACCGCAAAATTGCTTACACCAAAAGCACGGATTACTTTTTCATCGACCAGGCGGTTTAAAGCTCTGAATGTTTCTTTGAGTGGAATTTGCGGATTGTATTCATGCACGAGATACATATCCAGATAATCCGTTTGCAGGCGCTTCAGGCTTTGCTCACAGGCACGCATGACATGATCAAAACCCAAATTTTCAGGCAAAACCTTGGAGGTCAGCAGCAGGTCTTTTCTGGCTTTTCCGGCTGAACGGATTGCTTCTCCCAGGATTTCCTCAGCATGACCTTTGCCATACATTTCGGCTGTATCGAAATGAGTATATCCCAGTTGCAGCGCACTATCCAAAGCCTTTAACGCAGCTTCATCTTCAGAATAATCAGCTTCGTGCCGGCCTCCGATTTCCCATGTTCCAAATCCCAAATGCGGAATTTCCATTCCGTTTGCAGCTTTTTTATATTTCATTATTTATGATGTTGTTGCAGGAATAATAACCGTAGTGGTTATCAAAGCCATTTGCATGGCCTGAATCGTTTCGCTCATCCCTTTGGCCAGCTTGCTGTTATTAAGGATTTCCTTGATTTTGGTCTTATGTGCCCGGTATTCTTTTCGTGAATCATACACCTGCCGCAGGATTTGTCCGGCTTCCAGCAAGGCAATTAAAGACAAATAATATTCTTCCGCATTCACCTTTCCATCAATGGTGGCACGGATATGACGCGAGAGATGATCTTTCAGGCGCCCTTTGCTCAGCGGATAAAGACGATAGGGAATAAACAAAAAACGTTTTCGTTCTTCGGTCAATACCCGTTTTTTCAGCAATTCTGCTCGCACGCGTTTCTTCATATGGAAACTTTTCCAGTTTAATAAGGAAAGAAAATCCTTGATTTTTAGTGGCTTTTTCCTGCTTTTGAGGTATTGAAAAATATCGTTGTTCAAATCATCTGAAGAGGCTTTATGGCTTAATATTTTCAACCTTTTGCCTTCCAAGGCAATTTTGCCTTCGCGCACCAGTTCCATTAAAACGGCTGCTGCAATTCCGGGTTCGGGCTGAACCGAATTGAGGCTGCCTTTTGGCGAATAAGCAAACATCAGGAAGGCTTCCTTTAGTTTAAGTTCTGTTTCCATGGGGGATGATTTTTTTTATGGCTTCCAAATTGGGTTCTATGATGCCTTTTTCGGTGATAATGCCTTTAATCAGCTGTGCCGGCGTGACATCAAAAGCCGGGTTAATGGCTTTGGATCCCGGGGCACAGACCAGCACCTTGTGGATATCTCCTTGCTCGTCCGGGCCTGTCTGGTATAAAACTTCATCATCGGAGCGTTCTTCGATGGGGATTTCGGCTCCGGACAAACAGTTCATATCAAAAGTGGATGTTGGCGCTGCCACATAAAAAGGGACACCATAATAATTTGCTGCGATGGCTTTTTCGAGTGTCCCGATTTTATTGGCGGTATCGCCATTGGCTGCAATACGGTCGGCGCCCACAATCATCATATCCACCTGTCCCTGGGCCATTAGATAAGCTCCGGCATTATCGGGCACAATGCGGTGGTCAATGCCTTCATTTACCATCTCCCAGGCGGTGAGCCGTGCTCCCTGGCTTCGGGGACGCGTTTCATCGGCCCAGACAAATATTTTCTTCCCGGAACGATGGGCGCGATAGATAGGCGCCAAGGCACTTCCCCAATCGACAAAACCCAACCAGCCTGCATTGCAATGGGTCTGAATACGAAAACCGTCTTTGATCAGGCCATCGCCATAAATCCCGATCTGTTCACCGTCGGCATCATTTTCTGCCGCAAGCTGTTGTGCACAGGCCAGAGCCTCATCCACAGATTTCATTCCGGCTTCAAAAACTTTTTCTGTAGCAAAAAACAGGTTGCGGGCTGTAGGACGGGTAGCTTCAATTTCTTTGCGCGCCTGTTCCACATAGGCTTTGAAACCATTTTTTGGTGCAGACAAAAAAGCCTGTGCCATTCCAAATCCGGCAGAAGCCCCAATAGCGCCGGCACCGCGGACAATCATGCTACTGATCGCGTGGCAGGTATCCTGATAGGTTTTCGCTTCAAAAATTTCGAAGGAAAAAGGCAATTTATTTTGCTCGATATGAAAGACACTTTGTCCTTCCATCCAAACGGTTTTATAATGAGTTCCTTTAACAATCATGATCTAGATTTTACTCAGGATTTCTTCCCTGAATGTTTAAAATTAGTTTAACGTGCCACAAAATTAGTTTATTGGACAATCTTTTCCATTAAAGCAGCAGGTGCATTTTTTCTTTATTGCGCCATCCGGCCTGATATTCATAATCCACAAAATAGATTTTCAAATCGGCCTGATAATCATGATCGGTAAAGAATACTTTTTTATCAGCCTGATAATCGTGTTTCACGAAATACCAGAGCCCATTCTTTTTAGCCTGATATTCATGATCCACAACATAAACCTTCAGGTCGGCCTGATATTCATGTTGTACGCTAAACACTTTGAAATCAGCCTGATATTCATGATCGCATTTATATATTTTCTGTGCAAGCAATCCTTGCGCTATCAGAAAAAAAATACTGAGAATAATCAAATTCCGTTTCATTTTACTTCTTTTGTTCAATTTCCTGCAAAAGCACTTTAACAGCTTTAGCCAATTGCTGATCGAAACCTTTTGCAGCCACATCGTATTCGATATCAACTTTTACATCCGGTTCCAATTGTTGGTTTTCGAGATAATTATCATTCATATCCAAAGCCCCCACCTGTGGAATACCAAAATACAGGCTTGGATCCTGGAGGGTTTCCCACCAAACAGCCGTCATTGTACCTGCTACGGGCATACCAACTAATTTACCGATTTCCAGGGTTTTGTAGGCATAAGGAAAACCGTGTGCATCCGAATAATTTCCTTCACTGATCAGCACTGCCGATGGTTTGTTCCATTTGGTCATGGGGTCATAGCCATACTTTTGACCACGCGGGGCAAACTGCACATAGGGCTTTCCTGACAATAATGTCACCAGATCGTCGTGCAACCAACCACCACCATTAAAGCGGGTATCCACAATAATTGCATCTTTATCGCTGTTCAGGCCCAGCACATCGGAATAGAACTGCCTGAAGCTGCTGCTGTTCATTCCCGCAACATGCACATAACCAATCCTTCCACCGGAAAGGCTGTCGCAAAGTGCGCGTTCACGCTTTATCCAGCGCTTGTACAGCAGCCCGTTTTCACTGCCTTTGCTGATGGGCTTAAGGGTGAGGCTGTCGGTTTTTCCATTATTCTCAATCACCAGCAATATTTTTTTGTCTTTTTGATGATTCATCAGCCGGAGAAAATGGGCATAATCCTGAATAGCTGTGCCATCAATGGACTTGATTAATGTTCCTTTTTTGACATTTTCCTGATAATCCAGAGGGCCTTCCGCAATAACTTCTTCCACCTTGATCCCCGGCCCTTCAAAATTAAAATCGCTAATAATTCCCAAAGAAGCTGTGCGGTCTCCGTCAGAAGCAGAATGTCTGTAGCCCGATCCGGTATGTGATGCGTTGAGCTCGCCCAGCATTTCGCTCATCATTTCTGCAAAATCATAATTATTATTGATAAAAGGCAGGAACTGACGGTAGTTATCGCCATAAAAATCCCAATCCACCTGATGCATGGCTGTATCATAGAATTTTTTGAGGCACTGGCGCCATGCATGCTCGAACATATATGCCCGCTCTCCGGCAAGGTCCAGTTTTTGCTCAGCATTGAACGAAACAACTTTCTTCGTGGGTTTACCACCTGAAACAGGGATTTTGTAAATGCTTCCCGAGCTGTAGAGGAACAGATTTTTGCCCTCTTTATCAAACTGCATGGCCCCGCCGCCGCCACTAAATTTCAAGAGCAGTTTGGTTTCATTTTTCAGTAAATCATGCTCCCATAGATCGTAGCCTTTTTCGAAACGTGCTAAATAATAGAGTTTTGTGCCATCGGGACTTAGCAGTGCATCAGAAAGGTTGGATGAGTTAATAGTAAGTCGTTTTACACGATCACGCATCCCGTTATAACAAATCTGAACCTCCAGACTGTCCTTTTTAACTTCCTTTTCTTCCTTCTTTTTCTTTTTGTCTTTTTTGTCTTCGTCCGGCTTTTGTTCCTTTTTCTTTTCTTCTTTGAGCAATTCGCGTTCTTCTTTTGTCATATTGAAGTTTTTCCAGGCTTCGGGCTCAAAAAACATAATATAAGCATCGCGTGTAGAACCCCAGCTTCCATGCGAACGCATTCCCTCACGATCGGAAAACCACAGCATGGCCTTTCCGTCTTTTGTCCATCGGGGATGGGAATCATGATACCCACTTTGTGTCAAATTGTAGGGTTCACCATTTCCATCAGCTTTGATCAATGCCACATCAACCTGAAAAAGATGATTTGGTGAAAATTCCGAAAGCAGCCATTTCCCATCGGGGCTCCAGTCAAACCACTGATCTCCATCGCTGTATGAATAATTCATATCGCCATTCATCACTGTGCGTGATTTTTTGTCATCCATATTAAATACACGCAGTGTTGTGCGTTCTTCGAGATAAGCCACTTCTTTTCCATCGGGCGAAAATTTTGGCTGGAAACAATCTTTCTCGTTCACAATCAATGGTTTTTCTTCCAGCAAAGTAGCCGAAGAAAAGCGTGGTTCATTATCCAGCACAATGCTTGTTTGGTAAATATTCCAACTTGTATCGCGTTCGGCAGCATAAAGCAGGCTGCGTCCATCAGGGCTAAAGCTTACACTACGTTCCTGACCGGCTGTTTGGGTGATTTGCTTAGTGGTTGCATAGTCTGAAGAAGTAACAAACACATCGCCACGCACGATAAAAGCAACTTCTTTACCGTTTGGACTAACGACCATCTCACGGCTGCCATCACTATGCTTTTTAAATACGATTTGATTATCCTGATCAAGCAGGCGGAGATTTACATTTAATTTCTCCGGCATCTTAGCTCCGGCTTTCATTGTATAGATGGCTCCGTTATACCCAAAGCATAACGTTCCCTGATCAGCTGCCGAAAGAAAACGCACCGGATGCTGCTCAAAAAAAGTGACTTGTTGTTTATCTTTGGGGTTGTCCAGTGTCATCATCCAAACATTCATGCTGCCGTTTTCTTCGCTCAGGTAATATAATTTATCGCCAACGATAACCGGATCACGGTCTTCTCCCGCAAAGTTTGTTATGAATGAGTGTTTTCCGCTTTCCATATCGTATTTTCTGATGTCGCGGGTTACCGAGCTTGTATGGTGCTTCCTCCACTGGTCTTCATAGCCTTTGCGGTTTTGGTAGATGATACTTTTCCCGTCTTTGCTATAAGCGGCATGTTCCGCAGGAGAAGTAATCAATCGTTTTACAGAGCTGTCGGCCAGGGAAACCGAATATAGCTCATTTAATGCACCGCTTGGGAAGAGGATATTATCCGGGCTGTCTTCAATTCCGGCTGAGAACAAAACTTCCTGACCATCCGGGCTGAAACTCCAGGGCAATTCACTGCCAGAATAAAATGTAAGGCGTTTTGGGCTCCCACTTTCCACACCAATGCTGTAGAGGTCAAAATTACCGTTTCGGTCGGAGGCAAAAACTATGGTTTTTCCGTCCGGCGACCAAACAGGCATATAATCATAGGATTTATGCAATGTAAGCGGAATGGCCACTCCGCCTTTGACATCCACAAGATAGAGGTCGCCACGGGCAGCAAAACAAATTGCCTGTCCATCGGGCGATATAGCAGGATAGCGCAGCCATTGCGCGTATTCTTCCTGGGATTTCAGCATTGCTGTGCAACAAACAACAATGATCAGACTCAATAAAATTCTCTTCATTTTTTATAGCTTAAAATACGTGTATTATAATTGAATTTCTTTCTATTGGGGGCAAATAGTACTTTTGCAGCCAAAATAAGCAAATTTGCGCTAATGGTCAAAAAACATTGAACATGCAATTTCATAAGACGTTTTAGGGCAATACGTTATTATCAATAATAATATGAAAGAAGGACTGATTGAATTTAATGATGCAAAGCATCTCCAAAACCTGAAAGCAGGAGATATTGAGATAATGGCGCCGGTAGGTTCCTATGAATCACTGCATGCCGCCATACAAGGCAAGGCCGATTCGGTATATTTTGGTGTTGGCAAACTGAATATGCGCGCGCGATCATCGCAGAATTTTACCATAGATGATTTGGCAGAAATCGCTCGTATCAGCCATGAAAACGGGATAAAAACTTATCTCACGGTAAATACCATCATTTATGACCATGAGCTGGAAGAAATGCACGGTATCGTAGATGCAGCCAAAGACAACGGAATATCAGCCATTATTGCCACCGATATATCTGTTATTCAATATGCTCGCAGCATTGATATGGAAATTCACATCAGCACGCAAAGCAACATCACCAATATTGAAGCGGTGCGTTACTGGAGCCAATTTGCGGATGTGATAGTAACAGCCCGCGAGCTTAACTTAAAACAGGTTTACGATATTACTCAGGCAATTGAGCGCGAGGGCATCAAAGGGCCTAAAGGCGAATTGGTGCAAATTGAGATTTTTGCACACGGAGCGCTTTGCATGGCCGTTTCGGGCAAATGTTACCTCAGCCTCGATAATATGAACAGTAGTGCCAATCGCGGTGCCTGTTTGCAACCTTGCAGGAGGGGTTACAAAGTAAGCGATATGGACGGAGAGATCGAGCTTCAGGTGGACAACCAGTATATCATGTCGCCCAAAGACCTGAAAACCATTGATTTTTTGGATAAAATACTTATGAGCGGAGTTCGCGTATTGAAAATTGAAGGCCGTGGCCGAAGTGCCGAGTATGTAAAAACGGTCGCAGAAACTTATAGAGAAGCTGTGGACGCCTGGTTTGAAGGGAATTTTACACTGGAAAACATGGTAAAATGGAATGAAAAACTCGAATCGGTTTATAACCGTGGATTTTGGGATGGATATTATCTAGGGAAAAAAATAGGCGAATGGACAGAAAATTATGGATCGCAGGCCACGCGCCGGAAAATATTTATTGGAAAAGTGAGCAATTATTTTTCAAAAATCGGGGTTGCGGAAATCACTATCAGTGCCAAGGAATTAAGTATTGGGGACGACATACGGATTTTGGGCCCCACAACCGGTGTTTATGAAGGCACGGTAAGAGAATTACGCATTGACCTCAAAGCGGTTACGACAGCATCTCGTGGATCGGTTTGTTCTGTGCCTGTCAATAGTTTATTACGCCGTGGCGACAAAGTTTATAAAGTAGTTGATGCCAGCCTTTTGGATTCTCTAAGTTAGAACTCCTCGACTGATCCATTTTCCCTACATTGAAGTTAAATACAACATTGTAGCGATAAACAATGCCATGAATACAGCAAAATAAATCAGGTAAGTGCTTTCCTTTGCTTTTTTCATAATCCTGAAAATTAAAATTCGACCTTTATCTTTACCTTCGTCTGTGTCCAAAAAATAAAAGATGTTCAAATATAGTGCTTTTTCTCTAATTCAACAAATTTTTAAGCTCATTTCCATTTTTAATTAAAGCTTTTATATCAACAACTTAAGCTGTAACACAGGAAAAACGCACCATGAACTTTTTTATATCAAATTTTATTTAGACACATTCTATATTCATCAGACAAGGCCAAATGTAAAAAGGTTGTCTGAATTACAAAAAAACGTATGTAAATTTTCATCTGAATAAATGCGTGCATGAAGCAAAGAGATATGAATAAAGGAGAGATAACAAAGCATACCAGAAATTCAGTGCCTTATTTTTTAGAAATGCCTTTTGATTATCTTTGCAGCGATTTTACTCAAAGTATAGAATATTATGGCATTAAGCGAACAAGAAATTGTACGGAGAAATTCCCTTGGGGAATTAAGGAAACTTGGAATTGAGCCATATCCGGCAGCCGAATTTCCGGTTAACTGCACTACAGAAGACATCAAAAAAGGCTTTGAAAAAGAGCCCGAAAAATATAAACAGGTGGTGCTCGGCGGCCGTATTATGAGCCGCCGTATCATGGGTGCTGCTTCATTTGCCGAAATCAAGGATCATAAAGGCCGCATCCAGTTATATCTGCATCGCGACACTATCTGTCCGGGTGAAGACAAAAGTATGTACAATACTGTTTTTAAGCGATTACTTGATATTGGGGACATCATCGGTGTTAAAGGTTTTGTGTTCATCACCCAGATGGGCGAAATCAGCATACATGTTGAAGAGTTGACCCTATTGAGCAAGTCCCTGCGCCCGCTTCCGATCGTAAAAGAGAAAGACGGCAAAACATACGATGCCTTTACCGATCCGGAACAGCGTTACCGCCAGCGCTATGTTGATCTGATCGTAAACGACCAGGTAAAAAAGACCTTTGAAATGCGTTCAAAGCTCATTACATCTATGCGCGAACTCTACAACAGTAAAGGCTACATGGAAGTGGAAACGCCTATCTTGCAGCCCATTCCGGGAGGAGCAGCAGCACGCCCGTTTATAACACACCATAATGCGCTGGACATCCCGCTTTACCTGCGCATTGCCAACGAACTGTACCTCAAAAGGCTGATTGTTGGCGGCTATGAAGGCGTTTATGAATTTGCCAAAGATTTCCGTAATGAAGGAATGGACAAAACCCATAACCCTGAATTTACAGTTATGGAAATTTATGTGGCCTATAAAGACTATGATTGGATGATGCGCTTTGTGGAAGAGACCATCCGCAAAATCTCGATGGATCTGCATGGCAAATTACAAATCAGCTATCAAGGCAAAGAAATTGATTTTGAACCCAAATTTGCCCGTGTTCCCATTCTTGATGCCATCAAAAAATATACAGGCTACGATTTGAATGGCAAAAGCGAGCAAGAAATCAGGGATATCTGCAATGCGCTCGGCATCGAAGCCGATGAAAGCATGGGCAAAGGAAAGATGATTGATGAGATCTTTGGCGAAAAATGCGAGCACAACTATATCCAACCAACATTTATCACAGATTATCCGGTTGAAATGAGCCCATTATGCAAGCGTCATCGTGAAAACCCGGAGTTAACCGAACGATTTGAGCTGATGATCAACGGAAAGGAAATTGCCAATGCCTATTCCGAGCTCAACGATCCCATCGACCAGAAAGCCCGTTTTGAAGAACAGTTCAAACTTTCTGAAAAAGGTGATGACGAAGCAATGTTCATTGACATGGATTTTGTGCGCGCTTTGGAATACGGCATGCCGCCAACATCCGGTTTGGGTATTGGTATCGACCGCCTGGTGATGCTTTTTACCGACAATGACAGCATCCAGGAAGTTCTTTTCTTCCCTCAGATGAAGCCAGAAAAAATCAAAACGGGGCCAAAACCCGCAGATTTTGTAGCTATTGGAGTGCCGGAAGAATGGGCCGGGCATCTCATCAATGCCGGTATTGAGTCCGTTGATGCCCTGCGTGAGATGAAAGCCACGCAGCTTCATCAGAAAATGAACGCTTACCGCAAAAAGAATAAACTGAGCATTGACGCCCTTCAGTTATCTGATGTGGAGCAATGGTTTAGCTAGAAATTTATTTTTTCGTTAATTTATACAAAGCCCGGACTTATGCTCCGGGCTTTTCCATTTCACTGCTTTCATTTTCAGGCATAGATAACTCATGCCCACAGGGCATATAACAATTTTTAACATATATACCCGTTAACATATGACGAAGGGGAGTTATTTTTTTTATATTTGCCCCTCGAATTCAATTATTTCAAACCAAAAATTTTTATTTATGAAGTTAAACATCAGCCGTCTCACCAGAACACTGATTTTAATTTTCCTCACAGGTTTTTCCATCAGTCTGTTTGCTCAAACCATGAATGACGCCGGCACAAAATTTAATGATGCCAGTAAGATGATCAAAGCAAATGATTACGATAAGGCAATCACTGAGCTGGAAGCCTGTATCGGAATTTGCAAACAAATTGGTGACGCAAAAGCCACAGAATTAAAAGGCAAAGCTGAAAAGCAGCTTGTTAATGCTTATTACAAAAAGGGGATAAGCCTTTACAAATCGAAAAAATTCAATGAGGCTGTCAAAACTTTTGAGACCACAGCAAAGAAAGGGAAGGAGCTGGGGCAAGCAGAAACTGCAAAAAAAGCCAAAAGCCTAATCCCAAATGTGCACAACAGCATTGCCGCAGGTCTTTTAAAAGATGGCAAACTGGACGAAGCACTTAAAAATGTGAACATTGCTATTGAAAAGAAGCCCGGCTTTTATCAGGCATACCTTACCAAGGCATTGATCCAGAAAGACAAAGGCGACTTAGCCGGTATGCAAAAGAGTATTAACCTCTGTATTGAGAATGCCGGAGCGAAAGCCAAAGCACAGGAAACTGCCAACAAAGCAAAAACCCTTGGTTCATCAGCCTTCACCGCTGCAGGTGTAGAAGCCGTTAAAGCTCAGAAATTCGACAAAGCCATTGCCGATTTCAATAATGCCCTCGCATATGAAGACAATGCCGACACGCATTATTTCCTTACTACTGCCTATAATGGAGCACAACAGTGGGAAAAAGCCATCGCTTCTTCTCAAAAAGCCCTTGCCGGCATGACCGAAGGAAAAGATAAAGTATATTTCGAGCAAGGTCGCGCATACGAAGGCAAAGGCGATGCCGCTGCCGCATGTGCTGCATACAAAAAAGTTGCTGCAGGCCCTAATGCTGAGGCGGCTAAGTATCAGATCGAGCACGTTTTAAAATGCAAATAATCCCATTGCGGATTTTATAAGCCACCTAAGGCATTCACAAAATATTACAAAGCCATTCCTTAATCGGGATGGCTTTTGTATTTTAGCGCGGATGAACCCACAACACGATCAAGCGGGCCTTTCAGCCATTAATATTCTCCTGCTCATAGCCTATGCGCTGATTTGCCTGATTATTGGAATTTACAGCCATAAAAAGAAAGACGCCAGCGGATATATGATTGGCGGAAGAAAATTAAAAACAGCAGGTTTCGTTTTCTCTGTTTTGGCCAGTTATATTGGCGGCGCAGCTGTTGTTGCCTATGCTGCATACGTTTACCGTTTTGGTCCTGCTGCATTGGCCGTTTTTGCAGGCACCGGCCTGGGTTTTCTGGTATTTATTCCCTACGCACTGAAAATCAAGCGGGCAAACACCAAATTCCTTACCCTTTCCGAATGGATTGGCTTTACATCAGGCAAAAGCTCGGGAACGATATCAGCTCTGATTCTTTTCGTAGTCTATTTCGGAATGTTGCTCAATCAGTTTATTGCGGGAAGCAGCATACTTGCTTCGATCAGTGGCTGGAGTTACGAAAGTGCGCTCAGTATTTCTGCGCTGATTATTGGGATTTACCTCACTGCCGGCGGTTTTAATTCTGTGATCCGCACCGATATATTCCAGTACATCGTTTTGCTGGCACTTTTTGGCATCATGATATTTTATGTACCCCACGAAACCATACAAAATACCTTTACCAAAGGCGAATTTGAGCGCCTGAACCCATTTATGTTCATTGCATTTCTGGCCTTTGGGATATTTATCGTTTTTCAGTCGGCAGAATACTGGCAGCGCGTTTATGCTGCAAAAAACGAAAAAGTAGTGCGGCGTGGCCTGCAGTGGAGTGCTGTTTTGGTGCTCATCAGCGGAGCGTTGATTTCCTTTGCCGGGCTAAGCGCACATTTTGGCGCTCCCGGAATTGATGCTCGCGATGCTTTTGCTTCCGGTCTCAGAATCCTGATGCCGCAGCATCTGCAAAGCCTGGGACTGGTGCTGGTCTTTGCAGCAATTATGAGCTCTGCAGATACCATAATCTTTGTGCTGGCAAGTAGTTTGTCCGTCGATTTTATGAAGAAATTTAAAAGCAGCGAAATAAACCTGTCCTTGGCCCGAACCACAAAAATATTCATCCTTCTGCTTACACTGGCAGGATTTGCTTTTGCGTGGGTTTTCCGCGATTTGATCCAGGTCATTATATTCATCACAGGTATGGGATTCACAATAATCCCCGCAGTCATTGCCGGTTTTCATTTTAAACTTCATCCCATCAGTGTTTGGATCAGCTTTTTATCGGGAATCATTTATATCTTTATCCTGATTTTAAGCGGAAACCTTGCGGCAGAAGCTTCCATAGCAAGTATTTTGGTCAGCTTTTTAGCTTTGATTGTATCTGCAGCTTTTTTGAAAATAAAATATCGCGCCAGCAAAAAATAAAAACGATGCATAAAAAATACCGTTTATTGCTTTTTTTCTGCCTGTTGCTCCCTTTCGGGATGATGGCTCAGAAAGCAGACAGCACTCAAAAGGATAAAATTAAAAAAGGACTGAATATCGGCGCGCTGCCTTCAGTGCTTTACAATTCTGATCTGGGCTTCCAATACGGCGCTTTGGCACAGCTTTTTAATTATGGTGATGGCCATCTCTATCCCGAATACAAATGGTCGGTTTATGGTGAGCTGGCTCGTACCACCAAAGGAGGCGGCATCAACCAGCTCACTTTTGACGCACAAAACCTGCTGCCCAAAAAAATCCGCTGGATTACGGATGTGAGTTATCTGACCCAGCAGGCACTGGATTTTTATGGTTTCAACGGATATCAGGCGGTTTATAACCCCAATTTTGAAGATGACCAAAGCGAGGAGTATATCAGCCGTATGTTTTATCGTTTGGAACGCAAACTGCTCAGGATTGCCACGGTTTTTCGCGGGAATTTGATTGGAAAGCATGTGTATTATCTGGCCGGATTCAGCTATTACGATATGAAAATTGCTCCGGTTGATATTGACCGGCTCAACAAAGGCAAAGATGAAAAAGACCTGCTGCCTGATGTTGCCGGGCTTTATCAAAGGTATGTGGACTGGGGGCTGATTCCCGAAAATGAAAAAAATGGCGGGCAAATCAAACTGATAAAACTTGGCCTGACCTACGATTCGCGTGATAATGAACCCAATCCGATGCACGGCATATGGTCGGAAGCTATTCTGGCTGTTGTTCCTGAATTTCTGGGCAATAATGAAAATGCCTATACCAAACTCGCATTAGTACACCGGCAGTATTTTACATTGATCAAAGACCGCTTATCCCTTGCCGGGCGTTTGGGCTATCAGGGAACCATTGACGGACATTGCCCTTTTTATATGCAAAGCTATATGATTGAATCTTACCCGAAAAGCACCACAATTGACGGTTTGGGAGGAAAGCGGACACTGCGCGGCATTCTGCGCAACCGGGTTGTTGGCGATGGCATTGCTTACGGAAATCTGGAAATGCGCTGGAAATTCCACAAAACCTATTGGATGAAACAAAATTTTTATTTTGCGCTGAATGCTTTTCTGGATGCGGGCAGGATTGTAAAAGACATTGAACTTGACCTTGATAAAGTACCCTATCTTTCACGGCGTGATTTTTTTGATGAAACAGCCGATGATGCATTTCATGTTAGCACAGGAATTGGATTACGTTTTGCGATGAACCAGAATTTTGTTTTTGGTTTGGATTACGGCATTCCGCTGGATGAGCGCGATGGGAAAGGCGGGATTTATATTGGATTGAATTATATTTTTTAGCCTACAGCCCACAAACCACCTGCACAGCTTCCTTTTGCAGGCTTATTTTGCAGCTTCCACTGCCCAAATCTTCGCCATCGGCTTCGATAAGCACGTCACTATCGCATTCGA
The DNA here is from genome assembly GCA_963662905.2 of Bacteroidales bacterium. GTDB lineage: Bacteria > Bacteroidota > Bacteroidia > Bacteroidales > WRLA01. The sequence continues at coordinate 1,869,516 of CAXXFD010000003.1, read as the reverse complement.
TAAAAATCTCTTTGCACTTAAACTGCTGAATTTCGGGCTCTTTCACAAAAGCACCTGAGTAGAGGTTTTTTAGTTGCGCTATGACTTTCATTTTGCTGATTTCCGGGATAAGCGTTACATCCAGCAGGCCATCGAAAGGATCCGCATCCGGCAATTGCCGCATTCCTCCACCGTTGTACTGGCAGATGCCGGCTGAAAGACTAAAAATATCCCCCAGAAAAAGCTGTTCGCCATCAATGAAAACCTTAGCAGGTTTTGCCCGATAGCTGAACAAGCCTGTTGCCAGTTGCCATAAATAAGCCAGGCGGCCTTTTTTATTGCTCTCTTTCATTTTATTGAGCCTTTTGCTCACAAAAGCATCAAAACCCAAACCGGCAATATTCAAGAAATATCTTTGACCTATACTTTCAGACATTTGCACCATCTGCAGCAATCCCACATCCTGCCGCCGAAAAGCCCGCTTTTTGATCAATTGAACAATATCCTCAAGCTTCTCCGGGAGCTGCATGGTTCTTTGCCAGTCGTTGCCGGTCCCTGCCGGAATCAATGCCAGGCAAACATCCTCCGGGATTTTTTGAGTAGCATCAGCAATTCCATTGAGCATTTCGCTGAGGCTGCCATCGCCGCCAACCGCAATAAAATCCCTCCATCCGTGTGCATAAGCAAGAGCGGCAAGTTCAAAAACCTGCCCGGGAGCTTCGCTGAAAAACACTTCAAAATCAATAGATTGCCCTTTTAAAACAGCCTCAATTTCCGGCCACATTTTTCTGCCCTGACCCGATCCGGCTTCCGGGTTCACCAGTACCATCCAGGAATTTTTTCTGCTATGAATAGGGATATTGTTCATGAAGTGGCCAAAAATAATCAAAAGAAGGATTAACTAAGCCAACTAAATAACTTTCCGCTTCCATTTGCCCGATGAAAAATAAAGAACCGACAGCAATCCCAGGAAAAACATATAAATATATTCTGATGTCCAAACCCATGCGACATTCACAAAGAAAACGTTTGAGAGCAGATAGACATAAATCAGGTAACAGAATGCGGTGATAAATTCGATAATCATGGATACGCGGGTATGGCCTGTGCCACTTAATCCAAAGAAAATCACGATGGAAAGGGACAGGAGCGGCAAAGCGCCGTTTACGACATACAGAACGGGTACAGATGCTTCGATGAGCACCCGGCTATCCGTATAAACCCTGATGATCCATTCGGGGACAAGCAGCGTAATGCCCATCACCAGCAGAGAAATAACAAAAGTAAGCCCCACGGTTTTCCGGATAATCGGTATGACAAATTTCGTTCCGTTTTCGCCAATGGAATTGCTTACAAGCGTATTCACTGCCGTGGCGAAACCAAATCCCGGTATAATCAAAATCATATAAATGCTGCGGATAATATTGGAAATGGCCAGGTTGCGTTCGCCGGTCTGTTCGATAATCAGGAAAAAGGAAAACCAAGTAGCAATGCTCACAAAATATTGCAACATCACCCAAACCGAGACATTAAAAATCTGGCGTATGCTTTTCCAGCGGATATCATTGAAGCGATAGAGTGCAAATTCGGATGATTTGATGAAAATTTTAGAATAGACAAAAAAGTACAAAACGGACACAGCCTCTGAAATAACCGAAGCCAGGGCTGCTCCTTCGATGCCCATGGCCGGCATGCCAAAATGCCCGAATATCAAGGCGTAATCAAGCACAATATTCACAACCGCCATAATGATGGCGCCATAACTCAGCACTTTTGTACGCGTAATGCCCACAAAAAATGCACGTGCACCCACATTCATAAATGCGAAGAAAATACCGTAATTCCGAATATGCAAATAGCTGGATGACAGCTCAAAAACATCGGGCGAGGAGACAATGGAGCCTAATAAATCCGAAGCAAAGAAATTGATAATTACAAAAATAAAGAGTGCAAAAACACCCAATGTAATCAGGCTTTGATCAGTAAGCTTGCCCACATCATCAAAACGTTTCTCACCATTGCGGCGTGAAATCAGGATTTGCGCGCCGGTTCCGAACCCAAAGCCGATCATAAACAGCACATAATAAAACAGTCCTCCAATGGCACCGGCTCCTAGTTCTGCTTCACCGAGGCGCCCCAAAAAAGCCGTGTCGATCAGGTTGATCAGGTTTTGCGCAATCATGCCCAGGATGACCGGATAGCCAACTTGCCAGATCTTTTTATAAGTGACCATAGCTTATTTTTTCCAGAAAGTTGGTGATAGTAAAATCAGGATCGTAAACAGTTCGAGACGTCCGAGCAGCATGAGAAAAGAAAGAAACCACTTCCCGAAATTGGTAATTTCTGCATAATTGAGCACTGGCCCCACAGCACCAATTCCCGGCCCGATATTTCCCAGGCTGGCAATAACAGAACCGATTGAAGACTCATAATTCAATCCAGTGAGCGACATTACGAGAACGCCCAGGCCGAAAATCATCATATAAATCAGGAAGAAAGCCATCACTTTGCTGATGATTTCATCGGAAATTACCCTACCGTTGAGCCGTACAGGCAGGAATGCATGCGGATGGATTATCCTTTTCAGCTCCAGTCGCGTATTTTTGAACAGCAACAACTGACGCACTACTTTTACGCCGCCACCGGTACTGCCGGCACTGCCGCCTACAAACATCAATAAAAAGATAATCATCCACAGCGACACAGGCCATAGCAGATAATCGTCTGTAACAAAACCCGTTGTGGTTATGATGGACACAACCTGAAAAAGCGCATCGCGAAAAGATTTTTCCACGGCCCTGTCGGTCATAAAAATAAGCCCCAATGCAATGACAATGGTGCTTAAAAGGATGGTCAGCAGATATACACGGTATTCTTCATCGCGGAAAACCTTCTTTATTTTGCCGCTCAGGGAGAAATAATGCAGGGCAAAATTGGTTCCTGCCAGTATCATAAAAATGATAATAACATACTGTATATAAGGCGAATAATTGGCAACTGAGGCATTTTGCGTAGAAAATCCACCGGTTGCCATTGTGGCGAAAGCATGGCAGAGCGCATCAAAAAGGTTCATGCCGCCAAACATCATCAAAATAGTTTGCACAAAAGTGAGCAGCACATAAATGCCCCACAACCTTTTGGCTGTTTCTTTGATGCGCGGATGCAATTTATCCTTGGTCGGACCGGGCACTTCCGCCACAAAAAGCTGCATACCGCCAATACCAAGGATCGGAAGTATTGCCAGAGAAAGCACGATAATTCCCATACCGCCAATCCAGTGCGTCATGCTGCGCCAAAAAAGGATGCCTTTGGGCTGTGCTTCGATATCGTTGAGGATTGTAGCTCCTGTTGTCGTAAAACCCGACATGGTTTCAAAAAAAGCATCGGTAAAATTGCTGATGGAACCACTAATCAAAAACGGCAAGGTACCAAAAACGGAAATGATTACCCAGGCCAAAGAAACGATAAGGTAGCCTTCGCGTTTGCCGAGCTGGCTGTCGTTCCGCTTGCGGTTGAGCAGATACATCAGGCCACCGGCAGCTATGGTAATCAATCCACTGTAAAGCAGGCTCAGGCATTCAAAACCACAATAGTAAATTGAAAATGGAATTCCGGTGAACATCATCACCCCTTCAATAATAAGAAGGAATCCGAGCACTTTTGCAATGATGCCCCAGTTAACTTTTTTGATTGAAATGGACAGCATTTTCCCTTATTTGAATAGTTTCTCCACCTTGCTGATGGCATGAGGCAGGGAGAAAATAACCACTTTGTCATTTTCCTTGATCTGCAAATCGCCAACGGCAATCAACCCCTTATTTTTACGGATCACCCCGCCAATAATTGCATCTTTTGGCATGTTCAGGCTTCTGATTGGGTTTCGTGTAACAGGAACACCCGGTTTCACGATAAATTCCATAACCTCGGCATCCACACCGTTGAGGCACTTCAAGGAAGCGACTTCTGCGCCCATTGTGAAACGTGCAATATAGCTGGCCGCAATCAGCTTTTTATTGATAAGCGTATCAATTCCAATGGTTTGGGCAATATCGATATAATCCACATTTTCTACAAGCGGGATAATTTTTTTAACACCGTATTTCTTTGCCAGCAAACAGGCAAAAATATTGGTTTCGGTATTGTTGGTCACGGCGATAAAAGCATCTGTTTCGCGGATCCCTTCTTCCTCGAGCAGCTGCACGTCACTGGCATCGCCATTAACGATAAGGGTGCGTTCCAGCCCTTCGGCTATATTTTTGCAGCGTTCGCGGTCTATTTCAATGAGTTTCACATTCATTGTACGTTCTAAAGCCCGTGCCGTTTTGCGCCCGATACGCCCGCCTCCGATAATGATCGCCGATTTAATATCAAAATGTTCCTTACCGCCCATTTTGATCAACTTGCGGATGCCTTCGGGACGAGTAATCACATAGGCCAGGTCACCATCCTTGAACCGGTCGTTGCCTTTTGGGATAATGGTTTGGGAGTCACGATGAATGGCCACGGCGCGGAAATCAAGATGCGGATACTGATGCGCAATCTCATCTAAGCTTTTATCAAGCACATTGGCATCCTGATCCAGGCGCATCAGGAACAGCGACAATTTCCCGTCGGAAAAATCAAAAATTTCGGTTGCAGCGGTTTGCTTGAGCAGACGGACAATCTCGCGTGAGGCAATTCGCTCCGGGCCCACCATAAAATCGATGCCCATTGTCTTGAACATCTCTTTGTTTTTGTCCGTAAGGTATTCGGTATTGTTCACTCGGGCAATGGTGCGTTTGGCGCCCAGTTTTTTGCCCAGCATGCAGGTTATGATGTTAATGGATTCATCATGCAATACAGAAATCAGAAGGTCTGCTTTGGAAACATTTGCTTTTTCCAGCACAGACATGGAGGTAGAATTTCCTGTGATCGTCATCAAATCGGTATAGGATTCTACCATTTTCAGGAGCTCTTCATGCGGATCCACAATAGTAATATCGTGATGTCCACTACCCGACACGATTTTCGCTAAATGAAAACCTACTTCACCGTCTCCTGCAATTATTATTTTCATTTTTTACTCATCTTTACGGCTGCGAAATTATGTTTTTTCGGGATAATGCAAAACCCATTAACAGAAGCATTAGTCCGTGTTTTTGTCAAAACTACAATAAAAATCTCAATATCAGGATATTGAAACCGAATCCCAATCCAAAGAAACACGGAATTTATCGCGGAATTGCTGCAGTTCTTCCAGATTAATATTTGCGCGGAGCACTTTTTCTTCCGAAGGCACTGAAGAAGCAATCACATTGCCTTTCGGATCAATGATCAGGCTGTCGCCCGAATGGCCAAAACCCTGGCCATCGGTTCCTACACGGTTAACTCCGGCCACATAACACTGGTTTTCAAGTGCCCGGGCAAGCAGCAGGCTTTTCCATACATGCGCACGGACGGCTGGCCAATTTGCTGTGTAGATCAATAAATCGTATTTGAATTTCCCATCACGGTAAGTGTTCCTGCTCCAGCATGGAAACCGCAGGTCATAGCAAATCAGGGGCATAATGTTCCAGTCTTTCAAATGCGCTACCAAAGTGCCATCGCCGGCTGTGATGTATTCATCTTCGCGCCCCATGCGGAACAAATGCTTTTTATCATAATTACTGTACGATCCATCGGGCTTCATCCAGAAGAGGCGGTTAAAAAGCTTCCCCTTTTCTTTGATAAGCACTGAAGTACAGATTACTGCCTGTGTTTCAGCAGCTTTTTGTTTCAGCCAGCTTACGGCCATGCCATCCATGGGTTCGGCATTGGCTTCATTAAACGGGCTGAATGCCGTATTGAACATTTCGGGCAGGATGATCAGGTCAGCCCCATCTATGGCTTTTAACTTTTGCTCAAATGCGCTCAGGTTTGCCTCAGGATTTTCCCAATGCAGATCCGATTGAAGCAATGCGATATCCAGTAATTTTCCCATCAATCTAAAACTATTATAAATTATTGCAATTATCACTGCCAAAAATAATATTAGTATTTTGGGCTGAGCAAATTTTATGCAATTTTATCACTTCAAAAACCGGTTTTATGAGGCCGCTCCGTTTCTTAAGTCCTACAGCTCAATGGGTTTTACGCCTTTCAGCGATCTTTTTTATCTACACTTGCTTTTTCGGCACATTTATAAGTTTCAAGCTTCAAAGCCTGATGTTTTATGTTTCTGCAGCTTTTGTTGCGGGAGGCATCCTGCTTCTGGCCGGTGGATTTCTACGCTCAGCAAAAATGACGGTTATTGTATCGCTGCTTCTTTTTTTATTGAGCTTAACACGCCTTTTTGTTGCTTATAAATCCGGTGGTGCGGATCACGATTTCGCTTCCATGTTGATTTTAAGTGCCATTTTTCTGAATTTTCTTGCGAATGGGAACAGAAACTGATCTGCTGTCAGCAAAAACGTTGATCGAATCATTTCCTGATTTTCCTGCCTTTCCACACAAAAGGCAAAAAAAGGCTGAGCATTCCCGTGCCCATAACATAAAAAGGATACAATAATTCAAAGATAAAAAAGAGGATGGGATTAAAACCTCCCTTTACAAAGCTCTGCCAACGGGCTGTCAACAGGCTGTCCACAATGTATTTAACCAGCAAAAACCCTGCAAAAACCCACAAATACTTCCATGACCAAAAAAGCGACAGACCCAATCCGAACTGGACAAGGGAAGTCAGGAACACAAGCAGGGACACACAACCGATATATAAATCTTTATACGCTCCGGCCTTGCTGGTCCATCGTATCCGTTGATGCATAAAGGTTTTAAAATTTTCGGGAGGACGGGTAAATACTTTGGCACGTTTATTCTGTAAAAAAGAGATGCTTGAAGGGCCGTAGAGCTTTTGAGCCGCCAACATCAGGAACATATCATCCCCGCTGGCAAACTGTTCATTTCGTTTTCCCGTATTTTCCTTCAATAATGATTTACGAAAACCCATATTTGCCCCATTGCACATTAAAGGTTTTCCATTGCCCAGGCTTCCGGCAGAAGATGCAAGCAAAGAAGCGAATTCATATTGGTAAAAATGCTGCAGGAACCCCTTCTCCCTTTGGAAACTTACCGGACCGGTAATAAACTGTAATTTTTCATTGGCACAAAAGGCATTTACATAGGAGGCAATCCAGCCCGGAGCCAGGATGCAATCCGCATCGGTTTGCAATATAATTTCACCTTTTGCCAGCGAATATGCCAGTTTCAAGGCCGCTTTTTTTCCTGTTTTTTGACGTGGGCTATAGATGTGCTTCAGCATTATTTCGGGGAAAGAAAGCTGAAATTTTTTTACCAAAGCCGGGCCGCCATCGCTGCTGTGGTCGTCCACCAGAATAATTTCAAAAAATTTCTTGGGGTAATGCTGGTTTTTGATGCTGTTGAGCAGCATACTCAGGTTTTTATATTCATCGCGGTAGGCAACAAGCACACTGACCAGAGGTCTTTTTTTTGTGCAATCTGCAAAAGCCTGCTTTTTTTTCAATCCTCTGAAAAAAGACAGAATAAGCAGCCCATAAACCAAAAGGATGCTTCCGTTTACAATATAAATAAGGCTATTTGCTGGCATCGCGGAAGAATCTGAGTTTATAAACAAAAACAGCCCCGGTGAGTGCGGGGACAACAATATTGATCAGCCAAAGCAAGCCGGCTGCTGTTGCTGCAGCAATTTCGCTAAAACCATCCGGTGAACCGGCAAAATATAATCCCAGCACACTGATTGCCACACTTCCCCGGATACTCAGCTCTGCCAGGGCCACAGAAGGAATAGCGGTAAGCACGAAAAAGATAACCGACACCACCATCATCCCCGAAAAAAGGCCCATTTCAATTCCAAAAGCCCGAAAAAGCAAATAATATTGCAGCGAAAAAACCACATAACGTAAAAAGCTAAACAACAGCACTCTAAAAAGTTCCTTCCCATGAAATTCTGAAACTACTTTCAGATAGTTCCGCATCCGTTTCCAGTTTTTGCGCAGCAAGCCATCCACCCAATTGGTAATGATATCGACATTAAAATAGAGCATCAGGACAAATACATTAAACACCAAAACGCTGGCAATCAGCCCCCAGAGGAAATACTGCTTGTCCTGAAAAAATTCGATATCATATGAAATAACGAAGAAAATCAATGCAATACTGCCACAGCTCAAGGTAACCAGCAACTGGCTCATGCTGCCCAGTACCGTCAGGAAAACTGCTTTCCAGGGATTGGCCTTATGCAGCATAAAAACCCGGCCAAAGTATTCCCCAACCCGATTGGGCGTAAAAACACTTACGGTTACGCCACTGAGCACCGCACGGTAGGCTTTAAAAAAAGATATTTGTTCAATTTTCCCGATAAGATACTGCCATTTAGCCGTTTCCAGCCCCCAGTTTACAAAAACAAGAATCAGGGCGGCGTATAAAAAATAAAGCGACGAGCCTTTGCTTAGTTCACTCCAAAGCAGATCCAGGTTGGCCAGGATGTCTTTTTCGTAAAAAAGCTGATAATAAATAAAACCATAAGCTACCAGGATAATCATCGTCCGCAGCAGAATGTTATAGGTTTTATTTAATTTTGTCTTTTCCATTTAAAATAACTGAATTTGAAAAAAGAACGCCTGATTATGGGCATCGACCCGGGCACCAACATTATGGGATACGGACTGATCCTTGTCCGAGGCAACGCATTGTCGCTGGTAAATATGGGTGTGCTCAAGCTTGGCAAACTTCCGAACCAGGCCTTAAAACTAAAAAGAATTTTTGAAAGCAGCCTACACCTGATCGACGAATATAAACCCGATGAACTGGCATTGGAAGCGCCTTTTTACGGAAAGAACATTCAGTCGATGCTGAAACTGGGGCGTGCTCAGGGTGTTGCGATGGCAGCCGGGCTTTATCGCGATATCCCGATTTTTGAATATTCGCCAAAAAAAATAAAACAATCCATTACCGGAAACGGCTCCGCTTCCAAAGAACAGGTGGCTGCCATGATCACCAAACTGGTTAAAATCCAGGAAACTCCCGAATATCTCGATATCACAGACGCTTTGGCTGTTGCGGTTTGCCACTATTTCCAAAAAGGAGCAGTAGGCGATACCAAATCCTATTCCGGCTGGGGAGCCTTTGTGAAATCCAATCCTGATAAGGTGAAATAAAGACTTTTAGGTAACATCTATTTGGAATAGTTCTGTTTAAAATATTTCTGTTATCCAAATAACAAATTCTTAATAATTTTGCAGCAAATACAGCTGCTTTTTCCTGATTATCTGACAAAAAGGAATAAATGCAGGCAAAATTTAACACTACATGAAAACCAGAATATTTATCTTTTTGCTTGTGCTGGCTACTTCATCAGCAATGGCACAATTCGACAGCCTGTTTCTGAACAAAACTCTGCGCGTGGATTATTTCCATGCCGGCACCAAAGACACAGAAACTTATTTCATCGACGAAGTACTGGAAGAACCGATCTGGGGCGGATCGCTGGTAAACCTCATCGATACCTTCCGCTATGGCAAATACTTTTTTGAAGTTCATGATGCCGCCAGCGACAGCATTATTTACAGCCGCGGCTATTCCACGCTTTTTGGAGAATGGCAGACCACCGAAGAAGCAAAGCACACCAGCAAATCATTCTCCGAATCAGTGGTAATGCCTTTCCCGAAAGAAGATGTGCGCATCGACTTTTACAGCCGCGACAAAAAAGGTGTTTTTCAAAAAAAATTCAGTTATGATGTGGATGTGGACAGCTACTTTATCAAACCCGAACGCAGGCTCGAATATCCTTCCTTCGAAGTTATGGTCAATGGCGATCCGGCCAAAAAAGTAGATATTGTTATCCTGCCCGATGGTTATAAAGCCGACGAAATGGGTAAATTCATCAAAGACTGCCAGATTTTTGCCAAACACCTGGTTTCTTTTGCCCCTTATACTGAATATAAAGACAACTTCAATGTTTGGGGCGTTTTGGCGCCATCGCCCGAATCGGGCAATGATATTCCTGCCGACAGCATCTGGAACAAAAGCATACTCAACACATCCTACTATACCTTTGACAGTGAGCGCTATTGCATGACTACCGATAATAAAAGCGTGCGCGATGTGGCAGCCAATGCCCCCTACGACCAGATTTACATCCTCACCAATACTGAAAAATATGGCGGTGGCGCTATTTACAACCATTATTCGGTCAGTTCGGCAGGCAATATTGCTTCGGCAAAAATCTTTATCCATGAATTTGGCCATGGCTTTGCCGGTCTGGGCGATGAATACTATAACTCCGAGGTGGCCTATTCCGAATTTTATCCGCTGGATGTAGAACCCTGGGAACCAAATATCACCACTTTGGTGGATTTCGACAGCAAATGGAAACACCTGCTCAAAAAAGGTACACCCATTCCTACGCCCATCAAGAAGAAGGACAAATATCCCCTGGGGGTTTATGAAGGTGGCGGATATGTGGCCAAAGGCGTTTACCGTCCGGCAGATGATTGCCTGATGCACACTTTTAATGGAGACGAATTCTGCGGTGCCTGCGATGAAGCCATCCGCAAAATGATCCTGTTTTATTCCGAATAACCCATCACAAAATATATACACTATGGCTATTACCAAATTAGATCAAATGTTCGATGTCCTGAAAAATCAGGAGAAGAAAATCCTGGTTGCTGCGTATGCCAACGATTCGCATACAATTGGCGCAGTAAGCAAAGCAGTTGATTTAGGCATTGTTGAAGCAACACTTGTTGGTGATGAAGACACCATCAAAAAAGTGTGCGCCGAAGAAAATATTGACGTAAACAAATTCCGTATTGTTCAGGAAGCCGACGAGCAAAAAGCAGCCCTGAAAGCTGTTGAACTGATCAATAAAGGCGAAGGAAACTTACTGATGAAAGGGCTGGTGAGCACCGACAAATACATGCGCGCCATCCTGAACAAAGAATTTGGCCTGATGCCTCCAAAGGCGGTACTGAGCCACGTTACAGTTATGGAAAACCCAAATTATCACAAGCTTATGGTTTGCGGTGATGTGGCCATTATCCCTCGGCCCGACCTCAACCAAAAAATTGCCATTGCCAATTACCTCATCAACACAGCGCGTGCATTGGGTATCGACAAGCCAAAACTGGCCCTTGTTGCTGCAACTGAGCAGGTAAGCCCGGGCATGGAAGCCTGCGTTGATGCCAGCATTATTTCAAAAATGGGCGATCGCGGCCAAATCAAAAACGCTTATATTGATGGCCCTTTGGCTCTTGATGTAGCTATTGATCCGGAAAGTGCACAGATCAAAAAACTTAAAGGCGAAGTTGCCGGTGATGCAGATTGCCTGCTCTTCCCAAATATTGATGCAGGAAACGTATTCTATAAAACCAATACCAAACTGGCAAAGGCCGAGCTCGGTGCAATGGTGGTAGGAGCAAAAGCACCTGCAATTCTCTCTTCACGCGGAGACAGCACACAAACCAAACTCTACAGTATTGCTTTGGCAGCTCTCACAGCAAAATAGAATTCAAAGGGCGGGGATTTCCTGCCCTTCATTTTAAAAACCCAACCCAAGATGCAAGCAATCCGCAAACTGGATGAAATTGCCGAAAGGCTGAAATCGAAAAACCGAAAATACCGCGTGGCAGTTGCACTGGCTGAAGACAGCAATACACTCAAGGCTGTTTTCCGCGCCGTTGATGAAGGCTTTGTGCACGCACTGATGATTGGCAATCCGGAGAAAATCAACGATATCTGTTCCCAAAACAAGATCAATCCTGAAATCTTTGAAATTATTGCAGCACAAAGCGATATCGAAGCCCTTGAAATGGCCGTTTCCATGGTAAAAAATGGCGAAGCCGATGTTTTGATGAAAGGCCTTGTAGGCACGGACAAATTCCTGAAAGCTGTGCTCAACAAAGAACGCGGCCTGATGCAAAAAGGCAAGGTCATGAGTTATGTATGCGCCCTTGAACTGCCCGATTATCACAAACTGCTGTTTGTTTCCGATACTGCGGTACTTACTTTCCCTGAGCTGAAAGAACGCAAAGTCATGATTGAATATACTGTTAACATGGCACATCGTTTCGGAATTGAACGTCCAAAAATTGCCCTTATTTCCGCCACCGAAAAAGTAACACCAGCCATGCCATCCACCATTGATGATGCCCTGCTGTCGAAAATGGCAGACCGTGGACAGATCAAAGGCTGTGAAGTAGATGGCCCTATGGATGTTTTCATTGCCTGTGATGCCGAAAGCGCCCGCATCAAAGGAGTGGAATCGCCCGTTGCCGGTGATGCAGACGCGCTCATTTTTCCCAGCCTCGAATCATGCAATTCTTTCTATAAAGGACTGATGCTCTTCGGCAAGGGAGAACTCGCAGGGCTCATTCAGGGCACAGAAAAACCCGTTGTGGTTATGTCGCGCAGCGAAAGTGAAAAATCAAAATTTTATTGTATTGCACTGGCCTGCTTAATGGCCGAATAATCAAATATAATGCAAAGAGTATTAGCTATAAACCCAGGTTCCACTTCAACAAAAATTGCGGTATATGAAGGGAACAAATCTATTTTTCTGAAAACACTCAGGCACAGCAACGAAGAGCTGAAAGGCTTTGGACACATTGCCGAGCAGTTTTCCTTCCGCAAGAATATCATTATGAACGAGCTGGCCAACACCAGCATCGACATCAACAGCCTTAGCGCCATTGTAGGCCGTGGAGGGCTTGTAAAACCTATCGAATCAGGTGTTTATGAAGTAAATGAAGCCCTGATCAGAGATTTGCAAAAAGGTGTACTGGGCGAACATGCCTCCAATCTTGGAGGTTTAATCGCTGATGATATCGCCAAGAGCATTCCCGGAGCAAAGGCATTTATTGCCGATCCGGTTGTGGTTGACGAACTTCAGGATGTAGCGCGCATTGCAGGCCATCCGGAATTTGAACGCATGTCTATTTTTCATGCACTCAACCAAAAGGCCATTTCGCGTACCTATGCCAAGTCCATCAACAAAAATTACGAAGAACTCAACCTTATTGTAGCCCATCTTGGTGGCGGGATCAGTGTTGGGGCGCATTGCCGGGGAAAAGTAATTGATGTAAACAACGCCCTCGACGGTGAAGGCCCTTTCTCGCCCGAACGAAGTGGGACACTTCCTGCCGGCGCTTTGGCAAAACTTTGTTTCAGTGGCAAATATTCCTTGCCGGAAGTGAAAAAGATGATTACCGGTAAAGGTGGTTTTGTGGCACATCTCGGCACAAACAGCGCGTATGATATCGAAATGAAAGCCAAAGCCGGAGACGAGAAATGCAAACTCCTGCAAGATGCCATGGCTTACCAAATTGGCAAAGAAATCGGCTCCAATGCAGCTGTTCTGAAAGGAAAGGTTGACGCCATTCTGATCACCGGAGGCATAGCACACAATACTTATCTGGTGAATTACATAAAAGATATGTGCTCATTTATTTCACCAATTGTGGTTTATCCCGGCGAAGATGAAATGCAGGCACTGGCATTGAACGGCCTGATGGTGCTTAATGGCGAAGTAGAAGCGCGGATTTACGAATAAAAAATTGACGGCCAAATAAAAACGCCCAACTTTTTTGAGTTGGGCGTTTTATAATTATTCGTTATTCAGGCGCAAAATCTCATCTATAACTTTTTGCGAAATCCTAAAGTTTGTTTCAAGTATTTTCTCAATTAATGCTCTTACCTGACTTATATGTCCCTCCTGCTTAGCTTTGTGAATAACTCCAAGCGCTCCCGTAACCTTGAGGCTGAGTGAGACTGCTAATTTCCTTGCTTTCAAATCATCAATCAACAGCAAACAATTACCTAATTCTTTTGCTAATGCAATAGCACTTGCTTCGCCTCGATCTATTCTTGTTTCTAAAAGCTCCTGATAGGTTTTGTTGCTAACTTCAACTACTTCAATCCATTGAGGCAATTTGTCCCCATACTCCCTGACAACCTCAGTCGTTGTTATAATTTATTCGTAAATCTTTTGAAGCAATTCAATTTGCTCAATTTTTTGGAAAATAATTAAAGTGCTGGTATCTGAAATGACAATCTTACGCATTGGCGATATCTGTATATAAATCTGAAACAGAGTCACTGAATATGGAAACCCCATATCGTCCTATCAATTCGATAAAGGCTCTTTTCGATATTCCAACCAATTCTGCAGCTTGACCTGAGGATAATTTCTTTTCCTCATATAGTTTTGCTGCAACCATCATTGAAAAATCCAAATCGGACATTTCAACACTATCGGGTAACTGAAATTGTATGGTTCTCATAATTCTTTTTTTCAAAGTTATAAAATTTTTCGACATCCATAATACAACAACGAACATAGTAACCTTCCCTTTCCTACCTTCAAAATAAAACTTAAATTTGCCGCATGAACGAAGACCTTTTTAAAAAAATCATAGGTCATGCCAAGGAGTATGGCTTTGTGTTCCAGTCATCAGAAATATATGACGGATTGAGTGCTGTTTATGACTACGGTCAAAACGGCTCGGAGCTGAAGAACAATATCAAAAAATACTGGTGGAAGGCCATGGTTCAGATGCACGAAAACATTGTCGGCATCGATTCTGCCATTTTCATGCACCCTACGGTTTGGAAAGCTTCCGGACATGTGGACGCTTTTAATGATCCACTGATTGATAATAAAGATTCAAAGAAGCGTTATCGCGCCGATGTTTTGGTGGAGGATTACCTCGCCAAAATTGAAGGAAAAATCAATAAAGAAGTTGCCAAGGCGCAAAAACGTTTCGGTGAATCATTCGACGAAAAGCAATTCCGCGAAACCAACCCACGTGTTCTCGACAACCAGAAAAAAATGGACGACATCCGCGACCGTTTTTTCACAGCACTTGGCGAAGAACGCCTGGATGATGTAAAGGTCATCATCGAAGAGCTGGGTATTGCCTGCCCGGTTTCCGGATCAAAGAACTGGACTGATGTACGTCAGTTCAACCTGATGTTTGATACACGTCTGGGATCAACCAGCGACAGCTCCAGCAAAATATATCTCCGCCCCGAAACAGCTCAGGGCATTTTTGTAAACTACCTCAACGTTCAGAAAACAGGAAGGATGAAAATCCCCTTTGGCATTGCACAGATCGGCAAAGCCTTCCGTAACGAAATCGTTGCCCGTCAGTTTATTTTCCGCATGCGCGAATTTGAGCAAATGGAAATGCAGTTTTTTGTGCGCCCCGGTGAGGAGAAAAAATGGTACGAATACTGGAAAGAAGCCCGCATGAACTGGCATTATTCCATGGGTTTTGACCAAAGTATGTACCGTTTCCACGATCACGATAAACTGGCACATTATGCCAATGCAGCCGCAGATATCGAATTTGATTTCCCAATGGGCTTCAAAGAACTTGAAGGCATCCACAGCCGTACAGATTTCGATTTGAAAGCACATCAGGAATATGCCGGTAAAAAACTCCAGTATTACGATCCGGAAATCGACCAAAGCTATGTGCCCTATGTTGTGGAAACATCGATTGGCCTCGACCGCACTTTCCTTGCTGTACTATCAGCATCCTATAAAGAAGAAAAGCTGGAAGACGGATCAGAGCGAACCGTCCTTAACCTTCCTCCGGTTCTTGCTCCCTACAAAGCTGCTGTTTTGCCTTTAATTAAAAAAGATGGCCTGCCTGAAAAAGCCCGCGAAATTATGTCGGAGCTGATGGATGACTATATGTGCTATTACGAAGAGAAAGATGCTATTGGTAAGCGTTACCGCCGACAGGATGCCATTGGAACGCCTTATTGCATCACGGTAGATCATCAAACACTGGAAGACAATACGGTGACCATCCGCGAGCGCGACAGCATGCAGCAGGAGCGTATCGATATTGAAAAAATTTCAGCAATCATTGCCAAAAGGCTGAAAAACAAATAAGATTATGCACGGAATAAAAAAACCGTTTCTCCTTTTGCCGGGACAAACGGTTTTTTTTATCTATGCGGAACTTTTTTGTTCCAATAACGTACCAAAGGCATAGAATGAAAAAGCAGAAATAGGTATCTGATGGAACTAGTTGATTTTTTTGAAGCCATAAATCCTGATAAGGTGCAGTTTCCCGAACTGGAGAGGAAACGTTTCGGTGATTTTGTACATTCATACCTTCGCGACAGCGACTTCCCCGCCTTGGAAAATATGGATATTGCCATTATCGGTGTACTGGAAGATCGCAATGCCTTCAACAACCCGGGCTGTGCAATGGCTCCGGACGAAATCCGCTCTTTTCTGTACCGTCTTTTCCCTCCCGCACAAAAACTCAAAATTGCCGATTTGGGAAACATTCCGGCCGGTTATGAAATCAAAGACACCTATTTTGCACTGAGCACGGTTTTGGCCGAACTTCTCGAAATGAATATCCTGCCTATCGTTTTGGGGGGCAGCCAGGATTTGACTTATGCCAATTATATGGCCTATGAAAACCTGGGAAGGATTATTAATATTGTGGCCATTGATTCGGAATTTGACCTGGGCGAAAGCCATGCTGAATTGAATTCCCGCTCCTACCTCACTAAAATCATCCTGCACCAGCCCAACTTCCTGTTCAATTATACCAATATCGGCTACCAAAGCTATTTTGTGGATCAGGAAGCCATTCATCTGATGAAAAACCTGCTGTTTGATTCCTACCGCTTAGGCATGCTGACCCACGATCTGCAAGAAGTGGAACCGCTGGTACGCAATGCCGATATGCTGAGTGTGGACATTTCTGCCGTGCGCCAGTCGGACGCTCCGGGCAATCAAAACGCCACGCCAAACGGATTTTATGGCGAGCAGCTTTGCCAGATGATGCGCTTTGCAGGTATGAGCGACAAGCTCTCATCCATAGGGTTTTATGAAGTTAACCCAAGTTGCGATATCAACGGGCAAACCGCCCACCTGACGGCTCAGGCTGTATGGCATTTTATTGAAGGTTTTTATCAGCGGCAAAAAGATTTCCCCATAAAAAATAAGGAAAATTACCTGAAATATATTGTTCAAACCGATGAACTGAGCGAGGATGTGATTTTCTTTAAAAGCAAGCGCACCGACCGCTGGTGGATGGAAGTCAACTGTCCGACAAGCGTGCGCCAAAAATACGAGCGGCATTATCTTGTGCCCTGCTCCTATAACGATTACCTTACAGCCTGCGAAAATGATATACCCGACCGGTGGTGGCAGGCGTATCAAAAACTGATGTAAGGGATTTCATCTCCTCTGGTTGACACCTTATCCATCCGGGCACAGCAAACGGAAGCCACTGCCATGGATATTGCTGATTTCGATGCGGGAATCTTCCGACAGATATTTGCGCAGTTTTGAAATATACACGTCCATGCTACGGGTGGTGAAATAATCGTCATTGCCCCAGATTTCGCGTAAAGCCTGAGTGCGTGGCATCACTTCATTTTTATGATCGCAGAGCATTTTGAGCAAATCCGCTTCGCGCGGACTAAGGTGCTGTTCCCTGTCTTCGAACCGCAGAACACGCAGCTTGTGGTCAAATTCATAGGAAGCAATGCGGTAAAAGCCATCAGGATTTTCAGGAGTCTTCATTCCCCGTTTTAGAATCGCCCGTAATTTATACAACAGAACTTCCGAATCGAAGGGTTTGGTGATATAATCATCAGCTCCGGCTTTAAAACCTTTAAGCACATCCTCGCGCAGGGTTTTGGCGGTCAGGAAAATTATGGGCACCTGTTCGTTTTTTTTCCGGATCTGTGCAGCCACGCTGAAACCATCACGATGAGGCAACATGACATCAAGAATGCAGATATTGAATGTGCCGGAAAGAAAAATATCCAGGGCTTTTGCGCCATCGGTTTCCCATATGATTTCAAACTCATGCATCTCCAAATAGGCTTTAAGGATAGAGCCAAAATTGATATCGTCTTCGAGCAGAAAAATCCGTTCGGCCATGATGGTTTCTTTATTGTTTATCAGTTAAAGGAAATACAATTTTAAATTCCGAGCCCTTTCCGGGCTGGCTATCGACAGAAATTGTACCGCCCATCAGCTCAACCAAAGCACGCGAATAGCTCAGGCCAAGCCCAAAACCTTTCACATTATGGACATCGCCGGTAGGTTTGCGGTAAAACTTATCAAAAACATGTTTCAGGCTGTCCTTATCCATTCCGATACCATTATCAACAATGGAAATTTCGAGCTGTCCATTGGACAAATTTTGGGTACGGACAAATATTTCCGGTATTTTATTATTGTATTTCAATGCATTATCAAAGATATTGAATAATACATTCAAAAAATGCGCCTCATCTATTTCTATCTCATCAAACTCAGCTTTTAAATTTGGTTTCATGCTGCCTCCCGACTGATTGGCCTGCAAACGAAACTGCCCAATGGCTTTTGTGAGCAAATTGTTGACCGAAACCCGCTTACACAGAATCTGAAAATCTTTTTTATCGAGCAACGACATCTGCAAAACACTTTCCACACGCATGTTCATACGCTTGTTTTCCTCACGGATCATAGCTGTAAAATAGCGAATCCGTTCGGGATCATGAATCACTTTATCGTTATCAATAGAATCGGTAGCCAGCGAAATAGTAGCGATAGGCGTTTTAAACTCATGCGTCATATTATTGATAAAGTCTGTTTTGACATCCGAAATCTTTTTTTGCTGCAGCAATGAACGTATGGTGACAATAAACATCAGGATTACAATCAGGCTGAAGATCAGGCTGGCTGAGGCCATCAAAACCAAAGAAGCCATGATGAAACCTGTTTTTCCATTGAAGCGCAAAAGGAGATAACCCGGTTGAAACATAAAATTATCCGGTTCCAGGCTTACGCGAAATGCATCAGGATTTTCCTGTTGCTCTTGAGGCTCATCGCCTTTAAGGATTTTGCTTTCAAAAGCCAGATCGATGCCCTTTTCCGAAAGCTCTTTTGAAATCAAGGTGTCGATACCGTCAAAAGCAAAAAAAGCGCTATCCGCATTTTCGTATTGTTTGAACTCCACTTTAAACTGCTCCATAGTTTTGTTTAAACGCAGGGTATGCTCTTCGATGCCTTCCAGTTTTTTTTGAATGACGAGGTTAATGGAATCCATTTTTTCTTTAAAAACCATGGTCGTAAACTGTACCAGTGAATCATTCATATAGATTTTATAATCTACATTGGCATCAACATCATCCTCAGACATCACATAGCTTTCGTCATTATCCCGAACCATAATTTTTGGAGCGCCGGCCAGGTTTTTAAAATATTCATCATCAATGACAATATGGCTGAATTCATCATCGAAAACATGCGTAACCGAATCGCTTAAAAACGTAATATCCGGCACATCCGCCAAAACATCCCAGCTTGAAGCCGCGTAAATATTTTTCATTTGTTGCTGTTGTTGGTATTTTTCCACAGCCACATCCATCGCTTCATAAACTTTGCGCTCAAATTCAGCCTCATTGATAATCCACGCATGCCGCATCCAGAGAAACTGCATCAGAAGGATGCCCAGCAGCGCAAAAACCACCAGGCCGATAATGATATTGATCTTTCTTCTTTTCAATTCTTTTGATTTTCAGGCCAAATTTAAGGAATACAAAAAGGCTTGCCAAGCATTTTAACCTTTCATTAAGGCTTTTTAACCTGTTGTTAGGTTTTTACAGCTGCTTTGCGCTATAGTTTTGCATCAGATGATTAAAACAATTCAATAACGAACCCAAAATTAATAAGTCATGAGCAAAGCAATTAAATTTTTCGTACAGCTTTTTATCGCAATCCTGATTTACCTCTTTTCTGGAGCCTTTTCGCAGATGATGGCTCAAAAAGTGACATCACAAAAAAAAGTAAAAGCCTATGTTGTAAATTCAGACAACATCAAAACAGATACCATTATCTGGAATTTTTACGATCATGATTTTGATCATGAACGCATCTGGATTATCATGGATTCGGCCATGGAAGGCATGGAGGAGGAACTGCAAAAAATCGAAATCCTTCTGGATGAGAATGCAAAAATGATTGATGATATGAAATTTGACATTATGATGGTAAGCGATTCTGTTGATTTTGAAAGCATTAAAATTAATATTCCAGACATTGACTCCATCATGCAAACCGTTAAAATCAAATTTGATACGGACAGCAGCCTTCATATGAAAATATCTGCGGAGATGGAAGAAATGGAGGAGCTGATGAAAAACATCCATCATGAGGATGGAATGATTTGGTTTGGCGATGATGAAAACATGAAAGTAAAGGTCATTAAAGGCAAAAACGGCCGTGTTACTGTGGAATGCGACGGAGAAAGCATTCATTCTCTCGATAGTTTGGGCGGCACTATGACTATTTATGTCAGCGATAGTGCTTCGGGCGATATTTTTACTACCACGGGCGATGCCAACTGGATCTTTGCCGGAAAAAACAATCCCCTGAAAGGTGTTGATGCGGTGAAAATCACAGTAGTACGCAGCGATAATAAAGATGGAAAAGATGTAGATTTCATTGCATATACGACAAAAGACGGTGATTCGGAGCATATGGTCAAATTAAACAATGCCAAAAAAGAAGATATAGAATATCTGAAAAATCAAGGCGTAAAATTTAGCGGTGAAAAACTGGAAACAGACACTTTTATCCTGTTTCCTAACCCCAGCGAAGGGCGGTTTAAAGTGAAATTTATGGTGAAAGAAAAAGCCAAAACTGAAATCCGTGTGCTGGATGAAAACGGGCATGAGATTTACAGCAAGAAACTGGGCAAAGCCCTGGGCTGGCAGGAAGAAGAAATTCAACTGGATGGCCAGTTTAAGGGAACATTCTTCGTACAGATTATTTCCGGAGAGAAGCAAAGCACTAAGAAACTAATCGTGCAGTAGGCTGGATTGATTGGTAATATGTTGTTGGCCCGGAGAATTTTATGTTCCCCGGGCTTTTCTTAAGTTTATTTTATGCGAAAAAAACCAAAAAACAGAAACCTGAATCAGGTCTTATTCTATGCTCACTTTATCCTGAAAAGCGTCATTATTATAAGTAATCGTACAGCTTTTATTGATGGGATCGGAAGTCCATAAAATATTGCCATCACGGTAGAGGGTAAGCTTGCTGCCATATTCAATTTTACTTCCATCAAGCAGCACATCCACATATTGAACATACTTTTCAGGGCCGGTAAAGGCTTTTCCGTCAATTCCGGTTCCTGCTACTTTATAGTCATGCCCAATATGCCATAAAAGGGTGTTTTTTAATAAAAAACCAACCTGTACTTCAGGTTTTTCGTCCTCCGAATCATCACTGCATGATACGAGTGTGCTGCTACATAAAGCAAAAATGAAAAGGCTAAACATTAATTTCTTCATGTTTTTAATTTTTTAGTTTGGCAGATATAACCGCATAATGAAAAAATATCATTGTCATATACTTTGGCAAAGCTCAATAAAGCTCTATCTTCATTATTTCTATCCTGCTTGTTTTATAAATTTTTGTTCGATTACCAGCAATAGCGCAAGCCTACATTAAATCCAAAAGCTGCATTTATATTGATTTCCGGGATAAAATCACCGAAATCGTCACTGTCCTTATAAAGCTCATCGAGCTTAACATGATCATAAAACAGTTCTGTGCTGAGTGCTATTCGTGGACTTATACGCCATTCGATCTGTGCATTTCCTCCATAGCTCAGTAAAAAATCATTGGAAGTTGATTCAATATTTGGAATGTGGCTGTATATGCTCAGGACACTAACTTCTGTTTCTATTTCATAATAATTATATGAAACTAAAGGTCCAATGCTAAGGATCAAATTATTGTTTGCAAGCTGTATATAAACTTTTGGGGCAATGCCCAAACCATAGGTATAGATGTCTGCCCATGCAATAATTCCGGAATAATACCCAACAAATCCTTCTTCATAGTATTTATAGCCATAACGAAAGAAAGGCTGTAGCATAAAGACATTCCCAATAGCAAAATTTGCATCAATCTGATAAAGTTCAGCATCATAAAAATGTTTACTGTCATCTCCCATCATGGAAAAAGTTCCGTAAGAAAGCCCAACAGAAGAGGGTGTTGATTTTTTCCCCTCTCCGGATGTGCCGGAAGGTTCCTGTGCAGTAATGTTTTGCATAAAAAACAAAGCCAGAAGCAAAAACAAAAAAATCTTTTTCATTCGTTTAGAGTTTAATTTTTATAATTTCCCGCAATAGCGGATGGAGCGTTGCGAATAAATGTGGACTGGTTCATTGAAACCTTTTAAGCATACACTGTATTTTGCTTAAACGGTATGCAAGCCCATAGGATAAAACCGAATCTGCGGTGTCAAAAATAGGGCATTCAAACTGTGCCCCGAGGATGCATTGGTTAAGAATCCTAAATCTTAACAGGCTGTAAGGTGCTTTAGTGTAGGGTTTTATAATTATTATATATTTATTGCCGAGAAAAAATGAGGTTTATCCGGATTTGGTGACGGTTTATTTTAATGTAATAATGATCGTTTAAAGGAATATCAGTTGGTCTTTCCTGATGTGTTTTGCGGATGATAATCCCTATAAAAAAATCGGGGCAGCTTATTACACGAAGGTTGCTTGTTACTGTTATTTCGGATCGCTTTATTGCATGATGCAGGAGGTTTCCGGAGGCCCGGTTGCCGGGAGCAGGATTGTTTAGCTTCATTAATTCATAACGAACTATTGCTGTTGCAATATGCATTAAACTGGTTTATTGATAGATGACTGGAATGCTGGATGTTATGCTGCTCTTTCAGAGGGTCAATGTATATTGTTAGCCTTCAGGCAAGGGCGTCGCGCCGGGCTGAATTAAGCAAGTCTTTCATCCGATTATTATTTATTTTTCATGGGTGGGATGGAACCGCATGATGAAAAATAATTATTGTCTTGTACTTCGACAAAGCTCAGCAGAACCGTGTTAATGATTATTTTTATCATGCTTGTTTCAGACTTGAATATATTTTGTAAAACGAACAGTTTTTCCTGCTTGCGATAATATTTTGGCCAGATAAACAATACGCAAGCTGCGTCCTGAAAGGTCAGATTTAATCGCAAATATTATTCTTGCAGGAATGGCTGTTTAGCGAGGCACCGAAAGATATTCTAAGCAGGATGAATATTAAATGCGCAATTTATAAGCAGTGTTTATGAATAAAGCAGCTTAGCCTTTAGATCCGGATTAATGCCCTCCAAGGTTTACCAACTTGATCATAGTTGCATTTTCCCTTTCCCTGATGTGCAATAAATACAGTCCCGGGCTAATCGCTCCTGCAGATATGCTGTTCACGCCTTTGGGTAAAATCCCTTCGGAAATATGAGAGCCTTTTAAATCGATTAGCCTATAATTACAGTTATGGTAAAAGTTGTTTTTCACTATGATGTCCCGGCCGTCAAAATGGGCTGAAAAATAATCAGCAAATTCGTTACCGGATGCCTTAGGGAAGATATTTTTTAAACAGAGGTAAAAACGTGCATCCGAATTTCCTGTTGCACAGCTGTATTCTTTATCCAACAGGTCTGTAAAAACGCCTTTTTCCTTGTCATGTAGCATGATACTCCCTTTTTGGAAAACAGAACCTTCAATAGAAAATGTAATTTCCGAGGCAGCTGCCAAATCAATTCCAAGCGGAACCATACATTCTGTTTCAATATAAGGCAGCGCCTGAATGGCATAATCCTCTCCTAAAATTTCCGGCAGGCGGCTGTACAAAGCGATATCCGGATTTCCTTTCATTTTTGCAGCATCGTATCCTGCATCCATCTCGAGGCTCATGCCTGCAGCAAAAACAAATTCTGTGAAAGCGGCTATTTTATCGGTTCGTATCCACAGTTTTAGCCGCATAAAATCATCGGATTCTTTATAAAAAATCCCGCTACCGTGCTTTCTGATTTCTTCCGGAAACTGCAAAACAGCTCCATCTGAAGCCGACATAACCATAAAACCCTGTGCAACTTCAAGAAATGTGGCAGCACTGCTGTGGTTAAGAGGCACATAATCTTCATTGCTGATGCCGTCCCAGTTTTCACTTTCCTGCCAAACATATACGGCCTGATAAGACGCCTCGAGAACCGGTGCATTGGCTTTAAGAAAGTTATCGTCGCTGTCGGCGGCATTGTTAATCGCAATATCGCAGCAAAAAGGATTGCCCACCAGATTTGCGCCGGTATGGCTGCTGGCCGATGTACGGCTCATAATGATATTCTGATCTGAAAACAGTGGCGTTCCACTCAATTCCAGGGCTTTATCAGCTTCAATATAGGTCATTGCATAGCCCTTTGCGGGAACAAAACCTTCATCATCCATCAGCGGATTATCGCCGGTTCCATCCTCGCCATTGAGAATATCCACCCAGATTCCGGTATAGCCATCCCAAACATAATCCTCTTCCCAGCGGTAAAACTGATCCTTGTTTTCTCCTGCAGTAAGCCCAAAATTCAGGCTGTTGAAATTGCCGGAAATATCAAAAGGAGCAGAAATATAATGCCAAATGTCTTTGCTCAAATAGCGTTCAGCGCTTATATCGCCATCGGCTTCCCCTTCAATAATCAGCGAAGCAGTGCCGGATGCATTTGATTTTAAGACAACAGATTCTGCTGAGGATTCATTAAAGATCAGTCCGCCCACAGTAAGCTGCGCATTATTTTGCAGTTCCAGGCCGGCAGAAGAAGCGATATGCAGACCGGCAATTTCCTGTGCAGAATTGATTTGAACCGCATTTATGGGATCAGTTTCAATATTAACATGAGCACTACTGGCCGGAACGTTGCCCGAATTCCAGTTTGCCGCCAGGTTCCACTGACTGTTTGTAGCTCCCAACCAGTTTATGATGTATGTATTGGGATTAAAATCGCTACCCGATTCAAAAAAATTCATATGGCCATGAAAGGCATTAGGGGAAGCATCCTTCAAGCTGGAAACATCCTGAACAGATTGGTTCATTCGGTAACAACAAGCCAAACCACCCCAGTTTCCATTGATATTCTGATACAAAGTTTCACGAATCTCAGCTTCAGTGCGCGCCATATACCAAATGCGTACTTCATCAATTTGGCCGTCAAAATCATAGGCCAGGTTCTGGATGTTATTCTGGAACAAAACCCCAATCTGCATATTAGTGACTTGCGGCCTTTTTACCAATGTACTGCTCACATCAAGCAGGCCATTGATATAGAGTTTCACCGAGCTTTCTTCCTGAACCACACAAACATGAGTCCAGTTTCCCGTATTGATGGAAGTATTGCTTTTGAGAGATACCCAATCATTGTCGGCACCAGTATAAAGTCCGTATTCCAGTTTTCCCTCATCCAATCTAAACTCAACAACATCACTGCTACTTCGACTTCCCCAACAGACTATTTCCTTTTCCTTTGCCGTGCTTGTAGTTTTTATCCAGGCTTCGATGGTGATGGTATCGGTAAAGTAGGGTCGATTATTGTCAAAAAAAACATGATTGTTTGTGCCATCAAACAACAAGGCATTCCCATTGGACACGAAGCAGTCGGATGCTTTCCATGCGGTGCTGTTCATAAGCGTACCGGAATGGCTGTTTTTGCTGTTGTCGCTCAGAGATGTGCCGCTGCCATTGCTCATTTTATAATAGGCTTCCATATCAGTGCCGGCATCCTTATACATAAATTCCTTTATTTCCCATGCAGATCGGGCTGAATGCCAGATACGCACTTCGTCTATTTCGCCCTGAAAAGCCATATCGGAATCAATAGTTCCTGCCTGATAAAAATGCCCGAGAATAAAACGATCCATATTCACGCTTTGCTGCAGCGTTCCGCTATTGTTGGCCACTCCGTTGATATACAATTGCACAAAGCTGCCACTTTTCACCATAGCCACATGCATCCAGCAACCGGCATTTACATGCTGACTACTGCTAATCGCCCCCCAATGATGAGGCCCATAATCATCAATACCGAAAGTAAGCAGGCCGTCATCAATCCTGAGCTGCACATTTTGATTGCCTCCGGTTGCGCCCCAGGAAAGGATATTTTTTTCCGTTCCGTTTTGACTGGTTTTGATCCAGGCTTCTATGGTAATATTATCATTGTAATAGGTGGGCGAATTGGTTCCAAAACTCACATAATCATCCGTTCCATCAAAAGAAAGTGAAAAGCCGCCACTTTGAGCCATAAGGCGTCCTCCCAATATAAGTATGAGGAAGATCATAAATGGTGTTTTTTGCTTCACTTTTCTGAATTTCAGCATTTGGATGATATAGTTAAGGACAAAAGTAAACTATTCGCCAGAAAAATAAGCCCATGCTCCCACAAACATATAAGCTGCTAATTCACAATTTTTTCCGAAAAATCAATACGATTTGCAAAAAGGATCAGTTTACCACCTCTTCTTTTCGGGTTTTACGTCAAAAAAATGAATGCTTATGTCATCAATTTCAAAGGCTTCTTTGTCTTTGTTCCAGATATACATACGCAATTCTTCGGGTTTTGCCTTGCCCCATTTAAAATTCATTTCAATATGGGCAGTATCCCAGATACCTGTGCTGTCGTTTGGTACATCCTTAATGCGCATGGGTTTATAATAAATGGTAATATCGTTTTTATCGGTAGCCGATCCCACAAAAACCGCACGCATACAGGCATTGGTATCTATTTCCCGGTATAGGAAACGGATATTGGCTTTCAGGTTTTTCGACTGAAGGATGCCGCTATCCTGAATAATCAGGTTGGCATTATATTCGGAAATACTATCGAATTGGCATAAAAAGTTGCTGCTGTCGTTTTCGTGCGGGAGGATATTGCGCTTATAAATTTCCCATGGCCCTGTTTTATAAACGGGAAATGCCATGCTGTCAAAATCCATTTTAAAACTATCGAGATGCTCAATGGGAAGCTTGCGGAAAATATCGTCATCTGCATCGCCCAGCACATCCTCAAACTCCTTTGCGGTTTTCATGAAAACATACCAGTATTTTGCCTTGTTCATACTTTCAGGATGGATGATTTTTTGCCCGTATTGATAGGTTTGAATCAGGTTAAAGAGCAAAACGATTGTCAACACAGCATACAATCCAAAGCGCAGAAAAGTTTTCGAAGCCGCATGCATCAGATAGGCCAGCAAAAGCATAAGCACTGCATAGAAATCCACGAAAGGGCGCATCCCAAAACCGCTGCCATAATACCAGTTCCACCAGCCGGCCATCATCCATACTATAAAAAACAAAAACATGAACCAGGCCAAAGCTCTAAGCGGCTCCCTGCGCAATAAAACAAGGACACCAAAAAAACTGAGTAGGGTAAGCGGAGTGTAGAGGAACAGTCCTTTGCGGTAGCTCCAGAGGAAATTGCTCAGTTGCGGATTGGTCAGGAAAAAACCTTCATCCTGATATGCCCAAATCCAGAATTCCCCGATTTGGCGGTAATAGATCCAGGATTGGATGCCCACAATAAAAATAGCAGGAATAAGCAAAAGGGCAAGCCGTGAGGGATGAAAAAGCTGAACAAGGCGCTTAAGGAACTGCCCGGACGATTCAGCAAGAAAGGGCAGAAAAAAGATGATAAGGATATTAAAGGGGCGTATAAGAAACACAAGACCAATGCTTATGGAAGCCAGAAGAATGTATTTTTTCTTTCCATTCAGAAAAAACATGCGCACAGCATACAGCAAAATGCTGATCATGCTGAATGAATACACATGCGACATGCCCGGATGCATAAACATATAAAAGAAGAGGTTGCTGCCAAAAAGATAGATGAGTATTGCAGCCAATGATGTTTGTTTATCAAAACCAAAAGAAATCAACAGCTTGCGTGCAAAAAACAATCCCAGCAATCCATAAAACAATGCAGCAATACCGATTCCCCATTGCGAAAGCATGGAATAGCCATCGGCACGGTATCCCAGCAGGCCACTGAGATAACGAAAAGTTAGAAAAAAGGGAGATTGAAGCAAAGCCGTCCCACAAGTAAATTTATTGATGAGCACACTGCCCGCTTGATGATAATAATGTCCCTGATAGTGTTCATCAAGCCTTTGCTTTTGCAGCTCCAGAACGGGCGAAAAATCCAGTGTATCAAAAACAAAAACCGCTGGCAGCCAGGCATAATATCCCCGTGCATCTCCGGCGAGGATTTCATCGCGGAATCCATCAAAACGAAGATTGCCAACAAAAACAAACAATAAGGCAATTGAGATGGTAAAAAGCCATAAACGACTTTTGGAAATGCGTATGTTGATGTGTTCGGGCATAGAGGAAGCAAAAAGCTTTGATGCAAAGTTATAATACTTCCTTCATAAACCGCCATCAAATTACAAACAGGCAGGAAAGGGATCAGGCACCCTATTTTTGCCTGAACCTTCCTGCCTTTCCCTATTTGTGTAACCCCAAAGAAACGACAGTAAGGATTCTGCCGTTTCCTCCGGATTTTCTATTCGTAACGTAAAGCGTCAATCGGATTGGCATTGGCCGCCCTCAGGGCCTGATACAGCATGGCAACGGAACCGACCACCATAGCAACGAATGCGCCCATGACAAAAATCCACCAATTATCAACTATACTGATATGGAAAGCAAAATTATCGAGCCATTTGCTTATGGTATAAAAAGCCAAAGGCCATGCCAGCAGGTTTCCTGCAATAATCCATCGTGAAAGGTCGCGCATCAGCATATGTACAACCGAAAAAGTGCTGGCGCCGATTGCTTTGCGAATGCCTATTTCCTTGATTTTCTGGCGCACAGTAAAGGCTGTTAGGGCAAATACGCCCAACATTGATATAATAATTGCCAGCAAAGCCGCAGCAGTTATCATATCGCTTACCCTTTCTTCCTGACGGTACATTTCAGCAAACCGCTGATCAATAAACTCGTAATCGAAAGAGTAGGACGGATCAATATCTGTAAGGGTTTTTTCAATGAACGCAAGAGTAGTTTTGATTTCACCGGGTTGTATCCGGACTACAATAATCCTGAACCATCGGGCATAATGCGTTAGGGCAATCGGATCAATTTCGCTGTGAATGGAGGCATAATTATAATCAGAAACCACACCAATAACCGTAACGGGATTTTGCCAGACAACAATTTTTTGTCCAATTGGATTTCCTGTAAAGCCCATTTTACGAACCGCAGTTTCGTTCAGGATTACAGCTGCAGAATCGCTTTTCATGTCGTTTATAAAATCACGGCCTTCGATAATCTGCATGCCCATTGTTTCCACAAAGTCGTCCTGAACACGGCATTCGTACATCATTACGCCGGTTTTGGGATCGGCGCCATGCAAATAGCAATTTTGTAAGCTGTTATTTCCCCCCGGGGCGCTTTGGGTTGCGGCAACAGATTCAATTTTAGAGTACTGAAGGAGCTCGCCTTTGATGGTTTTGGCTTCCCTGCGCAATTTTGGTGTTAATCCATTTAAAACCAGTAGGTTTTCTTTTTCAAAACCCAGATCTTTATCTTTAGCAAAAACAATCTGTTTGTGCATCAGCATCAGGGTGATAATCAAAAAGATAGAAATACTAAACTGAAGGCTTACCAGGATTTTCCGAAGGATATTCGGATTGCGGCTGCTGAATTGTGTGCCTTTGAGAATCAATGCCGGGCGGAACGAAGAAAGCACCAGGGCCGGATAAATTCCGGAAATGACACCAAGTATCAGGACAAAAAGCAAGATCAGCAGCAGTATCAATGGATTTGACCAGTAAAACAGCGCTAATTTTTGTCCCATTAGTTCAGAAAAGGGCGGAAGCAAAAGTTCATTGAGCGTAAGGGCCAAAATAAAAGCGACCAATGTGATCATGATGGATTCGCCGACAAATTGTGTAATCAGGTTCCATCGTGCCGCACCAACAACTTTTCGCAATCCGATTTCACGAAGCCTTTTTTCCGATTGAGCCGTCATCAGGTTTACGTAATTGATCACGGCAATAAAAATGATAAAAAAGGCCAGGAACGAAAACACATAAATATTGCGCAGGTCGCCATAACGGTTATTTCGGAAATCAAGCCCTTCGGAATGCAGGTAAATATCATTAAAATCCTGGGCACTGTGCTTTATTTTGATACCATAGGGGCCAAAACGTTCAGCAGCACGTTCGTCAGCCGCCGCGATAACTTTAGGGATAAAAACTTCAGGAACAGAGTTTTCTTTTGCCATAAAATAGGTCGGGAATGAAATTCCATTGTTTTTTACCACATCATAATCCGGACGGATGAGCGTAATGAAAGAAGCGACCATATCGAACTGCATATGCGAATTTTCAGGAACATCGTCCATGATGGCAATGATCTTATAATCGCTCTGATCAATTTCAATGGTTTTGCCAACGACATCTTCCGAGCCAAAATACTTCATTGCAGTTTCGCGGCTCAAAACCACCTGAAATTGCTCATTGAGCATATTATCGGGATTGGCCTGAACCAGAGGAAAGCTAAACATCCGGAAAAAGCCAGAATCTGCATAAAGCACCACATCAGTCGTATAGCGCTTTTCGCAGGCAATCACATCCGATGATCCCCATTGATATACGCGGCAGGAAATGTCAATTTCGGGTACTTTATTCAAAATGGTTTCGCTGATATTGCCACTCGTAACAGCAGCATCCAGTTCTTTTCCGTCGGCCATGCTCCCTTTAATGAGCAGACGGTACATACGGTCGCGGTTTACATGAAATTTATCAAACTGAAACTGCTGATATACATAATTGCTGATCAGCATGGAAACAGACAGGGCCAATGCAAGCCCCAGGAGGTTGATTAGGGTATTTACCTTGTTTTTTCTGAAAAAACGCAAGGCGATTTTCAAATAACTCAGAAACATAGAACATTAATTTTGGGGTGTATATAATAGACGCATAAAAAGCGCGACTGTTACAGTGCTCCAAAAAGTTCCATTAAGAAAGCTGTTTTTTAATCATTTCTCAAGCCAAAATGAAATTGAATAGCCTGGGTTGGGCAGCTATCCACGCATTGACCGCACAAAATACAATGACTGCTTTCCGGTTTATTGATTTGAACTTTTTTTGCAATGTCAATGCTCATGGGGCAATTTCTGGTGCATAAAGTACAAGAGGTACAAGCCGAAGCGTTGGTTTTGAGATGAAGCGCAGGCAAATGCATAAGCAGGGAAATTTTTCGGCCAATAATCATAAAAGGCGCCATCCAGCAGGCATGGTGACAAAAAGAGCGTTTGCCTGCAGAAACAGAAAGCACAAAAATCAAAAAACTGATACCCAGCAAAACAACCCAGCCCATTGTATTGGCAACACTTACAGGCGATTCCATATCATAAAGGAAATCAGCCCCCTGATATACAGAATTAATTAAAAACCATAAAATCATCCCAAACCACGGAATCCAAAACAGCCATTTAATCCAGGCTGTGCGCAACGAAACCTTCTTTTTCCAAACAGGAATCAGCAACTCGGCCAATCCTCCACCCGGACAGGCCCAACCACAAAAGCCACGCCCAAGAAAAAGCGCAATCAGAAACATGATTCCAAAAATAATTAAGCTGCCATTCAGGACGCCCTCGCCCGCAGCTTTTAAGCTAAGCACCGGCGACAGATAAAATATTGTTATCGGAAACAACAGGAAACTAAGTGTTAGAAAGAAAAAACGGATTTTTTGACGCTTGACTTTGGTATTCATCGAATGATATTTTTGAGGCTCAAATATATTAAT
The DNA here is from genome assembly GCA_963662905.2 of Bacteroidales bacterium. GTDB lineage: Bacteria > Bacteroidota > Bacteroidia > Bacteroidales > WRLA01. The sequence continues at coordinate 1,837,924 of CAXXFD010000003.1, read as the reverse complement.
ACTTTAATTATAAAGTACTTATCCGTGTTATGAATTCTTTAATTTGCTACCTGCTTCCACGCCCCTGCATCAAAAAGCATTTCCAAAGCCGGGATTGTTTAAATTTGTGAGAATTCCAAAAATCCCTAAAAATGAAGAAAATAACAATCTTTTTATTAGGTATATTGCTAGTGTATTAATTATTTAATAAGTTAACTAATTTTCAATGCATCACCAGTATAAGTCCATCGAAAGGGCTTAGCACGTGTCTCATTGTATGTTTTCACGTATTCAATAAGTTGAGAAGCCAATTGTTCTGATGATTTCCAAACACCTCCTTTTACAACATCCTTTGTTAATATATTGAACCATATCTCAACTTGATTCAACCAAGAAGAATACGTTGGGGTGAAGTGCAATGTGATTTTCCTTTTTCCTTTCAGCCACTCCTTAACGTCTTTATGTTTATGTACCGAAAGGTTGTCTGCAATTATGTGAAGCTTTTTGTTTCGGTATTTCCTATCAAGTGATTTTAAGAACTTTAAGAAGTTTTCTGCATTATTTGATTTAATTGTTTTGGCTGTTACTTCACCTGTATGCACTGCAAGTGCCGCAATTAACGAAACAGTTCCGTTGCGTTTGTAGGTGGCTGTTTGTCTTTTCGGATTTCCTGGCCGTAATGGCAACTCTGGCTGAGTTCTATCGAGTGCCTGTATTTGAGTTTTTTCGTCAACACAAATAACCAAAGCGTTTTCTGGTGGCGACATGTAAAGCCCAACAATGTTGGTCATTTTTTCTTCAAACTCTGGGTCTTTTGACTTGCCGCACCAATACTCAATTTTATGTGGCTTTATGTCTGCTTGTTTAAGAATCTGAAATACTTTAGACTGGCTAATCCCTACTTCTTTGGCGATACGTTCTTGAGACCAGTTAGTGTATCCGTCATCTGGCTTTGTGCAGGCTTTCTCAATTACCATAGCCTGTTGTTCTGCAGTGATAACCTTTGGTTTTCCACTTCGGTAAGCATCCTTCAAACCTGTAATACCTTGCTCGCGAAAGCGTTGTCTCCATTTATTTACTACAGGTCTACTAAGCCCTGTTTGCTCTACTATTTCACTCATCAATAAACCTTGATCGGATAATATAATTATCTCGGCACGCTCAACGTAACGTTTTTCAAGTTTGTGTGAACGGCTCATGGAAAGAAGCTCTGCCTTCTCTTCCGTTGTTATCTGGATGGGTTTTCCTATTCTTGCCATGTGGCAAAGATAATAAAATATTAGTTAATTAACTTAATAATTATAACACTAGTCAACAGTAGGCTTTTTGCGCAATTTCCTCCTGAAGCCAGATACCTGAACGCACGTTTTGAAAATATAGATATCGAATATGACATCATCTACGGAAGTGCGCCAGCTTTAAATTTTCCATGGTTGAACCAAAATAATACTTCCATGCAAAATCTGCTGCTGGATATATACACACCATCCGGCGACAGCCTGAACAAACGCCCGACGATTATTTTTGCGCACAGCGGAGGGTTTTTGAGCGGCAGCAGATTGAATGACGATATGATAGCTTTCTGCGACACTTTTGCGCATCAGGGATATGTGGCTGTAAACCTGGAATATCGCATGGGCATGATTGGCGATGATGTAAGCGGCACCCGGGCAGTTTACCGTGGCCTGCAGGATAGTCGGGCTGCAATTCGCTTTTTAAAAGAATTTCGCGAACTTTATGGCATCGATACCAACAACATTTATATTGCAGGAAGCAGTGCAGGATCATTTGTAGCTCTTCAAAACTATTTTATGAACGAAGAAAGCGAACGTCCGGAGCTTACTTTTGCCGGAGGCAGCGCACCCAATAATTATCCCGATCTGGGCTGTTTGGATTGCACGGGAAACAACTACAATCACAGCGGCCGGGCTCAGGCAGCCATTGGGCTTTGGGGTGCCATCAGCGACACCATCATCCAAAAAGAAAGCGATGGAAACAATGTGCTGCTGGTGCATGGCACAGATGATGATGTGGTGATGTTTGATGTTGGCCCTCCTTGGGGATATCCCAGCCTGCCCATTGCCTGGGGTTCTTTGCCTATGTCGCAGCGCCTGAACAATCTTGGATTCGAAGCAGAAACCTATTTCGTTGAAGGCAAAGGACATGAGTTTTATAATACATCCAATGGCATGTGGAATCCGGCACCAAATGCCTATTGGGATACCGTTATTTTCAAGGCAAAAGATTTCTTCTACCGCCAACATCAGCCCGAAGCCGATTTCAGCTATCAGAAGCAATATCTTACGGTAAAATTTGAAGTAGATACAGAAAATGCCGCCTGGGCGTTTTGGGATTTCGGCGATCAAAATACCTCCGCAGGGCTGAATCCGCAACATATTTATGAAGAATCCGGAACTTACAATGTTTTGCTGATTGTGCAAAACAATTTGGGCAGCCGCGATACCACCGAAAAAAGCATCACGGTAGTGGAACAGGTTTTTGTTGACAGTCTCAAAGTTTTTTCTACCAATGGAATTTATGAAATTACTGAATATCAAGGCAGGTTGCAGTTTACTTATAATGTATGGCCGGATGGCGCTTCGGACAGCTCTGTGCAATGGAGCATAAATCCGGATGACGGAACTGCATTTCTAAACGCATTTGCACAGTTGCAGGCCAGAAGAAACGGAACAGTTTGGGTAAAAGCGCAAACGCGTGATGGCAGTAATATCTCTGATTCGGTGCGCGTGGAAATCAGTGGCCAAAAGGTTTTGGTGGATGAAATTGAAGTGCTTTCTGAAAATGGTATTTACATAATTGATGAAGCCGGCGGACAATTGCAAATGATTGCTGAAGTCTGGCCGCAAAACGCCACGGATACTACAGTGCGCTGGGAAATCAATAATAGGGAAGGGCAGGCCACCATCGATCAAAACGGATTGGTTCAAGCACAGATCAACGGTATTGTGTATGCCGTAGCCGAAGCAAATGATGCAGGAGCAATCCGTGATTCGGTTGCGATTAGCATTATAAACCAGGAACTGGATGCCAATGAGATTAGGGAATCCGAAAATTTCCAGATCAAATCGAACCCGGCAAATTATATCATTCTGGGAACCGGTGCTTATGGTTTTAGTGCAGAATTATATGAGATAAACGGGCGGTTGATATTTCAAAAAACGGGTATCGGCCGGATGTCGATCGACAGAAACAAATTTCCAAAGGGCATTTATTTGTTGAAAGTGGTTTCTGGACAAAAAGCCGTTTATCGTAAATTATTAAATTAATAAATTTTGAAAAACGGGTTCTGCCCGTTTCTTGTGGGAAATGAAATATTGTTATCCAGTGGCAAATGATGCAAATGATTCCCATTTGGGTAAAGCTATTTTGTTTTCGTCTATAAAGTCTGCTACTTTACCGTAACTACTGGGCTTGCCCTAAAAATACTCATCCCGAAACTTCGCGGACTCTGCTTTTTCGGGCTGCGCAAGCCTCGTTATCGAACTTTCTAGTTCAGAAACCAGACTTATGGATAAGCACTATTTCGCCTGGCACAGAAAGAAATTTAAGGAATATTGCTTATAGGCATAAACACGAAATGTGTGCCTTAAGTAATCATGTAAAATAAAAAGCCCGGCGAAAGCCGGGCTTTTTATTTTATCGCAGCAATGTGACACGTCCGGTTTCAATATGTCTGTATCCGGGTGCATCAACACCTTCTCCTTCGTAGGTGATTTGCCATACATAAACTCCCTGATCGCAGGGGTTGCCTTCAAAGTCATTCCCATTCCAGCCTTCTAAAACATCTTCTGTCTGAAATACCAGCCTACCGTTTCGGTTATAGATACGCATCTCGAAAATGACGGTTGGGTCGGATGTAACCGGCTTGAATATTTCATTGACACCATCATTATTTGGAGTAAAGGCATTGGGCATTCGCATATAACCATCGCAAAGTTCAATCATAATCGAATCGGATGTGGCACAGGCGTCGTTCCAAACCGTTACATAATATGCACCATCTTCCGAAACTTCAATGGTTTGTTTACGGCTTCCGTTTGACCACAGATAGTTGTGGTTTCCGTCGCTGTTGCCTGCATTTAACGTAACCGGCTCGCAAGTGAAAAGATAGAGGTCTTCGCCAAGATTAACAAATGGTGGAGGCAGCACAGGAATAGTGAAGTCGAGGCTATCGACACAACCGGAAGTGCTGGTTCCGTACATTCGGTATTGCTGATCCGCACTTAGTGTGGAAATAACCGTACTTCCTCCTATGGTATCCAGCCCGGTGGCCGGTGTCCAAAGGTAAGTGGCCGCCCCTTTTGCCTTTATCTGAATGGATGAATCGCGGCAAAGCATGGGCTGTTCGGGCATGATGCTGAGCACCGGTGTTGGATTGATGTTCAGTTCGATGCTGTCAGAATAAACAGCGCAGGGGCTGATTCCGAATACATCCAAATGCAGCCAGACTTTAACGGTTTTCGTGATGTCTTCATTCTTAGGAATGTAGCTTGTGTTGATGTCCCTTGGATCCTCGAAATGACCGTAATCGTTGCTCACAGTCCAGAGGATGGAGTCGGCATGTTCATACCAGGCTGCTTCGAGCGGATAATTAAATGACTCGCATAAAGAATCGAGTTGCGGGCCTGCATCCAGTTCGGGATGAGGAACGACATTTACTTTCAGGCTGTCGCATTCCGAAATGCCGCAATAGTTTTCCCAAAGTGCATATACTGTTGTAGAATCCTCAAAGGGCGGGATGACCAATGGGTTTCCTGAGCCCAGAGGCGTGCCCTGGCAGGAATTTGTGTACCACCGGACGATATCGCCACGGCCACCAAAAACTTCAAGTGTAATATTTTGCTCATAATCAGAGCAGTAATTGTTGGTGTCAACTACAATGCTGTCGGGCGTAAGCGGAATATTCACGGTTACGGTAAAGGGAACACATGCGGCCGTGTCGCAGATGTTGCGCCAGGTTGCATAATAGGTTGTCGTAGTGTCGGGCGCAGCAGTTGTAAACGGATTGGAATTGCTGAGCAGCGGTGTGGTCAGGCATTCATCCTTAAACCACATAATTACCTCGCCAACGCCGCCGTGCGCAGTAAGCGTAATGGTTTGCAGATCACCGCCGGGACAGAAGTAATTGGTATCTACCGTGATGCTGTCCACGGGTTCAGGATTATTCACGTGAACGATTACGGAATCACATTCCGAAACGGCACAGCGGTTTTCCCAACGGGCATAATATGTTGTTGTTACCAAAGGCGGTGGGACAAGTTTGAACACTTCGCCTGTTCCAAGGCTGTTCAGGCCACAGGCTCCTTCGAACCAGCGTAATGAATCGCCCAGTCCGGAGATGGTGTCGCCTACACCTCCTGTTGAAGTTAAAATTATGGATTCGAGGCTGCCGGCACAGAAATTGTCATCACTGGTAGTGAGCGTATCCGGTGGTGTGGGTGCTTCGATCACAATGATCCTTACGGATGTGCATTCAGAAACACCGCATTCATTTTCCCAGCGGCCATAATAGGTTGTTGTTGTGTCGGGCGGTGGCATTCCGAAAGGATTCCCGATACCGAGTTCTTCGCCATTGCACTCGTCTTTAAACCAGCGTACGGTTTCGCCACGGCCACCAATTCCGTTCAGGATAATTTCAACCGGTGGGTCATTGAAGCAGATAATTGCTGTATCAGCCACAATGGTATCGAATGGCAGCGGTTCATTTACCGTCACTTCCATCGAAATGCAATCGGATTCGTTACAGCTGTTGATGTAGGAAACAAAATAAGATGTGGATGTGTCCGGTGCAGTAAATGACAAAGTGTTGATTCCGCCAAATGTTTTTCCCAGTTCCAGACCGGTGCAACTGTCTTGTCGCCAAACGAGAGTATCGCCCAGGCCTCCTTCAACAGTAAGCTTGATGAGCCCTGAATATGATGGACAGAAGAAATTTGTATCTACAGTAATCACTTCCGGTGCAATAGGTTGTGGGCGTACATTCATAATAATTGAGTCGCAGGCGCTGTAACCGCAATTGTTCACGTAAACGGCATAGTACACCGTTGTATCAACCGGGGCAGGCAATGCCTGAGGCGGATTTCCCTGAGCGACCACCGGGCCGTTGCAGCTGTCGATGCGCCATTCTACAAAATCGCCGAAACCGCCAACCGCAGTAAATTGGACCAATTCGACGGTTAGGGCACAGAAATTATTGGTGTCCACCAAAATCGTGTCGGGTTGTATTGGCAGCGGGCGCACATCCACCTGAATGGACAGGCAATCTGTTGTGTCGCAGCCGTTTATCCAACGGGCAAAATAAACCGTAGTATCGAGTGGCGCAGGAATACGCACAGAATCTCCAACAGCCAGCAAAGAGTCGCCACAAGAAGGTGTGTACCATTCCAGATATTCGCCATAGCCTCCAAATGCCATCAGGCTGATGGAGTCGTATTCGGTCGAACAGAAATTATTGATATCAACAGTAAGATAATCCGGGATAATGGGTTGCGGTGAGATGTTCACCGTAATGCTTTGGCAATCTGTTGTATCGCAAGTACTTTCGTAACGTGCGTAATAAGTAATGGTATCGGGAGGTGTTTCGAGCCTTAAAGGCGTACCTGTGCCAATCACATTCCCGCCACAGGAGTCTGCATACCATCTCAGTTCATCGCCAAAGCCACCATGAGCTGTTAAAGTGATGGAGTCTGTTGTAGCAGCGCAGATGTCATTAATATCTACCGTAACGGAGTCAAGCATAACAGGTTGCAGTTTTACAAGGATTTGCACGGAATCGCATTCCGAAACGGCGCAATCATTTTTCCAGCGAGCCCAATACCAGGTGGTGTCTGTGGGCGCGGTAACCGTCAGGAATGTATCGGCTGTTGTTCCGATGAGGGAATCTCCGCATGATTTCATAAACCACTGGATGGAATCGCCCCAGCCGCCGTCAACGCTCAGGGTAAGATCAGTGACAATACCTGCACAATAATCATTGGTGTCGCTGATGATTGCATCCGGTTTTACGGGCAGCGGAATTACATAAACGGAATCAGTGGTATCGTTATAGCAATTATTGTAATCTGTAAAAGCAAAAGTGATGTGCACAAAAGTGCCGGGCGTAACATCGGGGCTGCCCGGATCGAAAATTGCTGTGCCATTGAGCAGATCCTGAATACCGTTTCCGCTGAACGTGCCCAGATTATTGGGCGTATTGGCTGTGAGGGTTATCGGATCGGCATTAACGCAAAGCGAATCGGGCAATCCGCTGAAACCAACAACCGGCAGTGCATTCACAAAAATCTGCCAGCTTGTATCCACAGTACATCCGTTTGCGTCCGTTGTGGAATAACTAAGGCTGTGCGGCCCCATTCCGGCCAGATCGTAGGCTGTTGCGGCGGTCCAGCGTGCCGTGCCTGTCGCAGGATCATTATCTGAAAAGCCATTGCCTGTAAATCCTACCGAAAAATCAGTGAAAGGTGTTCCGCTGATCGTCATGGTGTCGGTGTCGTAGCAATAATGTGTTGTGTCGAAACCGGAAATTGTTAATACAGGCAATTCCCAAACATTCACACGGAATGTGCTATCTTTCGTACATCCGTTTGGATCAGTATAGGAGTATGTTATATAATTGTATCCGATTTCTGCAAGGGAAGGGGTGAACTCAGCACGTCCGTTGCCCAGATCAATCAGTCCGCCGCCTGGCGCAATTGTGAAAAATCCATCGGGCTGATGGTTGCCATAAATTGTATCGGCTTCTGCATTAAAGCAGTAGTTTGAATCCAGGGAAGTAACAGTTGCTGTTGGGAGCGGCACCACAACCGCTGTGATGGTCGTATCTCCGGTACAACCCATGCCGTCTTGCCATGTGTAGGTAATCGGGTGACTGCCGACACCGGCCACAGAAGGTTTGAAAATCACCCTGCCATCACTCAAATCCTGAATATATGCCGCACCTGCAGGGCCAAAAGATCCCTGAGGAGCCATACTGCCAAAGAGGGTGTCGTCTTCAGCATCTACACAATAATGATCTTCCAAACCATCGATGCTTACTACAACCCGATCATAAACAGTAACGGAACGTGTAGAGTCGTTGGAACATCCTGTGATATCGTCCAGATAAGAGTAGGTTACGTTCCATGTTCCTGCTGTAGCAGAATCGGGATAAAATACGGCTGTCCCGTTTCCGTTATCCTGTATTCCGGCTTCGGGGCCGTCGAAGGTGAAAACACCGTTGGTGTTTGTAGGATGTCCAATAAGTTGCGTGGGGTTGGCATCAAAGCAATAGCTTTCCAAAAGTCCGGTAAAATAGGTATTCGGCAGTGCGTAAACTTCGATTTGCCGGGTAGTATCGTATGTACATCCGTTGGCATTGGTGTAGATGTAGGAAATATCATGGATACCGGGGCCGGCCAATGGAGGGACAAAGAAGGCTTTTCCCGGTTCTGTGGGTTGAATCCCATTGCCCAAAAAGTATCCTGCATTGGAGGGGTTACCGGATTGGTTTCCTATTAACTCAATTGGCTCTGCGTTTTCGCAATAACCTTCTTCGGTAACAGTGAAATTAAGGGTAGGAGTAAGTCCGTAAATGAGAACGGTTTTAATAACAGAATCCGTACATCCAAGGTTATCTGTATAGGTGTATTGAATATCGTATGGGCCGCCCGGAGCCACATTTTGCGGCATAAAGGAGGCTGTTCCGTTTCCGTTATTTGTAATACCCTCGCCGGTAAAGGTTCCGTTGGCGCCGGTGGGTGTGCCGTTGAGCTGTATGGGCTGATTTTCGTAATTTACGCAATAGCCTTCTAAGGTAAGTCCGGTGAAATTTACTACCGGAAGCGGGTTTACTGTAACTGTGCGCGTAGAATCATCGATACAGCCGTCGGCATTTGTGTAAGTGTAAGTGATGTCCCAGATGCCAATTCCGGCGGCAAAGGGGTTAAAGCTGGCTGTACCATCGCCATTATCTGTGAGCCCTGCCGGAGCTGTTGTGGTGAAAACACCATCTGCGCCTGCCGGAACACCTGTAAGTTGAGTGTCTTCATCAACGAGGCAGAGGTTTTCGGGCAATCCTGTGAAGTTTGCCACCGGAGCTTGATGGGGTGTTACAATGACATAGGGGCAAGGATATGGAGATGCGCCGCAGAAGTTTTCAACCCGTGCGTAATAGGTAGTCACTGCTGTAGGGGCAATTACTTTGGCTGTTTCGCCCGAAGCAACAGAGTCCAGGCCACAATATCCTTTATACCAAACCACATCTCCGCCGTAAGCGTCCAGAGCAGTAAGGGTAATGGAATCAATTTCGCCAATACAAAAATCTTCATAGTCGGCGGTAACACCAGAAGGTGATTGTGGGCTTTGCAGAACATTGATAGTGATGCTATCGCATTCTGAAGGGCCACAGTAGTTGTTCCAGTAAACGTAATATGTTGTCGTATCTGTTGGTGGGTCGATCAGTAAAGGGGAACCGGATCCAATCTGGATTCCGTCGCAGCTGCCTTTAGCCCAGATCAGGTTTTGTCCATAACCACCTTCTGCGGAGAGGCTGATAAGGTTTGGATAACCCAGGCAGATTTCGGAAGTATCGGCATAGGCCGTATCAACTTTAATGGCTGATTCCAGAACCAATACCTGCACGGAATCTACGTCGCTGTTGCCGCATCCATCTGTTTCCCAGCGTACATAATACCATGTTGATACCGAAGGGGCAGCAACATCAACCGGGGTTCCTGTTTGCAGCGGGTCACCAATGCAATCGCGGTTGTCGTACCAGGCAAGCAATTCGCCGGTATGGCCTGCATCATCTGCCGAAAGTGTAATAAAATTTACACTTAATTGGCAGAATTCGTCCGGATAGGCAGTAACATCTTCGGGGGCAGTGGGTTGCCCGAGAGAAATCACCTCTACTTCCACACAGCTTGATGTATCGCAAACTGTTTCCCAACGGGCAAAGTATGTAGTGGTTGATTCGGGCGAAGGAATCGTGAGTGGCGAGCCTGTTCCAACAATAGTGCCTCCTTCAGCTACTGTGCAGGCATCTTTGAGCCAGGTAAGTGTTGTTCCGCTACCGCCTTCTGTGCTTAATGTGATGTCGCCGGGATCGTCCCAGCAAAAACCACTGCGATCAACCGAGGCAGAGTTTGGAGGTACAGGTGCGTCAAATTCATTTTCCAAAACAATCGTAGTGTCTTTGGTGCAGTTCAGCGCATCGGTAATCGTAACCAAATAACTGCCTTCATCCAGATTATAAACGTTTTGAGTAACAGCGCCGTGGCTCCATGCAAAACTATAAGGAGGCGTGCCGCCGCCAACTTCAATTTCAATGCTTCCATCACCTGCACCTGCACAGGAGGGCTGCACAACCAAAGGTTCTTCCGGGAAAAATACCAGATTGGCCTGTGCATAAAAAATGTCTTTATTACCGAGATTTGTGAGGTTGTAATCGCCGAAAGTAATATTGCTTTCCATGTATCCGGCAATGATAAAATTACCTGCGGTATCATGTACCATGGTGGTTCCCATAACATTGCCCGTGGCCGGGGAATGCACGCCCCGGAAGAAATCTCCGGAGGCATTGTAGGCAGCAGTAATGATGTCGAGACCGCCCTGAGAGCTGAGGTTCATTGTGTCGATGACGGCATTGCCTGAGAAGGCTCCTGTGAAATAGATATTGTTTCTATGGTCAAGGCTTAAACCTCTTCCATAGTCTTCCTGACTTCCGCCGCCGCGTTTCGACCATTGGTGGTTGCCATCGGTATCGTAGCGGGAAATAAATATATCGTTTAAACCGGCGCTTGTGAGGGTAGTGACCCCAAAAGTTGCTGTGGCTTTAAATGATCCGGTCAGATAGAAATAGCCATCCTGGGCGGATTGTATATCATAAACCATTTCGTTTTGCGGCCCGCCAATTTGTTCTGCCCAAAGCTGGTTGCCATATTGATCGTAGGAAAGGATGAAAATATCATCATCGCCCTGGCTTGTAAGGCTTTCTGTTCCGAATGTGGCCGTGCTTTGGAACGTACCGCTGAGGATGATATTTCCGTATGAAGTCCTGCTGATTTCATAACCGAAATCTTCGGAGGTGCCGCCTGATTTTTCTGCCCACTCAAACACGCCATTGGTGTTGATTTTGGCTGCAAAAATATCATCACCGCCATTGCTGAGCAGGTTGATGCTTTGGAAATCGGCATTTCCCTGGAACGATCCCGTGATGTATGAATCGCCATTGGGCTCAGTAAAAATTCCAAATCCCTGATCATCGAAAAACCCACCGGCTGTCCTGACCCAAACGAAGGTTCCGTCGGGGGCATATTTCGCAATAAAAATTTCTTTGTCCTGGCTGCCGGATCCTGATCCTGAGGAATTAACCTGATTTCCATCGAAAAAGGCCATTTCCCTGAAAGTCCCGATAACATAAACATTTCCGAGCGAGTCGATGCTGATATCCGAGCCTCTATCGTTGAGTGTTCCTCCTGCGGATACGACCCAGCTAAGGTTGCCGATGTTGTTGTATTTTGCGATATAAATATCGGTGCCGCCAAAGCTGGTAAGGCTGGTGCTTCCGAATGTGGCAGTGCTTGAATAATATCCGGTTATATATAGGTTCCCGTCGCGGTCGGTTACCATTTTTTCTGCCATATCGGCACTGTTGCCGCCATCGTTATAAGCGTATTGCCATACAGTAGAATCTTTTCCAAAACCAATTGAAGTCGGTTCGTTTAACCTGAATTTTCTTGTAGCGATGCATCCTTCATTGTCTGTGATGGTTACGCCATAATATCCCGGAGCCAGATTGGAGATGTCTTCTGCTGTTGATCCGTTGTTCCAATTGAAGGTATAAGGTGTTGCACCACCGGAAACATTCAGTTGGATTTCGCCATTATCATCGGCATTGCAACTGATTTGGTTCACTGTTGCATCAATTTCGAGATTACAGTAATTGTGCATCCATTTCCACATTTCGGCATAAACAGTTGTTCCGTTATCGGATCCTGTTCCGGCATAACCAATATTGCCCAAAGAAAAGGCAATGCCTTCCCTTCTTCCGTCGGCCTGCAAGGAAGCGGTTGATGACCATGCGTCTGCTACGGGTTCATACCACCAGAAATCGGCGAGCAGACCAGAGCCGTCATCGCCCATGCCTACATAAGCTTTGCCGTTGATGATGAAAGAAGATGCGCCCAGGCGTGCTGTTCCTCCATAATCGGCAATTTGCGACCAATCATCAGTTGTAGGGTTATATGCGTAAAAGTCGCCTTCGAAGACTCCGCTCCATCCAATACCTGCGTATCCGGTGGAGCCAATGCTGAACGCGACATTGTAAGCCCGGGCCGTTCCGGGAAAATCTTCGACCTGTGTCCAGCTTCCGTCCGTAATGTCAAATTCATAAAAATCATTGTAGAAAGCAGCGCCATCAACGCCCAGTCCAACATAAGCTTTCTGGCCAATAACAAAAGCAGAAAGCCCCTGTCGTTTGCCGCCGGGCAGCGAGTCGGTCATTAAAGTCCAGTTGCCGTTTACAGAATTGAATTGCCAGACATCCCGGTTGTTCGTTCCGGCATTGTTGAGTCCGCCAACAATATAAGCTTTGGTGCCAATAGCGAAAGCAGCGGCATAAGCACGACCATCGGTCACGGGGCAGGCAGCATTTTCAAGCGTCCAGCTGTCCGTTGTACTGTTGTATTTCCATAAATCGGAAATGATTGCGTTGGTAGCATCCCTTCCTCCAAAAACATAAATATTGCTATTTATTTTGAAAGTAGCTGCACCTTTTCGTGGAGAAGGCGCTCCAAAGTCAGAAGCGGGCAACCATAAATCCTGTGCGTTTGCCTGCAACAGGCTAAAAAGAAGATAAAAAACGGAGGTGATTAGTACCGGAAGATTTTTTCCTGACTGCTTCATTTATTTTTATTTTTATTTTTCAAATATGGGGTGATGAATGGGCATGCAAATCCGGCACCAACAGTTTGATTCCTGACAAAAAAAACGGCCATAAAAACGGAACTGTAATAACTATTTGATTCCGAGTTGATTGTGTTGAGTTGTGCCATTGCTTCTACAATTGCTTTTTGCCCGTAAGCATATAATTTTCAAAAATAGGAAGATCCTGTAAATTACGCGGCTTCAAGCCTTCATTTTATCCATATAATATGAACATTAAAAAAGATTTAAGTTGTCTGAGAAAGCCCCATCTTACAAAAGATGGACATTTAAGGGCTGTGCTCAGTTGTATCGGGCGAATTTGATTAATTTTTAAATCTTGTGTTTCGGGTTTCAGGCTTTTATTAATTTTACGCAATATTACTTACCAAAACCAAAATCATGAAAAGGATTAGCTGGCTATTTTTGTTATTAATTTTAATTGCAAGTTCGTGTATGCAAAAAATGGATTATCCCGAAGCCCGAAAGATGGATCAGGTCGATGAATACTTCGGTATTGAAGTTCAGGATCCCTACCGGTGGCTCGAAAATGACACCTCTGCCGAAACGGAAGCATGGGTAAAGGCTGAAAATGAAATTACTTTCGCTTATCTTGATGAAATCCCTTTCCGTCCGGCATTGCGCCAACGCCTGGAAAAAATCTGGGATTACCCGAAATATGGTGCGCCCTTCAGCAAAAAGGAATATTATTTTTTCTTCAAAAATGATGGGATGCAAAATCAAAGTGTGCTCTATATCCAAAAAGGCCTGGATGGAAAACCTGCCGTTTTGCTCGATCCCAATAAATTAAGTGAAGACGGAACAGTGGCTCTGGCCAGTCTTTCCATCTCTGCTGATGCAAAATACCTCGCTTACAGCATTGCACGCGGAGGTTCCGACTGGAATGAAATTTATGTGCTTGATATTGAGGATAAAACTTTGTTGAAAGACAAAATTGAATGGGTGAAATTTTCAGGTATGTCCTGGTATAAAGATGGGTTTTATTACAGCCGTTATGATGCCCCTGCCGAAGGGAAAGAGCTGTCAAACAAAAATGAATTCCATAAAGTTTATTACCATAAGCTTGGTGATACACAAGATCAGGATGTGCTGGTTTATGATGACCCGGAACATCCGCAAAGGAATTTTTATGCTCAGGTTACTGAAGATGAACGTTTCCTGATTATCGGCGAGATGGAATCATCGCATGGGAATGCATTGTATGTTAAAGATCTTGAGCAAAAAGACGCAGCATTTGTGCAGCTTGCCGAAGGCTTCGAGAAAGAGTATGCTGTTGTGGATAATGATGGTGACCATATTTACCTGATCACCAATGCCGGTGCCCCGATGAAGAAACTTATGAAAGTGGATATGGGCAAACCGGAAGCCGAAAACTGGGAAGTAATTATTCCTGAAGAAGATAAAGTTCTGGAAGGTGTCTTTTTTATTGGTGGCAAACTGATTGCAAAATATACAGAGGATGCCTATTCAAAAGCATATGTTTATGATACAGAGGGAAATAAGCTCGATGAAGTTCAATTCCCCGGAATTGGTACTATTGGTGGTTTTAGCGGCGATAAGGATAAAAATATCGCATTTTACGCTTTTACTTCTTTTACATATCCTACGGCCATTTTTGAGTATGATGTAGCAGCAAACAAATCAGAGATTTTCCGCCTTCCGGAAGTGGATTTTGATGCAGAAGCCTTTGAAACCCATCAGGTTTTCTTCAAAAGCAAAGATGGTACAGAGGTTCCTATGTTTATTGTCCATAAAAAAGGATTAAAAATGGACGGTAACAATCCTTGTTTGCTTTATGGTTATGGTGGTTTTAATATTTCCCTGACGCCGGGTTTCAGCATTACACGCTTGCCTTTCCTTGAAAATGGTGGTGTTTATGTGATGGTGAACCTGCGCGGTGGCGGCGAATACGGAGAAAAATGGCATGAGGCCGGCACGAAAATGCAAAAGCAAAATGTGTTTGATGATTTTATTGCCGCAGCAGAATATATGATTGATAATGGATATACCAATTCAAAGAAACTCGCAATGAACGGTGGCTCCAACGGTGGTTTGCTTGTTGGTGCGGTTATGACGCAACGCCCTGATTTATTTCAGGTTGCTGTTCCGGCCGTGGGGGTTATGGATATGCTCCGTTATCATAATTTCACCATTGGTTGGGCCTGGGCCGGCGATTATGGACGCAGCGACGACAGCCGGGAAATGTTTGAATATCTGCACGGATATTCGCCATTGCATAACATTAAAGATGGTGTGGCTTATCCGGCAACATTGATTACTACTGCCGATCATGATGACCGCGTGGTGCCGGCACATTCCTTTAAATTTGCTGCCCGCCTTCAGGAAGCCAATGCGGGTTCTAATCCGGTTTTGATCCGCATCGAAACGAAAGCAGGTCATGGCGCCGGTAAACCCACTGCAAAAATCATAGATGAATCTGCCGATGTATGGGGATTTATTATGTATAACCTGGGAATGAAACCTCAGTTTTAAAAAGGACATCACATTTTATAAAAGCACTCCTAGTGGGTGCTTTTTTTATGGCAGTACCCTGAGTTTTCCCTTGCGGCTAAAGCTTTGCAGGTCTTTGGTGAGATACTGAAGTTGAAAGAAATACACGCCGGATTCTACTGTTTTTCCGTCGTATTTTCCATCCCAGCTATCGTAAGGATTGGTAGAGGCGTATAATACCGTGCCGCTTTGGTCAAAAACCTGAAGGCTGAAGGAAGCCAGATGCTGCAGCTCTCCCAGCAACGCCAGTTCATCGTTAATGCCGTCCTTGTTTGGCGTGAAGGCATTGGGCAGGCCAAAATTGCCCACCTGGATAATACTTACCTGAATAGTATCATAGCTGGTGCAGCCGTAATTGTTGGCGCGCAGCCAATAGGTTCCTCCTTTATCAATAATTTTCAGTTCCCGTTTTTTGCTTCCATTTGACCAGGTGTAGTTGTAGTTTTCAGGGCCGGCATAAAGTGTAAGGGTATCGGTAGCGTAGATGCTAGTGTCAGGGCCAAGATTGATATCCGGGATCAGGATGCCCTGAAAGCTTCTGCTGCTCAAAATTTCGCATAGGTTTTTCGTTTTTGTCCAAAGTTTGATGCTGTGGTTGCCTGTCTCAGTGATCTGAATTTTGCCGGAAGGTTCGAAAACCGTATCCGTTTGTTCATCCATAATCCACTCATAATCAGTGATCCATGGATTGGTGACCGGGCAATTAGGATCCTGGCTTGAAAAGCTAAGCGTGTCGCCCAGGCAGATTTTCGTGTTGTTCAGGTAAATGCTGATATTGTTTTCAGCGATGGGGTTTTCGAAAAGTATATTGTCCTGATAAAAGCTGTAGAGCCCAAAATAAGCCGGTTGATAGCATCCCTTTTCTTCGTAAATTATATCATCATCAAGGAAGAGCTGAATTATATTATGGTGATAACGGATTTGGATTTTGTATTTTTTGTTTCGCTGCCAGAATGCTTCGGGATCATGATTGCTTAGCAGGATGTTGAATTTCCCCGGACGTTCATCGTGGCCAAAGAAATATTTCCGGATTTCTTCATGGCTGAATTTGCCTTTGACCCTGCTGAGCGTATAGCCTCCTAATCCTGTGTAGGAATTTAAGCTACTTGTATTGCCTTTCCAGTCAAAGAGGTAAAAATCAAAAGTTGAATCTGAGGTGGTCAGGGGTGCCTGCAAACCAAAGACCAATCCCATAAAATTCATGCTGTCCGGGTTAATAGCCTCAAGTGTACAGCTGTAATCGACATCAATCATTTTTTCGGGATAAAGAAAGAAAGCCGGGTAAGCGGAGACCGTTGTTTGCTCAATTTTGAAGTTTCCGGTCAGGTTCCAATGGGCATCGGCACTGCCGGCAGGCATAAAATTATACGAAAGAAGCGTATCGTTGCAAATCATATCCATGAAAATATGAATGGTATCCGAAACAATGCAACCGCCATTATCAACAGATACCCAGTAATATCCGGGGTGAAATACAGTGATCGAGCTATCGGTGCTGCCATTGGACCATAAATAGGTAAAATTGCCGGTAGGAGCTTTCAAAATCATACTGTCGCCTTCGGTAAAAGCAGTATCTGTGCCCAGATCAACAATGGGTTTTTCAAGGATATTGAGCACCGTAGAGTCTTCGTATATCCTGTTATTTATGCTTTGGGCAATAAGCTTGATATTAATGGGTCCGCTTTCTTCTGCTATTAATGAACCTCCGTCTCCATAAAGCGTATCTTTTTTGTTGATGATCCATGTGTATTTTGTGAAAAAAGGATTTTCGACCGTGTACCCCATAGGATTTACGGAATAAAATATTTCATCGCCTACGCAGGATGTGGTTTGGTTTGTTCTGATGATTGCTTCATGCTTGATGTTGGGGTAACTAAACTGGACATGGGGCTGCGAAAAAGTGTAAAAACCAAAGATGCCTGCATCAAAGTAGCCGGCAGTACTAAAAACTTCTTTTTCATCGATAAATATTGCCAGGCTGTCTTTGAGGTACCTGATCTTTAAAATGTAATCGCGATGAGGTCGCCAGCGCGCACTGGAAAGGTATTTTGTGTGCAGGATTTTTAATGTGTCTGCCGCTTCCGTATTTCCATAGAAATAGCGCCAGCATTCTTCTTCAGAAAGTTGGGCCTTGATTTGGCTGATAGTATATCCCTGATAGCCATAATATCCATGAAAATAGCCTGTTTTGCCTTTCCAGTTAAAAAGGTAGGTTCTGTATAGTGAATCATTAGTGCTTTCCGGACTTTGATAGCCAAATACCAGGCCTGCATAATCAAAATCGCGTTCGGAATCGATTCGGATCCTGCAACTGAATTCAGCGTCAATTTGATCGAAAGGATATACATAAAAGGAGGGTGGGTGGTTTTCCCATTCCTGGCTGACGGTTGTGTCGCCATGTAAAATCCATTCAGCTTCACTTCCTCCGCGCGCTTCAAAATCATTGATATCCAATGTGTCAATTACTGGATCCTGGGCGCATATCGCATAAGGCAAAACAAAAAATAATATGATGAGTGTTTTTATCTTTTCCATTTGCGATTCCTTTTATAATAATCTGCATCGGGTGTCAGGCATGATTTTTTGTTTTTGCCGGTGGAACATAATCCATTGTAAGTTACAGAAAACCCGGCAATTCCGTAGTTCATATAATCGGGGATTATCCCTTCGCTATAAAGGCTGTACCAGCCGTTGACCTCAAAATTTTTAAAGCCGATACCGGTATTCATGCGAATGGCTTTATAGGGTTTGCTTTGCATGGCAGCCCCTGCAATTAAGCGGAAATGATTGTCGTTTTTGATGATGTCCATATGCAGCCCGCCGCCGTAAATTATTAAGCTTTCGGCTTGACCTGCATAAGACATATAGTATGGGATCAGGCTTAAAACCGGCGCGATATATATTTCGCAATCAAAGTGCAGGAGCGTTGCAATGGCGTAATGGTAGGATGATTCGGTAAAGCTTTCATACGGTTGGTTGAGATAATGCCCGGAAATGCCTGCACGTAAATTTTTGATCGGAAAATCAGGAATGATCAGCTCTGCAATAACGCCTGTGTTGAGCGCAACAGAACTTGCTGTTTCCGAAATGCCGCTTTCTCCTGATGGGGCAGAAGGGTCGAAATGTCCTTTGCTCCATTGTGAAGCAAATTGAAAATCGTTGGTGTTCAGTTTTTTTTGCTGCCAAAGGACAGATGTTCCGAGATGTACCAACAGCTGGTTTATTTGCTTGTGATAGGCAAAGCTAATGCCGGCAATATTTTTGTTTATCAGGTCATTCGGGCTTTTTTGGTTTCCTGCACTAAGCCCAATTCCAAATGAAGAGCCTTTTGAATTTGTTGGGCGCAAACGTATGTCCGCCTGAAAATTGCTGCTTACGAAGTTTCCTTCCCATTGATTGCTGTAATAGAATCCTGCGCGCAAACTGCATTCTCCTGTGAGTCCGCAATAGGCCGGGTTTAACAGAAAGCCTTCGTTGTATTTATTGCCCGGTAAATGCTGTGCATGCGAAATAAGGACAGAAACTGCCAGAAAGACAAAGGAACTTATTTCTTTGGTGTAGCGCATTTACAGTCTATTGAAAAGTATCAGAAAACATACGGACTGTAAATATAAACAAAAAATTTACTTTAGGCGTATTAATTTTGTTCGTTGGGAAAGGATTTGGGCTTGCTATAAGCGGGATTATTCAGGAAAGCAGTATCTTCCAGACTGATCAGGAAATTTTTCAAGTCATTAATTTCCTGTTTGTTGAGGCGCGTTCCGCCATCGGCAATATGGTGCATCAAGGGGTTAATGTAGGGAGACCACAGCAAACCTTCATTATAAAAGTTAATAACGTCATCAAGGGTTTTGAAACGGCCATCGTGCATATATGGAGCCTGGAAACGGATATTCCGGAGCGTTGTGGCCTTATAAGCTCCCAAATCCATCGGGTCGCCGGTAATATGATAACGGTCGCGGGGATCAGCAAAAGCTCCTGTGAAGATACTGTCTTTTCCGTTATTGTAGAAAAGATTGGTCGTAAAAAGAGGATTTCCGTATCCGCCGTGGCAATGAAAACAATCGGCACCTTCCTCGGTTGTGAATAGGATAAAGCCATTTAATTCGGATTCAGTGAGCATTTCCTCTCCCCGGAGATAGCGGTCGAATTTGCTGTTGGATGAAACCAATGTGCGGATAAACTGTGCAATAGCTTTACTGATCCGGTCCATCGTTATATTTTCACCGCCAAAAGCTTTTTTGAAAAGTTCTGCATAGCCGGGAATTGAAGCGATCTGATCAACGGTCCGGTTTGTATCGCCGGCAATTTCATGTGGTGCCATAACCGACATCCAAACAAAATCTTCCAGGTTTTTCATTTCGGGATTCGGGCCGCTTTCACTGACGATCCCGTTCCAGCCATATCCGCTTTGGTTCCATACCAGATTGATCAAAGGCAACATTACATGCGGTGTTTTTTGACCGCTCAGGCCATGCGGATGTCCGTGAAACTGAGGATGGTCAATGCCGCATTCAAAACTGTTTTTTTGCAAATGGCATGTTCCGCAGCTCATGAACGAATCAGGATGGCTGCGGCCTGACAATCTGCCGTCATAGAAAAGGTAGCGCCCGAGTTCTATGCCTTCATAAGTCAGCGGATTGTCTTCCGGGATGTTCAGTTGGTCGGGAAAGCCATAGGGAATTTCGAGCTGGTAAGGCGTAGGTTTGTATTCGGCTTGCGGTATGGGTTCATCATCACCGGAAGAACAGGCTGAAAAACAGAGTGCTGCGAAAAAAACAAATGATATTTCAATGAGTTTTTTCATTCCTCCTGTCTTTTTTCTATACGGAAAACATCTTTTTGGCCATTCATGCAGCCTTTGTGCATGGCTTCCTGCGATTGCATGGTGTTTTGAGCATAATCAGCATGATCATAAATAAACGGGTTTTGAAACCAGTTCTGAATTTCCATCACCAGATTTATCTGTGAAGTTTGATCTGGTTTGATGGTTAAGTCAGTTATTGGCAGCTTTACACGGAAATGATTCTGCACAAAGCCGATGATATCGGGCACATAGGCCGAATCGTTTTTGTAGATCTGGCCGATGCCGAGATGAAATTCAAAAGGGCGGTTTTTGTTCATTCCGTCCTTTTGCCATTTTCCGTTGAGCTTGAGGTAGTGGTAGCCGCCGCCCAGGAATTCGGGCCAGAACATATCGCGTTCCGGTGGGTTGATGAACATCAGGCTTTGATTTTTCTCTTCGGATATCCCAAAAGTAAAACTGATGGAATCATAGTTTCCAACCGGAATTTTATCAGAAATATTCCAAATCTGCGTGGAAGGGATATCGTTGTCCACATACCAGATGTCCTGCCAGTCATCAATCAAAACATCTTCAGCACCGCTCCGCTGCAGTTTCAAATCGGAGATAAAATATTGCACTTCTGTAATCAGATAATGGTTTTCGGCAGCATTGGTGTACATCATGCTATCTGTGATGAGCGGCTTCCCATCTACCTGATGGATAAAATGCAGCGCGATTTTGCCTGTGTTTTCTGTATCGGGTTTATCGTTGCCATCATCTGAACAGGCAAAAAAAACGAAAGCGGTGAAAAGCAGGAATATGACATGTTTAATCTTCATAAGGCACAGTTCCTGAAACAATTATGTATCGTGTGGTGTCGTAAACCGAAGTGGCGGTTTTAAGGTTTTTGCCGTTCAGAAGTACGCTGATATTAAGTTTGTTTTCGGGATTGTAATATCGTCCGCTCAAAAAGTAAATTTGTCCTTCTTCGGCTTCAAAAGAAACAGACCAGATTTCCCGGGCACTTGTTGGATCAATTACTGCGCTTTTCTTTTCGCCGGCAGCATCCAGCCAGCTGAGTTCGTATTGACCGGAGGCTCCGTCGGCACGGTATTGAATAATATTTTGTTGCGCATTGTCATCGCATGAGCTTAGAAATATGATCAGTAATCCAATGCTTATTATGATAATTTTTTTCATTTATATGCTGAAATTGAGGTTAATAAAAAACATTCGTCCCGGCTCGTATAATGGCCCGGAGGCATCGATCAGTTTTCGGTTAAGGTGCTCGTAATAGTTCTTGTCCAGGATGTTTTTGATGCCGGCATTTAAGCTAAAATGCTCATTATAAGTATAGTTAATCCGGAAATCTGTTACGATATATCCTTCCGAAGGGCTTTCTTCATAAGCTTTGGAAACACGGGTTTGTTCTGCGGCCATCCGGATGCTGAAAACAGGCTCCAATGTATTGTTAAGCAGAGGCCAGCTGATATCGAGTTTTATTTTCAGGGGCGGAATTTCGGGCAGTGGGTCGTTGATAATATCTTTTTCTTCATAGGTTCCGTCTTCGTTTTTTACCCAGCTGTGTGCTTTTGGGTTGATGCCAACGGTATGTCCCAAAGTGAACAATAACCCGGGTTTAAAACTTAGTGGCGTGGCGTAGCTTGCTTCAAATCCTGTGAGGTACGCATGATCGGCATTGTAGAACTGTTTTACGCCCAAAACGCCTTTGGTTTGTGGTTTTATCTGCGTAGGAGGCAGGATAATGCCGGTAATATAATTGCCCACATAACTGTAAAATGCGCTGATGTTGATTTGCCCCGTTTGGGGATGATTGTAGTTGAAACTGAGGTCGGTTTCGTAATTGTATTCCGGTTTGAGCTCCGGGTTTCCGAGATAATCATAATTATCATAGCCAACGGGCAAAAGCGTGATGAAACGCTCGGTCATATCCGGACTGCGGACGCCCCGGCCAAAGCTCAGCTCTGTGTTAAAATGTTCGCTCAGCTGATAGCGCATCCCGACCGAAAAACTCAGGTTGGTAAAGTCTGATGAGGTGTTGGCGTTTTCCCAGATAATCCCTCCGTTCATATTTTTCACTAGCATGGGGTCGCTGTCTGCGCTGTTAAAATCAATACGCAACATAGTGCGCAAACTGATTGCCCCAAATTGATTTTCCCATCCGGCAAATATTCCCGCATTTTGTGTTTTAGCATTCGCCCAGAGTGTTTCGTATTTGGTTGGTAGGCCGGGATCGAGGATTTTGGTTTTGGTACGTTCGCCATCTTTATCAATAATTTCCAAATCAGCACCGAGAATAAATTTTTGGCTGAACATGCGGAAAATTTGCTCAAAACGTCCCCCTTTATTGATGGCGTCAATGCTTGATATAGCAACAACCGTATCGCTGAAGGGGCGGTTTTTGTTGTCCATAATATGCTCTACATCAGAATAATAAATTTTGAATTTGCTTGCTCCGAAATGATCGCCAAAACCCTGGCCTTCATAATCCATTGCATACATTTTGGTATTGTCTGTGCGTTCATCCATGGGCAGGCTTGCAAAGTCGATATTCCGTCCATAGGAATAATCTGAGGAAACCCTGATGATGTGGCCTTTTGAGATTTGTGCGCCAACGGAAGCAGCTGCATTGTATTTTTCTAGAGCAGCATCTACAATCCGGCCATCGCCGCTTTTATAGTCGCCGTACTTTTGGTAATTCCCTGAAGCAGTCATGAAAATATGTTCGTTGCCCAAAGAGAAATCCAGATGGTCCTTGCTGCCTTCCCAATTCGATTGCCAGCTTTTGGAAGCA
The DNA here is from genome assembly GCA_963662905.2 of Bacteroidales bacterium. Lineage (GTDB taxonomy): Bacteria > Bacteroidota > Bacteroidia > Bacteroidales > WRLA01. The sequence continues at coordinate 1,814,894 of CAXXFD010000003.1, read as the reverse complement.
TTGAGCAGGAAATTGTTTTCGGGCATTGGCCGCGCTTTGTTTGTAATTAAATTTACTACCCCACCTATGGAAGGCCCGTATTTCAAGCTAAAAGGTCCTTTGATTACGGTTATTTGTTCCAGGTCGCCAACATCAAAATGAGCGGCTGTTGGATCCATTCGGTTGGGGCAGCCACCTTCGATTTTTTGTCCGCTATTGGCTTGGATGTTCAGTTGGTTGAACTTAAACCCACGGATAACGGGATCAATGCCCTGGCCACCTTTTCTAATGCCGTCAACATTGGGAAGTGTGCGGAGGATGTCGCCAATATCATTTTTGCTGATGCGTTGAATTTCGCGGGCATTCATCTTTTCTCTCCGGCTGAAGGACTGAGGAAAACAGTTGCTGTCCAGGATTTCTGCCTGTCCCAGCATAATGGTTGCCGGTGTCAGCTCAATGTGGATTTTTTCTGTGGGATTGGAAGTGAGGCTTAGGGTAAATTTGCTGTAGCCCAAATGACTAACACTTATTTTTATGGGGAACCGCACATTGGCTTTCAGGGCAAATTCACCATTAATATCGCTGATGCAGCCCAGCTCAGAGCCTTCGATCATCAATTCTGCTCCCTGAATGGGGTTTCCATTGGTTTTATCGGTTACAAATCCTTCTGTATTAAGGTTTTGTCCCAGGGCTGCGGAAGACAGCAGAATAATCAGTAGTTGGGATAAATATCGGATCATAGAAAATCATTTTAGCAAAAATAAGAAATCTTTTTTGAATTTATAAGTTCAGATACTTGTTTGTCTTTTGGAGATTAACTTAAGGCTATCCGGATTTATAGATGTAAATTTGCAGGAAAATTTGATTTTAAAAGAACGACATATATGAAATTTAAAGTAGGCGACAGGGTTCAGTTTTTGAACCAAACCGGAGGAGGAAGGGTAAAAAGGATTTTGAACAGCAAAATGGTTGAGGTGGAAACCAATGATGGTTTTGCATTGCCCACGCTGGTAAATGAGCTGATTCTTTCCCAACGCGGACAGGAAAACCTTGAGCTGTCGAAAGAGAAATTTTTTGAAGGTGTGCTCAGTGAGCGGAAAAAACCTAAGGCGGAGGAGCCCGTTTATGAGGAAGAAGAAGCTTATACCGAACGGATTGATAAAATTTCCTTGATGAAAAGGCGCAATACAGTACCCGAAGGTTTGTATCTGGCTTTTGTGCCTCAAAACCAGAAAGTTTTCCTTTCAGGTGATTTTGATGTGTACTTTTTTAACCATAGTCCTCATGATTGTCTTGTAAATATTTTTCTTCAGGATGTGGAGAGCAGTCAGTTTATGGGCAAGGATTATGATGCTGTGCCGGCCCATTCCAAATTATTGCTCGATTCAATACCTGTGGGCGAACTCGAGGAATGGTCGCGTGGAATGATTCAGGTAATGCTGCATCCCGAAAAGGGCGATGTGCTCTTTAAGCCAATGAGTGTTAGTTTCGGAATAAAAGGCGGACGTTTTACAAAGCAGGATAATTATAAGGAATATAATTTACTGCCCGATATGATGTTCCTTTTCGGCCTTTGGGATGCCCGGGATTTTGTTCAAATGCATCCGGAAGGCCGGAAGTTGAAAATCAGCGGTGAAGAATCGGTGAGTGGATCAGCGGTGCATGTAAAACCAAAACCTTTTATTGCACGCCACCAAACCAGCCCTTCCGAAGCAGTGGTTGATTTGCATATCGAAGCTATTGCTGAAGATTACCGAAGCATGGACAAAGGGCAAATGCTTGGCTTTCAGGTGGGTTATTTTACCAAATGCATGGAAAGCGCACTGACCAATAATTTCCGTAAAGTAACATTCATCCATGGAGTGGGGCAGGGCGTGCTAAAAAATGCACTGCTCGAAGTGCTCAAAGACTATGACGGCATTCAATATCAGGACGCTCCTATGTCGAATTTTGGAATGGGCGCCATTGAAATCCGTTTCGCAGGGAAGTAAATTTGTATCCAAATGAGGATTGACTTCTAATTTATTTTTCGCTATTTTTGTATCAATCAATCTGATATGAAAATAGTTAACCCATTATACGACAAAGCCTTCAAATACCTGATGCAAAACGAGCGCATCGCCCGCAAGGTGCTTTCTGTTTTGCTCGATGAGGAAATTATTGAACTGGATTTGGGCCAGCAGGAAACCCATGCTTCTGATGATAAAAGGGGTTTGAGTTTGTTTCGCCTTGATTTTAAAGCACGCATCCGAAATGACGAAGGGAAAGAACAGACCGTACTGATCGAATTGCAGAAATCGAAGTTTGCCACGGATATCCGCCGGTTCCGCAACTATCTCGGGATGAATTATATGAATACGGTTGCCGAACCGGAAAAGCTTTATAATAAGATCCGTCCCATTATTACGGTATATATTTTGGGCTATAATCTGGATGATGTCCCTTATTTGGCAGTAACGGTTAACCGTCAGATTGTCAATTCGGTAAGCAAAGAGCCGGTAGCAGTTGACAGTTTTTTCATTAACCACCTCACGCACCGCTCACATATTTTGCAGGTGCGCCGATTGCCGGCAGAGCGCAAAAGCCGCCTGGAGCAGTTTATGATGTTTTTTAACCAGGCTTGGATATCGGGACAGAATTATATCCTTGATTTACAGGAGATTCCCGAGGGCTTTCAGGATGTTGCGCAGTATCTTCAAAAACCTTTGCTGGACGATGCCTTCCGCCGTCAATTGGATGCCGAAGAAGAAATTGATTTTATTTTCGACCAGCAGGAGTCGCGCTTTGAGAAAAAGATCGAAGAGGCAAGGATGGAAGCTGATACAGCGAAACAGGCCGCCAGTAATGCAAGGATGGAAGCCTACTCTGCCAAACAGGAGGCTGGCACTGCCAAGCTGGAAACCCTGCGGACAAAAACGAAACTTGCCAAACTGCTGCATGAAATGGGCAAAAGCGTTGAAGAAATAAGCAACGAAACAGGATTGAGCATTCCAGAACTGAACAACCTTATGAACAAGCCTGAAGATGAAAATAGTTAACCCATTATACGACAAAGCCTTCAAATACCTGATGCAAAACGAGCGCATCGCCCGCAAGGTGCTTTCTGTTTTGCTCGATGAGGAAATTATTGAACTGGATTTGGGCCAGCAGGAAACCCATGCTTCTGATGATAAAAGGGGTTTGAGTTTGTTCCGCCTTGATTTTAAAGCACGCATCCGAAATGACGAAGGGAAAGAACAGACCGTTCTGATCGAATTGCAGAAATCGAAGTTTGCCACGGATATCCGCAGGTTTCGCAACTATCTCGGGATGAATTATATGAATACGGTTGCCGAACCGGAAAAGCTTTATAATAAGATCCGTCCCATTATTACGGTATATATTTTGGGCTATAATCTGGATGATGTCCCTTATTTGGCAGTAACGGTTAACCGTCAGATTGTCAATTCGGTAAGCAAAGAGCCGGTAGCAGTTGACAGTTTTTTCATTAACCACCTCACGCACCGCTCACATATTTTGCAGGTGCGCCGATTGCCGGCAGAGCGCAAAAGCCGCCTGGAGCAGTTTATGATGTTTTTTAACCAGGCTTGGATATCGGGACAGAATTATATCCTTGATTTACAGGAGATTCCCGAGGGCTTTCAGGATGTTGCGCAGTATCTTCAAAAACCTTTGCTGGACGATGCCTTCCGCCGTCAATTGGATGCCGAAGAAGAAATTGATTTTATTTTCGACCAGCAGGAGTCGCGCTTTGAGAAAAAGATCGAAGAGGCAAGGATGGAAGCTGATACAGCGAAACAGGCCGCCAGTAATGCAAGGATGGAAGCCTACTCTGCCAAACAGGAGGCTGGCACTGCCAAGCTGGAAACCCTGCGGACAAAAACGAAACTTGCCAAACTGCTGCATGAAATGGGCAAAAGCGTTGAAGAAATAAGCAACGAAACAGGATTGAGCATTCCAGAACTGAACAACCTTATGAACAAGCCTGAAGATGAAAATAGTTAACCCATTATACGACAAAGCCTTCAAATACCTGATGCAAAACGAGCGCATCGCCCGCAAGGTGCTTTCTGTTTTGCTCGATGAGGAAATTATTGAACTGGATTTGGGCCAGCAGGAAACCCATGCTTCTGATGATAAAAGGGGTTTGAGTTTGTTCCGCCTTGATTTTAAAGCACGCATCCGAAATGACGAAGGGAAAGAACAGACCGTTCTGATCGAATTGCAGAAATCGAAGTTTGCCACGGATATCCGCAGGTTTCGCAACTATCTCGGGATGAATTATATGAATACGGTTGCCGAACCGGAAAAGCTTTATAATAAGATCCGTCCCATTATTACGGTATATATTTTGGGCTATAATCTGGATGATGTCCCTTATATGGCAGTAACGGTTAACCGTCAGATTGTCAATTCGGTAAGCAAAGAGCCGGTAGCAATTGACAGTTTTTTCATTAACCACCTCACGCACCGCTCACATATTTTGCAGGTGCGCCGATTGCCGGCAGAGCGCAAAAGCCGCCTGGAGCAGTTTATGATGTTTTTTAACCAGGCTTGGATATCGGGACAGAATTATATCCTTGATTTACAGGAGATTCCCGAGGGCTTTCAGGATGTTGCGCAGTATCTTCAAAAACCTTTGCTGGACGATGCCTTCCGCCGTCAATTGGATGCCGAAGAAGAAATTGATTTTATTTTTGACCAGCAGGAGTCGCGCTTTGAGAAAAAGATCGAAGAGGCAAAGCTGGAAGCTGATACAGCAAAACAGGAAGCCCTGCAGACAAAAACGAAACTTGCCAAACTGCTGCATGAAATGGGCAAAAGCGTTGAAGAAATAAGCAATGATACAGGATTGAGCATAGCTGACCTGAATAATTTATTGAACAAATCGGAAGGTGAAAATAGTTAACCCATTTTTCGATAAAGCATTCAGATATTTGATGTAAGAAGAAACTTCGAAGAGATTGCACGTGAAACAGGCCTTCCCGTCGAACAAATATGAAAATTACTGCTTTAATCCGTTAACGATTCCGGGCCAAAAACAAGCAAGGGCTTTCCTGTCTTGAAAATATCTTTCCGGGTAATTGTATTGTGAAACATATGGTACAGAAAGCTGTGTTGTTTCACATGGAATGCAATTACATCGGGTTGGAATTCCTTGAAAACTTCGGATAATCCTTCTTCCGCTTCCTGGCAAGCTGTTATCTCAAAATCAATCAAGCCGGCATTTACTTCGTCATTGAAATCCTGACGGAGCGATTCTGCTTTTACATCATCAAACATTTCTTTGGAATCCAGGTGCAAATGCCTGCAACGAACTGTGGCCTTGTATAATTCGGCAAATTCGAGCAAATAACGGACTCTTGAATTCATGGTTTGGGAGAAATCAGAGAGAAAGAGTATGTTGTTCAGTTGATCGGGAGCTATGGAATTATTCACGGCAAAAACCGGTACGCGTGCATGCTTAAACAAACGGGCAGAAACAGAGCCGCTGTAAGGGTCTTTTTTCCCATGGCCTTCGGAGCCAATGATTACCATATCGGGTTTGTAATCCTGGCAGGCAATGCGGATTTCCGTTTCAAAATCACCGCCTTCAACAATCCAGTTCCATTCGGGCAACTTTTTCCCCTCCTTTGTAAATTCTTCCTTCAGCTCTTCGCATAATGCCTTCATTTGTTTTTCACTGCGGTCACGGACTTCAGCAGAGAATTTCATGTCCATCATCGGAAGGCTTTCTACAGTATCTGTGCCCGACATGCCCTGCAGCACAATTTGATCGTAATAACTGTGAAAAAACTGAATGTCCGCCCCGGCTTTTATTGCGGTATCAATGGCAAAACGCATATTGTTTTTGCTCGATGGAGAAAAATCGACAGGAACAAGTATCTTTTTCATGATTTGGGCTTTTGTTGGCTATTTTGCCCAAATATCGCGATTTTATGGTTTGTTACTAATCAGTCTGCAAATTAGCGATAGTTCCCAAGGCAGGCACAACACTCTGTCCATTCTTGATAATTGTGTCAGCAACTGATCTCAAAACAGCAAAGGCATCCGCTCCATCGGTCGATCTGAATTGACCTGAAACTTTCTGTTTAACTTTTATGTTTCGGATTGCCCTTTCAGAAGCATTATTGTCTGGCGGGACTTCTGGGTGATATAAGAAGGTGAAGATATAGTCCCTGTATTTGACTAGCCTTTTTTTGAATGCAAGCAATTCGTTGTGTTTTTCCGGCAGTTCTGCTTTCAGTAAACTGTTCAGCCTGTTTTCAATTGCGGTTCTCTTTGGGCTATGTACGTAGCAACCCGCATTGTCCATTTTTTTCTTCAAATCCAGTGCCGTTTGAAACAGCCGTTTGCATATCCTGCTCCATTTATGCCCATACCTTTCTGACAAGTAATTCAGGTCACGTAAAAGATGTGCCATACAAATCTGGTGCGACAGCGCAGCAGTATTAAAATGGCTCTTCCAGCAATCATGCACCAACACAGAGTTTTTAAACCCATCTTTAAATGTATTGTCAATGCTCCTCTGTGCCCTGTTGTCAGTGATGGCAATGAATGTAGCCTCTTGGTTTTGCCATGTCCATGCCCAGTGCTTATTGCCATCAACCTTAACTCCTGTCTCATCACTTCCTACAGAAAGGCAATATCCTCCCGAAAGCAACTTTTGCTTTATTAGGTCATAGGCTGGTTGGGCCTTGCGCTTTAGTTTATTGAGCAAATAATGGATGCCCCCTTCGCTTATGGGAATATGGAAAACATCCCTGAAAAGTTCTTTCATACGCAAAAAGGGCAGGTACTGCCTGGTATGGAAATACCCGATCAAACTTTCAATGTTGTTCCCATAGCTTACCGGGGCATTGGCCTGAGATGGATAATCACACCTGGTTTCATGGCCACAACTGCAAACCTTTTTATATACCCGGTGTTCTGTGACATGTAACTTTATCTCGGGAATATCAAATACCTGGCGTTTGCCGGCTAATTGTACGGGCAAAGAAGCAAGGTCTTTCCCGCAACACTTGCAATATGAGGGGATGTGCTTCTCAATAGTGTCAGGCACTTCGGCCATCTTAAGTGTGTTCCCTTTCCGCCCTGCCTGTCCGCCTGGCTTACGCCCTGTCTTTTCCCTCAAACTCCTGCGCTTAGGGCGGTTCTGATCTTGGGAGGGAGGTATTGAGCTGTTGTTGCTGTTTTTTGGTGTTTGGTATTTGGCAAGCTTTTCTTTGAGTTTTTTGTTTTCCAACTCAAGGGCTTCCAGTCTTCTTTCAAGCTGGCCAATCCTTTTGAAAAGCTCTTGTATAATGAAATCTTTGTCCAAAACTTTTTTCTTTCAAAAGTAGTGTAGGTTAGAGGCAAAAGTCAAATTACCAGCGGTTTAGTTACGAACACAGAAAACAGCAACTTGTGAATAGCCAATGATTTTTGAAAAATACCCCAAGGAGAATCCAATATTTAAACCTGAACACCCAAGAACAAACAAACAGCAAAATCACAGAGCCTTTAAACGCATCAATCCCAGAAAGTTATTCACAAGCCACAGCGAAAATTGTTAATAAGGATTGATTTTTTTCTGACACTGATTAGTTACTATGGTTTAATTCAAATTAATTGTGCCATTTTTTCTTTTGCTGCCGGCAAATACAATTAATTTGGCAATACCGAAAAGGAGTACCAAGGAAAAGATAATGGAAGCTCCCGATGGAATGTTCAGCCAAAAAGAGATCATCAATCCACTCAAACTTCCAATGATATTAAAAATTATAGAGTAGAGTATCATCTTTTTAAAATCATGGGTGAAAAGGTTGGCTGTAGTTTGCGGTATTGTAAGAAGGCTGATAACCAATATGATACCGGCAGTCCGGATGCTGAGCACAATGGTGAGCGAAACCAGAACCATCAGTAATGCAGAAAAAAGGTCAACCGGAATTCCGGATGTCCGGGCATAACTTTCATCAAAAGAAATAAAGAGGATGATGCGCAAAAAGCGGATGAAGAAAAAGGAAACAATCACCGCAAGGGCGGCCATAAGGATTAAATCTGTGCTGCTGACAGTGAGCAGGCTTCCAAACAAATAGCTCATCAGGTTGGGCGTATAGCCCGGGCTCAGAAAAATAAAAATGATTCCTATGGCCATTCCGAGGCTCCACAAAATCCCGATTACAGAATCCTGGCGAATGGCATCTTTTCGCGATAAAAACTGTACGGCCAAAGCCGTCAATACTGCAAAAACCGCAGCGCCAAGAATAGGGCTCAGGCCAAGGAAAAAAGCCAGTCCAATCCCGCCAAACGAAGCATGCGTAATGCCTCCGCTGATAAAAACTATCCGCCGTGTAACAATATAAGTGCCTGCAATACCACAAATTACCGAACTGAGCAGGCTGGCAATAACGGCATTTACGAAAAACTGGTAATTGAACAGTTGTGCAAGTATTTCCATTTTATTCGTGCTTTTTCAATACGCGGTGCGGAACAGTTCCGTGGGTAATTAGGTCAATAGGGCAATTATACGACATCAACTGTTCCTGGCTGATCTGATTGGAATGATGGTAGTGCAGTTCCTGATTTACGCAGGCAATACTTTTAATGTATGACGAGATTGTGCCCACATCATGGCTTACCATTACAATGGCCATGTTTTTATTGAGCGCACGCAGCATTTCATAAAGTTCTCCCTCAAAGCTGCTATCGACATAAGTATTGGGCTCATCGAGGATCAGGAGTTTGGGGTCGCGGATCAAAGCACGACAAAGCAGGGTCTTTTGGATTTGTCCTCCTGATAAATTCCCTAAAGGTTTGATGGCAATTTCTGCCAAACCGGCTCTTTTCAAAAGCTGATGTGCCTTTTGTTTTTCTTCTTTGCTGTAGCGCCATTGCAGATGTCCGGGTTGTAGAAGCCCGCTCAAAACTACTTCCAGCGGTGAAACGGGGAAACGTTTGTCAATATTGGTGTATTGAGGCAGATAACCGGGTGTGCCAATAGCCGGGTTTTTTTTGATTTCACCATTCATTGGTTTAATGATGCCAAGCATTACTTTGAGCAGCGTCGTTTTGCCCCCTCCGTTTGGCCCGATAATCCCAATAAAATCATTTGCATGAATGTCGAAATTCACATCCTTGATCACCGTTTTGCCCTCGTAACCGGCATCCACATTTTTCAGGCTTAATAAAATTTCTTCTTCCATTATTCCTGTGCTAGTTTTTTGCTGATATCAATAATATTATCCGGCCAGTTTTCGGATAGTGGATCTATTTGGATAATCTTGCCCCCAATCTGTTCGGCAGTGACTTTGGCGTTGCGCATATCAAATTCCTTTTGCACCAAAATTTTACGAATATTTTTTTGTTGCGCCTGATCGGCAATCTTTTTCATATGCTTCAGGCCGGGTTCCTTTCCATCTACCTCAAGAGGAATTTGTTCGTAGCCGTAATCCCGTGCATAATAGGTCAATACCGGATGGAAAATCAAAAAGCTCTTGTTGTGCGCCTTTGCGCTCCATTCTTTTATCCGGGTATCCAGAGAGTCAATTTTGGTGATGAGTTTTTGGTAATTCTCCTGATACTTTTGCGAATTTTCTTTTTTTAGTTCGGAAAGGGCAGCAAGGATTTTCGGACTGAATTCTTTCACGAGCCTGGGCGATAGCCAGATATGCGGGTCAACGCCATAGTGGTAATGATCGCCATGTTTTTCGGTGGGGATTTCGATCAGGTCGAGCCCTTGCGAAAGGTCGATAATTTTCATTTCGGGATGATTGCTGCTGATATTTTTCATCCAGGCTTTTTCAAAACCGATATGACCTATTCGGAAATACAATGGAGACGATTGTAGTTTGAGCATCTGTTCCGGTGAAGGCTCGTAACTTGCGGGGCTAGCTCCGGAAGGGACCATTACATTTATGTCGAAGTCGTTTCCGGCAATGGCTTCAATAAAATATTTTTGGGGAAGGACGCTAACAGTAATCATTTCTTTATCAGATTTTTGCATCCGGCAGGCCGAGAAAAGAAGCGTAATTGCAGCAAAAACAAAGAGTTTTTTCATGTCAGAGTATTTGCATCCACTAACAAAGATAATTCATTTTTGTTGCAAAATGTATTTGAAAAAGATATGCTTTTCAGCTTTCAATTTGGCAATCGGGAAATTTTGCGAGCGTAAACTTATTGTTTGTCCTCTGTTAAAATTGAATCCTGTATAGTATCATAGGGTAAAATCCCTGCTGGTAATCTGTTTTGATTGCGCCGCTTATCGGGTCGTAGCTTTCCTGAAAAATATTTTGGTAATTGGTCAGGTTTTTTATGTCAAGCGCCCATTCCTGATTGAATTTATTTCCGTTCATTTTAAAACTGATCCGGGCATCGAGTTTAAAATAATCATCATGTTTCAGGCTGTTGGCCTGGCTGTAATCGTATTCCGTTTGGTTTTCTTTGATGGATTTTTCCAGATCAATCGGGGTATATCGGGTTCCGCCGGCCCAAACAGTTTTCAGGTCAATGGCCAGGAAATTGTTTTCTCCAATCCTGAATTCATAGCCTCCCAACAGGTTCAGCACAAAATTGCCGTTATAAACGGTATTTCTCAGGATGTCATCATATCCTCTGTATTTCGAATTGAACAAAGATGCTGTGGCCAAAAAATAATAACCTTCGGAAAAGAATTTTTCGAGCGTAAATTCGATGCCGTAATTGTGGCCTGTTCCTTGGTTTACAAGGCTGTCCTGCAGATCGAATGCAAAATAGCTTCCTTCGTTTAACATGCTAAATTCAGGAAAGTTTTCTTTAACCGGGATGTCATAGAGGTATTGGTAATAAGTTTCTATTTTTAGCCTGAAGTTTTCCGTGATGAGGTAATCGTAGCCAAGTACATTCTGCAAACTGCGGCTGAATCCCATATCTTTATTTGTTTGTATGATTGTTCTGTCGGGCAAATGTGTTTCGTAAAAATAATACATATGGGGTTGAAGCATGCTGTGCATCCCAAATCCAAAGTTTAGTGACATATTCGGATGGAAAATCCATTTTATGCCGGCGCGCGGCTCAATGGCATTGGACGCATTGAGTGTAAACTGCTGGAAATGGATCCCGCTGTTTAAAATAAGTTTATCGCTAAAGTGGTGCTGCCATTGCATAAAAGCCTGAAGAAGAGTCATATTTCCATTGAAATCATTTCGTGTTTCAAAGGCTTTGTCCTCATGTTTGTACACACTGTCAATAAAATCTACAAAATATATTTCGGCTTCCAAGCCTGTTTTGAAATTGTTTTTGGAATTGATTTTACGGCTTAGCTCAGTGCCGGCAACAATTTTGTTTTCGCGTTTTTTATCTCTGAAAAAAGGATATTTTTCTTTCAGGTTCTCTTTGCGCAGGGAGTCAATTTTTGTGCTGCTCATTGCAGTTTGCACCGAAACAAAACTTTCCAGCCGAGTATTTTTGTTCAGGAAGTTGGTGAGTTTAATGCCTGCAATTCCCATGTCGGATTCAAAATCAGTGTCAGTGCCTGTGAGCCCAAAGCTGAATTCATCATCTTCTTTTTCGCTGCCGTAGAGCTTGATGTTTGAATTGCCTCCGAGGCCAAAAATGCTAAGTTTTGCTTTGGGGTTGAGTTGTAAATCCACCTTAAAGCTTATGTCCTGATAATAAGGTACAGAGCTTCCGGTGCCTATATCAAAGCCCAGAACATCAAAAACAGCCGGCATGGAATAGCGGTAATTGACCAGAAAACTGCTTCCGTTTCTTTTTCCAAGAGGGCCTTCAGCACCCAGCTCAAAGCCGTTAAACCCCAGTTGTCCTGTAAATTCAAATTCATTGGGGTTGCCCGAGCGCATATTCAAATCAAATACGCCGGAAACAGCATTTCCATACTCTGCCGGAAAAGCGCTGGTAAAAAAATCGGAATTGTCGAGCAGGTTATTGTTGAGCATACTGACCGGTCCGCCTGTTGTTCCGATTGAGCCAAAATGGTTTGGGTTTGGTATGTCGATGCCATTGAGGCGCCAGAGCAGGCCGGCCGGTGTATTGCCCCTGATGATTATGTCATTTCTGGAATCATTCATGGTCATTACGCCTGCATAATTGGCTGCCATACGGGAGGGGTCGCCCAGGCTGCCTGCATAACGGTTGGATTCTTCAACAGAAAAGCTGCGGGCACTCACACTGGCCATTGTGTTCAGTGGTTTCTCTTTGGCCATTTTAGCTTTGATCTCGACGGCTTCTGCCTCAATGATTTTCTCCTGAAGCTCGGCAGTCAGACGCAATTGCTTCCCTGAACTGACCATTAAATTTCGGATAAAAAGTGGTTCGTATCCCAAAAAACTGACTTTAAGGCTGATACGTCCCAACGGGACGCCGTCAAGCTGGAAATTCCCATCCACATCACTGCTGGTGCCTTTTAAAGGATCACTGTTCAAAATTACAATAGTAGCGCCCGGCAGCGGGCTCCGGCTGATATTATCTATTACTTTTCCGCTGATACTTCCTGTTGTTTGAGCGAAAATAATCCATGGGAAAAACAACATTAGAAGAAGTAATATGCTGCCGCAAATTATCCGGTTCATGGCTTGTTTCAAATTTGTAGTGAATATTTTCTTGTGCAAGATATGAAATTACTAGCCATTAATAGATTCCCCTGAAGGTTTCTATTCCCCCTGATAAACAGTAGTGAAATATACATTCGAATAAGCTGCAAAAAAACCGATGCCCCCATTGTTGATATTGCTGCTTACATTTGCCGGCGGTCCGCTGAACATGGGGTTCTGGCCAAAAGCTTCTTCTTTTACTTCTTTAATAAAATAGTAATATTCTTCGGTAATTCCCGACATTATTACCGTTACTGTATCCCCTTTTTTGAGTTCCTGTCCTTCTTTTCGGTTGAAATATGCAACGCCAACGCCATTTGTGAAGCCTCCGTTATAAAAGCGGTCTTCGGATATGATCCATTCGGTAATGCTGTCGGTGACCATCACTCCATTTTGCAGGGAGCGGAAAAGGTAAAAATTTTCCGTTGGTGGATCCTGGGCAAAAAGTTGTACTTCCCATATCCCATCGAGCCAGTCATCATGATATTCAATTTCAATATATCCCTCGCTGATAACACTTGGCATTGCTGATTGCGCGGTGTAATTGCTGCTGCCGTTTATATCCTTTTCCAGCCTGATGTCCAAAGTGTAGGACTTTAGTGTGTCGCCTTTCATTTTGCCCGGGCTGGCATAAAGTCCCGGAGAAACTTCTTTAAAAACAATGTCCCGGCTGCCGTCATTTACAGTTACCACTGCATTTTGCACTGCCGGAGGTTGATCCGCATAATAAAATCCGGTGGAATGGGTCAGCTTGATATATTGGGTGGTGTCGTCAGAAGTGATGTTACCTTCAATCACCAATCTTTCATTGGTCGTATTGAGGTCGATGTCCATTTTTTCGGTGCAGCCGGCAAAAGCTACAAAAAGTGCAAGTATTATAAAGTATTGGGTTTTCATCGCTTAGAAATTAAAGTTAAAGGTTACTGAAGGGATTATACCAAACAAATAGGTTTTTTCTGCATAAACAATTTCGGGATTGTTTTCGTCTTCAACAAAATTGATGGCCCAGGCATTTTTTCTTCCGTAAGCATTATAGAGGGAGAAAGTCCAGCTGTGATGCCATTTTCTTCCTGCTTTTTTCTTTTCCTGCAGTGTGAGCGCCAGATCGAGCCGATGATAGTCGGGCATTCGGTAGGCATTGCGTTCGGTGTAAATGGAGATGATTTTATTTCCATACATTGCTTTGCCCGAAGGAAAAGTGACCGGAGCACCTGTTGAATATATCCAGTTGGCAGAAAAACTCAAACGCGGACTGATTTCGTAATTCATAACAATGGTGAGCTCATGTGGCTTGTCATAAGGAGAATTGTAGGTTTCTCCATTGTTGATGTCCTTAAATTTGCGCTTTGTGCGCGAATAGGTGTATCCGATCCATCCGGTGAGTTTCCCCTTGTTTTTGCGGAGCAGTACTTCAAGGCCGTATGACCATGATTTTCCAAAACGCAGTTCTTTTTCCATTTCCTGGTTTAGCAGCAGGTCGGCATGATCGCGGAAATCAATGGAGTTTTGCATGTCTTTATAATAGGCTTCGACACTGGCTTCAATAACATTGTTTTGAAAATTCCTGAAATAACCCATTGCGTAAATATCGGCGATTTGCGGCTTAACATTGGGGCTGGCAGGAAACCAGATGTCAAGCGGTGTGCCTGAAGCAGATTTTTGCGCCAGCTGCACATACTGAGCGGTGCGGCTGTAAGTTGCTTTCAGGCTGCTGTATTCGTTTAATAAATAATTAAGTCCCAAACGGGGCTGAAGTACCGCATAAGTGTTGTAAAAATCGCCACTTGAATAAACGGTGGAATCTACTACATTATAATGTTCATCCAGATTATAAACGGTTCCAGGCCCAACATTCTGGAAAACACTTAGTCTCAGTCCGTAGCGAAGTGACAAACGTTCGCCGATATTTTGCTCATTGCTCATATAAACAGCGTTTTCCAAAGCATAAGTGCTGGGCACTTCGTAGCGGTCAAAAAAGGATTGATCACCAACGCCTTCCGCCATGCCGGGATAAAAATCATGATAGGAAGTTGAAGCTCCAAAGCGCAATGTGTTGTCGGGGTTGAGAAACCAGGTAAAATCGGCTTTCAGGCCGTATTCTTTCATGTTGGATATCCAGTTAAAAGAATTGGCTCGTTGCATCTCAGAACCGATTTCATAATCATAGTTGGTGTAAACTCCGGTGAAGTTTGCAAATATTTTCTTGGAAAAGAGATGGTTCCAACGGATTGTCGCCGTTTGGTTGCCAAAAGCCAGACGGGCAAATTTGTTTTCAAACACATCGCGACCCAGGTAGCCACTGATAAATATCCGGTTGTTTTCATTGATAATGTGGTTCACTTTGGCGTTGATGTCGTAGAAATGCAGCACATTATCTTTGATGTCTTCATCAGATGCCAGCGGCAAAAATAAATCTGCGTAGGTGCGGCGTCCACTGAGCAAAAATGAAGTTTTATCGCGCACTATCGGCCCTTCCAGTGTCAGACGGCTCGAAATAAGGCCAATGCCGCCTGTTCCATGAAAGTTTTTATTGTTTCCTTCTTTCATGTGGATGTCCATCAGTGATGAGAGCCTTCCGCCATATTGCGCGGGAATATCTCCTTTGTAGAGTTTCACATCTTTGATGGCGTCATTATTGAAAACGCTGAAAAATCCCAGCATATGAGAAGCATTATACACAGGCGCTTCATCCAGGATAATCAGGTTCTGATCCGGAGATCCGCCACGCACACTGAAACCGGAAGAGCCTTCGCTTGTCGCCTGAACTCCCGGCAGCAGTTGGAATGCTTTGATGATATCCACTTCGCCCATCAAAGCAGGGATTTGATTGATTTTTTTTGAATCCAAAACCACACTGCTCATTTCCGGGTCTTTTATGTTGCGGTCCGAGGCTTTGCCCTGGATAATTACCTCTTCAAGCGTTTCGTGCGAGGGCTTCAGACGCATATTAATGGTTTTGTCCTTATCGAGTTTGATGTTCTTCTCGATTTTCTCAAAACCAATATAGGAATACACTAATGTATATTCGCCGGGTTCCACGCTTAGGCTGTAAAAGCCATACACATTGGTTACTGTACCCGTCTGTAGCTCTTTTACAAAAACTGTTGCGCCAATCAGCATTTCGCCACTGTTTGCATCTTCAATATGCCCGCTGATTGTATGCCTTATTTTTTTCTCCGGGCTGTCATTATCAGCCCAAAGCAGGTTTTGCGTCAGGAATAAATACGACAGAAAAATGATTAGTTTTTTCATAGTTTTATATAGTACTGTTTTGTTTCTATGCCTGTATGACACACTGAGTTTTATTTACCCCTACCGGGATATTGATTTTTTTTGAAATTATTTGCAATAAGTTGATTATGAGTTAAAACCATCCAAAAATAAAACTAAGGCTGCCTTGAATGCTGCTCATGTCGTTATTGGAGATTGCGGGGTTTCCTTCGCTGTCTTTGAATTCGTTATCAATTCCGCTAACAAGCCTGTATCCCAATCCGGCATTTATTTTAAACCATTTCAATAGATTTACTTCCACTTCGGCCTGAGGCGTTAAGACAAAAACCTGATCATAGCCCCAATCTGATTCGTCGTACCAATGAGTCCATAAATCATTGGTATAACTGATCCCTCCGAAACCAATTTTTGTGCTCAGGGAAAAATGGACAACATTTTCCGGATTATGTATGTAACCGAGCCAGAAACCACCATGCCCGAAGAGCAGGTGCGGATATAAAATAGTTCCGTGGATGCTGTGGATTTTGAAGTCGAGTTCATTCATGCTCATCATGCCAATACCGTAGCCACCAATATAAAAGCGCTTGTTAAACAATACTGCTCCACCGCCTCCTGCACCAAATGCAAAATTGCCCTGTGCAGACGAGAACTCAAATATGGGTGCTCCAAAACCGGATACATTTATATCGTTTTTGCCGCTAAAAAGATATTGGGTCTCTTTCTTTTCGTGTTGCTTGTTATCTTGATCTTGTGCCTGAATCGTTTGCCCGGCAATTAATGCGGAGAATATGATAAGTATGCCTGTCCATTTGCTCATATTACTATTTTTTGCATGCGTTTAATCAACAAATATGCCAATAGATTGGTTCTAAGTTAATTTTTTGATTAATATTTTGCCTTGATTGCTCTTGTGCAGTATTGCTTTGTGTGTTGGGAATCAAATTTTTATAAAAATTTAAATTGTTTTAGTTTTTTTGTCCCATAGTAAATTTTACCCTACTGTATAATTGGTTTTTATGAGTTTTATAAGTTAGGAATAGTAATCATTGTTCTTAAAAGCTTAAGTCCTCAGTAAAATAAACGGCATGTGTTCGTCAGCGCACAATTTCTGCTGTACGAATTTGGACACAGTAATGCCTGGTTGGAAGATTGATTTTAGTTTGGGTTTATGATATTGCTAATCAGGCTGATGATGAGATAAGCGGGAATGATAAATACCGTGCTCACTAGATGAAATGTGGAAAAAAGAAACAAGGCAGTTAAAATAAAGATAAAGCGCTCGGCATTCTCTTTGAATCGAAGGTTTTTGAATTTCAGGCTCATCAGGCGTACCGGGCTGAGCAGCAGTGATGAAAAGAAGATTGTGCTCGCAATTATAAACCAGGGATTAAGTACAAATTGAGCCAGGCCGATATATGATCCTTCTTTGGCAACAAGTTCAAGTAGAGGAAGACTGATGAAGAAGAGGGCGTTGGCCGGAACAGGCAAACCCGAAAAATCTGAGGAATGTGCCTGCATTACATTGAATCGGGCCAATCGCAATGCGGAAAAAGCAGGGATCAGCAGACCGCTAAATGCAAGAACCTGATAATCTGCAGGAAGGGATTTTTCCAAAAAATGATAGACCAGCATTCCGGGAGCAAGCCCAAAACTAATTACATCCGAAAGGCTGTCGAGTTCTTTGCCTACATCCGAATATGCACCCAAAGCCCGTGCGGCCAGGCCATCAAAAAAATCAAAAACAGCTGCCCAAATAATGAGCAAAGCTGCAATTGCCGTTTGGTCTTTAAAAATGAATATCACCGCTGCTGAACCGCAGAGCAGGTTGAGTATCGTGATAAAATTCGGAATTGACTTGCGAAACCACATCATGCCGCAAAAGTAAGAAAACAATGCACAGCCTGTTTGTTTTTATCCGACTTCACTGATTTTTCTGAGCTTGTCGTAATCCAGGATTTTAATGTTTTTGCCCGAAACCTGAATAATCTTGTCGTCTTTAAAATCTTTGATTATTCGTATAACACTCTCGGTGGACATACCGGTAAGTTCTGCCAGATCGCTACGGGAAATCGCGAGGTCAAAAGTTTCCGCTTTAAAAATCCTTTGCGAAAGGCAAATAATAATGTCGGCCAACCTTCCATGTAATTGCTTGCGCGTCAGGCAGAAAAAGCGGCTGTATGTCTGTACCGTATTTTCATTGAGGATATTGATCACCTCCGATGCGAAATTGGCATTACGCCTTAAAAGCTGCTTGAAAACATTTATATCAATCAGGCTTACTTTGGAATCCAGATAGGTCATGGACGAGTACAAGAAAGTATTGTTGCCATCGAAAAGTGATGGCAAGCCAATCAGTTGGTTGGAAGGTGCAATTTTAATGATGAGGTTTTTGGGTTTCCCTTCTAAATAGATTTTGGCCAGACCTTCACGCAAGTACATAATGTGCGAGGCAAATGAACCTTGCTTGCATATTATTTCCCCCTTGCGGTAGTTGATGTCGATTTGGTTTTTGCGAACAATCTCTTTTTCCTCTTCGCTGAGCGTGTCGAAACAGGAAACAGCCGGGCTATCAACGGTACAATTATTTATTGAGTAATCACTTATGACCATATGAACATGTATTGACTAACAAAACTACGAAACAAATCAGAAAAAAACATGATTCTCCTCAGCCTTTTTTTGATTTAATTCAGTTTATTATGCTTCAAAAGAAGGTGCTCTTCTTGAACACCCTGATTATAAAAGCAATAAATTGCACTTTTGTTTAATGTGAAACAACTTATCAGGGCTTTTCACGAATAATTTGCGAGCTGTTTTGGCAAAGCAGGTTAAACATGTCCGGGTATAGTCTGTTTCTCATCAAAGAAATGAGTTTAACAAAATATTAACGATTATGAAGAATTTTTCCTTTTTGCGTATGGGCCTGCTTATTGTATTGATGGCAATAGGACATTTGGCTTATAGTCAGTTGAAAATTACGGCAGAATACCGTGCCCGTGCAGAAGCCAATAAAGGCTATAAATTCCTTCCGGTTGAAGGTGATGATATTTCTTTTTATGCCAGCCAAAGAGCGAGGATTAATTTTGATTTCAACAAAGACGACCTTCAGTTTTACATGAGCCTTCAGGACGTCCGCGCATGGGGTGGCGATGATTATGCCACAAAAACCGGCGTGTGGAACAATACCGTAAGTACAGGTATTTATCAGGCATGGGTAAAATGGAAAGTTGGTGAAAACTGTGCCTTGAAAATTGGCCGTCAGGAATGGAAATACGATGATCAGCGGCTCCTCAGCTGGCGCGACTGGAATCAGTACGGCCAAACCTACGATGGATTTACTTTTATGAGCAAAAAGAACGGATGGCGCTTTGACCTGGGACTGTCATGGAATAATTTTGAGAATATTGAATTGGGGGCCGTTCCCGGAGCAGGCTTCGGCGCCAATGAATATTATGATGACGGCTTCCGTCTTAAAACGCTCAATTTTCTTTATCTGAGCAAAAAGCTGAACGAAAAATCCTATCTGTCATTTCTGGCTATTGCATCGGGACGGATGAAACCCGGAAGCCCCAATGTGCTCAATATGATGGGTACTTTTGGCCCGCACCTGAGCTTGAAAAACGGTCCGATCGACATTACTGCTAATTTTTATTACCAAATGGGCAAAAATGCCAAAAGTGTGGATAAAGCAGCATGGATGGCAACTTTTGATATGGGCGTAAATGCCGGCATGTTCCGCATTGGAGCAGGAGTTGATGCCCTTTCGGGAAATGATAATACCGATAAAGATAATGATAAGGACAATGCTTTTGACCTGCTTTATGGCGCGCGTTTCAAATACAATGGCTGGATGAACTACTTCCTGCTCGATACATGGCATCAGGGAACCGGCTTGCTCGATATTTATCCAAATGTTACGGCTAAGATCTCCAAAAAGAATATTGTTAAAGCTTATTTTCATGTATTTAGCATGATGGGGACCGCTGTTAAAAGTGAAGGAGCTGAATTTGATAAAGCCTTCGGTCAGGAACTCGACCTGATGTATATCCATAAATTCAGCAAGGAAATTGAAATGAAAGCCGGTTTCTGTATGATGATGCCTTCGGAAACATTGGAGAGTATCCATCCCTATAAACCCGGTGCAGGAAACAGCGAAAGCCCGTTCTGGGGTTTCCTGCAGCTTACGTTTAAACCAAGTTTGTTCGCTTCCGGCGAATAATAGAATACTTACTTCTGACTAATTTCTTTAGGCCCCGGCATTATGTCGGGGCTTTTTTGAACCCATACAATAGGTTTTTTGTTGAGTTTTTAGAGAAATCAATTTAATCCAAAAAACATGAATCAACAAAAACACCTCCAGCTACTAGGTTATATCAGCAAAGAAGTAAAACTTGCAAGTTTCAAACATCCAGAAACTTATAATGAAATGGTGCTCGAAGCACGCGACCTTTTTTCCGGATATTATAATGCTCCCGCCTATGAATCCGGCATTGTGCCCCGTCATCTTTATTTTATTATCAAGCCTTTTGACGATATTCATAATATGCGCGTGATCCGTGCCACACAAAAAGTCAAAAAAGAGCTTGCTGTTGATTTTGATGCCAGTCCCGGACAGCTCAAACTGTTCAATAAACCGGCTCAGTTCATTCGTGTCCGTATCAGCGATTTTTCAAACATCAAAGATTTGATTGGAGCATATAAAAAGGCCGGAGTGGTTTTTGTTAAAGATCAGGAAGTTAAGGAATATACTACTAAGATTAAAATTCTGAACTACTTTGATTTGGTGATGGAAGAAGAAAATATTTACCGAAATGCGGATAACCCTGCACTTTTTTATCTGATTATGGATGGTGAACTCAGTTGGGAGTCTTTCAATAAATTCAACCAGAAAGTGGTCAATAATTTTATTGACGACCGATTCGATGGAGCACCAGGTTATTATTATACCAAAACCGGAATTCATGATTTTATCCGTATTTATGCCCATAAGGATTTTCCGCTGGAAAAGTTACGTATGATCCATAAAATGTATCAGGAAG
The DNA here is from genome assembly GCA_963662905.2 of Bacteroidales bacterium. Taxonomy (GTDB): domain Bacteria; phylum Bacteroidota; class Bacteroidia; order Bacteroidales; family WRLA01. Next base: position 1,794,076 of record CAXXFD010000003.1, on the reverse strand, counting down.
AGCTGGATTTGCTTCAAAAATAACGGAGCCTTAATTTTATTCTTGTCAGAAATTACTGGTATTTTTTGATATATTTGTAAGTATATCAAAAAACACCAGCCATGAAAAAAATATTGATTCTGACAGTTTTCCTGTTTGCAGGAATCTCTGCTTTTTCCCAGTTTACCATCAATGGTGAATCCCGAACCCGCGGATACCTTTCCTACGGCTATCAAAACTTACCGGCTAAAGGCGATGTAATGGGCTCCTGGGTGGAACAGCGCACCCGCGTAAATTTCCTTTATACCGAAGACAGCCTTGCTTCTTTTTGCGTGAGCCTGCAGGATGCACGCGTATGGGGCGAGTCGATGAATACAAAAGATGTGATGACCGGTATTTATGAAGCCTGGATCGAACTTTACCTCTCTTCTTCAAAAAATACTTTCTTCAAAATTGGCCGGCAAAATGTTGCTTACGACAATGGCAGGATCGTGGCCGATGGCGATTGGAACAACTGGGGCAATGCCTTTGATATCGCTTTATTCAATTATTCCAATGAGGCATACAAATTTAATCTTAATTGGGCTGGAGGTATTAATAACCTGACAGCCAATTACTTCCAAAACCTATCGAATTATGATGTCGATTTTTATAAATACCTGACTTATTTGTGGCTTAACAAAAAATCACAGGATGAACGATATAGCCTGAGCTTTATGATGTTGCTCAATTATGTGCAAAAAAATGACCAAACATTCCTGCTAAATGGTACGACAACGCATCAGAACTATCCGGATGTATTTTACGGGCGCGCCACTGCCGGCGCATTCTACTCCTTGAATTTTATTGGCAACTGGTTTCTGGAAGGCGATGCTTATTTTCAATTTGGGAAAGACCGCGACGGAAATTCCCTTGACGCATATCTTTTATCCGCTTTTCTGTCATATCAACATAAAGGTGTTTTTAACCTGGGTGTTGGTTATCAAATTACTTCCGGGAATGACTGGTCGGCAAATGAAGGTGAGTTCAAAAATAAATCATTCGATTACAATATGTTTGGTATGGAAGGAAATACATTCTTTGGAGAGCTGAATTATTTTAGCACACCAGGAAGTGTGGATAATGCCGGACTTCAGGATATTGTCGCCGGCCTGGAGGTTTTTACAGGAAAAAAAACAAGCCTTTGCTTGGATGGGCATATTTTCTCATTGCAACATCCTTACCTTTCTTCAGGTGAAAAAGTAGATAAACACCTTGGTGTTGAAACCGACCTGACCTTCAACTGGAACATCCGTGAATATTTGAGTTTTGGGTTTATTTATGGCATCATGAAAGCTTCTGACGGGCTAAAAGCATTACAGCCTTCTTATCCTGCCACTGATTATCAAGATTATGGTCAGATGCTTCGTTTTGAGCTAAGTTATAATCCTCAGCTTTATAAAAATTAGTGTTCGGGTGGTGTTAAGCCAACGGACTGGCCAATCTTTGCACATCTTCTGCCTTCACCGGATTTCCGCTCAAAATAGCAAGGCGCTCGATAACATTGCGCAGCTCGCGGATATTGCCTGTCCAGGGAAGTTTCTGCAATGCTTCGATAGCTTCCGGAGAAAATTCCAGCGGAGCCCGGCCCATGCTTGCGCATAGCTGCGCCATAAAATGTGCCGCCAAAGCTGGAATATCGTCTGTTCGTTGGTTCAGAGGAGGAACATGAATCAGTATGACGCTCAGGCGGTGGTATAAATCCTCTCGGAAACGCTTGTTGCTGATTTCTTCTTTCATGTTTTTGTTGGTCGCAGCAATAATCCGCACATCAACCGAAATTTCTTTTTCGCCGCCAACCCGTGTAATCTTGTTTTCCTGTAATGCGCGCAAAACCTTTGCTTGTGCCGAAAGGCTCATATCGCCGATTTCATCCAGAAAAAGAGTGCCGCCATGTGCCAGCTCAAAATCGCCTTTTCGTTGCTTGATGGCTGAGGTAAATGCGCCTTTCTCATGGCCAAAAAGCTGGCTTTCAATAAGCTCTGCAGGAATAGCGGCGCAGTTGACTTCGATAAAAGGTGCGTGGGAACGTTCGCTTTTTTCGTGCAGCCAGCGGGCAACAAGCTCTTTTCCGGTTCCGTTTTCGCCGGTAATCAAAACGCGGGCCTGCGTGGGTGCCACCTTTTCAATGATGTCCTTTATGTCGGTAAGCGCTTCCGAATTGCCTACCATTTCGTATGATTTGCTTACTTTTTTCTTCAGTGCTTTAGTTTCATTGAGCAAACGTGATTTATCCAGTGCATTGCGGATTGTAACCAGCAAACGGTTTAGGTCCAAAGGCTTGGCAATATAATCGTAGGCGCCTTTTTTGAGCGCTTCCACAGCGGTTTCAATTGTTCCATGACCGGAAATCATAATGACCGGTGCTTCAGAATAGCGGAAAATATGATCAAGTAGTTCAAGGCCGTCCATGCCCGGCATTTTGATGTCGCACAAAATCACGTCAAAAGTTTTTTCTTTGATTTGCTCCAGCGCTGTAATCGAATCTTCTGCATCTTCTACTTTGTATTTTTCATATTCCAGTATGTCGCGCAAAGTCCTTCTGATGCTGCGCTCGTCATCAATGATCAAAATCCGGGTCATAGCTTTTTATTTTGAAGTCCAAAAGTAGGAAAATTAAGCAAAATCTCTGGTTACAACTTATCTTTGCATATCACGGTCTTATTCTAATACAATGAAAAAACTTATCCAAACCCTCTTATTTGTATTTGCTTTTCTGGGTGTTTCTGCTCAAAATCAGATGTTTCACCCGGCTTCACTGCCTGATGTGCTCAGTAAAAACGGCGAAAAGATGAAAAATCCCTGGGCAGGTGGATTGCACACGCCTGTTTGCCAAAGTATGGATGTAAATCTGGATGGAGAACCGGATCTGGTGGTTTTTGATAAAGCCGGCGACCGTATCCTTTGCTTTGTTTTCGAAAAGGGAAGATGGATTTATAATGAGTTTTTGGCGCATTCATTTCCTGAAATCCGCGATTGGATGCAATTAGTGGATTATAATGGCGACGGTAAAAAAGACATTTTTTCCTATACTACCGGTGGGATTCGCGTTTGGCGGAACATTTCTCAGGATCAATTAGAGTTTGAGCTGGCTTCCAATTTGTTGTACTCAAAATATTATGCCGGTGAGGTCAATTTGTTCGCATTGCCTTCCGATTTTCCCGCCATTCTGGATATTGATAATGACGGTGATTTGGACATCCTGAATTTTTGGACATTGGGTGTTTATATTGATTTTCACAGAAATATGAGCATGGAAATCTTTGGAAATGCCGATAGCCTGGTTTTTGTTCAAGAGGAACATTGCTGGGGGAAATTTACAGAAAGTGAAGAGAATAATCTGCTGACACTTTCTGATCCGCAATGTTTTGAATCCGGAGAAACGGCAGAGGTTACTTCGCACGACCGCCATAGCGGATCTTCCATGTTCATCCGCGACCTGAATGCCGATGGCGCGGTAGATTTGCTTCTGGGCGATTTGGATTTTCCCGGCATCATCCGCCTGATGAATGCACCGGAAGGAGGTGAAGCATTGATGCAGGAACAATTCACCGGATTTCCCTCCGAAACCGAAGCTTTGCATTTATTAAGCTGCCCAACGGCTTTGATGCTCGATGTGGACAAAGATGGCGTGGATGAACTGCTGGCCGCACCCTCGGATGAAGCATGGTACAAAAATGAAAATACTGACCATTTTTGGATGTATGAAAATTCGGGCCAAAATAATAATCCGGTTTTTAGTTTGGCTCAAAAGGATTTCCTCATTGGCGATATGATCCAAAACGGCAGCAGTTCCTATCCTGTCTTTTTCGACTGGGATGGCGATGGGCTCAAAGATATGTTTATCAGTAATTATGGAATTATGGATTCGGCCTGGTATGAATTCGGATATCTTTATAACCGACACAGTTCGCGTATTCAATACTACAAAAACACGGGTTCGGGCTATCAGCTGATTAACAAAGATTTTGGAAATATTTCATCATTCCACAAAACCGCATTATATCCGGCTTTTATGGATGTGGATGCCGATGGCGATGTGGATTTGTTGTGTGGCAGCAAAGAAGGCGAAATCCTGTTTTTTGAAAATACAGGCGGGCAGGAAAACCCGGATTTTATTTTGAATGATCCCGATTTCCAGAAACTTGATTGCGGCCTCTTTTCAACGCCACAATTGTTCGATTTTAATCAGGATGGTCTGGAAGATTTGCTGGCAGGCAACCGGGATGGCTATATCCGGTATTTTCAAAATACGGGCGATGCTTCAAATCCTGTTTTTGAGTTGAAGGATGAGAAATTGGGCAATGTGCAAACCATCACGGCAACAACGCCATATTATGGACATAGTGTCCCCTCTTTTTTCAAAAATGCTGCTGGAGAAACACTCCTTATCGCAGGTTCGGCCTCCGGACAGTTATTTATATACAATGGAATCGAGCCGGATAGCAATAAGGATTTTCAACTGCTTGATGATGATTTATTGCCTTCCATGAACGCAGAGCGCACCGCTCCGGCTTTTATGGGGAATTCTGAAGGTGATTTGCTTTTTGTAATCGGGAACCTTTCGGGCGGTTTGTTTGTGCGCGCATTTGAAAATAGCCTGGCAGTTCAAGAAGAGCAAATAAGCCCTGTTCGGGTCTCGCCCAATCCGGCTGATGATTATTTCAGGCTTCATTCCCCTGACCAGAAAATCATCCGAATAGAACTTATAAGCCCGGATGGCAGAAAAATCCGTATATTTGAAACAGACTCATATGATGTGCGTTGCAGCATCGGAGAGATGCGCAGGGGTTTGTATTTGCTGAACCTATGGCTCGAAGGAAAATCCGGGCAGCTTCAGCAGCATCATCAAAAATTATTGATACAATGAAACATGCAGTAATCTTATTAATCGCTTCGTTTATTATTAGTTTCAGCTTTGCTCAGGAAGCGCCTCATGGTCGTTCTGAAACGGATCCGCAGTTCGAGCGTTATCAACAGCAAATAAAATCCGGTGACCTGGAATCTGAGTATATGAATGGCATCGAACTTGGCGCTGTTCCGCCTCCTTCAACATTGTATTTTGGAAAGCCAAAAGCGCTGGGCAGCCGCGACAGTTTTGATCCTTATTACGATTTGCGCGATCATGGCCTGGTAACGCCCGTGAAACCACAATCGAACAACGGTTGCTGGGCTTATGCTACGATTGGGAGCGTGGAGTCACGTTGGCTGAAACTGGGTTTGGGAACCTGGGATTTATCCGAAAATAATCTGAAATATTGTCATGGTTTTGTGCCGGAGCGCAGCTTCTGGGGCAATCATTGGATGTCCACCGCTTATTTTGCCCGTGATGCCGGGCCGCTCGCCGAAGCAGATGACCCATATCCCGGAGGAACAACAGTTCCCGGCGACTGTCCCCTCGGTAAAACACCTCAGGCTTGCATCGATCAGGCTTTTTACCTGCCCAATGATATGGATGTGATCAAGCAGGCTGTTTTGGATTACGGCGCGGTTTATACTATGATGTATATCAGTAGTAGTTACCTGAATACCAGTGACTATACCTATTATTATAATGGCTCGCCAAGAGTAAACCATGCCGTGGATATCGTAGGCTGGGACGATAATAAAGTTACTGCAGGTGGCACAGGAGCCTGGATTTGTAAAAACAGCTATGGCCCTTCCTGGGGGCTCAGCGGCTATTTTTATATTTCCTATAACGATAATTCCGTTCTGGATTATAACGCTATTTGGCCCGAAAGGCTCGATTATGATCAAAACAGCAGTATCTATGGATACGACATCACCGGACATTATTACAGTACGGGCTATGGAACGGAATCCGGTTATGCACTGCTGAAATATACCGCGCCTGTTAAAATGCGCATCGATAAGCTGGGGACATATGCCGTGGCGACAGGAGAAAATATACAGATGAGTATCTATCAGGATTTTGAAGATGGAGTGCTAAGCGGTCATCTGGCTGATTTGCCGCTGATTAATTGTAGCTGGCCGGGCTATTATGCGCAGGAATTGTCCGCTTCGGTCTTAATCGAAGAAGATCAGGATTACTATATTAAAATAGAATACAATACACCCGGATATACGTATCCAATCCCTTACGAATGCTATATTGCAGGCTATTCAGATCCGCAAATTGAAACCGGCAAGTGCTGGATCAGCGGTGATGGTTCAGATGGGAGCTGGTATTCGGTAGGAGCAGATAATAGTGCAGGATGGGTGATAGATCTTTGCGCTAAAGTTTATGCAACCGATATGCCCGCACCTTATTTTACGCAGCAACCTTCCAATACCCCAGTGTGCCTCAACGACAGCGCATCTTTGATAGTTGAGGTTGTTGGTGGAAGCTATCAACTGCAATGGCAAAAAAACGGAGTGGATATTCCCGCTGCAAATGATAGTATTCTGAATTTTTCTGCGGCATCATTGGCTGATGAAGCCTCTTACCGCTGCCTGGCTTTCACCGATTATGATACAGTCTTTAGCTGGGAGGTACAACTTGATGTCCTGGCTTTGCCTGATGTGGATTTGCAGTTCTATACGCCTGTTTGTCAAGAAGCTGAAGCAATCAGGCTGCGGGGCGGAATGCCCGGAAACGGAACCTATTCGGGTGCAGCTGTTTCAAATAATATTTTTGATCCGGCAACCGCAGGCACAGGCCAACATCTGATAACCTATACTTATACCAATACCGCGGGATGCTCCGATACTGCTCAGGCTTATTTGGAAGTACAGCAGGAAAATCCGGCTTTTTCCTGTGGCGATTCGCTCAGCGATACCCGCGATGGCAAGAAATATGCTACCCTTGAGCTCGGTGGAAAATGCTGGATGAAGCAAAACCTCAATTTCGGAAACCGGATCAGTGGTGGGCAAAATCAGCAGGATAATGGTAATCCTGAGAAATATTGCTATGATAACCAGTCAGATAGCTGTTTGAAATATGGGGCCCTTTACCAATGGGATGAACTGATGGCCTACCAAACCACCGAAAGCTGCACGGGCATTTGTCCCTGTGGATGGCATGTGCCTTCAAAAGCGGAATGGGTTGCATTGTTTGATGTTGTGGCAGGAGCTACATCAAAAGCAGCGCCACATTTGCTGGAAGGTGGTTATACAGATTTTGATTTATTGCTTTCAGGTGCTGCTTATGGGCGAAATGCTTTTATGGGTCAAGCTGATTTTACCGAATTGTGGACCAGCTCACAAGCCGATGCCATCAAAGCCTATTCATTGCATTTCAGCCCATTGAAAGCCAGTGTGAACGAGCGCAAAGCCGGACATCAGTCTTCTTTTTATCTTCGCTGCATCAAAAATGATTAAGGTTGAAAAGCACCTTTAAACTCTGTTTGCACTCATGACACGTACTGCCCCGCTTTCTCTTTTTATTATTGGCTTGTTGTTTTTGCTTTCGGGAATTCCTGCTCTGATATGTGAAATCAGCTGGGGGCATTACCTCCGATTGGCTTTTGGTTCAGCTTACCAAGGGCAATTGCTTTCCGTGGCGCTGTACATGTCAGGACTTGCTTTTGGAGGTTTGCTCAGCATAACATTCTTACGAAGCCCAAAATTATTGCTTATTGCAGCCCTGGCAGAATTGCTTTTCGGATTGAGCGCCTTTTTCTTCCAAGATGTTTTTGATTTGCTGCAAGGCGTAAAAAGGGAAGGTTCGGTGCTTCTCCTGCTTTTCGTGTTTGCGCCCGCCATGATGAGCGGAATCGGATTGCCTCTTTTGCATGAATATATCCGAAAATCATTCCGAAAGAAATTTACGAAGTCATTATCATGGCTTTATGCACTCAATACCTTTGGTGCTTTGCTTGGGGTATTCCTGCTTGTTTTTTATCTGTATCCCAATTTTAATGTAAAAACAACAATGCAATTGAGTTCAATACTCAATTTTTTGGCTGCTGCAGGTTTTGTTTTGCTGTTTTTATCCAATCAGAATAGGGTTTTTCAAAGTGAAAAAACCAATGAGTTTCCAGTAATTCCCGCTTTATTGTTCAAAGCCATTTTGTCGGCTTTTGTCGGGGGCTATATTTTGTTTTCTTTAGAATCGCTGATGTTGCGTTTCCTCGGGATTTTGGGCGGAAGTTCTGTTTTTTCTTTTGCATCGGTTTTAATCGGTGTTTTGCTGGGCATTGCGCTTGGAGCTGCGCTGGCGCAGAAAAAAATTAAAAACGGGCAGGAAATACGTGTCATGCGCAATGCATGGTTCTTTTTGGCTGTGGCCATTGTTTTTCAATGGTGGTTTTCAGTGGGCTCATTTGATCTGTTTCATTGGGTCATTTCACTGAGCGGAGAAACCACTGCGGAGGTTATTGTTCCTTTAATTATCATTTTTGGCGCTCTTCTGGTTTTGCCTTCATCAATTTTAAGCGGATATCTTTTCCCGCATTATACGCGGATGTTGCGCATTGCAGGAGCGAAGCACGCCACGGCTTTTAGTGTTTTTGTGAATACCCTGGGCGGGATGATTGGTATGTATGCGGTTTACCAGCTTTTGCCAATTCTTGGGCTGAAAAATATTTTTTTTATGGCTGCATTTGCTGCACTTTTTATGATGATGGTACTCAGTCTGGGGCGTTTTCCTTTTTCGAAAAAGGCCAGTCTTTGGATGACTGTCATGATTTTCGGCTTCGGGATGTTCAGCTGGGTTTTCGCAGATTTGCCGTCATCTGTGGCCGCTTCGGGCGTTTTTCGGGGTGGACATCTGCATGAGCAAAATGCAGTGATTTTTCATCAGGACGGAAAGCTGGCAAGCGTAGATGTTTTTGTTAGCTCAGACCGCTTAAAGGTCTTGAGCGTCAACGGTAAGCCGGATGCGGCGGTTTCGCTGTCTGAAAATCCTGCCCCGGATGAGCTGGTGATGAACCTGCTTGGAATAATGCCGCAAGCCTTTAAACCGAAAGCACAAAATGTGGCTGTCATTGGGCTCGGTTCGGGTATCACTTCTGCGCGTTTGCTCGATAATCCTGAAATAAAAGAAGTGCAAACGATTGAAATTGAACCGGTTGTTTTTGATGCTGCCACACATTTCAGGGAGTTTAACAATAAAATTTTTCAAGATGCCCGAAGCAAGATAATCATTGATGATGCCCGGAAATTCTTGCAAATGAGTGATAAGAAATTTGATCTGATCATCAGTGAGCCGTCCAATCCCTGGGTGCAGGGCAACAGCCTTTTGTTTGCCCGCGAATTTTATTCGATTGCAGAGGATCGTTTGGCTTCCGGCGGGATGTTTGTGCAATGGATCCATCTCTATGAAAATACTGATGAAATTGTTTTTCGCATTTTGAAAAGCCTGGATATGGTTTTTCCACATTGGCAGCTTTATTTTGCCGACAATGCCAATGTGCTGGTTTTTGCATCGGAATCAGAAATAATCAGGCCGGATTTTAATCAGCTTTTTAAAAATCCTGATATCGCGCAGGCATTAAACCGAATCACTTTAACGCAGCCCGGAAACCTGGCTGTTCGCTTTGCCGGAGATAAAAAATATTTTGACGAGCAGGTTATAAATCCGGCTGTTGAGGCATTGTCGCTTTATGATTTATCCATCGACTATGCTGCTGCCGAGGCTTTTTATACGCGGAATTTTGCTCGTAAACTTATGGAAATCCGTGAAGAACTCTGGATTTCAGGAAACCCGGCTCAAATGTTTGGGCAGGAAAACAAAATGGTGCGGCCGGAACAATATTTCAATCCGGCATATCAGGCAGGCCAGGCTTATTTGCTGAGCCGTTCCACGGACAGCCTGCAAACCATGGATTTGTTATTAAATGAAAAACTGGCTCAAATCAGCCATCCCGACGACAGCGCAGCACTCTGCGATGCCCTGTTTTTTAGCATGCGCTATATTTTGCCCAACAGTTTTGTGGGCGGGTTAAGCGAGCGTATGGAGCCTTTGCTCCAGAAAAAAGAATTTGATAACAGTCTGAGCCTGAAATTAAAAAAATTATTCCTCCTCAAATTGGCCGAAAAGGAAACAACGGAAATTGCAGCGGAAATCCTCAGCTTTAATGCTTTGGATCGCTCCCAGCGCCAGTTTATTGAGCAACTTGCGAATGTTAAAAGAAAGTGAAATAGAACTTCTAAGTTTGTGAAGGGCACGCTGCTTTTTTTAATCTGTTGAAATCCTCATAAAAAACACGAATCATCGAAAAGCATTACTTTTGCGGCTTATTTTTTGAATCGCTTACATTAATATTATATGGATGTTAAAAAAATCCGCATAGAGGATTTCGATTATCCGCTTCCGGCTGAACGTATTGCAAAGTTTCCGGTCAAGGAGCGGGATCAGTCTCAATTGCTGATCCTGAAGGATGGGGTTTTGCAGAAAGACCGGTTTTTCAATTTGCCTGAAATGCTTCCCAAAGGTGCTGCACTCGTTTTTAATGAGACGCGGGTTTTTCAGGCACGTTTGCTTTTTTACAAAGAAACCGGTGCGCGTATTGAGGTTTTTTTGCTGGAACCGGCATCGGAACAAAAAGATATGCAAATTGCTTTTGCGCAGCGTGGTGCTGCCGAATGGAAGTGTTTTGTAGGCAATTCGAAAAAATGGAAAGGGCAGGAGCTGGAATTAAAGCTGGAGAACGGGGGCAGTTTGTTTGCAAGAAAAGTAAAAGCCGATGGCAACAGCTGGATTGTGGCTTTTCGCTGGGAACCTGTCGCAATGACTTTTTCTGAAGTGATTGATGCCTGCGGAAATGTGCCCTTGCCGCCATACATCCATCGCGAAGCAGTAGAAGCCGACAAGCAAAGCTACCAAACCGTATATGCCCGCGAAGAAGGTTCCGTAGCAGCACCAACTGCCGGATTGCATTTTACTCCTGAGGTTTTTCAAAAATTAAAATCGAAAAATATCCACGATTACCGCCTGACCCTGCACGTGGGTGCGGGAACGTTTAAACCGGTTGACAGCGAAGAAATCGGAGATCACGAAATGCACCGCGAACAGATCGTGGTTTCCAAAGATGTTATATATGCTCTGTCTGCTGAAGAAACCATCATCCCGGTAGGGACAACAAGCGTACGTACGCTGGAAAGCCTGTATTGGTTTGCGATGCAAGTGGCACAAAATGAGAATGTTGTTTATCCTTTTCTCGTTGAGCAATGGGAGCCTTATAAAGGTAAAGAAGAGTTGAGCAGAAAAGAGGCATTTGAGCTGCTTTTGGCCTATATGGAGAAGAACCATCTCGAAAATATTCGCGGTGCTACCCGCCTGATGATCGTTCCTTCATATCGTTACCATTTGGTGGATGCGCTTGTGACAAATTTTCATCAACCCAAAAGTACATTATTGCTTTTGGTATCCGCTTTGATTGGCGATCAATGGAAAAAAGCCTATCAGTTTGCATTGGAAAATGATTTTCGCTTTTTGAGTTATGGCGACAGCTGTTTGTTTTTCGGTCATTAATATTGATGAAACAGAAGAACGCATGCAATGCTTTTTTCTTAAATTTGCCCTATGTCAAAACATGAGCCAAATAAGGAAGAACCAAAAGGAGAAATGACATTCTGGGAACATCTCGAAGAGCTGCGCTGGCATCTGGTTCGTTCTGCCATTGCTATTGTCCTTTTGGCTGTGCTGGCGTTCATCAAAAAGAATTTTATTTTCGATCAGATTATCCTTGCTCCAAAAAGTGATACATTTTTGACAAACAGAGGTTTGTGTCATATTTCTGAATTATTGAACATCAAGGCTTTGTGTATCGGCAATTTCAGCTTGAAAGTTATTAATATTAATATGTCGGGTCAGTTCATGACTCATTTGTATATCTCATTAATGGTTGCCCTGGTGGCCGGTATGCCCTATATCGTTTTTGAACTTTGGCGATTTGTGAAACCGGCTTTGCACGAAAAAGAGCGCAAGAACAGTGCCGGAGCTGTTTTTGTCATTTCCTTCCTGTTCTATTTAGGCGTTTTTTTTAGTTATTTCATCATCGTTCCTTTAACCATCAATTTTTTAGGAACTTATGAAGTGAGCGCAGAAGTGACGAACCAAATTTCGCTCAATTCCTATGTTAGTACGGTTTTATCTGTTACCTTTGCGGTAGGTTTGGTATTTGAGCTGCCCGTTTTAGTTCTTTTTCTTGCAAGAATAGGAGTTATCACACCGGCATTTCTAAAGAAGAACCGTAGGGTAATGATCGTCATTATCCTTATATTGTCTGCAATCATCACCCCCCCTGATGTTTTTTCCCAGATACTGGTTGCTTTGCCGCTGATGATTCTTTATGAAATCAGTATTGGTATTGCTGATCGCGTTGAAAAGAAGCGGAACGCTTAAAAACTTTTTTTTTTGTTTTGCTGATAGATGCTGGTGGAAAACTATGAAACCATTATAAACCAATTAATTAGCTTGTATGAAGACAAAAGTGAACACTCTCGTTTTCTGGTCTGTGATGCTCTTTTTGGGCTCATTTTTAATGACCGGTTGTGGTAGTTTTAAAAAGATGGCCAATGATCCCGATGCCGTTCGTTATGATGTAAAACCGGAAGTTCTGGAAACCCATGCCGGACAAATTGAATTTAGTCTGGAAGGCGTTTTAAAGCCTGGCTATTTCGATAAAAAAGCTGTGGTCCGCCTTGCTCCGGAACTGAAATATGGCGATCAGGTGCTTAAGCTCGAGCCTTTTTATCTTATTGGCGAAAAAGTTGAAGGATCCGGAACGAAAATCGGGAAGAAGAGTGGCGGAAAGTTTACTTATTCGGCTACTTTTGCGTATAAACCCGAAATGAATGCCAGCGAGCTGGTCGTGACTCCTGTTGTGTATCGCGCAAAAGATGCCGGTGGCGTAGAACTGACGGAAGAGAAAGTGCAGGAAATGATTACCAACAAAAAAGCCTATGCCTATAAAGAGGTTAAGCTTGCTGATGGTGTAATCTGCACAGCCACAAAAATTAAACATGATGAAATTTTCCTGATGCGGGAAGATAATTATAAAACAGAAACACTGGTAGAAAAATCAGCGCCAATTTATTTCCTGATCAACCGTCATGACCTGAACTGGAACCTTCCGCTGAACAAAGTGGATGAAGCCAAAGCTTCCGTAAACGAACTGCTCGATTTCATTCAGTTGGGCTGGGAAATCCGCAATATCACAATCGATGGTTGGGCTTCTCCGGATGGGGAAGAGATTTTTAATGACAAACTCTCAGAGCAACGTGCTGAGGCAGCTCAGAATTACCTTCTTAAGAAGTTTAAAAAATGGTCGAAGAATAATGACAATAATATAAATTACCAAGATGCCGCTACAGAAATCAGCTGGAATGTCAGCGGTCGTGGCCCGGACTGGACAGATTTTACAACCAATATCAAAAAATCTAATCTTGAGGATAAGAGCGTGATTCTGAATGTGATTAAAATGTCGGATCCGGTAAAACGTGAAGAAGAAATTCATAATATGATCGATATTTATCCCGAACTGGCCGATGACATCCTGCCTCCGCTGCGTCGTGCATACATCACGGTAACATGTGTAAAGCCCAAGAAAACCGATGAGGAAATTGCTATGCTTGCTTCCACAAATCCGGATTCACTGGATTATAAAGAGCTGATGCATGCAGCCGAACTGACCGAAGATGCTGCTGCAAAACGTGCAATTTACGAAACTGCCGGCAAGCAATTCCCGGAAGAGTGGGGCGGATTTAACAATGCCGCTGTTGTGATGATTGATTTGGATCAGCTGCCCAAAGCAGAATCTTATCTTCAAAAAGCGGATGCGCTTTCTCCAAAAAATGGTGTAATTATTAATAATCAGGGTGTTTTGGCTGCCCGTCAGGATAACTGGCATGCCGCAAAAATTGCTTTTGCCAAAGCCGTTGAATTTGGTGAAAATGCTGACCACAATCTCGGTATTGCAGCAATACTCGATGCAAAATACAGCGATGCCAATACAAAACTGGCCGCCTCTGCATGTACTTATAACCTTGCACTGGCACAGCTGATGAGCGGTAATAATGCGGAAGCTGAAGCTACATTGAAATGTGCTGAAAATAAAGGTCATGAGGAATATTACCTGCTTGCCGTTGTGGGCGCACGCACCGATAATCAGGCAATGGTGATTGAAAACCTTACTGAAGCGCTGAAACTGAATCCTGATCGTAAGGCTGAAGCAGCTGAAGATCGTGAGTTCGTAAAATTCTTTGAAGTGGATGAATTTAAAAGTATTGTGGAATAATCACACAATGAACAGATATGCAAAAAGCCGGGTATTGCCCGGCTTTTTTGTTTTTAAACCATTGGTTTACAGATTCAAATCATTTGCAATAAGCTCTGCAAGATCCAGGTTTTGCAATTCTTCTTCCTTGTTTTTGATTTTAATGCCATCGGTGAGCATGGTCATACAAAAAGGGCAGGCGGTTGCGACTATTTCTGCCTTTGTTTCCAGAAAATCTTCAGTGCGTTCAATATAAACCTCTTTATCTCCTTTTTCGGCTTCTTTGAACATTTGCGCTCCACCGGCGCCACAGCAGAGGGCATTGCTGCGGTTTCGTTTCATTTCTTTTCTTGATCCGGTCAAATTGTCAATTATCTCGCGGGGCGCATCATATTCGCCATTGGCGCGCCCAAGGTAGCAGGGATCGTGAAAGCTGATGGGCGTGTTTTTGTATTTTTCGGCAGAAAGTTTTAGTTTGCCGTTGCGCATCATATCCCTTAAAAACCGGCTGTGGTGAATAACTTCATAATCCCCTCCTAATGAGGGATATTCATTTTTCAAAATATTGAAACAATGCGGGCAAATGGTAATAATTTTTTTGATGTCGTATGCCTTGAAGGTTTCAATATTCGTGAGCGCCTGCATTTGAAAAGTCATTTCGTCGCCTGCTCGTTTGGCCGGATCACCGGTGCAGCTTTCTTCCGCGCCGAGGCATGCGAAATCCGTTTCCAGATAAGTGAGGATTTTTGCAAAAGCCTGTGTAACTTTTTTATATCGGTCGTCAAATGCTCCGGCGCAGCCTACCCAAAAAAGGTATTCGGGATTTTTGCCTTCTGCAAAACAATCGGCCATGATGGGGATTTCTATCTTTTTTCTATTTTCCATTTTCGTGATTTTAGCGGTTGAGGTATAAGTTTTCTGCCCAATTCATGCGGTCTTCAGGAGGATACTGCCAGGGAGCGCCATTATTTTGGATATTGGTGACCATCGTGTTCAGTTCTGCAGGAGCAGCGCCTTCTTCCAAAGTCAGGTAGCGGCGCATATCCACAATTAATGAAGGATGATTAATGTTCACCGGGCATTCCTGTGCACAGGCATTACAGGTAGTGCAGGCCCATAATTCTTCGTCATGGATATATGCATCTGAAATTAAAGCTTTTTGATCGACAAATTCTTTGTTTTTAATGAGCTCCGGCCCTTTTTCTTTCATGCGTTGGCGTACATTCATGATGATTTTACGTGGCGACAGCCTTTTGCCCGTTTGGTTGGCCGGACAGGCGGCCGTGCAACGTCCACATTGCGTGCATGCGAGTGAATCCAGATAGTTTTTCCAATGGATGTCTTCTATATCTTTAACGCCAAATCTTGCGGCATCGCCTTCCTCAGGCAATTCGCCGCCATCATCAGGCTGCAACATCAGTTTTACTTCTGAGGTAATTTCCGGCATATTGTTTAAATAGCCCAGAGGTTCCAAACGGCTGAGATAAACATTGGGAATACTCGTGAAAACATGAAAATGTTTGCTGTAGGGCAAGATGTTGGCAAAAAGGAAAATCAACAAAATATGCATCCACCAATTGATTTCATGCCAAAAATGGATATGTTGGGCGCCCATTCCCGGAAACAGTTTTGCCAATTGGCTGCTCACCGGATAAACTCCTTCCGGATTGCTGTGCCCCAGCACATAAAAAGTGTTCATGCCCAGCAGGCTGATCATTAAAAACAGGATGATCGTGAGCGCAATATTGGCATCATAATGCGATTTGCGCTTCATTTCAATACCTTCGAAACGTTTGGTGTGGACAAATATCCTTCTGATAAGAAAGAACAATACGCCTGCCAAAACGAAAACTGCCATTATATCGCCGGAGGCAATGATGATATCGTAAAAAACACCCAGCGGTGCAAAAGCTCTTTCGCTGCCGGTTAAACCGTCAATCACCATTTCCAGACTGCCAAATGTAATGACCAGAAAGCCCCAGAATATCAATGCATGCAATAGTCCGGTATAGGGGTAGCGCAGGATTTTGCTTTGCCCGAAAGCAACTCGGAGCATTACTTTGAACCTTTCTCCATAATCTCCGATGGGATATTTTTTGGTAAGCCGAAAAAGCCGGGCAAACCGGATCATGCTGTAAGTGAAAACGCCCAAGGTAAGGAGCAGGATCAGAGAAAAAATGATTTCCTTCATAATGTGGTGGTTTTACGTGTTTTGCATTTGATTTGCGCGAACACATATAAGAAACTACATACAATATTAGTAAATTTTTTTTAATAATCTCAAGTGTTCTCCGGCAATCTTGCGATTGGTTCAAAAACTTTTTGTTTTGAGATTTGTTAGCTTGCCAGTAAAATGATGAATTATGAGTAAGACACCCATTACCAAAGAGATTTTAATTGAGGATTTAGTGGATGATTATCCCTTCTCAGTAGAGTTTTTATCGAAAAAAGGAATCCGTTGCCTGCGTTGTGGTGAGCCCATCTGGGGATCGCTGGAGGAAGCAGCCAAAGAAAAAGGTTTTGATAACAATCAGATTCAGCTTTTTGTTGATGAGCTAAAGCAAATTGCATTAACTCCTGGAGAAAATGCTCCTCAGGATCAGGGTGGACAGAAAATCGATTATGGTAAAATTTAATAGTTTCCGTCTGTAAAGTCCGCTAACCTTCATGTAACCACAGGGCTTGCCCGAAAAAAGCTTACTTTAGCAATGTTCAGCACATCGCAGCACTTTGCGGTATGTTGCAAAACCTCGCAGCAACACATCGATCTCGGGTATTCTGAAGCAGAAATCTGACTTTGTGGGCACGCACAAATCAATGACATAAATCCTGTTTTCCGGATTTTGCTTTTTGCCACGCACACCTTCAATATTTTTTTATAATTCGGGATAAGCACCAATATGCCTGCAAAAATGTTTCGCTTGCACCGAAAAAGTTTATTGTTAGCGGATTTTTTATATCTTCGAAGGTCTGTTTTTAATACATATGGATACTCGAATGAATTGTGTCCTGAAAAACTCTTAAAATGGCGGAAACCTATAATATTCTGATCGTTGACGATCGTCCGGAAAATCTGCTTACCCTTGAAGGTATTCTCGATAATGAAGAATTAATCGTTTATAAGGCGTTATCTGGAAATGAAGCACTTGGTCATTTGCTGGAGCGGGATTTTTCACTAGTGCTCCTCGATGTTCAAATGCCGGAAATGGATGGCTTTGAAGTTGCAGAGATCATGAGGGGAAATCCCAGAACCAGGGAAATTCCTATTATTTTTATCACGGCCATCAGCAAGGAGCGTAAGCATATCTTCAGGGGCTATGATACCGGAGCGGTAGATTATCTGTATAAACCTCTGGATATGGAGGTTCTGAAAAGCAAAATTCATGCTTTTATTAATTTTTTTAAGCAGCAGGAACAGCTAAAACGCACTACGGCAAGGCTTCAGGAAACCCTGAGCGAAATGCAAAAAGCAAAACAGATTGCCGAAAACGCAACACGTGCCAAAAGTTCTTTCCTGGCAAATATGAGCCACGAAATCCGTACACCGCTTAATGGAATAATCGGTATGGCAGATTTGGTGCTTATGGATGAGCTTGCAGATGGCCAAAGGGAACAAATTCAGGATATTAAGCATTCGGGCGAATCTCTTTTGGAAATTATCAACGAAATCCTCGATATCTCAAAAATAGAGGCCGATAAAATTGATTTGGAGTCTATTCCTTTTAGTATCAGTCAGGTAGTTGAAAAAATCATCAAATTATTATCGGTTAAGATTTATGAGAAAAATCTTAAATTTTACGTTAATTTTCCCCATCTTCTTCATGATTCAGTAATAGGAGATCCCCTTCGGATCCGTCAGGTATTGGTCAATTTATTGGGCAATGCCGTTAAATTTACTGATCACGGATCCATCACCCTTTCCATTGAAACATCTGTTGAAACAGAAAAGGAAATTGAGCTATTGTTCCGTGTACAAGATACCGGCATCGGGATTCCGTCCGATAAACTTGGGCAACTTTTTGAGACCTTTAGTCAGTTGAATGTTTCGACAACTCGAAAATACGGAGGAACCGGCCTGGGGCTTTCGATCAGCAAAGAGCTGGTCAATATGATGGGCGGCAGTATTAAGGTAGAAAGTGCCGAAGGCGAGGGCGCTGAGTTTAGTTTTAAGTTAAAGATGCCCAAAGGGCGTGCGATTAAAAAACATCCGTTGCCCGAAAGTTTGCGCAAAAAGAAATTTTTGCTTTTTGAAGATGATGATCATTGCTATTCTGTATTATCCGAATTTTTGGAAAACCATGAAATAGTTTATCAAAAGCTTGATACGCTGAATTCAGACATATTGGAAAAGAAGTCGGATGAGGGATTCGATTTCCTTATGGTAGGCTCCTGCCGAAATACAGATGATAAACTCCTGTCGCAATTGGAGGGATATTGCCAAAACAGGAAAAAGCAGCATAAAGATGCTTTGCCGGTTATCCTTATGACGAATAATCATATCATAACGCGCAATGAGCATTTTAAAAATGTTGGCATCAGTAGCTTATTGATGAAACCTTTGTGGTCATTTTCCCTCCACAGTTTTTTCCTGAAATTTGCTGCCAACCAAAATCAAATACAGAAACAATCCACAATAGACCATGCCGCTCAACATAAACTGAAAATACTATTAGCTGAGGATCAGATTATTAACCGTAAAATTGCTGTAGGTTTTCTGAGCCGGAAAGGTTGGGATGTGGATACGGCTGAAAACGGGCTTCAGGCATTAGAAAAATACAAACAGTCAAAATATGATATTGTTTTAATGGACATCCAAATGCCTGAAATGGACGGTTTTGAAGCAACAAGGCAAATCAGGAAATTTGAAGAACAGACCGGATTGCGGACTCCTGTTCTCGCTATGACTGCCCATGCCATGAAAGGTGATACAGAGCGAATACTGGATGCAGGTATGGACGCACATATTACGAAACCTTTTAAACCGCAACAGCTTTTTAGTACAATATTAGAATTTATCGAAAAATAATCTATAAAATATATAATATGAAACGCAACTGGTTAAGAAATTTACGTGTGCGCCATAAGCTATTACTGATTACACTGGTGTCGCTTTTTAGTATTATCCTTTTTGGCTTTGTAGCTAATTATTTATTCCGCACAAGTAATGTTGTGTCATATATCTTAAAGGCTGAAAGGCTTCATAATGTTGATTTTCATTCTTCTGTACAAGAATTTTATAAATATCTCCACTCCGGGGATACTGCCGATTTTGAAAATTCACTGATGTTGCTCGACCGTTCCAATGTGCGTGCAGGATCGTTTAAAGAACTTCAGGAGGTTTATCAAACAGCAAGCGATTCGGAGTTTAAAGCCTTGATTCTGAAAATATTTAACGGAGCTGTTGAGGATGATGCAGAATATAATTTTTTGAAAGGACGGCTCCGCCTGATGCTCCAACTGGGCACCGACGACCTGATCCAGGGAATGGGTATTGCTGCCAGCGGTCTGGAGCGTGCTTCTGCGCTCCGTGGTTTATGTATTGATTATGTTAAAAATCCTAACCCGGAATTATTGGAGCAATATCAAATTGAAGTAGATGCCGTTACTGAAATGGAAGCGGAATTCGCTAAAGTAATTAACCAGATTAACAGTTTTGTGAACACTTTCCTGATTCGAATAATCGTTTTAATGGTTTTGGTATTGGGTGCTTTGATTTATTTCCTGACCTATTACATCAGTAAACTGATAACGCAACCCGTTCGAGAGCTGAGCTACAGTATGGAGGAAATTTCAAAAGGTGTTGTTAACAAGGAAATTGAACTGCACTCAACAGACGAGCTGGGGCAATTGGCTGATTCATTTCGCCGCATGCAGGATAACCTGAAGGAAATAATCACCTATACCAAGAGTGTTGCTTCGGGGAATTTTGAGCATACCATTGAACCAAAATCGGATCAGGATGAACTATCTGTATCGCTTAATAGTATGAGTATTTCCCTGCATAAGGCGGCAGAAAATGATAAACTCCGTGATTGGCACAAAACCGGAGTCAATGAATTGAATGATAAAATGCGCGGCCAGCAGGATGTTCAGGAATTGAGCCGCGACGTAATTACTTTCTTTACGAAATACCTCGATAGCCTTGTGGGCGTATTTTATTTATACGACCCGGAAAGTAAGTTGCTAAAACTAACATCCAGCTATGCCTTTACAGAACGCAAAGAAATGGCCGATACTTTTAAGCTCGGCGAAGGTCTGGTAGGACAGGTAGCATATGAAAAAGAGATGATTACGCTCACAGAAATTCCCGAAGATTATACGCGTATCCGTTCTGCTACAGGAGGCCTGCCCCCAAAATATCTGATGATTGCCCCGGTCATTTTTGAAGAACAATTAATTGGTGTCATTGAAATTGCTTCTTTTGAGGATTTTAATAAAAGCAAACGGGAGTTTGTTCAGGAAGCATTGCTGAATATTGGAATCGGGATCAGTGTGGCACAAGCCAGCACCCGTATGGCGCGACTGCTCCATCAAACACAGGAGCAGGCGCAGGAACTTCAGGCGCAACAGGAAGAACTTCGTCAATCAAATGAAGAACTCGAAGAACAAACCAAAGCACTTAAAGCTTCCGAAGAGGCATTGCAAACCCAACAGGAAGAACTGCGCGTGACCAATGAAGAACTTCAGGGCAGAACCAAAGAACTCGAAATGCAAAAGGATGATATCAAGCGGAAAAATGATGCCCTGGAAAAAGCCACCAAAGATATCGCTGAAAAAGCCGAAGAACTCGAACTGGCAAGTAAATATAAATCTGAATTCCTTGCAAATATGTCGCACGAATTGCGCACGCCGCTCAATAGTATCCTGGTGTTGTCGCAACTTTTAGCCAATAACAAAGGTGCAACATTAAGCAAAAAGCAAGTGGAATACGCATCCACAATCCATAGTTCAGGAACCGACCTGCTGAACCTGATCAACGAAATTCTTGATTTGAGCAAAGTGGAAGCAGGAAAACTGGAGCTGAACCCGGAAAATGTTGTTGTGGAATCGGTTTTTGATAATCTGGTGCAGGTTTTTAAGCCTATGACCGATGATAAAGGCTTGGATCTCAATATAGAAATTGAAGAGAGGCTGCCGGATATGATTGTTACAGATGCCGGAAGGCTACAACAAATTTTGCGGAATTTTCTGTCGAACGCAGTGAAATTTACAGATGCCGGAAGCGTGACATTGAGAGCATTCGAGCCGGGCACAGATATGCGTTTTAAGAATATCAAACGAAAACAGGAAGAATGTATCGCTTTTTGCGTGAAGGATACCGGCATCGGCATTCCAAAAGAAAAACTTAAAGTAGTTTTTGAGGCTTTCCAACAGGTAGATGGAACAACATCGCGGAAATATGGTGGAACCGGCCTCGGGCTTACTATTTCCCGAAGCTTTGCAGATTTGTTGCATGGAGAAATTATGCTGCACAGTGAAGAAGGAAAAGGTTCTGAGTTTATCCTGATCATTCCCAAAAAACTAGAAGGCGAACTGATGATTGATGCACAGCCGGTATCATTCCTCAGGCCTGAAAAACCGGCCAGTAAGAGGCATATTGAGAAGGCAACCAATGCAATTGAGGCAAAAACGGATCATGAGGTTACCGTAGAAGACCTTTCCCCTGATGATGAAAATCTGATTTTAATTATTGAGGATGATGAAGAGTTTGCTTCTGTCCTTCAGGAACTTGCTGGTGAGAAAGGTTTTAAAACACTCCTTTCTCCTGATGGCGAAAAGGGTTTGCATTATGCCGATTATTACCAGCCGGATGCCATTATTCTCGATGTTGGCCTTCCGGGGATCGATGGCTGGGAAGTAATGGATCGGCTCAAGGAAAACCCGAATACACGCCATATTCCAGTGCATTTTATTTCGGGAACAGATCGTCCGTTGGATGCTATGAAAATGGGCGCCATTGGTTTCCTGACCAAGCCTGTGAGCCTGGAGAAACTGAACGAAGTGTTTAGCCGTATTCAGAAGATGGCCAGCAAACCTGTGAAGCGTTTGCTTATTATTGAAGATGATGATACTATGAGATCCAGTATCGTGGAGCTTATCGGCGGTCAGGATGTCGAAAGCAGTGCTGTTGCAACGGGTAAGGAAGCCTGCGATATCCTGTCTCAAAATAGTTTTGATTGCATTATCCTTGATCTTGGCCTCCACGATATGAGTGGCTTTGACCTGCTTGAAAAAATCCGTAAAAAGGATGAACTGCGCCAGATACCGGTAATCATTTATACCGGAAAAGATTTGAGCAGGGATGAGGAAGAACGACTGCAAAAGTATGCCGATTCCATTATTATTAAAGGAGTGAAATCGCCTGAGCGCTTATTGAGCGAAACAACACTTTTCCTGCATCGGGTGGAGTCAAACCTGCCAGCGGAAAAGCAGGAAATCCTTCATAAAGTACATCACGATGCCGAGGAAATATTAAAAGGTAAAAATATACTCTTGGTTGATGATGATATGCGCAATGTTTTTGCATTGAGCAGTGTGCTCGAAGAAAAAGGGATGAATATTACTGTAGGGCGAAATGGCCGCGAAGGTGTGGATAAACTTAAAGCAAATCCGCAGATTAACCTTGTGCTTATGGATATCATGATGCCGGAAATGGACGGTTATGAAGCAATGCAACTGATACGAAAACTGGGTTATTCCAAGCTTCCGGTTATTGCATTGACTGCTAAAGCCATGAAAGATGACCGTAATAAATGCATCGCTGCAGGAGCAAATGATTATCTCTCAAAACCCGTCGATAGTGAGAAATTGCTTTCGCTGCTTCGTGTTTGGTTGTACAAATAAAACAGTATATGGAGGCTAAAAAACCAAAAATACTGATTGTCGATGATAAAGTCGAAAACCTGTTGACTCTGGAAGCAGCACTGGGGGAGCTGGATGTGGAATTTAATCAGGCGCTTTCCGGCGAAGAGGCTTTGTCTTTGGTTTTTGATAAGGATTATGCTTTGGCAATTATCGATATTCAAATGCCGGAGATGGATGGTTTTGAGACTGTTTCCTACATCCGAAAGCTCAAGAAAACCCGAAATTTGCCCATAATTTTTGTTTCAGCGATTTATAAAGAGGAATATCATGTGCGCAAAGGGATTGAAACCGGGGCAGTAGATTTTATGGTAAAACCGCTGCAGCCGGAAATCCTGAAAGGTAAAGTGAAGATTTTTCTTGAACTGTATAATTACCGCAGGCAATTGGAACAAATGGTAGAGGATCGTACCGCCGAATTGCAGCAAACCAATGAACAGCTTCGAAAGGAAAAAGACCGTGCAGAATCTGCAACCCGCACTAAATCAGCTTTTTTGGCCAATATGTCGCATGAAATCCGCACGCCGCTCAATGGTGTAGTGGGCATGCTGGGTATTTTGGAAGGAACACCGCTCGACGAAAACCAAAAAGAGCTGGTGAGCACCATCCGAGTGAGCAGCGATAGCCTGCTGGGAATTATTAATGATATCCTTGATTTTTCTAAAATCGAATCCGGGCAAATAACCTTGGAACATATCGACTTTGACCTGAAGCAGCTGCTCAGCGAAATTGAACGGATATTGAAATTAAAAGCCGACGAAAAATCACTGGAGCTGAAAATTGAAACAGATCTGCTTTTACCACAATATTTTAATGGTGATTCTTTTCGGATTAAGCAGGTTTTATTGAACCTTACTTCGAATGCTGTTAAATTTACTTCTAAAGGTAGTGTGCGCATTAAAGTTGATATGCTTGCAAAGGAAGGCAATAAAGTCCGATTGCGGTTTTCCGTAATCGATACCGGTATCGGGATTTCAGAAGAGAACCGAAAAAAACTTTTCAGGGAGTTTTCACAGGCCGATTCTTCTACTGCGCGTAAGTTTGGTGGCAGTGGCCTGGGACTGGCGATTTCCAAAAATTTGATCCATTTGATGGATGGCCGCATCGATGTCATCAGCGAAGAAGGAAAGGGCTCCGAGTTTTGGTTCGAAATAATGCTGCCCGAGGGATCGAAACCTACAGATCACAGTGCAGCAGCTGATCCTTCTGTTTTTGAATCCCTTAAAGATGCCGGCTTGAAAGTGCTGCTGGCAGAAGATAACCACATCAACCAAAAAGTAGCTTTGTATTCATTGCGAAAATTGGGGCTTAGCTGTGATTTGGCCGAAAACGGAAAACAGGCTTTTGAGTATTACCGGGAAAATCTTTATGATTATATTTTAATGGATATCCAAATGCCGGTGATGGATGGATATGAGGCGACACGTAAAATCAGGCAATTTGAAAAAGAGAATAAACGCAATGCAGTGCGGATCGTTGCAATGACGGCTAATGCCCTTAAATCGGACAGGGATAAATGTTTGTCGGTTGGAATGGACGATTATATCAGCAAACCATTCCAGATTACGGAATTGATTCGTATCTTTAGTACTTAAATTCGAAACATGGAAGAACAACTAACTGACGACTATCGCGATACGCTTGACCTGGAAGTAAACCTCCTGCTCGAAGCTATTTACCAGAAATACGGCTATGACTTCCGGAATTATTCCAAAGCCCATGTCAAACGAAGAATTGTTCATCGCTTGTCCAGCTCGGGCTTAAAGAGCGTTTCAGAGTTGCAGCATAAGGTGCTCCACGACCGCTCATATATCGAAATGGTTTTGCAGGACTTATCGATTAATGTTACTCAAATGTTCCGCGATCCTGAGTTTTACAAAGCCGTGCGCAAGGAAGTGGTGCCTCTGCTTAAAACCTATCCATTTATAAAAATCTGGCATGCAGGCTGTAGTACAGGAGAAGAAGTTTACTCTATGGCCATTTTATTGAAAGAAGAAGGCTTGCTCGACCGTACGCAGATCTATGGAACTGATTTTAATAAACGGGTACTGCGAGCTTCGCGTGAAGGTATTTATGATGTGGGTCATATTCAAGAGTTTACAAGAAATTATCAGCTTTCGGGTGGGACAGAATCATTCTCAGATTATTATACGGCAAAGTACAATTCAGTGATAATGAACAGTTCCTTAAAGAAAAACATGGTTTTTGCGGACCATAACCTGGTTACCGATTCTGTTTTTGCAGAAGTAAACATGATTGTGTGCCGTAATGTTTTGATCTACTTTAACCGTGAACTTCAGGACAGGGTACTGAACTTGCTGACAGACAGCTTGGTGCCTGGAGGGATTTTATGTCTGGGTTCCAAAGAAACCTTGCAGTTTTCAAAGCCGTATTCCCGCTTTTCGGAGGTGAATAAGACAAATAAAATTTATATGAAAAATTATAATGCCTGATGATCTGTTAAAATATAAACTTATCGTTGTAGGCTCTTCTGCAGGCGGTATGAGGGCAAACCAGATTATCCTGGAAAATCTGCCATCCAGCCTTAGGGTGCCGATTGTTATAGCACAGCATGTTTCGGCCGATTCGGACAATTACCTTGTGGAATACCTCGACCGGCACAGCCCTTTACAGGTTGTGGAGGCAAAGGAGAAGGAAAAATTGCAAGCAGGCTTTGTTTATATAGCTCCTCCAAATTATCATGTGCTTATTGAAAACGACCTGAGTTTAAGCCTTTCGGTCGATCATAAAGTTAATTATGCACGCCCCAGTATTGATGTGCTTTTTGAATCCGCAGCTTTGGCTTTTGGAAAATCTGTTTTGGGCATTTTGCTTACCGGAGCAAATCACGATGGAGGGGAAGGGATGCATTTAATACACCGAATGGGGGGCTATACAATTGTGCAAAACCCGAAAACAGCAGAAGTAAATACGATGCCGCTTTCTGCATTAAATTTGTTTAAAGCCGACGCTGTACTTGATGTTGAAGAAATCCCAGTCCTCCTGAGAAGGCTCGTGTCCGGGTCTTAATCTAAACTGTCGTAATATTTAATAATCCGGATGATTTCATCTTCGTGTTTGGGTGCAAGTTTGTTCTTTTTCATATAGTTCAGAACCTCTTTTTCATGTCCCTTAAAGAGTTTGCCGGCTCTTTTTTTGTATTTTGGAAGTGCCTCAGCTGGCGTATCGCCAAATTGGATCAGATATTTGCTGTCCTGAATCATCCTTAATTCACCATTTCCGACATCCATGGCCTTGCGGTGCATTTCTTTCTCCAGATAGCAGAAATAGTATCTATACAGTTTTGTTTTGCCGCTATAAACCTCTTCTACCCAGGCATTCTTTTGTGTTCCTTTATCGTTTATTACCCGGAACACGAAATCTTTATCGCCTATTTCGAGCAAATTTACTTTATCCGGCTTGGCAATAGCACTAACTTCATCTTCAAATTGCATTTCCATTTGATTCGCCTGGGTGTTTAAGCGGAATTTTGCCGCAGTAAGTTCAATGGTATCATAAATTAGCATTCGCCCTTGCTGAAAATAATCTTTCAGGTAAATACTCCCGGAAAAGCTGGGTTGATTGTTTTGTCCGGCATTGGAAATATAGATCGGGATTGTTGTTCCATATCCCACCAGATAAACATATTGAGGACGTTCTGAAGATTCTGTAGCATTTTGCTGAGCTTTCAGATGAACAGTGCCAAAAATGAGCACAAATAAAAGTAAAGTGATTGATCTTTTCATTTTTTTAGGGTTGGTTTTGAGTAGAATACAAATATAGTAATATTCGGTTTCCTTTGGTGCAATTTGTCCAATATTGTATAGAATTGCCCGTTAGCGGGCTGCAGAAATCCAGATATGTTTTCTTGATGTGTGCCTTTTTTCAAATTAAGGAATAAGCGTACCTTTGTGCCTTTGTCAAGCAAATTATTATGCCATTAAATAAAATACATTTTGCAGGAGGTGGATCCATTGCTACGGCACTGGCGATGAGCCTTCACGAAAATGCTGATGAAATTGTGCTTGTTTCTAATGAAGCCGATGCTGTTCATGATATTAATACAAGCCGTTTAAACAAAAAATATTTCCCCGGGGTACGCTTAAGCAAAAATATCAGGGCAACTTCGGCGGTTGAGGAATTGAAAGAAGCAAAAATTATTTTTGTTGCAATCCCTTCAGTTGCTGTAATCGATTATTTCGAACAACATAAAAATCAGCTTCATCCGGATGCTTTGATTGTTAATCTGGCCAAAGGTTTTTCAAGTGATCGAGCCACAATTGCCACCAGCCTGCAGCAGAAACTTCCAAATCCGGTCTGTACGTTGAAAGGACCAAGTTTTGCACGCGAAATTATCAATAAGCTCCCAACAGGCATGACTCTGGGTTACGAAAGGGATGAAGATAAAAAATTAGTAAAGGAAGTCTTCCATGACACCAATATCATTCTGGATTTCAGCCACGATATGGTAGGTGTTGAACTTCTGAGTATTCTAAAAAATATTTATGCCATTGCGATTGGTATCGTGGATGCGCATTTCAATTCGCCAAACCTGCGGTCGATGATTTTAACAAAAGCATTTAATGAGATGCGTACCGTGCTAACGGCTTTTGGAGGAAAAAAGAAAACCCTGATGCGCTACTGTGGTTTTGGCGATTTTATTTTGACATCGCTCAATGACCTGAGCCGCAACCGCACACTTGGGCTGCTTATTGGTAAAGGCTTTTTTGATGATAATATTTCAAAAAACGTTGTATTGGAAGGCAAAATTGCAGTCAATGTTTTTTGTGAGCAGATAAACCTGAAATCTAAATCAGTCTCAGATTTCCCGATAATCCAGGAGCTGTACCGTGTTTTTAATGAGCCGTACCGGGTTTCGGATTTCATCACGAATATAATGCAGGGGCAGATTGAATTAAACGATGAATAAAATTATTATACTGTGGGCTTAATCCAAAAACAGAGCATTTCAGGCGTTATCTGGTCTTATATAGGCGTGGGACTGGGTTTTCTGACTACAGCTATTTTGTTTACACATGTCTTGCAGCGTGATGAAATTGGCCTTTTGCGTATCCTGATTTCCTACTCGTCCATTCTGGCCATGTTTGGAAGTATGGGAATGAGCAATGTAGCGGTTAAAATGTTTCCGCAATTCCGCAATGATCAACAACAACATCATGGCTTTCTGGGTATTGCATTGTTGGTGGTGCTGCTTGGATTTGCAATGTCTGCATTCGCTTATGTTTTCCTGAAGGACATTATCCTGTCGGGTGCGGAGGAAAAATCGGGCCTTTTTGCAGAATATTTTTATACAGTAGTCCCGCTCACCCTTTTTGCTGTTCTCTTCTCTTTGCTTGATTCCTATGTACGGGTACTTTATAATGCGGTTCGGGGTATTCTTTTCAAGGAAGTTGTCCAGCGTTTATTTATCATTGTTTTAATAGCTTTGTATTTTTTTAAAGCAATTGATTTTGAGCAATTTGTATGGTGGTATCTTATGGCAAATGCCGTTCCTGTTATATTGTTTTTTGTTACTTTGCGACTTGAAAAAAAGCTGTACCTGAAGCCGGATTGGGGTTTTTTCAACAAAAGGCTGCGCAAGGAAATGATGAGCGTGGGACTATTTGGCGTGCTGGCAGGATTTTCTGCGGTTTTAGTGCAGAGTATTGATACTATAATGATTGGGAAATATGTCGGATTGACTGAAGCCGGCATTTATACCATTAGTTTTTTCTTTGGTAGCCTTATACTGGTGCCAATGCGTACAATGTCAAAAATAGGGTCAGTGGTAATATCCGATGCCTGGAAACTAAATGACATGCAAACCATATCGTCCATATACACCAAAAGCAGTCTTACACTCAGCATTATCGGATTATTGCTGTTTATTGGAATTTGGGGAAATATTGACAATGTATTTGAGCTGATCAGTGATAAGTATGCCAGCGGACGTATGGTGATTTTATTTATAGGGTTAGCCAATATTACAGATGTTTTTATGGGACTGAGTAATCAGGTCATCGTAAATTCAAGATATTACAGATGGCTTACTTACATGCTGATTGTTTTTTCTGTGACCGTGGTTTTAACTAATTATATGTTAATACCAAAATATGGGATAGTTGGAGCAGCTATTGCAACCTTGTTTTCAAAGCTTTTTCTAAGTGTGTTGAAACATATATTTATTTTGTGGAAGTTTCGTATGCAGCCATTTGGCATCAAACATTTGTGGGTTTTATCAATAGCCGGCGGAAGCTGGTGCATAAGTACTTTAATGCCCGCAATGCCACATTATTTGATTGATATCGCCCTGCGAAGCCTACTAATATCTGTGCTGTTCTTATTGCCGGTATATTACCTGAATATATCGGAAGAAATGAATACCAAAGCAGATCAGATATTGGGACGGATTGGGCTGAGGTTGCGGTAGTTTTAATTATTTGTTTTCTTCGGACCGAATAAGCAGTTCGGCAATTTTTCTATCCAGATTTGTTTTTAGGCCTAGGGATGAACGTTGATCAATAACAATATGGCCTACTTTTCCGGAAATTAGTTTCTCACCCTTTCTGAGATGATCAATAGTAACAGCTGTAACACCTCCCGCATGTTTATAGATAGCTTCCCTTTCGAGCTTTGAGAATTTTTCCTGATTTAAAATAGGCTTCATGCCTGATCCATCATGCTGAAAGAAAGTGATATTTTCTTCACGTACACTAATCATTGAGTCGGTTTTGAAAATATACATTGAATTTATAAAGTCATCAATTGTAGTGCATTTCACAAAAGGATACTCAATAGATCTAATTACTAAAATATTTGGATTGATATTTTTGATTTCAGGCAAATCCATTATTTGAAAAAGTGTCTCATTTAAAGGCTTATTTAACCTGGCAAGTGATTCGTCTCTTTGATGAAAGATTATTTTTGGGTTATTGTTGTAATGCTTATTCAAGTGCTTTTTAATATCTTCACTTGGCGAACTCACAATTACCTTTGATATCCTTTGAGCTAGAAGAGCTTCATTAACAAGCCAGTCTATTGTTTTTTTATTCCCTAACGGAAGCAAACCAATATCAGTGCCTTTGTGCTTTGAACCACGAATTGGTATAATAAGTATTTCTGATCCTGTGGTACTTATGTTTTTCTCAACATAATTATTTTTAATTAAAGCCCTGGTGTCAAGTATCCTGTTTTCATTGGTTGTTAAGTTGCTTCCGTGCCTTCGGTAGAAGAACAGAGCTGTGTCGGTATTCGTGACTTTAAATTTTGATGTGAACTTGATCCAAAGCTCATAGCCATCCTGACACCTGTATTGCTCATCGTAACCACCAATCATTTGTAAAAACTTTTTGCGTATCATTGTACAGGCGCCGTGTGCAGGTTGGTCAAGAAGGCTTACGTCTTTGTCGAAGTTATGTCTTTTTTCCAAGCTGAGAATTTCACCTTTAACATCTACGATATAGTAATCAGGAAAAACCAAGCCAAGGGATTCATCCTTTTCCAGGATATTTGTCATGACTAAAAGAGCATTCTTATCCAAATAATCATCAGCATCCAGACGCATGATGTATTTTCCCTGAGCAACTCGAAGAGCAATATTATTGGTAATGTTGAGCCCCTTATTTTGCTGAAAGATAATCTTAATTTTTTGATGTCCAGAATAGGATTCGATTATACTTTTTGAATTATCTGTTGATCCATCATCAATAATAATAATCTCAAAATCCTGAAAGCTCTGGTTTAAAACGCTTTCAATTGCTTCTTTAATGAAGCTGCCGTAATTATAATTGGTAATATAAACTGTTACGAGTGGGCTGTTAATCATTTTCAATTAAGTGGAATTAATATTTTTCTTTCAGTTAAAAATTGGGCCTACATCAATTATACAATACCAACAAGTGTTAAACCATCCGAAAAGCGCACATCATCAATAAATTGTTGTAACTCAATTTGGAGTTTGCTGGTTTGGGTCAGATGATCATATTTGTCAATCTGGTTACCTATTTGCATTAAAGTTTCATAAACATCCATCCCATAATACCATCCGGCAACAGGTTTGAATCCATGTTTGTGATATAGTTCCGCAGCAGAAGCATCTGTAAATGCCATAATATGTCCCATTGGATCCAAATGCCTGATTACGGAATCTGTGGAAAGTCGTTGAATGGCTGAACTTAGAGAATCCCATCGGGGCAACTTTGATATAACCATTCCCGGATTTCCGTTTTTGTTAAGAGATTGTTTTGCGCAATCAAGGAGCAATCCCGGATTGGGTGTGTGCTCAAGTAGTCCCCAAAAGGTGATAATATCAAAGTCAGTATATTCCGTATAGATTTCTGTAAAATCTCTGCCATCCATTTCGATGTTCCAAATATTTTTGGCAAATTCTCTGCTGGATTCGCTAAGTTCTATACCATGAGCGTCAATGCCTTCTCTTCTGCATGCTTCAACAAAATGTCCGGCACCAGAACCTATATCCAGGATTTTTTTTGGTTTTCGTCCAAATTTTTGAAAAAACAAATCAATGGTCCATTTTACCCATGGAACTGCAATTGCGTTTAGCCGGGATTCCGCTGCTGATCTATCTGTGTAGGTTGCTGCGTAGGTTACATTGTTCAGGTAAAAGTTATGAATAGCTTTCTGCGCAGGCCTTTTAGTTAGATAAACATGTGTACATGAAGTACATTGGGCATAATTAGCACCATAAATTGTGGTTTTTAATATTGTGTTCTGTGATGATTCACTACATACAGGGCAACAACATACTTCTTCCATTTCAGGTTGAGCAAATAAGTCTGTGCGGCTTTTATTGTAATAAGCTACATTCTTTTTGATGTTTTCAACAATGTTTTTTTTAAGACTCAGTAAATCTGTTTTTTTACCCAGATAAACATCTACTTCAAAAGATTCGGTTTTATTGCCATCCTGTCTTATCCAGGTTTCTTTTTCAAAATTACCATTAGTGGACAAGCTTGTTTTTTTATACCATTTCATATAATGATTATTTTTGATCAGTAAAAAAATCCCATTCAAGCTTTTGATGAGCTTTTAGGTTAATTTTTGAGGTTTTCCCAATAAGGCGGTCATAATCACGACAGTCAATTCCATGATTTGGTCTTAAACAACATAAGTTGCTTTCATTTAAAATAGTTCCTGCAGGAATGTCTGTTGCGGGATAAACGGCACGTCGGAATGAAATGTGGTGTCCGTTTTCGATTTCAATGGGAAGCGGCTCTTTTTTATCGGAACCTTTTAATTTGTTTATTTCCTGTATTTCCTTTTGGAAATCAATAACTTCTTGTGGTGTGAGCGATACTTTGTGGTCGCGGAACGTTTTTCCTTCGCGAGAATCCGTAAAATGAAACTCAAAAATTTCAGCTCCCATGGCATAGGCATATAACATTGCCTGGCTTCCAACTGTATGATCCGAATAGCCTGTTGTTAAGCCTGTGATGTCTTTATAACGCTTTATAACTGCTAAATTGGCATCAGTATTATTGATTGGGTACATTGAAGTACATTGCAAAGCAGCTAACATATCAGAAGATTTGTAAATTGGGTTGCATTCCTGAATAAACTTGATGCAGTCCAAAACTTCAATTTCTGTTGAGAGCCCTGTTGAGAGAATCATTGGTTTGGATTTGGCCGCAATTTTCTTTAAAACGGGATATGCAGTAAGATCACCACTGCCAATTTTGTATATTGGGATATATGGATCTATCCAGTCAAATATTTCTAAATCCCAGACGGAAGCCATATAAATAATACCGGCATCCTGAACCATTTTGGCCAATTCGAGATGTTGTTGCTTGCTGAGTTCAAATTTTCTAAAGTGCTTGTTACGGTCAGGGCTCTCCAGCCGGCTAACGAGTGAATCTCCCGTATAGAGTTGAAATTTAATTACATCAACCCCTGTTGAAATTGCCAATTGAGTTAATTTTTTAGCATATTCAAAATTTCCCTCATGGTTTCCACCAATTTCGGCTATTAGCATAGGGCCGTATTTGCCACTAAAGGTGTTTTTATTCATGCTTGCTATACTTTTGGTATAACTGAAATACTTCATTAAGTCCATACCTGGTATGGTCTTCTGCAAAAGTATGAATTATTTGCTCGGCCAAATGAAAATCATCTTGGTCATCAATTGCAAGTTGTATTCCACCAGCTTCAGGACATTGAGTGTTTTTATAGTGATAAAATTTATCTGATTCCGATTCATTTTGATACAGATTGAGCGTTACATGTTCGAAATCATCATTTGATGAAAACTGCTGAAATTTGTCTTTATAGAAGTCTGTTCTAACAATCTCAATGCTCATTCCTTTCGGGAAAGTCCTTCCCTTTAGGTTGCTTACAAAATTATACTTGCCCGTGCAGGTAATTTTTATCATCTCCCTTAGTGTGCTTGCATCCATAAAGAAGTTGTCACCGTTTATCCGTGTAGCAAAATCAAAACCATAATTCTCTGCACAGGCAAGAAAGCGACCGGAAACATTTTCTAATGAGCCACGAAAGAGGTTAATATTATTGTTTAGGCAGTAGGATTCAATAGGATCATCTGTTTCTTCTTCCGAAGTTGCTATGACGATATTGTTCGAATTTATAACTGTTTGCAAGCGTTCAATGATGTATTGGAGAATTGGTTTCCCATTTATTTTTTTTAGGATTTTTCCCGGTAGCCTTCTGGAATTATATCGGCATAAAATGATAAAGCCTATGTTCATAGTGTATTGGTTTTTATTTCCTTGTTCCAATTTTTTTTGCTGGGGATCCTCCATGGATTTCATATGGGGGGACGTCTTTATTTACAACTGAGTTGGCTGCAATAATTGCCCCTTGGCCTATAGTTACTCCTTTTAAAATAGTAACATTTGAGGCAATCCAAACATCATCTCCAATTGTGATGGGAGCCGTTGTGTTTGCTTGCTGATTGATCAGCTTATTTCGATCTGTAGTATGATTACTGTCAACGATATATACAAAAGGGGCTATAAGGCAATCCGAGCCTATGCTGATGTGATTGCTGCAAAAAATGAAATTATGATAACCAATCGTTGTGTTTTGCCCAATTGAAATTTTTGCATCAGTATTGCAGCTACATATCCTTGAGCCTTCTTTAATGACGATGTTGTCGGCTAATTTAATGTTCTTGGGGAAGCGCATGAATGAAACATTCTTATCGATAAATACTTTTTCGCCGCATTTACCCAATCTTCTTTTTGCACTAATAAGCCTGATTTTATTGGCGAAAGTAAATTTTAGGTGCTGCCTTAGCTGACTTGGATTCGTGGCCATCTTATTAGTTGTTAATTTTAATCCTAGGAAAGGCGTCAATATAAGATCCATTTGTAGCATTGAATACTTCTACCCCTGACCATTGCGCATATTCATTCAGCAAATAGTAAGCATTGAATGAGTGTAAGAACTTTTCAAGAATTTGTGCGATATTCCTTCTTTGATTTTTGTTGCCATAATACATAACATCTGCTTTAGCTGTTTTTTCATCATAAAAATGCTTCTGAGTCAGATAAACCTGATTGTCTTCGGAAACGAAAATTTCTTTTATCCACGAATGGTCTGCGCCAAACAAATAAATGCTTTGGTATCTTAATTCAATGGCAACTTTAATGTTGGCAATGAGTACATTATGGGGTCTTGGCATCCCCCAGTTCTGTCTGAAAGCAAAAAAACAAAAGCTTTTAAATCCTTCAATAGCAGTGATGTTCAGAAATTGGATGTTGATGTGCTTATTAAGATCCAACTCTTTTCTCCAATGTTTTTTGTTTTTAGCAATCATTGGTACAAATAGAGTCATTTCCCATTTAGTTTTTTCTGCAATTTGCTTAAAAGTTTCCTTTCTGCCTTGATCGTTTTGGTCAATGAGGCCATCAATCCAGTAACTGGTGGATTGAATTAAATAATACCTTGGTTTGAGCTGTTCAAATTTTTCTGATTTCCAGAAAAAATTGACAACAAAAAGGTCTTTATCTTTAATAAAATCTGCGTTTTTTTCAAGAGAGTTGTTGAGCGAGGGGCCGTTCCCAAGAATTACGCAATCTTTGCTTTCATTTCCGCTTGGGAGGATTCTCTTTGTGAAAACTTTTGTTAGTAGTATTATCTTAAGTACACTAAGGCTCGTTACTACTAAGTCCTCTATAAAAATCTGAAAACGTGATTTGTTCATGAATACAAATTGGTTTTAAACTGTAAACAACCCCTTACTTACCCAATACCGAAACCTGATGAGCATTCCGGCTTTTGGTATTTGAAATCTGCAAAGATAATACATAGACAGCAGTAGGGTTGCTCCCCATTTAATTATTTCAATTGTGTATCTGTTCAGTTTTTCGTTTATATTGCCCTTTATCCGTAATCGCTCGCTGATGCCTACTCCAATAGATTGCCTTCTGATGAATTCTTCAGTGGTTCGGCTCAACGGAACGGCATGATACACAATGGATTCAGGTAAATACCAAACTTTGAGCCCTTTTTTATAGATTCTCTGATAGATGTCTTTTTCCTCTCCTCCTGCAAGGTTTTTGCCCACTCGTCCCAATTCCGTATTAAAATCCCCGATTTCTTCGAAAACCGAAGTACGAAAAGTCATATTGGATCCACGCGGATAATCCGAACTGCTGAACTGTACCCTTTTATCGCTGTATTTGAAATAGCCAAACAAGCTGGCCATATATTTATTCATCCAGGATGGCTCTTTGTCTTCATAATCCAAGAGGATGATGCCGCCAACAGATGCTACCTCCGGATTGGATTCCATGAATTCAACGGTCTTTTTCAGGAAATCTTTTTCAAGCCATGCATCGTCATCAATAAAAGTAACCAAATCCGATTTCGATTCCACAATCCCACGGTTTCGGGCAAAGGACAAACCTTGGTTTTTCTCAATTACATAGGTAAAAGCAATGTTGGGCTGTTCCTGTTGAAATTGTTTGCAGATTTGCTCTGTGCTATCGGTGGAGTTGTTGTTTACCAAAACAATTTCAAATTCATCAGCAGAAAGGCTTTGCCCTGCCAGGCTGTCTAAAGCTTTCTTTAGGAAAAATTCGCGGTTGTATGTGCAAACAATTGCCGAAATCCGGTACATTAGTCTTCTTTTGGTTTATTGTGCAATGCTTCTTTATAGCCTTTTCCCAATGCGATAAGCATCAGGATAATGATAAGCCCTGAAGCAATTCCGGAAACTGCGGTTCCTGTATAATATGCTTTTGGCCTGAATTCCCATTTTATTTCATGTTGCCCTTTCGGGATGATCATGCCGCGCAAAATGTAATTGGTTCGGAAATAGGGTGCTTCTTCTC
Organism: Bacteroidales bacterium; assembly: GCA_963662905.2. GTDB lineage: Bacteria > Bacteroidota > Bacteroidia > Bacteroidales > WRLA01. Next base: position 1,757,718 of record CAXXFD010000003.1, on the reverse strand, counting down.
CATCAATATAAGCTTTCCAGCCTTTGTCGTAATAGATTTCGGAGAATACGACGGCCTCATCTTTTTCTGAATTAAATTCATAGATCAGCTCATTGGGGAGATAACTTTTAAGCTTAATACTGGCTGCGGAATCCGGTTGCGCTACAAAATCTCCGATTGTTCCTTCAAACCTTTTGTCCACAATAGCTTCAGAAGCTGGGGCAAAATCGGCTAATGCGTCAATCTCTTCATCAGCATTATCAACAAAACGGATTTTATCCACAGTCCAGGCATTGCCCAGAGCTGCAGGATTTAAACGCGCTACGGCTTGTTTATCTGCTCCAGTCATTATGAAGTATTTAGTGTTGAGCATGTTCAGTACCTTCATATTGTTGTTGGCAATATGATTATCTATAATTTCCTGATAACGACGCAGTTTCGCACCATGGTAACCGCCAATGGATTTGTGGTAATAGGATGTGCTGGCATCATTAAATGTGTTTACTGTTGTATTCAGCACCCGGAAATTTGGGTCATTGTCCTGCAGGATTTGCTGATCTGCAGCGCTTGGTGTAAAAGGAGATTCCACTTTGCGCGCATCTTCGAAATTTTCTGTGCTGAGGTAGCGGCGGTTTACAGCCCACATATCAATAGTTGCAGCCAAAATCAGGGTAATAAAAGCGTATTCCTTTTTGATTTTTTGCTTGATGATGGCCCAGAGGGAAATAGCCGCTATCAGGATGAAAAGGATGGAACGGATACCTTCACTGCGCAGCAGTGAAAGGCGGTCAGCTTCAAGTGCATCAAGGATGCTTTGCGGCAAACCTGCCTGCAGGAGGCGCGCATCAGATGCTGCAGAGAAATCAAATGCTGATCCGGCAAATAACATCACAAGCAGAATAAGCCCAACTGTAGTGCCCAGAGCATAAGCCAGTTTTTGGACAGTTGCTTTTGCGTCAATTTTCCCTGATGCAATCTCTTTAACAGCCAAAATACCCAGAAGAGGAATACAGAATTCTGCAATGACGAGCGTGGTGGATACAGCTCTGAATTTGTTGTAGCCGGGCATATAATGGAGGAAAAATTCTGTCAGTGGCATGAAATTTTTCCCCCAGGCCAGCATGATGCTCAAAACAGTTGCACTCAGCAGCCACCATTTGTATTTGCCTTTGACCACGAAAAGTCCCAAAATGAAGAGGAACATAAAAATGGCTCCGGCATAAACCGGACCGGAAGTAAATGGCTGTTTGCCCCAATACAACGAAAAGAAATTGATGTACTGATTTGCCTGGTTTTTAGGAAAATATTTTTGCAGTTCTTCATAGGTTTTGGAGTCCATATCAGGTGTCCTGCCTGAGCCTCCGCCCATAAAATCCGGTATCAGAAGAGTAAAAGTCTCCGGGACACCGTAACTCCATTGCGTTGCATAATCAATATCCAGGCCGCTGGTACGGTTGTGTGATTCTGATGTCAATTCGGATTTTCCACGTATGGTGTATTTGCCGTATTCATAAGTGGACCAAATATTTGCGATATTCACCGAAACAGCGAGAATTGCCGCTACTACTAAAACCCCACTGGCTTTAAAAAAGTGGGGCAATTTTTTTTCGCGCAGGTTTTCAAAAAACTGGAAAATGCCATAGAGCACGACAATCATCAGTAAATAATAGGTGATCTGCAAGTGGTTTGCCGATAATTCTATGGATAAGAAAAACGCTGTAAGGGCAAGGCCCCAGAGGTATTTTCCACGATAGGCAAGTATGATGCCAGCCAAGACCGGCCCCATATATGCAATTGCTATAGCTTTGGTAATATGGCCTGCTTCCAAAATAATGAAGAAATAGGATGAAAAAGCAAAGCCGATTGCACCCAAAAAAGACAGCCAGGGATTTACACGCATTACCAACAGCAAAATGAAAAAGCCCAGAAAATAAAGAAAAACAATATCAAGCGGACGCGGAAGCCACAGGGTGAGTACTTTACTAATTTTGTGTACGAAATTATTTTTGTAGTGTACGGAAATCTGGTATGCCGGCATTCCGCCAAACATGCTATTGGTCCACAAAGGCTCTTCCCCGCTTGCTTCACGGTAATCTTTAATTTCTTTCGACATTCCTTTCCAGTTGGTAACATCTGCCTGCCTGAGCTTTTTGCCTTCAAGAACCGGAGAAAAATAAACAACAGAAATGGCCAGGAAAGCAACAATAGCAATCAGATAAGGCCATGCGTTTTTGGTTTCAAATTTCTTCATGGAATTGGTCATTGGAATTATTTGTCTTTTATTTCTTCAAAATCAATGTATTCTCCTAAATTGTCGGATTTTCCGGAGTTGGGTTTTTCTTTGATTTCTACCCGGATATCACCTTCTTTTTTGTTTTCTTTTTTGGGCTGCCCGGGCTGCGTGCGTTTAACCAGCCATTTCAATAGAAACGGAAAAAGTAAGCGCAAAATATAAGGGGCAACTATTATGATGAGAATTATTATCAGTAAAACTTCCATTCTTTCTACACATTATTACGCAAGTGCGAAATTATTGCATTTGACAATAGAATCCAAACACTAAAAGCCGGGACAAGCCGGCTAACAACAAAAAAAGAAGAAAGCTGAATCATCAACTTTCTTCTTTCAGGAATATTTTTAGGTCTTTCTTAGACTACCTTTTGTCGAGTTTTTCGTCAGAAACAGTTAGTTTCTTCCTTCCTTTAGCTCTTCTGCGTGCAAGAACCTTACGACCATTTTTAGTTGCCATTCTTGCTCTGAAACCATGCTTGTTAACTCTTTTCCTTCTTGATGGTTGAAATGTTCTTTTCATTGTATGTCCGATTTTTAAAGGACTGCAAAGATATAACCTTTTTCACTAAATCCAAGTAGTCCCCGCAAAAAATTCAAAAAAATATAAATCAGCAGCCTAAAACCTTTCTAAGCTGCTGATTATAAGTGTATTTTATTTTTTTGGAATATGCTTGAGTGTTTCAAGAAGATAATCCCAGAACTTCTGAACCGTTGCTATGTTCACTTTTTCGTCTGGAGAATGTGGGTAACGGATGGTTGGCCCAAAGGAAATCATATCCCAGTTTGGATAAACACCGCCTAAAAGGCCACATTCCAAACCGGCATGAATTGCCTTGATTTCAGGAATTTTGCCATATAGGTTATTATATACTTCCTGCATTTCCTTCAGGATGGCCGAATCCATATTCGGTTTCCAGCCCGGATAATCTCCTTCAAAAACAACATTTGCGCCGGCAAGGCTGAAAACAGAACCAATTTGGTTTTGCAGATCAACTTTAGCCGAATCAACAGAGCTACGGAGCAGGCATTGTACGATTACTTTTTCGCCTTCGCTTTTTACAACTGCAAGGTTTGTTGATGTTTCAACAAGTCCTTCCATATCGTTGCTCATGCGGATAACGCCATTCGGGCACCCATAAACAGCCTGCGTGAGTTTTGTCAGGAATTCGCAAGTGAAAACTTTTTCAGGGATTGCATTTTCTTCCAAAGTAATGGTCAGGTCGGGATCAACGCTTACAATTTCTTTTTTGGCGATGGCTTCAAATTCTTTAAGCGCGGCTTTCATCCCGTCTGCTTTGGCTTCAGGAACGAGCACTGTGGCAAATGCTTCACGGGGAATGGCATTGCGCAGGCTGCCACCATTTACGTCTGCCATTTTTAAGCCGAATTTTTCAATGGCATCAAATACAAAACGGAAGAGGATTTTGTTGGCATTTCCGCGTCCCAGTGGGATGTCCATTCCTGAGTGGCCTCCTTTAAGACCTGCGACACTCATTTTGTAGGCTTTCATTCCTGCTGGAGTTGCTTCGTATGCAGCATCAAAGCTGATGTTGGCATCAACACCACCGGCGCAACCAACATAAAGTTCGCCTTCATCTTCTGAATCCAGGTTCATCAGGATATCACCTTGCAGAACGCCTGCTTCCAGACCAAAGGCACCGGTCATTCCTGTTTCTTCATCTGTGGTGATGAGCGCTTCTATAGGGCCGTGCTCAATATCTTTAGCTTCAAGAATCGCCATTGCAGCCGCTACGCCCATACCGTTATCGGCCCCAAGAGTAGTTCCGTTTGCAGTTACCCAATCACCATCAATATAAGCTTCGATCGGGTCGGTCTCAAAATTGTGGTCTTTATCGCTGTTGGCTTGTGGGACCATGTCCATATGGCCTTGAAGTACAACACCTTTGCGGTCTTCCATTCCGGGAGTTGCAGGCTTGCGTATGATGATATTTCCCACTTCGTCCTGTATCGTTTCCAGGCCAAGCCCTTCACCAAATTTTTTCAGGAAAGCACGGATTTTTTCTTCCTTCTTGGAGGGACGTGGAATTTGAGTCAGATCGTAAAAATTTTTCCAAAGCGCTTTAGGCTCCAGATTCATTATGTCTTTATTCATTTTTGTATGTATTTTGAGTATTTTGCTAAAGTACAAAATTCTTTTCAGAGCATTTTTGAACAGCGCTCCGGAATTTTGCAAAGCTATTGTTAAATAATGTTAATGATTTGATTTACAGTGTTTAGCTATTGTTTTTTAAAAGCATAAAATGGAACATAAACTAGCTTTTTCTGTTCAAAGAAATCCTCTTCGTAGTAATGACTGAGTTTTTCGATATGCACGTCGCGTAATCCCGAGAATTCGTCTTTCAAATCACCGCCTTTCAAACAAATCCATCCGGGAGGCAAGGCTTCTTCTGTAGGTGGCTTAAAATTATTGCGCGACCAGGATGCAAGCCTTCGGAATTCAGTAACTGCCCGGCTGATAATGTAATCGTACTTTTTATTGTGCTTTTCGGCGCGGCATTGTTCAAAGCTCACATTCTTTAACCCAAGCGCTTCGCTTACGCCTTGCACAACTTTAATTTTTTTTCCAATGGAATCAATTAAATGGAATTTTGCCTCAGGAAAAGCAATTGCCAATGGTATTCCCGGAAATCCACCGCCTGTGCCAATATCAAGGATTTTGTCCCCTTTGTCAAATTGAATGAATTTTGCAATGCCGAGCGCGTGCAGTACATGGTGTGCAAAAAAATTATCCATGTCTTTGCGCGATATTACATTGATTTTTGCGTTCCATTCTTCGTAAAGGGGTTTCAGTGCACGAATTTGCTCCAATTGCTGCGGCTCAAGGAATGGGAAATAATTCTTTATTTGGTCCATCTGTTTGAATTAAAGCAGCAAAGATACGTTTTTTCAGGGGCAGGAGGAGTTTGCCAAACTAACATATTGTTGTGTATAACTTTTAAATTGCGTTTTTGGCGATGCTTTTTTAAATGGGATATTTGAACCTTAAATGAACTGTTTTATGGCTGCAAAACACTTTGGCTTCACTATATTATTACTTCTTGTTTCAATAGTGCTTTTTGTTCCGGATTTGCTTGGGCAAAACGGTAAAATAAGCCGTGACGATTACATCTTAAAATACAGGGATGTAGCCATTAAGGAGATGAAACTCTATGGCATTCCTGCATCAATTACTCTGGCTCAGGGGATTTTGGAGTCGGGTCATGGCAATAGCGAACTTACTCAAAAGGCCAATAACCATTTTGGAATAAAATGTCATGCAGGATGGAAGGGCGGCCGCTACCATATGGATGACGATGCAAAAGATGAATGTTTCAGGGTTTATGATGATGCTTCAGAATCTTTTCGCGATCACTCCATCTTCCTGAAAACACGTTTGCGCTATCAGTTTCTTTTTGATCTGGAGCTTACCGATTATAAAGGGTGGGCACGCGGATTAAAAAAGGCAGGTTATGCTACCAATCCACGTTATCCGCAATTGTTGATCAAACTTATTGAAGAACATCAACTCTATCAATATGATGACCCAAATATTGTAATTAGCGAGCAAACCCTGGCCGAGAACACTAAATCAAAAGCGAAATCGAATACTTCCGATAAACAATATGTACCTGAAAATACAAAGGCTTATGAACTGTTTGGAACGGGAGGTAATGGCCGGGAGATTTATCAAAATAATGGCGTGAAGTTTGTATTTGCCCGAAAAAACGATAATTTCCTGAAGATAGCGACAGAGTTTAACCTCTATGTATATCAGATTTATAAAAACAATGAGTTAGATAAAAAGGACCAGTTGAAGGTTGGGCAAATTGTTTATCTTGAACGTAAAAAGCGTAAAGCAGCAGTTGATTTCCATACGGTACAGGCCGGAGAAAGCATGCATATGATTAGCCAGAAATACGGAATCAGGCTGAAACAACTTTATAAGAAAAACCGCATGGAAGAAGGAACTGAACCCGTCCCTGGCGAACAATTGTTCCTGCGAAAAAAACGGCCAAGGTAGTTTAAATCCCGTATTCTTTGATTTTCCGATACAGTGTTCGTTCGCTTATACCCAGGTCTGTAGCGGCAGATTTACGTTTCCCTTTGTGCTTTTCCAAAGCCCTGCGTATCATATCTTCTTCTTTCTTGGCTAATGATAAAGATTCTTCAATTACTTCAGGCTCGTCGTATGTATGTTCTTGAAGCTCATTGTCTTCGTATTTTGTTATGGAAACCTGGGGTTTTTGATGTTCCGGTTCCATAAAACTATATTCTGCTGTTACGGGTTTGGATAATTGTTTTATGATGCTGGCGTTATTTTCTTGTATTTCAGGTGTTACGCCATCTTGATCAATAATATCGGCAACCAGTTTTTTCAAATCAGTGATATCCTGCTTCATATCAAAAAGTACTTTATAAAGCAAGTCCCTTTCGCTGATCCCCTTGTCTTCCGATTCCTTTTTGTACAATACCGGAAGATCCGATTTCCCACTTTCGGGCAGGTATTGTCTGAGGGTTTGAGCATCTACCATTCTGTTTTGCTCGATGATGGAAATCTGTTCCGTGATGTTTTTTAACTGGCGGATGTTTCCTTTCCAGCGATATCGCGTCAGCATTTCGCGGGCTTCTTCATCCAGTTGAATGGCTGGCATACGGTAATTGTCGCCGAAATCATTTGCAAACTTCCTGAATAACAGGTAAATATCATCTTTTCGCTCGCGCAATGGTGGGATATAAATGGGTACTGTATTAAGTCGATAATAAAGGTCTTCACGAAATTTTCCATCCTGAATTGCCTTAGGTATATTCACATTGGTGGCTGCTACCACACGAACATCCGTTTTTATTACTTTGGATGAACCAACTTTCATGAATTCACCGTTTTCGAGTATGCGCAGCAGGCGAACCTGTGTGGCAAGAGGCAGTTCAGCGACTTCGTCCAGAAAAATAGTACCACCGTTGGCAACTTCAAAATACCCTTTTCGTGCTTCATGGGCTCCGGTGAAGCTTCCTTTTTCGTGTCCAAATAGCTCGGAATCAATCGTTCCCTCTGGAATAGCGCCACAGTTTACAGCAATAAATGCTCCGTGTTTTCTGGCGCTCAGTTGATGTATGATTTTTGGAAAGACTTCTTTTCCAACACCGCTTTCTCCGGTAATTAATACCGTAATATCTGTGGCAGCTACCTGCCGTGCGATGTCAATTGCCCGGTTCAAAGCAGGAGCGTTTCCAATTATCCCAAATCTTTGCTTTATTGCCTGTACTTCCATGGATTCGTTTTTTGCAAAATTAGTCCATTTAAAGCAAATAAGACATTAAAATTTGTTAAAAACTGTCATTTTGGCATGGAGTTCGCTCCGGCTTTGAGCCTGATAATTGGCTTTACTATCACTTACCCAATGCTTTGCATTTTATTCGCTGGATGTGCCCGCGTCCCAGGGCTTTTACTTCACAGCCCAGGCGGAAGTATTCTTCAATGGTTGCATCGTCTAAAATTCCGAAACAATCTATAATAGCAAGCGGGCCACCTGCCCATTCAACGATATCTTTTGGGTTCAGCTTAAGATATTCGCTATGTGGGACTGCCAGAACAAGCGCTTCCGCTTCATCAAGGCATTTTTCCAGATTTTTGCCAATTTTGAGTTCTTTCAAATGCTCCTGGTTACGGAAGAAGCGTTTCCACGAATGCGGATCAGCGTCCTGTTCTTCAAATTCCCACCAGTTTTCCACATAAGGATCGTGCACCTTTATAAATGCGCCCATTTCAGTAAGTTTGCGGATGAGCATTTCACTTCCGCTATAACGTGTATCGCCTACATCCTGGCGGTAGCTTGCTCCACAAACCAGCACATCGGATCCGGCAATATATTTGCCCATATTGCGCAATGCGTCGCGGGTCAGCTCTGCAACATGAAGCGAACGTGTGTCGTTGATGTCGATGGCCGTTGGGGTAATTTTGAAAAGTTTGTCGCCATCTTCAAATCCCATGATGTGCTTATAGGCCCAGTAACCGAGACCTCCGTCTTTTGGAAGGCAATAGCCGCCAATTCCCGGCCCGGGGAAAATGATATTGCTGTGTGTTGGGCGCATTTTTATGGCATTGATGACCTTGATTAGATCTACTCCATTGCGCTCGGCGAAAAGGCTCCATTCATTAAGGTAGGCCAAAATCGTTGCCCGATAGCTGTTTTCAACAATTTTTGTGGTTTCGGATTCTATTGGCCGATCCATCACAGTTAAAGGATACTCATCTGTATTGAGCACTTCATGCAGGAATTTCTCCACACGCCGTCTGGCTTCCGCATCACAACCGGAGCAAACACGCCAGAAATCCCTGATGCTGCTCACATATTCTTTTCCCGGCATCACGCGTTCAAAACTATGTGAGAGCAGGGGCGTGGCTTCCATATTTCTTTTGCGGAATTCTTTTTTCAAAATGGGCCATGCTACAAATTCTGTTGTGCCCGGAGCTACAGTTGTTTCGATCAAAACCAGTGCTTCTGCAGGGATTTTTTCCCCAATGGTGATCATGGACGCTTCAAGGGCGGCCATATCAGCCTCGCCACTGACCATATTGCCCAGTTCTTTCTTGGTGAAATCGCATTGAACATCTACAACAACAACTTCTGCAAACTTTAAACAGTCGCTGTTGAATGTGGCTGTCAGCGTTTTTTTATCATTGACGCATCGGCCGATCAGCTGGCTAATTCGGTTCGTTTTGTGCCACTGATTTCGGAGTATCTGTGCCAGGCATTTCGGTTCAAAATGTGCCACTAAAACGACTCCTGCTTTCGGTTCGTTTTGTGCCAGTTTCGGTTCGTTTTGTGCCAGTTTGCCAGAGATGCCCCCTTTGAAAGATCAAGTTTAACCTGTCTTATTGTTGTACTAGAAAAATACAGCAATATGGCCAATACACTTGATCCTATGGATTTAAAACAAATTATCACTTTGCACCTCGATGGTGTCACCAACCGTCAGGCAGGAAATGTCTTGGGAATTTCCCGCAATACAGTTAACCGCTACATGCAGCTTTTTAATGCCAGCGGGCACAGTTTGCAAGACCTGCTCAAAATGGACACTGCCAGTCTGGAAAAGCTTTTTCCGGGCACAACTACCATTGTCAACCCGCGTTATGACCAGCTAATGCTCTATCTCGATGGGATGAAGAACAAGCGGGAACAGCCCGGTTTTACCTTTCAGTACCATTACAGGATCTATGAGCAGCAGGCAGATGATCCATACAGCTATACGCAGTTTATAGAACACTACCACCGCAAATATGACAAACAGAAAGGCTCCATGAAGCTCAACCATATTGCCGGCCACGAAATGTTTGTGGACTATACAGGAAAGAAGCTCCGCATTTATGACCGTGAGACGGGACAGGCTACAGAAGTAGAGGTTTTTGTGGCTATCCTCCCATATAGCCAGTACACCTATGTGGAAGCCTGTGCCAGCCAGAAGCGGGAAGATTTTTTTCAGTGCATGTCCAATGCCCTGCTTTATTATGGGGGAGTGCCCAAGGCAATTGTATCCGACAATTTAAAATCAGCGGTAACGCGTGCCAGCAAGTACGAAGCGGTTATCAACAAAACATTCAAGGAATTTAGCCTTCACTACAGATGTGCCATGAACCCCACAAGGGCATATAGCCCACAGGACAAGGCGCTTGTAGAGAATGCTGTAAACCTGGCCTATCAGAGGGTTTTTTACCCGCTTGGCGAGATGAAGTTCTTTTCCCTTGATGAACTGAACGCAGAAATAGGCAAATTGCTGGGACCCTACAACGACCTTTTGTTTGCACGCAAAGAAACCAGCCGCAGGGAACTGTTCCAGTCCCATGAGCGCCAGTATTTAAAGCCTTTGCCCCAAGGGCGTTTTCAAATGAAAGAATATAGGCGGGCAAAAGTGCAGAAAATCGGCTACATATACTTCTCGCCCGATAATACATATTACAGCGTGCCTTACCGCTATATCGGCAAACAGACACAAATCCAGTACACGCAATCTACAGTGGAAGTTTACTACAACAACCAGCGTATAGCTGCCCATAAACGCGAAAAAGAGAAAGGCAAATATATAACCGTCAAGGGGCACCTCAGCAGCCAGCACCAGGCTTATTCAGAATGGAGCCCTGATTATTTTAAAAAAAAGGCTGCTGTTCATGGCAAAAATGTGCTCAATTATATCAGTACCATCCTTTCCTTTGGAGACTATCCTGAAACCCAGTACAAAAGGGCCATGGGAATTATACAGTTATCTAAAGGTTACGGTTCGCAGAGGCTGGATGCCGCTTGCAGGATGGCACAAGAAGCAGGGGGACATTCTTATTCATTCATCAAAAATATCCTGAAAAACAGGATGGACACCGCCTCTACAGGGCAGCAGGGGGAACTGGAGTTTGAACCGCATATCCCCGAGCATAAAAACCTTCGTAAAACAGGAACATATAATTAACCTTAAAAACACACACAAAATGAACAACAACCCTACTGTTGAAAAGCTGCGGGATATGCGCCTTACGGCCATGGCACAAATGCACCTGCAGTACGTCAAAAACAACCAAGCCAACGGCTTGACGCCTGATGAATACCTGGCCTTACTGGCTGACCATGAATGGGAAGACAGGCAGAACAAAAAATTTGAACGCCTGATCAAAAACGCCTCCTTCCGCCAAAAAGCGTCGGTGGCAGATATCGATTATGCCACAGTGCGCAACCTGGACAAAAATATGTTCCAGAGGCTGGGCAGCCTGGACTTTATCAAGCGCAAAGAAAACATCATCATAACAGGCGCATCCGGTGTCGGTAAAAGCTATCTGGCTCAGGCGCTTGGCAACCAAGCCTGCATAAACGGTTTTAAAACCATATACGCCAATACCGCACGGCTTTTTGCACGACTGAAACTCTGTAAGATAGACGGGACCTACCTGAAAGAACTGAAAAAACTGGAGAAAACAGACCTGTTGATCCTGGATGACTTTGGAATACAAGCCTTTGACAACAACGCACGGGAAATGCTAATGGATATAGTTGACGACCGATATAACAATAAATCAACCATTGTATCTTCACAGATACCGGTATCGGTTTGGTATGATATCATTGGTGAAGGGACTATTGCCGATGCCGTACTGGACAGATTGGTTAATTCATCCCACAGAATAGACCTCAAAGGAGAATCACTAAGAAAAGGTTTTTTAGAAAATGAATGATTAAATTTTTGTACTATTGTAAGGTCTTTCAAAGTGGCACTGTTTGACCGAAATCAGTGGCATAGTCTGGCCGAAATAGCCATCAGCATGTCCACTTCCGGGTCTTCGGCTTTAACCGGGCTTACACCGCTGTTTAAAACCGGTATTTTCCAGTAACTCCTCTTGCTGGGACGTTGGTATCCTATCACGAACTTTGTGGGATTGCCGTTTTCGTCGGTAGAATCGGCGATTATTGCAGCCATAACTGCACCTACAAAACCCACACCCATTACCACAACTATTTCCAGGCCATCGGATTTCGCCTGTCCTACAAGAGCTTCCAGGCGTTTGAGTTCTTCCGGATATTCTGAATTTTGAGGAATAGTAAATTTCTTTCCTTCCGGGCTGATGGAGTACAATGTTTCCATTTTTCTGATTTTTGGTTTTACGAATTGGGATATAAATTTCCGGAAAAATCTTCACAAAACCAAATACTTGCGCTGAAAAATGAAAACGCCCCCTTTCTCAGGAGGCGTTTTTGTAAGAGGAAAATAAATTTATCTTAATTCGGCACCCAGATTCTGCGTGAAGGCATGCACCAAGCGCTTCATTGTTTTATCAATGATTTTATCTGTCAGGGTTTTGTTTTTGTCTTGCAGGATAAATTTAACTGCATAGGATTTCTTGTCTTTCCCAATTTTTTCATCTTGATAGATGTCGAACAATCCCATGTCTTTAAGAATATTGCGCTCTGTTTTGTAAGCCAGTTCGCGGATTTGTTCATAGCTAACATGTGCCGGGATCAGCATGGATAAATCGCGTCGTACTTCCGGGAATTTTGGAATGCCTTCAAATTGCTTATCGTTGATATCGAGTAATTCCAGGATGTTGCCCCACTGGAAATCAGCATAATAAACCTCCTGTTTTATTTCTGCCGATTCAAGAATTTTGTCTGCAAGCTGACCAAAATTCACAATGCACTTATTGTTCAATGAATATGTCATTGCCTGCTGGAAGCAAGGTGTTTCCAGATTGTCTGATTTGATTTTCCGGTTATCAAGGCTGAGCCTGGAGATGATTTTATGCACCATTACTTTCAGGTCGAAAAAATCAAAGCTGCTTTCTTCATTTCTCCAGCTTTCTTCATATTTGTTTCCGCTCATAAACAGAGCCAGGTGCATTTCCTCACTGTATTTTTTGAGTGGTTCATTGGCATCGGCCTTTGCCGGATTGAGGTGATATGTTTTGCCAAACTCAAAAAAGCTCAGATTAGCTGATTTTCGGTTGATATTGTAGCGCAGGCTTTCCAGGCCACCAGCCAAAAGTCCGGGACGAAGAATATCCAGATCTGAACTTAAAGGATTGTACACTTTCACAACTTCCTCTTCGGCCACTAAATTATTTTTTGTGAAAAATGCCCCTTTTGTGAGGGAGTTGTTCATTATTTCATAAAATGAATTGGCAGAAAGGAAACTGCTGAGCTGATAGCGCAGGTTTTCATCATCCGGTTTTTTTGCGTGGTTGATGGCACTGTGGATGTGATGATCGGTTTCTATTGAATTGTATCCGTAAATCCTCAGGATTTCTTCATACACATCGGCAGGGCGGGTTACATCCACACGATATCCGGGCGTTGTGAGCAGGTACTCTTCGTCTTTCTCAATATCTTTAATTTCAAAATCAAGGGTTTTTAAGATATTCAGGCTTTCGTCAACAGGAATATCTTTTCCGGCTAATTTGTTGAACTTGCTGATATTTAGTGTGATCTTGGCTTTTTCTTTTGGATTGGGATAGCTGTCTTTGATTTGAGAGGAGATTTCACCACCGGCAATTTCCTTGATGAGCATTGCTGCACGTTTGAGCGCATAAACTACGCCTTCGGGATCGATGCCACGTTCAAAACGGAAGGAAGCATCTGTTTGCAGGTTGTGCGCACGGGCTGTTTTGCGTATTGTTGCCGGATCGAAGCAGGCGCTTTCGAGAAAAATACTGCTTGTTTTTTCTGTAACTCCGCTTTTGATTCCTCCAAAAACACCGCCAATACACATCGGGGCTTCGGTATTACAGATCATCAGGTCATTGCCGCTGAGTGCACGTTCCACTTCGTCGAGTGTGGTGAATTTTGTGCCTTTTGGGGATTTTTTCACGATGACTTTTCTGCCGGTAATTTCTTCTGCATCAAAAGCATGCAGCGGATGTCCGGTTTCCCAAAGCACATAGTTTGTGATGTCAACGATGTTGTTCAGTGGGCGCAATCCAATGGCATTGAGCCTTTTTTTGATCCATTCCGGGGATTCATCAATTTTCACACCACTGATTGTTAAACCCGAATATCTGGGACAAGCTTCCTCGTCTTCAACCACAACCGGAATATCAAGATTTTCATTATCTACGGTAAAATTATCAACTTTCGGATAACTTACCTGTATATCAGTTGCTTGCTGGTTTTTGTGCTTATAAGCTGCAAGCAAGTCACGCGCTACACCAAGGTGCGACATGGCGTCTGTTCTGTTGGGTGTCAAACCGATTTCAAAAACATAATCGTCAGTAATACCGAAATATTCCCGAGCAGGTTTTCCAATTTCTGCTTCTGCATCCAATACCATGATGCCGTTGTGGCTTGTTCCCAGTCCGAGCTCATCTTCAGCACATATCATACCGAAAGAAGTTTCGCCACGGATTTTGCTTTTGCTAATGGTAAAAGATTCATCTCCGGAGTAAATCACAGCGCCAATTGTAGCAACAGGAACTTTTTGACCGGCAGCCACATTGGGCGCACCGCAAACAATTTGGAGTTCCTCACCACTGCCAACATCCACTTTCGTGATGCTGAGTTTTTCCGCATTCGGATGTTGCACACAATGTTTCACTTCTCCGATAACAATGCCGTTGAGCCCGCCTTTCACGGATTCAACTTTCTCAATTCCTTCAATTTCCAGTCCCGTATCTGTTAACATAACAGATATTTCCTCAATGCTTAACGGAAGGTTCAGATACTCTTTGAGCCAGTTGTATGAAATTTTCATAATGAATCTTGATTTTCGAGCGACAAAAGTACAATAAAATGGCGGAAAAAAGGAAATAGCAGAATGAATGCAGGCTTGTTGAAATTAGCTGATCAGTCCCCAATTGCCTTTTTTTTGTTGAATTTTGAGCAGATGTTTTTTAATGCCTCCATTTTCCTGAAGGTTTAATTCCGGATCCTGTTCCAGGATGTTTCGGGCAGCATCGCGGGCACTTTTCAAGATGACGTCATCATAAACCAAATCAGCTATTTTCATTTCCATGAGGCCGCTTTGCTGCGTTCCCATCATATCGCCCGGGCCACGGAGTTTGAGGTCTGCTTCAGAAATGACAAAACCGTCGTTAGACTGAACCATTGTCCGGATACGGGTTTTCCCGTCGCTGGTAAGTTTGTTTCCTGTCATCAGGATGCAATAGGACTGGTCTGCGCCCCGCCCAACCCTTCCGCGCAGCTGATGGAGTTGCGATAAGCCAAAGCGCTCCGCATTTTCGATAATCATTACGCTTGCATTGGGTACATCAACGCCTACCTCAATTACTGTAGTGGCAACCATGATCTGTGTTTCCCCTTTTACAAAGCGCTGCATTTCGTAATCCTTGTCTTCGGCTTTCATCCGTCCGTGCACAATGCTCACGGCATATTCGGGCAGTGGAAAAGAGCGTGTAATACTATTGTAACCATCCATCAGGTCTTTCAGATCAAGTTTTTGCGATTCCTCAATCAAAGGATAAACCACATAAATCTGACGGCCTTTCCGGATTTCTTCTTTCATAAAAGCAAAAACCCTGGCACGTCCCGAATCAAAGAAATGACGTGTTACAATGGGTTTTCTGCCCGGTGGCAATTCGTCGATTTTGGAAATATCCAAATCGCCATATAAAGTCATGGATAAAGTGCGCGGAATGGGTGTGGCGGTCATTACCAGAATATGCGGCGGGATTCGGTTTTTTGCCCACATTCGTGCCCTTTGGGCAACACCAAAGCGATGTTGTTCATCGATGATAACCAGACCGAGATTATTGAACTGAACGCCATCTTCAATTAGGGCGTGTGTACCGACAATAATATGTATGCTGTTATTAAGCAGGCCTTCATGGATTGGTTTTCGCTCTGATTTTTTTGTGGAACCGGTAAGCAGGGCAATGTTCAGAGGTAGTTTGTCAGCAAATTTTGATATAGTCTGGTAATGTTGGTTCGCCAATATTTCAGTAGGAGCCATAAGCGCAGCCTGATATCCATTGTCGATGGCTATAAGGGCAGACATCAGGGCTACCAGGGTTTTGCCACTGCCCACATCGCCTTGAAGCAGGCGGTTCATTTGAATGCCACTGCCTAGATCTTTTCGAATCTCCCGGATGACGCGTTTTTGTGCATTGGTCAGTTCAAAAGGCAGGCATTCGGCATAAAACTGATTAAAAACGGAACCTACTTTCAAGAATGGATGTCCTGTGATTTTTTTACTTACCAGTATTTTGGTTTGCAGCAGCCTGAGTTGAATAAAAAACAGCTCTTCAAATTTTAGCCGTGCCCTGGCCCGTTGCATTAATGATTGGTTTTCGGGGAAATGGATATTCCTCAGGGATACATCGCGTGAAGGGAGCTTGTAGTTGTTGAGCAAGGCAGGGGGCAAGTTTTCGGCAAAGAGGATTTGATTGTTGTTCAAAATATTTTGTGTGAGCCTGGCAATGCCTTTGCTGTCCAGACCCCTGGATTTGAGCTTTTCTGTTGAGCTATACACCGGTTGCAAGCCCGGCGGAACTTCATTCATAAATTTGCTCAGCGATTCCACTTCCGGGTGTGCAATATTGAGTTTGCCATTAAAAACGGTGGGCTTTCCGAAAATCACAAAATCACCGGGATTGGTCAGTTTTTCTTTGATCCACTTTATGCCCTGAAACCAAACCAGTTCGATGATCCCTGTTCCGTCTGAAAATTTTGCGCTCAAACGTGTTGTGCGGTGTTTCCCATGGCTGGTCAGGTTTGTTATTTTTCCCTTTAGCTGCACAAAAGCCATTTCTTCATTGATTTGGCTAATGGTATGAAATTCGGAACGGTCCACATAACGGAAAGGGAAATAGGTGATGAGGTCGGCAAAGGAGAAAACGCCAATTTCTTTGTTCAGGAGTTCGCCTCTTACCGGGCCAACACCTTTCAGGAATTCTATAGGGGTATCCAAGGGGTTCATCAAAGGCAAAAATAAGAAAAAAGCCACCCTGAAGATTCAGGATGGCCAGCAATTATGAAAACAGTAGTTTAGGATTTCGAAGATTATTCTTCCCAAAGGTCAAATTCAAATTCCTGAATTTGGTTCTCGATGCGCTCTGATTCCAGGAGGGCATCAATACCCAGTGCGTAATCGGAGATTAAACGGTCATGTACGTTTTCTTCCTTATAGACAAAACTGCTAAACCTCCGCATTAAGAAAATTTGATAGAAGGTTCTGTATTCCGAGTTGTTTTTCTCGTTGAAGACCTCATATCGATTAAGGAACCATTGAGCCTGAGGGAAATATGTGATAAACAGTACCCTTCGATCATTTGGATTTGGTATGACACTGTTGCTAGGAGTTGCCATTTTTCCATATGTAAGCGGAGCCAGGGCCAAAATCCGAACATCAAGCTGCGATCTTTTTTTATCAAAAAACCATTCTTCCATTATTCTATAGCCAATAATATCAGCCGGTTGAAAATAGCCGGAATCCAATCCGGTCGTGAATGTTACTTTGTATTTTAACTTTTCCAGTAGTTGTTCGTTTGTTCGAATTGGGATATCAAAGGTAAAATCCCCGATCGTACCGTTCCATTCAAAAAGCGCAAGCCTGTCTTTATTAGGATGCTCAATGTCCGGAAGCATGAAGGAACGAACCAAAACATCAAATAAGCTTCTTCTGCCCCTGGTCGCATTTATTGGGTTTTTAAGCTCCTGATTTATTCTTTGATTTAAATCGATATACCTCCATACTCTTTTTGACCAGGTTATATCGCATTCCCGCACTATTTGTGGAATCATTTCACTGGATTTTTGCAAAGTGTGATTTTTTTCCGCTATATTGTCATTAGGCATTCCGCCGGTCAATGAGTGGAATGGGTTTTTGTGAACAGAAGGGTCTGATTTTGATTGATTTATTATAAACTGATCAAAAGTTTCCGTTTGACCATAAACCTGACCACACATTATCCACGAAAGGATTAATAAGACATGGAGTTGAAGACTTAACTTTTTGATATTCAGCTGCATATTACTTGTATTACATTAAATTTAATATGATAGCTCCCGGAAGGGCTTTTTCGTCGCCACCGGGTTTGGTAACCATAAATTTTTCAAAAGAGATATTGGTGCCACTGCGAAGGCTTTGGATTTTTTGTTTCAGGTCATCTGAAAGATTTTCTCCTGTATAATTATAAGGTGTAGAAATACCATTTACTGTGATGTTGACCTGATAACGTACAACCTTATACTTTAATTCATCACTGTCAAACCAAAAATCTTTAAGTTCTGCTGTAACAAATGGTTTGGCGTTTAAAAGACCATTTTTCGAGATTGATCCGCCACTGCGTCCTGCTACTTCAACAGTTGGATTGGGGACTTCCTCAATGGTGAAAGCCTTTTTAGCCATTTCTTTAACTGCACCATCAACATTTGCCATAGCTGCAATTATGATTTCAGATTTAATATCACCTGTGGGTTTCACATTATATTGACCCGGAGCTGTTTGCGTAATCTGAGCTGACCCCGATACTTTTCTATAAGAAACCTGTGAAGGGGGTATTCCGGGAATACTAATGCTTAAGGGGTTATTAATCCCTTTGTAGAAGATATTAAGTTTGTCGGCAGAAATAATTGCTGTTGGTTCACCCACATTGAATGTACTTTGGAAATGATATTGCTTGAATTTATTCCGATTAACCGGATCTCTAAGCAAAACGACCCCTGCAAAGTTTTTTTCGCCAAGAGGCATTCCGGAAGTAGGAATAGTTAAATTCACGATACCGTTTT
This sequence comes from Bacteroidales bacterium, assembly GCA_963662905.2. Classification (GTDB taxonomy): domain Bacteria; phylum Bacteroidota; class Bacteroidia; order Bacteroidales; family WRLA01. The sequence goes on along the minus strand of CAXXFD010000003.1, from coordinate 1,739,233 downwards.
CTCCGGGGACTTCAATTGCATTGTCCATCATAGCAGCAGTCAGGGAATCGATTCCCATTCTGTACCGAACATCAGGGCTTTCTGCGGTATCATAAGCAGCAACAAGTATTTGAGCTTTATATTCGTCCCCTTTAAAAACATAGTTTTTCTCAGGGATTACCTTTGCTTCGATCTTATTAAATTTAAATGCTTCAGCACCAACATAACTCATGAGTTTGGTTAGGACATCAAATTCAATATTACGAACTTCTGCAATATACTTATTGAGGATAACAACATCAGCGGCTAAAATTGTGTGGTAAAACATGTAGTTTTCCCAATTCATTTTTTCATGAGTAATCCTGTTTTCAAATTTACCATCAGTTTTGAGCCCGATCTTCATTTTATTTGCATCGCTTTCTTTAACTGTTTTAAGAATATTGTCCCGGTATTCAGCAAATTTTTCTTTCATTGTTTTGGCTTCACCGGGAAGCAGATCGCCTTCACCAAGAAAATAGTTTGAAGGAGTGGAATAATCATCGAGAGCGTTAAGCGCATTAAGTGATACATTATTTAATGAATCCCAATTAACCTTGCCTGTTTCTTTGTTATAATAGGCCTCATTTCTTGGTTCGGTTTTAAGGATAACTTCTGAACGGGTCTGGATAAGATAATTCACAAGTGAGTCACTTAAAGCTTTAGCATCCAGTGCACGTTTATACCATTCCACGGCTGCTTGATCTGTAGCAGCCATATTCGAAAATTGAGTGTATGTATCGTTTAACTTTTCATCAAAATTTTTATTTGTTGTAACCATGTTTTCATTGACGCTTACAAAAGCTTCAAGAATTTCTTTGGATACATTAAGGGCAAGCATGGCAGTGAGTACGAGGTACATCATGCCGATCATTTTTTGCCGCGGGGTTTCTTTAGCTCCAGCCATAGCGTTTGGTTTTTTTGATTAATAATCCGTGATTTACCATGAGCCTTTGGCTTAGCTGATTTTAACGTTCATTGCGGTAAGCATATTACCATAAACATTATTGAGTGCAGATACATTTTTGGTAAGCATCTGTGCCTGCGTTTGATATTCTTTGGTTTGTTCAACAGAAGCCTGCATTTGATTGAAATACTCTTTCATCATTTCCTGCAGTTGCTGGCTGCCTGTAATCTGAGCCTGGCTGTTTTCCAGTTGCAGTTCGTATGCAGCATTCAGGGCTTCCATATTTTGGGCAATTTTTTGCAGCTGCTCATTATAAACGGCTCCGTCCACATCGCTGAAATCCAAATTACTTGCAGCGGCTTTCAATTGTTCGGCGCTGTATGTGTAATTCTCAGCCAGAGCATTAGCAGAGCGTGTAGCTTCGTTTACACTTTGGTTGAAGGCTTCGGTAGCACTCATGTCGCGCTTAAGAGCATCGCTTACGCCGGTATAGATTTCGGCCAGTTTGCTGGCATTCTGCGATGCAGTGCCCAAAGAGTTGATATGTGCTTCGGCAGCAGCTGTCTCGGCAGCAACAGCCTGAGCCGATTTCTCTACATTGCCCGATAGTTTTTCAACCGAAACAGATGCTTTTCCCAGTTTTGAAACAAATTCATTATTGGCTTCAGATGCAGCGGCCATATTGTTTAGATTGGCTGCGCTTTCACTTAAATTGCTTAAACCGAGACCTAATTTGTTAATCAGATCCTGATTGATATCTGCTTTAGCAAGCATATCTGTAAGTTCCTCAGTCAGAGGTGGTTTTTCTTCAACCTCTTCATCACCCTCAATAAAATCTTCTTCGTCCAATTCTGCTGCAAAATCATCACCATGGTACATGCCGGCCAATTCGGGATACACCAAACTCCAGTCGGGTTCTACATGTGGCGGTTCAAAGGCTGAGAAAAAGAAGATAATTGTTTCTGTACCCATACCAATCATTAGCATTTCATTTGCTCCTGGTAAGTGAAGAATTTTAAATAAGGCACCTAAAATTACTACGGCTGCTCCCCAACCGTAGAGTTTTGCCATAAATTGTTTAAATCCTCTACTTTTTACTAAATCACTAATTCTCATATTGCTGTAGTTTTAAGGTTTTTACGAATTTAGGTTTACTGTATTAATTGTTTTAATTATAAACATGTGATGAACGTGATGGGTCATCGTCTTTCATTCGTCCCAGATAGGATTGAACATTCCTGAAGCCGGTATAGCAGTTTGCGCTGTCCTGATATTCATAGGAGCGTGTGCTTACCTGGAGGTAGTAGTTCACATCTTTCCAGCTTCCGCCACGGACTACTTTGCGCTTCATTACAGGGGGGTCAGAGGGTTCTGCAGTATATGTGTAGGCAGGGTTAAGATCCCATGTTACATTATAAGCGGCTTCGTCGTAGGCGTTTATTGTCCATTCCTGCACGTTGCCCGACATATCGAAAAGGCCAAAATCATTTGGCGGATAATGGGCAACGATAACAGGTGTGTTTCCGCCATCACCTGGATAATTTCCTCGTTCCGGTTTAAAATTAGCCAGAAAACAGCCTTGTTGGTTACGCAGATAAGGCCCTCCCCAGGGGAATGGGTTTAACTCCCAGCCTCCGCGTGCGGCCCATTCCCATTCCGCTTCAGTGGGCAATCTGAATTCATTCACATTTGGCCCATCGCCGCGGCTGGTCAGGAATGAGTTCATAACCTCGGTTCTCCATATAGAAAATGCCCGAGCTTGCGTCCATGTAACACCAACAACAGGGTAATTGTCAAAAGCAGGATGTGAGAAATAGCTTTTTGTAAGCGGCTCGTTATATGAATAGGTGTAATCGTAAACCCAAACAAGTGTATCAGGGTAAACTGGGGTTATTTTTTCCATGACAAAGTCATTTCGCGATTGGATATTGTTGGGGTTATTTCCATTTTCATCGCCATATTTACCGCTTTTACCGGTATAATCTGATCCGGTGTATTTTTGCCCGGCTTGCTGTTGCCCGGGATCCTTTTCATATTGCCAACGGTTTTGTTTTTTTGCTGCTTTCTTGAGGTCAAAAATCCAGTATTTATAAAATAACTTACGGGTATCAATTTGCTTCCTGTGAAAGAACTGGTCTTCACTGGTCAGGTAAAGTCCGTCATCACCATATAATGGGTAGTTGGTCAAGTCTTCGCCATCAGGTAGGTTTCTGCCCGCCCAGTCAATTTTTGTGTTCCAGTTAATGGCATATTCCGGATCATTTCCTCCCAGGTTCCTGTCGATGGGTTTGTCATCATCATCGAGGATGTAATGTTCGCCATATTTTTCTCCGGTATTGTCTGCTTCACCTAAAACTGAATGGGCTATTGAGTCGCGAACCCAATACACAAACTGCCGGTACTCATTATTGGTTATTTCTGTCTCGTCCATATAAAAAGCAGAAACAGAAACAGTTTTGGGTTGATGAACCTGAGCATAAGGTACATCCTGATCGCTACCGCCCATGGTGTAGCTGCCTAAAGGAATAAATGTCATTCCGAAAGGATCGGGTTGGTAAAAGTCTTGCCTGTCCTGCACCCCAATTAACTCTCCATTGCCTGTAGAGTTGCAGCTTGCCAAAATAAGGGTGACAGCAAGTAGGAAAAGCAGCTTCTTCATATTATTTGGTTTTGGTCTGTATTTTCTAATATTTTGAATCATTTTGCCCTGAACAAATATAGTTTATCTTTTTGAATTATAAGTATCTGGTATTCAAATATCTCTTTGGCTCCTTGTCAAGCTCCAGTTTGAAACAATAACCAAAGAAAATCTCATGGCTTCCATTGCTTCCGGCTGTGCCTAATTTTGAGGTAGTTATGTCGTATGAATATCCTAGTCTGAAGTCTTTCCATTCCATGCCCACCATGAGGGCAATTGCGTCTTGAACCCTATAGGTAACGCCGCCCCAGAATTTATTATTGTACTTGAAGAGTGCATTGATGTCGTATTGCATACTCGAACCATCGGTCTTAATAAGAAGCATAGGGTCAAACTCCCATTTAGGATTCCCGGGCATAGTGTATTGATAACCTCCCATTAAATAATAGTGTCGCTTAAGAAATACGTTATCGGCTTCGCCCAAACCAAGGGCTCCGCTGTTTTGCATCAGTTGAGTACTGGAAAACCCAATGAAGTATTGACCCGGTACGGAATAATAGATTCCCAAACCGAGATCCATCAGCATTGTTTTTTCTTCTCCAGATGAGTTTAATAGTGGATCGTTGGACTGAATCGGTTGGAATTTTCCGAAATCGATGGATTTATTCAGAAAAATACCCTGGATACCAATGCTAAGGTCTCCCATGCCCCATTCTGTGTGGTAGGCGTAATTGATCTTAACTCCCAGGTTTTTTTCGTATCCAAGTTTATCGTCCATAATGCTGATTCCTAATCCTCCATGCAAAAATTTAACAGGTGCATCCACCATTATCAGGAAGGTTTGCGGTGCAACATTTGTTCCCTCTGCATCCTTAAAACCAACCCATTGTTGCCTGTATAAGGCTCTGGCGCAAATTGCATTGTTCAAACCGGTTACTGCCGGATTTATGTACTGCTTCGTGAACATATTCTGGCTGAATTGTGGTTCCTGTTGTGCGTATGCCTTTCCTGCTATGACCAGGAAGATAAAAATAAAGGCTGATATTGCCGTTTCTTTCCTCATTAAAATTCGTTTGTGCCGCTTTCTAAAATAGCCGCTAAAATAAAGAAAAATTCCCGTAAATAGCAAACGAGGCATAGGCTTAAATATTCTCTTTTTTATGGTAGATTTAACGCATAGGCACGATTTGGTTATTACTGAGCTTTATTTAAAAACTTTCGATTATACAGCAGGCAGGCACAAAAGGTTTCAAAATTATTTCATCTATTTCTGAATTTCGAAACAAAAATATTCTCAGGCATATCTGCCCTCTTAAAAAGCCTCAGCTTGATGTCTTCTTTTTATGTGTTTAATGTATTGATAATTAGATTGTTTAAAAAGAATAACGAAGCCTGTTTCCGTTTGTGTCCTATGTCGGGCTCTCCTGGTTTTTGCTTGCATGTTTAATACTTGCATTGAGTTCAAAACCTATCAGTAGGATTGTTGCATTGAAATATAACCAGAATAAAAAAATCAGGAGCGTTCCTATTGACCCGTATAAAGCGTTGTAACTTGAAAAATGATCTATATAATAATTAAATAGCAAAGTGGATAAAATTATTAAAAAAGTGGTCAGTATTCCCCCCGGAGAAATAAATCGGAATTTTTCGCTCTTCGCCGGGCCGTAAAAATAGATAAACGAAATGCTCGTAAAAATCAGTAGAATACTAATTAACCATTTGGCTGCAATAAGCAGCGCATAAGTAAAATCATCGTTGATTATTTGTTTGTCGTACAGATAGTTAATTACAATGCTGCCTGTTGTAAGGGTTGCAATTGCTATAATAATCAAACCACTTAGAAGAAAAAGAAGGATGAAACTGATGAGCCTTTGTTTTAGCCAGGAGCGTTTTTGGATTGCATGTGCTGTACTGTTGAATCCATCAATAAGGCTGCTGATTCCATTAGTAGAAAAATATATGGCCATAACAAAACTCAATGATAGCAACCCTTTCCGAGGACGTGTAATGATATCTTCAAGTGTGCTTTTTACTGTGCCCCAGGTTTGTTCCGGAATAAATTCCTGCAGAAAGTTTAATAATAATTCCTGGAAATTGTCTATCGGGACAAAGGGTATAAGCGTGAAAAAAACAAGAATGCCGGGGAAAATTGCCATAAAGAAACTATAACTGACTGAGGCCGCCCTGTTGGATAAAGCCCCTTCAAAAATGCCCCTGAAAAAAAACATAAGGGCATCATAAAGGGGAACACCTTCAAAACCCGGGAGAATTATTATCCTGAGCAGGTTCTGAAGAGGTTTAATTGCTCGCTTATAATAGGAAATTAGTTGATTCATTTATTCGTGAATCGCTAAAAGGCTCATGTCTAAGCTGATGATTTTGTGTGTAAGCGCACCTACCGAAATAAAATCAACCCCGGTTTCGGCAAATGGCCTGATGGTTTCCATAGTAATGCCTCCGGATGCTTCGGTTTCAAAGCGGCCATCAATCAGGTCAACAGCCTTTTTTAGCATGGCTGGATCAAAATTGTCAAGCATGACGCGATGAACGCCTCCACGTGCCAATACCTCGTTAAGTTCTTTAAAATCACGTACTTCAATTTCTATCTTGATGTCCAGATTATTCTTTTTAAGATACTCGTGTGTGGCATCAATGGCCTGGGTAATGCCGCCGGCAAAATCAATATGGTTGTCTTTGATCAGAATAAGGTCAAAAAGCCCGAAACGGTGATTGGCTCCACCGCCCATGCGAACGCTGTATTTTTCAATTTCGCGCATTAAGGGTGTTGTTTTGCGCGTGTCGAGTATTTTTGCTTTGGTGCCTTCCAGCTTTTTGGCAATTTTATGTGTTTGGGTTGCAATCCCGCTCATGCGTTGCAAAAAATTGAGTGCCAGCCGCTCACCGGTGAGGATGCTCATTGATGGCCCACTGATTCTCATTGCGATGTCGCCGGGTTTTACTTTCGATCCGTCCGGAATCAGAATTTCCACTTTTACAAGGTCATTAACCTGACGGTAAACCTCGCGTGCTACTTCAGTACCGGCTAAAATGCCTTCCTGTTTGATTATCAATTCGGCAGTGCCTTTCGATTCAGGCGGAATTGTTGCCAAAGATGTATGGTCGCCTTCTCGGATATCTTCCAGCAAGGCTTCTGATATAATTTGTGGTATGGTCATGGTTTTGGTCTAGTTTTCTGTTTGTATCTGAAATTGGTGAATTAGGTAGTTGTCTTCTTTTTGCCGCATTAAATAGTAGATGCTGAATTTTCCGTTTTGAGTTTCAATATCGCCAATGGTAAAAAAAGTCCCTTTTCGTGAACTACCGTTGTGTTTTACCTTGAAACTGCTCACTTGATGCGTGCTAAAAAACTTCTTTAGAAGTTGTGTGCTTTGATCTTTGCTGAAAACTCCGTTTGCTTCGGGTAGTGACAGGTCGATGTTGGAATAAAAATATTTTGATAGTGCTTGTGCATCCGATGCCTTAATCGCCTGACTAATTGCTTTTTCTGCTTTGGAATTATTTGATTCTGACTGCGCCATGGCAAGGGTGGCCATAAAGCAGCTCAGGAGAATGATCATTAATTTAACAGTTTTCATGAAGGATGATATTTTTGAATAAGAAATCAAAAATCATGCGTAATTTTTGGCTTTTGAACAAAATTAGTAAAATTCGTTCCAGAAATTACAATCGAATAGAAAAACTATAAGCTAAAATACAGGATTTAGTGCCCTTTGCAATATCGTAAGTTTCATAAAAGGGCTGTATTTTTGTTTGATTTTTATGAAGAATACATTTTTATGAAAATACTATTGCTCGGCATAGCCAAAACTAAAGTGAAATACCTGATGCAGGCTGAGGAGGATTACCTGAACCGGTTAAAACACTATACTAAGCTGGAATACAATATGTTGCCTGGATTGAAAAAAGTTGGGGCATTAAGTCCATCTGAAATGATGAAAGCGGAAGGGGATATTCTTCTCAAGCAAATTCAGCCCGATGACCTGGTGGTTTTACTTGATGAGCATGGAACGGGATTTAGTTCAAAAGAGTTTGCAGCCTATTTGGAACAAAAACAAAATCAGTCTTTTCGGCGAATTGTTTTTGTTATTGGAGGTGCTTTTGGCTTTTCCTCCGATGTGAAGGCAAGGGCAAATAAACTTATGTCGCTTTCTAAAATGACTTTCTCGCATCAAATGATCAGGTTTATTTTTTTGGAACAACTCTACAGGGCTTTTACAATAATCAGGAATGAGCCTTACCATAACGAATAAAAAAAGGCTGCCAAAAATGACAGCCTTTTAAGTTTAAGCTATTGTATTTTAGTACATACCGCCCATTCCGCCTCCCGGAGGCATTGCCGGTACGGCAGCAGCTCTTTCTTTGTCTTCTTTGTTCTCAGCAATTACTGTTTCTGTAGTCAGGAGCATTCCTGCAATACTGGCAGCATTTTCAAGTGCTACGCGTGTCACTTTTGTAGGATCAATAACGCCTGTTTCGAAAAGGTTTTCGTATTGTTCGGTGCGGGCATTGAAACCAAAGTCGCCTTTGCCTTCTTTGATTTTCTGAACAATAACGGAACCTTCGAGACCTGCATTGGCAACAATTTGACGGAGCGGTTCTTCAAGGGCTCTCAGGATGATTGCAATTCCTGTTTTTTCGTCTTCGTTGTCTGCTTCAAGATCTTTAATTGCTTCAATTGCACGGATAAAGGCAGTTCCGCCACCGGGGATAATGCCTTCTTCGATTGCAGCGCGTGTTGCATTAAGAGCATCGTCAAAACGGTCTTTCTTTTCTTTCATCTCAACTTCACTGGCAGCGCCAACGTAGATTACGGCAACCCCGCCGGCAAGTTTGGCAAGACGTTCCTGAAGTTTTTCCTTATCGTAATCAGAAGTGGTTACTTCAATTTGTACTTTGATTTGGTTAACACGGCCATCGATCATTGATTTTTCACCTTTACCGTTTACGATTGTAGTGTTTTCTTTATCGATGTTGATTTTTTCTGCTTCACCGAGCATATCAAGTGTTGCATCCTCAAGTTTGTAACCTTTATCTTCAGTGATTACAGTACCACCGGTCAGGATAGCAATATCTTCGAGCATTTCTTTCCTGCGGTCGCCAAAACCGGGTGCTTTAACGGCAGCAATTTTAAGAGACCCTCTCAGTTTATTAACTACAAGTGTTGCAAGAGCTTCTCCTTCAATGTCTTCTGCAATGATTGTGAGCGGACGGCCTGTTTGAACTGCCTTTTCCAGAATAGGAAGCAGGTCTTTCATAACGCTGATCTTCTTGTCGTAGATAAGGATGAGCGGGCTTTCGTAAACAGTTTCCATTTTTTCGGAATTGGTTACGAAATATGGCGAAATGTAGCCACGGTCGAACTGCATGCCTTCAACAACATCAACGTAGGTCTCGATGCCTTTTGCTTCTTCGATTGTGATAACGCCTTCTTTTTTCACTTTGCCCATAGCTTCAGCAATCAATTTACCGATTGTGCTGTCGTTATTGGCCGAAATAGTGGCAACCTGCTCAATTTTTTCATTGCTGTCGCCTACTTCTTTGGTTTGTTCTTTCAGTGATTCAATAACAGCAGTAACTGCTTTGTCGATACCGCGCTTAAGGTCCATTGGGTTAGCTCCGGCAGTAACGTTTTTGAGGCCTGTGTTCACAATTGCCTGGGCAAGAACAGTAGCGGTTGTAGTACCGTCACCGGCTACATCATTGGTTTTGGAAGCAACTTCTTTAACCATTTGGGCACCCATGTTTTCAATTGGATTGCTAAGTTCAACTTCCTTTGCAACAGTAACACCATCTTTGGTAACAGCAGGAGCACCAAATGCTTTTTCGATAATAACATTGCGGCCTTTGGGACCCAGGGTTACTTTTACAGCGTCAGAAAGCTGGTCAACACCACGTTTTAGTGCGTCTCTGGCGTCGAGATTGAAAATAATGTCTTTTGCCATGATTTTTTGTATTTGTTTTAATTAATAATCTGTTTGAAATGAACTGATTAGATGATTGCGAGAATATCGGATTCCTTCATGATCAGGTAATCCTTGCCATCCACTGTGATTTCTGTGCCGGCATATTTGCCATACAGCACAACATCACCATTTTTAACGGTGAGCGGTTCGTCTTTTTTTCCGTTACCTACCGCTACTACTGTTCCTCTCTGCGGTTTTTCTTTTGCAGTGTCAGGAATGATAATGCCTGAAGCAGTTTTTTCTTCGGCCATTGCGGGCTCGATCAATACTCTGTCTGCTAAGGGTTTTACGTTTGCCATTGTTTATATGAATTTTAATAGGTTTATTAATTTTCTGCCCTGCCGTATCATAATCTGTGCCAAAGCATTGCCTGACATTCAAGCTGTATGTTTTTTTTGTAAGATTAACCCTTATAAGTATCTGTAATTGTGTTGTATAGCTGATGGATTATTCTTTTTTGCATTCGGCAGGCTGCCATTGGAAAGGGCTGAAAACAAAAAATGTCAGAATGGCACTGCATTCTGACATTTTTATGTGATGACTGACATTTAAGCCGTCTGATTAGTCTTCTTGTGGTGGAGGAGCCTGAAAACCTTCAATAGGTTGTGGCGCCTGCTCCTGGGCGTTTTGCTGGATTTGACGCAGCTCCTGGCTTTCAGTACTTCCTTCAAAATTTTGGTTGCGTGGAATTACAAAAATGCTGAATAAACTGAGAACTAAAAGTGCTATGGCAAGGCCCCATGTCGATTTTTCAAGGAAATCGGCGGTTTTCCGTACGCCCATGTATTGATTTTGGCTGGCAAAATTAGATGCCAATCCGCCACCTTTTGAATTTTGAACAACGACTACAAGGATGAGCAGAAAACAGGTAATCAGGATAAGTGCCGAAATAAAAATATAAGCGCCCATTGTAAAATTAGTTTATGAATTTTTAATTTTTTTTATCAGGGCTGCAAAGTAACTACTTTTTTCCGGAAATTTCAAAATTAATTTTTGGTACATTCCAACGGCTTTTTCTATGTGCCCCTGCTTTGCTAGTATATTTGCCAATGTTTCCGAAATTATTTCATCTGCAAATTGTGCACTTCTCTCAGATTGCTTTTCCGTTTGAAAAAACTCCTGTTTGGGTTTGCTGATTGATGGATCCTGCTCAATAAAACGGTCGATGAGCGCCAGTTTTTCATTGAGTGGACTGTTTGCCGCATTTGTTTGGGGAATTGTTCCTTCAGCTAATTGGTCGATAGAGTAGCCCGGATAATTTGTTTTTACCGTGCGGCCGGATTTGGAAAGCCTTTTTTCTTTTTTAATTTGCTCCAGCCTTTTATTGATAACGGCAAGCAATTCTTCGCGGCTTTTTTTGCGTTGATAAGGTTTAATTCCATTACTGATAAATTCCGAATGTTGTTTCTTAAGCTCCTTGAATCCCTGTTTCTGATTTATTGTAACCGGCTTTGCAGTATTGAAGGGTATTTCGGCAGGGGCCTTGAAAGGATTATCCACGGGAATATCTGTTAATTCGGATGATTCTTTTGAACTTTTTTGCGTGTCTTGAGCAGGTTCTTTAAGAATCCCAATCTCAATGGGCGGCTTAGGGCTGTCATTCTTTATCTCAGTAGCCGGGTTTATTTTAATGCTGTCTGAAAAAGGAAACTGCGCTTTTGGAGTCGTACGCTGGGCGATGTCTGCTTCTGCATCATCTTTTGGTGCTGTATTTGCTTTTGTTTCAGTTGTTTCTGTTGATGGAGTTTCTTTTTTTGCGACAAGGGTTTCGCTTGCCACTTCATTTTCCTCTTTAGCTCCAATCAGGCTGTTCATGTAATTTTTTATCGAAATGCGGCTATTAACCTGACTGGCTGCTATCTTAAGGCTGTTTTCAAACTGGAAATGGTCTTTTAGGAAATAGTGCCCGGTAAGCAAAGTCCGTGCAAGTGAAAAATAGGGGAATTCAGAACAAATTTCACGCAACTCATTTTCTGAAACTTTGAGGAGGGCTTCTTTCCGGTTTATCGCTTCATTGAATTGTTGCTTGTTCATCTTTAATTACCAGTTTACTACAGATTTATTGAAAATGTCATCTACCAAAGCTTCGCAAATTTCTTCGATTAATTGATCCTGTATTGAGCTTAAATTAGTGCTTGAGTTGTACTCCGAATACTGCGAGAATGTTGTTTCAAAATCAGCTGTTTCGTCATAAAGGTTCGTGAATTTAACTTTTACCTTTATCGTCATACGGTTCATTGCTGCAGTTTCATTTCCTTGTATGGCAACAGGTTGTGCCGGTTCGTAATCAACAATGGCGCCACTGAACTGCAGGTCGCCATTTTGGTTTACCATATCGAGGCTTGTTTGGCTTTGAAAGCGCTGAACAAGTTTGTCGGTTATAACCTGGCTCAAAGTTGGCATAACCAAAGGGGCGTTGTTTTCAAAATACTGGATGGAAACAGTTTTTGCTTCCGGAGGGATGGAAGCTCCTGTAAATGAATAACTAACCCTGCAGGAATGACTGATACTTGAAAAAACCACAATAAGTAAGCCGATGATGATATGGCCTGTTCGTAGATTCATAAAACCTTATTTCAATCAAAATTACGATAAATTTTTATTCCGGGCTATCTTTCCCGGTGAGCGTATCCTTCTTCCTAACGTGATAAAAGTTTATTGCCACGATGATGGCCCAAAATCCCCAGAAAGGAACGGACGCTTTGTCTGAATCAAGGAAATTGTTCAGAAATCCGTGCAGTAAATAGGTAATCATGCCCAGGATTACGCCCAGGTTTATTTTTTTCAGGTTGGGATCGGTAAGGTATTTGTTATTCCGAAAGGCTATGATCAATCCGGTGATAACAATGCCCAGCAGAGTAAGCAAGCCCAATACACCACTTTCGGACAGCGGGCCGATGTATTCGCTGTGGGCATTGCCCATGTCTCCTGCATTTGTACTGATTATCGTTTTTTCCCTGCTGGTTTGAAATGGGGCATACATAAACTGATAGGTTCCCGGGCCCCATCCCCAGAAAGGACGTTCTTCAAACATGCGCAAAGCAGCAGACCAGCGGTTTAGGCGTTCCAGATTTGATGCGTCGGAGGATATGTTGGTAATGGATTCCACATGCTCCAGGAAATCGGAGGATGAATCCTGTTTGTTTTTCTCCAGCCGATTGAGCAACTGATGCTGGAAACTTACCACAAATATCAATAAGCCGGCAAATGTGAGCAGAACATAACGAAATTTGATTTTGAAATATACCAAAACCCAAACGCCCAAAGCCCCTGCCAGGCTCAGCCATGCTGCCCTGCTATACGACAGGATAACGGCCAAAAATAAAATAGCTACAATTATCAGAACAAAAAAACGGGTACTTTTTCTTATATTATCTACAAAAAGGTAGGTGATGGCAACCGGGACATAAAGTGCCAAAGCGGCGCCATAGGCTGTGTGGTCGTTATAAAACGGTGTCATGACCCAGTGCCCTGCTTTTTCGCTAAAGCCCCATAATGCATGCTGCACAATTGTATAGATAATTACAATTATTAAAGGAATCAGATATAACCAGAGAAAGCGGTCGATGTTTTTTCGATCCTTAAAGAGCACTATTGCCAGAAAATAAAATGGGACAACAAACCAGAGCCGTGCCAGCATAAATTTAAACGAAACAAGCGGCAATTCGCTTGTTATGCTCGTTAGGAAGATCCAAACCAAATTTATGATAATCGCAACACTGAGTGGATGGCGCGTCAGCCTTGAATCGTAATCGTTTTTAAATATAATTTTCAGGAAAAACAGCAGCAAAACGCCGGCCATTAAAGGTTCTGTTGGCAGTGATATGCCAAAGCCCATATCAAAATCACGGAAATTGACCGCCAGCGGCGTGAAAAAAGTGATAATCAATAAAATGGCGTCTAAAGAAAACATAAAAAGCAATGCAATGAGCAAAGCTACCGGAACAATAGCGCCCCAGTAGTTTTCTTTAAGAATCAGTATGCTGTTCAATATGATGAACAGTATGCTGATTATATAAACCCATTTTAATTTGAATTTTTCAATCAAAATTGTTGCCGTTTCGGGATGTTACTTTTTCTTAGAAGCTTCGATGATGCTGATGACCAATATCTCGAAAAAGAGACTACCTGCTACTGCCAGCACAACCACGAGCCAGCGCACCGGATATGACTTTTTATCAGCAGGGAAAGGGGCTGTAATAATATTTGCATAAGTATATTTCCGGTTGAAGTTCATCACAGCGATATCGTATTCCTTTTTTACATCTGAGTAGTTTAAAGCCTCTCCTTCAATCAAACGTTCAAGTATTTTTAGTTCAGCACCGACTGATCCCATATTTTCGCGTAGCTCTTTTACGGCCTTTTTGTTAATTTGGGATGCAGGGCCTTCGGAGGTTCCGAGGTAGCCGCGCATGATTTCATTGGCATCGAGTTCAAAATTGTTCAGGCCGTATTTTTGATTGATTTCCTGCTGGCGGTTGCGCAGGCTGTCTAAGGTTTTTTTCTTGAAAGTCAAAGCTTCCTCGAACATAACTACTACTTCAGCGAATTTTTCTTCATGCAATTCTTTGATCTTGGCATTATAAAATTCGATCATCGCATTAATAATATCGCAGGCCATCTGGGGATCCTGATCCATGGCAACAATTTGAACCGATTCGTATTGTGTTTTTGTGATTTTAACGCGATCGTTAAATTCATTGATCAGGTACGATAAATAATGAGGGTCGTCCGGATTGAGCCCATAATGTTTGCCGAGGTCAAATTTTGCAATTACATTATCACGAATATCGCCCGATTGCATAATCTGCAACATTTGTTCTGTTTCACTTTCCTCAGAGTAGGGGGCAATATTGGAAGGGTACAAAACGGCATCTGATTTGAATTTGGGTGTAATGAATGCAGGGCCGGAGAAGATCACTCCAGCGAGCGCTGCAACTGCCGTAATGATAATCAGATGTTTTTTCCACTTTAACAAAAGCTGAAATAAACTCATATTGTTATAAAAATCCTCCATCTCGTCCAATTTAATAATTATAGGTTCAGGTAAAAACGATTTAAGTCTTGTGTATGTTTTATTTAAATCAAATCCGGGCCTGGTTTTTTCATCCTCAATAGGCTTCCGCTTATTATTGATTAAGTTTTTTTTTTAATCCGGTTTAAGTTTTCATAAAGTACGATTAAAATTATAGCAAGCAAAAGACTGGAAAGCACGCTGATGGTTACAATCAGCCAGCGAATCGGGTAAGCCTTTTTTTCTGCTTTGTAGGCGCTGTTCACAATAAAGGTTTGCGGGAGTACCTGTTCGGCATCCACTTTGGCTTCTTCATATTTCGATTTTATCAGGCTGAGCTGTTTTTTTTCGTGTTCCAGCGCATCGCGTATGGAAACATATGGCCCGCCGTACTGTGCGAGTATTTCCAGCTTTTTCTCCAGTGCATTGATCCCTGATTTATTGCCTTTTGCCAGTTCAATGGCCAACTGACGGTTGATCATTTCAGCTTGGCTTTCATAATCGTGCACCCCAAATTTCCTGAGCTTCGTTAGCGAATCTTCCATCGTTCTTATTTCATCGCGAAGTCCAAAATACTCATTTTCAACAATTTTATAAGCTTTGCGGGCGCGTTGCTGCTGCATCAGGCTTTTGGTAGAATCGAGCAGACGGGCAATATCATTGGCAATATCGGCGGCCAGTTGAGGGTCTTTGTCCATTACATCGATTTTTACCGCCATGTATTCCGTTCTTCGGAAGGAGATATTGCTTTCATATTCCCTGTAGAGTTCCGTTAAACGGTATTTTGATTTATCCGGGATGCTATAATGACCGGCCAGTTGATATTTTTCAATGATCCGGTCCCGTATTTTATTGGAATTTAATATCTGAAGCAACTGTTCGGTTTGTTCTTCTTCGCCAAATTCCAGGATGTCATTTTTGCCGCCAAAGTTTTCTGCAAGCAGAGCCTTTGATATAGAGCTGGTACTCGCAGGATATAAAATTACGGTGGATTTGAATTTTGGGGTTATAAAAAATGAAGAGGACGCAATTGCAGAAATGATAGCCGCCAAAACAGCTATGCTGATCAATAATTTCCGCCAATGATACAGGAATTGCAGGAGGTTTGATGTATCAAAACTTTTATAATCCTCAGTAGTTTTTAGCATAGTTTGTTCCTTGAATCTGCCCTTTCTGTTTGAGCTGTCAAAAATAGGAAAATTGATGGAAATCCGAATGGAATTTCTGAAAAAATTAACTGCTTGTTTGTCAATGGCTTATTCTCGCTCCTTTAAAATGCTCATAAATCCTTTGATGCTCAAAAGGCGTAAAGCCGCTGCATAAATTACCGAAAAACCCAGCAGGATCATGATATTGATATACCATTCATATGGTAAGCTGTGCGAAATATCAGCAACAATCAGCAAGCCTGCGATAAATGCAATTACAGAAGCAATAAAGCGCCAGTTTATTTTAAAACGGAAAATGAGAAAAATCATGACTATTTGTGCTGCAAACGAACTGAATTGTGCTGCCAGGCTTGCAATGGCACTGCCAACAGCATATAAATGCGGAACAAGAATTATATTGATCGTTAAATTAATTACCATACTGGCAGCAGCAATGATATTTAATGGTTTTAGGCTTCCGTTAGCAGTGAGCAATGTGCCAAATACATAAGAACTCGAAATAGCGATGAAGCCAAAAATCAGATGTTTGAAAACTTCCGCAGATTCGTTCGTGTGCTGGTCGTATAATAAATCCATTAGCTCATAGCTATAGAAATGACAACTGATAGCAACTGTTGCTGATATGGTTATTAATAAGGAAAAACTTAATTTAACCATATCTGCCACCGACTGTTTTTGCTTTAGCATCCTCGAAAAAATTGGCAGCAATATAAATGAAAACAATAGGGCTATCATATTAAATGCGTCAAGCAATCTGTATGCTTTAGCATAAATACCAACTTGTGTTTCGCCAATAGGATCGGGAAGAATTTTTGCTATTACGATAGGGTCTATACGGTTATAAAAAGTCATTAATAATACCAATAAAGCATAGGGTAAACTTTGTTTAACTATTGTAATCAAAAATGGCAGGTTCCAGTTGAGCCTTTTGAAATGAGCCTTTTTTACTACTATTATTGTGGCAATTAATGCTGTAATACTATAGGCCGCAGTTTGTGCCCAAACAAACCATTCTATTTTAAAGGGACTTTCGGAAACGTTTCCCCAAAGCAGTACACTGCAGAAAATTATCATTAGCAAACGGTCTGTTACTGATAATATGCTGTCGGTTTTAAACATCAACAGACCGGTAATATTGCTGCGTAAATATAATATATACGATATAAGTACCTGATTAAAAGCAAGCCATCCTAATAGCCCTAATTGTTCTATAGAGTATTTTTTTAATAATAGGGCGGCAGAAAAAGTTATAATAATATAGAGTGCCGAAAATAAAAGTTTTATAACCATAATACTGCTCATGTATTTGTTGAGCAAATGCTGGTGCTGGGCAATATTTCTTTGGTTATAATTGGTGATGCCGAAATCAAGGATAATATTAAAAAGGAAGCTCAGATTGAGCATGGTGAAATAAAAACCATATTCGCCTGAACCAACAGTGTTTTGCACACTCCGGTCAATCTGCAGAATCCAGAATGGTTTAACCAATAGGTTCAGGAACAAAATAAGTCCCAGGTTCGTTAAAAATTTTTTCTGCATTTAATATGGTTTTCGTCCTGTTCCCCTCAAGAAAAATTGTCTTTCAGAATTATCAGGCCTGTCTGCTGTGATAATGTTGCATGCTTACAGGCAGCAATAAGTGTCTTCTTTGAGAACTCAGCACATGAATTTAACCGTATGTTCCGGCTTAATTCTTAATTTTGCAAAATTAATTTATTTCTTTAATGTGGAACAAATACCTTACGCTAATTGAAGATTGCTGTTAACACCCGATTATTGCTTAAAGACAGACTGGAAGGTATTGGATGGTTTGCGTTTGAAACCCTCAGGCGGATATGCCGGTCGCATCCGGAACATGAATTTATTTTTTTCTTCGATCGTCCGTGGGACAACAGTTTCGTTTTTGCGGACAATGTGCAGCCTGTTGTGCTGCATCCTCAGGCGCGCCATCCGGTATTATATTATCTCTGGTTTGAACTGTCTGTGCGTAAGGCACTCAAAAAATATAAAGCTGACCTTTTCCTTTCGCCCGATGGATACCTTTCGATTTCGTCCAAAATTCCTTCCATTGCAGTTTTTCATGATTTGAATTTTGAGCATTACCCGAAAGACCTTCCTTTGGCCGAGCGCATTTTTTACCGCACATTTTTTCCCCGGTATGCACGTAAAGCCAAAAGAATTGCTACCGTAAGTTCGTATTCCCGCTCGGATATTGTGAAACAATATGCCGTTGATGAAGGAAAAATTGATATCGTTTATAATGGAGCCAATGAAAGCTTTGTGCCGATATCGCCTGTTCAGCAGCAAAATGCAAGACGGGAATTTACAGCAGGGAAGCCTTATTTTTTGTTTGTCGGAGCACTGCATCCCCGAAAAAATATCGCAAACCTCTTTAGGGCTTTTGACCAATATCACAAAAAGGGGGATCATGAAGAACAGCTTTTAATTGTCGGGAATAAAAAATGGTGGACCGATGAAATCCGTCAGACTTATTCCGAAATGACACATAAAGATAAGGTTGTTTTTGCCGGACGTTTAAGCGCCGAAAGACTTCATTTGGCAATGGCTTCTGCATTTGCGCTTACCTATGTTTCTTATTTTGAGGGCTTTGGGATTCCAATTGTGGAAGCATTCCGCTGCGGTACTCCTGTAATTACTGCCAATGTTACTTCCATGCCCGAAGTTGCCGGAGATGCGGCCTTGCTTTGCGATCCCTTTAAGCCCGAATCCATTTGTTCTGCAATGCAAAAACTGTCGTCTGATGATACACTTCGAAATCATTTAATCGAAAAAGGGAATCAGCGCAAAATGCAATTCAGTTGGGAGAAATCTGCCTCAAGGCTTTGGGATACAATAGATTCCGTGTTGAAAGAAATAAAGTAAAATCAGCAAAATAATATTCTATGTTAAATATTCTTGTACTGGGAAGCGGTGGCCGCGAGCATACACTGGCCTGGAAATTAGTGCAATCGCCATTGGCAAAAAAAGTTTATGTAGCGCCGGGAAATGCCGGAACAGGTTTTGATTGCACAAATGTAGAGATCAATCCGAACGATTTTAAAGAAGTGAAACGTTTTGTGCTGGAAGCCGATATCCAACTTGTGCTTGTGGGGCCGGAAGATCCGCTCGCCAATGGAATCGTCGATTTTTTTGAAACGGATCCACTGCTGCAGCATGTACATATTTTTGGACCGAAACAGCAGGCAGCTCAACTCGAAAGTAGCAAGGATTTTGCCAAGGAATTTATGATGCGGCATGATGTCCCTACGGCAGCTTATAGGTCATTTACAGCCGAAACCAAAGCCGAAGCGGAAGAGTTTATCCGCACTTCCAAAAGGCCTTATGTTTTAAAAGCCGATGGACTGGCTGCCGGAAAAGGGGTTTTGATCCTTGATGATCAGCAAGAAGCCATAAATGCGCTGAATGAAATGTTCTCCGGGAAATTTGGCGCTGCAGGAAATACTGTGGTTATCGAAGAGTTTTTATCCGGCATCGAGCTGTCCGTTTTTGTCATTACCGATGGAAAAGATTATTTGCTGTTGCCCGAAGCTAAGGATTATAAACGCATCGGAGAAGGTGATACAGGTTTGAACACGGGCGGAATGGGCAGTATTTCCCCGGTTCCTTTTGCCGATGAAGCTTTTATGAAAAAAGTACGTGAGCGCATTATCAATCCTACCGTTGAGGGGCTTTCCAGAGATGGGATTCCTTACCTGGGCTTTATTTTCTTTGGATTGATAAATGTTGCCGGCGATCCTTATGTGATTGAATATAATGTGCGTATGGGCGATCCGGAAACAGAATCCGTGATTCCGCGCGTGCAATCCGACCTTACTGAAATCATCTACAAATCATGCCTCGGCAAACTCAGCGAATGCCGTATCGGGATTTCGGATCAGACAGCAGCCAGTGTTATGCTGGTTTCAGGCGGCTATCCTGAAGCATACGAAAAAGGCATGAAAATGGAAATTCCCTCAGATTTGGATGGGTTGGTTTTCCATGCCGGGACAAAATACGACGAAGAAAGCAAATCCGTATTCACTTCCGGAGGCCGCGTTATTGCCCTTACCGCTTTGGGGAATGATTTACCATCTGCCCTGAAATCGGCATATGAAATGGCTGAAAAAGTGCAATTTCAGAAAAAATACTTTCGTGCCGATTTGGGCAAAGACCTTTTATAGGGATTTATAATGTACAGGCTGTTTCAAACAGAATACCGGGCCCAGTTTCTTTTGCTGCTCTTTTTTGCGGCACTTTTTTCTGTACCCGACTTTTTGGTTCAGCTTCAATCCGGTCAGGAAGAAATCCCTTCGTGGTACCGCATTTTATTGGAAAAAATCGCTGTATTAAGCGGAGGGATACTTTTGAGCCGCATGCTTTATTATTTTGGCCTCCTGAAACGCGAAAGTTTTTTCCCTGCTCTGGTGCTTTTTATTTTTTCATCCCTGCCTGAGCTCTACATCAGCCCTTTAGTTAAAGGAGGTGAATTTATGATCTTTACCCTTTTGCTTTTTTTGCTTTTGCGTATTTATAAAAATGAATCCCCGGAGGACATCCTGTTTTTCGTTGTTTTTCTGCTTGCGCTGATGAGCCTGTTTGTGCCCGCATTGCTGTTTTTATTGCCGGCAGTTTGGTTTGCTTTGCTGGCCTTTAATCAATTTACAGCCCGGGATTTCCTGAATACGCTGATAAGTTTTTCCTTGCCCTGGTTTTTTTATTGGGCGTATTTGCACCTTCTGGATCATCCAAAACTATTGATGGGAGAATTCAGTACGCACCTTTCTTTAATGGCATGGAAGCAATTGGGTTTAAAAGATTTTCTTAGCCTTTTTGTTTTGTTGGTGTTTACAGTTTTACCCGGAATTTTAAAGGTGTTTTCTGCCATGTACGAAAAGGTAATCAGCTACAGAAAATATTCCTGGGCAATGTTTTGGTTTTTAGCACTTTCCTTTGTGATGTTTTTCTTTAGTGATGATGCCGTACGTTCATACTTTGTGGTGATATTGCTTGCTTCGGGTACAGTTTATTTCACAATGGGGCTGAGCCTGGTGCGCAAAACTTTCTGGATTGACATGCTTTTCAGCGGGCTAAGCTTGCTTTTATTTGGCTATAAAATTTACTGGGTTTATCATGGCATTATCAGCTAATATCATCAAAGGAAGGCCGGAAGCCGGATGTGATGAAGCCGGGCGTGGCTGCCTGGCCGGGCCGGTCGTTGCTGCTGCGGTTATTCTGCCCGATGATTTTGATTGCCCGCTGCTTACCGACAGCAAGCAAATGAGCGAAAAAAACCGTTATAAAATCCGTCCTTACATTATCGAACATGCCATTGACAGCGCTATCGGTATTTGCTCGCCCGAAGAAATAGATGAATTCAATATCTTGAATGCCAGCATCATGGCAATGCATAAAGCCATAAATGGGCTCAAAAAGCAAAAACCGGAATTTCTCCTGATTGATGGAAACCGCTTTAAGCCCTATACTAAAACCCCCCATGAATGCTTTGTAAAAGGGGATGGGCGTTACCTGAGCATTGCGGCAGCTTCGGTGCTGGCTAAAACCTACCGCGATGATCTGATGACGCAGTACGATAGACAATTTCCTGATTATCACTGGAAAAAGAACAAAGGCTATCCAACAAAAGCGCATCGCGATGCTATTGCGAAATACGGAATTAGTCCGCTCCACCGAAAAAGCTTCCGGCTGGCGCCACAATTAAAACTGGATTTCGATTTGTAGCTTGTAATTTCACCATCCATAAAATCTTGATTTTTCTCCGATTCTGATTTTATTGTTACATTTGCTTGATTTGTGTTATAAACCATTTATCTGATATCTTATGGCCAAAAGAAACATCATCGGGATTTCTGCTCTTGTTTTATTGCTTGTAGCCTTAATTTTTGGATATTTTTATATGAAAGCACCTGCACTTACGGCAGACAAGGCAATACCTGATGATGTGGCGTTATTTGTGGAATTCTCTGATTTTCAATCTGTTTATGAAGATGTTTTTATCGAAGGCAATCAGGTGTGGAAAAGCATTTCAAAAGTTGAACCGCTCGATATTATCGATACTTCCATGTTGGCAATGGCGCGTGTTTTTTACAATGATGTTGCCCTGCAGGATATGTTTACCCGTCATCCCGTATTTTTGAGCGTAAGCCCCGGAACGGACAATAAGTATTCAATCTTGCTGGCCTTGGAGCTGCCCGGAGCGCATTACGGATCAGATGTGCAAAAAGCCATAAAAAAATATCTTGGAAACTCGGCCATTAAATCGGTGCTTCAGCTTGGCGATACCAAAGCCTATGAGCTTTCTGTGGGCCTGGAAGAAAAACAGTTGTTTTTTGCTGTGAAAAACGGATTGTTTCTGGCAAGTGCCGATGCCGTTTTGCTCGAAAAGTCTATCATACATCTTGATAAAAACATGAGTGTTTTCGGTCTGGCAGACATTAAAAAAGTGAAACATGCTGCCGGTCAAAAAGTTATGGCAAATGTTTTTGTGCGTTATACCGAGTTGGGCAAATGGGCGCAAAATATCTTCAATAAAAAAAATGAATTTTTGCCCGACGTTCTGGCGCATTTTGCTGCATCATCAGAACTGGACCTTACCCTGAAAGAAAATAAGTGCTATTTGAACGGATTTACGTATGCCACTGAAAATCAAAGCCTGAAATGCTTTGCGCAGGGAGGGGCTTCCTATTCCAAAGCCGGTGATGTGCTGCCCGTTCAATCCGGTTGCTTTTACCAATACGCTTTAAATGAGCAGCAGGATTTACCCGAAATAATTCGTAAAAGAGATTCCTTAAATGACGGGAGCTTTGATGGTTTTCTCAGGCTTATCCGCCAGGAAATAATTGTAGCTCAGGTGATTGATGAAACTTTTCTGCTGGTCGGAACCGATGATGCAGAACATGCAGTGGACGTGCTGGCCCAACTGCTTCCATCCATGGAGAAAAAGCAGGAATACCGCGGGCTGCCGGTTTATAAATTTTCTTTCGACAAAACGGTACAATATCTGCCGGCACTCAAATCTTTTAAACCGGAATACCTCACAATTTACGATGATTACCTCGTTTTTGCAGAAAACAGCCAATCGGTCAAAGCCTATATCAAAAATCTTTCCGATGGGCAAACGCTGAATAAAAGCCCTGAGTTTTTGCGCCTTTCCGAGGATTTGTCGTGGCAGTCGGATATTACATTCTGGTGCTCGTTTAAAGCCAGTTTGAAAACTTTTGAACAGTTCCTTTCCGAACCGCTCTATCAATGGATGTTGGGAGCTTACGAAGATTTGCAAAAACTTAATGGTTTTGCCATTCAGTTTACCGATTCGGGCGATGGGCTCGTTTATACCTCTGTTGTTGTACAATATTATAATGCCGGAAAAGTAGAAGAGCAATTAATGTATGAAGTATTCCGGGAGGAAGAAACCGAAGAAGAGGAGCCCGAGATAATTCCAAGCAGCTCCGCCGAAAGTCAGAGCTTTAGCGGCAAACCCGGAAGCGATCAGTCCGATTGGACCATCGCACTCGAAGGTGACCTGATTGGGCAGCCTCATTTTATATACGACCATCGCGCACGCGAGCAAAAAATCATCGCTTTCGATGATCAGAAAAAAATGTATCTCGTGAGCCCGAACGGAAGGATTATCTGGTCCATAAACCTGCGCGAACTGCCCGTGAGTGATGTATATGAGGTAGATTATTATAAAAACGGGAAAATCCAATACCTTTTTAATTCGCCAAATTATTTATACCTCATTGACCTGGAAGGACGTAATGTGGCAAATTATCCTATTCATCTTCCGGTTGAAGCATCCAATCCAATAGCTGTTTTTGATTATAATAAAACATTGGATTACAGGATCTTCTGGACAGGGACAAACAATAAGGCTTATTGTTTTGATAAGCAGGGAAAACCAAAACCGGGCTGGCGGATCAATACACTCGATCATAAAGTCAGCCAACCGCTCCAGTCGCTTTCAAAAGGAAACAGTGCCTATATCGTGATTCCAATGGACAATGGAAATGTTTATCTCACTTCGCGTACAGGAGTTTTGCGGATGCGCATCGAGAAATCCTTCGACAATGCCCTGGGTTCTGATTTCTATATCAACCAAACAAACAGCAAAGGCTTGCTCCTGACAACAGATATAAAAGGTTCGGTAATTTATATCCCTGCCAGCGGCCCTATAAAACGCACTCGCTTTGGGGATTTTTCTCCGGAGCATTTCTTTCTTTATGAAGATTTTACCGGCAATGGCGCCAAAGATTTTATCTATCTTGATAAAAACCGTCTCGTGGTATTTGACCGTTTCCGGAAGAAAATCCTGGAGCACATATTTTCCAGCAGCCCAAATGCAAAGCCGGAAATTTTCACAACCTCAAAGGGACGGAAAATCCTGGGCGTGGTATGCCCCGATGAATACCGCATTTATCTTTTCGATAAGGACGGCCTGATCGAGGGGAAGAAGTTCCGGGGACGGACACCTTTCTGCTGCGGCAAAATCCGAAATTCGGCCAATGCGCCTTATGTTTTGGTCTCCGGTGCAGGCGAAAACCTTATTTATCAGGTCTTGCAATAAGCCGCATGCCGTATGTGCAACAAACTTCTTCGTAGCAGCTTGCTTTTATTAAACATCGGCTGTTAATAAGTAATTCAATTATCTTTCCTGCCCGCCTTCATTCATTATAATTTTATCCTGTGGCGATTTGTCGTTTTATGGGTTTATTGTCCTTGATAATGGCAATAACAGCCATGCGTTTTTGTTAGTGAACAAAGTAATACCAAATTATATGAGTTTTAAGAGTCTTATCTTATTGGTTTTGTTTTCCGGACTGATGATTCTGGAAACCAATGCCCAGGAGTCACTGGTTTATGATGATCCGGCCGCTTCTTACCGGCTCGCTGATGAGCTGATGCAAAGGCAGGAATATGGTTCTTCCCAACGGATTTTCGATAAACTCGCAAAAAGCAGACATATTGATCCGGCTATAAAATCTGGTTCGGCCTATGGAGGCGCATATTGTTCTTTTCGTTTGCTGAACCGCGATACGGACGAACGTTTTAAAAAATTTCTGGCCGATTTTCCCGTGACTGTTTACACAAACAGCGCCTGGTACTATCTGGGTGATTATTACTTTGGCATTTGTTCCTACACACAATCGCTTGCTGCATTGACCCATGTGAAAGCGGCAGAGCTGGAACCGGAAAAGTTAGGTGTTTATTATTTTATGCTGGGATATTGTCAGTATAATGGAGGCAGCCTGGATGAAGCCATGGAAAATCTCGCTACAGCTAAAGGCCTCCAATCGGATGTGCAATCCAAAGCTTCTTATTATTATGCAATTATTGCATATCAGAAAGAAGACTATGATTTGGCATACAAGGAATTTACCGAATTGCGCAGCGATCCCGAATATTATGCCGTAGCTCCTTACTATCTGGCCGATATTCTCTATAAACAGGAAAAATACAAACAGATCCTCGATGAAGTCGGGCCGCTTTATCTTACTGCCGACGATGATTATAAACGCGACCTGGCCCTGATGTTGGGCGATGCTTCATTCCGTCTTGAAAATTATCCAAAAGCACAGGAATACCTTGAAGATTTTCTCGGTTTAAATGGACGGGCCAATCGGGAGATGGCTTATCAGATGGGCTATATTTACTATAAAAACAAGAAATATGATCAGGCACTGGAATATTTCAACCAGGTTACCGGACAGCAGGATGCACTCACACAATCGGCTTATTACCACATTGGCGATTGCCAGTTGCAAAAAGGAAAAAAACGGGAAGCCCAGCAATCGTTTTACACCGCTTTTCAATTAAAATTTGATGAGCCAACACGTGAAGACGCCCTCTTTAATTATGCAAAACTTTCCTATGAATTGTCCTTCGATCCCTACAAAGAAGCCATCAATGCGCTGAAAGAATACATCCGCAATTTTCCCGATTCGCCACGAATTGATGAAGCCTGGCAGTATTTGGTAAACCTTTCCCTTTCATCAAATAATTATGCCGAAGCTTTGCATGCCCTCGAGCGGATCAATAAAAAGGATGATAAAATCCTCGCAGCACGGCAAAAAATTTACTATCAGTATGGTATTGAGCTGTTCAACAATAAAAAATATGATGATGCAGCAGCTTATTTCACAAAAGCAATCGAAGAAACTTACGACCTGAAAGTACGCGCCGCAGCATATTTTTGGCTGGCAGAAACAAAATACCGCCTAAAAGATTATGATGCTTCTGCGAAAATGTTCAACCGATTCCTCTGGACTCAGGAAGCCAAAAAGCTGCCCGAATACAAACTTGCCTATTACAACCTGGGATATGCCTGGTTTAAAATCGGTGATTACAACAACGCGATGGACAAATTCAAAGCCTTCATCGACCAGGGCGGAAATAACAACCCTCAGCTGATCAACGATGCGCATCTCCGCCTCGGTGATTGCTATTTTGCGGAGAAACGCTATGCCGATGCATCTGCAGAATATGAAGAAGTGATCCGCGCAAAAGGATTTGATGCCGATTATGCCGCTTTCCAAAAAGCAATTTGTGAAGGTGTGCAGGGAAATCCCACAGAAAAAATTATTGTGCTGCGCTCCATTATCGATGGCTATCCGGAAAGTACTTATGTGGATGATGCAATTTTTGAAATTGGCCTTACTTATGTGATTACCAATAAACAGGAAAATGGCCTGGAGTACTTTGAGCGCGTCATTAACGAGCACGAAAACAGCAGTTACCGTTCTAAGGCATTGTTGCGCAAAGGTTTGATTTATTATAACCTGAGCCAGCCCGAAAAATCCCTGCAAGCGCTGAAAACCGTTGTTGCGGATTATCCGGGCACAGACGAATCGCGCGATGCTCTGCTTACCATTAAAAATATCTATCTCGATGCGAGCGATGTAGATTCCTATTTTGCTTATGTGAAAGATATTCCTTTTGCCAATTTGCGCACTTCCGAAGAGGATTCGCTCAAATATATCGCAGCAGAAAACCTCTATCTCGATGAAAAATTTGAAGAAGCGGTGCCTGCTTTCGATGCCTACCTTAACGAGTTTGAAAAAGGTGCCTTTGGGCTTCATGCAAATTATTATCTGGCCGATTGCTACATCCGCCTCGATCAGCCCGAAAACGCCTTAGTGCATTTCGAGAAAGTAGTGGAACGCCCAAAATCGGTGTTCTCCGAAAAATCGCTTGTAAAAGCAGCCAATCTGAGTTTTGAACTGAACGACTATGAACGGGCGTTGCGCCATTTTAACCAGTTGGAAAGCTCTGCAGAAAACAAAGCTTATCTGATTGCCGCAAAAACAGGAAAAATGCGTGCTTATAAAAACCTCGGAAAAAATGATTCTACGATTGTTGCTTCCTTCGAAATCCTTTCAACAGAGAAAGTCCCGGATGATTTGATCGAAGAAGCACACCTCAACATAGCGCATGCAGCCATGCAAAGTGGAAACAATGAGCTGGCCATGCGCGAATTTAAAGTGGTTTCCGGCCTCACGCAAAACGAAAGTGCCGCAGAAGCATCTTATTACCTTGCCGAGCTTCAATTTGAAGACGGTCAGGACTCTGTTGCCATGCAATCAGCTTTTGATTTGATCAATAAATATCCTTCCTACGATGAGTGGATCGCCCGCACATTTATTTTGCTGGCCGACATCTACGAGCAACAGGGCAATATATTCCAGGCCAAGCAAACTTTGATGTCGATCATTGAAAATCATGATGGTGTGGAACTGGTGCAAAAAGCACAGGCCAAACTGGATGACCTGATCGCAGAAGAGGAAGCGGCCAAAAAACTGGAAGAAAGCCGGGAGGATGTGCAACAAAAGCCTCAGCAGGAGGAAGTGATCGAAGAAGAAAATTATGAAGAAGAATTTTAAGCCATTGGAAAAAGATAAAATTATGATAAAATCAGTTTTTCAAATGAAAATTGTTTGCCTGTTCATATTGATGCTCCCGGTATTGCCGGCACTGGCGCAGGAACCCGATTCCACTGCGCGCATTGAGGAGGTTACGATCATCGGTGATTACTCGCCCGTGGTGAAAGAGGCCTTTAAAATCCGCACAAATCCGGTAATACAGCAGGAAGAAGTGCGCATGCCGGCACTGAACTATGCCATTAAATCGAGCCCGGTCTATCATAAAATGAGCTTTCGCCAATTGCGCCCCGAGGAGCTGGAACGCAGGCAGGCTGAAGATTACCGCAAAAATTTCCTGAAGCTGGGTTTTGGAAATTATACCACGCCCTACATCGAGTTTTTCGCCAATATGGAACCTTCTTCATCTAATTCCTTCGGCGTTCACCTCAAGCACCTTTCTTCTTCGGGCGATATTGCTGATTACGCGCCAAGTGCTTTCTCGGGAAATTTGCTGGATGTCTTCGGAAAGAAAATCTGGCGCAGGCATGTGCTCAATGCTACGGCCGGTTTTCAGCGCGATGTGGTGCATTTTTATGGCTTTGATCCGGCAGACTATGGCCTTGTGGCCGATGATATGGATGCCGATACCATTATGCAGAAATATATGATGTTTAATGCTGCAGTGGATTTTGCCAGCACTAGCACAAAAAGAAGGTATCTGGACCATAGTTTCGGGCTGAGTTTTTATAACCTCAGCGATAATTACGAAAGCACGGAGAATAATGTGTTCTTTAAAATGAACCTGGAAAGCGATTTTAAGATTTTCAAATTTACTCGTTATCAATCGCTGGGCCTGGATACGAAATTCTGGCTGTTCAATAATAAATTTACTGATAGCCTTGATGCCACCAATGCCATGCACCTTGCCGTAACACCCTATTTTGCGGCCCAATGGGACGAATATCGCCTGAAAATCGGTGCTGATTTGCATTATGTGGATGATGTGGCTTCCGATTTTTCGGTCTTCCCGCTGATTGAAGCCGGCATCCAAATCCTGCCCGCAACACTTGAGCTGAACGCATCTTACAGCGGTGGAATTAAACGTAATTCCTTCCGTTCCTTGTCCTCTGAAAATCCCTGGATCAGTCCGGTTGTTCCGACAAGTTTTACCAAAACCGCTTATAAAATCAATGGAAACGTGGCAGCAAAAATTCTTCCTGTTTTGGATTTAAATGCCGGCGCCGAGTATTCCAGTATGGAAAATATGCCGTTTTTTGTAACCGATACACTGAGCCCTTTTCAGAATGAATTTACTGTGGTGTATGATAATGTGACCATCCTGCACCTCTACGCCGAAAGTGTTTTAAAATATCAGCAAAGCTTTAAACTGACCGCAGCGCTGCATTATTATAATTATACCATGGATTTGCTTGCGCAGCCCTGGCATAAACCCGATCTCATTGCACGTTTATCGGCCGATTACCGTTTGCTTCCGGAGCTTTTGCTGAATGCAGAACTGATTTATCGCGGAAAGCAATATGCACCGGTTTATGTGGGCGGCCTGCAACAGGAATTGCAATTAGACGGAACGCTGAACATGAATTTTGGTGCCGAGTATTTTTTCTTTGATTATCTCTCGGCCTGGCTGCGCGTAAACAACGCCCTGAACGATGGTTATATGCGCTATATCAACTATCCGACTCAGGGGCTGAGCGTTATGGGCGGAGTGAGTTTCAGCTTTTAGAAGATAAGTGGTCGGGCTTCTGCTCCGGCCAATAAATATTGCCCGTCAAAAGCCCGGATATGGATTATTCCGGGTTTTTTGTTTTTTGCCAGTCGGCCAAATGACGCACCAAAGCCCAGCGCTTCGGCGCCATTTTGAGTGCCCCATTGCAATAGCTCTTTTGTTGGGATGTGCGGGAATTTCTCCTGAAGGATCAGGATTTCCTCCAAAACGGATAATTTGCCGGCAGATGCCAGGCTGTCAGTTCCCAAACATAATTTTAAGCCCATGCGTCGCATAAGGTCAATATCAGGAAGTTGCTTGCTGATGCGCAGGTTTGATTGCGGACAAAGGCAAAAAGCGGATTTTGGCAATTGCTTGCGCAGGAATTCCAGATCGCTTTCCCCGGAAAAAGTGTTGTGCACAAAAAGTGTCGGCACTTCCTTTGGGAGCAATGAAGCCAATACTTCTGCAGTGGTTTTATGATGCTGTGGAATCAAATCGAGCGGAATGCCATACGACAGCATGCGCTCTAAAACAGAGCCGTCGCCTTGTAAAAAAAAGCGGTTTTCATCCGGGCTTTCCTGAAAATGAATGCTTAGTGTCTTTTTATGTTTTTCAGCATATGCTTTTATAAAGTCAAATAATTTCATCGAAACCGAATAGGGCGCATGCGGACTGATGGAATAGTCGCTGCCGGGAGATGCTTCAAGTTCCCGGGCCAGGGCTAGTGCGTGTTCAAAGTGTTTTTCTGCCTGATGCGGATGGCTGCCAAAAACCTCAATAAATGTATGGTATTTGATTTTACTGGCCTTCTTAACCGCAAAGCTGCCCGAACCATTGCTGATGTCGCCGCAAACTGCCGTGCCTGCCGCAAACATCTGCTCGTCAGCTTCCTGCATTGCAGCGGCTTTGTCTTCAGGCGATTGAGTTTTCAACTGCTCCACCGCACGTATAAATCCATCCAGACCATTCGGAGCCGGTATTTTATCCTTCATCCATGAAAGTTCCAGATGGCAATGCGCATTCACAAAAGCAGGGCACAGCAAACCTTCATAATATTCTTCAGGGATTTCATTTCCAACGGATTCGCCCGGTTGCAGGATGTCCCTTATTTTCCCATCGTCATCCACGAGCAGAGCGCCATTTTTCAGTATTTCTGCATCGGGAAGCAGGAGGAAATCCGGTTTAAGCAATTTTTGCATTACACAAAGATACGCATTTGGATGTGGTTTAATTGCAGGGCTTTCCTAAATTTGCCTGCTTATACCTTAATATTTTGAAAAATGAAAAAGCTGATACTGTTTTTGTTTGCTGTATTGTTTATTGCTCCATTAAGCGGGCAAAGTTTCTCCGAGCTGAAACCATTGATTTTTCAAAGGAAAATGGCTCAGGTTCAGTCGCAAAAGAGTGAATTTAACAAGCAGGAACTTCTGAGTGCTATTGGACGGGATTATATGCTGAGCGCCGATCAAATCAGGCAGTTTGCGCTTTTACTGCGCGATGATGCTGCCCGCCTCGATTTTGCCAAAACGGCTTATGAAAACTGTGCCGATCCTGAGAATTACTATGATGTTTATGATGCCTTTGCCTATTTCAGCACGGCCTTCCGCCTGCACGATTATATACTCGCTTTTTATAACCCCAGCGGCGGAAATGGCGTAAATGGAGAATTGTCTTTTCCTGATTTGGATTTTCCTTCATGGAAAAATTATTCCGGGCCGCGCAATTGCAGCCGCCCAATGGCCGATATGGAATTTTTGATGCTGGCCCGCGAGCTTTACGCCAAACCCCATGAAGCCGATCGCCTCCACCTGCTTATGGCGCACCGTTCCGAAGCATGTTATCCGGTAACTTACCTGATGAAACTCGCGACTCTGCTGCCCAACGAAGAAACCCGCTACAGTTACCTCACTACATCTTTCGATTTTATTTATGATTTGCAGCATATCGACCGCCTCGATCAACTGTTTAACAACCCAACATTAAAAATTAAAATGCAGCAGTGGATTATGGGCCATATGCCTTCTGTACGACCACCGCAGCCACCGCCATGCAGCATTAGTGATGCCGATATGGAAGTAATCATTGCCGATATCAACCTCAGGAATTTTAATGAGGCACGCGTGGATCAGGCCAAGCAGATTTTATCCGGAAAAAGGTGTTTTACCAGCGAGCAGATTTTGCGTATCGTTTCAGCGATTGAATTTGAGAGCAGCCGTCTCGAGCTGGCAAAATATGCTTATGATTTTTGTATTGATAAAAGGAATTATGCCCGGGTAAACAATGCTTTCGATTTTGAAACTACCGGTGCTGAGCTGGGTGAATATATTCACGGAAAGCATTAACAGGCCGTCTTTTTTGTATCTTGCACAAAACAATTTCAAAACATTTTACCATGGAAGAAAAAATATTTGAAGGAAATATAGTTGATGTCGTAGCCAAAAGGATTTTTAAAGGACAGATAAAAGTTGTTGCGGGGCACATTGCAGATATTAAGGAAATGGATGTGGAATCCGATCAGTATATTTTGCCCGGATTAATTGATGCGCATGTGCATGTCGAAAGTTCTATGCTGGTGCCTTCTGAATTTGCCCGCCTTGCGAGTGTGCACGGTACAACCGCAACCGTATCTGATCCGCACGAAATTGCCAATGTGCTGGGTGTTGCCGGAGTGGAATTTATGATCGAAAATGCGAAAAAAGTGCCTTTTGGATTTAACTTTGGCGCGCCAAGCTGCGTTCCTGCCACGCCTTTTGAAACTGCAGGAGCTGAGTTGGGTGCGGATGAAATTGACCAACTATTGCAGCGAAAAGATATCCTTTACCTTTCGGAGATGATGAATTTTCCCGGCGTGCTTTTTAAGGATGAGCAGGTTATGGAAAAACTGGCAATCGCCAAAAAATACAATAAGCCTGTGGATGGCCATGCCCCGGGTGTTTTGGGCGATGATGCTCGCAAATACGCTGCCGCAGGAATTTCTACCGATCATGAATGCTTCACCATTGAAGAAGCCCGCGATAAGATTGCTGCCGGAATGAAGGTTCAGATCCGTGAAGGCAGCGCCGCCAAAAATTTTGAAGCACTCGTGCCTTTGCTCAACGAACATCCCGATATGATTATGTTTTGCTCCGATGATAAACATCCCGACGATCTCGAACGCGGTCATATCAATGAGTTGATCAAAAGAGCACTTCATGACGGCTACAGTTTTATAGACATCCTGCGGGCATGTACTTATATCCCGGTGAAGCACTATAAATTAGAAAGCGGACTGCTGCAAACCGGCGATGCCGCTGATTTCTGCCTGATTGATAATCCGGAATCATTTAATGTGCTTGAAACATGGTATCGTGGCGGACTAATTGCCAAAAACGGTAAAAGCCTCATCCAATCGGTTGAAAGTAAGCAGCCGAATAATTTTAATGCCCGTAAAATTACTTTGGAAGATATCCGTATTGCCGACGAAGGTCGTTCGGTGAAGGTCTTTGAAGCACTCGACGGACAGTTGATTACTACGGTGAAATCAGCTCAGCCCAAAGTGCTGG
Organism: Bacteroidales bacterium; assembly: GCA_963662905.2. Taxonomy (GTDB): domain Bacteria; phylum Bacteroidota; class Bacteroidia; order Bacteroidales; family WRLA01. The sequence continues at coordinate 1,706,359 of CAXXFD010000003.1, read as the reverse complement.
AGGGAAACCTGGTGAGTGACAATAAGGCGGATATACTGAAAATTATTGTCATGAACCGTTATGCGCCAACAAAACCGGCTGTGGCTTTTGTGCAGAATTTTGGCCTGAAAAAAGGAGCCATTGCTTCGAGTGTGGCACACGACAGCCATAATATTATTGCCGTAGGTTGCAGCGATGAGGATATAGTTCATGTAGTAAACCAAATCGTGGATGCAAAAGGAGGTGTGGCCTGCACCGATGGCGAACAAGATATGCTCCTGCCATTGCCTGTAGCCGGTATCATGAGCAATGATGATGCCCATAAGGTTGCGCGGGCTTATGAAGACATTGATAAAATGGCGAAAAGCCTCGGCTCAAAGCTGAATGCTCCTTATATGACGCTTTCGTTTATGGCACTATTGGTCATACCGGAGCTGAAACTTAGCGATAAAGGACTCTTTGACGGGCAAAAATTCGAATTCACATCGGTTTTTCAATAAATTAACTACACACATGTACATATTTATTTGTGTATGATGAAAACTTGTCTTATTTTTGCCGAAGAAACCAGAAAGTAAAGTCATGTCAGAAGAAGTACAAGAAAAAATCGTTTTAGACGTAAACAAACTCGAGCATGCTGCCAGCAAATTGCGGGCAATGGCTCATCCAATGCGCATTGCTATTATTGATATTCTGCACGAGAATAAAAAACAAAGCGTAACCGAGATTTATGAAAAGCTCAATATAGAGCAGGCATCTGCTTCGCATCACCTGAATATCCTGAAAAGCAAGGGTATCCTCGTGTCGCGCAGAGATGGAAAAAAGATTTATTACGCACTGAAAGACAGAATTCTGACTCAAATTATTGAGTGCCTCGGAAAGTGTGGTGAAGAATAAACTTATTCTTTGATTAGTAAAAAAGACCGGCTGACCTCCGGTCTTTTTTTTATGGCTTTATCTCCCATTCGTCTTCAATATCCCAATTGGCACGGATTTCCAGAAGCTTGTCGTACCAAACTATGCGTTCAGGCTGGAGCTTTTTGCCGTAATTCCCCGTATCCCACTGCCCGTTACTATTGCGGTCAATAATACACTTAAACTTGTAGGATCCGGGTTTCAGCAAACCATAATCGAAATTTACCGACTCTGTTATTTTGTCCCGCCGTACCAATTTGTCATTCTCGGTGTACATCTCAATGATGAGCGGGTCTGCATCATAATAACTGAATTTTAGTTTTAAAGTGCCATATTCGCTGAGTGCTTTGGTTTTGAAGTTGATAATCAGGCTGTCATGGCTGTAACCGAAAATATCCCAAAACATGCTGTCGGGAACAATCAAAGTATAATCCGATTCGGCTTTCCATTCGTGTTCCACCAAAATTTGCCTGTGCACCAAGCTGTCGGTAAAACGCCAGGCCGGCGGAGCAAGCGTGTCTTCATTTTCGCGCAAAAAGAAGGCTTGTTCTTCTATATTGCCAATGGGCGCGCCAAAGTCGATATAAAAATTCTGATAAAAATTAAATCCTGTCGAAGTGGAGTTGGAAACCTGCAAAGAAGGCCGTTTTTCCTCTTCCTCATCTTCTTCTTTCTTTTTCCGTTTTTTGGTTTTCTTTTCCGGTTCTTTTAAAGCTATTTCCAGGGTATCGACAATAGTGTCCATATTGAATAGCAGGAAAGTAGCTGAATCGGAGGGCAAAACGGGATACCAGAGGTCGATGGTGTCCTTGCTTTTGTTCATTTGTACGGTCAGCCAGTCTATGGTGTCGTTTTTTGGGAGCTCTTCCAGGCGCAATTCCTTCGTGGGATAGCGCATGATGATTTGATAATGGCCCGGTGAAACCAAAGTCTGGTCTGCCGGTTTTTGCACGGTATCAATGCCTTCAAAGAGGTACAGCTGGTAAAATTGCCCGGTATAAAGCGATGTGTCGCCGAATAGGCTGTCGGCAATTGCGTGCGGTAGATGGAGCGCTTCCTGATGCAGATGTTCTTCTGCTTCTTCCATCAGGCTGTCCATCAGCAAAAGGCTGTCGGTTAAAATGCTGTCCTGCTCATGTTGGTGCAAGGGCACAAAATCGGGATAAATGATTTTATCGAGGAAAGCGATTTCCTCATTGGGCATATCATAAATGTAATTGGAGTTTACATCCTTGATCGCAAACAGCTTAAACTCTTTCCCGGCCAGGTTGTACAAGCCGAAATGGCCGTGTTCATCGGTTTTGGCAACATAATCGGGCCGAACCTTATAGGGCAGGCTGTCAAAAGGAATGGTGTCGTTATTGTCGGTATAGAGCATCACAAAGGTTTCCTCGGCCGGAGCCATATCAAAAGCCATATTGACTTTCCCGATGATGCTGAGCGAATCCAGGTGCTCGCCGGTGCTGAACACATAAATGAAATTGCCCAGCGGGTTGCCTTCGGTCAGGTCCTGAATGGCGTTGCCAAAAAATATGGAGTATGTGGCGTCAGCTTTAAGCTCTTCTTCACGGTCAAATTTGAACAAAACAGATCGCCCGCGGATTTTCAGATCAGGCCGCTCGCTCAATGGCGGTGAAACGATCAGTTGTTTGTCCACATCTTTCAAACTGACAAATTCATTGAAATAAATCCGGAACCGGTCTTCTTTAAAAAATGTACTGTAATTAATCGGTTCTGTTTCGGTTACAAGCGGCGGGGCAACATCTTTCGGGCCGCCAACCGGCATCACCGGATTGGCACAACGTTGAAAAATAAAAACTCCAATGATCAGTAATACAGGAAATATTAATGTGTGTTTCTTCATTTTCTCAGACTTTTTCCCCCTTCCAGAATGTCGGTTATAATCCCTGAGTGTTTTCCGTGAAAAATGATCAGGTCGCGATGGTCGCGCGGAATGGCAAAGCGTTTATGTTCAACCTTTAATTTCATTCCTCTGAAATGAACCAGATCATAACGTTTCTTCCTGCCAAAATGCCTGATGCTGATATCTTCACTTGCCATTTCTTTTAAGATGGTTTTTTTGTCAATATCCTGATTGATAAGCCTGTTGCGGATATTGATGCTGAGCCAGATTAAAAATATCATGGTAAGCGGGGCCATCCAGATGATGTTGAGTGCAAAGATATTTTCGGGCAACTTTTCGCGGATGTAATATGCGAGAAATACCGCAAAAACCAACACCATAAGGCTGAAGGCAAGACCGATGATAACAGAAGTCCTTTTTTGTTCCTTTAAGTAGGATATATGATTTTGAATGTCTTGCATTTTCAGAGGTCGTTTTTTAAGAGCTCAAATTTACGCCCTTTTTTTAATTGTTCTTCGATAAAATAGGGCAGGCTGTGCAGTAGCCGGGCTTTGGCTTTTATGCTGTCATGAAAAACGACGATATCGCCTCCTTTAGTGCCTTTTTGCAGTATTTGGCGGCAATCTGCTGCTGTGAGCCTTGGATCAAAATCTCCGCTGAGCAGCGACCACATAATGATTTTAAACTTTTTGCCGAGGATTTTTGCCTGCAATGGACTGATGCGCCCGTAAGGTGGCCTGAACAGTTGTGACTCAATAATCTGGCCGGCTTTCAAAACGTTGGAAACATAAGAATATCGGTTTGTTTTCCAGCCATTCAGATGGTTGAAGCTGTGGTTTCCGATATCATGGCCTTCTTCCTGCAATCGCTCAAATACCGACGGATGCTTCCGTACATTGTCGCCAATGCAAAAAAAAGTGCCTTTTACATCAAAATCCTTTAAAATATCCAGGACGTCTTGCGTTACCGTGGGAATGGGGCCGTCATCAAAAGTCAGATAAATTTTATCCGGATGCTGCGGCATCGACCAAATCACATTTTCCGCATGCATTTGCTTAATAACGGCCGGCGGCCTCATCCAGTAAGGTTTTCGCCGCTGGTACCATTTGCGCGGATCGCTATTGCTTGTACTTTTCATTCAGAAAGCGTTCGTAATATTTTGAGAATTGCTTCTCGGTTTCTTCAGCGGTCTCGCCTAATTTATATTTTTTCGCTTTCTGGTTGAGGTTGTTCAAAAGTGCCAAATCCTGCTGTATTTCGCTGTCCCATTTATTGGCCAGGTTTCCTTCAAAGCGGAAATAGTATTCCAGCTCTTCAGTAATGCTCTGCAACTGTTTATTGAAAACTTCCAGTCCTTTTTCGGTTTGGCCGGCTTCAAAATAGGCATCGGCAAAATCGCGCGAGAAATAGCCGAACGGAACCGATTCGTGTGGGATCATCTCAATAATGCGGTCGGCGACCATTGCGGCAGAATCGGCTTTATGCTCTTTTAACAAAGATATAATCAGCCGGCCATACACATTGCGCAGGTTCATCGCCATGCGGGTGTTGTCTTCGTTGAGATACAAACCGGGATTCATATCCACATCGAATTTGTTCATGGCTTTATCGTAAAGGATGTCGGTATTTACAAAGCCGGGATATCCGTCATGATCGGGCAGTTTTGCAGGGACTAAACGGTAGCACATGCCTTCGAGCTGCAAATGGTCGTCCAGGCCGATATAAGCGCTGGTTCCTGTTGTGGATGAGAAGTAAATCGGGCGCTCCCAGTCGTTATGCGCCAGGATATCCATCATGGTGATATTGTTTTTTTGGATCCCTTGTCCGCTCATTTGCCAGGTGATGTCGTCCACGATATAATCCTTTTTATTTTCGGGTACTGTTCCTGTTTCCAGAACTTTTTCCTTATCAATATTCAGCTTGAAATTTTTCGTCGGGAAATAGGTGATCAGGCCGCCTGCCGTGGGATATTGAAGCTTTTCGGGATGTTGGTGCAGGATATTGAACAGTTCTTTCAAATTCACCGGTCCTTTGATGTGTTCCTGCTCAATCATATAAATCACGTCAATGCCACCTTCACGGTATTGTTCTTCGCTGAAGGAAATCGGGCATGGGTCTGAGTCATAAACTTTTTTGGTCATTTGATCCACATACCAGCCGCCATTGAGCAGGCTGAGGTTCGCTACCCTTACATCGGTGCGGTATCCTTCCACTTCCTGTGCATACCAAAGCGGGAAAGTGTCGTTATCGCCATAAGTAAATAAAATGGCATTGGGTTCGCAGGAGTCGAGATAGGTTTTGGCCAGTTGCAGGGTGGTGTAGCGTCCGCTGCGGTCGTGGTCGTCCCAGCCCTGGGCGCCCATAATTACCGGAACCAAAAGGAAAGTTAATGTGCCTGCCGTAATGGCGGAAATGCGCGCATCGAGGAATTTCTGCAGAAAGCTGTACAGGGCAAGCACACCAAAGCCAATCCATATCGCGAAAGCATAAAATGATGCGGCATAGGCATAGTCGCGCTCGCGGGGTTGCGGTGAATACTGGTTCAGGTAAACTACAATTGCAATACCGGTCATCAGGAAAAGCAGGCTGACAATAATGCCGCGCTGATAATTTTTGCGGAACAGGTATATCATGCCCCAAAGGCCGAGCAGGAGCGGGAAAAAGAAGAATTTGTTGTTGGCCTTGTTTTGGCGTGTAATGGGCAGATTGTCCTGCGGCCCCAATCGTGCTTCATCAATAAATCCGATTCCGGAAATCCAGTTTCCGTTTTTGCGGTCGTAACGTCCCTGCACATCATTTTCACGCCCGGCAAAATTCCACATAAAATAGCGGCCATACATATTGCCCAGCTGGTAATTGAAGAAAAAGCGGAGGTTTTCGCCAAAACTGGGTTTGCGCTTATTGCCGGGGTCGTTGATCCCTGCCCAGGCTTTGTATTCTCGTATATGGTGCGCCTGCCGGCTCCACATGCGGGGAAATAAGGTGATGTCTTTATCTTCATAAACCGGGATCAGGCTTTCTTTTTTATCGGTGATGATGTATTTGCCCGATTTGTCGTCGCGGGTATATACCGGATTGCCGTCGGCATATTCTTTCACTTTGGCATTGTAGTAAGCGCCTTTGGTAAGCGGCCAGTCGCCATATTGCTCTCGGTTGAGGTAGGAGAGGAGCGAAATAGCGTTTTTCGGGCTGTTTTCGTTGATGGGCGTTCCGGCATTGGAGCGGATCACCAATATCATAAAAGACGAATATCCGATGAGGATAAACATAAACGATAATACTGCGGTATAGCCGTGAATCCAGTGTTTCTTTTTTGTGTAACGCAATCCGAAGATGATGAGGCCAATCAGGAAAATGAAATAAACCACTGTGCCTGAGTTAAAAGGTAATCCAAGGCCATTTACGAAAAAGAGCTCAAATTTACCGGCCAGGTTTACAATGCCCGGAATAATCATATACATGATGATGGCAACCAGTCCAATACCGGCCATAAGGCTGATCAAAACACCTTTGAATGTGGTTTTTGGATATTTTTTGAAATAGTAGATCATGGCAATGGCAGGCAGTGCCAGCAAGTTGAGCAGGTGTACGCCAACCGAAAGCCCCATCAGGTAAGCAATGAGCAAAATCCAGCGGGTGGATGTCGGCTGAACGGCATTGCGTTCCCATTTGAGCATCGCCCAGAAAACCACCGCTGTAAAAAAAGACGACATGGCATAAACTTCGCCTTCAACAGCAGAAAACCAGAATGAATCTGAAAATGTATAAGCAGCCGCACCAACAATACCAGCAGCAACTACTGCAATTTGTGTGGCTTTTTCGGCCAGTTTTTCGGAATTGAAGAGTTTTTGTGCCAGCATTACGATACTCCAGTAGAGGAACATGATGCTCATTCCGCTCGAAATGGCCGACATATAATTGATCATCCGTGCTACGAGATGCTCGTTGCCAAAAGCAAAAAGGCTGAAAAAGCGGCCAATAAGCTGGAAAAGTGGTGCTCCCGGAGGATGGCCAACCTGTAATTTATAGGCTGTTGCAATGTATTCGCCACAGTCCCAGAAACTTGCAGTAGGCTCTGCGGTAAGGATATAAACCAGTGAGGCCAGTAGCCCGATGGCCCAGCCGATAATGTTGTTGCTCTTGTTAAAAGACATCATATGATTTTCTGAATATTAAGCTGCGAAGGTACAAAATCGGCTGCAATACTTGTGTCTAAGCTGATTAATTCATGAAATTTCGTCATGAGCACAGTTGACAAGCTCAGTGACCACATTCAAACCGCAATAAGAGAAAGGGAGCGGTTTGGGTGCGTAATAGAATAATTTGTGAATTATTCAGGCCAGAAATAAAAAACCTGCTTTCCTTATTGAGTAGCAGGATTTTTTTGTGCTTTAATTTCTGCTAAACTGCGTCTTTTTCGTAAATATTATAGGGTATTCACTACATCCAAAGCACTGGCCGTTTTATATAAGGCATAACCCTTTTGAAGTACTGCATAAAGGACTTCATGTGCTGCATAGCCCATTTAAAGCCTTGCATAAAGGATTTCATATACTGCATAACCCATTTGAAGTCTTGCATAAAAGATTTCATGTGCTGCATAGCCCATTTGAAGTACTGCATAAAGGAATTCATGTGCTGCATAATCCATTTGAAGTCTTGCATAAAGGATTTCAGGTATTGCATAACCCATTTGAAGTCTTGCATAAAGGATTTCAGGTATTACATAACCCATTTGAAGACCTGCATAAAGGATTTAGCCTGCTTTACTCAGTATTTTAACCTATCCACACAGAAAAACACCTTGCACACTAAATAAAAACAAAAAAGTCCAATAGTTTGCACTTTGAGGATAAATTTTACTAATTTTGGGACAAGCAAAAGCAACAATTATGAAAGCAAGCAAAATATTCCTTAGCATTATTTTTATCTTCCTTCTTGCACAGGGCTTTGCCCAGCAGTGGACGGAGCCGGTTAATATCAGCAACTCAACAGAAAACTATAACCGTGATTCTAAATTTTGTATCGATTCGAGCAAGACAATACATTGTGTTTGGCGATATCTGGTGCCATGGCATCCAGAGCAAACCAGAATTTTCTATTCCAAATCGCTGGACGATGGGGAGAGCTGGGAAGAGCCGGAGATAGTTAATAAGGATGAAGAAAATGTAGCCATATATGAACCAGCAATAGCTGTAAATTCAAAGGGCAATGTTACTATTACCTATACAAAAGGAGGTTATTACACATCCTCTTACATTTGTATGGCTTATAAGCAATCTAATAATTGGCATGAAGACACCGTCAGTACGGGAATGTCAGGATCAAAAAATTCTTTGGTTGCTTGTGACAATACAGATGTATTTTATTTATTGTGGTTTCATGGTGGCCCCTATGGAAATATCTATTACAGAAAAAGGCATATTGATGGTACAATGAGCCCAATAATGGATATGCTTGTAGATACCAATCTTAATTCTGCTTTTGGGGAATTGGTCTTTGACCGAATGAACAACCTTCATTTTATGGGAGGGCATAATAAATATCTTAACCAAAGCGAGGATACCAGGGCAGCTTACTATATTTTTGATGGAGAAACCTGCCGAATACAAAAGCTATTTGGAACAGACTGCACACCTTTTGCCACAATTGCCATAGATAATAATCAGCAAGCTGTTGTTAGCTGGATGCAGAAAGGTTTTAATTGGAATTTGGGTAATGATTGCTATATATCAAAAAATATTGATGGATTTTGGACAGAAGGTGAATTGGTCTCACAAAAGGTTCACGACTATAGCCTATGTTTGGATAATCAGGATAAAGTTCATTTTTTTATTACCACAGGAGAAAGTGCAGAAGATGAAAGCTCTCTGTGTTACTATGCACCTGTGCAAAATTCATGGGAAGAACATCATCTTGATGACTCTGAATCATTTTATACACAAGTGCAGGCCATTTATTTTGATGGAATGCTTTATATGATTTATGAGGACTGTTCCTTTAGTGAAGATAGCACAGATAGGTATAAAAATATCTTCTTCAGAAAAACCGACCTCATTAGCTCATATGGCGATGAAAAACCGCCAAAAGGAGAAATAAATATTTACCCCAACCCTTTTCGCGGCAAACTGAGTATAAACGGGTTCTTTGGAATGGGCGGGACAACCCAATTGGAAATATTTACCTACGGTGGCATTTTAGTTTTTTCAGGTCAGCTAGAAACTACTGAGGAAGGGGCGTTCAATTATTCATGGAACGGAGTAACAAGCAGCGGCACAAAACTGCAAGAGGGAATTTATTTATTGCGCCTAAGCAGCGGAGAATCGGTGGTTTGTAAAACCATCATTAGTATAAATTAAAACATAAAATTATGAGAAAGTATTATTTGATTATCACGGTTTTGTTTGGTTTAATGGGTTTAAACTCAATCGCACAGGAAAAATACGCAGTCCTCATTTGCGGTGAAGAAGTTCATGTTTCGCATGGAGATGAATGCCTTGATTGCTACCCAGTTGGCAATAGGGCATATTATAACTGGACGGAATTTTGGGACGACACCTACCTGATGTGGGAAATGCTGGTAAAACCAGAAGCCGAGGGAGGAATGGGATTTGCCGATGAGAATGTGTATGTATTGTATGCTGATGGTACTGATGGGAATATTGCTAATCCTACATGGTATGCTGATAGATATAGCTCTTTTAACAACTTTGAAATTATCAATATAACTGATGATTCTGCTACGAGAGATAACGTAATGGAGGTATTGACTGGCTTGGCCTATGGTCATAATGGCTATACTAGATTAAAGGAAGATGACTTTTTATTTGTATGGACATTTGGGCATTCAATTTCTAATGAATTAAAAGATAACGGCTTTTCCCTTAAACTTTACGGGGACTCAATAACAGAAGTTGAACTTGGACAAAAACTCAGAGCTATATCTACAGAAAAAAAAGCTATATGGATGCAAAATTGTTTTTCAAGTCGCTACATTGATAATCTTCAAAAATTAAATACCGTTATAAACACTGCCAGTTGGTTTTCCGGACATGTCGCTGATGACTATCCTGTTGTGGAGAATGAAATTATCAATGATTCCACATATCATCATGCAGAATTTGATTATCATTTGTATTCATCAACGAATCAAGAAACACCTGAAGAGGTTTCTTATTATAATGGAGTGCCTTTATCCAATGCGGATTTAAACAATGATAATGTTATTTCCCTTTATGAAAGTAATCAATGGCTTGTAAATCACAACTCTACGCCGGATAGTATGGTTTTTGTAGATTCGTGTGACATCTCAGCCACCACTTCCCTGCGTTTCCCTACCCTGCTGTTCGAGAACATCACCAGCAGCGAAAGCCACCGCGGTATTATTGGCGTAACAAAAGATGTGCGCGTTATGCCCGGCCAGACCCTTACGCTCTACGATAAGGCCAAAGTGCATTTTATCAACGATGCAAAAATCACCGTGGAAGCCGGCGCCAGTTTGGTAATCGGTGATAATGTAGAGTTTATCATGGATGATCCGCACGGCACTTCCGACCCATCGCATTCGGCCTTACTTGTGCGCGGAAACATCAGCTTCGGCAGCAACGTCAAATTCAGTTCCAAAAACGGCCACGACTGGAAAGGCCTGGACTTTGATGCCATGACCACATCCTATACCTTGCAGAATATTGAATTTGACCACTGCGGCATCTATGGCTCGGTTACGGTAAGTAACTCTTAATATCATTGTTGGTTCAATATTTATCTTTCATTTTTCCTTCCTCTTCATTTTTTGCAGGTCATATCCCCCTCCTAAAATCCATTCTAAAAAATATCTCGTTAAAGAATTAGGCATTAACTATCGTCTTTCCGCAGAGAGCCCCTTAGCAGACCTGAGCATATATCAAAAAACATCAGGAACAGCTACCTTGCGGTTTGATTCAGAAGTTTCCGGTGAAATAGAGATCAGCCTCTACAGTATTGACGGCAGGCTTTGCCAGCAGTGGCACGTAAGTATTCAAAAAGGCGCAAACCATATTGACCTTGGATTAAACTCCGCATCGCATGGCGTTCATTTGATCAGCCTGCGCTCTTTGGGAGGGCAATTGTTTGGCAGTGTTAAGCTAAGCTTGTAATATCAAATAGAGGTTCTACTAAGAATTTCGTGGGTATTCATAAAGTTTGAGACTAAAAATATTCAGAGAAAATTAATAGATTATTTATGAAAAAACTTGAGGTCCAACAGATTCCTCCCTCCACAAAGCCTTAATCACTTCGTTTGGCTTTGTTCCGATCGGAATGACGATGTTCATTAATCGTTTAAGGCAAATGCGGCGAGGACACAATAATATATTTCAAACGCGTCCTCGCCGCATTTGCCCTCTGACTTTTAAAACCCGTCATTCCGACAAAGTTTTCCGAAGCATGAGGAAAACTTTGGAGGAATCTGTAGGAGATTTATCAGTTTTTCTTTCCACTAAATTCCCAGTAGAACCCAAGTAGATAAAAACAACAAACCGTCTGTTGAAAGGATTTTTCAGCAGACGGTTTTTTTGTATTTATCTTCCGGCCTCAATCATTATTTTTTTTCATGCTTGTTTTATTTGATTTTTTTTGCCGGATTTTTGCGTGGCAATCAGTTGGTTTTTACCTTTATCCAAAAAAAATTCAAGATGAACAAAATTAAAAATATCATTTCCCGGCAAAAAGACTTCTTCAACTCCAATAAAACTAAAGAAGTCCGTTTCCGGATGGAGCAGTTGAAGAAAATCAAGAGCCTGATAAAAGCCAATGAGGATAAGCTTTTCAAGGCGATTTATGAGGATTTTGGCAAATCGGAATTTGAAACCTATGTAACGGAACTCAGCCTGCTTTATCACGAGATTGATATTTTTATCAGAAAAGTGCCCAAATGGAGCCGGAAGAAAAAAGTTTCCACCGGACTCGTGAATTTTCCCGCCAAAAGCTATATCATTCCCGAGCCGCTGGGAACAAGTCTGGTGATCGGCGCCTGGAATTACCCTTATCAACTTTCGCTTTTGCCCGCTGTTACGGCCATTGCTGCAGGAAATACCGTGGTTTTAAAACCCAGTGAGCTCCCCTCCCGAACATCTGCAGAAATGGCGGATTTGATTAATAATCATTTTCCAAAGGAGTTTTTTCATGTAATTGAAGGCGGTGTGGCAGAAACCACCGAATTGTTGGCGCATCATTTTGATAAGATCTTTTTCACGGGCAGCATCCCGGTAGGAAAGGTTGTTTATCAGGCTGCGGCAAAACATTTGACGCCTGTAACACTGGAATTGGGCGGAAAAAGCCCGGTTTTTGTTTTGCCCGATGCCCATCTGAAAATAGCCGCCAAAAGGATTGTTTGGGCAAAATTTATCAATGCCGGACAAACCTGTGTGGCACCGGATTATATATTGGTGCATGAATCTGTGCAGGATGCCTTTATTGAGGCGCTGAAAAATGAGCTGGAAATTTATCCAAAAACTACAGGAACAAAAGCAGGGCATTATTTGAAAATCATTAACGAGCGGAATTTCGACCGTCTTGAAAAATTGATGGATGAAGAGAAAATCTGTTGTGGCGGTGCACGCGAGCGAGAACAGCGTTTTATCAGCCCTACTGTTTTGAAAGATGTTTCCTTCGACGATGACATCATGCAGGATGAAATTTTCGGGCCGCTATTGCCTTTGGTGCCTTTTACAGATCTGGATGATGCGATTGCAAAAGTAAAAGCGCGCCCCAAACCGCTTTCCTGTTATGTGTATTCCGGAAAACGTTCAACAATAAACAAAATCCTCAGGGAAGTCAGTTTTGGCGGAGGCGCAGTAAATGAAAGCCTGATGCACCTCTCGAACAGTAAATTACCTTTTGGCGGAGTCGGATTTAGCGGGATGGGCAGTTATCACGGCAAAGCCGGATTTGACGCTTTTACGCACTATAAAAGCATACTCGATAAACCGAGTTGGTTTGAAGCAAAAATTAAGTATCCGCCATATTCGCTTAAGAAATTGAAGTTGATTAAATTTATGATGGAGTAATATTTCCTAAATTTGACGTTTTAAATTCTACCGAAAAGAAAAACCGACTAATTGATATATTGGTGATTGCCGTTGCTGCATTACTATTGGTTTTGCTGAATGAGTTTGGCCTATTAGAGCAAGCGGCAAAATTTATGTTTATTCCCATTATTGGGTTTTATTTTTTGGGACGCTGGATGGGCAGCCGAAAGAAAACGGATTAACATCCCGGGAAAAGCCTGTTTGACAAATAATAAAGGGATGATTTTCGTTTTACTTTTTCCCAGCGGAACTGTTTTATCAGATTAAATAATTGTTTGTTTTATGGTTTATGTATAATTTCTCATTGCTTATGAGAAAGTTTCTTCTATATTTGTAACCTTTTAAAAGGAAGCTACTTAAGATTGCTTATTGAAAACTTTATTAACCAACCAAATAAATCATGAAATTTAGCAGATTAATTATTGTTTTGGGATGCGTTTTGTCGCTCTCATTTGTTGCTTCTGCTCAGGAGCAAGAAGTTGAAAAAGAAGTAAAAAAGGTAGTGAAAAAGGAACTGATGTTGCCTTCTTCGGGTAATTTTATGCTGGAAATTGATTTTGATCCATTCAGTGATAATGGAGTTTTTAGCTTTGAAAACCTGCAGACTAAGTATTGGTTAAACGACAGGATGGCACTGCGCTTAGGTTTACGTTTTAGAACGCACAAAAATTCACTTGGTGAAGATGATTATGAAGATCCAACGGGCACAGAAGCCACAGCAGATGAAAAATATACCGTATTGGGATTTAAGCCCGGTATTGAATTCAGGATTCTGGAAGGCACAAAAATTTCTCCCTATATTGCTTTTGAATTGTCCTACAGAAACAAATCTTCCAAGGCAAATTACGATTATTATATCACAAATGATTTTCTGGATGACAACCCAATCCCCGTTGCTGTTGAGACAGATGGAGCATGGCTAAAAGATGATACAGATGTATTCTACGGCTCCTATTCCTTTACGGAAAGAGGTTATACAGCAATGGGAGCCAATATTCTTTTCGGCGCCGATTATTTTGTAATGCCACATCTGTATATGGGCTTTGAAATCGGGCTGGGATATGAAGTGACCAAATACAGTAAAATCAAGGTAAATACGACAGTAGGATCATCATATATCGAACCGGAAGAAGCCAACTTCCCCTCATATAAACTTACTGAAGTGGGTTTTAATTACAATAGCGCCATTCGCCTTGGTGTTTATTTCTAAGCTATTTGATTTTAAGCTGCATTATTCTCAAAATATTCTATTACACGCCTAAACCGCTGCAATAGAAAGGAATGCTATCTTTTTGGTGCTCAAAATAGTTACGGCTGTTCCTGTGCGCCAAAAATCTGCGCTTCCTTTCTCTTATTGCGTTTTGTGGGTCGTCACTGAGTTTATCGAATGTGCTCATGACGAAATTTCATGAATAATTTAGTTTAAAAGGATGTCCAAAATCAATAAAATATAGAAAAACGCTATAGAGGGACACATTGTTTAGTGCCGAAAAGATGGGTTTCTTTATGTCTAAATAGTGTCTGTCCATAGAGTCGAGAGTTTGCTCTATAAAGTTCAAATTCAAGGTGCTATGCTGAGCGCCATCGAAGTACGTGTGAAAAATCTAAACCGCAGTCCCGTAGGTACGGGATGAGGATTTAGATTTTGAGCAATCCCGAAATTTCGGGAGACTTTATAGACGAACTTTATTTAATCCATTTGTAATTGTGCTGTGAATCAACCTATATCAGATTACAGCCATACGGTTTGAAAATGCAATCTGATTAAGATGCCTTTGTGACGGGATTCAAAATGTAGTTATTCGTTCGTTGCATCCCCTTATTTCATATCAATCTAAATTAAATATTTCGTATATTGTCCAATCCGCAGATAAGTGCATCTTGCTTTGATGCGATATATGCCTTTGCCAAAATAAATTGCCTTAATCAAAAAAGATGAGAGTACTAAGCAAATCCCGATTTAAACTTGGGCTTGAATGTCCTAACAAGCTCTATTACACCCGCAAAGAAATATATGCCAACCAAAAACTTGAAGATCCATTTCTCGAAGCGCTTGCTCATGGTGGCTTTCAGGTAGAAGAAATGGCGCGGATGCAATTCCCCGGCGGCCATCTGATCGATAAGGATAAAGAAAATTATCAGCAGCTCTGGCAAAGAACCAAAGAACTCCTCAAGCAGGACAATATAATCATTTATGAAGCGGCATTCCTCTGTAATGGGCTGTTTATCAGAACGGACATCCTGAGAAAGAAAGGGGATAAAGTGGAGCTGATTGAGGTGAAATCCAAGTCCTTTGATCCCGATGAGGACAATACTTTTATTGGAAAGCGAGGAGGCATAGTCAAAAGCTGGAAACCCTACCTTTTTGATATTGCTTTTCAGAAATATGTGATGCAGCTTTGTTTTCCGGAATGGGAAATATCATCATGGATCATGATGGCCGATAAAACCAAAACCGCCAGTATTGATGGGCTGAACCAGTTGTTCCGTATCACAAAAAAAGCCGGAAACCGAACCGGTATCAAAAAGCTTGTTACTTCAAAGGAGGAGTTGGGCGATTCCGTGCTGAGCCGTACCAATATCAGTGGGATTATCCACGACATCATCCATAACAAATACCCTCATGATCCAAACCGGACTTTTGAGGAAACCATCCATTGGATGAAGGAATTGTACGAAAAAGATATTTATGCCAATGCGCCAACAAGCTATGCGGCTTGCAAGGGCTGCGAATTTCGGGCAACAAAGGAAGATGAGGACACAAAAGGATTGCGCTCCGGATTTAAAGAGTGTTTTGAGAAACAGCTTAAATGGACAAATATCGAATTCAACAAACCAAAAACATATGAAATATGGAATTTCAATAAAGGCGGAAAACTCTGGGCACAGGGCTATTATTTTATGGATGAGCTCAATATGGATTTAATCGGCTACGAGGAATCAGCGTATCGTTTAACCGCATCCGAACGGCAGTGGATCCAAATCGAAAAAGAAGTCCGGGGCGATAAAGATATTTTTGTTGATAAAGAAGGATTGCAAAAAGAAATCAATTCCTTTAGGTATCCGCTACATTTTATTGATTTTGAAACAAGTAGCGTGGCGCTGCCCTTCAATAAAGGCCGAAAACCCTACGAACAGGTGGGCTTTCAGTTTTCACATCACAAATACGATAAAGATGGCAGGATAGAGCACGCCACAGAATACATTAATAATAAAGCCGGCTATTTTCCGAATTTTGAATTTACCAGGGCACTAAAAATAGCCCTTGAAAACGATCAGGGCACCATTTTTCGCTATTCCAATCACGAAAACTCAATATTGAATGCTATTTTCGTGCAATTGCTTGAATCCGATGAGCCGGATAAGGACGATCTCATGGATTTTATCCAGAGCATCACGCATTCCAAAAAAGACAGTGCCATAAAATGGAAAGGGGAGCGCGATATGGTTGATTTATGCCAACTGGTCAAGGACTTCTATTACAATCCCTTAACCAAAGGATCCAATTCCATCAAAGCAGTGCTGCCCGCCGTTTTGGGAAGTAGTGAATATTTACAAAATAAATATGGCCGGAAGCTGCAAGACATCAACATCACCAGCAAAAACTTTCCGGGCGAACATATCTGGCTGCATATCGAAAATGGCGAAGTGATCAACCCTTATAAAATGTTGCCCCATCTCTTTGAAGAGTGGACAGCCGAAGAAATTGAAAACAACATTTCCGAAATTGAAGATATTGCCAATGGCGGTGCCGCACTGACTGCCTATGGCAAATTGCAATACACCGATATGACCGATAAGGAACGAAAAGAACTCAGCGGCGCACTCTTAAAATATTGCGAACTGGACACCCTCGCCATGGTGATGATCTATGAGCATTTTGTGGAGGATTTGGTGGGGTGAGATTGTTATATTCATTTTTTTTCGATGAAAACACTACTTACTGTATTTTGAGTTATGATAGATATCAAAATAATGTGTACATTTATCCCGATTTTGGTTTGGATTATGCATAATCTGAATCAATATTGAATCTTTTTATGAAGTTACATTTCACTAAAATTACAATAATATGGAAATTGCGGAACAATTAGCAGCACTCAAAGAAAGAGTAATTAACTTAAAGGATAGGATAGAAACAGAAGAGGCTACAAAAAATGCATTAATAATGCCTTTTATACAGCTTTTGGGTTATGACGTTTTTAATCCTTTAGAGGTTATACCAGAATTTACGGCTGATATTAGCACGAAGAAAGGTGAAAAAGTTGATTATTGTATTCAGAAAGATGATGAACCGATTATAATAATAGAATGCAAGCATTGGAAGGAAAAGTTGGATTTGCATAATACCCAATTGGAAAGATATTTTACATTTACTAAGGCTAAGTTTGGAATTTTAACGAATGGTTTGCAGTATCGCTTTTATACGGACCTAGATGATACTAATAGGATGGATAAAAAGCCATTCCTTGAATTTGATTTTGAAAATTTAAAAGATCCTGCTATTGCAGAGCTTAAAAAGTTTCATAAAAATATTTTTGATGCAGAAAAAATCACTGGACGTGCTGAAGAGTTGCGTTACTACAATGAAATAAAGATTGAGTTTGAGAAGGAAGTTAATGAACCTTCGGATGATTTTGTTAAATTTCTAGCACAGAAAGTTTACAATGGACGTTTGTCGCAAAAATATATTGACTTTTTTTCTGGTATTGTAGCAAAAGCTATAAAAAATAGTTATAATGAAGCTGTAAAAGAGAGACTCAGGTCAGCGTATGATAATGAAAGTAAAAAACAAGCTGATTTGGAAAACGAACAAGGAGGCAAAGCGCCTAAAGAAATAATTGTACATTCCGATGAAGAACGTGGTATTTATACCACTCAGGAGGAATTAAATGCATTTGAGATAGTTGTTGAAATATTATCAGAAAGATTTGATAAAGAAAGAATAACGCATAGGGACACCAAAAATTATTTAGGAGTTTTGCTTGATGACACAAATAGACAGCCAATTTGCAGATTATGGTTTAATTCAGAAAGCAAATGTATAGGTCTGTTTGATGAAAACAGGAATGAGACAAAAGTAAAAATAGATAGAATTGAACACATTTATAGATATGCTGATAGATTACTTGAAACAGCTTCTAACTATTAGCTTAGAATTTGGATTATAGATGCGCGAATCATTTATATTAAATATACTTAGGATCAATAGCTTATTGGAAAAATAGTGCATTAAGTGAGGGTTAGTGGAATGAATGCCATATCATTCGAATTTATTTCTTTGGGAGTGCATCTCAAACAATAATCTTCCATAACAAAACGAAGCATCATACCCGGAATGCATTACGCGGGTCGTTAAAGAGGGATATCTTGAGCCAAATTGAGTGTGTTTAAACTTGCAAGCTTTCATATTCTTTTTTGCATTTAACGCGCCTGCTCCACCATCTCCTTCAAACTTTCCGGTTGCAGCACTTCGGCGTTTTTGCCCCATTTGAGTATTTCACGGATCAGCTCCGGATTAATGGCCAGGTGAAAACGGAATTCGTGCCGGTCGTCCTCCTCTTTTATGAGCTGCTGGCTGTGGTGGATGGGCTTTGTGAGCAGATAGTAGCCGCTTTTGTTTTTCATTCGGAGTACAATTTCTTCCGCTGGGCTGTCGGGTACATGCAGCCCGATGAAATCACGGAAGAACTGCGCGGCATTGAAGGGCGGCCCTAGTTTGAACTGTTTGTCGTACAGCCTGTTAATTTCTTTCATGCGTTCGAGGCCAAAAATCCGGATGGCTGCTCGCTCCTCGCACCAGGCCACCAGATACCAACGCTGATCATATTCTTTCAGATAATACGGATGCAGGGTGTAGCTTTTGGTTTCTTCGCCAAAAGGCTGATAATCAAGTTTTATGGGTGTGCGGCTGTGGATGAGTTGCACAAGTAAGCCAAAGAAAGCCTTGCTGTTTCCGGGTGGATGATGCTCAAATTCGATAAAATCCAGGTTGCGGCTGCGCGTGTGCAGGCGTTTGTAGTTGAGCAGATTAATCACTTTCCATAAAGAACCGCCATAATTCTGAAATTCAGGGCTGTTTTGGCAGCTGCCCAGCATACGGGCAACCAACTGCATGTTTTTAAAATCCTCTTCATCGATTTTCAGGCCATCAATGGAATAATCATGCTCCGTATAAAAATATGCACGTTTGCCGTGATCGTATTTAATCGGTGCCTCATAGCCCAAAGCGGAATCAAAACGCATTGCGTTCAGGTCGTTTTCAATGGTGCGTATGCTGACGTCCATATTTAGTTTTGCACTGCATTTTTCGGCCATTTCCTTTTTCGTTGCAAAACGGCCATTCAGCAACATCCTGTTGATGATCTTATAGCGTGTCAGCGCATTTTTGTTCTTCGGCATGATTTGGCTCCCTTTTTATTGATTCTCCACCCAAAAGTACAATAAGTATGCAAGAATCTAACTTAAAAGAATAAGTTCTACCGGGAATTTCGTGAAAAGACAAGCTGTCTGATCTTAAACAAATTTGTTTCCGGACGCTGCTCGACCACCACTCTTTAAGGTCTTCGAGCGGAGTCGAGAAACCGATTGACCACCATTCTTTAAGGTCTTCGAGCGGCCTGTAGTAAGCGTGTTCCCTGAGCGGCCTGTGCTGCGATGTGCTGAGCCTGCCGAAGTAAGCGAAGCCGAAGTAAGTCGATGGGAGCCGAACTAAGTCAAGAAGCCAATTGAAATAATTTTATCTTTACTTCCGTAATAGATGGTGAACTTCATTATTACTTTTGTATTGTCAAAGTTAATCATTAAAAAATTAATGCCATGAATGTTGCCGAATCCATTGAACGCATCCACAACAAAAGCGCCTTATCAAAGATGGACAAGACCGGTCTGGGCCGCATAGAAAATCATCTGAAGCAGTTATCGGCATTCCTTTCCTGCAGCACCGAGCAGGCTGTGATCTTCTCTGTTATTTTTCATCAAAGCATGGAAAAAGGCGACTGTAGTTTTAATGATCTGGCCGAACATCTTGATATATCTGCCATCCGTATGCTGCATTACAAATCAGACCTGGACCAGTTGATGAAAAAGCGCCTGATCCGGGCGCAGGATTATAACAACAGGGCACAGCGGAATGCGCCCATGGATTATTATGTGCCGGAACGCATCATCGACGGGGTCATCAATAATAAGCTCAATAACAGCTTTGAAAGCTTTGACAATAATTTTGATTTTCTCATCCATCTTTATCAGGAAATGGAGCGTTGCAAAGAGGATTCAAGTTCCTTTGAAAATATGGAGGCAGAAATGAAAGGATCATGTCGGGAAAACCAGCATTTATTTACGGCAAAAGCCCTGCTGAAATCCGGTTTACGGACCGAAAATCAGTTCATATTAATCTTTCTTGCATATCGCTTTTTTGATGGAGAAAATGATATCAGCATTTCCGAAGCTATCGAATTTCTGGAAAGCGATAAGCACCATCAGATGAGAGTGCGCAGGGCTTTGGTACGTCAGGGCAATGAACTGGTACAGCGTAATTTTGTAGAAAGCGTGGCCGGACATTTCCGAAACGATAACGAGCTTAACATCACCGATGAAGGCATGCGGTTCCTTTTGGGCAAGGAGGCGCAGGAATATCAGCTGGCGCAGAAACAAAGCAATATCAAGATTAAATCCACTGATATAAAAGAAGTTAAGCTTTTTCACAATGCCGGCGAAGACAAAGAATTGCAGCAATTAAAAAAAGCCCTTTCGCCTGCACATATGGACAATGTTTTCAAAAATATGATCGATGAAGGCATGAAGCCCTCTTTCACGGTTCTGTTTTATGGTGCGCCGGGCACAGGAAAAACCGAAAGTGTGTATCAGCTGGCCAGGAGGAGCGGTAAAGATATTATCCCGGTGGATATCAGCAGCACAAAAAGCATGTGGTTTGGCGAAAGCGAGAAACGCATCAAAAAGGTTTTCAAGGATTACCGCGAGATGTTCGCAAAACACGGCCATTATCCCATACTGCTTTTCAATGAAGCCGATGCTGTTTTGGGAAAGCGCCACAGCCAGGCCAATACCCCTGCCGGTCAAACGCTCAACGCCATGCAAAACATCATACTGCAGGAGCTGGAAGATTTTACCGGCATATTGATCGCAACCACCAATCTGAATGAAATGCTGGATAAGGCTTTCGATCGCAGGTTTCTGTATAAAATCCCTTTTCAATTACCGGATGCTGAAACCCGACAGAAAATCCTGCTCGATAAAATACCGTCATTGCCCCCCGGAATCGCCGAAGAGCTGGCAACAACGTATGAGCTCAGTGGAGGCCAGATTGACAATGTGGCCAAAAAATGCCGCATCCGAAGAATCCTTGAGGGCAATGTGCCTGAACGCACAGAAATACATGCCTATTGCCGGGAGGAAACGGGATTTAATACGTCAAAGAAACTGGGATTTTGCAAATAAATTTATATATTTATTGATTATTAATTTGATAAAAAACAGACTTATGGAAAAGGAACAAGAAAAAAAGATCCTCTACATCGACATGGACGATGTGCTGGTCGATTTTAAAAGCGGGATTCGTCAATTGAGTGATGATGTCCAAATCAAATACAAGGATCATATGGATGATGTGCCGGGCATCTTCTCACTGATGAAACCTATGAAGGGAGCGATTGAAGCCTATCGGGAGCTTTCTAAAAAATTTGATACCTATATCCTCAGCACCGCACCCTGGGAAAACCCTTCGGCATGGACTGATAAACTGCTGTGGGTTAAAAAACATCTGGGAGAAGAAGCCTATAAACGACTCAATATATCCCATCATAAAAACCTGTTTATTGGCGATTTCCTCGTCGATGACCGGGACGCACGCGGTGCCAAAGACTTCAAAGGTACATGGATCCATTTCGGGCAGGAGCCTTTTGAAAATTGGGATAAAGTAATGGAATATCTTGTCGAACAAATTTAAAATCAAACAATTATGAAAGCGAAAGCATATAAAGATTACCTGCAAAAAATTGCTGATGCAATTCCTCAAATAGTTGAAACCTCAGAAACAAATAATGAAAAAATCCTGGCTCTGCTGGTATTAATGACACAATACCTCGAATCGCTCAACGAACTGGCAGAAGACAGTACGGATCCGGATTTTGATGAAAACCTTCAGCTTTTGCGTTTGAAAATATTTGACCTGATGACTCAAATTATAAATGCTGCGGCTGAGAATATTTAGTCAGTTGGATTAAATTAATTAACTGGTATTAAGTGTTTTATATCAGGAAGTCTATTCCTGACAGGAGAATTATGTTAAAAAATTACCGATATGTCCATAGATATTAACTTACTGATGCACTTGCTCGATCCCAATATTCATTTGGTGGATTTTGAGAAAATACTGATGGATTATGCCGCCCTAAAAGAAAAACTGAATCACACCGAAGCGCAATCCTTTTACTTCAGGCTTGCCTTAGATGGAAAAAGGGAAGAGCTGGCTGCATTAAAGAAAAATTTTAACAGCTATCGCCGGCTGTTTAAAAAATACACAGCTTATAAGCTGCGGAAAAAAATCGAGCGGCAGGAAAAACGTAAATTAAGTATCAACGCGCCTTCTGACATCAACCTGATGGCGTATATGCAGCTGAAAAGTATTGATAACCAAATCGCTGTATATAAAAATGTGCTGGAACTGAAAAACCGCTGCACAGAGCTGCTGCCCATAGATTTTTATACGGAACATCCCGAAAAATTGCTTCAATTATTATCCCATTAAAACCTAAAACATGAAAAAACAATTCCCTACAGAAGCAGGTCTTACGCTTGAAATCAATCCCGATGATTGGGCGGTTCCCGAGGAACTGAAGCTGGAACTTATCCATGAAAAAGAAGATTCTTATGTGCTGCAGGATCACAATGGATATCAGATTGATTTTCTAAAGCACTCATTTCACGATAATCATTTGAAAATCAATAATGGTAGTGTCATCATGAGCAAATCGCTCTATATGCATTTTTTTAGCGCAGGCTTTCTCAAGAGGATTGACGGCCTGAACTGGAAAGTAACGCAGAATTTTGCGCTTTTGGTCAAGCATAAAGACTTAATCCTCAGTAAGGCAGAATATTTTCTGATGCGCCCCTACATTCTCAATTGCGGTGCTATGTATATGGGTGGGTTTACGCCATGCCTGGGTGCGGTGCTGGAAAGCTGGACGCGCTCTGACGATCTCACTTTATACGATATGGAAGAAGAAGGCCAGCGCCTGATCTCCTTGCGCGGTTCGCCAATGAGCGGCTCCTATTCGGCAACCGTATGGTCGGAGAAAAAGCAAGCCGTAGATTACCGCAACAGCAGCGAGAGAGCCCCAGCCTTGCCCGACCGTTTTTTGTTCTGGTTCAAGAAATTCATGGCGCTGCGCGAGAAATATCCCATACAAATTGAGGCTGACCATAGAGCAATGCGGCAGTTTTTTGAAGAGATAGGGTTTAATGCCATTTAGTGTGACAGTGTAGATCACAATGAAATTATGCTTCAGGAAATTAAATATGGATTTTGCCTCTAAATGCTCAGTGCGTGATCAGAATGTTTGTTTTTGATAGGTTTTTTCCTGCATTAAATAACATTTCGTATTGAATTTATATAGATATTTTGTATATTAGGGCGCTCAAAAAATAATGCTGTCAGACACATAAAGTTTATAGCAAAGAGCTATGCAAGTCTATAACATAGAAAACGACATGAAGCAATCTGAAATAATTGAAGCTGTGATTTATAAATACAGAATTTCCGTTCATAGAGAGAAGCCAAAGGCTAAGAATTTTGTGACAGTAAGAATGCGTGTTCCTTAAATTATGTGTAATCGAAGCCGCAATAATTATTGTTCTAAAGATCAATCCAAAGAATTATATCATGCATTAATTTTTATAATACACCATTGGATACTAAATTTTAATTTTTAAAAGATGCAATACAAAATCAAAGAAGTTTTAGATGACCCAACATTTAAAAATGTATCTAATTCGGAAGATTTCTATTTTCAAAAAGGCCAGAAGGCACTTCAACAATGGCTAAAATTAGAGCTTAATAGCAAAATGCAAAATGATTTGCTTAAACTATCCACGAATTACAAAAAATTCATAAAAGATGCTGAAACTGATAGCGAGTTAAAAAAAATAAAAGATTTACTTTTTGAAATCATTTCCTATTGTGATATCAAAGCAAACAGCAAGGCAGAATACAATAAGTATAGTGATAATAGGGTTTTGGCTACAGCAAGTGTGCGAATGAATAGTTGGGTTAAAGGTTTAATAGAATTTAAATATAAACCCACCGAAATAACGGCAACGTCATTATTGAATGCTCTCAATTACTTATTAAGACCCCAAAGTAATTGTACAATTTTGAGTGAAAATCATAGAGAGTTAATTTCGTTGAATTTGTTTGAAAAAGACTACAAGCCAGAAAATTTTGTGGATGACCTAATACAGTTTTTCTCTACTTATGGCATCAGAGCCTACAATGAGTCAAATTACACTCACCTACTTTCAATGATAATCTACTCGATTCGAAATGTTTGGGACGAAAAAGTAATCGGCCTCATAGCATCTGATGGCACTGGTTGGCAGCAAAATGAAGTTAATCCAAGCTCTGAATTTGATGGGCTTATCCTGTGGAACAGCAAAAAGCCTGTTGGCATTCATAAAACCATAGCTTATCTAAGGGAATTAATAGATGAGGAAGGATTTTTCCCTCTATTCTATAGTATCAAGGGAACAGTAAAGTATAAGGCGGAAATTATTGATTTTGCGATTGATCAAAAAGAATATGCTGAGAAAGCCTGGGGAAACAAACGTATCAAAAACTATCAGACAGAATTTGGTAATTATAAAGATGAAAAGAAAACAGCCCGTATTGTATTCCTTGCAAAAACTTTTATCGAAATTGCTCCGATATCAATTAATCGATTTAAAACCTTTGGCAAATACTCCAAACCAACGCAGGATAATATAGTGCCGATAAGTAAGGCAGAGGGTTTTATTGAGACAGGAAAAGACCAGCACATTATCTCTCCTCTTAATCAAATCCTCTATGGCCCTCCCGGAACAGGTAAAACGTATCATAGCATTGAACGGGCAGTCGAAATTACATCAGGCAAATTATTTGACAACCGTGTTGACAACAAAACGGAATTTGACCGCTTAAGAAAGGAAGGGCAAATTGAGTTTGTTACCTTCCATCAGAATTATTCCTATGAGGATTTTATCGTGGGAATTGCGCCCGATATTAGTTCAGGCGCACTCAGGTTTGATAAACGGGATGGGATTTTTAAACAGCTCTGCGAAAGAGCCAGGCAAAACTGGGTTAAAGCCACAAATACAAACGATCAATCCATTGGTTTTGATGAGGTTTTTAATAGTTTTTTCAGCAAGCTAATTGAAGAAGAAGTTTCTGAAATCGAAATTCCCATGCGCCGTAATGGGTATAAATTTAAAATAACTGCCATAGATGTGGATAATGGCCGGCTCAAGTTTACCAAGCAAAGCGGTGGAACAGGGCATGACCTTCTAATCAAAAATCTAAAAGATATCTTTGAGGGTAATCTTGATTATGGGGATCAGGGTCTGGCTGTTTATTATAATCCATTGGTGGATCAGCTAAAGAAATATGCGGAAACGCTCGAGCCGATAGAAAAAAATGAAAGTCTGAAAAACTATGTCATCATTATAGATGAGATCAATAGGGCAAATATATCACGTGTTTTTGGAGAGTTAATTACCCTGCTGGAAGACGATAAAAGATTGGGTGCGGAAAATGAGCTTAAGGTTACTCTGCCCAATGGTGAGAAAGATTTCGGCATCCCACCAAATCTATATTTGATCGGCACAATGAATACGGCGGACAAATCTATTGCCTTGATTGATGTGGCTCTGAGGAGAAGGTTTGAATTTATTGGTTATTACCCCAAATACGAAGGATATGACAATGGTGCAATCCAACTGCTTAAGGCCATCAATAGCTCTATCTTTGAAAAGAAAAAATCAGCAGACTACCTTATTGGTCATGCCTATTTTATGAAAAATGAACCCATTGAAAAAGTCATAAAGAATAAAGTTATTCCTCTCCTTATGGAGTATTTTTCAGGAAAAACAGATTTGGTAAGCAGTATTTTTGAAAACTCCGCCTGGAATGTGCAATATGAGGAGCAAAATTATTCATGGCTGATATCCGAAAAAAAGGCATGATCTCATTATTTGAATATGGTGATTGGGCTGAAACATCTGATCGAGAAGCGCTTCAGGATGTTTTGCTGCAAATATGGGAGAGCAGGATTTATTCTGAAAAAGTTGGAGATTCAGACGAAATATGCGATAAAAAGTATGAGCCTTTTGTGCAATTTGACGGAAACCGGATACGGGCGAAGAATTATGTGGGTTTTATACAAACAACTGATGAAACGATTGAAATATATCCTAAGGTTTTCCGCTCCAAAGATAATGCCCTTCAGTTTAAGGAGCTGATATTGCATCATATCTTTTATTGGTTTCGTTATTGCCGAAGGTGGCGGTTTCCATTCAGCAGGGCTTCCCTTGATAATATTGCAACTACAGATTTCCCGGAGCTTATTATCAATTTAATTGCCAGACAGTTTCTGACGGCAATCTCTGATCATCCATTGACTATGTACCAGGAAATTGAAGAAGCTACCCAAACTCCACGAGGCGCAATCAATTTTAAAAGATATATTGCAAATAGCATTTCTCACGGGAATTACCATAGGATAGAATGCGATTACGAACCTTTTCTGTATGACAATAAAATAAACCGTGCCATTAAATATTGCACGCGCTTATTGTTGAATCAAACAGCATTTTATGAAAATCAGCGGATACTGCAGGAAATAATTTTCATTTTGGATGATGTGGAAGATTTGCCGTGTACTGTGAATGAACTTGAAAAAATCACTCTTAATTCATTTTATGAAGAATATCTGCTGGTAATTGATAGCTGCAAGCTTATCCTCAATCAGCAATTGTATTCAAACGGCTCTTACGATTTGCCGCAATGGTGCCTGCTGTTTCCTATGGAATATATTTTTGAGGATTTCATTGCTGGATTTCTTGATGAGTGGTTTTCGAAAGAATGGCTAGTTGAGTATCAAAAGTCTGAAAAATATCTCGCAGAAACACAAACCGGCACAAATGTATTCCGGATGCAGCATGATATTTTTCTTACTTCACGCGGCGATCCTAAGCGAAAAATCATCATTGATGCCAAATACAAACTACGTCCGGCCAATTACAAAAGTGACCCAAAGAAAGGAGTCTCTCAAAATGATCTTTATCAAATGCTCAGCTATGCCATCAGGAGAGGCTGCAGCGATATCGTGTTGATTTATCCGAATATCTCAGAAAACCTTCATTCTCCCGATCATTTTGTAATCAATTCAGGATTTGAAGAAAATATTAAGATCAATGTAAGTGCAATAGAAATCCCCTTTTGGTCTCTCGAAAATTTTGGTCAGCTTGAAGCACGACTGAAAGAGGCAATTCGAAGGAATATGTTTGCTACGGAATAATTTAAACAGCAACTGAACCGGTGTTTTAAGAGCAAGCAACAAATAACAATACACCAGCTGACGACCAGCTGGTGGCTCCTTAGTACACCAGCTAATGGCCTTAGTACACCAGCTGGTGGCTTCTTAGTACACCAGCTAATGGCCTTAGTACACCAGCTGATGGCTCCTTAGTACACCAGCTTCATTTCTTTGATTAGGTTTATCCTTGTCAATTTGGCATACTCCGGAGTTCTGATTTTCATGGATTGCAAGATCATTTTCGCTGTTCCTCTTCAATATCCGAAGCTCCCTCAAATGGTCCCTCAAATGGTCCCTCAAAAGCACCGTCATTGCAGTGACAACAGCAGTGACACCAGCAGTGTCAATAGCGGCTTATGTAAAGAGGGATTAGAAGTTCGTATTATTATATATCCACTTTAAATTCAAGGTATTAAGCCATTAGTTTTGAGCCTTTGGAGTTCAGGCTTTCCGGATAGTATTTATCTTTTCGCACCACAAACATAGTTTTATGTGGTGCGAAAAGCAAGTGCGTCTGATAATCTAATGCTCTTGGATTTTCCAAGTTTGATATATGCGCCCGACCTGCCGAAAGAACCCGGTATCACAAGCAAGCAACGGATCTTTGAGAAAAAGCTGCAATACTGCTGCAGCATATCAACAAAACCATTGCAACATCGTTGCACAACTGTTGCAGTGGCCTTGCTCATTGCGGAGTTTATTCCAAACAAATCCTGATGCAATATGCCTTTAATAAAGATACCTCCGGCATTCGGTATGGCTCAGTATATCCAAACAGGCATTTGTCAGGATTCGTAAAGTAAGAAACAGGCTCTTTACAGCGACTTGGTATAGCGATGGTATAGCGATGGTATAGCGAAGACCCCCGGAAAAATATTTATCAATTCAGCCTCTTTTGGCCTCCGGCTTCTGCGCAATGATGTCAGGAATTTAGCTAATAGGGCAAGCTGGCTTTAAAGCTGTTTCATGGCTATATCAAGGCCATATTTAGCACATATTATATTGATATTAACTGCTTATTAAATGCATATCAACTACATTTCGAAATGTACTTAAATTGTATTTGAAATGTACTTGATCAGACCTTGATATAGCTTTGGGGCATATTTCGGTTGTATGGTTTATTGCGGAAATGCTGCTTGCAATATGTATTCGGGAGCATAGTTTTCTTTCCTGGGAGTTTTGGGATTAGCTGAAAATCATCGGATTATTGGTTTTCGGCAAAGAAGGTAAAAAGGCGAAGTATGGCCCGAACAGGCAACACGCATGCAACAGCCATGCTGATACCTTGCAGGCCAGGCATTGACGCAATTTCTGAATACTCCATTGCAGCAGGATTATTGTAATTTGGCTTAAGCTATATCAAATTGCAGGAAAATTTCTTAATTTTACCATCAGTTACACTGTTCCGGCTCAACAGTTTGGTTTACAAGCTGGCCTGCTTCGTTCATCGTTTTATCGGAACACCATAAATATTTAGCTATGGAAATTAATGAAGATTTGCGGGATGCGATTTTTGAGATTGTGGAAAATCAAATGAAAGACAACAACCCGCCGCAAACCAAAGAAACTTTTAAACGCCTGCGCAAATCGGATTATGATGATTTTGTGTGCAAACAGCTCATAGGGCAATGTGTGGCTTTTGAGATATTTCGCCTGATGAATTTTGGGGAAGCATTCAATATGCAACGCTACATCAAACATCTGAAAGCATTGCCTGCCGAGCCTCAGGAATAAATTCACGGATATTTTTCATGGACGCATAAAAAAGCCTGCTACAAAGTATTTCGTAACAGGCTGATTTATAGTGTGGGGCGTACTGGAATCGAACCAGTGACCTCTTGCCTGTCAAGCAAGCGCTCTGAACCAACTGAGCTAACGTCCCTTTTTGTTTTGCCCGGCAAAGATACACAAATTTCAGATCAGGCCTGGGCTTCTTTTAAATTTTGCCGCTTTTCCTGCCGGATTTCTGCGCTCATTTCCTTTATGGATTTGCGCATACCAAACAATATAAGGTAAATAAGCAGTACCACGCTCATCGCGGCAGCGGGCAGGGCAGTGTCTGCTATGCCTGTGCTTAGTGCTGTAACGGCGGCAAATCCATTGTTTTTTATGGAATACACTAATTGGTAGCTGTAGTATTTTTCCGGTGGTATTTTGGTCATCTTTAAAATGGGCCACAAGAGGCTGCTGCCACCAAAAACCACCAGTGCAAGTATGAGCAATGGCAGCAGGAGCTTTTCGGGCTGGTGTACAAATACATCGCGGTTCAGCCCGATGATGGTGTAAACAATGAAGAAAAAACTCACATCCACATAGCGCCCGCGATAAGTCTTCAGGTGTTCCTGCGCTTTTTTGCCCCGCATCAGGCGTGATAATCCGAGGGGCAAGGCAATGAGGATGACCAGGCTGGAAATCAGGCTGCTTAATGGCACAGCTTTTTCCATGCCCGAAAGCAACATCCCGGCAGGGAAAATCAGAAAAAGCAGCAGGTAAGCTCCGGCAATGCCGATAACGGGTTTTTCAATGCTGCCGCCGGCATTCAGGATAAAAGGGATAATCACAACGCCGGGAGGTGCTAAAGTGATGAACCAAAAGCCGTTGATGAGGTTGGGGTCATCAAGGAAAAGATATGCCAGTCCCATAATCAGTCCGCCAAAAATCAGGTAGTTCATCAGCAAAGTAATCAGGATGGGGCGTATAGTATTGCGTAGTGGCAGGAATGCTTTAAAATTGAATGCCGAAAGGCTGATGCTGAGCATAAACGCCAGAATATACATCAGGTAATCTTTGATGTAAACGGCAGCATGGTTGAGGCTCAGGCCAAGGATAAAAGCCAGAACCAGCAGGAAGTTTCGGTTCTTTATAATTTTGATCAGGTAGTGCATAATTCTTTTTAAGTTTGCCAAAATTACTGCAACAAATGCAGATGCACAAAGTTTTTACAAGATAATGTTGTATGGGTAAAATCAGGGCGGCCATGCCTGTGATGGGCGAAATGGATTTTCTTCCGGAAATTCTTCCTTCTGTTTTGAAAGCGGCTGAAGGTATTGATTTTGAGCTGTTCATTTGTGTGAATCAGCCGGAGGATTACCGCACAGATGAAAACAAAAAGCCCATCTACAAGGATAATCAGTCTTGCCTGGAATATTTGCAGGCATTGGCCGATCAGCGGATCCATATCCTTGATTACAGCAGTGCAGGCAAAGGCTGGCAGGGAAAAAAGCATGGTGTGGGCCATGCGCGGCGTGTGGCAATGGATGCGGCTGTAGCCAATGCAGATGCAGATGACCTTTTGGTGAGCATGGATGCCGACACTTTGATTTCCGGCAACTACTTTCATAATTTACTCTGCTTGCAAAAGCAGTATCCCGATGCTGTGGGCATGGCTTTGCCTTATTATCACCCGCTGACGGGAAATAAGGCGGAAGACCGTGCCGTGTTGCGCTATGAGCTGTATATGCGTTTTTACAGCCTGAACCTCTGGCGCACTGAAAGTCCGTATCGTTTTACGGCTTTGGGTTCGGCAATGGCCTGTCCGGTGAAATCGTACCGTAAAATTGGCGGCATCACGCCAAAGATGAGCGGGGAGGATTTTTATTTTCTCCAAAAGCTGCGCAAAAGCGGGCCTATAGTGGTCTATAGTCCTGAAAAGGTGTATCCGGCCAGTCGTTTTAGCGCGCGCGTGTTTTTTGGCACCGGTCCGGCTATGATCAAAGGAAACTCGGGCGATTGGTCTTCTTATCCGTTTTACGATCCGCGGTTCTTCGATGAGATTCAAACTTTCTATGGCCTGCTGCCCAAACTGTATCGTGATGATTGTGAGCATCAGGTTCTGGACTTTCTCAAAGAGAGCAATAAAGGGCGTGCGATTTGGTGCGACTGGCGTGCGAATGCTGCTTCTGAGCAGGCGTTTATTAAAGCGGCGCATACGGCTTTTGATGGTTTGCGTATTTTGCAATATCTGCGCCGGCGCAAAGATCAGCAGCCCGAAACAACCGAAATGCTGACAATACGGTCATGGGTAGTGAAGTTTTATCCGCATATCGGGCAGGCATTGCCTGAACTGTTCTTTATTGATGCACTCGAAAATGCAGATACCGCTTTATTGAACGCTTTGCGCGATGCACTTGTTCTTGAAGAAGAAAAACTACAAAAAGAATGTCCACTGATCTAATCGTTATCACCGGTCCCACGGCCACAGGAAAAACCAGAACCGCCGCATTACTGGCGCATCGGCTTGATGCTGAGATTATTTCTGCGGATTCGCGGCAGGTTTATCGTGGAATGGATATCGGTACCGGAAAAGACATGGAAGATTATACCGTTGAGGGCAAGGAAGTTCCGCTGCATTTAGTCGATATTGCCGATCCGGGCTATGAGTTTAATGTTTTTGAATTTCAGAAGGCTTTCCTGAATGCCTTTGAGGATATCCGCAAGCGCGATAAGCAGGCAATTCTGGCAGGTGGCACTGGGATGTATATTGAAGCTGTTTTGGCAGGATACCGCATGCTGGAAGTGCCTGAAAACAAGCAATTGCGCAATGATCTGGCCGCTTTGGAAATGGAATCTTTGCAGCAGAAACTTGCACAACTGCGCCCGCTGCACAATACCAGCGATACGGCCGACCGCCAACGCTTGGTGCGGGCTATCGAAATTGAGCTTTACAATCAGGCGCATGCCGATGAACGGGATAACTGGCCGGAATTTAAAAGCCGGATTTTTGCTGTGCGCTTAAATCGGGAAATAATCCGTCAAAGAATTACCGCACGCTTGCATGCCCGCCTGCAAGAGGGGATGATTGATGAAATTCACGCATTGCTGAAAACCCACCAGCCGGATGAATTGCGCTTTTATGGACTGGAATACCGTTATCTGACGGATTATGCACAAGGGATTTTGACGTATGACCAAATGTTTGCACAGCTCAATACGGCCATCCATCAGTTTGCCAAACGGCAGATGACCTGGTTTCGGCGGATGGAGCGCAAAGGCTTTCAATTGGAGTGGATCGATGGCCGGATGACAGCCGAAGAACGTACTGCTGAAATTTGTAAAATGCTCGATAAATCTTGAATTTGAGCGTTCAAACAGAAAAATATGGCTCAAAACCTTTGGAAATCACTGAATTATTTTATCTTTGATAGTTCTAAGCGCAAAAAACTATGGGATTAATTGCATATCTGCTGCTGCTGTTACTCACATTTTATCTCCTTTCTCAGGTAACCGATAAGTATTTTATCGATTCGCTCGATCGCATTGCAGAGCGCCTGAACCTGTCGTCGGATATGGCCGGAGCCACCCTTATGGCCATTGGCAGCAGCGCCCCGGAGCTTTTTGTGGCTCTGGTAGCTGTCCTTCAGCCCGGCGGACACGAAGAAATCGGGATGGGGACCATTGTTGGTTCTGCTCTTTTTAATATTTTGGTGATTATTGGCGCTGTGGCGTTGGTGAAAAAAGCAACCATTACATGGCAACCTATTTTGCGCGATATCCTGTTTTATTTGCTCGCCATTGGTTTGCTTTTCTGGGCCTTCCATGATGGCGGTATCAGCCTGACAGAGAGCATTATATTCGTTCTTTGTTTTGTCGTATATGTTTTTGCTGTGGTACGATGGCGCAAGTGGTTTCCTTATCACGATCCGGCAACAGATCTGCCACAGGCCGAAGAAGGGGAGGAACGCGTAAAATATACGCCACTGGAGAAAATCCTGATGCCGCTTGATTATTTGCTTTATAAGGTGTTTCCTCCACCCAATCATTATTTTGGCGTCTTCTTTATGTCGATAGGTTTTATAGCCATGCTTTCCTGGGTTTTGGTGCAAAGTGCCATTGGCATCAGCGAAATCCTTAATGTGCCTGAAGTTATTATAGGAATAACGGTTTTGGCTGTGGGTACCAGTGTGCCCGATATGATTTCGTCTATTATTGTGGCCCGGCAGGGCAGGGGCGATATGGGCATTACCAATGCGATCGGCTCCAATATTTTTGATGTGCTTATCGGTCTGGGATTGCCCTGGATGATTGCACTGCTTGTCAGTCATCGTGAGATGATCCCTGTGAGCCGCGAAAACCTTTTCTTTTCGGTGGTGCTCCTTTTAATATCTGTTTTGGTGATCTTCTTTATGCTGATTATCCGCCGCTGGCGCATTGGGCGCCCAACAGGTATCATCCTAATCGGACTGTACGTAGTTTATTTGATTTATACGGCTTATACCTTGTTTTCTTAGGATGTATTATTTTTAGAGTTGTACTGGACTATTTATTGAGAAAGCCAGGCTGATACCTCCTCCAGAATTTCCATACTGTGAAATTGCCCCATCGTAATATTTTACCAATTATTTTAATTCCCATTGCCTGGTGTATGATAAAATAGATAATGGTTACACACCCAATAGATAATCCCCAGTCAATAATAAAACCAATACTTTCGCTGACTATAGGGTTTTGTAGCCAGGCGGCGAATTTCCATTCTATTGAAAAGACCTGATTTTTCAAAATACTGGCTGCCCCAAAGCCAAGCAGCAGTCCAAGTGCCGGGCCTATTAGCGATGTTTGAATGCTTCTTTTCGGGCAAATGTTCATGCACCGCATACAGCTTTCGCAATGTATGCCCCAAAAGGGGCGGCCATTTATAATTTTCAGTGCTCCGCTTGGGCATTCTTTTACGCATAATCTGCAATCGATACAGCTGGTGTCGCTAATGAAAGTTTTGGCCAGGAAAAAGCGTCCGGCAATAAAATACAAAAAGGCAACCGGCCATAACATGATGTCCAATGGAAGTGACCAAAGCGCTTTACAGGAGTTTTTTCCTTGAATCATTTTTTGGGCAAAAGCCCTTACAATACCTTCGCAACGGTGTACAATCGAAAGTTCGACCTGTTTTTTGAGTGCAGGGTGCAATGATATCCAGTTGCTGGGCATATCCAGAGGCTGCATGCCGATGATGCGAAAACCTTTTAGACGTAGAACCAGCCAGGCATAATAATGCGCCAGTCCGCTTAAACCGGGCAGAAAAGCTTTTCCCAGTTTCATGCCGGCACGGGTATTGAGCAGGAATATATTTTGTTTGTTCCCTTTTGGCAGTGAATGGAAGAATTTCAAAAGGATTGGCGGAAAATTAAACCCATGTGTTGGCCCGTAAATGCCGATCAGGGCTCCCGGGTACTGATTGAGTATTTTATCTGTATCGGGTTTCTTTTCAATATTGAATAATTGTGCTTCCCATCCCGAACTTTCGGCTTCATGGGCCGTCCATCGCGCTGCTTCGCGTGCATTTCCTGTTCCGGAAAAATAAAAAATCAGGATTTTTTTGTTGGGCATTACTTGAATTTTGGTCTTAGGCAAAGGTAATTATTGTTGAAAAATTCTTTGGGCTTTTTAATAAGTCTTATTAATAATGTACCTTTTTTCGGAAAGGGAGTTTTATCTTTGCCCACCAAAGCAAACAAATTATGTCAGAAAGTTATAATGAGGATAGTGTCCGGTCGCTGGAGTGGAAAGAGCATATCCGCCTGCGCCCGGGTATGTATATTGGTAAGCTTGGCGATGGCACTTCGCGCGATGACGGGATTTACGTACTGGTAAAAGAGGTGATCGATAACTCCATCGACGAATTTGTGATGGGCAATGGCCGCAAAATTGACGTGACCGTTGGCGATGGCGTAGTGAAAATCCGCGATTATGGCCGGGGCATCCCGCTGGGAAAAGTGATCGACTGTGTTTCCAAAATCAATACGGGTGCAAAATACGACTCCAAAGTGTTTAAAAAAGCCGTTGGACTCAATGGTGTAGGAACCAAAGCGGTCAATGCGCTTTCTTCATATTTCAGGGCACAGTCCATCCGCGATGGCCGCACGAAAATTGTCGAATATCAGAGAGGGGCAATTACCAACGATTTTGATGAACAGAATACGACAGAGGAAAACGGTACCATCATCACTTTCCGTCCCGATGAAGAAGTCTTCGGAAAATATCATTATCTGCCGGAGCATCTCGAACGCATGCTCTGGAATTATGCTTTCCTGAACCATGGCCTTTCCATTTATTTCAATGGCGAACGTTTTTACGCCAAAAATGGTTTGAGCGACCTGCTGCGCAATGAAGTGGGGGAGGATACGATTTACCCCATCATCCATCTCGGTGAAGGTGATTTTGAGTTTGCTTTTACACACGATTCATCGCACTATGGCGAGGATTATTATTCCTTTGTGAACGGACAGCACACCACCCAGGGCGGAACGCACCAACAGGCATTCCGCGAGGCCATCGTAAAAACAGTCCGCGAGTTTTTTAATAAGGATTACGATACTTCCGATATCCGTACTTCCATTGTTGCGGCAATCAGCATCAAAGTGCAGGAGCCGGTTTTTGAATCACAGACAAAAACCAAACTGGGCTCTACGCATATGGAAGCCGAAGGACAGACCATCCGGAATTATATCCACGATATCGTAAAACGGCATCTTGATAATTACCTGCACAAAAACCAGGAAACTGCCGAACTGCTGCAGAAGAAAATCCAGCAATCAGAAAGGGAACGCAAGGAACTGGCAGGCATCAAAAAAATGGCCAAAGAGAGCATTAAAAAAGCCAGCCTGCACAATAAAAAGCTCCGCGACTGCCGCGTGCATTACAATACAAACCATGAACGCCGCATGGAGTCCACACTTTTTATAACCGAGGGCGATTCGGCCAGTGGTTCCATTACCAAATCGCGCGATGTAAATACCCAGGCAGTTTTCAGCCTGCGCGGCAAGCCATTGAACTGTTATGGCAAAAGCAAGAAAATCGTTTATCAAAACGAAGAATTTAACCTCCTGCAATCGGCATTGAACCTGGAAGAAGGTTTGGAAGAGCTGCGCTATAATTATGTAGTGATTGCTACCGATGCCGATGTGGACGGCATGCACATACGTTTGCTTTTGCTTACATTTTTCCTGCAGTTTTATCCCGACCTGGTGCGCAGTGGGCATATTTATATTTTGCAAACACCGCTTTTCAGGGTGCGCAATAAAAAGAAGACCTTCTATTGCTATACGGATAAAGAACGGGTGGATGCCATAAAACAATTGGGCGCCAAGCCGGAGATTACGCGTTTTAAGGGTTTGGGCGAAATCAGCCCCGATGAATTTAAGAATTTCATTGGTGGCGGAATGCGCCTTGAGCCGGTCTTGCTTAAAAAGGATAAAAGCATACCCGAACTGCTGAAATTCTATATGGGCTCCAATACGCCCGAACGCCAGACTTTTATTATTGATAACCTGCGCATTGAAGAAGATGTGGTGCAGGAAAAAGCAGGCTGAGCCCAATGAACAACCCTATTTATCTCGATTATAATGCCACCACGCCCATTGATGTGGAAGTGGCTGCCGCGATGCGCCCTTTTTTCGAAGAGTTTTTTGGAAACCCGTCCAGTACGCATGCTTTTGGTGTGGAGGCACGCAAAGCGGTTGAAAAATCACGCCGTGAAATTGCAAGCCTTATCAATGCGCATGCAGATGAAGTGATTTTTACAAGCGGCGGAACAGAATCCAACAATTATGCAATCAAAGGTGCAGCAATGGCACGCGCTCCTCATGGTGGCCATATCATCACAACGGCTATTGAGCATCCCGCGGTGCTGGAAGTTTGCCGCTTCCTCGAAAAGCAGGGACATAGTTTGAGCATTATCCCGGTGAATGAATACGGAATTGTTGATGCAGAGAAGTTGTTTGCTGCTGTACGTCCCGACACCGTCTTAATCTCCGTGATGCACGCCAATAATGAAACCGGAAGCATTCAACCGGTGGATGAAATTGGTGCTTTTGCCCGCCAAAAAGGGATACTTTTTCATGTGGATGCCGCACAATCGCTGGGAAAAATCCCTGTGGATGTCGTGGCAATGAATGCGGATCTGCTTTCGGTTGCCGGCCATAAACTATATGCGCCAAAAGGGATTGGAGCGCTTTATGTGCGCCGCTCTGTTGTGCTCGAAAAGCTGATGCATGGCGCCGATCATGAACAAAACCGCCGGGCAGGCACTGAGAATGTTTTGGAAATTACCGGTTTGGGAGCGGCCAGCCGTATTGCCAAAAGGGATTTGGAGAAACATGCCGCTCATTATCAGCAAATGCGCGATTTGCTGCATGATTTGCTCAAGGGAAGTCCGGTAGAAATAAAACTAAACGGACATCCCGAAAAACGCCTGCCCAATACGCTCAATCTAAGTTTCCGAAATATCGAAGCCAATACTTTGCTTGCGGCTCTTAATAATGTTGCCGCATCTGCCGGGGCAGCATGTCATGCCGAAAGTGTGGATGTGAGCCATGTGCTGGAAGCCATGAACGTGCCTGTTGACTTTGCTATGGGCAGCCTGCGTTTTTCAAGCGGACGGGGCAGCACAGAAGATAATATTCGTCAGGCAGCGAAAGAAATCCTGTCGGAGCTGAAAAAACTTGCTCCGGAACAAGAGGGAGAAAATCCCATTATTGTTGAAAGTGGCGAAGAAATCCGCCTGACCCAGTTTACCCATGGGCTGGGCTGTGCCTGCAAATTGAGGCCACAGGCTTTGGAGCAGGTTTTACAAAATGTGCAAATTCCTTTGATCAACGATAAGCGTGTGCTGGTGGATGCCGCCGAAGCGGATGATGCCGCGGTTTATCAGATTACGGATGACCTGGCTTTGGTCGAAACCCTCGATTTTTTTACGCCTGTGGTGGATGATCCCTATGAATTTGGGGCTGTAGCAGCAGCCAATGCACTCAGCGATATTTATGCAATGGGTGCGAAACCTCTTTTTGCGCTGAATATTGTGGGTTTCCCATCCAACCGTTTGCCACTTTCTGTTTTGGAGCAGATTTTGCAAGGAGCTTCCGATAAAGCTGCTGAAGCGGGAATCCGTGTTCTGGGCGGCCATACCGTTGATGATACGGAGCCTAAATTCGGGATGTGCGTAACAGGAAGCGTACATCCGGATAAAATTTACCGGAACAGCGGACTAAAAATTGGCGATGTGCTGGTGCTGACCAAACCTATTGGGACCGGTGTGCTGAGTACGGCGGCAAAAAGGGGGTTGCTGGAAGAGGAAGATATCCGTACCATAACGAAACTTATGAGTAGCCTGAATAAAACTGCCGCGGAAATAATCGTTGATTTTAATGTCCATGCCTGTACCGATGTCACCGGTTTTGGACTTTTGGGACATATGGGCGAGATGTTGCTGGCTTCCAAAGTGGATGCCGATGTGTATCCCTCAGAAGAAATGTTTTTGGAAAAGGCGGTGGAAATGGCGAATGCCGGTGTGATTCCGGGTGGAACCAAAGATAACCGTGCTTTTCTGGGCACACGTTTGCATTTTGATGATGCCTTGCCCGCACATATACGTTACTTGCTCTGTGATGCGCAAACCAGTGGAGGCTTGCTGATTGGAGTGCCTAAATCAGAATCGGCAGCTTTGATGGAGGCTTTAAAAGCGAAAGGTGTTTTTGCCTGCCAGTTGGCTGAAGTCACAAAAAAAGGGAAAGGTCAGATGTTCTGCCATTCCCTCTAAATTATTGTTAATCAGTGGTTTAATCTGCTACTGGTTAACAAAAACTTCTTTGTTTGCATCCCACTTTATGTACGATACCGACGGATTTTTAGCCACAAATACTAAATATTTTTCCGCCATTTCCGGATTTACTTTTAAATAATTTTGGTAAGTCCGTTTCTTCCCTTTGTGTTTTTGAACTTCGTGAAGTCCGATTTCTTTTAGATTCTTTTTTCCAAATAAGCCGATCATATCACTTGATTTTTTACAAAAGTACAGTCTTTATCTGTTCGATGCAAGTTTTTTTTGACTTATTGTATAAAAGGCCTGTTTTTCGTGATGAATGACCCTGTTTTCGTGATAAGCTAAATCTAACTCGGTTAAGCAATGTTTTAAAAACGGTTTTGGAGTTTTGCAGCCCAAGTGCGATGGTAAAATCGGAAAATAAAAAACTAATTTTGTAATAATTTTGTTGGTAATATTTTATTTTAGCAACAGAGATGTTGAAAATGCCTGTTTTTCACTGAATGGCTTATCAACATCCAGCATACTATAAACCACATTTTTGGTGAGTTTATCAACAACTATGATTTTGGATTTTTATGCAATTGACGCCAAAATTCTTTGATCATCCGAATATCATCCGAATTGGGCAAAAAACTTTTATAATCCGGCTTTGCCAATCGGATAAAACTGAGCCATTGGAACATCAGTGAGCAGATGTACGAAATGGAAGTTGCGATTGCAGCGCCTTCAATGCCCATTTGCGGGATCATCGAAAATCCTGCAATAGCAATCACAATTAAACCAATCGCTGAGGCAGCGGTATTAAAACCGGGTCGTCCGGTTCCGCTGAAATAATGCGAAAAAATCATACCGGAAGCCATGGCCAGGATGCCCGGAGCCAGATAAATCATCAACCGGCGGATGTGCGAAAAGTCCTTGCCGAAAACCCAGCCGTAGAAAGTGTCCGGCAGGCAGATCAACAGGCTAATAGTGAGCAAGGCGACAATCAGGCTTAATTTGAATAAACTGATGGTCAGGTCACGAGCATAGGTTTTATCTTTTGTGGAAGAAATACGGGCATATTGAACCATGCTGATGCTTTTTGCCGGAAGCAGGCTGCCCTCACTTACTTTTATGCCTACATCAAAATGCCCCAAAATATTTAAGCCCAAATATTTGCGTATAATGAAATAGGATAGGCGGTTGTTGAGCAATTGGGAGATGGCCGCCAGTTGGATGAGAAATCC
This sequence comes from Bacteroidales bacterium, assembly GCA_963662905.2. Classification (GTDB taxonomy): domain Bacteria; phylum Bacteroidota; class Bacteroidia; order Bacteroidales; family WRLA01. The sequence continues at coordinate 1,666,184 of CAXXFD010000003.1, read as the reverse complement.
GTAGCGCAGCATCTCAATAAGGTTATTGCCAAGCTCCTTAAGCTGTGTTTTCCCCCTTTGTGCTATTGTTGCAGCGAATCCCAAAATGAATACAGCCGAATAAGCAATAAAAAGCGCATGTATGTAGGAATCGACCGAAGCAGATTTCATGATGTAAATCTCGAAGCATAATGCGCCAATGGTCAACACAAACTGCAGCACGGAAATGATATTGAATAGCGCAATCCGCTCAGTGCCCAGCAGCCACATCTGATGAATTTGCCCTAATGAAAGAATGAGCGAAAGGGTCATGACCTGAATAAAATAGCCTTCGGGAATTGATTGGAAAAGGAGCAGGATGCCACTTCCGGCAATGGACGAACATATGCTCCAGATATAGCTGATAATCATCATGTTGGCGGCAGGAATGCGGGAGATGAAATACACCACGGGCGCTCCTCCTGTCAGGCTGTTGATGTTTTGTATAATGGCTATGGCTAAAACAATCAGCCCAATCGTACCTACGGCTTCCGCACCGAGTTCGCGGGCATTGATGCTCAGTATGAGCAGGCTAAGTGCAGCATTGACGATACGTGCTGCCGCGGTGCTGAAGATTTTCCTTATTAACATAATCCTGCTTGCAAAGATAGGACAGAAAGCTATTTGTCCTTGATAAAGGTTAAATTTGCATCCTAATAAACGAATATTGCCCGGCTGTGAAAACGAAATTATTATCCTTTCTATTGCAATGGCTCGATTTTACCCTGCCGAACCCAACGGCTTTTTTCCTCCGCAGGCGCCTGAGAGCTTTTGCGCCAAATTTTAATGGCAAAGTGCTTGATGTAGGTGCAGGTGATCAGCCCTACCGGAAGCTCTTCCGGAATGTAGGTGAATATCATGCAACAAATACCCGCCGGCATTACCAAATCAATAAGTTAGAGCCTGATGGAGGAACGGATTTCTGGATTGATGACGCATCAAGTCTGCCTTTCGAAAATGAAAGCTATGATGGGCTGCTGTGTTTTCAGGTTTTATCGGTACTGGAAAATCCCGCGGCTTTTTTTCAAGAAATGAAGCGTGTTTTAAAAGCCGGAGCGCCCGTTTTGCTCAGCACGGATTTTATTTATCCGCTTTGGAGCTCCGAAGATTATATGCGGCATAGTGTGCACCATCTGGCAAAACTGGCCGAAAATCATGGTTTTGAAGTCGTGGAAATACAGAGTTTAGGATCGTATAAAACTTTGAGGTTTAGTTTGTTGTCGCGTTATCTGAAATATTACCCTTCCCGTCTCATGAAGATGAACCAAATTTTGTTGCTGCCTTCAGCGGTTTTTTATTTGTTCATGCTTCTTCTGTCGCCGCTTATAGGATTTGCGGGCCGGCTGGCCTGTTCGCTCGAACTAAATATCCGTGATGAATTTACATTTTCGCCTTTCCTGCTAGTGTTTATGCGCAAAAAGGTTGATGCCCAGCAAAACCGCAAATCAGAAGTGTAGCTTTTCTTTAAGCTTGCGGAAAAAATTGGGTCGGTTGAAACGCCAGGCTTTTAAGTCAGTTATATAATACTCGCCGGCTTTTGAAAGTGTGTGCAATCCTCTGAAGAAATTTTTGTCATCACCCGGCTTGAGGCTTGCAATATGTTGCTCCCTGTAATTTTTCGTGCTGAGTTCAGCGATTTCCATCAAATGCAAACGACATCCGTACGAATCGGTACTGTCCTGGGCCGGACGCAGCCAGCGGTCATTTATTTTGATGAAATTCCCTCCGGGACGTGCATGGCGGATGTCCTGTTTCACCGGATTGTTTTCATGAGGACGGTAAGGCCCTTCCAGATTATCCGCATAATAAATGTGCAGCTCATGGTTGGTTTTGCCTTTTGCAGTGAAAAACAACCACCACTTTTCATCATAATGGATCAGGGAAGCATCGATGCAGGCCAAATCGTCAATTAAAACACTTTTTAGATGGAGTTCTTGCGCCTCCGCATCGTAGGTGTATAGCTCAAGTCGGTTATCTGCTGCATTTTCGGGCAGGCAATACATTTGCCCCTCATGGACAAACGTAAAAGGGTAGGCGAGATGGGTATTTTTTTGCAGCAGGCATTTTTTTTCGGACCAGTTTTGCGCACCTATATTATATATGTATCCGGAGATATGCCCTTTTCCTGATTTATAATCGTATTCCTCAAAAAGTACATGCAGTTCATTGTCTTTTTTCAGGATGAAAGGATCGGCATAATAAGAGTTTTTGGCCGGGGGAGGAGGTGTGATTAAATCCTGTAAGCGAACTGTATCTTTTTCGGTGATGTCATTACATTGAAAAATTCCGATGCGCCAGTCTTCGGCTCGAAAAATTTCCCTCCAATGCAGTTTGATGCGGCTGGCAAACTGACGGCAGAAAAAACGGAGCATTTTGGTGTTTTCCGGAAGCCGGTACACAGGGCTGTTCTCCGGATTTCCTTTAAGGCTATTCGGATCAATGGTTCCATTTTGCACATTGCGTGCAGCCTGAAGCGGCCAGATTGCCGATTGAAAATATGCCTGATCCAGATTTTCTTTCCATGAATGGAGAACCGTTGGGAAGAACCCTTTTCTCAAAATCCCTCCTCCGTCAATTTCTTCATTTAAAACCTGTAATATGGAGGCATTCACAGGGTCATTAAAATAGATTTCCCAAAAATTACTGGGTACTCCGCGGTATTTTTTATCGTCATCATGATGAAACGACCAAATGCCGTATTTTGCTGTGGAAAGGATTTCGCCCCTGAGAATACCAAATCCAAAGCGCAGCAAAAAGGATGGATTATATCCGGCAATTTTATGGCGCATTTCCTCATTAATATAGTAGCCTGATTTGCGCCTTTCGGGCATTATTTCCAGAAGTGGGATGCCGGAAAGTTCTTTTTTCAGATCAATGAGCTCCTTGGCTTCGGGCTTCATCAGATAACGCTGATAAATCCGGTAGATAATTTTATTGTAAGGGTATTTTTTTAATTTCCTGATTTTGGTTTTTGGTTTTGGCTCGTGCAGGTTCATAAGCACAACCGATGCTTCAAAGCCATTATTGCGCAATAAACGTATGGCTTCGGCTTGCCATGCCTGAAATTTCCAGGAATCGCATAAAATGCCAAAGCTCATTTTATTAGCTTGGGTTTCCTTGTTCATTTTTTGCTCATCGCTTCGGTGTACAATTGGTCCAGACTTTTGGCTACAGCCTGCTTCGAGGAGTTTTTAAGCGCGTAATCTCTAAGTTTTTCAGGCCGGAAATCAGACCAATGGTCAATCATATGATTCATGGCATCTCTGAGCGCTTTTTTATCTCCGGCTTTTACCAGCATGCCTTTTTGCTTGTCAACATGCTCCGGAATACCGCCTACTTCTGTGGCAATGACGGCTAAGCCACAAGCAAAACTTTCATTAATGACTACCGGAATATTTTCGTAATTGCTGAACATGAGCAGGCAATGCCCTGAAGACATCGTTTGGCTCAGGTTTTTGTTTTCCAGTAGTCCATAAAACCGGACAATTTGATTCAGTTTCAGCTCCTTTGCTTTGGATTTCATTGCATCGAGGTCTTCGCCTTCACCAATCATCATGATGCGGAAATCCTGCCTTTGCCGGCTGAGTGCTGCAATTGCTTCCAGCATCCCGCTAATATTCTTGGAACGGTCTTCAAAGCAGGATACATGAACAAAAGTAAAGAGATCTTCCTTTTTTTCATTGATTTGAAACAAGTCCGTATCAACCACATTGTGGATGATTTTGTAGTTTGATTTCAATCCGTGCGCCTGCATCGCCTTTCGGAGGTTGTTCGTTACAACGGTTGTGATGGCCGCATTGCGCACAACGATTTTCGTAATGGCTTTACGGAGCAGGCCATGATAAGTATTGGTGATGGGCAGGTAGCGCGACCAGTGTTCAGTTATTATATAAGGTGTTCCGTAGCGGATTTTCATCCAGAGGGCGATCAGGCCCAGCCGCGTGAGAATGTTCAGGTGAAGGATATCTGCTTTAAAACCTTCTTTGCGCAGGATGTTAATGCCTATAAAATTATACTGCAGATAGCGCCATCCTTTGATCATATCTGCGATGCCGGGAATTTTGCACCGAACGGCTTGGTAGTATATTACGAGGCTGTCGAAACCATCCTCTTTTTTGCGGTCGATCTCAAATTGTATCCCGTTTTTTAAGTCCATTGGAAAGGCATGGACAAGAGCCACATCATTATGCAAGGCGGCTGCTTCGGCATGTTTTTTTACGAACAGCCCGGGCATGGGATCCAGCCGGTTGGGATACCAACGGCTCAGGAATAAGATGCGGCGGGGATTTGCTTTGACCATTGAAAGGGATATTTCGGGCGCAAAGATACAATTTAAACATAATTCAATTAGTTTCCCGACGGGGCTTTTTGAACGGCATGATATTGCCGGGATGATTTGAATTGCTTAAAAAATCATGATTTCTTAAAATTAATGAAGAAATTATTTGGTTTTAAGGAATATTGGTTATACTTTTGCACCCACTTTTGAGAGAAATAGCGTATTTCGCTGTTACTTAGGAAAAAGGAATATAGGAAACCTGAAAAAGTAAGACTACTATAGGTTTCAACAAAGGCAAAATCGTTTGACAAGTCTTTGTGTGGTCTGCCCACCTCAGGAATGCCTGTATCCCAATAAATCCGATCAAAATAAACAAGAAAGCGACTGAATAGTTGTATTTAGTTGATTTTTTGAAATTAATGTGTTGATAGTATTAAATTTAGTTATACTTTTGCAGTCCCAATTTTTGAGGGTAATAAAAAATTTAAAAAGTTGATATGCCGACAATTCAACAATTAGTCAGAAAAGGACGCAGGACGTTAGTAGAAAAGAGTAAGTCTCCTGCTCTGGATGCTTGTCCTCAGAGACGGGGCGTTTGCGTCAGGGTTTATACGACCACTCCAAAGAAGCCGAATTCAGCTATGCGTAAAGTAGCCAGGGTTCGTTTGACCAATGGTAAGGAAGTGAACGCCTATATTCCCGGTGAAGGCCATAACCTTCAGGAACACAGCATCGTAATGATCAGAGGCGGAAGGGTGAAAGACCTTCCGGGTGTACGTTACCACATTATCCGTGGGGCACTTGATACATCAGGCGTAGAAGGACGTACTCAAAGACGTTCAAAGTATGGCACGAAAAGGCCAAAGAAATAATTCCGGTTTAATTAGAAGATTCAAGGTAAGATGAGAAAATCAAAACCAAAGAAGAGGATAATCCTGGGTGACCCGCGTTTCAACGATATACTGGTTACCAAATTTGTTAATAACCTCATGCAGCAAGGCAAGAAAAGTCTAGCTTTCCAGATTTTTTACGATGCCATTGATCAGGTAAGTGAAAAAACCGGAGAAAGTGGACTGGAAGTTTGGAAGAAAGCTCTTGCAAACGTTACTCCTGCTGTTGAGGTGCGTAGCCGCCGTATTGGTGGTGCTACTTTTCAGATTCCTTCTGAAATCCCTGCCAGCCGTAAGTCTTCTATCGGTATGAAGAACCTGATCGGTTTTGCACGGAAGCGCCACGAAAAAACAATGGGCCGCAAACTTGCTTCTGAAATCGTTGCTGCTTTCAATGAAGAAGGCGCAGCTTTCAAGAAAAAAGAAGATACCCACCGTATGGCGGAAGCGAATAAAGCATTCTCACACTTCCGTTTCTAATATCGCTTAGCTAAGAAATGAATACCAGAATAGCACATACACGAAACATTGGCATCGTTGCTCATATCGACGCGGGTAAAACCACGACGACTGAGCGTGTGCTTTATTATACTGGTATCAATCATAAAATCGGTGAAGTACACGAAGGGACTGCTACCATGGACTGGATGGAGCAGGAAAAAGAACGTGGCATCACCATCACTTCTGCTGCTACCAGTGTTTTCTGGAAGCGTAACAATGAAGAGTTTAAGATCAATATCATTGATACTCCCGGCCACGTAGATTTCACTGTTGAAGTGGAACGTTCGCTCAGGGTACTTGATGGTGCTGTTGGTATTTTCTGCGGTGTGGGAGGCGTTGAGCCCCAATCAGAAACAGTTTGGAAACAAGCCGACCGCTACAAAGTGCCACGCATTAGTTTTGTGAATAAACTTGACCGTACAGGAGCTGATTTCCAACGAGTATTGGAAGATATCCAAAAGAAACTCAATATTATCCCCGTTGCCATGCAAATGCCGCTTGGCGAAGAGGATAATTTCTATGGGCTCATCAACCTGCTCACGGGCAAAGCCTACGAATGGGACGTTGATTCAAAAGGTGCCGAAATCAGGGAAATCGAAATTCCCGAAGAGGTTCAGGAAACTTATCAGGAACAACGCATGAAACTGATTGAAGGTGTTGCTGAAGAAGATGAGTCCCTTTTCGAAAAATTTATGGACGATCCGGAATCCATCAGTATTGATGAGATGAAGGCCATGATCCGTAAGGCAACGCTCGATTTGCGCATTACTCCGGTTTTCTGCGGTTCATCACTGAAAAATATCGGTGTTCAGGCTCTGCTCGACGGTATCGTTGATTATCTGCCGGCTCCAAGCGACCTTCCAGCAATTGAGGGCATTAACCCAAAAAGCGAACAGAAGGAAAAACGTGCACTTACTACAGAAGAAAATTTCAGTGCACTTGCTTTTAAAATTGCTACCGATCCATTTATGGGACGTATGGCATTTTTCCGCGTTTATTCAGGAGAACTTAAAGCGGGAAGCGTTGTGCTGAATGCAAATACAGGAAAAAAGGAACGGATTGCGCGGATCATGCAAATGCATGCCGCAAAACAAATCCCTTTAACTGCCATTGCTGCCGGTGATATAGGCGCTGCTGTAGGATTTAAAGAAATCCGTACAGGTGATACCCTTACCGAAATCAACCATCCGATATTGCTCGACACCATAAAATTCCCGGAACCGGTTATCAGCATTGCTGTTGAACCAAAAGTTCAGGATGATGTGGATAAACTTTATATTTCCCTGAATAAGCTTGCTGAGGAAGATCCAACCTTTACTATTCGTACAGACGAAGAAACGGGACAGACAATTATCAGCGGAATGGGCGAACTTCACCTTGATATCATTATCGACAGGTTACGGAGGGAATTTAATATCGAGTGTACCAAAGGAAAGCCTCAGGTTGCATACAAAGAAGCATTGCGTTCCCGTGTACTCTATACCATGACTTACAAGCGCCAAACCGGTGGAAAAGGACGTTTTGCTGAAATCAAATTCGAAATGGGCCCCAGCCAAGATAATAAGCGTGGACTTGATTTTGAAAATGAAACCAAAGGCGGCAGCATACCTAAAGATTATATTCCTGCAATAAAAAAAGGTTTTGAATCTGCAATGGTGAACGGACCGTTGGCCGGTTACCAGCTATGGGGCATGAAAGTTCGTCTGCTCGACGGATCTGCACATGCGGTTGATTCTGACGCCATGGCATTTGAGGCAGCATCAGTTATGGGCTATCGGGAAGCTTGCAAAGAAGCTCAGAAAACCCTGCTGGAGCCGATCATGAAAGTAGAAATCGTTACACCGGACGAATATGTAGGCGACATCACAGGTGATTTGAACAAACGCCGAGGACATTTGCAAAACATAGAAACACGTGCCGGAAGTCAGGTAATCAAGGCTAAGGCGCCAATGGCAGAATTATTTGGATATGTTACCAGTCTGCGTACCATCAGTTCGGGAAGGGCAACATCAAGTATTGAATTCAGTCATTTTGCAGAGATTCCGGAAGCACTGCTGGGTGAAGTATTAATAAAAGTTAGAGGATATTAAGCACATAAATTATTATAACAGTGAACCAAAGAATCAGAATTAAATTAAAATCGTACGATCACAACCTGGTTGACAAATCAGCAGAAAAGATCGTTAAAACTGTTAAGTCAACAGGTGCGATCGTTAGCGGACCTATTCCACTGCCGACGAATAAACAGATTTTCACTGTTTTGAAGTCAACTTTCGTGAATAAGAAATCACGCGATCAGTATCAACTGAGTTCTTACAAACGACTGCTGGACATCTACAGTTCTACATCAAAGACCATTGACGCTTTGATGAAGCTTGAACTGCCAAGTGGAGTAGAAGTTGAAATTAAGGTTTGATGAACACATTTGACAACGGCAAAAACTAGCTAGCAATGTCAGGATTAATTGGAAAAAAAATAGGTATGACCAGCATCTATGATGCCTCTGGGAGATATGTCCCATGCACGGTAATTCAAGCTGGTCCCTGTGCAGTAACACAGGTAAAAACAAAAGCAACTGATGGCTATGATGCCATACAGCTGGCTTATGAAGACAAAAAAGAAAAACATACTACCAAAGCTCTTAAGGGACATTTTCAAAAAGCAGGAGTAGAGCCAAAGCGCAAGCTTGCCGAATTTACCCGTTTTGAAGAAGGTCACCGCAAGCAACTTGGTGATTTGGTAACTGTTGAAGAATTTGTTGAAGGCGAATTTGTTGATGTCGTTGGCACCAGCAAAGGTAAAGGCTTTCAAGGGGTGGTTAAACGTCACGGTTTCCGTGGTGTTGGCGATAAAACCCATGGTCAGCACAACCGTTTGCGGGCCCCTGGTTCACTGGGTGCTTCATCATATCCAAGCAGGGTTTTTAAAGGAATGCGCATGGCCGGCCGTACAGGCAACGACAGGGTAAAGATGATTAACCTGAAAGTGATGCAAATTCACCCAAAAGAGAATGTTATCGTAGTAAAAGGTTCCGTTCCCGGTGCCAAAGGATCATACTTAATTATTGAAAGATGGAGTTAGAAGTATATAACATTAAGGGAGAAAATACAGCGCGAAAGGTAACGCTCAAAGATGAGATTTTCGCTATTGAGCCAAATGACCACGCTATATATCTTGATGTAAAACAGTTTCTGGCTAACCAACGTCAGGGTACTCATAGCTCAAAAGAAAGGAGCATGCTCAGTGGTTCTACACGCAAGCTGAAGCGCCAAAAGGGTACAGGTACTGCACGTATGGGAGATATCAAAAGCCCTGTATTGCGCGGCGGCGCCAGGGTTTTCGGACCACAGCCACGTATCTACCGTTTCAAACTGAACAAGAAACTGAAGCGACTCGCAAATATGTCGGCTTTGACATATAAAGCTCAGGAAAATAGTATTAAAGTTGTAGAAGATTTTGATTTTGACAGCCCTAAAACACGCAATTATGCAGAAATGCTGAAGAATTTGCAGGTGGAAGGTAAGAAAACGATCCTGGTTGTTGCTGAATCAAAGGATAATATCAACTTAGCCGCCCGTAATATTCCGGGTGCCAGTATTATCCATGCTTCAAATTTGAATACATATGAAATTCTCAATGCCAATAATATTTTGATTATTGAGAGTTCACTGGGTAAAATTGAAGAACGCTTCGCTCAGGCATAAGTAAATCAAGGGTTCACGAATCAGAAAAGAGGTAAAACATGAATATTATTTTAAAGCCGGTCATAACAGAAAAAATGACAGCCATTGGCGAAAAAGAGAACCAGTTTGGTTTTATAGTTGATAAACGTGCCAATAAACTGGAGATTAAATCCGCCATCGAAGACTTGTATGGCGTTGAGGTTGTGGCAGTGAATACCATGAATTACAGCGGTAAGAACAAGGCCAGGTACACCAAAGCAGGTTATATCGCCGGTAGGACTAATTCTTACAAGAAGGCTATGGTAACAATAGCTGAAGGACAAACAATAGATTTTTACAGCAACATTTAGGATATAAAAAATGGCTTTAAAGAAATATAAACCGACAACACCAAGTCAGCGTTTTAAATTAATCAGCGCTTTCGACGATATTACTACGGACAAACCCGAGAAAAGTCTTACGGTTGGGCTCAACAAATCGGGTGGACGTAATAACCAGGGACGCATGACGAACCGTCATATCGGTGGAGGTCATAAGCGTAAATACCGTATCATTGATTTCAAACGCGAAAAAGAAGGTATCCCTGCAACGGTAAAAACCATTGAATATGATCCAAACCGCACTGCACGCATTGCTTTGGTTGAATATGCTGATGGCGAAAAAAGGTATATTGTTGCACCTAATGGCCTCAAAGTCGGTCAGGAAATCAATAGTGGCAGAGATGTTGCTCCAGAAATCGGAAACACATTATATTTGAGCGAAGTTCCTTATGGTACATTGATCCATAATATTGAACTCCGTCCCGGCCAGGGTGCCAAAATGGCCCGCAGTGCCGGATCATATGCACAGCTGCTCTCCCGTGAAGGAAAATTTGCATTGCTTAAAATGCCTTCTGGCGAAGTTCGCATGATCCTGCAGGCATGTAAAGCGACCATTGGTTCTGTCAGTAATTCAGAGCATAGCCTTGAGGTAAGTGGTAAAGCCGGTCGTAGCCGCTGGAAAGGCCGCAGGCCACGCGTTCGTGGTGTTGTTATGAACCCGGTTGATCACCCAATGGGTGGTGGTGAAGGCCGTCAGTCAGGTGGACATCCTCGCTCGCGCAATGGTATCCCTGCCAAAGGTTATAAAACACGTGCGCCTAAGAATGCATCGGATAAATATATTGTAGAAAGAAGAAAGAAATAATACGCTAAGCTGATAGATTATGAGTCGTTCCCTTAAAAAAGGACCATACGTCCACTATAAACTCGAGAAAAAAGTGTTGGCCAATGCCGATGCAAAAAAGAAGGTGGTGATCAAAACCTGGTCAAGGGCATCTATGATTACTCCTGATTTTGTCGGACAAACCATTGCAGTTCATAACGGTAATAAATTTATTCCTGTTTATGTTACTGAAAATATGGTAGGCCACAAGCTCGGAGAATTTGCACCAACACGCACATACCGTGGACATGGTGGTAATAAAGATAAAGGCAAAAAATAAAGACTGAAGACATGGGATCAAGAAAACATATCAGAGCTGAAGAGAGAAAAGCAGCTAAAAAAACACAATATGTGGCCCGCCTGATGAATGTACCTACATCGCCACGCAAAATGCGCCTTGTGGCCGACATGGTACGTGGAATGGATGTAGAGCAGGCACTTCATGTTTTGAAGTACTCACCAAAAGAAGCGTCAAGCAGGGTTTACAAACTGCTCTTGTCTGCTATTGCCAACTGGCAGGTCAAAAACGAAGGCCAGAGGCTGGAAGAAAATGAGCTGTTCATTAAAAAGATTTCTGTTGACGCCGGACGTATGCTGAAGCGGATCCAAACTGCACCGCAGGGAAGGGCTCACCGCATCCGCAAACGCTCCAACCATGTTACTCTCGAATTGGGCAGCAGGCTGCAGGCAGAAGAAGTAAGTACTGAAGAAGAAGTTCAATAACAAGTTAATTAACGATTGCTATATAATGGGACAAAAAACAAATCCAATCGGCCTGAGACTTGGTATCATTAAAGGATGGGATTCCAACTGGTATGGTGGACGTAAGTTCGACCAGAAACTCATCGAAGACGAAAAAATCAGGGAATACCTGAATGCACGCCTTGCCAAAGCCAGCATATCAAAGATTCACATCGCCCGCACATTAAAGCTTGTAACGGTTACTATTAACACTGCCCGCCCAGGTATTATTATCGGAAAAGGAGGCCAGGAAGTTGATAAACTGAAAGAAGAGCTGAAGAAATTAACAAACAAAGAAGTACAGATCAATATTTCCGAGATTAAACGTCCGGAGCTGGATGCTTTCCTGGTAGCCAACTCAATCGCTCGTCAAATCGAAGGTCGTGTTTCGTTCCGTCGTGCCATTAAAACTTCTGTTGCCAGTACAATGCGCATGAATGCTGAAGGAATCAAGGTTCTGATTTCAGGCCGTCTCGGTGGTGCCGAAATGGCTCGAAACGAGATGTATAAAGAAGGACGTACTCCTCTTCATACACTTCGTGCAGATATTGACTACGCCCAAGCTGAGGCTCATACAACTTATGGCCGCATTGGAGTGAAAGTATGGATATGTAAAGGTGAAATTTACGGAAAACCGGAATTGGTGCCAACCGGCCAGGAGCAAAACAAAAAAGTTCATGGCGGAGGTAACAACAGACGACCCGGTGGAAGAAAAAGAAGATAATATTCGGTAATCATTATAATTGGATAAGACAAAATGTTACAGCCAAGAAAAACCAAATACAGGAAGCAGCAAAAAGGCCGCATGAAGGGAAATGCAAACCGTGGCCACCAGATTTCAATGGGCTCTTTCGCAATAAAGTCATTAGAATTTGCATGGATTAACGGCCGCCAGATTGAAGCTGCCCGTCAGGCAGTAACACGTCATATGAAACGTGAAGGACAATTATGGATCAGAATATTCCCCGATAAGCCTATTACCAGTAAACCAGCCGAAGTTCGTATGGGTAAAGGTAAAGGTGCTCCCGAAATGTTTGTAGCACGTGTTAACCCGGGCAGGATTCTTTTTGAAGCCGATGGCGTAAGCCTGGAAGTGGCTCGTGAAGCCCTTCGTTTAGCTGCCCAAAAGCTGCCGGTTAAAACTAAATTCATGGTTCGCCGTGATTATTTTGAAGCATAGTTTAGTATATAATTTAACTTCCTTAAATAAAGATGAAACAAGAAGTCATTAAAGAACTGTCAACCAGTGACCTGCAGGAAAGACTTGAGGAGGAGCAGAAGCAAATTACAAGGCTTAAAATAAATCATGCTGTGTCTCCGCTTGAAAATACAAACGTATTGAAGCAGCACAGAAAGACGATAGCCAGGATCAAGACAGAAATACGCAGTCGGGAAATTCAAGCAACCAAGAAAGCCTAACACTATGGAACGTAATTTGAGAAAAGAAAGGACAGGTATTGTTGTCAGCAATAAGATGCAAAAGTCAATCGTAGTAAAAGTTGACCGAATGGAAAAGCATCCTATATATGGTAAATTTATCCGTAAAAGCACTAAATTTACCGCCCACGATGAAAACAACGAAGCCAACATCGGGGATACAGTAACTATTGCCGAAACAAGGCCTTTAAGCAAAAATAAATGCTGGCGTTTAGTCGAAATTATTGAAAGAGCTAAGTAATTATGATACAACAAGAATCAAGATTAATGGTCGCCGATAACAGTGGCGCAAAAGAAGTGCTCTGTATCAGGGTGCTTGGAGGTACCGGCCGCCGTTACGCATCCATCGGTGATAAAATTGTTGTTGCCGTTAAGAGTGCGATTCCGGGTGGTACTGCCAAAAAAGGTACAGTTTATAAGGCTGTGGTTGTCCGGACCAAAAAGGAAATCCGCCGAAATGATGGTTCCTATATCCGATTTGATGACAATGCAGCTGTGTTGCTCAATCAGGCAGGCGAAATGATGGGAACGCGTATTTTTGGCCCTGTGGCACGTGAGCTCAGGGAAAAACAATATATGAAAATTGTTTCATTGGCACCCGAAGTGCTTTAAAAGTATATCACTATGCAAAAGAAATTCCATATCAAAAAAGGTGATACCGTCAAAGTTATAGCCGGTAACAGCAAGGGAATGAAGGGCAAAGTACTTCAGGTTGATAAAACGAAAGAACGGGCTATTGTAGAAGGTGCCAATATGGTATCCAAACACACCAAACCCAATGCCAATAACCCACAGGGCGGCATTGTGAAACAAGAGGCCGGAATTCATATTTCCAACCTGATGGTCGTTGATAATGCCGGAAACCCTACAAGGGTCGGACGTAAAACCGATGACAAATCCAACAAGACCGTTCGTTATTCTAAAAAATCAGGGGAGGTTATCAAGTAATGAGCTACGTACCAAGATTAGAAGAAAAGTATAAAAAGGAAATTGTGCCTGCTTTGATGAAGCAGTTTGAGTACAAATCCGTGATGCAAGTGCCTAAAATTGAAAAAATCTCTGTTAATCAGGGTATGGGTGCTGCTATCGTTGATAAAAAACTGATCGATACCGGCATACAGGAAATGTCAATGATTGTCGGACAGAAAGCAGTGGCAACGAAATCAAAAAGAGATATCTCTAACTTTAAGCTCCGTAAAGGAATGCCCATTGGTGTGCGTGTTACCCTGCGTCGTCAAAATATGTATGAATTCCTGGATCGACTAATTGCAGTCGCTATCCCACGTATCCGAGATTTCAAAGGGATTAAAGCCAAAGGTTTTGACGGCCGTGGAAACTTCACATTCGGTGTTACCGAACAGATCATTTTCCCGGAAATTGTGATGGACCAAGTAGCTCGTATCAATGGTATGGACATTACCTTTGTAACCTCTGCAAAAACAGATAAAGAGGCAATGGAATTGTTGAAACATTTTGGGTTCCCCTTTACAAAATAATATAGAGTTATGGCAAAAGAATCAATGAAAGCCCGCGAAATCAAACGTGCACGTCTTGTAGAAAAATATGCCGAAAAGAGGGCAGAATTAAAAGCCCTTGGCGATTGGGAAGCTCTTCAGAAACTTCCTAAAAATGCAAGCCCGGTGCGTCTGCACAACCGATGCAAACTCACAGGCCGTCCAAAAGGGTATATGCGTCAGTTTGGTATTTCCCGTATTAATTTCAGGGAAATGGCTTCCAACGGTAAAATTCCAGGCGTAAGAAAAGCGAGCTGGTAGTTAATATTTTGACAGAGAGAGAATTAAAATAAAATTAGAATATGTTAACCGATCCAATAGCAGATTATTTGACCCGCATCAGGAATGCTATCATGGCAAAACATCGTGTAGTTGAAATCCCTTCTTCCAATATGAAGAAGGCAATTACCCGAATCCTCTATGATAAAGGATACATCCTGAACTATAAATTTGTTGATGATAAAGTTCCAGGCACTATCAAAATTGCCCTGAAGTATCATCCTGTCACTAAAGAGGCTGCCATCCGTAAAATTGAAAGAGTTAGCCGTCCGGGTCTTAGGAAGTATGCCGACAGCAAAAACCTTCCCCGAGTACTTAACGGACTTGGAATTGCCATTATCTCTACCTCAAACGGTGTGATTTCTGATAAAGAAGCCCGCGACCTTGGTGTCGGAGGAGAAGTAGTTTGTTATGTAAGTTAATCCAAAAAGGAGCAAGATTATGTCACGTATAGGAAAATTACCCATTAACATACCGGCAGGTGTAGAGGTGAAAGTCTCAGCCGATAATCTGGTTACTGTAAAAGGAAAACTTGGCGAACTCACTCGGGATGTTAATCCCGCTGTAACTGTGGGCGTTGAGGATAATACTATTATTCTTACCATCGAAGAAGAAAGCAAACAAAACAAATCTTACCATGGTTTGTACCGTGCCTTGATCAATAATATGATCATTGGTGTTACCGAAGGTTTCACAATTGAGCAGGAGTTTGTTGGCGTTGGTTATAAAGTAGCAGCTACCGGGCAGGTGCTGGAAATTAACCTGGGCTATTCACATCATATCTACCTGGAGCTTCCTCCGGAAGTTAAAGCAGAATCAACTGCCGAGCGTGGTAAAAACCCAACACTCAAGCTGACCAGCTGCGATAAACAACTTGTTGGACAGATCGCTGCAAAGATCCGTTCTATGAGGAAACCCGAACCTTATAAAGGAAAAGGTATCCTGTATAAAGGTGAAGTTGTACGCCGTAAGGCAGGTAAAACAGCTTCCAGTTAATAGTAACTTATTAAATTGTATTGCAGAATGGCTATCAAGAATAAAAAAGAATATAGCAGGTTCCGTATTAAAAAACGGATCAGAAAAGTTGTCAGCGGTAGTGCAGACAGGCCAAGGCTCAGTGTTTTCAAAAGCAACAAACAAATTTATGCCCAGCTTATTGATGACATTAGCGGAAAAACCATCTGTTCAGCCTCAACTATGGAAAAAGAGGCTGAAGTGAACGGTACGAAAATTGATCAGGCAAAACTGATTGGCCAAAGAATAGCACAGAAAGCAACCGAAGCAGGTGTACAAGCTGTAGTATTTGACAGAAATGGTTATTTGTATCACGGTAGGGTTAAAGCTCTGGCAGAAGGTGCCAGGGAAGCAGGCCTTAAATTTTAAAGAGAAACTATGTCAGACGTTAATATCAAAAGAGTTAAATCAAGCGAGATTGAGTTAAAAGACCGCCTCGTGAGTATCCAAAGGGTGACCAAAGTTACCAAAGGGGGTAGAACATTTAGTTTCTCGGCTATTGTTGTGGTCGGCGATGAAAACGGTGTTGTTGGTTACGGCCTGGGTAAAGCAAAAGAAGTTACTTCTGCTATTGCCAAAGGTATTGATGATGCCAAAAAGAACCTTATTCATGTGCCGGTTCTCAATGGAACCATCCCTCATGAACAAATTGGTAAATACAGTGGTGCTAATGTCTTTATGAAACCTGCCGCGCCAGGTACTGGTGTAATTGCCGGAGGTGCCATGCGCGCTGTACTCGAAAGCGTTGGAGTAAAAGACGTTCTCGCGAAATCAAAAGGATCATCAAACCCACACAGTGTTGTTAAAGCTACGATCAATGCACTTAAATTGATGCGCGATCCTTATACAGTAGCACAACTCCGTGGTATTGATCTCAATAAAGTTTTTAATGGTTAAAATTTTGCATGAGTATGAAGAAGATTAAAATAACACAGGTGCGCAGTTCAATCCGCCGCCCAAAAGACCAGAAAGCTACTCTGGAAGCTCTCGGACTCAGGAAAATGAACCATAGCGTAGAACACGAACAATCACCACAAATTTTAGGAATGGTGGCTAAAGTAACCCACTTGGTGAAAGTTGAAGAAATTTAATCGATAACTATTAAACGATATAAACATGGATTTAGGTAATCTGAAACCAGCCAAAGGAGCTGTTAAAAGCAGCAAACGTATTGCCCGTGGACAAGGTTCCGGACATGGCGGTACTGCTACCCGTGGCCATAAAGGTGCGAAATCACGGTCTGGTTATAGCCGTAAACTTGGTTTTGAAGGTGGTCAGATGCCCCTTTACCGCAGGGTGCCAAAAGGAGGTTTTAAAAATATCAACCGCGTTGAATATACTCCGGTAAACATCGAAAACCTTGAAAAAATTTCTCAGGAGAAAGGTATCAACGTATTTGATTTTCAGGTTTTTTGTGACCTTGGTATCGCTTCAAAAAACGATAAAGTAAAGGTGCTTGGACGTGGAGAACTGAACAGCAAAATAGAAGTTAGCGCACACGCTTTTTCCAAATCTGCTCAGGAAGCTATCGAAGCTAAAGGTGGCGTTGCTACAAAAATTTAATAGTTTTACAGATTCTATGACTGTACCGCTAGCGGTGCAGTAAACAAATCACGAACTAATGAAAAAACTGATAGAGACCATAAAAAATATCTGGAAAATTGAGGAACTGCGCAAGCGGATACTCTATACCATCGGAATAATATTGATTTACCGTTTGGGTGCATATGTGGTAATCCCGGGCGTTGATCCCAACCAGCTCGCTAACCTGCAGAGCCAGTCGTCAAGCGGATTGCTCGGATTGCTCAATATGTTTTCTGGTGGTGCATTTTCCAATGCTTCTATTTTTGCCTTGGGAATTATGCCTTATATCTCGGCATCAATCGTTATTCAGCTGCTAGGAATGGCGGTACCGTATTTCCAGCGCCTGCAAAAAGAAGGTGAAAGCGGAAGAAGGAAAATTAATCAGATTACACGTTATCTTACTATTATTGTTACCGGTTTCCAGGCTCCCGGTTATATTGCCAACCTGGTTTCACAGTTACCTGCAGAAGCTATTACTCCTTTTAATCCGAATATTACCAGCCCAACTACATTCTTCTGGATTTCCAGTATCGTTATACTTATTTCCGGAACCATGTTTGTTATGTGGCTTGGAGAACGTATTACGGACAAAGGAATTGGAAATGGTATCTCATTGATTATCATGATTGGTATCATTGCCCGTCTGCCTTTTGCACTTTTCGGGGAGTTTATTTCGCGAATGGAAGAAAAAGGTGGCGGACTGGTATTCTTTGTTCTGGAAATTGTTGTGCTGATAGCTGTGATCCTGCTTACTATTTTATTGGTACAGGGAACACGCAAAATACCGGTACAATACGCTAAACGCGTTGTTGGTAACCGTCAGTATGGTGGTGTTCGTCAGTATATTCCGCTTAAAGTAAATGCCGCAGGTGTTATGCCGATCATCTTTGCTCAGGCAATCATGTTCCTTCCTCTTACACTTGCAGGTTTCAGCGATAGTGAAACAATGGGTAGCTTTGCAGCCGCATTCACCAATATTCAAGGCTTTTGGTATAATTTTGTTACTGCCATCCTTATTATCCTCTTTACTTATTTCTATACTGCTATTACAGTGAATCCGAACCAAATGGCGGAAGATATGAAGAAAAATGGAGGATTTATACCCGGTGTGAAACCCGGCAAGCGCACTGCTGATTTTATTGATACGGTAATGTCGCGCATTACCTTGCCTGGTTCTATATTTCTTGCCTTCGTAGCTATTATGCCTTCATTGGTCAGTTTATTGGGAGTAACAACCCAGTTTTCGCAGTTCTACGGCGGTACATCATTGCTTATCCTTGTGGGAGTTGTTTTGGATACTTTGTACCAGATCGAAAGCCACCTGCTGATGCGCCATTATGATGGCCTTACCAAATCAGGAAGGATAAAAGGCCGCAGTGGTGGCATTATGTAAAACGCAAGCATTTAATGAAAATACCTATCAAATCGGAAGAGGAAGTAGAGTTATTACGAAAAAGTTCTTTACTTGTTGGTAAAACCCTGGCTGAAGTTGCAAAGCATATTCGCCCCGGAGTGGAAACACAAAAACTGGACGAAATAGCGGAGCAGTTTATCAGGGATCATGGTGCCAGACCCGGTTTCAAGGGCATGTATGGGTTTCCCGCAACACTTTGTATCTCCATTAATGAAAATGTGGTACACGGGATTCCCGGGAAATACGTTCTGAAAGAAGGAGACATCGCTTCTATCGATTGCGGAACATACATGAACGGCTTTTATGGAGATTCGGCTTATACATTTGGAGTGGGAGCAATTGCGGAAGAAGTTGCCTTGCTGATGAAAGCCACTAAAGAATCATTATATAAAGGAATTGAAATGGCGGTTCATGGCAACAGGGTCGGAGATATTGGTCATGCCATTCAAACCTATGTAGAGGCGCGCGGTTATTCTGTGGTTCGCGATCTAGTAGGACATGGCCTGGGCAGGCAGCTGCACGAAAAACCCGAAGTGCCTAATTTTGGACGCCGGGGCAGGGGCCCTATGCTTAAAGAAGGTATGGTGTTGGCTATTGAACCAATGATTAATTTGGGTAAATACAGGGTTGTACAGGAAAAGGATGGCTGGACAATAAGAACAGCCGACCGCCTTCCTTCCGCACATTATGAACATGATGTAGTTGTACGGAGAGATAAGGCTGAAATACTATCAACTTTTGATTATATTGAAGAGGTTATCAAAGAAATGAAATAAAAATATGGCGAAACAAGCTTCTATAGAACAAGATGGTACAGTGGTGGAATCGCTGGGAAATGCTATGTTCCGAGTTGAACTCGAGAACGGTCATGTTATCACTGCACATATCAGTGGTAAAATGAGGATGCATTACATCAGAATTTTGCCCGGCGATCGAGTAAAAGTAGAAATGACTCCATACGACCTCACAAAAGGACGAATTACATACCGTTATAAATAAAAGAAGAAATTAAATAACAGCTTGAAAAGATGAAAGTCAGAGCATCCATTAAGAAAAGGTCTTCAGAATGCAAAATTGTACGCCGAAAAGGAAGACTTTATGTTATCAACAAGAAAAACCCTAAGTTTAAACAACGTCAGGGATAATAAGAAATTTAGTTCAAAAGTGATAAAATAAATCAGTTTTATGGCAAGGATTGCTGGTGTTGATATACCAAATAACAAAAGAGGAGTTATCAGCCTCACTTATATCTTCGGAATAGGCCGCTCAAAAGCCCAAAGCATTTTAGAAGCAGCAGAAGTAGATGTAGATAAAAAAGTTGAAGACTGGACAGACGATGAGCAGAAAAAAGTCCGTGAAGTTATTGCGAACAATTACACAGTAGAAGGAGAACTTCGTTCTGAAACCCAAATGAACATCAAACGATTGATGGACATTGGCTGCTACCGTGGAATCCGTCATCGTATTGGTCTGCCTTTAAGGGGACAGAGCACAAAAAACAATGCGCGTACGCGTAAGGGTCGCAAAAAGACTGTTGCGAATAAAAAGAAAGCTCCTAAAGGTTAATATTTGATTGATAATTAGACGAATATAAATAATATGGCTAAAAGTGGAAAAAGCGGTAAGACAACCAAAAAAAGGGTTGTAAAAGTTGAAGCGGTTGGAAAAGCTTTTGTAAGTGCTACCTTCAACAATATCATTATTACGCTGACAAATAACAATGGACAGGTTATTTCCTGGGCATCTGCCGGTAAAATGGGCTTCCGTGGCTCAAAAAAGAACACTCCTTACGCTGCACAAACTGCAGCAGAAGATTGTGCAAAAGTTGCTTATGATCTGGGCCTGCGCAAAGTTAAGGTATATGTAAAAGGTCCTGGTAGCGGGCGAGAATCGGCTATCCGTACTATTCATGGTGCCGGAATTGAGGTTACTGAAATAAAAGATATCACACCTCTGCCACATAATGGCTGCCGTCCACCGAAACGCAGGAGAGTGTAATTGTTGAATTATTGTTGTATTTAAAAAAGATTTAGTCCATGGCAAGATATATTGGCCCCAAAACTAAAATCGCGCGTAAATTCAAAGAAGCTATTTACGGGCCCGATAAGTATTTCGAGAAGAAAAATTATCCTCCGGGACAACATGGCAACTCCCGCAGAAGATCCAAGCAATCTGAATATGGTATTCAGCTAGCCGAGAAACAAAAAGCTAAATATACTTACGGTATTCTGGAACGTCAATTCCGTAACATTTTTGAGCGTGCAGCCAAGAAAAAAGGGATTACAGGTGAAATCCTGCTCCAGCTTATCGAAGCACGTTTAGATAATGTAGTTTACCGTTTGGGTATTGCCCCAACACGTGCTGCTGCCCGTCAGTTGGTGTCACACCGCCATATTATGGTTAATGGTCAGCTTACAAACGTGCCAAGTTATTCAGTGCGCCCTGGTGATATTATCAGTGTACGCGAAAAATCAAAATCACTTGAAGCAATTACCAGTTCATTGGCAAACCGCACCCAGTATGGCTGGCTTGAGTGGGACGAGGATCGTGTTGCTGGTAAGTTCATGAATTATCCTGAGCGAGAAGATATTCCAGAAAATATCAAAGAACAGCTCATCGTTGAATTGTATTCTAAGTAATAATTAATAAACTGAGATCGAGGTAGAAGCCTATGGCCATTTTAGCATTTCAAAAACCTGACAAAGTTATAATGGTTCAGTCGGATGAATTCGAGGGAACTTTCGAATTCCGTCCACTCGAACCAGGATTTGGTATCACTATCGGGAATGCATTGCGCAGAATTTTGCTCTCTTCCCTTGAGGGCTTCGCGATCACTTCCGTTCGCATCGAAGGTGTTGACCACGAGTTTACAAGTATCGAAGGCGTTTTGGAAGATATTGTCGAAATTATCCTGAACCTGAAGCAGATCCGCTTTAAGCGTCAGATCGAATCTGAATCAAGCGAAAAAGTTAATATTGTTATCGGAGATCAGGATGTCTTCAAAGCAGGGGACATCAACAAATTCCTTTCTGTATTCCAGGTGCTCAATCCAGAACACGTGATTTGTCACCTTGAACCTAGCGTTAAGCTTTCTCTGGAAATTTCCATTGAAAAAGGCCGTGGCTACGTTCCTGCTGATGAAAACAAATCTCTTAACGCCCCTATTGGTACCATTGCAATTGATTCCATCCATACCCCAATCCGTAACGTTAAATACGATATCGAAAATTATAGGGTAGAACAAAAAACCGACTACGAAAAGTTGGTTATGGAAATCACTACCGATGGCTCCATCCACCCAAAGGATGCTTTGAAAGAGGCGGCCAAGATTTTGATTCATCACTTTCTGCTTTTCTCAGATGAGAAAATTACTATTGATGCAGAAGAAAAAACCGTTACTGAAGAATTTGATGAAAACTCATTGCATATCCGCCAGCTCCTTAAAACAAAACTGGTAGATATGGATCTTTCAGTACGTGCACTCAACTGCCTCAAAGCAGCTGATGTTGAATCCCTTGGCGATTTGGTCTCTTATAATAGAAACGACTTGCTCAAGTTCAGAAACTTTGGTAAAAAATCACTTACTGAACTGGACGAACTCGTTGCTGCCAAAGGGCTCGAATTTGGAATGAAAGTAGAAAAATACAAATTAGATAAGGAATAAGAACAATGAGACACCGTAAAAAAGTCAACCATCTTGGAAGAACGGCTGCTCACCGTAAAGCAATGTTGTCAAATATGGCTACATCCCTGATTATCCACAAAAGAATCAGGACAACTGTAGCTAAAGCAAAAGAACTTCGTTCATTTGTAGAGCCAATTATTACCCGCTCGAAAGAAGACAATACGCACTCGCGCAGAATGGTTTTCCGCAAATTACAAAATAAAGAAGCTGTTAACGAATTGTTCAGGGAAATCGCTACCAAAATTGCGGATCGTCCGGGTGGTTATACCCGTATCCTCAAAACTGGCAACCGCTTGGGTGACAATGCAGAGATGTGTCTGATCGAACTCGTTGATTATAACGAAAACATGCTTGCACAGGCCGATGAACGGAAAGCACGCTCTACCCGACGCCGCCGTAGAAAAAAGACTGAGGAAAAAGCTGAAGCAGCTGCACCGGCAGAAAGTCAGGTAAAACCTGTAGAAAATAAGCCTGAAGAACCAGCTCAGGAATAATGAAATACCGATAATATCGTTATACTAAGGATAAAGTTAATTTAATGCTTTATCCTTTTTTTTTGTGTGTTAAAAGTGTAATTTTAACCTTTTTAATTTTCATAAACTAAATTACTTATGAGTTCAATTATTAATGTACATGCACGTCAGATTTTGGATTCCCGCGGGAACCCAACAGTAGAAGTAGAAGTAGTAACAGATAGTGGGGCATTTGGCCGTGCAGCCGTACCCTCAGGAGCATCAACAGGTGTCCATGAAGCCGTAGAGCTTCGCGATGGCGATAAATCCCTGTTCCTGGGTAAAAGTGTCCTCAAAGCAGTTCACAATGTAAACACAACATTGAATGAAGAGCTTAACGGTTTCTATGTAACCGATCAAAATGCAATTGACCGCAGAATGCTCGAGATTGACGGAACTCCCAATAAAGGTGTACTCGGTGCTAATGCTATTCTGGGCGTTTCCCTCGCCTGCGCCAAAGCTGCTGCTCAAATTACAGGGCAACACCTTTTCCGCTATGTGGGCGGTGTTAATGCAAACACACTCCCGATCCCTATGATGAATATCCTGAATGGGGGTAGTCATGCGGATAATAGCGTAGATTTTCAGGAATTTATGATTATGCCCGTTGGTGCACCTACTTTCTCAGAAGCATTGCGTATGGGCTCCGAAATATTCCACAACCTTGCCAAGGTTCTGAAATCACAAGGATTTTCTACCAATGTTGGTGATGAAGGTGGCTTTGCCCCTAACCTGAAATCTAACGAAGATGCCCTGAAGCTGATTATGGAAGCTACTGAAAGAGCAGGTTACCGTCCGGGTGAAGATATTTTCATCGCACTCGATCCGGCTTCCTCAGAGTTTTTCCTCCCCGAAGAAAATATGTACCACCTCAAATGGTCAACCGGTGAAAAACTGAATCCAAACGAGATGGCCAGTTTCTGGAAAGAATGGACCGAGAAATATCCCATTATCTCCATTGAAGATGGTATGGCAGAAGACGACTGGAGTGGCTGGAAAACACTTACTGACCTTATTGGTAACAAAATTCAGCTGGTCGGTGATGACCTTTTCGTAACCAACAGCAAACGTCTGCAGGAAGGTATTGACAAGCAGGTGGCAAATTCAATCCTTGTAAAAGTGAATCAAATCGGTTCGCTCTCCGAAACAATAGATGCTGTAAACCTGGCTTACCGCAATTCTTATACCGCTGTGATGAGCCACCGTTCAGGTGAAACTGAAGATACTACAATTGCTGACCTTGCTGTTGCATTAAATACAGGTCAGATTAAAACTGGTTCTGCCAGCCGTACCGATCGTATAGCCAAGTATAACCAATTGCTGCGTATCGAAGAAATTCTTGGAGACGATGCAATTTATCCCGGAAAATCATTCCGCTTTGCAAAATAATTCAGCGTTCTCCTTTTTGAATAGAAACCTGCACTTCGGTGTGGGTTTTTTTATGGCAAAAACAATACAGGCTTCCCGGGAGGGAAGCCTGATTGTCAGGTCTAAGGTAAAAGGTGCTGAAAAAATCCCGAGTATAAGAAAGGAATTATTACACTCTGAAAAGACTCTTAAATACTTTTCTCAATTGCATTGTGATGCTAAATTACAAAGCCGTTTTGCTCGTGTCAAGGATTTTTTGACTTATTGTATGAAGGGGGCGTTTTTCGTGATGAAAGGCCCTTTTTAGATGATGAGTGAAAAACAGGGTGGAAAATTAGGGATCAAAAGCACCTGATATTTCATCCTGTTTTGGCCAATTATACCATTTGTCAAACAAGATTAAGGGCGCTTGTTTGAGCGGAAATGTAAATAATTTTGGAAAAGACTGCAAAAAAATCACAAAATACCTTCATCGGCAAAACTATAATAAGAGGATGCACCAAAAATCAGATGATCCAAAATGTTTATGTCGAGGATTTGTCCACTGTCTTTTAGTTTTTTTGTAATGGCGATGTCGGGTTGGCTTGGCGTGAGGTTATCAGAGGGGTGGTTGTGGCAAAGAATAATACCGCAGGCGCCGTTTTCTAGGGCAATACGAAATATTTTTTTTGGATCGGCAATAGTACCTGTAAGCCCTCCTTCGCCAATTATTTTTGAACTCAACACGTTATTGGCCCTGTCGAGCAGGATAATCCAGAATTCTTCGTGCCGCAGATCCATCAAATGAGCGCGGAGCAGCTCAAAAGCATCTCTGGAACTGCTGATTTTTTTCTTTTTGAGGGCTTCGGCGCGCATTCTTCTTTTGCCCAACTCCAGCCCTGCGACTATTGAAACCGCCTTGGCCGGGCCAACACCATTATATACAGTAAATTCACTGATTGATTTCCGGGATAATTCTACCAGGTTGTCATTGGCATCGTGCAATATGCGTCTTGCGAGTTCTACAGCGTTTTCGCGTGCATTGCCCGATCCCATCAAAATGGCCATTAGTTCTGCAATCGATAGGGCAGAGGCGCCTTGTTCGAGAAGTTTTTCCCGTGGCCGGTCGGATTCTTCCCATTCTTTGATTGTTGTTTTCTTCATAGCAGTTATAAAAAAAGCCCTACGAATGTAGAGCTTTTTCTGCAATTACTGCTGAATATTTTTATAAAGCATTTACATGCTTCGTCAGCTTCGACTTCAGGTTTGAAGCTTTATTATCGTGAATCAGATTTCGTTTTGCATTTTTATCAATCAATGCAATAACTTTAGGCAGACTTGTGCTTGCTTCTGCTTTATCTGTTGTGTTTCTCAGTTTCCTGATTGCATTTCTCATTGTCTTGCCATAATAACGATTACTTAACCGTCTTTTCTGGTTCTGCCTGATTCTTTTAAGTGCTGATTTATGATTTGCCATTACATTTATATTTTTCTATGAAATTTTTGGGAGTGCAAAGGTATGATTATTATTTAAACCTCCAAAGAAATTACCAAAAAAAATGCAATAAAAAATACTGGTTATCTTTTGGTTAATCCCGACTATCCAATGCAAAACCGGCTTATTTCCCGAAAGGCTCTATCGCAATAACCCTTGATCGCCTGTTAAACCGCCCGTCTTCACTGTTTGTAGCTTTTAAAATTACCGTAAATTCATTGGGTTTCGTGCTGGATTGCGGATAAACATGCGAGGGCTCGCTACTGTAGTTTAGCGGTGATCCATCACCAAAATCCCATTGATACTGATCGGCATATTCCGAATTATTTTTGAAGTACACTTTGACTTTATAATCTTCAATGTTTTCTGTTGTCCAGGAAAAGCTGGCCACAGGGTCATCAAAGTTTTGATTATTGTTTTCATCCCCTTTCATGCACGAAGAGAATGATAAAATGAGCGGTATGCTTATCAAAAATAATAGAGTTATCTTTCTGTTTAATAGCATGATATGATAAATTTGTTAAAAACTCCCGGAATAAGGGTGATTCGTTCAAGGCCAAAAGTATTAATTTTGACCGATATATAATAAGAGGAAATGAAAAAAAACATACTGGATGGATTAAATGAGCCTCAAAAGGAAGCCGTAACAGCTATTGATGGGCCTGTGATGGTGATTGCCGGAGCGGGCTCGGGGAAAACCAGGGTGCTTACCCACCGTGTGGCTTTTTTACTGGAACAGGGAGTAGATGCTTTCAATATTCTTGCACTGACATTTACCAATAAGGCCGCCCGGGAGATGAAAGAACGGATTATTAAGCTGATCAGCAGCAGTGAAGGAAAGAATGTTTGGATGGGCACTTTCCACTCAATTTTTGCACGTGTGCTTCGGGCTGAAAGCGAAAAGCTGGGCTATCCCAGTAATTTTACAATCTATGATAGCGATGATAGCAAACGGCTTATTTCGGCCATTGTTAAAGAATTGAATTTGGATAATAAAATCTATAAACCTAATGTTGTTTTGCACAGGATTTCGTCGGCTAAATCCAACCTGCTAAGCCCTGCAGATTACAATAACAATGCAGAGCTTGTGCAGCAGGATAAGTATGCCACGCGACCGGAAACAGGGCGTATCTATACAATTTATAATAAGCGCTTATTTAAGGCACAGGCCATGGATTTTGATGACCTGCTTTTTAATATGAATGTGCTTTTACGCGATTTTCCCGATGCACTCCATAAATACCAAAAACGCTTTCGCTACATACTTGTAGATGAGTATCAGGATACCAATTATGCTCAATATCTGATTGTGAAAAAGTTGGCGGCGGATAACGAAAATATTTGTGTTGTGGGCGATGATGCTCAATCTATTTATGCCTTTCGCGGTGCCAATATCCAGAATATCCTGAATTTTCGGAAAGATTATCCTGACCTGCAAA
Organism: Bacteroidales bacterium; assembly: GCA_963662905.2. Lineage (GTDB taxonomy): Bacteria > Bacteroidota > Bacteroidia > Bacteroidales > WRLA01. Next base: position 1,639,149 of record CAXXFD010000003.1, on the reverse strand, counting down.
CGATCAAACTGGAACAAAATTACCGCAGCACAAAAGTTATTGTGCAGGCAGCCAATAGCGTCATCAAACATAATAAAGAACAGATTTTTAAAGAAGTATGGACACAAAACGATGAAGGCGAAAAAATCCAGTTAATCAAAGCAGCAACCGATAATGAGGAAGGGGTAAAAGTTGCCGGAAGTATTTTTGAGATAAAAATGAACGACCATGCACCAAACGATGCTTTCGCCATTTTATACCGTACTAATGCGCAGTCAAGGTCTTTGGAAGAGGCTTTGCGCAAACAAAATATCCCTTATCGGATCTATGGCGGTTTGAGTTTTTATAAACGAAAGGAAATTAAGGATTTACTGGCTTACTTCCGTTTGGTGATCAATCAAAAAGACGAAGATGCTTTGCGGCGGGTAATCAATTATCCGGCACGCGGCATTGGCAATACAACACTCGAACGCCTCACAATTGCTGCCGATAAAGCAGAGCTTAGTTTGTGGGACGTATTGCTTAATCCGATGGCATACAATGTTGGGATAAACAGTGCCGCTGCGGGAAAAGTGACGGCTTTTGCCAATATGATCCGTAGTTTTTCTGCACAGTTGAAAACACGCCCGGCATTTGACCTGGCCAAATCCATTGCTTATACTAGTGGAATCTGGCGAAGCCTCGACCAGGATAAAAGCCCTGAAGGCGTGAGCCGGCTCGAAAATATTGAGGAAATCCTTAACGCAATCAAAGATTTTACCGAAACCGATGAAGTTCAGTTGGGCGATGAAGAAACGGATCAAAGCATCCGTACATTGGATCAGTTTATGCAGGATATCGCCCTGCTTACTGATGCCGATGAAAAAGATGATGATCCAAATAAAGTTTCGTTGATGACCATACATGCAGCAAAAGGGCTGGAGTTTCCTTATGTATATGTGGTCGGTTTGGAAGAAAACCTGTTTCCCTCGGCGCAATCGCTCACCGTCCGGGCAGATCTTGAGGAAGAACGCCGCTTGTTTTACGTTGCAGTAACCAGAGCGGAAAAAAGGTTGTTTTTAACTTATGCAGATAACCGCTATCGCTGGGGAAACCTTACTTTTTGCGAGCCCAGCCGTTTTCTTGAAGAAATTAATCCCGAATTCATCCAGAGTGCACAAAAAGCCAAAGTGCCGGTCAAGGATTCTTTTTCAACAGAAGGTGCGATGCCCAAATTGATGCTCAAAACGGATCAATCAAAATTCAAGAAAATTGAACCTAAGAAAAGCAAAGAGGCTATTGCAGCAAGTAGTGAAGAAATACAGGCAGGGATGGAAGTGGAACATCTTCGCTTTGGCCGTGGAAAAGTTGTGAATGTGGAAGGTAGCGGAGCCAATAAAAAAGCCAGTGTGTTTTTTCACGGAGTAGGACAAAAACAGCTCCTTCTGCGCTTTGCCAAACTTAAAATCGTGAATTAAAACCGCAAAAGCCCTATAAAATGAGATTATTTGTACTTTTGTAGTTTGTTATCAATCATTTAATTATTAAAATAAAATCATTGCCCCGGTTTTGTGTCAAAGAGCAGGGCAATAAGCGGACTGCCAATGGATAAAATGGAATATAACAGCACCAGGGATAAATTGATCATTCCTGAGTATGGGCGCAACATCCAGAAAATGGTGAAACATGTTGTTGGGCTTGAAGACCGTGATGAGCGCAATAAAGCTGCTGCAGCAGTAGTGAAGGTGATGTCTCAGGTTCAAGAATTAAAAAGCGAAAGCGAAGAACAGAAGCATAAATTATGGGATCATCTCTATATCATTTCTGATTTTAAGCTTGATGTTGACGGGCCATTTCCCCCACCGGAGAGAGATGCGCCGGATTTAATGCCCGAAAAGATGAGCTATAATGATAAACGGATGAGATACCGGCATTATGGTAAAAATATTCTTGCGATGATCAATAAAGCGGCCGATTATGAGGAAGGCGAAGAAAAAGAGGCCTTCATTCATGCTATTGCCAATCATATGAAAAAGGCATACCTTACCTGGAGCCGGGATACAGTCACCGATGACCTTATCCTGGAGAACCTTAAAGAGCTTTCTGAGGGGCGCATTGTGCGCACTACTGAAACAGTGCAACTTCAGGATGCAACCTTATTGGTCAGTCAATCCAAACAACAACTTCAAAAGAAAAAGAGCAAGAAAAAAAACAAAAACTAAATTATCTGAAGTGTGCTTAGTGCTTTGGCTTTTTGCTGAGGGCGGCTACTTAAAAACTTAATATTATGGGGTCATTCCGCATCGAAGGAAATCATCAGTTAAAAGGGGAGATTGTTCCACAAGGCGCTAAAAATGAAGCTTTACAGGTGATTTGTGCTGTTTTGCTAACCAATGAAGAGGTCATTATCAATAATATTCCTGATATACGGGATGTGAATAAGCTTATTGATCTTTTGCAGTTTCTTGGCGTTGAAGTAAAGCCTTTAGGTGAGGGCAGCCGTAGTTTTCGTGCACAAAATGTGGATTTGGATTTGCTGCTTAGCGATGAATATGCCAAACGTGCTGCTTCATTGCGTGGTTCCGTAATGATTATCGGGCCTTTGCTGGCTCGTTTTGGCGCCGCTTATATCCCTCAACCGGGTGGTGATAAAATTGGCCGCAGGAGGCTGGATACGCATTTTGCCGGATTTCAGAAACTGGGCGCACGCTTTGAGTACTGCAAAGATGCACGTTTTTATAAAGTAAATGCGTCGAAACTGGAAGGATGCTATATGCACCTCGATGAAGCCTCTGTTACCGGTACGGCAAATATTGTTATGGCTGCAAGTCTGGCAAAAGGGAAAACTACGGTTTTTAATGCCGCTTGCGAACCCTACCTGAAGCAGCTGTGCCGCATGATCAACCGTATGGGCGGAAAAATCAGCGGTGTGGGTTCCAATCTTCTTACCATTGAAGGCGTTGAAGAACTTGGTGGGACAGAGCATAAACTCCTGCCCGATATGATTGAAATCGGCAGCTTTATTGGTCTGGCAGCAATGACACGCTCCGAGCTCCGCATTCGAAATGTAGCCTGGGATGAACTGGGAATAATTCCGGATGTTTTTAGGCGTCTGGGCTTAATATTAGTGCATGAAGGTGATGATATCATTATGCCGCAACAGGCCCATTATGAGGTGGATACTTTTATCGATGGCTCCATTATGACCATTTCGGATGCGCCCTGGCCCGGATTTACCCCTGATTTGATCAGTATCGCCCTCGTTACTGCCATTCAGGCCAAAGGAAGCGTTTTGATTCATCAGAAAATGTTTGAAAGCCGCTTGTTTTTTGTGGATAAGCTCATTGATATGGGTGCCCAAATCATTCTTTGTGACCCGCACCGAGCAACGGTAATCGGATTAGACCGACAGCAAAGCCTGCGCGGTATCCGCATGAGCTCACCCGATATCCGCGCCGGTGTGGCTTTGCTTATTGCGGCTTTGTCTGCTGAAGGCGAAAGTATTATCGATAATATTGAACAAATTGACCGGGGATATCAAAATATTGATAGCCGTCTTCGTGCCATAGGTGCACATATTGAACGCATTTCCTGAGAAATTCCCTCAAAATCCTGACAAATTGTCCCTTAAACTCTTATGGCAAAGTCTTTGCTATTCGCGCTTTGTTAATTTAACTAAACATTGGATTATGTCTGATAAAATACCTATGGATAAAGAAACAAAAGAAGAACGCATTGAAGATATAAATGCTGAAAAAGAACAGCAAACCGAAAGTGTTGAAAAAGAGGATTTAGGAGCAGAAGATCCTAATGAAGAAAAAAAGGAGAAAAAGAAAAAACGCTCCAAAAAAGCCTCAAAAGATGATAAAATAGAAGAGCTGGAGGGTAAAGTTGCTGAGATAAATGATAAATACCTTCGCCTGTTTTCGGAATTCGATAATTTCCGCAGAAGAACAGCAAAAGAACGCCTGGAGCTAAGTAAATCTGCTTCTGCCAAACTGGTTGAATCATTGCTTCCGGTTTTGGATGACTTTGATCGTGGTATGGCTTCTATTTCCGGTGATGACGAATCAAGTAAAGGTGCTCGTGAGGGTATGGAGTTGATTTACAATAAGTTTATGGCAATTTTGAAACGTGAGGGACTGGAAGAAATGAATTCCAAAGGAAAGGAATTTGATACGGATTTCCACGAAGCACTGACAAAAATACCGGCTCCGGAAGAGGATTTGAAAGGGAAAGTTGTTGATGTAATTGAAAAAGGATATCTGATGAATGAAAAAGTGATCCGCTACGCAAAAGTAGTTGTAGGAAGCTAATATATTGAAACATCAGAAACCCGAAGATCCGTTATTGTCGGTTCATTAAGAATATGAGGAAATATTATGTCAAAGAGAGATTATTATGATGTTCTGGAGGTTTCAAAATCAGCCTCTGACGATGAAATAAAAAAAGCATACCGCAAAAAAGCACTGAAATTTCATCCTGATAAAAACCCGGGAAATTCAGAAGCGGAAGAAAAATTTAAAGAAGCTGCTGAAGCTTATGAAGTGCTGAGGGACCCCAATAAACGGAGTCGTTACGACCAGTTTGGCCATGCCGGAGTGGGCGGTGCTGCCGGTGGCGGTTTTGGTGGCGGAGGTATGTCAATGGACGATATTTTCTCCAATTTTGGCGATATCTTTGAAAGTGCTTTCGGTGGAGGCGGTTTTGGGTTTGGCGGTGGCCGTGCCCGTTCTTCCGGACGTCGTCGTGTGCGCAGAGGCAGTAACCTGCGGGTAAAAGTGAAATTGAGCCTTAAAGAAATTGCACATGGAGCCACGAAAAAGATCAAGGTAAGCAAATATATTGCCTGCGAAAGTTGTAACGGTACCGGAGCGAAAAATGGAAGTTCCTATTCTACATGTCAGACTTGTCATGGTACAGGTCAGGTAACACAGGTAACCAATACGATTCTGGGACAAATGCAAACTTCCTCAACTTGCCCGGCTTGTGGCGGTGAAGGACAGATTATTACCGATAAATGTACGGCTTGCTATGGTGAAGGTATTGTGAAAGGCGAGGAAGTAATTGAAATCCAAATACCTGCCGGTGTAACATCCGGAATGCAACTATCGATGACCGGTAAAGGAAATGCAGCCCCTCGTGGCGGTGTGAATGGGGATTTGATCGTCCTTATCGATGAAGTTCCCCATGAATCCCTGGAACGCGATGGTATTAACCTGCTGTACGAACACTATGTAAGCTTCCCCGAAGCCGTGATGGGATCCAGTGTGGAAATTCCTACTGTTGATGGTAAAGCACGTATTAAAATTGCACCGGGAACACAGCCGGGCAAAGTGCTCCGCCTCAAAGGTAAAGGTCTGCCCGATGTGAATGGTTATGGCCAGGGCGATTTGCTGGTCAACATTAACGTTTGGGTGCCAAAAACGTTGAGTAAAGAAGAAACTGCATTTATGGAAAATGCCATGCATTCGCCCAATTTTATACCAAATCCGGGTAGCCGCGAAAAATCATTTTTCCACAAAATGAGGGATTATTTCAGCGGTAGCTGATAAGAATTTGTACTTTTGAGCCATATGACTAGCCGAATACTCCCATTGCTCAGGCTCATTCGATGGCCAAACCTTTTGATGCTGATCCTTATCCAGCTTTTTGTTCGCTGGTTTCTGATTGGCCCGATTTACGAAATGAACCAGGTCAGTTTTGCGCTAAGCTTAACTGACTTTTTGCTTCTTGTCCTCGCAACTGTTTTCATAGCTGCCGGAGGATATTGCTATAATGATATTTGTGATGAGTACATTGACCGGATCAATCGCCCCTCCCGCATTATCATTGAAAATAAAATACATATTAAATCTGCCTGGAAATTATATTGGATTTTGAGCTTAAGTGGCTTGTTAATAGGTCTTTATATTTCCTTGCGTATTGAGCAGTTCAATGCTTTTCTTATGTTTGTTTTCTCTGTTGGAGGGCTTTGGTTTTATTCTCCCCGATTTAAATACAAGCTCTTTATAGGGAATGTATTGATTGCTTTTCTGGCAGCACTTTCTCTGGCATTGCCCTGGCTTATGGAGTATCTTGCCCGATTTCCACACCCATCCCTTTTTGTAGAAGGCTTGCGTGCATATCCTTTAATCCATTCTTTTGTTGGGCTTTACAGCGGATTTGCTTTTATGGTTACTTTAATCAGGGAGATTGTCAAAGATGCTGAAGATATAACAGGTGATCAGGCATTTGGTGCAAGAACGGTTCCTGTTGTTTTTGGATTTGAAAAAACAAAAATCATCTTGCTGGGACTTGTCGGAATTGTTGTTTTGGCCTTGATGTATCTCTCTTACCGTGCTTTTGAGGAAGATTTTATCAACCTTTTTCTCTATGTGCTCCTGCTGTGTGCTTTTGGCTTATTCATCATGCAAAATATCTGGACGGCAAAGCGCAAAAAAGATTTCTCGGCATTAAGCCTCTACCTGAAAGTTTTTATGGCCGCTGGTGTTTTTTCCATGCAATTGTTGTACCTGGAATTTTAATGATTATGCTGAAAAAGAAGCTTTCCGATTATAAGATTATCCTTGCCAGTGGAAGCCCGCGCCGGCAAAGCCTGCTAAAGCAAATGGGAATTGATTTTGATGTGAAGAAAGCGGATGTGGACGAAACTTTGCCCGATGATGTTTCCTGGCAGGAAAGTGCGGAATATCTTGCCCGAATAAAAAGCAACTGGTTTCATGAAATTGATTTGCCACAAAATTATTTGCTTATAACCGCCGATACAGTAGTCTGTGCGCAAGGGAAAGTACTTGGGAAGCCTAATGATGAGCAGGATGCAATTAAAATAATCGGTGCTTTGTCGGGTGCTGAGCACGAGGTTATTACAGGTGTTTGCCTGCGTAGTGCCGCAAAACAGTTTTCTTTTTCGGCTAGCACAAAGGTGCGTTTTCGTGCTTTGCATGATGATGAGGTACGTCATTATGTGAAGGTATATCGGCCTTTTGATAAAGCGGGAGCTTATGGAATTCAGGAATGGATCGGCCTGGTGGGCGTGGAATCAATCAGCGGAAGTTTCTATAATGTGATGGGACTTCCCACCCAAAAGCTTTATTGTGAATTAATGAATTTTGCAGGCAGATAAATTCAAAGCTCAGGCTTTGTTGGAATTTTGAGTACATTCGTAGCAGGATCCGATTCTTTTCAAAAACGGATTCCTTGGGGATTCGTAATCCCCGTTCTATTCAAACCAGAAATAAATTCAAGATGAAACGAAGCATGACTGAATAATGATCAAAATATAAGATGATGATTGTTCAGCAATGCGCAGTTCCATTTTGCTTATGAAAATCAAAATATAAACGGATGAAAAAATATGGTTTTTGGCGGCAATTTATCCGCTACCTGATGCAGGGCTTGCTTTATCTGATTCCTGTTTCCGTGACCGCCTACACGCTTTATGTCAGTTTTACTTTTGTTGATGGGCTGCTGGAACGTTACATCGAGAATATTCTCGGGTTTTCCTTGCCCGGCCTTGGTGTGGTGATTATTATTCTGTTCGTTACCCTGATAGGTTTTTTGGGATCTACTTTTATTTTTAGCCCGGTGATTAATTACTTCGACCGGCTCATCAGCAAGGCTCCGCTGATCAAGATCATTTATACGGCAATGAAGGATCTGATGTCGGCCTTTGTAGGGCAGAAGAAAAAATTCACCGAACCGGTTCAGGTTATTGTGAATCATGATCCTGAAATAATTCGACTGGGTTTCTTAACATCTGAAGATATGGCAGCACTTGGAATTGAAGGGAAAAAAATTGCTGTTTATCTGCCGTATTCACTTAGTGTCATGGGAGATCTGTTTATTGTGGATGCCGCTAATGTTAAGAAAGTTAGCGCATCACCGGCAGAAGTGATGAAGTTTATCGTCTCCGGAGGCGTTACAAGGATTGAATAAAACGGCTTTTAATTTTCGGGTCTGGAACCGGACAATAAGGTTTTTGGAATATCTTGCGGTTCCGCGCAATCATATCATATAATTTGTCACGCCATTGGGCGGGGATGATTCGGAAAAAAGATAAAAACTTCCAGGGATAGGGCAGAGCCTTAAAAATAGTGGTTACAGCTGAAGACTTATCATAACATTTCGTATCCGACCAAACTAGCACGCTGTCTGTGTTGAAGGTTTCGCATATTTTGTTTCGCGGCCTGTTTTTTAATAAAGCCAGTGAAGCAAAGCTGATCCTTTCCCTACGATCCATTTTGATGAGTAAACGCACAAATGAATTGCACATCAAGCAGCTTTCATCAAAGAAAACAATTATTTTACCGGACTTCGCCATACCTACTCAAGGCGGTTATCAAGATTTTGTTCAAAAAAAAGGCGGGACATAGCGCCCCGCCTTTGAAAGCAAAACAGAGAAAAATTTACCGTGTAACGGTGATTTTTTCAACTTGCCGTGCAGAACCTTGTGTAAGGCTCACAAAGTATAGTCCACTTGACAAAAATTCTGTGCCAATTTGTAGTTTTTCGTTGGCATTTAATGTGCCTTCATAGATCAGTTCACCGGTGAGGCTGAGAATTTGTACTTGTGACAATGTGTTCCCCTGCGCACGGATGTTGATTACATCTGTAGCCGGATTTGGGAAAATGCTGATGTCGCCAATTAATTCATTTTCCTCTACACTTGTTGCCGTTGTTGAAGGCAGCGGAATGAGGTCGCCACCGCTTGCAAGGGCTACGTACAAACCGAATTCAGCGCCATTGGAATTGTTGCCCGGGTTCAGGAATCCGCTGGCAAATACACTGATTGCAGCTCCTTCAAGACCAAGGGTTTGCAGTGGTGCGTCATAGCTGAGCAATGTTGTGGAACCGCTTTCGTCACGTACTTCCAGAACATAATCCGCTGTAGGAAGCTCCAGGTAGCCACGGAAATCACTGTAATCGAGGTTGTCAACCAGTTCCCCTGCGGTCATTTCGTAAATATCTACAATTGGGGCATCGGTTGCGCCGTGGAAAACAAGCACATCGGTATTCATCTCATCGGAAGCCATTTCGCGTGCCATATCATATACATAGAGGTCGAAAGGCTGCACCGGATCATAACCGTTTTCGCTGAGGATGCCGTTGGCCACAATCATATAGGTGGCATTCTCCATCAGGTTGTACGTATAAGTTGCAATCGGATTTTCGTTTGAAGTGCTGTTCGGTGGCAAAATGTGGATGTTGATATCCTCGCCGGCCGGAGCATCAACGAAAGGTGACGCCTGACGGAACATGAAATCGTCGAGAAGGAGTATATCATTGAGCCAGATATCTACCGAAGCTGCTGCAGCATCCGCTGAATTGTGGATTACCTGAACGCGTGCAGTGGCCTGTGGTTCATAAACCGGCAGTGGAATAAGGTCACCGCCATCGGCAAGGGCTACAAAAAGTCCAAAAGCATCACCATTGGAATTGTTGTCCGGGTTCAGGAATCCGCTGGCAAATACACTGATTGCAGCTCCTTCAAGACCAAGGGTTTGTAAAGGAGCGCTGTAGCTGAGCAATGTTTCCATTCCTGTTTCGTCACGTACTTCCAGAACATAATCCGCTGTAGGAAGCTCCAGGTAGCCACGGAAATCACTGTAATCGAGGTTGTCAACCAGTTCCCCTGCGGTCATTTCGTAGATATCTACAATTGGGGCATCGGTTGCGCCATGGAAAACAAGCACATCGGTATTCATCTCATCGGAAGCCATTTCGCGTGCCATATCATATACATAGAGGTCGAAAGGCTGCACCGGATCATAACCGTTTTCGCTGAGGATGCCGTTGGCCACAATCATATAGGTGCCACCATCCATCAGATTGTACGTATAAGTTGCGATCGGATTTTCGTTTGAAGTGCTGTTCGGTGGCAAAATGTGGATGTTGATATCCTCGCCGGCCGGAGCATCAACGAAAGGTGACGCCTGACGGAACATGAAATCGTCGAGAAGGAGTATATCATTGAGCCAGATATCTACCGAAGCTGCTGCAGCATCCGCTGAATTGTGGATTACCTGAACGCGTGCAGTGGCCTGTGGTTCATAAACCGGTAGTGGAATAAGGTCACCGCCATCGGCAAGGGCTACAAAAAGTCCAAAAGCATCACCATTGGAATTGTTGTCCGGGTTCAGGAATCCGCTGGCGAATACACTGATTGCACTGCCGTCAAGACCGAGGGTTTGTAAAGGAGCGCTGTAGCTGAGCAATGTTTCCATTCCTGTTTCGTCACGTACTTCCAGAACGTAATCTGCTGTAGGGAGTTCCAGGTATCCACGGAAATCACTGTAATCGAGGTTGTCAACCAGTTCCCCTGCGATCATTTCGTAGATATCTACAATTGGGGCATCGGTTGCGCCGTGGAAAACAAGCACATCGGTATTCATTTCATCGGAAGCCATTTCGCGTGCCATATCATATACATAGAGGTCGAAAGGCTGCACTGGATCATAACCGTTTTCGCTGAGGATGCCGTTGGCCACAATCATATAGGTGCCACCATCCATCAGATTGTACGTATAAGTTGCAATCGGATTTTCGTTTGAAGTGCTGTTCGGTGGCAGGATGTGGATGTTGATATCCTCGCCGGCCGGAGCATCAACGAAAGGTGACGCCTGGCGGAACATGAAATCGTCGAGCAGGAGCATATCATTGAGCCAGATATCTACCGAAGCTGCTGCAGCATCCGCTGAATTGTGGATTACCTGAACGCGTGCAGTTGACCTGTACTCGGGAAGAGCGATGAATTCTCCACCAGTGGCAGGAACAGCAAACAGTCCAAATGCTTCGCCATTATTGTTTTCGGCAGGGTTCAGGAAACCTGAAGCGATAATGTTAAGCGCCGCTCCGCCAAGGTTCAGGCTGGAAAGAGGAGCTGTATAAGACAGGAGCGTGTTTTCGCCACTCATATCGCGGATTTCAAGTACATAATCCTGCGTGGGAAGTTCGAGATAGCCGGTGAAATCGCTATATGAAAGGTCGTCAATAAGAGCTCCGGAATTTTTTTCATAGATGTCAATTGTTGGAGCATCAGTCCCTCCATGAAAAACATTGAGGTCAGTAACAAAATCAGCTGCTGCCACGGTTTTAGCGTTGCCATATTTGTAGATGTCGAAACCCTTAAAAGGCATAAAACCATCGGTGATGAGACCGTTTGCGATAAGCGTATAGTTAATGCCATCAGCAAAATTTTGGTTAAAAGTTGCTAAAGGATTCGCTGCGGAAGTACTGTTTGCCGGAAGGACATCAATGCTAAGATTGGTTTCAGCTGGAACATCAACGAAAGCCGTAGCCGTGCGGAATTGGAAATTATTAATAAATATTTCATCGTTAACATAGATATCAACAGTTTCTGCAACCGGATCTGCTGCGTTGTGTATCAGCTGAAGTTTTGCAATGGGCTCGTATTCGTTGAGCGGAATAAAATCACCGCCATCAGGTGTTACCAGAAAGAGTCCAAAGGAAGCTCCATCGCTGTTCTGAGTTCTGTCCATGAAACCGCTTGCAATGATCGTAATTGCATCACCTCCGGCTTCCAGACGATCAAATGGTGCTACGTAACTGATAAGCTCTATGTCCTGATCGTCAGGGTAAATGGATAATACATAGTCATTTGTAGGGAAGGAAATGTAACCGTTAAAATCACCATAGGCAAGGCCGTCAATTATTTGGCCATACTCTTTTTCAAAGACGTCGATTGCCGGGGCGTCGGTAGCTCCGTGGAAAAAGAGGCTTTCTGTCAGATTGTTGTTTCCTGTTGATTCCCGTCCTGACTCATAGACGTAAAGGTCAAATGCAGGGGCAGGGTTGTAGCCTGTTGCACTCACAATTCCGTTGGCAATGATTTTATAGGTTTGATTTGGCTCAAAACGGAAATCATAACGGGCGATCGGATTGTCAGGGCTTGTGCTTTCAGGGCCTGCAATTGAGATGATCAGATCTTCCTTTGCCGGTGCATCAATAAATGGGCTTGCTGTCCGGAACTGGAAATCGTCTAACAATAGGGTTTCATTCAACCAAATATCTACTTTTTCTGCAGCTGCATCTGGCGAATTGTGAATAATTTGTACTCTGGCGCTTTGTGCCAAAACTGTCTGGCTTATTAAAAGTGCCAGAATAACGATTAGTGAATTAATTTTTCTCATGTTAAATGCGTTTAAAGTTTTGTCTTATTTATTGAACACTATTTAAACGCGTTCTAAACAGTATTGTTTAATCAAATTCAAATAAAGTTAAACAGAAAACCAAATGCTCGGCTTTATTTAGGTATTAAATTACTTAAATAGAGGGTGTTGCATTTTTATGTAAAATGTGCTGTTAACAATTGTTTAACGAAACATTAGCTAAATTAAACAGATTTTGAAGTGCTATAGAGATGAAAATATCCGTATTTGGGTTTTTCTGAGAATAAAAAAAGCCGGATCATTCACGAATGACCCGGCTTTAGGCAATTATAATATGAAAACTTAGTTTTGGTAGTCCTTCAACTTATTGATGAGTTTTTTGCGGCTAAAGAAAATACGGCTTTTGACGGTTCCAATCGATAGGTTCAAAACCTCTGCAATTTCTTTGTATTTATAGCCTTCGAAGTGCATTTTAAAAGGAATGCGGTGTTCGTCTTCCAAGCTCTCAATTTTTTTACTGATTTCATCTTTAAAATATTGAGTGTCAGGTACGCTATCTTCGGCTTTATTATTGACGTTGAGGTAGTACAGATCATCCGTTGTATCAACAAAAGTGCTTTTGCGCATGTTCTTGCGATAATTATTAATGAAGGTATTCTTCATGATCGTATAGGTCCATGCTTTGAGATTTGTTGCCGGATCAAATTTGTCCTTGTACTGAATTGCTTTAAGGAATGTTTCCTGCATCAGGTCATTGGCGTCATCTTCATTAGAAGTGAGACTTTTTGCAAAATACTTGAGATTGTCCTGAAGACTTATGAGACGGGTGTTAAAATCTGTTGCGGTCATGTCGAATAATTTTTAAGGGTTCTAAGGTGTTTAATTAAGATGAAGCAAAGTTAAACAAATTATTCTTATTTAGAACCAATTAACACAAAATTAACAAAAATAATTTCATATGTACATATGTAGGAAACTAAATATATTGAGATTCAGTTATTTATGAATTTAAGTTTTTTAGGAATGTTTTCAAATTTTCTGCATCGGCAATTGTAAGCGGTGGTTTTTCGCATTCTTTTGCCAGATTTTGTGCATGATATCCACTGATAAGTACCCGGTCGCGGAAAAGCTCATCTTTAAAAATCCGGCAAAGTTCCTCTTTTTGGTCGGGCTGGGGTTCTATTGTAATATAGGATAAGTAATAGTCTCCTTTTTGGATTTCGCTTATTGCAAGTAAGTCAGATGAAGGTAATTGTTGTCCGAGATAGATTACCCGGTGACCGTCTTTTTTAATAAGGTAATGGTAAAATAGCAGTCCCAGTTCGTGCATCTCCCATTCGGGAAGAAAGAGGATGAAGATTTTGCTGTTGGTCGCAGGTTTGGTATCTGTTTGATCTATAGCACTAATCAGTTTTTGTCGGAATAGATTGGAAATAAAATGCTCCTGGCCGGGTTTAATATGCCCTGTTTGCCACAGAAAGCCGATTTTCAGGAAAAACGGATAGAAAACTTCTGTAATCGCTTTTTCGAAACCGTATTGGATGATAATATTTGTGAGTACTTTATCAAATTTTTGTTCATCGATATCTACCGTTGCAATCATTAGGTTGTCGATATAGAGATCGGTGCTTGCTTTTTCGCCGGTGAGCTTGAGCACCATTTTACAAAGGCTCTGATTGCTGAGGTTTACCAGGTCACTGATTTTGTGTCCATGGCGGTTAAGCATAGCAATATTGAGCAGTTTTTTCAGGTCTTCATCGCTATATGAACGAATATTGGTATCGGAGCGTTCGGGTTGCACAACCTCATATCGTTTTTCCCAAATTCTTATCGTATGTGCCTTTATGCCGGTATAGTGTTCCAGGTCTTTTATTGCGTAACGTGCCATGTTTAATCTGCTTGATTTAACATTCAACAAATGTAGTGCGGAAATGTTGGAAATCCGCATGATTTTCTTTTGGAAAGGGGTTGATAAGGTAATTTGTTTTCGCAGTGCTGATTGGATTTTTATTAAATTTGTTGGAAAGATAATTGCAAAACCTAATAATATCCTTTTATGAAAGAGTTTAATAATATTAACGATATCCTGGATTTCGCGATGCAGAGCGAACAGGAAGCTGTTGATTTTTACAACCAATTGTCGGAAAATGCCAGTAACGAGGAGATGAAGCAAGTTTTTCTTCAATTTGCTACCGAAGAAATGGGGCATAAAAAGCGCCTGGCCAACCTAAAAGAACAAGGCATTTACAAAGGGCGCACCGAAGAAGTTGCTGACCTGAAAATTGCAGATTATGTGGTTGAGGTTGAACCAAAGCCTGACATGAGCTATGAAGAAGCATTGGTTGTTGCGATGAAAAAAGAAAAAGCGGCTTTCCGTCTTTATTCTGATTTGGCCAAAAAGGCACCAAATGATGAAATCAAAGCTGTTTTTGATTCATTGGCCATTGAAGAATCAAAGCATAAGCTTCGCTTTGAATTGGAGTATGATGATATCGTTTATAGAGAAAACTAAGTAGAGTTCGTCTATAAAGTCTCCCGAAATTTCGGGATTGCTCAAAATCTAAATCCTCATCCCGTACCTACGGGACTGCGGTTTAGATTTTTCACACGCCTTGAATTTGAACTTTATAGAGCAAACTCTCGACTCTATGGACAAACACTAAGTAATGACTACGAAAAAAAAACTGCCGCTTTGGGTTTTCCCGAAGCGGCAGTTTTTATCAGTGGGGTTTTTGTGCTTTAATATTCAAAAGTTCCTTTAGGGCTTTTGATCGTAACTTTTTTATGTTCCGAAGCCTCGCAGCGCCCTACAATTTGCGCATCAACATGCATGTCTTTTGCAATTGCAATGATTTCTGCGGCATATTTTTCGGGCAGATAGATTTCCATGCGATGTCCCATATTAAATACCTGGTACATCTCTTTCCAGCTTGTTCCGCTTTCTTGCTGAATCATTTTGAAAAGAGGGGGGATGTCGAACAAATTATCTTTGATGACGTGCAGTTTATCTATAAAATGAAGGATTTTTGTTTGGGCTCCTCCGCTGCAATGCACCAGCCCGTGTATGTTGGCACGGTGTGCTGCAAGTATTTTTTTCATAAGTGGGGCATAGGTTCGGGTAGGAGAGAGAATAAGTTTTCCTACATCCATGCCTTCCACTTCCGTTGGATCGGTAAGTTTTTTCGAACCAGAATATACGAATTCATCATTGATGCCCGGGTCAAAGCTTTCCGGATATTTGCTAACGAGATATTTTCCAAGCACATCGTGTCGGGCAGAAGTAAGCCCATTGGAGCCCATGCCGCCATTATAAACATCTTCCCAAACGGCCTGACCAAAAGAAGAGAGGCCAACAATTACATCTCCTTCCGAAATTTTATCGTTTGCGATTACGTCTGACCTGCGCATACGCGCACTCACGGTACTGTCAACGATAATGGTGCGCACCAGGTCGCCAACATCGGCGGTTTCCCCACCGGTTGTTATGAGCTTGTAATCCCATGCTTTCATTTCTTCAACAAAAGCTTCCGTCCCTTCGATAAGGGCTTTGATAACTTCGCCAGGAATCAGGTTTTTATTGCGTCCGATTGTGGAGCTGAGCAGGATGTTTTCTGTGGCACCAACGCAAAGCAGGTCGTCGGTATTCATCACAATGGCGTCTTGTGCAATCCCTTTCCAAACGGATAAGTCGCCGGTTTCTTTCCAGTAAAGGTAAGCCAATGATGATTTTGTTCCCGCGCCATCGGCATGCATGATATTGCAAAAATCGTCATCACCGCCCAAGAAATCAGGGATAATTTTGCAAAATGCATTGGGATACAATCCTTTATCCGTGTTTTTAATCGCATTGTGCACATCTTCCTTTGAGGCAGAAACTCCTCTTTGGTTATATCGTGAAGAAGTTGTCGTCATATTTCCTGAGGACTTTCTATTCAAAAATGATTTTCTGGTTTTCTTTATCGAGATTTACAGTTCCGAATTTATTCAGCACCGCCTTTGGGAGTTTCAGGTATTGGCCTTTTTCACGTTGGTTTACAACTACCTCTATATCATAGCTTAATTGTTTTCCAATGCGCATATCATTGATTATGAAGCGTGCATTGTTTTCGATCCAGCCATCACCCAGAGCCCTGCTGATATCACCAAGGAAATCTGTTTTACTGATGGCACCGCTTTTTAAAAGTTCTAATGCTGCTTCTTCGGATATAACTGCATTTTTGGTATTGCGCAGGTCATAAATAAATTTGGCACTGATTCCATTGATGATGCAGGGAGCTACAATTTGATTTCCGTCGGTTGAATAAGTAAAGCGTACTTCATTTTTTTCGGGAGTAGTAACGATATCGATTTTACCGCCTTCGGTTTTAAGCACGCCTGAGCCGGGAATATAATCTGTTCCTATAATTGAAAATTCGGTACGACGGTTCATCTGATGCGCTATTTCACGTTCGACCCTGCTTTCCAGATTATTGATGTATTCTTCATTAAGCACAGTGCCCTGAGGGAAAAGGAATCCGTCTTTGGTAATGTCTTTTTTGAGCTCCAGCGGGACACGTTCGCCGTAACCTTTTGCAGATAACCGCCCTGCGTCAATTCCCCGGTCAATGAGATAATCAACAACGGATTGTGCACGTTTTTGGGAGAGTAAATCATTATTTTCATCCGAATCGCGCATATCGGTGTGGGCAGCAAGCTCAATGATCAGGTTGGGGTTTTCCTGCATAATGGTAATCAAGCCCTGTAAACTGTCCTGATATTGAGGTTTGAGATCCCATTTGCCCAAATCGTAGAGGATTTCCGGGAGCATGATGGGTTCCTGTGGTATGGGCACCAGTACAAAATCGCGTACTAAGTCCGTGCTATTTTGGAGTCCAACGGTAGTTTCTGTTGCATTTTGATTAAAATACCCTTCTTTGGTTACGGCAATTTCGTATGTAATATTACCGAATATCTGGTTTTTATTGAAGCTGTAGTATCCGTTTTCATCAGTAATATCTTCAAGCTGAGTGCCGTCAGATCCGGTAACCATAACGTTTACTTCGGGAAGTTTTTGCAAAGTGCGGTCATCGGTAATTGTTCCTGATAAAGTGAACAGCAATGGTTCGCGTGTGAAAGTGTATATATCATCGCCCTGGTTACTTTTTCGGTTTGAGGCAAAAAAGCCGGCAGCTCCTTGTTCCTGTGGACTGAAAACAATCCCGAAATCATCGGCATTGGAATTGATTGGCGGAAGCATATTAACGGGTTCGCTAAAACTGAATTTACCTTCTTCATCTCTGCTGAGCACTGTTTTATAGATGTCCAGTCCGCCCATGCCTACATGACCGTTGGAAGCAAAGTACAGGGCTGTATCGCCGCGAAGGAACGGGAAAAGCTCATCGCCATCTGTATTTACAACCTCTCCGAGGTTGACAGCGGGATCGAAATCCCCGTTTCGGCTTGAGCGGGTCGCGATATAGAGGTCTTTTCCTCCTTTACTGTCGTCAAAATCGGCAGCAAAAATAATTATGGTTTCATCTTCACTGAGGGTTGGATGACCGATTGCCGAGAGTGTATCGCCTCCCAGGTTCAGCTCTTTGGGTTCCTGCCACGACATTCCCTGCCGTTTGGCAGTGTACACTTTGCAGCCGGCAGCCCGTTTGTCGAGTTTGCTGCAGCGGGTAAAATACAAAAGGTTAAAATGCTTGTTCATCATGGGCTGGCCTTCATTGGCCTCGGTGTTTACAATTTCCTCTTCATCCAGAAGGACAGGTGTGCTCCATTTTCCTTTTTTATCTTGCCGGCTAACGAATATATCGGTGAATTTTTTTCCGGTCCATTCATCTTCTTTCTTTCCTACGGCATCATCGCGGTTACTGGTAAAGGCAATTTCATTGAGGGTGGAATTCATATAAGTGGGTGAAAATTCATCGAAACGGCTGTTTATTTTTCGGTCTCGTTCCACCTCATAGCGTCCTTTGGTTTCTTTGTGTTTTTCAATAAATTCTATTGATTTCAAACCGCGCATGGCGCGAGGGTCGTCAGGGACTTTTTTCAGGTATTCTTCAAAATTTGTTTTAGCCAGTTCCAGGCGGTTATCTTTCAGGCATGCGTCAGCATAATGCAGCAAAACAATAGGCTCTTTTTCTTGGTAATTCATGCTGATGAGCCTTTTATAAGCATTTTTTGTCCGTCCTACATCTCCTATCATTCGTTCACATTCGGCCATTTTAAACGAAATAGTTTCGCGGGTGCTTTTGCTTTTGGTTTTACTGTATGCTTTCCTGTATTTTTCCATGGCCAGGCTGTATTTTTTATTCCTGAAATCTTCATCGGCAGCATTTAACCTGCGGTTTTGCGCCTGAATGCCATTAATTAAAAGGAAAAAACTAAGTGCTAAGATTAACCTGATGGTTATATTCATATCTGAAGAGTATTTAAAAACAATTTATTGTGCTAAATTACGGATAATTTCACTCATGTATAACTGCCTGCAAGATCAATTATTGTTTTCGCCTTTACCTTCATCGGGCTTGCTTTCTAGGCTGACGGCATCTTTGATTTCGCCTTTGATTTCTTTGGCTTCCTTTTCTAAGCTTTCGCGGATATTATCGCTTTCGCTCATGATTTCATTCTTAATGGTATTACTGGCTTTGCGTACTTCCGACATGGCTTTGCCGGCTTTTCGGGCAATTTCAGGAATACGTTTCGGGCCAAAGATAATCAGCACCATAATGATGATGATGAAAATTTCGCCTCCGCTGATGTCAAAGAAAAGAAGTGTCATTGTGTAAAAAATTTATGCAAAAATAAAAAAAGTCCCGAAGGAAACCTCCGGGACTTCAATATTATCAGGCATTAGCTTATTTGCCTTTATTTTCTTTTGATTTGCGTGTCAGCAGGTCAAATGCAATCGGGCTTGCATTGAAGAGCGACGAATAAGTACCAATTAAAACACCAACAAGCAGTGCGAATGTAAATCCGCGGATGATTTCCCCACCAAAGATGAAGATGATCAGCAGTACGATCAGTGTAGTACCCGATGTGTTGAAGGTACGTCCCAGTGTACTGTTCAGTGCGTTATTGATATTGGTTTTTATGTCTTTCTTTGGATACAGTGCCGTAAATTCCCTGATACGGTCAAAGATAATCACGGTATCGTTAATTGAATAACCAATGATTGTAAGGATGGCCGCGATGAATGCCTGATCAACTTCAAGGTTGAAGGGCAGCACACCATAGAACAGGGAGAACAGGCCAATAGTAATCAAGGAATCGTGGAAGAGCGCAATCACGCCTGCCAAACCATATTGCCACTTTTTAAAGCGAATGGCAATGTATGCAAAGATCACGAGCAGTGCGAAAACAACGGCCAGCACGGCATTACGCTTGATGTCGTATGCAATTGTAGGCCCTACTTTTTGCGAAGTAAGGATACCGGTCATTTTATTGTCTTCATCAGTATCTGAAAGGAATTGTGATCTTTCAATGCCTCCGGTAAAGAATGGCTTCAGGCTTGTGTAAAGCATTCCTTCCACAATGCTGTCCACTTCTTTGGAGTTATCATCGATCAGATAATCCGTTGTAATTTTCACCTGAGTGCTCGGACCAAAAGTTTTCACTTCAGGAGTGCTTCCAAACTCAGCAGTAAGCGCTTCGCGTACATCCTTCACAACGACAGGCTGGTCAAAACGCACAACATAAGTACGTCCACCGGAGAAATCAACACCATAATTCAAACCGCGGATTGCCAGAGAAGCAATCCCGATGATAATAATAACAGAGCTGATAATATAAGCGGTTTTCCTCATGCTGATAAAGTCGAAATTAACTTTACTGAAAAGGCCACGTGTGATTTTTGTATCGAAATTAACGGTTTTCTTGGTTTCCAGCATCCAGTTAAATACAAGCCTGGAGATGAAAATTGCTGAGAAGAGTGAAGAAATGATACCGATAATCAGTGTGGTTGCAAAACCCTGAACAGGGCCGGAACCGAATGTGAAAAGTACGATACCGGTAAGCAATGTGGTAACGTTACCATCGATGATGGCCGAATAGGCATTTTTATAACCGTCGGTCAATGCGAGGCGTATGCCTTTACCGGCGCGGACTTCTTCGAGGATACGCTCGTAGATAATCACGTTGGCATCCACAGCCATACCGAGTGTAAGTACAATACCCGCAATACCAGGCAATGTCAGTACTGCTCCGAAGGAGGCCAATACACCGAAGATGAAGAAAATATTGGTAACCAGTGCAAGGTCAGCTACCCAACCGGCACGGTTATAATAAAATATCATATAAATAAGCACGAGCAGGAAAGCCAGAATAAATGAGTTCAAACCGGCACTAATGGCTTCAGCACCCAGTGAAGGCCCAACAATTTCTTCCTGAACAATACGTGCAGGAGCAGGAAGTTTACCTGCTTTCAGAATATTTGCAAGGTCCTGAGCTTCTTCAATGGTCATGCCACCACCGGAAATAGAAGAACGGCCACCACCAATTTCTGAGTTCACATTAGGATAGGAATAAACATAGCTGTCAAGAACAATCGCAATTTGTTTGCCAATATTCTCACCGGTCATCCGCTTCCAGATACGGGCGCCTTCGCCGTTCATGCTCATGGAAACTTCAACGCCACCGTTAACGGGATTTACGTCCTGACGTGCGTCAACGATCACATCACCACCCAGTGGAGCTTTTCCGTCGCGTGTGTTTACTTTAATTGCTACCAAATCAAGAACGTCCTTGCGGCCGGGTTCGGGCTTCACAGTCCAAAGCAGGCGCAGGTTGCGTGGGCGCAGTTCTTTTGTGGCACGCAACATATAATTAACACGTGCAGTATCTTTGATAAAAGAAGAACCGATACGTGCTGAATTATAAGGTACGGTTTGACCTGATTCATTTTGATAAACAGCAGGGTTCAGATAAGCCCAGAGTGGGTTTTCTTTAGCATAGTCTTCAAATGAAGATTGCGCTTCAGCAATTTCCCTTCCGGTTGAATCAGCGATTTTGTCCAGCAGGGATTCTTCTACAACACTTGTGTCGCCGGTTTCTTCATTGACTTCAATTTGCTCTTCAGTTTGCTCTGTATTGCTAATGTTATCAGTTGAGCCGTCTGTATTTTCAATTTCAACTTCTGTTGTTTCAGAGCTGTTGAGGTTTTCCTGCTTCAAACCCTCGTCCATAGCAACGAGAGTGCGCATTTTGGCATTACATTCGGCCAGGCTACCAAATACTTCGGGGAGCTGGTATGTTTCCCAGAATTCCAGTTGTGCTGAACCCTGGAGCAGTTTACGTACACGTTCCGGATCTTTAATACCCGGAAGTTCAATCAGGATACGGCCTGCGGTTTGTAAACGCTGGATATTCGGTTGAGCAACGCCAAAGCGGTCAATACGTGTGCGCAGGATGTTAAAAGTACGGTCGATCGCTGCATCGGTTTCTTCTCGGATCACGCTGATAACTTCGGCATTGGTCGAGTTATATTTAACACGGTCTTTGAGTTCTACAGTATTGAATACACTGGCCAAGCGGGCATTGGGATCAATTTCCTGGAATGACTCAGCAAAAAGAGTCACATAATCCGCATTGCTGCTTTTCTGTTTTTCACGGGCCATAGTAATGGCACTGTTAAAGGTTTCGTCTTTGCTGTAACCGGAAAGGGCGCGCAGGATATCTACTACACTTACTTCCATGGTTACGTTCATACCACCTTTAAGGTCAAGTCCTAAGTTCAGTTCGCGCTCTTTGGCTTCTTTGTAAGTGTACTGACGAACCAAAATGTTGTACACTTCTTCATTTGCCATTGAATCCAGAAAATAACGCTTGCGTGATTTGCTAATGGAATCAAGATAATACTGAAATTTGACCTCGTCACCTTTCGACATGTTTTTGGCTATGATGTCGGCTTCCTCTGAATGAGCGTATTCAACCGCCTTGTTTTCAACACTTCGTGTGATGAATGTGAAAGACAACTGAAATACACACACCAGTGCTAACAGGATAGCGAAAAACTTAATTACACCTTTGTGTTGCATTTCGAATCTATTTATTTGATAATGACTTAAATTTTCGAGGGTGCAAAAATAGAATAATAATCCTTAATTAACAATTTTTCGGATTTATATTTATAGATATGGTAATATACTGTTTTTCATTAAATTGCACCCTGTTCGTATCTTTTTTTGTGAAATTTGTTTTCAACAGTACAATAATCCTTGCTGCTGCAAATCAGCTATGAAGCCGGATTTCCCCGGAATATTAAGTGGTCAGCAAGGTTCCAATTAGAATTATGACCGGAAACGGAACCATTTCCACAATTCCTTGTAATTTACTTTCTTACCGTACATTAAAATTCCGACCCGGTATATGCGCGAAGCAAACCATGAAGTGAAAAGAAACCCACCGATCAATGCAGCCATGGACAGGCCCACTTCCCAAAACGGAACACCGAATGGAATACGCGCCATCATGATAATGGGCGAAGTAAACGGCACCATCGATAGCCAAAAAGCCAAACTGCCATCGGGATTGTTAATCACATAACCGACCAAAACCAGGGACGCTATTAAAGGCGCGGAAACCGGTAACATAAATTGCTGGGTGTCGGTTTCATTGTCCACTGCCGATCCAATTGCTGCAAAAAGTGCCGCATAAAGCAGGTATCCGCCAAGAAAATAAAATAGGAAGGTTAGGATTATGGAAAAATAATTGACCGATAGCATGGATTCCCGCAGGTACGCTACTGTGTTTTCGTCTTTATCGGGCGCAGGTGCGGGTAAAATTTCGTTGGGACTGACCGCTGCACTGCCGGGGCTCAATGCTGTAATCTGAGCATTTGCCTGTGGATTGCTGAAAAATCCAGTGCTTGCCTGAACGATACCAACGATCCCCCAGCTAAGCACTACCCAAAGTAAAAATTGTGTCAGTCCCACCAAAGCAATTCCGACAATTTTTCCGGTCATCAACTGCATGGGCTTTACCGAAGAAATAATCACTTCGATGATGCGGTTGACTTTTTCTTCGATAACGCCCCGCATCACCTGTGCCCCAAAAATGAAGATGAAAAAATAAATCAGGATGCCAAAGAACCAGGCCAAAGCCAGCCGGATTTCCGGATAGGATTTTTCCTCATTGCCGCTTGCATCCAATTTGATGTTGGTAACAAGAATGCCCGTTTTGATGCTTTCCAGGATTTCGGAATCAATGCCCGAAGCAGCCAACTTAATGCTTTCAACCTCCTTTTTCATTACGGTTTCTACATATTTTTTCAGGCCAATTCCTGCTTGTTTGCGCGAAAAAATAAATGCTTTTTCCGGCACGGCGACCTGAGTTTTGGGAATATAAACCAAAGCCTGGGCATCGCTTTTTCGAAAGGCATTTTTTGCACTGTCTAACTCTTTAAAAACAAAAACGAATTTATAGTCTTCCGAATCCTTGAATTCCGTGAAGAAAAGGCCGCTTTCGTCCAGTACTTCAATGGTTTTCTGATCACCACCAATATTGGCCATTACAATAGGTAATACCCAAACTGAAGCCATCAGTATGGGGCCAAGAATGGTCATGATGATAAAAGATTTCTTTTTTACGCGGGTTAAATATTCCCGCTTAATGATCAGGCTTATTTTGCTCATGAGTGTGCTTTTTCAGATGTTTTGCTCAGGAAAATATCATTCACAGAAGGATAGATCTCGCGGAAATCGACCACATGTTCTTTTGCTGCGATTTCGGCAAGAAAGGCGCGGGCTTTGTCTCCCTCATCGGTACTAAAGCTTAAACGGTGCAGTCCCTGGTCTTTTTTTTCTGTGATTTCATTTTCAAATTCAGGGATAAAACCGCCAAAATCACGGATTTTAATTTCATATAGGTTGCTTTTGAACGATTCGCGTATTTCATTGAGCTTTCCTTCGAGGATTTTTTCTGATTTATTGATCAGTGCAATATGGTCGCAGATTTCTTCTACGGAAGCCATATTATGCGTTGAGAAAATAATCGTTGCTCCCTCATCACGAAGGCGCAGGATTTCTTCTTTCAGGATGTTCACATTAATGGGGTCAAATCCGCTGAATGGCTCATCAAAAATCAATAATTCCGGTTCATGGATTACCGTAGTGATAAACTGGACTTTTTGCTGCATCCCTTTTGAGAGCTCTTCCACTTTTTTGTCCCACCAATCGGTGATGTTGAGGCGGACAAACCATTTTTTCAGGCGTTCTTTGGCGGTTTTTTCATCAACGCCTTTCAGTTGAGCCAGGTAAAGCGCCTGTTCGCCGGTTTTCATCTTTTTGTACAGGCCGCGCTCTTCGGGCAGATAGCCAATGCGCTCCACATCGTTTTGCCGCAGGGCTTTTCCATTAAAAAGCACTTCGCCTTCATCGGGTGCGGTGATTCGGTTGATGATCCGTATCAATGATGTTTTTCCGGCTCCATTTGGCCCCAGAAGGCCGTAGATGCTACCTTTGGGCACCTGAATGCTCACTTTCTTCAATGCCGTATGATTGGCATAGCGCTTTACAATATCGCGGGTTTCAATTGTGTTCATGGGTTCGTTTTTTACCAGTGATAAGCATCTTCGTTCATCCAAAGGCCATGGGCTTTTAAAAGCTGTTCAATTACATCGCGAACCACGCCCTGTCCACCTTTCGCATGGCTGATATAATGGCATATAGATTTTATTTCTTCGGCGGCATCTTCTGGGCACATGGCCAGGCCGGCTTCTTTCATTACTTCATAATCAGGGATGTCGTCGCCAACATAAATTACATCTTCAGCTTTGAGCTTATGTTTTTCCAAAAATGCGCGAAATACCTTGATCTTATTGTCAACGCCTAAATAAACATCCTCTATTTTGACCATTTCAAGGCGTTTTTCCATGTTTTTGCCCCTGCCACCGCTGATTACGGCCAGCCGTATGCCTTTTTTGATGGCCAGCTGGAGTGCATATCCGTCCTTGACATTGGTTCTGCGCAAGGCTTCACCATCGGGCAAAACCATAACGTAGCCATCAGTCATAACTCCATCATAATCAAAAATTATTGTGTGGATATCCTTTAGCTTCTCTCTGTAGTTTTTCATTTTACTATTTTATTTTGGCTGTTTTTATCGCCTTCAACTCTAATTAATCAGCCTGTTTATTCTCGTTTTTATGAGCAGAAATTTTATCACTCAGCAGTTCGTAAATCTCTTGAAAATCCGGTTTAATTTTCAGCATTTCCAGGTGCTTTTCTATGGTTCCGTAATCCTGGCGTATTGCCGGTCCGGTTTGAACCCGGAAAGGATTGTCTTGTTTTTTCTGTTTGCTGGCGGTTTTTTTGATCAGCGGTTTGAGCAGGTCAAAAGGCAGGTCGTGGTTCTTGAGGATTTCAGCCGCCACTGCATACATATAATTGGTAAAATTATTGGCAAAAACCGCCGAAAGATGTGCTATGCGTCTTTGTTCGGAATTGAGCAGACGGACATCAGAACTCAGCACGCGACCCAATTTCAGAAGTTTTTCTTCATCCTCTTTTTGAACCGCTTCAATGCAAATAGGGATTTTTTTGAATTTAACTTTTTCTGATTTGCTGAAAGTCTGAAGTGGATAAAATACGCCTGCATGTGCATGGAAACGCCTGATGCTATCGAGGCCAACGCTGCCGCTGGTATGCACAACCAGGCTGTGTTTGAGCTGTTCGGGCCAGTCCATCATGATTTTTTCAATACTGCGG
This sequence comes from Bacteroidales bacterium, assembly GCA_963662905.2. Classification (GTDB taxonomy): domain Bacteria; phylum Bacteroidota; class Bacteroidia; order Bacteroidales; family WRLA01. The sequence goes on along the minus strand of CAXXFD010000003.1, from coordinate 1,613,372 downwards.
TCAGGAACAGCAAGGATATATAGATCCGAACCTGTCTCCAGATTTTTCAATGTGAGTGCAAAACGGGCATTCAGTTTGTCGGCAAGCTGCATCCCGCTTTTGGTGTTGCGCGAAAAAACCTCCTCAATACGCAGCCCCTTTTTTTTGAAAGCATGCCCCAAATGCCACGCCATATTGCCCGAACCAATAATGCTGACTGATAAATTTTTGACCTTCAAGATTCTGAATTTTGTTGCAAAGTTAAAAAACGCTGCTTTGAATGTATTGTTTCCTGCCTTTACGGAAAATAATTTAACGTCTTTTAAATGTTCGGATAGAGCAGTAGGCGCATTCCGAGGCAGATCATTGGGGCGGATTTGCTTTTATTTGTTAATTTTGACGCTATACAATCCGGCTTTGCGGCTGTTTAATGGTAATTCCAATGAAAAAGAGCAATATATTTTCCAGACAGGGAATTGGTTTTCAACTTAATGTTTTGTTGCTGCCATTGATTACTTTGATTTTGGTCATTACCCTGCTTTACAATATGTCCCTTACCGAGGATATTGTGCTGGGTGCTGCTCAGGACAAAGCCGAAGGTGTTACGGTAGCAGCGGCTTCGCAATTATCTTCTATTGTTGTGCCTTCCGAAAACCTCTGCCGTCAGCTGGCAAAATATATGTCTGAAAACCCGTTTGACAGCACAAGGCTGGTATCCGAACTCAGAAAGTCTATTTATAAAACGCCTGATGTTTATGGGATTGCCGTTTCTCTTGATCCTGAAGGGGAACTGGGCTGTTTTTCTGCTTATGTTTTTCAAACAGATACCGGCTTATTCACGAAAAGCCTTTTTACAGATGCTTATGATTATACCGAAAAAGACTGGTACCGGAATGCAGTGGGCTTGGATTCTTCTTTTTGGTCGCGGCCTTATTACGATATGCATGGCGGTGATGAGCTGATGCTCACATATGCCGTCCCGTTTATTGATCCGGAAACACGCACAAGGGGTTTGGTCACGGTGGATTTATCCCTTTCCTGGCTGAATAAATTTGTGGACGACCTTCAGATTGTGGATGATGCCACTGTGGTTTTGCTGGATGGTCAGGGAACATTGCTGGCAGGTCCGGCAGAAGAAAGGACCGGTGATAATATTTTTGAAGATGAAACAGCCGGGCAATTGCCGGAAATTAATGAAGTTGCAAGAAGAATGGTCGATCAGCAAACGGGTTTTATTGAATTTCGTCCGCCGGGTGCAAATCAGGATTTTCACGCCTATTTTGCCCCCCTGCCTTCCCTGGATTGGTCGATGGCTGTTATTTATGCTGAAAATCAGCTCTATGCCGACAGAAATGACCTCCATTTAAAACTAATTGAATATGGTGTATTGGGATTGGTTTTAATGTTTTTGGCTTTGCTTTTGGTCAGCCGAAAAATTACGCTTCCGATCAAAAAACTGGCAGCTGCCAGCAGGGGCTTAGGAGAAGGAGATTTTGATTTACGCATCCCTGATTTACAAAACAGCAAAGAAATCAGCCGGCTTTCATCGGCCCTGAGCTTTATGCAACATGAACTGAAACAGTATATAAGGGACTTGAAAAATGAAACAGCGGAACGTGAAAAAATGGAGAGCGAATTGAATATTGCCCGCTCCATCCAATACAATATGCTGCCTGTAAAATTTCCGGAAGAACAGGCTGTGGATATCTATGCAATGCTGAAACCTGCCAAAGCAGTTGGTGGCGATTTGTATGATTTCTTTTTTCTCGATGAGCATCATCTCTGTTTTGCGATTGGCGATGTTTCAGGAAAAGGTGTGCCCGCGGCCTTGTTTATGGCCATTTGCCGTACATTGCTCAGGGCAAAGGCAGAAGCAGATAAACAGCCCGGACAAATTATAGCCGAGATGAATGAAGAACTCTGCCGCGATAATAATGACTCCATGTTTGTAACCCTTTTCCTGGGAATTCTTGATTTGCAGAAAGGAATTGTGTCGTATTGCAATGCAGGCCATAATTTCCCATTGCTCATTAAAGGCAAAGATGTTGCATTTATGGGGCCGGGAAATGGACTTCCCCTGGGCGTTTTTGAGGATGTAGCCTATGGGCAACAGCAAATGCAGCTCAACAGTGGCGACAGTTTGCTGCTTTATACGGATGGCATTACAGAGGCTGTCAACATTGAAGAAGAGTTATATTCTGATCAGCGTTTAAAAGAGTTTGTTGCAAGCACGCTTTCAGGGCTGGATCCCCGCAAGATGTGTCATCATATTTCGGATGATGTGGAAATATTTGCCGGTGGAGCCGGACAAAGTGATGATATCACGCTAATGGCAGTGCGTTGGAATCAAACCTGCTTTATTCATGCTTTAAATTCAGGTCAGATGTGAGGCGTCTAAAGCTGAAGATATAGTCGCCTATTTCAAAGCTTTAGCAACGAAGCAGATGGCCTGAAGTTAATGCACTAGTAAAATGCAAACAAATTCAATTTTAGGATATAAAATTAGTAAAAACCTAATTTTTGGCTGATTATAATATTTTGTTTGCATTTTATGAATAGAGCAGGCAAAAATAAATCACCGTAAATTCTCAGGATTCGTTAACTTTGTGAAATAAAGCTGCAAAAATAGTGGAACATATACAGGTAAAAAACAATATTCAGGCAATCCGCGAAATTGCTTCCTTTATCGAAGGACTGGCCGAACCTTATCAGTTGAGCATGAAAGAAGTGTTTGACCTTAACCTCGCACTGGAAGAGCTGGTGAGTAATATTGTTTTTTATGGTTATACCGATAAAGAAGACCATTTAATTGATATTCACGTAGAATGCGCTCTTGGACAACCGATTGTGCTGACCATCGAAGATGATGCCACACCCTTTAACCCTCTCGAAGAAGACCACAGCAGTGAATTGAAGAAATCTGCTGAAGACCGCGAAGTCGGTGGTCTGGGAATTCTTTTTGTGCGCAATGTGATGGATGAACTGAAATACGAGCGGGTAGGCGGCAAAAACCGTATCATTCTCACCAAAAACCGCTCCTCAAAATAATTGAAAAAAATCAATACTAAATATGGAAATTAAGCAAACTCAGGAAGGCAAAAGATTTATACTGGCAATTGAAGGCCGGCTGGATACGCTCAATTACAGCGCTTTTGAACAAAAACTCAAAGAGCTGACAGCTGCAGAAGCAAACGAAATTATTGTTGATTGTGCCAAAATGGACTATGTAAGCAGCTCCGGACTGAGGATTTTTTTGATGTTCCTCAAAGCGATGAAAGCTAAAAAAGGCCGTTTTATCCTTTGCTCCCTTCAACCCAATATCCGGGAAATTTTTGAAATCGCCGGTTTTATCAGTATTTTTGAAATTGTGGATGATCTGGAAGCAGCGCAAAAAAAGCTCGAAAACTAGATTGTATGGGACATTACATCCACTATCGCGATCCGCATTCGCCCCAAATGAAGGAATTTCTGGCTTCCCTGCCCACAGTGCCCGGAACCTGCATCTTCATCGATATCACAAATTCAACAGCAATAAAATACAGCTCCGAAATTGAGCATTGGGGCAAATTGCTCAACAATACCTTCAATCTCATTACTTTCCTCAATGATTTTCCCGATAATATCGTGAAAGGTATTGGCGATGAAATTATGCTCTACATCCCTGATGAAGCCCTGAAAGCCAAGCAGGATATCAATAATTATTTTTCCCTGCTTTTTGAGATCTTTGCTACCCTCGATAATATCAAAAATTTCCCCCTCGAAGACCTTTTCCTGAATTGCAAAGTGGGAATGCATTACTGCACAGAGGTTTATAATATTACCTACTTTAAAGGCTATAATGATTATTACGGAAAAGATATTGACTTATCGGCGCGCCTGATGTCCAAAGCGAAAATTAACCGTATCGTGATCAGTGAGCCTTATTATAAAAAAGTTCAGGAAGATTTGGAAGTGCATCCCCATTACAAGGATTCCAAATTGCTCTCCCTCATTTCGGGAAAATATATCGAAGACTTCAAAGGAGTGCCTTCCTCTACCGAATTTCGGGTAATCGATGTCTAAACTATTCTTCCAGTTTCGCCCGTAATTCGCTTACAGTCATTGGTTTGGAGATGATGTTTTTGTCCTCGTCCAAGAGGAAAAGGCTGGGCGTTGCATAAATATTGTAAAGTGTAGCTGCCTCGCCATCCCATCCTTTTTCATCGCAGGAATTGAGCCAACCGGCATCGATGGTTTTTATTGCCTGCTGCCATTCAGCACGGGAAGTATCTATGGATATACTGATGATTTCCAGCTCGTCACGGTCAAAATCTCCGTATAATTTTTTCATTTCGGGCATAATCTGCCTGCAATGCGGACACCAGCTGGCCCAGAAAACCAATGCGGTCTTTTTTGATTTGATATCGCTGAGCGTGTGTTTTTGGTCTGCTTCATCTGTGAATTCAAAATTGGGTGCAGGCATTCCGTTGGCCAGCTTTTTATAGTTTTCCAAACGTTTTGCCAAAGTGCTTTCATCTTCATTCTTGCAAGTGCCGTCTTCGGGCCAGTTCGTCGCGATGTGTGCCAAAACTTCATCAAAATGATATTGCTCAAAACCACCAACCAGATAGTTTAGTACCTGATTATACACTTTCGGATTTTCTCCGGCTTTGGCCATGATCTTATCCACAGCGCCAATAAAGGCAGCCTGAATTTCCTCAAAATTAAAATCCGGATTACTGTAAAACGACATATATTCAATGGCCTTGGAAGTATAGGCATTGGAATAAAGCAAACTTGTGTCCGAGAAAGTAAGTCCGTAGAAAAATTCGTTTTTCAATTTGTTGAGCTTTTCCCTGCGCGGCAACCAGGCTTCCAGATAGGGCGATTTGCGCATTTGTATCAGTTTTGCCGCAAAAGTTCCCGGATTGCCTTCGCTAAGTTTGTTGATGATGGAGTCTTTCTCCATTTGCAGGCTTTCGTAGCGTCGGGCAATTTCCGGAAAAAAAGGATCGTCGAGCGGATACTCGCTCAACAGGGGGAAAAGCAAAGCGATTGCTGATTCAATGCGGTTTTCTTCTTTAATGAAATGATAAAAAACCTTGTTTTCCCGCGATTCTTGCACCTGGAGCATTTCAATGGGTGCATTATAATCAGTGGCCAGCCGGATCTTTTTTTCATTGTTGATGATGAAGTCAAAAAAACGTCCTTCGCCCAAATCCATGCGGTAAAGCCCATTGTGCTGATGCTTCGGCAGGTTCATTATGAAATCGCCTTCCGGATTGAGTGTGGCAGAATCGACCAAAGACAAACGTTCGCCAAAATAGCTGCTGAGATATATTTTGTCGCCGGGAGGGTTTCCTTCAACTTTTCCTTCTATTTCAATTTGTGCCCATGCGAGAGCGGGCAATAAAATCATGACTATGAGCGGTAGCAGTGTATTTTGGAGTATTTTGTTCATTTTTAGTAATTTAGTTTTTTTGAATACAGCTTTCAGGGAATCCATGTGCGTTCCTATTCGATCAGCTTTTTCATTTGCGAATTTACAAAAAGGATGGAGCCCATTTCTTCGTATCCGCTAAAGAGTTCAGCTTTGTCGTGCCGCAGGCTTTCTTCACGGAAGCCGATAAAAGTCAGTCCCGCATCACGTGAGCGTTCAATGATTTGCTCGCGGATCGATTTTCCTTCCACATCAACGATCAGTTGAATGTTTGATGAAGTTATCGGAAGGCGTCCGCTTACAACAAGTTCCTCCATTTTTTGGCGTGTTTCTTTAAGTTTTTCCTGTTTGCAGATTTCAAATATTTTGATGTCGCCTTTTTTCCAGTCGGGATGTCCCAGGATAATAAAACTCAGAAGGATCATCAAATTGGCATTTTCAGTGTCGGTTGATTTTATCCAAATGTGGATGCCGTTTTGGAATTGTATCTGCCGGCTGCTGGTGGCCAGAATGCACACATCAAAATTGCCAGCATGAACCAGTGAAAAGTTTTCGGTGATTTCGTCCAGTTTTTTGGGATCATCTTTATCGTATTCAAAAATGATCATATTGTTTTCCATGCCCGAAATTCCGGGAATCTGGATGGATTGGGCAATAGCTGAGGTATATGACGGACTCACAATTGTGTCGATATACACATGGTTTTCCATTTGGCTGGTAACGTTGATCAGGCGTTTGAGTTCTTCATGCGCTTTTTGTGAGCTGCTTTTGGAGTAATACCCCTCAATGCGGTGCAGATAGGTGCCAAAACCGTATTTATAGGAAATCCAGTTGAGCATCATAAATGCCGTATTGCGCTTGAAGCTGTCGCCGGAAATACAAATTGCACTGGGCCGCCATTCGTTTCCCTGCTGTTGCAGGTGTTTTTTTTGCAGAAAAACCTGCAGGTTGCGGTTCAGCTGATAAAGCGCATTGGTGAAAATATCGGCAAGCCCTTTGCGCTCTTTATGGTATGAATTCAGGTAGATGTAGAGAATGGCCATCAGCAAAATAGCGGCCAAAGCATAGATGGTGTTGATTTTAAACATCACCCAAACGGAAACCAGAAACCCCATTAATGAAAGAGGCCAGCGTGAGCGGAAACTTGGGCGGTAAGAAGGGGAAGATCCGAAATGGTTCAGGAAACTGATCAAACAGAGGGATCCGTAAGTCAGCATAAAAAACATACTGATGACTTCCGCAACGGCATTTACATTGCCCATTGCAACAAAAGCAAAAGCAATAATAACGGTTACCAAGGTTGCGGAAACCGGCTCGCCATCCGATGCGCGACTTTTTGAAAGAAAGTCATTGGTTATTTTCCATGGAAAAGCATTGTCCATAGCAAGGGCCTGAAGGGTGCGCGGAGCAACCAGAATGCTCCCAATGGCAGAAGATATTGTGCTGGCGGCCAATCCGAGCGGGATAATAAATGCTCCGCCCAATGCAATTTTGCCCATAACAAACTGGTCGTTAATTAGCGCGTCAGCAGGGGCGGACCAAGCCAGCTTAAACGCAATAATGAAATACAGTAACATCCCGGCAAAAGTGGCCGTTACGGTTCCCATGGGAATACTGCGCGAAGGTTTTTTTAATTCACCGGACAATCCAACGCCTGCCGTCATCCCGGTGAAAGCCGGAAAAACAATAGCAAAGACGAAGAAAAAATCATTCATATTGCGAAAATTAGCATTGGATGTGAAGAAATTCAAATCGTTCTGCTGGAGTCCACTGCCCGCAAAAAACAAGCCCAGAGCCACAAAAAGTATGGCCACAACGATGTAGAGGGTTTTTACCCCAACGCCAGCCCCTTTTTTATAAATTAGTAGTGCAAGTGCTGCCATGGCAGGAATGCTGATTGCCTGTCGGGGCAGGTTGATGCCGTAATCGCGCATCAGGAAATCAAAAAGGAACTGAAAGGATTCCGTGAACGCAATAATGTAAAAAGCCACACTGATGGCCTGGGAAAAAAACAGTGCAATGCCAATTGTGGCGCCAATGTTGAGTCCAAAAGAGCGGGATATGATGAAATACTCGCCACCGCCTTCTACGCGTTTGTTTGTGGCAATTTCACTGATGGCCAGAGCGGTGGGTACTGTGACCATATGCCCCAGCAATATAATGACCGCAATGCCCCAGAAACCCAGTGTGCCGGTGGCAAAGCCGAAGCGGAGAAAAAGAATTGCTCCCAGAATGGTCGATATAGCCGTAAAAAATACCGGCGCTGTTCCAAATCCTTTTGTCTTTCTGTCCATTGATTTGTTTTTTATGCTAATGTACAATAAAAGTACTATCCGATGAAACCAAAAAACCCGGACCAACGAATTGACCCGGGTAAAAAATCCCAAAAATTATGAAAACAAAACTACATTCTTTTCTCTTTGATTCTGGCTTTCTTACCGCGCAGGCCTCTCAGATAGAAGATGCGGGCACGACGAACCACACCACGCTTGTTGATCTGGATATCATCGATGAAAGGTGAGGAAACCGGGAAAATACGTTCTACGCCGGTATTACCGGAAATTTTCCTTACAGTGAAAGTTTCAGCAGGACCAGTGCCTGAGCGTTGCAAAACAACACCCTGAAATTTCTGAATACGTTCTTTGTTTCCTTCTTTAATTTTATACGATACGGTAATAGTATCTCCAGCTTTGAAAGCAGGTAATTTCTTCTGCTCAACTGTATTCTCAATTAATGATATTAATTCCGGTTTGCTCATTGTAAGCTATATTTATGCGTTTCCTCAAAAATGAGTGCAAATGTACAGATAATTTTTTTAGATATGCAAGTCCACTGCTAATTTTTCCTGAAATTTTCCTTGTATTTTGGTTAACCAATTCATAATCAATTATTAAAAATAAATGGGGTGAAAACGAAAATGACCTTTGTTGTCCATTTCAAGTGCCGGAAAAGGCACCTTTATAAAGCCTAAAAGGTTAAAAGCGGCCTTTAGGAATTTTGAGCGTGTTTTGATGCGGGGCAAATCAACATCCAACGACAAAAGGAACTGCCGCCTGCGCTCAAAATGGGGGATTGGCTTGCCATTATATTCCGTGGAATTTTCACTTGCACCGGTCATGCCATCTGCGCTGTAGCCAAAAGATACGTTCAGCCATTCCGGTATATTGCTTCCTTTGAAAAAGGACTTGATATTGGTGCTGAGCCAGTAGGTTTGCCCGTTATAGTCTTTCAACGGCCATTGAAAAATATTGCTCCCCAGCAGGTCCGGGCGGTAATCGGGGTATTCTGTAGGGTGAAAGCTGTATTTTAAAGTGATACGTTGTTCGCCCCAACCGAATTGTTGCCCCATAAAAATCAATGAACCAGCTGTATTGGCAATGATGTCGCCTGTGCTGGCGCCCCATTCGGCAGAAAAACCGTCGAGGATTTCAATGGTGGACTGAAAAAGGAACCCAAGGCTTCCTCCATAAAGGATTGCCCGTTTCTCATCAACTCCGCTCCAGCGAAGACTGGTATAGCCGATCCTGCTGATATAATAGGAGGTGACCAGATGGCCCGCTTTATCCATTTGCAGCCATTCATCATTATCATTGAAAAAATGAAAGCTGGTCATTGGATAATCCTTGTACCACAAAGCATAGAGTCCGGCCATAGAACCTGCTATTATTGTGCCCTCTGCAATTAATACCGTGCGCAGCCTTTTTTTATTGAGGCTGTCCGGGAATTTCAAAAAACCGTCATCCGTTTGGGCGTAGCTATTTGTTGAAAGCATAAACAGCATCACAATACTGAGCAGTATTGCAAATGTCGGTTTGCCGGACAGTGCCCTTTTTCCCATCAGGAGTATTGCTTGATGATTTTCTCTGCTTCATGGAGTTTCTGCTCCAGTAAATCAGGGTTTTTGGCTTCAGCAATAAAGCGAAGGTAAGGTTCAGTATTTGATGGGCGAACATTAAACCACCAGTCCGGGAATTCCAGGCGGTAGCCATCAAAATCCATAAATCGGGTAGTTTTTTCTTTTTGAGCGAAATGATCTTTTATGGCTTCCATTGCTTCCTCTTTGCGCTCGATGCTGTAATTGATTTCGCCGGAATTGACATAGGCCCTAATGTCGGAAATGAGCTCGGAAAACGTTTTTCCCTCTTTATGGAAACGGCTAACAATGGAGATGACAATCAGTGCGGCCATCAAACCGGAATCGCTATAGAAGAAATCGCGGAAATAATAATGGCCGGCCAGTTCTCCTCCGTAAAGGGCGTCAATTTCACGCAGCTTGAGCGCTGCATATGCCCTGCCTACTCGCCAGGTATGCATTTCTGCACCAAAGCGGCCAAGATATTCGCCTACAGCTTTGGAGGAACGAATGTCCTGAAGTACTTTTTGCCCTCCTTCTTTGCCTTCGAGAAAATAGTGTCCCATTAAAGCGATGATGAGGTCAGGCGGAATAAATGCTCCTCTTTCATCAACAAACATTACGCGGTCGGCATCCCCATCGAAAATGATGCCCATATCGCAGTTTTTTTCCAATGTGAGCTTTTGCAACTGCTCCACATTTTTCATGATCAAAGGATTGGGATCATGTCCCGGAAAAGTGCCGTCGGGAATTTTATTAATATAATAAGGTGTATCTCCGAGAAGGTCTTTAATAAAAAATCCGGCCATTCCATTGGAGCAATCCACGGCCATTTTTAAATTGCTGTGATCTGACTTGTATTTCTGCAGGAAATCAAGATATTCCTGCCTGAAGTCAAAACGCTTGACATTTCCCTTCTGATTCAGGTTTATCAGTTCTGTATTTTTGTCGTATAAATCCTTGACTTTGTTTAAGCCACTGTCGAAACCTATGGGACTGGCTTTTGGACCGCTAACTTTCATTCCGTTGTATTCGGACGAATTGTGCGAAGCGGTGATCATCACCGAGAGTTCATAGTTTTTTGCTGCGGTAAGATAATACACCATAGGCGTTGTTGTGAGTCCGGCATCATCAACATCAAGTCCGGCTTGTGTGAAACCGGTGCACAGCGCTTCAAAAATTTCATCACTGCTTTCGCGGACATCCCTTCCGATGAGGACTTTTTTGGGTTTGAATACCTGAGCGAGGTAATTAGCTGTTTTCAGGGCGTCGGATTTATTGAAATCCTTATTGTAAACACCCCGGATATCATAGGCTTTAAATGCTTTCATTTTATCGGTAAATTCTGTTTCGGTTTAGTGCGTCATGGTACTTCCGGGCATTGGCACCATGTTCGGCAGAGGTTTTTGAAAATTCATGATAGCCCGAGAGGTCTGCTTTTGCGCAGAAAAAATAGTAATTGTGTTTTTCGGCATTGAGCACGGCATCAATACTTTTGATAGACGGCAGGCAAATAGGGCCGGGCGGTATTCCGGTATGCAAATATGTGTTGTAGGGAGAATCATATTCAAGGTGTGCTGTAAGGATGCGCCTTAACCCAAAGTTGCGCATGGCAAACTTTAGGGTTGGATCGGCCTGTAAACGCCATCCTGATTTTAAGCGGTTGAGATAAACTCCTGCAATACGTGCTTTTTCATCGTTTTTATTGGTTTCCTTTTCTACAATGCTGGCGAGGGTCATTACTTCAGCCGGACTCATCCCGATGCTGTCGGCCAGGACCCTGCGTTTTTTATTCCAGAATTTGTTGTATTCGCTGTCCATTCGGTTGAACAATTGCTTTGCAGTGGTATTCCAGAAAAATTCATACGTATTGGGAATAAAGAGGCAAACGGCAGTTGCGGTGTCCAATCCCAACGAAGCTTGAAAGAGGCTGTCGTTCAGCATACGGATAATTGATAATGAATCAGCCTCGATCTGTTTGCTCAGGCTTCCGGCAAGTTCTTCTTTGGTGTTGATGTTGTGGAAAATAAGTTTTGTGGGGGTTTGCATGCCGGCGCGCAGCATATTAATCAAATCATTATTGTTCATTCCGTGGGGAATAGAATACATACCTGATTTAATGCTTTGCGGAAGTTTTTTTCGTTCGGCCAGCCATTCAAAGCTTTGGCGGTTTACGACCAGGCCGTTTTCATATAATATTTTGCGCAGATCATCATAATTACTGCCGGTCGGAACAGTTATGATTTCAGCTTTTTGATCGGCAGTCCAGGTATTGGGGTCAAAAATAGCCTGATAGAGTTTATAGGCAGCAAACCCGGAAATCAATATAAAGACAAACAAAATCAGGAAAATTACGCGGTTGAGCTTCGCGCGTTTCTTTCTTTTGTAACCTGCTCCGTATTTGCTGTGATAATAGGCCATTTTCTCAGGATTTAAAATCAGGGTTTATACATTGCAGCATCATCGTATCAAACCATACATTATTATATAGAGTCCATTTTTTCAGGATGCCGCTTTCACTAAAACCATGTTTACGGAATAATTGGATACTTGTTTCATTGTCGGTATGGATTTGGGCGTAGATTTGGGTAAAGCTCAATGTTTTAAAAGCATATTCTTTTAAAAGTTCGAGGGCTTCAGATGCGGCACCGGAGCTTCTGTATTTTTTGCATATCAGAATGCCTACACCCGCCCTACGGTTGGCCGGATCAAAATCATAGAGGTCAATAGCACCAAATGTTTCATCTGATTTTTTTTCAGCAATCATCAGCCTTAACTGCCGTGCCATGTAAATGTCTTTATCACCGGTCATCAAGTATTGTTCCATATCAAAACGACTGAAAGGCACAGTGGTGTTGCTGACTTTCCAGATGTCTGTGTCGTTTTCCATCTCGAGTAGCATGTCGATATCGCCGGGTTCGAGAGCCCTCAGGTATATTTTTTCTCCATGCATATTAAAATGTTTTTCCTTCAAAAACGCGCATTACCGGGCCTTCAAGCCAAATATCAGTGAAAGTGTTGGTCTGGATATCTGTTTTATACGATACCTTTAAATTCCCTCCACGGCTGACTACATTTGTTTGGCCTTCTTTTTGGCCATTTTTGAAGGCATGGCAAAGGACGGCAGCCGTTGTGCCTGTTCCACAGCTGAGCGTTTCATCTTCCACGCCGCGTTCAAAAGTGCGTATGATAAGCTTGCTGTCTTTTTCTTCTATGAAATTTACGTTGATTCCTTCTTTGCAGAATTTATCATTATTCCGAATGGCAGCAGCTTTGGCAATAAAATCTTCCGGCATCTTCTCTGTAAAATGCACGAAATGCGGCGAACCGGTGTCCAGAATATAATCTCCATCATCCATTCCGGGCAATGCTGCATCCGACATTTTTAAATTAATCTGATAGCGGTTATTTTCAGCAGACAAAACAATAGCTTCGTGCATTCCGTCCACTGCTTCAAAAGAGCAGATCTTGCCTTTGTCAATAATACCGAGTTCATATGCAAATGCCACAATGCTCCTGCCTCCGTTTCCGCACATGCTGGCTTCGTTTCCATCGGAATTAAAATAGCGCATTTTGAAATCATGTTCCGTGCTTTCTTCAAGCAAAATAAGCCCATCGGCTCCAATGCCAAAATGTCGTGCGCATAATTGGGCAATTAATTCCGTTTGGACTTCAACACCCAAATCCCGCTTGTCGATCATAATGAAATCATTTCCACTGCCGTGGTATTTAAAAAAGTGAACAGGATTTTTTGTCATATAAAGAATCTTTAAGCTACAAAGGTAATAAGATTAAGGATAGCGGGTTCTTTGAAGCATATGCTGATTTTGTATTCGGATTAACAAAAATTAACGATTGGCTTATAACCTTTTAGCTGCTTCTGGCGTTTTTTTTGATAAATGATAGGAAACTCAAAAATAAATGCATTATGAAAAAATATCTGCCAGTTATTCTGATTGCCCTGACAAGTAGTATTATTAGCGTCGGTATTTACCATTTTGTATCGGGTGACAAAGAAGTTGTTATCAAAGAAGTATTGCGAGAAAATAATATACCGGTTGCAGAGGCTTTGTTGTCGGTTACACCACCGAATGTGCCCAGTTTTGAACTGGCCGCAGAACGCACAGTGCACGGTGTCGTGCATATTACGACCGAATTTGAACGCAAAAGCTCTGTATATGACGATTTTTTTGACGCGTTTCGTGATTATATGGGAAGCCCGCATTACAATTACAAAAAACAAAATCGGGGCGCTTTGGGAATGGGCAGTGGCGTTATTATTTCCGAAGATGGGTATATTGTCACGAACAATCATGTTGTGAGCGGAGCTGATTATGTTGAGGTGACATTGAATGATAAACGTAGCTACGAAGCAAGAGTTATAGGTACGGATCCCACCACCGACCTTGCGCTTATAAAAGTGGATGAAGTAGATTTGCCTTTCATTCCTTTTGGTAATTCCGATGATGCACGGGTAGGGGAGTGGGTGCTTGCTGTGGGAAACCCATTTAACCTTACATCCACCGTTACGGCCGGAATTGTTAGTGCCAAAGCACGGAACATCCATATTTTGCGCAATCCGAACGGTTCTACAATTGAATCGTTCATTCAGACCGATGCAGCTGTAAACCGGGGCAACAGTGGTGGTGCTCTGGTAAACACGCAAGGAGAACTTATCGGGATTAATGCGGCAATTGCAACGGGTACCGGATATTATGCGGGATATTCTTTTGCTATTCCGGTAAATATCGTTAAAAAAGTTGTGAACGACCTGATGCTCTATGGAGAAACCCAAAGAGGCTTTATCGGTGTGCAGATTTTGGATGTGAACAGCGAGCTGGCAGATCAGGTAGGGCTTGATACGCCAGGAGGCGTGTATATCGCCGGCTTGATGGATGGTGGTTCTGCGGAAGAAGCCGGAATAAAAGACGGTGATGTGATTCTTTCAGTAAACAGCCAGCCGGTCAACAGCACTGCAGAATTGATGGAAAGCATAGGCCAGCACAGCCCGGGAGATCAGGTTGATGTTGAAGTTTTTCGTGCTGGCGACCGTCTTCATTTTCCTGTTGTGCTCAAAAACCAATACGGAAATACTGAAGTGGTACAAAAAGAAAAAGAAGAGTATTTCCCTGAATTAGGTGCTTCGTTTATGAGAGTTTCTCAGGAAGAACTGGAAAAGCTTGGTCTCAAAAACGGCGTTCGCGTTTCTGATATTGAAGCCGGAACTTTAAGCAGGATCGGTGTGCGGAAAAATTTCATCATCACACAAATTGATAAAGAAAGAATAAATGATGCCAAAGACATCAGGAAAATACTGAATGGTAAAAAAGGTGGTGTGCTGATAGAAGGAGCTTATCCTAACGGACTTCGTGCATATTATGGCATGGGTATTCCTGGAGGCAGGTAAGAGGCTTATCGGCTCAGAGCCGCTATATACAATCGAAAGGCTGAACATTTGCCGCTTTTTTGTGTTAGAACCTGAGATAATAAAAATCAAATGTGCAACGTTTTATTTGCACGGAACGAAAAATTCACTAAATTGCAGATCCGCAATCAGTCAGAATACAAACAGAGAGCACCATTTCTGCAAATTAAGGAGCGCTAATGAGGCAATTAAAAATAACAAAGTCCATTACGAACAGGGAAACGGCTTCACTCGATAAATACCTACAGGACATAGGTAAAGAGGAGCTGATTACCGCTGAAGAAGAAGTGAAACTCGCCCAACGAATCCGTGAAGGCGATGAAGACGCTTTGGAAAAATTATGCAAAGCAAACCTTCGTTTCGTGGTTTCCGTAGCAAAGCAATATCAAAATCAAGGGCTCAGCCTTCCCGATCTTATCAATGAAGGAAACCTTGGCTTGATCAAGGCTGCACGCCGCTTTGATGAAACCCGGGGCTTTAAATTTATCAGCTATGCAGTTTGGTGGATTCGTCAGTCCATCTTGCAGGCACTTGCCGAACAGGCCAGGATTGTACGCCTTCCCCTTAATCAGGTAGGCTCGCTTAATAAACTGAAAAAAGCCCAATCGAGACTGGAACAGGAATTCGAACGGCCTCCTTCTCCTAATGAAATTGCTCAATCTTTGGACATCGATGAAGAAAAAATCGCTTCGGTGATGAAAATATCGACCCGCTACATTTCTATGGATGCACCGCTTGTAGAGGATGAAGATACAAAATTCCTCGACGTTTTCGTTGATGAAAGCACAACCGGAACGGATGAAATGCTGATGAAAGAAAGCCTGAACAAAGAAATTCAGCGAAGTTTGGCTACATTGACCGAAAAAGAACGTCAGGTTATAAACCTGTACTACGGCTTGGGTATGAACCATGGCCTGACCCTCGAAGAAATCGGTGCCAAATTTGACCTCACACGCGAAAGGGTGCGGCAAATCAAAGAAAAAGCCATACGAAGGCTCAAGCATACTTCCCGAAGCCGGCTGTTAAAAGCATATCTCGGACAATAAAATTTAAGGCGTGGTTTTTACCGCGCTTTTTTTTTGCCCACATCATCCGGTAGAACATAAAATGCAGTTCATAGGAAACAAGAGGATTAGTTTTTCATAGTTTTGCCGACCAGCCGGATCAATGGACACTTATTAAATGGGAAATGACGCTGCGACTTTTTAAACTTGAGCTCAGTAAAAGCGAGCAAAAAGCTTTTCAACTACACATTATATATAGTATTATCGAAGGGATCATCCTCGGCGTGCTGGCTTTGAACGAATTTGTCTTTGTACGAAGTCTTTTGGGCTCTGATTATCAGTTGGGATTTTTATTCCAGTTCAGCATGATCGTTTTTATTTTCCTTTTGTTTTTCAATGAATTTCTCAACAGGGCGAAATCCAGGAAAAAATTGCTTCGTTATGCGGGCATCCTTACCCGGGCGCCATTGGTCGTGCTTATTTTCTTTCCGGCATCAGCCGATGCTGTTTCAGGCACATCGGTTTACCATTATATTTTTTTGACGGTCTTTTTTATATATTATATGGGTAACCCAATCATCTACCCAACCATCAATCTTTTCCTGAAGACCAATTACCGGCATCAAAATTTTGGATACCTCTATTCCTACGCAACATCACTGAATAAAATAGCCATGCTGCTTGCTACCCTGACATATGGCTTTTTGCTCGATGCCGATAATTATGCTTTCCGCTGGGTGTTCCCACTGATAGCGATTCTTGCAATTGGGAACTTGTTCCTCTTGTCAATGATACCCTATAAAGATAATCCTTCAGAGAAAACGGCCGCCTTTATATCTTCTGTGAAGAAAAGTGCCTGGAGGATGTGGGAAATAATCCGTGATAACAAACCTTATCGTGATTTTGAAATGGGTTTTATGTTTTATGGGTTCGCTTTCATGATAACGGTTACAGTTGTTGTGATCTTTTTTAATGAGCAGCTGATGATGAATTATACTTCCTATGCCTTCTATAAGAATATATATAATGTATTGGCCATTGTAATGCTGCCCTTTTTTGGAAAGTTGCTGGGGAAAATTGATCCCCGGAAATTTGCTGCGATTACCTTTGGTTCATTGATGACCTACCTTTTCTTCGTGATGCTGACAGAGTACTTTCCGCAGGCAAGCAATTGGGCAGAGCTGCAGATATACTATATGCTGATACCGGCATTTATCGCACACGGAGTATTTGCTGCGAGCATGTCATTGCTTTGGAGCATCGGCTCTGCTTACTTCTGCAGGCAGGAAGAGGCCAGTGATTATCAAAGTGTGCACCTGACTTTAACCGCCATTCGGGCAATTTTCGCCCCAATTCTCGGTATTGTCTTTTATAAAACCCTTGGATTTACCTGGACTTTCATGATTTCCATAGTAAGTTTGGCGCTTGCAATGCTGTTGATGAGGTGGTCTTATCGGCGAAACAGGTAGCAAAAGTAAGCCTGTTTATGGAAATGCATAAAAAAAAGGAAGTTTATCATGGCATATAAAATGTTTGTTATGAGGTTATTATATTTTGACGATAAATTTTTCTTAAAATTTCCTACAAATAAGTTTGGAATTTATCAAAAAGGCAGTACTTTTGCAGCCGCAAATGAGGGAACGTCCTTAGACATTATGAAAGATTGAGGTGAGCGTTGAGGTTGTAGCGCGGTTATAATACTGGTTATCAAGGCGTTAATTTTTTTAAAAAAAAGTCTTGTCAGTTTAAAAAACATTGTTACCTTTGCACCCCCGTTTAGGACGGGCAACGCACATTGAGGTCAGGTTCCATTGAGGGACAGCGCAGCGGGTCAAGGCAGGCGATTGAGTTTTGGGGTTGTTTTAAAAAAGGCTCTAAAAAAAATCAGAAAAAGCTTGCGGGGATCGAAAAGATTCTTACCTTTGCACCCCCGTTTGAGAGGATGGGGGGAACGCACCTTGAGGGATTAAATTCAAACAGCTTTTTCTTAATATTTTTTTAACAAAAAGTTTGGGCGGAACCAAAAAGTGTGTATCTTTGCACCCCCGTTCATTTAGGACGGAGGTTTTAAAAAAGAGAACGAAAGTACATTGACATATTGATGAACAGCAACTAGCCATTCTTTGAGGAAATAGAGGGCGATCTCTGAAGGTAAATTTTAATAAGATTAATTACAATGAAGAGTTTGATCCTGGCTCAGGATGAACGCTAGCGGCAGGCTTAACACATGCAAGTCGAGGGGCAGCATTCACTTCGGTGAGATGGCGACCGGCGCACGGGTGCGTAACGCGTATGCAACCTGCCTTCAACATGAGGATAGCTCCCGGAAACGGGGATTAATACTCGATAGTAACCTAAAGCGGCATCGTTTAAGGTTTAAAGCTCCGGCGGTTGAAGATGGGCATGCGTGACATTAGCTTGTTGGTGAGGTAACGGCTCACCAAGGCGATGATGTCTAGGGGTCCTGAGAGGGTAATCCCCCACACTGGTACTGAGACACGGACCAGACTCCTACGGGAGGCAGCAGTGAGGAATATTGGTCAATGGGCGCAAGCCTGAACCAGCCATGCCGCGTGCAGGAAGACTGCCCTATGGGTTGTAAACTGCTTTTCTGCAGGGATAATATCTCTTACGTGATAGGGGATTGAAGGTACTGTAGGAATAAGCACCGGCTAACTCCGTGCCAGCAGCCGCGGTAATACGGAGGGTGCAAGCGTTATCCGGATTTATTGGGTTTAAAGGGTGCGTAGGCTGTAACATAAGTCAGTGGTGAAATACCGGGGCTCAACTCCGGGGCTGCCATTGAAACTGTGTTACTTGAGTTCAGTGGGAGTAGGCGGAATGTGTTGTGTAGCGGTGAAATGCATAGATATAACACAGAACACCGATCGCGAAGGCAGCTTACTATACATGGACTGACGCTGATGCACGAAAGCGTGGGGAGCGAACAGGATTAGATACCCTGGTAGTCCACGCCGTAAACGATGTTCACTCGCTGTTGGCGATATACCGTCAGCGGCCAAGCGAAAGTGATAAGTGAACCACCTGGGGAGTACGATCGCAAGTTTGAAACTCAAAGGAATTGACGGGGGCCCGCACAAGCGGAGGAGCATGTGGTTTAATTCGATGATACGCGAGGAACCTTACCTGGGCTAGAACGGCAAGCGACGTTATGTGAAAGCATAATTTCTTCGGACGCTTGTTGAGGTGCTGCATGGTTGTCGTCAGCTCGTGCCGTGAGGTGTCGGGTTAAGTCCCATAACGAGCGCAACCCCCATACTTAGTTACCAGCATTTCGGATGGGGACTCTAAGTAAACTGCCGGCGCAAGCCGTGAGGAAGGTGGGGATGACGTCAAATCAGCACGGCCCTTATGTCCAGGGCTACACACGTGCTACAATGGCCAGCACAGAGGGCAGCCACTTGGCAACAAGGCGCAAATCCCTAAAGTTGGTCTCAGTTCGGATTGGGGTCTGCAACTCGACCCTATGAAGTTGGATTCGCTAGTAATCGCGTATCAGCCATGACGCGGTGAATACGTTCCCGGGCCTTGTACACACCGCCCGTCAAACAATGGAAGCTGGGGGTACCTGAAGTTGGTTACCGCAAGGAACTGCCTAGGGTAAAACTAGTAACTGGTGTTAAGTCGTAACAAGGTAGCCGTACCGGAAGGTGTGGCTGGAATACCTCCTTTCTGGAGGAGAGGTTCTTTACGGAATCAAAGGATGGCGCTGTTCACAATAATATATACGGGAAGGTAATTTATGCCTTAAGTTTATAGTCTCGTAGCTCAGTTGGTTAGAGCACTACACTGATAATGTAGGGGTCGGCAGTTCAAGTCTGCCCGAGACTACGGTGACTGATACTTAAGGGGGATTAGCTCAGTTGGCTAGAGCGCTAGATTTGCATTCTAGAGGTCAAGGGTTCGACTCCCTTATTCTCCACAGAGACGTACATTAGATATAATGACAGAAATGTTTCCCTGTGCCGCGGGGCACACAGGATTTGAATCAATACAAAGGGATCGCATCCCTGGGAAACAGCCAAAAGATCAAAAGATCTGATGGGAACAAAGCGGGCAGACCGGCCGGTCAGAACGGCAACCTGTTAAGTTTTGTTTTTGTTAAAAGTACATTGACATGCTGCATAAGAAAGAACAATTTTTTTTAGAATCACAAGAAAGTAAATAAGTGCGTACGGAGGATGCCTAGGCTCTCAGAGGCGAAGAAGGACGTGGTAAGCTGCGATAAGCTTCGGTAAGGTGCAAACAACTGCCGACCCGGAGATTTCCGAATGGGGCAACCCAGTATATTGAAGGTATACTATCCCGCAAGGGAGGCGAACCCGCTGAACTGAAACATCTAAGTAAGCGGAGGAAGAGAAAACAATAGTGATTTCCCAAGTAGCGGCGAGCGAACGGGAATTAGCCCAAACCACAGGTGTTACGGCAACTGTGGGGTTGTAGGACTGAGACATCGCGTAATTATATATAGCAGAACCGGTTGGAAAGCCGGGCCAAAGAAGGTGACAGCCCTGTAAGTGAAATAAATAATGAGCGTATCAGTATCCTGAGTAGCGCGGGACCGGAGAAATCCTGTGTGAATCTGCCAGCACCATCTGGTAAGGCTAAATACTCCTGAGAGACCGATAGTGAACCAGTACCGTGAGGGAAAGGTGAAAAGTACTCCGAACAGGAGGGTGAAATAGAACCTGAAACCGTGCGCATACAAGCGGTCGGAGCCAATTTATTTGGTGACGGCGTGCCTTTTGCATAATGAGCCTACGAGTTACATCTCACTAGCGAGGTTAATGGCCTATAGGTCAGGAGCCGTAGCGAAAGCGAGTCTGAATAGGGCGCCATAGTTAGTGGGAGTAGACGCGAAACTTTGTGATCTACCCATGGCCAGGTTGAAGCTCCGGTAAAACGGAGTGGAGGACCGAACCAGTTGACGTTGAAAAGTCTTTGGATGAGCTGTGGGTAGGGGTGAAAGGCTAATCAAACTGAGAGATAGCTCGTACTCCCCGAAATGCCTTTAGGGGCAGCCTTTATATAGTGTTACAGAGGTAGAGCTACTGATTGGACTAGGGGGCTTCACCGCCTACCAAATCCTGACAAACTCCGAATGCTGTAACATGATTGTAAGGAGTGAGGGCATGGGTGCTAAGGTCCATGTCCGAGAGGGAAAGAACCCAGATTACCAGCTAAGGTCCCCAAATATATGCTAAGTTGAACTAACGAGGTTGGACTGCAGAGACAGCTAGGATGTTGGCTTGGAAGCAGCCATTCATTTAACGAGTGCGTAACAGCTCACTAGTCGAGCGGTCCGGCATGGATAATAATCGGGCATAAGCATATTACCGAAGCTGTAATAGAATTTATTCTAGGTAGGGGAGCATTCCAGTTGCGTTGAATGTGTGCCGTAAGGCATGCTGGAGCGTCTGGAAAAGCAAATGTAGGCATAAGTAACGATAAGGCAGGCGAGAAACCTGCCCACCGGAAGACTAAGGTTTCCTGATCAACGCTAATCGGATCAGGGTTAGTCGGGGCCTAAGGCGAACCCGCAAGGGGTAGTCGATGGACAACGGGTTAATATTCCCGTACCTGCTTGTACTAAAAAGGTGACGGAGGATACAGGGGTACGCGTACAGACGGAATAGTACGTTGAACCGCAAGGGATAGTACACGGAGCCTTCGGGTGAAGTGATAGTTACCTGAGTATCCTTCCAAGAAAAGCCGAAACAAGCAGCCCGTACCGTAAACCGACACAGGTAGTCGAGGAGAGAATCCACAGGTGCTCGAGTGATTCGTGGCTAAGGAACTAGGCAAAATAACCCCGTAACTTCGGGAGAAGGGGAGCCCCGCTCAGGCGGGGCCGCAGAGAAATGGCCCAGGCGACTGTTTATCAAAAACACATGGCTTTGCAAATTTGAAAGAAGAAGTATAAGGCCTGACACCTGCCCGGTGCCGGAAGGTTAAGAGGAGATGTTAGATTCGTCGAAGCATTGAATTGAAGCCCCGGTAAACGGCGGCCGTAACTATAACGGTCCTAAGGTAGCGAAATTCCTTGTCGGGTAAGTTCCGACCTGCACGAATGGTGCAACGATCTGGGCACTGTCTCAGCCACGAGCTCGGTGAAATTGTAGTATCGGTGAAGATGCCGATTACCCGCAACGGGACGGAAAGACCCCGTGAACCTTCACTACAGCTTAACATTGACATTGGATAAACGATGTGTAGGATAGGTGGGAGGCTACGAAGCAGCGTCGTCAGGCGTTGTGGAGCCAACCTTGAAATACCACCCTTTGTTTATTTGGTGCCTAACCCCGTTAGTTCGGGGGACATTGTTTGGTGGGTAGTTTGACTGGGGTGGTCGCCTCCAAAAGCGTAACGGAGGCTTTCAAAGGTACCCTCAGCATGCTTGGTAACCATGCGTAGAGTGTAATGGCACAAGGGTGCTTGACTGTGAGACCTACAAGTCGACCAGGTACGAAAGTAGGACATAGTGATCCGGCGGTTCCGTATGGAAGGGCCGTCGCTCAAAGGATAAAAGGTACTCCGGGGATAACAGGCTGATCACTCCCAAGAGCTCACATCGACGGAGTGGTTTGGCACCTCGATGTCGGCTCGTCATATCCTGGGGCTGGAGAAGGTCCCAAGGGTTGGGCTGTTCGCCCATTAAAATGGCACGCGAGCTGGGTTCAGAACGTCGCGAGACAGTTCGGTCCCTATCTGTTGTGGGCGTTAGAAGCTTGAGTGGAGCTGATCCTAGTACGAGAGGACCGGATTGGACAAACCACTAGTGTACCTGTTGTGGCGCCAGCTGCACCGCAGGGTAGCTATGTTTGGATGAGATAAGTGCTGAAAGCATCTAAGCACGAAACTCGCCACAAGATTAGGCTTCTTTTAAGGGTCGTTAAAGACGATGACGTAGATAGGCTGCAGGTATAGAGGTGGTAACATCACAGCCGAGCAGTACTAATTACCCGTAGCTTTGAAGTGAAGTAGAAATTGTTTGAGTATTTTGCAGTGTGTCAAAGATATTTTATGGTGACTATTGCGGTGGTGTTCACCTCTTCCCATTCCGAACAGAGAAGTTAAGCCCACCAGCGCTGATGATACTGCAGTTTTTGTGGGAAAGTAAGTCGTTGCCAATATTTTTTAAACCCAGCCCTCGTGGCTGGGTTTATTTTAAAACATTTTTGTTTAGTTTATTATTTCCTACTATATATCTTTGTTGGTTTTGCGAAAGCCCTGCTCCCCGCGGGGCATTTTTCGTTTATATACCTTAAGTTTCTTCAATTTTTTAATCTTCTTTTAGCTTTTAGAGTCTCTTTTTTTTGCATCTTGCACTGATATTGGTAAAGGGGTAAATTGATGATTCTTATGTTACTTTAATAATTTCCCGTGATGGATTCGTGGAAAAATCTTTTTTATTCAGTCTTTCAATTTTACTGCTTTTAAGCTACTAACATATTAGTTGAATTCGAAATACAACATAAACCTTAATATTGATTAGATGAAAATGAATAGATTAATTGCTACCCTACTGATTGCTATTATCAGTTGCAGCGCAGTAAAAGCTCAAATGGAGCCTGTTTGGGAGGCCGCGGCCGGAACAGAAGTCGTATGGAATAAATTTGCTCCGAACGGAAATTTAATTTGTGGCACCAAAGGAGGAAAAACAGTTGCCCTTGATCCAAAAAGTGGTAAAACACTCTGGTCTTTGGAGTCAGATTATGGTATGTTCAATATCCTGCCAAATACTCCTTATATTTATTATAATTCGGATGCAACCGGGCTTCTCGTTTTGGATCCTGAAAATGCCAAAGTCCTCTGCGATTCTAAAAAATTAGGTATTGACAGCCTTAAAGCTTATTACCCGATTCGTGCAGGAAATGGTTTCCTTGTTTATTCTCAAATGGATGACCGTGAGCAATTCTGGATGATCAGCCTTAATACAGGTAAATTGCTTTGGAAACAAGACCTTGACCTTGATAATGATAAAAAAATTGAAAAAGGGATGTTCTCCATTGAAATGGAAGAAGATCCTGAAAAAAAAGGATTAATGTGTGACCCTGTTGGTGATGGTGATGGCGGAGCTTTTGTTGCTGTTCATGATCGCCTGATGCATTTTACAAAAGATGGCAAGAAAGCATGGGACATCCAATATCCATCAATGTTTGGTGACCAGGATGGTTTTTTTAAATCCGCTAGTGTAGAATATTCACGTATGTTCCCGGATCAAACCGGTGAAAACCTCTATGTTTTTAGTGGAGCATACATGAGCTGCTATAGTCAGGATAAAGGTGAACTTGCCTGGGACAAGCCTGTGAAAGTTACTGGGCCGGTGCGTAATATCATCTTTGAAGAAAATGGAATGGTTTTAATTCCTTCCAGTGACAACAATGCTATGAAAAAGCATATGCTCAATTTTGTTGATTATAAAACAGGTAAAACGTTCTGGGGCGATGGCATTAAGTTTAAAGGGGGCTTTGTTCAGTCGGCATTCTGCGAAAAAGGTATTGTTTTTATCACGAAAGCCTATATGAATAATGCACACTTTTTTAATATCCTTAATCAGGAGACCGGTGAACTTATGTTGGATAAATCCGAGAAAATTTTCCCGGGACCATTCGAAATTGAAGAAGTAAAAGGTGGTATCCTTATATCATCAAAGCATGGAGCAAACCTTTTTCGTTATGATTCAAATGAATTTGCTATTGACAAAGAACTCAAAACTGGTGGCGATGATTATCTGATCAAAATGGATGCCGGATCTAAAGCATTTTTCTATACTTCTGCAAAGGATATGATCTATGTTTTTGATAAAATTACCCTCGAGGCTAAAAAGTTTAATCAGGAAAAAATTAAACTTCAGGGTGGAGATGAAGCACAGGGAATGGATCTTTTTGAGGACGGTATTGTCCTGCACTCAGAACAGAATATCATCAAATTTGATTTTAAAGGCAACGAGCTCTTCCACAAGTTTTATAAGGCTCCGGGTTCCGGATTTTTCTCAGTGGCCGGCAACGTCTTTGGTGCGACTTTTAAAGTAATGGGCGGCCTTGCCACTGTTGCTTTAGCAGGTGCTACTTCTTATGCAGTTGAAGCTACTGATCAATATGCTAGAGGTGGTATGGCAGCGCTGGATAAAGCTTATGAAGAGCAACATGGTGTCGATGCTGATTTGGTAAAATACCGCAAAGATGTTCAGGACTATAACGAAGGTATGGACATGGCCAAGGATGAACTCAACAAAGAAATGTCTGAAATGGCCACTATGGGTATTCTCAATGCTGTTGATATACAGGATAACATCAAAGCGATTTCTGAGCGTTTTAAAAATGCTAAGGCCACTAAGAAGTATGTGATTACTATGATCAAAAGTAAAGAAAATGGCGGTATTGGCCTGGCTGTCATCTCAAAAATTGATGGCGAAATCAAAGGTTTCCTCCCAATGAAACAAAGTAAGGAAGATCCAAATTATACCGTAGATCCATTTACAAATAAACTTTTCTGGATGCCTTCAATGGATGCAGGAGTAAGCAGTTATGGCAAGTATAAAAATATTGCTGAACTGGAAAAGAAAGGTACAATTTACTCTTACGACCTAAATAGCTTATAATCATTTATTTGAATAACAAAAAAGCCGATAGTGAATTTCGCTATCGGCTTTTTGCTTTTTACGAAATCTTTTAAAGGGCTTTGGCTGCTTCCAATGCCTTATCATAATCCGGATGATCGGTGTTTTCTTTTACGTATTCCACGTAACGTATAATGCCTTCTTTATCGATAATTACAATGCCGCGGTTCAGCAGGCGAAGCTCTTCAATAAGAAAACCATATTTTGTTCCGAAATCAGCATCTTTATGATCGCTGAGCGTAACTACTTTATCAATGCCTTCTGCACCACAAAAACGGCCTAATGCAAATGGCAGGTCCATGCTGATGGCCAGAATGGCAATATCATCCAGCTTAGCAGCTTCTACATTGAATTTGCGGGTTTGTGCTGCGCAAACACCGGTGTCAATTGAAGGAGCCAGGGATAAAATCACTGTTTTTCCTGCATAATTACTGAGGGAAACAGGCTTCAGGTCATTGCCTAAAACAGTAAAATCTTTTGCTTTTTCACCAACACTTACCATATCACCGAGCAGCGTAAGCGGGCCGCCCATAAAAGTTGTTACTCCAGTATTTTTTTTCATTTTTTCAAATTTTAGATTGGGTTAAAAAATCATTGGTATCTTTGAAACAAACAAAGCCTATTCTGGCTTGTTCATTCAAAAGTAAATAAAATTTTTATGGCATATAAAAACCTTTCTGCATTCATCCATGCTCTTGAAGAGCACAATGAACTGCTGCGTATTCAAACTCAGGTTGATCCAAAACTGGAAATCAGTGAAATAACCGATCGTATTTTAAAGTCAAAAGGCAAAGCACTTTTATTCGAAAATACAAGTACAGATTTTCCGGTGCTGATGAATGCTTTTGGCTCTGAAGAAAGAATGAGCCTTGCTCTTGGTACGGACAAACTGGATGCGCTTGCCGGAGAGGTGGATATGCTTTTTAAAGAACTGATGCAGCCCCGCAATGGCTTTATTGAAAAATTGCGTATGCTCCCATCTTTGGGTAAAATCGCATCCTGGATGCCCAAAAAAGTTTCAGGGAAAGGCGCATGTCAGGAAGTTGTGATGAAAGAACCGGATCTTAGCAAACTCCCGGTTTTGACAACCTGGCCACATGACGGAGGGCCTTTTGTTACATTGCCCATTGTGCATACCCTTGATTTGCAAACAAAGATCCAAAATGCAGGAATGTACCGTATGCAGGTGCTCGACAATCATCATACCGGTATGCACTGGCAGCTCCATAAAACCGGGGCGCGGCATTTTGAAGAATATAAAAAAGCCGGAAAGAAAATGCCGGTTACCGTCGTGCTGGGTGGCGATCCTGCATACACCTATTGCGCTACGGCTCCGCTGCCCGATAATATTGATGAATATATGCTGGCCGGTTTCCTGCGCAAAAAGAAAGTGGAAATGGTGCGCTGCCTTACCAACGAACTATACGTGCCCGCTGATGCCGATATCATTATCGAAGGTTATGTTGATCCTGGAGAGGAGTTGATTTATGAAGGTCCCTTTGGCGATCATACCGGTTATTATTCCCTGGCAGATTATTATCCCCGTTTTCATGTTTCGTGTATTACACATCGAAAAAATGCTGTTTACCCGGCTACGATCGTCGGTATTCCGCCCCAGGAAGATGAATGGCTGGGCAAAGCCACCGAGCGCATTTTTCTGGCTCCAATCCGCCTGAGCATGATGCCCGAATTTATCGATATGGATATGCCTGTAGAAGGTGTTTTCCACAATATCACCATCGTGAAAATCAAAAAAACATATGCGGGTCAGGGCATGAAAGTGATGAATGCACTTTGGGGCGCCGGGCAGATGATGTTCAATAAAGTGATGATTGTTGTGGATCGCGATATTGATATTCACAATTACCGGGAAGTGCTGCGCGTGGTTCATGAGAGCTACGATCCAATGCATGATACACTTATTAACCGCGGTCCTGCCGATGTGCTCGACCACGCAAGCCGTGCTTTTGCGTTTGGCGGGAAACTTGGCCTTGATGCTACGGATAAACTGCCCGAAGAAGTTCCGCCACGACTCGGGGGAGATCCTTTTATGAAAGTCAATATTGATGAAATTAAGCGAGCATTTCCTGAAATCGTTTCGCTGAATGATGTTTTTCTTAAGCGTGGCTTGCTTCTGATTGGCCTGAAGAAAAATAAAAAGAATCATGCCCGCAAGCTTATTGATGAAATCACATCTAAAGGCTGGATTAAAGGAATAAAGCTTTGCGTGATTGCCGAAGCTGTGGCTGATATCAAGGATGCAGCAGAAATAACATGGCGTGTTGCCAATAATATCGATCCCGCCACAGATTGTTTTCTTGCCGGTGGTGAAGATGGTTTCCTTGTGATCGATGGTACGGAAAAACATGCGTCATTTGATGGCTTCCGCCGCGAATGGCCCAATGTGGTTACTATGGACGAAGCAACCATAAAAAAAGTTGATCGACGTTGGAAAGAATACGGTTTGGGGCAATTTCTGCCATCTCCATCACTAAAATATCTGGATAAACTCTATCCGGGAGAAGCGGTTGCGGAATTGGAGGGTTAAGTCAGGTTAAAATAGTTTTTATTTCTTTTCTGGATTCGCATATTTTTGAAGCGTAGCAAAAGCAGTCCTAAAAAAGGACTATTTCGTTTTTCCGCCAAAGCAAAATCATGCTGCATGGCCGGGCAAGCCGTTTCCTAATTCAAACACATGATTTGGCGCCGGGGGCTTATGTGTGTACATTGGTGACTGGAAAGGAGCGCTTTAATGAAAAGGTCGTGAAAAAGTAAGTTCTGTTATATTGTAATACTAAAAAAGGTCTCACGCAAAGACGCCAGGCCGCAAAGAGCAATCAGCACTTGGCGCCTTTACATGAGAAACTCCTCATCAACCAAGCAATTACAGTCATCCCTCCTAGCGCCTTTGCGGCTTTGCGAGAAAATATATCAGCATTTAAAGCCAACATCATCCCCTTGGTGACTTTACATGAGAAACTCCTCATAACCAAGCAATTACAGTCATCCCTCTTAGCGCCTTTGCGGCTTTGCGAGAAAAAATATCAGCATTTAAAGCCAACATCATCCCCTTGGTGACTTTACATGAGAAACTCCTCATCAACCAAGCAATTACAGTCATCCCTCTTAGCGCCTTTGCGGCTTTGCGAGAAAAAATATATCAGCAATTAAAGCCAACATCATCCCCTTGGTGACTTTACATGAGAAACTCCTCATCAACCAAGCAATTACAGTCATCCCTCTTAGCGCCTTTGCGGCTTTGCGAGAAAAAATATATCAGCAATTAAAGCCAACATCATCCCCTTTGCGCCTTAGAGAAAACACATCCACATTCATAACCCACATCCCCTCCGCAAGAAAAACATCCATTCTTTCCCGAAGAAAATATTCAACCGTCATTTTGACAGCATACTGTCACTGGCACAGCCTTTGATGTCGCCTAGCCAGAAAAATCTAAAACACTATAATTATGCAAAAAGGAAAGATTAACGTACAAACCGAAAACATTTTTCCAATCATTAAGAAATTCCTTTATTCGGATCATGAAATTTTTCTCCGCGAGCTGATTTCCAATGCAGTTGATGCTACCCAAAAACTCAAGGTACTCTCGGCAATGGGCAAAGCGGAAGGCGAACTAGGCGACCTCACCATAGAAGTGCTGCTCGACGACAAAAAGAAAACCCTTACCGTGCGCGATAAGGGCATTGGAATGACTGCCGAAGAAGTCGAAAAGTATATCAACCAGATTGCTTTTTCAGGCGCTGAAGAATTTGTGAAAGAATTTAAAGGCAAAAGTGAAGCAGAATCTGCCAATATCATTGGTCACTTTGGTCTGGGTTTTTATTCGTCATTTATGGTGGCCGACAAAGTGGAAATCAAAACACTTTCCTACCAAAACGAGGCTGTTCCTGTGAAATGGGAATGCGATGGCAGTCCGGATTATTCCCTAAAGGACATCAAGAAAAAAACACGTGGAACGGATATTATCCTGCATATTGCCGACGATTCTAAAGAATTCCTCGAAGAATACCGCATCCTCGAGCTGCTCAAGAAATATTGCAAGTTCCTGCCGGTAGAAATCCAGTTTGGAACGGAAAAGATTTCTGAAAAAGTTGAGGGCGAAAAAGATAAGGACGGTAATGATGTGTATAAAGAAATTGAAAAAGGCCGCATCATCAACAATACCAAGCCTGCATGGACGCAAAAGCCTGCCGACCTGAGCGAGGAGGATTATAAAAACTTCTACCGCGAGCTCTATCCGATGAATTTCGAAGAGCCGCTCTTCCATATCCACCTCAATGTAGATTATCCGTTCAACCTCACCGGGATACTCTATTTCCCGAAAGTGAAAAACCGCTTCGAGGTGCAGAAGGATAAAATCCAGCTCTATTCAAACCAGGTTTTTGTTACCGATTCTGTTGAAGGCATCGTGCCCGACTTCCTGATGTTGCTCCACGGTGTGCTCGATTCGCCCGACATCCCGCTCAATGTATCACGTTCCTACTTGCAAAGCGATGGCAATGTGAAGAAAATCAGCAACCACATCATGAAAAAGGTGGCAGGCAAACTCGAAGAAATGTACAAGGACGATCGCGAAGATTTCGAAAAGAAATGGGACGATATCCGTGTATTTATCGAGTACGGAATGATCAGCGAAGAGAAATTCTACGAGCGTGCAGAGAAATTCTGCCTCCTGAAAAACATGGAAGGCAAATACTTCAATTTCGAAGAATACAAAGAGAAAATCAAAGAAAACCAGACCGATAAAGATAAAAAACTGGTTTATCTCTACACCACAAATGTGGAAGAACAGTACAGCTATATTGAAGCAGCAAGGAACAAAGGTTATGATGTGCTCCAGAAGGACGGAATCCTCGACAGCCACTTCATCAACCATATGGAAACCAAGCTGGGCGATGCTTCTTTCGTGCGTGTTGATGCCGAAACAGCCGATAAGCTGATCAAGAAGGATGAAGAGATTCCTTCCAAACTTTCGGATGAAGACAAAGAAAAGCTGAAGCCTGTTTTTGAAGGCAATCTCGATAAAGCACAATTTACCGTGATGTTTGAGAATATGTCGGAAAGCGAGCAGCCGGTGATCATCACACGTCCTGAATTTATGCGCCGCATGAAAGATATGCAGGAACTTGGTGGAGGCGGAATGGGCTTTATGGGCAATATGCCCGATAGCTTCAATCTTGTTGTCAACAGCAACCACCCAATTGTTTCCGAAATCCTGGGCATGGAAGACGAAGAAAAGAAAGCTAATTTGGCCAAGCAACTGACAGACCTGGCACTGCTTTCGCAGAATATGCTCAAAGGCGAAAGTCTGGATAAATTCTTGAAGCGTAGCGTGGAACTCATTGGAAAATAATGATAGCCATCATAAAACTATAATGTGGTAAATAAAATCCAAATCAGCTTCTGAAGTTCAGATTCCTGGTTTGGATTTTTAATTTGCTAATTTTGGATGTCTGTTTGTAAGTATATTAAGGTTTGGTTATCAGTGCTTAATGGTAATTAGAAATTAATTATTATATTTGTGGGAGACAGCATTTTTTGATTGTTAAGTCATTATAAGATTGCTTATTATGTGCAAAGAAAAATTAATTACCGGAGTCCCGGTTACTCAGCAAATGAGCAAAGCTAGATTTATTCTTGATACTCAGGTTATTCCGCGTGAGGAGCTTTTTCAAATTAGGAAAAAAGAAGGAAAACTTAGTCCTGAACTTAAAGCAGCTCTAAAATCAAATGCCTGATTTAATTGTCATTGCAGGCTGTAATGGAGCAGGGAAATCTACATTCGCTTCTTCCTTCCTTAGAGAAGGACAAATTCCATTTGATTATGATCGTCGCTATATAGAAAATTATAGTAGTTTGCCTGACAGTGAATTGCGTGAACATTTTGCGAAGCGTCAAACCACTCAAGATTTTGAAAATGCAATAAAGAAAGCCTGGCTAAAACAGTTGGATTTTAGCTATGAAACAAATTTTGATACCTATCCAATATATTGGGCGCAGAAGTTCAAAGAAAAAAACTATCGGCTTCATTTAATATTCTTTTGCTTGACTGATCAGTCGATTGCTCAACATAGAATTCAGGTACGAACGGAGTTTAAAGGACATTTCATCGATAATAAAACAATAGATTCAAAGTGGAAGGCAGGCTATAGGAATGCTAATCTACATTTTCAATTTTTTGATAATGTATTATTTGTTGACAATTCAAAGCATAATGAAGTATATACGAACTTATTGCAAATTGAGAAAGGAGAACCTGTATTGATGACGGAAGAGTTGCCGCCATATTTTGAACATCGACTGCCAGAGGTATATAAAATAATGCAAAATCACTAGGGCAAATGATATTGCTGGAAATGATAATATTTATTGATCAAATCATACTGAATAATAGGTCATTCCGTTAATAAAATAAAGCAGAATTAAAAATTACAATAAAATTAAAACACATGAAAAAAGGATGCATCATCACCGCCATAATCTTTGGAGTTATCCTGCTCTTTGGGATTATAATTTATGCCACGGTAAAAAATAAGTATAATAACTTAGTTGTTCAGGATGAGCAGGTTACCGCGGCTTGGTCGCAGGTAGAGAATGTTTATCAGCGACGTGCCGACCTGATTCCCAATTTGGTAAATACCGTGAAAGGCTATGCCGACTTTGAAAAGGAAACCCTGACCGGAGTAATCGAAGCCCGTTCCAAAGCTACGTCCGTTACAATTGACCCCTCAAATCTGAATGCTGCAAACCTGGCTCAGTTCCAACAGGCACAGGATGGCCTGAGCTCTGCACTTTCGCGCCTGATGGTGGTGGTGGAGCGATATCCCGACCTGAAAGCCAATCAGAATTTTATGGATTTGCAGGCACAGCTTGAAGGAACGGAAAACCGTATAACTACAGAGCGGATGAAATTCAATCAGGCCGTACAGTCGTATAATACCATGATGCGCCAGTTTCCGATGAACCTGTTTGCATCTATGTTCGGTTTTGAGACGAAAGCCTATTTTAAATCAGAACAAGGAGCAGAGAAAGCGCCGGAAGTTAAGTTTTAATATCCTAAAAAATTATTGAAAATGAATGCAGTACAAATTTTTTCGAAGGAAGAAAAAGAGGATATTACACAAGCCATCCTGAATGCGGAGCTGGATACTTCCGGGGAAATCAGGGTGCATGTCGAAAATGTTTGCGAAGGCGATGTGCTCGACAGGGCTTCTTATTGGTTTGATAAACTCAATATGCAAAAAACCGACCAGCGCAATGGCGTTTTGTTTTATCTGGCCGTGAAAAACCGGAAATTTGCCGTTTTGGGCGACCGGGGAATAAACCAACGTGTGCCCGCTAATTTCTGGGACAGCATCAAGGATCAGATGCTTGCGCATTTTCGCGAAAACCGTTTTGCCGATGGCCTGATTGAAGGAATATCCGAAGCCGGCCTGAAATTAAAAGAACACTTCCCGTATCAGCAAAATGATGTAAACGAATTGCCTGATGATATTTCATTTGGCGAGAATTAATCCAGCAAAGGCTGAAAAAACCGAATTATGAAAAAAACAGCTCCTAATATAAGGCTTCTCTTTTTGAGTTTTTTGATGGCTCTGAGCCTCGCCCTTCAGGCACAAATACCGGAGAAACCCAATCCACCACGGCTTGTCAATGATTTTGCCGATGTGCTTTCTGACGAACAGGAAGCGCGTCTGGAGAAACAGCTGGTAGCTTTTAACGATACAACATCTACGCAAATCGTTGTGCTTACCGTTCCTTCACTTGGTGGTTATGATCCGGCCGGATTTGCCACACAGGTGGGCTTAAAATGGGAAGTAGGACAAAAAGGCAAAAACAACGGGCTCATCGTTTTGGTAAAACCTAAAATGGGCAATAATGACCGTGGACATGCCTTTATATCAGTAGGTTATGGGCTCGAAGGCGTTGTGCCCGATGCCATAGCCAATCGTATTGTGGATAATGAAATGATCCCGTATTTTAAGCAAAACGACTATTTCAGTGGGATTTTGGCCGGAACGGATATTCTGCGGTCCATTACTTCGGGAGAATATACTGCCGAACAATACAATGAACAATCAGGTAGCGATTCGATTTTTACTTTAATCCTTTTTTTGTTTGTTGCTTTTTTCGTAATCATTAGGGTGGTTTCCAGAAGACGTAACCATACTTCATACACTATTGGACGAGGCGCAGCAAGCAGTTTGCCCTGGTGGGCGCTTATGATGGGCAGCGGCTCTTCATTTGGAGGAAGTTCCTCATCCGGCTCCGGCTGGTCCGACTTTTCTTCCGGAGGTGGAAGCTTTGGCGGTTTTGGCGGTGGAAGCTTTGGTGGGGGAGGAGCCGGTGGAAGCTGGTAGCTTCTGTGTAGTTTCATTGTTTTTCTTTCTTCCTATGACTTTTTTCAATAGCTAACTTCAAAATTTCACATAATTTTTGAACTAAACTGCATGATTTCATATGAATTTGTGCAGTAAAGCGCATGATTTTATATGAATTTGTGCAGTTGAGATTTCGTTTATGAGCTTCTCCTCTAATTCATTGTTTTTTATGGATTAAAACAAACGGCGTGCTGGGAGAAAATCAAGTATAAATCAGCAAAAAAAAGAGGCGCAAAATCTACGCCTCTTTCCTAATAACAGCTTTAGAGCTTTTTATTTTTTGCCTTTGATGGCCTTAGGGGAAATACGCCCCGATTTCATGGCCATATGTTCTTCTACTTTTCTGCGGAGTTCGCCATTCTTGCGGTGATGCTCAAGCATAGCACGTATTTCGTCTGTACTATAAGTATTTAGGTTATGTGGCCTTTGCGCTGTTGGCGATGGAGAAGCAGCGTATTTGCCCGGACGCTCAGGTGTTGTGCTCTTGAGATAGGAGCTGGCTTTTTGTGCCATAGAACCCTGTATGATACCATCTTTAATGTAGATAGGATCTCCGTTTTCTTCTGTGAAATAAAAGAAGTTATTGGCTTCATCATGCTCTTTGATCGCATCAAAACCATCCGCGATTAAAACAAGGTAGTAATAGCCTTCCATAACAGGCATTTGATACACCCATGAGAAACTGGCTTCCGGGTCATTGTACAATGCTTCGGCTACAGATTGCCCGCCGGGAACGTTGATGTGGTTCCACCAATTCGATTCACCGTAAATCGGCCCCATGTCTTCGGTGAGTTCACCATCTTCGCCATAATTACCATAATCATCGCTATAGTAATCATAAACCAATATGCCGTAATCTTCGGCATTATAGGCGTTGTAATATACGTATAAAATATTCCAGTCTTCACGGGCTTCAATGGTTTCGTCGCCAACATTATACACATTGTAGGTAATGGCACGGACTGTCGGGTCTTCCCAGTCGGGATAATCGTAATCATTGAGTTCCCAGCCGACTAAGTCTTTGGTTCCGTTTACAACGGTATTGCCCGGATCGTAACCTTCCTGTTTTTTGTTTGTGGCAACGAATGCGGCAAAGCAAAATTCATTCACAAAGAAGTTGTAATCAACCCAGATGTAACCACGGTCGCCCCAAACGGTATTCCAGGAGTTGATTACGCGGAAAGCTCCGTTAAGCCCCTTGCTGTCGTCATAACCGGCCAAAACCATCGCGTGATAAGCATGTTGTCCGTTATAATTGTAGGAGTCGGATGAAAGCACGGCCTCTGAATTCCAGCTCATAAAATTATCACCAAGTTTAGCTCCAATGGCAATCGGGCGGCCTTTGGCCAGATAATCTTTCAGGCTGATCACATTGATGTCGATTTTTCTGTAGTTTTCAATTTTATGATCACCGGCTTCTGAAGTCCAGCCGGATTGAGGAGAGGAAGTGCAATCGCCCAGTCCGTCATAAGGAACTGTTGCCAGTGTGGCAATGCCGCGCGATTGGATCACATCCAGTGCGGGTTCAAAACCGGTTCCGTTGCAATCTGCGCCTTTTAAGTCGCCGGGAATAGACCAAAAGAGGTCTTTTGGGCTGAACTGATTGGATGCGGATGCCAGTTGCGATGAACTTAAGCCATTGTCCATGCCGTTGATGGCTGTTTTTAAATTATAGCCAACTGCCCAGGCAACGCAGGTTCCGTATTGCCCCTGATCGCCAATGGGAGGAAATTTATCAATCAGATCTACACTCGATGGGAATTCGGTATTGTCATCCAGGTCGATGTCATCTTCAATTTCGTCCATGTTTTCCTGTTCAATGCCAATCCATCCCAGGAAAACCTGTACGGTGTCGTCGTCAAAAAATTCTTCAATGTCATCTTCGGTACATCCGTTAAAAAGCAAAGCAGACCCTGCGAGAAAGAGTCCGGCAAACCAAAAAATTAAATTTTTCCTTTTCATAATTATCTGTTTAGAAGTTTATTTCAGCGGCCTCATTTTCTTTTATAAAACTGCCTGCCAATGGTGAACCCATCAGGTAATATCCGCCCGAAAGCTCGATTTTGGAATAAACTTTAACTTCATGGAATTTTGATTCGCCCATAACCTTAATGCTGTTCAGCATGGCTGCTTCATGAAATCCGGTTTTTACAAACTCAAGCCGGTTTTGGATATAGGCGCTTTGAAAAAGAAATTTCCCAGTAAAAGTAGTATAATTCATATAAAAATCAAAACTTTTTATGAGGCTGAAATCCACATTGTCTTCAAAAGAGCATACGTTAAAGCGTGCTTCCCCGTCAAAACGGGCATTCTGAAAGGATGCTATATCAAGGAATTTTGCTTTGAAAAAATCGGCATTGCCACGAAAACGCAGGCGTTGGCATTTTACCTCGCCACTAAAAACACATTGATTAAATACTGCTTCATTTCCGTGAATATCAGCGCCTTCAAGGCTAAATGCACTGTTAAAAAGCGAGCCGTTTAATGCAAGGCCGCCCTTGATCGTGCTGCCTTTCAGTTTGAACGTGCTGTCGAAAGTGCATTCCTGAAAAGTGATGCCATAATCAAATATGCTGAAATGGATCATTTTTTCTTCCTGGCGAAATGCAAGTACTTCATCCTTAAAATGGCAGCCCACAAAACAGACCGGCGCCTTTATGATGTGCGCAAACTGTCCAATGGCAACCGGCTGTCCCTCAATGAGCGTGAAATCCAGTTTTCCTTCAATGGTTTTGTCATGGATGAAAATGGCATCTCCATCGGCGATATCATCTAGAATATCTTCTGCGTCAACGGCATTGCCTGCCATGGTTCCCATCGCGATAAAGATCATTAAAAAAGTGAATAGGGGTGTTTTAAATCGTTTCATGCGTTTTTATTGTTTTGATAGCGCTTTTTCCAAGCTAAAACCAGGCCAAATGCCATAAAAAGGGTGCCTAGCCACATAATATTAATAAAGGGGTTTATGGTGGCTTTCATCACGATATAATCCTGAGTTTTTTCGTAAAGGCCTGTTTTCATTGCATTTGCTTCGCCTGAGATGCCTTCAAAAGCCAATCGGATGCCTAGTTCGTCGATATCGCCACCCTGTATTTCTTCCCTGCCATTATGGATGATGTAAGTGCTTTGTGTGTTGAAAGTTTCCCCATCGGGAAAGCTGAGGCTGAAATATGCGGTAATTCTCAGGTTGTTGATATCAATTGAATCGCTGCTTTTGGGTGCGTTTACGCTGTCAATACGGATAATATTAGGACCGAATTTTATGCTGTCGCCGGGATTCATTTCCCAGGTTTTCATGGGTTTATAGCTGCCGGGGTTCATTTCAGCATAGGTAAGGAAGGTGTAGATATCGCGTGTGAGCTGATGTTTGGTGGCCGGATTATATACATCGCCAAAGCGGTCATTGCGGTTTACGGAGGGGCGTACCGTGAAATCATGCTCGATTTTGCCCTCATTTTCTTTCATAAACTCAATGGTATAAAAGGTTTCGCTGCCTTTTTGCTCGCGTTGGGTGTAGCTGATCAGGTAGCCCGACATGCTGAGGGTGTCGTTTTTCATCAAAACTATGTTTTCCTGATTGCTTTTTGTATTGCCCAGATCGTATGAGGAAGTGTTTTTAGAGATAGTGTATGCATTGCTGAAAGTGAGCACGACGCCAATAAGGAAGATTGCAAACCCAATATGAGCCAGTCCGGCAGCAAGGCTGATTTTGTTCCCTTTGCTCTTTATAACGAACATAATGGATCCAATTAAGGCCATATAAAGCGTAATAAGGAAAAGAACAAAACTTGTTTCCCGCAATGGAATGATGGCTGAAGTGGCCAGTGTAAGGCCAAAAGATGCCAGTAGAACATAAATTGTTTTCGTGAGAAATTTTTTTGTCTCATTTTGCCCGTAGCGCAGAAAATAGGCCAGGCCGATCAGAAGAACCATTAACAACGCATAGGGAAGTTGCCAGCGGTTGTAATAGGCAACAGGGTCATTTGGCGGGCTCATATTCAATCCAAAAAGAGTGTTCCAAACAGGTACGGATGTTACGAATATTATTTGGAATGCGGCCAGTACCATAATGATTCCGCCCAGAAAAATAAAAAACTCACGGCTTAACAAGCTGTCTTTGATGTTGATATTGAGTTTTTTATGTCTTCGTATGAGCAATATCAGCGGCAGCAAAAGGAATACGAGCATATAAATCACCAGCTGGGTAACCATGCCGTCATCACCGAAGCTATGCACCGAAGTTTGTCCCAGAACACCGGATCGGGTCAGGTAACTGGCATAGAGTACAAAGAAATAGGCCAGAGTAGTAAACAGGAAGGCCAGCATAAGGGCATTGTTTTGTTTTTTGCTGATAATGCTGAAATGAAGTGCAGCAACCAGAACCATCCAAGGCACAAGTGATGCGTTTTCGACCGGATCCCACGCCCAGAAACCACCAAATGTCAGCGAAACATAGGCCCACATCCCGCCCAAAAGGATGCCGGCTCCCAAAACCAATGTGCTGAAAATCATCCAGGGAAGAGCGGGTTTCAGCCATTCCTGCCACATGCCGCGCCATAATCCGGCAATGGCATATACAGCGGGTACCATTACGGCAGCATAACCCAAAAAGAGCACAGGCGGATGGGTTGTCATCCAGATGTTTTCAAGCAAAGGGTTCAGCCCGTTCCCATCAGTGATGCTTTCCAGATAATTGGGTTGTGTAAAAATTGTATTGCTGATATCGCTGACCGTATTGCGGAGCAGTTCAAAGGGGCTGGTGCCGAGTTTTACCGCGCCCATTTTTATTCCCAGCAAAGCGGACGACAGGAAAACCTGCGATAAAGCTGCAAGGCTCATAACCCACGGTTTCCAGCTTTTGCTGGTTTTTAGCAAAACAAGGCCGATGATAGCCTGCAGAAATGTCCAGGTGAGGAAGCTTCCTTCCTGTCCGGCCCAAAAACAACTGATAATATATTTTAACGCCAGATCCGTTGAGGAATATTGCCATACATATTGATACTCAAAGCGATGGCGCAATATCAATTGCAGAAGCATGATGACGCTGAGCAGTACAGCAGAAAAGTGTACATAAAATGAAATACTGCCAATGCGTTGCAGGCGGTTTTTGTCTTTCCGGTTTTTTTCTGTGGCCTGATAAAAAGCCATAGCTGACAAAGCCGCAGCCAGAAAAGCAATGATGATGCCTGCTTTTCCCAGGATTCCACTTAAAATTTCTTCGCCAATGTAATTGATGTCCATGGGGTTGTGCCTTAAGTTTGGTTTAAGTTTTTCTCAAGTAAATCTGTATATCAAACAATATGCGGAACAATTTGTTGTTAACTTTTTATCGTATATTAGCCTGTATAAAATAAACAAACGATTTATGCCAAAGATAGGAATTATCGGTGGTTCAGGACTTGAAAAACTGAATGTACTGAAAGATGTTAAAGAGGTCTATGTAACCACACCTTATGGATTGCCGAGTTCCAGTTTCCTTACGGGGACAATGTTCGGAAATGAAATTGCAATTTTGTCACGGCACGGAAGGGAGCATACAATTACGCCCGCCGGCATTAACAACAAAGCCAATATTTGGGCTTTTAAAGAGTTGGGCTGCACGCATATTATTGCAACAACAGCCTGTGGTAGCCTGAAAGAAGAAATAGGCAGGGGCGATATTGTGCTTTTGGATCAGTTTATCGATTGGACCAAGCATCGGGCGCTAACTTTTTTTGATGACTTTCACCCTGACGCCATGAGCCATACACCAATGGCCGATCCTTTTTCGGAAGATATCAGGAAAATTATTAAAAAAGCCGCGGGTGAAATCAATTGTCCGCTTCATGAAAAGGGAACAGTTGTTACAATTGAAGGGCCACGTTTTTCAACGCGTGCCGAAAGCCATATGTTCCGTATGCTGGGTGCCGAAGTTATTAATATGACCACTGCTCCCGAATGTATCCTGGCAAATGAACTGCAAATCCCTTATGCAGCCATTGCTTTGAGCACAGACTATGACTCCTGGAAAAATGATGAAGAACCCGTAACCTGGGAGGCTGTATTAGAGATATTTAAGGAAAATGTTGAGAAAGTAACAACGCTGCTTATTAAGAGCGTAGAGCTCATTTGAGAAAGAAAAGAGAAAGTGATTTTTATGTAGATTAAATTTAAGTTAATTGTACTTTCGCTTGATTTTCTTATGTTTGTAGTATTATTTTTGTGCGCTTTTTGCGCAGTTTTGGTTTGTTAAAATTTGAAGTATGGATTATATAGAGTTAAGAAAGAAGGAATTAGTAAATTTGGAATATTCCCTAACCCGGGAAATATTGCGTTCCAACAGGGCAGGAGCTTATGCATCTTCAACAATAATTAACTGCAACACCAGAAAATACCACGGGCTCCTCGTGGTGCCTCAGGCAGGAATAGATGACGATCCGCATGTTTTATTGAGTTCTCTGGACGAGACCATCATTCAGCATGATGCGGAATTTAATTTGGGCATACATAAATACGATGGAGAAACCTATAACCCCAAAGGGCATAAATATATCCGTGACTATACCCTGCAACCCATTCCTAAAATAACATATCGGGTTGGTGGCGTTGTGCTTACACGTGAGCTGATTTTGCTCGATAAAGAAGACAGGGTTTTGATCCGATATACTTTGGTTGATGCCCATAGCCCAACAAAGTTAAGGTTGAAGCCATTTCTGGCCTTTCGGAATGTGCATTTCCTGACACATGCCAATAATAATGCAAATACTGCTTATGAGGAATGTGAAAAAGGGATAAAAATGCGTATGTATCCGGGTTATTCAAATCTCTATATGCAGTTTAATAAGGATGTTGATTATGTGCATGTGCCTGATTGGTATTATAATATTGAATACCAAAAAGAGCGTGATCGCGGATATGATAGTCATGAAGATTTGCTTGTGCCCGGCTTTTTTGAAACAGAAATTAAAAAAGGAGAGAGCATTGTTTTTTCTGCAGGGGTCAAAGAAGCAAAAACAAATGGGCTCAAGCGGGCTTTTGCAGCCCAGGTGAGCCATCGGACACCGCGCAACAGTTTTCAAAATTGTATGCATAATGCGGCTGAGCAATTTATCGTAAAAAAGGAAGACAAAACATACCTTATTGCCGGATTTCCTTATTTTGGGATGTGGAGCCGAGATACATTTATCGCCTTGCCCGGAATTACATTAAGTACCGGTAATGAGAAGCTGTTTTTAGAGGCTGTTGATACAGTTTTGGCAAAACTCAATGGTGCTTTGTTTCCAAGTATTCTCGGCAGAAAAAATGCCTTAAATAATTCCGTTGATGCACCGCTCTGGTTTTTCTGGGCGATGCAGCAATATTTGAAATATAAGCCCGCTGCGAAAATCTGGAAAAAATATGGCAAAGCCATGAAGCAGATTTTAAAAGGATATAAAGAAGGAACTGAGTTCAACATCAAAATGACGGAGAACGGGTTGATTTCTGCCGGTCAGCCGGGCGTGGCTCTTACATGGATGGATGCCGTGATCAACCAGAAACCGGTGACGCCCCGAATGGGAATGCCCGTTGAGGTAAATGCGCTTTGGCTAAATGCTGTCTCTTTTGCTATTGAACTTGCACGTGATGAAGGGGAAGACGATTTTGCCAATGAATGGCAGACTGTTTTGGAAACGGGAAGAAATTCCTTCAATGAACTTTTCTGGGATGATGAAAAAGGATATCTTGCCGATTGCATTACAGATGGTTACAAGGACTGGAGCGTTCGGCCAAATCAATTGATTGCTGCCAGCCTTCCTTATTCTGCTTTATCGGAATACCGGCAAAAGGCTGTTGTTAGTAAGGTGAAGAAAGAACTGTTGACGCCACGTGGAATCCGGACCCTCTCTCCGAAAAACCCTGCTTACAAAAGTGTTTATTACGGTAATCAGCAAACCCGCGACAATGCCTATCACAATGGAATTGTTTTTCCATGGTTGATGTCGCATTTTACGGAAGCTTACCTTAGGATACACGGAAAGAGTGGTTTGTCCTTTATTAAAGACCTGTATGAAGGCTTTGAAGAGGTGCTCTTTAATCATGGTATGGCAAGTATTTCGGAAGTTTACGATGGCGACCCGCCCTATAGGCCCGGAGGAGCCATTTCGCAGGCATGGAGTGTGGCAGCAATGCTCCAAATGAAAGATATAATAGACGATTACGAAGCATAATTAATAGGAAGAGGATGAAAGTTTTAATGTTTGGATGGGAATACCCGCCGCATATTTCAGGAGGTCTCGGTACTGCTTGCTATGGACTTACTAAAGGTTTGAGCAAACAAGGTACGGAAATCATTTTTGTTGTTCCGCGGGCATTCGGGGATGAGGATCAGCGCTCTGCACAGATTGTGAACGCCAGTGATGTGCTGGTAGATTATAAAGACAGTAAATATCAGGAGTACTGGAAACGAATCGAGTATATGGAAATCGGTTCCAGCATCATTCCTTATGTCAGCCCTGAAGAATATGAACGACTTGCTGCTATGGAAGAGCTTGACACAGTACTGGATGAGCAAACTGTTTTGTCGAAAAAGTATGTCTTTAGCGGGAAATACGGGAAAAACCTCTACGAAGAAGTGTCGCGATACGCTCTGGTAGCATCAGCTATAGCCGCTGATAAAGAGTACGATATAATCCATGTGCACGACTGGCTAACATATCCTGCAGGTATCGCAGCCAAAAAGGTTAGTGGAAAACCGCTGGTTGCGCATATACATGCTACCGAATTCGACCGCAGCGGAAGGAATGTGAACCAAAAGGTTTACGACATTGAACGCGAAGGCATGCAGGCTGCAGATATGGTGATCGCTGTGAGTAACCTTACACGAAATACAGTAATTGAACATTATGGTATTGATCCTCAAAAGGTTGTAACTGTGCATAATGCCGTGGAGCCGGTTGATAAAGGCGATATAGGTGATACCAGCAAGGCTGTAAATGAAAAAATTGTGACTTTCCTCGGGCGTATCACCTTCCAGAAAGGCCCGGAATATTTCGTGGAAGCCGCCAAGAAAATTTTGGATCGCGATGAAAATGTCCGTTTTGTGATGGCCGGTTCGGGCGATTTGCTCAATAAAATGATACGCCGTGTGGCCCAATTGCGCATTGGAAATAAATTTCACTTTACAGGATTCCTCCGCGGAACCAGTGTGGATCGTATGCTGGCAATGAGCGATGTTTTTGTAATGCCATCAGTTTCAGAACCTTTTGGTATTGTACCGCTCGAGGCAATGCGATCAAATGTGCCGGTGGTCATTTCAAAACAATCGGGTGTTGCCGAAATTCTGCGCCATGCACTGAAAGTTGATTTTTGGGATGTAGATGCAATGGCAGACGCCATCTACGGCTTGCTCCACCATAAAGCATTATCTGAAACATTTATTAAATACGGTAAAGATGAAGTAGATAGCCTGAAATGGGAGAAAGCTGCCGTGAAAATTAATGATGTTTACGATAAAACAGTAAAAGGGTTTAAATAGTAGTTATTTAGTTTAAAAAGAATGATTATGAGGTCAATTTGTTTGTATTTCCAGGTTCATCAACCGCTTAGGTTACGTACATACCGCTTCTTTGATATGGGGCGCGACCATCACTATTACGATGATTATCAAAACCGATATATTATTAAAAGGGTAGCCGAAAAAAGTTACCTTCCGGCCAATAAAGTTATGCTCGATCTGATTAAGGAATACGGTTCTGCTTTTAAAGTGAGCTATTCCATCTCGGGAATTGCATTGCAGCAGTTGGAAGAGCATGCCCCACAGGTTATTGACAGCTTCAGGGAGCTTGCCAAAACCGGATGTGTTGAGTTCCTTACCGAAACCAACAGCCATTCGCTGGCCTCCCTCAAATCTGTCGATGAATTCCGCCATCAGGTTGAAAAGCATAGTGCGAAAATAGAGAAACTCTTTGGCGTAAAGCCACTTACATTCCGGAATACCGAG
Source organism: Bacteroidales bacterium (assembly GCA_963662905.2). Taxonomy (GTDB): domain Bacteria; phylum Bacteroidota; class Bacteroidia; order Bacteroidales; family WRLA01. Next base: position 1,569,689 of record CAXXFD010000003.1, on the reverse strand, counting down.
CTGATCTATTCCGATGAAATTGGGGCGCAGGTGGCTGATATGGGTTTTGAAACCATGCTTACTGAAGGAGCGAAACATGTTCTGGGTTGGAAAAGCCCGAACTATTTGTATTGCAATGCAATAAATCCACGCCTGAAACTGTTGCTGCGCAATTTCACCCTGAGCGATGATATCGCTTTCCGCTTTTCACAGCAAAGCTGGGGCGAATGGCCGCTGACTGCTGAAAAATTTGTACGTTGGCTCAACGAAATTGACAAGAGCGAAGAAGTCGTGAATATTTTTGCCGATTATGAAACTTTTGGTGAACACCAGTGGGCAGAAACCGGAATTTTTGATTTCTTGCGCAGCCTTCCGAAAACCGTATTTGAAAATTCGGATTTCAAGTTTAAAACGCCTGCCGAAGTTTCGAAAGAATTGCAGCCTGTAAGCGCTGTGCATGTGCCCTATCCAATTTCGTGGGCCGATGAGGAACGTGACCTTACTGCATGGTTGGGCAATGATTTACAGGATGATGCATTTAATAATCTTTATGCCCTTGAGCCTTTGGTTAGAGGTTCTGAGGATCCGGAATTATTGAAAGACTGGGATTTTTTGCAAACCAGCGACCACTTTTATTATATGTGTACCAAGTGGTTCTCCGATGGTGACGTGCACAAATATTTCAATCCCTATCCGGGGCCTTATGAGGCATACATCAACTTTATGAACGTGGTTTCTGATTTTACGATCCGTGTAAACGAAGATGCCCGCAAACGAGGTGCCGACCCTGCAGAAATAATGCAAAAGCTTGCCGATAAGCAAAAGGAGATTATCAAAGAGGTCTCTAAAGCCATGAAAGAAAAAGTCAGTAAAACAGCCCGTAAAGGTATTGAAGCGGCAGGCAAAACAAGCAGGCAGGCGAAGAAAAAAGTGAAAGAGGTAACTAAGGATGTGGATTTTGAAGCACTATCCGAAATTAGCAAAACACGCATGAAAAAACTTGTCCGTGAAGTGAATTCGGAGGATATCGCTAAAGCTTTGAAAGGAGCTAAAGAGGATCTTCAGGAGTTTGTGCAGGACAATATGGGCACGCAAGCCAGAAAAAAATACGAAGAAATCAGTGCAAACCTTAAAAAAGTTACGCAAAAAGACATCAAAGACAGTCAGAAACGTATTTTAAATCAATTTAAAGAACTCTTTAAATAAGATTTAGGGCTGTAACAAAGCTTTTTTGCATTTTTGCAAACCGAAAAGTTCTGTGACAGCCTTTTTTATGTTTGCTTTAACAGAGCTTTTTGTTTTTTAAAATGTTGTTTTTTAGATTTTTAATAGTATTGAATGATGTTCGGGAAAGTTTCGCTTTCCTGTTTTAAATAATAAAATTTATGAGAAAACCAGATTTTTTGTTTGAAGTGAGTTGGGAATCATGCAACAAAATTGGAGGCGTACACACAGTGTTGACCACCAAGGCTGCTGCAATGAAGCAAGTGTTTGGGGATAATTACATTATCATCGGCCCGGATGTCTGGAAAGAAACTCATAGCAATCCTAATTTTTGTGAAGATAATCAGCTGCTTACATCCTGGCGTGAAATCGCCTCAAATGAAGGCTTGAATATCCGGATAGGTCGTTCTTCAGCAGCTGCTGATTCAATTACTGTTTTGGTGGATTTTACGCCATTATTTACTAAAAAGGATGAAATATTAACACAATTGTGGGAAAAATTTGGCCTGGATTCGCTTTCCGGTCAATGGGATTATGTGGAACCGGCCCTTTTTGGGTGGGCTGCCGCAAAAGTAATTGAAAGCTATTACCAGTTTTACTGCACGAGCAGGCATAATGTTATTGCTCATTTTCATGAGTGGGTTTCAGGTTCGGGCGTGCTTTATTTACGTGATCGCCAGCCTCTGATTGCCAGTGTGTTCTCTGCTCATGCAACCGTAATAGGGCGCAGTATTGCCGAAAGGGGGTGGAACCTTTATGAAAAGCTCGATAGCTATAATGCCGATTTGCTCTCGCATGATTTTGGTCAGGTTGCCAAAAATTCAATGGAGAAAACATCAGCCAATAATGCCGATGTGCTTACAGTGCCCAGCAGTATCACAAATAGGGAATGCAAACAGTTTCTGGGCAGGGAAGCTGATATAATTACACCCAATGGCATCAACAAAAATCTATTGCCAAATGAGGCTGATCTGTCGCAGATGCGTATTAATGCACGGAAACGGATACTTGAAGTAGCTTCGGTAATGACCGGTGCTGAGTTTTCTGATGATACGTTTATCCTGGGCAGCGGAAGCCGTTATGAGTTTCACAATAAAGGAATTGATGTCCTTCTTGAATCTTTGGCTTCATTTAAACAGCAATATCAGGGTGCGCGTAATGTGCTGACTGTATTGGCTGTAACCGCTCCAAACATGGGTCCCTGCGATCCGCTTCAACAAAGGCTTGCTGGCCAACAACTTGCTGAGGAGGGTGTTAACCCATTCCTTACCCACGAATTGACGGATTATGATAAAGATCCGATTATTGAAAGTCTCAGAAAACTTGGCTTTGAAAATAAGGCTGATGATAAAATAAAAGTGATTTTTATCCCCGCATTCCTCGATGGAGAGGATGGAATTATGAATATGGGATTTTATGATTTAATCTCAGCTTCAGACCTGAATGTGTACCCATCTTATTATGAACCATGGGGTTATACGCCACTCGAAAGCCTTGCATTTGGGGTGCCGGCTGTTACGTCCACTTTAAGTGGCTTTGGGCAGTTTGTGCAAAACCATAATTTAAAGCCTGAATCCGGATTGGAAATCATCAAACGAAATGGCGATGATATACCATCAGTACAGTTGCTTGTAAGCCTTTATCATGAATATATCAGTAAAGATGAGCAGCAATGGAAAGAATCTTCACAGGAAGCCCGGAATTTCGCAGCTAATTTTACCTGGGAAAAGCTGATAACATATTTTGAAAAAGCCTATGACCTTGCCATCGCAAAGACCCTTGAGCGTACTCCCGAAATCCGGCGTGATGCACTGCGCGAACAGCAAACAGAAATCCCCTTGCCGCAAAGAGAAAAGCCGCAGTGGAAAAAGGTGCTGGTAAAACCTACTGTGCCTAAGGAGCTTACGGGCTTGCAGAAATTAAGCAAAAATCTTTGGTGGACCTGGAATACCGAAGCGGCTGAGCTTTTTGAAATGATCAATAAAAAACGTTGGAACGAGCATAAATTCAATCCAATATCTCTTCTTGAATCGCTCTCAACAGAGGAATGGAATGATTTGAGCCAAAATGAAGCGTTTATTTCCAAGTTGCATTCTGTGGTGAAAAAGTTTGATTCTTATATGGCGGAAGCCAACCATCAGGATCCAAACAGGATTGCTTATTTCAGTATGGAATTTGGCTTGCACGATACTATTAAAATATTTTCCGGAGGATTGGGAATGCTGGCCGGCGATCATTTAAAGGAAGCCAGTGACCTGAACCTGAATATGGTGGGTGTTGGCCTGCTGTATCGCTATGGCTATTTCCAGCAACGGCTGAGCCTGCACGGAGAGCAGATTTCGGAGCTTACGCCTCAGAAATTCAGCCACCTTCCTGTTGAGCCTGTGCGTTTGGAGGATGGCAGCTGGGCAAAGGTGGAAATAGCACTGCCCGGTCGTGTGATGTATGCGAAAATCTGGGTTGCTAAGGTAGGGCGTGTTCCGCTTTATTTATTTGATACCGATATCGAAGAGAACAGTCATGCCGACCGTTTTGTGACGCATCAGCTCTATGGTGGTGACCTTGAAAACCGCCTCAAGCAGGAATTACTGCTTGGTGTGGGGGGTATCCGTATGATAAACCTGCTGAACCTAAGGCCAAATATCTATCATTGTAATGAGGGCCACGCTGCCTTTATTGGCCTGGAACGTTTGCGGAATTTCGTGCAAAACCGTACGCTTAATTTTATGCAGGCAACCGAAGTGGTGCGTGCTTCAACGCTTTTCACAACGCATACGCCCGTTCCTGCCGGCCATGATGCTTTCCCTGAAGACCTGCTCAGGGCTTACATACCGCATTACGCAGAGCGTTTGGGGCTCAGTTGGGATGCCTTTATGAACCTCGGTCGTTTTACCCCTTACGATAAAAACGAACTGTTCTCCATGAGTGTTCTTGCTGTAAACCTTTCGCAGGAAGTGAATGGCGTTAGTAAGATCCACGGAAGGGTTAGCCGTGAAATGTTTGCGCGCCTGTACGATGGCTATTTTGCCGATGAGGTGCATATCGGTCATGTGACCAATGGAGTGCATTACCCAACCTGGACAGCCAAAAGCTGGCAAAAACTGTATAAAAAGACTTTTGGTGAGCAATTTCTGAAGGATCAGTCAAATCCTGTACATTGGCGAAAAATCCTTGATGTGGATGATTCCGTTATCTGGGAAACACGTATGAAGCAGAAAGGACAATTGGTTGAATATCTGAAAGATCGAATGACCAATGATCTGCGCCGCCGACAGGAAAAACCCCAGAATATTTTCCGCTATACCGAATCGCTTAACAAAAATGCATTGATTATTGGTTTTGCACGGAGGTTTGCTACATATAAGCGTGCAGGGCTGTTGTTCGCAAATCCCGAACGTTTGGCGAAAATTGTCAATGATCCTGATCGTCCGGTTCAATTTGTATTTGCCGGTAAAGCACATCCCCACGATAAAAACGGACAGGCGCTGATAAAAATGATTATAGATTATAGCAAGCGCCCCGAATTTATGGGTAAAATTTTCTTTGTGGAAAATTATGATATCGAGCTGGGTAAATATCTGGTTCGGGGAGTTGATGTTTGGCTCAACACGCCAACACGTCCTTTGGAAGCATCCGGAACATCCGGCGAAAAAGCCGTAATGAATGGTGTGGTCAATTTCAGCGTGCTTGATGGCTGGTGGGCAGAAGGTTACAGAAAAGACGCCGGTTGGGCAATCGATGAGGTTCGGACTTATGAAGATCAGGAACTGCAAAATGAGCTTGATGCCGAGCAGATTTTCAATACATTCGAAGAGGAGATCATTCCCGCATATTTTGATAAAGATAAAAGCGGAATAAGCAAAAACTGGGTGTCGCATATCAAAAATACCATTGCCCACATCGCTCCGCACTTCACTATGAAGCGCCAGCTTGATGATTATATTGATAAATATTACTCCAAACTCTTCGAATCCAGTGCTGCTTTGCATAAGGATAATTATGCAAAAGCACGGGTTTTGGCAGCCTGGAAACGGAATGTTTATAAAAAATGGAGTGGAATATCCGTTCAGGAAATGCGCATCCCGCAAAACACTCAGGAATCTTTGAAACTTGGCGATCTGTTTGTATCCGAAGTGCACCTCAATATGAATGGCTTGTGTTGTGAAGATATTGGTGTTGAGGTTATTTTTGGACGTAAAGAAAATGATGTGGTAAATAAAATTATCTATAAACGCGAACTTGAAGGTGAAAATGGGGAAAATGGCACAGGGGTTTATTCCTGTTCGTTCCCGATTTCCCGTGCAGGTGTTTATGACTTTACTTTCAGGGTATTCCCGAAAAACCCGGGACTTGTTCATCCTCAGGAAATGAAACTTGTTAAATGGATTTAAGACAGGACATTACAGAATATTTCTGTTTTAGTCAGTTCTGAATAATCCGTACTCAATAAAAGCCATCTTGATTTTCAAGGATGGCTTTTTATTTACTTGTTTCTTTTTTTTGGAATTTTTTGATTTGTGGAATCTGTTTATTTTTTGTAAGTTTGAGCCACTTTAATAACTGATTAAACGCTGGTATGGAAGCTTTGAAAGTATTTGTTGTTGAGGATGATAAAGTTTTTGCTAAAACGCTGAAATATCATCTTGAACTTAATCCCGAATATGAAGTAGAGATATTTTATAGTGCACGTGAGTGTATCGACAACCTCTATAAAAATCCATCGCTTATAACTCTCGATTATGATTTGCCGGGCATGTCGGGGCTGCAGTTCCTGCAATGGCTTAAAGAACATAATAAAAAAGTTCCGGTAATTGTGGTGTCTGGCCAGAGGGAAGTTCAGGTTGCCATTGATATCCTGAAAGCAGGGGCATACGATTATTTGGTAAAGGATCAGGATATCTTTGAGCGTATTTGGGCAGCAATATCGCGCATCAAAGAAAACCGTGATTTAATGCATAGGATTGATGCACTGGAAGATGAACTCGACCGTAAATTTCAGTTTGATAAGTACATCAAAGGCCAAAGTGAATCCATCAACAAGGTTTTTTCACTAATCTCAAAAGCGGTTAAGACCGATATAAGTGTTTCAATAACAGGAGAAACGGGTACAGGTAAAGAGATGGTGGCCAAGGCGATTCATTTTAATTCCAAAAGACGGAAAGGGCCTTTTGTTGCTGTCAACGTTTCGGCTGTTCCTCATGAGCTTATAGAAAGTGAAATGTTCGGACACGAAAAAGGTGCTTTTACAGATGCAAACTCACGCCGCATCGGTAAGTTTGAAGAAGCAAGCGGGGGCACACTTTTTTTGGATGAAATCGGGGATATGAACCTCAATATGCAAACCAAACTTTTGCGTGTGCTTCAGGAGGGCGAATTAAACCGTGTAGGTGGAAATCAATCAATTAAATTGGATACGCGCCTGGTTACCGCTACCAATAAAAACCTGCTCGAAGAAGTAAAAGCCGGACGTTTTCGCGAAGACCTGTATTATCGTATTATGGGGCTGCCTATTAGCCTTCCGCCATTGCGCCAAAGGGGAAATGATGTTTTTATCCTTGCGAAGTTCTTCCTCGATGAGTTTTGTGATAAAAATAATATGGAACATAAGCGCCTGAGTACCGAAGCGCAACAAAAATTAAAAAAGTACAGCTTCCCGGGAAATGTGCGTGAATTAAAAGCTATGATGGAACTCGCTGCTGTTATGGCTGATAATCCGGTGATTGAAGAGAACGACATCTCGATGAACCCTACAAATGAACTGGATAACCTGCTGATGCAGGAAACCACAATGCGTGAATACCATAAGAAAATTATCAAATACTACTTGAAAAAATATAGTAATAAAGTCAGGGTTGTTGCTGAAGTGCTTGATGTAGGTAAGTCAAGCATTTATAATATCCTTAAAGATGAACGGGAAAGAGGTTATTGACCCGTCCTTAACGTTTTTCAATAACTGTAGGCTTGCCTGAAAGTTTGATTTGCGTTTAACTGATCTGGCTTACACGGGTTTAATCTGAGTTTGTTTTTTCTGACGATACATTTTGGCCGTTGGGATTTATTGTCGTTTTTATTTGTGGTGATAAATCCTCTGACTTTTTCCTATAAATGATAAAATCATTGTAATTTAGTGGATTCACTATAGCCTGCATGATGAAACCTGTATTTTTATTCTTACAGAATCACAATAAACGGCCTGTTCTTATAGCGCTGTTGCTTGTATTATTTATAATTACAGAACATGTGGTTGCCCAAAGCGGAAGGTCTGCTAATCCGGAGGGCAATTATTTTGAGCGGGTTAATGATGCCTTTCTGTTGCTTAGCCGCGACAGCATGTCTGTAAATGCAACGAGAAATGCTGAAGCCCTTTTGGATCAGGCGCGAAACCAAACCAAAAATAATGATGAATTATATAACCTTGCTCAAGATATTGATGATAAAGGCCGTCAACTAAGAAACCGCGCCTTTTATCAGCCTTCGCTCCTGTTTCATAATTACGCCCTGAAAATTGGGGAAGATTTGAATAATTCGCTTTTTGTTTCGAGAGTGCTTAATAATATCGGTGTGGTTTATCGCCGTATTGATGACTATCAAAAGGCAATGAACTACCATTTAAGGGCCATGGAAATTGCTGATAGTATTGGTGCAGATAAAGGTGCCGCAATATCTTTAAACAGTATTGGTAATATTTATTACTTGATGTCTGATTATCAGAAAGCTATTGAATGTTTTCAGCAAGCCTTGGAAATTGAAAGGAACAAGGATAATATTTTAGGGCAGGCAATCAATTTTAATAATATTGGCAATGTTTATAAATCATGGAAGAATTTTGATAAAGCACTTGAGTATTACCGGCTTTCCCTCGAAAAAAACCGGGAAATCAACAGCCATAAGGGAATTGGGATTTGCCTTAATGATATTGGTTTAATTTATCTTGAAACAGGAAAAGCTCAAGATGCTCTGGCCTTTTTCAGGGAAGCCCTGGAAATCAATTTGCTGCTTGATGATGTGCGCTATACTGCCGATAATTACCTTAACCTTGGAAGGGTTTACCTGGCTCTGAATGACCTTGATAAAGCTCAGGAAAATATAATCTTAGGTTTGGATTTGTCTTTAAAAATTGATGCGAAAAGTCAGGTGCATGAAGCTTATGAAATGCTTTCCATAATTAACAGCCGCCAGGATAACTATAAATTGGCGCTGGATAATTATATGCAGTCAATCCAATACAAGGACAGTGTTTTGAATGAAAGCAACCAAAGGGATATTGCGCGTATGCAGGCTCGTTATGAAAGCGCCCGGATGGAAAATGAACTGGAATTGGCGCTGAAACAGCAGGAAATCCAGGAGCTTAACTTAAAAAGGCAGTGGTGGATTTTAGGCATTACCATAATTATACTGGTTCTTGTAATGGTGTTTATTGTTTATGCCTATTGGGTAAAAGTGCGTTCAAACCGCGTGTTGGTGCAAAAAAACAATGAGATACAGCAGGCTCAGGATGAGTTAAAAAAATATGCAGATGAACTCAAAAATGCCAAAGAAGCGGCAGAAGCATCGGAACGGGCCAAAAGCGAATTTCTTGCAAATATGAGCCATGAAATCAGAACGCCAATGAATTCTGTTTTGGGTTTCTCCGAACTGCTCGACCGGCACATCAGTGATAATAAACTTCGAACTTTCCTCGAAGCGATCCAGTCCAGTGGCAAAAGTTTGTTAACGCTGATCAATGACATCCTTGATCTGTCGAAAATTGAAGCAGGCCGCTTCACAATTAATCCTGATATCAGTGTGTTTCGTCGTTTTTTAGATGAACTAATACGTGTATTTGAACTGCCTTTAAAAGAAAAAGGGGTTGCACTGAAACTCAAAATTGATGAGCAAATTCCTTTGGCTTTGATTTTTGATGAGGTTCGCTTGCGGCAGGTACTTTTCAACTTACTTGGAAATGCCGTGAAATTTACGGATAATGGACAGATCGTCCTGGAAGCAAAGGCGCATAATATTTCCGGAAGCCGTACGGATATTATTATCAGCGTGGAAGATACCGGTATTGGTATCCCAAAGCAGCAACAGGAAGAAATTTTTAAGCCTTTTACACAACGATCCGGGCAGGACAGCAGGAGGTTTGGCGGCACCGGCCTTGGCCTTTCCATCTCCCGCAGGCTGGTTGAAATGATGGACGGAAAGCTGGAAATTGAAAGTGAGCCCGGAAAAGGAAGCCGTTTTACCGTACACCTGAAAAATATTGAAATCGCTCCCGATATAGACTATAACCAAAGCTTTCTGGCTTCCGATAAACTTCTGGATTTTAAAAATGCACGTGTCCTCGTTGCCGATGATGTGCAACTCAATAGGGATTTGCTTAAAAATATGCTGGAAGAACTGAATATTCAGGCAATTCTTGCTGAAAATGGGCAGCAGTGTTACGAGCTGGCTATTGTCCATAAACCGGATCTTATTTTGCTGGATATCCGCATGCCCGTTTTAGATGGTTTTGGTGCAATGGAAATGCTGAAAGTACATCCCACCCTAAAAAATGTGCCTGTTATTGCTGTTACAGCATCAAGCAGCGATGAAGAAAAAATGATGAGCTTCGGTGCTGCACAAATCATACGCAAACCGGTGTCTTTTGATGTGCTCAGCAACCTGCTTTGCGAATATCTCGATTTTTCTGAAATGAGCCTTAAAACGAAGACTTCTGATCAAAAACCTTCTTCGGTCACGCTTGATCCATCGCAAATTATCGCTTTAAAACCTTTCTATGTAAAAGCAATACAGTCTAATATGATGGACGATATTAAATTGCTTGCCGAAAAAATGACAGATACGGCTGCAATAAACAATAATCCTGAATTGAAAGCACTGGCAAAAAACATAAAAATTGCCGCTGAAACTTTTGATATCGAAGAAATTAGTAAGCTTTTATCTTATTTTGAGCCTTTTTTGGATCAAAATGAAAATACGGACTCCTCTGCGAAAGCGTAGATTTTATTTAACCAGCTTTATTAAGTAATTTCGCTTTTTATATTTTAACTATGGAAAATCTGCAAAATTTAATAGAAGTTTTTGATAAAAAATATGGCCGGGGATCTGTCCCCTCAGTGTTTTTTGCTCCCGGACGTGTCAACCTGATCGGAGAGCATACGGATTATAATCAGGGATATGTGCTGCCCATGGCTATTCAGCTCGGAACGTATTTGCTTGTTCGGCCAAACGCCGACAGCGTGTACCGTTTCGCCTCCCTTAACATGGATCTGGCAGCAGAAATCCCGCTCAATGCAGATTTATCTAAAGAATCCAAAGACTGGGTGCGTTATCCCGCAGGAATTATTGATGTCTTGAATAAACGTGGCCACAAATTTCCGGGTTTGGATTTTCTTTTTTACGGAGACTTGCCTCATGGCGCGGGTTTATCTTCCTCTGCTTCAATTGAAATCGTTACTGCCTATGCCCTGAAAACTCTGTTTGCTTTGAATATTTCCAAAGTGGAGCTTACAAAAATTGCTCGCGAATGTGAAAATGATTTCATAGGACTTAATTGCGGGATTATGGATATGTTTGCCATAGCTCTGGGTAAGCAGGGACATGCGCTCTTCCTTAATTGCGGCACACTAAATTATGCTTATGTCCCAGTGCATGCCGATGAATTTGTTTTCGTTGTTGCAGATACACGGAAAGAACGGAAACTGAGCGACAGTAAATACAATGAGCGCGTTATGGAATGCAGGATCGCACTGGAATCCATGCCTTTGTATGAGCATAAAACGAGTTTGAGCCATCTGGGTATCGAAGAATTCGATAAACTTTCTCATCATATAAAAGATGACAAGGTGCGCAGCAGGGCACGACATGTGATTTCTGAAAACGAGAGGGTTTTTTCTGCAGTGAAAGCACTGAACAATAAGAATATCCTTAATTTTGGAAAGCTGATGAAAGAATCTCATCAATCCTTGCGCGATGATTATGAAGTTACCGGAGTGGAACTAGATGTCCTGGTTGCTGATGCATTGGAAATTCCGGGTGTTATTGGTGCCAGAATGACCGGCGCGGGCTTCGGCGGCTGTACTATTAATTTGGTAGAACGGAATAGCTTCCCTGATTTTAAGGAAAAACTTGCTGTTTCTTATAAGAATAAAACCGGTCTTGAAGCCGCTTTCTATGAGGTTCGGCCATCGTCTGGCCCGGTACAGCTAGCGTGATGTTTGAGTTATTTGCTCATCTCTTAAGATTTTAATATTGATGTTTATGCGTATAAATATATTTTTTGGATTTATTTTTCTCCTCTTAATTGTTTCTTGCAGCCATGATGAAACGGTTTATATTGCATCAGAAAAATTGTTGGATCCAAGGGGTTTCTACCCGGAAACAGCACCGGAATACCATATGGTTTCCAGTTTTGATACAACCGGAGGGAATATCGACAGGATAAACCTGAAAGCAGGACAAACCGCAGTTTTAATGGATCAAAAAGGGCAGGGGCTGATTAAACGTTTATGGATCAGGATCGATGAAACCAACCGTGACCTGATGCGTGGCCTTTTGCTGCGTATGTTTTGGGACAAGAACGCAAACCCCGCTGTTTCTGTGCCGATTGCAGATTTTTTCTCCCTGGGGCCAAATCAGGATACTGTATCTACATTCTATACATATTCAAACGCTACAGAGTTTTTGTCGCGTTTTCCGATGCCTTTCGTGAAAGGAGCCAGAATTGAGCTTATTAATCAATCCCCGGAAGAACTGCCAGAGCTGTACTACAAAATAGATTATTATACTTTCCGGGATTCGATTCGCCCCGACTGTCCCCGTTTTTATGCTGCTTGGAGCAGAGATCACCAAACAGAAAACGATACAGATTATGTGGTACTGGCAACAAAAGGATCCGGATTTCTGGCAGGATTAAATCTTAATGTGCACGCGCACAATTTAAGGCCGGCCTTTTTCGCCTCAGACGAGCGGATTTGGATTGATGGTGCGCGTATTCCTTCGGCACATGGTACAGGAGTTGAGGATTTATTTGATGTACAATCCCAAACTGATTTGTCAGGTGTAAGCGTTGATGATGCAAATACTTTTTCTGCATGGCGTTTTTTTGCAGATGCTCCTGTATTTTTTAATAAAAGTCTTTTGTTTACAATCGAACATGGGCATGATAATCAAGATGTGCTCGATTTCTCCTCAACCGTATTCTGGTATCAGTCGGGCCATGATGTGCATCTTACTGAAATTGATTCGGCTCCCATGCGTAAATATCCAAAGGCTTATGTTCCCTTCGATGCATACGAAGCTGAAGATCTTATTTTTGAATCAATCGATAATATAGAAGTATCCACAAAGAATATGGAAGAGTACGCTCCGGATTGGGGCAATGATGCCATGCTTCTGGTAGCTTCGCGCAATCTGAGCCGTTTTTCGCTTACGGTTCCTCATTTGGCCGAAAGTGCCTATAATGTTGATGTTTATATGAATACGGGGCCATACATGGGCAATATTTATGTGAGTCCTGCCGGCAAGCCGCAAAGCCAGTATCTCGATGCATATGCTCCGGCTTATGCCCATGCCCCTGTCATGCATTTTGATAATGTTTTCGTGCGGGATGGCCGTTTATCAATTGATTTTCGTATTATGGGGAAAAATCCCGCTTCTGCCGAGTTTTATGCAGGAATCGATGCCGTAAAAATCAGTCCGGTTCGGAATTTTATTTCAAATTGGTCGCTGTCTCAGGTGTATCCGGCCAAACGTTTATCGGATCACCTGCGCCTTGGCCTGGATAGTTTATTTTATCCAGAGGTAGTTGAAAATAGTGAAGATGGAAACGTTCCCGCAGAAGCATATGGTTTGAGGCGTGTTCTTCCTGATGATGACGGTTTGCTCAAACATCCGGATGAAAATCAATATAATTACGGTATTTTCTATGCACGCGTCTTTGTGTTTGCCCCTGCAAAAATGGAAAAAATGCTTCTTGTCGGTTGCAGCACAGGACATAAGGTGTTTTTGAACAGTCAGGAATTATACAGAAACAGTGATTTAACATATGCTGAGGCTGATAAAAATGCAATTCCTCTGCCTTTGGAAAAAGGATGGAATGAGTTGATAATAAAATCGGAATGGCTTCGGGAAAATCAAGGTTTTTATGCCCGCATACCGGATGCGGCAAATGAATTGCGCTATAGCTTGTATCCCAAATAGATATTAAATTTATTATGAAAAATATCATTCTGCTCGCATTTTTATTGTCATTACATGTTGCCTCTTCAGCACAGGAACCCGGAAGTTTTTGTGTCAGTGAAGATGAACTGGCCCTTTGGGAGCAAATAAACACCTATCGTTTGAAATTTGCCCTGGATCCGCTTCCGTTGAGCAAGTCCCTGAGTTATGTTGCGTATTTGCACGTTCGTGATCTTTATCTGAATCATCCCGATGAAGGCGATTGTAATCTGCATAGCTGGTCGGATAATGGCACATGGAAACCTATTTGCTATCCGGAAGAACAAAGCAGGAAAAACAGTGTATGGAAAAAACCCTTGGAACTGGCCAACTACAAAGGAAATGCAATGGAAATTGCTTACTACGAGAATAATGATGCTTTGCCGGAAAATATCTTTGAAATGTGGAAAATGAGCTCGCCTTCTGCCTCTGTTATGGTCAATACCGGTAAATGGAACCGTTATAACTGGAAAGCGATAGGAATTGCGATTTACCGCGGTTATGCTGTAGCCTGGTTTGGTGATGCAGACGATACTTATGATGGTATCCGTGTTTGTAATACCGATCGTACGATCTTTAAAGAAAAAAAAGATGAAGTAACGAAATCAACAGCTGAAGAAAGCGGTTTGATACCGCTAATTGTGAATCCAACTTCTCAGTTCTATTTAATATACGGAAGTTTTGATAATGAGATTCAGGCGATGGAAAAAGCAAAGGATTACAAAACAAAAGGCTTTAAGCATATTGCAATCATCAGTGCCGACCGCCGTTTCCGGATTGCGCTTCAGTCTTTTAAATCGGAAGAAGAGGCAAAGGAGGCAAAAACATCATTCCCTGTTGAGTTTCGTTCTGCATGGGTTTTGGAGTTTTAAGCTTTTTTGCCATCATCCCATTTTAAATAATATGCAAGCCACTTAAATGTGTTTTTAAAGGTTCCCATATCGCAAATTAATTCTTCCCTCGAGTATTCTTGCAAGTTAAATCTGTTGTCGTTTTCAAGTTTTTCCAATTGATCCAAACAAACCAAACCTCTGCCTGCAATTATTGCAATAAACCTTGCAAAAATTATTTTATTCTTTTGTGGAAAATCTGATTGCTCAATTAATTTATAGACTTCATCTAGAATTGAATTATAATGAGCCCGGAGGTTTTTCATCGACTTCGTTCTTGTTGCCAGGGTGGATATATTTGCCTGATAATCTTTATAAATGTCAAAAATATCATTCTCCAATTGTCCAAGGAAACCAATCTTCATTAAAAGCTCGTTTTCTATTTCGGTGGGCTTGCCATTTAATGCCGAACGATAGAAAAGTATCGATACGCCTCCTTTTTGTTTGGTGATATGCAAAATATCATCGGAAGACAGCTTTGCGTTTGTTTGTTGTTTGCTTAAAATCTGGGCATTATAAACGGCCTTGAAGCTGCTCTTGATTTGTTCGCCACCTTCTTGTTCAAGGGCTTTTAAGTAAAACCGGACGAATAACTTTTCATGGGCATTTTTGCATATTTCAATAGCCGGATTATTAATAAGTTCTTTAATATGCTCTTCAGGCGTGTCTTTTTCATCAAAAAAGTCATCAAATAAGCCTGTTAAGCCTCCTAAGTAAGTCAGGGTCTTTCTTTCCGGAAGGGTCATTTTTGTTCCTCTCAGAAGGCAGAATATTTCGCCGGTTATTGCTACGGACAATCCATAATACTGCCTGATTTTTTGGAAGTCTTTTTCCGTTAGACTTTGGTCTTTCTTTAGCTCAACATCCTCAATATCAAGCAGAATAGTTTTTTTCATGAATAGTTTCTGCTTTTTATAACTCTTTCGTAGAAAAAGATATAGAGAGGGTATTTTAATCGTATTGCTTAGGATTTTAATAATCATAATTTGATGAGTTAATCATATTCGTGCCTATCGGGATGAACAAACAACATGAATTTTCAGGGCTTCAAAATTGGGCCGGTTTCGGTTTATTCGGGCTTTTGTTCAAAGATAGGGTTTCTCCGGATTTGATTGGTTTTATTGGGGCGATAAAACGTGCACAAAAAAAGAGGCTGCCTTTTCGTGGACAGCCTCTTTTGAAATAAAAATGCTCAGAATCTACTTGGCGTAGCTCACAGCCCTTGTTTCACGAATCACAGTAATTTTGATTTGTCCGGGATAGGTCATTTCTTCCTGGATTTTTTTACTGAGATCGTAAGAAAGCTTATTGATATCGTCATCGGTAACTTTATCGGCACCAACGATAACGCGCAGTTCACGTCCGGCCTGGATGGCATATGTTTTAACAACGCCCGGATAGTCCAGAGCGAGTTCTTCCAGCTTGTTGAGGCGCTGTATGTAGGCTTCAACTACTTCGCGGCGTGCTCCGGGGCGTGCACCGCTAATGGCATCGCAAACCTGAACCAGAGGAGCAAAAAGTGTTTCCATTTCCACTTCATCGTGGTGGGATCCAATAGCATTGCATACATCCGGCTTTTCTTTGAATTTCTCAGCCAGTTTCATACCGAGAATTGCGTGTGGAAGATCGGTTTCGTTTTCTGCTACTTTTCCAATATCATGCAGCAGTCCGGCGCGTTTGGCTTTTTTGGGGTTCAGCCCGATTTCCGAAGCCATGGTTGCGCACAAACGTGCTACCTCTTTGGAGTGATGCAGCAGGTTTTGCCCATAAGATGAACGGTATTTCATTCTTCCAACCAGTTTGATCAGTTCCAGGTGCATTCCGTGGATTCCAAGATCCATAGTGGCACGCTTTCCGGTTTCAATAATTTCCTGATCCAGCTGTTTCTTGGTTTTCGCAACAACTTCTTCAATGCGTGCCGGGTGGATGCGGCCATCGGTAACAAGTTTGTGCAGCGAAAGGCGTGCAACCTCGCGACGGATCGGATCAAAAGAACTCAGGATAATCGCTTCGGGGCTGTCATCAATAATGATTTCAACGCCTGTAAGTGCTTCCAAAGCTCTGATATTTCGTCCTTCACGTCCAATGATACGGCCTTTGATTTCGTCGCTTTCAATATTGAATACCGATACCGTATTTTCGATGGCGTGCTCGGCAGCAGTCCGTTGAATAGTTTCAACAACAATTTTCTTTGCTTCACTGTTGGCAGAAAGACGGGCTTCTTCAATAATTTCCTGAGCTATGTTGCTTGCCTCGGCCCTTGCTTCATTTTTTAAGCTTTCAACCAATTGCTCTTTAGCTTCTTCAGCTGTGAGTCCACTGATTGTTTCCAGTCTTTTCACATGTTCGCGATGTGCATTTTCAACTTCCTTTTCCTTGCGCGACAGCACTTCTTCTTTGGTTGTCAATTCGGTTTTAAGGTTGCTGACTTCTCTTTGCTTGATCTTTAGCTCTTCAAATTTGCTGTTTAAGCTTTGTTCTTTTTGCTTTAGCCTGTTTTCGTTTTTTTGAACCTGAGCGTTTCGGTTGTTTACCAGTATCTCATGTTCTTCTTTTAGCTGAAGGAATTTTTCTTTTGCCTGAAGGATTTTGTCTTTTTTGATTACTTCGGCTTTTTCTTCAGCTTCTTTTAATATCCTGTTGCTTTTTGATGCTGCTGATTTTTTGAAATATTGTGCAACACCAATCGCGCCCAGGATCAGGCCGGCCAGCCCGGCTGCTATTGTGCTTATAATGTCCATAAGTTATTAAATTTAATAGGAAAGCCTGAAGCGCAAAAGATACCCGCAGAAGGCCCATGAGTTATGGTAACCCCATAACTGACAGGTTTAGAGTTCCGGACAACCGCAAACGTCCACTGCTTCCGAGGAAGATCCCAAAGGGATTGAGGCCTGTTTTTGGCTATCCAAGTTTACTCTGTTGGATAGTTTACTGTTGAGTTTCCAAACTGGTGGACCAATGCGGGTAATATCATTTTATGTGCAAGAACGTAGCAAATGACATCAGTTGTTTTTTAGCATTTCGTCTAAGGAGTTGAGTTTTTGCGTGAAGCCTGCCCGTGTATCCTGCAATTCCCGCTTGCAGTTGAGGGCTTCCGTTGTATATTGTAATGCTACCATCGCCAGCAAGTCTTGCTTGTCGCGAAAGGCAAAATTTGATGCGTATTTCTTGGATTGCTCCTCAATAAGCCGGGCTGCTTCCCGGAAAAGAGCTTCTTCCTCCTCGCTTTCAACATTAAGCCTGTAAGGGCGGTCGGCTATGGTTACACTTATCTTTAATATCGGCATAAAACTCATTTTTCCCCTTATTACATCTGCTTCAAAACTGTGATGCACTTGTCTATTTCCCGCACCAGTTCGGTTATGTATTTTTTAGCTTCAGCGTTTCCTTTGCTGTTTTTAATTGATTCTGAATACGTTGTTAAATTAAAATTCTTTTTAAGTTCCTTGATTTCTTCATTCTGCTTTTGCAGGCTTTGGCTTAACTCTTTATTGCGGGCAATAAGCCCCTCTTTTTCAATCTCCAGTTTTTCATTGCAGTCAATTAATTTTTTTAACCGGACTTCAATGCTGGAAATGAGTTCATCCAAATTGTCCATACATCGTTCAGATTGTATTAAATCAATTAGCAAAAGTACTAAAAATACAAGCTGAGTGGTACTTTTGTTCGATTTAATTTGATTTAGATTGATTTAGTTGATCAAATTCTTCTATTCTTCGCTGCTTTCCTGCCCCAGAAGATCCGGTCGCCTTTTTTTTGTGCGTTCAAACGACTGCCGGTATTTCCATTCAATTATTTTTTTTTCATTGCCGGATAGCAGGATGTCAGGTACTTTCATCCCCCGAAAATCATATGGGCGCGTATAAACCGGGGCGCTTAGCAGCCCGTCCTGAAAAGAATCGCTCAAAGCAGAGGTTTCATCACCTAAAACTCCGGGCAGCAAACGTACCAGGCTGTCGGTGATAACGGCAGCGGCGAGCTCTCCGCCGGACAAAACATAATCGCCAATACTGATTTCACGTGTAATGTATTTTTCCCGAATGCGTTCGTCAAGTCCTTTATAATGACCGCAAATGATCATCAGGTTCTTTTTCGTGCTTAAATGATTGGCAATGTTTTGATTAAAAGGTTCGCCATCGGGTGTCGTGAAAATGATTTCGTCGTATTCCTGATCTTTGGTGAGAAATTCGATATTATCAGCGACAGGTTGCGGCATCATCACCATACCTGCACCGCCGCCATAAGGATAGTCATCGGCCTGCTTGTGCTTGTTTGTGGCAAAATCCCTGATATTGTGCAGCCTGATATCGACAAGTTTTTTGGCTTTTGCCCGCTTGATGATGGAATGGCTGAACGGCCCCTCAAACATTTCCGGGAAAAGACTTAGGATATCTATATTCATAAGTATTTCAAATTAAATCGCCAAAATTAAGCTTTTCGGAAAACCCCGGGGGGCATGAAATAAAAAAGGGATCTCAAATCGAAATCCCTAAGATTTTTAACAACCTTGTCCGCATGGGGCAACCAGCCCAATCCAAATGGTTTTTATATTTACAAACTCCCTGATTCCAAGATAGGATAACTCCCGTCCGAAACCGGATTTCTTTACGCCGCCAAAAGGAAGACGGGGATCTGATTTCGTCATTCCGTTTATAAATACACTTCCGCTTTCAATGCGGCCTGCCATTTTTTCTGCTTTGGT
The DNA here is from genome assembly GCA_963662905.2 of Bacteroidales bacterium. Classification (GTDB taxonomy): domain Bacteria; phylum Bacteroidota; class Bacteroidia; order Bacteroidales; family WRLA01. Next base: position 1,550,693 of record CAXXFD010000003.1, on the reverse strand, counting down.
GATATCGTTGCTCCAGATGCTGGCTCCTAATCCAAATTCGGAACGGTTTGCCAACTCTATAGCTTCATCCAAATTTTTTGCTTTGATAATAGGCATCACCGGGCCAAAAGTTTCTTCATCAAAAACCGGCATTCCGGGTTTTACATTTGTTAGCAATGCGGGCATGTAATAATATCCGCTTCGTTTGGGAATCGTGCCGCCAATGAGCAATTTAGCTCCTGCATCCACAGATTTTAACACCTGTTGGTGCAATTCATCGCGTAGGTCTTTGCGTGCCAAAGGGCCAATATCCGTTCCTTTTTCTGTCGGATTTCCGATTTTCAGTTTCTCAAGCCTGGTTTTGACTAATGCTACAAATTCATCGTGTACGCTTTCCAGGACAATAAACCGTTTAGCGGCAATACAGCTCTGGCCGTTATTGATCAGGCGCGCTATAATGGCCGTGTCGGCAGCTTTTTTAAGGTCGGCGTCGCAACAAACAATGAAAGGATCGGCCCCGCCAAGCTCTAATACGGCCTTTTTGAGTGCTTTGCCTGCCAGTGCGGCCACCGAACTGCCAGCAGATTCGCTCCCTGTTAGACTCACTGCTTTGACGTTTTTGTTGTTGATCACAGCTTCTACGCCATCGGAGGAAATGATTAAATTGCGGAATAGATTTTTGGGCAAACCGGCTTTTGTAAATGTATATTCAATCCATTGGGCACAGCCCTGAACATTCGATGAATGCTTTAGTAAAGCGGCGTTTCCTGCCATGATTGCCGGAGCAGCAAAGCGGTACACCTGCCAGAATGGAAAATTCCAGGGCATCACGCCCAGCACAATGCCTAATGGTTCGTAGGTTATCATGCTTTTAAATGCATCAGACGCAACAAATTCATCTTTGAGCATCTCTTTGGCATGATTTGCATAATATTCACAAACTGTTGCGGATTTTTCTACTTCTGCAAGTGCCTCAGGAAGTATTTTCCCCATTTCCAGGCAAATAATTTTGGCCAGTTTTTCTTTTTCTTCGCGTAATTGCCTGGCAACTTCCCGCAGCAGGTTGGCCCTTTTTTCAATAGGCTTTTCTTTCCAGAGCAGCCAATCGGCCTGCGTTTCTTCTATTATCTGCTGAACTTCCTCCGGTTTGTGTTTGGTGTATTCCTGAATTATTTCTTCCGTTGCTGGGTTTATGCTTTTCATTGTGTTAAATTTTATGTTATTTGGATCTGTTTTTGTGCGGATTGCAAACAGCCCATAATATACGAAAATGTTTCGTAATAACCTAAAAAAATATGAAATGGGGCGTATTCGGATAACCTATTCGCTCAGGTGGCGATTTAGGATCTTCTTGAATGCCAGAATGTCAATAGGTTTACTGATGTAATCAGAACATCCGCTGTCTAAGGCTTTTTGCTTATCGCCCGACATCGCAAAAGCGGTTTGGGCAACAATGGGCACTTCATTGTTGGTTTCCCTGATTTTTTTTGCAATTTCCAATCCGCTGATATCAGGCAAACGGATATCAAGCAGAATTAGCTTAAGGTCAGCCTGATGCTTTTCAAATAATTCCATCGCTTCAGCTCCGTCATGTGCCCAAAAAAGCTCAACCGGATATTTGCCAATAATTTTACTGATAAGAAAGTAATTATCTTCAACGTCTTCAATGACCAGTACTGCGCTCATAATATCTGTTTTATTCTTGCAATATTAATGAAAATTGTTTGAAAATTCCAGTAGTTTTAGAGGCGGATATGCTTTTTTTGAAAGGAAAAGAGATATAATCCCAAAAAAGTGATCATTCCGTTTATTATAAGCAGTTCAAAGCCAAACTTATAACCGTTAAACCAGGCTTCTGAATTTTGGCTGATTACATAACTGATTAATGGTGACGCAAGGGCTATGAAGGGTACGGCTTTGTCGGTACTTTTCCTTTTTGTAAATAAACCAAATGAATAAAGCCCCAGTAATGGTCCATAGGTGTAGCCGGCAGCCCGGAATACCTCATTGATTACACTGTCGTTGTTGATGATTTTAAAACCAATGATAACAGCAAACATTAGGGTGGACATCATGATATGGATGCCCAGCCTTATATTTTTTTGTTTTTCTTTTGGCTGCTTGCTGATATCCAAAAAGTCGATGCAAAAAGAAGTTGTCAAAGCTGTTAGCGCCGAATCCGCACTGGAAAATGCTGCCGCGATGATGCCGAGCAAAAATACAATGCCGGCAAAAGTGCTGAAATGTTTGATGGCCAGAATTGGGAAAAGTGCATCAGTATGACTGTAAGCGCCTTTTCCCGGATCAAACCAAAAGCCGTCTTCCGGAGTAAAAACTATAGCATTTTGCTGAATATAAATATAGAGCAGTGAGCCGAGCGACAGGAAAAGCAAATTCACCGGAATTAGTGTCAGGCTCATGCTGATCATGTTTTTTTGCGAATCTTTCAGGCTGCGGCAGGTAAGGTTTTTCTGCATCATATTCTGATCAAGCCCCGTCATCACAATGGCAATAAAGGCTCCGGAAAAAAATTGTTTGAAAAAGTTGCCTTTCGCGCGCCAGTCCCAGTTAAATGTTTTTGAAAATTCGCTTTCGCGTATGCTGGAGACCATTTGCGAAAAATCTATGTTCAGGTCTTTGGTGATAATGAACATGCTCACAATCACCGCCAAAAGCATAAATAAGGTTTGCAGTGTATCTGTCCAGACAATCGTTTTGATACCGGCGCGGAATGTGTACACATATATCAAAGCAATGGTAATAAGTACCGTGATTTCAAAAGGAATTCCGAAAGCATTAAAAAAGGCAATCTGCAAAACATTGGCAACCAGAAAAAGCCGGAAAGAAGCTCCGATCATCTGGCTGATCAGGAAAAAGGCTGCGCCGGTTTTATACGACCTGTTCCCAAAGCGTTTATCAAGCCAGCTGTAAATTGAGATGAGGTTGTTTTTGTAATAAAGCGGAAGCAGGATGCCGGCAATGGCTGCATAACCAATAAGATAGCCCAAAACGAGCTGGAAATAACTGAAACCGCTGTTTCCTACTTCGCCGGGAATGCTGATAAAGGTAACTCCCGAAAGTGATGCGCCGATCATTCCAAAAGCCACAACAAACCAGGGCGATTGCCTGTTCCCTGTAAAAAACGTGCTGTTGCTCCTGTTTTTTGATGTAAAATGCGAGATGATGATCAGGATCAGGAAGTAGGAGGCAATAACGCCAAAAACAAGTAATGGACTCATAAAATTAATTTTCGGGATAGAGTAAATAGTTTTTTCTCAGCTGGCCGTATGTTTTCAGGTCCGCACTCCAGCTTTTACGGATATCCTCCATGCTTTCTCCGCTCAGGATTTGTTCTGCAAGTATATCATTGCCTGCCAGTAAGTTAAACCAGCGTTTCCGGCTGATGAAATCCGCTTCCGGATTGATTTCCCTGAGTTTTTTAAAAGCCTCGGTCAGATACGAAAGATCGAAAGTAACATCCTGTATTTCAGTTAGGCGCAGATCGGTTCCGTAACATATTTTATTTTCATGACGGGGATTTTTGGACATGCCTTCGATGCTTTTGGGTACAAAACTAAATTCCCCGAAACCTTGATCGGGATAGCCGATTACCTGAAAAGGAAAATATGTACCACGGCCAATACTGATATCCGTAGCTTCAAAAAAACAAAGGGAAGGGTAAAGCTTGATGCTCAAATGATTAGGTAGGTTTGGGCTGGGTTTGACCGGTAAAGGATATTCCATGCCGTGTTTGTAGTTTGGCATGGGTATGACTGTAAGTTCTGGTTTTAAGCCGTTTTTCAGCCAGCCTTCACCATTGATCATCAGCGCCAGCTCGCCAACTGTAAGGCCATGAACAACCGGAATGGGGTGCATGCCCACAAATGATCGGAAAGCAGTGTCCAGCACCGGGCCGTCGAAATATTGTCCGTTGGGATTGGGACGGTCGAGCACAATAAAGGGGATGTTGTTTTCGGCAGCAGCTTCCATGGCCAGGTGCATTGTGCTGATGTAGGTATAAAAGCGTACGCCAACATCTTGTATATCAAAAAGCAGCACGTCAATATCCTTCAGCATTTCAGGACTGGGTTTGCGTGTTTTGCCGTAAAGCGAGCGGATTTCCGTGCCGGTTTTGTTGTCTTTTGAGCTGTTCACCTTTTCTCCGGCATCGGCATTGCCCCGGAAACCATGCTCGGGCGTAAAAACAGCTTGCACTTTGAGTCCGGCATTTAAAAGGCTGTCGAGCAGGTGTTTGCCGTTAATTAAACTGCTTTGGTTGGCAATGAGCCCAATCCTTTTGCCTTCCAATAAAGGAAAGTATTCATCGGTTTGATAACATGCCGGCAGTTTTTGGTCTGTGGGAGTTTCCTGCGCCGAACAGGAAATCATACTAAAAATCAGCAGGGCTATGTGGATGAAAATGGTCTTCTTCATTGATGTTTTTTGCAAAAATAATCCTTTTATGCAGATTGCTTTTGCAATGAGGCGGCGATTCGGAGATTTCAAGGGAACAGTTTACCTGAAATCGCTGAAGCCGTCCTCTTCCTTAAACTTTTTCGGTTGAGGAGGCGTATATTCATCTTTAAGCAGGCCATAGCAAAAAATGTCGTAATATTTTCCTTCAAAGTATTTTGCCTGGCGCAAAGTGCCCTCTTTTTTAAAGCCGCAGGAAACAAAAAGTTTTTCAGAAACAGGGTTAAAAGCCACTATTTCAGCTTCAATGCGCACCAGGTTCATACTTTGGAACGCATATCTTAAAACAGAAGTGAGCGCTTTTTTTCCATAGCCCTGCCCCTGAAAACTCTCAGCAATAAATATGGAAACCATGGCTTTGCGGTTATACCATTTAATGTTTCTCAGGCTGATTTCTCCAATGAGCATATTTTCTTCTTCAATTCGGAAAATCTGTTCGTTGGGCATTTTTTCCGGGTATAAACGTGTTTCGCTGAGCGGACTGATGTCGGAATAATCCGCTATAAGCCTTTCCAGCTCAGGGTCATTGGCTGAGGTGGAAATCAGTTTCAGGTTCTCCCATTGCAGGTACATTTTTATTTGGTTTTAATGATGTTGCAATAATAAATGGCAATGAAAATATATATCTTGTCGTTTGGAATCGGCTTCGGATAAATATCTGACCCAAGGCAAATTTATAAATAAAAATGCTCTGCTTTATGACAGGCGTGAAAATATTTCATCTCAAATTTGATGCTCCTTAATAATAGAGTTAATCTCCTGCGTGAGATCGTCCTTATAAAGCTCGGAGCGCTGAAAAACAGCAATCAGGGTTGTCTTTGCATGGTATCGGACAGCTTCCTTTGCGTATTTTATTCCTTTGTCATTGCTTGCTGTCGTGATGAGGCTTACTTCGATATTTTCCGGGATTTCTTTGAGGAATGTGCGTATGGCAGGGCTCAGACCTTTCATCCACACAGGGCCGATCAAGATGAGTTTTGTTACCAGGTTATATGGAATCTCTTCATGCCGGATGTCGGTGTCATTCTTGGTCAGTGCATCCCATTCGTTGCGGAAAAAACCAAACAAGCCATGACGTTTTTTAAGGTCAATAAGTGGAAATAGCGGAGCAGTAAGCCGTTCGGAAAGCTTTTCGGCCAGAAATCTGGAATTGCCTTTCAATGAATAATAGCAAACAATACTCATATCCCCAAAAGTACGTTTTTTCAGGAGATGGGCAATTCATCTGAATAAAATTAGAATAGCTTATTTCAAAAACTTATTGCAAGCTGATGGATAATGAAAAATAGAAATTCTTATCAATGCTGTTATAAACCAAATGGCCATTGTATGGAATGCTCCATTTTTTCGTGATGCCGATGCTGGAACTGTATGTAATTCCGTAATTGAAAATCGCAGCTTTATTGGCATACATGCTTTTGGCAGGAGTACCGCCAAGTGTAAGCAGTATGTTGTGCTTACCGCGAAACAGCGGGTAATTCATTTCAAGATAAGTGGAGTAAAGCTGGTTTTGTTTTTCGTCCATATCGAAACCGCCGATAAAGCATCCGGCCATTACCGAAAGGGGGAGCTTTTCGGTTCCCAGCCAACTTGCCTGTGCTTCAAACAAATGGCGTGTTGAAGGTTTGTCGAAATCAAAAAACTCATTGGAAGCAGCGGCATCCGATGGGCAATAATAATCGAAAATGCCTATTTGAAAATTCTTCCAGGTATATGTAGCGAATAAATCCAGTTCCTTATAGCTGTTGTCAATGGCCCATGATGCCCATGCACTTACCGCCAGTCCGCCGCTGGAAAATGTTACCAAAGGTTCGATACAAGGAGCATCCCCGGCAGGCATGGCGCGCCAAATGTGTTTGGAAGTAAATGTGGTGCTCAGGTGGAAAGCCGCCGGATTTTTTTGCAGGCTGTCTTTTTCCATTTTATTGAGCTTTACCGGAATGGTAAGGTCGGATGCTTCGGCATGTGAATCTATCGCCCGGAGGCAGAGGACTGCTAATAATCCCAGTGCCTGTAGTTTTTGAACAGTGGTCATTTTTAGATGAGGAAGTTTGGTTATCCGAGGTTTACGAACATACTAATCAAAACGAAAGCATAATGTGCCACAATTCCGGCAACGATTCCGCCAATTGTGTGCGAAATGAGTGCTTTGCTGGTGAGTTTGCGGTATCCCAGTGTATCCAGCATCGCGGTATGCGTGCTCAGGTATCCGCTCCAGCACATGCCCATGGCCGTGAAAACCGCAATGGCATTTCCATTGATGATGTTCTCGTCCACAAAAGCTTTTACCAGTGAGAGTGATGCTCCGACCGCACCCAGTGATGTGATGGGGAAGGCGATGAGCTCTGCATTTTCAAAACCGAAAAGGCCATAGAACAGCCAGTCGATTTTTCCGGCAAGATAGGGAAGCAGGGGCACGCCTTCGTAGGCCAGGCCCTGATATCCAACACTGGCATCTTTGGGGCCAAATGTTAGGATCATGATGATGGTACTGATGATCAATACGCCGGGAATAATGCTCAAACCCAGATCGACCCCCGATTTTCCGCCATCGAGGATGGAGTTCAGAAAACGGAGAAAGGTTCCTCCTTCAGATTTAAAAGAAATGTTTTCTTCCAGGTCTTTTGGGGCTTCTTTGCGTTTTAGGTGGGCTTCTTCGGGGAAATCTTTGCTGATGAGCTTTTGCATAATGCGGGTGGAAACCACAGCGCCCACCACAGCGCCAAAAAGACCAACCATGGCCGCTTTGAAATAACCAAAACCCGACATATAGGTAAGCACGATCAGGCCCATGCCAAAAGCAGTACCGAAATTGGTCAGTGAAATCAATTCCCTTTTCAGGAAATATTTGCTGAAGCTTTTATCGTTCGAAAGGCCGATAATGGCGGGATTATCGGAAAAGAAAGTCATGAGGCCGGCCAGTGATGCCACGCCCGGTAGGTTGAACAATGGGCGCATAAGGGGCGAAAGTACTTTTTCGATGAGGCGTACTACACCAAATTCGATCATGAGGCTTCCGAGCGCACCGGTGAGCACTGTAATGCCCATAATATAAAAGACCGTGTTCATCAAAAGGTCCCAGGCTGTGTTCATAATGGTGTTGAGCATATTGTCGATGCCCATTTTTGTGCCCAGAAAACCAAAGAAACCAAAGAAAAGCAGCAGGAATACCAAAGCTTCGTACCTTCTGTTGAGCAGGAAGTTTTTATTCCGAATGGTTTTTAAAGATTTCATTACCAGTTAATTAGTGTGTTTGGACAAGGTTTAAATCTGGCCGCGAAAGTACATTATTTTTTGAAGTGGCAAAGATTGAATCGTTAAAAATAATCATCCCTTTTAAAAAATTTTATGATATTGTAAAAGCTTGTAAACCAATATTTAAGGTTGTATTGAATAAAGATTCGCTGAGTAGAAGGGCTTGTGATGCGTGAAGCTTTTTTGAAATAAAGCGATTGTCTTTGGATCTTGATGTTTCTTGTTGATTAATATTATCTGAGATGTTTGTTTGTGTTGGTCTAAGAGGGAAAGATGAGTGTGTAAATGCAATTTGGTTTAGAATATATTATCAGTTTCTCATTAAAATAATGTATCTTTATGGTGTTTATTTTTTTAGCCCTCTCCAAATGAAAACAAAAGTAGTCTCTCTGATATTGATTTTATTGATGTTCCAATGGTTTTGCAAGGAGCTTTCAGCCCAAACCACCCACTGGCTCAATCCCCTCCCCGCCGGAAATGACTTCTATGATATTGCTTTTTTTGACGGGCAGCATGGCCTGATGTGCGGCCAGTATGGCATGATATGCGCAACAAATGATGGGGGCAGTCATTGGGAGATTGTTTTTAACGAAGGGAGCAGTTCGCTGAGCCAGATCAATATTGTTGCCCCGGGTCATGCCTTTATTAAAATGGGCAGCAGGCAACTGATTTCTACCCATGATTACGGACGGGTGTGGGCAAAGGTGTGTCAATTCCCGGACAGCCTTGGCATAAAACGTCTGCAAATGCTGAACCGCAGCAGCGGCTATGCACTACTGGTACACGCAACAACAAAGAAAACTTTGTTGGGGCAGACTTTTGACGGAGGAAAAAACTGGGAAATTGATTATACGGACCACATCCTGAATGATACAGCTACTGTTTCGGATATGGTTTTTGAAAATGTGGCCATGGGCGTATTCCTGACTGCTGAAAACCAAAGGTATTACAGGACATCGGACAGTTGCCATAGTTTTGAGCATGTAAGTTACTTTGTAGATAATGAGGTCTTTTATTCGCTGTCAAGCCAGGGGAACGGGATTTTTTACAGTTTAGGAGTTCAGGACCGTTTACATGATTTTGCGGGTTCAAATGATCCCGAAATAGTTGGACTGCCTATTGATTTGGCCTATATTGTGAAACGTAGCCTTGATTATGGAGCCAGTTGGAAGCAGGTGTATTGGAACGATTATATGCCCCGGCTTGATAAAATGAAAACCTGGGGAGATTCGCTTGCAATTGCATATGGTTATTGTGAGCATTTTCATGAAGAAGGTTGTGCATGGATCCCATTAATCCAGTCCTTTGATGCAGGAGAAACCTGGATTGCTGCACAGGAAAAACCCGACCTATATGGGAAGGGTTTTACCCGGCCTAATATCAGGAGTGTAGGGATTGTTGACCATCAAAAAGCCTTTTGCTGTATAACATCTATCAACTATGATTTGGAAGGAGGGCGGTCTTCCGTTTTTCTTGAAAATCATAATAAGAGCAATCTTTGGACTCCGGCCTTGGATAATTTTATTGAGAAAATCATTGATTTGGAATTTGATGATGAACAAATGATCCTGGTAACGAAAGACGTCGTATTGAATTATTATACACAGGATCGGGCCTGGGACAGCCTGCTTTACCCAAATATAAACAATTTGGTTTTTGAGGATATGGATATACTACAGGATAAATCTTGTATTATTGGGCGTACTTTTTTTAGTGATAACTTATATTGTTATTATTCAGAAGATGGTTTCAATAGCTATTGTGAGGGCATTATAAAATCCTATGAGCTTTTTAATATGTCAGTAGATATTCTGGATGATGACCGCGTCTATATCTTTCAACCCTATGAATATGAGTATGGTATATTTCCTAAATTTTTTAAATTTAGCCCGATTGATACCAGTTTGGCAGAATTAGAATTACCTTCGGTAAGCTCTTCGGCTATGATGGATATGGAATCTTGCGATGATCACATATATGTATTTGGTGGTTCCGCTGGCAATGGCGGATACTATGCAAGCACAGATGATGGCGAAAGCTGGGACTTTACCAATTTGGGGGTGAATAAAATTTTAAAGGCTTTCCAAATCAACGATTCCGTTTTTTATATTACGAATGATTATTCCAGGGTGTACTCGGTCAATATCCGAACGGGAGAACTTTTGGAACAAGTTTTTTCTGCTGAAAATGTTGCTGTTCTTGATATAGTACAAACCAATACAGGAGAAGATTACCTGCTAAGCGGAAATTATATTTATAAAAGAACAGATGGCACATACTGGGAGCGTTTTGGCCCATACCCTGATTTTCAAAGCCTGAAACTTGATCCGGACGGGCAGCATGTATGGGCTTATGGCATAACGGGGCGTATGATGTATATGGGCGAAGAAATGCCGGTTGGCCTTGAACCGGAACAAAAAAGGGCGGAAGGAATGGCCTTGCGTTCAAATCCGGTAGGCCATGCCCTCGAAATAGACCTTAACCTGCAATACTCAGGCAATGCACTGCTGAGCCTCTACGACCTGAGCGGCAAAACCATGATGCAGCACAAGCTAAAGCTCAACGGAAGCCCAAAAGGATATAATTTCAATGTAGGGCATCTAAAGCCTGGTATGTATATTCTCAATTTGGAATATGGCGGGCAACGCATTAGTGAGAAGGTTGTGAAGAGGTAGGCACGCTTTACGAAAACAAGCTATGTGTCAAATCAAATCAAAAAATCAAAGAATGATGTTAATTTGTTGATATATAATTTGTTGACAATAATTATTTGCTTTAACACATCACAACAATAATTTAAATATGTGATAGTGGGCATTGTCAGTATTCATATCTCTGATTATGAGCATATTTACACTTGCTCAAGCATTGAAAATAAATATTGAGAAAATTGGGGGGGAATCAAAAATTTCTATGAATTTCTTTTATGATTTAAAATTTTATATATATTTGCAACAATACAACGTAAGGATAAGTCTTAGTTTATATTGTTAATTAGAAAGATGTTTATTAGCACACACACACACACACAATTTTAGGTTGAAGTCTGATTTCAGGTTTGTGAAAAGAATTTTTATCTGTGCGTGTAGTCTGTTTCTGTTGGGTTTCAATAAGTTCATTTAATTATGCTCCTCTGATTGATAATTAGAGGAGCATAATTCAGTGGTTTTAAAGCAAAATACGTTTTGATGATTAAACGACATTTTTTGCTTTCAAAGCGTATAGTTAGTTTAATTATAGTATGTTTTAATAAATTGATTATGAAAAAGTTATTATTATCTATAGTGTTTATGGCCTTAGTAAGTGTTTTTTTGCCTAAACAACTTTTATCAGAGGAACAAGACCCATGTAGTTATTACATTGTAAATTGTCCAAATGGATCTCAGTACACGGTATTGGTATGTGATGTTGCAGATGCCACCAATTGGTACTATATATTATGTGGTGCTTGTCCTGATTAAAACAATTTGATAATTGTGCACATCTTGGTTTATTTAATCAAGGTGTGCATACCTTTAATTTAGTTTGATATGAAGAAGTATTTACCTGTTTTCTTTGTCTTTTTATTTTTTGTTAAATCAAATGCTCAGCATTTTAATTATCCTGAACAAAAGCTGGATACCACAAAAGTTTTGGTTCAGTATATTATGACGTATCAACCTGATTCAACGGACAGTGGAACACTTTCTGAGAAAGAGATGCTGTTATTTATTGGGGAGAATATGAGTTATTTCCTTAGCAGGGAAGCTTATCGATTTGACACAATTGTTAGTAAAATGCGGTCTTTTAATGAGTTTCAGGAATTTATGATGCAGCCAAATAAACCGGTTCCCAGGTTTAATTTTAAGTTTTACAAGAATTATCCTGAATGGAGAATAACTTGTCTTGACCATTTCTTGGATGCCTATAAATATGAGGAGAAATTACCGGCTATGGATTGGAAGCTTTGTAATGAAACGGATTCAGTTTCAGGATATGCCGTTCAAAAAGCCGTTTGCTCCTATGGCGGACGCAATTGGGAAGCCTGGTTTGCAAAAGAAATCCCTTTTAGCGATGGCCCATATAAATTCAGCGGCCTGCCAGGTCTGATCCTTAAGATTAGGGATACACAAGGGCATTATTCGTTTGATTATCAGGTAATGTATCGTCCCGACAGGATATTGCCCATTGTTTTTGTTGAGAAGGATTATCTGGAGACCAACCGTAAGTCCTATTTAAAAGCTATGGAATATACCCGCCAGGATATTATCAACAGGGCTAAAGAAGCTGGCATTGGGGCAAAAGGACAGCAAGCGGCTGCAAAAAATATGAGGAGGCGTAACAATCCATTAGAATTACAATAGGATAATCTATGTTTTTTCAGCGTACAGTTGCTCTGATTTTTTTTAGTTTAATGGGTGTTTGTGCTATGGCACAATCACAGGTTCAGGGTACAGTGCTGGATCAAAGCGGGAAACAACTGGAAGGAATCAATGTCATGGCTTTTATGCCCGACAGTCCGGCCTTAATAGCCTTTGCTATCACCGATAAAAATGGTTCTTTCAAAATTCTGTTCGAAAATCGGTACGATAGTTTAAGTATAGAATTCAGTGCTATAAATTATAAATCGGTCCGGTTGAAAATTAGCGGCCATACAGAAAATCTGGCAATCAGTCTTGATGAGGACGTTAAACAATTGGAGGCTTTTGAAGTGAAAGCCACACCCATTGCACGCTATGGCGATACTATTAGTTATCTGGTAAACGCTTTTGCCCGGCAGCAAGACCGGAGCATTGAAGATGTTCTACGGCGTATGCCCGGAATTGAAATAAAGGAAAGTGGGCAAATTATCTATCAGGGGCTTCCTTTGGAGAAGTTTTACGTAGAAGGGCTTGACCTGATGGGCGGGCGCTATTCTATGGTAAGTAAAAACCTGCCTTACCGCTCCGTGAGCACTGTGGAGATTTTGGAGAATCATCAGTCCAAAAAGGTTTTGCAAAAAAGGAGTGTCACCCCTTATGCTTCGGTAAATATTAAGCTAAAAAAAGATGTTACTGTCACTGGAAATGCTAAGCTGGGTGCAGGTGTGACCCCTTTTCTTTATGATGCGAAAATTGTGCCTATGATATTCAGTCGTAAGCTTCAGTCTGTTGTTTCCTTTCAAAGCAATAATGTAGGCAATGACCTGGCTTCACAGCTTAACAAGCTTGATATGGAAAATGCATCAAACGAAGGGCGTATATTGAAATCCAACGGGTATGCACTGGCTATAAGCGGAACTGCCAGAGCAGATATCCCTCAGGAAAAGTGGCTTCACAATAATGCAAATCTACTTAATGCAAATGTTTTAACAAAATTTGGAAACGACTTGCAGTTGCGTTCCAATATTTATTATCTTAACGACTGGCAGGAAGCGCATTCTGTTGTGCGTCACAGTATATACAGCCCGGTAGATACCATTAATTATCAAGAGGAAACAAAAAACCAATCAGCATACAGGCGGCTTCTTGGAGAATTTACCCTGACACGCAATGTTGAAAGTGGCTATTTTAAAAACAAAACCACATTTGAAACACGTTGGGACAATAAAAAAGGGAATCTCAGTCAGAATGGGTCTCTTACGTCACAAAAACTCGAATTGCCCATGATTTTCCTGGAAAATGAATTACAGGGTATTTTCTCGCTTGGGGAAAAAATGTTGGATGTCAAATCTTACTTTTTTTATGGCAAAACGGATCAAGATTTAAAGATTAGTCCGGGTTGCTTCAATGAACTACTCAATGACAGCTTACCCTATCCGGAAAGCTGCCAAAATTATAATCTGGATCAGATTTTTACGCAAAACTCCTTAAGCCTGAAACTGAAAAAAGGCCTGTTTTTTTTAAAGCCCGAATTGGGCTTTAGCTGGCATCAACTTGCTTTGAAGACAGATTTGCTGAAACAGCTTTCAGATGGCAGCTGGCAAGATGCCGGGACAGATTTCAGGAATGATCAGAATGGGCATCAGCTCAAGTTTTTTGCGTCCGCATCCCTGGAATACAAATCAAGAAAGCTCGAATTTAAACTGGGGCTGCCCTTGAATCAATATTTTATAAAACAAATAAGCCATGAAAATGAGGAAGAGAAAATACAGTCTTTAAAATTTGATCCCTATGCTTATGTACAATATAAAGTAAGTCATTTTTGGAAAATACGGGCAAATTTCTCCTATAGACAGGTTTATTCAGATATTGACAAAGTGTATCCGGGTTTTATCATGACCTCATATAACCGATTAATAAATAGGGATGTTCCTTTGGATCTTCAGAAATCATTAATGGCTGGTTGCCGTATTGAATATCGGAATACCATGATTTCCTTCTTTAATCACCTGACCTACGCCTTTGTGAGAAAGAATTCAGCCTATCTTTATCAGGCTGAAATAGATGCGGACGGTCGTATGCTCCATAAGGCATCTTCATTTCCCAACACAACTCATGTCCACAGCCTTTCGGGTAGATCAAGTAAATATCTTCAGCAGCTAAAAATGAGCCTGGCCATTGGCGGAGGAGTAAGTTATAGTAGTGGCATGACTTACCTCAACGGACAATTGATGGAAACGGAAAACCTCCTTTTTAATCTTAAACCGGAATTAAGGCTGGATATATTGCGTTGGCTCAATTGTGAATATGAGCTGGATGCTCGTTTCATGGAGATGAGTAGTGGAAGCGGACAGGAAGAGAAAAAGAATGTGTATCAACAGAGGATTGGTTTGATTGCTTTTATTAATGACCATCAAACACTGAATTTTATTACTGATTACTACAGGCAAGGTACGGAAGATCGGTTTTTTATGGATATGACTTACCAATATAGCTTTGTCACCCGGAATATTGATATAGAACTTAAATGTATCAATATTTTAAATGGTTCTTCCTATATCAGTTACCATATTAATCAAACAAGTGTAAGGGAATCTGAGCTTTTTATCAGGCCAAGACAAATAATGTTTTATATAAAATTTAATTTTTGAATATCTCCCTTCCCAAAACCGTACCGTAATCCCTTCGCCATTATGAAAAGCACCTTCTTATAATTGGCGTTTGGCTTTTTCTCGAGGGTAGATTCCCATTTATATGTGGTGTTCAGAAAGCTCTTTTTGCGCGCTATGATTGATGATTGTTTGGAGGTTTGTGTTTTTTTCTCGCTGAGCCGCTAAGCCGCAGTGCCGCTAAGTTTTTTTGCGCCTTTGCGTCTTTGCGTGCCATGATTAATGATTATTTGTTGGTTAGTGTTTTTTTCTCGCTAAGCCGCTAAGCCGCAGTGCCGCTAAGTTTTTTTGCGCCTTTGCGTCTTTGCGTCTTTGCGTGCCATGATTAATGATTATTTGTTGGTTCGTGTTTTTTTCTCGCTGAGCCGCTAAGTCGCTAAGTTTTTTTGCGTCTTTGCGCCTTTGCTTGCCATGATTAATGATTATTTGTTGGTTCGTGTTTTTTTCTCGCTAAGCCGCTAAGCCGCTAAGCCGCAGTGCCGCTAAGTTTTTTTGCGCCTTTGCGTCTTTGCGTGCCATGATTAATGATTATTTGTTGGTTCGTGTTTTTTTCTCGCTAAGCCGCTAAGCCGCAGTGCCGCTAAGTTTTTTTGCGTCTTTGCGCCTTTGCTTGCCATGATTAATGATTATTTGTTGGTTCGTGTTTTTTCTCGCTAAGCCGCTAAGTCGCTAAGCCGCTAAGTTTTATTGCTGTGTTTTTTCTCGCTAAGCCGCAGGGGCGCTGAGTTTTTATTGCGTCTTTGCGTCTTTGCGTGCCATGATTAATGATTATTTGTTGGTTCGTGTTTTTTTCTCGCTAAGCCGCAGGGCCGCTAAGTTTTTTTTTGCGCCTTCGCGCCTTTGCGTGCCAGGATTCATTGTCGTTTTGAGCTTTGTTGCAGTAAACGTAAAGAAAAGTAAATGTAAAAGAAAAGATGATTCAACCCGCTTCAGGCTTTAACTTTTTTCCTTCCCAAAAACCGTATCGTAATCCCTTCTCCATCATGAAAAGCACCTTCGTTTAAATGGCGCTTGGCTTTTTCGCAATACAGGATTTCCAATGCAGAGAAATCGTGCAGAAGTTCTTTTTCGGTATAAAGTAAATCGGGATTTTGTGGCCCCATTTTTCTGATGGGCAGGTTATCCACATCAAAAACTTCCATAATGATCAGTCCACCGGGCCTGAGGTGATCAAGCATTTTTTGATGAAGGTCTTTTCGTTGAGCCGGTGGCAGGTGCAGGAAAAAAGAAGCTATGGCGTCAAATTGTTCCGGCCATTCGTTTTTCAGTACATCCCCGATTTGATATTTGATCGAAACATTTTGCTCTTCAGCCAGCTTCCGGGCTTTGGCTTTGCCTTCGGTACTATAATCCATGGCAAACACGTCCCGGCCCAGTTTTGCAGCGAAAACGGCATTGCGCCCTTCGCCTTCGGCAGGTAAAAAAATCTTTCCGATTTCTGTTTTCTTGAGGCATTGAGCAAACCATTCGTTGGGTTTGGTGCCATATACATATTCTTCGGCGGCAAAGCGCTTGTTCCACATTTCTTTCATAAGTGTCTAAACAAAAAAACAGCCTGAAGGTTTTGGGATCCTTCGGGCTGTAATTTAACTTTTCCAATTCTAATCTATGGAAAAGCTTAACCTGATTAATTCATGAAATTTCGTTATGAGCACATTCGACAAGCTCAGTGATCAGGCTCAAAACGCAATAAGAGAAAGGGAGCGCAGATTTTTGGCGCACAGGAATAGCCGTAGCTATTTTGAGCACCAAAAAGATAGCATTCCTTTCTATTGCAGCGTTTTGGGCGCGTAATAGAATATTTTGTGAATTATTCAGGTTAAAGGTTCTTTTTTTGCAGATATTGATATACAACTCCGAGATACAGAATGCAATATCCGATGGCAACCAAAACGGGAATCCAGCTGACATGGGTTTGTAAAGTAAAGGGCATGTCGGATGAACTGATTTCCACCAGACTTGTATTCGGGCTGGTGAGAATTGCATTCATGGCGTTTACCGGCAGATAAGGCCAGGCGCTTTCGGGAATGAGTTTATATTGTACAATCAGCTCGATAATCAATACCAGGAAAAGCGCGCTGATGGCGAATCCGGTTTTTTTAATGAAAGTTCCCAAAAGCAGAGCAAAGCTGAGGTAGGTGAATATCTCGAGCATGTAGCCAAACAGAAAGGACATTTTCCCAAATATTGCCGCAAGTCCTGTGGTGCTGGAATTCATCAGGCCCAGATAGACTCCGGAAATAATCAGGATGAAAGTAGAGAGCAGCGTAAGCATCACAGCATACATTACTTTGCCCCAGAAAAATTCCGCGCGCGACATGCCGGAAATTATGTTTTGCCGGATGGTTTTATGGGAATATTCCTGGCAAACATGTATGATCATAATCATTCCGAGTATGACTTTAATAAAAAAGCGCAGGCTTCCGGCCCAGGTGATGTTCTGCCATATATCCGGGAAATTAAAAACAAAATATTTCAGCAGTTTGAGCTCATTGGAGCGCGTGGTTTCGGAGATTTCTTCAATGATTTCGGGCAGTCCCCAGTTGATGAGGATCACCACCGTGAAATAAATGCCTGTAAGTACCCAAAAGGCTTTGAAATATAATATCTTGCGTAATTCGATGCGTGCTAAGCGTAACATGGTAATTGGTCTTTGTTTTGCGAAAATACTTTAAGTTTATTTGGAAGTGATGTCGAGGAAATGTTCTTCCAGGCTTTTCTTTTTCAATGCGATATGCTTGAGTATAATGCCCCGTTCAAACATCATTTTGTTGATGGCAGCCGGGTCGAGATCTTCGGAAGCGTGGACCTTTATCAGTCCTTTATCTTCGGTAACAGTGGTAAAGATACCGCTTTCCTCACAGGCTATTTTTAGCAGATTGAGGTTGTCGGCAGCCAGTTCGAGGCTGGCTTTATCGTTGAGCACTTCCTCAACCGGTCCGTCGAAGAGTTTTTTGCCATTGCGCAAAACGCAGACATGGGTGCAGAGTTTTTGTACTTCATCCAAAAGGTGGCTGGCCAGAATGATGGTGATGCCTTTTTCAGCAATTTTCAGGATCAGCTCGCGGGTGTATGCAATACCTTGAGGATCAAGCCCGTTTGTGGGTTCGTCGAGAATCAGTACTTCCGGGGCGCCCAAAAGTGCTGCGGCCAGGGCCAGACGCTGTTTCATGCCCAGCGAATAGGTTTGGAATTTACTGGCAGCGCGTGATTTCAGGTTCACGGTATCCAGGACTTCCATAATCTGGCTTTGTGGTGCTTTTTTGATATCGGCGATTACCTGCAGGTTTCTGTATCCTGATAAGTAAGGGTAGAAGAGGGGCTGCTCCAGGATTGTGCCGATTTTTTTTCGGTGGTTGTGGGTTGGGGTTTCTCCAAACCATTGAAAACTACCGCTATCAGATTTTACAACGTCGGTGAGCATACCAAGGGTAGTAGTTTTTCCGCTGCCGTTTGGGCCAAGAAAACCATAAATATCCCCTCTGTTCACTTTTAAACTCAGTTGATCCACGGCTTTTATGGAGCCGAAACGTTTGCTGAGTTTATTAATGCTGAGGATTTCTTCCATAATTGGGTGTTTTTATAAAGAGATCGTAAAGGAAGCCTTTACGGCAAAGTTTTTCGCATCATCGCCATCGAGGTAGCTGAGCCTGTGGATAGCCTGGATACGGAATATTTTAAAAATATTTTCAACGCCATAACTCACTTCCATATAGGGTTTGTCCCAACTCAATTGCTTGAATTGGGTAAGTGGCCGGCCTTCATATTCAGGGGGCAGCAAACCTTCCGGATTGTCTTCGGTGCGGATATAGTTTTTCTCGTTGTATTGTCCCCACACAAAGTTGAAACCTGCTATCGAACGGAGTTTCAGGCGCTTCATCAATGGTATCCTGTTGAGCAGCAGTCCGTTAAAGTGATGGAGAAAAATACCTTCCACGGATTCGTCCACCACAAATTCAAAGAAGTTCATCAGGTTATAACTGCGCTCGGAAGCAAAAGGAGGCTCGTTTCCTTGCGGGATGTTGGCTTCGGGATAAGGCACCTTGCCAAACACTTTATTGGCGGCTACGATATAATCGAGGCGCCCCCATAATCCCAGTTGCCATTTACGGCGCACGTTTAGGGATATTTTCTGGAAGGTAAAATCACTGCCCAAAACATTTTTAAACCCTAAAGTCAGTTTTGCAGTCCATACCGGTGCCTTGAACATGCCCATGCCCATGCGCCAGTTGTCTTCTACTAGCCAAACCCGTTTGCTGGAGTAGCTTGTCATGAGTGTAACACTACTGATTTTGTATTTGTCGTGCACATTGCCTTTGTCATCATACCAGGCAAAAACATAACCGCCTTGCGGATTAAATTCATTGTGGTTCAGCGTGATTTTGGAATTCCAGCCGTGCCAGTGGTCGGTTTCATACCATAAACGGTATTCATGCGAAAGGCTCATGCGCTGCAAATAACCAAACTGGTTGGAGAGCATAAACATGAAATTAAGGAATACGTGCGATTCGAGGAAGTCGCGGTCGATTCCTAGCCGATCCATGTCATATCGGATATGGCCACCTATTTTTCGCCAGCGGTCGCGGTCGAGGAAGTATTCGGCTTCAGCCAGATATTTGAATTTCTCATCTTTGAAGCCATAGGCACCATAGCCTTTTAAAATCCATTTCTTGCTGAAATCAATGGTAGTCTGTGCCGTTCCCTGAAAACGGAATCCTTCAATTTCGTTATAACCAAAAAGCGTGAACCAGTGGCCAAACTGCACCGGGCCAACAGTATAATATCCATCCCAAACCGTACGGATTATTTTACGCAAACGGCTGATTTGCGGGCTTTGCCGCATAGAGTCGATAACTGCATAGGATTGCTCCACCTGCGCAACATCGTTAATCATTTTATGGCGCGTGGTATCCCAATAAACCTCATTTTTATTGCGGGCATTGGGATCAATTTCCACATTCTTTTTATAAAAATCAAGGTCATAGGGTTTGTTGACTACATAATCTTTGTTGGAGACATAAAATTTTCCGATAAGCCCAATGGAGTTATCGCTGAGTTCCTCCATGTCCACAAGAATCCTTGAGCGGATTGGCATATAAGCGCTGTCGCCAACCATATCATAATCCTGTTGGAGCTTATATCGTTCGATAAAGTTAAGGTTGGCCGATTTGCCGATTTCGAGATCGAGCCGGCGAAGGGCAAAGGTAGAATCCGCTATCCAGATATTGCCGTAAAAAGCCAAATCCTGAGGGCGTTTTGGCTTAACTTTAATTTTGAAACAGCTGTCCTGATCAATTAGGACTGTGTCCATGATATAATATTCATAATATCCAAACCCGCTTAAAGCCAGAGGACTGATAAAGTTTCGGTCGAAAATCCGGACCCAGTTTTCGTTAAAGTTGTAATCCTGAAATGCGCGTGCCAGGAAGCGTTCAATTATCTGCGTATTATCCAGGATAAGACCGGTCAGTTTATTGGCGTGTACCACCTGTTTTTCTCGTTTTGGGTTTTTGAGGTAGTAGTTTTCTACCATATTTTCGCTGATAAAGAATGGGATTACTGCTTTACCATCGCGTCCGGCTGCCACATCCAAACTATCGAAAATATGCTTAAAGGGCCTCATGGCCTTCGAGTTTTTGAATTTCTCGCTGACTTTATCAATGGATACGTCCACTTTCACGTAGCTTTTGTACTCATAGGCATCAAGGCGTTCCTGATTGTAGAATTTTTTCTTTTTCCGCGCGGCCCGGATTATGGGGTGTGCCGGGTTTTCTCCTGCTTCGATCAGTACTTCGCCAAGTTCAAAAGATGTAGGCTGCAGCTGAAAATTAAGGGTTTGATTGCGGCCTTTTTTAATTTTTCGGGCTTTGGTGATATAGCCAACAACCATAACTTTTAGCGAATCGCCGGCCATTTGCGTGGTGATGCTGTAGTTCCCGTCAAAGTCGGTTGTTGCGCCAACCGTAGTGCCCGGAAAAAAAACATTGGCAAAAGGAATTGGCTCGGCTGTTTCCGAATCGGTAATTTTTCCTTTAATTTCCGTAACTTGTGCCAGCAAAGGCCGGCCGATGAAAAGAAAGGCCAAAATAATCAGGCCGCCTGTCAGTTTCTTTCTTAAATTTATTTCTGGCATGAGTTATGCAATTCTAATTCTAAATCTATTTTTGCAAAAAAGATACAAATGTATTCAAAACCTGTTTCCATTGCGCTAATTCTGCTGATGTTTTTTCAGCTAAGCAATCCATTACAGCATGATGATCCACCGCTGTCCGAATCCGATCAGTCGCCGGATCGCCTGTTTTATATAGCACGCAGCAAAAATACAAATGTTGTTTGCTATGACGTGCAATATAAAAAGCCCGGACAAATAAATCCGTCCGACCCTATAAAAGTGTACTGGATAAACCGTACTGATGATCCCGGAAAGCGCGACGGGCTAAGCTTTATCCAGCGTAAATTTGCCTATGGCTATGATTTCGATAAAACGGCCGAAAATACTTTTCAGGTGCATCTTGTTGCTTTCAAAGAACGCCCTCTTACTCTCACAATGGAAAACAATAAAGCTGTTTGCCGCATCCCGATTAACAAAAAGCCTGCCATTTTACACAAAATCTTTATCCAATCCGACCCCTCGAGCTTTACTAAAGTGCAATATGCTGAATTAGAGGGCGTTGACGTCGGAACAGAAAAAATAGTGCGCGAACGGGTATATCCGGATTAACGGGAAAAATAGTATAGTGTACGATAACGGACACCGGTGTTCGCTTTAATTTTCCGTGATGAGCAGAAATAAGCTTTTCCGAAATTTCACAATCCCGGAAAAGCTTATTTTGTTTAATATTGGTTTTCAGGATACAGCTCATCCCACCACTGGCTTTCCCCTTTCAAATAACGGTCGAACCAGGCCAGAATGGTCTTTTGCCACAATATCCTCTTTTTGTAATCTGCAATATGGTGGTCCTGTTTGTCGATTTCGATGAGTTCCACCGGACGGTTGAGCAGTTTCAGCGCGGCATAAAGCTGTCGGCTTTCACCGGGAGGTACGTTGGTGTCGGAATTACCGTGCAGCAGCAGCAGGGGCGTGTGTATTTTATCCGCATGATAAAGCGGGCTCTGTTCCACGTACAATTCTTTGTTGTTCCATGGGAAACTGTTGGCTGTAGCAGTAGAGCTGTAAAGGTAGCCCCAATAACCTTCGCCCCAGTAAGATGCAATGGAACTGATTCCGGCATGCGCAATGGCTGCAGCAAATATATCGGTGCGCGTTTGTAATAGCATCGTCATAAAACCTCCATACGATGCGCCCATGCAGCCGACTTTTTTGGCATCAGCAAAGGGATGTGCTGCTAAAAATTCTTTCGTGCCTTTAATAATTTCATCCGCAACGGTAATGCCCCAGTTATTCACATGCATGGCCGAAAACTCTTGTCCAAAACCGGTGGCTCCGCTGGGTTGCAATACATACACCAGATAACCCATTGCAGCGAAAAGGTTTTTCGGGTAGCGCCCGCCAAAGCTGCGGTTTACCGGACTGGTTCCTCCATAATAATACACAATGACCGGATATTTTTTTGCGGCATCGAAATTGGGCGGATAATAAACCCGGCCTTTGATTTCCACGCCTTTTTTGTTTTTGAAGTTCCAGTCTTCTGTTTTCCCGAATTTTACAAACTGATATTCTTCCTCCCAGGGTGCTGAGATCCTTTGAAAATTATCGGTATCAAGCTGCCCCGTAAATGCAGAAGGCGGTGTGCTGATGCTGTTGGCTATGCAGGCCAGTTGCCCTTTGTTGGAAACGCTTATTCTTGTAACTACGTCGGCATCAATATTCTGACGTGTATATTCCTTGCTGTTGATGTCGTATGTGTAAACCCTGTCGTAGCTCTCTTCTTCAACAAGGAAAACAATACCGAATTCTTTCCAGTAAGCACGCTGGATGTTGGGTTTAAAATCCTTGCTGATGGCAGTAGCTTCTCCGCTGCCTAAATCATAGATGTAAGCCTGTGTGTCATAATCGTTTGGGATTTGCTTTTTGCTTAGGTTTTTGCCCAAATCGCCAAACAGTACCGGGCTGCCGCTTACAAGCAGTTTTGTGCCGTCGGGGCTGTATTGCACGCTGCCGCTGTAGTTTTTTGTCCAGATTTCTTTCAGTTCGCCTGTGCTAAGTGTCATTTCGTACAGCTTTTGCACCGAGTAAGGCCGTTGAGTGAAATCCGGGCTGCTGGTACTGAAAAGGATTTTTGTGCCATCGGGAGAAATATCCTGTAGGCCGGCTGACAAATTGCCGTGTGTCAGGCGTTGCTGCATACCGTTTTCGATAAACAAAATGTTGAGCTGATAACGGTTGCGCCACCATGGCCAGTGGTCGGGCATGCCTTCGAGTTTTTTAAGGCCGCTCTTGTTTTCATCTGCTTTATCACTACTGGAAAAAATAATGAAATCGCCATTGGGAGACCAGTTATAGCCGTATATTTCATCGGAACCGGTCGCCAGTTTTTTATAGCTCTGCCATTCGGGATCAAATGCCATCAAATGATGCTCCTCACCTGATTTCTGAACAAAACTGAAAGTATTGCTTTTTGGGATCCAGTTTGTTGATGAAGGCGTATCGGTAATGAAGGCTTCCACCAATTCGTTCGTGGCGGTTTTGCGTATTTCAGACCATGATTTGCTTTTGCCTTCCGGTGGGTACGTCTCGCTATAGCTGATATAGTAATAATCCCCTTTGGGCGAGATACTGATATTTTGGACATTCTTGCCGTTCATCAGGTGCTCAATGTCCATATAGGATTCAGGGTTCAGGCTGATTTCCAGTTGGGCATCCGATTCCGCGGAAGCGCGCAGCTTGCTTTCCTTTCGGCCTTCGGGCAAAAGAAGCTTGATCAGCAGCAGATGCTTGCCTTGCATCAGCTTCAGTTCTTTGCTTTTGGATCCTGCATCTAGCGTATCGGCTTCACAACTGTTTTTGCTGAATATTTTTTCTCCATCCACATAAGCCTCCAACATAAAATGGCTTTCTGCTTCAATGGTAGTTTTCGTAAATTCCGGACTATAAAAATAGCTTGCCAGATATTGGATATGCCATTTATTGCTGTCGTGGCTAAGCAAAATTCCGCTGGAATCCGCAGTTGAAATCTTTTTCCAGGATAATCCACCACTTTTGCCCATTTGCATGCTTTTGCTGATGAAGGGCCTGATGTTGTTGATTTCAATAAAATCATTGCTCAGGAGGTCTTTTTCTTCAAAGGTTTTTTCCTTGATGTTTTTTACTGTATCAAAAGCAGGTTTGATGATCCGGAACTGTTCCGAAATCAGCCAGGAGTCAATGTTTTGTGCTTTGATGCTGCCAAATCCCGCAAATAATGCCAGAATAAGCAACGAGATAAGGGTGGTGGAATGTTTTTTCATTGTAGATGTTTTATCCGGCTAATATAATCTAATTGCCCTTAATATGAAAAAACCGGATATCCTGCCATAGCTGGAAACCCGGTTTATAATTATGTTTGAATCAAAGATTATTCAAAAAGTTTGATTTTTTCATCAAGGTGATCAATCGGATCTTCGTTCATAATCTGGCGCAGGGTGTTTTTGAGTTTCACCTGCTGTATGAAGAGATCGTGCTCAGGAACAACACCCTCTGAATGCATCGGGCTCTTGAAGTAGAAAGAAAGCCATTCCTGGATTCCTTCGAAACCAACGCGTTTTGAAAGGTCCATCAGCAGTACGAGGTCGAGGACAATCGGTGCTGCCAAAATGGAGTCGCGGCAAAGGAAATCGATTTTGAGCTGCATAGGATAACCCATCCATCCGAAGATGTCGATATTGTCCCAGCCTTCTTTATTGTCGCGGCGTGGCGGATAATAATTGATACGTACCTTGTGGTAGTAGTCTTTGTAGAGTTCCGGATAAAGTTCGGGCTGCAGGATGCTGTCGATAACGCTCAGCTTGCTTTCTTCTTTGGTTTTAAAAGAACCCGGATCGTCCAGTACTTCACCGTCGCGGTTTCCGAGGATGTTGGTAGAGAACCATCCGTTGAGGCCCAACATGCGCATTTTAATCATAGGCGCAATGATGGTTTTTACCATGGTTTGTCCGGTTTTGAAATCTTTTCCGGCAATGGGCATGTGGTTTTTCTCAGCCAGTTCCATGATGGCCGGCATGTCGATGGTGAGGTTCGGAGCGCCATTGATATACGGAACGCCCTCGGCAATTGCTGCATAGGCATACATCATACTTGGGCTGATGTGCTCATCATTTGAACGCAGGCCTTCTTCGAAATTGGCCAGGCTGCTGTGCACTTCGGAGGCTTTCAGGAATACTTCGGTACTGCCGCACCAAACCACGATCATATCTTCGCAATTGTTATCGGCTTTAAACTGCTTGATGTCATCGCGAAGCATTTGTGTCAGCTCCCATTTGCTTGGAGCTTTCTTAACCCACTCGCCATCAAGGCGTTTTACGTAGTTTTTATCGAAAACGGCCTTCATCGGGCGTAAAGCCGAAAGCTCATCTTTGATCTGGTCGAGATGTTCGTTGCTGAGAACCTGTGATACTTTGCAAGCTTCATAGAGGTCCTGATCCATGATGTCCCAGCCACCAAAAATAATATCATTTATGTCGTGCAATGGCACAAAATCCTTGATTTTTGGAAAGTTTTCATCAGCACGTTTGCCAATGCGAATTGTGTTCATTTGTGTCAGTGATCCAACCGGTACAGAATGTCCGTTGCGCACTGAGATGGTTCCTGCAACAAAGGTTGTAGAAACGGCACCGTTGAGCCCTACTACGAGCACACCGAGTTTCCCTTTAGGTTTTTCAGGTATCTTTTCCATCTGTTTAAAATTAAGGTTTACAATATGTTGAGTAATTTTGTTATGTCGTCTGTAATAATATCGGCTGTTTCATTGCCCGACCAGGCTTTCCAGGAACGCCCTTTGAGCCAGATTGTTTTGCAACCGGCCTTGCGGGAGGCTTCAATGTCGCGGGTGTAGGAATCGCCGACAACTGCTGTTTCTTCTGCTTTGATGTCCATTTCGTTTAGCGCCTTGCGGAAAATTTCCGGATCGGGCTTGCTGACCCCGGCCAGTGTGCTGTCCACAATTACATCGAAAAACTGAGTGAGCCCGAACTTATGCAAAACCGTGGGCATATTGCCATGAAAATTGGAAACCAGCCCCAAACGGTAATTCCTTGATTTAAGCTTCGTCAGGATTTTCCTGCTGTTTTCAATATTTTCTTCTACTTTTTGATAGCAGAGGTCAGTGATTTTTTGCTGCATCATACTAATGCTGCCGGCAGTAATTTTATGGTATTTGGCCAGGTTTTCAAGCTGCAAGCGGATTTGGGTGCTAATGGTGTCATGGAAATCAAAATCGGCTTTTACATGGCCTTGCACCAGTTCTTTATTGGCTTGCACATATGCTTTTTCATATGCCGGTTTTTCTACATTGGCTCCGCTGGCCACATAGGCGTCCCAGAACATTTCACTCCAATGTATGCCGTTGGTGTCCAGCGTCCCGCCAAAATCAAATAGTATGTTTTTTACCTTTAGTTTCTTCATTTCCTGTGTTTTGTTTATGTGAAATCGCGACAAAATAAGCCCGACCAGAATCCAGAAAAATTCCCGTATGCGGGTAACCAGGCTTACAAAAATTCCGGTTGATGCAGTGAGTCCAAGACTTTGAAAAACAAGATATAATCCGCTTTCACGTGTTCCTAGCTGAAGCGGGATAAAGAAAAATATATTGGCAATCAGGCTACTGCCCGCACTGATGTAAATTGCCTCAAAGAAACTGACATCAATGGAAATTGCTTTCATGATGAAGTAAAATTCTGCAGAGCTGACGATGCGCGCCAGGTATTCCCAAAAAAGGGCACGGTAAAAAGCGCCCCGTCTTTTGTTGTAAAGCTCGATTATGAGTTCATCGGTATGGCGCAGTTGTGCATCATTGTGTTCCCTGAGCCTTGCGATCATCTTTTTAAGGCCCGGAATACTGCCCAGGATTTTCAAAAATAAAAAGATAACTCCTTTGCGATGACCGGCATAAAAAAGGATAATCAGGCCGAGGATAATCAAAAAGCTGATGGTCAGTATAATGTATGTTGCTGTATCAAAGGTGTTTACAAAAACAATCATCAATACAGCTGTGAGCCAGAAAAAGAAATGCGACAGCATATGCAGCATATTGTAAAGCACAATGCTGGATGTCGATTTTTCAATGCCATAGCGATCCTTGATGAGCATTACTTTATACGGTTCGCCGCCTAGCCCTACAACAGGTGTTATATAATTGAGGGCAAAACCGGTGATGCTGTAAGAAAACAATTTCATAAAACTGATTTTTCCCTGCGCCAGGATTATCTGCCAGGCGCGGGTGTTCATCAGGTAAACAGGGATCCATGTGGCAATTACAGGTATAAACCACCAGCCGGTTTTTTGGATATTTTGCAGGATGTTTTCCCAGCCAAAATTCCAGGCCATGAGCGCTAAAATCCCAAGTCCAACAATGAATAATATGCCGTTGATCAGTTTCTTGCTCATTATGAATGAAATTCCCTGAGGAGTTTTTTGCTTGTTTTTTCTGTTTTGATGATGAGGTACACCAAAAGGGTATTTAAAACAGTGAGTTCGAAAATCCAGTAAAGCCAAATGAAATTGGTCAATAGTGCAACAAAAAGTGCAATGGCGCGGGCATTGAACGAAAGGGCGTTGGTAATCCACAGCAGGGGGCTGGTTTTTTTCAGGTATGTGTTCCTTACTGTAGCCGGGATATTTCCGTTTTCCCTGATTTTTGCCAAAAGTTTTTGGAAAGAAGGGGAGGCAACTTCCTGCTCGCGGGTATAATTGGTGTACATATTCATGTACAGTTTTTCAAAGAAATTCTTTTTCCAGCTGAGTTTTCGTGCCTGCTCTTTGAGTTTGGCCGCATTGTCGAGTTCACTGCCCGATTCCCCGTTCAGGAAAAACAAATAGGCATTGCGGTGATAATCGGCCATTTTTGCCTGAAAAGCATGCATATAACCGGTGATGGCGGCAAAAATCCAAATCCAGTACCCAACGCCTTCATGACTAAGGCGTAAAACCAATCCCAAATAAATGGCAAGAAACCAAAAGTTTCCGGCCAGGCCATCGAGGAAACGGCCTAGTCGCGAGCGCTGGTTGGTAATCCGCGCAAGCTGGCCATCGGCACTGTCGAGGCTGTTTGCAAACATGAGGCTGAGGATGCCCAGAATATTGATTGTTAAATCATTGAAATAGAATAAGATTCCTGCTAAAATCCCCCAGAAAAAACTGAATACGGTTACCTGATTTGGAGTGATGTGCAGAAACTTTGCAAACAAAGCCAATTGATAGCCAATGGGTCGGTAAAACCAGATATCGATCCATTCTTCGGTTGCTTTGGATTTATATGTTTGGGAAACTTTGCTCATGTTTTTGGTTTTCTTAGTTTTCTTCCATGAATTTCCTGGCTTTTTCATCGATCAGTTTTGCGATATGCACGCAGGCTTCGTTTCTGATTGGTGCGTAGCTGGGCCAGTCGTTCAGGTCGATAATATGTATGCCTCCGTTTTTGTCGATTATGGCATCACCACCAAAAATGTCCACATTTACAGCATCGGCTGCATCGGCTGCGATTTTCTTAAGTAGTTCGGCATCAAACTGGTGCTGGCCGTTTTTTTCCAGATAATACCAATGGAAAAATTCACTGGCCCGTACACTATAAAATTTAACCACATCGCCTTCTATATGTTCTTGTACCACAGCCTTTTCAATGCCACGGCGATGGTATTCACGCAGAATATTGTCGCGTTCGGCACGTGAATAAACCAGTGTAACATCTTCGCGGTGAATAGCATGCACATCGCCACGTTTTACCCAAACTTTCTCGCCCAGGCTGTCGGCTTCTTTTGCCTTAAATTTACGGGGATCGGTTTCAACAACATAAGTTGTTGGTGCAGGAACATGATGCTTAGGCAGCAAAACAGCCAGATTAATGCGGTAACAATTGTAAATGGCGTCCACAGAATTAATGATCAGTGCGCCTTCATCTGCGTAATGACGCAATGTGTCCAGAGCTTCTGATCCTCGGATCATGTTAAAAAACAAGGTGTTGCCGCTTTTGTCTTCGGCTAGGTTGTCTTCCTGGAAAACCCGGACTTTATGCCCCATCTTTTCCAGTTCCTCTATGGTTTTATATAAAATCAGTGTGTCGTTTTCGATATGGTTGGGTGAGTACTGATGGCCTCTTTGTATCGCGCTGAAAGAATAACCCATAATTAGTTGCTTTTAAGAATATATTTAGTCTGCCTGTAAGTCGCCGAAGCTTTCGGCTCTGTGTTCTTCTATTATTTCCATGCCTTTTTGGGTGGAAATACCCCGGATGAAGTTTATGGTAACGTTGTCAAGCAGCTCCTGAATGCTGTGCCTTTTGTTGAAATAAAAATCTTCACGCAAAATGAAACTGAGTGTTTCTACAATTATTTTGGCCGTAATGGTAATGTTGATATTTTTACGGAAAATGCCTTCATTAATGCCCTTCCGCAACAGCTTGTAAATTTCATTATAGCGTGTTTCATTTATCCGGTTCATCTCGGATTCCCAGATATTTGGGTAATACTTTTGTGTGTCAAGATAGTAATTGGGGTTGATGTCCTGAAGGATGCGGGTCTGCATTTCTGCTACATTAAATATCGCCATAATAACGTTGGCCGAATCCTGGATGATCTCCAGTGAACCGGCCTTTATTTCATTTTCGTGGCCAACAACACAATCCTGTATGAGCTCTACCTTATCGCGGTATTTTTCGTAAATCGTACGCTTCGAAACTCCTGCCTCTCGCGCAACTCTGTCCATCGTAACGGTTTTTATTCCGTATTTTCGGAAGAGCTCACCCGCTGTACGGGCTATTTTTTCTTTGACCTTCATTATTTTTAAGCATTAATGAACGGCAAAGATAAAAACTTTTTTGGTTTTCAAAGTTTTTTTAGTCCCCTTTCAGGAAGGTTGATGCTTTCTCTATGTCGTTAATGTGGTCAACGTCAATGATTTTATCTATAAAATGGGCTTTGATTTTTAGTTGGTGTTCAACCAAAAACTGCTGGAAGTTCCGCATGCGGCTTATGTTCTGTTTCATTGCCTTTTCTGTGAGTTTAAATACCTCAGGATAAAAGCAATAGATGCCTCCACTGATGCAGTCAAAGTCGTCTTTTGTAGCACGAAAACTTTGAATCATTTGCTGGTCTCCTGTTTTGATGTAAAGAGGTTTTTCATCATCTACAAATGCAGTCACAGCCATACAGGCATCAAGTCCCGGCTCATGAGCGGCTTTGATATAGTTATTATAGGCGAGCTCGGGGATTATGGGATCCACAGTACTGACAAGCAATGGCCGGTTTTGTTCGCAGACTTTGCTCAACTCATAAAAACTATGGAATGAGCTGGGGGTGCTCTTGACAATAAAATGAAATTCCCTTTCGGGAAAAAGCTTCAGTACATGATCCCGTATCTTTGAGGATTGCTCATTGATGATAATGTATGTTCTTTCGAGGCCGGCTTCTATGCCGAGGCGTATTTGCCTGCCGATCAGGCTTTCGCCATTTATTTTGACGAGCGGTTTGGGTACTTTGATTCCCTCTTGCCTTAGCCTGCTTCCTTCTCCCGCTGCGATTATTCCAAGGTTCATTTGAGATTTTTTAATGCATTGATTTAACCTTGCAAAATTAAACAAAAAGTCCCTGTTCATTTTTTTTGAACAGGGACTTCGCATTTCAGGCTTTGCCTGATTTTACTCCATTTGCATCATCATTTGCGACATTTCTTCAGTGCTCAATTTTCTGTAGCTTGAAGGTACGTCCATAATCTCGGATGAAATATTGGTCTTTTCAGCAGATTTAACTGTGCTCATTGTGGTTTCCATCCCGCCTGTGTATTCAATGGTTTGCATTGGATATCCTTTTTGGATGATTTTCATAACATCTTCGGCCAGATCATAATTGTCCTCAGGATTATCAGAACCTCCGGCAATGCTTTTCATCTGGTTAACGAGTTTTTGAAATTTACGTACATCAATTTCGGATGTAATTTGTACATCCTTTGCCAGAGCTTGTTTCTCTTTAAGCTGCCCATTAACGTAAATTTCATACCAGGTAGTTTTGTAACCGGCGATTTCGGGGCCTGCACCAGCCTCTTTTACATCAACATCCGGCACCTGAACATCTCCTTTCTGACCTTTCTCCATTGCTGTGATGGAAGCCTGGATCATCGGTTTATATTCTTCCGGCATTTGCGACATAGCTGCTTTCATGCCGTCGATAGCTGCCTGAATCATTTCCTTGGGTGTGCCTTCCCAGTAGGTTTGCTGGTTATCAAAACAAATACTGAGCGTTCCTTTGGAAACATCAAATATCATTTTTTGGCCTCCATCCTGAAACTCAACAATTTTATTGTCCTGAAAATAGATTTTGGAATTAGTGCCGTCATCTTCCTCGGTGATGACCCATCCGGCGAAAGAGGGCATTGCTATGGCCATAATTATTACGACCATAAGGATTTGTTTCAATTTTGAAATCATAAGTTGTTGTTTTTGATTGCTAAAAATTATATTAGTGTGGGCAAATATAAAAGATTTTTGTACAGAAAGTGAGTGATACATGAAGTGTAGGCCATTTTTTTGACCTGTTTTTTGCCCGGTTCGAAAAAAAGACTGCCAATGTTTAGGATGCAATGAAAAAAACTATATTTTTGCAGCCTTTAAAAATGAGATTATGGCGAAGAAGAAAGATACTACTGAAGAGAATTTGATGGCTGTTGAAGAAGCCTTGAGTAAGTCCGAGATTTTTATTGAAAAACATCAGAAGAGCATTCTTATTGTTTTGGGTGCTATTGTGATTGTTGTCCTGGCAGTGCTTGGATATCATAAATTCATCAAAGTTCCTAAGGAAAAGGCAGCGGCGAATGAAATTTTTATGGCACAGCGCTATTTCGAGCAAGATTCACTTAGCCTTGCCCTGAACGGCGACGGCAACCACCTTGGCTTCATTGATATTATTGATGATTACAGCGGTACACCCAGTGCAAACCTGGCGCATTACTATGCGGGTATCTGTTACCTCAAGTCAGGTGATTTTGAAACAGCAGCAGACTATCTGCGCAAGTTCAGTACCACCGATGTTTTGGTTGGCCCAATGGGCATTGGAGCGATAGGCGATGCCTATATGGAACTTGGTGACACCGAAAAAGCTTCCAGCTACTATCTTGAAGCCGCAAACCATAACGAAAATGAGTTTACTACTCCGCTCTTCCTGATGAAAGCCGGCTGGGCTTTTGAAAAAAACGGCGAATACAGCAGGGCACTTAATGTTTATGAGCGCATTCAGAAAGACTATGCGAACAGCAATGAAGGTCGCGGCATTGAGAAATATATTGCCCAGATGAAAGCAATGAAATAAACCCAAGTTTAAATACTAAGAGAAGCCTGGATAGCCGTCCGGGCTTTTTTTTGTGCCGGATTATTTGTTGTTACATTATTATTGATTAGTTTGGCGCTTTTGAAAAAATGATTGAATAAAATTAGTCCGGGCTTTTTTGGGACGGTTCTTCCAGAGTATTGGCTATCAATGAAAATCAAACAATAAAAGCATGAAAAGTTTGAAAATAGTTTTTTTTGCAACAGCAGATTTTGCAGTTCCTTCTCTAAATGCATTGGTCGAAAGCCGGCATGATGTTCTTGCAGTAGTAACTGCACCCGATAAACCAGCCGGTCGGGGAAAACAGCTGCGTCAAAGCCCTGTAAAAGAATATGCCGCAGAAAACAATATGCAGGTACTACAGCCTGAGAAATTGCGCGATGGTACATTTTTAAAAGAGCTGAAATCTTTTGGTGCTGATCTTTTTGTTGTGGTTGCATTTAGGATGTTGCCTGAGCTTGTATGGAATATGCCCCCAAAAGGCACTGTGAACCTTCATGCAAGCCTATTGCCTCAATATCGGGGAGCGGCACCGGTAAACCATGTCATCCTGAATGGCGAAAAGGAGACCGGTGTGAGCGTTTTTCAGCTGAGCCATACAATTGATACCGGTGATGTTATTTTGCGTGAGCGTACGCCTATTCATGAAAATGAAAATGCAGGTAGCCTTCATGACCGTTTGATGCATATCGGGGCAAAAACCCTCTGCCGCGCCATCGATATGATCGCTGATGATGATTATACACTAACAGCGCAGGGGGATTTTTATCCTGAAAAAGAATTAAAGGAAGCCCCAAAAATATTCAAAGAGGATTGTTTGCTTGATTTTAACCTGCCGGCAAAGGATGTTCTACTGAAAATCAGGGCATTGGCTCCGTATCCCGCGGCCTTTTGTTATGTTGGGTGTCCTCAGAAGGGAAAACTTCAATTGAAAATTTATGCAGCGTCCCTGCAGGAAGAAATGGATGATTTTAGTAAAAAAGTTGGCAATATTATTACAGATAATGAAAGATACATAAAAATTACGACAGGAAAAGGGGTGATTGTGCTGGATGAATTGCAGTTGCAAGGCAAAAAGCGCTTGTATGTATCTGATTTTTTGAGAGGGTTCAGGAATTTTTCCGATTGCAGGATTTTATTCTAATGCAAAAAAAATGCCACTATCTGCTTTTTTGGGAAATGCTGGCTATTTCGGCCAGACTATGCCACTGATTTCGGTCAAACAGTGCCACTTTGAAAGACCTTACAATAGTACAAAAATTTAATCATTCATTTTCTAAAAAACCTTTTCTTAGTGATTCTCCTTTGAGGTCTATTCTGTGGGATGAATTAACCAATCTGTCCAGTACGGCATCGGCAATAGTCCCTTCACCAATGATATCATACCAAACCGATACCGGTATCTGTGAAGATACAATGGTTGATTTATTGTTATATCGGTCGTCAACTATATCCATTAGCATTTCCCGTGCGTTGTTGTCAAAGGCTTGTATTCCAAAGTCATCCAGGATCAACAGGTCTGTTTTCTCCAGTTTTTTCAGTTCTTTCAGGTAGGTCCCGTCTATCTTACAGAGTTTCAGTCGTGCAAAAAGCCGTGCGGTATTGGCGTATATGGTTTTAAAACCGTTTATGCAGGCTTGGTTGCCAAGCGCCTGAGCCAGATAGCTTTTACCGACACCGGATGCGCCTGTTATGATGATGTTTTCTTTGCGCTTGATAAAGTCCAGGCTGCCCAGCCTCTGGAACATATTTTTGTCCAGGTTGCGCACTGTGGCATAATCGATATCTGCCACCGACGCTTTTTGGCGGAAGGAGGCGTTTTTGATCAGGCGTTCAAATTTTTTGTTCTGCCTGTCTTCCCATTCATGGTCAGCCAGTAAGGCCAGGTATTCATCAGGCGTCAAGCCGTTGGCTTGGTTGTTTTTGACGTACTGCAGGTGCATTTGTGCCATGGCCGTAAGGCGCATATCCCGCAGCTTTTCAACAGTAGGGTTGTTGTTCATTTTGTGTGTGTTTTTAAGGTTAATTATATGTTCCTGTTTTACGAAGGTTTTTATGCTCGGGGATATGCGGTTCAAACTCCAGTTCCCCCTGCTGCCCTGTAGAGGCGGTGTCCATCCTGTTTTTCAGGATATTTTTGATGAATGAATAAGAATGTCCCCCTGCTTCTTGTGCCATCCTGCAAGCGGCATCCAGCCTCTGCGAACCGTAACCTTTAGATAACTGTATAATTCCCATGGCCCTTTTGTACTGGGTTTCAGGATAGTCTCCAAAGGAAAGGATGGTACTGATATAATTGAGCACATTTTTGCCATGAACAGCAGCCTTTTTTTTAAAATAATCAGGGCTCCATTCTGAATAAGCCTGGTGCTGGCTGCTGAGGTGCCCCTTGACGGTTATATATTTGCCTTTCTCTTTTTCGCGTTTATGGGCAGCTATACGCTGGTTGTTGTAGTAAACTTCCACTGTAGATTGCGTGTACTGGATTTGTGTCTGTTTGCCGATATAGCGGTAAGGCACGCTGTAATATGTATTATCGGGCGAGAAGTATATGTAGCCGATTTTCTGCACTTTTGCCCGCCTATATTCTTTCATTTGAAAACGCCCTTGGGGCAAAGGCTTTAAATACTGGCGCTCATGGGACTGGAACAGTTCCCTGCGGCTGGTTTCTTTGCGTGCAAACAAAAGGTCGTTGTAGGGTCCCAGCAATTTGCCTATTTCTGCGTTCAGTTCATCAAGGGAAAAGAACTTCATCTCGCCAAGCGGGTAAAAAACCCTCTGATAGGCCAGGTTTACAGCATTCTCTACAAGCGCCTTGTCCTGTGGGCTATATGCCCTTGTGGGGTTCATGGCACATCTGTAGTGAAGGCTAAATTCCTTGAATGTTTTGTTGATAACCGCTTCGTACTTGCTGGCACGCGTTACCGCTGATTTTAAATTGTCGGATACAATTGCCTTGGGCACTCCCCCATAATAAAGCAGGGCATTGGACATGCACTGAAAAAAATCTTCCCGCTTCTGGCTGGCACAGGCTTCCACATAGGTGTACTGGCTATATGGGAGGATAGCCACAAAAACCTCTACTTCTGTAGCCTGTCCCGTCTCACGGTCATAAATGCGGAGCTTCTTTCCTGTATAGTCCACAAACATTTCGTGGCCGGCAATATGGTTGAGCTTCATGGAGCCTTTCTGTTTGTCATATTTGCGGTGGTAGTGTTCTATAAACTGCGTATAGCTGTATGGATCATCTGCCTGCTGCTCATAGATCCTGTAATGGTACTGAAAGGTAAAACCGGGCTGTTCCCGCTTGTTCTTCATCCCATCGAGATAGAGCATTAGCTGGTCATAACGCGGGTTGACAATGGTAGTTGTGCCCGGAAAAAGCTTTTCCAGACTGGCAGTGTCCATTTTGAGCAGGTCTTGCAAACTGTGCCCGCTGGCATTAAAAAGCTGCATGTAGCGGTTAACTGTATTGCGGGAAATTCCCAAGACATTTCCTGCCTGACGGTTGGTGACACCATCGAGGTGCAAAGTGATAATTTGTTTTAAATCCATAGGATCAAGTGTATTGGCCATATTGCTGTATTTTTCTAGTACAACAATAAGACAGGTTAAACTTGATCTTTCAAAGGGGGCATCTCTGGCAAACTGGCACAAAACGAACCGAAACTGGCACAAAACGAACCGAAAGCAGGAGTCGTTTTAGTGGCACATTTTGAACCGAAATGCCTGGCACAGATACTCCGAAATCAGTGGCACAAAACGAACCGAATTAGCCAAATGCGTGTAAATATTGGCTTTTGTGCAAAAAAAAACAGTCATTTACTTGCATTTTTGAATTTAAGGCTTATATTTGCAAAGGTTTACTAAAAATTAATAATCAAAACCGACAAAGATGAATAAAGCACAATTGATCTCAAAAATGGCCGAAGTAAGCGGTTTGTCAAAAGCTGATGCAAAAAAAGCACTGGATGCTTTTATTGATGTTACAAAAGAAACAATTAAAGGCGAAGACAAAGTAACCCTAATTGGATTTGGAACTTTTTCCGTTACAACACGTTCTGCTCGAATGGGCCGCAATCCCCGCGACAACAAGCCCATGCAGATACCTGCCAAGAAAGTAATTAAATTTAAGCCCGGCAGTGATTTGATCGCTTCTGTTCAGTAGTTTGCAATAAAATTATTGAAGCCCCGGTTTTCACAAGAAATCCGGGGTTTTTGTTTTAGCGCAATTGTTGTTTCATTAGTCGTTTTTCCAAATATACCTTTTATCCCCGTCAAGCTGTACTTTATTATATTCCAGCAGGTATTGAAGTGCACGGGCGATTTTTTCCGCTTGTGTATTGGGATACATTTCTATTAGTTCTGTTAAACTGTGGCTGTTTGCTTTGAGAATTGGCTTGATATATTCAATGATCTGATCAAATTCATAGCGGCTTAGCTCGGCCTTGTTCCTGCTAAGGCAAACATCGCATTGGCCGCAGCGGTTAATATTGGTTTGCCCGAAATAGGAAATTAAAAGCATGCTGCGGCATTTATTGGTTGCCTTCACATAATTAAGCACAGACGAAAGCCTCTGTTTTGCAGCTTCTTTTCGATCTGAATAATTTTCGGGCGAAAGACGGAAATTATCTTTCCCTAAACGTTCTTCCAAAAACACAAGTTGTGGCGCGTCCTTCCGCGGTATATAGTCAATAATCCCTATTTTGTGCAGATATATCAATGACTGAACAATCCTGTTTTTATCCAAACCGCTGATGCGCGCCAGATCCTCCTCATTGATCCGACCATATTCAGTAAATAAACCCGTATAAGTCCTTAAAATCAGTTTGATAAATTGATCATAAGATGGAGTTTCTACCTGAAAACGGTACAAATCAGTTTGATTTACCGTAAGCAGGATTTTAGAAGGGGTTTCCAGTGCCTCCGAAAGCAAAATAAGTCCTTCTCTTTCAATAAATTTTAAAGCATTAAAAGCTTCAATGGGTTTTAATTCATAATTCCGGGCAAATTCTGTAATATCAAAATCGTAAGAAAGGTTTTTGCCTCCTCCTACCGGTATGCTCAGGTAATTGCCCAGTGCCTGATACACCTGTGATATATATTTCCCGGAAGGAAACGACTGCTCAAAATTATGCGTGAGGTTGAGTATGTCCGATTGCTCGTAAAGGATAACGGCATAGGATTTCTTCCCGTCGCGCCCGCCGCGCCCTGCTTCCTGAAAATACGCCTCCAAACTGTCGGGCAAATCGAGGTGCACAACAAAACGTACATCCGGTTTATCGATGCCCATGCCGAAAGCATTTGTGGAAACAATTACCTGTGTTTTGTTGTACATCCACATATCTTGTTTTTTGTCGCGTTTTTTTTGCTCCAGACCGGCATGATAAAAATCGGCAGAGATTCCGTTTTCGACCAGAAACTGTGCAATTTTCACCGTTTTGCGGCGGTTGCGGACATATACGATGCCACTTCCCCCGGTATTACGGATAATGCGCAGCAAGCGGTTAAATTTGTTCTCTTCCTGAAAAACCATATAGGCCAGGTTTTTCCGTTCAAAACTCTTTTTGAAAAAATTGTGATCCTTCAAACGGAGTTTTTCTGCAATATCATCGCAAACCTTTGGCGTGGCTGTAGCTGTGAGGGCAATAAAAGGACATTGTGGCAAATAGGGGCGGATGTCGGCAATTTGAAGATATGGCGGACGGAAGTCATAGCCCCATTGTGAAATACAATGCGCTTCGTCAATGGCTACCAAATTGACCTCCATTTGCTTAACAGATGCAAGAAACATCTCTGTCCTGAGCCGTTCCGGACTGATGTACAAAAATTTGATGGTTTTATTGTGGATGCAGTTGTTGTAGATGATTTCTATTTCCTGTCGTTTCATGCCGGAATAAATGGCCCGGGCTTCGATTTTGTGTTTTTTCAGGTTTTCTACCTGATCCTTCATCAAGGCAATAAGTGGCGTTACCACAATGCATATTCCTTCAAGAACCAGGGCAGGTACCTGAAAACAAATACTTTTGCCGCCACCGGTCGGCAGCAGGGCAAGCGTATCATGCCCGTCAAGCACCGATTGGATAATATCTTCCTGCAGTGGCCTGAAATCGGGATATCCCCAATATTTGGTGAGTATTTGCCTGGCTTCTGACATAAAACGAAGATACGAAAAATATGAAAGGTCAGCCGGCCTTAATTGCTAAATTTGGGCTTGAAGATTAAATCTGTGAATGAGCCCGTGCTATCAGGATCAAATTATATGACCATCTTTTGTAATGTCCGGGTTTGGTGGTTTGGTGTTTAATAATTGAACCCAAATGCCCAAAGCGGTATTACGTTTAGGTATCCAAACTCGATGTCATCTTTCACTACAAATGATTTTCCATCTTTTTTGATTTGTTTTTGCTGCTTGTTTTTGCCTCCAATTTCGAATGTATAATCGCCTGCAACAAAATCGGCCTTTTTTGAAGATATTATATCGTTTCTTAATCGCATTTGGTTGAAGAAGAAAGTTTCACGGATGTTCCCTTCATTTGCTTTATGTTCGGCAAGGTTGAAAATGATGTTCGTATTGTCGAGATATACTTTTTCTACTTTGCCCAATCCTCGAATGCCTTGTGTCTCGTCGCGTACCTGTCCAATCAAACCGGCTCTTTCCATATATGAAAAATAATCTTCCAATGAATTTCTGCTTACTTTGGTCATTTCAGCAATTTTGGAGAAATTGGGTTTAAATGGAACACTTTCCGCAATAATTGAAAGTAGCTTTTTTAATTTACGGCTTGTCCCCGCATTCAAATTTGCATATTGAGGGATATCGGTTTCTAAAGTCTGCAAAATGATTTGTGTCAGTCGAATACTCATTTCACTTTCGGTTCCAAATGGATAATAGCCTTTTTTTAAATACTCCTTAAAAAGAGGTAGGGGGTGGCTGATGCCGGGAAGTTTTACTTCATTGTTTATAATTTGTTCTAAGGAATAAACCTGAAATTCGTAGTTTTTGAATAGTTTAAGGTACTCCCTGAATGAAAGACCTTGTAATTTATAAATTACTGCGCGACGGCTCAGATCTGAAGTGCCTTTAAGAATATCAAGTACCGATGAGCCGGTAAATATGACTTTTAAGGTGGGAAATGAGTCGTAGATGTTTTTTAATTCACGTGACCAGTCTTTGTATTTGTGTACTTCGTCAATAAACAGATACTCTCCCGCATTTTTGTAATGCTCTTCAGCTAAATCATAAAGTCTGTTTGAAACAAAGTATAAATCGTCTGCAGATGCATACAGCGCTTTTTGACTGCCAATATTCTCCTTAATATATTGCAGGATCATCGTTGTTTTGCCAATACCGCGCGCGCCAATAATCCCTGTCATCCTGTTGTGCCAGGAAATCTCTTTATATAAATATCGTTTAAAGTCAAGTGGCGTATTTTGAAGCAGGACTTCAAATTTTTGGTATAAAGATTTCATTTCTCTGACTATGTGTGTTTTATGGCCACAAATATACTAAATTGCACAACGTATTGGGCAATTATCTTGAAAAATGCTCAATGAATTGTGCAAATTTTAGTTATAATTTTATCAATAAGCTGATTTATAATGATTTAGGTAAAAAATAAACCGTGTCAATATGATTTGAACAGCGATGAAGTATGTTCAGATAAACATTAATCGCTTCCCGATAGTCTGCTTTGTAATCTTCATGGAGCTTATTGTTCACAATACTGATCAAACGCTTTATAATGATGGCCACTTTTGTGTCGTATTGCGTGAAACAGGTGCCAAAAAATCCGGTTGACAATGAAAACGGAAAATCCAAAAGATAGAGCAGCAAATCAGCTTCAAGCTTTTTATTGCTGCAGCTTTTGGTGAATTCATTGATTTTTTTCATGCAGGCAGCGAGCTTATTTGCTAATCTCAGTTCCTCCGAATTTCCTTTATGGGTTTTGTGAAATATTGTTTCCAGTTCCGCTTTTGTCCTTTCAAATAAATCCGTCTCGCCAAATTCTTTATCGAGGTAATTTATCACGATAAAGTCATAAACTGATTTTTCTTTGGATGCCAGTTTCAAAACAATTTCCTGCAGCTCTTTAGGCTCCAGTTGCCTGATACGTTCTCTTGTTTCTTTATCTAATCTGGGCATGATTCCTGGTTTTTGGAAGAATTTTAGGGTGTTTGTCCCAAATATACCTTATGGATTTCATCAATATCCTCTTTGCTCAGTGGGCTGATGCCTCCAATCTGTTGGGCGTCAATAATGGAACGGGCGGTAAATTCGGCAACTTCCAGCCTGTCAAAAACTTCAAATGCATTTTTGCCGCTGATCACTACCGGGCCGTTTTGATGCAGGAAGGATACGTGCGGGCTCCCGCTTTTCAGCAATCCGGAATCCTGATGGGATCGTTTTTTTTGCATGGGCATATCGCGCAGCATCAAATAGCTTTCGGGAATTGTGTGGGTAGGCATTTCTAAACCGCAAGCAGCAAAAGCCATCAGGTGCATTGGGAATGTGCTCGCAATGCTCTGGATATCCGGATTGTTGCGGTAAATCCTCGCATGGGGATGATCGTCGCTTTCAATGCTGAAGGTGGAGAAATCGTCTTCATGGGGAAAAACAGAATCCGTTTGCGGCAAACTACTGATAAAACTTTTCCCGTTTCTAACCGACCAGATGCCGGCCGTTGAAGTGTAAAGCCCACGATGAGCGGCGCGCTCAATATATTCCATCAGGCGGCTTTCGCGAAGAGCAGAAATTTCTTGCTTATCAAGCCTGTTTGGTGTATTCAAGTCCCAATGTGGTGTCGTATTTCCTGAGACTTCCTTCAGGCTTCCAATATTTTGCGCTTTGATGCCGATGGCGGCGCATAATTCCAGCCATTCGAGTTTATAAAAAGCTTCAGCCAGGTTTTTCCCCAGGCAAATAGCTCCATGTTTTTCCATCATCAGCCAGGAAGTGTCCGGCTCAATGGCATCGGCAATATTTTCTGCAAGTTGTGTGCTTCCCGGGATTGCATAGCGCGATAATTTTCCTTTTCCAAGCAACTGAGCGGCTTCGGGCAGAATGCCGATCGGCGGCATCTTTCCTGCGCAACAATAGCTGACTAAGTTTACCGGATGGGCATGTACAATAGCTTGCACATCAGGCCGAATAGAATATGTTTTTAAATGGAAAGGGTATTCCGAAGTAGGTTTGTGCCTGCCTTCCGCCTTCCCATTAGGGTGGATGCAAACAATGTCTTCTGCTTTTAGCGTGCCTTTATCGATTTGGCTGGGTGTCATCCAAACATTCCCTTTCGCGTCTTTTACCGAGACATTTCCGCCCGAAGGTGTTGTAAGTCTTTGATTATATGTGCGTGTCATGATCTCAACGACCTGTTCTGCCGGAGATAGTTTTTCAAGATTTTTTGTCCAGTAATTATTCATCATGATAGTGCAAATGTACGGAATCTAAAGAGGAAAGGCGCGTTTTCTGAATATGATGTATTTTTGCCGTGATGAATAAGAACAAACCCGAATTATTGCTGCCAGCCGGAAGCGTTGAGAGCTTTTATGCCGCTGCTGATGGCGGTGCCGATGCCGTGTATCTCGGTATGAAACAATTTAATGCGCGCGGAAGGGCGAGCAATTTCAGCTTTTCGCAATTGGCTGCCTTGCGCACTGAAACGCATAAAAGGGGCATGAAAATGTACCTTACGCTCAATACGGTCATAAAAAACCAGGAGCTTTCTGATCTGTTTTATAGCCTCACAATGCTGCAGCGGATTGCCCCGGATGCAGTAATTATTCAGGATTGGGGCGTGTTTCATGTCATCCGGACGTACTTCCCCGGCTTGAAAGTGCATGCCAGCACCCAAATGGGCAACCACAACAGTTTGGGTTTGCAGTATTCAGATGCAAAAGGTTTTGAGCGGGTAATCCTTGCGCGCGAAATCACCGAAACCGAATTGGCGCTGATGCTGAAAAAATCCGATATCGAAGCTGAGGTTTTTGTGCACGGCGCTTTATGTTATTCTTTTTCCGGTATGTGTCTGTTTTCGAGTTATGTAGGTGGTGCAGGGGCAAACCGTGGATGGTGCAAGCAGCCTTGCCGGCGCACCTACCAAAAAGGCGATGGCGCAAATTTTATTTTTAGCCTAAAAGATAATGAGCTGATTGACTATGTGCCGAAAATGGCGCAAATGGGTGTTTCCAGCCTGAAAATCGAAGGCCGCCTAAAATCTGCTCAATATGTTAACAGGGTGGCAAAAGCTTATCGTATGGTAATTGATAATCCTGAGCGCACAGCCGAAGCAAAAGAGTTGCTCCAATACGATTTTGGCCGGGAGAAAACCGCTTATTTTTATGGCGGAAACGTAGCCGATAGCATAACATCAGCACCTAATACAGGCATTTATCTCGGTAAAATCAGGGCAGTACAGGATAGCGGCAGGACCTTTGAACTAAAAACTGCTGAAAATCTTGAAAAAGGCTTTTTCCTTCGAATACGCAATAAAAGCGATGAATCACAAAATAATGTGAAAATCCGCAGTATCAGCAAAGAGGGCGACCTTTATCAATTGGAAGTAAATAAGGAAGGAGCTGCACCAAACGATCAGGTTTTCCTGTCCGGAATGCGTGATGCCAAATTTCCTGATAAATTTCCGGAACTTCCTCCATTGCGAGTACCTTCGCGCATCCATCAAAAGTTTGATCGCGCCAAAAAAGAATGGCTTGCCAAAACTCCGGCCAGATTCCCGGAATATTATGTGCGCATCGACAGTTTGGAGTGGCTGCTTAAAATAAACGTTTTTGATTTTACCGCTGTTTTTCTGAAACTGAGTAAAAAAGACTGGGAAGATCTTCCGCTGAAATCGGCTCTCTTACAGAAAAATGCAGCACGTTTTTATATCGAACTGCCTAAATTCATCCCCGAAAAGGATGTAGCTTTTTATAAGGAATTGTGCAGTAAAATGATGGGTTCCGGTCTGAAGAATTTTATGCTCAGCCATCTTTCCCAAAAAGGTCTCCTCCCAAAAGGTGCATTGGTGCATACTAATGAAAATGTTTATGCTTTCAATGACGCAGCAGTGCATTATTTGCTTGGGGAACAGGTGCATAATTACGTTTATCCGCTCGAGAACGAATGGGAAAACCTTTTTGCCGGGCGTGACCGCGGAGGGATATTGCCGGTTCATTTCTATCCGGAGCTTTTCTATTCACGAATGCCGGTTGATATACCCAGAAACAACCCGCAAATCCGAGATAACAACCAAACCGATTATAGGGAATTTATCCGCGACGGGATTAGGACTGTTATTCCCCAACTGCCTGTTTCTTTTTCGGTATATGCCAAAAAGATTTTAAAAGCAGGATTTCGTTCCTTCCTTTTCGACCTGAGTTATATGCCTCCAGCCGACAACCTTCTGTCAACGCTATTG
Organism: Bacteroidales bacterium; assembly: GCA_963662905.2. Taxonomy (GTDB): domain Bacteria; phylum Bacteroidota; class Bacteroidia; order Bacteroidales; family WRLA01. Next base: position 1,507,091 of record CAXXFD010000003.1, on the reverse strand, counting down.
AAACACTGGAAAAACTCCGAAAAGCTGCAGCAATCGGTAACTTTTAATTTTAAAAAAGGCATGAAATAGCGGCAGGAAACCTATATCCCATTGTTTTTCTTTTGAATCGGTTCGTCCATGCATTTGTTTTTTTTCTTCTTTAAGAGCTAAGCCTTTAAATGCTGTAAGTGCCAGATAGCTGCACCTTATTTAAAAGAATTATAAATTAAGCACTATTTCGGTATTTTAATGCACAATTCCATTACGGTTCTGTTCTTTCTTAATATATTTACACAGCTGGATATGTTTGAGGATTGCTTATGATCTTTAAACAAGCCTGAAAGCCCCTTTTAGGCTCAGCAAATTTCGATTTGATTGTATTTGGATGAACTAAAATTTCAATATGGAAGAAAACAAGAAAACTCAGGGAAACGAAGAGTCCAGACGGAGGTTTCTGAAAAAACTGGGCCTGGTTGCCGGTGCCGGGGCTATCAGCGTGAGCGGTAGTGCAGCAATTGTTTCGGGTGTGCAAAACGGCGCTGCTGATCCTGCAAATGGGAAAAAAGTGAAAGTGCTGACACAAGACGGGGAATTGGTAGAAGTGCCCGAATCCCAAATGAAGTCAGCACAATCATCTGCTAAAACCGAAGCAAATGATGCCTTGTTAAGCGAATATCAACGTCGTGGACGCGAAGGCATTCCCGGGAAAAAGTGGGTGATGGTTATCGACCTTTCCCGCTGCCGCAATGCCCGTATGTGTATGGCGGCCTGCCAATCAGCGCACAGGCTGCGTGAAGAGCAACACCATATTAATGTATATCGCATGCAGGATGCAAAAGAAACGGCTCCTTATTTTATGCCCAAGCCCTGCTACCATTGCGATAATCCGCCTTGTACAAAAGTTTGTCCTGTGGATGCAACCTTCAAGCGTCAGGATGGCATTGTGCTGATTGATAATGAACGTTGTATCGGCTGCCGTTTCTGCATTGCCGGATGCCCTTATTCTGCACGTGTTTTCAACTGGTCGGAACCTAAATATTATGAGGAAGACAAAGAGAAGGTTTATGATGTGGAACTGAATGTGCCGCAGAAAAAGGGAACTATCTCCAAATGCCTCTTCAGTGCCGATCGCCTGCGCGAAGGAAAACTGCCTTACTGCGTTTCTGCTTGCCCGAATGGTGTCTATTATTTTGGCGACCTGAACGAAGATGTGGTAACCAACGGAACTACTAAAGAAAGCGTGCGTTTTAGCGAACTGATCCGTAAAAATGCCGGATATACCGTTATGGAAGAGCTCGGCACTAAGCCACAGGTGTATTATCTGCCGGCCAAAAACCGCTTGTTCCCCTTTAATTATAAAGGTAAAACCACAATTGAAGATGACGGCCATCATGGTTAAAATCATGATGGTATGTGCAACAAGCAATGTTAATTTTAGAATTTGATAAGCCAAAATAAAATCCCGATTATGTCAAAAAGCTTACCCAAAGAAGAAGGAAAAAAAGTCCTGGAAAAGATTTTTTCTGATTTGACCCGCCCTATGCTGCGCCACAAAGGTTTTGAACTCTGGGCGTTATTTCTTGCCCTTGTTGTTATGGTTGGACTTTATGCCTATTATATCCAGTTGCGCGACGGGCTGGGCGTAACGGCCATGCGCGATTACAGCTCCTGGGGCATGTATATCGCAAACTTTGTGTTTTTTGTAGCAACCAGCCTTATCGGAATGCTCATCAGTTCTGTTCTGGGATTGCTGGGGCAGAAGTGGATTACCCCGGTTGCGCGCATCGCTGAGATGATTGCCCTGGCTTTTGCCATGTGGGCCGGTATCGTAATTGTAATCGATATGGGACGTCCCGACAGGCTGCTCAATGTTTTTCTGCACGGACGCTTTCAGTCGCCCATTTTGTGGGATGTTACAGTGGTTTCTACTTACGTGATGATCAGCTTGCTGCTGTTGATCCTGCCTTTGATTCCGGATATTGCCATGATCAACCGCAGGATGGATAAATTACCCAAATGGCAGAAATTGCTCTACGCAATTCTTTCATTGGGATGGTCGGCAACACCACCGCAATTCCGCATTATCCACCGTTCCATCCGCATCCTGCTGATACTTATTGTGCCCGTTGCCCTGGCCATTCATACGGTTACGTCCTGGCTGTTTGGAGCTACTTTGCGTACAGGCTGGGACAGTACCATTTTTGGACCGTACTTTGTAACCGGAGCATTTGTTGCGGGTGTCGCGGCTGTGATAATCGCTATGTTTATTTTCCGCAATCAATATCAGCTGAAAAGCTATATCACCGAAATGCACTTCGATAAAATGGGGAAACTGCTGGTTTTGGTTTCGCTGGTTTATTTATATTTCAATATCAACGAATATCTGGTGCCGGCCTATAAAATGAAACAGGCCGATGCGGCGCACCTGCATGGTTTTTTCACCGGACACTGGGCGTGGATGTTCTGGTTAACGCAATTGGGCGGATTGGTCTTCCCGATTATCCTGCTGCTTTTCAAAAAAATGCGCAAACCGGGACTAATCATGATTATTTCCCTTTTTGTGATCCTTGGAGCCTGGTTTAAGCGATTCCTGATCGTTGTGCCAACGCAGCTTCATCCGCATCTGCCCATTCAAAATGTGCCGGAGAATTTCCATACCTATCATCCAACCGGAATAGAAATTGCACTTACGCTTTTGCCAATAGCCGGAGCCTTGGTAGTGATTACAATTATCGCGAAGCTTTTCCCGGTGATAAGCATTTGGGAAACAGCTCATGAGCGTGGTGTTTCAGAAGATTTACTCAAATAAAAAAGCAGAAAATCATGAAGAAAATATTTATACTGACCGGCATTTTATTTTTTATGGGATCATTAACATCCTTTGCTCAGGATGAGTGGATTGTGCCCGATGATGCCAAAAATATATCCAACCCGCTGAAAATTGATGCAGCGAAAATTGAAAACGGCAAAAATATTTACCAGAAGCATTGCAAATCCTGCCATGGCGATCCGGGAAAAGACAACGGACTGCCTTTGCAGCCCAAACCGATTGATCCGGCATCCAAAGTGTTTCAAAAACAAACCGATGGGGAGATTTACTATCGGATAACAGAAGGCAGGGGCTTAATGCCACAATTCAAAAGTATTTTAAGCGAGGACGATCGCTGGTCGGTTGTGGCCTACCAGCGCACACTTGATCCTAATTATTCCGCCGCTGATATGCCCGCAGAAAAAGTTGTGGAAGTCAGCTTGCCTGATGGGCTTAGCGATATAAAAATTGCCCTGGAACTGAAACCGGAATCGCATGAAATTATAGCAAAAGTTACCGGCATGGATGATGGAAATGAGATTGTTGTGCCCGGAGCCGAGCTCAGGTTTTTTGTGAAACGTTATTTCGGGAATTTGCCTTTCGGGAAGCAGAACAATAAAACCAATACCGAGGGAATTGCTATTGCCCAATTTCCAACCGACCTGCCCGGCGATACCACAGGAAATGTGGAAGTCATTGTGGCTTTGGCCAATACCGATCAGTTTGGTGAGGTTCGGGTGACAAAACAACTGGATTGGGGAAAACCGACTATTCCGGTCAACCTGCTTGAAAAGCGCAGCCTTTGGACGGTGAGTAAAATGGCTCCTATTTGGTTGCTGGTCAGCTTCCTCGGTGTTGTTTTGACCGTTTGGGGCTTTATCTTTTACATTATTTTTCAAATTATCCAGTTGCCCAAATTTGGCATCAAAGAGGAATAAGTCATTGAAATTTTATGAAGCTTGATGTCTGATTCCGGTCAGGCTCCTGATGTTTGTCTTATGGCAGAAAAATGTATCCATTGCGGTGAAGATTGTGGTTCGCATCCAATGATTTGGGAGGACAAGCCATTTTGCTGCGATGGCTGCAAAGCGGTTTATCAGATTATTAATGAAAATAAGCTGGGCAAATATTACAGCATCTACGATAGTCCGGGCGTAAAACTTGAGGCGGATGATGCTGAATTTGGCGATAAATACGCTTTTCTGGATAATGCAGAAATTGCTTCGCGTTATATCAGTTTCCGTCAGGGGAAAATTGTAAAAGCGGAATTTTATATTCCTGTGATCCATTGCAGTTCCTGCATTTGGCTGTTGGAAAACCTGCAACGCGTAAATCCTGCTGTGGTACAGTCGAGCGTGCATTTTGTACGCAAACGTGTATTTATAACTTTTGATGAAAGTCAATTGACTATGCGCCGTCTTGTTGAAATGCTGGCGTCGCTGCATTACGCCCCGGATTTGAGCCAGGATGAAAACGAACACGACAAACGCGTAAAAGCCGGCAGGAAATTGCTCTATAAAATTGGCGTGGCGGGTTTTGCTTTCGCCAATATCATGCTGATGAGCCTGCCCGATTATCTGGATACAGCCAATGAGCTGAGCCCCGAATTCCGCCAGATGTTTGCCTATCTGAACCTGCTTTTGGGATTGCCGGTGTTTTTTTACAGCGCCAGCGATTATCTGCTGTCGGCCTGGAAAAACCTGAAGCATAAAGTGGTGAACATTGATATGCCGGTGAGCCTGGGGATGTTGGCGCTGTTTTCGCAAAGTCTTTACGAAATCGTTTCCGGAAGCGGTACCGGTTATATGGACAGCCTGGCCGGATTTGTGTTTTTTCTGCTGGTAGGCAAATGGTATCAGAACAAAACGTATCAGGCACTGAGCTTTGAACGCGATTTCAAATCTTATTTTCCCGTTGCCGTGAACCGAAAATCCGAAAAGGGGGAATGGACAAGTATTCCTCTTGAAAAAGTGCGGCCGGATGATATGATCCTTTTACGGAATAAAGAAATTATCCCCGCCGACGGGACTTTGCTGAGCGAAGAAGCGAGCATCAATTACAGTTTTGTGACCGGCGAGTCGCGTCCGGTGCAGGTCAAAAAAGGGGAAGAGGTTTTTGCCGGTGGCCGACAGATTGGCAATGCCATCGAAGTGCTGATCACAAAAGAAGTGGAGCAGAGCCGCCTGACCCAACTGTGGAATCAGAAAACAGCAGCAGGAAAGCAGGCCGCCCGATTGCAAAACCTCACCGACAGTATTTCAAAATATTTCACACTGGTCGTGATTTTTATCGCAATTGTAACCGCGATTATTTGGTATTTCATTGATCCTGCGCGCGCCGTGCTTAATTTTACTGCCGTGCTGATCGTAGCTTGTCCCTGCGCGCTGGCACTTACTTTGCCCTTTACTTTTGGAAACAGCATGCGGATCTTCGGCAAAGCCGGTTTGTACCTCAAAAAATCGGAAGTAGTGGAAAAGCTCTACCGGGCCAATGCGATTGTTTTTGATAAAACCGGCACCATAACACGCAACGATAGTTTTCGGGTTTCTTTTGAAGGGACAGCTCTTTCGGAGGATCAAAAATGCCGTATTAACAAGCTTGCATCACAGTCTGTGCATCCGCTGAGTATTGCGGTTAGCAGGGAAATGAAACCGTTTAGTCCCGGCAGGGATGTCCCTTTTTCTGATTTCAGGGAAATTACAGGAAGGGGCGTGCTGGCAACGGTTGACGGGCACAAAATGCGTTTGGGTTCTGCAGAATTTGTTGGTCTCCAAAATGATAGCGCTGAAGCATCCCGCGTCTATGTTTCCGAAGACGGCCATCAGCTGGGTTATTTTAATATTGCCTCGGATTATCGACCCGGGCTGGAAAAATTGCTTGCTTATTTCCGGAAGCGGAAATATCCGGTTTATGTGCTTACCGGCGATAATGATGCGTCGCGCCAGGAACTGGAACAGTTTTTTGATGCCGACAAGCTCTATTTTAACCAAAGCCCTGTGGAGAAACGTGATTTTGTGCACAGGCTTCAGGAAAAAAAGAAAGTGCTGATGTTTGGTGATGGCCTGAACGATGCCGGAGCTTTGGCCGAAAGTTCCGTTTCGGTGAGCCTGGCCGATAATGTTTTCCAGTTCAGCCCGGCCAGCGATGCAATCCTCAAAGCTGATCAATTTGAATTTCTGCCACGTTTTATGGATTTTTCCGGAATCAGTATCCGGATTGTGCGCCTGAGCTTTGTGATTAGCTTTTTGTACAATATTGCCGGACTGTATTTTGCTGTGTGCGGTATGCTCAGCCCGGTAATTGCGGCGATACTGATGCCTTTGAGCTCAGTGTCTGTGGTGGCTTTTGCCAGTTTTTCAACCAGCTTTATGGCTTGGAAAACAAAGCTTTAAATATGTATTTAAATGGATTATCTATTTTCATATATAAATAGTTCTTCATATAAAGTTATTTTTTGTAATTTGGTAGTCTGATACTTAAATTTTGGATGATGAGTGTAATCTTTTTACTGATGGGTGCAAGTATTCTGGTGGCAGGTGGTTTTTTGGTCGCCTACCTCTGGGCTGTTCGCGATGGGCAGTTTGATGATACATACACGCCATCGGTGCGTATTCTCTTCGATGATGAGGAAACAGAAGATGCACAAATTGCAACAAAGGATAACCCTGATAAAGAAAATCAATCATAACCCAATAAATAAACCTGTTTATGGAAGTCCAGAAATTTAGCTACGACAACAAGATCGTGAAATTATTCATCTATGCCACGGTTTTCTGGGGTATAGTAGCGATGATCGGCGGATTGCTTGCTGCCCTACAGCTTGCATTTCCGGTATTTAATTTTGAATTGCCCTATACTACTTTCGGGCGGTTGCGTCCGGTGCATACTAATGCAGTAATTTTTGCCTTTGTGGGCAATGCGATATTTACCGGAGCTTATTATAGTATGCAGCGTTTGCTGAAAACACGCATGTACAGCAACTTTTTAAGCTATTTCCACTTTTGGGGCTGGCAGTTGATTATTGCCGGTGCGGCGATTACGCTTTTATTGGGGATTACCGTTTCCAAAGAATATGCCGAGCTGGAATGGCCGCTTGATATTGCCATAACCATTGTTTGGGTGGCTTTTGGCTGGAATATGTTTGGCACGATTGCCAGGCGAAGGGTGAAGCATATGTACGTGGCTATTTGGTTTTATATTGCTTCATTTGTTGCCGTAGCGCTGCTGCATGTGGTCAATTCTTTGGCTCTTCCTGTGGCAATGTGGAAAAGCTACAGCCTTTTTGCAGGAGTGCAGGATGCTTTGGTGCAATGGTGGTACGGCCATAATGCCGTTGCGTTTTTCTTGACAACGCCCTTCCTGGGATTGATGTATTATTTCCTGCCCAAAGAAGCGCAGCGCCCGATCTATTCCTACCGTTTGTCTATTGTGCATTTCTGGTCATTGATTTTTATCTATATATGGGCAGGCCCGCACCATCTTTTGTATCAGGCGCTTCCGGGCTGGGCACAAACCTTGGGTGTTATTTTTTCGGTGATGCTGCTGGCCCCTTCCTGGGGCGGTATGCTCAATGGCCTCCTTACTTTGCGTGGGGCGTGGGATCGTGTGCGCGAAGATCCAACCTTGAAATTTATGGTTGTTGCTGTTACGGCCTACGGTCTTTCCACATTCGAAGGGCCGATGTTGTCGCTTAAAAACGTAAATGCCATCAGCCACTTTACTGATTGGACAATTGCGCACGTGCATATCGGCGGAATGGGCTGGAACGGCTTCCTGACTTTCTCCATGCTGTACTGGCTGGTGCCAAAAATATGGAATACCAAACTCCATTCCGTGAAACTGGCAAATATCCATTTCTGGATCGGAACGCTCGGGATTTTATTTTATACCGTTCCGCTCTACTGGGCTGCCATTACGCAAAGCCTGATGTGGAAAGAATTTACAGCCGATGGCTTTCTGCGTTATCCCAATTTCATGGAAACCGTGGTGCAGATCCTGCCCATGTATATCCACCGTTCCATTGGCGGCGCTTTATATCTTGGCGGCGCCCTTTTGATGGTTTATAATTTAGTAATTACAATAAAGAGCGGACATCTGGTAAACAATGAAGAAACCAGCGCCCCGGCATTGGAGAAGCAGCCCAAACGACGCATTCTTGGCGAAACAGTTCATTCATGGCTGGAGCGCAAGCCGGTTCAGTTTTCTGTTTGGGCATTTATCGCGGTAGCTATTGGGGGTGCTGCAGAGATCATTCCATCCATGCTGATTAAATCCAATGTACCTACCATTGAAACGGTTACACCTTATACTCCTTTGGAGCTGGAAGGTCGCGATTTATATGTTGCCGAAGGTTGCTACACCTGCCATAGCCAGCAGGTTCGTCCATTCCGCAGCGAAACCGAACGCTATGGTGATTACAGCAAAGCTGGGGAGTTTATTTACGACCGTCCGTTCCAGTGGGGCTCCAAACGTACCGGACCGGATTTGGCGCGATCGGGTGTCATCACCGGAAAAATGTACAAACCGGCTGCGTGGCATTACCAGCATATGCTCGATCCGCAAACCATGAACGAAGAAAGCATTATGCCGCCTTATCCCTGGCTTATTGATGATGATATCGACCTAGATATGGTGCCGGCAAAAATCAGGGGCATGATGACCCTTGGCGTTCCGTATCCTGAAAATTATGACCAACAGGCCGTTGCTGATTTGAAAAAACAAGCACAGCAGATTGCCGATGAGCTGAAATCAAGCGGTATCGAGCTTGAACCTACGAAGAAAATTGTGGCTCTCATTGCATATCTGCACAAACTGGGGCGCGATATCAGCGTGCAGCCTGAAAATTCGGAAGAGATTGTGGTTGTCGCACCGGCAATCCTGAACGATGATGTTGCCCTGGAAAACGGAAAACAACTTTATGGAGTAAATTGTGCGGCTTGCCATGGAGCTGCGGGCGAAGGAAATGCCATCGGCCCCAATATCGTTGATGAATTCTGGTTGCATGGTGGCTCGGAGAATGATATTTTTAAATCCATTCATAGCGGAATCCCGGCCAAAGGAATGCAGGCATGGAAAGACCTGATGACCGAAAAACAGCTGCAGGACGTTTATAGCTTTGTGATGAGCATCCAGGGAACCAATCCGCCTAATGCGCGCGATCCGCAGGGTGAAAAATACATCAAAGAATAACTTATGAAACTGGTACGCTATATACTTCAGGATATTGAATATGTGGATGTTTTTCCACAGATTGCCTTTGTGTTTTTCTTTGTGTTTTTTCTTTTTGTACTCATCTCGGTGATCCGTACAAAACAAAAATATATGGATGAACTGGCAGAGATGCCTTTTGAAAGCAAAGACGAAATTGTTGAAATCCAATCGAATAAAAAACCATAATTATGAGCGATATAGAAAATAAGGATCAAAAGGATGATTTTGACGGAAAACTTATGGCAGATCATGAGTTTGACGGCATACAGGAGCTGGACAACCCGCCGCCAAGCTGGTTGATGTACCTGTTCTATTTTACGGTATTTTTCTCTGCCTTGTACTGGGTACATTATGATATTTTTGGTCAGGGACCCAACCAGGAGGAGGAATATCAGCAGGAAATGGCCCTCGCCCTTGATATGCAGCAAAATAATGCCGATGAGGTATTGCCGCAGGATCTAAAAGCACTGACCGATGAAGCCAGCCTGGCAGCAGGGAAGAAACTCTATGGGGAGAAACTTTGTGCTACCTGCCACGGTGCAGCCGGTGAAGGAAATGCAATCGGGCCCAACCTTACTGATGAATTCTGGATTCATGGGGGCGCATTTGAGGATATTGTGGCGGTCATAAAAAATGGGGTGCTCGCCAAAGGGATGACACCCTATAAAGATCAGCTTACACCGGAGCAAATCACACAGGTTGCCAGCTATGTGGTCAGCCTTCAGGGCAGCAATCCTCCGAACGCCAAAAAGCCCCAGGGAGAAAAATATACACCCTGATTTGTGCTCATTATAACGTGCTGATCTAACGGAAATATAGACTTTCAGAAATACTATAATATGCCTTCAAAAGATTCTTTTCGCGATAGTATTGCCACTATGGATTTCCAAAGCGGCAAACGAAAATGGCTATACCCTAAACTGCCTAAAGGCAAATTAACAACATACCGGCATATTGTCGGCGGTTTTTTGCTGGCTTTGTTTTTTATCATTCCTTTCATCAGGGTGCAGGGCGATCCCTTTATCCTGCTCAATATCTTTGATCGTGAATTTATCCTTTTTGGAGTTATCTTCTGGCCTCAGGATACCTATCTTTTTGTTATTGCCATGATTTCCCTGGTGATTTTTGTGGTGCTTTTTACCGTAATCTATGGCCGCATCTGGTGCGGTTGGGCTTGTCCGCAAACGATTTTTATGGAGCTGATCTTCCGTAGGATCGAGAAATGGATCGATGGTGGCCCCGGCAAACAGCGTATCCTCAAAGAACAGCCCTGGAATGCCGAAAAGATATTTAAAAGAGCCTTGAAAAGCATCATATTTATCGCCATCATCTTTCTGCTGGTCAATACTTTCATGACCTATTTTATCGGGACAAAAGGCTTGAAGGAAGTGTATGCTTCCGGATTTGGCGTACGGCCTGCTGCCTGGATTTTTATGATTGTTTCCACAATGATCGGATTTGTAGTTTATTCCTGGTTTCGCGAGCAAATTTGTGTAATGATCTGTCCTTATGGTCGTTTGCAGGGCGTATTTCTGGATAATAATTCCATCATCGTGGCTTATGATTACAAAAGGGGAGAGGAGCGCGCTTCTTTTAGCCCTAATGAAGATCGGGTCGCGGCAGGGAAAGGCGATTGTGTGAATTGCGGCAGCTGTGTGCATGTTTGCCCCACCGGTATTGATATCCGCAACGGCACTCAGCTCGAATGCATCAATTGCACTGCCTGTATCGATGCCTGCAATTCCGTGATGAAACGCCTGGGCATGAAGCCGGGTTTGATCCGTTTTGCCAGCGAACGATCCATTCGCAAGGAAGAAAAGCTGAAATTTAATGCGCGTATTCTGGCTTACAGTATCGTCCTTATTGGTCTGCTTGGCTTTCTCAGCTGGATGATGATGAGCCGCACCGATATCGAAGCAACCATCCTCCGCACTCCGGGTATGCTTTTTCAGGAGCAGGACGATGGGCGCATCAGCAATATGTACAGCATCACGGCAGTAAATAAAACCCGCGATGAGCAGCAAATCAGTGTTGAGGTCCTTTCGCATGATGCTGATGTGCTGATCCCTTCCGGAGAGTTGCGGCTTAAACCAAAATCGGATGTGGAAGCTGTCTTTTTTGTGATCATGAACGATGCACTAAATAAGCAGCGCAATACACCTCTGAAAATTGCTGTATTTCGTGATGATGAGCAGCTTTACGAAAAAGAAATTAATTTTGTGTCTCCGATCAAATAAAAAAGAAACCGAATGAAGAAGCCTCTTTTAAACTGGGGCAATGGTATCGCTATTGCTATTGTAATTTTTGTGCTTTTTATCGGAAGCCTGGTTTATATCAGTTTCCGTCAAAAAATTAATCTGGTGAGCCGTGATTATTATCCCAAAGAGCTGAACCATTCGGCCCATATGCAAAAAGTCAAGAACTATCAGGCTTTGTCCGCACCGATTGAAATTGATCTTGATAAAGATAAAAATCTGCAAATTTCTTTTCCGGCAGATTTTCGTGGGGCGGATATAAAAGGCAGGGCACAGCTCTATTATTTCGCTGATTTTGAAGAAGACCATTATTATCCTCTGGAAATTGATGCCGCCGGAAAGCAGGTCATTTCTCTGGAAAACCTGAAAAGCGGGCGCTACAAACTGATCCTGGATTGGGTTGCGCATGCCAAAACCTATTATTGTGAACTTGAACTCCAAATTCCCTGAATATGACTGAAGTTTTAATTTCTGCTTTGATGCTTGGCCTAATGGGCAGTTTTCATTGTGTTGGAATGTGCGGGCCAATTGCCATTGCCCTGCCTTTAAAAAATGATTCCTGGTTTACGCGGATATTTGGTGGCATTTTATACAACCTGGGACGAGCAATTACTTATGCGCTGATGGGTTTGGTTTTTGGACTTGTAGGTCAGGGGCTAAAACTTGGAGGATTTCAGCAATGGGTCAGTATTATCATGGGCGCAATTATGGTGCTCAGCGTGTTTTTCCCATGGATGTTCCGCGGACGGGTGAACTTTGATAAAATTGTCGGGAAATATGTTTCCGGGCTAAAAACCCGTTTTGGATATCTTTTCTCAGCGCGAAGTTACCAATCCCTTCTGATTATTGGTTTGCTCAATGGTTTATTGCCCTGTGGACTGGTTTATATGGCCATTGCCGGAGCTATTGCAACAGCAAACGTCGTGCACGGGATCCTTTTTATGTTTGTTTTTGGCTTGGGCACATTGCCTTTATTGCTTTTGGTGAGCCTGGCCGGCAACGTGATCAGCACCGGTTTGCGCAATAAAGTCAGTAAAATTATCCCTGTGGTTATCGTGATCATTGGTCTGCTTTTCATCCTGAGGGGATTAAATCTTGGGATACCTTTCATTAGCCCTCCGGATAAAAAACTGGAACTCAAAACGCATGCGGATGGAGCAGAAAAGCCCTGCTGTATGAGGACTGATGACCATAGTTTTTTTGTTTAGATTTTGTTGATGTTCGGGTTTTGATTCAATTTATTGCAAGCTGAATTTACAAGGAAGCAGGGTTTTCTAAATAAGCCCTGTTTTTTTGTGGTTATTGGAAAAAACCTAACTTTGCAATCTGTATTTATTCTAAATAAAACACTGCACTTAAAGCGGAACTGAAATAGAAGGTCTAGTTGAGGTTTCGTGTGCGGGATAATTTGATTTTTGTTATTGAGTATGAGAACCCTTTTAGACCTCAAACAGGGCGAATCCGGCATCATTATCAAAGTAAAAGGACGTGGTGCATTTCGTAAACGGATCATGGAAATGGGCTTTATTGTGGGCAAGGATGTTAAGGTTGTCCGCAAAGCACCATTAAAAGATCCGGTTGAATACGAAATTATGGGCTATAATGTGTCTTTGCGCAATAGCGAAGCCGCACTTATTGAGGTAATGGGCCACCATGAGCAAAGTCATCTGTTCCTCAGCGATTATGATGGGATTATTGAGGATGATGCTTTTCGTCAACAAGCCGTCAGGAAAGATAAAATCATCAATGTAGCCCTGGTTGGAAATCCAAATTCAGGAAAAACCACACTTTTTAACCTTGCTTCCGGCTCCCGCGAAAGGGTTGGAAATTATAGCGGAGTAACCGTTGATGCCAAAACAGCCCATTTCCGCTTTGGCGACTATTTAATTAATGTCGTCGATTTACCGGGCACATATTCCATTACATCATACACGCCTGAGGAGCTTTATGTCCGGAATTACATCATCGAAGAAGTGCCGGATATTGTTATAAATATCGTTGATGCCGGTAATCTTGAGCGTAATATCTACCTCACAACACAGCTTATCGATATGGATATCCGTGTAGTTATGGCGCTCAATATGTTTGATGAATTACAAAAAAAAGGAGATCGCTTTGATTATAAAGCCCTGGGCAAAATGATTGGGATACCCATGGTGCCCACTGTGGCTTCGAAGGGCAAGGGAATTGAAGAACTTTTTGAGGCTGTTATCCGTGTTTTTGAAGATCGGGAACCCAGCCTCAGACACATTCATATTTCTTATGGCCCGATGGTCGAAAAAGCAATTGCTTCGGTTCAGCACAAAATAAAAGTAAAGCAGAATTATGAACTGCTTGACAGGGTTTCTTCCCGTTTTATGGCCATCAAACTCCTGGAAGGCGATGAAGAAGAGGAAAAAAGGGTTCAGGATCAATGCCGTAACCCAAAAGAAATCCTCCGTTGTGCATATCATCAACGGGAGGTAATTCAACAGCGGCGAAGAGAAAATGCCGAAACCCTGATTACCGACGCCAAATATGGATTTATTAACGGTGCCTTAAAAGAAACGGTGCAACCGGGATTGCAAGCCCGACGGCGGAAGAGTGAAATCGTGGACACTTTCCTGACGCATAAACTATTTGCGCTGCCTCTGTTTTTTGTTTTTCTCTGGTTTATGTTCGAAACAACATTCAGCCTGGGGCAATATCCCATGAACTGGATTGACAGCGGCATGGGCTTTCTTTCTTCATTCGTTGGCGAGCATATGCAGGAAGGCATGCTGAAAGACATGATTATCGACGGGATTCTTGGAGGCATTGGAGGTGTTATTGTCTTTCTGCCCAATATCCTGATATTGTTTTTCTTCATCTCGTTGATGGAAGACTCGGGTTATATGGCGCGAGCCGTTTTTATTATGGATAAGCTGATGCATAAAATCGGCTTGCACGGCAAATCATTTATCCCGCTTATTATGGGCTTTGGATGTACAGTCCCGGCTATTATGTCAACGCGCATCCTGGAAAACCGAAATGACCGCATGATTACGATGCTGATCAATCCGTTTATCAGTTGCAGTGCCAGATTACCGGTTTACATCCTGTTTATCAGTGCTTTTTTCCCGGATAACCATGGCAGTCTCTTGTTTGTAATTTATATGACCGGGATTCTCATTGCCATACTGGCGGCACTTATTTTGAAGAAAACCATTTTTAAAAGGGAAGAAGTGCCTTTTGTCATGGAACTGCCTCCATACAGGATTCCCACTTTCCGCTCCATCACCATGCATATGTGGGAAAAAGCCTGGCAATATCTTCGTAAGATCGGTGGAGTTATTTTAATTGCCTCCATCCTGATTTGGGCTTTGGGCTATTTCCCTATTGATGAAGGTTTAAGGAAGGAATACGATCAACAAATAGCTGCTGTCGAATTGAACATGCAGCAGGAAATATCGAAATATGACGTGGGCGACAGTGCTAAAATTGCTGATTTGAATAATCAAATGTCTCAGCAAATTGCCGCTCTCAATAGTGAGTACAGCCAGCTTCACCAGGAAAACTCGTATATCGGAAGGCTGGGCAAAGGTTTTCAGCATGTAATGGCTCCTTTGGGCTTTGATTGGAAAATGAGCGTAAGCATTATTGCCGGAACTGCCGCAAAAGAAATTGTTGTAAGTACGCTTGGTGTGCTTTATCAGGCAGATGAATCCAGCAGCAAAGGGAATCAAACGCTGGTAGAAAAAATCCGAACACAAAAATATACCAGTGGTCCCAAAAAAGGGGAATTTGTATTTAACCCGGTTGTTGCTTTGTCTTTCATGATTTTCGTTTTGCTGTATTTTCCTTGTATCGCTACTTTAATGGTCATTATCCGAGAGTCGGGCAGCTACAAATGGGGGCTTTTCTCATTGGTCTATACAACCGTTGTTGCTTGGATTATGGCTTTCCTGGTGTATCAGGTGGGTATGCTGATTTATGCCTAATGTTGAAGCCTGTCTGGAATCTGGCTTTGTAATAAGATAATTCCTTAATTTTTAGGTTAGTATTTGGTTTTGCACGATTTTCCGGGATAGGATAAATTGTGCAAACCTTGTAGAGGTTCATTTCCCCGATTATTGATCGGGGAGAGCAGAATTTTGATGGAGTTCGTTTATAGAGTCTCCCGAAAACCCGGACACTTTATCGGTGAGAGATTATACAATTAATTGCGAGAGCAAAAAAAAAGGCCACCCCAAAAGGGCAGCCTTCTTAATGATAGGAAAGGTATCTTTTATTTGTTGATCACGATTTTTCGTGTCAGTTTCATTTTGCTTCCTTCGATATTCATCATGTAAATACCATTGTTTAAATCGTTCATATCAACAATAACACGGTTGTCGCCTTGCTGGATGCTGATAGGCAGGGAAAGTTGTTTTTTGCCAACAAGATCATAAACATTGAGGTAAGCTTCACCTGATGTGGAGGAATTAAACTCAATATTGAGTTCTTCACTTACAGGGTTCGGGTAAGTGCTGATCTGGCTGAAGCTGCTTTCTTCGATTCCTGTGCCATCAGAAATAGTAAAGTGACGTGTATCGCTCCATGCAGAAGAATCGGTTACTTTAATAGCACGAACTCTCCAGAAATACTGTGCAGAAAGATCAAGTTGATAAAGTACATTATAAGTCGTTCTTGTACCGTCAACCATATCAGTAAATAAGGCTTCGGTGAAAGTTTCATTTTTGGCATATTCAATTTCCATATAGGTAATCCCGGTCATTTCTTCCCAAACCAATTGTGGTTGGCGGGGAATACCAATTGAATCGTTTTGAGGTGCAATTAATTCTGGTTTTCCAATAGTACTTACGCTGCGTACTTCTGACCAACCGGAAGTGTCTTTACGATGAATTGCACGGGCTCTCCAGTAATAAGTCTGGCCAAAGATCATATTCTCAAAGGTTGTATCCGGTTTGCTGGTGCCATCATGAAGTACAGTAACTTTAAATGGTTCTGTAAAGTTCTCATTTACATCATATTGCATTTCGTACTTTAATGCACCTTCTATAGCTTTAAAGCTAAACTCTTCATCAAGCTGGATGTCCGATTCGCCGTCTTTTGGCTTGTTCAGTTCAATTTCATCGATTACAGAGAAGTCATAAACTTCCGACCATCCTGAATTTCCCTCACTATGATAAGCACGTACTTTCCAGAAAAACTGTTCTCCAAAACGAAGCTCAGGACTTGTAATGCGGTCTTCACCTTCAATGGCGAATAGTTGCTTC
This sequence comes from Bacteroidales bacterium, assembly GCA_963662905.2. GTDB lineage: Bacteria > Bacteroidota > Bacteroidia > Bacteroidales > WRLA01. The sequence goes on along the minus strand of CAXXFD010000003.1, from coordinate 1,490,601 downwards.
AGGTAAGGGCTGTCAAAGCTTTCAGTTGTATCCAAAAGGATCTCATAGCCATCGATGCCTGAAATAGCAACACCACTAAAAGACGCTTTCCAGATTAAGTCAACAACAGGTTCTTCATCATTAGAACCATTGCTGGGCTTGCTTAATGGAACTTCATTGAACACAGTAAAGCTAAAAACTTCTGACCAATCCGATTCGTCGCCTGTAACAGCATCAACTGCTTTTACATGCCAATAGTAGGTTTTACCAAACATTAACAATCCTGGAGCATAACCGGTAATTTTCTCAACCGTGGCAGTTTTCGCATTGCTAAACGCTTCATTATCTGCATATTCGACAACATAATTTACCGGGTTTGGATTACTTACGCCCAGCCAGCTCATAGCTACATCCGGGTTTTGGTCTTCTCTGCCATCGGATGGCGTATTTGGTGTTGGAGTATAAACCCTTACCTGGGCAGTGAGTGCAACTGCGCAGAGAAGGAATACGGCCATAAATAACTTTTTCATTTTATTCTATTTTTTGTTTATATCCTGAATTAGTCTACTTTGATGAATTTCGCCTGAACATTCTGACTGCCTGCCTGAACATTGATGATATATGTTCCTGCATTAAGCTTGCTGGTATTCAATTCAATTTTTTGATCACCAGCCGCCATAGTTCCCGCATTATGGATTTGGAGAAGCTGACCGCTAAGATTATAAATATAAGTGCTTACCTGTTGCGCTTCTTTAAGTTTCATCTCAACAAAAGCATGATTTTGTACCGGGTTCGGATAAACATTGAGTGAAGAAACAGTGCTGCTTGTGATGCTGCCATCTTCGGGTTGATCTTGAATACCTACAAAGTTTTTAGCTTCCCAGGTTCCGCGGCCATAAGTAGAAGCATAAATAACACCTGTATTTGTGATTCCCGGGATGTATTCCGTTGGATTGGTGGGATCACCAGTCGGGACTTCAAAACCCCACTTAGTCATTGTTTGCTGACGGAGCATAGTAACAGGCACTTTGCCCATTCCATTATTTAATGCAACCCATTCGTTGGGTGTTGTAGAGGCATAAACTCCAAATTCGGTTCCGATAATGATGCGTTCACTATCATTCATCTCAATTAAACTTGCATAAGCCGGGGCTTTTGGGAGGTTGCCTTGAATAGATTCAAATACAGGCTCTTCATCGAGTGCGTTGAATGTTTCATAAACATAGTTTTCTTCACCATAGTTGCCTAAAGTGAGAATAACATGTTCGTTATTTTGTGGGTCAACAGCAACTGAAGTTACTGCTTGATTTTCAGCAGTAAAAATAGTACCTGATGCGATAACTGAATATGGGCTTGACATATCAGCTGTTTCAAAGCTATATGCTTCGCGGATATGGTCAACACGAACTAGTTCGCCAGACTCTAAACCTACATAAGCACTTTTGCCATCGGCACTAACAGTAATCGCTGTTGGAATACCTTTTGCTTCGGCAAGCTGCCACCATTCCGGTTCTTTTGTGAAGTCAAGTGCCTCACGGCTCATATATAGAGAGTTGCGTATTGCAAGCAGGAAAATGCTTGTAACTGGATCCTGAACACGCATACTGTCACCTTCCTCTAAAGTATGTGGAAGGGTATATTTAAACGGATAATCGCGGTTATAGCTTTTCATCCAAACAGTAGTATCTTTAGGGAGTAAAGTGTTGGCATGTAAGGTTACGCTATCTCCGCTGATATTGTCATTAAAACATTCCCACATAATGAATGGCTGAACAGCATTGGTTGTGGTAAGTGTTCCGGGGATAAATTCGTTGGCAAAAGAGAATCCCTGATCTTCTGTACGGCGGAAATCAGTTTGTGTTGCGCCCGGATTGGTAAGGAACATCACTTCTTTGCTTATTTGCGAGATTGCTACATAACCACCTGTTCCGGCATTATTGGCGCCGTTGCTCCAGATTTCCTTACCGAAAGTAGGGCCATTGGTGCCATCACCGATGTATTGCGAACCATTGTTCATTGTGCCGGTAAACACATTTCCAAATTGGTTGAATGCAATGCTGTTACATTGTGTTGTGCTGTAATTTTTAATGATGTTGCGGAAAGTTTGCAGATTGTCGGTCGAAATACTGATCCCACCATCGGTACAAATGATCATTGTCTCGGGATGTCCCGGACGGAAGATATAATCATGGTGCATATAATGAACGTATGTAGGGATAGACAAGAGGGCTCCGCTTGTATAAGGAACTGTACCCCAGTCATAATATCCGTTTGGATCTATTTCTTTTCCTACCCAGAGGTTTTTACCGCCAATACAAATTTTGTTGGGATTATTCGGGAAAACAGCAATGGTATTTGCATGCAAACCTTGTTCTTCATAGATATCAAAATTATCGTTTTCCGGAAGAATTACACGCCAGGTTTTACCATTATCTATTGATTTGAATACGCCTTTCAGGGATCCAAATCCTAATTTGGCCATGGTTACATAAATAGTTTCCGGTGCTGAAGGGCTGATTGCAATTTCTGCACGCCCTACATTATCAAAAGGAAGTTTGTTCGGAAAATTAATTGTACTGTCGTTTACTTTCTCATATTTTGATTGAAGTTCAAATTGTACCGGATCGCTGATTGCGGTGTACACTTTGTTGTCAACAACAGCTGCAATGAGCCCGTTTCCGGATACTTTAACATCTGTACACCGACCGGTAAGTTCAATGGCTGTACCTGTTGAATCAATATAAATTGCTGTACTCCACTCAGCTCCATCGTTGTCTGTGTATTTTAAACCGGTATTTGTAGCTGCGAGCAAGCGGTTGTTCTGAAGCGCAAGTTTATAAATGAAAGCCCATTCTTTTTCTTCGCTGTTAACGTCGGGGATTGTGCTTTCAATTACTGTAAAATTATCACCATCAGTTGATTTATAAATTCCGGTACCGAAAATTGTTCCATCGTAGCCATCGCCTGTTCCTGCATATATATTGCCATTTTCATTTTGAATTAAGGCGCTAACATTCAGGTTTGCATTATTGATGTTAATTTTATCCCAGGTAAGTCCAAGGTTTTCTGATTTCCATAAACCGCCGGTAACACCACCTGCAATGAGTGTGGTTGCGTTGGCATCTTTATTGTCAACGATAAGGGCTCGTGTACGTCCGCCAACATTGTCGGGGCCTTTATTTTCCCATGTCAGATCAATTTCAGAGCCATTTTTAAAAAGCATGTCAGCTTGTTGGCTTGCTTTGATCACATCAGCAGGGTTGATGGTTCCGGTTTTTTTGTTCACACGGAGCATATGGTAATATGCTTCCGGATTGTTTTTTATCTGTATCTGGCTTTCGCCTTCCCCGTCACTTTGAGGGGCTAGCTGATAGGCAGCTGCAGCATATGTAATGGTGCTAAAGCCTAATAAAAACGCTAAAATACTGAATAGTAGATTTTTACCTTTCATATCATTATGATTTATTTATAATAATTTCGGTTACAAAATGGTGGCACAAGTTACAATAAAATTAATTATCATTCCAAATCCCGTTTATTCACAAATAATTAACACCTTCCTCCCTTAACGGTATGTCAGGGAGACAAAAGTATAAAAAATAATAATAGCTTAAAGCACATTGATTTATTGATATGGTGTGCTTGTGCCAATCCCGCTGTTAAGTGCTGTTTAATATCTTTATTTCAGCCGATTAAGCCATATTTTGGAATGGATAAAAATTAATCAATCTTAGATAAACATTAACAGGCTAAATGCCATCACAATCATTCCTGCAATCAGTCCGTAAATAGACAAATGATGTTCCCCGTATTTTTCCGCTGTAGGCAATAGCTCATCAAGTGATATAAAGACCATTATGCCGGCAACTGCCGCAAAGATGATGCCCATTAAATAGGGATTACTGCTCAGAAACGGCATCAACAGAAGGAAACCGACAATGGCACCAACCGGTTCTGCCAATCCGGATAAAAATGACAGCCAAAAGGCTTTTCGCTTATTGTCCGTTGCATAATAAACCGGGATACTTACTGCAATTCCCTCAGGAATATTATGAATAGCAATGGCAACGGCAATAGGAATGCCCAAACCGGGATCTGAAAGGGCAGCGGTGAATGTCGCCAGTCCTTCCGGGAAATTGTGTATCGCTATCGCCAAAGCCGTGAAAAGCCCCATCTTTAGTAATTTAGGGTCTTTTACCCTGGATTTGGAATCCAGCTCCTCAACCCGGTGCACTTCATGGGGGTTGTCGGCTTCCGGAACTAATTTATCAATGATCGCTATAAATAATATGCCGCCAAAGAATGAGGCTACCGTAATCCATGTGCCCATTTTCAAACCAAATTGTGGCGCAGATTCTGTCCCTATCAGGATGTCCTGTGCTTTTGGGAATATTTCTATAAAACTTACATAGAGCATTACACCGGCACTAAAACCCAGAGCCAGGCTCAGAAAACGTGTGTTTGTACGTTTTGTGAAAAAAGCAAAGGCGCTGCCAATACCGGTTGAAAGCCCGGCAAAAAGTGTAAGTGCAAAAGCGAATAATATTGTTTCTATGGAATACATAAGCGATTTTTGGTTCACAAATGTAGTTATTTTTACCTTTGCTAAATTATTTATGAACTTCACCTGTTTAATGCCGGGGAACCTTACATAAAAGCCGAAAGCTATGAATGTAAGAGGCCTGAATGCATCATTATTTAAGGCTTTCTGTTAAAGTCTCACGCAGCCTTATGGAATTATTTCCTTGTGTTAAGCAGGCTTAATCGTTTAATTTTATGAAAGTTATATTTTTCAGCATCGCAAGTCTGTTGATGACAGCTTTTTTCAGCCTCAGTGCCACGGCGCAGGTTGATAGCGTTGGGCCTTATGTTTTAAAGCCCGTTAAGGATATTGATGTTACATCAGTGAAAGACCAGGCGCGTTCGGGCACTTGCTGGAGTTTTGCAGCCACAAGTTTTATTGAAGCTGAGATTCTCCGCAAAGGAAACGACAGCCTTGATCTGTCGGAAATGTATTTTGTGCGGGAAGCATATCCTGCCAAGGCTGACCTTTATGTGCGCTATCATGGTTCTTCGAATTATAGCCCCGGCGGTCAGGCACATGATGTTTTGAATGTGGTCAGGGAATCAGGCTTTATTCCCGAAGAAAATTATAATGGTTTGGTCTTGGGCGATGATCATCATGTGCATGGCGAACTGGATGCAATCAGTCAGGCATATCTCGATGCCGTTATCAAAAACCGAAATAGAAAACTGAGCCCTGTCTGGCCTGAAGCATTCAACGGCCTGATGGATGCCTACCTTGGCAATGTGCCTGAAAAATTTAATTACCAGGGGAAAGAATATGATCTCAGCTCTTTTGTGGAAGAAATGGATTTTAATCCTGATGAGTATGTCGAATTGACATCTTATTTGCACCATGATTTCTACAAAGCCTTCGTGCTTGAAATTCCCGATAACTGGAGCCATGATCTGTACTATAACCTGCCGCTCGACGAACTTATGGCCGTAATAAACAAATCCCTTGAGATGGGTTATACCGTTTGCTGGGACGGCGATGTAAGTGATAAAGGATTTTCGCACCGCAATGGACTGGCCATCCTGCCCGATCAGGAGCTGAAAGAAATGGAAGGAAGTGAACGCGCGCGCTGGGAAAAACTCTCTGAAGCCGAAAAAAGAAAAGAACTCTTCAGTTTTGAAAAATTGGTGCAGGAAAAAGACATCACGGCTGAAATGAGACAAATGCATTTTGATAATTATTCTTCAACCGATGATCATTTGATGCACCTGACCGGACTTTATAAGGATCAAGACGGCAAATTTTTCTACAAAACCAAAAACAGCTGGGCAGGAGATTCCAATAAATTCGGCGGATACCTTTTTATGTCGGAACCATATTTAAAGTTGAATACTGTGGCAGTGCTCGTACATAAAGATGTATTGCCAAAGGCGCTGAAGAAAAAACTGAATATTGATTAACGAATCCTTCAATATTGTCTTAAGCCCCAAATTGGGGCTTTTTTTGTGGGCTGTGGAGTGAAATTAATTCAAACTTCAGGAAATGCCATTTTTCATTTTAACTTCCTTCAGAAAAATTTTTTGTTTTAAGGTGTAGCCCTATGGTGTTCCAGGGCAAACGCATCCTGATCAAGCTATATTTGTCAGGCTGGATATTTGTTGCGTTTGAAAAAACTTACGTCTTGTGTCAGATTGATATATTACAGTTTTTCTGTTTGAAAGCACAAAGCAGCAAATTGCCTCATTTGCGAAAACCAGAGGGTTATAAGCTTAACAAGAACCCTCAACAGCCTTAAAATGCCGTAAAAAGATAAACCGGCTTAGACCGCAGAGCGGTCAAATATGTATAAAGAGTTACCACAGAACGCCACATACGACCCCGTCCGGGGTCGAACCTTTAATTAACATTTCCTTTTATTAGATATGCAATCCCTTTGGGATTGAAGCCGAAATAGATTTAGACAGCTAACAGCTTTATTACCAATGAATTTGAAATGCATAGGAATAGGATTGTCAAAGAATGGTATAATATTTATGATGCGTTTGCCCTGTATGCTGTTCCACTATAGCCATGATTTGGCAATGGAGAAAAAAGGCCTCAAAGAAGATGCTTAGGTGTTGATTTGTTGGTGACGGGCTGTTTCAGTATGAATTAAAAACAGGTACTACACGCTGCCGATCCGGACAATATCATAACTTAAAACAATACGGAAAGCAGCAAAAAGGAGGATGGCCAGAATTATTGCAATTTTTGTCAGGCTAATTTTTCGGGGCTCCAGGTCGAAATACATCTCGTTGTAGGATTTGTAAGTCGCCATAATAGGCATAACAGGTAATATCCCACAGACAAGAATTAATGCTTCATAGGCTTTTATTTCGGGTAGCTTGGCCAGCAGGATGATGCCGGTTCCCAATAAAAACGGCAGCAAAACCTGGCCATACATAAATGCCGGGCGGTTGTGTTCGTTAAGTTCGTTAAAATAAGTGTTCCCGCTTACCATAAATGGTTTGGTAAGTATAGTGCCTGATACCAAAAGCCCGAACAGAGAAATAAATACCATTGTCATGCGCTCTGTATCAAGGTAGTACAAGTACATAATCACATATCCAAAACCTTTGTCCAAGACAGATCCAATAAGCAGCGAACCAAAAAAATGTGCCGATCCCAGAAAGACCATCCACAGTATCAGCATTTTCAGGCTGCCATTCTCATTTTCAACCCATCTGTAGAATATGAAAAGTACAACGCCCAAAAATATGCTCACCAATGATGGCATGCTGTAGAGGATTTTTACCGAATCAAAAGTCCAGGCTGTGGTTACAATATTATAGTATAGGTCGTAATAATATACGATGGTTTGATAATCAAAGTGGAGTGCGACCAGAGCCGTTATAAACTGCATCAGCATATACAGCAGCAGGTAGGCCAAAATGTAATAAGCCGTTGAGTTCAGGACAATAACCAAAAATTGATCCTTGGATATTTTGCTCGAAGCAAACAATTTATAAGCCGGACGGATGGGCTGGTTCGGAAAGTTCTTTAGATATATGATTGTGCGTTGAACGCGTTTCCTGAGTACAAACTTGCTCATTCGGATCAGTCGTATTCTCCTTTCTTTGCGGCTTAATTTTTTCAGTGCCTGTTTTCTGATTTCGTCTTCCGTTTTCTTTTCAAAACATTTTTGGATGCTCCTTCTAACAATAAATTTCAGCATCCGCCAACGTTTGCGCCTTTTCCAGCGGTATTCGGCACGAATCCACCTTTTTTCCTCTTTCCATGCCCGGCGTCTTTCCATTTCGGATTTGTCGGGCTGAAAGTATTTTTCAAAAGTTTTTCTGATCAGAAACCTGAAGATACGCCAGCGCCTTCTTCTTTGAAAACGTTTCTTCGCTCTTTTCTCCTTTCTTATCCGGCGCCTTTTTGCTTTCTTTATACGCCTTAAGAGTTTTATTTTCCTGATGAAAAGGCCAAAGGAGCTTTTTTGTGGTGTATTGCCGTTTCCGGATGCGGAAAATGCAACAAGACCTAACAGCAAAACAGCATATAAATGACACCAGCTTTTCAGGATGAAGGTATTTATCCTGCGATATTCGGTTTGGTTGTTCACGCTGTTTTTCATTTTTGCAAAAATAGAAATTTATTTGCCGGTCAAAATAAAAAACCCGACAAAAATCGGGTTTATTATATTTTCAAAATAAAGAATCTGCAGGCAATGTTAATCCGGCGTTTTTTATCTTAAAAGTAGGGTACAGCTTTAGTCGATTTTTGGGAGCTCCTGATTAAGATATGTTTTGTCGTCCAGTTTCCCTTTGATCTTGCTGAAACACTCAATTGTGTATTCCACATCTTCAAGGGTATGCATTGCAGTTGGGATTAAACGCAGTAATATAACACCCTTAGGAACAACCGGATACACAACAATTGAGCAGAAAATGTCATAATTTTCACGCAAATCAAAAGTCATATTAATGGCTTCTTTCACTTCTCCGTTGAGCATTACCGGTGTAACCGGAGATTCAGTGTTTCCAATATTGAAACCTGCTTTCCTTAAACCGCCCTGTAGTGCATTTACTATTGTCCAGAGCTTGTCTTTGTGCTCGGGCTCGTCGCGCAACATTTCCAAACGCTTGAGCGAGCCATATACCATCGGCATGGGCAAACTCTTGGCAAATGTTTGGGAGCGCATATTAAAACGCAGAAAATCAATAACTTTTTTATCGCCGGCAACAAAAGCACCGATTCCGGCCATCGCTTTGGCAAATGTCCCGAAATAAACATCTACTTTATCCTGAACGCCAAGGTGTTCTCCGGTTCCTGCTCCTGTTTTGCCCATTGTTCCAAAACCATGTGCATCATCAATAAGCAAACGGAAGGGATACTTTTCTTTAAGTGCAGTAATTTCTTTGAGTTTTCCCAGATCGCCCGACATACCGTAAACGCCTTCAGTAATGACCAAAATACCGCCGCCGGTTTCATCGGTAATTTTTTGCGCACGCTTCAGTTCCTTTTCCAGGTTTTCGATGTTGTTGTGCGGATAAACAAAACGTTTGCCCATATGCAGGCGAACACCATCAATAATACAGGCGTGTGCCTCTGAATCATAAACAATTACGTCTTTTCGGTCGGTCAGCGCATCAATAATGCTGAGCATTCCCTGATAACCGTAATTCAAGAGAAATGCATCTTCCTTTTGTTCAAATGCTGCAAGTTCCCTTTCCAGTTTTTCGTGCAATGTGGTATGACCTGACATCATACGCGCGCCCATTGGGTAAGCAAGGCCGTACTGGTCCGTGCCTTCTGAATCGGCTTTGCGGACTGCCGGTTGGTTGCCCAGGCCAAGATAATTGTTGAGGCTCCAGCACAGACGTTCTTTGCCGCGAAACATCATTTTGTTTGCAATTTCTCCTTCCAGCCTTGGAAACATAAAGTAACCAAAGGCATATTCGCCCCAAATTCCCAAAGGGCCGGGGTTCTTTTCAATCTTATCGAAAATATCCATGATATTGTGCCTTTTAATGTAATTCTGATAAAGCCTGCAAAGCTATGCTATTCAAATTAATGCGCAAAGAAAATTCGCTAAGATTTCATGAATGTAAATGCTAAATCATTGATAAATAGATCTTTAAAATGAGCCGCTCCGGCCATGCCTTTTTGATTGCCCAACAGAAAAGTGATCCGTTTATACGGAAACACATATTTTATAATAAATTAAGAGTCAGCCCGTTTTATTTTTCCGCTTATTTATTATAATTTTGCGCCATGCTAAAAAGTCGGCTTATTATTCTGTATATTACTGTTGCACTGGTGTTTACCGCCTGTTCAAAGCATCAGAAACTGCTCAAAAGCTCTGATAACGATTTGAAATATGAAACCGCTGTTTCCTATTTCAACAAGGGCGATTATAACCGTGCACTGCAATTGCTCGAACAATTGGTGTCCGTTTACCGGGGTACATCACGGGCAGAAAAAGTGTTTTACTATTATGCGTACAGCTATTACGAGCTGAAAGATTATATGATGGCCAGTTATTATTTCAAACGGTTCGCCGAGAGTTTCCCTTCATCCGAAAATGCGGAGGAATGCATGTATCTGGCCGCCTATTGTACTTATATGGAGTCGCCAAAATACAGCCTCGACCAAAGCAGCACCTATGATGCCATTAAAGAGTTCCAGGCTTTCATCAACAAATTTCCGCAGAGCGATAAAGTTGCGGATTGCAATTTTTATATCGATGAAATGCGCGGCAAACTGGAACATAAAGCCTACGAAATTGCAGAACTTTATTTGAAAATGGAGGATTTTCAGGCTGCCATCGTTTCATTTGAGAACCTCATTGCCGATTATCCCGATACCCAGTATAAAGAACTGGCGCTTTATGGGATACTGAAGTCCTATTATAATTATGCCGAAAACAGTGTTTTTGATAAAAGGAAAGAGCGACATCAAAAAGCATTGGACTCTTACAATGATTTTGTGGCCTTGTTCCCGGAAAGCGATTACCGCAGGCAGGCCGATAAAATGAACCAAAGCGCGCAGGAAATATTATTGAATCTGAATTAAATTTTATAGATACCCATGGATTATAAAAAAATCAAAACGGAAAGCGAAGCCGTAACACGCCGTATGGCCGATTTTAACGAGGGAACTGAAAACCTCTACGAAACACTGGCAATCCTTTCCAAAAGGGCAAACCAGATCGGGCTCGACATTAAAAAAGAACTCAACGATAAAATTGAAGAGTTTGCCACGCCCAGCGATAATCTGGAAGAGGTTTTTGAAAACCGTGAGCAAATCGAAATTGCCCGTTTTTATGAAAGGCTTCCAAAACCAACACTCCTCGCTATTCAGGAGTTTTTGGAAGACAAGGTTTACTACCGTAACCCACATAAAGAACACAGTACCGACGGTTTCTAAAAACGGATATGCTTAAAGGCAAAAAGATATTAATCGGGATAACTGCAAGTATTGCGGCTTATAAAATTCCTCTATTGGTGCGTTTGCTCAAAAAGCAGGGTGCGGAAGTGCAGGTGTTGATGACGCCCGCTGCGCACGATTTTGTGACGCCCCTCACTTTGGCTACTTTATCCGAACGGCCTGTTTTAACAGAACCTTTCGATAAAAAAACCGGAGCGTGGAATTCGCATATCGAGCTGGGCTACTGGGCAGATCTGTTCCTGATCGCTCCGGCATCGGCAAATACTTTGAGTGGAATTGCTGCCGGCAGGGGCGATAACCTATTGCTGGCCGTGTATCTTGCTGCCCGCTGTCCGGTTTATATTGCCCCGGCAATGGATGTGGATATGTTTCAACATGCAGCCACACAGGATAATATCAAATTGCTCCAGAAACGCGGCAACCGGATTATTGAACCGGCTTCCGGACATCTTGCCAGCGGCTTATGCGGTGCAGGAAGGCTGGAAGAACCGGAAAAAATTGCTGAAATTGTGCAGGATTTTTTTTTGAATAGTGAAAAGCTGAAAGGGAAAAAAATCCTGATCACCGCAGGACCCACCCACGAACCCATCGATCCGGTTCGCTTCATCGGGAATTATTCTTCCGGGAAAATGGGCTTTGCCCTTGCTGAATCTGCTGCCGAAATGGGCGCAGAGGTCGTTCTGGTATCCGGCCCCGTTCATTTGAATATCAGCCATCCAAATATTGCCCTGAAAAAGGTGCAAACTGCCGAACAAATGTTTGAGGAATGCAAAAAAGCCTTCCCTGATTGTCATGCGGCAATAATGTCGGCAGCTGTTGCTGATTTCCGCCCGGATGGTGTAGCTGATCAAAAAATCAAGAAAGAGAACCTGCCCGAAGGCGCCGCGCCTGCAATTAAGCTCAAACAGAACCCCGACATCCTTCAGTACCTTGGCAGCATAAAAAATGAGGATCAGTATCTGGTTGGATTTGCTTTGGAAACCGATAACGAACTGGAAAACGCCCGCAAAAAACTTTTGCGCAAAAAGTGCGACCTGATCGTGCTCAATTCCATGCGCGATAAAGGAGCAGGTTTTAATACAGATACGAATAAAGTGAGCCTTGTCAGCCACGATGCTGTTCAGGAACTTGAATTGAAACCGAAAAAAGAAGTTGCCCGTGATTTGATCCATTTCTTTGCAACAGCTTTGAAACGGAAGAACAACGCCAATGATATACCAAATGATCAGGGCTGACGTTTTGTAATTGTTCGCTGCCTTTTGTGCAGGCCAACAAATTGAAGACAAAGAAAGTATATGAAATATGTTCCGGATATTTCGGGACGGTTCCTCCGCAGATGCGGGAACTATTGAAAATAAAAATTTAACGGATGAAAATAAAGATTATCCTCCTTTTGTCCATTGTTTTGTTCTCCTGGGGACTGAAAGCACAGGAAATAAACTGTCAGGTTTCGGTTAGTGCACGACAGGTGGAAGGCTCTGAAAAAGAAGTGTTCCGAACATTGCAAACCGCTATTTACGAGTTTATGAACAACCGTAAATGGTCGCCATACAGCTTCCAGATTGAAGAGCGCATCGAATGTACCATCCTGATCAATATCACCGAGCGTATTTCTACTGATGAGTTTAAAGGCACTTTGAATATCGTATTGCGCAGGCCGGTTTTCAAAACAAATTACAATAGCGTGATGCTGAACCATGTCGATCGTGATTTCCAGTTTTCCTATGTTGAGTTTGAACCTCTTGAGTTCAGTGAAACTACTTTTACGAGCAACCTGACTTCGACTTTGGCATTTTATACTTATATTTTCCTCGGACTTGATTTTGACAGCTTCCAGAAATTTGGCGGGACACCTTTTTACGAAAAAGCACAATCCATTGTCAATGCGGCACAAAACGCAGCAGAACCGGGATGGAAAGCTTTTGAAGGGACAAAAAACCGCTATTGGCTGCTCGAAAACCTGACCAATTCGTCCTATGCGCCACTGCGTGAATTTCTTTATAAATATCACCGTCAGGGTTTGGATATGATGTTTGATAACCTGGAAACCGGACGTTCCAATATTACGGAAGCACTGAAGCTGCTCGAAAGGGCCAATCAGGAACGCCCCGGACTTTTCCTTACCCAGTTGATCCTGGAAGCCAAGCGCGATGAAATTATCAGTATTTTCTCCGAAGCAGGCCCTATGGAAAAGCCTGAAGTCGTGAATATTCTGAAAGAAATCGATCCGGCGAATAGTAGCAAATATCAGAAAATCATGAGCGGTAATTAATATATATTACCATGCTTAGCCGACTCTACGTACGAAATTATACCCTGATCGAAGAACTGGATGTGTCTTTCGAGAGAGGATTTTCAGTGATCAGTGGTGAAACCGGTGCCGGAAAGTCTATCATCATCGGTGCACTGGGCTTATTGATGGGCAAACGCCTGGAAAATTCCCCGCTTTTCGATCCGCAAAAGAAATGTATCATCGAAGCTGGTTTTGATGTGCCGGCAGTTGTGGTCAGTACTTTGCTTGCCGAACATGAGCTGGATGAGGAATTTCCGCTTTTGCTGCGCCGCGAAATCAGCCCAAATGGTAAATCACGGGCTTTTGTAAACGATACGCCCGTAAACCTGCGCATCCTGAAACAGTTTGGCGCGCTTTTGCTGCATATCCACAGCCAGCATCAAAGCATGGAAATAAAAGAGCCTGATTTTCAACTCTCAAGTTTGGACGCTTTTGCCGGAAACAAAAACGAACTTGCTGCATATCAGGAAATATACCATTCCTTCCGAGCACTGGAAAAAGAGTTGAACCTGTTGAAGCAAAGTGAAGAAAAAGCACGGAGCGAACAGGATTATTTCCGTTTTCTTTTTGATGAACTGGATGCCGCACAGCTGGATGCCCAAGCCGACGCGCAATTGGAGCAGGAGCTTGAAATGCTCGAAAATATCGTTGATATACGGCAGGCACTGGGTGCTTTTTCCTTTGAAGTCAATGAGCAGGAGAACAGCATATTGTCCACGCTGAAAATGCATGAAAACCAACTTTCAAAGATTGCGTCCTTTAACAGCCGTTTTGAGGAACTTGCACAGCGTTTGCACAGCCTGATTATCGAACTCGACGACCTTGCCATTGCAAGCGGATCGGAACTGGATGAACTTCATCTGGATGAAGGCCGTAAGGAGGAAATCAGCGGGCGGCTGGATATGATCCAAAAACTTCAGTTTAAGCACAATAAAAACTCCCTTGAGGAGCTGCTTGTTTTGCGCGATGAACTGGATGAACGTTTGGGCGCATTTCAATCGCTGGGACATCAGATCCGGGAGAAAGAGAAGCAATTAAAAAGCATGCAGGAACAATTGGATGCTGCGGCACAAAAGCTCCATGCAAAAAGGGGAAAGTCAGCGCCAAAACTGGCTGCCGCTTTAATGGACACTTTGCGCAGCCTGGGCATGCCCGATGTGGATTTCCGTGTTCATTTATCCATGATGGACAAATATACTCTAAGGGGAAGTGATGAAATCGTATTTCTATTTTCTGCCAATAAAGGCAAAAGCCCTGAAAATTTGGGTCTTGTGGCTTCCGGCGGTGAGATGAGCAGGATTATGCTGGCCATGCAATCGCTGATCAGCAGTTCGGATGCCATGCCGTGCCTGGTTTTTGATGAAATAGATACCGGAATTTCGGGCAATACGGCTTTAAAAGTGGCCAGCATCATGAAAAAACTGTCTGAAAAACAGCAATTACTGGCCATAACCCACCTTCCCCAGGTGGCAGCAAAGGCCGATTTCCACTATCAGGTTTATAAGGAATCTGCCCGGGGGCAAACAATATCCCGCCTGAAGTGTTTATCAGGATTGGAACGGATCAATGAAATTGCACAAATGATGAGCGGCAGCACAAACGATGAAGCACTTAAAGCTGCTCAGAAATTAATCGAAAATCATTAAAGCTTATGTCATATAACTTACTGAAAGGGAAAAAGGGAATCATTTTCGGAGCCCTTGATGAGAAATCCATTGCCTGGAAAACAGCAATCAAAGCGGTTGAAGAAGGCGCTGAAATCATTTTGAGCAATACCCCAACGGCCATTCGTTTTGGTACAATCAACGAACTGGCAGAAAAATGTAATGCTAAAGTGATTGCCGCAGATGCCACTAAAGTGGATGAGCTGGAAAGCGTTTTCCAAACTGCCATGGAACATTTTGGAGGGAAAATTGATTTCGTTTTGCACTCGATCGGGATGTCGCTTAATGTGCGCAAAAAACGTTCGTACAGCGATCTGGATTATAATTACCTGAGTAAAACACTGGATATTTCAGCGATGTCGTTCCATAAAATGCTGCAGGTAGCTTATAAAATGGATGCCATTAATCCCTGGGGCAGTGTTTTGGCGCTGAGCTATGTGGCTGCGCAGCGCACCCTCTACGGATATAATGACATGGCCGATGCCAAATCCCTGCTCGAATCCATAGCACGCAGTTTTGGTTATATATATGGCCGCGAGCGCAAAGTGCGTGTAAATACAATCAGTCAGTCGCCCACACTGACAACAGCCGGTAGCGGTGTAAAAGGTATTGATGGCCTGATGGATTTTACCAACCGTATGTCGCCGCTGGGCAATGCTTCGGCTGATGAATGTGCGGATTATTGCGTGAGCCTTTTCTCCGATCTTACTAAAAAAGTGACGATGCAGAACCTTTTCCATGATGGGGGTTTCTCCAATATGGGTATGAGCTACCGCGCCATGAAAATGTATAACCGCAGCCTCGATTGTGATGACTGCCCTCCGGTGGACGGGCCAATTGAAGATTAAGGAAAACCGGGTTTTTAGAATAGTAGAAAGCAGTGTGGAACAAAGATTGGTTTCACGCTGCTTTTTTTGCTTTGGAGTATGTTGGGATGGGTTTGCTCCATGAGTTTTCTCTTCTCAATTTTGCAAAGAGGGCGAGTCCATAAGGGAAGACCACGTATATTTCTGGTGATTCTGTTCAATACCCTGATTGAAGCTATTTTTTATATGCTTAATAATATTTTCCCCGATTGGATGCTCTGATTTTCGGAACTGATTTTATAAATGTAAATTCCCTTTGCCAGATGTGGAGGAAAGGCAATACTTTGCGATCTGCTTTTGTGCAGCTCTTTGCTCAGGCATAGTTTGCCCTGGCTGTTGTAAAGCTCAAAAAACAGGGTTTCATTTATTGTATTTCCTTCCGGGAACTGGATTTGAAGTGCCTTGCTTTGATAATGGGTGAAGACGGATATTTTTTTCTTTATGGGTTCATCCGTAATGTTTCCCTGGAGGTTGTATAGGTCTAAGCGTTCAATAAAATAAGGGGCATATTCCTCATACCGTGCAATCCTAAACCCATAGGCACTGTTGTGCATATCAAAATCCAAACATTCAGCCCCTTTGTAATCCCAGGTATATCCTCCGTCTAAAGACGTCACAAAAATACTTCCATAATTCCCTACGATTCCTAGATCATAAGCGCAATAAGCCGTGTCTGGGCCAAGGAAGCGCAATTTCGTGTATAAGCCCCCTATTCCGTAGCTTATATAATCCCAATGATAACCTCCGTCATTGGTGCAGAACAAGGCAGGGTTGCCGTTATCATAGAAAATTGCAAATCCATTTTGTTCTGAGATAAATGAAATGCTGGCAACTTTTGTGTGATAAATGTTGGGCAGTTCCCAGCTATCCCCTCCGTTTGCTGTTTTTATTAGAGAATCTGCTATAATAGCATATCCATCATTTTTGCTCAGCATTTGGATTTCAAAATGATCATATAATGATTTCTTATATTCATAATTGAATCGGGTTGTGTCCCAACTATTTCCTCCGTCATGTGTTCTGAATATATACTGTTTTTCAGGATATGTCTCTGCCAGCAACCAACCGGTATCTTTGTTTATAAAATCTATATTTCTTAAAATGTAGGCCTTAAATACATTGGTGTCCAAAAGGTTCCAGCTCACTCCGTAGTCAGTGGTTTTATAAAGCCTGTGCGTAGTATGGAAGTAGCCTGTTTGCGCTGAAACGAAATCAAAATTTTCAACCCACTGGCCTTTCAGGTCTATGTGGAGGGAGTCCCAATGTTCTCCCCAATCCGTACTGCGGATTACTTTATCTTTCCCGCCGGCGTAAATCGTGTCGGGGCTAACTACTTTGATGCACGATACACCAGCATCCTGCAATACGGTTTCCCATTGTGCTTTGGCTGCTGTAGTGCAGAACAGCAAGGCCAGGAGTGAAAGGAGGATGGTGTTTTTTTTCATTGGTTTTGTGTTTTTAGATATTCTATCGTTCAATAATAATTGTTTCGCTTAAGTGCTGTTTATCGTTTTTCAGGCTTAGCACATATATGCCATTGGCCAGTGCGGTCACATCAATTTCCTGGCAGGAGCTGTTAATTTGGCCTGTTGCACATGTCCGGCCTTTGGCGTCAATTATTTGGTAAGTAAAATCAGATTGCTCATGAGGTAATTCTATGGATATGCTTTTGGATGCCGGGTTGGGCCAAATATTTATTGGATTTACTTCATGTTCGTCAATATCAACCATTACATCTATCCAGCATTGACGATGATCAAAATCAGATAGCAGGCCAGAATAATCACACTCCCACAATAGATCCCCGCCTGGACTATGTGCACAGATCATTGTTCCGAAATAGAATGCAAATTGAGAACAACGCATCGAGCCAGTTGAGCCGACACCTTCAATCATTAGAACAGTATTAAAAGCGCATGAAGTTGGGTCATTTAGTTTTATCATTTTTTGATCATTACTATTGGTAATTTCAATTACCTCATATTCATGATAATCTATCGTAATTTTATCACCCAGTGAAAGCTCCATATCATAAATTAAAACTTCATTTTGCTCCTCAGGTGATAATATCCACATTTTACCAGCAATTGTGTCTTCTCTTAGAAAAGCTGATAAATAAAAATCATCCTGTTTATAGCTTCCGTATTCACTTTTAATAGCAATCAATTGCTTATACTTCTTTCCGTTCACCAAGGTGTCGCCTTCCAGGATTAAACTGTCCATCTGGTAAAAAAAGTCCGTATAGAAATAATTCCAGCTTTTTCCTTCTTCGAGCACCGGCTGGTATTGTGCTTTGGTAAGGCCAGCCATTAGCAGGGCAATTCCGATAAAGAGTAATTGTTTTTTCATTGGTTTTGTGTTTTTAGATATTCTATCGTTCAATAATAATTGTTTCGCTTAAGTGCTGTTTATCGTTTTTCAGGCTTAGTACATATATGCCATTGGCCAGTGCGGCCACATCAATTTCCTGGCAGGCGCCGGTAATTTGGCCTGTTGCACATGTCCGGCCTTTAGCGTCAATTATCTGGTAAGCAAAATCAGATTGCTCATGAGGTAATTCTATGGATATGCTTTTGGATGCCGGGTTGGGCCATAATTTGATCCCGGGCTCATTTGTGTTTTCTTCAATACCTATGGTCACATCCAGCCAACAAGGCCTTAGATAAAAATATTCGAGTAGCCGGTAATCTGTTTCCCAAGTCAGTTTTCCTTCGGGATTATGTGCGCAGATCATAAAACCATTGGAAAAATCCCATAGGAGAAAATGAATGGATCCCGTTGAGCCTATACCTTCTATCATATAGATTGTGTCATGCATTTGCAAGGGATCATCAAGTTTCAGGATTTTCTTTCCGTTTTCATAAACAACATCGAGTACTTCATATTGAGTAGAATGGGGTGAGAACATGTCTCCTTTTTCCAGTGAAATATCATAGTATAAATTTTCCCGATCTGTTCCGGGTGTCCTTGACCAGATTTTGCCAGATGTTGTATCTTCCCTGAGGAAAGCTTTTATTTCAGGGCCAGGGGTCCAGGGCAAGAGTTGATTGCTGTCTGATAAAAGGATTAAATATTCCATTCCATCAATTATGGTGTCGCCTGAAATGTACAGGCTGTCCATGTAGTAATGGAAATTCATGTGAAAATAATTCCAGCTTTTTCCTTCTTCGAGTACAGGCTGGTACTGTGCTTTGCTAATGCCTGCCATCAGCAGCATCATTCCGATAATGAGTAATTGTTTTTTCATTGGTTGCGTTAAATTATTGTTTTATGGTTCAAAGATATATTGCTTTTAATTTATAAACAAATAATTGTGCTATTTTTTAATATTGTTTTTGTTTTTTCATTTTGGTATTTGTGTAATGTCGTGATATATAATAGTTTAAATTCGATTTTTTTTTTTTTTTGATAATGATATTAGTGATTGAGTTGTTTTTTGTTGTTCGATTATTATGTGTATTTCATCTTTTGTGTAATATTACGGCTTTAGGGGTGGTTTCGTTTCTGTTTGTATGTATTTAAGCTTTATGGCATTGTAAGGATGTTGATCTCAATCTCACCGCTACGCTGTAGCTCAATTGTCTTTTGCTCTCTGGTTTTTATAAATCTTCTCGCTGCTCTGCAGCTTATATGGAGCTTTGCAAAATCCAGCGGCAGCGCCGCGGAGATATTTAAAGAAATGCATTGAAGAATCGCGAAACAGGTGCAGCAGTGATCTTTATTCCTTCAGTTTAGGCAGATGAACGTGTTTTTACCGCTGAGGCGCTGAGACGCGGAGTTTCGCGGAGTTTTTTGCTGTAGGATTTGAGGCGCACCAGTGTTTCTTTGCGTCTTTGTGTCTTTGCGGTGAAAAGGATTACCGCTGAGGCGCGAAGCTTGGCAGGCGTGGGCTGTTTATTATCCACGAAGGGCGCGAAGGGCACGAAGGAGTGTGTTACCGCTGAGGCGCTGAGGCGCGGAGTTTCGCGGAGTTTTTTGCTGTAGGATTTGAGGCAAACCAGCGTTTCTCTGCGTCTTTGTGTCTTTGTGGTGAAAAGGATTAGCACGGAGACGCTCAAAATCCCCATTAGCGGAAATTGCAGATAGGAGCGTCACTTCGACGAGCGGGCGAGGAGAGGTCTCATTGGGTTAAACCCGATTGGTATTTTAAATTATACCGCTACGCTGTAGCTCAATTGTCTTTTGCTCTTTGGTTTTTATAAATCTCCTCGCTGCTCTGCAGCTTATATGGAGCTTGGCAAATCCAGCGGCAGCGCCGCGGAGATATTTAAAGAAATGCATTGAAAAAGTGTGAAACAGGTGCAGCAGTGATCTTTGTTCCTTCAGCATATACATAGGCCAGTATGCCTGTTTTTACAGCTGAGACACTAAGGTTGGCTGGCGCGGGCTGTTTTTTATCCACGAAGAACGCGAAGGGCGCGAAGGGGTTGTTTTATTAGCGCTTATTTGTGTGCTTCGCGGATAAATTCTTTTGAGCGGAAATTGCTGATAGGTGCGTCACTTCGGCGAGTGGGCGAGGAGGAAAGAGTGGGGGCTCCACTCAATTAAGCTTGATTTCGTCTCCTCCCATAATCGTCCGGCATGTTTCTGCATCCTGCTGACATGATTTTATCACTGTCTGATATGTTTCTGCTTCTTGCTGACATCATTCTGCAAACATCCGGCATGTTTCTGCATCCTGCTGACATGATTTTACCACTGTCTGATATGTTTCTGCTTCTTGCTGACATCATTCTGCAAGCATCCGGCATGTTTCTGCTTACAACAGAAATGATTCTGTAACTGACCGGCATCATTTGGATACTGTCCGAACTGTTTTTGTTAATTGCCGACTACATATCTACAATGCTGCGGCTCCTCTGGTAGCTGTCATAGAATTCCGGGTCGGCATAGCGGTAGCGGATCATGATGCGGTCGAGTTTGGTTTTGAGCAGCTTGCGTGCTTCGTCAATCAGCTCGTCGATTTGTTGCATGGCGGCAAATTTTTGGTTTCTGATGACCCTTGGTTTGCCGATCATTGCGGTAAAATCATCGAGGGAGGTTGAAAGGTCGGTGATTTGTTCTGCGCTTATCCCAAAATCGGCGAGTTGGTCCAGCTTGTCAGTGGCCTGCTGAATCAGGTTATTGATGATGGCTTCTATTTCGGCTTCTTTCAATGAATCAATTTCGCTTTTACTGAGTTTTGTTTCTTCGGCCAGCTGCAGGTTATCGGTAATGGCACCATATGAGCTGAGCGTGCCTGCTAAAATAAGTGCTTTTTGTGTTAGAATTCCGCGTAACTGGTTTTTGTTTTGGGTAGTGGCCTTACTGTCGACCGCTGTTTTGTTGCTTTGCGTTTCAATGCGCTGGATAATTTCATCCGTTTATAATTTTGATTTCAGCGGTCGGATGGAACTCCGCATGACTGTATAATCATTGTCATGTGTGTCTTAATAATTATTCAGTCATGCTCCGTTTCATCCAATTGGTTTTTGATCTGGGCAATGACCGGTACATTGTTCCATTTTTCGGTGTTTTGGTCCATACATGCCTGAACGGCAAGCTGCATACGGAATTGGTTGTTTTGTTTAGCGTTCATAATATTAATTTTAAAGGATTGAACAGAATTGTTTTTGGGATTGAAAAACCCCTGCCCGGCAATAGGGCAGGAGTTGACTTATTTATTAGGTTGGTTACCTGCTGAGCAGGAATTTACCGGATTTGATATACGAACCGGATTTCAGGCTGTAGAAGTAGAGTCCGGTTTCCATATTCCTGAGGTCGAGGGTGTATTGGCCCTGCTGGCCGTTCAGTTCCATGTTTTTCAGCAATTTTCCTCCAGGCTGATATACAGATAGTTCTGCATTGAGCAGGCCTGAGGGCAGGCTGTATTCAAAATTGACCCAGTCGTGTGCAGGCACAGGGCTTACAGAAACTTTCAATGCCGTGTTCAGGCTTTGCTCCGGCCACACTGCATTATCTTTGAAAGCCGCATTGCCATTGATGCAGGGGCAGTTATAAAAATCATCGCCGGCCACATTGCGCAATATGGCCCTGGCCTGTGTGGCAGCGACCCCTTTGCTGGTATCTGCTATGAAGCGTAGCAATTGCAGCTCTGTGGTATCTAACTGGAAAATGCTCCGTCCCTGCTGGGAAAGGTTTTGGTGCAGGTCCAGTATCTCTTCGTAATAACCGTGCTCTTCCAGCTCCCTGCCTTCCAGTCCGTATAGGGAAGGGATCATGGCCGAAAGCCCCTGAGCAGAAGAAAAGTCCCCTTGCTGCACATATGATGCCACAATCTGCCTGTCGGCATCAATGCCGCCCAGTTTGTCGAGCCACAGGCGCATCTGGTTGTAATCCCTGATGCTGTCGTGCAATATACTGCGCAGCATTGCGGTGGCATGGCGGTTTTTGCCGCGAGTATGGCTGCTCAGCTGTTCTTCCAGTACGGTTTTATAGGTTCCCCCTTCGGCCAGCTGTTTCAGGATACTGACCATATAGCCCGGCAAAGGTTCTTCTTTGTTTTCAAGGTACGAGATCAGCTCGCCTTTTTTCAGTTCATCCGGATTGGCCGAAAGGATATCAAAGAGGTGGCTGTCGCTGAAAATATCTGTCCGGCCCGCGGTTTCCTTCAGTACTTTCATCGACAGGTGGGGGGAATGCCCCAGCAACTGGCTGCGCAAAGTCCATGTGTCACCGCTTTGGGCAGTTTGGACATCCATCAGCTCGGCATCAGTATCTCCTCCATCTTTAAGGTTGTCGTACAATACTTTTACATTATCGTATTCCTGTGCACTGCTGGTATATTCCTGTGCTGCCATCTGTTGTTCGTCTTCTGTAAGGACACTCATTTTATCCTTGCCGGAATTGTCATCACCATAATATGCGGAAACACAAAGGTTGGAGTTTGAGAGGCCATTTTTGGTTATATGTTCTATTTTATAGTTGTCGGGCTCTTCGTTGGTACATGAGGTACAATAATAATATACCAACTGGTCTTCGCCGCTATAGAAATGCCATGTTGTGCCCTGATCCTGTGAGAAGGTGTTGCCCGCTGGCAGGCTGGGTGTGCCCTGGTTGATCTGCAGGCCACCGTCAATGCCATAAAAATCCGCATAATTGTCCACATTGTCATTACAGAGCAATGAAAGGCCCTGCCATGTCTGCATCTGGAATTTCACGCCCTGGCTATGTACCCCATAGCTCAGTCCCTCAAAATTATTATGGGCAATAACATTGGTCGTGCCAATTGGATAAAGCAGGCGTATGCCCATATAGTTGCCAAGGGGGGCGCCTGATGCCTTGTCGAAACTGTTGCCTTCAACGGCAAAGCCGGTGGCATTATCAATAAACAGTCCAAGGCCGGAAGCAGTGGTACAGCCTACCGCATCTGTTTCATTGGCACCGATATGGAAATCGTTATAGAGAACAGTGGCATTGTTCACCTGTTCGAGGATGATGCCGTTGGCATTGTTGTTAAAAACACAATGCCTGGCTTCGATGGTGCGCGTTGTGGAACCATCGGAAGAGGCCAGGATGCCGCAATAGAAGTTGTTGAAATTTGTTTTGTCGTAATTGTTCCATCCTCCCAGGTCAATGGGCAATACACTGTACTCGCAATTGAGGCTGCGTATTCCATAGTTTTTAGGGCTGATGTCCGTAGCGTTGGGATCAAGGGTGAAACTGCACCCCTCAAAGTCGATGCCGTTGTTGCCCCACATATACACATGGTTTTCAAATTCATTGTTTGCGTGATAGCCGTCTGTGATTTCGAAGCTACAGTCGCGGAAATAGCTCCTGTTGGGCAGTTCAATACTGGGGTGGCCTGCCTGGTAGTTTCGGTATTCGGGCGCACGCACACTGATTGTATTGTTGCGGAATGTGGCGCCATCAGCCTGGACAATGGCCCCGGCAGTAGAGGCATTGTTGGGCTCCCACATATCAATGGCAATATTGGCGTTTTCGATAATGGCACCGTTGAGCAGTGTCAGCTGACCTTGTGGGCTGGGCAAAGTGTTCTGGGAACTGCTGCTGCTGCCGCGCACCTGGATGCCCTGCCAGTGTTGATTATAACAGCAGTTTGATAATATAGAATTATCAACTATTAAATTACTCCCAGGGTTTACTATTATACTAGCTTCGCTTGACAACATTATCCTTGCATTTGCAATGGTTAATGTAGAGTTACTGCCGATAACTACAGATTTTGTTAATTTTGTGTCTCTATCCCAAACTGTATTATTGTTGATGTTTACTGTGGAAATGTCATTATAACAACCGATAGGTAGCTCCCAAGCCCCTCTACCCACTGTTCCAACACGAAGTAGATTTTCATCATCAACTATTTCAATTCCTTTTATTCTTACATTTGGCAAACCAACTCCAAGCTTTTCCCAGCTATCTTGTGTCTGTAGTTCTGATTGATTTGTCGCAAATACTCCAAAATCAGTAGCTAAATAAAGAGAACCGGATAAATCACAATCAGATGCCATACAGTAATAACTTGTATATGTATAAGGGAGATTTTTAGATATATCAGTAAAAACTGGAGAAGATATGTTTGCATAGTCGATTTTATAAACAAAGTTTTTGGCAAGAGGCCAGTTGTCCATATTTTCAGAAGAGCCATACACCAAATAGATAATATTATTATTTTCTCTGTCAAACTCTAAGTCACTCACCCATCCATCCCTAGGTAATTGCAGCTCACTCCATACAGGATTTGCTGAGGTTGCATTGTGGGTTATAAAAGCGTAGAATTTGCTTTCGTTATTTTCGTTTCTAGCAATTAACCATATTAGCAAGGTGTTATTATCATCTTGGTAAGGTGTCTTTAATCCAAGTATAATATTTTCACTTCTATTTGCTGGATAAGTAATTTGACTATCAAAATTTGAGATTATAGTGCCATCTGTTGTTCCTCTTGAATCAAATCTACATACTTCTTCAACTACAATTTGATTTGAAACATTTTTGTTTGAGTAAAGTATATTTGAGTTAGTCTTATTCAAAACCGCATTCGATGCAAATCTGGATTTTGATTTAAAATAATTTAATGAACCAGGTTGAAAATAATCATCACTGTACCACCAATTTCCATACTGACTTGATGCCCACATATGGTTTGGACTAAAATCATCAATAAGAGGTTGTTCACCATCGCCCCACCGAACCGTTTCCCAATCTGGATTCCAGTTTGTGTTATAGTCACTTCTTGTAAGCACTGTGCCGTCATGATATAACCCCAGCATTAAGTGTTGATTGTTAAATTTAGAATTATTCATTTTGGTTGTCATTGCCGACCCGTAGCCTTCGTATTTTGGAGTCCAAGTATCTCCTCCGTCAATGGATTTTTCAACTCCGCCATGAGAACAAATCCAAACTTCACCATTATTGTATGGATGGTACGTTATATACTCAACATCAACATGGTTGGGAGTTATTAGATTTATTGTACTATTCGGGTAAATTGTACTGAGTTTTCTTAGCCTAGTATTATGGCTAATTAGAATATTATCTCCATTATTGAAATGATCAATTGCAAAAGAATGCCCATCTCCAAAATACATTTTCTCCGCATTATAAATTTGTGGAATATTTGTCCAAGTGCTGTTTTCATAGAATTTAACATCATATTTGAAATTATCATCCTTATTTAAAAGGCATACATACAGCCTGTGAGGTTTAGATTTTGACACCTCTATAGTAGGGTAATAATTAGGTGATTGATCTATAGCATTCCAGGTTTGACCAAAGTCGTTTGACTCCCATATTGTACCAATTTTTGAAGATAAATCATACTCAGAAAGAAAGCATTTGCTATTACTGCTATGAGAAATCTCAAAATCAAAGAAATTTCCCGACAGAACCTTTGTCCATGTAGGTGTGGACGTACTGTAATTACTTGATAAATAAAATCCATTTGAGGTAACAGCTACTAAGGTGTTGTTATTAAGAAAATGCACTTGATATATAATAGTCCATTCTCCAATATCATTATAATCAGCAATTTTTGTCCAAGAAGCTCCACTATTAATAGTATAATATATACCCCCAGTACGTCTTATCCATACTGGATGCCCACTTCCTCCATTTCCGCTAGTTGAAGCACAAATAATCTCATGATTTGTTGGATAAAACGAAGCCCAACTACAGCCTGATTGTTCCCAGTTATCGCTACCTGCATTGTTCCATGTTTCACCATAATCCGATGATAAAAACAGCCCCCCAGGTAAAGAACCTGATAGCATAAATTTAGTGGAAGTTGCTGATCCATCATCATAAATGCGTAAAAACTCAGCTGGGCCAATTCCTTTATCACTTCTCAATGGGCCTATTTCTTTCCAGCTATTTGTATTAGAAGTAGAAAACTGAGAGGATGTAGAACTATAATACTCAGCCTCTGCTATGTTATAAGAATGAAAATTTTTATTGGGATATAGTCTTGATTCCCATATCTCCGTAAACCTTAAAAGTTTCCGGCCATCACCATCGCCAGAATAAACCATACTACTATCTCCATTATCTACCAAACTATCAATATAACTGTTTAGATTTCCTTGGATACTAGGAAAAGTTGTATTAGAGTCAGAAGTAAGTATACAATTATTAAATTGGGCTTGCATCGTATAAGATAGCAGAAAAAGCAATATAAATAAAAGATTTTTCATAATTTTATTATTTTTTTAATTTCTTTTTTTCCATTACTAAATTGTATTTCTATAAAATAAAGCCCTGGGCTAACAAGCTCAAAACTATTAATATTAACTTTTGTTGTTCCCTTACATACATCAACTCGATGAATAATACTTTCATACACATTTTTTATAACTATATTAGATATTGATATGTTACTTACATTTTCAACAGTAAAACTTTCTGAAAACGGATTCGGATAATAATTCACTGATTTACAAGTCTTAACATTATCAATTCCAGTGATATAGTCGCAAACTCCGCCTTCTTTTGTTAAACACTCATCGATCGAAGGAATGTAGGATGAAAAATCTGAGCTGTAATAAATTGTGTCTCTGTTGCTGTAACATACTAATTTTGTTCTAGTTAAGCCGTTTACTATGTTTAAGAAGCCTCCGGTTTGAGTTCCGATTCCCTGTATCCATTGAATTTGTTCATAGGCAACTGGAGCAGGCTCAAGAGAAGATAAAATAATGAATTTCAAGCTGTCGTATTCTGTATGATAGTATCCGCTTGTGTCAACGATAAAGCTGAATTCATCGGCAGTTCCATCGCTTATGATATAAACATTGGGCAAAGTATCCCCAATACCTGCGGAATAATCTTGCAATAACCTTTCATTGCCTTCAGGAGCATCTTTTGGTATAAAAAGAATTTTTTGCTCATTGTTTTCACGAATTGCTCCAAAATATTGTTTATCTTCGTATAGAGCGTTTTTGAATGTTCCATTACTATAAATCTTTTTATATAGATGGTTATTTATTAAAGTATCATTATTATTTGAAGGTACAGCAATAGTTGTATTCCAATTATACTCAGAATTGCTGGAATAGACAACCCAGCAGCTTTCTGAGTTGTTTGAGATGGGCGTTTGACTGTAAAGGCTGAAGAAGCAAAAAATTAAAAATAAAACAGTAAATAAATTTTTATTTTTCATATCGGAAATTTTATTGATTTCATAATAATATAATTTATAATTCTTAAGGTTTGATATATTAAGATCTAAATAAATTGTAGAGATTCTTAT
The DNA here is from genome assembly GCA_963662905.2 of Bacteroidales bacterium. Taxonomy (GTDB): domain Bacteria; phylum Bacteroidota; class Bacteroidia; order Bacteroidales; family WRLA01. Next base: position 1,463,144 of record CAXXFD010000003.1, on the reverse strand, counting down.
TTTGGGGCTGGTATTTAATCAGACCCTTTGCCATTTGATGTTTCTTGAATTTGAACCAAAACAACAATGGGTTCATGGGGCGCGCTTTTTCATAACTTTATTTGGTTAAAAGGTTAATTATTGATTTTTTAACTACAGGCAGGAGCAGTGATTTAGCGGTTTATCCTGTTTTTTATCTGCTTTCAATCTTATTTGTTCCTTTGCGTGATTTCATTTGATATTTCCGGTTATGTTATTGTTTTCTTTATTCATTCCAATTATTGTTGGTGTATATAATCTCAGGTTCACGCTCCAAATGTATTAGGTTATTTCTTTATAAGCAAGAATTATGTCGTTTTTTTTTTTTTTTTTCTGCTGTTCATGATTTTTTTATTTAGTATATTGTAATTCAGGGTTTTATGGGTTTGTATTTTTAGAATGTCTTGTCTTTTTTGGAAAAGACTGTTGTTTTTTTATTCTATATTGGCTAAATGCTTGTAAAAGTGTACTTTGTGTTTTCATGTATTTTTGAGTAGGTTTTATTAAAATTGTGTTTGGGTTTAGATCGGTTTGCAATGATATTTGAGTTTTTTTGATGTTATGCTCTGATTTTGCTTTGGTGTATAGAAATGTAGGGCGCCCTTCGGCAAGCTCAGGGAATGTCTTGGGCGGCGTAGAGCGCTAAGGTTTTTTGTTTCGCTTGGTTCGGCTCCGCTTGGTTCGGCTCCTCTCACCACAACACAGCACAGCGCACCGCAGGCCGCTCAACCTCTTTTTTGACCGCGAAGAACGCTGAGGGCGCGAAGCTTGGCTGGCGCGGGCTGTTTTTTATCCACGAAGAACGCGAAGGGCGCGAAGGAGAGCGTGTTTTTACCGCTGAGACGCTGAGGCGCTGAGTTTCGCGGAGTTTTTTGCTGTAGGATTTGAGGCGCACCGGCGTTTCTCTGCGTCTTTGTGTCTTTGCGGTGAAAAGGATTACCGCTGAGGCGCTCAATGACCCCATTAGTGGAAATTGCAGATAGGAGCGTCACTTCGACGAGCGGGCGAGGAGAGGTCTCAGAAGGGTTAAGCTGGATTAGTATTTTAAATCTCACCCTTGCTCTTGCAGTTCATATTGAGCTTTGTGGATTTTAGCTGCAGCACTGCAGTGATTTTTATTTCCTTGTGAAGATCTTCTTCAAAGTCCAAACAATATTAATTTTATTTCTTCGTAAATAAATCTAAGGTACAATGCAATCTGTGTTCAAATTGCTGCGAAGCCCTAAAAGACTGTATATTTGTCTGCTAATCTATAGGATAATGAAAAAACGGAATATTCTATTTGCTTTTTTGCTGCTGACTGTTGTTGGGATGCTGCTGGCCAGTTGCCGCAAAGAGGATGAAATCGATACAAACCCATCAATAAAGCTTGCTTTTTCAGCCGATACCGTGCTGTTTGATACGGTTTTTACAACCATTGGAACCGTCACGCAAACGCTTACGGTTTACAATAATCACGATAAGGCAGTGAATATTTCCCGGATTTATCTCGCGGGTGGCAGCAAAAGCGAATATCAGATCAATATCGACGGAAGCCCGGTTTCCAGTATTAATGATGTGGAAATAAGGGCAGAAGACAGCCTTTTTATTTTTGTGAAAGCAACCATAGATCCTACGCAGCAAAATGCGCCGCTTATCCGTCAGGACAGCATTATTTTTGAAACCAATGGCAATGAACAGGATGTGGATTTGGTGGCATGGGGGCAGGATGCGCATTATTATACGCCCACCAATCATCCGCAGAATTTTCCGGATTATTCCGTGATATCCGAAAATACGGTTTGGGAAAATGACAAGCCTTATGTGATCTATGGCTGGCTGGTTGTGGATTCGCTGGCCACTTTGCATATCAAGGAAGGTTGCCGCGTGCATTTTCATAAGAATTCGGTTTTAATGGTCTATCGCGATGGTTCGTTGATAGTTGATGGTAAAGCCGATAGCCTGGTGCATTTCAGTGGCGACCGCCTTGAGAGTTTTTATGATGAACTGCCCGGTCAATGGGGCGGGATCTGGTTTTCTGAAGGCAGCAAAAACAACTATATCAATCATGCGGAAATCAAAAATGGTGTGCTGGGACTTCAGGTCGATTTTTTCAATCCCAACAGCCAGAACCCGACTTTAATCCTGAACAATACTATTGTGAAAAACATGAGCGTGGGCGCAATTGGAGCTTCTGCAACGGTGATCACATCCGAAAACTGTGTGTTTGCTGCTTGCAACGAATATGCGGTTTCGCTCAATGGAGGGATTTATAATTTCAAGCAAACCACAATCGGGAATTATGCCGGCCACGATGGGGCTTCCTTTCTGTTTTCGGATTATTTCAGCACCAGCGATGGCAATATAAAAGTTGAACCTTCAGAGCTTTATATGGGCAACAGCATTGTTTACGGTACGGATGCAACGGAAGTTTTTACCTATATGCATCCCGAAAGCACGGAGCTTGATTTTCAGTTCGATCATTGCTTGCTGCGTACCGAAGCCGAAATCCCTGCAGCGCATCTAACCGAATGTATCATAAACGAAGATCCTCTTTTTGTGGATTATACGCTTGGCAATTACCAGCTCGACAGCTTAAGTCCTGCGCGCAACAAAGGTATTCCTATGGGCGTAAACTTAGATATTTTGGGAAATCCTCGTCCTGATACACCTGATTTAGGAGCATATGAAACACAATATGATGACGACAGCTATTAGTCCAGCTGAAACAAATCCGAACTGATCCGGTCGCTTAAAAACCAGAATTCATGTGGGATAATCAAATATTCATCCCTGAAAATCAATTTGCCTTGCTTTAAATATTCTGCTGCATCAGCGAGCATTTTATCGTATAATTCCTTGCCGCCTGTTTTTATCAATGCATGGCTGCAAACGCCTTTTGCTGTCCTTAGTCCCGTCATGATCAGTTCGTTAAAGCGGTCTGTAGGATTCAGGATTTCTTTATTTTGTGCTAATTTACCTTTGTTAATGCCTTGCAGATATTCCGAAATCCTGTTGATGTTCCAGCTCCTTTTTTTTCCGTCAAAACTATGGGCAGAAGGGCCAAGTCCGAGATAGGGCGCACCCGACCAATAAGCAGAATTGTGCCGTGCTTCAAAGCCTATTTTCGCAAAGTTGGAAATTTCATAATGCTGAAAGCCTGCTTCACGCGCGAGTTGGCGCATTAAGTGGAAATCAGATTCATATTGAGTGTCGTGCGCTGCGCTGAATTTATTCTTGCGTATCAGGTAATTCAGGGCAGTTCCTTCTTCGATGGTTAATGCATAGGCCGAAAGGTGCTGTATGTCAAAATCGATGAGGCAATCAAAATTGTATTTCAAATCTGCCCCGGAGCTGCCCGGAAGCCCGTAAATCAGGTCAATACTGATGTTGTTGATACGCGAACTGTTCAGGATTTTCAGTGCCTTGACCGAGCTTTCTGCGCTATGCTTTCGTCCCAAAACTTTCAGCTCACGATCTTGAAAAGATTGTATGCCTAAACTGATGCGGTTGATGCGTTCGGGCAATGCATCAAGATAAGATTCTGTTATGTCTTCGGGATTTGCTTCCAAGGTAATTTCCGCATCTGCTGATAAATGGAACATCTTTTCGGCCTGATGCAGAAATTTATGGTAAAACCCGCCGGGAAAGAGGGAAGGGGTTCCGCCGCCAAAATAAATGCTGTTTATCATTTCCGGATTAATTTCCTGCTGCCTCATTTTAAGTTCTTTGAGCAGAGCTTCCTGTATTTCCAAATGGTTTTTTCGGCTCGCCAGCGAAAAGAAATTACAATAATGGCATTTGCTGTGGCAAAAGGGAATGTGTACATAAATTCCTGCCATATCAGCTGAGTTGATCCAGGTTTTTTAATGCATCTTCCCCTTCCTCGGTTTTGTCTTCGATAATGAGAAGCAGTCTTTCATTGTCCAGTATCACAGAGGAAAGAGAAAGCATATGCAGTGCGGTTTTTCCGGCTATTTTAAGCGTTTTGTTGAACAGGAAATTACGTACGCTTTCGCCTTCAAATCCCTGATCGATGATTTTTTTAATGGGACAATGCCCGCAGAAGAAATCGTTGTTTTTTTCTGATTCATGATAGGTGCAGCCCATTAAATCGCCGCAAAGTTCTCCATCTGTTTTTTTCGATGGCTGAAAAATTTGCAGAAAAGTGTTGTTTAGAAAAACTACTTTTCGGTCGCGTTTTACACAGGCGAGCGCAATGGGAAGATTGTTGAGTATTGCCAGGTGGAGGCTATTGGGATCGGTATTGTTTTCCATCTTTTAAAATTTCTTTGATTTTGTTGTATAAACGTACCGGCTGCAGGGGTTTTGTGGCGAAACCGTTCATTCCGGCTTCATTGGCCTGGTCGGCAATATCGGTGAATGCATTAGCAGTAAGCGCAATAACGGGGATATTCCTGTTTTTTGGGCCGGCTTTTCCTTCCCGAAGGGCTTTCGTGGCTGCAATGCCGTCCATTTCAGGCATTTGGATATCCATTAAAACCAACTCATAACTGAAATTGGAAAGATAATCAAGGGCTTCCAGTCCGTTATTGGCAATATCAGCTTCCAGTTTCCATTTTTTCAGGATATTCGAAATAACATATTGGTTTATTTTATTGTCTTCGGCTACCAGCACATGGTTGTGCTCGAAGGGCTCAAAATCGAATTTTAATTCCTGTTGCTTGCGGAATTCCTGTTCTTCAATAATTTCGATTGGAATTTGAAACGAAAAAGTGCTTCCTTTACCTTCTTCACTTTCCAGCCTGATGGCTCCCCCCTGAAGCTCAATCAGGTTTTTTGTAATGGTAAGTCCCAGTCCGGTACCGCCGTATTTGCGGCTGGTGCTGCTGCTCGATTGGGTGAAACTCTGAAAAATCTGTTCCTGTTTTTCTTTTGCAATGCCAATTCCGCTGTCTTTTACACGGAAAAATAAAGTGTCACGGCCTTCTGCTTTGGCATGGCTGCAGGATATTTCGATACAGCCTTTTTCGGTAAATTTGAACGCATTGCCAATCAGGTTGTTCAGTATTTGATTGAGCTTTACTTTATCCCCTTTGAGGTAAAAAGGCGTGTTTGCATCGATATCCACAGAAAACCTTAAATCCTTCTCGCGGGCTTTAAAACTAAAGGTATCGCGCAGGTTGTTGAGCATATGGTTTAGGGAAAATGGAATGGATTCAAAAGTCAGTTTTCCTGCTTCTATTTTGCTGATATCCAGTATGTCGTTAATGATTCCCAAAAGGTTGTCGGCGGAATATTTCACCGATTTGAGCATTTCTTCCAGGGCTTCCTGCTTGTTTTCGGCAATCATCAGATCCGTAATGCCTATAATTCCGTTGAGCGGAGTGCGGATTTCGTGGCTCATATTCGAGAGGAAAGTGGATTTGGCCAGGGTGGCCTGCTCCGCTTCTTCCTTCGCCTGCCTCATCTTGATGCGCGATTCTTCAATTTCCGCAGTACGCTCCCTGATGATTGCTTCCTGGTTTTCATTGAGTTCGCGCAGCTCTTTATTGGCATGGTAAAGCTCAAGCGATTTTTGCTCCATAATCGACTCGGCTTCTTTTCTGGCCTTTCGTTCGCGATCCAGGCTTCTCCGTAGGGCATCTTCCAGGCTCATCCGCTTATTCTTTGGTAAGTTCAAAGCGGACTATGCTGCCGTCTTGGGTTTGATTTTCTTTCCTGATGCTTATTTCTTCTCCAAAATGCAGCGCACAACCTTTGATGAGCCCGCAAGCCAGGTCAGCCATTTTGCGTTCGGAGCGGTAGAGCAATTCCATGGTGTTTTTGTTGATGATCTTTGCTTCGATAGTGGGGAGCTGGGCGTCGGGATATAGCTTCTTTACTTCTACATGGATGTAGTCTTCAATGCCCATCAGGAAATCAAAGGTATTTTCCTTGTTTTCAAAGAATACACCATAAAGTTTTGAGAAACGTTCAAAAAGGTATAATCCAAAGGCTTCGAGCAGGGCAGGGATTTCTGTTTGTGTTTCTTTGGAAAGCTGAACGACCAGTTGCACCATTTCTTCATGCGGATATGTGCCCACACTGGTGTAGCTTCCGCCCGAATCCAGATTCGATTTTGTTATAATGGCATCTGCTGTTTCAAAGCCGAATTTTGCTTCGACCATTTCTATAAATTCCGCAAAAACAATTCCTTTCATAATTTCTGGTTTTAGAGATTTTAATGAGGTTTTACATGGCAATATTTTAAATTTTGCCAAAGCTTATGCCTTTCGTCTTAACAAATATACGAAATGCAGATCAAAAATGGAAGAATGATTTTTTTTAATCCTCTGAAGGATTGAAAAGTTTGCTTTTATGCAGCGTGATGCGGAATGTAGTGCCTTCGTTCAGCACCGATGATTTTACAAAGATTTTTCCGTGGTGATATTCGGCAATAATCCTGCGTGCAAGCGAAAGCCCCAGGCCCCAGCCACGTTTTTTACTGGTAAAGCCGGGATTGAAAATGGTATTGAACCTCCTGCGCGAAATCCCTTTACCGGTATCACTGATGTCGATATGAACGAGTCTGCCTTCTGTTTTCATTTTAATGCGGATGTCTCCGGCTCCGTTCATGGCATCAATGGCATTTTTGAATAGGTTTTCAATTACCCAGTTGAAAAGTGGTTTATTGAGCGGAACTTCAATAGTTTCGTCGGGCATTAGAGTATGAAATTTTATTTTCCGCGATGTCCGGGTTTTAAAATAATCAACCGTTTCGCCTACTACATGGTTTAGGTCCTCCAGCCTGAGCTCCGGAATAGAGCCGATTTTGGAGAAGCGTTCCGTGATAACTTCCAGACGGCTGATGTCTTTCCCGAGTTCAACCAATGCCTGCTCTTTGTTTTCATCGCCCATTTTCAAAAGTTCTATCCAGGCCATCATGCTGCTCAAAGGAGTGCCCAGCTGGTGTGCGGTTTCTTTCGACATTCCCACCCACACCTGGTTTTGCTCGGCTTTTCGTGCGGTGCTGAACAGGAAGTAGGCAACCAAAAGGAATATCCCGATAATGGAAAACTGTACATAAGGATAGAGCTTGAGCTCTGTCAGCAATCCTGAATTCTGATAATAAATATAGCGCTCGCCCTGTCCGGTCAAACGGATAATGATGGGCTCGTTTTCGCTGCGCATATCGGCCAGTACTTCTTTGAGCACTGCCGGATCGTTCAGGTTTTTATCGGGCATATTGCCACTGGCGTAAACTTTTGCACCAAGGCTGTCGGTGATAATTACCGGAACGCTGGCCGTATTGAAGGCTACTTCATCAAAAAAGGATTGCGTCAGGTCATCGAGGACTTCCTTTAGACCACTGAATAATTTTGAATCTTTGTAATAAAGATATTGGTTTTTGTCTTTGTAATAATTAATCACAATCGGGCGGTAACGTGCAAATTCCGCAAGAAGTCTGTTGTTGAGGTACTTTACGGTGTCCATGCTGAAATCCACATTAATGGCCCAAAGGATTTTCCGGTCTTCATCGGTAATAACTACGGGAATGTTTTTATTGTTATCGATAAAACTCAGCGAAAAGCTCAGTTCGGAATCATCTTCGGCGTCAATGATGCGTTTATAGGCATTGGCCAGCATTTCCACCCGCCTTCTTTCCTCTTCGGCAATTTGCTCAAAAAAACTTTCGGTATAGTTTACCAGACTGGCTTTGCGGTGAATGGCATCGGCCCAAATGCGCACATTGTCGCGTTCTTCTTCGCCAACAATACGGATAATGCGGTTTGTATAAAGAAAAGTGGCAAATATAATAAGTACTGCTGCACTGAGCAGGAACCATTTCCAGCGTTGTTTTCTGAGATAAATATCCAATGTCCTGTAGTTTTTTGGAATGTTATGGCCAAAACGTGGAATATGCTTAAATATTGTTTTTGGCTGCCCGCTAAATTTGGTGGAATTGAAGAAGCAGTCTGCCGATTTTTTTTACTTTTACATCACAAAGGAAATTCAACAAAAAGTTTATAAAATAGTTGTATATCTGAAACTGATTTAAACAGATTATGAAACAAAAAAAGAATTTGCTCTCGTTTCCTATTACACGCTTTATTAGCGAAGCCGCCTTAGGTGGTATTTTATTGATTATTGCAACTATTGTGGCTTTGATTTGGGCCAATTCCGGTGATGGGTCATCCTATGCCGATATTTGGTATAAAACCAAACTGAGTTTCTCTTTGGGCGATTTTGGCCTTTCCAAAAGTTTGCAACATTGGATTAATGATGGTTTGATGGCCATTTTCTTTTTTACAGTCGGCCTGGAAATCAAACGCGAAATTATTGGCGGTGAGCTGTCCAGCCCACGAAAAGCGCTTCTGCCTATTGGAGCGGCCATCGGAGGCATGGCAATCCCCGCTGTTTTTTATATGACAGCCATTGGCTGGGATGCACAGTATGCCGATGGCTGGGGCGTTCCTATGGCAACTGATATTGCTTTTGCACTGGGAATTCTGGCTTTGCTGGGAAAACGCGTAAACATCAACCTGAAAATTTTCCTGACAGCCCTCGCAATTGCCGATGATCTGGGCGCTATCCTTGTAATTGCCGTGTTTTATACAGAAAGTATCAATACTACAGCCTTAATCGAAGCTTTTCTCTTTTTGGCAGTGCTGGTGGGGGCAAACCGTTTAGGCGTGCGGCGGACAACCTTTTATGCCGTAGTAGGCTTGGCGGGTGTCTGGCTTTCATTTTTCTATTCGGGAGTTCATGCCACAATTGCCGGCGTTTTGATTGCTTTTGCTATCCCTGCGCGCCCAAAGGTTTATGAAACCGCTTTTATTGATAGGCTAAGCAGGCTTCTGAATGCTTTTAACTCTGCCCGGCCAAACGACAATAAACTGCTTACTTCGCGGCAGGCGCATTTGGTTGAAAATATTGAAAAGCTCAGTAATGAAGCACACACGCCTTTGCAGAAGCTGGAACACAGCCTTCATCCGGTAGTAGCCTTTATGATTTTGCCTTTGTTTGCACTGGCTAATGCCGGTGTGCGTATTGAGGGCAATATTCTTGATGTGCTGTTCAGTCCGGTGGCTCTTGGGATTATTGCGGGTCTTGTTGCCGGAAAAGCTGTTGGTGTTACGCTTTTTACTGAATTATTTGTGCGCCTCAAAATTTCAGATATGCCCGATGGTGTTAAAAGGAAGGATATAATTGGCGCGGGATTCCTTGCCGGTATTGGATTTACAATGTCGATCTTTATCAGCCAGCTTGCTTTTCAGGATGATGTGTTGCTTCAGGCTGCTAAGGTGGGGATATTTGCTGCTTCATTTATTTCCGCTTTGCTGGGTGTGGCAATATTGCTAAAAAAGTAAGTTAATTATTGTTAATGAGCGGATTATTCCATACTTTTGGTATGCCTATTGCTTTTATTTGATAGAATTTTAACATTAACCATAAAACCCAACATTATGAAAAAGTTTGTATTGATACTGTTAAGTGCATTATTTGTGATAACAGGTTTTGCGCAGGAAGTAAGCAAAAAAGAAGCCAGGCAGGCAAAAAGGGAAGCGGAGAAAAAGGAAGCCCACGAAAAATATCTGAAGGCCGTGCAACTGATGAAGGACAAGACCTTTATCGTTACGGCTCAAACGATTACCTTTCGCAGTGGCCAGCAGATTTTCCCTGATGAATCCATTAATTTCCTGAAAGTGAATGAAGGAAAAGGCGTGATTCAAATTGCGCCCCGTACAGCCATGAACCCCGGTTTTAACGGACTTGGCGGTATCACCATCGAAGGGGATTTGAGCAATGTGAAAGAAAGTGAGAACAAAAAGAAAAATCATTACACTATGAGTTTTACTATAAACGGTTTGGCAGGCACTGCTCAAATTACTGTAAACCTCTATGGAAGCGATCAGGCCAGTGTAATGGTGCAGGGCATGTATTCGGGTGTGAGCTTTACACTTAATGGTATTCTCGAAGCCGTTGGCGATGCTACAATTTATCAGGGTTCGGACTATTAAAAGAACTGATTTAGTGAAAGCCGGCTCCCTTATTGTGGGCCGGCTTTCCTGTTTTCAGGAAAATCGTTTTTTTGCCTGAGGATTTTTGCCGAATTTTGTATGCGGAAATTGTTTTTTCCTGAAAATTCAAATTACTTGTTTATGGTAGCGTCACGGGATCAGATATTCAAAGACCTGAAAAATAAAATCTACAAGCCGGTATATTTCCTGCATGGTGATGAGCCGTATTATATTGATGAAATATCGTCCTATATCGAGAAAAATGTGCTCGATGAAACGGAAAAGCAATTTAATCAGCTTGTGGTTTATGGACGCGATGTAAACCGCCAGGCCATCATCAGCCAATCAAAAGCCTTTCCAATGATGGGTGCACATCAGGTGATTATCGTAAAGGAAGCCCAGGATATGCGCGATTTTGTGGGGAATGACAAAAGCCAGGAACCCGATAGATTGGTTGAATACCTGAAAAAGCCGCAACCCTCAACGATTCTTGTTTTTTGCTATAAATATAAAAAACTGGATAAACGAAAGGCGCTGTACAAGGCTTTTAACACGCATGCTGTGATTTTTGAGGGCAAAAAAATGTACGACAATCAGCTTGCACCCTGGATTTCATCATGGTTAAACCAAAAAGGATTTACCATTACACCGCGGGCAAGTGCGATTATTGCCGAACATATTGGAAACGATCTCGCCCGAATTGTCAATGAATTGAGCAAATTGATTATTAACCTGCCTGCCGGTACACGGATTGTTGAAACCCATGTTGAAGAAAATATTGGAATCAGCAAAGAATATAATGTATTTGAGCTGCAAAATGCAATCGGCGAAAGAAGCCTTTACAAAGTAAACCGGATTGCCGCGTTTATGGCAAGTAATGCCAAAGAATATCCACTACAGCGGTTGTTGCCAACTTTAACGCGTTTTTTTGTTAATATACTGATTTATCATCGTTTGGCTGATAAATCAAAAAATAATGTGGCCTCAGCATTATCAATAAGCCCGTTTTTTGTGCGTGATTTCGAAACCGCAGCGCGGAATTTTTCGCCCGGCCGTTTATTTGGTATGGTTTCGCTTTTGCGCGAATTTGATCTGAAATCCAAAGGTGTAGGAGCAAATCCAGGCAATATGAAAGACGGTGATTTAATCCGCGAACTTATGGTGAAGCTGATGCGCTAAGGTTTTTGCGGTTTAGGATGCTTTTTCTTTTTTATACCGAATAACTCCCGCAGGTTATCAAAATCGCGCCGATAAGATATACCAACGCCTTGTGTATAAGGAGCTGTTGTGTTGAGCAAATCCACATTGTTGGAACGGTTAAAAACTTTAGCCCTCAGCTGCCCGTCATCGGTTATTTTTATCTCAACATTTACATCTCCCACAATATCACTGGTTTGTGAGCTGTACTTCTGACGGTCGGCATAGCCGATGTTGCCATCGATGATTACACGGTTATCAAAAAGCTGTGTTGAGAGTGCAACTTCCACTTCTTCTGACGAAAGTTCATTGCCGGGGCGGTAATTGATCCCAATATCGAAATCTTTGCTGATTTGCGATAACCAATTGCTCAGCTGATTGCTAATCAGGCTAAGGGATGATGTGCTGATGCTGCTGGCGATGCCCTTGTTGTTAAACTGGAATGAAAAATTGTTAAGCACCAGAAGTGAGAAAAACTGTTTGGTCATGCTTACTTCGTCGGTTGTGTCGAGCCGGCTGTAAATCAGATTTTTGATGTCTTCTTCGACACCGGGAAAATAAATGCCGAAACTGATTTTGGGGTTCATTAGTTCATCTTGCAGGCGCACCAGGCAGTTTACCGGAGTGCGTACATTCAATACTGTGGAATCTAATGGAAGGTCAAGCCCGGCTAAAGTTGTACGCAATTTGTAAGTTGCTGTAAGGTTGATTTTTGCATCATAAGGGTTGCCGTCAAAAGTAATGCTGGAGCCCTGGTTGATGTCGAGCATGCGGTTCAAAATGCCCCGTAACCTGATCAGCAGGCTGCCGCTTCGGATTACGTATTCTCCATCAATATCAAAATTGCCCTCTTCGTCAATATTCATCTTAATATCACCGTTTCCGCGCGCTTTGATGCTGCCGCTTTGTTCGGGCAGATAAATAGTTATATTGGCTTTGTTGTTCAGCCGCATATCCATATTAAGCTGTAAACCCGTTACATTGGCATTGACCCCGCTTTTCTTTGGGCTGTCCGGGTCTGTTTCTTCCGCATTGACAAATGTCACAAAGTTGTTTTCAGAAACATCTTCCGTAGTATTTAATGGAATGTTTATTTCTGTGCCTTCCTGTGTTTCCACATTTACATCCATCAAAACATTATTGTCAGTACCATCTATATTCACCGCGCCGGAAACCAAAGCTGAGCCATAAAAAGCACTGTTTTGTGTTTTGGTGTTATTTAGGGCGAAAAGATTGTTGGGCTGCAAATTTAAATTGAGCTTGAAGTTGTTAAAATAATTATGTGCTATGCTTCCCGAAAGCGGGGCGGGATTCCCCAGGCTATCATAAAAGATAAAGTTTTTGAAATTGATAATTTCATCACTGATGAATACATCTCCCGTATAGGTGTATAGCGTATTCAGATAATCGGCCCGGGCCTGACCGCGCATTACGGAGAGCGACCCATCAATTTTAGGTTTTGTGATCAGGCCGTTTATTTGGAAATTGCCGGATGCAAAACCTTCAATATCACTTATTATGCCTTCCAGATAGGGTTCAATAATGCCTGCATCGAGATTTTGTAAGATGATGTTTGATTGAATGCTGTCGTTTTTAGGGAAATAATTCCCCTTAATATCCAGCGGTGAGTATTGATAGCCCTCGCCTTTGATGGTGGAAACGATATCAATCTGAATTTTATCGCTGCTATAGTCCCAGTTTGAGCGAAGGCTCGCCTGACCCAGTTTATGGTGGTTTAACTCCATATTTTGGATACGCAAATCCGAAAAAACAAGCGGCTCGTGGTAGATATTGTTCAGACTGATACTGCCATCGACCAAGCCGTTGAAATCAATTCCGGCCAAAGCTGTGATCATGTCAAAATTACTGAGGTTTACGTTTTTTAATCCCAAATCAAAGCGGCTTAAGGTGTCCTTGCTTAAGGAACCGCTGAGGCTGATTTCTTCGCCGGGCGCTTTTAGGATGAAATGGCCAAAATGGATTCCAAGCGTATCAAAATCAATGGAATTGGTTGTTGGGATTGTCCAGGTAGTGTCATTAATGGTAAAGGAAGAACCTGAAAACCTCAGATTGGTTAGCGGATAATCGATGAAATTTGCTATACCCCTGATATTGCCCGAATTATGCCTTACTTTCTTTTGATCGTCCCATTTAAAAATGAAGGATATCCGGTTATTGCTGACATTTGAATAAACGGAAAAATCTGAAATGCCAAGGTTTAGGCTATCGGTTTCTCCTTCTTCCCGAAAGACGATTCGGTTGGAGCCCGTAGAAAAAGTCATGATATTTTTAAGCGTGGAGCTATGGAGGAACCATTTCTTAAATTTGATGCCCCTATAGTCGATTTCGTCTGCATTTCCTTTCATTTGCAGCAGCGCTTTTCCTGTATTGAAATTTCCGCTGATACTGGATAACGGACTGATTTTAAAATCCGGGAAAAACAAATCGGTAAGGGTTTCTGTATCTTTAAAGAGAACGCTGAATTCAAGCTGGTAGTTTTCGTTGATTTCCTCAAGGTGTTCATTGCTTGCCTGAAAACTGGCAATATAATTATGCACAAATTGCCGGCTGCTTGAAGCTATTTTGCTGAAATCGAAAGTACCGTTGATGTGCGCATCGATAAAATCGCTGTAAATGTCGATTCGTTTGTTGCTGTCATTGGTTTTTCGGGCTTCAATAATTGCCTTCTTCATTAGGTAACTGCGTTCTGTTTCGGCAAGGTTCAGGCTGTCTATTCTTATTCTACCGAGTATGTCGTCAAGTTTGTCGCCCCGGAAATTGGCGTCAATTTTACCCGAAAGGACTGCGTCGGGATCGCCAAAGGTTCTCAGGTTCAAGTCGAAAAGGCGGGCGCTTTTGAGTGTGCTTACAAAATTGAACAGAGGAATCTCTTCAGTATAATCTATCAGCCCTTTGAAATTAAAATCAATGTTTTTGTCCTGAACATTAAGGCTTCCGTTAAACTGTTTGTCCGAAACATGCGCATCAATCAGGATATTGCGGTAGGCATAATTTTTAAAACGGATCGTATCAATGCTTCCTTCGAGTTTCATCCGGGCATTTTTGATGCTAAACCCTTTACCGTTGATGTGGGTTTTTAAACTTACATCACCCAAATCTGGAGCATAACCGGTAAACATGCCCAAATCGAAAGATGATGCCGTTAGGTCTCCGGTATATTCAAAAATATCTTCCCGCGGATTGTATTTTAATTTTATATCTGTTTTAAAACCTCCTAAACCTGTATTAAACAAGCCTTTAGAAACAAAGTCGTTATAAAAACCGCTAAATTCCCCGCTCATGCGGATAAAGCCCAGGTTTTCGATCTGGCTCGGTAATTCCATTCGAAGCCTTTGCCCGTCATATACCGGCAGACTTAAATTGTTTAAATCCCGGGCGTTGGTTTCCAGGCTTTTAACATCTGCCAGAATAAAACTTTCTTCAATATCCGGAAGCCCACTGATGGAAATATTCCCCATAAAGTGCGTGCCTTTCCCATAGCGGATAATAAAATCGGAAGCGTTGAGGTGTCCAATGCGCCCTTTTGCTCTTCCACTGAAATACAGTGTGTTGTACATGTTCCGTAAACTAGCCGAAAAATAACCAATATCGGAAGTGTTTAGTTTGGAATGTGTAATATTGGTTTCAATCGTAACACTTTTTTCGAAATCGTTCCAGTCGTTCCACTGGCTGTAAGCGAAATTATAATCCAAATGCAAATCAGAATAATTGGTATTGATAATCACATTTTGTCCGCGAAATGCCTGTGGGCTAAGGAAAAAGTTTCCACTGATTTTTTCTACGCCAAATCCACTCGTGTCAGTAGTTTTTAATGAATCAATCATTACAAAAACTGTGTCGTGGTTCATGCGTACTTCTGATAAAACCAGATGGCGAATGTCGAGGTTCAGATGATTCCAGTCAAATCCCTGTCGCCTGCGTCGGGTGTTGTTTTTGTAAACAAAACGGGTGTTTTCTATGCGTAATTTTTTGCATTGTAAATCAAGGGCAGGTAAGTGAATATCCTGATTTTCGCCAACATCAGCAAGGCTGTCGGATTTGCTGTTGAAGGCTGAAATAATATGATTGTAGTTGAAGCCTTCCAAATGTTTTTTATAAAGGCCAACTTCGGCGCCGCTTAATGTGATTGATTCCAGTTTCAATTGTCTGTTGAGGTAGTGAAATCCCAGAAAGTCAAGGGTTAAATTTTCAATGCGGATAAAGTCATTGTTTTCTGCGTCTTTGATACGGATATTCTTTAATTCCAAATCGAGAAAATAGCGGATACCAAAGCCTTCAATACTGACTTCGGTGCCCAACTTGCCGCTCAACCAGCCTGCCGCTTTCCCCGCTACATAACTTTGTATGGCAGGACTGCGCATTATGGTAAACAACAGTATCACTAATGCCGTGATAATGAGCGCAAGCCGCAGGATTATCCTTGCTATTTTTCTGATTGTTCTGATAATGTTTTACTACGTTGATTTATAAAACAGGTTGCAAAAATAGGCAAATTGCAAAAGCTGTAAGCCGCTTGCAGCCCTTCTGTTGCGAAAATCCTCCGGGCTTTATTTTTGAATGGCCTGTTTCAATGATTCCGGATGTTTTATTTGTCTTCAATAAATTTGATAATCAGTTTTTTCTTTCGGATACCCGATGATGTTGTATAATAACTTTGGTGATATTCAAACGGGTTTCTTAAGTTTATAGAAATAGTGAAGGCTTGTACGCTTATGATGATTTTGAGGATAATAGTGATAAGAAATACGAGGCTGTTTTCCTGAAGAAAAAGGCTCAGTACAGGCATAAACCGGAAAATATCAAAAATACAGATCCATCCAAGACGGCTAAACCGCAATGGTTTACTGAGTCTTAGGTAAAAACTAAAAAACAGATAGAGGAATGGGAAAAAGAAAGTGATTATGGTGCCGGAAATCAAGCTGTATATAGGAAGTCCGCTGGAATAGAGTAGTTTTATTGATTCCCAATCCATCACACATAAACCGATAGAAAGCAACGCCAGCAGAATCCTCAACAGTATTGAGTTTTTCTTAAACCGTATTTTTGTTGCTGGCGTCGGGATTTTTTTCAGGTAATGGGCAATTTCAATAAGGGCTCTTCGGTGTGTTTGAAGGTTGATGTCCCATTGGGTTAAAATACTGTTAAACACCTGGTTCACATCATGCCCGGCAGAAATGTCCTTTCTGATGGATTTTTTGATTTTTTCCATTTCGCGGGATGGCAAACGCATGCTGTCTGTGTTGTATAAGTGATTAATCTGGTCGCACCATTAAACTGCAAAAATAGCTTTCATTCTCCAAAAAAGGAAATCCCTGGCGGATTAGATTTGTTAAAAGTACTTTGCAAATGGATGAATGGAGTATTTTTGCGCAAAATTAGAATAAATGCCTGTTTATATTTTGGGAATAGAATCATCTTGTGATGATACTTCAGCTGCGGTTTTGAGAGATAATGTGGTTTTGTCGAATGTAATTGCCAGTCAGAATGTGCATCGCGAATTTGGTGGCGTTGTGCCTGAGCTGGCCTCAAGGGCACATCAGCAAAATATTATCCCCGTAATCCATAAAGCCATACAGGATGCAGGGATCAAAAAAGAAGATTTGAATGCTGTGGCTTTTACCCGTGGCCCGGGTTTGCTAGGGTCTTTGCTGGTGGGCGTGAGCTTTGCAAAAAGTTTTGCTCTGGGTCTTGGAATTCCTTTGGTAGAGGCCGATCATCTGCAATCGCATATTCTGGCACATTTTATCGCCAACAAAAACACGGATGGGATACCCGAATTTCCCTTTTTGTGCCTTACCGTTTCGGGTGGGCACACGCAAATTGTGCTTGTCCGCGATTATTTTAATATGGAAATCCTCGGAAAAACTATTGATGACGCAGCCGGGGAAACATTTGATAAAGCTGCCAAAATCATGGGTTTGCCTTATCCCGGAGGACCGGTAATTGATAAACTGGCCGTAGAAGGAAATCCTAATGCTTTCAATTTTCCCAAGCCAAAAATGCAGGACTACGATTATAGTTTTAGCGGCTTGAAAACTTCAATATTGTATTTCCTTCGTGATAAGCTGCGTAATGATCCGGATTTTATTGAAAAAAACAAAAATGATTTATCGGCTTCGGTGCAGCGGACGATTATTGAAATTTTGATGGATAAACTCGAAAAGGCAGCGGAAGATACAGGGATAAAACAAATTGCCATAGCAGGAGGGGTTTCTGCAAATTCCGGATTGCGCCGGGCAATGGCAGAACGGAGCGAAAAACTGGGATGGAAAACATTTCTTCCGGCTTTTCAGTTCAGTACCGATAATGCCGCTATGATCGCAATCAGCGGGTATTTTAAATACAGGAAAGGACTTTTTGCTGCACAGGATGCTGCTCCTTATTCCAGGCAGCAAGGATAGAAATATGTCCGGTTTATCAGGGTGAATAAGTCCTTCTAGTGATAAATGGGTATGCTTTCTATTGTTTTTATTTCATATATTTGTGCTTTTGATGATTTTTAGTTATGAATCATGTAAGCTACATTGATAAAAAATTTGATTTATTTAATGAGTAAGCTTAAACAGAAATCTGAGTTTAATATTGATGCCGCAGATTGTTTAATCGCAAATCATCTGTATGCGCCAAGTGTGCATTGTTCTTATTATAGTTGCTTTCAGTTAATTAAATACATTATAAGTTACTGTTTTAATAAAGATTACGATCAGCAAAGCTTTGAAATTAGAAGTTCAAAACAAAATTCACATCAATACGTTATAAAATTAATTCGTGAAGAATTAAGGAGAAATACAGAGCGAAATGTGGAGCGCGAATTAATTAGAAAAATCAAAGATTTAAAACAGTTGAGAGAGGATGCTGACTATAATAATATTGAAATTGGCATTGAGAAGAGCAATTCAGCTTATCAACAAGCAAAAGTAGTTAGAGAAATATTAGTAAAAAATTTTATAAGATGAAACCACAGGACTTTATAATAGATAGACTTGAAAGGGTTTTTAATAGAATATCAGGTATAAAGATTAGATATGAAAATAGGACGAATACCTGTAGTCACATCGTTGAAGTTACTCCTTTAGTAATATTCGAGAATGATGAATGTTATTTAAATCTTGAAGAGGAACTTGAGCATGATTTTGAAGAATTATTCCCAAACGAGAGTATTCTTTTTGTTTCAGAAGAGTCTTTAACCGAAGTTAATAATTCTTGTTGTTGTAAATTTGGTTTTGGTCAAACCTTTGAGAGTTTTATAGAATATAATGAATTCAAAGTTGAATCAGATTTGTTTTTGCTTGATTTTGTTGAATCCGATAACTTTGCTAAAGCTGCCTAAATATGAATGAATCTAAGTTTCAATTTAAGGGGTTTAAAATAAATAGATCGTTATTGGAGAAAAGAGATGGTGATATTTCTAAAAGGTTTTCGTTTAATTTCGAACCGAAAGGCATATTAAATACTTCAAAACGAACTTATAATCTCCAATTAAATGTTTTGATTAAAGATGAGAATGATGTTTTGAGTGTAGAGATGTCGTCTGTGGCTAACTTTGCGTTTGAACAGGAGATTAAAAAAGAAAAACTACAAAGTTTGTTTTATGTAAATGCACCTGCAATTTTGTTCCCATATGTAAGAGCTTACATCTCTACACTTTCTACATTGTCCGGATTTCCCCCAATTATTCTACCAACCTTAAATCTGAGTGGACTTGGTGATGAGCTTCAAAAAAATACTATTGAAGAGTAAACTGACCTTAGTTCGTTTTTATTGTTGATGTCTTATTCCCACCTTAAATGCTATTTTTGTAGCACAAAACATAGCTATGACTTACTCTTTTGATGATTGTCCTTCCCGACAGGGCTCAGCTTCCGTGAAATACGATTTGCGGCAGATGTTTTTTAATACCGATGATGTGATCCCGCTTTGGGTTGCCGATATGGATTTCCGCACGCCTGCTTTTATCATGGACGCAGTGCGCAAACGCGCAGAACATGAAATTCTGGGCTATTCCATTCGCCCTCAGTCTTTTTCTGATGCAATCATCAATTGGAATCAAAAGCGCCATCAATGGAAAGTGAATAAAGGATCCATCCTTTTTAGCCCGGGTATCGTTCCGGCTCTGAATATGGCTGTTGAGGCTTATACAGAAAAAGGCGATGCAGTTTTGGTGCAGCCACCGGTTTATTTCCCTTTTTTCAATGCAGTGAAAGATTTTGAACGCCAATTGATCGAAAATCCACTAAGGCTGTCCAATGGTCGTCTGAATATTGATTTTGAGGATTTTGAACAAAAGATCGTCGATAATAATGTGAAAATGTTCCTGCTTTCCAATCCGCATAATCCGGGAGGAAGCGTCTGGACAGAAGAAGAGCTGCAAAGTATGGGCGAAATATGTTTGAAGCACAGGGTGTTGGTGCTTTCGGACGAAATACATGCCGATTTGATTTTTGAAGGGCATAAACATATACCATTAGCTTCTGTTTCTGATGATATTGCGCATATTACCATCACGGCAATGGCGCCATCAAAAACATTTAATATTGCCGGCCTGGCAACATCTTACATGATTATTCCCAATCCTGATCTGAGGGAAAAGCTTGAGAAAACCATCAATCGCTGGCATGTGGGAAATGGGAATATTTTTGGCAATGTTGCACTGGAAGCTGCCTATAATTATGGCGAGGAATGGCTGGATCAGTTATTGGAATACCTTGCAGGAAATATTGCGTACCTTCATGATTTCATTGCTGAACATTTGCCCCGGATCAAAGTTGTATTACCCGAAGCTACTTATCTTGTGTGGCTCGATTGCCGTGGGCTGGAGCTTGGAGATGATCAGTTGCGCGACTTTTTTATTCAGGAAGCCGGATTGGGATTGAATGAAGGAAGAAGTTTTGGAACAGGAGGGAGCGGCTTTATGCGCCTGAACATTGCGGCACCAAAATCCCTTATTGAAAAAGCAATGGGACAATTAAAAACAGCTTACGACAAAAGATTTTAAATATGAAACAATATCTAAATCTGTTGGATCATATCCTGACAACAGGACAGAAAAAAGAAGACCGCACTGGAACAGGAACTGTCAGTGTTTTTGGTTATCAGATGCGATTTGATTTGTCCGAAGGTTTTCCTTTGCTCACAACAAAAAAGCTGCATTTGAAATCAATTATCCATGAACTTTTGTGGTTTTTGAGCGGTGTTACCAATGTGCGCTATCTGCAGGAAAACGGAGTGCGCATCTGGAATGAATGGGCCGATGAAAAGGGCGATCTTGGCCCGATTTACGGATATCAATGGCGTAGCTGGCCGGCTCCGGATGGCAGGCATATCGACCAGATCAGTCAGGTAATTGAATCGATTAAAAACAATCCGGATTCCCGTAGGCATATTGTAAGTGCCTGGAATGTAGGCGAATTGGAAAATATGGCCTTGCCTCCCTGTCATATATTGTTTCAGTTTTATGTTGCCGACGGAAAATTGTCCTGTCAGCTCTATCAGCGCAGTGCGGATGTTTTTCTGGGTGTACCTTTTAATATTGCTTCCTATGCCATACTTTTGAAAATGATGGCTCAGGTTACGGGCTTGCAGGAAGGCGAATTTGTGCACACCCTGGGCGATGCGCATATCTATCTGAATCATATTGAACAGGCAAAAACCCAGCTTAAACGGGAGCCATTTGCTTTGCCCGAACTGATAATCCAACCGCATAATTCCATCTTTGATTATACCTTTGATGATTTTCATTTGGAAAACTATGAAGCGCATCCGCATATCAAAGGGAAGATCAGTGTATAATTAATTCACCCTAAGTTCGTTAATCAATAATGAGTTTATCCGTAATCGTTGCAGTTTCATCCAATGGTATTATCGGCAATAATGGCGATATGCCCTGGCACATAAGTGAGGATTTGAAGCGTTTTAAAAAGCTGACATTGGGCTCAAAAATTATTATGGGGCGTAAAACCTGGGAATCGCTTCCTTTTCGGCCTTTAAAGAAACGGGAAAATATTGTTGTCAGCCGAAATCTTGATTATCAGGCAGATGGAGCTACGCTTGTACGCTCGCTTGATGAAGCACTGCAAACCTTAAATCCGGATGAAGAAGCTTTTGTTATTGGCGGCGGGCAAATTTATAATCAGGCAATCGGTTTCGCTGATAAATTGTATGTTACGGAGATCCATGCAAGTTTTGAGGGTGATACAAAGTTCCCGGAAATAAAGCAGGAGGAATGGACGGAATACGAGCGCATAGAAAATTTTGATATTGAGGAACAAATTCAGTTTTCCTTCGTATCATATCATCGAAAAAAATAAAATTGAAAAAAGGATTAAGCTACATATTGATCGTGTTTTTCCTGATTGCAGGAACAGTGAGCTGTATTGATGAAGATACCGGTTTAAATGATATTGATATCAATCAGCATGCTGTGGATAGCTATCTTCTGGCGCAGGCAGTTTATGATGATTTTATCCGTGTTGTGGCTTTGTGCTATGTGAGCCGGCCTTTGAACCAGCAAGGCGAAGCTTTGATCGATTCCGCGCGGGCATACAAAATGGAAAATGGCGTAATTATGATCGATTATGGCGATAACTATATTTATGGTTCCGATAGTCGTTTGAAAAAAGGACACTTTACTCTGGAGTTTTTTGGGGGGAGTTTTTTTAGTCCGGGCTCCGGCGCTTTTATTAACCTTGAAGATTTTTATATCTCCCAAAACCGAAAAGTAAAAGGCCGGATTACACTTACATGTCTTGATAGCGCTGCATCTGCTTTTCCTGTATATTCATATGAACTGCGTAATGGGATTATTGATTATCAGAAAGATGGTAAATATGAAATTGCTTATGCGACGGATTATGTTTTTTATTGGAAAAATATTGAGCGAAGCCCGGAGTATTTAAGAGATGATACCCTTCTAATTGTAGGAAAAGCCAATGGACGTTCCTTTCAGTTCGACCGTTTTTTTAATACGATTCGTGATACTTTGGTAAAACCATTTGCCTGTAAATGGATCAATTCCGGCCATGTTACTATGAGTATGCCTGATTTGGATATCAGCACGGTTTATATGAATTATGGCTATTCTTCTTCAGGTGACACCTCCGCTTCCCATTGTGACCCCTCTATTTGGTATAGCGTGAATGGGATTAATAGCAGCGGAATGGTACTCGATACTACAGGGAAAAGATTAATCCCTTATTAGTCCGTTTTCTACGTTTTTTGTTTTTTCTTCTTGGCAGCAGGGAAGAGGATGTTGTTCAGTATCAGGCGGTATCCCGGTGAATTGGGGTGCAGGTTTAAATCTGTAGGTGGGTCGCCAACAAAATGCCTGTAGTCTTCCGGGTCGTGGCCGCCATAAAAAGTCCAGGTGCCTTTGCCATATTCTCCGTGTATATATCGGACTTCGTCGAGGTTTTTTGTTTCACCCAAAACCAAAACGTTGGGTTTTAGATATTTTCTTTGGAAAGCCGTTGATTGCCCCATAAACCCTTTTAAAACGGTTTCGTGGTTTTGGCACAGCATAGTAGGCACTGGATCCCATTTTGCCGAAAATTCAAAAAGTGTGAACAGGTCGTCTTTTTGGGCGATGCTCCTTTTCATTACATCAATATCAATGGAGCTGATTTCATATTCATAAGGATTTTGGTTGATACTGAAATTCCTGAAGGCCAAACATTGGCTGTAATCCAGTTTTTGCTGAGCATTCGGGTCAGGCGGGTCACCATCAAACATTACATCACAAATATCCACTCCATCGGCGGCTAGGGCTACATCAAAACTGTCCGGTGCTGAGCACATGGCAAAAAGATAACCACCGCCCAAAACAAAATCGCGGATATTTTTTACTACGGCCAGTTTTAACTGGCTTACTTTGTTAAAGCCGAGCTCAAGGGCTGTTTTTTCTGCTTCCTTTTGATTTTCAATATACCAGGAAGCATTTCGGTAGCGTGCCCAGAATTTTCCGTATTGCCCTGTAAAATCTTCGTGATGCAAATGAAGCCAGTCGTAAGTTGGTAAAACGCCTTCCATAACATCCTGATCATAAATAACATCGTAGGGTATTTCGGCATAGGTCATGGCCAAAGTTACGGCATCGTCCCAGGGCTGCTTGTTTTTTGGGGAATAAACTGCAACCTTTGGTGCTTTATGAAGTTTAACGGCATCCATATTTGATTGCGGATCAGATATTTCCTGCAATATTGCCGTGGATTGGCTGTTGGCAATAACCGTATAGCTGACCCCACGAATAAGACATTCGTCCTCGATGGCTTCGTGAAATTTGCACATAAAACTCCCTCCACGATAATTGAGTAGCCAGTCCACTTCAACATCTTGCTGCAAAATCCAATAAGCTATGCCATAAGCTTTTAAATGATTCTTCTGGCTTTGGTCCATGGGTATAAGCAAATAGGCCGCATGGATTTGCTGAATGAAAGAGAAAAAGGTGAAAAGAAATATTATCTTAATAAACTTCATATAAGGCTGTTTACAAAAAGAACGGCAAATCGGGCAAAATGTTTTGATTTTTATTTTTGTGATGAATCAGCCTTAGAAAGGGGTTTCATCATCGTTATTCATTTTAGAGGGTACCGTATAAGTTGATGGTTGGCCGGAATCAAAATCACTGTTGGGCGACATTTCATTGTTTTCGCTATCCATAGCCGGCAGCCCCATGGTGCTGAAATCTTCAGGGTCCTGAAAACGAGCATATTTAGCGATGAAATCAACACGGATTTCGCCTAAAGCACCATTACGGTGTTTGGCTATGATGATATCTGCTTTCCCGGCAGTATCTCCTTTTTCATCATTGTCGATCTGGTAGTATTCCGGACGATAGATAAAAATTACCATGTCGGCATCCTGCTCAATGGCGCCGGATTCGCGGAGGTCGGAAAGCATAGGTTTTTTAAGGCCGCCACGGGTTTCAACGGCACGGCTGAGCTGCGAAAGTGCAATTACAGGAACATTCAGCTCTTTGGCGAGTGCTTTTAAAGACCGGCTGATCAAACTGATTTCCTGCTCCCTGTTGCCGCTTTTATTGTCCATGCCTGCCGTCATTAACTGGATATAGTCGATTAGGATAATCTGAATATCGTGTTGTTCTTTCAGCCGGCGGCATTTTGCCCGTAATTCAAAAACAGAAAGCGAGGGCGTATCATCAATGTAAATTGGTGCTGATATCAGGTTGTTGATCTTGGCATTAAGCTGTTCCCATTCATAATCTTTAAGGGTGCCTTTCTTTAAAGTGTCTGCCGAGATTTTGGATTCGCTGGAAATAAGTCGTGTAACCAATTGAACGGAAGACATCTCCAGTGAAAAAATGGCAACGGGAATGTTATGGTCAACGGCAATGTTTCTTGCCATACTCAGTGTATAAGCAGTTTTTCCCATACCCGGGCGGGCGGCAAGTACTACTAAATCAGATTTTTGCCAGCCATTGGTCATGCGGTCAACTTCGGTGAAACCGGAGGGCACACCACGCAGTTTTCCATCATGGTTTTTGGCCTGCTCAATTTCATCCATCGATTGCTTCACCAGGCTTTCCATAGTGTCATGCGATCTTCGGAAGTTTTCTTCTGAAATGCTGAACATTTTTGCCTCCGCTTTGTCGAGAAGGTCGAAAACATCCGAAGTGTCATCGTAGGCATCATGAATTGTTTCGGATGAAATAGTGATCAATGAGCGCAGGATATACTTTTCGATGATGATTTTTGCGTGAAATTCCACATTCGCAGCAGAAGCTACTTTGTTGGTAAGTTGGCTGAGATAATAAGCCCCACCGGCAGCTTCCAGTTTCCCTTCCGATTTTAGTTCGTTTGTAACTGTGAGCAGGTCAACAGGTTCAGATTTGGCAAATAGATTGGAGATGGCTGTATAAATCCATTGATGGGATTCTTTGTAAAAAGCTTTGGCTTTCAGTATGTCGATTACCTGTGTTAATGCATTTTTTTCAAGCATTAAAGCTCCTAATACAGCTTCTTCTATATCAGTGGCCTGCGGTGGAATCCGGCCATGATCTAAGGCCGTTTGATGTAAATATTGTTTGGCATTATTTTGTGCCTGTTTCTCGTTTTTTGACTGGCTTTTGCTCAGTCCCTGACTAAAAATTTTATCCATAGTCATGCAAAATTACAATAAATGCAGGCAAGAAGGGGTATTGTGGATAAAAATTTATATTGTTGATTTTCAGTTGTGTAATGGTATATCGATGTGGAATGTGCTGCCTTCGTTTACTTTTGACTCAGCAGAAATCCGACATTGCATTAAGTCTAGAATTTGTTTGGTAATTGTAAGCCCTAAACCTGCTCCGCGATAATGCTTTATTGTGAAATCGTCCGTTCGTATAAACCGGTCATATATATTGGGCAGTAGCTCCGGATTAATACCTGTTCCACTGTCCTCTACTGCTATGCGTATGTAGTTTTGTCCCTTAAAATATTGGTTTCCGTGCGTGTTTTTAATTACATCATAACGCAGTTCAATAAAACCTTCTTCTGTGAATTTAAAGGCATTGTCCAAAACATTAGCAATGGATTGACGAAGGCGGTATTTGTCTGCTGTTATTTTTAAATTGTCCCACTTGCTGTCAGGTAAATTGAGCCGGAATATGAGGTTTTTCTTCATGAGCTTGTCCTGTTTTACCATAAAATCATGGTAAATATCTTGTATAAACTCTTTAAAATAAATTTCATCTTTTTGGAAAGGAATCTCCTCTGCTTCAATCTTGGAGATATCCACAATATCATTGACCAGATTCAACAACTCATTGCTTTGCTTGATAATAATACCTGCAAATTCCCTTTCCTCTTCGTCCTCTAATGTGTCATTGAGTAGATTTGAAAAGCCTAAGATTGAATTTAAAGGTGTTCTGATTTCATGGCTCATATTGGCTAGAAAAGCAGACTTCAGACGATCGGCTTTTTCTGCTTTGGTTTTTGCGATTTCAAGTTCAATAGTGCGCTGCCTGACTCGGTTTTCCAACTCATGATTGATAAAGTCTGTTTCTTCTTTTTGCTTCTCATACATCCTTTTGCTAACAAATTCCCGACGGATATAATACTCCAATGTATAGGTGGTGTATATACCTAATATGTTTATAGAAAATAAAAAGGAAGCATTTGAAATGATGGTTTTTGTGTCGGTCGAATATCCATACATAGCGGAAAGTACATACATGACCCAAATGCTTGTTCCTGTGATAAGGCTGTAAATAAAACTAGTTCGCAGCAGGGATTGCCCACCCGATAAAACAAGCATCAAGCCTGCATAATATAAGTCCCTGTCCGGGCTTTCAAGGTAATAGGGCATTAATACAATTATCAAACCTGTGCAAAAAAACCAAAAGGATAGTATTTCCTGCCATACTATATGGAAAAAATTAGAAAAAGTAAGTAAAAATACAACAATGCTTATTGGCAAATAAATCCCAAAGCGTAAAAACAGAAGTGAAAAAATCTCATCAGGGAATAAATAGGCATCAAGAAAACTAAAGCAGGAATATAAAATGACTGTTACAGCAATGAGGTAGCGAGAGTGGTCTTTTGACCTTTCATAATAATGCGACATAAAACTCCGTTCCAATTCACCACTGAATCTTAGGGTGTATGGGTTCATTGAATGATGTATTTGAAACGGAGAAATCCTCATTAGTACGTTCTTTTTTCAAATATATAAAAAATTGGTTTCCTTTAAAAAAAATTGTTTTATCCAAGCAACAAGTTTTGCCATAAAATGTTAGCTCTTCATTCTCATAAATTCTTTTAAAATGTTTTTTATATTGTATAATCTATTAAAAGATAATATTTTGGCTTTTTTTAATATTTCATTTCTGATCTCATCTTCACTATCTGCATAATGGAAATATTCCTGTAAAATAATCTCGCTTTTTGGGCTTGATGCATTTCCAGAAAAGAAACGGTCGATTTCATCTCCTGAGAGCCCGGATCCAAAGCCGGATTCATAATATTCCGATTTTTCAATATATTGATAAATAGTGTATTGTGTGTTATTTTTAAGTTCTTTTGGTAATAAGCTTTCATCAATTCTGTAGTCAGTGATCAGTTTTTGATCGGGTTCAACCTTTTGTTTAATGAATTCTTTTATATGTTCAATGGGTGAAGAAGACGTATCAAAAGTTTGAAAGCTTTGCATGTTATTTGATTCTATAGCCATGCAAACCGGAACAGGAGCATAGGGCATGCTTCCTTTTATTTGGGGAACAGCAGGTTTATAATCAATAATTTTTATCAATGTGTATTTTTCCACATCGATTTGTCCAATCAACGATCTTAATTCATCCGACATATAAAAACCCTGTTTTTTCAGGCTGGACAACAATTCAAATGTTCGGGGTTTTATTAAATGAACTGCGGCTTCAGAAATATCTGATACCTCCATGATCCCATTTTCCCAGAGTTTCCATTTGTCTTCTTCGTCGATCGCCAGATTGTAGATTCCATTTTTTGGCAGTTTTTGGTGGCAATGCCCATAAAATTCACATATATAGGGCTTTGTGCACTGCGGTCCAATTTGGACTTTTGGGCTGGATTTCAGATTTAGTACATCTTTTAATTCGGGTATTTTTTTTTCAACAACTGCCGACCGGATATTGATTTCATCCATCACCGATTGTATTCTAAACAGTTTATTAAGTTCCGTTTCTTCTTTTCTTGTGTATGCTCCATCAATCGTGATAATAGCAAAATCCTCAAGTTTTAATCCGCTTCCTTCAATGACGTAATGCTGCAAGCTGGCATCCATCAGGTAGGTTTCGCTGATGTTCAGGGAACTTTTTACTTCATAGGCAAACCATTTTCCTTCTTTCTTATGAAGGATATCCAACATTACAAGTACCCGGTCGAACTGGAAAGTGGCTTCATAAATGGTTTCACATCCCTGAAGGATAAGTTCCTGTGTTCTCTGTGCCGATTTTTGGTATTGTGATGGTGCTTTCGGGCTTACATCAATTCCGCCCGGGAATAATTGCTGAGCCAGTCTTCCAACATTCGACCCTCTTTTGAATTTGGCTTTTTGTTCTTCACTGAGCCTATCGCGCAAATACGGCCGTTTTTTGTACAGGTATAATAGTTTCGGGCATTGAAATCCTTTGATGAAGGTGCTTTTCGATAGCAGATGTTTTTCCATAAATGCGTTTTGGCAAAGGTACAAAATTTGGAAACCGGATTTTTTGGCATGAGAATTGAATTTTATCAGTGAACCCATTAAAATTTATATCCATGAAAAATTTAAAAATAATCAAAGGAATTGGTCGCATTGGGATCCTTGTTGTTTCAATTATTACTTTATTTAATTTGTCTTCCTGCTATGAAGGCCGGCCGGGAAGGGATGGGCAGGCATATATTGCATTAACATGGCTTGATGACGAACCAAGCTATATTGATCCGGGAACATCATCAATTCCGGCATATTTCCAGTGGGGGCGTTTTTATCGTGCAACACCTGGAATCTATAACTTGTATTATGAGGGACAAATTCTGAGTTCTCATGGCGTAGCACGATATGCCTGGGAAATGGATTACGAATTATATGAAATTGCCGGTGAACGTCCCTATATGTATATTGACGGGGAAGATGGCCCGGATACATATTTTACCCTCGAGTGCAGCCCTTTTGGCCCGTACTATATTGATGAAACGGATTATAAAAGTGCACTTAAAAGTGAAGGCTATGCTCTGATTGAAACCTCAGGTGATGAAACTGTTCTTCAAAAAGAGTCGGGCAATTACGGGATCCGTATCTCTGTGCGTAAAGTGAATCCACGCAATTAATCCGGGGCTAGATCCTATCCCTCAATAATGCTAATTTCCTCATCACGGATCAATGGTTTGCAGTAATATTTGCGCAGCAATTGGGCTACACTTAATGTATCTTTTCTGCAATACTTAACAATGCGGCTTAATCCGTTTTCTTCATAATAGGTTGCATAAACCATGCTTCCGTCAATATCATCTTTCGGCGTGGGGATGTCGAAAAGTGCCGTCAGCAGATCCAGAGAAGTATAGGCTTTAAAATCGCCGAACCTCCATAAATGCATTGTGTCGATATGCTGCACTTCCCAGGGTTTCTTGCCGCGCATCTCAAGGATTTTTGGAAGAGTGATTTGATGGACCAGCATCCGGCGGGCAATGTAGGGAAAATCAAATTCAATTCCGTTGTGGGCACACAAGCGATGGTAGTCTTTGTTGAATTTTGTATTCAGATGATGGGCAAATTTTTTGAGTAATTCAGCCTCATCATCTCCGGAAAATGAGCGTATTATAAAACTATCGCCTTCAAATTCCCCGCTGCATATGCATATAATCCTTCCAAATTCGGCATAAATGCCAGCACGTGCATAAAGCGCTTCCGGGCTTTCATTTTCTTTTGCAAGTTTGGCGGCTTTTTTATCCCAGAGTTTTTTGAAGCGATCATTGAGTTGGGCATAATTGCGCTCTGCGGGAACTGTTTCGATATCAAGAAACAGTATGTCTCTTTCCTTAATTGTTTCTGACATATTTGTGAGTTTTTTCAAATTTACACATTTTTGTCGTAATTTAGGCGATCTTTTTAATAATTATTGCATTATGGCATCTTATTTCAAAATCAGCCTGGTTTTTTTTCTGCTTGCGGGTATTCTGTTTTTCTCATCCTGTGATGACAATGAGGATGTAGAAACCTTGAAAATTAACTTTTTAAAGCCTTATGATGGTTGTATTACAAAACAGCTTGATTCTATTGCAGTGCAAATTGAATTTTTATCGACATTAATTCCACAAAAAATCAGTCTGCAATTAACAAATACCAATATGACGCCTGTTGGTCCCTTTTCAGAATTTGAAATAGGTCAGGGGGCGGATGGTTTAGAAGTTGTCTTTGATGCCCAAATTGATAATCCGCTTGAAACGGAATACTATCTGGTTGCAAGAGCTTTTCATGGCGAATTAAGTGATAAAGCCTTTGCAAAAATAAAATTCAATCCTGATATAAAAATTGATTATTTGATGTTTTGTGCTCAAAGAAAAGCGGACTCCTTGCAGATGTTTTTGCTCGACCAGAACGGAAACAGCATTTTCAGCAAAAACTTGTTTTGGGGAGATTCAATAGAAACAAAATTTAATCCGCAAACGAAGCAGCTGATTCTTGCCGGTCAGCAAAAGAAAAATATCACATCATTGCAATTGCCATCGCTTGCTGACGTTTATACCGTGAACCGTCCGATGTTTTTGCCCTATCGTGTTTCAAAAAATAGCCTGGCAATATATAAAAATCAGGTGTTTTCAGCTTATGCCCGCGACTACATCCGATCCTATGATGAGCATGGTGGAATTATTTTTTCAATACCATTGAGCTCGGGAGAAAAATCATCCTGCTGTGCAGCTAATCCCGATTATGTGATTTTTGGATATAGCCTCATCAGTGGCGTAAAGCAAGGTATAAAGGCCTTTTATCGTGAAACTTCTGCTTATATGCACGAAATTGAAATCCAGGAAACGCCATTTAAAATTCTATTTATCAATCAGGATACGACTTTGTTGTTTTGCCATCATGATGGAGGAAGCAGCATTTATCAGTATAATATACCTGAAAATCTGCTTAACGGCCCATTGGTAACAAGTGCTAAGCATTTTATTGATGCCTGCCTTCTTTCCGAAACGGAATTTGCCGTGCTTGCGGATGGTGCTTTATTAAAGTTTGAATATCCACGCAATGTTATATACAGCATGTATGAAAAGGAAGACCTCCGGTACATGGCATACGATTCGCTTCAGTCATTAATCTGGGTGGTCAGCAATTCGGAAGTAAGCCTGATTGACCCGGTAATTTGGCAAGAAACAAGTACTATTAAATTACCGTTTCCGCCTGACTGCTTTGAACTCTGTACTATGAAATCAAATTAATATTTTTACCTTTGATCGCTAGGGCGTAGCTGTACTGCCCAGAGGAGTAATTTTTAGAATATGCAAAGAGAGATTATTAAAACAGAAGATGGATCTTCTACATTATATGTTCCGGAATTAAATGAGCATTATCATTCTATTCATGGAGCCATTCAGGAAAGCAGGCATGTTTTTATTGATGCCGGTTACAAACTTTTTAGCCACAGCACGGATACGATCAATGTGCTTGAGGTAGGTCTGGGCACTGGCCTGAATGCATTGCTGACTTATGAGGAGGCTACAAGAAATTATCGGAAAGTGAATTATGTCGGTATCGAACCTTTTCCTTTATCTCCGGTCGAGCTTAAGCAGTTAAATTATGCTGAACTGATTGATTTTGAAGATTCAGCAAAGGTTTTTATGCAGATGCACACGGCAGCATGGGATATTGTGCCACGTTTCATTTCTGATTCATTTATCCTTCATAAGCTGAAAAAGGGCTTAGCAGAGGCAGAATTTAAGCCGGAATCATTTCAGCTTGTTTATTTTGATGCTTTTGGCCCGGATGTGCAGCCTGAATTGTGGGAAAAGAAGCATTTCGTTAAGCTTTATGACGCATTGGCTCCGGGCGGCGTATTGGTAACTTATTCGGCAAAAGGTTCTGTAAAAAGAGCTTTGAAAGAAGCCGGCTTTGAAGTGGAAAATCTTCCCGGCCCTCCCGGAAAGCGTGAAATGACCCGGGCAAAAAAATAATTCCGATGGACTTTAATATCCGGGTATATGGCTTGCTTATCGATAAACAGAACAGGATTCTCCTGAGTGATGAGTATCGGCTCAATCGGTTTATGACAAAATTTCCAGGAGGCGGCTTGCAAGTAGGGGAAGGTACAATAGATTGCTTGAAACGGGAATTCCTGGAAGAAATGGATCAGGAAATAGAAGTTCTGGAGCACTTTTATACAACAGATTATTTCCAGAAAACCATTGGTTTGGATCCGCCGATGCAGCTTGTCAATATTTATTATAAAGTTGCTTTGAAGGGTGCAATTAAGTTTGCAACTCATTCAGAGATAATGGATATTCCTAAAATAGATGGAGCGCAAGCTTTGCGGTGGTCTTCGGTAATGGCGATGTATCCGGAAGATTTAAGTTTTCCGATTGACCGGAAAGTTTTATATATGCTTCAGCAGCAACGCCAAAGTCAGGGTCGATGAGAGACTCTGTGATTTTTTTTGAAGATTGTTGTAAAATGTGCCTAATGTCGTTTAATATCGAAGGTAGAAAAATCCTTAAAAGAGCCGTCTTCAACCTGAACATTATAAACAATTGTGCCCAGAGGGCCTTTCCGGCACCATTCCAGATATTTTTCAAGTCGCTCTTCTTCTCCTTCAGCTTCAATATAGATCCGGCCATCTCTTTTCCTTCGTACAAAGCCCGAAATTTCATGTTCGTATGCCTTCTGCATGGCTGAAAAACGGAATCCTTTTTCCCTAAGTTCTCCGGAAATTATGATATTCAAGTGTTTCTTCATGTCCTCTTTCTAATAGCTTTTTTTGCCAATGGGCATTCAAATATAAGGAATTATTCGGATCTAACTATTTATTTGAAAGCTTTTTATATCTAAAAATGATGAATCTTTAATTTCTAGATGCGCCACATCTGCCGATACCGGTCCTTTGCGGCATGCAGCAATAAACTCCATGATTTGGTTTGAGTTTCCTTCAATGTGTATAAAAACACTGCCGTTTTGCTGATTGCGCACATAGCCTGCCAGATTATACTGTTGCGCCATTCGTTGGGTAAAATATCTGAAGCCAACTCCTTGAACCCTTCCGCTTACAACTATGTCATAACTTGCTTTCATGGCGAAAGTCTTTTTGTAATTTGTTTTTCAACCAAGAAAAATAATTCTTTGGGTTTAAGCCTTCTCCAGGGCAGTTCATCAAAAACGCCCCCAAAAGCTATGTAATAATCCAGCTTACCCAAAATAAATTCATCGATTACATGTTGCCTGAAATTGAGGGCAACGATCCAGCCGTCTTCAATATCATCAAACCATTCCTGGTAATAATCGTCATCGCCATGGTGGAAATTCAGGATGTTTTCTCCGATCAGGATAAATTTATTGATGCCGTTTTGATTTAGTGTTTCGGCCAGGTTACGTTTAATATACATAATGTCGTTATGCACCGCATCATTCCATTCTCCAAAAAGCTCTATGATTGTAAATCCGTGCTGATAATCTGTAAAAAGGATTTTGGCATAGAGTGTTGGCGCTCCAAAATAATCCCAATAAGGATGGATATAATAATTGTAAATGGTGTTTTCGCAGATATAGTCATTGTATTTTTCTCCAAAAAACGGACTTTTGGGATCTTTTGAGGCATCATAAGATTCTATCCATCTGTCGAAAGGTTCTATTTCGTGCATATTATGAGCGGTTATTCAAAATGGAACCAGAGATAATATAGCCTGCCCAGGCTAGAGTAATTCCAATTACATTACTTGCCAGGATATATAAAAAAGCATGATGGTGGTTGCCGGAGCTCAATAAATTGGCATTTTCGTGGCTAAAAGATGAGAAAGTTGTAAAACCGCCAAAAAAACCGGTAAACAGAAACAGCTTAACGTTCGGGCTTATTTTAAAAGTACCTGAAATGCCAAACGCAAATCCGATAAAAAAAGAACCAATCATATTTACTGCAAAGGTACCGGCAGGAAATTCGCCTGAGAAAAGACGGTTTGTCAATTCAGATACCAAATGGCGTAACACTGTTCCGCCGGCACCGCCAAGTGCTAAAAATAGGAATTTCATCTTCAGGTATTTGCTGCAAAGTTAGCATAAAAAAAAGCTGGCCTGCAAAGCAGACCAGCCTCAGCCCAAAAAATCACCTAATTTATTTTACGACATTAATGAAATCAGGTTCATCAAAATATTCAATGAATTCACGGTCATTTTTAGCCTTTTCTTTGAATTCAGGCTTTAACTTGATCGCTTCAGTAAGGTTTTCATACATATAAGCTGTATCACCTGTGCGTGCACCAATGATTGCTTTCAGGTAGAGTGTGCCGCAATTTGTTTCTGCACATTCAATAACTTCTTTAGCATTGGCATCATCTCCTTTAAGAAGCTGTGCAAGAGCTACGTTATAATTACACTTTTTGTCGCCCATCAGCTTCAGTGCTTCATCATATTTACCATGACGAATTTGGAGCGTTCCGCGGTTATAAGCATTGCTTGCGCCAAGTTTAGAAGCTTTATCGAAATATTCTTCAGCTTTTTCGTAATTGCCATTCATTGCATAGATTACACCAAGGTTATTGATAACTGCTGGTTTATCAGGAGCAATAGTATTTGCTTTTTCAAAGTATTCGTGGGCTTTTTCTTTGTCGCCCATAGCAAGGGCTACAAAACCGGCATTGTTATATGCTGTCCAGCAATTTGGTTCTTCCTTAATGGCTGCTTCATAAATACTCATTTTAGTAGCATTGTCATCAGTAAGTGTTGCTGCAAACAGAAGCTCCTTAAGGTTAAGTTTTGAAGGATCTGTAGTGGAAAGCATTGCAATTTCTTCCTCTGTTTTCTTTGGCTCGTAAGCATTCACAGTGATGATAGCACGACGAAGCGGAGGCAGAATTTCATCTTCCAGTTCAGGATATACAAGAATCATATTGCGGATTTCTTCTTCGCGCTTAAGCGGATCGGAGAAGTTGACAACGTTCAGGATAGTGTTTTTCTCTTTAACGTTGGAATTTTTAACATTATTCATGAAACCATTCCAGTCCGGACCGTTTCCTTTAATGTTGATTGTCAATTCGTCAACACTTTCGTATCCAACAGTGGCATCTTTGCCTTTTGCAAGACCTTTAAGTTTTGTTGTCAGATATTTTTGCGTGCTTTTGCCCCTGTTTTCTGAGAGGTTTTCATTGAATGTTTCTTCACCTTCAGGAGAAGCCCAGCCATTCAGTTCGATGTCTTTAATTGTGTAACCCAGCTTGATGAAGTCGGTCATTTCTTCCAAAGCAGCTTTCGCAGCGTCGGATTTATTAAGGCCAAATCGCCAGTTGAGGTTATAACGGTTTACAGGGAAATACACATCAGCTGATTTGCTGAGGATTGTTTCTTTTTCGTAGCCATGTGGCAGAATGATAGCGTCCTGATCGTTCATGATGTTTTTGCAAGTGTAGATAATACCATCAGCTACTTTGCGGTCGCCCAGAATCAGGTGTTCGTATTTTTGAATGTCTTCAACTGTGAGTTCGCCAACTGCTTCATCTTTTGGTGCAAGGAAAGCATAAGGCACAAGGTGAAGCTCACTGTTGTTCATCTTAGGATCGTAAGGAATAGTCATGCTTTTAGAGAAAGTACCACCTGTTTTATATGCAATAGGTTGGCCTGCGCCTTGTACATCTTCTCCTCTGAACTGGATCGGATCAAGTTTTGTGGTATCTGTTCCGGAAATCAGCATAGGAACCATAAGAACCACAGCTCTTTTATTGAAATATTTTTCCGGGAATACACCATTAACTGTCACTTCAACTTCATCGCCTTTAGCCTCAAGTACATCGGGCTCGGCTTTAAGTTCTACGCTTTCAAAATCGCGCTGCATGGATTTAATGCTGCCACCAAGTTCGCGGCCGAAATTGTAAGTTACACCTACACTTGTGAAGCTGTAAAAGTCTTCTTTGATGGCCTTGGCTCCGGCAACAACACCGTCCATACCATCAGTGTCTCCAAAACGGAGCGAAGATTCCAGATTAATATCTAATTTTTCGGTTACAGCATATTTGAAGCCTAAACCAACCGGGATACTTCCTACCAGATCACGGTCGTCAATACCTTTGGCGTCACCGTTGCCTTTGTCTGTTCCGTGACCGCGGGAATTTAAAAGTTTGCCGGAAGTAGCATCATACATTTCGGTGCGGTATTGGAAATTACCTACCCCCATAAATGCATAAACACCATATTTTCTTGAATCATCACGCTTAAAGATATCATCAATTTCAATGGTTAATTGCAATGAATAATCAATGGTATTGCCCTCAAAGCGTTTGTCGTAATAAATTTTGTCTTTCCAGTTAGAACTGGTTGTTTCTCCTGAAAGGTTCGCGTACATCAATTGGCCACGAACACCAAATACAGGTGAAAACTGCCATCCAAGAATACCGCCAAAACCTACTTCAAAATGGCTGAAATCAGGTGCCATCTTGTATTCAGCAATATCTCCATGAAAGAAAGAAGCACCAACATTGGCACCAATGTACCAGTATTTGTTGAAGCTGCTTTTGCTTGATTTTTTGGATTTTGCATCATCCGTTCCATCCTGAGCAAATGCTCCAAGGCTTAATGTTGCCAGAAAGACAACGAGGAACAATTTTGTGAAATTTGAATAAATGTTTCGCATGTCGTAAAATTTAGATTGCTATTTTGGGTATTAATATTTTAATCTGCTTTGTGCAAAAATAAGATTTATTAATGAATTATCGCTCATATAACGTTAAAAAAATGTTTTGGTTTCAATGAATTTTCAGCTTTTTCGTTAATTCCCACAATATTATACCTGCACTAACAGATATATTCAAGGAATGTTTGGTGCCAAATTGGGGAATTTCAACACAGATATCAGATAAATTAAGGGTTTCGTCTTCAATTCCATTTACTTCATTGCCAAAGACAACTGCCGGTTTTTTGTCGGTTGGGAGTTTAAAATCATGCAGCATTACTGATTCAGGGCATTGTTCGGCAGATATGATGTAATATCCCTCGTTTCTCAAGGTATTTATTGCTTGATTGCTGTCTTCGTAATATTCCCAATCTACGCTTTCTGTGGCACCTAGTGCGGTTTTGTGTATGTCGCGGTGAGGAGGACAGGCCGTTATGCCACATAAACAGACTTTCTCCAAACGAAATGCGTCTGAGGTCCGGAAAACACTGCCAATATTATTTAAACTCCTGATGTTTTCTAAAATGACAACCAGGGGCGTTTTTTTTGATGATTTGAACTCATCAATACTTATCCTTCTTAATTCTTCCTGCGTGCTCTTTCTCACAATAAAAATTTAAAGCGGGCAAATATAGGCTTAACCTGATTAATTCACAAAATATTCTATTGCGAGCCCAAACCGCTGCAATAGAAAGGAATGCTATCTTTTTGGTGCTCAAAATAGCTTCGGCTATTCCTGTGCGCCAAAAATATGCGCTCCCTTTCTCTTTTTGCGGTTTGGCCCCTCATGACGAAATTTCATGAATTAGTCAGGTTAAAAATTTTCAACATCAAAAAGACAGTTCACTGATTATTTTAATTTTGTGCAAAAAAGAAGATTTGGCAGCACAAGGGAAAAAGGTAGCGGAAACCCCGCTAATGAAACAGTATAACGCAATTAAACGGAAACATCCTGATGCTTTATTGCTTTTCAGGGTCGGAGATTTCTACGAAACTTTCGGTGATGACGCCATAAAAGCCAGTAAAATACTGGGTATCGTGCTTACCAAAAGGGCAAACGGAGCTGCCGCTTATGTGGAACTGGCCGGTTTTCCGCATCATTCACTGGAAACTTACCTGCCCAAATTGGTTAGGGCCGGGCAGCGTGTTGCAATTTGCGATCAACTGGAAGACCCAAAAATGGTTAAAGGTATCGTTAAAAGGGGGGTTACGGAACTGGTAACACCGGGCGTTTCTTTTAGTGATAAAATACTTGAGCAAAATGAAAATAATTTTCTCGCAGCTATTCATCTAAATGGCAATAAATCAGGTCTTTCTTTCCTCGATATCTCCACCGGTGAGTTTTTTGTTGCTGAAGGTGATGAGGAATATATGGCAAAGCTCCTGCAGGGATTTAAACCTCAGGAAGTTGTGCTGCAAAAATCCAAACTGACACATTTTACAGAGACTTTTGGTGGAAAGTTTTATACGGCTACTTTTGATGAATGGGTTTTTACGGAAGATTTTGCTTTGGATCTTCTTTTGAACCATTTTCAGGTCAGCTCGCTCAAAGGTTTTGGGATTGATGGGATGAGCGGTGCAATTGTTGCTGCCGGGGCGGCTTTGCATTATCTGGCCGAAACCCATCATGATAAAACCGGGCATATTTGTTCCGTCTCCCGAATCGAACGTGAGCAATATGTCTGGCTCGACCGTTTTACAATCCGCAACCTGGAGCTTATCAGCCCTTTAAATCCTGATGGAATCAGCTTGCTTGATGTTTTGGATCAAACCACATCGCCCATGGGCTCGCGCCTCTTAAAAAGATGGATGGTGCTGCCATTAAAAGATATTGCCAAAATAAAAGAGCGTCAGGGTATTGTGGCTTATTTTGCATCACGCCAGGATATCGCTTCTGAAATCAAAGCGCAATTAAAGCAAATGGGCGATACCGAGCGCCTTATTTCCAGAGTGGCTGCTGGCAAAGTGGGTCCTAAGGAGGTTGTGGCGCTTAAGAATGCGCTTTTTGCTGTTGCAGGTGTGAAAAGCAGTTTGGCATCTGTGGATAGCCCTTCCCTGCGGAATCTTGCTGATCAATTGGATGAATGTGCCGATATCCGCGACCGCATTGCAGCAGAATTGAATGAAGAAGTGCCTGCGCAGGTGCAAAAAGGGAATGTGTTTGCAGAAGGTGTCAACGAAGAATTGGACGAATTGCGCAAGCTTGCATTCAGTGGCAAAGATTATCTTGTGCAGATCCAGCAACGCGAAATCGAAAGAACCGGAATCCCCAGCTTAAAAATAGGTTATAATAATGTGTTTGGTTATTACCTTGAAGTTACCAATGCGCACAAAGATAAAGTACCACCCGAATGGCACAGGAAACAAACCCTGGTCAACAGCGAACGTTATATTACCGAGGAGCTGAAAGATTATGAACAAAAGATCCTTGGAGCCGAAGAGAAAATTTTAGTGCTCGAAACCCGAATGTTCAATGATTTGGTGATTGACCTGGCAAAGTATGTGCAGCCCGTGCAAAAAAATTCCTACTCAATTGCCCGTTTGGACGTTTTGATGTCCTTTGCTCAGATTGCTGTCGAACGGAATTTTGTATGTCCGGCTCTGAATGACGGTTTTGTAATTGATATAAAAGGTGGCCGGCATCCGGTTATTGAGCAACAGCTGCCTGCAGGCGAAAAGTATATCAGCAATGACGTGTACCTTGATAACCAAAAACAGCAGATTATCATGATTACCGGCCCGAATATGTCGGGTAAATCAGCTTTGTTGCGCCAAACGGCACTCATTGTCCTTATGGCACAGATGGGCTCTTTTGTGCCGGCAGCCAAAGCCGATATCGGTATGGTGGACAAGGTGTTTACGCGTGTTGGCGCCAGTGATAACATCAGCTCGGGCGAATCTACTTTTATGGTGGAAATGAACGAAACCGCAAGTATTCTCAATAATATCAGCAACCGTAGCCTGATTTTGCTTGATGAAATTGGCCGCGGTACAAGTACCTATGATGGCATCAGTATTGCCTGGGCCATTGCAGAATATCTGCACGAACATCCCGGTTTCCGTGCCAAAGTGCTTTTTGCAACACATTATCACGAATTGAACGAAATGGCCAAATCCTTCAAACGGATTAAAAATTACCATGTTACGGTGAAGGAAATCAACAATAAGGTGATTTTTTTAAGAAAACTTTCACGAGGCGGCAGCGAACACAGTTTCGGGATTCATGTGGCACGCATGGCGGGAATGCCTTCGCCGGTATTAAACACTGCAAACCAGATGTTGCGCCAGCTGGAAGGAGGAAAAGACCGAAAAGAACTGGGCAAAAAATCATTGGATGCAATGGACGATATGCAGTTGAGTTTCATTCAGCTGGAAGATCCACTCTTGCTTCAGATGAAAGAAGATATCCTCAATACGGATATCAACACATTAACCCCTGTAGAAGCTTTGATGAAACTGAATGAAATAAAAAAGCTTATCAATAAATAAGCATGTAATAATTTGAAATTCAATTTAATTCGGAGGTTTTTGAAATGATTGGCTGAAAAAAGGCGAAAAAATTTGTGCCGGTGAAAAATTATTTTCTATATTTGCACTCCCAAAAGCGGAAGTAGCTCAGTTGGTAGAGCATAACCTTGCCAAGGTTAGGGTCGCGGGTTCGAGTCCCGTCTTCCGCTCATCTCCCGGGAAACCGGGATTTTTTATAAAAAGACGTTCCAAAAATTATTTTTTGTAATTGTACATGCCCGGATGGTGGAATTGGTAGACACGTTGGACTTAAAATCCAATGGCCATCGCGGCCGTGCGGGTTCAAGTCCCGCTCCGGGTACACAAAAAAGATCCTAATTAATTGTTTGTCAATTAGTTGGGATTTTTTGCTTTATGATTACAACGGTTTTACAACAATTTTCATGTAAATGGAAATACACTTCTCATTTGGATTCATTAAGTAGAGTACCTCTATATTATTAAGGTGTAGGGGCTATTTTGGATATCCCGGTCGAAACCGACCCACCCCACCGGCTGAAAGAAACAGCCATTTAAAGCCACCATAAACTGCCAATCCGGAGCATGTTGACCCACTGAAAAGGGGAGGGGTCTTAATTCCGGAGGATGTTGACCCGCCCTTAGCCGGTTTTTTGCCCAATCAATTTATCTCAAGAACTCAATTGATCAATGAAGCTCAGCCCGCAACGCCTCAGCAACACTCTTGCAACATCAGTGCAGGGCTGTTGCATGAGTGTTATTTGATTCGGAGTATATTGATCCGTCAGGTATAGAGAATGCATCCTGTGAAATTTTTTAAATATGATTTAGTCCGTATTTAATTCTTGTCCGTAAAGTCGTGAATCTTGTACTAAATACATGGAGTCCCGGCTGTAAGGATGACATGTTTTAAGTGCAAGAATTTCGCTGAGATCGGACATTATGGACAAGCATTATTTAAGCCGGAAGTTCTTTGCCAATTATCTTTTTCAGTTTATCAGTAATAAAATAACCTCCTGTTTGCGGGGCATCTCCTTTAAAATGGATAAAACCCGCGTCTTTTAGCTGCTCAATATATCTTTCGAGTGTTCTTTCGCTGCCAAGTTTGGTGATCTCTTTATATTCAGGCGTGCGTTTACCTTCATTAGTAGCTATTGTTTTGAGCAGAACGGAAAGTTTGCGTTTAGTGGTTATAGTAGCTCCGTCAATAGCTCCCTTAATAGCTCCTTCAATAGCTCCGTCAATAGCTCCGTCAATAGCAGTGTCAATCTGAGTTTTAAGGGGGATCAGTGTTTTAAAAATATCTCCTTCTTCGAAAACAACTTCACTGCCGACAGTATAAAGGCGTGTATAATGTTCGCTATTGCGATATCCGGAGCCCAATTCTATTGGGTTTGCCAATTACGTGCTCTTTGATCCACAACCAGCTTCCAATCACAAAAACCGCAACGTCACGCTTTGGCGCTGCGCCATTATAGCTTTGCCTCAATTGAATGGAGGAAGCCGAAAATCCCATAGAGTAGGCAAAATAAAAAGCTAAAAAAATGAAAAAACAAAGCACCCTTTTATTCATCGCAATTATGCTCATACCGTTCCTGCAATCTTGTTCCGATCCTTTCAGTGAGGTAAAAAACCGTAGCTGGGAAGGACAAGTCTATCGGATTCCTGATAAAAAGGAGCTTGCTGACGTTCGTCTTAAAATGACAGATGATTCCCTGTTCATTTTCTCAAATGCGATTTTTGGTGCAGAGAATGACACTTTGGTTCTTGTAGGTTTTAATCATGATGGTGATTCCATTTTTAATTGGGAAAGCCCTTCGGGTGAAGAATTTAGCTGCCGTTTGAAATACCGAATGCCGGGTAATAAAGAAAGGCTGACGTTTATTGGAAGCGACTATTTCATCGTTTTGAAGCCTTCGCAAATGGATGTAAGTGAAATAAATGCGCTGGATTTTTATAAAAACAAAGCTGTGCCGCGCGAAAGCTACCTCTATCTGGATGGTGTTTATGAAGGAACATTTGAATCCGATAATGCCATCACAAATATTGCTTATAGCCAATCAGGTGGTCTTGGCATGCGCTTCGAGTTTCTAGATGACCATCGAATAAAAATTAAAGTCAGAAGTGCCTATCTTGATTTATTCCGCCAGCCGGGCGATCCGGATTATGATATTGTAGCGTACCGGATTATTGATAAAGCATTGTATTATAAAAAGAACGAAGACAAGGAAGTCAAAATTCTGATTCACGATCGGGGAGAAATACTGGAAATGAAGGTAGATGATGGCCGCGTGCTGATGTACAAGGAAGATTAGCTTACGATACTTCAATTATAAATCTGAATTATGGAAAAACAAAAACAGGA
This sequence comes from Bacteroidales bacterium, assembly GCA_963662905.2. Taxonomy (GTDB): domain Bacteria; phylum Bacteroidota; class Bacteroidia; order Bacteroidales; family WRLA01. The sequence goes on along the minus strand of CAXXFD010000003.1, from coordinate 1,420,798 downwards.
TGTCAGAGCTGATAAATACTGTTCAAATAGATGTAATCTAAATAAACTGATTAATTAAATAATGACTCAATTTCTTGAATAATTTGTCTAAATTTGAATTATCGAATATATCTTAGGGTTTCATAATTTTAAAAATCTACAAATGAATAAGTTACAAGCATACTTTGATTACTTTAATAAATATAGAGGTGTTGAAAATTTTTGGTGGTATAAAAATCTAAGAAACTGGTTGGACATCGCTGCTCAAATTAAAAGCGCTATTGTTTCAGATGCTGAAATCAGTAAAAGATCTATTGAAGAAATAAATCATATAATATCTTATAAATCAGACCTAGAGATTAAGGATATTGATGGTTTTTTCGATAGGTTTTTGTTTTATAAAGATAATGAACTTGGGAATATTGGACAAGGAGTGATTTGGGATTCCAGTGATCACCCCCATAAAACGCTCATCAAGGAAAAAATAAACATAGATTATTTTATTGAGCTGCTTCAATCCAAAGATATCTTTCAGGCATATGAAATTATCGACAGTATTATAGTCGGGAAAAATTATGCTGCGGCTAGAATACGCCTTTTGCGCGCCTTGTTTCCTGAAGATATTGCAGCGCTTGATGCTCCGGGGAAATTATATCGCTTATTGAATACAATAAAAGACAAGTTGAACATTTCGACAACCGGAAATGATATTCAAAGACATCAAGAGTTAATGAGGTTAGTTGAATGCGCAGACTTTGCAAAAAAGCAAATATTCTTTTGGGAGTTGTATGATATGCTGGAAAGCAATCTAAATTTGAAAAAAGCAATTGTATATTATGGGGCGCCAGGTACAGGAAAAACATATCAAGCAAAAAACACTGCAAAACAGTTTATTGACCAGCATCGAATAAAAATTGAAAATACTGCTCTGAATAACTATCAAATTAAGACGGTACAATTTCATCCTTCTTATTCATACGAAGATTTTATTGAGGGAATAAGACCTGGTTCTGAAAAATCATTGAAGTTGTTCAATGGAACCTTTAAGGAATTTTGCAAGGCAGTTGCGCAAAAAGAGATTAACCTTTATAAAGACAAAGAATTCATTAATAATGAAAGCTTTAAGGCAAGGGACTACAAATTTGGTTTGATTAAAGTATCGGACTTAAACGAAAATCAAAGACAAATTTTAGGAATCGATTCAACTATGCCACCGGGCATAACCATTGAAGAAGTGATTGAGCCTGCCTTTTTTATCATAGATGAAATCAACCGAGCAGAACTGTCCAGGGTTTTTGGTGAATTGATGTATAGTCTGGAGTACAGGGGCTATAATGGCAAAATAAAAACCCAATACTCGTATCTCAATGGCGAATCAGATGGTAGTACCTATTTCTGGGAAAATTCAGAAGATTGGTTCTTTGTTCCGCAAAATGTATATATCATCGGCACAATGAATAACATTGACCGTTCGGTTGATAGCTTTGATTTTGCATTAAGGCGGCGTTTTATGTGGAAAGAAATTCATCCTGATTTTGATATCGTTAGATATACCCTTAAAGCAAGATGGAAAGATGATTTGGCAGATGCTTTTGAGAAACTTAATAAAAAAATTGAAAGTGAAGAACTATTAGGCAAGGATTACAGAATTGGCCATTCCTATGCCTTGGAAATTGCACCTGTTCAGGATAGATTTGATTCTGTAACAGAAGCAAAAACATTTCTTTGGCATGACTTTGTAAGTCCCCTCTTGGAGGAGTATTTAAGAGGGCTGGGTGATGATACTAAATCACAAGAAAAACTAAAGCAATTCAAAAATGAATTTGGAGTGTAGATGAGTTTATGAATGCAAGAGAGTTCTTTCAGGATTTCATTACTGACAATAATATTAATGGTTTGCCACTGGCCAGCCATATTCAGCCATCATGGGAAGATGATGTTTCTCTAGATAAATGGCATGATTGACGTGTGTTGATGTACATGGAGGATTACATCAGAAGACTATATCATTATTTTATTTAAAAACAGAAAGTCATGAATCAATCAATTGAAAAGGCAATGGATTATTGCTTGTGAATTACAAGCCTTTTATAGAACCAAATTATAAAAACATTTATTATATTTGTGATGTCATTAATAATTAATCTAACTAAACGGTATTATGAATTATGATCTTGAACTCTCCAAAGAAGTTTTTACGCATTACATCAACAATGAAATAGGACAAAATAAAACTTGCAAAGCTTGTAGAGCCTACGCTTTACAAAGGGGCAGGAATGTTTCTAATGGTCCAATACCAATGTTTCATATAGGTAGTGAATACGCAGGCGCTCAAAAAAAAGTACTAATTCTCGGGACTGTGGCTTATGGATGGAAAGAAGAGCTTACTTCTTCCTTTTTTGATGCAAATAAGCAAACAAGACAAGAGAATTTAGGCGATACAATAACCGTTATTGAAGAAAGAATTGATATCCTATATCATGAAACGAATGGTATGCGATATTTCAAGTTTATTAAAATGTGTGCTGAAGCTATTCATGGTGACAGTAATGCATATTCAAAAATAGCAATCAGCAATCTGCTAAAATGCAATAACGGAGAAGTTAGAAACTATAACCTGCAAAAAACGTTTGATTTTTGTATTCGTGAAGAGCATACTGGGAATATGATTCAAGATATCAAAACATTGAACCCTACCCATATTATTCTTTTGAGTGGAGACTACACAAAGTATGGCAGGTATGCTAATTTATTCATTGAAATGGGGTTTAAAACAAAAATGGTTCCACATCCAAGTTCTTCGGTTGAAGGTCGCTTAAATGAAAGAGTGCAAGAAATTGTAACTTTCATTAATGAATAGTAATACGGACTGGTTTTTACTATGTCCCAACAAGGCACCATAAAACGATATACGCTCATTATTGAGAAGATCAATAAAGGACAGTTTCCTGGTTTTGAAGAGATCAGGAGCTTCCTTTTTGAACAGGGTTTTGAAGTCAGTAAGCGAACCGTGCAGCGCGATATTGAGCAAATACGCACGGAGTTTGGGCTGGAGATTGTATATGAGCGCCATAGGAACGGTTACTTTATCGACTTTGAGGAGAGCTATAATACAGACGCCTTTTTTCGTTTTCTGGAAATTGTAAATACGGCAGAAATGCTCAAAACAAGCCTCTCGGAGAGCAAAGAGAGCCTGCGCTATATTTCTTTTGATGATGGTGGCGGATTGCGGGGCGTTTCTCAACTGGAGCCTTTGCTCAAAGCTGTACGCGAGAAACGCTATATTTCATTTCGGCATCAAAGCTATTTCCGGGATAAAGCCAGGCGATACACCATAAAACCCTATTTGCTTAGGGAGTATCTGAACCGCTGGTATGTTATTGGGCTGATCGGGCCAATGAAAGAATTCCGGACTTTTGGCATCGACCGGATCACCGAACTGGAAGTAAAGGCAAAAACTTTTGAGCCTCATGCCGAGCTGGATGCGCAGGAAGCTTTCCGGAATATTATTGGCTTGGTTTATTCAATGGGCGCTGTGCAATCTGTTATCCTTTCTTTCACTCCGGAACAGGGAAAATACATTAAGAGCCTGCCTTTGCATCACAGCCAGGAGGTTTTGATTGACGATGAAAAAGAGTGCCGCATCAAGTTAGAGGTCATCCCAAACCTGGAACTCAAACAGCAAATCCTGATGCAGGGAGATCGCGTAAAGGTGGTTGAGCCTCAGTGGCTGGTGGAGGAAATCAAGGAAATTTTATTAAAAAGCCTGGAACGATATTCCTCAGAATAATTTTGTTTTTCGCTTGAATACGCCATAGTTTGGCGTACTACAGGGATAATTTTGTCATCGATAAAAATAATATGATGGCAAAAGAAAACAATCAATCAAAACACATTCAACAGAAATACAATGTCCTTGAGAATGCAAGGCAAACCCTCAAAAAAGAATTCATTGGCATAGATGGGATTATTGATGAAATCATTGAAAATGTAAGTGCCTGGTATTTGATGCCGCAACTTTTGGAGCGTCCGGTTGTGATCAACCTTTGGGGTCTGACCGGAGTAGGCAAAACATCGGTGGTCAACCGTTTGGCCGAACTACTCGATTATCAGGATTTATATTACCGCTTCGATTTAGGCGAAACAGAAAAGGAGTATTCATTTGCCAATACAGTGGATCGCATAAAAGAAAATGAAGAAGACGAACCCATAATTTTCGCTCTGGATGAAATTCAGCAATGCCGGACAATCATTGCCTCACGTCCCACTTCTCATGACAAAAACCGTATGGTTTGGGATTTGCTGGATAACGGCAAAATACAGTTTGTTGAATACTCACACGAACTTTGGCGCATTAAAAACCTGACATGGCGGCTCTACCAATTTATATTATTGGGCATCAAAGTAAAAGACGGCATTGTTTATAGTCATAAGCAACAATATCGGGATGAATTTGATGTGGATGATGATGAAGCGATTCTGCGTTTTGTTCCGGAGGCTTATTATACATACATTATCAATCAGGTAAGTGATAAATTAAATTTAAGCCTAAAGCAGGATCTTGAGAAAATCCTTTTGTCTGGAACCGCTGAAGAAAATATTCAATTCCTCAAAAAGGTCATTAAAATAGGAAACGGGCCAAAAGTGGCGAATTTTTCCAAAGCCCTGATTTTTGTTTTGGGTAATCTGGATGAGGCGTACAGCATGAGCGGCAATTACAGCTCTGATATGGATGCAGATGTTTTCCACCGTCTGTCACTCAAATTAAACGTTCCCGGAATCAAAAGTACCTTGGGCAAAATGTTTCGGGATGAACAGGTTGCCCGATTTGGCAATATCCACATTATCTACCCGGCATTGAGCCGGAATTCCTACGAGAAAATTATTAAAAAGGAACTTCAGCAACTTGCTCTTCAATTAAACAAACACTTTAATGTTCTGATCGAATTTAGCGACAGTATTCATCAACTCATCTATGAAGAAGGTGTTTACCCCAGCCAGGGTGTTCGTCCGGTTTTTACCACCATTCATCAGATATTAAAAAGTACATGCAGCAACTTTTATGCGCAGATTTTAGCAAAAAATATAGATGCCGACAAACTATTGTTTGTGCGTGCCGGCAACAAAATAAGGTGTATCTGCAAAAAGCTGAATCAAAGTGTATTTATACTGGAGTCAACCATAAAAACTTCCCTGGGCGATTTGCGCAAAAACAGAATAGACGATTTACAAGCAATTACTGCTGTTCACGAAAGTGGCCACGCTGTTTTATCCATTTCCTTGCTGGGAAAGATTCCTGAAGCTGTTTATTCGGTCAGCTCCGATGCGGACAAGCATGGTTTTGTTTATTTCGAAGATGAACGGCCATTTATACCGCGCAAAGAAATCACGGCACGGGCAGCCGTATTGCTTGGCGGTTTTGTTGCTGAAAAGCTGATTTTTGGTCAGGAAAACCAAACCAATGGTTCCGGATCAGACATAAGCAAAGCAACTCAACTATTGCAATTTGCTTTTGCTAACTCAGGATTTGGAAAGCATCCCATTCAATATGGTTTGCCGGTTTACGAGACGAAGGAAACCTACCATAATTATCAGGAAATGGAGGCTCAGGTCAAGGAGAGCCTGCAGAAATCTCTTCAACTGGCAGAACAGTGCCTCCAAAAGGAGTTTGCCCTCTTGCTAAAAATGTCTGATTACTTAAGTAAAAACGGCGTTCTTTCAAAATCAAAAATCAAAGAATTAACTGAAAAATACCTACAGGGATCAGGCGCTGAAAATGATAAATGGAACAGCTCTTTTTATCGGGATCAACTAAAAAACAAAATCCGGGAGTACGGAGACAAAGAACCTAACAATAAAGCAGTAGGTAATACATTGATACTCAATAGCGATAAGAATACAGCCTAAAAATATGGGTTCTACTAGGAATTTTATGGGTAGAGGTTTAGCTCGCCATGAAAGAACAAAATTGCACTTCTGAAATTTTCGAACCGTCTATAGCCTCTCCCGATTAGTTTTAATTCTTGTATTTTGCCATTTAACCTTTCAGCCATGGCATTGTTTAGGTTGCTTATCAAAGCATTGACCACACCGTCTATATGCTTTATCATCATAAAGGCAACTTTTGTTACTTCTTTTATATTCTTCATAAGCGCATCAGTAGCCCAGTTCCTCAGTAAGATCCTGGATTCCTGTTCATTATTATTATGTCCAAATAGGCTTTTAAAGTTTTCTTTTATGTGCCATGCTTGAGAGACCTGAAGGTTTGAAGCTTTAATCTGTTCAAACTTTTCCCTTTGCCGCTCAGTAAGGTTACATGTATTTTTAAGCAGAGCATAGCGGCTGTTTTTGAGCTCATCATGCTGCTTTGCCTCCCTGCGCCTGACCTGGTCAATACTTTTATTCAGGTATGCCACCAGATGAAATTTGTCATGCACAAGTTCTGCATTGGGAAATACCGTATTAACTGCATTGATATAGGGCTTCCACATATCAAGGCTGACTGAATTTACGGCCTTGCGCTGTTTTTCTGTGAAAGTGTTCATTAACAATGAAATTGCTGCCTGTTGATCCCGGCCTTCTGCAACATCAATAACGGCTCCACTTTTGGGGTGGCTGACAACACTGACATACTTATGTCCGCTTTTATAAGATTTTTCGTCTAGGCATAGGTGCTCAAACGGGTAGGTTTGAGTGTCCCTGCGCGACATCCCCCTTTCGGTGCAGCGATGTATGATCCTGTTTATGAGGCTAAAACTGCAATCTAGTAGTTCTGCTGTTGCTGTTTGGTTCTTAGTGGCCCGTAACAGGTCTATCGCCTTGACCTCAAAATGATAGGTGTGGCGGTCGTGCTTGGCAGACCAGTCCAGCCTTATCTGTTTTACTTTGCCGTCTTTGCCCTTTATACGGGGAATCCTGCAGCGCACATAGGTTTTGTACTGCAATACATCCAAATGGCGCCATTCCCGCATTTCACTATGGTCATACAAGGGAGCAGGTTCCATGCTGTCCGGATCATAATATGCCTTGCCTATGTATTTTAAATCCAAATATACAATGTTGTCCTTGCTGTCAACTTCTATGTCTATTACCATCCAATCATCCCCGAAATCCAGTATCAGGTTGAAAAATTCTTTTGCTAATATCATGGTGCAAAGTTAAGCCTTCCACGAAATTCCTAGTAGAACCAAAATATGCAAGCCAAACTGATACCTTTGAAGAAAGTTTTTGAGAAGCATAATCTCTACAGGCTTATTGATATTGACTTCGATAAGGCAGAGACGGTAGTGTGGCTATACAGACATGAACAACGTCTTTTCTGTCTCTTTAAATCCAAGGGCAAGTATCTGCTTCTTCATACCGATGGTTGCCATTTTTGGTGTCGGGATACTGTCTATTGGGAGTATTACATTTATGATTCCATGCATGAATCCTTCCGGAACATCAATCAGTTGTTTTATGATAGCATACCTTATTATGGTCTGTATAATAACCTTAGAAGACATCTGGAGTATTGGATGAATATAATCCCGGTTTGGGCAATATTGAGACCCAGATATTTATCAGTAAAAGCCAGGGCGTATATACATGATCGTTTATCAAGCTTACAGGATACACCTAATTTAAATGAAGTGGCCTGGTTTGTGGATTCTGTGTACGGAATTTATTGGAAAGAGTATTTTTTAAAAAAAAGCAGTAGCCAAATTGGGTCAATTCAGCCAATATTACAGGATTTGGTCATAAAATGTATCGCTAAGAAAGAGTATCATGAAATTTACAAAAAGATTTGCAATGTAAAGACTGAATCATTTGTAATTGACTCTTTTACATTACTATATGATGATTGCAGTCTGATAGAATTTGAGATGGAAGGACAAAGCTACGTAAGCCTTCAGCAAAAGGCATATTGCACAAGCTTTTAAAGCTCCCTTACTTTGCTGCAAAAAAGCAATATGCAAAAAGAACAAAGAAGAGCAGAGATGAAAGCGCTGGTGGATCAATGGCATACCAGTGGCCAAAGCAAAAGATCCTTTGCCGAATCGCACAAAATCGGCTATCACACTTTCCTTTATTGGTATCATAAATTTAAACAGGAAGAAAGCTTGCCTGATGACCATGGGTTCATTGAGCTTTCCGGAATTCCAGCTGCAGGGGTCAATATCCGTTATCCCAATGGTATCGAGCTCAGCTTGCCGGGCAATGTGCCCTTGTCCTATCTCAAATCGCTCACCGGCCAATAATGTTCAGCTTAACTGCCGGCCGCTATTACCTGTACCGCCAGCCCACCGATATGCGCAAAAGCTTTGACGGGCTTTATGGCATTGTGCGCAACAAACTGGACAAAAACCCGATGAGCGGTGATGTTTTCCTGTTCATCAACAAAAAGCGCGACCGCATAAAATTATTGCGCTGGGAAAGCGGAGGTTTTGTGCTGTTCTATAAAAGGCTCGAAAAAGGCACTTTTCACCTGCCGGACACATCTGCTGTGCACGCCTCCCACCAGCTGATCGACTACCCTGAACTTGTAATGATAATCAATGGTATTTCCATGAAAAATGCAAGGAAATACCCACGTTTTTTCCCACATGAAAATGTTGGTAAATAGCACTTAAAATATAGTCAGACAAGAGGTTACTTCCGTATCTTTGCCTCATGGCAAGTCAGGAAAATATAACTATATCAAAAGCGGAATATGATGCAATGCAACAGAAGATATTCCTGCTTCAGCATGAACTTGTCCAGTTGAGGCGTGCGATCTATGGAGCCAAAAGCGAACGGCATATCGCAGCAGACCCCAACCAGGGCGTGCTCTTCGACGTGCCTGCACAGGAGAAAGAACCGGAAAAGGAGCAGATCAGCTATACGCGCAATAAAAAGCAGTCCAAAAAACAGCCCGTGCGCTTAGAACTGCCCGCCCACCTGCCGCGCCATGAAATTATCATCGAACCCCAAAACCTGCCCGAAGGCGCCCATAGGGTCAACGTAAAAATCACCGAAGTACTTGATTATGTGCCCGGTACTTTTCGTGTGATCCGTTATATACGCCCTTACTATGCCGTAGCAGGCCAGGACGAAAGCACCCAAATGATCTGCGCAGAACTGCCTTCACGCGCCTTGCCCAAAAGCAATGCCTCAGAAGGCCTGATCTCTTATGTGACTGTCAGCAAATTTGTTGACCACCTGCCTTTCTACCGCCTTGTCAAGATGTTCAAGCGCCTGGGGATCGAAATAGCCGAATCAACAATAAACGGTTGGTTTAGCGGGGTTTGCAGATTGCTTGAACCGCTTTACGATGCCCTGAAAAAAGAAATCATGAGGACCGATTACCTGATGGCAGACGAAACGCCCATAAAGGTATTGACCAAAGACAAGCCCGGGGCATCGCACAAAGGGTATCATTGGGTTTATTACGACCCGCTTAAAAAACTGGCCCTGTTCGATTACCGGAAAGGCCGCGGACGGGAAGGCCCGGATGAGATGCTGGAAAACTATAGTGGATATTTGCAAACCGATGGCTACACAGCTTACGACAACCTAAAAAACAAAGCCGAAATCACCCAATTGGCCTGCATGGCGCATGCACGCAGGTATTTTGAGAAAGCCAAGGACAATGATGCTGCACGCAGTGAATATGCGCTGGGGCAGATAAGAAAACTGTATGCCATTGAACGTCAGGCAAGTGAGCAAGAACTGCAGCCGGAGGAGGTCAAAGCATTGCGGCAAAAGGAATCACTGCCCATATTGAACGAAATGGAAAGCTGGCTTAAGGAAGAAGTTTATAAAGTAGCGCCCAAAAGCGCAATCGGCAAAGCCATAGCTTACAGCCTGAAATTATGGGGGCGCCTGATCCGTTATATTGAAGACGGAAGGCTGCGCATTGACAACAACCTGGTTGAAAACAGCATCAGGCCGGTAGCAATAGGCCGCAAGAATTACCTGTTTGCCGGTTCGCACAATGCAGCCCAGCACGCGGCTATGATCTACTCCTTTTTTGCCAGCTGCAAAATCCAAAACGTAGAACCCTTTGAGTGGCTCAAGCAAACATTAGGAAAAATCCAGGAACACCCAGCCAACCAGCTCCACCAACTTCTGCCCGGACAGCTTTAAAACATTATCCGGTTATATGCAAGATGCTGTTCGCCGTAGGCTTACTGCAAACCGATGGCTACACAGCTTACGACAACCTAAAAAACAAAGCCGAAATCACCCAATTGGCCTGCATGGCGCATGCACGCAGGTATTTTGAGAAAGCCAAGGACAATGATGCTGCACGCAGTGAATATGCGCTGGGGCAGATAAGAAAACTGTATGCCATTGAACGTCAGGCAAGTGAGCAAGAACTGCAGCCGGAGGAGGTCAAAGCATTGCGGCAAAAGGAATCACTGCCCATATTGAACGAAATGGAAAGCTGGCTTAAGGAAGAAGTTTATAAAGTAGCGCCCAAAAGCGCAATCGGCAAAGCCATAGCTTACAGCCTGAAATTATGGGGGCGCCTGATCCGTTATATTGAAGACGGAAGGCTGCGCATTGACAACAACCTGGTTGAAAACAGCATCAGGCCGGTAGCAATAGGCCGCAAGAATTACCTGTTTGCCGGTTCGCACAATGCAGCCCAGCACGCGGCTATGATCTACTCCTTTTTTGCCAGCTGCAAAATCCAAAACGTAGAACCCTTTGAGTGGCTCAAGCAAACATTAGGAAAAATCCAGGAACACCCAGCCAACCAGCTCCACCAACTTCTGCCCGGACAGCTTTAAAACATTATCCGGTTATATGCAAGATGCTGTTCGCTGTAGGCTTACAAAGCTACAAGGAGATGATCAAGATATCGCCGGGAGACTACTCAGATTTTCTGATCAAAGAGGAGCAAGTTCGGGCTAGTGACCAATTCTTAAATGAGCTTGAATGTAGCAATGGTGTAAAATTTACAAGTATAGAATTAAGGATTAAATACGATTTGTACATGGATGGTTCGATGGAATTTGAGTACGAACAATACACGAATAAACTTGGTGAAAGATTTCGAACTATTTATTATCATATAGTTGGATATTCCGGACTAAGCTGACCCACCCGACCGGCTGAAATAAACAGCAATAAAAAGCCATCAAAGACTGCCAATCCGGCGGATACTGACCCCCCTAAAACGGGAGAAGGCACTTCAAGCAACCAAATCCGGAGCATGTTGACCCTTTTTCATGAGACAAGGATGGAGAAAACCGGAGCATGTTGACCCGCTTTCAGTGGAGCACTGGCTGAATTCCGGAGCATGTTGACCCACTTTAGAGAGGGGCACAATATAATTCCGGAGTATATTGACCCTTTTTTTGTCACTTTTTCGTGAAGTTTCAGTATTAGCCAGCTATAACCAACACAAAGAATGCGATGGCCGGTAAACCCAAACCCATGAGTCAGATAAAACAATTATTGAGGATGCACAAGCAGGGTAATAAACACAGGACTATTGCCCGTAACCTTGGCATAAGCAAAAACACAGTAAAGAGCTATTTAAAGAAAGCAGGTGCGCTTAGCCAGAGCACCGCTCAGCTACTAAAGCTCGAAGACCCTGAACTGGAAGCACTCTTCCATGCAGGCAGCCCTGCTTATAAGGATGAACGTTACCAGTACCTTAAAGACAGGCTTGGTCACTATGCCCGGGAATTGCAAAAAACAGGCGTAACGCGCCTTTTGCTATGGGAGGAATACAAAGAAACCACAGCTAAGCCATATGGCAAGACCCAGTTCTGCTACCATCTCTCCCAGTACCTGTCGGCTAAAAAGCCATCCATGGTTTTGCACCACAAACCCGCTGAGAAGCTTTTTGTGGACTTTACAGGCAAGACCATTTGCTATACCGACCCAAAGACAGGCGAGCTGATCAGCTGTCAGGTTTTTGTAGCCTGCCTGCCCTATTCCGATTATGGCTTTGCCATTGCAGTGCCCAGCCAAAGCAGCCAGGACTTCCTTTATGCCCTAAGGCGCTGTTTGGAACATCTGGGCGGAGCACCACAGGCACTGGTAAGCGACAACCTCAAAGCATCTGTTGACCAGGCAGACCGCTATGAGCCCGATATCAACCGCAGTATGGAAGATTTTGCCAACCACTATGGCTGTACCGTAGTTCCTGCCAGGGCATATAAGCCCAAAGACAAAGCCCTTGTGGAGAACCAGGTAAAACTGGTCTACCAGCGCGTTTTTGCAAAACTCAGGAACCAGGTGTTTTTTAGCCTTGATGAGCTAAACGGCGCAATAGCAACAAAGGTAGAACAGCACAACCAGACCCGTATGCAGCAAAAGCCATGGTGCCGCCAGGAGCGTTTCCTTGCAGATGAAAAGAACAAACTGGCGCCCCTTCCACGGCAGCCCTATGAGCAAAAATATTACTGCTCGCTCAAAGTGGCACAAAACAACCACATTTACCTTGGCCGTGACAAGCATTACTACAGTGTGCCTTATCAACATATCGGCCAACAGGCCAAGGTTATCTATACCCGCAATACCGTGGATATATATTTGGGGCAAAAGCTTATAGCGGCGCACCTGCGCAATTACAAACAGGGCGGATACTCCACCTGTAAGGAACATTTATGCCCCGCCCACAAACACCACCTTGCGCGCAGCCCACAGTACTATCTTGATAGGGCCATGGAACTCAGCCAGGATCTGCACAGGCTCTTTATATTGATGTTCGGCCGCACTGACCGCTATGCAGAACAGCTCTACAAAAGCTGCGACGGGCTGCTGAGGCTTTGCCGTACAAGCGATAAGGCTGCTTTTGAATCTGCCTGCCGCATGGCAATTGACAATGAAGTGTTTACTTACCGCTTTATATCCAACATACTCACAAACAAAACTGCTGGCCAACAAAACAATGCGCCACAAAAAGCCCTTCCCAGGCACGGCAATATACGGGGCAAAGATTATTATACACAACAACAGTTAACCCTTAATATCTGATATTATGATGCAAATAGAACCACAACTTAAAAGCTTGCGCTTAAACGGGATGTCCTCCGCATGGCAGGCATTGATGGAATCAGGCAGGCTAAACGAGCTGAGCTTTGGGGAGGGCATGAAAATACTCCTTGAAGCAGAAAAGCAACAACGCGAACAGAACCGTTTTGAACGGCTGCAGAGAAACGCACGCTTCCGATACCAGGCGGCATTGCAGGAAGTCAGCACAGACCAGGCCCGGGGGCTTGGCAAAGACCTGCTGGCAAGTCTGGCCACGGGCAATTACCTGCAAAAAGGCCAGTCCATATTGGTCACCGGCCCAACCGGATGCGGGAAAAGCTTCCTGGCCTCGGCTTTGGGGCACCAGGCATGCCTGCAGGGATATAAAGTAGCCTACTATAACATGCAAAAGCTGCTGAAAAAAATTAAAATTGCACGCCTTGAAGGAACGGCCTTTAAATTTTTTGAAACCACGGCCAAAACAGACCTGCTCATACTGGACGACTTTGGAATGGCACGGCTGGAACAAAAGCAACAAATTGATTTTATGGAGATTATAGAAGACCGCCATGCCCGGAAATCAACAATTATTGTCAGTCAGCTACCTGTGGCAAGCTGGTTCGATATCATTGGTGAAGCTACTATTGCCGATGCAATATTAGATCGTTTGGTACACACTTCCCACAGAATTGAATTAAAAGGAGATAGTTTAAGAAAAATTAGGTAATATTGTCAGGCAATCGCGTTCTTTAAAAACTTTACGAATCAGACGGGTCAATATCACCGGATTGGTGGGTCAGTATGACCGGAATATGCAATAGTTGAGGATGAGGATATTAATGAAGACGAGAGAGATGAATTTGGTTTTACATGGTATTAATAATTTCATCCAATCGCGTTCTTTAAAAACTTTACGAAACTGACGGGTCAATCCCGTATGCACGGGATCGGATTGGTGGGTCAGTATGACCGGAATATGCAAAAACATCTTCATCAGATAATTCATATCCCAACTTATACGAATATATTATTGGGTAATCATTCTCAAATAAGTGTTTGAATATTTCTAATAGTGCTTCAAAAAGATTTGACTTACCTGTTCCATTTTAACCAACAAAAACATCAATGAAGCTATCACCTTCAAAGTCAATTGAGAAATCTTTGAGGTTTTTGTATTTGCTAATGTATATATGCTTAATTCTCATTTTCCAATAACTAATTTTCAAAAACCTCCTTCAAACAACTCTGCATTAAATCCTCGACCTGCTTGGTGTTTTGCTCTATTTCCTGCTCCAATTGGTCGCATAAGGCCATTAGGCTGTTTACTTTGGCTACTATGGCTTCTTGCTCTTCGAGCGGTGGAAGCGGGAACAATAAGTATTGTATATCCGATAAACGAAAGCTATTTTTTATTCCTCTCTGCGGTTCGTTGAATTGTTCTTTTGCTAGTGGAGATAAGAAATAGTAACCAACATAATGATTTCTTAATTCCTTCATCATTCTCACTACTGCGGTATGTTGATTTATATATGCTTCACCAAAATCCTTTGGTATCAACCCTAAGTTACCCACATCACCTGTTATTGACATTAAATAGTCCCATTGTTGTAACTTTGTTCTAGTTCCTTCTCCACTTTTAGGAGGCATTACATATCTCATTTTATCAAGTCGCATTTTGAAACTGTTTCGAGATAGATTTCCCATTGTAACAAACTTGGCTCCCTTTGGAGAATAGTACTTAGCCCAATCTCGCGAACCACTTGAAATAAATTTTGAGACCTGCCCCAACCTACACCAAACCCAACCATCAGGCAATTCATAAGGAATTTCATCTGCTTCAATGGCAGGCAGTGACTTTTCCTTTTTGATTTTCTTCTCTTTAATGAGCATCTCTTTTTCGGCTTTTATTTTTTCTAAAAGAACGGATGCTGGTTCGATACCCCCTCTGCCTTCGGCATCTCCCCCTAAAGGGTGAGAAAGGCGCCAATGGTGGGTTAATTTACCCTGTACTGCTAATTGCAGAATGGTTTCGCGGAGTTTTTTAACGGCATCTTTGGTATTGAAAAAGGTTTTGAAATGTGGTTTTAAAAAGCCCCATGATTGAGACGCATGGCCATGCGTCTGTACACTATTTTCTGTTAATCGCTTTAAGGCTGAGGTAACAAAATCTTCTTTTAACTTTACGTGTTGCTTGGTTTGGGTTTCGAGTTGGTTTACTTCGGTAAATAGTTGGTTAACGATGGAAACAATGGCGCGTTGCTCTTCGAGGGGAGGGATTGGCAATAGAGTCTGCCTTACCTTCTCAATGTTTAGGTTTTGTACAACACCTCCTGCTGCAGAATCTTTAAAGCTTCCATAAGTATAAGGAGAAAGCAATAAATAGTACAAGTAGTCCTTGCAAATTGCTTCTTTAACTTCTCTAATAAGTAACCATCCATCATGAATACACCCATCAGTCTTCATTATAAATGGCTTACCAAAGCTCATGGAGTTTGATAAAATAAAATCTCCCTCTTTTACATATCTTGATTTCTTTAATCCTTCTGGGATAATTTTTTCAGCGCATGTTTCAATGTATTTGGTTGCTCCTTTAGTATCACCAATTTTAATCCAATTTAATCCATTAGGGTCTTCGGTTAGATAGCTTTTAATGGGTCTTGGAGACCCCCCTCTTACGATATATGCAGTAGAAGCAAATCTAGACCATACCCAACCGCTTGGTAATTTAAATTTTTTATCTTCCTCCTTAATCTTGTCAATTGGTTTTTCTTTTTTTACCCCTGATTCTTCTAAAACAGTCTCTTTTCCCTTTTGAATTAGATGTAAAAGATATTCTTCTGATTGAATATTAGGGTTTTCTTCACGCCATTTTTGCGTCAGCTTACCTTGTATAGCTAGTTGTAATATCAGTCCTTTTAACTCTTGAGCGTTTTTAGGGTGTATGGTGAGTTCTTTAAAATGTTCTAATAACTGCATTACTTAAGGGCTTCGGATAATACATTAATAATTTTGTCTTGGATGCTGCTAATATTGCTTTCGCTGCTGCGGTATTGTTGCAATATTTCTTCGGGCGAAGCTAAATCGTCGCTTTCCTGGAAAGGATTTTTCACATCGAGGTTGAAGTTTCGGTTTTTAATTTCGTCGGCAGATACTTTCCAGGCGTATTTCGCATATTTCTCATTTGTGCGGTCGACCCACCACGCTTTTTCCAGATCGAACTCTTTTATGTTTATGGGTTTCCCCTTGTTATAGCTTTTTACGCCTGCTGGGTAGGGGTGTTCGAAATACCAAATGTCTTTGGTAGGTGTGCCTTTTTCGAAAAACAGCAGGTTGGTTTTAATGCCTGTGTAGGGATTAAAAACGCCGTTTGGTAAACGCACAATGGTGTGCAGATTACAGCGTGCCAACAATTCTTCTTTGATGCGTGTTTTTACACCTTCGCCAAACAGTGTGCCATCGGGTAAAACTACGGCACATCGTCCGCCATCTTTTAATAAACGAATGATGAGTGCTAAAAACAGGTCGGCTGTTTCTTTGGTACGGAACTTTTGCGGGAAGTTGGTTTCGGTGCCATCTTCTTCCACACCGCCAAAGGGTGGATTGGTAAGTACAATATCAATTTTATCCTTACTTCCCCAATCGCTATAGGGTTTCGACAAAAGATTGTCGCGCTTTACGGCAGGCTCATCAAAACCATGCAGCATCAGGTTGGTGGTACACAACAAGTGAGGCAAAGGCTTTTTCTCCACACCGTTTATCGAGTTCTGGAAAACCTTTCGCTGGGCGGGCGTAAGCACCTGTTCGCGCAAATGCTCAATGCTACAGGTAAGGAATCCACCTGTTCCACAGGCAGGGTCGAGGATGGTTTCGCCCAATTGTGGGTTGGTAATATCGACCATAAATTGGGTTACCGCCCGTGGGGTATAATACTCACCTGACGAACCAGCCGATTGCAGTTCTTTTAGTATGGTCTCGTAAATATCGTTGAACAGGTGACGTTCCTGGGTATTGTTGAAATCAATTTTGTTGATCTCGTTTATCACCTGGCGGAATAGCGTCCCGTTTTTCATATAGTTATAGGTACCCTCGAATACCGAACGGATAATCTTAGCCTGTGGATTTAGGGTTATGTCCAGCTCCTTTAGGGCGGGGAACAGTTCGTTGTTGATGAAGTTCATCAGTTGATCGCCTGTTAGTCCTTCATCGTCTGCCGCCCATGTGTCCCACTTATAACGTTCGCCCAGTGGGCTTTCGTAATTGTCGATGGTAATTTCCCATTCTTCCTCTTTGTCGGAAAATATTTTCATAAAAAGCATCCACACCATTTGTGAAATGCGCTGTGCGTCCCCATCCACACCAGTATCTTTCCGCATAATGTCGCGGATGGCTTTTATATTTGTTGTAATTGTCATTTTAAACTGAATCTAACTTTTGATTTTTTTAAAACTATCTTTATTCTTTTCAATTTCTTCCGAGAACTCTATAATTATTGGTTCCACTTTACTAAATAAGGCTTCAAAGTTTTCTTTTATCCCATCAATTCCTTCTAAATTGAATAAATTCCAATCCACTTGTTCATCCACTAATGAATAAACTTGCCAATTTCTATTAGTAATTAATGTTTTGGTTTTAAATATTTTATGATAGAGGTCACGTAAATCTGTTTTTCCAGGGGCTACAACCGCTTGAAATCTAATACCAAACTCTTGCCCTTCCCAAACCATAAATTCGAAGAGAAACGATTCTTTTCTGCTCCAGCCTTTATAGTTATCTTCATAAACAGGTACTATATTAGTAATCTGTTCTGGCAGAAATCGAACAAAGCCTTTGTTTTTTGATCCAATGTAAAATCCTTTTTGTTCAAGGAATTGGATAATATAATTCTGAAGCTCTTGCTGAGGATCTGGCTTGTTTTCGATAATGAAATCCAACAATTCTTGATGTTGTTTATATATCTTTTGTGCAAAGACTATTTCTTCACTTTCTTTCATCATAAACTTCTTTAGTGTTTTTAAATAATCCCCAATTAGAATTTGCGAATGTGTGTTCAACTGTTTCTGATAAACTTCAATAATACGAGTAAGAATATCGATTATAAAAGCATAAGACAATGGGACATACTCTGAAATTTGATCTTTGGGTTTCTCTCCATAGGGTGTTAAATAAATAAAAAACTGATGAGGAAACGTTCTTGAATAATGCGATTGAATAATTTCCTTATATCGAGCCAATTGATTTGAATGCTCTTTTGACCAAATCTTGTTTTCAATGCAGAGTAATGTTGATTTATTAGGGTCGTTATGCGGTAGAAGTATTAAGAGATCAATATTTCTCCATTCACGTCGAATTTTTACTTCATCATACTTTAATTCTTCAGCAAACAGAGCATCGTAATTACATAACATAGAAGATGCAAAAATTTCCCTCAGAAACCTTTTTAAGAAAATTTCTTGCAGGCCATGTGGTTTATTTGGATCACATAACCACCCTATAAAATTTGAATGTCTGATTTCTTTATTTACTACACCAATTATTTCAAAAATATTAGGTTGGTTTAGTTTTAATTCCAATTTGTCGAATGTTGGATCGTTTACCAAATTGGTGTAGGCAGTTCTTAATTCTTCCAGGTTCATCTTATAGTTTTTATGCAGAATATAATTCTTGCTCCAGGGCTTTTATTGCCTTCTCAAAATCTTTCTTCTTGCCAAATGCTTTTACTAATTCAACAGGACTTCCCAGCTCATTAAGCGGCTTTACTTTTAAAACAGATCCCGTTTCAATCGAAGTAATTCCGTCACTTTCATATTTATCAAGTAGCCTATTGATCACAAGTTGAGCCAATTCGCTGTATTTGCCAAAGTAATTGCGCTTACGCACATTATTTGCCCTTTCTTTTCGGGTTAATGGCGGTTGATCAAAAGCCACGTGGCAAATTAAATCGAAAGCATCGAAATCTTTTCCTACTTCCTCTTTTAAAGCTTCTAATAAGACACCATGTTCAGCCAGTTCCGCAAACAGTTCCTCTTTCTTCTCTGTTTGGTTCCACTTTTGAATGAAATTATCTAAGGATGCATATTCTTTGGTAAGGTTATTTCGTGTATAATCCTTTAAGGATTCCGTGATGAGTTTTCCATCTGCACCGTAATACTGTACACGCTCTGTGGCAACAGATACTGGAATATTGTTGACATAGTATTTCCGTGGTGGTTGTGGTTCACCTTCTTCACCAATATCAATACCTGGTGGCTCTGGATGAAAGGTGGGAGGTAGTGTCGTTTCACCATCTTCCTTCTCCGGGTCAGGTGGTATAGGCGATTCTCCTTTCTGGGGCTCATATATTTGAACCGGATCTCCATCAAAGTCAGGATCTGCAAAATTATTGGTAGCTTTTCTGAAATCCATAATGGTGAAATAGACTTTGCCTTCATTTTCCCTTATCCTTGTACCACGCCCAATAATTTGTTTGAATTCAGTCATTGAGCCAATATTCACATCCAGTACAATGAATTTGACCATCTTGGTATCGATTCCAGTAGTCAACATTTTGGAAGTTGTAGCAATAACCGGAAAGCGCTCTTCTACATCGGTAAAATTGTCCAGCTCTCGTTTGCCAATTTCATCGTCACCGGTTATTTTAACCACATAGTTTTCGTGTTTTGCTACTAAATCGGCATTTTCATTAATTAATGCCTGCCTCATTCTGTTTGCATGTTCAATATCAATGCAAAAAACGATGGTTTTAGAAAAACGATTAGTGCCTTTAAGGTATTCAGTTATTTTTTGAGCAACTAATTGAGTTCGTTCGTCAATAACAAGTTTTCTATCGTAATCCTTTAGGTTATATATCCGGTCTTCAACTTCCTTGCCGAATTTGTCATACAACCCCTTACTAGGCCTCCACCCTTCATCTACCGAGGTGGATATACGAACCACTTTGTATGGTGCTAAGAAACCATCTTCAATACCTTGTTTAAGCGAATAGGTATATACAGGATCACCAAAGTAAGCCATATTCGAAACATCCTTGGTTTCTTTTGGTGTGGCTGTTAGTCCAACTTGAGTGGCAGAGTCAAAGTACTCAAGAACCTCACGCCATGCAGATGCTTCAGAGGCAGAACCACGGTGACACTCATCAATAATAATTAAATCGAAAAAGTCTCGAGAGAATTCTTTATAAGCGTTCTTGTCCTCCTCATTTCCAGTCAATCCTTGATAGAGCGCAAAGTATATCTGGTAAGACTTATCAATTTTACGATGCTTAATGATATGCATGATATCGTTGCCAAAAGGGGAGAAGTCTCCATTTTTTGTTTGGGTTAGCAAAGCATTCCTATCGGCCAAAAACAAGATTCGCTTTTTTACACCCGATTTCCAAAGTCGCCATATTATGTGAAAGGCTGTAAAGGTTTTTCCTGTACCAGTAGCCATGACCAACAAACACCTGTCTTGTCCTTTTGCCACAGCTTCAACCGTTCTGTTAATTGCATTCTGTTGATAATAACGAGGGGGATAAACAGCATCGCTTACAAAAAATTCTTGTTCAACTATCTCTTGGGTTTTAGGCTCATTTAAGTCATGGAACTGAAGGTACTTTTGCCATAGCTCATCAGGAGTTGGAAAACTATCCAACGAAATTTCAGCCTCAACTTGTTTGCTCAAACCTGTTTTATCATGAAAAACAAACGAGTCACCATTGGAAGTAAAAACAAAAGGGATATGCAATATATCGGCATACTCCAATGCTTGCTGCATTCCTGCACCAACGGATTTATTATTATCTTTTGCTTCTATTATTGCAATAGGTACGTTTGGTTTGTAATAGAGAATATAATCAGCTCGCTTTCGTTTTCCTCGTACATGTAATTTACCTTGCACAATTATTCGTCCGTCGGTAAAGGATACTTCTTCACGCACTTGTCGTTTCATGTTCCAATCTGCTTTTTCAATGGCTGGATTGATGAACTTCGTACATATGTCTCTTTCCGAAAGCTGTTTTTTATTCATTTCCCGATTCAATTAATTCCTTAGGGTCAACCCCAAGTATTTTAGCAATCTCAAAAAGCGTTTCCAGTCTAGGCTGCTGTCTATTTTGTGCATAAGCGTTTACCATATTATAGCTTTTGCCCAGCTTATCAGCTAACCAAGTCTGTTTTATGCCTTTTCCCTGTAATACTTCTTTTATTCTATTCATTCGAAAATAAATATTTCCGCTACTAATCTATAAAAATTTGATTAATTATCTCATTTTTTAAGATGCTAATGGATATTCCGGACTAAACCGACCCACCCGGCAGTCCAAAAGAAACAGGCAATAAAAAGCCATCAAAGACTGCCCATCCGGCGGATACTGCCCCATTGAAACGGAAAAAGGTACTTCAGGCAAACAAATCCGGGCTATGTTGACCCTTATTTATCGTTTTTTTTTGCCCGGCACGCAATCACAAGTTTGTTAATTTCTTCGGTGCTTAAGCCTGTGATTTCCCGGATAACTTCAATTTCTGTACCCTTCAAGAGCTGTCTTTTGGCTACTTTTATTAAACCTCTCTTTTCACCCTCAATCAGCCCTTCTTGTCTGCCTTCAATCAGCCCCTTTTCTTCCGCCCAGTCAATGGAGTTTTTGATATCGTTGAGGATATCCGGATTGAATTCATTCTCAGGTATTTTTTTGGAGTTCATCCTTGATTTTGTTGATTTCTTCGGTGCTTAAGCCTGTGATTTCCCGGATAACTTCAATTTCTGTACCCTTCAAGAGCTGTCTTTTGGCTACTTTTATTAAACCTCTCTTTTCACCCTCAATCAGCCCTTCTTGTTTGCCTTCAATCAGCCCTTCTTGTCTGCCTTCAATCAGCCCTTCTTGTCTGCCTTCAATCAGCCCTTCTTGTTTGCCTTCTTCCCTGCCTTTAATTAGCCCCTTTTCTTCCGCCCAGTCAATGGAGTTTTTGATATCGCGATAGGCATTCAGACTGAACTGATATTCTTTGTACTCCTTTGAATCCAAACGGGCAATTTCTGCCGTTTCGAAGAATTTAAGAAAAACCTGTTCCCTCAGTTTTTCAGGCACGCGGTCCAAGCGGTTTAGGTTTTTGATCACATAAAGCCATTTTTCAAATTTGCTTTCCAGCTCCGATAGCTCCTTGCTGAATTTGGGCATAGCGAGATAAATGTAAGTGAGCTTGTCGTAGAAAATATCCTTGCTGTCCAAATCACAGATCTTCGCATCGAAACGGTATTTATCTTCCGGGCTTTCGTCGCCCTTAAACACAAAATCCAGAATACCAATGGTATAAACGTGCTTAAGCTCAAAATTCCAGTCTTTGCCTTTGTCTTTTGCCTGCTCCTGAATCGGGAAGGTTGAATAGAAAACCGTCCGGTCTTTAAAATACTTCTGTTCTGCCTTTTGCATTTCCACAATGAAACGCTCGCCCTTTTCGTTTTTGCAGTAAATATCAAAAATAGCCCTGCGGTCGCCCAAGGCAATCGGCAGGTTTTCGTTGGGCAAATACGACAGCTCCACAATGTTGCCTTCCTGCTCGCGCAACAGCTCGTTCAGGAAATCTTGCAATAAATCCTTGCTGGGCTCCTCGCCAAACAATCGTTTAAAACCGTAATCCGTAAAAGGATTGATGTATTTTTCTTTCATAAACAAAGTGCTGGTTCACAAAAATAATACATTATAGGCACTAAAATCAATTTTAGCAAAAGCTTTTTGATATTATGAGAGCACAACAGGCAATCCTGAGGATACTGACCCTTTAAAAGAATAAAGGCACTTCAGGCATCCAAATCCGGGGCATATTGACCCTTATTTATCGCTTTTTTTTGCCCGGCACCCGATCACAAAATGGCGAATGATTTATTTAAAAAACGCTGCAACACTCCTGCAACACTCCTGTAACACATCAACAACATTATTGCACAACTGCTACAGGAGCCTTGCTTATTACGGACACTATGGCAAACAAATCCTGATTATAAATACTTTTATAATGCAGCAACTACCGGCCTAAGCCAATGCTCCTCATATCCAAAAAGGCATTTGTCAGGATACGTAAAGGAAGAAACAGGCTTTTTGCAGGGACTTGGTATAGCGATGGTATAGCGATGGTATAGCGATGGTATAGCGAAGACCCCTCGGAAAATATTTATCATTTCAACGCAATCTAAGGGATATCCACAAAACGAACTTTCTGGCATGCTTTGTCAGTCTTTTGACATCTCCTGACATCTCCTGACTGCTCCTGACTGTTCAGCCATCAAAAGACTGCCATATAGGCAGGTTTCAAAAACTGACCAGGGCGTTCAGGAGCTTTCATGCCAAAGTTTTGCCTGCTATTTGCCTGTAGTATGCCAGCTTTGCGACGCTAATCCTAGGCAAGTGAAACAAAGTCGAAATAAAATTAATTGTTGAATGCCTAAAAATTTAAAATTATGGCAAACATAAAAAAAGGGATCCTTGGAGGTCTCTCCGGAACAATCGGAAACGTGGTAGGCGGAAGCTGGAAAGGTATTGATTATCTTCGTATTAAACCCGCCAATGTAGCAAATCCCAACACGGAACTTCAAAGCACACAGCGGCAGAAGTTCACGCTTCTAATGAAGTTTCAGCAGAGCATGAACGACGCTTTGCGCTTGGGCTTTAAGCCTTATGCAGTTAAGATGTCGGCATTCAATGCTGCCTTCAGGTACAATTATCATGAAGCACTGCAAGGGACTTATCCCAACTTCAACATCGACTATGCAAAAGTGCTGGTTTCCCATGGCAGCTTGACCAAAGCTGAGAACGCTGCAGTTGCTGCCACTGAAGCAGGCAAGCTTACGCTCAGCTGGGACGACAACAGTGGAAGCGGTACTGCAGCAGCCGGTGACAAGGCCCTTATTGTAATCTACAATGAAGAGCGCAACGAAAGCATCTGCCTGCTCGAAGGGGCTTTGCGCTCGGAAGGCAGTATGGAAATAAACGTCCCTGCGTCTTATAGCGGCGAAACATTGCATTGCTATCTTGGATTTTCATCCCTGAGCCAGGCAATTGCAACAAACTCCCGTAGTAAAGTAGCCGACAGCGTTTATGCCGGCAGCCTAACAGCTTTATAATAAGCTGATACTTAGCTTTTATCCTGTAAAACAAGCCCTTATGGGCTTGTTTTTTTAATATTAAGCCTATTCAATTTGGTTTTATATCAAACCATCAGCTTTAATTTCATGGAAATCCGTAAGCTATTGTTGAAAACTCCTTACGATAAAATCAGCATGCAATTATTTACTGGCACGCTATTTGATAAGCAAAGAACATTAAAAAATAAGTTCTTTATATGTTCATAGAAAATACAAAATCAGCAGAGAGCAAAACTGCAAGCGCAACAGCGCACAACAAGATTATCAACCTACAGTCTGATTTGTTTATCAACAAATTGGCTGTTCAAAAAGAAAGCGGAACCATTAAAATATGGTGCAGCACTCGGGACGCTCCGGGCCTACAAAGGGTAAAAAGCGATCAATTGCCTGAAAATGTGCAATCTTCATTTGATAAAGTAATCAAAAAAGATGACTACATCTATTATCAGTTCTATAAAGCACCTGATTGTAAGGTGTTTTCTATTCCATCTGATTATAGCACAGGTTTACAGCGTACTTATTTTACGCATTTGTTGCGAATGGCATTAAAAGATCATGTTTCATTCATTGAAAACAATTTCCTGCATGACACGACCGTATGGATAGCTGACAAAGCGGCCTCAAATCCCCAAATATCAGCCTACAAACGTTTTGTTTTGCGGATTGAAGGCAACTTGCAGCAGCCGGTTTTGCTGATCAGCTATGAAGGCAAATCTTTTGTATGCACAAAATCATGGCAGGAAATGCAAAATGACGAGGAGTACGATCAGGTTAAAATACACACAATCACATTTCGCCAACGGCTCTACCCTTCATTGAAGGCTGCACCTGACGAGGTATATTACCATAAAGATGAAGTATATCCGGTACTGAACAGCAGTATGCCCATTATAAAGCCTTACGAGAAAAACCCCAACCGATTGGGTAGCTATAAATCAAATATAGAGGCATTTAAGAAGGAGTATATTGAGCAGGACAGCTTTCAGAAGGTTTTGCCTACAGCCAAACAGTGGATCCGGCTACAGGAATGCAATACAGGCAAACTGCCCCACAACAGCCATCAGTATGTTTTTGGGCAAGGCCGTGCCCATAGCGATATATATCAGGGCTTAAAACAGTATGGCCCCTATAAATTTCCGAAAACAAGGCAGCTCCGCAGTATTATAATATTGCCCGATGGATTTCAGGTTGAGGCAAAAAAGCTGTCTCAATATTTAAGTGCCAAGCCCTCAGATTGCCATTACGGATTCAATACATTAAGCAGGCTTGAAAACAAGTTCAGTACAGACCGGGTAATTTATTATAATCTAAATGATCCCATCAAAAATATCCGTAAAGCGCTGGTAAATTATCAGGATGAAGAGGGTACGGCAAGTTATGCTTTTGTTATTTCGCCTTATAGTGTGCTGACAACTTCCGCCCGGGAGCACGGACAATACTATAAAATCAAAGAGGAGTTGCTGCGGCACGGGATTGTATCACAGCATATTGCAGGGATGCGTGTGCGCGCTGCCGAAAGCCTGAACTATTGGGTGGTCAATATTGCCATTGCAGCTTTGGGCAAATTAGGCGGCATCCCCTGGCGGCTAAACCATCCCGTTGAAGATGAACTGATTATTGGTTTTGGTGCCATCCGCAATGGAAAACAAAAATATGTGGGCAGTACGTTGATGTTCAATAATGAAGGAATTGTTGCCGATCAGCACTGTTTTCCTGCTACAGAAACCTATGCCCTGGCAGCTCAGGCCGAAAAAGCCCTGCGTGCATACAGCAAGGGACATACTGAAGTTAAACGCATGGTCATCCATTTTTATAAATCCATGAGTCGTAAGGAGTTGAAACCCATTGAACAAATGCTCGCAAGGCTTAAATTTGATATTCCCATCATCGTGATCGGCATCAATAAATACCCTTCGCGTTCCTGTTTCGCATTTAATATGACCGGCGATGCGCTGCCACAAAACGGACGCTATGTGAAAGCAGGCTATGATAAATATCTTTTGTATATGAACACGAAACAAAATGAGCATCAGGTAAATGCCGCACCACTGCCCCTTAACCTGCGGATAAAATCCAACGACCTGCCCGAGCTTTATAAGGACGAAAAACTTATCCAAAGACTGATGCAGCAGCTCTACGATTTCAGCCATATGCACTGGCGCTCGGTAAAGCAAAAGCCGCTGCCCGTAACTGTCTTTTATGCCGAACTGCTGGCCTCGCATTTTGCGCATTTTGAGAGTGAAGTGCTGGAAGGAACAGCAAAAAGCGGATTATGGATGCTGTAGGGGCCGATATGGATTTCGATTTCCACTCCTTCCGCTTTATGCTCAGAGGAGGATTAAGGCCATGGCTCGACAGCAATAATGACGAACTGTTCCGTGCATTGCAAAGGGAGATGGGCGATGCTTTCAGGGCGCAGGCAGGTGTTTTTGCCCGCGCCCTGCCTTATGCGTTCAGGCAATTGCAGCTTCCTTTGCCCGATGCAGTGCGTCATGAATGGAGTCAAAACTGGTTTGGCCACATCAGTGGGCATTATACCCGTCTGGCGCAACCGCTGCTCGATGCCAAAAGCTTTTGTCCGCAAAGCCAGGGGCTCAGCCTTAATATCTCCTCAGCTGCAAAGGTGGATTTCTATACGCGTTTTGCGGCAAGCATCAGCGCTGCATGGATGTCAAAAACCATGTTTTTTATGCAGTCCGATGCTTCCTTTTTCTTAAAAACTTCTTTCCTGATGCAGCAGCTCCGCTCCATCGCCAGCCTGATTGTCGATACAGCTTTGCCCGATCCTATAGATCATAATGTGTTGGTGATTTTGCAACGTGCTTATATGGCTTTAACTGCCCTGTATCTGGAAATACACAATAAATTTCCCGATCAGATCGACAAAAACCACCTCCGCCTGCAAAAAGATGGCCTTATTGATTTTCCCCTCGCTGCCGATTCTAAAGATGCAGAAACGCAAAAGATCCGCAGCCGCTATATCGAACTCTTTAATAAAAACAAAGAACAAGAAGCAGAGCCAATAACAAAAGTGATGCTGGTAAACCAGGAAGTGGAAGAAGCAACTGCCATCAATGAAATAATGAAAGATTACGTTTTGCCTTTAAAAGAAGAAATTGACGATTTTAAAAAGACTATTGGAAAAGTATTGCAAAAGAAAAATAATCCCAGCGATGAAAGCCACACAAATGAAGAGCAGGACGTTCTGATCGACAGCAAAGAAGTCTGCCGCATGCTGGATGTTTCTGCAAGTACACTCAATCGTTTAGCGGCAGCTGGAAAATTAGAAAAGAAGTACATCAACAGTGCAGTGCGCTACGAGAAAAAGGATGTTTTGAAACTGCTGGAAAAGAAATAATGCATCGCAACATTACAAGTTGTGCCTTAAACGGACAGGCAATCACCCATGAAGTGCAACATATTGACAGACATGTCATTAACAAACTGAAATATGAATATACCTGAGAAAAGCTGGATTACTTTTCACATTCACCGGGTCAAAGCACATCTTTTATTCTATTGATCTCGTCAATACTAAGTTCTGTTGCTTTTGCAATGAACTCTATATCCATTCCACTGAGGAGAAGGCTCCGGGCTACTTTAATTATGCCTCTCTTTTCTCCTTTAATTATGCCTCTCTTTTCTCCTTTAATTATGCCTCTCTTTTCTCCTTCAATCAGTCCTTCTTGTTTGCCGCTCATATGACCCTTTTCTTCCGCCCAGTCAATGGAGTTTTTGATATCGTTGTGGATATCAAGGTTGAAACTGTATTTATTTTCAATCATTGGATCAGAGCACATCTTTTATTCTGTTGATTTCCTCAATGCTAAGTTCTGTTGCATTTGCAATGAAGTCGATATCCATTCCACTGAGGAGAAGGCTCCGGGCTACTTTAATTATGCCTCTCTTTTCTCCTTTAATTATGCCTCTCTTTTCTCCTTCAATCAGTCCTTCTTGTTTGCCGCTCATATGACCCTTTTCTTCTGCCCAATCAATGGAGTTTTTGATATCGTTGTGGATATCAAGGTTGAAACTGTATTTATTTTCAATCATTGGATCAGAGCTCATCTTTTATTCTGTTGATTTCCTCAATGCTAAGTTCTGTTGCATTTGCAATGAAGTCGATATCCATTCCACTGAGGAGAAGGCTCCGGGCTACTTTAATTATGCCTCTCTTTTCTCCTTTAATTATGCCTCTCTTTTCTCCTTTAATTATGCCTCTCTTTTCTCCTTTAATTATGCCTCTCTTTTCTCCTTCAATCAGTCCTTCTTGTTTGCCGCTCATATGACCCTTTTCTTCCGCCCAGTCAATGGAGTTTTTGATATCGCGATAGGCATTCAGACTGAACTGGTATTCTTTGTACTCCTTTGAATCCAAACGGGCAATTTCTGCCGTTTCGAAAAATTTAAGGAAAACCTGTTCCCTCAGTTTTTCTGGCACACGATCCAAACGGTTTAGGTTTTTGATCACATAAAGCCATTTTTCAAATTTGCTGTCCAGCTCTGCCAGCTCCTTGCTGAATTTGGGCATAGCGAGATAAATGTAAGTGAGCTTGTCGTAGAAAATATCCTTGCTGTCCAAATCACAGATCTTCGCATCGAAACGGTATTTATCTTCCGGGCTTTCGTCGCCCTTAAACACAAAATCCAGAATACCAATGGTATAAACGTGCTTGAGCTCAAAATTCCAGTCTTTGCCTTTGTCTTTTGCCTGCTCCTGAATCGGGAAGGTTGAATAGAAAACCGTCCGGTCTTTAAAATACTTCTGTTCTGCCTTTTGCATTTCCACAATGAAACGCTCGCCCTTTTCGTTTTTGCAGTAAATATCAAAAATAGCCCTGCGGTCGCCCAATGCAATCGGCAGGTTTTCGTTGGGCAAATACGACAGCTCCACAATGTTGCCTTCCTGCTCGCGCAACAGCTCGTTCAGGAAATCTTGCAATAAATCCTTGCTGGGCTCCTCGCCAAACAATCGTTTAAAACCGTAATCCGTAAAAGGATTGATGTATTTTTCTTTCATAAACAAAGTGCTGGTTCACAAAAATAATACATTATAGGCACTAAAATCAATTTTAGCAAAAGCTTTTTGATATTATGAGAGCACAACAGGCAATCCTGAGGATACTGACCCTTTAAAAGAATAAAGGCACTTCAGGCATCCAAATCCGGGGCATATTGACCCACTTTTTATCGTTTTTTTTTGCCCGGCAACCGCTCACAAGATGGCAAATGATCTATAAAAAAAACGCTGCAACACTCCTGCAACACTCCTGCAACACATCAACAACATTATTGCACAACTGTTGCAGGAGCCTTGCTTATTACGGACACTATGGCAAACGCATCTAAATTTACTGTTTTATTGAATGGTTATACTCTCTTGTCAAGCTTACCGGAGGACATTTGTCTCCATTATTGGCAAAACAATAAAAGGAGCAAAATCCATGGTAAAAAAATTCCTTATTCACTCATTAAACGCCTGGGCAGCTGAAAGTGGTCTGGTTTTAGGGCATGTCAAAACGGATGGAAGTCAAATAAGATTACTGCAACTCCAAAATGCTGAATTTACTGATGCTGAAAAACAAAAAACCTTGATATCAGGAAATAAAGGTAAAATGCCAGAGGCTGGTTTTATGATAAAATTGTTCAGCAATTCCGCGTTAAAAAAGCCTAACTCGCAAAACCGTGAAAATAAAGGGGATAATAATTTAGGTCAGAAATATTTTTCGCACTATTTTTGCATGCAATTGGCCTGACACCTTCAATAACATTTACTAAGGTGTAAGTTGTTGATTATAAATCAGTTAACCACAAACAGGCGAATGACCGCCATTCCTAGGGGATGTGGGTTTCATGTTTTTTTAATTAAAAAACGCCGGGGCTAAGCCACGTATACCGGCGTTTTTGTTTACCGCTAAGATACTGCAATTCAGCGAAATGACCAAAAATTTTATCGTTTTTTTGTTATATTTTTGCAATTATTTTCTATACTTCGTATATTATATAGAAGACGGAAAAATTGAGAAAAAGGGCTAGGTGCAAAGCCAAAATCGAATTGCACCAAATTTTCACCTTCACAATGCAGGTGAGTATAACCATCAAGCGGCATTTCCCGGATTTTTTGAATCTTCTCGCCCAAGTAAGCGATCAGCGCAAACAACCAATTTACAAAGTTGAGGAATTATTGATGGCAGTAGTGGCGATGTTCCTTTTTAAGCGTGGTTCCAGAAACCATGCAGACAACACCGCTAGAAAAGGAAGCTATTGTTTTAATTTTGAAAGGCTTTTCGGTTGTAGGCTGCCCGATCTGGACACTTCCAACAGACTGCTTAAACAACTGGATCCAAAAGAATTGGAAGAGATAAAGCGAAAGATGGTACAGCTGCTCTTAAGAGCGAAAGTATTGAATAAATACAAACTCTTTGGACTCTATCACCTTATAGGGATTGATGCCACAGGAACTCATAGTTTTGATTACGAACCTTATCCCGAATGTCCTTATAAAACATACAAGAGCGGAAAGCGGACATGGACAGCCTATGTACTGGAAGCAAAGATTATGTGTGGAAACGGATTTAGTTTTTCAATGGCTACTGAATGGGTCAAAAACCCCATAAACCAAGATTATGAAAAACAGGATTGTGAACTAAAGGCCTTTAAACGGCTCAGCGAAAAGATCAGGCAGATGTATCCACGCCTACCGATCGCCATTGCGGCCGATGGACTGTACCCCAACGATAATGTCTTTAAAACTTGCGCTTCCAACCAATGGCGGTTTATCATCACCCTCAAAGATGGCAACCTTCCCAGCATATGGGAGGAAGTAAACCTACTCAAAAAAGCAGGTGCCCTTACTACAGAAAAAACCTATGACATCCATGGGCAGCACAAAATCTCAACCGAATATTGTTTTCTTAACAGTATTGCTTATAAAACACACAATATCAACTTTTTGGAAACACAAATTGTCACAACGGCCATACAAAATAACGAGCTGCCTGTTAAAGAGCGTTTTGTCCATATTACTGATTTAGAGGTTACAAACAAAAATGCTAAAACCATAAGTGATTACGGGCGTTTAAGATGGAAAATTGAAAACGAAGGCTTTAATGCACAAAAAAATTCTGGCTATAATCTATCGCACAAATACTCTAGAACATCGTTTTGCGCAACCCAGAATTATTATCAATGCTTGCAAATAGCCCACATGATAAATCAATTGGCACATAAATCCCAGCGCGTCCAGAAAATGATATCAAGCCATGATTCTTTGAAATCCTTCGAGGAATGCATTATAGTTTTATTGATTGCAGGTAATCTTACTGATTTTCCCACGCCAAACTTTAACTGCCAGATGAGATACTGAAACTAAAAAAAACAGAGAACCCCTGCTCAAACATTCAGGGCAAAACCTATTAACAAAAAAAGGAGGTAATTTTTTAAGTCATAACGATGAAGGCAACTGGCTAAATGCTGGCAGGTAAAACTATGCCCAGTAGTTTTAATGCCAAATGATCTTTCTATGAAAATAACTTCTTGCGGAATTGCTGAAATTGTTCCACCGTTTTGGTAATTCGGTTTTATCCTTTTACCTTTACAAACAAACGAACTCTTATGTCACGAAAGATTGTAATGCTTGTTGATGAGCGGACACTGCCAAACCTGCAGTTTATCCATGAATTTGGCACCGGTGCAGATGAATACATCTTTATAACTACCCGAAAAATGGAAGTGCCGGACGCCAACAGGGTGAACTGGATTATAAAATCTGCCGGAATTGATGATGAAAAATGTAGCCGGCTGGTATGCGATCCTCACGGTATTAGCCAAACTTCCCAGCAACTTTCGGGTTTGAACCTTGATTTGGCCAATGAGTACCTGGTGCATATTACTTGCGGAACAAAAATTATGGCTTTGGCGGCCTATAGTTTTTTCGGACGTTTTCCGAAAGCAAGGATTATCTTCAGCTTTTTGGGTGAAGGCTCATACCGTCAGCTCCATCCGCATATTACGAGGGCGGAGCATGAATATAAAACCAAACCCTCGCTCAAAGCTTCATTGCTTGCGCATGGACTGAAAATAGCCTTTGCCGACCGCAAGCTTACGGATGTGGCCATGGGGCGTCATTTGATGGATGAATGTATCAAGAACAATAACCGTCAAAACCATATTCCCGAGATACGAAAGGCCATGAAATGCATCACGCCTGAAGAGCGATCCTATTTTAGCGGAGGTTGGTTTGAAGAATATGTTTATGATCGTATCAAAACTGAGCTGAAACTGGCTGATGATCAGATTGCTATGAAAGTAAGTGTGCGAAAAGCAGAAGTTTATAATGAATTTGATGTGATTTTCCTCTACCGCGACCGCATTCATGTGGTGGAGTGCAAGGCGTATTTTTCACGGCATAACCTCAAAACAAAGGTTGAGGGAGCTTTGTATAAACTGGGTGCTTTGGATGATAAATTTGGCATGAACACCCGATCTTTGTTTTTCACAAACCTTGATTTTGCGCGTGACGATATCCGTTTGAATGAAGTGTTGCGGGCACGGGCCAAGGACCTGAAGGTGCGCTTTGTTGATATGTCGGATATACGGGAAAGGCGCCTGAACCTTTCCGTACATGAATAAAAAAAGCACCTGTAATAATTACAGATGCTTTTTGGAGGAATAAATGTCTTGCTTATTTTTTTGCCAGGTAAGATGAAACTCCTTCCTGAGTTGGTTTCATGGCTTCATCACCTTTGTGCCAGTCGGCAGGGCAAACTTCACCGTTTTCTTCGAAGAACTGAAGTGCATCGATCATGCGGAGCGTTTCCTCAACACTTCTGCCCAGTGGCATATCATTAACAACCTGATGACGCACAACGCCTTGCTTGTCGATGAGGAAAAGACCACGATACGAAACGGCTTCACCATCAAATGTGCTCAGGTCGTCCTCTTCATCATAATCATATTCACCGGCCAAAACATCGTAATTTTCTGATATAGTTTTGCTTAAGTCGGAAACCAGGGGAAATTTTACGCCTTGGATTCCTCCTTTGTTTTTTTCGGTATTTAACCAGGCAAAGTGGGAAAATTTTGAATCAACGGAACAGCCAACAACAGCTACATTGCGTTTTTCAAATTCTTCTATTTTATCCTGAAATGCAATGATTTCGGTAGGACAGACAAAAGTGAAATCGGCAGGGTAGAAGAAGAAAATGACGTGTTTTTTCCCAATAAATTGCTCCAAAGAAAATTTTTCGACGAATTCGCAGCCGTTAATCACAGCATCTGCTTCGAAATGAGGGGCTTTTTTACCAACTAATACGGACATAATTCTTGTAATTTTGTTTTTTATTGATTTTCTGTTCTTTAGATATTACAAATCTACAAATTTATTGTGTTTCCACACTGCATTAACAAGCAAAGCAGTCAGTTGTTTTTAGTTTAACAGGTTTTTTTCATCGAACTCGATGGTGCTGTTGTTTCTGAAGTCGAAGAGGGTCAGCTTTCGCACAGTATAGTAGTATTGCCAATAGGTTTCCAGGGCATTGTAATACGATATTTTTGACCGATCGAAACTTTGCTGAGCTTCGGTAAGTTTCAGCACATCATTAATTTTACCGATCATATAGCGTTTGCGGGTAATTTCATAGCTTTTGCGCGCAACGGTATCGGCTTTTGCGGCGATGGTCAGAAGTTGGTTCTGCATATTGAAATTAGCAGTTTGAAGATATATATTTTGTTCAAAATCAACTTGTTCCTGTTCAACGCGTATGTATTCCAGTTCACGGCCTGATTCTGCCATTTTAATTCTTCCTTTGGATCTTCCCCAGTCCAGAATTGGAACAGATATCCCTACATTTACCTGCTGTTGGTCTAGTGGTTTTTTATATGCATCAGCCAAATCTTGAGCCGATTGCGTTAATCCAAATACGGCATAAATATTTGCGTCAAAGCGTCCCTGCATTTTTGCATAATTCAGGCTTTTGTCCGCTTCCAGGAGCCTTCGTTCAAACTCCATGCCGCTGGATGTATTGGTGTGGGCAAGCTCAATGGCTTCTTCAATATTTACCTGAAAAGGGTTGCTTTCTGCAGGTGGAATGAGCTTTACCTCGAGATTATGGGGCAATCGCAGGAAGCTCAGGAATCTTTGTAACTGACTATTGTAATTGAGCTTAGCCTGTTCCAGGTCTGATTGGGCGTTTAAAAGTTTCAGCTCCAGATTAAGTACTTCATCCTCAGAGGTTTTGCCCATATTGTAACGGCCTTTGCCAATAAAAA
The DNA here is from genome assembly GCA_963662905.2 of Bacteroidales bacterium. Lineage (GTDB taxonomy): Bacteria > Bacteroidota > Bacteroidia > Bacteroidales > WRLA01. The sequence goes on along the minus strand of CAXXFD010000003.1, from coordinate 1,386,484 downwards.
ACAAAGTGTCATAATATGCAACATTTTCTTCCGCAATATCGGTTTGTACCTGTGCGACCAGTAAATTAAAAAAGTTTCTAATCGATGTCAGTGCCACATCCTCCATGTCTTCCAGATACACGCGTTTCGCTTTTTCATATTTTAAAGGTTCAATCCTTTTTGCCCATTTATAATCGTTGTACTGAAAGATTGGTTGGTTATAGCTGATATTGACGGGTGTGCTCAGGTAACTTGTTTGCGTGATGGTATCAAAAATATTATCGGTTCTCCTTAATCCGCTGTTGAGTGAAATAACCCCACCGGTTAGCCCAATATTTTGCTGCAGTGAAAGCTGTCCGGAAAAAGTCGTATATTTCTGTTCTTTGTATTCAATGGTTCCATCCGGCTGCGTTACCTCATTAATTGCCCTGTTGAAATTTGGAAGGGTGGCATCAACACTGAGCAAGGGGAGGTAATTTGCTTTAAAAGTTCGGTATTCCCAAAAGCTTTGCCTGAACGTATGCTTGGCAATCAAAGCAATGTTGGACCTTTGTTGGGCAACGGTTATTACTTCATCAAGAGTAAAAACCCGTTCTTCCTGTGCCTTTACAAAAGGGCAGGAGAGGAGTATAAGCAGGATGGTCAGTATATTTAATATTTTCATTTTAATCTGTTTCTTGGGTTAAATTAAAAGGGATTAATCGTGGCGCAATGAGGTTACCGGATCCTGTTCCGATGCCCTTTTTGCAGGCATAAAGCCAAACAATATTCCTACACCGGCCGATACGCCAAACGAAATCACAATGCTTACCACACTGATGATGGTCAGGATACCGGTTATTTTCATAATAAGTTTGGCAAAAATAACACCGAGCAAAATGCCAATGATGCCGCCGGCCAGGCTGATGAGTGTAGATTCCATCAGGAATTGCATCACGATATCCCGCTTACGGGCGCCAATAGCAAGCCGCACCCCGATTTCGCGGATACGTTCCATCACGGATGCCAGCATAATATTCATAATCCCGATACCGCCCACGATAAGCGAAATACTGGCAATGGCGCCAAGCACTATATTAAAAATATCTTTGGTGCGTTGTTCTTGTTTAAGCAAAAGCTCAGGGATGGTAATTTCAAAATCATCGGCTCCGGAATGCCTGCGCAAAATCATCCGGCTCAGAACTTCAGCAGTTGGGCTGAGGTAGCGGCTGTCGGTTACCTGTACGGTAATTTTGTCGAGCTGGTTGCGGTTGCTCTCTTCAGTGGAAGATGAACTTCGCCTTCGCCCCCCACGTGATACAGATTCACTGGTGATCCTGGCCCGGTCATTATATCTGCTCAATACACTTGTTAGGGGTGCAAATACATCATTTTGACTCAGATTCATGCCGAGATCGCTCAGCTTGCCCGATGTGTTCAGATCTTTGATGATTCCGCACACTGTAAACCAGATGTCTCCGCATTTAATGCTTTTCCCAATTGGGTCTTCCTTTTGAAAAAGGCGTGCGCTGAGTTTCTGGCCAATTACGCAAACGGGTTTGTCTGATTTCATATGCTGTTCATCAAAGAAATGCCCTTTGATCAGTTCCTGGCCAAAAACGTCAAAATAATTTGGGGTAACTCCTTTTAAAGTGGCTTTGCTTTTGTTTCCCGAACGGATGACGGTAGTATTATAACTTACTTCGGGGCAAACATTTAGTGCTGTGGGCACATTCTGTTCAATAGCAATTGCTTCTTCCATGCTGAGGCCACGGGAAAGTTTGCCCATATTTTTCCCCTGGTCTTCATTGCCTGAATCGGAATCGGAATCAGAGTCGGAATCGGAATTTTCATCATCGCTCCTGGCGTTATCTGTTTTAGCCGAGATGATGATGTTGTTGACACCCACCAGTTTCATTTGGTCGAGGATTTCCTTTTGTGCCCCTTTGCCGATGGATAGCATGGCAATTACGGCAGCAACGCCAAAAATAATGCCCAAAGTAGTGAGCAGACTGCGGGTTTTATTGGCAACTACTGCCTCAAGAGCAATCAGGAGGATTTGTATGAAGCGTTCCATATTGTCCTCCTTTTATTGTTTTTTATCCAGCAGTCGCAAACTGAAATCTTCGGGATCCTGTGGCATCGAAAGATATACGGTTTGGCCTTCTTCCAGTCCTTCCTCAATCACTATTGCATCGGAGTTGCTGGCACCTGTTATGACTTCCTGCTTATTGCTTTTTGTGAAAACGTACGTCATGGAATCATTGCTGTGCACGCACTCCAGCGGCAGGAAAAGGACATCATTCAGAATATCTGTGATAATGGTGACCTGGGTAGTCATTGCGGGTTTCAGGATGGAATCAGATTCGTTCAGGTCGATGATTACTTCATAAACCTTTGCGGTTGAATTGCGCAATTGCTCGCCTATATTGGCAACGGAAACAACATTTCCGGTATAGCTTTTTTCAGGGAAGGCATCAATGCCAATGGTTGCCTCCTGCTTTTCACTCAGCTTGCTGATATCTATTTCGTTAACATAGGTTTTGGTAATCATCATGCTCAGGTCGGGCAATTTTGCTACGATGGGGTCCCAGGGGCTAACCGATGAGCCGGTTTCAATTTTTCCGCGCCAGCCTTTGTGGTAAATCACCATTCCGGGCTGGGGCGCCATAATGGTGAAATTGGCCATGGCACGCATGTATTTTTCTACTTTCAGTTTTTGTGAGTTCAGGTCGGCCTGTACTTCACGCACCTCTGCTTTTGCTTTGGTGATTTGCAAATCATAATTGTTTTTCATTTGCCTGAAAGCCCGTTGTGATTTTTCCAGGGCAATTTGAGCCTGCCTTTGGGTTGCCGGTGGCTCATAAATCGACTGTTCCACTTCAATTTTCTTTTCTTCCAGTTCAAATTCCTGGTTGATGAGGTTGTTGCGCAATTCCCGCATCCGCAGAGAAGTGTCGATCATCTTTTGTTCCAGCTGGCTTTCAAGTTTCGTGATTTCATTGTCCAGCTCCTTCATCCGGTTGGCAATAGGTGTTTTGTCGAGCTGCGCAACAAATTCCCCTGAATCGACTACCGTGCCTTCTGCAATGAGTTTATCAATTTTAATATCATCATAGAATCCGAGGCTTCGGAGGATATTGGATTCAAAACGGATATCGGTAGAATTTTTGGCTTCCAGTTCTCCGGTTGTACGCACATCAATGACGAATTCGCCTTTTTTAACATTGGTGAAAATGTCTTCTTTCTGACTGCCGTCTGAGCCACCGATAAGAAAGGCCAGGATTAGGATTACAGCGATAGATGCCAGGATGATCCAGTTTCTTTTATTCATTCCTTTAGTATTAGATTTAAAACTAGTTTATGATTGCGAAAGGGAAATTTAGGTCAAAGTAAGCTATTTCTCTTTGTTTTGTCAAATTTTTCTTATTATTTCTTTCGAAGAATATTTGTGTTGGACAATTTTAGGCCATTAATTATAAAATATGCAAAAAAAAACTGCCTCCGGAAAGGAAGCAGCCTTATGTAGTATGAATTGTTTCGAGGATTAACCGTCGAGGCCAACACGTTTGAAATTAACGACTTTAAGGTCTTTGTTAACTTCTGTAAGATATTGGCTTACAGATTTTTTGGCGTCCTTGATGAAATCCTGCTCAGCAAGAGTGTTGTCTTTAAAGAAGCGCTGGAGTTTTCCCTGAGCGATTTTTTCAATAATTTGTTCCGGTTTGCCTTCTTGAATGGCTTGTTCGCGGCCTACCTGAAGTTCACGTTCTTTTACTTCTTCAGAAACACTGTCTTTATCAACGGCAACAGGGTTCATTGCTGCAACCTGCATGGCAAGGTCGTGGCCTGCTTCAGCTTCTTTTTCGCCGGTTTGGTTTAAAGCAACAAGGGTTGCAATACGGTTGCCATGGTGGTTATAACCTGCAACGAGTTCTGATTCGAGGCATTCCAGTGCGCCGAGGTCGATTTTTTCACCGATTGTACCGGTAAGGTCTGTTACGTGATCAGCAATTGAACGGCCTTCGATTTCCATTCCCTTGAGTTCGTCAAGACTTTTGGTTTTATTTTCGATAGATACTACAGAAACTTTTTTAGCGAAATCAATGAAATCCTGGTTTTTCGCTACGAAATCTGTTTCGCAGTTCAGCATAATAATTGTACCAAAAGTTTTGTCTTCGTTGATATTTGCGAAAACAAATCCTTCGCCAGCCTCGCGGTCGGCACGTTTTGCAGCAACCTTCTGACCTTTTTTGCGGAGGTAATCGATTGCTTTTTCGAAATCACCGTCAGATTCAACAAGCGCCTTCTTACAGTCCATCATACCTGCGCCTGTGGTTTTCCTGAGCTTATTAACTTCAGCTGCTGTAATTTTTGCCATTATTTATGGGTTTTAAACAGAAAATACGTGCTAATGAACACGTATTTTCGAGGGTTTATTAATTATTTGATAAAATACGATTAGTCATTATTTTTATCTGATTTTGCGATCACTTTACGAGGACGTTTTTTGCGCTTGGGCTGATCGTCGTCATCGTCGTCATCGTCTTCAGCAACAACTGTTCTTTTTTCTTCTGCTTCCTCCTGTTCTGCAGCTTCGGCAGCCTGATCCGCAGCACGCTTTTCGCGTTCAACTTTGCGTTCATCAAGACCTTCCTGGATTGCCTGAACCATTATTTTGACGATAATTGCAATGGATTTGCTGGCATCGTCATTGGCAGGAATTGGGAAATCAACGAGTTGCGGGTTAGAATTGGTATCAACAATAGCGAAGGTAGGAATATTAAGTTTCTTTGCTTCGTGAACAGCAATGTGTTCTTTGCTGATATCAACAATAAAAATAGCAGCCGGTAAACGGTTCAGGTCAGCGATACTACCAAAGTTTTTTTCCAGTTTCTGACGTTCGCGATGAATTTGAAGGCGTTCGCGCTTGGAAAGGTTGCTGTAGTTATCTGTTTCTACCAGTTTATCGATGGAGGTCATTTTTTTAACAGCTTTGCGGATTGTTGCAAAGTTGGTAAGCATACCGCCGGGCCAACGCTCAGTAGCGTATGGCATATCCACTTTTTTAACTTCCTGGGCTACGATGTCTTTTGCTTGTTTTTTTGTTGCAACAAACAAAACCTTTTTACCTGATTTGGCTACCTGCTTCAGTGCAGCTGCAGCTTCTTCTATTTTAGCTGCTGTTTTGTAGAGGTCAATGATGTGGATACCATTGCGTTCCATAAAAATATATGGCGCCATATTGGGGTTCCACTTACGTTTTAGGTGGCCAAAGTGTACACCTGCTTCCAGTAATTCTTCGAAATTTGCTCTTGCCATGTTTACTTTCTTTAATTAGCAACAATCAAGTAGTTTCCCAAAGGGAAAGTCTTAACCGTTTAGATGCTAAACATAATTTAATAAAAAGTGAATAATTTGATTAACGCTTGCTAAACTGGAATTTCTTCCTTGCTTTTGGTTGACCGGGCTTTTTGCGTTCTACCATACGTGGGTCACGGCGCATCAAACCATTTGCTTTCAGTACAGGGCGATACTCAGGATCTATTTCGCAGAGTGCGCGGGAGATCGCAAGGCGAAGTGCTTCGGCCTGACCTGTGATTCCGCCACCATCGAGGTTGACTTTAATATCGTATTTCCCTGTGGTTTCAGTCAAAACAAAAGGTTGTTCAACAATTTTGTGCAGTGTAGGCACACTGAAATATTCTTTGTAATCTTTCTTGTTAATAGTAATCTTGCCTTCGCCCTCTGACATATAAATACGGGCAACAGCAGTTTTACGTCTGCCTAATGTATTAATGTACTCCATTGTTATTGCTTAATTGTACTTAAATCAACTTCTTTTGGCTGTTGACCCTGATGGGGGTGTTCTGTCCCTGTATAAACATACAGGTTCTTGAAGATCGCACGACCCAGTTTGTTCTTGGGGAGCATTCCTTTAATGGCATGACGAAGGATTTCTTCCGGACGGCTTTTCATCAGCTCATCAGCTGTACGGCTGCGCTGGCCTCCAGGGTAACCCGTATGACGGATATACTCTTTCGTTTGCATTTTGTTCCCGCCGAATACAACTTTGTCGGCATTAATTACGATCACATTGTCGCCACAGTCGGCATGTGGAGTAAAGCTGGGCTTATATTTCCCACGCAACATTTTGGCAACCGTTGTTGATAAACGGCCTACCGTGGCATTCTCTGCATCAACAATAACCCACTCTTTTTGAGCAGTTTCCTTGTTTGCACTGATTGTTTTGTAACTTAACGTATTCATTTAACCTCTAAATTTCTTTTTATAATTAGCCTTCAAGGGCTCAAAAAGGGCTGCAAAGGTAGATATATTTTTTGATTTAACAAACAGACTTCAAATAATTTGTAGAAAAAATCATCAAAGCTCTTGCTATCCACTTTTCAGCAACAAAAAAGGCCGCCTCGCGGCGGCCTTTTCTGTTGTCCCATTAGGGCTCGAACCTAAACTCTTCTGAACCAAAATCAGACGTGTTGCCAATTACACCATGGGACATCCCGTATCATTGATTTGGGATTGCAAAAGTACTGCTTTTTGTGAATCATCCAAATATTTTCTGAAATTTTTTTTGAATTATTCAGCATATGGGCTCTTAATATTTCTTAAAAGCGAAATCTGCCAATCCTCTTCATGCATTTTTTTTTATTTTCGCAGGCATATTCGAATAATACTGCCAGATTTCTGGCTCAATTTAAAACTGTTTCCCGGAATGAAAGATTTCAAATTCCTTAACAACGTTACCGGTTGGGTAGTTTTTCTTATCGCAACCCTCGTTTATTTAATGACACTGGAACCTACCGCCAGCTGGTGGGACTGTGGTGAATACATCGCAACGGCCTATAAACTACAGGTGGGACACCCTCCGGGAGCTCCTTTGTTTCAATTGTTGGGTCGCTTCTTCTCCCTTTTCGCTTTTGGGAATACCGCAAATGTGGCGATGATGATCAATGCGATGTCGGCATTATCCAGTAGTTTTACCGTCCTTTTCCTTTTCTGGATTATCACAATGCTGGCAAAAAAAGCGCTTAACATTAAAGAGGCCGGTTTTTCTTTTGATCAGCAACTTATGGTGCTTGCTGCAGGTGTTGTGGGTGCCCTCGCTTACACATTCTCCGATTCATTCTGGTTTTCTGCAGTTGAAGGCGAAGTGTATGCCATGTCGGCCTTTTTTACCGCACTCACATTTTGGGCTATCCTGAAATGGGAAGCAGTAGCTGACCTGCCGCACGCTAGCCGATGGCTGCTTTTTATTTCATATCTCGTAGGTTTAACCATTGGTGTACACTTGCTGAACCTTCTGGCAATTCCGGCAATTGCATACATAATATATTACAAAAAATATCCTGGATTCAGCTGGAAAGGTTTTTTTGTTACCGGTGCCCTGTCAATTGTTGTGCTGGCCTTTATAATGTATATCATTATCCCGGGAACGGTAAAACTGGCCGGTAATTTTGAGCTGTTCTTCGTCAACAGCATGGGTCTGCCATTTAATTCAGGTACAGTGGTTTTCTTTATGCTGCTTATCGGGCTGATCGTTTTCGGGCTGCACTATACTGTGAAGCATAAGCATACTATGGCCAACTTGATTATCCTCGGATTTACCTTTATTTTAATCGGTTATTCATCATTCTTTATCCTGGTAATCCGCGCCAATGCCAATACGCCTATTAACGAAAATGATCCCAAAGATGCCATCAGTTTGCTGTCATACCTTAACCGTGAGCAATATGGATCATGGCCGCTGCTCAAAGGCGAGTATTTCAATTCACCTATTAAAGAATATGGCGACAGAAGCCCTATTTACATTAAGGATTACAAAGAAGGAAAGTACATTATCACCGATGACCGCAAAAATACGGTGCCAATTTATGATGATCGTTTCACAACCATTTTCCCGCGTATGTGGAGCAACCAAAAACCGATACATGAGCAGGATTATAAGGAATGGGCTGATATTAAAGGCGTTCCAATTACATATACAAAATCGGATGGTACTAAAGAGACGGTAATCAAACCTACTTTTGGTGAAAACCTGAAATTCTTTTTCCGTTATCAGATCGGTCATATGTACCTGAGGTATTTCCTCTGGAATTTCAGCGGAAGGCAAAATGATATCGAAGGCCACGGAAGCATTACCGATGGCAACTGGATAACAGGCATTAATGCGCTCGACCGCATGCGTCTGGGCAATCAGGCCGATTTGCCACATTCCAAACAAAATCCGGCCAACAACAAATTTTATATGCTGCCACTTTTACTAGGACTAATTGGTTTCTTTTTCCACATCAACCGCGATGGGAAAAATGCCTGGGTTGTTGGCTTGCTTTTCCTGATGACCGGTTTGGCAATTGTAGTATATCTCAACCAGCAGCCGCATCAGCCCCGCGAAAGGGATTATGCCTATGCGGGCTCTTTTATGGCCTATACCATTTGGATTGGCCTGGGAACACTGGCCATTGCCCGTCAACTGGCCCAACTCATGAATAAAAAGCTTGCCGTAGGCATCACATTCGTAGCCGCCCTCTTGCTTGTTCCCGGGCTAATGGCAATGGAAGGTTGGGACGATCACGACCGAAGCGGAAAAACGGCTGCACGTGATTATGCCATTAACTACCTGAATTCCTGTGCGCCCAACGCAATCCTGTTTACCAATGGCGATAATGATACTTTCCCGCTCTGGTACGCCCAGGAAGTGGAAGGAATCCGCACAGATGTACGTGTCGTAAATTATATGCTTTCCGGTGGCGCCTGGTATGTGCATCAACTGCAGCGAAAAGTGTATGATTCTGATCCATTGCCGCTTACCTTGCGCCCCGATCAGTACGATAAAGGGATCAACGATGTGGTCCCCGTTATGGATATGAATGCGCGCGGTGTTTATGTGCCTGTGAAAGATGCCGTGGATTTTATTGCCAACGATAAAAACAAACGCGACCTGGGCATGGGGCAAAAACTGGCTTTCCTTCCAGTTAAAAAACTTCGCATTCCGGTGGATAGCGCCAAAGTTGTGGACAATGGCACTGTTCCTTTGGATAAAGCCGGCGCAGTTGTCGATCAAATCGACTTCGATGTGAAAAAGCGCCTGCTCTATAAAAACGACCTGATGCTGCTCGACCTTATCGCAAGCAACAATTGGGAGCGCCCGATTTATTTCGCCAACCCTTCAAGCGTTAGCGATGTGCTGGATGTTGATGACTACTGCCACCTCGAAGGCTTTGTTTATCGCCTGAAACCCTATAAAGCCGATCATTATATCCGTAGGTTAGGTGGTATTGATGCCGATACATCCTTTAAAATCCTGACTGAAAATTGTCAATGGGGCAATCTGGAAAAACCGGATATTGCAGTGGACCGTGAAAGTATGCGCAACAGCATCATTCCGAAACAGAATTTTATGCGCATCGCGGAAGCCCTGATTAAGGAAAACAAACCGGAGCAGGCAAAAGCGATTCTGGATACTTGCATTTATTATTTCCCGGATGAGAAATTCCCCTTTGATTATTTCCTGTCCTCAGTGGCTGATATGTACTACCATGTTGGAGATACTGCCGGTGGCGATTACGTCGTTGAGCGTATCTTCAATAATTATGCTGATGACGTGGACTACTACCACAGCCTGAAAGGACCATTTTTTGAGCTGTACTTCCAGGATATGCAGCGTAGTTTGGGTACGGTGCAAAATCTTGTGCAAATGACAGAACGCAATAGAAGGAGCGCACTAAATGAAAAAATGAATGCCTGGTTGGATGAGGAGATCGCCCGATTGAGTGTTATGGGGCAATAAAAAAATTGATTATAAAATTTTAAAATCCGGTATCTGATGTGCCGGATTTTTTTGTCTATGCTAAAAGCATGCTTCATGCCGCTATAAATTCCTGCATCCATGATTTTAGGAAGCTTTTGTTCCAATTACCCATTTAACAATATCTTAAAGGATGCTGAAAATCGTTTGGTTTTTAAGAAATTGTAAACCCTTTTAACATCCGGGAAACCGGATTACTTTTGTGGCATGGAGCATTATATAACAGGTTTTGTTCTGGGTTTAAGCCTCAGCCTTTCTATTGGGCCCGGGTTCATTGGGATTTTTCAAACGACATTGAACAAAGGATTCCGTTCGGGTTTGAGTTTTGCAGCCGGAATCTGGATCAGTGATCTATGCGTTTTCCTGATAACCTTCTATTGGGCTTATTTATTGGTTGATAATATTGATAATCAAAGGTTTATTGCTTTGGTGGGAGGTGTTGTCCTCCTGATTTTTGGTATGCTTACGTTTTGGCGCACTCCAAAGCTTGATATTCAACACGGTCAAACTGTGCAAAAGGGTAATCTGAGCTTAATCCGTGGGTTTCTTTTTAATATTGCAAATCCTTTTGCTTATATTTTCTGGCTAGGAATCAGCAGTATAGCAGGGAGTGTTAATGAAGTCCGGGGTATAGGGGATTATTTTATTTTGTATGCGGGGGTTTTTACAAGCGGTTTTGGGGCTGATATTGTAAAATGTGCGCTTTCCGGCTGGATAAGAAGTCGTTTAAAGGGAAAAATGATGCTGCGTTTGCATCGGCTTTCCGCTTTGATTATCCTTATGGCCGGCCTTTATATTTTTCTGTTTAAAGGTCTGCTGTTAACGCCTCATTAAACTCCACGCGCGCCTCCACAGCATAATGGTCGCTCATAAATGACTTTTCAGTTCCGTCTTGATAATCAAATTTCTGAACCTTAAGCTCCATTTGTTTTATCGTTTTCCTCTGGTCCTTATAAAGAATAAAATCAATGGTTTGACTGTAGTCAACGCCATAGGTAAGAGGATTATCCAGATCGTAGGTTATGTGGCTGTCTCCGGTCCAGATTCCGCACTGGGCTTCCAGATCCCGGAGCATTGAACCATAATCCCGGGTATGGTCTTCTGCTGTGTTGAAATCTCCGCAAATGATCTGGGGATGTATATTGATATTGTGGCTCTTCAGTAATTTGTTGTTAAGCTCACTTATTTGTGCTTGCCTTATTTCCTGGTCGCCGGTAGCCTGAAGGTGGGTTGCCGCCAGCTGAAAGTTTTGGTTATTAAAAATGCCCTCAACAAGCAACCCGCCTTTGCGCGCAATACGCTCTATTCCAAAGGATTTTTTGAAACTAAATTCCTGTATATTGAACAAAGGGAATTTACTTATGACCCAAAGGCCACTGTTCAATAAAAGCGAGCTGTAATTATTCGCCGGACCATAATCAAAAGGGAAAATGTCGCTCAGTTCTTTTTGTAAATAACGCCTGATTTGGCTGTCAAATGCTTCCTGAAATACAATAATGTCATATTTGCTGTTTTTCAGGGCTTTAACGATTTCTTCAGCGCGTTCCGAACCCGAAGTATAAAGCTGGCAGCCTGGAAGCATATAAATATTCCAGCTGAGTATGCTCAGGTAGTTTCTGCCGGGTTGGTAATTGTATGTCTCTCGTGGAATTGCTGCTTTGTGGTTGGTCAATGAAACGGGTTTTTGCCAGAAAAGTAAAAACACCATAATGAAGCAGAATGCTAAAGTTTTTCTTTTGAACATGTCTGTGTATCATTGTTTTGTGCAAATGTATGTGCACTCTTGAAAGCCATGTTTAAGCTTCTGTAATTTCAGTTTTATGAATCACCCTGTAGTTTGCCAGATGATTCTGAATTCCTTAACACGATGTTTTTATATCTAAAACACAGCTATATGTTAAATTTGTCAATATTATTGTAAGTAGCTTGTAATCAGTAGTTTGGTCTATATTAAATTCCTTTTAAGCATGCAAAGGCTTTTTTTAAATTTTATTTGATGTGATATAGGTTTAAGAAATTGTATGTCAGTTTTTTATGTGAATTATTGCTCCTCCTTTCGGTTGATTGTCTCCGGTTTTATTTAAAGCTTACTTAAGCTTGCTTTAAATCCTCTGCGCTCAGAAGTTTGGATATTGCAATTCATTTATTCAGATAAAAAATCCGTCAGATTTTCGGGTCTTTGAATAATTTTTTCAATCCACAAAGCAGTGGATTTTGATGAGCACAAGCGAAAATGAATAAGGACACAATTTTGAAAAAAAAGAAAGTACTTTTTATCGGTGGTTCCCTCAACCAAACTACCATCATGCATCAGATCTCGAAATATTTTTATCGGGAAGAGTGTTGGTTCTCACATTTTTATGGAGATAATTATCTGGATACCTTGTCCGAAAAAGGAATGCTTGATTTTTGCATTTTAGGAGGCAAATTTAAAAAGGACACACAGGATTATCTGGATAAGCATAACCTCCGGCAAGACCATAAAGGCTTGAAAAACAATTACGATATGGTTTTTATCGGAACGGATCTTATCGTGCCGCGGAATGCCCGTGGCAGCAAGTTGATGCTGGTACAGGAAGGCATGACCAATCCGGAAGATTTTAGGTACTATATGGTAAAATGGTTCGGATTGCCTCGTTTTCTGGCCGACACTTCCATTACTGGGCTTTCGCATGCCTATGATCGTTTTTTTGTTGCCAGTGAGGGCTATCGCGACCTTTTCATAAAAAAAGGAGTAGCTGCAGAGCGCATCAGTGTAACCGGTATCCCGAATTTTGATAATGCTGCCCGCTTTCTGAACAATGATTTCCCGCATCATAATTTTGTATTAGTAGCTACATCCGATACGCGCGAAACTTTTAATTATGAAAACCGGAAGCAGTTTATCCAAAAAGCAGTGCGGATTGCTGCCGGACGCCAGTTGATCTTTAAGCTGCACCCCAATGAAAATAAAGAACGGGCTATACGCGAAATAAACAAACATGCACCGGACGCATTGGTATTCCCCTCAGGAAATATCAATGAAATGATTGCCAACTGTGATGTATTGATTACGCGCTTTTCTTCGGTAGTTTATATAGGTATCGCATTGGGAAAAGAAGTGCATTCCGATTTTAATCTGGATCATCTGAAAAAACTGAGCCCGATCCAAAACGCTGGGCAGTCATCCGAAAAAATTGCAGCTATCAGCCGTGAAATCCTTTATAAAGAGCGGAAAATCCATGCATTAACCGGCTTATCTTCCAAAAAAGTAAGCGCATTATGAAAGTGTTGACCGTAATACAGGCCCGTCGTGGCAGCTCACGCCTGGAGGGTAAAGTGATGTTGCCACTGCTGCATAAGCCCTTGCTCCTGCGGATGTACGAAAGGGTGTGCCGGTCACAATTGTGCGGAAGCGTAATTATTGCTACCACAAAAAATCCGGAAGATGATATGATTGCGGATTTATGCAGGCAGGAAGGAATGGAATGCTATCGTGGTCATCAAAACGATCTGCTCGACCGCCACTATCAGCCGGCCAAAATCGTTTCTGCAGATGTTGTAGTCAAAATCCCTTCAGATTGCCCCTTGATCGATCCTGCAATTATCGACCAGGTTATTGGGTTTTATCTGGATCATGCAGACACTTATGATTATGTAAGCAATCTTCATCCTGCCAGCTTTCCGGATGGTAATGACGTGGAAGTGATGAGCTTCAATTGTATTGATAAAGCATGGAAAGAAGCCACAAAAGATTACGAACGCGAACACACAACACCATATATCTGGGAAAATCCTGATAAGTTCCGTATTGGTAATGTGCTGTGGGAATCAGGAAAGGATTTCAGCCAGAGCCATCGCTGGACTATCGATTACCGAGAAGACTACGAATTTATACGTGCCGTTTATCAGCGGCTTTTCCCATCCAAACCTCATTTTGGACTTCAGGATATCCTGGAGTTGCTGCGAAACGATCCCTCGCTTATGACTTTAAATAAGGAGTATGCAGGGGCTTATTGGTACGAGCAGCATTTGGATGATTTACATCATATCGACGAATATAAAAAAGCGAGAAAAAAAATGAACAAGAATGAATTGATGTTTATTCCGCAAACGGAATTTATCCGTGTGGAACAGGAATTAAAAGACAAAGAACAGCAACTGCCACTTCTGGCCGATATGTGCCGTTTGAATGCATTATCAATGGTGAAGAATGCCGGTTCCGGCCACCTGGGCTCCAGTCTGAGTTCAATGGATATTGTGGTGAGTTTGTATTATAAATTTATGAATTTGAGGGAGATGGGCTTAAACAGCCCTGATCGCGATATATATTTCTCTTCAAAAGGCCATGATGTTCCGGGGCTCTATGCAGTTTTGCATTCCATTGGTATTTTACCCGATGAAAAAATTGCCCGCTTGCGCAAACTCAATGGGCTGGATGGTCATCCCGACCTGGGAATCACCGGTATAGAATCCAACAGCGGATCATTGGGAATGGGAATTTCCAAGGGGCGTGGCATGGCGGAAGCAAAGAAACTGAAGGGTTTTGGCGGAAAAGTTTTTGTGATGACCGGTGATGGAGAATTTCAGGAAGGCCAGAATTTCGAAGCTTTGCAGACTACTTTGCAGCAAAAAACCAATGATTTGGTGATCATCATGGATCACAATAAAGTGCAGTCGGACAAGCAGGTTTCTGAGATTGTCAGCTTGCTGGATATCGGTGAAAAAATCAAAGCTTTTGGCTGGCTTGTTTACCGTATCAACGGACACGATTATAATGAAATCGACCGCGTTTTGACGGAAATTTGCGAAAATCAGGAGCAAGCCGTATTTATCGTTGCCGATACCATCAAAGGAAAAGGTGTTAGCTTTATGGAACATCCCGAAGCCATAAAATCGAATAATGGCTTGTATCCCTGGCATGCCGGAGCACCGGATGACGAGGCTTTTATACATGGCTTTAACGAGTTGAAAGACAGCATAAATGCCCGTTTGGAAACTCAAAATTCGGAAGAATTGACACTGGTGAGCCTTGGGCAGATCAGTGAAGCCTGGGAGGAAGACCATACGCCTTTAAATGCCTTGGGAGAACCAATTAGCGAAGCGGCCATTCACCGTCATTCAAAAGTTTCGGAGGAATATGTAGTGGAAGCTTATGGAGAAGCGCTGCTTGAAGCCGGAAAGAAGAATGAGGATATCGTTGTGCTTGATGCCGATCTTTCATCAGATTGCCGTCTTCGTAAATTTGAGTATGCTTTCCCGGAACGCTTTTTCGAAAATGGGATTGCCGAACAGGATATGGCCAGCATGGCAGGCGGTTTGGCGCGATTTGGAACCTTGCCGGTAGTTAACTCATTTGCCAGCTTTCTTGCAAGCCGCGCCAACGAGCAGATTTACAACAATTGTACTGAGCATTCCAAGGTGATTTATGTGAACCACTATGGCGGACTTATTCCTGCAGGGCCCGGAAAATCACATCAGAGCATCCGCGATATCAGCCTGTATGGCGCTTTGCCCAATATAACAATGGTGCAGCCATGTAATGCGCTGGAAACCAAAAAAATGTTTCATTATTGTGTGGATCGTGCAAAAGAGAGCTGTATGTTCCGTTTGTGTATCGGGCCTTCGCCAAGAAAAATTGAACTGCCTGAAGATTATCAGCTTACGGAGGGGCGGGGAACAGAATTAACAGGCGGGCACGATGCCGTAATTTTCGCTTATGGCCCCGTGATGCTGCACGAAGCATTGCTTGCTTCTGAAATATTGCTCGAGAAAGACTTTGGTCTTCGTGTTGTCAATATGCCGTGGCTCAATCGATTGGATGTGGATTGGTTTCGCAGCCTGATCGCTGAGTTTGAGAATATTTTTGTCCTCGAAGATCATGCTCCCGTCGGAGGGCTATACAGTTACCTGCTTGCACGTGCCCATGAAGAGAAACTGATAGTGGGAAAAGATATGAGCGTTTTTGCCGTGGAAGGCTTCCCGGCCTGCGGCACGCCTGCAGAAGCACTTCGCTATCATCTTTTGGATGGTGAAAGCCTTGCCGATCGAATCCTGAACAAACATATGAACCAATAAAATATCATTCCATGCCAAATAAAGTAGCTTTTAACCGGAATTTTCCGGATATCGAAATATCAAAACAGTACCTGCGCCGTTCAAACGGCCTTATCCCATCGGATACACAAACCATGGCCAAAGGGCCGTCCCAGCATGTGCGTGGCATCGCCCCGGTATATCTTTCAAGAGGAAAAGGCTGCCATGTTTGGGACGTTGATGGAAATGAATTTATCGATTATAATATGGGCATTGGGCCATTATCGCTGGGATATGCCTATGACCGCACCGATAACGCAATAATCCAGCAATTGGCAAAAGGGATTACATTTTCTTTGGTCAATCCGCTTGAAGTGGAAGTGGCTGAGATGCTGCGCGAAATTTTGCCTAATGCAGAAATGGTGCGCTACTCAAAATCAGGAGCAGATGTAACAACGGCCGCGATACGCGTGGCACGGGCCTATACCGGAAAAAGCAAAGTGCTTTGCTGCGGATATCACGGCTGGCACGATTGGTATGTAAGCACCATCGCACGCAATGCCGGAATTCCTCAAGAGATCCAGAATCTGACACATACATTTAATTATAACGATATTGATTCATTCAGGAATTCGATTGATGAAAATACGGCTGCCGTAATTCTGGAACCGGTAGTCTTCCATGCTCCGGAAAATGGCTTTTTGCATAAAGTGGCCGAAATCTGCCGCGAAAAAGGAATCGTGCTCATTTTTGATGAAATGTGGACAGGTTTCCGTATGGCGATGGGCGGGGCTCAGGAGTATTTTGGCATCACACCCGATTTGGCAACCTATTCAAAGGCGATTGCAAATGGGATGCCTATTGCAGTATTGACCGGAAAGGCTGAAATCATGCAGCATTTTGATACGGATGTCTTTTTCTATAATACTTTCGGTGGGGAAGCCCTTTCACTTGCAGCAACAAAAGCCTGTCTGCTCGAAATGCAGGAAAAAAATGTACAACATTATCTGGCCCTCCAGGGAAAGAAACTTAAAGATGGATTCAATCAGCTGGCCGATATGCATGGGCTTAAAAATGTGAAAGCCATTGGTTATGACTGGCGCAGCCTGGTAAGCTTTTCTCCTGAAGATGGTGATCCGCTGCTTCAGAAATCTTTCGTTCAGCAAGAACTGATCCGCAGGGGTATCCTTTGGTCCGGTTTCCACAATATCAGCTTTTCCCATAAAGATGAGGATATTATTTATACGCTTAAAGCTTATGATGAAGTGCTCGGGCTTTTTAGTGATGTGCTGAACAAGGGGCTGTTGGAGAAATCAATCGAAGGGGAGCCGGTACAGCCTGTTTTCAGAAAAACTTCAGATTTCAATACAAAACCTGTCGAAAAATGAGCACCGAAAAGTTTTCGCTAAAGGGAAAAGTAGCCGTTGTAACCGGAGCACTGGGTTTGTTAGGTCGTCAACATTGCGATGCGCTGGCAGAAGCAGGCGCCATTGTAGTGCCGACCGATATGCACCGCCTGGCATGTGAACATATGGCCAAAGATTTTCCGGAAGGAAGCTTTGGATATAAACTGGATGTTACCAGTCCTGAGTCTGTGGTTAAGCTGCGCAATAAAATTATAAGCCGGCTGGGGCGCATTGATATACTGGTGAACAATGCAGCAGTTAACGATATGTTCGAAGATCCTAAAGCGGCACTCGAAGATTCAAAGTTTGAGAATTACACTTTGGAAAACTGGCAGCGAAGCATCGATGTAAACCTCACCGGCGTTTTCCTTTGTGCCCAAACACTTGGGAAAACCATGGCAGAGCAGGGGAGCGGCAGCATCATTAATATCGCATCAACTTATGGAATTACCGCACCAGACCAGTCGCTTTACCTGAATGATGAAGGTGAGCAGGTTTTTTATAAACCGCCTGCTTATTCAGTGACCAAAGGAGGTGTATTGATGTTTACACGATACCTTGCTGCATACTGGGGCAATAAAGGTGTGCGCGTCAATGCCTTGTCTCCGGGTGGTGTGCAAAACGGGCAAGATGACTTTTTCGTGGAAAGCTATTCGAAACGCACCCCACTGAGGCGAATGGCAAAACCGGCAGATTATCGCGGAGCGCTTGTCTTCCTTGCCGGCGATACGTCATCCTATATGACCGGAGCCAATCTTGTTGTTGATGGTGGCTGGACAATATGGTAAAAATAAAAACACACATAATATGAAAGTACAATTGGAAGAAGCGAGGCTGTCGCGGGAAATTATTCGCAAAGCGGCGCGTATTCGTATTGTTTTTACTGATTGCGATGGCGTTTTAACGGATGGCGGCGTTTTTTTCTCGGCAGAGGGTGAAGCAATGAAACGTTTTTCCATGCGCGATGGAATGGGCGTTGAACGTCTCAGGAAAATCAATAATGTGGAAACCATTATTATCACCGGAGAAGATTCGGATGTGGTGCGCCGACGTGCCGAAAAACTGGGTGTCCGTATGTTTGGTGGCATCAAGGACAAAGTTAACCTTGTACGCCGTATCCTCGAAGAAAAAGAAATCGACCCTTCACGTGCAGCATTTATCGGCGACGATGTAAATGATCTGGAAGCAATGTCCTTTTGTGGGCTGAGCGCAGCTCCTGAAGATGCTTTTTATCATGTTTCGAAAGCCGCGGATATCAGGCTGAAATGTGGTGGCGGACATGGAGCTTTCCGTGAACTGGCAGAAATAATAATCCTTTCAAAACAAATACAATCCTGATTATGGCTAAAGTAAAAGTTGGAAACCGTTACATTGGTGATAACGGACCCTGTTATGTTATTGGAGAAATTGGAATCAACCATAACGGAAATCTGGAAAATGCCTTGAAACTCATTGATGGAGCGATCTTTGCAGGCTGCGACGCAGTAAAATTTCAAAAAAGAACGCCCGAAATCTGTACGCCGCGTGATCAATGGGATATGGAACGCGATACGCCATGGGGGCGGATGAAGTATATTGATTACCGCCATAAAGTTGAGTTTAATGCCGAAGAATATGGTCGCATCGACCGGCATTGCAGGGAGCGAAACCTCCATTGGTTTGCAAGCCCATGGGATGTGCCTTCAGTGGATTTCCTGGAGGAGTTCAATCCGGTTTTGTACAAAATAGCTTCAGCAAGTTTAACCGATAATGACCTGATTAAAAGACTGAAAGAAACAGGCAAACCCATTATGCTTTCTACCGGGATGTCTTCCCTTGAACAGGTTGACCGTGCTGTGGAACTTTTAGGTACGGAAAATCTGCTGCTGGCACAATCAACTTCTACTTACCCTTGTAAGGTAGATGAACTGAATATCAGGGTGATCGAGCAGTATAAAGAACGTTTCCCCGGCGTGCCGATTGGTTATTCCGGTCATGAAACCGGTTTGGCACCAAGCTACGCGGCAGTTGCATTGGGTGCCGCATTTATTGAACGTCATATTACCCTCGACCGTGCCATGTGGGGCAGCGATCAGGCGGCTTCCGTTGAAATCCATGGTATGTACCGCCTGGTGAAAGATATCCGTGATATCGAGCACGCCATGGGCGATGGACAAAAAAAGGTATATGATAGCGAGCTGGGCTCTATCAGGAAACTCCGTAGGGTGAAAAGCTAAACCTGATGCAACAAAAAATATTTTTGATTGTACTGATGTATTTCCTGTTGGGGGCTCTCCCGGCAGGAAATGCTCAGGTGCATCCGAAAATTGATGCTTCAGAAGATAATTATCACCGCCCTTTCCGTGCTCCCGGATGCGCAAAGCAGAATATTCCTCTTTTTCGTATTGAAAAAAATCATAACCATAATACAGTATATTATGATGCCAACCTGTCATCGGATGCTTTGATTGATGAAGATAAGCCGATGGATGTTTATTGGATGCATTTTGCAACCGACAGCCTTCGGGCCGAGCTTTCATGGCTGGACAGGAATTTCGGTTACGGATATTCATCAAAAGAAAATAAGGATGGAAGCCGGAGTATCAAGCTGAGTGCTTTTAAAGGAAGGGAATTGATGCTTACGAAAGATGAAAGCGGTAATCCGGTGGCAGTCTGTGATATAAACGGAAAAAAGGCGGTTTTAAGGAAGCTATATGTATTTGCCAATCCATCGCGCATGTATATGGATGTGGTTTATGTGGATGTATTCGGCATCAGCCTTGAAGGAAATAAGCTTTGCCATGAACGTATCAACCGCTAAAAAATATATAGCTCATTTTTGGACTGTATTTTTGTTTTTGCTTTTGCCGGTTTTATGGAAAACCATTAAAGCGCAGTCCGACAGTGCGTCCAAAACCGAATTTAAGCCCTCATGGCTGGGAATGCCCGTGGCATTTTACACGCCCGAAACCCGCTGGGCAGGCGGTGCAACCGGGCTTTTCAATTTTAAACTGTCAAAGGATTCTGTAACACGGACTTCCCAGGTGGCCTTGTATGGCGTTTACACTCAGGAAGATCAGATAATCCTCAGGTTACCGATCGGCATTTTCACACCAGATAACCGATTCTGGATTCGTAATGATTTCGAAATATATCATTATCCTTATAAGTTTTGGGGAGTGGGCAATGATACACCTGATGATGCAGAGGAAGCTTTTACGCCGGAATACTTCCGTAATGAGCTGGTTATCATGAAACGCTTCTTTAAGCACCTTTTCCTCGGAATGCAGTTTGAGTATATGAACTACAAAATGGATAAGTTTGAAAAAGGCGGCCTGATTGATCGTAAAGCCGTTTATGGAGCAGACGGAGGCACAACTTTTGGCTTTGGATTGGCGCTGCGCCTCGATTCACGTGATAATATTTTTGCACCAACTTGTGGTCATTATCACGAAATTCAATCCTATACATTTCTGCGTGCATTGGGCTCAGACTATGAATTTACCTTTCTGAATTTTATTTTTCGCAAATATTACAGCATGGATAATCGTACAGTATTTGCTGTGCAGGGATATGCGGAAATGAATTTTGGCGAAGCCCCGTTCTACCGCACTGGTCGCTTGGGTGGCGACAGCTATATGCGCGGATATTTTAAAGGCCGCTACCGAGACAGGAATTACCTTTTTGGGCAGCTGGAGCTGAGGAGGTTGCTGTTCTGGCGTGTCGGTGGGAGTGTGTTTGGTGCACTGGGCGATGTAGGCCGCAACTTTTCAGATTTCCGCCTCAATAACATAAAATACTCCTATGGAGGAGCTATAACCTTTCTGGCCAACCGCAAAGAAAAGATTTATCTCCGTACAGAGTTTGCTATTGGGAAAAATACAAGCGGGCTTTATTTCACAGCACTTTATGCTTTTTAGAGAGTCACAAGGCTTCTGAAAACTTATGTTTTGGGTTCCTCGCGAAGACGCAAGGGCGTAAAGATTTATATCTGCGTCTATCTGTGAAATCTGTTGGGAAAAGCCTCCTGTGATCGTGTTGATTTACGCTGATTTCCATTTAACCTGGTTTGCAGCTTTGCGTCTCTGCGAGAAAGGCTTTCTGCACCTTGAGGTAGTTTTATGGACTGTGAATTTCTGTCTGGAAGTAAATATTTATTCCAATCAGAATACTAATAAATCATGTGCCATTAGTTTTTCAGAACA
This sequence comes from Bacteroidales bacterium, assembly GCA_963662905.2. Lineage (GTDB taxonomy): Bacteria > Bacteroidota > Bacteroidia > Bacteroidales > WRLA01. The sequence continues at coordinate 1,365,095 of CAXXFD010000003.1, read as the reverse complement.
GCTTCAATCTTTTCTGCCCAAAGTTTATAACCAGCTTCATTCAAATGGGTGCCATCTGTTGTGAGATTTGGTTTTATTAAACCGTCATCACCAACAAATACCTCAAACAAGTTAATCAATTGATAAACTGAATCTTTTTCATGCATTTTGATTATTTAATCCTTTGTGGTGTACAGTGTGTCCTGATATTTCGTGGTTCTGATATAATGTGCCAAGTTCAGGTTCTGTTACAAAATATACATCGTAGCCCAATTCTGAACTTAACCAGTCTGCTTTTTTACCCAACCTGCCCGAATTAAAATGGAAGGTTCCTGTGATATTCGCTTTGTTCAGCTTCTCAATGAGAATACGGTCGTGTTCAGGCTCATCGTCAAAGCTCATGACCAGGCATTTGAGTTTGCCATCAGGAAATGCAAAATTGTTGGGGTTGACCATGCTATCACCAGAAAGTTGCCGTTCCGCAATGGGTTTTTTGTTCAGGTCATAATCTGTGCTTTGAGCCATTACATTTGTGGCGCATAGAATTATAAGCAAGCTGCATATTCGTAAATATAAATATAATGGCTTTCGTTCTTTATTCACTTTCATTATCTGTCGGATTTTATTGTGAACGAATATATTATCCTTTCTTCGTATCCCGACAAAGATAGATAATCTTCTTTGTATCCCGGTTTTGATGAATTGATGTTGAGCTGAGTTTTGTATTGCTTGTCTAAGGATGATGATTAAGTATTCTGTCCATATCCTACCCTAAATTGGCCATATTTTCCCTTTTATCCTGCGTTTTATTGCCTTTTTTTGTAGAAAAGATTGTATTATGAATTTGCTTGGAATTGATCTTGGCAGCTCTTCGGTGAAAATTGCGCTCATCAATGGCGAAAATGGCCGTCAAATTGCTGCTGCCGGTTGGCCGGAAAAGGAAATGGATATCCTTAGCCCGCAGTCCGGATGGGCGGAACAAAATCCTGATATTTGGATGAAGTGCATCTTTCAGGCCATGCAACAGCTCAAAACAGATTATCCTTTTGAAATAAATAAGGTTGGAGCAATCGGCATCGCTTACCAAATGCATGGGCTGGTTGCTGTGGATCAGAACGGTAAACCGCTGCGCAACGCCATTATCTGGTGCGACAGCCGTGCGGTTCCGATTGGAAATAAAGCTTTCAGTGATTTGAGCCCCGATTTTTGCCTGAACCACCTGTTAAACTCTCCGGGAAATTTTACTGCCAGTAAACTTAAATGGATCAAGGAAAATGAACCCGAAAAATATGCTAAAATCCACAAAATCATGCTGCCCGGCGATTATGTGGCTTACCGCCTGACAGGAGCTATGCAAACCACCAAATCGGGCCTTTCGGAAGGGATTTTCTGGGATTATCAAAAAAACGATATTTCGGACGAATTGCTGCAATATTATGGGTTTGATCGCGACATTTTACCGGAAGTGGCCGGTACTTTTTCGAAACAAGCCTTTTTAAGAAAAGAGATTGCTGAGGTGATGGGCTTGTCGGCCGGTATTCCGGTGGCTTATCGCGCAGGTGACCAGCCCAATAATGCTTTTTCGCTGAATGTTTTGAATGCGGGTGAAATTGCCGCCACAGCCGGTACATCGGGTGTAGTATATGGCGTTTTGGATCAAAAATCGCACGATCCGCTTTCGCGTGTAAATACTTTCCTGCATGTCAATAATTCCCTTCAAAACCCACGGCTGGGAATACTTTTATGCCTCAATTCTGTAGGCATTCTCAATTCATGGGTAAAACATCAGTTTTTGCCCCAAAATATCTCTTATGAAGAAATGAATGCCTTGGCGCAAACAGTGCCAACAGCTTCGGAAGGATTACTGGTTTTTCCTTTCGGAAATGGTGCCGAGCGGGTTCTGGAAAACAAAAATATCGGTGCGACTTTTCAGGGCTTGAATCTTACATTGCATCGTAAAGAGCATGTCCTGAGGGCTTTGCAGGAAGGAATTGCCTTTGCTTTTCAATACGGAATTGAAATTATGGAAGAAATGGGCATGCAGGTTTCTGTAATCAGGGCAGGCAAAGCCAATATGTTTTTGAGCAGCCTTTTTGCGCAAACCCTTGCTGATTTAAGCGGTGCGCGTATCGAGCTTTATAATACCAACGGCGCTGTTGGCGCGGCTCGTGCAGCCGGCCTGGGCTGTGGGTTTTATCAAAATCCCGATGAGGCTTTTGTGGGCTTGAAAGTGCTGAACATTATTGAACCAAAGAAAAACCAGATTATAAAGGATGCGTATCAACGCTGGAAAGAAATTTTGAAACATCATTTAAGTGTAAATAATTAATAAAATATATTAGAAATGCCAAAAGAATATTTTAAAGGAATTGATATAATAGAGTTTGAAGGAACATCAGGAAAAAATCCAATGGCTTTTCATTATTATGAGCCTGACCGCATTGTGGCCGGCAAGCCTATGAGGGAACATCTGCGTTTTGCCGTAGCATGGTGGCATAGCTTCTGCGCCAATGGGGCCGATCCTTTTGGCCGTGGGACCATCGCTTATGAATGGGACAATATCACCGATCCCTTGCAGAAAGCAAAGGCTCGCATGGATGCCGCTTTTGAGTTTATGACAAAAATCGGGATCAATTATTATTGTTTCCACGATTTTGACCTGATCGATGAAGCTGCCGGCATCCCGGAATCGGAAAAGCGTTTGCAGCAAATCGTGGATTATGCCAAAGGGAAGCAGCAAGAAACAGGAAAACAACTGCTTTGGGGCACTGCCAACCTTTTTTCGCATCCACGCTATATGAATGGTGCAGCTACGAATCCGGATTTCAATGTGCTGACCTATGCGGCTGCTCAGGTAAAAAATGCGCTCGACACTACCATTGCGCTGGGCGGGCAAAATTATGTGTTCTGGGGCGGTCGCGAAGGCTACCTTTCACTTTTGAATACCGATACGAAAAAAGAGCTGGATCATTTGGCGCAATTCCTTGGCATGGCGCGCGATTATGGACGCAAAAACGGATTTGAAGGCACTTTCCTGATTGAGCCGAAACCTATGGAGCCTACGAAACATCAATATGATTTTGATTCGGCTACAGTAATTGGTTTCCTGAAGGAATACGGCCTGGAAAAGGATTTTAAACTTAATATCGAAGTCAACCACGCTACACTTGCAGGCCATACTTTCCAGCATGAGCTGCAGGTGGCTGCCAACAGCGGGCTGCTGGGTTCTATTGATGCCAACCGTGGCGATTATCAAAATGGATGGGATACCGATCAGTTTCCGCTCAACCTTTATGAAATTACGGAAGCCATGCTGGTCATTCTGGAAGCCGGCGGTTTGGGCGATGGCGGAATAAATTTCGATGCCAAAATCCGAAGGAATTCAACCGATAAAAACGATCTTTTCATTGCGCATATATCCGCGATGGATCTTTTTGCCCGCGCTTTGCTTGTTGCCGATAATGTTTTGCGTAATTCGGATTACCTGAAGCTGCGCGAGGAACGATATAATTCTTTTGCTTCGGGAGCCGGTAAGGATTTTGAAGCAGGTAAACTGAGTCTGGAAGACCTGCGCGATTTGGCGGTAAAGAATGGCGAACCTTCACAAATCAGTGGCAGGCAGGAATTTTTCGAGAATATTCTGAATCTATACATTTAGTTGATTATGAATGCTCCATCATACAGTAAAGCTTATATTGCACTGATTACGCTTGTGGCCACTTTGGGCGGATTGCTTTTTGGTTACGACACTGCCGTGATTTCCGGGGCGGAAAAATCCGTGCAGCAGTTTCTTGTTACAAGTCAGGGGCTCAGTACTTTGGTGCATGGCCTTACGATTTCCAGCGCACTAATCGGCTGCATCATTGGTGCTGCAATTTCCGGATTGTTGTCATCGGGCCTGGGGCGCAAAAAATCCATGATGGTTGCTGCCCTTTTGTTTTTTCTGTCTGCACTCGGATCCGCGTATCCTGAATTTTTGTTTTTCGAAAAAGGGCAAGCTACAATCGGATTGCTGTGGATGTTTAATTTTTACAGGATTATTGGTGGAATAGGAGTGGGGCTGGCCTCGGCCATTGTTCCGGTTTATTTGGGCGAAATTGCCCCGGCCGCAATACGCGGAAGGCTGGTTTCATATAACCAGTTTGCTATTATTTTTGGGATGCTGGTTGTTTATTTTGTGAACTGGGGCATTGCCAACGGCCAGAGCATCGAATGGATTGACACCATTGGCTGGCGCAGGATGTTCCTTTCGGAGGCTATTCCTGCCGGTGTATTTGGCCTTTTGCTTTTTCTCGTACCCGAATCGCCACGATACCTTTCGCTCAAAAAGAAAGAGGACGACGCACGGCGGATCCTTGAGAAAATCAACGGCATAGCCCGTGCCCGCGAAATCCTGAACGATATCCAAACTTCCTTAAGCGATCGCTCAGGCAAATTGCTTTCCTACGGCAAAGTGGTTTTGGTTATTGGTGTTTTGCTTTCTGTTTTTCAGCAGTTTGTGGGCATAAATGTGGCGCTTTACTACGCGCCCCGTATTTTTGAGAGCATGGGCGCCGGCAAAGATGCCAGTATGATGCAAACGGTTGTGATGGGGCTGGTCAATGTTGTTTTTACTGTGCTGGCCATTGCCACAGTTGACCGCTGGGGCCGCAAACCGCTGCTGATGGTTGGCTCCGTGGGCATGGCGGTTGGCATGTTTGCCATTGCCGGGCTCAGTTATTTTGAAGTAATTGGCATTGGGACTTTGGTCTTTATCATAATTTATACCGCTTCCTTCATGATGTCGTGGGGACCGATTTGCTGGGTGCTCATTTCAGAGATTTTCCCCAATAAAATCCGCGGACGTGCTGTTGCACTGGCTGTTGTGGCACAATGGGCTTCCAATTATTTTATTTCATCAACTTATCCGTCCATGATGGAGTTCAGCGGTGCTTTTACTTATGGTTTTTATGGCCTGATGAGTGTGCTTTCCTTGATTTTTGTCTGGAAAATGGTTCCCGAAACCAAAGGAAAAACCCTCGAAGAGCTGGAAAAACTCTGGAAATAAATATTGATTCATCAGATGATGGCCAAAGTCGTCCGATGAACATCATTGAAACAATATCCTTGCCTGATTAATTCATGAAATTTCGTCATGAGCACATTCGACATGGTTCGACAGGCTCACCACAGGTGCTCAGTGACCAGGCACAAAACGCAATAAAAGAAAGGGAGCGCATATTTTTGGCGCACAGGAATAGCCGTAGCTATTTTGAGCACCGAAAAGATAGCATTCCTTTCTATTGCAGCGGTTTGTGCCCGTAATAGATATTTTGTGAATTATTCAGGCTTGACTCAAAAAAAAGTTTTAATATTATGGCTGAATTATGAGTACGGATATGACCAAGCAGGCACTGGGACAAAATTATTTTTCTATTCCTGACTGCCCGGTTAACCTCAACAGGGTATGCCGGCAGAAACAGCTTTCGCATGATCACGACCTGACCGAAACAGAGCACTTCCACGATTTTATTGAAATCGTTTTTATCCTCAACGGACAAGGGATACAGATGTTGGAAGGGAGGGAATACCCCGTAAGCATGGGCGATGTTTTTGTGCTGCAGGGCAATCAAAGACATTATTTCCGGGATGCGCAAAAACTGGAAATTGTAAATGTAATGTTCGATGCAAAACAAAAACCTGAATTGATTCCACTGGAAATCAGGCAAATGGACGGATACAAAGCCTTGTTTATTCTGGAGCCGTCCTACAGGGCACGGAACAATTTCCGGAATATGCTTCGCCTCAACCCAAAGGATCTTGCCGCTATTGAATTGATTTTGAGTGTAATGTTTTTTGAACAGGAACAAATGCAGGAAGGTAGCGCCATCATCCTGTCCAATCGCTTTCAGGAACTGATCATTCATCTGTCGCGGCATTTTAGCAATATCCCTTCAAATAAAGCGCAAAGTTTGGTGCAAATGAGTAAGGTAATGGACTATATGGAAAACAATCTTTCCGAAAGCCTGAAACTTGAAGGATTGGCAGCAATGGCCAATATGTCGAAAAGGAATTTTATGCGTAATTTTAAATTGACAATAGGTCTTTCGCCCGGAAATTATTTGAACGAGATACGGATGAAAAAGGCATGCAGCCTGCTGCGGGAATCCCGGACTACCATAAAAGAAATTGCTTTTCAATGTGGGTTTGCCGACAGCAACTATTTTACGAAATGCTTTAAAAAATCGGTAAATATTACACCTGCAAAATACAGGATACGGTTTAAAAAGCAGTAATGTTATTAGCACTTAGTAATTCCTGGTCTTGAAAACAGTCACTTCGGCAAGCTTAGTTCGATAAACTCAGCACAGCGCAGCATGGGACGCTCGAAGACCTCAATAAACGCTTCATAGGAGGAAATGAGACCAAGCATGAGGAATTCCGATAGCCTCCGGAAGGAGGAATCTGTTGGAGATTTAACTTTTGTCTTTCCACGAAATTCCCAGGGCAAACGCATCTTGATCAAGCTATATTTGTCAGGCTGGATATTTGTTGCGTTTGAAAAAAACTTACGTCTTGTGTCAGCTTGATATATTACAGTTTTTCTGTTTGAAAGCACAAAGCAGCAAATTACCTCATTTGCGAAAACCAGAGAGGTTATAAGCTTAACAAGAACCCTCAACATCCTGAAAATGCCGCAAAAAGATAAATCGGCTTAGACCGCAGAGCGGTCAAATATGTATAAAGAGTTACCACAGAACGCCACATACGACCCCGTCCGGGGTCGAACCTTTAATTAACATTTCCTTTTATAGATATGCAATCCCTATGGGATTGAAGCCGAAATGGATTTAGACAGCTAACAGCTTTATTATCAATGAATTTGTAATGCATAGGAATAGGATTGTGAAAGAATGGTATAATATTTATAATGCATTTGCCCTGACGAAATTCCGTGTAGAACCTTTTTTTTGAGAAAATTGTACTTTCGAAGCATGAAACTCAAAAGTTTAAATGACAGGTCTGATTTGCAGGGTCGAAAATTGCTTACAAAAAGATTTGCGCAATACCAAAAACTTATGGCCGAACTCAATCAGCTGGAATTCCAGGAAAGCATCATCGGCTTTATCAACCAAAAAACGGATTTTCTTAATGCTGTGTCCATTAATGACAATAGGTTTGGAAAGTACTTGCGTTCGGCTTTGGTGCAGATTATTGATACGCTTGAAAAGGAACTTCAGCTTGTGCCAAAAAATCATTATCAGAACAAATACCTGGCTTTGGGGCTGGTTTTTGGCGTGCCTTTCGGTTTTATTTTCGCAACAATACTCGATCAAATGGCTTTTATTGGTATCGGTTTGCCTATCGGGATGTCCATTGGAATAGCTATCGGTGCCTCTATGGATAAGAAGGCCGCACGCGAAGGCCGGCAACTGGAGGTGGAAGCTTTTTATTAGGCTTTTTTTCTGTGGATTGGGAGGTTAAGGCTTCTCCTTTAATTTGCTTCACAAGCTTTTTGTAAAGTCTTGGATAGTTTAGAAGAAATCTGCATGAAATATTTTTTCCATGATATCCTGGTCGAAGCAAAAGAGCGTATCCTTCGCGCATAAAAAAAAGCCGGTCAAAAAAAGACCGGCCTTTAACAAAAAGGTTATCGAAGGTTTACATGTACTCGTAAGAATTAGTTCTTCTCTTTTTTCCTATCAGCCAGTTTCTTCAGGATTTCTTCCTGTACCGATGGCGAAACCGCCATATACTGGTGGAAGTCCATAGAATAGCTGGCGCGGCCACTGGAAAGGTTGCGCAATGTGCTGGCATAGCCAAACATCCCGCTCAGCGGAACAAAAGCAAGCAGTTTTTGCGATCCCTTGCGGAAACGGCGCATTGATTCTACTTTGCCGCGACGACGGTTGAGGTTGCCCACAATATCACCGATATATTCATCAGGTGTGTTTACTTCTACTTTCATTACCGGCTCCAGGAGAACGGGGTCAGCTTTCATAAAGGCTTCCTTAAAAGCAATGGAAGCACAGGTTTGGAAAGCCATATCCGAAGAATCTACCGGGTGGTACTTACCGTCAACAAGTACGATTTTAACATCCACAACAGGGAATTCGGCCAAAACACCGCGTTCCATGGTTTTTCTGATTCCTTTATCAACCGATGGGATGAATTCATTGGGAATAACACCGCCTTTGATATTGTCGATAAACTCGTATCCGCTGCCACCATTGGGCTCCATGCGGAAAGTAGTTTGTGCAAACTGACCCTTGCCACCGGTTTGCTTGGAGTGACGGTATTCTGCCCTGATTTCAGACTGAATGGTTTCGCGGTAAGCAACAGCAGGTTCACCAACGTTAACTTCAATATTAAATTCGTCTTTGAGGCGGTCAACCATAATTTCCAGGTGCAGCTCGCCCATACCTGCGATCAGTGTTTCCTCTGTTTCTTCATCAAAATGAATGTTGAAAGAGGGGTCTTCGATGGAGAGCTTGTGCAGTGCTTCGCCCAGTTTGCCCTGATCTTTGCGTGTTTTGGGCTCAATGCGCAGTTCAACTACTGATGGCGGTACATTAATAGATTCGAGATGAACCGGGGCATCCGGAGCGCAAAGTGTATCACCGGTTTTGGTAACTTTCATGCCAATGAGCGCAACGATATCGCCCGGAAATGCTTCTTCAATCTCCTCGCGGTCTTTCGCGCGGATTTTCATAATGCGGCCAATACGTTCCATCTTGCCTTTTGTGCTGTTATACACCTGCATCCCGCTTTTCAGGGTGCCGGAATACATGCGGATAAAAGTCTGCTGGCCAACATAAGGGTCATTGATCAGTTTAAACGCCAGTGCAGAAAAAGGTTCTTTGCAGCTCGGACCGCGAGTATGTGTTTTTGTTTCGTCATTAACATCTGTTCCTACTACGGCTTCAACATCAAGAGGGCTTGGCAGATAGTCAATTACCGCGTCAAGCAGCATCTGGACACCTTTGTTTTTGTAGGCAGAACCGCAAAAAACAGGGGTGATATACATTTTTAAAGCTGCTTCGCGTGCCGCTTTTTTAATCATTTCTTTGGAGATGGCCTGTTCTTCTAAGAAAAGCTCCATCATTTCTTCATCGAATTCGGCCAGTTTTTCGATCAGGTTGTTGCGTGCTTCTTCTGCGGCATCTTTCATATCTGCTGGGATATCAACAATCTGGCGGCTTCCGTCTTCTTCGAAAAGATGCGCTTTCCCTTCAATCAGGTCTATAATGCCTTTAAAATCGTCTTCAGCACCAATTGGAAGCTGGAATGGAGTTGCATTGGCATCCAGATATTCGTCCATTGAGCCAACAGCCTGGGCAAAATCAGCACCGGTGCGGTCCATTTTGTTGATGAATGCAATACGTGGCACTTTGTAACGGTCGGCCTGGTTCCAAACAGTTTCACTTTGAGGTTCAACACCGCTTACGGCGCAGAAAAGGGCAACCATACCGTCGATTACGCGCAGCGAACGCTCTACCTCAATAGTGAAGTCAACGTGGCCGGGAGTATCTATGATATTGATATTGTGATCGTTCCATTTTGCGCTGATCGCAGCTGATGCAATGGTAATTCCGCGCTCCTGTTCCTGTTTCATGAAGTCCATGGTGGCCTGGCCATCATGTACTTCGCCCAACTTCCGGTTGACACCCGTGAAAAACAGTATGCGTTCTGTTGTTGTGGTTTTTCCCGCATCAATATGGGCTGCTATTCCGATGTTCCTCAAACGACTTAAAGACATTTTAAAATTTATTTATAATGATTAGTACTTTCTTCTATAAGATGCCTGCTCTCAGATGAAAACATAAAAAAATTGAACCGCTGCAAAGCATTTTATGTTCATCACGGCTTTGCTAAAGGTCCAATTTCTCTTAATCTCATTAATTGCTTTAGGCTGTATGAACGTTAATTTCTTCTTAATTTAAAATTAAATTTCTTATTTTCAGTAGCTTAAAATGAATTCTTCTTCTGAAAATTTGAGGGTGCAAAAGTAGATTACTTTTCAATACGTTCAACATTAAATTTATTTTAACTGGAATTTTTTGGACTGAAATTGTCTTTATTAGCTTCCAAAATGCCTGCTGCCCATTTGACCAAGGGGGCTTTCTATAACATAATCTTTGAATATCAGGCCTTTGGCTATGCCGCGATTTTAAAAAATTATGCGGCATTTTTCTGATCCCTGCCCGGACATTTTGCGCCTGCATACAGCGCGTACCAAAATCCTCAGTCCCATAAACAGTAATACCGTCAACGACAATACCGAAAATACGATTAAAGTGATTACGGAAAATTCGACTACCGTATGCCAGAAATTTGCATAGGCTTCATCTGAATCAATCAAATAGCCAAAGCCGGTCAGCAGTAGCGCCAATCCAAAAATATAAGGGAGCAGTTTCGTGAATTTCATAAAATGGGGTTTCTTTTTAAACGGCAGATTCTGGAAATTAGTGCGTGCATAATTAATTTTCTATTATAAGGAGTAATTATTGTTATTCAAAATAAAATTATCGTTTAACAATAAATTTTTCTTGCTTTTTGATAATTCTTGCCTTATCTTTGCTGCATCAAACATCAATTGCTATGAAAACACAAAATCAATCTTTCAGTATCAAATTAATTTATTGGGGCACCCAAATTACGTTTTGGCTCTTTTGTGCCTCAATGTTCGTTGGCGTTTTTCTGTCTGTTGGCTTTATTTATGGCTTCATCCGGCCGGATAACCTGGCTGTAGGTGTTCCCCTTGGACTGGACCTTGCGCAAAACGGCCTGCTGCAAATTGATGGCCACGATATAGCCGTGCGTTTTGTTGAGATGCAGGGCAGAATCCGTTTTAGCGATGGAACACCACAGTTTATTGGGCGCATTTACGGTGTATTTATGCTGCTGGCCATTGCATTGTTTTTCTATGTCTTTTACACCTTTAAAAACTTCATCGGCACAATTTATAAAGGCGATTATTTCAATAAAAAAAATATCGGCCTACTTAAAAGGATTGCCTATGCTGTTGCTCTTGGCTGGTTGTTTATGCTGTTTTATGCCTATTTTCAGTATTTCTACATTGTGCAGCGCCTCGATTATCCGGTACTCGACAGTGCCGCAGACTTGCAATTTTATCCTGCTGTTTTGCTTGCAGCCCTTTTTATTTGGGTGCTCTCGCATGTATTTGTAAAAGGCGTCGAATTGCAGGAAAATAACGACCTAACTATTTGATTATGGGAATTATAGTTAATCTTGACGTGATGCTGGCCAAACGAAAGATGAGCCTCACCGAATTAAGCGGACGCATTGGGATCACTATGGCCAACCTCAGCATCCTAAAAAAAGGAAAAGCCAAAGCGGTGCGCTTCAGCACGCTGGAAGCTATTTGCGAAGTATTGGAATGCCAGCCCGGCGATATCCTGGAATATGAACCCCAAAATAACTTTCAAAATGAGTAAAGACAAAACACCTAAGGAATTTATTGTTGGCCGCAACATCAGGCTGACCTGCCAAATATGTGGCCATAAACGTTTCTATACCCGCAAAACTTTGATGAATACGGTGGCTTTCAGTTTCCTGAATATTGATTGGGCCAATAAAAAAGCCACCAATTATATTTGTGAGCAGTGCGGCTATATCCATTGGTTTATGGAAGAGTGAAACTTCGGTCCTAGTAAAAACTCTATCCACGTAACAACCGCAAAGCTAACAAAATACACACCCTCCGGGTTATGAAATTTATAGTTGCGACTCATGGGCTAAAGAGAGTGCTTTATCCGCTAAGCCACGCGTGAGGACATGCGCTGGAACGTGGGGGAAGAAGCCAAAAGTGCAGCTTATTCAGGTGTCAAAGCAAAATACTTAGCGTGGGAAAAATGGAAGATTTGTAGAAAGCATCCTTGGAAATTAGACAATATTATCTAAATTTGTAGAGAAACAAAGAAAATACATATGAAACCGGCATGCACGCATACATATTTTGTTGAAATAAAGCCTGATAGGCAAACACCAGCTTCGGACAAAGGCGATGTAATGGTAATTGGGGGTTCTTATATGCGGGAGTTATGCCCAATGCTGAAAAAAAGAAATGATTGAGGATAAATTGAATGAAATATATGATTGCCATCGCACAAATAGCACATTTGGTTTTTTGCCGTCACACAGGCAAACCCTGAAAAAACCAAAAGAGCTATTTTTTATCCAACACACGGACAGAATTAGCAGCAGAAGAAGTATTTTTAAAGATTTTAATAAAAGGGCAAAATTTAATATATGGCAAAGAAAATTATAAAAGAGAAAGCGATGGAGGAAACTCTTTGGCAATCTTGTGATAAACTGAGAGGTTCAGTTGAGCCAGCAGAATACAAACACGTTGTACTTGGACTTATTTTCCTGAAATTCGCTAGTGATAAGTTTGAGGAACGTAAGAAAGAGTTGATTGCAGAGGGGAAAGAAAAATATGTGGAAATGAAAGATTTCTACACAATGAAAAATGTTTTCTTCTTAGATGAAATATCCCGTTGGAGCTACATTATAAAAAATGCCAAGCAAAATGACATTTCTCTAAAAATTGACACAGCTCTAAATACAATTGAAAAAAACAACCCTGCTCTGAAAGGTGCTTTGCCCGATAATTATTTTTCTCGATTAGCATTAGACAAAACAAAACTTGCTTCGCTCTTAGACACAATAAATGAGATTGATACACTAAAAGACTACGGACAAGATGTTATTGGACGTGTTTATGAATATTTCTTAGGCAAATTTGCCCTGAAAGAAAGTAGCGGAAAAGGTAAAGGCGAATTCTATACACCAAAAACAATTGTAAATCTGATAGCAGAATTAATTGAGCCATACAAAGGAATTATTTATGACCCTTGCTGTGGAACTGGTGGTATGTTTGTACAATCTATTAAATTCATTGAAAGCCATCAAGGAACAAAAAAAGAAGTTTCTATTTACGGGCAGGAAAATACGCCAACCACATACAAATTGGCAAAAATGAATTTGGCGATTCGTGGTATTGCTGCCAACCTTGGAGAGAAACACGCAGATACTTTTGCCAACGACCAACACAAAGATTTAAAAGCCGATTACATAATGGCAAATCCGCCTTTTAACCTGAAAGATTGGCGAGGCGCAAACGAATTGTTGGACGACCCTCGTTGGATGGGCTATGAAGTGCCACCAAAAAGCAACGCCAACTACGGTTGGATTTTGAATATGGTGAGCAAACTTTCTGAAAATGGTGTAGCAGGTTTCATTCTTGCCAATGGTGCACTTTCGGGCGGTGGCGAAGAATACAAAATCCGAAAAAAAATGATTGAAAATGATTTGGTGGAAGCCATTATCATCATTCCCAGGGATACGTTTTATACGACAGATATTAGTGTAACGCTTTGGATTTTGAACAGGAACAAAAAACAACGTGCTGACAACACCAAAGACAAACCCAAAAACTATCGAGACCGCACAGGCGAAATCCTGTTTATGGATTTAAGGCGTTGGGGCAGCGAATACGAGAAGAAATACATCGAACTCACCGAAGAAGATATACAGCAAGTTGCACTAAACTTTCACAATTGGCAACAAGCCGATTATGAAACCACTTATAAAGACGTGCCCGAATTTTGCAAATCTGCCGGTTTTGAAGACCTGAAAGCCAACGACTTTTCATTGGTGCCGAGCAAATACATAAAGTTTGTGGACAAAGACAGCGGCATTGACTTTGACACCGAAATGAAACGTATTCAGCAAGATTTCAAAACGCTATTGCATGAAGAAAAAGAATCGCAGGAACAATTGATAAACGCTTTTAAAACCTTGGGTTATGAGCTTTAAACGTTTAGGCGATTACATACAAAAGGTGAACAACCGAAACAAAGACTTGGCGGTTTCAAATCTATTGGGCGTGAATATTTTCAAAAACTTTATGCCTTCTGTAGCCAATCAATCGGGTTTAGATTTATCAAAGTACAAAGTCATTCAAAAAGGCCAATTTGCAACCAACTTAATGCACGTTAATCGTGATGAAGTTTTACCCGTTGCACTTTACACAGATGATGAACCTGCTCTTGTTTCACCAGCCTATGTCACTTTTGAGGTAATTGACGAAAGTGAATTGCTACCTGAATTTTTAATGATGGAGTTGCAAAGACCTGAATTTGACAGAAAGGCTTGGACGTTTTGTGATTCGAGTGTGAGGGGTGGTTTAGAATGGGACAGGCTTTGCGATATGGAAATTCCCGATATCGACATTAACGAACAACGCAAATACGTTGCCCTATACAAAGGTTTGCTCATCAACCAAAAAACCTACGAAAACAGCTTGGAAGATTTGCAGTTGATTTGCAATTCCTATATGGACACTTTAAAGGAAAGTGACTTAAAGCCTTTAGGTAAATTGATTGGATTGGTCGACAATAGAAATACCGATGGCAACATTTCCAATCTACTTGGAATTAATGTGGACAAGGTATTTATGCCGTCTAAGGCCAAAACGATAAAAGAGAATCTTGTTAAATACAAAGTAATTCAAAAGGGTGAATTCGCATATTCTGCAATGCAAGTTGGACGAGATGAGACAGTAAGAGTGGTTTTATACACTTTTGATGAACCTGCAATTATCTCACCAGCGTACCAAGTCTTTAGAATAAATGACGAAAAGGAAATACTGCCTGAGTTTTTAATGCTTTGGTTTTATCGGCCCGAATTTAATCGTTTTGGATGGTTTATTAGCGACAGTAGTGTAAGAGCAAGTTTAGAATGGGAACGATTTACGGATATAAAGATTCCTGTTCCAAGCTTTGAAAAACAAGAAGCCATAGTTACCATTTACCACACCTTACAAACCCGCAAACGCATCAACGAGCAGTTAAAAGAAAGCATTAAACCACTTTGCCCTGTGCTGATGAAAGGGGTTTTGGAGAGTATGGAAGTTGAAACAGTAGAAAGTTAGGCAAATGAATTATAAGCCAAAGTACAATCCAAATATCCACCACCGCAGGTCTATCCGGTTAAAAGGATACGATTATTCACAGGCAGGATTGTATTTTATTACCATTTGTTGTCAGGATAGAATTTGCCGATTTGGACACATTGAAAATGGTGATATGATTTTAAATGAAAATGGTCAAATTGCCTATGATGAATGGGTGAAATTATTGGAACGGTTTCCAAATTTTGAATTGGATGTTTTTCAAATAATGCCCAACCATATGCACGGCATTATTGCATTGGTAGGGGCAACCCTTGCGGTAGCCCAAAATGATAGCGTTGCCCAAAATGAAATGATTGTTGGTAATGATATTCGGGCAGGGGCAAGCCCTGCCCCTATGAAAACGGTTGGCCATATTGTTGGGGCATATAAATCATTGGTGGCGAATGGATGTTTGGATATTTTCAAAACCAAAAATGAAACAATGGGTAAATTATGGCAACGTAATTACCACGAACACATTATCCGTGACGAACAATCGTATTACCGAATTTCAGAATACATAATAAATAATCCTGAAAATTGGACGGATGATAAATTTTATACAATATGAATAGCGACATCCTAATATACCAAAACCCGGACGGCAACATCAAGATAGATGTGCGCTTGCAGGAAGAAACCGTTTGGCTTACCCAATCACAAATGGGTCAATTGTTTGGCAAGGACAAGCGAACCATAAGCGAGCATATCAGCAATATTTTTAGTGAAGGCGAATTGGAAGCAAATTCAGTTGTCCGGAATTTCCGGACAACTGCCAAAAATAAATATTTGATATGAGCGAACGCCAAAACATAGAATGGAAGCAAAGTTGGCACAACGATTACCTTAAATGGGTGTGCGGTTTTGCCAATGCCATTGGCGGGTTAATTTATATTGGAAAAGATGATGCAGGGAATGTTGTCCATCTGCCGGATTATAAAAAGTTGATGGAAGATATTCCCAACAAAATCCGCAATTCCATGGGTATCATCTGTGATGTGCAGTTACATGATGAAGGCGGAAAGAAATATATTTCCATTAAGGTTAATCCCTATTCGGTTGCTGTATCATTGCGCGGAAGATATTATTATCGCACAGGAAGTACCAAAACAGAACTAACCGGAATTGAGCTGAATGATTTTTTATTAAAAAAATCCGGAAAAACCTGGGACGATATTGTAGAAGAAGGTGCAAGCATGAAAGACATCGACAATGATAGCCTCACCAGGTATATTGAAGATAGCAAAGAAAAAGGAAGATTGCCTGACACCAAAGGCTTAACTAATTTTCAGATTTTGGAAAAGCTTAGGTTGACGGAAGGGAAGAAGTTAAAAAGAGCAGCTCTTATCTTATTTGGGAAAGACCCCAATCGATTCTATCCCAATATCCAGATAAAAATCGGTCGGTTTGGAAAGGATTCCTCTGATTTAAAATTTCAGGAAATTGTTGAAGGCAATTTAGTCCACATGCTTAATGAGGTTCAGGTACTTCTCAATTACAAATTTCTAACCCGTCCGGTAAATTTTGCAGGGATGCAACGCATAGAAAAAGGTGAGTATCCGGTTGCGGCTTTACGCGAGATGATATTGAATGCCATGGTCCACAGAACATACATGGGAGCTTCCATACAAATACGTGTGTTTGACAACCGACTATCCATTTGGAATGAGGGCTTATTACCAGCCGGATTAAGTTTTGAGGATTTGAAAACAGAACATAACTCACGTCCTCGAAATCCAAAAATTGCCGAAGCATGTTTTAAAGCCGGATATATTGATACCTGGGGGCGTGGTACACTTAAAATAATTAACTCTTGTTTGGATGCAGATTTACCAGAACCTGAAATTGAAGAAAGAGAAGGAGGTTTTTATGTTGGTCTTTTTAAAGCTTTGGAAGAAGATGACAATCAAGCTAAAGATGGTGGTGCAATGGGTGGTGCAATAGGTGGTGTAAAAGGTGGTGTAATTGATAATTTAACAGATAGACAAAAAGAAGTTCTGCGTATTATTGCTGCTAATGCCAGAATTACTTATAAAGAGATTGCTTCTAAACTATCAATAAATGAATCTGCGGTTGGTGAACATATTAAAGCTCTTAAAGAAAAAGGAGCTATTGAACGAGAAGGAGAAACTCGAGGCAGGTGGATATTATTAATTGACATTAAATGAAATTTACAGAAGCGAAATTAGAGCAAGCATTTATAGCGCTTTTAGGAAATGAAGGCTATCCGCATTCCATTGGGAATAGTATTACGAGACGTGAGGACGAGGTTTTAATTGAAGAAGACCTGAAAAACTTTTTGCTAACTCGTTATCAAAATGCCAATCTAACAGAAACCGAAGCGGAATCAATTATTTTGCAACTAAAAACACTGTCTTCGGCAGACCTTTACGAAAGCAACAAAAAAATAATGCGTTGGCTATCAGATGGTTTTATCTTAAAACGTGAAGATAGGACACAGAAAGATATTCATATTTCTCTTATTGATTTTGCAGGGTTAAATCGGCAAAGAGTAAGCAAAAACTTAGATGTTATTGCCGCTGAACTTGAATTACAATATCCACCGGACACAAATATTTACCGATTCGTAAATCAGCTTGAAATTGTTGGAACAGAAAAACGAATTCCTGATGGAATAATCTATGTAAATGGATTGCCTGTTGTAGTTTTTGAATTTAAATCTGCAATACGTGAAGAAGCAACCATTCACAATGCCTATGAACAATTAACCGTTAGATACAAACGTGATATTCCTGAATTGTTTAAATACAATGCTTTTTGTGTAATTAGCGATGGAGTGAACAATAAAGCAGGTTCTTTTTTTGCTCCATACGAGTTTTATTATGCTTGGCGGAGAGTAGCAGGTTTAGCAAAAGAAGTAGATGGTATCGACAGTATGTTTACACTCGTTCAGGGAATGTTGCATAGAAACAGATTGCGCGACATTATTCAAAATTTCGTTTACATTCCTGACACTTCAAAAAAAGACGAAAAAATAGTTTGTCGTTATCCTCAATATTATGCAGCACGCTCGTTATACGAGAATATCAAAAAAGCGGAAAAACCCGAAGGAGACGGGAAAGGAGGTACTTACTTTGGAGCAACAGGTAGTGGTAAAAGCTTTACAATGCTTTACTTAACCCGACTACTAATGAAGAGTGAGCATTTTGAAAGTCCAACAATCGTATTAATCACAGATAGAACTGATTTGGACGACCAACTATCAGGTCAATTTACAAATGCTAAACAGTTTATTGGCGATGATACAATTGAAAGTGTTGAGAGCAGAACCGACTTAAGAGAAAAACTTCAAGGAAGACAAAGTGGAGGAGTTTTCTTAACCACGATTCATAAATTCACTGAAGATACAGAGCTGCTTACTGAAAGAACCAATGTTATTTGTATTTCGGACGAAGCACATCGCAGCCAAACTAATTTAGACCAGAAAATCAGAGTAACTTCCGAGGGTGTTAAGAAAACGTTTGGCTTTGCTAAATATCTTCACGATTCTTTTCCTAATGCTACATTTGTAGGATTTACAGGCACTCCAATTGATTCAACTTTAGACGTATTTGGAAAAGTTGTTGATGCTTACACAATGACTGAATCTGTTCGTGATGAAATCACCGTAAGAATAGTTTATGAAGGTCGGGCAGCTAAAGTTGCGTTGCATAATAGTGAATTAGAGAAAATTGAAAAGTATTACGAAGAAGCTGCCGAAGAAGGTGCGAACGAATATCAAATAGAAGAAAGTAAAAAGGCAACCGCTACAATGAATGCCATTTTGGGCGACCCAGACCGCTTGCAAAAGCTGGCAGAAGATTTTGTTGAGCATTATGAGAAACGAGTTTCAGAAGGCTCTACTGTAAAAGGCAAGGCAATGTTTGTGTGCAGCAGCCGTGAAATAGGGTTTAACTTTTATAAAAATATTATTGACCTTCGTCCTGAGTGGGCTGAAATGAAAGTGGCAGAAGAAGGGGCAATTTTATCAGACAAAGACAAAAGGGAAATCAAACCAATGGAACGTGTCAAAATGATAATGACCAGAGGTAAAGACGACCCGAAAGAAATGTTTGAAATGCTTGGCACAAAAGAATACAGAAAAGAATTAGACAGGCAATTCAAAAACGAAAAATCAAACTTCAAAGTTGCCATTGTTGTAGATATGTGGCTCACTGGTTTTGATGTGCCTTTCTTAGATTCTATCTACATTGACAAGCCAATCAGACAACACAATTTAATACAAACAATCTCACGGGTAAATCGCAAATTTGAAGGAAAAAATAAAGGTTTAGTTGTTGATTATATCGGAATTAAAAAGCAAATGAATCTTGCCTTGGCTAAATACAACAAAGGCGAAGAAGAAAACTTCGAGGATATTCAGGAATCATTAATTGTTGTAAGAAATCACTTGGATTTATTAGCTAAAATCTTTCACAAGTTTGACAGTTCAAAATATTTTGATGGTTCTGCATTGGAGCAATTAAACACTTTGAATATGGCAGCTGAATATGTACAGTTGACTAAAGAGCTTGAAACTCGTTTTATGGGCTTAGTAAAACGTTTAAAAGCTGCTTACGATATTTGTGCTGGCAGTGAACAATTGACTCAAGAGGAAAGAGATTTTACACATTTCTATTTAGCTGTTCGCTCAATTGTTTTTAAACTGACAAAGGGAAATGCACCAGACACAGCACAAATGAACGCTAAAGTGCGAGAAATGATAAAAGATGCTCTTGAAAGTGATGGCGTTCAAGAAATTTTTAAACTTGGAGACGAAAAAGAAACTGAACAAGACATCTTTGATGAAGATTATTTGGCTAAAATCGACAAGATTAAATTCCCAAACACTAAGATTAAACTCTTACAGCAACTTTTATCAAAAGCCATTGGAGAAATTAAGAAAGTCAATAAAGTAAAAGGAATTGATTTTACTAAAAAAATGCAATCCTTGGTTGAGAAATACAATGAAAGGAAAGAAGATGATGTTTTAAGAAGTGAAGTTTACGAAGAAATGGCAGAGCATTTAACCAATTTGATTTGGGAAGTACAAAAAGAATTTTCGGCAGGAGACGAACTCGGAATTGATTTTGAAGAAAAAGCCTTCTACGATATTTTGAAAGAATTGTGTATAAAATATGATTTCAAATATCCGGAGGACAAATTGATTGTTCTTGCTCAAGCAGTTAAAAATTTGGTTGACGCTCAAGCAAAATTTCCAGATTGGAGTAAACGTGAAGATATTAAATCAGCTTTAAAAGTTGGACTGATTTTATTATTGGATGAACACGGTTATCCGCCAGTAGAAAGAGATGAAGTATATAAAGACATCTTTGAACAAGCAGAGAATTTTAAGAAAAGCAGAGTAATAACGAAATAATGCCAACGCTGACAGACGGAAAAAAATTCTTTTGCCAACAATAAAACATCCTTTTCCATCCATAGCCGAAAACCCGAATCATCGGGTCAGTCTGGCCGAAATAGCCATCACCACACAATCTGCCACTACTCATACAATTAACTGTTGCCGCCAATACAGGAAGAAGGTGCGGTTTACTGCACTTTATCTAATTTTCTTAGATAGCTAACAAGAGATCCATCTAAAAAGTGCATATAAATGCACTTTCTTTTGATAAAGTTGATTTATTTAGTAATTTTGCAGGCAAAAGAGCTTTATAATGCACTTAGAAAAGTTGATTAACACAATAAAAGGACGTAGAGAAAACCTAAAAGTCAATCAAGAGAACTTGGCAAAGCTTTCAGGAGTAGGTTTAAGGACGCTAAAACAATTTGAAAGTGGTAAAGGTAATCCTACCTTACAAACTATTCAGAAAATAGCTGATGTATTAGGATTGGAAATATGCTTAAAAGTTAAAACAAATATAACCGATGAGGAAAGCAAGAATTCTGTATAAAAACCAAGAAGCAGGCATGTTGATTCAACATGACAACGGTTCTTTTACTTTTAAATATGATAATTCATGGATTAGCGATGACAACAAGCCTGTTATTAGTTTAACATTCCCAAAGTCACAACAAGAATATCATTCAGAGTTTTTATTTCCTTTTTTTTATAATATGTTGCCAGAGGGCTCAAACAAACAGGTAGTTTGTAAGCTAAACAGCTTAGACAGAAATGATTATTTTGGCTTGCTTCTCACAACGGCAAAGAACGATAATATAGGTGCAGTGAAAGTTTTGAAAGTTGAATAGTAATATGAAACGAGCACAGGAAGTTCCTTTTCACAAGCACGAGTGGCTATATGCGAGGTCCCCCGATAAATCGGGGCAGGCTATGAGTCACCTTTGGAAATAATTAATTTAGACGAATGAATTTGGATGACATTAAATATTGCCCTGGAACATTAACTAAGGGACATGATACTTATAGCAGGGCTTGTCTGTCTAAAGTGTTTAAAGGGAAAAAGGTGAATCATATATTACCTTATGATGCACCAACAACGAACCCGGAAACGGATGAATTGTTTGATGATAATCGAAAACATATGTCTATTTCTGGTGTGCAGGAAAAGTTTTCCGTATTACTCGACAAAAACAAACTGCGCCTGGTTAACGAAGGGGAACAAGGAGAGTACATTCTAAAACCTATTCCAAGTGCTGGAAAAAGACCGGAATGTATGCCGGCTAACGAGCATTTGACAATGCAGATTGCAAAACAAGCTTATGGAATAGAAACCGCTGAAAACGCAATAATATTTTTCAAAAATGGTTCTCCTGCGTATATAACAAAAAGGTTTGACTTAAAAGAAGATGGCTCTAAACGAGCACAAGAAGACTTTGCTTCACTTTCGGGAAGAACACCACAAACACATGGAGAACATTATAAGTACACTGGAAATTACTATGAATTATTCCAAATTTTAAAGAAATTTGTTCCTGCATACCTTTTAGAGGCTCCCAAACTTTTAAAAATAATCATCTTTAATTATTTGTTCTCAAACGGCGATGCCCATTTCAAGAACTTCTCTTTAATAGAAACCCCAATGGGCGACTTTAAGTTAAGTCCCGCTTACGACTTGGTAAATAGCAGGATACATATTGAAGATAAAGATTTTGCTTTAGAAGATGGACTTTTACCCAAAAGCTTAGCCCATGGAAAAATCATTTCACAGATTAAAACATTGTCAGAAAAAGCAGGAATTAGTGAATTAATATACAATGACATAATAAATACAATGTTTAACCAGTCTGATTTGGTAGAACAACTGACCTTTTCTTCATTTTTAGATGAAAAAACACAAAGAAACTATTTTCAGTCTTATCAAACTCGATTAAAAAATCTTAAGAAACAATGAAGTACTGGCGGCAACAAATAAGCATCCTTTTCCGGCCATAGCCGAAAACCCGAATCATCGGGTCAGGGTCCCACGGATTGACCTGGAAAAACCGGCGTACAAATATATTCTCGAATCAATTTGCGCAGTATTTTCTGCCAAACATCTTTTGGGAAGGGAAAACAAGCCTGAAGCGGCAGTAAAAGTTTCTGCAATAATTCAGGGAAATGTTTTTCTAATCCGTGTTTTGGCTTTCTTTTGGGATCGGAGCATAATTGAAGTTGCGCAGGAAGGACCGGAAGCAGGTACTTCGCTTTCTTATGGAATTTTTCTTGAGCCGGCATTTTTTTGGCTTTCAATCCCTGCAATCCAAAGGCTTAAGTCCTTTTAACTTATCCCAAAGTTATTCACAGAAGCGCTTTGCAATCCAATTTTATTAATTTTGCAGAGTGAACATGCTAAAAGCACTGAATGAATACACAATATGGTCCAATAGATGAGGAGGAATTCGGGGGGCTTCTGGGGCGCTATGAAGATATGCTGAACCGGAAGGAATCCTACTTCTTTGATGTGGAAGATTTCGAAAGCATCATTAACTATTACCTTGATAATGACATGCTTTCGCGCGCCAATCAGGCATTGCGCTTTGCATTGCAGATTTATCCTTCTCATGTTAGCCTGAAAATTAAACAGGCACAACTTTTCTCTGCCGAGAACAAAGAGGACAAGGCTTTGAACATCCTTTCTCAGGCCGAACAGCTGGAACCCGGAAATTCCGAAATATTTCTTACCAAAGGCGCTATATACAGCAAGCTCAACCGTAACGAAGCTTCTATTGCTGAATTTATGAAATCGCTCAGCGATGAAGACGTGCAGGAAGAAGCTTTTTCGAGCATTGCCCTCGAATATGAAAAGCTGGGCGAATACGGACAAGCAATCGATTACCTGAAGAAATCACTGGCGCTGGATTATGATAATGAATCGGTACTGACCGAGCTGGCTTTTTGCTACGAAATGGCGCAAAAGCACAGCGATGCTATTGGTTTTTACAAGGCTTATCTCGATGAACGCCCTTTTTCGACCATTGGCTGGTTTAATCTGGGTTTGGCTTATAGTGCCCTCGACCAGCAGGAAGAAGCCATTGAAGCATATGATTTTGCCCTGGCCATTGATGAAGAACATGCTTCATCCATTTTCAACCGTGCAAACAGCCTGGCCAATCTCGGACGTTTTCAGGAGGCCATAGAATCGTACAGGGATTCTGCAAAATACGAACCCGGCGACTACCTCACTTATTTCTATATGGGCGAGTGCTTTGAAAAGCTGGGCGATTATGCCAATGCGCTGGAAAATTACCGCAAATCGCTCGAACTCGACAGCTTTTCGTCAGATACCTGGCTGGGTATCGGTGTTTGCCTGGCAGAAATGGACCGACCGTCAGAGGCTTTGCCATATGTGGAAAAAGCAATTGAACTGGAACCCAATACCGGGGATAACTGGTTTGTGATGGGCGACCTCCAAATGCGGCTCAACCGTTTTGAAAAAGCAGTCGAAGCCTATAACCGCGTTATTTTTCTGGAAAAAGAAAATGCGGACGCCTGGCTGGAGCGTGCTGCTGCCTATCTGGAACTGGAAAAAACGGAAGAAGCAATCGCATCACTGCAAGAGGCTTTAATCCATCTTCCGGCCCATGCGCTAATACATTTTCGCCTTGCAGGAATCATGGCCCTTGACGGGGATATTCCAACAGCTCTTGCAGAATTTGAAAAAGGTCTGCAAATCAATGCCCGGCTCTTTCATGAAACCTATGTTTATGATGCCGGTCTGCTTGAGAATGAGGCATTCCTGGATTTGCTGGATCAATATGCAGGCGAGGATTTTACAGATGAACAATAAAATTCTGAAAGCAGGACTCCTTCTGTCTGGAAGGAAAAATTAATAGGAACAGAGCATTTCAAACAGTTGATTATTCGTAATTTGCCGATCAAAAATAAAAGCTGATGAATATTTTCCGAAGATTATACGATTGGGTATTGCACTGGGCAGAAAGTCCTTATGGTGCAGTGGCGCTTTTTGTTTTGTCATTTGCCGAAGCATCATTTTTCCCTATTCCGCCCGATCCTCTGCTGATTGCGCTGGTGCTGGGCGCGCAAAACAAAGCCTTCCGCTATGCACTCAATGCAACCATCGGATCGGCTACCGGGGCCATTTTCGGATATTATATCGGCTATGCCATTTGGTGGGGCGCCGATGGTTCCTTCTCTTCCGTGGCCAATTTCTTTTTCGATAATATTCCCGGATTTACCACAGCAGTTTTCGACCGCGTACAGGCATTGTACGAACAGTGGAATTTCTGGGTGGTTTTCACCGCCGGATTTACACCTATTCCTTTTAAAGTATTCACCATCGCAGCAGGCGCTTTCAACGTGAACATCTTTATGGTAATCATTGCTTCTTTGGTGTCACGCGCCGGGCGTTTCTTCCTCGTGGCATGGCTCATCTGGAAATACGGAGAATCCATTAAAGCGTTCATCGACAAATACTTCAACCTGCTCGCCATCCTCTTTACTGTTCTTTTAATTGGTGGTTTTGTGGCGATCAAATATCTTTTTTAAGCATGAAAACTTTCGGCCTGATCGGATATCCGCTGGGACATTCATGGTCGGCTGCTTATTTTACTGAAAAGTTCCGCCGTTTGGGACTTGATGATCATGCTTACCGGCTGTTTCCTTTACAAAATATTCAGGAATTTCCTGAACTCCGGAAAACTCATCCCCGGCTCATTGGGCTGAACGTGACGATTCCTTATAAACAATCGGTAATCCCTTTTCTGGATTTTCTTGATGATGCGGCATCAGCTATTGGTGCTGTAAACTGCATACTAAAAAGCCCGGAAGGGAAATTCAAAGGTTTTAATACCGATGCTTTTGGTTTTGAGCAGGCTTTGCGCCTGAAAAACGGACATCATCGAAAAAAAGCCCTGATACTGGGTACAGGCGGTGCATCGAAAGCCGTGGTTTTTGTTTTGCAAAAACTGGGTATTTCCTGCCATTTGCTTTCCCGAAATCCAGCAGCCAATATCTTGAGCTATAAAACTTTGGATGCGGCTGCTTTTACCGCTTTTGATTTGATCATCAATACCACGCCACTGGGAATGTATCCCAATGCGGAAAGCTGTCCAGATCTACCCTGGGATGGGGCGGGCAGTCATCAGTTGTTTTTTGACCTGGTGTATAATCCGGAGCAGACCGCATTTCTCCAAAAAGCGGCCGCAAAAGGAGCGCAAACCGAAAATGGCTTGAAAATGCTGGAGTTGCAGGCCGATGCATCATGGGAAATATGGAATAAATCGCAGCATTGAACGTTATTCCCTTTTTAACGTTATTTTTGGAGACACAAACATCAATTATTTCACAGATTTATGTCAGTATTGCTCGAATTTGCTATGTTCCCAACCGATAAGGGAGCAAGCGTAAGCGATTATGTGAAGCGCATCATTGCCCATATCCGCGATAAAGGATATGACTACAAACTCACTGCAATGGGAACCATTGTGGAAACCGAAACACTGGATGAAGCTTTGGAAGTGGTCAGGGAATCCTATGCACAGCTTGAAGAAGATTGCGAGCGCGTGTATTCCAGCCTGAAATTTGATATCCGCAAAGGCAGCAAAAACCGCATGGAAAAAAAGCCGGCCAGCATCGAAGAAAAAATCGGGAAAGTCAGTAAATGAGGATAAAGGATTTGTTTTTATTGGCCTTTTTGCTCTTGTTCACAGTTTCAGCAGCAAAAGCTCAGGACAGTGCTGTGCGCTATCCGGTGCGGATTAACGGGCAATGGTTTCAGGATTTTGGTGGCGATTTTATTCAAACGGGTCTGGCTCCGTTAAAATGGGACGGCAGATCATGGATGAAATTTGGGGGCTTTGCAGCGGTAACCGGCGGATTGATGGTTTTTGATGAGGATATCCATACTTTTTTGCTTGATCATGATTCGCCATTTATCACACAGCAAAGTGAGAATTTATTGAATGATATGTGGTCGTTTCAATATGTGCTGCCAGCCATGGGACTTACCTATACTGCTGCACGTATTGCCAAAAAAGACAGGCTTGCATTCACAACACTAACAGCTTTCCGGGCATTTATGGTCACCACGGTCTTTACAGGCGGCTTTAAAATGATGTTTCATCGTCACCGTCCCAACGAACACCAGCCTCCGGATGCTTATATCTGGGACGGCCCTTCATTGAGCACGGATTTTTTGTCCTTTCCTTCCGGCCACTCTTCCTTGTCTTTTGCTGTTGCAGCCGTTGTAGCCTCTGAATATTCTGAAAATAAATGGGTAGGAGGGATCGCCTACGGTCTGGCAGGGCTTACGGCCATCTCGCGCATATACGGCAATAAACACTGGGCTTCCGATGTGCTTGCAGGTTCTGTTCTGGGCTATGCTATTGGCCGTTTTGTTCATAAACGTGCTTCAGGAAGAATGGATGCCGAAAAGAAGAAATTCAGTTTTGCCCCGGCAATTATGCCCGGCGGAGGTTCGGGTATTGTAATGACTTATAAAATTGGCGGTTAGGACTATTCTTTAACCAGCGCTTTTAAAGCTTCTATGTTGAGAATCCGGATTTCCTTGCCTTGAGCTTCAATAATTTTTTCTTCGCGCAATTCTTTGATACTCCGCGCCAATGCCGGACGGCTAACGCCAAAAAGTACAGCCAATTGTTCCTGCGAACTTTCCATTTTTAGGGTTCGTGACCGGGTCTCCCTGCTTTTTGTCAGGTAATAATGTGCCAGTTTCCCCTTGATGTTCTGGAAAAACAGGAATTTGATTTTTTCGGATAAAAATTGGGCGCGGCTGGAAATATTATCCAGGTAATTCTTTAAAATCAGCTCGTTGGCCCCAAGCAACTGCAGGAAATCATTTTTTGGGATATTGAGAACCCGGCTTTCTTTATTGGCAATAATGGAAACCGGATAATGGTTTTGCTTCCCAAACAAAAATGCCGGAGCAAGCATACGTATGGCTTTTATATCTTCAATTTTTATCGCTTTTCCATTGAAGTCCATCATTTCACCGCGTACACTGCCGCTCAAAAGAATCATCTGGGCGGTGGTTTCATCTCCGCTTTGTGCAATGAGGGATTCTCTTTTAAAACTCTTTTCCTGATAATGGAGTTGATTCAAAAGAAGTTCGATTTCATGCTCCTTTAATCCCTTAAAAAGAATGCATTGGCTGAGATATGCGGCAGTTGTCATAATATTTTGTTAATTTCGGTATTAAAATACCAAATTGTAACTTAGGTTACAGTTTTTAATCCCGGGGCACAATATATTTGTCTCAAAATTAAAAAAAATGATACGCCATGGAAAGAGAAATTGTTCATATCGACGAGGAAAAATGTAATGGTTGCGGACTTTGTGTGCCCGGATGCCATGAAGGTGCTTTGCAGATTATTGATGGAAAAGCGCGCCTGGTGAGTGATTTGATGTGCGATGGATTAGGCGCTTGCCTGGGACATTGTCCGCAAGACGCCATCAGTATTGAAAAGCGTGAAGCACAGCCCTATAACGAAACGGAGGTAATTGCTTTGATGATCCAAAAAGGCCGCAATACGGTTTTGGCTCATATGAAGCACCTGAAAGATCATAATGAAACGGTTTATCTCAAAGAGGCCGTAAATTATATGCTCGAAAATGAAGGAAAAATCGATTTTGATGTAAAGGAAGTCATCCGCGAGGTGCATAACAGTGGCAAAAAACCACAAGCCGTTCAGCAAGTCGCTCAAATGCATCATCACCATGGTGGGGGATGTCCGGGCTCAAAAAGTATGGACTTTGGAAATATTGATCCGGATGTGCCGGCTGCTGCCCTTGGAGCGCAGACCAGCCAGTTAAAGCAATGGCCGGTGCAAATGCATCTGGTGCAGCCCAATGCCAGCTATTTTCAAAATTCCGACCTTTTGCTTGCTGCCGATTGTGTTGCATTTTCTATGGGAAATTTCCATCAGGATTACCTCAAAGGCAAAAGTCTGGCCGTGCTTTGCCCCAAGCTGGATCAGGGCATAGATTCTTATATCGAAAAAGTGCGCATGATGATTGATGACGCAAAAGTGAATACCATCACAGTGATGATGATGCAGGTGCCTTGTTGCAGCGGTTTGCTCCATATCGTGAAAGCAGCACAGGCCAATGCCGGCCGAAAAGTGCCGGTGAAATCCATTATTGTTGGCTTGCAGGGTGAATTGCTGAAGGAAGAATGGGTGTAAATCTTTCGTTTATATAATCTGCATTAGCCTTGCAATGCTGTTGAAACGGTGTTGCAATGGCATTGCAACGCCAATACAAAGGTTTTATCGAGACATGAAATCAGCTTAAAAACTGCAGGTACTTCTGAGGCAAGGCTTATCCGCGATAGGGCTCCACCTTAATGTTGAACTCTTTATGCTTGTTCTTGTTTTTGCATTTCGATTTATCCGTGCCTCCGCAGACACAGCCTCCATGTTTCCCTGCACTGTCGTCGTGAGAGCTGCATGACTTGGTAAAAACACCGTTTTTAAACACAAACATCTTAATAGCAATGCCGGCAAAGGCAATTCCGAGAAGAACTGTAGTCAGAAGGAGTAATTTGAGCATTTTTTTACGCGTTTCTTGTTTGAGAAATAACAACGCTCCGGCATCTTTGTTTGGTATATCCTGATAATATTTCCTTTGACTATTGTATCACCCCAAACTGCCGTGCTCCTACAAATTTATTCCCACAAACAACCTGCAAAATATAGTTCCCGCATTTGAAGCCCTCCAAAGATAAAACATATTCTTCTGTGCCCTGTGGCAATGGATAAGTGGCCAGCATCCTGCCTTGCAGGTCGAAAATAAGCAGCTCGCCTTTTTGCGGCAGGGCTTCAAAACTAATGTTGATATGCTCCTTTGCCGGATTGGGTGCTATTTGTATTTTGTTTTCCGGCTTTTTGGGCAGCTCTCCCGTGGCTGTGGTAATGATAAAATCTTCCGCATAAAACTCTACCGCCCCGCTGGGGATACCGCCCGGGCACCAGGGGTCATAATGGTTGGTGTCGGTTTGCAGGCTGTCGTATTCCAGGTCGGAATTGAGTTTGAAAAGTACGGTGGAGGGGATGGTGTTTTCGCCATATTCATAACCAAAAAACAGGAACTTATTATCCGGTGTTTTGGCTACGTAAGCAGGAAATCCCTTGGAGTCATCCATCAGGATTTTTATCTTTTTAATGTTGCCGCTCGTGTCTAACTTTATAGCCAAGTTTTTGTCATTATACTCAAAATAAGGCAGTGTGTCAGCTGTGGTATCTTTGGGCCACCATCTCCCTGAGGCAATTAGAACAGAATCATTGAGCAGTGCACCGGAATAATATTGGCTGGCTAAATAACCGTCAAACTCAAAACTGCGGTTGTTTTTGATATTGTGCCCCGAAATATCGTAGCGGAAAAGGGTAGGGCTGCTGAAATTTTGGAACAAATGTTCGCCCAGCCCAATAAACTCATTGCCTCCTTCTGATATTACAATTTTATCAATATTCACAGGTGAAACCGTATCTTTGGTGCGGGGCACATGATCCCAGGCAAGCCTGCCGGAATTGTTAATCCGTGCTACAAAAGGGCTTCTTTGCCAAAACATATAGCGGATCTGGTAATAACAATCTCCGCCCCCAATAATATCGCCTGAAGGCAGCACCTCTATATCCCTGATGTAGGGGACGCCCGTATTGGTATCGCTTGCAAAGGAGGGTACAGGGCAGTTCCAGATTAATTCGCCCTGAGGGCTGTATTTGAGGATATTGCTGTGAGTAGAAGGTTCATGCGGCCAGATATAATGCATAAGTGTGATAAGGTTACCGTCTTTGTCAAAAACAATATCCGAACATGAGCCAGATTCATTAGGCACTTCGTACATAAGTCCCCATTCTTTTTCGCCCGAAGGGTTAAGCTTTACTATGAAAGGATTGTATGAATAATAACCCGATCCCTGAAAAATACCAACGGCGTATATGTTTCCGTTTGTGTCCTGTATGCTGTTAAAAACAGCATTTTCTGCTACAGTACCATCCATATTAAAAGTGTGAATTTCTTTTGTCCATAGTAAGTTGCCATTAATGTCTGTTTTAATGATAATGCCCATGTCATATCGACCTTTGTCGTCTCGGTTTAGTGTTAAAAGGTAGCCGCTGTCAGGGGATATTGAAATGTTCGACGCATAGGTGTTGGTGCGGATTTCTTTTTTCCAGATATAATCAGACTGAGCTATTGAAAGCGATGGAATTGCAATAATTAGTATTATAAGAAAGTAAAGCTTATTCATGATTTGAAGTGTTGGAAACAGGGAGCTGTAAGCTCCCTGTATTGATTGAAGAATTTATTTAATGATGCTGAATTGCTGCGCATCCACCAAAGTATTATTGCAATATACCTGTACAATATATGTTCCGGCAGGGTAGGTTCCAAGGCTTAAAGTGTACTTATGAGTGCTTTCTGTAATGATTATCCTGTCCATTAATTGACCTTTTTGATTGAAGATATTCAACTGTTTATCTTCGGGACAATGTTCAAAATTAATGTTTATATGCTCTCTGGCCGGGTTGGGTGCTATTTGTATTTTGTTCTCCGGCTTTTTGGGCAGCTCGCCCGTGGCAGTGGTAATAATAAAATCTTCCGCATAAAACTCTACTGCCCCGCTGCTGATGCCGCCCGGGCACCAGGGGTCATAATGGTTGGTGTCGGTTTGCAGGCTGTCGTATTCCAGGTCGGAATTGAGTTTGAAAAGTACGGTGGTGGGGATGGTGTTCTCATCAAATTCATATCCAAAAAACAGAAATTTATTATCCGGTGTTTTGGCTACGTGCGGCGGTATTCCTTTATTGTCATCTATTAGCATTTTGGTTTTAATAATTTTTGCGCTGGTATCCAGTTTAACGGCCAGATGTTTGCCATAATCTTCAAAATAAGGCAGTGTGTCAGCTGTGGTATCTTTGGGCCACCATCTCCCTGAGGCAATTAGAACAGAATCATTGAGCAGCGCACCGGAATAATACTGGCTTATTTGGTAGCCATCAAACTCAAAACTGCGGTTGTTTTTGATATTATGCCCCGAAATATCGTAGCGGAAAAGGGTTGGGCTGCTGAAATTTTGGAATATACATTCACCAAGCCCAATAAATTCATCTCCTCCTTCCAGTAACAAAATTTTATTTATGCCCCAGGGCGAAACGGTATCGTTGATACGGGGCACATGATCCCAGGCAAGCCTGCCGGAATTATTGATACGCGCTACAAAAGGGCTGAGTCGCCATAACATATAGCTGATCTGGTAATAACAATCTCCTCCCCCAATAATATCGCCTGAGGGCAGCACCTCAATATCCCTGATGTAAGGGACACCCGTATTGGTATCGCTGGCAAATGAGGGCACAGGGCAGTTCCATATCAGCTCGCCTTGCGGGCTGTATTTGAGGATATTGCTTTTTGTCAGTGATTCGTCAGGAAAAATGTCGCGCATCAGTGCAATAAGGTTGCCATCTTTGGCAAAGGCAATATCGTATCCATGTGCGTTAAAGTCGGGGCTGTCATACATAAGCCCCCATTCTTTTTCGCCCAATGGATTTAGTTTAAAAATGAATGGGTTTTCATAGGAAGAGGTACGGGTAGCGAATGAACCTATGCCATAAATATTCCCTGCGGAATCCTGTATGCTATTGTGTATGGCGTTTTCAGTTTCCTGGCCATCTATGGCGTATGTGTGTATTTCCTTTTCCCATAATATATTGCCATTGATATCGGTTTTAATAACAATACCCATGTCAAGGTGACCATGGTTATCATGGTTTAGTGTCAGAAGATAACCTCCGTCAGATGAAATCGAAATATTAGTTGCACTGGAGTTAGTTAGCATTTCTTTTTTCCAGATATAATCGGATTGGGCTGTGGAAAGCGATGGAATTGTAATAATTAGAATTATAAGAAAGTAGAGCTTATTCATGATTTGATATGTTGGAAACAGGGAGCTGTAAGCTCCCTGTTTTGATTGAAGAACTTACTTAATAATGCTGAACTGTTGGGCGTCCAAAAGTCTATTATTGCAATATAGCTGAACAATATAGGTTCCGGCAGGGTAGGTTCCAAGGCTTAAAGTGTACTTATGAGAGCCTTCGCTAATGATTATCCTGTCCATTAGTTGGCCTTTTTGATTGAAGATATTCAACTGTTTATCCCTGGGACAATGTTCAAGACTAATGTTGATATGCTCCTTTGCCGGGTTGGGTGCTATTTGTATTTTGTTTTCCGGCTTTTTGGGCAGCTCGCCCGTGGCTGTGGTAATGATAAAATCCTCTGCATAAAACTCCACAGCCCCGCTGCTGATGCCGCCCGGGCACCAGGGGTCATAATGGTTGGTGTCGGTTTGCAGGCTGTCGTATTCCAGATCGGAATTGAGTTTGAAAAGTACGGTGGTGGGGATTGTGTTCTCATCAAATTCATAACCAAAAAACAGGAACTTATCATCCGGTGTTTTGGCTACGTGAGCGGGGAATCCCATGTCATCATCTATCAAAACTTTAATTTTCATAATTATTCCATTGGTATCCAGTTTTATGGCAAGGCTTTTACCCGAAAACTCAATATAGGGCAGAGTATCTGGGGCATAGCTTTTGGGATGCCACCTTGCGGAATTAATCATTGTTGAATCATTGACCATTGTTCCGGAAAAGTATTTAGTAATTGAGTAACCATCAAATTCAAAACTGCGGTTGTTTTTAATATTGTGGCCCGAGATATCGTAGCGGAAAAGGGTTGGGCTGCTGAAATTTTGAAACAAATGTTCGCCCAGCCCGATAAACTCATTGCCTCCTTCTAATAATAGAATTTTATCAATATTTACCGGTGAAACCGTGTCTTTGGTGCGGGGCACATGATCCCAGGCCAGCCTGCCGGAATTGTTAATCCGTGCTACAAAAGGGCTTCTTTGCCACAACATATAGCTGATCTGGTAATAACAATCTCCGCCCCCAATAATATCGCCTGAGGGCAGTACCTCAATATCCCTGATGTAGGGTGCGCCCGTATTGGTATCGCTGGCAAATGAGGGCACAGGGCAGTTCCATATCAGCTCGCCCTGGGGGCTGTATTTGAGGATATTGCACTTTGTCAGTGATTCGTCAGGAAAAATGTCGCGCATCAGTGCAATAAGGTTGCCATCTTTGGCAAAGGCAATATCGTATCCATGTGCGTTAAAGTCGGGGCTGTCATACATAAGCCCCCATTCTTTTTCGCCCAATGGATTTAGTTTAAAAATGAATGGGTTTTCATAGGAAGAGGTACGGGTAGCGAATGAGCCGATTCCATAAATATTCCCTGCGGAATCCTGTATGCTGTTGTGTATAGCATTTTCTGTTTCCTGCCCGTCCGTGGCGTAAATGTGGATTTCCTTTTCCCAAAGTATATTGCCATTGATATCTGTCTTGGCGATAAACCCCATAATTGATTCTCCTTTATTTTTTAAGTTGTAGGTGAGTAGATAACTCATATCAGGGCTGGTAAAAATATCTTCAGCTTTTGTGTTGTAATGAATATTTTTTTTCCATGTATAATCCTGCTGGGCTGCTAATAGAAACGGACATGCTATGATAATAAGTATGAAAAATTTGTTCATGATTTGAAGTGTTGGAAACAGGGAGCTTACAGCTCCCTGTATTGATTGAAGAACTTACTTAATAATGCTGAACTGCTGGGCATCCACTAAAGTATTATTACAATATACCTGTACAATATAGATTCCGGCAGGGTAGGTTTCAAGGCTTAAAGTGTACTTATGAGTGCTTTCTGTAATGATTATCCTGTCCATTAATTGGCCTTTTTGATTGAAGATATTCAACTGTTTCTCTTCGGGACAATGTTCAAAATTAATGTTTATATGCTCTCTGGCCGGGTTGGGTTGGAGCCTTAATATTGGATTTTCGGTTTCAGGTAATTCTATATTACGGTATTTTTCAAAGGGGTCAGTTATACTGCACGATTTCAAGGTCTTTTCCGGTAGATACAGGGGTTCGTTATAAGTTGTTTTGCGGGCTGCCAATAAAACATTGCGTGCATAAGCCCCGGTTGTGGAATTAGGCGTACAGGCTATTTCTTCCAGGTTTTGCAAGAGTAAACTGTCGTTTTGGATAAGCTCTAGTAAATGAATGCTGTCCCTTATTTGTAGGATTTGATTTAGTTTAAGGTGTTCCTGCAAAGCACTGCCGCTTAAAGAGTTTCCAATTTCCTGCATTTTGGTTTGTGCCCCGGCTTTATCGCCATGAGCTTGGCGCAGGAAGGCTTCGCGGTAAGCGGAATGTATGCCGCTTTCATTCTGCAGGAAACTGATCAGGGCCTCGTATTGCAGGCTGTCCTGCATATAATGGCGCTCAATATCCTGGGCCAGCCTGTCTTTTCTGTGCTGCAGGCGGCTGATGCGGCCTTCGAGTATTTCCCTTGCGCTGTATTGGTTTTCTCCCTGCAAAACTTCTGCCATCATTTGATCGCTCAGGGGGTACTGTCGGTTTTCCAGGCTGTGCAGGATAGTGCTGCTTTTTGCGCTTTGCGGGTTGGCAACCATGATGTCGCGAACCCTTTCATTACTCAAAGCCAAATCGTTTGTGGCCGTGTTTTTCAGTACCGTGTCGCTCAGGTAAGGCGAACTCGCCTGCAAGTTTGTTAACAGTTCAGCAGAATCCTGGGGCTGGGCATACTGGGCTTCCTGACTGAGGCCCGGCGTGTCACCGCCGTCAACCAATTGGGCAAGTTGGGCTGTGGATTGTTCGATGCTGTCAGTCAAGGATGTGTTTTCTGCAATTTTAATATCAATGGGCGCGCCACCACTGCTGGTATCGGAAGGGCAGGAAGTTTCTTTGTTGAAGTAGTCCCATCTGGTGCTTTCTTTGATATTAACTGATAATAGGCCCGGGTGGGTTAAAGGCTTTATTCTTAGATTTGGAGCAGATCCTGTAATATGGTGGAAATACATGAATCTGTACTGGTCGGTATTGTAAATTTGGGTATTGTCCAGGTCGATATGTCCGTTAATACTATTATCACTAAAGGTGTTGCCTGCCTTATCTTCAGAAGAGTTTGATAAATTATCAGGTAGTCCCTGCTTGTAGGCAATGCCGTTGCGGTCGTCAGCTATCCAATTGTTGTTATAATCTTTATTGGGCACATTTGCTTCGTCATACAGGCAATTTGTATAATCGTTGCACCTTAACTCAAGACCTTGGGTCATATTGTTCCTGTGATGATGGTATCCCTGGCAATAAGTCCCGTATTTCAGGTTGGTGAACTGGTTGTTATAGATCAGGTTGTTTTCCTCACCGGAATTGAGCAATATCAAGCCCAGGGTATTGATGTCTTCATTAAAACCCTCCTGGTCGTAAAATACATTATTGGTAAATTCGTATCCCGTACATTGCTCTAAGTAGCAACCGTATTGAAAATCTTCGGAGAGGGTGTCGATTTTATTGACAATGAATACGTTGTCTTTTATTGTGGGCAGGTTTGAGCCGGAAGCATAAATTCCGCGGTAGTTGCTGTCAAAGTTTGTGTTTTGAATACTAAATGTTTCGTTGGCTCCCCAATTAAATATTTTAATGCCATAGTCCAGGTTTTTAAAAATGGTGGGCTGGTAATTGGAACAGGGAGTTGTATTTCCAATACATGCTTCGTCTATTTTTAAGTTTGTGCCGGAATACAGGAATATACCGTCCCCCTTTTCATAAACAGGCATGGGGATGGTGCATTCATTGGCAAAGGTACATCCGTTTATTTCTATATCATCAACGCCAATGCTAAAAATGTGGTCCGGGATTTGCCTGTCTGAGATAAAGTACAGGTCATTAGTGGTAAAAGAGCATTTGTTGAAATGTATGAAGTTCGGGCTCACAGGTTTCATTGCATATGGCTTCAGGACAACATCATATCGGTTGTTGGTGAACTTGCTGTTTGAGCAGGTAATTATTGTTTCCCAGCCTGTTGAATTGAACCATTGGGACGCATTGGAGATGGCTGCCTGAGCATTTGATATTTCAGAATTGTTTCGGATAACAATATGGGGTTTTTCCCAGACTTGGGGTGTATTTATTCCTTCTGAGCGTATTCCTCCCCAAAAAGCATCGGAACAACCGCAGCTAAGTTTGGAGTTGTCAACAACAAGTTTTGAGTGTTCGTCAACGGTTATGGTGACATCGGGGGCAAAGTTGATTTCTGTATTTTGGATAGTGAGTGTGGCGCTGTCCATTATCAGGATGTCCCCAGTGATCAAGCGAGGAGTGTTCCATGTTTGGTCGGTATTGACTAATATACCGGTAATGTCTTTGCTTAGGCAGTCATAATCCAGTTCCCAAACGCCCCGTCCAAAGGTTGCTGCAACAATCCGTTTTATTTTTCCGGTGCTGATTTCGATTTCGGTCACAGGAACGATGGGCATTCCTTCGGCCATCGGGAGCCACTGATGTAGGCCTTTGCTGTTGATTAAGGTGTCATTGGTAAACCATGCGTCCAAATCATTGCCTACATATATTTGGTTGTAGGGTGCAATGGGATCGTAGGTAACACATGATGCCGGAACCTTGTGAAGGTTTTGACTGATCTCTGTCCATGTACGCCCGGTGTCCTGCGAGTAAAAAACATGTTCGCCCCAGTACATGCCTGTGGTCATCCATACTTTTGCAGGATCGTTGGAAGAAAATTCCAGGTCGGTAATAGCATGCCATATAAGATTTGTTTCTCTAATATGCTCCCAGTTTTGTCCATAGTCTTTGGTGCGGAACAGGGAGGTGGAAGGGACTGTGTCGTTTTGCCCATTAATTACAACGGGGACTTTATACCATCCCCCGGGCATATTATACGCCATTATGATGCAGTTTGTATCTGCAGGGCAAATGGTCAAAGCCCTTAGCCTCCGGCTTGCTTTTATGAATTGACTGTCAGGGCTATGGTTTAGGTTTGATAGTGGTTGCCATAGGGTATCAAGATTGTTTGGCGGGATTCTGAAAAGGTCATGAGCTCCGGTATAAAATGAACCATTATCAAGTGGGTTGGTGCTAATGGGAGCCATGCCTATAATTTTAAGGGTATCTTGTGTTTGCGCTGAATTATAATCGACGCCAAATGTGTTATGGTCTGTTGTATTGAGGAATAAATAAAGATATCCCTTGAAACGAAACCATTCTGATAAAATTTTGTCTGATTCTCCAGAATAAGCACTCTTATACATATCGCATTTTATATTTATCCAGTTTGAAAGAGTTTTTTTTGTTGCATTGCCGTCTTGTGTCCCTGCAAAAATAACTGGAAAATCAGGATCAATGCTTAGTCCGTAATGTTGGGTAATGGACATTCCGTTGAGGCTCCTGTCTTTTATACTGAAACCCAGATCACTAGTTGAGATCAAACCTCCGTCGTTTCCAATATATATTTCTTCTTCTCCATCTGCCATGATAATTTGCAACATTGACCTGTTATCGTCGTGGATGTTAAACTTGTGCAAAGGGGCTACCGAATCCCCGTTAATAATCTGAAAAGACCCCGTTGCTACTCCTCCAAAGACAAATTTATTTGTGTCCTGTAAGTTTATTGCACCGTTTATTGATGTCCCAAAATATGAGGAATTTACAGAGCTAGTGTTTAAAAGTTCAAATGTATTGAAAAAATCATGTGTCCTGTATATTGCCGGGCCACTGCTTGCCCCTTTAATGATCAAAATGCCGTATTTCTCAGAAATAGGATGGGTAATAGCTTCAATTTGTTCAATAGTGTCACCATATCCAATATTTAAAGATATATCTGTCCAGTTGTTCCCGCCGTCTGTGCTTTTTAGTAAAGCTTCTCCATAAAGGATTATGTTTTCGGGGTGATTAGCTTGAAAGCGGAATTCTTCAAGGAATTTTTCGTTGGTTTCATATACTATTTCTTTGGTTTGCCAGCGATCAGTGCTCCTGAAAACAGATACGCCAGGTCTGTTGTTCCTGATGGCAAACATGGTGTCAATACCTGATGGGTGCATTGCAAGTTTAACATAGCTTGATTCACTGATCATGCCTTGAGTTGCCTCGGCAGGTTCCCAGCTTTGTCCTCCGTCGAGCGATTTAATAATGCCAAAGCTGCATTCGCTTACTAATGTGCCGTTTCCCAGATATGACGAAATAAATATTTCATCTTTATTGTTGGGGTTAACTACAATCCCTGTAACACCCAATACCTGGTAATCGTCGGTTAAAGGAAGCCAGTCCCTTCCTCCGTTTGTTGATTTGAACAAGCCTCCGCTATTGCTCCCTGCCAGCATCGTAGCCATATCCGAAGTGTCAACCCAAATAGCCCGTACATGCCCCATTCCCTGCCATTGATATCCAGATGATTTATTGGCTCCGATAAATTTCCATGTACGATCCGATGAAGGGACGGCCTGTTCTGTTGAGTGCATCTCGCTGACAGCATCTTGTAATGCATTGGCATAATGAGTAGCCTCTCCTTGCTGATTTATCCTGCAGTCCCAAAAAGCCCTGAACCTGTGGTATTGTTTTATCCGGTAGTTCTTTAGTTGGTTGGTGTCAAGTCCCTGGGTTTGATTTTCAATGGCATTTATTTTTGTTAAATAATCCCCCTGGGTATTTCTGTAAGTATGCTCCCAGGTTTGTGCCATGCTTGTTTGGACAAAGGCAAAGAGTATTGCCGTCAGTCCGAAAAATAATTTTTGTTTCAACATGTTTTCCGAAATTTTGGTTGAGGTTTTTGCGTAATATTGAAATGCAAGTATAATAATTCTATCTGGTTTATGCAAGAATTATTTTTGAATTTTTAATTTGGTTTCCGCGAAAGATGGATTTCGGTTGCATATTCGTTATGCAATGTCATGTATATCGTTGGTGATTATTCCTCCATCCACCGAAAATATCCTGTGCGCTACTTTATGGTGTTGGAAAATACGTTCTACGCGTTCGCGCTGTGTGTCGCTGATGAAAATCTGACCAAAACCCTCATTGCTCACCATTTCAATAATCTGGTCCACCCGTTTATCGTCCAGTTTGTCAAAAATATCATCCAGCAAAATAATCGGTTTGAAATTTTTGATGATCCGGGTGTGCTTGTATTGTGCCAGCTTAATGGCAATAACAAAGGATTTTTGCTGACCCTGGGAGCCGAATTTTTTGAGTGGATATCCCGAAATCCTGAAATTCAGGTCGTCGCGGTGTACGCCGCTTCCGGTAAATTTCAATATGCGGTCGCGCTCCAGGTTTTTGCGCAGCAGTTCTTCGGTGCTCTGCTGCAAAAGCTGCGAACTGTATTCTATGCTTACTTCTTCTTGCTGTCCGGAAATAAAGCGGTAATAATCCTGAAAAACCGGCGCGAATTCTTCAATAAATTTCTTGCGCACTTCGTGGATTTTTTCTCCCAGCACAATCAGTTGCTGATCCCAGGGTTCGAGCAGGTTTTGGTTAAATTGCTGCTGTGTGGCAAAATGTTTCAGTAAAATATTTCTTTGCTGTACACTTTTATTATAGCGGATCAGATTGTCCAGATAATCTTTATCAAATTGTGCGATAACGCTGTCCATATATTTTCGGCGCAGCTCCGAACCATCGTTGATGAGGTCGCGGTCGTAAGGGCTGATCATCACCAAAGGGATAAGCCCGATATGATCGGCCAGGCGCTGGTAGTCTTTTTTGTTTTTGCGGAACTGCTTGGGCTGGCCTTTTTTCTGTATGCACTGCACCAGGTCTTCCTCGCCCGCGCTGTTTTCGTAATAGCCATGAATGGCAAAAAAATCTTCCCCATGCTTGATGTTCTGGCTGTCGGAAGGATTGAAATAGCTTTTGCAAAAAGAGAGGTAATAAATGGCATCGAGGATATTGGTTTTGCCTGCGCCATTGTATCCCACAAAGCAATTGATTTTTTCTGATAATTCCAGATCTGCTTCCGAGCAGTTTTTAAATTGGGCCAGTTTGAGTTTTTTTAGGTGCATGGCAAAGCTTTGTGCAAAAATACATTTTCCTGAGGTATAAAACTGATTAGGTTTTACCTGCTTTCGGGTCGATGTGGAAATTTTTGCTTGATATCTGCGAGGGAAAATTAGTCGCGCGCTATTAAAGGGTTTTGTTTATCGTAATCAAAAGGAGTTTTTATTTCACGATTAAAATAACTAAGTTTGTATTAAATTAATTGTCAATGGAAAGTTTGAGAGAAAGGGTTACGATTGATGAGAAAATCTGTAACGGCAAACCTGTCATCAGAGGTAAAAGGATTGCGGTTAATACCATTTTAGAGTTTTTGAGTGCTGGTGATACAGCGGACGAAATTTTAAAGCAATATCCTTCTTTGGAAAAAGAAGATATTTCGGCCTGTCTTCAATTTGCTGCCTCTCTGATGAATAAAAATTACACGATTAAACCTGTTGCATAATGGCAAAATTTATTATTGATGCCAATTTGCCATACCTGTTTAGTTTATGGAAGGGAGATCAGTTTGTGCATGTTTTCGATATAGATGATTCTATGTCCGATAATGAAATTTGGGAATTTGCTAAAAATAACGGTCTTACAATTATCTCGAAAGATGCAGATTTCTCTATCAAGGTTCTGTTTAATGACCCGCCTCCTCGGGTAGTTCACCTGAAAACAGGAAATATGAAAATGAAAGATCTTCATAATTTTCTCAGCAGGAATTGGAATGAGATTGTTAATGTATCGACTACACATAAATTAACCAACGTTTTTTTAGATAGGATCGAAGGTATTGATTAGTATGTTTATTGCTTGGTTCAATTCGCTTTTGTCCTTTAAAAAATTATGAAAAAGATCCACTATCTAAAAAGTCTTCTTAAACAGCGTTTCTGGCTGTTGTTGATTACCTTGATTCTGCAAATAGTCTTGCCGGTAATTTTATATCAGAATACCTTAACGTTGAAGAGTTTAAGAGCTTTTGTATTTACTTTGTTTCTTTTGGCTTGTGTGAATTTTATCCGGCAGTTCCGTGCATTATTCCAGGGGATCGTTTTTTTGGCCATAGGCGCTCTCCTGCTGCATTGGGTTCAGGTGCAATATGCTGATTCAAAGCTTGATATTGCCGGAACAGCTTTTAGTGCACTTTTTTTAGTTGGTGTATTTGTTAACCTGATGAAGCAACTTTTTCGCATTCCGGAAGTGGATGAAGATGCCATCGCCGGAGTGGCCTCAGGATATTTATTGTTGGGCTTTATTTTTGCGATACTGAACCACTTGATCTTTATTCTCTACCCCAACGCATTCAATATCAGCGGTAGCGGTGAAAATGTTTTAGTCGATTTGACTTATTACAGCTTTACCACGCTGATTACAATTGGTTATGGGGATATTTTGCCACAGCTTACGGCTTCACGGATGCTGGCTATCCTTTTTGGGATTTTCGGGCAGTTTTATGTGGCCATCGTTATTGCATTAATGATTGCCAAGTACATTTACACCATGCAAATCAAAAAAGGAAATCAGGATAAGGAATCGCAATAGTTTAAGAACAAAGCCATTGCTTCTTTTTTTGCATCATCCAGGTCAAAACTGATGGAGCATTGCAAATAATCCACTGCCTGCGCCATGCTCACATTTTCCGGAAGGCGTAGGATGCTTTCGGCAATTCGTTTTAAACCTTCGGCCTGCGCCAAGTCAAACTGATCTTTAAAATCTCCGGGAATAGCGCAATTGGCAGCCCATACGGCGAAAACGAAAGGCAGGCCGGTAAATTCTTTCCAGCTTTCGGCCAGGTCATACGCAAAAGGATGTTCGGGAAACGCACCGAAAGTTTTATCGCCGATCAAAACCATTGCTTCTGACTGGGGCCAGCTCTTTGTTTTCATGTTTTGCCATTCAGGCTTGATTTTCCAGTGGTATTTGGCCAAAACGCGTGCAAGCATTACCGATGTGCGCGAATCGCTGTCGAGTGCAATGCTTTTGATCTCATTCAGGGGCTTTTTCGAATAGAGCATGACGGTTCTTACAGCTCCTTCAGCCCCAATGCAATAATTGCTGATGATGTTGCCTTGTGGTATCACTGGAAAAGCGGCCACGGGAATCAGCCCGATTTGTGTTTCCTGATTTTTGAGCCTGCGCGCAACTTCAGACGGTACGGCGGTTTCAAAATGCAATCCCTTTTCATCGGGCAGGAAATTTTTCAGTCCGTAAATGAGTGGGTAGGTGTTGAGGTAGGAAACGGCAGTAATGCGGTACATTTAGTTTTGTTTAGGTTGTTGAAAAAGGTTCATTTTGCTTTCATCCAGTTTTTTCATGTCGCCGGGCGATGCGGCATTGCGCGCGTCAATATGTTCATATAATGTCCATTGTCCGTCTCGAAAAACATATCCGTCCACCACATTGGCCGATGGATAATAATATTCATACTGGCCTTCGAGTTGTGGCGACAGGGGATACAAACGGGTGAAAACAATCATTTGTTCACTCTTCGGTTTGCCTTTCATGCGGTCTTTGTCGCTTTCAAAATAGCTTTGCTCTTCATATTTCAGCGACATGCTGGTTTGTTCATGATATTCAAAAATCCGGCGCATGATCATAGGTTGG
Organism: Bacteroidales bacterium; assembly: GCA_963662905.2. GTDB lineage: Bacteria > Bacteroidota > Bacteroidia > Bacteroidales > WRLA01. Next base: position 1,322,263 of record CAXXFD010000003.1, on the reverse strand, counting down.
TCCCGAAAGCAGTTTTTCCCGAAAACAACATTTCCTTTTTCATCAAATTGCATGATTTCGATCACTTTTTTGTTGGAAGTGTTGTTGTTTCCGTTCCAGCCCAGCAGGGTGTAGTTGATTCCTTCGTCAGTTTCCTGAGGGATCATCGCATAATATAATGCGCCAAACCAATTGGAATTATTGAGCTGTTTGAATTCTGCTCCCTCAATTTCCTGCGATTTGTCCTGAAGTTCAATGATGCGGCATTTCTCGCTGCCATCTTTCGGCGCAATTTGAATGATGCCGAAAAATTCCATTTCGCCCCACTTTTTGGGAAGCATCCAGTTGAAAATACGGAAACGATTGTCGGGCGGGGATAAAACGGACAAATTGCTGATACTGTCGAAAGTCAGCCCGTAGCTTTTTGCATCTTCGAGCAGGTTTTGAAGTTCTGCTTTGAATTTCTGATTGGCTGCCTCGCGCTCTTCGGCATCCTGACTGCCAATAATTTTTTGTCCATCTTCTTTTAAAGTGCTTAAGCTTTCATCGGACAAGCTGTTTTGTGCAGGCAGCAGCGTCGGTGATATAAGTATCAGTAAGCTGAAAATCAGTATTTTTGGAATGAAAGCTTTTGTTTTTCGTTTATCGGTATAATTATAGGTCATATTTAAAGGCATTGCTGTGGTTCCGTTTGTTTTATGAAACGTGCTAAATTTGCAATTTATTTTTTGGCTGCTTTGAATGAAGCGGCATAAAATTACAAAAAGAGGAATATGAAGCCGGGAACTGAAGAAAGAATTGATGCGTTTTATCAGCTGGGGCAGCATATCCGGGCTGTTTTGCTTGATGAAACTGAAAGCCTGGATTTTGCTTTTCAGGCATCAGCGATGAAGCTAAAAAGCTTAATTGCAGAAAGTTATTATCATAATGCCTGGTTTGTGGAAAAATCTGTGCGTCAGGCTTTGGACGCTTTGGTTTTCATGCTTTCCGATAAAAGAAAAATAGCGGAATGGCGCGGGAATTATCCGGCAGTGAGCGCAAACCCGAAAGAAGTGGGGGTGATTATGGCGGGCAACCTTCCTGCTGTGGGCTTTCACGATTTTATGTGCGTTTTGATGAGCGGGCACCGTTTTCGGGGCAAATTGTCGTCATCGGATCGCGAATTAATCCCGGCTTTGGCCGATATGCTCTGTGCCGTACTGCCTGATCTCAAGGAAGAAATCAGCTTTACGGATGGTGCCCTCAAAAATGCCGATGCCTATATCACTACAGGCAGCAACAACAGTGCGCGCTATTTTGAGTACTATTTTGGGAAATATCCGCACATCATACGAAAAAACCGTAATGCCCTTGCTGTGCTCAAAGGTGATGAAAGTCCGGAACAGCTGCATGCCCTGGGCAGCGATATTTTCAGTTTTTTTGGTTTGGGATGCCGCTCGGTTTCAAAAATATATATTCCCGATCAGCAATTTTTAATGGGTTTGTTCCCTTATTTTGAGCCTTTTGCAGATATCATTCATCATCATAAATACAAAAATAATTACGATTACCGCAAGTCTATTTTTTTGGTGAACAAGGAAACGCATTTTGATAACGGGTTCCTTTTGGTGCAGGAAAATCCGGCCATCAGCAGCCCGGTTTCTGTTTTGCATTTTGAGGTTTATAAAGATGCCGATCAACTCAAAAATCAACTTGCATTGCAGGCCGATCAAATTCAGTGTATTGTTGCCAATCATGGCTTTTTGCCTGGTGCTGTATGTTTTGGTGATGCGCAAAGTCCTAATATTGAGGATTATGCCGATGGGGTGGACACGATGAAGTTTTTGATGGGTTTATAAGATGAACGAAAGGTTAAAAAGAATTTTCAAAAAAAATAAGATTAGGTTTGCGCATTAAAGGAAATTAAGTACTTTTGCAGTCCTAAAATTTTTAAGACAATATTATAATGAAAAAGGACATACATCCGAAGGAGTACAGAAAAGTTGTTTTTAAAGATATGTCGAACGGTTATGGTTTTATAACACGTTCAACCGTAAACACAAAAGAAACAATCGAGTGGGAGGATGGTAACGAATATCCTTTGGTAAAGCTGGAGATTTCCCACACATCTCACCCGTTTTACACTGGTAAAATTAAGCTTGTTGACAGCGCCGGACGTGTTGATAAGTTCAAAAACCGCTACAAAAAGCATTTCGACAAAAAGAATCAATAGATTTTTAGTCAAAAATATTTTTCTTACTCCCGTTTTTCAATGGGAGTTTTTTTGTTTGGGGATAAGCAACGACACTTTTTTTTGCTGATTTTGCAGGTGAAGGAAATTTGTTCATAAAGATTTGATGAAAAACTTTGGTTCTTATTTGGCGGAACAGAGAATCTTTCCTATATTTGAACAATCTCACCAAAAAAGCTCTTATGCAGTGTATAAGGGCTTTTTTGGCATTTGAAACCTAATTGTCGAACCAAAAACTACAGGCATGAACTACATATTATTTGATGACTACGCAAGAAACCAGCTTTTGCCATTAACATTTTTGCGCCCGGTTGCTGATATCCGTGTCGGTATCCTCACTATCCGTGAAAAATGGGAGAAGTATCTGGATGAAAAAACATCAACACTTACCGAAGAATACCTGAGCGTTAAATATCCTATCATCAAAGGCGAACATAATATACTTATAAACGGTTCTGTTTTACCCAATCCAACATTGGTCGATGAAATTAAAAACCTTGAAGCGGGGGAAGCGTTGGTCAATGATGATGTGATTATTGCGCTTCAGGTTGATGCCAAAGATCTGGATAAAATTGGAGAAGGCGATACGGGCGGCATAAAAGAGGTGGCCACGCAATCAGAAATCATGCGCATCAGCTTTGCGTGGGAAATTGTGGCCCAAAATGGCCGTGCTATTGAAGACGATTTCGATTTGATTACCAGGGGGCGAAAATCTGCTGCTGTCCCGGAAGGTGTTATGGCAATTGGTGACCGGATATTCATTGAAGAAGGAGCTGATATTGGCCATGCCAGCCTGAACAGTAAAACAGGTGCTGTTTACATTGGTAAAAATGCCACTGTTATGGAAGGTTCATTGCTCCGCGGTCCCATAGCTTTGGGAGAAAATGCTACCGTGAAAATGCAAACGGTCATCTATGGCGGCACAACCATCGGGCCATATTGTAAAGTTGGCGGTGAAATAGAAAACTCCATTTTGTTCAGTTATTCCAATAAACCCCATGGAGGTTACCTCGGCAGCTCAGTTATTGCCGAGTGGTGCAACCTCGCCGCCGGTACCAATACATCCAATCTGAACAATAACTACAAAAACGTGAAAGCCTGGTGCTATACCAAAGAACGTTTCGTAGATACCGGGCTCCAGTTCCTCGGTTTGATTATGGGCGATCACAGTAAGAGTGGTATTGATACCATGTTCAATACAGGAACAGTTGTTGGAGTAAGTTCGAACCTTTATGGAGCCGGTTATCACAGAAATTACGTTTCCAGCTTTATCTGGGGTAGTACTGCCGGATATCAGGGCTACGATATAAATCGTGCCATTGATGTGGCTGAAATTGTTTTTAAACGGCGAAACAAAGAATTTGATGAAGTTGAAAAAGCAATTTTAAGAGAAGTTTATCACCTGACATATAACAACAGCAGGATTTAAGACTGGGTTTTCTCAAAATGAAAAACAGATCTGTTTCCGCTAGCAGATCTGTTTTTTTATATAAATACTTTCTTCTGTTTTTGTGTGGCACAACTTTTGAAAATTTGACTTAACTGTATTAACCGGCTTTCTTTAATGTGTTGTAAAATACAGTTTTAAGAGGCTTTAAAAGCCCGATTCGTTTTAAACTCTAAATTAACCTGACAGAATGGCTGATTTTCCTCATAATAAATCTGAAAATTTAATAATTAAGATGACAAATATTGCAGACGGGGACACGGATTTTATTCCCTTAATGTCCTCTGATGACGAAAAAAATATGCGGACTGAAGAAATTCCGGAAGAATTACCGATACTTCCATTGCGCAATACGGTATTATTTCCCGGAGTTGTGATGCCAATAACTGTTGGCCGCGATAAGTCCATCCGCCTGATCCGTGATTATTACAACGGAAACCGGCGTATCGGTGTTGTTACGCAAATGGATCCTTCGGAAGAGGAACCTGGTTTTAAGGACCTCTACAAAGTGGGGACAATGGCTCAAATCCTGAGAACGCTTCAAATGCCTGATGGAAACACAACGGTGATCCTGCAGGGGAAACGCAATTTCCATATGAATTATCTTCTTAGCAATGAGCCGTATATGATTTGTAATGTCAGCTCATTGGATACCACAGAGCTACACCTTACGGATTTGAATACAGAAGTTCTGATCAGTAGCCTGAAAGATACATCAATACAGATTATTAAAAAATCGCCAAATATGCCGTCTGAGGCTGAATTTGCGATTAGGAATATAGACAGTCCTCATTTCCTGATCAATTTTATTTCCTCCAATTTGAAGTCTGAAGTTCCCGTGAAGCAAAAATTACTGGAAATGACGGATATGCTGGAGCGGGGAAGGGAAGTATATTCGCTTTTGGTGCAGGAAATGCAGATGATTGAACTGCAAAACAAAATCCAGAACAAGGTAAAAGTAGAGCTGGACAAGCAGCAACGCGATTATATGCTGCATCAGCAAATGAAAACCATTCAGGAAGAACTGGGCGATAATCCGCACGAACAGGCTGTTAAAGAGTTTGAAGCAAAAGCATCCAAAAAGAAATGGGAAAAAACGGTAAAGGAAGTCTTTGAAAGGGAACTCAAAAAGCTCCAGCGCATGAACCCCATTGCCGCAGAATATTCGATTCAACTGAATTATCTTGATACCTTGGTGAGCCTGCCCTGGAACGAATGTTCCAAAGATAATCTGGATCTGAAGCACGCCCGAAAAGTGTTGGATGAGGATCATTACGGGCTTGAAAAGGTGAAGGAGCGCATACTTGAATATCTTGCAGTTTTAAAGCTCAAAGGTGATATGCGCTCGCCAATCCTCTGTTTGGTTGGCCCTCCGGGTGTGGGCAAAACCAGTTTGGGAAAATCCCTGGCGCGCAGCATCGGGCGCAAATATGTGCGCATGTCTTTGGGCGGTTTGCGCGATGAAGCGGAAATCCGCGGACACCGTAAAACCTATATCGGTGCCATGCCGGGCAGGATTATCCAAAACCTGAAAAAAGTCAAAACATCCAATCCGGTTTTTGTATTGGATGAAGTAGATAAAATAATCGGTTCCAATATCAATGGCGATCCGGCATCGGCTTTGCTCGAAGTGCTTGATCCGGAACAAAACAATACTTTCTACGATAATTTCCTCGAAATCGAATACGACCTTTCGCGCATCATGTTTGTGGCCACAGCCAATACGCTTTCAACCATTCATCCTGCATTGCGCGACCGCATGGAAATTATCGATATCAGCGGCTACCTGATTGAAGAAAAACTGGAGATTGCGCGCCGCCACCTTATTCCACGTCAATTGGAATATCACGGTGTGGACAAAAAACAATTGATTATCCCAAAAGCAACGCTTTCCAAAGTGATCGAAGATTATACCCGTGAAAGCGGTGTGCGCTCGCTCGACAAGGCAATTGCCAAAATAATCCGTTACAATGCGCGCTTTATTGCTGAAGGAGAGGATTACGAGCAGAAAGTTTCGGCAAAGAACCTTCAGGATATACTTGGAGTGCCACGTTTTCAGCGCGATAGCTCTGTTGCCTATGATCGCCCGGGAGTTGTTACGGGTTTGGCATGGACACAGGTAGGAGGCGAAATCCTTTATGTTGAGGCCAGTTTGAGCAGAGGTAATGGCCGCCTGAGTATTACAGGAAATTTGGGTGATGTGATGAAAGAGTCGGCCACTCTGGCTTTTGAATATCTGAAAAGCAATGCAGAAGCCGTTGGGGTAAATCCTAAAGTTTTTCGCTACTGGAATGTGCACATCCACGTGCCGGAAGGGGCAACACCTAAAGATGGCCCTTCGGCAGGCATTACCATGTTTTCCGCACTTGCTTCGGTGTTCACGCAGCGTAAAGTGAACCCCAAATACGCTATGACCGGAGAAATTACATTGCGTGGACGGGTTTTGCCGGTTGGAGGAATTCAGGAAAAAATCCTTGCAGCAAAGCGCGTCAAAGTATCTGATATTGTGCTTTCTGTTGATAATCAAAAAGATATACTTGATATTCGGGAAGACTACATTAAAGGGCTTGAATTTCATTACGTCCGCAATATGATTGATGTACTTGATTTTACTTTAATGACCAAGCCTGTTGCCGATGCACTGAATATTGAGAAAGTATTGGAAGAAGAAAAATTATTGGAACAGAATTAGTTTTTGCCCGAAGAAAGCCCCTTTATGTAGTATCTTTTTGATTTTTTGGGGTTTTCTGCAAAATTATTTGGCTTAGATTAGTATTATTTCTATATTTGCAGCCTGAAATCCGGTGAGAACCGGATTTCTTTGTATGAAGGATATTGACGGAGGGGACAGAGTCCCCTTCTTTATTGATTACGAATGATAAATAAAGATACCATAGAGAAACTTGTAAGGGACGAACTGGAAGGCAGTGCGCACTATTTGGTTGATGTCCGTGTAAGTGCTTCCAATAAAATTTTTGTTGTACTCGACAGCGATGACGGGCTAACCATTGATGATTGTGTTCGGATCAGCCGCTGTGTAGAGGGAAAATTCGATCGCGAGGTGGAAGATTATGAACTCAATGTTACCACTTATGGCATTGACCAGCCGCTTCTTAGCCAAAGGCAATACCGGAAATATATAGGCCGAACCATAAAAGTGGAAATGGAAGACGGTCGGAAATTTCAAGGAGATTTGCTGGCCGTAAATGATGACAGCATCAAATTGCAACCCGAATTGCCCGCTTCAAAATCCAAACTGAAAAAAATGAGCGAAGAAGAAAAACAAGCGCAAATTTTGGCTTTTGAAGAAATTAAAACAGCAAAATGCGTGATTAGCTTTAAATAATATTTTTTAATATAATGCAATAGCCATGGATACTAGAGATTTGGCTCCGATTTTTGCGGAATTTAAGGAGTTCAAAAATATTGACCGTGAAACTATGATGAAAATCCTCGAAGAGGTTTTTCGCCATATGCTCGAAAAAAGGTTTGGTACCGACGAGAATTTTGATGTCATTGTGAATATCGACAAAGGTGACCTTGAAATTATCCGTTACCGCGAAATTGTTGATGACGATGAGCTGGAGGATGAAAATCTTCAGATTGCCCTTTCTGATGCCATCAAAATTGAACCTGACTTTGAAGTGGGTGAAGAGGTTTCGGAGAAATTTGAATTGAAGGATTTTGGACGACGTGAAATATTATCCATCAGCCAAAACCTGAAATCCAAAATTATGGAATATGAAAAAGCCAATATCTACAAAAAGTATGAAGAACGTGTTGGCGAAATCATAACCGGTGAAGTATATCAGGTTTGGAAAAGGGAAATATTGGTTATTGATGATGAAGGAATTGAACTGACATTGCCAAAGCAGGAACAGATTCCTTCCGATTATTACCGCAAAGGAGATACCATTCGTGCAGTAGTTGCCCGGGTAGAATTGCGTAACCAAAACCCGATTATTGTATTATCGCGCACATCGCCAATATTCCTGGAACGTTTGTTCGAACAGGAAGTGCCTGAGGTTTTTGATGGTTTGATTACGATTAAGAAAATTGTCCGCGTTCCGGGAGAGCGCGCCAAAATATCAGTGGAATCATATGATGACCGTATCGACCCTGTAGGAGCTTGTGTGGGAATGAAAGGTTCGCGCATCCATGGAATAGTTCGTGAACTGAAAAATGAGAATATCGACGTAATTAATTATACAGCCAACCCGAGCCTCTATATCCAGCGTGCGCTCAGTCCGGCCAAAATTTCAACAATCACCATTGATGATGAAAACGGACGTGCCGATGTGTATATGAAACCCGATCAGGTGTCGCTTGCAATCGGTAAAGGCGGTTATAATATCAAGCTTGCCGGCAAATTGACCGGATACGAAATTGATGTGTACCGTGATGCTGATAATGATAATGAAGATGTTGATATACAGGAATTTAGTGATGAAATTGATCAATGGATCATTGATGAGTTCAAAGCTATTGGCTGCGATACAGCCAAAAGTATCCTCGCATTACCTGTATTGGATTTGGTGAAACGTACTGATCTTGAAGAAGAAACAGTGCGGGAGGTGGTCAAAATACTGCAAGCGGAATTTGATTAAAACCCGAATTATCTTTTATGAAATATCATAGTACTACAGGCGTATGGGTATTTCATGCCTTAGATTTTTAAGAAATATAGATTTATTATTATAATTTTGCCTGAAATTAATGTTTGGCCGTGCAGAAAAATCGGCTGGTTAATACAAGCAGTCACTAAGAGTTAAATATGTCAGAAGGAAGACCGATACGAATAGGTAAAGCAGCAAGAGAGTTCAATATCAGTGCGCAAACAATCATAGCTTTTTTGGCGAAAAAAGGTCATGATATTGTTGGTGGTTTGAATGCAAAACTGAGCCCGGAACAATATGGAATGCTGGCTAATGAATACGAGTCTGATAGGAAAGTCAAAGAAAAAGCGGAAAGCATTGAACTGGCGGCATTAAAAAATAAAAATGCTGAAAAAGAAGATGTAAAACCTGCCGCGGGGGTTGTTAAGTCTGAAAATCAGGAAAAACCGTCAGTTGCACCAGCTTCCGGCGATCTGATGATTAAAAAGACAACCATGGCTTCTCCTGCTCCAGCCGAGCCTAAAGAAAAACCTGTGCCGGAAACAAAACCGGAAAGCCACAGTGCAGAGCAGAAAAAACAGCTTGAGAAAGAAGATGTGCCTGCTCAGCCAATCCCGGAAATCTCTGCAAATAAAGCAGTGATCAAAGAAAGTACTCAGGAAGAAAAACCCCAAAAAGAGGTACAGCAAGAACAGCCGGCAGAGAAAAAAGAGGATCCGAAAGGACAAAAAGAAGTGATTGCAGCAACAGAAAAACTGCCTGTTGATCAGAAGGCCGAAAAAGAAGAAAAGAAGGAGATTGTCAAAGAAACTCCTGCAGAAAAGAAGCCTGAACCTAAAGCAGGAAAGACAGAGGAGGGCAGTCATGCCGAAAAAGATAAAAAACCTACTGCTGAAATCAAAGAAGCTCAAATATCAGAAGCCAAACAAGAAAGCGGACCTAAGGTTTTGGGAACAATCGATCTTGATTCTTTAAACCAAAAGACCAAACCGGCGAAAAAGACCCGGAAAGAACGTCGCCTGGAACAGGAAAAATTCAAGACGCAAAACAAACAGCAAAAGCCCACAGAAGATAAGAAAAAACCGGAAGCCCGCGAAGCTGAAAATAAAGAAACTGTAAAGCCAAAAGAGGAACCTAAAACGGCCGAGAAGAAAGCAGACTTTGACGAGAACTTCATCCCTACCGAAGTAAAAAAACTTACTGGGCCTAAGATTTTGGACAAAATTGTATTGCCCGAAAAAAAGAAACCCGAAAAGAAAAAGCCTGTAGCATCATCTTCAGGGGAAATGAACAAAAACCGCAAGAAAAAGCGGAAACGCATCCGTCCGGGAGGCCCGGTTAATCCAAACCAGCAACAGGATGGACAAAATCAGGGCGACCCGCAAAAAGGAGGGCAGCAACAAGGAGGGCAGCAACAACGTAATCAGGACCGCCGAAATCCGCGCAATAAACCGGTACGCGGAAAGAAAAAAGAACAGCCTAAAGTAGAGCCAACTGCTGAAGAAATCCAGCAAAAAGTGCGAGAAACTTTAACCAAACTTACTTCATCAACCAAATCAAAAGGATCCAAGCACCGCAAGGCCAAGCGTGAGCAGGCCAGCCAGGTGCGCCATGAGGAATTGATCCGCCAGGAAGAAGAAAGGAAAGTACTCAAGGTTACAGAATTTGTTACCGCAAACGAACTGGCAACAATGATGAATGTACAGGTGAATAATATTATCAGTGCCTGTATGTCATTGGGGCTTTTTGTATCAATTAACCAAAGACTTGATGCTGAAACAATTACTGTTGTTGCAGAAGAGTTTGGTTATAGCGTGGAATTTGTTAGCGTGGAGGTCCTTGAAGCTATTGATAACGTTGAAGAAGAAGAAGACAATAGTAAACTTGAATCCCGTGCACCCATCGTTACCGTTATGGGGCATGTGGACCACGGTAAAACCAAGTTACTTGATTACATCCGTAATGCAAACGTAGTTGCCGGTGAGGCCGGTGGTATTACCCAGCATATTGGTGCCTATGAGGTAGTTTTGGATGATGGAAGAAAAATCACTTTCCTCGATACTCCGGGTCATGAAGCTTTTACTGCAATGCGTGCGCGTGGTGCTCAGGTAACCGATGTGGCAATTATTGTTATTGCTGCTGACGATAACGTGATGCCCCAAACAAAAGAAGCGATAAACCATGCTTCGGCAGCCGGTGTGCCAATAGTTTTTGCTATCAATAAAATTGATAAGCCTACCGCTGATGTGGAACGGATTAAACAGCAACTGGCAAATATGAACTACCTTGTTGAAGACTGGGGCGGTAAATATCAAAGTCAGGAGATTTCTGCAAAAGCCGGTATCAATATTGAAGAATTGCTTGAAAAAGTGCTGCTCGAATCAGAGATGCTCGACCTGAAAGCCAATCCGCACCGACTGGCAAAAGGTGCCATTATTGAATCATCGCTCGATAAAGGACGTGGCTATGTTTCAAAAATGCTTGTACAAAGCGGTACCATGCATATTGGAGACACTGTTCTGGCAGGATCCTATTTTGGAAAAGTGAAGGCCATGTACAATCAGTATAACGAACAGGTAAAAGAAGCAGGGCCGTCAACACCTGTATTAATGCTGGGTCTTAATGGAGCTCCGGGTGCAGGGGATTCTTTTAATGTGATGAAAGAGGAAAGGGAAGCAAAAAATATTGCTACAAAGCGCCTTCAGCTGCAACGCGAACAGGGGCTGCGCACTCAGAAACATATTACTCTCGACGAAATTGGCCGTCGTATTGCCATTGGCGATTTCCAGGAATTGAATGTTATCGTGAAAGGTGATGTTCAGGGTTCTGTTGAAGCTCTTACCGATGCAATCCTGAAATTATCAACTGAAGAAGTGCAGGTTAATGTCGTGCACCAGGCGGTTGGACAGATTGTAGAATCGGATGTATTGCTGGCTTCGGCATCTAATGCGGTTATTATCGGATTCCAGGTCAGACCTTCTGTTCAGGCTCGCAGGCTGGCAGAAGCCGAACAAATCGATATCAGGCTTTACTCCATTATTTACCAGGCCCTGGAAGAGCTTAAATCGGCTATTGAGGGAATGCTTGCGCCAAAAATTGAAGAGAAAATTATTGGCAACCTCGAAGTACGCGAGATATTTAAAATATCCAAAGTGGGTACTATTGCCGGTTGCTTTGCTATTGACGGTAAAGTACAGCGCACTTCCAAAGTTCGTGTCATCCGTGACGGTATTGTTGTTTATACCGGATTGCTCGGTTCACTGCGTCGTTTTAAAGATGATGTGAAAGAAGTTATTGCCGGTCAGGACTGTGGTATGAACATCGAGAATTTTAATGATATTAAAGTTGGTGATATCATCGAAGGTTATGAAGAATACGAAATCAAGCGAAAGCTATAAAATTACTGTGTGATTTTTTATTAAGGGGGCTAAACAGCTCCCTTTTTTTATGCATGCCATTAGTGTGCCTGACTATTCTTTTGTGTGATATTTAAAAAATGACCGAATATTTGATAATATATATAAATTGTGAATTTGAAGGGTAATAACAAAAATAATTTAAATTAAGTATAAATAAAATTATTAAATACTGGTATTTAGGTGTATATGTAAGTTGTCGGAATCCGCTTGGATTTAATTTGAAAAAATGTTTTCTAAAAACAACCAAAAACACAGGAATAAATGTTGTGATTCTTGAAAAATGACCGAAAGCTTTACCGTTTTTGTTCCTGCTTTTAACGATAATTCCAAAATACCGGCATTTCATTCCGAAATCCGTACTTTTCAGCCCGTTTTTTTTTGTGAATTGTAATCTTCGTTTCTTTGTGGCAGATAATATGCTTATCTACTGCCATAAATTTAAATATGAGATATTGCAGTAATCAACATTGTTTTTTGGTTTTAAAAGTACAGGAGGCATCTGGTCAATGCCTCTTTTTTTTTGATTATTGAATATCAAGTTATTCAGCTTAAACCTGCGCAGCTTGCCATAGCGTGCTTTATTTGAAATGCTGGAGCTCCCATACTTACGAACTGCCCGATCTTATGATAAACCGGATTTTCGTTTATAATGGCGATCATCTGTTTTTCATGCTCCGCAGCACGAAAATTATCCCGGCCAATACAAAAGGAATACTCAGCAGTTGTCCCATATTAAGCGGTAGGCCGGCTTCAAAAGCAACCTGATTTTCTTTCACAAATTCAATCAGTATGCGTACGCCAAAAACCAATATCAGGAACCAGCCGAGTATAAGACCCTGAGGAGTTTGGGTTTTATATTTTTTGTAGATCAGGAACAAAATTCCAAAGATGGCAAAATAGCAGAGCGCTTCATAAAGCTGTGCCGGATGGCGCGCCAGTGTGAGGTCGCCCGGATAAATAGCTGATGGAAATACAAAACCCCAGGGCATATCCGTTGGACTGCCGATAATTTCACTGTTCATCAGGTTGCCCAAGCGGATAAAAGCACCACCAAGAGCAACGGGCACAACCAGTCGGTCAACCAGGCTTAGGTAGTTCCAGTCCGTTTTGCGCGCATAAAGCCAAAGAGAAATCAGGATTCCAATCGCTGCACCATGACTGGCGAGCCCGCCTTCCCAAATATAAAGTATTTTAATGGGATTGCTCAGATAATAGGAAGGTTCATAAAAAAGGCAATGGCCCAGCCTGGCGCCAATAACAGTACCCACAATGACATAAGTAGCCAGCTTATCGAGCTCTTTTAAATTGCGTTTTTCGCTTTTGTAAATCCATGTCATGATTTGATACCCAGCTACAAAAGCCAAAGCAAAAAGTAAACCATACCAGCGGACTTCATGTCCGAAAAGGCTGAAAATGGCAGGGTTCGGATCCCATACAATACTAATTGTCATCATAAATTGCGCATTTGAGCTTACGAAAGTAACGCAAAACTTTCATTCCCCAAAAAATGTTCGCATTCGTTGAATCCTTGAGACTCCCGCTGCAATGCAAATCACCTGGTTTTGGAAATAGGATTGCCATCCATAAATTTATTCTTGCCAAAGCTCACGGATTGTTAATGCGAGCCGATTTCAAAAAGATTTTCCGGATTATATAAACCATATTTTTTAATTTCGCAACATGTACACACTTGATGAATTACGCAATCTTTTTCAGCAGGAACTCGACAAAGCCATCTTCCTGCAGGAGCCCCAAAACCTCTACGAACCAATTGACTATACCATGCAGCAGGGCGGGAAACGCATACGGCCTGTGCTGATGCTGGCTGCCTGCGACCTTTTCCGTGGTGAGCCTTCAGCAGCTTTGCCTGCGGCAGTGGGATTGGAGACTTTTCATAATTTCACCCTGGTGCATGATGATATCCTTGATCAATCGCCGGTGCGCAGGGGAAAACCAACAGTTTACCGAAAGTGGGATGCCAATACAGCAATCCTTTCCGGTGATGTGATGTTTGCATTGGCTTATAAGCATTTTCTGAGCTTAGACCATTACGCAGCTGCGGATATCATGAAAACCTTTAATAAAACTGCGATTGAGGTTTGTGAAGGCCAGCAACTGGATATGGATTTTGAAAAAATGGCCGATGTTGCTGTAACTGATTATATGGAGATGATCCGCCTGAAAACGGCCGTTTTGCTGGCGGCAAGCCTGAAAATAGGTGCCATGGTGGCAAATGCATCCGAAGAAAATGCGGAGGCAATTTACCGCTTTGGAATCAATACCGGCCTGGCTTTTCAGTTGATGGATGATTATCTCGATACTTTTGGTGATGAAAAAACCTTCGGCAAGCGCCCCGGAAACGACATCATGACCAATAAAAAAACCTTTCTCTACCTGAGCGCCTTGCAATTGGCCAATGAAGATCAAAGAAAAAAACTGAAACATTATTATTCTTCTGAAGATTTTGAACACGAAGAAAAGGTGCCTGCCGTTACTGAATTATTTATAGAACTGGGCATCGATCGGATTACAAAAAATGAAATGTTGAAATACCACACGAAAGCACTGGAAGATTTGGATGGAATTGCGCAACCCAATGAACGGAAAGCAATCCTCCGCGCTTTTGCCAACACATTGATCGAACGGAATTTTTAAACCCCAAATTAATTAATATGAATATCATACGTACACTATCATTTGCACTCTTGCTATCATTCCTGAGTATCGCAGGTTTGGCGCAGGACAAAGTTTTTACGGCAGCGGATGCCGCATTTCTGAACTATTCACTTTATGCCGAGCGTTTGCCCAACCTGCAATGGCAGGCCGAATCGGATAATTTTACTTATCTGGCTTCCAATTACAGGGCAATTATAAAAGGTAATGCCAATAAAGATGGCCGCGATACACTTTTTACATTGGACGATGTAAACGGCGCGCTGAACAAAGCCGGTCTGGATTCCATGCGCTATATTGCCGGTGTCCGCTGGAACGATACCAAACATGCACGCCTGACAGCCAACAATAGCCTGATGCTTTATGACCTGGAAAACAATCAGATGGAAAAGCTGAACTCATGGCCTGAGGATGTAGAAAATGTAGATGTTAGCCCAAAATCAAATATTGCGGCTTTTACGCGCGAAAACAATCTTTTTATCTCGAAAGAGGGAAAAGAATTTGCCGTAAGCAATGATGATAACAAAGGTGTTGTTTATGGGCACAGCGATGTGCACCGCAATGAATTTGGTATCGAAAAAGGTACGTTCTGGTCGCCCAATGGTCAAAAACTGGCTTTTTACCGCATGGACGAAAGTATGGTGGCAGAATATCCGCTGGTAGATATTACTACCCGTATTGCCGAAGAAAAACCTATTCGCTATCCCATGGCGGGCATGAAAAGCCATCAGGTGACTCTAGGCGTATATGATGTAAAATCCGCAAAAACCATCTATCTGGAAACCGGTGAACCCAAAGAACAGTATCTGACCAATATCACATGGTCGCCCGATGGAGATTACATCTATATTGCAGTTTTGAACCGTGGTCAGGATCATCTGAAACTAAACCGTTATGATGCAGCAAATGGTGAATTGGTAAATACCCTTTTCGAAGAAAATGCGGAAACATGGGTGGAACCGGAACATGGACCCTATTTCCTGAACAATAAAACAAAAGATTTTGTGTGGTTTAGCGAGCGCGATGGCTACAATCATCTTTACCTTTACAGCCAGGATGGTGAACTGAAAAAGCAGCTGACAACAGGTGAATGGGTCGTTACGGAAATTGCCGGCCAGGATGCCAAAGGCGAGAATCTTTTCATTGCCACTACAAAAGACAGCCCGATTCAGCAACAGATTTATAAACTGAATATCAAAAATGGAAGTCTTGAGAAACTGACACAAGCACATGGTACGCATTCGGCACAGGTGGCGCATTCAGGGAAATATCTGATTGATTCATACAGCAGTACAGATGTTCCACGCATCATTAATGTGCTGAGCAGCAAAGGAAAAATCGTTCAGAACATCCTTACTGCACCCAATCCGCTCGAGGATTATAAACTGGGCGAAATGGAAATAGCAACACTCAAAGCCGATAATGGCGATGATTTGTATTATCGTTTGATCAAACCTGCTGATTTTGAAGAAGGTAAAAAGTATCCGGTTTTCCTTTATGTTTATGGCGGACCACATTCGCAATTGGTAAATGATACATGGCTTGGCGGTGCCGGCATTTTCCTGAATTATATGGCTCAACAAGGTTATGTGGTTTTTACACTGGATAATCATGGTACAGCCAATCGGGGATTTGAATTTGAGAGCATGATTCACCGTAATTTAGGACAGCAGGAAGTGAAAGACCAGATGGTTGGTGTAGAATACCTCAAAAGCCTTGATTTTGTGGATGCCGACCGTATGGGTGTTGATGGCTGGAGTTATGGCGGATTTATGACTATCAGCATGGTGCTGAATCATCCGGAAGTGTTTAAGGCAGCCAGTTGTGGCGGTCCGGTGATTGACTGGAAATATTATGAAATTATGTATGGCGAACGCTATATGGATACGCCCGAAGAAAATCCGGAAGGATATGATCAGGCGCGCTTAAGCGATAAAGCCGGTGAACTGAAAACCGACCTTTTGGTGATGCACTGTACTACCGATCCGGTTGTGGTATGGCAAAACAGCCTCAGCTTTATTCAGGCTTGCATCGAAGAAGGAATCCAGCTCGATTATTTCATTTATCCCGGGCACGAACATAATGTCCGCGGCAAGGATCGTGCGCATCTGATTCAAAAGATTACAGATCATATGAATGATAATCTGAAATAAAATTGGTTCAAAATATTGAAAAAGGGGAATGCTTTGGTATTCCCTTTTTTTATGTCGTTTTCTTCTGAATTTCTATATTTGAGGCTCAAAACAAATCAAAGTAAATTATGAAAAATAAGTTTCATTACATTGTAATTCAGTTTGTTGTATTCGCTACTTTGCTCGGTTTGTCTGCATGCATCCAGCTTAAGGATTCGGTTGTAGATGAAAATGATTATCTGGGGAACCGCAAAAACGATATAAGTATTTATGGAAGCGATAAAAGTGGTGTTCTTCTGAACCCCTTTAGCCTGAATACAGATAACTGGGGTGCCGGGATTATTGACCGCCTGATGCTGGTGGAATTTAAGCCTTTGGCCAATTATCGTTCCATTGAATTGCAGATTATTGAAAAGGATGGAAATGAGGGTGCTATGGTCATTTTATATTATGATGGCGAAAGCAAAGCAGATATTTATTTCAGCCCGCATCTCGCACTTACTCATGAAATGTATGCGCCGGTGCTGAATGAGGTGCAGCTTACTGCTTCAGATTTTGATTATGGTTTTGAAGAAACGAACGGCTGCCTGATAGCGAATTTATCTATGAAAGATCGTTTTGGAAATTCGATTGTGATGAATATCGAAGAACAGAACCCTCAAATGGCTCCTGCATCCTTATTGGCTCCCATTGGAGGCGAAGCAAAAGAACCGGAATTTATGACTTTGGTTTTTATGAAGCATTTCCGTTTTTTGGCTGCTGATGAGGAAAAAGTTTCTGTGGACATTAACGGCCGGCCGGCTGAACTGATCAAACTTCCGGTTAAAATCAACGGAATTAAAGGCTTGCAAACCAAATACAGCATGGATCTGGTTTCTTTGAGCTGGAACAAAAATTTTAAAGGCGTTTTAGCAGAAATACCGGTTGATAAAGAGGGTATAGAGGATCAGGGTTTTGAGTTAAAAATTATTGAAAATCAGGGTTTTTATGAAATAGCATCATTGACCGGGCGACAGGATGGCCATGAACTGCGTATTCGTTTTTCACCACCAATTCCACAATTGAACTGCCTGGCCGGTGATGTAGAAATCGTGGGGCGCTTTACTTTAGGTGTTGATGAAATCGGGGGGATCATCGCAGGAGAATATGAACTGGAAAAAATTGACGGGAACATCTATCTGGAAATCGAACCCAAAGAGGGTTATTCGCCGGTTCCCGGAAAAGCATGGATGAAGAAAATGGAATGGGAAGCGCAGATCATTAAAAAAGAGGGACAATGGAAGATCAAATCAGGCTGGGAAAAAAGTTAGGATCATGAAAATTATCCACAATAAAAACCATCTGAGGATTGTACGATGGATCGCGCGCATAAGTGCCGGCATGATTTTTCTTTTTGTGACACCATTTTATGTGGGCTATGGTTTTCCGATGCCCAATGCTACGCTCTCCTGGCTGGAAAATTTATGGCTGATCATAATTCCGTTTTTCCTGATTGGACTCCTTTTGGGCTGGAAATGGGAGAGAGTGGGTGGCTTTATGATATCTATTCCTGTATTGTCCGGATTTATCGCAGCTTTGTTCATTCGCGAAGATCCCTCCTGGGTCATGGCCGTGCCGCTCATTCCGGGCGTTTTATACCTGATCAGTGCTTATAGTCCTGTAAAATAGAGCGGCTGCAGTTTATCAAGTATTCTGGAACAAAAGTCCTGATCATCTGTTTTCTTCATTGAAAAACAATCAAATGAAGAAGCTCAATCATATAATTTTTTTCGTTTTAATGATTTTTTCTGCCAATAGTTTTGCTCAGGAAAAAATTTCTGTGCTTGATTTTGATGGCTTAAAACCATTGTTGCACCAACAAAACGATACAGTTTATGTCGTTAATTTCTGGGCGACATGGTGCAAGCCTTGTGTGGAAGAATTGCCGGCATTTAATCAGGCGGCAGAGCGTTTGGAAGGCCAGCCTGTTCAATTTTTGTTCGTAAGCCTTGATTTTGCACATCATATTGAGAAGCGCGTAAAACCATTCCTTAAAGAAAATCCAATCAATGGCCGGGTGGTTTTGCTCGATGATCCAAAAGCGCACATTTGGATTGACCAGGTGAACAAAAACTGGAGCGGCGCCATTCCGGCCACATTGATCTATAATGCGGAACAGCGACGGTTTTATGAACAGAGTTTCACTTTTGAAGAATTAATGAACCAACTTGAATATTTTATCAAACCATAAATTCAAAACAATGAAGACAACATTCTTAAATTTTATCCTGGCTGCTTTTTTGAGCATTCCCCTCATGGCACAGCTTTCTCCCGGTGATGAAGCACCCGGTTTTAAACTGAAAAATATCGACGGCAAAATGATTTCGCTTGATGATTTTGCTGCCGAAAAAGGCGTCATCCTGATATTTACTTGCAATCATTGCCCGTATGCAGTTGCTTATGAAGACCGTATTATTGACCTGAACGATAAATATGCGCCCAAAGGCTATCCCGTTGTGGCCATCAATCCAAATGACCCGGCAGTAGTGCCCGAAGATTCTTTTGAGAAAATGCAGGAACGTGCCAATGAAAAAGGCTTTGATTTTCCTTATCTTTTTGACGAAGGCCAGAAAGTTTTTCCGCAATACGGAGCCACGCGCACACCGCATATTTTCCTGATACAGAACGAAGGCAAAAAATCTATTGTGCGCTATATCGGAGCCATTGATGATAATTATAAAGATGCCTCCGCAGTAGAAGAAAAATTCCTCGAAAACGCTATTGCAGCCATCGAAAAAGGCGAAACGCCCGATCCGGCTACTACCAAAGCCATTGGCTGCACCATAAAGGTGAAAAAATAGGGGTTTCTACGAAATTTGAATTATTAGCTTTTTTGTACTTTTGGCGCATAAACCTTCTATGGGTTGATGCGCTTTTTCTTTTAAAGGCCATTGGATAGGTGATGATGTTCCGTTTTTTTACAGGCTGTTCATCAAATAGATTTGCATAAATGAAAGATTGATATATGAAAGAGATAGCAGAAGAACTGAACAAAGAGTTTCGTGGGCAAAATCCCGAAGAGGTTATCAAAGCAATGCTTGAGCGATTTAAGGGAAAAATTGCACTGGCATCGAGCATGGGTGCCGAAGACCAGGTTTTAACCGATATGGTGCTGAATGCGGATAAAAATGCTGATATTTTTACATTGGATACAGGCAGGGTTTTTCCTGAGACCTATGATCTGATCCAACGGACGAACAGCCGTTATGGTATTAATATCCGTGTGATGTTCCCGGATCACAAGCGCATTGAAGAAATGGTGAACGCCAAAGGGATCAACCTCTTTTACGATAGCGTGGAAAACCGGAAACTTTGCTGTCATATCCGCAAGATTGAGCCTTTGCAGCGTGCCTTATCTTCTCTGGATGTTTGGATTACCGGTTTGCGCCGCAGCCAGTCTGTTACACGCACCAATGGGCAGATGATCGAATGGGACGAAAACAATGGCCTCATTAAGTTTAATCCTTTGATTGAATGGTCGGAAGAAGATGTTTGGGATTACATACACGAAAATAATGTGCCTTATCACCGCTTGCACGACAAAGGTTTTCCGAGCATTGGCTGCCAGCCCTGCACCCGTGCCATTGAACCCGGAGAGGATGTTCGCGCCGGAAGATGGTGGTGGGAAAATCCCGAATTGAAAGAATGCGGATTGCATGCGCGATAAAAGATTTTCAAAATATTTATGAAAACCTGCTCAACAAAATTTGAAGCAGGTTTTTTTTCTTTGATATAGTTAACAAATTTGTTAACTTTGTGGTGTGCTTAGGGAGATCCGTTTTTATGAGAATTATTTTATTGACTTTTATCTTACTCTTGATGAGCAGACTCAGGAAAAAATTGAGTATGTCTTTAAGATTGTAAGAACAGTGGATAGGATTCCGCAAAGGTTTTTAAAACACATTGAAGGAACACAAGGATTGTATGAAATTCGGATTAGCAAAAGGAATAATAGTTATCGGATTTTTAGTTGCTTTGATGAAGGAAAACTTGTGATTCTGTTTCAAGGGGTTTCAAAAAAAGAGCAGAAAAACTCCTAAACGTGAGATTATTAATGCCTTAAAATTGAAAGAAGAATATTTTAAAATGAAAGGGTTAAATGATGAAAAGTATTAGAGAGGCAAAAACATTTGATGAGCTACTGAATATAAAATATGGTGCTGTAGGCACAGAAAAAAGAGATGCTTTTGAAGCACGGGCTAAATCATTTATTATTGGTGAAATGGTGCGGGAAGCAAGAAGAGAAGCCAGAATGACTCAGGAGGATCTTGCGCATAAAACGGGGACAAAGAAAAGCTATATTTCAAGATTGGAAAACGGGAAGATTGATATTCAAATATCTACCTTGTTTAAGATTTTCGAGGAAGGACTGGGTAAAAATCTTGGATTGTCAGTGACATGATATGGTTTCAAAAATGAGCGAATGATAATTTTCGTTCCATTGAACCCGGAGAGGATGTCCGCGCCGGAAGGTGGTGGTGGGAAAATCCCGAATTGAAAGAATGCGGATTGCATGCACGATAATGAAAACGAATAGAGATAAATTGTGATCCTTATTATCTCATTTTCAGCTTTATGAATAAAAAAAAGAGCCAGATAAATTTTGGCTCTTTTTTTATGTCGCCTTGCTCAGGCGGATTGTAATACCTATAGGTATTTGGGAAGTATCTCCTTTAGCTTATGTCTCATACTTTCAACATAATTATGCCAGTAATCTTTTGTTACTTTGTCAAACATGAAATAAGGAGTGAGGATACAGGCGCGCATAACCCTCAGACTGTGTACATTGTCCCATTCCTCTTTTGGGATTCCCAATTTTCCTGCCAGAGCAAAAGGCGCATCGCCATAATCTTCATGGGCGAAGCTGGTGTTGGAAGTAATAAAATCGTTTTTAAGCACCGGGCCTGAAGCATAAGAACTCAAATCATAAAGTTCTTTATTTAATGCATTCATTTTTTCAAGATCGGTATTTCCTTTGATGTTAAAGGCAAAATCAACAATATTGAAATCGGGTTTGCATAAAGCTTCCAGCCGAACTGCAGTGCCATCAATATCGAGCTCGTAAATGGATTCCAACTTTTGGTAGAACCTGTGTCCGCCTTCGATGCTGGCACCGATAAGTCGTCCGTAACCGCTGATATTGAGTGGAATTACGCGATGAGCAGTCCAAACGGCTGCTGCTGTTGCTCCGGCCTTGGAGCCTTCCATGATATAACTACCAAGCAATGCAGGGGCATCGGAGCCTTTTTCAAATACATAGGCAGCAAAGAACGATATTGCATCCAGCATCCGTTTGTCACGAACAACGATCCCTCCCGCAGAATAGGGAACATAGCCCATTTTGTGTGGGTCGATTGTAATTGAATTTACCTCCGAAAGTGCTTTGTAACCGTTATAAACGTTTTCGCATGGCCAGTCCACATCATTTTTCAGGATATTTTCATTATGCAGCCTTTCTTTTAAAGTCTTAAGCGGCATAAAGTTATACTCTTCATCGAGGAAAATGGCACGTGTATATCCTCCGTATGCTGCATCGGCGTGGATATAGAATGAGATGCCATGTTCTTTTTCCAGTTTTTCGCGTAGAGCTACAATTTTATGCATTTCGTCAACGGCGCCTTCTTCCGTACTTCCAATAACGCCCACAACGCCAAGAACAGGGATTTTTTGTCCTGCGAGTTCCAGTATTGTTTTTTCCAGTACATCAATGTCCATCCTGAAGTTGTCATTGACCTGGATATCAATGACATTGTTGAGGCCAATGCCCATGATGTCGCAGGATTTTACCCAGGAGTAATGCTTAGACTGAGGAACGATCCATTTGCCCAGTTGGCCGGGAATAACACCGGTTCCCCTTACCGAATGATCGCGGACATCGTCCCAGATATCTTTAACTTTATCTGCAAGGTCAAGGATTTCCGAGATTTTCATATTGGAGAGTTCCCAATCGGTTTTTCCGTCAACGAGCTCAGGTTTCACGGCTTTTACTGCGTGCGGAATGGAGCAGATGTTGCGTGCATACCATAATCCTTCAATATTTGCAATACTGCCGTCGGTGCAGATATGCCCCCAGGCTTTGGCAGGGTCAAATCCCATAAGCTTTACGAAATCCTGCCCTACTTCCAGCTCCATGGGCGATGTGGCCGTAGAAGCTTCATAAGCTACATTATTTGGGTTATAGAGCATAGCGGTTACATAGCCAATAATGGATGGCATAAGTATATCGGCATTCATATGGCCCAGATAGCGTGGTGAATGCCAGGGCATTGAGGTGGTTTTCAATTTTGAAGAAAGCTCCCTGAGCACTTCCTGCATTTTGTTTTCTGTTTCTTTGAAATCCCGTTCGTTCTGTTCGTGAATACTGATGATGCTTTCGTCTTCCGGATGGAAATCCCTTCTCCAGTAAATGTGTTCATTCACAAAATCCAAAAGGGTTTCTTTAAAGAATTTCGCATTTTCTGATTTTGGTCCCAGAAACAGGGCGTCAATTTTTAAGTTTTCTTTTTTGTCCATTCTCTTCAGCTTATTTAATTATTAATATCGTTGTCTGTGTTGTCAGTCTTCCATGATGGCTTTCTCCGGGCATAAATAATGATCGGGATAATTAAAAAGATGAGCAGCCCCAGTAGCTGGAAAGCGGTATAAAATGCCGGGCTGCCTACTTTTAGATTGGCCGGGGGCGCCATGCTGATCACGATTACAAATATCATTGTCAAAACTCCGACTCCACCGGCAATCCAAATACCTGTTTTGCCGCCGGGAACCCGGTACGCCCTTTTAACTTCAGGGAATTTGTAGCGCAGCTTAATTGCGGATGCAAAAAGTAAAACGTACATCACGGCATATAAAACCATTGTGAGGATCAATACCATAAAAAAGCCAGCGTTTACCGAAGGCACAACTACATAAATCAGGGCGATGAATGAAATCATTGTTGCCTGAACAAAAACAAATTTTATGGGCACGCCGTTTTTATTGGTTGTCTGCCACCATTTTGGCATATAGCCGTTTAGGGCAACCTGGTGCATGGCTTTTGAGGGGCCGAGTACCCATGTGCTCAATTGTCCGAATGCACCAATGGCGGCCATCAGTGCCATCACAGGGATGAGCCATTGAACGCCTTCTTCGGTGAGGAATTTTGTGAAAGTTTGCATTATTCCCGAAGCAAGGCTGATTTCATTTCGGGGCTCAGATATTTCAATAGCGAATGCGCCAAAAATATTCAAAACAATCAGGAGTAAAGCAGCAATAAACATTGCTAAAGGATAATTTTTCTTTACGTTTCTGACTTCATTGGCATGTACGGATGACACTTCTACACCTGCATAAATAAAAATGATGCCTACAAATAATGTCAGGTTACCTAAATTAGTGAAATCAGGAATTGCTGCTTTCCAGCTAAAATCCGGTAGTTGTATCGGGTTATTGCCCATAAAATATACAAGTCCAAAACCCAATATAAAGATAAACGGGATAATTACCCCAACAATATAGCCAACAGAACTGATCATACTGGCTGATTTGAGCCCGTTAAGGTTTACAAGGGTCACCAGCCAATACATCACAATAATAACAGCAGCAATATAAATGTTGTTTTCTGCCAAAGCCGGATCGAAAATATAGGCAAACATTGCTGCTATAAATGAGCCGATCATTACCATTCCAAAAAACATTTGCACCCATAACATCCAGGCGGCTATAAAACCGGCGCGTTCGCCGAAAGCCAGCCGGATCCATTCATATACGCCTCCGCCTTTGGGCCAGCCGGTTGCAAGTTCAGCCGAAATCAGTGCATTGGGAATCAGGAAAACCAGTGCGGCCAGTATCATAAAAAATACCTGTTGCCAACCGGTTTCTGCCAGCATTGGCAGATTCCGTATGCTCATAATGAAAGCTAAAGTTATCATTATGAGCTTGAAAAGGCTTAATTGTGTCTTTTTTGTGTTCATGTATTCTTTTTTTGTGAAATGAATTTGTTTCCTTATAATGTCTATATAAATAAATAGCAGCAAAAGAATAGTTGCTTTTTTCAAGTATTAAGTTACTGCTTTCTTCTATCTTCAAATTTATTAAAAATCTTCATGCGAAAAATATACGTGAAGGGATATTTTTTGGGTTGTGTCAGGAATTTAGAAATGAATTTTTGTTGTTGGAATGCTTGAAGGAGCTTAATAGCAAGGTTTTAGAAAAAAGAACTGCACAAAAAAAGGCTGAAATTTCTTTCAGCCTTTTTTAAAAATCCGGAAATTTTAATCGACCGGATGGTTTTCGTGGAATTTTTTCAGGCGTGTTTCCAAATCAGGAAACTGGCTGCGTTGCACCAGTGATGTGCAGGCACGTATGCCTTCGAGGCGTGTGCTGCCCGTTATCGCCAATGATATCGCACTGATGCCATAATAGGTCAGTTCGTGCAGCAAATCGGCACCGGAGAAACCCGGATAGCTGAATGTGAAGTAAAATCCATCCGCAACAGGCTTGTCTTCGTCTTTGTCATACACGATTTTAAAACCATTATCGGTGAAAAGCTTCTTCATGATTTTGGCTTTTTCGCCATACTCCAGAACGCCATCACGATAGTTGAATTCTTTGTTGTTCACGGCTTTCAGGATTGCAGTAAGGGCATATTGTGCCGAATGGCTTGTTCCTGAGCTGAGCGCATACAGTGCGCCAAAAACCATGGCGTGTCCGAGGCTGTCGCTGGCATAATAGCGTTTCAGGTCGGGCGCATTGGTGTTCCAGAGTTTGTCACTGATTACCATCATGCCAATGCGTTCACCGGCATAACTGAATGCTTTGGAGCTGGAAATGAAGAAGATATAGTTATCGGTGTATTTGGCAACTGTCGGCTGGTATGGCGCTTCTCCGGGGATGCTGTAATCTTTACGGAAATCCATACCAAAATAAGCCAGATCTTCAAAAACGACCACATTGTATTTATTGGCCATTTCACCGATAATCTTGAGTTCTGTATCAGTAAAGCAAATCCAGGATGGGTTATTGGGGTTGGAATACAGAATGGAAGAAACCTTGCCGTCGCTGAGCATTTCTTCCAGCTTGTCGCGCAGTTTTTCGCCACGGTAATCATATACATCAAATGATCGGTAATCCTGGCCCAGGATTTTAATTTGCTGCTTGTGTACCGGAAAACCGGGATCGAGGAAGAGTGTTCCTTCGCGCTCGGCATGCATGCGGTTTACGGTCATAAACGCTGCAAAACCACCCTGCATGGAGCCCACAGTGGGCAGACATCCGGCAGGGTTCACATCCACGTCCATGAACAGTTTAACAAAACGGGCAATTTCATTTTTTAATTGTGGTATGCCCTGGATATCAGGATAAAGTGCGGCGATACCGTTTTTGAGGGCATCAATTTGGGCGTCAACACCTTTTTGTACAGGAGGCAGGCCCGGAATGCCCATTTCCATGCGTACAAATTTTTCGCCCGTGGCATTTTCAATGGTGTCAACGAGTCTTTTTACTTCACGGATGGAGGATTTTCCTACATTCTCCAGTCCGCTTTCTGCAATTTTCTGCGTTACGATTTCGTAGTTAATGGGTGTGTCTTTTCTATTCATTTTTTTTCGCGTCTTTATTTTGGATATAAAGATAGTGATTTCAGTTGAACTGGTGGGGCCTTCTCATGATTTGCTTTTTAGGGCAGCAATCGCCATAAAAACGCCCAGCACAATTCCGAGGAATGCGGCAAACAGGATGCGGTATTCGGGATTGAGCATAAAGGTAACGGTCTGGGCAGGAATCCAGAAGAGGATAATGGTTTTTTTGAAAACAAAATTCCACATCACGCCCCAGTTGAGTGTTTGCATATAATGTCCGAACGGCATGGGTGTGGAAATGAATTTCCAAAAGCTGCCCCCTGTATTGTTGATGTGCTCATCCGTGATTTTGTGCAAGGTCATGAAAAAGGGCGCAAAAAAGAAGTTGAGGGTTGTACTGACAGAGAATGCGGCCAAAACGTGCAGCCACGATGTGGTTTCGAGTATGCTGTGCTTCAGGATGCCGCCGGTGCCGCCAAATTGTGCAGGAAACTCAACGCCCATACTGGCAAGCATTACCGGGGCGCCGCTGCCAAAAATGGTGAAGCCCATTTTGATGAGGATGCCCAGAAAACCCCAGACAAAAGCACGGGGCAAAATACCGAAGCCTTTGCGGTTATAAACGCCTTCGCGTATGCGCAGCCCGATCACTTCGCCGAGAGTGGCCAGAAGCGCAAACTTAATGTAACTCAGTACGTAAGGATGCAGTGCATTGGCATCTTTGTAAAATTGGAATAAACTGTCGCAAATAAAAAACGGCCCAAAAAATATGATGAGGCCGAGTGCGAAAAAAATATCTGCTTTCTTCATTATATGGTTTTTCTGAGGGACGATTTCCCGATTAATTCATCTTCAGTTATTTGTTGGCGTCTGGCTTTATTCAGCATAATCCCTGCCAATAAAATCAGCGACGAAATTAGCAACTTTTTCGGGATACTGATACAGCAAACCATGCCCTCCATCGCTAATTTGGACGAGTTCTGAATGGGGAAGCTGTTTTTGCATCAAAACACCGTTTCCTTTGGGGTTGATGATGTCTTTTTCTCCATTGACGATCAAAACAGGTGTTTTGATTTCGGGAAGGCGTTCAAAAGTGCCGGGCCAATCCGTAATCGCCTGATCCTGCTTTTGGGCAGTGCTTTCGTTGCAAAATGTTTTTGGACGGGGAAATTCGCGGTAGAGCCAGCGGTTTTGGGTGAGCCAGTCATTGCCAAAAAGCAATTGGAACATGCTTTCTGCGGCTTCTTCGGGGCTTTTTGAGGGGCGGGTCAGTTGTTTGTAAACGTCTTCTTCCGCGGGGATAAACTCCTCTCCACCGCAATTGGTGCAGCTCAAAACAGCATGGCTGAATACTCCGGGATGACGTATCAGGGCTTCCTGTGCGGCATAGCTGCCCATCGACCAGCCAAAAACAACCGCTTTTTCACGGCTGAGCGATTGCGCCAGTGAAGCGATATCATCTGCGTAAAGCGCAATGGAATGTGATGAGTCATCATCACCGCTTGCGGCAACACCCCTGAGATTAAACTGCACCAGCCTGAAATGCCCGGATAAGCAATCAATCAGTTTTGGGGGCCATAAATCCATCGTAAAACGAAACCCGCCGGCCATGAGCAGTAAGGGGCCGCTTCCGCTTTCACGACATTCAAATTCTATTCCATTGGCTCTGTGGCGAAAATCCTTCATCTAAAAATAAGATTTTGTACAGCTTTCAATTTCATCGCGGACTTTGTCCATCGCAGCAATAAAGGCAAACTGGGCTTTGCTGCGCACAAGGTTATGTCTCGGATAGGCAGTTTTATAATAGCGGTCGTTTTCCAGGAAATCGGTCAGGAAGCGCAGGCCCATAATAAAAGTCATCAGGAATGGTGAGAAGGGCAGGAGTGCCTTTTCTTTTTTCGTCAGGAAATTACCGGCATAAATTTTATAGCCAAAACAAAAGCTCCGGAACAAATCCATACGGAAGGAAATTTTGCCGGTGTCTTTTTCATCTTCATCGGCTGTATTGCATAAAACCCTGACCGCATCCCCAAAGTCGTAATGCACAAAACCGGGCATGACCGTGTCCAGATCAATCAAGCACAAGGAAAAATCGTGCTCATCGAATAGGATGTTGTTGAATTTGGTGTCGTTATGCGTGATGCGCAATGGGATGTCGCCTGAGCCAAGCTCCTGAAAATACGCCTCCATCTCCTTCCTGCGCTGATGCACAAATGTGATGTTGTGGACGGCGGCTTCTTTTCGGGCTTCATCGGCTTTGGCCAATGCTTTGTCAAAATTGTTAAGGCGGAATTTCAGATTATGAAAATCAGGGATGGGCTCATGAAATCCTTTGGGATTCAGCCCCAGCATATATTTCTGGAATTGCCCAACCGCTTTTCCGCCTTCCATGGCAATGTCTTCAAAATCGGTGCGATCGAAGGAGCGGGCATTTTTTGTGAAGGTAAACATCCGCCAATAGCGGCCTTGCCCGTCCACAGCATAATACTGCTTGTCCCAGGTGGGGACAGGCCGCGGGAATTTTGCTGCTTTGCCCGGGTTCGATGATTTTTCCTGGCTTTCAATCAGCCGGAAAGCTGCACGCACCACATTGGATGTCAGTGCGGGAATATTGGGGAAAACATGATGATTGACCTGCTGCAAAAAATAATCCGGAGCCTGTGCATCGGCATTGATACAATGCCACGAGCGGTTGATATGCCCATTGCCCAAAGGCTCCAGCTTTTGTATTTTTCCTTCTATTTGAAAATATTTCAGACTGTCCATCATCATAAGTAAAAGTGCATGTCTATAAAGTCATGTTTTTGTTTCAGAATGTTCGGGCTCGAGGCATTTAATTTGCTGGAAACGAGTAGTCGGCGAAGTTTCGGGATGCCTGTGCTGAGCTTGCCGAAGTGACTGGTTTCAATTCCGAAAGCTTTCGGAAGAGTAATCCCGAAGCCTTGGGAGACATTATGGACAAACTCTTATTATGGCCAGAGGTTCTCCGGATAAACACCCTCCCCAACCAACTTCTTGATATTGTCCATCGCCAGTTGCTTGTCTTCCTTAAAAGTAATGCCAAACCAGCTTGATGAGGTAGGCAAAACCTTAACTGTTGCTGTGCCTTTATTGATCAGATTGTTCACTTCCGTTGGGATATAATATTCCGACTTCTCTTTGTTTATGCTTTCATCAAGGAAATCCTTGAAACCTGTTTCGAGATGCTGGAAATATTTTGGCGTAAAGCCCCAGAAGTTCATGGAAACGATATCCTCTTCTTTGAGCGGATGTGGTTTTTCCTGTTCATCAAGGTATTGGATGCCGTTTTCTTCGCGCTTGATTTTTGTGCGTTCCGTAACAGTCGTAAGCAGCATTTCATCATTGCTTTCGCAGATACCTCGCGACACATAACCAAATTCCGAAAGCGTGTTTTTGAGCCTGTAGCCCACCATGGCAAAATTGTGGCTTTCGGTATTCTGTTGTTCCAGGAAACGGGCAAGCTGTTCAAAAGAATCGCGCCCATAGAAATCGTCGGCGTTGATCACAGCGAAGGGTTCTTTGATTTCCTGCGCGGCCATTAAAACGGCATGACCTGTTCCCCAGGGCTTTTTGCGTTCTGCAGGCAGTTGGTAGCCTTCCGGTAGTTTATCAAGTTCCTGCATTACGTATGAGCAGGGGATTTTATCTTCAAATTTGCGCATCACCACTTCCACAAACTCTTCGCGTATGGCTTCGCGGATGATAAAAACCACACGGCCAAATCCGGCGCGAATCGCATCATAAATGGAATAGTCGATGATGGTCTCGCCCGAAGGACCCAGTTTATCGGTTTGCTTTAGGCCGCCATAGCGGCTGCCCATTCCGGCGGCGAGTATCAGTAAGGTTGGTTTCATAATGAATATTCTAATGTATGTTTATTAGTGTTTGTCCATAGAATCGCGAGTTTGCTCTATAAAGTTCAAATTCAAGGCGTGTGAAAAATCCAAACCGAATAATACTCAGGTATTTGAGGATTTGGATTTTGAGCAACAACGCAGAAGTTGGACTTTATAGACGAACTCTAATTAGTGTTTCAAGGGCAAATGTAGGGATTCTGAACAGATCTTCAAATGGAAAGTGTATTTTCAAAAATAAAGCCCCTTATAATAAGAAAAAATTAATATTAGTTGTATTCGGTTTTGAATTAATATAGTATTTTTATGCTTTCATATTAAAACCCAATTTCAAAAACAAAAAACAAAGAAAATGAAATCAATAATAAGGTGATTTTGGTCCGCGACCTGAACAGTGTCTTCGTGTATCGCCAGATTATACAAATTTCAAAAATTTAGTGCCATGATACAAAAATTATTTAAACATACGCTTTGCTTGTTTGTGGGTCTAATATTTTGCACAGCATCAACAGCCCAAACCACCCACTGGCTCAATCCCCTGCCTGCCGGCAATGAATTTTATGACATTGCTTTTTTTGACGGGCAGCATGGCCTGATGTGCGGCCAGTATGGCATGATATGCGCAACAAGTGATGGGGGCAGTCATTGGGAGATTGTTTTTAACGAAGGGAGCAGTTCGCTGAGCCAGATCAATATTGTTGCCCCGGGTCATGCCTTTATTAAAATGGGCAGCAGGCAACTGATTTCTACCCATGATTACGGACGGGTGTGGGCAAAGGTGTGTCAATTCCCGGACAGCCTGAGTATAACAAAGTTTAGAATGTTTGATGAGCATTACGGATATGTTCTATTGGTACACAATGAGTCTAAAAATACTTTGATTGGAAATACTATAAACGGAGGGAAAGGATGGAACTTAAGCTATACATCCGAACTGTTAACTAATGAATCGAAAATTAGTGATTTTGCTTTTGAAAACGCTAAGAAAGGCTTGCTGTTAAGCCAAGAGAATCAGTGGCTTTATCTTACAAGTGATTCATGTGCCACATTTGAGTACGTGACTTTTTTTCCTGATGAGTTTTATTATAAAATTATTAATCAAAATAATGGGATTTATTATGCCTTAGGTAGAAGAGATGATGATTGGCATGAAAGGATAGCCTCAAACGAAAAGGAGGTGTATATTGACTTTTCATATATAATATTGAAGAGCAATGATGATGGTAATTCATGGCAAAGAGTTTATGACAAGAATGAAATGCCTGATTTGAATCAAATGAAAACTTTTGGAGATTCTTTGGTGTTTGTTTATGGATACTGTAATTATTACTGGCATCCGGAAGGTTGCATAAAGTTTCCAATGCTTGTTTCGAGAGATCAAGGTATAAGCTGGAGTGCTGCACAGGAAAAACCCGACCTATATGGGAAGGGTTTTACGCGGCCTAATATCAGAAGTGTAGGGATTGTTGACCATCAAAAAGCCTTTTGCTGTATAACATCTATCAACTATGATTTGGAAGGAGGGCGGTCTTCCGTTTTTCTTGAAAATCATAATAAGAGCAATCTTTGGACTCCGGCCTCGGATAATTTTATTGAGAAAATCATTGATTTGGAATTTGATGATGAACAAATGATCCTGCTAACGAAAGACGTCGTATTGAATTATTATACACAGGATCGGGTCTGGGACAGCCTGCTTTACCCAAATATAAACAATTTGGTTTTTGAGGATATGGATATACTACAGGATAAATCTTGTATTATTGCAAGCACTTTTTTTAGTGATAACTTATATTGTTATTATTCAGAAGATGGTTTCAATAGCTATTGTGAGGGCATTATAAAATCCTATGAGCTTTTTAATATGTCAGTAGATATTCTGGATGGTGACCGGGTGTATATCTTTCAACCCTATGAATATGAGTATGGTATAATTCCCAAACTTTTTAAATTTAGCCCGATTGATACCAGTTTGGCAGAATTAGAATTACCTTCGGTAAGCTCTTCGGCTATGATGGATATGGAATCTTGCGATGATCACATATATGTATTTGGTGGTTCCGCTGGCAATGGCGGATACTATGCAAGCACAGATGAAGGCGAAAGCTGGGACTTTACCAATTTGGGGGTGAATAAAATCCTTAAAGCATTTCAAATTAACGACTCCATTTTTTATATAACCAATGGATATACATATGGGGAAAGTGGTAGCCCTGCCGTGTGGCCGGTCAATATCCGAACGGGAGAGCTTATGGAACAGATTTTTTCTGCTGAAAATCTTGCTGTTCTTGATATAGTACAAACCAATGCAGGAGAAGATTACCTGCTTAGCGGAAATTATATTTATAAAAGAACAGATGGCACATACTGGGAACGTTTTGGTCCATATCCTTATTTTCAAAGCCTGAAACTTGATCCGGACGGGCAGCATGTGTGGGCTTATGGCAAATCGGGGCGCATGATGTATATGGGCGAAGAAATGCCGGTTGGCCTTGAACCCGAACAAAAAAGGGCGGAAGGAATGGCCTTGCGCTCCAATCCGGTAGGCTATGCCCTCGAAATAGACCTCAACCTGCAATACTCAGGCGATGCCCTGCTGAGCCTCTATGACCTGAGCGGCAAAACCATGATGCAGCACAAGCTAAAGCTCAACGGAAGCCCAAAAGGATATAATTTCAATGTAGGGCATCTAAAGCCTGGCATGTATATCCTCAATCTGGAATATGGCGGGCAGTGGATTAGTGAGAAGGTGGTGAAGAAGTAGGGGGTTAAATACATTAGTTAATGAACTTTTTTTGGATATATTGAGGGAGTCAGAATAAATTATCAAGATGAAGGTGCATTTTCAAAAATAAAGCCCCTTATAATAAGAAAAAAATAATATTAGTTGTATTCAGTTTTGAATTAAGATAGTATTTTTATGCTTTCATAATAAAACCCAATTTCAAAACAAAAAACAAAGAAAATGAAATCAATGAGTAGGATTTTTAAAACAAGGATGGGGGTAGCTTTGAAAACTGTATCTGCGATATTGTTGATGTTGTTCAGTTATAATGCTTTAATTGCGCAGGAAACCAGTTATGAGTATAAAGCAGTAATACTGTATGATAGTATGTTTAGGTTACATAGCAACAGTATCATCCTCTCGAATGTAAAAAGTGCCGGATGGAATTCAGTTTTTTTATATGTAAAAACGATACCAAAGGATTCAACAAACAGCCTTTATAACCTTGGGCTAAAAGTAGAAGCGGGATCAAATCCTTTAAGTTATCAGGAGAAAGTTGTTAACTTTCTAGATTCTGCAGCAAACAGTGGCATCAAAGTATTTGCTTTGAATTTTGAACTGTACAGATCAGATTCTACTATTAGTGAAAAAGCATATAGCCGATTAATGAGAAAAGCAAAGAACTTAGCTTACTATCAAAAACATGTAAGGAATGATTCGCTTCATGCAAATTATTATAATAAAAAAGCTCATTTTCATGGTATTGTAACAAATATGGAGCCGTGGATACTCGAGTGTTGGAATTACAGATATTCGGAAAGCCAGCAACAGTGGGTGGATAGTGCGAGCATGTGCTATGCCTCGACAAGAGATACAAATAATAAAACTGTCGGGGATTATATTGTTTTAATTGATTCACTGTATAAATGTTTGGATACTAATGGTTTTTTTAATCCTGTGGTAAGTAGTTTGGCTGACACAGCCCAACAAGGGCTGGATGAATTATATATGGGTACTGTTCATTGGAACTGGCATTATTTTGCTAACGCCTGGGAAACAGGAGATACAACTTATAAGTATAATTTCCGAAATGGAGATTTCCGAAACTTTGTTGGAGAAACAAGTTCTACACATTTATTTGATATTTTATTGCCTGAAACTTATTGCCCAAAATCAGGAAACACCTGTTTAAGCAGAGATTGTATTGATACTTCACTGGTGATTTTGTGCGATAGGCCTGGGGAATATATAAATTATGAAAAAAATGGTTCATGTTATGAATGGTTTGATAAACATTATTTTGATGGAAGCCAATTAGATCCGGCAATGGATACATTGCCTATTCAAGTGGCGCCCATGCTATTAGGACATTCTGCTTATTTGTTTAGCACAAAGGGTGAATGTAAATCTGAAATTAAGTTAACGGCGGAATCTGCAAAGCGGTGCTTTGGGCATAGCAATTACAGAGGGTATTTCTTATATCAGTACAAAAAATATATGTCTTTATCTGCTGGGTTGGAGTATTCAGTTAAATTATGCCCCGACCAATCCGCACCACCTGATTCTTTTGGATGCGATACCACCGAAAATAGCCGTGAAATAGTAGTTTATCCAATGCCATCGTCCTCATATTTATATCTTAAAGGATTGTTGCCCGGTGATGAAGTTATGATTTTTAATTTTAATAGGGATCTGTTGATATCTTCCGAAGATGACACTATTGATGTAAGTATGCTGGATGAAGGTCATTATGTTTTATTAGTCCGTGACCTGAACAGTGTGTTTGTATATCGCCAGATTATACAAATTTCAAAAATTTAGTGCCATGATACAAAAATTATTTAAACATACGCTTTGCTTTTTTGCGGTTTTAATATTTTGCACAGCA
Source organism: Bacteroidales bacterium (assembly GCA_963662905.2). GTDB lineage: Bacteria > Bacteroidota > Bacteroidia > Bacteroidales > WRLA01. The sequence goes on along the minus strand of CAXXFD010000003.1, from coordinate 1,287,686 downwards.
TCAACAGCCCAAACCACCCACTGGCTCAATCCCCTCCCAGCCGGCAATGAATTTTATGATATTGCTTTTTTTGACGGGCAGCATGGCCTGATGTGCGGCCAATATGGCATGATATGCGCAACATGCGACGGGGGCAGTCATTGGGAGATTGTTTTTAACGAAGGAAGCAGTTCGCTGAGCCAGATCAATATTGTTGCCCCGGGTCATGCCATTATTAAAATGGGCAGCAGGCAACTGATCTCCACCCGTGATTACGGACGGGTGTGGGCAAAGGTGTGTCAATTCCCGGACAGCATGAGCATAAAACGTCTGCAAATGCTGAACCGCAGCAGCGGCTATGCACTACTGGTACACGCAACAACACAGAATACTTTGTTGGGGCAGACTTTTGACGGAGGAAAAAACTGGGAAATTGAATATACGGCCAACATCCTGAATGATACAGCTACTGTTTCGGATATGGTTTTTGAAGATATGGCCATTGGGGTATTCCTGACTGCTGAAAACAAAAGGTATTACAGGACTTCAGACAGCTGCCATAGTTTTGAATATAAAAATTATGAGGATGATGAAAATCTATACAGTTTGGCTAGACAAGGGAATGGAATTTTTTATGCTTTGGGTAAAAAATTTCTTGTTGACTATGATAAAGAAGGGAAGGGGTATTCATCTACAATTACAGCCTTTATTATTGAACGCAGTATAGATTTTGGTGTCAATTGGGAAGAAGTTTATTTAAGCGAAAATTTTCCGGCACTAAGAAATATGAAGACTTTTGGTGATTCGGTAGTATTTGCATATGGTTATTGCAATGATCCTGGCGGTTGCCCCCTTTCATTGATAAAATCATCGAATGCCGGGAAAGATTGGATAAACGTCCAGGCTATCCCTATCCTTAATAATATTGGGTATATGCAGCCAAATGTGAAAGGATTTGGAATATTAGATGACAAGAAAGCATTTTGTAGTATAACATCCGAGCATATGGAGCTGGACTGGGGGTATGTAAATGCTGTGTTGGAATGTGATGAAGGAAATATCTGCAAACCTTTGGAGAATAATATTATTGAAAGGGTTGAAGATCTTGAGTTTCAAAATAATCAAATGTATGTGTTATTGCCAAAGGTTTTAATAAAATATGAGCCACTTGGAAGGGTGTGGGATACCGTTTCAGGTGAATCCTTCAGTAATCTGGCATTAAAGAGTTTTGCAGTAAATGAAACGAAAATATGTATCCTGGGCCAGAGTTCCTATAGTGACTTACGCCTGGCCTATACAGGTGATATGGGCAATAATTGGTGCTCTGTTGACCTTGATATTGGCATAGATTATTTTTATTCGCCCGTTGTCCGGTTTTTTTCATCAAACAAGGTGTATTTCTATCAAACATATAATTTTGATATAGGAATAAGTCCTGTTTTATTCGGCTTTAACCCTGATGATACATCTTATTTTGAAATCTCACTTCCAAATGTCAGTGCAAACACCATGTTGGACATGCTTTTGAGAGAGGAAGCATTTTATGTTTTCGGAGGTTCAAACGGAGGAAACGGGGGGTATCATAAATCTACCGATGAAGGCCAGAGCTGGGAATTCGTTAACCTGGGTCTAGAAAAAATTATGCGGGGATTCATGATAGATAATTCTTTGCTTTATGTGACACAGGGGTTTACATATAATGAAAAAGCCTTGCCTGCTGTTTGGTCAGTGGATGTAAATACGGATCAGCTAATAGAGAAGGTTTTTTCTGCTGAAACAGGTATGATAATGGATATTGTTGAGACAAATAACGACAATCAATATCTCTTAATGGCATTTGCTGATGAATCGTATATTTATAGAAGAACAGATGGCACATACTGGGAACGTTTTGGTCCATACCCTTATTTTCAAAGCCTGAAACTGGATCCGGACGGGCAGCATGTATGGGCTTATGGCAAATCGGGGCGCATGATGTATATGGGCGAAAAAATGCCGGTTGGCCTTGAACCGGAACAAAAAAGGGCGGAAGGAATGGCCTTGCGTTCAAATCCGGTAGGCCATGCCCTTGAAATAGACCTTAACCTGCAATACTCAGGCGATGCCCTGCTGAGCCTCTACGACCTCAGTGGCAAAACCATGATGCAGCACAAGCTAAAGCTCAACGGAAGCCCAAAAGGATATAATTTCAATGTTGGGCATTTAAAGCCGGGCATGTATATCCTCAATCTGGAGTATGGCGGGCAACGCATTAGTGAGAAGGTTGTGAAGAGGTAGGCGTATTTGAAATTTTTCGGCGAGTGTTTTTCTCGCTAAGCCGCAGGGTCGCTAAGTTTTTTTTTGCGCCTTCGCGTCTTTGCGTGCCATGATTAATGATTATTTGGTGGTTCGTGTTTTTTTTTCTCGCTAAGCCGCTAAGCCGCAGTGCCGCTAAGTTTTTTTGCGCCTTTGCGTCTTTGCGTGCCATGATTAATGATTATTTGGTGGTTCGTGTTTTTTTTTCTCGCTAAGCCGCTAAGCCGCAGTGCCGCTAAGTTTTTTTGCGCCTTTGCGTCTTTGCGTGCCATGATTAATGATTATTTGGTGGTTCGTGTTTTTTTTTCTCGCTAAGCCGCTAAGCCGCAGTGCCGCTAAGTTTTTTTGCGCCTTTGCGTCTTTGCGAGCCATGATTAATGATTGATTGTTGGTTTGTGTTTTTTTCTCGCTGAGCCGCTAAGCCGCAGTGCCGCTAAGTTTTTTTGCTATGTTTTTCTCGCTAAGCCGCAGGGTCGCTAAGTTTTTATTGCGTCTTTGCGTGCCATGATTAATGATTATTTGGTGGTTCGTGTTTTTTTCTCGCTAAGCCGCTAAGCCGCAGTGCCGCTAAGTTTTTTTGCGCCTTTGCGTCTTTGCGAGCCATGATTAATGATTGATTGTTGGTTCGTGTTTTTTTCTCGCTAAGCCGCTAAGTTTTTTTGCTGTGTTTTTTTCTCGCTAAGCCGCAGGGCCGCTAAGTTTTTATTGCGTCTTTGCGTGCCATGATTAATGATTATTTGGTGGTTCGTGTTTTTTTCTCGCTAAGCCGCTAAGCCGCAGTGCCGCTAAGTTTTTTTGTGTTTTTCTCGCTAAGCCTCAGAGCCGCTAAGTTTTTTTGTTTTTTTCTCGCTAAGCCGCAGGGCCGCTAAGTTTTTTTTTGTGTTTTTCTCGCTAAGCCGCTAAGTCGCTAAGTTTTTTTGCGTCTTTGCGTCTTTGCGTGCAATGATTAATGATTATTTGGTAGTTCGTATGTTTTAATCATAATGAAATCTGCATGCATAAATCAGGAGTTCATTCTCAATTACTTGATAAACAAGTCTGTGTTCAAGGTCAATCCTTCTGGACCAATAACCGGACAGATCATACTTTAATGGCTCAGGCTTTCCTTTGCCTTCAAACGGCTCTCGTTTTATGTCTTTTATTAAATCGTTTATTTTTTTTAAGACCCTTTTATCTGCTTTTTGCCAATACAAATAGTCTTGCCAGGCATTTTCGGAGAATGTTATAAGCATTTTTATACTTGCTCTTTTGGTTTTACAGTTTTGCCCGTTTTCATTTGTTGAATTGACTCGTAAAGCCGGTCAGCATTTTTCCTTGAGCTCAATAAATGAATTGTTTCCATCAGGGAGTTATATTCATCCAATGAAATTAAAACAGTTCCTTTGCCGCTTTTACGCTTAATGATCAGTGTTTCATTGTTGTCTTCAACACTATCCAAATATTTTTTTAATTCTGCCCTAAACTCTGAATAATTAGCCGCAATCATAATTTTCTTTTTTTATGTTCTTTCTTAAGTACAAAAATAAGTACTTTTATACCGTTTTCCAAATTTTTCCGAGCTAAATTTCTATACAGATGATTTAAACCTCAATAGTTTGGCCAGATTAATTGATGTCCTTATTTTTCGATTACAATTTTTTTGCTCAAAATACATACGTTCCCGCTTATTATTTGAATAATGTACATTCCAGACATTAAATCGCATACGTCAATGTTTGTTGTTTCATTCGTTAACATTTGGCTTCTGTATAGCTTGCCTAAAGCCGATCTTATTTTGAGATTTGGCTTTTGTAATAGGATTTCTTTCGGGACAGTGATTTGAAACTTGTATTTTGCCGGATTCGGGTAAATTCGTATTTCGGAGCTATTAAGTTTATAATCAATGCTCAATGTTAAACAGCTGTCGGTTGCTGACAAATTGCAGGGATGTTCCGGGTAAATAAGGTTAGTGTCAATATATAAAGCGCATAAATTGCTTCCGCCCTCAAAAGCTGTTAATTCTTCAACAATGCCCGTTATGCTTCCAATTCCTTCAATTATCTCTGCTTCACCGTATTGGAACACCAGCTTTTTATGTTGGTTGTTATTGATTAAAACGGAATCAACGAAGGCAACAATTAAGGGCTGGTTCCAGTTGAGATAGCTAAAAAGGGTATCCCCAACTTCTAAGTTGAAGTCATAGATGAGGTTTTCTTCTGTCGCGCCTTTTGGAATATAAAACACTTGTTTTTTAATGGAATCATCGCGGATAGCACCCATATAATCCGGCCCCTGGATTTTGGTGTTCAAACAGAAAATATCATATTCTGTCTTTTCAATTTTCTTGTAATGCAGGTTTGCAATTGTGGTATCACCGGAAAAATAAGTTTCATAGTAGTTTGTATATCCATGAACGGGTGGAGGGATTGTTCCGTTATTGTGCAGAATACACCATTTTGCGTTGGAGTTGGGCAATGGAATGTACGACTGTCCGTAAATGCTTATTGTCAATAAGATTGCCAGGGTGGTGGTTGTTAGGTTTTTCATTTTTTTCAATATTTTGATTATCTACTGCATATGTGACACCCCAATTACCATTGCATCCCCTACAGCAGCAGTTTCTAAAAAATCCGTGCTCAAATATAAACAATCTATTTCGATTAGATGCGAAATTGTTGTAAAAGTGCAGGATTTTTAAATTGGTTGTTGGAGTAGAATGCTAGAAATTTGTGCTGTTCCTTTTGGCCCGTATTTATTTGGGTTTCCTGTATTTATAGTTTTTTTCTTCTTTTATTTTGGACTGAAGTATGAGTTTATCAAAATCAGAAATGTAATTTTTGTCCTGAACAAGTCGGTATTTATCATATTCAGTTTCTGCTTTCAGTTTGGCTTCAAGTGATGATACTTTGCCTTTATCCAATAGTATAGGATAATCGGATAATTCTAAAAATCTATCCAAATATGACACCCAATCTTTCATGTTCATCACAACTCCCCGGCTAGCTCTGTTTTCAGCTAAGTCTAGATATGCAGAAACCATTCGTTCTAATTCTTTTAGATGCGCCCGGTTAAGGTAATTTTTAGCAATACTTACATCTGATTTTAAGATTTTGCCTTCAGGAGCATTTTTCCAAGATCTTAAACCCATAAAAGCTTTAGTAGCATCCACTTCATTATATATAATTTCTGCTGCAGTTCTTCCTTGAATAGCCCAATGCATTTTATTCTGCACTTCTGAAAAAAAGATTCTAGTCATTTCATCATTTTGGTCATAATCAGCAGACAATGCGTATATGTCGGTTACTTTTTGGTAAAAACGTCTTTCACTCAAGCGTATTTCTCGAATGCGCTCGAGCATTTCATCGAAATAGTCTTGACCAAAATGTTTTATTTGCTTTAATCGCTCATCATCCATCGCAAATCCTTTTACAATGAATTCGTGCAAGATTTCAGTTGCCCACTTTCTGAATTCTGTGGCTCTATGCGAGTTAACCCTATATCCAACAGCTGTTATTGCTCGTAGGTTATAATATTTTGTATTGTACACTTTACCGTCTGATGCAGTATGTCGGAATTCCCGACATACTGAATTTTCATCAAGTTCAGCATCTGCAAATATGTTTTTGAGGTGTTCGGTAATTGTACTTCGCCCTTTCTGGAAAAGCTCCGACATCGTTTTCTGAGTTAACCAAAGAGTGTCCTTCTCGAAAAATACTTCAACATTTATTTTGCCATCTTTTGTTTGGAAGATGACAAAATTTGATAGTTGCTTTGGTTTTTCAATATTGTTCTTCATATATTCTAATTTTTTTACAAAAGTACTGTTATTGAAGATGTTGAAATTCTTTTTGTGGTAGTATAAATGCAAGAGAATTTCTTCCAAAAAGAACTTTTTCGACCATTGCATCCCCTACAGCAGCAGTTTCTAAAAAATCCATGCTCAAAAATAAACAATCTATTTCGATTAGATGCGAAATTGTTGTAAAAGTGTAAGATTCCCTGAATTTTATTGTGGGTTTTCGAGCTGTAAGTCCCGAGGCGAATATCCTGAAAACAAAAAAGCCCCGGAACTCTCCGGGGCTTTAACCTTAAACCTGTTGCTATCTAATGAGAACTACATAGCCATTGTACGTATTGGTTACACCCCAGGTATCTGTAACCGTAATCACCCATGTGTACAGTCCAACCGGGGCCGGATCGCCATTGAAGGTTCCGTCCCAGGCTTCATTATAATCAAATGTTTCAAAAATGGACTGTCCCCATCGGTTGAAAATCTGGAAGTTATATGATTTGTCTTCAAAATATCTGCCTTGCGGCTTGAAGGTGGCATTAACTCCGTCTCCGTTGGGCGTAAACGCATTTGCAATATGGAAAGTGAGCTCGGGATAAATAAAGACTTTATGCGAGATGGAATCGCGGCAGCCGTTATAATCCTGAACAATTTGTTCGATATGGTAATGTCCTGTATCGCTGTACATGAAGTCGAAAGTGCGCGCCAGGGTATCGTATCCGTTGCCCATGCTGTAGTGCCAGTATTCGATCAGGGCATCCATGCTTTCCGATTCGTCCGTTATCCGAACCCTGGGGTTCAGGATGCTGATGCTGTCGGAATAGAGGTGGAAGCCGGCAATGGGATTTCTTGTAAGCTCAATGCTGGCAGAATCCCTGTTGATACAGCCCCATGGTGATGTTACCCTGAGTTTTACTTCGTGTTCGCCATAGTAGAACAGTTTGCTGATGAAGTCTTCATCCGTATTGACGAATTCGTCATCATCAAAAGTCCAGCGATAAACTTCATGTTGCTGCGCGCTGGTATCGCGGAAAGTAAAGCGGAGCGAGTCACCACAGCCTCTGCTTTCATCGGGTACCAGATAAACTTCCGGCAGTGCGTGGATTTCTAAGTTGTGTTTTACGGTATCGGTACAGCCGTCGGTGGTTTGGGTTACGAGTTGCACCTCATAAACCGAATCCTGGAAATATACATGTTCCGGATTTTGCAGGCGGCTGGTAAATCCATCACCGAAATTCCAGTACCAGCGGTCGATTTCGCCAAAGTCAACGAAGGAGTAATCGGTAAACTCGGTCGGTGCTTTCACACAGAACTTATCGAAATTAAACTCAGACTGGGGCGAGTTGTAAACGGTCACTTCATGGCGTGAAGTATCGCTTACAATACCATTATTTCCTTCGGCACGGATGACCAGTTCGACCATGTATGTGCCCGGAGCGGCATAGGTGTGGTAAAGTGTATCCTGCTGCTCGGTATAATAAACCGAATTGCCATCGCCGAAGAACCATTCCCAGTCGAGCATTTGTACATCTTCACTTCCTGTGAAACTGTAATCGCGGAAAGTAGCGGTTTGGCCGTCGCAGAGCACGCCTTCTTCGCCGAAATCAACAAAGAGGCAGGGATAACGTACCACATCCTGCTGGATGGAATCGATGCAGCCGCGGCTGTTTTCGATGATGAGCGTTGCCAGATAGGTGCTGTCCTGCGGCGGATAGAAATGGAATACATCCGGGCTGCCGGGCCAGAAAATGGTGGTGTCCGTTCCATCGCCAAAGCGCCATGTCCAGCTGTTTACCGAATCGCTTTGGAACAGGCTCAGGTCTTCAAATACGGTGCTGTCTTCGCAGCCTGCCGGAACCGCACTGAATGCCGGTTCGGGCAATGCATAAACCAGGATTTCCTTAGTGGCCGTAGCCGGACATCCATCCTGATTATTGGCCTGCAAGCTTACGAAGTGCATGCCGGGATCATCAAAAATATGCTGCGGGCTTTCTTCGGATGATGTGGCGCCATCGCCAAAATTCCAGCTCCAGTTTATCAGCGAATCACCTGTGGGCGAAAGTACCGAATCGGTAAAGCTGGTCGGCGTTCCAAAACAAACCGTATCTGCCAGGAAGTCGATTTCAAATCCTTTTTTCACATAAACCTGTTTGAATATGGTGTCCACACAACCGTGCTGATCTTCAATGGCCAGCATCACTGTGTAGGTCATGTCGGTTTCAGGATAATAGAAATATGGATTTTGAAGCGGGCTGTAATACTGGTTTGGATAATTAAGATCCCAGAACCATGATTTTAGCTGAGTGTTTTGCGCTATGGAAGAATCCTGGAAGTAAATCAGGGAGGCTTCGCAAGCGGTATCCGAGAATGTGAAATTGGCCGTTGGGAGCGGATATACCGTGATGTAATGCTCGGTGTATTCGCTACAGCCGTTGGTATCAACCACGGTAAGGCCAACGGTAAAGTTGCCTTGTTCGGTGTAGGTGTGGCTTACATCCGGATTGCCGGGATGATAAATGGTGATGACGGTTCCGTCGCCGAAATCCCAGTGCCATTCGTGTATGGCTCCTCCCGGACTGTACGAGCGGTCTTCGAAGTCGATGGCCTGGTTTTGGCAGGTGGCCGATTCGAAATGGAATTCAGCAACCGGCAGCGGATTCACCAGAACCTGTTGCATGATTGAAGTACGGCATCCATTGGTGTCGGCAACTTCCAGTGTTACATTGAAAATTCCTGCACGGGTGTACCAGTGCTCAGGGTTCTGCAATGTTGATGTGTCGCTGTCGCCGGAATACGGATCGCCGAAATGCCACAGCCATTCGCTTACTTCGCCTTCCGAGAAGGACATATCAGTGAAATGTGTGGTATCGCCAAAGCAAACGGTATCGGCTTCAAACTCGGGCAGTGGCAGGTTGTGGATGATGACGGATTTTACCGTAGTGTCCACGCAACCCCAGGAATTGGTCACAATCAACTGCACATCAAAAGTGTCGGCAAGTGCATATAAATGGTATGGGTGCTGTTGGCTTGATGTTGCCCCGTCACCAAAATCCCATTGCCAGTCCACGATCATTCCACTGTAGGTGGACGACAGATCCGTGAAATCGACAAGATAACCCAGGCAGGCATCGGCATAGCTGAAATCAGCAACCGGTGCCGCGGTAATCGATACATCCTGTGTTACACTGTCGATACAACCGTTCAATGCCTGTACCGTAAGTGTTACACTGTAGGTTGTATCCACATTTGTTGGGTCGTAGAAGTGAATCGGGTTTTGTTCCGTAGATGTTTCGCCATCGCCGAAGTTCCAGTTCCAGCTTACGATTTCGTCCTGGTTAATGGCCGATAAGTCGATAAACTCTACACCTTCATTGGAGCATGCAGCAGAATAGGTGAAGTTTGCGATGGGGGTTGGGTTCACAACAACGGGTTTCAGGATATCGCCCACACAGCCGTTGCTGTCGGTTACGATGAGCAGCACATAATATGTTCCTGCGGTATCATAGACATGAATTGGGTTTTGCAGTTCGCTGGAGTCGGCTGCGCCGGATGATGGCTCACCGAAATACCAGTTCCAGCTTGCAATTCCGGCTTCGTTGCCAATAGACTGGTCGATAAAGAAAGTGGTATCGCCCAAACAAATAGTATCGGAAGAAACCGTGAAATCAGCGGTTGGCGGTTGATGTACATGTACTTCTTTTGTAATTGTATCGGTGCAACCGAGCAGGTCGCCAACAATAAGCGTCACATCAAAATCACCATAATTTTCATAAACGTGCGGTGGGTTCGGAAGGCCGAGTGTGTCGGAGCCATCGCCGAAATCCCATTGCCAGTTTACGATATAACTGTATTCGGATGTGGATTGATCGAAGAATTGTGTCGGGTAGCCCAGGCAAGCCGAATCGAATGTGAAATTGGCAATTGGCAGCGGATTAACAAAGACAGCCTGAACAGCTGAATCAACACAGCCATTGGAATTGGTTACGGTGAGGCTGACCACAAAACTGCCGCCAATGGCGTAATCGTGTGTTGGGTTTTGAACCGTTGCAGTGCTTCCATCGCCGAAATTCCATAGCCAGGAGCTGATGCTGTCGGCATTTGGAATCGTTTGATCGAAGAAGTTGACCGAATTTCCGAAGCAAACACTGTCGGAAGTTGTGAAAGCCACATCAGGCAATGGATTGACAATTACTTCATGCGTGATGGAATCCACACAGCTCATCGAGTTGGTTACGCGTAAGGTCACCTCATACGTGCCCGGAGCAGTGTATTTGTGCACCGGATTTTCGTTGTAAGAGAAGAAACCATCTCCAAAAGTCCATTCGTAGAGCAGTATATTCGGGCCTGTGGAAAGGTTGGTGAAATGCGTGCTGTCGCCAAAACATGCGGTGTCAAATGAGAATTCCGGTACTGCTGGCGGATCAAAAATCAGCGGTTTCACAATGGTGTCTTTACAATAATTGGTATTGGTTACGATGAGCTGAACATTGTAGGTTCCGGCTGTTTCATAAACATGCCATGGGTTTTGCTCATTGGAAGTATTGAAGAAACCCGAAGCCGGGTCATCAAAATTCCATTCCCAGAAAATTATATCTGCACCTCCCGGAGCACTAATGTCCGTGAAATAAGAGGTGTCGCAGTTTACGATATCATAAACGAAGTTTGCGTCCGGTGTTGGGTAAATGGTAACCGTCATGGTAGTATCATCACCACAGCCATTGGCGCCTTCCACGCTAAGGATTACGAAATAGGAACCCGGAGCATTGTAAAGGTGGCTGGGGTTTTGCTCGCTACTGGTAAATCCGTCACCGAAATCCCAGTTCCAGCTGGTAATGGCTGTTCCTCCGGCCATGCTCGATGCATCGGTAAACTGAATGGGCAAGCCGTTGCAGTTTGGAGCATCATGTGTGAAATTCGCGATAGGCAGGTGGTTCACAACGACTTGCTCGGTTTTCTGGCTGATGCAGCCGGCATTATTGGAAACCGTGAGGCTTACCAGGAAGATACCGCTGTTTGCATAATTGTGCGATGGGTTTTGGATGGATGATGTTCCGCCATCACCAAATTCCCAGAACCAGCTTACGATTGCACTACCGTTTCCGCTTGATTCATCTGTGAAAGTGGTGGGCAAGCCTGCGCAAACCACATCGGTGCTGAATTCTGCGGTAGGCAGATGGATGCTTACAGTACGCAATACCGTATCTACACAGCCCAGGGCATTGGTAACAATCAGCTGCACATCGTAATTGCCTGCATTGAGGAATCGGTGCGATGGGTTTTGTGCTGTGCTGAAATTTTGCCATCCCGAAGCAGGATCGTCGAAATCCCAGTACCAGCTTGTGATTGCTGCATTATTGTCGATGGTTGCATCTGTGAAATAGGTTGTGTCGCAGTCCACCGTCTGGAAGTTGAAATTACCAAATGGTGCGGGATATATCTCAATATATTCTGAAGCAACATCAATACAACCGGCATCATCAGTGATGGTAAGTGTAATGAAATATGAACCGGGATCATCAAAATAATGCACCGGATTTTCTTCAGTGGATGTGCTGCCATCGCCGAAATTCCAATTGTAGCTTACAATAGAATTTACGCCTGTGGTATAGGATTCGTTTTCAAAATGTATGGAATCGCCAAGGCAGGTTACATCATCATAAGTAAACTGAGCTACAGGAGGATAGAATACATGTACCGGCTTGACTTTATTGTCCTGGCAGCCCAGTGAGTTGGTGATGGTCAGGCTAACGTAATAGGTCCCGGGCTCGTCATAAACATGCGATATATTTTGGACGTTGGCTGTGTTTCCGTCGTCGAAATCCCAGAACCAGTCAATAATATTGCCGCCATTTGGATCAGAGATGTCTTCAAAGGCAATGGCTGTTCCGAGGCAAACAGAGTCATCGTTCACAGTGAAATCGGCTTCCGGCCTGATGATGGTGATGATGTCCTGAACGGTATCGCGGCAGCCATAGGCATTGGTTGCAACTAGTGTTACGGTATAATCGCCTTCCTCGTGGTAAGCATGACTTGGGTTTTGCAGTGTGGACTGGTTGTTCCAGATGGATAGCGGATCGCCGAAATCCCAGAACCATGCAACAATCGTGGTGTCGTTATCTATGGAGGCGTCTTCAAAAAATACCGTATCGCAAAGGTGTACATCATAGTTAAATCCGGCCATCGGACGTTCGCTGACCGTAAGCAGATGTGATATCTGGCTTGTACAGCCTCGTTCGTCGGTAACTTCCAGTGTTACGAAATATTCGCCGGCCATAACATATTCGTGGGCAGGGTTTTCTTCAGTGGATGTCGCGCCGTCGCCAAATTCCCAATAGAAGCCAATAAGCGGCATATTGCCTGCGCCGGATGATTCATTGAAGAATTGGATCGAATCATCGAGGCAGCTGGGGTATTCCACGGAGAATTCTGCATCGGGACCCGGATAAATATAAACCGGGAGGACTTTTACATCGGAGCAGCCATAAGCCGTAGTAATGGTCAGGCTTACATCAAACACACCGTAATCATTATACGAATGTGATGGGTTTGGTGCTGTGGATGTTTGTCCGTCGCCAAATTCCCAGAGCCAGGAAGTGATCACATCACCATAGGTTTCGCTTTCGTCCGTGAAGAACACTTCTGTATTCAGGCAGCTGCTGTCTGAGCTCATACTGAAATTGGCTTCGGGCCGGTAAATATCAACGTTTTGGAATGTTGTGTCCTGACAACCCAGTGCATTTGTTGCAATCATCATTACATTATAAGCTCCTGGATTATGGAACACATGTATTGGATGTCGTTCTGTAGAAATATTTTCGTATCCGGATGCCGGATCATTAAAATCCCAGTACCAGGCCACAACAGATGTGTCGGGATCAACAGTGAGGTCTGTGAACTGAACCGTGTCGCAACCGGTGATGTTGTGCTCAAAATGTGCTATAGGATTCGGGCTGACATATACCGGTTTTACCAAATAATCGGGGCAGTTGCTGGCATCGTTCACTCTGAGGGAAACATTGTAAGTGCCTGATGAAGTGTAGATGTGTCCCGGGTTTTGTTCGGTAGAGGTGTTGCCATCGCCGAAATCCCAGAACCATGAAGTGATCGGCACGCCACCATAGGTATTTGTGAGGTCGGTGAAATGGATGCTGTCGCCGAGGCAGTTCGGGTAGCTGTATTCGAAATCAACCAGCGGACCGTGATTGATCTGAACGCTGTGCGTTTCGGTGTCTTCACAGCCCTGCGAATTGGTGACGATCAGGCTGACATAATAATTGCCTGCATTGGTATAATTATGTGTTGGGTTTTCCTGGGTGCTGGTTGTGCCATCACCGAAATCCCATAGCCAGCTTACGATAAAATCGCCATTGGGGTTGCTGTCGTCATAAAATTGTGTTGCCGTGTTTTTGCAGAGTGTGGCTGAATCAACGGTAAATCCTGCATCAGGCATGCTGACATTAACCGTTTTGGTAATGCTGTCGATGCAGCCATGGGCGCTGGTGACAATCAGGTTGACTTCATAATCGCCGCCAATAAGGTACTGGTGCACCGGATTTGTGTTATTGGAAACGTTATTGCTTCCCGAAGCGGGATCACCAAAGTTCCATTGCCAATGTACGATTGTGGTGTCAGAATCATAACTCAGGTCGGTGAAGTAAGCACTGTCACAGTTTTGAACGATCCAGCTGAAATTGGCAGCCGGTGGTTCATGGATGTAGATTTCTTCCTGTTTGCTGCCGAAACACCCACTGGTATCATAAACCTGGAGTGTAACCACATACATACCCGGCAATTCGTAATAATGCTTCGGGTTTTCGAGTGTGGAAGAGTCACCATCACCGAAATACCATAACCAATTGTCAACCATATTGCTTCCGGTGAAATAAGTCTCATCGAAGAACTGTATGGAATCGCCAAAACAGCTTGGATCCGTATAACTGAATTCAACTTCCGGATTGTGATGAACCACAACTTCTTTGGCAATATTATCGGTACAGCCAATAGAATTGGTCACAACCAGCGAAACGATATAGGTGCCGGCTTCATCATAGGTGTGATAAGGATATTGGAGCGTGCTCGTGGAGCCGTCGCCAAAGTCCCAATACCAGCTTACAATCACATCGTCGATATCATAGGATAAGTTATTGAAGTAGGTTGGGGTGCCTTTGCAGGCAGTATCTGCTTCGAAATCAGCAACCGGGGCATTGAGCACTTCAATAGGCAGAGTGGTTGCATTGCTGCAGCCGTGTGCATTGACAACCGTAAGTGTTACATGATACAGACCGGCTGTGCTGAAAATATGCGTGGGGTTTTGTGCTGTGCTGTAATTGTTTGCCCCGGATGTCGGATCGCCGAAATCCCAATACCAATTGGTGATGTCGGCGCCTCCACCATTGCTGTAATCTGTAAAATGTGTGATCAGCCCGGCGCAACTTGGTTCTACCTGGAAGAGGGCGGTCGGTAATGGATAAATGACCACCATCTTGATTTCTGTATTGGCACAGCCATTGTCGTCGGTAACCGTCAGGCTGACCATATACTGCCCGGAGGTAGTGTAGAGATGCCATGGATTTTGATCCGTGCTGGTATGGCCATCGCCAAATTCCCAGAACCATGAATTGATAGGTGCAGTCGCCGGCACGGATGCATCAGCAAAATAGCTGGTGTCATGTGCACATGGATTGTTGAAAGTGAAATCTGCATCCGGATCGGGATCAATGGTAATGGTTTGAACCAAGGTGTCTTCACAACCTGCAGAATTGCGGACAATCAGTTCAACCTGATAGTCGCCTTCCGTAGTATAGGTATGTGTTGGGTTTTGCAGTTCCGAAGTATTGTAGATACCGGACGCTGGATCGCCGAAATTCCAGTGTCTATAGATAATTGTGCCTTCAATAGTCGATGATAGATCAGTAAACTGTGTGGTCATTGAGGCACAGGTTCCTGAGTATTCAAAATCTGCTTCAGGCGGAGGAGCGATATAGAGCTCATGTGTGATGCTGTTTACACATCCGTTTCCGTCGGTTATGGTGAGTGTCACCAAAATATTACCGCCGGCAGGGAAGATGTGCCAGGGGTTTTGAGCCGGGGAGGTTGATCCGTCGCCGAAATCCCATAGCCAGCTGCTGATGCCAGCTGCAGAAGTAGATTCATCGGTAAAGAAAATGGTGTCGTTGGAGCAGGTCACTGAATTGAAACTGAATGCAGCCACTGGAAGCGGATGTACAATTACGTTTTCGCTGTGATCGCTCTGGCAGCCAAATTCGTCATTTACAGTCAGTGTGGTATTGAATGATCCTGAAGAAGCAAAGAGATGAACCGGGTTTTGATCAGAGGAAGTATTTCCATCGCCAAATTCCCAGAACCAGCTGCTGAGGTTTCCGCCGGATGTGCTGAGGTCGGTGAAATGTGTGGAATCGCCCAGACAGGCTTCATCGCTGTCAAAATCAACCACAGGCAATTGATGCACAACAACTTCTTTGCTTACCGTGTCGCGGCAGCCATTTACGTTGGTGACAATTAACTGAACATCGTATGCGCCGTGTGTAGCATAGGTATGAACAGGGTTTTGTTCTGTGGAACCGTTTCCATCACCAAATGTCCAGATCCAGGAATTGATATTTCCGCTGGTGCTGGATGAATTGTCGTAGAAGTGTGTGGGTTCGCCAAAGCAAACGCTGTCGGCATTGAAATCGGCCATAGGCGGAGGCAGGACTTCTACCTGCTTCACAATGGAATCGGTACAGCCATTGCTGTTGCTGATGATGAGTGTTACATCATAAGTGCCGTTTAAGCTGTAAATATGCCATGGGTTTTCATCGGTAGATGTTGTTCCATCGCCAAATTTCCAAAGCCGTGATGCAATGCTGCCGCCATTGGGCGTTGAGGCATCGAAGAAATATGTCGTGTCGTTTTCGCAGGCATTGATGTAGGTGAAGTTCGGTGCCGGCAAATGATAAACCGTTATGGTTTTTGTGGTGTCATTGGTGCAGCCTTCTTCATCGGTAACGATCAGGTGTACATCATAATCGCCGGAAGCGCCATAGGTATGCGCCGGGTTTTGGTCGTTGCTGGAATAGCCATCACCGAAATCCCACGACCAGCTTACGATATTTCCTCCGGGAGCAGAGGAGAGGTCGGTAAACTGTGTTGGGTTGTTCAGGCAAAGCGGTGCCGCAGAGAAATCTGCCGTAGGTGGCGGATAAATGCTTACGGTTTTGCTAATGGTATCGGTGCAGCTGTTTACATTGCTTACAATCAGCTCAACGGTGTAGTCGCCTGCTGCTGCATAATAATGTGTTGGATTTTGATCTGAGGATGTGTTTCCATCACCGAAATCCCATGCCCAGCTGATAATATTGCCTACCGGTGATGAGGAATTATCGATAAAATGGGTCGGCTGGCCAATACAATTGTGTGTCGTATTGAAATCAGCAACAGGAACGGAATAAACCGGCACATCTTTGCTGACTGAGTCGATGCAGCCATTGCCGTTTTCGATAATAAGCCAAACTTCATAAATATCGTCGTTCAGATAAGTGTGGCTTGGGTTTTGCTCGGTAGATGTCGTTCCATCGCCAAATTTCCATAATCTGCTTGCAATTCCTGAGCCTGTTATCGGAGTGAGGTCGGTAAATTCTGTGGCCAGTCCTTCGCAAGGCGTGGTATAATCAAAATCGGGTTCCGGATTGGGATAAACAGGGATGATGTGGTTTACGGTTTTTGTGCATCCCCAATCATCTGTTGCTGCGAGCATTACATTGTAATTTCCTGCCAGCGCGTAGGTGTGTACCGGATCTTCTCCGCTTGCTGTATTGCCATCGCCAAAGTCCCATTCGCGGCTTACAATTACCGTTCCGGGGGTCAGAAGCTCATCGTTGAAATGGGTTTCCAGGCCAAAGCAAACGCTGTCGGCTGAAAAATCAATATCGAATGGAGGGTTCATCAGCACAATCTGGCTGATGGAGTCGCTGCAGCCGCGTGCTGATGTTACGGTAAGTGTAACGGTAAACGGACTGTGGGTTGTGAATATATGGGTCGGGTTTTGCTGTGTGCTGTAATGCCCGTCGCCGAAATCCCAGTACCAACTGACAATTGGAGAGCCATTGGCATGCGATGTATCTGTAAAATTGATGACTTCGCCCACACATTGGTTGTTGTACGTAAATCCCGGGAATGGCAGGCTATCCACCACAACATTGTGTTGAATTGTGCCCAAACAGCCGTTTTCATCGGTAACGGTGAGTTCCACCTGATGGATGCCCCAATTGGCAAAAGTGTATTCCGGATTTTGAAGCGCGCTGCTGTTCCCATCGCCGAAATCCCAGCTCCAGGCTACAATATCGGTTGTGATTCCATAGGATTCATCCGTGAAGTGTGTTGGGTTGCCAAAGCAGGTTGTGTCGTTTGTAAACTCTGCCACAGCACCCGGATTTACGAGTACTTCATGATACACTGTGTCTTCGCAGCTGTTGTTATTGGCTATGATCAGCATAACGTTGTAAGTGCCCGGAGCAGAGAAAATATGTGCCGGGTTTTGCAAAGTGGATGTGCTGTCATCGCCGGATGCCGGATCGTCGAAATGCCAGAACCAGCTTGCCAGATTTGCGCTATGCGGAGCACTTAAATCAGTAAATGTTGTGGGCAGGCCGTAGCATGCCGTATCAAAAGTGAAATTGGCTACAGGCAGTGAATCTACCACAATTTTCATTGTTGTATCATCGGTACATCCGTTTAGGTTAATCACGCTCAGGCTTACCAAAAATGTGTCTGCAGTAGCGTATGTGTGTATTGGGTTTTGGAGCATGGATGTGTTTCCGTCGCCAAAATCCCAGTTCCAGCTGTTGATGTTTACTCCGCCATCATAGGAAAGGTCGCTGAAAGGGGTTTGATAACCGAGGCAGACTTGTGGCGCGGAGAAATTTGCAACAGGCAGGGAATCTACCACGATTTCCTGGCTGATGCTGTCCACACAGCCGTTGCTGTTTTCGATGCTGAGCCAAACGGTATATGTGCCGGGCGCTCCGTAGAGATTATACGGATTTGCGCCTGTTCCGGTATTTCCATCGCCAAAGTCCCAGTTTTGGTTGTTTAACGATGGTGCATTGGGTGTGCTCAGGTCGGTAAACCAGGTGGTGTCGCCAAAACATGCCTGAGTATAACTGAATGCCGGTTCGGGCAAAGTATCGACCATCACATCCAGATAAGCGGTATCCAGGCAAGTATTTGCATTTCCTACAACCAGCATGGCATTGTATATGCCCGGTGCCGGATAAGTGTGTGTGGGTTGTATATAATTCGGATAGGAAATCAGGGTGTCTGTACCGTCGCCGAAATAGTAATGCCAGCTGTTATTGAGCGTTCCGTGTGATGTTGAGAGTTCGTTAAATTGCGTTGGGTAGCCAAAGCAAACAGTGTCCGCAGAGAATGCTGCATCCGGAATGGAATCGATAAATACGCTGTGCACAACGGAATCGGCACAGCCCATCGGTTTCACTACAGCCAGTTTGACATTATACGAACCGCTGGCGGCATAGGTGTGCCCCGGATTTTGTTCGATTGATGTGGCTCCGTCGCCGAAATACCATGTCCAGGAATCAATAGAGCTACCGGTCGGATCGGTGAGGTCGGTGAATTCAGTTACAGTACCCAAACATCCACTGGTATAAGTGAATTCAGCATTCGGCAGGGAATCTGTGAAAACGGTTTGAACCACTGTGTCTGAACATCCGTGCGAATTGGCTACGATAAGCTGTACAGTATGGTTTCCATGCGTATTGAATGCGTAGGTTGGATTTTGTACTGTAGAACTCCAGATGTTGTCGATGTCCCATTGCCAGCTTACGATTGCGCCGTTATTTGGGTCGCTTTCGTCGTAGAAATGTGTGGCACGGTCGATACAGCTGGCCGAATAGCTAAAATCTGCTGTGGGCAATGTGTCCACTTGAACCGGCTGTATGATAGTGTCGGAGCAGCCATGCTCAGTAACTACAATCAGTTGTACATCATAAAGACCTTCATTGGCATAATAATGTGATGGGTTTTGTATTGCAGCTGTTCCTCCATCGCCAAAACTCCAGTTCCAGGAAGTGATATTTCCACTCACGCCAAGGGATTGATCCGTGAAATGAGTGGTGTCGCCAATACAAGCTTGAGAATAATCGAAATCGGCTTGCGGTAAAGCGCGAACAAGTACGTTAATTGTTGTGTCGTGCTGGCAACCGTTGGCATTTGTAACGGAGAGTGTTACTGCATAAGTTCCGGCTGCCTGATAAAGATGAACCGGATGTTCTTCGGTTGATGTGCTGTCGTCTCCAAATTGCCAATACCAGGATGTTAGCGCAGCTCCGGAGCCATTGGACAGGCTGGTGAAATGGGTGGAATCGCCAAAGCATACCGAATCCGCTTCGAAATTGGCAAGCGGCAGCGGATAAACGGTTACAGTTTGCGTTGTGTCGTCCATGCATCCGAGGCTATTCGTAACGGTGAGTTGAACAGGAAAATCGCCGGAAGTAGCAAAGAGATGTTTCGGGTTTTGCAGTGAGGAATTATCTCCATCGCCAAAGTCCCAGAACCAGTTGGTGAGGCCGGGATCGGAATGGGCCAGGGAGGAATCGCTAAATGTTGTGGAATCGCCGAGGCAAGCCAGCGTAAAAGCAAAATTGGCTTCAGGCAGTGAATCCACAATGATTAAATGCGAAATACTGTCGGTGCAGCCCCAGTAATTTGTTGTGCTTAAAGTAACCAGGTATTCACCGGGCGCCTGATATAAATGTTTTGGGCTGAAAAGTGTGCTGGTGCTGTCATCGCCAAAATGCCAGGTCCAGTCAATCAAATTGGTATCTGCACCATCTGAAAGATTGGTAAAAGCGGTGCTGTCGCCGAAGCATTCGCGTGTCCAATCAAAATCGACATTGGGCAGCGAATCAACAATTACGGTATGTGAAACGCTTGAACTGCATCCTGCTGTATCTAAAATCAATAAAGTAACACTGAATCGGCCCGGATAAGGATATTGGTGTGCCGGATTATGGACAGAATCCTGTGAGCCGTCTCCAAAGAACCAGTTAATAGAAGCAATTTGATCGTTAGAAATTATAGTAGTATCGAAGAAATGTGTGCTGTCGCCAAAGCAAACGGTGTCGAAAGTAAAATCTACGCCAATGGGTGCGCTAACAAATACAGAATCGGAAATAGAATCCCGGCAACCGCGATTGTTTGTAACAGTCAGGCTAACGAGGAAAGTTGTATCCCATGTTTCGTAGTAGTGGATCGGATTTACTTCGGAGCTGTAATACAAGTCGCCAAAGTCCCAGTAATTTGATGCAATTGTGCTGCCGTTTCCAATGGATTCGTTGGTGAAAGAAACGAAGTTTCCGGTGC
Source organism: Bacteroidales bacterium (assembly GCA_963662905.2). Lineage (GTDB taxonomy): Bacteria > Bacteroidota > Bacteroidia > Bacteroidales > WRLA01. The sequence goes on along the minus strand of CAXXFD010000003.1, from coordinate 1,267,261 downwards.
AATTGTCATCATAAGAGAAATTTGGAACAGGCAATGAATCTACCAGAACCATTTTTGTTAATGAGTCGGAGCAGCCAATATTGTCGGTAACAGTAAGTTGTACTTCGTTTAGACCCCAGGAATCAAAAATATGTGCCGGATTTTGATCGGCGGATGTTCCGTTGGGGAATTCCCAGCTCCAGTTAACAAGATTGGCCGGAGCTGAGGCGGCACTCAGATCGGTAAATGTGGTGAGATTGCCAAAACAAGCAGTATCGTTGGTAAAATTCACGACAGGGATGTCGTTCACGAGAACGGAATCGGCAATGGTATCGGAAATACATCCGTTGAGGTTGTGCACCACGAGGCGCACTTCAAATTTTCCTGCAGTGGCATAGGTGTGTTCAATATCCGGTGAATCCGGTATCGTGATGAGGCTGTCGGTGCCATCGCCAAAGAACCAGTGCCAGCTGTACAAACCGGCATCAGTACCGCTTGAAAGGTCGGTAAGATGCGAAGGATTTCCGAAACAAACCGTATCGCTGGTAAAATCGGCAACAGGAACGCCGTAATTGTAAATAACGGTATCCGCAGAAGCCATACATGCACTGTCGTCGGTAATATTTAAGGTATAGGTATTTGCATAAAGATTAAAAATGGAATCCGGATTGGCGGGAAGCACATCACCTGAACTCCAGTTGTACGAATAAGGAGCTGTTCCTCCTGTTACACTGGCCAAAATCCAGGCAGAGCTGTCTTCCACACAAATGGAATCAGAGCTGAGTGTAAAGATTATCGCTATTGGATTTGGTTCGCTTAAAGTAACTGTATCATAAGCTTTATAATTAAAAGCATCGGTTACAATGAGGCTGTAAGTGCCTGCGGTAAGGTTATTTGCCAGAGCATCATTTGAAATTACACCCGGATCGGGTTCTTTTTTCCATTCATAAGTGTAGGGTGTTGTGCCTCCGCTTACTGTGGCTTCAATCCAGCCATCGTTATAGCCGTTACAGCTGATGTTGGAACTGTCAATATCGATCAGGAATTGACCGGGTTCAGTCAGGATAGTGCTGTCTAAAATCTGGCAACCATTGTTATCAGTGATTGTATCAATGTAATAAATCCCTGCTGATAACCCGTTTATTGTTGCTGTGCTTGCGCCATTACTCCAAGAGTGGTTGTAGGGCGCAGTTCCTCCTGTGGGTGTAGATGTAATTTCCCCATCAGTGCAACCTGCGCAGGTTGGATTGGTATTGCTGAAACTGTTGGCAAGCACGGCCGGATCGCTTAAAACAACGGGATTTGAAGCCCATGTGGTTTCACATCCTTCATCATCGCGCACGCGGACGGTATAGCTTCCACTGCCAAGTCCTGTAAAGACAGGGTTGTTAAATTGATAGGATGTGCCGTCATTGATCGAATATCTCAAATCTCCTGTTCCGCCACTGGCCGTGATGGTGATACTGCCGTCGGTAAAACCGTTGCAGGAAGGATCAGTAGCTTCAACATCTGTGATGCTGATTCCGGAAGGCTCGGTCAAAACAACCGGATTGGAAGCGTAAACAGTTGTACAGTTGTTGGCGTCTTTCACCTGAATATTATAGCTGCCTGCAGTAAGGCCGACAAATGAATTTCCGTTGCTCCATGTGCTGCCGCCATCTATGCTGTATTGGATGATGGGCGTTCCTCCACTTGCTGTAATTGTAATGATACCGTTGGCATCGCCCTGACAGCCGGTAATGTTGGTGGTGGCCACATTGGTGATTTCCAGTTCTGTGGGTTCGGTAAGTGTGACCTCCCGTATGTGTGGGCAATTTGAGCTGTCCGTAACAGTTAATGTATAGGTGTTTGCGCTCAGGTTATACACAGAATCTGTTGTATAACCCGTTGGTGTTCCGGGAGTCCATTCATAAGTAAATGGCGATATTCCTCCGCTCAGGCTTGCTTTTATCCAACCGTCATTTCCACCGAAACAGGTGATGTTGGAGGAGTCGATAGAAATCGCGAGTTCTTCAATGATAAAGGTTGTGTCAGTATGCAGTGTGCAACCATTGGCATCTTCCAGGTGAAGCCTGTAATCCCTTGCTTCAATATTATAGATGGAATCAGTATCTGATCCGCTAACGGCATGAGGAGTCCAGTGGTAGGAGAAAGGTTCTGTGCCTCCACTAACATCAGCTCTTAGCCAATAACCTGTATTGGAACAATCATTATTGCCGTAAGCAAAATGAACAACGATCGAGTCGGGTTCGTAAACGGTAAATGAGGTGTCAATAAAGCATCCCAGCGAATCGGTTACGAGCAATGAATAAACTCCTGTATCCAGGTTGCTGAGGTCTTCGTCCGTGCTGAAAGGCGCGCCTTGATAAGTCCACTGAAAATCATAGTGTGGCGTGGGCAATGTAGTTGGCGTGCCTCCGGCAACCGTAATATTTATGGCTCCGTTGGTTTCGCTAAAACACTCGATGCTGTCCACTACAGCAGTTAGTGAAAGCGCTGTTGCGGGCTGTGTCAGTGTAACAATTCTGCTCTGCTGCACAGGAGCGGCATCCGTAATGGTTATTTTATAAGTACCTGTATCCAGGTTGGTTATTGTTGCATTTGTACTAATTACTGCTCCGCCTTCAGAAAGGTTGATCCATTCATAGGTGTAAGGAGTGTTTCCGCCAAGAGCTGTTGCAGTAATCCAGCCGTCATTCCCGTTGTGGCAACTGATATTTGATGAATCAATGGAGATATCCAGGGTCTGAAGGACCACAGAGCCCCACGCCTGGCAACCTCTGTCGTCGGTGACGGTGTCGATATAGGTGTTTGCCAGAAGGTTGTAGATGGAATCCTGTGTCCTGGCATTTCCTCCTGCAGTAACATTATCAGTCCACCAATGCGTATAAGGGGGCTTTCCTCCGCTGGGAATGGCCTTTGCCCAATATGTAACCGGTGGGCCTAAATCCGTGCCGGTAGCAAAAGTGACAATTAGTGAATCCGGTTGGAAAATCTGTACACTGTCGATGGCAATACATCCATTGGCATCGGTAACGGTATCAGTGTACATGCCTGCGGGCATATCTTCGATGCGTGCGTCAGTGCTACCTGTTTCCCAGTGATGTGTGTATGGGGTTGTTCCTCCGGTAATTTCAAAATCTGCCCATCCGTCTGACAGGCCATAGCATGTTACAGTATGCTGTCGGGGTGACATGATAATGGTATCAGGCTGGCCGGTAGCGACGGTGTCCGGAATGGCAACAGAACCGTTCCAGTTCATTAAACAGCCGTTTTCGTCGCGCACCATAATGGGGTGATCACCGGCACATAAACCGCTAATTGTATCATTGCTGTTGAAATTGCTGCCACCGGAGAGCCCGTAATCCCCTGAATAATAAAGTGGGATGGTATCGTTTGCAAGAGTGGAGTCCCCACGGGCAAAAACAATTATTTTTCCACTGCAATCGCCATGACATAGTGCGTCAATGCTTTGCGTAGAGTCGATGACAATAACAGGTGGTGCGTAAATATGGATGCTGTCGAGTGTTTCTGTCGGATAGCAATAAGTGCCGCTTCTGTTTTCACGGAAATGAACGGTATAATAACCTGAATCCAGGCTGGCAAATAAACTGGAGGATTGCCAGTTTCCTAATGGTGTCCCATTTTTAAATAACCTGTATTCCAATGTGCCAAGCGCTCCACTCATATTGACCTGAATCTGGCCGTTATGACTGTAATTACAGGGGTTCACATTTCCAGTTATGATCGTGTCAACTTTTAAATACTCATCATCAAAAAACCAGTTTATAGCATTGTTATTTATCGATTGCGATGCGGTATCCGGAGCAAGGCCAATGCCGGTAGGATCCGGCCCGTTTTTGGCGTGAATTCGTGATATTTTTACATAAAGCAAGCTGAGGACATCATCGGTATAAAGTACAGCCGGAGCTGGAGTTGCACCGCCCAATCCTGCAGTATCAGACATTATTATCGTATGGTCACAATAGATTGTTCCCAGCAGGTTGAAATTATCAGCTGTAACTGATTGGGTTGTGTTCGGCCCCAGATACATGACGTTGGCTACATCAAAAGAGTGGTATCTGTGGAAACGGATTTCATTAAAATCGTTATCTCCTGATCTTATCCAGCTGTCGTTATAAAACTCAGCATAATCAGTAAATGAGTTATTGTCACCGAGGATTGATCCTCTTCCATAGAATATGGTTTCAGCAGAAGAGTTATTGTCGCCGTCAAAATAACCGCTGCCCATGGTGCCAATACCATATTCGATTTTGTTGTAGGTACAGGATTCGGTATATATTTTGCCCGTTTTCATAAAACGGACATTGTAATAGTCCAGATGATCACCGGCAGACATTACCGTATATTCCGGTCCTGTTCCGTTGAAAAGAATGGTGGAAGTACCGGCATCAAGTGTTAAAAAACTGCTGTTGAGTATTTCCCATGAGTGGGAACTTTCGCCACCGCTTTTATTGACCTCAAACAAAGATGCACCAAGTGTTAGTGTACAGGCGTTTGATCCAAAAGATTTAAAACGGTCGCAGGTAACATGGCGGTTGTTTGTATTCAGGTGGCCATTAGAGAAAAACAGGTTATTATCTACATAAAGTGCATCCTGAAGAATCCATTCTCCGGTTCCTTCAAAATATACCGGGCTATATAATGCGTTGCCGTTGGTTGTAATGGTATTTCCCGGATTGGTGGAAGAGAAACGGATACTTTCAAGGTCAAACTTGAATACCATTTCTACTGCCAAAGTCAATGACCCGTATATGGTGATTTTTCTTTCACCATAAAAAACGGGCTCATTGGCTGCTCCGGTCCAATCAATATCATTGCAGGATACGTCGGCAACTACAACACGTACGCTGTCACCAGCCACAAATCCCGAACCTGCATCAAAATAAACATTATCAGCACTGGTCGGGACACTGCCATAGGCTCCGCCTGCACCTCCCGAGCTGCTTGCCCAATGGGTTAAATCGTCCCACTGTCCATCACCGCCTACCCAATAATAATCATTTTGGGCAAACAAATGAGTGCTCAAAGCTGTTAATAAAGTGAAAAATAAGAGTCTTAATCTCCAGTGCTTGTTCTTAGTCGTAGATATTTTTATCATACCTGTATATTTTACTATTACATACAAAAAGCCGGGCCACTCTATCCGATTGGCCTGGTCAGCAAGCTATGTTTGGCGTCACGCGCCATTTTGGGGAGGACATGTCAAACGCTCTTTTTAACTTTCCTCAGAAATCTGTCTGTCGTTTCGGTCTAATTTTCAGACATCCTCCCTTTTGTCAAGGTTGCATGCGCTGTGCAATTAGAACGATTCAATTTTACGGCAATAATGCTTTAAAGTTACTCAAAATATGGTTTAAGTCTAAATTAAATCTATCTCAGGAGCATAACAGTTCCTTTATAAACCTCTTTTACACCATTGCTGTCTCTTAAACTTATAGTCCATATGTAAAGATTTGAAGGACATGCTTCGCCATTAAAACGGCCATCCCATTTGTCGTCAATACTGTTGGTTTGGAATATTAATGTGCCCCAACGGTTGAAAATTAGGAATTCATAGCTTTTGTCTTCAACAAATAAAGCACTTGGCCCAAATGTGGCGTTGATGCCATCGCCATTGGGTGAGAAAGCATTAGGGATATAAAATGCCAATTCAGGATAAATGTGTACGATGCTGGTGTCGCTGCTTTGGCATTGATTGTCATCGCCAATACGCAAAATAACTTCATAATAGCCTGTATCGCTATAGCGGTGGATTGGTTCCATTTCCCAAACTTTTTCATGGTCACCAAAATCCCAAAACCAGCTCGTAATCGCGCCATCGCCTTCAAGCGAACTGTAAGGGTTAAACTCAATCACCGGATTTAGTCCGCTGGCACTGTCAGGTTGATGGCTGATTACCGCCACAGGAGGTTCAAATATCCTGATGTCTGTGGAATCAAAAGTGCTGCATCCTGCGTCACTTATGCTTTCCAGTTTCACAATATAGCTGCCGGTATTATAAATGTGGTTTACAGTGTCCTGCATTGTGCTGACGCTTGTTCCGTCGCCAAAGCTGAATATACGTTGACTGATAAAACCGGAGCTGATTGATCCTTCATCAATGATTTCAATCAGTGAAGAATCTCCACAGGCGAATGGTGGTTTTAGTTTTAGTTCTGCTGTAGGCAAGGGGTGGATTTCTATTTCTTGTGTCATGGTATCGCGGCAGCCGGTTTCGGAAATACTGATGAGCGAAACGGGATAGGTGCCGGCCTCGGGGAAGAAATAAACCGGGTTTTCGTCTGTGAGGTACTCGCCATTCATAAAGTCCCAAATCCTGTATTTTATCTCGCCTTCGCTGATGAAGCTTTCATTGGTAAAATGTGTGCTGTCGCCGGCACAAACATCGGCAAAAGTGAAGCGGGATACGGGGTCAGGACTGATTGTTAATACTTTGGTAGTGGTGTCGTGAAAAACTTCATTCTCCATCAGTGCAGTGACCATCAAGCGGATATTGTATTCTCCCGGAACCAGCCATTGATGCTGCACGCTGTCTCTGTGTTCGTTATAGCTTAGTGTGTTGCCATCGTCAAAATCCCATTTGTAGGAAATGATTTCAATGGCCGGGCTGCCAATAATGGTTTGATCAATAAAATAAATCTCCTCTTCAGCACAATGATATTCGCTGCTGATGGAGAAATCGAGCCGGAAGCAGGGCAGGTGCCGCACCATCATGCTTGTCGTATCTGAACAGCCATCGGAATTGCTGACGTGCAGATGAACGCGATAAAGGCTGTCTCCCTGTGAGTATAAATGTGATGGGTTTTGCAAGGCGGAGGTGTTCCATATTCCACTGTTTGTGTCGCCAAAGTTCCATGTCCAGCTGTTTATATTATCCGCGTTAGCAATGCTCAAATCGGTGAAATGGGTGCTGTCCGTGCATGCTGCAGTAGTTGCTTCAAATTGGGCTATTGGCTTTTTATACACGTTTATAATCCGAACTAACGAATCAACACAGCCTTCGTCATCCCATGCTTTGAGTTTTATTTCAACCGGGCCGCTTTCTTCAAATACAAACCAAAGTGAGTCGTTTTGGGTTTCAATAGTTTGCTGGCCTATTTTCCATTGCCACAATACAGCAGCATCTTCTTCTGCCAGACTGATGCCCCGGAACAAAGCAGAATCGCCCGGGCAGGCATTTTCAAAATTAAAATCAATATGGAAACCGGCAGCCACGCAAACCGATTTTGTTACCGAATCGGAGCAGCCTTTGTTGTCGGTAACAATTAATTTTACATTATAGCAGCTGTCGGTAATATCATACACATAATCAGGGTTTTGCCAGATGCTGAAATAATTGGAATCGAGCTGCCATTGCCATTTATTGATAATGGCGGAGCTGTGCCATGATGAATCGTGGAACTGGACAAAACCATCGTCGCACCAAGTGTTGTCCCAGGTGAAATTTGCTTTGGGAATATCGAGAACGGCGATGTATTTTTCAATCGTTGCCTTACATCCGTTGATGTCGGAAGCGGTAAGCGTAACCTTATAAACACCGGGCGATTCGTAAATATAATTTGTGTCCTGTGCTGTGGACGAATTGCCATCGCCAAAAGTCCAGAACCATGATGTTGTTGTGCCGTTGTTGATTCCGTGGAAATTTGTAGTATTGCCAAAACAAGCTGTATTGTATTCAAAATCAACAGCAGGGGCGGGGCGCACAATCACCGGATGTGCCATATAATTGATGCAACCGTTGGTGTCGGTTACAGTCAAACGGACATCAAAAGTGTCGGCAAAATTATAATGATGCAGCGGGTTTTTGCCATAGGCAATTTGTCCGTCGCCAAATTCCCATTTTCGTTCAATGATGGCACCCGAAGTAAAGATTGTGTCGATAAATTGTGTTGTATCACCAAAGCATACCGTATCGTAGGTAAAATCAACCAATGGTGCATCATGAATAACAACAGTTTGGATGGTAGTGTCATAACAGCCGCCCGAATTGCGCACAATCAGCTGAACATTGTAATTTCCGCTCAGGGGGTAATAATGTACAGGGTTGGGAATTGTGGAGCTGCCTCCGTCATCAAAATCCCATTGCCATGAGATTATTATTCCCTCATTTGCCTGACTTTCATCAAAAAACTCAGTAAACTCGCCGGAGCAGGGCACACTCATCGAATAACTGAAATTTGCTTCCGGCAATGGTGTCAGAGCAATATCCTGACTCATGCTTTTGCTGCATCCGTTGGTGTCGGTAACTGTCAGGCTTACGGTATAATTGAGCAGTCCCCCGGTGTAGAGATGTTTTGGATTTTGCTCGCCGGATGTTGTACCGTCGCCAAAATCCCAGAGCCATTCCGCCAGCTGGGACTGGTTTGCAGAAGAAAGGTCGGTAAAGGAAACACTATCGGTAACGCATTGGCTGCTATAGGTGAAATTCGCATTTGGCAGCGGATGTATTTCCACGGGTTTCAAAATGTCATCGCGGCAGCCATTGCTGTCGGTTACAATAAGCAAACTGTAATAAACTGCTGCTGAGTCGTAAACATGCCAGGGGTTCTGAAGTTGTGAGCTGTCGTTGCTTCCCGATGAAGGATGTCCGAAGTACCAGTTCCATGCAGCCAAAGGCGCTCCGGTTGGCGTGGATTCATCCTGGAAAAAGATGGTGTCGCCTTTGCAGGTGCTTTCGTTGCTGATGGAGAAATCGGCAATGGGCAGGGGATGTACCCTGATTTCCTTGCTGATGGTATCGGAACAGCCCCACATATCGCCAATAACCAGCTGTACCGTATAATTTCCGGAATCGGGATAAACATGGGGCGGATTTTTGATGCCCAGTGTATCGCTGCCATCGCCAAAATGCCATTCCCAATAAGTTACATAGGAATATTGTGAAGAGGATAGATCCACGAAATTTGTGGGCAGTCCGAGGCAAACTGTATCAAAAGTGAAATTTGCCACAGGATCGGGATTGGCAAAAACGGGTTTCTGGAAACTGTTTTCGCAGCCATTGCTGTTGGTGATACTAAGGTTTACAAAATAAGTGCCCGGAACAGTATAAGTATGGCTGGGATTTTCTTCGGTTGATGTTGCCCCGTCGCCAAAATTCCATAGAAAATCTGTAATGGAGGCTGCATGAGGGATGCTCAGGTTGGTAAAATGTACTTCATGCAGCAGGCAGGTGGTGTCCGACATATCGAAATTGGCTTCGGGCAGGGTGTCCACCATCACATTAGCTGTAAAAGTACTGGAGCATCCAATTTCGTTGGTAACAGTTAAACTCACCGGATTCAGGCCGTGCTGAAGGAAAGTGAAACTTGGGTTTTGCTGTGTTGAGCTGTGGCCACTCCCGAAATCCCAGCTCCAGTAAATCAGGTTTGCTGCCGGAGAAGTGTCGCTTAAATGGGTAGGATTGCCCAAACAAACCGTATCGGAATAGAAACCTACAGCAGGGGCTGCATCAAAGAAAACCGGAAGGCTGATGCTGTCGGAACAACCGTTGGCATTAGTGGCAACCAGCTGAACATTGTAGGTGCCGGTTTCCGTGAAAATATGCCAGGGATTTTCCTCCGTACTTGTATTGAAAGCTCCGGATACAGGATCATCAAAATTCCAGTCCCAATAAATAATATCGGAACCCATGCCATTCGATAAATCCGTAAACCATGTGGTATCGCAATTCAGGGTTTGGTGCGTGAAATTTGCCTGTGGATACTGGCTTATTATTACGTTTTTTGTTGTTTGTGAGAAACATCCGTACTCATCGTAAACCACAAGTGTTACTACATAATCTGATGGGATTATATAGGTGTGGCTGGGATTTTGCTCCAGAGAATATCCGCCATCACCAAAATCCCAGTACCAGGCAATGATATCAATACTGCCCCCTGTTGCATACGATAAATCCGTAAACTGGATGGTTTCGTTCAAACAGCCAAAATTGCTGCTCATCTGGAAATCAGCGGTTGGTGGGTATTTTACATGATGTGCGATTACTATATGCGAAAGGCAGCCCAGGTTGTTGGTAACCGTAAGCCGCACATAATAAGTGCCTGCTGAGGCATAAGTGTGCGTTGGGTTTCGGTCTGTGCTGGAGTTGCCATCGCCGAAATCCCAAAGCCAGCTTACGATTGCTCCTCCCGGCGACCATGAATTGTCCGTGAAATTGCTTTGCTGCCCCTGGCATGGCGAATTGGAACTGAAATCCGCAACCGGACGGTTCACCGTAACGCTTTTGGTAATCATGCTGCTGCAGCCGGTTTCATTCGTTACTGTGAGGCTTGGCGAATATGTGCCCGGAACATAATAAATATGATAAGGATTGCTTTCAGTGGAATGATTGTGCCAGCCCGAAGAAGGATCATCAAAGTCCCATGACCAGCTTATAATGTTGGTAAAGGGGTCGGTCGATAAATCCGTAAACCATGTCGTATCGCAATTAATGGTTTCTGTGCTGAAATTTGCCTGAGGCTGATCATTGATGGTGATCGTCCTGACACTGTCGTCAATGCAACCAAAACTGTTGGTAACCTGCAAACTGACCTGATAATTTCCTGCATTCAGATAGGTATGCACAGGATCCTGCTCATTGCTGGTACTGCCATCACCGAAATCCCACAGCCATTCTGTTATTGCGCCTTGCCAGATACTCGATGAACCATCATAAAAACTGACTTCCTGTTCTGCGCACAGCAAATTGCTGTGGTCGAAAGCTGCGAAAACGCCCGGGCTTACGAAAACGGGCTGTATTTCATTGTCCGTGCATCCATTGCTGCCGGTTACAGTTAAAGTCACAAAATACATTCCGGGTTCTTCAAAAGCATGTTGCGGCGATTGCTGTGTGGATGTGCTTCCGTCGCCAAAACTCCAGAACCAGCTGCTGATGCTGCCTGTGCTGATCGTGGAAGCATCTGTAAATTGCATGTGCAAACCGGCACAAAGGCTGTCGCGGTCAATAGTAAATCCTGCCACAGGTTTTTCATCTATGCTGATTTCTTGTGTTATTGTATCACGGCATCCGGCCTCCGTGGAGACGATTAGCTGTACGCTGTGTGTTCCGGCTTCGGTATAGAGGTGGAAGGGGTTTTGCTCATCGGAAAAATTCATCGGACCGGAATCCGGATCACCGAAATCCCATTCCCAGTCGGTAATGGCATAGCCGAAGGATTGGCTCAGGTCTGTGAACTGCACCGTATCGCAGCCATAAATGCTGTGGTTAAAATCAGCTGTTGGTAATGCCTGTATCTCAACGATTTCGTCGGTAATATCAAAACATTGATGCTCATTTGTGACTTGCAGTGCAACGGTATAATAACCGTCGTTGGAATATAAATGCGCGGGTTCCTGATCGCCGGATGTGCTTCCATCGCCAAAGTCCCACTGCCATTGGGTGATGAGGCCGTTGCCCACAGCTGATGAAAGGTCATCAAAATAAATGCTGTCGCCCAGACATGCCGGACTGGTATTGCTGAACGCAGCCACGGGTTTGCCGTGGATTTCTACCTGATGAACCACTTGGCTCTGGCATCCCGAGGCGTTGGTAATGCTGAGCGAAACCTGATAGATGCCTGCATCGGTGTATGCGTGCAGCGGATTTCCGCTTGTTGCGCTTTGCCCATCGCCAAACTCCCAGTACCAGCTGGAGATGTTTGTTCCAATAGAAGCATCCATAAACTGAACAGAAATATCCGGGCAATAGGATGGAGCGGAATGAGAAAAGTTTGCCTGAGGATGTATAATATCAACATTCATGACGGAAGTGTCGCTGCAACCGGCTTCATTTCGGGTGATGAGCGTTACATTATAAGTTCCGGCAACATAATAATAATGATGCGGGTTTTGCTCCGTGCTGATGTTGCTTGTTCCTGAAGCCGGATCGCCGAAATTCCATAACCAGGAATTGTTGGGGCTTGAAGAAGCAATGCTCAGATCGGTAAACTGTGCCGAATCGCAATGGAATATCTGGTAACTGAAACTGCTTTGTGGTGGCAGCTGCACTTCAATAGTTTTACTGGTATCTGATGTGCAACCGTTTTCGTCGCTGATTTGCAGATAGGTCGTAAACGTTCCGGCGGTACTGTAGATGTGCCATGGGTTCTCTTCGGTGGAAGTGCCGCCATCGCCAAATTCCCAGTACCAATCCGTAATCGTGGCTCCCTGAATGGAAGATGACTGGTCTTCAAACCAGGAAGTGTCGCCGGAGCAAATGGAAGAAGCAGTTGTGAAATCTGCCAGTGGAGGAGGCAGGATGCTGATGATCGCTGTGGTGCTGTCGGTGCAGTTTTGATCGGTGGTGATGATGAGTTTTACCGGATAATTGCCTTGATTATCAAAAGCATGTGCCGGGTTTATAAGCGTTGATGTTGTGCCATCGCCGAAATCCCAAAATCGGCTGATAATTGTTTGATTGCTTGCGTGTGATGTGTCGGTAAACTGGATCGGCATGTGCGGACAAGCTGAGTTGCTGCTTGCCATGAATCCGGCAACAGGCTTGCTGATGTTTATGGTATTGTAAACTGTATCACGGCAAAGCAATTCATTTTCAACAATCAGGCGCACGGAATAGCTGCCTGTGTTGTCGTAAATGTGCGTGGGGTTTTCTAAAGTGCTGGTATTGGAAGATGAGGAAGGATCACCAAAATCCCAGTACCAATGGATGATGTCGTATTGGTTGTCGTTGGATAAATTGGCGAAATGCGCCTCATTGCACTGAATAATGTCATGAGAAAATGAAGCATTCGGACCTTCTTCAATTGTAATTTCTTTTTGCAGGCTGTTGTAGCATCCGCTGGTGTCGGTTATGGCAAGTGTTACTGTATATGGCCCGGGCACAGCGTATGCATGCTTTGGGTTTTTTTCGGCTGATGTGGCGCCATCGCCAAAATCCCATAACCTGATGTTTACGGCATTCGGCGCAATGAAACTGCTCAGATCATAGAATTGTATGGAATCGCCCGAACAGCCGTTTTGTGCCCAGTTGAAATCAACATCGGGCAATGGAGTAACGAAAATTTCTTTGATGGTGTCGGCATGGCAACCATTGGCAGTTTCCACACTGAGCGAAACATAATGTGTGCCATATCCTGCATAGGTGTGATAGGGATATTGCAGTGTGGAGGTGTCGCCATCGCCGAAATTCCAGTACCAGCTTACGATGGGATCGACCGTTGAGTAGGATAAATTGTCAAAATAAGCAGGGAAATCCTGGCAGATGGTATCAGTGAGAAAATCGGCAATGGGGCCGTTATCAATGCTAATGGCATATTGAACAGATGCCTGGCAACCATTGGAATTGCTAACCGTAAGGGAAACGAGATATTCGCCGCTCAGGCTAAATGTGTGTCCCGGATTCTGCAGTGTTGAGGTATTGGCAGCGCCTGAAGCGGGATCACCGAAATTCCAATGCCAATCCGTAATGTCCCAGCCCGATCCGGAGCTTTGATCAATAAAATGGGTTACTTCATTAATACATCCCGAATAATAAGTGAAATCAGCAATGGGTAAAGGCCATACCTGCACCACTTTTGTGGTATCGGCAATGCATCCGGTATTTTCTTGTATGCTTAATCTTACGGTATAATTCCCGTGATCGGCATAAATATGCCATGGATTTTGTTGTGCTGAGGTATTGCCGTCGCCAAATTGCCACATCCATTGTGTGATGTTGTTTCCGGGATTGGCCGCACTTTGGTCGTTGAAAAAGATTGTGTCGCCCAAACAGTCATTATTGAAACCGAAATCGGGATGGGGGCGTGGCAATACCGTAACTTCTTTTGAAAGGGTATCGCGGCAGCCTTGCGTGTTTTCAATAATCAGGCGCACCGTAAAAATTCCGGCGGAGCTGAATTTATGCCAGGGGTTTTGCAGGCTGGATGTGTTGTTGCTGCCACTGGCCGGATCACCGAAATCCCAGCTTCGCCAAATAATTTCACCATAAGCGCTATGGGAAGTATCATTAAAATGTGTGCTGTCGCCAGCGCAAGCTAACGAATATTCAAATCCGGCTTCGGGAAGGGGATATATGTTTACGGTTTTTTGAATGCTGTCGCTGCAATTATTGCTGTTGATGATGATCAGTTGTACATTAAATATTCCGGCGGAAGTAAAAACGTGTTTTGGGTTTTGTTCTGTGGATGTGCTGCCATCCCCAAAGTCCCAGAACCATGAACTGATCGCACTGCCGTTGCCACTCGATAAATCAATGAAACTAGTGCTGTCATTGATGCAGTTTACGGTGTATGCAAAATCGGCAATAGGCAATGGATAAACTTCAACCGGATTGGTGGTGTCTTTGGCGCAGCCTGCCGCATCTGTTGCCGTGAGGCTTACATTATATATTCCGGAAGTACTGTATAAATGCCCGGGATTTTGCGTATTGCTGCTGTTTCCGTCACCGAAATTCCAGCTCCAGCTGATCACCGCTCCATTGGGAGAACCGGATTGATCGATAAATTCGGTGCTGTCGCCCAGGCAAACCTCTGAAAAAAGGAAGGAAGAAAGCGGGAGTGGACGGACGAAAATATTTTTTTCAAGAGTATCATTGCAACCGAAATTGTTTCCGCTGATGAGCCGCACCGAATGAATGCCCGCGCTGTTGAAAATGTGCGCAGGATTTTGTTCGCCTGATGTGTTTCCATCGCCGAAATCCCAATACCAATAGTTCAGACTGCCACTTGTAGTGCTTGATTGGTCCGTAAATTGGGTCGGGCTGCCCAAACAGGCAGTGTCAGCAGAAAAATCGGTCACAGGCATCTCATTCATGATGATTTCCTGTATCAAAGTGTCGGAGCAAAGGTGGTTGTTCGTAATGGCGAGCCGTACAAAATAACTGCCTGCAGAAGCATATTTGTGCTTTGGGTTTTGTTCGTTTGATGTGCTTCCATCACCAAAATCCCACGACCAGTTTATGATGCTGTCGGCTTGTGGCAGGCTGAAGTCCGTGAATGCAACACTGTCGCTCAGGCAAATATTGCTGCCAAAAGAAAAATTTGCGACCGGCAATTGATATACCAAAACATCTTTCGTGATGCCGGCAATACATCCTGAATTATCGACAAGCTGAAGGCTTACGGGATTGTTTCCGGGAATATTGAAAGAAAATGACGGATTTTGATCATTGCTGAAATTCCCGTTTCCAAAATTCCAAAGCCAGGTGTTTATCCCGCCCAAAGCGGTGCTCTGATCCGTAAAACGGGTTGTTTCATAATGACATACCGTGTCAAAAATAAAATCAGGAACAGGCAACGGGGCAACATAAACCGTTTTGTTTATTGTGTCGGAACATGTGTTGTCGTTAAAGATGATGAGCTGCACATTATGCACACCGGCTGTTGCAAATGTGTGGTTGGGGTTTTGGCTGGAAGAGGAACTGCCATCACCGAAATCCCACTCCCAGTTTGTAATTGAGCCAATACTACCGGAGCTTTGATCTGTAAAGTGGGTAGGGAATCCGAGGCAGGCTGTATCTGCTGTAAAACCGGCAGTTGGAAGCGGAGAAACAAGCACTTCTGCTGTATCGCTTCCAAAACATCCATTGGAATTGGTGATGTTCAGCACAACATCATAATATCCGGAACTCAAATAAAGATGCCGGGGATTTTCAAGGGGTGATGTTCCTCCATCGCCAAATTCCCAGAGCAGGTTTTGTATTCCATTGGCATACAGTGCGCTTTGGTTGATGAATGTTGTTGAATCGCCTAAGCATTCGGTGCTTGCACTAAAAGCAGGTTGGGGCAGGGGATAAATGCCAACCAAATGGGTTTTTGTGGCGATACATCCATTGGTGTCGGTCACAGTATGTACTACTGAAAAAGTTCCCGGACTGCTAAAGATGTGGCTTGGGTTTTGCTCTGCGGATGTTGCGCCATCACCAAAATCCCAGAACCAGCTTTCCGGAACAATATCGCTCGAAAGCACTGTATCGCGGAATTGTGTGGGCTGTCCATAACAAACTGTATCAAACTTGAAATCAGCCCAAAAAGAAGGCCATACCTCTATCGTATCCGTAATGCTGTCGGCGCAGCCAATTTGATTGGATACACGCAAACTTACTTCATAATTCCCGATACCGCCATACACATGAATCGGGTCTTGCAAGCTGGTGTAGGTTCCATCATCGAAGTCCCAAAACCAATGCGTAATCGGATCGGCAACACTGTCGCTCAGATCGGTAAAATGCACCTGGCTGCCGGCGCAGGGATTTAATGCCACAAAATCTGCAATGGGGTTTGAATAAACGCGGATTTGATTTTCTATACTGTCTTTACATCCGTAAATGTCTGATATGCTTAATTGTACGTTGTAATTTCCGTAATTTCCATACAAATGCGAAGGATTTTGGATAAAGGAATTATTGCCGTCTCCAAAGCTCCAGTTCCAATTGCTGATACTTCCGCTGCCCTGGCTGCTAAGGTCGGTGAAGGGGACTTCATTGCCGTTACAAACGCTGTCCCAGCTGAAATTTGCCTCCGGAAGTGCGTAAACGCTTACTGATTTGTTGGCGGTATCGCTGGAACATCCTCTTTGGTCAATAACATAATGCGCTGTTTGCCAGTTTCCCGGAGATGTAAAAAGGTGCTTAGGGTTCATCAATGCAGAAATGCTGTCATCTCCGGCAGCAGGATCATTGAAATTCCAGTGGTAGCTGCCGATGGTACTGCCAATTGCTGATGAAATGCTGGTAAACGAACTGCTGTCGCCAAAACAAACAGGAGGTGCGCTGAAGTTGGCCAGTGGTGAAGGGTAGGGGTAAATTATTGCACTGGCGTTTCCCTGGCAAAGGCTGTCGTCCTGGATGGTCAAACTGTAAGTGCCGGCCTGAAGGTTGAAAACAGAATCGGGATGACCGCTAAGCGTATCGCCACCACTCCATTGCCAGCTATAATGGAAGGGCGGATTTCCGCCACTGACTTCAGCTGTTATCCAGCCGTCGTTTTTTTCCGGGCAAAGGCTGTCGGTATGACTGAGTGAGATTTGTATCTGATCGGGCTGGCTGATGTAAATCTTTCGTTGCAGGCTGTAGCCATAAAAATCCCATACTGTTAGCTGGTATGTTGCAGAATCCAGACCTGTAATCAAGGAGTCTGTCCCGATTATCGCAGCACCGGGAAGTTTTTTCCATTCATAAGTGTAGGGCTTTGTCCCGCCAGCCAGTAGAGCCTTGATCCAGGCATTCGATTGTCCATAGCATCGTACATTGGCGCTGTCAATTGTAAGCTCAAATTCGGGAGGTTCGGATAAGCAGATTTCTTTTTTGGTATAACATCCGTGCTGATCCACAACGGAATCGGTATAGCAACCGGCAGTGAGCCCGCTGATTGTGGCTCCGGTCATTCCATTGCTCCAGAAATGTTGATACGAAGCTGTGCCTCCGCTAACATTTGCTGTGATGCTTCCATCCGAACATCCGGCACAGGTGGGATGAATGATATTGGAAAACGCTATGGTGAGGCTGTCTGGCTGCGTGATTGTCCGGTTTTGGGCAATGCCGGAATAGGACAGACAATAATTTGTGTCGCGCACCATCAAGGCATAAGTTCCTGTATCCAAAAAGTTGAAAACCGAGTCCGTTTGCCAGCTGTTGCCATTGTTTATGCTGTACATAAATGGGCGCGTTCCTCCTAAAGCGTGTATTTCAAAGCTTCCGTCGGCAGCATTATAGCAGGAAACGTCATTGATATCCACTAAAAATGTGATGGTATCCGGATTAATGACTTCAATATTATTGGTGTCGAGCAAACATGCGTTTTGGTCGCTTATGCGGATGTTGTAACTGCCTCCGGACAGGTTTGCAAAATATCCTGTGTCGCTGCTGATATTGCCGGGATTGAGCGTATATGTAAGTGCCCCGATTCCTCCTGTCGCCATCAGGCTGATGCTGCCGTCATTGGCATTATGACAGCTTAGCGGACTTATAGTGTCCCACAAAACCTCAATGGCCGGAGGGTTCAAAATGGAAATTGTTCCCCATTGTGCCTGAGGGCAGTCGTTTGCATCGCTTAAAGTTATTGAATATGTGCCTTCGGGGATGTTGCTGAAAAGCCCGTTGCTGTTGCTGGTAACCGAGTCAGGATCCCAAAGGGTATATGTCAATGGCGTTGTTCCGCCCCCGCCAAAAGTGATCATGCTGCCATTGCTTTGGTCGTGGCACAGGATGTC
Source organism: Bacteroidales bacterium (assembly GCA_963662905.2). Taxonomy (GTDB): domain Bacteria; phylum Bacteroidota; class Bacteroidia; order Bacteroidales; family WRLA01. The sequence continues at coordinate 1,249,114 of CAXXFD010000003.1, read as the reverse complement.
GGTTTTATGCGCGGAATCAATGTGCAGCGTGTCCGGATTGAGGATGAACAGGCTGTCGGAATTTTTCAGGCATCCGTTGGCGTCATTAATCTGTACGAAATATCCGCCGGGATTGAGCGCGGAAAATGTGCCGATTTGGTTACTTTGGGCAGTGGGTTGCAATGTGTAGTTTATGGTTCCCGTACCTCCGCTTGCCGAAATCTCAATTTGACCGTCATTATAGTTAAAACATGTCAGGTTGCTGCCGGTTAAGCTATTGATGCTGATGCTGTCGGGCTGGATAATTTCCGCCGAATCGGAAATCGTGCAGCCTAAGCTGTCTGTTGCAGTGAGGTAATAGCGCCCGGCTGCTGTTGTTATGCTGCTGCTTGTGCTTCCATTCGACCAGGAATAATGATAAGCAGGGCTGCTGAAGTGCGTGCCTCCGCTGACAAAGGCCGTAGCTGTTCCGTCGGCTGTATCGTAACAACTGGCCGGGCTGGTGGTGAAACTCAGGCTGAGCGCTGTGGGTTGCGTGATGTAAACGGTGTCGTAATACAGGCAGTTGTTGTTGTCGGCAACAATTACGGTATATGTGCCCGGATCCAGGTTGCTGATGCTGTCGTTTGTTCCGATAATGTCCGGGGCCGGCTCTTTTTTCCATGCAAATGTATATGGCGTAGAACCTCCAACGGGATTCACTTTTGCCCATCCGTTGGCTGCGCCATTGCAAAGAATATCAGAATATTCCAGGCTGCCGTCAAAAGGGGCAACACGGGCGCTGTCGGTTGCTGTGCAGCCCAAACTGTCGGTGATCATGATGTGATAAGTGCCCTGGCTGAGGTTGTAAACAGAATCCTCAGTGGAGCTGAGCGGGGGCAACCATAAATAATCGTATGGCTCCCGGCTTAGGTTTTCATAAGGGGTTCCGCCCTGGCCAATTGCCTTTATCCAGTTTCCGCTTGTTCCGCTGCAATTATCGGTGCCCAGTAAAAAGTTTATCTGCAGTTTCGGTGGTGCGATGATCTCAATGGTTTCAAATTTGGTGCAACTGAGGCTGTCTGTAATTTTAAGTTCGTATGTGCCTGCTGTTAGGTGAAAAACCGAGTCGCTTCTGCTTATGATTTCAGTGGAGCCGTATTTGGTCCATTCGAGATGATATGGTGTTTCAGTGCCGGGAAAACCGCCGGAAATATTGGCTTTTATATATCCTGTGCTGTCGCCATGGCAAACAGGATGAAAGATGTTGAAATCTGCTTCTATATCAGGATTTTGCGTAATTGTTGCTGTATCGGATTTCTGGCAGCCTTTTTTGTCGGTAACCGAAAAAATGTATTCGCCTGCCGCTTTATGATAAATTGAATCTGTTGATTCCCCGCCGGGTTGCCAGTTTAGAATGTAGGGGTTTAATGGCGGATCAAGCGGCGTGCCTCCGTAAGCCGATGCTTTAATGAAACCATCCTGCGCGCCATAGCAGTCTAAATGGGCAATGGTGTCAAAAATAATTTCTAAATCCGTAGGCTGAATAATTTCATGGCTTTTCTTGAAATAACAGCCGTTTGCATCCCTGATGCTGTCGGTGTAAATTCCTGCAGGCTGATTTAAAAGCACTGAAGGATTGGTGTTTAACTGGCTTTGCCCACCGGACCAGTAATGCGAAAATGGAGCCGTTCCGCCGGATGCTGTAGCTGTAAGCGTTGCTGTTGAATCACCAAAACAATTGATGGCCGTTGTGGTGAAGCCAATATTAAGTGTGTCGGGCTGTGTGATGCTTTGGTTTTGGGTTTTTAGGCAGCCGTATGCGTCATATGTAATCACTTTATAAGTTCCTGCCGCAAGAAAGGATGCTGTGTTTCCTGTGGTGATTGTGTCCGAAAGATCCAGGACATTCACCCACGAATACGAAAAAGGGGGATGGGTGCCGTTGGCATTAGCTGTAATGCTTCCACTACTGTCGTTGTGGCAAAGCAGGTTTTGTGTTGTGAAATTTATTGTGGTTGCTGCAGGTTGTGGGATTGTTTGTGTGCCTACGGCCGGTCCGTCGTAAGGGCAGCCGTTGATGTCCCTTATCAGGATATTGCTGTAACTTCCGGGACAAATATTTTCCAGGGTATCGCCTGTTGCCCAGCTTGTTCCTCCATTGAGCGAAATGTCGTATGGCAAGGTTCCTCCGGTGATTTCAAAAATCATCCTGCCCGAACATTCGGAATGGCAAATGGCACTATCGGTAGTGATATTGTTAATGACCAGGCTGTCGGGGCCGGAAATAAGCGTGTCCATTGCGTGTTCGCTGGAGCAAATCTGGCCGGATGCCCTTATTTCCCTGAGAAAAATACTGACCGGGCCTTTTTTCAAATCAGTGAAAACCGGTGAAGGCTGCCAGTCATTGCTGTCGATGCTGTATTCGATATTTCCTAAACCGCCTGAAGCATAGATGTTTAAAACGCCATTGCTGTCGTTGTAACATGGACTTACGTCGGTGATGAGCAGGCTGTCGATGTGCATCGGAATAAATGCATCCGGATTGACCCAGTTTACTGTGCCTGTAAGCAGTGAATTATAGGCTGTGTCGGGATGTGTGCCGCTGGCGGTAGGATCGTAAGTGTTCGTTGCAGTGATGTTTTCAATTTCCATAAAATTGAGCGTCATCACACTATCGGAAAATAGGACGGCATTTTTATAGGTTTGGGTGCTGGTGATTTTCGTGAATTCGCAGTCGATATCGCCCAGCATTTCTATGCCATCTAAAAAGGACTGCGTGCTGTCGGCCTCAAGTGTCATTGTGGTGGGCGTTGTTTGATCGGTTTGATACCTGCGCCAGAATGATCGTTTAAACGAATTGCTCCCATCCTCTATCGTGATGTCGTGGCCAAAAAAGATGCTGTCCAAAACCTTATTGTTGTGGCCTTCGATTTCTGTTTCGTCTTCAATATACACATTGGTAAAAACATTGTTGTCGCCATAAATCCGTGCGCCACATGATGCATCTGTGAAGCTTACATTATTAAATGTGTCGGAAGTGGCCTCCAGCTGCCCATATAAATAATGGCTTTCAAACACTACGTCATTATAGCGCAGCCCATGGCCCGCAAGCATTTCGCCGTTCATGGTATGTGTGAAAATAATAGTGGATGTGCCGGCATTCAGCGTCATCAGCTCACTGTAGTCAATAAACCAGCACGGATCCCAGCCTTTTCGTATGTAGAAATTTGAACTGCCCATGTTTAATGTGCGTTCGGCTTGATAATCGCTGAAGAAACGGTCGCATTCTACTGCAAAATTGTTTGTGTTGAGGGTTCCTTCGTGAAGGTAAATGTGGTTGTCAACAACAAGGCTGTCGAGCAGGTTCCATTCGCCGCCATCGCCCCGGAAATAAATATGGTTCCTGAAGCGGAGGCTGTATGTTTTAATGGTATTGCCCGATGTTGATGCCTTAAAATATATCAATCCCAGATATTGGTAATTTTCACCATCTTCGAATGGGATCAGTTGTAACGAGCCGTAAATGTGCAAATCATGAGCGCCTTTTAAAATGGGTTCAAAGCTGGCTGATGATGCTTGCCATGACATGGTTTTGCATACGCATTCCTGGCTGTTGGCATCGGTTATAAAAACAGTGTCATTAAGGTTTAGAAATGAGTTTCCGTCAAAAATTACGTTGTTGTCCGCTCCGGGGGGGCTTGAAGGATGGTTTGTGCCTCCTGAACTTAAAGCCCACATCAGGGTGTCGCCCCAGCTGCCGTTTCCGCCTACCCAATAATAAGTTTGGGCTTTACCAACAAATTGAAAGCAGAGGACCAAAAAAAATAATATAGATCCTTTTAATACAATTTTGTATTGCTCCAATTCATTATATTTTTTAATAGATTTAGGCAAAATACTTTTTTTAACTGCTTTTCTACGTTAGCTCTTAATCTGAGTTGCTAAAATAATGATATTTATTGAAATTCAGACAAATAGTTTTGTGGAAAAGTTGTATCGTGAACATGCAATTTTGTAAATATTCAATAAAAAAGGAGCTATGATGAAGTAAAGCTCCTTTTGTTGAATAGGTCTATTGAGGTTTAATCCCCGCTGATAAGACCGCCCAACAGCCCTCCGCCCATGCCTGCGACACCTCTTTTCTCGCCTTTTTGTTGATATTTTGCTGCGGCAAAAATACGGTCGGCCAAACGCGAGAATGGAAGACTTTGCAGATAAACCTTGCCCGGGCCGCTTAGGCTTGCCAGGAATAAACCTTCACCGCCAAAAAGTGCATTGCGGAACCCTCCAATAAATTTGATGTCATAATCAACCGTAGGTTCAAAAGCTACCAAACAGCCTGTATCTACCCTCAGGTTTTCGCCGGGCTGCAATTGCTTTTCAATGATAGTGCCCCCGGCATGTATAAAAGCCATGCCATCGCCACTGAGCTTTTGAAGAATAAATCCTTCACCGCCAAACAAACCTGCGCCTATCCTTCTCGTAAATGCAATATCTATATCAACCCCTTTGGCAGCACATAAGAAAGCATCTTTCTGGCATAAGTATTCGCCACCGGCCCGCCCGAGGTGAATGGGGATTATTTTGCCGGGATAAGGCGCGCCAAATGCAACATGCCCCTTGCCATAACCATTGTGAAGGAAGGTCGTGATGAAAAAACCGTCTCCGGTCAGCATGCGTTTAAAGCCCTTGAAAAGCCCTCCGCCTGTATTAGTCTGCATTTCTATGCCGTCTTCCATATACATCATTGCACCTACTTCAGCACGAACGCCTTCGCCCGGATCGAGCTCTATTTCAACAAGCTGCATGTCATCGCCAAAAATTTTATAATCGATAATGTCTGCCATATAAAAGTGTTTTGATGAGTTTTTGTAAAACTACTCATTTCACCGAAAAAAAGAAAATGAATTTTTCTAAAAAAAGTCCTTGCAGGTAATCCAAATTGGATTATCTTTGCACCACTTTTTCCGTAAGGGAAAACGATCTTTAAATATGGTGAATGTAGCTCAGTTGGTTAGAGCACTGGATTGTGGTTCCAGGGGTCGTGGGTTCAAATCCCATCTTTCACCCATAAAAGCCTGTAAATTACTGATTTACAGGCTTTATTTTTATATGCGCATTTCTGTTGCTTCCCTCTTGCTGTCTGTCCTATTCGTATTTTAGTACGTTGACCGGGTTTTCCCTAATCGTTTTTATGCTGATGATGCTGGTAGAAATTAAAGTGATTCCCATAGTGATGACTGCTGCCAAAATATAGGGGCTCAGACTTTCTTCGGGCTCATAAGCGAAATTTCCCTGCCAATTATCAATAAAAAAGATTGCGGGCAACCATGCTATGATATTGGCAATGATGATCAGAACAACATATTCTTTGCTCAGAATGGCGAGGAGTTTACCGCCTGGTGCTCCCAATACTTTGCGGATACTAACTTCTTTTTTGCGCTGCTCGGCCATATAACTTGCCAGCCCGATAAGGCCCATGCAGGCTATAAAAATGGCCAAACCGCCAAAAATGGCTGATAAAACCTGCATGGAACTTTCCCTGCGGTAGTTTTGATTATAGCTTGTTTCCAGAAACTCAAACTCAAAATTCATGGATGGTATATTTTTTAACCAGATTTTCTCGAGCTTGTCTGTTATATTATGTAAGTTATTGGTTTTGAAACGAATACATAAATACCGGTAAAAGTCCGGAAAAATGTGGATCATCAGCGGTTCCACTTCGTGATGCAGGCTGGCATAATTGAAATCTTCAGTTACACCGATAATGGTTCCGCTTTTGGGTTCTTCCAGGCCATAGGTGTACTCAAAAGCTTTGCCGACAGCATCTTCAAACTGTAATTCCTCAACTGCTGCCTGGTTCAGTAAAAATCCGCTCCGGCGGTCGTAAACAGAGCCGGGATGAAAGCCTTCTCCTTGCACTGTGTTGATCTCCAGTAAATCAAGATACTCTTCATCCACGCTGAGTACACGCATTACCCGCTCGCCATTATCTTCTTCATCAATTCTTTGTTGCTCTGTAAGGTTTGGAATCCGTATTCCGAGATAGGGAACCCTTTTGCCCGGGATATTGCCCATAAATCCGACAGCTTTTACTTCGGACAGGCTTTTTGCTTCTTGTTTGAAATTTTCAAAATCAGCCTGCATTTCCGGGCCGGGCATTCTGAACACCAGAATATTTTCTTTTGTAAACCCAATGTCTTTACTGAAAATAAAGTTGAGCTGTTTGTGAATGGCGATTGTACTGATGATCAAAAAAGCGGAAATGGTAAACTGAAACACGACCAGTATTCTCCTGAAACTAAATATCTTGTTGCGGCCTGTTGTGCCGTTTTTGTTCATTTTCAGTACTTGCTTCACGGGGATGCGCGAAAATACAATGGCCGGATAAATCCCGCTCAGGCCGCCACTTAATAAAAAAATAGCCAGGCTGATCCATATCAATATTGGATTGGAGAAAACACTTAGCGAGATTTCTTTGCCTGCAATCGTATTAAATGCCGGCGTTAACAATTCGGTGAGGCATAGCCCGATGATCATGGCGATAAAGGCAATGATGTAGGATTCAAGATAAATCTGGCGGAAAATCCTGCCCGGGCCGGCACCTAAAAGCCTGCGGATTCCTGCTTCGCGCCCTCGGATGGTGGTGCGGGCAGTGGAAAGGTTGGCGTAATTTATGCAGGCAATCAGGATAATAAATATGGCAATAATCCCGAATATCCGCACGTACATGATATCTGAATTTGAGCCAATTTCCTTTTCCGCATGGCTGTGCAGGTGAATATCTTCAACGGGCATTACAATCAGCTCCGGTGTATTATTGCTTTCTTCGCGGTATTCTTCCCTGGCGGTGATTTCCCAGGCAAACTCATTGATCTTTTTTGAAAAGGTTTTGCCGTCAACTCCTTCTTTCAGCCTGATGTAGGTGTGAAAGGCCATGGGCGCACCGGCATTGGGCTGGTTGTATCGATAGCCGGCTTCGCGGTACATAATGAGCCCGCTAACAACTTCTGTGCGGAAATGGCTGTTGGGCGGACTGTTTTCCATCACAGCGCCCACAGTGATGTTGCGGTTATTGTATTTGAATGTTTGCCCGATTGGATTTCCATCGAAAAAACGTTGCGCAAAACCCTCTGAAACTACAGCCATACCCACTGTGTTCAGTGTTTTGTTGGCATCTCCTTCAAGTATTTTAAAACCAAAAATGTCGAAAAAACTCGAGTCGGCAAAATACATTTCATCCTGCATGGCGCTGAGCTTTTCCGTTTGTACACTTACCGGGAGCAACCTCCTGTTGAAACGGCATCCACCTTCAACTTCCGGAAACATTTTAATCAGCTGATCCAAAATGAAGCCCTGTGATGCCGCCCAGTGCGATCCCTCGGAAAACCCCTGCTCAATGCGGTATAGCCGTTCTGAATCTTTATGGAATTTATCATAAGAATATTCATCAATGATGAACATGAAAATCAGCAGGGCAACGGAAATCCCAATGGCCAAACCGCCAATATTGATTATCGTAAAAAAAGGTTTCTTAATGATGTAGCGTAAAAATACTTTTATTTGATTGCGGAACATGATCAGTAAAATTTGGGGGTATTCTCAGTCTTTTTTTGAAGAATCCGGGCTAAGACCCGGATTCTTTTCGCCGGCCACTTAATATATTGAGTGTGCAAAATTCTAATCATTCAATAGGGCCGGCAGCGCATTATGAGTATTAAAAGAACGTTGGTTTGTATAAATTGGGGTGTTGTTATTTTGATTATCAATACTTAATCCCGTTTTATTTTTCCTGCACGCCGTATGCGAACCATAAAAATGTACCTTCTGCTTAAAAATTAAAGCAGATTGATTCTTAAAACTCCGTTTGGGTTTTGTGCGGTGAAATTTACCCTGGCAGGTACAAGCAAGCTTGTGATTACGGGTTTTTCATTTTCATTAAAACCTATTTCTTTCAAGAGCTTCAGGTAACCCGATGCCAGCATTTCTTTGGAGCGTTTTTTTATTTCTGTAGTTTTCATGATGCGTGTTTTTTAAGTTCATTATACATGAGTCAATCCTGATGCCAAAGTTTAAAATGCTTATAATCAGAATTTTATGTTTATATTTGCTCTGGTTTATGTATAAAAATTACACATTTAACGTTGAGATGTGCACAAATTTTTAACTTTGTTGATAGTTCGAATTTTAAAAAGGATTTTATGGCACGCAATCAGGGACGGATTTTAGTAATAGATGATAATGAGGACATTTTGCTGGCAATACGTTATTTGCTGCAGGGCGTTTTTGAGACTGTAAAAACGGTACGCAACCCAAACCGGATTCCTGCTTTATTACGCGAAGAAGACTGGGATGTTTATGTCCTGGATATGAATTTCAGGGCAGGGCAAACCACCGGAAACGAAGGAATGTACTGGATGCAGGAAATCCTGAAACTCGATCCGGCTGCAGTTATTATCCTGATTACGGCTTATGGCGATGTGAAATTGGCTGTGGAAGCCATGAAAAAAGGAGCTACCGATTTTATTACCAAGCCCTGGGAGGATGAAAAATTCCTCAGCACGCTCCAAACGGCCTATAAACTGCGCAGGAGCAATAAAGAACTGAGCCAGGTGAAGGAACAAAAAGATGTGCTGCAAGGGCAGATAAATTCGGGCTTCCGTTTGGTTACCGGCGATTCTCCGGCAATGAAAAAGGTGTATCAGATGATTGCCAAAGTGGCAAAAACCGATGCCAATATCCTGATTCTGGGCGAAAACGGAACAGGAAAAGAAGTGATTGCACGTGAAGTTCATCATCAATCGGGCCGCTCGGGAAATATTTTTATGCCGGTGGATTTGGGCTCGCTGAGCAACACTCTTTTTGAGAGCGAACTTTTCGGCTATAAAAGAGGGAGCTTTACAGGCGCAATGGAAGACCGCAAAGGTAAAATCGAAGTGGCTTATGGAGGAAGTCTGTTCCTGGATGAAATCGGCAACCTGGATATGGCCTTGCAATCGAAACTGCTCACGGTTTTGCAAAACAAAAAAGTAACTCCAATCGGCTCCTCACAGGCCATCCCGGTGGATTTCCGTTTAATCTGTGCCACTAACCAACCCTTGTATAATATGGTGGATGATGGGGAATTTCGTGAAGATTTGCTCTACCGGATCAATACGATCCAAATTGAGCTTCCTCCATTGCGGCAGCGCCAGGAAGATATTCCGGTACTGGCACAATTTTTCCTGCAAAAATTTGCTTCCAAATACAAAAGGGAAATCCATAAAATTGATGCCTCAGCCATCCAAAAACTTAAAAAGCACAGCTGGCCCGGAAATATACGCGAACTGGAACATGTGATCGAAAAAGCTGTCATCCTGAGCGAAGGAAACCAGCTAACAACTTCTGATTTTTATTTTAACGACCAATCGGTCGATGATAGCCCGGATACGCTAAACCTGGAAGAAAACGAAATCCGCCTGCTGCGTATGGCCTTGCGCAAAAATGATGATAATGTCAGCGAAGCAGCCCGCGAGCTGGGGATCAGCCGCAAGACTATGTACAATAAAATGAAGAAATATGAACTTTAAAACATTTAATATTAGGGTTATAGTTTATATCATCCTGATATTGATCACTTCATTTGCTTTGGCATGGTCTATCCTGAAAGATCATCTTTATGTTACGCCATTTACTTTTGGTATTTTTTTGCTGATTGAGTCCGTATTGCTCATTCGCGATGTAAACAGGAACAACCAAAAAATCAATCAGTTTTTTGAATGGATCAGAAGCCGGGAAACGGTTCAGCATTTCCGTACCGATGGAGGTCAGGGCAACCTGAGCCAGATGCTGAATATGATTATTGATATTCTGGCCGAAGAAAAAACTGCACGCGAAAGCCAGAAAATGCTCTATGGAAGTATTCTCAGCCATTTGTCCACCGGTGTCCTGGTTGCGCGCAGAAGCGACCTCTCCGTGGTTTTATGCAATGATCATATGAAATCATTGCTGGGAATCAGTCGCTTACACTCAATTAACGACCTGGAAAAAGTTCAGAAAGGTTTCTCGCAGCTCATTTTGCATGCGGAAGATGACCGGCCGCGGCTTATAAAACTTCCCGGAGATTTTGGAAACGAAAGCCTGAGCCTTAGGGTGGCGCATTTTGTGCTTCAGGAAGAGAACTATATTATTGTGTCCCTGCAAAATATCCGTTTTGAATTAAATGCAGAGGAAACACAAACCTGGAAAAAACTGATCCGCATATTGTCGCATGAAATCATGAACAGTATTACGCCGGTGCGGTCTTTATCGCACAGCATGCAACGAAATCTGCATACAGAGGAGGGTAATTTAATAAAACCCGATGAGCTGTCAGATGATGATATCCAAAGGCTGGATGAAGGCTTAAAAGTGATTCATAAGCGCAATACCGGCCTGCTGCGTTTTGTGGAATCATACCGGAAGCTGGCAAAAATCCCGGAACCTGTTAAAAACAAAGTTTATCTGCGCGATTTGTTGGATAACCTGATATTGCTGTTCCGTGAAAAGGCTGATCAGCAATCAATCCGATACCGTAAAGTACTGGAAGATGATGAATTGAGTATTCAGATTGATGAATCCCAGTTTATGCAGGTCATGATCAATTTAGTGGAAAATGCTTTTATTGCAGTTAAAGATGTTGATGAACCCTCTGTAATCCTGCGCGCTTTTCGCTCCGGTGATGGCCGCGTACAAATAGAGGTTGCAGACAATGGCTGCGGGATGGAAGAAAGTGAAATCGAGAAAATATTCCTTCCTTTTTATACAACGCGCGAAAATGGTAATGGAATTGGCCTGAGTTTATGCAGGCAGTTGGTTTATATGCACCGGGGAAACCTTCATGTAGTTTCAAAAACAAACGAGGGAAGTCGCTTTATTATTCGCCTTTAATACTTGCCTGCGATACAGATATTTTTTATTTTTGGGCTTTCTTTTGAAAACAAAGTATCAATTAGTAAAAAGTAACCCCATGGCTCCCGTAATAAGAAAGAGTATTTGGCTTTTCCTGATCTTTCTTTTTCCCCTTATGCTGCGTGCAGCTATTCCGGATTCGGTTTTGCTTGAAATCGCAAAGAAAAACGGCGATGAGCAGGTGGTCTATATCCTGGAGCAATCAAGAAAATTCTTTTATGCCGACCTGAATGTCAGTGAAGAACTGATCCGCTCAATTGATACCGTTCAAAATGATTCGCTTGATTATTTCCTGGATTACCATTATGGACTCCTGTACCATTTTAAATCAATGACCGATTCTGCAGTCCATTATTATCAACGCACTTTGACGAAAATGGACAAGAGCGGGAACAAAGCTGTTATCTATAAGCAGGTACTGAATAATCTCGGGATTATTTATGATGACAAAGGACTATATACGGATGCTATAGACTTGTACCTTAAATCATTGCGAATGGAAGAGGAACAGGGCGATTCAATAGGTATTGCTGAATCCTATACTAATTTGGGTGTGGCGCATTTAAATATACTCGATTACTCTGAAGCCGAAGAGTATTTTCTCAAAGCTTTGGACTATTTTCGGCGTATTGGGCATAACAGGTTGATAGCTACTAATTTAAATAACCTGGGCGCTTTAGCTAATATAAAAGGAGACTATCTCAAAGGTATTGAATATCTGCTTGAATCTCAAAAATATCAGGAAAAAAGCCAAAGTGTTCCCGGGAAAGCATTGTTTTTTGAAAATATCTCTGAGGGATATTATGAGCTGGAGTTAAAAGATAGTTTAATAGCTGTAAATCATGAAATTATCCATACATTGGATACGGCAGATATTCTGGTGGCCAAAAAAACTTTCATCGCAAACCAGGGACGAATTGCTGTTCTGAACGGAAAATACAAAGAGGCCATTCAATATTTTGAAAAAGCGTACCAACTTACTGTTCAAACCGGTGTTATTAACCAGCAAATCCTTTTTTCACGGGAAATAATGAAATGCTATCTGGCAATGAAAAATACCGAAATGTCGCTGCAATCGGCCGAATTGTATTTTGATTTAAAGGACAGCCTGTGGAATTCGGTGCATAACAAACAGATACACAGCCTGAAAAAGCGATATGAATCTGAAAAGGAAGAAAGGCAAAGCCAAATGCTGGAAAAAAAGCTGATGGAGGCCGACCTGAAACTGAAAAACCTGCGCATTAAACAAATTGCGCTTGGGGGCGCGCTTTTTATCCTTGTTGTTTTTTTGATCCTTGTTTTAAGGCATATGCGCATCAGAAAAGAAGCGCACAAAGAAATTAGAGCAATGAACAAACTGATTAAAAACAAGAATTCCGAACTTAATAAGCTGAATGCCACAAAAGATCGGTTTTTCAGTATTTTGGCGCATGACTTAAAAAATCCCTTTAGTACAATTCTGGGCTATTCCTCCCTCTTATCCAAAGAATGGGAAAACTATTCGGAGGAAGAAAGGAAGGATTTTGCCAATATACTTAACGAATCAGCCAATAATACTTTCCAGCTTTTGCAAAACCTGCTCACATGGTCAAGAAGCCAGTCGGGAAAACTGCCTTGCAATCCACAAAAAATTGAAATGGCCGGCATCATCTATGAAGTTTTAGGGCTGGTAGGTGGAATGGCCCGGAAAAAGCAAATTGGGATAAAAACTGATATTGAAGAAGGGTGCACGGTTTTTGCCGATGAAAATATGCTGAGACAACTCTTGCTGAACCTTCTGACCAACGCAATAAAATTTTCCGGGAGAAAATCAGAGGTGGAGCTTTCGGGAAGTTGTACTTCGGAACAATGGACAGAAATAATTGTGAAGGATTACGGAATGGGGATGTCGGAAGAGCAAATACAGCAAGCCTTCCGCCTCGACAGTAAAATACATATGAAAGGCACCGAAGGCGAAGAAGGTACAGGTCTGGGACTTATTTTGGTGAAGGAATTCACGGCGCGCCTAAATGGAACCATAGAAGTGCAAAGTAAAGAAGGGCAGGGAAGTTCGTTTATCCTCAAACTTCCCCGCTCGTAATGTTTTATATGTCTAATTGCACTTTAAACCCTTTAAATAGTTGAACCATGCCGTATTGCTTGCTGCCCGCCCAGCTGGCTTCAAATATTTCTTTGTCAGTCCAGCCCATTTCTCTCAACGCATCCAAATCCGCTTCTTCGATTTTTTCGGGTTCAAACATAATCTTTAAAACAAAACCCAATAGCGCTTTTTCTTTGTCGCTCAAACGAACTACCGCCGGATTGGCAATGCCTTTTTTAATTTCATCCTCTGTAACCCCACGTCTTAGCAACATGCCCGCATTCATACGAATGCAATAGTCGCAGTTTTTGCGTGCACTGATTATCAGGCGGATCCATGCCATCAGTTCGGCACTCAGTGTTTCGTGATCCATAATGAATTTCAGGAAATCCATTTGCCTCAAAAATACATCTTCACTCGCACTTTGAAACTGCAAAACATTGGGAACCATACCCATGGCTGCTTCAAGATTTTCGTAAACTGCTTTAACTTTTCCTTCTGCCTCTTCCGGGCGAATCGATTTTAATAAACTAATCATAATATAAATGTTTTAGGGTTATGCTGTTTTAACGGTTTTACCGGCAGTAAAATTGAGTGATAAGGAAAATTTAATGATCGCTTTCTTTAGGGCGGATAATCCGCAAAATATACCATGCTTTTAGCCGTTTTTATTTCTCTGGCAAAGCAATGCTATTTTCATGGTCACAGACTGCCATATTTTCAATAATTTCGCAAAAATTTTTTTATGAGTTCGATGGATAATGATAATTTGCTCAAATCACCTCAGGTCAGGGATTTTATGACCGTAGCAGTAGAGTTTTGTGTGTTTACCGAAAAAGCCGAATCCTACAAAAGGGAAGATATTTTGAGCTATTACCAGAAAATTTCTCCGCTTTTGTATTTGAAAGGTGCGGTGCTGCCGCCTCTTTTGCCCTCAAATCCGGACGCATTGCAACGTTTTGTAAATGAGCATGATTGGGAACGGATTTTCAATAATCTCCGTGATAAAATCGGTATTGAAAACGATGCGGTTAAAGTCGCCCGTCCCGATGGTGAAAATCCCGGAAATCCTGTTGCAACCATCAGTCTGGCCGAGCAAATCAGCGATGTATATCAGGATATGAAAGATTGTGTGATGCTGTTTTCGAAAAACACGGACGATGCCCGCGAAAATGCATTATCCGAAATTCATAAACTCTTTGGCGCCCATTGGGGATCCCGGCTGATTTTAATCATGCAGGCAGCACACGATTTATTATATTCGGCTCAGGATCAAAACGAAAGTTTGATTTTCTAAAAAATATTTTATGCCCCGACTTTCGGTTATTATCGTCAATTATAATGTGGAGTTTTTTCTGGAACAATGCCTGCATTCGGTCGAATCGGCAATGAAAAAAATTCCTACAGAAGTTTTTGTTGTGGATAATAACTCGGTTGATGGGAGTTTGCGCATGCTTCGGGAAAAATTCCCCTGGGTGCACCTGATTGCCAATAAAGAAAATGTTGGTTTTTCAAAAGCCAATAACCAGGCCATACGAAAATCAAAAGGCGATTATGTGCTCCTTCTCAATCCCGACACCATCGTTGAGAACGATACCTTTGTGAAGGTTGTGGATTTTATGGACGCACATCCCGACGGCGGCGGCCTCGGCGTGAAAATGGTCGATGGAAAAGGAAAATTCCTGCCCGAGTCCAAACGCGGCCTGCCCACTCCGGCCGTGGCTTTTTATAAAATTTTCGGCCTCTCACGCTTGTTCCCCAAATCAAAACGCTTTTCAAAATACCATCTCGGTTATCTTGATAAAGAATCCGAACATGAAGTAGAGATACTCTCCGGCGCTTTTATGCTGATGCGCAAAAAAACACTGGATGAAGTAGGTTTGCTCGATGAGGAATTTTTTATGTATGGCGAAGATATCGACCTGTCATACCGTATCCTGAAAGGCGGCTATAAAAACTACTATTATCCGGGCACGCGCATTATTCATTACAAAGGAGAAAGTACCAAGAAAAGCAGCATCAACTACGTGTTTATTTTCTATAATGCGATGGTTATTTTTACGCGCAAACATTTCTCAAAAGGCAATGCGCAACTGTTTTCCTTCTTTATTAATATGGCCATTTATTTTCGGGCCTTTCTGAGCATTCTCAGCCGGTTTATGAAACGCATCGCACTGCCCTTTGCGGATGCTGCCATGATTTTTGGCGGAATGTTTGCCATGAAAACCTATTGGGAACAAATTACATATCCCGAAGGCGGCCATTACCCCAGCGCGTTTGTTTTGATTGCTATTCCGCTTTACATACTCGCATGGCTTGGAAGTGTCTATTTTTCGGGAGGTTACGATAAACCGATACGTCTCGTAAAAATATTCCAGGGGCTTTTTGCCGGCACAGTGATTATCCTGGTGTTTTATGCTTTGCTCAGCGAATCATACCGTTTCAGCCGTGCGCTGATCCTGCTTGGGGCAGCATGGGGTTTCCTTTCAATGACACTGCTGCGCCTGCTGTTGCATACGCTGAAAGTGAGCGGATATGGATGGAATGGTGAAGAAGACAAAAGGGTGCTAATTGTTGGACAAGCTGATGAAAGCAAGCGTGTTGCCGACCTGATGCGCAATACCCGTTTAAAAGTGGGCTTTACCGGACGTTTGATCTATGATGGCAATCAAGGCTCCGACGGACAGGATGTGCTTGGGAATATCAACCAACTCGAAGATGTTATCGAAATTTATAAAATCAGCGAGCTGGTTTTTTGTGCCCAGGATATCCCGGCAAACCGTATTATTGATTATATGTCGGGTTTGAGCAAGTATCAGCTCGATTATAAAATAGCACCACCCGAGAGTATCAGCATCATTGGAAGCAACTCCATCAATACTTCAGGCGATTTGTATGTGCTTGATGTTGATGCAATTTCCGATACCCACAATAAAAGAAACAAGAGAATGTTTGATATTCTCATCTCACTTGCGTTTCTTTGCACATTGCCGCTCGGGCTGATGTTTGTGCAGAAAAAGGCGGGTTTTTTGCGCAATATTGCGTATGTTTTTATCGGACGCAGGTCGTGGGTAGGCTTTTACAGGCAGGGAGCCGGTGACAGCCGCCTTCCGGAAATCCGTAAAGGCATTCTGAGCCCCGTGGACGCATTCAGTAACAGGCGGATTAACGACGATATCGCCGGGAAACTGAACCTGGTTTATGCGCGGGACTACAGGACAATCAACGATATTAATATCATTTATAAAGGATTTAAATACTTAGGCAGAAAATAATGGATTTGAAACTCAGCAGGCCACTGGCCGTTATTGATTTGGAAACCACAGGAGTGAATGTGGGCAAAGACAGAATTATCGAAATATGCATCATCAGGGTACAGCCTGATGGTAGTGAAGAAACTTATCTTAAGCGTATCGACCCCGAAATTCCAATCCCGGAAGAAACAACCGAAATTCATGGTATTTGCGATGAAGACGTTGCCGGAGAACCAAAATTTATGGAACTCGCCGAAGAAATCGCCGCTTTTCTGAAAGATTGCGACCTGGCCGGTTTTAACTCCAATAAAATGGATGTCCCTATGCTAATGGAGGAGTTCCTGAGGGCCGGTGTGGAATTTGATATACGTGAGCGCAACCTGATCGATGTGCAGAACATCTTTCATAAAATGGAACCACGTAACCTTGCTGCAGCTTATCGCTTCTATTGCGATAAACCATTGGAAAATTATCATTCTGCCAAAGCAGATGCGCTGGCCACGCTCGAAGTATTGAAAGCCCAGCTCGATCGTTATGAGGACGTTGACTATACCGATCGTAACGGTACGATACCATCGCCCGTTATAAACGATATGGAAAAACTGGCCGAATTCAGCACGAAAAACCGTAATGTGGATATGGCCGGACATATTGTGCTCAATGATGAAGGCATAGAGGTTTTTAATTTTGGAAAGCACAAAGGTGAAGCCGTGGAAGATGTTTTTGAGAAAGAACCGGCTTACTATGGCTGGATGAAAAAGGCTGAGTTTCCGCGCTATACAAAAAAAGTAATCGACCAGATAATGGATCGGATGAAACTCAGCAAATTAAGCAGTAAATACGGGAAATAAATTTTTTTAAAAGCAAAGTTAGGTTTTTATTAAAAAGCTCCATATCTTTGCACCCCTTAAAATAAAAAGGCTAAACAATGGCAAAAAAGAATAAAGAAGCGCGTGTGCAGGTTATTCTGGAATGCACTGAGCATAAAGAAAGCGGAATGCCCGGTACTTCACGTTACGTGACTACCAAAAACAAAAAGAATACACCGCAAAGGTTGGAGATAAAAAAATATAATCCAATCCTGAAGAAATACACAATTCATAAAGAAATTAAATAGGGATAAGTTATGGCAAAGAAAGTTGTTGCATCACTCCAGAGTAAAGGCAAAGATTTTGCCAAAGCTATTAAAATGGTAAAATCACCAAAAACAGGTGCTTACTCATTTAAAGAGCAAATCGTACCTAACGATAGTGTAAAAGATTATTTCGCAAAGAAATAAGCCCTTTACGCTTACACGAAAATATTCAGCTCTTTTCCCACGTTGGAAGAGGGCTTTTTTACTATGTACCGGATTAATTTCCTAATTTAGCAGAGCGACTCAACGATTATTAAAATATTTTTCATGGGTATATTTTCTGTTTTTTCAAAAAAGAATAAAGAAGACCTCGATAAAGGGCTCGAAAAAACCAAAACCAATGTGTTTTCCCGAATTTCAAAAGCAATCGCGGGAAAATCGAAAGTGGATGACATTGTGTTGGATGACCTGGAGGAAATCCTGGTGACATCCGATGTGGGTGTGGATACCACCCTTAAAATTATCGAACGAATTGAAGAACGCGTGGCTCGTGATAAATACCTCGGTACTTCCGAACTGAACACCATACTGCGCGAAGAAGTTGCGGCTCTGCTGGCCGAACAGGACAATGACCAATATGCCGGTTATGATTTCCAGATTAAAAAACCACCGCATGTGATCCTGGTGGTGGGTGTAAATGGCGTTGGAAAAACCACTACCATTGGCAAAATGGCCTATCATTTTAAAGCTGCCGGTAAAAAAGTTGTGCTCGGTGCTGCCGATACTTTCAGGGCTGCTGCTATTGACCAGCTCAAAATATGGGCCGAAAGGGTGGATGTGCCTATTGTCGCGCAGAAAATGGGCTCTGATCCCGCAAGCGTCGCTTACGATACCTGTAAATCAGCCGTGGCGTCCGATGCCGATGTAGTGATTATTGATACTGCAGGCCGTCTCCACAATAAAGTCAACCTGATGAACGAGCTGACGAAAATTAAAAAAGTAATGAGCAAGATCATTCCCGATGCGCCCCACGAAGTTTTGCTCATCCTCGATGCTTCTACCGGACAAAACGCTATTGAGCAGGCCAAACAGTTTACCTCCGCAACTGAAGTTACCGCACTCGCCCTGACCAAACTCGATGGTACCGCAAAAGGTGGCGTAGTGATCGGTATCTCCGATCAGTTTAAAGTGCCCGTGAAATACATTGGCCTCGGCGAAAAAATGCACCAGCTTCAGGTTTTTAACCGCAAAGAATTTGTCGATAGCCTTTTCTCAAAGTAAATCCCTTTTTTGAACAGCCTCCTGTTTGATTAAGCTATCCAAACCGGAATTTCATAAACACGAAATTCCGGTTTTGTTTTTGGAGCAGCAGATTCGGGCGGTTTTTTTCTGTCATTTGTCCATATTTCCTATTTTTGTCCCCAAACCTAAATCAATTTAGTATGTACCGTCCATTGTCCTTGATATTTGCATTGTTTTTTGCTTTTCAGTCGTTTGCACAGGAATATCCAGCAGATCCTGCTTCATTGGTAAATCCCTTTGCCGGAACCCAGAGAATGGGTCATGTCTTTCCGGGTGCTGCTGCTCCTTTTGGGATGGTGCAGCTCAGTCCGGATACAGATAGTATTCAAATGCTGGTCGATGGGAAATACAATAAAAAGGTTTATGAGTATTGTGCCGGTTATCAATACGAAGACTCGACCATTTGTGGGTTTAGCCATACGCATTTTAGCGGTACAGGTCATTCCGATCTGGGCGACCTGCTGATTATGCCCACAACAGGTAAATTACGCCTGAACCCGGGTACGGAATCAAAACCTGAAACGGGATACCGTTCACGTTTTTCGCATCAGGATGAAGCTGCTTCGCCGGGATATTATCAGGTTTTACTCCATGATTATGGCATTAATGCAGAACTCACGGCCACAGAACGGGTAGGTATGCACCGATACACCTTCCCGAAAACCGAAGAAGCCCACATCATCCTTGATCTGACCGCAGGGATTTATAATTATCCGGGAAAAAACATCTGGACTTTCCTGCGTATGGAAAATGATACCCTGCTTACCGGTTACCGGCAGACCCGCGGCTGGGCTCGGACCCGAACCCTTTATTTTGCCATCAGTTTTAGCAAGGCAATCCAAAATTATGGCTTCGAGCGTATCGAAAATCCGGCCTACAATGGCTTTTACCGCAAATTTGATGAAGAACATAATTTCCCCGAAATGGCTGCAAAAGATGTGGTGGCCTGGTTTGATGTGGATGCTTCGGATTCCGAAGCAATCATGCTCAAAGTGGCTCTTTCGTCGGTGAGCACCGATGGCGCGATTAAAAACCTGAAAACCGAAATTCCCCATTGGGATTTTGATGACGTGGTGCAAAAGACCCGCAAAAACTGGAATCAGGAGCTGAACAAAATCCGCGTGGAAATGATGAACGAAGAACAAATGCGCGTTTTCTATACCGCGATGTACCACGCCTTTCTGAGCCCGGTGGTTTTTAATGATGTGGATGGCCAATACCGCGGTCTGGATCAAAATATTCATCAGGCCAACGGCTTTACAAATTATACTATTTTCTCCCTTTGGGACACCTACCGTGCACTGCACCCGCTTTTTAATCTCGTGCAGCCGGAGCGGAACAATGATATGGTAAAATCCATGCTCGCGCATTTCGATCAGAGCGTGCATCCCATGCTGCCTGTTTGGTCGCATTATGCCAACGAAAACTGGTGCATGATTGGTTATCACAGTGTTCCGGTTATTGCCGATGCTATTGTGCACGGAAATTTTGATGGCGATCTGAAACACGCACTTGATGCCTGCGTGCAAACGGCTTGCTACCGCCCTTACGATGGAATCGGGCATTATATGGATTTGGGTTATGTGCCCGAAGATAAAAGCGGTAGCTCAGTGAGTAAAACTTTGGAATATGCGTACGATGATTATACCATCGCGCAAATCGCAAATGTATTAGGTGACAATGATGTTGCAGAAGCGTTTCAGGAGCGTTCCAAAAATTATAAAAATGTATATGATCCGGAAATTGGTTTCATGCGACCGAAGCTTTCGGATGGCAGTTTCCGAAAAGAATTCGATCCAATGAATACGCACGGACAGGGTTTTATCGAAGGAAATGCTTGGAACTACGGGCTCTATGTGCCGCATAATGCCGGTAAAATGATCGAAATGATGGGCGGTAAAAAATGTTTTGCAGCCAAACTGGATTCACTCTTTACCATGGAAATCTCTGATGAACATATCGCCCATAATGAAGATATTACCCGTGATGGCATTATCGGGAATTATGTGCACGGCAATGAACCCGGACATCATATCCCTTATCTTTATACTTATACAGATAAAGCATCCGGAACGCAGGAAAAAGTGCGTTTGATCCTCGAAGAAATGTACCACGACGCGCCGGATGGACTTTGCGGAAACGATGACTGTGGCCAGATGTCGGCCTGGTATATTTTCAGCTCGCTCGGCTTTTATCCTTTTTGCCCGGGAAGTGGAGAGTATGTGATTGGAAGCCCTCTGGTAAAAAATGCCGAAATCTGCCTTAAAGACGGCAAAATATTTAAAATCATCGTTAAAAAACAATCGCCCGATCATATCTACGTCAAGGAAGTCCGCCTGAACGGAAAGAAACTGACTAACTGGATTCTGCCCGCCTCAGAAATCCTTAAAGGGGGCGAACTGGAGTTTGTAATGAGCAAACGGGTAAGGTAATTAACTTTTCCAAAGTTCAAACACTTTGGAAAAGTTAATTACAGACCTTAACCAAAATTTCGAGGACAAATTAAATTTCCTATCTGTTCTTTAAGGTGTAAGTATTATGAACCAATATGCCCCAATTTCTATTTAAAATTTTCTGTATTGGGCATAATTGTGTGAAATATTATCTTTTGGAAATTGCGTCAAAATCAAATGGATAAGTATATTATCAACCTTCATTAATTAAAGAGCATGCTGTGGGAATACTGACGGTTAAAGCCTGCCGGAGATTTTTATATCTGCTGCGTTTTCCCGGATCAGGTTTTTCAAATACCAATTGATTGCGGGTTGTAAGCTCAGATCTACTTAAAAACCAGATAATGGAGATGAGAATTTTTAAAACACCTCTATTAAAATTACGTGCCTGGTTTTTGAGAAATAGCCATTTTATAAAAAAAAGAACTCCCACCGAAGCGGGAGTATAGGATAAAATCCTTCGGCATATAGCCTTATTGTGATAAGATGTAAAATAGAGTTTTCTATTGTGTTGAAGGCAAAAGTAAAATAATCTTTTAAATTATGCAAGTTTTTTCGGCATAATTGTGTAAATTGCCCCTTTTAATACAAAAGTAGTTTCATATGGCAAAGATATTAGGACTCGATTTAGGAACCAATAGTATTGGTTGGGCTGTAATCAATGTTATAATTGAGGACGGTAAAGTTGTTAAATACATCTCTATTGATGATACTGGAGTGTTGATTTTTCCAGAAGGAGTTGAGCCAACTACCATTGGAAAGGGCGACAAAGAACAATCAAAAAATTCTACTAGAAGAGAGCATCGGCAGAATAGAAGGCAAGTTTATCGTAAAAAGGTGCGTAAGTTTAAATTGCTTCAGTCCTTGATAGGATTAAATATGTGTCCATTGAGTATTGACAGTCTGAATCAATGGGGCAAATGGAAGAAAACAGAAAAAACGGAAGGGAAAAAGTTCCCCTCAGAACCAGAATTTATTAAGTGGTTAAAATTAAACCCATATGAATTAAGATATAGAGGATTAAGTGAAGATTTGAGTTTGTTGGAATTAGGTCGTGTCTTTTATCATTTCATGCAACATCGTGGATTTTTAAGTAGCCGAAAGGGAGGGGATGAAGGGGCTATATATAAAGGAAAAGACAATATGACGGGAATTAATGATACGCGTAATTTGATAGGAACAGATACTCTAGGAAAAAAGCTTTATGAGATTTTACCTAAAGAAGGTGAAGAGTTTCATTATAAAACAGATGCAAATGGGAACGAATTAAGGGTGCGGTCTCGCTATACTGAGCGGGGGATGTATATTGAGGAGTTTTTGAAAATTTGGGAACGGCAGACTGCTCATCTTGGTCTCGACAATATGCTTATAAAAAGCAGCAAAGTGCGCTTCCTTAAAGGAAATCTAGAGAGTAATCGAAATCGAAAGAAAATCAATAATTATTTTGATAAATATGGTAAAGAGAATGTTGAAATTGCAGGAGGAAAAGTTACGACATATAAAGAAATACTATTAAAGACCTTTTTGGCAGGAGAAATAGAATCAGGGATAGATGGGATAAAATTTAAGAGCAATGAGAGCCTGTTGTTCTGGCAATTGCCTTTGCGTTCACAGAAAAATTTGTTGGATAATTGTAGGTTTGAGCAAAACAGACCTGTTTTGATGGGCAATGGAGATTTTCGCAGAAAAAATGGGGAAATAGTTTATCGCAGTAAAAAGCCATGCCCTTTGTCTCATCCAGAATTCGAACTTTTCCGTTCTTACCAGATTATAAACAATATAAAATATGGAAAAGGGGAGCGCTTGACGGATGATCAAAGAAAGCTTGTTTTGGATGTGTTTAGCACAAAAGATAATAGCTTTAAATTTGAACAGATTGTTAAAGCGTTAAAACTTACGTATGAGGAATTTAATTATGATCTTGATCAGAAGATTAGCGGAAATCCAACGATTAAAAAGCTAAAACCACTTTTTCCTGAAGAGGTTTGGAACCGATGTTATGAGAAAATATGGCATTGCTTCTATTTTTATGATGATAATGTTAGATTATTAAAAAAGCTTAAGGAAGATTACCAATTAAAAAATAGTTTTGATATAGAAAAGATCAAGAAGATCCGTATTGCTGAAGGCTATTCCAATGTTTCATTGAAAGCAATTCGTAATATTAACCCATTCCTTGCAAAGGGCTTTACATTTAGTGAAGCAGTTGTGCTGGGAGGAATTAAAAATGCCTTCGGACCAAGATGGGAATTCTTTAATATTCCTGATATAATTGGAGGATTAGAGAGTGATGTTTTGCGGATACTACACGAAAAGGGTAATAAGGAAGGTGAGGCAATTAATAAGATTAAAGATTATTTATCGGATCCATTAAATAATTATGGGTTTAGTGAAAATGACCCTGCATTTACACAATTGTACCATCATAGTCAGGAGATCGAAAATAGAGATATTGAAGACTGGGTGCCAGAGCTTGAAAATCTACGCAATCCCATTGTACAGCAGGCTCTTTATGAGATGCGCAGGTTAGTTAATGAGTTGTTGCGTAAATATAGAAAGCAGGATCCCGGTTTTATCTTTAGTCGCATACATGTAGAAATGGGGCGCAATTTAAAGAATACCAAATCTAAGCGGCAGGAAATCAGTGTGAAGGCGAACGAAAATACTAATAAGAATGAAAATGCCCGTCAACGCCTGGCGGAGCTGGGACAGCGTCCAAGCCGGGATAATCTCCTGCGGTATCTGTTGTACGATGAAATTCAAAAGCATTCTTCAGGGCCAGTACTGTGCCCCTATACAGGTAAAGTCATTAGTGTTGCCGATCTATTGGACGGAACAAATGCAGTTCAAATTGAGCATATAATACCAAAAAGCATATCCCTTGATGATAGCTTCAGCAACAAAACCCTTTGTGAATCCAAATTTAATAATCTGAAAGGAGAGAAAACCCCATTTGAGTTCTATTTAATCAACCACGACTATAAATTATGGGGTATACAAAAGCATGATAATATTAAAGATGGATGGAATGAAATTACTGAGAGGGTATATAAGATACTGCCCTATGCCAAGGCTAGAAAGTTTTCTTCTAAGAATGAGTTTAAAGTGGATGACTTTATTGAAAGGCAATTAAATGATAGCCGTTATATAAGCCGTAAAGCTGTTGAATTGCTTTCAAGTATTTGTTCTGATGTACGCATGCTCCCTGGGCAAGTAACGGCAGAGTTACGTCATTTATGGGGCATAAATAATATCTTGAACCCAGTATGTGGTATGCAAGACTGTGAAGTTGAGGTGAAGGCTGGTAAACGGCTTGCCTATTATGTGCTCACCGATGAGCATAGAAAGGTGAAAAGCATGCTCAGGAAAACAAATGACAGGCCAACTACCAATAGTAATCAGTTGGTCTTGAGCGGAATTTTGAATAAAAATGTTTTGTCGTCCAAATATCTATCCTTAAAGATTAATGTACCCAATATGATAGACGGTAAATATTGGGTTTTGGTTAATGTGTCTGACAAAACATCTCTTTTCCCGGTGTTTGCAAAGAAACCAGTGTCAGACCTTGATCATTTGGTGCTCAAAGGAAGAGTTGAAAAAGGTTTTTTTAAGAATGATACAATTGGAAATAATATTAAAGTAAAAGAAGATAGGGATGGGGCTTATTGGGCTCGTTTTTCGGTAAAAAAGTTTGAACTTAAGATTGCTGAAAACAAGGGGAAAGTAAAAACCAAAACTTCGGAAGTAGCTCTGTTTGGAGAAGTGAAAAATGGATTGTTTGTCTGCCATATTTATCAATGCAAAACCAATTTACCAGATGGGAAATATTGGGCGTTTATGCAGCTTGATTTTGAGGGATTTGAGCTGATGCGTGTGAAGAATATCAAACCGGAGACTAATCAAAATCAAATTCTTGGCTATGTTACGGTTGACGAAAATGAGAATATGGTTGCCGATATAGACCCGGCTTACTCAAAACGGACGGAACAAAATCCGGGTCGGTACTATTGTGTTTTTAATATTGAATCTATAGAACAAGACTTGTATCCCATGGAGAATGATCCTCCAAAACCTAAGAAAGGGGAAGTCTTAACTGAGGCTGTGGTATGGGTTGATGAGGCTACTGGTGAAATCCGCTATGACCCTAAAAAGAACCGTGAGGATCACCGGCACCATGCAATTGATGCCATAACTGTAGCCTTAACAGAACAGGGTTTCATGCAGCGTTTAAGTACTTATTATGCAAAAGAAGAAAATAAAAACAGGAGCCTCGATAATTCTGAGAAATTCCCAATGCCATGGGATGGATTTGAAAAAGACGTGAAAAAATTTGCTGAATCTATCCTTATCTCTCATAAGCAAAACAATAAAGTGTTAACCCGAATTTCAAAGAAAATTGAAAAAAACGGAGTGATTTATAAAAGTGTAGGGTTTTCAGCACGTGGGCAACTCCATAAAGATACTGTATATGGAAAACGCACCCCGCCAGGTCATAAGGAGGCCTATCATGTTCGCAAACCAATAACATCCCTTGAAGACAAGAAACAGATAGGTAAAGTGGTGGACGGTGTTATTAGAAACCTGATACTTGAGCATTTGCGCGATAATTGTGGGGTAGATATCTCAAATGATAGTTTTAAAGTACCCAAAGATGCATTTTTTAAGAATGGCAAACCGCGCTTATTCCTTCCAAACCGTAAAGGGGGTGAGCCTGTGCCAGTTAAAAAAGTGAGAGTGCGGGAAAATTTCGGAAATGCGCATAATTTAAAATCTTCTGTAAATCAGTATGTTGATTTGAAAAATAATCATCATGCACTTATATACCTAAAGTATGATGGAAAGTTAGGCGAAGCAATGGTGTCCTATTGGGAAGCTGTTGAACGGCAGAAGCAAGGTGCGGAAGTTTTTAGGCTGCCAGCCGATGGAAAGGAATCCATTGCTATACTGCAGACGAATGATATGTTTTTGCTGGGATTAAGCAATGAAGAATTCGAGAACAACAAAAATAATCCAGCTTTTCTCAGTAAATACCTCTACCGGGTACAAAATATATCTTCAAAGGATTATCTATTTAGGCATCATTTGGCTTCCATAGTTACAAATAAGAATGATCAGTATAGGATTCAAAGCTTTAAAGCTTTTCAGAAGGCTAATCCAATTAAGGTGCTAATTGATAAATTGGGTAGTATTGATTCAATTGAATAAGTCTTGTTCTCTGATTTATCATGTTCAGGCACAGAATGCCGCACCTCCCCGCAGGGATGGAGCGCCTTTCTGCCGGACTGAAACATCTTCCTGCCGGAATGCTGCACATCCCCACAGGAATGAAGCGCTTCCCTGCCGGGATGGAGTACATTCCTATTGGAATGAAGCTCCTCCCAGTCAGAATGGATCACCTTCCTGCCGGGATGAAGCACCTTCCTGCCGGAATATAAGTGATGCCGCTCCGAATGGGGCAATTTACTTCGGACATACATTAATACGAAAAAGATTATTATCTGGGATTTGAAATATTTTTTAACCAATACTGATATTATGAGTACAATTAAAGCAAGTAAAAAGGATATCCTGCTAGAGGCAGGTATGCGCATTAACAACAGCTTAAGCGATGAACAGATTAAAATCGCAGTAGGTATTTTCGGCTATCCCGAAGAAAAATTGCTCGAAGGGAAAAACCTACTAACGGCAGCGGATAATTTATTCGAATTGCAGATTAAGGAATATGGTGATGTGGACGCGGCCCTGGAGCATTACAAAGTGGCAAAAGATGAGGCGCATGAACTATATATGCGCCACATAACCATTGCGCGTGTGGCTTTTAAGGATGATGTGCAGGCACAAACTACACTGCAGCTCAATGGCAGAAGGGCAACCACAGTAAGCGGGTGGATTAAGCAATGCAGTAATTTTTATCATGCGCTGCTTGCAAACCCTGCCTGGTTGGCTGTAATGGTGGGCTTTGGTCAAAGTCAGGAAGTACTGGAATTGGCAACGCAAAAAGTTGATGTTGTTACGCAGGCCGCAGAAGCCGTTAACAAGGAAAAAGGGGATGCCCAGAACGCTACGGCCGTACGCGACCAAAAATTTGAAGAACTCGTTGAATGGCTTTCCGATTACGAACAAATTGCCCGTATAGCCCTGGCAGAAAACCCTCAGTTGCTCGAAAAACTGGGGATAGTCGTTAAGTCCTGATTCTTTTTTTAAGCTTTTCCGAAGCCTTAAACTTTGGAAAAGCTTAAAAAACCAACCTAAATACCAACAAAAATGGAAGCTTTACTTCCGGAAGCCTGTTATCATATTTTTAATCACGCCAATGGCGATGAACTGATATTTCGGGAAGATGAGAATTATCGTTTTTTCATCGCAAAGTATAAAAGGTTTGTTGCACCTTTGGTTGATACATTGGCGTACTGCCTCATGCCCAATCATTTTCATTTAATGATTCGGCTGCATGATATCAATGCCATGGAAAAACATTTGGGCAACAGCTCGCTTTTCGAAAGGAATTACTTAAAGCTTCGGGATGATGCAGGGCGCGAAGAATTACTTTCGAAATTTGTTAGTAAACGGCTTTCAAACCTTTTCAGTTCTTATACCCAGTCTTATAATAAGATGTATGGACGTATGGGGAGCTTGTTTATGAAAAATTTTAAGCGTAAGAGGGTTACTGATGAAAAGTATTTCCTTCAGCTTATTAGGTATATTCATCTTAATCCGGTAACTCATGCTTTTGTTGGAAAGCCCGAAAAGTGGGTTCATTCTTCTTATAATGGTATAATATCAGACGCCAAAACTATCGTTGACAGAGATTTGGTGATCAATAGTTTTGGCGGTTTGGATAATTTCAAATACTGTCATCTGTCTTCTGAAGCATTGGGTAATTATCCGGTGTTTTTTGGCCAATAAAGTTTTCCAAAGTTCCAAAACTTTGGAAAACTTTATTGGTGTTCCAAAACTTTGGAAAACTTTAACGAAAAAGAACACCGGATTTCAGAAATGCCTTTGTCCGAAACAGGCAAAAGCGTTTTTGGCTAAATCCATGAAATATATCCTTAAAAGCTATGATAAAACGAACACTCTTCTTTTCAAAACCGTATTATTTATCATTAAAATACAGCCAGTTGGTTATCCGATCAAAAGGCAATGGTGAAGATCAGTCCGAAGATGTAAGTATTCCTGTTGAGGACATTGGCTACATGGTTTTGGAGCATCCTCAGATTAGTTTTTCTATAAAACTGCTTGAACAACTTTGCTCTAATAATGTGGCCGTGGTTTTTTGCGACAGCAAACATATGCCTTCGTCCATGCTGTTGCCTTTGGATGGGCATCATATACAGGGAGTGGCTAATTCGGTTCGTTTTGTGCCACTGATTTCGGAGTATCTGTGCCAGGCATTTCGGTTCAAAATGTGCCACTAAAACGACTCCTGCTTTCGGTTCGTTTTGTGCCAGTTTCGGTTCGTTTTGTGCCAGTTTGCCAGAGATGCCCCCTTTGAAAGATCAAGTTTAACCTGTCTTATTGTTGTACTAGAAAAATACAGCAATATGGCCAATACACTTGATCCTATGGATTTAAAACAAATTATCACTTTGCACCTCGATGGTGTCACCAACCGTCAGGCAGGAAATGTCTTGGGAATTTCCCGCAATACAGTTAACCGCTACATGCAGCTTTTTAATGCCAGCGGGCACAGTTTGCAAGACCTGCTCAAAATGGACACTGCCAGTCTGGAAAAGCTTTTTCCGGGCACAACTACCATTGTCAACCCGCGTTATGACCAGCTAATGCTCTATCTCGATGGGATGAAGAACAAGCGGGAACAGCCCGGTTTTACCTTTCAGTACCATTACAGGATCTATGAGCAGCAGGCAGATGATCCATACAGCTATACGCAGTTTATAGAACACTACCACCGCAAATATGACAAACAGAAAGGCTCCATGAAGCTCAACCATATTGCCGGCCACGAAATGTTTGTGGACTATACAGGAAAGAAGCTCCGCATTTATGACCGTGAGACGGGACAGGCTACAGAAGTAGAGGTTTTTGTGGCTATCCTCCCATATAGCCAGTACACCTATGTGGAAGCCTGTGCCAGCCAGAAGCGGGAAGATTTTTTTCAGTGCATGTCCAATGCCCTGCTTTATTATGGGGGAGTGCCCAAGGCAATTGTATCCGACAATTTAAAATCAGCGGTAACGCGTGCCAGCAAGTACGAAGCGGTTATCAACAAAACATTCAAGGAATTTAGCCTTCACTACAGATGTGCCATGAACCCCACAAGGGCATATAGCCCACAGGACAAGGCGCTTGTAGAGAATGCTGTAAACCTGGCCTATCAGAGGGTTTTTTACCCGCTTGGCGAGATGAAGTTCTTTTCCCTTGATGAACTGAACGCAGAAATAGGCAAATTGCTGGGACCCTACAACGACCTTTTGTTTGCACGCAAAGAAACCAGCCGCAGGGAACTGTTCCAGTCCCATGAGCGCCAGTATTTAAAGCCTTTGCCCCAAGGGCGTTTTCAAATGAAAGAATATAGGCGGGCAAAAGTGCAGAAAATCGGCTACATATACTTCTCGCCCGATAATACATATTACAGCGTGCCTTACCGCTATATCGGCAAACAGACACAAATCCAGTACACGCAATCTACAGTGGAAGTTTACTACAACAACCAGCGTATAGCTGCCCATAAACGCGAAAAAGAGAAAGGCAAATATATAACCGTCAAGGGGCACCTCAGCAGCCAGCACCAGGCTTATTCAGAATGGAGCCCTGATTATTTTAAAAAAAAGGCTGCTGTTCATGGCAAAAATGTGCTCAATTATATCAGTACCATCCTTTCCTTTGGAGACTATCCTGAAACCCAGTACAAAAGGGCCATGGGAATTATACAGTTATCTAAAGGTTACGGTTCGCAGAGGCTGGATGCCGCTTGCAGGATGGCACAAGAAGCAGGGGGACATTCTTATTCATTCATCAAAAATATCCTGAAAAACAGGATGGACACCGCCTCTACAGGGCAGCAGGGGGAACTGGAGTTTGAACCGCATATCCCCGAGCATAAAAACCTTCGTAAAACAGGAACATATAATTAACCTTAAAAACACACACAAAATGAACAACAACCCTACTGTTGAAAAGCTGCGGGATATGCGCCTTACGGCCATGGCACAAATGCACCTGCAGTACGTCAAAAACAACCAAGCCAACGGCTTGACGCCTGATGAATACCTGGCCTTACTGGCTGACCATGAATGGGAAGACAGGCAGAACAAAAAATTTGAACGCCTGATCAAAAACGCCTCCTTCCGCCAAAAAGCGTCGGTGGCAGATATCGATTATGCCACAGTGCGCAACCTGGACAAAAATATGTTCCAGAGGCTGGGCAGCCTGGACTTTATCAAGCGCAAAGAAAACATCATCATAACAGGCGCATCCGGTGTCGGTAAAAGCTATCTGGCTCAGGCGCTTGGCAACCAAGCCTGCATAAACGGTTTTAAAACCATATACGCCAATACCGCACGGCTTTTTGCACGACTGAAACTCTGTAAGATAGACGGGACCTACCTGAAAGAACTGAAAAAACTGGAGAAAACAGACCTGTTGATCCTGGATGACTTTGGAATACAAGCCTTTGACAACAACGCACGGGAAATGCTAATGGATATAGTTGACGACCGATATAACAATAAATCAACCATTGTATCTTCACAGATACCGGTATCGGTTTGGTATGATATCATTGGTGAAGGGACTATTGCCGATGCCGTACTGGACAGATTGGTTAATTCATCCCACAGAATAGACCTCAAAGGAGAATCACTAAGAAAAGGTTTTTTAGAAAATGAATGATTAAATTTTTGTACTATTGTAAGGTCTTTCAAAGTGGCACTGTTTGACCGAAATCAGTGGCATAGTCTGGCCGAAATAGCCAGGGAGAAATGTTCCGGCATCAGCTGGCAGCTACCGCCCCTCTAAAAAAGAACCTTTGGAAGCAAACCATTGAGGCAAAGATTATGAATCAGGCACGTATGCTTGAATTTCAAGGTATTAGTCCTGCCGGATTAAAAAATATTGCAAAAAATGTAAAAAGCGATGATTCGGATAATCGGGAAGGTTTTGCCGCAAAACTGTATTGGCAGGCATTAATGGGCAATGACTTTGTACGCGACCGCTATGGAGCCCCGCCCAACCATTTTTTGAACTATGGATATATTTTGTTGCGCTCAGCTGTAGCCCGAGCCCTGGTAGGAAGCGGTCTTCTTGCAACTTTGGGCATTCATCACCGAAATCGCTATAATGCTTTTTGTTTGGCCGATGATATCATGGAACCTTACCGTCCTTATGTTGACCGTATAGTTGTTGATTTAAACCGGAGATATCCCGAGGCCGGCGAATTAACAACAGAACAAAAAGCCGGTTTGCTCGGCTTATTTTCCGAAGATGTTGTTATTGGTAAAGTGAAACGGCCACTCATGCTTGCATTGTCTGCTACTACAGCTTCATTGGCAAGGTGCTATAGCGGCGAATCGCGAAGGGTTGTCTATCCAATATTTGAATAATGCCCCAAACCCGTTTAAATGCATATCATATAATGTGGCTCTTTGTGTTTTTTGATCTGCCGGTACAAACAAAAAAGGAGCGGAGGGCAGCAACGCGATTTCGGAAGGACCTCCTGAAAGATGGGTTTAGTATGATGCAGTTTTCGGTTTATAACAGGCATTGCGCCAGCAGAGAAAGCGCTGAGGTACATATAAAAAGGGTGAAATCCTTTGTTCCCGTAAAGGGACAGGTAAGTATTTTGGCTGTTACCGATAAACAATATGGCGATATAATCAATTATTGGGGCAGGAGCAGTAAGCCTTTGCCCGAAGGGCCGAAACAACTGGAGCTGTTTTAACTTTTCCAAAGTTTTGGAACTTTGGAAAAGTTAAAACAGCACCAGACCTCTAAAAATTTTGGGAAAAGGCTAAATATAAAAGCGAATGTTTATTACCTTTGACCAATCAGCCAAAACAAAGCTCTTTGGCATCCTGTTTTAATAAGATAAGATAGAATAAGAAAAATTACGATTCGAGCTGCTTCCTGGTAAGCAAAGAACAGTTTTTGCCCGGCGTTTAAGGCCTGTAAAGCAGGCAGTGCAGGGCATTGCGGCTGCCAGGTTGTGGTTTGATGTAAAAAGAGACTGATATTCAACTTCGCCTTCATAGTCTCCTGCTGTTGCTTCGTTGTGGTTTGATGTAAAAAGAGACTGATATTCAACCTCTCAACGGAGCGGTGCGGATGCGGTAAGTTGTGGTTTGATGTAAAAAGAGACTGATATTCAACATCAATTATTGGATTAAGTACTACAATTCCGTTGTGGTTTGATGTAAAAAGAGACTGATATTCAACAAGAGAACCGGAAGGGGGGACAAAAATGTCGTTGTGGTTTGATGTAAAAAGAGACTGATATTCAACG
This sequence comes from Bacteroidales bacterium, assembly GCA_963662905.2. Taxonomy (GTDB): domain Bacteria; phylum Bacteroidota; class Bacteroidia; order Bacteroidales; family WRLA01. The sequence goes on along the minus strand of CAXXFD010000003.1, from coordinate 1,216,596 downwards.
GATCAGGCGCGCATCGCATATGTAGGCACGTTGTGGTTTGATGTAAAAAGAGACTGATATTCAACTAATTCTTCATCTTCACGCTGATCGCGCAGTTGTGGTTTGATGTAAAAAGAGACTGATATTCAACTGTCTCTCAACTCACTGGCTTAAAGCCTAAGTTGTGGTTTGATGTAAAAAGAGACTGATATTCAACAATATCAGCGCCAGGCTAAGTACATCAGCGTTGTGGTTTGATGTAAAAAGAGACTGATATTCAACTCCACTGCTGGTCTGATTGATTTACGTTCAGTTGTGGTTTGATGTAAAAAGAGACTGATATTCAACTGGCCAATTGAGCCACATTAGAGCAGATAGTTGTGGTTTGATGTAAAAAGAGACTGATATTCAACACTATAAATATCTTCGCCATAACCCACATCGTTGTGGTTTGATGTAAAAAGAGACTGATATTCAACAGCCCACAGGCCGGAGCGACTCAATAGAGTGTTGTGGTTTGATGTAAAAAGAGACTGATATTCAACAAGAACTCAGGCGCAGAAAGGAGGCAGCATGTTGTGGTTTGATGTAAAAAGAGACTGATATTCAACTACACTTTGTTGTGTGTAGTACATTAAGCCGTTGTGGTTTGATGTAAAAAGAGACTGATATTCAACTGGGGAGAGGAAACCCAAACAGCCGTTGAAGTTGTGGTTTGATGTAAAAAGAGACTGATATTCAACTGTACTCTTTTTCAAGTTTACCAGCATCGTGTTGTGGTTTGATGTAAAAAGAGACTGATATTCAACACAAGGTCATCCGGCATAATTTTTCAGCAGTTGTGGTTTGATGTAAAAAGAGACTGATATTCAACAATGGCATCACGCAAAAAATGTTAGATACTGTTGTGGTTTGATGTAAAAAGAGACTGATATTCAACAAAGTTGGTAAACGGTATAACATAGGCGGTGTTGTGGTTTGATGTAAAAAGAGACTGATATTCAACACCCTTTGCCTCGATATTGTTCTTCTATTTGTTGTGGTTTGATGTAAAAAGAGACTGATATTCAACATGAATCCGGATGCGGCTGTGGCAAGTCCTGTTGTGGTTTGATGTAAAAAGAGACTGATATTCAACGATGCGCTGAAAGATGCATTGGTAATGACGTTGTGGTTTGATGTAAAAAGAGACTGATATTCAACTACTTTAGTTGTTTATCTTTGTCAATCCTGTTGTGGTTTGATGTAAAAAGAGACTGATATTCAACAGAAATGCAGAACATCCTACAATGAAGCCAGTTGTGGTTTGATGTAAAAAGAGACTGATATTCAACAACGCGAGGCGCATCATAAAGCATGGCACAGTTGTGGTTTGATGTAAAAAGAGACTGATATTCAACCAGTAGAGGAAACACCAGCCCCCACAGGTTGTTGTGGTTTGATGTAAAAAGAGACTGATATTCAACAGTTAATAAAGTCAAGTGCCATGGTTTAACGTTGTGGTTTGATGTAAAAAGAGACTGATATTCAACCTGGAAAGGTCGAGGCCGCCATAACAGAGCGTTGTGGTTTGATGTAAAAAGAGACTGATATTCAACCCCCCTTCAACCCTTCATGTTCATAGGAGCGTTGTGGTTTGATGTAAAAAGAGACTGATATTCAACTCGAGCTCAACGATCCCGACCTCTACAATGGTTGTGGTTTGATGTAAAAAGAGACTGATATTCAACCTTAAACTTTCAAAAGAAACGGGTATCCGCGTTGTGGTTTGATGTAAAAAGAGACTGATATTCAACATAACATCTTGCCTGCTCAATCTACTTATAGTTGTGGTTTGATGTAAAAAGAGACTGATATTCAACGATGATCTCATCAACCTGGAACAGCATGTCGTTGTGGTTTGATGTAAAAAGAGACTGATATTCAACCGCTTTTCGGAAATATGAAAACACTGCTCCGTTGTGGTTTGATGTAAAAAGAGACTGATATTCAACTTCTTCAACTTGAAGGAGTGCATCTCCGCTGTTGTGGTTTGATGTAAAAAGAGACTGATATTCAACGATGCGCTGAAAGATGCATTGGTAATGACGTTGTGGTTTGATGTAAAAAGAGACTGATATTCAACTACTTTAGTTGTTTATCTTTGTCAATCCTGTTGTGGTTTGATGTAAAAAGAGACTGATATTCAACAGAAATGCAGAACATCCTACAATGAAGCCAGTTGTGGTTTGATGTAAAAAGAGACTGATATTCAACTCGGAACTTCCTTAAGTGCCATTTCGCTGAGTTGTGGTTTGATGTAAAAAGAGACTGATATTCAACCTGTGTTTGCGTGATGTTCATCTTATCGATGTTGTGGTTTGATGTAAAAAGAGACTGATATTCAACCATTCAACATTAAAAACCTATCTTCTGTCAGTTGTGGTTTGATGTAAAAAGAGACTGATATTCAACCATTCTCTGTGTCAGGATAAACCTCTGATTGTTGTGGTTTGATGTAAAAAGAGACTGATATTCAACAAAAAAGTAGGGGAGACCGTGCAAAAGACGGTTGTGGTTTGATGTAAAAAGAGACTGATATTCAACTTAACCAAAAAGCCCCGGAAATTTATTTTTCCAGGGCTTTTTACTTATAGTTTAGGTTGAAGATTAAAGTAGGGCTCTTTCAAAGTTCCAAACTTTGGAAAGTCCTATTTCTTCTTATCCAACCCATAATAAGAATCCGACGGCAGGTAGAAAATCTCTACGTTTACCTGATTTTCGGAGCCGTCCCATTTGCGGAGCGTGGCATCAAAACTAAGCTTTCCGAATATCTCATAAGGATTGCCAAAACCATCTGCATTGCTGAACTGTACGCTGTAATTGTCTATATACATACTGCCGTATTCGCCCATGGGGTCATCGAAAGTGCTGCCCCAGCCGCCCGACATATAAAAGGTGTAATTGCCGTTTAGCATTCCGCAGAAAACATCACCGGTTTGATAAATATCTTCCAGAAATGTGCCAGGGCTTGGGAAGTTGCCCGCACGGTAAAAATTGATCTCTTCCACAACATCGCTCTCAAATAAAAGTCCGTTTACTCTGTATGCTGCATCTTCAATATAAGGATTGGAATCATAGTAAACCAGGCCGGGATCTTCCAGCAATTCCCCATTGATATAAACTTTGGCCTTCAGGGTAGGAAACTTGAACTCCTGTGTTTGTGAATCGCTGTTGCCATTATCGTCATATGCAGTGAGTTTTACCCTGAATTTATTTGTGTCGAGCACATGATAAAGCCTCAATCGTTCCGAAAAACTACTGTTGTAGCCATTGCTGTTTTCGTAATAAAAATAGTTGTCGTCATCAAAGGAAGAACTGTAAATGAGCTCCCATTCATAATGTGTGGCATTTTGCGATTTGTTAAAAAATGTAAGCTCTACCTCGCCATAATAGCCAACATCACCGGTACTTACATACGATCCCGGAATACGCGCTTCAAAAGCAGCCACAACATTGTTGGTGTTGCCGCCTCCGCCACCATTCGATGGGGGTGTGGCAATCGGTAGGGTCAGATCGTAGGTCTTTGGACTGTAATCGTCCGTATAAAGCGTATAGCTCGATCCTTGCACGGTGATATGCGGGTTTGGGCCAGTGGAACTGTTATACTGGATATAAGTACCGCCGAAAGATCCGCTCACCGTTCCATTGTCACTGATCGCATCAATTTTGATCCAGGGAGCAACGTATTCACCCTCAATGGTTTCCGAAAGTTCTGGATAAACACCATAGGATTCCTCGCTGCCCAAATCCAGATAAAGATAATCTGTTTCTTCACCGCCATAGGAAGTGCCCAATGCAATTTCGCCCGTACGGTATGGAAAATCCATCGAAATGCTGGGATATTCGTTGTCGCCACCGGTAAAAACTTCAACGCGTTTGGCCTGAAGACCTTCTATTTCGGAATAGTCCATAAAAATGCCGATACGCTCCGAAATTTCAAATGATTTTTCAGCTCCGTCATGTGTATAACTGACCATAATGCCTTCACTTGCAGGTGTATCTGTATTGTTGTTGGGATTGTCGGGCTCATCATCTTTTGAGCATGATGCAAGTAGAATCACGCCTGTCAAAAGAAAGTAAAAATGAAAAGATATTATTCTGTTCAACATACGCTGTGTTTATTTGGTTTAATTATAAATTAGAACAATGTACATCTGGGAATTGTTTGAGTTTATAATAGAATATTTTGTTAATAATTCAGTTAAATCTCATTTATCAAAACCCTAACTTTGCCCGCATTTGAATCAGAAAATTATGAGCGGGCTAAGAATGCATAAAAATATATGTTGGGAAAAGCAGTTGTGGCTATTGAGCCTGCTGCCTTTTTTTCATTTGTTTATGGCGCTGGTAATCCGGCATCATCTGGGTTGGATTTACCTGTCTTCACTCGATCCGGAATATTTTCATTACCTGGGAGGTATAGCCCTGGCTGATGGAAGGCTGGATACAGGATATATGGATCATCCGGGTACGCCTTTGCAGCTGCTCATTGCACTGGCAGCACGCATGATGTTTTGGTTTTCAGGGGGTGGCTCTTTTTTGGCTGATACAGTGCAAAATCCGGAACTATACCTTTTTGCAGGATTCGTCCTCTTGAGCCTTTTGTTTGTTCCTGCCATGTATTTGCTCGGGAAAAAGGCTCTTGACTACAGTGGTAATATCTGGATTGCTCTTAGTTTGCAAATTGCTTTTTTTGTAAACAGCAACCTGATTGATACGTCAGCCCGTATAGTTCCGGAAAATATTATGCTGATTCCGCTCTCCTTTATTGTTTTGCTCGTATTGCATTATATCTACAACGAAAATCATAAAAAGCTGAATTATCCCCTCTTGTTTGGATTGTTGGTTGGATGGGGAATTGCATCAAAACTGTCGTTTACAGCCTTTTTTGTTGTACCCTTATTTATTTTACCAAACTGGAGGAAACGTATTTATTTTTCTGGGTTTGCACTCCTGTTTTTCTTCGCCTTTGCCTTTCCGGTGCTCAGCAATATGGAGCACTTTTTGAGTTGGAGCGGTAATATGTTTATGCATTCAGGTAAATGGGGCAGCGGCGAATCTTCCGTAATTGACCTGAGTCAGTTTGCATCCAGGTTTATGCAGCTATACCAATATGATCCTATGGTTTTTATTTTGGCAGGATTGAGCCTTCTTAGCGGAATTACTGCGTTTTTTATATCGAAAGAAAATGCTGTTGTGCGCCGGATTGCCCGTGCACATTTTGCCTTAAGCGCAGGTTTTATTCTACTTGTGGTTTTTATCTGCAAACACTTTGCTTATCATTATTTTAATCCTGCACTTAGCCTGAAGCCCGCATTTCTGATATTAATTTTGTTGCTGCCTGCTTCATTCATTCATAACAAGATAAAGGCAGCAAGAATGCAATTAATCACGCTTGTTATTTCTTTTGTGATGATGCTCATGGCGGTTCATTCCTATTCAGGACATATGAATCCAAATCGGGCTGATATCCAGCAAAAACGTATTCTTGGAGTGAATCAGCATATTGCACCCAACGACCGCCTGATAATCAGGGGATATTACAGTGGGACACCTTTCAATAGCTGGGCATTGGGTAATGCTTGTTTTACAGTTGGTCCTGTCGGTAAATATTTTGCTGATGCTCTGAAAAGTGCATATCCTGATCGCTATCTGATGTATTCCTGGACGAATAAATTTTTTAATTGGGACGAGTTTGTTTCAGCGGCACAAATGCTTGAAGATGAACGCCCAATCAAAGTTTATATTGGCAGGGGACAGGAAAAGTATCTCCAAATCCTGCTGGAACTCTTTCAAAAGGCACATCCCGGATACGAATTTTATTTTGATCAGTTGTATAACAATCCGGAAGTAAAAGATGCGGTTTATGAATTGCATTGGAAGGGGCAATAAAGCCAATGCTTTATATCTATCTGAAAACAGGTGAAATTGAATTTTTTTGCTAAAAGCTTGGAATATTGGCTTGCAAATCGTATTTCATAGACTTTTTTTGTACTTTTGAATCATTGAGCCTAATGCTTTTTCAATATGAAAAAAAAGATTGTATTAATAGACGATGATCCGGATATCCTTGAAGGGTTGAAAGATATTCTTTTGGGGGAAGGATATGAAGTTTTTTGTGCCACCGATGGCATTGAAGGGATGGACAGCATCCGTGATTATAATCCCGACCTTATTATTACCGACATCATAATGCCTGAGAAAGATGGTATTACCTTAATGTTTGATGTGCGGCGTGAAGTTCCCGGCGTGAAAACAATGGTGATGAGCGGCGGCGGGCGGATCAGCGCACAGAAACACCTTGAGGTGGCCAAAAAAATCGGTGTGGATAAGGTGATTGCCAAACCTTTTTCTTCCACAGCATTTCTCGATGCAGTGCAGGAACTCATTGGTTAACCTATGAAATTGGATTTTCAGGCTGTGATATGGGACTGGAACGGTACGCTGCTCGATGATGTTGATATCTGTATAAGTGCTATGAATCAGATGCTTGCAGATCGCAAGCTGGTTCTTTTAAACCGAAAACGCTACCGCGATATTTTTACATTTCCCGTTCAGGAATATTACAAGGCCATTGGTTTTGATTTTGAAAAAGAACCCTTTTCTATAAGTGGCACGGAATTTATCGAACGCTACAATCAAAATGTGCCCTCTAATGCAGATCTGTTTCCGGATGTGCTTCAAACACTGGAATTTTTTGCTGATCGAAAGATGGAGCAATATGTGCTTTCGGCTATGAAACACGAAATGTTGCTGGGGCATCTGAACCATTATGAGCTATTGGATTATTTTACAAGTGTTCAGGGTATTGGCGATGTTTTGGCTTCGGGGAAATTGCAGCAAGGGAAAAACCTGATTGCAAATTCAGGCATGGATGCCGGGCAGTTTTGCCTGATCGGAGATACTTTGCATGATTATGAAGTTGCCAGGGATTTAGGATGTCAGTGCGTTTTACTTGCTCAGGGACATCAATCCGAAGAGCGTTTGCAAACAAGTGGGCAAAAGGTTTTTTATAATCTTACTGAGCTGCGGCTTTTCTTAACGAATCCAGTTTAAAGCGGAAAGCCTTCATATCATCTTCGCTCACAAGTATGCTGCTTGAGTCGTTTTTTGGAAAATAGGTGAAGACATGCAATCCTTGATTAAAGAAATCAACTAATTCTGTTTCGCCTTCTTCATTGAAATATATCCATAAATCCTGCCGCTTGTTGTTTTTATATTGTCCTTTCATATTTTGGGAACCGTCGGGCAAATATGATTGTGTCGGTCCTTCGAGCAGGTCATTTTGAAATACCACTACATTTTTTAGCTGACTATTCTCAAAATACTCTTTTTCAGAGCCATGGCGCTGACCGTCTTCCCATTTGGTTTCGCGCACTACAACCTCTGTTCCCGGATAAAAGTTTTTCCAAATCCCATTGGGCAGCATATTTTTATAAACTTCAATGCCTAAGGGAAGGCCGCTTTCGGTATCGTACATGGTCCAAATACTGTCGCGCATTTTCCCGGTATAATAACCTTCGGCCAGTAGCTGTCCATTGGGATTGTAGATGCTTGTTTTTGATTTGTTTCCTTTATCGTAGAAATTACTTTTGGCTTTTAAAACACCGCTTTCAAAATAGAATAAAAATTCGCCTGTGCGTGCACCATGATCGTAGTGCCCTTTGTATTTGGTTTGCCCCGATTCATATTTTGCTTCCCAAAAACCGTGTTTGTTGCCCGCACTGTCATATTGATTGGTGTCCTGTGCATAAGAGCTTGTAAAACTGATTGTTAATAGGAAAATATTAATGAGGACCGCTGTCAGAAGGCTTTTTTTTGTCATGTTCATTTGCTTTGAAAAAGTATTGTAGCGCGCAAAAATAATACCTTTGTACAACGTTTTGCTGAGGAAAATATTCTTTTGTGGAAATAAATCGGGCAAAACAATGATGAACGAACAACTATGGAAGATTATCCTTCAGTACTTTTAGAGCAGGCTGTAGATGAGTTCTCGCGTCTGCCCGGTATTGGCCGCCGCACGGCTCTTCGCCTGGCCTTGCATTTATTGCGCGAAGATGAACACCGTGCACGTCAGCTGAGCGAATCACTCATGCGCATGCGTCAGGAAATTAAATATTGCAAAAAGTGCAACAGCATTTCGGATGCAGATCTTTGCCGTGTGTGCAGCAATCCCATGCGGGATCAGCATTCCATTTGTGTTGTGGAAGATATACGCGATGTGATGGCCATTGAAAATACTGCACAATATAAAGGTTTGTACCATGTGCTCGGTGGTATTATTTCGCCCATCGACGGTGTCGGTCCTGCTGATCTGGATATCGATAAACTGGTGCAAAGAGTGCGTAATGAGGATATTACGGAAGTGATTTTTGCCCTTTCACCCACCGTAGAAGGTGATACGACTAATTTCTATATCTACAAACAAATCAGTGATACGGGAGTGAAAGTGAGCAGCATAGCGCGGGGTATCGCCATTGGCGATGAACTGGAATATGCCGATGAAGTTACGCTGGGAAGGTCGATTACCAACCGGGTGCCTTTTCATGTCGGCGGCCAGTAAAACCGCAGGCTAATCATCAAATAAACTCAATTGCTTGTCATACTCGGCAAATAAATCCAGCTGACGGGGATCAGGTTCTGCCGGTTTTTGGCGGTAATTTTGGGTGTAATCGCGAATCGCATCTTTAATTGCCTGAATGGGAGTGGTATTATTTAAATGACAGTAATTTTCCAGGGACTTCTTCTGATAGGAAGTGAGCTTGAATTTCACCTGATTGTAGCGGACTTTTTTCCGTTTGCTCCTCTTTTTTTGCATTACAGCCATTCCAGCGATTTTTCTGCTACTAAAATAGGACAAACCCCGGTTCTGATTATCAAGGGTTAATAACTTTTTAATAACTGGAAAATCTCGAAGGACCATTGATGTGCTCTGCCGTTTTTATCAGCACAGGCAAACTGCAAAATGTATCGTTCATTTTTGTAATTTCGTGCCAAAGCATACGAATTATGAGAAAATGGATAAAAACATTCCTGCTCCTCTTTATAATGCCCTTGTTTTCAGTGGCACAAGATATTGAAGTGAGTCTTGATGGGAAGTTTTGCGAGTGGGAGAATGTGCAAACAAATTATATTGATACCGAAAATGATGGAAGAGATGTGGACTTTGTGTCTTTCTCAGTGACCAATGATGATGATTTTCTCTATATTCATTTCCGGCTGGCTCAAGCAATGCTGATAAATACGGCATATAATTTATACCTGGAAATTGATACTGATAACAATTTCTGGACAGGCTACCGGGTCAATGGTATTGGCGCTGAGCTTGGCTGGTCTTTTGGTGGGAAAAAAGGCTATTTTAATAATGACGGCACACCCGACATTGTGAAATTTTCTTCGATTGGCCTGCGTTGCCTGCCTTCGGTAACATCACGCGATTTTGAGCTGGCCATAAAAAGAGATGCAAAACCCGATGGAATACACCCGCTTTTCCCTTCCGATACCATTAGGTTGTGTTTTTACGAATCAACCGGCGGTGGTGATTTGATGCCCAATGATGGCGAATTATTTACTTATGTTTTTCAGGATAACCCTTACCCGGTACAAAATATTGAATTAGACAAAGCTGACGGGGATATACGTCTGCTTACCTATAACGTATTGAATGATGGTATTCTGGATGAGCAGCGTAAGCCATTCTTTGAGAAAATTATCGCAGAGACAAAACCTGATATCATTACTTTTAATGAATGCTGGAACTCTAATGCTAAGCAGGTTGAAGGTTTTTTAATGGATGTTTTTCCCAATCAAACATGGAAGTGCCTCAAAGCAGACGAGGGCAATGTTACCTGCTCGGTTTTTGAACAGGAACGCTTTTGGAATGTTTTGCCCGGAGCACGTATCACCGCGGTGCAATATAAAATTCCCGGCGAAAAGCAGAAGCATTTTATTGTAATCAATACACATTTAAAATGCTGCAACTCGGATGATATCAGGCAAAATCAGGCTGATGCGCTTGCAGCCTTCATCCTTGATGGTGTGAATAAAGGCGGAGACCTTGATTTTCCTGATTTATGCCCTTTCGTTATCAGTGGTGATCTGAACCTCGTTGGTGATGCGCAGCAGTTGAAGACACTTCTCAGCGGCGAAATTATGGATACGGCAAAATGGGGCAAAGGCGATCATCCCGATTGGGACAATTCGCAACTTAAAGATGAAATCGCACGTCATACTGATAAGAAAATGGCCTATACCTGGCGCAACGACCAATCAGATTACTGGCCGGGACGTCTTGATTATCATCTGTTTAGTAATAGCGTGATGACAGTGGCCAAATCATTTGTGCTGTGCACCGAAACAATGACTAAAGAGCATCTTGAAAAATATCAATTCGATCCCAATACTACTTCACTTGCCAGCGACCATTTGCCTCGTGTAAGTGATTTCCGCCTGCGCGATGGGAGTTCCCGGTCAAAAGGAAACGGCTTCTTCCGGATTAAAACAAATCCTGATTTGAAACAAATTGATATCTGCCCACAACAAGATGTGGAGTTTTGCCGTGTGCACCTGATGGATTCCCGGGCAAACCACCGTGCAGAATTGTATTCCGGAAAAATGAAAAGCGCGGAAAAGATGAGCCTCAGCTTGCATGATTTTGATATAAATAATATCTCTTCCTATTACTTATTGATCGATCTTGCAAACGAACGATATCTTCAGAAACTTGTTAATTTTTAAAACTAAATGGATGTCCCGATGTTAAAAAAGTACTATACATTTTCCGTTTTTATTCTCTTGATTTTTAACGCATGTACCATGAAGCAAAATGCCGACCTGATTGTTTATAATGCCAAAATATATACTGTAAACCCTGATTTCCAGATTGTTCAAGCTATGGCTGTTGCCGATGGTAAGGTTCTTGCTGTGGGCAGTGATGATGAAATTCTCGCTGGTTTTAGCACGCAAAACCAAATAGACCTGAATAATAAAATAGTTTATCCGGGTTTTATTGATGCGCATTGCCATTTTTATGGATATGGAGAAAATCTTTACCGCCGTGCCGACCTCAAAGAAGCAAAGAGTTTTGATGAGGTGCTTCAGCGATTAAAAGAATATCATAAAACACATCCCACCGAATGGGTGATGGGTCGTGGCTGGGATCAAAACGACTGGCCGGGGCAAAATTATCCTTCCATTGGCGAACTCGATAATATTTTTCCCGATCATCCGGTTTATCTTATCCGCATTGATGGACATGCCGCCCTTGTAAATTCTGAAGCTTTGAAAAGAGCCGGAATTGGCGAAAACACAAAAGATGAGGGTGGTGAAATCGTACTTCAAAACGGGCTTTTGGTCGATAATGCAATGGAGTTGGTGCGCATAAAAATCCCGGAATTTGAAGAGTACCTGAAAGGGGATGCGCTGAAACAGGCTGAAAATAACTGTTTTGCCGTTGGGCTTACTTCCGTGATGGATGCCGGATTGGATAAACCGACCATCGACCTGATTGACAGCTTGCAAAAAAGCGGGAAACTGAAAATGCGCCAGGATGTGATGATGTCGCCCGAAGGAGAAGGCTTTGAAGAAATGCTGGAAAAAGCGCCTTATAAAACGGATCGCCTGCATGTGCATTCTGTAAAAATGTATGCCGATGGCGCTTTAGGATCGCGCGGAGCAAAAATGCTGGATGATTATTCCGATGATCCGGGTAATACCGGTCTTGTGGTTAACCCCATGGAATTTTACCGCGATATCTGCAAAAAAGCTTACGAAAAAGGACTGCAGGTAAATACGCACGCCATTGGTGATTCTGCTGTGCGCCTGGTGTTGGATGTATATGCCGAACAGTTGAAAGGTAAAAACGACCTGCGTTGGCGCGTGGAGCATGCGCAAATTGTGCATCCTGATGATTTTGAGAAATTTGGGAAATATAATATCATTCCTTCCATGCAGCCTACACACGCAACAAGCGATATGTACTGGGCCGAAGACAGGGTAGGAGCAGAGCGAATCAAGGGTGCTTATGCACTCAAAGATTTAATGGAGCAAAACGCCTGGATTCCTCTGGGTACCGATTTCCCGATCGAAGATATTAATCCGCTTTATACATTTTATGCGGCGGTGGCACGTAAAGATTTGAACCAATATCCTGAAGAAGGTTTTCAAATGGAAAATGCCCTCAGCCGAGAGGAGGCGCTTAAAGGTATGACCATCTGGGCGGCCAAAGGAAGCTTTGAAGAAAATGAAAAAGGTAGCCTTGAGCCGGGAAAATTTGCCGATTTTGTCATTTTTGATAAAGATATTATGGAAATGCCCCTTGATGAAGTGCCTGCTCTTCAAGTAGATCAAAGCTGGATTAATGGCGAAAAAGTTTATCAAAAATAAATTTTATGCTCTTTAAACGATTGCGCCTGATCCGCGAACTGATCGCTGAATCTTCTATACCGGAGGCAGAAAGCGAGCTTGATGCCCTGGGAAAAACCGCTTCGGACGTTCAACTGGTGGAATCCATACGCAATTGTTTGCATCAAAATCCGCTCAACGCAATTGCTTTTATCGACGATTATCTGAAAAGCAATACGCAGCCGCTCGCACAAACGGAACTGGAAATTGCCGGGATGCGTACCGAAATCAAATTGCTGGAAACGCGATTGTCTGTGCTTCAGGGGCGTAAAGCCGATATCAGCAAAACCATCAACCGGTTCCGGATCCGTCATAACCACGAATTAGGCATGATCATGTCTGAATTGCTGCGTTTGCGCTGGGAAAAAGCCCTGCGCGATTTTGGTGGAGAAAATGACGAAAAAGCAAACAAAGCGGAGGAGGATTACAAACGCTACCAGCAAAGCAGGAAACATTTTTCGGAACAGAAATCCGTACCTAAACTCAATAAGAAAGATAAAGAAAAAATTAAGCAATTGTTCCGCGAAGCTTCGAAAATATGCCATCCGGATATGGTCGCAGAGGAAATGCAGCAGCAGGCCGAAAAGGTTTTCCATGAGCTGAACAATGCTTATTTCTATAATGATATTGCACGCATTGAGGAAATCTACAAAATGCTGAAAAGCGGAAACCTGGACTTTGGAAGGCGCGATATCCAGCTCAATGAAAAACAGCGCCTGAAGAATTATCTAACGAAACTTAAAGCAGATATTTACAGCGTGCAGGCCGAAACCGGCGAAATTGAAAATGCCCCTGTTTGGCTTAGTATTCAACGGATTGATGATTGGGATGTTTATTTTGCCGGATTAAAAGAAAAATTTACAATGGAATGCGAAAGCCTGAAAGCCGAACTGCATGAGCAATAAACCCATCCGGCGACAACTTGAGATTGAACTGGCCGAATCAAATTTTTTGGTGCAGATAACCGATCAATTGGTGCAGCAAATTGATGACGGAAAAGAAATCCCTGCAGCTGTTTTTCGTTGCAATAACCTGAGAAGCGGACATATTAGCGATTGTCGCTTTCAAATACCGGAGAAAGTAAAATGCACTTTTTTCGAAGTCAGCAGCATTTTGAGCAGTCCGGTTTTGCATGAAGGAAAACTGTATTTTGGCAGCGAAAACAAGCAGTTGTTTTGTTTTGATCCCTTGAGCTGTTCCGTTCAATGGACTTTTCAGGCTAAGAAAGCGATACGTTCTACGCCCGCTGTGCATCGGAAAAATATCTATTTCGGGAGTTTTGATCATCATATTTACGCCCTGAAAGAGGCCAATGGTTTTTGCCGCTGGAAATTTAAAACCGGCGACTGGGTTTATGCTTCGCCCTTTATTTATGATGAAGTTGTGCTTTGCGGGTCAATGGATGGCACGCTTTATTTCCTCGGCACACTTGATGGCAGCCTGCTGCGTTCCTTTAAAACATCTGGCTGGATTGTCGCTTCGCCTTTGGTTTACCGCAAAAGGGTTTTTCAGGCTTCGCGCGATGCATTTTTGTATGCGCTTGATTTTCAAACAGCTGAACTTATTTGGAAACAACAATTGAACGGAGGCATTCATGCCAGTCCGGCCTCCAATGGCCGGAATCTTTTTGTGGGCACGCTTGCCGGGCGTTTTTACTCCCTGCGGGATGATGACGGAAAAATCAACTGGCATTTTGATGCTGCCGGACCAATATTCAGCTCGGCTGCAATCCGTGGAGATTATGTGCTTTTTGGAAGCAAAGACCGAAATTTATATTGTCTGGATATTCACAACGGCAGCTTGCTATGGAAATTTGAATGCGGTCGGGCTGTGCATTCATCGCCATTAATATGTGGAAACTCGGTAATTTTCGGGAGCGACGACAAAAACCTTTATGTTCTGGATTTGGCAAGCGGTGCCTTAAAATGGAAATATGAAACAGCCCATGTTATCAGAAACCAGGCTTTTTGCGAGGATTCAAAACTTTATTTTGCCGGAGATCAGTTGTATATCGCTCAATAGCGCATCCTTACACAGCATGATCCGCTCATTTGGATTGTGATTTTTAATTCTCAGGGCTTCGATCCTCTGTCTCCTTAAAATTATGATGACTGTCCCTCTTTTTAATCCAACTTTTCAGCATAAGGCAATGTAAAATAGAATATTGATCCTTTTCCTTCTTCGCTTTCTACGCTTATTTTTCCACCCAGCATCTCAACATAAGCTTTGCAAACCGACAAGCCAAGGCCAACACCTTCATACGCGTTTTTATCTTCGATGTCGGCTTGTGTAAAATGTTCAAATATAGCCTTGTGCCTGTTTTTTGGAATGCCAATTCCGGTATCAGCTATTGCGCATTCTATTTCATTGCCCTTTCTGTAGCATTTGAGGGAAATGCTGCCTTTCGAAGTGTATTTAATTGCATTTTTAATCAGGTTTGCAAGAATTGTATCCAGTTTGTGTGGATCAGTATTCAGTATTTTATCGTTTTCGGCTAATAATTCTTCTGCACTGATTTTGAGTCCTTTGTTTTCGGCTTCTGAACTGAAAAAATCCAGAACATGCCGGGCATGTTTGTTAAAATCAGTTTCTTCCTCATTGATGTCAACAAGACCGGCTTCAATTTTCGACATTTCCACAATATCGTTTACTGTATTGAGCATGCGCTGGCCACTTTTGTGTACGATATTGATGTAACTATCTTTTTCTTCGCTGCTCAGGTCAGGTTTCAGTAATAATTTTGTAAAACCGAGTATTCCATTCATTGGTGTGCGCACTTCATGGCTCATATTGGCCAGAAAAGCCGATTTTAAACGATCGCTTTCTTCAGCCTTTTCCTTTGCTTTGATCAGCAGTTCAACATTATTTTTCAACTCAATATTGGCTTCTTCCAATTCCAGTGTTTTTTGCTTTACCTGTGCTTTGAGCAAGATGTTGAATTTTTTCTTTTGATGGTAAATGAAGATAAAAATGCCCAAAACCAGAATCGCTACGATAAAAAGTAAGAGCAAAACGTTTTTTTCTTCTTCTGATTTTGCAAGGTTTAACTCGGATATCTGCTTTTCTTTTATGGCTTGCTCCGTTTCAAAAAGTGCCTGCATTTCACTCACTTGCTCGCTTAATTCACTGCTAAACAGATCTTCGCTGAGTAAAAAAGAATTTTTGAAATATTCCAGGGCCTGATTGTGATCGTTGATGAGAATGTAGTATTCGGTAAATAATTTCAAATTGTCCAGCTTGAGTTCTTTATCCTGAAGTTTCTCGGCGAGATTAATGGATTCTTCCAGATAGGGCAGCGCTTTCCCTGCTTCATTTACAGCAAGATAGTATTCTGCCATATTGTAGGTTTTGAACGCAATTTGCCGTTCGTCATTTGCGGCTCTGTCTAATTCCAGTGCTTTTAAACGGTATGGAAGCACCTTGTTCATTTCTCCTTTAGCGAAATATATATTACCTATATTATTGTAAACTTTACTGATATTTTCTGTTTCATGGAGCCTTTCAAGTATTTTTTGAGATTCGAGAAAGAGTTCCAATGCTTCATCCAGATTTCCCATAATTGCATGAACATTTCCCAATCCTATATTCGACCATGCAATTTCATGCGGATCGCCCAAAGTAAGTTTTATTGCGTTCGATTTTTGCATCATCTCTAAACTTTTGGCCGGTTGCCTCAAATAAAAATAGGTTCGTCCGAGCACATCAAGCGAACGGGCTTTCATTTTCAGATCCTTGAGCGCATCGTAAAGAATAATCGAATTTTGCAGGCAAGAAACGGCTTTATCATACTCACCGGCATCTGTATAGGCCGAGCCGGCAATGTAGTTCGCATAAGCTTCTGCACTTTTGTCATTTTGTTCTTTGGCGATCTCCAGGCTTTTTTGTGCATATTCTAACCTTTCACTGGCAGGTAAGTTCCTGTTGTTGCCTAAAGATGCATAAGCCTCTGCCCTTATTTGTGGGTCTGTGGATTGTGTGAGCAGCAAAAGACTGTCAGTATTCTGTGAATAAATAGCTGTAAATGAATATAAAACAAGGCTTATGCCGAATAGAGCCTTCTTGAATGATATACTTTTCTTCATAGGTGCAGATCTTACTTTTATCCTGTGTGTTCTTTATGCAAAAGATTTACAGATGTTTTTTTGCATGTTCAAAAATACAGTTTTGCGGCCTGATTTTCAATTAAAAAGCCCGGAAATGCCGCTTAAGGATTCTCAGATGGGCATTTTTCGGGCTGTGATAAATTTTTGTTATTTACCTGATTCATTCACTTAATATCTAATTAAAGCGGTTTGTGCTTGTAATAGGATATTATGTGAATTGTTCAGGTTGGAATAGTTTAGCTGAGGATTTCCTCCAATGTAATAAAATCGCCCACTTTGCCGGTCATTTCTTCTACATGTGTTTGAACAGGCAGCGTCTTTTTACCGGGCCTCCATCCTGCGGGACAAACTTCACCGGTTTTGCTGGCGTGTTGCCATGCCTGGATTTGCCTGATGAATTCTTTCACGTTTCTTCCCACCGAATCAGCCTGAACTTCCTGCGCAACGCATATGCCATCAGGATTGAAAAGGAAACGTCCTCTCAGTGCAACGCCTTCTTCTTCAATCAAAACGCCAAAAGCACGGGCAACTTCTTTTGTAGTGTCGGCGCCAATAGTAAGTTTCAGTCCTTTCAGAATGGGCTCGGTTTCCACGAATCTTTTATGTGAAAATTTTGAATCAACCGATACGGGCAGCAACTCAACGCCCAGCTTCTCGAATTCATCGTAGTGGGCATTCATGGCCGCGATCTCTGTTGGGCACACAAATGTAAAGTCTGCCGGGTAAAAGCAAACAACAGTCCATTTGTCTTTGTAATCTGAGCTCTTCACTGTTTTGTAATGACCTGTTTTTGCGTCAAATGCGTCCATTTCAAATTCCGGCATTTCCTGCCTTACCATTGTTCCGTTCATGGGTTTTTCCTCCTTTTTTAAATTTTCAACTACGTTTTCTTTGTTCTTTTTCTTTTTAAGTGGCTTCACACCGTTAACACATGCCATAATTTCGAGTTTTATGGTTATTAATTAAAATCCATAAGATATATAGATGCTAAAGATATTAAAAATTTTTCAATTATAGGAGCAGGGATTGTTTTATTTCAGATTATCTCGTTGCAACAGCTAATCATCATTGCTGCAACAAGTTTGCTTTATTTTGCAGATAAGTTTTTTATGGATGGATCGTGGGCCTGATGACTTTCTATAAAGGGGCATTCCGACACAGTTTTTCGAACTATGCGGAATTTCGATAGCCATCGGAAGGAGGAATCTGTTTGGAATACAAATCATACTATTTTCCACGAAATTCCATGTAGAACCGAAAATTATAGCTTTTCATTGAAAATGAGGAGCACCGGCCCTTAGTCAGCAGCTCACCACTGTGGATGAAGTTTTAATCATTTAATCCCTGCAAACAAACTTTTGTGCCGGAACAATATTTTTGCCAAATTGTGCCCCTGAAATATTCGTATGGAACAATATTATGGTGAATTGGCCGGAATAGGCACGGCTTTCTGCTGGACAGCTACGTCCATGTTTTTTGAAGCTGCCGGGAAAAAGATTGGTTCTCTGTCTGTTAACCTTATCCGGCTTTTATTGGCTTTTGTATTTCTGGGAACAGTAAGCTGGATCAGTCGCGGGCTTTTCCTTCCTCTTGATGCCGGCCTGCATAACTGGCTTTGGCTGGCGCTTTCCGGTATTGTGGGCTTTACCATTGGCGATTTATTGTTGTTTCAGGCTTTTGTGGTTGTGGGCGCAAGGATTTCAATGCTGATTATGGCATTGTCGCCGCCGATTGCTGCCATTAGCGGATGGATTATTCTTGGTGAAACCATGGATTTGCGTGCTCTAATGGGTATGTTCATTACATTGAGCGGAATTATGATGGTGATTTTGAACCGTCCGGCAAAAGCTGCTGATGGCAGAAAAAACGGGATAAAAAACTGGTTTAACAATCCTTTGGGTTTGCTCCTGGCATTTGGAGGTGCTGCAGGACAGGCTATTGGTCTGGTGCTAAGCAAAAAAGGCATGGCTGATTATGATGTTGTGGCTTCAACACATATCCGCGTGATGGCAGGAGCTGTTGGTTTTATGATTGTGTTCTCTTTTATGAAACGCTGGCATAAGGTTTTTGTGGCAGTCAAAAATAAGCAAGCTATGTTGTTTACCGGTGGGGGCGCTTTTTTTGGTCCCTTTCTCGGAGTTACGCTTTCATTGGTGGCAGTGAAATTTACTTCGGCAGGCATCGCGCAAACGCTGATGTCGCTTACACCCGTGCTCATAATCCTGCCTTCTGTTTTGATTTTTAAAGAGAAAGTTAGCCTGCGCGAAATTGCCGGAGCTTTTGTGGCGGTTGGCGGTGTGGCTCTGTTCTTTATCTAAATAGAGTTCGTCTATAAAGTCCAACTTCTGCGTTGTTGCTCAAAATCTAAATCCTCATCCCGTACCTACGGGACTGCGGTTTAGATTTTTCACACGCCTTGAATTTGAACTTTATAGAGCAAACTCTCGACATTAAGGACAAGCACTAAATACTTGATTATTATGAGTGCTTTTAGCGAAAATAATTGCTAAATAATGCAGTTGTTTATCGTATAGACCGGCAAATTGTTTTTTAGGAATTGTTGCTCAGTCTCTTAATTCCAGCACAATATCTCCCTTACGAACGCCGATAATTTCGCTGATTACATGACATTTGGCTTTTAAAAGATAAAAAACCGGCCTTCTGCAATCGGAGAGGGCTTCGTAATTTCCCTGGCCTTTGCTGATAACCATAGGTGCCGTTTTAAAAAGTTCCAGGCATTCCTCATTGCATTGGCCTAAAATGAGCCCCGGTGACGGGCAGCCTGAGGATTTAATCTCCGCAACTTCATCCAGACCGGAATCTACTGCATCCTGATAGGTGACATCATTGATCACAGCCTGATCGCGCACGAGATAAATCGTTCTTTTGCCCATTTGCTCAATCAATAAGCGGTCGAAAACACTTTCCCCGGCATTATCGCCGATATAGAGGATCCAGTCACTTTTGCCGGCTTGCTTTTCAAAAGCTTTAAAATGATTGATGCCAAAATCGCTTTCCAGGATTTTGTCAACTTCTTCGAGTATGTTGAAATCAGAATGCACGCCAAGATCGATTATGTTGCCGGCAATGGCGATACGAGCTGCAGTATTTAATGGGTTTTCGGATGCTTCAATTTTTTTGCGCAGATCAGGAAGCAGTTTTATGGCTTCGGCAATGTGTTGCTCTTTTTGCTTTTTATAGGCATCCTGATTTCCGCTGATTTCTTTCACGATTTCGTAAACTTTGGCAGCAGTTTCCGGCGGTGTGGCTTCCATCGGGACTTCACGTATCAGTTCCCCGCAGCGGTTGAGGATTTCTTTTTGCAGTGGTTCATCATCAGTGGCGGCACGTGCAGCGCGCAGGGCTTGTTGCATCATGCAGGGCAGGCATTCTAGATATGTTTTCATTTTTTTTTTAAAATTAAAAAGGGTGCCTGTTGACACCCTTTAAAATGCAAAACTAACAAAATTTATTTGTTTTTAGCATCGAGTAGTTCCTTTCGGATGAGGGGTTTTCCGCATTCGGGGCATTTGATTGTGGTGCATTTTACGCCTTGCTCATGTGCTTGTTTGTAGCCACAGCTTGCGCACACGCAATAACCTCCGGGGCCATGCGCTCCGCCTTTGTTGCGTCCCTGTCCGCCGGCACGTCCCATGCCGAGACCGGATCCCGGTTTTTTGCCTTTGCCGTTCATTATTCGTCTTTTGCTTTTAATCGACGTATTTCTTCCTGTGCTGCTTTCAAAGCATTTTCCAGATCGGCAATGCGGTCGTTTTCTGGATTGGCAAATTCTTCATCGCCAAAGCGGAAACGGTTGCGCAGGCCAAATCCTCCGCCTCCACCACGTTTTCCGCGTCCGTAGCCCATGCCACGTCCCTGATTTTGAATCCTGTTGTCTCCACGGCAGTTTCCAAGTCCTCTGCCAGTCATTGGTCCCATTCCGTTGGGGCCTGTATTATCTCTTGCGGGCATAATTACCTCCTTTTTTACGTTAATTAATTTGTTGAGGAGGCAAAGTTATGAACATATGTTCATAATGTCAAGCAAAATAGAATAAATTTTTTGAAAAAAGGCAAAAAAAAACTGCCCCCAAAAGGAGGCAGCCTTAACCTGAATAATTCATAAAATATTCTATTGCGAGTACAAACCGCTGCAATAGAAAGGAATGCTATCTTTTTGGTGCTCAAAATAGCTATGGCTATTCCTGTGCGCCAAAAATATGCGCTCCCTTTCTCTTATTGCGTTTTGTGCTCTCATGACGAAATTTCATGAATTAATCAGGTTTGATACAATGTATGAAAAGTATGAGATTACTTGTTAATTGGCTTTAACCAACCGGCCCATTCTGTTCCACAACCGATTTGAGTGTCAGCGTCGAAGAATGCGTTTACAGTTGACATATCCATACCACCATCAAAAGTCTGTGAAGGATCGTTGAATCCGGTCAGATCCTGGAGGTGCACGTTTTCAGAAAGTTCGAAAGGCTTGGTTACTTCAAAAGTTTCGCCTTCATTTGGAGAATACTTGATTGCTACATCAGAAACATTATTGTTCAGGTAAGCATAATCAACATCAAGCAGTTCGTCATTAACATTCTGGAGTGTCTTTGTATTTTCAACATGGATTGTGCGCTTGTCGAAGTTACCACCAACAATTACGTTCATGATCATAGCACCCGTACCACGACGGAGTTTCATACCATAGTTTTCCGCATCACCGGCACCGATCATAGTAACGTTGGAGAAAGTTGGATTGGACATTGGGGTAGCGTTGTTGTCAGAGCTAAGGTTATCACCTTCGAAACCACGGTCGCCTTCGTTGCCTTGCTGAATGAGGATATACTGAGCCATTCCGCTCCAGCCTTCAACCCAGTCAAAAGAATCATCGCGGCAAGCCCAAACGCGTGCGTGCTTGATGTTGCAAGTGCCACCGAAGAACTCGATACCGTCATCAGCGCCAACATAAATATCAACATAATCAATAGTAGTACCGGCACCAACGCCGTACATTGAAATACCGTTTGCTTCGTGTTCTTCGTCAAGTGCAGTACCTGAATATTCAACGCGCAGGTAATTGATTGTACCTGAGTTGTCGTTGGCATCATTGCCACCATAAACAGCATTTCCGATTTCAGAGAGACCTGTAGCACCTGAGTTGATCGGTGCATAACCACACATGTGGAGGCCACCCCATGCACCGGCTTCTTCCAGTTCGGAAGTCATAATAACCGGAGCGTCGGCAGTACCTTCAACAAAAATCTGGCCACCTTGCTCGATAAGCAGGTAAGAAAGCTCATCAGCATCAGCTGTAACAACAGCACCTGCGCGGAAATAGAGTTTTACACCGTTTTTCACATGCACAGCACCGGTCAGAGCCACTTCACCTTCTACATAACCACTTTCGGTGATGTCGCCTTCGAGTGCATTGTAACGTGGCAGTGTAGGATCTACAGAACCGTCATCACCTTTTGTCCAGCCATTGGCCCAAGCGTTACCGGAACCAATTTGAGTATCATTGTCAAACCATGCATCTTCGAGCGACATATCAAAACCGCCATCGAAAGTTGTGCTTCCGTCAACACCTTCGGTAAGGTTTTGCAGGTGGAGATTTTCAGAAAGCTCGAAAGGTTTGGTTACTTCAACAGGATCGCCTTCATCGTCAGAATATTTGATTGGCATATCTGTTACCGCTGAGTTGATGTATGAATAGTCAACATCAAGCAGTTCGTTGTTAACGTTACGGAGTGTTTGCGAGTTTTCAACGTGGATGGTGCGCTTGTCGAAACCGGTTACGATGAAGTTCATAAATTTACCGGCAGTACCGCGACGCAGTTTCATGCCGTAGTTTTCGGCATCACCTTTACCAATAAGAGTAACCTGCGACATCATCGGCATAGCCATTGGGGTAGCGCTGTGGTCTGATTCAAGGTTGTCGCCTTCAAAACCGCGGTCACCTTCGTCAGTTTGAACGGCCATCAGATACTGACCTTTTCCGCTCCAGCCTTCTGTCCAATCAAAACTATCGTCTCTACAACCATAAACTTTTGTGTGTTTGATGTTTGCAGTACCACCGAAAAATTCGATACCGTCATCAGCGCCAATATAAACTTCGATATAGTCAACAGTAGTACCGTTACCTACACCGTAGAAAGAAATACCATTTGCTTCGTGTTCTTCGTCAAGTGAAGTACCTGAATACTCAACACGTACGTACTTAAGAGTACCAGAGTTGTCAGCTGCATCAGTTCCGCCATAAACAGCGTCGCCAATTTCAGACAGGCCGGTTGCGCCGGAGTTGATAGGAGCTTTACCGCAAATATGGATACCACCCCATGCACCGGCTTCCTGAAGATTGGAAGTCATAACAATAGGATTGGCAGCAGTACCTTCGGCGATAATCTGGCCGCCTTGCTCAATCAAAAGGTAAGAAAGTTCGTTGGCATCAGCTGTGATTGTTGTGCCTTCTTTAACTGTAAGGACAACACCGTTTTTTACATGAACCTTGCCTTTAAGGGCGATCTCGCCTTCGATTGTCAGACTTTCAGTAATGTCGCCTTCAAGGGTTTCAGTAGGCGTTGGAGTTGGAGTTGGTTCCGGATCATCATCATCGCTACATGCGGTGAATGTCATGGCTACCATGACCATTACGGCCATCAATACCTGATAAATGTTAAAACGTTTTTTCATTGTACGAATTTGTTTTAGGTTAGGTAATTAATTATTAAAGTGAATATTTTAAGCTAATTCCGAATGTCAATCCTTTTTTGTATTCGTAAACGGTTACATTATTGGTGATTTCGTCCGGCATATCATTATTCTCATATACATCCTGTTTAATGGTGTATTTGGAATCGAGAAGGTTTTTTACGGAAAGGTCGATGCTCAATTTGTCATTGATTTTGTTTTTAATGATCAGATCGAGTGAATTAAAAGGCATCTGATACTGGTTTCCTACGCCGCTGATACCAACGGAGTAAATTCGCTTTCCATAGACATTGTAAACCAGTGCTGTATAAGTGCGGTGTTTGTCGTCAACACCATATTTGAATTCGTATCCGATATCGGCATTGATCAAATAGGGTGATGCGCCCTGCAACTGACGCTCATCATTTAACTCATTGTAGTTTTCGGGTATCTTCACATTGGTGTAAATGAGTGCTGCGTTCAGTCCGGTAAAGATGTTGCCAAATTTCTTGCGTGCTTCAAATTCAATTCCGGCAGCAGTGCCCTGATCGGGGAAATTTTGATAAGTGTAGGTGATATCCGTGCCTCCTTTGAGTTTCGAAACGCGTTCAATTGGCTGGTCGATGATTTTTCCGTAGGCTCCGAGTGAAATGAGTTCGCCGATATTGGGATACCATTCCCATTTTATTTCAATATTGTTGCTGTAGGAGTTTTCGAGATAAGAACCATCGGAAGCAGTGCTGTCTTTAGTAAAAGGGTTACCTATCGTTTTGCGGCTTCCCTGTTCGGGAACGATATCGGCAGGTGACTTTTCAAAGAAGCTCGGGCGCGTTACAGTGCGGCTTCCGGCGAAACGCAGGTTCATGTCTTCATTGATGGCGTATTTCAGATTGGCAGCAGGGAAAAGGTCGAGATTATCGTATTCCAAGGCAATCTCGTCGCCATCAACAACGTCCATATCAGGAGTAACGCTCATTTTGGATGCCTCAACACGTAAACCGGCATTCAGGCTGAACTTTTCACTGAAGTTGTAAACAAAATCGGCATAAGCGCCATAAACGTGCGATTTGCCATCATAGCCCATATTATCTTTTGAGTTGTTCACAATCCTGTCGAGATAATAGTAATCATCGCCGCTTACCTGGTCTTCTGTGGTGAAATAAGCATCGGGATTGTCTAAGTCAACCAGTCCGGTAACGTTCCCGGCCATGGTGTTGAATTTATAACCGTAATAATAGGAACGGTAGTCAACGCTTGTTTGACGTCCCTGCCCACCAACAACGATTTCTCCTTTTTTACCCTCTTCATCAAGCTTGTATTTGAAGTTGAGCGAGAGGTTGATTTCATCCGAATTTTGTTCCACAATGATGCGCTTGGTGTCGTTTCCATTATTTAAGGTCATGTAAACGTATTTGTCCGGAGTGTCTGTTCTTTGGTTGATGTACACAACTTCCCTGCGGTCGGGCACATTGTAGTCAACAATCTGGAAGCTTCCGTTCCAGTCGATTTCCATTTGCTTTCCAATTTTGTGTTTACCACCCAATTGATTGGTTAACAGGCGGTAATTGATGTATTGCGCATTGCGGATTACGGCCGTTTTTTCACCACTTGCCCAGTCGGGGCGTGTTCCGGTTTTGTCGGTATAGGCGTCCTGCCCGTTGTTCAGGTAAAGGAAGTTGTATTTGATGGTGTTTTTATCGTTATGCTCATAGGTAAGGCTGGCCAGTGAAGTGAAGTATGAATTGTAGGAATACTTCTGCGAGATGAAGTTGCCATCCTTGATGTTTTGTTTGTTCACTTGGATATCGAGTACATCGGGATGATATTCGTAATCGTTGTTAAATGAAATATTGAACATTGCGCCCAGTTTCCTTTTTTCATTCAATTGAAAAAGCTTGCCACCTGAGATGCCAAAATCCAGTGCTGGCATGGCCGCATTATCTGTAAAGCCATAGGAAGCGTAATTGAAATCCGGTCCGATTTTCTGAGTTAATTTGTCGGCTACCCAGTATTCCTTCGGTGTGAGGTCTTTGCGCTCGTTTACATCAAAACCGAAGAAACGCAAACCTTTTGCATCAATGCGCATAAAGTCTTTTCCGGTACTGTTGGTATTGTATTTGGCGCCCAGGCCAAATGCAATAAAAGGATCTTCGGGATAATCCAAAGTGTTGATGTCAATCAATGCTCCGGTATAATCCGCATAATTGCGCACACTGTAGGCTTTGTGCACTTTTAAATATTTGATTACATCGGATTGGAAGATGTCGAGTTTGATGATTTTTTTGGCGGGATCGGGTGAGGCAATCGGCAAGCCGTTGAGCTGTGCCGCATTATATCGGTCGCCAAGGCCACGTACAAAAAGTTGCTTGCTGCCCATCATGGAAACACCGGCAACTTTTTTAACGCCGGCAGCGGCATCACCGGCTCCTTTGCGCGAAAGCTCTTTTGCACCAACGCTTTGCGTGATTCCGGTAGCTTTTTTCTGATCCATCAGCAGGACATTTTCAGAAGCTCTGTTGATTTTTGCAGTTACTGTAAAACCCGCCAGCGAAATATTTGCTTCGCCCAGTTCAACATTGTTTTCTATTGTAGCACCTGCTGTGAGGCCAATTTCTCTGAAAGCAGTGTCGTAAGATACGAAAGAGAAGCGCAGCAGGTAAGAACCCGGATCGGCCATAATATTATAATTACCGTCAAAATCGGTAATGGCACCGGTTACAATGCTTGCATCGGCAGGATTGAGCAATGCCACGGTAACACCAATAAGCGTTTCCTGTGTTTTGGCATCGGTTACCTGGCCGCGAAGAGTTCCTTTTTGAGCCTGCGCCTGAAAGAGGGTCAAACTGAAGAAGAGGAGAAAAATAGAGATTCTTTTCATACTAAATTTTATCAGCAAAATGATTGTATCTGCTTGTTAAATTGTTGAGGCGAAGATATGCCTCACCCAACTCCAGCTATGAAAGGAATCGTTAAGGAATGATTAAATAAAGATTTCAAAAACCTTAATTTAATGTTAATCACTCCGTTTAAATTGCTGTTATTCAGTATTTAAAGAAGTGGACTGTTTTTGTCTGAATGTTAAGAAAATGAGAAAAAATAACATCAGAAGGGCGCTTTTTAGCCCGGCAGGGTCAAAAAAAATGAAGAAGAAGGGACTGACGGCACTTTTGGGGGATGTAAATATTATGGCCTTTTTTCGAGCGCGCCATTTTGAGCATCTGATGTCAGGATGCTTAATTGATAGAGCAATCTTGCGGCTGTAATGACATTGATTTCGGAATCGCCGGGCGCGGTTTCGCATAAATCAAAAGCGATAATCTCTTTGCCGCTGGCATGTAGTTTGCGCAGCAGGTATAGTGCCTGATTAAAACTCATTCCGCCGGGAACGGGCGTTCCTGTATCAGGGCAAAGCGCCGGGTCGAGGGCGTCGATGTCGAAACTGATATAAACTTTTTGAGGAAGCCTATTAATAATGTGTCCGCAGATTTGCGACCAGTTTTCTCCTTCAAATAGTTTTTCTGCAATTTGCTGATCATGAAATAATTCGATCCGATCATCCTTTTCAGCACGTTCGGCCTCGTCTGCACTCAGGTCTCTGATACCGCATTGCACAAGTTTTTTCACAGCGTTGATTTTCAGTGCATTGTGCATGATGCTTGCGTGGGAAAACTCAAATCCTTCGTAGGCAATGCGGAGGTCGGCGTGGGCATCGAACTGAAGAATGCCAAATTCGGCGTGCTTCAGACCCAAAGCACGCATTAAACCTAAGGGTGAACTGTGATCACCTCCCAGCACAACTGGAATTTTTCCTGCTGCCAGCAGTTCTGTACTTTTTTGCTCCAGCCAGTGGTTTAATTCTTCGGAAGCATGGTTTACTTTCTTGATCTTTTCCCGGATTGTTGGATTGTTTTCGGAACCGCCCTCTTCGAGATGTTGGATGATTTCTTTGGCCAGAGGACGCATTTGCTTATTAAGGGCAGCAATCTGATGCGGAAAAGGAAAAGTCCGGGGAAGCTTTTCCCACGCATTATTTATAAAGGTATCGTAGAAATCGAGTTGAACAGAGGCTTCACGAATGGCTTCCGGCCCTTTTGATGTTCCATCCCGATAGGAAGTTGTAACATCCCATGGAACCGGAATAACGACCACCTGCGATGAAACGGCATCATCAGGCAGGCCGAAGTAAGCGCCATTGCTGACGCCTACATCGCTGAGCCTGTTGTTGTTAGATTTCATTTAAAAGCCTTTTAACATAGGTCGGGAGCATAAATGCTGCCTTATGGATGTCCTGGTTATAATAGTTCAGGTTATGGTTTTGAACAAATTTCCGGATATCATTTTCGTCAACTTCCAGCGGGTTTACATCACCTTTTGAAGCGGTTTGAATGCTCCATACGCCGGAAGGATAAGTGGGGATGTGGAAAAGAAGCGTATGTACTTTGTCTTTTCCGGCCACATCTTTCAGGCAGGTATTGATCTGGTGAAAGGCTTTTTGGTTGAACATGGGCGACTCTCCCTGAGCAACGATCATTCCTTTGTCTGTGAGTGCATTATAGCAGTCCTGATAGAATTTTTTGTTGAACAGTCCTTCTGCCGGGCCCACCGGGTCACTGCCATCAACAATAATCAGGTCATAACTTCCGGCTTCTGCTTCGGCAACATACTGAATGCCATCGCCAATAATGAGCTCCAGTTTGGGATGGTTGAAGGACTGCGAAAGGGTAGGGAGGTGCAGTTTGGCCGCTTCCACAACATTTTCGTCGATTTCCACCATTACAACTTTTTCAATATTGCTGTGCTTCAATACTTCACGAATGGTTCCGCCATCGCCACCGCCAATAACGAGCACTTTTTTGGCATCATTGAGGCTCATCAGTGCAGGATGCGTAATCATCTCATGATAATGGTATTCATCTTTTTCGGTGCACATCACCATATTATCGATGGTAAGGGTTTTGCCATATGCGTAAGTGTCGATAACGCGGGTACGCTGAAATTCAGATTCCTTGTCGTAAAGAACTTCGCCGGTATAGCGCAGGCTGAGTGCCTGGTTGTCGTCTTTGTCGGTAAACCATACATCGCGCTTGTACATAGACGATTTCATGCGCTTTTCGGCAGTTTCGCGGCTGTCGCGTACTTTGAAATCAACCCGTTCGAGCAGGTTCATATTGCCACGCCACATTTCCAGTGCAGAATAATTTGTTGCACCAAAAACTTCTTTCAGGTGATCG
The DNA here is from genome assembly GCA_963662905.2 of Bacteroidales bacterium. Classification (GTDB taxonomy): domain Bacteria; phylum Bacteroidota; class Bacteroidia; order Bacteroidales; family WRLA01. The sequence continues at coordinate 1,188,156 of CAXXFD010000003.1, read as the reverse complement.
AAAGATTTCCATGGATCCACAGTGTCGCCACAGGTAAAAAGATCCACAGCAGCATACTGATACTCCGGCCATGTGTGAATGGCCAGGTGGCTTTCCTGGATTACGACTACACCGCTCACACCAAAAGGTGAAAAATGGTGAAAGGTTGAATTGATAACGGTTGCGTTGGCTTTCAAGGCCGCATCCACCATACCGGTTTCAATTAAAGAAACATCGTTCATGACTTCCGGCTTACAGCCGAAGAATTCAACAAGAATGTGCCGTCCGAGTGCTGACATTTTTTATTATATATTTTGATTAAAAATAGCGGCGCAAAAATATGCGCTTTTCGTTTTCATGCAAGTAAAAAATGACTGATTCACAAAAAAAATCCCGACTAAATTAGTGTATTTTCCGGTACAACCGTAAGATGTTGATCATCAGTGTGGTATTTATCCTGCTTTTATGCAAATTGATGAAAGAATTTTTTATCGGTTCAGCTTTGCTCGCTGCTTTGATGTTAGTGGCAATGAATAGGGTGCAGTAGGATGATTTTATCTTGAAGAATTTGTTGTATATTCGTTATTCCAAATTTCATAAATGAGCCAGGAAACCGATATGAACATTGTTTCAGTAACAAAAAAATCACGGGTTTTTGTTCGGATATTCCTGTATTTATCCGTTTTTTTACTGATGGATTTGATGGTATGGGCTTATATGCAGCATGCTGAGGGCGCAGTAAAACAGAAGCATTTGAAGGAAAGCGCAGAAGATGCATTGGGGAATTATGAAGCTACGCTTTTTTCTTACCGAAATTTCTCGAAATCCATTTTTGATTCTATTATCAATACGCCTGAGGTTTTGTCGCTTTATGCTGGTATCGTTAATGCCGACAAAATCAAGCAGGATGAGATACGCCGGGAGCTTTACGATGAACTAAAATGGCTTTATCAGGTGATTCTTTTTAAAAATTACCGGATTTTCCATTTTCACCAACCGGACGGGAGCAGTTTCCTGCGTTTCCATAAACCGGAAAAATATGGCGATAACTTATTGGGATTCCGATATTCTGTTCAGTTAGCCAATAAAAAAGAGGTTTATGTGGAAGGATTTGAAGAAGGCAGAATTGAAAACAGTTACCGTTTTCTTCGCCCCTTGAATTATCAGGGAAAGCATATTGGCAGTGTGGAAATCAGCATTGCAATGAATGAAATAAAAGAAGAAGCAGCACGGGCAATGGATGCTTTTCCGGTTTTTTTGCTCAATCAGGATATTGTTGATAAGGAAGGTTTTACAAAATCGGATTCAACTTATCAATCTTTTGGCTTTGAGGGTTTTAGCCTTTATAACCGCATGCGGACATTTGCCCGGGCAACAAATAACTGGGAGCAAAGCCTTATTGATTCTATAAATACAGCCATAGCGGCAGAAGTTAATCCAAAGCTGCGCAATGCCGAAAGCTTCTCGGTTTCGCTCAATATGTATGGCAAAGACTTTCTGATCCGTTTTTTGCCCATATCGAATGTAAAAGGTGAAGCGGATGCCGCATATTTTGTTTTTTATAGTTTGGACGATAAACTGCAGACGATTCATGAAGCAACACGTGCCGGATTTTTAAGGATTTCTGCATTTTTGTTGATGTTCTGCTTTTTTATGAGCCTGCTCAATGAAGCAAGATTGCGGGCAATTCAGCAAAGGAAAATTCTTAAAATTGCCCGCGACAGAGCCGAAGTGGCTGCAAAAGCAAAAGCAGAATTCCTGGCCAATATGAGCCACGAAATCCGCACCCCGCTCAACGGAGTAATTGGTATGACGGAAATAGTAGCCAATTCAAATCTGAATGCGGAGCAAATGGAATATGTCAGTATCATCAACCGATCTGCCAATAATTTGCTCGCCATTGTTAATGATATCCTGGATTTTTCAAAAGCTGAAGCCAATAAGATTGAGCTGGAAAGCATAGCTTTTAACCCACGCATGTTGGTCGAAGGCGTTACAGAATTGCTTGCCCTGAAAGCCGGCGAAAAGAAACTGCACCTGATCAGCTGGATTGACCCGGAAGTTCCGGCCGAGCTGATCGGGGATCCACAACGAATCCGCCAGATATTGATTAACCTGCTTTCCAATGCCGTGAAATTTACTGCCAAAGGAGAGGTGCTGCTTTCCTGCTCATTGCTCGAGCTATCTGAAAAGCAGGCGAAAGTTTGCTTCAGTGTTAAAGATACCGGTATCGGAATCAGCAAAGAGGCACAGAAAAACCTTTTTCAGCCTTTCAGCCAGGTAGATAGCTCAACAACAAGAAAGTATGGCGGCACCGGATTGGGGCTTGTGATCATTAGCCGCCTGGTTGATTTGATGGGCGGAACAATTATTATTGAGTCCGAATTGGGTAAAGGCAGTGAGTTTAAGGTGGAAATTCCTTTGGGTTTTTCTGAAAAAGAAAGTGAAAAACAATTCATTGGTAAGGTGCTCGAAGGAAAGCACTTTTTGGTTATTGATGATAACAACACAAACCGGATTATACTCAAAAAATATCTCGAGATAGCCGGTTCGGAAGTGGAGCTTGCCAAAGATGGTGAAGATGCTTTAAATATTCTGCGAGCAGAAAATAAGTCCTTCGATTTACTTATTATCGATTACAATATGCCCAAAATGAATGGGATGGACCTGGCGCGCTTGATCCAATCCGACCATAAATTGCGGCATAATAAAATGCTCCTGCTTTCTTCAATGACCGATTTATTGGAACGGTCCGATATCCAAGAAGTTGGCTTTAACGATTATTTCTATAAACCGGTAAAGCAACGGCAGCTGATTCGTATTGTAAGCCGGATACTGGATATTGATCTTCAACATGATGATGCCGATGATGAAGGCACCGAAAAGAAATCATCCGGCGACAATAGTCCGGACCGGAAATTAAATGTCATGCTCGTTGAAGATAACCTGATCAATCAGAAAGTAGCCTGGCACAGTCTGCACGGTATGGGGCATACTGTTGAAATTGCCTCCAATGGTGTGGAAGCTTTCGATATTTACAAAAGTCGTCATTTGGATGTGATCCTTATGGATATCCAAATGCCGATTATGAACGGTCTGGAAGCAACACGGAAAATCAGGGAATGGGAGAGTGTCCATTCTGTTCCTGAAAATGAGCGGATTCCTATTATAGCCATGACCGCCAATGCCATGAATGAAGATAAAGACCAATGCCTCGATGCCGGGATGAATGCCTTTATTCCCAAACCTTTCCGCCAGGAAGACCTTAGGGAGGCCTTGCGTCAGGTAATGAGTTTATGAGCTGATAGTCTTTGTCTTAGAAGTTTTATGCCCTCAACGGGAGTGCCTTGATATTCGTTTTTATTCAGCGAATGAAAACAGTATGCCAACTAAAAATGGTTTACATCGAAATTTAAAACCTTTTGCGCTTCATCAATAGTGCCCTTGCTGTTTGATTGTGAAAATACAAAAGCATTGATTTTTAAGTTTGATTGGTCAACGGCTCTGAATTCCAGTATCTTGCTATACAAACTTTTTATTTCTTCTCGAAGCGCTGCGGATGTTTCCGGATGTTTCGGTATCTCAAAAATAGAGAAACAGTAATTTACATCTTCCCTTCCGTGCCACATTTCGGCATAATTGGGTGTTGTTTGTTCCAGATAATAACTGACCGGATGTTTTCCAGTTATGAAATAATGAATATCGTTCAGGCATAATCCGGTAAAGCGCAATGGATTTATTTCAATCGGGATAATTTTTCCCTCATCAACCCGGAGCTCTATGTGTACCGGTATATTATCCAGATCTAAGTATTTGTTTAATTCGTTGAAATGATCGCGAAAGATGTCGAGGTACTGATCAAAAATGGCCTTATTGGTTTTATAGAACCTGTCGCTTACATCTGTTTTTGAGACGAATGGATGTTCAAAAATATTGACAATAGCCGCCTCTTTATTTTTAAAGAAAACATCAACGGCATATTCAGTCCCTTTAATGTAAGATTCAATTATAAAAGCGGCTTTTTGCACGACAACCTCCGGGAAAAGTGCTGCCAGTTCCGTGAAATTTTGTTCAATATCTTTCAAGGCATTGTCCCAGTCGGTTTTGCTCAGGATTGTATAAACCCCGGCACTGAGAAAGCCTACCGATGGTTTCAGCACCACCGGAAATTTGAGCTTTTGGGTGTCAAATGCAAACAAAGCTTCGTAACTTACTTCCTCGAAAACGAAATCGGGATACATATTCCTGCATGCCCTGCGAAAAGCGGCTTTGTCTTTGAGCAGGTTGATCTGACGGTTGAGTTCCGGATTTTTTATTGTATTAAAAACGTCTTCCAAGGCATATTCCGATACGGAGTACAGTGCAGGATTGTCGTTTTTGTGGTAAAGCGCCGCAAAAGTATCCCGTTCAATGAGGTTCAGTTTGGGATTTGCAGGAAAAACCTTTTCTGCATATTGATTTTTAAGTATCGGGATCTGATGCTCGGTCAGGTAGTTTAATAGTGTTTGGGAAACGTATGGTTCTTCTAAAATAATCATTTCGTAAAATTTTGCTGCAAAAGTAGGCTTTTACAGGCGATTTCATCTTTTAATGGGAACAACTTATTAAAATAAATATCGAGCTTGACAGAAAAAATGCACTAGATATTAAAAAAATGTAGTAATTTTGCTGTATAAGGATGTGTAATGTTGTATAAGGCTATGAATGAATTTCTATCAATAAAAGAAGCTGCTGAAAAATTGGGTGTTAGTACTGAAACTCTTCGCCGATGGGATAAAAGCGGAAAATTTAAAAGTAAGCGACATCCCATGAATAATTATCGTGTTTATTCCGATGAGCAAGTGAATAACCTCGTGGAGGAAATGCAGCTGGAGCTACAATTTCGTCCCAGAATGATGAAAATGCAAAATAATCCATTTTTCGATAGTAAATATGGTTCGCTTTATAAGATGGATGCTATTGAATTTATGAAGCAACAGGAATCTAACTCTGTTGATCTGGTATTCGCAGATCCCCCATACAATATAAAAAAGGCACAGTGGGATACCTTTGCCAATCAAAAGGAGTATGTGGAATGGAGTATGAAATGGATTGTCGAAGCTCATCGTATACTTAAGCCCAAGGGATCATTGTATGTCTGTGGCTTTTCTGAAATTTTAGCAGACATAAAATGGGCTGCATCACATTTATTTCAAGGCTGTAAGTGGTTAGTTTGGTTTTATAGAAATAAGGCAAATCTTGGGAACGATTGGGGTCGATCACACGAAAGTATACTTCACTTTCGGAAATCAAAGGAGTATATTTTTAATATTGATGAAGTGCGCATACCTTATAACAAACATACTCTTAGATATCCTAAGAGAAAACAGGCGGAAAGTTCTCAATATGCAAATGGTAAGACGAAAGATTATGAATGGGAGCCTAACCCATTGGGGGCTAAACCTAAAGATGTTTTTGAAATTCCTACAATTTCAAATGGAGCATGGGAAAAATACCCTCATTTAACTCAAAAACCAGTTGAATTGTTACGAAAAATAATATTATCCTCTTCTAATGAAAATAGCCTGATTTATGATCCTTTTGGAGGGTCTGGGACTACATATGCAGTAGCTGAAGCCTATCAAAGGAAATGGATTGGTACAGAATTAAATCAAGAATATTGTGAGATAATACGTGCCCGGATTTCTGACAGAGGACATATCAAACGAATATTAACAGCGAAAGACGAGGAAGACTCTAATATTCGACGAAAAAAGCTACGTGGCTAAAAGTTCCCATATATCCTTGCAAATCAATTCTGAAAAACACTTCATGTATTGGTTGTACGGTTCAAGCTTTGCATTTGGAGGAGGGTCAAGATAATAAATGCCATCCATTTCGATCAGGAACTTAGTGTAAACCATAAATAATCCGGAAACTAATGTATAACTTATATTGCTGGACTCCTTTCTTTGTACGTCATTTAAGAAAACCCCAATGACTTTCTGCGGGTGCTTAACGAATTTCTCCAACAGCAGCTTATCAATAAACATTTTGCCCATTCGATCTTTAGAAGTTGTCTTAATGGATAAGACTATTTCATTTTTATCTATCATATCTGAAGTTGATTGAACTTTCTTATAAGGTGATAAGATCAGGTCGTTCTCACACTTATAGTATTTAATGCCACTTTCTGTTTCATATGGGATTTGCAATACTAACTTTTTATTTGCAATGCCAATTTTTGTGAAAATAGCTTTTATCAATTCTTCAAATCGGTTTCCAGTATGCTTTCTTGCGCTGTTGGGGTTTGTAAGTAAATCCATACCAGCCCCAATGGATTGTTGAATTGTATATAATACACTATCGATTGTGAATTTGTCTGCTTTAGTTACCCGGTCTTGATTTTTAATTTTTTCCAGAACTACTAGCATTTCTTCATATTTTTCGATAAAGAATCCGGGATTATCTATGAATAAGTTTTGATTTATCGGTCTAATATATTTGATTGTACCGGCAATCTGGCTGGAAAAAATGATATAGTCATTTTTTATTTTACTGTCTGTAATAATGTTGGGTAAATATCTTAGTATTCGTTCAGAAAGCTTCATAAACTCTCTGAGTTCTGTTTTTTTTAATTGTAAGTCTTTGTCGAGTGCAATCATTTCATTTGTTTTATTATTCAACACGAATTCCATATTTTAAAAGCATGCGCGGGAGATAATCATCAAGGTTGTCAATATGTTCGGCATAAATTTCAATTAGGTTAAGCTCATGCTTTTTATAAATTCCTTGTTTGATTTTGAGTCTTTTATCATATTTTGGGTCGTCTTCCATGCCCCAAAATTCAATATAAAGTGCCTGGCTGCCGTTTTTTGCCGGGATATAAAAATCGGAATAAACGTTTTCTTCAATCGGGATTTTCCTTTCATAAGCATGTGCCAGGCCGTAATCGTAAAGCGCATTATCTATGATGACCTCTGCTCTTGAGCGCACATAATGGCCGTCTTTGGTGCGTAATTGCGCAGGGAATTTCTGACGGAAGTTGATTGCCTGCTCGTTGGACAGTTTTTCAATCAGCTGGTTTTCATCCGGATCTTGTTTGAGCGAATGCAGCAGGGCGTTGTTGTTGCAAATGGTTTCAGGCCACAAAATGTATAATGCGCCGCTTTTGTATTCCATTTGAATTGCTCCGGCCTTTTCGCCCAAAGCGGTCAGTTTCCAGCCTTTAAGCGCTTTTTCTGTCCAGCCTATTTCTGAAAAAATCAGATGCATGCGTTCCGATCTAATGGCGAAAAAATCTGCTATTTTTTTTGTTGATAGTAAGTTGCTTTCCGCTTTTGGGTTTATTTTTACTTCCAGATCTTCCGGCCAGCAAATATATTTTCCAAACTCTTCATGCTCCCTTATCTGTCCGCCGGCATCAATTCCTTTTTGTGTTAATTCCCAGTAATCGTTGAGTCGTACGATATAGCCTGAGTCCCTGAGGTGTTGAAATAAATTCCATCTTTTTATTTTTAGTTTCTCGGCAAGTTTACTTGTGCTTAAGAGTTTCATATCAGTCCTTTATCTAAAGTTTCTGCGGTCGGGGATGATATTTTGCAAACCGATTAAATCGGCAACATCATCGGCGGTAACATTTTTCAAAACATCGGCTTTGCGTTGTTCTGATCTTAAGTGCGCCATGCGCAGATGTTGTGTGCGTGCAATTTTATCGGCAAGTTTTTTCATGATCTGCGGGCTGAGCAGATAATTTTCACGAATCATCCGGTTGATGTAGTCCCACACTATTTCGCGTGCATTTTCATCTAAGCTGAGGTTGTGGCTGCCGAGTTTCAGGCTGAAAATTTCCCAGATTTCTTCGAGGGAATATTCTCCGAAATGGAGCCTGAGGTCCACTTCCATACCGGGATCGGTGAGGTATTCCATTTCTTCGTTTTCTTCCTGTCCCGCATCGCCACAAATAATGACATACACCCGGTTGCCACCGTATTTTGTGAGGTCGAAAATGCCTGTCAGCATTTTGCTGATCAGTTCATGGTCATGGATTTGCTTTCCAAAATCGACCAGCAGTACACCTCCTGAAGCTTCTTCGATTTTGGGACGGATGTCGTGGATATTGCTCAGGAAAAGGTTGAAATCAATGATATCGTGATGCAGCTCTGTAACATGTTTGCGCTTGATAATGCGCAGCGACTGCAAGAGCCCTGCAAAATAATTGGCTACGGTTGTGATGCCCTGGCCGCTGCGCCCGAGAAACAGGCTGACCCATTTGACCTGCGCACGCACATTTCGCCCGCTTTCGGAATAGTAACGGATCAGTCGTGCAAAATCCCTTATTTCCTTTTTAATTTCCTGTAAACCAATCATTTTGTTGATCTTATCGATCTGATGGCTGTACATGTCTTCGTCAATGAGATGTGCGGTTGCGAGTTTCTTGATGTCATCAAAAAACGGAATATCTTCGGGCATGACCTCCGATAATGCTTGTTCGCTGAGTGCGTCGTAATTTTCGTGTTTTGCCAGGCGCGAGCCCATATGTATCATCATTTTGGAGATGATATTATGTACAAAACGGCCGTTTCCAAAGGATTTGTCGGCATTGCGCACGCTTTCTTCAAAAAGGAGCTGCAGGGCTTTATCTACTTCAGGGCCAAGGATGAGCGATTTCTCTTTGGCTTGCATATGCGCAATTTCGAGCAGTTCCTTACCGCTGAAATCGTTGAAATGGAAATGATTGGGAAAGCGGCTGCGTATGCCCGGATTGTAATCGAGCAATTCGAGCATTTCATCGGTATAGCCCGCCAAAACAACGATAATATCCTGATCATCACTGGAAAGGCGTGTGAGCAATGTGTCCAGGATGTCTTTGCCCGGATCTTTGGGATCGTCTTTTCGGAAAAGGTTGTAGGCTTCATCAATAAATAAAATGCCTCCTTCGGCTTTTTCGATGGCTTGTTTGGTATTGATTTCGCAACTTCCGTAATATTTTCCGATTAAAGTGCTGCGCTCTTCCACTACCATATGCCCTTTGCTGAGGATGCCCATTGCTTTGTAAATTTTTCCGAGCATCATGGCCACAGTGGTTTTGCCTGTGCCCGGGCTGCCGGTAAAAATCATGTGTAAAGGAAACGAACTGCTGGACAGCCCTTTTTCACCGCGTTTACTGATGAAATTCACATAGTCGATATGGGCATGCATTTCTTTTTTAAGGTTTTGCAAGCCAACCAGATTATCTAATTGTGCAATGCTTTCCGAAAGCATATTGTCCTTGCCCTGAGCTGCTTTTATCTGCTCGGCGATGTCTGTTTTTTCTTTGTCGCTGAGAATTACCTTGCTTAAATCAAAGCCGCCTTCTTCAAAATCATCGGCAACTTCAAAAACGAGATGTGCCAGCTTTTTGCCCATAAAAATCAGGTCAATGCTGTAGAACCCTTTTTCCCAGAAGCCTGGCGTATCTTTTCCGGCACAGGTTTGAACGCCCATCATATGGTCGTCGTATAAATCAGGATCAATTTCTGTATTGATATGGCTAACATTCTTCAGGTTTCCTGCGGCATCGCGGTAGATTGCAAACAGCTCCATTTGCCATTTGCTCAGATATTTGGAATAGCCCAGGATTTCGATGCCAATAGAACGTGTGCGCGCTGCGTCGAATTTCCGGTAATAGATCCGGTTTGTGCCATTGCCCATGTCGGAGGCGTCTTCAAACAAACGGATGCTGTCAAAAGTGAACCATTTTTCCTTTTCGTTCAGCGATTCAATGACGTGAAACTCACATTCTTCAACACTTTCGCCATCCAGCCATGCTTCCCATAAATACTTTCCTGCACGCAAAAACGTGCCCTGGCGTGCCCTGCCTACATGATTCCGGAAATGTACATAAACATCACCCGACATTACTTCCTGTTTGTGGTTGATGCTTGAAATCAGGTCTTTATTGTCTGTGCTGATATCGAATAGTTTGAAAATAAGATCCATCGTCCAGTTTTCCGTTCTGTGCATTTTGTTGATGATGCCGAATTCCACAAAAAGCTCTGAAATTTCAGCGGCATTGAATACGCTTCGGTATTTGCGATGGTTGTTGGCGAGTTTTTCATCATCAACATAAGTCTTAAGGTAGCGGCTGATATAACGGTCTTGAATGTTCATTTTAACAGTTTTTTGTTTTTCGGCAGGTTTCGGGTGGCTTAGGGGTGTTTCGGTTTTTTTCTGCCGGGGTTCTTCTTTTTTCTGGAAAAAATTATGGAACATGTTTTTGGCGGTATCGACCATTCCATCAATGCCCTTGGATTTGTAGCGTGTAAAAACGGCAAAATCGCCTTCATCGCCCGGACGCAGGATTTCAATTTCAAAGCCTTTGCGCCGCATTTCTGTTATAATAGTAGAAACCGATTTCTCAACAAGAAAAAATTCCTGTTCCAGAACATCCTCCCTTGGGCACAGGCTGAAATACCAAAACGGATCCATATAGGCAACATGTTTGAGCCATAAATTATGCTGCTGCATGCTGTGGCGGATCATGTCCATGTCGGGCAGTTCCTGTATTTCCAGGCGGCAATCCGGATTGCTGTTTTTGCGAAATAAAACGGCGTCCATGCCCCATTGGGTGGCGATATCTTCTACCAAAAGCCTGTTTGTATTGAACTCCTCCCTGATTTCATCTTCTAATTCCGGAATATCCTCCAAATCAAGCTCCTCTTCATCATAGGAATCGCTGTTTTGGTAACCTTCAACTTTTTGGTAGTCGGGTTTTTGAACCTCTTGCAGTAACACAATGTATTGAAAATCAGAATAAATTATTTTCAGGATTTCTTCATTTTCGTAATCGACACATTCCTCTAATTCGGCAAAAAAACTATGCACGCTGATGTACTGTTTGGGGCAGGGCCTGTTCAGCGGTTTTTCAACAATCAGATAAAATTCTTCCTCAACATAGTCAAAAGATAGTTCGCGGATAAAATAGCCGGAATTGAGATAGGATATGATTTCTTTGTGAAGCTTGTCAAAATCATCGCTATAGCGCCATATTTGCTCCTCGGAAATGAAATTGTTTTTTTGCATCCTGTTGCTTGTTATCGTATGAGCTGTTTTTCCAGCAGATTAAATACAAAGTTAAACATTTTCATGTGCGATTGGCATATGCGTCAAAAGCCTTATTCCAAAAATAACCGATCAGACTGAATTATACAGATAGACCTATTGTTGTTTCCTAGAGGTATCAGAAATAACTTATCCACCCTTCAGGGCTAATGTAAACGTACAATTCGGGATTATTCTTCCGGATGCTTTCGGAATTGAGACCAGTCACATGTTTTAGCAGGTTTTTTATTTCTATTAAGAAGAATAAGCTTCAGTACGTATAGTGTAATACCTTTAAATTGAAGTTTTTAGAGTAAACTCCTGGCATTATGGATAAGCACTAAATGAAATAATATCTATCTTCGACAAAAAATTAACCTATTTATTCAGCTATGCATAGAACTTATTTTGTTTCCTTCTTATTTCTGCTCACAGTTTTTTCCTCGTGTAAAAAAGATGATGAGGTGGATGATCCATACGTGAAACCTGAGATCTTGTCTTTATCAAATTTTGCTTTTTTGCAAACGGATAATCCGGATATGCCAGGAAGCCTTTATTTGGATATCGATGAGGAAAAAATAAGTGGGCGTCTTCCTTATCAGGCTGATATTAATAATTTAACAGCGAATTTTGATTTTGATGGCTCAGAAGTTCGTATTGGAAATATAGTTCAAAAGAGTGGATTCACAGTCAATGATTTCACAGAACCCTTAACATATACTGTTGTAGGAGCAAATGGAAATACAAAAGATTACATTGTGTCTGTCCAGTGGTTTACTTCTTTGCCGGTAATTTTTATTTATACGGAAAATAGTGAAGATATTGCGTCAAAAGAGGAGTATATCCAGGGAACAATGTCTGTGAATGGTATTGGTTTGTTTGAAGATGTTTCGGGCGATATGAAAATCCGAGGAAGAGGGCATTCAACATGGTTTTTGCATCCCAAAAAGCCTTATCAGCTTAAGTTTGATGATAAAATCGAAGTATTGGGCATGCCTGCAGACGAAAAGTGGATATTTTTAGCCGAATATTCGGATAAATCTCTCCTTCGAAACAAGCTTGCTTTTGAAATGGGATATCTCAGTAATCTGAAATGGACACCGAAATGCGAATTTAGTGAGGTGTTTATTAATGATGCATATGTGGGAACATATAATATTACCCAAAAAGTGGAAGAAGGAGAAAACAGAGTAAACATTGGGGAAAATGGTTTTCTATGTGAAATTGATACGCCCGATCATTTGGGTGATGATGATGTATTTTTTAGTTCATCACGTTTTACAATACAGATTAAAGAACCTGAAATCAGCACAGGAGATGCTGAATATGAATATATTAAAAACCATATCATTCAGTTTGAAGCGACGCTTTATTCCGGAGATTTCAAAGATCCCGTGAATGGATACAGAAAATATATTGATGTGGCAAGTTTTGTTGATTGGTATTTGATCAATGAAATTGCGAAAAATGTGGATTCGAGAGATTACTCCAGCATGTATTTTCATCATGTGCCGGGCGAGAAAATTATAATGGGTCCCCTGTGGGATTTTGATCTGGGTTTTGGCAATGTGGATTATGCAGACAGCCGCTATCCGGAAGGTTTTTGGGTGAAAGATCATCAATGGTTTGGCCGATTATTTGAGGATCCATATTTTGTTGAACGAGTTAAAGAACGTTTTGCTTTTTATCGGGAAAACACGACTTATCTTCTTCAATTGGTTGAACAGAAAGCGAAATATCTGAAGTATGCCAGCGCAGAAAACGATGATCGCTGGAATTTGTTCGGTACGTATGTCTGGCCAAATCCCGTTTTTTATGATACTTATAATGAGGAGGTTGATCATTTAAAAAACTGGTTCATCGCACGCATGAATTGGTTGGATGGTGCATACGATAAATTATAAGCTCGCTGTGCTAAGGAGATTTTATTCATAATAAACTACCCGCTCAAGCTTTTTCCACGCACCTCGGGTAAAATCGGGCACTTTAATGGAAGCGCTCTGGTTTTCAACCGATTTTCGCGAGAGTTCAATAATTGACGACCATTCTGCTGCATCATAAACATCCTGATCGAGGGGCAGTCCTTTGTGCAGGCAATAGATCAAGCGGTAATCCATAATGAAATCCATTCCGCCATGGCCGCCAACTTCTTTGGCTTTTGTCTCGATTTCACGAACAATCGGATGGGTGTATTTTTCAAGCAGGGAGTCCAGTGCAGGTTCCGGTAGAAAATGGTGTGCATTGGGTTCGAGCGCGATGCCTTTTGTCGGATATTTCTGGGCAAAGCCTTTGGTTCCGCTTACTGTATGCAGCCTGCTGTAGGGACGCGGACTGGTAACGTCATGCTGCAGCATAATGGTTTTTCCATTCTGGGTGCGGATGAGCGAAGTGTTGATATCGCCTTTTTTATACTCTTTTTTTGCATAATCCGAATCGGCGCCAAATTTGTCTTTTGCGTAGGCACTCATGCCAAACTGATTGCTCGACATCGAAACAATATAATCCATTTTGTCGCCACGGTGCAAATTCATAATGTGGGCAATGGGGCCAAAACCATGGGTGGGATAGGTGTTTCCGTCTTCTTTTTCGAGATGTTTCAGGCGCCACATATTCCAGTAGCCGTTTTCATCGAAATTTAGCCAGCGGAGGTCATGGATATAAGCGCCCTCACAATGTACAATTTCGCCAAAAAGTCCTTTTTGTGCCATATTGAGCGTGGCAATTTCAAAGAAATCGTAATTGCAGTTTTCGAGCTGCATGCAGTGTTTTTGCGTGCGTTCGGCTGTGTTGACCAACTGCCAGCATTCATCAATGGTCAGTGCCGCAGGAACTTCCGTGGCAACATGCTTCCCGTGTTCCATGGCGTAAACTGCGATGGGCGTATGTAAATCCCAATGTGTGCACACATAAATCAAGTCGATGTCATCACGTTCGCAGATTTTTTTCCAGTCTTCCTCACCGGTATATTCATCTGCTTTTGCCAAACCTTTGTCTTTCAAGATTTTCTGGCATTTATCAATATTTCCCTGCACCGGATCGCATAAAACAGCGATATCCACATGATCGAGGAAGGTATAGCGGTAAATGGCTCCGGAACCTCTCATGCCCAAACCGATAAAAGCAATGCGAACGGTATCAATGGGTTCGCAACGTAATTCAAGTACGTCTTTTTGTCCTTCCGGGCGCGGAGGTTCAGGAAATAATTCCAGGGCACTGCCTGTTTCCTTTGTTGAATTTTTCTGTTGTTCGTTTGTGCTGCAAGAGCTGAAAATTGCAAGCACCAGCGCTATAAGTAAAAAACTTGGCTTCGTCATCGGGCAGATTTTGGTTTTTGATGATCCAAAAATAGGGAATCTGAAAGAAATCAAGGCCGAAATATGCAAAGATTTCAGTATTGTTAACGCTTAATAATTTTCTCAATATGATTTTCACCCGCTGTTTTTATGCTTAGAAAGTAGATTCCTGCGGGTACATCCGAGAGGTCCATGCGATATTCTTCACCCTGATTAAGAATAGTTTTTAAAGATTTCAGTAAACTTCCGTCCAGACTGTGTAAATGTATTTCGCAGCTTTTTGTGCCTTGTGTATTTGTTTTGATGTTGAGATAATCTTCGGCCGGATTAGGGCTTATCGACAGGGAAGATTCGGATGGATCATTTTCTTCCATGCCGACCAGGCTGCCTTTGATTTCCAGATCATCGATATAGACGCCCCCACCTCCGCCGGATGTGGCTTTGAACTCAATTCTAAATCCTTCATAGGGAAGTTGTGGAATACTCAAGAGCTGCCAGTCATTAATAGAATGCAAAACATCAGTATAGGGATGATCTTTTATTGAAACGATCAAACTGTCTGATTTTCCATCGATTTCCGGTATTTTGCACATAAATTCAATGGTGGGAACAAGGTTTTTTGAAGAATAAAACCATGGACTGTATAAGCATGCAATCGAATTTAGTGAATCATCTTTATAGGCAGCGGATTGCGTTGGGGAATAGTATTCATTTTGGTTCAGAAACCATGTGCTGGAACCTTGCCTGATGCAGTTTGCCCACCCCCAATAACAATAATTTATATAATCAAAATCTATTTGAACAGGATATTCAACATCAATGCTCATCTTAATAGTCATAACCGATTTGTCTGATTCACCATCTGGGTCCTTATAGGCGGCAGTCAGGCCAATATCAAGATAAGAGTAGAAAGTTGGCCAAAGGAAGGAGAATGTCGTGTCTGTAGTTGACTTAATTTTAATCCACTGACAGTTGGGGCCGGCTGATATGTAAACATTATAATGCGAAATAGCTCTTTCGAGTGGCGGAGACCAGTGAAGGTGAACAGTATCATAATCCGGATATCCATAGAAATTTTCCGGCCAAGGAAAATCCTGGCTTTGCACATTGAAAACCAATATAATGAATGCGATAATGCTGATTGCTTTTTTCATGGTTTTAAGGTGTTTTATAATTGATTAGGCTCTCTTGTCATTTGATTTTCATGAACTTGTTGTTGTAGCTGACTTTGTCGGTCTGTACTTTTATGAAGTATATACCTGTTTTCAGTTCTGAAATATCCAAATTTAAACTTTGGAACTCATTAATGAGTATATGTCCTGATTTGACTAAAACTCCATCAGCTGTGCATATTTTTAAATTGGCATATTCTTTCTGTGCCCCTTTTATAAGCAGGGAGATAAAATCAGTGGCCGGGTTTGGGTAAATTAACAGGGAAGATTCGAATGGATCATTTTTTTCCATGCCGACCGGGCTGCCTTTGACTTCCAGATCATCGATATAGACGCCCCCACCTCCGCCGGATGTGGCTTTGAACACTATTATAAATTCTTCATAGGGAAGTTGTGGAATACTCAAGAGCTGCCAGTCATTAATAGAATGCAAAACATTAGTATAGGGATGACCTTTTATTGAAATGATCAAACTGTCTGATTTTTCATCTATTTCCGGTATTTTGCACATAAATTCAATGGTGGGAACAAGGTTTTCGTAAGAGTAAAAACAAGGCGAATAGAGGTTTGCCTTGGAGTTTATCGAATCGGAGATAAAAACAGCGGATTGAGGATCCGAATGAAATTCGCGTTGATTAAGTTGCCAATTGTCAGCTCCTTCCTGAACACAGGACGACCATGAACAATAACGCCCATCGATAACATCAAAGCTCTCGGAAAAAGGGAAATTGGTGTAACCACTGGTTTTTATAACAATTATTGATTTGTCAGATTCGCCATCAGGATTTTTATAGACGGCAGTTAAGGCTATAACCATTGTTATACAGAAGTTTGGCATTCGAAAGGTATAACTTGTGTCAGTAGTGGATTTAATCTTTGTGTAAAGACAGCCGCCGCCTCCTGAGAGATAAACATTATAATGTGAAACGGCTCTATCTAATGGAGGAGACCAGAAGAGAACGATAGAATCCTGACTATGGTTAAGGTCTCCATAGAAATTTTCCGGCCAAGGAAAATCCTGGCTTTGCCCATTGAAAGCCAATATTATGAATGCGATAATGCTGATTGCTTTTTTCATGGTTTTGAGGTGTTTTATAATTGATTATTTTTATTTCATTGTCTTGTTATTTGTTATTGAAACTTGATAAAGAAATCAGCAAAAGACCAAATGGTTACGTCAACATTAGTGCACTACAAACCTCCGGTGCACCACAAAACCCTCACAAACAAAGCGCAGTACATAAGTGCCGGGTGGGATTCCTTCCAGTTGGTACTCTTTTTCGAAAATCGCTGAAACATCTTCGTTTAATCTGTCGTACAGTATTTTTTTGCCGCTTATGTCCATTATTTCAATATGCCGGATTTTTTGGGGAGCTCCATTGTTCTCGAAACGGATACGGAAATCCCCTTTGTTCGGATTGGGCCATAAACTCAGCCTGCCGTAGTTTTCTGCTCCGAAAATCTCATCGGTTCCGGTAGTTACGATATAAATCCCTATGCTGTCAACGATATAATCCAGATCAAAAATGCTGGTATCCTGATTGCCCAGGCTGAGATGATACATACTGTCCATCGGCAGACAAGGCAAATCAACCACAATACGGAAATCTCCTTCACTAACCTCTGTAAAGCTGTAATCGCCCTGCTCATTGGTCAGGCTGTGCTTCACGATTTTCCAGGGATTTTCATCTTTATCGTCCACATATTTTTGCAGGTACATATCCACATCTTTCATGGGTTTCCCATTCGGATTTTCGCTGTGGTCATCCCGGGAAACATTTCCATAGAGATTTGCCGATCCGTTTCCGCCCAGATAAAAACTCAGGAGCTCGATATCTACATGATCCAGATTTCCATTATTTATTCCCAGACTGGTATCTACTGCTGTGGCAAATTTCCAGAAAGCCGCTTGCTCAAACCATGTGCGCAAACTGTATTCATGATCTGCAGCATATGCAGAAATGAGATAATTTGCACAGGGGCTGATATTCCGGAATTGATATAAGCCGTTTTCATCTGACCAGGTCGAATCCAAAGCGGGTGTTTGCTGGCCCGAAATATGCGGATAAATTTTGACCAAAGCATTGGGCACATGCGTTCCATCGAGGCTGATGGTGCCGCTGATGTTCATTTGTGCGTCATATGAAATCGTGATGGTGTCAGTTTTGCTGCATCCATTGGCATTCCAGACTTCTACCCAATAAGTGCCAGCTTCCGTAGCGGTGTAAAAGCGTTTGTTGCTGCCGTCCTGCCACGCATAATTTTCAAAATCACCGGCATCAAGCAGGAGTACATCGCCCGGGCAAATCGCGGTATCGTTGCCCAGCTCAATGGAATTCATTTCCAGCACCATGACCTGCATGATGCGGGTGTCCGGACATCCGTTTTCGCTGTAAACCGTCAGGCGTACCTCATGAGCCCCGCTGTTTTGGAAAATATGTATTGGATTCTGTGCATTGGCATAGCTTCCGTCATCAAATTCCCAAAGCCAGTTTGTTATTGCTCCTGCAGTGCTGCTGCTCAGGTCGGTGAAATGTGTGGGTGATCCGCTGCAAGCCGTTTCATAGCTAAAGTCGGCTTTAGGAGCAGGTTTGACGTCAATGCTTCGCTTGCAGGTGTCAAAGCAGCCGTTTTTGCTGAATACTGTCAGTATAACTTCCTGGCTTCCCGGTTCGTTAAAAATAAACTCGGGATTTTGCTTGCCGGAGCTGCTTCCATTGCCGAAATCCCAGTGCCAGCCTAAAACCTCGCTATAATCACAGCTGCTCAGGTCGGTAAATTGTATGCTTTGTCCTGTGCAGGCATGGTCAAAAGTGAAGTTAGCTTCAGGAGCCGGGAGGATGTCAATACTTTCGCTGATGCTTGCACTACAGCCGTTTTCGCAGAGGATTTCCAGCGTAACAGTTTTTTCTCCGCTTTCGCTGTAGCTGTGCAGCGGATCCTGAAGGTTTGATGTTGCTCCATCGCCGAAATCCCAATGCCGGCTTATGACTTCCGAGCCTAAAGTTTCGGAAATATCTTTAAACTGAATGGCCGGATTTGCGCACTGATGATCGTAATCCATGCGCGCCACCGGGCCCGGGATTATGCGTACTTCTTTCATCAATGAATCCGGGCAGCCGTTGATGTTCTCAATGAACAGCCAGCATTCGTAAGT
Source organism: Bacteroidales bacterium (assembly GCA_963662905.2). Classification (GTDB taxonomy): domain Bacteria; phylum Bacteroidota; class Bacteroidia; order Bacteroidales; family WRLA01. Next base: position 1,169,494 of record CAXXFD010000003.1, on the reverse strand, counting down.
ACCGGCAGCGGGATAGGTGTGCTGTGGATTTATTTCTTCCGAAGTGGCAGAATCACCAAAATACCAGGTCAGGCTTTTAATTTCTTCATCAAAATAATTGCTGAATTGTGTGGGCTGTCCGCTGCATGCCGTGTCTGAAGTAAAATCAAAATCGCTGAGCGGGAGAACGCTCATCAGCGACTCTTTGGTGGATGAGCATCCGTCCACGGAAGTTACCGTAAAGCTAAGTTCATATGTGCCCGGAGCATCATAAAAATGTGTTGGGTTTTGCTCGGTAGATGTGGCTCCATCGCCAAAATCCCAATACCAACTAATTATTGGAGCGCCAGAACTGATGTCGGTAAAACTGGTCGCATTGCCTTCGCAAACGGTTTCGCTGATAAATGCCGGAACCGGCTTAGGTAAAAGGCTCAGCAACATGCTGTCCGAAAATGTACCGGAACAGGTTGCCTCACCCGTAGCTGTAAGAATAAGCCATACTTCTCCGTTCTGAACATCGTCTTGGCCTAAGGAATAAACCGTATTGATATCGTTGGGATTGCTGAAGCTTCCGTCGCCTGAACTTGTCCAAAGCAGGGTAGATGCGTTTTCTGCACTGGCGTTGGTTTGGAATTCCATATTTGCACAAATTTCCTGATCCGTGCCAGCATTGACAGAAGGGGCGGGATCTAACGTAATCTGAATTGTATCTTGAACGGCATCCATGCAGGGTGCAAGAGGGTTTGCCGTGAGCACAAGCGTGGCAGAAAGGCTGCTGATGTCCCCGCTTCCGGGTGTGTAAACAGCGTTTGGGTTATTGGGATTGTCAAAACTTCCGTCGCCCAGGCTTGTCCAATGAAGACTGCTGTAATGCTGCGCAGATCCATTAAGCCGGATGCTGGCATTTTCGCAGATATTGGTGTCGGCGCCGGCATTGCTCAAAGGCAGATAAACAACATTTACGAGCATCGTATCTGCTGCTTCGCCCTGACAGGGAGCCGAGGCCGATGCGTTCAGGATGATTTCAAAATTTCCATTGATCAAATCATTGGTGCCCGGCAGGTAATCTGTGCTGAGGTTTTGCGGATCGCTGAAAATCCCGTCGCCTGTTGTGGCCCAATACCAATTGCCGGCTTCGGCAGTCTCACCGTCCAGATGAAGGCTGGAATTTTCGCATACAGAAGTATCTTGTCCTGCCCATGCCTGAGGTAGTTTCCCGGCCGGCACAAGTTTTATAATTGTGTCAGAGCAGCCATTCAGATTTGTGACAATCAGTTCGGTATCGTAATCGCCCGGAATGGCATATTCGTGTTTTGGGTTGGGCAAATTACTGATATTTGCAGCACCTGAAGTGGGATCGCCAAAATTCCATATCCATTGATTGATCGCTGTTTCGCTGCTATATGACAAGTCGGTAAAACTGGTCGAATCGCCCCAGCAGGCTGTGTCGCAGCTGTAGTCAGCCAAGGGTTTGGCATAAACATGAACCGTTTTTATTGTGTCGCTTACTAAACCCAGATTATTGGATATGCTCAGGCTTACATTATAATCGCCTGCTGCGGCATAAAAATGTTGCGGGTTTTGTTCTGTTGAGCTGCTTCCATCGCCAAAATTCCAGTTCCATGATGTGATACCGTTGCTGTTCCCTGTGCTTAAATCGGTAAATGTTGTATAATCACCAAAGCAGACTGTATTGGCACTGAAATTGGCTTGTATATTATCCGATACCACGGCTTCGCCAACATATTGGTGCATACATCCGTAGTCGGTGGTTACGGTCAGTGAAACCTCATAAACGCCAAGAGCTGCATAGGTGTGCTGGGGTTCTTGAAGTGTTGATGAGTTTCCGTCGCCAAAATCCCAATACCAGAAATCAATCTGGCCTTCATTGGCTTGACTGGAATCGCGAAAAACCGATGGGCTTCCTAAACTTGCATCATCTACAAAAAAGAGTGCTTCGGGAGTTTCGTAAATGTGAATCAGTTTTATGAGGCTGTCCTGACATCCTTTGGTATTGCTGACCGTAAGCCGGCAATCATAATCATTTCCAATGCCGTATTTGTGTTTGGTATTTTGCTCTGTGGATGTATTTCCATCGCCAAAATCCCATGCCCAGTTTATCAGGCTCCCTTCAACGGGCAGGGATTCATCAACAAAACGCGTAGAATCCTGCGAGCAGTAATCCAGTATGTGAAATTCAACAATTGGGTTAAACCAGATTTCTGCCATTCCCAGCGTATCTGAATAGCAACCGGCATTGGAGAAAGCTTTGAGCAGAACGGGCTGGGAGCCGCCATCTTCAAAAGCATATTGCGGATTTTGCAGGCTGGAGCTGTCTGAATTGCTGAATAACCATTCATAATGGTCGATAAAGTAACCACCACCAACGCTTGCATTTCCCTGAAACTGAATGGCGCGGCCTTCACAATCCGGGCTATAGGTAAAACTGACTTCCGGGGAAGGTTTGGAATAACGGGTGGTGTTCAGGGTGTCGTTATTGGGATTGTCGTCGAATACATCGATCAGCCATATTTTGAAGTGGTATTCGCCATCCTGGCTGATATCAATACCTTCGGAGAATGTGTATTGCAAATCGTTGCTTATGGAACCGGCTATGGTGTCCTGAACAATGTTTCCGCCATTTACCTGATAGGCAATTTTTATGTTGGTAAAGGGCAGGTCGCCAAACTGGCGGAGCTGAATGGTAACATTTTCTATTGTATCGTGTGCACAATTCAGGTCGGGTGTAATCAATTGAGTGATACCGAAATCCACCTTAAATTCTACGGCTCCGATATCGGGGGCCTGATCATTGCGTAGCCGGCCATCAATATCAATTGGAAGGCCGATTATAGGCAGGCCGGCGCCATTGAGCAGTCGCTGGTAGGGCTGGGGCTCTTCATCTGTCTGGAAAAGCGGATCGACATCCAGGGAGTTTGCGTCGCCCAATATAGCCTGTCCCCAAAGGTTCATCACATTATAGATCTGTCCTTCATAATAGCCGATATTTCCGTTTGGCGTATAATAATTATTGTAGTCAATCTCCCAAGAGGAAACACTTTTGCTGAAGTAGGCGGGGATTCCGTTGTTTTTGCAATTGAACAGGTTGTTTTTAAGGATCAGCTCTTTTGGGATGGAATCATTAAACCCAACCTCAATACTGATCCCGTAAGAATGGTTCTGTGCTATTGTGTTATTCACAGTGTTATAGTAAATCCGGCTGCCTTTGCTGCTTTGCTTAATTATAATCCCGGATTTATAGGGCACACTGCCTTTTATATGTATAAAGTTGTTGGCGACTAGCACACTGTCGGAATTAAGTTCGATGCCGCTATAGTTTAAACGGTTTGTAATTCGGTTGTTGCTGATTGACAGCATATTGTTTCCTATGGATTTAATAGCCGGCATGGTGGAAACCGCAGAAACAAACTTATTGCTGTCGATGCGGCTGTTGGCGGGTTTTCCGGTGGAATATATCATGACGCCATCGAGAATTGTATTATGGGCAACAACAATATTGTTATTGGTTTTTCCTGTACTCGCATTGGAATTGATTTTCTTGATGATGTTATCGCGGAATAAGATGGAAGTGTCTTTTTGTTCCAGGCTAAAAACAGGTTCCAGATAGTTTTTGAAAAAGCGGATATTTTTGCAGCTGTGCATTCGGAAATTATAGGTTGGAAGGAATGCGCAGCTCCTTATCGTAATGTTTTCTGCACCGATAAACTGTGCAATATAGAAGTTGTTGTTTCTTTTAAAAGTGATTTTATTGAAAATCAGGTTTTTGGCATTATTGAGCTTGATGGTGTAATCTTTAGTGCTGTTATATACTTTGTTCCATACGGTAACCGCGGATGAGTCGCCGGATTCGGATTGAAAGGTAACTGTATTGATTTCGGATGATCCGGGGATTTCCAGTATTTCAAACTGCTCTAAGTAAACCCCGTCGCGGACGTTAAATACAACAGGACAGCCAATTCCTGCTATGTTCAGGGCTGTGATGGCGTCATTGAAATTTGGAAAATCTCCGTCGCTGCCGCCAATGGTATAGCTTCCGCAAAGCGGTGGAACCAGGTCATTGAGCCGGATGGTATCGTTTACGTGCACCGTATCTGCATGTCCGTTGGGTTGCTCGCACCATGCTTTTATATGGAACAGATGTGCACCGATGAAATTATAAGCCGGATCAAAAGTGATTTCTTCTTCGTTTTTATATGGCAGGCTGCCTGTCCAGTTGATTGGGTTTTGCAGCACATCATTTACTTCCCATTGAACCCGCACTGAATGAAGCGTTTCTGTTCCATGGTTCATCAAAACGGCTTTGATGGGCAATGTAACCGAATTCAGGGGATTGGAAGGTTCGGTAAATTTATTGAGCCCGGCATCGCGCAATGGTGAATTAAATTCAATAACACCCATATCTGTGGGCTGGTTTCGTGTTGTGGAATCAATATCCACATCAACTTCATTGTAATATTTTGCGGAATTGTTCAGCAATGACTGATGGGGCAGCCAGGGCAGGTAAGGATCCAGATATGGGTTGTTGATGAAGCTGTTGGTATCTCCTTCAATGACTGTCCGCCAGGCTTCCATGTCAGTATATTTCTCACCCTCAAATATCCCTACGGTTTCATCCGGACTGTGATAATTATTATGGTCAATGCGCCAGCTGGAATCTTTTTCTTCTATATCTGCAGGGATTCCTCCATTCGGGCAGCTCAGGATATTGTTTTCGAGTGTAATGCCTGTAATCCCGTTTTCAATGTGCAGTGCTCTGCTTTGGGCAGGGGCTGAGCCTTTAAAACTTACGGTATTGAACAGTATGCGGCATGAGTCTGCCCCACCGTTTAATGCTATTCCGGCATGATCGTTGCCTCCATTGATAATGCTGATATAATTGTTGGCTGCAACAAGATCCGATGCATTGATGGCAATGCCGGTGGCAAAACTTCGTGTGCGTATTTTGTTGTTCCTAATTGAGGAAATATTATTGCCATAAACTTCGATTGCAGGATAGTTTGAATTTGATGCTTTAAAGATGTTATTGTCAATCCGGCTGCTTTTAGGCAGGCCATAAGCGGCAAGGCTGCAATAAGTTATGAATTCGTTATTGATAATCTCAAAGGAGGTGTTATGGGGTTCCTGATCTTTAGAATACAATGATTTGATAACATTTTCGTTAAAAACAAAATTTGAATTGCCCCTGTCGATATTTACAAATGGCTGGATATCGCAATGGATGAACCGAATGGAATCCGAAGCATTGATGTAGAACTCCCTCCAACTGGTAAAACGGCAGTGGTCAAACAGTATGTCGTTTGCCTGATCCATTTCCGCAGTATAGTAAGTCGCTGTCCGCCCTATTGAAATTTGCTTAAAAATCAGGTATTTCGATTCGGAGAAGTTAATGGTATAGTCATATACATTATCGTCTGCATCATAAAATAAATGGACCGAGAGCGGATTGCCGGTTTCCGAGCGAAAAGTTACTGTATTGACCGGAGAGGAACCGGGGATATTATTAATGCTGATTTGTTCTTTATAATCTCCGGGGCGCACCCAAAAGGTAACCGGACAGGTAATCCCGGCTTCGTTAAGCACGGTAACTGCGTCTCTGAAATTGTAGAAATCCGGGCTGTTGCCACCAATGGTGTAGTCGCCGCAAAGTGGCAGGCACAGGTCGTTGAGATATACTGTATCGTTTATTGGAATGGTATCCTGAACGCCATTGGGATTTTGCACCCAGGCTTTAAGGTCAAAAATACTGCCGTTATTGAAATTATGTGCCGGGGAAATAATAACAGATTCAGTGTTTTTGTAACCCAGGTTTCCCGTCCAGTTGAAAACACCCTGGTCTGTGCCATTAACTTCCCATTGTATTTCAGCTGTTGAGAGGTTTTGCGTGCCGTGGTTCATGAGTTCCACAGAAACATCAACAGGTGTTCCGCTTAATGGGTTTTGAGGTGATAAAAAACGGTTTAGCCCGGCATCGATCAGTGGCGATTGGAATTCTTTGGCGCCAATATCCGGTGGGTTGTTCCTCAAAGCGGAATCAATATCGTAAGGGACATCCGCAAAATATAATCCCGCATTGTTTAATAATGCCTGGTTTATGTCCGGAGTGGAATCTGTGAGGAAGTAAGGATTGCAGTCAAAGCTGTTGCTGTCGCCGTTTACAGCTGCCTGCCATTCGCTAAGGCTGCTGTAGCCGGTTTCGCCAATTATTCCGGTAATACCCCCGGGACTGTAATAATCATTATAATTGAGGTCAATATATTCGGGATGGTTCTCAATTTTAATCGGAACCGGCGCTTCTTTACAGCCGAAAATATTGTTTTTTATACTGATGCCTTTGCTGTTGCCATGTTGCGCATACAAAGCATAATTTTGTTCTGGATTATATCCGTTGTGGTTTATGGTATTGAACAGTATGGAAGAGGAGTCGCTGCCCTGGTCAATAATCAGGGCGTAAAGGTATTCGGCATCCCCCTCAATCATGATATAATTGTTGGATACCAGAGTTCCTTTGGATGCAAGCTTAATGCCCGGGCCGTTTCTTCTTTTAATGATGCTGTTCCCTGATATGGATTTTATGTTGTTTCCGCTGGTTTCAATGGCCGGCATTGTGTTGTTTTGGCTTTTGAAAAGGTTGTTGTCAATGCAGCTGGTCCTTCCATTGCCGCTGGCATTCAGCTGGCATAAATCATCAAAAGTATTATTCGTAATAAAAACGTGCTCACTGCTCCCGTTGCTTGAAATTTTTGAGCATTCACAACTGTCAATATGAATATGGTTATTATCGGGATAAAAAAGAAAGTGCGACCGTATATTTGATTTCCTAAAGCTGATATGCGAAGAATTATACAGCCTCAGGTAGTGGCTTAAGGTGGTTTGAAATGCGCAACTATCAAAACGGCAGTGCTTGGAACCATAAATTTGTGCTACTTCCAGGTTGTTTTGCCGGTAGAAGCTGATACCGTAAAAATGGATATGTTGGGTGCTGTTTAATTTTATGGTATAATCCTCGGAAGGGCTGTACAAATTGTATCTTAATCGAACATCTTCATAATCATTGGTTTCTGAGCGGAATGTAATGGTGTTGATTGCTGATGTTCCGGCTATGCTGTCAAATTTTATTTGTTCGCAATAATCGCCATTGCGTACGTAAAATACAACGGGACAGCTTACTCCTGCAATATGAAGGGCATTAACGGCTTCGGTGAAACCGCTGAAATCGCCATCAAGTCCTCCAATGGTATAATCACCGCAAAATGCTGCATAAAGACTTTTCTCCATGCTGTCATTGAGCGGATTTTCATCAATATGCCCATTGGGGTTTTCCTGCCATATTTCAATTTCAAATACCTGCCCGGCCGGAAAATTGAGGCTGCCAATCACCACATCATTAATACGTTCGTCATAGGAAAGGCTGCCGCTCCAGTTTAAGGGTGTTTGTTCCACTCCGTTTACCGTCCAGCGGATGGTGGTGCTGGTAATGGTTTCGTAACCGTAATTTTTCAGGTTTATTTTGATGTCGTGTGTTCCCTCGGGAAATGGCATTTGTGGGGCAGAGATGTCTTCAATTCCCAGGTCATAATCAAGGGGGGAGATTATTTTTATATTGTCGAGTGCCCAATAGTAACTCGAATCGCCCTGCCATACAAAGCGAAGCCGGCTTGCGGGATTATTGCCTGCCCATGCCGATATATCGTGTACTGCGTGTTCGGGGTTTTCTGTGCTGTCCGTATAGGTCTGTATCAGGTTCCAGCTGCCGTCCCAAACTTCTACTTTTCCGGATCCGCCACGACCTCCGATAAATAAATGATCAAATGCCAATATCAAATGGTCGCTGGAAGAACAATCTACAAATGGGCTTGTCAGGGCTGCTTCTTCAGTGCCGCCGCTTTGTGAATAGCAGTCGCTGTCGAAAATGGCCATTTTTGCCAAAAAAGGATAATCGACGATGCGGTTACAAGGATTATCAAAATGCCAGAGATCATAATTCTGACCATTTATTGTTGTATTCGACCATGTGGGCGGTGGATTTGTGCTTTGGGCCGAGCTGAAGTCTTCATTGAGTAAATAGGTTTGTCCATATAGTTTTGGTGATTTGCTTACCAAAATCAGAAATAAAAAAGCAAAAACAATCTTATAATTTCTATAAATAGGGGAATAAGTATATTGTTTCATTATTCTGCTTTTAATCGTTGGTACAATATATATATTTGATTAACAGTGTTTTAATAAAATATCCGCATCCATTGCAAAATGCAAATATTAAATCAATACTCCTAATAGACGCAGAAGTTTGAAAAAGGCTGCCTGAGAAACAAAAAATATTTTTGGATTTTTCCTGCTTTCTAAGGTTAGTCTCTTATGGGTTTAATGCCCGGAAGAAGCAGTATCAGTCATGATACCGAAACGTCCAAACAAAGTCACAAGGCGGATTGTTCCTGAGCTTTTCCGGAATGAAAATCCTGATGCCATCATTGGTTTTTTCCCATTTGAGTTTTTTCTTGTATCCCAATAAATGAATATCGCCTTTGTTTGCTTCAAATCCTTTAATATCTATATGCCCGGGCATTGTTTTTTCGCCTTCACCGCAGAGGTAGAAAAGGTATTTGCTGTCGTCTTTTTGCGTCATGCAGATGTTGCCGGATTTGTAAGGAGGAAGGACTTTTGAGCCATAGATAGCTTCTCCGTTAATGTTTATCCATTTTCCATAAGCTTGCAGTAGTTTGTATGCGCCTTCCTGCCATTCCCCTTCTGGAGATGGCGCAATGTTCAGCAGCAGGTTTCCTCCTTTGGCTACAATGTCCACCAGCATTTGTATGGCTTCGCGCGGGTTCATGTATGTAGCATCAGGCGTGTAGGACCAGCCTCCACCGGAAATGATACAGGATTCCCAGGGGTAGGGCAGGGGCTTTTCCGGTACGCGGTTTTCGGGCGTAAGGTAGTTTTGGTTTTTGCCATGCACGGCGCGGTCAACCACAATCAGTCCGGGCTGTTTTTTGCGGGCTTTTTCAACCAGTTCGTCCATTTTGATATCCTGGTTTATAATGCGGTTTTTCAGGTAGCCATTGTTGGTTTCCTCAACTTTTTTGGCATACCAGTCGAGGATAGTTTCTTTGCTTTCTTTGGCTACCCAGCCGCCATCAAGCCACAGGATGTCAATCGGGCCATAATCGCTGAGCAGCTCCAATATCTGATTATGTGTGAAATCGGTAAACTCCTGCCATTGTTCTGGATTGGCTTCGGGTTCGTAGTTTACATTGCGGTCGCGCGGTGGGTATTTTGGATCCCAGTAAAAAGGGCTGTGCCAGTCGGGTTTGGAAAAATACAGCCCGGCCCACAAACCTTCATTGCGGAAGGCGTTCATAATCTCCAAAGTGATATTGCTTTTTGGGTTGTTTGCAAAAGGCGATTTGCTTCCCGTGATTTTGTAGTCGGTGTATTTACTGTCGAACATGCAAAAACCATCGTGGTGCTTGGTAGTGAAAACCACGTATTTCATTCCGGCTTCTTCAGCAGCTTTTGCCCAGCGGTCGGGATCAAATTTTGTTGGATTGAAAGTGGTGGCCAGGTTTTCGTATTCTTCCACATAGGTGTTGTAATCATCCGGATTGCTGCCTTTTTTGCGTTCGCACCAACCGTATTCTTCCGGGCAAATCGACCAGGATTCCACAATGCCCCATTGGCTGTAAGGCCCCCAGTGCATCAATAAACCGAATTTCAAATCCTGCCATTGGGCAAGTTTTGCTAATGTAAGGCTATCGCTTTCAGGAACATACCTGTCTTCTTCCTGAGCACTTAAAATGAGTGGTAATGAAAATAGCAGCAAGAGGAAAATGAATTTAATGGAGGACATTGTGTTGGTTTTTTAATCAAAACGATTGATTTGATAATCCAGTAATTTTTCGAGTTTCAGACGCTCTTCGATAATCAGAAGATATTGTTTTGCGGCTTCCGAGGGCTTGAGTTCGAGGCTTTTCCTTAGCCATTCTTCAGCGGCATTTAAGTTGCCGTTGTATTCGGCTGCCATGGCCATATTGAAGCATGCTTTTGAAGCCATATTGGCGTTTTTTTCATTCGTGAGCTTCGTCCATTGCCCGGCGGCCTCTTCCCAATTGCCTTTGTCCATAGCTTGCTCTGCTGCGGCAAATTCATTTTTCAGGCTTGTATAATAAGCTCTTTGTACATTCAGCCAGTAGGGGCTTATGTATTTGGCAAGTTTTTGTCCGGCAGCATAGGCGGCATCATCATAAGCGACTCCACGCGATGGTAGTTGTCCTAAAATTTCGTCGCGGTTATAACCGCTTGCATACCAGTACAATGTGTCCGTAATGCCTTTTCTGAGCAAAACATCGCCGTTTTCAGTGTCATAAAGGCGTACAGAAGCATGGACAATAATGCGCATTTCGCCAACCATATCGTAATCAGTATAAAAAATATCAATAGCATCCTGTGCATCAATCGATTCCAAAACAAGGATCATATCCGTTTGCTTACCGTTGGCAATCTGGTTTAATTGTTCTTTTTTGAATTTTTTTAAATGGGGAAAGGAGGAGTTTACAGGTATTTTCAGGGTGTCTTCAATTAAGCCTAAAGCCGGGCTATCATATAAAATGCTTTTTAATCCGGTAACAAAAGCGCCGGGCAGAAGGGTGTCGATGCGGCTGTCGTCTTTAAGGACTTTGTCCATAAACTTAAAATACCGTGTTTTTTCCCCTGGCTTGTTATGTTCCGCTATTGCGATGCTATATTTATTATCGGGAGCTTTTACTTCTGCCGGAACCAATATTTCAAACTCTATTTTTCGGCCGGTGTAACATGAGCTGAAAAGGATCGCTATGGCGATGAGCAGAACAGTTGTAGTGTAATTTGTTTTGTTCATAGAATTTAAAACAATTTTATTGGGCTTAGTTGGCTGCCTCCTTACAAATTTTTAATGCTTTATTATTCAGAAAATCGTTTTGAAAATTCAATTTTCGTGCCATATTCCAGTCGTTGCAGGCATTTATTGTATCGTGTTCGGATAGGTAGAGCATTCCCCGATTGTACCAGGCTTCGGCATAAAGGCTGTCGAGGGCAATTGCTTTACTGAAGTCGATCAAAGCCCCGGTAGTCTGTCTCAGTTCTTGCTGGTAAATGCCGCGCCAGTTGTGCCCTTCGATATGTTTATCATTAAGTTCGATAACCATATTAATGTCTTCCAGTGCACCAAAAACATCCGAAAGCTGATATTTTAAACGGGAACGTCCGTACCAGGCGCGCACATAGGAAGGGTTGAGCGACAGGCTTCGGTCGAAATCAAGCAATGCGCCTTTAATATCGCTCAGTTCCATTTTCACCCAACCGCGATAGGCAAACACTCCTGCATTGCGCGTATGGAAGCGTGCCGCATAATTCAGGTCTTTCAAGGCTTCTTCGTATTGCCCGGCCAAATATTTCTGTTTCCCGCTGTGGTAAAATTTAATTTTGTCGAAATCACTTTTCCTGCCACAGGATATTATCGCCAATGACAACAGGATGAATAATATGTACGTTCTTTTACTTGGCATTTCCTTCTGTTCCAATGCAAAATACATTGGAATTTTCGTTTCTGAACAGATTGATAAAATCGCTTTTTTGTTCTTCTGAACCTAGGAAGAATAAAATATCGTTGCCCCGGATTTTTTCCGATTTATCGGGTGATGGCAAAACGCCGTTCTCCCGGCTAATGGCCAGGATGTTGATTTTATGTTGATCGATCAGGAGGATTTCTTTCAGGCTTTTATTGATTAAGGGGCTGTTTTCGCAAACATGCAGGCTGTGTACCTGTGTCAAAGGTGCCTGAACGCGCAGTCCTGCATCCACGGTATCATAAATAGAAAGGTTACGGAACATCTGATAATTGTCATCACGTATGGAGCCTACAAGATGTTCGATTTGATCATTGGGAATCATGAACTTATGCAGTACACGCACAAAGATTTCCACACTGGTTTCAAATTCTTCGGGAATAACTTCATCGGCGCCCAGTTGGTACAGTGGTTTCATGTCGCTGAGGTAGCGCGCACGGATGATGATATGCAGTTGTGGATTGAGCTGCCGGGCTGTTGCAGTGATGCGGCGTATGGCCTGTGGATGCGGTATGGTGACTACCATCACCAAAGCTTTTTTGATATTGGAATGATCCAAAACCACGGTATGTGTCGCATCGCCAAAATGGATGGGTTCGCCCTGGCTTTGTTCATATTTCACGGTTTCGGGGTTCATTTCAATGATTTCGTATGGGATGCCTGCGGTGCGCGCTGCTGCTGCCACATTGCGGCCATTCACACCATAACCGATAATAATCAGGTGGTTTTCTTTTTTGCTTTGACTGTCATCGGTGATAATCATTCCGTGTTTCCATTTGTCGGGCATGGGAAGTCTCAGGATGATATCTGCTATATTGCCGGCCCGCTTGATCAAAAACGGGGATGCTGCCATTGATAGCACACTGACATTCAGGAAAAGCTGATAATTGTCCTGGCCCAGCAAGCCTTCGCTGAGGCCGAGTGCTGCCAGGATGAAGGAAAATTCACCCACCTGAGATATCGTAATACCGGATTTGAGTGCAATACGTAAGGGGTATTTTAACAAAATTGCGGCAAAAGTTGCGATGATTGTTTTAAGAATAAGGATGCTCAGCGTAATCAGCACAACCGAAAGCAGGTTGTTTATGGTGTATTCCAGGTTGAGCAGCATTCCGATCGAAACAAAAAAGAAGCTTGTAAATACCGCCAGAAAGGGCAGGATATTTCCCAGCGCATGATGGCTGTAATCGGATTCGGAAATGATTATCCCGGCAATAAATGCCCCCAGCGCCAGCGATAAACCAATACTGGAAGTGAGCCAGGCTACTGCAAAGGCAATCAGGATGATGCTGAGGATAAACAGCTCATGGCTTTGCGTGCGCGCCACCTGGTGCAGTGTTTTTGGAACTGCCCAGCGCGCCAGAAAAATGATGCCGGCAATAAAAGCAACCACTTTTAATATTATAAAATATACGGGTGTGTCTGCCGCGCCATCTCCGCTTGATCCGGCTAGTATGGGAACAAGCATCATCATGGGAACGATCATAACATCCTGGAAAATAAGTGTTGCCAGCGAAATCTGACCTCTGGGACTATCTACTTCGCCGGTTTCCTGTATGATTTTCATCACGATGGCCGTACTCGAAAGAGCGACCAGAAAACCAATAAAAACAGATTCGTTCCAGCTGTTGCCCATGCTGTTGGCAATCAGATAAAATACGCCAATTGTTATAATAACCTGCACGCTACCGCCAATAAGCACCAACCGCTTGATGCGTAGGAGTTTTTTGAGCGAAAATTCAATGCCAATGGAAAACAACAGGAGGATTACACCGATTTCCGCCAGTATTTCGATGTCGTGGGTATTGGTAATCAGACCAAAACCGTAAGGACCGGTAAGTATTCCTGTAATCAATAATCCAATAATAACAGGAATACGGAATTTGTGTGCCAGAAGTGAAACAAACACAGAAACAGCGAAAATCAGTACAATGTCGTTGAGTATTGGAATCTCCATAGCAGTATTTTTTTTCAAATTTACGAATATTTTCCTGATAAGAAACGTCATATTCGACGAGTTCCATGCTTGTAAAGCACAAATATGCCGGGCTTGTTCATCAACAGGTTCCGGAAAAACCGCACATCCACCGCAATGTTGAAAACCAATATAATTTTCTTCACAGCGGCGCATCAATTTCGCGTATTTTTGCGGCAAAATTTAGATCATTATGTCCAAGAGAAGAAAGACAAAAAAACAAATTCGCCTTCTTTCACAGGCTGTTGTAAACGATTGTTTGTCGTATTTAGAGATGCATCCCGACCGTGATAATACAGAGGTTCTGGAGATTATCGACGATGTTCAGGAACTGGAACAGGAACTGGTGATGCGCATCAGCCATATTGATGGTGCAGAAAACCCGAAACTGGTGAAAGCCTACTTTAAGAAAATTGCCATTGACATGCACGAAGGCATTAATGGCGCGTTCAACGATCTCAGCGAGATTGTGAAGGAGAAGAAATAAATTAGGGGCTATTCCTTGAAATTTAAGCCTTTGAAGGATTTTCGGGTTTAAATAAATTGTATATTTGCAGGCTCAAAATCCAGCCCTGTAACGATATTGTTTTTTTAAAAGCTGAAGTTGCAGTTGTTTGATTTTCAGATTTTTGCAAATTTAAAAATAGCATTATAACACAAAATTAATTTCGAATGAAAGTTACACAAGAGAGTACAGGAGACCTTACTGCACGGATTATCCTCGATTTTACTGAAGAAGATTATGCACCACAGGTGACCAAAAAACTGAAAGAAATGGCCCGCAAAGCTAATATTCCCGGATTCCGTCAGGGAAAAGTGCCCGTAGGTGTAATTAGAAAAATGTATGGTCAGGGTGTACTTGCAGAAGAAGTAAACCAGCTGATCTCTGATAGTTTATACAAATATATCGCAGAAAATAAACTTCCGGTTCTCGGAAACCCGATTCCCGCCGATGATCATGAGCCGGTTGATTTCGATGAGCAAAAAGATTTTCAAATGCGTTTCGATATTGGGATCATGCCGGAACTGAACCTGGATTTTCTCGATGAAATGGAACCAAAGCATTATACCATCGTTCCCGACGAAAAAATGATGGAAGGTTATGTGGAAGATGTACGCAACCAATTCGAAGAAAAAGTGGATGTTGAAGCCTATGAAGAAGGCTGCACCATCGAAGGTGAATTCGTTGAACTGGATGCTGAAGGAAATGAAGCCGAAGAAGGTATCCGTACCAATGGTGCTGTTGCCTTAAAAGATATCATTGCCGAAGATCAGAAAAAAGCTTTTGAAGGTCTTTCAAAAGATGCAAGCATAGACTTTGTTCCGGCTGAAATTACCGAAGATACGCATAAAGCCGTTCATTTCGTATTTGCCCGTCATGGTCAGGAAGATAAAATGGATTATAAATTCCGTTTTACCTGCCGTAATATTGTGAAACATACACCCGCTGAACTTAATGAAGAGCTGTTTGAAAAAGCTTTCCCCGGCGAAGATATTAAAACCGAAGAAGCTTTTATGGAACGTCTGAAAGAAGAAGCTACCAAAGGTTTTGTGCCACAGGCCGATAATGTTTTCCTGAACGAAACAATGGAAGCCATTATGGAAAAAGCCGATGTGAATCTGCCCGAAGATTTCCTGAAGCGCTGGGTGAAAACTGCCGAGCAGGACGATAAAAAAGCTCAGGTGGATGAAAACTGGGAAGATTATCTGAAAACATTCCGCTGGCAGGTGGTTATGGCTAAACTGGAATCTAAATTTGAAGACCTGCGCATCACGGATGAAGATATGATCGAAGAAGTGAAGAAATTCTTCATTGCGCAGTATTTCCGGGGAATGCCGGAAGAGCAGCTGGAAGCTCAGGATGCCATGCTTACACAAATGGCGCAAAACATGCTGAAAAACGAAAAAGAAGCCGAACAGATCCGTTCACAGGTGATGAACAACAAACTTACTGAGGTGTTTAAGCGTGAGCTGAAAATTCAGGAAGAAGAAATGCGCTTCGATGATTTTGTTGCGATGATGTCGCCGAAACAAGAAAGCAATGATGGCCCTGAAGACGCTGAAATCATTGAAGAAGTAAAAGACGAAACAGAAGAAAATTAAAAATATTTTATAATGGACTACGCAAAGGAATTCAGGAAATATGCGACCGGGCATCATGGCATCAGCAGCCTTACGCTCGACCGCTATAATTCAATGACATCAAATTATATTTCTCCAACAATTATTGAGGAGCGCCAGTTGAATGTTGCATCAATGGATGTGTTTTCTAGGCTGATGATGGACCGTATCATTTTCCTGGGCGTACCTATTGATGATTATGTGGCCAACATCATCCAGGCACAGCTGCTGTTCCTCGAATCTGCTGATTCGCGCAAGGATATACAGATTTATCTGAATACTCCGGGCGGTTCGGTTTATGCCGGACTGGGCATTTATGATACGATGCAGTATATCTCAGCCGATGTGGCCACAATCTGCACCGGAATGGCTGCCAGCATGGGCGCCGTGCTGCTTTGTGCCGGCGAAAAAGGAAAACGTACCGCGCTCAAGCATTCACGTGTCCTTATCCACCAACCGATGGGCGGGGCTCAGGGCCAGGCTTCAGATATCGAAATCACAGCCCGCGAAATCCAAAAGCTCAAAAAAGAGCTCTATGATATCATTGCCCGTCACAGCGGACAGGATTATGATAAAATCTGGAAAGACTCCGACCGTGACTATTGGATGACATCTGAAGAAGCCCGTGATTACGGCATGATTGATGAAGTGCTCGAACGCAATCCGAAGAATTTAAAGAAGTAAATTATTTTATAACCCGGTCCTTGTGCCGGGTTTTTCAAAAGAAGTACCGTTAATGTCAAAAAAGACCAAAGAATTTTGTTCTTTCTGCGGCAGAGGTCGCGATGAAGTTGATATGCTTATCTCAGGTTTGCATGCCCATATCTGTAACCATTGTGTGGAGCAAGCTGCTGCCATTGTTAAAGAAGAAGCCACGCATAAAGGGAAAACCCCGGGCTTGGGTGAAATACCGCGTCCTAAAGAAATAAAGGAACATCTCGACCAATACGTGATCGGGCAGGAGGAAGCCAAACGCATACTTTCCGTAGCGGTGTATAACCACTATAAGCGTGTGGATCAGGAAGATTCTGCCGATGAAGTGGAAATCGAAAAGTCCAATATCCTGATTGTTGGCGAAACAGGTACAGGCAAAACCCTGATGGCACGAACAATCGCCAAGATGCTGCATGTGCCATTTTGTATTGCCGACGCTACGGTTTTAACCGAGGCTGGTTATGTGGGCGAAGACGTGGAAAGTATCCTTTCCCGTTTGCTCCAGGCATGCGATTATGATGTTAAGGCTGCAGAAAGGGGTATTGTGTTTATTGATGAAATCGATAAAATCGCCCGTAAAAGCGATAACCCGAGCATTACCCGTGATGTGTCCGGCGAAGGTGTGCAACAGGCTCTATTGAAACTACTCGAAGGCGCTACAATCAATGTGCCTCCACAGGGCGGACGGAAGCACCCGGAACAAAAAATGATACAGGTCGATACAAAAAATATCCTGTTCATTGCAGGCGGTGCATTCGATGGAATCGATAAAAAAATCGCATCACGACTGCGCACAAACTCAATTGGTTATGCCTACGATAAAGAAACCGAGGAAATCGACCGCAGCAATATGCTGCAATATGTTGCACCTCCCGACATCAAAAGCTTTGGACTGATCCCGGAAATTGTTGGCCGCCTGCCGGTGGTTACCTATCTGAACCCGCTCAAACCCGATGCACTCCGCAGGATTTTAACCGAACCAAAAAATGCAATCGTGAAGCAATTCACGAAATTGTTCGAAATGGATAAAATCAAGCTTTCAATTGATGAGGAAGTTTATAATTATATCGTGGCTAAATCCATCGATTTTAAACTTGGCGCCAGAGGTTTACGTTCGCTTATGGAAGCGATTCTTGCCGATGCTATGTTTGATCTGCCCTCGGACAAACGTATTAAAAAATTCCATGTGGATCTAAAATACGCGCAGGATAAACTGAAGAAAAAAGGGAGCGGTGTTTTAAAAGCAGCCTCCTGATCATTTTTGGGTCAAAAAAAAACGGGATGTACTTTGCATCCCGTTTTTTTTATCTGTGATATTTCGTTAATCCAATTGTTCCAGTTTAATCAGGATACTTCCTTTGCTTTGCATGTTCAACTTCCGGCCTTCACATTTTTTATAAGAAACCAACTCTGCGCTGATTTTGTGCTCTTCTTTGCTGATGTTGTTAATGGTGAAATTTCCATCGAAATCAGTATAAACGCTTTGATCGGTGCCATCAATTTTAATGAGAACGCCAACAAGTGCTTCGCCGGTCTTGGCATCGGTCACCTGGCCATTGAGGGTTGTTGTACTACTTGTTTTGGCTGTTTCGTTTCCATTGTTTTCAATGGAGGCAAGGCTGATTTGTGCACTGAGGAAGAAGGCGGCAAGCAGGAAAATGAAAGATTTGATTTTCATGTATTTTATCTTTTTAATTTGCGGTTTGGACAATTATAATCCAATGGTTTTCAGTTAATTATTCAATGACGTAAAATTACTTGGCATGCATGATTTTAAAGTTAAGTTAAAAGGAAATGAATGTTAAGCTCTTATTAAGTTAAAGTTAATTGGGATTTTATTGTCAAAAGATATGGTTTATGCCGGCTACTTGTTGCATCTTATAATTTCGTAAGTTTGCTTGATTTCATTAAAGATTTCCGTTTATGAAATGGACACGGATTAAAGAAAAAAGGGTTTTGACCTGGCCGGCACGGTTGATCATACTGGGGCTGGTACTGCTGCTGTTTTACGTGTTTATGAGTTTGCTGCCCTGGTTCTTGTCTCCGGTTAAACCGGTTCTAAATGCTGATCTGTTGATTGTTGAAGGTTTTGTTCATGATAATATCATCGACTCGGCCATCCGTATGTACGATGAGGACGGATACCGGCAAATCATCACCAGTGGTCCGGTGATGGATCTGGGTGCCATGCTCACCAATTATACTTCAACCGCAGAAGTTGCCGAAGCCACATTTCTCAAGAAAGGTTTCCCGAAGGATAAAATTACTGCCGTATTCGCACCTTACTCCTTGCGTCAAAGGACTTATCGTTCTGCACTGGCTGTCAGATATTTTGTCGATTCGCTTAAAACCAAACCTACAGGCATCAATATCCTGACGCAGGGTGCGCATGGCAGACGTTCCTATTTTCTTTTCCGCAAGGCTTTCAAGGGAAGCGGTATTCCGATTGGCGTGATCAGTTTGGACGGACTGCGCTACGACGAAAAAAAATGGTGGAATACCAGCAAAGGTGCCCGCACTGTGATGAGCGAATTTATGGGCTGGTTTTATGAAGTTCTGTTTTTTTCTCCCATTGAAAGCTCAAAACATACAACCTAATGCTGTCTTAATTGTTATTTTTGCGCTGTAAATATTGAAACATGATTAAAATACACCTTGCCCTGATTTCTTTCTTGCTTGCTGTGCAAACTCTTTTTGCCGGAAATGACGGGTTTCGTTTTAGCCTTAAACTGGAAAATAATACAGATACCGTTTGTTATCTGGCTCATTATTATGGTGATAAAACCTATCTCGACGATACTGCCTATGTTCAAAAAAACGGTAGCTTTGTTTTTGAGGCCGATACCTTGCTGCCCGAAGGAATGTACATCATTGCCGGCCAAAACAAAAGCCGCTTGCTCGAGTTTTTCGTCGATAATGACAAGCAGCAGTATAGTTTTGAAGCCGATAAAAATAATCTTCTGGAAAGCCTGAAAGTGAAAAAAACGGAAGGGAACCGCCTTTTTTATGAGTATATCAATTACATAAACAGCAGGCAGAAAGATGCAAACCCAATAAGGGATAAAATACAGGCTTTCAAAGAGTCAGACGAAAAAGATTCCCTCGCATTTTATGAAAAGCAAATGCAGAAAGTCAACGAAGAAGTTGCTGCCTTCACCAAAGACTTTCTTGATAAAAATAAGGGTCATCTTGCCATGCGTTTTTTGCAGGCGCAGCAGGAAATTGAAATTATTGAAACGCCCGTACTGGAAAACGGGCGCAAAGACTCCTCCTTCCAATACCATTATTATCGTAAGCATTTCTTTGATAATCTGCCGCTGGATGACGAAGCCCTGCTGCGTTCACCGGTTTATCACAAAAAATTGAATCAGTACATAGAAAAAATGGTGATTCATGTACCTGATACAGTTATAACAGCTTCCGAATGGATTATCAATCAGGCAAAAAACAACAAAGAAACCTATCGTTATACGGTTTGGTTTTTGACCAATTTTGCCGAACGCTCACAGGTAATGGGCATGGACAAAGCCTTTGTGCATTTGGCCGACAATTATTTTGCTACGGGAGAAATGGATTTTTGGGTGCACGATCAGGTGAAAAAGAATATTGTGGAACGGGCCACAACGCTACGGCCGCTTTTGCTCGGCAAACCTGCTCCCGATCTAATCATGCTCGATACCGCTATGCGCCCGGTTTCGCTTTATTCCGTGCGTGCCGATTATACAATTCTTTTCTTTTGGGATACAGATTGTGGTTTCTGCAAAAGGGAAACGCCAAAGCTTAAAAAATTCTTTGACGAACAAAAAGACAGCCTCAATATTGAAGTTTTCGGGATTTGCGCCGATACCAGCATGAAAGTCATGAAAAATTACATACAGGAAAAAAAACTGGAATGGATTAATGTAAACGGCCCGCGCAGTTTGACCGGAAATTATCATGATGCCTATGATGTGCATAGTACCCCTGTGATGTATGTTCTGGACAAGGAAAAGAATATTGTAGCCAAGCGCATTCTTACAGATCAGATTGTGGAATTTATTCCCCGGCATCGCAGACAAAAACTGAAATGAACAAATTCGTGAAAAGATAATTTATTAATGCACGGCTCCATGAGCATCACCATGTATTCTTTAATATTTAGTTATTATTTTTGCAAATAGAAACGAATTATATTAATTTAAAAATCAACAAATTATGGAACAATTAAACACAGATCAATTGGGCATTTATTTGGACAAGTTTTATGAACTTGCTATTGCTTACACCCCAAAATTAATTCTTGCGGTAATTACGCTTATTGTCGGTTTGCGTCTTATTAAGCTGGTTTCCAGAGGTATGGAAAAGCTTATGGATAAAAACGGCATGGATGTGAGTTTGCGCCCTTTCCTGAAAGGCATGCTGGCAATCCTGCTGAAAGCCGTGCTGGTAATCAGCGTTCTCGGGATGATCGGTATTGAGATGACGTCCTTTATCGCTATTCTTGGTGCGGCATCACTTGCTGTTGGTATGGCATTATCAGGAACCTTGCAGAATTTTGCCGGAGGTGTTATGATTCTCGTTTTTAAGCCTTTCAAAGTCGGCGACTATATTGAAGCACAGGGTTACAGCGGTTCGGTAAAGGAAATTCAAATATTTAATACTATTCTGGCAACACCAGATAACCGCATCATTATCATACCCAATGGCGGCCTTTCAACAGGATCAATGGTAAATTATTCAGCCGAAGAAAAGCGTCGGGTTGATTTTGTTTTTGGTATCGGTTATAATGATGATATTGATAAAGCAAGAGAAGTCATCCGCTCCGTGGCACAAAACCATGCTAAAGTAATGACAGATCCCGCTCCCTTCATTGCTGTTAAAGAACTGGCCGACAGCTCCGTGAATTTCGTGGTACGCCTTTGGGTAAATGCTGCCGATTATTGGGATGTACATTTCTATATGAACGAGATGGTGAAGAAAGAATTTGATAAGCAGAATATTTCAATCCCATATCCACAAACAGATGTGCATATTCAAAAGGTGGATTAGTGTGTCTTATTATCTAAAGAATTATTAACCAAAAACTTATATAATGAAATTTCGTATTACCCTAACCTTTGTTTTTGCACTGGCGATCTTGTCGCTATCCGCACAAAACGATACAACTTATTGGAAAACAGGAGGGAAGTTAGGGCTGACTTTCAGTCAAACTTATCTTTCGAATTGGTCGGCTGGTGGTGATAATGCCTTGAGCGGAACCGGTACTTTTAATTTGCATGCCAACCTTGAAAAAGGTAAAGTGCTCTGGGAAAATAAACTGGATTTGGCTTATGGGCTTATGAAAACCGGTGATTTTAACGTGATGAAAACAGACGATAAACTGGAGTTTTCCTCAAATTATGGTTATCAGGCATCAGAACATTGGTATTATAGCGTTATGCTGAGTTTTAAGTCTCAATTCGCTAATGGTTATGACTATAAAGTAGATAGTACCAACAAGATATCTACTTTTATGGCTCCGGCTTACCTGACTTTTGGACCGGGTATGAAATATGTTCCATGCAAGCATTTTTCAATGAATATCAGTCCGGCAGCAGTGCGTTTGCTCATGGTTATGGACGATGATTTGTCAAATGCAGGTGCTTTTGGTGTGGATCCCGGCGATAAAATGAAATTTGAGCTGGGTGGTAACATCAATATGGACATCAATTTTGACCTGTTTGAAAATGTGAAGCTGACATCCAATCTGGTTTTGTTTTCAAATTATCTTGATGACCCCCAAAATATTGATGTGGACTGGAAACTGGCATTGGATATGAAAATCAATGGCTTTCTCAATGCTACCATCAACACAAATCTGGTTTATGATGATGACATCATGATAACGGATACTGATGGAAAAACCGGCCCTCGCACACAGTTTAAAGAAGTGCTGGGCATCGGTCTGTACTATAATTTCGGAAAATAATTTTTCCGAAATACAAAGATATAAAAGCCTGGTTCTTATGTGGAACCGGGCTTTTTGTTTGTAATGATTAAAAATTCACCGCTGAAAAGCTTGCTGTTCTGGAATATTCTAAATTTGTCAACCTAAAAATATGGGACTATGAAAAAGATTGTAGTAATATTCGTTTTGCTGGCTGCGGTTCTGTTTGCTGATGCGCAAAACTGGGAATGGGCTGTTGGCTTTGGCAGCAATCAACTGGATCGAAGCTGGGATATGGCAGTGAGTGACAATAATGAAATTGTGCTAACCGGACGTTATTCAGGCGATTTTCAGATTGGTGAACATGAACTGCCTTTTACAGCTCAGGCAGATTTTTTTATTGCCAGTTTCAATGAAAACGGAGCAGTAAACTGGGCGCGGAATATCAGTGGAAATGGTGAGGAAATTGGTATTGGCGTTGATTGTGATTCTCAGGGCAATGTGTATGCCATTGGCTATTTTACCGATACTGTTTTTGTGGAAGGACAGATGTATGTGCCACAAAGCTGGGAGGTTTTTGTGGTGAGCTATGATGCAGCAGGTAATTTCCGTTGGTTCTATCAGCCGCATAGTGATGGTTATGAGATTGGTTATGGCATTTCGGTTTCCGGTGAAGATCATATTTACTGCACGGGCTGGTTTCAGAATTATCTGGCCGTTACCGATTCGGATACACTCTACTGCTATGGCTCCAGCGATCCTTTTATTATCAAACTGAATTCTGATGGTGCGGTGATGTGGGGACAGAATTTTGGCGGCGAAAGTGTAGATTATGGCTTTAAAATTGCTGCCGATGCTCATGATAACGCCTATGTAACCGGCGTTGGGGGTGGCGAGTGGACTTATGGTTCAGAGCAGTTTTTTAAAGAGCCAGGCATGTTTGTCGCGAAAATTAATCCTGATAAATCCCTGGAATGGATCTCCGATGGCGCACGTGCCGGAGTTAATCAGATTGCCTGCGATGATTACGGGCATTCGTGGGCAGCCGGACGAATGACCGACACGGCGCAGTTTGGCGATTATTTTTTCACAACATTTGAAGGCTCCGATGACGGATATCTCGCCGCTGCCGGAACCGAAGGAGGATGGGATTATGTTGCTGCTATTCAAAGCCATGGAAATGTGCGCAACAGGGATGTGGCTGCACATTCTGAGCAAAACAAGAACCTGGCTGTTGCTGCTTCCTTTACGGATACCTTGATTTTTATGGAGAACAGATATATCGCGGCAGCAGAAGATATCCTTATTGTGGGGTATTCATCACAAGCTGAGCCGCTTTGGGCATTGCAGGCAGGTGGATTGGATGTGGATGTTGCGTCCGCTATTGCCTTTGATCAAAATGGTGATATCCTTTGTTCGGGCTGGTATTCCGGTAGCGCAGAGTTTGGCGATATCCATTTAGAGGCGGAACATCAATACGATATGAATTTCTTTATAGCAAAAATAAGTGCACCGCAAAGTGTTGATGAAACCAAACAGCTAAACACCATTAAAATCCTGCCTAATCCGGTAAGCACTATTGCATCCGTTTATTCCAATGAGAAAATTTCATCTTACCGACTGCTCTCAATTGATGGAAAACAGCTTTTAAAAGTCAGGACAGAGGTTCCTTCCGAATCAATCGAAATTGACCTGGGCAATTTTCCTTCAGGGCATTATCTGCTCGAAATAAACGAAGGCAGGCAGGCTGCAAACATCATTCGGAAATAAAATAAACCTAAAGAAACAAAACCCATAACCCATCAGCAGGCTTGAAACCCAGACGCTTTAAGTACTGCTGGTGCTTTGGGCTGCCCGATCCGCTTTCGAGGTAACGGTATCCTTTTTCTTTAAGATAATCAAATAAAAAGCCGGCATTTTTAAAATCACGGTATTCCGGTGTGGCGTAGTCCAGCTCAATCAACAATCCATTTTTAGGCTTTTCTGTGGCTATCAAAACCCCTGTAACATTCATATTGCGCAGGATAACCAGATTGCAAGCATATCCATCTTCCTTGTCTTCAAATGCCGGGGTGAATTTTTTTATATCGTTTTTGTGAAAAGAAATGAAGCGCCTGAGGTATTTGTTGCCCTGCTCCACTTCCAAAATTTCAAATTTTTCCTTGTGCGCGAATATCTTGTAGAGATAATAAATATCCATAACCGTAATGAAGATATTCATAAAAGCAATAGGCAGGGATCCGATCAGAAAACCGTAAGCCACAAAAGTGATGGCGCCAATCAGGTTAATAATCCTGAATTTAATGATGGAACTAAGCGAGAGGGAGATGGCTACCGTTAAAGAAGCGGCATAACCAATCCATTCATACAGATCAATCTGTTCAAACATATTTTATTATTAGGGTTTTTACAAATTTTTGGTGTTCCTGCTGCGGTAAAGTGCAGCAATAACGAGCGAAAGTATAAAGCCGCCAAGCAAGCTGCCGATAAAGGATTTTATGCTGTAGCTTAGCGGATAATCGTAGCCTTCGGTCATTTGGGCGGCAAAAAGGGCGTCATGACCGTTCTTTAGTAAGTCGGCCTCTACATGGGTTTTCAAGGTGGCCAGATAGTTCGGATTGAGTTCCGTGCAGTATATATAAATACCGGCAAAATAAATGATCGCAGAAAAAGCACTGATTATTAATCCGCTACGGGTGGCGCCCCAGTACGAAATCTCTCCCTGTCCATGCTTGTATTTTTTTTGGTGCATGCCCAGCGAAATAAAAACAATGGGAATGATTATGGAAAGGCTGGAGGCCAGGGGCTGCATCCCGATGTGCTTTTCGTGGATACCAAAAAAGTATTCCCCCAAAAGCCACAGCAAATTTGCCGCGCCGGCCATCAAACCATATTTTATTTCAATCTTCATAATATCTTAATTCAAAAGAGCCTGCAAAGTTACAAATGTGTTTTTATTTCGCTATCAATCCTGGAAATAATTGTTCATGATTATTCATGTGGTTGTTTTTTAGTAATTTAGGTGTGTTGTTGTGTGGCAGTGTAGCTTGGGCTGCTCCGCAGCAACAAAAGATATTACAGGTGTAGCCTGAGCTGTTGCAGAATGCCGGATAGTGTTTTGTTATTTCAAGGGGCAGTTTCCGCCTGTATGCTGTGTAGAAACCTGATTGTTAAGATAACATTAAATTTTTAGAACAAATTTGTCTAATTGACATATTCAGTAGTTTTGCCGACTAAAACTTTATTATGCCCGGAACACTGGTATTTATAGTAAGTTTCCTGACCATCGCCGGTTCGTTGGGTTTGTTCCTTTATGGGATGAAGCTTATGAGCGAGTCTTTGCAGAAGATTTCGTCGAGGCGCCTGCGCGATGTGCTCAACCAGCTTACGAGCAATATTGCCAACGCCTTCTCTTCCGGATTGCTTCTAACCAGTATTATCCAGTCCTCATCGGCTACCAGCGTGCTTGCCATTGGTTTTATCAATGCCGGTATGTTTAAGGTGCGGCCTGCTATTGCGCTGATGATGGGCGCAAATATTGGGACAACCGTAACTGCCTGGCTGATCAGCCTGCTGGGTTTTAAACTGGATATTTTTACCCTGAGCATCGTAATTGTAGGTTTGACTTTTCCATTGATGTTTTCTTCACGCGATGACTGGAAACGCTGGGGAGAGTTTTTTATCGGTTTCAGTATCCTTTTTCTTGGTCTGGATTTTATGAAATCGAGTGTGCCGGATATGCGTGCAAATCCTGAAATGCTTGATTTTTTGGTAGGTTATGCCGATCACGGATATCTTTCAATTTTGCTTTTTGTTTTTATTGGGGTTTTGGTTACCGTGATTATCCAGTCATCCAGTGCGGCCATGGCGCTCACATTGGTTATGAGCTTTAACGGCTGGATGTCTTTTGATTTGGCAATGGCCATGGTGATTGGAACCAATATAGGAACAACAATAACTGCAAACCTTGCCGCAATTGTTGCCGACCGTAATTCCAAAATACTTGCCCGGTCACATTTGCTTTTTAATGTTTTTGGGGCTGTTTGGTCACTGATCGCCATTAAGGGCATTTTATGGGTCATCAATGATGTGAGTATCGATGTTACGGGCAGCCCGATTGACCAGAATCCCGAGGCTACACCCATAGCCCTGGCTGCTTTTCACAGTTTTTTTAATCTGATTACCGCATTGATGCTTATCGGATTTATTCCTCAAGTCGAAAAAATGTCGGCAAAACTGGTCAGCAGTAAGTCTGGAGAAAAACGAAAGCTTACTTACATCCGTACCAATTATATGAATGTTGATGAGCTTGCTACCGTTCAGGCCCGCAGCGAAATTATTGAGTTTGGCCGCTTGATCATCAATTTGTACAACTCTCTGCCGGAGCTCTATTACGAGAAAGAAGAAAAAAACTATAAAGAACTGCTGACGCACATCTATCAAGCGGAGAAAAAATCGGACAAAATTGAAGCTGAGATTGAACGCTATCTCGCGCGTTTGTCCTCCGGTCAGCTTAGCCGTAAAGCCGCTCTGCGGGTCCGTGCTATGCAGATGATCGTCAACAATCTGGAAAATGCTGCAGATTTATGCCTTGATTTTGCCCGTGCTATCGATCAAAAAAACCAGGGTCAGATTTGGTTTACGCAGAAAATGCGCGACCATATGCAGGATATGATCCGCCTAGTGAAGCTTTCGATGCAGCAGATGCTTGAAAATATCAAAGGATTTGAAGACGCAGATTTTTCGAAAGCAAGAGAACTGGAAGAAAAAATAGATGCTATGTATGAGGAACTCCTGCAAAAGCATGTTTCAAATATAGAGAATCAAAAGTATAGCTTCGAAACGGGTTCGGTTTATCAGGAATTGCTGATGCTCAACGAGAAAATCGCTGATTGCATTTATCATGTGAGCGAGGCCATTGATCTGTATAATAACCCCCGAAAATATATATAGAAAACGACTTTGGTAACTTGATCAGAGGATCTGTTTGGAAAATACAGTAATATGGAATGGAGCATTGAATTGAAACATTTGGTATTATTTGATGGGCTTTGTGATTGGTTGGTGTTTAACAAAAGATTATTAACAGAAAATTAAGTTTTAAGCGGCTGATAAACAATTAATTGCATCTTTGCCTTGTGTTTAATTAATAATTACTTAATATAAGGCTTTCTGTTTGCAGGATTTGATGCTCTAAATTTGCCGCAGTTTGATTAATTTAAACCCTATGGAAATAGTATTTATCATCCTCATTATTGTACTCTTCGTACTGGCGTTTTCTGACCTGATTGTAGGTGTAAGCAACGATGCCGTGAACTTCCTGAATTCTGCTGTCGGATCGCGTGCAGCACCATTACGGACGATATTGATCGTGGCCGCTGCGGGTGTGCTTGTAGGTGCCACCATGTCGAGCGGTATGATGGAAATTGCCCGTAAAGGTATTTTTCATCCAGAGATGTTCTATTTCAGGGAAATCCTGATGCTTTTCCTGGCTGTAATGATCACCGATGTCATCCTGCTGGATACCTTTAACACATTTGGGTTGCCCACATCAACCACAGTGAGTATTGTATTTGAATTGCTGGGCGCTGCTGTAGGTATCAGCTCACTTAAGCTTTTAGCTGCAGATAAAGGATTAAATGAGCTTGGTAATTATATCAATACCGAAAAAGCCATGATGATCATTTTTGGTATTCTGCTTTCGGTATTTATTGCTTTTACAGTAGGTGCTATAATTCAGTACTTTGCACGATTGGCTTTTACTTTCCATTACAAACGGAATTTAAAATATACGGGCGCTGTTTGGGGCGGTTTTGCCATTACAGCGATAACCTATTTCATCCTGATCAAAGGGGCTAAAAGTGCTGCGTTCATGACTGCCGATGTGAAAGAGTTTATTATGCATAATACCTGGGGCATCATTGCCGCAAGCTTTGTGGCCTGGACAGTGATCATGCAATTGCTTCACAGTCTGTTTAAAGTTAATATATTGAAGCTTATTGTGATGGTCGGTACTTTTGCTTTGGCTATGGCCTTTGCTGGCAACGATTTGGTGAACTTTATCGGAGTGCCCATCGCCGGACTGAAAGCATATCAGATATTCAGCGGATCGCCAGGTGCTGATCCGGAAACCTTTCCAATGACCCAATTACAGGGCGATGTTGATACACCAACACTTATTCTGCTCTTGTCAGGTGTTGTGATGATGGTAACCCTGTGGACCAGTAAAAAAGCACGTTCTGTTATCAAAACTACCGTTGACCTGAGCCGGCAGGATGAAGGCAGCGAGCGCTTTGGCAGCACCTACCTCAGTCGTGTTATTGTACGCTCAGCCCGAAAAATCTCCAGCCAGATTGGTAGTGTGGTTCCTGCTGCCCTGAAATCCGGTGTCGATAAACGTTTTAAACCCGCACCCCCTCAGGAAAAAGATGATCCAAGTATTAAAGGATTAGTCCCTGTGGCCAGTTTCGATATGATTCGAGCTTCCGTAACCCTGGTTGTTGCCAGTATTCTGATTGCTATGGGAACATCATTAAAACTGCCGCTTTCCACAACATACGTAACCTTTATGGTGGCCATGGGTACTTCGCTCAGCGACCGTGCCTGGGGACGCGAAAGCGCCGTTTACCGCATCACCGGAGTGTTCTCCGTTATAGGTGGATGGTTCCTTACCGCGCTTGCAGCCTTTACCGTATCGCTTATTATGGCAGTGATCTTCTATATGGGCGGATTTATCGCTGTTATCGCAATGTCACTGCTGGCAATTTTTATTGTTTATCGCACATATCGCCATCATAAAGCACGCCAGGCAGCACAAAAAGCAGAAAGCGACGAAGTCAAGAGCATGCGCGAAGTTGCCCGTAAAACAATCCGAAAGAATACAGAAGCGGTTTATGACCTTTATACCCGCACCTTTAAAGCTTTGTTCAATGAAGATAACAATAAGTTGTGGAAGATATCGAAGAGAGCCCGTAAAGCTGATGCAGCTATCAAAGCTGTAAGGGACAATGTGCATCAAACCATACGTGCCCTTAAATCTGAAAATGTGCAAAATGCCCATTATTATGTTCAGGTGTGCGATTACCTGCGCGAAATTGCACACAACCTTTCCTATATCGTGCAGCCTGCCTTCGAACATGTGGATAATAACCATAAGCCTTTGATTGCAGTGCAGCAAGAGGAACTGAATGAATTGCTGAAGCGTATAGATGGCTTCCATGATCAGATGATGAACATGATTACTCAAAACAATTATACTGATTTTGATGAGCTGATCAGAAATGAGATCAAAATCAATAATTATATTGAAAGTTTGAGGGTAAATCAAATCAAGCGTATCAAGAACAGTCAGGTAGGTACCAAAAACAGTGTGCTTTTCCTTGCATTGCTTAATGAAAGCAAAAATATGCTGCTCAATGCAGGCAATATGATGAAATCTATGCGCGATTTCGAAAATCGGGATAATGAGGTATAATCAAATATCACAATAACAATTAAAAGCCTGCTCCTCTGAGTGGGCTTTTTTTGTGATGCGGTTAAAGCCTGATTATAAAGGGCGAATGGGCATTTGCTCACAGAACAGTAGTTGTTTACAGCCTACTGATAGATGATAAGTTTATGGATTCAATTGCCTTATTTGATTGGGATATTTGTGCCCGGGACAAGCTTCCCTGTGGGCCGTACTTTGGGAAAGTTAGGCCCGTATAGAAGAAAAAAACCGGCAAAGAACCGGTTTAATCCTTAAAAATACTCTTCGGATGATGCAATTCATCCAATGAGTGAATTTTTTATTCAGCCAATAAAAAAGTAAAAGGAATATGCAGGCGCTCTTGCCATGCATTTTCAGAATGGTCTGCACCTTCAAATTTTTCTGTAATCCAGTTTTGGTTAGTATAGCCTTTGCTGCGCATTACTTCGTCTGCTTTCTTTTGGTAAGGCTCATAAAGGGCATCCAATGTTTCGGTTCCGTGATCGAAATAAATTTTATGTGTTTTTGGATCCGGCAGATTGCGTCTCAAATAGGACATAAATGCATCAGGAATGGGATTGTTTTCTGCATCAAAGGAACCGGGCCAATGTGTCGAAAGGCAGGCAGCGCCACCAAAAACATCAGGATATTCGCAAATAGCGTACCAACTGATCAGGCCGCCCATGCTGCTTCCTGCAACAAAAGTGTTGTCGCGATCTGTTTTGGTAGAATAATGTGCATCAATCCAGGGCTTAAGCTCTTTCGTTATGAATTTGAGGTAGTTATCTGAATTAACCGGGTATTCAAAAAGTGGTTGGTTTTCAGCTCTGTTTACTTTGTGCATTAAAGAGTCTTGAAGCCCAATGTCCAGCATTCTGAAGGGGATTCCCGGGAAATAGTCGGCATGCCTCCCCCTTCCGGGATTCCATATGCCGACAACAATGCAGTCGCGCACTTTGCCATCTTCAATCAATTGCCCCATAACTTCATCCACAGCCCATTCCTGTTTGTTCCAGGTGGTGCTGGCGTCATAGAGCATTTGGCCGTCGTGCATATACAAAACGGCATATTCTTTCTCCGGAGAATAACCTTCAGGCAGCCATACATCTACATTTCGTGCGCTGACAAATTCTGAGGGAAAATCAGCAAGCCGTTCCAGTTTGCCACTGGACGCTCCTTCCAGCTCTTGCGGTGCGATCTGTGCGTAAAGGCTACCGAGTATCAGGCTTAGGGATATCATAAAAATGAGTTTTTTCATTTTACTCGTTATTTGTTATTATTGGCCACTAAGTTAATAATTCCAGATGTTTGAGAAAGCTTGTCTGGCAAGAAATTTTAAAATCATTAAATTCAGGTTAATCATTATTTAACCTTGGAGCGGTATCCTTGCAAAAAATTGATCTTATGGATACGGAAAAACAGCAAATCAGCAAAGTGCTCAGAAAGTTATTTGAATCTGCATCCGATATTTATGTTGATACAAAAATCAAAGAATGTGAAGTGCGCGTAGATATTGATGAGTTTCAGGGCGAAATTAACGGGCGTTTGCACGAAGGGAATGTGTGGCTCGAAATGGTAGATTATATCGATATTTATCCCTACAAATACGTTTTTAGCTACCGGACACGATAAATCTTGTTTCATCAAAAAACGGAGCCTGTATCACAAACTCCGTTTTAAAAACTAATCCATGTCAGGAACAAGCAGTACTTTGTCCCGTGTCATAAAGTGGATTATTTTTTATAGCAGGGGCAATTCATGGCATTATCCCGCAACTCAAGTATTTGCATGAGAATTGTTTCCTTGTTCAACTCTGCTGATTTGCCGCCGCCAAGAATATCTGCTGCAAGATCTTCAGCTGCCGCTGTACAATCTGTTCCATCGCAGTCATAACGCTTGCCATCGTATTCATAGTAGCATTGTGTGCCTTCTTCATTACAGCATGCCTGGATAGTTGCTCCTCCAATTACGGTGCTTTCACAAATAAAATCGTCATCGTCATCGCTGCATGATGTCAGGCTAATAGAGATTCCTCCGATAAAAAGTAAGGGGATTAATAAGAGTACTAATTTCTTTTTCATAATTAATTGTTTTTCATAATGTTAAATAAACTTAATAAAATTTGTACTGCAATAATATTGGCAAATTTAAAAAGATTTAGTTCATATTCAAATGAATTCATTTTTATTTTTATAATTATACTTCTTTCGGTAGATCCATGAATGTTTATATGTGGGCCTCAATATCGTTTATTCCGCTTTTTCTGAGTAAACAGGAAAAACAAAGACCATTGAATTTTTTTGCTCGAAGCAATATTGCTTTTTGTATGGGTATAGGAAGGCCAAAGCATATATTGTTTGTTGGATTCTATTAGGTTTGGGCAGGATTATTCTATTTAAATAGATGTAAATTAATGTATTAGCACTTAATACGTTGAATTTTTTCTGGTGTTCTCTTTTCGGCACTAAAAAACTTCAATAGTTTTTTGGGTTTTAGCTTTCCGGCTTTTTAAATCTATTATTATAATTTATTGGGTTGATTATTTTGAAGCGAACAGTCTTGTTTTTATTTATTCAGTATTAGTTCACTGTGTTTTCGATAGCAGTTTCTTAAATATGGATTTTAATTTAGTAAATTTTAAAATTAATTATTTAATTTAGAATGGATTTAATAAATTATGGTAAGTAACATAATATCAGACTGTTTATTGATTTTTATTGAATATTAATTTTATGCGCAATTGTTTATTATCAAATTCAGCTTATCATGAATTTCCTAACTATTTTCACCAAAAAAGGCCACTTTATACAGAAAACTGCATATTATCTATAATGAAATTATTTATAATAATTAATTACAGAATTATTTTCTGTGAACTAAATTTTTAAATTTGCTGGTGAGTCAACACAGTTCCTTTATGGTGCTACAAATGATTCGGTAGATTAAGGGTGAAAAAAATAATTGATGTGTTTAGAAGAAAATATGAGGGCAAACAATGAATAACAAACAGGGCTGTTATTAACAGGTTTTTTCGGCTGTTCATTATTTCCGTTTCATTTTTAACCGCATTGAAAAAAGATATTGGTATTTAGGATAGATAGTATTGGAGACGACGGATACAGGCATTCATACCAAATTGACAGGTTTTGATATTTTGTTCATATATATAAGGGCGAATTAAGCGGATTATTTTATGAGGTTCGACTATTTAGAGCTTGTCCACAGAGTCGAGAGTTTGCTCTATAAAGTTCAAATTCAAGGCGTGTGAAAAATCCAAACCGGATAATACTCAAGTATTTGAGGATTTGGATTTTGAGCAACAACGCAGAAGTTGGACTTTATAGACGAACTCTATTTAGTGTCTGTCTATACAGTACTGTGCTTGATTCAGAATGTTCGAGGTCGAGGCATTCTTGGTATTGAAAATAAAGAGTCCCGGATTTTCGCCGTGACTTGATTTGGATTCTGAAAGCTTTCGGAAGAATAATCAAGAAACATTCGGAGGTATAATGGACAAAAACTATTTGAGAATAAACGTTCTGTGATTAAATTATAATATTACTCTAACTTAAACTAATTTAAAAATGAAAAGACATTTACTGATAATTTTAGCGCTCCTTCTGTGTGTAGGACTAAAAGCCCAGAAAAAGGACAAAACGGTTCAATCTTCCTATGCTCGTAGCTCACTTACTTATCTGTTACTTGATTTTGAGGGAGATAAGTATGAAGATGATATAAAAAGGGCCTTTGCCCAAACTGAAGTTGCAACCAAGTATGACGATAACAATGCGTTTTTCAGCAACAGGATTGTGGATGCACCCTATAAGCGGGTAGAGAAAGAAGAGAATATGCTCGGCATCGGAGAAAAGGTGCAAATCGGTAATGCAGATGCTCAGGATCAGGTTCTTTTAGGGGCGATCAGTGAGTCTGATATGGCTGCCAATGTGATCATGAAATGGTGGCAAATCGATGCAGAAGGTAATTTCCCGGAAAATATGGAAGAAAGCCTTATCGCCAAGCGTGGTGCTTACAATGCCAACGATGAAGATTACAATGTCGCTATGGCCGGAAAGCGTGGTATTGCCGAACTTACAAGTGCCGGTTCTGTTTTGATCAATAATTCGTATTTCCTTTTCTTCGACTTTTATAAAGTCCAAAGTATGAAGGAGTATTATGACGAAATGGAAGCCAGTGGGGTTAAGTTGCAACGGTCAAAAAATGGTTATAAAGGCGAAATGTCTGCAACCCTCATTAAAATACGTTTTGATGACGAAATAGAATCTGTATTTTTTGAATGCGTAGGCGATGATGGTAAACTGGACAGGGAAGCTTTTAAAGAAAAAATGAAATCATATCCTGATCACATTCAGTTTATTACTAAAGTTGATGTAGATGCTGATGGTAATCAGGACAATGAGTTGGGTGAAGGCGTGAAAAAGAAAACCCGTGATGAACTATTCGATGAATTGGTTGAAACAGCTGTTGATAAAGCTCTCTTTAAGATTTGCAAAGCCTATGAGCCTTTCCGTGTAAAAGCAACCGTTATTCATAAAGGCAGCCAGATTGGAGCCAAAATTGGTAAAAAAGAAGGTGTTAAAGGCGAACAACGTTATTTTGTTTGGCGTTACCAGGCCAAATTGGACGAAAATGGAAAACTCGTTGACGGAACCTATAAACGAAAAGGCGTGGTACGTGCAAAGTCTGTTGTTGACAATAGGTATTCCAGTCTTGGTGCTACCGATACAACAACATTCTATCAGGTTGCAGGTGGTAAAGTGCGTGATGGTTATATCCTCCAGCAACGTCTTGACCTGGGTTTTGGTATTGCTGCCGGATACCGCATTGGCGAAATTGGCGGGCCTAATGCACGTTTAACCTATAACGCCTCGCAACTCCTTAATGGCCTTTTCGATTTCCCTGTTACTGCCCTCAAACTTTATGTTGATGCAAGTTTCCAGAAAAAAGAATATGAAACAGGTCTTTCTAATGATGGAGGCAAAGAAGACTATATGTTCATGACCATTGGCGCCGGCCTTGTAAAAGAATTTTACTTTGCCAGAAACTATTCGATTGGGCCTTACGTGGGCTATGCAATGGATTGGGCCAGTTTGAGTGAAGGTGGTAATGACCTGAAATTATATACCGGTATGGTTAATGGAGGTATTAAGTTGACTGCTAATGTTTTGTATAATGTTCAGCTGGTAGGTGGAGTAGATTATTTCATGCCAATGGGCAAAATAACAGTGGATGCCAATGGAACAAAAACGGAATATAATGGCGATTGGACCGACATCTTTAAAGACCGTGAAGGACTTTCATTCAGTTTTGGTTTGCGCTACCAATTCTAAGTGAAAAATTGTATATTTGTGAATTATGTTTATCGACTCGGGGGTGAATTGTCCTCCCGGGTCGATTCTGCATAAAAACTGGATTATTATTTCAAAACCATAGGTATAAAACAACAAATTAATGAGAAAAGATCATGAACATAATTTTAAGGTTTTATTGTTTTAAAATGTTGTTGATGAGATTTTTATCTGATATTTATCAATCAAATAGCAAACAGATGAAGAAGATTTTAAGTTTTTCACTTTTGGCTCTGTTTATTTTTAGCCTCGGTATTGGCGATGCCGCAGCACAAAAACGCAAAGACCGTAAAAAGTTGTGGGCCAGTGATTATAATTATGAAGCACAATGTATTGGCACAGGTGTGGAAGGAACCAAATTGATAAAAGTTTGGGGCTTTGCCAAAAAAGCCGAAGATGCCATTGTTAAAGCAAAAAAAGATGCCGTCGCCGCATGTATTTTCAGGGGCGTGCCCGGTGTGGATAAAGTCGATCCGATTATCACCAGCCCCACAGAAGCGGATAAGCATGAAGCCTTTTTCGATAGCTTTTTTGAAACCGGCGGACGTTATCTGCAATATATTTCTCTTACCAACGATGCCAGCGGAAAAGACCGCATAAAGCTTGATAAAGGCTATAAAGTGGGTATCGTTGTTTCCGTTATGTACGATGCCTTGCGTAAATATCTTGAAGAACAAGGGATTGTTGAAGAACTGGGCGGCGCCATTTCCAGTGGTAAAAAGCCATCGATTATGATTGTTCCTGCCGGTGCTTTTTGTAATGCACACGGATATACGCAGGAATGGGACAATCAAGGCTCAAAAACAGTAATTCCCGATTACGATAAAGCTTTGTTGGAAAGCCAGGACCTGCGCCTTGTTTTAAGGAAAATTGAAGGCATGATGGCCGACCGCGGATTTCCGCTCAAAAACCTCGAAGCTTCTCTGAAGAAAATTAAAGAAAGCACGGCCAAAAAAAATATGCTGATGAGCAAAGAAAGCGGCCTGACAGTTGCCGAAAGCCCGCTTGATGTGCTCAACCGTACCGCAAAAGCGGATATTATCATGGATTTGGATTATAAAGTAGTGAAAAAAGGCCCCAAACAATATGTAACTTTCAACCTCGGCGGCCTCGATGCCTATACAAGCAAAGCGGTTGCTACAGCAGCCGGCACGGGCGTTCCTTCATTCACAGCTGCTCCCGAACTCCTGCTCGAAGAAGCCGTACTCAAACATCTCGATAATTTTAATACGCAATTGCAGGACTATTTCGAAGATATGGCTGAAAACGGCAGGGAAGTTACCCTTCAGATAATGGTTTGGGACGGTGCAGGTTTTGACCTGGAATCCGAATATGATTACAGTGGAAGAAGCGGTCAGCTCAACCAAATCCTGAATATGTGGATGGCCAAAAATACCATCGATAAAAAATATAACCGTTCGGCATCTACCGAAAACCAGTTGACATTCGAAAATGCACGCATCCCGCTCGAATATTACGATGAGTGGGTCGAAGATAATGTCCCTATGGATACAGAAGCATTTGCCATGCAGCTGCGCAGTTTCCTGAAACAGAATTTTGATATCGAATCAAAAGTTGTTCCCCAGGGTCTTGGTGAAGCCTGGCTGGTGCTCGGTGAAAAATAATATTTGATGACTGGATAAGGCATAATTTTTGAATTAAATTATGTTCTTATCCAGTCCTTTTGTTTTTGTAAGTTTAAACTTTTCATAATTGAAAGTCATGAAAATTAAGTCCTTTATCGCACTTTTTTTGTTGATACAGATGGCATACTGTTCGTTTGCACAAAACAATGCCGGTACAATGAATGATGCCGAGCGCATCGCTATTAGCCCTTATGTGTCGTCTGATGCCGGCTTGCCCAAAGCTGCCGAAAGTGTGCTGTACAATAAACTCCGCACGCTTGCGGTAAAAAACGGAATGGGTGGCGAAGGACAATCGCCTTTCCTTTTAACAGCTGCCGTGGATGTGCTTACAAAAGATATTACCGAAACAGCGCCTCCAATGGTAAGCATGACCATCAGTATCAATTTTTTTATCGTGGATGCGCTCAACCGAAAAGTGTTCAGCAATGCCATTGTAGAAGCAAAAGGAGCGGGGACCAACGAAACAAAAGCTTATCTCAACGCTTTGAAAAGAGTGAATATTAAAGCGCCTGAGCTTAAAATTATGGTTAAATCCGGCAAAGAAAAAGTGCTCGCCTTTTATAATACCAATTGTGATTTTGTGATGAAAAGAGCCGAAACTCTTGCTGAACTTAAAATGTATGGCGATGCCATTGATCTGCTGATGAGCGTCCCTGAAGTGTGTAAGGAGTGTTTTGATAATGCGCATGATAAAGCCAAAGATGTGTATAAAGCCTATCAAAAGGATTTATGCAATGAAAATATGGACAAGGCAAAGGCTGCATGGGCAGGAAAAGATGACAAAAATGCGCTGGGCTATTTAAGTGAAATAACACACGATTCGCCTTGCAGAAGCGATGCAGAAGCGTTGATGAGCGAGATCAGGAATTTTGAATACGCCAAAGATTTGTCGCAGGCAAAAACAGCTTATGCACGTAGTGATTACGATGCCGTTGCCCGATATGTGGCACGCATCCCGGCAGGTACGAAATATGCCGGCGAAGCACAAACATTGCTCGACCAGATGAAAAAAGACATGGATGATGAAATGTACGCGGAATTTTTGCAGCAGAAAGAGAAAGAACAAAAATCTTTCCTGAAACAACAGGACAACATGGCTGCAACACAGCAGAAACCCAAAGCAAAGAACCTTTCCTCCGATGTGGAATACCCCGAAATCCCGGATGATCCCAAAGATCTCAGCTGGTTGTTCGAAGGTAAAGGGTAAATCTGAAATTTGCTGAATATTGATTCTGCCTGTGCATTGGTCAGCAGGTGCATACATTAAATTGAAGTTTTAAATAGAAATATCATGAAAAATATACTCGCAGTTTTATGTCTCCTTTTCCTTATCGGGCAATTGGGCGCTCAGGAAAAAGTCATCGATAAAAGTTCCCGCAGAACGCCCAAATGGGTGAACGGAATCGAAAAAGATTACATCATCACCGTGGGCGGCGCACCTACCATCGATGAAGCCAAAAATCAGGCATTGATGAATGTGAAAGAGCAAATTGTAAACTCCGTGGCCGTTTATGTGCAATCTACTTCCGACTACAGTTTTTCGGAAACAACAAAAGATAATGTAGTCAATTTTAAAGAGCAGTACAATACCAATTCATCCAGCCAAACAGCTGATATGCCATTCATTAAAGGCGTTTCGATTAATAAAGTGGAGGATTTCTACTGGGAAAAAGTGCGCAATAAAAAAACAGATGTGGTGATGTGCTATTATCACATTAAATATCCGTTTTCGGAACAGGAATTAAAGCGCATGATGCTGGATTATGAAAAGGAAGAAATGAAATTGAATATGCGTTTGGTCGAATTGGAAGAAATAATGGACAATACGCAATCAGTAGATGAGCTTACCGCAGCACTTACCGAAACCCAGCAGCTTACCGCAAACCTGATCGACCAAAGGAAAATTTCGGCTGAGGCAAAAGCAACGCAAATCCGCTCTATGATTAAGCAAATCAAAATCATAATTATAGAAGAACGAGATGGTTTTCTTTCATTTGGTTTGGAATTGCAGGGACGAAAGATGAATACCGCTCAAACTCCCAAAATCAAATCAAATTGTGCCATAGTGGAGTCCCTGAAGCAATCGGGCGATCAGTGGAATCTGGAATTTTCCACCGAAGGCTGCTATGAGGATGAATCAAATTATATCGAAATACAATTTACCTTTAAAGGCACACAATGCAAAAAGAAAATTTTGATTGATGTAGGGGAGGAGTAAGCCGGTAGCTGAGCTTGTTAGTTCCCTTTTTGGATAACAGAAGAGGAGGAATCGTACTATAAGCCGACTCAGCAGAAACTTTTGAATACTGCCAAGATATATATGGATAGCTATAAATGTGTTTATCTTATTGGGGATTAGCCCTTTTAATACTTCTCCATACGCGGATCGTCGAAGTGATGCTCCTTTCCTGAATTTTCAAAAATTGGGAAATTTGAGCGTCCTCTCGATGATCCCGAATTTCGGGAGAGGAGAGGCCTCAGCGGGCTAAACTCATACTATTTTCATCCAAAGCGAGAGCGCGTTAAACAAAAGCTCCGCTTTCCAGGGTATTCCCTAGTCCCGGAGGGATTGTATGTTTATAAAAATGATTTGGGGTTTTTGGTGCGACTCCGGCAGGAGTCGAATAACTTCTTTATGATCACAAATTTGCCATACAAATGCGACCGCTCTGCGGTTGTTTATTATGTTAGGAATTCATCAAACATCAAATTGATGGCCCCGGTTAAGTTCTCAGAAGCTTCTTCCATAGTTTCTCCTTGTGCGTTGATGCCCGTTATCTTATCAATATATGCCATGAAACCACCTTCATCACATGGTTCATATGCTGATTCATTTTCCCTAATTTTCAGTAATTTAGATAATTGAGCATCCTCACGGCGAATAAAAAGAGGAGAGACCCATAAGGGTTATGCCCCCATTGTTTTCAATAAAACGTTCTCACATAAAACCAATTTTCCCTAAATTGCACTTCAAAGCAGATACTAAACTATGAAACGATTATTGATCCTCTTCGCCATACTGTCTCTCCCAACCATGCTCCTGGCACAGCATATTTCCGTTGCCTCCTTTCGTTCTTTACCCACCGATATGACCGCACGTGTTACCGATCCGGTAAAAGACCAGAATGGTGATAAATGTGCCCTCATAAAAGTAGTTACAACGGAAACCGATTTTGCATGGGAAGGCGGTATGCTGGGCGTAATGAAAGCCGAAAAGAAAAAAGGTGAATATTGGGTCTATGTGCCCTATGGAGCCAAAAAACTGACCATTAAACACGACAAATTGGGCGTTTTGCGCAATTACCTCTATCCTGAGCCTATCGAAGAAGCCACGGTATATGAAATGGTGCTGGCCGCAGGGAAAGTGACGACCATTGTCAGCGGGGCGCAAATACAAAAACAATGGCTGGTGATTTTATCCGAACCTGCAGGTGCTGCCGTGTATATCAATAATCAATTACAAAGTAGCCTTACGCCTTTCCAAAAGAAATTTGATTTGGGCAAATATACTTACCGCCTCGAATATGCCAATTACCATAATGAAGCCGGAGCCGTAGAACTGGATGCGGAGAGCAAACAAGAGCTGAATATAAAATTGAAACCCGCTTTTGGGAGCCTGAAAGTTAGCAGTACACCCGAAGGGGCAGATGTGATGGTTGACGGTAAGCCAACAGGTTTGAAAAGCCCTTGTACCATTAATGAACTGGCCAGCGGACAGCATGAACTGCGTTTAATCAAAGAAATGTACAGCCCTTTTGTACAGCAATTTACGATAAAAGATGGGGAAATTACCGAATTAAATATTCCATTGGATGCTAATTTTGGGATGGTACATATCCAAACTGATCCCGAAGCTGATATTTATATAGATGGTGATGTAAAAGGCCATGGCGAGTGGAGCGGAAACCTCAGTACAGGACAGCATCAGGCGGAAGCCCGGCTGATAAACTATTATTCCGTATCCGAAGGCTTTGAAGTGAATGCCGGGGATAATAAAACCATAGAATTAAAACCCATTCCCAAAACCGGGAATGTAGATATTGTTACCCGGCCACTGCAAGCCAGGATCATTTTGGATGGCCAGGATTATGGCACAACACCCAATACATTGACCCATATTTTGGTTGGCAAGCACAACCTCCAGCTTAGCAAAGAAGGCTACGGAACTATAAACAAAACCATAAGCATTATAGAAAACCAAACCCTCGAGATAAACGAAGAACTCCCCAGCGGCAAAGAAATTACAATTAACAGTGAACCTCAAGGCGCAACACTAACCATTGACGGCCAAATCCACGGACAAACACCATGGACGGGCACATTGGCCTTTGGGAGCCATGATATTAAATTACAAAATGAAACAAAGACTGTAAATGAGCAAATTACCATAAGCCAAAACGGACAAAGCAGTTTTTGTTATGATGTAATCGGGTTTGGAAAGAACTTCACCGAAACCGTAAATGGTGTGAGTTTCACTATGGTAGCTATAAAAGGCGGTTGTTTTCAGATGGGGCAACCTGACCCTGATATTGGTTGGGGAGGATGTTCAAATGACGAACAGCCTGTGCATGAAGTTTGCTTAGATGATTATTATATAGGTCAGACAGAGGTTACTGTTGCACAATTTAGGTTGTTTATTGACGCAACGAATTACAAAACAGATGCAGAAAAAAAAGGTTATAGTAGAATCTATAAATATCAATGGAAAAGTATAGATGGTGTAACATGGAAAGATGATGTGAATGGTAGCCCTAGACTTGAAGTGGATTATAACCATCCTGTAATTCATGTTTCATGGAATGATGCAATTGCATATTGTGAATGGTTGAGTCAAATTTTAGGCAAGAAATTCCGCTTGCCCACGGAAGCGGAATGGGAATATGCTGCGAAAGGCGGGGCTTCGAGAACCTCAGCCACCGCTACATACGCAGGAAGCGACAATATAGATGAGGTGGCTTGGTATTACGATAATTCAGGAGGCAAAACCCATCCTGTGGCACAGAAGAAAGCCAATGCTTTGGGCATATACGATATGAGTGGCAATGTATATGAGTGGTGCTCTGATTGGTTCGATAGCGGTTACTATAAGAACAGTCCGCGCAACAATCCGCAGGGGGCATCATCAGGCTCGAAACGCGTGAATCGCGGCGGCAGTTGGCACGGCAACGCTCGGTGCTGCCGGTCGGCCTATCGCAACAGCATCAGCCCGGGCTTCAGCGGCAGCGATCTGGGCTTCCGGCTGGCCTGCTCAGTGGATTAGTATTAAATTTTATGTTATGGAATATTATTATACATATGTTTTGTACAGCGAGCAGGACGGGAAACTGTATAAAGGCTACACTCAAAATTTAAAACTACGATTTGATCAACACTGTAATGGTGAAGTAAAGTCAACCAAAATTAGGACGCTACATAATGAAAAGAACAATGGTCGTGCAAAAAATAGAAAAACTTCTGAAAACCACTTTTTTGATCATTTTTGTTTCGGGTTTTGTTTTGAGCACTATTGCCCAATCACAAAATGGGTATCAAATTGAAATTAAAAAACATATTATAAACATATCCGGTAAAGCCCAAAAACTGCATAAGTTTTATTATCCGTATAAGAATTTTGGGCACAGTCCTCAGATTGCTATAAGCGCCAATAAGGACAACAGCTATCAAATTGCCTGGCTCGATAAAGAAAGTAATTTGATAAAAATTTCGCAAATATCGGCTCATCATAAATTGATAAGGGAAGTTGTACCGGAATATATCGGGGAAACAGAACTTTTAAGTGGTTTTACAGGTTTGCCAAATAAAGGAGGCTACATTATTGGCTATTCCAAAGACAACGCTTATGGCGAAAAGGGCATGGAGTATTGGATAACATATTGTACACCACAGGGTGAAATGGTTTTCAATACCCGGATTTTTGGTGAAAAATCTAAAGCAGAAGTAGGTTCAGATGGAGAGCCCTGCGATGCATCTACTGCCCGGATTGTATATTCAGCGGAACAGCAGGCTATATTTTTCATCACTGGTCATAGCCGTAAATGGGATGATGGCATTCGGCATCAGGGAAGTTTTATTGGTAAGCTAAACATGAAAGGGGAATTAAGTATCATAGACTCCTGGTATGTCAGCCATGATTTCGATCAGCGCCTGATAAACAAGGGGGAAGAAACAGCTTTGCTCTTTCATGGAGATGGGTATCCGCGTGCCCTGGGTTTTGCAACGATAAATAAAAACAAGTATAATGACAGATACAATGCCAATAAGCGGATTGAATACTTCAAAATAGAAGGAGAAATGGGAGATAACAAAACGGATGCCCAAACCGGGGGCATCATTGGAATTGGAGAACATAATTATGCCATTGCTTTTTCTACAGGTCAGGGTTTTAAGAAAAGAAGGCTAGGCTTTACCAGAATTACAACAGGCAATGGAATAACTCAAAGCAAAATCAAATGGTTTTCACCACAATCCGATGGAAATGTAATTACACCTAAAATTGCTTTACGGGATAAAGGGAGGATTTTATTGGCTTATGAAGAATTTGCTCAGGGCGACTGGAGCTTAAATTACCTGGACAAAGGTCGTCCGGGAGATGATCCGGGTAGAATGGGAACGTATTTCCTGGAAGTGGATTATTATGGCAATGCTTTAAGCAAGCCAATGAGGGTAGATAACGTTATACTCCAACCCATGCACGATATGCTTAGGCTGCCCAATGGAAATATTATTTGGGCGGCTGCCAATGTGATCCGTACGGAAGATTGGGGTTTTCCAAAAACGGAAACACAAGCAAGCCTTATGGTTTATGAGATCGATAGGATTCAAAACAACCGAAGGCTCTACGATGCCTATGATTCGACCAAATTCAAACATATTTCATTTGATGAAAAAAGCGGCGGATTTGTCTTGGTGAACAGAAAGTATGGTTCTGAAAATGAATTATTTATTGATGCTGCCCGACAAATGGCAAAAAAAGGGAACAGAATTGTCATCACGAATCAAAACTTTTGTTTGGTAAACGATAGTGAGGAATGGGAATTTATCGAAATAAAGAAACTGAAGAAAAAAGAATTAGAAAACATGGAGAGGCTCTTAAAAAGGAAAGGCAATAAGATTATTGCTATTCATAAAACCATGAAAAATTTGGGGAAATTGAACCGGATCATTAAAGATGGATTGAAGCAGGCTAAGGACTTCAAGCGGGCAGTTTTTGCCAATGGAAGCCTGAGGTACTATAATCAATAGAATTTGAGTATTCGTAACCAAATCATTGCATAATGCGAAACCAAAGGACTTCGCTCAGAGAACGCGCTCAAGGACCACGCTCAGCGCAAGACGCTCAGTGGCCAAGCTGCCTTGGCTCAAATAGTTGTTAGACAATCATTTCGACGATACCAAAGCTTCGGTAAAGGAGAAATCTATTTGTTTACGTCTATAAATCATACTATGTACATATTTACTGTCTTCAATTAAATTTACTCCGCACAAAACCCACAATAAAATGTAGGGCATACTTCTTCCTTTTTAATCGTACCCGAAAGGAGCATGCCGGTATAGAATGAAAGATAAACATGTATGCCACCTGTTGGGATATCGGTTTTTATTTCAAGCAGTCCGTCTTTTCTTGTGGCTGCATCAATACGGTATTCCATCCATCTTTTTTCGGGAGATAAAAGTACCAGCGCTGCCCGGTCTTTTGCATAAAATGTATCGCTTGCAGCATACGACCAGCTAAGACGTAAAACACCCTCACTGTATTCCATCTCTATGTG
This sequence comes from Bacteroidales bacterium, assembly GCA_963662905.2. Classification (GTDB taxonomy): domain Bacteria; phylum Bacteroidota; class Bacteroidia; order Bacteroidales; family WRLA01. The sequence continues at coordinate 1,124,930 of CAXXFD010000003.1, read as the reverse complement.
CTCCGGCAGAGCGCGTTGTCCGTAAAAAATGCTTAGTTGGCTGTAATCCATAATTTGATCCGGATAGCTCCCTGCAATAGCATGTTTTAGGTTGTATGAAACGGCTGCAGCATAAGCCGGACGTTGCTTTTCGTCAGCAGCAAAGCCATAGCGGAGCACTTCTTTGAGTTTGGCCAAAACAGCGTGTACAAGACGGAAGCGCTGGCGTGCTGCCAGTTGTGCCTCTGAATTGGGCTGTCTGACTTTCTCCGGACGACTGCGTACAAAATATTTTCCATTGCGTTCATAGGTGATCAGGTTGCCAATTTTACCACTTCCGCCATTTAACAGGCCATTTTTTAATTCTGCCATGTCTTGCTTTTTTGTGCCCAATAAACAGGTTTTGTCTTGCGCTGTATTTGGGATAAATTATCTTTTGAACAAAAATACTACAAATACATTTTATCTGCAATATAATTACAATTAAAAGTACTATTGAATTGTAGTTGAATTGTACTTGATATGTAGTTGAAATGTACTTAAAAAAGTTTTAAAGCGTTTCATTTATCAGTTTAGGCCGGAATTTAAAAGCTCAGCTGTAATCATTTGTTTGATATCTGTGCTTGATCCTTTATAGCTCTTCCTTCAGCTGCATATCGAATTAGCACTCATTTCCCCAATTCCCTGAAATCGGGAAGTGGGAGCGTCCTCCCGATCCCTGAGAGAGGGAGGGGGAGCTTCGGAAATTGCCCCCAATGTGTTGCAAAAGTAAGTTGGTTGTCAGAAGGTTAAATCAATCCCGGAGGGATTGCATGTTTATATATTTATCGTTAAATGGGCTGTTCGACCCCGAATGGGGTCGCATATTCCATAAATTGGGAAATATGAGCATCCTCCCGATCAACAAAGAGAGGAGAGACCTCAGCGGGCTAAACTCATACTATTTTCATCCCAGGCAAGAGCGCGTTAAACAAAAGCTTCGCTTTCCAGGGTATTCCCTAATCCCGGAGGGATTGTATGTTTATAAAAATGATTTGGGGTTTTTGGTGCGACTCCGGCAGGAGTCGAATAACTTCTTTATGATCACAAATTTGCTATACACATGCGGCCGCTCTGCGGTTGTTTACAATATTACAATGATACGTTTTTTAGAAGCATCAATTATCTCATTTCCAGAAATTGGGAGAAATGAGCGTCGTCTCTACGATCCCGAAATTTCAACCAAAAACATTCTGCAATAAACCCAATTTTCCGTAAATTGCACGCCAAAGCAGATACTAAACTATGAAACGATTATTGATGCTCCTCGCCATACTGGCACTCCCGGCCATACTCCTGGCACAGCATATTTCCGTTGCCTCCTTCCGGGCACTGCCCACCGATATGACCGCACGCATTACCGATCCGGTAAAAGACCAGAACGGGGATAAATGCGCCCTCATAAAAGTGGTCACAACAGAAACAGATTTTGCATGGGAAGGCGGTATGCTGGGCGTAATGAAAGCCGAAAAGAAAAAAGGCGAATATTGGGTCTATGTGCCCTATGGCGCAAAAAAGCTCACCATAAAACACGATAAGCTGGGCGTTTTGCGCAACTATCTCTATCCCGAACCTATCGAGGAAGCCACGGTCTATGAAATGGTTTTGACCACAGGCAAAGTGACAACTATAGTTGAAGAATACGAAATCCCGACCCAGTGGGTCATCATCGAGAGCGAACCTGCCGGGGCCAATGTTTATCTGAACGATCAGCATAAGGGCGTAACACCTTTCCAGTTGGAAATGGAGGAAGGCCATTATACCTACCGTATTGATATGCCGCTTTATCATCCCGAGGCGGGTGTTTTTGACCTGGCCGAAGCCGATGGCAAAAAGCGCATGAACATTAGCCTAAAGCCCAATTTTGGCTATGTGCAGATCAATACCAGCCCCGAAAGTGGTGCCACGGTTTATATTGATGGCCAGCTCAAACCGCAGAAAAGCCCCATGAAAACCGATCGCCTGAAAAGCGGTACGCACCACGTTAAAGTAGAAAAAAGCATGTTTTACCCTGCGGAACAGGAAGTTGTTGTGGAAGACGGGCAGACAATTACTGCAAACTTGGTTTTAAAACCTGCCTTTGGCTCTTTGCGCATCAGCTACAGCCCAACCGATGCCAGCGTATATCTAGATGGTAAGCTTATGAATGCGGCCAATCCTTTGACCCTGGACCGAATCAATAGCGGAACCCATACTTTACGTATTGAGAAACAGATGTACTATACTGACGAGCAAACCATCAGTATAGCCGATGGAGAGAATAAGGACATCGCAATTGAATTAAAACCTGCCTTTGGTGGCGTTTATATTAGCAGCAGCCCCGAAAGCGGCGCAAAAGTTTTGCTCGATGGAAACCCCACGGGAAAAACCACGCCCTGCACACTCGAACGCCTGAGCAGTGGAGAACACACCATAAGCCTGCAAAAAGAGTGGTATCAGCCTTCTGCCAGGCGGATAAACTTAAAAGACGGCGAATCGGCCAATCTGGAAATTGTAATGCAGCCTACTTTTGGTACTGTGGAAGCAAGTACGATTGAAGGTGCTGATATTTATGTGGATGGTGAACGCAAAAGCAGTGAAAACTGGAACGGACGACTGATTGCCGGTTTCCATACCATTGAAGCCCGCAAGGACAAGCACCATAGCGACAAACAAAAAACCGAAGTGCTGGTGGGTGAAACCCATCCTTTAAGCTTGCACCCACAGCCAAAGCAGGGAAACCTGAAAATTGTAACAAATCCCTTTGATGCCCAGATTAGCCTGAACGGTACAGATTACGGCCTGACACCCAATACAATTAAAGATTTACTCATAGGGGATTACCAGCTCAGCCTTAGCAAAGAAGGCTACGGCACATTTAGCAAAACCATAAGCATAGCCGAAGGGGAGACCCTGGAAATAAACGAAGAACTCCCCAGCGGCAAAGAAATTACGATTAACAGCGAACCCTCAGGAGCAACATTAAGCATTGACGGCCAAAACTACGGCACAACCCCCTGGACAGGCACACTTGCCTTTGGTAGTCACAACATAAAATTACAAAATGGCAAAAAGATCATAAATGAACAAATTACCATAAGCCAAAACGGCCAAAGCAGTTTTAGCTATGATGTAAGCGAGTTTGGTGAAAATTTCACCGAAACCGTAAACGGTATAAGTTTTACCATGGTAGCCGTAAAAGGCGGCTGTTTCAATATGGGCAATAATAATGGAAGAGGAAATGAAAAACCAGTACATAAAGTTTGTGTAGATGATTTTTATATGGGAGAAACAGAAGTAACACAGGCTTTATGGGAAGAAGTAATGGGATATAATCCAAGCCCTTATAAAGAAGAATACTTGCCGGTCATGAGAGTAAGTTGGAATGATATACAGGAGTTTTTGCAAGAGCTGAATATATTAACAGGAGAAACCTATGGATTGCCCACCGAAGCAGAATGGGAATATGCCGCCCGAGGCGGCCTTAAAAGCAAAGGCTATAAATATGCCGGAAGTGATAATATAGACGATATAGCCTGGTATGCTGATAATTCTGGAGGCAAGCCCAATGCTGTTGGTACTACAAATCCGAATGAATTAGGTCTTTACGATATGAGCGGTAATGTTAGGGAATGGTGCAACGATTGGAACAATGCTAGTTATTATAGAATCAGTTCCCAAAACAACCCACCTGGAGCTTCAAGCGGAAATTCTCGAATTCTGAGGGGTGGTTACTGGAGCGACAATGCGGACTGGTGCACCGTGTCCAACCGTATCGGGGGCAAACAGGATTACGCGGGCGACACCTACGGCTTTCGTATTGTCCTTCGGTCTACATTGTAAAATATTCGTGAAATTTTGTAAAACAATCTTTGCCTGATTTCATACACACAAACATACTTAAATTTTTACTAAATTGCACGCCAAAGCAGATACTAAACTATGAAACGATTATTGATGCTCCTCGCCATACTGGCACTCCCGGCCATACTCCTGGCACAGCATATTTCCGTTGCCTCCTTCCGGGCACTGCCCACCGATATGACCGCACGCATTACCGATCCGGTAAAAGACCAAAACGGCGATAAATGCGCCCTCATAAAAGTGGTCACAACAGAAACCGATTTTGCATGGGAAGGCGGCATGCTGGGTGTGATGAAAGCCGAAAAGAAAAAAGGCGAATATTGGGTCTATGTGCCCTATGGCGCAAAAAAGCTCACCATAAAACATGATAAGCTGGGCGTTTTGCGCAACTATCTCTATCCCGAACCTATCGAGGAAGCCACGGTCTATGAAATGGTTTTGACCACAGGGAAAGTGACCACTATAGTTGAAGAATACGAAATCCCGACCCAGTGGGTCATCATCCAGAGCGAACCTGCCGGTGCCAATGTTTATCTGAACGATCAACATAAGGGCGTAACACCTTTCCAGTTGGAAATGGAGGAAGGCCATTATACCTACCGTATTGATATGCCGCTTTATCATCCCGAGGCGGGTGTTTTTGACCTGGCCGAAGCCGATGGCAAAAAGCGCATGAACATTAGCCTAAAGCCCAATTTTGGCTATGTGCAGATCAATACCAGCCCTGAAGATGGCGCTACTGTTTATATTGACGGACAGCTGAAAGCACAAAAAAGCCCCATGAAAACCGAACGCCTGAAAAGCGGTTCGCACCAAATAAAAGTGGAGAAAAGCATGTTTTACCCTGCCGAACAGCAGGTGCTTGTAGAAGACGGCCAGACAAAAACACTCAACCTGACCATGCAGCCGGCCTTTGGCGGTTTGTATGTAACGAGCAGCCCCGAAAGCGGTGCAAAAGTTTTGCTCGATGGAAACCCCACGGGAAAAACCACGCCCTGCACACTCGAACGCCTGAGCAGTGGCGAGCACACCATAAGCCTTCAAAAAGAATGGTATCAGCCTGCGGCCAAAAGGATTAGCTTAAAAGACGGCGAATCGGCCAATCTTGAAATTGTAATGCAGCCTACTTTTGGTACTGTGGAAGTAAGTACGATTGAAGGTGCTGGTATTTATGTGGATGGTGAACGCAAAAGCAGTGAAAACTGGAACGGGCGACTGATCGCCGGTTTCCATACCATTGAAGCCCGCAAGGACAAACACCATAGCGATAAACAAAAAACCGAAGTGCAGGTGGGCGAAACCCATCCCATAAGCCTCCACCCACAGCCAAAGCAGGGAAACCTGAAAATTGTGACCACCCCCTTTGATGCCCAGATTAGCCTGAACGGAACAGATTACGGCCTGACACCCAATACAATTAAAGATTTGCTTATAGGGGATTACCAGCTCAGCCTTAGCAAAGAAGGCTACGGCACATTTAGCAAAACCATAAGCATAGCCGAGGGGGAAACCCTGGAAATAAACGAAGAACTGCCCAGCGGCAAAGAAATTACAATTAGCAGCGAACCCTCCGGTGCAACACTAAGCATAGACGGCCAAAGCTACGGCACAACCCCCTGGACAGGCACACTGGCTTTTGGTAGCCATGAAATAAAATTGGTAAACGGCAAAAAGACCGTAAACCAGCAAATTACCATAAGCCAAAACGGCCAAAGCAGCTTTAGCTATGATGTAAGCGAGTTTGGTGAAAATTTCACCGAAGGGCTGGTAGGGTATTGGAGTTTTGATGATGGCACTGCTAACGACCAAAGTGGCAATAATCATAATGGCGTAATACATGGATCAGTTCCTTTCTCTAATGGCGACCATGGGAAGTATGTCACTTTTAATGGGAATTTTAATAACTACATTAAAATTCCACATCATAAGAAGTTAAATTTTTCAAATAGTTTCTCTATATGTTTATGGATGAAAATATTATCAAAACCTACAAGTGCAACTGTCATTTCAAAGGGAAGAGATATATACAGTACTTATGCTTTAGCAGCCGGGGGGCGTACTTTTAGTTTTTCTTACAATAATAAATACAACAGGCCTAGTTCCAGTGTTTCTGTAAGTGCAGAAGAATTTCCAATAAATGAATGGCATCATGTTGCTTGTGTGGTAGATAATGAAAAAAAGGTGTTAAAATACTATTTGGATGGCCAACTCATGTCAGAAAATCCAATAACTGGGGCTTTCAATATTACCACAACTTACCCCTTGGTTTTTGGAAGGCATTTTACCTATTCAACCGGCGGGTCGAACTGGCCATATCCATGCAATGCAAGTATAGATGAAGTGCGAATATATAACCGTACATTAACTAAAACAGATATAAATAAGATTGTAAATGAGCAAATTAATATTGGTCAAAACAAAAAGATTAAGCTTGATAATGGTGTGCGTGCCAACAAGAATATAGAGATGACAAGCCAAGCCTCTGGCTCTCAATTAAGCTTAGATAGGCAATCTGTTGATCTAGAAAAAGGACTGGTTGCTCATTATTCTTTTGATGGTAATGCAAAAGATAAAAGTGGCAAGCGTAATGACGGAATATTACCAAGCAGTGGGGTTAAGTTTACAGAAGGCAAATTTGGGCAGGCAGCAAAGTTTTATAAAAACTGTCATATTAAAGTGCCAAATAATCGTTCTTTAAAGTTTTATAATGAAGTATCATTTTCAGTATGGGTAAATACTAATAAAAATGATGCTCAAGCAATATTTGCTAAAAGGCATGACAGAAGTGGTTTTTATGCAATGATAAGTATCAGTGATGGGAAATTCCACACATGGTTTGGTAATAATGCATACTCATCCCCCAAATTTAGTATTTCTGGTGAATTAAATGGCAGTTATAAATATGGCGATTGGGTACATATTGTTTATGTTATAGCAAACAACAGGGTACAACTATATCTTAATGGCAAATTAATCAAAACGGAATCTAATCTGGACATTAATTTTAATATTGCTAATGCTAACGATTTATATCTCGGAAAATTTAATGATTCCTGGTATCCTTTTTCAGGGACAATGGATGGTTTCAGAATATATAATAAAGCCTTGGATAGGACAGAAGTTGAATCGTTATATATGGAATCTAAATGATTGTAGAATAAATGATATTTGGGTGCAGAGCATAGTTTAATTCCCTACGCTAAATTATAGTTATTAATATACCTTAAATCCGCAAGAAATAATTTATTGAGCTAAAAAATGTTTTTGGCACAGAAATTTCTCAAGTAGGGGCAATAAATTGATACTTTTTATTCCATTGGGCATACATTTTACTGCAACAGGGGCAATTGTTTATAGCCTTTTGAATTTGGCTTGCTTTTTTTTGATGGCGTAAAAATCCCAATCAATGCCAAAAACACATTACGTTCCGTAAGACACACATAATGAATTGATTACTAAATATTTACTCTGAATTTTCAGGCACACCCCTCCCTGTAGCTCTGGAAAAAAGCCGTTAAAGCCAGGGGTATTTAGACCAACAGTTGCTCATAAGGTCTGTCAGTATATAATTTCAAAAACCATTGCCGCCCAGAGTATATCCATTTTCCAGAAACAGATATAAACCTGAAAATAAACCCTTTAAGTCGGGTTGTCGGCTTAATGCCACCAAATACTCTTGACACCAGCCCGACAAAGTAGTTGTAAAAGTTCTTTATCATGGCCATGATGATCAAAAAGGCGGTGTTTTCGTTCATGAACGAACATGGAAGGCGCTTCCAGCCAAAATCATTGTTCATCACATCAAAGAGTTTTTCGCTGCTCCCCCGTTGGTTGTAAAATTGTATCACCTCTTTTTCGCCAGCCTTCCAGTCATTGGTTAAAATTGAGCGGTAAATGAAGTTGTCCCCGGTGAACAGGTCTATCTGGCTGTTTTTGCTTTTTTCCCGCATAATGACCAGGCGGTAATTTTTTTGTTCGAGAAATTGAGTGAAGGGCATTGATGCCACCTCATACGCTTTGTAATTGATTTCTACGGTTTTCCATCTTTCAATTTCAGATATTTGCCGCAAAAGTTCAGCGGACTTATTGGCCCTGATATAAAACAGTTCACTGTTGGCCGCAACAACTTCTATAATATCTTTGGAGTAACTCCCTGCATCCATCCGGGAGCGGTGGATCTGTATGTCATTTTCATTCAGTAGCTTATATGCACGGTCAAGAGTTGCCGCCTGTTCAAATTTTACGTTGGCATTGCCGTCCCGGTTTTCGATATAAACAATCTTGTCCCCAATGGAGGCGACTCCCGGAAAGTAACCCTTTGTATGCTTATAGGTATTTTTTGCATCGTACTTTTCGGTGGCAATCACTTGGTTGTCATAATCAAAATCATAGCAGGCGCCTTTATGCAACTGGTTGTTCAAAAGTAAAGACTTGATGTTTAAGCTGTTGAGCCTCTTGTTGATATTGAACTCATAGTCTTTGGCCTGCTTGGAGGTATAGGTTGTATTTTGGGTTGCCAGTTCTTTGATGCCGCGCAAAAGGGTATCAGCGCTGGGGACATTATTGCCGGGCAAGGATTTTAGGTGCTTGCCCAAATGAGTATGGATGTCCTCGGCGCAGCTACCGCCACTAAAAAATATATTCGACAGGTTCCTGATTATTTGGCTATAAGAATATCCGGTAGTCTTTACCCTCTGGCCAAGCTCATTATCAATGAGTTGTGACAGGCCGCATTTATTAAAGCTTTGGTTGACAAAAGAAATGCCTGCAAAAGGACTTACGTTTGATAAAGTTTTTTGTATTTTCATGCCTGAAAAATTTTTCATTCTATTTTGTTGAATTGATACCATTAAAATAGATGAAATTTTTCAGCCGTTAAACATTGTGTAAAATACTTTTACACAATGTTTTAACGGTTTCTGTTAATAACTGTTTGCGGATTTAAGGATATATATTAACATCTCAATTCGCTGGTATTTGCCTAATTGAGCTTCCTCCCGAACACCGCAAAGCAGGCTGAGAGAGCATAAGGGCTAAACTCAACTTTCCTAAGCCCTTACAAACGTTAAAATCACTCCTCTACCACCTTATAAGATTCATAAATCTTCCGGCGTTCGTTTATCTTCTGGATGTACTTACGGGTTTCTTCATAGGGCAGGTTTTTGCAGAGGTAATCATACAATTCTTCATAGGTATAAGCATTAATATCGTCTATGGCATCCGAAACGCGTTTTGTGCCGGTAATGGCCCTGCTAACATTGCCGGCACCGGTATTATAGGCGGCAGAAGCGCATAACAAACGGCTGCGGTCATCGCTTACATTGCGGAACTCCCGGTGCATCAATAACCTTAGGTAGGCCACGCCCAGTTCCAGGTTGTTTTTGGGTATATAGAGATATTCAGCCGTAAGCAGGCTGTCTTTTTTATATAAATACCTGAAAGCATCCTTTCCGGCAGAAGAGGGTACAATCTGCATCAGGCCATAGGCCGGCACATGAGAGCGCGCCTTGGGGTTAAAACAGCTTTCGGTATGGATTACGGCCAGCACATGTTCGAGTGCTACATTGTTTTTTTGGGCAAACTCTTGCGCCAGTCCGTAATACTTCAAAATACGCTTTTGCAGATAATCGGGTGCCAGCGGGAATTTAATACTTACCTGCACCCATTCTGTAGAATCGGTACTGATATTTTTCTTTTGTACATTCCCGCTTTGCATCAATTCGCCTGAAAATTCAGCGGCATTCGAAGCCATCAGGAATTTGCCGTTTTCCATTTGCACCAGGCCGTTCATGATCGCTTCGTTTTCTATCGATTTCTTGTCTTGCTGTTCAAAATCGTTAATATCACCTTTTGCACTTGCCAGTTGTTGCAAACCTTTATTGATCCGTTTTTTAACTTCTTCAGGGTTTTTTGCTTTTTCTTTGGGGATCAGTATTTCTATTTCGGCTTCTCCTTTTTCAAAATCCACATTGGTGCGGGTTTCGTCATTGGCTGAGTAATCCACCCAATTGTATTGTCCGCTGGTTTTTACATTTTCTTTGCCCCATTTGAATGCGATGCGTTCCTTGAATTTCCGGAAATCTTCTTCCTGCTTTTTGGCATATGCAGCATATTCCTGTTCCATATTTTGCCGAAACGTATCAAAATCCTGTTGCGCTTTCTTTTGATAGGCTTCAAAGCTGTCTGTTTCTTGTGCGAAAACACCCATTATACTCATAGGAACAATGAAGCAGAAAATTATGGATATACGGATGGTGTGGTTTCCATTCATTATGTGGTTATTTGATGGCTTCACAGCATTTTAATTCTTGGCGCTGGAGACAAATATAGAAAAATTAATGATTTTATCCTGTCAGTTTCCTATTGCTGGACAGGGCAAACGTATCATAATTTACGTAACTTATTGATAATCCAATGATCCTTCGTTTCGAAGTTTCTGGTAATATGGTGTATTACAAGCAGTAATGCATGTCGGTGTTATTTTTTCAATGCTTTGAATTACGGGTATGCTTACGTGTCGGTCCTACAGGCTGAATATTGTTTATTTGCTGGCAGATAACGCCATGCATTCAATTTTGTGGCTATAATTTTTGCATTTTTATTTCGCTGTAATCTGTTGGTTTGCAGTATAAATGATTGAATGCTTGCTGAGATGCATGGTGTTTGTTCCTGCATTTTACGGAATCAACTTGCTTACCTATTGTAATTTATAATCATTCTAATTATGTATTTTTATCTTGGTTATCAGTGATTTATTGGTTTGTTCATAGGATTTTTATAAGCAAGATTTAATAATAGAGGCTTTCATTTTGTTGATGATATTTGCGTCAATTATATATTCATGCTTTGCTTAGTTTGCCAAAATATCAGATTTTTAGGATAATTAAATGTTGCATTTCCGGATGGCCTTATAATGAGTTTACTTATACTTATTGATTACAAGCTAGTTGTGCTTATTTGTTTTTTATGCGTTTTCTATTGTTAAAATACAGTAAAAAATATCGCTGGCAATACTAGTAAGATGTGAATGATAGAATGGTGTAAACAAGATGTTTTTTGTTGCTGAAATTATTTTGCTTTATTTTTAAAAATTAAATTAAATTAGCAGAATAAAAAGTGGGTAAGTGTATTTTGGATGGAAATGTTTGATGAATTAGCAGATTCAGTAATTCCAACAAGAAGTATATTATGCCCATACGATTTTGCGATTTAATTTGATTTATTAAAATAATTATTGTTTAAATTTAAAATGTTAGTTATGAAAGCGAAGTTTTTTTACGCATTAGCAGTATTAATTGTTGGTAGTTTTATGCTTACCAGCTGTGGCGGAAGCAAAAAAGGAACGAATCTTTCCGGTAGGAAAAAAATTGATATGCCTTGCCAGGGCGAAGACCAATCGAGTGGTTCCGTTATCAGGTATCTTGCTACGGCAACCAGCCCGAGGATTGATAAAGTTAAGGGATTTGCCGAACGTCGTGGCCGTGAGGGTTTAGCAGCTATGATGGGTGTTACCATTAAAAAACTGAGTGAGGAATACGCGAAGCAATTTGGTAATAATGATACGGATGATTTTGTTGGCGTGATCGATGAAATGTCGCGCGAAATTATTAACCAGGAAGTGAAAGGGGCTCATGCCACTTGCAACGAAATGTATGAGAAAAAAGACGGTGGCTATGAATACTGGGTGGTAATGGAGCTCGATATTAATGGCTTCTTTAACGATATGTCCGGTAAAATGAGCGAAAAGGAAAAAATGTTTATCGAATGGAGCAAGGATAAGTTTGCTAAGAAATTTGATGAAGAATTCGAGAATAGTAAGTAGTTGTATCTTTGATTAAGCCTGGTTTTGTGTTTTGCAAAACCAGGCTTTTATTTGTTCTGAAAAATTTATTATGCGTTTCAGGAAAATTTCATTTTTATTTTTTTTTGTTATTTCCTTACAGCTCGGCGCACAAGTTCGATCAAGCTCATCTGCCCAAAATTTGAGAGCGGAATTTAGAGATGAATTTGATGATTGTGTGACTATTAATAAGCAGGAACGGAATATGCATATCCTTTTGCCCGATTGGATGGCGGAATTAAGCAATACATCAAATGAAGGCATGCTTGTTGCCGGATTATCGGATCCTTTTCTGGATTCAGCTACTGCTGTAAATCAGGCAATCTTAAGAGCGGAAGCAATGGCGTCCATCTTAAATAGCTGTAAAAGAAGCGAGCTGGCTGTGATTTTTGAAAATGAAGAGCTTTATAACAGCAGTAGAATGCTTTCTGTGAAAATAAAAAATCTGCTGAAATCAGGTGACAAGAACTTTAATTATGATATTGAACGGATCACCTGTCTTAATAGTGGGGAAGCAATTGTGTTAATATCTGTGGGACATGGAGATTATGTTAGCGATAGCTACGCTGAGGTTCATTATACCTCAATAATTAATGAATTAAACCTTAAATATGATGTATTGGCTCATATTGAGTGTTTGATTTACGATGGACAACAGAGACTTCTTGATCAATCTATGGTTTATCAATCAAAAGATTTGATTAGTAATGATTTAGATCTAGATATCAAGGCGCTGCGTTATCTGATAAATATGGAAAATGACTGTGAAATTACAGGTGACACAGCTGCACTTATCCCCGGATACAGGACAAATGCGGGTTTATGGTCTTCCTACCTTAGTGCAGTTCTTTCAAATATTGTTGCGCTTGATGGTGGGAAATCTCAAATTAAAAGTATGAAAGACAGGTATAATGATTCAGAGGAATCCATCATGGACGAAAAAAGAGAAATGGAGTATAGTATTTTTTTAGAGCGTTTTGGCTTTTGTAAAAACCATATTTATGTGCATCTTCGTTCTGAAAACAATAATATAGTTAATCCCAAAAATAATTAATGATGCTACGTCTATCCATAATTTCAATTATTTTCTTTTTCTTCCTTTTTTGCGCGCAAGCGCAAACCCTGGAAGAATACATGAAAGAACAAAAATCTTCCTTCAATAAATTCCAAAAAGAACAGGAAGAGGGCATGAAAAAGCTTACGGAAGATTTGAAAAATTACCGGGCGCAGCAAAACAAAGAATTTGCCGATTACCTGAAAAAGCCCTGGCAAAAAGTGGATATCAAAAAAGCAGAACCCAAACCTCCCGAACCCAAACCGGATGTTGTACCGCCTTTCAAACCGGAACCCCGAGAGCAACAAAAACCGCCCAAAAAGATTGTCCCAAAAGGAAATGCAAGCCTTCAGGCTGAAAGTGTTCCGCTTGATATTCAGCCGGTAATCCTGCCCGCACGGCCTGTTTTGATTCCGGAAGAAGGTTTTCCCGTGCCTTTTTATGAGCAGGATGTGCAGCTGGGGCAAAAAGCTCTTTTTGATGTGGCACAATTGCAAGATGCGCAGCAGCAAAGTATCCAGCAGTTTTGGGAAAAACATGCCGAAAAGGATTTTGGCCCGCTCATCGGCCGGCTGTGGCAATACAAACAAAAATTTAATCTCAACGATTGGGGCTATTATCTGCTGCTGAAAGCCTATGCAGAGGAAATCTGTGGCGGGGATGGCAACAAAGCACGCCTGATCAGCTGGCTTTTGCTCAACCAATCGGGTTATAAAGCCCGCATTGGTTCATCGGAAAACGAAGCATTTCTTATGCTGGCAATCAGCAATAAAATGTATGGCATGCAATTTATTGATAAAGATAGCCTGCGCTACTATATCACCGGAGGAAAGCCCACAAGATTAGTCACTTATCCAAAAGAGTTTCCGGCAGCAAAAAGGGTTTTTGATATGAACCTCTACAGCGTATTGAACTTTGAAAATCAGGGAATTGAAAAAGTTTTGAAAGCGGCAGACAGCAGTAGCTTGAGCATCAGCTTGCCCGAAAATGTCCTGAAATTTTATAACGATTATCCTCAGTCGCAATTGGAAGTTTATTTCGATGCCGGTATGAGCCCCGGGATCAAAGAACCTTTGCTCGCTTTCCTGGCAGAAAAAACCGCCGAAATGGACGAGCAGCAAAAGGTGTCTTATATATTAAATTTCGTTCAAAATACATTCGAATATAAAACCGATGATGAGCAGTTTGGCCGTGAGAAATGGTTCTTCCCGGAAGAGCTGTTTGAATATCCCTATTCTGATTGCGAAGACCGTTCGGTGCTGTTCAGTTGGCTGGTGCGTAAGCTTTGTGGCCTGGAAACCTGTGCATTGAAGTATCCGGGCCATGCAGCTACTGCCGTGGCTTTTAGCGGAGATGTGGATGGCGATTATGTGATGCTGGAAGATCGGAAATTTACAGTTTGCGATCCTACGTACATCAATGCGCCTATTGGTATGGCCATGCCACAGTTTGAAGGCGTGCAGCCCGAAGTAATTGTTTTGCGTCCTTTGTTTAGCCCGCAAAGCCTTGAACAAAAGCTTATTGACCGTTTACTGGCGGAAGGCGCTTATCCTGCAAATGGGCAAACATGGGTTAAAACGGCAGCAGGAAACATTATTATGGCGGGTTGCTTTGAGGGTGATATCAATCTTTTTGGTAAAGATATTTCATCTGTTGATGATTCGCGTGATATTTTTCTTGCCGCTTTTGATGATCAGTCCAAAATGCAATGGATCCGCACCTTTGGCGGCCCGGGAAGCGATTTTGTTCAGGGAATCAGCCTGACTGCCGATGGCCTCTTGAGCCTGGCGGGAACTTTTGAAGGAAATATGTATATCCTCGATAAAGAGCTGGCCGGCGAAGGCGTGAATGGTTTTATTTTTAATACAGATACCGATGGTAATCCAATGAATCTGAGGAAATTTCCTTTGGATCAGCAGTGGGTGGGTGCTTCAGGAGGTTTTGCTGCACAGCTCAACAATGGCGAGGTTTCTGTGGAACAATTTCCAACCGACCGAAAATATCCGGTTAATGGAATGCGCACCGGGAAGAGCGGGGAACAGGTTTTTCTGGCTTCTTTTGCCAATACGCCCGTGCATATGGATGCGGCTGCTGAATATGTTGATTTTGTGCCGGCTATGAAAAAGTTGAGTGCGAAATTCAGTGAGAATTCGAGCTCAGAAGCCGCCTGGATGCTGGCTTTCCTGGAAATCATTGCTCAATCGGGCAGCAAATTTGAAGGCAGTGAGCTGCTGGAGGGTATCCGTACCCTGAATCCCGATTTTGAGAAAAAACATGATTGGGTGGCCGAGGCAATCGGTGAACTGTCCTTCCTGAAAAATGATCAGGGTTTGGTAGAAGTGATTATCAGGGATGGCGATAAAATTTCGCTCAGTAATATGAAACTCCAGGATAAAGCACGCTTCAAAGTAAGCATGTTGCCGGGAAGTGGTGCGCGGATTGACTTTTATGGTGGCGCAAAAGTTGGGAAATCCGTCTTTTGGTACCCCCTTAATAATGTTATTATTGAAAACCGGGGAGATGTCGTGTTTGATTATGACGATGACCACACACGCAAACGGATTAATATCAAAAATGACCTTCTTTAAAACAATTGAGTTATGAAAAAAATAATCCTTTATACGTTTTTGTTTTTTCCGGCATTAAGCCTGATGGCGCAGGTAGAACCTGAAGGCCGTACGGAAATGAAAGGGCGTTTTGACGATGCTTTTACCGAAGTGGAAGATGGTTTGATGACGCTGCGTTTTATCAATTGCGAAAATGGAAAACCTGTGCCGGATGCACTTGTACAGGTAGAAACTTTAGGGGTTTTTACAACAGATGATGAAGGGAAAATCCGTTTCCCTATAATGAAAGATGGCACCTATCATGCAAAATTCCTGAAAGAGGGTTTTGTGAAAGCGGAAATCCCTTTTGAAGTTGTGGTGGGCACGATTTTTCAAAATCGTTTTTCGGTTTCCCCGATCCTGGACGTAAAATATATGCGCGTGGCTTTGGATTGGGGCAAACGTCCGCGTGATTTGGATGCACATCTCGAGAAAAAGGGTTCGTACCACATCAGCTACCGTGATAAAAAACGATCTGCCGATGGAACTGCACGCCTCGACCGTGACGATATTGACGGCGAAGGCCCCGAAACCATCACCGTTGAAGACCCGCAGGAGCAGGCTGTTTATGATTTCTGGGTGCATGATTATACCAACCGAAATGATGCGGCGAATAAAAAACTCTCAAAATCAAAAGCAACAGTCAGCTTGTGGCTTAATAATGAATTTATCGGAAGATATACTGTGCCTACAGGCGTATCCGGAAACAAATGGCTGGTTTTTAGCATGATAGATGGTAAAATAATCGAACGGAATCAGGTTCAATAAAATAATACACTATGAATGGCAAAGTCCTTTCTTTAGCAATGATCTTTTTTGTTTTTACTTTTTCGGCTTCGGTATTTGCTCAGGAAGTAGATAAAAAGAAGAAGAAAGAAAATCCTTTTGACAAGCAATATGAAGAATACAGCCGGCAAAAGGACAGCACCCAACAGGCTGAATTTGAGCGTCTGGATAAAGAGTTAGAAGCCTACTACCAAAATGAACGTGATTGGTTGCAGCAAACCCTGGGCGTGGATCGTGACGAAATCCCTGCCAAAGCCACGCCCCGCAGCCTCAAAGGTCTGGAGGACAAAAAAGCCGACGACTATAGTATCCAGAAGAAGGAAGAAGGGGAAATTGCAAAAAGCAATTATGAAAAAAATACGGCAGAAAATCATATTCCGTCCATTTGTCCGGTAAATGGAAAATACCGTATCTCATCGCCATTTGGCTGGCGGACTCATCCCATTCATAAGAAAAAACAATTCCACTCCGGCATCGATTTGGCTGCTCCAAAAGGAACCCCTGTGCTGGCAACTGCTGATGGCGTTGTTGTTTTTGCCGGAAAAAATGGCGGTTATGGTAAATTTGTGATCATTCAGCATTCCGATGGGATGAAAACCGCTTATGCGCATCTGAGCAAAATTTTGGTTTCCAAAGGCGATCAGCTTTCCAAAAAGCAGAAAATTGCCGAAGTGGGCAGCACAGGCAGATCCACAGGCGCTCATTTGCATTATGAAGTAATTCTAAATAATAAAAAAACAGATCCTGCTGCTTATTTTCAAGCCGATTAAGTATTAATTTTACTCCCGATGATGATAAGAAAATTACAGACACTGCTATTTTTGTTTTTATTCATTGGTCACGGCTGTGCCCTTTTGGGTCAAAATGTGACAGATATAAAATCCCAACCGCAAAAATATATCTGGGGCGAAGGTAAGGGCACGACATTGCAAAGAGCAGATAATGATGCGCTTACATCGCTGATAAGCCAAATATCAACTACAGTTGAAAGTGAATATGAAGCGAATTTCAGCCAGATAAATGTAGGTGGGGGAGAGGTGAAATACGCCGAGAAAATCAATGATATTGTCCGGACGTATTCCAATGCTACGCTGCACAATACCGAACGTTTGGTGCTGAATAATGAGCCCGATGCACATGTGTTTCGGTATATCAAAAGGGAAGATGTACGTAAAGTATTTGAATCCAGGGCTCAAAAAATCCGTGATTTTGCCAATAATGCCGTCGAAGCAAAAGAAGATGCCTGTATTGCCGATGCACTGCGCAATAATTACTGGGCACTTTGCCTGCTCAAAAGCCATCCCAAATGCAATGAGCTGGATTTTATGAAGGAAGACGGGACCACAGTTAAGCTGATGAGCTATTTGCCCGAAGAAATACGATCGATGCTTGCCGACCTTTCTTTCCATGTAAAGGATATTCAGGATTTCGAAAACGAAAGGCGTATAATCCTTGATATAAACTATAAAGGCCGGGATATCAGTAACCTCGAATATTCCTACTGGGACGGTCAGGATTGGGGCAACATCATCAGTGCCCGAAACGGCGAAGGTTTTGTTGCGTTTTATGGCGATGATGCGAAAACGAAAGAAATTTTGCGCATCAAAGTGGAGTATATCTTTGAAAATCAATCCCGTGTTGATGATGAACTGGAAAAAGTGATGGAGCAAATCGAACATCAGGTATTCCGGAAAAGTTATTTTGATGTCCGATTGCCCAAAGACGGTGATGAGGGTATTGCCGCGAACGAATCCGGTTTTGAAAGTACAGCCGAAATGATGGAAAATCCCGTAGTGCATAAATTTGAAGGCATTACGATTGTGGAAGATGATAAAAATCTTGAAGATGAGATGCTTCAAGTCCTGCAGTCCATCGATAAACGGGATTTTCAATCGGTTCGGAATCTTTTTACCGATGAAGGCTTTGAAATGTACCAAAAACTGATGGACTATGGAAATGCAAGCATCATCAATCTCGATGAATCAAAATTCCTTTCCTATGGCGATGCGCTCATGTACCGCCCCGTGCGAATGAGTTTTAATTTTCCCAATAATAACCGCCAGTTTGTGGAAGATGTGAGCTTTCATTTCAATAAGGACAAAAAGATTGAAAGCCTGGCTTTTACGCTCTCGAAACCGGCAGTGGAAAGCCTGCTCAGCAATAACGCCTGGCCGGCGCATAACCGTATTGTTTTGATCAATTTCCTGGAGCATTTCAAAACAGCTTATGCGCTCAAACGCCTCGATTATATCGAATCCATTTTTGCCGATGATGCACTCATTATTACCGGACATGTGGTGAAAACCCGACAGGGCGTGGAAAATAAATACAAAAACCATAAAATTGTCCGCTACAACCGGCAAACCAAAGCGCAGTATATCCGCAACCTGAAGTATTCTTTTGATAGCAAAGAGTTTATCAACATACAGTTTGAAGAAAGCGAAGTGCGCAAAGGCGGTACAGGAGGAAATGTATATGGCGTAAAAATAAAACAGAATTATTTTTCGAGCAATTATGGCGATACCGGCTATTTGTTCCTGATGGTGGACCTGAACGACAGCACCATGCCCGTAATCCATGTACGCACCTGGCAGCCCGATAAAACCAATGATACAAGCATTTACCGCTTGTCGGATTTTTAAGTGCTTTAAAAGCTTGAAAATTAACACCCAATTGCAGCTCGTACTTTTCGTGTAGATTATGTATATTTGTTAAAAAACATGCCATGTACTGGTTTGAAGAAAAATATATCAACCCTTTTACCGATTACGGATTTAATCTGATTAATTCATGAAATGTCGTCATGAGAATTATTAGCGTGCCAAAACAACAAATATTCCTGTATTTTGGCACACTAATAAATACTAAAAACACTGTTATTAGTGTGCCAAACTAATTAAATTATATTATCTTTGGCACGGTAATAACAACAATACAACCACATCATATGACGCATAATATTGCCGGAAGAAAAGATGAAATGCAAATATTGTCCGATGCATTGCACAGCCACCGCTCAGAATTGATTGCGGTTTATGGTAGAAGGAGAATCGGCAAAACCTATCTGATCAGAGAATATTACGACAAACACATTATATTCAGTTTCACTGGATTGAGTACAGGCAAAAGACCGGAACAAATCAAAAACTTCATGCTTAAACTCAATGAAGCAACAAATGAGTTTTCCGGACATAAGCAAGCTGCCGACTGGTTGGAAGCATTCAGTTTGCTAAAAAGCTTTCTTAAAAAGAAAAAGGAAAGCCGCAGAAAGAAGGTGGTTTTTATTGATGAATTCCCTTGGGTAGATTCCCATAAATCGGGATTCCTGCCCGCATTTGAGAACTTCTGGAACGACTACTGTACAACAAAAAGGGATTTGATTGTGGTGGTTTGCGGATCAGCAGCATCCTATATGATTAAAAAAATAATCAACAACTCCAAAGGCCTGAGTAAAAGAATAACACAAAGCATTAAGCTTAAACCTTTTAACTTGCAGGAAACCAAAGCCTTTTTTAAATACAAGGGGATTTTAATGGAAGAATATGAAATACTGAAGATTTATATGGCTTTGGGTGGTGTGGCCGAATATCTGGAGCATGTCAAAGCCGGAGATTCAGCCGTTACTTGTATTGAAAATTTATGCTTTAAACCTGGCGCATATTTAGCCAACGAATACAAAGAAGTTTTTAAATCGCTCTTTAATGAAAATTCATTCCATCAAAAAATAATGGACGCTTTGGCCGACAGTCCCAAAAAAGGAATCAGCCGAGACGAAATCCTGACCAAACTTAAAATCTCATCCGGAGGAAAATTTTCCAATTCCCTTGAAGAATTAATACAATCGGGTTTTGTTCTAAAATACAATGCCTATAAAAACAACAGCAAAGCCACGCTCTACCGCATTTTTGATGAGTTCTGCCTATTCTATCTTAAATTTATGTTGCCCAACAAGGGAACTAAATGGACACAGGTTTTTCAAAAGCAGGAATACAAAACATGGTGTGGTTTTGCCTTCGAAACCATATGTTTAAAACATTCCGAAGCGATAAAAAGGGCTTTACGCTGCGATCAGATTGATTCAAAGAATTATTCGTGGCACAATCAGCAGGCTCAGGTAGATTTGGTCATCGACAGAGCCGATGATGTAGTAAACCTCTGCGAAATAAAATTCTACAATGATGAATTTTCGATGGATGCCGGATACCTCCAAAAGCTCAGAAATAAAGAAACGCAGTTCCGTTTATCCAGAAAAAGCAAAAAAAGCCTTTATACCGTACTGATCAGCAGCTGGGGGCTGAAGCCAAACCAATATAGCCGGGCTATTGTCTCCAACAACCTAACAATGAGCTGTTTGTTTGAATAAAATCAATCAACTCCTCTATGAAGTTCATGCATCAAATGAGTAGCCCTCAAGGCCCTGAAAATGGGGAAAACTATCGAAGAAACCGCCGAATTGACGGGCTTGATGGTGGGGGAGATTGAGGGTTTGAAGGAATAAGCTTAAAAACATGCCATGAACAAGTTTGCAGAAAAATATATCAACCTGCCAATGGATATTGACTTGAAAAATTCTTTGGATACAGCACGTGAAGAAGGAAAGGCAGAAGGAAAGGCGGAAGGAATTGAAGAAGGCTTGGAAATGGGCATCACTGAAGGCATCAAAAGAGTAGCCCTCAACGCTCTGAAAATGGGAAAAACTATCGAAGAAACCGCCGAATTGACGGGCTTGATGGTGGGGGAGGTGGAGGGCATGAAGGAATAAGCTTAAAAACATGCCATGAACAAGTTTGCAGAAAAATATATCAACCTGCCAATGGATATTGACTTGAAAAATTCTTTGGATACAGCACGTGAAGAAGGAAAGGCGGAAGGAATTGAAGAAGGCATCAAAAGAGTAGCCCTCAACGCCCTGAAAATGGGGAAAACCGTTCAAGAAACCACCGAATTAACGGGATTGGGGGTGGGGGAGGTTGAGGGGATGAAGGAATAGGGTTTATTCTATGCTGGCTTCAACCGCCGCATGGTTAAAAAGCTCGAACGGCACGGACGCTTCGGTTGCTACCCTTAAGGGCTTTTCCCTGAGAGCCATTGGCGAAATCTTGAGTCCAAGAGAAGTAGGAATCGCACTGAGAAGAACTCCAATAGAAGTTATTCGCAAAACCACCAATCCCAATCAATCTTAAATTTTCATACATCAGGTTCAATTCGTCTTTGGAAGGAAGAAACCAATCAGTGTAGCCGTTTAGTGCCAAATTTTGACAAATTCGCGCCGCGATACTAGTCTGGGTGCATATGGATAGAATGGCTGAAGTATTGGCCGCACCGGTTCCAATGTCTACGCTTGTGCCATCAATGCTTGTTGCGTAACAGCCCCATTCGGCTTCTGCACCTTGATCGCCTTCGGCACATACCAGACCACCACCCTCATTATCTAGATAAAAAACAATACCTCCTTTATAGATATCACCTATGGAAAGGTTATATTGAATTATTACTTCGGCATAATTGGAATGTAATTCGTTGCATAAAGCATAAACCCGGTATGTGTATTTATTTTGTATAAAATCCAATCTATCATCAGTAAAGCTATATTGACCCGGATTCAGATTGTCTGCCAGTATTCCCCAACTGCCATTGTCTTTTTTGCGTTCAATTTTAAAACCTTCCTGGCCGCTTTGGCTATAACTCCAGTTTAAGGTAATGGATGTTGCTGAGTTTTGTGTAAAACTGAGGTTTTTAGGTGTCGGTATTTCTGAATTAAAACCATTCTCAATAAAATCAGAAAAGTACTGTCCGTAGTAAGCGGCAATGCGATAAGATATTTCTGAGTTTAATTCAAAGGAATCATCTATTTGGGTTGTTTCTGAAGTTATCGTAAGTAACTCCCAGGCTGCATTGCCTTGCTTTCTTTCAATACGAAAACCTTCTTCTCCTTCTGTATTATCCTGCCAGTTCAGAGTTACGGCAGCAATGGAGTTTTGGGTGATTATGAGGTTGTCAGGTGCATGTATCTGCGTATTAAAACTATTTTCAATAAAATCAGAATAGTACTGCCCGTAGTAAGCGGCAATACGATAAGATATTTCTGAGTTTAATTCGAAGGAATCGTCGATGTATGTTGTTTCTGATACTACCGTAAGCAGCTCCCAGGCTTCAGTGCCTTGCTTTCTTTCAATTTGGAAACCTTCTGCTCCCTCACTGTTGTCCATCCAGTTAAGGGACACGGATGTTAAAGAGTTTTGCGTAATGGTCAAGTCTGAAGGCATGCTAATAGCAGCATTGGTATTGGCCTGGATTTTTTCTGATTCATATTTTTCATAGTATGCATAAATGCGGTATTCAATATTTAGGTTTCGCATAGAGTTCACAAAAACATTGGTATCTATATATTCTGTCTGATTAGCAGCTATTTCGGCATATGGGCATATCCAGTCTTCACCAGAACGGCGACGGTCTATCCGAAATCCTTGCTCTCCTTTTATTGGGTCATTCCAGTTTAAGCGATAACTGATGTCGCTTATTTTTTCTGTTTTCAAATCAGTTGGAGCCGGAATAGAT
Organism: Bacteroidales bacterium; assembly: GCA_963662905.2. Lineage (GTDB taxonomy): Bacteria > Bacteroidota > Bacteroidia > Bacteroidales > WRLA01. The sequence goes on along the minus strand of CAXXFD010000003.1, from coordinate 1,102,225 downwards.
GAGTTAAAGCTTGTCTTTATGTCTGCTGTGCTTTTGCTTCCAAAGACAGTCTTAATCCTATACTGATATTCCTGATCTATTTCAATATCCGTATCAGTCCATGTAAGCGTTTTTGTTTCTGCAACCTTTGCCCATGCGCCTTCTCCTTCTTTTCTTTCGATCAGGAAGCCAGTATATTTTTCTGCTTTGCATTTCCAGCTCAGGACGGGTTCATAGAATTTTGGGGCGCTTATTTCCAGATCATAAGGGACGTATTCAGAAATATCTACATCCGGGTCATAAGGATTGTCAAATTCCCTTTCCTCACAGGAAAAGAGCAATGCAATCAGCATTAAGGCTAAAATGAAACTTTGTAATCCGTAATATGTTATTATATTTTTCATGGCTAAAGCTGTTTTATCTGTTTAAAAATGGTGGTTTTTATGCGATCCATTATGGCAATTGATAACGGAAACAAATCGTAGCGCCATCGCCAGTCGGGAAAAGAGCCATTTGCATTCTGGATTTTGCTTTGCCCTGTTGGATGGCCTTTATAATGGTCATAATTAATCCGGCTCCTGCGGCACTAAAAGCGGCTATTTTAATATTATCATAGAGCTTTACTTCATTTTTCAAGTCTGTCAGCCCTTCGGTGGCTTGCTGGTATTCATCGTATTTGTTGTTGGCGGTAATGTAGGCATAAATACCGGTGCCTGCAGAAACTGCGGTCACACCCATCCAGATATATTTTGCCCGGCGGTGCTTTTTAAATTTGTGCTGCGCCAAAGCCTGCTTGTCGGAGATCAATTTAAAGGAATAGGTGCTTTTGCCTTGCTGCACATTAAAACGCGTATCCAGCACATTATAATTTTCCTTACTCAAACGAATGCGGTGTTCGCCATACGAAAGGCTCAGTGTTTTTGGGGTGCGCCCTTTGGGTTTTCCGTCAATGCTAAGCTCTGCACCGCCAGGCTCACTGTTGATGTGCACTTCCTGCCCATTGGACAGTTCCAAATCGTAGCGGGTCATTTCGCCTTCTTTCACGGTGATGGTTTTTTTGAGATTGGCATGAAGTTCTTTGCGGAGTTCCAGGGTGTAATCCCCAATAAGCAGGTGGCGCAATGTCAATGGTGTTTTCCCTTTCTTCTCGCCATTAATTAAAACTTCTGCGTCAAAAGGATCGGAGGCAATTTTGAGGTCGCCCGTAATCGGCAGTGGATTAAATTGCAATGATTGCGGCTCACCGCTTATTACCTGAATTTTCCGGCTGTCGGTGCGGTGCTTGTTTTTGCGCGCTTCTATGGTATAAAGCCCCGGTTCGAGCCTGCCGTTCCAGTTCGTTTTGGCTTTGTATTGGTCGTTAATATAAATATCGGCTTCATTTTCAGCACTTATGCTAATATTGGCAAAGGCTTCCTTCATTTGGATTTGTATTTCCAAATTTTGCCCTGATGCAAGCTGAACGGCTTCTTTTTTGGGGATGTACCACTGTTTGCGCAGGCTTATGGTATGCGTTCCGCCGGGGACTTCTTCGAGTGTGCAGGGCGTATATTTTCCGGTAGCTTTATCGTCTAAGAAAACCTCTGCACCGGATTCAGGCAAAGAGGAAACGGAAATGCTGCCAAAATCGGGTTTTAAGAGGGCGTTGATTTCCTTTCGGCCATCGGCTTCGTCCAAAACAATTTTACCAGCTTCCGGCTGATATAAATTTTTGGAAATACGGTAAGTGTATGTGCCAAGCGGAAATTCTTTGTCCAATGGTGTTTGGCCGATATAAACGGTATCGTCCATATAAACATCGGCTTGTGCCGGCTCCGATTTAAAAATCAGGTATTGGGTTTGGATTTCTGCTTCATGCACAATGGTTTCAACCGTGCCCGTTGTTAAAACCATCTCATAAACAGTAGCTTTTTTTATCGGAACAGGATAGAAGTAGTTTCTGAGTACGCCTAATTTCGGATGCATTATTGTCAGTTTTTTCGATCCGTAGGGTACATAAAGCCAATATTCGCCTGTTTTATGTTCTGCTTTAACAATGCTGAGTATTCCTGCTTCCCATTTAAAACCTGTTTGGGTTGTAACTACGCGGATCAATGCTGAAACATCACCATTTTGATCAATAACGGGACTGGTTACCCTGGCCGTCATGTCCATGGGCAACTCTTTAAATGAAGCAACGGAAATTCCGCTTTGTGCCTTGCTTAGCGGCAAAAGGAAAATGATGGTAATCACCAAGAGTATTAAGTGTTTCATCTAACTTATTTATTAGGCTACTAAATTACATAATAATCTGTAAAACTATGCTGATTTTGTATTGTAATTTTTGTGGAATGAATCTAAATATTATGCTGTATATAGGCATACCTGTTTAATGTGGGTAATCAAAATTGGTGAGCAAATGGAGGCACAAATTATCAAGGTTTCAGGCAATTTAGTCCAATTTGTTATTTATGATTCATCTATTTAAATAAAATCAACTCTCTGTTGCATTTCGTAGTTTTCAGCTAGATTATGTATATTTGTTAAAAAACATGCCATGTACTGGTTTGAAGAAAAATATATCAACCCTTTTACCAATTACGGTTTTAAAAAGCTTTTTGGGGAAGAGCCCAACAAAGACCTGCTTCTGGATTTCCTGAATGAGTTATTAAGGGAAGAACAAGGAGAAATCACCGAACTCACCTACCTGAAAACCGAGCAGCTTGGCGCATCGAAAATATCCGGAAAACCCATCTTAGACCTTTATTGCCAGAATGGAAAAGGTGAAAAATTCATCGTGGAATTGCAAAAAACAAAGTTTAACTTTTTCAGAAACAGAACTGGTTATTATTCCACTTTCCCAATTCGGGAGCAGGCAAAACGTTCCGACTGGAATTTTGAGCTAAAGGCCGTTTACACCATAGCCATTCTGGATTTTGTATTCGAAGAAGATAAAAATGAGCCGGATAAATTCCGCTATGATGTGAAACTCACAGACATAGATACACATAAAGTATTTTATGATAAACTCACGTTTATCTATTTGGAGATGCCTAAATTTAATAAAACGGTAGATGAACTGGAAAGCCGCTTCGATAAATGGCTTTTTGTATTGCGCAACCTCAACCGTTTGGATCGTGTGCCTGAAAAGCTAAAAGAGCAGATTTTTGAGAAACTCTTCGAAACCGCAGAGATCGCAAAATTTACTCCCGAACAGGTACAATCTTACGAAGACAGCCTGAAATATTACCGCGACATGAAAAATTCTTTGGATACAGCACGTGAAGAAGGAAAGGCGGAAGGAATAGAAGAAGGCATCAAAAGAGTAGCCCTCAAGGCCCTGAAAATGGGGAAAAGCATAGATGAGCTTATGGTACTGACCGGTTTATCAAAGGAGGAGATTGAGGGGATAATGTAATAGGATTAGCAAGATTTATTATGGTGTCCCGCGGAACTTTCGGATTTTTAATCCCAATTTCCCTACCTTCGTCTGCATGAAGCGGATTAAGCTGCAAAAACTGATTATGTATTCCGGATTGATTTTCGGAATGCTGTCTTCATTGATGATTGTTGCTGATGCCGTTTTTCCTTTTCGCGTGTCCATGCACTATTCGCCTATTGTTTACGATCAAAAGGGCGATATCCTTCATGCTTCGCTCAATACGCGCGACCGTTGGTGCTTCGAGGCCGGAACGGATGAAATCAGCCCTTTATTGAAAGATTTCCTTTTGTTTAAAGAAGACCGCTCGTTTTATTATCATCCCGGAATTGATCTACTGGCGGTTTTGCGCGCTTTGTGGAAAAATACCGTCGAGGGCGAAATCACTTCCGGAGCCAGCACCATCACAATGCAGCTGGCACGATTGCTGCAGCCTGCCGACCGGACTTATACCAATAAACTAAAGGAAATGTGGCATGCACTCCAGCTGGAACTGCATTGCAGCAAGGAGGAAATCCTGCGGCTTTACCTGAACAAACTGCCCTATGGCGGCAATATTGAGGGTGTAAAAACGGCTTCTTACTTTTATTACGGCCTGAAACCCCAAAATCTGAGTGCCGCCCAGCTGGCCAGCCTGATGCTGATTCCCAACGATCCTTCGGGCTTGAATTTCCAAAAGCCTGAATATCTGCTGCCTGCACGCAATAAGTGGCTGGCAAAACTGAATGAACATGGATTGATCCACGATGAAAGTTTTCGGGATGCAATTCTGGAGCCATTACCGGAAAACCGTAGCGAGCGTCCTTTTGAAATTCCGCATTTGGCACGCTATCTTAAGCAAATGAATCCGCAAAAATCTGAATTTCATACTTTTATAAATCAGAATATTCAAAAGACACTGGAGGCTTTGCTGCAGCAGGAGATTAAGCGCTTGCGGATGTTTGCTGCGGTAAATGCAGCGGCCATGGTCATTGATAACAGCAACGGGCAGCTTATAGCTTATGCAGGTTCTGCTGATTTTTCGGATGATGTCCATCAGGGCGAAGTAGATGGCGTTCAGGCGGTTCGGTCGCCCGGGAGCACGCTCAAGCCGCTTTTGTACGGTCTCGGTATTGATGAAGGATTGATCACGCCCATGCGTAAGATCCGTGATTTGCCGCTGCGGTACGGGAGTTGGGAGCCGGTAAACTATATGCGCAACTATCGCGGGCGGGTGACCGCTGCCGAAGCTTTGGCGCAATCGCTCAATGTGCCTGCCGTAAAATTGCTGGAAGAATATGGTTTGGAGAAATTTCTAAATGCTGTTGATCAACTTGAAATAAAAGGGATCAGCGATGCGCGGAACTCTTTGGGGCTATCGGTGATTTTGGGCGGTTGCGGTGCGCGTTTATCCGAGTTGATGAAAATTTATTCCTGCTTGGCGAAAGAAGGCTTGATGTATCCGATTCAATACTTTCAAGGTCAATATCCAGAAACTGTTCCTGATACGCTTTTGAGCCCGGAAGCAGCGTATATGGTTACCGATATCCTGACACAGCACGATCGTCCGGATCTGCCTTCGGTTTACCGTTCAGCCGGAAATTTACCGCCAATAGCCTGGAAAACCGGCACTTCATTCGGACGAAAGGATGCCTGGAGCATTGGTTATAACAAGAAATACACAGTGGGAATCTGGGTGGGCGATTTCCGGGGAACGAGCATTCCAGCATTGAGTGGCGCCGATTTTGCTTCTCCTTTGCTGTTTTCTGTTTTTACATCCATCGACCGAAACCGTGAAGAAAACTGGTATCTGCCCCCCGGGGGAATCGCTTACCGTATGGTCTGCCAGGAATCGGGCTTGCCGCCCACAGATCATTGCGAAAATCTTGTGATGGATATGTATATTCCCGCTGTTTCGGATATGCACGAATGCGATTTTAAGAAACGGACTTTTGTAAATGATAACGAATCACTGAGTTATTGTTCTCATTGTTTGCCATCATCGGGCTACCGCCAAAAATGGTATCCGGATTATGATGCAGAAATGCTGCGTTTTATGGATCACAACGGCATCGCTTATGAGCGTCCGCCGCAGCATAATCCGCTCTGCCGGCATATCGCTTCCGAAAATGCCCCTGAAATACTGAGCCCGCAGGCGAATATGCGCTACATCATACCGGCTAAAGGCCAGAAAATTGCTTTGAGCTGCAATGTTTCATCCGATGTGCATAAAGTATATTGGTTTGTGGATGATGTGCTGATCGGAGAAACCGAAGCCGGCAAACGCATGTTTTACAGCCCAAAAACAGGAAAACAAAAAATTACCTGCACCGACGATCTGGGCAGGAGCAGCTCGCTGATGATTGAGGTGAAGGGCTTGTAAGGCTGCGACATTATGTTGTGGTCAATAAATATAGTCTGATTACAGATGCGTTTGCCCTGGTGTTTTAGTGCTAAATATTCTGCCATATGCTGAATTTACCTTAACTTGCACTCCAAAGCAGATGCAAGACTTATGAAACGATATTGGATTCTCCTCGCCTTTCTGTCACTCCCGGTATTAATTCTGGCACAGCACATTTCCGTAGCCTCTTTCCGGGCATTGCCCCTAGATATGACCGCGCGCATTACCGATCCGGTAAAAGACCAGAACGGGGATAAATGCGCCCTCATTAAAGTAGTAACCACAGAAACCGGTTTCGCCTGGGAAGGTGGCATGCTGGGCGTAATGAAAGCCGAAAAGAAAAAAGGCGAATATTGGGTTTATGTGCCCTATGGCGCCAAAAAACTGACCATCAAACACGATAAACTCGGCGTTTTGCGCAACTACCTCTATACCGAACCCATCGAAGAAGCCGCAGTCTATGAAATGGTGCTGACCACAGGCAAAGTGACAACTATAGTAAGTGGGGCGCAAATACAAAAACAATGGCTGGTAATTTTATCCGAACCTGCGGGTGCTGCCGTTTATATCAATAATCAATTGCAAAGTAGCCTTACACCTTTCCAAAAGAAGCTTGATTTGGGCAAATATACTTACCGTCTCGAATATGCCAATTACCATAATGAGACCGGGGTCATAGAATTAGGCTCCGAAAGTAAACAAGAACTAAATATAAAATTGAAACCCGCTTTTGGGAGCCTGAGTGTCACCAGCACTCCGGAAGGGGCAGATGTGATGGTTGATGGCAAGCCAACAGGTTTGAAATGCCCTTGTACCATTAATGAACTAGCCAGTGGACAACATGAACTGCGTTTAATCAAGGAAATGTACAGCCCTTTTCTACAGCAATTTACGATAAAAGATGGGGAAATTACAGAATTGAATATTCCTTTGGATGCCAATTTTGGGATGGTACATATCCAAACCGATCCAGAAGCCGATATTTATATTGATGGCGAATTAGTGGCTAAAGGACAATGCAATGAAAGGGTAGTTGTTGGGAATCATAATATTGAAGCTAGAAGGCGCGACTATTATTCTGATTTTAAAAGTATTAGTGTACAAGAAAATGAGCAAGTCAAAGTCTTTCTTTCTCCAATAGCCAAGACTGGTTCTTTTGATATTCAAAGTATACCCATTGGTGCTAGCGTGTATGTTGACGGAGTGTTAAAAGGGGAAACGCCAATAATAATTACAGGTTTGTTAAAAGGGCAACATTCTATTAGTTTAGAAAAGTTTGATTATGCGACAATAGAAAAACAAATATTTATTATTGAAGATTCAATTATATCTGGAAAGGAAATAATGAGGAAAGGAGAGGAAATAATAGTAGATTCTTATCCTGCTGGCTTGAATATATTTGTTGATAATAAAAATGTTGGTAAAACTCCTTGGATAGGTAATTTAGCCTATGGCAATTATGTATTAAAAGTAATAAATGAAGAAATTGAGTGGGCACATAAAATAGATGTAGCATCTGATGGTGACTGCTCATATATCCTTAATTTTTCAATATTTGATGAATTTAGAATGCAACTTGAATCCAGGGCGAGATTCACAGATCATTTGTCAAATGAATATTTTAATGGGGAGGATGCATTTATATATAAAGAGGGTAAAGAATTTATAGATTCTTATAAAAATAATTTTGGGAATATTAGAGACAATATTATAAGAATAAAAAAAATACTTGATTATAGGCATAATTATTCTGGTGATTCAGATCCAATTTTGGTTATTCAATATGCCTTACTGACTATTGCTACCTGCCTTAATGATGATGTTTTTTTATATTATGCTAAAAAGACAAATAATGATTTCGATAAAAATTTGGTCAATACATATGGCTATTTCCAATCATTACATCCGGTATTGCAAAAAAGATTTCAATCTAATGATATGCCATCTTGGAAATTAAGTGGGGTAACTGTTGAAAAAATACTTGAAGCTTTGAGGGAATGTAATCAATAATAGACGGAAAAGAGAATATAATATGGTTCTACTGGGAATTTCGTGGAAAGAAATTTAAATGCTATTTAACATAGATTCCTCCTTCCGATGGCTATCGGAATTCCTCATACTTGGTCTCGACTCCGCTCGACCACCTCAATATAAGGTCTTCGAGCGGAGCCGAGAAGCCGCATTTGCCTTAAACACCTAATAAACAACGTCATTCAGACTTCCGATAGTTATCGGGAGGGAGGAATCTGTTGGAGTTCATTCTATTTTATTAAGTATCTTATTTCCAAAATCTGTTTAGTATTTAATTTCAAATATTATCATTACCCACGATATTCCCGGTAGAACCTTTTTTACAAAGATACGCAATTTGCTTTTAGGGGATGTGCGTATAAAGTGAAAATCCATGGTTCAGGGAGTTGTTTTCCTTTGTTCAGTGCAATAGTGAGCGGTGTAAAACATGAAACACTTATCTCAAATAACTAAGATATTTATTGCAGTTATTGCTTTCCTTCAGGCTTTTAATGCTCATGGGGTCAATGCTGATATTTATCGGGCAATTGTCATAACCATAGGATTTTATGACGCGCTCTTCTATGGCTTCAGCATCTTTTTCCATAAAATAGGAACCTTCGTATTCCCAATCGTCCATCGGCTCTTTGCTATACACATTGTAGATTAAATATTCATCGTATTGACCCGTAAACAGAATATCTTCCAGACGTTTTGATTTTTGTAGTTCAGAAATTATTTTGATTTCCCCGGGACTAAAAGTTTTTGTCTTCTTTGTTTGCGTCCCGGATGCATTACCTGTAGATTGATTTGTTTTTTTGCGACCAAAAATGCCTGCAATTTTCTTGAATATGGATGTTCTTCCCTTCATTTCTCTTTTGCTTGATTGTTTCTTCAAAGGTATATAATTTCCTGATTCTAATGGAAATTTAGAGGAAGGCAACGAAGTGCACTGTTGTTTAAATATGGCTTTTTTGCTTTTCTAATTTTAGCGAACCTAACCCAGGACGGAGAGCACAGAAAGCCCAGTCTGTTTTTTCGTTTGAACTGTTCCTGGTTCTGTGCTGCAAAAATTTACAATCTCCTCCCAAGCCATATTTCCCATACCTTTGCTGTTTGTAAATCTATCGTATGAACTGGAACAACATAATCTCCGGCCACAGAACAGGCGGCATTACCGGCCCAAAAGAAAGCCGCACCGATTATCAGCGTGATTTCGACCGCCTGGTGTTTTCTTCGGCATTTCGCCGCTTGCAGGATAAAACCCAGATATTTCCCCTACCGGGATCTACTTTCGTGCATAATCGACTTACCCATTCCCTTGAAGTGGCCAGTGTGGGGCGTAGCTTGGGAAAACTTATTGGTAATAAGTTGGTTGAAGCCTGTCGTGTAGATGAAGATCAACAAGATTTCTATTTGCATGAGCTCTCAAATGTGATTGCTTCTGCCTGTTTGGCGCATGATATCGGAAATCCGGCTTTTGGCCATTCGGGCGAAGATGCGATATCCAGCTATTTTGTGGATCATGCCCATACTGTAATTGAAGGCAAGAAGAAATTACGCGATTATTTTACTGAAACAGAATGGCATGATTTGATCCGTTTCGAAGGAAATGCGAACTCTTTCCGTATTTTAACGCATCAGTTCAATGGTAAATCAACTGGAGGCTACCGTCTTACGTATCCGGTGCTTGCTGCGATTTTGAAATATCCATGCGAATCAATAGCGGTAGATAAAAACCAAATCCACACCAAAAAATTCAGCTTTTTTCAATCGGAAAAGGAGCTGGGCGCGGAAATTCTCCGTAATCTGAATATTGATGAAATGGCGGATGGAACCGGCCTCTTTAAACGTCATCCCTTTGTTTATCTTACCGAAGCGGCCGATGATATTTGCTACCGCATAGTGGATTTTGAAGATGCGCAACGATTGCATATCCTTTCTTTTGAGTTGGTGTACGAGATGTTCCTGAAGCTTATTCACGAAATCAATCATCCGAAAAATGATCTGAAACGGATTAAAAACACATTGGGAAGTATCAGTGATCACAATGAGCAGATTTCCTATCTCCGTGCCATCGCCATCAATACGCTGACACTGGAAACAACTGATTTGTTTATGCAGCGTAAGGAAGAAATCATCTCCGGTGCCTATAACAAAGGATTGCTGGATGAACTGACCGAAAAATACCAAACACTTCAGGAAATACAGGAAATCTCCATAAACCGTATTTACAATCATGATACGGTGGTAGAGCTGGAAATTACAGGCTACCGCGTGATGAGCGATTTGCTGGGGCTTTTTATTCCGGCCATCCTGAAAAGCAAACGGCTTATGAAAGATAAAAAAGTCCTGCGTTTGCTGCCCAACCAATTCAAAAACGATGACCCAAAACCCTATGCACAAGTGTTTTCCATACTCGATTACCTGAGCGGGATGACGGATTCTTACGCTATTGAGCTGTATCGGAAGCTGTTTGGAATTGAGATATCAAAACACGCATAAACAGAATGAGCCTATTATGAAACCTTCTGCTTGCCCGAAGGCGATGTGATGGTTGTTGAGGCGCTGTTGGGAGGAGTTGATCGCGTATTTAATTCATAGTACAGGTAAAAAACAAATTTTGTATCTTTGAAAAAAGTGAAAGATGGAGATTATTAGAATAGATATATTAAATCCGAAAGCAAAATTGCTTCTTAAAAACCTGGCAGATTTAAATCTTATTCGAATAAAAAAAGATACCGTAAAGTCAGAGTTTAAAGACTTGCTCGAGCTAATTAGGACTGACTCAGATAAGTCGCCAACAAGTGATGAAATAGCCGCTGAGGTAGAAGCAGTCAGAAAAGCGCGTTATGAGGAATAAAAGAGTAATTCTTGATACAAACGATTAGCTTTCTGATATCCAAAAGACTTGCCTTTCTTGATGATTTTATATTTAATGGGAAGATAAAATTGGTTTTCTCAAATGAGCTGATTGAGGAATTTATTAAGGTTGCGAAAAGGCCAAAGACTCCAAAAAGAGAAATTGAAAAAGCAATTAAAATCAAGGAGGATTACGAAAATGAAAACAACAACTAAAATGACTCTTGATGAATTCAAGGATAAGCATTATGGAGTTAAAGGAACGAAGAAACGGGATGAGCTTGAAGAGGCTTATGAAAGTTTTAAATTAGGTGCTTTGTTGCTCGAAGCTCGTCTCGAAAAAGGAATGACCCAGGCTGAATTAGCTGATAAGGTAGGGACAACAAAATCATATATTTCCAAAATTGAAAATAATATTAAGGAGGTCCGGCTTTCGACACTTCGGAAAATAGTCCATTTGGGCTTAGGCGGTCAACTCGAGCTTTCAATCAGGCTTTAAGAAAATACCATACTTACCCACAATTGCTCCGATTGCGCCAAGCTCAATTTTGCCAATAATTATAAATCGTGATGTAAGCCAATAGATGGTATTTTGGAGATTGTTAGCAATAAGTCAGGTTAATGGCCATCTGCACCAAATAATCCGTTATCTGGCTCTACCGTACAACAATTTCATCGCAAAACAGCCAGCAATCCAAACCTGCTGCCGGATGCCATGGGGGATTTTTCCCAAGTCCGCGGGCAATGATTTGCAGGCTTTGCAGTTTTTGAGGCTCAAAAGCAATGCTGAATTCCTGCACAACAGTTCCGGTAGTGCTGTCGGGAATTGTATTCACAATTTCTCCGAGCTTTTCCATTTTTGTGTCTTCGAAACGACCCCAGGCTTCAATTTTTCTGGGCAGGAAAATCCAGCTGGCTTCCTTTTGGATAAACTGCATGCTGATACTGCCTACTTCTTTTGGGTGGCGCAGATTGATAATGACGTCCAAGTCTTCGCCATTAAACCCCTGCCAAAACCCATCGGCAAAATCAGCACCGCCTTTCAGCCCATCGACCAAAGCCGAAGAGCCGCCTGCCGGGTATTTTGTTGAAAAAGGTACGGCATAATTCACTGTGGATCCGCAGGATGTATGGAGAAAAATCTCTTTGTTGAGTTCCTGACCGATTGCTTCATCTTCTACAAAAGCCCGTGCCCTCAGCAGCAGGTCATGTTGCACCACAAAAGGTTGATGGTACTGCGCCCTTTGGGTTGTAGGTTCATCACCATGAGTGCTGTAATGAATAACAGCAGCCGGATTATCGCAATGGAGCTCAGCAGTTAATTCTTCCTTTTTGCGGTCGTATTGTGTGTGCAGTTTAATGCGGCTGGAAATCTTGCCACTGCGCACGCCTTCATATTTCAAAACCTTCATTTGCCTGATTAATCTTGGAAAGAAGTTTTCCCAGCTTTTTTTTGCGGGCAACGTCCAGTTGACTTCTGCCAAAGCCAGTGCGCGCGGCCATGTCATGTATAAAAGATGCGGAAAATCAGGCATGTATTCAGTCCAGAGATTGGCTTGTGCGCCCAGGATGTGCTGTGCTTGCTTTTCGTTCAGTTCGTCGGGAACAGGCTCAAAATCATATACTTTCCTTATGGGCGTAAATCCGCCAATGGCAATGGGTTCGCCTTCCGGTCCGGACTGGTAGTAATCGAAATAGCAGTGCGATGTGGGCGTCATCACCACATCATGTCCGGCTTTAGCTGCCGCGATGCCGCCATCCATTCCGCGCCACGACATCACTGTGGCATTGGGTGCCAGTCCGCCTTCCAGGATTTCGTCCCAGCCGATGATGCTGCGGCCTTTGCTGTTGAGGTATTTTTCTATACGTTGAATAAACCAGCTTTGCAGCTCGTGTTCGTTTTTCAGTCCTTCGCGCCTCATAATGTCCTGGCAAAGCTGTGATTGCTCCCATTGCTGTTTGGGGCATTCGTCGCCGCCGATGTGGATGTATTTTCCGGGGAAAAGTTCCATCACTTCATCCAGCACATCCTGCAGAAACTGAAAAGTTTTTTCCGAAGGACAGTAAACTTCTGTAAATACGCCCCATTTAGTGGCTACTTCGTAATGCTCATCTGTGCAGCCGAGCTCGGGATAGGCCGCCAGTGCTGCCCTGGAGTGGCCGGGCATTTCAATTTCGGGTATGATCGTAATGCAGCGTACCTGTGCATAGCGCACAATTTCTTTTACTTCTTCCTGAGTGTAATATCCGCCATATTCCTTGCCGTCGAACTGATGGGGTTTGTCGCTGTAGTGGCCAATAAGCGTTTCTTTGCGCCAGGCACCGACTTCGGTGAGTTTTGGATATTTTTTGATTTCAATCCGCCAGCCCTGATCCTCGGTAAGGTGCCAGTGAAAGCGGTTATATTTGTATTGCGCCATCAGGTCGATGAATTTTTTTACCGAATCGGCCGGATAAAAATGCCTGCCCACATCGAGGTGCAAACCCCTGTAGCGAAAGCGGGGATAATCATTGATGCTGATGGCGGGAATGCTCCATTCTGTTCCGGTTTGCTGCTCTTGCGCATATATTTTGGAGGGTAAAAGCTGCATCATGCTTTGCAATCCATAATAGAAGCCCGCTTCATCTAAGGCTTCGATCACAACCTTTTGCTTGTCCACAGTGAGTTTGTATCCTTCTTTCGGAAGTTCTGTTTTTGCATTTTGCAGCAGGATTGCATTTTCTTTTGCATCGCCTTTTTGTAGCCTGATGCCGCTGCTTTTTTCGATTTGTGCCGTGATTTGCTCCAAAAAAAGATCCGTTCTCTTCAATGAACTCAGATTGTTGATTTGGGTTTGCCCGTTCAGAACAAAACTTCCTTCCGCCAGGCTATACTCCTGTGGCATAGGGATCAACGGGATTTCAGCTTGCATAATTTCTTTTTGGCTGCTTGTATTTGTGCAGGAAAAGAGGATAAGGGAAAAAGCAAAAAGGATAATGGGGTATAATTTGTTCATGCTTATGGATTTATGGGGTTGAGGCGTACTTCAAAATGCCAGGGTTTGAATTTTAATTGGTATTGGGGATGTGGCCGGGCGCCCCAGCTGTCATCGCCGCCAACACCCATTTGCATTTTGTCGATATGGATAAATACCTGCTTTTCTTCTTTCAGGTCGATGGTGTATTTGTTTTTGCTCGTACTGAAATCGAGTTGCTCCATACTGTAGGGCAGCGCACTAAAACCGAAATTGCCATCGGCTTCGATGCCGGTGCCGTTGGAATTGGCTACGACAAGCGAGCGCACATTGGTACGGTAGCCGTTTTCCTGTGGACGGATGTAGGGTGTATAAAGTTCGCCGGCTGTGGCACGGTACATGCCAATAAAAGCAGAAGTTTTACGGTCGCAATAGTTTTCATGCGGCCCGCGGCCATACCACATTACTTGTGTGTTTTTGCTGCCCGGCATGCTGAATTTCAGTCCAAAACGAGGCATCTCGGGAACTGCGGCAGCAATTTCCCTGATGCTGGCCGAAACCTTGTTTTCGCCTATGCTTTGGATGCCGTTGCGTTCTGCTGTAGCGAAATCAAAAAGCAATAAACGTCCTTGTTTGGGCATCAAAAGATTGTGCAGGTCTTTTTTGCTGAGTGGACTGGAATAGAGGGCGGCCAGTTTCAAATCGCCTTCAAAAGAGCGGCTTCCATCGGTATAACCTCCCAAAAACTGCTCTTGGGCAAAATTCACTGACGGCATTTCTTTGTAGGCAAAGTTTCCGCATTCTGCTCCGTTTACGAAAGTCTTTACATGGCCATCTTTGGCGCTGTAGGTCAGGGCGATGGTGTATTCTGTGCCTTCTTTAAAATTATATTCGAAAACCATGGAAGGCAGGCCATGTACGAAAGCATAAAGCTGCCCCCAGCGAAATTCGAGGTGCATGCTGCCGGGCTGCCAGCCTTTGCTGTCCCAAACGGCATACTGTCCATTGATTGCTTCGGGCGTGCATTGCACAATAATGCTGAATTCTTTCATTTCCTTCCATTCGGGACTTCCTTCAAAGCCTACCGAAATGGGCTCTGCTTGGCCAAAATGAAGGCTTTTTTGTCCGGTATCATCTGTTTTTAAATGCAGTCCCTGACGTGGCGCAGGGGGCATAGGCTGAAAGTCCATGCTCACGCGCAGTTCACCAAATTCGTTGATATTGTATTTTATTTCCAGTGTGGACGCAGGTTTCGCCAGCAAATAAGTGGCTTTTGCCCAGGCAGTGCGCCCTTCCTGATTGAAGTCAAATTTTTGTAATTCCAGTTTATCGGCAATGTCCTTCCAAACAGCACAGCGTTTGTCCATGCCATTGCCGAGGTCATTGTCGGTGGGTGCGCGCCAGAATTCCGGAAGCAGGGGCGATGTAAGTATTTCTTTTTCAATGCTTTCCCATTTTTCCAGATAACCGCTTTGGGCATTAAAAGTCATTTTCCAGTCTATGCCTTCAATGCAGAGTTTATCAATTTTTTTATCCTCATCAAGAGTGAAATTGGTGCTCATTGGCAAACCCTGGCTGATGGGCTCTTCAAAACGGCCTACAAAAGGTTTGATGATAAACTGCTCCGAAGCAAGAATGTGCCCTCCGGGAATTAGCGCTTCATCTGTTTTTTGTTTTGCATAGATGTTGAGCACAATCTCCTGGCCTTTGTACCTCAGGTATCGGCTGGTAGGTAAGGTGTATTGCCTCGATTGACCGGGCTTTAGGTTTTCCATAACAAAATCACCGGAATCCAATGGCAGGCCGTTGGCGAGGATCACCCAATTAAATGTAAGGTCATTCAGATTTTTAAAATCGTATTTATTGGTGATTTTTATCCGCCCTGTTCCCGGATCGTCCATATGGAATCCTATATTCTGATAAACTTTTTTTACTTCTTTCAGTCCGGGTTTTGGGCTGCGGTCGGGCCAAACAAGGCCATTGTTGAGGAAATTTCCGTCCGAAGGAGTGCCTTCAGGGCCGTAATGCCCGCCATAAACATAGTATTTTTCCCCGCTTTCGCTGATTTCTTCAAATCCCTGATCTACCCAGTCCCAAATGCTGCCTCCCTGCAATGTCGGGTATTTCTCGATTACATCCCAGTAATCCTGCAAATTGCCGGTACTGTTGCCCATCGCATGGGCATATTCGCATTGAATCAGGGGCTTTGTGGGATTGGTTTTTGCATAATTCTCCATATGCTCAATGGAAGCATACATGGGGCAGTAAATATCGGTATTATCGCCACCCAGCGCACGTTCGTAATGGATGGGCCGCGAAGTATCCCGATTTTTGATCCACTGATAGGTTTTGGTGAAATTAACGCCATCTCCGGCTTCATTGCCCAAGGACCAGATAATCACCGAAGGATGGTTTTTGTCACGCTCCACCATGCGGATTGTGCGGTCGAGATGGCTTTTTTCAAAAATCGGATTGTTGCCCAGCGTACGTTCGGGCGAATAGCCCATGCCGTGCGATTCGATATTGGCCTCATCAATCACATACAGACCGTAAAAATCGCAGAGCTGATACCATAACGGATCATTGGGATAATGACTGGTGCGCACACAATTGATGTTGTTTTGCTTCATCAGGCGTATGTCGTTAATCATCGAAAGGCTGTCCACAACATGAGCTGTAAGAGGATCGTGTTCGTGGCGGTTTACGCCTTTGATCAGGATGGGCTTGCCGTTGACCAGCAATTGCCCGTTTTTGATTTCCGAGCTGCGGAATCCAAAGGGGATTTCCGTGGCGTCAACAATACTGCCGTTTTTGTCCACAAGCTTGATTTTCATGCGGTACAAATTGGGCGTTTCTGCCGACCATGCTTTGATTTTCGAAATGGGATGGAATTTTATCACTTCAATATCCTCCGAATGGCCTTTTACAGGATCCAGCATGCGCTCTGTTCCGGCAATATTGATGCCCTCAGGATCCATCAGTTCAATCTTCAGGGAATAGTCTTTTTGTGCTTTTTTATTCAGGTTTTGAAGTGTACAGATGAGCTTTAAGCTGCCATTTTTGTAATCATTGGTCAATCCGGCCTCAATTTCCACATCCTGCAAATGGAAATCCGGTAAAGCAATAAGATATACATCGCGTTCAATTCCGCTGATGCGCCAAAAATCCTGGCATTCGAGCCAACTGCCATCGCTCCAGCGATAGACTTCCAGTGCGATTTTGTTTTTGCCCTGTTTAATTTTGTCGGTAATGCGGAATTCCGCAGGCGTTTTGCTGCCCTGGCTGTAGCCCACAAATTCGCCATTAATCCAAAGATAAAAGGCCGATTTTACGGCTCCGAAATGGATATAAACTTCATCGTTTTTCCAGTCAGCCGGGATTTCAAATTCGCGGATATAGCTCCCAACCGGATTGTATTCGTGTGGAATTTCCGGTGGGTTGGGATTGCTGGTCCATTCGTAGGCACTGTTTACATAAATGGGCACATCATATCCTTCGCGTTCCCAATTGGATGGAACGGGAATGAAATCCCACCCGCTTGCATCAAAATTGTTCTCAAAAAATGCAGCCGGGCGTTCCTGTGGGTTTTTGCTGAGGTGGAAACGCCATTTCCCGTTCAGGAGTTTGACTTTTTCTTTTTGATTGTGCCAGAAGCTGGCATGTGGTTTTTCTCTGTTGATTGCTACAATATCCGGATTTTCCCATTCTTTAAGTTCCTGAGCACCAAGCAGGAAGGGGAACAGAATGAGGAAAACGAGCATCGATTGTTTTCCCATGTGTACGTATTTTGAGCCAAATTAAAGATTTAGCTGATAAGTTTGAATCTTTTTATGGATTTTTTTTCTGTCGGCAGCATACGGACGGGGCGGCGTGATCTTGCTTTCCGGCTTATTATTGCTTTCAATGGTCATTTCGGAAGATTTGATTTTTTGCAAGCCAATCTGCCATAAGCTGACTTCAATTTCACGACCTGAGCCGTCTCTGGGTATAATAATTTCAATCTTACTGTCTTCGCCTTTTGACAATGCAACAGGATACCAGGCCCAGACACCTTTTTGGCTTTCTGCCTTGATGTCCGGATCCTGATTGTTCATCCTGATTGACGGAACAGGTAATTCCTGTCCCTTGTATTTGCTTGCGGACCTGATTAATACCGCAAGCTGCCCGTTCTCCTGGTTAACTGTATTGGGCATATTGATGGATATGGTTATATCCTTCTGGTTTACTTTCTTTTGAATGTCGTAAAAATCAACGGAACGGCTGTTGTTGCCCGGATTGATCCGGTTCAGCTCGCTTAAACCTACGTCTTTGCCGTCGATTGTAATTTTTTTGATGCTTTCCGGATTCAGGATTTTTATTTCCCTGCCTCTTTCAAATAGCTTGTAATGACAGATATTACCGTCATAATCAAGATGATAGCTGATGCCTGCCAATAATGGCTTGCCGGCTTTGCTCAACGGATAGATTTCAAAAACTGCGGTTTCAAATCCGTTTAGGTCAATTTCCAGTTCAGCACCGGCAGCATAAAAATCGGGCAGGATTTGATGAATCGGATAAACCTGCTCCACGACTAGGTTTTTGGCATTGGTGCTTATTCCTGCTTCGGGATCAAGTTTTATTCGGATGCTCTGGTTTTCAATAATCGGGTTGCGTGCGGCAATGATGCCTTCATCATCTTTGAAATGCACGTAGGCATATGTTTTGCCGTATTGTGGGTTTCCTCCGCGCATCTCCGTATTCATCAGTATATCAAAGCGGTTGCGCGCCCATTTCAGCGACTGGCTGATGGCAAACCACTCATCATCATTTAAAATATCCGGCGAAATATACAGCTCGTACATGCTCACTCCGCGGGCACAATACAGCAGGGCATTGTCGGTGAATTTATCAAGCGGTTCGCTTTCTCCGCCCAGTTTTTGCAGGTTGCCCTTGATGATGCCGTGCGTCATCAAACTGGAAACCGGAAACCAAAGGTCTTTGATCTGGAAATCTTCCCAAAGAACCATATCACGATAGGTGATTGCTGCATCGCGCGGGGAAACAGAAGGCACGTCGGCATAAGCGAAATCCTGTCCGTCCATCCATATCTGATCGGCCATTTTCAGCCACCACGGACTGAGCCATGTGCCGCTGGTGATGTTCAGATAGACATCCGGATTGGCTTGGCGCGCAGCTTCGCACATTTGTTTTGTGGCATCCAAAACCGCCCGGCGGCTGTATTTCCCAACAGCATGCCCGTGCGTTGGGTCGCTGCATGAAAACTGTATGCCGTCCCATTTAAAATAACGTACATCATCATTGCGCACCAAGTCAGTAACGCGTTTTTCAAAAAGGCGGCTGTAGTTTTTCCCGGCCAGGCAAAGCTGATCGCCATTGACTTCGTAGCCGTTTGCTTTCATCCATTCGATGCGGCGGCTGCGGAAAGAATATCCTCCGGTAGGGCCGAACCAAATGCCCAGATCTGTTTGCGTTTGCTCCAAACGTTGCGCAATGGGCTTAAATCCATTTGGGAATTGTTTTGTGCGCAGTTTCCAGTCACTGTCGTAAATGTCCCAGCCATCGTCCAAAACAAAAGCGTCGAGCCTGATGCCGTGCTTTTGAATCATATTTTTATCGACCAGATCAATGATGCGCATCACATTTTTTTCGTTCATGAAATGCTTTTCGGGAACATTGGGATATTCCACGGAACGCAGGTCGTACCAGCTGTTGTATAAAGTATAAGGCCGCACCGGTGCATAGCGCATATCGTTGATATAGGTCATAAACTCCTGTTTTACAGCTTTTCCGCATAGCGCGATGACGGTGTAATCGGTTGAAATGCCTTCCCGGGAAATGGTTTTCCCAAAATCTTCCTTGCTTTCAATAAAGAATGATGATCCTTTTATTTCCAGTTTGTTTTCGCAGGCGGGATATTCCAGTCCGAAGAAAAAACCGGTATTTTTATAAGTCAGGGCAATAGGCTGGCCATAAGCGGCCGGATGTACGATGTGGATCTGGCTGCTTTTGCGCTCATCGGTGCTTTCCAGGGTAGAATAATCGCTGGAGCTTTCGATGCGTATTGCAGATTTTTTACTTGCCTTGTTTTTTGAAATAAATTGAAAATCAGTGGCATATGCAGCAATGCTTTGCAGAAAATGTCCTTTATCATGCGGATCGCTGATGCTGATTTTTCGTTTATAATAATTTTTCCCCTTGGGCAAAAGATATTCCAGTGTGAGTTCCAGGCCATTGTTTTTTCCTTCGAATTTCATTTTGAGGATATGGAAATCTTTATTGGAAATTTTTTGTGCGCTCAGAAAATGAAAATCTTTTTTGCTGTAAAAACATTGGTTGTCGCTATTGTTGGCGCGACCCGGGCTGCGCCATGCCGTGCGGAAAACATCAATGCGGAAATTGGCATCATTGATAACGGTATTTTCGTTGATGACGGCATTATGAAATATTTCAGAATTCAGTATTCCATTGTTGATCAGTACTTTCAGCTCCGAATTTTGATCTGTCAGTCGAAAAGAAGTATCGGTTTGCGCCTGGCTGACTGCGGCCAGCAGGAAGAAGCAAATGATATGGAGAATACTTTTGTTCATAACTATTTCTTAAAGAAGGATGTAAATGCCAGCGCGCCCAGACCTTCAATTATGCCCTGATGACCCGGATAATGGCAGATTATTTCCGTATTTTCTTTAATTGTTCCAATGCTATAAAGATTGAGGCTTTGCATTACCGGAGCCAAAAGGAAATCTCCGGCCAAACTTACACGTCCGCTGAGGATTACCAGCCCCGGATCGAATAAGTGGAGCAGCATAGCGAGGGCTTTACCGATATTATGGCCTGCTTCTGCAAAAATTGCTGCCGCTGTTTCATCGCCAAAATGAAGTGCCTGCATCATCTTTTCAAAAATATTGTCGCCATCGTTCATGCTGATCTGCGGCATGCGTTCCACAGCCATTTCTTCGAGTGCCGGGATGGCAGCAACGGTTTCAAGGCAGCCGGTTTTACCGCAGGAACATACTTTTTTGTTTTCAGAAATACGGAAATGACCAAATTCACCCGCAAATCCATGGCAACCGGAATAAAGCTGGCCATTGATGAAAATACCCATGCCGATTCCTTCGTCAATGTTGATGACCAATGTGTTGTCTTTTTTTAAGGCAGGGCCAAAATATTTTTCGGATAGAGCCAGAACGCGTGCATCATTTTCAATATAAACGGGAAATTTGAGGCAGTCTTCCAGCGTTTTTGCCAGTGATGTTTCCAAATGACGGAAATGGCTGAGGCTTTTACCCGAATTGGTATCAACCAGTCCGGGAAGGCTCATAGCGCCGGCCAATACACGCAATCCTTTGTGTTTTTGACACATTTCTTCAACTGCAGTGCAGATATTATCAATGATTTCCTGAGGTTTTTCGTTGAGGCTCAGCTTGATGCGGCTTACTTCCGAATAAATCGTATTGTCAAGGCGCAGTACCTGTATTTCGGTAAAGCGCAGTCCGCAATAGATTGTCAGGAAATAACCTCCGTCAGGATTAATGGTGTACAAACCGGGTTTGCGGCCTCCAACGCTCTTTCCAAGGCCGTCATTAATGATCAGGCCATCTTCCTGAAGGAGTTGAAGGTTGCGGGTAATCGTGGGAGCACTGCTGGGAATATATTGAGTCAGCTCTGCTACACTGGCGCTTTTGTGCGCATAAAGTGTGAGCATCACTTTTCTCATTAAAGAGTTGTAGTATTCAGCCATTTTTTTGCTTTGGTTATGCAAAGTTAAAATTTTTTTAATAAAGTGCCAATACTTTTTAAAATATTTTAAAAACTAAGCAGACTTTAATAAAAGACTTATGAGCTTAAGCTGCTTTTGGATATGTTTTTTGTTATTAGCTACGGAGATGATAAAGAAAGTTTAAATGAAGAAAGCGATCAGCGCTCACAAGCAAGTACGGCTTCCGGAATATCATCGCATGCTTTCTGCATGTTTTGGAGAAATGAGCGGTAGGCTGCGTAATTTGTGTTTTGCCGGTAAATGATAGCACAAAGAAATGATTACAGCGCAGCCTCATAATTCCGGATTAAACTGATAAATAAAACGGCAGGAAGTAAAGGAACTAAATTGAACGGGGGAGATAAAAATTGAATTATGAATATCCCGTCATAATTCCCAATAAAATGTTCTTGGAAAAATTCGGAAGAATTACTCGGATTTTTCAAAAAAAAGAAAACCGGAGGATAACAGAACTGAAAGGTTTGTTTTTTTTTCGAAATTAGCACCAGTTGAAAATTAAAACAATGCACAAAAAATTCAGAAATAAATACCGTATTGCATCGCACCGTAAACCGGGCTGGGATTATTCATCCAATGGATTGTATTTTATTACCCTGGTTACGCAAGACAGGGTTTGTAATTTGGGTGAAATCGTCGGTGAGACGCACGGCCGTGCGCCACAAGGCCGTGCGTTTATGCGATTATCTGAATTCGGAAAAATTGTGGATACCGAATGGCAAAAATCGTTTGGAATTCGCGATGAATTATTTTTAGACACGTATATTATAATGCCAAATCATTTGCATGCCATTGTATTTATCAACACCAATGGCGATGGTAATGGTGATTGTGATGGTAATGGTGATGGTAACGGTGATTGTGATGGTAATGGTGATTGTGATGGTAATGGTGATTGTGATGGTAACGGTAACGTAGAGACGCACGGCCGTGCGTCTCTACATCCATATCCACCCCCACACCCACACCCGCAACCACGCCAACACCAAAAACCGCAACCATTCCATCGTTTGCCAAAATCCATATCATCGTTTTTGGCGGGGTTTAAATCGGCGGTAAATTCAAAAATAGATGATTATATCGACCAACAAAATTTGAATATTCCCAAATACAACAGGAATAATCATTTTTTTCAACCAAATTATTACGACCACATCATCCGGAATGAACAATCGTATCAAAACATTGCAAATTACATCATAAACAATCCGGTAAATTGGAAGGATGATAAATTCAATGCAATATGAAATTTGCCAAAAAAATCAGACAAATGCCTGAAAATTAAGCAAGGTTTTCCGGCCATAGCCGGAAACCCGGATCATGTATCCGCGAATTATACGGGGCAGGTAGTGCTTTGTGCTGAAAAGCCTGTCCGAAACTTTCAGGAACTGTCCCGAACCCGTTCGGAGCTTGTCCCGAGCCATTCGGGAAAAACCAGGATACAAATATATTGGGGAATTTATTTTTGAAGTATTTTCTGCCAAATACCTTTTAGGAAGGGAAAACAAGCCGTTTTTGGCAGAAAGCTTTGCTTGGCAATAATTTTAAAGGACGTTTTGTTAATATCTATCACCATCTATAGCCCATTTTGTGGTGGCCAGCTGTCCCGGAATAAGCTGACCCGCCCAGCCGGCTAAAAGAAACATCAATCAAAAGCCTTCATTATCGTCAATCCGGAGGATATTGACCCCTGGAAAGGGAAAAATAATTCGTTTTCGTTCATTAAGTCGTCCCGGGTTTCGGGATTATTCCTCTGAATGCTTTCTGAAAAGGAATCACTTATGTTAAGCTAAGTTTTCCTTTTCGGTAAATTTCTTTTAGAACCAAAAAAATAAATGACCGGGATATACAATAAATATACCTAATGCGGGTTTTATGATGAATTTGAAAAAAACAACTTTTAAAATGCAAGCTTGCAGTCTGGCAGGGATGAGCCTTTGGGTTCTGCACTGCATCATTCCATCAAGCATTATGTACAAGCTGAAAATACCTGGAAAATGAAATCAATATTAACCATTGGACTCTTGGTTGTAAGCAATACATTTATGACCCTGGCCTGGTATGGCCATCTGAAATTTTCAGAATTAAAATGGTTTAACAAGCTCGGATTAGTTTCCATTATTCTGATAAGCTGGGGCATAGCCCTGTTTGAATATTCGTTTCAAGTCCCTGCCAATAAAATAGGTTTTAAAGGTAATGGCGGCCCTTTTAGCCTTATTCAGTTAAAAGTTATTCAAGAGGTGATTACATTAATTGTTTTCGCAGCTTTCGCCTTGATTGTTTTTAAAACAGAAACGTTTCGGTTTAATCATATTATTTCATTTGTACTATTAATTTTAGCCGTCTATTTTATGTTCAAAAAATAATGCGGCATGAATTTTATCATTGAATTTAAAGGTGTTGATCTCCATGATTATGCTGTAAACTTTTTTGACATGAAAACTGCCCTCGAAAATTTTCTTAAACGGCAAATTGACCTGGGCTATCGCATCATAATTTATTCCGCTTATTGAAAATCTTGTTTTTTTCAGTTTTGTTTTATTGATAATAAGCCATTTATAAAGTAGAAAGGCAGAGCATTGTTTTTGAATAAAAAAGCCCCAACAAAGAAAGCCCTCCGCAATTGCAGAATACAAACCTTCTTTGTCGAAGCTTTAAAAAATATTTCAAGTCAGCTAATTCTGGAAATTCAGCTGATCATTAAATGTTTATAAAATGAGCTGCTGGTTTAAAATGTTCGGGCTTGAAGCATTCGAAGCACTGAAGCCAAGGAGTCACGAAATTTCGTGATGACTTGGCTTGAGTGCACGAATAAGGCTGAGATCGGGCATTTTAACCGGAAACTATATATGCAAAGCATGATCTATCGCATCAAATCCCGCCTCCATAAAAACCTCCGAAATAGTCGGATGGGCGTGTACGGTGCGTGCTACATCATAAACTGTGCTTTCCACAGCCATAAATGCTGATGCTTCGGCAATCATATCGGTGGCATTGGGTGCAGCAATCTGTACGCCCAGCACCTGGCCGTATTTTTTCTCGCTTAGCATGCGGATAAAGCCTTCTTTTGTGCCTTCTGCCATAGCTTTCCCATTGGCCGAAAGCGGAAACTGGCTTACTTTATAGTCAATGCCTTCTTCCTGCAACTGCTCTTCGGTTCGCCCGATCTGGGCAATTTCCGGATCGCTGTACATATTCAACGGATATTTGTTGTAGTCCATCGGCTCTTTAATACCTTTGATGTAGTTTACGGTATGCAATCCCTGAGCGGAGCCTATATGCGCATAAAAACTGCGTCCGTTCACATCGCCAATGGCAAAAATGCCTTCAATGCTTGTACGGTTGTATTCATCTACCTTCAGGAAACCGTTCTCCATTTCAAAGTCGGGTTCTGAATCCGGCAGCACGGCTGTGCGGGTTTTGGCATTGATTACCAAATCGCAGCTCAACTGCTCGTCGCCGATAATGAGGCGGCCGTTCTCCAAAGTACTGGTTTCGGCATTCACCTCCGCATTGGTAATCAGCTTGATGCCGTCCTTCTTCAGCTTGCGCAACATGAAATCGCTAAGGTACTTATCGGCAAGGGGCAAAATATGCTCCGATGGCGCTACAAGGCTTACCGTGCGTCCCGACATTTTGAAAAACTGCGCCAATTCCACGGCTACGGCATTCTGTCCCACAACAACAATATTCTGCGGCAGCTCTTCCGTTTGCCAAAGGTTTTTGATGTTCATCACTTTATCTTCCGGCAGATTTGCCTTCAGGGCAGGGGATACCGAACCGGTGGCAATCACAATATTTTTGGCGTGCAGCTTACGGTTGGCCACGCTCACCGATTTGTCGGCATTGATTTTGGCTTCACCTTTGATGATGTCCACACCATTCTTTTTCAGAAGGTAGGAAACACCATGCGTCAGCTTGCTCACAATGTCGTTGGCGCGCCGGGTAGCCTGCTTCCAGTTGAATTTGATTTTGTCCTGATCCAGTCCGTCCACGCCAAAAGTTTCGGCATCTTGTTTTATTTTGCGGAAAAGCTTGGCGCTTTCGATCACGGATTTGGAAGGGATGCAGCCCCAGTTGAGGCACATGCCGCCCACATTTTCTTTTTCTATGATGGCGGTTTTGATGCCCATCTGTCCTGCGCGAATGGCAGCGACATATCCTGCGGGGCCTGAACCTATAATTATAAGATCGTAATCCATAATGAATGCGTTTTAGTCAATGATTAATGAAACCGGGTCTTCGAGATATCCCATTACGGTATTCATAAAGCGGGCCACTTCGCCGCCGTCCACAATGCGGTGGTCAACCGAAATGCTGAGTGGCTGCACGATTCCTTTCACTATTTCATCGTTTTTGATGATCGGCTTTTTGAATATCCTGCCTATGCCGAGTATGGCAGATTGCGGATAATTGATCACCGGAACGGCAAAGAGCCCGCCGATACTTCCGTAATTGGTGATGGTAAAGGTGCCGTCTTTCATATCGTCCATGGTGAGCTTGCGGTCGCGCGCTTTGGCTGCAATTTCAGCAACTTTTTCGGCTAGTTCAAAAATGCTGAGTTTATCCACATTTTTAATAACGGGCACAACGAGGCCTTCCTCAGTATCTACGGCAATACCGATGTTGTAATATTTCATATACACCATGCGGTTGTTGTCCATGTCCATGCGTGCATTCAGCGATTTATGCTTTTTGAGCGCCATGGCAGTGGCCTTGAGGATAAAGGGCAGATAGCTCAGTTTTACTCCTTTTTCGGCGAATGATGTTTTGAACTTATCGCGCACACGCACAAGCTCCGAGATTTCGGCTTCTTCAAACACGCTCATATGCGCAGCGTTGTGCTTGGAATTGATCATATTACGGGCAATGGCCTTGCGGATCTGGCTGAGGGTTTCGTATTCCTCTGCCGGGCTTTCGGCTGCGGGCATGCGCACACCGGAGCTTACCGTTGCGTTTTGCCTGCTTTGTACATAAGCTTTGATGTCGTCGGTCATTACGCGACCTGCCGGGCCTGTTCCCTTGATGTCGTTGATATCCACATTCAGGTCTTTGGCCATAGCGCGTGCAACCGGTGTTGCGAGAGCTTTGCGGCGGTGCTTGGGATCATTGCTGCTTTCCTGGTCGAAGCCTTCATCGGAAGAGGGCAGGTAAGCGCCGCTTCCTGCAATTTCGAGAGTGCCTACAACTCCGGCACCTTCTTCTTCGATGGGCTCCTTTTTGCCGGCTTCTTCAATGGCATCGGCGCCCTCAACGCCTTCTATTTCGATTTCTACAAGTGCGTCGCCCACATTGATTGTTTCGCCTTCTTTTCCATAAATTGCTACAATTGTTCCGGTTTTTGGCGAGGGGATGTCGGTGACTACTTTATCGGTTTCCATATTGACAAGGGGCTGGCCTGATTCTACCTGCTGTCCTTTCTCCACATACCATTCTGCTATGGTGCCGTCTTCAAGGCCTTCCCCAATGTCCGGAAAATTAAATATATATCTCATTTTTCTGAATTTTCGGATTAATAATCAGCTGTGCTGTATTAAAATTTCACGGTTTTCTGGATTTCATAGAAAATCCTTTCGGGTTCGAGCATATACCAGTGCTCACCACGCGGAAGCGGTACAATCGTATCGAAACCGGTTACGCGGTTTACAGGTGCTTCGAGGTGCAGGAATGCTTCTTCATTGGCCAGTGCTGCCATTTCGGCGCCAACACCAAATGTAGTCGGTCCTTCGGCAACAAATACCAGGCGGCCGGTTTTGCGCACCGATTTGGCAATGGTTTCACGATCAATCGGGTAAATGGTCCTCAGGTCGATCAGTTCCACAGAAATCCCTTGCTTCTTCGCCAAAACCATTGCTTTTTGCACTTCGCGGATGAGCGCGCCATAAGCAACTACCGTAACATCTGAGCCTTGTGCCAGTACTTTTGCTTTACCAATAGGAATGCTGAATTTTTCTTCGTTCACTTCCTGTTTGATGGCGCGGTAGATACGTTTTGGCTCCATGAAAATCACCGGATCGTCCGATTCAATCGCGGAGATCAATAATCCTTTGGCATCGTGCGGCGTTGAAGGGATTACCACTTTCAGTCCGGGCACATGGCCGTACATGGCTTCCATGCTTTCGGAATGGTGCTCCAGTGCGTTGATGCCGCCACCGTATGGCATGCGGATTACGATTGGTTGTTTGTAACGTCCGCGTGTACGGTTGCGCATACGTGCCACATGGCTGATCATCTGGTTGAAGCCGGGGTAAGCAAATCCGGAAAACTGCATTTCCACAACCGGGCGCAGTCCATTGGCAGCCATACCTACGGCAGTACCGATAATGGCCGACTCCGCCAATGGCGAATCAAATACGCGTGCTTCGCCATGTTTTTTCTGCAAATGTTCCGTGATGCGGAACACACCGCCTTCTACTCCTACGTCTTCTCCGTAAACTACTACATTGGGGTCGTCGCCCAGTTTTATATCAATGGCATCGTTTAATGCCTGAACCATATTCATTACTTTCATTTCTGCTCCTCCTTCCATTTAAGATACTTTTCATAATAGCGCTGCTGGTCAATCAAATCCTGTGGTTTATCGACATAAAGATGGTCGAAAACATCATCCAGTTTGTAGGCAGGATAATTTTCAGCGGCTTCAAATTGTGCATCCACTTCTTTTTTGTATTGCTTCAGCAGTTCTTCCTCGCCGGATGCATCATAAAGTTTGTTTTCGACGAGATACTTCCTGAGGCGGTCAACCGGATCTTTTGCTTCCCACGCCTGTTCTTCTTCCTTGGTACGGTATTTTGTCGGGTCGTCGGAAGTTGTGTGTGCTCCTTTTCGGAAAGTTACGGCTTCGATGAGTACCGGTCCTTTTCCTTCGCGGCAATGTTTTGATGCTTCTTTGAGTGCCGCGTCCATCGCAAAGATGTCGTTGCCATCCACCTGAATGCCGGGAATTCCATAGGCAATGGATTTGATGGCAATGCTTTTGGCGTTTTGCTGCTTTTTGAAAGGCACACTAATGGCAAACTGGTTGTTTTGTACCAGAAAAACCACGGGAGCTTTCCAAACGGAGGCAAAATTGAGTGCTTCGTGGAAATCGCCTGTGGATGTACCTCCATCGCCAACGATGCTGTAAACCACACTGTCTTCTTTTTTGTAATTGATGGCATAGCCAATTCCTGCTCCGTGGATCAGCTGCGAGGCAATAGGTACGGAAATCGGCAGGATGTTTTGGGCATCTTTAAAAACCGTGCCGTCTTCATAACCCATAAAGTAGAGGAATACTTCTTTGAGTGTAGCGCCTTTGGCCAGCCATGCGCCCAGCTCGCGGAATGCAGGCGTAAGCCAGTCCTGGTCGCGCATGTTCAGTGCAAGTCCGGCATGGATTGCCTCTTGGCCATAGTTGGGTGGATAAGTGTACATTCGCCCCTGACGTTGATAAGATACCGCCATAAGGTCGGCAGTACGCGCAAAGAGCATGTCTTTGTAAGCCTGTACGAGGCGCTCATTGTCGATTTCAGGCATAAATTCGGGATTGATGATCTTTCCTTCATCATCCATTACCTGAAACAACTGCTCCTTGATTGGATCATATTTTTTAAACATTTTACCTCCTATTATAATTTAATGTCATTTTAAATAGTCTCTTTTTGCTATGTATATTGATTCTACAAAATCCTGCAAGTACTTTGTTATAATCAATTTGCACAAGTCGAACAACCGGTAGGGGCTTTTGTTCAAGGGCATGATTATTGCTTTGCAATTATTTTTTTGCTGAAAATTGATTTACAATATGTTTCGATGATATTTATAAAGCAGTATCTTTGAAAGAAGAATTTTGAAATTGAAAAATGGAAATTTTAGGAAGTAAATTTATCCTGCGCCCTTTTCGTGCCGATGATGCATCATCATTAGCCAAATTTGCCAATGACAAGCGGATCAGCTGCAATCTCCGTGATGCTTTTCCGCATCCTTATACCTTAAAAGATGCTGAGTTTTATATTGAGAATATTGCTTCGTCCAAAGTGAATTTTGTGCTTGCCATTGATGTTCAGAGCCAGGTTTGCGGAAGTATTGGTGTGCATCCTGGCATGGATGTTTACCGGCTGAGCGGCGAGATCGGTTATTGGCTTTGCCCGCTGTATCACCGGCAGGGCATTGGTACAGAGGCTGTACGTTTGATGACGCAGCATGCATTTGAAAAAATGGGCCTGATCCGTCTTTATGCTGCTGTTTTTGATGGGAATATCGCAAGTATGAAAACCCTGGAAAAAGCCGGTTACAAGCGGGAAGGGAAACACAGAAATGCAGTAATTAAAGAAGGCAAAGTGCTGGACGAGGTGGTTTATGCCTGCCTGAAGGAGGAATGGAATTTTAAAAACAGAAAATAAAGACTTATGACAACTTCAAACGAACAGATTCTTGACCGGATTATATTGGGGCATGAACCGGGACGAAAGGTTTTTGATGATGCAGGTGATTCTTCCTGGGGGCAGCTATTTTTGCCCTCAGAAAACGAAAGGACGCAAAATGATGGAGCAGGGCTGCGCATTGCTGTTTTTGGGAGTTATTTGATGGGATACAAAGTAGTGGAATACCTGAAGCGAATGCAGCGGGCCAATACCGGAAGGCTCAGTGTTTGTGGTTTGGTTACCGATGATCCGGTTAGCCCCGATGCTAAAATATCTGTCAGAAGAAGGATTTGGCGGCTGTTTGAAGAGCGGCAAATGATGAATCTCGAATCGGCTATTGTGGAATCGGGCTTGTCGGGCGGGATTCCTGTTTTTACCGGCAAAGTTAAATCCGCTTATTTTCGCAGTCTCCTCAAAGAGTGGAATCCGGATGTGATCTTGGTTTGTGTTTTCGGGCAGGTACTCGATGATTTTATTATTGAATTTCCGAAACGTGGAATTTTTAATTTTCACCCTTCTGATTTGCTGCATCATCTCGGTGCCGGACCGCAACCATATCAGGATTTGATCAATCGTGATGCAAAAACTTCCAGGGTAAGTATTCACGAATTGACCACAGAAGTGGATGCCGGGCGGATTGTGGGGCAGTCGTCGGAAATTAATGTGCGCATGGAGGATGGCAGCATCACGGATAATGTTTTAATTATTGACGACAAAATGATTGGCCCGATCGGGATTATGCTCAGTATGCTTGTGAAAGCACTGGTGCTGCATAAAGAGGAAGGGTTGAAAGGGCGCATCCACCATATAGATTTTTCCAAACATTTCAGTCCCGAATACAGGGAACAGCTAATGGAACCGATCCACCATAAAACCCATAGTGAGGAGCTCCCGGAATTATCAGATTTAATTGAGTATTCAATTCCGTCCTGATTTTTAATCCTCTTTCCGGTTTCGTGCAATACGGTTTTCAATAGCGGCCAGGGAGCTTGCTGTTATCAGGCTTGCAATCAGTGAAATAAGTGTGCCCCAATAAATGCCTGTTGCCGGAAAAGCCAGCATCGCGCTCAGCGCATAAACCGCAATGGTAATAGAGCCCACAGGGACCATGCGCACCATGGAAGCCAGAAAACGGGGGTCGTTGTTCCAATGGATTACGATCATTGATGAAGCTAAACCAGCTGGAAACATGGCAATTACGCCTGCCCAGAAAGGATCCATGGTTTCTGCCAGCAAACTTACCAGCGATATCAGCGTTCCAACAAATAAAGCTCTGATCAAAAGGCTTTTACGTCCGTAATGATGCGCTTCAGCCTTTTGGGCTTTTTTTCTTTTGAGCAGGAAATTTATGGCAATTACAAAAAGCAGGTAGATTGCAGTCCCCGCAAGCAGTGATGTGTGCTTAAAAATAATAAAAGGAAGGGCAGCCAAAAACCAAATGCCCGCACTGAGGATAAAAGAGATTAGCGCACTTGGGTTTTTAGGTGTTTTGATGTGCTCGAGCATTCCGGCTATTTGCACATAAATATATGGGTACAAAACAGCCAGGCCCAGTACAGGGATGGAGGCAGGGACAATTTGAGCAACTGCTTCGGCAGACTGCCCGTATCCCAAAAAGAAATAGCCTAAAATAATTGTGGATGGCAGCGAAAGAACAATGCCTGAGAATTTTGACGGCAGCTTTTCGGCCAATAACGACAAAACGGATATTAAACTGCCTCCAATAATGAAGGAGATGAGCAGTTGAATGAGGAGTTCTGTTTGCATAATTTTATATCTTGCTGCAAGATAGCATTATTTGATATTATCATGCGTTTGCCCTGAACTTAAATCCGGGATAATTTGTCATACGGCCCCATTTTTTTACCTTTGCTTTATTAATCCACAATAAACTAAAATTAGAAGTCATGAAATTCTTGTATCCCGTATTTTTATTCATCTTTCTGGGAATGATTTTTCCCGCTCAGGCACAGCAAGTTGATGCTAAAAATGAAGCCGTGTTTACGGAAGAAGTTGACGATATCAATAAAAACCAGAAAGACAATAATGGCCTGAAACAAGGCTATTGGGAGGAAGAAGATAGAGGCGAACTGAGCAAAGGGCAATATGTTGATGACAAGAAAGAAGGACTTTGGAAAACATACCACCGTCAGGGGTTTTTAAAAGAAATGGCTGAATATAAAAACGGTGAGCTTAACGGTACAAAGGTAGTTATCGACCGCCGTGGATACCTGCACAGCGAAGCTATTTATGAAAACGGTAGGTTGGAAGGGCTTTTTGTGGAATATACATACGGCGGACGTCCCACCAAAAAAATCCATTATACCGAGGGTGTGGAAAATGGCATGAAGCAGCTTTACTACAATGATGGTAAGCTTCAGGAAGAAGGGATGATAAAGAACGGCCAGCGCGATGGCTATGCCAAATGGTACGATCAAAACGAAAACCTGATTGCTGAATATAATTACCTTGATGGCAATTTTGATGGCAAGCAAACTACTTTCCATCCCAATGGAAATATAAAATCCCTTGAGGTATATGAAAAAGGGACGCCTGTTGGCGAATATTCCGAATACTTTGCCAACGGCAAGATTAAGCAAACCGGCCAGTATGTGGATGGTTTGAAAGAAGGTAAATGGTTGATTTATAATCAGGATGGCGAAGTGATCCGTACCAATAAGTATAAAAAGGGAGAGATGAAGTAAAGCAAGCAATCGTTTTAAACATAATATGATGCCTGCCCATTTGGGTGGGTATTTTTTTTTCTGTTCAGGTATTTTGTCGAAATTGCGCCCATGATTTATCTCTTACTCCAAAATCCGGGGCACAACTGGTTTTATTATTCCAGCTCCGACAAACTGGCTCTTGCGGAATTGAGCCTGGCCTCCGGCCGATTGTCCGTATCTGTAAGCAATATTCAGATAAAAACCATAGAAAATATTCCTTACATCAGCCTTGAAACAGCTTCAGTATTCAGTGAGAAAGATATTGATTTGATTTCACGGCTTTCCTTTGTGTTTGCTGTTTTTCAGCTCGAAGATTTTAGCGGCACAACAATGCTTCGTCCAATCGCAAAAAGCAGTTTTGCATATATGGATCCGAAAATCTCTTCGGTGCAAAAATACAAAGGCAAAACCAATGAGCTTTTTACTCGCTTGATGATATCTGTGGGCATGATGAGCACGAATTTTGATTATCAGCAGAAAATCAGCCTGCTCGATCCGGTTGCGGGTCGGGGAACCACGCTTTTTGAGGGTAGTGTGCATGGTTTTGATTTGTTTGGTATTGAGATGGATAAGACAGCGGTACACGAAGCGGTGGTCTTTTTTCGGAAATATCTGGAAACCGAACGCATCAAGCATAAGCAAAGCAAGCGTCAGGTGGCCGGGAAAAACAAATCCGAAGCTGTAATGATGGAGGAATTTGAGTATGCCCTGTCAAAAGAGGATTTTAAATCGCCCGAAAAGATTAAAAAGCTGGGATTCGTGCAGGGGAATGCAGCCCATACCGATCAGTATTTCAGGAAAAACCACTTCCATTTGATTGTTGGCGACTTGCCTTATGGTGTCCAGCATGGCAATACGGCAGGAAGAGCAAAATCTTTTGCCCAAAATCCATCCGAATTGCTGCGCGAATTTCTTCCGGCATGGATAACCGTTTTAAAGCCGGGCGGGGCAGTGGTCATTGCATGGAATTCCTTTCTGGCTTCTCCCAAAAAGCTTGCAGCAATTTTTGCGGAACAAGGCTTTGAAGTGAAAACGGATGCGCCATACAATCAGTTTGAGCACATGGTCGATCATTCCATAAAACGGGATGTTTTGGTGGCTTTGAAGAAGTGAATTGGTATATTGAGAGTTACGGCCTTGAATTTCTTTTTTGTTATTCCTTGGAAGATCAACAATTATCTTATACTTTTGTTAAATAAGATATTAAAGATGAAAGCATTAGAGTTTAAAGCTGAGGTAAAAGGGGATTCTATTCAAATTCCTGTGAATTTGCGGGATCAATTAAAAAGCTTGTATGGTAAAAAACAACAGTACAGGGTTATTTTGCTAATAGAAGAAAAAGATATACGAGAGGAGAATCTATTTAAAATGATGGCTGAAGAACAGTTTTTTAATGGTTATAGTGAATCAGATTCAATTTATGATAACTATAAGAAATGAAAAAGCTGAAATTCGGTGATTTGGTTTTGTTGAGTTTTCCCTATTCAGATCAGAGTACATTTAAGAAGAGACCGGCATTAGTAATCTGCGACTTAAATGATGAGGATGTTATTCTTTGTCGGATTACTAGTCATTTATACAATTCTGAATTTGATGTTTTGATTCACAAATGGAAAGAGGCAGGTTTGTTGTTGCCTTCCGTTGTTCGTGTTCATAAAATGGCTACAATTGATAAGGACTTAATAGATTTCAAGATTGGAAACCTATATGAATCTGAAAAAGAGGAGGTTCATATTATTCTAAAAGCCATTATAGATAATTTATAAGGTTCAGGTGTTTTGAGAATTAACTGTTTATCACGCGCATTTAATCCGAAAAGCAATTCTCCCAATATCCCTATCTTTGCCGGTCAAATCAGTTTATGGCTCAAATCATCGATATAGAAGAAATGCTGCATTTGCGCGAGAAAACGCCGGTTGTGGATGTCCGTACCCCGGCAGAATTTGAAATTGCGCATATTCCTGGAGCGGTGAATATCCCTCTTTTTAGCAATGAGGAACGTGTGGAGATCGGCACACTTTATAAGCAAAACGGAAAGAACAAAGCGGTGATGCGTGGTTTGGAATTTGTTGGGCCAAAGCTGCACGATCTGGCGAAAGCCGGAAAAAATACAGCGCGGAATTCTGACCTGATCGTCCACTGCTGGCGTGGCGGAATGCGCTCACAAAGCATGGCCTGGTTATTTGAAACCGTGGGATTGAAAATAAACCTTATTAATGGCGGATATAAAAGTTATCGCCGTTGGGCGCAGAGCTGGTTTCGTAAAAATTGGCAATTTGTGGTTTTAAGTGGATATACCGGTAGCGGAAAAACGGCAATACTGCATGAACTGAAGAAAATGGGCGAGCAGGTTATTGATCTTGAAGGGCTGGCAAATCATAAGGGCAGCAGTTTTGGCGCTTTGGGGCAGGAAGAGCAGCCCAGTACCGAGATGTTTGAAAACAAACTTGCCGAGGATTTATCAAAAATGGATTTATCAAAAAGAGTGTGGATTGAAGATGAAAGCCGGATGGTGGGCCATGTGGCTGTTCCGGATATCCTGTTTCAAAAAATGCGCAATACGCGGGTAATCCGAATCCTGGAGCCTCAGGAAATCCGACTGAACCGACTGGTTGATGAATATGCGGTTTTTGATAAAAGCCTATTGCTCGCAGCAACAAAACGAATTGCCAAAAGGCTTGGCGGGCTTCAATATAAAAATGCAATAGAAGCTTTGGAAAATAATGATTTTAAGTCAGTTGCTGAAATTACTTTAAAATATTACGATAAAGCCTACCTTTTTGGCCTGGAAAAAAGAAATCCGGCATACATCACCGAAGTACATTGCCCTCATGGTGATGCTGCCGAAAATGCGGTTATTGCCCTGAAATCAATATAGGAAATGAACCTATTTTGAAGGCGTTGTAATACTGGTTTGGCTTGTCAGCGGAATATCTTTCACCGGATTGGAAGCACCTAAAGAAACATTGGATGAGCTAAATCCGCCATCGGTTCCCGTATAGCCAACAGTACCTGAAACACTCAGGCTTTTGCCGGTAAGCAAGGTGCAGTTTGCTTTAAAATTGAATGTTTTGCCCTTAGCAATGCCGTCAAAGCTCAGTGTCCATGGAAAATCAGGATTTTCAAGGGTTTTGCTGGTTCCGTCAGCATCAGTATAGGTAATTACAAAATCCTTGTATGAACTTGCATCGCCATCAGTGAGGTCGAGTTGATAGGCGATTGTGTAAGTAACAACTTTAGGATCATCCGGATCGTCTTTTTCATCATCTGAGCAGGAAGCAAAAAGCAGGCTGAATGCCAGAATTCCAAACAGGAAATACAGAGTTTTTTTCATAATAGGCTGTTTTTAAAATTTGATGCTAATTTACTGCTTTTCCCCTGAAAAAAAACAAGCCATGCTATGAAACAGGAAGCATGACTTGAATTTACAGGGCTAAAATGTTTTTATTTCCCTACAACCCGTTTATATCGGGCTTTGGAAATTTCAAAATTTGTTAGAGCACGAATGAGCTCGGTATGTGCCTGCTGCCAGCTGGCCTGGGCATCAAGCACCTGCGTGATATTATTTAAACCTGCATCATAACCAATCCTGGTTTCTTCAAGGCTTTCTTCGGCTTCGGTTTTGCTTTTGCGTGCAAGTGCAATTGCTTCGATGCTTTCGTCGAGGCGCGTAATGGCCTGGCTTACCTCAAGGCTGATCAAATCGCGCGTATTGGCAAGTTGCACCATGCTTTGTTCTTTTCGGAGCTGTGCCGCTTTCATTCGGTGGCTGCTTTCTCTCCAGTGGAATACCGGAATGCTTATTTGCCCGGAAATCATGGTGTTCCATTGACCGTCATCCATTAAGTCGTTTACTTTGCTGTAGGAGTAGCTGGCGCCAATGCCGAATTGTGGCAGATAATCAGCCCGAACATTTTTGCGTTCTAACTCATTGATTTCTATCTGTTTTTCCAGTATATTCAGCTCCTGGCGCAGTGATAATGCCCTATTGATGCTTTCGCTTGTATCGGGGATTATTGTTTGTTGCATGACCGTATCACTTATCGTGATGTCCGATTGCACATCCAGTCCAATAATCTGGCATAATTGCATTTTAGCCAGTTTTAGGCCGTTTCTTGCTTGAATTTCATTAAGTTCCGCTTGGTTTTTCTGAACGCGCACTTGCAATAAGTCGCTGCGGGGCACAAGTCCCAATTCGTAGCTGTCGGTGAGCTGTTCTTCCAGCTCGGTGAGCAGATCAATATATTTTCCTGCCAGTTTCAGGCTTTCTTTTACAGCCAGTACAGTCCAATATGCCTTATCGGTTTGTTCCAGTATCTGGCTCTTATTGAGTTCCAGATTGTTTTTGCTGATGCCTACCGCAATATCGGCCATTTTATTGGCATTGCGGATTTTGCCACCGGCATAAACGGCCTGGCTGACGCTTAGATCGGCGGTATAGTAAAGGATTTCGTCCAATCCAAGAGAAAATCCGGGAAACCAAACATCGCTTTCACCGCTGTAATTTCCAGCCTGAGCTTCTTCGGCACTATTGGCCGTAGGCAGGAAAAATCCCGGCATACCGATATTATCAATATTGGGCAGGTACATCCCGCTGCCGCTTGCATCGAATTTGGGCAGGTAGTTGGTGAATGCTTCTTTTTTATTGGCTTCAGCTTCACCAATTCGTAAACGCGCTTCCTGAAGCTGTTTATTATATTGTATGGCCATGGCCCTGGACGAATCCAGGCTGATGACATCTTGCGCATTGACCCGGCCTGCCAAAAGGAGCAGAGCCAGTATCAGGGCAACAGTTGCTTTAATATAGTTCATGTTCCGTTTATTTTGAAATTTGTTTGAGGGGCTTGGTGTCAATTCGATATAAAATCGCATATAAAACAGGGACGATGATCAGGGTGATGACCGTACCGACCAGCAAGCCAAACATGATGGCGGCAGCCAGGCTGGCAAACATATCGTCGAAAAGCAAGGGAGCCATACCTAAAACGGTTGTGAGCGATGCCATAAGCACCGGGCGGAACCTTGATACGGCTGCATCAATGGTTGCATGAAGTTTGTCCTTTCCGTTTTTCAAATCTACATTGATCTGGTCGAGCAAAACAATGGCATTTTTGATCATCATGCCGATAAGCCCCAGCGAACCAATAATCGTCATAAACCCAAATGCATTGCCTGTTACCAGCATACCCAAAATTACGCCGATAAATGCCAATGGAACAACAGCGAAAACGATGATAGGCTGCCTGAAGTTATTGAAAAGTCCGATCACGATAAGGATCATCAGCATAATGGCCAGAGGGAAGTAGGTCATGATATCTTCGTTGGCCTGTATGTTTTGTTCATGCTCTCCCAGCCATTCCATTTTATATCCTTTGGGGATTTCAATAGCTTCGATATCTTTATGAAGCTGGTTCCATAAATCCGGTGCACTAATGTCCGGACCAGGATCGCATTGTGCTTTTATGGCCAGCTCACTGTTGTAGTGCTGCAGCTGGTTGTCTTCCCAGCCGATTTTCAGGCTGTCCGTAACCTGATTGAGCGGAACACTCGAAGCGCCTTGTCCCCAAACGGGAAGAAGTGGAATTTGATTGATTTCCTTCATGGATGATTCATCCAGTTTGAGCATCATCAGAAGCGGTTCATCGCCATCCCAATATTGGCCAACCGGCATGCCGTTATTTGCAATAGCAATACTGTTGCTGAGGTTATCGCGTGAAATACCCAGCTGTTTGCCTTTGTTCTGG
Organism: Bacteroidales bacterium; assembly: GCA_963662905.2. GTDB lineage: Bacteria > Bacteroidota > Bacteroidia > Bacteroidales > WRLA01. The sequence continues at coordinate 1,063,973 of CAXXFD010000003.1, read as the reverse complement.
CTGTAGTAAGGGTTCAGCGTTTTGGTCATGTTTTTCCAGTTATCGGTAACAACGGAAACATTTTCATTTGCCCTCATTATATCCTTGGCTTCTTCTGCAAGCTGACGGAGTACTTCAGGATCCGGCCCACTGAATTTTGCTTCAACCAGATACTCAGCAGAAATTGGCTGGTAATTTCTGGAGCGGATCATTGCCTGTGGATAATGCTTTTTGATGTATTCACCAACTTTCGGTGCAAGATCCAAAGCGGCATCATAATCTGTAGTGTTGATGATGATTTCGCCATAACTGCTGCTATAGGAATTTACCGGACGCATCAATGTGTATCGTGCAGGGGTTGAGCCTATGGCGGTGGTGATGTCTGTAATTCCGTCCCAATCTGCTATGCTGTGGCTGATTTGGGTGATGTCGCGGTCCACTTCTTCAATATCGGATCCGGCAGGAAGGTAATACTCAACAAAAAACTGGTTGTAAGCCATGGTGGGGAAGAATATCTGCTTCACAAAGCGGAACGACCACATTGAGAATATGAAAACGGTAGCAGTAATGACAATAACTACTGTTTTATGAAGCAATGCATAGCGGATAAGTTGACCAAACTTTCGGTAAAACAGGCCGCTATATGGATCATCGTTTTCTTTGGCCGTATTTTGATTCTTTTTGCTTTCTTTTCTGTAAAATAAACGAGCCATGAAGGGCGTTTGAATCATAGCCAGTATCCAGCTGATAAATAGCGAAATAGCCAGAACAAAGAAAAGCGAGCGCAGGAATTCACCGGCTCCTCCGGGCGACAAAGCCAATGGTAGGAAAGCAAGAATAGCCACCAATGTTGCGCCAAGCAGCGGTATGGCTGTTTGTTTTGCCGCAAAAGTGAAAGGATTCCTGCCCGGGATTTTCCTCTTCAGGTCAACCAAAATTCCATCGGCAACAACAATTGAGTTGTCAACAAGCATCCCCATAGCAATGATAATGGCTGCCAGGGAAACCCTTTGAAGTTGCACATCAAAACCGAACATCATGATAAATGTGCCAAGAATGGTGAGTACCAGCCCGCTGGCGATGAGGAAACCACTTCGGAAACCCATCGAAATAAGCAGTACGCCAATAACGATGAGTACAGATTCAATCAGGTTTACCATAAAATTACTGATAGCCTCTTTAACACGGACAGATTGGTGGAAAACCGGGTTAAATTCAACGCCTACAGGAAATTCGCTTTCCAGATTTTCAATACATTTATCAATTTCTTTACCAACGGTGATGATGTTGACACCACTGGCCGCTGAAATTCCAATGCCCAGGGCAGGCACTCCATCGGCTCGAAGCCCACTGGTGCGTGGTTCCATATAGGAGCGGCTTATTTGCGCAACATCGCCCAGCAGGTATTTTCCTCCCGAAGGAATCTGTATGACCATATTCCTGAGCTCATCAAGCGATTTGAACTTTTCGCCGACATTCAGGCGCATACGTTCTGTGCCGTAAACCAGGCTGCCGGGATTTGCAGGATTAGTTTGGTCATTAATGAGCTGAACGATCATCATGGGATTGATGCCAAGTCGTGCAAATTTTTCCTTGCTGAAAATAATGTCCACCGTTTCTGTTCGTTCGCCTATTATTTCCACGTTTTTAACACCATCAATCAGGCTGATGGCCTGTTTTGCTTCCTTTGCATAAGTGTGCAGTTCTTCATAAGGGTATCCGTCGCCACAAAGTGTAAAAAAGATACCATAAACATCCCCAAAATCATCAAGTACGATAGGCGCCTGTGCCCCGGACGGAAGATTGCTGCTCGCATCGGAGATTTTTTTGCGCAGCTTGTCCCAGTATTGTGGCAGTTCATCAACACCGACCTTACCCCAGTCGAGGTTTATGGTGATGTCGCAAAGCCCCGGTAATGAGCGGCTTTGAATATTGTCGATATAATCGAGTTTCCGGATGGCTTTTTCCAGTTCAACCGTAACTTCCTGTTCTACTTCTTCGGCAGAAGCACCGGGATATACGCACATTACTTTAGCCGCTTTAATCGGAATTTCGGCATCTTCGAGTTTCCCCAGGTTTTTATAGGAAAAGATACCGCCAATAAAGACCAGGATCAGTCCAAATGTAATAAATGCCTTTTGATTCAGGATTTTATCCAGCATACTTATAATCTTTAAAGGTGTTGAATTAATTGGATAATCTGACTTTCTGGCCTTCCGTTACGAAATGTGTCCCGGCAGTCAGTATGCGCGTGCCCGCTTGTAAACCGCTTTTCAGGCATAGCTTACCGTTATTTAGAGCTTTGGCAGCAATAACTTTCTGTTTTTTCAGGCTGCTGTCTCTGTTGATAATCCAAACAAAAGCATTGCCGTCCTGATAGAAAACAGACTCCGTGGGCACGATAATGTATGCGTCTTCCAATTCTGTATGAAACGACAGGTTTATCGTGGCGCTCATACCGGATTTCAGGGTGTTGTCATTGTTTTCGACCAGCAACCTGACTTCATAAAGGTTGTTGCTGCCGGCTTTTTCGCTGATGCTATGAAGTTTGGCAGGAATATGCCCGTCTTTGGCGTGTTTTACAACAATTTTGAATTGTGGGTTTTTTTCAAAAAAGGACAGATGAGCTTCCGGAACTTCAAAAATTGCCTCTACTTTGTTCATATCCAGCAGGCTAATGATTGGCTGCCCGGGCGCAACAGCTTCATGGTTTTCGGCAAAAACTTCGAAAACAAAGCCTGTAAATGGTGCCTGCAAACGGCAATCGTTTACTGCATTTTGAGCATTTTCAAAATTGCTTTTTGCCAAAAGGTATCCCGATTTTAATTTGTCCAGGGTGTTTTCCGGTAGTTTTCCTTTATCATATAACTTTTGATAACGTTCGTATTCGCCTTTAGCCTGATCGTATTGCGCTTTTGCAGCATCCAGTGCCAGGCGATGGTCGCGGCTGTCGATTTGTGCAATCAGGCTTCCTTCTTGGATCAGTTCCCCTTCGGTGGCATAAAGCTTTTCCAGCTCACCGCCTGTTCGGAATGAAACATTTACTTTTCGGCTTTCGGCCAAACTCCCAAAGTAAGAGTATTCCTGCTGGTTTTGTCCGTAACTGACTACCGTGGATTTTACCAAACGGTTTTCTGTTTTTGTTTGTTTCACATGTTTTTCCGAGCACGATTGAAACAAAAGTGCAAACAGGAGCATGCTCATCAATACGACTAATTTTCTCATTTTTTTTGTTCGTGTTATTGGATTTGTTTTTAATAACTCATCTCATTCCGGTTTTACAACCAAAACGCTGCAAAAGTATTATGAGCTTTCACGCCAGTCGTTTATCTGAAAAAGCAAAGGTTCTGATGCCCTGGATGGACTTTTTTGGGTTTTCCGGTAAAATGTTGATTAATAGAGTTGTGTGCGTTCGGATACAGCGGTTGTACTTTTTTGTGGGAGGAATTAGCAGAAAATAAAAAGGAAAGGGCACAAAAAAAAGCCCTCAGAATTGGAGAGGGCTTTACCAAAATATTGTTGCAAAAACTTGTCTTTATTCGTCGTCGTCTTCCTCAAAAGTAGGCATCATTTGCTGCATCATTTTGTTCATGTCCTGATACTCAATATTTGTATCGGGTTTGAACATGCCGGACGAAACGGATTTGCCGGGCTCGAATTTCACCATTTCCTCCAGGGATTTTACGCCCATAATTTCACCTTTGATTTTGAGTGTGATTCCTTTGTAAACCCATGAACGTGTGCCCATCAGCTCAATAACTTCGCAATCATAGCCCTGATATTTTTCGTTTGGAAGCCTCTGGCCGCCCATTTGGGTGAGGATATCGTCCGAAAGCTTTTTAAGCTCTTCTTCGGTCATATCTTCCGTCATTTCCTGGCTTTCCTGATAATAAGGAGAGGTGCCTTTTTGTGCATTGTTTTCTACCTGATCAACAACCCAATAATTCGGGCCGTCCATAATGGTGGTAGATTTAACAATTTTTGTATCCGTAATGCCAAACATTTTGGTCACGGTTTTGGAGTCTTCTTCTGTGCGTGTTTTCTTTCCGAAATCATCCCACCAAAGCTTTTTGGTTCCGGTGGCGTTTTCGCCAAGTTTGTATTCGATATAACCCGATTTAACAGCGAATCTATTGGCTTTTTGGTTTTGGGCCTTTAGGGCGATGACGCATAGCACCGCCAGCAAAAGTGTAATCGATTTTTTCATAAGTAAATGAATTTTAATTTGTTAAATAATTATTGTTTTGTCCAGATACGTGTATTTAGGTTCATTTCATCAATAAGAATCCTCATAAGTCCAAACATACGGTACATAAATTCCATATCGTCGAAATTAATAAGGCTTTTTGAAATCCGTGGTTCAAAAAGATATTTTTCAAAAGGTATGGCGCAATAGGCATTTTCGCCAATAAAGGAAAAATGAAGGTCAAGTTTATAGGTTTTATGCATATTGACCATTGCTTCCATCATTGCCGGCGTAAGGATATAGCGGGCTTCCTGCTGGCTGCTGCCGTAAACTTTGAAATATTTTTCAAATTCGGGATTTTCCAGTTTCACCAAAGTGCCGTAATGGTGGTCTTTTGCTTTTTCGCTTTTGAAAAAACCATGCATGATTTTGCTTTTTTGGGGAAACACGAATGTTTCTTCATCAAGATGTTTATTGAAATCGACAATAAACATCAAGCCTTTAAATATTTCATTCCAGTAGGTATGTGTTTTCCCGTCTTCGGTGCGGACTTCCTTCCATTCGGCCAGGAGCTCAGAAAAACGAAATGCCGTGCGGCCAATCCTGCCACAAACAAAATCATCGCCCCGCACGCGATCTGCCTTTCGTTTATGAAATTTGCTTTGACTGAATTCTTCCAAACTGAGGCTCTTGTTTGCATCATACTGATATTCAGGATCAATCAGATGAATAATCTTTGAAACAACTTCGGATTTATAGGTTTTTCGGAAATGGAAATATCTTCCAAAAATTTTTGCACCAAAATATCCCAGCCCAATCAGGCAAAGAACAGGTACAGAAATTTGCAGCAAAAGGAAATCACTGAAAAGGAACAGGAACATCATCAGTGCAAGCAGCGCACAAATATTGCGGTGTAGCCTGATTTTCTTTCGTGTCGATTCCAGGGAAGCTAAAGCAGGCTTTAATTTCTGCTCGAACAGCTTTCTAATCTCGTCCGTATTTTGATTTATGCTCATATCAAATCCAGAGTTTATTGTTCAGTTGGAGCTCATCAACAAGCAAACGGTTCAGTTTGAGCAGGTTTTGTATTTTTTGGATTTCTTTTTTGTTGAGCACCGATTTCATCAGCTTCGGCTCAAAAAGATCTTCCGTAAAACGGATTGCAAAATACACTTTGTTGTCCACAAAACTTATGTGAATGGGCATCTCAATACTTTTGTAAATTCGTACAAGGCCTTCCATAAGGGTGGGAGTGAGGATGTAGCGCGCTTCAACCTGATCTGTGGCTTTTACGGCATAAATTTTTGAAAATTCAGGGTTTTCCAACTTGACAAATGATCCTGAACCAACGGGTTTGCCCGGCCTGGATGGCCCACGGAATGTTTGAGCTATATGTTCCAAATCACCATGCACAAGATAGGTTTCCCCTTTGAATTTTTTGTTGAAGCCTGCTACGAAGAAAAAACCATGAAAAACACTGGTATATTCGGTTTTTGAATCGCCGTCACTATCGGTTGTTCTGTGGCTGTTTTGACTATGTAGCTCTGAGCACTGAAATTCAGTATTGCCTATTCTGCCTGTGATCAGGTCATCACCGCCAAAATGTTCATAAGATTGATTGAACAAATTGCTGTTGATGTATTCCTCTTCGGAGATGTGTTTTTTTTCATCGTAATTCCAATCCGGCTCCAGAGCCTGAACCAGCTTCGAAACAACTTTAGTTTTGTAATTCCGTTTGAAAGCAGGTTGCAGTTTCCCGGCAATCCATAGCAGGGTCAATGATATGCCCACAGCACAGACCATCCGGAGCAGTATTGTAGTCGCTTGGTCCTCTTTATATTCAACATTTGCATCTCCCATTTGAATAATATCATAAAATGTTAATGCAAAAGTGATAAAGAAAATGGCTGCGGCAAGCACGGTCAAAGCAAGAATCAGTTTTCTGCGCGCATCAAGCCTGAGTAGTTCTTTTCTTTGTTTAGACGCTAGAATTTCTTCCATTGTTAAATATTATTATCCATAAATCGTGTTCTGCTTCAGATTGTTCGAGGCATTCTACCGACAGCTTCCGGAATTGAAAAGAAGGAGTCCGCGAAGCTTCGGGAGACATTATAGACAAGCACTATTTCGTGTCTGTCTATAAAGTCGGGAGTTTATTCTATAAAGTTCAAATTCAAGGTGCTATGCTGCGATGTGCTGAGCGTAGCGGAAGTAAGCACAGTCGAAGTACGTGTGAAAAATCCAAACCGCAGTCCCGTAGATACGGGATGAGGATTTGGATTTTGAGCAATCCCGAAATTTTGGGAGACTTTATAGACGAACTCTATTTAATCTTTTGTCCAGATTCGTGTGTTGAGGTTAAGTTCACTGACAATAGTATAATTGACCATAAACAGATGGTGCATTTCTTCAATGTCTTTGAAGTTGACGCCCGATTTCAGAATCCTGGGTTCAAACAAGTCTTTGTTTGAGAAGAAGGTGCAATAAACACGGCTGCCGATAAAACTCAGGTTCATGCTGCGTTTGTATTCCTTTCGTATGCGCACCAGGGCTTCCATAATGGCAGGCGTGAGGATGTAGCGTGCTTCGTTTTGATCCGTTGAATAAACTTTAAAGAGTTTTTCAAATTCAGGATTTTCCAGCTTTACCAGGGATGCTTCACCACCGATTTTCGCCCAGTTTTGGCCAAATTTCCCCAGGAATTTTTCAAAAGTATCGGGCTGAACATAAGTTTTGCCACTGAAATTTTTATTGAAATCGGCATGAAAAAACAGTCCCTTAAATATAGTGTGCCATTCTTCTTTCGTATTGCCATCGTCGTCTTTTTCGTAGGTTTTGTATTCGGTATGCAGCTCGGAACTGCGGAAATCGGTTTTGTCGATTTGCCCGCTGATCAGATCATCGCCACGGTATCGGTCATAACGTGTGCGAAAGATGTTGCTCTCGCGATATTCCATTTCGCTGATGCGGCCGTCTGCCTGATAGGTCCATTCCGGGTCAATGGCATGGACAATCTGTTTTACAACCTTTTGTTTGTATTCCGAACGGTATTTTTTCTGGAGCATACGAGCCCAGAAGATCAACCCGAAACCACCAAGCGCAGGAATTAAAAAGAGTGGAAAAGCATTTTGCAGGGATTTGTTGTCTCCCAGAGGTGTCAGAAAAAAGATGACGAAGGGTGATAAAATGAGCAAAATGGCAACAACATAGATCAACAGGATTTTTTTCCGTTGACCTTCAAGTGCGGCCAGGCGGTCTTTTAAATCGCTTTCGTATAGTTTGTGTAAATTTTCTTTGTCTATCATTTTTGATGCTTTTAGAAGAGTTTGCTTACGTCAACATTTTGTCTTTCGGTATCCGGAATCACGAAAACTTCTTTTGCTTTCATATTCATCTGGTTGGCCAGGATATTCCTCGGGAAAGTTTGGATGCCGTTATTGTAATCCGTAATAACCGCATTGTAGGTACGGCGGGCGGCGGAAATCTGCGATTCCACTTCATTGAGGGTGCGCTGCAGGTTCATGAAGTTTTCGTTGGCTTTGAGGTCGGGATAGCTTTCAACGGCTACCATAATCCCTTTCATGCCGGCAGAAATCTGATTGTCGAGCGCAACTTTTTCGTCATTGCTCAGCTTATCATTGGTTGCCCTTGCACGAAGTTCGGTAACTTTTTCGAGCAGTTCTTTTTCGTGGGATGCATATTGTTTTACGGTAGATACGAGGTTGGGGATCAGGTCGTAACGTTTTTTTAACTGCACGTCGATTCCCCCGAAAGCGTTATCAACTTCGTTTTTGCGGCGGATCAGGCCGTTATACATTGAAATTATACTGATTATGAGTATCAGTACTACTGCTGCAATAATAATTGTTGGTGTCATTTTCTTTTGTGTTTAGATGTTGTTATTTCTATTTGTCAATAAAGTTCTTGAATTTTTCAAAATTTTTGCGTTCTTCTTCCGGCAAATCTTTAAAACGCGGATCATCACTGATTTGATCCATTATTTCGGTCATTTCCCCAATGGTATAGCTCATGTCGCCGGCTTTTTTAATTACTTTTCTTATTGCCAGAATGATGGGAAATGCAATTGCCAATATCATTAAAACCGCAAACACATAGGGCAAAAAATCCGGTGCACTAGTAGTAATAATATGCGAGTTTGTCGTTTGTTCTTCCTCAATGCCAAGCCTTTTCCGCTCTTCCTCACGTGCTGCCATTATTTTTTCCAGATGCTCTTTTTCAGCTTTTTCTGCTGCGAGCTGTTCGGGTGTTTTGTTTAGGCTGTCTTGACGGGCTTGTTCTTTGAGCAAGGCTACCAGTTCATCATCCGGCCCGTTGAGCATCATGTCCACAGTACTGACTGATGATTGCTTGCAAGATACCAAAAGCATTGCCAGCATTATGCCGATTACGCAGAATTTGGTGAATTTCATTGCTTTTTTGGATTTAAATATGGCGTTATTCTTCAGTTTCTTCTTCGGCAAAGAATTCATGGTGACGGTTTTTTACCTGTTCCATGCGTTCCTCAAAGCGTTTATACACAAGGTTTAAAGCTTCAATTTCTTCTTCACTGAGCTGTTGTTCCATATTCATACGCTTGTCGGTGCATTCGCCCCAGCGCGCCATGATTTGTGTCGATTCCATGGCCACTTTCGCCATAGCTGTTGTAAGTTTCAGCTTGTCCATCATGCTGAGGTCTTCCTCTTTCATGCCTTTGTATTCGCCTACTTCTTCAACAAGTTCGTCCATCAGCATGGCATAATCGTCCACAACAAGGTTCATTTCATTGACGTACTCAACAGCGGCATCATTGGATTCCAGATTCTCTGGGATTTCGATTTCCAGTTTTCCAAGTTTTTCGTCAGCTTCTTTTTTTTCGCTGCCACCGCAGGATATGAGCAGGCTGCTCATCATGGCAATGTTGACATAAAACAGGATTCTTACAATTTTTTTCATTGTACTTAGTTTTGATTCGTTTTAGATAGTTGATATTAATATTTACTGCACTTTTTGGGGCTCTAGCCGGTAGTGCAAACCAAATGCGATCCAAACGAATAATTTGGGGGTGTTCGTTTGGACTGCATCGGGTTGTCTCAATAGCTTGTCAGCAAGTGTTTGAAAATAAAATGTATTTTAGTCAAATTTCACAAATTCCACGCGGCGGTTGTTGGCTTTACCTTCAGCAGTTGTATTGTTGCCAATGGGCTGGCTTTCACCAAAACCTTTGTATTTCAGTCGATCGGCAGCTATGCCCATGGAGATGAGCTGATCCATGACGGCTTTTGCACGGTCTTCGGAAAGTTTCATGTTAAACTGGTCATCACCATCAGAATCGGTATGGCCTTCCACGCTGAATTTTAGATCAGGCTGTTTTTGCATCAGTTCAAAAACTTCGTTAATGGGGCCCATTGATTCGGGTTTGAGCGTGGCTTTGTTTACGTCAAAACGAATGCCGTTACATACAATTTTACCGTCACTGAGCACACGTTTGTAATATTTCACACCACCTTTGGCGATACGGACATTCTTCAGGTAAAATGGCTGGTTATCCTTTGCCGAGGCAAAATAAGCCTGGATGGTAATTCCTGAAGGATTAAACTCATAATGGGGGATGTTGATCAGGCGTGTGTCGTCAATGTACACTTTCATTTTGCCTTTGGTGTAGGCAAGGGAAATATGCGTCCAGCAACCGTTCTCGCAATATGAATAATCCCTGGAACTGTGCTCAACGGTGATATCTCCGGGTGCATCAACTCTTATAGGGGTTATTTGAAATTCCTGTGATTCAAAATTGCGCTGGTTTTTTCTGTCTGATAGGTAAAGCTGAAAGCGATTTCCATCTTTTGGGGTGTACATATCAAACTCCACAGTAAATACCTCAGGGAGATAATCCTCATTTGAATTTTCAAGATAGGGTATGATCATCGGGCTTCCGTCGAGAAACATAATCACGTTTTCGCCATCCACATTGGCAATCTCTACCTGGCCGTCAACCAAATCCCAACGACTGGGAAATTCGCCGTTTTCTTCCATGATATCCGGGCCATCTTCAAAAATGACTTCATCACCGGGTACAAAATCAAATTTTGCCCATTGCACATTGGGCTGCTTTGCTGCTGGATCTTCATGGCCTGCAGGTTCTTCGTCTGAGTTTGACGATGCATCAGGATCCTGTTCTGAAGTTTGATCTATGCTTTGCTCTTCCGTTTCTTTTTCTTTTTTCTTCTTTTTCTTCTTTTTAAACAAGCTGCCAATTCCTTCTTCCACTTTATCAAAACCGGCATCCACTCCTTTATTAATATTTTGGTTGGTTCGGTTTTCGCCTTCGTTTTTTAAGGCTTTTTTGGGGTCAATAATTTGGGCTTCAGTAATAAAGGCTGCAAAAAATGCCAATAGCCCCAAAATAAGAATACGTTTCATTTTTTCGCTTTTTGATTTGTATTTTAGAGACCAAATATATGCTAATTTTGTGTTGGCTTCTTTTTGAGAATAAAAAAAAATAGGAGTTTTTCAAAAACGGCTGATTATAAAAGGATTATATTAAGTTAATTTACATGTGGTTTATACTATGTTTTAGTAAATTTTGCTAATGGCTTAAATTTTCAGGGAATCCTGTGGTTTTTCGTCCGATTTGCTTGTTTTTTTGTAAGTATTTCTTCATGTTTTTGCTGTTTTTAGATAAAGACTAAGGCTGGGATATGCATCAAACCGTACAGGCTTTCCCTAAAACAATGAAGGTAAAACTATTGTGAAACGCTTCACTTTAATTCCAATCCACTTTATATTGTTTCCAGTTTTTTATATATGATTTGCGAAAAAAGCGATACCATTTCGTATCACCAACATAAAGGTTTAGCCTTTCCTCCGGATTCTTTTCAATCTTTTGCAATTTGTCTTTTTCTGCAAGTTTGCCGGCTATTTGTTCCTGATAATATCGTGTTTCTTTTTCTCCAACATTTTGTTGGCGCAGAATATCAAGACATTGCAAACTTTTATTGATGTCTATATTATCCAAAAAATAATTCAAGCAAAAAAAGCTGAAGGCAGTATCTTTTGCTTCACCTATTGATTCGATTAAGTTAGGAGGGTTGAAATTGAATGTTTTAAGTTTCTGGCGTAGTTTGTCTTCGTCCATCCGGAGTAAAATACTGAGGCTCAAGTCGTAATCATTGGTCAATAATGCCATCTCGGATGTCTTTTTTAACGCGGCATAATCTGCCAAAACCTGATAAACAGAACATGTATTGGCTAATCTGTTCCAACTTGAATCTGTGCAATGATTTGTTCCGGCATCATGTTTATTCACCGCTTCATAAAGTCGGGGCAAACTGTTTATTTTTGCCAGGGCAACTGCTTCTTCTATTTGTCTTTGAAGTGAATCATAAAGAGTATTTTTATTTTTACAGTTCTTCGATAAATCAGTTAAAGAAATTTTCTTTGATGTACTTATTAGGCGGAGCTCTTTTTCTTCGTTGCTTTGCCTTATATTATCCTGAAAATGTGTTCTGATATCTATGGCTTCCGATAGGTATAAAATAGCACTGTCACTTTGGTTTTCGTTATAAAGCTGCATGCTCTTTGTAATAATTGCATCATATGTTTTAAGCGCTGAACGGACAATTTCCGTATAAATTTTATGATCTGCTTTGGAAAGCGTTTTGTATAGACTCATAAGGGATTTCAGTGTTTCAATCCGTTCTTGCATGCTTTTTCCGGTCTCATGCATCATCTTTTTGATCAGCGTTTTACAAACGTCATCAGCATGCGATTGCAGAATTATTGTGCCTTTGAATTTTTTTTGGTAATTGCGTGCTTTTTGAATAAAATTTGCGGCAAATTCATATTGCTTCTGCTGAATACTCCGCTCGGCTATTTTTAAATATGAAAAGTAAATCTGGTAACGTGTTTTGGCTATAAGTTGATTAATTTTAGCGCATTGTGTGTCGTCTGGATTGCACAGCAGAGCACGATGGAGCATGGCCAATGCCTCGGTATATGAGTTTTCTTTGAACAACTGTTCTGATGAACGTATATAATTGTTTCCCAGGCTGTCATATAAAGCTATATGAAAATTTCCGGATTTATTATCATTTGTATCCTTAAAAAGCGTACGGCTTAGGTCACCATCTGTATAAAACAAACCGAGACTATCCATCATATTGATCAAAGCCGTATTATGAAACGGATTCAAATTATTTATCATTTTAAATAATTTTAATTCCCGCTCAATCCGGTATTGGCTAAATTTTGATGCAAATTTTTTGTTGGATAATTGTTCTTCGTTTTCAATTGCTTTTTCAGCGAGAATCATCATTTGCCAGTACTTTCTTTTGAGAATTTTGAATGTTTCATGCAAATTCCGTGGATCCTGCCTTTGTTGGGATAGAAATTCCCACTGATCTGCTGTTTTAATGATTAATTCAAGAATACTCAGATCGGCCAGTAAAGCAGCTGTATTTTCGGCGCCAAAATTTCGCATGACCTCCGTTTCATCTAAAATTTCTTTTGCAAATTGAATCCATCCCAGATAATCTTTGACATTTAGTAAGAAATTATCAAATCGCTCCTCTGCTTTTTTTGTATAGATTAATTTGCAACTGCAATACTCATTTGTGCTGTTGTGCGGCATGACCTGCAAAATGCTGTCATAAGTGGTATTTTTGTATTGATGCCTCAGTGTGTATTCTTTGCTTCGCCTTCCGGAGCAGCAATATAATTTTATTTCATCCGGCATGAGGACTTCCTTTAGCTCAAAGCCTGAGTAATAAATGTCTCCCTGAAACTGTATATCATGTAAAAAGTAATAGACTAATTCAATACCTAAATCATTCTTGGTTCGAAGGCGGCCGATTTCTACTGTAGTGTTTATCGTGGTGTTTTTAAGTCCTTTAAGCTTGTCTTTTGTGATTTCCCTGATGATATGGCGATCGAAATCACTGGCTTTTTCGTCCCACTCAAAATTGTACGAACAGGAAAAAACGGTGTCAATCATGCCTGACTTTTGCGTTTGGCTGCTCAATGGCAAAACCAAAACGATGTATAGTATGGTAAATAAATATTTACTCATCCGATTTGATAATCACAGCTTTTATTTCGCTTTTATTGCCGCATAAATCTTCTGCACGAAATATAAAATGATTAATCCCTTTTTTAAAGAATTTATCCGGTTCATAACTTAAGCGTTCTTTCTTTGGGTCGTATTCCATTAAAATCCAATGTCCGTTCAATTCGCCTCTGTAATCTTTTATTCCCGACATATCATCTTTGAGCCGAACAATTAATTTTTGATTAGGATTAAGAGATAAACTATCTGATTTTGAATTATATATGCTTATTTCCGGAGCCAGGCTGTCTATCATCAGGCTATAAGTTCCGAATGACCTAATGCGGTCTTCAATGATATTTCCTTTCCATTTTCCGCCGACATAAACCCATGTATCATCATCTTTGCGCACCAGAAATGATTTATTTTTAAGGCTATCTACAATATTGCTTTCTACTTTAATAACGCATCGTTTGTGTATTGGGGTTCCGGCTCTGTGAATTTTGTACTGTGGCTCAAGGCAATCGGTGCAGGCACTGTCGATGCTAAAAGTGAAATGAACTGTGTCATAAAACGCATATGAAGGTGCGCTAAATTCAATCTTATTTTCTTTGAAACGAAAAGGCTGTTCGGGATAGATCATCAGAAAATCAATGCTGTCGTTTAAAATTTCCTGATTTGCCATACTTGTGTCGCTTAGCAGGATAAAGGAAAGTTTGCTTTTGTTGCCGGCAAAATCAGATACCTGATATTCAATTTGATGCGCCTTGCCATCCGTGAACCTGTATATTCCGTCATTTTCCTGTTTGTGGTAAATTTTGAGCTTATTATTGCTCTGTTTCCATGTTTTTTGATAGCGACCCTTATCATTTTTATATCCGGCATAATCAATCAAACTATTGATATAGCGTGTTGTACTGAACGAAAGTTCGTCCATGCTGTGATGATACACCATATTGCTGTCAATAAACAATTTAATGGCATACACACCATTTTTATTGGCAGCTCCATTCAGCTGGTCGTATGTTTTGATCCCAAAATAGCATTTTCCATAAAGCTTAATGGTGTCAATAACTTCATATTCAGGAGCTTTACCTTGTACGTCAGGAAAATATCCGCTTTTGCCTAAAATGCTAAGTGTGTTTTCTTCTGCGGGATAAATGCCCAAGCCTAAGATTGTTGGAGGGTGATCATCCTTAGGGCCAAAACCAAATTGCATTGGGTTTATGGGGTTTTGGGTAGCAGTATTTCTTATTTCGAAGTGCAGGTGCGGACCCATCGAGCCTCCCGTATTCCCCGATATGGCAATAGTATCGCCTTTGCTGAGTTTTATCTCATCAGGCATCAGGTATTTATCTACAGCATATTGTTCCTGGGCATATTGGTAGGCTTTTATATATTCATCAATTACGGGATTAAAGCGCTGCAAATGCCCATAAACTGAAGTGTAGCCATTGGGATGTGTGATATACAGTGCTTTGCCATAACCCCATGGCGAAACTTTGATGCGTGAAACATAACCATCTTCAATTGTATAAACAATTTTTCCCTCAACCTGCTGCGTTTTGAAATCAATTCCGGAATGGAAATGATCGGAGCGCAACTCCCCAAATGTTCCTGACAGCACAGGTGTAAGATCAAGAGGTGGATGGAAATCGGGCTCTTTTTTATTTTGGGCATTGGAATTCAGGCTTATCAGTGATATCAGTGAAAATATTATTGTTGCTTTGAGCCACATATTATTTGCTTTTGTGGAATAATGAAAACAGTTCCAGCAAGTCAGTAATGATATAATCAGCCAATGGAAAATCGCCTTGGAGGTCATGTTCATTGAAAAAAATCGTTGCCATGCCGCTTTTCTTTGCTCCCACAATATCTTTTTCGTACGAATTGCCAATCATGATGCATTCTTCGGGTTTCATCATCATCGTATTGCTGATACTTCGGAAAAACCGTGGTTCCGGCTTTTCGTAGCGCAGGTCTTTGGAGCTGAAAAATTCATGGAAATACTGATCGGCACCAAGGCGTTGCAGCGCTTTTTTCATTGCTTCCGTATCGGATGCACCTGCATTTGTGGCAATGACCATTTTGCGTCGGCTTTGGCTCAAAAAAGGCAGGATTTCTGCTGCACCCGGAATGTATTCTACATGCTCCCAGGTGTACATTGGCCCTTCCTTTTCCGGGAAATCGCGCATGATCGTGTCGCCCCAATCAAATATGATGCACCGTATCCTTTTCATTGCTTGCTTTTAAGCTTACAAAAGTAGATATTCTTTATGTTTGATCTTCAAAAACTTGTCAACTTGAAATTAACAAATGTCTCGTTTACTGAACAATGCATGCCTGCTGATGTTTTTTCGCTTTATTCTATCTTTGCATTTATGAGCATAACAACAACACTTAGCCGGAATCAGGAACAAATTGCTTCGGGTGTTTATCTGCTGCACCTCAACCGCCCTGAATTTTTCAAATTTAAGGCCGGTCAGCATATTGCCCTGAGTTTGCCCGGCGAGGAAGGCCAGCATCGGATTTACAGTATTGCCAGTGGCGAAAACGAAAAAACGCTTAGTATTTTGTATGATGTAAAATCTGATGGCTACCTGACTCCGCTCATGGAACGCCTGAAAAAAGGTGCCGAAATGAGGATATCAAAAGCATCCGGATCTTTTTTATGGCGCAATATCCCTGCATATTGGATTGCTTCAGGAACAGGTATTGCCCCGTTTATCAGTATGTTGCGTTCAGGTTATTATGCAGGCGCAAAGCTGGTGCATGGTGGCCGCAATCAGGAGAATTTTTATTTTGAAGATGAATTCACACAGGCTTTTGGCGCTGATTATGTGCGCTGTGCCAGTCGCGATAACAGGGCAGCTGATTTTACCGGACGTGTTACCAACTGGATTCGCGCGCAGAATGACTTACCCAAAGAACATCTGTATTACCTTTGCGGCAGGGCCGAGATGGTGGTCGAATGCCGTGATCTGTTGATTGAAAAACAAATCCCTTTTAACCAGATCATTGCGGAAATTTATTTTTAGAAATACGGCATAAGCGACTGGATTTATAATCTTCAGCGTTTTTTGTTTTAAGAAATTGATATGCAAAATAAAGAAGCCCTGTTGGGCAAAACTCAAACGGAATTAATTGCTTTGGTGAAGGATCTGGGTATGCCCGGATTTGTTGGGAAACAAATTTGCGAATGGCTGTACAAAAAACATCTGCGGTCTTTTGATGAGATGCTGAACATTTCCAAAACCAATAAGCAAAAGCTGTCTTCGGCTTTTGATATAGGTTTTTCCGATTATATAAATGTGCAGGAATCTGTTGACGGAACAAAGAAATATTTGTTTAAAAAAGCAGACTTGCAGTTTGTTGAGGCGGCATATATTCCTGAAAAAGAGCGTGCTACCTTATGTGTGAGTTCGCAGGTGGGCTGCAAAATGGGCTGCTTGTTTTGTGCTACAGGAAAACAGGGGTTCCAGGCTCAGCTCACCGCCGGCGAGATTATCAACCAAATCCGCAGCCTGCCCGAACGCGAAAACCTGACCAATGTGGTTTATATGGGCATGGGCGAACCGCTCGACAATCTGGAGGAGGTTTTAAAAAGCCTGGAAATCCTGACTTCCGACTGGGGCTTTGCATGGAGCCCGAGACGAATTACGGTTTCTACAATTGGTATCATTCCTGCGATGCAAACATTTTTAAATAAAAGCGAGGCGCATCTTGCGGTAAGTTTGCATACTCCATTTGATGAGGAACGTGCGCAAATGATGCCCATTCAAAATGTTTATTCGATCAAAGATGTGGTAAATGAGCTGCGATCATGGGATTTTGGACGGCAAAGGCGGATTTCATTTGAGTATATTGTATTCGGAGGGATGAACGACAGTCCGAAGCATGTAAAAGAACTGGCCCGCTTGCTGCATGGCCTGCGCTGTAGGGTTAACCTGATCCGCTTTCATCAAATTCCGGGATCACCATTGCCGGGCACAAATGAAGAACGATTGCAGGCTTTTCGTGATGAATTGAATGCCAAAGGTTTAATTACAACCATTCGCGCCAGCAGAGGAGAAGATATTTATGCTGCCTGCGGACTGCTTTCAACCAAAGAGAAAAATAAAGGATAAAAAAATGCCGTAGTTCTCAGAAAAAAACTGCGGCATTTTTTGCTTGTTATGTAATTCTTTTCTAATTCATTTCAGGGTAGGAGGGGTCAGGTATTGTTTCATAAACTTTTCCTTCCACGCGATGTTCGGGCAAATACCAGTCCCAGGGCCACCAGTACATCACCCAGTTTTCAAATGCGGGGTAATATGCTTCCCGGATATCCATAAATTCCACAGGATAACGGAAAAGGTTATCTCCTGCTTCATCGAAATAAATATCCAAAGCCCAGGGAAATCCTTCCTCTGTTTTGTATGTATAAAACCCTATCATCATCTTGGAATCTTTGAAATTATCGGGATTGAATGCATAAGGATCAGAGTCGTCTTTGCCTGTGCCGACATAGGATGGGTCAGCCAGTGATGTTGGAACATAATCAGGTTTGTGCAGCTCTCGTCCACGCTCGCCATCAATTATTAAAAACATATTGTTGAGAGGCATCTCAATTTCCCACCAGTCTTCTGCCGGAGTAGCAAATTCAATGCTTACCTCAAAACGGATTGGATCGCGAAAATCCTGATCAGCAAAAGTATTGTAATAGGGCTGGTGATCTTCAATATCCGGTATAA
The DNA here is from genome assembly GCA_963662905.2 of Bacteroidales bacterium. GTDB lineage: Bacteria > Bacteroidota > Bacteroidia > Bacteroidales > WRLA01. The sequence continues at coordinate 1,046,035 of CAXXFD010000003.1, read as the reverse complement.
GAATATAAGATGGATAAACAGTTCCGGATTCAGGGTTTATGGTCTCGCCATTTACTTTTATAGTCGCTATATCCGGCTGAGGAAAGCCGCCCCAGCACCACGAATGTTTAAAGCTTATTCCCAGGCCGTTATGGCTACTGGCGCCACTGGCTCTGAGGTAAAGAACCATGTCTATTTTACTTACAGTCCAATCATCTACATAAGTGCCCTTTACATTATAGTCGATCAGTACATCGTTAAAATCATAATCTGCCTGATGCGGCCAGGTGTCTTCAAAACAAAGTGTACCAAATTGTCCTTCAGCAGGAAAATACTGGTAGCTTACCGCACGGCTGGATTTGAATGCCGGCTGTTTGCAGGTTATTTCTTTCCGGGCCATAAATCCATCGGTATTATTGTAGTCTTCTAATTGAATTTCCTCCAATTGAATGCTTTCCTTTTGGCCATCGGGTAAAACAACGACAATGCTTTCGTTGCGACTGGCAATTTTATAGCGAAGTGCATAGGTGCCATCATCCTTAGAGTTTCCGTCAATCAGTTTGGATCCGCCCGGATAGGAAGTGTAAATACTAAATTCAGTACTTACCGGCAGTCCGTCGGCATCCTGAAATTTAAGGTCAAAAACAGTGGGCTTGGCAGTACTCCAGCTAAACCCTTCGGGTACTTTGAGATCAGTAAATTTACCACTGTCTTCTTTTTGGGGTGGGTCATTGTTGATCTCCTGCTTGTTGCATGCGCTAAATACTACTAAAACAGCGAGCAATGCAAGAATACTTAATTTACGAATTTCTTTTTTCATTTTTGCTTTTTTTAAAATTCCGGTACTAAGGTACATTGTATCCTACTCAGGACAAAATCAAGTTTCTATATATGTGCCGTCTGATTAAGTATCTGTGCATGATTATTTTGTAAGTGTAAGCTGTTTTTGTTTATTCAACCGGATGACTGGGTTGTAACAAGTTGATAAAGAGCACAATGTTGATGCTAAACTCAAAAGATCAGCAGTTTTTGTGACTGTGGCAATTTGCTTTGGTGCAGAATGAAAATGTTGCCGGATATAGATGTATTTGCCCTGATTAGTCCGTCAAAAAGATTATATCTTTGCCAAAAAAGAATATGCTTATCCGAATTATTAATGGCGCAAACCTGAACCTGACCGGAAAAAGGGAGCAGGAAATCTATGGAAATCAATCATTTGATTCTTTGTTGCAAAAGTTAAAAGATCTTTTTCCGCAACATGAATTTTCGTTATACCAAAGCAATATTGAAGGCGAATTGGTGGATGCATTGCAACAAGCCGACAAAGTAGCGGATGGGATTATTCTTAATCCGGGTGGCTATACACATACTTCAGTTGTAATTGCCGATGCCGTGAAAGCAATTGACTGCCCGCTTGTTGAGGTGCATATCTCCAATATTTTTGCCAGAGAAGATTTCAGGAAAAATTCATTGACTGCTGCCGGCGCCAATGGCTGTATCAGTGGTTTTGGCCTTGACGGATATCTGCTTGCAGTACATTATCTTATAAGGGAAACTAGCATTTGAATTTAAAAGGATCCAGCTCCGTATATTTCCTTTTGAAACGGAAAAAATGAGCCCCGACAATATTACCCTGATACATGCAGCTAACTTTTTGGTGGGGAAGTTTTTTCCGCTTGATACGTGTTTGAGGTAATCGCCTCATATAATCCTTATGCGCCCTGATCACGGCATAAAAATCTTTAAAACCGCCGTCAATCAGGAATTTACATGCAGCAATCCCGTCCAAAACCAAACGTGCCAGCATTACTTTACTCAATCGTTTTGCCGGTAGGTTTTTATACAGCATGATGTTGTTGTTGCGGATATTGAGGTAAGTTTTCATTGGGTTTTTCTTGGGCAATGTGCCTCCGCCTACATGATAAACCGTTGATGATCCGCAATACATCACTTTATGACCACGGTTTTTAAGCCTCCAGCAAAAATCAATTTCTTCCATATGGGCAAAGAAATCCTCATCCAGGCCGCCCAATTCATGAAAAGCAGATGCACGCACAAACATGCAGGCTCCGGAAGCCCAAAACACTTCGCAATCATCATCATATTGCCCTTTGTCTTTTTCCATAGATTGGAAAATCCTGCCCCGGCAAAAAGGATAGCCATATTTATCGATATATCCACCTCCGGCTCCGGCATATTCAAATTCATCGCGCTGATAAAAGGAGCGGATTTTGGGCTGGCAGGCGGCTATGTTTTTGTTTGAATCCATAAGCCGGATTACGGGCTTTATCCAGTTGGGGGAAACTTCAATATCTGAGTTGAGCAAGACATAATATTCGGCATCCAATTCGTTAAGCGCAAGGTTGTAACCACGAGCATAACCACCATTGTCGGGGTTTTGGATGATGCCAACCTGTGGAAATTTTTCGCTGAGCATGTCAACAGAACCATCCGAAGAGTCATTATCTGCAACAATAACTGCTGCATCTTCTAAACTGTATTCCAATACAGAAGGCAGAAATTTTTCCAAAAAGGATTTTCCGTTCCAGTTCAGGATAACAACTGCGGTTTTTATATGCTTCTGTTCTTTGCTCATAATAAAAAGCGCCGCCTGATCAAATCAAACGGCGCTGCAAATGTAATGTTTATCCTTTTAGATTAATAGGGGTTGTTGTAATATTGTCCGCTTTGCCCGCCGTAACGGTCGTCGCCAAAGTTTGTCGGGGTTTCAAAGGTGTTTCTTTTCAGTAATGTTTGCCATTGCGTATTGTGGATTTCACCTTGCGCATCAGAATGGATGAGTTCATAAGCCGTGCCTGCAAGATGCGGATTGTAAAAAACAAACTTTTTATCGCGCTGGCTGCCGAGTTGGTAATAATGCCAAATCTGATAGGGTACATGGCCTCCTTCTTCAATATAGCCCTGCGTATTGTTGAGGTTCATTGAATTACTTGCGTCAAATGGCCGGTCGGCGATGGTGTTCGGAGCACCGTATTTCAGATAAACACGTCCCATATCAGTGGCAAATCCGGGGGTTCCGGTTGTAGCAAATAATTTTTCTACATCCATTACCTGTTTTTTGTATTGGTTCCATGCGCCATAAGGATCGCTGTAGCTCCGCTCAAGCCAAAAATGATAGAAAAAACGCTGCAATGTCTCCAGATCAGTATTTTTTGCCTGGTTTGCAATAAAGTCTTTCTCGGGGTTTGATGCCAAAGGCCAGATGCTGTGAACCCAATAAACCAAAGTGTCTTTATCTGTAAATTGCTCGACAAATACATTTTCAATGGCCTGATTCAGGTAGGCATTCATGTCTTTTTTAATATCGGGATTGGAGCGCTGGAAAAAGATGCTGTTCAAACCGATCAGCTCATTTTGTTTGTCACGTGCTTCAATTATCAGATAATAATTTCCCGACTCGAGTTCCGAAATATCAAAATGGTTGAAAACAACACTGACCGGATCCGTTTTCATCCGTTTGGTTAACTGATATTTTTCCAGCTTCTTGGCTGTTTCATAGGTTTGAATATAGGAACGAAGCAGGTACATTTGATCCGGCCCGATTTTTTCGTTTGTGTTATAAACTTCGGCATAATAGCTGAGCTTGTTTTGATCCGGTCCGTAAAAACCAAAGATTTTTGGAATAAGGTCGTAACCACTTTTGGTCAGGATGCCGGGTTCCGTGGATTTCGTATAGGATTCAATCAGTTCAATTCCGCTTATCGCAACATCTTTTTTGTTAAAATGAATGCTGAAGGCTTCTTCGTATTCCGATTTTTGATCGGGAAATGCTGCATCGGCCAGGCTGATTTTGAGAAGGTAATCGCCTGCCGGCAGGCTGAAGCGTTGTTGGTCGAGAAAATTAAAATTAATATCCGTTGTATCATCTAATTCAGGACTATTTAAACGGATATTACTGAAATCGGCAACTTTCCCCGCTTTTTCAAAAATGATGGTGAGATTTATTGCTGATTGAAATTTTCCGTTCTCATTTTTCGTCCATTTTACCGAACTGCCAACAACGGAAGTGTAGGTTTCAACATAAGGGCCTTGCTCCGGCGAAAAAAAGGTGCTGTAGTAAAAATCAACACCTACATTTTGGGACTTTAATGCCAGTGCCCCAAAAAAGAGGAGTAGCATTAATACCGTCCTGATTGTAAATATTTTGTTCATGGTATGAAATTTTGGTGATTAATCTTCAAAGATAATAAAAATTATAAGATCATTTTAAAAACTATTTGCCTGAATCTTAGAACCATCAGTAATACTAACGTTTCTGATGAGAAAAAATTTCACAGGAAAACTTGCAGGATTCAAAAAAATTGTACTTTTGCAGCGGAGAAATGGCAGAGTGGTCGAATGCGGCGGTCTTGAAAACCGTTGAGGGTCACACCTCCGGGGGTTCGAATCCCTCTTTCTCCGCCAAAATGAAGGACATCCCATAAGGGTGTCCTTTTTCTTTACGCCTATTCTGGAGATGTGTTTGATTTAATCGGGAAAATCGGTTCACTATTTATCTTGTTGTATTAAGAGCTTTGTGGATTGTAAAATCTGCTGTTTTGCTTGCTCAATGAATTATGTTTCGTAAAAATATACCATAATTTTCCGGTTATCAAAATTTTGTTTGGACTGATACTTGTTTTGAAAAAAATATATGCGCTACTAAAAATATTATTTCTTTATAGTTCTGATAATCAGTATGTAAATCAAAAAAATCAATCAATTTCTGAATTGCTTGTCCAAAAATGAGTTCGGAATATCTGGTCGTTTTAAAAAAGTTGTACTTTTGCAGCGGAGAAATGGCAGAGTGGTCGAATGCGGCGGTCTTGAAAACCGTTGAGGGTCACACCTCCGGGGGTTCGAATCCCTCTTTCTCCGCCAAAATGAAGGACATCCAAAATGGGTGTCCTTTTTCTTTACGGTTTTGCCGACTCCATTTCTTTGTGCTAAAAAATAAAATGTTGCATCGCGAAACAGGTGCAGCGCCGCCTTGGACTTTATTCCTTCGGCTTATGCAGATGTACGCGTTTTTTAAGGCTGAGACGCAGGGTGGCGGAGTGATGCATCCTACAAATCCAGTAAGTTCAAGCGGCTTTCTTCTTCGAATTTCCGTTCAACTTCATTGGGTAAAACATCAATATATCCTTCGAAAGTGGGCTTGATCAGTACTTTAGCTGCATGTCCGCCCAGCAATTGATAATCCGGCCCGGCGATAGAAATATGCACATGAGGGAAGGCTTTGCCGTTTAATAAGCTGATATTGCCCATAAAGCTAACAATTTCAAAAGCACCTTCAAATTCTTTGAATATGTAGTCTTTCGCTTTTGGGTCATAAAAGCCCAGCTTGCAATAGCTTGCCCCGCCAATACCGCTGACTTTCGCTGTTTTTATTTTAAACTTTTCGCAAAGCTGCCCCAGTACAGAAATCAATTCTTCCCCGGCTTCTGCCTTGAATTGTATGATGTTGTTTTGTATTTTGTATTTCATGTTTCTTTCCTTTCCGGCGAAATTACGAAAACCGGATTACGTAGGTTGTTTATGATTTGGAAATTGCCCTTCAACGCTCCTTCAACGCTTTTGCAACTGTGTTGCGCGGCTGTTGATTTGTTGTTGCAGCGCGGGCACTAGCTTATAGTCCATTGGGATAAAATTCCTTCACGATATCATTGAAAAAGTCGAGGTTTTCATTCATATTTTCCAGGTTTTCGTCCGATAAAACGTTCACCGAATGCAGAAAAGTAATGGCATTTTTAACATGTGCAGTAAGCCGTACTACATTGTCGATCCAAAAAATGTCCGTATCATCGGCCTGATCTTCATAGTCTTGCGTAAAGCTGCTGTTATACAAAGCAATGCCGGTTCTCGTGCGGATTAAAGTGGGATATAATGCCAGTATTTCGACCTGATGGATGTAATGCTCTGTTTCCTTTACGCCCTCAATTTCATTTAATTGATCTGCTGCCTGATCTTCGCGTTCCATAAATTCGGCAAGTATTCCGCTCATATTCAGGCTGGCCGCACTTAAAAGAGGATGAAAAATATCGTCGCCTTTGAGCGGCACTCCAATGCCCATAGTTTCATACATTTCTTCTTCATCCTCATTAAACATGAGCTGAATGAACTGGGGTATCAGTTCGAAACGGTCATAAAGTCTGGTGCTGGCAGATTCAACCCTGGGCTTTTTGTTTCCTGTTGCTTCCAATTCAATCTCCATAATTTCGCATTCCCGGTTGAAACTGCAGCGATAGCAGATGCGGTCGCAGAACTCCATGGCGATATCGGCATCGATTTCCTTGAAAATGTCCGGTATCAGGCTCAGTGTATGTTTCTTGTTTTGATATTTTTTGGAGTACATTTGCTTTTATCTGTGTTTTTTAAAATATTCAGTTACATCTTTTTTCAGCGCCTGCAATTGCCTGATGATGGTTTCCCAAACAATTTCATCATCCGATTGCTCCATGCCTTCGATGAATTTATTGGGCAAGTGGATGATTCTTTCTTTATTGTTAATGGCGATATCCGGATCTGCTTTAACCAGCCGGCTCATTGTGCTGCTAACTGTTTCAATTTCTCGTTTAAGGGTTTTGACAAAAGCAGGATTATTGCGTATGGCGAATAAATCTTCCTCTTTACCAAGGTAAGTTTCAACTGATTCGATCGATTCCAGTATATCGCCAAGCAGTATTTTCGTTTTAAGATCCATAATGTAGGTGTACTTTGAGTTTAAACGCCAAGTTTTTCGAAATTGGCATAGAAGTTTTTGCGTTCCATCACCATCGAAATGGCAGTAAGCAGAAAAGACACGACCAGCAAAACAATGGCCATGGTGTGAGGGATGAAAACTTCATCATAGAGCATGAGCCAGCCGAGCAGCAGGGCGCTGTATGCCGTGATCAGCAAAAGTCCCGGCGTGCGGCTTCTTTTCTTTAAAGGGGCATATCTGCGAATCAGCCAGCCGAGCAGCATAAGGAAACTGACCGTTGTGGCATTGATAACGAGAATCAATTCTTTGTTTTCCCCTTTGTACATAAAAAGAAGCATCATCATGATAATGTAGCTTCCTGCCAGCAAAGCCGACTGAAAGAATATCATGGGCGTATGTGCTTTGCGCCATCCCGTCAGGGTACGCAGCATATAAAGCTTTGACATTGACCAGGTCAGCAGCAGTCCAAAGCCCAGGCTGGTAAAATGAAGTGTGTTCAGTAGCAGGGTGTCCCGGGAGTTAAATCCGGAAATAATATCAGTAAAGAGCAAAATAACCCAAATGCTCAGGAAAAGTATTTCGCGGCTGAGCCAACTGCTTTTCAGGTTTTTTATAGCGAATAGTGCATGCATGGGATATCCCAGATGTGCAAAGCTGAATGCCATGGCCAGTAGGCTGAGCGACAGGCATATAATTTGTCCGGCCAGGAATAGTTCACTAATTTCGGCCGGGAAAAACAGCAGGCCAAAGGCCAGGAAAAAGAACAATCCCACAGCAGCTTGTGCCAGCAAAGTAAATGCTACCAATGAATTAATGTGCTTAAGCATGATAAATTTCCTCCTTGTTTTCGATGGTCATATTATCGTGATTTTTTTTGCTGTCGGTATGCGGGCTGATCACAGAAGATGGTTCGCAGATTTTCGGATCCGGTAATGGGAAAATGTTGTTTTTGCCGTATTTTTCTTCCAGATCGCTAATCTTGCCAAAATCCAGCGCGCGCATCGGGCAGGCAGCCACACAGGCGGGTTTGTTGCCTTTTTCGATTTCGTCCATACAGAAATCACATTTGGTCATTTTGCCAATGTCTTCCATAAACTGCGGAGCGCCATAGGGGCAGGCCCATTCGCAATAGCGGCAACCCATGCAGCGGTTGTGGTCGATGAATACGATGCCGTCATCGCGTTTTTGTATAGCGGAAGTAGGGCAGGAGCTCAGGCAAATGGCATCCCGGCAGTGGTTGCAGCTCATGCTCAGGAAATAGGCGCTGAGTTTTGGGACATAGCAATTGCCTTGTTTTTCCCAGCTTCCTCCTGTGATTTCATAAACGCGCCGCCATAAAATGCCCACAGGAAGGTCGTTTTTGTCTTTGCAGGCTACCTGGCAGGTTTTGCATCCCGAACATACAGCGCTGTTGAAATAAAAAGCCAATTGATCCTTTTCCTTATTCATTGTTCCATTTTTCAATTTCTACCATAATGCTGTGCTGTGTGTTGCCAAACGCCAGTGGCGACCATTTTTCGGTGGTCAGTGTGTTGATGCATCCCCCGATGTCGTTGCCGTTTTTATCGGGTTGCCACCATGCGCCCTGAGGAAGATCCACCACGCCAGGCATGATTTTCTGCGTGATGCGGCAAGGAATGATTACCGAGCCTCTTTGGTTGAAAATACGTACTTTATCTCCGGATTTGATGTTCCGCATTTTTGCGTCGATTGGATTGATGAAAAGCCTTTGCGGAAAAGCTTCTTTTGTCCAGGGATTGTTGTCGTGGGTAGAATGGACACGTCCCATATAATGGTGTCCTACAGCCTGTAGCGGATATTTTTCACTGATTTCATTGAAAGGGTTTTCCCATTCGGGTATGTATTTGGGCACGGCAGGGATTTCTGCCGGATTTCCTTTTTCGCGCAACTGCATCGAAAAGAGCTCAATTTTGCCGCTGGGCGTGTTCAAGGGATGTGCTTCCGGGTCGCGACGGAAATCTTCAAAAGCAATTTTGGGATTATCCACTTTGATAGCGTGCAGACTTTTGCCGGATTTCTCCCATGTATCCAAATCAGGCAGATCCGGATAGCGCGTTTTGCGGAAATGATCCACCGACCAGGCTATCCAGTCTTTTTCAGTGCGGCCTTCGGTATATTCTTCTTCGATGCCCAGCTTGGCCGCGATGGCGGTAGCTATGGCATAATCGCTCATGGCCTCACCGGGCGCATCCTGAACTTTCGGCATCAGCAGGGCTTCATCGCCATACATCCAGCCGTCTTCCACGCCCCAGGTCTCAAATTGCGTACTCACAGGGAGCAGCAAATCGGCAAAACGTGCAGAAGGCGTCAGGAATTGATCCTGAACGGCAATAAATTCTACAAGACTTTCGTCTTCCAGTATTTTACGTGTGCGGTTGATGTTCGCGTGCTGGTTGATGAGGATATTGGAAGCTACCGACCAGATAAATTTGATATTCTGATTCAGCTTTTCGGCTCCGGTCACGCCTTCTTTCGTTGTTAACTCTTTGCCGCGCAAAATGGCTTCTGTCCACAGGAAAACCGGGATTTTGGCTTTTATGGGATTATCCCCGGCAGGAAAAACATTCCACAATGGGCCGCCATCATCGGCTTGCAGGCCATAAGCACTGGCCCAGCCTCCTTTAATTCCAATATTTCCACTGATTGCGGCCAAAGCAGCTCCTGCCAAAACAGGCTGCTCGCCATAAGCGCGGCGCTGCATACCATAGCCCTGATAGAGCATAGCCGGTTTGGTGGTGGCGTATTCACGGGCTATGCGTGCAATGGTTTTTGCCGGAATGCCACATATTTCTTCTGCCCATTCGGGTGTTTTCGGCTGATTATCAAAGGTTCCGAGAATATAGTCTGAATAAGATTCCTCGCCCTGAGCAGCTTCAGGCATCTGGCTTTGGTCGAAACCGATGCAGTGTGTTTCAATAAATTCCTGATCTGTAAGCTTTTCATTGATCATCACATAGGCCATTGCACTCATCATCGCAGCATCGGTACCGGGTCGTACGGGGATCCATTCGTCGGCCAGAGAAACGGCGCTCATGCTCATGCGCGGATCAATGCAAACGGTTTTTGCTCCGCGTTTGCGTGCTTCCATAATAAAATAATCGCTATTGGTGCCGTCGCGCATTTCAGCAGGATTCCAGCCCCAAAGGATGATGTATTTTGAATTGACCCAATCCTGGCGCTGGTTTCCGGTGATGCCTGTACCGTAAATATAAGGCGTCGCCTGACTGATGCATGCCGTGCTGTAGCTGTTGTAATAGCCCAAACAACCGCCCATAAGGTTGAGCAGGCGCTCGGCAGTGCTACGACCGTTGGTTTGGTTGTAACTGCCTGTTCCGTAGGGGATAAAAAGGGCTTCGTTGCCGTATTTTTTTATGGCGTTTTGAATTTTTTCTGCCATAATGTCTGTGGCTTCATCCCAGCTGATACGCTCGAATTTCGCTTCACCGCGTTTGCCAATGCGCTTTTGTGGATACAACAAACGTTCGGCATGATACTGCCTTTGACGATAAGCGCGGCCACGGATGCAGGCACGCAGCGCAGGACTTTCGATGCTGTCTTCCCGGTCATCTGTCTCTATGCGTGTGATGATGCCGTTTTTTAAATGTACTTTCAGTAAACAACGTCCACCGCAATTATGAGCGGGACAACCGGTTTCAATAATGGCATCCGGTTCGTAAAGTGCTTCGCGGCATTGTTTTCCGCTGATGATGCGCATCAGCTCCGCCCAGCTGAAAAGTGGTTTGCCCTGCTGCTGCGCCCATTTTGTATTTATATTCTGTTTTCCCATTGCAGGCATAAAGATAGAAAAGATGTGGAAAGAGTTTCGGGTGCAATTGATTTTTATACCCAAGTTAACTGCAAGAGCTAAAGAATTGCTGTTTTAGCTTGTGAACTATCCTTTAATTTCTTCATATGGGTTAAATCTTTCGTACATCTCGATATCAAAAAAGGAAACCGACACGAGGTTGTCAATAGTTAAAATCAGATCAACATCAAGATCTTTGTAGTCTTTAACGCGTCCTTCATCAATATAACTAGAGTAAACAGAAAGATAGTGGGTGTTAAATATCAATTGTTTTGTTTTATCTCTGTATCCGCTGAATACTGGAATTACTCTTATGTAATGTGATACCGTAGGTATGGGTAATTCTTTCACCCAAGCGACATAAACTTTGTTTGTATCAAGAGTAAACTCAAGGAGTTTTGATTCATTAAAAGACACTCTTAAAAGTGATTCCAGTTCGTTTCCAACTTTTTTAATAGCAATGTCAATTTGTTTTTTGCGATTTCGACAGAATGTTCTATTTCCTAACTCTGTGAAAACAAATGAAAAAATAAAGGAACAGATCGTAGTCCCAAGATAGGGCGCTTTAATAGGGAGTAGTGTGTATAAATTGTTTATTAGACCAGGAAAGCAATATTCTGCCATGTTTCGAATAAATAGGGTAATTGCCAGCAATACGATGCCAGATAATATTGAATCAAAAAGTAGTCTTTGCTTATCTAATCTTTGTTGGCGAAATTTATAATAATTAAATCTGGATATCAAATAATAACCGCCAGCAAGAGGTAATATTAATAGGTTCCAGGGCAAAATTAAACTGTTTCTATTTTTTCGCTATGCTTTTTATCAATCTCTTTTAAAATGATAGAGTTTTCAAGCTTTTTTATCAGATCCTGAACTTTTTTTTGTTTAAAAAAATCAATAGACCTAATATACATTCTACCTTCTTTAGTGGCGCGAATTATGCTTGTATTTTCTTCTTTTTCAATCATAGTTACAAAGGTAAGGAATCTGTATTTATGAATGATGTATTTCGCAAAAAAATATTGTATATCACATTAAATTTTTGGGGTTTACTATAAAAAAAAGCCCGGCAAAACCGGGCTTCAACATTATAGAAAGGATTTTTTATGGGAAGGCAATTCCCGGATATTGCGAAACAATAACCTTAGGGATATTTGCGCCATAAGTTTCATTAATTGCATCGATAAAATAATTTGCAACAATGGCATTGCCCTGTTTGCTGAGGTGGATACCGTCGAGCGAGAAAATACCACCGGTTACAAATGTTGGGGTGAATGTCAGTCCATCAAAAACCAGCCCATTTGCGGCGGCTTCTTTCATAATGGCGTTCACATCAACAAAAGCGAGGTTGTAATTGTCGGCCAAAGCTTTGATTTCGTTATTGAAAGCTGTTGTGGCATTACTGATATTTTCAATTTCTTTGGTGTCGAGCACGAAGTTTGCAGGAATAGGTTTTTGAGAGCCCCATCCGCCACATTTCAGTGAATCCTGAGGCGTACTCAGCAGGATAATTTCATCCATTTTTGCCTGGCGAATACCTCCAAGTGGTGCATAAGTGTCGCTTAGATCCTGGATAACAAAGGCGTTAGGGCCTTCCTTGAATACCATTTTGGGCAGACCCATTTGCTCTGCTCCGGCATTGTATGGCGCATAAGCAGCGTTGAGTGCATTGGCCAAATCAGCAGTGAGCACCAAACCATATGTGGGAACTGTAGTGAAAAAAGGAGTGCTGGTAATATCAGGGATATTGGCGATGGCTCCTTTTTGCCCTGCTGATGTCATGGTGCTGACAATGGCGTTCATTGTTGGGGCAAAACCCGGAATAGGCCCTGTAGTTTCCATTGGAGTAATAAACTCGCCTACATTGTTTTCGCCGCCTGCAAGGGCATAGCCAAGCACATCATTATTGCCGATCCAAAGTGTAAAGAATGTTGCCTGAAGTTCTGCATAAGCCTGCAGGACACTTGCCTCGAAGGAAGGCGCAAAGCGCACATAATAAGGGTTGGCAGTAGGAGGCTGGGTGAATAAACCGGCAGGATTTCCATAGCCCGGAGCAGCCAGGTGATATGTTTTGGCGCCCGGAACACCGAGGTTGTTGACCGGCCACAAACCAGGAGTTATGACTTCTTGCTCACCGCTCATCGGAACAGGTCCCAAAGACATGTTGCCCATACAATCTGCGGTAATTTTCAGCTCAAAAGGAGGGTTTTGGAATTGAATGCCATATTTGCTGTTCACAGTAGGCTGGGTGAAACTTCCTCCGCCAACTTTCATAAATTGCTCGGAAAGGATTTTTGGATAACTATACGATTGTGCCGGATTATACAAAGCACCATCGGCATAACCTGCTGTTAATGAATTTCCAACAGAAACGTATTTCGTAAGGTCAATATCTCCGGAAGTCGGATTAAATTCTTCTACATCGGGTTTACATGCGAACATGAAAACGGCTACAATGCTTAAACTGATAAGGTATTTTATATTTTTCATTGTCGTCATTTTTAGAATTTATAAGTGATTCCGAATCCGGGGATTGATGTATTTACAGCATAATTTCCTGAGAAATTGGCCGGTTCGTAAGTGCGTTCAGCTTCCAGTCCGGAAAGGTTGAGGTAGGAAAGGTCGATTTCCAGGTTTGGAATAGGTTTGTACGTCAAACCGCATGTAAGCCCTACTGTATTGAGGCTTACAGTTTCCGGGTTGAAATATTTTTCGTTTACCGGCGACGGGTCGTAATAAGCGCCAGCACGAACAACCAGTTTGTCGCTGATCAGGTATTGAGCGCCAATACGCGGAATCCAGCTGTCTTTGTATTCTCTTGGGTTCACGTTGTCCAGCGTTTCGCCGGCTTCTTCAAAAGTAAATGTCAGTTCTTTGTATTCGCTCCACTGCACCCAGTTTACTTCAACGGCAAGCAGAAGTTTGTCGGTTGCCTGGAAAGAAAGGCCGAAATCGAGGTTGGCAGGCATTGGGAGGCTGGCGCTGAATTTGTTTTCTGTAGGGATCAGGCCGCCAATAGATGCAGGGATTTCAAATGTTGCGTCACCGCCTTCAACGGCAACATCAATTTTGGAGCGGTAGTCAATACCGAAATTGATGCGCTCGCAGATTTGTACAAGCATGCCCACATTGAAGCCAAACTTGATATCCGAATCGCCTTTAAGGTTGACGTTTGATGTTTCTGAATAAGGCAGGCCTTTGGTGAGGTCAACGCTTCCTTTGGTGATGACGAGTCCTGCGCCAATACTGAACATATCATTTATTTTATACGCAATAGTAGGTTGAAAATAATATGCGCGCAGTGCAATTTCCTCGATGAGGTATTTTCCTGCCCAATTATCTTCCCATACGCTTTTTGAACCGTAAGGTGTGTTGATGCCAATACCGGCAGTGAATTTTTCGCTCAAACGAAAGGCTCCGTAAAAGTAAAAGGGAGGACTTGTTGGATTGTTGGTCTCGGCAATATAGGAGGAGTGTAAATCCCCGTATTTTGCATTTGACATTACCAAACTGACACCGGCGCTGAAGCTGAATGTGCTGTCCATTAGGGAAAGAGCGCCCGGATTATAGAAAATTGAACTGGGGCCAAAATACCAGGGGGTGCCAATAAGGCCCATACCATTCTGTTTTTGTCCCTGCAGCCTTACCTGAAATCCGCCTGCAATTGCTGAGCCGGTCATCAGAAGACTGAGTAAAACGATAAAGATTTCTTTGCGCATAGCAATTTGTTTTAGTTTTATTAAAATCGGCCTGCAATTTAATAAAAAAACTACACGCCTATATCTATGAATTTATATATGTTGTATAATTCAGTTTTAAAACGTTGTAAGAAATTGATATTCAGTGTTAAAAATATTCACAGAATGAAAGTTAATGCATTTTTTTTGAAAACTATTTCATTGAAATAAGTTTTTTTTGTTGGCTTATTCTTGAATTATTCTTAAAAATTAGATGCTTTTTGCCGGAATGAAACCCTGAAAAACAAAAAGTATGTTCTTTGGGGATGTGGGTATTCGGCATGAAAGTGACTGTCAGTTAATGTTTTCTTAATATCTGGCTAATGCTGGCTTCACAGTCAGGAGTTATTTTTGCTAAGTGACGAATAAAAAAGTAGTGTGGGGGGATGGATTTTATATTTAAGATTCATTTTTGAAAAGTCTGTAGAAAACTATTTTTTCGTTCCCGGTTCATGTAAAGCTTATAGTTTGTACGAAAAAATAAATATCATGATGGATTATTACACACATATTCCGCTAATGTTGTTGTTTATACTGCTTTTGGGTGTGTATTTTACCATTCAAAGGGTAATATCCTATCGGCGTGAACAGAAAAATAATGAATTACGGGATATTGAATCACTTCCACAAAATGAGGAAGTATCACTGAATTAAAAAAAACCGGAGCATTCACTAATGTTCCGGTTTTTAATAAGGTTCGTTGCATTAATTTGCCGATTCAGTATCTTTGTTTTCGACTTCAGTAGCACGACTCCAATAGGTGGTTTTGCCAAATGCAGCAAGGCCAATGTACCCTCTGATTTTCAGTTTTTCGGCAGATAAAAGCTCCATATAACAGCTGTAGGTTTTGCCGGTTTTTGGATCGTAAATTTTTCCGTCTTCCCATTCGCCATCGTCATACACAAAATCAGATAAAATAACCAGATTAAGCACAGGGCGGTTGCGTAAGGCTTCATCGGGGTTTTTTTTATCTAATTTGGGCTTTTTTGTGAAAGAGTCTATCGGATCCTTAAGCCATATAAGTTTTCCAAAGAATTTACCGTCTTCTTTATAAATTTTGATCATACCGGTTTCTTCATCATTGTACCATTTTCCTAAAATGGTGTCTTCACTGTACTTTTGAGCGAATGTGCTTAAGCCACTAAAAACTAAAGTAATGGTGATTACAACTGCTAGGATTTTTTTCATGTTTTCGAATTTTAGTGATAAATTTATTTTCAATGATATTACCTGAATCAAAAATTCCATCCGTAGCTTTTTTAATTCCGGATAAAATTTCACCAAAGATAAACTTTTTGGCTTATTGACTGCCCTTAAGACATACAACTTTTTAATGTTTCAGGTGGTAAAAGCAACTAGATATTAAAAATTGAGGACATTTCGGTTTGTGCCTGAATAAATTTTAATAAATTCGGCCAATATTGTCATGTTGAAAAAAATAAGATCATATTTTGGATTTACGCGAAAGGAACAAAGAGGGTTGATTGTGCTGTTCGTTCTGATTATCCTTGTTTGGTCGCTGCGCATAGCTATGTCATTTTACGATTTTTCCGATGCACAAAAAATGGATTTTGCAAAGCTGGAAGAAGCAAAAACCTGGCAAAAAAATTATGAACAGCTTGTGAAGCAGGATTCATTGCGCATGCATAAAGAGAAAGCTGAATATTTGGGATCAAAAGAAAAGAAAGCAGAACGAGCCAAACCCATACTGTTTGCATTTGATCCGAATACAGCAGGAACAGCGGATTGGCAAAAGCTGGGCCTGAGCAAGAAACAGGCTGCTGTTTTGGTCAAATACACCAATAAAGGAGGTCGTTTTTACAAGGCAGAAGATTTGAAAAAGGTTTATGTTATCTCCGATGATTTTTATGCCAGCATCAAAGATTCTGTGCGCATTGATTTAACACTTTTTGCTCAAAAAACAGAGGCTCAGGCCGATAAAAAAGTGGATTCATCGCTTTTAGCCGATATAACACCCCCCAAAAAATTCATAAGTTTTTATGATACGCTGAACGTGGAACTCAACAGTGCCGATTCGGTGCAGTTGTGCATGTTGCCGGGAATTGGGTCGTGGTATGCGCACAGGATTATGGAATACAAAAAAAAACTGGGCGGTTTTTATCAAGAGGATCAGCTGCTTGAAGTTTATGGAATGGATACCGTGCGCTTAAACCGATTCCGCCCTTATTTCCATATCGACACCACATTTATTCAGAAAATAGATCTTAATGAGGTGGAATTTAAAGAACTTTTGCGGCATCCTTATATGGAATATTATATCGTGAAAGCGATATTTCAGCATAAAAAGGAGCAAGGGGCATTTCAGTCGGTTGCTGAGCTGAAAGATGTCCGGCTTATTTATGGAGGTTTGTATGAAAAAATGCGGCCATATTTGAAAATCAGTGAGAAGGATTAGGATATGATGAATGTTAAATTAAATATTCCAAAGTATTTGCTGGCGCTATTCTGCCTGTGCATCGCTTCTGTTGCAAATCTCCATGCCCAGGATACAGAAGAAGAGCTTGCAAAGCTTTTGGATTCTGCGAAGATTTTATTGCAGCAGGATCCTTTGCAGGCCATGCAATATGCTCATAAGGCTGATTCCCTTGCCAGGGAAGCCTTCGATACCCTTTCGCGGGCACAGGCACTAAAAACTTGTGGTTCCGCTTGTTTGTTTGCAGGATTGCCCGATTCTGCCCTTAATTTCTACCGAGAAGCTTCCGCTGTTTTTCATTTGGCCGGGAATCACAAAGGAGCCAGTCAGTGCGATAATAATATCGGTCTGGTTTATCGGCAAATGAGCCAGTACGATAGTGCACTTATTTATATGAAAAAGGCAATGCAGTATCACAAAAGTGTTGATAATTATAAAGATTATGCCAGTTCATTGGGTAATATTGCTACTGTTTATCACTATCTGGGCAACCTTGAGCAGGCTGTTGCATTTTATAATCAGGCATTGGAGGTGCTGGATGTCTTAAAAGATACGGTGCTTATTGTTAATAATTTATCAAACCTTGCAGTGATATACGAAGATCATTTAGACCATGAAAATGCGCTGCGCATGTACCACAAAGCTTTGCCGCTGGCAATGAAATACGAATACTATGAATCGGTGAGCGTGATCATGCAGAATATCTCGGTGGTTTATCACAACCTGGGGCAACTCGATAGCGCCGAGCATTATTTAACACAATCCCTTCTTATCAGGGAAGAGCGAAATTTCGATATCAGTAGGGTTTTATGGAACCTGGGTACTTTAAAAGCCGAGATGGAAGATTACGATAAGGCGATTGCGTATTTTTTTCAAGCCTTGAAGATGAACCGGGAAAACGGCAATTTGTATCAGGTGGCCAAAGGATACCGCCATATTGGCAAACTTTTGATGAAACAACAGGACTATCAAAGCGCTTTGGAATATTTTGAACAGGGATATGCAATCGCCCGGGAAATTAAAGCCCTCGATGAAATGCGTATTTGCGCCCGGGAATTGTCGATGGCGGCTTCCAGTTTGGAAGATTTTGAAAAAGCAAATCATTATTTTGACGTCTTTGTGAAACTTAGCGATAGCGTATTCCTCGAGGAAGAAACCCAACAGGTGCAAAAACAAATTGCCGATGAACTTACAAAGGATCAAAAACAAATCTTGCCAAAAGATCTTTGGATGGTCTTCTTAAATGTTTTTTTGTTCGTCCTTTTATTCGTTTTGGCAATAATCCTGGTCAGGCGTATGGTGCAGAAAAGAAATAAAAGCGAAAAATAGCGCCTATCATCGCGTATTGGGTCAGAAAATTAGAATTAAATTCAAACAAATGTTAAATTTGCCACAAAATAAAACCAAATACATGCTAAATCGAACCACAACTCTTTTCATGGTGTTTGCAGGTATAGTTGCTGTGCTCTTCATGGCTTCCTGTACCGAAGAAGATATTAATCGCACTGTTTATCAGTATAATGTGCGCTATCAGGTAATCAGTTATATGGATACTACATCGGATATGACCATTACCTATTACGATCCGCAATTTGCAAATCATGTCAGCGAATATTTAGAGGATATTAAAAGCTGGAACCACAGTTTTAAAGGTAAAACGCTGGATCACTGCTTTCTGGAAGCAGTTGTTGTCAACGACAGCGCAAATTTGGCAGTTATGCTTTATATTGATAGCCTCTTGATGGATTCAGATAGTGTAAATTGTTATACGCCAATTGTTTGCGACACAAATCGTGCTGTCATTACTTATACCCTCGAATAATTTTAAACTTTTTCTATGCGTATTTTTAAAAAATTTCCCCGGACTTTCTGGGTAGCCAATACCATGGAATTGTTTGAGCGCTGGGCATGGTACGGTATGTTCATGGTTTTTGCTGTTTACCTCACCGGCTCACGCGATACAGGGGCTTTGGGATTTTCTCAGGAGCAAAAAGGCTATCTGATGGGGCCTGTGGTTGCGCTTCTTTATTTCCTGCCGGTAATTACCGGTGCAATTGCTGATAAATTTGGCTACAAAAAAGTGCTTTTCTCTTCCTATCTCATTTTGGCCAGCGGATATCTGCTCATGGGTTTGGTAGGTTCCTATGGTGCGATGTACGCTGTTTTTATGTATGTGGCCGTGGGCGCTGCTCTTTTTAAGCCAATTATTTCTGCAACGATCAGCAAAACCACAACCGATGAAACTTCCTCCATTGGATTTGGTATTTTTTATATGATGGTGAATATCGGCGCTTTTATCGGCCCCATATTCGCATCTAAGTTCCGGGAATTTGACTGGTTTTATGTTTTCCTGATGTCATCAATAGTTATTGTCGCCAATATGTTGATGCTGGCATTCTTTTTTAAAGAGCCTGAAAGAGCGCAAAACCACGAATCTCTTTCCGGAGCATTTAAAACGATTTTTAAAAATATAGGTGTCGCACTCTCTGATTTTCGATTTTTATTTTTTCTTTTGATTATTATTGGCTTTTGGGCCATGTACAACCAGCTGTTTTATACTTTGCCTGTATTTATCGATCAATGGATGGATACCAGCGTGATGTATAATTTTCTCTATAAAATTTCTCCTGCATTGGCACAGGCGATTGGAAATGAACATGGTACGATTAGCCCTGAAATGCTCAGCAATATTGATGCATTGTATATTGTCATTTTTCAGATCGCCGTTTCTGCATTTGTGATGCGCTTCAAACCATTAAATGCTATGGTGGGCGGGATTTTTGTATCGGCCATCGGCATCGGGCTGACCTTTGCTACCAACAATCCGTTTTACCTTATTGTTACAGTTCTTGTTTTTGGTTTGGGGGAAATGGCTTCCAGTCCCAAAATCACGGAATATATTGGTAAAATAGCCCCCAAAGATAAAGTTGCCCTTTATATGGGGTGCTCCTTTCTGCCCATGGCAGGCGGTAACTTTTTTGCCGGCATCCTCTCCGGTAGTGTTTATGGTAATATGTCGGACAAATTGACACTACTGCAACGCGACCTACAGCAGCGCTCTCTCAAGTTTCCCGAAATAAGCGATCAGTTTACTCAAAACGATTTGTTTCAAATGGCTGCACAAAAGCTGCAAATGAATCAGGCCGAGCTTACAAATTATCTTTGGCAAACCTATCATCCCCAGAATATTTGGTATATTTTTACGGGTATCGGTATTGCAACAGCTCTTGTTCTACTGCTATATGACCGGCTTGTGCTGAGTAAAAATAGTTAAAAAACGGTAGTTTTGTCAGGAAAATTTTTCAGCACGGATATTGATGCCCAGCAGGTATGAAAGATCCCGATTTGCGAAAAATACTTCAGAGTTTTATCATTCCTTTGTTTATCCTGGTACTCATTTGGTTGGTTTTTATTACCGAAGAGGTTGTGGGCTTTAGTCTTCATTTCCTGGGCGTTTATCCACTCCACTGGAAAGGTTTGCACGGAATAATCACCGCTCCATTGGTGCATAGCGGTTTTTCACATGCTTTTTCCAATTCTGTGCCCTTGCTGATCCTGGGGGCAATACTTTTTTACTGGTATCGTCCGGTTTCATTTCGTGTGCTTTTCATATTGTGGATTGGTAGCGGAATTTTCGTTTGGTTGTTGGGGCGTCCAAGCTGGCATATCGGAGCCAGTGGACTGGCTTATGGTTTGGCATCATTCCTTTTTACTATGGGGATTATTAGCAAAAATCCGCGTTTATATTCCATAAGCCTTGCCGTTATTTTTATCTATGGAAGTATGGTTTGGGGCGTTTTTCCTGATTTTTTCCCAAAACAAAACATCAGCTGGGAAGCGCATGCCGCAGGTTTGTTGCTCGGCGTGGTTTTGGCTTTTGTATATCGATCGTCAGCCCCAAAACGCGAAGTTTACAGCTGGGAACTTGAAGAACCCGAACCGGAAGAAGAACCGAAAAAAGATTCAGACATCATAATAAAGTATGATATCCGGCGCGGAGGAGAAGATTAAAAGCACTGATATTTTTTAGTTTACAGGAAGATTTCCTGCTCCTGTTATCTGCATTGCTTTTTTTCCGATTTTTGTTTTCAATATTCAACAAAATAAATTTTTATGAAAAAAGTACTCTCCTTTTTATCCGTTCTTGCACTATTGATCACTGCCTGTAATGCACCCGATAATGACAAGGGATTTACTATCAACGCTCAAATAGAAGGACTTAGCGATACCAAAGTATTTCTTCAGGAATATACCGAAGGTGAAATGGTCACAATTGATTCTGCAGAATCTGTTGGTGGGCACTTTGTTATGGAAGGAAAGCTGGATGCTCCAAAATTCCTGTACCTGTTTCTGGGACAACAAGGGCGTACCCAGTTTTTTGTCGAAAATGCGCCTATTGAGTTAAGTGGTACTATTGAGGATTTAAAAAATGTGAATATAAATGGTTCTCCTACTCAGGATGTATATCAAACTTATCTCGAGCTGGTGCGCCCTTATGAAGAGCAGAAAAATGAGCTGATCAAACAATGGCGAACTGCTACACAGGATAACGACACAGTAAAACTCAAAGAAATTGATGTTGCTTACTCTGAGGCAGATAGTATCCAGTCGGTTTTGGTCGAAACATTTATTGACGAAAATCCCGCCTCAGTTGTCAGCCCTTACCTGGTGCGTTCCAAATTGATTTATAATCTTGATCGTGACGCTCTTCAGGCATATATTGATGCTTTCTCAGCGGAAATAACGAACCATCCTTATGTAGAAGTATTGCGCGATCGCAGTGCAAAACTTGAGACTGTTGAAGTTGGCAAACAAGCGCCTGATTTTTCAATGGCCGATACAGAAGGCAAAGAAATAACACTTTCCGATTTACAGGGAAATGTGCTTCTCGTTGATTTCTGGGCTTCATGGTGTTCCCCTTGCCGTGCCGAAAACCCCAATGTTGTGGCTGCATATCAGAAATATCATGATAAAGGTTTTGATATCCTCGGCGTAAGCCTTGATAATGATCGCAATAAGTGGCTTGCTGCCATCGAAGCTGATAATCTTGGCTGGCATCACGTTTCTGATTTACAGGGCTGGAAAAATGCTGCATCGCAAATGTATGGTGTAATGTCGATCCCGCACAGCGTCTTACTCGATAAAGACGGAAAGATTATTGCACATAATCTGCGCGGCGAGGAATTGCATGAAAAATTAGAAGAGATTTTCTCATCTGATAAATAATTCCAAAATAATTTATTGAATAAAAAGGTCATCTTCGGGTGGCCTTTTTTGCTCTTGATTCAAATAGATCCAAAGCATTCATTGCCCTTCTGATAAAAATTAAAAATCCTGCCGCTAAAATAGGCGGGTAAATGCTTCTGTTTTTTATTTGGAACGATTATACATAATTATCGTATAGTTGATCTAAATGCCACAATTATTGTTAATTGCCTTGGTTTGCTACGAAAGACTGGACAGCTTTACATATTTATGTATCTTGATTTGTTCTTTTGGCGCAGTATTCTGTTTTAATTTGGTATTCAAAGTCCTAAATAAATTGTCTTTCCGGATGTCTTTGGTTGTATGCGTGTCTTGGCTTATTTAAATTGCAGGTAATCAATGCTATATATTCAGAATGCCGAAACAGGACATTGTCAATATTTACTTTAATTAAGACTGATTATAAATAAAGCTAATTAGATTTCTGATTTTGTAATTAAGTATTTCATTTCCTAATTTTGTTTGTTCATTTGAACATTAGTTCATTAAAAGTGATAGGTTAATTATTCATTTATTATTCAAAAAGACCAGCCCGTGAGATCATTTTTCAGGAAAGTTTTTTATCTTTACTACGACGGATTTAAAGATATGCGGGATGCCCGCAAGCTATGGCTGATCATATTTGTGAAGCTCTTTATTATGTTCGCCATATTAAAGCTGTTTTTCTTTCACGATTTTTTGGGCAGCCGTTTTTCGACAGATGACGAGAAGAGCGATTACGTTATTGAGCAATTGACAAAGCAACCATAATTACTAATCAAATACGCGCAAAATGATTGAAACCTACGATTTTTCATTGATTGACTGGTCCCGGGCGCAGTTTGCCCTTACAGCTATGTATCATTGGCTGTTTGTGCCCCTTACCCTTGGCCTGTCGTTCATCATTGCCATTATGGAGAGCATTTATGTTCGCACCGGCAAAGCTGAATGGAAGCGCATGACCAAATTCTGGTCGGTGCTGTTTGGAATTAATTTCGCAATTGGGGTGGCCACCGGCCTTATCCTCGAATTTGAATTCGGGACAAACTGGTCGAATTATTCCTGGTTTGTGGGCGATATTTTTGGAGCTCCACTGGCTGTAGAAGGCATTATGGCTTTCTTTATGGAATCCACTTTTATTGCAGTGATGTTCTTTGGATGGAATAAGGTGAGCAAAGGCTTCCACCTGCTTTCGACCTGGCTGGTTGCTATTGGCGCCAACCTTTCCGCACTCTGGATCCTGGTAGCCAACGCATGGATGCAGAACCCGGTAGGAACACAATTTAATCCCGAAATGGCTCGCAACGAAATGACCAATTTCTGGGAAGTGCTCTTCAGCCCAACGGCCATCAACAAATTTCTCCACACCATTTCATCCGGTTATGTAACCGCTGCTGTTTTTGTTGTAGGAATCAGTGCATGGTACCTTATCAAAAACCGTGAAAAACTCCTGGCCAAAAAGAGTATTGTTGTCGCTTCTGTATTCGGCTTGCTGACAACCATTTTCCTTATTGGGACCGGTGATGAATCCGCACGTGAAGTAGCAAAAACCCAACCAATGAAATTTGCTGCAATGGAAGCCCTTTACGATGGGCAAACCAATGCACCGCTTGTTGCCATCGGTTTCTTTGAAAAGAAAAAAGAAGGCGTGCAGTTTCAGCCCAGGGAATTTGCTTTTAGCATCGAAATTCCCAATATGCTTTCCTGGATGGCTTTCCTCGATCCACATGCATTTGTGCCGGGAATCCGCGATCTGGTGCATGGCAACGACAAAATCGAACAACCGATTATGTCGTACATGGAAAAAATCAAGCGGGGAAAAGCTGCACAGGATGCTTTGGCTGCTATGAAGCAGATCAAAGATGAAAATCCGACCAATTATAAAACGGTTCCTGAATATCAGGCATTGAAATCTAAATTTGAAGATCCTTCCTGGATCAATGGATATTTCCAGTATTTCGGTTTTGGTTATTATTATGCCGATGACCCTAAAGAGCTGCACGATAATGCTCATATGTTGATCCCGCATGTGCCGCTTACATTTTATTCATTCCATGTGATGGTTGCTTTGGGCGGTCATTTCTTTGTTCTGTTTATCCTGTTTCTCCTTTGGGGCGTTAAAGATAAACTCGACAACAAAAAGTGGCTTCTTTGGATTGCCGTTTGGACCATCCCATTGGTTTATATTGCCTCACAGGCAGGATGGATCGTTGCTGAAGTAGGCCGCCAGCCCTGGGTAATTCAGGATCTGATGCCAACCGTTTCGGCGGTTTCTCAGCTTGATGCCTCATCGGTACAAATTACATTCTGGTTGTTTGCTCTTACATTCACTGTCCTGATGATTGCAGAAATCAAGATTATGGTAACGCAAATTAAAAAAGGACCTAAAGACGGAGGACACTAATTATGTTTGAAAATTTATCACATCTCGCTTTACAGCAATACTGGTGGGTAATTGTTAGCCTGCTGGGCGCATTACTGGTTTTCCTCCTTTTTGTACAGGGTGGCCAAACCATGATTTATGCACTTGGAAAATCCGAAATGAAACGTACCATGCTGGTCAATGCCCTTGGCCGGAAATGGGAATTTACCTTTACAACGCTTGTTACTTTTGGTGGCGCATTTTTTGCATCCTTCCCACTGTTTTATTCTACCAGCTTTGGTGGTGCGTATTGGGTCTGGATGCTGATTTTGTTCTGCTTCGTGATTCAGGCCGTTGCCTATGAATTCCGCTCAAAACCCAATAACTTCCTCGGAGCTAAAGGTTTTGAAGCATTTCTCTTTATTAATGGTTTGTTGGGGACACTGCTCCTCGGAACAGCGGTTGCTACTTTTTTTACCGGGAGTAATTTCTCGGTAAATGAAATGAATTTCAGCCGATGGGACAATTCCTGGCATGGACTGGAGCTGGCTTTTGATTTTACACGCTATGCCACATTTATTAACCTTTCTCTAGGTATTGCCGTTTTCTTCCTGAGCCGCGTGCTGGCCGGCCTGTATTTCATGAATACCATTGATGATGATGAAATTTTTGAAGGGGCACGCAAATGTGTACTGGGAAATTCGGTGATGTTCCTGGTGTTTTTCCTGTTTTTCCTGGTAAATATCCTTGTACGTGATGGTTTTGCTGTTGATGCCAACGGAATTATCAGCATGGAGCCTTACAAATATTTCCACAACCTGATCGGGATGCCGCTGAATGCAATTATCTTCCTGGCAGGCGTGCTGCTCGTGCTTTTTGGTATTTTTAAAGGTGTCTTCCAGAAATCATCCAAGGGAATTTGGTTCAGCGGATTGGGAACGGTTCTGACTGTTTTCAGCCTTTTGTTGCTGGCCGGATTTAACGGAACATCATTCTATCCGTCGGTTTCTGACCTGCAAAGCAGCCTGACGATTATGAGTAGTTCATCAAGCCATTATACGCTTACCGCGATGAGCTATGTTTCGCTGATGGTTCCTTTCGTGCTTGCCTATATCTGGTATGCCTGGAAGGCGATCAACAATAAGAAAATTGATGCTGACGAAATGGAAAACGATTCACACGTTTATTAAAAAAAGGAGGATATTATGATTGTACAGATATTATGGTTTTTAACCTGGCCGCTTTTGATTTTTGTTAGCTACCGTTTGGTGCTTTATGCATTGAAGCGTCAGGAAAAACACCTGAAAACAGAAGAAGAATAGATTTTAACTTTCTGGTTTGAAAGCTGTCTGTGATTTTTGCAGGCAGCTTTTTGTTTTGTGTGAAAAAGAGAAGACCGTGGGTAATGACTATAATTTTCATTTGCTCCACGGCCTTTTGGTTTATTGGTTATGTATATCAGCGCCAATAAAATCCCGGCAGAAAATAAAATGCCGAAAGGTTTTATTCAGCTTAACACGTGTTTATTGCCGTTTCAGCTTAACTGTATGCGTATTGGACAGGTTTTCGCTCATTTTGGCTCGTTCAGCGTAGTCGATCAAATCAATCATAACTACTCTTCTTTCTTCATCCGAGTTTTCATCACCATTGCTTACATAGAGAGTGTTGCGTGTTAAAGCCATATCGGATGACATAAAATCGACCAATTCCATTTCATCAAGGATTTCCTGCATGGCATATTTATCTTCGATTTCGATTTCATTGAGTTGCAGGTCAAATACGTCCAGTGTATGCCCCTGATGGTTGGAAAGCGCATAAACGATACTGCCATCGCAGATGAGCTGCTGATAGTTCCTTACTTTCGTTTTTTCAGTTTTGTTTAAATAGCTGAAGTTTTTTGCTCCTTTGTCTGATGTTGGTTTAATGGCATAGGATTCAATCCAATAATAATCGTCTTTGTCTGAGCATGATACATAAAGAATTTGTTTGTCATTCGGCTCAATGCATAGCCCATGTAATTCAGAGCAGTCGTTGTGTTTTATTTTGATTTTATCAATTTTGTCTTTTCCCTGATTTGGATAAAACTTGCCGATATACACCATTTTATCATTGGAATTCATATAAATGTAATCATTGGCAGCAGCTCCCTGTCTTGGATTTGCGCCCACAGCCGTTGCGAGCTGTGATGTAACGCCATTGGTTGCTCCCTGATCAATATTTGTGGCATAGTAGGAGCGCACTTCGGCCAGGCTCTTTTTCAACAAATGCACGAAATCCCCGTCGGAGGAATTTGTTCCGTTGTTTTCCTGGAATACCAGGTCCGATCCTTCAGAACCAACTGCGTCTGCGGCAAAAATAGTGCTGTCAACTTGCGTGTTATCCGGATCGTTGGGGTCTAATGGCAGGGAACCGTCTTCACGCAGTTTGATGCTGATTGCGTCATAGTGGCCGTTGCTGAGTTTGGCCAGCACATAAAGTTTGTTGTTTCCAATATCGAGGCCACGGGTATCGCGGCAACGGGCGCTGGAAATACCGTATTTTACAATCTTTTTTGCAACAGTTTTAAGAATAAGCTTTGCCAGTCCTTTGCTTTCATTGGTGCTTTTGGTATTTGTTCCGAATGGAGTAACAAAGCTGTATTCAATATTGCCGCTATCATCAAGTGAAAAATGATGCGATACACCATTATAAGTGGTAAACTTAAATTGTTTCTTTTCATTGAGGATACGCTTTTCGATATGATAGTAATAATTGATACCATTCACAATGAAAGCGGTATCTCCCAGCTCCAGTGCAAAATTTCCGTCATCGCTGGCATAAGTGCCATAGAGCTCTGAGGAAAAGCTGTTTGGATCTGCTGTTTCATTGTCGTCGTCCTTGTCGCAGGAAACAAGCGCAAAAGCTGCAAATACAAGCAGGCTGATGCATAGTTTTAGATTTTTCATGTTTTTTTCTTTTTGATTGGCGTTGTAAAGTTAATAAATTTTCAATAGCTTGGTAAGAAGAGATGTGTTTTTTGAATATTTGTTTAATTTTTGGTTCTACAAAGATTTTCGTGGCAATAGACATCTAGTAAAAATTTTTTGCAGTATGAGGCTGTGCTCCAAGAGATTCCTCCCTCCCGATAGCTTTCGGAAGGTGGAATCTGTCTGAAATACCACTCAAACTTTTTATCACGAAATTCCGTGTAGAACTTAATTTTTATGATTTTATCAAATAAATTTGGCGCTACAAAACAAAAAAAATCCCCGGATGATGCGTTCATCCAGGGATTCTTTATAAAAATTACAGGGTATTATAATCCAAAACCAATACCGGCATAGATTGTCCAAACATGATGCTTAAATGTAACATCACTTTCATTATCTTTAATAATATCGGTCATGCCCATAGTATAGCGCGCGCCTCCCATGATATAAACCGGTCCAAGACCGAGTTGGATGCCTGCACCCATCATCAAACCGAAATCGGTACTTTTAAGAAAATCCTTGACATCTTCCTCTGATGATTCCGTTTCACCTTGATAACTAAATGAATACTTGTCCTTGGCACTCAGGAGGAAACTTGCATAAGGGCCTGCTTCTGCATACAGGAAGAGCAGCTTGGCTTTTAGAAGTGCAGGTACAGTGAGATAATTATATTCCATGGCAAGCTCACCGGTTAAATCGGGTATTCCAATATATTGATAGTCAAGTTTTGTTCCCCTTGGATCATAATTAACTTCAAATTGCAGGTCAAGGATCATTGGAACAAGTTTGGCTTTGTAAAAAAGGCCATAAGTCATATTGGTAGCTGTACCTAAGGCCGCTGCAGGAACAGTTTCCCCGTCTATAACGATATTATCGCCACTAACGGCAATGGTACTTAAATTATAGCCAATTTTCGGCCCGAATTTTTGTGCCGTAGCGTTTTGTGAGAATGCGAACAAAGCCACCAGGGCAAATGCGATTGTGTAAATTCTTTTCATAGCTCTTTGTTTTTGTGTTGTTGTCAAATATACGGATTTATTCCAAAGATAATACAAAAGCCGGCTTTTGAGACCGGCTTTTCCATAAGTGCTTTTATAATTATTATAAGTGCAGTGTTATTATAAATAAGTGCAAATGAATTATACGCCCTGCTTTTTAATCAGGTTGAGTGCGCTTCCTGCTTTAAACCATTCAATTTGGTTTTCGTTATAGGTGTGCTGCACCGCAAATTCGTCTGTGCTGCCATCGGCATGATCTAATCTTACAGTGAGGTTTTTACCCGGCGCAAAACGGCTCAGGCCCAAAATACTGATGGTGTCATCTTCGCGGATTTTGTCATAATCAGCTTTGTCCACAAATGTTAAGGCCAGCATGCCTTGTTTTTTGAGGTTTGTTTCGTGGATACGCGCAAAGGATTTCACCAAAACCACTTTAACGCCGAGGTTTCTGGGTTCCATGGCTGCATGTTCGCGCGAGCTGCCTTCACCGTAATTTTCATCACCAACAACAATACTGGCAATTTCAGCTTTTTGATATGCCCTTGCCGAATCCGGTACTGCCATCACTTCTTTATTGAGCTGATTGACAACCTCATTGGTTTTTTCATTAAAGGCGTTTAAAGCACCGATCAGCAGGTTGCTGGAAATATTATCGAGATGTCCTCTGTAACGCAGCCAGGGGCCTGCCATACTGATATGGTCAGTGGTACATTTTCCTTTGGCTTTGATCAGGAGTTTCATGCCTTCAATGTCTTTGCCATCCCATGCGGGAAATGGCGTAAGCAGTTGGAGACGGTCACTTTCGGGATTAACAACCACTTCAACATTGGATCCGTCCTCGGCAGGGGCCAGATATCCGTTATCTTTAACATCAAAGCCTTTTTCGGGAAGTTCGATGCCTTTGGGCTCATCCAGCATGACTTCTTCTCCGTTTTTGTTGATGAGCTTATCTGTCAGAGGGTTGAAATCCAGTCTTCCGGCTATGGCGTAAGCAGTAACGATTTCCGGACTGGCAACAAAGCCGTGCGTATTGGGGTTTCCATCATTCCGCTTGGCAAAATTCCTGTTGAAGGAAGTCATAATGGAGTTGCGTTTGCCTTTATCGGCATCGTGCCGCGCCCATTGGCCGATACAGGGGCCGCAGGCATTGGCCAGCACCACACCACCGATTTTCTCGAAAGTGTCGAGCAGCCCGTCACGTTCAACAGTATAGCGAACCTGTTCCGATCCCGGGGTTACCGTGTATTCGGATTTTACTTCCAGGTTTTTGTCCAAAGCCTGATTGGCCACAGATGCAGCCCTTGAAATATCTTCATAAGAAGAGTTGGTGCAACTGCCGATCAGCCCTACTTCAAGTTCAAGGGGCCAGTTGTTCTTTTTGGCTTCTTCAGCAAATTTGGAAACCGGTGTTGCCAAATCGGGTGTAAAAGGACCGTTGATGTGCGGTTCCAGTTCTGAAAGGTTGATTTCGATCAGTTCATCAAAATATTTTTCAGGATTTTCATAAACTTCGGGATCACCGCTCAGGTTGGCTTTTTCGGCATCGGCCATGGCGGCAATTTCTGCGCGTTCAGTAGCCCTGAGGTATTCCGACATCTTAGTGTCATAGCTAAAAATGGAAGTTGTGGCACCGATTTCTGCGCCCATATTGCAAATAGTTCCTTTTCCTGTTGCGGAAATGCTTTCGGCTCCCGGGCCAAAATATTCTACCACAGCACCCGTTCCTCCTTTAACCGTTAGGATCCCGGCCACTTTCAGGATTACGTCTTTGGCACTTGTCCAGCCATTCATTTTTCCAGAGAGCTTTACGCCAATTAGTTTGGGAAATTTGAGCTCCCAGGGCATTCCTGCCATCACATCTACGGCATCGGCGCCACCAACACCAATGGCAATCATGCCCAAACCGCCTGCGTTTACGGTATGCGAATCGGTTCCAATCATCATCCCGCCTGGGAAAGCATAGTTTTCCAAAACAACCTGATGGATAATTCCTGCACCGGGCTTCCAAAAACCGATCCCGTATTTGTTGGAAACGGATTCGAGGAAATGAAAGACCTCATTGTTACTGCTTAACGCATTTTTCAGGTCCTTACTTGCGCCTTCTTTGGCGAGAATTAGATGGTCGCAATGTACGGTAGAGGGTACGGCAACTTTCTTTTTCCCGGCCTGCATAAACTGCAATAAGGCCATCTGTGCAGTGGCGTCTTGCATGGCCACGCGGTCGGGACGGAAGTCAACATAGGATTCAGACCGCGCAAAAGGTTCTTTGGGCAAAACGCCATCTAAGTGGGCGTAAAGGATCTTTTCTGTGAGGCTCATTGGCTTGTTGAGCAACTTGCGGGCTTTTGTGATTTTTTCAGCCATTTGGGCATAATGTGCCCGGATCATGTCAATGTCGAATGTCATAATTTAATGCTTTTTGAAAAAATCAACAACCAAAGAGCGAAAAGGTTTTGAAAGAAGGGAAATATCTCTTCCGGCTTAATCTTTCAGAAGAAGTTTATCGCTGTTTTTGTAGATGTCGTACAACATATCTTCATATTTACGGTAAATGAAGTTTCTTTTCAGTTTTAGGGTAGGGCTGAGTTCTCCCGTTTGAGGCCCCCATTCTTCTGATACAAGCCTAAAACGCTTGATTTGCTCATGCTGAGCCAGTTTTTTATTCACTTGGGCAACTTCTTTTTGGAATCGTTTTACGACCGTGGGCATTGTTATCAGTTCTTCATTATCGCGGTAATGGACTTTGTGCTTGGATGCCCAAAAATGTAAATGGTTGAAATTGGGGCTGATCAGCGCGCTGGCAAATTTTTCATTTTCGCCAACAACCATTACCTGCTCAATAAATATTGATTCGCGGAACTTGTTCTCAATAATTTGGGGTGCAATGTATTTTCCGGCAGAAAGTTTGAAGATTTCTTTCTTTCTGTCGGTGATTTTGAGGAATTTGCCTTCATCCAGATATCCGACATCGCCTGTATGAAAATAGCCATTATCATCAATTACTGTGGCCGTATATTCAGGGTCTTTATAATAACCTTTCATCAGGTTCGGCCCCTTGGTGAGGATTTCGCCATCTTCTGCAATTTTTACTTCGACATGCTCCAAAACAGGTCCAACAGTTCCGAATTTTAGATTGGGATATTCGGCGTGGCTCACCGCAATAACCGGACTGGTTTCTGTGAGGCCGTATCCTTCCATAACTTTCATTCCGGCGCACCAGAACAATCGTGCCAGACGTGGCTGCAGTGCAGAACCTCCTGATACTATAATTTTTACATTGCCGCCCAATGCTTCGCGCCATTTGCTGTAAACCAATTTGTCGTACATCTTACGCCGGAGTTCATACCATGGTCCATTGGCTTTATTGAGCTCAAATTTCAATGCAATATCTATTGCTCGAAAATAAATTTTCTTTTTTATGCCGCTTAAATCTTTTCCCGAAGCGACCAGTTTATCGTAAATTTTTTCGAGCAGGCGTGGAACGGTATTAAATCCGTCAACTTTTAGTTCTTTGATGTCGGTCGTAATGGTTCCCAGGCTTTCAGCATAGTAAATACTTACTCCAAGGTACTGGAAATGAAGGTTCATCATGCGTTCATAAACATGGCAGAGGGGCAGGAAACTCAGGATGCGGTGCTTATGGTTCAAAGGCTGCACTTTTGAAGTGCTGATAAAATTGCTTACCAGGTTTTTGTGGGTAAGCATAACACCTTTTGGGGTTCCTGTTGTCCCGGAAGTGTAAATAATCGTGAGCAAATCTTCTTCAGTGATTTCCTTTTTCGTTTGCTCCAGCTGTTCCTGATATTTATTTTTAACGCGGGCGCCCAAAGCATAAAGCTCATCAAAATTTGTGAGCCCTTCTACCTCCATTACGGATAATATTTCCCTTATTTCGGGTGTTTTTTCAATGGCAGGTTTTATTTTTCGGTAAAGGAGTTTATCGGTGAAAATGATGCAATTTGCATCGGAATGCTTTAAAATGTGTGTGTAATCATCTAGTGAAATAGTCGGATAGACCGGAACATGAACAATTCCGGACATTGAAAGTGCCATATCGATGAAATTCCATTCCGGCCGGTTGGTGATGACCGTTACAATTTTATCACCGCGTTTATAGCCTTTTTCCATCAGGGCATAGCTGAGGAGCTCCGCCTTTTCTTTGTACTGCTGTGCTGTGTAATGCACCCATTGGTTTTCTTTTTTTCCGGCCAGCACATCATTTTTTGAGGAATACTTTTCCTGATAATGATCCAGCAGGTCAAATGTTCTGGTAATTTCCATGCCAATAAAGTTTATTAAATAATTGAATTACATTGGCATGATGGTCTTGCCTTTGTAAAACAAGTTTGCAAATGTACAAAATACCGGAAAATGTATTGTTAAGCTTAATTTGATCCTTCCATTGCCGTGCTGATTATGATGAGGTGAAAAAAAATAAGCATTCCGGGATTTTTCGGGCTCATCCAAGCTTTTTTTTCCATATATTTGACCAAAACCTAATGTTCAAACTAAAAATCTAATGTTATGAAAGTTTCTATCGTTGGAACGGGCTATGTAGGTCTGGTTACCGGAACTTGTTTTGCCGAAGTAGGTATTGATGTTACCTGCGTTGATATTGATGCGAAAAAAATTGAAAACCTGAAAAATGGTATTATCCCAATTTGGGAACCCGGGCTGGAGCCTATGGTTAAACGTAATGTTGACAAAGGCCGGCTCAAATTTACTACAAAACTCTCCGATACACTGGATGACTGCGATGTTATATTCAGTGCTGTGGGAACGCCTCCGGATGAAGACGGTTCAGCCGACCTTCAGTATGTAATTGCTGTTGCACGCGAAGTGGGACGCAATATGAAAGACTATGTCTTGATCGTGACCAAAAGTACTGTTCCGGTTGGAACTGCCGAAAAAGTGCGGGCAGCCATTCAGGATGAGTTGGATAAACGCGGAGTGGATATTCCTTTTGATGTGTCCAGTAACCCCGAATTCCTCAAAGAAGGTGATGCGGTAAATGACTTCCTGAAGCCGGACCGTATCGTCGTAGGAACAGACTCAGAGCGCGCACAAAAGATTTTTACACGTCTCTATAAGCCATTCACCATGAATGGGCATCCCGTAATTTTTATGGATATCGTTTCTGCTGAGATGACCAAATATGCAGCAAACTCTATGCTGGCTACAAAAATCAGCTTTATGAACGATGTGGCCAACCTCTGCGAAATCGTTGGCGCTGATGTAAATATGGTACGTAAAGGCATTGGCTCTGACAGCCGTATTGGAAAGAAATTTATCTATCCGGGTATCGGATATGGTGGTTCCTGCTTTCCTAAAGATGTTAAAGCACTGATCCGTACCGCTGACGAATGGGGCTATAGTATGCGTATCCTCAAAGCAGTGGAAGATGTGAACGAAGATCAGAAATCAGTGCTCTACAATAAAGTCGCTAAGTATTATAACAATGAGCTGAAAGGCAAAAATATTGCTCTTTGGGGTCTTTCTTTCAAGCCGCAAACCGATGATATGCGCGAAGCTCCTGCTCTTGTCCTGATTGATAAATTAACCGATGCCGGAGCAAATGTTACCGCATACGATCCGGTGGCTATGGAAGAATCTGAACGTCGCATTGGATATAAAGTGAAATATTCTAATGATCAGTATGATGCACTTATTGATGCAGATGCACTCCTGATTGCAACCGAATGGCCGGAATTCAAATTCCCGAATTTCAGGGTGATGAAAAAGCTTATGGCCAAGCCGGCAATTTTTGATGGCCGGAATATCTATGATGCAAAAGAACTTGAAGGCGAATTTGACTACTTCTGCATCGGTGTTAAAAACGAAAAATAAAAATTATTAAAGATATGCCGGGCATGGGCTTTTTTAGCCTCGCCCGGTTATTTTTTGACCCGAATTATTCAGCTTAAATACAGTTGGACAGGCATTGCGCTCCTGAATTTATTTATTGCAGTTTTAGGATGATGCCCGACAGACAATTAAAACAATACGATTATGAAAAAAATATTGGTAACAGGAGGAGCCGGTTTTATTGGTTCGCATCTTTGTGAAAGGCTTCTGAAAGAAGGAAATGAAGTTATTTGCCTCGATAATTATTTTACAGGCTCCAAAAGCAATATCCTCCATCTATTGGGACATCCATTTTTTGAATTGATCCGTCATGATGTAACAATGCCGTTTTTTATAGAAGTGGATGAAATCTACAACATGGCCTGTCCGGCATCACCGGTTCATTATCAGTACAATCCCATCAAAACGATTAAGACATCGGTTATGGGTGCAGTGAATATGCTCGGTTTGGCCAAGCGCATCAATGCGAAAATTTTGCAGGCCAGTACCAGTGAAGTTTACGGTGATCCGCAAATCCATCCGCAAACAGAGGCGTATTGGGGGCATGTAAACCCAATTGGTACACGTTCTTGTTACGATGAAGGAAAGCGTTGTGCAGAATCGCTTTTCATGAATTACCATCATCAAAATAATGTGCGTATTAAAATTATGCGGATTTTTAATACCTATGGCCCCAATATGCACCCGAATGATGGCCGTGTGGTGTCTAATTTTATCGTGCAGGCGCTTCAGGGAAAAAATATTACAATCTATGGCGATGGAAATCAAACCCGTAGCTTTCAGTATGTTGATGACCTGCTCGAAGGTGCAATACGCCTGATGGCCACCGGAGATGATTTTATCGGGCCTGTGAATGTCGGAAACCCGGGAGAATTTACCATTAAAGAGCTTGCCGAAAAGGTAATTGAGCTTACCGGCTCTAAATCAGAACTGGTTTATCAGGCTCTCCCCAGCGATGATCCAATGCAACGTCAGCCCGATATCAGCCTGGCAAAGGAAAAACTGAAGTGGGAGCCTAAAGTCAAACTCGAAGAAGGTTTGATTAAAACCATTGAATATTTTAGGAAAAAACTGGCGATACAGTATTAATCAGTCTATCCTTAAGTTAGTTTTTGATTAATTATTTGTTTCCATAAAACAGCTGCGCTTCAATATCGTTCTTTGCATCAAAAGAGTATTGTAGCGGAGCTGTTGTTTAATAAAGAAAAAATTGTTCTGTTTTAAATTGAAAGCTTATGCCAGAGAAAAGAATAATAGCAGTGAGTGGGGCCAATGGTCAGTTGGGCATGGCTCTGAAAGAAATCAGTCCGCAATACAAGGATTTTAATTTTGTTTTTACGGATGTAGCAGAATTGGATATCTCAAAAAAAGAAGCTTTAGAAGGCTTTTTTATTCAGAACAAACCTGCATTTTTTATAAACTGTGCGGCCTATACAGCGGTAGATAAAGCAGAAGAACAGGAAGAACTTGCCCGTTTGCTGAATGGTGTCGCGCCCGGTTATATCGCTGAAACATGCCAGAAACATCAATGCCGGCTATTGCATGTTTCAACAGATTATGTTTTTGATGGAACGTATTACCGGCCATATCCCGAGCAGCATCAGCTGTCGCCAAATTCGGCCTATGGAAGAAGCAAACTACTGGGTGAGCAAAATGTACTGACATATTCGGAAGATGTGATTATTGTGCGCACATCCTGGCTGTACAGCACAACAGGGCATAATTTTGTGAAAACCATGCGCAAATATGGTGCAGAAAGGGATATGCTTAAAGTGGTCTTCGATCAGGTGGGAACCCCAACCTATGCGCCGGATCTGGCCAAAGCTTTATTGGCCCTGGTTCAAAAATCAGAGGAAATAGAAGGTGCCGGTATCTACCATTTTTCCAACGAAGGCGTTTGCAGTTGGTATGATTTCGCGAAAGAAATAATTGAGCTTTCCGGTATCGAATGTATCATCAGCCCTGTGGAAACCAAAGATTATCCGCTGCCGGCAAACCGTCCGCATTTCAGTGTGCTCAATAAAGAAAAAATCAAAAAAGATACGGGAATTGATATTCCATATTGGAAAGATAGCCTGAAAGAGTGCCTTCGGATTTTAGATGAAAATGAAAAATAATACAAACGAAATAAATTTTTTGAAATGAAAGCAGATCAGGAAGTTATTAAGCGGGCAGAAAAATGGCTGAGCGAAGCTTATGATGAAAATACCCGCAATGAAGTAAAGGAAATGCTGGAGAACAATCCACAGGAACTAACCGATTCTTTTTATAAAGACCTCGAATTTGGAACCGGTGGGCTGCGTGGAATCATGGGTGCAGGAACCAACCGTATGAACCGTTATACCGTAGGAATGGCGACTCAGGGTCTTGCCAACTACCTGAAAATGAATTTTAAAGATGTGCCGCAAATCAAAGTGGCCATCGCTTATGATTGCCGCAACAACAATACGGTTTTTGCCCGGGTTACTGCCGATGTGCTTTCGGCAAACGATATCAAGGTTTATCTTTTTGACGACCTTCGCCCAACTCCGGAGCTTTCTTTTGCAATCCGTCAGCTTGGATGTCAAAGCGGAATCATGATTACGGCTTCGCATAACCCGAAAGAATATAATGGGTATAAAGCCTATTGGGATGATGGCGGACAGCTTATCAACCCACATGATGTAAATGTGATTGCTGAGGTAAAGAAAATCAGCTCGCCCGAAGAAGTGCTCTTCGACGGGAAAGCGGAACTGATCGAAACCATTGGTGCAGATTTGGATGCACAATATGTGGCCATGGTCAAAGATCTTTCGGTCAGTCCGGAAATCATTGATCGTCAGAAAGATCTGAAAATAGTTTATACGCCCATCCATGGTACGGGAGTACGTTTGGTGCCCATGGCCTTAAAAGCGTTTGGGTTTAAAAATGTGATCAATGTGCCGGAACAGGATGTTGTGGATGGCAATTTCCCAACCGTAAAATCGCCCAATCCGGAAGAGGGCGCTGCACTGAAAATGGCCATTGACAAAGCCATGGAAACCGGCGCAGATCTGGTTATGGCCACCGATCCGGATGCCGACCGTGTAGGAATTGCAGTGCGCAACAAGGAAGGTGATTTTGTATTGCTTAACGGAAATCAGACTGCTTCACTCTTGATATATTATTTGCTCAAAAAATGGCAAGAAAAAGGCAAGCTCACAGGTAAAGAGTTTATCGTAAAAACCATTGTAACATCAGAAATCCTCAAAGATATGGCCGAAAAAGCCGGTGTGGAGATTTTTGATGTATTGACCGGATTCAAATTTATAGCCGATATCATCAAACAGCTGGAAGGAGAAAAACAGTTTATTGCCGGTGGTGAAGAAAGTTATGGCTACCTTGTGGGTGATTCCGTACGTGATAAAGATGCCGTAAGCTCATGCTGTATGATTGCCGAAACTGCTGCATGGGCTGCTGATGAAGGGAAAACCCTTTATGAATTGCTGCCTGAAATTTACAAAGAATTTGGCTTTTATCGCGAACATCTCATTAGTGTGGTGAAAAAAGGAAAAGCCGGAGCAGATGCCATTCAGCAAATGATGGCTGATTTTCGGGAAAACCCGCCAAAAGAAATCGCCGGCAGCAGGCTCGTTTGCCTGAAAGACTACAAAAGCTCTGTTTCGCGCAATTTACTGACTGGTAAAGAAGAAAAAATAGACCTTCCTTCTTCCAATGTATTGCAGTTTTTTACGGAAAACGGCAGCAAGATTTCTGTGCGCCCCAGTGGGACGGAACCAAAAATCAAGTTCTATTTTGGCGTAAAAGGAAGTCTGGATGCTGTTGAGAACTACGATAAAGTTCAGGCTGAGCTTGATGCGCGAATTCAGGCTATTATCAAAGATTTAGGACTGGTTTAATACGATTAGCATTATATTTGAGCCATGGAATGGGTTTTTCTGCCCCTCCGTGGCTTAATAATTTATGTCCTGTTTTTGGCGTTATTGATAAACTATGTACCGGAACTGCCGCTTGCTTTTTATGCTGATTTTTTGGATGTTTGCTGTTGAGCTGTCTGCTCAGGAGGATGTAGGGCATTATCAAAATGTGCATGTAAAAGCCGGCCAGATTATACGATATAATGGCAAAGAGTATCAATATTCCCGCGATACTGTTATCAAAATTGATGCGCGTATAAATTATTCTTTGGGAACCAGCCGGGAAACCAATATCCGCTTTTATGATTCATTGCGCTCGGTAGCATCCCGCTCCAGAATTACCAAAGAACTTTATGATCTGCTGGTTATCGATAAAAGTGACAGTTTAAAATCAAAGGGCAAACCCGGTATTAAACTGGAAAGCAGCGAAAAACGATTTGAGCCCTTTAAAGGGAAAATCATTCGGAATATCTATTTTAAGCAGAAGCCGGTATTTAGCGCCGGACTTGGTGATACGAGTAATAATAATCTCAGTTGGGCAGCACGTACCATCAATAAGATACATGTGGATACGCGTCCTTCAGTGCTGCGCAATAATTTGCTGATACACGCCGGTCAGCCTGTAAAACCTTATATTATGGCTGAGAGTGAACGTATTCTGCGCCAGGCTTCCTATCTTGAAAACGCAACAATTTACATGATGCCTTCTCAAAGCAATGACAGCGTGGACGTGCTGATTGTAACCCAGGACGTCTTCTCATTGGGTGTTGATTTCTATCTGGCAGGTGTGGGCGATTTTGATTTTACGCTTTATGATGAAAATTTCCTCGGTTTTGGACACCGGTTTGAGGCAACCATCGACGCACAAACTGATCGTGCTCCTTATGTAAATATAAGCGATATAGCTTATAAATTTGTGAATATTAAAGGAAGTTTTATCGATGGTGAGCTATCGTATAATTTTCAAAATGAAAAACGAACTGTCTCCGCGCATTTTTACCGCGATTTCTTTTCTGCCGCCACAAAATATGCAGGAGGTGTAAAACTGGCCTACACATCAAAGAACGATGTAATTTATGAGCCGGAAATCTTGCGCGAAAAAATTGCCTTCCTCAATATTGATGTTTGGGGCGGAAGGTCATTTCGCCCTGAGAGCTGGGGACTGTCATCCGGGCTTACTGCCGCTGCAGGGATCAACCGGGTGCACTATACCAAACGCCCAGAATTTGACCAAGAGATTTTGGCCGTGTATCACAATAGTACCCAATATCTTGGCTCTGTTACTGCTTTTCAGAATAAATACTATACAGGACGCTATTTCAGACGGTTTGGATTAGTAGAAGATATTCCCTACGGGCGCTTGATCAGTTTTACTTTTGGCCCTGATAATTACGAATCCTATGAACGCTGGTACACAGGAATCAGATTCGTACTGGCAAACCGCTACAGAATTGGATATATTTCGCAGAATTTTAATCTGAGCGGTTATTGGCACAGTGATATCTTTGAACAAGGAATGTTCGAATACAATATGTATTATTATTCCAAATCACGTAAGATCGGAAATTCCGTTTTGAGGAATTTTGTGCGCTTAAATTATACAGTAGGAATAAACCGTGAGCCTAATGAATATATAAATATCGTTAGCGAAATGGATATAAATGGGGTCAAACAGGAAGATATGATCCTTTTTGCAGGTACACAGCGCTTTTTCCTCGAAGCCGGCGCCATCAGCTTTACACCCATCGATATCTATGGCTTTCGGCTGGCCTGGTTTGCCAGTGGAGCACTGAGTTTTATAGGCGACAACAACCGGCCTTTCTGGCAAAATAAAGACTTTATGAAAGTGAGCTCCGGAATACAGGTCCGTAATGAGCATCTCGTGCTCAAAACAATTCAACTTAAAATTAGTTATTTACCCGAAATACCGGATGGTTTTGGCAACTTTCAAATCGAAATTGGTGGGATTTCAATTCTTAAGTTTGAACAATTGCGGCCAAAACCTCCTTCAACACAAAGATTTCAATAAAATGACAAAAATAAAAGCTGTAATTTTTGATATGGACGGAACGCTGCTCGATAATATGAAATGGCATATTGATGCCTGGCAGCAAACCGTTCAAAATCATTTCCCCGGTTTTAAAGGAAATGTGGAGGATTATTTTGGGATGAAAAATGATGAAATATTCCGCTCCATTTCCGGAGATCCCAATTTAAGCCCGCAAAGGGTTCAGTTTTATGAAAATGAAAAAGAAAGCTTGTACCAAAAATTGTATGAGCCTGTTATTGAAGCAGGCAAGGGCTTAATAAAACTGCTTGAATACCTGAAAATGAATGGGGTTCCGGCTGCAATAGCAACTTCTGCACCTGAAACCAACCTTTCGTTTGTTCTGAGAAAGTTGGGTTTTTCCCATTATTTTAAAGCATGTGTGCATTCGGGAATGATAGGCCCGGGAAAACCGCATCCCGAAATTTTCCTGAAATCAGCGGCTTTGCTTCAAACTGAGCCTGAAAACTGTTTAGTCTTCGAAGATTCCAAAGCCGGATTGCAGGCTGCCGATAGTGCCGGAATGCAGTCCATACGCATCAACTGGCAGGATGATGACGCAAAACCTGTTTTAAACGAGCAATTCGTTTCTTTCGATTTTGAGGATGAGCGGATTTTTGGGTTGTTGAAAGGAGAATAATTTGCCTTCTTTCCAAATTTTTGTTCTTTGTGGAAAACAAATTTTTGTGATTGTGTTCAGCAGAGAGACCAAAACGCCTTCCATTTTTTCTGTTTGATTGAATCGAAAGCTTTTGTTTGATTGGGTTGTATAAATTTGCTGGTTCGACCCGCATGAGCAATAATTTCTTTTTTTATGTGATGCCTATACTCTTTCTTACACAAATTACTTTCGGGGAATATAATCCCTGTTTGTTATAACTATTGTAGGAATCTATGACGTGAAAGCGGGATAATCCCTGCATTTTCATATCTTCGTTATTCTCATAAAAGCTTCGCCTATGAAAATTCTATTGACCGGAACCACGGGCTATATCGGCCGCAGGCTCTTGCCTGCACTTTTGCACGAAGGACATGAAGTAATTTGCTGCGTGCGCGATAGCCGAAGGTTTGATTCTTCGGGCCTTCCCAATGGAAAATGGTCGCTCATAGAGGTAAATTTTCTGGAGCCAAAATCTTTGCAGCTTATTCCACAAGATATTGATGCCGCCTATTACCTGATCCATTCGATGTCGGCTTCCAGTGGCGATTTTGCCCGTCTGGAGAAAGAATCGGCTATAAATTTTCAGGAAGCCCTTTCTAAAACAGATGTGCGTCAGGTGGTTTACCTGAGTGGGATTGTTAATGAAAAGCAATTGTCGAAACATCTTTCATCCCGCAAGGAAGTTGAAGATGTATTGTCTCAGGGAAGTTTTCGGCTCACTACCCTACGTGCCGGGATTATCGTCGGTTCGGGCAGTGCTTCTTTTGAAATTATCCGCGATTTGGTGGAGAAATTGCCCCTGATGATTGCTCCACGTTGGCTCAATACCCGTTCGCAGCCCATTGCCGTGCGCAATGTCATTCAGTTTTTGTCAGGCGTTTTGTTGCGCGAAGATTGTTTTGACCAGAGTTTTGATATCGGTGGCCCGGAAATACTGACCTACAAGCAAATGCTTTTGCAGTTTGCAAGTGTACGTGGTCTGAAACGCTCGGTTTATACCGTACCCGTGATGACGCCCCGACTGTCGTCTTACTGGTTGTATTTCGTTACTTCAACATCATATAAATTGGCGGTGCACCTGGTCAGCAGCATGAAAGTGGAGGTTATTTGCCGTCCCAATAATCTGGCGGCGCAATTGGATATTGAGCTTCTAAGCTATCAGGAAGCGGTCCGTCTCGCTTTTGGCCGTATTAGTCTGCATGATGTTACCTCAAGCTGGACGGATGCTTTATCGGGGCCGCTTTTGGCAGATGGCATCGCGCCGCATATTTCGGTGCCGAAACATGGATGTTTTATTGATAAACGCAGCCAAAAGCTTGATGATGAAGAAAATGCGCTACAAAAAATCTGGGCAATTGGTGGCGAAACAGGATGGTATTATGCAAACTGGCTTTGGGCTTTGCGGGGGTTCCTCGATAAACTGTCCGGTGGCGTGGGTTTACGCAGGGGCAGGCGGTGTAGCGATGATATCCATGCCGGTGATGCTCTGGATTTCTGGCGCGTGCTTTTAGCAGATAAAAGTCAGAAACGCCTGCTGCTCTATGCCGAAATGAAACTGCCCGGAGAAGCATGGCTGGAATTCCGTATCTCTGATGGCATACTCCATCAAACGGCAACCTTCAGGCCAAAAGGTATTTGGGGACGATTATACTGGTATTCCGTACTGCCTTTTCATGCCTTTATTTTTGGTGGGATGCTGAAAAGGATTGCCGGCTGAGGTTTGTGGCCATGATGATCTGGCTGCTTTGGATAACCATTGATTTTTAATTGATTGTGAAAGTTTTAGCAGTAATTATTCAGGCTAAATGTTATGCTGTTTGGGTATCTATTCCCCGCTTATTATGTTTTTAGCTTGCAGCTCATTATTGTTTGTGTTTTTTCGGAAACCAAAATGATCCCTGCAGTACATATTATAAGTTTTGTTTGTCTTTTAGTGTATTTTAAGGACAGGCAGTTTTATTGGTTTTATAATCAGTTTCTTGCTTTAATTATTCGGTCGTTTTTTATTACAAACTAAAAATGAACATCATTATAAAATTTATTCCCTATATTTGTCAAAACCCAAGCCTAAACCCAAATGAAGCTGAAATATCAAAAAATATTCCCTTGGATTCTGGCTGTACTGCCAACGTTTGTTACTATTTTGGCCTTGCCCTGGCAGTTTCATGAATATGAGGCGGTTTTGGTGGAGTCATTTAAGGGGCATAACGATTTTCCCTGTAAACGTTATTTT
Organism: Bacteroidales bacterium; assembly: GCA_963662905.2. Taxonomy (GTDB): domain Bacteria; phylum Bacteroidota; class Bacteroidia; order Bacteroidales; family WRLA01. The sequence goes on along the minus strand of CAXXFD010000003.1, from coordinate 1,003,078 downwards.
CATGATTTTGATCATGATGGCTTAAGCGAAAGGGTTAACATTGGAATACACCATCCATCATTTGTGCCTTATTTCCTTATTGTAAATCAGAATAATATAAATCTTGAACAAGAGAATTTTCGTGGCAAATGGCTGGATAATTATGAGCCGGTATTTGCTGACTATAACAATAATGGTTTCGATGAAGTCTATGCTTTTTCCGAAAGGCACGACAGTTTGTTTATTTGTTCCTTTGAGGTCACGGATAGGGCGGATACGAGCATGGGGCGTGAAAAATTTATTAGTGAGGTCCGGCGCATCAATGAAAAGGAAGACTGGCTCGTTTTTCCTGCTCAGGCAGCAGATTTGAACAATGATGGGTTTCAGGAAATTATATTTGCTGTCAATGCAGCTTTTTCCTACCAACCACGTGCAGTTTATGCCTGGGATGTGAAAAATGATAGCTTATTTCGCTCCCCTGAAGCGGGTTTTACAATACGACACTTAATCGTTGATGATGCAGATGATGATAGTGATGAAGAGATTTATTTGTTTACTTCGGCTACAGCTAATCAGCCTATAGGCAATAACGTTCAATATACAGATCATAAAAACTGGGCGGTAGTGCTGAACCATGAGTTAAAGTTTTTGTTTGAGCCCGTGGCATATAATAATTCTAGTGCTTCGATGAATTGTATCCCCTTTCATAATGGGAAAATGGCTGTTGTTTTGGTGCGGGAATTTAACCTAAATGCAGATACTTCCTATCAAACCATAGCATTTTTCAGTCAAGGAGGTCAGTTGCTAAAAAGGATAGTTTGTCCTGATGGGTTAAGCTGGGGCCATGTGAATCAGAATGGGGGCAATTTTACCGATAATTTATTTTTTGATAACACGGATCAATCCTTTTACAAAGTAAATGAGCTCTTTGAGTTGGAAAAGATCTCATCAGCAATTGAAGGGGAATTTCGATTATCAAGCTTGCATGCGATTGATCTTGGTGCGGATGGGAAGATGGATATTGTGGCTACAAATTTAATAGATAACAGTGCAATTGTTTTTAGAAATGGATTTAAGGATCCTGTTACGATTCATTTGCCTGTTGCATTAAACAGGTCTTTTACTGTAAGACACCGTCCGCCATTGCCCGACCAGATTCTGGTAAATAATGACAATGATTCGTTTTTATATGAATACCGCCATAATAACTTATATTTCATTAAATATCCGATTTGGATGTTGATTTATCTGTTTTGGTTGAGTTTTGTGTTTTTGATTTTGCATTATCAGCGCAAGCGTATGCAAAAGGCTTATGCAATGGAAAATAAAATCAATGAGCTGCAGATGATCAATATGAGCAATCAATTAAACCCTCATTTTATTTTCAATGCGCTGACTGCCATAAGTGGGCTGATGTTTAAAAAAGACAGTGAGGGCGCAAATAATCTTTTGGTGCGTTTCAGTAAATTGATGCGCCTGAGCATGCAGCGCCCGGATAAAATCTGTTGGTCATTATATGATGAGTTTAAATTTGTTGAGGATTATCTCACCCTGGAACAATCACGTTTTCCGGGGCAATTTTCCTGGCAGGTACAGTATAATGAATCGCAATCAAAAGGGATGGAAATTCCCCGCCTGATCGTTCAAAATCATGCTGAAAATGCTTTAAAACATGGATTAAGGCATCGGGAAGCCGGTGGCTCTTTGTTGGTTGAGATGAAAAAAGAAGATGGCTTCATTCAGATTTTGATCGAAGACAATGGCATCGGTCGGGTCAAAGCCCGGGAATTGGGAACGGGAGGCACAGGAAAAGGATTAAAGCTCACCGAAGAAATATTTGCACTATATTCCAAATTGTACCAAAGAAAAATAAGTCAGGTAATAAGCGACCTTTATGATGAGCATGGGCGCGCAGCCGGCACCCGTGTATTGATTCAAATTCAGCTTGAAAATAAAGGCCGTAGCTCAATTGACCTGTAGCTTGTAATACGTTGATAAGCCTGAAAAAACCGGTTTTGGTTATTATTTTATGTGTGCTTTTCACATAATTCCTTGCAAGATGTAGATAAAATCACTGAAATTTAATTTCAGGAGTATTCTTAAAGCAGAAAAAATTAATATATTTGTTTTTTGTCTCAAATAAAATGAAGCTGAAATATCTAAAATTACTGCCCTGGGTACTTGCTTTCCTTCCTGCCATTGTCACAATTTTGGCTCTGCCCTGGGAGTTTCATGAATATGAGGCGCCATTAATCCGAAAAGTTAAAAGCCAACCGGAATATCCTTATAAATATTACTTTGTTGATGTAGATCATGATGGCTATAGCGAAAGGCTGGTCATTGGTTTAAACCGCCCTTCTGCCGTTCCCTGCATACAATTGTATAATATGAATGATATTTCCACAAATCAGTATAACTTCCGTGGGAGATGGTTGAAAAACTATGAGCCGGTTTTTACTGATTATGATGGAGATGGTATTGATGAGCTCTTCGCTTTTTCTTATGATAATGATAGTATTTGGATATTTGGTGTGAAAATTAATGCGGCATTTGAAAAACAAAAAAGTTTTGAAAAAGCTGTGGCGAAAGTCACAAAAGTTAACGGAAAGGAAGATTGGTCGGTGATTCCTGCTGTAGCGGCAGACTTGAATAATGATGGTTATCTTGAAATAATTTTTGCTGTCAATTCTTCTTTCTCGGTACATCCTCGGGCAGTTTTTGCATGGGATATCCATAACGATGAGCTTTTGCGCTCGCCATATTCAGGATTTACAATCGATGAAATGAAGACTGGTGACATTGATGCTGACGGAGATGAGGAGATTTACCTTAAGGCAGGTGCGCCACAAAACATTGCGAAAACGGATACTATTTTTTATCATGATCGGGTCAATTGGCTGGTTGTTTTGGATCATGAGCTTAATTTCTTATTTGAGCCTGTTCCCTATGATGGTTTTGTTGGTCATATAATCTCTTTTCCTTTTGTTTATAAAGGGCAGGAAGGTGTATTGTCTGTTGATCGTTGCTTTAGTGCTTCGGAAGAAAAATACACCTTCAGCTTTTATAGCCTTTCCGGGCAACGGATTTTCCAAAAGGAACGACCTAAGAAAACCGGTCGTTTATGCCTCCGCAATACCAACAAATTCAAGAACTTGCCATTGATATTTTTTGATCATATGGAAAAAAAGTTATTGACTTTGGACGAAAATATGGATTTTGTTGAGATGCAGGCAATAGCTGGAAAATCTTTTGACAGAAGGTTTTCGTTTGTGCTTGATCTTGGAAATGATACTGTTCCAGAATTTATATTAGGTGCTGCAAATGAGGAATTTATGTATATTTTTCGGGATAATTTCCGGAAATATATTACAGTTCCCATGCCGATGGCGTCCGATCGTTCGGTTAGTGTGCGTCACCGCAAAGGTTTGCCGGATCAGATCCTGGTCAATAACGACTATGATCAGTATTTTTTTGAGTACCGCCACAACCCTTATTACATCTTCAAATATCCTCTTTGGTTGCTGGTGTATTTGTTCTGGGTAGGCTTTCTGGTTTTATTGGTGTCCCTCGTAATGAAGCGTTTGCAGAAAACCTATGATCTGGAGCGGAAAATTACGGAACTGCAGCTATTGAACATGAGCAACCAGCTAAACCCACATTTTATCCTCAATGCGCTTACGGCCATCAGCGGTCTGATGTTTAAAAAGGACAATGATGGTGCAAATGCGTTGCTGGTGCGTTTCAGCCACCTGATGCGTTCCAGTATGCTCAGCGCAGATAAAATATGCTGGTCGCTCGGAAAAGAAATGAATTTTGTGGAGGATTACCTCGCATTGGAGCATTCACGTTTTCGCGAACAATTCCAATACACATTAAAATACGATGCGTCAAAAGCACAGGGTGTTGATATTCCGAGGCTTATCGTTCAAAATCATGTCGAAAACGCACTTAAACATGGGCTAAGGTTTAAGGAAAATGACGGGATGCTTTGCGTGGAGGTGATGCGGGAAAATGGATTTGTCGTAATTCGTGTTGAGGATAATGGCATTGGGCGGAAAAAAGCCAAAGAAATGGGTACACAGGGTACAGGCATGGGCATGAAACTCACCGAAGAAGTTTTTAGCCTGTATTATAAATTGTATCAGCGAAAAATTTATCAGGAAATTACTGATCTTTATGACGAAAAAGGAACGGCCTCCGGTACCCGCGTGGAGGTTTTTATCGGATTGGAAAAAAATGAGCCAAAAAATGGCTAAAAAACACATCATAAACCTTTGGCTCTGAATCAAACTTACAAAGGATTTCTTTTTCCGACAAGGTATTAACGGCCAATAGTGTGGATGAAGCAGGAGGTAATCCTTATTTTTGGATAAAAGCGGAGGATGTGGGCTTTTCAATGCCGCCTTCCAGAGCTATAGCACGTACTAAATTTTTTGATTTTCAGCCAACAGATTATAAATATTGATTTAGTACAAAATTCTTTTGATTAATTCAGGTTTTATGATTCATAAAACATGAATTGAATTGTAAATATAATTTTGACAATCTTTGAGTGCTTTTTCATCAAGGTGAGGGCTTAATGAAAAACGCAGGCCGTAGATTGGTTTCTCATTATGGTTATTAATGCTTGCATTTCCTGTGATGGCACCTAGAACAAACAGCTTTTCGCATAATCGTTTAAAACGGCTATCACCGGAATAAAAGCAAAAACTGAAGGGCTGTTGATGGGAATATTCCGGGTCTTCTGCGTCAATATTGTTTTCAGAAAAAATATTTTTCAACTGTTGACGGAATTTCAATGCCAAAGGAGTGAATTTGTCAAATCCCTGCGTAATCTTTTTTAAATCAGGAAATGCCAAGGATGCCAAGCCGGTATTTTTTTGCAGTAATTCCTGCTGAAGGTCGTGCAGGAGGTTTATTTGCTCCTGAATTTCCGGTTGTTTGCAGTGGTAGCTCATCGCGCAAAGGGCAGAAGGCGCACCACTAAAAACCGGATCGCAAAGAAGGAAGCTTTTATCGGGCATTATCTCCGGCAGTGCAATCCGTCCCAAAGCATGAGATGCATCCAAAATGAGCCGAAGACCGTATTTTTCACATTTCTGAAACAGCTTTTTGAGCGAAACAGCCTGGCAATTCTCCGGATTCAACTGGGGCAGGATTAATGTGTATGAAGCCTGATCATATTCTTGATTTTCTTCTTTACGCCATTCCGACATCCTGCCTAAACTGATAATTTCTATATTCTCCGAAAGTTTTTTTGCCAGACCGATTAGCCATTGGGGCATGGAAGCATCAATGATAAAGCCTTGGTTTTCTGAAGAAAGTGAGGTGATGAGCTGATAGAGGCATTGTTCCCTGGAAGCAAAATAAATCAGGCTGCCCGGATCAGTGTTCAGGAATTCCGCTTGTTTTTCTATGGCCGCCACGCTTTTGGCGCCCGGGCCATTTATCGGAAAAACATTATGCCTTTCTTCTCCGTCAAAAGTAGTAGGAAGAAGGCTTTGCCATTGAACGGGATGGCTGTATATGTCGAGTGTGATCATAATGCGAAATTACATTATTGAGCTTGAATTAATCCTCACGAAAGTGAGAAAATCTGTCAGGAGTAGTGAGGGCATTATAAATGTTCTAAAGAATAGCCAAACAACTAGCCGAGCTTATTCTTATGCATTTGAAGGCTTTTTTTTGTTGATTTGAACCAATATGAAATTATTGCTGTAATTTATTCGTATCGCTCACAAATTTCTGTTGATAAATCAACTTCAACAGTATAGCTGTTACTGTTGATTACAAAAAATTCATCAAACCAATAATCATCAACTAAAGCGCCGAAGGAATAGCCTTTACCTTGCTCTAGACCGTGAATTGTGATTTCACCATTGACTACTTGGCCGATGTATTTCCATCCGCAGCCATCATCATAAAAAGCAGAGATATTTGGTTTGATTCGGGAAAATTCACAATTTGCATAAACAGTTACATCAACATCAACTAATTGCCCTATGCCGGATGGTGGTGTTAGCTCAATCAATATGGGGTCTTCTGTGCATAAATCCATCACCGTTGTTGATCCCAATAATGAAAAAGGACATCCGCCCCAAACTTCAAGAACCGTTTCTAGGTCGCAAGGTGCATCAGGGATATAAATATCATCTTCATTTGATTGAAGATAGCCTGAAGACCAATAGACAATATCTGACATGGGTTCTTTAAGAACCAGTTGAACAATATCGGGGCAGCTGTAAGTTTCTGTGCTTATGGAGGTGGATTTTTCTGTAGGGTTATCTATAATTCTTAACCATTCCTTCTGTGCATCTTTCACTGCGTCTACTTTTTTTCTCCAAGCACTTTTTTCCTTTTTTTTCTTATCAGCATTTTTCTTAGAGAAATGTGTGGTTTGATATTCGATAAATAAGTTTCCGTTGGCTGCCGGCCCCTGAACAAGACCCTCGTTTTCAAACTCCCATATGCCTGCATTTAGATTGTAGTTCCACATAGGGAAGTAATCCCCGGCTTTAAGCAGCTCCTTTGTGTCGGGATTATAGGTGTTTGTTGGAATTTCAAAATAAATATTAATTGGGTTTGAAAAAGTGCTGGCAATATTGCCGCTTGCATCAATAAGGTCATAATCAGCCCATCCACCCGTGAAAAAGAGTGCATTGTCCAATGTGCCGTTTTCGTTTTTGGTTTTTACGCAAAAACCTCCGGGAAAACAAGCAACCGCGTCTGCAGATTGATTGCTGTAATAGATAATCTGGGATTCAATTTCCCCTGTTAATGCTTTGCCATTTGCGTCTTTTATAATTGTGCCCTCAGGGATATGAACTCTCGTTATTGCGTTACTTTGTGCTGCCGGTATGGAAGCAATAGTGAAGTCCTCGGGTGTAATTCCGTCCTGCGGGACAATGCCTGCAATTTCATTGGAAATGCTGACGCCTTCCGGTGGGCTACTAATTTTTAGTAAGTCGACATTGAATGAGTGTCCTCCCTCGCTTACAATTTGTATTGGCATACTTGCTTGCTGAAAACCGTCGCCTTCAAAAATTAGGGTTAATTCAATGGGGTTTGACGCTGATGGGAGTATGGAATTTGAGAGGGCAAAAGTGAATATGCCGCGATTGGAAGCTAAAGAAGTAATTTGTTGCCCAAAAATGTCTTTGACGGCATTTTTATCTGTTCCTTCGATCTTCATGCTAATGCTTTCTGTGTCATTAGTGCCAATTAGATCCATCGTGCCCGCTTGATAGACCTGAATAATAACGGCCGTTTTTACTTCAGGGGCATTAAATGTGAGTAGCTCCTGTATTTCATCTTTGCAAGAAAAAATGCTCATTAAAATGAGCAGGAGTAAGGTGATGCTGCTTTTCGTTTTTGTGTTCATGATTTTTGGTATTTGGGTTTTGCTGTAATTAAAGCCTTCTTTTGACTTTTGCCCGTAATATAATATAAATTATGCTAAAAAGCAAGGATATTTAAAAAAAACATAGAATTGACAGTATTGAGCAATGACGGTAGTTCATTCTGGCCTTCTCATTATCTGAAATTTATTAAAGGATCTGATGGTTTATTTAAAGCAAGTGCGCAATTAGGATCGTATATTTGGCGTGCATTCTGTTTTTTTGATGAAGTAAAATTGGTGATAATCCCAAACGGATTCACGAAAAAGACTCAAAAAACACCTGCAAAAGAATTTGCCAAGGCTGTAGCTTTGATGGAAGAATAATATACGGAAAAAAGGAGCCAAAAATGAATACAAAGAGCTGGACTACAATTAAGGACGAAATTTACGGAAAGAAAGGGACAGAAAGAAGAGATGAGCTGGACAGGGATTTTGAATCTTTTAAAATCGGCTTAATGCTGCGGCAGGCGCGTGAAGATCGTAAAATGACGCAAGAAGAACTGGCTAAGATTCTGGATAAGAAAAGAACCTATATTTCCCGGCTTGAAAACAATGGAAGCAATATTACCCTTAAAACTTTGTTTGATATTGTTGAAAAAGGATTGGGCGGAAAGGTGAATATCTTAATAGACATGAAGTAAAATTAGTTTGAAAGCTTGCTGGCAATTATGCAAATTATTGTGTGGTCAGAAAGCGGACTGAAATCTCTGAATTATAAAAAAAGCCACGACAAAATCTCATGCCATGGCTTTTTCTTATCTTAAGATACGGTTTTTGTATCAGATTACATCAGTCCTTCGATATCCTTCATAATCATCAACGCCATTTTATTGGCTTCATTTGCATCTTTGGCTTCTGAATAAACCCGTATAATCGGTTCGGTATTGGATTTGCGCAGGTGCACCCAGCCGTCTTCAAAATCGAGTTTCAGTCCGTCGATGGTGGAGTGGGGCGTATCCTGATATTTTTCTTCCATCTTTTTCAAAATGCCGTCCACATCTGTTCCTTCCTGTAGCTGAATTTTGTTTTTGGAAATCACATAAGCCGGATAGCTGTCGCGCAATTCGGTGCAAGTGCAGCCTTTTTGTGCCAGATGGCTGAGGATAAGCGCAATACCTACCAATGCATCGCGGCCATAGTGCAGTTCCGGGAAAATAACACCGCCATTGCCTTCACCACCGATGAGTGCGTTTTTTTCTTTCATCATGCTCACTACGTTTACCTCGCCAACTGCCGAAGCAAAATATTCCATTCCAGCCGATTGTGTGATGTCGCGCAGGGCACGTGTTGATGACATATTGGAAACGGTATTGCCTTTGCGTTTGCCCAGAAGGTAATCTGCTACGGCAACCAGCGTATATTCTTCGCCAAACATGCTTCCGTCTTCGCAAACAATGGCCAGGCGATCCACGTCGGGATCAACAGTAAATCCCAAATGGGCTTTTTTGTCTTTTACCAAGGCCGAAAGCTCGGTGAGATGCTGTGGCAGTGGTTCCGGATTATGTGGAAAATCTCCGTTTGGTGTACAGTAGAGCTCGTGTATCTCATTTACGCCCAGTGCTTTGAGCAGCGGAGGAAGCGCAATGCCGCCGGTCGAATTAACGCAATCCAGTACTATGCTGAAATTGGCCTTTTTAATGGCTTCCACATCCACATCCGGTAGTTGAAGAATGGCGTCAATATGGTCTTTGATGGCTGTTTCGTAGGTTTCGTAGCTGCCCAGCTTATCCACTTCCGCGAAAGTAAAATCTTCCTCATCGGCTTTTTTTAAAACTTCTTCCCCTTCAGCTGCGTTGATGAATTCGCCTTTGTGGTTGAGCAGTTTGAGCGCATTCCACTGTGCCGGGTTGTGACTGGCTGTGAGGATAATACCGCCCTGTGCTTCGAGTTTGGTCACCAGAACTTCCACTGTTGGCGTGGTGCTCAGTCCCAGGTCGATTACATCAATGCCCAATGCATTAAGAGTGGAAACCACCAAACGGTTGACCATTTCTCCTGAGATACGGGCATCGCGCCCCAATATCATTTTAATGTTTTGCTTTTGATGGGCATCCTGCATAAAGGAGCCAAAAGAAGCGGTGAATTTTACAACATCAAGCGGGCTTAAGCCTTCTCCGGCTTTGCCGCCAATCGTTCCGCGTATTCCTGAAATAGATTTGATTAATGTCATATATAATCTGTTTTGCGCAAAAGTATGAAATTATGCTGCTCCGGATATTTGGAAAAGATTATTAATTCCTGAAAATATGCTCCACGATGTATAGCAGCCGCTGTTTTTTGTAGTAAAATAAGCTTTTAAATTCCTTTAGTTTTATGATTGAATCGGGATAACTCATTTCTGTTGAGATGTTTTATGTATCTTTGAGATATTGGTGCTTCATAAATTTCCTTTAAAATCAAATCCCAATACCATGAAATATAAAGTACACAAAATCGAAGTCCGCAATTCCAATATGCAGGAAAAACTCGAGAATTACCTGAACAAAATGCAGGGCGAAGTGGTATCTGTTATTCCAAATGTCCGTCCGACCTTTCAATTTATGGGCGCAACGGCAAAAATTGATTCGCTTTTGATTGTAGAGCGCAGGAAATCAATGCAATAGTTCTCTCATTCAAAGGATTTATACAAAATTTGGTTTTGGATACATTCATCGGATGAATCAAAGTCATCCGATGAATAGTGTTAAGTTTTATCTATCCGGAGAATTGATCAGCCTTTGAGGAAATTTTTAAAATAATTCCTCAGGTAAATCAGGCTTGCCAGGCCGAAAGGCAGAATGACAAGACCCACGATTTTCCATTGGGTTTCGGAAAATCCGGCTACTTCGCCAATGCCCAGCAGCGAGATGATTGTCAGTACGAGCAAAATGACATTAAGCGTCATACTGTCTCGGGTCATCAGCAGTTCCAGGCGGTTTTCTAGTTCCAGGCTGAGCACTTCCAGGTCTTTGGTCAGCTGGCTGATCGTTCCGCTGCGGTCGATGGATTTTTCTACTTCATCGGCAAATGCTTCACAGATCATATCCACAAAACAAGCTTTCTGGGCACAGGAATCTTTTTTCCATTGTGTAGCTATTTCTCCGGTTTCCCGTTCCAGCATGCGGTCATATACCTGGATTTTTGATAAAACATCCGTCAGGCCGCAAATTTTTTCATTATTGGTTTTCAGGGTTTTATAATTGCCTTTTTTGCTTTCATCTTTGAGGTTTTGCAATCTTTTGCGCAAACTCCAAAGTAATGAGTGCAGATGATGCGACATTTTATTGCAGGATTTCAAAAAGAGGATATCCCTTAGGATTTTATCAATTTCTTCTGTTCTTTTGCCAAGATAGAGCATTCCTGCCATACCCATAAAAAGCATGCCTTCTCCCATATCCTGCGCGCTGACAATCCAGTCGGTATAGGCTTCAATTGTTGATGAATACTGCGCTTTCATATCTTCCGCCTTCATCCCTGCAAAGGGATTTTCTTCGCAGATCACAAGTGAATAAGCCTGTACCTGATACCAGGATTCAGCCAGGTTTTCAGTCTGTAAAACAGCCGAAAGCATCAGTTGCTGACCTTCATTGAGCACAGGAAAAATACAATCGGCAATTTTATAGGTGAGCTGTCCGGCCATTTCCTTGATTTGGTCGATGCTGCAGGAACCGGCATCTGGCTGAAGGCCCAAAACCGCCAAACCGCTTTTGTAAAGGCTTAATCCGTATTTTTTGTCCCGATCAGCAAATTCAGAAACATCCGCATGCAGCCAATTGCAAAAATCATAATTGCCGGGAGTGAGCATAATGCCATGGCCTGTCATTTCAAAGCTGCCTTCTTCTTTGGCTTCCACTTCGCCGCGGCTGCCAAATTCCGTTGGGCTTTGATAACGTTTATGCGCCCCGACAAAACGGTTCAGTGCTTCAACATTGTTTTTCCCCATGGGCAGGATTGTGGAAACATAAATATGTGGCTTTTTGAATGTTGTCATGGCTTAAATATGTGTGGGTTGGAAAGAAGTTTTGATGTTGCGTTCCACGTGATGTAGGAAATCTTTGATTTTCAGCTCCTCACAATTGGAAGAGCAATGTAATACCGGTCCGTCATCATCGAGGCGAACATGCAGGAGTTTCCCGCATTTGCATGTCAAATCTTTTTTTATCTGAGCAAATTCGCTCTTCTGGTCAAATTTCTGATTTGCCACATGTTTTCTGCCCGCTTCGGTGCATTGATGTGCATTGATATCGCGATAATCTTTGGTCTTAACCCGTGAACGGTTTAAAAAGCCTTCATCGCGCACGATATTGATATCGGCCATAAATTTTTTGTCTTCCCAAACATAGCGGCGTGCATCTTTATAGTCGTAGAGCAACAACGAATCTTTGTAATCGGGGAAATGGCCTTTGTTTTTCAGATAAAAAAATATCGCTAAAGCGGCCGTGTATTGCAAATAGGATAATCCCTTTTCATTCGCATAAAGTGAATACACATACAATATTTTTTGTTGATCCTGATCCATGATTTTGGTGATTGTGATTTATTACAAAGGTAAGGAATTGATTGGTAATCAGTAATAAACGTGTTTAGGAAATCGCGAAATGAACTCCCTGCACTTGAAAAAACGAATGCAGAGAATTCAAATTCAGTAAAGAAAAATTCGATTTAAACTTGTTTGAGCTTAAACACAAGGCTTGTGAACAGCTCAATCAATAATCCGTAAATTGCTCCCATGACAATAGTGGAAACCATTAACATACAAGGAGTAAACTCACCAGGATCGGGCGACATCATTGCACCAAGGCCGGCAGGGATACTGAATAAAATGCCCATCAGGACACCATGCATTGCCCAGTGCCTGCATTTTAGGTTGCTGATGCCAATGGCAAAACCAATTAGAGTGCGGCTGATGATGATGTTTAAAGCCAGTTCCATTGGCAGTTCACCGGGGCCGCTGCTGGCAAAGCCAAAGCAAACGAAACCAAAAATTAATCCGAATAATGTGCTGACAATTAATCTTTTCGCTTTCATGATTTATGATTTTTAGGTTAAAAAAATGGATTTTATGAACACCTTTGATCTGCTCCAAAGATATTGATTTCATTTCAATCAATGCCCTGGTTGGGTGGATTTTGTAGCTATAATTTTCTGTTTTTGCATTGAATCACTTTTTGATTGATTTTGAATCTTTGAAAAAGTTAGTGTCTGTCTATAAAGTTCAGAATCAATGCTTTTTCTTGTATTATTGACTTTAATATGTTATCTTTGAGGGCTGATTGAAGAAAATCTCACTTTTACGCCTACAACCAGATTTGTTTACTATTAGTCCCTGATCATTTGATATCAAAGGGCATATTGGCTTTGTATTATTATTTCTAAAACCAAATATTATGAAAGCAATTTTAATTTTAGTAATGGCCGTTTTTATGTGCGGCCTTTCTGCACAGGATGGTGTAGATAATTTCAGAGGTATTCAGTGGGACACTCCTTTTGATGAAGTATCTGAAGGGATGACAAAAAGCAGCAGCAAAACTCCGGGCTTTAAAGGTTATGAAAAAGCCGGAGATGATATGAATTTCGAAGGAATTGAAGCACATACAGTTATCTATCTTTTTAAAAAGAATAAATTTGTCGGGGCATCAATGGGGATTACCAAAGATCAGGTAGATGATGCCGTGGCGCTTTTTACTGAGAAGTTTGGTGAGCCCAAAGTAACCGATACTCCTTTCCTGAAAAATTATGAATGGGTAATGGATAAATCGGTGGCTGTGATCTCTTATTTTCCAACCAATAAAAGTGAGAAAAGTGCTACCATGGCTATTCGGAAACCCAGATAGTTCATTTTTTCCTTTTTAATCGGGATCTCGTCCGTATTCTTACAGAAGGAAAGAGGGTGTTATTTTTTTTTACGTGTGAAATTTGTAGTTTCGTGATAATTACCTCATATTTGCTGTCAGGGAGCTATAATTATTTTATGTGCTTCCTGCGCAAAATGAGTAGGATTATTTATGTTGTTTTTACAGTTTTTTCAAATGAACCGTAGAACCCAAATGTCATGATAAAAGTATTACCTGCAATTCAGCTTATTAAAATTAGTTTCCTTGTGTTTTTTATTACTTCCTGTGCCCCAAAACAGCCGGAGCAAAAAGATGCGGCGCCAATAATGGATGCCGTTGAATTTGTGCTTCCCGAGGGTGCAATTCCAATAGAATATAACAGACATCTGATATTTTGGGGCACATACAACGATTCCATCAAGGCCAAATGGGTATTTGATACCGGATGCCCTTATGCGGTGGTGGATAGCTCCTTTTATTCCGAATGCGGATACGATATGGACGATATTATCAAAGCCTTTGCATTTGGAGCAGGGAATAATGCCAGTCCGGCCTATATCATAAAAAAAGCCCATTCTGTAGGAACTCATAGGTTTCGCTCTGCTCCGGAACATATCCACTTGCTGGATCTCAGGGAAGCGGTGGGCGATAAAACAGCCGACGGAATATTGGCAGTAGATTTTTTTGGACTTAATGTTTTGGAAATCAATTATCAGAATGAATATTTTAGAGTGCTGCCCGATACTTTCGAGCCTGATAGCAGCTGGGCTTCCCTTCCTTTTGTTTTTAAAAAGAACCGGATTTTGGTTGATGGCTGTTTGCAAATAGAAGAGGCCATGAAAGTAAAAGGCCCTTTTATCCTTGATTTGGGTTCAACCAGAACTTTCACCCTAAATAAAAATGCCTGCCGGGAAATTAATATTCAGCGAACTTCAAAAAAAGTGGATACTCTTGATCTTCTGAACAGTGGAGTAGGAGGTAATGCTACCTCCGGAATGCTGCGTGCGGATTTTTGTTCGTTTGCGGGTTTTCATATTGATGATGTTCCCATTGATTTCCGGGAGAATGACCGTGGCGCATTCAACGATGCCACAAATTACGGTGTGTTGGGCAATGCTTTTTTAGACCGATTTGATTTGATTATTGATTTTGTCAACAGCCGCTTGTTGCTTCGTCCAAATAACCATTTCAATGAGCCATATCGAAAAATGGAATTAAGTGGTATGTTTTTGCTCGACAGGAGCATTTCAAAAGGAGGCTTTGAAATTAATGGCATCATCCGCCATTCCAAAGCCGATTCATCTGGTTTTCAATTAGGAGATTTGATAATTGCAATTGATGGGAAAAAAGTAAAGCTCGAAGAAAACAGCCGTGCGGTAAACCGTATGATCGACTCTCTGGCTATGATTAATGGCGTGGAACTGAGTTTTTTGAGAGGGGATTCATTGTTTCAGTTGCGCATGCAATAATAAAATGAGTAAAGTAAATTTTATTTTGTGTTGACGAAATTTTGATATTTTTTCTTGGAAGTATTGGATGTTTTACTATTTTTGCTCTTGTTTAGATAAATACATAACACGGTTTTGTGTTTATCATCACTAATGTTGCTAAAAATATGTATGATAAACAATAATGATGAAAAACGCTAAGAGTTACTTGATTTTGCTGCTATTACTTGCTTTTTCTGCTCAATTAACAGCCCAGCAGGATACTAATGATACCACTATTCTTGTTCGGGGGATTTACAAAAATCACGAAGAGTTTTTGACCAATAAACCGGGAATTACAGAGCCGTTTTACCTGAAGCAGATAGAACGTTTGCAAAAAGCATGGAAAGGAACCTATAAGATTAAAATAAAATATACGGAATCGAATAAGAGGGCAAAGCCTTATTCCCATTGGGGATTTTGTGATGGAACCAAAACATATATCGAACATCAGGGAGAATATTTTGAGATTGAAGAAGAAAATGGCGAATATTTTTTTGTGGGTTATGATTTGCTTAACCTGAACCCATCAGCAACTGCTGCGGCGGGTGTGGCAGGTGGTTTGGTGGGCGGTGCCTTGTATGCCGGAATTTCTACTTCGGTGGCGAGGAGCAAAAGGATCAGATATACCA
Source organism: Bacteroidales bacterium (assembly GCA_963662905.2). Classification (GTDB taxonomy): domain Bacteria; phylum Bacteroidota; class Bacteroidia; order Bacteroidales; family WRLA01. The sequence continues at coordinate 987,768 of CAXXFD010000003.1, read as the reverse complement.
TAGAAATGCAAAATGGCACGGCCATACATCCATATAAAGGGAAAGATAAACTGACCGAATACTATAATAATACTTTGATCATTTACCGCACGTCAAAAAAGCAGAACGAAACCCCAATGGAATTTATCATTGACGACAGTCTGGAATTTTCTTTTATGCCGGATTCCTATGCGAAAATCCTATACGATACCTGTGTGCATTCGGTGCGTGTATGTTATGGGGAAAATCTGGCAGATTGTGTTGATTTTGAGCTAATAAATGCTAAGTCTGTTTATCTGCAATGTAATTTCGGCAAAAAATCCCCGAAACCGGAAATCGTGGAAGTTGACTATGAATATGGTAAATTTTATGCCGAAAAACCCAGAAAAATAACCGAGAAAAGATTGGAAGAACAGCTTGAAAAAGAGATGGATGAGGAGTAAAACGAAATTTTGTGCATGTTCTTTTTGATGTTTTTTCTTTTGGGCTTGTTTTTTAATATTTCAATTTAGCATAAAAACTTTCCGTTAAGCACCTTGATAATTTTTGTGATCTGCCTCTTATTGCTATATTTGGCCTCAATAAAACAAGCCTTTGATCGGCTAAACTAATATTGAGCATGATGTCCTTATGCAGGTAAGGCTCATAAAACTATAAAATTGAGGCATGAGGTGTAAAAACTGTGGTTCAGAGCTAAAATCCGAAGATAAATATTGTTTTCATTGTGGTGCGATGGTAGTGAATGAACGCCTGACAATGAAATATTTCCTTTCTAATCTGCTGGCAGCTTTAGGATGGGACAACCGCTTTTTTCAAACATTCAGGGATCTGTTGCTTAGGCCGCAGCTTGTGATCGAAAAGTATTTAAGTGGCACACGCAAAAGATATTCCAGCCCATCGGCCTTTTTTGCCATTGTATTAACGTTTACAGTTTTAGTTGCCGGCTTCAATCATAAGCAAATGGTAAAGCTGACAACAAATACCGGACTTGATGAAAGCCTGGCAGTTGTGGAGCTTCGTCAGCCCAATCAGACAAACTTCCACGATGCGGACACAGGTAAAGGCGACGCTATGAAGCTTTCCGGGCAGTTTGGGGTAAAATACGCCGATTTTATTGTGAAGTATCTTTATTATATGTCTTTTTTGTTCCTGCCTTTTTATACACTTATCTCGCTCTGGGTTTTTGGAAAGAAAAATAATTATGCGGAACATTTGGTAATCAATGCCTATATTCAGGGACAGGTTGGTGTTTTTAGCCTACTGCTTTTGTTTGTGGCTATTGCTGCTCATAGTTCGGGAGTGTATTTTTACGGGCAGCTCCTGCTCACATTCTTTTATTATTTGTATGCTTATGGCGCCTACAGGCAATATTCGGTGAAACAGCATATTGGGAAAATTTTCAGGTTCTTTTGGATTATTTTGCTGGTCATGCTTGCAATTACGATTATATCTGCTGTGGCTATTGCGCCATTTGTGATGAAAGCTCAGTAAATCCGGCTTTATAATTTATTGTGTTGGTTTCAGGAAAGTGCGGTGAGAACTGTTATAATTTGCTTCAAAAATCCTTATAGTCAATACTCTTTAATCGAATAATCCCTATTTTTGAAGGAAATTATCATACAAAACAATACCTATGAACCCCAATCATCTAAAAAGAGTACTGCTCCTTTTGTGCGCAGCTTTTAGCCTTAGCGCATTTTCACAAGATAAAATTACAGAACAGCAAGCCATGGAACTGATTAAAAATGTACAATGGATCAACAATGCCTGTGTGAAAATATCGGGTACGAAAACGGTCTATTTCGATCCCTACAACATCACGCAAAACGACAAAGCTGATTTTATCTTTATTACTCATGATCATTTCGATCATTATTCGCCGCCAAATATTGAAAAATTAATTGGAGAAAATACCACTGTTATCGGTCCTTCCTGTGTTACCGATAGGATTGATTTTGAAAAGAAAACCGTTAAGCCAGGTGATAAATTGAAATTAGATGGCCTGAAAATCAAAGTAGTGCCTTCCTATACCAACAAGCACCAAAACCATGAGAAAAGCAATGGTTATGTGGGCTATGTGCTTACCATGGATGATGTTACTTATTACATACCGGGTGATTCAGATCTAATTCCCGAAATGAAGAAAATTAAAACCGATGTGGCTTTTCTGCCGGTTTGTGGTAAATATATGATGGATGTTGATGATGCTGTAGAAGCCGCAAACAGAATCAAACCGCAAATAGTCGTGCCTTTCCATTATGGAAGTGTGTTGGGGACAAAGGATGATGCCCTGGAGTTTAAAAATAAATATGCAGGTACAACTGTAATTTTGGAAAGGGAGCAGGCCTTTTGAATATCGGTATAGTTCAATGTTTGCTCAGAATAAAATATGATAAAACAAGAAACAGATCGCCTCATTATCAGGCCGGTTCATGCTGCTGATAAACACGAAATATTCATCTGCCGCAGCGATAAGCAAGCCAATAAATTTCAGGGATGGATTCCGGAAACAATCGAAGATGTGGCGGATTTCATTGCCAAAACCGCATCGCAAATCAATCAGCCCGACACCTGGTTCCAGCTGGTGATTATTGAGAAAAGCAGCCAAAAACTCATTGGTGATATGGGTCTGCATTTTATTAGCGATGAAAACAAACAGGTGGAAATCGGTTGCACTTTGCATAAAGATTTTCAAAATAAAGGATACGCTACTGAAGCTTTGAAAACCGTGATTACTTTTCTGTTCAACGATCTGCAAAAACACCGCATCACCACTTCCATCGACCCGCAAAACCAGCCCTCCATTCGCCTGGTCGAACGCTTGGGTTTCAGGAAAGAAGCCCATTTCGTAAAAAGCCTATGGCTCAATGGGCAATGGTGCGATGATGTGGTTTATGCATTGCTGGGGGAGGAGTGGGAATAAGTACATTTTTGGTATGCATGCTACATAATTTCTGTGTATAAACTTCAAATTCAAGGTCTGAGCACAGCCGAAGTACGTGTGAAAAATCCAAACCGGATTCCCGGTTGTAAGGGATGAGGAATTGAATTTTAAGTAATCCGGATTTTCCCATGAGAGCCGGAATCAGAATAATCGAACAGAGCATTAATAGATATGACAGATGTAATCCTATTCCTCCATAAACTTAAAAGAAAAACTCACCAACTCCTCCAGGTCTTCGCCATCTTCCATGACATCTTCATCGTCGGCATCATAATACCAACGTACTTCAATATCACGGCCGTCTTTATAATATTTATCCAGTTTTTTCAGGTATTCGATCACCCAATGGTAGCTTTCGTCCGACATCCCTTTTATGCGAAAATCCATCCGGAATTTTCTCTTGTTTTCCTCGAAATATTCAATAATCCACTGGTAAAGCTCATTATAGGTTGCATAGCTGTTGTCCGGATACAACATGCCTGCCAATCGAACATAACCCGTGCTGGCATTAGCCAGGATTTCCGGTGTTTTCTTTGTTGGGCTGATTTTGATGTCTTTTAGTTTGTTCATTTTGCTCGTATTTTGGATGCAGCAGCATTCATCAAATTTTGGTATTGCATTTCAGATACAAAGGGACAGTAAAATTTGTTTGCTTGAGCTTATGGGACAAGATGATGCGATGATTCTGCTCTAACAAAAATACACAATTTTTGAATTGCACGGCATTTTCGATTTGATAATACCAGAGAATTGCCCGGCTCAGAAAAACCAAATAAAGGCTTTGCTCTTTCGGAAAAGGGATTACTTTTGTGGCCGATTTTGAGATTTGTAAAATATTAACATATTATGAGCTTCGTTACCAAAGAAAAATTGTTTAGCAAAGACTGGTTTATAGCCTATGCTTATCTGCTTATCGGTAGTTTTATTTTATCGGTGGGCATTGTGTTGTTTGTGAACCCATATAAACTTGCGCCCGGCGGGACATATGGTGTTTCCATCGTGTTGCATAACCTTTTTGGGTGGAAGATCGGTCTTACGGCTTTGGCTATGGATATTCCGCTGCTGCTCATCGGAACGGCTGTTTTAGGGCCGCGATTTGGCGTGAAAACCATTGTAAGCACTTTTGCGATTGCCGGTTTTACGTATATGTTGGAAACGTATTGGTGGGGCTATGATCCTTTGATTATAGGCGATCCGCTGCTTTCTACCATTTTTGGCGGTGTGATTTATGGTGTTGCTTTGGGTTTGATATTTAAGTCACGGGCAACTTCGGGCGGATCGGATATCATCGCAATGATTGCCTCCAAATATATGCCAAGCATTAGCCTGGGGCAAATGGTAATGCTGGTGGACAGCATAATCGTTTTGCTGACCCTTGTGGCATTTAACGACTGGAAACTTCCGTTCTATTCCTGGATACTCATCTTTATCGAAGGAAAAGTAATCGACCTGATCGTAAGTGGCACAAGCGTAAATAAAACCGTGATGATCATCTCGGACCAATATGAGTTGATTGCTGCGAAAATCAGGAATGATATCAATCGAGGGGCTACCATATTTACCGGTGAAGGCGCTTATAAAGGAAGCGAACGCAAAATGATTTATTCGGTGATGAGCCGTCGTGAAGTGGAAATCCTGCGTGCATTTATCAGAGATGTTGATCAGAATGCTTTTGTGAATATCTCTGATGCACATGATGTTATGGGAAGAGGATTTCGTCCGGTAAAGGAGGAAGCCTAAGATTTGTACAATATATTTTGCTGCCTGACCGACAAAATGGGTTTTTGTTTTGTCTTGGCTGCGAAAGCTTAGAGGAAGCGGGGAATAGATTGTTTCCCGCTTCCTTTTATTATGAATAAAAACTTAAATTGAATTTATGAAACTCAAAAACTTCATCCTTATCCCGATCCTGTTTATCCTGGCTTCATGTTATCAAAATAATGAAAAGGAGGAAGTGGTTTTCCTTTCGGCAGATGATCTTATCTCCCAAATAGACCAATACAACAATAAAAACATTGAAACAGAAGGACTTGCCGTGCATATCTGTGGAGTGAAAAAGAAAAAGCTAAAACTCAAAACGGATCAAAAACAGATTATTAAAGTGGTGTATAAAGACTCATGCAAAACCTTTGATAAAAATCTGGCCTATAAGTTCGTTAAGGTAATTGGGCGGGCAAAAGAAAGCAGGATTTCCACAGCGCTTATCGACAGCATGGAAAAAGAAGGTAGGTTGCTTTGCCATATCGACCATACGCCTTGCATGGATTCGGCCTGGGTAGAAGGCAAAATAAAAGCAGGAATAGCAGACAGTATGGCCCGGAAGGATATTGCAAAATTGAGGAAGGTTATGTTGGATACGGGGAAAGACTATGTGTCTTTGGTGACGATTTATGCGGATACAATAAGCGTACTTCCCTAAAAGCATTAAAAAAAGCCGCGAACCCTAAGGCTCAGCGGCTTTTCGCGATAAACGGAAAAAATTTTATAGTGCGCCTTCGTCATAAGCCTGCTCACCGTGCAGAGCCATGTCAAGGCCGTGATCTTCCTGTTCCTGAGTAACTTTTACCGGAGTAATGAAGTTGATTGCCGCCAGCATCAGGTATGTAAAAACAAATGCATAGGCCGAACCGATTATTACGGCAACAATTTCTTTAAAGAAGAAAGCGGAATCGCCTTCGATAAGTCCGGACTGGCCATTAATTGCAGCAGAGGCAAAAATACCCAATGCAATCGTTCCGGTTACACCGCCCATGCCGTGCACACCCCAAACATCCAGGGCGTCATCCCAGCCGAGCTTGTTTTTGTAATGTACGGCAATATAGCAAATAACTCCTGCCAAAATACCAATAATCATTGCTGCCCAAAGCGGTACAAATCCTGCTGCAGGCGTAATCGTTGCAAGTCCGGCCACGGCACCGGTCAGCAGCCCGATAAATTTCGGTTTGCCGGTGTGTGTCCACTCAATAATCAACCAAGTGATTGCTGCAAATGAAGCTGCAACATCTGTATTCAGGAAAGCAAGGGTGGTGATGGAATCCACATCCAGCTCGCTGCCCGCGTTAAAACCATACCAACCAAACCATAAAAGGCCGGTACCAATTGCTACGAGCGGAATGCTGTTTGGCGGTGACTGATGATCGCGGCGACGACCAACATAGAGCACAGAAGCAAGTGCAGCAAAACCGGCAGTAGCATGTACTACAACGCCACCAGCGAAATCAAGTACACCCCATTCAGCCAGGATTCCGCCACCCCAGATCATATGAACAAATGGATAGTAAACAAATAGTTGCCATAAAACAAGGAATATCAGATATGCCTTAAAACTTACACGGTTTACAAAGGCTCCTGTAATCAGGGCAGGTGTAATAATGGCAAACATCATCTGATATGCTACGAAAATATATGTAGGGTATTTGCCGTCAGCGCCGCTGAATGCCTGATCAAATGGAATGCCATTGAGGAAAGCATGGCTTAGGTTGCCAATTATTCCGCCTTCGCCGCCACTAAAGCAAAGCGAATAGCCAATGGAAATCCACATGATGGTTGTAATTCCCAGCGATACAAATGTTTGCATCATAATGCCCAGAATATTGCGCTTGCCGGCCAAACCTCCATAGAAGAGTGCCAGACCCGGCGTCATAAGCATCACCAAACTGGTGCATAGAATCATAAAAGCAGTTGTTCCTTCAAACATAACTTAATATTTTTATAATGATAAATGGTTAAAGAGAGAATCCGAAAACAAAGTAGATTTTTTCATCCATGGGATTGGTAATCAGGGAAGCCTGAACAGGCAGTGAGAATTTGTCGGTAATGGCAATTTCTTTGGAAGCCGTAAGGCCAAGGTTTACTACGCCCATATATTTTCCGTAGAATCCGCTTTCACCAATATATCCGGTTTCTGTATCCGCTTTTTTGGGCGCCAATACATTAAAACCCATGAACATGTCAAGGTTTACATCATTTACAGCAGTGGAGTAGCCCACTTCTGCATATGTGGAATATTGGATACCGTCTTTTTGATTGAATTCCGCACTTTTGGAATCATCATTGATACGACTGGCATCGGCACCATAAAAGTTTACAGCCAGCAAAAGGCTAATCGGAGCTTTTTCTGTTCCATTGAAGCTCAAAGCACCTTCGAAAACATGTCCGGTTTTGTCTTTTCCGTATTCAAAATAATTGTAATTTCCTCCTTCGGTGGGGAAGAAATAATCGGTTACAGTAGCAGTAAGGAGGTCATTGGCAAATGTGTAGGAGATGTAAAGGTCAACTTCCTGTCCGGTATTGGCTCCGGCAGTTGAAAAAGCGCCCCATGCGCCAATTTCCAGATTTCCGTAGCTCATGGTCAGTGCCGGCTGAATACTGGGTGCGTTGCCTCCAAATTGTGTGCCGCGCCATACATAGCGGCTCATGAAGTCTGCCCCTGCATTGAAATTTACTTTGCAGTTGCTTTCCTGTGCCTGCAATAAAGGCGCAAGGCCCAAAACAAGAATAAAAATGAGTAGTGGTTTAAATTTTAACATAGCTTGTGCATTTTGGTTATGGTCGCAAAACTATGCTATGGCTCAATGCCGCGAAATCGGGAAAACAGCTTATTTTACCTAGGAAATATGGTGACAGGCAATAGGTAAATTACCTATAAACTAATCAATTGGTTCCTAATTGCGTATTTCACCAAATCAACAGATGATCTTAATCCGAGTTTTTGCAGGATATTGTTTTTATGGCAATCGACCGTGCGAACAGAAATACTAAGGCGGTCGGCCACTTCTTTATTGGTCAAGCCATCGCAGACCAGGGCAACAATTTCTTTCTCACGGGGTGTCAGGTTTTGTTTTTCTTTATTTAAATAACTGTTTATTAGTAAATTGGATATATCTTTGCTGTAATAGTTTCCTCCTTCATGGATTACATGAATGGCTTCGATGAGTTCATTGTGGTCAATTTCTTTGGGCAGGTATCCACTGGCTCCGGCTTCAATGGCCGATCGTACAAAACTTTCTTCGCTGTGCATCGATAAAATGAGGATTTTCAGGCAGGGGTATTCTTTGCGGATCATACGTGTGGCTTCAATGCCGGAAAGCCCGGGCATGCTGATGTCCAGAATAATGATGTCGGTATCGTTTTTCTGCAGGCTTTTTATCAAAGCCCGGCCATCGGCGACTTCGTCCACGATTCCAAAATCTTCAGAGCTTTCCAGTATGGATCGTACGCCCTCACGGAATAACTTATGGTCGTCGGCAAGTATCAGTTTTATCATGACAATGTGTTTTTCAGCGGTACGTTTATGGTGATTTTTGTTGTCTGGCCTGTTTTTGAATAAATACTGAAAGTTCCTCCCAGGAGTTCTGCCCTTTCTTTCATATGTGTCAGTCCGTGACCGGATTTTTCGTTTTGTTGTTCCGGGAGTCCGTGTCCATTATCACTAATTTCCAGATGTATGTGTTCTTTATTTGATTTGAGCGTGATTCTGGCTTTTTCGGCTCCGGAATGTTTGATGATATTATTAATAGCTTCCTGGCAAATGCGGTAGAGATAATTTTCGGTGCGTTTGTCGGTTTGTGCATGAAAATCCTGATCATTAAAATCGATTTCGATACCGCTGGCTTTCATGCTGTCGGAAGCGAGATTGGCAATAGCTTCTGTGAGGCCGAATTCGCTGAGTACTGCAGGCATCAGGTTGCGCGAAATGGTTCGGATATCATTTAATGCGGAGGAGAAAAGCTCCCTTATTTCTTGGGTGCTTTGATCCGGGATTTTATCGGCCTTTCTCAATAATTGATCCACTTTGAGTTTAATGGCCAATATGCTTTGCCCCAATGAGTCGTGTATTTCCCGTGAAAGACGTTGCCGTTCCATCTCTTGTCCGTCGATTACACTGCTGAGCCGCAATTGGCGTTCGTTTTCCAGTTTGCGGGCATTTTCTTTCAGCTCAAGGGTCATGATATTGAAGGCTTTGATCAAATCCCCGATTTCATCATTTCTTTGGATTCCGATTTGGCTGCCGTATTGTCCTTTTGTGATTTTTTCCGTTTCGGCACGCAGGCTGCGGATAGGGGATGTAATGATGGACGAAAGCAGTGCAACCATTCCAAATACAAGCAGGGAGAGCACAATAGAAAGATAGAGGATATTGCTGCGCACGATATTGATCGGGATCATGGCTTCCTTTTTGTCGATTTCTGCAAGGATGACCCAATCGAGCCCGCGTATGCTGACCGGTCCGTATGCACTTAAAACATCAATATCGCGGTAATCGGTTATAAGCCCTGTTCCGGTTTCGCCCTTAAGGGCATTTTGCGCGGCCGGGCTTTCAACTAAAATATTAAAAACGGCATCATCCTGAAAACGGGACGAACTGCGCATTAGTTGGTCGCGGCCAACCAAATAACTTTCACCGGATTCTCCCAACCCGTTATGGGGGTTGTTTTCCAGCATAATGCTGTTGATGTTGGAGACCGGAATGTTCAGGATGAGGAAAATATCGGAGCCTTTTATTTTTTTTGCCATTAAAAAGCCGGGAGAATCCGCCCCGGGAATTTCGCGGTATTCCAGGATTCCGGGAATGTTATCATCGGTCTTTTTGAGCCATTTGCTGAATATCAAAATAGTTCTTGGACTGATTTTATGCGCTTTTTCCTGTTTCAATCCGTTTTGAAATATTAGTCCTTTACCTTGATTGCTGTAATAATAGGTCTGGGTGTAGTAACCCAAAGCCTGGAGGTAAGGCCCTGTGTAACGGTTAAAAATATCAGTAGCTTCCGGTTTTGTTTCTGTATTATTTTGTGTGCGGATAAGTTGGGCAATTTCTTTGCTGTCGGTTAAATGGCTCAGATTGTTGAGGTCGTTATAGCGCTGTTGAAAAAAATTTTCGATGCGGTTCTTTTTTTCAATGCGCAGGGATTTTAATTGGTCAAAAGTTCTTTTCATCAGGGCTTCCCGGGCTTTGATGTAGGAATAACTGCCGATTATGGCAATGATAATCAATCCCATCATCATAAAGTAAATGGTAAGCCTTTTTGTGATTGTTATACGGATCATTGCCCTGAAATTTTTCGCAAAATAGCATTTTTTGGGGAAAAGCCCGCGTGGCTTTTTCGCGGAGTATTGATCCGGGCAAATTGCAGGCCGGTTATATAAATCGTAAACTGACCTTTTTTAAAAACTTATCTTCCAGCAAACGTGCAATGCGTTTCACTACTGTACGGCGGATTTCCAGCTCTACGGGCAGATTCGGATCCTGATGTGCAATATTGATTCGTGTTCCAATAATGAAATCTATCTGATCGCTGGCCAGCAGCATTTTCATGATCAGGTCGGCAGGGCCTTTGCCAAAAGCGTAATTATTATCGTATTTCTTGAGCAGTTCGTTCACTTTTCCCAGTGTAAGTATGCCTTCGGTAATTAGGTCAACGCCGTCCATATAACTTACCGGTGGCAGGTCGGGATCGTGAAATTCAAAGCTGTCGGTAACTTCTTTTTTGAGTTCACGCGCAACGATATCGCAGGTTGTGGCGCCGCAAAGCACTTTTTTGCCCTGATAGTTTTTTACTGCATCCGCATATTCTTTGTCGTTTTTTTCTTCGAATGGCGGGCCAGTGCAAATCAGCATTTTACGTGGTTCGCGGAAATAAATTACACCGCAGCTGGTATCATCTTTTGATTCGTACTGATCGTTAATATGCGCCATGTTCACCACTTTAGATGCCAATTGTGTGGCGCTGATATGCGGATCCTGATTGACCAGTTTTTGGATGTATTTGACCATATTGTCGCGGCCCCATCCAAAAAGGTATTCGCCCATTCCCAAACCGGATTGCGCAATACCGTCGGAGAAAAACATTATCCGGTCTTCTTTTTTCGGATAAAAACTGCATGTATGCAATTCCTTGCCTTCGTTTTCTTCCGATTCGAGGATTATGCAGTTCCAGCCCGGATCAAATACTTTTTTGCCACGCATGATCATGGCCTGTGGGTTATCGTATTCGAGTATATGCGTTTCGCCGTCTTCTTCAATATCAATAATGGTAAAAGTAGCGTAGGAAATTCTCCTTTCGGCGCAAACGGGCAAAGTGTTCATAATGATTTCGGCAATGCGCCGGATGTCTTTATGCTCTTCGGCAAAGTTTATCGCCATTGTTGCGGTTAAAGTGGCGAGTACATTGGCTTTTACACCATGTCCCATGCCATCGCTCAAAACTGCAATAGTGCGCCGCTCATGCTGTACTTTTCGCGAGAGGAAAACATCGCCACAGATGCGTTCGCCATGATGGTTTATTTGCTTGCAATAAACCTCAATATGAACATCATCCAGCTGTAGGTTAGCAACAGGCGCAGATTTTATTTTTTTGATATCTATGCCCATTAGTCGTCTGTTTTATCTTTTTCGGTTTGGTAGGATTCGATGATGCTGTTGAGCATCCGCTCCGTTTTGGACGCGCCTTCACCAAGCAGGAAGCCAATTTGTTGCACCATGCGGAGGTTTTCGTCAATTACTTCCGTAACGCGCCGCATTACCTGTTCTTTTCGCACTTCCGGCGAGCGCATATCACGCACAACAGCACCGGCAATATCGTTGGCTTTTATCGGAAATACAGAAACATTTAAAAACTCGTCTTCTACCTTGGTGTCTTTATTGGTGATGGTGTCGTTATTGCGCAGCACAAAATCAAAAAGGTTATAGAAATTATAGGGAACCAATGATTTGAGGTCGGCGCCTTTGAGCCCGGGGATTACTTCGTCGATCATTTTGGCATCCTCGCCCAGCAGGTCGATAAAGCTTTTATTGGCGTGAATAATTTCCAGATCGGCATCAACGATGACTACACCAACCGGAAGTTTCTGAAGCATGGTATTAATGGTTTCGTTGGCTTCTCGGGCTTCTTTGTGTTCGCGCCGAGCCACCGATTCTGATTCCTTAAGAGCCTTTTCTGTTTTTGCCAGTTTTTCGTTGGTCGTTTTTAGCGTATGGATGTAATCGTTCTGGCTTTTCAATGTATAAGTCATGCACATCTCGGTTTTGGCCAGACCTTTGGAAACGGCAACGGCAAAATCGGTACAGGAGGCATAGCCACAGGCACCGCAGCCTTCATCACGATCTTGCTCGCCTTTGCTGATGACTTTCAGGACTTCATTTATTTGTTCCTGAGGAGGCATCGGGATGCGCTGATCGTCTTCTGCAAAAGAACGGCTGAAATCCATGTCCTTAAAACGCTCAATGTCTTTTTCCCATTGCCTGAGATCAAAATCGATCAAGCGTTTATTAGTATAATCAATGACCTGCGAACGACGGATAAATTTTTCGCCATGAGGCGATGTTCCGGGGCCCATAATGCAGCCGTGGCAATAATATAGATCAAAATGCCGGCGAACTTTTTCAATGTTTTTATCGAAAGTTTTAACGGCCTCAAGTGTATTTTCCGGGCCAACTGTGGGGATAATGGTTCCGGTAAGCAAATCGTCATCAATTTCAACAGACTGAAGCATGCCGTTTCGGATCGGGAAAAGCTGGCCTTTATGCCCGAAAGGTGGATCAAAATCAGAATATTCCACGGAGCCTTCGTTGATGTTGTTTTCATCGAAAAGCCGTCTTAATTCCCTGTATGTGAGCACTTCGTCCACTTTGCCGCCCTCAGTATAACGCAGAATGTCTTCTTTTGCGCTGATGCAGGGGCCAACAAAAACCACCTGAACATCCTGTCCGTAATCGTGATGCACAACTTTGGCCATTGCTTCCACGGGCGAAATCAAAGGAGCCAGATTGTTGACCAGTCCGGGATAGAATTTTTCCACATAACTGGTTACCGACGGGCAATTGGATGTGATATAGTATTTTCCCCGGAAATTGTCCACCAGTTCTTTGTAGCGCAAAGCGATGAGGTCGGCGCCAAAAGCGACTTCCATCACAAAGTCAAAACCCAGCCGGCGGATCATTTCCACAAATCTGCGGTAATCGGCAATATCGCCAAATTCGGCTGAAATGCTGGGATCCACAATGGCGGCAGTTTTCTTTTCGGAAGCCAAAAGTGATTTGACGTTTTCTTCGGCAGTTTCGTAGGTCAGGGCATCAGGGCCACAGCTCAAAATACAACTGCCACAGCCAATGCAGCGATTATGCAGGATGGATGGGAAGTCCTGATTGGGACGCACCACAATGGCTTTTACCGGACATACGCGGACGCAGGCATAACATGTTTTGCACTTCGAATTATCAATTTTTATCAGTTTCATCCGTCTCTCTTTTCTCGTATGTTAAAAGCCAAAATGCTGGTCAAGAATATCATAAATATTGTTCTCATTTACCTCTTCAAACAGTTTCCCGTTGATGTCCAGAACCGGCCCTTTGTCGCAATGCCCGAAACAATGGTTCCCGTGATAAAAAACCTTGTCTTTCAGACGGTTCTTTTTGAGGTATTCATCAATAATCCGAACGAGTTTTTTATTGCCCCTGCTAAAACAGGAACTGCCCAAACATATAGTAATTTCAGTTTTATCAGTCATCTAAGCGTGGATTAAAAACCAAAATTAAAAAATATTAGCACAAGACAGCTTTTTGTGCCTGCTTTCTTTTGTGTGAAACTGAAGGATGCAGTGGGACAAATAGTTTTATATGATAAAAACTGTTTGCCCATGCAGGTTGTGAAATACAGATTTTGAATGCGGGTTTTAATCCGGACTTTTTCTAAATTGGGGTCTGACAGGGGAATTTCTATCCAATATTCTTTACATTAACGGCCATAGGTCCTTTGGAAGAGTCTTCCACTTCAAATGAAACCTGTTGCCCTTTGCGCAGGCTTTTGATGTTTTCGTTCAGTGCGCTGCGGTGCACAAAAACCTGAGAACCGGTCTCAGAGTCGATAAATCCAAATCCTTTGGTGTCGTTATACCATTTTACGAGTCCTATTGCCATTGTTATTTGGTATTAATTAATTTTCTTAAAATATTGAAATTCAATTATAAGCTTAAACAGAATGCAATTTATAGCTACCATACATATAGACTGCCTTAGGCATCTAATGTTTGATTTAATATAAAATTGTTAAGGCTTTTTAAAAACACTCAGGCTGTTGTTTGCCTGTTGAGCTTTTGATAAAGCAAAGACTTTGAAAAAGAGAGTCAGTTTCGGAACCTGGCTGTGCTCAATATCCCTTTTCAATAATCCACTGCAAAGATATAACATTTCACTCAGGAGTGCCCGTTTATCATGATATTTTATTTTTTCAACATTTAACCCAGAGTTGAAATCATAAATTAAATAACTGACAATCAATTAATAAAACCTGAGAGAATAACTTTTTTTTATGGAGTGATCAACAGTATAAAAACACTGTAACGAGATTTCTTGCCCTTGTTTTGATTATAAAATCCCGACAAGCCCAATGCCGAAATTAATTGTGTGGCCGGTATAAGATGTGCTGTTATATTTCATGATGTAGTGCATTAATGATACTTCCATGCTTATGGCCATGCCCTGACTAATTGTAAACAGAATGCCCATTGCAATCCGTGGACTGATTCCGTTCGCTTTACCTATAATACTTGAAACCTTCTCTATTCTGTAATTTACTCCTATGGAGATAAAAGGGTATGCCCGTTGCAGATTATTGCCAAACAAATAACCGACTTGTGGACCTATTTCAGTTATTGATCCATTGGATACGCTGGTTTTTTGTTTGCCTATTGAGACATTTCCGCCCCAAAAAAGATGCTTCCTGAAAAAATAATTTTCCGAGAGAGCCAAAGAATAGCTTGTTTGACTACCTCCTCCTTTTGAAAAATAATCTCCTCCCGCACTTTGAAAAGATCCTGCAAGACTCATAAGTACACGTCCTTTATCGTTAGGTAGCTTTTGGCTTACAGACTGTTCCTGGCAAAAACTGTATTGACTGAATAGAACGAAAGAACAAATTAACCAATTGATTAATAACTTCTTGTGTTTCATATTTATTTGGTTGACCATTTATGATTGTGCAATATTACATAATTATTTTAAAACAGTCAATATTTGGTAATTATTTTTTGTGTTTTGATGATTTTTATTGTTGTATCCGGAGCCGAAAAACACTGCCCTGAATTTCGTTCAGAACCGAAAAAATGATGGATTATTTGGTTTGATTGAGCTAATTATTATAATTTTGCCCCGATATTCTTACAGGGGTGCCCTAAAATACGGGCTGAGATTAAACCCTTTGAACCTGATCCGGGTAATGCCGGCGAAGGGAACAAGAGTCCTCTTTTCTACTGCTTCAGTAGCCCCTGTTGATTAATTATAAACTTAAAATTAAGGTGTTATGAGAAAATCAACAGTAGTGTTTTTTCTTCTTTTTCTTCTTCCTGCCCTAACAATGGCGCAATTTCAAATTAAAGGTAAGGTAAGTGATGCCAAAAGTGGTGAACCACTGCCCGGAGCGCATATTGTGCTCAAAGAAACGCAATGGCTTACTACTGCAAATACGCAGGGCGAATTTGAGTTTAAAGATGTTCCAAAAGGTGATTATCAGTTTGTTGTTAGCTTTATGGGCTATAAAAAATTAAAGCAGGACGTCCGTATCGATAAGGATCGGACGCTCGATTTAATACTGAAGCCACAAGCGATAACAGGGGAGGAGGTCATTATCCGTTCTACCCGCGCACTGGACAATACCCCAACAACTTATCAAAACATTAGCCGTGAGGAAATACAGGAAAACGATATGGGGCAGGATTTGCCATACCTGATTTCACTAACACCTTCAATGGTGGTAACATCCGATGCCGGAGCAGGTGTGGGCTATACCGCTATGCGCATCCGCGGAAGCGATCAGAGCCGTATCAATGTCACGATCAATGGTATTCCGCTCAATGATCCGGAATCACAAGGTGTTTATTGGGTCGATTTGCCCGATTTTGGAAGCAGTGTTGAAAATATTCAGATCCAGCGTGGAGTAGGGGCTTCGACCAATGGAGCCGCAGCATTCGGGGCTACCGTAAACCTGCAAACAGCCAGGCTTCGCCCAAATCCTTATGCCGAAATCAACTCCACGGCAGGTTCGTTCAATACCTTCCGCAATAATGTGCGCTTTGGAACCGGTCTGATCAAAGGTAAATTTGCCTTCGATGGACGCCTTTCCAAAATATCTTCCGATGGATATGTCGATCGTGCATCTTCCAATCTGAAATCATTTTTTGTTTCCGGTGGATATTATGGTGAAAAAACCCTGATGAAACTCAATATTTTCTCAGGAAAGGAAATTACTTATCAGGCATGGAACGGTGTGGCCAAAGATATGTTGGAAACCAACCGCAGGTTCAATCCTTCGGGTATATACTTTGGTCCGGATGGCGATACGCTTTATTATAATAATGAAGTGGATGACTATAAGCAGGATCATTTCCAGTTCTTTTTTGTGCACGAATTCAACGAAAAGCTGAACGTCCATGCCGCCCTGCATTATACGCATGGATTTGGCTATTATGAAAATTATAAAATGGGGAAAAGTTTCTCAAAGTATGGTCTGAACGATGTGATCATTGGTGGCGATACCATCACAAAAAGTGATATCATTACCCGTAAATATCTTGATAATCATTTTTATGGCGGTGTGTTCAGTGTGAATTATGAAGCCGACCGTATGAAACTTACCATCGGTGGAGGTGGAAATTACTACGATGGCGGGCATTACGGCCACATCATCTGGGCACAATATTCAAGCAATGGAAGCATCAACCGTGATTGGTACAATAATGACGGGATTAAAAAAGACTTCAATACTTATGCGAAATTTAATTATTTGCTTACGGAAAAGCTTAATCTTTATGCCGATCTGCAATACCGTCATGTGCATTATAAAATTGACGGAACGCATGATGATCTGCGCGACATTAGTCAGGAGCATCAATTCGATTTTCTCAATCCTAAGGCCGGATTACATTACGATTTTAACAAGCATCATGCTGCCTATTTCAGTGTTGCGATTGCCAACAGGGAACCCTCACGCAATAATTACCGCGATGCTGATGAAAACCATGTGCCCGAAGCAGAAAAACTGATTGATTATGAATTTGGTTATGAGTTTAAAAGCAGCAAATTCAGTGCGAATGCCAATTTGTATTATATGAATTATACCGACCAGCTGGTACTGACCGGGGAAATCAATAATGTGGGCGATCCGATTATGGCCAATGTGCCGGAAAGTTATCGTGCAGGCATTGAGCTGGCTGCCGGATGGCAGATCAACAAATTGCTGCGTTGGGACGTGAATTTCACATATAGCCAGAATAAAATCAAGGATTTTACCGAGTATGTGGATAATTGGTCCTATTGGGATGATCCTGAAAACCAGCCTTTGCAGTACGAAAAATATTTGGGCGAAACCGATATAAGCTTCTCACCCGATATTATCGCCGGAAGTGTAATCAACCTGAAGCCATTCAAAAACTTCGGCATCAGCTTTATGTCAAAATATGTCGGACGACAGTATATCGACAATACCAGCAGCAAGGAGCGCTCGCTTGATCCGTATTTTGTGAATGATGTCCATTTGAATTACGGTCTGGAGACAACATTGGTGAAAAAGATTGATTTTTTCCTGCGCCTGAACAATATTTTCAGCGAAAAGTATGAGAGCAACGCCTGGGTTTACCGCTATTACTACGATGGCGTTGAAGGCGAAATGAACGGATATTTTCCGCAAGCCGAATTTAATTTCCTGGGCGGCATCAGGATCACGTTGGAGTAAAAACCAATAAATTATGAGGTCAAAGCCTGTCCTTTTTGGATGGGCTTTTTTGATGGATTTTGAAGCGCTTATGTTAATTCATTGAGCTGTCTTTTACTAAGCTCTGTGAATCTCATATTGTATTCTGAAATTCGTTTTAATGGATCATCTTGAGTGCACTTTCACTTCCTTCTTCTTAAGTTGTTGCCAGAGGGGTTTTCGATGCGAGGTAATATTTGAGGCTGTCTTCGTTGAAGTGATCCTGATCTGATGGAATAGCCCGATTTTTCATTAGGAGTTATTCTTTAAGATTTCGATCTGTTCCTCAGAGAGTCCTGTATAGGCCATAATCCTTTCTGTGGGTTCATTTTGTTGGATCATCTTGAGCGCAACTTTTTCTATTCCCTTTTCTATTCCCTTTTCCATTCCCTTTTCCATTCCTTTTTCCATTCCTTCTTCATAACGTGTTGCCAGGGAGGCTTTCAGGTCGCGGTAATATTTGAGGCTGTCTTCGTTGAAGTGATCCTGATCTGATGGAATAGCCCGATTTTTCATTAGGAGTTATTCTTTAAGATTTCGATCTGTTCCTCAGAGAGTCCTGTATAGGCCATAATCCTTTCTGTGGGTTCATTTTGTTGGATCATCTTGAGCGCAACTTTTTCTATTCCCTTTTCTATTCCCTTTTCCATTCCCTTTTCCATTCCCTTTTCCATTCCCTTTTCCATTCCTTTTTTCATTCCCTTTTCCATTCCCTTTTCCATTCCTTTTTCCATTCCCTCTTCATAACGTGTTGCCAGGGAGGCTTTCAGGTCGCGGTAATATTTAAGGCTGTCTTCATAGGAACGTACCTGCTCCTGGGTGAATTTTGAAATTTCTGCCGTTTCAAACAGCTTTTCAAAAATACGTTCGCGGAGCTTTTCCGGAATACGGTCTAACCGATTGAGGTTGCGGATCACATAGAGCCATTTATCAAAACGGCTTTCAAGTTGTTCCAATGTTTTGTTGAACTTGGGCATTTCAAGATAGATGAAGGTCAGTTTATCATAAAATACCTTCTTTGTATCTATGTCCGAAAGCTTAACATCATATCTGTATTTATCGGGTTTGTCGCGGTCTTCGTCAAAAACAAAATCCAGAATGGCAATTGTATAAACGGCTTTGAGCTCGTACATCCAGTCCGCCCGTTTTGCCTGTTCTCTGATAGGAAAAGTAGAATAATAAAGTGTGCGGTCTTTGAAAAATTTCTGTTTGGTTTTTTGGAGCTCTACGATAAATTTCTCTCCCTTTTCATTTTCGCAATAAAGGTCGAATATGGCCTTTCGGTCGAGTTCGGTAGTGCCCAAATGCTCGCTTTTTAAATAAGTAAGGCTAACAATCCTTCCCTGCTCTTCATGTAATAGTTCATTCAAAAAATCAAGCAACAGGTCCTTATTGGGCTCTTCGCCAAACAGGCGCTTAAATCCATAATCCGTAAATGGATTCACATATTTTTCAACAAATTCTGTCATGGCCATTCATTTAAAACAAAGATAATGTTTTTTTAGAAGTTGAAGCGTGATTTCTGTGGTTGCTCAGGATTGTCAATATTGAAGGGCTTTGCAGACTTAATAACCTGACGAATGTAATGGCCTCACTTCTTTGCCCTGATTTTTCTGTTTCCTGACGTATATTTTTATTTGGTTGAGGATGGTTTTGCACTTAGCTTCATTAATTTATACGCGAGCTATTGCCAGGTGCATTATAATGTTGTATTGATAAATGACTGGTAAAGCGGTTGTTAATCTGCCCTTTCCGGGTGCTGATGGTTTATTTGGCTTCAGCCCCCAGACGATGCCTGGGTTTGAAATATACAGCCGCATCGGGCTGCAGCTGGCGTATTAATTTTATGGCCTAAAATATTTTTTCAAACAGGGAAACCGTTCGTTTTACAAGATATACTTTAAGCTGAAATCCTTGTACAAACGGGACTCCTCGTTTCCCGCAAATGAAATGCCTCGACATCGGACATTCTGAACAAGAAACCGACTCTATAGACAGATTGTGCTATCGGGTTGCATCATTAGTCGGAAGCTTCTGCAGGCTAAAAGGTTCATGCTTCATAAAAATCGGGGCAGTGCATCGGGTTCATAGATCAATAAAATAAATCAGCGCATAAAATGGGCGGAAAATATAAATGTGGATCCGGGCCCCAAAAGGAGTATGACCATTAACATCCAAAGTCCATCGGAGCAAAGAGCCCCTGTTAAATTATGTTAAAAGCACATAATCAGGCTTTACAAAAATCCTCTTTTTTCTTTTTTTTGCAAGAAAAACAGCAGAAATATGGATATTGTAGTACAAGATTTCACAAAACTCTATGGCTCGCAAAAAGCGGTGGACAATATTTCCTTCCGGGTAAAAACCGGGGAAGTATTAGGTTTTCTTGGCCCCAACGGCGCAGGAAAAACCACCACAATGAAAGCCATCACTACCTTTCTCGAAGCCAGCTCAGGTACTATTAAAGTAGGCGATTTTGATGTGGAAGCCGATGCCGAAGAAGTTAAAAAGCACATCGGCTATCTGCCCGAAAACAATCCTGTATATCAGGATATGCCTGTGATTGATTACCTGCGCTTTGTTGGCGAGCTGCAAGGCATCACAAAAGAGGAGCTACCGGAACGCATACTGGAAATGATCCGCGTTTGCGGACTGGAAGGCGAAAAGCACAAAAAAATCAGTGAGCTTTCCAAAGGTTACCGCCAGCGTGTAGGTTTGGCGCAGGCGCTCATCCACGATCCGGAAGTACTCATCCTCGATGAACCGACTACCGGCCTGGATCCAAACCAGATTATCGAAATCCGCGAGCTGATCAAGCGCATCGGAAAAGAAAAGACCGTAATCCTGAGTTCGCACATCCTTGCTGAAGTTGAAGCAACCTGCGACCGCATCATGATCATCAACAAAGGCAAAATCGTTGCCGATGGTTCCGCTGATGATTTGCGCAAACATGCCCAGGGCAACGAAATCCTCCAGCTCACCATTGAAGATGGCGACATCAACGAAATCCATACCGCTCTGCAGGCACTGTCCGATGTGATCAGCACTGATTTCCTGCGCGATGAGAAAAATGCTTTTGAAGTACAAACCGAACAGGGACAAAGTTGCCGTAGGGCGATTTTTGCCCTCTGTGTTGAAAAAGGCTGGACACTCACCCGCATGAGCCCGATTGAAACCAAACTCGAAGACATTTTCAGGGAATTAACAGTAAAAGCTTAACTATGAAAAAAACATGGATAATCGCTCGCAAAGAGCTTTCGACATTTTTCGATTCACTGATGGCCTACATCATGATGGTGGCTTTTCTGGGTTTCAGTGGATTTTTTACCTGGCTGTTTATGTCAGACATTTTTTTCATTAATCAGGCCAGTTTGCAAGTATTTTTTGGCACGGCATACTGGACACTCTTTTTCTTCATTCCGGCACTGACCATGCGCTCGCTGGCCGAAGAAAACCGTTCGGGCACCATTGAGCTGCTGCTCACCCGTCCGGTCAGCATGTGGAATGTCATCAGCGGAAAATTCCTGGCCGTGCTGGTGCTCATAGGCATTGCCCTTGCGCTCACCTTGCCTTATTACATCACCGTCTCCCAACTGGGGCCTATTGATCACGGAGCAGTTTGGAGCGGATATTTTGGGCTTCTGCTGATGAGTGCCGCATATATCAGCATCGGAATATTTGCCAGTAGCATTTCCAACAACCAGATTGTCGGTTTCCTGCTCGCACTTTTTATCGGTATTTTCTTCCATATCATTTTCTCCATGCTTGCCGGCAACTTGCCCGGAATGCTGGGAAACATCTTTGATTACCTGAGCCTTTCCACGCATTTTGAATCGGTAAGCCGCGGTGTGATCGACTCGCGCGACCTGATCTATTTTGCCAGCATCATCCTTTTGGGACTTTTTGGTGCTCAGGCCGTTATGGAAAAGAAAAAACTTTAAAAACCTGCAAAGTATTAATAATGAAAGATAAAAAAACATTCAGCATAAGTATTTTGCTCGGAATCGGTGTCCTGATTCTGGCCAACATCATTTCAGATCAGTTTTTCTTCCGTGTTGATATGACGGAAGACCAGCGTTATTCGCTCAGCGAAGCCACAAAAAACATTTTGGAAGAGCTGCCGCAAACTGTTACCATTACGGCTTATTTTACGGAAGACCTTCCGCCACAATACACCAAAAACCGCCGTCTTTTTAAAGAACTTCTGGTTGAATACGCCAGTCTGGCCCACGGCAATCTGGTGTACGAATTTATTGATCCTTCCGGCGATCCACAATTAGAACAGCAGGCCATACAAAACGGTGTTCAGCCTTTGCTGATCAATGTGCGCGAGAAAGACCAGGTGAGCCAGCAAAAAGCATTTATGGGCGCTGTGGTACAAATGGGCGAAGAAAAAGATGTGATCCCCTTCATCCAGCCCAATGGGGCAACCGAATATCAGCTTTCGTCCAGCATCAAGAAACTGGCTGTACTCGACAAGCCCAAAGTTGGTTTTGTGCAGGGACAAGGCGAACCCGGACTGCAATCCTTCCCTCAGGCCATGCAGGAGCTCTCTGTTTTATATGATATTCAGCCCGTCCAGCTTAATGATACGGTTGATTTGAGTTCCTTTACTACCCTTGCAATCATTGCTCCAAAAGATTCTTTTAATGTTGTGCAAATCAACAAACTAGAGCAATACCTTAGCGGAGGTGGCAATCTTTTTATTGGGATGAACCGCGTTGAGGGCGATTTTCAAACCGCCATGGGCAGTCCGCTTACAACGGGCCTGGAAGGCTGGCTGGCACGCAAGAACATTGTTGTGGAAGACAATTTCCTGATTGACGCAAACTGCTTACCTGTTGGCGTAACCCAACAGCAGGGCGGATTCCGGTATACAACACGTGTGCGTTTTCCGTTCATTCCTATTATCAGCAATTTTGCCGATCATGCCATCACCGAAGGCCTGGAGCAGGTCAGTTTGCCTTTTGCAAGTACCATTAGTTATAATGGAGACAGCACCATACACTTTACGCCCCTGCTGATTTCTTCAGAAAAATCAGGTACACAAAGCAGCCGTACTTTTTTCGACGTCAATAAAAAATGGGCCAATTCAGATTTACCCATGCAAAATCTTGTGGCCGGAGCTTTGTTTGAAGGCAAACTCACCAAAGGCCCTGATTCGCGCATGATTGTTATTGCCGACGGGGATTTTGCCGTGAACGGCAGCGGACAGCAGATGCAACAACTTGCCGCCGATAATGTGAGCTTGCTGGTAAATTCCATCGACTGGCTGTCGGATGCTACCGGACTTATCCAGTTGCGTACCAAAGGTATCAGCGCTCGTCCGCTCGATCAGGTAGAAGACAGCACAAAAGTCCTTTTGAAATGGCTGAACTTCCTGCTGCCGATTGTCCTGATTATTGTTTATGGCATCGTCAGGGCGCAGCGCAGGAAAATCCAAAGAATTAAGCGAATGCAAGAAGGATATATAAAATAAAGAAAAATGGCAAAGAAAAAATCAAACATCAAAATACTGGGCATTGTATTTCTGCTTTTGCTGTTGATTGTCGTGATTATGCAGCTCGGCAAAAGCGGTAAAAGCGAACGCTCATTCCGTTCCATGGTAATTGAACCCGACACGGCAGCCGTGGATGTGATGGAAATCATCAGCAAAAACGATCAGGACGCAAAAATCGTACTCTCCAAAGAAAACTCACAGTGGTTTGTGGAACAAAATGGCGAAAAGTATCGTGCTGACAACAAAATTGTTCAGGGGCTTTTGGGCAACCTGAGCAATTTAAAAACAGAACGTGTAGCAGCTACAAAAGCCAAAAACTGGAAAAAATTTGAAGTTACCGACTCAATGGCGACACGTGTAAAACTGATGGGTGGCGGTGATATCGTTTCCGACATCATGATTGGAAAATTCAACTTCAAACAAATCTCGTCCACAAACCCCTATCAGCGGCAACCGCAGACCAAAACGAATACTTTTGTACGGCGAAGCGATGATGAAACTGTATATTCTGTGGATGGTTTCCTGAGGATGAGTTTCCAGCCGACCATAAGCAGTTACCGTGATAAAAACCTGGTAAGCAAAAGCCCGAATGACATCAACCGACTGACATTCAGTTATCCTGCTGATTCGGGCTATGTATTGCAAAAGCAAGGCGGACAATGGATGATTGATGGCTTGAAGGCCGATTCGGCTAGTGCCGCACGCTTTGTAAATAAAATATCGCGCATGATGAGCGGAGATTTTGAAAAAGACGCCACATCGCGCCAAAGCGAAACGCCTGCACTCAGCCTGAAAATCGAAGGAAACAATTTCAACCCTATTGTTATTGAAGCATTTCCTGCCGACAGCAGCATGCAATACATCATTAATTCAACGGCCAATCCGGGCAGCTGGTTTAATGGCCGCAAAAACGGGCTTTGGGAAAAAATATTTATCAGCAGAAATGAGCTGATGAACCAATAAAAACAATGTTTGACTAAATAAACCGTATTCGGCCTACCGGATGCGGTTTTTTGTTTTCCCGAAATCTTTGATTAACAGTAACTAATCAGTGTCAGAAAAAAATCAATCCTTATTAACAATTTTCGCTGTGGCTTGTGAATAACTTTCTGGGATTGATGCGTTTAAAGGCTCTGTGATTTTGCTGTTTGTTTGTTCTTGGGTGTTCAGGTTTAAATATTGGATTCTCCTTGGGGTATTTTTCAAAAATCATTGGCTATTCACAAGTTGCTGTTTTCTGTGTTCGTAACTAAACCGCTGGTAATTTGACTTTTGCCTCTAACCTACACTACTTTTGAAAGAAAAAAGTTTTGGACAAAGATTTCATTATACAAGAGCTTTTCAAAAGGATTGGCCAGCTTGAAAGAAGACTGGAAGCCCTTGAGTTGGAAAACAAAAAACTCAAAGAAAAGCTTGCCAAATACCAAACACCAAAAAACAGCAACAACAGCTCAATACCTCCCTCCCAAGATCAGAACCGCCCTAAGCGCAGGAGTTTGAGGGAAAAGACAGGGCGTAAGCCAGGCGGACAGGCAGGGCGGAAAGGGAACACACTTAAGATGGCCGAAGTGCCTGACACTATTGAGAAGCACATCCCCTCATATTGCAAGTGTTGCGGGAAAGACCTTGCTTCTTTGCCCGTACAATTAGCCGGCAAACGCCAGGTATTTGATATTCCCGAGATAAAGTTACATGTCACAGAACACCGGGTATATAAAAAGGTTTGCAGTTGTGGCCATGAAACCAGGTGTGATTATCCATCTCAGGCCAATGCCCCGGTAAGCTATGGGAACAACATTGAAAGTTTGATCGGGTATTTCCATACCAGGCAGTACCTGCCCTTTTTGCGTATGAAAGAACTTTTCAGGGATGTTTTCCATATTCCCATAAGCGAAGGGGGCATCCATTATTTGCTCAATAAACTAAAGCGCAAGGCCCAACCAGCCTATGACCTAATAAAGCAAAAGTTGCTTTCGGGAGGATATTGCCTTTCTGTAGGAAGTGATGAGACAGGAGTTAAGGTTGATGGCAATAAGCACTGGGCATGGACATGGCAAAACCAAGAGGCTACATTCATTGCCATCACTGACAACAGGGCACAGAGGAGCATTGACAATACATTTAAAGATGGGTTTAAAAACTCTGTGTTGGTGCATGATTGCTGGAAGAGCCATTTTAATACTGCTGCGCTGTCGCACCAGATTTGTATGGCACATCTTTTACGTGACCTGAATTACTTGTCAGAAAGGTATGGGCATAAATGGAGCAGGATATGCAAACGGCTGTTTCAAACGGCACTGGATTTGAAGAAAAAAATGGACAATGCGGGTTGCTACGTACATAGCCCAAAGAGAACCGCAATTGAAAACAGGCTGAACAGTTTACTGAAAGCAGAACTGCCGGAAAAACACAACGAATTGCTTGCATTCAAAAAAAGGCTAGTCAAATACAGGGACTATATCTTCACCTTCTTATATCACCCAGAAGTCCCGCCAGACAATAATGCTTCTGAAAGGGCAATCCGAAACATAAAAGTTAAACAGAAAGTTTCAGGTCAATTCAGATCGACCGATGGAGCGGATGCCTTTGCTGTTTTGAGATCAGTTGCTGACACAATTATCAAGAATGGACAGAGTGTTGTGCCTGCCTTGGGAACTATCGCTAATTTGCAGACTGATTAGTAACGATTAACAAATACCTATAAAAATATAAAGCATTCGTTAACATTTTTTTTGAAAATGGCAAGGCAGATTAAGAAGCAAGTATGCATGCAATAGGCTTATATTTGCGCAAAATCGAACACATGATTGGAGCAATAGCGGGAGATATTATTGGATCCCGATTTGAATTTAACAATATAAAGAGCAAAGATTTCGAACTTTTCAGTGAAAAATCGCGCTTCACAGATGATACTGTGCTTACATTGGCAACTGCCGACAGCCTTTTGAACCATAAACCGTATATTGAAACATATAAAAGCTGGGCTTTGGAATATCCCAACCGGGGCTTTGGCCATCATTTCAATAGGTGGATGCACAGCAAAAGCCCATTTCCATACAACAGCTGGGGCAATGGTTCTGCCATGAGGATCAGTCCGGTAGGCTGGGCTTTTGATGATGCTGAAAAAGTTTTGGAAGAGGCCAAAAAGTCGGCAAGGATCACGCATAATCATCCGGAGGGGATTAAAGGAGCACAAGCCGTTGCACTTGCTGTGTTTATGGCACGCCAGCAAGCATCCAAAGAGGATATTGCCAAAGAAATCAGCAAGCGCTTTGAGTACGACCTGAGCCGTAAGCTGGACGATATCCGTCCGGAATATCAATTTGATGTCAGTTGTCAGGGCAGTGTTCCCGAAGCCATTATTGCATTTCTCGAATCGACTGATTTTGAAGATGCCATCAGAAATGCAGTATCACTGGGTGGCGACAGCGATACCATTGCCTGCATTTGTGGCGGAATTGCGCATGCTTTTTACCGGGAAATCCCTTCCCTCATTATAAAAGGCATTACCCTTTGCCTGAATGAAGAAATGATTTCAGTCATTGACCGCTTTATTGAACAGTACGCTGTTTATTACTAAATTTGGCAGTGATAACAGGCTTAGGCCAAAATTCATTTGTCATGGAAAACTTCCAATTGGAAATATGCAGCGAAGGCGTTGAATCTGCATTAAATGCCTTTAAAGGAGGCTGCGATCGTATTGAACTCTGCGACAACCTATTGCAAGGAGGTACAACACCTTCTGCGGGCATGATGGAATATCTGCGACAGCAAACACGAAAAGGCATCTTTGTTTTGATCAGGCCGCGTCCGGGTGACTTTTTGTACAGCAATGCAGAAGCGGAAGTTATGCTTCGCGATATTGAACAAGCCAAAAAACTTGGCGCCGACGGCATTGTGAGCGGTGCATTAAATGCAGATGGAAGCATAGATGAAGGAATAACAAAAAGGCTGATCGAAGCAGCTTTACCGCTGCCTTTTACTTTTCACCGTGCTTTTGACCTTTGCATTGATCCGCATGAAGGATTGGAAACCATCATTAAGTTAGGTGCAAAAAGGCTGCTGACTTCCGGGCAACAAAGTTCAGCTTCCAAAGGGAAAGACTTAATCAAAAAGCTGATTAAAAATGCCGGAAGCAGGATCTGTATCATGCCCGGCAGTGGAATAAATTCCGGAAATATTGCCGATCTGGCGGAATATACCGGAGCAATAGAATTCCATGCCTCAGCGCGCCACAGCAGAAATTCGGCCATGATGCACCGGATGGAATATCCACGCATGAGCAGTTTTGACAAAAGCCTGATTAACGATTTTGAAATACGCGAAACAAATCCGGAAGAAGTAAGGAAGATCAGGGAAAAACTGGAATCTGCTTAATGTATGCCTCAGGTTTTCAGATGAATTTTGAATAAATTTAAGTTTTCGCGCAAATATTAATCTGATTTTTTTTAATTTTGGAACAAATAAGGATGACACTTATCAGAACAATATTATTGGTTCAATATAAAAATCAAATTCATGGATAGCAATCAGAAAAACGTATTGGTCCCCACAGATTTTTCAGAAGTGTGTGACAACGCCATCAGTTATGCTGTTGAAACTGCTAAAACAGCCAATTACAAGATTTATTTACTTCATGTAATTGACAAAAACACCAAATCCTCACTTAAAAAAGAAGGTCTTACCGAAGAAAGTATCGATGCAAAACTGAAGAGTATTGCTGATAAGATCAAGGCGAACGACCATTTGGAGGTAGAAACCATTGCCCGTGAAGGCAATATCTTCACAACAATTGGTGAAGTAGCTAAAGAAGTTGAGGCCAATATGCTGATTCTTGGCACCCACGGAAAAGTTGGTATGCAAAAGCTCACCGGAAGTTTCGCGCTGCGCGTAGTAACCAGCAGCCCTGCACCGGTTATTATCGTTCAAAAGCGCCCTGTAAAAGGCTTCAACGATATCGTTCTGCCTATTACCAGCGATTCGGGTCCATGGGAAAAAACCAAATGGGCAACTTATATTGCACAATCGTTCAACTCAACCATTCATTTGCTGCATACCGGCAACGAAGAAGTTGAAAAAGCCATTAAGATCATTACCGACCACTTCAGCAACAACAATGTTGAATATACCGTAAAAAAAGCCGGTGGCGGGGATTTCTCCAAACAGGTACTGGACTATGCAACCGAGTTAAATTCAGACCTGATCATGATTATGACAAATCCGGATAAAGGATTCTCAACTTTTATCCTTGGAAGCTATGATGAAGAAATCATTTTCAATCAATCGCAAATTCCTGTAATGTGCATTAACCCAAGGGAATTTAACTGGACAAAGATAGTTGAGTATTAAAAAACTCTAGAATAAAAATAAAAAACCGGCCTGATTTCAAGCCGGTTTTTTTTGCGTTCAGTAGTTTGGAGCAAAGCCTTTTTTATGCATCAAAAGCTTCGTTGAGCCGATCGATCATATCCTGCTCCTGCATCACAATTCCGTTGTATGCCAATGCTACCCTACGCACCGATTCAATGCATAATTCTCTGATTTCGGGCGTAATGCTTCCGCTGTTTTTGCGAATAAAATCAAGAAAAGCTTCAAAAGTCTTTTCCTTGTCCGCATCAGCGAAGACCAATTGTTCGAATTCAAATTCGGTAAAGATGCTGTTGTCCTGATTTGTTCCCGATTTATCCTGTATAGCCTGCAATTCCCTTTTAACTATACGGTAAAATTCATCAATTTCTTCTTCCTGTACCTTGCCATCTGACTTGGCAATGGCATAGAGCAATTTTCCAAACTGGATATAAAACTTACTGTAATTCATAATTTTGAAATTTTGGTATCGTTTAATTTCTCTGATTTTCAAATATAAGAATAATACATGAGCTATCCTCATTTTATGGCTCCTTTTTTATTATGCTGTAGCAGTCCGTACTCCGTAAGCATTTGTTTCCATTGCTCACCGTCCATCAATTCGATGAGTAGGGGGTTTACCTTCCGTATCAGCCTGTAATCCAAAGCACAAAACCCAAGGTAATCGGAATAAAAACGATCTGTCATCAAATAAGTATCCCCACTCATTTCCAATTGTCCGAGATAATACCTGAGTATTGGTTCGTCATAAACAAAAGCTTTAATCCTGCCAGAGAGCATGGCCTCCAGTCCATCACGAACGGAGGGAAACATTATTGCATCAATGTGGAATTCTTTGGTCATCGCCTCGCTGCTGGAACCACTAACTGTGCCTGTTGGGATTTTACGCAAATCTGACAGCTCATTTACTTCGTTGTTGAGCGTATTTACTGTTAATGAAGATGTAATGCCTGCAGTAAAGGACGAAATAATAATAACGGCAGTAAACATCCATATCACTGCAAGAAAGCGGCCACCAAAAGTTTTCGGGCTTTTATCCCCATAACCAACGGTAGTCATGGTGACAGCCGACCACCAAACACCATCAAAAATGCCCCTCCAACCTTTTGGGAAATCATCGTTTTTCCGGTTTTCAAAAAGCCATACAGCAAATCCAAAAACCAGAATCACAAGGAAAAGCCCTCCAACAACGCTAAAAAATTCCCAACTGAAAAAGCGGGCAAGGATCCCAAAATAGCTGGCGTCTTCCGATCGGACTACAGCAAAGGCAAGATCAGAAACATAAACCGGAACGGAAAAATTTAAATATTCTAAACGGCTGGCTGTAATGGTAAGAGGAGAAATGCACAGGTCGATTTCTCCATTTCTCAGAGCACTGATCAATCCGGCTATCGTATATTTTTTGTATTCATAATCAATAAGAAGGCTATCGGCAATTTCTTCCCAAAGATCGACATTCAAACCGGTATAACGGCCATCCTGGCTATAAACAAAGGGTGGCGATTCAGAAACACCCACAATCATTTTTCTTTCCGAAGCACTGACATTAATAATGAGAACAAAAAAAAGGAGGAGTAAAGCGCTAAGTTGTTTCATTGCATTTGTTTTTTAACACACTAATGTAGTAAAACTTTTTTGAACTGTCTCAAAATGATACGGAATCCGGCATATATAAAAAAAGCGGACTCTCCAGCCCGCTTTCCAATTTATTTTCTTTTTTGTTCCAGTCCTTTTTGTTTCGCCATTTCTTCGAGGCGTTGCTGAAACTTCGATTTCTTCACCGGCTTTTTCTTGTTGGCCTGGATTTTCAATCGTAGTTTATCTTCATCGACCAGTCGGCGGATTGCGAACATCTGTGCAAAAGTTATCAGGTTGGCCAGCAAATAATAATAACTCAATGCCGAGGCATAACTGTTGAAGAAGCCCAGGAACATCAGAGGCATGATGTACATCATGGTTTTCATGCCGGGCATTTGCTGTCCGGATGACATCATTTGATTGTTGAGACGTGTATAAATCAAAGTAGAAATCGTCATCAGCAGGGTAAACAAGCTCAGGTGATTCCCAAGCGCCCAGCTGATAATCGGAATATCCTGATTCCAGGAAATAATGGCATCATAGGAGGAAAGATCGGTAGCCCAGAGGAAAGGTTGTTGGCGAAGCTCGATGGAAGAAGGGAAAAAGCGGAACATCGCAATCAGGATAGGCATTTGCAGGAGCATTGGCACACAGCCGGCCATAGGGTTCACCCCGGCTTTTTTGTATAGCGCCATTGTAGCCTGCTGCTTTTTCATGGCATCTTCCTGCTTGGGGAATTTCTTGCCAATTTCGTCAATTTCCGGTTTTAAAACCCGCATCTTAGCCGATGACATATAAGTTTTATAAGCAATCGGGAAAAGAACAATCTTAAGAAGTACTGTAAGGATCAGGATGATAATACCATAATTCCAGCCAAAACTGCCCAGGAAATCAAATACAGGAATAACGGCATAAATATTAATCCATGCGAGAAGGAAAAACCCCCATCCAAGCGGAATCTGTTTTTCGAGTCCCAGATCGTATGCGTTCAGGATATTATACTTATTAGGGCCAAAATAAAAACTCATCTCCTGTCGCTCATCAGGGCTGCCGGCAAAAGGAATTCCTATTTGCGCATCCATGCTTTGCAAATAATGCTCATTGCTTTCTTCAACGGGATCAACCATTGTATTTAGTTCAGCGTTCATGAGGTAATCATCGGCGATGAGCGTAGAGAGGAAAAAGCGTGACTTGAAAGAAACCCAGCGCAGTTTTTCATTGATGATTTCGCTGTCGTCGCCGCGTTCAGACAGGTAATCAACATTATCTTTATAGAGTTTATAATAAATTGTTGTTTGCTCCCTTTCAGTCTTTAGGCTTTTTTCTTCACGGTTGAGGTTTGCACTCCAACCCAGGTTCAGGAAACTGTTCCTGACGTTTATCAGATTGCCCATATTAGAAAAATGAATATCGAATCCCAGCATATACGACCCTTTGCGGATGGTATAGGCATATTCGATAAACTGATTGTTCATTTTACCATCCACAGTATAAAGGCGCATTGCCAGCTCAAGGCTGTCTTTTCCGTTGAGTGTTACCGGGTCGTTGGAATTATAAGGCCTGCCGTTGACGTAGGTTTCAAAAAACAGTTCATTTGTATTGATGAGGCGGTTATTGCTGAAAAACTCCATCCCGAAGCGCACCGAACCCGGCACATACAATGTCAGTGGAAGCGAATCATAGGTTTGATATTTTTTAAGTTGCACCTGTTCTACTTTTCCTCCAAGCGGAGAAAGTGAAATTTTCAGGAGATCATTTTCGAGTAAAACGGCATCGTTGGAACCTTTTGCTGCTGAAGCAAATACGCCCAGTTTATCAAACATTAGTGAATCGGACTGCACACCGGCATTTGATGCCAGGGGATCACTATCGGTTTGTTGTTCGGCAGCGTTTTTTGCTTGTATTTGAAGTGCCAGGAGTGAATCGGCTCTGGCCTGCATCACGGCTTCAACTGAATCGCGCCGGAATTGCTCCCTCTCAAGTTCTTCTTTTGAGGGCTGCATAAAATAACTCCAACCCAAAAAGAGCACAAATATGGCCACCAGGCCAAAAATCGTATTTCTATCCATAACAGATTTTTTCTTCCTGAAAAGCAGGATATGTTTAAAAGCGGCTGCAAAGATAATAAAATCAAGAGGGAAAAGAATCCTGCTTTTCCTGCTCCATTATTTTTAATTGAAATAAATGCCGATCAGTTTGCCGGCATGCATACAGTTGACAGTTCAAAAAACCACAATTTATTACACAACATGCCTTTCTTATGTCTGCGGGCAAAGCCTGCCCTTTTGTATCCTGTCCAAATATGTGAAAGTGCAGTTTCAAAGGGATTGCAAAAGCTTTGCATATTTACAGTCAGTAATTTTAATTTTGCGCCCTCACTTAAGAAACCTTTATTGAATTAGTGGTAATTGCGGTCGCAACATATATAAAAATAGTTGAGGTTCTACTAATAATTTCGTTGAGATCTGTCAATATTGACCGATTGCGCCAGGCTAAGCCCTTGAAAAGGGGGCATATCGTTCCTTGATATTATTATCAGAAGCCAGTAGGTATTCGGGCGTGGCTGCGAAAGCCTAACCGGCACCATGAAACGAGTGTTGCGTAGTTGCCGGAAATGGCAGAAAGAAGCATACACAGGGAGTGCAAAAGACGGGTTTAAGCCTCGAAAATAAAGGTAACTACATGCTTTTTGCATTTTTATTTGAGGGGACTGAAGTACAGTCGCCCTTAAAGTTAGGAGACTGTAACCGTCCGGCGTATTAGCAGGTTTTTACGGGAACTTGGGTGT
Source organism: Bacteroidales bacterium (assembly GCA_963662905.2). Taxonomy (GTDB): domain Bacteria; phylum Bacteroidota; class Bacteroidia; order Bacteroidales; family WRLA01. The sequence continues at coordinate 954,874 of CAXXFD010000003.1, read as the reverse complement.
GCCTCCCGCCTTCATGCGGATAGCGGTGATTACGGGCAAGCTGCAAACAAAAGCCCGGGCAATGGCAGGTAGTAATGCCGCCTGAGACAAAGTGTACAGGAAAAAGGCAATACAGCAAATGGTATCCAAGGCCGAGGGGAAACGAAGCAAAGGAGACGGGTGCTGGTAGTTTTAGCATCCCCGGAGTACCGATTGAAATCTGGCATACTAATCCCATAAGAGCCAGAGAGCAAGGAAGGGAAAACTTGTCGAAAAAAAATGGATATGGGATGCCTATATTGGGATTATAGTTTAGAAATACCGCACGTGTGGGTCACCGGTCACATGGAAGAAATGTCTTCCTTAGAGATACAAATAGCGGAACTGGCCATAGGAATGGTTTACTAAGTTGGTAAATGACAGTCGGCTATTGCCATAACCTGGAATTTATCCCAACTATGTTTCACCGAAACCAAATTGAGAGGAACCCTAGGCGGGGAATCCACTCGTACGGGCCTTTTGGGGAGCGGACTATAATGTGCCGCTCTACACTGAAACCATTAAAACAAAACCGGCAATGCCCTCTTGGGACAAAGCCGGTTTTTAAATCACCCAAATTATTTATATCCAAATATTAACGCTGGTTTAAATTGAATTATTGCCCGCATTAATGTTTTTTCAATATGCTATATTTGCCGCGTTTTATGGAAATCAAACAAAATGTTGAAATCCGCGTTAGCTATTCTGATGAAATGGATAAAACGTAATATCTGGCGGCTGAGCCTGCTGTTTCTAACGGTGCTTTTCTTTGTGTTGGCGGCACATGGCTCGATGCCAAAGAATTTTCGGGGAATTGGTTTTTTTAGCCTCTTCTTGCTTTTTGATATTTATCTATGGTCGTCTGTTAAGCATAAAATCAGGCAGTTAAGTACAGCTTTTTCTGTTTTGCTGCAAATCATGTTTTGGCTGCCCTTTGTCCTTTTGCTCGGTATTTTTATTGTAGCGCTCATCGAGCCGTTTAAAATGTGGCCTTATTCTTTGCGCACCTATTTGGTTGCTGCAGTGCTGTTGGGGTATTTGAGTAAACTGCTTCCGTTGATCTTTCTTTTTATTGCCGATTTTGTGCGCTTTTTCCGGTGGTTGTTTTCAGCCAAAGGTAGGCGCAGGCGAATTAACGAGGAGTTACGCCATGGGAAACTCATGACCCGAAGCAAATTTCTTCAAAACCTGGGATGGATCGGTGGTGGTGTGGTTTTTAGCAGTATGCTGATGGGCATGCTCAAATGGGTGTACGATTTTAAAATCCATAAAGTTGTCGTTGACTTGCCGAAGCTTCCAAAAGCTTTTGACGGATTAAAAATTGTGCAGATCAGTGATTTTCACCTGGGGAGCTGGTCGGGTGGAGGGCCTGTTCAGGAGGCTGTTGATATGATCAATGGCCTGCATGCAGATTTGATTTTTTTCACAGGAGATTTGGTGAATTATGAAACAGGTGAGGCTTTGCGCTATCAAAATATCCTTTCGGGTCTAAAAGCTAAAATGGGCGTTTTTGCGGTTTTGGGAAATCATGATTATGGCGATTATGTGGATTGGCCCAGCCAAAGAGCAAAGGCGGAAAACCTGCAGCAAATGCGCGATATGTATGCCGAAATGGGATGGAAACTGCTTGATAACGAAAATCAAATCCTTGAATCTGAAACAGGTAATCTGGCAATTATTGGTGTTGAAAACTGGGGCGGCCATATGCGCTTTCCAAGAATCGGGGATATCAATAAAGCAAAATCCGGTACTGAAAATGCTGCGGTTAAACTCCTGCTTTCACACGATCCAAGTCATTGGGATTTAATTATTTCCAAAGATCATCATGATATTGATATTACATTCAGCGGCCACACACATGGCGCGCAGTTTGGTATTGAAATTCCCCGGCTGAAATGGAGCCCTGCACAATATTTCTACAAGCAATGGGCCGGACTCTACCAAAATGAAGTAGCGGAGCAGTATCTTTACGTAAACCGCGGAATTGGTCATATCGGCTATCCCGGACGTATTGGTATAAAGCCCGAAATCACCCTGATGGAATTGAATAAAACCTGATATTCTAAATCAATTGTTTTATAATCCTTATCGGTATGAAAAGCTTTCTGCTGTCCGGTAATTCCATAAAACCATATTTTTTGTAAAAAGCAGAGGCTGTTGGGTTGATGGGGTCTGTAACTACGGCCATTGCGCCAATACTTTCTTCCGATAATCTGTAGCTTCTGAAAAGAGCATCAATAAGCAGGTGTTCGCCAAGTCCGCTTCCCTTTGTTTTTAGATCCCGTGCAAGCCTGCCCAGCAAAATTACAGGCGCATTATAATTTTTGGGCACTTTTTTTAAAAATTTTTGAGGGATTGTTTCCCTTCCTAAGCTTTCGCTTGATAATGTGTAATAGCCCATAACGTTTTGTTCTTCATCAGTTGCAACAAAACATGTAGCCAGGCGTTTACGAATATCTTGGTTTACCTGTTTTTTGATGTAGTCGTTTAGGCTTGCTTCTTCGCAACAAAACTTTTCCCTTTTGTCTGATTTTTCGAGTAGGCGGATGATCACAGCTCTTTGCTTTTGGACTTGAAACGTTCTGCCGCCTCAGTCAGATTTTGGTTGGGATGTGCATCACTGAAAACAGCTTCAAAGAACCTTTCACGATCGCGCTGACTGACAATAATCCGTTCCTTCCTGGATACAATTTCTTCGGCCTGTTCTTTCAAAATCCGTACAATAAAACTGCTGAAAGTCTTGTCTCCACTGAGTTTCTGAGCCTTTTGAAAAATCTGCTTATCGTATGATGATATCCTTATTTCAATGCGTTCGGTTTTATTGGATTGTATTTCCATACTATACTCGTTTTGGCACAAATGTACGTAAAAATGCCGGACAAATAATAATTTCCAAAAAAAAGACCCCATAAAAGGAGCCTCTTTTTTTTGGTTCTTTAGTCTCTACGACAGATGGATTTTATGCTCAACAATCTGCGTTTTAACTACAGATTCGCCACTGATATTATCAGCAATAGGACAGCGGCGCTCAATTTCGTGCAGGAATTCTGCTTTTTCCTCTTCCGACATATCTGCATCAATATGCACATAAGCCCTGATTTCAGTAAATCCGGCGCGGCCTTCGGTTGTTTTTCCCATCAGGAAATCCTTATCGATATCGCCTTCAACTTCTGCTTCAATTGCACGCACGTTCAGGCGTTTTTGGTTGCTGATGATGCGGCCGATAGCACAAATACACGCAGGCAGGCTGCTCAGGAAAATTTCCATCGGATTGGGGCCTTCGCCATTGCCACCCATTGCTTTGGGCTGGTCGATAATAAAATTTTGAGAGCATTCGATTTCGGTACGGAAACCTTCGCCCATTTTACCTTTAACTTTCATTGTGGATAATGCCATTTCGAAAATAATTTAAGTGTTACAAGTTCGAGAAGTTCATTTTGGGTGTCTTGGAAATTCAATCTCACAGGGCTTTCCATAGGCACGGCAATGGGATAACATTTGTCTGTGCTGTTTATTATTTTGATGATGTTAATTTTTTGGAAAGCACGCCTGATTTTTGACTAATATCGTGCTTTTCGTAAAGCATTTTTCCGGAGAACCGGATGTCTAAAACAGCAAAGTTTTCGGTTTGTGCTGCCTCAGATAGGACTTGATAATTTGCTGTTTGTCACGGTCGTCCGGGAATGAATTAATGATGTTTTTTATTTCTTCAGGTCTCGAAAAAGAGCTTTCAGTTTTCTCGATGTAACCAAAGCCCAAATAAATGCCATTTTCCACCAAAACGATGCATTCTTCCTCATCATTGCGGCCCGGTTCGCGAATGGCGAAGTTTTTATTTTCAAAGAAATAGGGTGCGAGTGCTTTGTTGAGCCTTTTATTGTATGCTTCCGGGCTTTCTTCGCCAATGCATGCGCCTTTGCATTGATGGATGCTGTGCTGGAAACATGCGCCCTGGCTTTTATACAAACCGCAGAGTTTCTGGCAAAGCTGATGCTGATCGCATAATTGGAACAGGCTCTCACGGGCTGTTTTTGCTGTCGAAAATGCCAATACCGGTGTTTTTGTTCCATTGCAACTTTCGGCAGTCAGTCGGAGGTAACCTTCTTCATCTTCTTGCAAAAACCAGCCAAAACTGAAACCACGCCTTCTTTGTGCCCGGTTAAATATGGGCATCAGGCGTTTTATTTCATGCGATTCGAAAAGCAATGCAGCCAGTTCGCTCCCAGTTATTTCATAGCTCAGGCTGCACGCACGGGTACGCATTTCAATGGCTTTTTTTGTGTTGTTGTTTGAAAGGTGCGACAAAATGCGGCTGCGGATATTGGTGCTTTTGCCTACATAAATCACCTCGCCATGTTCATCATGGAAATAATAAACTCCGCATTCGCGGGGCATGGCTTCAAGCATTTTTCTGGAAATATGTGTGTCCAAACCGCGCAAATCGGCATGCTCGGGCTGTTTTTCAATGTCCAGCAGTTTTTCGAAAAGTTTTACTGTGGCCATTGCATCTCCGCTGGCGCGATGGCGGTTTTGGATATGAATGTCCAGATCATCACATAAACGGCCCAAACTGTAACTGGCGTGACCGGGCAAAAGCTTTTTGCTGAGCTTTACCGTACACAATTGTTCGCGTTGGTAGTTATAGCCCAGTCTGCGGAATTCCGCACGCACGAAATTAAAATCAAAAGCAGAATTATGTGCTACAAAAATACAGTCCTCAGTTAGTTCAACAAGCTGCCGGGCAATTTCAAAAAATTTGGGTGCTCCTTGCACCATTTTATTGTCGATGCCGGTGAGCTGTGTAATGCGGTATGGAATTTTTTTCTCCGGATTGATGAGGCTGTGCATTTCGTCAACGACTTCCCTGCCATTGTGTATGAAAACAGCTATTTCGGTGATGCGCTCCGCATTGGCGGTAGTTCCGGTTGTTTCTATATCGATGATTGCGTAATTGGGCATAAAAAAAAGCTGAAAAGGCACGAAGTTAGGTTTTTCTGACCCTGCTTCCTGCTTTTTCAGCTTCGACTTTTCAACAATGAAATGCGGGAAGCCCTACTTCCTTACATCTTCTCCGTCCACAGCCATTTGCCAGGCAGAGAGATAAACGAGCTTCACGATATTTTGCATTTTTGGCCAGTTGATTTTATCTGCTTCATCCCAGGGTTGGTGGTAATCATCATGCCAGCCGGTCCAGAAAAATGCAAAAGGAGCGCCTTTTTCAGCAAAAGGGGCGTGATCGCTGCCGCCGTTGCCCGATGAAGGCCAGAACAAAAGATCCAAATTGATTTGCTGTTCATCGACCAAACCGCTGTAAAGGCTTTTTATATCCGTATAATCCTGATGAAAAATAACGGCAGACTGGTTGCCAAGGCTGTCGCGTTTTTCGTCGTCACGGCCGATCATATCGAGGTTGATCATAAAATCGATTTCCATATCTAGTGTTATAATTATTAAGTTAATTAACTAATATTTTATTATCTTTGCCACATGGCAAGAATAGGAAAACCCATCCAGATAACAACGGAAGAGAAGGCAGAGCTTCTTTCCATGAGCCGTTCACACAAACTTGAAAAACGTTACGTTGAGCGTGCCGAGATAATTATATTATCCGATCAAGGTTTATTGATGAGTGAAATAGTAGAGCAAACAGGGCTTAGTAGACCTGTAGTAAATAAATGGAGACAACGCTTTCGCGAGCAAGGTATTACAGGTTTGAAGGATGCTTACCGAAGTGGAAAACCAAAGGTTATCACTGCAGAACAACAGGCTATGGTAATTGAGAAAGCCTGCACAAAGCCAGATGACGGATACACTAACTGGTCTCAAGAACGTATCGCCAAAGAAGTAGGGATTAGCCAGTCTAAAGTATTTCAGATTCTTAAACAAGCAGACATAAAGCCACATAAAATTGAGTATTGGTGCGGCAAGTCAAAAGACCCAGAGTTTGAAGAAAAAATGACCAACATTGTTGGGCTTTACATGTCGCCACCAGAAAACGCTTTGGTTATTTGTGTTGACGAAAAAACTCAAATACAGGCACTCGATAGAACTCAGCCAGAGTTGCCATTACGGCCAGGAAATCCGAAAAGACAAACAGCCACCTACAAACGCAACGGAACTGTTTCGTTAATTGCGGCACTTGCAGTGCATACAGGTGAAGTAACAGCCAAAACAATTAAATCAAATAATGCAGAAAACTTCTTAAAGTTCTTAAAATCACTTGATAGGAAATACCGAAACAAAAAGCTTCACATAATTGCAGACAACCTTTCGGTACATAAACATAAAGACGTTAAGGAGTGGCTGAAAGGAAAAAGGAAAATCACATTGCACTTCACCCCAACGTATTCTTCTTGGTTGAATCAAGTTGAGATATGGTTCAATATATTAACAAAGGATGTTGTAAAAGGAGGTGTTTGGAAATCATCAGAACAATTGGCTTCTCAACTTATTGAATACGTGAAAACATACAATGAGACACGTGCTAAGCCCTTTCGATGGACTTATACTGGTGATGCATTGAAAATTAGTTAACTTATTAAATAATTAATACACTAGGGGGAAATTGCGCGCAAAATAGGTAGAGCCCAGCAGACCTTTTTCTTCTCCTGTGAAATTCACAAAAACAATGTTTTTCTCAGGCATTATCCCGGAACGAAGAAATGCTTTGGCCACGCTGATCACGCCAATGGTACCCGAACCATTATCGTCTGCGCCATTCCAGATGTAGCCGTTGTACATCCCGTAATGATCGTAATGTGCGCCAACAACAATACAATGCGTTGTGTCTTTCCCTTTGATGATTCCGGCTACATTGCGCACATTGATCAGTTCATTATCAACAATGTACTTGAGTTTGAGCTGTGTTCCATCCAGAACAAAGCTGTTGGCTTTGGCATTATTGGCGCAGCTTTCTTCCCAGCTTTCCAGGCTTTTGCTTTGGCCTTTGATGAGGAAATCTGCCAGTTTTGCCGTAATTCGGATGATGGGCGGATCGGCTTCGAATCCTTCTGCCGGCAAACTGAGTTCTTTATCTGAATAGGTGGGAAAGCGTTTTTCTGCTTCGTAATAGCCTTTTTCGTAACGGAATGGAGTGTTTTCTGCCCATTTCTTAACATTGAATTCAGGGTCTGCAAAAATAATGGCTGCTGCTCCGGCTTTTTTGGCATTGTCTATCTTTTCTTGCATTAATATGCGGAAAGCTCTGTAGCCTTGGGGTTTAAATTTTTTTGCTACTTCAGAATCCGGATCATTATGTCCGGGATATCCCGCCAGGATCATTACAAATTTACCTTTGGCATCCAAATTTTTATAATCACCTTAAATCCGCAAACAGTTATTAACAGAAACCGTTAAAACATTGTGTAAAAGTATTTTACACAATGTTTAACGGCTGAAAAATTTCATCTATTTTAATGGTATCAATTCAACAAAATAGAATGAAAAATTTTTCAGGCATGAAAATACAAAAAACTTTATCAAACGTAAGTCCTTTTGCAGGCATTTCTTTTGTCAACCAAAGCTTTAATAAATGCGGCCTGTCACAACTCATTGATAATGAGCTTGGCCAGAGGGTAAAGACTACCGGATATTCTTATAGCCAAATAATCAGGAACCTGTCGAATATATTTTTTAGTGGCGGCAGCTGCGCCGAGGACATCCATACTCATTTGGGCAAGCACCTAAAATCCTTGCCCGGCAATAATGTCCCCAGCGCTGATACCCTTTTGCGCGGCATCAAAGAACTGGCAACCCAAAATACAACCTATACCTCCAAGCAGGCCAAAGACTATGAGTTCAATATCAACAAGAGGCTCAACAGCTTAAACATCAAGTCTTTACTTTTGAACAACCAGTTGCATAAAGGCGCCTGCTATGATTTTGATTATGACAACCAAGTGATTGCCACCGAAAAGTACGATGCAAAAAATACCTATAAGCATACAAAGGGTTACTTTCCGGGAGTCGCCTCCATTGGGGACAAGATTGTTTATATCGAAAACCGGGCCGGCAATGCCAACGTAAAATTTGAACAGGCGGCAACTCTTGACCGTGCATATAAGCTACTGAATGAAAATGACATACAGATCCACCGCTCCCGGATGGATGCAGGGAGTTACTCCAAAGATATTATAGAAGTTGTTGCGGCCAACAGTGAACTGTTTTATATCAGGGCCAATAAGTCCGCTGAACTTTTGCGGCAAATATCTGAAATTGAAAGATGGAAAACCGTAGAAATCAATTACAAAGCGTATGAGGTGGCATCAATGCCCTTCACTCAATTTCTCGAACAAAAAAATTACCGCCTGGTCATTATGCGGGAAAAAAGCAAAAACAGCCAGATAGACCTGTTCACCGGGGACAACTTCATTTACCGCTCAATTTTAACCAATGACTGGAAGGCTGGCGAAAAAGAGGTGATACAATTTTACAACCAACGGGGGAGCAGCGAAAAACTCTTTGATGTGATGAACAATGATTTTGGCTGGAAGCGCCTTCCATGTTCGTTCATGAACGAAAACACCGCCTTTTTGATCATCATGGCCATGATAAAGAACTTTTACAACTACTTTGTCGGGCTGGTGTCAAGAGTATTTGGTGGCATTAAGCCGACAACCCGACTTAAAGGGTTTATTTTCAGGTTTATATCTGTTTCTGGAAAATGGATATACTCTGGGCGGCAATGGTTTTTGAAATTATATACTGACAGACCTTATGAGCAACTGTTGGTCTAAATACCCCTGGCTTTAACGGCTTTTTTCCAGAGCTACAGGGAGGGGTGTGCCTGAAAATTCAGAGTAAATATTTAGTAATCAATTCATTATGTGTGTCTTACGGAACGTAATGTGTTTTTGGCATTGATTGGGATTTTTACGCCATCAAAAAAAAGCAAGCCAAATTCAAAAGGCTATAAACAATTGCCCCTGTTGCAGTAAAATGTATGCCCAATGGAATAAAAAGTATCAATTTATTGCCCCTACTTGAGAAATTTCTGTGCCAAAAACATTTTTTAGCTCAATAAATTATTTCTTGCGGATTTAAGGAATCATCGTATTTTTCATCTTCATTGCGGATGCCGTATCCTGCAAAAACGATGTCTTTTTCGAGCAGGAGGGAAGTGTTGCCGGAGCTTATATTGAAGTCCACTTTTTGTTCCAGCACGATTTCCTGCTTGCCCTGATCCTGAACAATGCTGAGCTGCTGTTCGCTGCCTTTACGGTCGAGCAATTGGAATTCCTGAAAATAGCTTCCGTCCCGAAAAGGCTCCAGATCCATGCTTTTCATCAGGCTGGCCAGATAATCGGAAGCCATATAAGCTCCTTTTTGACCGGTTTCGCGGCCTTCCATCCAGTCGGAAGAAAGAAATTCCAACGGGCCTTTCAGGCTGTTGATGGTGATGGATTCCAGCCCTTTTTGTTTTTCATTTTGTGCGAAAGTCAGTATATAACTGACAGACAGCAATATGAGTAATGCTTTTTTCATTTGTAAAATGATTTGGGTTAGTGAGTAAAAGGCAAAAGTACGTAAAAGGGATAAAAAATGGAGGTTGGGAACAGGCGGCTATTGTACTTTTATTTTTCCGACATAGATCAAATCAAAATCCTCATTGATGAGTTTCCAGTAATACAAGCCTTCATTTAGCTCAGGAATTTTAATTTCATTCGTATTCGATTGGAGCTCTTTTTTGAGTTGCGCCTTGTTATTCCATATTTCGATAACAAGGTTTTGCTGATCCGGATTTTCCCAAAGGAGACATTGGTTTTTAGGGTATTCCACTGTTTCAATGGATGTTACCTTAATATTATCGCCACGGTAATTTCCCTGAAAATCCTGATAAAGCTGTTCCAGATCTACATGGGTTTGGAAAGCAGCCGCGATTAATGGTTCTGGATTTTTTTGTTTTTGCAAATTTTCCTTTTGGCTTGTGTCATTATTTGCATTCGGTATTTCAGTAGGATTTTGCGCAATATCAGTAGGGATGTTTTCCGAACTGTCGGGAATGATGATGCTGTTTTCCATTTCGGCAATCATTTCTGCCGTGTCGGGATTTGATTTTTCCGGTGTGATAATAATGAAGTATAAGGTTGCGATGGATGCAGCAGCGAGGGCAATAAACAAAAAATTGCGCAAACTGTGTTTTTTTTGAGGATGGGTTGCCGTCGTGCTTTCTTCTTCGGTTTCTGCAAGGAGTTCGCGCACGGTCATCACTTCTGAAGCGCAATCGGTACAGTCTTCCATATGCTCCCTCCAGTTTTCCGGAAGGCTGTTGAAACGGTTTTCGGCAATGGCTTCGGCACAAAGAGCAATTTCCTCCTCGCTGAGGTGGTGCTTTTCTGAATTATGTTCTTTGTGCTTGTCCATTTTATTTTAATACGCTTTATTTTCTGATACTTCAAGTAAAATTGCCAGGCTTTCCGATGTGTAATTGCTGTCGCCGCTTTTGTTCAGGCGCTCAATCAATATATCGGTTTGTTTGTTTAGCCACATACGTACTGCATCGCCTTTCACATCTCTGTTTTCGGCAAGCCTGACAACATCCGCAAGGATTTTAAATTTATCTCCTTTTTTGGTTTTGCCGGTATTTAGCAGTTTAAATATCTGTTTTTCATTGCCCGGGCTATATTGGTTGATATAGTTTTCATTCAGCGGTATATCATTGAAATACCTGATAAAAACATTGTATTTTGCCCTGCTGCCGTTAAAAAACAGCATCGCCTCATCTAAACGTCTGATTTCCTGTTTTAAAAGTGTTCTTTTTTCTGTGATAAAATCCGGAGAAACTTCTTCCTGAGGAGCTTGTTCCATTTCCGAAACGGAATACCAGTGCTTGCTTTCATTGCGGATTATCTCACAGCACATTCGGTTTAAAACAGCAATACAATAAGTTTTGAATTGCGATTTTCCTTCAAAGGACGTTAGGATTTTCTCTTTACTTCGGATGAATTTCTCCAGAATTCCCTGCTGTATGTCTTCCTTCTCACGTCGGGGGATGGCCTTTTTAGCCACGTAACGCCCAACAACTTTCTCTGCCAGCGGAGAAATGCGTTCCAGTAGTTGAATGTCCGTTAATAATATGTTGCGATCTGGCATACTTTTTGAAAAATATTCTCTACAAAAATACAAACTTAATGCCAAAGGTCACTGTTTTTTCCTTTGTGTTTGTAGTATGGTGATCTGTTTTATACCGGAAATATTGCAGCAGAGGCCAGTAGTTGAAGCAAACACTTTTACATCGAATTTTGAAATAACAGCTTCTAATCCTGTTTTTTATAGAGATAATCAAAGCCAAATTCCTTGGCCATTTTGGTAAATTCAAAAAGTTTTCCTTTTCCCAGTTTGCGCATATGGTTGAGCACACGCTCAAAACTTTTGGGTTTCATAAGGTCGTCATCCGATTTGCTGAAAAACTTATCGGCATAGCACACAATTTTTTCTTCCATGCTCAATGGAAGCATATTGCGGTGTGGCAATGGAAGATTTTTTTCAATGATTTCGGCTTTTGAAATACCCACGCCCACATGCCGTTCGCAAATGGGGGCAATATCGCCCATGCCTTCTTTTTCGAGTATTGCCCGCCCGAGGTAACCGTGCTCCAGATATTTGTGCTTGCCGTAACAACCTATGTCCGGAGCATAAGTCTCGCGCATTCCAATATCGTGAAGCAAAGCCATGGCCCGTATTTTTTCCTTGTCTGCTTTGATCGAAGGATTGTTCTTCAGGATTTTAAAGGCTGCTTTTTTTACGGCTTTAACATGTCCTTTGAAATAAGGACGTGCCGGATCATTTTTTGGGTAATACTTATCTATGATCTTTTTGGTTTTATTCCGCAGTGCTTCGTTTTTTTTGCTTTTGGCAGCTTTCGGTTTCATAAAATCGAAACAATTGAATTAGCGATCGGTTTTTGTCAGCAGATGATTTTCCAGCCAGGCCATTAAATCTTCCTGTACTTCATCGTAGTTTTTTTCGAAAAGTACTTCATGGCGGCTTTTTGGATATAGTTTTAGGGTAATATCTTTAAAGCCTGCCTTTTTGTAGCGGTTATACGCTTTGGTGACCCCTTTTCCGTAATAGCCCACCGGGTCGGCCAAGCCGGCAAACAAATATACGGGCATTTTATTTTTGGTTTTTTCTAGTTCTTCCACAGATTGTGCCAGCTCAAGCCCAGAAGTCATATCACGATAAAAAGCGGATGTGCACATAAAACCGCACAATGGATCGGCCTTGTATTTCAATACTTCTTTTCTGGACCTGTTGAGCCATTCCAGCTTGCTTTTTGCTCCCGGAATGCGACGGTTTGCCGCGCCAAAGGTCAGGACTGTCAGCAAGCGTGATTCGGTGTTTCCCTTTCCAAGCAAGCAACCCATATGTGCCATGCTGTTTCCGAATTTTAAGGCCAGGGGTGGGGTATAAGGCGTGCCGCTCAGCATCAGCGCGCTTAACTTTTCGGCAGGATTGAGGGCATAGGTACGAGCAGCAATGGATCCCATGCTGTGGCCTAACAGAAAAATTTCCTTGCCGGGATATTGCCCTACAGCTTCCTGATGAAGCCTGCCGATATCGTCCATAAAAATTTTCCATCCATCCTGACTGGCAAAATGGCCTTTAACGCCTGTTTTTTCAAGGTTCATGCCATGTCCGCGATGATCGGGCGCATAAACACTCAATCCCATCTGGCATAACCTCCGCGCAAAACCGCGGTATCGCCCGGCGTGTTCCGACATCCCATGGAGCAGAATCAAAACAGCACGGATTTTCCTTTTTTTGGGATTCCAATGATAATAGTTGAGCACCAGCCCGTCGCAGCTTTCGTAAGCCAGGATTTCTTCTTTCATTTTACCAGAAAGGGTCTTTAATTGTTAAGCGAACCATTGCCGTAAAATCAGGCTTGGATTGTTCGTATCCTTCAAGGTTTATTTTCTTCCAATAGAATGTAATGCCCGGATCTACTGTGATTTTTTCACTGAAAATCAATCGTATGCCCGAACCGAAAAAAGCGCCAAACCCAATTCCGCCTTGCTGAAAATCATAAGTGTAATTGGTGCTGTATGGCCCCAACGGATGCTCTCCGTCGTATTTTATACTATACTCCTGACCTTCAACCTGTATCATATTTTTTAAAACGATGGTATTGGTCATATTCAATCCTGTTTCCATGTACAAATTGATCAGGCTTGACAAAGGCCATTCCCGTATGTAGCCAATATCAATGCAATTCCGTTCTTCTTCGCCCATAATGTAGGCTGTGGTGTAGGAGGGCTTATTGGTCGGGTAATCAAGTTTCCAGTGAATCAAAAAAATGCCATTGGTTTGCAGCTTCTGATAACTGAATTGCAGGAAAAAACCGTTTCTCGTGTTTGGGCTCCAGCGGGCAAAAAAACCAATGTTTATTGCTATCTGATAGGCCATGTCTTGCGGTAAATCAATGCCGGAACTATCATATTGATGCCCGATCAGTTCTACAATGTACGGTTTGTAATACGGATTGAGCAATATCCGTGATGCCTTATTCGGGTTTTTGTCGCTGCCATTATAAAAGTTGGCTGTGTATTTATTAGGGAAAACCATCCCGAGGTTTAAAGCAAAAGTAAATCCTCTTCCTTCAGGGATTTCTTCTTCATCATCTGTGAGCTGCTCCTCAGGTAGTTGCAATTTCCCGACACGGTATGTGTCATAACGCAATTGCGCCTGTATGGTAAAGGTACTGAGCACAAACAGAAATAAAATCAGCTTTTTAGTCATAAGTTTATCGATTCAAAATTAGCTGAAAACAGAAAAACAAAGTTATAAATTTCGATGAATTCCCAAATTTAGATTAAAAAGATTTGATTTGAGCACTTTTATTGTTTCAAAATCCAAATTAATTCATTCAGGATCATAGCGGTAGCGCCCCATATCACAATATCGTTATAAATAAAAGCCGGTGTTTTAATCGGGTGTCCGTTTGCGGCTTTTACCAGATGTAGTTTTTGGGCATTATCCTGAAAGAAAAAATCAAGGGGTATGCAAATCACTTTTCGAACTTCGGAAGGATCGCTGCAAAAAATGTGTTTTTTTTCAGAAATGCTCAGGAATGGATAAACCAAAAAATTGCTCGGAGGAATATAAAGGTTTGATAACCTTCCGATTACCTCAATGTTTTTGTTTAAAATGCCTACTTCTTCATTGGCTTCGCGCAATGCTGTTTCTTTGAAACCGGCATCAAAATCTTCTTTTTTGCCACCCGGAAAACTGATTTGACCGCTGTGCACACTGCCGTCTTTCTGGCGTTCGATAAAAACGATGTGGTTTTTATTTTGTAAAGGAAAAATATTGATCAAAACACTGCTCAGTTTCGGTGTGTGCTTCGTTGGATCGTGATGCAGTGATTCGGCTCTGCCCGGTGGTGCCATAACACTATGCGCCCTGCTTGCCGGCAATGGCTTTTTTAAGCTGTTATGCAGCTTTGCCTTAAGTGCTTCAATATCTGAAAAAATATCATTCATCATTTCTGCCGGCGAAATTATATAATTTGCTTTCTATGAATGCAATTTCTGAGCAATTTATTGCCCAAACATAAATATTAGCCCAAAATTAATGCCTGATCAACAAAAAGTGCTATTTTTACGATCGAATTCTGATTTATGGAAAAGGAAATTACCAAAGAGCTGACCGATTTTGATCTTGAAAAAAGCAATGAGAAAAACCTTGTTTTGTTCAATGACGATGTCAACACTTTTGATTGGGTGATCAAAAGCCTGATTGAAGTTTGTGCGCATGAGCCCGAACAGGCCGAACAATGCGCCATGATTGCACATATGAAAGGTAAGTGTGCGGTAAAATCGGGCGGCTTCGAAGAATTGAAACTGCTGAAACAGGAAATGACAAACAGGGAATTAACCGTTGAAATACATTAAATTATGAGCTGGACTGTTATAATAGTTTTATTGTTGCTCGGAATGCTTTTCCTGCTTTTGGAAATCTTGGTATTTCCCGGCACATCTGTTGCCGGTATCCTCGGTTTTGCCCTTATTGTGATAGCCGTTTGGCAGACATACTCCACGCATGGAAGCACTGCAGGGCATTTTACACTAGCAGGAACGGCGGTTTTGAGTATTGTTTCGGTCTATTTTGCCCTGAAATCCAATACCTGGAAAAAAGCCGCACTCAATGCAGAAATTAACAGCCGCGTAAACCTGATCGATGAAAAAATTAAACCCGGTCAGGAAGGTAGGAGCGTCAGCCGTTTGGCACCTCTGGGCAAAGCTCTTATAAATGATGAATATTTTGAAGTGCGCAGCGAGAGTAGTTTTGTGGATCCTGATGTGGATATTGTTATTACCCGTATAGAAGACAATAAAATTTACGTTAAACCAAAAGATAAAAAGTAACATGGAAGATGCCGGTTTTTTTGCAATTATTGCTATTGGAGTCGCCTCGATTTTCGGATTGTGGCTGATTTTTTATTTTATTCCTGTAGGACTGTGGTTTACAGCACTGCTTTCAAACGTGAAAATTTCCCTGCTGCAGCTTGTGCTGATGCGCTGGAGAAAGGTTCCACCCACAGTAATTGTGCGCAATATGATTGCCAGCACCAAAGCCGGAATCAAGCTTACGCGCGATGAACTGGAAGCGCATTATCTTGCAGGAGGTAATATCCAGAATGTAGTTAACGCACTCATATCTGCCGATAAAGCAAATATGAATCTCGATTTTAAAACAGCAACAGCCATTGATCTTGCAGGCCGCGATGTGTTTGAAGCCGTGCAGATGTCGGTAAACCCAAAGGTGATCGAAACTCCCGGTGTTACAGCTGTTGCTAAAGACGGTATTCAGTTGATTGCCAAAGCGCGGGTGACCGTTCGTGCCAATATCCGCCAGCTGGTGGGTGGTGCCGGTGAGGAAACTGTTCTGGCCCGAGTGGGTGAAGGAGTTGTTTCTTCTATTGGTTCTGCCGATTCGCATAAAAAAGTGCTCGAAAACCCTGATTTGATTTCAAAAGTTGTACTGCAAAAAGGATTGGACTCCGGAACAGCTTTCGAGATTCTTTCCATTGATATCGCGGATATCGACATTGGAAAAAACATCGGTGCCGTGTTGCAAATGGATCAGGCGAATGCCGATAAAAATATTGCACAGGCCAAAGCCGAAGAACGCCGCGCCATGGCTGTTGCCCTCGAACAGGAAATGAAAGCCAAAGCGCAGGAAGCCAAAGCCAATGTTATCCAGGCCGAAGCAGAAGTGCCACGTGCCATTTCCGAAGCTTTCCGTAACGGTCAGCTTGGAATTATGGACTATTATAAGTTTAAGAATATAGAAGCGGATACCCGAATGCGCGACTCAATCGCCGAACCTCAGAAAAAGTCATTGGGCAGCTCAATCAGCGGGAACAAGGATAAAAATGATAAATAAGTAATTCAGTGTTAAATTTTTTGCGCCTGTCCCAAGAGGATGGGCGCTTTTGTTTAAATGAAAGAACAGCCAGAGGAATATACACGCTCCATCAGTCGGAAATACAAAGAATTGCTCCGGAGCGGCAAAGAATACTACCAAAAAGGAGATACCGAATTACTCCGTAAAGCCTTTAATTACGCTTGGGAAAACTACTCCCCTGACGACAAGTATTGCGGTCAGCCGGTACTTGCATCAATGCTCGACATCGCAGGATACTTAACCCAAAAAATTGGACTGGGCACGGCATCGGTTGTTGTGTGTATTTTGCATCCTGCTTTCGAAAAAAAAATGCTTACAGCAGAGGATGTTGCCCAGCAATATGGCGACCGTGTGGCTCGTCTAGCCCGCGAACATCTCCGCCATTTGAATGTTGATATCCGCCATTTGAGCCTGGAATCAGAAAATTTCAGAAAACTTTTGATCCGCATTTCGAATGATATGCGTACCCTCTTGCTGCGTTTGGCCTTTAACCTCTATGAGATGCGGAATTACAGTAGGCTGGATGTTGGGGAGCAGGAATATGCTTTGAAGAAAGCTTTTTCGGTTTTTATTCCTTTTGCTCATCGCCTTGGGCTTTATCACATTAAAGGTGAGCTGGAAGAGGCGGTAATGAAAATTCAGCACCCGGAAGCTTATGCTGATATTAGCCGAAAACTGGCAGAAACAACACGGATTCAAAAATCCTTTATTAGCGGCTTCATAAAAAGGATTGAAGATGGCCTGGAAAAAACCGGTTTAAGGTTCGATATAAAATCGCGTTATAAATCGGTGCACAGTGTTTATAAAAAGATGTTGGCTCAAAGTGTGGATGTTTCGGGTATTTATGACATTTTTGCAATCCGCATTATCATTGAAGGTGATGTGATGGATGAAAAAGCCGCATGCTGGCAGGCTTATTCTGTGGTTTCGGATATTTATAAACCGAACCCAAAGCGTCTGCGCGACTGGATTTCTGCCCCCAAAGCCAGTGGATACGAAAGCCTGCACACTACCGTGGAAACCGAAAGTGGCCGATTTGTTGAAGTCCAGATCCGTACGCGGCGCATGGACGATGTAGCCGAAAATGGCCTGGCTGCGCATTGGCGCTATAAAGAGAAGAAAAGCATTCAGGATGAAGATGCCTGGCTGGCCGGAATAAGGGAACGAATTGAAACAGCCGATCATCTCGAGTTGGATGATGAAGGTTTGGTAGAACAGAATTTATATGCCGATAGTATTTTTGTATTTACCCCCAATGGCGATATCCAAAAATTGCCGCAGGATGCCAGTGTGCTCGATTTTGCTTTTTCCATTCATTCCGGTCTCGGCGAAAGATGCAAAGGCGGCAAAGTAAATGGTAAAATGGTTCCGTTGCGCCATAAACTGCAAAACGGCGACCGCATCGAAATTATTAGTTCAAAAAACCAGAAGCCCAACAAAGATTGGCTGGCATGGGTCGCGACATCAAAAGCAAAAAACCGAATCCGCCACTGTCTGCGTGCCGAACAGCTGAAAGGGGCTGATATGGGCAGGGAAATTTTATTGAGGAAACTTAAAAACTGGAAAATACCTTATGCGGATGAACTGGTGGAGAAACTGTTGCACCATTATAAACTGAAAACTGCTGCGGAACTCTATTTTAGGATTGCTTCCGAAGAAATTGACCATATCGAACTCAAGCATTTGCTGAGCCATCGGGAAGAACAGGAGCAGGCAGCGCCATTACATAAAGAACTAAAGCCTCCTCTGCCACAACAATTTGATGATCAGGAAGATGTGATGCTGGTAAATCAAAACAGCAGTAATCTGAACTACAATTTTGCCAAATGTTGCAAACCAATACCCGGAGACCGGATTATAGGATTTGTAACCGTAAATAAAGGGATCAGTATCCATAGAACAAGTTGTCCCAATGTAAAGGACATGAAAAGCAGATACCCTTATCGTGTGATCAAAGTGGATTGGAAATCAGCTTCCGGAAAAGGTGATTATCGGGTCAGTATCAAATTGCAGGGGCTTAACCGTCATGGATTAATTAATGAAATCAGTGAAGTGATAACGCATGATATGCGAATTAACCTCCTCAGTATCAATATTGATTCCGACGAAACAGCTATGACAGGGCAAGTTGTTGTGCAGGTTTACAGTAAGGATAAAATATCAGAGCTTGAGCGGCGTTTGGAAAAAGTGAAAGGTATTACCCGCGCACGCCGTCAGGGAAATGGAAATTGATAGTTGTTTTTAACCCAAAAAATGAAGTATGAAAAACATGAAGTTATTTTTATTCCTCCTCAGTGCGATAGCACTTTTGGCTTCCTGTGGGGGAAATGGCAGCCCCGAAAGGGAAATTATCAATTTGGATGAATATATCGAGTTGAATACAAATGCGTTGGGTCAAAAGTCGGCTGTAAATATCCCGACTATACCTCCAGATACGATATTGGAAGTAGCACAGCGGCCAAAACCGGAAATTATCCGTAATGATCAGGGGCAAGTTACAGAACGCAGACAGTATTCTTTTAAAAGGGACGGAGCACCGCGCGAGTACAATGTTTTTCAATACGAATATGATGAACATGGAAACCGCGTCCGCGAAATAACGGAAATGTACACCGCCGATGGACAGTATAAGGGTAAAATTTATAATGTATTTCGCTATGATGATGAAGGGAAAAAAAGAGTTTTTATTTTCCGTTCATACGATAAAAAGGGTTCTCTGATCAGGATGTTTTGCTCCCTTTATAATTATAATGACGACGGATTGGAAATTCAGGCCAAATCTTTTAATTCAGATGGTGAGCTGATCAGCCGCGTTGATCGTTTTCGAAATGACCGGGGTGAAATAACAAAAGAAAAATTCCTTGAGTATAATCAGAATGGAGAAATTATAAATGATGGTATTCTGCACTACGACAAAAATGGAACTGTGATCAAGCAGGAATAATAAAGGCTTGTTATTCAGAACCGCAGTGGTGAAAAAGGCATTCGGGCTTTTGGGAATCTACAGGATCAAAAAAAGCGGGCAGGTAACAATCAATTATTTGATTAGCCTGCCCGTATTTATTATTTAGTCTTTGCAAGAAAACGCCAAATTACTCATGCGGTGGTTTATATTTAATAGGCATTCGTGAATCGCTCGCTGCGCTTATTTCTGCGTTACTCTTGCCTTGAAAACCTCATGCCGAAATTTTGGGACTCCTTGATTTTCATGGCTGAGAAAGCCTTGTCTTTGACGTTTTCTTATCAAAGACTCAAAAATGGGAGTTTTCCGGCAGGCACTATTTATTTTTCATCAAAATTATGGCCAAAGCAAATACCGATACCTCTGGCAGTGCGCATCAGGGCAGTATCCGGTGTAACTAAATTTGGCTGTTGTATTGCATCTTTCAGGGTTACAGATGTGATATAAGGATGCCTGTAAGAGACCATATGGCCATATTTTTTCTCCAGCACGAGTTCAAAAGCTTTCACGCCCATTTGTGTCGCCAGCACACGGTCGTAAGCAATAGGAACGCCTCCACGCTGAATGTGGCCAAGAACCGTTTCACGTATGCTGTGCTCACAGCCTGCTTGCCTGAGCTGGTGTGCCAATTGGTGCGCAACACCGCCAAGACGTGCGTTTTCGTATCCAACTTCATCGTTTTTGCCTTTGGTTAATTTGCCTCCTTTAGGCTTGGCTCCTTCAGCAATAACAATATTCACAAAACCACGTCCACGGCTGAAGCGTGATTCAATTTTTTTCATTACGTGTTCAATGTCGTATGGAAATTCAGGTAACAGGCAAATTTCCGCTCCCCCGGCAACCGCTGCATTCAGTCCGATCCAACCGGCATAACGTCCCATAACTTCCATGATAAGCACACGGTTGTGGCTTGCTGCGGTTGTTACCAGTTTATCAACTGATTCGGTGGCAATTTGCACCGCTGTTTGAAAACCAAAGGTAGAATCCGTTGCGGAAAGGTCATTGTCAATTGTTTTTGGTACGCCAATAACGTTGAGCCCTTTTTCATAAAGGCGCTGTGAAATTCGTTGTGACCCGTCGCCACCAATATTAATGACGGCATCAATGCCCAAATATTGAAGTTTGCGAATCATTTCGTCTGAACGGTCAGCTGTGCCCCAGCTGCCATCTTCTTTTTTGTAAGGCCATGCAAAAGGTCCACCGATATTGGTAGTTTCGATTATTGTTCCTCCACGATAGTGTATGCCGGATACTTTTTTCTCATCAAGTAATACCAGTTCGCTGGGTTCCCATAATACACCATTAAAAGCCTGGATACTTCCCAGAACTTCCCAATCTTTTTCGAGTGAAGCTCTTTTCACGATCGCCCTGATTACAGCATTAAGTCCCGGGCAGTCTCCTCCTCCTGTTGCTACTAAAACTCGTTTCATAAAATAATTTTGTTAATAAACCGCTTTTATTAAAGCTTTGATAATCAAATATTTTGCCTTCAAATGATTGTGCCTTTTAAAACAAACCCTAATCCGGCTAATTTAAAAACCGTGGCAAATATATAAATTCTACTGATTCAAAAAAATCCTTTATAAGATTTCATAAATTCTTCATTTTGGCTTTGGCATATTTTAGCTAAAACGCTTTAGATATGTAGATGTGTGTTTATGTAGTTGCTGTTTTTGAATCATTTGCTTTGTTTATATGCTTTGTATCGCCTTCGGATAAGTTGTAATGTTTAATTTCGTGGCATAATTTTAGTTATGGATTAAATCCATTGTCTTAATTTTGTTTGCAACTGATTAATGAACAGAATTTTATTCATATTATTGTTTGTATTAGCAGCCGGCTTATTACCGGCCCAGGATAAACCTGTATTGTTGCGCACAATTATTGAAGGGAATGATACCCTTCCTGTAGCTGAATTACGTGGAATTTATGTATTCCCACCTCTGGATTTTAAAAATAAGCGCCAATACCGCAGGTACAACAAGTTGGTACGCAATGTGAAGAAAGTCTATCCTTATGCGCGTTTGGCGGGAATCAAGCTGCGTGAGTATGAGGATACGCTGTCATCAGTTCAAACAAAAAAAGAACGCAGGCAAATTATGAAAATGGCCGAGGATGAAATACAAAACGAATTTGGTGAAGAATTAAAAAAATTAACTTTTTCGCAAGGTAAAATCCTTATCAAGCTGATCGACCGTGAAACCGGAACATCTTCCTTTGCTTTGGTGCAGGAGTTGCGTGGCAAATTTATCGCCTTTTTCTGGCAATCCTTTGCGCGTATTTTTGGTTATAACTTAAAAGTACGCTATGATCCCGAAGGGGAAGATGCTGCTATTGAACGGATTGTATGTTTGATTGAAAACGGTCAGCTGTAATTCGCCGGTACAGTGATTTACTTGCCTCTGCCCTGAATTACGATCAGTACGGTATAAATCATAATTTTAATGTCCATTGCAATCGACATGTTTTCCAGGTAAAGCAGATCGTATTTGAGGCGTGCGATCATTTCTTCAACATTTTCGGCATAACCAAAGCGTACCTGACCCCAGCTGGTAATACCGGGTTTGATTCTTTGCAAGAGGCGATATTCGGGTGCTTTCTCACAGATGCGATCAATAAAATACTGTCGCTCCGGACGCGGCCCTACCAACGACATATCGCCTTTCAGAACACTGTAAAACTGAGGGATTTCGTCTAATCGCACCTTACGCATAAAACGGCCAAAAGGTGTGATCCTTGGATCGGTTTGCGAGCTAAGCATCGGCTTGCCACCCCGTTCGGCATCCTGGTACATGCTCCGGAATTTGTGCATTGGAAAATATTTTCCGTTTTTCCCAACCCGCATTTGCGTATAAATTATAGACCCCGGAGAACTCCTGCGCACGCCAATGGCCGTAAAAATATAAGCAGGAATCAGGATTATTATGGCTATGATAGAGATAACAATGTCCATTCCCCTTTTCAGGAACATCTGCCAGGCAGGCATCGGATCCGGTGCGATTTCGATAAGAGGTGAAAAAATGGCACTCGTACGCACTGTCCCCATCAGGATGTCCTGCATTTCAGGAATTACTTTGATTACTACATTTGTATCCTGAATTTCAGAAATAATGCGATCTACGGTGTTTTTCTCCGAGCGCTCTATGGCAATAATAATTTCGTCAACCTTATGCTGCTCAATGATTTGGTTCAGGTCTTTGTATGAACCAAGATGAGGTAAATAATCTTCCAGCGGATAATATTCCATTTCCATTGCACTCACAAAACCAATGAATTTATTGCCCGGAGAATGGAGCTGATCCTCAATTTCATGATAAATATTTTCTGCGTTGCCGTTGCTTCCAACAATAATTGTGCGGAACCCGATTTTACGCTTTCGTAATTTATTGATAGCTCGGGTTGTAAGGATTAAACGGGGGATATAGGTGAGGATAAAATGCAGCGTAAATAATATCAGGAAGCTTTGATAGTAGCTTTTATACGTAACAATAAAGTCATCAAGAATAAGTACAAAGAATATTATCGTTACGCCGATAATGGTTATTGTCAGGGTTTGACCTAATTCCCGGAGCCTGGATTTACGGTAAATCCTGCGGTAAGCACCCATTAATATATAAAGGAACAACCAAAAAAACGGAATGACAATTATACCGATCTGGAAATTAGTGTCCTGAAGAACAATGCTGATGTGTTCGAAGAAATAAGGGTCAATATAATATTTCCTGTAAATGAAGAAAATACTCCAGGCCATTAAGGAGCTGAGATAATCAACAATAAGATATTTCGTGACCTGTAATTTCCTGTTTAACATCTGTTGACTAAATTTTTTAGTAGATTAGGCGGAAATTGTCGAACAATAATCGGGTCTCCTCCACATCGGGCGATTTTCCGGCGCCAAAAAACAATTGAAAAGAAGTGGCTCCGTAGGCATTGGAAACAACTTGTGTGAGGTTGATATACACTTTGTTCCAATCGCTGCGGGCGTTATAAACCATCAGGCTGTGAAAAACTGTGGAATAGCCTTCTTCATGAATAACCAGTCCAACCGTAAAAGGTGAATTGTTTTTATAGTTCATTTCCAGGAAGATGGGGCTGCCATTTTGGGGAAGCTCATAACTTTCGCGTGTAAGGGCTTCAAAAACATCATCTTCATCTTTTAATACTACCAATCCGGAGTGCAGCCCTTCGAAGGTTTCCGGACTGTCTTTTTCGGTAAGGCCAATATCAACTGTGCTGTAACCTGTAGTATCCAGTGTTAATTCGGCATCTTCAAAGCTTTCCTGCCAGGCAAAATAGGTGGATTCCTTATACGATGTTTTCAGGATTTTTTTGCCTTCAAAATTAACGCCTAAGTTAGTTATGCTGTCTTCTGCAATTTTGGCGGTAAGATCAATGCGGTCGTAAAAAGCGTAGGCAGCACGTGTATTGATCATTCCATTGAGCATCACGCCGGGGCGAATAATAATATCTACTTCTCCTTTTGCAAGGACTGGAATGGTTGCAGGAAGCTCAAATCCTCCAATAAGCTGGTTTTCAACATAAACCCATGCATCTGTGATTTTTGACGAAAGACTTCCATGATAAAAGTCTGTATCTTTCAGGCCAATAGTGTCAATACGGATATAAGACGGGACTTCTTGTTCGCCTTCAAATTTTTCGCAGGATGTGGCCAAAATAAGAAGCAGGGATACAAATAAATATGCTAAAACGTGGTGTAATGGTATTTTCATCAATCAATAAAAACCTTAGGTCAGTTTGCTGTTCAATGTGGAAAATATAACGCCCCTAATAAAGGCTTATTGTCCGCTTTGGCACTAATGTGGATAAAATTTTAAGCCTTGGTTTGCTGCTTTTCCAATTGTTCAATAATAATGGCATGGATATCATTGGCTACTTTTAGGGCTCTGTGGCCATCAAGCATGCTTACCGGGGGTTCGGTGCCGTTTGCAATAGCTTCGGCAAAAGTGAACAATTCCGTTTCAATGGCATTAATATTTTCTGATTCAGGTTTTTCGAAGATAATCTGCTTGGCTTCACGGCCTTCAGAAGGTTCGAGTATCATAGCAAATGGATCATTAACCTTTTCGGGATCAACAGTTTTCATGCGTACGATTTCGCTCTGTTTTTCCAAAAAGTCAATTGATATATAGGCATCTTTTTGGAACATGCGGGTTTTGCGCATGTTTTTCAGGCTGATGCGCGATGCTGTAAGGTTGGCCACACTTCCGTTTTCAAATTCAATACGTGCATTGGCAATATCAGGAGTTGGGCTCACTACAGCCACGCCGCTTGCTGAGATGTTTTTTACTTCAGATTGCACGGAGCTGAGTACAATATCCAAATCGTGGATCATTAGATCGAGAATAACCGGAACATCAGTTCCACGAGGGTTGAACTGGCTCAGACGGTGCGCTTCGATAAACATGGGCTTGTCGATGAACTTTTTTGCTGCCAGAAAAGCAGGATTGAAGCGCTCGACATGGCCAACCTGAACTTTCACGCCAGCTTCCTTAGCCAGTTCCATCAGCTTAAACGATTCTTCAGTAGTAGCAACGATAGGCTTTTCAATAAATACATGTTTCTTTTTGGCAAAGGCTTTTGACGCACAATCGAAATGGGATATTGTAGGCGTTACAATATCAACTACATCCACATCATCCAAAAGCGATTCAATGGATTCGTAACTCTTGATGCCAAAATCCGAACTTACCTGTTCTGCATTGTTTTTATCAGGGTCGTAAAATCCAATTAATTGATAATCAATAATATTCTTAATACATTTGATGTGAATTTTGCCGAGATGTCCGGCGCCTAAAACTCCTATTTTTAGCATGATATTTCTATTTGGCTGCAAATGTAGGCTTTTTTGATTTTTATCATATTTTTGCAGGAAATAAAATGGCCGGCTTGGGATGAAGTGCGGCAGTTTAAAATGTTTCCGCATAAGCTAGATGATGATTCAGGATAACTACCGACATAAAGGTTTAAGAAAACAACTTGCCGAAGGCATTCGTGCCAAAGGAATCAGGAATGAAGAGGTTCTGGCTGCTATTGAAAAAATACCGCGCCATCTCTTCCTTGATCCCGCTTTTCTTGAATTTGCCTATCAGGATCAGGCTTTCCCAATTGGATCCGGACAAACCATTTCTCAGCCTTATACCGTTGCCGTTCAAACCGAACTGCTCGATCCGCAGCCACGTCAGAAAATACTTGAAATCGGGACAGGCTCTGGCTATCAGGCTTGTGTGCTGCTCGAAATGGGAGCTAAGGTTTTTTCCATCGAACGCCAACGAAACCTGTACAATAAAACCAAGAAGTTTCTTACGGAACTGAAATACCGACCAAAACTCTTTTTTGGCGATGGCTATAAAGGCCTCCCCACTTTTGCCCCCTTCGATGGTATTATAATTACAGCAGGCGCACCGTTTATACCCGAAGCCTTAAAAGAACAGCTGAAAATCGGGGGCAAAATGATCATCCCTCTTGGAGGGGAGAGCGGCCAGGTGATGAAAGTCGTAATGAAAACTGCAGAAAATAAATTTGAAATATCTGAACATGGCGGTTTTAGTTTTGTTCCTATGCTCGAAGACAAAGCAAATGACTAAGAAAAAACCGTATCTTGGCCTGAAATTTGTTTAACAAAATATCTTTTAATAAATAACCTAAAGCACAACAGTATGAGAAAAGCAACTTTTTTATTTTCGTTTCTATTATTGGCAGGTATTGCCCTTATGTTTACAGCATGTAACAAGGATGACGATGATCCGGACGATCCACAGCCAACCTATTATCCAACCATCGATTTTAAAGGCGGCGGAGATTACGTTTCATCAGATGTAACTGTTGATACCGGTGCAAACATTCACATTGGAATTACAGCGGCTATGAATGCTACTTCTAAAGAGGATTTACGCACATTTACCGTAACACGCGTTGTTAACAATACTCCGGAAGTTATTTACAATGAGGAGTTTAAAGAAGAAAACTATTCCTTTGACTCTGTTTTTGTTGCCCTGGGCGAAGCGGCAACAGCAAAGTACATCTTTACTGTTAAGGATGATGATGCCAAGGAAGCAGAAGTTTCTTTGAATGTAACAACTGTAGTTCCTGAGCCTCAGTATGGTGAAATTAATTATTTTGAAGGTGTTGTGCTTGGTTCGTTTAACGATCAAACCGGCAGCTTCTATTCTGTTTCTGAAAATATGGTTTATACTATCGCCGAGGCAAATGCTGCAAGCGAAAAAATTGACTTCGTTTATTACTATGGAGCCGTTAATAAAGCTTCTATCGGTGCTCCTGATGATGCCGGTGTAAATCAGGTCTATAATCTTGATGCATGGACAACCATAAACGAAACCCGTTTTTATAACACAGAATATACTGCCGAAGAATTCGATGCTATGGAAAATGACGCATTGCTCGTTGATTTGGAAACTTTTGAAGAAACTTCCATGACGATGTTGCAAGGCGAAGAAGTGTTTGCCTTTATGACTGCCGGGGGCAAAAAAGGCCTGATTAAAGTAGCAGAAATCCCTGTTATGCGCGAAGACCTGATTACTTTTGATGTGAAGGTTCAGAAGTAAGCTTAGCCGTTATTCTTGAAAAAATTTAACCCGTCTGAACCATCAGGCGGGTTTTTTTATTGTCTTTATATGGAAATCAGTTTGTTTTGGGGTTTTTAACAATTTATTGTTCATAAGATGGTCCGAAAACCAAGTTGGTTTCAACTGAATTCCTGATATTTGTTATACAGAAAAACTGAGCTGTTTACATTTAAAAATGCGATACAAGTGCTTGGATTAAAGGATCTTGTGAAAATATTCGCCATCGTTGCTGCCGTAGTCCTGTTATTTGCCATGACAACGGAGTTTCCTTCTGCGCCCATACCAGGCCCGGTTTTTCATGGTTCCGAAGTCAAAGCCGAAGCAAATATCCCTAAAATCAATGCAATTAAAAAGGCTTCGCGGAAAAGTGCACCGGATGATGTGAAAATTGTTGAAACTCCTGCCAATAAAGCAAAAACAGCTCCCGACAAAGAAAAGCCCAAACCGGAGACAATCAACAGCAAAAAGATAAAGCCAAAAGCCACAGCGAAAACTGAAAAAGCCGATCCGGTGCGCGATGTTTATGATGAATCGCGGAAAGTGGCTTATACAAATCTTGGAAAAAAGGAATACCGCATCATGGCCAGCGGACAAAAAACTGTGGATCAACTTGCAGAGTATCTCCTGTATTTTAACCCGGATATTGATGCCACTACGGCATACCTGATGGCGGGATATTATGTTGATGAATCTGAAAACGAAGGTGTAAACCATGATATCGCATTTTGCCAGATGTGCCTGGAAACAGGATTTCTCCGTTTTGGAGGTATCGTTCATCCTTCGCAGAATAATTTTTGCGGGCTGGGCGCTGTGAATTCGAGCACGCCCGGTGAGCGTTTCCCCACACGGCGCATGGGCGTTATTGCCCATATCCAGCATCTGAAAGCCTATGCCAGCAAGCAACCGCTCAGAGGGCAGCTGGTCGATCGTCGGTTTAAATGGGTGAAACGCGGAAGCGCTCCCACAGTTGATGGCCTGGCCGGTAAATGGGCCGCCGACCGCGAATACTCCCTGAAAATTAAAAGCTTGCTCTATCGCCTCGATTTGAGTACCCGGAACTATCTTTCCACACGTTAGTATAAATCCTTGATCGAGGGCTTGTTGCCAACAAATTTTTCCAGATATTTTGTGCAAAGCTGATACAGATGCCGGTTGCGTTTTTTATCGGATGCAAAAGGACATGCAACTTCCTGCTCCCGTTCAAAATACAATCCGCTTTTGTTTTTTACTTCATCCGAAAGTGCAAGGTAAAGCGGAGTTTTGGCCGCATGTGCTGCTTTTTCGTGCCCGCCTAAACCAAGATCCTGTGTCAACTGCGAATCAACAAAGCCCGGATGGCAGGAATTAACCGTAATGCCCGATTTTTGAAAGTTTTCAGCAAAAACAGGGCTCAACATGCGAATAGCCTGCTTGGACTGGCGGTAGGCTTCGTCGTTGAAATAGGGCCTTTCCCTGAATTCCAGATCATCAATGTCAAAGTTTCCTGCCCAATGGCTGGCAATATTGATGATGCGCGCATCGGATGAAGGTTCCATAAATGGAGCGAAAAAGTGCATCATATAAAAATATGAAAGTACATTAACCGCAAATTGTAATTCGATGCCATCGGAATTGGTGCTCCATTGTTTCGGAGCTGTTGCAGCACTGTTGATCAGGATGTCCACGGGCGTTTCCCAACTGCTTGCCAAATCGCGGATTTCGGTGCCTTCCGAAAGGTCGGTGCAAATCGGATGTATTTCGGTATTCCTGCTTGTGCGCTGAATCTGCCTGCATAGCGCATGGATTTTTTCCTCCTGCCTTCCGATCAGAAAAAGCCGGTGACCTTGCACTGCAAGCTGCGCTGCTATTGCTGCACCAATAGCGCCATAGGCTCCGGTGATGATTATGTTCTTTCCCCTCATTCCATATTTAGCTCTGGTTCCACTGACGAAAATACATCAAATTCCTGAAATTGCCGGATTGTTTGTGTGTTTCTCTTAAGTTTCTGAAAAATAGTTGATTATGTGTATGATGTTTCTGCCGGAACTCATTTCGAAATCTAGTGATTTTTGATGCTTAAATGGCCTTAACAAGCTTTAACACTGCACTTAACATTTCTTAACAAGAATAATTTGGGCACAATATCACTGCGGACGTACCTTTGCCTTGTAAAAATTGATAAAGCTATGATTGAAACTGATATCAGAGAATTGAATGAGAAAATCCAGAAGGAGAGCGCGTTTATCGACCTGATCCGCCTGGAAATGGACAAAGTGATTATTGGCCAGAAACATATGGTGGAACGCCTGCTGATTGGCCTGCTTTCCAACGGGCATATCCTGCTCGAAGGTGTTCCCGGACTGGCAAAAACACTGGCGATTAAAAGTATGGCCAATGTGATCAAAGCCGATTTCAGCCGTATCCAGTTTACTCCGGATTTGCTGCCCGCCGATTTGCTCGGTACACTCATCTACAGCCAGAAAAATGAAGAATTTGTGGTGCGCAAAGGCCCCGTTTTTAGTAATTTTATCCTGGCGGATGAGATCAACCGTAGCCCGGCAAAAGTGCAAAGTGCTTTGCTCGAAGCCATGCAGGAACGCCAGGTGACCATCGGCGATGAAACTTTCAAGCTGGATGAGCCTTTCCTCGTGATGGCAACGCAAAACCCGATTGAACAAGAAGGTACTTATCCGCTGCCCGAAGCGCAAGTTGACCGTTTTATGCTCAAAGTAACAATCGGTTATCCGAAAAAAGAGGAAGAGAAGCAGATCCTGCGCATGAACATCCGCAATGAATATGCAAAAACAAATCCGGTGATTTCTACAGAAGAAATCCTGAAAGCACGTGCGGTAGTCCGTGAGGTTTATCTCGACGAAAAAATTGAAAATTACATCACCGACATCGTTTTTGCTACCCGCTTCCCGGATAAATACAAACTGACGAAATTTGACGGGATGATCGCTTACGGTGGTTCACCACGTGCCAGCATCAACCTTGCGCTTGCTTCCAAAGCCTATGCTTTCATCAAGCGCCGCGGATATGTTATTCCTGAGGATGTACGTGCTATTGCCCATGATGTGCTGCGTCACCGTATTGGCCTGACTTATGAGGCTGAAGCCGAGAATATCACTACCGAAGACATCATCAACGAAGTGCTGAATACGGTTGAAGTGCCGTAAAAATCAGGATTTTGATTCATATTTTGTCTTTATTACTTAAATTTTAGAATTGCATGGAAGCATCCGAAATATTTAAAAAAGTCCGTAAAATTGAAATCAAGACCCGTGGTCTGTCCAACCAGATTTTTTCCGGTGAGTACCACAGTATCTTCAAGGGCAGGGGTATGGCTTTCAGTGAGGTGCGCGAATACCAGTATGGCGATGATATCCGCAATATCGACTGGAATGTAACGGCCCGCATGAACCATCCCTATGTAAAAATATTTGAAGAAGAACGTGAACTTACCGTGATGCTGCTGATCGATGTGAGCGGTTCCAATGAATTTGGCTCGCGGGTGCAGCTCAAAGAGGACATGATCACGGAAATTGCGGCGGTGCTTTCCTTTTCGGCCATACAGAACAACGATAAAGTGGGCGTGATTTTCTTCAGCGATAAGATTGAAAAATTCATCCCGCCCAAAAAAGGCAGCTCGCACATCCTGAGGATTATCCGTGAGCTGGTCGATTTTAAAACCGAAAATCAGGGAACGGATATAGCTGAAGCACTGCGTTTTATGACCAATGCCATTAAAAAGCGCTGCATTGCATTTGTGCTTTCCGACTTTTTAGACGACAGCTATGAGGATGCACTCAAAATTGCCAGCCGCAAGCACGATCTTATTGCCGTTCGTATTTTCGATCAGCGTGAAGAGGAAATTCCCGATATGGGCCTTGTGCGCCTGCGCGATGCCGAAACCGGGGGGCAAGTTTGGGTAGATACATCCGATAAAGGGTTTCGCAGGGAATTTGCCAAACAGGCTGCAATCCGAAACCGGAAAATGGACGAGCTTTTTATCCGCTCCGGCGTGGATATGGCCAGTGTGCGCACCGACCGCGATTATGTGAAACCATTGATGACACTCTTCAAGAAAAGGGGGGCAAGGGCATGATGAAGCATCATTTGAAATATTTTCCAATCCTGATCAGTTTTTTGTTCCTGCTTGGTATTGCAGGGAAATCATCTGCGCAGGAAGCTTATGCCGAGCTGGATACCAATAAATTACTCATTGGCGACCAAACCAATTTGCAGCTCAACCTGGTCATCCCGCAAGGGGCAAATTATATGTGGCCGCAGCTTCAGGATACGCTCATTACCAATTTGGAAGTGCTGTCGCAGGGGAAAATCGATTCCACCTTTGAAAATGGTGTTTTGAAACTGAGCCAAAAATTGCTGATTACATCTTTTGACTCCGGTTTTTACGCCGTTCCGCCCTTGGAATTTGCCTGGCAGGCCGAAGGGGATACCAGCCTCAACTTTTTGCAGACCAATCCTTTTTTGCTCGAAGTTGGCACTGTGGCTGTTGATACGACCCTGGCCATAAAGGATATCAAACATCCGATGGAAGCGCCATACACTTTAAAGGAAGCTTTACCCTGGATTTTGGGCGGACTGGGTCTGGTGGCTGTTATTTTTGGTGTTTGGTATTATCTGCGCAAGCGTAAAAAAGGGGAGAAGCTTTTTGCTGCGCCGCCCAAGCCCAAATTGCCACCGCATATTCAGGCAATTAACGAGCTGGAAAGCCTGCGCCTGAAAAAACTCTGGCAAGCAGGGCAGGTCAAAGCATATCATACCGAGCTCACCGACATCATCCGCGAATACGTGGAAGGCCGTTTTCATATCGGTGCTGTTGAAATGACTTCCGATGAAATTATGAGCGCATTAAAAACGCAGCCGGTGAATGATGAAGCATGGCAAAAACTTGCAGTCAGCCTTAGTTTGGCCGATCTGGTGAAATTTGCCAAAGCGCAGCCGCTGCCACTCGAAAATGATAGCAGTTTGAACAATTGTATCGACTTTGTTAATGAAACTCGTCCTGCCGCACAGCCGCAAGAAAGTAAGGAGGGAGAAGCGCTGCAGGAAATGAAAAATAAAAACGAATAAAATGTTAGAAAACATTGAATTTGCCTATCCCGGCTATTTTTATCTGTTTTTGTTGTTGCCGCTGCTGGGGCTATGGTATTACTTTATGCACAGGCGCAAACATGCTGATATTCAGGTGTCTTCGCTTTCGGCCTGGCGTGTAAAAAGTGCCGGCTGGAAGGTTTATGCCCGCCATTTGCCTTTTGTTTTGCGTGTTCTGGCCATAGCTGCATTGATTGTGGTGATGGCGCGCCCGCAATCGAGCAGCAGCCGGCAGGATGTGAATGTGGAAGGAATTGATATTGTTACCGCACTGGATATTTCCAGTAGTATGCTGGCCGAAGATTTTAAGCCCAACCGCCTCGAAGCAGCAAAAAATGTGGCCACAAGCTTTATCAACGGCCGCCCGAACGACCGTGTGGGCCTGGTCGTGTTTAGCGGGGAAACCTTTACGCAATGTCCTTTAACAACCGATCATGGCGTGGTGAAAAACCTTTTCCGCGATATCCAAAGCGGGATGATCGAAGACGGCACCGCTATCGGAGACGGTCTTGCAACGGCAGTGAACCGCTTAAAAAACAGCGTTGCCATTAGTAAAGTGGTGATTTTGCTCACCGATGGAGAAAACAATTCAGGTGCTATTGACCCGGTTTCCGCTGCCGAAATTGCCAAGAAATTTGGTGTGCGCGTTTATACCATCGGAGTGGGGCAAATCGGAACGGCGCCTTATCCCTTCGATACGCATTTTGGCAAACAATATCAGAATGTGGAGGTGCGCATTGATGAAGATTTGTTGCAAGAAGTGGCAGAAATTACCGGAGGAAAATATTTCCGTGCCACAAATAACAATAAACTGGAGCAGATCTATGGTGAAATCGATAAACTGGAAAAATCCAAAATTGATGTTACGGAATTTCAGAAAAAACATGAAGAATTCCTTCCGTGGATGCTGCTGGCCATTGGCCTGTTCCTGCTCGAATTTTTGCTCAGGAACACCCTTTTAAAAACATTGCCTTAAAAGATTTGAAATGGAAACCATATTAAGATTTGAACATCCGGAATATTTGTACGGCATTTTGGTGCTTCCACTGATGCTTCTTGTGTTTGTGCTGATGATGCGATGGCGCAAAAATGCACTCAAAGCTTTTGGCGAGATGAAGGTCATTTCAAAACTGATGCCGGATATCACCCGCGGACGCTTTGTTTTTAAATTCGTACTTCTGTCTCTGGTGGCCATCATGCTTGTAATTGCTGCTGCAAATCCCCAGATTGGTTCCAAAATTGAACAGGTGAAACGTCAGGGGATTGATCTGGTTATCGCACTCGATGTTTCCAACAGTATGATGGCCGAGGATATTAAGCCCAGTCGCTTAGAGGCTTCTAAACTGGCCATTTCGCGCCTTATTGGTGAGCTGAAAGGCGACCGTATCGGGATTATCGTTTTTGCCGGTAAAGCTTATACCCAGTTGCCGATTACTACCGATTATGCTGCGGCGCGCATGTTCCTCAGTACCATCAATAACAATATCGTGCCTACACAGGGAACGGCCATAGGCGATGCAATATCAATGGCAGAAACGGCTTTTAATCCGGATGATGAGCACAATAAAGCCATCATCGTGATAACGGATGGCGAAAACCATGAAGATGACGCTATTCAGGAAGCCAAAGCTGCTGCCGAAAAAGGAATTCACGTCTATACGATTGGAATGGGTTTGGCAGAAGGTGGCCCGATTCCATTGTACAACAGCCGTGGCGTGCAGCAAGGATTTAAAAAAGATAATCAGGGCAATACCGTGATTACCAAGTTGAATGAGGAAATGCTGCGCAAAATTGCCGATGCCGGCGATGGCGCTTATGTGCGTGCCAATAATACCCGCGCCGGGGTGAATATGATTTTTGATGAAATCAATAAACTCGAAAAATCAGAGATTGAATCCAAAATGTTTTCGGATTATGAAGACCGGTTCCAGATTTTTGCCGGATTGGCATTGGCTCTTCTCATTTTTGAATTGCTGATCCTGGAAAGGAAAACGAAATTGCAACGTAAGTTTAAACTTTTTGAAGAATAGGATAGCCTTATGAAGTGGACAGTGTTAAGTATAATAATGTGTGTGTTTTTGATGCAGGAGCTTGCCGCGCAGTCGGAAAACAAGCTGATACGCAGTGGAAACAACAAATACGAGGATGCCAGCTACAATGAGGCGGAAATTGATTACCGTAAATCGCTGGAAGAAAATCCGGAATCGGTGAAAGGGACTTTTAACCTGGGAACTGCCCTCTACAAGCAGGATAATTTCGAGGAATCGTCAAAACTTTTTGCCGGTGTTGCCGAAAAGGAAATCAGCGATGATCAAAAGGCCGAAGCCTGGTATAATCTGGGCAATTCGATGCTGGAACAACAAAAATATCAGGAAAGCATCGAAGCCTACAAAAATTCATTGCGCCTCAAGCCTGATGATATGGACTGCAAATACAACCTGGAATATGCGCGTCAGAAACTGCAACAGCAACAACAGCAGCAGCAACAACAACAACAGCAAAACCAGGATCAGAAGCAGGATCAACAAGACCAGCAGGACAAAAAAGATCAACAAGACCAGCAGGATCAAAAGGATCAGCAGGATCAGAAAGACCAGCAGCAGAAAGACCAGCAAAAGCAGGATCAGCAAAACGACCAGCAGAAGCAGGATCAGCAAAACGACCAGCAGAAGCAGGATCAGAAGCAGCAACAAAATCAGGATCAGCAGCAGCAACAGCAGCAGCCCAAACCGCGAGAAATAAGCAAGGAAGATGCTGAGCGTATGCTGGAAGCGATGAAAAATGATGAAAAGAAAACCATGGAAAAAGTGAAGATGCAAAAGGTAAAAGGCACACGGGTGAAGATTGAAAAAGACTGGTAGGCCAGAAATCCTGCGAAAAGCTTTACTTTTGAAAACTGAATGAATGAAACCAAATATGTGCAGATAATGATAAAACGTATCATCTTCATATTGACCGTATTTTTAAGCCTGAGCGGACTAAAAGCCCAGGTGCAGTTCAATTGTTCTGCGCCGGCACAGGTGCAGGCCGGGCAAACTTTCAAAGTAGTGTTTACCATCAATGCCGATGCGCGCAATTTCCGCGGGCCTTCTTTTGAAGGTTTGTCGGTTCTGAGCGGGCCCAATCAATCTACAAATTCCAGTATCCAGATTATCAATGGGAAAGTGAGCAAGAATATGGAGCTCAGCTATACCTATTATGTGCGTGCCGATCTAGAGGGTACTTTTACAGTGGGTGCTGCCGAGGCAAGGGTAGATGACGAAACACTGAAATCGAATACCGCTTCCATCAAAGTGGTGAAAGGCCGCACACAGCAGTCTGGTCAAACATCAGGCAACCGAGGCAATCAAAATAGCGGAAGCAGCACAACGAACAGCAGCTCCGGCGAAGTTACTGCCGATGATGTTTTCCTGAAGGCTTATGTCTCGAACCGGAATCCCATGCAGGGCGAGCAGATCATTGTAACCTACAAGATTTTTACCCGCGTGCCCCTGGCAAATTTCAGCGTCAACAATGCTTCCACTTTTCCGGGTTTCTGGACACAAAACCTGCTGGACGAGAAGCAACGCTTGCAACAAAAACAAGAGTATATCGACGGAGAAGAATACGTAACCGCTGAACTTAAGCGGATTGCGCTCTTTCCGATGAAATCGGGCGAAATCACAATCGAACCCATGGATGTGGACGTTGTTGCGCAAATCCAGCGGCAAACCCGCAGGCGCTCTACCGGCGATCCTTTTTTCGATTCCTTTTTTAATGATTCATTCTTCAATAATTCCTACGATAACGTTAAAAAGAACCTGAAATCCAATGCATTGAAAATCAATGTAAAGGCATTTCCAATGGAAAACAAACCTGTCGGTTTTGATGGGGCGGTGGGCTCGTTCCGCTTTTCATCGAGTGTGGATAAACAAAAACTGAAAACAAACGAAGCGCTTAACCTGCGTTATACCATCTCCGGAAGGGGAAATGTGCAGCTGGCCGAACTGCCCGAAATCAGCTTTCCGCCCGATTTTGAAGTTTATGATCCCAAAGTAAACAATAGCATAAACACTACGGCCAATGGTGTGAGTGGAACCAAAACCTTTGAATATCTGATCATTCCGCGTTCTGCCGGGAGTTTTGAAATTCCTGCCGTGACCTTCAGTTTTTATGATCCGGCCAAAAATCAGTATGTCAGCCAAAAATCCAATGACTATATTATTGAAGTGGAAAAAGGTGCTGATAATGGCGGAGCAATGTCTTATACTTCAGCGGGACGTGAAGATATAAAATACCTTGGCAGCGATATCCGCCACCTGAAAATGCCTCCTTTGGAACTTAAGCCCAAAGGAAAATGGCTGTTTGGCACAAACTTTTATACGCTCGCATTGGCCGGTATGCCTTTGTTGCTCATCCTTTTGATCGTCATCGTGCGCAGCACACGCCAAAAGCGCAGCAATGAAGCCCTGATGAAAAACCGTAAAGCCAATAAAATGGCACGCCAGCGCCTGAAAAAAGCAACGGCAGCTTTCAAAGCCGGCGATGCGAAAATTTTCTATGAAGAGATTTCGCAGGCAATGTGGGGCTATGTGGGCGATAAATTCAATATCCCGCTTTCGGAACTCAATGCCGACAACATCAACAGTGTGCTTACCGAAAAGGGCATTAAAGCAGAAGCTGTGGAAGCGTTTAGCAAAACCCTGGCCGATACCGAATTTGCCCGTTTTGCGCCCGGTGATAAAAATGAAATGATGGATAAAATCCACAAAAGTGCCATCGAAGCCATCAGTAAGGTGGAAGGTTCAATCAAGTAGTTTTAAAAATTAAACAGATGAAGAATCTTAAAAATATATTCCTGATTTTGTTTCTGCTGCCGGCAATGCTGTTTGCACAAGATTATGCCGCTTTGGCCGATTCTGCGGAAGCCAAATATAACCGCAAGCTTTATAATGATGCCATTGCAGATTATCAGAAAGTAATCGACGCCGGAATGGAATCCGCGGCCCTGTATTTCAATATGGGCAATGCCTGTTTTAAGGCCGGCGATATTCCTTCGGCAATTTTGTACTACGAAAAGGCTAAAAAACTGGCGCCATCGGATGAAGATATTCAATACAATCTGGATGTGGCGCGCAACCAAACCGTAGATAAAATCGAGGCCGTTCCCGAGATGTTCCTGGACCGCTGGTATGCGCAATTGGAAAACCAACTGGATGCCAACAGCTGGGCGATTGTGGCTATTTCTTTACTTGCTTTGGTGTGCATTTTGGCAGGGATTTTCTTTTTATCGCGCCGGATTGCTTTGCGGAAAATGGCTTTTTGGTCGGGATTGGTATTTTTGATCTTCTTTGGCCTCAGCCTGGCTTTGGCGCAATCGAAATATAAAGACGTAAGCACCGAAAATACCGCCATTGTTTTTGATCCTTCGGTTACCATCAAAAGCTCACCCGATGAAGGCAGTGTTGACCTTTTTGTGCTCCACGAAGGGGCAAAAGTTGAGCTGGTCGATCAGGTTGGGCAGTGGTATAAAATCCGCATAGCCAACGGTAGCGTGGGCTGGATGAAAAAGGATGCTTTGAAGGAGATTTAATGGAGAATGTGTTTGGGGATTTTTGGGTTTCTCCTCCCCCGAAGTTTCGGGGTCGTCGAAAGGACGCCCCATAACACAATTTCCTAAAATAGCGTTATGGGGCGTCATCCCGAGCGATAGCGAGGGAACTCAATGATGCTCCCGCCCTCTAAATCAGAATCAAAACCACAATTATAGGGAATAGGAGTATGGGATTTTTGGGTTTCTCCTCCCCCGAAGTTTCGGGGTCGTCGAAAGGACGCCCCATAGCACAATCTCCTATAATTGCGATATGGGGCGTCATCCCGAGCGATAGCGAGGGATTGCCTTACAGTCAATGCATAAATCAATAAAAATTGCCTTACTGATAATGCAAAATCGGGGTTTTATCCTAATTCCGGCATTTTGTTGTTGATAAAACGTTCCCACCAAATGCTCAGCGCCAGCAGGTTGAAATAGCGGAATGCCTGTACTTGCTTATACCAGAACCAATATCCTTCGCTTCCGGCCTGCTTGTCGTAATTATCTAAGAAGTTTTTCAGGCGGGCAGGTTTGAACAGGCTTTTTGCTGCATCCGAATTTTCGATAAAGTTGCGTAATTGTTTGCGCCTTGCGTCATCCTGGAAGAAAAGCGGAAGCGGGGCAAAGCCGCCCTGTTTTTTGCGGTCTGTAATTTCATTGGGCAAGCGTTCTTTCAGGTAATTCTTGTGCAGGAACTTAGTAATCCCTTTTCCTGCTGCGATATCTTCCACGCTTCCTTTGCACTTGAGCGGCTGGTCGAGCTTTTTCAGGAAATCATACACATGCGCATCCATATAAGGGAATGTGAGATTGTTGTCAAAGTGCTGTGCCATCTTGGATGCTTTGAAAAGGATAACTTCATCAATTACCTGACGGATATCTCCGAGATAATTATGTGTCATATAAAATTCCTCAAAAGAATTGAAGTTTTTCGGAACATGCTCCAGATAAGAATGTTTGGGGACTTTGTGTTCCGGCAGAATCATGGAAGCCAGTTCATGCTGTTTAAAACCGAAATTATCGCTTTGCTGGATGTTCAGGATTTTTTCATTGTGGAAATTCATCCGGAAAAGGATGTTGTCCTTATTGAACATCGGCATTTTGGCCATACAGGCAAATGTTCTTTGGAGCGGTTGCATATGCTGGCCTTTCAGTCGCCAGTGCATGGCAAGTTCTTTGCCGGCCGTACCAAAATGCTGGTCATTGCCATCTCCACCGAGGATGATTTCGGGTGCGGCATTTTCCTGCACCAGTTTCATGGCGGTATAATTTACCATCAGGCCGCCTTCCTGGAAAGGATCACCAAGATAGTCCACTATTTCGGGCAAATTAAAAATCTCGCTGCCGTCGATTTCGTATTCGAAATGTTCGGTTTTATAAACTTCCGACATCAGCTTGGCCAAAGGCAGTTCCGTCCACGGATTATTTTTAAAACCAATAGAAAAAGAATAGGCTTTTCCATCGTACACTTCGCGCAGCGCGTCAATATTTCCGCCGCTGTCGTATCCGCCTGATAGCAAAAGTCCAACTGATTTTTTGCCGGCAGTGCGTCTTTTCACCGCATCGAGATGAAGGCGTTGGTATTCTTTTGTAGCTTCTTCTTCGCTGAGTTTGAGTGTGCCGTAATTTTTTTTGAAGTCGTTGAAATCGCAGAGATATTCCAGGCTAAGCTGGTTTTGCTTCCAGGTGAGCACTGAACCGGCGGGTTGTTTGCGCACGCCTTCGAGCGATGCCAATGGGGCAGGGGAGTAGCCGATTCCGAGGAATGTCAGCAGGGATTCGGTCCGTGGTTTGGCGTCAAATCCTTTGAAATTGAGCAGGTTCTTCAGGAAAGCGCCAAAAAAGCGTTCGTTATGATAAACCTGAGGGCCTGCACCATGCCTGTCGCGCACGATATTGGTTTCATTTGGGCTGATCATGATAAATGTAAACTCACCATCCATCATGCCCACGCCTTGTTTGCCTTTGCGCAGAAGGTATTCCAGCAGGGCTTCATAGCTGTTTTCTTCGTGGATATTGGCTATTTTGCACAGTTGGGGGATGTTGTACACACTGCCCCAGAAAAACAAATGGTACTGATCGGAATTGACCATGACCGGTTTGCTATCCCAGGCCAGATTTTCATGAAATTGGACATCATTCTGCTTCTCAAGCAGTTGGTCTTGAATTTTTATTTCCGGATCGAAAAAACCGCTGAATAACATAATTATTTGGATTTTGGGTTATTGTCAATTGTACCGTGCTGTGTATGTATAAACTTTTTGTTGGCGCCTTTTGTTCGCAGCATGCTCATAAGCATCAGGAACATTCCTCTGGGCAGGCTCAAAACTGCTTTCAGGGTTTGGCCGTTGTAAAATTTACCGGGAATGGAAAGGAAAAAGCTGAGGATACATAATCCCCACACAACGAGCCAGTAAATGCTCAGGATTTCCGGGCTGCCCGTAAAATAATTGAGGAGCAGGAAAAGGACTGCAAAAACGCTCAAAAGCCCCAGCAGCAATACGCGCGGTGGTTGGATAAATTGGAAAGCTTTATCAAAGTAGTCCACATTTCCACGGCTGACCAAATGCCAGAGCGAAGTAAGGAAATCCTTGCGGAAATAATGAAACTGTGCTGATAGCCAGCGCCTTCTTTGATTGCTGAAGACTTCTTCCTTTTGCACTTTTTCGTCATACACCAGCGCATTTTCAAGATATTCTATTTTATGGCGCTCTTTGAGCATCTTAAGCTCAATTTCTTTATCAAAACCACCAATGGCTTTGATTTCTTTCATCATATTTTTGAAAAACAGATATTCGAAAGCCATGCCCGATCCAATAATGGCCGATGAAAGGCCCAGTACACGGTGCCCTTTCCGGAAAATATGGTTGTTTATTTCTTCGCTTACGGCATCCAGAACGGCCATGCTGGTGTTCATGTTTTTCGCCACGCGATGTCCCTGAACAGCTGAATATCCGGCTGCAAAAGAATCGTTCATTTTGCTCAGGAAGTCCTCTTCCATCACATTATCGGCATCCAAAACCAAAGCAATGTCGTAATCTTCTGGTAATTGTTCCATGGCTTTGTTCAGTGCTTTCGATTTGGTGCTTTTTTCAAAACTGACTTCAATCAGCTTCAGGGGCATTTCTTTCAGTTTGTCGAGTGTGTGCTGCTGAAAGCTGTCGGCGATTATAACGACATCAAAAGCTTCCCGGGGATAATCCTGCTTCAGGGCTTCGGAAGCAACATCGATAATTACCTGATCTTCTTTGTAGCCGGGAATAAGCACGGCAAATTTGCGTTTTTTATCGTCTTTGGGTTTGCGCAGGCGATGAGGAAAAATACCGCCAAAAGCGAAAATAAAGATGTAAAGTGTCGCTATCCCAAAGAGAATGAGCAAAATATATTGAAGAATAGTACTGCTGAGTATAAATGTATCCATATTTGGGTCTTTTATAACATTGGGTTTTCGTGTATCTCTTTGCTGAAAACATGGCGGATGTTCCAGCCTATAGCGCGAATATACGCATAAAAATAACGTATCCGGCCACGGATTAAGTGGCTGAGGCTGTTTTTTGGTATCGCCACAAACAATTGATAGGCCAGTGCCATCCAGAAATGTTTCCCTTCAATATTCCTGCGCATAAAAACGATTCGGTTGCGGTTTTGATAATAGATTTTCATCGGGCTTTGTTTGCCTGTAGAAACCGATTCTTTGTGCATCACCAGCGAATCGTGCACATAATGGATTTCATAACCGGCTTTTTTGATGCGCTCGCACCAGTCGGCTTCCTCATAATAGAGGAAAAAAGTATAGGACATCATCCCGATTTTCTTTATTACTTCCATGGGGATCATCATCGCAGCTCCGTGTGCATAGGCTGTGGGTTTGTCCTCATCGTACTGCCCTTTGTCAAATTCCTTAAAACCAATGGCAAAATTCCTCGTGGTAACGGGATTGATGGGGGTATATCCGGCATACTGGATTTGCTCGGGTTCATAATAAAACCGGATTTTCGGGCTTACCGCCCCGATGTTTGGGTTTTCTTCCATTTTTTTGACCAATGGCTCCAGAAAGTCTTCTTTAACAACGGTGTCGTTATTGAGGAAGAGGACGTATTTCCCCCGGGCACGCATAATGCCAAAATTGTTTCCGGCGGCAAAACCATAATTAATCGGATTTTCGATGAGTATTAAATTGGGGTGCTTTTCTTTGAGTTTTGTCGGGTCATCATCCGGGCTGGCATTATCCACAACAATTACCTCAATATTTGGATAGCTGATGCGCTCCAGGCTTTCGAGCATCTCGCTTGTTGCTTCGGAATGATTGTAATTCACCGAAACAATGGATACCAGTGGGTAATTTTTGAGGCGTGTTTTAACAAGCATAGAAAGTGGTTATAGAGTATAAGGGCAATACAATGTTCATGGGCATAGTATATTAGGTTTTCGAGTATAAATGTAATAATAATTCCCTTCATGGTCATTAGGAAATTCGCATGAAGGTTGAATATTGGCTCGCATAGCAGTTTGCTAATAGCGAGAAAAGGCTATATTTGCTCTGAAGAAACCAAAAGAAAAAAAATGGCACAGCTCAAGAAGGTGTATTTCCCGGGCATGAACGGTATCCGTTTCATTGCTGCTTTCTCCGTGATTTTCCATCATATCGAACAATCCAAGTTTTGGATGAATATTCCCAGCGTTTGGGAAAATATCATTGTCGATAATATTGGCCACAAAGGACGGATTATCTTTTTCGTTCTTTCCGGTTTTTTGATCACCTATTTATTTTTAGCGGAAATCAAAAAAACGGGCACCCTTGATACAAAGAAATTCCACATCCGGCGGAATTTGAGGGTTTGGCCGCTTTACATTGTTGTCGTGCTGTTTTCCCTTTTGATTTTGCCCTATTTCAACCACCTTACCTGCCATCATTGCAGCCATGGATACGGGCCAACACCATTTAATGAAATTGTGGAAGTGTCTTATTGGAAAAAGTTTATTCTCTACCTGTTTATGTTTGCCAATTTTGCCCGTTTTATGTGGCCGCCTGTGCCCGGTTTGAGCCAGCTTTGGTCAATCGGGGTGCAGGAACAGTTCTATCTGCTTTGGCCAAGTATGACCAAGTGGTTTAAACGGTATTTCCTGCCCATGGTTCTTTTTGTAATCATTGGGAAGGTGTTTGGTGAGGCGGCTATTCGTTTTATTAAGGCAAACTGGGATACATTCTCTATTCCCTTTATTTCACAGAAACAGTTTGGGACTGTCCTGAGCTTTTGGGAAATATTTGCTGTGGAGCAAATTGCCCTGGGCGCTTTGGCTGCATATATTTTTATCGAAGAAAAAAGCAAGATCCTCAATTTTATTTATAATAAATATGTGATCGCAATAGTAGTATTCCTGTTCTTTGGAAGTTTCTTTGTGGAAGTTGATTTTTATTTCCATGGTTTCTTTGAAGGGATTATCTCAACATTCCTGCTGCTTAATATTTCAACCAACCCAAAATTCCCTGTAAAACTGGAACATCCATGGATGAATCACCTGGGAAATATCTCCTATGGCATTTACCTTTTCCACAATATTTTTATTATCCTGGTGATGAATGTACTGTTTTATTATGGACTGGAAACTAATTTATGGGCATTCAATATTATCATATATGTAGCAGTGATTGCACTGACACTTTTCTTCTCGCATCTGTCTTTCAATTATTTTGAACGATATTTCCTCAAGCTTAAAGGTAAATTTGAAGTTATTAAGAGTTCACGGAAGATTGCCTGGAACAAAGAGAAGAATTAGAATGATAAATTGTTTTCAACAAGGATGTTAAACGGAATAACAACTCACTTAAAGAAGTATGCAAAACTCCTGCTCGTCATGCTGGCAGGAGTTTTTCTGTATGCTTCCTATTACTTTTTTATTCGGTATCCCCAAAGTTTCGCGCATAATTTCTTGATCAACAGTCCGGCGCAGCGAAATGAAAAATGCAATACGCCGATTCAGTATCAGAAGCAGGGGATCATTGAAAATTATGGCATCGATTCCACTGCATTTTATTTTTTGGGTTCCGGGGCGAACCGATTTGAAGTTTTGGAGCTGAACGCAGCGAGCGATGAGTGGATCATTATGGTACACGGCAAGCGTGAATGCCGGTTTGCTCTTTTTGGACTGGGCAGGCATCTTCAGGTGGACGGATATAATGTGCTTGTTCCGGTGCTTTCTGGCCATGGTTTGGATACTGCGCAAGTTTATACGGATTACGGCAAAACAAGTGTCCACCAGGTTTTGGAATGTATTGATTTTGCAAAAAAGAAAGGTGCGCACAAAATTGGGATTTTCGGGCGGAGCATGGGCGGGAGCATTGCCTTGCTTGCGGCTGCTCACAATAGCGATGTGGATGCTGTAATCGCCGACTGTCCGCCTAAGTCGGTGCAATCCAGTATTGAATACAAACATGAGCTTTATACCCTTTTCCCGAAATTTCCTTTTCTTAATTTGAAAATCAGGCAAGTAGAAAATATTATCGATACCTGTCTGGATAGTATTGCCCCGCTTTATTTTATGGAACGCGTGCACTGTCCGGTTTATATTTTTGCTGCAATGGAAGACAAGGTTGTCAATCCACAGGACTATCTTGAGCTATATGAAAAGGCCAATGAGCCAAAATTTATTTGGAAAGAAAATCTGAACCACACCCATTTTCATCATAAGCATAGCGAAGAGTTTATGCGGAGGATTTACGGCTTTTTCGATACATCTTTTCAGAAATAGATTTATTCCGTTGAATTTTTACGGATCAGGAATTTTATCTTCATGGTTTTATTGCGCAGGTTTTTCCTGATGCCTTTGTCGATCACAGCAGCATTGAGCAGTAAAGCAAGGGAAGTGTATGAAACTAATGCTGTTGGGTGTGAGCCCATTACAGCGTTTCCGTAGTTGGCAACCATAATACCGAGGAGTCCGGAAGCCAATCCGGACATTTGATGCCAGAGCACCTGGTCCCTTATTTTAAACATGATAATCTGACTGCCTTTTATCAGGGTATAAAAAAGAATAAAAAGGTGCATGCTAAGGCCAATAGCCCCCATTTCAACCCAGATCAGCACATACCAACTGTCGGTTGCAACATTTGACAAATATGCATTTGGGAGGAATTCGCGTGCCTTTACACCGCCATGACCCAGGCTTCCCCCAAGTGGTCGTGTGGCCATATAGCTCGACAACCTTTTTTGGTTGGCCAGG
Source organism: Bacteroidales bacterium (assembly GCA_963662905.2). Taxonomy (GTDB): domain Bacteria; phylum Bacteroidota; class Bacteroidia; order Bacteroidales; family WRLA01. Next base: position 909,987 of record CAXXFD010000003.1, on the reverse strand, counting down.
CGTACCTGGAGCGAAGCATCGTTGGGATCGAAAGCCGATCGCATTCGCTTGATGGCATAAACTTCATTGCCGATGGTAGTATAGCGGAAAAACACAAACACGGACATCGCCATTATAAAACCGGTAATGAGTATGGGGATGTTTTTTTTATGGATAAAATACATGGCAAAACCACCGATTACACCCATAGAACCTCGTGTACCGGAGATAAACATGCCATAAAATCCGGCAAGGGCCACTATGATAAAAAATATTTTATCTCTTTTTGTGGCTGTTTTTAATGACATAATTGAGAATAACACAGCAGTATAAGCCTGGTTTGCGCCGAACTGCCCGGCGTCACTATAAAATGAGAAAATCCTGAGCTTACCAAAAAGTACGTGCGTTACATCACCACCGCGATCCAACCAGCCTTGCTCCCAGGGATCCACACCAATATTGTCCTGAATCCCTCCTTTAATGGACGCCATCAGGCTGATGATCCCCCAGATATAGAAGAAGGTTTTTACCCGGTCCTGTGTGTCTAAGAGCCATAAAGTCAAGGGTACACAAAGGAAAGTTTTGAGTATCAGTCCACGGAAACCCTGAATAAAAGCCGGCACGCTTGTCATCATCGGATTGGCAAATTCCATCAGCCCATAAAGAAGCCAAATAGTAGCCAAAAACATTATGTCCTTGTTGAGGGGCTTAAAGTCGGCGCGTTCGGGAAACCTCCTGAAAATTATGGCAATTAGAGTTAAAACGAGCATGGCATCAATGAAAATGCCCATCGGAACCCCGCGGACATATCTGGAAAGTCCTAACAAAGTAAAGCCAAAAATTATTGCTGTGTAATAGCCCAGAATCGGATTGCGGAAGATCATCACCACGTAAATGAGAATAAACGGAAGCGCTGCCAGTCCCGATGCCACTGTGAATCCGGCTTTAGCAACTGTAACCCCCAGAAAAGCAGCTCCAAGAAGGGATATGCCAATGATTTCGGGCTTCCTTAACTTGAAATTTCCTGTTTCTCTTGTGATTATATTTTGCATTTAAAAGCTCTTTTGCACTGTTTTGGTTCCCTTTATTATGAGTTAGTAAAATGATGTTTCTTCTTGTGCATCATTGTTGAACCGGTACAGAAAAAATTATAACCTCATCAATTCTTTTGTTTGCTTTATTCTTGAATTTGTTGAAGCAACACAATTATTTAATTTCATATCGGGCTTTGTACTGCAGGCTTAAAATGGATTTGAATTTTCGGCGTATCCAGCTTCTTTTGCGCGGCAGTTCACCCAAAATGGATTCCAGGAGTTCCACTTCAACGCCATTAAGCATGCCTACAGGCCGGTTTTTCCCATTACAGTTTTTTATAAAACTTTTCAAGGCGGCAATATCAGCTTTTTTCCATACCCTGTTGGCGCGGGCTACCAAAATATAGTAGTCGGCTTGTTTCACAATTTTCACAGGATAAGTTTCAAGAATGACCGGAGGAAGCTCCAGGAAGATATACTCGTATTGTGTGAAATCAGTTTCCTGACTGAGCGTCAGCCCGTTGATGTCTTTGGTGTCGAATAAATTGTTGTTTTGTTCGTAGTATATGTCATCAACATGTAGTTTGTAGGGCTTAATAACCGGGGCGTTAAGAAACTGTGCGAAATAATTATTGATTATGGGTATTTTATCAATAATTTGATTTCGGGCTTTTTGTGAGTCTTCAAATCTTCTTTCTTTTTCACCGGATTTCAGTAAGTCCGGGTCTGTGCCTTCCATTATTTCAGCAAAAATATTTGGTTTAGCCCTTTTAAGAATGAGCACTTTTTCGCCAAAAAGGCGCAGGCGTTCAGCCATTCTTTCTGCCAGTTCTGTTTTGCCTTCATGCCTGGTTGAAGAAAAGAAACATACCACAAAAGGTTTGTTAGCGCCCTCTTTTGCCGCTTCACTTTTTATTTCCTGAACAGCAATTTCGGCAAGCCTTCCGGCAATAAACGCCAGATTGTAGGAGCGGTACTTGGGAACAATTTTAGGATAGGCACTGATGGCTTTCAAATTGGTTTTGTCTTCAAAGCGTTCCGGTGTTTTGAGCGTATTGTCGAGATATTCCAGTGCGATGATAACAAAAGCCACCACAGCAAAGCCCATAAATGCAGCCACAATAACTAAGATCCCGGTTTTTACGGGGATAGGTTTTAGTGGGAAATAGGGGGGGTCAACCGCTTTGATATTTGATGAAAGTTCAATATTCTGTTGCTTAAGTTTACTGGTGTTCAAACTGGCAAGCAATGACAGGTATTCCCTTTCGGAAACATCAATTTCGCGTTCAATCCTTTTTTGAGTAGCCCCAAGTGGAGCAAATGTTTTGTAATATTCCTGAAATTCCCTGATCCTGTTGTTTAAAACTTTTAAGCTGGCTTTGCTTTGCTCGTAGAGGATGACATTATCGAGCCAGCGTGCCAAAAGGTTTTGTGTTTGCAGCCCGTCTTTTGATTCTGTGAAACGGAAATACTGCTCGATGTATAGGGACAGGTTTTTCTTAAGTTTTTCTGCTTCTTTTTTGAGCTTTTCGAGGTTTTCAATGTTCTTGGGATCGGTATCTCCGTATAAGTCGGCAATAGCAATTTTAGATGTAACTTCACTTAATGCGTTTCTGTTGCGAATAATGTCAATGGTTTTCAGGTGAATGCGGTCTTGAAGTTCCAGTTGTGATTCAATGGCATCAATAACGGCACGTGCGGATTGAAATTTAATCTGCTCTTCCTGATATTTAATGTCAAGGGATTCTTTGGTTACGGCAATAACTTTACTCTGTTCGTAATAGTTGATGATATTGTTGCTTTTGTTAAAATAGAGCAGGCGGTCTTCAGCTTCTTTGAGCCTGCGAGCAGCACGGTCAACCTCTCCCTGGAAATACTTAACCACAGCATCGGATTGGTTTTCATTAATATTTTTTTGTTTCATAATGAAAACTTCCATGATGTGAATCAGGGTTTGGTAAGCAAAACCCGGATCGCTACTGGTAAAACTGAGTGTTAGCAGGTCACTGCTCTTGATGCGTTTGACAGTTACATCTGCTATTTTGCTGACACCGTATAAATTATTGCCGCTGTTTATCATCCGGTAAATCCAATTGGTGTCGTTTGCAAGTGTATATGCCCGAATCCGATTTAAGGATTCTTCAAAATGTTCCGGGTTGATTTCAGCGTAAGATGCGTTTATGGTGTCTTTGCCATGAAAATCGCCTCCTTTTGAATTAGGCGCATATTGGTTGTGCACATATGTTAAAAATAGTTTTGTCCCCGTTGCAATAGAATAATCAAGCAGGTTGTTGTTGCTCATAAGTTCACTTATGGGGATACCAAACCTTAATGATACATCAACAATACTTTCCTGGTTTTTTATGATATAAAAAAACTTCCCGTTTTCCAGTAATGCCCCTTTTGCTTCCAGCAGCGAATCTGCCCTGTTATTTTCAATATTTGCCTTTTCTTCTGATTCATGATTGATTATCGGAGAGGAAATGCTGTCTTTTACAATCAATGCTTTAATGTTAGCCGGAGTGTTTTTCTGTAGCCTGATGAAATTTTTTCTGGATATATAATTGGGGTCATAATTGTTCAGCATAAGATTTTGTGTAAGAAGCCTCAGGCTAACTTCCGTTGCAACATCTTTAGATTTTATCAGTTCGATTAAATTGTCAAATGCCGTATTATTGGCAAAAAGGCTGAATTTTTTATCTTGATCAAGGTCGTATCCACTGGCAATGCCCGTAAAAATTGTGGCCGATGAATTATATTTCAAGGCAGGGTTGCTTGTCAGGTATTTCACGATAACAGCCAGCACAAGTGGTACGGCTATCAGTAAAAACAGATGACGTTGGAACATCCTTAAAAATTGAAATATATTCATCAGTATTTGAGTTCGTTTATGATATTGAATTTCATTCCGGTTAAATGTTCCAAACCCCGATACGCGTTCAGGAAATCCGTTTTTTGTTGCTCAAACTGAGCTTGAGCCCGCACCATCCTGTCGGTCATACGAGCCATATCATCCAAGGTGGAATTTCCGTTAATAAATTGAATTTCTGCCATCTGCACCTGCATCTGTGCGGTCTGATAGTTGTCGTTCCATATTTTCAGCAGTTTTTGCTGCAGCAAGAGGTTGTTGTATTGAACCAAAACCTCCATGCGGAGTTCATGCAGAAAAACATTGCGGGTGTTGATGCTTTGCTCAATGGCGGTTTTTGCAATGCGGATGTTGTTTTTCCTTTGTGTCAGGTCATATAGCGAAATTTTGACCGAAGCTCCGGCCGAATACCGCCATGATTCTGCAAGCGAAAGGCTGGCCGAAGTGCCAATAGAGCTGCTGGACTGGCTTTCGCTGTAAACATCGCTGTAACCGTAGCTCATAGTGGCCTGACCCGTAAAACTGTTTAAAAGATCTGCTTTTACGTTTTTCAGGTTTAGGCGGTCGATTTTGATCTCATCATCGCGGAGCCTCAAATACGGGCTGTTTGCAATGGCAGAATCTATCAAAGCTTCAACCGTTGGCAGCCGTGTGCTGATGTCGTCCACAATGGGCAAATTGAACAGTGAAGAATCAATTTTTTCTGCTTCACGCTGCCCTGATACCATGATCGGAACGCTAATCAACAAAATAAAAAACAATATATGCAGATTGCCCTGCTTCATAATTTATTAAACACTTTTCCTTTGGATAAATATTTTAAACGTCCTGAAAATCAAATTTATATCGCCCCAAAAAGAATTATCGGCAGCGTATTCATTGTCGAGCTCAAAGCGTTCTTCTTCCGACATATCGCCACCACGGCCACGAAGCTCAACCTGCCACAGACCGGTAAGTCCGGCAGCTGTGAAAAACCGTTTGGCGCGGTCGCCGCGAGTAAGCTCGTAAGCTTCGCCCAAAGGCAAAGGCCTGTTGCCCACAATACTCATATCTCCTTTCAGGATGTTGATGAGCTGTGGAAGTTCGTCGATACTTGTATTTCTGATGAACTTTCCCACCTTTGTGATGCGGGGATCGTTTTCAATTTTCAGGAATGCAACGCGTTTTTTTTCTTTGTTTGCCATGTTTTCACAAACGGCTTTACCCTCGATGTAGTGCACCGGGCTACAAAACTCGCCTTCGGGCAGTTTTGCGCATTTTTCGCATTCGCCAATTTCTTCCTTCACATATTGGTTCAAATGTTCAACTTCTTTAAGACGCTGATCTGCATCAGGGTACATAGAGCGCAATTTGTAAAAATCAAAAATTTTAAAATTGGCGCCCATCCGTTTGGAGATATAAAAAACCCTTCCTTTGGACTCTAAGCGGATGGCCAGAAGAATAATCAGCAGAGGTATGCTCAGTACCAGCAATGTGCCTCCTGCCACCAGAATATCAAAGCTTCTCTTTAAGAATGGAGTTTTATAAGTCTTAAAATCAGAACCTTTACTTGAGTGCAGATCCGACTTTGGCTTGGAAAGCAGGAAATTGATGCGCTTGAAAATGCGGTCACAGTGGATGGGCATTGTGTAAAAATCGTCGATATCGTTTTGTGCCGCTTTTAAGCGCATATCCTCTTCCAATTCATGTGCAACTATCAGGAATGGGGTTTTGATGCAAAGGTCTTGCGTAAGCAGCAGGCCTTTAAAGTCGATGGCGTTATTTCCCGGCAAATGAAGCTCGCAAATAATAGCATCAACAATTTCCTGATTTTGTTTCAGGTAGTTAAGTGCAGAAATGCTGTTCTCTTTACTGGTCAGGTCAAAGCTTGAACAACTGTTTAATTTATTAATCGGATTGGGTGCACTTCCGATGTAGAGCACCTTTAGGGGTATCTTTTTTGAATCTTCCATAGGAAACTCTACTAAAAGTTATAAGAACTGATTTTTTCTTTGATCTGGCTTTCAACTTCTTTTTCATCAAAGGGTTTTTGAATAAAATCCAAAGCACCGAGCCTGTAATATTTGAGCCGTTCTGAATTAGCGATAAGGTCACCTGAAGGACGTATGGGGGAATTCAGGTTTTTATCGACAATCGAAACGAGTTCATCGGGGTTAAAAGGTTTTACAAGAAAATCTTGCGCACCGTTTTGGTAGCATTGGATCCTGAGTTTTGATTCATTTTCTCCGCTGAGCATGATAATGGGGATATCGCCGAAGAAACCGCTGTTCCGTATAATTTCGAGGAAGTCCAAACCGGACATGCGATCCATCATGATGTCGCAGATAATTAAATCCGGAAAATTGCCTTCCATCAACCATTTGTAGGCGTCTTCTCCGTCTGATTTGCTGATAATTTCATAACGGCCTGTTTTCTTGATAGTTGCTTCAAGTATCAGACGAATGGTCTGTTCGTCATCAATGGCCAGGATTTTCTTTTTCATTTTTCGCTTATTCTGAATTTATCTTGGTTTTAAAGTAGCACAAATATATTATTTCAAAGATACCAAATATTCTGCTATTCAATAAAAAACCAACACTACATTGTTAATAAAAGGAGTGGTTTTGTAGATAAGTGCTGCCTTTTAGCTTTCTTTTTTCTCTTTCAGGAGTTTTTCCAACGAAAACATCTCGTCACGCAAACGGGCTGCTTCAATAAAATTTAGCTCTTTCGCGGCCGCTTCCATTGATTTTCGTGTTTTATTGATGGTTTCTTTCAGCTGTTTTTCATTCATGTAAGGTATGAGCGGATCGGCAGCAAGATTTATCTGACCTTCATTTTCGTATGAATACGATTTTGGCTCCAGGCTCTTGCCTTTCGATTTGAAACCGGCCAATGCTTCCCGTGTTGATTTTACGATTTGCCTTGGTGTGATGTTGTTTTCTTTGTTGTACGCCTCCTGTTTGGCTCGGCGACGGTTGGTTTCGTCAATGGTTCGCCGCATGCTGCCGGTAATTGTATCTGCATACATAATGACTTTGCTGTTGATGTTCCGTGCAGCACGGCCGGCAGTTTGTGTCAATGATTTTTCCGATCGCAGGAAACCCTCTTTATCCGCATCAAGTATGGCGACTAATGAAACTTCCGGTAAGTCGAGGCCCTCACGTAAAAGGTTGACACCGACCACAACATCAATAATTCCTTCCCGAAGCGATTGCATGATTTCAATACGGTCAAGCGTATCTACTTCAGAATGTATATATTTTGTATTTATATCTAATTTTTGAAGATACTTTGTGAGCTCCTCTGCCATACGTTTTGTGAGCGTAGTAACCAAAATGCGTTCGTTTTTAGCAATAGTTTTTTCTATTTCATCCAGTAAATCGTCCACCTGGTTTAAACTCGGGCGAACCACAATTACGGGATCAAGCAAACCTGTCGGGCGGATAAGTTGCTCAACGACAATACCTTCACTTTTTTGAAGCTCATATTCTGAAGGCGTGGCGCTCACATAAACAGTTTGCCGGCTTATACCTTCAAATTCATCGAACGTAAGTGGCCTGTTATCCATTGCACTAGGTAAGCGGAAACCGTATTCCACCAGTGTTTGCTTGCGCGATCTGTCGCCTCCGTACATTGCCCGTATCTGAGGAACGGTAACATGGCTTTCGTCGATGATGGTGATATAATCATCGGGGAAATAATCAATCAAACAGAAGGGGCGTGAGCCGGGTTTGCGCCCATCGAAATAACGCGAATAATTCTCAATGCCGGAACAATAACCCAGTTCACGAATCATTTCCAGATCATAATTTACACGGTCTTCCAGGCGCTTGGCTTCGAGGTTTTTTCCCATTTCACGCAAATAATCCGTATGGCGGAAAAGATCGTCCTGGATATCCCTGACAGCACTTTTGATTTTATCCGGAGAGCTAACAAAAATATTTGCAGGATAAATGCGGATAGATTCCTGTGCTTCTAATTTTTTTCCGTCTTCAATAGAAAATGTTTCAATGCTTTCAATTTCATCGCCCCAAAAAATTATACGGAATCCAAAATCCGCATAAGCCGGAAAAATATCCACAGTGTCGCCACGAACTCTGAACGTGCCGTGGGTGAAATCAGTTTCCGTTCGGCTGTACAAGCTGCCGACAAGCTGGAGCAAGAAAACATCACGGTTTAAAACCTGCCCTTGTTTCAGATTAATCGTGTTATTGGTAAAATCATCCGGATTGCCGATACCGTAGATGCACGAAACCGAACTGACCACAATTACGTCCTGCCGGCCGCTCAAAAGAGCGCTGGAAGCACTGAGCCTCAGCTTTTCAATTTCTTCATTTATGGATAAATCCTTTTCTATATATGTATTCGTAACCGGTAGATAGGCTTCCGGCTGATAGTAATCGTAATAAGAGACAAAATACTCCACCGCATTCTCAGGAAAGAACTGTTTAAACTCGCTGTAAAGCTGTGCAGCCAGGGTTTTATTGTGGCTCAAAATGAGTGCCGGACGGTTTACTTCTTTCAGCACATTGGCCATGGTGAAGGTTTTTCCTGAACCGGTTACGCCAAGCAAAACCTGTGCGTCATCACCGCGCTGCAGCCCTTCTACCAGTTGCCTGATCGCTTCCGGCTGATCGCCGGTGGGTTTAAAGTCGGAAACAAGTTTGAAATTCATATATCGTATTATGAAGGCTCAAAGGTACAAAATACTGTTTTTCCAATTTTTCGAATAAAAAAAAGCCACCCCTAAGGATGGCTTCTGAAACACAAAACGTAATATTACTCAACTACAAGCTTCTCAATTTTAACTCCTTGTGCTCCTGAGATGCGCACAAAATAAATTCCTGAACGTAATCCGTCCAGTTGGAGTTTTAACTCAAAACCTTTACTGTTAATCGTCTGGCTTTGGATTTTTCGGCCTTGCATATCGGCCAGTTCAAAATGTACTTGCTGATCCGGTCCTTCATAGCGAACCGTACATTCTGATTTTGCAGGATTTGGCAGAAGTTCCAGAACGGGCTGGATTTCGTAACTGCTGATACCTACCGGCTGATGTTCAATATCTGCAAGGTGATAATCATTTGCAGGCACTTCATCATCAGTCATTGTGGTGATAATGAATATATTATACCACTGTTCTTCCGACATGTTTACAGTAGATTCGAAAGTGTATTCCAGACTGCCGCCGGCTTCGATGGTTTCTGTTACTATTTCTGTTACGATATCGCCTTCATCAATGCGGTAGCTAACTTCAAAATCTGAAATGGCTTCGTTTCCGTTGTTTTTCAGTAAGATAGTAATGGCTTCGTTGTCGCCAAGATTTGGTGAGCTGACCGGCGCTGTAAGGTCTTCAACCGCAACATCAAGGTATTCGCCCAGTGGTTGGCTGCTTCCCTGAACAAGATAAGAATGTACCCGGAAATGAGGTTCGGTATGCGATCCGCCATTGTATCCGGTATTCAGAAGGTTGGTATATTCTTCAAAAACATAGTCCAGTTGCATGTTTTCCCCGGCGGTCATCACATCGGTGAGATCATAATGGTTGGGGATAACTTCCTGTCCCGGACACCATCCTGCACGCGCATAAGTCCAGGTTCCGTTTTGCGGAGAGCATGGGTTAACATTGCAGTCGTCTTTCCAGAGATCCTGCTCATAAGTTTCTGTTCCATTGATATGGATATGATGGGTTTTATGGGCAAATTCTGCTGCGTTGTCGGTATTGCCCTGGCCATGACCGGTTGTGGTAAGGCGAAGGCTCAATCCTTCTGCATTTGCGGCAACAGGAACATTGATTTCCGGCATATTATAAGAAATATCAGGATCACCATAAACCTGATAATCTGTATTCCAAAGCGGTATCAGTTCGGTATATTGATAATCGGGTGTGCCTTCCACGAATTCCAAATCAAGGCTGACCAGCCATCCGGATGCACCCCAAACCTGCACATAGGAAATAAATTCCACATCATCGCGCAAAATGGAACGGAAATCTGTAACATCAATTGTCCATGGGCCGCAAGCGACACCGAAAGGTGTGATATAACGGCCGATTTCGTATTCGATGCCGTCTTTCTTTACTTTCAGGAATGCAGGCTGATCCCATGGGTCACAACCATATTCAGGACATTCCAGGTTTATGTGCAGCAAAATATTGCTGTATGCAGCATTGTCATGCGGTAGCGACATAATCCGGCTGTGGATTTGCCCGGCATCACCAAAATTGTGCTGCTTTTGATGGAAAATGCTGATTGTATTGTTCTTGGTGATGGTGTTAATGAGCGTGTCATTATGCAGGTCGGTATCATTTTCCAAAGAGGTATAAACTTTGATTTCTGCTTCATCCAGGCTGCTGAGGTCTTCCAGTGTTTTGAAAGCAAAAGTCATAGATGTGGAAGGTTCCAGCACAGCTTTGAAATTTTCAGTAACTACATCGCCATCATTAATTTGATAGGAAATATCGAAGTTTTCGGCTGCGGTCATCGAATAATTGCTGATTAATGCTTTAACGCGTTCATCGTTGTTCCAAACCGGACCTGAAGCGGGGCTGACAATGGCCTGAACACCCACATCATTGCTGGTTGGTTGGTAGCCGGCGACCCAGCAGGTTTCTGTATCCAGATTGGTCAGTGTACCGAGATGTCCGTTGCCTGTTTTGTCTTCAATGGTAGTGCTTCCCAGACCGTCGTTCATGGGATAATAAGCCACCAAACCTTCTTCATTGCCTTCCAGTTCTGTGGCGATGTGTTCGTTGATTTCTTCCATAGTACGACCAGTGTTCCAGATACGTACTTCATCAATCATACCTTGCCAGAAACGTCCGCTAAAACCAGTGCTTTCGCCGATGAGCAGATCAAATGTATTGGCGTTGATCGGGCCTTCATGGTTTTTTTGTCCAATTAATGCGCCATTGATATAAATTTTCATTACGCCATCTGCAAAGACAGAAGCTACATGATACCACTTGTTGAGCTGCATATATTCTCCGGAACTCAGTTCATCCCAGCCGGGCGTGGCAACAAAGTGCATGGTGCCGTTTTTGCCTGCACGCATTACATATCCGGTTTGCGTACCGCCTTCGTCAGCGTCTTTGGAAATAATGGAACCCTGCCATGCCTGGTCTTTCCAAGCAGTTGCCTTGATCCAGGCTTCCATGGTCAGTGCTTCTCCAAAATCAAAAGCATCATCATCCGGAATGCGGATATAATCGTTTACACCATCAAATTCAACTGCGAAATTATCATCCGCAGAAAAATGGTTTACAGTGGCATTAAGTACATCATTTTCAGGATGGGCATCGCCTTCGAGATGAGTCGTAATTTCGAATGCGTAAAGTCCTTCTTCACTTAAATCTGCTGCGCCGTCAAAAGTGAACTCTGCGGTTTCGAGCGCAGCAAGACCATCTTCAAAACTTTGAGTTACAGTGCTTCCGTCGTTAATTTTATAGGAAACATCAAAACTGCCGATTTCGGCAACACTATAGTTTGTAATACTGATGCTTACTGTTTCATTTGCTCCCAGATCGTTTGACGAAAGCGGGGACAGAAGGGCGGATGGGCCAACATCAGGATCAGTGAAAGGGCATTCAAAATTTTCTACCCATGCCGTTGCAGGATCCATGCCCTGAAGCGTTCCGTCAAAGCCATTGGGTGATGAATCAGCGGCAACATCTCCGCTGCCTTCATTAAATTTCCAGTATCCGGTAAGGCCTGTTTCATTTCCGGTCAACTCGGTATTGATGCTGGCACGGATTTCATCAGTTGTACGCGCCACATTCCAGAAACGCACTTCGTCAATTTTTCCGTTAAACAGTCGGCCTCCCCAGCCTGGACATGATCCAATCTGGAAATTCCCACGGAATAGCCCTATATCACCGCTGGCATCACTGGAAGCCTGTTCAATACCATTGATATAGATACGTACGCGGCTGCCATCATAAACACCGGCCAGGTGATACCATGTTCCTGCTTCCATAAATTCTTCTGTGGTGGCATAGGCCCAGGCGCCATTGATAGAAACATTGAATTCGGCTTTTCCATTGGCAGCGGCGCGCAGGTCAAAACCATTGTCCGAACCTATATTGTTGGAATTGGATACAACTGATCCTTTGTAAAGGGCTGATTGCCATTCTTCTGCATTAATCCATGCTTCGATGGTCATAGCAGAAGTCGCTTGCAGGTTTTCATTTTTGGGAACTTCAACTTTATCGTTTGTTCCGTCGAACATCAAAGAGCTCTGCGCAAAGCCGAAAGGGATTATAAGCAGTGCTAAAATAAGGGTAGTTAAGTGTTTCATTGATGAGTTTATTAGTTAATTATAAATTTTTTACGTGCATTTAGGCCGTCTTTGCTGAATTCAAGAAAATAAATTCCGGGAACCATGTCGTTGATTTCCAGTTTTATTTGCTCTTCTGTTGATGACCATTGTTCTACGATGCTTCCTGTTAGGTCGATTAAATTGATATGTGTATTGCGCACACCTTTTATCATCACAAAATCCTGTGCTGGATTGGGATAAAAGCTGATATGGTTGGCAAATGCGTCCAGTTCTGAAACAGCTTCACCGCTGATTACTGCTTCGGATGCTGTTCCGATAGTGTATTCAAATCCGTTCTCCAGTTCGATGTCGTTGAACATATACGCATTGCCCATTTTTTCCTCGGCAGCAGCCAAAGCAACAAAAGTTTCTGTTCCTTTCTCACGTTTTAACAATGTGTAGTGGTTCATGGCGTAATCAAGCGGCATGTCCGTTGCTTCTGCATTATCGATACTGATAATCAGATTGGCCGTTACGTTTCCACCGGTGTTTACATACCATGTGCGGGAGGCTTTTACAAAATCTTCAGGGAAATCTGCAGGCAGGTTGTCCTGATTTGTACCGCTGAGGCCGTTATGTCCAAAAAGAGCATAATCGTATGATTTTGCTTCAATCTGTCCGATCATGGAAAGGCCGTTTTCAGTAATGGCTCTGTTGTATTCTACTTCGTCCTGTGTTTTTCCGAACCAAATGGCATTGATATCGGTTTTATCGCGCATCATTTCATCGCCAACAGGAGCATAAGAAGGCGCAAAAGCCCAGAAATCATTGTCGGCATTTTTGACGATACCATTATTTCCGTAAAGACTTTTATCAGTTACAATGGTATCTTTATCTCCATTGAAATCGTAATAAGCCACCAGCCCGCTTTCGTCGCCGGTAATGTTGCGGTGCATGTCACTGTGGATTTGTTCCTGGCTGCGTGCGGCATTCCAAACGCGTACTTCATCAATATCGCCGAAGCTCATAAAGGAAAATCCCCATGGAGCACGCCCGATGACAAAAGGTTCATCATTTGATGGTACCGGGCCGGAAGGGAGATTGGTGATCTCGCCGGCTTTTTCACCGTTTACATAGCCAATCATGCTGCCGTCAGCGGCAAAAGTTGTGGCCAGGTGCACCCAGCTACTGTCCCTGCGGAATGCGCCCGGTGTGGTGAGTTCGGCTTTACCGGTTGGGAAAAGCACTTCGGAATAAATTCCCTGTACCTGTATCCCCATCACATAGCCGTCTTCGAGGCTTTCGGTCATTTTTCCCATTAACTTCTGGTTCCATTGGGCGTCATAAATGCGCAGCCAGCATTCCATGGTAAATTCATAACCTACATTAAAGCTGCTGGCATTGCCACAGTCGATGTACATCCAGGGTTGCCCCCCGGTGTTCCATGTTTCGTAATTCAGGTAATAACATTCACCTGCTGATGTTTCCTGCGCCCTGACCAATCCGCTGAAAGCAATGGCGATCAGCAGTGCAAGGCTTGTTTTAAAAAATTTATTCATTTGTATTTCGTTTTGAGTGGTTTGTCATTTTATTTGTTCCACCAGATTTTGGTGCTTTGATTATCAGCTCCCTGGCGCTGTACCGCTTCATTGTAATTATCCGTATTGTAAGTAAGTTCCGATGCCGGATAGATGAGCCTTTTTGGGAATTTGGCAGCATCAACTTCCTCACCATTATAAATTGTAAGAACAGGATATCCTGTACGGCGATAGTCGGCATAACATTCATAAGGATTTTTAAAGGTATAAGCGATCCATTTTTGGGTGATGATGGTTTCTAGGTCAGCATCGCCGATTTTGTCGAGATAGTTTTGGATATCTGTTTCTTTCACATAGCTGCTGTCGCCAATTTTGTATGATTCCATATCAGCGCGTACGCCTTCTTTGAGGAATTCGGTTGCATTTCCGTTCATCCATCCTCTCTGAGCTGCTTCTGCTTTCAGGAAACAGATTTCTGCATAGCTCATCAGATATCCTTTCATGTCGGAGCGCATAAAAAATGTGCCGCTTTTACTGATGTTGTATCCGTCTTCGGGATAATTGTCCCAAACCGGGCTGTTATCGGGGGCAAAACAAGGAACTCCCTGGTAGGCGGGCATGCCGAAAGCCACCGATTGGGGTGTAGGCTGACAAAGTACCTGAAGGCGGGGATCGTCATTGCCATTGAGCATATCGGTAAGGTATTGGCTGGGCCAGTTCCTTCCGGCCGATTCACCACGCTGAATGACCGCATAAAAAGGATTTTGCTTGGTGTCCAGAAATGGGAAAAGGGCGCTGTGTTCATTGGATTGCATCAGATGACCGGCATCAATCCCGGCAATTACAGCCTGAGCCTGATCGGGAGCAACTTCGCTCATGCGCAAGGCAAGGCGGAGTTTCAGTGAATTGCCAAAACGTTTCCATAGATCAAGATTACCACCATAAAGAAGGTCTGCAGAACTGCCAAAACTTTTGAGTTGCGGATCCATGCTGGCGATTGCTTTATTTAGTTTTTCAATCAATGCGGGATAAATTCCGGATTGAGCATCATATTTTGGCGTAAGCAAATGGTCGTCATAACCTTTGAGCGCTTCGGAATAAGGTATATCGCCCCATAGATCGGTTAGGCGCTGAAAAAGGTAAACCTGCCAAATATCGCAGATAGCCAATTGGTTAGCGGCTTCGGGATCATATTTCAGTATGTCGATGATTGCCTGTGCGTTCATCAGGCTGCTGGCGTAGGTTTCACCCCAAAGATTGTTTTTTTCATCGCTCATTTCGTATTCCTTGCCTTGTTCCCAGCCGCCATATCGCGCCAGCGACTGCGTCCAGGTCATCAATCCCCATTGTTCCACATGCACGGAAACATTGTATGATCCTGCACCTTGAATGAGTGTGTTGGTAAAGAGATAGTCGGGATTAGCATATTCGGGAGCATTTGGGTTTTCGTTGAGTTCTTCCAGGCTTTTTTCACAGGAAATGCCCACAAATGCAATTAAAATCAGTAAGCTGTATTTTATAATATTGTTTTTCATAATTTGTCCTCCTTAAATATTGAATTTCAAATTAATACCAAAAGATCTCCGCATAGGGTAGGAGTAGATTTCAAAGCCCTGCCCATTGCCGTTTGTATAGGATGATTCAGGATCGACATTGGGCACACCGGAATAAATCAGCCAGAGGTTGCGGCCAACCAGTGAAACACTGGCATTTGAGATACGGAGCTTGCGCAGGGCGTTGTCCGGGATGTTCCACGTTAAAACCAGTTCTCTGAGTTTAAAATAGGTGGCATCATAAATGAAAGGTTCATGGATTTCATTGCCCCAGTCGGTAAACTGTCCCCAGTATTCTTCCGGGTTGACGTATATGTTGTTGGTTTCTCCATTTGCGAAAACGCCTTCGGCAAGATAACCTCCGGTAGCTGTCCAGTCGTTGGGCGAAACACCTGCTGCTTCCCGTGCCGCTTCACTGGCATACCATTCTTCGCGGCCTTCCAGAGTAGATTCGAGGTTGCCGGAATAACCGCTCATATACATATTGGTTCCGCTGTACATGTCACCGCCAATACGGAAGTCGATGAGGAATGACAAGCTGATATCCTTATACGATAATGAATTGCGGAAACCGCCGGTTAAATCGGGCATATAATTTCCCAAAACACTGGGCTGGTCATCGCGTATATAAAGTCCGGTTTGGCTGTTTATCAGTTTATTGCCATCAGCATCGCGCTTAATGGCGTATCCCACGATATCTCCGTATGGATGACCCGGGCGAGCCTCTATGCTGAGACGCCAATGTGTGCGCAAAGTGTATGCAGGCAGGTCGTCGGCCAGCTCCAGGACTTCCGAAGAGTTTTTTGCCAGGTTTAAACTGGTATTCCAGCTAAAACCCGTAGGATTATTGAGAATCTTTGCAGTCAGTTCAAGTTCAACTCCTTTATTATTGATTTTACCGCTGTTGATCATGGCCATCAGGCTGCCTGATGCCGGACTAACATTTGCCGCAAGTATCTGGTTTTTTGTGGTTTGATTGTAGTAAGTCACATCCAGAATGAGGTTATGGCTCAGGAAATGAAGGTTAGCTCCAATTTCCTGGCTGGTCGTAATTTCGGGTTGGAGGTTCAGGTTGGGGATAAATGAGGTGATCGCGCTGTAAGGTACGCCATTATAGCTGCCCAGCTGATTAAATGTATATTGCAACTGATAGGGATCGGTGTCGCCTCCCACCTGAGCCCAGGAAGCACGCAACTTCCCGAAAGGAAGCCATTCGGGCGCAAAATCAAAGGCGTCGGTAAAAATAAATCCGGCACTTACACTGGGATAAAAATAGCTGTTGTTGGCAGAAGGCAGGGTTGATGACCAGTCATTTCGAGCAGTCAAATCAAGATACATCCAGCCTTTATAAGCCAGCTGTCCAAAACCATAAACTGAATTGATGCGCTTCTCTCTCAAATAATAATTATTGCGGGTAGGATTATTGCTGTAGTTCACATTATAAAAGTTGGGAACAGACAATCCGCCGTCAGTCCAGGCTGCTTCATCTTCATTTTTATATTGCAAGATGTTTCCTCCAAAATTGAGATTGTATTCCCAATCGGGATTGATTTTATCATCCCAGCTGAAAAGGAAATCCGTATTGTACTGGAAATTATGCAGCCAGCGTTGGTTGTAACTTCCCAAACTGTTGGAAATTCCTTTGTATGCCTGGCGGTTATTAAACCGGTGTATTCCGATATCGGCATTGGCGCGCAGCATAAATTTAAGCTTTTCCAAAAGCTGGATGTCGAGTTTTACATTTCCGACAATACGGTTGCGCACATCGTCATTCAGTTCATAAGTATGCATCCAATAAGGATTGGTTTGCCAGTTCCAGTTGGTGTACCAAGTTTGTTCATAGCCGTTTTCGTTCATCATATGTTCTTCAAGCGATGCATCACTAATGTTGCGCGGCATAAAAATATAATTTCGCGGAACACTAAAAGAATTGGATAAACCCAGTCGGTTATTGGCTTTTTGGTACATATATGATGTCGAAAAATCCAGCTTTATCGCTTTGCTGATACTGGCTACGGTATGCAGGTTAAAATTGTGCCGGTTCAGTTTGGTTTCAGGCACAATATCCTTATTGTATAAATTTGTGTATGAAAAACGATATGTCATTCGATCCGAACCGCCTTCCAGCGATATATTGTTGGTAGTATTTAAGCCGGTATTAAAATAATCGCGGTAGTTATTGGGTTGTGGATCAAAAGTTTTTTTCTGGCCGTCCCAGTCAATAATGGT
This sequence comes from Bacteroidales bacterium, assembly GCA_963662905.2. Taxonomy (GTDB): domain Bacteria; phylum Bacteroidota; class Bacteroidia; order Bacteroidales; family WRLA01. Next base: position 892,550 of record CAXXFD010000003.1, on the reverse strand, counting down.
TTGTCCTTCCATACGCGGGCCCCAGCTTCCATAAGCTGAAGGGCTTTCGGTTTGATAGACAGGGATTCCTTCATCATTGATTTTCCATGGAGCTTCGAATTTCCCATTTCGTCCGGCACCATATTCGTTTTGAAATTCTATGGGAATATATGCTTGTGTAAATTCCGTATTGCTGCTGAAACGAATGCCCAGATCTTTTGATTTCTTACCCTTTTTTGTGGTGATGATGATGACTCCATTTTGCGCACGGCTTCCATAAAGTGCTGAAGCGCTGGCGCCTTTAAGCACAGAAATAGATTCCACATCATCAGGGTTGATATCTGATATTCCACTGCCATAATCGAACCCGCCCCACTCGTTTGTGGTATTATTGGTTTCATTATTGATGGGGACTCCGTCCACAACGATTAAAGCCTGGTTATTGTTGAAGGATGAATTTCCCCTCAAAACAATCCGGCTTGAAGAAGCAGGGCCACCGGTAGTTGAACTGATCTGAAGCCCGGCAACTTTTCCGCTCAGGCTATTGATCATATTCGGATCTCGTGCCGTTTGGATGTCATCGCCTTTAACTTCCTGTACGCTAAAGCCGAGGGCTTTCTTTTTTCGGGAAATTCCCAATGCTGTAACCACAAATTCATCGAGCTGCTGCATGGAGGGAATAAGCTCAATTTTTAAATTGGCTTGTCCGTGGAACGCAATAGTGTCGGTAGCAAATCCCATGCAGGAAACAATCAGGTTTTTTGTGTTTGCAGGAATTTGTAATTCAAAGCGGCCATCCAGATCGCTGGAAGCACCACTGCGGGCACCTTCGGCAATAATATTTGCAAAAGCCACCGGACTTTGGTCTTTTGCAGATAATATACTGCCTGAAATGCTAATATTTTGTGCCGGTAGTATTCCTGTTCCGGCGAGCAAAATAAGCAGGAGTATTGTTTTTTTCATACCTTGTGTTTATTTTAATTGAGTTGATTTTCTGATTTTTAATTCGGTGTCCAGAATGATTTTCTGGTATTCGTGTTTTTTGTTTTCAATAGAGTCAATGAGCATTTCTACAGATTTTTGCCCCATTTGCCTAAACGGTTGCGCTACTGCCGTCATGGGTGGCCATAGTAACTCAAAGTATTCAATGTCATCGAAACTGGCCAGTTTGACTTGCTCCGGTATTTGGATGTTCCTTTTTTTACAAGCCTGCATAAAACTTATTGCAATGCGGTTGTTGAGGCTAAATACGGCATCCGGAGCATTCCCATTGGAGAACCACTCATCAATAGCTTTTTCTATATTTCCATCAATATCAGCAAATTCAATCGTTTTGATATGTCGCTCATCCCATTCCAGCCCGTTTTCCTTGCAGGTTTCAATGCAACCGGCAATACGCTGCTGGATAACAGACGTATAAAGAGGGGAAATTGCGAGAATCCCGATATTTTGGCATCCAATGTCAACAAGGTGTTTTGTTAGTTGTGCCGATCCTTTGTAATTATCAACAGCAACGGTATCCGCCTTGAGTTCATCAAAAAAACGATCGATTTGCACAAATGGAAATTTTGCTTTTAACAGATTTTGCAGGCGTTTAGAATTTTTTTGAGTGGTGGAGAGAATGATGCCGTCAACCTGGCGTGCCCGTAGCATTTCGATGAGTTCAATTTCTTTTTCAGCTTTTTCGTCAGTGCTGCAGATAATCAGGTTATAATTCTGTTTTGCGGCCGCATCTTCAATAACGCGGGCCAAACGGCTATAAAAAATATTGGAGATATCCGCCACGATCAAACCCAATGTTTTTGACCGGCCGGTACGAAGGCTGCGGGCTAAATAATTCGGCTGGTAATTGAGCTCCCGGGCTTTTTCCCAGACTTTTTCCTGCGTTTTCTGGCTAATACCATTTTGGTCTCCAAGATTATTTAAAACCATTGATACCAGTGTTTTTGATACGCCCAATGATTTGGCGATATCATTTAGAGACACCCTTTTCATAAATTGCTATTTTAGATTAGTTGATCGCTTTTTTGCGTATGATCTTCTGAAAATCAGCTAAATCGGTTTAGCCTGTTTTCCGAAAAAAACCTCAAAATGAGGGGGCTACACAAAAAAGTACACGCAAGTTAGTAAGTTTTTGTGTCTTCACAATAAAAAATACCGAAAAAATGATTATGAAATTTACTGAATTGATTTAGTATGTTGTATATCAGTATTTAAGAATGAAAAAATTATTCATCGCGTTGGTTTTAATCTTTGTGTGCATTTTGTAAAATTTGAGCCACAAATTTTATGCTGCCGTATGCTGTTTTTGGGACTGTTGCTTAAACTTTGAACTGATTTGTTTGTTCCAATGAATAAAGAAATTGACTTGTATGAAATCCAAAGCGAAAACTGCTGAAGAATATATAAGTGAGCTGGAAGGCGTTCAGCGCCAACAGATTGAGGGATTACGAAAAATTGTTCTTGAAAATCTTCCCGAAGGTTTTGAGGAAGGAATGGGCTATGGTATGCTGGCTTATGTTGTGCCGCTTACGAAATATCCCGCAGGCTACCATTGCGACCCGAAACTTCCGCTGCCTTTTATCAATATTGCAGCCCAGAAACGCCATACAGCACTTTATCATTCCGGTTTGTATGCAGATCCGCAATTAAATGAATGGTTTGTGGAGGAATTTACCAAACGCACCGGCAAAAAGCCTGATTTGGGAAAAAGTTGCCTTCGCTTTAAGTTTAAAGATGAAATACCGGAGGGTTTAATCGGAGAGCTATGCCGCAAAATCAATCCCGATCATTGGATCAAAATTTATGAAAGTCATATAAAACGATAGCTATGAGAAATATTCGTATAGAAATTAAGTGGTCATTTATTTTTGTTTTTATTAGCCTGCTGTGGATGTTGCTTGAGCGCCTTGTGGGTTTGCACGATACTCATATCGAACTACATGCCGGGCTTACGAACCTTTTTGCAATTCCTGCAATATTGATCTACGTTTTTGCTTTGCTTGATAAGCGTAAGAATTTTTATGGCGGCCTGATCAGCTATAAACAAGCTTTTATCAGTGGATTGGTCATTAGTTTGATTGTTGCTGTTTTAAGCCCATTGAGCCAGTATATTACATCTGCCATCATCACGCCGCATTATTTTGAAAATGCGATTGACTTTGCTGTTTCCTCGGGAGCGATGGATCAGGCAGCAGCCGAAGCTTATTTCAATTTGAACCAGTACATCATTTTGAGCCTGATTTCTGCACCGCTCCTGGGAATAATAACCACAGCAATTGTGGCCTTGTTTGTGAAGAAGAAAGCCTGCTGAGAATTACTTCAACTGTTATGCCTTAACTTCCAATAAATCTGTATTTTTGTTGCATATGTTCTGAAATTTGTTTTCAGGCGTTTTTAGATGATCGCTGTCCATAATATTTAAGGTGCAGCATCGTTGATATTTACTGATTATTGCCATATTTTTTCGAAATAACATTTGATATGAATAAAATGAAAAGCACTCCAATTAGATTGATGTTGATTTTTCTGCTGATAGGCGGTCTGGGCTTTATGCAGAGCGGATGTACATCCAAAAAGAAACTGGCCGAACAGGCACGGCAGGCGCAAATTCAGGAAGCCAAAACCCGCCTGATTGCACTTTTGAATGATGATGGCAGTATGACCATTGGTGAAATGGAACAGGAAGTAGCCGAAATCAAAGGCTGGAACCTTCAGGATGAGGAAGTGGACAAGCTGATAGCCAAAGCAGAAAAGAAAATTGAATACGAAAAGCAAAGACTTGAAAAAGAAAAGCTTAAGGAGGAAGCGATTATCAAGTTGCTGGCTCTGCTCAATGATAAATCCCTGAGCGTTGAAGAACTGGAAGAAGGTTTGGCCGAAGTGAAAGCTATGGGTCTTGAAGATGAGGAAATCGATGATATGATTGCCCGTTTGGAACAGCGCATCAAAGAAATGAAAGCCTATAAAGATCAGGGCGGTGAACTTCAGGAATACCTCGATGAGATTGGCTCAATGGCACGAAACGGCAATATTGACGGAGCCAACCGCATGATCAGCGAATGCCTGCAAAAGTTCGAAGGACCGGAAGTTCCGGTTTTGATTATCATCAGCATCGAAGGGGATATTATTGATTATGATAAACCCACAACGGCAGGCAAATACCTGAATTACCTTAAGGATGTAAAAAACAGCCCCAATAAGGTTTATCGCCTGAAAAAGAGTGATATGGGGAAGATAATCGAACTCGAGCTGATAAAAAAATAATTTGGAAACCGAAAAAAAGAAGTAATGAAAATCAAAAGCATAATCTCCGCCTTTTTAATTATCCTGATGAGCATCAGTGTGCTCAATGCACAGGAGGAACTGTCTCCGCAGCGCAAACAGGCTATCGACAGTCTGGCACTGGAAAAGGTCAAAGACCTGAGCCGTTACATTAGTATTATTGGTAATAAAGACACGGAATGGTCTGAGGCAAAGCGCGTTATCGATCGTGCTTCCGAGCTGTTTATGGAAGGCAGCGAAATCGGGGTTTCCTCATTGTATTCTAAGGAAATAAAGCATTATTCGGTGCGTAAATATTTTGACCGTTTGATGCGCCTGAATTACGATAAAGTGGAAATAGACTGGTATAAAGTGCAGTACGTTAGTGATTTGGAACGTCAGCCCGATGGAACCTATGTCGGTGTCATTACCATTTTCCAGAAGTTTAAAGGCTACGACAAAGAAAAAGGGCTGGTTTATGAGGATACCACCAAAAAGGACATCACGGTTTACGTAAAGCGAAAAGAAACACAAATCGGTGGCCGCCTGATTGGCTTTTGGGATGTAATGCTGGGCGATATCCGTGTGAAAGAAACCAGTAAAAAATAATTTGTTTTCCGGATTGTGGCCTGCCCTTTGGAGTTTTTTTAATTCATCTCCGGGCAGGCCGTTTTCTGTTTCACCCTTAAATATTTAGCTTTTGAAAGGATTTTGGATCAGCCTGTTTTTTCTCGTTTTTCTTGGAGGCAATAGTTGGGCACAAAATAGTTTGGGCAATGTGCAGCTCGATGAACGCTTTTTATACGCGCAAACCAAACAGGTGAATCAGTTTTTCAGGCGCTTTAATGCCGAAGAAGATGCGCAGGGCAAGCGCCTTCCCGGCAACGACAGCCTCTACCGTAACCCGGAACTCAGAAAGCGGTATCTTCCCTTTTTATTTGACCTTCAAACCATTGATACCACAGATATTGTATTTCACAAGTTTATGGATAAGATTGCCCAAAAGCATGTCTTTTTCCTGAATTTCCATAAAGACGAATGGTATGCCGAAGCCATCTGCCGATTTGTGCGCGGGGAAGAATTCGAATACATCAGCCTGTATCTCAAGCTGCAAGCGGATCGAAAAGGTTATAAATGGGTCTTGTCGGGCGCATCATCAGCCCGTTGGCTAAAAGCTTTTGCCCGTATGGAAGATACGGTACAGCAGAAAAAACACTTCCTGCATCCCTTGAGCCACGAGATTGATTTTATGAATCTGGATAAAGCATTCCGCGATCCCAAAAATGCGGCTTTTTATACTGAAACCGGTTTTCAACCCGATTATCTGAGCATTTTCCTCTACGAAATGGCTCAGGGCAAATTGCGTTTGGTGAATGTTGATGAGGTGAAATTCCATTTTATGCAGGTGCCGGGCTGGTATTTTGAACTGAGCTGGTTTAACCGCAACAGCATGAATTCGGGCTGGTTGATCAGCAATTTATTACCTTTGACGCGCCAAGATAAAGCTGTATTAAGAAAAGCATTTGCAAATGAATAGGAATGTTTACGCATTAATCCTTTCTTTTTTCCTTGTTTTCAATTTGTTTGCTCAGGATCAGGCTGAGCTGAAAAAAGATGCGGCAGGTTTGCTGGATTTCTATCAGGGTACGCTCAACTTTCTGGGCGATCCGCAAAGTCCCGCACCTGAAAAGCTGATTGTCATCAACGAAAGTTTCAGCAAGATGTTCCTGAATCCGCAGGTGCAAATTGAAGATGACCTGGTGCCCGACCGCCAAATGGTGCTGTACAAGGATGTGCAGGCTTACCTGAAAGATGTGGATTTTTTCTTCCGTAATGTAAAATTTAATTTTGAAATTAGCGGCACAGAAATGCTTTTGGGTGATGCCGGACAGAAAATCATCAAACTTACCGTAAACCGAAAGCTCAATGGCCGTGATATTGATGGCGACAGCATTAGTGATGAGCGCCGTGTTTTTGTGGAAATGAACCAGGATGTTCGGGATGGCGGACTGAAAATTGCCAGCATTTATTCCACACAGCCCTCCGAAAATGAACGCCCGCTGCGTTGGTGGGCTTCGCTCGATCAAAACTGGCGCGATTTTTTTGCAGGCAATCTGCTTGTTTGTCAGGATGTTCCACTTAAATCCGTTGTATCTTATTCCGACAGCAGCATCCGGTTTTGGTATGATACGGCCATGCTCGAAAAAGTGCGTAAATATGAAACAACCGGTCTGGATACCATTTGGTATTTTGAACTCGACAGCGTGCGGCACCGGTTGACCGATAGCGTTTTTTGCCCGCAAAATAAAGTTGATTCCATCGTAAAAACATTTATAGAAAAACGCCAAATTAATAGGGCAGGAGACAGCAATATTTTTGACCTGAATCCGCTTTCCGACCTAAGGGAACTCGAAATTATTGATATCAGCAATACCGCTGTAAATGATATTTTTCCGCTGCGCAACCTGAATAAATTGCAGGAAATCCATGCCAATAATACAGCGGTTTCTTCTGTGGATGCTTTGCGTTATACGCTGAGCCTCAGGGAGCTTTTTCTGGATGATGTTCCGCTTACCGGCATTTCCGCATTGGTGCAAATCCAGTCGCTGGAGGAACTAAGGCTCAATTCGCCCTATATTGCGCATTACGACAGCATTTTCCTTTTGAGCAAGCTGCGTTCGCTCAGTTTGGCAGGCGCACCGCTTTTCCAGTTGCAGCCTGTTTTTGCAGATGATTCATCGCTCGAAGAGCTGGATTTGAGCAATACCCCGCTCAAAGTATTGCCCGCTTTTGAATCTGCAAAGTATTTGAAAATCCTGAATATCAGCAATACATACATCAGGAAACTGGATCCGCTCAATAATCAGGAATCACTGGAAGTGCTTTGGTGCGATTCTACCGGAATTTCATCATTGCAGCCACTGGAGCAGCTCCCGAAACTGCGCCGCATTTATTGTGATGGCGCAAAAATTACTAAATCGGAAGCAAACCGCTTCATGAAAATAAAACCCAATTGCCTCGTGATTTATGAATCCACGCAACTGGAAGAATGGTGGCAGCAGCTTGATAATGAATGGAAAAGGATTTTTATTGACGCTGCTGGGCTTGATGAAGAAACCGTCATCTCAAAGGAATCCCTGCATAAGCTGATACAACTTAAAGAACTGGATTTGAGCGGCAACCCGAAGATTAAAAACCTTACTCCTATGCGGCAACTTGAGCTTTTGGAGAAGTTGGATATTTCGCGCACGGGAATTTCTGATTTAAGCCCCATCAGTGATCTGATGCAGTTGGAAAATCTGAATATTTCCAATACGCCGGTTGAGAAAATTGGCGCTCTTGCAGCTTTATACCATCTCGAGATATTGAATATCGACTCCACAAAGGTGGATGATGTCCTTCCGCTGGCAGCCTTAAATCAGCTGGTTTTGCTTCGAGCGGATGATTGTCCTGTGCCGGAAAGGAATGTTGCCGAATTGCAGAACATCCTGCCTGAACTGAAAATCTACAGAAAAACCGCCGAAACCTTGGAGTGGTGGAATGAGCTCAATCCGGCATGGAAAGAAGGTCTGGCGCCATATTTTGATGCGGAAGAAAACGATAAGGCCAAAGCATTTTACGAACTGCTGCATCAGGATGAAATTCATATCAGAGATTTGAATCTAGTAAATCCCGCTCCGGTGCTTATGTTTGCTGATTTGCGCGAGCTGGAACTTTCCAATTGTGGCATCGCGCAGATTAATGCCCTTGCCGAATTGAAAGAGCTGGAGGAATTAAATCTTTCCTCCAATCCTCTATCTGATATACAGGCCATTGCAGCACTTTCCGGGCTAAAAAAACTCAATATTTCGGGTACAGCCGTGGAAGAGCTTGATGCCCTGGCTTCCCTGCAAAAGCTGCGACAGCTCGATTGCAGCAATACGCAAATCAAGAAATTAGACCCATTGAGCGGCTTAACGCAATTGGAAGATTTAAATTGCTCCGGCACCAAAGTCAAGAAATTAGATCCGCTTTACCCGCTCAAATTGAAAAAACTGACCGTTTTCAATACACGCCTAAACGAGCGCCGTATTGATGATTTTAAAAAGAAAATGCCGGAATGCGAGGTGGTGTTTTATTGATTTTGTACGGCTTAATCGAAAAATACTGACTAATTGTTGCCTTGCCATTACGCCTGACGCAGTGGTATTTCTAATTATTTGCTATATAATTTTTACAAAGCTCGTTTAACACAGATTTTGGCTGCTTTATCCTGAAAAATGGGGTGTTTACACAGAGAAAATATTTTTCCCGTAAAAATTCAGTAATATTTTGGTATTCAGCATTTTGTTTCCTAATTTAGATGCGGATTAAAACTGCCTGCCAAATGGTAATCCAATCCGGCTAAAGCAGACCGTAATAGAAACATCAACGCATAGGAAGGATTTCCGGCAGCTGGCATCGTAATACGCAAAACATGAAAACAGTACATCAGTTGCTCGCTGAAGTCTATGGCCATCAGGAAATCCCAGAAGAATGGCCACCAAAAATTGAGGAATCCTTCAAAGAAAGCACGGAGGCACCCGAAAAAGCTGAAATTTTATTGCACGCACTGATGACCGGTGTCCATCGTTATACTGCACTTATGGAACCTTTGATTCAGGAACTAAATCATCATAGTGACCAGCTCCGCAGAAGCGACCGTGCAATTTTTTATCACCTGAAAGCCTATTATCTCTGGAAAAAAAATCATGACCTGGTTCCTGCAATGCAATATCTGCATAAATCACTTCATTTGCTCAGCAGAAGCAGCGATAAAGCTTATGCCTCGCGGGTTCATGATACCATCGGGCAGATTTTATATCAATTGTCGTCTTATGCGGATGCTTTGCGCGAATATGAACTGAGCCTGAAATATCGCGCGGCTGCGGATAAAGAAGGGAAGGCCATTACCTACGGAAACCTTGCGCGCCTTTATATGCTGCGCGGCAATTATCCTAAAGCGCTGGAATACTTCAAGTTGGATATGGAATTACTCTCGGCACTGGAAAATACGCCGGCTTATATCCTCGCACAGGTTCATCATTCCATTGCCGAATGCAATTATTTTTTAAACAATCCGGAATATCGGGATTATCTGAAAAACAGTATGCAGCTTAATGAGCAGCATAATAATAAAACAGGCCTGTGTTTCAATACCTTACTTTTAGCACAGGCTCATCTTGATGATGAAGCTTCGGCGGATTTTGATTGCCATATTAATAATGTGTCCGAATACATTCGGGATGCTTCTGTTCCGTCTTTTTTAAAAAATTATCTGGAAATTCAATACAATTGGTTGAAAGCCAAAAAGATGGTTCTTGAAGGCCGAAAGGATGAAGCGGAAACTGTTTTTCAGCATGTTTTGGAATTGCGCGGACAGGAAAAGCAGTTTTCGCTCGCTTATACGGCCCGTTTGCTCCTTGATTATGCGGCAATAAAAAAAGGTGCTCAGAAAGCTGATTTGATGAAACAGGCTCTTGAAGCACTGGATGGATCGGATTTGGAGGATCTGCGCAGGGAAACCGAACAGAAGCTCAGGGATACTTCTTATGTGCACTGGCTTTTGCATACTACCGGGCGATATCTGGGTCACAGGCAGTTGGATTTCCTTTTAAATCAAAATGAGGGCGAGTTTAAAGGCGATTTAAAAGATGTGGTCATCCTGTTTGCTGATATCCGAGGATTTACAGGAGTGAGCGAAAAATTGACAGCATCGGGCCTGGTGGAATTGCTCAACGATTTCCTCGCAGCCATGACTTCCTCTATTGAATATTTTGGTGGCTATGTGGATAAATTCATCGGCGATGCCGTGATGGCGGTTTTCAGTTTGCCACATCCCCGAAAGGATGATGCAGCGCGTGCCGTCAAAGCTGCCATGCTGATGAAAGAATCGCTCGAACGCTTTAATCGTTATCTTTCGCCAGATCTTCCAAAGTTAAAAATCGGGATTGGACTGCATTCCGGTGAAGTTGTGGCCGGATTGATCGGCAGTCTGCAAAAACGTTCTTATACCGTTATCGGCGATGCCGTAAACACAGCTTCACGTCTCGAAGGTATGACGAAACAGCTGGGCGCCGGGATTTTAGTGAGCGAAAATGTTGCCACCCAATTGAAGAAATCAGATTATATTTTACGTCCCCTGGGCAGTTATGCACCCAAAGGCCGCGGTCAATCGCTCGCTGTTTATTACCTGGAAGGTTTAGATGACGGTGACGCCAGTATGATGGATTTCCGCAAACAGATCAAGCAAACTGAGAATGCATTGAAGCTTTTTAAAGAACGCAAATTTGCCGAAGCCGCAGATATTTTTCTGGAATTATTTGAGGAATTTGCCGATGAAGAAAAATCAGTGGGTTATAATCTCCTCTACCAAAATGCCCGGAATTATTCCATGAACCCGCCCGGATATGATTGGGATGGATCTATTCGACTTGTAAATAAATAATCTTAAATATTACCGAAATGTACATAAATGAAGCTTTGATTCGCAGGGTATTTGATGAAATGGTCAAATACCGCACCGCACTCGCAAAATATCTTATCGTGGATGAAGACGATGAAGAGGAAGAAGAGGAAGGTGTCGATTATCGTGTCCTCGGGGATTTGATTATCAAAAACATGCCCTGGCCGGTTGGCGTGGAACTGCGCAGATTGTTCTCAGGAAGTATGCGCCAACTCGACCGTATGCGCCTCGACCAGATTTTTAAAACCATCGAACGGATTATGCAGTTTTTTAGTTTTGTGATGGTTACACAGCTTTGGAAGCTCAAGCGGGAAGGAAAAGTGGAAATCCCGGAAAGCTTTAGCAAAGATTTTGCATCACGGATTTCCATTCTCAGTATGGGGAATTTTACCTGGATGATGCGCTCTGTCCATAAAATTATCAATCAAAGTGAAGGGGAATTTTTTATGACCGAAATGGCAGAAAACTTCGATAAAAAATTCTTTGCCGGATTGGATTTCTGGGTGCCGGAACGTAATGAAATTGGTCATTATCAAATCAATTTAACTCAGGAAGAAATTGAACGCCGCTGCGTGGAATACGAAGAGAAACTGACCGCCATACTTTGCAAACTGGCATTCATCTGCAAATATAAACTCGTCTCTGTGAAGGAAATCCAGGTAATTAAGCCCAAATTTCAGGAAGCGAAGTTTAGCCATGTTATTGGATTGCTCAACAGCAGCGATTCCGATTTCAAAGCCCGGGAACTCGATGAAGAACGATTCAGTGATTCCAATTCGGTGCTTCTCGTAAAAACCATCAAAAACCTGAATGACTACCTGAACCTCAGTCCTTTGGTGATTGATACAAATCCCGAGAAAATCGACAGCATGGAGAAAAAGAACCTGAAAAAGGATATTTTCCTCTACACCAAATTTCGCGGCGACCACCTGATGTACCTCGGTACTGAAGTCACCGAAAAAGTAGATTTGCGGCCGCTGAGCAATTATCAGGTGCTGGTGGATCAATTCAAACAAATGCTTGACGAACTTACAAATTAGAATCCCATGCCTCAAAGCCCCTTCAAATTCTTAGATAGCTACACGCGCGAAGACCGCGATATTTATTTTGGCCGCAGCCGTGAAACCGAAGCGCTTTATACCTCGGTTTTCAAAAGCAAAATGGTATTGCTCTATGGCGTTTCCGGAACGGGCAAAAGCTCGCTCATCCAATGCGGTCTGGCCAACAAATTCCAGGAAAGCGACTGGCTGCCGGTTTTTGTACGGCGTGGCACGGACATGCTCGACAGCCTTTTTCAAAGTTTGGTCCAAACCCATATCGAAGCTCCGCATCCGCCTAAAAAACGAACCGCAAAAAGTTTTTTAAAACTGCTGCAGTCGCTTTATCTCGATCATTTTAAGCCGGTTTACCTGATTTTCGATCAGTTTGAAGAGCTGTTCATCTTTGGAAACAAAGAAGAGCGCGATGAATTTGTGCAATTGATGGAAGCCCTGCAGGAAAGCGATGTGCAGGTAAAAGTGATTTTCTCCATCCGGGAGGAATACCTGGCCATGCTCACCGAATTTGAAGACCGCCTGCCCGAGCTTTTTCTTAACCGCATCCGTGTGGAGCGCATGCACTTTCCGCAGGCCAAAGAAGTGATTCAAGGGGCTTGCCAATACGCAAATATTGAAATTGAAGAAGGATTTGAAGAACAGCTGCTCGAGAAGCTCACCGGAGGGAAAAAAGAACTGGAGCTGACCTATCTGCAGGTGCTGCTGGATCGGCTTTGGAAGAAAAGCGAGGAAGGCAAAAGCGGTTTCACCCTGACTTTGCTCGAAAGCATGGGACATATTTCCGATTTGCTGGGACAATTCCTCGAAGAGCAAATCAACGAGCTTGAAGCACCCGAACAGGGACTGACTGTGCTCAAAACCTTCGTTTCGGTTCAGGGCACCAAAAAGCAGCTTACTTTTGAGGAAATCAATCAGGGCTGCCTGTCGCTGGGGCAGGAGCTGGACGAAAAGGCCATTCAAGATTTGCTCCATCGTTTCACCGATTTGCGTATCCTCCGCGACAAAGACGAAAGCGGCCGCTACGAACTGCGCCACGACAGCCTCGCCGCCAAGATTTACGAGAAAATCACACTGGCCGAAAAGGAACTGATGGAAGTGCGGCAGTTTGTGGAGCAAGCCTATCAGTTGTACGAAAAGAAAGGCATTATCCTCAGCGCCGATTCTTTGAATTTTGTTGCGCCTTACCGTCAAAAGCTTTTCTTAAAGCCCAAAATCCGCGCATTCATCGATGCAAGCCAGCATTATTACGAGCGCAAAGCCAAACGCCGCCGCAGGATTTTGACCTGGAGCATTTCCACCGCATTGGTGATCGCCATTGTGAGCGGTATTTTCATCTGGCGCGATTTGCAGGCCACCCGCGAAGCCGCCCGCATTGCCACAGCCCATAACCTCGCCAATGAAGCCATGGATTTATTGCAGGACGATCCCAAGCAAGCCTTCAAAATAGCAGTGGATGCCTACAATATGGAACCCGACTATCTGAGTAAAAAAGCGGTGATGAATGCTTTTTATCAGGGACCTTATCCACGATATGAGTTGAATACCTCGATGAAGGAAGTGGATTTTACTCTGGATGGTAGATACATTATTATGACATCAAAATATGGTGTGGACTCAAAAGTAGAAGTTTATGATTTTGAAACGGGGGATACAGTGTGTGTTTTCAATAAAAAAGGAACAAAGCTTGTTGATCCAATTGATTGTGCGCAAAGAAATAATGTTCCCGTTATTTATGATACCAGCAAACAGTTATTTGTCACCGCATATACAGATAGTTCTATAATAATTTGGACTGAAAATGGTGAAATAATCAAAGAAATTGATACTAAGTCTAAAATTATAAGCTATTGGAAACAAAATGATAACATTTTTCTGGCATTAGAGAACTGTATAGAGCAATATAATTTATCTGGCGATTTTAATGATAAGATTGATTGTGATTTTAGGATAAATCATTTGATAAAAACAGATTCTACTATTGTACTTTTAAGCATGACTAAAGATCAAAGGGAAGGCTTTGCCTTTTACAATCCAGAATCGGATCATCAAATTAAAGAAGTTTTTCTGCCAGAGCATGAGGGAGGCTGGAACCTGACTTTTTCTAATCAAGGGTATTGGATTGCTGATGCAAGCAATAATGCACCACTTTTATTAATTCAGGCATGGGAATCCTATAAACAGGTTCTTTTCTTATGTGATATTCCAAAAAATGAGATTAAGGAAATTGGTAGCCAAAGATGGCGAAGTGTTTTTGATGTTATAAAATTGAATCATTCACTTATTTGTATTCGGGCATACACATACAGTAAAGAGTATGCAAATCAGTTTTTTGATATAAATAATTGTGCTTTGAGGCTGGTTTACGATGCGTCTACCAAAAATATTATGTTTCCACTTAAGATTAATGATTCCTTAGTAGTTATTACAGGAGGTAATACAGGAAAAAACGGACTCTCAAGTATATTTGATTTTAAGTATAAAGAATTGATTGGCCAATATGAAAATCTGGCTTTTTTGGCCTTTACTAATGTTGGCAATGGATATTTTTTGTGGTTTAAAGATGTTGATAAGAATCAGTTATTGGTTCTTAATAAAGAAGGAGATACTACTTTAAACCTTTCAAGTGAATTTTTGGGAACTTCTTGGTCGCTTGTTAAAATTTCTGATAAGCAATTGCTTTTAATTAAGCAGGATAGCAGAGAAATTTATATTGTGTCGTCAGAAACATTATTATTTCGTCTTTGGAAAAAAGGAGATGAAAAGGAGTTTTCCAAAAAACCTATTGCTAAATCTAATAGAAATTATGGGAAATATTTTATTCAAAATTGTAAGAAGGAAGGAAAATCTATACGTGTATATTCAATAGATGATTTTGTTTCCTGGAATTTTGTTAAATCGATTGAATATAATGACAATAATTCGGCGGAGCATTATGGCGGAACTAATCTGCATGACGATAAATATATTCTTACTTTGGATGATAGTAAGTCAAAATTAAGTTTATACAATTATATATTTTCAAAAAGTATTTGTACGATATCTTTTACAGATACTATTTCCCATTTATACGATTTTTTGGTGCTTGATAGTGTTATTGTCTTAACTTCTGATAAGGGATTATTTGTTTATAATATCAAGAGCGGATTGAATTATTTGGCTGATTCGAAAACAATATTTTACAGTATTAAAGAGGGGTTTTGTGATACTTGTAGGTTTTTTATTTATAACAGACAATATGATTCTGCCATTTATTGTTATAGCCATGAATTTAAGAGCATCGGAAAGTGTAAAATTCCAGATAGCATTAAGCGTGATTCATATGTTTTTAGTGATTCGTTTAATAGATTTGATAGACTTACTTTAATATCAAGAGACAATAAGTTTGTTTATTTTTTTAATGAAAACTCATTAAAATTTGATTATGCTTGTAATATCAGCATTTATCCAAACAGGGATACTGGATGGTATCATGAACCCACAGTTTCCGTTTCTGGGGACAGCTTGTTTGTCGTTGCAATGCTTGATAGTGTGAAATTATATAATTTTCAGGGGCAATTACTTTATGGTTATCAATCCAAATTCGAGTATGTTCAGAAATGTGCAATTGATTTTAATGGAACCCAAATGCTATTGGTGGCAAATGTCGGAGATAAATCTATTAATGGGGGCATCAGTTGGCCAAACGTATATGATATCGAAGTAGTAGTTCCTGATTTTGAATATCAAAATTCACAATGGACCGGATCAATGTATAGTCAGTATAAAAATGATAGGATTGAATCAAATGGGCTGTATTTTGATAGTTATCTACAAGAGTTGTTAAATTTGACTGGGTATCAAAATTTCACAAGTATTCCTCTAAGGTTGGACGATTATGGTTTTTCTAATCAATTTCTGCTTGAAGAATATGAGTGGATACCTTCTAGTGATATGATACAGTATAAATATACCTCTACACCCTACTTCCTCAAACTCCCCGTCACCGTTCCGCGAATGTTTGAAGTCTTGCAGGAAAGCGGACTGGATACCACTTATGGATTTGATAATATTCCCAAAAAATTCTAATCATGCACAGCCCCTTCAAATTTTTAGATAGCTACACGCGCGAAGACCGCGATATTTATTTTGGCCGCAGTCGCGAAACCGAAGCGCTTTATACCTCGGTTTTCAAAAGTAAAATGGTTTTGCTCTATGGCATTTCCGGAACGGGCAAAAGCTCACTCATCCAATGTGGCTTGGCCAATAAATTCCAGGAAAGCGACTGGCTGCCGGTTTTTGTGCGGCGTGGAACGGACATGCTCGACAGCCTTTTTCAAAGTTTGGTCCAAACCCATATCGAAGCTCCGCATCCGCCTAAAAAACGAACCGCAAAAAGTTTTTTGAAACTGCTGCAATCGCTTTATCTCGATCATTTTAAGCCGGTTTACCTGATTTTCGATCAATTTGAAGAGCTGTTCATCTTTGGGAACAAAGAAGAGCGAAACGAATTTGTGCAATTGATGGAAGCCTTGCAGGAAAGCGATGTGCAGGTAAAAGTGATTTTCTCCATCCGGGAGGAATACCTCGCCATGCTTACCGAATTTGAAGACCGCCTGCCCGAGCTTTTTCTTAACCGCATCCGTGTGGAGCGCATGCACTTTCCGCAGGCCAAAGAAGTGATACAAGGCGCTTGCCGATACGCAAATATTGAAATTGAAGAAGGATTTGAAGAACAACTGCTCGAAAAGCTTACCGGAGGCAAAAAAGAACTGGAGCTGACCTATCTGCAGGTTCTGCTGGACCGACTTTGGAAGAAAAGCGGGGAAGGCAAAAATGGTTTCACACTGACTTTGCTCGAAAGCATGGGGCATATTTCGGATTTGCTGGGGCAATTCCTCGAAGAGCAAATCAATGAGCTTGAAGCACCCGAACAGGGACTGACTGTGCTCAAAACCTTCGTTTCGGTTCAGGGCACCAAAAAGCAGCTCACTTTTGAGGAAATCAATCAGGGCTGCCTTTCGCTGGGGCAGGAACTGGACGAAAAAACCATACAGGATTTGCTCCACCGCTTCACCGATTTGCGCATCCTCCGCGATAAAGATGAAAGCGGCCGCTACGAACTGCGCCACGACAGCCTCGCCGCCAAGATTTACGAGAAAATCACACTGGCCGAAAAGGAACTGATGGAAGTGCGGCAGTTTGTGGAATGGGCTTATGATAATTATACAAAACGGAAAATCCCATTGACGCTTAAGGATTTGGAATATATTACGACTTTCGAGGAAAAACTGGTTTTACCGCAAAAATTAGCCGAATTCCTCAAAGAAGCCAAGCAGCAATTTGCCTGGCGCAAAAAGAAGCAAAAGCGCCTCAGTTTGTGGAGTGGCATTGCGTTTTGGTTTATCATTGCGCTGATTGTGACCTTTGCCGCCAGCAAGTTGATTTCCTATTTCAATGAGCAAAAGGTGCTGCGCGCCATGCTGCATATGCACAACAGCCCGGTGCAGGCATATGAATTTGCCAGTGAGGTTTATGAAAAGGAAAAATCGCCGGAAGCCTATAAGGTGATGATGAATTCCTTTATGAATATCCTGGAGCGCATGGACCAGGTGGATAGCCTGAAACGTCCCAATGGCCGCGCCTGGACAGATTTTACCATTTACGAGCATGATGTGGATTTTCTGCAAATTGGCCGTCCCGACAGCTCCGCACTGATTTACACCATTGATGCCGACAGTGTTTACGCTTTGCGCGACAGCAGCGGAAAAGCGGTTTATGAAATGAAGCTGGCCTGTATTCCCGATCATCTGAAAATCAGTAATGATGGTCTGGAGTTGATATATTTCAGCCCGGATTCCCTGCTGTGGTTTCAGAATTTACAGGAGAAAAAACTGCTGCACGATTTAAAAGGGCTACCTTATTATCCTTTGAATGTTTTTGATATCGCACCCGATGGCAGCAAGGTTGCTTTTACGCATCAGGATAGTTTGTGGAAGTACCAACCCGGGATGCAAGCGCCGCAATTCCTTCCCCCGGAGCATAAAACCGGAGCCGTCCGCAGTTTGCGCTACAGCCCGCAACATGATTTGCTTGCAGTGGGTGGCGATTCTGCGATTTTGGTGTATCGCATGCCGGAGGATACGGTCTTTTTGTTTCGGGCGTATAAGAGTGATCAGAAAAGTATCTTTTTGGATTTTACGCGTAACGCATATTATTTATATATACGGCCTTCTGTTTGGAAAGATAATGGGGGATATGGTTATCTCTCAGCAATAGAAATTAGTTTTAAGAAGGATCATGAATTTGATGGTGTTTTTTATAACTATGGGATGAGTATGGATTCTGTGCTTACCGCAAAAAACCTTGATGATCGTTATTTTCTTATAACTCATTTTTTGAGAAATGATTCGGTTGGTCAAATAGGTCAACTGCTTTTTGATTCCTGGAATGGGGGTTCAAATACCGATTTTTTGTTTGTAAATAAAAACTTCTCCAGAGTTGTAAATTCTGGTAAAAAAGACTTTTTTATGGTTAAGGCAGATAATAATCAATGGGGTTTTTATCGCGATAATCTTTTCATTAATACATTTGATGTTGGAGAAGATTTAGTTTTTGGTCAGCGTTTAAACTGTATTTTTGGATTTCGAAACGGAGATTTTGTTTCCATGCCAATTGTAAAGGAAGGTATTGAAAAATATCTTCAATTCGATACTAAAGAGTTGAAAAAATTAAATGATTTTTATTTGTATTGACCTTCATAAATTATTGAAGAAATGGCATGGCATTATTAAAATCAATCTCATAGGCCATATAAAAATCTCTGTTGAAGATGCCAAAGAAATTATCCATTGTCAAAGAAATAATCATAATTATCAAAAAGATTAATGCCGGGATTATTTCGTTATTTCTGTATCGGAATTTCCATTGTTGCGGCCAGTCAACATAATTACTTTTTGGTAAGCTAAGAAAGGTATATAGTAATCCTAATGAAAAAATGACCGCTCCGGAAATATATATGGTTTTTGAATTAAAAGAAAAGAGCTTTGCCGTATTAAATATCCCTCCTATTACAAAAAAGATTATTCCTATATTGATTGGTATTGTTAATGCAGAATATTGAGCAGGTTTGTTTTTGTTTCTTTGAATTTTGATAATCTCAATAATGGCAATAACAGCAATAAAAACAAGAGCTATTGCGATCAACTGATTCCCACCAGGCAAATGCAACTTTCCAAAAACAAAAGATAGCCATATTACAGGAAACACATAAAAATATGAAGCGCGCCGAAACATAAATGGGAGTGGAAGCATAATGACAAGACTAGCGATAAAAGAATATATAATGATAGGAGGTCTAAGGAGTACTGATAATAAACCAATTATAATCAATAAAAAAAAGCTCAAGATTTTGTACTTAAGTTCCTTTTTCCAACTATAGATGAGCAACATCAGCATAACAAAAAACACAGGGATATTTGCCCAAGATAAAAAGACTTCATACGAACTTAATAAGGCTTCAGAAAAAAGGCCAATTTCCCACAGGAATTTAAATACAAACATAGATACCAACACACCCACATTCACCCAAAACCAAATTTTATAGCGCTTCGTCATTGTTTCAATTTTTTTGTTGTTTGCTGATTCACAAATGTATAAAAATTCCTATCTTTATTCCATGAAATCTGAAGAATTTTCTGTTTTAAATTATTATTCGTTGTTTTCGGGGATTTTTCGCTACGATAAGAAGGATATCGCTACTGCAACATTCCGGCAACACTATGGCAACTGGATTGAGCGTATGCGGTATTTTACCAGAAAAGAACTTCTCACTAAACCGCTAAGTATTCCGGTTAGAATAAACTGTCCGGCCTATGGGTTTTCATCAATACAAGTCTGGAGCTAACGAAACAAAACCAACACAGGTTGAATTTAAACGTTTAGGGCTCCGTTCTTCAATTGATATTAAAATGAACAGGGGTCAAGCTCTGTGGCTTCCTGGAAATAAGGATTTGCAAATGCTAAAAAAGTTTGCCCGAACCATCATAAATTGTACAAATTTGAAGTTATACTACGGATTTACACAAAATCATGTAAGGTATTCATGGGCAGGTATGACCTTTATCTCATAACCGTCTTTTTCAAAAATATCCGAATCAGATAAAGTGATGATTTTGCCTGTTTTCATTTTGAAAAATTTCAGGGCAGAAAGCAAACCACTGATCTCCCGATCAAGATTTTCTGCTGTTAATTCATAACATACCTGCACCAGCTCAAAAACTTGCCCCCTGCTGTAAGCTACAAAATCACATTCCCCTTTGTCGTCAAAATAATATAGTTCCCTGTATTTTTTTCTTAGATGAAGAAAAATCAGATTTTCCAGTTTTCGCCCCGAATCTTCTGTTTTGCTTACAGAAAGAGCATGGAGCATGCCTGTATCCACTGCATATACTTTACGTGGATTAACAAGCTGCGCTTTAGAGGAATAGCTAAACTTCGGCAGAAAATGAAAAAGATAAGACTGCTCCAAATAGGAAAACCAATTAAGCACAGTGCTGGTCGCCCCAATGGATAATGGCTGCCGGAGCCTGGAAGCAGAAATCCGGTTGCCCGCATTAGCCATCAGATAGTTAGCCAATCTTAACAAATTTGTTGCATCTTTTATTCCAAATCGAGCCTGGATGTCGCGTTTTAGGATGTCATCATAGAGCATCAGCAATATTTCTTCATTCCCGCTCTTCAAATATTCAGGGAAACCGCCACAAACAAGATAATCCTTAAGGCTTTCGGGCGAAGCGGACGTATTCCTAAACTGTAAAAATTCTGAATAAGAAAAAGGGAAAAGTTCTTTCGTAATATGCCGCCCGGTAAGACGCGTGCCAAGTTCCATACTCAACATCGCAGCATTGGAACCCGTAGCAATCAATTTAAACCCTTCATCGAGTTTTTGGCGTACGTACATTTCCCAGCCTTCAACCAATTGTATTTCATCAAAGAATAAGGTTTTGGCAGTCTGATGGCTGATAATATTATCTAAGCGACTAAAATCATGCACATTAAACCCGTATAGCTGGGGTGTATCAAAATTCAAAAAAAAGACAGATTTATCTTGCATCTGCTGCATCAATTGCAGTAAAAGAGTGCTTTTCCCGCATCGACGAAAGCCCGAAATAATCAAGGCATGGGACTGTAAATTTTCAACTGGCAATGTCAATTCCCTTTTTTGTCCTGCATCTTTTCGAAGCAAATATTCTTTTTGTTGTGCTGCAATCTGATTAATTATTCGTTCGAGTATCATGGTATCAAATTTATTCGATTCAAAACTACAAATTTATTTGATTAAATCAAACAAAAGCTTTCGATTGAATCAAATAGATTGACTTATTAGTGTCTGTCCATAAAGTCGTGTTTTTAGTTCAGAATGTTCGAGGTCGAGGCGTTGTGCTGAGCGTAGTCGAAGTGCATTCTACCGAAAGCTTTCGGTATTGAAAATAAGGAGTCCCGTACGTACGGGATGACTGGTTTCAATACCAAGAATAATCCCGAAGCTTCGGGAGACATTATGGACAAAAACTTATTAGAATCCTATAGGTACAATAAAAAATAATCCTGTATAATTTCCCGTGATTTTGTGCCGGGATATAAAATGCTCTTTGAATTTTTAGCTAAAGGGAATTTTGTTTTTGTTTGCTGATTCACAAATGTATAAAAATTCCTATCTTTATTCCATGAAATCTGAAGAATTTTCTGTTTTAAATTACTATTCGTTGTTTTCGGGGATTTTTCGCTACGATAAGAAGGATATCGCTACTGCAACATTCCGGCAACACTATGGCAACTGGATTGAGCGCATTCCTGAAGCAGGACGCCAATCAACATTAAACCACCTTGCCAGCCAGTATTACGATAATTTTATCAGCAATGTGTTTCCGGAAGTAGTCGAAAATCCCCAGCGGATCCGGCATTTTACCAAAAAGGAATTTCTCACTAAACCACTGAGTATTCAGTTCCATATCAAAGGGCGAGACCGACAGCTGGATTTGGAATATTTTGATCTTTTTCTTTTTCATGGCGGCATCGGGATTTTTTCCTTTAAGCTTGCACCTCAGTATGCGCTTGAAAATGGTTTGCAGGATATTTCCGACTTGCTGTTTAGCTGCCGAAATATGGATTCGCGTATTCAGGTGGAAGGGCAGGAGCTGGTTTTTCGCGATTTCCTGAAAAAGCAAATCGAACCCTCGCTTAGTTTGGGCAAAAACTGGTTGCATTTTACACCGCAGCTAAAAACCTACTCCATAATTAATATAGATTGTCCACAGGGATATCCGGATTATGATGCGCTGCTTTTTGATCTGGGAACCATTGCGCCAATGGGTACTGCGCTGGGCGATAGTACAATGGCGCCATCAGACGCTTATTATAATGAGCTTATCAGCAAAAACAAGATTTCCGTTTATAGAAACTGGGCGGCACTTTGTCTGTTTGATACCTTTACGCGCATCAGTTGCAATCAGGAGGATCGTTTCCGGAGCTGGGAGCTGGAATATTTCCATATCTTCGTTTCGGTGCTCTACAACAAAGCCTTTATGTACAGCACAAATGCCCGCCTGAGCGATGTGACTATCGTAAACCGGAAAACGGAAAAGCTGAAAAATGAGTTTGTGGAGTTTGTGAACGATTATCACCTTACGCATATTTCCTATAAATTTTTGCCCAATTTGCTTTATGATCGTATTTGCCACGCTATGGATATCCAGTCTGAAGTAGAGCAAATGGAATTGAAAATCAGGCGGATTAACGAAACCTTCCAGTCAAAGCGCGACCGCATGCTCAATACCATCATCACGATTTTGGCATTTGTGAGTGTTTTTAGTGTCATTGCGGATTTTTCGGGCTTACTGGAAAATTTTGGCCTGCACCATAGTATCATTTACCCCTGGGGTTCTTTAAGTTTGCTCCTGGCGGTGATGCTGATTTTGGCGGGAATTTTGGGCTATTACAAAAGAAAATAATGATGAAGTTTAAACCTGCCTCACCGGAATTCCAATTTCATATTTTACGGCATTTTCGTGAATGCGCGGAAGAATATCTTCTGGATTTGGCGATAAGGGCCAACAAGGATTTATCTGAAATAAAGAATCAGATGCAAATCAAAGGCAGTTACTTTCATCCGGCATTTACCGAAAATCCCGCATCTTTATATGATTTCGTTATTTCGGAAATCAGGAAGAGAAAGTTGCATCCAAAACAGCAGGATAATAGCTTGCATTTTCATCTGGTTTTTTCGGAATCGGAATACCCACGTGGTATTGGTTTCGATGGATTATGCGCTTTGAGCGATTTGTCAGATGACGAAAAGCAAAATATTTATTGGTCGGATCGTGCCGGCCTGCCTGTGATGATGATCCAATCAAAAATGCACCCAAGCCGGCAGCTGCATTTGCTCTGCAATAAAAATGACGAAAGCTACGAACCGCTGACCATCTTTCCCGGAACCTATGCACCGTCATTGCCCAATCCAAAATTCCTTACGGAAGAAAACCTGCAAAACGCCAAAAACTTTTGGAATCAACACCTTTTTATCGTTGAATAAGCCAATCATTAACCATTCAAAACATTGCTCACTGCTCATTCATCACTGATCACTGATCACTGATCACTGATCACTAATCACTGATCACTAATCACTGATCACTAATCACTGATCACTAATCACTAGTCACTGATCACTCATCACTAATCACTGATCACTAATCACTCATTAACAATTAAGCCTTATCTTTGACCCTCCAAAAAACGCCTTATGAACAAGAATATCCTATTTCTGCTGATTATTGCATTCCTTGCTTCCTGTTCTTCCAAAAAAACAGAACCTGCATTTGCCCTGGCAGAGGAGCAGTCGGATGAGCAAACGGATTTTTATTCACTGAAAGTTGCTAAACCCGTTTTGGTGGCCGATGGTGAAAACAACCAAAGCGCCAGAATCTTCAATCATGCTGTGGACACTTTTTATGCCAGTCATTTATATGATTTCAGTGGGGCACAACGCGACAGCCTGAAAGCCATGGTGCAGCTGAGCGAAAGTGGCGCCAAAGCAGAAAAGCTGATCGAATATCTGGTAACTTTTCGGAATAAAAAGATTGTGAGTATCCGTTTTACTGATTATGAATTCATGCTCGGAGCGCATGGTTTTACGCAACTGGCATCATTTAATTATGATTTTTCCGGGGCTCGGTTTCTGAAAATCAGCGATGTGCTTGATTTTTCGGATTCTATTAAAATTTCTGCAATCAATGATTTGGTGCGTGCACATTTTGAAAATCCGGACAGTTGTTATGATCAGCAGCCGGAAGTGAAGAAAGATTTTGAGCGTTTCAATTTTACAGAAAAAGGAATTTTATTCAGTTGGGAAGCCTACGAACTGGGCGCATACGCTTGTGGCAGTCCGGAGGTTTTAGTCCCTTACGTAGCTTTTGAAGAGGCAGGGCTTCTTCTTTTTGATCCAAAATCGGAAAAATAGTTTGTGTTGTTGTTTGAATTTCAGGTTCTTGCAGATAAAGCAACTGCTTTTCGTTAATTTTATTTAAAGCCTTTTCCAATTAGTCTAAAAATAGTACTTTTGCACTGATTTTAAATTATTTAATTTAATCTATTTAACTATGAGTAAGATAAAAGTAGCAATTAACGGATTTGGCCGTATCGGAAGGATCACATTCCGCGCCTTATTGAAGAAAGAAAATGTAGAAGTTGTAGCGCTGAATGACCTGACTAGCCCGGCTACTCTTGCCCATTTGCTGAAGTATGACTCAGTTCATGGAAAATTCCCGGGTGAAGTAAGTGTAGATGGAGATTATCTCGTGGTAAACGGATTACGCCTGAAAGTTTATGCAGAACGCAATCCTGCTGATCTGCCCTGGAAAGAACTGGGTGTTGATGTTGTTGTTGAATCTACCGGTGTTTTCCGCTCACGCGATGGCATCCAAAAGCATATCGAAGCAGGTGCACGCAAAGTGGTACTTTCTGTTCCTTCTAAATCTGCTGATGATGTGGATGCAACTGTTGTCCTCGGTGTTAACGAAGAAAACCTTACACCTGATGTGAACATTGTTTCCAATGCATCATGTACTACCAACTGCCTTGCCCCGGTTGCAAAAGTACTCAACGACAAATTTGGTATCAAGCGTGGTTTGATGAATACCATCCACTCTTTCACAAACGATCAGATTATCCTCGACGCTCCACATAAAGACCTTCGTCGTGCCCGCGCCGCAGCAATGTCGATTATCCCAACAACAACAGGTGCCGCTAAAGCTGTTGGCCTGGTAATCCCTGAGCTGAAAGGAAAACTTGATGGTTTCGCAATGCGCGTTCCTACTCCTGACGGATCATGTGTTGACCTTACCGTTGAACTCGAAAAAACAGTTACCAAAGAAGAAGTTAATGCAGCAATTAAAGAAGCTGCCGAAGGCGCAATGAAAGGTATACTGGAATATTGCGAAGATCCAATCGTAAGTACCGACATCATTGGCAACCCACATTCTTCAATCTTTGATTCACTGATGACACTCGTTATGGACGGCAATTTCGTAAAAATTGTTTCCTGGTACGATAACGAAGCAGGATACTCAAACCGTATGGCAGATATGGTTGAGAAAATTGGCTAAAAAATTGAAAATCATATTTCAATATATCTAGAAAGCCCTCTTTTTGAGGGCTTTTTTTTTTATGCGAAGGCCGATCTCAGATTCAGTTTTGCATTCCTTGGTTTGGCTACTAATATATCTCAACCAATCTCCTCCCGAATCCGTTCCGCTAAAATTTTGGGGGTAAGACCTTCGCCTTTGATGACTAAATCGGCTTGATCATAAAATATTTTCCTTTCTTCAAGGCGCTGGCTGATAAATGTTTGCAGTTCGTTATCG
Organism: Bacteroidales bacterium; assembly: GCA_963662905.2. Lineage (GTDB taxonomy): Bacteria > Bacteroidota > Bacteroidia > Bacteroidales > WRLA01. The sequence goes on along the minus strand of CAXXFD010000003.1, from coordinate 866,871 downwards.
TTCATGCCCTGGATGAGCGGCCTGGGCTTTTTTGAGGCGCGTAAACGGTAAAACAAGCTCTTGGGCGATAGCTGAATATAAACCGAAAATGCCTTATTGAGTATGTGCTCAATATTTCCTTGATAACAGGGTGTTCCTCCGCCCAAACTGAGCAATACATTTTCTGATTCCAGGAATTGAAGCAGGCTGTCGGATTCCAGTTTGCGGAATACACCTTCTCCGTACTTTTGAAACAGGCCGCTTATGTTGACCCGATAACGTTTTTCGATTTCCAGGTCAAGGTCATAAAACTCCAGATCGAGAAGGTGTGCTGTGCGTTTGCCGAGGCTGGATTTTCCGCAGCCCATAAACCCGATCAGTACAATGGGTTTCATACGTCTTTTCTCCTGAACAGGCTTTTAACATCCTGATAATCGATATAATAAATAAGCTTCAAACTAACCGAATTGGCAGCCGGGCTTTCCAAAGTATATTTCAGGCTGCGGAAATAATCATTCACTACTTTGCTGTCGTAATGATTAATGGCTGTTTTCCAGGAAATGCTCATTTCGCTGCCGGGCGCAAAATACCATGTAAAAAATATGTCGGCATTAAATAAATTGAAACTGAAATCCTGATTGGGATAATCATCGCTTTCCGGATATTCTTTCAGATAACCGTCCTGCTGAAGTGTGTAAAACTCTTGATACTCAGCTTCTACCAGATAATGCCTGATTTTCAGGTTGAAGGCTGCTTTATTGCTCAGGAAAAACTGGGCACGCAAAGTGTTTTCAATTTCGGTTACATTTCTACGCCCGAAAATAATAGCGGATTGATCACCGCTTTGCTGGGTGCTCACATAGCCGAGGTTGTTTTTGCTGTGTTCATATTCGCCACGGATATCAACACTTAAGCGATCACTGAAACGATAACGGGGTTTGAGCCAAAATTCCGTTATTCTTTGCTCGTAATCAGAAGCTTGAGCATATTCCGCGCCGCCATCCAGAACAAAAGCCTTGCGGTAATCGGGCGAAAGCCAAATACTGCTTTCCCAGTAAGCGGGCTGTTTGAAAACCTGTCCGGGACTGCGGGCTTCAAAATAATCGTTGATCTCTGTGGGATAGATTTTAAAATCAAAACCGGCGGTAAGGTGATTCACGAATGTTGTACGGCTGTTTACGCCAATATCTGAACTGACGTAATTCCTTGGAGCATAAAGCATTTGATGATCCATATACAGCATATTGGAGGATTCCAGAATGATGCCAGTGGCTTTGTAAATATTGTAACTGAAAGCCGCGAAATGCGAAAATTCATTATTGTTGTAAAGAAAGCCCAGATCATTGGGATCATAGGTTTCGGTTTCCAGTGTTTCGCCAAAAATAAAACGGAAATTTCCTTTTATCCGCTGGAATTCCCAGAAATACTTGATGCCGTAATCAGGCTGAAGGTGTTTTCTGTACTTCTGGCTTACATTGAATTGTCCAAGAAAAGCTACCGAATTGTTCCAAAAGGTATAGCGCGATTCTGCTCCGGTAACGTTTGCCGCGTAATCGGTTCCGGGCATATACACATTGGTGTTGATGAGGCTGATGTAGCTGTTTTGGCGCAATGCCTGATCAAAAACCAGGATATTGTAATTGGTGAAAGGCTGTGTCGTCACTTTTCGTGCATCACCGCTCAGCGTATCCACCACTGTGGCACTGCTGGTGGCAGTCATGGCATTGAACACGCCAATCCCAAGGCCGCCTTTTGTCCTGCCGGATATTTTTGTAGCATTGATTAATTGTGTAGTCGATGGGTTTTTTTCTACTACTTCGTTGGCATTCAGGCTGTCATAAACATCGTCGGCGTATTTTGGCCTGTCGCCGATGCGGCGGCTGTAAAAAAGTCCACAGCGGTTAAACAGTTCTGTTCCTTCCGTGAAAAATTGCCTTTTTTCGTCATAGCGGATTTCAAAAGGAGAGAAGTTAAACACTTCATCATCCGATTCTACCTGACTAAAATCCGGAACCAGGGTCATATCAAGTGTAAAACTTTCGTTGATGCCGTATTTTAAATCCATACCGGCATTATAGGTGGTTTTCCAGTCGTTGGATGAGGCCGGTTTCTCCAGTCCGATGCTTGCATAAGGCATCAGGGACAAACGCAGCGATGGCTTGATGTTGTTCAGTCCGGTGAGCGTGCCGCTTTGATAGAGCCAGTCGTTTTGGCTGTCGTCGATATAGTTCCAGGTCATTGTTTCGCGGTAGCGGCGGATTTCGCGCCAGAAATTAACGCCCCAGTTTTGCACTGAATCTACCGGAAAACGGAGGGCCGAGTAGGGGATGCGCAATTCTGCAACCCAGCCTTCCTTGTTTATGTTTACCGCATTTTTCCATACAGCATCCCAATTTGGGTCTTCTTCGTTCAGGTTGATTTTATTGTCCGCTTCCACGCCGCTGGCATACACTTTAAAAGCAAATCCCAGCTGTCCCTGCCGGTAGGGATCGATGCTTATTTGAAAAAAATCGGCATTGAGCCCGTCGGCATCGCGCAGGCCAAATTCACGGCTGATGCTGTCGGGTGAAGGGTCATACATCATGGCGCCAATGTATATGGCATCATCATCGTATAAAACATGCACTTCCGACCGAAAACGGGCTTTTTCGCCATTATAGGGTTTGTAAATCGTGAAATTGGTGGCCGGCATGCTTTTTTGAAAAGCTGGTTCATCAAGTTGGCCGTCAATTTTGATTTTCTCAGTGATGCGCAATGCGCGTATTTCCTTCTTTTGCTGAGAAAATATAGAGCTCGCAGTGAGCAACAGAACCGATAGAAGTATGAATCGTGTTTTCAAAGCAGTGATTTATAGAGCGAATAATTTTCCTGATCAAAACAAACAAAATAGACAAGCTGTGGGTAATTACTTTCCTGAAGAAAGCCTTTTATGGTTTTTATCGCAATTTGAGCAGCACGGTCTTTTGGAAATCCATAAACACCTGTACTTATATTTGGGAAAGCAATTTCTGTTAAATTTTGTGTAGCTGCGATGGCGAGGCTGTTTTTATATGCCGCAGCAAGCAGTTCATCTTCGAGATGATGTCCGCCCCTCCAAACAGGGCCAACCGTATGAATAACAAAATGTGCAGTCAGTTTGAAACCTTTGGTTATGACGGCTTCTCCGGTAGGGCACCCCCCGATTTCCCTGCAAGCCCGGAGTAATTCGGGGCCGGCTGCCCGATGGATAGCACCATCGACTCCGCCACCGCCCAGCAGTGAATTATTGGCTGCATTAACAATAGCGTCCACTTTCATTTGGGTGATGTCGCCTTGAACAATCCTGATCCTGCTGTTGATTTCCATAATTTATGATTTGATCCGAACGCTCAGCTGGCCGTTGAGGTATCCCCTGACTGTGACCTTGCTTTCTTTTTCGATATAACCGCTTTCGGCAACGGCATCAAAAAGTTCGCCATTCATCTCTATTTTGCCGGCCGGGCGCAGGTCCGAAAAAGCAACAGCTTCCAGGCCAATCATGGCTTCATATTTATTGTATGCACTGGTAAAACCTTCGCTTTTTTCCTGTGTGGCCGTCAATGCGAGCTCTCCGAAAATAGTTTTTCCGCTGAAGAGTTTTTTGCTGAGATAAAAAGATCCCAGCATACCGAGGAACATGGCAATAATTACAGTAAAGAAGGCGGTGATAAGCGGTGAGAAATCAATACTGCCTTCGTAGCCTTCAAAACTTTCTACCATGGCAAGCGTAAGGCCCACAACCATAAAGCTGATGCCCAGTATTCCGGCGACGCCAAAACCGGGTATGGCAAAAATCTCAACAGCAATCAGTACCAGGCCGATGATGAACAACAGGATTTCCCAATTGGCGGCAAGTCCTTCGATGTAAAGCGGGGCAAAATAGAGCAACGCTGCAATAATCGCTGCGCCGGAAGGAAATCCCAAGCCGGGCGATTGCAGCTCGAAATATATTCCGCCAACAATAACCATAATTAAGATTCCACTGACAAATGGGTTGATCAGAAAGCCGATGATATGATCGCTGGCGGTGAGTTTTTGCCGTATAATTACCGGATCTTTAATTTTGCTTTTGGCAATGACTTCATCCAGATTATCGGCTTCACCTTCACAAAATCCGTTTTCAATGGCTTCGGATGTGGTGAAAGTTAGCACCATAGTAGAGTCAATAACGCCTTCAACGGTGATTCTCGGATCGACCATGGCCTGTGCAATTTCCGGATCGCGTCCTTTGGCCTCGGCTGTGGCGCGCATCATCGAACGCATATACGACTGGTATTTATCGGGCATGGCAGCACCTTCCTGATTTACCACGGTAGCGGCCCCAATATTTGCTCCGGGACGCATATAAATGCTGTCGCAGGCAATGCTGATCAGGGCTCCCGCAGAGGCCGCATTATTGTCGATAAAAACGTAAACCGGTATTTCGGTGTCCAGCAGCAATGTGCGTATCGAATCGGCAGATTCCAACATGCCGCCATAGGTATTCATGTGAATCACAATCAGTTCGGCATTTATGTCTTTGGCCTGCTGAACGGCTTTTTTTGTCTTGTGCCAAATAGGTGGTGCAATCTGTTCCTTCATGTCGAAGACAACCACTTTGCTTCTTTCTTTTGATAAAGATGTGGTGTCCTGTGCCATAAGGCTGCAAGAAGAAAAAATCATCAAGCTTATAAAAACGGAAAGGAAATATTTCATGATAAAAAGTGTTGTGCCCGGCTTATGGAGCAATTTTCAGTAAATTTCCGAAATATGCGCTTATCAGCCAAATTTTTTTTGCCCTTCAGCTCAGGAAATCATTTTGCTAAAAAAAATGGGGTAGAAAAAAGCTTCCACGCAATTTGTGGATGTCTGCGTGGATTGAGATTATTTTTTGTCTGGAAGGTCGGGTGTTATGCGCAGAAACTATTTGTGCCGGTCGCGGTAAAGCTTCCTCCAGGCCCTACGTCCCCAATATGATTTTTGCCAGTTTTTTCCCCAATCAATATTGATCCATAACCTTTCGTGCAGATAATAAAAGAGGATTTTTGCTACCAGTTCAATGGCGGTGATGAAGCTTGCTGTTTCAATAACTTCATGAAAAGATTGTTCGGAATAGCGCCGGAAAATCACAAAAACAATCAGCCAGGTTGTTCCTGAAGCAATAAGCCGCCAACTAATCGCTTTGGCAATACTGCGTGAGGGGCTTTCTTTTACAACAGGCTTTTGCCCGGAATTCTGTGCATTGTTTTTTCTCATAGGGTTCAAAACCTTAATCTGCAATATTACTAAGAAAAGAAATCTTATGCAAAAACCTCTATAAATTGCTTTGCACAGATGGGATGTAATACTTTATTGGTAGCCAGGAGTTCTTTTCGCTCAATATGATCCGCTCCATTGTGAAAATCACTGGCATGGCCTCCGGCTTCTTTGAGAATGAGCAGCCCGGCAGCGATATCCCAGATATTCAAAGCATATTCGTAAAATACTTCGAAGCGGCCACAGGCTACATAGCAAAGGTCAACAGCTGCGGATCCCAACCTGCGCACACCGCGTGTGCTGTGCATGAAATATTTGAAAATTTCCAGATAATTTTCCATTTTGCTGTAATCATAATAAGGAAATCCGGTGGCAATCAGAGCGTCTTCAAGGTTTTTGGCCGGACTCACTGCGATGGGTTTGCCGTTTAAAAAAGCGCCTCCGTTTTTCCATGCCGAAAAGCATTCATCACGGCTTATTTCATAAACAACCCCAAGGAGCGCATCATTATTTTGATAAAGCGCCACACTCACCGAATAAACCGGAACGCCATGAATGAAATTTGTTGTGCCGTCCAGGGGGTCAATAATCCAATGTAGTTCATTTTCCTGCTGCGCCACAGTTTTTTCTTCGGTGATAAACCCCGCCCCGGGCAGTAATGCGCTGAGTTTTTCGACCAGCATGCGTTCCGTATTTGTGTCCACATGGGTAACCAATGAATTGCGGTCTTTTTCGCTTACATGCCTTTCTGTAATCTGTGTGGACTGCTCCCGAATGTAACTTCCGGCATTTTTGCAGATTTCGATCGTCTTATGGGTGATATCCTCAAGCGGCAGCTTCATGGCTTTTGTTTTTCTTGTTTAAATATCTGAAATAGAAAATACTGGCAACTCCCAGCAGGAATAGCCCAACCGCAATCAATTGTGCCTGGGTAATGTCCATTCCGAGGAATTTATATTCAATATTCACCCGTATGCGTTCAATCAGGAAGCGTTCTATGGCATTCAGCATCAGGTAGAAACTAAAAATCAGGCCGGGAATACCGACTTTTTTCCGGATAGACCAAAGGATTATAAAAATCAGTACACCCAGGCTGGTTTCGTAGAATGGGGTGGGATAGACGGCCTGTTCCAGCACATGGCAATGGCTGCCGCTGCATGCGGTCATGAGGATTCCTTCATTGATGACGTTGTGCGGATAATCAAAAGCCCAGATCCAGTCGGGCAGGAACCACCATTCGGGAATGGGATTGGGATTGACCACGCCCCAGCAGCCATCACCGGAAATCTGGCAGCCGATGCGCCCCACGGCATAGGCCAGGATAAGCGCCGGAGCCACGGCATCCGCAAGGTGCGGAAAGGGGATGTTGTGCTTTTTACCATATCGAACCACTGCAAAAGCTGCTACAATAAACCCGCCATAAAAAGCCAGTCCGCTGAAACTGAGCAAAGTGCCCAAAGGATCCCGGAAGAAATCATCGAGATGCTCAATTACATCAAAAAGCTTGGCGCCAAGGATGCCGAAAATTGCTGCGACCATGGCAATGTTTCCGGTGAGCTGATAAGGGTGGACGGTCATGCTTTTCTCGACGGGAGGCGTTTTTTTGTTTTTATTGCGGCTGTACCAGGTCCATGCAACCGAACCGATGCCGATCACCAGTCCTGTAATCCAGTTTCCGCCCCAGCTCGTCAAAACCTCCTGAGGATTGTTGGCGAAATATGAATAATCTTCAAAAATCAGAGCAAATTTATAGCCCAGGATAAATCCGATAGTGCCTGTAGAAACCAGCTCCTGCCAGCTCGCCGGCTTGCCTTCAAGCATTTTGATTTCCCGGCTTTGGAGCAGCCCTTCTTTTTCTTTCCTTTTGAGTTCCAGATAAAGGATGATACCGGCCGTTAGAAAAGCCAGAGCAACCATAAAACCATAGCTCTGAATGGGCAAGTTGATATTGGTGCCGAATAAATCGTTGATGAGGTCGCTGAGTTTGGGGTACATATCTGTTTATTCGTGTTTGTAAACGTTTTCAGATTCGATGAATTGATCCAGTTTAATGCAGGTCAGCTTATTGCTGAGTTCTTCTTTGTAAGGAGTTTTTACGCGGATGTAGTTTTCGGTAAAACCGTACATCCATCCGTCCATATTTTGATGTTCAAAAAGTACTTCTGATTGCCGGCCTTTGTTTTCTTTGTAGAAAATTATCTTCTTTTCATCCGATAACTCCTGAAGCTGATGCGAGCGTTCTCTGCGCAGTCCTACATCAACCGCAGGTTTAATTTGCAGTGCTTTGGTTCCGGGGCGTTCTGAGTAAGTAAACACATGCAAATAGCTGATGGGCAGGCTGCGTACAAATTCCATGGCCTGTTGATGGTCATCATCTGTTTCGCCCGGAAATCCGGCAATAATATCCACGGCAATGCAGGCATTGGGAATCATCTTTTTGATAAAAGCCACACGGCGGGCAAAAAGCTCTGTATCGTATTTGCGCTTCATCATCTTCAGGATGCGGTCGCTGCCCGATTGGAGCGGAATATGAAAATGCGGGGCAAAAAGCCGGGAACTGGCAACAAACCCAATAATTTCTTCCGAGAGCAGCTCGGGTTCAATAGAGGAAAGCCGCAGACGTTTCACCTTTTGGAGCCGGTCAAGTTCTTTGATCAAGCCCAAAAAGTTTTCGTTTTGGTGCTTCCCGAAATCACCCACATTGACTCCTGTGAGCACGATTTCTGCTGCTCCTGAATTTTCTGCTTCACGGGCTGTTTCGAGTGTGTCGGCAATTGTTGCGCTGCGGCTTCTTCCACGGGCAAAGGGGATGGTACAATAGGTGCAGAAATAATCGCAGCCGTCCTGTACTTTCAGAAAAGTACGTGTACGGTCGCCGCTCGAAAAGGCCGGTTTGAAGTTTTTTAGATGTTCTTCATCGGAGCCAATATTGCCCGGTAAATAGCTGTTGATGTTGTATTTCAGGTCATTGCCCAATAAAACGTCAATTTCCTGTATGTTTTTCAGTTCATCAGCACGCATCTGGACGTAACAGCCGGCAACAGCTATGCGTGATGCAGGATGACGTTTTTTGGTCTGGCGGATGAGTGCACGGCATTTTTTTTCGGCACTTTCGGTGACCGTACAGCTGTGGATTACATATAAATCGGCTTCCTCGCGATAATCAACAATCTGATAACCTGCATCGCGGAAGTTTTTTGCAATGGTGGATGTTTCAGCAAAATTAAGCTTGCACCCAAAGGTATGGAAAGCTACTTTTTTCATTCAGCGGCAAAGATACACTTTGCTTGTGAAATTGGGTGTTTGCAGTTAAAGCCTCGCTGCAAAATAAAATACGGCTCCGTTTTCATAAGGCTTGTTTTCAAAACTGAAGCCGTGCTTCGTGAAAATGTCATGTAATCCCTGTGCCGAATAGAGTTTTCCCCGTATTTTGCTTTTTTGGGGTTTTCTTTCCGGTATGGGGACACTACAAAAGAATATGGCATTTGCTTTTAAAACTTTTTTTAAGCCGCTCACGAATGAATCAATGTTGTCGAAAAAGTTGAGCGATAAATTACATATTGCAAAATCGAATGATTGTTCTTCAAAGGGCAGTTCATCAGCATTTGTATTAATAAGTTCAAAATTTTTGAAGCCGTTTTTCCTGAATCTCGATTTTGCCTTTTTCAATAAGCCTTTGCTGATATCAATTCCAACGTATTGATTGTCATTGGGGAGGATTTCTGCCAGAGTTCCACTGCCTGTGCCAATTTCCAGAACTGATGCATTGTGAATTTGCTTAAACTCGCTTTTTAAAATCTCAAAATGTTTTTCGATGGAGCCCTTAAACAGCTTAGGGAAAATTGATTTTTCCATAATCCTGTCGTACAGAAAAGAAAAAAGATCACCAAGCCAGGGCTTGTATTTTTTGATTTTCCCGCTCTCATCTCTTAAATAATTTATGCCTAGCTTTTTAATGATTGAATTCATTACAATACTTGAATTGAATGATTGGTTTTTCAATTTATGATGAGTTTTTAAATTTTTAGTCAGTTATACTCCAGAAGAATGTATTTTGATAGTCCTTTTAATATAAGCTTAGCGCACAATAAACTTTTGAACCACACTGCTTCCGGAATCCCTAAAACGGATATAATAAACTCCTTTTTGGTATTCGCTTAGGTCTATGCGGTGTTTTTGTTCCGATGAGAATCCTTCAAATTCGCTTTGTTCGATAATCCTTCCGGTATTGTCCATAATCTGCATAAAGACTTTTTCGCTTGTAGGTAAGCAGGAAATATTCAGTGCTGTAGTGGCAGGATTTGGATAAATATGAAAATTCTTGCTAAAAAATTCTTCCATTCCCACCGGTTTTTGGACAATGATGCAGTCTGTTACAGTTAAAGTATCCGAACCGTATTCATTTGAAGCAATGAGTGTTACGGGATAGGTGCCTTCATCATTATACGTAATTGAGGGATGTTTGTCTGTTGAAGTAGCAGGCGCTCCACCGGGGAATTTCCATTCACGGCTTGTAGCATTTGCCGAAAGATCCAGGAAATTTATAGAATTGCCTTCAATGATGTACGTGCCACAGGAATGTATAAAACTGGCTACCGGAAAACCATTGGGATTGCGCACCCTGATGTATTTGCTTTCGTATTTTACAGCTTCCTCACCGGTTTCGTTTTTTACAGTGAGATGAACATCATATTTTCCTTCCTCTGCATAAGAGACATATGGATTTTGTTCAGTGGATGATGAAGGGTTTCCTCCTTCAAATTCCCAATACCACTCGATTGCGCCACCGAGGGAACGATCGGTAAAATGGACGCTGGAACCCAGGAAAATAACAGTGCTGTCGGAAGTGAAATTAGCAATCAGATCATTTGTGCCTGTGGGGATGGTAAAATCATCATCTGTAAAGGAAAAGTCCTGAATATATTTGTATTGCACATGAGAAGCCAGATCGTCGGGATTCATTTCTTCATAAACAATAGGCAAAACATAAGTGTCATCCTGTGTGATTATATAATTGCTCATTGTTGCAAAATACGCCCGCCACATAGCTTCTGAACCATAAGTGACATTGGTAGGCTTATCTTCTCCCAGTGCATTTGCCGAAAGTTTTTGTGCTGCTGGATCAAAAGCACGTGTCCAAACATCGGGGTAAATATTGCCTTCTGCGTTTAGCTCAGGATCAGTATCTAACCAGCTGAAAAACACTTTGGAGCCCGGCCAGTCTGTGGCGGCACAAACGCGGCTGTCTTCATAAACGCCGTCTTCATCGAAGTAGCCGCGCATGGATGCCGGTCTGCCCAGTTCCACCGCCTGCCATGTTTCCCCGCCATCGGGCGACCAAATATCGAAAATGGCATAATAAGGATTTTCGGCGACAATGGAATATTCTTCTTCGCCCTGAACACCAATGCCCACCGCTATATGCGGGTTCCCGTTGGCATCCACAACCAGGTCAAAATCAAAAGCCGTGGTGTATGGGATTTCATCGCGCGGCGGATTCGTGACTTCAAAAAGATTGGCGATTTCCTGGTCTGTCAGGTAGTTCAGGATTTGCGGAATGCCATTAGGGCCGTCTAATTGTATGTTTTTTGATGTGCTCCAGCTTTCGCCGGCATCTGTGCTTTTCCATACAATCGGATAAAAGCTCTTTTGGCCTTCCACTGCGTTTTCGTTCATGCCATTATTGCCCAGCATCACGATATAGGCCGTTTCGCCATCAGGGGCAAAAGCGGTACGCACACATTCAGGTATTTGAGCAATATCGTGATCAATAATGGGCGCATCTAGCAATGTGGCATTATAAAGAAAATCTCCTGCAATTTCGTTCCATACACCGCGGTTGATAATTAATTGATCCTGATAATTATGATTGGTTCCTTCCGGCCATTTAGTGTTGATGTCTGTAACAAGAATACAGTTTTGGCTGTGTGAATAATCCATGCCTGAGGGGAGATATTGGTAAATATTTCCGCTACTTGTCCGGATGTTTCTTGTTGTGTCGGTAAGGGAGGGCGAACCAAATTTATGGGTCCCATATCCATATCCGCCCCAGCTTCCATTGCTTCCGTCGAGCAGTGGTGCGAAAAACGCCAGACGGGCATTTTCGGGATTAGTATTTCCAGGTGGATTGGTAATTGCCGCTTGAGGGAAGCGGGCCGAAATTATGAACCAGGAACCGATGAGCTCAATCCTGAGAAATGTCTCCACCATTGTAGTCCAGCTCAGTCCTCCGTCATAGGAAACATCATAGCCCAGATCGCCACCGGCGCCGCCCGGATCGAGCAGTCCGCCCATGCGGTGCATATTGATCAGTACATTCAAATCCTGGTTGTAGCTTACCATGCTGCGTTGACCGCCGGCATATCCGTAGCTGTACGCATTTCCAGATGTGCCGATGGGGATAACTGATACGCCCTGAGGATCAAGGAATTCCTGAGGTGTAAAAGCAGGCACAGCCGCCGCCGGTTTTTGCTTCTGTGCTTCAACAAACGACATTGTTTTGTTTGTGGACTTCAATGTTTTTAAGCCCCCCTTTATTTTCGGGACAGATGTTTGTGCAAAAATAAAGAAGGATGCACAGAGGAGGATTGCGGTTAAGACGGATTTTTTCATTTTTATATTATGCTTTGATTGGTGGGGTCTATATCAGATACAAATCGTTTATTTCACATTTTACAAATTTAGGGGACTTAATTGGGAATGTCAAGGGTTGATTAAGCAATTATTTGATGGTTTGCATGAAATTTTATGGAAAGAAAAATGTATTTGAAAAAAGGTGCTTCAAAGGAATGCCCCATACATTAGAAAAAAGGTTCAGATAAACCCTGAATCACAAAAGCCCCGGACGAACTGAGGCTTTTGCTTGGTGACCCACGACCGAAGTCATGAATCTAAACTGCAAAGATACAATAATCAGAATAGCAGTGTCAAGGGATTTTAAACATTTTTCAGATGACCTTAAAAATCCACCAAAAAACTGGATGATTACTTTGGCCATGACGCGCCTTGGATTGCAGGTATTGAGGCCGTGAGCCATTTTGAAAGATCAATCCGGGATGAGGGCTTTATAAGGAGCTATTTTAAAAAATGGATCAGATAAACCCTGAATCACAAAAGCCCCGGACGAACCGAGGCTTTTGCTTGGTGACCCACGACCGTAGTCCTAAGTCTGAATCACAAAGATACAATAATCAGAATAGCAATGTCAAGGGATTTTAAATGCTTTTTAAATGACCTTAGAAATACCTCCAAGCGCTTGGAAGATTATTTCGACACAAGCGGCTACTAGGAATTCCGGAGTGGAAGACGCGAACCGATTTTTTTGTATTCGATAATCGCCAATTAAAACTCCTGCTATTGTATCGCTTCTTCCACCATAGCAATTTCCTCTTCCGTCAAAGCATATAGCTTATAAACCATCCTGTTAATTTCCTGATCGGTTTTTTCTATTTCGGATTTGATGGCTTGCGCTTCCTGTTTTTTGTTTTCAAAAACCTCCATCCATTCCATTTCATCTGTTTTTGAAAGCTTATCGCCTCCCGATTTTTTTATGGCTTTGTTTAGCTCTTTAATGAAATCGGAAAATGTAATCTCATGCCAGCTTTCTAATTTGCGACTGAGTTTTGCATTATTGGTTTGTACAAGCAGATACTTGTTGAACTTTGTGATTGAATTTTGTAACTGTTCTGTGAGCTTGGTGCGAGTGAGGGCCAAATTTGCAATGATTTCAGTTTGCTCTTCATGGGCATGAGGCACTGGGAAATGCTCGAAATAAACTTTTCGGATTTCGCGTGTACCTCCCTGGAGTTCAGGGCAATTGTACCAAATCCAGCGTTTCGCCAAAGATGAATTGAATACAGCAGTTAAAAAAGGCAATGAAACAGAATCATCTTTTGCAGAGAGAATAAAACTTTTGTCGTTGCTCAATAAACCGCTTTCATCGTACATAAAAGGAAAAACTGATGTCATGTTGGGATACATTATTTTGGGTTTGGCAAAATCATTGAGATAAGCGCAGTTACGCAAATTATAAGGACTAACTCCCTTGTCGCCTCTTTTTTTAAGTTTAGTATAAAACTGATTTAAATGTTCTTTAATAGCCGGATAATCGTTTATGTCAATTGCAGGTATCTCATATTCTTTGTCTTTTAGTCCATTATGTGTATTAATTAAAAATTCAAAGCCTGTGTTTCCATAGGGTGCAATATCCCTGCCACGAAGCATTGGTTTAATAAGCTCCGCGCTTTTTGCATCGGCAGCAATTAGTTTTGCTTTTGTTTCTTCATTGATATAGAAAGCATCGTTATAACCGGTTTTTATTCCGTAATTAATACTTACCGGCAGCTTTTTTAGCTCAATACCCTTTTGCCTCATTTTTTCCAGGATAATGAAGTCCTTTTGCGGCTGGATGCTCCATTCGTTTTCACTAAAACGGGATGAAGGGTAATCGTAACTGTTTGTTTTTACTTCGAAAAGAAAATCGTTGTGATAAGTTTTTTTGTTCAGCGACAGTGCTTTTACATTTTCTTGAATTTTGGCTTTTTGGGTTACAAAAATGCAAACATAAGTAGTTGCTTCTTCAAAAAACTGGATATCACCAAAATTCAGTATTTGTCGCAAACCAGTTTTTGATAAAAATTTCCGTAGTGGTTTTCCATAAGCCACCAGCATCCATTTATTGGGCATAATAAACGATTGCGAACCACCTTTATTAAGCAAGTTATAAGCACGTTCGGTGAACAAACAATACAGATCGGCTACCTTGTCGAATGTTTCGTAGCCGCAGTTTTTGAGTTTTTCGCTCATTTCACCCAGCGATTGTAATTGCACGTAAGGCGGGTTTCCAATTACCACATCAAATCCGCCAGTATATTCGGTTCGGAAAGCGTGGGCGCGTGAGCTGCACATTTCTTCTGCAAGTTTTTGTACTTTTTTATTTTCGGGCAGCTTGTGTTTGGTACGGTTGTTTATAATGTACGCAATGGTGTTATTGAGTTGCTCGTTGCTGGTAATTTCTTTGCCATCGAATTTTTCTGCCCAAAGGTGAAATTGTGTTTTTCCACGACATGTAGTGTGTAAGTTGTTGGAAGATTGTATGTTATAATTATGCTGATTTGCTGAGCCCAGCCTAGGCGCTGAAGTAACGCTCTGTGCGGAAGCATCGCTTTGCGCGGAACTGTTCCTATAAGGGGAATCCTGCCCATGCGCGGAATCCTGCCCATGCGGGGAAGCATGCCGATGCGCGGAATCCTGCCCATGCGGGGAAGCATGCCGATGCGCGGAAGCATGCCCATGCGGGGAAGCATGCCGATGCGCGGAAGCATGCCCATGCGGGGAATCCTGCCCATGCGGGGAAGCATGCCGATGCGCGGAAGCATGCCCATGCGGGGAAGCATGCCGATGCGCGGAAGCATGCCCATGCGCGGAATCCTGCCCATGCACGGAATCCTGCCCATGCGGGGAATCCTGCCCATGCGGGGAATCCTGCCCATGCGGGGAAGCATGCCCATGCGGGGAAGCATGCCCATGCGGGGAAGCATGCCCATGCGGGGAAGCATGCCGATGCGCGGAAGCATGCTTCCGCCTTGAGTTTGGATTTAACTAGATAAAAAAAAGTCAAAAGGCATACACTCTTTTGACTTTTTTTATATCTTTGAATCTAGTTGTATAACTAGTAATTTAAAATTAGCAATTATGGGATATCCAACAAAAATTCAATTAATTAAAAGAGTGGCCAGCGAACAATGGTACATTAACTTCCCATCGGCAGTTGCACAAGCAATGGAATTCGAGAAAGGAGAAGTTGTCGAATGGGTTATTGAGGACAAAAGTAAAATGGTACTTAAAAGGCCCAATCCGATTGAACCGGATGATAAAAAAAAACTCAAAAAACCTGATTGATGAACTGGACAGTTTGATAAACGAATGTTATTCTGCCTTTCCAAATCATGGGGCCTGGAAACGAGCAAGGGAACTTATGTATGGGAGCCTAAATTGCTTGGGTCGCCATACATTAACAGGGATACTGTCTGCGTCAGGGAACCAGTTTCAGGATTGGACATCAGCCTACCGGCTATTTAGCCAGGGCCGGATTGACATTGAGAAAATCATGAATGTTGCACAAGCCAATGTTCTAAAAGAAACGTCAGGATGCAGTAATATTTATGCACAGATGGACGATACAATAGTTAAAAAAACTGGGAAAAAGATACCTGGTACTGCATGGAGAAGAGACCCATTAGGGCCGCCTTTTCATACTAATTTTATTTGGGGCCAACGCTTTATCCAGATTTCAATGGCCCTGCCAATTGAAGGCGAGGCAGGTCAATCCAGGGCTATCCCTGTGGATTTTCATCATTGCCCAACAGTACTTCGCCCAAAGAAAAATGCAGGGCAGCAAGAGATCGAAAAGTATAAGGAAGAAAAGAAAATAGCCAAACTAAGCAAACAGGGCAGTGAGCGAATCAAATTACTCAGGGAAAATTTAGATATCCAAGGGGCAGCGGGCAAAAAACTTATCATGAGTGTTGATGGGAGTTATACAAATAGCGAAGTGCTTAAAAACCTACCGCAAAGGGTTACCTTGATCGGCAGAATCAGAAAAGACACGAAATTATTTGCAATCCCAGAAAAACAACCCCTAAAAGGGCGCAAACGCGTTTATGGAGAACAACTGCCAACACCAGAGCAGATCCGACAGTCAGACCAGTATGAATGGCAAGAAGTAAAAGCTTGGGCAGCAGGAAAAACGCATGATTTTAATGTGAAAGTAGTCAACAATGTACGTTGGAAATCCGCTGGACAAGATCACGACCTGAAGTTAGTGGTAATACGGCCTCTAGGTTACAGGCTTAGCAAAGGATCAAAAATACTCTACCGTCAACCAGCTTATCTTATTTGTTCGGACACAGGATTAGATCTGCAGACACTCCTCCAATCTTACTTATGGAGATGGGAAATAGAGGTCAACTTCCGTGAACAAAAGTTGATGATGGGATGTGGCCAAGCACAAGTAAGAAACAACAAATCGGCAGAAAATGTCCCTGCCTTTATAGCGGCCACTTACGCCTTGTTACATATTGCCAGCCACAGAGCTTATCAAAAATCAAATAATCACACTATCCCAAGGCCAAAATGGTATCCTAATAAAAATAAAAACCGCATAACTACCGGTGATATACTTAACAATATCAGAGCCCATCTGCATGCAAAAGCAGTTGGAATGAATTTCGATGACTTCGTGAACAAATATATCGGGTCACAAAGCCATCAAAATAAAAAAAACCTTAGTGTTTTAGCACCTTTTTTTGTTAGAAATTAGCCAAACTCGAGGCGGAAGCATGCTTCCGCGTATCGGCTTCTTCCGCTTTTTTTCCCAGGGGAGCATGCTCCCCGTTTTCGTTTTGTGGGCCTGCCAGGTGCACCGGAGCACGCTCCGGTGTTCTGGCAGTATCTCCATTTTCCTTTCGGGGAGCATGCTCCCCTTGTGTAGCTCGTGGAATGGTGCGACCCATTGCAATATTGCACGCCCGGGCCGATTTGGATTTTATCTTCTGAACAATTTTTGGGAGCTCGTCTTCGGTGCATACAAGAATAAAATGCGTATGATCCCTGCAAATATTGTAGGCTAGTATGTTAAGTCCATCTTCATTAACGATTTCGGCAATAGTTTCCGTTACAATTACTTCTTCCTGTTCTGATAAGCGAACAGCTTCGCCCATTTTTACGTGATTCTCATACATGCGCTGCGAATAACGCGAATTGTGCGTGGCGGTTGTGATATGCCAGGTTTTTTTGTTTTTTCTCTTGAAAATATTCGGAAATTCGTTTTGCCAGTTAAAGGCTTTTTCTCCGGCGACCTGTGGATCATCAATTAAGGAGTTGCCGCATTTGATATTATTGCTGAGTGTATTGAGTTTTCGTCCTTTTTGTGCGGTGCGCAGCCAGAGTGAAAGCTTTGCAATTTCAACAGATTCTTCATTGAGATCAACGCCGTAGATGTTTTTTTCCAAAATATTTGTGCTAATGTCGGAAAAAACAATTGCGCCGCCCAAAAGCGCGCTGCGCAGTTCGTCTATCTTGTTGTGTTCTGTGATCAGGAATTCCAATGCCTGGTTTAAAAATGCCCCCGATCCGCATGCCGGGTCGAGAATGCTTAAGCTAAGCAACCAATTTCTGTAGTCATCAAGTTTTTTATCGTACTGGCGTATAATGTCCTTTTTTCGGTTTTTCCTGCCTTTAGTATATTCTTCGTCAATTATTCCAAGGTTTGCCCGTTTTTCTTCACAAAGTTTTCCCAACGTATTTTCAACAATATATTTTGTGATGTATTTGGGTGTGTAGAAAATGCCATCTTTTTTGCGTTTTGATGTTGTGCGGGGAGCATGCTCCCCTTTTTCCTGAGAAATATTGTTGTTAGAAGCCGAAGTATATTTCTGTGCTTCAGCTATTTCCGATTGTACATTTTCTATTTCGTTAAGCGAATGCTCAAAAATATGACCAAGGATATTTACATCTACATCGGTTTCAAAATCATAATTGCTCAGACGTAAGGTATGTTCGTAAAGAATGTCGTCGTCAATAGTGATATTGTCGAGGATTGCATCGGGTTTAAAAAGTCCGCCATTATATGCGTAAATATCGTATTTCTTTCCTTTGAAACCGGTGTTCATATAACCGAAATACTTTTTAAAGCGGGAGTAGAGCGGGAAATATTCGTCGTACTCATCTTTCAGTTTTGTCCACTGTTTTACGATTTCGCTGATCGAATTTGGTGGAAGCAATAATCGGTCTTCGGCAAAAAAGATGAACAAGAAACGATCGAGCAGTTTTTGCGTTTTTTTGAAAAGCAAAATCTTATCGGTTTCCGGATTGTTTTTTACCAAATTATTGTAAATCGCTTCGCGGAATTTTGAATAATCGGCATACAGCTTTTTAGTGATGTTTTCTTCCTGTAAAACAGATTGTTCTTTGATTTTTAAAGGAAGGTCGGCCAGCAAATTGTCTTTTGCCAAACAAAGCCAGAGCAGGGCAAACCGTTCACGTGTTAAATTGAATAAATCAAAATCAATATGTTCAACTGCATTTTGAATATAAAAACGGAGTTTTTCAAAATTCGATGTAATTACATATTTGCATTTTTGATGGTTTTTTGGGGAGTATTCAGAAAAGTGTGTCAGCTGCTTGCCCTGCAACGCCCTGGAGCCTTGGCGGAAGGGCGTTGCAGGGCAAATATAAGCAATTATAAATAGCGGGCATAACGGTCTCCAAATTTTTCGATGAGTTCTCTCTGTATGGATCCCCAATTGAAGGCCTTGCGCTTCCAGCTTTTCTTGTTGTGCATCAATGCTAGATACAGCTGTTTTATCAGTCCTTTGTCGTTGCTCCAGGCTCCTTTAGACTTGGTTATTTTGCGCATAATACGATGCACTGCCTCAACTGGATTGGTGGTGTAGATCATCCGCCTGATATGATGCCCATAGTCCATAAACGCCATCAGTTCCTCCCAGTTTTCCTCCCATTTTGGACGGATGTTTTTGTATTTGCCGTCCCATTTCTGTCCAAATGATATTAAAGCTGTTTCGGCTTGTTGCCTGTTTGCTGCCGTATAGATCTTACGCAGATCAGAGCAAAGAGCCTTCCTGTCTTTGTCGCTTACAAAGCGGGTAGATGTGCGTACCATATGCACTATGCAGCGCTGTACAATGGCTTTGGGATAAACCTGGCCTATAACCCCGGAAAAGCCTTTAAGCCCATCTACACAAAAAAACAAAACTTCCTCTACGCCACGTTCCTTAAGGTCTTCCAATATCATGCCCCACTGGTTGGCCCCTTCTGATTCGTTTATGTAAAGCCCAAGGATATCGCGTTGGCCTTCAGCGTCTATGCCATAACATGTGTAGATAGCTTTGCTGATAATATGACCCGCTTCGCGGACTTTAAAGTGAACAGCATCAAGGTATATGACACTGTAGCACGGAAATAGCAACCGCTGCTGCCATTGGGTAATTTCAGGCCATACACGATCGGTTACCGAACTGATTACTCCGGCGCTTATTTCAAGCCCATATAGGTGCTGCAATTGGTAGCGCACATCCTCAACTGATTGACCGCGGGCGTATAGGCTTAGGATTATTTCATCTACCCCGTTCCCAAGGTCCCTGTCCCACTTTTTAACCAAAATCGGCTCATGGTCGCCTTGGCGGTCACGCGGCGTGCGTACCTGCAGCTCTCCGGCAGCACTGCGTACTTTTTTCTCCGTATAGCCATTGCGGCGGTTACCGCTGTCAACCTTTTGGCTTAAACTATGATTTATCTCGCCCTCTAAGGCTGCATTTACCATAGTTTGAAGCATCTCGCTGAAGACACTGCCTTCTCCAAATAAGGATTCTCCACTGTATAAGCGACTTAGTACTCTTTCTCGTAAATGCGCATCTGGTATCAACTCTTCCATGCGCGGGGATTTCTTGTTTTTCTTTCTTGTCATGTGTCAAATGTATTAATTCAGTTCTAATTCCCAAACATGACACACTTTTTTGAACAGCCTCGTTTTTTGTAGCCAAATGCCTGAGTCTCGATTTTATCTAAATCGGTTGTATCTGTTCCTTTCAACTCGATGACGGCAAGTACGTCTGCTTGCACATCTTCCCCCGCCCGGCAAAGTATTGCGCCATCAGCTTTTTTGCTGTTATCAGTGTTTTTTAATTCCGTGGTCAGATTAAAACCCGGTGATGGATTTTTTGTATAAGTTAATATGTTGACAAACAGATCTGTAAGAAAGCCTTCCTGGTATTGTTCTTCTTTTGAATTTCGAATGTTCTCTTGTATTTCCAGATTGCCAAAATGTTTTAAAAAATCAGCGTATTTTTTGTCAAGTAATTGATTGTCAAGGTTGTTTAAATACTTTTTCTCTACCGATTTTTGAAACAAGCTCATGTTTTGATCTTTTCCTGTTGTTAAAATAATTCACTAAAGTACTATTTCTTTTTGGTATTGTACGTATAGTTTAGAAAGAAAAAGTATTAACATATTAAGAAAATGTGTGCTTGTGTAGGGCGTCGATATGAATTGCCATTGTGCATTCATGATCGAGTGAATTATTTTGTATTTGTTTTGTACTAATTTACAAATTGATTCAGCATTTTTATATAATCAACATCCAATACCAATTCAAATTTTAATTTCAGCCTTATTTTAAAGAAACTTCCGTTCAGCTTTTCCTATATCTCCGTACTTTTGCAGCAAAATTGAAGCGATGGCTGAATTAATCTCTAATCCTTACCTTGCATTTTTTATTATCCTTGCACTCGGGCTTATCCTGGGAAAGATCAATATCAAAGGGATTTCCCTTGATATTTCTGCAATTATTTTTGTTGCCCTGGTTTTTGGCCATTATGGCGTGACCATGCCGCCCATTATCCAGAAAATTGGCTTGATCCTTTTTATTTATTCGGTCGGAATACAGGCCGGACCTGGATTTTTCAGCGCTTTCAAACAACAGGGAAACAAACTGATGCTGCTTGCCGCAACTGTGGTTCTGAGTGGCGGACTGGTTTCTTTTGTGCTGGCATGGGCTTTTCATCTCGACTTTAGTTTGGTGGCGGGTATTTTCAATGGCGCTTTGACCAGCACACCGGGTCTGGCTGCCGCCATTGAAGCTACCGGATCGCCAGTGGCATCCATTGGTTATGGTTTGGCATATCCCTTTGGGGTGATTGGCGTTATCCTTTTTGTGCGCCTGAGCCCGAAGTTATTCCGCATTGACCTGAAAAAAGCGGAAAAGCAATATCACGACGAAATGTCCGGGGATTTCCCGGAGATAACCAACCGTAATTTCATCGTGGAAAATCCGAAAGTGATTGGCAAAACCCTGGCCGACCTCGCCATACGTTCCATGACAGGAGCCAGTATCAGCCGCGTACGGCAGGGCGAAAAAACCAGCACGCCCGATGCCTCAACGGTTTTGCATAAGGGCGATTATGTAAAAGCCGTGGGAACTGCCGAAGCTTTGGATCGTTTTTCTCTTTTGGTTGGCGCGCCCTCAGATGTGCAGATTCCTTTAAGCAAACACCATACAGTGCGCCGTGTGCTGGTTTCAAACAAAGCGCTGGTTGGGAAACGTCTGGGCGATTTGCAGTTGTTTACGCGTTATCAGGCTACGGCCACCTGCATCCGCCGCTCGGGTATCGATATCACGCCTTCGGTTTCAACAAAACTGCAGTTTGGCGACCGCCTGATGATTGCCTGCCCTGAAAGCAATATGATGAAAGTCAGGTCATTGCTGGGAGATAGCCGTCAGAAATTATCGGAACTGGATTTCCTGCCTGTTGCCTTGGGCATTTTGCTAGGCGTGATGATCGGGCAAATCGAATTCCCTTTCCCGGGATTGCATTTCAAACTGGGACTTACCGGTGGCGTTTTGGTTTCTGCGCTGATTTTAAGTAAAATCGGTAAAACCGGCTCGCTGCTCTGGAATATCGGTGGTTCGTCCAACCAGCTCATCCGTAAACTGGGGTTGATCTTTTTCCTAACTGCCGTAGGAACCAATGCCGGAGGGACATTCCTGGAAACAATCGAAAAAAATGGGCTGATGTTGTTTGCAGTGGGCGCTTTGATTACGATTCTACCGATGATCCTGAGCATGATCGTTGGATTGTACATCCTGAAAATCAATCCGCTTAGCCTGCTGGGTGCACTGACAGGAAGTATGACCAGTACGCCCGCATTGAGCGCCATTGAGCCCATGACCGACAGCGATGCGCCACAAATTGCCTATGCTACCGTATATCCGATTGCCCTGGTGCTGCTGATTTTGATCAGTCAGCTGTTTGGGGTTTTGGCATAAAAAGATAGTTTGGTTCTGATTAATGCCGGGCTCAAATTATTTTTTATTTTTCGCTCCCTTGGCAAATCTGTTTATTCTGTTCTTTTTCTCAAAAACATAACCATTTTCGATTGAAACCGAAAAAAGTTATAACTATTTTCGGTTTCAATCGAAAAAAGTTATAAATTTGTTTTATTATGGTTGAAAGGATACTTGAACAGAAGATAATAAAGGAATATATTCAGGGAAAAGCGATTCTGCTTTTGGGTGCACGCCAAGTCGGTAAAACAACATTATTGAGAAGATTAATCTCCGGTAATGAAAAGATAATGTTTTTAAACGGAGATGAGCCTGATGTCAGGCAAAGCCTGAATAATGTAACTTCTACTCAGATAAGGGCGCTAATTGGAAATGTCAAAACGCTTGTAATCGATGAGGCGCAACTGATTCCTGATATAGGAATAACATTAAAGTTGATTATTGATTATATAAAAGAAGTTAGGTTGTTTGTTTCAGGCTCTTCTTCAATAGATTTGGCCAACAAGATAAATGAACCACTGACAGGGAGAAAGCTTACATACCAAATATTTCCATTGTCATTTCAGGAAATGGTAAATCATCATGGATTATTGATTGAGAAAAGAAATTTGCCTGTACGAATGATTTTTGGTTATTATCCTGAGATCGTCAATTCCCCCGGTAATGAGGTTCTCTTACTTAAAGATTTGGTTGGTAGTTATTTGTATAAGGATATTCTGTCATATGGTCATATTCAGAAGCCGGTAATTCTGGATAAATTACTAAAAGCTATTGCATTGCAAATCGGAAGCGAGGTGTCCTACCATGAACTGGCTCAGACAGTTGGTGCTGACAAGGAAACGGTTGAGAGATACATTGATTTGCTTGAAAAGGCTTTTATTATTTTTAGATTAAATGCCTTTAGTCGAAATGTCCGGAATGAGATAAAAAAAAGCAAGAAAATTTATTTCTGGGACAATGGAGTAAGGAATGCTATGGTAGGGAGTTATAGTCCATTTGAGTCCAGGGCGGATAAAGGTGCTCTTTGGGAGAACTTTATAATCAGTGAGAGAATTAAATATCTTTCGTATAATAATTTTTATGGATATTATTACTTCTGGCGTACGAAGCAACAACAGGAAATTGATTTTATTGAAGAGGTGGACGGAGGGTTTTCAGCCTGGGAGTTTAAGTTGAGCGAGTCTAAAAAAGCTAAAATCCCACTTACTTTTAGTCGGGCATACGCACTCACCGAGTCAAAGGTTATTCATCCCGGAAACATTGAAGAGTTTGTTTTATAAAAAAAAGCCCGGAAAAT
Source organism: Bacteroidales bacterium (assembly GCA_963662905.2). Classification (GTDB taxonomy): domain Bacteria; phylum Bacteroidota; class Bacteroidia; order Bacteroidales; family WRLA01. The sequence continues at coordinate 843,481 of CAXXFD010000003.1, read as the reverse complement.
TCCCGGGCTAAGATGAGTCTTTAAAGCGATCTCCTATTCCAATTCAAACCCATAATCCTTGCCTTTTTGTATTGCCGGAACTCCCTCGCTCATCCATTTAGGCGCAGGAGCTTCTTTTAAATAGTGATCGAAAAACTGCTGCAATCTGCGGCTCAAATCCATACGGTTGCCCCAATTCTCTCCTTTGAGGTTGTGGCTGTCGCCATTGTAGGTGAGCATCCAGCAGGGCTTTTGCAAACGGCGCATCGCAACAAACAATTCAATTCCCTGATACCACGGCACGGCTCCGTCATTATCATTGTGCATAATGAGTAGTGGTGTTTCGATTTTATCGGCCATGAAAACCGGTGAGTTTTTAAGGTATTGCATCGGTTTTTCCCATAAAGTTCCGCCTATACGGCTTTGGGTTTTTTCATACTGGAACATCCGGCTCATGCCTGATCCCCAACGGATTCCGCCATACGCGCTGGTCATATTGCTCACAGGTGCCCCGGCTTCGGCTGCAGCATACAAATTGGTTTGTGTCACAAGATAAGCAACCTGATATCCGCCCCAGCTTTGTCCCTGAATCCCCATATGCTGTGCGTCAACATACGGGCGTTCCATCATTTTTAAGGTTCCGCTTACAATCGCCTTGTAGGCATCCTGCCCGGGATATCCGGTGCCGTAAACAATATCGGGTATGAAAATTAAATAACCGTTGCTTACAAAGTATGGGAAATTAATCACAGAGCGGCTCGGTGCCGGACTGTAGTATTTGTAAAGTTCATTGGAGTAGGTTTCATAGAAATAGACCAACATGGGGTATTTTTTGGTTGGATCAAAATCCTCGGGCTTATAAAGAATACCTTCGAGTTTGGTGCCGTCGGTTGATGTCCAGCTCACCAGTTCTTCCTGCATCCAGTTGAACTCTTCCTGTTGCGGATTGGTGTTGGTGAGGAGGACTTGGTTTTTAAAATCGGTATTTCCGGCATAAAGCTCAGGGTATTGTTGCACATTCCCTTTGCGCCAGATCATCTCATCGCTGTATCGGGCCTTATGCAGGTTTCCCATGCTGGCTTTTTCCAGAATCAGCACTGTAGGTTCTCCGGCTTTATTGGTGGAAACTTTTGCAAATCCGGCCATTTTGGTCTTTTCATCAAAGAGTTTGACCATAATTTCTTTTGGAACATAGTCGATGTCCCTGTTTAGGCGGGTAAACCGCAGGCTTGTTTTGTTTTTTCGCCCCCAATTTTTAGTAAGGTTTTGCGGCAGTTCTTTCATCTCGGGATCGATCTTCCAAATGTCGTAGCGGTCGTAAATGAAAATGTGTTTGTTGTCTTTGTCCCAGCCGGCAATACCATAAGGATTGGGAAGGGCAGGCGTATCGTGCTTTTCGTTGTAGAAAGGGTGGGGGATTTGCGCTGTAAGATTTTTAACTTCCTGGTTTGTTGTGTTTTTTGCCTTCCAACAGCTGTCTCCCTGATCATACCAGGCAAAATAATTTCCATCCGGCGATAAGTAGGCTGATGATGCTTGTTTTTCGAGCAGGATTTCTCTTTTGCCACTGTTCAGGTTTATGAAATAATAATCGCGGTACCAGCCGTCCCAACTGGCAACGATTTCATAATTTTTCGAATCGCTTCCCAGGGCAAAATCACCGTTTCCTTCAAAAGGAAAGCGTAAATCCCGCATGTCCATATCGCAAAGCTGAACGGATTTTTGTTCTTCAATATGATAAACCGCTCGATACGACCTTTTTTGTTCCTCTTTCAATTGCAGTTTTTGCTGTGGCTGCAATTTACTGTCCTGCCAGTGCCAAACATCCAAGCGGGCAATTTCGTCTTTCATCAAACTGTCTTCGGCTTCTTTTTCCGGAATGGGCGCCGTGGCGTACCAGAGTTTGCTGCCGTCTTTTGAGAAGCTCGTTTTACCATTTTCTGATACAGCCCAGCCTTCAGGTACAGAGTTTGTTTCTTTGCTTACGATCATTTTAGCAGCGTCATCGCCTTTTTGCCAGAAAAACAAATCATAAACTTTCTGCTTAGCGGTGTCGGCACTGTATATGAAAGCAGCTGCATCGCCGCTAGCGGTTACTGCAAGCTTTTTGGCGTAACCTTCTTGTTTGATGATGTTTGTGGCTCTTTCCAAGCCGAAATCAAAAACAGCTACACGTACGGAGTCAATACTGTCGCCGAGGGTTTGGATGAAACTGAGCATTTTCCCGTTATCCGAAATCTCAAATTCTTTCACACGGTCATAATGCTGCTCTTTGCCTTCAACCGGATTGAGCAGCACGAGGCGGTTGCCATTTTCTTTGGTATTGATTTTCTCCGGTTTTTTAGCTGTACTGTCTGCTTCCGTGGTATCGGCAGGCGGATTGTATCCATCGAGCAAAAAGGCCATCCAGTTTCCTCCGTCTTTGGGGCAGCTGAAATTTTTAACTTTTTCATATTTCTGTATGCTGTCTGCACCAAAAACAAAAACAAAAAGGGAATCTTTTGGGAGTTTGTCTTTTTTTGTTTTTGCTATTTTGAGCTTGCGGATCGTGTCAAACTGCGGCTTCACAAGAAAAGCAATATAATTGTTTTCAGGGCCAAATTGGGCTTGTGTCCCTCTGTTAAATTGAAGTTTTTCGTCTTTTTTTAGGCTGAAAACATCCAGTCTGCCGTCGCCACGAGCCGGATTGGTTTCGCACATCGCCCATTGGCCATTATGCGAGATCTGCTCTTTTTCTATTTTTTTCCAGGAAGCATAATCGCTGTGATCCAGCTTCTTTTTGGAGTTTTGAGCAAATGAAAAAGTACTGATTATCAGTAAACTGATCGTGAAAATTGAGTAAAAGTGCTTCATTTGTTTTGGTTTGGGCCGGGAAGCCGGTTTTCCGTAAATCACATTTTGAGCTTCTGACCGGGCAGTTTTTATTCGCCTGATGGCTTTTTTGACCCAAAAATATGAAAACCTGTGAAAGAGGAGTCGCTTTTTATGGCTTAATCATCATTCCGTTTGAAAATTTTATAACGGATGTCCAGAAATCGTGCTTTGCTTTTGCTTAAACCAATCATCATCACGCCCAGTATGGAAATGCTTCCTCCTGCGATCTGGTAAGCGAGTGGGAGCGTGCCAAAAACAATCCAGCTGCCAAGCAATACTACCAAACCTTTAATGCTGCTCAAAACCGATGCGCGGCTTGCTTCGATGTATTTTAAAGCCGAATATCCGGCATAAACCGTGAGGAATGGCCCTAAAATACTTCCAATCAGTATGTTGATGAATGCTCCGCCAGGGATGAGCAAGGGGAGATCCTGAGTGCTTAATGCAATAACTGATGCAGCAAAAAGAAAAAGGCTGCGGTTCAGGCTGAGCACTGTGGTGTCAAACCGCTTGATGTTTTTCTTGATGAGTATGGAAGAAATTGCGAACATCAATGAGCTGAGCACGACATATTCCGCTCCATGGATGAAAATCCCGTCGCCATTCCCGCTTTTGTAACTCAGGATAAATGCACCGCTCAAAGTAAGCAACATCCCGGCTATTTCGGGCTTTTTGAAGCGTTCCCTGAGGATTACAAATCCCAGTATCCCAACAAATAGCGGCCCGGTATTGGCAATGAAGGATACAATGGCGGGATTTTCCATCTGGCTGATCGAGAAAAAGAAAAGCCCCGTGCCGATAATTTCCAGCAGACCAATCACTACTAAAAGCCATCGACCTTTTGTGTCAACTTTTTTAATGCAGTTGATTTTGCCGCGAATTAAATTAAAAAGGATATTCCACAACATCCCGAAAAAGAACCACCAGCTGCCAAACTGGAATAAACTGACTTCCTGAAGCGCTGCTTTGCTGAAGAGATAAACATTGGAAGTAGCTAATACGGATATGCCTACAAAAAGATAGCCCTTCCATGTGGATTTATCGGACATTTTGATTGGGATTTATAAACAGGGAAACAGCCCATTAGGTGTTTTGTTTTGAACTTTGCCTGCCCGTGGACTAATCGCCCTGCTCAATTTCATTAAAAAACTGACTTTGCAAACTGTTTACCAGAGTTGCGACCCGGCTTTTGGTATTGCTCATTAATATGATGCTGAGGTCGTCTTCCGGAAAACGGGTGTGACTTGCCGTAAAACCGTTCCAAAGGCCGTTATGATAAATGGCTTCGCGCGAGCCGTATTTTTTTAAGCGCCACCCCAAACCGTAATTTACTGTGCGCCAACGGAGTTTTGTTTTTTGATAGGCTAAATTTGCCAGGCTGTCGGGGAGCAGGTAGTTTTGCTGTAATGCCCGGTCCCATTGTGCCATGTCGCCTATTGTTGTAAAAATGCTTTTATCGCCAACTACCTGATCCAATGGATCGAAATCGTAATTCCTGCGCCACCTGCGTGATGTGGTATAACCTTTTACAGGGCATGAAATTGTATCGTAAGTACTTTTGTTCCAGGCAAAACTGTGCTCCATTCCCAACGGATTAAAAATATTTTCTTGAACCCAGTCCGGATAAGCTTGCCCGCTGACACGCTCTACAAGCAAAGCCAGCATTGCATAACCGGTATTGGAATACAGAAAGCGCCTTCCCGGCCTGAAATTTAACGGAAGTTTGTATTTGATGATGAGGTTTAGCACATCCTCATTGGTCAATGCTTTTTCCTTGTCCCAATACTGATCCACCAGGTACATATAATTTTGCAAACCACTGGTATGGGTGAGCATCTGGCGAATGGTGATATTTTCATAGGGGAACTCCGGGATATAATGAAAAACACTGTCATCCAATTGAATTTTTCCCTGGTTGCACAGCATCAGGACCGCAGTAGCTGTGAAAGGCTTGCTCACCGATGCCATCTGAAAAGGAGAATCGGGGCAAAGCTTCTTCCTCTGGCCAAAATCACCATACCCATGCGAATATTCCAGGATTTTATTGCCTTTGTACATTACCAAAGCATTGCCATTAAATCCACTGTTTTTTAGGGTTTTATGCAGTTTTTCCTGTAGGTCGTTAAGTTTTTTTGCAGAGAAACTTAATGGTGCCGGTTCGTAATGAAAGGTGCTGAGATTGATGCTCTCCAATGTTCTTTGCTGTGCCTCCTGATGCGAACAGCTAAAAAACAGGAGCGGGATAAATATGAGGTAAAATTTCCAGTTAATTCGATTCATGCACTATATTAATCTGAGATACAAAGATATAGCTGCCAAAAGCCAAAGGCTGCAAAAATACACTAAAATTATTAACGACTTAAGTGTAAGTTTTGCACTTTTTAGACCAAATTATTTTTACGATGCCGTTATTGTGCTCCTTTTCAGCGTCTGCTATCTCGATTTGATGAAGTCTATTTCTAAGCTCATTTTATAAAACCATAAATTTTATACGCAAATTTTTATGGTTAACCATAAAATTTAACGGGTAAATTTTATGGTTAACCATAAATTTTCTACCTTTGAATAAAATTAGTGTCATGATACATCGCATAATCAAACAATCGCTGCTGCGGGATTTGACCGGCCTGAACAAAGTAATTTTGCTTTATGGGCCGCGTCAATCGGGAAAAACAACCTTATCCGGAGAGGTAATTTCTGAATTGCCTTTCAAAACCTTGATGGTTAATGCAGATGAAGTAAAGTACCTTGATGTGCTGTCCAGCCGTGATCTGCGATTATTGCGTTCGCTGGTATCAGGTTATGAAATGCTGTTTATTGACGAAGGACACCGCATCCCTGATATTGGATTGAACCTCAAGATTTTGCATGATGAAATTCCTGAATTGAAAATTTTGGTTACGGGTTCCTCTTCCTTTCTGCTTTCGGGTAGCGTTACGGAATCTCTGGCAGGCCGAAAAAAAGTTTATACTCTTTTGCCCGTTTCCATGCAGGAATTATCGCAGGAAATGAATTTGTTTGAGCTGAATGATCAGCTGGATGAGCGGCTGATTTTTGGCTCTTATCCAGAAGTAATTCAGACTGATGGTTTTGAGGCAAAAGCGGATTACCTGAGCGATGTTACCGATTCTCTTTTGTTTAAGGATATCCTGGAATTGGAAAATATCCGATATCCGGTTAAAATCAGGAATTTGCTAAAATTACTGGCCTATCAGGTTGGTTCTCAGGTTTCTTTGCATGAGTTGGGAAAGCAGCTTGCTTTAAACCGGGAAACAGTCGAGCGCTATCTGTATCTTTTGGAGCAATCTTTTATCATCTTTAGTTTGTCGGCTTTAAGCCGAAATCCGCGTAAAGAAGTGAGTAAATCGCAAAAATATTTTTTCTATGATAATGGAATCCGAAACCAAATTATCAATGATTTGAGCCTTCCCGAAAACAGAAACGATATGGGGCTTCTCTGGGAAAATTTTATGATTTCTGAGCGGATTAAATACTTGCAATTTAATAGAATGGACGCTTCCAAATATTTTTGGAGGACATATAGGGGAACAGAAATCGACTATATCGAGGAACGAAACGGAAAATTTTATGCCTACGAAATGATAGCCGGAAAATCAAAAGCCCGTGCCCCTAAAACATGGAACGCTGATTATGGAAATGATTTTCAGCTCGTTAATCGGGAAAACTATCAGGATTTTATACTATAATTTTTTGGGACAGTAAAAAATATATTCTTACAATTTTAGAATTTAATCCCGATATTGTAAGACTGTTACCATTCATCGGATGACTTCAAGTCATCCAATGAATAGATTGAAAACCAATGCCTTAGGATATTTCATTTGGTTCTACTAGGAATTTTGTGGAAAGACAAAATTTAAATCTCCAACAGATCCCTCCAAAGCCATCCTCATGCTTCGGAAATCTTTGTCGGGATGACGCGTTTTAATGAAGTCAGGAGGCAAATGCGGCGAGGACAAGGTAGGATATTATAAATACGTCCTCGCCGCATTTGCCTTAAACGCCTAATAAACAGCTTCATTCCGACCGGAACAAAGCCAAACGAAGTGATTAAGGCTTTGTGGAGCGAGGAATCTGTTGGAGCTCAGATTCCTCGCATAAATATTATACGAAAATATTTCTCAATGCTTTTCATCTCAAATTTTATAAGAACCCACGAAATTCTCAGTAGAACCTTTTGTTTAAAATGCCTTCCGCCCGGGCGCGCACATCTTCCATTAACCATGCCGGAGTTGATGTGGCACCACTAATGCCAATACTTTTCGCTCCGGAAATCCATTCTTTTTTAATTTCTGATGGATGGGAAAGGAAATGTGTATTTGGATTTTCGGCCAATGCGATGTGGTAGAGGTAATTCCCGTTGGAGCTCTTTTTGCCGCTGACAAATAAAATGCAATCAAATTTTTTGGCGAAAACTTTCAGGCTTTGGCTGCGGTTGGCTACTTTACGACATACACTGGGGTGGATTTCAATATTTTTGTTTCCCGCTTCCGCAGCTTTTTGCCTGATGGCATCCCCCAGCTCCTGATAAGATTCCAGGCTTTTGGTGGTTTGGCTGTACATGCTGATGGGGCGATGAAAATCTATTTTTTCCAGGTCATGCATGCCTTCAACCACAATTCCTTCATTATCAGTTTGACCGTTTAATCCAATTACTTCCGGATGGTTTGCCTTGCCGTAAATTACAATTTGCCCTTTTGTATTTCGCAAGCTTTCCCAATTTTTTTTAATCCTTTCCTGCAATTTGATTACAATAGGGCAGGTGGCATCGGTGATGCGGATATTGTGTTTTTTTGCCAGTTGATAGGTTTCCGGTGCTTCACCATGCGCCCGGATCAGTACTTCCTGATTTTCCAAAACCGGTAACTGATCGCGGGAAATTGTAATAAGACCTTGTTTTTCAAGTCGTTCAATCTCGCCTTCATTGTGAACGATATCGCCGAGGCAATACAGCTTCGTGTCGGATTTGAGTTTGTTTTCTGCAGTTTCAATAGCTTTTACCACGCCAAAACAAAATCCGGCATCTTCATCAATAAAAATTGGGATCATGATTAGTCTTCCTTAGGAATTTGCTTGCTGCGTTTGAATAGTTTATCCAGATCGGTACTCAGAGTGATGTAGTTCGGTGAGCCGTTCAAATGGTAAGTGGATCGGCTGTAGTTAATGCTGAATGCTTTGATCCTTAATCCGATACCCCATGAAAACCCAACCGTGGAAGCATTGTCGGCTATTTTAAGCTCCTGCCTGCGCTGATAATTGTATCCGATTCGGATGCTCAGGCTTTTAACGGGATTAATCTCTCCGCCCACAACAATATGGCGCATAAATTTATCGCCAAATTTTGAGAGGCCGCTGTCTTCTTTTACTTCGCCGGTAACCGGATCCAGCTCTTCTTCCAATGGATCATCATAAGTGAGGTCCCATTTTTCCATATGATTGACCATAATATAATAGCGGAAGGGAAGGTGCTGCAAGCGTTTGGATAAGCCCAGCTGAATTTCGAAGGGCAGCGGTTCGCGTTCACCACCATCATAAGCACTCAGCTGCATCCCGATATTGCGCGCAACCAATGAAATCGTGAAATTTTTCTCGCTGTTATGGTACGAACCACCAACATCCACAGCCATTCCCATTGAATTATACGAATGCATGGAAGAATAAATCATCTTAAAATTGGCTCCAATCGAAAAATTGGAATCCAAACTACGGCCCCAGCCGATGGTCATGGCGTATTCGCCGGCTGTAAAATCACCGTAAGTTTGTCCGGTGGCATCAGCTTCCGTAAATGTACCATAATTAATGTATTGCATCGATCCAACAAAGCTCCCGATTTCTTTGAACGTGCGCCCGTAGGATACAAAACCGTAATTGATGTCGGAATAGAAATCAACAAAGCTCAATCCCAGCTGATTATGCATTTCGGGCGTTATCAATGAAGGGTTGTTGAGTGCCGTATTGATGTCGTTGTCTTTCACAGCAATCATATTATTGCCCAAAGCTGCTGCCCGGGCAGAGCTGGTCAGGTTCAGGAATTCATAAACATTGTCGCCACCAATTTGTGCAAAAGATTTTTGTCCGCTTATCAGGATGATGATCGAAGCTATCAGTAGAAGTTTCTTGTTCACAATTATATTCTTAATTTGGATGTAAAAGTATGCAAAAATACAAATCAGACGATAAATCGTATTTAATGTATCCAGCTGCTTTATGGCCTTTATGGCCTGTCAGGATTTAAACGCAGGAGCTTAGATTTTATTTTAAGCATCGATGTTCTTAGCGGGGATTTAGGTACTTTTGCCCTCTTAATTTTTATGCTATGGGAAAAAGGAAAAAGCCTTTGTTGGAAAATATGCGCATTCTCGATGCAGGAGCTCAGGGAAAAGCAGTGGCACGCCAGGAGAATAAAGTGGTTTTCGTGCCTTATGTTGTTCCCGGCGATTTGGTTGATATTCAGACAACTAAAATCCGTAAGGCATACAACGAAGGCGTGGCTGTGAAAATCCATGAGTATTCAGAAAAGCGTACCGACCCTAAATGTGCCCATTTTGGAACATGCGGTGGATGCAAATGGCAGAATATGGATTATCAGCATCAGCTTTTTTATAAACAAAAGCAGGTTGTGGATAATCTCGAACGTATCGGACATCTGGATTTGCCCGAAATAGCGCCCATACTTCCTTCCGAAAAAATCTATAACTACCGCAATAAACTGGAATTTACCTTCGGAAATAAACGCTGGATTTTGCCCGAAGAGTTTAAAATCCCGTCCGAAGACCGTCAGTACAACGGTTTGGGATTCCATCTGCCCGGCATGTGGGACCGTGTTTTGGATATTGATGAATGCCACTTGCAGGAAGAACCTTCCAACCAAATCCGACTGGCTGTGCGCGATTTTGCCATAGAAAACGATCTGAGCTTTTTGAATATCAGGGGATGGACAGGTTTACTGCGTAATTTGATCGTGCGCAATACTTCAACCGGCGATTTGATGGTGCTTGTGGTTTTTGGAGAGGATGATCCGGAAAAACGGGAGCTGCTACTGGATTTCCTGCTCGGGAAATTCCCTCAGATTACCAGTTTGGTGTATTCCATCAATACCAAGCACAATGACATTTATAACGATCTGCCATTCCATATTTATTATGGTAAAGACCATATGATCGAGGAAATGGACGGACTGAAATTTAAAATCGGGCCGCTCTCGTTTTTCCAGACCAATCCCGAACAGGGAAAAGCTTTATACCGCCTCACATTGGAATATGCCGGCCTTAGCGGCGATGAAATTGTTTATGACCTTTATACAGGAACCGGAACCATTGCCAATTATGTGGCTCCATATGCCAAAAAAGTTGTGGGAATCGAGTTTATCGAATCCGCAATCCTTGATGCACGTGTCAACTCGGAGCTCAATGGTATCAACAATACTGTTTTTCATGCAGGCGATATGCTCAAAGTGCTGACGCATGAATTTATACGCGAAAACGGCAAACCCGATGTGGTGATCACCGACCCGCCAAGAGCAGGAATGCACGAAAAAATTGTGCGCAGGATTTTGCAGGTAGCCCCAAAACGTGTGGTTTATGTAAGCTGTAATCCGTCAACACAGGCGCGTGATGTGGCTTTAATGTCGGATATGTATCAAATTACGCGCATACAGCCTGTGGATATGTTCCCGCATACGCATCATGTGGAGAATGTGCTGTTGCTGGAGAAGAAGTAATTAAGGATTTTTCTCAGACATAGTACAAACTACTCAGTAAAGGGAGGATGAACCTCTGGAATATTTTATTGCTCCTTTCCGTGAAATTTCGAATAGAACCTTCTGAAATTGATTTTTTAATGGCATATGTGGCTCTTTAGATTTTTGTTTAAATTTAATTAAAATTGTAAATTAAATTATAATTCCGACTAATAAATGTAGAAATTAACAAAATTTCCGACTAAAAAGTGTGAAATTCTACAGAAATTCCGACTAAAAAGTGTATTTTTGAAATTGGAATTAATTTCATGTGAATAAAATATAATTGAAATGAGAAGAACTGCCTACGGACAACTACTTGCCTGGAAGAATAAAAATGGCAGAAAACCTTTGGTGCTTCAGGGCGCCCGGCAGGTTGGAAAAACCTGGTTGATGAAGGAATTTGGAAAGAATGAATACAAACAGACTGTATATCTGAACTTTGAGGATAAAAAGCAATTGCAAAGCCTTTTTGCTAATGATTTTGATATTTCCCGAATTCTTTTGGCCTTGCAGGTTGAAACCGGTGTGAAGGCTAATCCTGAGGATACTTTGATCATTTTGGACGAGATACAGGAAGCCGAAAGGGGAGTAACCGCATTAAAATATTTTTACGAAAATGCACCTGAGTTTCATGTTATGGCTGCAGGTTCCTATCTTGGAATTTCCTTGCAAAAAAAATCATCATTTCCTGTTGGTAAAGTTGATTTTCTTCACCTGCAGCCATTATCTTATTTGGAGTTTTTATTGGCATCAGGCGAGGATATGCTCGTTGAACTGCTTTTTAGCATGAAATGGGATTTAATAAAAACCTTTAAAGAAAAGTATATCACTACCCTTCGGTACTATTATTTTATTGGGGGAATGCCTGAAGTTGTACGTGATTTTGTTGAAAATCAGGATTTTGATTCAGTAAGGTCATTACAAGGAAATATTCTGTCAGCCTATCAAAATGATTTTGCCAAGCATGCACCAATGGAGCTGGTGCCCCGCATTAACAGGGTATGGAACTCAATTCCTGCCCAGTTATCACGAGAAAGCAGAAAGTTTGTATTTGGGCTTATTAAAAAAGGAGCAAGGGCAAAAGAATTTGAACTGGCCATTGAGTGGTTAATCGGAAGTGGCTTGATTTCTAAGGTTTTTCGTGTTTCAAAGCCGGGGATGCCCTTAAAATCATACTTGGATTTAAGTGCTTTTAAAGTGTTCTTTGTAGATGTCGGCTTATTGGCTGCTTTATCAGGTTTGGATAAAAAATCTATAATTGAAGGGAATAAGATTTTTGAAGAATTTAAAGGCGCTTTGACAGAACAATTTGTTTATCAGCAGATTTTGCAGAGTAATTTATTTTATTGGTCTGCAGAAAGCTCAAGCGGAGAAGTTGATTTTATCATGCAATTCGATACTAAAATTATTCCTGTTGAAGTTAAAGCCGAGGAAAACCTGATGGCAAAAAGCCTTAGGTTCTTTCATCAAAAATATAATCCTGAAATTTCAGTCCGAACATCGTAAGCCTACAGCGAACAGCATCTTGCATATAACCGGATAATGTTTTAAAGCTGTCCGGGCAGAAGTTGGTGGAGCTGGTTGGCTGGGTGTTCCTGGATTTTTCCTAATGTTTGCTTGAGCCACTCAAAGGGTTCTACGTTTTGGATTTTGCAGCTGGCAAAAAAGGAGTAGATCATAGCCGCGTGCTGGGCTGCATTGTGCGAACCGGCAAACAGGTAATTCTTGCGGCCTATTGCTACCGGCCTGATGCTGTTTTCAACCAGGTTGTTGTCAATGCGCAGCCTTCCGTCTTCAATATAACGGATCAGGCGCCCCCATAATTTCAGGCTGTAAGCTATGGCTTTGCCGATTGCGCTTTTGGGCGCTACTTTATAAACTTCTTCCTTAAGCCAGCTTTCCATTTCGTTCAATATGGGCAGTGATTCCTTTTGCCGCAATGCTTTGACCTCCTCCGGCTGCAGTTCTTGCTCACTTGCCTGACGTTCAATGGCATACAGTTTTCTTATCTGCCCCAGCGCATATTCACTGCGTGCAGCATCATTGTCCTTGGCTTTCTCAAAATACCTGCGTGCATGCGCCATGCAGGCCAATTGGGTGATTTCGGCTTTGTTTTTTAGGTTGTCGTAAGCTGTGTAGCCATCGGTTTGCAGTAAGCCTACAGCGAACAGCATCTTGCATATAACCGGATAATGTTTTAAAGCTGTCCGGGCAGAAGTTGGTGGAGCTGGTTGGCTGGGTGTTCCTGGATTTTTCCTAATGTTTGCTTGAGCCACTCAAAGGGTTCTACGTTTTGGATTTTGCAGCTGGCAAAAAAGGAGTAGATCATAGCCGCGTGCTGGGCTGCATTGTGCGAACCGGCAAACAGGTAATTCTTGCGGCCTATTGCTACCGGCCTGATGCTGTTTTCAACCAGGTTGTTGTCAATGCGCAGCCTTCCGTCTTCAATATAACGGATCAGGCGCCCCCATAATTTCAGGCTGTAAGCTATGGCTTTGCCGATTGCGCTTTTGGGCGCTACTTTATAAACTTCTTCCTTAAGCCAGCTTTCCATTTCGTTCAATATGGGCAGTGATTCCTTTTGCCGCAATGCTTTGACCTCCTCCGGCTGCAGTTCTTGCTCACTTGCCTGACGTTCAATGGCATACAGTTTTCTTATCTGCCCCAGCGCATATTCACTGCGTGCAGCATCATTGTCCTTGGCTTTCTCAAAATACCTGCGTGCATGCGCCATGCAGGCCAATTGGGTGATTTCGGCTTTGTTTTTTAGGTTGTCGTAAGCTGTGTAGCCATCGGTTTGCAAATATCCACTATAGTTTTCCAGCATCTCATCCGGGCCTTCCCGTCCGCGGCCTTTCCGGTAATCGAACAGGGCCAGTTTTTTAAGCGGGTCGTAATAAACCCAATGATACCCTTTGTGCGATGCCCCGGGCTTGTCTTTGGTCAATACCTTTATGGGCGTTTCGTCTGCCATCAGGTAATCGGTCCTCATGATTTCTTTTTTCAGGGCATCGTAAAGCGGTTCAAGCAATCTGCAAACCCCGCTAAACCAACCGTTTATTGTTGATTCGGCTATTTCGATCCCCAGGCGCTTGAACATCTTGACAAGGCGGTAGAAAGGCAGGTGGTCAACAAATTTGCTGACAGTCACATAAGAGATCAGGCCTTCTGAGGCATTGCTTTTGGGCAAGGCGCGTGAAGGCAGTTCTGCGCAGATCATTTGGGTGCTTTCGTCCTGGCCTGCTACGGCATAGTAAGGGCGTATATAACGGATCACACGAAAAGTACCGGGCACATAATCAAGTACTTCGGTGATTTTTACGTTGACCCTATGGGCGCCTTCGGGCAGGTTTTGGGGTTCGATGATAATTTCATGGCGCGGCAGGTGGGCGGGCAGTTCTAAGCGCACGGGCTGTTTTTTGGACTGCTTTTTATTGCGCGTATAGCTGATCTGCTCCTTTTCCGGTTCTTTCTCCTGTGCAGGCACGTCGAAGAGCACGCCCTGGTTGGGGTCTGCTGCGATATGCCGTTCGCTTTTGGCTCCATAGATCGCACGCCTCAACTGGACAAGTTCATGCTGAAGCAGGAATATCTTCTGTTGCATTGCATCATATTCCGCTTTTGATATAGTTATATTTTCCTGACTTGCCATGAGGCAAAGATACGGAAGTAACCTCTTGTCTGACTATATTTTAAGTGCTATTTACCAACATTTTCATGTGGGAAAAAACGTGGGTATTTCCTTGCATTTTTCATGGAAATACCATTGATTATCATTACAAGTTCAGGGTAGTCGATCAGCTGGTGGGAGGCGTGCACAGCAGATGTGTCCGGCAGGTGAAAAGTGCCTTTTTCGAGCCTTTTATAGAACAGCACAAAACCTCCGCTTTCCCAGCGCAATAATTTTATGCGGTCGCGCTTTTTGTTGATGAACAGGAAAACATCACCGCTCATCGGGTTTTTGTCCAGTTTGTTGCGCACAATGCCATAAAGCCCGTCAAAGCTCTTGCGCATATCGGTGGGCTGGCGGTACAGGTAATAGCGGCTGGCAGTTAAGCTGAACATTATTGGCCGGTGAGCGATTTGAGATAGGACAAGGGCACATTGCCCGGCAAGCTGAGCTCGATACCATTGGGATAACGGATATTGACCCCTGCAGCTGGAATTCCGGAAAGCTCAATGAACCCATGGTCATCAGGCAAGCTTTCTTCCTGTTTAAATTTATGATACCAATAAAGGAAAGTGTGATAGCCGATTTTGTGCGATTCGGCAAAGGATCTTTTGCTTTGGCCACTGGTATGCCATTGATCCACCAGCGCTTTCATCTCTGCTCTTCTTTGTTCTTTTTGCATATTGCTTTTTTGCAGCAAAGTAAGGGAGCTTTAAAAGCTTGTGCAATATGCCTTTTGCTGAAGGCTTACGACAAAAAAGCGCAGCGGCGCCCTGCCCGGCCTATGTGCAGCCTTAAAAGAGATTTTTGTAACCCCAGAGTGGAATGAAAAAGTTTTCACTATCCTTGAGGACAAAATCCTATCCCAAAACAATAAAACCGGGCGTCCCGGAATGGACCTATGGCATGTCTTTGTACTTTCTCAGGTACGCCTCTGCCAAAACATAAGCTACGATGATCTTCACTACCTGGCCAATTATGACCGGCTTGTGCGTCAAATCATGGGTGTTGAAAACGATTATGGAATGAGTAATTATAAGTTTGGATATCAGTCTATTATAGATAATGTTGGCTTATTGGACGATGAATCGGTCAGGGAGCTCAACAGTATTATCGTTGATTTTGGCCACTACGTGTTTAAAAAAAAAGAGGAGGAAGCATTGTGCTTAAAAACCGATAGTTTTGTGGTAGAAAGCAATGTCCATTTCCCAACTGACTATAACTTGCTGTGGGACTGTGCCCGCAAATGCCTCGATATAGTTGCCAGGCTTTATCCGGGCCAACCGCCGGCAGGGTGGCGCAAGAATAAAAATTGGAGCAAAGACCTCAAAAACAAGATGCGTGCACTGGGACGGGCAAGTGCTTCAGGAGGAAAAGGAAAAGCCGATAGGGTTCGGCAAACCGCTAAAAGCTACCTTACAAAAGCGAAAGCACTTCACGCCAAGCTCGGGAAAGAATGCGGCCGTAGCACTATTGACGGCAATCCCGTTTTGACGGAACTGTTCCATTATATGGTACTGTTGCAAAAACATATAGACCTGTTGGAAAGAAGGGTGATAAAAGGAGAGGAAATCCCCCATGAAGAGAAAATGTTTTCCATTTTTGAGACCTACACCGAGTGGATAAAAAAAGGCAAAATGCGGCCTAATGTAGAACTTGGGAAAAAAGCGGCAATAACCACTGACCAATATAACCTCATTGTCGATTACCAGATTATAGAAAGCCAGTCAGACTCAGAATGTGTTCCACAGCTGGCCCAGAGAATATCCTTACGCTACAGAGGCATTGCAAGTTGGAGCTTTGATAAAGGATATTGGAAAAAGAAAACAAAGAACTTCTCTCGCAAAACACCCAGCGTTTGGTACTCCCAAAAAAGGGGAAATGCAACAAGCAGGAGCACGAACAGGAGCACCAGCCTTGGTTTATAAAGGCACGCAATAGGCACAGTGCAATAGAATCAAACATTAACGAATTGGAACACAGAGGACTGGACAGGTGTCCCGACAAAGGGTATGGACATTTTAAACGTTATGTTGGCCTGGCCGTATCAGCTTACAATTTGCGCAGGATCGGAGTTGAGTTGATCCGTATTTTTGTAGCTGACCAACACTCAGGCAAGGGATGCTTTAAGGCCGCATAATTTTAAATCATTGAAATACAGTATTTTAATTGTTTTTCAAGGATGAATTATGCCTTGTTGTTTCTATAGGACTGAATAAGCCGGGATAATTGCATTATATTTCTATATATTTACTATAAATTTTAATTTTTTTATGCAAGTAGCATCTTGCAGAACATATTTTGCTAGTTGTTTTTTGGGTGAATTTTAAAAATCTATAGTTTTCTGGCTGGCACTATTTAAAACTGTATTCCAAACTTTGAATACTTTATAGGTTTCCACGGAATTCCGAGTAGAACCTTTTATAAAAACTCCAATTCACCGGATGACGCAAAGCCATCCGATGAATGAGATTACACCAATAGCCTTTTCGTATTAATCGGCTGATTTTTTCCAGTTCCGAATGCCATAAGCTGCGCCCAAAGCCAATAAAACAGCCATTCCGCTGCCAATGGGCGCGCCACCGCCTACGGGATTGTTTCCGGAGCCGGCTTCGGTTGGGTTTGCACCCCCGTTGGGGTGTGGCGGGTCATCGCCCTGGGCTTGCACGCCCAAAAACATAATTGCAATTGCGAGGGTTGTGATGATTTTTTTCATTCTAATTGATTTTTATTCATCCAATGAGTAGTGCATGATAGGTTGATGGAATATTTACCATTTTAAAGCCTCAATTTTTGTTAAGGCAAGTGGGAAGCCCGATATTTCTTGCATCGACTTGGTAGCGCGATGGTACGGAGATGGTAGCGCGAAAACCCCTATGGGAATCGACCTGCGTTTTGGCTTAAAAATGCAGGTGTTATGTAAAAATTTTGCTATTAATGTTGCTGGCGCTCTTTTTGAGCTGCCCGGCTTCGATCATCGGATGATTCAAACCCGTCGGATGAGCAATAAGCCTGGTTTTTTGCCAATGCTGCTTCCTTTACCTCATTACTCCACATATTTTTGCAGAAATGCCTGCTTTTTTACTGTATCCGTATAATCCATTTATAATCTGTATTTTATAGAGGTGTTTCTGTTGAGGAAACGCAAATAGTGAGATAATTATGAGATAGTTTTGTTGGGGGTATGAGATTTCTATGAGTTTAAAAAATTGACCTACACGATATTGCGCCTTAATTTAGTGGTCATGGAAAATTCAGATTATTCACTGCGCAATGCTAAAAAACAAGCAATGGAAAAGCTGCTCAATGCTTTGGAAAAGCATCCATTGTTGCAAAAGGATTTTTTGGATAAGCAAAAAATGCAAAGCCAAAAAAAGCGCTGTTCCATCATTGATCTGTACCATCGGATTTGCAAGTCATTGCACATACATATTAACCACTAAAAAAGGAGGATTTATGAAATTAAGAAAAATTACAACAATTGTACTGAGCATGTTTCTGGTCACTGGCCTGTGCCGGCTCGATTTGCATGCTCAGCAATCTGTCAATGCCACGGGGGGCGAGGCATCGGGCAGTGGAGGGACAAGCTCTTATACTGTAGGGCAAATTGCCAATCAAACCCTTTGGGCCAAAAATGCCTATTTGTCCGAAGGGGTGCAGCAGCCTTACGAGATTTCCATAGTTACGGGAATGGATGAGGCTGCGGATATATCGCTATCGCTGAAAGCCTATCCCAATCCGGCAAGCAAATACCTTGTGCTGGATGTTGGCGATTGCCAAAACCGGCTTTTAAGCTACAAGCTCTATAACCTGAGCGGCCAATGTGTGCAGCAGGCCGGTATTTCCAAAGTGCAGAGCACCATCAACATGGCTCAATTGCCTGCGGGTGCATATCTTTTAAAAGTTGTGGATCACAGTAAAGAATTAAAAACATTTAAAATCATTAAAAATTAGGGGGATTCAATTATGAAACGTATATCTATATTTTTATTTGCAATATTAATGGCTTACAGCCTTTTTGCCCAGTCACCGGAAAAAATGTCCTATCAGGCCGTTGTGCGTGATATCAATGGGAACCTGATCACAGATGCGACGATAAATATGCAAATTAGTATTTTGCAGGGATCGGCAAGTGGTACGGCGGTTTATGTGGAAACGCAATCTGTGCTAACCAATAAAAATGGACTTTTGAGCATAGAAATTGGTATGGGCGATGTGCTGAGCGGAACTTTTTCAGCAATTAACTGGGCAGAAGGGCCGTATTTTCTAAAAACAGAGACCGATCCCGAAGGCGGTACAAATTATACCATCACCGGCATCAGCCAGTTGCTGAGCGTTCCTTATGCACTGCATGCAAAAGAAGCGGAAAGTGTTGCCAATGAAAGCGATCCGGTATTTTCGACAAGCCCGGCAGCGGATGTTACCCAGGACGATATCGTAAATTTGGATAATTTGAGCGGAGTCAATACCGGCGATCAGAATATCGGCGGCATAGCTGAAAATACCCAGGCCATACAGGATACAGCCGCACAAATCCGTGCTGATATTCCTGACGTTAATGGTTTTATCACTACGGAAGTTGATCCGGTTTATACTGCCAGTGAAGCAGCCAATATCACGGCAGGGGATATAACTAATTTGGGCAACCTTTCGGGTGTCAATACAGGTGATCAGGACATTACAGGCATTGGTATGAACACCCAGGCCATCATGGACACTGCCGCACAGATCCGTGGGGATATCCCTGATGTAAGTGGTTTTATTACTGAGGAGGTGGATCCTGTTTATACAGCCAGTGAAGCCGCCAATATCACAGCAGAAGATATAACGAACTTAGGCAATCTTTCCGGTATTAATACAGGTGATCAGGATATTACAGGTATTGGTATGAATACCCAGGCCATCATGGACACTGCCGCGCAGATCCGTAGCGATATTCCTGATGTAAGTGGTTTTATTACCACAGAAGTGGATCCTGTTTATACAGCCAGTGAAGCCGCCAATATCACAGCAGAAGATATAACTAATTTGGGCAACCTTTCCGGCATCAATACAGGTGATCAGGATATTACAGGCATCGGTATGAACACACAGGCCATCATGGACACTGCCGCGCAGATCCGTTACGATATTCCTGATGTAAGTGGGTTTATTACTACAGAAGTTGATCCGGTTTTTGAAGCTTCTATAGCATCACATATCACGTCATCAGATACAGCTTTTTGGAATGGCAAAAGTGAATTTTGCGGGAACTACGATAGTCTAACAAATGCGCCCAATATTGCTAACTCAAGTGTTGAAAAAACGATACAATTAAACACTAATGATGAAACAAGTAGTTTCGGCATTACAAAAAATAATGGCACTAGTGTATTAAAAGTGGATGGCTCGGGCAGGATCACAGGTGATGGCAGTGGGCTGAGTAATGTAAAGCCTCTTATTGGTTATATTGGAGGAAACCAGTGTTATCAAATTACTGCCAACTATGGATCATTCAACAATGTCAGATCTGTTACGATAGAAGTGCCTTCTGATGGAATATGTTTTGCAATGGCAAGTGGTTATGTAGATTGGGAAAGCACAGGTTGTGATCTGCTTTTAGCCGCCATTTTATGTGATCAGGATCCTAACCTTTCATGGCAGGCTGAAATTGAATGGTATGACTATTTGAATATACTTACTGATTATAATTGCGCAGATTCATCTGATCAATATACATCGTTTGCACAGCACAGGTGTATTCCTGTAAGTGCCGGCACACACACTTTTTATCTATGGGCAAATAAATATTTAAGTTCTTCAAGAACAGAAGTTGGAGATGTTAATTTATCGGTAATGTTTTTTCCAACAGGAGGTGTAGGAGATTCTAAAAGAAATCAAAATGCTGTAAAAAAAGCTGATCAAAGAATACGGCAAATACGCCATACTGTTTCTGGTAATTAATTCGCAGATGGTTGCAGGTTGAGCTTTCTCAGAAACCCCACATTATAGACAAGCACTAGGCTCTACTGCAATGGTAAACATCAATAAAGCAATGGAAAAGCTGATGAGTGCTTTAATGAAGCATCCATTGACGCGAAGGGATTCTTTGGATCATCAAAATAAAGATTCCCTGAAAAAGAAAGACCTGTTTTATCAATTGTTTCGGTGGATTTGCAAGTCATTATACATTAACCAATAAAAAAAGGAGGATTTATGAGATTAGGGAAGAGTAAATTAATTGCACTGAGCGCGCTGCTTCTATTTGCCTTTTGCAGGCCGGAAGTACAGGCTCAGGAAGCAATAAGTCCCGTAGGGGGAAATGCCTCGGGCAGTGGGGGCACAATGTGTTATACTGTTGGGCAGATTGCTTATCAAACCCTTTGGGCCAAAAATGCCTATTTGTCCGAAGGGGTGCAGCAGCCTTACGAGATTTCCATAGTTACGGGAATGGATGAGGCTGCGGATATATCGCTATCGCTGAAAGCCTATCCCAATCCGGCAAGCAAATACCTTGTGCTGGATGTTGGCGATTGCCAAAACCGGCTTTTAAGCTACAAGCTCTATAACCTGAGCGGCCAATGCGTGCAGCAGGCCGGTATTTCCAAAGTGCAGAGCACCATCAACATGGCTCAATTGCCTGCGGGTGTATATCTTTTAAAAGTTGTGGATCACAGCAAAGAATTAAAAACATTTAAAATCATTAAAAATTAGGGGGATTCAATTATGAAACGTATATCTATATTTTTATTTGCAATATTAATGGCTTACAGCCTTTTTGCCCAGTCACCGGAAAAAATGTCCTATCAGGCCGTTGTGCGTGATATCAATGGGAACCTGATCACGGATGCGACGATAAATATGCAAATAAGTATTTTGCAGGGATCGGCAAGTGGTACGGCGGTTTATGTGGAAACGCAATCTGTGCTAACCAATAAAAATGGACTTTTGAGCATAGAAATTGGTATGGGCGATGTGCTGAGCGGAACTTTTTCAGCAATTAACTGGGCAGAAGGGCCGTATTTTCTAAAAACAGAGACCGATCCCGAAGGCGGTACAAATTATACCATCACCGGCATCAGCCAGTTGCTGAGCGTTCCTTATGCACTGCATGCAAAAGAAGCGGAAAGTGTTGCCAATGAAACCGATCCGGTATTTTCGGCAAGCCCGGCAGCGGATGTTACGCAAGATGATATTATGAATTTGGATAATTTGAGCGGAGTCAATACCGGCGATCAGGATTTGAGTGGTTTTTTGACCAGCGAAATTGATCCGATATGGACAGCAAGTCCTTCTTTTGGGATAACAAATGAACTTATTTTGGATTGGGATTCTGCTTATAGTTGGGGAAACCATCAGGGCTTATACCGCCCTATCAGTTGGGTTCCTGCCTGGGATGATATTACGGAAAAGCCGATTTTTGCAAATGTAGCAACCAGTGGGAGCTATAATGACTTAATTGATACACCAACAATAATAAATAGCCAGTGGACAACTGTTAATTCGGATATTTATTACGGCTTAGGCTCTGTTGGTATTGGCAATCAGGCACCTGCAAACAGCCTTCATATTACTACTTCCGGCCAGGGCGATGACAGTGAGACCTATGCCTTGAGGCTTGAAAATGATGATTTTGGTTTAACTACTACTGGAATGCTTTTCTCTGTGGAAGGAGGTGACTTGCTTTATGCAAAAGCCGGTATTGCTTTTGAACGCACGGGAACTTATGCGCGTGGAACACTCCATTTTTTGAACAGTAGTATTGCAAATACTCAGGATGTTCAATTATCTGAGTCAGTTATGGCTATAGATTATACCGGAAAAGTTGGTATTGGAACCGACGAACCGGCCTCTAAAATGACTGTTACCGGAGGTGATGTTTATGTGACAGATGTTACCAAAGGTATAATATTAAAATCCCCTAACGGTAATTGCTGGCGCTTGACAGTTTCCAATACAGGAGCACCGGTCTTTACTGCTATCCCTTGTCCATAATTTTTAAAAAAAACCATTCATCGGATGACGCAAAGTCATCCGATGAATGGAATTACGCCTACACTAATTGCTGAGCAGCAACAGAAAATTGAACAACAACAATTGCTTATTGAAGACTTGCTCATGCGTATTGAGGCAATTGAGGCGAAGCATTAATAATTAGAATAAGAGATTTTTATAGATTAAAAGACCTTCAAGCTTTCAAAAACTTGAAGGTCTTTTTTTTATAAGGTTTTACTCGGTTTTTTGTGGGTAATCAAAATTGAGGTAGTATGGGAGGTTAAATTTTTCAAAGTTTGAAACTTTGGAAAGTTTGTCCCGGATTAGTTCTCTAAATTTTGATAGGTATTTAAAACTGTATTCCAAACTTTGAATACTTTATAGGTTTCCACGGAATTCCGAGTAGAACCTTTTATAAAAACCCCAATTCACCGGATGACGCAAAGCCATCCGATGAATGAGATTACACCAATAGCCGTTTCGTATTAATCGGCTGATTTTTTCCAGTTCCGAATGCCATAGGCTGCGCCCAAAGCCATTAAAACAGCCATTCCGCTGCCAATGGGCGCGCCACCGCCTACGGGATTGTTTCCGGAACCGGCTTCGGTTGGGTTTGCACCCCCGTTGGGGTGTGGCGGGTCATCGCCCTGGGCTTGCACGCCCAAAAACATAATTGCAATTGCGAGGGTTGTGATGATTTTTTTCATATTTTTTGTTTTATATTCATCCGATGATTCGAAGTCATCGGATGAATGGGTTTTTCGTTAAGACGTACCGAAGCTTCGGTACGTCTTTACTGTATTGTGATTTTTCGCGTTATTCGTTGAATGTCCATCTCCACCGTGATTAGATAAAGCCCGGCGGTTTCCGGTGCGGGGATGCTTTCTGTGCTTTCCCAAATGCCCAGCGTCCTTCCTGCGATGTCGGTGAGGGTGATTTGCTGCGGCAGTTGTTCGGTCCGGATGATGATGTTGTCACCGGAAACATAGGCATGCAGTTCATTGGTCTCGGTTTCTTGCACAGCAGTAGTGTTCAGGTGCAGTTTAAAGCGTGTTTCATCGTCGGTTAAGCTCCAGTCGAATGGGTACGCGCCTTTTGTGAGGTCGTGGAAGATATTGAGTTTGGTGTCTTCGAGCAGCAGCTTGCTGAAATCTGTCATTTCATTGACTTTGATGCTGAACGCACCGCTTTCGCCGCAATAAAAACCAAGGGGTATTTCATTGCATTGTGGCCTGCGGTCGATGGAGAGCCTTTTGCTTCCTGTGAAAGAATAGAGCTGTGGCACCTGCTCCGAAGAAGTAAACAGTTTCCATGCGTCATAATGAAAATCGAAAGCTTCGGTGGTGTTTTCGTCGAGTACGATGAAAAGCTGGTCGTAATAGTCGTTTTCGGCATCAACCTGAAGTTCAATGGAGTAGGGGAGTGCTGTTTTGTTTTTGTAGTAGGTAGTGCTGCCATTATGTGTTCGGTGGTCATTGTTCAGGCTGAATGATCCGCCGGCAGTTGGTTTGATCCAGAACCCCTGCATGGCAGGCACATATTGCACACCGGCTCCTTCGTCATTGTTCCAGCTTTTATTGTTTTGAGTTGAGGGATCCCAATAATACACTGCGCCATAAGTATCGTCTAATAGCGACCAGTCGATGGGCGATGGGTAAGGGTTACCGAGCAGGTTCCACTCATTGGCTGTAATGCCATGGCTTTGGTTTCCTGTGTTCGGGTTTCCTGTGAAGCTGTAGGTATCGTTTTTTGCCACGCTCCAGAGGGAATATCCTTTGGCCGGGCTGAGCGCTGTTGCCGGATCGGTAATATCGACCCAGTCGCCATTATAATATTGCAGATAGTCGCCGGTAAATAAGGCGGCAGTAGCATTGGAAAGGGGAGATGAAATCAGGTGCCAGTTATCATTGCTGATGCTTCGCTGCACATTGATGGCTCCGTTGTTGGTGATATTGCCATAGGTGATAAGCGATCCTCCGGGGCTAATGGTCAAGGATGCGCCGGATTGCACTTCCATGCCGAGGCAATTGGCTCCGACACCTTGCGCAATAAGCGGATAATTTCCTAAACCTGTGGGAATAACTGCATCATAATCGGCGGTGGGCAGTTGGCCTTCCGACCAGTTTCCGGTTTCGTTCCAGGCACTGCTGATGTTCCCTGTCCAGGAATATTGCGCCATGGGATCCACGCCATTGGTCCATTCGTATGCGCCCATATCAATGGTAACATCCTGTATGCGTACTTGCCCGCGGATGTCGGTCGCTGTAGCGTTATAGCTGTTGTTGCCACTGTTTACGGCAGGTGAATTGCCCAAAAGCCTGAAATCTTCCTGCGCAGTATTTACAAACAATGGGTTGTTGTTGGTGCAATTGCTGGGGCTAACCGTTCCTTCAATATCATTAGCTCCATTGGCATAGCAGGAGTAATTAATCAGCAACTGACCATTAGGTTCCCAGTCATTATAAAGTTGATTTCCAGAGTTTGTTGCGCTGTTTCCCCACAGAACGGAGTTGTTGATGGTTACAATGTCTTCTGACATCCAATTGTAAATACCGCCGCCAATGGTGCCCGACTGATTATTGCAAATACTGTTATTGATCAAGGTGATGCTGGCTTCCTGGTTATAAATGCCCCCACCTTGATGGCTTGCCTGGTTGTTATCGATAAGGCAGTTGGTAAGTGTGGCATCAGCCGGGAAGTTAAAAAATCCTGCACCGGAATAGGCTGTGTTATTGCTGAAGCGGCAATTGGTAAATTGTGAAGCCCCATAATAATTGGCATATCCTCCTCCATAATAGGTGGCATTATTGTTTTTGAAGACGCAGTTTTTAATTTCCGGAGCATTGTTGTAGCTATAAACCCCGCCTCCGTCGTAATGCGGGTTGCTTCCATTGGCATTACCGTCGCAAATGGTAAAACCGTCGATCAGTGTGGCGGAAGTGAGGCCAAGTCCGTTGGGATGATAAAACACATGATAGGAGTTGTCGCTATTGTCATCGGGTATTCCGATATCGCCGCTGAGGATGGTTTCGTTGCTTTCAAAGTCGCGCAGCGATTTGTCGTAACTGCTGCTTTCTGTTCCGGCAAAACCGCCATAAAGTGCGATGCCTTCTTTCATTTGGAATGTTTTATAGCGGTCGCCGCTGCCACCTGCTTCGGTAGTGGGGGTATAGGTTCCGGCTGCTACCCATATTTCCTGGCAGGCATCATCAAGAGCCTGTTGCAGATGGTTTTTATCGTAGGCTGTTTCCCAGCTTGTTCCGTCCTGCAGGGATGCCCCGCCGTTTTCGGTAATATAGATAATTGATGGGATAACATTGATTTGTACTACATTAGATGGAGTAGCTTCCGACCATCCGGGAATGCCGGTAACACGTGCGAGGCGTCGGAACCAGGTGGTTTCATTTAATGCTCCCGGGGCATAGCCGGTACTGTTGCTGTTGTCGATATTTTCGAAGCCTGTGCTTACGCTTGTGGTGGAGTACTGCCATTTGTATTCGAGTGTTCCGAGATATCCGCTTGCCGGAGCGATGCTGGTAAGTGCTTCGGGCGTATTGCCTTCGCAGATGCTTTGCTCTGAGCCAATGCTGCCTCCGTCGGTGGGGTTGAAACAGTCTTGCCATTGCAGGTAGGGATAGCCATCGTTATAGGCCGGGTTGATGGCCCAGGTATCCTCAAAATCCCAGTTTTCGAAAGTGGCCTGCTGCTGCATCTGTGCCGTGGTTTTGCCCTCGATTTGGCCAATACCCTGTTCTGGGGATGAGCTTTGCCCGCTGCTTTCTGTGTCCCAATAATTGTTGTGGAGCTCGGCATATACACCTGGGTGAAATCCCAAAAAGCCCTTGTCTGTAGGTGCCCAATCGTTGCCGGATACACTTACAGTCGAATAGCAGTTGGAGATTGATGCGTCATCCATTGGGTTAATAAATCCGGCTAGTTGACTATTAGAGCTTGATGTCCTGATAACATTGCCCATTGCATAGCAATCGTTAATAGGAGATGCCAGTCCGTCGTGGAAGCCAATGAATCCGGCAACATAATTTATGCCATTTACATTCGCAGAGGCGAAACTCTGATTAATAGAGGTCACTCCTTGCGCTAAGCCGATGAACCCACCGGCATAAAACTGGGCGTAAACGGAACCATTTGCACTGCAGTTCGATATGGTATTTGGGTTATCATTGATGCCCAAAACCCACCCTGCAAGTAATCCTACAGACACGTTGCCGCTCACTGTTCCGTTTACCCTGCAGTTGGTGACAGGTGTATAGTATAGTATTCCGGCAAGTATTCCACATTGGTCTCCCCCATTGATCACCGCATCTTCCAGTCTTATATTGCTTAGGGTTTGGTTTAGGCCATCAGAAAAACTAATAAAACCAATAGCATCCTGATCCGTCCTGTTAATGGTTAAGCCGCTGATGGTGTTGTTGTTGCCATTGTAATTGCTTTTAAAGCTCTGGCCTATATATTGGGTGCCAATAGGGTTAAAGCCATCATTCGTTCCGGCAGATGTAAGATCGTTGGGATCGTTGTATTTATTGCCATCATTATTATCGTCCGAGTCATCGAGATAAGCAGAAGAGGATGCGTCAATATCGGCAGTTTGCAGCAAACTGGCTCCTTCTTGCCAATAATCCGGAAATTGCGATAAAAGTAATAAATCATTATAGGAGTCTATTTCTGTTAATTCATCTACGATAGTAAATCCCCAGAATACAGCCGGGCAGGGATTCCCGAAGTAAGGTGATACCACTTCCACATTCCAGGCATAGGATTGCCCGGTCTCCCAAACTCCCGGGTAATCATATTGGTTTGTTGCGCACGGTACATGATCCACAACAACGTCGCCTCCCATTCCGGCTTCCCAAACGGTAATTTTATATCCCGTAGCACCATATACTTCATCCCATTCAAAATGTCTATCGTATTTGGAATGATAAGCCGTATTTGCATCAGGAACCGGATTTTGCAGGCAATTGCTTACTGTAGAGAAGCTCAGGGAAGAGCCGGCGGCGCCACCTCCCCCCGAAAAGTATTCAATAATTTCCCATTCATAGGTAGTATTGTACTTTAAACCGTTTGCTTCATAGCTTTTGAATGCGCCGGCCTGACCTGATGCCACTTTTGATGTATTTCCTGCCTGGCCTAAAAATAGGTCATAGCTTAGTGCATCCGGGCTGTTGTGCCAACTGAGGGTTACATCTAAGGGCACCTCTGTGGCTCCGTCTTCCGGGCTGAGGTAGGTTAATTGGCCAACAGGGTAGTCCACGGTAGTAAAACTCCATATTGGTCCTGTTCCTACAGAGCCGGGCACAGTTTCAATGATTTGCCATTGATATTCCGTTTCATAATCTACATTAGATGGCTGGTAGCTTTTGTTAATGCCGGCTTCCCCTGATGCCACTTCCACCATATTGCCTGTTTCGCCAAAGTATAGATCATAGCTCTCTGCATCCTCGCTGTTATGCCATTGCAGGCTAACAGCTACAGGCACATCAGTAGCCCCGTCCTCTGGGCTGAGATAGGTCAGGTTCAGGGGTGCGCCTGTGGTAAATGACCAGATGGTATTCGCTACCAGCGTTCCTGTAGGGCTATATTCCTTTACCTGCCAATTGTATATGGTAGCAGGATCCAGATTCTGGCATTGATAATTTCCTATATCGCTATTAATAGTCCCTTCCTTTACTTTTTGCATATTGCCTACAGTTCCAAGATATAACTCGTACGTAAAGGGGGGGGGCCAGTCAAAATACCACTGCAGCATAATATTTACCGAAACATCAATAGCCTCATCCGCCGGACTTGGATCAAATGACCTGTTTTTATTTTGGAGGGAAGGTTCGTCACTGTTTACTATGGGGGTTAAGCTCCATAAATTATTGAAATTGGCCTGTTTTTGCAGTTCAGCTTTATTGTCCGCAGTTTGCTGGCAGTTTGCTTCTTTGTCGCGCTGAGCCGGGGCGTATTTTTCTAGCCCGGTTTTGTTGGCAATCTGTGAAGGATTGTCCTGTAATCCGTTGCCGCCTGAAGAAGATTCTGCATTTAGCCGGATGCTGTAGCCTATAAGGGCTATGCAAATGAGTAGTGGGAAAAAGTTAAAATTCTTCATAGGTCAGGGTTTTTAATTTATTGCTATATTGCTTTGGCTTTATCGGAACAGGCATAGTCCGGTTGATTGATTGGCTGCGATATTGTCCGGCTTTTCCCTATCTCCAATAATTATCTATCAAATTTCCTATAATCCAATGAGAAAAGCAAATTTTTCATCTCACTATTATCTCACAGTTATGGAAAATTTTTCTTTTGCTTATAGTGTTTCTGTTTTAAATTACTAAAAAACAATGCATTGCATGAAGTAACGTTTTTATGGAAAATAGCGGGTTTAAAATAGGGTTGCTGGCTTCATTAATTCATAAATGAGCTATTGCTATATGCAGGAAACTGTTTTGATGATAGACGACCGGAAGCCCGGTTGTTAATCTGACCTTTCCCGGCGCCAATGTATATTATTGACCTTTAGGCCAGGGCAGCGCACCGGGCCTGAATTAAGTAAGGCTTTTGGCCTTGGTGATGGCCTCTCAAAATATGCGTTTTTCATTGAGTGTAAAAATATCAAAGAACCAAAATCCCTGCAAAACCTTGCGTCCCAAAAGGGCAGCATATTTCAACCCCAGGCAACACCTGGGGTTTTGAAGTCCAAAAGATTTACTTGCGCCCTGGAGGTGTAGATTAATAAGCCAGACGAATTTTTACACCGGCTATTAGCCATCTTCCGGGCTGTATCACATTGCCGAAATCAAAATATTCTTCGTCAAAAAGGTTGTTGGCTTCCATATAGGCCATCCAGTGTTTTTCCTGCCATTGCAAACGGGCATTGACCAACGCGAAGGGTTTATAATCTGCAACAGTGGATTGACCGTCTTCATATTTTAAATAGGTGCCGTCCCGATCCTGCCAACTGATCAGAGTGCTTAAGCCCAGTTTTTTCCATAGATGGAAATTGGCTGCCGCATCCAGTTTATGGCGCAAATAATCCAGGGCATAACGGCTGATTAGCGCTCCGCTTTCTTTATCCATGTTCGCCCAATTGTACGAAAGGCGGAATTGCTTCACAAATTTCATGGCTTCAAACCATTGCGCCGGCTGCGTGCTCATACTGATCTCGATGCCGGTGGTATTCACTTCGGTAAGGTTCTGAGCCTGCCAAAGTTTTTCTTCATCGGCCTTTACCCAATCAATTACATTTCTTCCCAACCTGCGGTACACCAAAGCATGTCCCTGGATTCCTCTGTCCTGAAGCTTGATGCCTCCTTCAAAACTGGTCGATTCTTCGGGTTTTAGGTTTGGGTTGCCGATATTGGTCGGGCCTTCATAAAAAAGATCGGTAAAAGTCGGGACGCGCAGGCTGTGGTTGGCCGTAGCGTAAAGGCGCAGCGCGGAACTGACTGCATAGCTGATATCTGCTCCGGGAAAGAAATGTGCTCCTTCCAGACTTGAATGCCAATAAGCCAGTGCTCCTGCAGAAAAGCTCCATCGGTTCAGGATCAGGCTGTGTTCCACATAAAGGTTCATGCTTTGGCGGTCGGCACTTTTGGTAAATTGCGCTCCTTCTTCGCCGGGCACAGCTTCAGGTTTGTCCATTTCATATCCCAGAACATTGCTTTTTATGCGCTCGTCACGGGCTTCGAGACCAATGGAAGTTTTGCCCATAGAAGAATAAACAAGCAGCGATGCCTGAGCTCCGGCAATATCGCTCATATGATAGTTGTGGTTTTTATACCATTCGGGACTTTCGTAGCGGAAGAGCTCAAAACGGTCGTGAAGCCTGCGCCAGTATCCTGATGCATTGAATTTGATTTTCTGTCCGGTGCTGTATTTCAGTCCGGCAAATTGGGTGCGTGTAGCCTCAAACTGATTTGGATAGGCGGGTGTGTAAAATGCCAGTGCCCCGAATTCTTTGGTATTATAGCCGCCCTGCAGTTCAAAGCTGTGCTTCTTTAGGCTCAGGCGGCCATGATAAAACACATTGCTGTTTTTGAAATCTGTATTATCGGTATAGCCATCAGAAGCTTTATGGCTGATGCTGGCAAAATGTTGCGTATTTCCGGCTTTTTGCTGCAGGTTGGCTGCGGCGCGGTAATATCCATATTCTCCGCCTGTGAGGCTGATTTCCGTTTGATTGTTTTGATGTTCGGGGCTGGTGATGATGTTGATGGCGCCGGAGAATGCATTGGCGCCGAAAATCCGTGCTGCCGGACCCTGAAGGATTTCAATACGCTGGATTGCAGAGAGGTCGATCGGCAGGTTTAGGTTGTGGTGCCCGGTTTGCGGGTCGGTGATGTTGATGCCGTTGAGCAGGATGGCTACCTGATCGGAAGAGCTGCCGCGCAGGCTGATGTCGGCTTGTACGTCCATTCCGCCACGTTGACGGATGTCGATGCCGGCAGCATATTCCAGCAGGCCGTCGATCCCGCTCACAGGCGCGGAAGCAATTTCCTCCTGACTGATGACGTGAACTACGCGTGCCATCTCGCTGTATAGCACCGGCGCACGCTGTGCCGACACAACCACTTCGTCCAGATCTTCCTGTTGCATATGTTCCTGCCGATCGGTTTGGGCTTCTGAACATTTCGGAACAATTGCCAAACTGCATGTAAGCGATAAAACCCCAATGGTTACCTTCTTTTTCAGGGAGTTGAATGCACTGTAGGCATTTCCGTCCCAACGCCGGAAGCGATACGTTTTTTGTTTTTGTTCTTGTGTTTTTAACATAAAAAAGTTTTTAAAAATTATTGGCAGCGAAACAGAGATATTTCACAACCAGTCATTTTTAACGCACTTTAAGTTTGCTTATTTTGGAAAGGCTCGCTATTAATTGAAAAGTACCTCATGAAGGAGTACAGTTCGGATTTTGAGCATAGAATTTATCGCAAGCACGTTTCAGTATCTGTGGTTGCATTAGGTGTTTATGAACAATTGACTGTAATTAACGAAATTGCATGCAATGAGCACCCCTTCAGTTAGCGTTTTTAGACAAGTTCAACGAATCCGGCAGCCTTGACAAAATAGGATCTGCAGTGAGTAGGGCAGCTTTTATAATGCCATTGACATGTTTCTGTAATTCATAGATTTGTATTTTGAAATCAAGGGGCTTTTTTTGTTTAAAATAAATCTAAATAAGTTGAACAAAGCATTCAGCCGGGGGTTTCTTATTAAAATACTTCAAGATGAAGACGACTACACAGACAACAGATTTGGGAATAAAACTACAGCAAGGCTTCAGCAAAAAAAGCAGGGATGAAAAAATCAGGAGCCTAAGCAAAGAACTGGATATGCCTCATTTAGAGGATGTTTTGAAAAACTTCCATCATCCTGATATTTCTGTCCAGCGCCTGATTGAAGAGTTTAGCGAAAATACGCTCTCGAATTACTATTTTCCATTTAGTATCGCTCCAAATTTCCTGATTAACAATAAATTATACCATGTTCCCATGACTATTGAAGAAAGCTCGGTGGTTGCGGCGGCATCCAAAAGTGCCAAATTCTGGGCATCACGTGGTGGATTTCATGCTGCCGTAATTTCGACCACTAAGATTGGGCAGGTACATTTTATCTGGAAAGGAGATGTTGACCGCCTGAAGCATCATTTTGATGAGCTGAAAGAAAATCTGCTTACCGGAACCGAACACATTACAGCCAATATGGTAAAACGCGGCGGTGGGATCAAAGAGATTTCCCTTATAGATATGCGCCATGAAATGCCGGATTATTTCCAGCTCAAGGCTGAATTTGAAACCGTGGATTCCATGGGCGCGAATTTTATAAACAGCTGTCTCGAAGAGTTTTCCATCATCCTGAAAAGCTGGCTGAACAATAGCGGTCATTTTCAGGGAACTGAGAAAGTAGCCGATGTGATCATGTCCATCCTCTCCAATTATACGCCTGATTGCCTGGTGGAAACTTCGGTATCCGCTTCTGTGCAGAGCTTCGCACATGTGGACGAGGATCTGACGGCCGGTCAGTTTGTGACCAAATTTGCCCGTGCAGTGGAAGTTGCGCGTATTGATCCGCATCGCGCTACCACGCACAATAAGGGAATTTTTAATGGAATTGATGCCGTTGTTTTGGCAACCGGAAATGATTTCCGTGCTGTTGAAGCCGGCGGACACACCTATGCTGCCCGTTCAGGTAAATACAGCAGCCTGACTTCCGTGGAAATTGAAAATGATATCTTTACATACAAACTGAAAGTCCCAATGGCTTTGGGAACTGTTGGCGGACTGACCCGTTTGCACCCCATGGCCCGCTTGTCGCTCGAAATCCTACACAATCCCAATGCGGAAGAACTAATGCGCATTGCTTCTGCGGCAGGGCTTGCCAATAATTTTGCTGCCATTAAATCATTGGTAACCAAAGGTATTCAGTTGGGACATATGAAAATGCACCTGCTGAATATCCTCAATTCCTTTAATGCATGCGCCGAAGAAAAAGAATTGGCCGTGCAGCATTTCGAAAAAGAAAAAGTGAGCCATACAGCTGTCCGGAATTTTATTGAAAACCTACGCGAGCAGAAATATGGCAACTAATTCCGAATATTTTTCGCGGGCCAAGCTGATGCTGAGCGGTGAGTACAGCGTAAAAATGGGGGCGACGGCTTTGGTGCTTCCACTCAAACGCGGCCAGAAAATGTCCGTGGAGGAAGAAAAAGAATCAGGTAATATCCATTGGATTTCCGGCGATTTTTATTCTTCCTGG
Source organism: Bacteroidales bacterium (assembly GCA_963662905.2). Taxonomy (GTDB): domain Bacteria; phylum Bacteroidota; class Bacteroidia; order Bacteroidales; family WRLA01. The sequence continues at coordinate 810,464 of CAXXFD010000003.1, read as the reverse complement.
TTTGAGGCGGAAATAAATTTGCATGATGGCGTACATATTCGTTCGCAAAATGCCCAGGCATCCGCTTTTCTCAAAAAACTGCTCGAAACGGCTATCGAAATGAAGCCTGATTTTTTGCATAAACTATTGCAAACCAATACGGTTCGGGTGAATAATGACTTCAGCAGGCATTGGGGCTGGGGAAGCAGTTCGGCATTTATCTCGAACATAGCGCAATGGGCGGAAATCAATGCATGGGAGTTCCATCAAAAGGTATCCAATGGCTCGGGTTATGATGTAATCGCAGCCCAGGCCGACAATCCATTCTTTTACAGGCTGCAAGAAACGACCTGTCAGCAAAAGGATGTTGCATTGGATTTTCCCTTTGCTGACGATCTTATTTTTTTCTATCAGGGTGCAAAACAAAATTCCGAAGCTGCATTAAAAAAGTTTATCGAACAGAAGGTCATTAATAAAACAGATTTGGCAAAAATCAGTCGCATTTCTATTGATTTGACCAAATCAAAAAATATACAAGAGTTTATCGGATTGATGCATGCGCATGAAGAAATTACCAGTCGGTTAACGGGACTGGAGTCCATTCAGCGGATTAAATATCCCGATTATAGTGGAGTAATAAAATCTTTGGGTGCATGGGGCGGGGATTTTGCCTTAATGGCCGGCAAGGATGGCGTTGAATACAGTGAAAAATATTTGCATGACAAAGGAATCCGTACATATTTTAGTTGGAAGGATATTGTGTTATGATTGATATACAAAAATTTAAAGGTCAAAATACAGAGCAAAACCGGTATAGTGAATATACTGCCGGCTGGGAAAGCCCAAGTAATATTGCATTGATCAAATACTGGGGAAAACATGGAATGCAACTGCCCTTGAACCCGAGCCTGAGTTTTAGCTTGTCTGAAGCGAAGACACAGACAAAGGTCACTTTTATTCCCGGAGGTTCGGCGAAAATCCGTTCGTTTAATTTTGAAGGAAAAGAAAATGCATCTTTTATTCCAAAATTGGAAGAAAGCCTCAAAAGGATGAAAGGCTTTATTCCCTGGATACAGGATTTCGATCTGGGAATAAAATCCGCGAACACATTTCCACACTCAGCCGGCATTGCATCATCGGCCAGTTCGATGAGCGCATTGGCCCTTTGCATTATGGATGCAGAACAATATTACACCCGAGCGGAGACGGATGTGCAGTTTTTTATGGAAAAAGCTTCATTCCTGGCTCGGCTTGCATCGGGCAGTGCCAGCCGCTCAGTTTTTGGCGGCTATGTTTTATGGGGATTATACCATCAATTGGGAAATGATTTGTTTGCCCAAAAGTTGGCTCTGGATTTTTCCGAAGATTTCGACAAGATAAACGACTCAATCCTTATTGTTGACGGCGGTAAAAAACCGGTATCCAGTACTGCCGGACATGCTTTGATGAACGGACATCCCTATGCAAAAGCCCGCGAAGGGCAAGCACATCAGAATATGCAAAAGCTCTTGCCTGCAATGCAATCCGGTGACTGGAAAAGCTTTGCTGAAATTGTTGAAAACGAAGCGATGAGCCTTCATGCACTTATGATGAGCTCATCTCCATCATACATGCTGATGAAAGCAGAAACAATTGTGATTATTGAGAAAATAAAGGAATTCAGGGAACAAAGCGGTGCAAAGCTCTGTTTTACCCTGGATGCCGGCCCAAACCTGCATCTTTTATATCCTGATTCAGAGCGAGACAGGATGATGCAGTTTCTGCAAAAAGATGTTCTGGGGCTATATCCGCAGATGCGTATCATACACGACAGGATTGGTTCAGGGCCTTCACGCATTAAAAAAAATAGATTAAAATGAAGAGATCAGATATATTTTACGCGAAAATTCTTCTTTTTGGAGAATATACTGTAATGTTTGGATCAAAAGTTTTGAGTATTCCTTTTACGCATTATCAGGGAAGCCTGCGCTTTCTGAACAGTGAAAATTATACAGATTATGCCTATGCCCGTAAAAGCAATTCAAACCTGCTCGACTTTCAGGAGTACTTATTGAAAGCGGACAATTCTATTACTGCATTGTTTGATATAGAACGATTCGCTAAAGACCTGAAATCCGGTCTCTATTTTGAAAGCTCCATCCCGCAAGGCTATGGTATTGGCAGCAGTGGTGCTTTGGTTGCAGCATTTTACGCGCAATATGCATTTCGGCCGTTGCGTAGGATTGCCCATCTGCCTCAAAAAGAAATGACTGAAATCAAGCAGTTGTTTTCCTTTTTAGAGTCTCATTTTCACGGTAAAAGCTCGGGCATCGATCCATTGAACGCGTATTTTGCGCAACCTTTGATTATCGAAAATGATGAGATCAACAGAACGCGCATTCCACGTCCGTCTGATTTTGATAAAGGAGCCATTTTTTTGGTGAACACCGGGCGTATTGGGAAAACAGGGCCTCTGGTTACCCGTTTTTTAGAAAATTATGAAGAGCCGCAATATCAAAAGCGCATCAATGAAGAATTGATTCCGGTGAACAATAATTGCGTTCAGTATCTTGTAAATGGTCAGTTAAAGGAATTTTATAAGGAATTGCGTTCATTGAGCCGTCTGCAACTGGAGCTTTTTCAGGAAATGATACCCGAAGGTTTCGCGGAATTATGGCAAAAAGGTCTGGATGAAGACAGCTATCGTTTGAAACTACTGGGATCGGGCGGTGGTGGCTACCTGCTCGGATTTACCGGAAATTACGAGAAAGTTTCCAAGCAGTTTGAAAGTGCCGGGCTGGAGGTTTTGCCGGTTTATGAGCAATCAAGGAATTAATCAGGTAAAAAAAAGAAAAATGGGAAAGAAAATAAAAATATGGGCAGCTCAAACACGGGCAGATTTTTTGGTGTTGAGCATTGTATTGGTACTGATTGGCTGGGCATTGGCCTGGGGGCAATTAAAATCAGCGGGAATGGAGTTTCCCTGGCTTGATGCCGGGCTCCTGATGTTTGGGGTAATTCTGGCACATGCTTCTGTGAACCTCTTTAATGAGCATTCAGATTTTGTGACCGGAATTGACTTCGATACACTGCGAACGCCATTCAGTGGTGGCAGCGGAATGTTGGTGCAAGGCAAAACCAAAGCGGTCTCTGTTATGCTTGCTGCGGTGGCCAGTTTGCTGCTTTCCGGTGCTATTGGCCTATACCTGGCATTGCAATCGAATCTTGCATTGCTTTACTTCATTTTGATTGGAGCCTTCAGCATTACCTTTTATACCGGTTTTCTGGCAAAAATTATGCTCGGTGAAATTCTTTCCGGTCTCACTCTTGGCTCAATGGTGGTCGTCGGAAGCTATATCGCCTTAACTGCTACAGCCGGCTCAACACTTCAGGAAATGTTCCCGGCGCATGTGGTGTGGATCAGTATCCCTCCCGGAATTTTAACGGCATTGCTCTTGTTTATCAATGAGTTTCCCGATGCAGATGCGGATAAAAAAGGAGGAAGGAAACATCTCGTCATCGGACTGGGCAAGAAGCGTGCGGCTTTGGTATATGCCATCAGCCTGGCATTGGTTTATGCCATAATTATAGTGCTGCCTTTTCTGGCTTTGGCTTCGTATTGGATTTATCTCAGCCTTCTGACATTACCCTTTGCCTTGAAGGCCATGATAACCTTACTCAAAGATTATCAGGATTTTGAAAAAATAATCCCTGCACAGGGGAGCCATGTTGTTACGACCCTAAGCCTTGATTTCCTTTTGGCAGTGGCAATATTTATCGAAATATTTTAAAAAACTTCTTTTGCGGTTTAAAATAATTTTCTACTTTTGCAGCCGCATTGCCCAAGTGGCGGAATTGGTAGACGCGCTACATTCAGGGTGTAGTGAGCTTATGCTCGTGAAAGTTCGAGTCTTTTCTTGGGCACCAAACAAAAAAAACCTCTGTTCGATTGAGCAGAGGTTTTTTGTTTTGGTCCTACTCTGTTTTTTGTGGGTAACAATAATGTTTGAAAATAATATGCAGATATTTATTAATAGACTATTAATCCCTAACAGATTCCTCCCTTCACAAATCCTTAATCACTTCGTTTGGCTTTGTTCCGGTCGGAATGAACTGTGTTAAAAAGCAAGAGTTTTGTGTAATATTTTTCTTCAAACTACCTTTTTTTATTTGGAGGCAGTTTGAAGAAAAATATTATGGTAAAGTAACCCTTAATTTGCTGATGTGATCCTCGTTATATGGTTCATTATCTGCTATTATGGCAAAAATTTGTTTGATCAATTTATTTGCAACTGCAATCTTAGCTACCTTGTCGTGCTTCCCTTTAGCTGTCAACCGTTCATACAATATCCTGCATGCTTTATTGTAGCGCACAGCAGACAGAGCTGAGATATAGAGCTGTTTTCGTATGTGCCCGTTTCCCATTTTGCAGATATGCCCCTTTCCCTTGACGCTGGTTCCGGACTGATATATCCTTGGATTGTCCCTGCAAAAGCAATAAACTGTTTGTAATGCAGGAATTTTTCAAAATTATTGGTTGCTGCAATGAGAACTGCTACAGCTTTCTTGCCAAATCCCGGTACACTAAGGATTAGCTTGCGGGTCTCTGGAAAGTGTGTTTTGCTGATATCATCCAGTTGTTTTTCTAGCTTTTTTATTTCCCGTTTGAACTTTTCAATAATACTTTTCAGTGATTTCTTGAGCTCAGCAGTCAATACGCCACTTACCTGAAAAGCCTTCAACTGGTTAGTCGTAGCTGTTTTTTGCTTGGTAAGCAATTCCAAGGCTGTTAATAACTGCTGCATATCAAAGATTTCCTTTGATGGTGGTGTCCATAAATCAACTTTAATAATACATGCGTAGTCATAGATGGTTTCGGCGGCTACTGGATCTGTCTTTGCCCGCTGTAACTTCATCTGCGAATAACGCCTTATGATCAAAGGGTTTATCACGGAAACTTTAATATTTTTCTTAGACAGGAACATAGCCAATTTCAGGCTATATGGCCCTGTTGCTTCCATGACATAAGTTTTGTCCTTACCGTATTTTTTGACCAGAGCCTGAAAGCCTTTTGTAGTCTGTTCAAAATCTGAAAAACCCATTTTATGGTCTCGGTCTGACCCATAAGCATCAAATGTTTGCTTGCTAATGTCAATTCCAATATATTTGTCCATGACTATTGTTTTTTAAAAGACGGAGCTATTGTTTTCTTATCTATCCTTTATACAGGCTTTATGCCTAATGAACTGTCCAAGATAGCAATAGAAGAGGGAGGGGAACCACCATTCCGAACGGTCTTGATGACAAATGACGCAAGTGGTTTTCTTCCCTCCCTTCGTCTTATTTATTATTAATCCAACGAATTTATTAAATTTTACGATATTTCTTAAAAAGCAAAGATAGGATGACGCTGTTTATTAGGCGTTTAAGGCAAATGCGGCGAGGACACAATAGTATATTTTCAAGATGTCCTCGCCGCATTTGCCTCCTGACTCCATAAAAATACGTCATTCCGATAAAGTTTCCGAAGTATGAGGACAACTTTTGAGGAATCTGTTTGAAATAGCATTCTAATTTCTTTCCACGGAATTCCGAGTAGAACCGTTTTTTTGGATTTATGGCTTACTGAACAACGAATTTCGCCAATTTCACCTGCTCATTCAGCTCCACTTTTAAAATATATGCTCCACTGTTTAAGTTGCTTAAATTCAGTGAGTGGGCGCTGAGCGGAAGTCTGACTTCTTCCTGATAAACAGCTTGTCCCAAAAGGTTTAGGATGCTGAGCTGAGCAGAAAAAGCGCTCTCTGTTTTTATAGAGATATGTGCATAATCTGACACCGGATTTGGATAAACACTGCTGATTTCCAGTAAATTGTTCGTTTCACTAATGGAAGTTGTTTCACCAATGGCCAGGATATCATCGATATGCGCTGTGGCAACAATATTATCGCCCTGAGCATCGGCTTCCATGCTGTGCAAAATCCTGATTGTAGCAACATTGGCCATAACATCAGCATAGGTGCCATTCCCTGCAACCGTAACCATATCTTCTTCCTTGATCATAAATGCAACTTCTTTGTCCATTTCACCGGCATCTACAATGATTGCATCTTTTGAGGCAAACCAATCGCCTTGTTTTGGGTTGCTGCCTGTACCGAGGGCAACCCGCATATGCAATGCCTGATCACTGGCGTTGCTGATTTTGGCACTAATGGTATGAACGCCGGCTTCAAGATAATTTCCGGCAAACCCATCCTGACTGAAGGTTACCAGTTTTCCCTGGTTTCCGCTGCCATCTGCTGTGATATGGAGTTTATTTTCAACTACTTCACCCCGCTGCCAGCCATGATTGTTGCCGTCGGTAAAGTCATGGAGCAATCCATGATAAATCTGACTGTTTGCAGCAAAGGCAATAGTCACCGATAATAGAATTGAGAGTACTGTTTTTTTCATAAATTTTGAATTTTGTTGTTGTTTATAATGTGGTTGAACCCTTTAATTTATTGATATATAAACAACAAGGTTAGGATTTTGTTCGTAAGGAGATTGTTTAGCAGTGTTTATCTGATTTTGCTCTATCCTCTCAAAGTTCCTTCGTGCTGCAAAATCAGATCTACGCTCAATATCGCCACTCCCAGCGATTGTAAAATTGCTCGTCGTCTTGATCCCGAAAATTTTCGGGACTAGGAAAGACTTCATTGGGTTAATTCAATCTACGAATAAGGAGGCTGAGCAACTTTCTCTGAATAAAAATACTCAATTTAAGGCAGCCGAGCGGAGCCGAGGCTATTCCACCACCACCTTCCCATGCAGCAAAGCCTCATCCGTCATAAAAGTGTAGAAATACACCCCCGGGCTCAAATGGCCGCAATTGTAGTGATAATCCCCGGCCAGGCAGTGTGCTTTGTGCAACAAACGCCCCGAAACCGAATAAATGCACAGCTCCCCAATGGCAGGCAGCTCAAACATCATTAAGTCTTTGGCAGGGTTGGGGCTTACTTTAAGGCTCTGGCCGTGCAGTTCATTTACAGAGACAAATTGATCTGTAAATTCTACTTCAAACATCCAAATGTAAGGGGTTGTGTCAGCGGGTGTAGCGCCGGGGCAACAAATATCTGGCCCACCGGCCTCTATTTCCTGGGCTACAACATAGGTGTTGTCGTCTATTTTAATGATACTGGGATGGTATGCCCTTTCAAAATGACGGCGGGAATAGATAACCCTTTGCCATTGACCAATGCCCTGGCTATTAACTTTTACGAACCAGAGTTTTTTAACCGTAGGTGTCACCCCAACTGAAGATACATCCCCATCAACAGAATAAGTATAACTAACAACCATGTATCCACCATCTGATAATGGAAATATTTCTGAGGAAAACTCATTGCCTCTTCAGCCAAGGCAATTTGACCAGAGCAAATTGCCATTTGGGTTAATTCCAAATATCCAGGCATCTGTATTTCCGTGCTGGTTAACAATGTCTCCATCCCAGGAATCACTGCTGGTTGCAATGGCAAATCCGTATTCGGTTTGGGTTATACTGCTAGGTAGTTCATTCCCTGTGCCGCCGTAGCAATTCTGCCATAGGATATTGCCCTGTAGATCTATTTCATATATCCAGGCATTATAAACTTCATATGAAGGTAAAGAACAATCAACCATTCCCTCTCCAACACTGGCTGCTCCTGCGCATATAATAGTGCCATCATGGGTATAAGCCATACTGAGCAAATTATCCAACAGGCCAATACTACCAAAGGTTTTTTCCCAGAGCATTTCCCCATGGGTGCCAAGCCTTACGGTCCAAATATCAATGCCTCCAAAATACTGGCTCACATCCCCGCTTTTTCCCTGGATTATTGAAGAAACAGTAATTCCTCCATCTGGTAAAGCCAATACACTCCGTATATCAAATCCTGTTCCATCTTCCACACCAAAGGTTTTTTCCCAGATAATATCCCCTTGATAATTGACTTTAACCACCCAAATTAGTAAGCCATCCCATTGACGGCTTAGAACGTCCCCGTCATCAGAATCCGTAAAGCCTATCAGAAACATATGCCCGTCTGATGAAGGGATCATGCTCCATGCGAAATCCATTTCAGACCCGCCATAGCATTTTTTCCAGATAACGTTTCCGAATGAGTCGGTCTTAATCAGCATAAGATCCCAATCATCGTGGTAGCCAACAGCACTGGTATCCTTTCCATTGGTTGCCGACAGTACATAAAAAGAATTATTAATTTCTGTTAATCCTCCGTTAAAATAACCATTTGTACAATTCTGCCAGTTGAAATTGGTTTCTACAATGGGAAGTTGTGCTGATAATTTAGAAGTAAAAAATATAAAAACAATTATTAATGAATAATACAAATAAGTTTTCATAAAACAGGTATAAAAGGGCACAGGGCATATTGCCCTGTGCCTAATTTTTGTAAAATTAATGATTAATAATAAAAGTGCCCGAAGCAATTTGATTATTGGCATACATATGGTAGTAATAAGTTCCGGATGGAATGTTTCGTACATCCCAAACATATTCCTTCATGCCGGATTGCAGGTTCAATTCTGCAATGGTCTGGCCATTTGTATTGGAAATGCGGATAACAGCCGTACTGTTTTCAGGGAATTCATACTTAAACCGGACCCATGTATTGGCCGGGTTGGGGCTTACTTCAAGTTGTGTTTTTGCAGATCTACTATCAGGCATGTTCCAGCCTTTTATTTCGCTGTCTTTGTTCTGGGTCCCACATTCGGTGCAGTTTACAAAATGATAGCCATAGGCGTACTCCAAGAGGCCACGCGCCATGGCTCCGGCCATTCCACGTGCTGTATCGGCAATATTGGCCAGGGTATCGATCCTCAGGCTGTCCAACTGGGTTTCTTCAATCCCTGCAAGTTCCCAATTGTGGCGCATTTCTATCATTTGTTTGTAGTTTGGGTTATCGTTTATTTCCTTTGTTTTTTGTCTTATAAAGCGGCCCTTCGACTTGGTTCGGCTACGCTTACCTCGACTCCGCTCGGCACATCGCACCACAGGCCGTTCAAGAACTTTAATTTTAAGTATTTAACCTCAATCTAAGGTCCTCGAGCAGCTTGCGCTGAATAAAAATACTCAATTTAAAGGTGGCTGAGCGGAGCCGAAGCCCCGTTATTCCACCACCACCTTCCCATGCATCAAAGCCCCGTCCATCATAAAAGTGTAGAAATACACCCCCGGGCTCAAATGGCCACAATTGAAATGATAATCTCCGGCCAGGCAGTGCGCTTTGTGCAGCAAATGCCCCGAAACCGAATAAATGCACAGCTCCCCAATAGCAGGCAGCTCAAACATCATTAAGTCTTTGGCAGGGTTGGGGCTTACATTAAGGCTTTGGCCGTGCAGTTCATTTACAGAGACAAATTGATCTGTGAATTCTATTTCAAACATCCAAATATAAGGGGTTGTGTCAGCGGGTGTAGCGCCGGGGCAACAAATATCTGCCCCCCCCTGAGTAATCTCCTGTGCCACTACATAGGTATTATCGTTTTTCTTTAAAATAAAGGGCGGGTACATAATGTCAAAACTTTTACTACGGGAACGGAAGACCCGCTGCCATTGCCCTATCCCTTCTTCATTAACTTTTACGAACCAAAGCTTTCTTTTCCCCCTTTCTCTCTCATAAGATACGTCCCCGTCAGATGAATAGGTATATCCCGCTACCATATATCCCCCATCAGTCAGAGGGAATATTTCCACAGGCCATTCACCATCGGATCCTCCAAGGCAGTTTGACCATTCTATTGCGCCATTGTTATCAATTTCAAACAACCAAAAATCATCGCCACCATGCTGGTTGACAATATCTCCATCCCATGAGCTAGATCCAACACCTACTATTATTTTGCCCCCTGACTGAACAACGGTTTCTGGGAGATCATTGTTGCTTCCACCATAGCATTGCTGCCAAAGTATGTTCCCGTCCATGTCTATTTCATAAAGCCAAACATTATAAAATTCGGGCGTGGGCAATGTGCAGTCCACCATTCCGCCCCCCTTGCTGGCCGCTGCGGCACAAAGTATATTCCCATCATCGGTCAGGATCATGCGGAGCAGGTTGTCCCATTGGCCATCGTTACCGAAAGTTTTTTCCCAGAGCATTTCGCCTTGTGGGCTCAGCCTAACCGTCCATATGTCTATGCCGCCAAAATACTGGCTCACATCCCCGCTTTTTCCTTGTATAATCGATGAAACAACAATTCCCCCGTCCGGCAAAGCCAGCGCACTTCTAAGGTCTAAACCTGTTCCGGGTTCCACACCGAAAGTTTTTTCCCAAATGATATCCCCATTATAATCAGTCTTAATTACCCAAAAAAGCGTTCCATCCCATTGCCGGCTTTGTATGTCCCCGTCATCGGATTCGGTAAAGCCTATGAGGAACATATGCCCATCTGATGAGGGGATCATGCTCCATGCCCAATCATGCTCAGAACCGCCAAAGCATTTTTTCCATAAAATATTTCCAAGTGAATCTGTATGTAATAATAGTATGTCTGAACCTCCATGGTAATTATGTGACAAAGTATCTGGTTTATTTGTTGCAGAAATTAGATAGTATCCATTGTTATCAGCTATAAGCCCCCCGTAGTACCAATTTTTTGTACATTTTTGCCAGTTGAATTCAGTTTCTACAATGGGGAGTTGGGCCATGCTGTTTGATACAACAAAACAAAACGATATTAATATACTATATATGAACTTATTCATAGTAATGGTTTTTAAAGCTTAAGCATAGGACAGATTTGCCCTATGCCTAAGAATTTTTATAAAATTAATGATTTATAATGAAACTGCCGGATGATATTTGGCCATTTGCTTCCATTATGTAATAGTACAAACCAGATGCAAGGGCACGGGTATCCCACACATATTCTTTTTTGCCCGGATCCAAGGCAATTTCTGCAACCGACTGGCCGGAATTGTTATGTACAACTATAACAGCCTGGTTTTTTAGTTCATACTTGAACCGAACCCATGTATTGGCCGGATTCGGGCTAACACTGAGTTGGATTTTTGCAGGATTTTTGCCCGTTGTTTGCCAATTGCCTAATTTTCTGTCTTTATTTTGGTTGCCACAAGCGATGCAGTTGGGAAAATGATAGCCATAAGCAAACTCCAATAAACCACGCGCCATAGCTCCGGCCATTCCGCGTGCGGTATCGGCAATATTGGCCAGGGTATCAATTCTTAGGCTATCCAATTGGGTTTCCTCAATTCCTGCCAGCTCCCACTGATGGCGCATTTCTATCATTTGTTTGTAGTTTGGGTTATCGTTCATTTCCTTTGTTTTTTGTCTTATAAAGCGGCCCTTCGACTTGGTTCGGCTACGCTCACCACAGGCCGTTCAGGAACCTTAATTTTAAGTATTCAACCTCAATCCAAGGTCCTCGAGCAGCTTGCACTGAATAAAAATACTCAATTTAAAGGTGGCTGAGCGGAGCCGAAGCCCCGTTATTCCACCACCACCTTCCCATGCATCAAAGCCCCGTCCATCATAAAAGTGTAGAAATACACCCCCGGGCTTAAATGGCCGCAATTGTAGTGATAATCCCCGGCCAGGCAGTGTGCTTTGTGCAACAAACGCCCCGAAACCGAATAAATGCATAGCTCACCAATAGCCGGCAGCTCAAACATCATTAAGTCTTTGGCAGGGTTGGGGCTTACATTAAGGCTTTGGCCGTGCAGTTCATTTACAGATACAAATTGATCTGTAAATTCTACTTCAAACATCCAAATGTAAGGGGTTGTGTCAGAAGGTGTGGCTCCCGGGCAACAAACATCTATTCCGCCCGCAGTAATCTCCTGGGCTACCACATAGGTGTTGTCGTTTTTCTTTAAAATAAAGGGTGGGTGCATAATGTCAAAATGTGCGCGGGAACGGAAGACCCGCTGCCATTGCCCTATCCCTTCTTCATTAACTTTTACGAACCAAAGCTTTCTTTTCCCCCTTTCTCTCTCATAAGATACGTCCCCGTCAGATGAATAGGTATATCCCGCTACCATATATCCCCCATCAGCCAGAGGGAATATTTCCCGGGGAGAATCACCATCGGATCCTCCAAGGCAGTTTGACCATTCGATGGATCCATTGTTATTAACTTCAAATAACCAAATATCAATACTACCATGTTGGTTAGGAATATCTCCATCCCATGATTGAGTAGCAACCCCAACTATTATTTTACCCCCGGACTGAACAACGGTTTTTGGGGAATCATTGTTGCTTCCGCCATAGCATTGCTGCCAAAGTATGTTCCCGTCCATGTCTATTTCATAAAGCCAGACATTATAAAATTCGGGCGTGGGCAATGTGCAGTCCACCATTCCGCCCCCCTTGCTGGCCCCCGCGGCACAAAGTATATTTCCATCATCGGTCAGGATCATTCGTTGCAGGTTGTCCCATTGGCCATCGTTACCGAAAGTTTTTTCCCAGAGCATTTCGCCTTGTGGGCTCAGCCTAACCGTCCATATGTCTATGCCGCCAAAATACTGGCTCACATCCCCGCTTTTTCCTTGTATAATCGATGAAACAACAATTCCCCCGTCCGGCAAAGCCAGCGCACTTCTAAGGTCTAAACCTGTTCCGGGTTCCACACCGAAAGTTTTTTCCCAAATGATATCCCCATTATAATCAGTCTTAATTAGTGCCAGCCAGAAAACTATAGATTTTTAAAATTCACCCAAAAAACAACTAGCAAAATATGTTCTGCAAGATGCTACTTGCATAAAAAAAATTAAAATTTATAGTAAATATATAGAAATATAATGCAATTATCCCGGCTTATTCAGCCCTTTAGAAACAACAAGGCATAATTTATCCTTGAAAAACAATTAAAATACTGTATTTCAATGATTTAAAATTATGCGGCCTTAAAGCATCCCTTGCCTGAGTGTTGGTCAGCTACAAAAAGACGGATCAACTCAACTCCGATCCTGCGCAAATTGTAAGCTGATACGGCTAGGCCAACATAACGTTTAAAATGTCCATACCCTTTGTCGGGACACCTGTCCAGTCCCCTATGTTCCAATTCGTTAATGTTTGATTCTATTGCACTGTGCCTGTTGCGTGCCTTTATAAACCAAGGCTGGTGCTCCTGTTCGTACTCCTGCTTGTTGCATTTCCCCTTTTTTGGGAGTACCAAACGCTGGGTGTTTTGCGAGAGAAGTTCTTTGTTTTCTTTTTTCCAATATCCTTTATCAAAGCTCCAACTTGCAATGCCTCTGTAGCGTAAGGATATTCTCTGGGCCAGCTGTGGGACACATTCTGAGTCTGACTGGCTTTCTATAATCTGGTAATCGACAATGAGGTTATATTGGTCAGTGGTTATTGCCGCTTTTTTCCCAAGTTCTACATTAGGCCGCATTTTGCCTTTTTTTATCCACTCGGTGTAGGTCTCAAAAATGGAAAACATTTTCTCTTCATGGGGGATTTCCTCTCCTTTTATCACCCTTCTTTCCAACAGGTCTATATGTTTTTGCAACAGTACCATATAATGGAACAGTTCCGTCAAAACGGGATTGTCGTCAATAGTGCTACGGCCGCATTCTTTCCCGAGCTTGGCGTGAAGTGCTTTCGCTTTTGTAAGGTAGCTTTTAGCGGTTTGCCGAACCCTATCGGCTTTTCCTTTTCCTCCTGAAGCACTTGCCCGTCCCAGTGCACGCATCTTGTTTTTGAGGTCTTTGCTCCAATTTTTATTCTTGCGCCACCCTGCCGGCGGTTGGCCCGGATAAAGCCTGGCAACTATATCGAGGCATTTGCGGGCACAGTCCCACAGCAAGTTATAGTCAGTTGGGAAATGGACATTGCTTTCTACCACAAAACTATCGGTTTTTAAGCACAATGCTTCCTCCTCTTTTTTTTTAAACACGTAGTGGCCAAAATCAACGATAATACTGTTGAGCTCCCTGACCGATTCATCGTCCAATAAGCCAACATTATCTATAATAGACTGATATCCAAACTTATAATTACTCATTCCATAATCGTTTTCAACACCCATGATTTGACGCACAAGCCGGTCGTAATTGGCCAAGTAGTGAAGATCATCGTAGCTTATGTTTTGGCAGAGGCGTACCTGGGAAAGTACAAAGACATGCCATAGGTCCATTCCGGGACGCCCGGTTTTATTGTTTTGGGAAAGGATTTTGTCCTCAAGGATAGTGAAAACTTTTTCATTCCACTCTGGGGTTACAAAAATCTCTTTTAAGGCTGCACATAGGCCGGGCAGGGCGCCGCTGCGCTTTTTTGTCGGAATTGCCACATCCTGGATCAGGGTACTGCCAATTTTAATTTGCTGTTCGAATCTTTTTCTCATATCTTTCCGTGTTTTGATGCCTGAGGCGCAATAAACGAATCTCAAACAGTTAAAGCATACAATATCAGCAAAATAACTATTCTACACAAGAAAATACCACGAAAGATTCAACAAAGTTATTAACAGTAAATTACTGATAAACAAAATGATATGAGTATTCTGGCAGGGACTAATTACCCAAAAAAGCGTTCCGTCCCATTGCCGGCTTTGTATGTCCCCGTCATCGGATTGTGTATAGCCTATCATAAACATATGACTGTCTGATGAGGGGATCATGCTCCATGCCCAATCATGCTCAGAACCGCCAAAGCATTTTTTCCATAAAATATTTCCAAGTGAATCTGTATGTAATAATAGTATGTCTGAACCTCCATGGTAATTATGTGACAAAGTATCTGGTTTATTTGTTGCAGAAATTAGATAGTATCCATTGTTATCAGCTATAAGCCCCCCGTAGTACCAATTTTTTGTACATTTTTGCCAGTTGAATTCAGTTTCTACAATGGGGAGTTGGGCCATGCTGTTTGATACAACAAAACAAAACGATATTAATATACTATATATGAACTTATTCATAGTAATGGTTTTTAAAGCTTAAGCATAGGACAGATTTGCCCTATGCCTAAGAATTTTTATAAAATTAATGATTTATAATGAAACTGCCGGATGATATTTGGCCATTTGCTTCCATTATGTAATAGTACAAACCAGATGCAAGGGCACGGGTATCCCACACATATTCTTTTTTGCCCGGATCCAAGGCAATTTCTGCAACCGACTGGCCGGAATTGTTATGTACAACTATAACAGCCTGGTTTTTTAGTTCATACTTGAACCGAACCCATGTATTGGCCGGATTCGGGCTAACACTGAGTTGGATTTTTGCAGGATTTTTGCCCGTTGTTTGCCAATTGCCTAATTTTCTGTCTTTATTTTGGTTGCCACAAGCGATGCAGTTGGGAAAATGATAGCCATAAGCAAACTCCAATAAACCACGCGCCATAGCTCCGGCCATTCCGCGTGCGGTATCGGCAATATTGGCCAGGGTATCAATTCTTAGGCTATCTAATTGTAAGCCTTCAGCAAAAGGCATATTGCACAAGCTTTTAAAGCTCCCTTACTTTGCTGCAAAAAAGCAATATGCAAAAAGAACAAAGAAGAGCAGAGATGAAAGCGCTGGTGGATCAATGGCATACCAGTGGCCAAAGCAAAAGATCCTTTGCCGAATCGCACAAAATCGGCTATCACACTTTCCTTTATTGGTATCATAAATTTAAACAGGAAGAAAGCTTGCCTGATGACCATGGGTTCATTGAGCTTTCCGGAATTCCAGCTGCAGGGGTCAATATCCGTTATCCCAATGGTATCGAGCTCAGCTTGCCGGGCAATGTGCCCTTGTCCTATCTCAAATCGCTCACCGGCCAATAATGTTCAGCTTAACTGCCGGCCGCTATTACCTGTACCGCCAGCCCACCGATATGCGCAAAAGCTTTGATGGGCTGTATGGCATTGTGCGCAACAAACTGGACAAAAACCCGATGAGCGGTGATGTTTTCCTGTTCATCAACAAAAAGCGCGACCGCATAAAATTGTTGCGCTGGGAAAGCGGAGGTTTTGTACTGTTCTACAAAAGGCTCGAAAAAGGCACTTTTCACCTGCCGGACACATCTGCTGTGCACGCCTCCCACCAGCTGATCGACTACCCTGAACTTGTAATGATAATCAATGGTATTTCCATGAAAAATGCAAGGAAATACCCACGTTTTTTCCCACATGAAAATGTTGGTAAATAGCACTTAAAATATAGTCAGACAAGAGGTTACTTCCGTATCTTTGCCTCATGGCAAGTCAGGAAAAAATAACTATATCAAAAGCGGAATATGATGCAATGCAACAGAAGATATTCCTGCTTCAGCATGAACTTGTCCAGTTGAGGCGTGCGATCTATGGAGCCAAAAGCGAACGGCATATCGCAGCAGACCCCAACCAGGGCGTGCTCTTCGACGTGCCTGCACAGGAGAAAGAACCGGAAAAGGAGCAGATCAGCTATACGCGCAATAAAAAGCAGTCCAAAAAACAGCCCGTGCGCTTAGAACTGCCCGCCCACCTGCCGCGCCATGAAATCATCATCGAACCCCAAAACCTGCCCAAAGGCGCCCATAGGGTCAACGTAAAAATCACCGAAGTACTTGATTATGTGCCCGGTACTTTTCGTGTGATCCGTTATATACGCCCTTACTATGCCGTAGCAGGCCAGGACGAAAGCACCCAAATGATCTGCGCAGAACTGCCTTCGCGCGCCTTGCCCAAAAGCAATGCCTCAGAAGGCCTGCTCTCATATGTGACTGTCAGCAAATTTGTTGACCACCTGCCTTTCTACCGCCTTGTCAAGATGTTCAAGCGCCTGGGGATCGAAATAGCCGAATCAACAATAAACGGTTGGTTTAGCGGGGTTTGCAGATTGCTTGAACCGCTTTACGATGCCCTGAAAAAAGAAATCATGAGGACCGATTACCTGATGGCAGACGAAACGCCCATAAAGGTATTGACCAAAGACAAGCCCGGGGCATCGCACAAAGGGTATCATTGGGTTTATTACGACCCGCTTAAAAAACTGGCCCTGTTCGATTACCGGAAAGGCCGCGGACGGGAAGGCCCGGATGAGATGCTGGAAAACTATAGTGGATATTTGCAAACCGATGGCTACACAGCTTACGACAACCTAAAAAACAAAGCCGAAATCACCCAATTGGCCTGCATGGCGCATGCACGCAGGTATTTTGAGAAAGCCAAGGACAATGATGCTGCACGCAGTGAATATGCGCTGGGGCAGATAAGAAAACTGTATGCCATTGAACGTCAGGCAAGTGAGCAAGAACTGCAGCCGGAGGAGGTCAAAGCATTGCGGCAAAAGGAATCACTGCCCATATTGAACGAAATGGAAAGCTGGCTTAAGGAAGAAGTTTATAAAGTAGCGCCCAAAAGCGCAATCGGCAAAGCCATAGCTTACAGCCTGAAATTATGGGGGCGCCTGATCCGTTATATTGAAGACGGAAGGCTGCGCATTGACAACAACCTGGTTGAAAACAGCATCAGGCCGGTAGCAATAGGCCGCAAGAATTACCTGTTTGCCGGTTCGCACAATGCAGCCCAGCACGCGGCTATGATCTACTCCTTTTTTGCCAGCTGCAAAATCCAAAACGTAGAACCCTTTGAGTGGCTCAAGCAAACATTAGGAAAAATCCAGGAACACCCAGCCAACCAGCTCCACCAACTTCTGCCCGGACAGCTTTAAAACATTATCCGGTTATATGCAAGATGCTGTTCGCCGTAGGCTTACATCTAATTGGAATTCTTCAATCCCTGTAAGATCCCAATTGTGGCGCATTTCTATCATTTGTTTGTAGTTTGGGTTATCGTTAATTTCCTTTGTTTTTTGTCTTATAAAGCGGCCCTTCAATTATGCTCAGGAACCTTAATTTTAAGTGTTCAACCTCAATCTAAGGTCCTCGAGCAGCTTGCGCTGAATAAAAATACTCAATTTAAAGGTGGCTGAGCGGAGCCCCGTTATTCCACCACCACCTTCCCATGCAGCAAAGCCTCATCCGTCATAAAAGTGTAGAAATACACCCCCGGGCTTAAATGGCCACAGTTGTAATGATAATCTCCGGCCAGGCAGTGTGCTTTGTGCAGCAAATGCCCCGAAACCGAATAAATGCACAGCTCACCAATGGCGGGCAGCTCAAACATCATTAAGTCTTTGGCAGGGTTGGGGCTTACATTAAGGCTCTGGCCGTGCAGTTCATTTACAGATACAAATTGATCTGTAAATTTTACTTCAAACAGCCACACATATGGGTTGTCATCTGAGGGTGTGGCCCCCGGGCAACGGGTATCCGGCCCGCCGGCCTCTATTTCCTGGGCCACTACATAGGTATTGTCGTCTTTTTGCAAGACAAAAGGTGAATACCGATTTTCCAGATCCTTTCGTGATGAAATGACCCTTTGCCATTGTCCAATGCCCTGGCTGTTGGTTTTTACAAACCAAAGTTTTTTATTATAGTTTGTTTGTGTTGGGGCTAAGTCTCCATCTACAGAAGAACTGTATCCAACCACCATATACCCACCATCGGATAATGGGAAAATATTACGGGAATAATCAGAATAAGATCCACCGAGGCAATTGCTCCAAAGTATATTGCCATTATAATCTGTTTCAAAAAGCCAAATATCCCCTCTTCCGTGTTGGTTAATAATATCCCCACCCCAGGAATCACTGCTTGCAGCAACGGTAAAACCATTATTGGATTGGATGATACACTCTGGTATATCATGACTCCCTCCCCCGTAACAATGCTGCCATAGGATGTTGCCCATCAGGTCTATTTCATAAAGCCATGCATTGCTTACCTGTGAGGTAGGCAACGTGCAATTTACCATTCCTTCCCCAATGCTTGCTGCACCGGCACACATGATGGTACCCTCGTCAGTATAAAGCATACTGAGCAAATTGTCCCATTGCCCTTTGCTTCCGTAAGTTTTTTCCCATAGCATTTCGCCTTGGTTGCCGAGCCTTACGGTCCAAACATCAATGCCTCCAAAATACTGGCTGACATCCCCGCTTTTACCTTGGATTACCGAAGAAACCGCAATCCCCCCATCCGGTAGGGCCAGGTAGCTTCGTATAACAAAGCCAGTTCCTTGTTCAACGCCAAAAGTTTTTTCCCAGATGATGTCCCCCTGGTGATCAATTTTTACAACCCAGGCCAGGCTCCCGTCCCATTGGCGGCTTTGAACGTCCCCATCATCGGATGAAGTACGGCCTATCAAAAAAATATGTCCATCCATGGAAGATATAAGTGTCCGGCCATAATCCATTTCAGACCCACCATAGCATTTTTTCCATAAAATATTTCCAAGTGAATCTGTATGTACCAATAATATGTCTGAGCCGCCATGGTAATTGTTGGTCAAAGAGTCAAAGCCATCAGTTCGTGAAATCAAATAAAAGCCATTGTTTGCCGAGACAAAGCCGCCATGGAAATAATTTATTTCAAAGCAGTTTTGCCAGTTGAAATTTGTTTCTACAATAGCGGGCTGGGTATATGATTGAACAGTTAAAAGAAGGAAAACGGATCCAAAAATATAATGTAGGTAATTTTTCATGTATGTGGGTTTAGAAAGCACGGGGCATATTGCCCCGTGCTTTTTGAGTTTTTTCAAAATTAATGATTAATAATAAAAGTGCCCGAAGCAATTTGATTATTGGTACTCATATGGTAGTAATAAGTTCCGGATGGAATATTGCGTACATCCCAAACATATTCCTTCATGCCGGATTGCAGGGGCAATTCTGCAATGGTTTGGCCATTTGTATTGGAAATGCGGATAACCGCCGTACTGTTTTCAGGGAGTTCATACTTGAACCTGATCCAAGTATTGGCCGGGTTGGGACTGACTTCAAGCTGGACTTTTGCAGGTTTATCCTCAGGTAGTTTCCAACCGCCTATTTCACTGTTTTTGTTCTGGTTTCCGCATTCGGTGCAGTTTACAAAATGATAGCCATAGGCGTATTCCAATAAACCACGCGCCATGGCTCCGGCCATTCCACGTGCTGTATCGGCAATATTGGCCAGGGTATCGATCCTCAGGCTGTCCAACTGGGTTTCTTCAATCCCTGCAAGTTCCCAATTGTGGCGCATTTCTATCATTTGTTTGTAGTTTGGGTTATCGTTTATTTCCTTTGTTTTTTGTCTTATAAAGCGGCCCTTCGACTTGGTTCGGCTACGCTTACCTCGACTCCGCTCGGCACATCGCACCACAGGCCGTTCAAGAACTTTAATTTTAAGTATTTAACCTCAATCTAAGGTCCTCGAGCAGCTTGCGCTGAATAAAAATACTCAATTTAAAGGTGGCTGAGCGGAGCCGAAGCCCCGTTATTCCACCACCACCTTCCCGTGCAGCAAAGCCTCATCCATCATAAAAGTGTAGAAATACACCCCCGGGCTTAAATGGCCGCAATTGTAGTGATAATCCCCGGCCAGACAGTGTGCTTTGTGCAGCAAATGCCCCGAAACCGAATAAATGCACAGCTCCCCAATAGCGGGCAGCTCAAACATCATTAGGTTGTTGGCAGGGTTGGGGCTTACATTAAGGCCCTGGCCGTGCAGTTCATTTACAGAGACAAATTGATCTGTGAATTCTATTTCAAACATCCAAATATAAGGGGTTGTGTCAGCGGGTGTAGCGCCGGGGCAACAAATATCTGGCCCCCCCTGAGTAATCTCCTGTGCCACTACATAGGTATTATCGTTTTTCTTTAAAATAAAGGGCGGGTGCATAATGTCAAAACTTTTACTACGGGAACGGAAGACCCGCTGCCATTGCCCTATCCCTTCTTCATTAACTTTTACGAACCAAAGCTTTCTTTTCCCCCTTTCTCTCTCATAAGATACGTCCCCGTCAGATGAATAGGTATATCCCGCTACCATATATCCCCCATCAGCCAGAGGGAATATTTCCCGGGGAGAATCACCATCGGATCCTCCAAGGCAGTTTGACCATTCGATAGATCCATTGTTATTAACTTCAAATAACCAAATATCAATAAGACCATGTTGGTTAGGAATATCTCCATCCCATGATTGAGTAGCAACCCCTACTATTATTTTGCCCCCGGACTGAACAACGGTTTTTGGGGAATCATTGTTGCTTCCGCCATAGCATTGCTGCCAAAGTATGTTCCCGTCCATGTCTATTTCATAAAGCCAGACATTATAAAATTCGGGCGTGGGCAATGTGCAGTCCACCATTCCGCCCCCCTTGCTGGCCCCCGCGGCACAAAGTATATTTCCATCATCGGTCAGGATCATTCGTTGCAGGTTGTCCCATTGGCCATCGTTACCGAAAGTTTTTTCCCAGAGCATATCACCTTGGGGGCTCAGCCTAACCGTCCATATGTCTATGCCGCCAAAATACTGGCTCACATCCCCGCTCTTTCCTTGTATAACCGATGAAACAACAATCCCCCCGTCCGGTAAAGCCAGCGCACTTCTAAGGTCTAAACCTGTTCCGGGTTCCACACCGAAAGTTTTTTCCCAAATGATATCCCCTTTATAATCAGTCTTAATAACCCAAAAAAGCGTTCCGTCCCATTGCCGGCTTTGTATGTCCCCGTCATCGGATTCGGTAAAGCCTATGAGGAACATATGCCCGTCTGATGAGGGGGTCATACTCCATGCCCAATCAAGTTTTGAACCACCATAGCATTTTTTCCATAACACATTGCCGAGGGAATCAGTATGGATCAATACTATGTCTCCCCTGCCATGATAATTTTGAGCAATAGTATCTGAAGCGTTTACTCCGGAGATTAAATAATAACCATTGTTGGCAGAAACAAAACCTCCTTGATAATATGATACTCTAAAGCAGTTCTGCCAGTTAAAATTGGTTTCCACAATGGGGAGTTGGGCCATGCTGTTTGATACAACAAAACAAAACGATATTAATATACAATATATGAACTTATTCATAGTAATGGTTTTTAAAGCTTAAGCATAGGACAAATCTGCCCTATGCTTAAGAATTTTTATAAAATTAATGATTTATAATGAAACTGCCAGATGATATTTGGCCATTTGCTTCCATTATGTAATAGTACAAACCAGATGCAAGGGCGCGCGTATCCCACACATATTCTTTTTTGCCCGGATCCAATGCAAGTTCTGCCACTGTTTGGCCGGAATTGTTATGTACAACTATGACAGCCTGGTTTTTTAGTTCATACTTGAACCGAACCCATGTATTGGCCGGATTCGGGCTAACACTGAGTTGGATTTTTGCAGGCTTGTTGCCCGTTGTTTGCGAATTGCCTAATTTTCTGTCTTTATTTTGGTTGCCACAAGCAATGCAGTTGGGAAAATGATAGCCATAAGCAAACTCCAATAAACCACGCGCCATAGCTCCGGCCATTCCGCGTGCGGTATCGGAAATATTGGCCAGGGTATCAATTCTTAGGCTATCTAATTGGAATTCTTCAATCCCTGCAAGATCCCAATTGTGGCGCATTTCTATCATTTGTTTGTAGTTTGGGTTATCGTTAATTTCCTTTGTTTTTTGTCTTATAAAGCGGCCCTTCAATTACGCTCAGGGACCTTAATTTTAAGTATTCAACCTCAATCCAAGGTCCTCGAGCAGCTTGCGCTGAATAGAAATCATCAATTTAAGGCAGCCGAGCGGAGCCGAGGCTATTCCACCACCACCTTCCCATGCAGCAAAGCCTCATCCGTCATAAAAGTGTAGAAATACACTCCCGGGCTCAAATGACCACAATTGTAATGATAATCTCCGGCCAGGCATTGTGCTTTGTGCAGCAAATGCCCCGAAACCGAATAAATGCATAGCTCACCAATAGCAGGCAGCTCAAACATCATTAGGTTGTTGGCAGGGTTGGGGCTTACATTAAGGCTTTGGCCGTGCAGTTCATTTACAGATACAAATTGATCTGTAAATTCTACTTCAAACAGCCATACATATGGGTTTTCAGATGATGGTGTGGCTCCCGGGCATAATACATTTCCTCCACCTTTTTTAATTTCCTGGGCAACAACATAGGTGTTGTTGTCTTTTTGGAGGATGCTTGGTGGGTTTGGTAAATTTTTAAAACCATTCCTATTGCTAATGCATTTTTGCCATTGGCCAATGCCTTGATCATTAACCTTTATAAACCATAGATTATTTGCTAGGTATCCCCCTTGATGACCGGATATGTCACCATCATCTGAACCAGTTGAGCCTACAATCAAATAACCTCCAGTTGATATAGGGAAAATATATCTTGGTCCTTCATGATATGAGCCTCCCAGGCAATTGGACCAGGATAAGTTGCCGGAATTGTCTGTTTCAAACAGCCAAATATCAGATTCCCCATGAGGGTTTACAATGTCCCCATCATGAGAAGCACTACTAGCACCAACAATAAAATTATTACCAGTTTCAAATATGCAATATGGGATATCGTAGGAAGATCCTCCATAGCAATTTTGCCATAGAATATTTCCTGCTAAATCAATTTCGAAAAGCCAGACACTAAATTCGAAATTGTCTGGTAAAGAACACTCTACCATTCCCCCACCATTATAAACAGCAGCTCCACATAAGATTGTGCCATCTTTTGTAAGTTTTAAAGCCCTTAAAGTTTCGTTCAGGCTTTCATTGCCGTAGGTTTTTTCCCAGAGCATATCCCCCTGGGCACTATAACGCACCAGCCAACTGTTGCGGAGCCCATAATGAGTGCTCACATCGCCGGTTTTGCCCTGTATCATTGCAGATATAATAATGCTGCCATCTGGCAATATTAGTGAACCTCTGATATCAAAACCATTGGGTTCTTCAATACCAAAAGCACGTTCCCAAATTATATTTCCAGTTGGGTCAACTTTAACAAGCCATATTTGTGTTGCCTGCCACCGCCTGCTTTGCACATCACCATCATCTGAACGTGTAAAGCCTATTAAATATATATTGCCATCTTCGGTTTTTTGCAAACTAAATGGGGTATCTCTTTTACTTCCCCCATAGCATTTTTTCCAGATAACGTTTCCGAATGAGTCGGTCTTAATCAGCATAAGATCCCAATCATCGTGGTAGCCAACGGCGCTGGTATCCTTTCCTTTGTTTGCCGATAAAAGGTAAAAAGAGTCGTCAATCTTCGCTATCCCTCCACCAAAATATCCAGTTGTACAATTCTGCCAGTTGAAATTGGTTTCTACAATGGGGAGTTGGGCTTGCACAGAAAAATGCAATACCATCATAATGCCCAAAAGCAGAAGAAAAGCTTTTGCTTTTTGTCGATTAGCGATTTTGTAGGTGCTCTTATCCATGATTCTGTTTTTGTTTGTTGTTAATCTGAAAATTTGTTTTAGCACTTTGGGTGTTTCTTATTAAAATCGGCCCTTCTACTCCACTCAGGAACCTTAATTTTAAGTATTCAACCTCAATCTAAACCGCTCAGGGATCTTAATTTTAAGTGTTCAACCTCAATCTAAGGTCCTCGAGCGTGTTCCCTGAGCGTCCTGTGCTGAGCGAAGCCGAAGTAAGCCGAAGGGAGTCGAGAGGCCGATAAATATTCAGGATGAGGAAAGACCTCATTAGGTTATGCTCATTTTTTTAAATGATGCTTATGGATCAAAGTCTAACCGATTCTTAAATTTCTTTTTCATAATATCAATTTTTGATTTTGGTTGTTGCTTATAAGGCTTATGCCCCTAAGGTTTTGCTTAAATTTTTCCTAAAATGAACGTTTGTAATCCGGATTAACATCTACAAAAGTAATAATTTTTATGAAATAATATTCAGTAGAATTTCTCTTTTTTTTTAAAACAAAATATCAACACATTTAAATACCTAAAAACCAGTATTATAAATCTTTGTTTTTTTTTGGTATAAATATTTTTGACACATGGCAGTATTTACATAAGTATGATGTGTAAAGGCTTTTGAGTGTCTGGATTAATTTAATATTAAAGTTTATTGAAATGAAGCTGATAGTGGAATATTGGTAATAGAACGTAGCTGTACTATGGTTTTGGGGCAGGATAATGTGCATGGTATTCTAAGCAGCCTTTTAGGGCGGGGACTTGCTGCTTAATAAATAACCCGCTTCAATCGGTGTTACCTTATATCTTTTTGGCTAAGGCATTCTGAATATTGAAGAATTCCGTGTTTAGTACTGAATATTAAGCATCCCCTTCTGTTGAAGTGATTTGCTTTCGTAATAGAAATTATGTGAATTATACAGATTAGATTTGGCATATAGAAGCCGTGATCCATATACTTCATCTAATTTTTCAAACTCTTAAAACCCAGCTAACATTAATTTGTTAATTTTGGCTGTTAATTCAAAAAAACAGATATGCTAAAATCTATTAATCCCACGAAGACAGAGAGTTGGAAGAAATTGCAAAAGAATTTCAACCATATGCAGGCATTGCATTTAAAAGATTTGTTCCGTTCAGATGAGCAAAGGTTTGAGCGTTTCAGTATGGCTTTTGGTCCTCTGATGCTGGATTATTCCAAAAACCTGATCGACAGCGAGACAATGGAACTTTTGAACGATCTTGCCGGGCAATGCGCATTGAAGGAAGGGATTGAAGCAATGTTTTCCGGAGAAAAAATCAATGAAACAGAAAACCGTGCGGTGCTGCATATTGCCTTGCGCAATTTGTCAGTTCAGCCAATAATGCTTGATGGGCAGGATGTTATGCCTGAAATCCGGAAAGTCCGTGCTCAAATGCGCGATTTTTCGGAAAACGTGCGCTCGGGCGAATGGAAAGGCTTTACAGGAAAGAAAATCCGGGATGTTGTTAATATTGGCATTGGTGGTTCAGACCTGGGGCCGGTAATGGTATGTAAAGCACTGGAGCACTACAGCCACGAACGCCTGAACATGCATTTTGTGAGCAATGTGGACGGTGCCCATATGCACGAGACACTCAAAAACCTCAATCCCGAAACCACACTTTTCCTGATCGTTTCCAAAACTTTTACCACACAGGAAACCATGACCAATGCGCATACAGCGCGCAATTGGTTCCTGAACAGTGATGCCAACGAGGCAGATGTGGCTAATCATTTTGTGGCCATTTCAACAAATACCGAAGCTGTTGGAGAATTCGGAATCAGCGAAAGCAATATGTTCCGCTTCTGGGATTTTGTTGGTGGCCGTTATTCCCTTTGGTCGGCAGTTGGGCTGAGCATTGCTATTTCGGTGGGCTACGAACGCTTTGAAGAGCTGTTGCGTGGTGCCGAAGCAATGGACAATCATTTTAAAACAGCTGATTTTAAAGAGAATATGCCTGTAATTCTGGCTTTGCTCGGTGTCTGGTATGCCGATTTCCATAAAGCAGAAACCGAAGCCGTTTTGCCCTATGATCAATATCTGGATCGTCTTCCGGCCTACCTCCAGCAGGCGGTTATGGAAAGCAACGGCAAATTTGTTGACCGTGCCGGAGCAGAAGTGGACTATGCCACCAGCCCGGTTGTTTGGGGTGAGCCGGGAACAAACGGCCAGCATTCTTTTTACCAGTTGATTCACCAGGGCACCAACCTGATTCCTTCTACTTTTATGGCAGCCGCAAAACCGCTGAACGAGCTGGAAGACCATCACCGGAAACTGCTTTCCAATTTCTTTGCGCAAACCGAAGCCATGATGAACGGGAAATCAGCCGAAGAAGCCGAAGCAGAATTGCGTGCACAGGGGAAATCAGATGAAGAAATTGAGAAACTCCTGCCGTTCAAAGTTTTTAAAGGGAATATCCCTACAAATTCGATCATTTATGACCAATTGACACCGGAAGTGCTCGGAATGCTCATTGCTTTGTTTGAGCATAAAATCTTCGTTCAGGGCATCATCTGGAATATTTTCAGTTTCGACCAATGGGGCGTGGAACTGGGAAAACAGCTTGCACGCAAAATCCTGCCGGAACTGGAAAATGAAGAGATTGTAAAAGACCATGATGTGAGCACAAATGGATTGATTAATTATTATAAATCAAGACGTTAAGATGATTGTAATTGGAATAACAGGAACCCTCGGAGCCGGAAAAGGAACTGTGGTGGAATATCTTATTGAGCGTTATGGGTTTCAACATTATTCAGTACGCGATTTCCTGACAAGAAAACTAAAAGAAGAGGGTCTGGATGTAAACCGCGATACCATGACGGAGCTGGCCAATAAGCTGCGTGCAGAACACAGCCCCTCCTATGTTACTGATTGCTTATATGATGAAGCAGCACAAAGCGGTCAGAATTGCATTATTGAAAGCATCCGCACGCCCGGCGAGATTGAATCACTCAGATCAAAAGGAGCATTTACCCTTTTTGCCGTTGATGCCGACCGGAAATTGCGCTATGAGCGGATTAGCAAACGCAAATCCGCAACAGACTCGGTGAGTTTTGAAACTTTTGTGCAAAACGAAGAACGCGAAATGGATACCAATGATCCAAACAAACAAAACCTTCGCCGCTGCATCGAAATGGCTGATTATGTGCTTTATAATAATAATTCGATTGATAAACTTTATGAACAGTTAGGAAAAATCCTTCCTAAAAGCGTTACCTAAACCTTCAATCATCATCAAAACCTTCAATCATCATCAAAACCTTCAAGGTTTTAAAAACCTTGAAGGTTTTGATGGTTGAAGGTTTTTAAAACACCCAATATGATCTATCTACCCCTGGCACTGCTGTTTTCAACAATGATTTTGGTGACCTTTAAACTTTTCGGGAAGTGGAAAGTGGAGTTGATGCCGGCTGTTGTAACCAATTATTTTGTAGCCGGAGCATTGGGTTATCTTTCAGCCCCCACATCCTTTACTTTTACCGGACTGCCCGAAAATATCTGGTTTCCATTTAGCTTGCTTACGGGATTTACCTTGATTTTTGTTTTTCTGTTTTATGGTACTTCGGCACAAAAAGTTGGTGTGGCCCTAACTACGGTAACCAGCAAAATGTCGGTGATCATTCCTGTAATGCTCGGTTTTTTGATTATTGGAGACCGGGTCAATCTGTTAAAAATTATTGGCATCCTGATGGCTTTATTGGCTTTCTACTTAACTTTCAAAAAAGAAGAAGGCTACAGCTTCGACCGCAGGCAAATCCTGTTCCCGGCTCTTTTGTTTCTGGGCAGTGGGGCAAACGATTCTGTAATGAAATATGCTGAGCATCATTATATTGGCAATGACCTTGTGCTTTATCTGGCCACCGCTTTTTCGGTATCAATGGTCTTTGGCGTGTTGATCCTCGGCGGGATGTTGCTGCTGAAAAAGACAAAAATAAACTGGAAAAGTATTGTTGGAGGAATAGCATTGGGGACATTTAATTGGTATTCTACCATTTTTTTCATCAATGCACTGCGTCATATGGACGTTAGTTTCTTTATTCCGGTTTTTAATGCAGCTTTGGTTACCATAGCTGCATTGGTCGGTTTTATTGCCTTTAAGGAAAAACTGCGCACCATCAACTGGATGGGCATTGGACTGGCTGTTATTGCCATTGTGCTGATCGCTTTGGCTTGATTTTTCGTTTCTTTTGGTAGCGCTCTTAAAGGTCTTCGAGCGTCCCGTGGTGAGCGGAGCCGAACCAAGCGAGAAGCCGTATCTGCCAACACCAAAAAACAGCGTCATTCTAACTTCCGATAGTTATCGGGAGGGAGGAATCTGTTGGAGTTCATTCTATTTTAGCAAGTATCTTATTACCAAATATCTGCTTGGTATTAAGTTTCAAACATTATCAATACCCACGATATTTCTAGCAGAACCGATTATTTTAAACCTTTTTGTCTTTCCATAGTCATAGCTATATTAACATTAAACGAAATGAGAAAAACAATCATCTTATTCTTTATGCTTGCCGCAGGGATCACTCTTTCGGCACAGGAAATTACAGAGAAAAAAGCCGCTGACCGGAAGCCGGCAAAAGCAGGTATGGAAAACATGCTCGAAGAATTGAAAACCGAATTGAAGCTCGATGAGCAGCAATCTGCCCAATTGGAGATAATCAAGCTGAAGTATGAGCCGGCAATCAAGGAAATCAGGGAAAATACCAGCCTGAGCAGAGACAAGAAAAGGCAGCAATCGAAGGAAGTATTTGATAAAATTGATAAGGAAATCGAAGAAATGCTTACCGCAGAGCAAAAAGAACTCTGGAAAGAGTACAAAGAGAAACGCATGCAAAACCGACCTCGTGATGCCCGCGGAGGAAGGGGCAATGGACAAGGCCGCCGTGGTGGCGGAGGTGGTTTAGGCCGATAAAACAAATTGATTTTCCTTTCGGATTTTTGCCCGGTCTTTATGATCGGGCTTTTTGTTTTATTTTACAATTGGTGCAAGTTATTTTCTCAAAATTAGGTGTAAAAGCAAAATTATATATGATCTGTTCAAAAACGCTTCAAATAATTTGTTACTTTTACGCTCTTAGAGCGATTGAAGCTATACTCAAATCGGTGAAATTGTGATTTTCTATGCGCTATGCCCTCTTGATATTAGTTTTTATGTTTTGTGTTGCAGGATCGGCATTGGCACAATTCAGTGTCCGTAATGGCCTTAGAGACAGCCTTCAGTATTATGAGCGGAATTTAATGGATATTGATAAAAATGTTGCATTCCGGGCAAACCGGGCTTTTGCGCTTCATTATACCGTTAATAACAAAAACCTTGCTTTGCTGTATGCTTATAAAATGCTCGATAACAGTACTAATTCTTTTTTTAGGGCCATTTCCTATGAAACTATTGGCGATGTTTATTATGCAGCCGGCGAAGCAAGAAATTCCATCATTAATTACGATAAAGCCGTTGATGAATTTCGTTTGGCCAAAAATCAAAAAGGAATTGTGGGTGTGCTTCAGAAAATGTCTGATCTTTATTTGCACCGAAGCCTTTTTAGCCAGGCGATGGAAAAGTTATTTCTTGCCGAATTTATTTTAAATGAGGAAGGGGATGATTACTTGCTGGCACAAAACGACAGAAAAATTGCACGGGTTGCAATGTTGTCGGAGAATATTGAACTGGCAGCAGACTACCTTGCCAGTGCTTTAAAAATATTTTTTTCC
The DNA here is from genome assembly GCA_963662905.2 of Bacteroidales bacterium. GTDB lineage: Bacteria > Bacteroidota > Bacteroidia > Bacteroidales > WRLA01. The sequence continues at coordinate 780,541 of CAXXFD010000003.1, read as the reverse complement.
TTACATGATTTTCGAAGAGCCTCAAAAGTGGTTATGGCGTATGTTGAAGTGCTTTCTCATCTCGATTCCTCAGAGAACTCAATAATGTATGTAAACCGACTTGCTGAATTATTACCCGAAGGTGCGTCCAATGAAGATCAGGCATTACTTTTTAATGCTTTCGGTTGCCATTATACTTTCAGCCCGAAATTGGATTCGGCCATTTATTATTTTCAAAAAGCGTTGAGTCTTTCGGATACGAACAACCTTATTGAGCATTCCGATATGCTCTCGCGTTTGGCTCATGTTTACAGCCTGAAAGGCGATTGGGAAAATACTATTAAAACCAATATAAAGGCTTTGTATTTCAGGAAAAAATACGGCTCAGTTGATGCAATTGTGAGCACATGGAACAATATTACCGGCGATTATTTTCAAAATGATGACTTTTTAAGCGGACGGAAGATGCTCGATTCCGCATGGTATTATGAAAACAAAACAGAAGGTAAATCTTTTTACTATCCCTATCTGCTCGAAAAGGAAATAGCGTATTTTTCACGGCAAAACCTTTACGATTCAATCTTGAAATATTCACGCCTTTTAACTGATTTTCAAAAAGAAAGGCTTCACAACAAAGCAGGCTATGATGCCGGATTACTTCGTTATGAACTAACTCAGCGAAAAAATTACCGATCATATGATCCCGGGCAAAACCAGGGTATTAACAGGTTCTTTATTATCTTTTTAATTCTTGCCCTTCTTCTCAGTATTGGGGCGGTTTTCTTTCTCCTTTGGCATTTAAATAAAAAATCAGCAAGTTTTATTGACCTTAGAGAAAATATCTTGAAACTTAAAGCTGATCTGGCCAGAAATAAATTGGTAATGCGCGAAAAGGATAAAAAAATTGATTATCATCTTAATATCATTCAAAAATTGCCTCTTGCTGCTGTTTGCCTCGAAGATGATTTCCAGATTTCATACATGAATTCTAAGTTCATGGAAATTACAGGCATGAACTATCGGGAGCTGATATCAATGGATTTTTTTAGGTTTGTATCCATTGATGATATTGATCCTTTCCAAAAGTACCTGGAGCAATTTGATGCAAATAAATTCAAAATGCCTCATTTGAATTTTGGCCTGAAACGAAAAGATGGTACCGAACGCAGGTTTATTGCCTCCACCAGCAAGCTTGTTGCCGCAGATAAGAACGAGTTTTTACTCGTTTTCTATGATCCAACTTATTATGATTTGGCTCTTAAAGCTTTCCGTGATTCAAGGGATTCCAGCCGCAAAGAATTAAACGACACCATCAATTTGCTGAATTATGTCCATCATAAACTTATGGAAAGGCTTATCGTAAATTCATCTGATACTGATCTTTCTGTAAACAATTTGACCCTTGAATACCGTTTCTATTATTTTTTGCTAAGCTCCTATACCAAAATACTTGATGCCAATTACAGCTTATCGCTCGAGATGATGCACTTACAAGATATATCCGGCGCAATGAAAAGCCAGCTTCTTGCTTTGCCGGATATCAATTTGGAGTGGACTTACTCCAAGCAAAGTTCGCATGAAATTGATTCGGTCTGTTTTTTTACCGATAGGCAAATGCTTCTGATATGCCTGCAAACCATCTTGCAATATTTTTGGGAGTGTGGGACGTCCGAAATCCTTATCGATGTGTATGAAGAAAACGAAAAACTTCATCTCAGCATTTCGTCAAATACAAAAGTGGACAACTTCTTAGGGAATTTTGATGATCTGAAGCCGGAAAATCATCCATTAATGTCATTGATATTTTATCTTGGCCGGCGTCTTGGTGAACAAATAAGGTTTATTCCGGGAAAATCAGCGGCTTTTTATCTAAGTATTGGCTTAAAGCCACAAAACTTTATCCAGGAACGCAAAAGTGTGAAGGAAACCGGGGCATCTTATCCCAACTGGCAAGGAAAATCCATCCTGATTGCAGAAGATGTGCCCGAAAATTACCGTTTGCTGGCAACGCATATCAACAGGACCGGAGCGCAACATGCCTACGCTGAAGATGGAATACGTGCTGTGGAAATCCTAAGCAGTGGAAAAAAGTTTGATTTGATTTTAATGGATATTCAAATGCCCGGACTCAATGGACTGGAAACTTTTTCTGTTCTTAAAATACTGGGTATCAAAATACCTGTGGTTGCTATCACTGCATACGCACATGGAAATGAATCGCAATTCATTAAGGAAATGGGCTTCGATGCCTATATCTCGAAACCTTTTAGTGCAGAAGATCTTTATGCACGTTTAAACGCTTTTTTATAAACCAATTGCGGTTATGTGTGTTTTTCTATCCAAACTGACATAAATTTTCTTAACTTTCGGGCTTGTAATTCATATGTGGATTTTTGCTAGGCAATGATTCTTTAATAGTGTCTTGTTCTGCTTAATAATTTTTGTACTTTTTTGAGGGGACAATAATTTTGTAAAGTGAATATAAATTTAAAAACATGCTGGCATTTCAAAAACGACTAACAGACTTTTTCTATGTTGTACTGGGCTTACCGGCTACAGCCATGGGGTTTGGGCTTTCCATTCAGATTGCTGTTCTGAGTTGGATTTTGCGCACCAAATACGGACTTGATATTCACGAAATCGGAATCGTGTGGGCTGCCGGTCCTATTGCCGGCATACTCGGCCAACCGATTGTTGGCTGGATCAGTGATGGTGTTTGGTTTTGGGGCGGACGACGCAGGCCCTTTATCATCATTGGCGGAGTTTTGGCCGCGCTGTCCATATTGGCTTTGCCCTATATCGGGCTTATCGATGAAACACTGGGAATTGGTTCGATTATGGGCGTGGCTATTACTGTAGCACTGACATTGGATCTTTCCATCAATATCAGTTTTAACCCAACCCGTTCCATTATCGCTGATGTAACACCCGAAGGAGCACCCCGTACCAAAGGCTATACCTGGATGCAGGCTATTTCCAACTTTTTTGGTGCCGGCGCATACCTCATTTCTGCTTTGCTCGGTAATTATATCCTGATTTACGTGGGCGTTGCCGTAGTTTTCCTCTTTTCAATTGTGCCCATGTTCTTTATCGAAGAACCTCATGAAGTAGAAAACATTGAAGAAGACAAGGGCAAAGCTACCAAAACAAATTGGCCTGATCTCATCAAGATTTATGCAGCACATTTTTTCTCATGGCTGGGAATACAAACTATGTTCATTTATACTTTTGCTTTCCTGGAGCAAAGGCTTAATGCTACCGATGCGGCCAGCCTCGGAGCGAAAATCGGGTGGCTGTTTTTTATCCTTAATGCTGCCGGTGCTGTTTTCCCTATCGTGATGCTGGAACCATTATCCAAAAAAATCGGAAAAGTGAAAACACATGCAGCTTCGGTCGCTTCAATGTCACTGGGCTATTTCCTGATTTATTTCTTCGTGCGCGAGGCAGTGGTCATGTATGCCATTTTTGTACTGCTGAGTATTGGCTGGGCAGCTGTCGTGAGCCTGCCCTTTGCCATTATGACCGAGAAAGTGAACAAACATAAGATGGGTTTTTTTATGGGCATTTTTAACCTTTCTGTTGTGCTTCCGCAATTGGTTGCCAGTTTTGTAGTGGGCGGTTTTATCCAAAATGCAGATAATAAAGGCATTGTTTATTTGATCAGTGCGGTTTCGCTCGGTATTTCGGCTTTGCTGTGGACATTCTTAAAGGACAAAAAGTAATAATGCTTTTTTATTGAGGATTATAAATTTTCTAACCGTATATATTATGTTTAAAAACTATCAATTCAGGATGAGCGCAATTTTGGTAATGCTTCTGGCAGTTTTTGCTGCCTGCAACCAAAGTGCCAGGACAGAGAACAGTGGAGATACTGAAACAGTTTTAACCGCACCGCCAGATTGGGCCCGCAACAGTGTAATTTATGAAGTGAACCTGCGACAGTATTCCGATGAAGGAAGTATCCAGGCTTTTATTAAGGAAATGCCCCGCCTCAAAGAACTTGGCGTGGATATCCTCTGGCTGATGCCGGTACATCCCATCGGAGAGAAAAACCGGAAAGGCACGCTTGGAAGTTATTATTCCGTGCGTGATTATCTCGATGTAAACCCCGAATTCGGCACTAAAGAAGATTTTAAACAACTGGTAGATGAAGCGCATAAACTCGGCATGTATGTTATCATTGATTGGGTCGCCAATCATACGGCCTGGGACAATAAAATGATTGAAGATCATCCCGAATGGTACACCAAAGACAGTCTTGGCGATATGATTGCTCCTTTTGGTTGGTCCGATGTTGCAGAGCTTGACTATGATCAGCAGGCGTTGCGCGATTATATGATTCAGGCACTGATGTACTGGGTGGATGATATGAATATCGATGGATTCCGTTGTGATGTGGCCGGAATGGTTCCTACCGATTTCTGGGAAGCCGCACGCGACAGCCTCGAAAGCATCAAGCCCGTTTTTATGCTGGCAGAAGCCGAACAAGCTGATCTGGTCGAAAAAGCTTTTGATGCCGATTATGCCTGGAACCTGATGCACATCATGAACCAAAATGCTGCCGGAGAGCAGAACCTTGACTCCATCCGTAACTATTTCGAAAAGCAGAAAAACCTTGGAGAAAAGCGTGCCTTCAAAATGAATTTTACAACAAATCATGATGAAAATTCATGGAACGGAACTGTTTTTGAACGCTATGGCGATGCCTACGAAACTTACGGTGCTTTAACTTTTATTGCGCCCGGTATGCCACTGATCTACTCCGGTCAGGAAGTGGGCAATGCAAAGCGCCTGGAGTTTTTTGAAAAAGATCCGATAGAATGGAATGATCATGAAATTACAAGCGTTTATAAAAAGCTGGCACAAATCAAAAAGGAAAACCCTGCTTTGGCCAATGGCGCTTATGGCGGAACCATGGAGTTTGTCCCGGTAAACCAGCCGGACGAAGTCCTCGCTTTTGAACGTACAAAAGATGGGAACTCTATCCTCGCATTTTTTAATTTCAGCAATCAGGATGTATCGTTTATGATTAAAGATAAGGCTTTTAATGCCGCTTATGAAAATCTGATGGATGGAAACGGCATCAACATTGATGCTGCAACTGCCATTGATCTGCCGCCATATGGGTATCTCATTTTAAGAAAGAAGTGACACTAAAATTGATAAGGGGCCGGAGATTTTTTTCGGCCTTTTTTCATTTCAGCGGTTTTTATAAATTTGTGTTTTATCAGCGAAACCATTAATCAGCCAAAAATGGGACTCATGCGAAAAATCCTTATTCCATATATATTTGTGTTAATTGCCTTTGTTTGTACAGGCAATAAAATTTGGGCGCAGGAGTTTGGCTGGTTTGGCCGTTCCATGGATTTGATCAGGCAGCAGTATTTTCAAAGTATTGATACTTCGGCATTGCCCCGGGTAGTTTTAAATCAGCTCCTTTCAGCTATGGATCCGTATTCTGATTTTTTACCGGACAGCCTTCATCAGCAAAAAATTTCAGTGCTACGCTCGTCTTTTTATGGTTTGGATCTGGATTGCATATTTATCCGCGACAGCCTTTTTGTGCTTCAATCCGGATTGGATGATGTGCCGGCAGGAAGCTGGATTCTGGCCATTGACGGGCAAAAACCGAAAGCAAGGGAAGATATGGATTTGCTTTTCTATGCCCCGGGTTCCAAAGCATGCATTTTGCAAATCATCAATTCCCAAACCGGTGAAAACCAGATAGTAGCTTGTGCCCGTACGAAAAATCTGGTGCATACTGTTTCCGGGCCTTTTTTCCCGGAAGGGCTTACAGCTTATTTTCGCATTAAATTTTTTACGGCCAAAACAGCTAATGAACTTGGCAATAAACTCAGGGATATTCAGTCCCGGAAAATCGACCAGCTCATCATTGACCTGAGGGGCAACCCGGGCGGTTTGGTCGAAACGGCTGCCGAATGCTGCGATCTTTTTTTGCCCAAAGGCAGGTTGATCTGCAAAATCAAAAAACACGATTCGCTTATCAGGCAATTTTACTCGGAAACAGATCCTGTTTTTCCTAAAGGACGGGTTTTACTCCTTACCGACAGCCTGACTGCTTCGGCAGCTGAAGTTTTTGCCGCAGCCATGCAGGATCAAAAAAGGGCTCTGGTATTTGGCCGGCGAAGCTTTGGGAAAGGGCTGGTTCAGTACCCTTTTTCCCTGGCACCTTATGGCTATTTGTATTTGACAATAGGTGAATATATCCGGCCTTCAGGGAAAAGCATTCAGAAAAGTTTCAGGTCTGCATTGACATCCTTTGATCAGGGTAGGGGCGGTGTGGCGCCAGATGTCCTTTTCGATTGTCCAGCTTATTTTAATTCATTGGAAATCATGAAAAAAAATGCCCTGTTCGAAGAATGTGTGCTTCATTATTATAAAAAAATCCCGAAGGAAAAGCCCAAATGGGCGGACTGGAACGCCATGCTGGCACTCTTGCCTGAGCTGGCCTGGAATCATGGAGTTTCTTTTGAAATGAACCCAAAATTGGAAGAAATTTACCGCAAACGGCTTGAAACAGCTTTCTTCAGGCTCAACAATTCTGAAAAAGAAGCTTTAATACTTGAAATAAAAAACGATCCGGAAATACAAGAGGCGTTGAAAGTTGTTGCCGATGAGAAAGCTTATGTGTTGCGAGCCCTGAGCTATTAATGAACGATTAATTTAGATTCGTTTCATTCAATTAATTCCCTAAATTTGTTTCGCTTAATGATGCGTAAACCACAAAAGCTTATGATTGACATCAGCACTACTTACATGGGTTTAAAGTTAAAAAGCCCCATTATCGCCGGAAGTTCCGGACTGACAAACTCATTGGATAACCTGATCGAAATAGCCCGGCAAGGCGCCGGTGCTGTTGTGTTAAAATCTGTTTTTGAAGAGCAGATCAAGCACGAAATCAGCCGGGCCCTCGCTGCAGATACTTCAAATTCAGTTTATCCGGAGGCTTATGACTATATCAGCCATTATACTCAGGAGCAAAGTCTGGAACATTATCTCAACCTGATCAGTGAGGCCAAGAAAAAAATTGATATCCCTGTAATTGCTTCTGTGAACTGTATCAGCAGCACGGAATGGATCAGCTTCTCCAAAAGATTGCAGGATGCAGGCGCCGATGCCATTGAGCTCAATGTTTTTGTGCTGCCTTCCAATCAGGAAAATACCGGACAGGAAAACGAAAACGTGTATTTTAATATCGTTCAGGAAGTTAAAAAGTTTGTTAGTATTCCCATTTCCCTTAAAATCAGCTATTATTTCAGTAGCCTGGCCAAAACTGCCATGCAGCTCAGCTGGACAGGGATCAGTGGCCTGGTTCTTTTTAACCGTTTCTTCTCACCGGATATCGACATCGACAAAATGGAAATAAGCCCTGGATTTGTATTCAGCAAAGCCGAAGATATTGGCATTTCACTGCGCTGGATCGCCATGCTTTCCGATAAAGTACATTGCGATTTATCGGCATCAACAGGTAATCATAGCTCAGAAGCAGTCATCAAGCAACTGCTTGCCGGAGCCAAAAGCGTGCAGCTTGCCAGTGTGCTTTATAAAGAAGGCTTTGGCATTATTTCAAAAATGAATGAAGAAATCCGTAATTGGATGGAATCAAAAGGCTTTGAGAAAACCGAAGATTTTATTGGCAAACTCAGCCTTAAAAATGCCGATAACCCGGCAGCTTATGAACGCGTACAGTTCATGAAGCATTTTGCCGGAATTGAATAATGATTTTACGAAATATTTTTTGAAAACCAGCTTTCGGGCTGGTTTTTATATACATGGAATTTTTTGGTCTATCTTATTTAATTCATTAAACGAGCTGTCGCTATTACAATGCGGTTAAGCTATTTTGTTGATAGATAACCGGAAGACCGGATTAATATGCCTTCTCAGCGCGTCAATGTATATTATTTGCCTTCAGACCCGGGTTGCTGCCCCGTGCTGCATTACGCAAAACTTTCAGCCTTGAATATATTTTGTAAAACGAACAGTTTTTTCCTGTTTGAAAAAATATCTTAGACTATAAAAATAATATACAAGCTGTGTCCTGGAAGGACAGCTTGTTTCAACCGCAGGCAAGGCCTGGGAGCTGATGTCAAATAGATCATCTGGCCTCTGGAAAGGGCAAATTAAAACGCAAATGTTTCTCCCGAAGAAAAGTCTGTTTGGCCTGAAGAAAGATATTTTAAGCAGAACAAATATGAAATGCGCATCATCTAAGGTATTTATTAGAGGTTCAGCAGTATTGCGGTAAGATTGTCGTCTGAGCTCAGATCCATTTTTTTGCGGATGTGGTATCGGATATTATCGACGGTTCCGCTGCTTCGGTTGGTGAGCAGGGCGATGTCTTTTGTGGCCATATTAAGGCGCAGCAGGCTGCAAACTTTCATTTCGGTTGGAGAGAGTTCGGGGTATTTTAGCATCAATTGCTGGAAAAATCCCTGATGGACTTTATCGAACCAGGTTTCAAATTCATTCCATGCATGCTCGGGCAGGTTTACTTCGAGATCCTGCATCAGTACATCGAGCTTATTGGCGTTTTTTTTGCTGAGCTCGGGTTTTATTTGTTTTACATGCTTGTGGATCCTGTCGAGCTGCTCGTTGAGGTTGGAGACCATCAGTGCTTTGCTGAGCAGTTCCTGGTTTCTGAGTTCCATAGTGTTTTCCAGTTCCCGGTATTCCTGTTGTGCCAGTTTTTTTGCCAGTTTGTTTGCACGACGGCGAGCAAAAATCAATAATGATAAAAGTGTAATTAAAATTCCTGCCAAAATCAATCCTGCCAAAAAGGCTTTGTTGCACAGCTTTTCAGCCAGGAGCGATTCTTCTAATTCGGCAATTTCACGCGCTTTGCGTTCGGATTGGTATTTTCTTTCGAGCTCCAATACCGTGTTTTGGGTTTCCAGCCCGGCAATGCTGTCGTTAAGCTCAGTATAAAGCTCATAATAATATAAAGCAGAATCATATCTCTTGAGGTTTTTAAAAGTATTGCTCAAACCGGAATAAAAAGCCGCCTGAAGGTCGGGAATATTAAAGCCTGTTATGGTGTTTTGTATTTCCCGGAGTTTGTTTAAGGCTTTTTTGCTTTGGCCGGTTTCATTAAAGAAAAAGCCCATGTTCATTTCGGTGAGGGCAAGGCCAAAGATGATATTGTTTTTTTTGCAATAGAAATTGGCGCTGTCAAAATATAATTCGGCTGTATCAAAAATTTTCATCTTTTTCAGTAAGTTAGCCTGATTAAGGAATACTTTGGCCATGCTGTATTCATCTCCTGCTTTTTGCGCAATATCAAGAGCGAGCCCATAATAATGCCTGGCTTTTTCATAGGAATGGATATCTGCATAAATTATGCCCAGCTGGTTGTAGTTGTTTTGCAAGCCGGAGAGGAAGTTTTCTTTTTTATTGATTTCAATGGCCTGCATAATATAGCTAATAGCATCGGGATAGTTTTTTAAAAGTTTGTATTTCAAGCCAATATTACTGTAAACAGTGGCCAAAGCAGTAGGATAATCCTGCTCCTGAAAGAGTTCTGCTGCTTTGATGTATTCGGTAATAGCTTGCTCAATCTTTCCTTCATCAGTTGAGATATTTGCAAGGCTGTTGTAGAGGTTGGCCAGAGCGTTTTTATAGTTGTACTTCAGGGCAACTTCCTTTGCATGCTCAATAAGGGTACGGGCACTATCGTTTTGTTTTTTGTCTCTATAAACTTCTGCCAGACAGATTAAGTTTTTTACTTCAAGCTTATAATCATCGTTTTTTTGTGCATATGCTAATGAATTAGTGAGATATGCTTTGCCTTTTGAAAATTGGTTTCTTTTGACTAAAATAGTTCCTGCTATATTATTTGCTTTTGCTGCTAAGGATGGCAGTGCGAGACTGTCGGCCAATTGCAGGGCAGAGAGAGCAAGCTTCAAGCTACTGTCGGGATAGTTGTTGCTTATTGAATCGGCAAGGGACAATAGGTTTTGGATGGTTTTTTCATTTTTGAAGGCCGATTGCCTTTTGTCGGTGTGATCCGAAGCATTGGCAATGAAGCATATGGAAAAGAAAAAGCAGAGCAGACACGAGTTTACTAAGTTCATTGTAATTTTTTTTGATCTGTTTTGGAGAGCGTGCGAAATCGGTAACGAATATAAGAAATTTATGGATAAAGATGCTGTAAATTTTTTGATTCGTAAGGCTTTTTGTTTGCTCGTAGGGTTTTTGACACGGAGACGGGGAGCTGTGTTTGTCTCACTTTGCTCGATAAAAAGGTCGTTCGTTTTTGGGTTTTGCACAGTTTTGCGCGTTACCTGTGCAGGGCAACACCTGATAAACATAGTAAAACACAAGGAAGTAAAGCGCTTCAGGGGAATTGTTGTATAAACTATTGGGGTGAATGATTCGGGTAATTACCGACAAATATTTTTTTGACAGTAAATTAAAAATTTTAAGCGTCGAGAAAAGTGATTTTTGGGATAGATAAAAAATGTCAAGCCTATAAATATGTTGAATTACATTTTTATAAGCTTGCGCGATGCAATCTGTTTCCCGTTTATCATCAGCTTGCAGAAATAAACACCCGCATTGATTTTTTGTCCCAGAGGGTTGCGCCCGTCCCAATGGATGGAGTGTTGCCCTGCCAAAAGCTGCCGGTTAACTAAACTGTGGATTATTCGTCCTTGTAAGTCGCAAATTTGCAGTTGCACTTGTGCTGCTTGCGTGCATTCAAAATCAAAGCGAATATTTTCATTGAATGGATTTGGGAAAACCTGATTCAGGATTCCTGCCGCAGCCAGGCGTTCAATGGCACTTGCACCGACAATATTGATGCTGATGCTTTGTTCGCTTTGAGCCTTTAAATTTAAGGTCACATAGCAAATATTTTTGCCCTCAGATTTTACAATTTGCTGCAGTTGTCCGCCCTGAACTGTATAAGCATCATCGCCTGCCGGCATGATAAATTTCACCAGTGCATGATTAAAATCCTGATTGTGCTTATTGATAATTGTTGCTGAAATACTGTTGTGGCTGCCATTGTTTTCCGCGCTGAAGCTGATGCTCAGGTTTTGCTCGAACCCGCGGGTATAAACTGTGTTTTCCGGCCTAAGTTCGCTACCGTTGACACGGATTACCCGATAGGCTTCTTCATCATCACAAATATTATTGGTGCCGATATTATAGGGCTGCGAGAAATCATCGGTATCGCTGTGCGTATGTCCCCAAAGCGTCATATCGATGCCCAGTGCATTGAGGTCGATCTGATTATTGAAATCATAATGGTAGAAAAGGACTTTGGTTTTGTTTCCGGCTGCTGCGAGATCATTTTCCAGCCATTCCATTTGCTGCGGAATAAAGCCTTTTTCTCCATAGATTCCGTATAGGTAGCCATCGTAATTATCGGAAGCTTCCATGCCTGTAAAATGCACGTTTCCATAGTCGAAACTGTAGTCATTTACATAGTATTCTTCCTCAATGGGTGGGATTTGCGGCTGTCTTTGACCGAAAAAGCGCCACCATTCCCTGCGCGATGTTCCCTGCTCCGGTGGGGTGCTTTCCCAGCCGCCCAAATCGTGATTTCCCGGTACGATGTAAACGGGTACTTCAAAGGTTTCCAGTAATTTGACCACTTTCGTGTGATGACGCAGGCATTCAAAATCTTCCATTTCGCCTTCATTGAGCACATCGCCTGTAAAAAGTACAAATTCCGGATTGAGCAGGTTGATGTCTTTGATCACTTCGCGGAGGTTGTCCATTTCTGTATCATCGTTTTCATAGCCGGGATCGCCCCAAAAAGTATGGCCGGGCAGATGCGTATCTGTAATATGGATGAAATAGTACTGTTTTTTGTATTCATCGATAATCTTTACGGAATTGGCCACCGTATCCGCAATGCCTCCTGAAGCCATTACAATAAGGTCGTAGAGTTCGGTGTAATTTGTTTCGGGAATTGTAGCCTGCATCGTCCATTTTTGAAGCCGGGCATCGTATTGCGGATTAACGATGTTGAGGTCAATAAAAATATCCTGGAACATAAGCTTCGCATCCCAGGAAGTGGTGCCCGCGGGCGCAAAACACTGGATTTCTAGCTGTTGGCCAGGTTTTACAATACTGGGGATGCCCATCAGCGGACGTTGAACCGTGCTTAACGTATCGGCTTTGGGCTTGTCGCAATCAATAATGCCGCTTTCCAGTATTCCGGCCTGATGCCATGGAATGCTGTTCCCGTTGATTTTTACTGCATCGAATTGCAGCGCTGTCGAACCGTTGCCCAAAGCGGAAAAACGGATTTGAATAAGTTTTTGGATATCGCTGCAAAGGGCATCACCGGAAAATCTGAGCCGGATTTGTCCTGCTGTGCTGTAATCGCTGATGTTTCCTCCTTCGGAAATGCTGCCTGCAACGGAATATCCTTCATACTGAAAAATCCCATTATCATATATTAAATTCAGCTCCCAGCTATTGATTTTTGCACTTTGCCCGATCAAACTGATTTGAACCGGCAGGCCAAATATTTCATGATGATCGATTCTTTTATCCTCTGTTGAAATGATGAAAGCTTCTGTGGTAGTTTGAAGATCGCTGCGGAAACGTGGCAAGAGGCAGCGGCCATAATAATCATGAACCATTCCGCGCACAAAATTAAACGGATATCCTGTGAAAAGCGGTATGTTTTCGCCCATCATATCGTACATCCTGCTGCGCACGAAACATTGGCCACTTCCGTCATCTGCAATCCAGTTTCCAAATTGATCATAAGCTTCGCTTGTCGCGGAATTGTTTATTTCAACAAAAACACCTTCCCAGGCTTCATCCGGGAGCTGTACGCAGGAAATTATCGCAGCAGCAGGCAGTGGATTGGATGTACTGACCACATCAAATGATGTCAGGTTTTTTATTTCTGTCATGCCTTGATATTCATATACTTCACCACTAATAATGATGCTGTCGCCGATTTCCGGGGCGTTCATATTATCATAAATGAAAATGCCGTTCCAGGCACCTCCGGCAGATGAGGAAATAAAATAGCGCCCACCATTAAAATTATTTGCTGTTACAATACCGCCCGTAGTGACGTATTCGCCATTTAGCAGGGAAGGGTAGGTGCCGTCGCCCGCTTCAGTCGTGTACTGAATGTCGTAAATGGAGATTTGTGCAAAAAGGAATAAAGGCATCAGGCTGCATATCAATAAAATGAGCTTTTTCATAAAATCTTGTTTAGATCGTATCTTATGGGCAAAGATAGTCAAATGTTGGGCTTGAAAATTTGCGGATAAATTTGGTTCAATAATGAATTTTGAGGATATAAATGCGGATATGTCTCAAACAGGTTCTTCCTCCAGTTTAGTGCTGTTGCATAATATATAATTTTAGCCGGGGGATGCATATGACACAAACGCTTAATGTATTTATAGAGGTCAGTATGTAGGTGCATATTAGTTTTGGCAAATCATAAAAACGATAATGATTTGTTATTGAGTAACATAGATTTCTCTGCCGAAGCTTCGGTAGAGGAGAAATCTATTTATTCTCGAGCATAAATCATTCTATGTACTTATCTACTGACCTCTATATATTTATATTTGACGGGCTCATGAAAAACTGCTTGTTCAACTAATCTTTGAAAAAGTAGTCACCTGTTGCTTGATTTTCGTCTATTGTACTGAAAAGTGTGGCACTAAATGGTATTTCGGGGATAATTATAATATTTTATTTTAACATTATAATTATCCCCGAAATGACTACATTTTATAATGGCTGTAATCTAAATATAGGTTAATTCACAGCACAATTACCAATGGATCAGATAATTAAAAATCATCGAATTACGACCGGTCTCATATACAAATAACTTATTTACATAAGTTTATAAGGAAATTTAGATTTCTCCCGGCAACACTCTGCTTTGCTTTGTGTTTTGGTCGAAATGACCGTTTTTTTATTGTCAGGAAGCAGGGGGTGGGTCATTTCGATGGAGGTTTATACCTGAAAGGCATTGCCGACTAAGAAATCTATAAGCTTTTTTGAATAAAACATATAATCTTGACAATCATCCGTTATTTAGAATACAGCTTTTATAATAAGTGCATAGCCCGGAATTTTATTTGTATGCTACATTTTCAGTTGAAAATAAGGACTCCCAAGGAGTCCCATTTCGCATTTTGACCAACAAATTATCTACGCTTCAACCCGCTTAAATACTAGAGCTGTCCGGTTAATATTGTAGATTTTGATTTTCCAGTTGCCATCAGCATCTTTTTCAGCAGGATAAAGCACATCAGCATCCAGGCGGCCATAGCCACCATAAGCGGGTGCATCAGAGCTGAAAACCACCTGGTAATTACCTTCTGTTGGCACAGGAACTTCGTAGCTTTCCGGAGAAATATTGATATGGAAATTAAAAGTAAACACCAGCCCGTTGCGCTCAAAAACAATGGTTTTATGCCAGTCGTCCATCCAAAGCTGTCGCGGATAGCCTGCGCTCAGGATTTTGTTGTCTTGCACCAATGCCAGCATATCCTTATCAAATTCATTCAGGAATTTATATTTCAGGTTTGGATTGTCCACCAGCGACCATTGCCTGCGGGCATACCAATGGCTCCAGTTATTGCCTTCGCGTGGAAAATCAATCCATTCGGGATGTCCAAATTCATTGCCCATAAAATTGAGCCAGGCTTCCCCGCCCAAAGTAAGTGTAAAGAAACGGATAATTTTATGCATAGATACGCCACGTTCTGTAGTCAAATTATGGTCATCCACGCCCATATGGTCGTACATATTTGCATCCATCAACTGAAAAGCCAGGGTTTTATCACCCACCAGAGCCTGATCGTGTGATTCGGCGTAAGCAACGGTTTTGATATCAAATTTTCGGTTCACCATTACATCCCAAAGCTCCCAGACATTCCATTCTTCGTCTTTCTTTTCTTTGAGCACTTTGGTCCAGTAATCGGGAATGCCCATGCCGAGGCGGTAATCAAAACCGATTCCACCGTGTTTGGTTGGATTGCACAGTCCGGGCATGCCGCTCACATCTTCGGCAATACTTACCGCATGGCGGTTGACTTGCTTGATGAGCGCATTGGCCAGCTGCATATACGTAATGGCATCCCATTCCACGCCATCGCGGAAAAATGCATCCTGGTTCCAGTCGCTGATATATCCATGGTGGAAATAGAGCATACTTGTCACGCCATCGAAACGGAAACCGTCGAAATGGAATTCGCGCATCCAGTATTTTACATTGGAAAGCAGGAAGCGCAGCACCTCGGTTTTGCCGTAATTGAACAATTTGCTGTCCCATGAGGGATGGTCGCCCCGCTCGCCTTCATGCAGGTAAAGCCCGGGCTGGCCATCAAATTCGTTGATGCCCTCCAGGAAATTTTTTACCGTATGCGAATGCACAATGTCCATAATGACTGCAATGCCCATGCTGTGCGCTTTTTTGATGAGCGCTTTTAGTTCTTCGGGCGTACCAAAGCGTGATGATGGCGCAAAGAAATTACTCACATGATAACCAAAAGATCCGTAATACGGATGTTCGGCCACAGCCATCATCTGAATGGCATTATAGCCCTGGGCTTTGATGCGGGGCAGTATATTTTCAGCAAATTCAATATAAGTGCCCACAGCTTCTTTTTCCTGCGCCATGCCCACATGACATTCGTAAATGTACAGCTCATCCAGTTGGCCGATGGAGAATTTATCACCACGCCAGTTGAATTTCTTTTCGGGAAACCACAACTGACCGGAAAACACCTTGGTTTCCTCGTCTTGCACCACACGGGTGATATATACCGGAATACGCTCGTACCAGCCGTTTTCGCCATGTACCAATACTTTTACGCGCGATTCGTGCACCAAACGGTCGGCATAAATTTCTTCGGGAAGAAAAATTTCCCATACGCCGTTTTCTTTCAGCTCCATGCGGTGGCTCGTTCTTTGCCAATTATTGAAATCACCAAAAAAGTAGAGGTCACGTGCTCGTGGTGCCCATTCACGGTAGTACCAGCCTTTATCCGTGCTGCTGTAGTGGATGCCAAAATAGTTGTGCGCATCGGCAAATTTCAGCAGGCTGCCATATTCATTTTCAATTTGTTTTTTGCGCGTCAGATAGCGCTCATAACGTTCGTAAACTTCACGGGCAACGGGTTCCAACCACGCGTCATCCTTCACAATCTTTAATTTCTTAAAATCGTTTCCCATAATGTTTTAAAAGGTTAATTAATATGTTTTAAAATCTGTTTTTGGTAAAACAAACTTTCCCAAAGTTTTAGAATTATGGGAAAGTTTGTTCGTTGAAAAAGTTTATTGTTTTACCGCTATCAAAGCTGACCTTCCGGCTATTTTGATGTCCTTACCTGAGAATGTACGCAGACCGCTTTCGTTTATTTTCCCATCTTCCAGAACGATATTCCATTTGCCTTCCGGAAAGTCGATTTTTTCCGTTTTTTCATTACCGTTGAACACTACCAGGATTTCGCCCCAGGTGTCTTCATTGGCATTGGCTTCAATGGTATATCCTACCATATTGGCGGGCAGCTCATTGATAAAATGGAGTTTTTCAGCTAACATTTCGGTAGTAGGCATACGGAATGCCGGATGGTTTTTGCGCAGGCTGATCAGGTCGCGATAATATTCAAACACATCGTAATGCTGTTTTTTCCAGTTCCAGTCGATTTGATTGATACTGTCGGGGCTTTCGTAGGAATTTTCGACGCCCAGTTTGGTGCGCATCATCTCCACGCCGGCATGCAGGAAAGGTACGGCCTGGCTGGTCAGTACAATGGTGTTGGCCAGTTTGTGCATTTTTTTGATTTCTGCTTCCGAAGCTTCCGGATTCGAAATCTTCAATTTATCGTAAAGCGTATTATTATCATGGCAGCTCACATAATTAACGCTCTGTTGCGGCGATGGCGACCATGCTGTATCTGAATAATTTACCAAAGAATAATCGATATCCGGATGATGCGTTGCGCCCACCACACCAAATTTGATGCTTTCTTCCATGCCTTCTTTTCCGCTTACAAAACCCTGCTCTTCCACATTGCTCCAGTGGCCTTTTACGCCATCACGGAGGTCATCCGAAAAAGCGGCAACATTTTTCAGTTCGTTCGTATGGGCCTTAAGTGCGCGTTTTTCTACCGGAAGCGGCGAATCGCCTGCTGTCCAGCCTTCTCCGTAGAGGATGTATTTTTTGCGCCAGGGATGCTGGTTCAGCTCTTCATTGATCGCATTCATGGTTTCGATATCGTGTATGCCCATCAAATCGAAGCGAAATCCGTCAATATGATATGTGTCCGCCCAGTGTTTCAGGGATTCGATCATATATTTACGGACCATCGGGCGTTCCGATGCGGTTTCGTTTCCGCAACCCGATGAATTACTGTAGCTTCCGTCTTCGTTGTGGCGGTAGTAATATCCGGGCACGCTCAAATTAAACACAGATTCATCGCCATAGCCTGTATGGTTATATACCACATCCATGATGACGCCAATTCCGTTATCGTGGAAAGCTTTGACCATTTCGCGGAATTCCATGATGCGCGTCTCAGGATTGTAAGGATCCGATGAATAGCTTCCTTCGGGCACATTATAGTTCTGCGGGTCATAGCCCCAGTTGTACTTTTCGCCTTTGGGGCGGGTTTCGTCGATGGAGCGGTAATCGAAAGCCGGTAAAATATGCACATGCGTAATGCCCAGTTCTTTCATATGGTCGATGCCCGTGCTGAGATCATCCGGGCTTTTGCCCCATTTTTCCACCAGACCTTTAAAAGTTCCGACATTTTCCAGTCCGGAGGATGGATGCGAGGAAATATCGCGCACATGCAGTTCGTAAAGGACAATATCGTTCATATTCCGGTATTTCGGGCCACGGTCGCCATCCCAGCCTTCGGGTTTGATGGAATCGAAATCGGCCACATAGGCGCGCATACCGTTTACGCCCACAGCTTTGGCGTATGGCCCTGCTGATTCATGAAGCCATTCGCCATCCTGCTGCACCTGAAAGGTATAAAAACGGCCGTTCATATCCTCATTGGCGATATACAGCCAGGTTCCATCACTATCTTTCTTCATATCAATGCTTTCGATGGGCTCGCCCTTTTCGCCATTATCGTAAAAATGCAGTTTTACCGCATCAGCAGCCGGAGACCACAGGCGGAAACTTGTCATTTTGGGCGTATAAACCACACCCAGGTCAGCGCCTTCATACACGGGATATTCATCAAAAGGCATTTCACTCATCTTTTTCGACGTACAGGCAGCCATTAAAGCCACCGAAATCATAATCATCACAACCTTCTTCATAAACAAATTTTTTGCAAACGTACTCATTCTGATTTAATCTAAATTAAACGGAGGTTAAAAGTAAGAAAAAATTGGGAGAGGTTAATGGTTATTGTTCTTGTTGCGATTTGTCAAAGTTTAAAATCATGCATTTTAACCTTTTTACTGGTCGGGCTGTTTCAGCATACGACAGTTGGTGTCGCAAGTAATTACGCTGAATTTTAATAAATTAGGGAGATTAATTTCAATATTGGTTTTAAGAAAGTGTTAGCTTTTCTCAATCAATGTGCCAGCTTCAACCCTACAATGCCTGTTACAATCAGTGTGGCAGAAAGCATGCGCCAGATGTTGGCCGAATCGCCAAAGAACACAATGCCTACCAATAATGTGCCTACTGCACCAATGCCGGTCCAAACCGCATAGGCCGTGCCAATGGGAATGCTTTTTTGTGCCACCCATAAAAAATATCCGCTTAATGCCATGGAAATCACTGACATTATAATCCATGGAAGCTTCGTTGGCATTGTTTGAGATAGTTTAAAACCTAATGGCCAGCCAATTTCAAATATCCCGGCGATGATGAGGACGATCCAGTTCATAATTATTCAGGTTAAAATGTTTTGCGGCAAAAAGCCTGCATATGCCTTCTGTGCAAAATTAATCAGAATTCACTTCTATACCCAAAAAAGGGCTGCCTTGAACAGACAGCCCTTCTGATAATAAAACAAGTTCCCTTTAAAAACGAGCCTTCTATTTAATAAATCTTATTGTTTCTGATGAACCCTCAGCATAGCGGATTTCGAGCAAGTAAACACCATTGTTGAGGCTGTTTACATCAATACGTCCCTGGTTGTTGCCGCTGGTCACATTGATTTGTTCTGCCTGGATTAATTGTCCTGCAATGTTGAGGATGCGTACTTCGGCCCTTGCTCCTTCCTTACTGCTAAAGCTGTAGCTGAGCTGGTCTTTTACCGGATTGGGATAAATTGCCGTATTCAGCGGGCCTTGCTTTTCATCCACTGAAGTGACAATATTCATCATCCCTGTAAAATCTCCGGTCTCGGAATTGAGTTCTACTGCATACATGCGGCTGTTGCGCTCACCGCTTACGCTTACTTCCAGATTGACCACATAATTGCCTGCAGTGGCATAGCTGTGTTCCGGGTTTTGTTCCGTTGATGTATTTCCATCGCCGAAATCCCAGCTCCAGCCACTGATCTGATCCGCAGGAATGGACATATCGTGGAAAATGAAGCTGTTGGTATGCACCATTTCCGGATAGAACAATGCCTGATAATCTCCTTGCATCCAGTCGGAATTGAGCATCATGTCCATGCTGAAAGTGCTTTCGCAGGAGTCGCTGCTGATGCTTAAGGTGATGATGTATTCACCTTCCTGAGCGTAGGTGTGTACCGGATTTTCTTCTGTACTTGTTGCGCCATCACCAAAATCCCAAAGATATTCTTCACCGCCAAATGATTCGTTCATAAAATGTACGGTCAGGTAATTTGCCGAATCGAGGTAGGGGTAGAACATCGCCTGGCAATCTTGTGGCCACCAGTAATTGCCGACAAAAATGTCCATATAAATTTCGCTGGAACAATCATCGTTTCCGGCCATAAGGTGCACTAAATGAATACCTTCTTCCGCATATTGATGTACCGGATTTTGCTCGCTCGATGTGTTGCCGTCACCGAAATCCCATTGCCATCGGCTTGGATTGCCCATGCTGAGGTCTTCAAAAGAAACTTCCAGGCTTTCTTCATCCTGAACCCAGGCAAACATGGCCATGCAGGAATCGTTTGGAGGCCAGATGCTGTCGCCAACGATAATATCCATACCATATACGCTTTGGCAGGAGTCTCCACTGATGGTGAGGAATACCGGATAAATTCCGGATGCGGCATATTCGTGCATTGGGTTTTGCTCATCGGATGTTGCTCCATCTCCAAAATCCCAGCTGTAATATTCTATGTCATCACCTTCACTCAGGTCGTAAAACTGTACACTGGTTTCGCTTAATGGTTCGTAGGTGTAATAGGCTTCGCAACCAATTGGAGGCCAGATGCTGTCGCCAACAAGAACCCTCATTTCGGTAGCACTGAAGCAATCTTCGCCTTGAATTTCCAGTGTAACAATGTATTCACCTGTTTCCTGGTATTGATGCAGCGGGCTTTGTTCTATTGATGATGCGCCATCACCAAAATACCATACCCAGGCCGTTGGGTTGCCCATGCTGTAGTCCATAAACTGCACATTCATGCCGTCCAAATGATACCATTCGAACATCGCCATGCAACTATCGTTTGGAGGCCAGATGCTGTCTCCCACAAGAATCCACATTTCGGTAGCACTGGAACAATCTTCGCCTTCGATTTCCAGCGTAACAATGTATTCACCGGCTTCTTCGTATTGATGTACCGGATTTTGTTCTGCTGATGATGCGCCATCACCAAAATTCCATTGCCAGGCCGTTGGGTTGCCCATGCTGTAGTCCATAAACTGCACATTCATGCCGTCCAAATGATACCATTCGAACATCGCCATGCAGCTATCGTTTGGAGGCCAGATGCTGTCTCCCACAAGAATCCACATTTCGGTAGCACTGGAACAATCTTCGCCTTCGATTTCCAGCGTAACAATGTATTCACCGGCTTCTTCGTATTGGTGCAGAGGATTTTGTTCTGCTGATGATGCGCCATCACCAAAATTCCATTGCCAGGCCGTTGGGTTGCCCATGCTGTAGTCCTCGAACTGAATATTGTTTCCATCCATTTGATTCCAGGCAAACATCGCCATGCAGGAATCTGAAGGATTGTTGTTGCACATC
Organism: Bacteroidales bacterium; assembly: GCA_963662905.2. Taxonomy (GTDB): domain Bacteria; phylum Bacteroidota; class Bacteroidia; order Bacteroidales; family WRLA01. Next base: position 759,453 of record CAXXFD010000003.1, on the reverse strand, counting down.
AGAAAATCAACCGATACAGTGCCGTTTGGGAAATAAAAAACAACTTCCTCAAGCATCTCACCGGTGCATACGTCTTCGGTGTTGACTTGAATCATTGTGCTGTCATTCAGTCCGTTAAAAGTGTGTTGGTAAAATCCCTGATCATTCGTAATTTCTGTAGCCACTTGATCGCCGGCTACCATAAGTACTTCTGCTCCGGCAATCCTGTCGCCATTGGCCTTGTATAATTCGCCTTCGATGGAAAAATCCTGAGCAGATAATCCGCTGCCGATGATGGCCAGCAAAAAGATTGTGACTAAATTTGTAATCGCCTTTGTCATGATTATTGGTTTAGGTTTAACATTAAAACTGTTTTAAAAAAAGGATCCTTGCTTTGCAGTATAAACACCGGCACCTTTGATGGTTGTCTGTAGTTTTGCTTTGCAGGAATAACAGTGCAAAATATTTTTAATATAAGTATTTGAATATCATATAAATAAGATTTATGAAAAAATTATTTCGATCTATCGTCTTTCTTTTTGCCCTTGTTTCAATAGTTCTTTCTTCCTGTTCCAACAAGCAAAAGCCCGAAAAGGTTTTTAGTTTGTGCGGTCATATTGATCATGCTGCACGCATGGTTGATACGGTAATTTTTACTGTGCCGAATATCTTGGGCTATCAGGCAAAGGAGTTCAGGGCGCCACTCAATGCCAATGGTGATTTTTGCATAACAGCACATTTTAATGGTTTGCAGCCGGCAACTTTTGTGGCCGGACGTGAGGTTTTTAATTTTGTGGCCCGCGCCGGAGACAGCCTCAGGCTTAGTGTGGATCTCCGGAAATTTGATGAAACGATCCAATTTACCGGCAAGGATGCGGGCATGGCGAATTATGCTGCAGCACAATTCCTCGAATTTGACGATGGCAGCAGGGATACGGTATTGGCCCGGATTCCAATTCTTTCATTTGAGGGATTTATGCACCAAATCGACAGCCTGGCGCAAAGGGAAAGCAGTTTTTTGAAAGCCAATACAGCACAATTTCATTTACAGCCCGATTTTGTTGAAATGCAGGAAGCCATGATCAAGCTTGCCAAAGCCTCACCGGTTTATTACTATTTTTATACACATTTCCGCCGCAATAATTTTGAACTGAAGGATGCCTATGCAGGATCGCAGGTGGATGCCGCGTTCCGCGATTTCCTGAAAGTGCCCAATGAAGTTAAAAATACAATGCACTACCGCGATTTTATCGGCAAATATTCCTACTATTTGTTTTCTAAAAATATTAAGGAACCCAATCCCGATCAAAAGGCTGCACAAAAACAGGAGCAGGATTTGATGGAAAAATCATTCTCTGGCATTGACCGCGATATCGCAATAGCGGAACTGTTTATGGAAAAATTTAACGCCTACGATACCAATTATTTCCATGATATGCAGGTATATTTCAATAAAATTGAAGGTGATGAATATCGCGCTTTTATTGTTCAGAAGCAGGCCGATCTTGTAAAAGAACTGAACAAGCCCCTTCCCGAAGGAACAGAGGTTTTTAATCTCCTGCGTCCGGGTGCTGTGCAGGTCAACTCCCTTCAGGATATTCTGGACCGACATTCGGGAAAAGTTGTTTTTATGGATTTTTGGGCCAGCTGGTGCGCTCCCTGCAAAGCGGAAATACCTTTTTCATTGCATCTACAAAAACATTATAAAGGCAAAGATGTGGATTTTGTGTTTGTCAGCACAGATACTGATACAACCCAATGGCAGCGCCAGATTCAAATATCCGGACTGAGCGGAAAGCATTATATTTTGAATCAGCCCCTTTATCAGGATGTGATGAAAAACCTGCAATTGCGCAGTATTCCACGCTATGTGCTTTTTGATGATGAAGGCAATCTGCGCAATGCCAATGCGCCACGTCCAAGCGATTTGAATGCCAGCAGCAAAGCTATTGATGCCATGCTGTTTGAACATTACCAAAAATAAAATTATGGGATCAAATACATTTGGAAAATTGTTTTGCCTGAGCAGTTTTGGGGAATCGCACGGCCCGGCAATAGGAGGTGTAATCGACGGTTGCCCAGCGGGCTTGGAATTGGATTTAAACCGTATTCAACAGGAGCTTGATGTGCGCAGGCCCGGTCGGGGAGATTTTTCCAGCCCTCGCAGTGAAACAGATAAAATCCAAATACTTTCCGGCCTTTTTGAAGGAAAAACAACAGCTGCGCCTATTGCTTTTCTGATTCCCAATAATGATCAGAAATCTTCGGATTACGACGCATTAAAAGATATTTATCGCCCCTCACATGCGGATTTCGTTTATGAACAAAAATATGGCATCCGCGATCACAGGGGCGGGGGAAGGGCATCAGCCCGCGAAACAGCTGTTAGGGTTGCTGGCGGCGCTGTGGCACGGCAGTTTTTGGAACAATACGGAATCAAAGTGCTGGCCTGGACAAAACAAATTGGCCCTGTGCAGGATTTGTCTTCCGAAATACCATCGCGCACAGCGGTTTATTCCAGCGAAATCCGTGCTCCTTTTGCGGAAAAGGAGCATGAAATGAAGCAGCATCTCCAAAAGCTTAAAAATGAAGGCGATGCTGCCGGAGGAATGGTACATTGCATTATACAGGGACTGCCTGCAGGATTGGGCGAACCGGTTTTTGATAAGCTGAACGCCCGGCTGGCATCTGCTTTCATGGGAATCAATGCCGCCAAAGGTGTTTTGTTTGGTGCAGGGATGGATTATGTGGAAAAACCGGCAAGCACAATGAATGATGCATGGGAAGTGATTGACAGTCAGTGGAAAACGAAAACCAACCATTCGGGTGGGATCCAGGCCGGGATTTCCAACGGAATGGATGTGCATGCCGATATTATTTTTAAAGCCCCGTCATCCATTCAGAAAGGGCAGCTAACGGCTACAAAAAATGGTGTGCAGGAAACTCTGAGCGTAAAAGGCCGCCATGATCCATGCGTTGTGCCGCGTGCAGTGCCCATAGTTGAAGCAATGGCCCTGCTCACAATTGCCGATTTCTTTTTGCTGCATTCAAAACAATCCCGATAGGTAAACGTTTAAACAGTACAATTAAAAAGACCCAGCCATGAAAAGATTTTTGAAGATTCTGTTCGTAATTATTCTCCTGTTTTTTGCTGCTATGATCATTCTTCCCATTGTGTTTAAGGGACAGATTATGGAACTGGCAAAAACCGAAATCAATAAAAATGTTGATGCAGAAGTCGATTTTGAAGATTTTGGCCTCAGCCTGCTCACATCCTTTCCCAATTTTACCGCTTCGCTCGAAGGCTTAAGCGTGAAAGGTAAAGGCGAATTTGAAGGTCAAAGCCTGATGAAGGCCGATGATATCCGTATCCGCCTTGATTTGATGGACGTGATTGGCGGTGACAGCTATAATGTCAAGTCGATCGAAATCATCAATCCGGAGATAAAACTGATTACCCGTGCCGACAGTGCTTCCAATTGGGACATCGCGCCGGCGGATGCTGCTGCAAGCCAGGAAAGTACGCACTCAACCTCTGCTGAGCCTTCCGCAGGCGATGAAAGTGATCCGGTAAAGCTAAAGCTGCAGAGTTTCACCATCAGCAATGCCAATATCCGTTATACGGATGAGTTGATGAAAATGGACCTGCTTATCACAGGCTTGAACCATAAGCTCAGTGGTGACCTTTCTGAAGATATCACAGTTTTGAATACACTTACCGAAATAGCTGATATTCAGTTTGATTATGAAGGCGTGCGCTATATGAACGATATGCATATGCACGCCAAAGCGGATATTGAAGCCGACCTGAAAAACGGTATTTATACCTTTAAAAAGAACACGGTACAGCTCAATAATCTTTCCATGGGATTTGATGGAAGTGTGGCTATGGTAGGGGAAGATATCAACACCCAGCTGACTTTCAATACGAAAGAAACCGCTTTCCGCGATCTGCTTTCAATGATTCCTTCGGTTTTTGCCGATCAGCTCGAAGGATTGAAAACCGAAGGCAGCTTTAGTGTGGATGGTATGGTGAAAGGGACTTATACCGAAGAGTCGCTTCCTGCTTTCCGTATCAGTTTAAAAGCTCAGAACGGTGTGATCCAGTATCCCGACCTGCCCAGTCCGATTACTGCCATTGCCCTCGAAGCCCATGTTGAAAATCCGGGTGGCGATATTGATAATACAGTGCTTGACCTGAAAAAATTCCATCTGGAGATTTTGAAGAACCCTGTAGATGCGCGTCTAAAAGTCACTACTCCTGTGAGCGATCCGGCCATAGAAAGCCATATCGCCGGAAAAATGAACCTTGCAGATATTTCAAAAGTTTATCCGCTGGATAGCGGCGACCAGATGAAAGGCGAATTTCGTGCCGATATCGAATTGAAGGGGAAAGTTTCGGAACTGGAGAAAGGAAATTATGACAATTTTGTGGCGATCGGTTCGCTTTTGGTGAAGAATTTCTCTTATGAAACCAGCGCATTAAATGATGAAGTAGCCATATCCACGGCTCAATTGAATTTTTCCCCCGAATATCTTGATTTGGTTTCCTTTAAAAGTAAAATTGGTCGCAATGACTTGAATGCCAGTGGCAAAATCCGGAATTATATGGCCTACGCCATGAAAGGGGAGGAACTGTACGGGCAACTGAAATTTACAAGTAAATATCTGAACCTCAATGATCTGATTCCTGAAGAAGAAGCTGCTGCGGAAAATGAAGCCATTCAGGATGAAACAGCTGCAAATGAAACGGAAGGGAAAGCTGCTGAGGAAGAAATTCCATTGGAAGTGATTGAAATTCCGGGCAATATAAAATTTGTGCTGGCCTCCAAGATTGATGAGTTGATTTATGATAAACTCGTGATGAAAAATGTTATTGGCATCATCAGTCTGGACGATCATCGGGCAACCTTACAAAATTTGAGTATGAACGCATTGAAAGGGAAGATGAAAGTGAACGGTTTTTACGATACCCAAAAACCTGAAAAGCCGCAGGTAGATTTTGATATGAAACTGACCGATGTCGATATACAGGAATGCTATAAAACTTTTGCCAGTTTTGAATCGCTGGTGCCTGTTGCAGAAAATACTACAGGTACATTTACTACGAATTTTGATATGAACCTTTTCCTTGACAATAAAATGGAACCCCTGCTTGAGAGCATGCAGGCCAGTGGCAATCTGAAAACTTCCAAACTGGATATTAAATCGGGCAATGCATTGAGCAAGCTGGCCGATCAGTTAAAGATGCCGCAATTTAAAAGCCTGAAACTGGATCCGGTTGATCTGTCGTTTATTATCGAAGACGGAAAAGTGAAAGTAAAACCTTTTCCATTCAAATATGGCAAATATAGTGGTATGATTGGCGGCTACACCAGCCTCGATCGTACAATGAACTACGATATGACTTTGGCAATTCCCATGAGCGAGCTGGGTTCGGGTGTGAACAATGCACTGGCCGGTTTGGCTTCAAAAGGAATTAAGGTAGGCAAAGACGATAAAGTGAATGTCGGGATTAAAATTGAAGGGACCGTTGAAAAGCCAAAAGTGAAAGCCGATTTGAGCAAAGCAGCCGGTGATGCCATGAAAAACCTGCAAAAACAGGCCGAAGACGAATTCAACAAAAAGAAGAAAGAAATGGAGGAGAAAGCCAAAAAAGAACTAGAGAAAAAAGCCAAAAGCGAAGGCGATAAACTCAAGAAAAAAGTTGAGGAAGAAGCCAAGAAAGTACTGGAAGGCTGGTTTTAGGTTTTCGTTTTATATTATTTCTTGAGAAAATAGAAAGCAGGGATTTTTGGTAATCTCTGCTTTTTTTGTGAAAATAGCTGGTGTAATCGCAAAATTATATATGATTTTGCGAGTTTAACCGCAAAAGTTGAGAGTATGGACTATTCGTTATAATTGATTCTGTAAACTATTCATGATAAATTACCACCGGATCCGGTTTGCTCAATTCCGTGACATTGGTGCTGTCGGTTGCTTTGCAGCCATGCGCATTGCTTACCCTTACATAAACGAGCCCAGGATTGTCGGCAAAATATGATGAAGCATTTGTGCCATCGTGCCAAAAGTAAGTGTTGAAAATGCCGGGTGATAACGTAACTCCATAATCTTCGCAATATGCTGTATCTGAAGGGAGTACTGGGATAGGAATTGGATAGATTGTAACCTCCTGTACAGTAGTATCGCTCAGATTGTTGTTGAACCCGATAACACTCACCTGAAATGTTCCGGTATCAGAAAATAGGTGATATGGAAAACATGAAGTGGAGCTATTGAAAGACCCTGTAGCAGGATCATCAAAATCCCAGCGCACCGAATCCTGGGCTGTAGTATCGGTAATGGCAAAAAAGGTAGTATCGCTAAAGCAAATCCCTTCCCAAGTAAAATTTGCCGGATTAAAAAATGATTGGATGAATGCGGGGAGGCCGTACATTGCCTCATGGGGCCCAGAACCACCTGAAAGGTTGATTCCGATATCAACATAACCACAAAATGCGCCCGGTAGATTTGGATTGGTGATTGTACTTAGGTAACTTAGTCCCCTGCGAGCAATATAGATTTTTCGGTCAGGGCCGGCCTGCATGCCTGCAAAACGGGCAATAGAGCCTCCTGTAATTTGAGCCACAATATACTCTGAACTTACAATAGTTGCAGAATCCCCTGAGGAAAGGTCAAACTGAGTAATTACCATATTTTCATTGGATGAAGATCCGTTGAAGGATGAAACATACAGTTTGCTGCCATCAGGTGAAAATTCAACGCCATAGGAATTATTGCTTTGAAATCTCGGAATGGTGATGGGATTGCTTAGTTGTGCTGTGGCATTATTAAAATCGAATAACTGAACCACTTCATCATCTGCCTGTGCGATGGCTATTTTATCTCCCTGCATTGATGCCTTCATATATCCGTTTGCTACATAGGATGCATTATGGACAAGACCGGCATTGCATGTAACGGGATTACTGTGCAAAGAATCTGAATCAATCAGAAATGAAATGAAAGTATTTGTTTGCCAAAGGTGAGAAATGACCCATATGGATGTTCCGTTTTCGTGCAATACAGAGGTAACCATTTCGTGAATAGGGCCGGCCAGATTTATATTTTTTATGTCAGTGACTGCGCCAAATCCATTGTCCAGTGACATATCAACAATAGAATAGCATAGGCCATTATTATCCCCACATTGATCAACCGTAAAGATAAAATACTCAGTATCATGCCCTGGCCAAGGTACGATTATACCTGACATGCTGGCTGATGTGTGCCCTTTTAAGCCTGTGCCGTTTTGCATAAGCACATGTGAGCGGTTCCAAACTGTCATCCCATCCGTATAAAACAACAAATCCCCTTCCGCATCCGAAATACTTGCACATCCCTCATTTTGATTAATCATGCCGTCATAAACAGCTTCCGGGCTGCCATCGGCAGTATTGAAAGTGATGCCTGCATATTTCCCGAAATACCAGTTATTGGCTTGCTTGTTTTGGGCAAGAGTGCCGATACTCCAAAAAAGCAGGATTGTGCAAACCAGATATTTTTGATATCGCGGAATCATTGTTCTATTTGTTTCTTTTTTTTAAGTGTGCAAATTTGTTCATTACAAAATTATGAAATAAATAAATACAATATAAAGATTGTGCAAAAATAGTTTTGTTTCAGATCTGGCGCAAAGTGATAAATTTTGTTGAATTTTAATATGCTTTATATTGAAGAAAGAATCAGGGAATATCGTTATCGGCCATTTCAGAATTTCTTTTTGGGACCTTCTTGTGATAAAAGATAAGCTGTCGTGAGATCGGCAACATAGTTTTTTTCGCTGAATCAACCGGCTGAGCTGATTTTTTGTTATTTTTATCTGAATTAACAGAAAACATGAGATTTCAATTACAGCTTATGTCTGCGTTTGTTTATCAGGAGGTATAAGGGTTGGTTGTCAAAACACTGGTTTGTGCTTCATTGAACGATCAAATTTAAAAGCACCAAAAGGAATAAAACATGCAAACCGAGCAGGAAATAAAACGTCTTAAAAATAGAATTGCGGAACTGGAAGCAAATGAAAAAATCCTGAAAGCCAAGATCTGCAGTGAAGAAGCAAAAGGCAGGGTTGGCGGCCAGGCTGTTTCTCAGGAACAAAATGAAGCTTATCTCGAAAGTATATTGCTATCTGTTCCAATCGGTATTGGATTCATTGTCAACAGGCAAATTTTAAAGGTAAACCGGAAAATCTGCGAAATGACCGCTTATACTGAGGAAGAATTGCTGGGTAAAAGTGCCCGTATTTTTTATCCGACTGAAGAGGATTTTAATTATGTGGGAACCGAAAAATACAGGCAGATCCGGGAATCGGGAATGGGTACTGTGGAAACCCGCTGGCAGAAGAAAAATGGTGAAATCATGGATATCCTTTTGAGCTCACGGCCCATTGACCCGTCGGATTTAGGAAAAGGAGTAACTTTTACGGCATTGGATATCTCGGAGCGGAAAAGGTCTGAACAACAGGCACGTGAGCATTTTCTTAATCTGGATACGGTTTTCAATAATGTAAATGAAGCCCAGGTGCTTTGGAAAGTCGAAACGGATGGTTCATACAGAATTGTGGCGATGAACGATCGTTACGAATTTTTTGTGCAATCAATTTTCCCTGATCGAAAAAAGAAGGATTTTCTTGGTCTGGACTTGCGGGCTGTTTCGGATAAAATGATGGTGCCGGATGATTTGTACGAGAAAACTGCGCAATTATATGCGCATGTACTCGAAAAGCGTGAAACTGTATTTTATACTGAGGAATTTCCTGCCCCACATGGCATTTATTATGCTGAAACATCTATAATACCGATTACCGACGAAAATAATCAATGTACATATATCCTTTTTAGTACATTGGATATCACAGAACGGAAACTCGCTGAACTGGCTTTAAAGAGTAGTGAGGAAAAATTTCGTAGTATTTTTGAATATACTAATATTGGTATTGCTTTGGCAGATACATCCGGTAAAATTATTGATGCAAATAATGAATTTTATCGAATGTTAAAATATAGGCCGGATGAGGTTATCGGAAAGAGTTTTATTGATATTACCCATCCGGATGATGCTGATAGCGAACTGGATAAAGCGAATGGTCTTTTAGAGGGAAAAGAGAAAAGCTATCGCTTTGAAAAACGGTATATCGATAAGTTTGGAAATGTTGTTTGGGTCGATTTGTCTGTAACCGGCCGCTTAAATAATGAAGGCAAAATAGATGCTTTTATCGGGATGGTTAAAGATATTTCCGAACAGGTACAAAACAGGGAATCAATAAGGGAATATGCCCAGAAACTGGAGCTGGCGCTGCAAAGTGCCGATGAAGGCATGTGGGAATGGCATCTTGATACCAAAAAGATATTTTTGGATGATGGTGCTCTTGCTATGCTGGATTATAAGCCTGATGAAATACCTGATGACGTGTCTTTTATTCTCAATATGATTCATCCGGATGAGAAGCAGGGAATCCTCGAAATCTCGACGCAATACCTTCAGGGCAGTTTGGAAAAATATGATGTGGAATTCAGGTTGCGCTGCAAAGATGGCAGTTATAAATGGATATGGTCGGTGGGGAAAATTTCTGAGAAAGACCGGCATGGAAATCCTACTCGCTTTATTGGCGTACACAGGGATATCAGCGAGAAAAAAGCTGTAGAAGAAAACATAAAAAGAAGTGAAGAAAAGTTCCGTTCCTATATCCAATTTGCACCGGATGGGATTTTTATTGCAGATAATCAGGGCAAATATCGCGAGGTAAACCCGGCGGCATGTAAAATTACAGGATATACCGAAGATGAACTGCTTCGAAAGTCAATTCCGGATTTGATCCAGGCAGAATATCAGCAACAAGCAGCCGAACATTTCAATAAAGTGCAAACAAGCGGCTTTGCCAGTAGCGAGCTGGGTTTTATTACAAAAAATGGGGAGAAACGCTTTTGGGAAGTGGAAGCCGTTCGCCTTAGCTCCGAACGTTATCTGGGATTTGTAAAGGATACTACCGCAAAAAGGCAGACAGAAGAATCGCTGCTTCAAAGCAAAAACCGCTTTTCTTCATTGGTCAATCACTTGCAAACAGGTGTGTTTTATATAGATATTCAAGGAAATATACTTGAAGCCAATCCCGCATTGATACGGATATTGGGCTCGCCCTCCATCGAGGAAACCAAGAAGATCAATATTTTTAAATTTAAGCCATTGATTGACTTTGGCTACTCGGCCCGGCTTAAAGAGTGTATCGAAACAAAGCAAATTCTTTCCGGTGAAGGTGTTTATACTTCAAAATGGAAGAAAGAGTTTTATGTGCACTATTATTTTGTCCCTCTGCTGCAGAATGATGAAGTTGTTGGCGTGCTGGCCAATATAGAAGATATCAGTAATCGCAAGCAAATGGAGCAGGATTTAAAAGAAAGTGAAGAACGTTTTAAAAAATTGCATAATGCTTCTTTCGGCGGTATTACTATTCATGATAAAGGCTTGATCCTCGATTGCAATCAAGGTTTAAGCAATATTACAGGTTTTAGCTATGAAGAGCTGATCGGGATGGACGGTTTGTTGCTTATTTCTGAAAAAAGCCGGGAACTGGTTATGTCCAATATCCTTTCGGAATATGAAAAACCCTATGAAGCCATTGGCCTGCGAAAAAATGGTGAAGAATATCCTTTGCGCCTGGAAGCCAGAATGATATACGCTGAAGGAAAAAGAGTCAGGGTAGTGGAATTTCGCGATATTACAGAACAAAAAGCCGTAGAAAAGGAATTGCTCAAAGCCAAAGAAAAAGCAGAGGAATCCGATCGGCTTAAGTCGGCTTTTTTGGCCAATATGAGCCACGAAATCCGCACGCCAATGAATGGAATAATGGGGTTTTCTCAGCTTTTGAAAGAACCCGAGCTGAGCGGCGACCAGCAATTGAAGTACATCAATATAATCCAAAAGAGCGGTGAGCGTATGCTCAATATTATTAACGATTTGATCGATATTTCAAAAATTGAAGCCGGTCAGGTCGAGATTTATCTGTCGGATACTGATGTGCATGAACAAACGGCCTTTCTGGCGAATTTTTTCCGCCCTGAAGCTGCACAAAAAGGTCTGGCCTTTAATTGTGCATTTCCTGATCAAAATATACCACTGATTATCCATACTGATCAGGAAAAGCTTTATGCCATCCTGGCCAATTTGTTAAAAAATGCCATAAAATACACCCACGAAGGTTCCATTGAATTTGGCTATGCTGCCGGGAATGAATATTTACGTTTTTATGTGAAGGATACGGGCATTGGCGTGCCGGAAGACAGGCGATTGGCTATTTTTGAACGATTCGTTCAGGCCGATATCGAAGATACGAAAGCTCTGGAAGGAGCCGGACTGGGCCTGGCGATTTCGCAGGCTTATGCCAAAATGCTGGGCGGTAAGCTATGGATGGAACCCAACAGCCCGTTTGGCTCTTGTTTTATTCTGGAAATCCCTGTAACGGAAGGTAGCTTGCGGCAAATGGATTCATCAAAAAAGGCCGGGGAGCTTACAGATAAAACTAATGCAGTTCAGGATGCTGTGATACTCATTGCCGAAGATGAGGAAACTTCAGTGATGTATATGAATGAGATACTGAAAAAAAAGTACCATAATAAAATGTATGTTATTTCAGGCCGTGAAGCAGTTGAAACGCTCAGGCAACATCCTGAAATTTCTTTGATCCTGATGGATATCAAGATGCCGGAAATGGATGGTTATGAGGCCAGTAGGAAAATCAGGGAGTTTAATAAGGATGTGGTTATTATTGCGCAAACCGCTTTTGCTTTGCAAGGCGACCGAGAAAAAGCATTGGAGGCCGGTTGTGATGATTATATCACCAAACCGGTGCGCAAAGAAGAAATGCTCGAACTGATCGACCGCCATCTTTCCAAGAAAAAATAATTCCTGTGACTTATGGGACGTCCAATCAGGTAATCGCGTTGATTCATCAATCCTAATCCTGCATTTGATTTATTCCCGTACTTTTGCGGAAAACAGAATATTTATGGAATTTGTTTTTGCCAGTAATAATCAGCATAAATTACGCGAAATCAGAGAGATCGCAGGCGATAATTATCAAATACTCAGTTTGGAAGACATTGGGTTTCATGAGGAAATTGATGAAACTGAGCTTACGCTCGAAGGCAATGCCCTTTTGAAAGCGCGTGCTGTTCATCAGCGTTTCAATAAAAATGTGTTTGCCGATGATACAGGATTGGAGGTAGAGGCATTGGATGGGCGTCCGGGCGTTTTCTCAGCCCGCTATGCCGGTGAAGGCTGCTCTTTCGAAGATAATGTGAAAAAACTTTTGCAGGAGCTGAAAGGAATAGAAAACAGAAAAGCCCGTTTTCGTACTGCCATTGCGCTAATCCTCAACGATAAAGAATATATTTTTGAAGGTATTGTAAACGGAATGATCACTGAAACGCCTTCGGGTGGCGGAGGATTTGGTTACGATCCGGTTTTCCTTCCCGATGCTTATCAGCAGAATTTTGCCGAAATGGATGCAGAAACCAAAAATAAAATCAGCCATAGGGGCAGGGCAATGGAAAAGCTCTTTTCCTTCCTGAAATCATTCCACAATAAAACAAAATAAGGCCCGAAATATGGAAAAGCAAAAAGAAGACCTGAGAATAGCCGTCCTGATCGACGCAGACAATGTTCCTTACAGCCGCCTGGCAGAAATGATGGAAGAAATTACCAAATACGGTTTGCCGACTACCAAAAGGATTTATGGCGACTGGACGCGTCCCGGGCTCAATGGCTGGAAGCCGCTTTTGCTGAAACACGCGGTTACGCCTATTCAGCAATACGGATATACACAAGGTAAAAATTCCACGGATTCGGCCATGATCATCGATGCGATGGATATACTCTACTCGGGAAAAGTGAATGCTTTTTGTATTGTTTCTTCCGATAGTGATTTTACCCGTTTGGCTATCCGTCTGCGCGAATCGGGCATGCATGTAATCGGGATGGGCGAAAAGAAAACCCCGGAGCCTTTTATTGTGGCCTGCGATAAATTTATCTTTATCGAAATTTTGGCTCCCGAAGAGGACGAAGCAGATAATGAAGGCAGTGAAAAAAGCAAAGAACCCAAAAATAAGCGTGTGCAAATCAACTCTGCAACGCGCCGCCTGATCCGCTCTACCGTCAACGACCTTGCCGATGATGATGGCTGGGCTTTTCTCGGAGATGTGGGCAATGCCATTATCAAGAAACGGCCTGAATTTGATCCACGTAACTTTGGTTTTGCCAAGCTTACGCCCATGATCCGCCATATGAAACGCGATGTGGAGATTGATATGCGTGCTGCAGGAAATTCCAACATCAAGCTGGTGTTTGTCCGGAATAAGAAATAAATCTTTGGCTTGATTCATTATTCTTCCTTTAGCAGGAGCTTCCATTCGCCTTTTCGGGGAAGTGCTCCCAGGAATTTATTGATCTCCTCAAAACGGTCCTTGCTGTAATTGCCTTCGTTGATGCTCAGGTGATGTACAATCCGGATCCCCTTTTCATTTTCTTCAAACTGAACCGAAAAGGAGCCTATTTCGCATAGCATGCTGCTGTCTTTAGGTGTCCCCAGGCTTTTAAAGTTTTCAGGGTGGCAAATTTGCAGCGTATCTGTATGGGAAAAACTCATTGGGATATAAACATCCCTGTCTCTGTCGGTATGCAATTGACGCGGAGGGTTTTTGAGATGGAAAAAGTCAATCGGGACAAAAAGGAAATTTCCGCTTTTTTGGCTATACCGGTCTTTTTTCCCTTTGATATACATAAAGCCAATGGCCGTTTCATTGCTCTGATCTTCAAAATGATAATCGCTGCATTTCATAGGGTAAAACCGGTAGTTGATCCATTCCTCACGCTCTTTTGCATTGCTGTATATCGGACTAAAAACCTGATTGAAAAGGCAATTCCTGTATTCCCTTTCGAGCTCAATTTCTGCGGCTTCATCATCAATAATGTCGATTTTTATATTGGAAAAGCTTTGGTTGTCGTCCACATCATAATGCGGCGTATTGACCAAAACGCCACCTTCCCCGGTAATCAAAAGAGCTTTGCGGTTGGAATTGTTTGGCCCGATATAATTATAAGGGTAGTTTTGATTGGTGCATTCAAGCCATACGGTATCTTCCTCCAGCGGAACACATAGAATTACATGATTTGTTTGTGATGCGCCGGGAAAATCCGGAAAACGGATTTTTCTGCTTCCCGAACCGATTTCAGCATAATGCGATTCTATACCGCAACATTTTAGCAGGGCTTTGGTATAGTTGCTAAGTGCTTTACAATCGCCATAGCCGGTTTCGTCCACACTTGCTGCATCAAAAGGCTGGAAACCACCGATCCCAAGTGGTATGCTGACATAACGGGTCCGGTTTTGCATATACTTATAAATGAGCTTTACTTTTTCCTTCCTGCTCCCAACAGCATAGCTCATTTGCCGGATTTCATTTGCCCTGTCTTCGGGAAGTTCGTCACGGCCTTCTATCAGTTCCTGAACCCAAAGGCCATAATTTTTCCAACTGCTGAAATCGCCGGCATGTCCTTCATAATCTGCTTTTTGAGGGCTGATCAGCAGGCATGCTTCATAATCGTAAACCGAAGGGCTGTATGACTCGCTTTTGGATGCAGGCAGATTTTTTACCTGCCATCTGTAGGTTTTCCACTTTCCGTCTGTTCTTATGCTTTCATGGAAATCATAGTTAAGGCTTTTGGTGTTGATATCATTATCTGATGCGGTTTTAAAAATCAATTCGGCCTCCTGAACGGCCAGATGATGTCTTGAAGCGGGCATCCACATCGGAAACCCAACAGTGCCTTTATGGTTGATTTCGTATTCATAGCAAACAGTAAATGGAAATGTGTTGCTGCGGGGCACAATGGCTTTCAGGCGGTTATCGCTATAAAGAGAGTATCCGTCATAAGCAACCCGATCCCGGATTCCATTGCTTTTTACCTGTCTGCTCCGGTTTCCGTTTTTATCCAAAAACCTGCATTTTATATCCCTTATCTTCGAATTGTTGTCATAGGGAACAATCAATTGAGCTGCATTTAACCCCTTGGCGTTGAGTATAGTGATGGCGTAACGAACTTTCAAGCTATAACGTGCAGGGCTTTCTCGTTCATATTCGTATGTGGAATATCTGAGCACCGCATTGGCATTGCGTAGCAAAGAGTCAGGTATTTTACTGACTGCCAGATTTTCCTGTGCGCTACAAAAAAGGCCGCCTGACCAGGCCAGGAAATAAATTATAAGCAGATATTTTATCATCCGGCCGGGCTTAGCAGAACAAGTTCATTCTGTTTGTCTAAAATCATTTTGTATAAGTTTTTCAAACCTTCATATTCTTCGGGAATGAAAGTGGTTTTGTTGATGCTGAACATTATCGAAACCTGTAGCGTATTGCCCATTGGGGTGATGCTGTAAACATAGCTGAGTGATTTGTCGTGAGTGCGGACTACAAGCGGTTTGGGAATCTCGCTTACTTCATAACCTTCCGGTATTTCGATCGTTATGATTTCCTGCGAACGCCATGGATAGTCGTATTCCACCGGATAATTCCTGTTTTCTAGTTTAAATGGATTTTCGGAAGTAAAGGGTAAATAGGCGGGA
Organism: Bacteroidales bacterium; assembly: GCA_963662905.2. Taxonomy (GTDB): domain Bacteria; phylum Bacteroidota; class Bacteroidia; order Bacteroidales; family WRLA01. The sequence continues at coordinate 743,816 of CAXXFD010000003.1, read as the reverse complement.
CAGAAGCTGATCATATCATTTATTTTATTGGCAGCTTTCTTTTGAACCAGATCATAGGATAATTTAATATCCTTACCGAGTGTGTCCAGGCCCATTGTTTTTAGGTTTTCTACAGTAAGCCCTGGATGCTCTTTTTCCATTTTTTCAGCAAGGTTTTCCTTTGTGCTTGAGTTTTTGCGGAATAAATAGGCAGCATAATCTTTCATGCTTAAATCACAACTGCCGGAAAATTCCATTTGCTCGTTTAGTTTGAGCTTTTTGGTTTCTGCATAGGTGTAATTCCTGCAAAGGCTTTGGATATCAATCCATTTTGCGCCATTCTCACTGATCAGGTAGCCTTTGTCGTTCAGGCAGCGGACGGGCAGGATGTTGGCTTCTGAGAGAGGATCTGTTGCGTCGAGGAGATATTCTTTCCCATTGATTGTAACCAGAACAATAACGTAATCGAAACTGCTCACTGATGGATGTGCCGGATGGATAAAACCGTGGCTTTGTGTACTTAATAATACAGGATTGGCTTCAAGTCCCAATTCCCTGGCCAGTACAACAAGGTTGAGGTTGATGTCTGAAACATTGCCCTTGCCATCCTGGAAAGCCTTCTTTAGGTTGGTTTCTGTGTATTTTGTGAGTATCCCGTTCCACACCATATTCTCTTTAATATAATCAAAAGCTAATTGCATCAGAGCTTCATCTTTCAGGCCCATAACCTTGAGGTTTTCTGCAATTTTGCCCATAAATCGTGCATTGTTGAGTTCCCGGCCAAAATGACTGTCGTCCATAAGGTTTTTGTTGATGGTTTCCCAGCTTGATGTATAGTATTCTATGGGTCGGTTGGGGAATTTGGTAAACTCCAGTTCAAACTCTACTTTGGTCATATAATTATCTGAATTTTTCAGATAGCTTTCTGAATAGAAAGCAGGGATGTTTTTTGCATGGTATGTCAGTTGTTCTTCAATATAGCTTAATGTTTGCTCTGAAGTATAGCCTCTTACTGTTGATCCTTCATCTTTTTGTTCGTAGGTGATTGTCAGGTCTCTCCCCTGTTCTTGCCTTTGTGTTTCAATAGGATGGTAGCCACTGTGTTTTTGGTTGTATTTGTAGTATTCGGGGATTTTTACATAGTAATCACTTTGAAGAACCGGTATATGCCTTTGAAAGTGCCAGTCATTTAAATTGAAAGGATAATCCGAAACAATGGTATATTCTACTTCAATTATTGATCCCGGATGAACGTCAGGCATAGTGAATTTTTGCTTGTTCCAATGTTCTGATGTTTCTTCAACAATAACGTCTTTCCATTTAAGCTTGCTCTTTTCTATTTTTCCATCTACCAGATTATAAGTCCGTCCTCTAATACTGTTGATCACTTCTTCGTCTCCTTTATTATGATAAAGCGGGATGCTGAAATTTGCCATATCTAATCCGTCCTTATCAAGGATTTTAATACGGAAATGCCGTTCAATCCATATCTGAAAACCTTTTCTTCCGGTTGATGGGTCATCTGAAACAACTTTTGTGCTGGCATACTTAAAATAGGTGTGTCCGTAATCAAAAATGTAATAAGCGTGCGCATTCGAATCAATAGGGCAAACTGTTTGTTTCATCTCTTCATTGCTGATGTGTCCGAATTTTGAAGGGGGTTTTTGTCCGAATGTTGATAAGCTTATTAGAAATGCAGTAGTAATAAGAATAGAGGTAAGGATGCTTCTTTTTTTCATTTGGTTGATGGGTTAGCTGTATTTTATTGATTTTTAATATGTTAATTTCTTTTGCTTCGTATGGTTATCTTCTTTTTAGTGTGTTTAATTTTGTTGTTCACAAATTTATAAAAAAATATGAATATTTTAGAATTTGTATAAAATTTAATATATTTTTATTGGGTCTGCTATCTACTCCACAAAGCGCTCAGGGATCTTTGATTGAGTAAGGGAAACGGCCCTTCGGCTTCGCTCAGGGACCTTCAATTGAGTAAGGGAAACGGCCCTTCGGCTCCGCTCAGGGACCTTTGATTGTCGCTAAAACCACAATCCAAGGTCCTCGAGCGGAGTCGAGAGGCCGATATTAAAACCAAAATCCAAGATCCTCGAGCGGCCTGTAGTGAGCGGAGTCGAACTAAGTCGAGAGGCCGATGTTTAAAAAAACATTCATATATTTGAAAATCAGTAATTAAAAACCACCATTATGAAATGCCATATGTACATGCTGAAATGCTCTAATGATGCGTATTATACGGGCAGTACCAAAGAGTTGGAAAAACGTTTGGAGCAACATCAAAAGGGCGAAGGTGCAAATTATACAAAAAAGTATCCACCTGTAGGGCTGGTGTATTTCGAGGAGTTTGATCGTATTGATCATGCCTTTGAGCGGGAGCATCAGGTGAAACGCTGGAGAAGAAAGAAAAAAGAAGCGCTCATTAATAATTTGCCTGAAGAATTGCATAAACTGGCGCAGTGTATGAATGAGACGCATTTTAAGAACCGGCCCTTCGACTCCGCTCAGGGACCTCATAATGAGTGATTAAGCCGGCCCTTCGGCTCCGCTCAGGGACCTTTGATTGAGTTTAAAACCAACTCCAAGATCCTCGAGCGGAGTCGAGAGGCCGCTATTCCACCACAACCTCATCCATAAACAACCAGGCCGCTTTGCCCTTGCCACTGTGCCAGTCCGGGCAATTGCCAATGGTTTTTACAATTATTTTCAGCTTTTTGAAGTGCCCGGGCTGTTGCAGTTTATGCGACCAGCTTTTCTTTATTTTACGGGAATTCTGTTCGGGATTGGATTCCTCGCTTTTCCATATTTCTTCAAAGTCATCTCCGTTTTTTGAGCCTTCAATAATAATCTGCTTTGGCAGGAAAATCCACGAAAGCTGATTCTTTAAAAAGCCCATTTGTATGTTGGATATTGTGTCAATATCTTCACAATCAATGGTAAAAGTGATTTGGTTTCCCATAAATCCCTGCCAGGCCGGGTCTTTAAAATCCGCACCGCCGGTTTGGCCATCCACCAAAGCCAGTTTCCCTCCGCCATTGTATTTCCTTGAATATGGCGTTAGATAATGTATCGGGTTACCAAGGGCTTTATGCACAGAAACTTTATGGCTGGCACGTCCTGTTATTTTATTGTCTTTCAGGCTCACTGCCTTAATGGTGCCACTTTTTGCCAGCAGCACAGCTTCTGTATAAAGCTTTCCGTTTTGAGCCGGATCGCTTCCATCCAAACTGTATTTAATTTCTTCTCCTTCCGGGATGTTTTGGATCTCCATAATGAGTTTATTCCCATCCAGTCGGCTGTTAATCAGAATACCATCTTCAATGCGGAGATTGTCCACCCAAATGCTTCCTTTGCTGAAAAGCTCGAAGACGATATTCTTGCGGCTGGAGCTTGCATTCTCCGGAATGAAAGTACTAATCGAATAGGTGCTCCATCCGCTTTTTATAGGGATTTTCTGTAAATCAGATGATGTAGTGCCCAGCAGGATATACATATTGGTATCGGGTTTCGGGCCAAACAATCGTTGCCAGAAATTCCGCTTTTGGGGCAATGGTTTTTGCAGGCTGTCGAGGCAGACATCCATTTTGATTTGATAGGAGCGGCCTTTTTCATATTCAACAGGATAGGTGCTGATGCGCACACCTTTGCCTTCTGTAGCTGTGGTGAGCATCAGGCTCTGTTTTCCATCAGAGGCACGTCGTGTGTCGATGCTGTAATTTGATCCTAAATCACTGCCGGCCAAAACATAACATCCTTCCGGAACGCCGGGCTGGCTGTTGTTCTCAAAACTGCCGTTGAGTATCATTTCGCCAATTACTGCCGGTGGATTCAGCTCTGTTAAGCGGATGATGTATATCTGTACGCCATAGGCGCCGATTTTGTCACTGAGCTCTCCGTTTTGCATCATAATTTTGCGTTGTTCGCCAAAAACTTCCACAGGGCCGCTATAGTGTAATTCCTTGATTTTTAACTTCATGTCTTCCGGTTGGTTTTTGGTATTGGCGCAAACGATCAGAAGCTCATTTCCTTTTTTCCAAACTTTATTGCGTATGCTTTTGGGAAGGTTTTCTGCATGGGGATTGAGTTCTTCACTAATCAGGAAGGGCAAAAGAGCCTGTGCTTCCGTTACGCTTTGTGATGCGGCATTCCAGCTCTGAGCCGATTTTGGAAAGGCCGCATGTGCTGAGCGGATAAAATATTGCAGTCCGCGGGCGCCGTTCATCAGGCCGTACCAGCTCATCAGGCGGATTTCTTTTGGAGAAGGTTCCCGTTTCCAGTATTCATTGCCGCCAAAAGCCTGAGGTACAAGCCAAATGGCTTTTTCAAAACGAAATTCTTCCTGCAGGTTCTTCGTGATTTCGGCCACCTGAACAGGGTCATTGGCAGGAATCGGGTAGGGGTCAGTCATGACAATATCCATGGCATCACGGTATTGCGCTGCTGCATGTGGTGCCATAAAAACAATGCTCACCGGATGATAGGGATCAACCGATTTGATCAGATTGTATTGTTTTTCGAGATATTCTGCCGAAACGCCTTGTCTAACAGGTTCATCAGAAATATACCAGCTCAGAAGCGCCGGATGATCTTTAAAAGTTTCAATTTCGCGGATCAGTAAACTGCGTTTTTCCTCTTCGTTTAATTGTTTACGCCCCTTCTGTCCCACACCACCTTCTCCGGTAAGCCATAAGAGATTGTAGTTCACTTTCATGCCAATATCAGCCATACGATCCATAAAGGCTTTGCGCTCATCAAGGCTGTATCGCGTGAGCATATTATAAGGCGATATCATATTAAAACCATGGGCTTTTTCAGCTTCTGGAAGCCCTTGCTGCACCGGGCTGTACGTATAAAATCCCAAAGGTAAAAAGGGCAGTCCCTCGCAAATCAGGTTTCCGTTGAGGCGGTCAATCTTTACGGCATTGCGTTGGTGGGGCAATATGCGGATGTTTACTTTGAAGGAAGTCAGCCATTTTTCATTTACATAAAATGATGTAGTAATGATGTTATCGCCCTGAGGGAAATTATCGATATTGATGGGCACCAAAACCGGCCTGTCGGAGCGGATCCGGGCATGAAAAAGGATGTTGTCCTTGCCATACACCAGGTCGATCATGATGTCGTCATCAATGAATTTTTCCGGTGTGCTCAGAATAATCTGCGCCTGAGGCTCGGTAGTATAATAATTTTGGCGCGCTGTGGCCATGAAACCAAAAGTTTCCTGAGCTGCGCTTTGCAGGTTGATCAGCATCATCAGTGATGCCAAAACAGAAAAAAAATGTGATTTTATCATGATCTTGTGGGTTTACAGAATTTTGGTGAACACTGCCACGTAACCGCCTCCGGGAGCCAGGTTTATGTTCAGTGTGTCGCCTTTTCTGATTTTATTCTGAATATCAAAACGATAATCTTCGGCCATTGTTGCCGCATTGATGCCGTCTTTCAGGATGTGGACCTTATAAACACCATCATCCAGAAAATGGCAGGGAATGCTCAGGCTTCGTGCGTCTTCATTATTTAATGCGCCAAGGTAATATTTATTGTCTTTTTTGCGTGCCATCACAATATATTTACCGATATCTGCCGCAGGAACAAATGTTTCGTCCCAGCAAACCGGAATATCTGCAATGAAACGGGTAAAATCGGGTTCTTTCAGGTAATTGCTGGGATTATCGCAAAGCATTTGCAGCGGGCTTTCATAAATTACATACATGGCTGCCTGATGTGTGCGTGTGCCCATGCTCATGGGGCGCGTCCAGTTGATGGCAAAATTTTTGGGCTGTGCATTGCGCATCGCTCCGGGCGTATAATCCATTGGGCCGGCCAGCATGCGTGTAAATGGCAGTGTGGTGTTGTGCGTTGGGGTCATGTCTTTCGACCATTTTACATTTTCCAGCCCTTTTACGCCTTCATAAGTGAGCACGTTCGGGTATTTTCGACGTAAACCGGAAGGTTTGTAAGCTCCGTGGAAATCAACAATTAATTGGTGCAAAGCGGCTTTGCGGGCTATTTTTTCGTAAATATTGACCATCTGCTGGTCGGCACGCTGCATAAAATCTACTTTTATGCCTTTGATGTTCCATAATTCATACTGTTCCAGAGCTTTGTCGATTTGTTCCAACAGGGGTTTCCATAAAACCCAAAGAATCAGCCCGACATTTTTTTCTTCGGCATATGCCGTGAGTTCTTCCATGTCGATCTCCGGAACAACAGCCAGAATATCAGTGGTTTTGCTCCAGCCTTCATCCAAAATTACATACGGAATATTGAATTTCGCGGCAAAGTCGATATAGTATTTATAGGTTTGGGTGTTGATGCCGCTTTTGAAATCTACACCGTAAATATTATTTGCATTCCACCAGTCCCAGGCTACTTTTCCGGGTTCAATCCAGCCGACATTGTCCAAATCCTGTTTTGGAGCCAGCAGATAGGGCATTTGGTTGCTAAGCAATCCTGCGGCATCCGGCGAAACCATAAAAATGCGCCAGGGAAAATTCCTTTTGCCCGAAGTTTTGGCAATATAATCTTCATTGACCACATTTTCGTTACGGTCGCTATTTGGCTTATTTGTGGCTTCCTTTACTGCAGGCGGGAAAATGGCTTCAAATTCTTCGTTTTCGTTGAATTTCAGGAACATATTCGGGTAATCCAAAACATCGGTTTCGGTAATGGCCATTTTTACATCATCTTTCTCAAAAAGTACGGGCAACACACAAAAGCTTTCTTTGCGGATGCTGTCTAATTTCATTTTGGGGTAATAGCGCTCGTAATGACTGATGAAACTTTTGTCTTCGGGATAATAAACCTCAAATTGTTCATTGATCTTATAGCTTGCAAATTCATTTTTCACGATGAGATCGCCTTTTGTATTCCCGATAAAGCGATAGGCGAAACCATTGTTGTATAAACGGAACTGAAGGCTAAAGCCTTTGAATTTCAACGTCATCTGATTGTAATCGTCCCGTATTTTTGATGCTTTTTCAGCGATCAGCGGCGTGATTTCATCCTGGACGCTGCTCTGGTCCACTTTGGGTTTCTTTCTGTTTTTATTGGTTTGAAACAGATTGGTTTCCATTGCAATATGGGCATCCCTGATCAGCTCCTGTCCTTCAAAAGAGAGCGTAAAATGGATTTGCTCAGCGCAATTGATCTTAAATGACAGTTTCTCGTCAGGACTTTGAAATGAATATTCCTGAGCTGATAATGAGGTGCTTACAAACAAAATAAAGCAACAGAAAAGAAAGGAAGAAATTTTCATATCGTTCCGGTTTTTGGTTTGGGCTAAATTATTCTAAATCTTTTGGTCGGCAAAGAAATCATTAACTAAAGATTTGGTATCAATGCTGTTTAGGTCATTTTTTGATAAATCTTTAATGTCTGAGATGTTTTTTGGGAGAATTATTTATCCAATTGTCAGGTTTAATCTTTTCCCAAATCCAATCTCAACCAGTCTGTATAAAGTGGACAATTGTATGTCGCTGTGACCATTCTCAATCTGGGATATAAAGCTTTTTCTAGTTCCCGTTTTTTTGGCAAGCTCCTCCTGTGTCATCCGGGCCTCCTTGCGGGCTTCCCTGAGGATTTCACCAATAGCAAATGCTTTTGCTTTGATTTCAAACTCAGTTCTTTTTTCAGTTCCGAGCTTGCCGTATCTTTTGTCCAGATGTTCATCAAATGTTGTTGGGTTATTCATTTTTTATCTCCTTTCTTTATAGTTTGATAAGGTTCAGTAGATAATTACATAATTTGATATTGATTCTTAATCCTATAGATTTCTCCTCACCCGAAGTGTCGGGATCGTCGAAATGACGAATAAACTGTTGTTTAGGCAAAGGCAGCGAGGACTCATTATAAAATTTTTTTGTGTCCTCGCTGCCTTTGCCTCTTAAAAACACCAAAAGGTCATTTCGACAGGAAGCTCATAGCGAAGCGAAGAGCTGGATGGAGAAATCTATTCGGTATTACATCAAGTCGTTATAACTTTTAATAATTATCCTGATATGTCTTTATCAATATTCGCTTAAATACTAATCTGATAGTTTGATTTTTTTTTGCCTTTTCCTATTCATTCTACAAAGTTAACTAATAATGGAACAAGTGCAAGATTTTTTTGGAATATTGCTGTTACGCAAAATCTTTTTTATCTGCAAAGAAATCATCAAATTCCTTTTGCAGTTTTTCAGGAACAGGGACAGGGCGCTTTGATTCGAGATTTACGAAATAGCCTTTCTGTATGGCTTTGCAATGTATTTTATCACCGCAATATATTTCCTGTTCAATCGTCCATCTGCCGCGATGCAGTTCGCTGATCCAAAGCTGTCCTTTTGCTTGGTCAAAAATAGTCAACGGGCGTTTATAATCCACATGGGTTTCGCGGAGAATCGGACTGATGCCTTCTTTCAAAAGATCCGGTAACGGAAAATAGACATCAAGAAATTTGGTGCGTAAATCTTCTAGTGTATTAATTATTTAATAAGTTAACTAATTTTCAATGCATCACCAGTATAAGTCCATCGAAAGGGCTTAGCACGTGTCTCATTGTATGTTTTCACGTATTCAATAAGTTGAGAAGCCAATTGTTCTGATGATTTCCAAACACCTCCTTTTACAACATCCTTTGTTAATATATTGAACCATATCTCAACTTGATTCAACCAAGAAGAATACGTTGGGGTGAAGTGCAATGTGATTTTCCTTTTTCCTTTCAGCCACTCCTTAACGTCTTTATGTTTATGTACCGAAAGGTTGTCTGCAATTATGTGAAGCTTTTTGTTTCGGTATTTCCTATCAAGTGATTTTAAGAACTTTAAGAAGTTTTCTGCATTATTTGATTTAATTGTTTTGGCTGTTACTTCACCTGTATGCACTGCAAGTGCCGCAATTAACGAAACAGTTCCGTTGCGTTTGTAGGTGGCTGTTTGTCTTTTCGGATTTCCTGGCCGTAATGGCAACTCTGGCTGAGTTCTATCGAGTGCCTGTATTTGAGTTTTTTCGTCAACACAAATAACCAAAGCGTTTTCTGGTGGCGACATGTAAAGCCCAACAATGTTGGTCATTTTTTCTTCAAACTCTGGGTCTTTTGACTTGCCGCACCAATACTCAATTTTATGTGGCTTTATGTCTGCTTGTTTAAGAATCTGAAATACTTTAGACTGGCTAATCCCTACTTCTTTGGCGATACGTTCTTGAGACCAGTTAGTGTATCCGTCATCTGGCTTTGTGCAGGCTTTCTCAATTACCATAGCCTGTTGTTCTGCAGTGATAACCTTTGGTTTTCCACTTCGGTAAGCATCCTTCAAACCTGTAATACCTTGCTCGCGAAAGCGTTGTCTCCATTTATTTACTACAGGTCTACTAAGCCCTGTTTGCTCTACTATTTCACTCATCAATAAACCTTGATCGGATAATATAATTATCTCGGCACGCTCAACGTAACGTTTTTCAAGTTTGTGTGAACGGCTCATGGAAAGAAGCTCTGCCTTCTCTTCCGTTGTTATCTGGATGGGTTTTCCTATTCTTGCCATGTGGCAAAGATAATAAAATATTAGTTAATTAACTTAATAATTATAACACTAGCCAACGCACATACACAATGTTGCTGACAATGCCCATTGCATCGATATCGTAAAAGTTGATCTTTATGGGCATTTCAATGAGTAGTGGTTTTTGAGTCATTTTATAGCTTGTTTAATGTGTTTTTAAATAATTTTCAATATCGGCTTCTTCACGCATAATAAATTTATTCCGGGCCGGGAATTTATCATAAAGTGCCTGTTGTTTTTTGCTCAGTTCCTCATTATGGAACTTGCATTCAATCAGGTCTTTATCCTCGGTGAGGAAGTCAATTTCTGTTTGGTTCTCATAAATGTAGCCCGGCTTTTTATGTTTGATGCGCAGATAAACATAATTTTCGAACAGGCTGCCCCAATCCCTTTGTCCGGTATAATAAGTTCGGATTCCGGTATCGCAGGCGTAAACCTTTTTGGGCGAAACCAACTGCTCATTAAGTTTTCCGTTTCGTGACACGGGATGGATGATGTAAGTGCTGCAAAAAAGTTCGAAATACCGTTTTGAAGTATCGGTCGAGATGCCAAGTATTTTTGCAATTTTGTTGATACTTAATGTTTTTCCGCTTCTCTCCATAAGCAACAAAAAATAGTCTTTGAGTTGCTGAAGGCTTCGGATGCCATGTAGTGCGGCGATATCTTTGTAAATAATATTGTCCATCAACTCCCGGATATACGCATCATCATTGCTCAGCACATATTCGGGGATTCCTCCGGCACTCAAATATTCATTGAAATAATCTTTGAATAAATGTTGGTCTGCAATCTTGATTTTAATATTTCTGAATTTCAGGAATTCATCAAAATTTAGAGGTAAGATTTCAATAGTGCTCGATCTTCCGGTTAATAATGCCTGTTGATCTTTCATTAATGATGAACTCGAAGAAGAAGCAAAAATCTTGCAATGTCCTTGATCATAAAGGTTTTTTAACTGGATGGAAAAATCTTTTGCGAATGTGATTTCATCGAGGAAAAGATAAACAAACTCATCGTTCTTCAACTTATTAATGCTGCGGTATTCTTCAATAATATACAAAATACTGTATTGCAGTAAGTTGTAGTCGTCAAGGCTTACATAAAGGCAATGCTGTGCTTTTTGTCCCGATTGAATAATTTCTCTGATCATGAGCTTCATCAGGCTGCTTTTGCCGATGCGCCTGAGCCCGGTGATGAAGATTATTTGCTTGTTGTCCAGTTGCTGCCGCAATTGATTGAGTGCTTCCCTTTCGTGAAGTTGCTCCGGGAATTCTGTGGGTTGTTCCCACCACGGATTGAATCGGTACAGGTTTTTTCTCATTTCTTGGTTTTTTTGCAAATGTACTAAAGTATTCGGTAATATCAAATGATTTTATTAAAAAGTGTTCGATAATATCAGATAAAAAATACTTAAAGCGTTTGCTAATATCGAATGAAATTCATGTTGATGATTTTCTGCCGTTTTGTAGATTTGCAATTCAAAAATTACGATTATGACAGAAAATTTTAAATATCTCACTGAGCAGTTTGCCGATATCCGCATATTGCGCTATCAGATTTCAGAATGGGAAAACCTGGGCCTGGATCAAAAGAAATTACTCTATTTCCTGCATAAAGCAGCAATGTCGGGGCGGGATATTATTTATGATCAGAATTATAAGCATAATCTGCTGATCCGAAAGACGATCAATGCTGTTTGGATGAGCGAACAAAGCGAATATCCCGCATGGAAGGATTTTGAAGTCTATGCCAAAAGGTTTTGGTTCTCAAATGGCTTTCACCATCATTACAGCATGGACAAGTTTTTCCCTGATTGTGCGCAAAATGAATTTCAGGAATTGATCCTTCGCTGCGATGATTTTATGTTGCCAATGAATGGTGAAGAAGATCAAAATGCATTTGCAAAGCGCGTTAGTGCTATAATTTATGACCGCAACAATGACCTGAAACGCGTGAGCCTTGATACTTCTGGTGATCTGGTTCAGGATTCTGCCTGTAATTTTTATGAGGGTGTCAATCAAAAGGAAGCGGAAGAATTCTATAAAAACAAAAAGCAGGAAAATCCTGATGAGCCGGTTTCTTTTGGCCTGAATTCAAAATTGGTCAAAGAAAATGGCCGGATTGTAGAAAAAATCTGGAAATCAGGTGGGATGTACGGGCCGGCAATCGACCGCATTATCAATTGGCTGGAAAAAGCATTAACTGTTGCTGAGAATGAGAAACAGGCAAAAGCCATTAAACTACTGATTGAGTTTTACCGTGCAGGCGATTTAAAAACTTACGATGAATTCAGCATCGCCTGGCTTCAGGATACGGAATCTTCTATTGATTTTATCAACGGTTTTATTGAGGTTTATGGCGATCCGCTGGGACGCAAAGCTACTTTCGAATCGGTGGTGATGCTGCGTGATGATGAAGGTACAAAACGTGCAAAAACAATCAGTGATAATGCACAATGGTTTGAAGATCATAGTACTACGGATAAAAAGTTTAAAAAAGAAAAAGTAACCGGCGTCACGGCCCGTGGCGTGCATGTGGTGGCCGAATCGGGCGATTGCAGTCCGGCAACACCGATTGGCATCAACCTGCCCAATGCAGATTGGATTCGCGCAAAGCATGGTTCCAAATCGGTGAACCTGAGCAATATCGTGGATGCATATGATGAAGCTTCGAAAGATTCGGGCGCTTTGGAAGAATTTGCTTTTAGCGAGGAGGAAGTAAAGCTCAGTAAAACTTATGGCACCCTGGCCGGTAACCTCCATACCGATTTGCACGAAATTGTGGGCCATGGCAGCGGAAAACTTGCATCGGGAACGCCCGACCCGGCAGAAAGCCTGAAAAGCTATGCTTCAACTATTGAAGAAGCCCGCGCCGATTTGGTAGCTCTTTATTTTATCTACGACCAAAAATTGGTGGATTTGGGCCTGATGCCTTCGCTGGAAGTCGGCAAAACAGAATATAATGGCTACATCCGAGGTGGACTCATAACGCAGATGGTCCGCGTGGAACCGGGAAAAGTGCTCGAAGAATCGCATATGCGCAACCGCCAGTTGATTGCTAAATGGGCTTTTGAAAAGGGTGAAAAAGATCGGGTAATCGAAAAGGTTGTCAAAGATGATAAAACTTTTTTTGTCGTCCGTGATTACGATAAACTACGCGCAATTTTTGGTGAATTGCTCCGCGAAGTGCAGCGCATTAAATCGGAAGGCGATTATGAAGCGGCTCGCAATTTGGTGGAAAATTACGGCGTAAAGCTCGACACGGATCTGCACAAAGAGGTAAAAGAGCGTTGGGAAAAACTAAAAATCGCTCCCTATGCAGGTTTCATTAACCCCGAATTTCGTCCAATCATAAATCAGGAAGGTGAATTGATTGATTTCGAAATCATTTATCCAACTGATTTTGCCGGTCAGATGATTGTTTATGATGCGGAATACGGACTTCTGTAGCGAAATCCAGAGTAGGATTCAAAAGGTTTGCATGATTCTGTATTAAAAATAGAAGGCGAGCCTGATTCCTTGCCTTCTCTCCAATAATCTCAGAAATTGGTTCGTCGCTCCAATATGAGAAACCTTTTCGGTGGTTATGCCAAGTTCAATTTCATTTTTCCCGACCGGAACAATAAAGTTTATGCTGCCTATGAACCCTACGAGATAAGTTGCTATGGTTTTGTGATATTGAGATTCGTAGATATTAATTGTGAAATCACTATATGAAAGCGTAATTCTATTCATTAGCCCAAGACCGAACCCTAAGCGGGTTTTTCCGATCGGAAAGAAATATTGCGCTTCGATCGGAATTCTGAACTCCAGCAAATTCAAATTGACATCAAGGCGATCTGTATAGTCCTCATAATTAGTATTATTATGGATCTTATACTCTGTGCCATTGTAATTCGCGAAGGTAGTCCCGAATAATATCTCAGGTGGTTTGAAGGTATATTTTTTGGAATAATTAAGTAAAAAACCTAGCCTGATTTCAGTCCTGCTGCTGTTAAAGAGTACATTCTTTAATCGGTAGGCAAGTCCCAATTCATAGCCTAAACTGTAATCAGATTTCACGCTATACTGAAAATCCATTGCGTTTTGAAAAACTCCAAATTGAAGGCCAAATAACTGTTGCACTTTTTCAATATCCCTTTTGTAAATAGTGCATTTCCCTCCTTCGCATACCATATCATGATAGTCTTTTGCAAGTTCGGTTAATTCGCCTGCATTGAGTTCGGTTTCTTTGATCTGATCCTGGATCTGCGGGCAGTCTTCCATAATCATGCTAAGCTTCTTCTGAAATACCAAATCCATCGAATCCTTATTGGCATATTTTGGTGGCTCGGGAAGTTTTGTTAATCCAAAGCCTTCTTTTTCAATAAAATACATGTCTCCATGGCCTGTGCGGATAAAATAGATGGAGCTAACTCCCTGAATCAAAACTTCAAGAAATTTTTCTTCCTTTTCCGAATAGTTTGATATTTGAGCTTTTTTGCTGAGAAACATACGGTTTTTCCCCATGGCATATCCACGGATTTCTCCGGGATAATATACATGTCTTTCCTTGTTTTCGGGATTTTTGAAAACACATTTTTCCCCGGCTTTGCGGGATGTTTTCTTTTTTATCAGGCCATGAATCGTGTCATTTTCATTAGTAATGACATAACCTTCTGAAAATCTGGATTGCGCATTTACTTGGCTGAGGGTAAAAAGTGCCAAAATGATAAGTATCAGTCTTTTCATGAATGTTTTTACTTGATCTATTTGTGTGCAAATGTAAGTTTTTAAATTCAATAATTGTTAATGAAGTTTACGGTGTTTTATGAACTTAATCTCCGGAATCAATTGGTATATCTTGCATGAGAATTAAGATCTTCATCTTCCTGGATAATCGTTATTTTTCAAAGTTGCGATATATATAAATGGTGTTGAACAATTGGATTTTCTGATCGTTTCATAGAAAACAAAACTTATGAACAAACGACAATTCCTGAAAACAGGTATGGCGCTTTCTGCCGGTGCAATAATGGGCGGAGGCGCTTTTGCATCTGAGGCTCTTAAAGGCGGTAATGAAACTTTTGCAACACTGGATGTAATTACGGGGCCGAATGGGAAATACATTCTGCCTGAGCTTCCTTACGCTTACAATGCGCTTGAACCCTGGATGGACGAGCCAACAATGCGCCTGCATCATGATAAGCATCATGCCGGATATGTACGCGGTGTGAATAAAGCAACCGAAGGAATTGCAAAGGCACTGGAAAATGAAGATTTCTCCAACGTGAAGCACCTCGAGCGTGATTTGGCCTTTCATGGAGCGGGACACATCTTGCATACCATGTTTTGGAATAATATGTCGCCATCACAATCCAATCCCAGTCCGGAATTGAAAAAATACATCCTTCGCGATTTTGGTAGTTTTGAAACTTTCAAAAAATATTTTAAAGCTGCTTCTAAATCCGTAGAAGCCAGTGGCTGGGGTATTTTAGGCTACCAGCCTCATGCCGATAAGCTGGTTGTCCTCCAAAGTGAAAAACATCAAAACCTTTCTCAATGGATTACTTATCCCATTTTGGTGATTGACGTTTGGGAACACGCCTACTACCTGAAATACCAAAATCGAAGAGGTGATTTTATTGATGCCTTCTTCAATGTTATTGATTGGGATAATGTGAGCCTGAGATTTTCGCATATGCTGAGTGCATTCAAATAAACATATTTTGTTCTCCTGTGAGTGAGGTCATGTCCTGTGGGTGTGACCTTTTTTTTTAAATATTTAGTGTTTTAGAATGCGAAATTATTGGGTTCAATTTGGTGGCATTGTCCAAAATTTAAAAATTTCCATCGTAGGGATATTTCGTTAGAATTAAATTTAAATAATGAAATTTTAGATTTGTTCAGGTAATTTTTTGTTTTTCAGGTACATTACTATACCTATTTCCTACGTTTACTGTTTTTAGCTTGATTTGTTGTGTTAAATGGTCATATATTTGTGGTATGATCAAATTCTAAAGATCTGAATTATGAAAAATATTTTTTGGCAATTTATTATTATACTTTTCCTCGGAGCTGTTACGACGGCTTGCATGGAAAAGAACCTTGATTTTCATGATAACCCTAATTCAGGAAATTCTGTGGAAGACATGAATGTCCCTAAAGACTTTGATTGGCGCACGACACAGGATGTTGCCCTGAACGTCAGCTTGGATTTGCCTGAGCTTTTTAAAGGTTATCAGAAAATCAGTGTATATAACGGGATTCCCGATCAGGGCGGTAGTTTGATTATCAGTGGGGCAATTAGCCGGGATAAGCCTTATCAGGTTAGCCTGAATATTCCTTCTTACCTGAAAGATGTTTATTTGCTGCGTACCGTAGCCAATCAGCAAAGCGAATTGGTGAATGTTGAGATTGTTAACGGCAGAATCGATTATACGTTTACTGCTAAAAAATCAGTGCCTTTATTTAAAGAAACAGTAAGTGGGCCGGATTGCAGCAGTGGTTGCGATGTTCCGATTACAATCAATGGCAATTATACTATTAAAGATGGATTAACCTATTGTATTTCAGGGAATTTTAGTGGAAAAATAAGCTGGCAAGCCTGGAGCGGTGGGGGAACGCTGATTATTTGTGGAACTGCTAATATTACTCAAAACACTACTCTTGGTACTGATTGTCACATAATAGTCGCTGAAGGCGGTTCCCTGATTATGGGGAATAACGGAAATAAAGATATTGATTTGGATTATGGCGATGCGTCATTGGTAGTTTACGAAGGCGCTACTCTAAATGTTAGGAAACTTGAAATCAATACAGCTGCCAACTCATTCGTCAATTATTCAGATAATGTTGCCATAAGTAGTGATTTTCAAAATAATGGGTCATTCACCAACCATGGTACAATCGACTTTGGCGGCGATTTGGATAACAATAAAGAGATGACAAATTATGGCATCATCAATGTGGATGACCATATGGAGATCAATAATTATTTTGTGAATAGTGGCAAAATCTATGTAGATAAGAAAATCTATTTCAACGGTTCATCAACCTGTCAGAATAATTGTGTCATCACTTCCGGCGATCATGTTGAAATCAATAACAGTAATTTTGAAATGAATTCGGCTTATTTTTATAGTGATAAAAAATTATTGATTTGGGCTAATGTTAGCCTCAACGATGGCTCTATGATGGAAGCTGATGAAGATTTTGAACTTTCGCAGACCATGACCGGAACAGGAGCCACCAGCAGTGTTGTTAACCATGATGTCACTAAAATATGGGGAACAGTAAGCGGAAACATCGAAATGGCCGATGAAGACGGCGAGCTTGAAGGCGGCAGTATGTCTGATTTTATCAATGGCGCTACTTTCGTGGATATTGATGATATCGAAAATTACATCCCGGTAAGTGAATGTAATCCTGAAGGTATTGGAGAACCGGGCTTTCAGGATGCTGATGGCGATGGTGTTGCCGATGAAGATGATGACTATCCAAATGACGCCACACGTGCATTTAATAATTTTTATCCGTCAAATACTGCCTGGGGTTCTGTAGCATTTGAAGATCTTTGGCCTTCCAGTGGTGACTACGATTTCAATGACCTTGTGCTGAATTATCAGGTGAAAGAAGTGACCAATGCTTCAAATAATGTTGTAGAGCTCTTTATGAGCATGAAAGTGGAAGCCATAGGTGCGGGTCTTATCAATGGATTTGGAATTCAGTTTGATAACCTTACGCCAAGCCAGCTGGGTACGGTAAGCGGTCTGAGCCTTGAAGATGGTTATATCAGTCTGAATGGCAACAATACAGAATCATCACAGGCCAAAGCTGTTATTATTCCGCTGGATAATGTGAGAAATATCGTCAACGTAACAAGTCCGGGATCCGGTTTCAATACAACACCCGGCGCCGGTGGCGGATGGAGCGATACGCTTGTGGTGCATGTGCCTTTCGTAAATCCGCTGGCTCAGGCAAACGTTGGTACGCCTCCTTACAACCCTTTCCTCATCAAGAACCAACAACGTGGAATGGAAATCCACCTGCCCGATTATGTCCCGACTTCTCTCGCAAATACGGGTATTTTCGGAACATTTGAAGATGCTTCAGTGCCTGCTTCAGGAATTTATTACGTAACAGAAAACAATTTGCCATGGGCTATCCAATTATCCGAGCCCTTTGACTGGCCAATCGAAAGAACTGAAATTGTTGAAGGATACACGCATTTTGCCCAATGGGCGCAAAGCGGCGGCACTTCATTTCCCGACTGGTATAAAAATCTTTCCGGATACCGTGTCGCAAATAAGATATGGGATTAAAAAAAATCCGGCTTGTTTTGAAAGAACCCGGGGCTCAGGCTTCGGGTTCTTTTGTTTTGCGCAGGTATAAGATGTGCACAAAGCTGTAAAGTACAATCGCATTAAATATATGCCACATAAAATGCGTGCCGAAACCAACAAGGTCGCAGGAAACTAAATCCAGTTGCCTGAAAACGAGTGAAACCATAAAAAGAAAAACAACGACCAGCGATGGTTTTACAAGCTCCTTTTTGTGCGCTTTATTGTACATCTGAAGGACAACAAAATAGCTCAATGCAACAATGTACTCCAATGAACCGTTGCCAAAAACTTTTGTGCTTTGCAAATCCTGGAAAAGATAAATCAGCACGGGCGTATAAATAAAAAATCCCAGAAAAAACAAAATACGCAGCGGGAGCTTGTGAACCGAATGGCTTACATAAACCCAAAGGTAATATACAACAAAGAGATAAATCGGGATGGTGTCTATCCAAAAAGTGAAGTCGTTGCGGTACGTATGCCAGGCCAAACTGCCAATGCCAACCGCAATGAGCAGTGCTGCCAGTATTTTTGCCGGAAGGCTGCTTATCGCTTGCTTTTTGAAGCGGAAAAATAAAACGATCCCGGCAATGATAAACGCAAAATTGGTAATTCCGTTTAAGGGTTCAAAAACATCTGAAAAAGCTGCTTGTTCGCAGTAAATAGGGTAGATCATAATTTGAAAGTTTTTAAAGGTCAGTATGTAGGTGCATATTAGTTTTGGCAAATCATAAAAACGATAATAATTTGTTATTGAGTAACATAGATTTCTCTACCGAAGCTTCGGTAGAGGAGAAATCTATTTATTCACGAGCATAAATCATTCTATGTACTTATCTACTGACCTCTATAAGTTTTTATATCCATTTCATCATATCCAGCCAGAAATGCTGACCCAAACCAACGGTAAAAATCAGCCAGCCAAGTATGCCATGCAAAATACTGGTGAGCATAACACTTTTGGTCTTATCGTAAAGCCAGGCTAGATAAATGCCTAAAATAAAAGTAAGTATGAGAGACAATACGCTAAAATATATAATGTGTACAAAGCTAAATACGATTCCACTGGCCAGGATTATTTGCCATTTCCGGGAAAAAAGCCCTTGATATCGCATAAATAGAAATGTACGGTAAACTACCTCCTGTCCGAAAGCCGAAAAAACAGGATAGAAAAACAACATGGCCAGCCAGATGGTTTTGTTTCCTTTTGGAAGGTTGAACAGGTTGGCAGGTTCAAAAACCAGTACATATCCAATGAGGAATGCGAAAGAAACCAGCACAAGAAGAGACTGTTTTATCCAGCATTTTTTATCAATATCCAGGCGGATTAAATCTTTGGCTTTAAAATTCTTTTGCTTCCTGAAATAAAGAATAAGTGCAATGAGTACAGGCGGAAGCACCACTGTAGGATGGATCAGCTTTTTTTCAAAAAAAATAAGCAGGGGAACTCCGATAAAAAGCAGGCAAAATTCAATTCCTAACCAGATTTTTTTATTTCCCGCCATTTCTATAAAGCTTTATTGAGTTTTCAAATGTAGCCAAAAGATTGTTAGCTCAATTCAAAAAAACAGGGCAGATTAGTCTTTATTGCGGATCCATGATGTTTGAACAATGGCATCCAGATATGTTTTTGACCATGAAAGTTTGTATTCCTGCATTATATCCAGCTTGCCAAAAAGAGGGAATCCATTACCAAGTAACACAGGAATTGTGCTGATTATGATTTCGTCAATGAGATCAGCTTCCAGAAAACTCTGGATGGTTTTTCCACCGTCAATATAGATTTTGGTATGTCCCCTGGAATGGATGTATTCAGAGACCTCATAAACGGATCCATGAGCCAGCTCGGCGAATTTTCTGTATTTTACCGGGATTTCTTCCAGCGTATTGCTCAATACAAAAACCGGGACTGGGTAGGGCCATTCGATATCAAAGCTGCATACCTTTTCAAAAGTATTGCGTCCCATAAGTATCGCGTTCACTCTCTCTATAAAACCGGTAAATCCCAGGTCTTTGTTTTCGGGATTGGGAACGCTGTTGAGCCAGTCTATTCCGCCGTTTTTGTCAGCGATGTAGCCGTCTAAACTACAGGCAATAAATACGAAGTTTTGCTTTTCCATTTTAAAAATTTTGAGAAGTTTCCAATAGTTTAACTGCTTTGTAGATGTTTGAATATGAGGCTGATTTGGATAGCTGTTGTGCGTTTTTGACCGCTATTGTATTAATTATTTAATAAGTTAACTAATTTTCAATGCATCACCAGTATAAGTCCATCGAAAGGGCTTAGCACGTGTCTCATTGTATGTTTTCACGTATTCAATAAGTTGAGAAGCCAATTGTTCTGATGATTTCCAAACACCTCCTTTTACAACATCCTTTGTTAATATATTGAACCATATCTCAACTTGATTCAACCAAGAAGAATACGTTGGGGTGAAGTGCAATGTGATTTTCCTTTTTCCTTTCAGCCACTCCTTAACGTCTTTATGTTTATGTACCGAAAGGTTGTCTGCAATTATGTGAAGCTTTTTGTTTCGGTATTTCCTATCAAGTGATTTTAAGAACTTTAAGAAGTTTTCTGCATTATTTGATTTAATTGTTTTGGCTGTTACTTCACCTGTATGCACTGCAAGTGCCGCAATTAACGAAACAGTTCCGTTGCGTTTGTAGGTGGCTGTTTGTCTTTTCGGATTTCCTGGCCGTAATGGCAACTCTGGCTGAGTTCTATCGAGTGCCTGTATTTGAGTTTTTTCGTCAACACAAATAACCAAAGCGTTTTCTGGTGGCGACATGTAAAGCCCAACAATGTTGGTCATTTTTTCTTCAAACTCTGGGTCTTTTGACTTGCCGCACCAATACTCAATTTTATGTGGCTTTATGTCTGCTTGTTTAAGAATCTGAAATACTTTAGACTGGCTAATCCCTACTTCTTTGGCGATACGTTCTTGAGACCAGTTAGTGTATCCGTCATCTGGCTTTGTGCAGGCTTTCTCAATTACCATAGCCTGTTGTTCTGCAGTGATAACCTTTGGTTTTCCACTTCGGTAAGCATCCTTCAAACCTGTAATACCTTGCTCGCGAAAGCGTTGTCTCCATTTATTTACTACAGGTCTACTAAGCCCTGTTTGCTCTACTATTTCACTCATCAATAAACCTTGATCGGATAATATAATTATCTCGGCACGCTCAACGTAACGTTTTTCAAGTTTGTGTGAACGGCTCATGGAAAGAAGCTCTGCCTTCTCTTCCGTTGTTATCTGGATGGGTTTTCCTATTCTTGCCATGTGGCAAAGATAATAAAATATTAGTTAATTAACTTAATAATTATAACACTATATGTTGGAGCGAAGCCAAAGCATTGACCCATTCGTTGTTTTTTAGAAATTTAATGCTTTTGTCGTAATTTTTGATATGCTTGCGTAACTCCCTTTGGATGGATTGGTAATTTGAGAATACGCGGTTTATGTTTTGATAGTGCAATAAAAACCAGAATTCAATCGAAGGCAGACTGTCGCAGATGATTACGTTTTTGTTTCGATTATATTTCTTTTTGTAGTGGAGCAGGAGTGTTGCTTCCTTTTGATTGCGTTGGGCTACATCCGCATCAAAAACGCTGATAACTCGTGCGTCAGCCAGAAGTAGGTTTTCCGTTTGTCGGGCAATATAATAGATGCTGTTGTTGGAAAAAAATCGTGGCCTGATGGTGTACCTGTACCCTTTAATCTGCTTGAGGTGAGAAAAATAAAATTTCTCGGTTTCGCCTTCGCCAATCACAAATATTGAATCACGTAATTTCATTTCCAGTGCTTTAGCCTATGTCGGGTACGGCCCCAAATTTCCCGAATTTATACGCTTTTTGCAGGGATGATACCCTGTTTAATCCTTTAAATCCGCTTAATGCATAAATTTGGCTTGATCCGTCTTCGTCTTTTTCGGTAAACCAGAAATTGTCCTTGCGTAAAAGGTCGGTTTCGTCGAAAAGATTATCATAATGGGTCGTTAAAAGCAGTTGTGAATGAGTTTGTTGCCGTAAAAAACGCTCCAGTATGTACTCAATAAGGCGGGGGTGCAGTTTGGATTCAATTTCATCGATGCAAAGAAAAGCGTTGTTTTTCAGGCTCTCAAAAAGTGCGCCCGATAACCCAAAAACCCTTTTTGTTCCCTCTGATTGCATATCAAGGGAAAGCTCGTAAAATTCGTCTTTTTTATTGTTGCGCACAAAATGCGTAAAGCCGGTATGCCCCGATTGATGGTTTGAATAAAGTGATCCGTGTATTTTGTTGTATTTTAAGCTGTTGCTAAAATATGGATATTCGTTTTCATTTGCCTGATGAATGATCTCTTCCGACTTAAGGTCCGTTATATTGAAATCGGCCTCATTTAAAAACGAAATAACTTCCTCTTTAAGGTAAGCATTGCTGCGGATGAGGTTTTCAGTGTATTCTGTTAATCGGCTCTGGGGCGTAATGGCATGCATCAGATGGTTTTTCATCCAATGGGCAGCATCGATCAATACCGGGATATTGATATTGATTTGGTTTAATGCAGCAAAAAGCGACATATTGGGAAGGCATTTTATTTCAATTTCTTCAATGGCTCTGTGGCTTATTTGAATTTTGCTGCCATAGCTTATTTTGGCTGTTCCGTTTTCGTAGCTTCGCACAAAAGCATTTGCCGGACGCATGCCCGGATAGTAATTGAGCTCCTCATGGATTACAATATTTTTGTAAATGCTGAGCTTATATTGGTATTTGTTTCCCAAATAATAGAATATGATCTGAAATTCACTGGGCGAAAGCCTGCTCTGATGATCAAGTAGAAATGGGGTAGGCGCCGTGTTTTCGTCTTTGTTGCTTGTAGCCCGGAACCAAAATTGTTTTAGGAATTGAAAGGCTTCAATAAAATTAGACTTCCCGGAAGCATTGTAGCCATAAATAATGCCCAGTCTTAGCAAGCGTGTCTCTTCCCCCGGATTGGCTATATGATAATCTTCCAGATGGTTGTCTTTGCTCGCTTTGAATGAAATCCGTGCTTCATTTTTAAATGACAGAAAATTTTTTATGCTTAATAATTCGATCATCTCTTCTTCTCAAACCCCAAAATTACATCTTTTTTCGGCTCTTGTCAAGTTATATTCTTTATTTTGTAGATTTATTTGCAAAATTAAAAAATATAAAGGTAATTTATTGGGTTTATAATCTTTAAAAAAGTAGCATATACTACTTTTTTAAAGATTATAGGCTGAAATTCACGCTTTATAAGAAAAAGCGATTGTATCTATTCGGTAATTTCAATCCAATTTCCTTCCGGATCGCTGATAATACTTTCAAAATATCCATCGCCGGTAGTCCTGGGTTCGCCAATAATTTCGAAACCATCTTCGCCTATTTGCATAGTAAGCTCACTTACTTTCTTCCTGCTGCCAACAGAAATCGCAATATGAGCCATGCCGAAATAATGCCCTTTTGGCGCTTCTTCCTTAATATCCTCCCTGTGCATCAATTCAATGCGGGCTCCGTCTTCCAGGTTCAGAAAATACGAGCGAAAGCCCTTTTTTGTGTTTTGATATTGGTTTCCTGCTTTAAAGCCGAAATAATGTGTATAAAACGATTTTTGCTTTTCGAGCTCGCGGCACCAAATCGCCAGATGATCGATTTTCATGATATTTCTTTTGTTTTCGTTTTTGGAAAACGTGCTAAATTCATTTTTATTGGAAAATTCGTGCATTGCATTAGCATAATTCATGATAAATCCATAGGCTACCTGGTATATTTTTTTGTTCCTTTGCGGCCTAATTTTTTGCTAAATGAATTATTTGCTTGAGAAGCTTGGCAGTTTTCTTACTTCAATAGTTGATTGGTTCTATTTTCCTTTCCTGCATTTTATGCCAGTTGAAGTCTATCGCTATGCGGCTACAGGTGGTGCCAATACTGCGCTCGATATTTTTCTGTATTTTATCGTTTATAATTTTGTGCTTCAAAAGCAGATCGTGGATTTTGGTCTGGTAGCGGTAAGCCCACATATCGCGGCTTTCCTTTTTGTTTTTCCGCTTACTTTCCTCACAGGCTTCTTTTTGGCAAAGTATGTTACCTTCAGTACCTCTCACCTTAAAGGCAGGATTCAACTGTTTCGTTATGGTGTCGTAGTTTTTGGTTCCATTATTCTAAATTATATCTGCTTGAAATTTTTCGTGGAATACTGCCATATTTCACCAACGCCTTCCAAAATGATTACGACTGTTATTGTTGTGGCATACAGTTATATAGCCCAACGATACTATACCTTTAAAACAGGGGGCAAACATAAGGATATCCCTCAAACTTAATTTGAAATCCGTTTAAATATCTCGTGAAAGCTTGCATGATCGAAAATCATTTCGTTATTTTGCGAAATATAAAATAACGATATGAAAGAAGATTTTGAATATCCTGAAATGACTGAAGAACTGGCGCGTATTGCCAAAGCGCTCGGACATCCGGTGCGCCTTTATATAATCCAGAAACTGGCGGTGATGAATTCTTGTTGCTATAGTGGTGACCTTTTTGAGGAATTGCCCATTGCACGTTCAACTTTGTCGCAACATCTGAAAGAACTCAAATATGCGGGACTGATACAGGGCGAGACAGAAGCCCCAAAGATCAAATATTGTATCCAGCGTGAGAACTGGGAAAAAGCACGGCAATATTTTAAAGATTTTTTTGAACTGTAAATTATTAACCATCCCATTAAAAGGGATCAAAATCAATATTATATGGACATTAAGGTATTAGGAACAGGCTGTGCAAAATGCAAAAGCCTTGAGAAAGCTACGCGAATGGCTGTAGAGAAGAATGGAATGGATGCTTCAATTTCAAAAGTGGAAGACATCACAGAAATTATGAAGTTTGGCGTTATGACAACTCCGGCTCTTGTGGTAGATGGCAAAGTAGTGCTGAAAGGTAAAGTGCCTTCTGTGGATGCAATTGCTCAATTACTTAATCAATAATATGCTGAACATGAAAAAAATTATTTTAAGCCTGCTGGTTATTTGTTTTGGTTTTGCCCTTAACCTGAATGCACAATGCTGCGCAGATGCCGCAAAAAAAGGGTGTGGTTCAAAAAAAGCTGAAAGCCAAAAATCGGCTGTAAACCAGGAAGATGGAGTTAAAGTTTATTATTTCCATGCCACAAGGCGTTGCGCCACCTGCCAGGCAGTGGAATCAGTGTCAAAAGAGGCTGTTCAGGAGTTTTTTGGCGATAAAGTTGCTTTCGAATCCATTAACCGTGAAGAAGAAAAGGATAATCCCTTAATTAAAAAGTACAGAATTAGTGGGCAAACACTGCTGGTGATGAAAGATGACAAAGAAGCCGTAAACCTGACCAATTTTGCTTTTCTGAATGCACGCACGAATCCTGATAAATTAAAAGATAAAATTAAGTCAACCATCGAACCAATGCTCAACTAATGGAATTTCTGCAATCACTTTTTGAAAATTCCCAACTGCCGGTCTTAAGTGCCTTTTTGCTGGGACTGATGACGGCAATCAGCCCATGCCCACTGGCTACGAATATTACTGCTATTGGTTATATCAGTAAGGATATTGGCAGTCAGCGGCGGGTATTCCTGAGTGGTTTGGTCTATACACTTGGAAGGGCGGTGAGCTATACTGCGATTGGTTTGATTTTCTATTTTGGTGCCGGTCAGTTTGAGTTGTCTTCATTCTTTCAGGAATGGGGCGAAAAAATCCTCGGGCCTCTCTTAGTGATCGTTGGCCTCTTTATGTTGGGCCTTATCAAACTAAATATCCCGGGTATTGGATCACTTACAGAAAAGATGGAGAACAAATCCCATTCTGGCTTCTGGGGCGTGTTGTTGCTGGGCATTGTTTTTGCTCTGGCATTTTGCCCTTATAGCGGCGTGCTCTATTTTGGGATGCTTATCCCGATGACTATCAGTAGCACTAGTGGTCTCTACCTACCGGCAATATTTGCACTGGCAACCGGAATTCCCGTGATTATTTTTGCATGGCTGATTGCTTTTGGGGTAGGTTCGCTCGGTAAATTCTACAATAGCCTGAAATCATTTGAATTGTGGTTTCGCAGGATTATCGCCCTGCTTTTTATATTGATTGGCCTGTACTATATAATTACGGTTCTGATATAAAATTTTTTGAATATAATATTCGTAATTTAACGAAATAACGAAATGGAAAAATTTTTGCATAAATGGGATAAAAATGGGATAATCCTTCCGTTGATCCTTCTGCCGGTTTGGATTCTGCTGTATATGAACCTCCAGGCAATCAGTGATTTTATCATTGGTGACCTGATTGGAATGACGGCAGGGGCACATCTTACAGAGACGCTCCGTTTTTTCATTTTTGAGGTTCCAAAGGTTATGCTGCTGCTCGTTCTGATTATTTTTGGCGTAGGTGTCCTGCGCTCATTTTTCAGTCCGGAAAAGACGCGCAAAATGCTGGAAGGTAAATCCTTGTTTACGGGAAATGTGCTGGCCTCCCTGCTTGGAATTGTTACGCCATTTTGCAGCTGCTCGGCCATTCCCCTTTTTCTGGGCTTTGTGGAGGCAGGAATACCGCTTGGCGTTACCTTTTCTTTCCTGATTGCAGCGCCGCTGATCAATGAAGTGGCTCTTGTATTGCTTGTTGGGCTGTTTGGTTGGAAGGTGGCGCTCATATACGTTTCTTCGGGATTGTTAATTGCTATCTTATCAGGATGGCTCATCGGAAAACTGAAACTTGAGCGTTATGTGGCCGACTGGGTATTCCAGATGAAATCGGAGCATGCAGATGAAGAAGAGGAGAAAATCAGCCTGAGAGAACGGATTAACGCCGGCTATGAAACGGTTCGTGAAATTGTAGGGAAAATCTGGCTTTATATCATTTTAGGTATTGCCATAGGAGCGGGTGCGCACGGCTATGTGCCTGAAGATTTTCTGGGCGAACTGTTGGGCGCGGGGAGTTGGTATGCTGTTCCACTGGCCATTTTAATGGGGATTCCTATGTATTCCAATGCGGCCGGGATTATCCCGATTGTAAGCGTATTGATTGAAAAAGGTGTATCACTGGGCACGGCTCTGGCATTTATGATGTCGGTAATTGCACTTTCATTGCCCGAAATTATCATCTTGAAAAAAGTGCTCAAATGGCAGCTGATCGCTGTGTTTGTTGGTGTTGTTGCTTCAGGGATACTGATTGTGGGCTTTGCATTTAATTCCCTGATCTGAGAGAATATGAGTAGATTTTGTCGATAAAAAAAGCCACCCGGAAGGATGGCTTTTTTTATATTGGTAAAGATTGTTTTATTTAACCTCTTCAACAATTTCTGCACCCCGCTCAATAGCCTTGAGGTTCATTGGGATGAGTTTGTGGTGACGGGCAGGAAGAGATTTTTCCAGGCCTTTTTCCACGTTTTCTTTCTTCACGATGGGTTTAACTTTGAGGAAAGCGCCCAAAATAACCATATTGAAAGTTTTTGGAGCTTCTAAGCGTGCAGCTTCTGCAGCACCTTCAACTTTAAAAATACGGATGTCTTTACGCTCCGGATGACGGGTAATTCCGTTAGGATCGTAGAGCAAAAGGCCACCGGGTTTTACAGTTTCTTCAAATTTGTCCATCGACTGCTGGTTCAGGATGATAGCGGTATCAAATTCGTTGATGATCGGCGAGCTGATGCGCTCATCACTAACGATTACGGTCACGTTGGCTGTACCACCGCGCATTTCGGGTCCGTAAGATGGCATCCAGCTAACTTCCTGATCCTGCATAATTCCGGAGTAGGCAAGGATTTTGCCCATAGAGAGCACCCCTTGTCCCCCAAAACCTGCTATGATGATTTCTTCAGTCATAATTCTCTGGTTTTTAGTTTTTTAATTATTTAACTAATTCGCCATCCACTTTGAGGTCGCCCAAAGGATAGAATGGAAACATATTTTCTTCCATCCATTCGTTTGCTTTTACCGGTGGGAGTTTCCAGCCTGAGTTACAGTTGGACACAACTTCGATAAAGCAAGCTCCTTTATTGCCTTCTTTTTGGATCTGGAGGGCTTTCTGGAATGCGCGTTTTGTTTTGCGCGCATTGGCAGGTGTATGTACCGAATGGCGGGCTACATAATAAGTTCCGGGAAGCTGAGCAACAATTTCTGTAATGCGCAGCGGGTTGCCCATCATTTTTACGTCACGGCCATAAGGCGATGTGGAAGTAGGCATGCCGGGCAGGGTAGTTGGTGCCATCTGGCCACCGGTCATACCATAAATACCATTGTTCACAAATACCACCAGGATGTTTTCTCCACGGTTACAGGCATGGATTGTTTCAGCAGTTCCAATCGCTGCAAGGTCGCCATCGCCCTGATAGGTGAAAACAAATTTCTCGGGCCACAACCTTTTTACAGCGGTTGCCAGTGCCGGAGCGCGTCCGTGGGCTGCCTGCTGCATGTCAATGTCCATAAATTCGTAAGCCAATACCGAACATCCTACAGGAGCAATGCCAATAGTTTCTGATTGAATGCCCATTTCATCCACAACTTCCATCAGCATGCGGTGTGCTGTGCCATGGCCGCATCCCGGGCAATAGGATAGCGTCTTGTCTGTCATGAGATCCGTTTTTTTGTAAACGAGATTCTCTGCAGTTCTTATTTCTGGTCTGTCGAATTGTCCGCTCATGATTAACCTCCTATAATTTTTTGTTCGAGGGCTTCCACTACTTCGTTAGGAGTAGGGATAATACCGCCCATACGGCCAAAATGCTTAACAGGAACTTTACCGTTAACTGCCAGTCTGATGTCTTCGATCATCTGGCCGGCATTCAGCTCAACGCTGAGGATTCCTTTGATTTTTCCTGTCATTTCGGCAATAACTTTTGTTGGGAAGGGGAAGAGTGTAATCGGACGCAACAGGCCAACTTTGATGCCTTTTGCGCGGGCAAGCTGAACAGCTTTCTGGCTGATACGCGCTGCAGAACCAAAAGCTACAATGGCATACTCTGCATCTTCGCAATACAGCTTTTCAAAGCGTACTTCTTTTTCTTCCATTTCCTTATACTTGGCCTGAAGTTTCAGGTTGTGGCGTTCCTGTGCAGCAGGGTCGAGGTCGAGTGAAGTAATGATATTACGCTCACGGTCGGCAGTTTTACCGGTTGTGGCCCAAGGTGTATTCTTCACGATTTCCTCAGTAGTCATACGTGCTTTTGGTGCCGGAAGCTCAACTTTTTCCATCATCTGACCAATCACACCGTCCGAAAGGATCATCGTAGGAGTGCGGTATTTGAATGAAAGCTCATAACCCAGCTCAACAAAATCGGCCATCTCCTGTACGGAAGATGGAGCCAAAACAACCAAACGGTAATCGCCATGGCCACCGCCTTTTGTTGCCTGGAAATAATCCGATTGACCGGGCTGGATCGTGCCCAGACCTGGGCCGCCGCGAACAACATTGAGAATTAAGCAGGGCAGCTCGGCTCCCGCCATATAAGAAATCCCTTCCATTTTCAGACTAATACCCGGACTGGAAGAGGAAGTCATTACCTTTTTGCCCGAACCGGCTCCACCATAAAGCATGTTGATGGCAGCCACTTCACTTTCAGCCTGCAGAACAACCATTCCGGTACGTTCGTGCGGCTTTTCGGCCATAAGGTATTCCAGGACTTCCGACTGGGGAGTGATAGGATATCCGAAATAACCGTCAGAACCGGCGCGGATGGCCGCTTCTGCAATTGCTTCGTTACCCTTCATTAATCGTAATTCCTTCATTCCTAAGAATATTTTTTTGTGATTAATCTTGTGATTTAAACTTTTGCTCGGTAAACTGTGATTACTCCATCAGGACAAACTACTGCACAGTTGGCGCATCCTATGCAATCGCCATTTACTTTTATAGCATAGTTATATCCTTTTCCGTTTACCTCCTTGCTCATGGACAGAACATTTTTTGGACATGCTGTGTTACAAACAGCGCAGCCTTTGCAGCGTTCGATATCCACAACAATGTCTCCAACGATTTTAGCCATAATCTTTATTTATTTGTAATTAGTTTTCGTTGCCAACGAAATTACTGAAATTTGGACGATTCCTCATTTTATCGTGGTACGAAATTTGATAATTGCAAGAATTTAGAATGGATATAAATATAAATTGGGTTTAAATGCTTGTTGATCAGTTATTTCTAGCCTAAAATCTGTCAAGTCCCTTATTCTTAAATTCGCTTTTATCCCCTCAGGGGTATTAAATAATTATTCATTTTTTAATGCTTGTTTTGAATATTTTTCCTTAGATTTGATGAGATAATCACCGGAAAACCAATTGCCGGTTTTGAAAAAGCCAAACCTATGAAAAACTTAAAACTTTTTTTTGTTCCCTTAGCTTTGTTATTAAGCTCGTTTCTCCTGCATTCCTTAAACGACCTGCCCACTTCCGAATCTGATCTTTTTGCCGGTGCAGGTCAATGCGCACAATGTCATTATGCTACTGATGGCGTGCTGATGACTTCTGATGGGCGGGATGTGAGTCCAACAACGGGCTGGCGTTCCGGTATGATGGCGAATTCTGCCAAAGACCCTTTGTGGCGCGCTAAAGTAAGTGCCGAATCACTTGCCCATCCGCATCTGCAAAATGTAATCGAAGATAAATGCAATACCTGCCACAGCCCGATGGGGCGCACCGAAGCGCATTATCACGGAGCTGATTATTTTACCTTTCAAGAAGCAATGGATGATACGCTTAGCCTCGATGGGGTCAGCTGTACGCTTTGCCATCAGATCCGCAGCGATAACCTGGGTACAGAGGAGTCTTTTTCAGGAAATTACCTGATTTCGGATGACCGTGAGATTTTTGGGCCGTATGAAAATCCCTTTGCCAACCCTATGATCAATATTGTAAATTACCGGCCTTTGGAGGCGGAACATATCGGTGAATCAGCCCTTTGTGCCACCTGTCATACGCTTTTTACGCCTTTCGTTGATGATGAGGGCAACGTAGCCGGATATTTCCCGGAGCAAACACCTTATCTCGAGTGGCTCAACAGTACGTTTCCTGAAGATAACGCCTCCTGTCAGTCCTGTCATATGCCGGAAGTTCGGGAGGACATGAAAATTTCAGCAGCCCCGCCATTTTTATCTACACAGCGAAATCCTGTTTATGAGCATGAGTTTGTTGGAGGTAATGCTTTTATGAACCGCCTTATCAGGGACAATGCCGCAGAACTGGGCGCAAATGCCAGTGCTGAACAGTTTGATACCACTGCCCGCCGTGCTGTGGAGATGTTGCAATCTGCTGTTGCGCTTGACTTGCAGCATTCTGTTTCCAACGATAGCCTTTTTATTGATGTGCTTGTTTCCAACCTGTCGGGACATAAATTCCCGACCGGTTTTCCCAGCCGCCGTGCGTGGATTTACCTGAAAATATCAAACGAAAATCAACAGCTTCTGTTTGAGTCGGGTGGCTATGACGAAAACGGACGTATCAATGGACTGGTTGAGCCTTATGCGTCCCATCACAACATCATTCGTGATGAAAACCAGGTTCAAATCTATCAGTCATTGATGCAGGACGTCAATGGAAACCTGACCTATACCTTATTAAGAGGGGCAGAATATCTGAAAGATAACCGCATTCCACCTCAGGGCTTTGTTAGTACCGTGCCTGATATTGAACCCATTGCGGTGCATGGAGCAGCAAGTTCTGATCCTGATTTTAATAAATCGGCTGCAGGTATTGAAGGAAGTGGCGCCGATATCGTCCATTTTATTTTGCCGCTTCCCGAGGGAATGTCGTCTCTCGAAATTGAAGCGAAAATTTGTTATCAAACGGTCAGCCCAAATTTCGTTGATGACCTTGTACAGTATGCTTCTTCTTATGTTAATGATTTCCAGGGGTTTTATCAGTCTTCAGACAATCAGCCCCAAATTATTGCTTCTGAAACGGTAGAAGTGGAACTGACCGGCATTCAGGATAATCAGCATGGAAATGAATTGCTTATTTCCCCCAATCCCCTGAGCCATAACAGTGTGCTTACATTCAGCTTATCAACGCTAAAGCCGGTCCGCCTCGATGTTTATGATCTAAATGGCAGGAATATGTATTCGGAAGCCATTTTCCAAGCCGGAACCGGCTTAAATAAGTTTCCATTGGAACAGCTTTATGCGGAACTCCGGACTGGAGTTTATTTTTTGAGCCTTTGCTGTGGTGATGAGCAAAAGCAAATACGTTTTCTTAAATTGTAAAAATGTTTTTTGTTTTCGTAGTGTTTGATGTGAATAGCTATTTTTGTAGCCACAATCATCATCAGCAATGCTGCAATAAACTATTTTTATGAAAAATCCGGTGCCTAAAGTGGCTGCAATACATGACCTTTCCGGTTTTGGAAGGGCTTCTCTTACAGTGGTTACGCCAATTCTGTCGTCTATGGGCGTGCAGGTGTGCCCGATACCAACCGCAGTTTTATCAACACATTCCAAATTTCCTGATTTTCATTTTATCGACCTGACTGACCATATGCAACCGATTATGGACCACTGGAAAGAATTAAATCTCGAATTTGAAGGCATTTATTCCGGTTTCCTGGGAAGTGCACGCCAGATTAAAATCGTAGCCCGCTTTATCGATGATTTCCATAAAGAAGATCAGGTTGTTGTAGTTGATCCTGTTTTGGGTGATAATGGTCAGCTGTATTCTGTTTTTGATAAGGAAATGGTTCAGAATATGCGCTCGCTGATTAGTCATGCAGAAATTATAACGCCCAACCTCACCGAAGCCGCTTTCCTGTTGGATGAGCCTTATCATGAAGATGTTACGGAAGCCGAAATCAAGGATTGGATGCAGCGGCTGGCAGCATTTGGCCCGCAGAAAGTGATTGTTACCAGTGTGCCCGTAGAAGGTCAAAAAAACAAAACATCTGTTTTGGCGTTTAACAAAAAAGATAACCGCATCTGGAAAGTCAGTTGCGATTATTTTCCGGCAAATTATCCGGGTACGGGCGATGCGTTTGCATCTGTACTTGTTGGAGCGCTGCTGCAGGGCGACAGCTTGCCGCTGGCACTTGACCGTGCCGTGCATTTTATCAGTTATGGGGTTCGCGCAACCTTTGGCTATGATTATGATACACGCCAGGGCATTCTGCTCGAACGGATTTTGCATAGCCTTGATGCACCGGTTCAGATTAGTTCTTATCAGTTATTAAATAATGAATAAGCAAAACACATGAAAAAATTAAGCTTGATTGTTGGGATTATCATGATGAGTGCAATAGTTTTTGCGCAAGCCCCATTGAAAAAAGGTGAAAAGCACCTGAATGCTGGCGTTGGCCTTTCTAATCATGGAATACCGATTTATGCCGGAATGGAATTTGGCATTGGAAACGATATCACGGTAGGCTTTGAAGGCTCATTCCGTTTTTACAGCGAAAGTTTTGGCGGATACAGCTACAGCCACACCATTATAGGTTTAAGCGGCCGTGGTGATTATCATTTTAACCGCTTGCTGGAAATTCCTTCCAATTTCGACTTTTATGGCGGTGCCAATATTGGCTTCAATATCTGGAATTCCCCTTCGGAATATGGTGGAAGTTCTGCCTCAGGACTTGGGATTGGAATTCAGTTGGGCGGACGCTACTTCTTTCAGAACAACCTTGGCCTGAACTTTGAAATTGGTGGCGGAAATGCGCTGACTGGAGCTAAGTTTGGGATTACTTACCTGCTATAGAAAGATGATTATAAACTTTCCCAAAGTTATCGGACTTTGGGAAAGTTTATAAACCTGCCTGATATTCCAAAGCTTCCAGCATATAATAAAGTAGAGCGGCTATGAGCAGATAGCTCAAAATCGGCCGCGATAAATTGGTAATGGATTTGTTTCCTTCAGCAATGGCGCTGAACCCATGGTTTGTGCCGGAGAAAAACAGGAAAAACATAAAAACAGAAGAAACTCCGCACATCCCGTAAATGCCCCAATCCAAAACGGGAACAAGTATTGCACTGATCGCCATCCCTAATTGCACCAGTGCGTTTTGCCTTTGATATTCCGGACTGCGCGTATATCCAAGCTTCGCAGAACCTTCACTACTAAAGAACAAGCCTTCGATGCCAATCGTGCCCGACATCACAGCAATGAGCACCGGAGCCATAATCATAAATGATTCTATGGGCGTAGTGCCTGATAATTCTGCAAAAAATACCGCTGCTGCAATGCCAATCGGACGAATGTATTCGATGGCTATTGAAAATGTTTTTTTGAAATTCATTTGATTGGGTTTAAACCCAAAGATAGTTCTTTTGCAGATACAGATGAAGGATTCCCTGATTTTCCAGGAGAAATTGTAAGATTATAAATATTTTATCCAAAAGCCAATAAATAACTTAAAGCTTCAGAAGCTTTTCCTTTGGCCAAAGCTTGGCGGGCATACGTCAAATAATTCCTTGTGTTTACCACAGGATGTGCATTTTTAAACGCCTCAATTTCTTTTGCTGAGGGCAGGCTTTCCAGATTTCCCATTTTACCCAGGTCATTGCCGCTTAGCTCTTTGCTGAAACGGATATGCTCCGGAAGGCTGTCGATGCCAATACAATTTTTTCCAATCGGTTTTTGAATGCTGAATGCAGCATCGCCGCTGGTGTGGCAATAAAGCGGGCCGCCCAACCTTCCGACCAAACGGATTTTTTCATTATCGATTTGCCCTTTTTCATCCAAAACATCCTCATGCACATGTATGTGCACAATTTCACAAATTACTAGATTTGCCGCACCGCCCTGATCTCCGGTTTCGATTACATCACGCACACGGCATTCAAATTGAACAGGCGATTCCAGTACGCGTGGAGGTTTCACCTTCAGGGATGGCGCCTCGCTTAAACCGGCTTTCTTAAATTCGTTGATTCCTCTGGGATATTCCGCCGAGGCAAGGCTGACCTGCTCCACAATATCGTAGTTCACCACATTGATCACTACTTCCGGCACTTCTTTAATGTTTTCGTAGGTATGCTTCACCGTATTGTCGCGTCCTCTACGCGATGGGCTGAAAATCAATGTTGTAGGATTGATGCCAAAGGCATTGAAAAAACTGAAGGGGGAAAGGTTGACTTCGCCCTTTTTGCTGATGGTGCTTGCAAAAGCAATGGGACGGGGAGCAATAGCGCTGAGCAGTAATTGATGCAGATCCGGGCTTTTCAAATCTTCCGGATTAATGCTTTTTATTGGAGTTTTGATTTCCGTGTTCATGATTTCCAGGGGGATTAAGTCATTTTTTGCTTAAGAAGAGTTCACGGCCTTTTATAAAAAAACAAGCCTCCCGGACAACAAACACCCAATGACCGCTCAGGGTGGCGCCGGGAGGCAGAACCTATCTTGATTTCAGTATTTTGGTCTTGCTCTCTCCAAAACCAATCCGAATGCCATTATGTTCATTCCAGGCGCGCATTATTATGCTGTCGCCATCATTGATAAACTTACGTTCCGAGCCATCGGAAAGTTTCAGGGGTTTTGTTCCTTTCCAGCTTAATTCGAGCATGCTGCCAAATTCGTGTTCCTCCAGTCCGCTGATGGTTCCGCTGGCACACATATCGCCGCTGCGCATATTGCAGCCATTTACCGTATGATGAGCCAACTGTTGCGCCATGCTCCAATAAAGATATTTGAAATTGGATTGGCAGATTTGTGTTGCTGATGAATCTTCAGGCTGAAGATCAACACTTAGCTTCAGGTCAAAAGTACTTTTTTTGTTGCCTTGCAAATAGGGCAGGACTTCCGGTTCCTGATCGGGGCTCTCGGTGCGGAATGGTTCCAGGGCTTCCAAAGTAACAATCCAGGGTGAAATTACGCTGCCGAAGCTTTTGCCGAGAAACGGCCCTAAAGGCACATATTCCCATTTCTGGATGTCGCGCGCCGAAAGATCATTGAAGATCACCATGCCAAAAATGTGGTCTTCGGCTTTTTCTACCGGAATAGCTTCGCCCAGCATATTGCCTTGCCCGACAACAAACGCCATTTCCAGTTCAAAATCCATCAAACGGCTGGGGCCAAAAACAGGTTTTTCTGCATCTGCAGGCATCAGCTGGCCTTTGGGACGGTGGATATCCGTTCCGCTGACCACGATGCTCGAGCTGCGACCGTGGTAGCCTACAGGTATATGTAACCAATTGGGCAAAAGGGCATTATCCGGATCGCGAAACATTTTTCCAACATTGGTGGCATGCTCCCGGCTGCTGTAAAAATCAGTATAATCGCCAATGTGAACCGGAAGGAGCATTTCTACTTCCGCTATAGGATGCAGCACAAATTTCCGTAAAGATTCATTATCACGAATCAGCGCGTTATCTCCTCGAAAAAGTTCGCTGATCCTTTGCCGCACTGCCGACCATTTGCTTTTTCCGCATTCGAGAAAGGTGTTCAGGTTTACACCCTGAAAGACCATTTGATCCAGTATGTCGTTGAAAAAACCTTCGGATTCGAGCAGTTTCAGGTCAATGGCATAATCTCCGATGCGTGTTGCCGGCTGAGGGTCGTTATGCGCTGTTTTTATTACACCAAAAGGGATGTTCTGGATCGGGAAATCACTTTCGGGATGCACTTCGATCCAGCTTTTTAGCTGTGGGTTGTTTGCTTCAATCATTTTAAAAGTTTATAAAGTTCCACGGTTTTGTTGCTCCAGTTCAATGGCTTCAAATAATGCTTTGAAATTTCCTTTGCCAAAAGATTTGGCGCCTTTGCGCTGGATGATTTCATAAAATACAGTCGGACGGTCTTCCACCGGCTTAGTGAAAATCTGAAGCAGGTAGCCTTCATCATCGCGGTCAACGAGGATATTCAGGTTTTTGAGTGCTTCTATTTCTTCGTCAATGTTTCCCACGCGTTCGCGCAGCGTGTCGTAATAGCTTTCCGGAACAATCAGGAATTCCACACCGCGACGGCGCAATTCGCCCACAGTTTCCAAAATATTGTCGGTGGCCATGGCTACATGTTGCACGCCAGCACCTCGGTAAAAATCAATATATTCCTCAATTTGCGATTTTTTCTTGCCTTCTGCGGGTTCGTTAATCGGGAACTTAATGCGGCCATTGCCATTGCTCATTACCTTGCTCATCAGGGCTGTATATTCTGTCGAAATATCTTTGTCGTCAAATGATATCAACTGATTGAACCCCATTACATTGGCGTAAAAATCAACCCATTTGTTCATTTGTCCCCAATCAACATTGCCCACCATATGATCTACATATTTGAGCCCGGTTTCCTGTGTACGGTATTCGGGTTCCCAGCGACGAAATCCCGGAAGGAAAACACCACGGTAATTTTTGCGCTCAACAAAAAGGTGCACTGTATCGCCATAGGTATGAATGCCGGAAAGTTTTACTTCTCCGTTTTCATCCTTGAGGCTGTGCGGTTCCAGATAGGATACGGCGCCGCGTTGGGTGGTTTCTTTCCACGATTTTTCTGCATCATCCACCCAGAGGGCAACGGTTTTTACACCATCGCCATGCTTGTTGCAATGCTGCGCAATATCGCTGTCGGGCTCGAGAGAAGTGGTAAAAACAAAGGTGATTTTGCCCTGGCGCAAAGCGTAACTGGTGCGGTCGCGCAATCCGGTTTCCAGTCCGGCATAAGCCAGTGGCTGAAATCCAAAAGCAGTTTGATAATAAAAGGCGGCCTGCTTGGCATTGCCTACATAAAATTCAACATAATCGGTGCCATTGATCGGCAGGAAATCGGTATTTTTTTCCATAGTTTTATTCGGTCCAGGATTTGTAATAATTTTTGTGTTCTATTTTTAATGCTTGTTTGGTAATTTTTAATGGTTTGAAAGTATCTACCATCACGGCCAGTTCTTTCGTCCCTTTCTGGCCAATGCTTTTTTCCACAGCCCCGGGATGCGGCCCGTGCGGGATTCCCGTAGGATGTAAAGTGATCATGCCCCGGCTTACATGTTTGCGGCTCATAAATTCACCGTCAACATAATAAAGTACTTCATCCGAATCAACATTGCTGTGGTTGTAGGGTGCCGGAATGCTTTGGGGATGATAATCGTACAAACGTGGAACAAAAGCGCAGGTTACATAATTGTGGCCTTCAAAAGTTTGATGCACCGGTGGCGGCTGGTGCACGCGGCCTGTTATTGGCTCAAAATCCTTGATATTGAAAGCGTAGGGATAATGGTTTCCGTCCCAGCCTGTTACATCAAAAGGATGATGCGCAAAATGATACGGAAACAGATGGTTATCGCGCTTGATAATTACTTTAAAATCGCCTTTTATGTCGAAAGTTTCCAGTTCTGATGGCGGACGGATGTCGCGTTCACAAAAAGGGCTGTGCTCAAGAAGTTGCCCGGCATCATTTACATAGCGCCTGGGGTAACGAATGGGCGAAAAGGATTCAAGTATAAAAAGCCGGTTGTCCTCAGTGTCGAAATCTATTTGGTAAATAATACCACGGGGGATGATGAGGTGATCGCCAAAACCAAAAGGAATTTTTCCGTACATCGTGCGCAATGTTCCGCTTCCTTTGTGGATGAAGATCATTTCATCTGCCTGCGAATTTTTGAAAAAATAATCTTTCATCGATGCTTTAGGTGCAGCCAAAAGTATATGTAGATCATTGTTTCCCAGAACTATTTTGCGGCTTTTAATGTAGTCCGATTCAGGCTTTACATCAAATCCCTCAAAGCTGCGGTGTTGCATATTGTGATCAATAGCGTAATCCGGGCGCACATCAATGGGGTCTTCAATATCGAGCACGGCTGTTGGTGCATAATAATGATAGGTGAGGGCATATTCGGCCGAAAAGCCTTCGGTACTGACCAATTGTTCATGGAACAGACTGCCGTCCTCCTTTCGGAATTGTGTATGTCGTTTTTGTGGAATCTTTCCTAAGCGTTGATAATGCGGCATATGGCGATGATTTTAAACAGATTGGTTCTAAATTGTGTTGTATTTATCTGATTATCTTTTTGCTATGATAACAGTTTTAAAATGGATTTGTTTATAAAATTATATCCTTATGCCTACTTCATTACTTTTAGAGCCGATCAAAATTGGGGAAATGCAATTGAAAAACAGAATTGTAATGGCGCCCTTAACGCGCATGCGTGCCAATGAAAATAATGTTGCTTTGCCCATTATGGCAGAACATTTTGCAGCCCGTGCTGATGCAGGTTTGTTGATTACCGATGCCACACAGGTCGCTCCGGAGGGACGTGGTTACAGCAATACGCCGGGAATAAAGCGCGGTGAGCAGCTGATGGGCTGGAAACGCGTAACCCATGAAGTGCACCGAAGAGGCGGCCGTATTTTTTTACAGCTCTGGCATGTGGGGCGGTATTCGCATCCGTTTTTTCAGCCGCAAGGAAAACTTCCCCTGGCACCTTCGGCTATTGCACCGGAGCGTGAAATCAATACGCCGATTGGATATCAGAAAGTGCCGGTGCCCAAAGAGATGGATGATTCGGATATCCGACGGACTATAGAGCAATACCGGCAGGCGGCTGTAAATGCTATGGTAGCCGGTTTTGACGGGATTGAAATTCATGGCGCGAATGGCTATTTGATTGATCAGTTTTTGCAGGACGGCAGCAACCAAAGGAATGATGCTTATGGGGGCAGCATCGAAAAACGTGCACGTTTCCTCTTTGAGCTGCTTGATGCAGTGGTCAAAGTTTGGGGCGAAAACAAAGTGGGTTTGCGCTTATCGCCTTCGGGCAGGACAAGCTCCATGAGCGATTCCAATCCTAAAAAACATTTTAGCTGGCTGATCGGCAAACTGAATGCATATCCGCTGGCTTATCTCCATCTGATTGAGCCTTTTGAAGCTGTTGATCATTTGCCGGGATATGCGAGCAATGTGGCAGCCTTTTATCGTCCTTTTTATGATGGATTGCTGATTGCCAATAATGGTTTTGATCCCTTCTCAGCAGCAAAAGCCATTGCAAACAATGAAACGGATATGGTGGCTTTTGGGCGCTATTTTATCTCCAATCCCGATTTGGTCGAGCGGATTAAAAACAATCAGGACTTACGCGCCTGGGATGAACGGTATTTCTATTCCGGGGGCACGAAAGGTTACCTGGATTAACCTGCCCGGCAAAAATCAGTACTGCCTGAGTTTTTCCTCAATAAATTCGTATTTCCAAATTTCAAAAAGAAGCGGATCTGATGGAATGGGTGAATTACGCCGTTTTAAAAGCTCTTCCAGCTCTATTGTTTTTCCGGGAGGGATATTCATTTTTGAAGATACGGGCATTCGGATCTGATCATAGTCTTTAAACCTGAGCCTGAGTTCTTCTTTCATTAAACCCAGGCCATCTGTTTTGCCTTTTTCCGTTAAGCGGATTGTTTCGTATTGCAGCTCATTTTCGTCGCGTTTGCGGATAAAACCATTATCTGTTATATAATCATCGTCTTTTCCGAGCTTATGGAGAATCTGTTTTCGGAACCCGGCTTTCTGGAAACGGTTTTTAAAATCAAATGAGCAATAATTGATTCCCAGTTCGATATTCTGCTTACGGGCATAATCAAGAATTTCCAGTGCCGCCAGTTCCGATTCAAATACCAACGGATGTTCTGCAGGTAAATAGCTGTAGTTTTTCTTCAGCAGTTTGGGCGCATTGTAGTGCGTGAGCCGCATATGGTGCAGGTTGAAGTTGGTTACGCCTGCTTTGATCATTTCGGGCAATAAGCTGATAATCCTATCTTTTTCTTCGGGTACAGCAGGGATTTCAATGGTAACATTATCAATGATCCCTTTGGCTTTGCGCACATGATCCAGGCTAAAATGCGTGGCGCCAATATCGAAGCGGATTTCATTAATTCCGTTTTTGGCCAGTTTTTTGAGTTTTTGTTCATCGGCCAGCAGCCCATTGGTATAGAGCCAGATATAGATTGAATTATCGCATTTGCTGCGTACTTTTTTGAGGTATTCCAGTGTGCGGTCAAAGTAGAGGAGTGGCTCGCCTCCGCTGAAGCTCACGCCTTTGAATCCAAAAAAGTTGATGTATTCGGCATAAGAATCTGCAGTGGGAAACAGAAGTCCCTGAGACTCCGGTTTTTCGTCTTTGAGCTGTGCTGCAGGGCAATAAAAGCAGTGCGCATTGCATCGCGATGTAATGAATAAGCAACTCCAATAGCCCATGCCGCACATCAGGCAGCCTTTGCTGATTTGCTTGTGGAAAAGTTTTGTGCCTTTAAAAAGGCTACTGTCGCTGAAGCTGTTAATAAGCTCTGCTCTTTTTTCCAGTGCTTCAGATTCTTTGTATCGGTTAATCCAGTTTATTTCAGGATATGTACCAAACTCCGATTTGTTTGTGTTCAACAAATCATTCAGATAGGCAAAATACGCCTCCATAACCAATGTTTTTATGAAATCAGAAAAGGGGAATTCGGGAAGATTGGGAAACAGGAATAGGGGAGATATTTTATAACTCCGAGAAAATAACAAGGAAAAGAAGGAATTTTTCCCTCATCGCATCCGTAAAAAACTCATTAAAAGTTGCCATTACTATTTGGATTATAAGCTACCAAAATTAGCAAATAAATCAAATGATAATGGGGTCATGCTTAAAAATACGGGTGAAGTATTTTTTATGCGATATATAAGCTTTGTGTGCGAATTTAAAATGTTTTAAATCAGTATTCTGTATATTTCGGTGTTTGTTGCTTCATCAAATTTCAATAAGTTTCAGTAAATGTGTTTATTCTTTGAAAAGCTTATAAACTATGCTGTATTTCTTATGGATTTCCTGCACTATTTCAAGAGCAGAGCCTTGGGGCTGTTTGTTGAGATCCCTTTGTTCGTCCGTCCACTTCCATTCAAATTTTTCCATTTGCCTGTTGATGGAATCTATGTCTAAAGGCTTGTTTTCGGATGCTTTTTTTTGAACAATATCAAAAAATATTTGCCAACGCGTTTTGTAATAGGAGGTGATCATGCCTGAAAGGTTCCGGCTGGCATAATCAACAATTTTATTGCCTTCATTGCCCCATGTGCTGATCAAAACCCGTGCATCTTTTTCGTAATATGCTTTTTCTGCCGAATCACTGCCAAAAGCCCGGGCATCATCAAGCCATTTGCCCAACAAAAACTCCGTTTGTGTGGCAAGTAAACGATCCTGATCGTCCATAATTTCCATAAAAAGCCTGATGTTTTCACGAAGTGCGGCAGTGTCTTTGCGTTCATAGGCTTCATTGATTTCACAGCGTACCGGGATCAGCAAATTATCCAGAACCTGCTTGCAAACCAAAACCAGGTCTTTTTGGTATTCTGTGCTTTGCAGGCTTTGCTTGTTGGCTTGCAGCATTTGTTCCAGGATATTGGTGAGTTCAAAATAATCGTATTTGCTTGGACGCTGGTATCCATGAAAACCTGTCAAAGCCGGTCGTGTTTGCAAAATGCTTCCTGTTCCCACTCCGGAAACCTGGTCATTATAAACCAGATGCATCAGTTTTTGGAATGCTTTTTCAGCAATGCTGTCCTTATTTTTTGTCCTGCATTGTGCGTATTGTTTCATCCAGGTATCCACATCTGTAACATTTGGGTTCCATGCATAATCGAAAAGCCATTCAAACATAAAGCGATTTACACCGAAGCCTTCAAGTGTGGAGCCAATGCCGGTAAGCTTCCCTTTTGAAGGGTCTTTTTCGGCTTCTTCCAACCTTTTGGCAACTTTAATGATGGGTGCGGCCATTTCTGTGTTTCCACCAAAATTGCCCAGATAGCACCAAACATATGGTGCTCCGTACCAGGCATCTGTGTTTCTCCAAACTTCTTCTTTTTCTGCAAAATAATCCAGAATAATCATGCGGTTTTGAGGAACGGCTTCAATCATTGCTTTTAATCGTGCCGGATTTTCACGCCAAAGCTTCATATAGTAAAATGTCCAACCCATCTGCACCCACTGCGCTTCCGGATCAACTTTTCTCATGCCTTCATAAATGGTTTTTGAAACCAAAGCAAGGTATTCCGGTGTCGTGTCGGGCGGGTCCATTTCGTTGAAGGGATCGGCGCCATATAAATGATCATTGCCGAAATATTTGTTTTGTGTGTGCAGGAATTTTTCCTGTATTTCAATAAAAAGCGAATCCATGGGGTCGAGGAAAAACGCTTCGTAATCATCTCCCAAACCGTATGATCCCATAGAGGTGATTTTGGCTTTTGGATATTTTTGTTTTATCGCTTTGGGCACATGTCCTGCAAAAGCCGGCAGCACAGGTTTCATCCCAAGCGAACGTTCGCGATCAAGGATTTTTTTTTGTAAATCAAATTGATGATCAATAA
Source organism: Bacteroidales bacterium (assembly GCA_963662905.2). Taxonomy (GTDB): domain Bacteria; phylum Bacteroidota; class Bacteroidia; order Bacteroidales; family WRLA01. The sequence goes on along the minus strand of CAXXFD010000003.1, from coordinate 700,720 downwards.
ATTCCTGCGGCAAGGGGCCTAAAAAACCGTCCAGATTGCCCATCCGGTGCCAGGGCAGGTGCGCCGGGCCGGTGAAATATGCCCGGATTTCATCATCGCTCATCCCAAATTCTTTCCATACTTTCATCCAAATGGCTTCCTGTCCGGTAATGGCCAAAGGCATATTGATCCCGTTTAAAGCCATCCAATCAATAAAGCGCTCCCAGTCATTCCATTGCCACCACAGCATGGTATAACCGAAAGTGCAGTAATTCAGGAAAAAACGCCTTTCAAAGCGGCAGTTTTGGATAATGAGTGTATCCGGTACTGGCAGGTTTTTGGGAGCAACAACGGCATCGTCCACATGCCAGCTCACACGCGTATTGCAAAAATTGTTCAGATAATAATTGAAGCCCTTAGCTATGGCCAGCGGGTTGCTGCCGCGGATGATGATTTTTTCTTTTTCACCGCTCAACTCAAATCGATCTTGTTTATCAGCAGTTTTGATCTCATCAAGAACAAAATGCTTTGATTGCCTGGGCAAAATACGCTCAATGAGCCGGTAGCTTTCCTGATGAGTGGAAGGTTCCGGAGTACATGAAGATGAACATATAAGCACAAAAAGGACAGAAATCACGGCAGCATATCTGCTTGCTGATTTCGAATGTGAACGGGGCTTAGAAAAAGGGAAGCTGTGCATGTCGGAGTATTTTAGGGTGTAAATGTATTGAATAATTCTTCTCAATAAAAACCGGAAACAAAAATGCAGCAATTCCGCAAGAAGTTATTTTCATAGAAAGATCATTTGGCATTAAAACTACTGGGCATAGTTTTACCTGCCAGCATTTAGCCAGTTGCCTTCATCGTTATGACTTAAAAAATTACCTCCTTTTTTTGTTAATAGGTTTTGCCCTGAATGTTTGAGCAGGGGTTCTCTGTTTTTTTTAGTTTCAGTATCTCATCTGGCAGTTAAAGTTTGGCGTGGGAAAATCAGTAAGATTACCTGCAATCAATAAAACTATAATGCATTCCTCGAAGGATTTCAAAGAATCATGGCTTGATATCATTTTCTGGACGCGCTGGGATTTATGTGCCAATTGATTTATCATGTGGGCTATTTGCAAGCATTGATAATAATTCTGGGTTGCGCAAAACGATGTTCTAGAGTATTTGTGCGATAGATTATAGCCAGAATTTTTTTGTGCATTAAAGCCTTCGTTTTCAATTTTCCATCTTAAACGCCCGTAATCACTTATGGTTTTAGCATTTTTGTTTGTAACCTCTAAATCAGTAATATGGACAAAACGCTCTTTAACAGGCAGCTCGTTATTTTGTATGGCCGTTGTGACAATTTGTGTTTCCAAAAAGTTGATATTGTGTGTTTTATAAGCAATACTGTTAAGAAAACAATATTCGGTGGAGATTTTGTGCTGCCCATGGATGTCATAGGTTTTTTCTGTAGTAAGGGCACCTGCTTTTTTGAGTAGGTTTACTTCCTCCCATATGCTGGGAAGGTTGCCATCTTTGAGGGTGATGATAAACCGCCATTGGTTGGAAGCGCAAGTTTTAAAGACATTATCGTTGGGGTACAGTCCATCGGCCGCAATGGCGATCGGTAGGCGTGGATACATCTGCCTGATCTTTTCGCTGAGCCGTTTAAAGGCCTTTAGTTCACAATCCTGTTTTTCATAATCTTGGTTTATGGGGTTTTTGACCCATTCAGTAGCCATTGAAAAACTAAATCCGTTTCCACACATAATCTTTGCTTCCAGTACATAGGCTGTCCATGTCCGCTTTCCGCTCTTGTATGTTTTATAAGGACATTCGGGATAAGGTTCGTAATCAAAACTATGAGTTCCTGTGGCATCAATCCCTATAAGGTGATAGAGTCCAAAGAGTTTGTATTTATTCAATACTTTCGCTCTTAAGAGCAGCTGTACCATCTTTCGCTTTATCTCTTCCAATTCTTTTGGATCCAGTTGTTTAAGCAGTCTGTTGGAAGTGTCCAGATCGGGCAGCCTACAACCGAAAAGCCTTTCAAAATTAAAACAATAGCTTCCTTTTCTAGCGGTGTTGTCTGCATGGTTTCTGGAACCACGCTTAAAAAGGAACATCGCCACTACTGCCATCAATAATTCCTCAACTTTGTAAATTGGTTGTTTGCGCTGATCGCTTACTTGGGCGAGAAGATTCAAAAAATCCGGGAAATGCCGCTTGATGGTTATACTCACCTGCATTGTGAAGGTGAAAATTTGGTGCAATTCGATTTTGGCTTTGCACCTAGCCCTTTTTCTCAATTTTTCCGTCTTCTATATAATATACGAAGTATAGAAAATAATTGCAAAAATATAACAAAAAAACGATAAAATTTTTGGTCATTTCGCTGAATTGCAGTATCTTAGCGGTAAACAAAAACGCCGGTATACGTGGCTTAGCCCCGGCGTTTTTTAATTAAAAAAACATGAAACCCACATCCCCTAGGAATGGCGGTCATTCGCCTGTTTGTGGTTAACTGATTTATAATCAACAACTTACACCTTAGTAAATGTTATTGAAGGTGTCAGGCCAATTGCATGCAAAAATAGTGCGAAAAATATTTCTGACCTAAATTATTATCCCCTTTATTTTCACGGTTTTGCGAGTTAGGCTTTTTTAACGCGGAATTGCTGCAAAAATGATTGCTTTGACTTTCTGGTTCTACCGGGAAAACTTGTCCAAAAGGCTGTAAATTCTTGGTTTTGAATCTGGTTTTTACTATTTTTGTTAATGCTTCCGGCTTTTTAGGCGCAGTATAAATCAATATCATTTTTTCTTGTTTTATCAAATTTTATAGATATGAAATCGAGTTTTGTTCGTAAAATTATCCCTGACCTTGCCTTTTTGTTTGCTTCATTGATGATCATTTCCTGTAGCGAGGAAGAAGTCAAGCCTGTTCCGGTTGATTATCTTGATGTGGAAATCGCTAACCGGGAATTGCGGCACGGTTTATACTATCTTCTTGATTATCAGTGCCGGACTATTGAATTGTTTTTTGATGAAGAACTGAATCCGGCTACGGTTGCCGGAGGAATATTGCTGAAGGATAAAAACGGTAGCTTAGAGGGTTTTTATGATATAAAATGTGTGGGCAATGCTGTCATTGTGCTTTTTCATGATGATTTTTTCCTTACAGATGGCTGGAAATACGAACTGGAAGTTTCGCAGCAAATTGAATCGGTGGATGGACGGTATCCGGCGCAGGGCACTGTTTTTGATCTGAGGACGCGGGCTTCACATATTTTTAATTTGAATGAATTTAAAAGCAGTAAGGATACGCGCAATGCTATTGTGTGCATCAGTGATGTGCATATGGGCGACCAACGTGCCAATGAAGGCCAATACAGTTGGTTTGGGAAAAATAAGGCGGCTTTGGAAGATTTCCTGGATTCTGTAAATAATAATCCTGAAGTGAAACAATTGGTCATTATGGGCGATTTATTTGACGAATGGGTAGTGCCTTATTCCGTTTTTCCATTTGACCCGCAAATTGGCATCAATAGCTCTGCGGATTATTATAACGCGATTTCTTCGGCGCCGACAAACAAGGGGATTGTTCAACGCTTGCGCACTATTGTTGCCAATCCGGATATTGAGTTGGTTTATGTGCCCGGAAACCATGATATGCTCATTACAAAGGATATCCTTGAAGAAATCATTCCGGGAATTAGCTGGGCAGGTGATGTACCCGGCCTTGGATTGCATAAACCTGTGGATCATGTTGTTATGGAACACGGGCATCGCTATGATTTTTTCAATACGCCACAGCCGCTTGTCGATACGGGTCATATGCTGCCACCGGGATATTTTGTGAGCCGGCTGTTTGCTCAGGGAATGATCGAAAACCGCTCGCAAAGCTTTAAGCAGCAAAGCAGCGCAAACGGTTCATTTATCTTCTGGGTGGCTTGGGAAATCGTTTATAACCATATTATTACGGGTTTTAATATGCAGGAACCTGTGTATGCGGATTCTGTCGTTTTAATGGGCGGAATTGACGGCTATAACGAAGCTTTCTCTTTTAAAGGTGCTTATGAAATGTATGCTGATGATATTGAAGACCTTTGGCCATCAACCCAACAGGTGAATAATGTGGGAGCGCCCATTAATGTTTTGCAGGCGGTTTGGAATGGCGATCACCTCACAGATGCCGTAACTGAAGAATATATTCAGAAATCAGGTGATTTACAGCAATATGATATCATCGCTTTCGGACATTCGCATGTGCCGCTGATGAACATATATCCTGATAATAAGGATTATACACAGATTTATGTGAATACGGGCTCATGGGTTGATGCCGATAAAAGCCCGGCAGCTGTGCGGACTTTTGTGGTGATCAAACCGGCAGACTGGACAGGTTCCGATATTAGTTCAGTGCAACTGTATCAGTACAATCCGGATTCATCAGGCTTTAGCCCAAAATTGATAAAAGAAGAAAATATTGAGCCTGATGGGGGTAAATAAGCGGTTTAGTTCAATGGTGCTTTGGTTTTTATATACTCTGTGATGAGTGTATGATGAAGATCATCGAGTTTCTTATCAAGCATGTCTGCAGTTTCTTTCGTGACCATGATGTCCGTACTGTATATCAAAAACGGTTCGTCGTTTTCATCGTGGTCGAAGAAATACAGATTACCAAATTCTTTATTGTTTTCCTCACGTACACGATCAAATCCATACATCCAATAGTTGTTTATTTCGATAACTGTTTCGTTTGTTTTGAATAGGCCAAAGGATTTAAAGTGGCGTATGGAGCTTTTAGAGATGACAAGGCTTTCTCTACCGTAAATAATCCAAAGAGTAAATCGTCCAATGATGAAAATAAAAATAGTGAGGAAAAATGCCATCGGGATAATAGCTTTTTTTACGTTTTCTGACTCCAAAGTGGACATCGCATAAAAGAATGCAGTCCAGCCTGCAAGGTTGAAAAACACCAAAAATATTTTCCAGGCCAGTGGCTGTTTTACTCTGGAATCCAGATAAATGTTTTTTGTATCAGAGTGAACGGTCGTAAAATTATTCATGGCTAAGTTGTTTTTTTAGATAATTACTCTTGTATGCCGCTTTCTATAATCAAGATTTTATAGCCCTCAAACAGGCTCAGTTTAATCCAGCCCAATCGTTCGCTATTTTCAAATTTTACGCCAATATATTTGATTTCGTCTGACGGGAAATTATTGCAGGTGTAGTTAAAAGTGGCGCATTGGATAATTGTTGTGTCGCTGTTGATTATTTTTGTTTCACAAGGATATCCATAAAAATCTCTGTAAAGCCTGATCGTGTCGGTTTCAAAACTTCCTGTAATGTCCATCAAATCATCTTTATGCAAAGGGTTTAAAACAAATACTGGTTTTGTACTGAGAATGGAGTCGGCTGCGTCTATCCTACAACAGGAAGTTCGTGAATACTCCCAGATTTCGACTGTATTTCCTTCATAAACATTAGTTTGCCTGTTCAGGAAAGTGGTGTCGATTGTGTGTTTGCCATAGATTTGTATGTTGCGGTGAAGGCATCTTAGATAAGCTTCAGGATGATGGCCAAGACCCAATGAGCCGCCGATAATGCTTTCAAATTGCAGGTCATTTTGCCCGTCTTTGTCGAGGTCAATATCCAAAACTGAAGGATCATAATAGCTGCCGATTAATGTTGTGTCGTAGGAGTTTACAATCATTCCTGCTTGCTCTCCAATACTAATTTGTGGGCTTTTTATTTTATCATCCCCACAAGCAAATAATAGCACACTTAAAGTTATAATTGTCAGTATATTATGTTTATTCATTTTTCGTGCTTTTTACGGTTGGTGGACTTGATTGTTCGAAAGGATAATATTCCTCTCTGTTTAAAAAAAAAACACAAATCAAAGTTAGGAAATTTTGCGAAATGCTCAAAAGAAACGATCATTTTTGAAAAGTATATACTTTCATTCCTTTGTAGGAGCTGTTTGTGTTGATGAGCCTATAATTTTGATTTAGCTTATTGAAAATCAATCCATCAGGATCGACAAGTTCTGACCAGCCATCGAGATAAATGATTTTATTTTTTTGGGACAGCAGGGAATCGTTAATTTCTTTTACATCGGAAACCGGGAAGATGTTTTCTCTGTTTAATGCAAATTCTGTGTCCCGGTAATTTTTAAAATGCTCAATATTATAGTGATATGAAAATCCAAGTTGAACCCAGTCCGGGCAAATCACAACGGCTGTATGGGCATCTTTAGATTCCTGAATCAGGTGGACAACTTCTTTTAAATCCTGATTATGGCCGCTTTTGAGGTTGGTTGTTATGGTCATCATGCCAATGGCAATGATTGATAATGAATAAAAGACCCATTTGCGGGAAGCCAGAAAATCAATGGCAATAGCGATCGTTAGATAGTAAGCAATAGATATGAAAATCAGGTATCTGTCGAGAAACATGGGGATCAGGAATGAGATCGCGAAGAGAAAAAGATAGGGAAACAGGAACCAAATCAGAACGATTTTGGAAAAAGCTTTTTTGTATTTGACTTCCCTTGTTTTTCCAATCAAAACAAATATTAAGGCCGCGAGTAAAATCGATAAAAAAGTGACCGTGTTTACCGGAGCATTGCTAAATTTCCATAAATTATTATAAAGGCTTTCTATACTCGGAGGTGAAACCCATGTACCTCCTGAAGAGGATAAAAATCGCTTGATAAATATCGGGAAATAGGGCGCATACAGAACAAGTGTAATTAAAGCCGACAGGCTGAACTGCTTAAAGATATTTTTCCTCAGCTCTTTTATCCAAATAACCGATAGTCCTTGTATGGCAATAATAATAAAGCCAAAGAAATGAGCATAAATGAGCAATGCATTGCTTAATATGAGTAAAATAAAATATTTTCTGCTCTTTTTTTCTGAGATCAACGATATGAACGCATACATAGATATTGTTGTCAGCAGTGCAAACAGTGAATAAACGCGCATTTCATGTGCAAAAAAGATGTGATAATTCGAGAAAGTATAAATAAGTGATGCAATGATTGCGATGCGGATATTAAAACTTTTGTGGGCAAGCTTGTAGATAAAATATACGGTTGCAGTACTGAATATCAGTGAAAGAAATCGACTTGCAAAAGCCGTAATCCCGAATAATTCTATCCAAAAGTGACTTAATACAAAATGCAATGGCGGGTTGTTTTCGTTTTGGAATAGCGCGAATAAGTCGGACAGGCTTTGCTGGGCATGGAATAGCGTAAATGGCTCATCTCCTGAAATGCAGCCATAATCGAGATAGATTACTTTTATAAAGAAATTGAGCAGCAGCAAAAATACCGGCAGATATCGTTCTTTTATTTTTGTTTCCTGAATCATGAATTTGAAATTTAGCAAAGATACTTTTTCTATGGTATTTCAATTTGAGGTAGGTGGAATGGAATTGTTGGGGTTTCTCCTCCCTTCGCTCGTCGAAAGGACGTCCCAATCCCCAATTTTCGGAAATTGCAGTATTGAGCGTCCTCCCGAGCGCCAAGCGAGGGAATTCAATGAGCTTCCACCCTCAAAATACCCTATTGTGCAACGATAAACTTCCTGCTGCCCAATACTTTTCCGTTTTGATCCAAAATACTCAGAAAATAGATGCCGCTTCTTAATGTGCTAATATTCGCCTGAAATATATTGCCTGCTTTTTGGTTCACAGGATTTGTTTGGATTGTTTTGCCGCAAATATCGCTGATGCGCAGGCTGTTGATGTTCGCAGTGCTGTTTACTTGTATAAAAGTTTGATTTTGAACAGGATTTGGATAAATATGAAATGAAGGGCTGTCCGGCTCAGTATTGTGAACAGAAACCAGGTTGTCATCACCTTCACGGCTGTAGAAAGCGAGGTGGGTTTGGTATAGATTTGCCTGGTTTGATTTTACCGGAATAAAAACAGCCTCAAACAGTCCGAAATCTGATCCGATGCCTTCGTAAAGCTTATATTCCTGATCGATGGTAAACGTTTTGCTTTCAATCCCAAATGGAGTTTCTGCCGTATTTATCTCGGTGATCAAGCCTTCACCGTAAGCATACATGCAGCTTTGCCAGTTGCTGCCCGTTTCCAGGGAGAAGTCATAAAGCGTGTATTCTTCTTCCATTGGGCACTCATTTAAACCTGCAGTATTTGCAAAGCGGATGGCAAAAACCTTCTTTTCTTCCGCATCGTCCCGTATCAGGCCGAAAAGGCGGAAATCGCCCTCAGCGACAAAAGGTGGCTGATCCTGGCTTGTTACCAAATCTCGTTGATAAACTTTTTTATAAAGTTTGCTGTTGATGCTGCTGTCTCCCATAATCCGGTATTCCCACATTTCATCAACCGGCATAGGCGTTTCGTTAAGGTCGAGCTGCACAATCCATTGGGCATTTTCATGCGCCATGGGCAGGTAGGTTTGTGCCTTGCTGTTGGTATTTGTTAAAAGGCAGAAGATGCTGCAAATCGCAATAGAAATGTATCTCGGGGCAATTTTCATAATTTGAGCCGTTTTTTGGTTTTATGTAATAAAATATTTCCTGAAACAAAGATATATCAATTTTTGAATTTATGCAGGTTTAATTTTTGCATTGAACCTGATTGTTTCTGTGTTGTTTCAAAAATTATGAGCAGCATCATTGAAATCAAAAAAGAAGAGGATATCCCGGCAGGTCTCAGGAATACAGCGGCAGGTAAATTACTTGAATATCATAACTTTAAAAAGCCGCTTGATCGTTACGCTCAGCCGGAATTGTTGCTGGCAACCTGCATGGATTTTCGCGTAAATCCTGTTTTGCCCGAACGTTTTGCTTATGTTATCCGCACAGCAGGAGCCAGTTTGCGTTCGGTAGATTTTCCGGTTTCCTATGCCATTGGTGCGGGCGGTGTTGAAAATATTGTTGTTATGGGTCATACGGATTGCGGCATGGTGCAGGTTCATGAGCGTAAGGAAGTTTTTAAAGAGGGTCTGGCGCGTCGCGTGAATTGGCCGGAACAGAAATCGGAGGATCACTTTCATGCATGTGCGCCTTTGCACGAAATCGGGAATGCTGTGGAATTTACCCTTCAGCAGGTAGAGCGGCTGAAAAACCTTTATCCGGGTATTTTGATTGTGTCCATGCTTTATGATGTGGCCACAAATAAAATCAGTTTACTAAAAGAGTAGGGGGGAGAAAAAAAGGAAACCGCGGTGCACTGCTACGCAAAACCATCATTTTTTGGCACCGCGGTCGGAAATAGGAAGGTGTGTTATCTGTGAAAAACAGTATTTTTATTAGAGGCCAAATGCCAAAATCAGGAATCCTGTCTCACGCTGTGGGTTAATCGCAATAGTTGCGGAAACCGGCATGCTGAATTTATCGCTGATTTTGAGTTTCTTGGTTCCTGTAAGACCTGTGTTGACTACGCCTGCACAATCGCCATAGGCTGATGCTTCATTGTTCAAAACGCCACCGATGAAGAAGTCAAGGGTTGTTGTTTCGTTCACTTTAACCGGATATCCCAGCTCCAGATAAGTAGAGTAGCGCTGGTCGCCGTTTTCATCGCGGTCGGCACCCCAAACCATGCTGCTTAAGCCTACTTTCAAAGGGAATTTTTCTCCAAACTGATAAGATGCGGTTACATCAAAATTGTGTGATGTCGTTTTTTGATCAAAATTAAAATATCTTTGGTTTGGACGGTAGGTAGGTAAGTTGTCCTCATCGCTGATTACATAAAGATCGGTAACAGCAAGGGTGAAACCGCCAATGCTGTAATTTGCATAAATATCAAATTCTGAGTAGGTGTTGTCAAAAGCGTATCCGCCCCAATAACCGATTGTGAAACCGCCTGTGCTTACCGAAAGGCTGCCTTCAAAACAAGGAGCTGAACTAACAGGGATACCGCGCCAGTAGTGACGGCTGGTAAATTTCAGGCTGACATCAGATGTGAAAGCCGGTGTGCTTTCCTGCGCCAGGATAGCAATTGGGAAAAAAATCGCGATGATGATTGTGTATAGATTTTTCATTGTGTTTGTTTTTAAAAAGACCCGGGAACCCATGGCTAAATTCGAGTTTAGTAGTTTGGTGTAAGGAATTCCGCAAAAGAGGAATGTAAGTGTTTATTTCAGTAGCTCAGCGGATTCCACAGGTCATTTTTGATTAAAAAATTATTGTAATAGTTTATTGTTTGGTGTGTATTTCAACTTAACAGGCCATGAAAATTGCTGCTGCGATCACTGCGCCAACGATAGGGGCTACAACAGGAATCCATGAGTACGACCAGTCAGATTCGCCTTTATTGCTCATTGGGAGCAGAGCGTGTACGATTCTTGGTCCGAGGTCACGTGCCGGGTTGATGGCATATCCGGTAGGGCCGCCAAGGCTGAGGCCAATACCTACCACGAGGAATGAAACAGGAAGTGCTCCGATGGAACCAAGTCCGAATTCAACATCTGGCAGTGCGTTACAGCCGAAGGAAGGTCCGCAGAGATAGAACACAACAAATACAAGTACGAATGTTCCGATAACCTCAGTGATGAAGTTTTTGCCATAAGAACGGATAGCAGGACCGGTTGAGAAACACGCCAGGATGCCGCCTTTGTCGTCTGTGGCTTTAAAGTGATCATGGTAAGTAACCCAAACGAGGAATGCACCCAATGCGGCACCGATCATCTGTGCAGCAATATAGATTCCAACTTTCGCCCAGGGGAAAAGTCCGGCTGTGGCAAGGCCAATAGTTACAGCAGGGTTGATGTGTGCGCCGCTGAAAGGCCCGGCTACGGCAACGCCGGCAAATACGGCAAATCCCCAGCCAAAAGTAATTACAATCCAACCGCTGTTGTTTCCTTTGGTTCCTTTTAGTACAACGTTTGCTACAACTCCGTTTCCGAGGAGTATCAGTAACATGGTTCCGATAAGTTCGGCAATAAATTCAGTCATTTTTAATTGATTTTAGTGGTTTTAGTCTAATTTTCCTGCCTGTTTATACGACAGGCATTTATTAATGATGAAATGGTCATCGTGATAATAGCGTTTGCTATCCCGGTTTTTTCGTCCACCCTGCAATTCCGGCTGTGCTTTGCATCGTGCTGCCAGTCCGCCGGCACTTCGGGGGGTGCACCGTTGGTTTTGGCAGAGGATGAAAGAACAACCGAAATCTGCTTCCCGAAAAATACATCGGCATTTGCCGTTGAAAATATGCACCGGTTCAGTGCTTTGATTTCGGGATTATTCAGGTGGTCGTTAAGGTCGTTATATCCAATGTTTTTATAGAAATTGCTCCGAATTTGAACGGAAGGGTCAGGGCCTGATGTACCAACCATCACCACATTATTCTTCAACCCATAGGTATCATCAGTCCCGCCCTGCCTTTCGCTATTTTGGACAGAATCATTCAATAGCGCATTATCCGTTATGATGCAGCTTCCCGGCATTAAATCCGTGCTATAAGCCAAAAGTCTGTGTTTCAGCTTGCTGTGGATTTCAGCCTTCTGCTTCCTTTCTTCGATCTTGTCTTCCCGCGACATCATGACTGGATAATTTCTGCGCTATTAATGATTGATTGTAATTTTATTCGTCGTCTTCGTCAACCCAGGCTTGGGCTTTTGTAAGGGCTTTGCCCCATTTACGGATGCTCCTGGCCATGTCTTCTGCTGGGATTGCAGGCACGAACGTTTGGTCTTTCTGCCATTGTGAATGCAGTTCTTCCAGTGTTTCCCAGTAACCTACTGCCAGTCCGGCGAGATATGCTGCGCCTAAAGCGGTGGTTTCAATTTGTTTTGGACGGATAACCGGCGATTGGAGTGTTTCCGATTGGAATTGCATCAGCAGGTTGTTTGCTGCTGCACCACCATCAACACGCAGTTCTTTGATCGGGATACCGGAGTCGGCTTCCATTGACTTGAGTACGTCCATTGCCTGGAAAGCAATACCTTCGAGGGTTGCGCGTGCAAAATGGCCGCGGCTTGCTCCACGTGTCAGGCCAACAATTGCTCCACGGGCATACTGATCCCAATGCGGTGCGCCCAGTCCTGAGAGTGCAGGAACGAAATAAACGCCACCGTTGTCTTCAACAGTTTTTGCCAGTGCTTCGATTTCCGGAGCTGATTTGATCAGTCCAAGCTGGTCGCGCAGCCATTGTACAGCCGCACCTGCAATGAAAATAGAACCTTCAAGTGCATAATTTACTTCGCCGTTGATTTTCCATGCAATGGTAGTCAGCAGGTTGTTTTTCGAGATGATGGCTTTTGTGCCTGTGTTCATCAGCATAAAGCAGCCGGTTCCATAAGTATTCTTGGCCATGCCCGGATGGATACATTGCTGTCCGAAAAGTGCAGCCTGCTGGTCGCCGGCGATACCTGCGATCGGAATTTCGTGTGCGAAAAGAGTGGTTTTTGTATGACCAACAATTTCGCTGGATGCTTTCACCTCAGGAAGGATTGATTCAGGAATGTTGAGCAGCTCAAGCATTTCTTTGTCCCATTGGCATTCTTTGATGTTGTAAAGAAGTGTACGGCTGGCGTTGGTAACATCAGTAACGTGTTTTTCGCCCTGTGTCAGCTTCCAGATGAGCCATGAATCAACTGTACCAAAGGCCAGTTTGCCGGCTTCAGCCCTTTCGCGTGCACCTTCAACATTGTCGAGGATCCATTTTACTTTTGTTCCGCTGAAATAAGCATCAATCACCAGGCCGGTTTTCTCGCGGATCATGTCCTGATATCCCTGCTCTTTTAATGTGTCGCAATATTTTGCGGTACGGCGGTCTTGCCATACAATGGCATTATAAACCGGTTCTCCTGTTTCGCGGTCCCAGATAATGGTAGTTTCGCGCTGGTTTGTGATACCAATGGCGGCAACGTTCAATCCGTTGATGCCGATTTTTGTAATGGCCTCAGCTGCAACGGCTGCCTGTGATGACCAGATTTCTTTCGGATTGTGTTCTACCCAACCCGGCTTAGGGAAAATCTGTTCGAATTCTTTTTGTGCAACAGACCGGATGCTGCCTTCGTGATCGAAGACAATAGCTCTGGAACTTGTAGTTCCCTGATCAAATGAGAGTATAAATTTTTCCATTGATTAAAAATTTAATAAGTGGTTTTAGTGAATATGTTTAATTGCTTGGTACTTTGTATTACTATGTATTTTGTCTAAAAAAAAGGACGAGCCTTTTTTATTCCCTTTTTAGCCAGTTGGATGATCTGCCCAGTGCTTTATGCCAATAATACAGCATATCTTCCACTTTTTCGATTTCCATTTCAGGTTCAAAAGTATGTTTAACATTGAAATTTTTCTGGATATCTTCAATTGAATCCCAATATCCCACAGCCAATCCTGCCAGATAAGCTGCTCCGAGTGCGGTTACTTCGAAAATTTCGGGTTTGTGCAAGGGGCTTCGCAGCAAGTCTGCCTGAAATTGCATCAGGATGTTATTGGTGGTCGGCATACCATCAACGCGCATACCTACAAGTTTTTCCTTTCCGTAATCGGCCTGCATGGCCTGCACCAGATCATTTACCTGAAATGCGATGCTTTCGAGTGCTGCGCGGGCGATATGGCCCATCCCTGTTCCGCGTGTAATTCCGATTACCATTCCTCGTGAATACTGATCCCAGTGTGGTGCGCCCAGACCGGCAAATGCAGGAACCAGATATACACCGCCATTGTCTTCCACAGAACTGGCCAGGTCTTCGATTTCTTTGGCTACTTCAATGAAGCTCATATTGTCGCGCAGCCATTGCACCACTGCACCGCCAACAAATACACTGCCTTCCAGGGCGTAGGTTACTTTGCCGTCGATTTCCCATGCAACGGTGGAAAGAAGCGCATTGTTTGATTCAATGATTTTGTTGCCTGTGTTCATCATCAGGAAGCAGCCTGTACCGTAGGTGGTTTTGATCATGCCGGGCGTGTAACACATTTGCCCGAACAGTGCGGCCTGCTGGTCGCCGCATATGCCGCCAATAGGAACCTTTGTGCCAAAAATAGTACTGGAAGTATGGGCATAAACCTCGCTCGATGATTTTACTCTGGGCAGGAGGGCAGCCGGAATGTCAAAAATCTTCAGTAATTCCTCGTCCCAGTCCATTGTTTGGATATTGTACAGCATGGTGCGGCAGGCGTTGGACACATCGGTAATGTGATGTGCGCCATTGGTAAATTTCCATACCAGCCAGCTGTCAACAGTGCCAAAAGCAAGCCGTCCGGATTCTGCCTGTTCGCGCGCGCCTTCAACATTGTCGAGTATCCATTTGATTTTTGGTGCCGAGAAATACGCATCGAGGCGCAGTCCGGTTTTATTTCTAATAGTGTCGGAATGGCCGTCTTTTTGCAATTGATCGCAGTATTCGCTTACGCGGCGATCTTGCCAAACAATGGCATTGTAAACGGGTTCTCCGGTAATGCGGTCCCAGATTATTGTTGTTTCCCTTTGATTGGTGATTCCTATTGCGGCAATATTATCACCATTCAGGCTCATTTTCGAAATAGCTTCAGCGGCGACTGATGCCTGCGAATACCATATCTCATTGGGATCGTGCTCCACCCAGCCGGGCTTTGGATAATACTGCTCGTATTCTTTCTGGGCAAGCGAAATGACCTGGCCGGCCTTGTTGAAAAGGATGGCGCGCGATGAAGTCGTTCCCTGATCTAAAGCGAGTATGTACTTTTCCATTTGTGGCAGTTTAGGGTTGAAACTCTTTTATTTTTTTTAGTGAAAAACCAATTTCAGTGAAATACGCATTCATTAATTCAATTTGTGCTTTTCCTGTTGGGGTTAAGGTATAATATTTTCTGGGGATTCCGCTTTCCATCTCCTGCCATCTCGATGTAACCAAACCGTCCTTTTTTAGCCGGTTGAGCAGGGGATATAATGTGCCTTCTGCGATTTCTATATGACTCATCGTGCGTATTTTGTCAATGAGATCGTAGCCATAGAAGGTTTGTTTTTCGAGCAGCAGCATGATGATATATTCGATGAGCCCCTTTTTTATCTGGGATTTCCACCTGATATCAAACTCTTTATTGGCTGCTCCTTTTGGCATTTTGGTCGTTTAAAATTTGCTAACGGCCACAAAGATAACACAAATACGTAGTTATGCAAGGTATTTTTTAAAATAAATTAATGTTTTTTTCGATGTATTTGATAATCAAAGGGATATAATTAAAAAAAATATAGACCGAATTGTTCCCGAGGGAGCATTTTAGGGATCGCCTCCCAAACAAAAAATTTTTTTTGTTGTTGATTTAACAGTAAATTAGCACCTTAATAGGTGTTTAGGAGGCTGAAATTTTATATTCAAAAAAAAATCATCCAATGACTGAAAAACTAAAAATTATCGGAAGGGCAAAGCGCTATCCTGTTTTGCTGACTGCCATATTATTTTCGCTTTCATTTTTTGTGCCTTCATTGTTGCCGGCGCAGGATTTATCCTCAGATGTTGAGCAATTGAAATCGTCTTTGAAAGATGTGGTTACGGATAAGTACACCCGCAACCAAAAACTTGAAACCGCAACGGATGTGCCTTACATACTTGATTATGAGTTAACAGAGATTACACAAAAAGGCAAATCCACACAGGAGAAAATTCGTTTTAACCTGGCTGATATTGATGAAAACCTCGTCAGGAGGCAAGCATCAGGAAGTGATATGTTCATCAGCTTAAAGGCCAGGAATCAGCAAAAACTTTTTCAGGAATTTGAAAATGGCATGCCTGATAATTATGTGTCCGAATTTCAGGTTTATGTGAATGATATTGATGAGGCCCGTATTATTATGGATTTGCTGAAAAAGCTGATCCCTTTGGCTGCAAAGAAAATGGAAACGCGCCTTCAGCTGGATTCCTATGATGATATGCTGAGCTGGATGGAAAATAATGTGGGTACAATTAATAAGGAGAAATCTACAACTGTGCAGGTTTTTAAGGCCGATAAATCCACTGCCGGTAAGGTTATGATGAAGGTCACCGAATCATCCGGTTCAAAAATGACTTCGCGTGATTTTGAATTTAACCTTTCGGATATCAGTACGAACCTGATCCGTTTTGAAGTAAAAACCAAAGATGTAGAAGTTTATCTGCCGGTGGTACGTGCCGCCCGTTTGATTAAAACCTATAAAGATGGTGTGCCGGATTCCTACGATAAAGACTTGGTAATTTATGCCGAAAGTATTGATCAGGCGCGCGATATGACCAATGTCCTGAAGAAGCTTTGTGAAAGAGCAAGCGATGTTGTTGATGCGGCACGGCCCGAACTTCCGGCCTCTGCCGATGGGCTGATTGAGATGCTCAACAAAGAAGTGGCGCGCGTTGACCAAGGCGATAAAGCCATTAGCCAGCGCTTCGAAAATGGATGTATCAGTTCGTTGAGCCAGATTTTTAGCAATACCAAAGGCAGTAAGGAGGAAAACTTTGCTTTTAGTTTTCAGGATATCAATCCGGATTTGGTCGATTATGTAATCCGTCAAAATACCCTTTTGCTCGAATTGCATACCCAAACAGGCCAGGATCTGATCCGTGAGGACAGCGATGGTGAAGTGAAGGGATTTGTGAACGGTTTTAGCCTGTATGTGAACGACCCCGAATCAGCCCGAAACGCACTTTTTATCCTCAAAGCACTGATTGCCCATTGCCAGAAAGCTTACAAATCACCTGTTCCGCAAAGTAGCGATATGGGTGCATACATCAGTTGGCTGAGTGCAAATATTACGGATATCAACATGGGCGATATGCATTATAAGCAATCTTTTGCCGGAGAAAGTGGCGATGATATCCGCTTTGAGCTTACCAGTTCCGATTCCAAGAAAAGTGATTTCGAAGTTTTTGAATTTAATCTCTGCGATATCGACCCCAATAATGTGGATTTTAAAATCAAGGGCAAAGATTTATTTGTGGAGCTTTCGACACAATATCGTCAAAAGATTATCAAAGCCTACAAAAATGGTAAAACCCAGAATTTTACGGACGATCTCCTGATCCGGGTTGCGGACATTGAATCGGCACGTAATATTATCGAAGCTTTCAAAAAAGCTGTAGGTACTTGTGAAAAGTAAACGCCTAAAAAATAAATTAATTTATTATTTATCAAATCTCTAATTATGAAAAAATCAGTTTTGTTTTTCCTGGCATTGTTTTCTGTCAGCCTTTTCTTTGTTGCCTGTAGCAATGATGACGATGATGACAACAATGATGATCCGCAAACACTTGCGGAGCGCTTTCCCGGAGTCCCTATTGGGGATATTGTGCCGGTTGCCGAGCGCGAAACCGCCCTTGTTGGCGATGAAAGTACAATGAAATCAGGTGATGAGTCGCTGAAATACTGGATTTTTGCTCAGTCCACAGCATTGATTTCCGGTTGTGGTATTTCTGATGAAATCGATCTTCTGGATCAATATGGTTATACCGAAGATACTAAACTTGCTTTTGGAAGGGATGGAAATTTATATGTTAAGGTTGACGGTAATGAAAGCGTTGTCGGAGGCTGGGAATGGAGCGATACGCAAACAAAGGACGGCATCATCCTCGATACTTACCCCGGAGTCGTATTTACCTTTACTATTCTAACGCCCGATGAAGTTGTTTATGCATCCAAGCAGGTTGGTGCATACGAAGGCTGTTCCAGTACAACAATCATCACCTACGAGCGGATGGTGTATGATGGTGGCGGGCAAGTTGATCCCAACGGCTTAACTCCGGATATCAATGAAATAATTACCGCAGAAGCATTGGAAGGCTTGCAGGATCTTGGAATGCCGATCAATACCGGTACAAATCCGCCAAACCTTGAAGGTGCTTATCTGGGGAGCCCCTTTGTGCTAAAATCGAGCAATGTGCCCAACGATTATGACCCCGGCTATCAGTTTGCCGACATTACGATCCATTTTTACGAGCAGAATGATGAGGACCTGACCATTAAATACGATTATATTAATGGTATCGAAACAGGAGTAGGCCAGGGTGGATTTATTGTTGGTGATGATAATAATTTTTCCGTTTTCCTCGGTGTTGAGGTGGAAATCAGTGGCTACAGCTCCGATGTGGTTATCGTGCTCAGTGGAACTATGGGAACCGATGGCATTGAAAACCTCTATTTTGCCAATTTTATGGTGGATAACTTCGGGAATCCAGGTGGTGTGTTCATCCCGGACAATACCGGAAGGATTGTTTATGACTCCGATGGTTTTTCAGAATCCACTACATGGTACACACTCAAAAACGCACAGCAGTCAAATATGCCAAGTATAAATATGGTGCGTTAAGGAAAAGTATTTGATACATTTTAAGAAGGCAAGGGGATGACAACACTAAAAGTGCTCCCTTTGCCTTTTTTGCTTTCAATGCGGATTTCGCCATTGATTTTTTCTATCAAGTCAAAGCAGAGCGAAAGCCCAAGGCCGTTTCCCATCTCTTTCTCGGTGCCTTCTGTGCTTATCAGTGCTTCTTTTTTGCGCAGTTTATTGAGCTGCTCTTCCGTCATTCCAATCCCAAAATCAATTATATTTAATGAGCAGTAACTGTCCGATTTTTCGGCTTCAATGAGTATTTCACCTCCTTTCGGACTGAATTTTATCGCGTTGTTGATGATGTTGCGCACCACTGTTTTAATGATATTGGCATCTGCCGGGCAACGCATTTGACTCATGAGCCCGGTTTTGATTTCCAGCATTTTATTGCGCCATTGGGGTTCCTGCTCCAAAATTACCTCCGAAAGCAAAGGCTCCAGATCAATTTCGCTGATGCTGGCATTTTGCGATTCGATCTGGTTTCGACCCCATATCAAGAGGTCGTCCAGCAAATGGAAGGCTTTTTGGGCTGAATTGTTTATTAAAGCAGTGTATTCCCGGCGCGGGTCGCCTTCCATCTCTTCATGGAGTATTTCGCTTAAACCCAATAAATTCTGAAACGGGCTTCTCAGGTCATGGGCAATAATGCTGAACAGTTTGTCCTTGGAGGCATTCGACCGGCTGAGTTCTTCCGATTTTTGCAGGAGTTTGGCGTTGAGCTCAGCCAGTTTTTGGTTCATGATTTTGTCTGCTTTGCGTTTTTTAAGGAGCAGCGCTACCAAAACAACCATTAGGCCGGCAAGTAACGCAAGGCTCAGGCTTAACCAGAAATGTTTGCGCAGTAATTTGTCGTTTATGCTGTTTTCCCTTCTGAGTGCTTGGTTTTCAATGTCTTTACTACGAATATCATATTTGATCTTTAATGACTCTATCATTTCGCTTTTTTCCTGATCGCGTAGGAGTTCACTAAGGGTAATTTGTTTTTTGGTTTCAAGTTGCGCTTCCTTCCATTGACTGTTGTTTTCATATATTTTCGACATCAGCATACTGATTTTAAGCTGGTCTTCTATATCAAGGCTGTCCTTAAGCAATTTCGCCTTTTCTATCATGGCCATTGTGCTGTCAATTTGATTGAGTTCAAATAGGTTGTCGGCCATATCCAACATGCTGATTACTGCATAATCTGCATTCCCGATCTCGCTGAAAAGTTTAAAGGCCTCACGGTTGTAGAATAAACTGCTGTCCGTGTTTTTTATTGAATCAAAGGAGAATATCAGTGCTTTTTCTTTCATTACGTTAGCTTCCCAGTGTTTGTTGCCTGTTTTTCTGTTTAGTGCTTCAGCCTTGTTCAGATAATACAGGCATGAATCATACTGCATGAGCCTCCTGTGGCTTTGCGAGGCAATGAAAAATGCAGATGCCATGTAATTTGGATTGTTGATTAATTTGCTGTATTTGAGCCCAATGAGTGCGTATTTTAGGCCTTCTTCCGGTTTGTTTAGTTCAAAATTATAGGTGTGTCCCAGATTGTTTGCAGAGCGAGCAATCCCCATTTCATTGCCTCTGAGTTTTTCCAATTCAAAAACCTCAAAATGTATATCAACAGCTTTCTCATGATCATCAATCCGGCTGTAAGAGAGTGCCAAATTGTTCAGGATGCCCAGAATTTCAGTGGTGTCTTTTAGCGTTTTGAAAAGCTCAAGCGATTGTTTTGTGTAATCAACGGATTTGCTGTGCCTGCCTGTAAACCGATAGGCTATTCCCAGGAGGTTTTTGCTTTTGGCTTCTTCATATAGGTTTTCTGATTTCCGGGCCGCTTCGATTGCTTGATGGGCGTATTTTTCAGCTTCATCATACTGGCTGATCAACAAATAATATGCGCTTAAATTGCGCAAAGCAAAAGCTTCCTGAACCAAGTCCTCCGATTTTTTGGCCAGTTTCATTGCTTCTGTTGCCAGTTCGAGACATTTCTCAGGCTGCTGGTATTTAATCTCCCAGGCTTTTTCATTCAGGATGCGGGCGCTGTCTGCCGGTTCCTGCTTTGATATTCCCAGTACCGAACCTGTGAAAAGTATAAATACAAATACAGTAACTGCCAGCTTTTTCGCTGGTAACTCCTTATTTTTCATACAGCTTTTACCTAAAAATTGATTTCAAAGATACAAGATTTTGGATAGAATCTTTGGTAAAGATTGATTCTGATAGTGATTTTTTTTCGGTTTCATATTTTATTACCGATTGGTTTTCCATGTATCCCGTCATTAATTTTAATTTTGCAGCTCAATATGTTTAAAGCATGAAAAATAACAAACTCGATAAACTGATCGTTGTTGGCGACCGCGTTCTGATCAAGCCCAAAACGCAGAACAATAAAACCAAAAGCGGGCTTTATCTCCCACCGGGCTATAAGGAAAAGGAAGAAGTGCAATACGGCTATGTGGTGAAATGTGGCCCTGGGTTTCCCCTCCCGATGCCCGCTGAGGAAGATGAACCCTGGAAAGCAAAAGACGAAAGTATTCGGTATATCCCGCTTCAGGCAAAAGAAGGTGACCTTGCCATATTTATGCAAAAAGGAGCAATCGAATTTCACCTCGATGGCGAGAAATATTTTATTGTGCCGCAACACTCCATTTTAGTACTTGAACGTGATGAAGATTTGTATGAATAAATTATCAGGTTTTTTTTTGATATTTGTTTTGCTTAATGGCTGCAAATCAACGGTTCAGGAAAATAAGAAAATCAGCCAAGGCGAAAACCTGTGCCAGTACGCACAATCTTTCCGAATAATCGATCAGGGCAATTATAAAATATTGGAATATATCACCGACAGTAGCATTAGCGACCGCTATTTTGTAGCCGGAGCAGATATCGCATTGCCCGCCGGTACGCCTTTTAACAAGATCATCCGCACGCCACTAAATAAACTTGCTGCTACTTCGGTTACTGCTTTCTCATTTGCATGGGCATTGGAAAATGCCGGCGTGATTTGTGGCCTGGCAGATACATCCTACCTGACTGATCCACGAATCAAAGCACAAAAGCAGTTGGCACAAATCAGCTCTTCCGGGCAATTGGATTATGAAAACCTGCTGAAGCTGCAGCCACAATATCTGCTGGCCAGTTTTATTCCACAAGATCAGATCAATAAGCTGGAAAGCCTTGGAATCAAGTCCTTGCCTTTTAATGATTTTATGGAAAATGACCCTTTGGGACGTGCGGAATGGATTAAATTTTTAGCTCTTCTGCTGGATGAAATGCCCAAAGCGGATAGTATCTTTGATCAAATTGCCAAGCAATATCATGATCTGGAAAACAGCCTGAAAAGTATAAATCATAAGCCCTCGGTTTTTGATGGGGATCCTTATGGCGGCATTTGGTATGTGTCGGGAAATGAAAGTTATATGGCTGAATTCTATCGTGATGCCGCTGCGGATTATGCATTTGGCGAAATAAAATCAACAGCCAGTATGCCCGTCGATTTTGAAACGGTATTTCAGGCGGCAGCTAAAACCGACTACTGGCGGATTTTCGTTTCCGGTGCCATTTGCTACGATGATCTGAAGGCCCGTGATGAACGCATCGCAGAATTTAAAGCCTGGAAAAACAAAAAAGTAATTTATTGCAATACCTTGAAAGCTAACTATTTCAGCCGTGCCACCATACAGCCTCAGGAAATCCTGGCCGATTTTGTGCATATCTTCCATCCTGAAATTTTACCGGAAAGAAAAAATAAGTACTTTCATCTTTTGAAGTAAAACACACATTTGAATAAAACCACATCATACCGCATCTGGAGCCTGAGTATTGCATTGACTTTGCTTTTGCTGCTGCTATTTGTGCTCAACCTGATGTTGGGGCGCGAACAGCAAAGTCTGGGCGATGTGCTGGCCTTCCTTTTTGGAAAGCCGGGCGAAAATGATGCTGTACTCAGGATGTTGCGCCTTCCCGAAGCATTGACTGCAATTATAAGCGGTGCCGGTTTGGCGGTTTCGGGCATGATGATGCAGGCACTTTTTCGCAATCCGCTGGCCGGGCCATCGGTTTTGGGCATCAGCAGTGGAGCCAGTTTGGGCGTGGCTTTGGTGTATCTTTTGGTGGGCGCGGGAAGTTTGGGCGCTATGGGCCTGGTTTTACGCGGTGCGATCAGTGTGAGTGCGGCGATGCTGGGCGCTTTTGCCGTACTTTTCCTGATGATGCTCCTCTCTTTCCGCACACCGCCATTAAGCCTTTTAATTGTGGGCTTGATGGTTTCCTATGCCGTTTCGGCTTTGGTTGGCGTGCTGCAGTTTTATGCCACACGTGAAGGTTTGCAGGCTTATGTCATCTGGGGGCTGGGATCGTTTTCGCGGGTAACGCCATCACAATTGCCCATATTGCTGGTTTCGGTTTCCGGGCTCCTGCTGATATCCCTCTTTTTGGTAAAATCCCTCAACCTGATGATGCTCGGAGAAAATTATGCGCGCAATCTGGGCATGAACCCTGTTCGGGCGCGCTTTATCTTAATATTGGTTTCCGGTGGACTGGCGGCCATCATCACCGCACTTTGCGGACCGATTGCTTTCATTGGACTGGCTGTTCCGCATCTGCTGCGCCAAATGCTGCGCACTTCTGACCATCGGCTGCTTTTGCCTTTGGTGATGCTTCTGGGTGCAGTCATTGCCCTGGCCTGTAACCTGATTGCACGCCTGCCCGGACTTCCGTATGCACTGCCTGTCAATGCAGTAACTTCACTATTTGGTGCTCCATTGGTCATCTGGTTTATGTTGAAACGTAAAAATATCCATTTCTGATGGCCATTTTGCAAGCGAAAAATATCAGCACTGGCTATGGCGCAAAAGCTTTGCATCATTTTGATGAATTAACGCTTCCGCAAGGTGAACTGGTATGCATGCTTGGCCCCAACGGAGCCGGAAAATCAACACTCTTGCGCGTACTCAGCGGTTTGCAGGCTCCTTTAGATGGCGATGTTTTTCTTGATGGGAAATCAATTAAAAAACTGAACCGTAAATTTCTGGCCAAATACATCAGTGTGGTACTTACCGAAAAAATCCAGGTGTCCGAAATGAGCGTATTTGACCTGATTGCCACCGGAAGGTATCCATACACCAACCTGCTTGGGAATTTGGGAAAAGAGGATATAAAAATCATAGAAGAAGCTGCCGAGCAATGCGGCGTGCATGCTTTTTTAAATCATAAAATCGACAGCCTGAGCGATGGTGAGCGGCAAAAAGCCATGATTGCCAAAAGCCTGGCACAGCAAAGCCCAATCCTTTTCCTTGATGAACCCGCCGCTTTTCTTGATTATCCCTCAAAACTGGAATTGATGCTGCTTTTGCGCGAAATAAGCAGTGAGCAAAACAAAAGCATTTTGATGAGCACACATGATGTGGAGCCTGCTATCGAATCTGCGGACCAATTGTGGCTGCTGGGAAAAGACAAAAGTTTTGAAGCCGGAACTCCCGAAGACCTGGTGCTATCGGGTAGCATGGCGCGTTTTTTTGATAATAAACAGGTCGATTTTGACCCACAAAGCGGTAGTTTCCGCATCCAGCCGCAAAGAAAAAAAGCCGTTTGCCTCAAAGCGGAGGAAAGCCTGCAAAAATACTGGCTCTTCAAAGCGCTGCAGCGTAAAGGCTTTTATCATTATAATGCTGCTGAATGGCAAATCGAAATAGCAAACGAAGGCTATTTGCTGAAGCGTTCCGGTAAGAGTGAAACATTAGCAGATATTGGAAGTTTGCTGGGGCGATTGGAGGAAAAATTGTAATGCTTTTTTGAAATCTCAACATTAAGGCCGACTGTAGAGTTATTTTTTATTCAATGTTTGTGTTGGCTTGAACAGTTTTTATCGAATATAGTTCTTGTTATTCCTGAACTTTACATATCTTTGCGACATGCGCTTAATCAATAAGTTCATATTGGCCAAAGTAATCAGAAAAAACAGGGGCAATCAAAAATTGATTCTAGCCATTCAAAAACTAGTTCTGGATATAGAAATGAATCATTGGAATGCTCCTGCTGACCTGCTAAGTGATCGGCCGGATGCAGACTGTGTTTATGTAGGGAGATTTTACTTCTTTGATATTTACATTCACCGAACTCTAATTCTTATTGAATTTGACGGGGAAGGTGAGGCAACAATTGTGTGGGCAGGCAGTCATGATGATTATGAATTGATTTTTAAGAACAACCGGAATACGATTAAGAAGTGGTTGCGGAATAATAACTGGATCAAATAGTGAAAAATGGATGAATTGGAAGATATAAAAAAACTGAAGCAGATCACCAATGAATATGAACTGCAAAAAGCTTCTGTTTGGGAAAGGAAGTTAGGTCTTTTAGAAGAAGAAAGACCCGAATACAAAGATATCCGTAAAGAAATCAGGGCGATGATCAAAGCCTATGAAGATCAAAACTGGTCTGATTTTACGAATATTTCTGACGAACTTTTAGCAGAATCAGACAAAGCCGAACAATTGGTACTTGAGGAAGAAAAATTCATAAAGAGGAGAAAGGAATTAATTCGAACTAAGCTGAAGCTGTTTGAAATGAACCAGCAGGAATTGGGGCAGCTTTTGGGGCACCCAAAGACCTATATGAGTGAATTGATGAATGGTGTTTCGCAGTTTTCGATGAAAGACCTTGTAATAATTCACAGGGTGTTCGGTATTGATCTGGAAAAGTTGATTCCGACTTATATACAGGCAGGTACACGCACGAAGCTTTTGAAATCTATCCGAAAACTGAATAAGCCGATGCTAGGCAAAAGCCAGGAGGAATTGTTTTAATGTGATTGCCGACAAATTTCCTGGTAGGATATTATATCTGAAATTCTTCGTATATTTATCTGCAGAATCCAATCATGTTTTTATTATGAAAAAAAGTATTTCCTTAGCGGCTTTTTTGCTGTTGGCATATTTTGTCTCAGCCCAATTCACCATCATCATTGATGCTGTTCCCGAAAACACCCCAGTGGAGGATGATATTTTTATCGCTGGCGATTTTCAGGGCTGGGAACCGGGAAATGCAGATTATATGCTTGCCAAAAATCCGGAAAACAGCACGTTTATCATTAGTCTTCCGTCAGATATTGGTGATATCAATTTTAAATTTACCCGTGGCGATTGGTCGAAAGTGGAATCGGATGCCGATGGGAATTTTGTGCCCAACCGTTTTTATTCGCCGCTTGATGGCGATACGCTTTATCAACAAATTCTGGGTTGGGAAGACCTGAACGGAAATGGTGGCGGGCAAAGTACGGCCGCTGAGAATGTCCATATCATCTCCGATAATTTCTATATGCCGCAGCTGGACCGTTATCGCAGGGTTTGGATCTATCTGCCGCCGGATTATGAAGAAAACAAGCAGGATTATCCTGTTTTGTATATGCATGACGGCCAGAATGTTTTTGATGCCGGCACTTCCTATGCGGGTGAATGGGAAGTGGACGAAACTTTAAACGCATTGCATGATCAGGGCGATAAAGGAATAATCGTGGTGGCTGTGGATAATGGCCAAAACCTGAGAATAGATGAATATACGCCCTGGGCGCATCCGACCTACGGAGGAGGTGAGGGCGGACTATATATCGATTTTATTGTGGAAACATTGATGCCTTACATCAATCAAAATTACCGCACACTGAAGGATCCTGAAAATACCGGAATTATGGGCAGTTCGCTGGGCGGGCTCATTTCGCTGTATGCCGGTATAAAATATCAGGATGTGTTTGGAAAAATCGGAGCCTTTTCTCCGGCTTACTGGATTAATCCCGAAATTTTCGGATTCGTGAAATCGAACGGAAAAGAGGAAGATTTGCGCATTTATCAGATTGTTGGCACGCAGGAAGGAGAGGAGTACGTGCGCCAGATGTTCGAAATGCAGGATACGCTGCTTTCGGTTGGTTTTACTGAAGATGAGGTGATTTCAATTGAGGAAAACGATGGGCAGCACAGCGAATGGTTTTGGGCCAGGGAATTTGAAGATGCCTACCTTTGGCTTTTTGCAGGAAACCCTACGAATATTGAACCACAAAATAATACGGAAGGCGCTTTTCGATTCTATCCAAATCCGGTAAAAGACACTTTTTCTGTTGAATTTGAGCTGGAGTCCCCGGCAGATGTGATCATTCGGATTACGGATGCTTCCGGAAAAAATGTGCATACCCTATTCGATAGACGACTACAGGCAGGTAAGCATCAAGTGAATTTTAATACCGAAAAATGGAATATCAAAAGCGGGAACTATGTGTGCACCTTGCGCATAGGGCAGCAAATGATCAGCTCGAAATTTGTTGTAATTGAATAAGAAGCCACCATCATATTTTCAGGTTTAAAAAGATTTTAAAGATATGCGCAAAACTGCACCAACCCAACCTAAAGACCGCATCATCGAACTGGATGTTTTGCGTGGTTTTGCGCTTTTTGGCGTATTGCTCGTTAATGTTTTTGGGTATAATGCCTCTTTCTTCGATTTTAGTGGCTTTTATGCGCAATTCGGAGATCCGCTGAATAGTCAGGTTTTTAGCCTGATTGTCAATTATGCAGCCGACAAATTTATTGGCCTGTTTTCCCTTCTTTTCGGAATTGGATTTTTTCTTCAGTACCAAAAACTTGGCGACAGTGAAAAGGGATTTTTTCGGTTTTATATGCGCCGTTTGGGCATTCTGTTTGTCTTCGGTCTGGCACATATCCTTTTCTTTTGGGCCGGTGATATTCTTTTGTCGTATTCGCTGATGGGCATTTTGCTGCTTTTATCGCGAAAGATGCCCTCCGGACTGCTTCTGCCCCTTGCATTTTTCCTTTATTTTTCGCCTGTTTTGTATCTGGCATTCCGCGTTCATTTTCCTTTCCTGCCCGATTCCTTAAGCTCTACAGCCGATATTGCACTGCCTGAAGTAAAGCAAATATATGCATCATCTGCCTTTCCGCAGATTTTTGCATTGCGCGTCGAGGAATATCTGGCCTTTCGCTATATCAACCTTTTGTATTATGCCCCGAAAATTATCGCTTTTTTCCTCTTTGGGTTTTTATTCGGGAAATTGAATGTGCTGAGCAAAATGAAAAACGCAATGAAGCTTTCGCTCAGTGCCGGGGTTTTGTTGCTGTCGTGCGGCATACTGATGAATACTTTTACTTCTGATCTTGTTGGAATTCTCAGCGGACAGCCCGATGACCCTTACGCAACTGCAATTTATATGGGGGTTTATGAAATCACGAACCTTTTTCTTCTTACTAGCTATATTTTGTTGTTTATGAGTGCTTTAGGCTCTAAAGCCGGATTAAAGGTTTTCGGTCCATTACAATATGCGGGTCGCCTGTCCCTTACAAATTATATACTGTATTCCGTGCTTTTTACAAGCCTGATGTATTCTTATGGTTTTGGAAAATTCATGAGTTTTGCTCCTTTTGAGTTGGTGCTGATGGCTGTTCTTACTTTCATTGCGCTGCTTTTCCTGTGCAAGCTTTACTTGAAACATTTCCGCTTTGGTCCTTTGGAATGGCTTTGGAGAAAGCTGACTTATTAAGGCGATCATCAAAATATTCCCGGGAACGTTTTTGTTTGTTCTATCTTTGTAAGAAAAAAGAATGCTGTTACTCATTGCCTACCTTTTTCTGGCGCTTTTTGTGTCCTTTCTGTGCTCCATTATGGAATCGGTTTTGCTATCTACGCCGCAATCATTCCTCATAGTGAAGCAGGACGAAGGCCATAAATGGGCAGCCAGCTTTATTGATTTGAAAAATAAGATTGATAAGCCGCTTTCTGCCATCCTGAGCATGAATACGGTGGCGCATACCATCGGAGCTGCGGGTGTTGGGGCTCAGGCAGTTCAGGTTTTTGGGGAAGCTTCGTTTGGGATTGTTTCCGCTGTTCTGACGCTGCTGATACTGGTTGTTACCGAAATCATCCCTAAAACCATCGGCGCCCGTTACTGGCGCAGTCTGGCGCGCTTTTCTTATTTCGTGATCAATATTATGGTCATAATTACTTACCCGCTGGTGCTGATGTCGGCAGTGATCACGCGAGCTTTTTCAAAATCGAATGATGAACAGACCACCAGCCGTGAGGAAATTGCGGCATTGACCAATATTGGCGCCGATGAAGGTGTGTTTAGCGAAAAAGAACACAAAATCCTGCAAAATATCCTGAAACTCAAAAATCTGAAAGCCGAGCAGATTATGACGCCACGCGTGGTTTTGGTAACTGCCGATGAAAACCTCAGTCTCAATGAGTTTCTGAAGAAAAAAGACTATCTGAAATATTCCCGAATCCCGGTCTATAACGAAAATGAAGAAAATATTACGGGTTATGTTTTTCGGCAGGAAGTGATGGAGAAACTGGCTCAGGACAAGCACTTGCTCCAGCTTAAAGATATAAAACGCAATATCCTGATTGTGCCGGAGACAATGGTTCTGTTTGCTCTTTGGGAGAAAATGCTTGAAAATAAAGAACATATCGCATTGATTGTGGATGAATACGGGGGCGTGGACGGCATCGTAACCATGGAAGATATCATCGAAAGCCTGCTCGGACTGGAAATTATCGACGAAAAAGACACCATTGTAGATATGCAAAAATATGCCCGCGAACGCTGGAAAGAACGCCAGGCGAAATATAATTTGCTGGATGGAGTGTAGGAGAATGTCGGTTTTATTGCTTTGAATTATTTGGCTCTACATAGAATCTCGTGGAAAGAAAAATTATCTTATTCAAACATTATCATTACCCAAGAAATTCCTAGTAGAACCAACTATTTTTAATATCTTTGATGTATGAGAGTGACGTCTGACATAAAAATTAGATTAAAGGAATTTCACGACATTTGTAATTATTACAATGTAAAGAGTCTTTATGCGTTCGGGTCAGCAGTTCGTGATGATTTCGATGATGAAAGCAGTGATGTTGATTTACTTGTGGAGATTGATGATACAGATCCAATTGGGAAAGGCGAAAAGTTAATGAACCTTTGGGATCATTTGGAAGATTTCTTTAAGCGGAAAGTTGATCTATTAACTGAACCCTCTATTAAAAATCCAGTTTTAAAAGCCACTATAGACCGTACTAAAGTTTTAATTTATGACGGAAAGAGCAAAAAAGTATCTGTCTGATGTGCTTATAGCAATTGAATTAATTGAAGCATTCATTGAAGATGTTCCGTCCTTTAATGCATATGAAACGGATTTTAAGACGCAAAGTGCTGTGGAGCGTCAGTTGGGAATAATTGGTGAAGCGATAAATAAATTCACCAAAGAGGAGTCCTCTATTATATTGAATAACAGCAGACAAATTATAGCTTTTCGTAACAGATTAATCCATTCGTATGATAGCATTGACAATACTATTGTTTGGCTTATATTGAAGCGGTATCTCGCTCCTCTAAAAAATGAAGTTCAAGGGTTATATTGAATGACTGAGAATTAATATTCCAATATTTGTTTATCCTTTTCTCTTTGATTGAACTTCTTTAGAATAATTCTGTTTAATATTTATTAAGATCAATTAAACAGAAATGCAAAAGAAAGCAATCGTCATCGGAGCAGGTTTTAGTGGTTTGAGTGCCGCGGCATATCTTGCCAAAGCGGGTTTTAAAGTAAGCATACTTGAAAAGCACCGGCAGGCGGGAGGTCGTGCAAGAACACTGACCGACAGCGGTTTTACCTTTGATATGGGGCCGAGCTGGTATTGGTTGCCCGATGTCTTTGATGATTTCTTCGCGGATTTTGGCCACAAAACATCCGATTTTTACGAACTGATCCGCCTCGATCCTTCCTACCGTGTGTATTTCGAGAATAATTTTACTGATCTCCCGGCAGATTTTAAAGCCCTGCAAAAAGTTTTTGAAAGCATTGAGCCGGGTGCAGGTCATCAGCTCAAGCGCTTTTTGGATGATGCAGCCATAAAATATGAAATCGGGATGAAGGAATTCGTTTACAAACCTTCAGTTTCCATTCGTGAATTTATTGATCCTAAGATTTTTAAAGGTGCTTTGCAATTGAGTTTGCTCTCCAGCATGAGCAAGCATGTACGCAAATATTTCAAAGATCAGAGATTGATTGATATCATGGAATTTCCGGTTTTGTTCCTGGGAGCCGATCCTTCCGAAACGCCTGCCATGTACAGCATGATGAATTATGCCGATATGAAGCTGGGTACATGGTATCCGAAAGGTGGTTTTAAATCGGTTGTGGATGCTATGGTGCAACTGGCCGAATCGCTGGGCGTGGAAATTCTGCTCAACCAAAATGTGGAAACCATCAATATCATAAATGGAAAAGCATCCAGTGTTACAACTGCACAAGGAGAAATTGAGGCAGATTTGATTATCGGCTCGGCTGATTATAACCACATTGACCAGCAGCTTTTGCCTCCGGAATATAGCAATTACACGAAAAAATACTGGGATAAAAAAGTAATGGCGCCATCAGCTCTGCTTTTTTATCTGGGCATTGATGGCCGTATCGACAATATGTTACACCACAACCTGATGTTTGATGTTCCCTTTGAAGATCATTCTAAAAGCATTTATCAAAAGAACAACTGGCCTGAAAATCCAAGGTTTTATGTGTCATTGACATCCAAAACCGATCCGCATGTTGCTCCCGAAGGTGATGAAAACCTCGTGGCGCTCGTGCCCCTGGCGCCCGGTCTGCAAAGCGATGAAAAACTGCGCGATCATTATCTGCAATTGCTGATCGAACGCATCAAAAAGCTGAGCGGACAGGACATCAGCAACCGTATAAAAGTAAAACATAGCTATGCGCACGAAGAATTTATCAGCGATTACAACAGCTTTAAAGGCAATGCTTATGGATTGGCCAATACGCTGCGTCAAACCGCCATTCTAAAGCCTTCACTGCGTCATAAAAAAATATCCAATCTCATTTTTGCCGGTCAGCTGACCGTGCCCGGGCCGGGTGTGCCGCCATCGCTGATTTCAGGAAAAGTGGCTGCAACCTATGCCGAAAAGACATTAAAATAAACCAAAAAACTAAAAAAAAATGACTGAATTATATAATAAAGTAGCACATAAAACCAGTAAGTTTACCACGAATACCTATACGACATCCTTTTCTTTTGGTATATCTTTTTTTGCGCCAAAACTACGTGGCCCTATATACGATATCTATGGATTCGTTCGATTGGCAGACGAAATAGTGGATACCTTCCATCATATCGATAAGCGCAAATATCTTGCAGAATTTCGTGAAGAAACGCACCGGGCAGTGCAAAATGGTTTCAGTTTAAATCCTATTTTGCACAGTTTTCAAACCACGGTAAACCGTTTCGGTATTGAAAAAGATCTCATTGATACCTTCCTCGACAGCATGGAAATGGATTTGGATGACCGTGTGTACGATAAGGAAACCTACGATAAGTATATACTTGGTTCAGCGGAAGTTGTGGGTCTGATGTGCCTCAATGTTTTCCTCGATGGCAATAAAAGCGAATATGAAAAACTCAAGCCATTTGCCATGAAACTGGGCTCAGCTTTTCAAAAGATTAATTTCCTGCGTGATTTAAAAGCAGATTATCAGCATCTCGGCAGGTCGTATTTCCCCAATGTAAACCTTGAAGTATTTAACGAGCAGGTAAAAAACCGCCTGATACTCGAAATTGAAAGCGATTTTCATGTGGCCTATACCGGCATCAAAATGCTGCCCAAAACATCGCGCCTGGGCGTTTGGCTGGCCTATGTATATTTTTATGCCCTGCTGCGAAAAATAAAACGCACACAGGCAACACGCTTGCTGCGTGAGCGCATCCGTATTCCAAATAGCTTGAAATTTAGCTTGATGGCTAAAACATTGGTGCGTTATAGTTTTAAGCTGATGTAGCAATTTTGAGATCAAACTTGGGTTAAACGGCTTAATTATCAAGAACCTTTTTGATGATGAGTTGTTTTTACCTAAATTTGGGACTCAACCTATAAGAAAAGAGGATTATGAAAGAGCATGTAATATTGGTGGATGAAAACGACAAAGAAACCGGCGTGATGGAGAAAATGGAAGCGCATCACAAAGCTTTGCTGCACAGGGCGTTTTCTATTTTTGTTTTTGATGATCAGGAGCGCCTGATCCTCCATCGCAGGGCCCTGGGAAAATACCACAGCCCGGGTTTATGGACCAATACCTGCTGTAGCCATCCGCGCGCCGGCGAATGCACCGATGATGCCGTGCATCGTAGATTGATAGAGGAAATGGGATTCGATACAGATTTGAAAGAAATTTTCAGCTTTCTCTATAAAGCCGATGTCGGGCAAGGACTGACCGAACACGAATACGATCATGTTTTTGTTGGACATTATTCCGGTGAAATCAAAGCAAATCCGGATGAAGTGGACTCATGGAAGGCCATGAGCCTTGATGACATTAAAAAGGATATGGACACGCACCCGCAGAATTATACGGTTTGGTTCCGTATTGCTTTTGACAGGGTGCACGAATATTTTAATCAAAAAAGAAAGGATTAATTATGAGCTGGTATCTCGCCATCCCAATCGTTTTGGCCGCATTTTTCTTTATGGAGTTTATGGCCTGGTTTACACATAAATATGTAATGCATGGTTTTCTTTGGGTATTGCACAAAGACCACCACATTCGCGACGGGCGAAAATGGGAATGGAATGATACTTTTGCCGTTATGTTCGCAATTCCAAGTATCTTGCTGATGTATTATGGCTCACAAAATGCCTTTGATTATCAGTTTTATATCGGTGTTGGTATTCTCCTTTATGGTATCGCTTATTTCCTCTTCCATGATGTTTATGTGCACCGCCGAATGAAACTACCTATGGATTTTACTAATAAGTACCTCAGAGCCACTGTAAAAGCACATGCCGATCATCATAAAAAAGGTGTTCAGTCCAATTTTGGATTTCTGATTGCGCCTTTTGCCTATTACCAAAAAGAATTTAAAAAATAGCTGTGTTTACTTATCTGTTGATCAATCTGTTTTCCATTTTTATACCGTTCGTTGCCAGTTTCGACCGCAGGCTGCGTTTCGACAGGGAATGGAAATATTTTATCCCGGCCATGCTCCTTACCCTTGCGTTTTTTATTGTGTGGGATGTTTGGTTTACCGCCATGGGCGTCTGGGGCTTTAATCCGGCCTACCTTACGGGCATTGATTTAATAAACTTGCCCATTGAAGAATGGATGTTTTTTATCGCTATTCCCTACGCCTGTGTATTTACATATCATTCGCTCAAATATCTGATAAAAAAAGATGTGCTTGGAAAAGCAGCCCCCTGGATTACTTTGGTGATCAATACCACTTTGGCTGTTGTTTTGATTTTTGCGCCTTTGAAATGGTACACCGGCCTCACTTTTTCACTTACGATGATCGCATTGCTGATTGTTGTCTGGCGCAGGGAAGTCTGGCTGGGGCGCTTCTACCTGCATTTTTTCATCATCCTCATTCCGTTTTTTATAGTAAACGGCATACTCACCGGCTCAGGGATACCTGATCAGGTGGTTTGGTATAATGATGCGGAAAACCTTGGTTTCCGTTTGGGAACCATTCCGGTAGAAGACAGCGTATATGCCCTTTTACTTCTGCTGATGAATGTTGGTTTTTACGAATATTTCAAAGCCCGGAATATTACCTGGTTCTTTAAAAAACCGCAGCTGGGCGATCGGCGGCCGAATTCATAAAAATTTCGCAGCAAGCTATTTTGTAATTTCCAAAAAAAGCCTACTTTTGCAGTCCGCTAAGCGGAAAAGTTCTATACGAAAATCCGGGGTGTGGCGCAGTTGGTTAGCGTGCTTGACTGGGGGTCAAGAGGTCGGGAGTTCGAGTCTCCCCACTCCGACTTGGAAATCAGCCTGTTACAAAGAAGTTTGTGACAGGCTTTTTTGTTGAATGTACATCAAAATGTACATAAGTGCGCAGTGGTTTGATTCCAATGTACATCCTTAATTGTCTTTCAAAACCATGGAGTAGGAGAGGAGTAAAGCTGAGATTTGCTTTGATCAAATCATATCCAGTTGTTTTTCTGATTTTGATTTTCCAAAATCTGGCTTGCATTTCAGTTACAATCCTTTTATCAGGTTAAGAATGTTGCCGCCTATGGTTTATATTTTTGCTCAGGGAATGGGTATGTTTTGTTATTTTAGTTGCAATGAAGTATAACAACTTAAGGTTTCAGATCGCATAATGAGGAATGAGTGAGGAGAAGTGTGTGATGTAGCCATGTGCAACGATTAGTTTGCGAACAGCGACATCTTGGATGAAAGCAACATCAGCAAGATATTTTTATAATAAAACACACAGATTTCAAAACTGCACATAAAGTGCATTTTTCAGTAGTATCTTGCCGGCATTATTGAGCACACAAATTAATATCAGTAGTAACCAAACACATTTTTATCATGCAAAAGAGAACCAAAGTATTTAACCTGATCGTTTTAGATGAAAGCGGAAGCATGGGAATGATAGCAGAAAGCACACTGTCCAATCTGAAAGAAATATTTGAATCAATGACGGCACAAGCGGCTAAATTTCCAGAACAGGAGCACAGCCTGAGCCTTTTTAGCTTCAACAGCAATGGCATCAAAGAGCTAATTTCTGATAAACCGATTAGTGAGTGCCAGGCCATGTCGCTGGAAGACTATTCACCGCAAGCCATGACTCCACTTTACGATGCAATGATGATTGCATTCGGGAAAATCAGGGAATTGCAGAAAAACAATGATGGCAGTTGGGTAAATGCAGCCATTATCACCGATGGGTATGAAAACGCATCAAAAGAAATTGACCGGCAACAATTGAAAAATCTGGTGGGCGGGCTGCGTGAGAAGAAATGGGAAATCTGCTATTATGGCGCCAACCATGATGTTGAAGAAGTCAGCCGAGGCCTGAATATTAACCGTTCTGTGTCCTTTGAGGCAAACGATAGTGGCTTGAATGTAGTTAAAGAAAGGGTATCCCACTCCCACTCCCGTATCTGCTATTCCATATCCGGTATTGATTTCGACAAAGATCCTAATCCGTTAATAGATTTTAAGAAATCTGAAGGCGAGAAGAATGAAGCTGGCAGTTAGTGGCAGGCTGCAATATTGCGGTCATGCTGACCGAAGCATTTTTCGGGAAAGCTACATGGTCTCAAGCTACCTCCAAAAAGCACGATTAGGAAATTCCTCAATTTGATTTTCAATGCGCTTGGGCAAAGCAGGAAAGAAATCCAGTCCGCTTTGTTCTTCCAGGCTATCGATGCTGATGCTGAATTCCATGATATCTGCTTTGCTCTTTTCATGGGGCAAAAGAAAGCCGATGGCTTCGATATGCTGTTCGTTGTTTATTAAAAGTGCTTTATAAAAAGCATAGGGAACGCAGACTTCATTTGTACCAATGCGCCTGCATGTATCATGGCAGAGCGGCCCGGAAACTATATAAACACATCCGTGCTGCTCTGCCATTTCACGGGTGAATTTTTCGAGCTTCTTCCAGATGCCACGGTTAAACGATGCCGATTGTGGGCTGATATTGCTGTAATAGAAACTCTCGTCCATAGCGGTTTGGTTCCAGCGCATATCTGCTGCCGGCGCAAGATGCCCCCGGTCAAAACCTGATTCTCTGTAATCTGAATCAGAGGCTGTGCCTGTCAAGACAAGCGGATCTTCCACAAAACGGTGCTTTCTGCGCACACGATTTTCCAGCTCTTCTTTTTCCAGTGCCCAGGCCACCCATTGCGCTTGCTCCCAATCTTCATTGTATTGCAGCGAATAAGCAAAATGTTTGCAGTATATACCCTCCTGTGTATGAGCAGGTTCTTCAAGTAATCCACTCATTTTGTTGGAGCAGGAATGCAGCAGGAACAGCATCACAATAAAAGGAAGGTGTCTTTTAAGCATAAAAAACGGTTTTTTCGGTAGCATGGACAACAGTTTTTTATGCAAAGGTACGCTATGCAGATATAGGATGCGGGCTATATGTTTGGAATTGTTTGTTAGCACCCGTTTACTACTTAAAATACATAAAAAAAGACGATGAGAAAAGGGTCAATATGCTCCGGATTGTCAGTTTTTGAGTGCTGATTCTTTAAGATAGGTGATTGGGGCAAATTTTCTTGGAAGATACAGTTTGTGTTCTCTTTGTCTCAAAAAGCTTTTGCTAAAATTGATTTTAGTGCCTATAATGTATTATTTTTGTGAATCAGTACTTTAGCTATGAAAGAAAAATACATCAATCCTTTTACGGATTACGGTTTTAAGCGATTGTTTGGCGAGGAGCCCAGCAAGGATTTATTGCAGGATTTCCTGAACGAGCTGTTGCGCGAGCAGGAAGGCAACATTGTGGAGCTGTCGTATTTGCCCAACGAAAACCTGCCGATTGCCTTGGGTGACCGCAGGGCTATTTTTGATATTTACTGCAAAAACGAAAAAGGCGAACGTTTCATTGTGGAAATGCAAAAGGCTGAACAGAAGTATTTTAAAGACCGCACCGTTTTTTATTCTACCTTCCCGATTCAGGAGCAGGCAAAAGACAAGGGCAAAGACTGGAATTTTAAGCTCAAGCACGTTTATACCATTGGTATTCTGGATTTTGTGTTTAAGGGCGACGAAAGCCCGGAAGATAAATACCGTTTCGATGCGAAGATCTGTGATTTGGACAGCAAGGATATTTTCTACGACAAGCTCACTTACATTTATCTCGCTATGCCCAAATTCAGCAAGGAGCTGGCAGAGCTGGAAAGCAAATTTGAAAAATGGCTTTATGTAATCAAAAACCTAAACCGTTTGGACCGCGTGCCTGAAAAACTAAGGGAGCAGGTTTTCCTTAAATTCTTCGAAACAGCAGAAATAGCTCGTTTGGATTCAAAGGAGTACAAAGAATATCAGTTCAGCCTGAATGCCTATCGCGATATCAAAAACTCCATTGACTGGGCAGAAGAAAAGGGGCTAATTAAAGGCAGGGAAGAAGGCAAACAAGAAGGGCTGATTGAGGGAGAGAAGAAAGGAATTATTAGAGGTAGAAAAGAAGGCAGGGAAGAAGGCAGGGAAGAAGGCAGAAAAGAAGAAAAATTATCCTTAGCAAG
Source organism: Bacteroidales bacterium (assembly GCA_963662905.2). Lineage (GTDB taxonomy): Bacteria > Bacteroidota > Bacteroidia > Bacteroidales > WRLA01. The sequence goes on along the minus strand of CAXXFD010000003.1, from coordinate 663,444 downwards.
GAACCTGCTCCTCAAAGGAATGGTAATTGATATTATCCAGGAAATTACAGGCTTAAGTCTGGAAGAAATCAGCAAACTTCAAGATGAACTCTGAGACAATGACCGGGAGAAAATACAATTTCAATCCGCCAATCCTCGATGATATCAAAAACTCCATTGACTGGGCAGAAGAAAAGGGGCTAATTAAAGGCAGGGAAGAAGGCAAACAAGAAGGGCTGATTGAGGGAGAGAAGAAAGGAATTATTAGAGGTAGAAAAGAAGGCAGGGAAGAAGGCAGAAAAGAAGAAAAATTATCCTTAGCAAGGAACCTGCTCCTCAAAGGAATGGTAATTGATATTATCCAGGAAATTACAGGCTTAAGTCTGGAAGAAATCAGCAAACTTCAAGATGAACTCTGAGACAATGACCGGGAGAAAATACAATTTCAATCCGCCAATCCTCGATGATATCAAAAACTCCATTGACTGGGCAGAAGAAAAGGGGCTAATTAAAGGCAGGGAAGAAGGCAAACAAGAAGGGCTGATTGAGGGTGAAAAGAGAGGTTTAATTAAAGTAGCCAAAAGACAGCTCTTGAAGGATACAGAAATTGAAGTTATCCGGGAAATCATAGGTTTAAGTATCGAAGAAATTAACAAACTTGTGATTGCATGCCGGGCAAAAAAAAGCGATAAAAAGTGGGTCAATACGCCCCGGATTTTTTCTCTCCGCCATTTCAGAAAGGGTCAACATAGCCCGGATTTGTTTGCCTGAAGTACCTTTTTCCGTTTCAATGGGGCAGTATCCGCCGGATGGGCAGGTCTTGAGAGTTACTTATGGCCTGTTTCTTTCGGACTGCCGGGTGGGTCGGTTTAGTCCGGAATATCCATCATGCACAGCCAATGTATCAATAAATCAATATAATGATTCCACTGGGATCACTTCTGAGCACGGGTATTTTTGTGTCTTAAAATTGCACTCAAATCCCATTGCATTTAGCGGATATCTGCGCTTCTTACCACTCCAGTCTCATCAAATATTCCTTAACTTCTTCTTCGTTAAGGTGATAATCAAAAATCTTCAGAGGCTTCAGGTAATGCAGTTCGTTATCGTTTTTAAAGCGTTCTTCACCGCCGCCGGTGATGTTGAGCATGATGAGGCTGTCTTTTTCGACCGTTTTATTTTTTACTGCTTCGATTAGTGTTGCGGTAGCTACTGCTGAAGCCGGGTGGATGTCGATGCCTTCGGTTTGCAAGAAAAGTGCTCCGGCTTTTTGTGCTTGATCATTGGTTGCCAAAAGCACATCACCGCCGGCATCTTTCAATGCGTCATAAAGACCGCCAGCGGGAGGGTAGGGGGGCTTTCGGTTGCTCAGGACTTTTGCGTCAATGATTTCGACCTGCTTGCGCGCATCATGGTCTTCAAAAGGCAGCAATTGGCGCGAATCGGCTTTCCATGCATCGTAAATCGGGTGGAACGGATAATTCTGGCTCACGAAAAGTTTCATCTTACGATTGCCAAAACGTCCATCTTCAATCAGGCGCAGGTTTGCTTCCCATGCGGCTATGGCTCCGGTTCCACTGCCAATGGCCTGGAAATAATATTCGGGGATTTCGCCAATATGTGTGGTAGCTGAAAGCATTGTTGTGCCCATACCATCGCGGCGGGCAACGTTCTTGGCGCCTCCTTCGGCAATGAATTTATCGAGCTGACAGGCAATATTGGATAAATGTATCGCATCAAAATAATCGCCTCCGGATTTGCTGGCAATGAGTTTTACGCAATCTTTAATGGGTGTGTCAAACCAAAGCGCATTTAGATTGTCTTCCGGGACACTGAGCAGCAAGGGGATATCGTTGTCGGAGCAGACACGGGCAAAAGCGCGGGCGGTATTTCCGGCAGATGCTACAACAAGAATGCGCTTTTCGCTTTCGTCCATGCGCGCACAAACCGAATATGATTCCGTTTCCTTGAAAGAACAGGTGCTCATATTAATGCCTTTTTCAGGCCAATACCCGCTAAAAGTGATGTACAGATTGCTTAAGCCCAATTCTTTGGCCAAGCCTTCGCTTTTGTAGGTGAGCGGAGCATAAGAACCTTTTAAAGTACGTTGTACCGGAAGCCATTTGGCGAATTTATAGAGTCCGTAAGTGTCACCAAGCAGGTTCAGTTGCTTGTCTTTGTATATCGCACGAATCAAAGAAGGTGTGCTTTCGCCGGGCGCATCCAATGTCCAGCCTTGATCGTCAAAAATATTTCCGCTTGCTACGGATTGTAGCCTGTATTCCGTTTTTTTTATGCTCATTGCTCAGATTTTAGAAAGCACAAAAGTAGAAAAATTTTAAGCTTTGCCTGAAAATGAGTATTTGTCTGATATGCAGTATTTTAGTTCGCTATCTGGCTCACCTGCGGCACATCTCCCCCGGTTTTATAGTCAATTGATGCACCGGAACCTTTATATCCGTAGATTTTGAAGTAATAAGTTGCTCCGGGTGTAAGTCCGCCAAAAACGACCTGTTCCACACCAAACGCAACATTTTTATTGCTTGCATCATCCGCTACAGCTGTGCCGTCAACCGGAGCTGCAATGGATTCAAAACCCGTTGCGCTCATACGGATCAGATATCCATCGGGCACATTTTCGCCAATAGCATCCGTCCATTCCAGTTTGATCGTATGTGCAGAGAAGTCTGCTGCATGATTGCTGGGTTCGCTTGCCAAACCTCCGCCCCAAATCAGGTTTACGTATTCCGGATGGTCAATATAGGGATTCCGGTTTCCCTGATGCGAATATATTTTGTTATTTCTGCTTATTTCCCAGCTATCTACTGGATCGTTTTCGTGCCAAAGCAGCAGCGTACTGAGTTTTCCGTAGAGCGGTTCGTTATTGGGCGCAGTATTTACATAATCCACAAATTCGAGGTCAACTTCTGCATTCTCGCCTTCGTAGCGTGTAGCCATATAAAATAACATACGGGCTACATCGCCTTTTACTTCGTCGCGTGGTTCCCAGATGTCGGTGCTCCGATAGCATTGCGTTGGGCCTGAACCATCGATATATTGCTCGCTGCCTTCGTCAAAATCACGGTTGTTTTTGGCTGAATTCACCGAGGCATCAACAGGGCGCAGATGGTGGATATCTGTTCCGGCCGGGGGATAATCGCCGAAATCGCCATGGGATTTAGACCAGGTATGTTCACGGTTCCACTCTTCTGAACCATTTCCAAAATCGTATTTGCCATAGGACCAGCCCGTATAAAGGCAAATAACATTATTGGTGTTGTTGGGATCTTCATCGGTGTCGCGCAGTACGTCTTTGGCATCTTCATAACTGATTTCAATATGCCCGTTTGTGATGATGTCGTTGAGGGCGGCTTTCAAGGCTTCACCGCTCAAACCACTGGCACTGTTGTAATATCCTGCCGGGATTTGGGAAAATGATGCGCTAAAGCTTAATAAACAGATAATTAGGATCGTATTTATCCGTAGCATTTTGAGTAAGTTTGTTTGTATTTCGATTTTTTCAGCGGCGCAAATATACAAATCCTTGCTTGTCTCTTGTGAATGAAAATAGTATAAGTAAATAAATAGTAATAAAATTAATTAGGGCAGGATTTGACCAATTTTTCATAAGGAAATCGAGCGCCTTTATTCTTTGGAGTTTTGTGCCTTTATAAATTTATTTTATTTAAAAAGCTTTAAATCAATAGTATAAGTGCTAAATATTTTTGTTTTTAGTCTTGGTGAATTTTGTAGTTTTCATCAAAATGAGTCTGGAACTACTATTTTAACAGAAATTTCTATAGAATTAGCGTAGGCATTCGGATTATTAATAAAATTGAAAGCCATGCTTGTGATGTGATTGAAAAATGCTGCAAAACATAAAATGATTGGTTTTCGAAGAGAGGATTAGCTAAAATCATTCCGGCCGGGATTTTGGAATAATCGTGTTTTTATATATTTGTAGTATTGTGTGTTGGTTAAGTATATTTACGGAAATCAATTTTCTTCCCGTTCAAAATCATAAAATCGCGATTGGTTTTAATCAGTTTTTAACCTGAATAATTCGCAAAATATTCTATTGCGCACACAAACCGCTGCAATAGAAAGGAATGCTATCTTTTTGGTGCTCAAAATAACTACGGCTATTCCTGTGCGCCAAAAATCTGAGCTCCAACAGATTCCTCCCTCCCGATAACTATCGGGACAAAGCCCTAATCACTTCGTTTGGCTTTGTTCCGGTTGGAATGACACTGTTTAGTAAGTATTTAAGGCAAATGAGGCGAGGACGTATTTGAGATAAACTATTGTGTCCTCGCCTCATTTGCCCTCAGACCTTTTAAAACCCGTCATTCCGACAAAGTTTCCGGAGCATGAGGAATTCCGATAGCCTTCGGAAGGAGGAATCTGTTTGCAATAAGGTAATTTTTCTTTCCACGAAATTCCGTGTAGTACCGCATTTTATAAATAGGGCTTTTTCAATCCTATTCTTTGCTATCTTTGCGCAAAATTTTGAACTATGTCATTGAATTGTGGAATTGTTGGCCTGACAAACACAGGTAAAACTACAATATTTAACTGTATATCAAGAACTAAAGCGGAAGCATCTAATTATGCTTTCAGTGCAACCAAAACCAATATCGGGATGGTGGATGTGCCCGATCCTCGTTTATATAAAATTGATGCGCTGATAAAATCTGCAAAAGTAGTCCCTGCTGTAGTAGAAATCCTCGATCTTCCCGGCCTGGCGAAAGGTGCCAGCCAGGGCGAAGGTGTGGGCAATAAGTTTCTGGCCGATATTCAGCAGGTGGATGCTTTGATCCATGTGCTCCGTTGTTTCGATGACGAAAACCTGCCCCATGTGGAAGGCTCTGTTAATCCGGTGCGCGACCTGGAAATTGTTGACCTTGAGCTTCAGGTGCGCGATATGGATCTGGTGCAACGAAAAATCCAACGCCTGGAGAAAGTGGCCAAATCGGGCGATAAAGATGCAAAAAACGGTATTGCTTTCCTGCAAACGGTTCTGGACCATCTCGAAAATTTCGAGAATGTTCGGAAAATGGAAATCAGCGAAACCAATCAAAAATATCTTGATGACCTTTTCCTCTTAACCACAAAACCGGTAATTTATGTCTGCAATGTGGATGATGAATCGGCCACAAGCGGAAATGCTTATGTGGAAAAAGTGCGCGAAGCTGTAAAAGATGAAAAAGCTGAAGTACTCGTTATTGCCGGACAGCTCGAATCGGAGATTACGGAACTGGACGAGGAAGACCGCGCTGACTTTATGGCTGATGCCGGCCTGACCGAGCCTGGTGTGGATCGCCTTATCCGCTCTGCTTACGATTTGCTCAAGCTGCAATCCTTCTTCACTGCAGGCCCCAAAGAAGTGAAAGCCTGGACAATTCGCAAAGGCATGACTGCCCCGCAGGCCAGTGGCGTAATTCACAGTGATCTGGAACGGGGCTTTATCCGTGCTGAGGTGATGAAATATAAGGATTTTATCGAGCTGGGCTCCGAACATGCTGTGAAAGAAGCGGGTAAATTTAAACTCGAAGGCAAAACATATATCGTGGAGGATGGCGATATCTTGCATATCCGCTTTAACGTTTAATCAGACTTAGCTATAAAATCACGGCTAAATTTTAGTGGATAAAGTGTTTGTTCGCTTTATCTTTTACTTCAGTTGTAATTTTGTCAAATTATCAATATTCTTTTGCTTAAGTATCCATTGCATATAACTATGTAATTGCTTTTGCGTTATTATTGGGAAAGCCCGATGATAAAAAGGATACTGATATACATTTTACCCCTGCTGCCCTTCTTTGCCCATGCACAGGAAATCCCCGGATTGGGTCTTGGGAATTATTCGGGCGTAAACAGTCTTTATATCAATCCCTCCGCTTTATTGCACAGCAAACTCTACCGCGATGTGAATATCATCGGTGCTGATGTTTTCTTTCAAAATAATGTAGTTTACTGGCCTTCATCCGATTTATCGGGACTGAAATTGCTCACGGGCAGTGTTCCCAATTTTAAATATGGCGTGGATGAAAAACCATTTTTAATCAATTCGGATCAGGATTTTGAGCAGTTCTATAATTCCGTGCGTGTGCTGGGGCCGGCCTTTATGATGGTGGAAGAGAAATATGCCATTGCAATCCACCTTGGTGCGCGCAGCATGACATCGGTGGATGATTTGCCGAAATCGGTGATGAATTTTGCTTACTACGGTCTGGATTACAAACCACAGCATGGGATTTTATATAATGAAGGCAGTTTCAGTATGGCGAGTATGAGCTGGGCTGAGTTTGGCGTAACCTACAACCGCGAAATCGAAAAGCGTGCCTGGGACTGGCGCTCACTGGGTATAACTTTTAAATTGCTTTTCGGCTATGAAGGTTTAAAGGTTGATGTTCAGGATTTGAGCTATGTGGTAGTAAATGATTGTACTTTGGATATCAGGCAGTTGGATGCGGAAATTGCGTTTTCTGCGCCCATCAGCTACAGTACGAACGAAATGCTTGATAACCAACTGCAAGTGGGAAGTGGTTTTTCGTTCGATCTGGGCTATACCTGGTTAAAGGCTAAGAAAACCATGCAATGGCATAAAGTTGACCGTCCCTGCGAAATGCGCTTTGTGCCTTATGATTTCCGTTTGGGCCTGTCGCTGCTGGATGTGGGCATATTGAGTTTTAAAACCAATGCGGAAGTGCATTCGTACGATAATATCCAATACTACTGGAACCGCATTGATTCCCTTGGCTACGATAATCTGCAATATGCGCTGAATGACATCAGTCAAAGGTTTTACGGCAATCCGGAGGCTTCCTTGAAATCTGAATCGTTTAGCATGATGTTGCCGGCAGCTTTTTCGGCGCAACTGGATTATCATTTGCGCGATGAATGGTTTCTCAACGGATATGCTGTGCTGGCTTTGCCGGTGTCGCCGGTGAAAAGGCCAAACCTGCTCTATGTTTCACCACGTTATGAAACGGAAAAATTTGAAGCCGGAATGCCGGTTTCTTTCTATAATTTTACACAACCACGCATCGGATTGTATGGCAGGCTATATGGTTTTACTGTAGGGACAGATAAACTGGGAACTTTTCTGGGGCTGAGCGATTTCTATGGAATGGATTTTTATTTCAGCATCCGGCTGGGTATTCCCTTCTGGATCAAAGGACGCTGCCCCGCCGAAAAACTGGAATATCCCTGCGAACGCCTGCATTTTCAATAAAATAAGTGACTCGGGAATACGGCTTCCCGACCTGTGCCGGCTACGCTTCGTTCGGGCATTATGGCAGGAAACTAAAGGCTGCTTAAGAGCAATATAACCACGCCTGCCACCATCACCAAAACAGAAATACTGCGCCGGAGCAGGTTTTGCTCACGGAAATAATGGCCGCCAATAACCGTGGCAAAGAAAACGGATGTGCGTTTTATGGAAAGCACCAGCGCAACCGGTCCGGCTTTCATGGCAAGGATGTGCGCATAGCGATAGATAATTGCCAGAACAGCTACAGCAAGAATTGCTTTCCAGTTTTGTGCAAATTGTTGTGCCAGAGCTTGATGTTTTTTCTTTGTGACGAGGAATGCGACCAAAAAAACGAGGCTGTAAAAAATTTGCTGCAGGGGCAAAAACAGTTGTGGCGGCACACGGAAATCGCGCAACAGGCTCTTGTCCAAAATAGTAGTGGTCGAAAAAAGTGCAATCGCGCCCAGAATAAACCATTGCGCTTTATTCCTTTTAACAAAATAAAAAGGAGAACGCCAGTCTCCGCTTTTGTCGATTTGCAGAAAATAGGTGCCAATGAGCAATAGAACCATACCCACAATGCCAGTGCTGCCAATATTTTCTCCCAAAAGAAAAAATGCCAAAACAGCCACCACCGCAGGAGTAAACACCAGTAAGGGAAGGGAATTGCTCAACTCATTGTATTTGAGCCCGTACATCACCAAAAGGAAAGCGCCGGCACCAAGAACAGATTTAAAAAACAGTACAAAAACTGATAGGGCAGAAACAGCGCCCGGATCTGCATCGAGCAAAAATGGAAGCGTAAAAACAGCTGTCAAAACCGATACGATGAGGGAAAAAGCCAGTGGATCGCTTTTAAGCAGGGCTTTCTTTTCCAATACAGCCGCTGAAGCAGAGAACAGTGCCGATATGATTGCCAGGGCTTGCCACATAAATATGCTTGCTTTGTTGGCAAATTTATGGATAAAAGCACAGCTGCATCAAAAAAAAATCCGGAAACAAGAATGCTCCCGGATTATTTGCTTTTATTGCCTTGTTTTTACTTCACAATAAAACGTTTATGCAACACAAAATCATCGCAAATGAAACGCAAAATAAACACGCCTTTCCGGCTTGAAGGCAAGTAGTACTTTCGCTGGAAAACATCATTGAGCCTTGTGTCTATAGTTTCGTTCAGAATGAGCTTACCATTCATGTCCAGTATCTGGATTTGCTTCACTTTACGTCCTTTTTGATTGCTTTCGAAACGGATTTCAAAGTCGCCCTGCGAAGGATTTGGCCACAGGCTTAATTTGCCGTAATGTTCACTGCCATAGATGTCTTCCATGCCGGTGGTAACAATATAAATTCCGGTGCTGTCCACAATATAGTCCAGGTCAAAAATGCTGGTATCGGCATTATAGATGTTGAGGTAATACATGCTGTCCATAGGCAGGCAGGGCAGATCCACCACAATGCGGTAATCGCCTCCGTTTACTTCGGTGAAACAGTAATCGCCCAAATCGTCGGTTTTTGTGCGCTTGATGATGTACCAGGGCATGGAATCGGCTTTTTCGGTTCCGAGGAGTTCAAGGGAGATGTCCACATTTTTAATCGGCTCGCCCAATGGGTGCTTCCCGTGGATGTCGTAGGAAACATTTCCGCAAAGCGTCGCATCGCCTGTGCCGCCATTGTAGAATGTGAGCAGCTCAATATCAATGTTTTCGAGACCGCTGCCACTCATGCCCAAACTGGTGTCCACCATAGTGGCATAGTTCCAGTAAGCTGCCTGCTCGTACCATGTTCGGAAGCTGTTTTCATGTTCCTCCGATTGCGCCGATATCAGATATTGAAAGCAGGGGCTTACATCTTTGAGCATATAAAATCCATTCTGATTTGTTAAAACAGAATCAAAAGCAGGCGAAAGATGTGCCGGAGCATAGGCATGGATTTTGACCAGGGCATTCGTAACGGCTTCCCCTTCAATGCTTACAATACCACTGATATCAATGCCTGGTTCATTAAAAATGATGAGCGTATCGCGTGCACTGCAACCGGCTGTATTAGAAACTTCTACCCAATATATTCCCGGGCCGTAAATGGTGCAATAGGGCAAAGTGCTGCCATCCTGCCAGAGATATGAAGCATGCGTTCCGGCATCCAGCGTAAGCATATCGCCCGGACAAAGGCTGGTGTCGTTGCCCAGGAACAATTGTGGTGATTCACTGACGTTTAGCTCAATGGATTTGCTGTTCGTGCAGTTTCCGCTGTTTATAACAGTGAGCTGCACTGTATAAAGACCCGCTTCGTTATATACATGCTGAGCATTTTGTTCGGTAGAAGTGCTGCCATCGCCAAAATCCCAGATCCAGGAGGAGATATTGCCTGCGGAACTACTGCTCAAATCGGTAAAAGTTGTGATCCTTCCTGCACAGGCATGGCTAAAGCTGAATTCAGCCACCGGAAGCGGAACAATTTCAATGTTTTGCGAATAGCTGTCGGAACAGCCGTCTTCATTAGTGATGTCTAAAGTGACTGTATATGTTCCGCTTTGCTGATATACATGCTCAGGATTTTGCTCTGAAGAAACCGTTCCGTCGCCAAAGTCCCAGTTGTGGCTTGCAATAGGCGATGTGCTTTGCGAAAGATCGGTAAAATACACTGGCTGATTTAAGCAGGACGCGCTAAAATCAAATTGTGCCAATGGACTTTCTTTTACTGTTACAAGCTTCATCAGCGAATCGGTACAGCCACCTGCGGCCGTAACGATCAGCCAGCATTCATAAGTGCCTGCCGCCGGATACTGGTGCAGCGGATGGCTTTCGCCGGATGTTTCCCCATCGCCAAATTTCCAGAGCCTTGCCTGAGGCACTCCCATGATGTCGCTCTGGAAGTTTGTAGGCTGCCCGGAGCAAACACTGTTGAAACTGAAACTGAATTCAGGCAAAGGCAGTACATTGATTTCATTGGCTGCGCTGCCGTTGCAGCCGTCTGTTGTTGTGATGTTTAAACTAACATTATAGCTGCCTGCTGCGGCATATTGATGTTCCGGGTTTTGTTCCGTAGAAATGTTTCCATCGCCAAAATCCCAGTACCATTCAGATATTTCTGCTCCGGAGCTGATGTCGGTGAATAGGGTTGCATTTCCTAAGCATTCCTCAGAAGCCTGGAAGCCTGTTGTGGGCAAAGCGGAGATGCTGATAAAAGTAGTGTCCTGATTGGGCGGGCAATACCCATCTGCATCAAAAACAGTCAGATAAAGCTCCACACCGCCTGCACTGATGTCGTTAAAACCGGGCGTGTATTGTGTCCAGAGGTTGTTGGGCGCATTGAAGCTGCCATCACCGGCTGTTGTCCATAAGGAGTTGTCGGCATTGGCAGGGCCGCCATAGAGTTGGACACTTTCATTGGCACAAACACTTTGGTCGGAACCTGCATTGGCGTGCAAGTAAGGCTCAAATTCAACGCGCATGCTGTCGGTGGCACTGGCCTGACAGGGCGCTTCGCCTTCAACACTCAGCCATAAATCCACATAGCCTTGCGCCAGATCTCCCTCACCGGGATGATAGACATTGTGCAAATTGTTCGGATCATCAAAAACTCCATCGCCGCTGCTAAACCACTGGGAAGCGGCTGCAAACCACATTTCTGCTTCAAGATGGATATCTTCATTGCTGCAAATGCGGTGATCATCTCCGGCAAATACTTCCGGCAGATATTGAATGCTCAGCAACATGGAATCTGTGTGTGGATAACAGGCAGAACTTAATCCGTCAGAACTCAGGTATAGCCAGACCGAACCGGTAGAAATATCACCGGAACCCGGTGTGTAAAGGGCGTTCAGCAGGTTAGGATCATCAAAACTGCCGTCTCCTGCGCTGCTCCAAAGCGAAGTGGAATAGTTTTCTGCGCTGCCATCTAATGTGATGCCGGCATTTTCGCAAACCACCGCATCAGCACCTGCATTGGAAAGCGGAGGAGGAAGAATGCTCAGGGTCATTTCATCGGTATCTGTATCCGGACAGGCTGCCGCACCAAAAGCTGTGATGTTCAGCGCAACATTTCCGTTGGCAATATCGATTGGCCCGGGCATATAAATGGCCATGGAAGATCCCGGATCATCAAAACTGCCATCACCACTGGTAGTCCATTCAAAACCTGATGAATACTCTACCCATCCCGCTGTTGGGAATACGGCATTGGAGCACATATTGGCATCCTCGCCAGCATGCGCCTCAGGTAGCGGATCCATGCTGATAATCAGCGTGTCGCGATAAAGATCACCGCAAGGCGCAAGGGGATAGGCCGTCAGAACAATCGTGGACGAAAGTGCCGCGATTTCGTTCGCACCGGGCGTATAAGTTGTTGCAAGGCTGCCTGCATCATCAAAGCTGCCATCGCCCAATGTAGTCCACAATATGCTTTGGTAATCACTGGCCATTGCGTCCAGGCTTAGGCTGGCATTTTCACAAATGCTGGTATCGTTTCCGGCATCGGCAATGGGCAGATAAACCACCTGCACATCCATGGTGTCGGAAGCATCGCCCTGGCAAGGTGCGTTGGCGGCAGCATTCAAAATAATCTGGAAGGAGCCTGTTGCAATATCGTTGCTGCCTGCTTGATAAGTCGTTGAAAGATCGTTGCTGTTGGTGAAAATCCCGTCGCCTGTGGTTGCCCAGTTCCATGTGCCCGCTTCGGCTACTTCTCCATCGAGCTGCAAAATGGCATTTTCACAAACAGAAGTATCTGCACCGGCAAAAGCCTGAGGGAGTTTTCCTGCCGGAACGTTTTTCTCTAAAGTGTCGCTGCATCCATTGATGTCATTCACAATGAGTTGCGCCATATAATCACCGGGAACGGCATATTCGTGTTTGGGATTTTGCAAAGAGCTGATGTTATTGCTTCCGGAAGATGGATCGCCAAAATTCCAGTTCCACTGATCAATCTGACCTTCATTGCTCATGGAGAAGTCGGTGAAAGCCGTGGAATCGCCCCAGCAAGCTGTATCGCTCAGGAAATCAGCCGTTGGCAAAGCAAAAACATGCACGCTTTTGGTGATTGTGTCGGAACAAGCATTATTGCTGTATGTAATCAGTTCCACATCATAATCACCCGAAGTGGCAAAAGTAAATTCCGGATTTTGATCTGTTGATGTCTGGCCATCGCCAAAATTCCAGTTCCAGTTGGTGATCGTTCCTCCGTTGATGCTGGTTTCGTCGGTGAATTGCATGGCTGTTTCATCGCAAACACTGTTTTGTGCAAAATCACTCACAGGGGAAGGATAAACCGTGATGTTTAAAACGGTATCCAGAATCCGCTCACAGGCATTGCTCATTTCTGCCCGTATTTTGAAAGCGGTATCAGAAGTAATATCTGCAATGTTGAAATAGAGCGTATCAGCCGGGCCGTTTTGCGCCGTAGTCAGCGGGATGTTGTTTTCGTCGCAGATTTGGTAGCTTACCCCGCTTTCGGCATTGAAGATTTTAATTTCAGCGGTTTCGCCACTGCACAGGCCGTCGGGTGCATCGGCGCCAATACGTCCATTATAGAACCATGCAACTTCTTCGGGCTGTAATACGCGGCTGTAGATTTGTATTTCATCCAGGCTGATGTGCGCATATTCATCGTCGCCATTGCCGGGACGGCCAATATTAAGCACAGGCAAATCGTCCAGGCCGCCGGGCGATGCTGCTTCGTTTATTTCTATTTGATTGTCAATGAAAAGCTGGTTATGCTCACCGCTCCAAGTGGCACAAACATGATACCAGTTGCCGCTTTGCAATTGCTGCACCGAGCTGCCGGCATTGCCATTGGGGTCAATCATCTCCAGACGGCCGTCATTTAAAATATTAATAATGCGCCCGCCACTCGCGGCTTCATTGCTGAATATGGCTGCTTTTGTGGTTGGCAAACTTACAAGCTGCATCCAAAATGTCAGGCTGACTTCCTGGTGGAAATTCAGGTTGAGCGGTGCGATCACATAATTGCTGATGCCATCAAAAAGATAGGCGTGGTTTTCCCTGCCGAAGCGGTCACTGCTCAATGTTGCGCCGTGCACCGTTGCGTTATAATTGTTTCCACTCATATCGTTGGCATTGCCATTGAACGGATATCGCGCCAGGATTTGCTGGTTGTATTCCGCTGTCAGGCCAACATCCAAAGGTGATGGTTTGACCGTAACATCCTGATAAGTAGTGTCTTTACATCCGTTGGTATTGATGACCACCAAACGGACATTTTGTGTGCCAAAACTGCCAAAAGTATGTTCGGGGTTTTGTTGGATGCTTCCGAAATCCCATTCCCATGAGGAGATGTTTCCATAACCGGCAGAAGAGGCGTCGGTGAAATGTGTGGGGCTTTCCCAGCAGGCTTCATCGCTGCTGAAATCTGCCAAAGGATTGGTGGCAACAACAATATTGATGGTTGTATCGTCAACTGAACCGTAATTATTGGTGATGCTCAGGATGACGCTATGGTTTCCGGAAGAGGTGAAAATGTGTTCCGGATTTTGCTCTGTGGAGCTGCTGCCATCACCAAAATCCCAATTCCATGCAGTGATGCTGCTGCCGTTGTGCACGCTCTGATCGGTGAAATGTGTGGGCGTGCCAAAACAAACGGTATCCGCATCAAAAATGGCCATGATGTCGTCGATAACCACAGCTTCGCCTGTATAGCTGTGCGTACAGCCGAATTCGGTGGTGACGCTGAGAGTCACCTGATAAATCCCGGGAGCTGAATAGCTGTGTTCGGGTTCCTGCTCGGCGGAATAGCTTCCGTCGTCAAAATCCCAGAACCAGGCAGTTATGTTGCCTTCGATGGAAGTGCTGAGGTCGTTAAATTCCGCTTCTTGTCCCACCACAACCGTATCTACGCTGAAATCTGCCATCGGGATTTCATACACATGCACGCTTTGCGCCAGCGTGTCCTTACAGCCGTTTGTGTTGGTCACAATGAGTTGGCTTTCGTAATCTCCTGCGATGCCGTATTTGTGTTTGCTGTCCTGCGTGCCGGCATTGCCGCCATCGCCAAAGCTCCAGTTCCAGTTAGTGATGGCGCCTTCCATAGGCAGGGAATTGTCGGTGAAATAGCTTGTATCGTTGGAGCAGGAATTGTTTACAGAATAATCAGCCAGCGGTTTATGCCAAACCTGGATCATTTCGGTAGTATCGGCATAACAACCGGCATCGGAATAGGCACGGAAATTCACCGGGTATGTGCCACCCGTACCAAAGGTGTACATTGGGTTCTGGAGGGTGGAAGTATCCTGTTCATCAAAGATCCATTCGTATCCGGCGATAAAATGCCCTCCGCCAACACTGGCGCTGCCATTAAACTGGATTTCCGTTCCGGCACATTCGGGCGACCAGCTGAAGCTGACTTCGGGAGAGGGTTTGGAGTAGCGGGTTTCGACAAGTGTGTCGTTGTAGCGGTTGTCGTCGTTTGTGGAAATCAGCCAGATACGGAATTCGTAATCTCCGGTAACGCTGATGTCGATCCCTTCACTAAACGTATATTCCAAATCATTATTGATGCTTCCATGAATGGTATCTTTAATAATGCTGCCGCCGTTTACCTGATAGGCAATTTTAATATCTGTAAAGGGAATGTCCCCGAATTGCCTGAGGAGCACAGTTACGCTGTCGATTCCTTCATGTGCGCATGACAGGCTGGGGTTGATCAGGCGTGTGATGCCGAAATCGACCATAAATTCCACAGCTCCTATATCGGGTGCCTGGTCGTTGCGGAGCTTGCCGTTGATGTCGGTTACAATACCGCTGATGGGCAGTCCGGCGCCATTAAATTGCCTTTGGTAGGGCAGGGGGATGGTGTCTTCCGGGAAGAATGGGTTGATGTTTTTTGAGTTTGCATCGCTGCTAAGATCCAATCCCCAGTTGAACAGGCTGGTGTAGGTTGTGCCATTGTAATAGCCAATATTTCCGTTGGGGCTGTAATAGTTATTGTAGTCTAAGTCGTAGGTGGATGCATCGCCATCAATATACATAGGTGTTCCATTGTTTTTGCAACTGAAAATATTGTTTTTCAGGAGGAGGTTGTTGGCGTCATTGGCAATGGCTATGGCGCGGCTGTTGGAGGAATTAGTACCCCTGTGGTTTACGGTATTGAAAAGTACCCTGCAATCGTCTCCACTGCCGCTCAGGTAAATCCCGTTGCCATCGCCGCCAATATCAACAAAATTATTGATAATATCTACACCAGGGGTTTCGCAAACGATACCGGAATAGTTATTTGCGTTCAGTATCCGGTTTCCGCTGATCCTTTTGGTGTTGTTGCCTTGTACTTTAATCACATCATAATTGCCTCCGGCATAGAAGGTGTTGTTTTCGATGATGCTTTGTGGTTCAGTATTACTCAGTTGTACGTAGAAATCAAGGTTTTTGTAAAAGGTGTTTCCTTTGATTTTAATATTGTGATTATACATAATGTATGAGACCAGCTGGGAGTAAATGAAGCACCCCTGAAACGTAAAATCATCATTGTATCGCTTTAATGCTATTGAGCTGCTCAGGTTGCAATTATTGAATAATACAGTTGAGCAATTAGTAAAATAGGCTGAATATGAGCCGTTAGAGAAGCGGCAGTTCTCAAAGGTGAGATTATTTGCATTGTCAGCTAAAAAGTTATATGAACCATTGTTTCTTTGAATATTGATTTGACGAAAAATAATATTCGAAGCATTGTTGATTTTTATAGTGTAGTCTGATGCATTATTCCAGTTTGATTGATTGTTAATTATTGTTACAGCGCTCGAATCTCCACTTTCAGATTCGAAAGTGATTGAATTTCCTCCGGATAATCCGGGAATATTGCCTATATAAAGTTGTTCTTCATAGATGCCGTCCCTCACTATAAAAGTGACCGGGCATGTAATTCCGGACTCGTTCAGCAAAGTGATTGCTTCTGTGAAGTTGCTGAAATCGCCATCATCTCCTCCTATGGTATAAGAGCCACAGATGGGGGCGACCAGATTGTTGATCCAGGCCGTATCATTGCTGGCTATTTCGTCGGGGAGGTTATTGGGTTTTTCTGTCCAGGCCCGGACATTATAAAATAAAGCATTATTAAAAGCATGTGCAGTTGCGATGGTAATGGTATCTTTTTCTCCGGTTTGCAGCGATCCGTTCCAATTATAGGTTTCCTGGATTTCTTCGTTGACGTCCCAGTGTATTTCGGTTGAATGCAGATCGTTTTGTCCGAAATTCATTAAAACAACTTTAACTACTTGAATTTCATTGGTTAATGGGTTTCCGGGGCTGGTGAAACCTAAAAGCCCGGCATCATTGAGCGGTGGTGTAAATTCCAATGCACCCAAATCAGGAGGGTTGGATCGGATATTGCCTGCCAAATCCGTAGTGATGCCTGCAATTTCCTCTCCGGCATCATTGAAAAATGGCGTGTTGGGCTCAGGAATGCTGTCGGATGTGAAGAAAGGTTTGGCAAATACTGCATTCTGAGCTTTTTGGGTTTTGGCCTGCCATTGAGCCATATCGGTATATAGAGTATCGTCATAAAAACCAATGCTGCCATCGCCGCTATAGTATCCATTGTAGTCTATGTCGATTTGGTCAATATCTCCTTCAAAATATACGGGGATGCCTTTGTTGGTGCAGGCGAAAATATTGTTTTTGATTTCAACTTCTTCGAGATTGTTATCCAGCCAAATTCCTCTGCTATAGGTGCTGTTTGTTCCTTTATGATTTATTGTATTGAACAAAACCCGGCAGGAATCAGCTGATGATGTCAGCCCAATGCCGTGAGCTCCTTCTGAACCGCTGGTTTCTATGGTGTTATTGATAATATCAACTCCGGGAGACAGGCAATAAATCCCAGTATAGTGCTGGGCATCAAAAATCTGATTTCGGCTGATGCTCAGAGTATTGTTACCTCTGCATTCAATTACATCTTCGCTATATCCTGCATAAAATGTATTGTCATCAATTTCTGTGTTTTTGGGATAACCGTTCGTATTCAGATTAAAATGACCATAGATGGAATTCTCTTTAAAGATAATGTGCGATGCACTGTGGTTTGAATAGGTCCTGAAAAATCCATGAATTTTATTGGCCATGAAAGTTAAACCAGATGAATTTTCCCGTAGTTCAATATCCCCAATGTAATTGTTGGTAATGTAAATATTGTGCATATTGTTCAGTACGATGCTTCTCCTATAATAAACATCCGAGGCAATATAGCAATTCTCGAACATGATATTATTGCTGCTCAGGATGTACAGGTTGTCCGATGAATGATTTGTTTTTATGCCAATATTTTTGAAATTAATATATTGGGTTTCAATTAGTGTCAGTGCCGAAGATCCTGTTCCATACAATGTAACCAGGCTCGAATCCCCGCTTTCTGATTGAAAAGTAATAGAATTGTCTTCAGAGCTACCGGGGATATCTTCCAGGGTAATGCTTTCGTTGTAGGTGCCGTTCCGCACATTAAAAACTACGGGGCAGCTAAGCCCTGCTTCGCGAAGCACAAGGGCAACCGAGCTGAAATCCGGGAAATCAGCATCATTACCGCCAATTGTGTATGTTCCGCATAAAGGAGAAGTCAGGTCGTCGAGATAAGCTGTATCATTTTGGTGATGTAGATCCGTTGAATTATTGGGGTTTTCTGTCCATGATTTTAAATCGTAAATGCCGGCACCGCTGAAATTGTGCATTGCGCTTAATATTACTTCAGTGCGCTCTTTAGTGTTTAAGTTGCCTGTCCAGTGGTACATTTGCTGCAATACTTCGTTAACGCTCCACTGAATGTCAACAGAGCTAAGTGCTTCAGTTCCGTGGTTGATTAAAGTAACCTTTACCGGATGATCCGGGCCAATCATCGGGTTTGCCGGGCTAGTAAAGAAATCGCATCCGGCATCTAAAGTCGTAAGGTTAAATTCCAAAGCCCCAATATCGGGAGGATTGCTGCGGTTGTTGTTATCTATATCGGTATTGATGCCGGCAATATTGATTCCTCCTTCAAAGAGCCTTGAATGCGTGGGCTCGGACGAATCATCCGAAATAAATGCCGGGTTTGCATGGATGCCGTTGCTTTCCTGATGGGTGGTGTCCTGCCATGCAGTAAAATCTTTGTAGGTGCTGTCGTTATAGTATCCGATGCTTCCGCTGCGGCTGTAGTAATCATTATAATCCATTTCCCAGCTTTCCGTGCTGGCGTCCAGATAAACGGGAATGCCGGCATTAGAGCAACTGAAAATATTGTTTTTCACTTTGAGTTGCTCCGCGCCACTGCCAACAGCAAAGGCCCGGTTGCCTGTGTTGCTGCTGCCAAGGCTTTGCACCGTATTAAAATAAATGGCACAGGAGTCTGCATTGCCTCCAAGGTATATCCCATTGCAATTGGGCGTTGTTCTTATGTAGTTGTTTGTAATTTCAACTCCGGGGGCATCGCAGTTAATTCCACCACTTAGGTGTGTGGCGCTCAGCGTGTTTCCTGAAATGCTTTTAATGTTATTGCCTTTAACTTCTATACCTTCAGTTGAATAGCTGCATGAGGGGAAGTTATTGTTTTCAATGATCGTGCTTTTTGGGTAGCCATTAACATATAAATATAGATATGAATTTATTTCGTTGTTGACAATTTCGATCCCACTGCTGCTTGTATTAGAGGTTCTGATCCAGTTATTTATAATGTTACTGTATATTCTTATATAGTGGTTGTTTTCTTTGATAGAAATAGTTCCGGAAATATTATTGTTTTCAAATGTCAGGCTGTCGCAGTATTGAATATTTAAAGAGTACGATCCTCCGCTTAACTTACAGTGCGACAACAGTATATGATTTGCGTTGATAAAGTTGTTTACGAAAGTGCCTTGATTTCTATGTAAGCCAATATGTTTGAAAGAAATGTAATTTGCTTCTTCTATTTTTAAAGTATAATCAAAGCTGTTACTGTAGTTCCTGAGAGTGCTTGAAATTACCACAGCAGTAGAATCCTGTGATTCGGATTGAAATGTAATGGTGTTTGTTTCGGAGATTCCGTCGATATAGCGTAGGTGCAGTTGTTCATCATAGATGCCGTCCCGCACATTGAAGGTAACCGCACAGCTTATTCCTGCCTGATTTAATAAGTCTGCTACTTCGGTAAAGCTGTCATAATCCCCATCCGCACCGCCAATGGTATAAGTACCACAAAATGCCGCACAATAGCTTTTGTTTGTACTGTCATTCTGCGGGTTTTCATCGGGCTGACCGTTGGGGCTTTCCTGCCAGACCTGTATGTCCTGTAATTGACCGGCAGGAAAATTCAAACTCCCAATCGTAATGTCATCAATTTGCGAGTTGTAGGGTAGGTTGCCTGTCCAGTTGTAGGGTGTTTGTTCTGTTCCGTTTACTTTCCAGCGTATGGTGGTGGATGTGATGGTTTCATATCCGTAATTGCGTAGGCTTACTTTTATGTCTTGCGTGCCTTCATCGAATGGCATATTGGGATCGGTAATTTCCACAATGCCTGCATCATAGTTGAGGGGCGCAAGTACTTTGATATTATCGATGACCCAAAACATGCTGCTGTCGCCTTCCCAGCGGAAGCGCAGGCGTGTGGCGGTATTGCCTCCTGCCCAGTTAGAAATATCGTAGGTGGCTTTGGCGGGATTTTCGGTGCTGTCGGTAAAGCTGTCCACGAGGTTCCATGCACTGCCGTCCCAGATTTCCACTTTTCCTTCTCCGCCGCGACCTCCGACAAAAAAGTGATCGAAAAAGAGCAAAATATGTGGATTGATGGAGCAGTCTAGGAATGGCGTTACCAAATCAACCTGCTCTGCTCCTCCGCTGCCTGAATAATATTCGCTGTCGAAAATGGCAAATGTCCCGATAATCGGGAAATTCATCGTACGGTTGCCCGGATTGTCAAATCGCCAAAGATCGCCCGCAGAGCCTGTTACAGTGTTGTTTTCCCAGCCGGTTGGAGGCGTGATGCTGTCCGTTGCCGCACTGAAATCTTCGTTCAGGATGTAGGTCTGTGCATGGACGTTCGTGCTTATAGTTACAAAAATCAAAAGAAATGCTGCGCGAATTACTGTCTTAAGGATTGCCCTTTTTGAAATACCTGTGATTTTCATACGATCTTATTTTAACTACTTTCTGCTTTAATGTGCTGTTTACGAATGTATTTGAAAAAAGATTCAGTTTTATTTCTGAAATTTTTCCATACATTAGTCTGTCCAAATTACGGAATTTAATTGATACGACAAATTAATTTTTTGTAAAATAATGCAGTAGTTTTATTGAAAGAGAATGCTGGAATTTCATGATGAGATAACTGTTTTGCATGATAATCGCAGTGAATTTCATGATAAACGATTTTCGTTTCATTTACTTCCGTCATTTTTATTTTCACGAAAGAGCCTTGAAAATCCCGCTTTTGCGTATTCGTATCTGTGGAACTTTTTTCATTTCGTAAAGAATAATTAGTTGGTTTAATGCTGCTTGCATTATTTTTAAAAGGATCATTGCTTCCAACATTGTTCAAATTCCTTTGATTTATCATGCGCTTCCATCATTTTTTCTTTTTAGGAGACGCAAATTGGCTGTGATTTTACTATTTTTGTTGGTGTCCTCAATATTTTGAAGAGCATTGAGGCACCTAAACATATGCAATGAAAAAAGAGCACGAAAAATATATGCGCAGAGCCGTGGCTTTGGCGCAGCAGGGAATGGAATCCAATGCCGGAGGGCCCTTTGGCTGTGTCATCGTGAAAGATGGCAAAATAGTAGGAGAGGGGCATAACCGGGTGCTGGCCGATAAAGACCCTACTGCACATGCCGAAATTGTAGCAATTCGGGACGCATGCCGTAATTTGTCTGATTTCCAGTTAGAAGGCTGCACGCTCTACACCAGCTGCGAACCCTGTCCTATGTGTCTCGGCGCCATTTACTGGGCGCGCCCCAAAGAAGTTTTTTATGCCCTGACCAAAGAAGATGCGGCAGATGCCGGTTTTGATGATCATTTTATTTATGAGGAAATCGAAAAACCCATGCACATCCGCAGCATTAAATTTGAAAAACTGCTCCGCAGCGAAGCCGCACCGCTCTTTCAATATTGGAAAGAGAAACAGGATAAGAGTGTTTATTAGCTTGTAAGCACATTATCTGATTAAGGTAGAGCAGAAAAAGGAGATTTCCGGCTTTGATGATTGATATCAAAAATACACCAAAATTAAAATTAAATCCGAATACAATGGCAAAACGCTACAACAAAGAAAACGGGCGAAAATGCATGCGTTTGCGAGGATATGATTATTCGCGTGAAGGATTATATTTTATAACCATAATGGTGCAAAAACGTCTTCATTTATTTGGGGAAATCAAAAACGGTCAAATGATTTTAAATCATGCAGGAGAAATGGTGCATGAATGGTATTACGAAATTGAAAATAAATTTCCCGATAAACGATGCCACGCAATGGTGGTTATGCCAAACCATTTTCATTGTATTATTGAAAACACAAAATGTGATGCCCACGTTGAACGGGACGAACACGATGAATGGGACGCCCACGAAGGGACGTCCCTTCGTGGGCGTCCCGATGCCAACGTGGATTCATGTTTTGAAACACCCAATAACAATCCCAATGATCTACATTGTGGTGAAAAATACAACAAACAAAACCAAATATACAATGCGGGCATTGAAAGGGCAATGGATTGGTTCAAAACAATGACAACCAATGCATACATCCGTGGTGTAAAAAACGAAAATTGGCGACGTTTTGACCGGAAATTATGGCAACGAAGTTATCACGACCGTATCATCAGAAACGAAGAAGCATACCAAAATATATCCAAATATATTTTCAACAATCCGGCATCCTGGCAAGAAGATGGATGATATGATTAATGCAATATTCCGTGATAAATGGGTATTATTGCCACCAAAAAATACACCTATCCTAAGAAGTGAGACTAATATATACTGATCCTTAATCTTGCATTTTAATACAAAGCCCTCATGCAGGAATTCTGAAGATTCTCCCATTCCATTGACAAAATCCCCCATTCCGTTGATTTTATTTTCTATGTCCTGTGTGGCGATCGTATGTTTGCTGTCTAATCACTAAATCAATCGATCATGAAGAAATTAAAATTAAATGCTATGAACTTCTTTCTTATTCTATTACTATCTCTGACGCTGTCATTGGGCGCTTGCAGCGATGATGAAGATGAAACCATTGAACCGAACAATAACCAAACAGAACTGCCGGATATTACCGGTTATCCCATTGCAGGAACCAATCAAACAATTTTTTATGGTGATGCGGGCATTATATCTGAACCATCCCCAGGCGATGCCTTCTATGGCCAAAATGCTCATTACCCGGGTAATACACCGCAGTATGTCGATAACGGCGATGGAACGGCAACCGATATGGTCACCGGATTGATGTGGCAAAGCAGTTTCGATCACAATGGTGATGGCGAAATCAATTATGCGGACAAGAAAACATATGCCGAAATCCTCGAAATGGTCGAAGCAGGCGTGAGTTTTGCCGGTTACGACGATTGGAGGCTTCCCAGCATCAAAGAGCAATATTCCCTGATTATTTTCAGCGGAAAGGATATCAGTGGCTTCGAAGGTACATCCACCGACGACCTCACACCATTTATCAATACAGACGTTTTTGAGTATGCTTACGGCGACCTGGATGCCGGTGAACGCCTCATTGATGTCCAATGTGCCTCCACCAATGTGTATGTGGGGAGCGATATCGAAACCATGGTTTTTGGTGTCAACTTTGCCGATGGGCGCATCAAAGGATATGGCACAAGCATGATGAGCGAAGACAAGGCTTTTAATTATCTGCTGGTACGCGGCAACGAAAGTTATGGCATCAACCAGTTTGTGGACAATGGCGATGGCACTGTCAGCGATCAGGCTACCGGACTGATGTGGATGCAGGACGACAGCGGCGAAGGCATGATTTGGGAAGAAGCCCTGGCGCTGGCCGAATCAACAGAATTTGCCGGACATAGCGACTGGAGGCTGCCCGATGTCAAGGAACTCCAAAGCCTTGTGGATTATTCGCGTTCGCCAAATACAACAAATTCGGCTGCTATTGATCCGCTCTTTAATTGTACCGAAATCACAAACGAAGCCGGGCAAGCAGATTACGGTTTTTACTGGAGCAGCACTACCCATGCCAACTGGACCACAGGAAACGAAGGTGCATGGGGCGCATATGTTTCTTTTGGCCGTGCCATGGGAAATATGCAAATGCCTTCCGGGCCTCCAATGAAATCAACTGAAGCATCAGGCCGCAGGCTTCCTCCGCCACCACATGGCAATAATTTTAAATCGGGCGAGGCTAACTGGATTGATGTTCATGGCGCAGGTGCGCAGCGCAGTGATCCAAAATCAGGCGATCCTTCCGTTTATGCCGACGGCCACGGCCCACAAGGTGATGCTGTAAGGATTTACAACTATGTGCGCCTGGTGAGAAATATTGATTAAAACAACATCCACTCATGGACAATACTTGTTCCAAAGTATAAGCTTTGGAACAGGTATTGCTCCAATACTTCCGGATTAAAAGCAAGGCCGGATATTACCTCTGTGGCACAAAGGATTTTCATACATTTGTTTAAAATCAGGACATGACAGCATTTTTGAAAAATAAAACAGCGCCTATTCAAACCGCCATCATCAGCTTTGTTTGGATTTTACTCTTTGCGATACCCTTGCTGTTCGGCGATTTCGACGATGGCATCAACTGGGATCATATTTTTAAAATCTGGAAAGAGCATGCCATGCTTTTCGTGCTCTTTATGATCAACCGTTTTGTCCTTATTCCTTTTTTATTTTTCAACGGCAGGCGCTTCCTTTATTTTTTCAGCGCTGCCGCGATGATCTTTCTTCTTGCAGTTGGGGTTTATGTGGCCAATATGGACGCTGCTTCTAAGAATGCCAAAAGGCTACTGCCACCGCCACAGCACGAACTCCGCTTGGGGCCACGGCCTGCGCCAAAAGCAAAGGAGTTTGTTCCTCCCTATGCTAACCTGCTCATACTCGGTATTTTAATCATCGGATTTGATACCGGTCTGGCAATCTCCATGAAATGGATCAAATCGGAACAAAACCGCATCCGTCTCGAAAAAGAAAATACAGAAAACAAACTTGCATCCCTGCAGAATCAGGTAAGCCCGCATTTCTTTATGAATACGCTCAACAATATCCACGCGCTTATCGATATCAATTCCGAAGAAGCAAAAGAATCGGTTATCCGTCTGTCGCGATTAATGAGCTATCTGCTCTACGAAACACAGGATCAGCTTGTTCCCCTGGAAAAAGAGCTGGATTTCATCCGCAATTATATCGACCTGATGCGCTTGCGCTTCAATAAAAATGTGCGTATTGAACTAAATATTGCCGAAAATATACCGGATATCCGCATTGCTCCGGCTCTTTTTATTTCTTTTATCGAAAATGCTTTTAAGCACGGCATCAGCTATCAGAAAAAATCCTACGTGCAGATCGTGTTTGCCAAAGAAGATAATCAGCTGTGCTTCCATATAGAAAATTCGCGTCATCCGGCCAAAGCCGATAAAAAAGAGAAGGCTTCCGGCCTGGGCATCGAAAACAGCAAAAGGCGCCTTGACCTGCTTTACGGCAATAAACATATGCTCGATATAAATTCCAATGAAATGAGTTTTAGCGTAAATTTAAAAATACCATTATGATCCGCTGTATCGCCATAGATGATGAGCCGCTGGCTTTGAGCCAGATCGAAAGCTACATCAGTAAAACGCCCTTCCTGGAGCTGGTGGCATCATTTGATAATGCCTTCGAAGTCATGGAGTTTCTACGCAAAAAAGAAGCCGACCTTATGTTTGCCGATATCAATATGCCCGACCTCAACGGGATAGAAATGGCCAAATCGCTCAGCAATCCGCCCAAAATAATTTTCACGACCGCCTACCGCGAATATGCCGCTGAAGGCTTTCAGCTCGATGCCGCCGACTACCTGCTCAAACCCATCAGTTACAGCGACTTCCTAAAATCGGCAGAAAAAGTAAAAAGCCGTTATTTTGCTCAGCCGGCAGCAGAAACCACTATATCATCGGGCGATGATTTTCTTTTCATAAAGTCGGAGTATAAAATCATACGCATTAATTATAAAGACATCAAATACATCGAAGGCATGCGCGAATATGTACGCATCCACCTGGAAAACCAAAAGCCGGTAATGGCTCTGATGAGCATGAAAAGCATTCATCACCACCTGCCCGAAAAGGATTTTATGCGCGTGCACCGTTCATTTATTGTTAATCTCAATAAAATTTCTGTGATCGAGCGCAACCGCATTGTGTTCGATGAAGATACATACATTCCTGTAAGCGAACAATATAAATCTGATTTCCAGCATTTCCTCGATAATAACTTCCTGCAATAATGATAAGATAAACTTCATTTATGAGATCAATCTGTTTTTATATCTTTGAAGAAAGAAAACAGATAAATGAAGAAATGGGAAACAAATAATGGAGCAATAATCTATCTGCTGCTGGGTGGCCGCAGCAATGTGTATCTTGTTGTTTGGAATGGCATAAACATTCTTGTGGATACAGCAAAGAAAAGCAGTCGTCAGCATTTGCTGGATGTTATTGAAGGACTGCCCCGCTCACACAGAAGAGTTGATTATCTTGTACTTACACATACACATTATGACCATTGCCGGAATGCGGCCTACCTCAAAGGGCAGAAGCACTGCCGTATCATAATGAGTGCTTTTGAAAAAAAATCGGCAGAGGATGGTTTTACTGTATTGCCAAAAGGTACAAATGCTTTTTCGGCACGCATTAGTTTGCTGGGTAATTTTTTGGGCTCAAAGTGTTTTGGTTATGAAAATTTCAGCCCCGATATCGTGCTCACTGAAAACTATACTTTCCCGACAAGTGGAAATCAATTGAAAATCATTGCAACACCCGGGCATTCAAAAGGTTCCCTCAGTTTGATTGTCAGCGATTACGTCCTGGTGGGCGATGCACTTTTTGGTATTTTCAAAGAGTCCGTTTTCCCTCCATTTGCCGACAATGTACCACAATTGATTCAAAGCTGGAAAAAATTGCTGGCTACCGACTCCAAAGTTTTTCTTCCGGGACATGGTCAGGCTGTAAGCCGCGAACGACTGGAGCGTGCCGTTAAACGGTTTTCAAAACGGTATCCTGCCTTTTCAGGTCATGATTGCTTTAAGCCTGAACATCTTAAGTAACTTTTTTACGCGAAACCAATTTTTGCAGAGCATCAAAATTGATGATGAACGCTAAGTTTATGTCAAAATCAGTGAGGTGATCAGAAATGGACTAAAAATACATTTTATAAGCCTCCATTTGCATGCGCAGGCGTGCGGCCAGATATTGATTGCAGTCCTTTAACTGATCGTAAATCAATTGCGCTTCCTGCTGATAACTTCTGATTTTTTCCTTTTTCCAGTGCACTGGCGGTTTCTGCAAATTGGTGATGCGGTCGGCCAGTTTTACCATAGCTGTTTCCGCTGGCTGATTTTGAATCCGGCGCAAACTGTCGGCCATACGCTCCTGTTTGTCGCCTATCGCTTTTTCTTTGCTTAGAGCCGATACGGCATCAGTAATTTTTGGTCCAAATTCGTACAATAGATCTTCTTTACCGCAATCTGTATCTTCCAGGACATCATGCAAAAGAGCAAGCTGCACGGCAAAATCAATATCAAAACAAGGCTCTTCAAAATAAGCCAGCAGTATTTCCATCGCTACATTGGAAATGTGCACGATATAACTGATTTCAGATGAAGGCATTTTCTGGTCTTTATGCCAGAAACCCGCATAACGGATAGCATTTTGGTATTTCTCCTGCAAGCGCACCGGCAACGGAATTTGTGGGCTTCTTGCTGTGCGCTGCCATTCCGATTGTCTTATTTTTTGTGACTGATCTTCTTTGATCATCTGAATGATTTCTTCATCAGACAGCATATCCAGAATAATGGAATCATCTCCAAAGAGGCAGTGGTTCCAGCCCAGATTATAGGCTTTGAGCAGCAGGGTAGATGACGGGCTTTGTTTGGGGTTATTTTTTGGTTTTTTATCCTGATTCATTTTTTTGTTTTAGGAGCTTTCAATAAAAATCAAAAATACAATATAATCAACTAAATTTGTATAAAAATATTGTATATTTGACATCTGCCAACTTTGTTTTTCAGAAAACTACCGGCAAGGTTCTCAAAAAATAATTTGATTTGAATTTGGTATGATGCAAATTACATCCGACACCCGCTTTATCTTTTTCAAAGGAACAGTATTAATTCTTTGGTTTTTTCTATTGCTCAATCCGGTGAAAGCACAGCCGCGTATCGGTCCTCCTCAGAGCTGGGTGGAAAGTACAGCCTTACTGGATACGTCTGTAGCCGTGGCAAGCAATGCTTTTCAGTATTTTTTGATTGATAATCAGTTAAATATACAAAAAGAAAGTGCTTATTTGCGACAGGTGTACAAAATACTGAACAGTTCGGGAATCCAGTCTTTGTCGGCGCTTTCGGTTACCTACGATCCTTCCTATCAGCAATTGATTTTTCATGAGCTTAAGATTATCAGGAATGGCAGTATTGTTTATTCTCTGAAAGCTTCTGATATTGAACTTTTTCAAAGGGAGTTGAGCATGGATCGCTATGCATATGACGGCTCGGTGAGCGCTGTTGTGAATTTTAAAGATGTACGCGTTGGCGATCTGGTGGATTATTCCTATACGATTAAAGGCTTTAATCCGGCCAATAAAGGGAATGTCTCCTTTTTTGATCGCGTGCAATTCACTGTTCCGGTCAATTTTGTGAAAATTAGGATTTTGTATCCGGAAGATAAGTATTTGGGCTATAAACTTTTTAATGCCTGCCCGGAGCCGGAAAAAGCACAAAAAGGGAATTTGACGGAATTGCGTTGGGAACTGCCGGCCAAAGATTTTGTTACTTATGAATCCAATACACCTTCCTGGTTTACTGCCGACAAAAGAGTGCAGGTCAGCAGCTATCCATCATGGAAAGCAGTTCATGATCATATTTTGCCCCTGTTTAAAATAAGTGCCTCCGATTGGCGCAATTTGAAACTGCCCACTGATCCGGATTTGTCAGAAGAGGAAAATATTCTGCGAACCATCCGTTGGGTTCAGAATGAAGTGCGTTATCTGGCATTTTTTGGCGGAACAGGTGCTTTCAAGCCCAATAAACCCCAGGAGGTTTTTAATAATCGTTATGGCGATTGCAAAGATAAATCCCTTTTGCTGGTCGCAATGCTGCGTAAAATGGGACTGGAAGCTTATCCTATGCTTGTCCATAGTATTTTTCGGGCAAAGCTGTCCGAAATATTGCCATCCAATTCATTTGATCATTGTGCGGTTTGCCTCTTTTATCATGGGAAAAGGTTCTTTATTGACCCGACTCTAAGCAACCAGGGTGGTGATCTGTACCATATTTCATTTCCGGATTTTAAATATGGTTTAATACTACGTGCAGGAGAAAAAAATTTAACTGAAATCCCGGATGGGGCTCCATCAAGCATAAATGTACAGGAGAACTTTTATCTGGATTCTGTTAATGGAAGAGCTTTTTTTTGGATAGAAACCTATTATTATAATGCCATTGCAGATAGGGAACGCGGGCTCTTCAAAGAAAAGGCACTCCATGAAATTCAGCGGCAATATTTGAATTATTATAGTAATGCCTATCCTTCTATTGAAACAGATGGAGATATCAGTTTTTATAATGGCCTTGATGAAAGTGAAAATGTATTTCGCGTAACGGAGAACTATAAAATACCCAATGCCTGGCAAAAGAGCGAAGAAGACGATTACATATATTTTGAATATTATCCGATATTGGTTGATGCATATACTTCATATCCAGGTTCTTCAGTGCGCGATATGCCCTATGAAATTGGAAATAAGCTTAATTTTAAGCAGGAAACAGAAATCGTTTTTCCGGAAGAATGGTATTTGGAGAATGATGACAAGCAGATTGCCGGCTGTGGTTTTTCCTATAAAGCATACGCAAGGATGGAGGGTCGCAAATTGCAGATTAATTACCAATATGAAACCGACCGAACCTATATCCCCGCCGATTCTACATTGCGTTTTTTGAAACAACATGATGAAATACGGAATAATCTCAGCTGGTACTTTCCCTATGAATATAGTGCAGACTATTCGCAATACGGATGGATTGTCATGCTTGTCATGATTTTATTATTAACCGCATTTGGTCTGGCTGCTTTTGAACTGCACCGAAAATATAATCCAAAACCCATAGAACCTGAGCGCTGGAAATCTATTGGCGGCTGGCTTATCCTGCCTCTGCTGGGTTTGGCTTTGAGCCCTTTAAGAATACTTTATGAAATGATTAATGAAGAAATGTTTGATCCGCAATTATGGAGTGGGCTTATTGGTTTTTTTAGAATCGGAGAAGGGATGCTGGCCGTAGGTTTTCTTTTTGCAGTGTTGATTGATGCCGCCTTGATTGCTTTTGTAGTATTGCTCATTGTGCAGTTTGTACAACGCCGCAGCAGTCTGCCGCGTTTGTATATGATATATTTGCTGTCCCGCTTTGTGTTGGCAATACTTAATTATGCGGTATTTAATTTTGTTTTGGAACCCGATTATTTTGATGCTGTCGATTTTGCTGAAAGTGCAAAGGAAATTGCAGCTTCTTTTCTTGCTATGATAATCTGGATTCCTTATTTCAATATCTCCAAAAGGGTGAAGGAAACCTTTACCCGGACATATGATAAAAAAAATGAAAGCGAATTTTGATATGAAAATGAAAAATATAAAATGGATACTGATCTTGATTCTGATGTTTTGGGTTCTTGATTCAAACGCACAAAGCGCCTGGACAAGGCTTTCGGGCATACCACAGGAAAATTCCCTGAACGAGATTGTAAAAGTTCCTGGGACTAATAAACTGGTGGCTGTAGGAGAAGGCGCGACGGTTCTGATTTCGGAAGACGGTGGCGAAAACTGGGAGCTGGTTTTGAATCCGGCGGGATTAGCAAATTATCACAGGTTAACCAATGTGTGTTTCGTGAATGAAAGTACAGGCTTTTTTGCTAATTCAGAGGGATCAATATTCAAATCAAATGATGGTGGATATCATTGGGAATTAAAGCACGATGTATCGCGATCGTGGTGGGGAGAAATATCTGAAATTGAATTTCTTGATGAACAGAAAGGGTTTGCCGTTGGTAATGATGGTTTAATTCTAAAAACAACTGATGCCGGTGAAAACTGGATCAAAGAGGAAATGGAAATAGGGTTTGATCTGGATCATATTGAGTTTATTAATTCTTCTAAAGGGTATATTTATGGCTGTAGTGGTTACCAGATGCTGGAAACAAATGATGGTGGTGAAAATTGGGAACTTGTGCCTCTAACTGATGAATTGCAAGGAGTTTATGTACTGGATATTATATCTGTATCAGATTCACTGGCTTTTATTTCAGGAGAAAGGTATGACGAAACAACTGTAATATATAGAAGTACAGATCAGGGTCAGCATTGGAATCCGGTTTTTACAAGCTCTTATTGGTATATGACGGCCTCAAACTTTGCTTTTTTCGATGATCAAAACGGAATACTGGCTTTGCCAACACCTTATAATTCTGCTACAGCTGTATTAACGACAGAAGATAGTGGAGTTACATGGAATGAAAAATTACCTTATGGTTTTTCTGCTTCTGATGCAAAGAGTATATGTATCCTTGATGATTCCGCAATATTTTCAGTGGGTCAGTATGACCGGAATATGTATTAGTTCAGCAACAGAATACTTCAATACCGGAACCGCCAATTCCATATATTTTCTAGCGTCCTCTATATTCATCCTATAACATTTTTACAATATCAGTTATCGATTGCGCTGTATATGTGTTTGGTACTTCTTTTGTCTGGAACACCATGAAATATTTAAAATTATCACCTGCCTTTTCTGCCCACTTTTTCCCTAACACATTTTTGGCTTTACTATCTTCATTGTCCAAATGGTCGCCCTTAGTTTCAATCAGAATCAGGTTCTTTTTTCTGGTGAAAATAATAAAGTCAGGATAATGGTTGTTGTCAAAACCATTAAGAGCAAAACCTTTACCCTTTTCAAGGTTACGGTGCCAGAATAGTACATTCTCTAATGATGCTAAGTTCATAATAACTTCTTGTTCAAACTTATTCATTGATGCTTCAAGTTCGTATAATGATTTTTCAATTGGTGAACTTGGGCTCACATGTGTTAATTCCTGTTGGAATTTAAAGCTAGGTTTTACAAGAATATTATTGGTATCCAGTAGCTTTTGGAATTGCTCTTTGGCGTAATCCGATTCCAATTCTTTGACTTTTGCCTTGATTTTTGAGATGTATATAAACTCGTTGTTAATTATATCCCGCACCTGGTCGTTACTTAAATCTTCGAATACACGAGTTACATATTTTGTAATATCCTCGTGTGAGATGGGTGTCATGTCACCAAGTTTTCGGACAATAATCTGTGCCACGTCTTTTATCTGTTTATCTTTAGGCTTTGCCAGAATGTTGTCAACCAATATAGCTTTGGCACGTGTTTCAATCTTTTTCATGGTAGCCGTGTGTTTCATTTCGTTGTAATCTACTTGATATACTTCCGTAGAAGTTTCATCGAAATTTATTTCCGTGCTTTTTGATGTCAGTTTAAAGCCGTTCAATAAACTGTTGCGGTTTAGCAACTGCTCTTCCTGCTTTAGCTCCTCAAAAAGAATGCTGTCGTGCAATTCATCTTTAGGGACTTTACGGTAAAACTGCGGGATTTCAATCTCGTTAACTATATCGAAGAATGGTTCTTCGATTTTATATTTTTTCGGTTGTTTGCCCATTTCTCGTAATATATATTCGTCATTGTCCTCGGTATGTTCTTCTGCCTTTTTCTCAAAAGAATTCCCTTCCTCTTCGCCTTTTTTGGTTATCTCCTTTACAATTTTAGTTGTCTCTCCAAGCCTTTCTGGTGTTAACTCTTCTTCCGGGTTAAAATCAATTTCAGTTATATTAATATCGCCTTCTGTTTTTTCTTTCTTGTCTTCCGGTTCTTCGTTTTCTCCAAATAATTCCATTTGCAACACCTCATTATCTGTTAGCTTTTCTTCCGGTGCTTCTTCGGCATAATAATCATCTTTACTAAATCCAGAATCTTGCAAAGCTTTCACAATGTTATCCAATGTTGCCTGAAATTTTGAACTCGCAGAAAGAACATAGGATAAGTTTAGTAATTGGCTTTTGTGCTTAGTTACATGAGGTTGACGTAATACCCTGCCCAATATCTGTTCAACATCAACTGCGGAAGATTTGTCGGCAAGCGAAGCCAATATGTAAGCATTAGGACAATCCCAACCTTCTTTTAACGCATTTACTGTAATGATGTATTTTACAGGACAATTTTTTGCGCTCAGGTCGATTCCTTTTAATTCATCCAGCCCACTTACTTTAATTTTAATCTGCTCTTCCGGTATTTTAAGCTTAATGAGCTGTTCCTTAATGTGCACGTAGGTTGTATTATCTTTGCCTTTGATATTCGATTGTGCCTGAAATAGAATGATTGGACGAATATATTTTCCTGTAATCTTTTCTTCTTCAATAGCTTGAAGTTCAAGCTGACGTTGAAGGTGTAAAGCACTGGTAACAACTTCTTCTTTTTTATGGTGATTATAAACTATAACCGGAAGCTTAACCATGTGTTCTTTTTTAAGAGCCATGGCATTTACAAAGCTTACAATGTTACTATTCTCTTTTGGCGTAGCTGTTAAATCCAATACAAACGAAGGATTCAGGTTGTTCAGCATTTCCACACTCAAATCGCTTTCTGCATTATGGCTTTCGTCAACAACCACAACAGGATTAAGCGAACGTATAACGTTTATTAATGCTGTTTCATCCGTTTCGTCTAAAACAAGTTCTGGTTCAACAAAATCACGGAAAGGCTCTAAAGCTCCGTTCTGCTCGTAAACCTTACGGACATCTTTGCTAATTTTTTTTGAATTTAGCCTAATACTGCTATAATTGAAAACGAAAATGTTTAGTTGCTCTTTTACCGATGTAGGATTAAATCCGGCACCTTGCAACAACTGTTGTTTTTCAAACACCTCAACACGATTGCCAAAAAGAGCGTTCAATTTTTCGCGATAAGGATGGGTAGTATCTGAAAGCTGCCCAACGGCTTGTTGCAATAAATTAGACCAGGGCACTAACCAAACTACAGCTTTGGGCTTTGAAGCATCGAAGGCTTTGAAAATTGAGTTGAGCGCATTGCAGGCAATAAAGGTTTTACCGCCTGCAGTGGGTACTTTTATGGCAACATGGGTGGCACCCGGTATATTATCTTTATATGGGCGCATTCCTTTTGAAGAACCGTCCAACAGTAACTGATACTTTCCAACCTTATCCTCCCAAAACTGATTGTAAGCTTTAGCGGAATCCTGAAACCGGTTTAAATATTCGAGAAACTTATCCAGGTCGTTGATTACGTGCTGTTGATATGGTTTTAATTCCAATTCTATTGCTTTTTTACAGATGAATAATTAGCTCAAAGGAGGATGTGTATCCATGTTATTTTAATTTATCAGGATTCTTTCCCAACTTTTTTGACTCCGAATTTACCCGGCGTTCCAATTTCTTTAAATCTTCTTCCGGTGGCAATTCTTCGGGTTTTATTCCACGTTTAAGCAAAATTTCCCTTACACCTTTGTTGTTGGTTATGTGTTCATGCGAAATTTGACCTTCGGTACGCAGGCCTTTTTCTTTGGTATTAAAAACAGTAATTTCAGTTGCAAAATCTTTCGCTTTAATAGTAATGGTCGGTAGGAAATCAGCGAGAGCTCTCCCTTTGGGAACGCCCAATTGGTTTTTCATTTGTTGGGTAGTCCGGTTAAAAAGGGCTTTATCACCTTTGCTGCGAATGGTGCCAAAATTACGGTCGCTGCCTGTACGTTCATATATCAATTCCGAAAGTTCCTTCTCTGAAAGCGTTAGTTTTTTACGTGCCTGTAATCGTTCCCATTCACTAATCCGTTTTGCAACCAACTCAAATTTACGTGTCTGCATTGCAAAGTAATTCTGGGCAAATGCAATGGCTTCTTTACGGGGGTCTCCATTTTGAGCAATCAGGTAACAGGCATATCGTGTTAACATCATATCCTGAATCTCGCGCTGACTTCCTGAACCCAGCTGAACCATTTTGTTGATGTCAACAAAATGGTCGGAAATCAGGTTGCCGCTTGCTTCACACGAAGTTTTGGCTTTTGTAATTACCTGATTAAAATTTCGCCATTCACTGTATCCTAATAAATGCTGTAAATCGCGGGCAAACCAAAACTCAATACCATTTTCGGTGGTGTGCGAATGGTCTTCAAAATTATTCGATAAACTTCTTACAATCTCTGTTTTCATACCAGATGATTTAAAATCGTGTTATGTCTCTTGGGATTTTCTTAAATGTTATATGATATTTTTGCATCAAGGCATTATCCAATACGCAATTATCTGCGTAAATAATGTATTGCTCGGCTTTGGATTTTATCGACCTTAGAAAACTGTCGTTCAAAGTTGTAAGCTCATCCTTGTAATAATAAAAATAATAGGCCGATGAATTGGCAGTACCCAGTAGATGTTCTTCTTCCTGATTTACTTTTTTGTAAGATAAGCGGGTTTCAGAAAACCAAACGTACTCCCGGATTTTATCCAAACCGACTTCTTCGTTCAGTATTTCGTTTTCAAGGAAAAGTGGTTTGCCTAATTCATAATAATCGAAGCTACCTCCTGTGCCTTCTACTGCATTATTGTCTTTACCGTAACCATTGATCACCCGTTTTACACGTTCTGCTGTAATATTGTTGGCATAGTCTTCCATCTCAACCAAAATGAATTTTCGATTACCACCATCTTGTTTGTTTAGATTAAGAACAGCCTGTGCCGTTGTGCCTGAGCCAGCGAAGGAATCTAAAACTATTGATTCTTTTTCTGATGCAATCTGTAAAATCCGTTGGACTAATTTACTTGGTTTGGGAGTGTCAAAATTTGCATTACTAACTATTGATTTTACTTCTTGTTTTGCACCTTGATTATGACTTACTTCTGAATGCAACCATATTGTAACAGGAACAATACCATCATTAACTTCGCTAACAAATTTTTTAAGGCGTGGAACATTACTGCCTGTTTTTCCATACCAAATACGATTGTCTTCGACTAGCTCTTTGAATCTCTCTTTGGAAACAGACCAACATCTGCTTTTAGCTGGTTTGATTTTTTTACCAGTCGGAGTAGTAATCTCATAATCCGTATTGGAATTATAAGTTTTTACGGTTAAATCACTGGAGGTCCAATTACCACGAGGGTCATTATCTGGGTTTGTATATCGATTATTTTGTTCTTCAGTTCTTGGTAGTAATTTTCTTTCCCAGTCATTCTTGTGTTTTGCATAACAAACAACAAAGTCATGGTTGTCCGAAAAATAGCGCGCATCATTTTGGGGACTAAATTTCTTTTGCCAAATAACATTATTAATAAAATTACTTTGTCCGAAAATTTCATCACAAATCAATCGTAAATTTGCCTGTTCATTATCATCTATCGAAATAAAGATAGCACCATCTTTTGCTAATAACTTTTGTAATAGCTTCAATCTTGGATACATCATACACAACCATTTATCATGCCTTGATAAATCCTCTGCTTCCTTACCAACTACTTTACCAAGCCATTTCTTAATTTTTGGGTCATTAACGTTGTCATTATACACCCAACCTTCGTTGCCCGTATTATAAGGTGGATCAATATAGATACATTTTATTTTCCCTTCGTACTCAGGGAGTAATGCCTTTAAAGCTTCAAGGTTGTCTCCATGAATAATTTTATTTCCAGAGTTGGTTTCAGTGGCTGATTGTTCCCCATTATCGAACCCGTATTGGTGTTCAAGAATTCTGTAGGGGACATCCATATGATGATTTACAACTTTGTCTTTTCCTATCCAGTTAAGCGTTGGCATAAACTATTTCTTCAAATCAATTACATACTTCAATGCATCAATGGCATTGTTTTCATCTTTTACTACTTCGTAAACCTGACCAGCTAACCATAGGGTCAACAACTCTTTTTCATCGGTTTGCAATAATTTCGCAAGCTTAAGAACGTGTTCCCGCTTCGCCTTTCGTTCACCTCTCTCAATTTTGCTGTACATGGGAGTATCCACTTCCAGTTCGGCAGCTAATTGACGCTGAACTAATCCTTTTTCTTCTCTGAGCTCTTTAATCCGTTTTCCTAAAAACATGCTAATAAGCTTACGACTTGTCAAGTTGTGGCTAATTTAAAAAAGAATACGCAAATATGCGCAAAATAGAATTAATTTATTTTCAACCTATAATGTTAAAAACCTGTAATTGGTTTTCATGCCACTCGTATTGAGGGCTTCGATTTATAAAAACAGTTTTGCCCGAAATTTTATGGGTAATTGCATGCTTGGAATGAAATATTCCTCTTTTATTATAATCTCTAAAGTCGCAATTTGCGTCCTTTCTCAGAATTGCCCATTCCTGATTTCCTGATTTAAAACCAATAGCAACTTTTGATAAATATTTGATTGTCAACTATTTTCCAATACAAAACCGCCCAAAAATATTGCCTAAAAGGTCGTCGGTTGTAATTTCGCCGGTGATGCTGCCCAACTGATGCAGGGCCTCGCGGATATCAATGGCGATTAAATCGGTGGGGATTTGCTGTTCAAATGCCGAAATGATGTTTTCAACTGATTCCAGGCTGCGGCTCAGGGCTTCGTAATGTCGCGAATTGCTGATAATCACATCGGTGGGTTTGTGCTTGTTGCGGTAGGCATTGACCAGGCTTTCGCAAATCAGGCTGATGTTTTGTTTGCGCTTGGCCGAAATAAAAATGGTTTCCATATCCACCAGGTTGCCAAAAGCTTTGGGTGTTTCGGACAGCCGGTCGGTTTTATTGGCAATAATGATAAAATCTTTGCTTTGGTCTTCGATGTGGTCTCGAAAATCTTCCAGCACTTCCTGTATTTCTTCATAAGAGGTTTTGCTGACATCAAAGAGGTAGAGCACAATGCTGGCCTGGCGTATTTTTTCGTAGGTGCGTTCAATGCCAATGCTTTCTATGGTGTCATCCGAATCACGCAGTCCGGCAGTGTCGATAAAACGGAAGGCCACATCATCAATGATAATGG
This sequence comes from Bacteroidales bacterium, assembly GCA_963662905.2. Taxonomy (GTDB): domain Bacteria; phylum Bacteroidota; class Bacteroidia; order Bacteroidales; family WRLA01. The sequence goes on along the minus strand of CAXXFD010000003.1, from coordinate 625,993 downwards.
TATCTTCGATGGCATCGCGGGTAGTGCCGGGAATGTCGGAAACAATGGCTTTTTCTTCGTTGAGCAGTGCATTGAGCAGGGTGGATTTTCCTACATTGGGTTTTCCCACAATTGCAACGGGCACACCGTGTTTCATCACATTTCCAAGACGGAAGGAGGAAAGGAGATAGGAGATTTCCTTATGGATTTCTTTTAAAAGTGCATCGAATTTATGGCGGTCGGCAAATTCCACATCTTCCTCGCTGAAATCGAGCTCCAGTTCAATTAAGGAGGCAAAATCGATCATCTGCTGACGCAAATTGTTAATCTTTTCAGAGAATCCGCCACGCATCTGGTCGAGTGCCAGATCGTGCGATGCTTTGGAGTTGCTGTTGATCAAATCGTTTACAGCTTCGGCCTGCGAAAGGTCAAATTTTCCGTTTAAAAATGCTCTTTGGGTAAATTCGCCGGCTCGTGCGGTGCGGCAGCCTTTATCGATGAGCAGCTCCATCAGCTTTTGCTGGATGTAGGGACTGCCATGGCAGCCGATTTCGAGCATATCTTCGCCGGTATATGATTTTGGGTTGCGGAACAGGCTTACAAGCACATCGTCCAGGACCTTGCCTTCCTGATCGATAATTTCTGCATGAAAGCAGCTGTGGCTTTTTCGTTCTTCAATTGCTTTTCCATTTATTTGCAATATCTGTTTACCAATTTTAATGGCATCTTTACCGCTGATGCGGATCAGGGCAATAGCTGCCTGTCCGGGAGCGGTGCTGAGCGCGCAAATATTATCGTTGATAAGTGCTGTTTTGTTGGGATTGTTCATGCCGGCTAGTTTTAAGTTCGTCCTTTATACCATTTAACCTGCTTTTAAGTTACATTATTAGGCCAGATAATCCTATCTCCTTTTCTGTTGCCCTGTGATGATCGCTGCCAATAGGTAAATATTTTTTCATGATCTATGAAAAACGTATTACATTTTATTGATTTGGAGTTTTTTAATTTTAAGAAAACCCTTTCTTTTAGCCCCTTAATTTTGTACCTTTGCAAGGAAGACTATTTTTAGAGATATGTTGTTTGTAGTTAATTTTATTTGGTAGAGAAACTTAAAAGGGTAGAGCTATGAAAAGTTTAAAATTTATTCTGATAATTGTAATGGGCATGCTTTCTGTGACGATGATGGCACAGTCGGCAAAGTCCAGTTTCAAAGCAGGGAAGAAGTTTGTAAAAGCCGGCGAATATAACAGTGCCATACCTCAGTTAGATAAAGCCATTGAGCTGGATCCCAATTATGGCGAAGCCTATCAGGCACGTGCTGAATCCTATGAGGCGCTGGGCGAAGTGCAGAAAGCAATTGATGATTACGACCGGGCATTGGCTCTTGAACCTAAAGAAGACTGGATTGCTTTTAAATCGGCTGATTTGAACTATTCGCTCGAAAATTATCAGGCAGCCATTGCAAAATACCGCCAGGGGCTGATGATGGATTCCAAAAACCTGCTGGCATACAACAATCTCGTAAATGCATTGATCCTCGAAGAACAATATCAGGAGGCATTTATCGAAGCCAATAAAGCACTTAATGTCAAAGAGAATTATACAAACTATTTCAACAGGGCCCGTCTTAATTTTATTACCGCTAATTTCGTTCAGTCCGAAGCCGATTACCGCCGTGCCATAGCCGAAGACCCTTCCAAAATCGATGCCGTTATTGGAATGGCGCGCTCGCAATACGAGCAAACCAAGCTTCCGCAGGCTCTTGGCTCAATTAACCAGGCTTTAGGCATCGATCAAAAAAATAAAGAAGCGCTCACACTCCGCTCACGCATCTATCATAAAAACAAAGATTATGTGAATGCCATTAATGATATCTCAAAAGTGCTGTTGTTTTATCCCGATGCAGCGGATATCAATGATGTTTACAAACTTCGGGGCATTTATCAGATGGAATTCAACCAGCAAACTGCTGCCATTGGCGATTTTAACCAGATTTTGGCTAATGATCCTGAAAATGCAGAAGCCCTTTATTTGCGTGCTACCTGTTATGCTGATGTATTTAATGCAGATCTTGCTACAGCTGATTTCAAAGCTTTTATTGCGCTTGCCGGAGGAAACGAACTCCTCACCAATCAGATAGAAGATGCTCAAAAAAAGGTGTATGACCTGAATATGGAGACCAATAAGCCAAAAGTGGTGATGGATCAAAATATTGAACGCGAAGCCGGTGTCCTTGAATTTGTGCGTGGAGAAGATAAAGTTGTTCTCAAAGGCCATATTGAAGATCAAAGTGCCCTGGAGTATGTCACTTTTAATGATAAAAGTACAGAAGTGCTGGATGGTTCGTTCAATCCCGATGATAAAACTTTTGAAATTAGCTTTGACCTTGATGGTATCGACGAACTGGTGGTGAGTGCCTCTGATGTTTATAATAACAAGATATCCCAAACCTATAAAATTATACGCACAGAAGTGGATGCCCCCGAAATCCTGATTATGGATCCGATGACATCCGATAATGGCGAAATATTTGTGGAAACAGATGACGCTCTGCTCTATATCGAAGGTGTTATCCAGGATGAAAGCCTGATTGATTATATCCATATTGATGGCGTTACCGCTGGGTTTAATTCCAATTCGCTGAATCCCCAGTTTTGGGCCAATGTAGAAGTGAAAAATAAAAGCAGCATCACGGTAACTGCCGAAGATATTTATGGCAATACTACCGAAATGCGTTACATCATCAACCGCGATATGGCCAACGCTTTTGCCGATAACCCTATGGGTCGCACCTGGATTGTTTATATTGAGAACAGTAATTATGAGTCATTCCCAAATTTGCAGGGGCCGGCAAAAGATATTACAATGATCCGGTCTGCTTTGGCAAACTACCGCGTGCCCGTGCAAATGCACAAAAAAGACATGACCAAAGAAGATCTGGAGAAATTCTTCCGTATCGAACTGCGCGACCAAATTAAAAAATACAAAGCCAATTCATTGATTATCTGGTATGCCGGACACGGTGCCTATATGAACGAAACCGGCTATTGGATTCCTGTGGATGCCGATCGTGATGATGAGTTCAGCTATTTTGACCTGAATGCTTTGCGTGCCAGTATGGAATCTTATGTAGATGACCTGACCCACTTGCTCGTTGTTTCAGATGCCTGCGAATCAGGTCCTTCATTCTATCTCGCAATGCGTTCGGCACCAAAAGATTTAAGTTGTAACAACTGGAAACTGACAAAATCAAAATCTGCTCAGGTATTTTCTTCTGCCGGTTATGAACTGGCTGCCGATAATTCCATTTTTGCAAAATCATTTGCACAGGCTTTGAAGCAAAATCCAAATACCTGTATCCCAATTGATGATATTGTGGGAATTGTAAGCAAAGCCGTGGTAGAAAATAACGACCAGCGCCCGCAATTTGGCCAGATTAAAGGTTTCCGCCACGATGGGGGATCTTTCTTCTTTATGCGTAAAGCGGAAGAAGCCGCAATGCCTGCCGAAGCTGCTGATACCACACGATAGAAAAAATCTTGATAATATTTTCTATAGCTCCTGACGCACCAACCGTCAGGGGCTTTTTTTATCCCGGCTTGTGATGTGCACAATGCCTGCATTTCTGTTTCAACAGTATTGCAATACCGTTGAACCATCGTTTCAACGCCTTTGAAACACCGGATGCTCAAAAAAGAATATTTAAAAGAGAAGAAAGGAGATTTTTAAAATGAATAATTTAGTCAAATTCGAGGATATTTTATCCGAAAAATATGGAGAAAAAGGAAGTCCGGCAAGAGATAAATATGATGCTGACTCACTGGCTTTCAGGCTGGGTGTTATGCTAAAAGAAGCCAGAAAAGAAGCTAAATTGACACAAGAGTAACTCGCAGCAAGAACGGGTACACGGAAAAGCTATATTTCCAGGATAGAAAGTGGACTTGCTGATATTCAAATTTCGACATATTACAAATTAATCGAAATAGGCTTGGGCAAAAATTTAATTATTTCAATTGGATAAAAATTACTGATACCGTCATTCCGCATGCTGTCCCGGGCCTGCATGGAACCCCTTGCAAGAAGATATATGGTTCTCCGGATAAATCCCGGAACATCCGGACGGCAAGCTCCATCAACTCCTGCCAAGCCCAAACCTGAAACAAAAAAAAACGCCCCAACCGGAGCGTTTTTGAATTTATTTGAATCACAAAGGATTATCTGATCAGTGTTACAACACCATTGTATTGCTGCTGTATTCCGCTTACTTCACCATCACCCTGAAGGCTTAAGAAGTACACATAATTTCCGAAGGGGCATTCTTTGCCATCCAGATTTCTGCCGTCCCAGCCTTCCAGTGCGTCATCTGATTTATAAACCAGTGCACCGGCGCGGTTATAGATGTAGATGGAGAATACGGCATCGGGATCACTGACTTTGATGCGGAAACGGTCGTTCAATCCATCGTTATTCGGACTGAAAGCATTCGGGATTTCCACATTGCCCTGGCAAAGCGTTACTTTAATGGTATCGGCAGTGGAGCAGCCTTCATTCCAGGCGCGTACCGAATAAGTGCCACTGCTTTCAACTTCAATATAACGCCTTGGGTCGCCATTGTTCCACTGGTAGTAGTAATTACCGGCACTGTAACCTGCATCAAGTTCAATAGGATCGCAACCGAATTTGGTGATATCCGGACCCAGATTTACATAGGGTATCGGGTGCACCGGAATGCTGACGTTGATGCTGTCGGCACATCCCTTGGCTGTTGTTCCTTTAATTTGATAGGTAATGGACTCATCCAAACGGGCAACCACTCTCGAGCCGGCAGTAGTGTCCAGCCCTTCGGCAGGTGACCAGAGGTAATCCTGAGCGCCAAAGGCTTCCAGTGTAATGGGGTGCTGCTGACAAACATTCAGGTCTTCGGGTGTATAGAATAGTTCGGGCAGTGGGTTTACGATAATGCTGAGGCTGTCGGAATAAGCTCCGCAAGGGCTTGCGCCATATGCGGTGAGCTTGATCCAAACGGTATCAGCTTCCGTAATATCGTCCGGGGCGGGCAGCCAGCGTGTGTTCACCGTATTGCCACTTACAAAGCTGCCTGAGCCTGCTGTCCAGCGTACTGAATCATAGTGTTCTGCCATAGCGTCCACCAGATCGTAATAACTGCCTTCACAGATGCTGTCGCTGATACCGGCATAAACCGTAGCCGCAGGGATTACATTGATGAAGATACTGTCGTAGGCGCTCATGCCGCACACATTATCAAAACGTGCATACAGCCATTTGCTTTCTGCAGGAGCGTCAATTTTAACATTCTGGCCGTCGCCGATTTTGCTAAGGCCGCCAACCGAATTGCGCATGTACCAACGGAGTGTGTCACCGTTGCCGCCCGTATAATTGAGCGTGATGGAATCTTCCGTATCGCTGCAGTAGTTGTTCATCGAAAGGATGAGCTCATCGGGCAGGGTCGGAATATTCACAATCAATTTGATGCTGTCGTAATCGCTGGCATTGCAAGGGTTCTGCCATTGTGCAAAATAAGTGGTTGTGGTATCCGGGTTCAGGATTGTAAGCTCGGTGCCATTGCCGACAAACGGGCCTGTAATCGAATCCTTATACCATTTCAGTGTATCGCCATAGCCGCCAAATGCCATCAGGGTTATTTCCTGAGGAATTCCGGGGCAGATGTTGTTGGTGTCGAGGGCAAGTGAATCTACCGGTATGGTATTGTTCACAACAATCTCAATAGAATCGCAATCGGAAACGCCGCAAACATTTTCCCAGCGCGCGAAGAACCATGTGGTCTCCACAGGAACATCCTGCAGCCAGAGCGTATCGCCTGTACCGACTTCTTCGCCATTGCAGCTTCCTTCGAACCAGCGCACTGTTGCTTCCTGTCCGGAAATGGTATCACCATAACCGCCGATGGCTGCAAGCATCAGGCTATCGATAGCAGCAGGGCAGAAGTGGTTGGTGTCGGTTACCAGCGTATCGGGCACAAGAGGCATCTGGACAACCGTAATAAAAATGGAGTCGCTGCTGCTGATGCCGCATTCGGTTTCGTAATACGCATAGAAATATGTGCTTGTATCCGGAACGGGTGCAAAGAAAGGATTGCCGGTTCCGATGATTTCATTGTCGGGGCTTCCCACAGTCCAGCGCAGGCTGTCACCAAATCCGCCCATTGCTTCAAGGCGGATAGGCTCAGTGTCGCTGATGCAGAACATATTGGTATCGGCAATGATGCTGTCCGGCACAATAGGTGTATTCACGATAACTTCTACAGGAACGCATTCGGTTTGACCACAAACATTTTCCCATGCTGCAAGATATACAGTAGATGTATCAGGAGATTCTACATAAATCGGGTTATAGCTTCCAAGGTATTCGCCTGTGCAACTGTCTTTATACCAGTTGAGCTGATCGCCGTAGCCTCCAAATGCTTCAAGCTTAAGAGCATAAGGATAGCCCGGGCAATAGTTGGATGTGTCAACAGTTACGAGCTCAGGTGCCTGTGGCTGCTGGTCAACATGAACGGTTAATGAAATGCAACTGCTTTCACCACAATCGTTTTCATAACGTCCGAAGTATCGGGTTGTTACCGTAGGAGCTTCAATTTTCAATGGATTGCCCATGCCCATAACGGGGCCGCCACAGCTGTTCTCGAACCAGAGCACATAATCTCCGAATCCGCCTTCAGCAATAAGCTGGATGCTGTCCACAGTACCGTCACAATAAACCATATGGTCGCTGTAAACGGTATCGGGAACAACCGGTATAGGTGCTACATCCACAAAAATGGAATCGCAAGGGCTGATATTGCAGGTATTGCTGTAGTGTGCGAAATACCAGGTAGGTTCTGTTGGCGCAACAATGGTCAGTTCCGTTCCAAATCCAATCGGGCTGCCATTGCAACTGCCTTCGGTCCAGCTGAGCTGATCACCTACGCCACCATAGGCAGTAAGTGTTAATTCATCAATGCTGCCGGCACAGAATCCGTTGTCGCTGCTTTCGAGCGAGTCGGGAACAATGGCCTCGGGGAATACAATTACTTCCACACTGGCACATTCGGTTGTATCGCAAGTGTTGGCCCAGCGGGCGAAATATTCTGTGCTCACATCCGGAGCAGGAATCTTAATGCTTGTGCCGTTGCCAACAAGGCTGCCGCCACAACTTTCGCTGTACCAGGCCAGGTTCACTCCGGAGCCGCCTTCGGCAGTCAATAGGATGCTGTCAACCGTACCGCCGCAGAAGAAATTGGTATCAACAATTGCTGCAATTGGAGCAACGGGCTGAGGCGTAACAATGATCTGAACGGAATCGCATGCTGATGCGCCGCAGTCATTTTGCCAACGTGCAAAGAACCATGCAGTATCTGAGGGAGGAACTATGTTCAGCAGTGTGTCTGTAGTGATGCCCAGCAGGCTGTCGCCACAGGCTCCGTAGAACCAGGCAATTTCATCGCCAAATCCACCATCAATAGTGAGCGTCACTTCTGCTATAGTTCCGGCACAGAAATCAGTGGTATCTACAAACATATCTGTTGGAGCTTCCGGCATGGGCCATACGTTTATGCTTTCGGTAGTGTCGTTGCTGCAACTAAAAATATCCTGATAAGAATAGGTAATATCATGGAATCCGGTGCCGGCCACAGCAGGATTGAACCATGCTGTTCCGTTGCCCATATCATTGATTCCGTCGCCACTGAATATTCCAAATGGGAACTGGCTTCCGGTCAGTAATATGCTGTCGGCATTCACACAAATTATTTCAGGAAGTCCTGTGAAGCTAAGCGCTGGTGGATCGAGTACCAGGGTTGACATCAGCGTGTCGTTGGTGCATCCGTTGGCATCGGAATAAGTATAAACAATGGTGAACGGGCCGCCAACTCCGGCAAGGGCAGGATCAAAATAAGCTGTTCCATCGCCATTGTCTGTAATACCGGGGCCGCTGAATGTTCCTTCAGGAGCATGGTTTCCGGTAAGGGTATCCTGACCGCCATTGAGGCAGTAGTAGTTTTCCAGTCCTGTAAAGTTAACCGAAGGAATCGGGTTAACAGTCGTCTGAATAATTGTATCACTTACACAGCCGTATTCGCTTTCATAAGAATAAACAATATCATAAGGGCCACCGACACCCGCAACAGCAGGATCAAAGAGTGCCTTTCCGTTTCCGAGGTTGGTAATACCTGCGCCACTGAATGTTCCGGCAGGTTCGTAATTGCCGGTAAGAGTGTCCGGCATCTCGTTTACACAGTATTCAGCTTCCAGGCCGAGGAAAGCAACAACAGGCATTGCAACAACTTTGGTAAGGTAGGTGGCCGTGTTTTGACAACCATTGCCATCGCTAAAGGTGTAATTTATGACATAAGGGCCACCAATTCCTGCCACAGCGGGTTTGAAGATAGCACGTCCGTCGGCAAGGTCTGTGATGCCCGGGCCGCTGAATGATCCTTGCGGCGTCATATTGCCATAAATAGTGTCCCATGCTGCTTCAACACAGTATGCAGTATCCAGTCCGCTCACGCTAAGCTCAGGAATAGCATAAACCGTGGTGGAAAGTGTGCTTTCGTTGGTACATCCGTTTGGATCAGTATAGGTATAAGTAATATCGTGTGTGCCAACACCGGCAACAGCAGGATCAAACAGAGCAGAACCATTGCCGTAATCGGATATACCGGCGCCACTGAATGAACCATACCCAAGGTGGTTTCCGGTCAGCAGGCTTGGTAAAGTGTTCAGGCAATACTGAGGGTTCAGACCTGTGAAACTGACAACAGGCAGGTCGTTGACTGTTACAAAGCGGCTGGAATCCGATTGGCAGCCGGTAACAGGATTATTATAGATATACGTAATCTCGTGCGGGCCGCCAACTCCTGCAAGTGCCGGAACAAATTGAGCTTTGCCCAATCCGGTATTGATGATTCCGGGTCCCTGGAAATAACCTTCAGGAGCCATGTTTCCTGTTAAAGGAATTGGTGTACCATCAACACAATAAGCAGGATCCATCAAAGTAAACCATACCTGTGTTGTGCCATGAACAATAGTGGTTTTTGTTTTGCTTCCGGCACATCCTGATGCAGGATCGGCATAAGTATAAGTGATGTTGTATGGGCCGCCGGCGCCTGCAAGTGCAGGATCAAATGTGGCTGTACCATTACCATTATCTGTGATGCCAGCGCCAGTGAATGTTCCAGTTGGAGCAAAGTTGCCGGTAAGTGTCACCGGAGTTTCATAGATACAGTACTCATCTCCCAAGCCGGTGAAGTCAACAAATGGGAGCTCAGTAACAGAAGTGATCTGGATTTCACTTGCAGAACATCCGTTGGCATTGGTGTACGTATATGTGATTTCGTAGGGGCCGCCCAGTCCGGCAAGTTGCGGATCAAAGGTGGCTGTACCGTTTCCGTTATCGGTGATGCCGGCACCACTGAATGTTCCTTCAGGTGCGTGATTTCCTGTGAGCGTTACAGGAAGTCCGTCAATGCAGTAGTTTGCTGCCAAACCATTGAAACTTACGACCGGAAGTGCCTTTGGATAGACGGTAATGCCTTTGCATATCGACTGGCCACAATCGTTCTGCCAATAAGCCTGATAGGTTGTTTGGCTTGTCGGTGCAGCAATGGTCAGCGGATTGCCGATTCCGGCAGTAGTGGGGCTGCCACAATAACCAACCGACCAAACTACTTCATCACCAATGCCGCCAATGGCAGTCAGTGTGATGGAATCTACCGATCCGATGCAATAGTAATTTGTATCAACATGTACTTCGTCCATAACAACCGGCATTGGATCAACATCAACGCTAACAGAATTGATGGCCGAGATGCCGCAATTGTTTTCCCAGTAAACGTAATAGGTTGTTGGTGCATTCGGAGCATCAATTGTGATTACCGGAGTGATGCCCACAATCGTACCGTTCGGACTGCCTTCGCGCCAGTAAATGTTGTTCCCTGATCCGCCTACAGAAGTCAGCGTAATCGTTCCGGTATAGTCGTAGCAGAAGCCTGTAGTGTCCACATAAGCGGTATCAACGGGCTGTGCCGATGGATTGACAATAATGCTGATGGAATCGCAAACAGAGTTTCCGCAACTGCTTTCCCAGCGTGCATAAAGCATAGTGGTGTCGAGTGGGGCAGGGTATGCAAATGGCGTTCCGGTGCCGATTTCGGTGATGCCGCAGCCATCAATATACCATTTTAAGATTTCACCGTAACCGCCAACCGCTTCAAGGTTGATGTAATCCACAGTGCCTGTGCAATAATTGTTGTGGTCAACAATGATTTCATCAGGTGGAGCGCTGGTATTGAATACGTTAACAGTAACGGAAATACATTCGGAAGTGTCGCATCCATTCTCCCAGCGTACATAATAGGTTGTTGTTACTTCGGGTGAGGGAAGGGTGATGCTTGCACCTGTTCCCAGGTCTGTTCCATTGCAGTTTCCTTTTAACCAGCGCATTACATCGCCGGATCCGCCTTCGGCAGTGAGGGTGATGTCACCCGGATCGGTGCTGCAGAAGTAATCCCTGTCGCTGTAGGCAACCAGTGGCGGTTCCGGAAGCGGATATTGGTATTCGATTACAATAGCTGTATCGAAGCTGCATCCGTTGGCATCATCAACAAAGAGCCAGTAGGTTCCTTCTTCTATGTTCCAGAGATCCGGAATTGTATCGCCGGTTGACCAATAATAGCTGTATGGCAATGTTCCTCCGGCCATGGTGATGTCGATAAATCCTTCGTCGCCACCTTCACAATCCACAAACTGGATAACAGGCTGGCGCTGGTATGTTGTGTCTTTGATTTTTGCAAAGAAGAAGTCCTGATTTCCATTGCTGATGATCTGATGTGTTCCGAAATCCGCATTGGTGCGGAATGAACCGCCAGTAAGTACATCTTCGTCAGGAGTAAGTGCGATTGCACATGAAGAGTCGGCCAGAGGGCTTCCGCCACTATGTGTCCAGATATTGAGCCCGCTGCTGTTGTATTTGGTGACATACACATCGCTGCTACCTACGCTTTCGAGAGTGTCGGCAGTGAAATATGCTGTGCCCCGGAAAGAACCTGCGGTATAAACATTATTGAGGACGTCCACTGCAATGGCATGGCCATAATCATTTTGAGTACCCCCGGCAGTGCGGATCCATTTGAGGTTACCGCCACGGTCGTAGCGTGCGGTGAACATATCCGTACCACCACGGGAGTTGATCGTGCGTGCATTGAAGCTTGCTGATCCGCCAAAGGAACCGGCCTGATAAATATTTCCTGAATAATCCACGGCAAGAGCTTCACCACGGTCGTCCTGGCTGCCCCCCGACCTCTGCACCCATTGTTGCTGGCTGAGGTTGTTGTATTTGAGCAGGAAGATGTCGTTGCTACCGGCACTGGTCAGTGTTTTGCCGTCGAAAAGGGCTGTGCCCTGGAAACGTCCGGTAACAATTGCATTTTCAGAAATATCCACGGTAATGCCTTCGCCAAAGTCCTGAGAAGTGCCACCGGCAGTTTTTACCCACTGCAGGTCGCCGCTTTCGTTGTATTTGGCTGTGAAGATATCATCACCACCGGCACTGACAAAAGTAAGGTGGTTGAAATCAGCACGTCCCTGGAATGAACCGGTGATATAGCTGTTTCCGAGTTTATCGGTATAAATCGCATTGGAATAGTCGGTGAAGAAACCACCCGCAGAATTGACCCAGCGGTAGGTTCCGTCTGCTGCCCAGCTGGCAATAAATGCATCGTAAGCACCGGCAGTCCAAACGGTGTCGTCTTCATTGCCACCAAAGAATGCCAGTTCTTTCACATAACCGGTTACATAAACATTGCCCAGTGTGTCAATGCCAATTCCGCGCGATTCGTCATCAAGAGTACCGCCGGCATGATCGGCCCAAATAAGCTGACCAATGCTGTCGTATTTGGCAACAAAGATGTCGTTGCTGCCAAAACTACTGAGTGTCGTGCCACCAAAGTCAACCGTATTGCGGAAGGATCCTGTTACATAAATGTACCCGTCTTTATCAGTTACCATATCCCGGAGTATGTCGGCATCACCGGCTCCAAATCCGTGTGCCATGCTCCAGAATGTTGTGTCCAGGCCAAAGCGCAGGCTGTCGGGCTGCCCGATTTCAAATTCCTTGCTGATGCTGCAAATGTTGGCATCCGCAATATAAACGGAATAAGTGCCCGGATCAAGATTCCTGATGTCTTCGCTTGTAGCTCCGTTCGACCACAGGAATTCGTATGGCTCGTCGCCATTGGTAACACTGATGTCGATAGCGCCGTTTCCTTCGCCAAAACAAGTGATATTGGAAGTTTGGGCTGTAATAATGAGTGTTGGTATCACCTCAAGGCGTGCTGAATCTGAAAGCAGAATGCCGCAATAAGCGCTGCTGATTTCACAATGATAATAGCCTGTATCGCCTAAGCTGGCCGGATTAAAAGTGATGATGCTGTCGGTTTCGCCTTCAACATTTACGCCATTCCGTTTCCATTGGTATGAAATATTATCTCCTGTAACAGAGATCCACATGCTTACACTGTCGTTTTCACAAAGTGTTTCATCAAGTGGCTGTGTTACGATTTGTGGGGCTTCATTCACATTCAGATATGCATTTTGAGAGAATTCATCACCACAGGTATTAAATACGTAGCATTCGTAATTGGCTTTGTCGGCAAGGGTGGCAGGAGTGAAGTGCAGTGTGGCACTGTTGGCTCCGGGTATGTCCACGCCTTCTTTGCGCCATTGATAGAATAGGCTGTCGCCATCACTGACCACAGTGAGTTGTGCATCGTATCCTTCACAAAGCTCAAGGCTGTCGGGCTGGTCCGTAATCACAGGAATTGCGTTGATAGTGATTTTTGCCTGATCGCTCACATCAAAGCCGCAATAGTTCGACACTTCGCAGGTATAATTTCCTGTAGTTGCCGGAGTGATCGGGTCAATCGTAAAGCTTGTTCCATTGGCGCCCGGTATATCAATCCCTTCGCGTTTCCATTGATAAGTCAGGAAGTCGCCGTCAGCCTGGCAATACAATGTAACTGCATCGCCGTCGCAAGTAGAAAGATCTGCGGGCTGTAGCGTGATGTCGGGAACAATATTGACATAAACATAAACTGTATTGGTTACCTGAAATCCGCAATTGTTCCAGATGCGGCAATAATAATCACCGGCATCAGGGAAGGTAATCGGATCCATGAGGTAGGTTGGATTGGTTGCACCCGGAACATCTACGCCATTGAGCACCCACTGATAGTTCAGGGAGTCGCCGGTTGCGGTTACACTCAGTAATTTGGTTTCTCCTTCACAGGCATCCTGATTGATAGGCTGCACATGGATAACCGGCGGCATATTGATGTTGAGCAATGCCGGGTTTGTGGTGACAGATCCACAGGTGTTCCAGATTTCGCAATAGTATGTAGCTGTATCACTTGTATTTACAGAAGCATAGTGGATGATGCTGTCGGTTTCGGATGGAATCGGGATACCATTTCTGTACCACTGATAATTGAGCGAATCGCCATACATTTCTACCCAGATATTGACCTCATCGCCAATACATGCTGAAACAGGCTGAGGTTGTGCCAGGATTTGTGGTGCGATATTGATGTTAAGTGTGGCTGCATTGGTATAAATAGCATCACAGTTATTCCAAAGATAGCAGCGGTAATCTCCGGTGTCGGCATACTGGATATTGTTTAGGTTGAGGATATTGCTGGTTTCACCGGGAATATCAACACCATTAAACTGCCACTGGAAGTTAGGCAATGCGGAACCTCCTGCGGTAATACCGGTTACAAAGCTGATGTTTTGGCCGAGGCAGGATGAAACCGGATCCGGGTGGTCGATAACATCCGGGCTGAGGTTTGCGTAGAGGTGTGCAGTATCACTGAGGATCATACCGCAGGTATTTGTTATGAGCACACGGTAAATTCCGATATCGGGATCGCCAATCGGGCCAATAGGCAATGTGCTGGCAATAGCTCCGGGAATATCCACACCGTCTTTCTGCCATTGGTAGAAAAGGCTGTCGCCCGCTGCAGTTACATTAAATGAGGTAAAGTCGCCGATACAGGTCAGCAGGCTGAGCGGCTGATCCGTAATCGTTGGAACGATATTCACATTCAAATTGGCATTCTGGCTCCATACTTCACCACAGGTGTTAAATACGCGCACGGTATAAGATCCTGTATCGCTATAAATAACACTATTAATAATGTGTGTTGGGTTCTGGGCGCCGGCAATGGGCAATCCTTTAAAGTACCACTGATAGTTCAGGCTGTCGCCGCTTGCTGCTACTTCAAACTGTACCGTTTGTCCGAGACAGGTTGAAACACTGTCGGGCTGATCGGTAATTTGCGGAACAATGTTCACATTGAGCAATACAGAAGTACTGTATTCTTCGCCACAGGTATTGTACACACGGCATTGGTAATGTCCGGTGTCGCTGTATTTAATCGGGTTAATCACCAGGTTGGGCAAAGTAGCTCCGGTAATCGGATTTCCTTTCAGGTACCATTGATAATTCAATGAATCTCCGGTTGCTGTTACTGCGAAGTTGGTTGCATTTCCAATACAGGATGATACCTCAATCGGTTGGCTGGTGATATGCGGCACCAGGTTGTAGTTGAGGTGCATATTGAGCGTAGTAACATTACCGCAAGTGTTGGAAATGCGGCATTCGTAATTGGCTTCATCTGTAAGGGTGATATTGTTGAAATAGAGCGTGTCATTGTTCTTCCCGGCCATTGGAACGCCGTTTTTGCGCCACTGATAATTGAGGCTGTCGCCGTCCATTACCACATAGAAAAATTCGTCTTCGCCCAAACAGCTGGAAATAGAATCGGATTGCTCTATAATGACCGGGACGCGGTTGATGTTGAGGTGGGCATTGTTGGAAGTTAATGTGCCGCAGGTATTAAATACTTCAACGGTATAATTGGCTTCATCGGCAATGCTGATATTAACAAAGCTGAGGCTTGGGCTTGTTTCGCCACTTATTGCAACACCGTTTTTGTACCACTGATAATTCAAACTATCGCCTGTTGCAATCACATTAAATTGATGGTTTAGCCCGGCACAGGTAGAGATGCTGTCGGGTTGGTCGATAATCTGTGGTGCAATATTGTAGTTGAGGTGCATGTTCTGCGATGTTGCATTGCCACAAGTATTTGTGATGACGCATTTGTAATTTGCTTCGTCGGTGAGTTGTATGTTTGTGAAAAACAATGTGTCGTTGGTTGCTCCGGGTATGTCCACTGAATTTTTGCGCCATTGGTAATTCAGGCTGTCGCCATCCACAACCACAAAGAAAAATTCATCCTCGCCCAAACATGTAGAGATTGAGTCGCTCTGGAACATGATGACCGGAACACGGTTGATGTTGAGGTTGGCATTGACTGAAGTTTCTGTGCCGCAGGTATTGGATACCACCACTTCATAATCGCCTTCATCGGTTAGGTCGATAGTGTTCAGAGATAGGATAGGTGTGGTCTCACCGCTTATAATTGCACCGTTTTTATACCATTGATAGTTTAGGCTGTCGCCTGTTGCTATAACCGTTAAGGCTACGTTTACGCCCACACAGGTTGAAATGCTGTCGGGTTGATCTGTAATGACCGGAGCTATATTATAATTAAGGTGCATGTTCTGCGACAGGTCTGTGCCACAGGTATTGGTGATAATACATTGATAATTGGCTTCGTCAGCAAGCTGGATGTTGTTGAAGAAGAGTGTGTCGTTGTTTTCGCCCGGCATGTCAATTCCGTTCTTGCGCCATTGATAATTGAGGCTGTCGCCATCCACTACTACATAGAAATAATGATTGGCTCCGAGACATGTTGAAACAGAATCGCTTTGGAACATGATGATTGGAACACGGTTGATGTTGAGGTTAGCATTTACCGAAGTTTCAGTTCCGCAGGTGTTGGTGACCACTACTTCGTAATCGCCTTCATCAGTAAGATTGATATTATTCAGACTAAGCGTTGCTGCGGTTTCGCCTGTGATGGCAACACTGTTTTTATACCATTGATAATTCAGGCTGTCACCCGAAACAACAACAGTAAAGGCTTCATTTGCACCAACACAACTGGAAATGCTGTCGGGCTGATCGGTGATGACCGGAGCAATGTTGTAGTTGAGGTGCATGTTTTGCGATAATTCAGTGCCGCAGGTGTTGGTAATGATGCACTGGTAATTGGCCTCGTCAGCAAGCTGGATGTTGTTGAAGAAGAGTGTGTCATTGGTTTCACCGGGCATGTCGATACCGTTTTTGCGCCATTGATAGTTGAGGCTGTCCCCATCCATCACTACAAAGAAATAATGATTTGCTCCGAGACAAGTAGATACAGAATCTGACTGCGCCAGGAATACCGGAACACGGTTGATATTGAGGTTCGCATTTGCAGAATTCTCAAATCCACAGGTATTATAAACCTTAACAGTATAATTGGCTTCGTCAGGGAGGTCGATACTGTTAAGCGCCAGTGTTGCTGTGGTTTCTCCAACGATTTCTACGCCGTTTTTGTACCAGGTGTAATTCAGGCTGTCGCCTGTTGCCACAACAGTGAAAGCAACATTTTGTCCCACACAACTCGAAATGCTGTCGGGCTGATTGGTAATTTGCGGTACAACATTGATATTGAGGTGCATGTTCTGTGTTGTAGCATTACTACAGGTATTGCTGATGTAGCATGTGTAATTTGCTTCATCAGCTAATGCGATATTGGTGAAGAACAATGTGTCATTGTTTTTTCCAGGCATATCCACACCGTTTTTGCGCCATTGGTAATTCAGACTGTCGCCATCTGCAACAAGCCAGAAGTAGTGGTTTGCTCCCAGACAAGTGGAAACTGAATCGGACTGAGCCGTAATTACAGGGACACGGTTAATGTTCAGGTGGGCATTTGCCGAGTTTTCAAAACCACAGGTATTATAAACCCGCACTGTATAATTGCCTTCGTCCACCAGGTCAATATTGTTTAGGGCAAGCGATGCAGTGGTTTCGCCCACGATTTCTACACCGTTTTTATACCATGTATAATTCAGGCTATCGCCTGTTGCCACAACATTGAAAGCAACATTTTGTCCCACACAGCTTGAAACGCTATCCGGTTGATCTGTGATTACCGGAACAATATTCAAATTGAGGTACATATTGAATGTAGTGGCCGTATTACACATATTGGTTACTATGCAATGATAGTCGGCTTCATCAGTCGAAATAATATTGTTGAAATAAAGCGTATCATTGGTTTCGCCGGTTATGGCAACGGCATTTTTATACCACTGATAGGTAAGCGTATCGCCCGTGGCTTCCACCCAAAAATATTCGCTTTCGCCAATACATGTAGAAATGGAATCGGACTGGGCTGTGATTACCGGGGCGCTGTTTACATTGATATGCAGGCTATCAGATTCGATAAATGTACAGGGCGAAATGGCTTTATAATACCATTCTCCTTCATCAATGGCAGAAACGGCAAAAGATACACTGGTGTTGGTTGTTGTGGTGAACAAACCTCCATTGCGGTAGAGTTCGTAGCTTGTTATATCGCCGCTGGTTTCAAAATTAATGGTGATGTTTGTTCCTTCACAGGCCGAAATGTCTGCCGGTTGGTTGATAATCACCGGATCAAGATAAAGGTACATATACATCCCGCCGGAAAGCGTATCACCGCAATTGTTCCATACATAGCAGGTGTAGTTGGCCGTGTCGGTATATTGCAGGTTGGTGAAGTAGATGGTATCATTGGTTTCTCCGGGGATATCCACACCGTTTTTCTTCCATTGGTAATTGAGGCTGTCGCCAGTGGTCAATACAAAGAATTCATAATCAGAACCGGGACATAAGGATACTCCGGTGGCGTTTGCCGTGATCTCGGGTGCGATGTTGATATTAAGCTGTGCAGTGTCGGATTCGATGCTGGCACAGGTATTTGTTATAACAACCGTATAATTTCCTTCGTAAGTCAGATCAATATTGGTGAAATTCAAAGTGTCATTGGTTTCACCAGGCAGTGGGTTGCCGTCTTTATACCACTGGTAGTTCAGGCTGTCACCCGCTGCTTCCACAACAAACTGTGCGTCATTGCCCATACAAATCGACAGGCTGTCGGGTTGATTGGTGATGGTAGGAACAATATTGATATTGAGGTATGCATGATCACTTGTGTCCAGGCCACAAACATTGGTGGAAACACAATAATAATTGGCTGTATCTGCATAAGCCACAGGATCAAAGCGCAGTATTGTGTCTGTTGCCCCAACGATGGCAACATTATTTTTATACCATTGGAAAGTCAGCGAATCCCCGATGGGGCTAAACCATATGCTGTCTGTACTTCCTAAACAAGTGGAAACGCTATCGGTTTGCACTGCGAAATCGGGAGCTACGTTGATGTGGACATAAGCAACTTCACTCATTACACTATCGCAGGAATTGATCATATAACAGCGGTATAAACCTGTATCTGCATAGGTTATCGGGTTGAGAATCAATAGGCTGTCGGTAGCGCCGCTAATGCCGCCGCCATTAACCACATCAACTCCATTGCGCTGCCATTGATACACAAATGGCCTGGTTCCGGTGGCTAATACTTCCAGTGCCACACTATCGCCCAAACAAGCCGAAAGCGAATCGGGTTGCTGGTAAATCTCTGGTGGTGTGGTCACGAAGAGGCTGGCCACATCACTGGTATCGTTGCTGCATGGAGTGCTGATCACAACTTTATAATCGCCAATATCGACCAATTCATCGGCCGATGCAATGGTGAGCGTGTCTCCGGTCTGTCCGGGAATCAGCACATCATCTTTGAACCATTCAAAGACGAAAGGCGTAATTCCTGTGTAGTTCGACACGAAAGTGATTTCACTGCCACGGCAAACGGTTGAATCGGTGAAATTCAGGTTAATGGTTGGTTCGGCAATTTTAATCACTTTCAGGTAATTAGGATCGCCATCACAGCCGTGTTCATTGGTTTCCACAACTTCAACGGAGTCAATTCCGGCAGTGCCGTCCCATTGAATGGAAATATGTGCTGTGGTTTGGCCGCCAAGGATTGCTCCTGTACCTTCCATTACCTGCCAGGCGTATGTGGAGCCGTTTACCGAGTCCACGCGGTAGGCTTCAACACTGTTTACGCAGACCGAGTCGGGATTAGTTGTGATCGTCTGAGCCTGGGCATTAAAGCCTGCCAAAAGGATCAGGGAAAAGATTAGTTTTGAAAAAAGGGTAAGATGTTTTTTCATTTTGCAGATTCGTATAATATCGCTGGTTATATGGTTTATTCTAATCATGGTATATCAATAAAGGTGCCGGCACCGGAAAGTTGATCAACTCAACTGTATCCGTTGCAGAACATGTATTTTCGTCTATAACTTTGACCCAGATTTCTCCGGCTATATCGGTTGTCAGATCGGGATTTGTACTTCCGTCAGACCAAATATAATCTCTGAAACTGCCCGGATTGAAAGTAACGGGAACCTGCGGGCAAACAGTTGTGTCGGATCCCAGATCAGGAACAGGATTGGGGTGGAATCCCAAATGGATGGTGTCTGAAAGGTCGCACATATCGTCCACAACATGTACCCAGTAATCTCCTGTATCCGATACTGTAATGTAGCGTGTAGTGCTGTCGTTGCTCCATAAATAGGAATCCATTCCTTCTCCGCCATCAAAAGTGTGGGTGCTGCCTTCGCATATCAGCACGTCTTCTCCGAGGTTGAGGCTGGCATAAGCACTGAAAAATCCATATTCCGAACTGCCGCCAAGCTCATTCAAAATACCAAGGTGAAATTTTCCACTGCTGTTGGTGATGTTGTTGCCGCCCACGCCAATAGCGGGATTGTCGATGCGGGCGTACCACCAGGCATTAGCTGTGCCCGTAATAGGAGCAAAATCAGATCCCTGGATAATTGATGGGTTGTCGTTTACTTCAAAACTATTGATGTTTCCCTGCTCGGTAAACACCATCATCGAAAATTGCCCGCCACTGGAACGGACAAAACTGATGTCTTGCGAACCGGTGCAGGCTATCGGGGGCAATAGAGCACTTCCGGCTTCATCATCATGCCCCGAAAGATGATAAACATATACGGGGTGATTGGAAGTGATGTATTTGCTGGGCGTATTGAGCAGGAATTTGTATTGCTCGCCTTTGTTTAAAGTAGCACTGATCACAGGACTGCCATCCAAATGGATTTCCGTGCCGTCTTCAATGGCCAGGATATACACTTTTTCATTTTGCGGGTCTGCAAATCCCTGTACAACAATGTATTCTTCGGCCAAAATGTTGAGCGGAATGAGCTGGTCGCCAATGAGGTCATAGCCTCCAAAATTTCCATTTGGTCGAATAGAGTCATCACTAATGGTAACCGCAATGGGCTTGTCGGAATTGATTACCGTGCCTTTCAGGCTTCGGCTTGCTGTTGTATTGGTTGCTTTCAGGCAATAGCTTTCGCCTTTGTTGAGCGTAATGATGAATTCAATATTGGGTGCATGGCCTTCGATATTATCGGTTGGCGTGATATAAACTTTTGTATTGTCTTTGGTGGCTACAATATCAATTCGTTCATTGCCAACCTGGTTTTTAAAATCATCCTGCGATGGCACCATAAATTCCATGCCCAAAGCATTTTTGCCTTTCAGGGGGTAGATGTCGGGATTGTTGCTGGCCGCTACTTCGTAATAGCATGAAACCGGAACGTCGGAATGCACATAAAGGCCGTAAGGGTTGATTTGGTCTGCGGGATTGTTTTCAATAATGGATTTGCGGGAAGTAAGATCCTGGCTGTAGGTTGAGTTTGGCGGGATGTTGAATGTAATGGGTGCAAAGCCGGGATTTGCAGGTTGGGTGATTTCCACATTGGCTTCGCTGTCCCGTGTGGCAAAAATCATTTTAATGGGTTGGTCGGCATGAGAAGCAGATACCTCAGGAGCCACAAACCAGAATTCATTATCCTGTTGTGCCATTGCTCCTGCATGATAAAAAACAGCTATAATCATGAAGAATATTTTGCCGTTAAAGCTTCTGTTACCTCTATTCAGACCCATTATAATACCTTAGACATATTTGTACGTGAATAAGTTGTTTTTTGTTTCTTATTTATTTTGACATTTATTTCGTTGGTTATCAGTATTTTAATTATCATTTAAGGTTTTTTAATAAAAATTGTTCAATCATGATAAATAATTGTCGGTGAGGGCTTGGGTGCAATATGAATAAAAAGGCTGTCGCGCCCCTGACATCCAAAGCCCGATTGCTCCAGTACTTTTATCCAGTCTGTTCCGGGAACCGAATACTCCAGGTATATGCGGAACATGTCTGTGGGACTTTGCGGTATTCCGTTCAGAAACTGCCATTGGTACATGTTTCCGGGTACTTCCGTGGTTTCGTATAAAAAGATGCCTCCGCCCAGTTCAATGCACAGAGTGTCTTCCCCGCTGATCTGCGGATCGGGTGTAGTATGCACCGTAACAACAATTTCGTCCCGGTCGGTACAACCATCATAGCTCAATACCTCAACCCAGTACATGTCTGTGCTGAAAGCTTTCAGTATTTGCTGGTTTGAACCGTCTTGCCATAGGTAGGTTTTCATGCCCGGAGGTGCAGTGAGCAGTAAAGTATCTCCCGAGCAAAAAGCAGTGTCATTTCCCAGATTTACATCCGGTGCTCCTATAACATTTAATGTCATATCATCACTGCCTGTACAGCCGTCAAAAGATTCTACCGTAACCGAATAAGTAGCGGGTAAATGCACCCAGATTTGCTGCGTGGTAGCACCCGTTGACCATAAATATGAAGCCATTCCGGCTCCGGCATCCAGCAGTAAGGAATCATTGGAGCAAATGGTTTCATTATCGCCAATATCCGGATTGGGCAAAACCAGGAAATCCACTTCCACAGAATCCTGAATTGGCCCCGTGCTGCACTGGCTGTCCCATACGCTGTCCAGCCGAAACCAGCCTTCGGTAAAGGTGTTGATTTCGTATGGAAAGGGTCCGTTATACCACATTACCGGCGGTTGGGGCACATTGTCGATACTGTACTGAAAACTGTAAGGTGGCGTGCCGTCGCTTAAGCCGATTTCCACAGTGGCTGCTGTTCCGTCATCACAAATGGCGCCTCCACCCGAAATCGTGCCAATAGGACAGGGAATGCCGGGGGCCAAATAGGTGATGTTCATATTGCAGTTCAGACTGTCGGTGAATTTTGCCGTGATCGTATGGTTGCCCCCATCGCAGTTGATGCTGCTGATGGTATAATTTTCCGGACTTTCAAAAGGCGGATAAATATTGGTTTGCTTGCCTGTAGTGATGTCCTTAACATTTAAAACGCCTGTAGCCGGCGGATTGGTGAAACTCACCTGGCCATTCACAGAATAAAAACCATTGCTACAGGCTGATGGGTTGGCTGTAAGAGCCACAACAGAGCATTCAAAAACGATATCGCAATTGGAAGTCCCGGCACCCGGCTGACCCACATTGGTCTGCTCAAAAGTGATTTGGCATGGATCATTAGAGAAATTCGTGATCATCAAAATATAAAACTCACCGGCAATTGCGCCATTTACAGTGCATGTCTCAGTAGCGCTGCCTGAATAGGAACAATCCACTATTTTATCGCTTGTGAGCTGCCCATCGCATGGTTCGGTGGGATGATCAAAAGGACCCCACATAATAAAGTCAATATCCTTGGCCGGATTACTGCTCATTTCAATGACCATATTTCCATCGGTCTCGGCCTGCATATAATACCATGCGGGGTTAGGCTCCGACCCCAGGCATCCGTAATCCGGGCCGGGCTGGGCACTGCCACTGTTTACACCTGCAGAAAATGTGATTACATCGCTGGAGCAAAATGCCTCGCTGGCTTCGCAATCGGCATTGGGGTTAGGAGGGTTTACCTGGGTAAAGGCGTTTTGACTGAAAAATGCTGCAAAAGCAAGCGTCAGAAAAAGAGCAGGATTAAGGTGATTTAGTTTCATTAAAGTTGATCTTCGGGCTATATGTAGTCTAAACGCTATTATATGTATAGGTTGCCTCATTTTTATGCTTATTTTAATCATGATAAATTTGTACCGGAGCAGGGACAGGCTTGATCCAAATTTCAATGCTGTCGGTTCCGGGGCAGTTGTTTATAGTATTTTCTATGAGTTTAATCCAGTCTGTGAGTGCATTAGGCCAGTCGATCTGTATCTGGTGCGTGCCCTGGCCGCTGCCTATTGTGCCGCTTCCACTTTGCCAGATGTAGGTGTTTCCGCTTTGGTCTGGCGTTGAATAAATAAACGGTCCGTAGCCAAAACAAACTTCATCGGGGCCTGTGATGAGCGGTTGTGCTGTAATGTGCATTAAAACGGTAATCGTATCGCTTCCTTCGCAAAGATTAGTGTCGCTTACCATGATAATGAAATCACCGGAATTTTGTGCATAGATACATGAATCCGTTGCGCCATCATTCCAGCGATAACTTGCATAGCTTCCCTGCGGACAAAGTAAAATGCTGTCGAACTGACAAAAAGCGGTATCATTTCCAAGATAAGGAACCGGCAAAGGATGTACCGTGAGCCACATGCTGTCCAAACCTGAACAGGCTGAGGTGTCGGTTACTTCCACCCAATACTGGCCTGTTGCCCAGACTTTGGTGCTATCGGCAATACCTCCGTTATTCCATTCATAACTGAAATAACCGGTGTCGGCATAGAGCATCAGCGTGTCGCCATGACATATCCCGGTATCGGGGCCAATATTGATTACGGGCGAGGGGATATGCAGCACTTTTAAACTGTCGGTCAGGGCACAACCGGCTTCATTGACCACTTCTACCAAATAATATCCTGTATCCATCACAGAAATTTGCCGGGTTGTGTCTCCGGTGGACCATAAATAACTGATAAAATCAGCTCCGGCATCAAGCAGGGTAGGGTGGCCTTCGCACGACCATAAGCTGTCACCCTGGTCCCCACCCAAATCCAGCGTGGTGTTTAGGTTTACGCCTACCATATAGCCATAACTTTCCAAATCGCCGTATCCGTAAACATATGCAGAATATCCATGCCCCACTTCGGAAGTATTCAGTGAGTGGACGCCTTCGCTGATCGTTTTCTGTACATAAGAATAGTCAGAATTTGCAATAGCAACAAATTCAGCTGAAAGTGAAACATCATCGAGGAAAATTAATTCCTGGTCTTCGGTGCGTGCCAAAATATTGATATAATAGTTTTGGATGACAGACGATTCAAAGGCCACAAAGGTTGTACTGTCCACCATTTGATTTGTGGGGCTGAGCATCACCAAAAAAGGATCGGCCAAAGCACTGCCAATATTTTTTCCGCAGCTGAAATGTGCCAGCGAAATAAGCTTGTTGGAATGTACATGAACGGGTTGGTTTTCGCCTTGTGTGCTGAATTCATAAAATTCAGAAGCATCAAGCGTGGCTGTGAGCGTATTGTTGAGATAAACCTTGGTGTTGTCGTAGCCGGCCAAAACACGGAAAATATCATAATCGCGGGTTTTGAGCGGAACGGTAAAATAATCGCGCCCCCATTTGCTTAAAGGTGTCATTTGTTCATACAGATGATCCTTGGCACTGATGCCATAGGGGACTTCCGTTGCCAGGTTTCCGCTGAAAACAGCTATGGGTTTATCTGCTGTTATATGCGAACCCGTAAGATCGCCCTCAGTATCAGGGCTGTCGATAAAATTTTTGGATTGCACCTGGTACATTTCACCCTGATTGAGCATTATTTCAAAACCAATTCCGGCCTTGTCTCCTTTATCAGTATCCACAGATGGGGTAATGGAAACAGCAGTTTGGTCTTGTGTGGCCAAAACAACAAATTCGCTGTTTTTGCCAATTGGGTTTACTCCGGTTTGATAGCTGTAATTGGTAGGGCGTGGCGTATAGCACATGGCGTAATAATCCGTTCCGAGTGTTTGCGTGGGAAAAATAAGCGCGGCATCGGAGCTGAGGTTTTCATAGTTCAGGGCATAAACACTCACAGGTAAATCAGAGACCAGATGAATGCCTTTACTGACGATTTCCTGCGAACTCATGGGTTCCACTTCGCGGTAGTCGATGCTGATTTCAATGGCGGAATGATGCGGAACATAAAAATTCGCATAAGGCGTTGAATAATCCCCGATGTAAATCGAACCATGTGCATCGTATTTTGAGCTGATGGTAATGCTGGTATTGTGGTTGGGCCGGTAGAAACGGTTGTCCATAAAAGCAAACCAGAAATCATTTCCTGCTGTGCCCTGTATGCAGGGATCGTAGGTATAGACCAAAATCTGGTCGGTGGCGCTGCATCCATTGGCATTGGTCACCGTTACCGAATAGGTGCCGTCTTCCCAAACCCTCAGGCTGTCGGCGGTGCTGCCGTCGCTCCAAAAGTAGCCGGCCTGTCCGCTTCCGGCATAAAGGGTAATGGTATCACCAATGATGATGCCGGTATCTGCACCCAAATCTACCATAGGCAAATCAAGCAATGTGATATATCTTGAATCTTCGTATTGGCAGCCGTTGGTATCTGTGGCAACCAGCCGGTACAAACCTTCTTCAAAGGCTTTGAAAGCGGTGTCGCTGCTGCCATCCTGCCAAAGGTAAGAGGCATAAAAAGCTGTCGGATCGAGCAGGAGGGTGTCGCCTGTGCAAATGCTGGTATCGTTGCCCAGCTCAAGAGTTTCATCAGGATATTGGCTGATGACAATGGTGTCGGATAAGTTGCATCCGGCCATAACCACGTCCACCCAGTACGTTCCGGCTGTGGATGCCCAGATACTTTGTGTTGTGGCTCCGGTATTCCAAAGATAGCTGTCTTTGTCGGCACCTGCATCAAGCAGAATGCTGTCGTTGGCGCAAATGGTCTGATCCGGCCCAATGAAGAGGGTAGAGAAATCCGAGAAAAAACCATAACGGCAGCCTGCATTCGTATTCCCGTTTGTAAAACCCAGATGGAAAAGGCCGCTGGTATTAGAGATTTGGGAACGCTGGCCAACCATGAGGTAGGCATTCATATTGATTTTTGCAGCCACCCAGTCGCCGCCGGTTCCGGGAACAGCCGAAAAACTACTGGCATTAATGATACCGCTGCTTCCGTTGACCAGAAAACTGCCCTGATTGCCGTCCTCAGTGAAAATCATGATAAAAATATCATTGTTGTTGGAACGGACAAAGGAAACAGAAGAACTTCCATTACAGTTGATTACGGGCAATAAAGCTCCTCCGACCTGTTCGGTAAAACCCGACATATGCCATACATAAACCGGTTTGTTGCTTTGGATATATGTGGAAGCATTGGTAAGCTGATAGCCGTGGGTTTCTGTTTTGTCCAAAACGGCTGCGGGAAATGGGTTTCCATCTATATAAACATTGGTATTGTCTTCTGTGGCAAGCACATACACACGATCAGAGGGATTACTGTTGAGATGTCCTTTTACCACGATATATTCCGTGCCCAAAAGGTCAACAGGAACTATTTGGTCGCCCATGAGGTCGGTGTTGTCGTTCCCCAGAGGATCCACAGAGTCGTCTTTTACCGTTACTGCGATCGGTTTATTGCTTTCTATGATGCTGCCCCAGGGATGATCTTCCCGCATCCGGCTTACAGCTTCAGCGCTGTAGGTCTCGCCACGGTTGAGGTTTATCGTGAAAGGAGTCCCTCCAACATGGCCAACAATATTATTTTTGGGAGTAATGGTGATGCTTGTGTTGTCTTGTGTTGCGACAATATCGAAGGAGCTTTTTGGGTATGGGTTATAGTCTTTGTCGTTATTTGAAAAATCATCCTGAAATGGGGTCAAAAAATGTGTGCCCAAAGCGTTTCGTCCTTTGAGGGTAAATATATCCGGGTTATTAAGGCTCTGTTGCTCATAATAAATGCTAATCGGCTGGCTGGATTCAATCAATAATCCGTAATTTAAAACTGTATTAGATGGTTGGTTTTCAATCATGGAGATGCGATCCGTAAGGGAAACGGATTCTGTATTGTTAGCCGGAATAGCTAAATTTACAGGGTTGAATGATGGATTCGCAGGTTGAGAAATAACTACGTTAGCGTCATTATCATAAGAAGTGATGCGCAAATAAATAGGACGATCCCGGTTTGTTGCAGCACCTAAACCTCTGGAACACTCCGGTGCCACAAACCAAAAAGTGGTGTCCGTTTGGGCTGAAGCCAATGGAAGAACTGCCTGTATAACAAAGATTATCAGGGAAATTTGAATAAAATGGTATGACGGCCTCCTGGTGATGGTTCTATAATTTAATTTGCCGCAAACCTTCCAAATGAATTTAATAGCCTAACTTCTTTCTATTGAGGGGCAAATATACATTAATTAAAAATAAGGCAGGAATTTCTTAACATTTTTTTTATTTACAACCATCGGATGTTTGGGACAACAAAACAGTTTGGGAGAGCATTTTAGGTGATAGATATGTAATTTTCTTCAAATCAATTGTTTATATATCTATATCTACTTGCCGGCCCGCTTTGTTTTAAAAGCTGATATCTCTGTTGGAACGAATCGTTTTTATCCGTTTCTGTGAGTTTTGTACCTTTGTGGCATGATTCATGAAAAGAGTGCCCCCGGCATTGTTCAACGTACATTTATCCGGAAAACGCGAAACCGTAGTTGTGTTTTTATGCAAAGGCTGCATAAGATTTATTTTCCTCTCTGAAATTTATTGCATATCCTTTGTGATGTGCTGTCCAATAATTTATTAAACATCACTTAACCTTAAATATTAACCAAATTTATGTTTGAAATTAAATTAATTGAAAAAGAAAACGATTTTAAAACCATTAAACGTGAAGAGTTTATAGATTTTCTCTTCACTCATCTGGGTCGTTTTGGCGATCCTAAAGCAGATATTAACAAATGCCTGGATTATGCTTTCTCTGATAATCCTTCCGAAGGAGGTTTTGCCATGGCAGCTTTCAACGATGAGAAACTGGTAGGAGTCCTGATTATGAATAGAACAGGGATGAGTGGCTACATCCCCGAAAATATTTTGGTTTATGTGGCCGTTGATGCCGCTTGTCGCGGTAAAGGTTTTGGCCGGCAGATTGTTGAGAAATCTTTTGAATATGCCAAAGGAAATGTGAAGTTGCATGTGGAGTACGATAATCCGGCAAAAAGGCTCTATGAGCGTATTGGTTTCAAGAGTAAATA
Organism: Bacteroidales bacterium; assembly: GCA_963662905.2. GTDB lineage: Bacteria > Bacteroidota > Bacteroidia > Bacteroidales > WRLA01. The sequence continues at coordinate 597,844 of CAXXFD010000003.1, read as the reverse complement.
TGCTGAAATGCGTTACGATAATGAGTAAACCGGTTAATTCCTGTTTTGGATTTTATGAATTAACCCGCATTTTGGCTCACTGCCGAAGTAAAAAATTTAACAATGGCTGAATTACAGATAAATATTGGAGAAATAAGGAATAACATTAGGTTCCTGAATAAATATTTTAAAAAACATAATATATCCTGGAGCTTGATTACCAAGGTTTTTTCGGGTGATAAGGAATTCATGAAAAGGATACTGACTCCGGATCTGATAAAAGACATCCACTCCGTGGGCGATTCAAGGCTTTCCAGTTTAAAAACCCTCAAAGAAATTAATGAAGAGCTGATAACTATTTACATCAAACCGCCTGCGATTGCTTATGTGGAGGATGTGGTGCGCTATGCAGATATCTCATTGAATTCGTCCTACAAAACAATTTTGGCACTTAATGATGCAGCCAGAGAACAAGGCAAAATTCACAAAATTATTGTAATGCTTGAGCTGGGCGAACTCCGTGAAGGAGTGAACCGCGAAGACCTGGATGAATTTTACGAAAGGGTCTTTCAACTTAGTAATATTGAAGTCGTTGGCCTGGGCAGCAATCTGGGCTGCATGTATGGTATCGAACCTACATACGATAAATTATTACAACTCAGTCTGTATAAAGAACTCATAGAACTCAAATACGGGAAAAAGATTTCGATGATCTCGGGAGGAAGCTCTATTACGATGCCTTTGGTCGAGAACGGAATCATTCCCGCAGAAATCAATCACTTCCGTATTGGGGAATCGGCCTTTTTTGGTACCAGCCCGCTCGATAATAAACAGTTTCTTAATCTTTGCTCCGATACTTTTAATTTTTATGCCCAGATTATCGAACTGGAGGAAAAAGATATCGTACCGGATGGAAATATCAACGATGCAAGCATTGGCCATTCAGCAGACTTCAGTGATGATGACCTCGGCAAAAAAACTTTTAAGGCCATCCTGGATTTTGGATTGCTGGATGTGGATACCGATGGCCTTACTACGGACGATGAAGATATGAAACTCGTGGGCGTTACTTCCGATATGACGGTAGTTGACCTGGGTGATAATCTCGATGGAAACGGCAACCAAAAATATAAAGTAGGCGATTTTATCTGTTTCAATCCCAGCTATATCGCTGTGGCACGCCTGCTGAATTCCAAATTTATCGAGAAAACCTTTCTGAGCAAGGAAGATTATATCGACAATGCGGAATCAGCAACAACATTTGAATAGCAACTTTTTTTTATAACGATTGAAAACTCCTGTCTTCTTGTGTCAGGAGTTTTTTTTCGTTTGCAAAGTCCGCTAACTTGCCCCTGCCTACGGGTCTTGCCCGGAAAAAGCTTATTCGTACCTGCAGGATTGTGGATTTTAGGGGCTATCGGAATACACGCCTTGAATTTTATAGAACAAACTCCCGGCATTCCCGGCAGTAAGTCACTTCGAAATCAGCAATTTTTCATCGCGGAGCAGATTGCCGTTTTGTAGTGCTACGGCACGGCGCAGCGATTTGGAGCCATAGCGCAAACGGATGCGGTCCATTGCCTGATAGAGGTCGGCCATTTCCGATGAATCTTCAAACATATTGATTTGCTGCATCCCGCCTACCAAATGGCTGAACTTAACGCCAATCAGCCGGATGCGCATCCTCCGCTGATAAAGCCGCTCAAAAAGCCCGTGCGCCGTTTCGATGAGCACATGATCAAAAGCAGTATAAGGTACGCGTTTTTGCAGGTTATGCGTATCAAAATTGGCATAGCGTATCTTTACCGTAACGCAGGCAGTAAGCTTACGTTCTTTGCGCAACTGAAAAGCAATGCGCTCCACCATAGATGTCAGCAGCTCGCGCATGCGATGCACATCAATACTATCCGATTCAAAAGTGCTTTCCGTGCTGATGGATTTACGTTCCGAATAAGGCTTCACAGGTGTAAGGTCGATCCCGTTGGCCTTTTTCCAGATGACGACCCCGTTTTTTCCCAGTACACGCTCCAGCATTTCGGGCGGAACCTTGCGCAGGGTAGCAATGGTGTCCACGCCCATAGAGCGCAGCAACCGGTAGGTTTTGTCGCCGATCATCGGGATTTTGCGTATCGACAATGGCGAAAGGAAGTGCTGCACATGATCGCCAATCACTTCAATACCGCCATTGGGTTTGGCCTCGCCCGTAGCGATTTTCGAAACAGTTTTATTTACCGACAATCCAAAAGATATCGGCAGGCCGGTTTCGCGTATGATGCGTTCGCGCAGTTCGCCTGTCCACTTCATGCAGCCAAAAAAACGGTCCATCCCCGTGATATCAAGGTAATGCTCATCAATGGAAGCTTTCTCGTAAACCGGTGCGCTTTCCGCGATGATATCGGTCACATCGCGCGAATAGCGGCTATAGGCATCCATGTCGCCACGAATAATAACGGCATCGCTGCACAGCATGCGCGCCAGTTTCATGGGCATGGCCGAATGAACACCGTATTTGCGGGCTTCGTAGCTGCAGCCCGCCACAACACCCCGGTCCGAAATGCCCCCGATCATCACCGGCAGGCCGATAAGCTTCGGATTATGAAGCCGTTCCACCGACACAAAAAATGTGTCGAGATCCATGTGTACTACCACCCGCGGACTTCCTGTTTCCAAAATAATTTTCTGTACCTTATTCATAAATTTTTAAAAAAAAATGTCGGATAAATGACTTTTATAAAGGAATTAGTGTATCTTTGATTAGTTTTTAATCAAATTTGAGATTACAATTTAATCATTAAAATGAATTCAGCCAGTCAAAACACAAAATTTTCAAAACGATGAGCTTTGAAAAAGTTGTGAAAAGCTGAAGATGAACGCAATAAAATCAAGGAGGAAATATGAATTTTTCGAGTAACATTAAATTTCTCAGGAAGCGGAGGAATAAAACCCAGGATGAGCTGGCACAGCTTCTGAACATCAAACGGAGCACCCTGAGCGGTTATGAAAATGAGCTGGCACAGCCCGGTATTGAAACGCTTATGATTTTTTCGGATTATTTTGGCATTGCCATCGATACGTTGGTGCGCGGCAAGCTTGAAGAGCTGCCCGAAAGCCAGATGCGCGAGCTGGAACGTGGCTATGACATATTTATAAAAGGCAGCAACATCAGGGTACTGGCCACAACGGTTGATTCCGAAAACGAGGAAAACATTGAGCTGGTGAGCGAAAAAGCCAAAGCCGGTTACAGCACGGGATTTGCCGATCCGGAGTATATCCGTATCCTGCCCACTTTTCAGCTCCCGTTTTTATCGCGCGAGCGCAAATACCGCACATTCCAGATCAGCGGCGATTCCATGCTGCCCATACCCGATGGTGCCTATGTTACCGGTGAGTTTGTGCAAAACTGGCGGCATATCCGAAACCGGCAGGCATATATTGTACTTACCCTCGACGATGGCATTGTTTTCAAAGTAGTGGAAAACCGTATTGATGAAGGAAAACTTCGGCTGCATTCGCTCAACAGTTTGTACGAGCCTTATGAAATTGACATAAAAAACATACGTGAGGTATGGAAATTTGTGAATTACATCAGTCCGCAATTTCCCGAACCCGTAAGTAATAGCGAAAGGCTGGCACATGAGGTGCAGGAGATACGTAAGGATTTGGCAGGGATAAAGAAAAAACTCGCATCGGCTTAGCGCATTACATCACTGCATACCGGGCCGGGCTTGAACATTATAAACCACAGTCTTTTTAATATAATGACATTCAGTAATTTCAGCAGCAATTCCGCGTTAAAAAAGCCTAACTCGCAAAACCGTGAAAATAAAGGGGATAATAATTTAGGTCAGAAATATTTTTCGCACTATTTTTGCATGCAATTGGCCTGACACCTTCAATAACATTTGCTAAGGTGTAAGTTGTTGATTATAAATTAGTTAACCACAAACAGGCGAATGACCGCCATTCCTAGGGGATGTGGGTTTCATGTTTTTTTAATTAAAAAACGCCGGGGCTAAGCCACGTATACCGGCGTTTTTGTTTACCGCTAAGATACTGCAATTCAGCGAAATGACCAAAAATTTTATCGTTTTTTTGTTATATTTTTGCAATTATTTTCTATACTTCGTATATTATATAGAAGACGGAAAAATTGAGAAAAAGGGCTAGGTGCAAAGCCAAAATCGAATTGCACCAAATTTTCACCTTCACAATGCAGGTGAGTATAACCATCAAGCGGCATTTCCCGGATTTTTTGAATCTTCTCGCCCAAGTAAGCGATCAGCGCAAACAACCAATTTACAAAGTTGAGGAATTATTGATGGCAGTAGTGGCGATGTTCCTTTTTAAGCGTGGTTCCAGAAACCATGCAGACAACACCGCTAGAAAAGGAAGCTATTGTTTTAATTTTGAAAGGCTTTTCGGTTGTAGGCTGCCCGATCTGGACACTTCCAACAGACTGCTTAAACAACTGGATCCAAAAGAATTGGAAGAGATAAAGCGAAAGATGGTACAGCTGCTCTTAAGAGCGAAAGTATTGAATAAATACAAACTCTTTGGACTCTATCACCTTATAGGGATTGATGCCACAGGAACTCATAGTTTTGATTACGAACCTTATCCCGAATGTCCTTATAAAACATACAAGAGCGGAAAGCGGACATGGACAGCCTATGTACTGGAAGCAAAGATTATGTGTGGAAACGGATTTAGTTTTTCAATGGCTACTGAATGGGTCAAAAACCCCATAAACCAAGATTATGAAAAACAGGATTGTGAACTAAAGGCCTTTAAACGGCTCAGCGAAAAGATCAGGCAGATGTATCCACGCCTACCGATCGCCATTGCGGCCGATGGACTGTACCCCAACGATAATGTCTTTAAAACTTGCGCTTCCAACCAATGGCGGTTTATCATCACCCTCAAAGATGGCAACCTTCCCAGCATATGGGAGGAAGTAAACCTACTCAAAAAAGCAGGTGCCCTTACTACAGAAAAAACCTATGACATCCATGGGCAGCACAAAATCTCCACCGAATATTGTTTTCTTAACAGTATTGCTTATAAAACACACAATATCAACTTTTTGGAAACACAAATTGTCACAACGGCCATACAAAATAACGAGCTGCCTGTTAAAGAGCGTTTTGTCCATATTACTGATTTAGAGGTTACAAACAAAAATGCTAAAACCATAAGTGATTACGGGCGTTTAAGATGGAAAATTGAAAACGAAGGCTTTAATGCACAAAAAAATTCTGGCTATAATCTATCGCACAAATACTCTAGAACATCGTTTTGCGCAACCCAGAATTATTATCAATGCTTGCAAATAGCCCACATGATAAATCAATTGGCACATAAATCCCAGCGCGTCCAGAAAATGATATCAAGCCATGATTCTTTGAAATCCTTCGAGGAGTGCATTATAGTTTTATTGATTGCAGGTAATCTTACTGATTTTCCCACGCCAAACTTTAACTGCCAGATGAGATACTGAAACTAAAAATACAGAGAACCCCTGCTCAAACATTCAGGGCAAAACCTATTAACAAAAAAAGGAGGTAATTTTTTAAGTCATAATGATGAAGGCAACTGGCTAAATGCTGGCAGGTAAAACTATGCCCAGTAGTTTTAATGCCAAATGATCTTTCTATGAAAATAACTTCTTGCGGAATTGCTGAATTTCAGGATAAAGATTGACTATTGAACACATAATGTATTATTTTTGTGAACCAGCACTTTGTTTATGAAAGAAAAATATATCAATCCTTTTACGGATTACGGTTTTAAGCGATTGTTTGGCGAGGAGCCCAGCAAGGATTTATTGCAGGATTTCCTGAACGAGCTGCTCCGCGAGCAGGAAGGCAACATTGTGGAGCTGTCGTATTTGCCTAACGAAAACCTGCCGATTGCATTGGGCGACCGCAGGGCTATTTTTGATATTTACTGCAAAAACGAAAAGGGCGAGCGTTTCATCGTGGAAATGCAAAAGGCAGAACAGAAGTATTTTAAAGACCGGACGGTTTTCTATTCAACCTTCCCGATTCAGGAGCAGGCAAAAGACAAAGGCAAAGACTGGAATTTTGAGCTCAAGCACGTTTATACCATTGGTATTTTGGATTTTGTGTTTAAGGGCGACGAAAGCCCGGAAGATAAATACCGTTTCGATGCGAAGATCTGTGATTTGGACAGCAAGGATATTTTCTACGACAAGCTCACTTACATTTATCTCGCTATGCCCAAATTCAGCAAGGAGCTGGCAGAGCTGGACAGCAAATTTGAAAAATGGCTTTATGTAATCAAAAACCTAAACCGTTTGGATCGTGTGCCAGAAAAACTGAGGGAGCAGGTTTTCCTTAAATTTTTCGAAACGGCAGAAATAGCTCGTTTGGATTCAAAGGAGTACAAAGAATATCAGTTCAGTCTGAATGCCTATCGCGATATCAAAAACTCCATTGACTGGGCGGAAGAAAAGGGACTGATTGAAGGAGAAAAGAGAGGCATAATTAAAGGAGAAAAGAGAGGTATAATTAAAGGAGAAAAGAGAGGCATAATTAAAGGAGAAAAGAGAGGTATAATTAAAGGAGAAAAGAGAGGTATAGTTAAAGTAGCCCGGAGCCTTCTCCTCAGTGGAATGGATATCGAGTTCATTGCAAAAGCAACAGAACTTAGCATTGAGGAAATCAACAGAATAAAAGAAGAAATTAAAGCTTCGTCTTTTTTGGATCAAAAACATCCGGATTGATATCTACATCCATTTCAATATCGAAATAGCGCTCTTCGGCTTCCAATTTGCCATTGCGGTAAAAACAAAATTTGGTAGCAAGCGGCCTCCCGTTAATATTTGCATAGTCCTCTGCAAGTATCACACTCTCGCGGCCATTTTGATTTCGGTAGATCTTACGCAGCAGCAGGCTGTCCTTATCAATCACAAAATAGCTGTTATTCTCCGTATCCAAAGCGAGGCCGGCAATATACACTTCCTGCCCATTGATTATGGAGTCCGAGAAATAATTCAGTTTATAGTTCATCGCTTCCAGTTTTTCAAAAGCCTCATAAGCCGGAATATTGTAAATATCGTAGGCAAGCAGGAGCAGATCATGAACCTGCGGACGTGCCAGCACCAGGGAATCACGCTGATAATAATACAGGCTATCGTTCCGAAAGAGCATCCCATTGCCCGATCTCAGCGAATCGAAAGTAATGCGCAAATTGCCCGGTGCCTCATAAAACTCCTGCCATACGGCCTGCTCCTGGCCGGGTATATCATAATACTGGCTGAAACGGATGCTTTCAAAACCATAAGTATCTGATTTTAATTGCATCAAAAGGATCATATCTTTCCCGGAATCAGGCTGGCTGCAGGAAATCATCCCTAGGAGCAGCAATGCTGGAATGAGAATTTGTTTTGCTTTCATAAAATAAAATTAGGGTGGATTTCTTATTGTTTTGTTCGGAAAATCAGGCACAGCATTTCATAAAGCTCGGGATGGTGGCCTTTAAGCAGTTCCGGTTTTTTGAAGAAATATTCGCTGACTACGGCGAAAAATTCCTGCTGGTTTACGGCAGCATAGGGATTGATATCGCTTTCGCCCTGCCGTATTTTTCGGGTTTCTTTATGCAGCACATCCAGCCAGGGCAGGATATACTGTTCGTCCAGAAAAAGCCGCGGGATACCATCCGTTGCCCCATCGCTTTTATCAATCAAATGCGAAAACTCATGAACACCTACATTTACCGGCGACACAGGATTATAAAAACTCTGGCGCAATGCCGGCAATGAAAGGATCATTTTGCGATCCATAACGCCATCGCCAACCATGCCCAAAATATTTCGCTTTTGCTCACTTGCCGTTTCGTACTTCTCATTGAAATTGTCAGGATATAACAAAACCTCATCAAGATTTTGATAATTCCATTCGCGAAAACGGAAAACAGGAATCACCGCACTGGCTGCTACCAATAATTTATCATCATCGCTTATCTGTGTTTCCACACCGCTTATTTTTACTGAAGCCAAAAACAGCCTGACATCCTCCTCAAACTGTTTTTGCTCCTTTGCCGGTAATTTTTGGTAAAATATAACATGGTCTTGCAAGAGCGTGCGCCATTTTTCAGGGAAAGCTTTTTTGAGTTCCTTTTCGATATGGTGCGTTTTTTTCACCATCGAGCGGTAGAGCAAAAAACCCACTATAGCTCCTACGGCCAAACTGATCAGCCAAATCAATACATTGTGCAGGTTGTCAAAAAGGGCATCCACCATAAAGGCTGTAACAATTGTGAGAACCAGGGCGGTAAGGAATGAAAAAGCGGTGCTTTTATGTTCTGCTTTCATAAAATTGGTTTTTGGAAGGTAAAAATACGAAACCTACTGATAAAATGCTTAATTTTAAAACAAATCCGGCAATGTACTCTTGCAATATTCACCGGTACAAAAACGTTTTTATCAAAACAATTCGTAAAAAGTACAAAACATGAACAAAACAATTTTTTTATCACTTGTTATTTCGTTGATATTCAGTGTAAAAATCAGCGCACAGGAAAGCTTGAAGATGACTGAAGAACTCAAGAAGGAATTTATTGAGGAGCACAACAAATGGCGCAATGATGTGGGTACGGCTCCTTTGGAATGGTCGGATGAGCTGGCACAATACGCGTCGCAATGGGGTATGGAACTCGGTAAAAAATGCGATATGAAACATCGCCCTCATTCCGGTAAATGGAAACAAATTCACGGAGAGAATATCTTCTGGACATCTGCCCCAAATGCCACACCAAAAGATGTTGTAGATGCCTGGGGCAGTGAAATTGAATACTATAAAAAGCCTAAGCCCATTGACGATGATTACGTTAAATACGGTCATTATACACAGATCGTTTGGAAAGACACAAAAAAAGTTGGTTGCGCCATAATAAAATGTAAAAAGGGCGGCATTATTGTTATCTGCAATTACGATCCATCGGGGAATTGGGACGGGGAGACGGCCTATTAAATTTTTGTCAGGCAAAAAAGCTGCTTCAAGAATTGATTTTAGTGCCTATAATGTATTATTTTTGTGACCCAGCACTTTAATTAGTTTCTGTCCATAATGTCTCCCGAAGCTTCGGGATTATTTCTTTTGCTGGAAACAGTCAATTACACTAGTAAACTCCTCTTTTCCAGCAAAAGAAATGCCTCGACCTCGAACATTCTGAACCAGAAACTTGATTTTATAGATAAATGCTAATTATGAAGGAAAAATACATTAATCCTTTTACGGATTACGGTTTTAAACGATTGTTTGGCGAGGAGCCCAGCAAGGATTTATTGCAGGATTTCCTGAACGAGCTGCTCCGCGAGCAGGAAGGAAATATTGTGGAGCTGTCGTATTTGCCCAACGAAAACCTGCCGATTGCATTGGGCGACCGCAGGGCTATTTTTGATATTTACTGCAAAAACGAAAAGGGCGAGCGTTTCATTGTGGAAATGCAAAAGGCAGAACAGAAGTATTTCAAGGATCGCACCGTTTTCTATTCAACCTTCCCGATTCAGGAGCAGGCAAAAGACAAAGGCAAAGACTGGAATTTTGAGCTTAAGCACGTTTATACCATTGGTATTTTGGATTTTGTGTTTAAGGGCGACGAAAGCCCGGAAGATAAATACCGTTTCGATGCGAAGATCTGTGATTTGGACAGCAAGGATATTTTCTACGACAAGCTCACTTACATTTATCTCGCTATGCCTAAATTCAGCAAGGAACTATCGGAGCTGGACAGCAAATTTGAAAAATGGCTTTATGTGATCAAAAACCTAAACCGCTTGGACCGCGTGCCAGAAAAACTGAGGGAGCAGGTTTTCCTTAAATTCTTCGAAACAGCAGAAATTGCCCGTTTGGATTCAAAGGAGTACAAAGAATATCAGTTCAGTTTGAATGCCTACAGAGATATCAAAAATTCCATTGACTGGGCAGAAGAAAAGGGGCTAATTAAAGGCAGGGAAGAAGGCAGGGAAGAAGGCAGACAAGAAGGGCTGATTGAAGGCAAACAAGAAGGGCTGATTGAGGGTGAAAAGAGAGGTTTAATTAAAGTAGCCAAAAGACAGCTCTTGAAGGGTGCAGAAATTGAAGTTGTCCGGGAAATCACAGGCTTAAGCACCGAAGAAATCAACAAAATCAAGGATGAACTCCAAGAAAATACCTGAGAATGAATTCAATCCGGATATCCTCAACGATATCAAAAACTCCATTGACTGGGCAGAAGAAAAGGGACTGATTGAAGGAGAAAAGAGAGGCATAATTGAAGGAGAAAAGAGAGGTATAGTTAAAGTAGCCCGGAGCCTTCTCCTCAGTGGAATGGATATCGAGTTCATTACAAAAGCAACAGAACTTAGCATTGAGGAAATCAACAGAATAAAAGATGAACTCTGACCCAATGATTGAAAAAAAGGTTCTTCACTAAATTTCGTAGAAAGAAAATTAAACGGGGGGTCAAATAGATTCCTCCTTCAGATAGTTTAAGCTTTTCTCCTAAGTATCTTATTACTAAATACCTGCTTAGTATTTAATTTCAAACATTGTCATTGCCCACGAAATTCCTGGTAGAACCTTTTTTTGCCTTAATGAAAAAATAAACATCAAATCTCTTGACAAACCTTCTGTTTTGTTTTAATTTTGACCAACCGTTCAATCAAAAACAAAATTAATGCCCCGCACAGAAGAACAGCTCAACGAACTACGTAATACCCAAAGGGAAAAAATCCTGAAAGCCACGCTTAGCATTGTCAACCAACTGGGCTGTACCCAAACAACCATTGCACGGATTGCTACGGAAGCAGGCATCAGCAAAGGGCTTATTTACAATTATTTCGACACTAAGGAGCATATCTATAACGAAGTTTTAAAAGACGGTTTCCGGAAATTGCATGAAATGGTAAACCTCAGGGATGCCCCAATTGGAAACCGTGCAGAGTTTATTACGCTTATTGATAAGCTATTTGACGAATACCAGAACAATTTAGAATTCTGGTACCTCTACTATAATTTTATTATGCAGCCGGAAATGCGCCATAGCGTTAACAATATGGTTTCCGAAACTATGGAAAGCATGCTGCAAAAGCTTACCGACTATTTCAGGAAAAAAGGCAGTCCCGACCCCGAAAACGAAGCGCTCTTTTTTGTATTCAGTTTAGATGGGTTTTTCTTAGGTTATGTCATTAATCCTGAAATGATTGATCTTCACCGAATCAAAAATATTATAATAAACAAATATGCATAAACCGGATACACAGCTATTTATTAATTAAACCAATCAAAGAAATGAAAAAAATCATCCTGATTCTTCAAATGATGGCACTGGCATTACTGATCCATGCCCAGGGCACAAGCGGCACAGCGCCCGATGGTAAAGAAATTGTGCAAAAAGCCTATGAACAGGTTCTTGGAAAATCGAGCATCAGCGATATGAGCATGACCATTGTTCGGCCCGAGTGGACACGCACCATTGATATGCAAAACTGGTCGCTGGGCTCGGATTATTATATGACCTATATCACCAGTCCGGCGCGCGACAAAGGGCAGGTTTTTATGAAACGTGAAACCGAAATGTGGAACTGGATGCCGGCCATCAGCCGCATGATTAAAATTCCGCCTTCGATGATGATGCAGAGCTGGATGGGCAGCGATTTTACAAATAACGACCTAATGAAACAAAACAGCCTGGTAAAAGATTATACACATAAAGTCCTTGGAGATGAAGAAATTGACGGCAATAAATGCTGGAAAATCCAACTCGATCCATTGCCGGAAGCCGCTGTAGTTTGGGGACAGGTTATTATGTGGATCACAAAAGAAGACTACATCAGCCTAAAAACGGAATACAAAGACGAAAGCCAGGAAACCGTTAAACTGGAGCAATGTTCGGACATCAAAATGATGGGCGGACGTAAAATTGCCACTCATTTGGAAATGATACCCGTACAGAAGAAGGGACATAAAACCACAATGACCATCAATATGCAGAAATTCGATGTTCAAGACATTAATGTAGAATTTTTTTCGCAGCAGAGGATGAAAAGGGTGCATCCAAGATAAAATCAGAAAATTATGAGTACAAACAACAAATTAGCCTGGCGGAGTTTATGGCGAAACAAACGACGGACTTTAATTACCGTTTCTTCTGTATTACTGGCCGTTATGCTTGCCCTGTTCATGCGCTCCATGCAGATCGGATCGTACGAAATGATGATACAGGGCGGTGTTTCACAGGTCGGTTATATGCAATTGCAGGATACCGGTTTCTGGGAAAACAAGTCCATTGATCATGCATTCGTATATAATGATAAGCTTAAAAAAATTATTAAAGATGATGAACGCATCAAACTGAGCATCCCCCATCTGGAATCAGCCGCATTGGCCTCCAGCGGAACACGTTCCAAAGTGGTAATGACCATCGGCACATTGCCCGAAGAAGAAGACCAGGTAAACCACCTGAAAAATAAAATGATTTATGGTGATTATCTAAGCGAAAAAGATATGGGCGTGCTGGTTGCACAGGAGTTGGCCGAATATTTACAGATCATTACCTACGATACAATTATTAAATCCGGTGATACCAGCATCAATATCAAGATGTTAAACGATACCCTCGTTTTATTGGGACAAGGATATCAAGGCGTTTCGGCCTTTGGCAAGTTCCCGGTGCGCGGTATCCTGAAATTCGGTATGCCCGAGATGAACAAAACATTTATTTACACCAGCTTATACAATCAACAGCTCACCTTCTCGCCCTACATTCCCGGGCTGGTAACACAAGTGCTGCTGTGGACCGACGATGGCAAACATCTCGATGAGATATCCGCATCCATTGATCAGGCGGCAGGAAAAAGCATGACGGTGATGCAGTGGCGCGATATGCTGAAAACCATGATGCAGGAAATACAGAGCGATAATGTATCGGGCATCATTATGCTGGCCATTTTATACATCATTATTGCTTTTGGGATTTTTGGCACGGTGATGATGATGACTGAAGAACGCAGGCGCGAATTTGCCGTGATGGTGGCCGTGGGCATGCGCCGCAGCCGTTTGATGCGCATACTGGCAACGGAAAGCCTGATCGTGGGCATGCTGGGCGTACTAATCGGTTGCATTCTGATGCTGCCTGTTCTTATCTACCTCAATATCAATCCGGTTCCACTGAGCGGCCCCATGGCGGAAATGATGGTAATGTTTAACCTTAAACCAGTACTGCCTTTCAGTATCGAGCCAAAAATCTTCCTGAACCAGGGTTTGGCCATATTTATCATTACACTGATTTCCGGCTTTTATCCGGTGATTTTTTCCCTGCGTTTTAAATTATTAAAATCATTACAACGATAAATTAAAATTATGATAACAGCAATAGCATGGAGAAATGTATGGCGCAATAAAGCCCGCAGTCTGATCATCATGTGTTCGGTGATGATCGGGATAGCCGGGGGTATTTTCGCTTATGCATTTATGCGGGGCGCCAATGAGGACCGCATCCGCTCGGCTGTGGAATATGAAACCACGGCATTTCAGCTCCACAACCCAAAATTTCTCATCAATAATGAGATCCAATACAAAATTGAAAATCCACAGGAATTAGCCGAAAAACTACGCAAACTGCCACACGTAAAAGGCATTAGCCAACGTACATCCAGTCAGGCAATGGCCAGCACACCGGTTACCGGCGCAGGCGTTGTTTTAAAGGGTATTGATCCCAAAGATGAAAAACTTGCCTGCGGTTTGTATAAAAAAACAATCAGTGGGCATTTCCCGGGCAAAGGAGACAAAATCCCTGCCTTTATCGGCTACAAACTTGCCAAAAAACTCAAAGTGAAGGTTGGCGGAAAAATAGTGGTTACCATTACAAATATGCAAAACCAGCTGAGCTATGCGGCATTTATTGTTTGTGGGATTTACAGGACGTCCAACGATATGTTTGATGAAACCCATGTGTTCGTAATGCGCGACAGGCTCAATAATACCATTGGTTATCAAGATAATGACGCCAATGAAATTGCTGCCGGTGTTGACGATCTGCATTTGATCGACCTGGTAAATACCGAAGCTCGCAAAGCCCTTGCTGCCAATATCAAAAGCAAGGACATCAACCTGAGGTCATGGGGCGAAATACAGCCAACGCTCAAAACCATGTCGCAAACCATGAATATGTTCAGCTATATTTTTGTGGCGATTATTTTGCTTGCCCTGGCTTTTGGCGTGATCAATACCATGCTGATGGCCGTGATGGAACGTACACGCGAAATCGGTATGCTGATGTCGGTTGGGATGAACCGCCGCAAGATTTTCGGGATGATTATGCTCGAAACATTTTTCCTGGCATTTACAGGCGGCCTGGTAGGCTTGCTGATCAGCGCTTTTGGGATTAAGCTGCTTGGCGTACATGGCATTGATTTGTCCAGTGTTGCCGAAGGGATGAATGCCCTGGGCTACAGCTCAGAAATTTACCCGGAAGCAACTACTTCATTTTATCTTACAACGGCTGTTTTGGTGGTGATAATGGCATTGATATCAGCTGTTTATCCGGCCAGGAGGGCTTTGAAGCTTAATCCGGCGGAGGCAGTACGCCACGACACCTAGTTTATTTAACAACCCGAGAAATTTTATTGAACATCAAACAATATCAAGGAAATGAAAATCATCACAATAAAAGACTTACATAAAGTTTATAATGACTCCCATGTGCCGGTAAAGGCGGTCAACGGCATCAATGTTGATTTTGAAGAAGGCGAATTTGCTGCTATTGTGGGCCCTTCCGGATCTGGCAAAACCACTTTCCTGAATATGGTTGGCGGTTTGGACAAGCCTACCGAAGGCGAAATCGAAATCAATAACATAAAAGTTTCTCAGCTCAGTAATCGCGAAATGATTGACTTCCGCCTGAAAAACATCGGTTTTGTATTTCAATCCTACAACCTGATTCCGGTACTTACAGCTTTGGAGAATGTGGCATTCATCATGGAGCTGCAAGGCATAGGAAAAAAGGAGCGTATGAAACGCGCACAGGAACTGCTCGATAAAACCGGCATCGGCAGCAAAAGCCACCAACGTCCGGGTGATTTAAGCGGCGGGCAGCAGCAGCGTGTTGCCGTTGCGCGAGCATTGGCATCCAAACCAAAATTTATCCTGGCCGATGAACCTACTGCCAATCTCGATTCAAAATCTACCGGCGACCTGCTCGATATGATGCTGGAAATGAACCGGGAGTCTAATGTAACCTTCATCTTTTCCACGCATGATCAAAGGGTAATGGATCGAGCACGCCGCATTATTACCATTGATGACGGAAAAATTACAAAAGATTTCCATACGAACAATTAAAGCAGGATATTATGTTCAAAAAAACAATAATATTCCTGATCATCCTGCTCCCGCTAACTGCGTTTTCGCAATCCTTCTGGAAGGATTTTTCGCTGACCGGACATGTACAGAATATGCAGATGGTCTGGGTGCAGGATGCGGGCGGGAACTGGCCGGCCAGCAACACAACCGGCAACCGCCTCGACTTGCATTATTATCCCAACAACAATGCTGAAGTGCATATCGGTATGCGCAACAATTTCCAGTTTGGGAGCATGCTTTATGATAATTATCCATTGTACAATCAGGCTTTGCTGGTAGATGAAGGCTATGTGGATATGAGCTGGCAAATTGCCGGGGATTCGTCCTATCTGTTGTACACAAATTTCGACCGGGTCAACTTGAATCTCAATATCGGTAATTTTCAGTTTGTTGCCGGACGTCAACGCATCAACTGGGGCATCAACCTGGTTTGGAATCCAAATGATATTTTTAACACCTTTAATTATTTTGATTTCGACTATGTGGAAAGGCCGGGCTGCGATGCGCTGCGTGTGCAGTATTATACAGGAAGCACATCATCGGTGCAGTTGGCTTACAAGCTGGATCACAACAAAGAAGCAACTTTTGCTGGTATGTATAAGTTTAACCACTTTGGCTATGACATCCAGGTCTTAGGTGGTTTTATGCCCGATGACTGGGTAGCCGGAATGGGTTGGTCGGGGCAAATCGGAGGTGCAGGATTTAATGGCGAATTCAGTTATTTCATTCCGCGCGAAAACACGCCCGAAGACAATGAAAATGTGCTGATTGGCAGTATAGGAATCAATTATACATTGCCCAATAGTTTATACCTGCACGCTTCATGGCTGTACAACAGTGTTGGCCTTACGGGCAAAACCGGACGGACCAATATTTTTGGCTTGGGCGAAAGCCTGACGGTAAAAACCCTTTCTCCGGCTCGTCATCAGTTGTTTGGTGAAGTGACCTATCCTTTTACACCATTGATCAAAGGTATGTTCAGCTGCATTTTGAATCCCGGTGATATGAGCTTGTTTTATAGCCCCGGCGTAGATATTTCGTTGAAGGAAAATCTGGACCTGCTCTTCACCGGGCAGATTTTCTCCGGAGAAACCGGCAGTGAGTTTGGCGGATATGGCGGGATGTATTATTTGAGGTTTAAGTATAGTTTTTAGCTTATTGAGGTCAGTAGATAAATACATGGTTTATTCATATTCGCTTTTGAATGGATTCCTCCTCTATCGAAGCTTCGTTATCGTCGAAATGACTTTTTAATCGGTTGTTTAGGCAAAGGCAGCTTACGGTCACTGAGCGGCCTGTGATGCGATGTACCGAGCGTCTTGTGCTGCGTTGTGCTGAGCGTAGCCGAATTAAGTTGAACTAAGCGTGTTCACTGAGCAGAGTCGATGGGGACCGAATCGAGTCGAAGTGCGCTGCCTTTGCCTCTTGAAAACATGAAAAGGTCATTTCGGCAGGAAGCTCATAGCGAGGCGAAGATCTGAATGGAGAAATCTAATCCATATAATTCTCTTAATATCAGGTTATTGTAAATTGAAATTATTTTCAGCAAAAGCTCATCTTGATATGCGTTTACCTACTGACCTCTAATCATTTATTATTTATAGGTGGGATGGAATCGTATGATAAAAAATAATCATTGTCTTGGGTGTTAATGATTATTTTTATCATTCTTGTTTCAAACTTGGATGTGGTTAAAAAAACAATCGGTATTCTCTGGCTGGAAAAACATCAAAGTATTTATAAATCTTGAAAACCTGCGCCCTGAAGGGACAGCATTTTTCAACCCCAGGCAACGCCTGAGGTTGATGCAATACAGATTACCCAAGCCCTGGAAGGGGGCTCAAAGAGTAAATCGTAGATGTTCTCAGCTCGGTAAAAGCTGTGTTGCCTGACACATAAAGTAATTTCAATTATTATTACTCATAGAATAAATAAAAAATGTGTACCTAATAAAAGGTTTTTCATGAATATTCCAGGTTATAATATTGTCATCAGTCCGAAGGTTCGGGAGATTTTAAAATGGGAATCCCATCAATTCCCTTTCACAATAAACAATCCATTGCGATCCACATCTTTATCTCCGCGTCCGGAAAGGTTGATGATGCTGATTTCATCCTTTTTTCCTTTGAGCAGTTTTACAGCCAAGGCTACAGCATGAGAAGATTCCACTGCCGGGATGATGCCTTCCAGTCGCGATAAAAGAGCGAAGGCTTCCAGAGCTTCATCATCGGTGATGCCGTGATAATTTACTCTTTTGTTTTCTTTAAGATATGCGTGTTGGGGGCTGATTCCCGGATAATCGAGTCCGGCTGCAATGGAGCGTGTTGGGCAGGCATTGCCTTTTTCATCCATAATGCAATATGAGTAGGTGCCCTGAAAAACGCCTGCTTTACCGATGCTGAGCGTTGCGGCAGTTTGCCCTGCTTCCAGGCATTGCCCACCGCCTTCTGCAGCATGGATTTTTACAGCATCATCCTCCAGGAAACTGCTGAACAGGCCAATGGCATTGGATCCGCCACCGATGCAGGCAAAAATATTGTCGGGCAGGCGGCCTTCGGCTTTGAGGAATTGTTCACGGGCTTCTTTCCCGATAATGGATTGGAAATGTCCGACCATGGCAGGGTAGGGATGCGGGCCTACTTGAGATCCCAAAAGATAATATGCATCCGGATTGCTGACATAGTACATCAGTGCAGCATCCACGGCATCTTTCAAAGTTCCGCGCCCCTGGTCGGTCAGGTGCATTTCACCACCGAGCAATTCGATTCGTTTTACGTTCATTTGCTGACGTTGGGCATCGGTTTTGCCCATAAAAATTTTGCACTTTAAGCCCAGCAAAGCAGCTGCGGTAGCTGTGGCCACGCCATGCTGACCGGCACCGGTTTCAGCAATGATTTCCTTTGCGCCCATTTCGCGTGCCAGCAAAATCTGCCCAATGGTATTGTTGATCTTATGCGAACCGGTATGGTTCAGGTCTTCGCGCTTAAGGTAAATACGGCTGCCGCAATATTCCGATAGCCGGGCTGCGTAGTACAGCGGCGAAGGACGTCCAACAAAATCCTGAAGCAATTGATAATACTCCTTTTGGAATTTATCGGTGAAACAGGTGCGCTGGAAAGCCTCATTTAGGGCGTGAAGTTTAGGCTCCAGAACAGGAGGTACATAAGCTCCGCCGAATTCGCCAAAGCGTCCACTATGATTTTTATACGAATATGATTTTGTGTTTTCTGTGATGATATTTTGTGATAAATTTTTCATTTTAATTTGATTTTTGAGTGAGTGAAAATTATTGATTTATAAAAAGTTAAGATTTTTTGATGAATGGTTCAGAATGTCAGCCCCGGGGCAATTTTGTTGCCGGCATGAAGCTCGAAACCGGGCATTCAGGGCAAAAAGCGCCATCGGAACCAAAGGTTTCTCCACCATATTAAATAAATCAGGTTTTTTATTTTATTGTTTGAATGACCCGTCCGGGAAGTGCAAAACCCGGGCATAAAAAAAACCGCAGGTGAATTTCACCTGCGGTTTTCTATGTTTTTTTTGAACATACCGGCTCAGCTACTTCACCATTCGGGGAAATAATTTAAGCCACCACCAGTTGTTCATTAAATAAGTCATATCAGTTTATTTGAAGCAAAAATACATCAAATTTTAAAATTGCAAGAAAAAAAATTCAAAAGCTTCTCTTTCGCCCTGTTCAAACATATTTTTGCATTACGAGGCTTTTGCATTTTTAGCAGTAAAAAAATGTTGCAGGATAGGATTAATTAATTACATTTGAACAGCAATATCAACCTATGCTATTTTTTGCAAACGATAAACAATTGTGGAATGGGACAGCTAATTGATCTGAACCTGCCCTAATTGATTAGTATTAAGGTGGTGTAAAGAACATTAAGCAATGAAAAAAGACGATAGTAGGAATGAAAGTCAATTGGGACAGCTAAAACAACTTGAAGGAATTCTGGATGTTTTATCGGATCCAACTTCATTTGTCGGAAGGGATTATCAATATCGCTATGTGAACAAGGCTTATTGTGATTATTTTGGTAAAACAAAAGATCATATAATCGGGCATAAGGTGTCGGAGTTTATTGGTATCGAAAGTTTTGAAAAGAAAGTGAAAGCTCATTTTGACTATTGCCTGGAAGGGAATGAAGTACGTTTTACCAATACAGTCCGAAATGCTTCTACCGGCCAGATTTCCTATTTGCTTATGCGTTATACGCCTCATTATGATCTTAATGGAAATATTGACGGACTGGTTTCCACAGCACGTGATATCAGCAAAGAGGAGGAACTAAAAAGAGACTGGGAAAGAACATTGAAATCTTTGGATGATGTTTTGCTTGTTTTGGATAAAGAATTTACGGTTTTAGATATTAATCAGAAGGGGCTGGATTTCCTTGGTGTTGTGAAAGCCGGAGCCTTAGGGAAAAAATGTTATCAATTATTTCATGGAACAGAGCAGCCCGTTGATTATTGCCCATTAACAAAAAGCTGTGCCGAAAGGACATCTGTCAGCGCATTGCGCTATAATAAGAAATTGAATAGATGGTTTTCTTATAAATCTTCTCCGGTCTTTAATGATTTTGGAGAGATAGAAAAGTATGTGGATCTGATGCGTGACGTTACTGATTTGGTGGCGCACGAAGAAAAATTAAAAAAGAGTGAACAGAGATTGAAGCTGGCCTCTATGAGCTCTTTGTCCGGAGTATGGGATATCGATCTAGTTCAAAATGTCCTGGTATGGGACGATCGTATGTACGAATTATATGGCATAAGTCCTGAAAATTTTGGCGGAGCTTATGAAGCATGGCAGAAGGGTGTGCATCCTGATGACCTTCCTGAAGCGCATCAGCAGGTGCAGGATGCTATTAATGGCGTTAATGAATTTCATACGAAATTTCGGGTGATATGGCCCGATGGAACAATACGCTATATCGAGGCTCATGCAACTGTTTTGCGCGATGATACGGGAAAAGCCATCAGGATGATCGGTGTAAACAGCGATATTACAGAGCAAGTCAGGCGCGAAATGCAAATGAAGAAAGCAAAACAGGAAATACAAAAAAGAAATGAACAGCTTAAGGAAGTAGAAGAAAGGTTGCGCCTGATGTTTGATAATATGAATACGGGTGTCGCTGTATATCAGGCTATTGATGATGGTCTGGATTTCCGTTTTATGGATTTTAACAAAGCTGCAGAGCGTGTCACAAGGATCAGTAAAGAACGTGTTTTAGGAACCCGATTACTCGAGAGCTTTCCTAATATGGGCAAAAGCCCGCTTTTTAAAACTTTAAAAGAAGTATATAAAGACGGTAATAGCCGTTACCTGGCGCCTTTTTATTATCAGGATGCACAGCGCGAAGGTTGGCGCGAAAATTATATCTATAAATTGAAAACCGGTGAAATAGTTGCCTTGTTCGACGATGTTACCGAAAGCATGAACTATAAAATTGAGCTTCAGGAGACCAATGAAGAGCTGCGTGCAGCTATTGAAAAGGCACAGGAATCAGATCGCCTGAAATCTGCATTTTTGGCAAATATGAGCCATGAAATCCGTACCCCTATGAACGGGATTTTGGGCTTCGCGCAGTTGTTGAAAGAACCCAAAGGAAGTGCTGAGGATAACCAAAAATATATTTCTATTATTGAAAAAAGCGGCCACCGGATGTTAAATATCATTAACGATTTGATCAGCATCAGCAGGATTGAATCCGGTGAGATGAAACTATGCGAACATGAAGTCAGTATTAATGATGAATTGGGCGAGCTTTGTGCCTTTTTTCAGATTGAAGCAGCCAAAAAGAAATTGAAACTGGATTTGATATCAAATATCGAAGAGCAGGATGAGGTATTTTTTCTGGATCGTGAAAAATTAATTGCAATAATTACAAATTTAGTAAAAAATGCGCTCAAATATACACATCAGGGCGGTGTACAGATTGTCAGCTCTATTGAAGGTAATATCCTCAGTATTTGCATACACGATACAGGAATAGGAATTGCAAAGGATCATCTGGAGACGGTTTTTGATCGTTTTGTTCAGGCCGACAACCGTTTGGATAAAGCCTATGAGGGAGCAGGTTTGGGGCTTTCCATATCTCGTGCTTATGCCAGGCTCATGGGAGGCGATATTACACTGGAGTCCGAACCCGGTAAAGGATCTGTATTTTGCCTTGAAATACCTGTTGGAAAAAAAAGCCCTGTAGAAAACTGCATTTCGGAAACCATTTATTCGGTTGAGATGCCCAAAAACCTTGATAAAATGCAAGGGAAAAGTATTTTAATTGTTGATGATGACGAGAGTACAAGGGTCTATTTATCAATAGCTTTAGAATCCGTTGTTAAGCATGTATATGAAGCTGTAAATGGTTTGGAAGCAATTGAAATGGTGAAAAATAACAGAGACATAGCTGTGGTATTGCTGGATATGAAAATGCCGGAAATGGATGGATATGCAGCTTCAAGAAAGATAAAATCCATTCATCCTGAGGTGATTATTATAGCCCAAACTGCTTTTGCCCTCGAAGGAGACAGGGAATTGGCCCTGAATGCCGGCTGTGATGACTATCTGAGCAAACCGGTTCGTTTGGAGGATTTACAGAAATCAATTCAAAAATTTTCTTAAATTTGGTGATTGCCGCAGGCTTAGAAAGAGCTGTGCTGGCATTATAATCAAACAGGGGCATAGAGACGAAAGGATAGACTATGGCGAAATCTACAGATTTCCGCAAATTCGTTTCGCCTGAAATCGTGTTTGGGAATTCTTCCAGGAAGCTTATTGGAAGATATGCCCGGCAGTTTCAGGCTACACGGGTACTTGTGGTAAGTGATGAAGGAGTTAATAAAGCGGGCTGGACAAAGGATGTTACGGATAGCCTGTTAAATGCCGGATTGGAATACGAGCTTTTTATTCAGGTAACACCCAATCCGCGCTCCGAAGAAGTGATGGAAGGAGCAGATCTATTCCGTTCAAAACAATGTGACCTCATAGTTGCTGTTGGTGGTGGCAGCCCGATGGATTGTGCAAAAGGTATTGGCATTGTTGGGAGCAATGGCGGTCATATTAACGATTATGAAGGGGTTGATAAAATAGATTATCCCATTCCACCGCTATTGTTTATTCCAACTACTGCCGGCACTTCTGCGGATGTTTCACAGTTTTGTATCATCTCCCGGCAGGATATCAAGGTAAAAATTGCAATAATCAGCAAAGCTTTGGTTCCGGATCTTGCATTGATTGATCCGGAAGTTTGCCTGAGCATGGATAATTATCTTACTGCCTGCACAGGAATGGATGCCATGGTTCATGCTATTGAAGCATACGTCTCGGCAGGTGCCGGGCCGCTGACCGATTTATACGCCCTCGAAGCTGTTTCACTGCTGAATACCCATCTCCTCAACGTTATCGCCGATCCAAAAAACATACATCTGAGAGAAAAAATTATGCTCGCCAGTATGCAGGCAGGTATGGCTTTCTCCAATGCAAGCCTGGGTGCGGTGCATGCAATGGCGCATAGCCTTGGCGGCTTGCTCGACCTGCCCCATGGCGAATGCAACTCGATTTTGCTCGATCATGTGATTCGTTTTAATTATCCACATGCAGAAAAACGTTATCAGGATTTGCTGGACATCCTGCTGCCGGGCTGGCAAAAATCAGGAAATCATCCAAAGGATTTATTGGCAAAGCATATATCCGGCTTCAGGGCAAAACTGGAAATCAAAAATGGCCTGGCTTCCAAAGGGGTGGGGGTTTCTGATGTGCCCCTGCTGGCAGCGAAAGCCATAAAAGATGCCTGCATGCTCACTAATCCCCGAAAAGCGAATAAAGATGACCTTGAATCGGTATTTCGCGAAGCACTTTAAAACTATATGATGAAAGAAGATGAACCAATAAGCACTCAAGCCAATGATCCTGAATTGGATATGGAAAATATTATAGGACTGGGGTCTTTCTCCGCGCGAAAAACATATTATCCTGAACTGCAAAAGAAAATCAAAGAACAAAAAGCCCTTAATGACGAACTCTCCCGACAAAATGAACAAATCAACCAGACCAATGAAGAATTAGCGCAAATCAATAAGCAGCTCGAACAAACCAATGCCGATTTGAAAGCAGCATTAAAAAAAGCCGAAGAATCCGATCGGCTCAAATCAGCATTTCTAGCCAATGTAAGCCACGAAATCCGAACCCCTATGAATGGAATAATGGGATTTGCGCAGCTTCTTCGCGACCGTTCCTATTCTGAAGAAGAGCAGCATAAGTATATTGGCATTATTGAAAAAAGCGGTGAACGCATGTTGAATACAATCAATGACCTTATTTCGATCGCCAAAATAGAAGCAGAGCAAACGGATATCATTTTGGAAGAAGTCAATTTGATGGAAATGGCACAGGAAGCTTTTGTTTTTTTTAAAGAGGAAGCTCGTGCAAAAGGCTTGTATTTTAATATGACTTCAAACATTGCCCCTGCTGGTGAACTTTTGATAAGTGATAAAAACAAACTTTTTGCAATACTGTCTAATTTGTTGAAAAATGCCATAAAATATACGCAAAAAGGCGGTGTTGAACTCAAAATTTATAAGAGCTCGGGAGATATTGCCCTGGCGGTTTGTGATACGGGAATTGGTATCCCAAAAGAAAAGCATGCCGCAGTTTTTGACCGTTTTGTGCAGGCAAGCCTGAGCATCAGTCAGCCATACGAAGGTGCCGGTTTGGGTCTTTCTATTGCCAAAGCCTATGCGGAAATGCTGGGCGGACGCATTCATTTGAAATCGGAAATAGGCAAAGGCTCCGAATTTACTCTCCTCATCCCTGCTCCGGCAAATTTTTCAACAGAAGATGCTGAAAATGAAGAAAAAACTACCGCTGGCCGTCAGGGAGGCTCAGTTTCTTTAAGCGATTGTTCGGTATTGGTTGTGGAAGATGATGTGCATTCACGCTTGTATATATCCACTATTTTGGAGGGGCAATGCAGGCAATTGCATTATGCCTTGAATGGTCAGCAGGCACTTGAGAAGCTTCGTGATAATAATGTTAAAATTGATTTGATTTTAATGGATTTGAAGATGCCGGAAATGGATGGCTTTGAGGCCAGTAGGAAAATAAGAGCTATCGACCCGGATGTCAAAATAATTGCGCAAACAGCTTATGCTATGGAAGGAGATCAACAAAAAGCCCTGAAAGCCGGCTGTAATGATTATATCAGTAAGCCATTCAAAAAGAATGATTTGCTTTTAAAAATGAAAAGTGTTTTTGCATAGAAACGAAACCCTATGGACACAAACGAACATACCATTAAGGAATTAAAAAAGAAGATAAAAGAACTGGAAAAGCGGTTGGCTGTAAAACAGTCTGCAAATGATGTCGGGCGAAAAAAAGATGCTGAAGGGGTATTGCGCCAGAAGATTGCTTCTGAAAATAAATATGCGGCACTTTTTAATTCCATAAACGATATGATATTTATTCATCCGTTCAGGGATGAAGGTTATGGTGTCTTCTTGGAGGTTAACGATGTGGCTTGCAGAAGGTTGGGATACACTAGGGCGGAGCTGCTGCAGATGACTGTTGCAGATATTAACGCGCAAATGGATTATGAAATAGAGGAACAGCCGAAACGCCGTGCCAAACTGCGACAGGATAAGTGGATGGTTTTTGAAGCATGGCACCGGGATAAGGCAGGACTGGTGTTTCCTGTGGAAATCAGTTTGCGGTTATTCGAAATGGATGGGCAGATGCTGATAATGTCCATGGCGCGTGATATTACTGAGCGCAGGAAAACAGAAGACCTCCTGCGGCAAAGTGAACACAAATTCCGTATGATAGCAGAGAATTCTTCCGATGGGATTTTTGTTGCAGACGCTGATGGACTTATTGTTTATGCAAGCCCTTCCTATTGTAGGATGGTGGGTGAAACGGAAGAAAAAATCCTGGGGATAAATCCGGATATTTTATACGAGCTCATACATCCGGAAGACCGGGATGAATTATATGAAAAGATTTACAAGGCTATTGGGCAAAAGCAAAAAAGCCTGAAATATACTTTTCGGGTGAAAAGTGCCCGGGGGAGCTATCGGTGGCGCGAAGATCACGCGGATTTTGTTTACGACAACAATGGCAAGCTGCTCAATTCTTATGTTATTTGCAGGGATATCAGCCAACAAAAAGCAGATAGCGAGCGATTGAAACGAACCAACCAAAAACTCGAAGAAGCGAATGAAGGGCTGCAAAAGGGTTTGGCGAAAATCAAACAGATAAACCTGGAATTGACTGCCACGCGCAGGCAAGCAGAAGAAAATCAGGAGAAATACCGCTTCCTTTTCGAGAATATGACCCAAGGCGTGGTGTACCATGATCGTGATGGTAAAATTATCCTGGCTAATGAAGCTGCCGCCCGTATCCTTGGTTTGTCTTTGAGGCAACTTTTAGGCAAAGACAGTATGGATCCCCGCTGGAAGACGGTTTATGAGGATGGTAGCGAGTTTCCGGGTTATGAGCATCCTGCAATGGTTTGCCTTGCCAAGGGAAAAGCTGTTTATGATCAAAAGATGGGGGTTTATGTTCCCGGGCAGGATATGTATCGCTGGATCAACGTAAATGCAAAACCCTTTTTTAAATCCCATGCCCAATTCCCTGATGAGGTGATGGTCACCTTTGAGGACATCACGGAATTAAAAACAGCGAAGGACAGGGCCGAAGAATCGGATCGTTTAAAATCTGCCTTCCTCGCCAATATGAGCCACGAAATTCGCACACCTATGAATGGGATCCTCGGTTTTGCAGCATTGCTCAAGGAGCCTATGAACAGTTTGGAAGAGCAAAAAAAATATGTGCAGATTATTGAGAAAAGCGGAAAGCGTATGCTCAATATCATTAACGACCTGATCAATATTTCCAAAATTGAATCAGGCCAGATGGAAGTGGTCGAAGAGGAAACAGATGTGCAGGAAATAATTGAAGAACTATTTGTTTTCTTTAAGCCTGAAGCGCAACGCAAAAATCTGGCCTTCAAGTCTGGATGTGCTCTGCTTCCTTCAGAAAGCCTTATTGTAACAGATAAAGAGAAATTGACAGCAATGCTGATTAATCTGATCAAAAATTCCATAAAATATACGCAGAAGGGCAGTATTGAATTTGGAGGGCATTTGTCCGGCAAATTTATGGAGTTTTATGTACGTGATACAGGCATTGGAATCAGTAAAGAACGCCAAACAGCTATTTTTGAACGTTTTGTGCAAGAAGATGCGCGTATTGCCCAGCTCTACGAAGGAGCGGGCCTGGGACTGGCAATCACCAAAGCATATGCCGCTTTGTTGGGAGGAACTGTTTCCGTTGAATCAGAACAGGGACGGGGTTCTGAATTCCGTTTTCGGATTCCTGTACGGAAAACAGAAAAGAAATTTTCAACAGAAGCAGATAAATATTTAGCTACTGACACCAGCCTCCGTTCTTATCTAACAGTGCTGGTTGTTGATGATGACGAAACCGCACGCGAATATCTTAAAAGTTTGATGCAAAACGATATACGTAAAATGTATTTTGCTAACAACGGTGCCGAAGCCATTGAGTTGATCAAAATGAATCCGGATATTAATTTTGTGCTGATGGATATGAAAATGCCGGTTATGGACGGTTTTGAGGCTACAGTAAAAATTAAAGATATGCTGCCCGACCTGCCGGTGGTAGCGCAAACAGCTTTTGCTTTGAGAGGAGATCGTGAAAAAGCACTCCGGGCCGGCTGCGATAATTATATAAGCAAACCAATTGACCCCGATCAGCTCTTTAAAATAATTGTGGATATCTGTAAAATATGAGTCTTACTATAAAGGATGGAATAGATGAACAAAAAGCGACGACCGACTATGGATCTTAATTTTTTCACGCAACTTCTTGGAAGTATTGATGAATCTGTAATTGTTACTGACCTGCAAGGAAAAGTGATTTACTGGAACAAAGGAGCGGAAACAATTTATAAATACAGCAAAGATGAAGCCGTAGGAAACAATGTGCTCCATCTGACCGTTGCCGACCCTGCCAATACCAATGCCAGGGAGATAATGGAGGCACTTAAAGCAGGCGAAACCTATAAAGGAAGGTTTTTGGCAAAAGATAAAAACGGGCACATCTTTCATGCAAGTATCAGCGATACACCGCTTTATGATTCCAACGGAAACTTAATCGGGATTATTGGTGTTTCATCGGATATAAGCGAGCAGATTGAACATGAAAAAATTATTGCAGATAAACAGCAAAATCTGGAAGAAATTATTCGTACAATTCCGGATTCCTTTACCATCAGCCGAATGACGGATGGTAAATACCTTTATATTAATGACGCGTTTGAAAAGCTGAGCGGATATAATGCCGGCGAAACCATTGGCCGCACCTCCATTGAATTAAATATATGGGCAAATCATAACGAACGGGATTTATGGGTCGCAAACTTGAGAAAAGAGCTTTTTGTCCAGAACCAGGAAATGATATTGCGACAAAAAGGAGGTGAAAAGATTACGGCACTTTTATCCTCACGCAGGATACTTTATAATGGGGAAGATTGTATTTTGACCATGGCGCGCGATATCAGCGAGCGGAAACAACTCGAAAAAGAGCTGCATGAAAATGAAGAACGGCTGAGGACCTTGATTAACTCTACACCGGATATCATTTGTTTTAAGGATGGCGATGGCCGGTGGTTGGTGGCTAATGATGCTGATATTGAGTTGTTTGCACTTGAAGGAGTTGATTACTATGGGAAGACGGATATCGAGCTTGCCGAAATTGGCAATCCCGTTTTTAGGGATGCCTTTATCCAGTGCACGGAAAGCGACAGTGAAACCTGGGAAGGTGGCGAAACCCGTCGTGGGCTGGAAGTTATTACGCGAATTAATGGTGAAACATTTATCTATGACGTAATTAAAGTGCCTGTTTTTGATGATGATGGCAAAAGGCTGGGATTGATCGTTTTAGGTCGTGATGTTACAGAAAAAGAGCGTGTAAAACAGAACCTGAAGGATAAAAACAAGCTGCTCGAAGGGCTGATGGACAATGTGTTGATCGGGATCAGTGTGTGGAGCAAAGTAGGCAAGCTGGAGCTTGTCAATAAAGGATTTGAAAACCTAAGTGCCTACACAAAAGAAGAAATCGGCAACATTGATAATTGGTTCCGCCTGGTTTATCCCGATGAGGAATATCGAAGCAGGGTTTTGAAGGACTGGCAGAATGCGCATAAAGAAATAGAAGCCATCAGAGAATTTCGGATTTGCACCAAAGATGGCATTTATAAAGATGTGGAATTCAGGGGGAGCTTCCTTCCCGATGGGCGCGCCATTGTGAGTATGACGGACATCACCCAGCGTAAACAGGATGAAAAGATGCTTTTTGAAGCCAAAGAAAAAGCCGAAGAATCCGATCGGCTCAAATCGGCTTTCCTTGCAAATATGAGCCACGAAATCCGTACCCCCATGAATGGAATCCTGGGTTTTGCACAGCTGTTGCGCGAGCAGGCACTCAGGGAGGAAGATCAGAAGAGATATCTGGGAATCATCGAAAGCAGCGGCCAGCGTATGCTGGGCATAATCAACGACCTGATCAATATTTCAAAAATTGAAGCCGGGCAAATGGAAGTTTTCCGTGAAAAAACGTCGGTGCTTTATCAGTTGGAATATCTCTATAGTTTTTTCAGGCCGGAAGCCGAAAAGAAAGGACTTGAGCTGTCATTTACAAGCAATCTTGTGCATAAAAAGGACTTCCTTTTTACTGATCGCGAAAAGCTTTATGCCATGCTTACCAACCTGATTAAAAATGCTATTAAATTTACCAATCAAGGAAGCGTTGATTTTGGCTGCACACTTAAAAACGAGCTGATGGAATTTCATGTTACCGATACAGGAATTGGGATCCCGGACGATCGACAGGATGCAGTTTTTGAGCGTTTTGTGCAGGCCGACAGCCGTTTGGCCAGTGCTTTTGAAGGTTCAGGTCTGGGGCTGGCAATCACAAAAGCTTATGCAGAAATGTTGGGCGGTTCTATTTGGCTGGTATCAAAAGAAGGACAGGGGACAAGCTTTTTCTTTACCATTCCATTGCTGCATAAAATCACTAATGAAGATGATCATTTAAGAGGGCAAGTGCCTCCAAAGAAATCTGTTTTAAAAGATAAAAAAGTGCTTATTGCTGAAGATGATCCCGCCACGCGCTTGTTTTTAAATGATCTGCTGCAAGGTAAATGTGCATCGGTAACTACGGTAAATAATGGGAAAGAAGCTGTGGAATTCATTAAAAATCAAGTTGATGTTGATTTAGTGCTGATGGATTTGAAAATGCCTGTGATGGACGGGTTTACTGCAACAGAAAAAATTAAAAAACTCTGCCCCACAATTAAAATTATTGCCCAAACAGCATTCGCAATTCAGGGCGATAAAGAAGAAGCGCTGAAAGCCGGCTGCGATGATTATATCTCCAAACCGATCAGTGCATCTGAATTGCTTAAAAAAATGAATGATTTATTGTGATGGAGGATAATATTGAGATAAACCTGTCGATTAATTCCAGATTATTAAAAGTTGATCTGAAGGAACAAGAAGTTAGTGATCTTTTACGGCCAATTATTGAGGAAAAGATTAATAAATACCGAAATGATGTTCACTATCGGCAGGAGGTTTTAAAATTGCTGGAGGAAGGTAAAAGGTTGCCGAAAAATTATCAATATCCGCATCAGCCTTTCTTGGCCTGTCTTTTTCATGAAATACGTACTCCTCTTATTGCAATTTATGGCCTAATGCATCAAGTTTGTTTGTATGTAGAAAAAGGGGAGGAGTGGCATGAATTAATGTCAATTGTAGAAAATTCTATGGGTGACTTCTTAATGATTTTATATGAATTTATTGCTGGGACAGAAAGTATTGGACAAAAATCAAATTCAAAGGAAGGGGAGGTTGAGCCAATATTGATAGCGCTTGGTATGCTCGATTGGTTCAGCTTATTATTGAGGGAATTTAAAATTCTTTTGCCTTCATTCCGGAATTATCTCCTTGAAGATGATGATACATTCAGACATTCAAAAAATCACAAAATTGTACTTCAAAGATGTGAAAAAATGCATGAAATTTGCCAAAAATATTATGATATGCTGCGAACCAATGAAGCCGTTCGGTTTATTGATCCTCAATTTGCAGCGGATTTCAGGAAAAATCTTTAATTATGATACGTTTACTCAAAATTAGTTTATTCTTTTTCGTGCTCTTTGCTTTTTCATTTTCGGCCTGCAAATCATCCGGTGATGATGATCCATCCGACCCAAAACCGCCGACAGCACCTAAAGCGGATTTAATTGTTGGCGCCGATCTTTCAAAATATTTTGAATGGTATAATAATGTTGGCGCTCTTTATTATGATGAAA
Organism: Bacteroidales bacterium; assembly: GCA_963662905.2. Taxonomy (GTDB): domain Bacteria; phylum Bacteroidota; class Bacteroidia; order Bacteroidales; family WRLA01. The sequence continues at coordinate 567,096 of CAXXFD010000003.1, read as the reverse complement.
ACGGAGAACAGGTAGAGCCTTATATGTATCTGAATTACAAAGGCTTTAATCTGGCCAGATATCGTTTATGGCATACTCCTGCCAGTTCATATGATGATTTTGATAATGTTTGGAGACAATGTGGCTACGCACAGCACAGGGGCTTTGAGGTTTTGCTCGATATTCATTATTCCGACACCTGGGCCGATCCCGGAAATCAGACCTTGCCAAAAGCCTGGGAAGGATTATCTTATGAGGTTTTGAAAGACAGTGTATATCAATATACCCGGCGCATCCTTGCACATATGTATATTGAAATTGGTTTGCCACTGATTGTACAAATTGGGAATGAAACCAATAGCGGATTTCTTTGGCCTCACGGAAAAATCGAAAACGACAGTCAGCAAAGTTGGGAAAAATACACCGGACTTATCGAAGCGGCTAGTAAGGCGATACGCGATGTCGGTGGAAAGGAAATTGAAATAATGCTGCATTTTGCAGGAATTGAGGGCGCCGAATGGTATTTTAACAGATTGAAGGAGTATGATGTTGATTATGACTGGATTGGGCTGAGCTGGTATCCAATGTGGCATACACATGATCTGGACTGGATGGAAAATCAGTTGAAGCAGCTAAAATCCAAAACAGGCAAGCATATTATGATTGTTGAAACAGCTTATCCTTTTACACTTGACTGGAATGATGATATTAATAACCTGTGCGGGCTCGAAGAACAATTGGTTGACGGATACCCGGCCACAAGCCAGGGGCAGGTGAAAATGATGAACCGTTTGCTGGATATGGTTGATGGCCTGCGTGATGAAGATACAAAAAGCGGGTTATGCTACTGGGCGCCCGAATGGGTCAGCCTAACCTATGTGGGGTCCCCCTGGGAAAATATGTGCCTCTTCGATTTTAACCACAAAGCTTTGCCCGTAATAAATGAATTTGATCGGAGCAAAGCAAAAGAAGCTATAAAATAATTTCCGCAAGGAATTTCAAGACTTTGCACTATTTAGATTATCGAATATAAATCATTGATATATAAGATGTTATAAAGATTCTTATTTAGAATCCTTATAAATATTTGTTATTTTTATAACAGTGTTAAATTTTTCACAGATTAATTTGGCCAGTATATTGGGGTATAATATTTTTGCAGAAAATTAGGATTGGAACAATCTTAATTATCAATGAAATAAGAGTAATTTTTTCGGAATATATTCAAAGCAAAAAAGAATTATGGCAAAAATTAAGTCTTTGGCTGATTTAAAAAACCTGAAAAACAGTGTTCAGGCTAAGATTGATTTGCGCGAGAAAGGCGACAATGCCGAAAAGCTCGTTCAAATTAAAGTCGGTATGGCTACCAGTGGTATTGCCTCCGGAGCAAAAGAAATCATGAATTTCCTGATCGATGAGCTGGAAAAACGCAATGTTCCTGCTGTTGTGACTCAAACCGGCGATATGGGCTACAGCTTTGCTGAACCTACAATCGAGGTGACACGCCCCGGCGAAGAACCTGTGGTTTTTGGTTATGTTGACCGCAACAAAGCCGATGAAATCATCGAAAAATATGTGAAGGCCGGCGAACTCGTTGACGGCATCCTCCCGGCAAATTATGAATCTATTGACGAATAAACCCAGAAAACAAGATGTCTAGTATAAAATATCATCTGATGGTGTGCGGCGGTACAGGCTGCCGTGCCTCTGAGAGCGAAGCCATCCAGGATAAGCTCAATCAGGAAATCAATGAAAAAGGGCTCGAAGGCGAAGTAAAAGTGGTTACTACCGGTTGCTTCGGCTTTTGTGAGCAAGGTCCTATCATCAAAGTATTACCCGATAACACTTTCTATACTCAGGTAAAACCCGATGATGCTCAGGACATTATCAACGAGCACATCATTAAAGGACGTAAAGTGGAACGCCTGCTTTATACAGATCCTTCCAAAAAGGAACATATTGCCGATTCCAAGCATATGGGTTTTTATAAAAAGCAAATCCGTATTGCACTGCGCAACTGTGGTTTTATCGATCCGGAAAATGTGGAAGAATATATTGCCCGTGATGGTTATGCTGCACTCGGAAAAGTTCTTGGCGAACTCTCACCCGATGAAGCGATTAAAATCATGATGGACTCTGGCCTTCGTGGCCGTGGCGGCGGTGGTTTCCCTACAGGCTTAAAGTGGAAATTTGCTGCTGCTTCAAAAGGCGATCAAAAATATGTTGTTTGTAATGCCGATGAAGGCGACCCCGGTGCATTTATGGACCGTTCCATACTCGAAGGCGACCCGCATACCGTGCTCGAAGCTATGGCAATCAATGGTTATTGCATTGGTGCAAACAAAGGTCTTATCTATATCCGTGCCGAATATCCGCTGGCAATCCACCGCCTTAAAATTGCAATCGACCAGGCTCGTGAATATGGTCTGTTAGGGGAAAATATTTTGGGATCTGATTTCAGCTTCGATATTGAGCTTCGCTATGGTGCAGGAGCATTTGTTTGTGGTGAGGAAACTGCATTGATCCATTCAATGGAAGGTCTCCGCGGCGAACCTACCGTGAAACCTCCCTTCCCTGCCGAAAGCGGTTATCTCGAAAAACCTACCAACGTAAACAACGTTGAAACTTTCGCAAATATCCCGGTAATTTACCTCAAAGGCGCTGAATGGTTCTCAAGCATTGGAACTGAGCGCTCAAAAGGTACAAAAGTCTTTGCCCTTGCCGGTAAGATCAACAATGTGGGCCTTATCGAAATCCCAATGGGTACTACACTGCGCGAAGTAATCTTCGAAATTGGTGGCGGTATCAAAGACGGAAAGAAATTTAAAGCAGTTCAAACAGGTGGCCCCTCAGGTGGCTGTCTTACTGAAAAGCACCTCGATACTCCTATTGAATATGATACACTGATCGAAGCAGGTTCTATGATGGGATCGGGCGGTATGATTGTAATGGACGAAGACGACTGTATGGTTTCCGTTGCGAAATTCTACCTCGATTTTACTGTTGAAGAATCCTGTGGTAAGTGTTCTCCATGCCGTATCGGTAATAAGCGCCTCTACGAAATCCTGGAAACCATCACCAAAGGTGAAGGTACCATGGAAGACCTCGAAAAGCTGCGCAACCTGAGTGGTGTTATTAAAGATACAGCACTTTGCGGCCTGGGACAAACCTCTCCAAACCCGGTTCTTTCCACTCTGGACAATTTCTGGGATGAGTATGTTGAGCACGTTGTTGACAAAAAATGCCGCGCCGGTGTTTGTACCGACCTGATGCAGTATGTTATTGATCCTGAAGCTTGTATCGGTTGTACACTTTGTGCACGCAACTGTCCTGTGAATGCAATTTCCGGTGAGCGCAAAAAGCCTCACGAAATTGATCAGGCAGCTTGTATCAAGTGCGGTGCTTGTATGGAAAAATGTAAGTTCAACGCCATTTCAATTGTGTAAGTTTTAAGAATCAGAAAAAGATTGAGAATAATGGAAATGATCAAATTAACCATAGATAATAAGCCGGTTGAAGTCGAAAAAGGAACCACCATTTTACATGCAGCGAAAAAAGCAGGCATCAATATCCCTACGCTCTGCTATTTCAGCCTCGATGGCATGAATATGGAAAACAAACCGGGCGGTTGCCGTATCTGCGTTGTTGAAGTAGAAGGCCGCCGTAACCTGGCTCCATCATGTACTACCCTCGTTGCCGAAGGTATGGTTGTTAAAACCAGTACAATCCGTGTTTTAAATGCGCGTCGCACTGTTCTGGAACTCATCCTTTCAGACCACCCGGCCGACTGCCTTGTTTGTGCAAAATCAGGAAACTGCGAACTGCAGGATCTGGCACACCAGCTCGGCGTACGCGAAATTCCTTTCAAAGGCGAACAATCAACCTACCGTAAAGATACATCTCCTGCCATTATCCGCGATGTGGACAAATGTATCATGTGCCGCCGTTGCGAAATGGTCTGTAATGAAGTACAAACCGTAGGTGCACTTTCAGCTGTAAACCGTGGTTTCGAAGCTGTTGTTGCTCCTGCTTTCGAGCAAAACCTCGAAAAATCTCCTTGTACTTATTGCGGTCAGTGTGTTGCCGTTTGCCCTACAGGCGCACTCACTGAAGTGGATCACACACCTCAAATCCTCCGCGCTCTTGCCGACCCAACCAAAAAAGTTGTGGTTCAAACAGCTCCTGCCATTCGCGCAGCACTGGGCGAAGAATTTGGCATGGAAGCAGGCACCCTCGTAACCGGAAAAATGGTTACCGCTCTGCGTAATCTCGGTTTCGACTTTGTATTTGATACAGATTTTGCTGCCGACCTTACCATCATGGAAGAAGGTACTGAGCTGCTCGACCGCCTCACACGTCACCTCAATGGCGATAAAGACGTGAAGCTGCCCATCCTTACTTCTTGCTGCCCGGGTTGGGTGAACTTCTTTGAGCACCATTTTCCTGACATGAAAGATGTGCCTTCAACAGCCCGCTCTCCGCAGCAGATGTTCGGCGCAATTGCCAAAAACTATTTTACAGAGCAAATTGGCGTAAAACGCGAAGACCTGATCGTGGTTTCCATTATGCCTTGCCTGGCTAAAAAATATGAATGTCAGCGCGATGAGTTCAAAACCAATGGCGATCCTGATGTGAACTATTCAATATCTACACGCGAACTGGCCAATCTGATTAAGCAGGCAAATATGGATTTCGTTGGATTGGAAGAGCAGGATTTCGATAATCCTCTTGGAGAGTCAACCGGCGCTGCTGTTATCTTCGGTGCTACCGGTGGTGTAATCGAAGCCGCTACACGTACTGCTTATGAAGTGCAAACCGGTAAAAAACTTGAGAAAGTTGACTTCCATGAACTTCGCGGTATGGAAGGCATCCGCAGCGCTACCGTTGATTTCAATGGTTTGGATATCAATATCGGTATTGCACACGGACTCGGCAATGCACGTAAACTGCTCGAAGAAGTGCGGTCAGGAAAATCAAATTACCATGCAATCGAAGTGATGGCTTGTCCTGGCGGTTGTATTGGTGGTGGTGGCCAGCCGCTGCACCATGGCGATAGCGAAATCCTGAAAAAACGTGCCGAAGCACTCTATCGTGAAGATGCAGGTAAACCAATCCGTAAATCGCACGAGAACCCTTATATCGTTAAACTGTATGAAGATTTCCTCGGCAAACCGATGAGCGAAAAAGCACATCACCTGCTGCATACGCACTACTTTGACAAGAGTACCAAAGTAGAAATTGACTAGGAAATCAGTATCGAATAAATAAAATAGGAGACGATAAAATGGCAAATATTAAATTATCTCAGGATAGCATCGATAAGATCAAAGAAATCAGTAAGTCTTTCGGTAATAATAAAGGCGAACTCATCAATGTGCTGCACAAATGCCAGGAAAACTTCGGTTACCTGCCCGCTGAAGTACAGGAAGTTGTTGCTCAGGAACTGCACACATCTACTGCACATGTTTATGGTGTGGTAAGTTTTTACAGCTTTTTCACGATGAAGCCCAAAGGTAAACACCCGATCAGCATCTGTACAGGTACGGCCTGTTATGTTCGTGGTGCCGAAAAAGTTCTTGCTGAATTTAAACGCGAACTCAAATGCGAAGTTGGCGAAACTACTCCCGACGGAGAATTTTCGATCAGCTGCCTGCGCTGCGTTGGCGCCTGTGGCCTTGCACCGGTTGTTATGGTTGGTGATAAAGTTTACGGTCGCGTAGCACCTGATGATGTAAAAGACATCATCGCAGAATACAAGAACTAAAATATTCGGGGCTTGTCCCTGAAAAGACTCTCATAGGGCGATTTTTTACCCGGAGCAGCCACAGGTTGCCCGGGTTTTTCTTTTTGCCAAAAGGAGTGCACGCATTTGGTTTTACTATGTACTTGTGATTGATCTGTTAAACTCTTTGTGAAAGGCTGGTAGCGAGACAAACTGGAGGCTGTTCAATAAATTATTTGCTATTCTTCAAGATTTCGATCTGTTCCTCAGTGAGTCCTGTATAGACCATAATCCTTTCTATGGGTTCATTTTGTTGAATCATCTTGAGCGCAACTTTTTCCATTCCCTCAGCCATTCCTTCTTTTCTTCCTTCTTTTCTTCCTTCTTCTCTTCCCTTTTCCATTCCCTTTTCCATTCCTTCTTCATAACGTGTTGCCAGGGAGGCTTTTAGGTCGCGGTAATATTTGAGGCTGTTTTCGTTGAAGTAATCCTGATCTGATGGGGTATTCCGATTTTTCATTAAGAGTTATTCTTCAAGATTTCGATCTGTTCCTCAGTGAGTCCTGTATAGGCCATAATCCTTTCTGTGGGTTCATTTTGTTGGATCATCTTGAGCGCAACTTTTTCCATTCCCTTTTCCATTCCCTTTTCCATTCCCTTTTCCATTCCTTTTTCCATTCCTTCTTCATAACGTGTTGCCAGGGAGGCTTTCAGGTCGCGGTAATATTTAAGGCTGTCTTCATAGGAACGTACCTGCTCCTGGGTGAATTTTGAAATTTCTGCCGTTTCAAACAGCTTTTCAAAAATACGTTCGCGGAGCTTTTCCGGAATACGGTCTAACCGATTGAGGTTGCGGATCACATAGAGCCATTTATCAAAACGGCTCTCAAGTTGTTCCAATGTTTTGTTGAACTTGGGCATTTCAAGATAGATGAAGGTCAGTTTATCATAAAATACCTTCTTTGTATCTATGTCCGAAAGCTTAACATCATATCTGTATTTATCGGGTTTGTCGCGGTCTTCGTCAAAAACAAAATCCAGAATGGCAATTGTATAAACGGCTTTGAGCTCGTACATCCAGTCCGCCCGTTTTGCCTGTTCTCTGATAGGAAAAGTAGAATAATAAAGTGTGCGGTCTTTGAAAAATTTCTGTTTGGTTTTTTGGAGCTCTACGATAAATTTCTCTCCCTTTTCATTTTCGCAATAAAGGTCGAATATGGCCTTTCGGTCGAGTTCGGTAGTGCCCAAATGCTCGCTTTTTAAATAAGTAAGGCTAACAATCCTTCCCTGCTCTTCATGTAATAGTTCATTCAAAAAATCAAGCAACAGGTCCTTATTGGGCTCTTCGCCAAACAGGCGCTTAAATCCATAATCCGTAAATGGATTCACATATTTTTCAACAAATTCTGTCATGGCCATTCATTTAAAACAAAGATAATGTTTTTTTAGAAGTTGATTCAAGCTATTTCTTGGGTTGCAGGGCAAACGCATCTTGATCAAGCTATATTTGTCAGGCTGGATATTTGTTGCGTTTGAAAAAAACTTACGTCTTGTGTCAGATTGATATATTACAGTTTTTCTGTTTAAAGCACAAAGCAGCAAATTGCTTCATTTGCGAAAACCAGAGAGGTTATAAGTTTAACAAGAACCCTCAACAGCCTGAAAATGCCGCAAAAAGATAAATCGGCTTAGACCGCAGAGCGGTCAAATATGTATAAAGAGTTACCACAGAACGCCACATACGACCCCGTCCGGGGTCGAACCTTTAATTAACATTTCCTATTATAGATATGCAATCCCTTTGGGATTGAAGCCGAAATGGATTTAGACCGGTAACAGCTTTATTACCAATGAATTTAAAATGCATAGGAATAGGATTGTCAAAGAATGGTATAATATTTATGATGCGTTTGCCCTGTCTTGGGTTGAAGGATGATCATTATAAGAAGGGTGATTGCTCCTAAAAAACATCAATGCACGAAAGCGTCCGTCTGATATTTTAATTCAAAGTGAGGACGGAGTAAATTAATAGAGGTCAGTAGATAAGTAGATAGAATGATTTATGCTCGTGAATAAATAGATTTCTCATCTACGGAAGCTTCGGTATCGTCGAAATGACTGTTTATTAAAGTTTGGGCAAAGGTGGCTTACGGTCAATGAGCGTCCTATGGTGCGATGTGGTGCGATGTGGTGCGATGTGGTGCGATGTGGTGCGATGTGCTGCGATGTGCTGAGCGTAGCCGAAGTAAGCGTAGCCGAAGTAAGCGTGTTCCTTGAGCGGAGTCGATGGGAGCCGAACCAAGTCGAAGTGCGCCGCATTTGCCCTCTGACTTTTTAAAACCCGTCATTCCGATAAAACTTTCCGAAGCATGAGAAATTTCGATGCCATCGGAAGGCGGACTCTGTTTGAAACGCCATTCAAACTACTTTCCACGAAATTCCGTGTAGAACCAAATAACTGCTGTTTGTGCCATTCAATTTTTTTACGTCTCCCAACAATTAACCAATGTATTGCGGCCAGGCCGGAAACCTAAAGTCCGGAACAAGTATCCTCTAATAAGCAGCTACGAACCCTTCGGGTAAATCGGGTCTAAAATGTGTAGAAAATTTACATCAAAACATCCGGAAGGAAATCGTTTGCTTAAAGCAAATCCGTTAATCTCCTTTCCCGAATTTCCAGGCCAGGCCAATACCAAAGCTTTCTTTAAACTGCAGGTGGGGCGCTTCGCCTACTGCTGTTTTTTTGCCGTCAATCAGTTCATATTCTTTGATCATCACATTATGGTCGTAAATCATGTGCATGCGGATGTTTGTGCTCAGGTATTCGTTTATCGTAAGATTGAGCAACATTTCCCAATTTACATCCACATTCCAGCGGTTGCTTTTGTCCAGATCGAGGTAATTATTGTAGAGCTCCAGTTTGGTGTCGAGGTTTACATTTTTCCAGATTTCCGTTTTAAGTTGCACCTTGACATTGATGCCAAATTCCGGTTTCAGATTTTTTCCCGGTTTCAGGATGATGTTTGTGGTGTCTTGATATACAGCAGGTTCTACGCCAAAAGCACCTTTATTGGCCAGCTCCTGATCCATCACAAAAGTGAACTTCCCGGATGCGGGTGAGATAAAAACACTGAATTTTTCTTTGAGATTGTACTGCATTCCGGCAGAGATAGTCAAATATGCAGGGGCAAAAAATGTGGAAACAACGGTTGAATCATCGGGATATTTATAGCCATTGCTGAATTGTGTTTTCAGTGTTGCATTGGTGGTGTAATACCAGTTTTTTATGGCATTGATACCGAAACTTGTACCAAGGTCAATTTTATCATCGGTTTTACGGAATTTGTCATATTCGGAATACTGCAGCCCGTAAGCAAGTTTCAAATAATGCTCAAAGCGGAGTTTTTTGCGCTGCACGCCGGCATAAAAATCGAGGAATGACGAACCGGCAAGCGAGCTTTCGCCACCTTCGGCCCAATGTGATAAAGCTGTTTGGTTAAAATTTAATTGCCCGATTCCATGAACATTCCATTTGCGCAGGCTGTCGGGCAGTTTGGCCGCTTCACTGCCAGTGGGTATGATCCCATCAGTGCGCTTTCCGGTGTAATTATTTGCAAATAAAGTGTTTAGGGCTAAAAAACAAATAATCGTCAGTGCTGATTTTAGAAGAATGAGTTTTTGTGCTTTCTTTTGTAGTTCCATCCAGTACCTATTTTCAGAATTTTTAACGGGAAAGGGGTCATTTTATGATTTGAAAATTAAAAAAAAAGCCCGCATTTTATGAAATGCAGGCTGGATTTATCATTTTAGATGTCTGAACTTATTTCACTGGAGCAAACATAGGATCCCATGGTGGAAGCATTGTTGGTTCTTCTTTCATAAGTTCCAGAACTGCTCCGGGAACATATTTTTTATGTACCACAACACGGAACATATATTCGTCAAACCAGCGGTCGGTCATAATGAGGTGGCCTTTAAAACCGCTCATGCCCCAGCTGTTTTCCAACAGCCATTTCTTGATTTTACCGTCTTCGGCAATATCAACGGCTACGAGTGTCATGCCGTGCGATGATCCGCTTTCAAAAGTTTCTACGCGTGCTTTTTTGTCCATGCCAAATTCAGTATCGAAAATGTCGCCATAGTCATAGTAATTCACATCCAGTACACCTTTTTTACGGTCGAGCTGTTTGCCTACATCACAGCTGAAATACATGGCTTCATTGTCGAGTATCGACATTTTAGCAGCTTCTTTGATGATGTCGTTGGGGAGGTTTACATAAATCCAGTTCATGCCTTCGTGCACGTTGCGGTCGTACTCAATTTCATAGGTTTTGTTTAAAGGACGGCTGGGGTCGTTCATCATCAATACATAATCGTGCAGGTTTACGCCAACAGCTTCGGTATAAAACTCTTTGGGTGTGTATTCCTTGCTTTCGCTGATTTTTCCTTCGGCATCTTCATAACGCCAGGTAAATTTTTGTGGGGGCTCGCCCAGGCTAATGGACAGCATGCGATATACTTCGCTGAGCATTTCGGTTTTGCGCTTTGCAAGCTGTTTTTCTTTGGCTCCTTCGGCACGCATTGCACGAAGTTCCAGTCCCCATTCGCGTAATTTCCGGCTCAGCAGTTTTTGCATCATCCGGGTGTTTTCGCTCTGATAGGTTTCCTGCATCACATCGGCCGGAACCAATCCGTATTTTTCAACCACATTCACAAATCCGTTCCAAACTCCTCCATCCTGAATAGGGTTTTTGAACAGCCATTCCACTGTGCGATCGTCCATGGGCTTGTCAATGTGCACAATAATTTCCTGAAGGAAAAGGTTGCATTTTTCCAGCTGATCGAAAAAGAAGTTGTAATTCTGGGAGAATTCGAAATCTTTGAGATTGTACTTTTCAATCACTTTGGGGCGCATTACATTCAAACTGGCAAATAACCAGCAGCGCCCTGAAGATTTCTGATCGGTAATCCCTTTGGTTTTTACACGGTTGCTGAAATAGGTGTCCGGACGTTCCGGATTGTCGTAATTTACCGCTAGTTTCTGGATGTCGTTGCCGGTAACAGCATTCTGCAAAGCCTTGGTTTTTCCGTTGTTTTTGAAATCATTGCGGAAGCCCTGGAGCATTTCATCGTCAATGCTTCCGTTTTGTGCAAAAAGCCCTGCACTCATGAAAACGGCCAGTGCGCAAAGCATCAATTTTTTGAATTGGGTCATAGGATTAGTTTTTAATGAACAATGAGTAATTTTTTTGTAAGCGCAAAGGTAGGGCTTTCAATAGAAAGCAGATAAAATCCTTGCGGTAAATTGTGGGTTGGTATGTCAATTTTTGGATTGATGCCACCACCCGGATTCCGGATTTCAGAATACAGCACCTTTCCTGTGGCATCAAAAATATTGATGATGAGCTCCTGATTTATGGCTCCGGTGATATTCAAACATACTGTTTTATCCGCAGGGTTTGGGTCGAGCCTAATGTTTTTGCTCATTTCCGTTTCTTCCATGCCCACAATTTGCTGTACTTCTTTCAAAAATATTTTATCTTCAGGATCAAATTGTATTTCAGTGACTTCCGAAGGAAAAAAGAAATCCCAGACCTGCATGTCTTCAGTATTTTCAATACGGATGGTGCTGTCCAGTTCCGGCCCCAGGAATCGGATATCAATGGGATAAGCAAAAAAGGCAGTTTCCTGCGCCTGATGCGTCGTGAAATTTACTTTCCATTGATTTTCTGTTTCCTGTGTGATGTAGAATATGTTTTGATAAATAGGATGGTTGGGCAGGTAAATCCATTGTTCAAAAAACCACCGGTAATCCTGCCCGGTAAACTCATTGGTTTTCAGGATAAATTCCTCTGTTGTTATGGCTTTGAACATAAAATCTTCGTCGGTGCCATAGCTTTTGATAAAATCAAAAAACACAGCATCGCCCAGCTCTTTACGAAGCATGTATAAAACACAGGCACTTTTGGCGTATGTCAGCGCATAATTGAATAGTACAATTTGGGGTGGTGGCGTGGTGTTCCAGTGTTTCATGGCAATGGGACGTCCGGGATTTCCGGCCATATAATTGTTTTTTCGGCTGATCATCAGCTCTTCGTAAGCTTCGTAGCCGGATGTATGTTCTTTCCAAAGGGCTTCGCTGTAAGTGGCAAATCCTTCGTTGAGCCATAAATCTGCCCAGCTGGCACAGGTAATCAAATCACCAAACCACTGATGCGCAAACTCATGGGCAATCAGGCTTTCATACCAGCAATTCGGACATAAACTTGTAAGCGTTTGGTTTTCCATACCGCCCCATGGAAATTTGTTGTTGAGCGTGGCAAAGCCGTTTTTTTCAAAAGGGTACATCCCGAAGATTTCTGAAAAATAATCGCTCATATCATTGTAAATGCCCTGAATATACGACGGATCTTCGCCATCATTATAGTAATAGCGTATGGGGATGCTGCCGCTGCCATCGGGTTTTTCCCATTCCAAAATATCGAGATTCCAGTTTTTGCGGGCGCTTACAACGGCAAGGTATGTGGGCAGTGGGTGAATGCTTTTCCAGTGATATGACAAAGTATCGCCAAAACGTGTGGAATCTACCAAACTGCCATTGCTGCCGAGCAAAACGTCATCGGGAACAGCGGCAATCAGCTCCCAGGTGGCTTTGTCGTTGGGCTCGTCCCAGCAGGGAAACCAGCGTCGGGCGCGTTGTGGCTCGCAATCGGTGAAAACAAAGCCATCGGCGGCATAAAAGGCTTTGTCATCGATTTCTTTGTGCTGATATGTTATGAGGATTTCAAGCGTATCGCCGGCGGGATATTCCTGATCCAAATCAATAAACAGGTCGTCATCTTCATGCCTGAACGAATTTACCGGGCCTTCAAGGGAGATTATTTCCAGCGATTCCTGTGCAGCATCAAGGCGGATGCTGTTGAGTGTTGTGTCGGTTTTGAAACGCAGCAGCAGCACAGCATCAAAACTGTTGGGATAGGGCGTTTCAAAGCAGTGAAAAAAATCTGCATCCAGCTTGTAATGCAGCACATCAAAGCTGTGGTTTGCACCAATTTGCGTGCTTTTTTGCAGATGTGTATGCGCATGTCCTTTGCTTTTGCTGTGCGCGCACATCATCGCGCCATCATCAACATATTGAGCTTGGAGCAAGAAAGGGAGAAACAATATCAAAATCCCTGTGAGCCTGATTGTTTTCATTGTTGGTTGTTTTTTGCTTTTGTGATTTAAGACATATTTGGATCCTAATTGATAAATTCCGGGAACAGGAGAATATTATCCGTCATTTGTGTCCGCTACCGGCTCAGCAAGCAGCTCCTGAATGCCTTCGCGCGTTTTGATAAGGCTGGCAAATTTGATTTTCCGTTCCTGCAAGCGTGCAATCTTTTCTTCGATGCTGCCGCGGGTGAGGAAACGGTAAACAAACACATTTCTTTGCTGTCCCATGCGGTAGGTTCTGCTCAGTGCTTGTTCTTCACTTGCAGAGTTCCACCATGGATCCAGAATAAAAACATAATCGGCCTGCTGAAGGTTCAAACCCACACCGCCGGCTTTGAGGCTGATCAGGAATACAGAACAATTTTGCTCATTTTGAAAGCGTTGGATGATTTTTTCACGCTGCCGCGATGCCCCTGTCAGCATTGCGTACTTCCTTTTTCTGTTGTCCAGCTCGCGGGCATAAAGTTCAAGGTGTTTTACATATGAGCTAAAAACAAGTACCTTATGTCCTTCGTTTATGATGTTTTCGAGCATACTGAGCGCGATTTTCATCTTGCCGCTTCCGTGTTCAAAATCATCATCAACCATAAGGGGGTGGTTGGAAATCTGGCGCAAAAGGCTGATGCCTTGTAAAACGCTGATATTGTTTTGGTTTGATGTTTTTTGGTCCATTTCTTCAAGCAGCAGGTTGCGTACACGGCTTTTTTCGCGTTCGTACATTTTTTTCTGCTCATTGCCCATTTCGCATATAATGGTTTCTTCGGTCAATGGAGGAAGTTCGGGTGCGGCCTGTTGTTTGGTGCGGCGCAGCACAAAAGGACGGATCAGCGACTGGAGGTTCTCTTCCAGCGCCTCGTCGCCGTGCTTTTCAATCGGAATAATATATTGCTCGCGAAAAAAAGCCTGGTTGCCTAAAATGCCGGGATTAAGAAAGTTCAACTGTGCCCACAAATCGCTGATACTGTTTTCTATGGGCGTTCCTGTAAGCGTCAGGCGGTAATTGGCCGTGAGGCGCATAATAGATTTATAGGTCTTTGACGAAGGGTTTTTTATGTTCTGGCTTTCATCCAGGATAAGGTACTGGAACGGGAAATTTTCCAGTATTTCCATATCGTTGCGTATGGTTCCGTAAGTGCTTAATACGATATCAAATTTTTTGAGAAAATCCGCTTCGCGCACCCGTGCAGAGCCTGTATAAATATAAAATGAAAGGATGGGGGCAAAACGCCTGATTTCATTTTTCCAGTTGTGAATCAGAGATGCCGGGGCAATAATCAGGCTGGTGTGGCATGAAGGTTCTTCGTTTTCTGTAGTGTTTTCTGTGGTTTCCGCTGTGGCAAACAGCTCGAGTTGCGGGCTGTTGCTTGGTTTTGGCGAGCTTGCATGGATTTTATGATCCTGATTTTGATCGGCTTCTTCCTTTAATTGGAGCAAACTGCTTAATGTCTGAATGGTTTTTCCCAGACCCATATCATCGGCCAGGATGCCGCCAAAATGACGTGAGCGCAGCCATTCCAGCCAACGGAAACCATCAAGCTGGTAGGAGCGGAGCTTTGCTTTGAGTTGTGGCGGTGCTTCTAATTTCAGGAATTCTTCAGGCGGTGCAAATGCCGTGCTTTTGATTTCCTGAGGCCCTTGTTCCATCGCTTCAACGATGCTGAAGTGTTGCAGCGGCAGTTCAAAGTGGTCTTTTTTGAGCTTGCCGTGCAATAAAACCTCATGAAATTTCTCCATCCATTCCTGCGGGATCAGGAAAATACTGCCGTCTTTTAGCTTGTATTCGCGCCGGCCTTCCAAAATATAATTGCGCAAACTGGTAAAATTAATGGTCGTGCCATCCTGCAGGACAATCTTGATGTAAACATCGAACCAATCATTTTTTTGGGTGATGCGCTGCTCTGCTTTCGCTTCCCCGATATAATATTTTTTGTTTAACTCCTGTGTAAACAGTATTTTATGCTTATCTAATAGGCTTTTGTTTTGGTTGAGCCATTGTATCAGCGCAACTTCAGAATTGCCGTCGGTCACTTCAAAGGAATTGCTGTGTTTCGAAAAACGGAGGCCGTGTTTGTGGAGTAATTGTATGAGTTTTTCTTCCGCATCTGTTTTTCTGCTGATCCTCCAAAAAGAATAATTGTCATTATCAATATGGAGCCGTACAAATTCTTTTTGTTGCGATGTGTGCAGTATTTTGTGCTTTCCGTAGCTGAACTCCAAAAACAATAGTGGGCCGTCCAATCCGTTTTGAAGGCTGAGATGCGGCTGAGGGGCGTTTTTTTTGTCATTGACTTCAAATCCTTTGATGCGTACCGGATGTTCTTTGATGCTTTTGAGGATAAATTTCTCAAAGTACATTTTTTCGCTGCGCAGGGGCACATGTATAAATTCTTTATCGAAAAATGGGCGCAGGTTTTTGCCGTTTACATCTTCACTGAAGCGGTATAGTTTATTGTTTGATACAAGCAGGCAGGGCGATTCGGCCAAAATGGTGTTGGCTTTATCGAGTAAGGTCAATTCTGCGCCATCGGAAGCGATGCTCAAATGATAGCGTGTGCCTTCGTCGGTTTTTTCAAAATTATAAACGGTTTCTGCTTCTTCGGGCATGATTTTGATTACCTGATCGATCAGGAAGCTTTTGGCGCGGTCGTAAAAAAGAAAAAATGCCGGGCCCTGTCCTGCAATTTCGATGGTGCGCAGCATGTTTTGTTCGATGATCTGCCGTGCCCTTTTATAAGCTGCATCATTGAAGTGTTTCGCAAAATAGGTTTTTGAAGGAATACCCTTTTTTAGGTTAATGCGCTCTAAAATAGCCTGTTCTGTAGTTTCAAGACAAATTTCCACGGCCTGGCGCACATCATCCGAGAGCAGGCTGCTTTGTTTTGCTTCTTCAAGTTTGTGGATTCGTTGTTCCAGTTTGATGAAATTATTTTCCAAACGGAACAGATAGGGCGCTATCATCCAGCCCAGAAAAGGATGTTCCGTAAATGCAAACACAATACCCATAAGCTATGCTTCTGTTTCTTCGTTTTCGTCTTCGTCTTTTCGGTTCCTGATTTCGTTGATGATGCTGCTGATTTCCTTGTGGTCGGGGATTTTTACATTGGTGGCAAAATAGCCTTCATAAAGAAATTGCCCAAATTCATTGATTTCATCCAGCGTTTGGCGGATCAACTCATTAAAATCGCATTGCAAGGGCGCCAAAACCTGAAAAATTGCATATTCGCCTTTGAAGTTGATTTTTTCCATTTCACCATTTTCACTGCGGAATGCCAGGTCAAACTCTTTTTTGATGATCTTTTTTTGTGATGGCAGGAATGCTTTCTTTTCTTCTAAGTTGAAGATGCAGAAAAAATACCGGAGCAAATTTCCTCTTCCGCCTAATCCGCTGGAAATAAAACCGATATTGTCATCGCTGAGGTCGCTTTCGAGCATGGCACGGGCAATATGTACGCCAAAACGGGCAAATTCGGCTATTTCGCCATCGGCGGTTTCACTAAAATTTTCCAGTTCCCGAAAACTCCTGACACTCGCTGTTTGTGCCAACTGTACGATAGTTTCTTTTCGTTGGAGCAGGTCGGCATCCGTATCGAGAAGCACCGGTAAGCGGCCAAGTGCTTCATCTTCGTCCATACGCTCTTCTTTCAGGTTTCGGGCCAGCTCCAGATATTCCTGCTGCACTTCTACATTAATCTGATCTTCGATAATGCGGATGTTTTCAGGCATATGGTTGATCATATCGTTGAATTCGTTGGGATTCTCTATTGTAGTCATAATTGCGGTATTAGGGTGTGAGGAGATTTATCGATTTTTTATATGTCCTTATCTTAAGGACTTCATTTTCCCGGCAGGGTTCGCCATCAATATTAACTGCTCCTGCTTCGGGACGGATCAATTTGATTTTTTTGGCTTTATGTATTTCAACATATTTTGATTTGTGAAATTTTCCTGTCATGAGTTTTACCGTAGTAAAAGGAACGGTGAGCAAAGGGAGTTTCTTCACAATGACCACTTCCAGTTTTCCGTCCGAAATTTTTGCTGTGGGCGCCACGGCAGCACCATAACCAAACTGATCGCTATTGGCAAAACTGATAAAGAAAGCTTTGGTTTCCAGTTTTTTGCCGTCAAGGTACAAAATATACTCCTGTGCCTTGTACTTGAAGTATTGTTTTAATATGGAATTAAGGTAGGTTTTAAAGCCTCGTCCTTTGTTTTTGGCATATTCTACCGCTACTTCGGCATCGAATCCCACTCCGGCAATGCTGATGGCAAAACGCTCGTTTACCATAAAAGTATCTATCTTTTTTATGTTTTGCCGGTCTATGATTTTTATGGCTTTTATGGGGTCGAGTGGCAGTTTTAAATAGCGCGCCAGCCCATTGCCTGATCCGGCCGGGACAATTCCCAGTACGGTGTTGGTATTCATTAGGATACGTGCTATTTCATTGATCGTGCCATCACCGCCAACGGCTACTACGATATCATAGCCTTTTTCTGAGGCTTTTTGTGCCAGCTTGGTCGCATGCTCGGCACTTTTGGTGTATTTTACCCTGATGTCGTAGCGCTCCGGGTCTAAATTCTGTTTTACGACCTTTTTGAATTTATCGCGGTAGCGGTTTTTTACGCCACTGATCGGGTTTACTATGAAATATATTTTGGTCTTGATCATGGTTGATATCTCATTTTGTTGTCAATCATCCTGTTGTTGTATTGCTGGATGACCGCCTTTAACAAGCTGTCGTATTGCTCCTGTACCAACAGCTTTTTGTTCAGGAGGTTGTCCCGCATCAAACTGTCGGCTTTTCGGTTGTACAATCCAATGGCTTCATCGCCCTGGGATATATAGCTGTATTCATCGCTCAATAGCTGATAGGTTCCGTTTACATAATTAAAAGCATAGTTGGCCGTGCTGTCTGTTAAGTTTCGTCCAAACGAAAGGTAAGGTTTTGGGTAATTCAGGATGTTCAGGACAGTAGGCATGATGTCGCTTTGCTGGGCAATGCCTTTTTTTCTTTGCGCCTTGATTTTGGCAGGCATATAAAACAGCAGCGGGATTTCATACCTGCCGATACGGTTTTGGTAATAAGGATCCAAAGCCTCGGAAGTATGATCGGCTGTAATTACAAATAATGTATTGGCAAACCAGGGGGATTTTTGCGCTGTTTCGAAAAATTTTCTCAGCGCATAATCTGCATAGGCAATGGTTTCCTGGATTTGCAGCCTGCCTTTTGGA
Source organism: Bacteroidales bacterium (assembly GCA_963662905.2). Taxonomy (GTDB): domain Bacteria; phylum Bacteroidota; class Bacteroidia; order Bacteroidales; family WRLA01. Next base: position 548,950 of record CAXXFD010000003.1, on the reverse strand, counting down.
AATTTTCCTTCATATTGGGTAGGAATTGTGTAGGGGTGATGCGATGAGAGCGTAAAAATGGAAGCCAGAAAGGGCTGTTGAAAGCTGTTCAGGCTTTTGCAGACATATTGGAGATAAGGCTCATCGAAAATGCCCCATTTGCCATCATAGTCGTTTTTATCGGGATATTCATCCAGGCCGTAATAGTGCTCAAAGCCGGCAGCTGAGGTAAATGCTTCAAATCCCATTGTGCCGTTTTTGCCGCCGTGAAAAAAGGCTGTTTCATAGCCTTCAGCAGCCAGCAAACTGCCCAATCCTTCAATTTTATTTCCCGCATAAGGCGAAGTGATGAATTCCTGATGCATCAGCGATGGCAGTGATGCCAATACCGCAGGAATGCCCTCAATGGAGCGCTTCCCATTGGCAAAAGCACGGAATACCATTGATTTCCGGCTTAATGAATCCAAAAATGGGGTGAAGGAAGGCGTGTCTCTTGGGGTCATAAATCCGCAATGTTCCGCAGACAGGCTTTCAACAATCAAAATGACAATATTAATGCTGTCATTAAATGTAGATTGAGAATCAGGTAAATGGATTGGGTTATAAATTTTATTAAGGACTTCTTCGGGATAGTAGCTGAGCTTTTTCAGAGGGGCTTTTCCCAGTGTTTTTCCTATGGTAAAGGGCGTGTTTAAAGCCAGGGCTGCATATTTTGGACTGTTGTTTTTTAACGCATCAATTATATTTATGGGTTTTAACTGCAAACCTCCGCGTGCACCAATAATCCAGCCGCCTCCAATCAGCACGGAAACAATAAAAGCGGTTACAAAATTTCTCAAATGAAAGGGGAAAGTGGATTTTGGCCAGGCTGCTTTTTTGCTGATGATATAGATAAATACTGCAAGAAGGGCAATGCCTGTGATTAGTTCGGGAAGGAATCCGGTGAGGAAATCGCCCAGCAGATTTGTGAATCCGCCTCCTTGTTCCAGGAAAGCAATTACATCTGCCGTAGTGCGCTTGCCCGTAAAACGGAAATAAACCGTATCGGTGAGATTGACCAATAAAGCCAGGATGTTGGGCAAATAAAATGACCATTGCGTAAGTGAACGCACAAAACGGAATCTTTGAAGGGGCAGTGGCAAAAAAACCAACAGGATAAATAAGCTGTTCAAATAGAGGATGATGGAAATATCGAAACGTATTCCTGAAAGAAAGGCATTTACAATTTCCCATAGGCGCACATCATCGCCCATCAGGAAATAATGCCCGTTGAAAAGCAGGAAGAAAAGCCGGCAAAGTGTGAAAAAAACCACCAGAAAAGCCAGTCGTTTTAATGCCGCTACATAATATTTGTCCATCGTTATCGCTATCAGCAAATCATTTTAAAAATTACCTGTCGTGTTCTTTTTCTTAGGCAACAGCTGAACCAGCAAATATAAGGCAATTTTACAGTGAGACGATGAACTTGGCCATTTCAGTTTGCTGTTTCATTTCGTTTCCCGAAAAAAAATTAATGTGGAGGAATATGGCAGATTTAATATGATTAGGAGTTAATTGCTTGCTTGTGCAATGCAGGGCAAATGTTTTTTGGCTTTAATCCGGAGTTTATCTCCTGAGGCAGATAACATAGATTTTTAAGGTATGGGATATGCTGTTTTCTGCTCCTGAATGGGAAAAGCTTATTTTTTAGCCAAGATTTTTTATACAATACCGAACTTTTTCGTAGTTTTGGTGTATAAATGCTCTAAAAGCAATAAGTAAAGTAACTAAAGAGTACGCGATGAAGAAGTTAATGCTGAATACAAAAAAGTTCGGGACATGGTTGCCCGCAGTTATTCTTTCAATGGTATTTTTATTTGGTGTTTCCATAAAGGATGCACAGGCCGGAATGCCGGCTCCTGATAAAAAGAAATATAAATCAGCCATGGAATATATTGATCAGGGAGCCTATAACCTGGCTCTTAAGATTCTCTATAATATGCTGGAAAATGAGAAAGAAAATGCAAACCTTAATTATTATGTGGGTCTGTGCTATTATAAAACTGCTTCAAATAAAGACGTGGCAATTCCTTATCTGAAGAAAGCTTCACAAAACGTTACACGTGCCTACAAAAACAAGAATACCATCACAAAAGCGCCAATCTTTGCTAATTACTATCTGGGAATGGCTTATCAAAATACGGGAGAATATGATAATGCTATTGAGCAATATAATTTCTTCAAAAGGTTGATTAATCCCAAGGACAAAAAAATGAAGCATTGGATCAATGAAGCTGACCTTCAGATCGTTTATTGTAAAAATGAGCAGGTGAAAGCCCGTGCCGAAGCTGCCCGCGAAAAAGAAAAAGCCGGGAAAATTGTGGATACCGTTTATGTAATGCAGGAAGGAAATGATGGTTATGCAGAGAGCAACCTGCTCGATAGTATTCATTATCTGCAAGACCAGATGTCTTTATACAAAAAACAGTACCAGATGATCCAGGACGAAATGGAAGATGTAATGCTCAATGCCGGTCAGCAACCGCGCCGGGCAACACCACGCCCTGCGGCAACTACTTCATCTGCACCGGATTATTCGGATTATAATGGCTCATTTACCGTTCAGGTGGGTGCCGGACATAACCTTAATATGGATTATTTCAACCGCTTGCCCAGCGTAAAAAAATGCCTTGGCGCCGATGGCCTTTACCGTTATGTAATCGGTGAGTTTGAAAGCTATAACGAAGCTTCCCAATATAGGAACGAAGTGGTGAAAATGGGCTATACCGGCGCATGGGTAGCTCCGGTTGACCAGGATAGAAACAGCTGCCAATAGGGAATAAAATTTTTTTAAAACAAAAAGAGGTATTCAGCTTTGAATATCTCTTTTTTAATGTGCATATCAATTGGAAATGAAAGATTTAAGGAAAATAATAGAGGATGCCTGGCAAAACCGGGCAATGTTGGCTGAGGAATCAGTGCAGAAGGTTATCAATGAAGTGATTGAACTGCTGGACAAAGGTAGTTTACGGGTTGCCGAAGAAATTAATGGCCGGTGGCAGGTGAACGAATGGGTAAAAAAAGCCGTAATCCTTTATTTCCCCATACGCAAAATGGAAGTGAGCGAAACGGGTATTTTTGAGTTTCACGACAAAATTCCTTTGAAAAAAGATTATAAAAGCCAGGATGTGCGGGTTGTTCCGCATGCTGTGGCACGCTACGGGGCTTTTTTATCGCCGGGCGTTGTGATGATGCCTTCTTATGTGAATATTGGTGCCTGGGTTGGCAGCAATACCATGGTCGATACCTGGGCCACAGTGGGAAGCTGCGCGCAGATCGGTTCAGGTGTCCATTTGAGTGGCGGCGTTGGAATCGGAGGGGTTCTGGAGCCGGTTCAGGCTGCACCTGTCATTATTGAAGATGGCTGTTTTATCGGTTCACGATGCATCGTTGTGGAAGGTGTGCATGTGCGCAAAGAGGCAGTGCTGGGCGCCAACGTTGTGCTTACGGCATCTACACGGATTATTGATGTGAGCGGTGATGCTCCTGTGGAATATAAAGGCGAAATCCCGGAACGTGCTGTGGTGATCCCCGGAACAACAACCAAAAAATTTGCTGCCGGCGAATACCAGGTGCCCTGTGCATTGATCATCGGAAGAAGAAAAGAATCCACCGACCGCAAAACATCGCTCAATGATGCCCTGCGGCATTATCAAATTGCTGTTTAAACAACCCATTGTGAAAAAAATCCTGCTCATACAAACTGCTTCTATTGGTGATGTTATTTTAATCACTCCAGTGATGGAAGCCTTGCAACAGAAATTTCCTGAAGCGCATATCGACATCTTGATCAAAAAAGGAAACGAAAGCCTGTTTCAAAAACATCCTTTCCTACGAAAAATCATCATTTGGGATAAATCCAAAAATAAATACCGGAATCTCTGGCATATCCTTGGCCTGATACAGGAAGAGCGTTATGATGTAGTGGTTAATTTTCAGAGGTTTGCTTCATCAGGATTGATCACGGCATTCAGCAGGGCTAAAAAAACCGTGGGTTTCCGTAAAAATCCTTTTTCCATGCTGTTTGGGAAGCGTCTGAAACATCAAATCAACACGGATGGCACCCTGCATGAAACCGAACGAAACCTGTCATTGGTGCGGCACCTGCTGGGCGACTTAAAAGTCTGTAAAAGACCACGCCTGTATCCTTTGCCACAACATGAAGCCCGTATGTCGCCCTATAAAATGCAGGCTTATATTTGCATTGCGCCTTCCTCGCTTTGGTTTACAAAGGAATATCCATTGCATAAATGGGTGGATTTGCTCAGGCAACTTCCGGCAGATTGGAATGTCTATACTCTTGGCTCTGGTGCTGATAAAGACAAGTGCGAAACAATTATTAAAGAATCCGGTCGTAACAATTGCATCAATTTTGCAGGGCAAATCAATTTGCTCGAGAGCGCAGCTTTAATGCGTGATGCGCAGATGAATATTGTAAATGATTCAGCGCCAATGCACCTTGCATCCTCTGTCGATGCGCCGGTTACGGCAATTTTCTGTTCTACAGTGCCGCAATTTGGCTTTGGTCCTTTGTCAAAGCAGAGCAGTATTGTAGAAACAAGGGAAAAGCTCAACTGCAGGCCCTGCGGACTGCATGGATTTGACAAGTGTCCGCAAGGACATTTTAAATGTGGAGAAAGTATTGAAAGCGATCAAATTTTGCGGAGTATTGACAAATGGACAAAGAAGAGATCATAAAACATGAAGTGGACAAATGCGCGGAAGTAATGCGCAAATCAGGGGTAATCCTTTATCCTACAGATACTATTTGGGGCATTGGCTGCGATGCAACCCAGCCTAGAGCTGTCGATCGGGTTTATAAGATTAAAAAGAGAAGCGAATCCAAGGCTATGATTATCCTGCTGGATGATGCAGAACGCCTCAGGAATTATCTTAAAGAAGTACCGCCTATTATTTTTGATCTGCTCGAACGTATCCGTAAACCGCTCACGGTTATTTATCCCGGTGCTGTTAATCTTCCGAAAAATGTAATGGCTAACGACCAAAGTGTTGCCATTCGCATTGTGAAAAATGAATTTTGTAAAAAACTGATCCAAAAGATTGATAAACCATTAATCAGTACTTCACCAAATATTGCCGGAGAACCCACTCCCGTATTTTACAGGCAGATCAGCAATTATATCAAAGATTCGGTTGATTATATTGTTAAATTAGATCAGGATATTATCTATGATATCAAGCCCAGCACTATTATCCGTATTTTAAATGATGGCGAATTTGAAGTAATCCGTGAGTGATGGCTGCCTGATTTTTGAGTATTACCCTTTGCTTTTTTGATCTTACTTTAGTTTTCCTTCCAACAAAACAGCTGTTGGGGATTCCTTGCAATTTAACAGTTCTTCGGGCCTGCCTTCAAATACCAGGTGGCCTCCGTTTTTTCCTCCTTCCGGTCCCAGCTCAACCAGCCAGTCGGCAGATTTGATAATTTCTGCATTATGCTCAATTACAATAATACTGTGCCCTTTTTCGATCAAAGCATTGAAACTGTCGAGCAGCTTCGAGATATCATGGAAATGCAAGCCGGTAGTAGGTTCATCAAAAATAAAAAGTGTTTTGGCCGCCGATGATCCCTGGATCAGGAAAGAGGCCAGCTTTATACGCTGTGCTTCACCACCCGATAAAGTGCTCGATGGCTGCCCCATTTGCAAGTAGCCCAGGCCAACATCTACCAATGGTTCGAGTTTAGCGGCGATACGTTTTTCTGCGGCGCTTTTTCCTTCCCCGAAAAACTCCAGGGCTTCCAAAATGGTCATCTGAAGGATTTCGGAAACATTTTTATCGCGGTATTTTATTTCCAGGGTTTCATTTTTAAAACGAGTGCCGCCACAGCTTTCACAGGGCAGGAGCACATCGGCCATAAACTGCATTTCAATTTTGATTACCCCTTCGCCTTCGCATTCGTCGCAACGGCCTCCGGGTACGTTAAAACTGAAAAATCCGGGTTTGTATCCGCGCGTTTTGGCCAATGGCTGCTGGGAATAAAGTGTGCGGATATCGTCGTAAGCTCCTACATAGGTGGCCGGATTGGAGCGCGATGATCGGCCAATCGGGTTTTGATCCACATACTCAATGGCTTCCACACGGCTGAGGCTGCCTTCCAGCTTGCTGTGCGCTCCGGTTTTTTCGCCATATGCGCCCAGTCTTTTGCGCAGGGCAGGGTAGAGGATCTTGCTTACCAAAGTGCTTTTTCCCGATCCGGAAACACCGCAAACCGCGCATAGTGTGTTTAAAGGAAGTTTTACATCGAGCCGTTTCAGGTTGTTTTCCGCTGCGCCTTTTACTAAGATGTACTCATTCCATTTGCGCCGGCTTTTTGGAACAATGATTTTTTTCCGCCCTTGCAGATAATCTGCCGTAAGGCTTTTCTCGCTCTGCTCCAGCTCTTCCAGGGTTCCGTTAAAAATCAGTTCGCCGCCATTTCGTCCGGCCAAAGGCCCGATGTCGATAATATAATCTGCTGCGCGGATAATTTCTTCGTCGTGTTCTACCACGATCACCGTGTTTCCGGCATCGCGAAGGCGCTTTAAAACGCGTATCAAACGTGATGTATCGCGCGAATGCAGCCCAATGCTGGGCTCGTCGAGTATGTACATGCTGCCTACCAAACTGCTGCCCAGTGATGTGGCCAGATTGATGCGCTGCGATTCGCCGCCGGAAAGGGAATTCGACAAACGGTTGAGCGTCAGATAGCTCAACCCCACATCCATCAGGAAATTGAGGCGGTTCTGTATCTCAATAAGCAGGCGTTTGGCGACATTAAAATCATGTTCGTTCAGTTTTATATCATTAAAAAACTGAGACAGTTCCGAGATCGACATCATCACCAGTTCAGTAATGGATTTGCCTGCAACTTTTACATAGGACGCATCCTTGCGCAAACGGCTGCCATTGCATTCCGGACACATGGTTTTGCCACGGTAGCGCGACAGCATCACGCGGTATTGTATTTTATAGGTGTTTTCTTCCAGCATTTTAAAGAAAGCATTAATGCCTTCCATGCGGCCTTTTCCTTCCCAAAGCAATTGTTTTTGCTTTTCGCTCAGATCGTGATACGGCCTGTGGATGGGGAAATCATAGCTGGAAGCTTGCTTTATGAAAGCGTTTTTCCATTCGCTCATTTTTTCGCCTTTCCAGCAGGCAACGGCATCTTCATAAAGCGATAAGCCCTTATCGGGGATAACCAGGTCGGGATCAATACCAATTACGGTTCCGAAACCTTCACAGCTTTTGCATGCGCCATATGGGTTGTTGAAAGTGAATAGATTGGGCGATGGCTCTTCAAAACTTATGCCGTCGAGCTCAAAACGGTCGGAGAATTCTTTTTTGATCCATCTGCCTTCCTGCTCATATTCCACAAAACAATAGCCTTTGCCTTCGTGCAGGGCAATGGAAACGGAATCGGCAATCCGTCCGCTTTGTTCTTCTTCGCTTACCACCAGCCGGTCGATGAGCACTTCAATGTCTTTGGCTTTTTCAGGCACTTCATCCTGATCAAGACGGATGTTTTTTCCGTCGGCCCGCAGGCGGGTATAGCCTTGCTGCAAAAGGATTTTGCTTTGTTCGGAAATGCTGCGGCCATTATCGATCTTGAGCGGCGCAAATAGCTGTAAACGGGTTTTCAGGGCTAAGGCTTCGATGAAATCGACGATATCGCTCACGCGGTCGCGCTTTACTTCTTCCCCTGAAACCGGCGAATAGGTTTTGCCAATGCGGGCAAACAGCAGTTTGATGTACTCATAAACTTCTGTAGAAGTTCCAACCGTTGAACGTGGGTTGCGCGTATTGACTTTTTGCTCAATGGCCACGGCCGGGCTGATTCCCCTAATGTATTCTACCTCGGGCTTGTTGAGTTTTCCAAGAAACTGGCGTGCGTAGGAGCTTAAGCTTTCGACATAGCGCCGCTGGCCTTCAGCATAAAGAGTGTCAAATGCCAGTGTTGATTTCCCTGATCCCGAGAGCCCGGTGATGACCGTGAGGCTGTTGCGCCTTATAGCAACATCAATATTTTTAAGGTTGTGGAGGTGCGCTCCCTTGATCAGGATATATTTTTGTGGATCCAGTTGCCGGAATGATTCGTCGTTCATGGGTTCAATAATTGTTCAGGGCTGCCAAAATTACTCAGTTTCCATCAGAAAAGCCCCTGTTCAAAAGAAAATTTCACACAAAAGTGCAGGTTTTGATTGCAAGAAAATACTCATCCGGCTTTGAATCTGTGAAGGTTTGGATTTTTATTAAAAGAATAATCAGGCAACTAAACGCGATCATTGGTGTTTTCTTGCTAAGACCTGCTAATATTTTTGCATAATTGCTCAGTTTATTGTATGTTTGCATGGTCTTAGCGTTTAAAACGCTGAACGAAATTAATTTAATGTATCATTAAACCCTGGAGGACTCTTATCGAAGCAGATTTACTATAAGTTCATAAGTTTAACAATTTAAAGAAGGAGGCGATTATGAAATCTGTTGAATTCAGCGATCGTGAACTGATTAGTAAATACATTGCTGGCGATGAGAATAGCCTTGAAGTCCTCATCCACCGTCACAAAAATAAAGTCTATGCCTATATCCTCATGGTTGTGAAGGATAAGGAAGAGGCTGATGACATCTTTCAGGATACTTTTATCAAAGCCATAAATACAATCCGCTCAGGTTCCTATAAGGAAGAGGGCAAGTTTATTCAGTGGGTGATGCGTATAGCGCACAACCTGATCATCGACTTTTTCCGAAAGTCAAAAAGGATGCCTGCCGTTGATACGGGGGACGATTTCGATATTTTCGATACCATCAGCTATACCGATCCTTCCGTAGAGGAGCAAATGGTGCTCGATCAGATACACAGTGATGTGCGCAAGCTGATAGAATATCTGCCTGAAGAACAAAAAGAGGTTCTAAAGATGCGCCATTATTCGGAAATGAGCTTCAAAGATATAGCCGAACAAACCGATGTGAGCATCAATACTGCATTGGGACGGATGCGTTATGCGCTGATTAACCTCAGGAAACTGATCGAGGATAAAAATTTGATTCTTACTGCTTAATTGCTAAAGGTCGGATTTTAAGAAAAATAATTGAAGCTTGCAAAATATTTTTTTGTGGAGGGCGTTTGACTTGGGTAACCCATTGTTAAATTCATTGCCCGCCTATGAAGAAAACGACTACGCAAACGAAAACCGATTTCTTTTATTTGTTCGATGAGGTTTGGAATTTCTTTTCCGGCCAACATCCGGAACAAACCGAAAAAATTGAACCCGGTGAAGCCAGTATCCGCAACATCCTGAATTATTCCAGGGCTGCGGAGTTTAAACAAAGCGAGAGCCGCCAGGTGTTCAATAATGTTTTGAACTAAGAAAAAGAGAGAGGTAACAAACCGCCGGCATGCATGAATGCCGGCGGTTTTTTTATTCTCCCAAATCCGGTTTCTTACGTTCGCTTTTCCTTTGGCTCAGCTTTTTCTTTTCATCCAGCCTTTTGGTTTGGCTGGCAGCTGTGGGCCTGGACTTGAATCGCTTTTTAACAGGCTTGAAACAGTCCTCAAGCAGCGCATAAAATTTTTCGCGGGCTGTTTCTTTGTTTTCTGCCTGGCTGCGGCTTTCCTGTGCACTGATCAGCAGTTCGCCTTCTTTGTTCATCCAGGAAGCCAGTTTTTCCATGATTTTCGCTTGCTCTTCTTCGGTGAGGAGCTCGGAATGGAGCACATCCCAGCGCAACTCAGCGCGTGTGCTGGTTTTGTTTACATGCTGCCCGCCGGGGCCGCTGCTGCGCGAAAAACGGAATAGCAGCTCGCTGTCAAAAATCCGGTTTTTGATTTTATCTTGCATGCATCAGCTGTTTTTGTCAAGTTGCTCAAAAGGGCTGTTCTGGCTGATGTATTCGGGCACCATCTCTTTGAATTTGGCAATCAGAGCGGATAAATCCCCACTTGCGGCAAGGCTGTCCAGCGCTTCAAAATCACTGCGGAAACGCTCTGCCGGATAGGCTGCTATCTGCGCTTTCAGGATTTTTTCGTGATGCGTGGGCAGGGTGTTTTCGCTTTCGTTGAGCAGTTCTTCATACAATTTTTCGCCCGGGCGCAATCCGGTATATTTGATTTTGATGTCCTTGCCTTCTTCCAAGCCGGCCAGTTGGAGCATCTTGCTTGCAAGGTCTTTTATTTTTACCGATTCGCCCATATCAAAAACGAAAATCTCACCGCCTTTTCCAATGGCTCCGGCCTGCAAAACCAATTGACAGGCTTCGGGAATGGTCATAAAAAAACGTGTAATCTCCGGATGGGTAATCGTTATCGGGCCACCGGCTTCGATTTGCTTTCGGAACAGTGGAATCACAGATCCATTGGAGCCCAGTACATTACCAAAGCGTGTAGTGATAAATCGCGTGTTTTTTTCATTGTCGAGCCCCTGTGTATAAATCTCCGCAATCCTTTTGCTGGCGCCCATTACATTGGTGGGCTTCACCGCTTTATCGGTGGAAATCATTACAAATTTTTCTACACCAAACTCAATGCTCAGGTCAGCCAGGTTTCTTGTGCCGCAAATATTTGTTTTATATGCTTCTATGGGGTTGCTTTCCATCACAGGCACATGTTTATAGGCGGCTGCATGGAAAATATAATCAGGTTTTTCTTCTTCAAATATCCTGCGCATACGTTCATTATCAGTGATATCGGCAAGGTGCAGACTGCAATTTTTCCAGTCACTGCGGAAACACTCCAATTCGAGGTGGAAGAGCGGTGTTTCTGCCTGATCGATCAAAATGAGCTTTGCAGGTTGAAAGCCGATCAACTGACGCACAAGCTCGCTTCCAATGCTTCCGGCTGCACCGGTAATCATTACTTTTTTGTCCTTCAGCTCGGCGATGAGTTCGTCTTTATTGAGTTTTATTTCTTCCCGTCCGAGCAGGTCTTCAATTTTAACCTTGCGTATCTGGCTAAAACTTAAAACACCATCTACCCAATGGCTTACCGGAGGGACGCTCATCACCTGTATGCCTTTCTTCAGCCCGAGGTTTACCAAGGTTTCTTTTCGGCTGCGCGACATTTTGGAATCGGCAAGGATCAACAGGCTTATCTCGTTGATTTCCATTATCCTGCTTAATTCACGGATGTTGTGGATCGTAACACCTTCTATTTTCTTTCCGCTGTTTTTGCGGTTGGCATCTACAAAAGCTATCACATTATAAAAGGCTCCGGCATCCCTGCTTAAAGCTTCTTTGGCCAGCATGCCTTCCTGGCCGGCACCGTAGATGATTGCATTTTTCTTTTTTTTGCTCACGCTTTTGATTTCCATATAGGTCATCTTTACCAAAAGCCGCAGAAAAATCATGAGCATGGTGGCCAAAACCAGATCAATGATGATAATGGAATATGGAACCAGATGCCTGCCAATAAAATAATGATTGCTGATGGGGTTGGCAATGGCCAGCAGTATAGCTGTAATCAGATTGACGATGATAATCCGGAAAGCATCGTAGGTTGATGTATATCGGATGATCCCTGCATAAGTCTTCGCCAAAAGAAAGCTCAACATCCTGAGAACCATAATGATAATAATGGCCTGCTGCATGTATTTTATTTCCGGAGAAGGTATGTTGAAGTTGAAGCGCAGCATATAGGCAAAACTGATGCTGAACAGCGCCAAAAGGCTGTCAATGACAAAAATAAACCAACGTGGAATATTGAGTTTTGGAATGTTCATTACTTCAATTTGATGCAAAATTAAGAATTGCAGATTGATAATCAGAATTTTCTTTGCTTATTCCCCAAAAGAATGGACTGAATTTAAACAAGCATCTGGTTAATTGGGAATTGTTAAAGCTTTCTATCTTTGTTGATTGGCTATAAACAAAATAGAACGATTACCAAAACTAAATTTATGGAAATTATATATAACCAAAAAGCATCTGCTGGTAATCAGGGCGATAGCGTTCGTTCCGATTGCTATGTGGAAATCGAAATCCTTCAGGATGGTGGTAGGGAGATTTACCTTAAAAGTAAGGTTGAAGCCTTGTTTGGTGCTTCCATCAAAAAACTGGCAAACGACATCCTCGATTTTTATGAATTGCCTGATTGCAGGCTTCATATTGTAGACACAGGGGCTATTGACTGCGTTCTGGCTGCACGCATGGAAGCCGCTATTAAGCAATTGGTGAAAACCGAAAAGGAATTCCTGCCGGAAATCCTGCCACAAAATAACAATGAAAGCACGAAAGACCAGTTTCGCTTTTCCCGGCTTTACCTGCCCGGTAACAGCCCGAAGCTGATGCTCAATGCGGGCATTCATAAGCCTAACGGGATTATCCTCGACCTCGAAGATGCAGTTGCCTATGACAAAAAGTATGAAGCACGCTTTTTGGTGCGCAATGCGCTGCGCGCCATGGATTTCTATGGCGCAGAACGTATGGTTCGCATTAATCAGATTCCCAAAGGTTTGGATGATCTGGACTATATCGTTCCGCAACCTGTGAATTTGCTTTTGGTGCCCAAATGTGAATCGGCAGATCAGATTTTGGCCGTGAATAAAAAGATTGCAGAAATTCAGGAACGGACAGGAGTGAAGCATGATATCTGGCTGATGCCGATTATCGAAAGTGCTTTGGGTGTGATCAAAGCTTTTGAAATTGCTTCTGCAGCCGATAATGTAGCGGCCCTGGCAATTGGACTGGAAGATTATACCGCCGACCTGGGCACGCAGCGCACCAACGAAGGCCGCGAAAGTTATTTTGCCCGTACACAATTGGTGAATGCCTGTAAAGCTGCCGGAATTCAGGCCATTGACTCGGTATTCTCCGATGTTTCGGATATGGAAGCCCTGAGAGTGAATGTGCTCGATGCCAAATCGCTCGGTTTCGATGGTATGGGCTGTATTCATCCGCGCCAGATCAAAGTAATCCATGAAAATTTTGCGCCTTCTGAAATAGAAATCCTGAAAGCACAAAAAATTGTCAATGCTTTTATCATTGCCACAGAAAATGGCCTGGGCGTGGTTTCGCTGGGCTCCAAAATGATCGATCCGCCCGTAGTGAAACGTGCAGAAAAAACCATCAAACTGGCGCTGAGCCTGGGACTGATTAAAGAAAACTGGCGCGATGCCTTTTTAATTCCAAACGAATAAGCAAAACAAGATGAACAAAAAATACGATAAGCTGGTAAAAAATGCCGCCGGGCGCATCGTTCCGACGGAAATCAACGGAAAACAAGCCATCCCTTATCAGGGCGTTGGAAAATATATACCCGATGGCAGGAAATTTGCCCCGCGCATTTCTTCTTGTGCCAATTATCCCGATGATGGAAACAAGCTGGTTCCGTCACTGAAAGATGCATTGATCAAATCGGGTCTGCGCGATGGAATGACGATTTCAACACATCATCATTTCCGCAATGGCGACTTGATTGCCAATCAGATTTTTGATATTGCCCACGAACTGGGCGTGAAAGACCTGGTTTGGTATCCTTCGGCATCTTTTCCCTGTCAGGCTCACCTGATCAAATACCTTGAAGATGGAACCATTAACCGTATTGAAGGTAGCATGAACGGCCCACTGGGTAAATTTGCTTCCGAAGGCAAGATGAAAGGTCTTGGCGTTTTGCGCTCACATGGTGGCCGTTATCAGGCAATTCAGGATGGTGATGTGCAAATCGATATCGCGGTAATCGCTGCCCCGACAGCCGATGCCTTTGGTAATGCCAATGGCGTTGACGGTCCTGCTGCCTGTGGCCTGCTGGGTTTTGCACTCGGCGATTCTCAATATGCCGATAAAGTGATTGTGGTTACTGATAATTTGGTGCCATTCCCCTGCATCCCCTGGCAAATCCATGGTAATTATGTGGACTATACAGTAAAAGTTGATCAGGTGGGCTTGCCCGAGAAAATCATTTCCGGAACAACAAAAATCACAAAATCGCCCGATCGTCTTTTGATTGCCGAAATGACGGCAAAATTCTGTGATGAAGCAGGCATTGTAAAAGATGGGTTTTCCTATCAGGCCGGAGCAGGTGGTACATCGCTCAGTATTGGGATTTATTTTGCTGAAATGCTTAAGGAACGCAATATTAAAGCACGTTTTATCCGTGCCGGAAGTAACGAATATCCGGTAAAAATGCTCGAAGATGGCCTGGTGGATTATATTCTCGATGGCCAGACTTTCGACCTGGAAGGCGTGCGCTCCATGCGCGAAAATCCGGGGCATGTAAATACCAGCCCCTTTACCAGCTACAACTACCATGGCAAAGGTAATTTTGCCTCTATGATTGATGTTGTTGTGCTGGGCGCTACCGAAGTGGATGTGAATTTCAATGCCAATGTGGTGACGCATTCCGATGGTTACCTGCTGCACGGAATTGGCGGCTGGCAAAACTGCCTTTTCTCCAAATGTACCATCCTTCCTATTCCACTTTTCCGCGACCGTATGCCGGTAATCCGCGATGAAGTAACAACACTGGTTGGCCCCGGCGAACTGATCGATGTAATCGTAACCGAACGTGGTATCGCCATCAACCCAAAACGTACCGACCTGATCGAAAAACTGAAAGATTCCGATCTGCCAATCCGTACCATTGAAGAACTGAAAGAGGAAGCAGAACGCATTTGCGGTAAACCGGCCAAGCCCAATCTCAGCGATGAAATCATTGCCGTGATCAAATGGGTCGATGGTACGGTAATCGACTCCGTGCGAAAAGTTATTACTGATTAACAGTTAGTTGTAAAAAAAAACTTTCTCAGGATATGCCAATCCTGAGAAGGTTTTTTGCAAATGCATGCCCATAATGCTTTGTTGTGTAGTTTTTGTAGATTGATCGCCTTAAACCCGGCACAAATCGTATCTTTGTGAAAGGCTTAATTTTTTAATTCAATGACAGAAAATAAAGATATACGCTGGATGCAACGGTTCTCAAATTATAATAAGGCTTTTAAGAAGCTTTCAGAAGCTGTTAAATTTGTGGAACTGGAATTAGAAGATCAGGATAATTACTTTAGTGCCAATAATTCTGAAGAGGAGGATGAAATTCAGACTGAATTCATGAAAGAAGCTGTTATACAGAGATTTGAATATACACACGAGCTGGCTTGGAATGTGATGAAGGATTTTTTACTGGAAGTTGGTGACATAAAGGTATTTGGTTCAAAAGATGCTACAAGGGAAGCTTTTCAGGCTGAGTTAATCAATGATGGAGATGTGTGGATGGAAATGATTATAAGCCGGAATAAGACTTTGCACACATATAATGAAGAAACTGCTGAAGATATCTTCCTGAAAGTTGTCCGCGTTTATTATCCGGCCTTTTTGTCCTTTCAGCAAAAAATGGAACAATACCGGTCCGGGCAACAAACCGAATTATTTGATTAGCTTATGTTTGGTTTAAAGGAACATCATATTATTAAAATTCAATCAGTGTTTGAAAAGCATAAGGCGGTTGAAAAGGCTGTAATCTACGGCTCAAGGGCTAAAGGAAATTACCGTAATGGATCGGATATTGACTTGACCTTAATTGGAGAAAACCTGGACTTGAGCGTACTCCTGAAAATTGAAAATGAGCTGGATGATCTGCTCTTGCCTTATAAAATTGATTTATCACTATTTCATCAAATTGAAAATCCGGATCTAATAGATCACATCCATCGCATTGGGATGACTTTTTATGAGAAGAAAGAGGATTAGTTTTTAGTTTTCCGCCCAAATTACAATAAGCCTTCATAAGGATCGCCATCAATGCCCAAAAGTTTGGCAAAGGCTCCATTCCCTAAGAAATGAAGCCTGTACAGTATGCAATTATTAAATATTGTCTTCCTTAAGCTGCATATAAGCCTGTGGGTGCAAGCATGCTGGGCAGGTTTGCAGGGCTTTTTTGCTTTCGTATATATAACCGCAGTTGATGCACTTCCACCAAACTTTTCCTTCGCGCATAAATACTTTGTCTTCAGAGATATTTTGCAGCAGTTTCAGGTAAATACGTTCGTGCTCGGCTTCCACTTTGGCAATCATCTTAAATGCTGTGGCTATTTTAGGGAAGCCTTCTTCCATCGCTACTTCCGCAAATTCAGGATAGAGTTCTGTCCATTCTTCGTTTTCGCCTTCAGCAGCAGCTTTCAGGTTTTCTTCGGTTGTTCCGATAATCCCGGCAGGGTAGGAGGCTGTAATTTCTACCATACCGCCTTCCAGAAATTTAAAGAAGCGCTTGGCATGTTCTTTTTCCTGGTTTGCTGTTTCCTGAAAAATGCGTGAAATCTGCTCATAACCTTCTTTCTTGGCTACTTTGGCAAAGAATTCATAACGGTTTTTTGCCTGACTTTCTCCGGCAAACGATTTTAATAAATTTTGTTCTGTTTTTGTTCCTTTGATCGATTTTTCCATAGTGCTTTATTTAGGTTGTTAACTATCATTTTAATGACGTGCTAATGTAATGAAAATTGCAGGTTTTGGAATCTCTGGCAGAAATTTGGAAAGTTTCAATATAGTGAAGGCATATATTAAGCGCGGGGAAGCTCAATGATAAACCGGCTGCCCTGACTTATCTGGCTTTCTACTTGAATGCTTCCTTTCATCAGGCGGATCAGCTCGGCTGCAATGGCCAGTCCAAAACCGCTGCCTTTTTCTCCATTGGTGCCTTCGCGGCTGTTGTTCTCAATGCGGAAAAGGTTTTTGCCGGTTTCATCATCCATGCCAATACCATTGTCTTCAATGGTGATGCGCACTTTATGGATTGTTTCCTCAACGGAGCATTGGATCAGTCCGTTGTTATGGGTGAATTTGATCGAATTGGAAAGGATGTTCCTCAAAACTGTGGCCAACATGTTTTCATCGCCAATAAGTTTGATGCCCTGATCGCACCGGCAATCCATCCTGATGTTTTTTATTTCGGCCTGTGCCGATATTTCGTTCATGACTTCATTTGCAATAGTGCAGGCGTTGATGGCTGAAAGCCGCGCTTTAATGGTGCCTTGCTGCAGGCGCGACCATTCGAGCAAGCTGTTGAGCAAACGGAAAGTAGTGCGGGAGTTTTTGTTGATTTTGCGCACCATTTCCTGTTTTTCCTTTTCGTTATAATCATCCCATTCCTGCATCAATAAATCAGAAAAGCCCTGTAAGCTCATAAATGGCGAACGAAGATCGTGTGCTATAATGCTGAAAAATTTGTCCTTGGTATTATTGGCTTCGCGCAATTGTTGTTCTGTTGCTTCACGGATGGAAATTTCCTTTTTTAGGTTTTTATTGGAATCGCTGAGCTCATGCGTGCGGCGGTCAACCAGCTTTTGCAGGAGGATTTCCTGTGCCTTTAAGTAACGGAAACGGATTTGAAAAATAATAAACACGAGCAGGAAAAGGAGTATGACCATTGAGATAATGAACCATTTTGATTCAATTAAACGCGGCTTTACAGTCAGCTTGATATTGTTTTTTGTCTCAACCCAGTTATGCCCATTAAGCGATGTGCGTACCTGGAGTTCGTATTCGCCTGGAGTTGGATCGACCAGGGAAACGGAGCTGTTTTTCCCGTTATTGATCCATTGGTCAGAAAGCCCGAGCAGCCGGTATTGGTACTGGTTTTCACCGGGGTATAGATAATTCAGGCTGGAAACCTCAAAACTGATAAAATGATAGTTGGGAAGGATATGGAACATCCTCTTATAAGGAATGATAGTGTCGGTCTCAATAGGGGAATTAGATACTGATATTTTGCTGAAAACAGGGGCTTGCTGCCGTCTTCCCAAATTTATTTTGGACGGGTCGAAACCTACCACGCCGTCCACTCCTCCGAAATATATAAAACCTTCAGTATCTTTAAAATAAGCCGCTTTATTGAATTCATTGTTCATCAGGCCATCTCGTGTGGTAAATTGCTCAATATTCCCGTTTTCCTGATCATAAGAACAAATTCCCTGATTGGTGCTGAGCCAGAGTTTGCCGTTTTGGTCTATCAAAATGGCATACACAGTGCTGTTGGGCAGGCCGTCTTCGGTTGTAATAGCGATGAAAACCTTCCCTTCAGGAACAAAACAGCATAAACCGCGGTCCGTGCCTAACCAGAGTTTGCCTTCATTGTCTTCATTAATACTCAGTATTACATTCGAAAGCAGTGCATTGTCTGTGTTTGAAACATTATACCTTGTGAAAGTGCCGCTTTCAATATCAAAAAGGCTCAGCCCGCCTCCGTCTGTCCCAACCCATATCCGGTTGCGGGAATCTTTAAAAAGGCTGAAAACATATCCGGGCTGAAGACTGTTTGCCTTGCCGGGTTCATGTTCGTAAAATGCCTCAATTTCGAGTGTTTTTTCGTTGAGGATGGCTACACCTTTCATGGTTCCCAGTAAAAACCGCTTGTTGCCTATTGGTAGGATTTTATATATAAATTCCAATCGGATTTTTGCTCCGTTTTTCTTTTGAAATTCAAGCAGATGGCGCTTTAATTCCATTGTGTTCGGTTTGTAGGAAAATATATTAGCGCCTTCAGTACCTATAATGATTTGGTTGTTGATACTGTCAATGGCAATGGAATATACAGGAGTTTCATCTAAAATATATGTGGTTTTATTTGTTTTTGTATTGATTTCATTAATACCGTTATATCCGCCTATGTATATATGGTCTTTATGTTTATTAATTGCGCGTACACTCTTGAAATCCAGCTGGTAATCTGATATTTCTGATGTTGAAAACAGCTCAAACCGTTTGTCTTCCGGCCTGAAATAATTGATCCCCATTCCATTGTTTCCAACCCATAAAATATTTTGATTGTCGAGGTATAAACAGCTGATTGAATTGTAGTTCAGGCCGTGTTTCATTTCTTCGCAGGAGAAGATATCTGCCTGGAGCGTTGCCGTATTCAAGAGGAAAAGCCCTCCATCGGTGCTGGATATCCACAACGAATCTTTTCCCTGAAAAAGCAGGTCGGTAACCGTGCGGAATGAGTGATCGTATTCCTTGTTGAGATATTCAATATGCAAAGTCTCATGGGTGTTCAGGTCAAAACGGAAAAGATATGAACGGGTAGTTCCAAGCCAAAGATATTCACCATTATAGGCCAGGGTATGAATAGAATTGAGTGTATCAATAATGTCCATCCCAATCGTGAAAAACTGCCGTAATATCCCTGATCCGGGCAAATATTTGATTAATCCCTGATGTTGTGTGGCGATCCATAAAGTGTCCCCAATAAACAGCATATCCCTTATATTCACGGGTTTATTGTCGCTGCGCTGTGATGGGAGGTGAATTAATTTTGATTCTTTGTTTTTCTGATCATAAAATAAAAGCCCTTGTGTCCATGTTCCTGCCCAGATATTATTGTTTTTATCTGAGGTGATGCTCATGATATTCATTTTGTCGAATGGGCCGGGTGGACGAATTTTATAGAATTTTTCCGTGTAGGGATCCATAACGCATAAACCACTGTCAACAGTGGACAGCCAAAGCTTGCCTTCAAAATCAATAAATGACCGTCTTATATTCTCTGCAGGAAGGGAGTGCGGATCATTGATGTTTTGACGGAAAACCTTAAACTCCTGCCCGTCAAAGCGGTTCAGGCCATCAGAAGTGCTAAACCACATAAAACCGAGACTGTCCTTAACGATAGATGTTACGAGGCTGGCAGACAGTCCGTTATCATTCGTTAATGACAGGAATTGATGTTCTTCGCCGCTGAAAGCCGTATGCGGTATTAAAAACAGGAAAAGCAATATGATTCCAATTTGTTTTTTCATTGTGGTATTCCGATTCACAAATATACATAAACTTATTTGTAAATGAAGCTCTGAAGTTCAGGGCAAACGCATTTTGATCAAGTTATATTTGTCAGGCTGGATATTTGTTGCGTTTGAAAAAAAAACTTACGTCTCGTGTCAGATTGATATATTACAGTTTTTCTGTTTAAAGCACAAAGCAGCAAATTACCTCATTTGCGAAAACCAGAGAGGTTATATGCTTAACAAGAACCCTCAACAGCCTGAAAATGCCGCAAAAAGATAAATCGGCTTAGACCGCAGAGCGGTCAAATATGTATAAAGAGTTACCACAGAACGCCACATACGACCCCGTCCGGGGTCGAACCTTTAATTAACATTTCCTTTTATAGATATGCAATCCCTTTGGGATTGAAGCCGAAATAGATTTAGACAGCTAACAGCTTTATTACCAATGAATTTGAAATGCATAGGAATAGGATTGTCAAAGAATGGTATAATATTTATGATGCGTTTGCCCTGCCTCCCTTCGTCTTATTTATTATTAATCCAACGAATTTATTAAATTTTACGATATTTCTTAAAAAGCAAAGATAGGATGACGCTGTTTATTAGGTGTTTAAGGCAAATGCGGCGAGGACACAATAATATATTTCAAACGCGTCCTCGCCGCATTTGCCCTCAGACTTTTTAAAACCCGTCATTCCGACAAAGTTTTCCGAAGCATGAGGAATTCCGATAGCCTTTGGAAGGAGGAATCTGTAGGAGATTTATCAGTTTTTCTTACCACGAAATTCCCAGTAGAATCATTATCGTAGCCCCAATATTATCCGCAAAAAGAAGATTTGTCCTTTTTCGTATGAGTGATACGCAATCTTGTTATTTTTGTCCATGAAGCTTTGCTTATGAAATATTTCCGCATCTCGATACTGCTGTTAATTGTCTTGCTTATGAATGCTTGTCATGTAGCCCGTTTTTTCTACTATAATTTTGCTGATGAAAAAGATTACCGAAAATTCCCTGAAGTTCCTGTTTTAAAGGGAAATGAAGAGTCGGTGATTCGTAGGGGCGATGCCTTTGTCCCAATACTTCCCGATTCGCTCGTGGATAAAAAGCATCCGGATTTTTCCGCCTATCTGGAGAAAAACAAAAGCCTGGCTTTTATGGTTTTGAAAGATGACCGCATCATAAGCGAAATCTATTTCAAGGATATTGATTCTGCCTCGGTGCTGGCTTCCTTTAGCGTTACAAAATCTGTGGTTTCTGTATTGGCCGGCATCGCACGCGAGGAGGGAAAAATCAAAAGTTTTGATGATCCCGTAACCGATTATGTTCCGGATCTGCCAAATGGTTTTGAACAAATCCATCTGATTGACCTGATGAATATGCGCTCGGGCCTCAATTTTACGGAAGCTTATTACAACCCTTTCGGGCACATGGCGAAGTTTTATTACGGAACGCACTTGGATAAATTTGTGCGCCAACTCAAAGTAGTTGATGTGCCCGGAAATAATTATCAATATCAATCTGCTAATACACAGCTTCTTGCAATGGCTGTTGAATCGGCAACAGGCATGAAGCTGAACGAATATCTAAGCGAAAAATTATGGAAACCTGCCGGGATGGCTTATGATGCGAGCTGGAATACCGATAGCAAAAAGCATCAGACCATTAAAGCATTTTGTTGTTTGAATTCCGCTTTGATTGATTTTGCCCGTTTTGGCTTGATTTGCCGGCATCGGGGCTTCTGGAACGGAAAACAGATCATACCGGAATCCTATTTCGATGCCCTTTTTAATACAAAAAACGATTCCCGTGATTCGCGCGGATATCCCTACATCATGCATTGGCGTGTGCTTGATGATGGCAGTTTCTTTGCCAAAGGTATTTTGGGACAATACATTTATATCGATCCCAAAAATAATCTTGTAATGCTGCGCTTTGGATCCGGATCGGCCAATATCGACTGGATTGCCTTTTTTCGCCAAATCAGGGAGCAGTATTTATAATGTGCGGGCTATTCTTCGTAAAATTCCTCAATTTTTGGGAAATGTAGTTTTTTGCGTGCCACTTCTTCCGGGAAAGTGAAGTAAACGGCTTCTGCAGAGGCACATAAAGTACCTTCGCCATCAAAAAGGGAAACATCAATATAGGCCAAGTTGCGCTTCATTTCGCGTAATTTGGCTTCAAGCCTGATTGCGCCTTTGTCAATCTCAACGCTTTTTATGTATTTGCAGTTCAAACGGCTGGTTACGCCGGCTGTTTTTACTTTGACCAAAACCACCCAACTGGCAATTTCGTCCATCATTGTGGCTTGTATGCCGCCATGTAAAATGTGAAAATAACCCTGATAGTCCATCGATGGGCTCCAGGTGCTGATCACTTTTTCTCCATCTTCAAAGAAATTTAGTTTTAACCCAATCGGGTTGTCGGGCGAACAGCCGAAACAATTGTACCCTTCGAGCTTCCGGTAGGGATTGTATAAGCGTTTCATAATATTGTTTTTGAACCTCTTCTGAATAATGTAATACTGAACAAAATTAATAGCTTTGTAGTTGATATTAAAATTTGGCCTGCAATTTGTTAGAATCCTATTCCTATATTACTGTATGTCAGCTTAAAAATTAAATTAAAATATGAAACATTTAAAAAGCATTCTTTTCGCCGCAATCATTTCTGTTTTTGTTTTCACATCCTGCGAAGAAACCAAAGAAATTATTGATGACCTTAGCCCGGCATTAACCGAAGCAGAGGTTGTTGAAGGCTTAAAGTCGGCATTGATTGTCAGTACAGATACAAGTGTAAGCCGGGTTTCGGCCTTGAACGGATATTTTGGCGATCCCCTTATTAAGATTTTAATGCCTGAAGAGGCGGCGGTTATTACCGACAATATAGAAATGTTGCCGTTTGGACAAGATTATGTTGATGAAATGGTACTGAAAATGAACCGTGCCGCAGAGGATGCTGCCGGAGAAGCCGCAGAAGTTTTTTGGAGTGCTATCACGGAAATGACCATCAGCGATGCGTTTAATATCCTTAAAGGTGATGATAATGCCGCCACGCAGTACCTGATTGATCATACTTATAATAAATTACAGTCGCTTTATCAGCCTAAAGTAAATTCATCGCTGGAGAAACCATTGGTAGAAGGCGTTTCGGCTAATGAAAGCTGGGATTTTCTTACATCAAATTATAATGAAGTGGCCAATAGCCTGATCGGTCAGCTTGCAGGCTTGACTCCTGTTAATGTTCCTTTGGATGAGTATGTTACAACAAAAGCCCTCGATGGGTTATTTGTGAAAATCGCGGAAGAGGAAAAGCAGATCCGCCACGATCCGCTTGCCCGCGTTAACGATATCCTGAAAAGGGTTTTTGGTGATTAAGAAAATCTTTTCTGAATATACGTATAAAGCTCGCTCACTTTGAGTTGGGAGGTTGACGGGCCGGTACGTATATAAAATATTTCATCATTATTACCTGAATAGTAGGCCGGTAAATTAGCCGGATGAACATCTACCCTCATAATATCCTTGCCATCCATTTCTTCAATGTGGATTTTCAGGAAAGTAAGGTGATGCATGGATATCTTGGTTTTTACCAGATTTGATAAATGAAGCATTGCCTTGTCTTCATTGGCAAACTGGTCTTTTTCAAGGCCGAATATATTTCCATTATCTTCAACGCCGATCAATAAAGTACCTCCTTCGGAATTGAGGAAAGCGGCAATGGTTTTCAGGCTGGCCTGCTCAATGTTTTTGTCAAATTTTCCGGTATGCAGGTTATAACGCAGGCTTGATTTGAACTCCACTTTCTCATCTTCGCCATTTTGGATGAGCAAACGGCTTGAAGTATTGGAATTTGTGCGCAGGTAACTGCTGATACGGTTTACAATATTGATGAGGATTTTCTTTAATATGACCGTGTTTATTTCCTGATTGTGCAAAAGGCTGTGATCAAACGAAATCAGTTCAGAGTCCTGATCGGCAATTACGGAAGCGGCGCGGTAATGCTCATTAACAAATGCTATTTCGCCGAAAAAATCGGGATTGGTATAACTTACATTTTCTGAACCGGGAATTTCGGCAGTAAGTTGCCCCGAGAGTACAATAAAAAGGCTGTGTTTGTTTTCGCGGGCATGGATGATATAATCTCCCTTTTTTACAAGCTGATATTGTCCGAATTGCAAAAATTCCCTGATTTCTACTTCTGTTAAAGCCCGGAACAAAGGGCTTTCTTTAACTGTTTTTACGTTTGGCATATCTTTGATTTTTCTTTCAACAAAGATAAAAAAAGAAAGGCTGCCCGATGTGAGCAGCCTTTTAAAAACAAAAAGAGTGTAATTTAGCTTTCTTCTAAATATCGTAAGCTTCCGTCTTCCTGTTCTTCAGCCAGAGGTGCATGACGGACTGCGAAAATTATTCCACTGACCAAAACCAATGAAACAAATCCAATTATGAGCAAAATAACCAGTTTTAACATAATAATATTCTTTTACCTTGCTTTTTAGAATGCAATATCCGTGCCGATATATTTAATATGTTTGTAATCAGTGTTTTATGAGATTGTCATTAGTTTAGCCAATAAGCTGCCTTATCCGAAAAATGATGATGATTAATTAACCCTAAATTAATTATACTATTTATGTGTCTGAAAATGAGTATATTATAACTTAATATCCTATTGATTATCCGTTTTCGGATAATGTTTGTGTTTTCGGGAAATCCTTTTTTTGCATGATCTCGCTACAGATAGCTTCAAAAAGCCATAATTACGCTTTAAATGAGCACGAAAACTGATTTCTACTGGATTTTTCAATCGGTATTTCGTATATTAGCATCATTAAAACCCAAGCCTATGAAAGCTTTTGCCCCATTAAAACTGCCTTTTGTCATTTTTGTGTTCAGTTTGATATTTCTGTCTTGTAAACGTGACGATATTCAACAGCCTGACCCCTCCGATAAGGATAAAGACATTACTCAGCTTGATATCCCGGAGGAATTTAATTTTGAAACGTCGCATACTGTTTCTTTGGATATAAAAACGCTCAATGCACGCTACGAAGCTGTTCCTGCTGTACGGGTTGATGTTTATCTTGCTGATCCGGAAGACGAAACTGCGGAAGGGCGAAAAATATTTTCTGCCAGATCGGATAAAAACGGTGTGCTCCAGGCCGAAATATCTGTTCCCGACTACATTGGCTCCTTATATGTTGGAACGGATTATATTGGCTATCCAAATGCTGTTGAACTTGAAATTACAGGCCAAAAAATAGTTTATAGCTTTGGTGTCCGCAATGAAGTGCAAATTTTAAAATCCATTAAACCTGTTGATCAGGGCAATAGTTTTAAAAGTGTTGCATATCAGCCTGTTTATAAATATATGGGAGGCTATAATTATAATGGTATGCCCGATTATCTGATCGAACCGGATGTAATCAGCCCTGATTTTTATGACGATCTGAACGCAACTTTTCCCGAAAACCGTCCTGTTCCTCAATATCACCCGGAATATCTCGATGATAGCTA
The DNA here is from genome assembly GCA_963662905.2 of Bacteroidales bacterium. Classification (GTDB taxonomy): domain Bacteria; phylum Bacteroidota; class Bacteroidia; order Bacteroidales; family WRLA01. The sequence goes on along the minus strand of CAXXFD010000003.1, from coordinate 523,713 downwards.
TGTGCATAACCTGATCCTCGATCAGCCGGCTGATGTTTGGGTAACTTTTGTGCATGAAGGTGCCGGCTATAAAAACAGCTTCGGATATTATAAATACCTTTTGGGCAATGCACCACAGCAAGCTCAGGATGTAGATACCGTTACAATAATTTTCCCGAATGCCTCCTTTCAGGGCAGCGGTGGTGATTTGCAGTCGGGCGATAAAGTGTATTTGGGACAGTTTCCGGCAAACACCGTTATAGGTTGGGTCTTGGTTGCAGATGGATATAGTTTATCTCAGCAACAGGTTACAGGCGGCAAGCACATTGTTTATTCTGATCCGGCAATAAACCCTGAAACAAACCCGCAATTATGGCAACATGCTGTGCTTTTGAATGATAACGGGCGCGATTTGTTTGTCCTGGGCTTTGAAGACCTGAGACGGGATGGTTGGTGCGATAATGATTTTAATGATGCGATGTTCTATGTTACCGCAAATCCAATCGTAGCCGTTGAAACCGAAAACCTGGGAATTATCGAATATACCGACAGCGATGCAGATAATGACGGCGTTTCCGATAGCTTTGACGATTATCCCAATGATCCCGAAAAGGCTTTCGATAACTTCTATCCGGATGCAAATTCTTATGGAACGCTCGCTTTTGAAGATTTATGGCCCAGCCGAGGTGATTATGATTTCAATGATATGGTTTTGGATTATCGCTTTTTGCAGGTGCTCAATGGCGAAAACGAAATGGTAGAACTGCAAGCCGAATTCGTTTTAAAAGCTTTTGGCGCTTCAAACCATAATGGTTTTGCCTTTGAAATGCCTTTTAGCCCTTCTTTGATCCAAAGTATTAACGGTCAGGTTATAACGGAAGATTATGTAAGCCTGGCTCCCAATAATACTGAAGCCGGAATGGCAAAAAGTGTGGTTTTTGTTTTTGATAATGCCTATAAGGTAATGGACTTCCCGGGTGGTGGAACCGGCGTTAATACCGATCCTTTAGCGCCTTATGTAGCTCCGGAAACCATCAGCCTGCAGATTGTCCTGACACAGCCCATTGCGCTCTCAGATGCAGGAACGCCTCCATTCAATCCCTTTATTGTGGTAAACCGGAACAGGGGCAGAGAGGTTCATCTTCCCGATAAAGCACCTACAAGCCATGCAGATCTTTCACTTTTTGGAACATCAAGTGATGATAGCAATCCTTCAACAGGACGTTACTATAAAACATCGACAAATTTGCCCTGGGCTTTAAATATTATCGATCAATTTGATTATCCCATTGAACGGGCTTCTGTTATTGATGGCCATCTGAAATTTGCCGATTGGGCTGAATCCGGCGGTCAAAACTTCTATGACTGGTTTCAGGATCAGGGTTCTTACCGCGATAATTCAAAGCTGTATTCTTCGCCACAACGAAAATAGAACCCTTATCATAATGCTTTTTGATATTTGTTCCCCTAATCAGGACATAAAACCTCCACGCCCTTAGCGTTCTTCGCGGATAAAAAAACCAAGAATACTTTATCCGCGAAGCACACAAAGAAACGCTAAGAAAAAACCCTTCGCGCCCTTCGCGTCCTTCGCGGAAAAAAAAACAGCCCGCGCCAGCCAACCTCCGCGCCCTTCGCGTTCTTCGCGGATGAAAAAAAGTTGAGCGGCCTGTGGTGAGCGGAGCCGAACCAAGCGAAACAAAAAGCATTCAGCGTCCTTCGCGGAAAAAAAAAAGAACCTTGGTAGGTGAGCGTAGCCGAACCTTGGTAGGTGAGCGTAGCCGAACCTTGGTAGGTGAGCGTAGCCGAACCTACCCATCCAGCCATTCCCTGAAACCCTTCACTTTCTCCCGGCTCACAATCATTTCTTCTTCGCTGTTTTGATGCGTTACAACCTTCAAACGGCTGCCGCTATGCACCAGGATATCTTTTATGGCGTCAATGTTCACAATAAATTTGCGGCTGATACGGAAAAACACCTGAGGGTCAATCACATCCTCCAATTGGTCAAGGCTTTGGTCGAGATCGTAATGCTTGCCATGCATGCTGCATAAAAAACTGCTTTTATGGGCACTGTAAAAATAACTGATATCGCTGCTCCTCAGGCTGATCAGATGTTCGCCAACACGCAAACTGAAACGGCTTTTGTATTTTTTTTGAAGACCGGCAATCAGTTCTTCCATCACCTTGCGCGATGGGGCAGGGGATACCGCTTTTTCGAAAATGTTCCTGTATTTTGCAACCGCATTTTCCAGCTCTGTTTTATTAATGGGCTTCAATAAATAATCCACGCTTTTGAGCTTAAAAGCTTTGATGGCGTATTCGTCGAAAGCTGTGGTGAATATCACCGGACAATGGATTTCTGCCTGTTCAAAAGCTTCAAAGCTGAGGCCGTCGGCAAGCTGTATGTCGAAAAAGGCCAGATCGGGCTGCGGATTTTCCGAAAACCAACGCTTAATGGAGCTGACCGAATCAAGCGGGCCGCTAATATCAGCTCCCGGAACAATTTGTGCCAGCATATCACGTAAGTGCTGCGCCGAAAAATGTTCGTCTTCTACAATTAATATGTTCATCTCAGGCTTCTTTTGCTTTTAAGGAAATAAGGGGCAGGCTGACGCGGAATATTTCGCCGGTCTGTTCTATTTCCAGATCACGGCCGCTCAGAAAACGGATGCGTTCGCCCAGATTGCTCAGCCCGGTGCCTGTCCCCGCAGAGTTCTGGCTTTTGCTGCGCCTTGCATTGCTGATGATCATCCGGTCTTCACGGCGCTCCATCCGGATCACAAGTGGATGCTCATGCGAAATCACATTATGTTTCACGGCATTCTCCACCAGCAATTGCACCGACATGGGCGGAATCTGCACATCATCTGCCTTCTCGATTTCCTTCTCGATGCGTAGTTTATCACCAAAGCGCATTTTCTCCAGAAAGATATAGGTGTCCACAAATTCCAGCTCTTTGCTCAGGCTTACAAGTTCTTTCTGATCGAGTACGTAGCGGTACATACGGCTGAGTTTCTGTACAAAATCTGAAGCTTTGCTGCTGTCGATGTGGATGAGCGAATCCAATGTGCTGAAGCAGTTAAAGAGGAAATGCGGGTTGAGCTGGTTGCGCAATGCCTGATAGCGTGCGGCAATTACCTGTTTCTCTATTTGGGCTTTTTCTATTTGCGCCTTCTTATAATGATGAAAAAAGGCCAGCGTATAAAAAAAGCCGGTAATGGCCATGGAAACCAGGAATTCCACAAACATCGTCATGCGGAAAGCATTAAAAAAATTGCTCCATTCCGTTTTGACCCATATGGCGTTCCAAAACGCATTGACCAAAAGGATGTCCACAAAAGAAAATGCCAGCATCGCCGCCCAGCTGAGCCAGTAGGTGCGGCCCGGTTTTTCGTCCCATGGCAGGTATTTTGTCATCAGATAGCCAATCAGCTCATTGCCTTTCCAAAGCGTTCCGCCAATCAAAAGGGAATAAGTGACCATCATATGCGCATTTTCCCAGAAATTTTCGCCGCCATTGAATGCAAATGTGATTCCCAGGCCAATCAAAACAACGATCAATAAATCGCGTAAATGACTTATAATTGGATATTTACGTTTAGGATGTTCCTTCATTTTATCAAATTTCGGTCTAAATTATTAAATTTTCAGCTCTTCGCTGCTCCCCTCGCGCCCTTAGCGTCCTTCGCGGACAAAAAAAAGAAAGATTTTCTCCGCGAAGCACACAAAGAAACGCTAAGAAGGACTGAGGGACTTTAGAGACTGAGGGACGGAGGGAGGTGTTTTAATTTTAATTCCGTGAGCTTCTATGGGATCTCTCCTCTCGTTGGTCGTCGAGATGATGCTCCATAACGTAATTTTCTGAAATATAGAGGAATGAGCAAATCACGAAGTGATGGAAAAACGATGATGGAGCGTCATTCCGCAGCCTTTCAAGGAATCCCATTTGGGGTAAGCAGGCTTTCTAATCGAAGAAAAATACCGAACACCAAACACCGAACACCGAACAACGAATAAGGGACTTTAGGGACTGAGGGACTTAAGAGACGAAGGGACTGAGGGAGGTGTTTTAATATTATTTTCGTTAGCTTCTTTGGGATCTCTCCTCTCGTTGGTCGTCGAGATGACGCTCCATATCGTAATATATTGAAAGGTAGAGGATTGAGTAAATCCCGAAGTGATGGAAAATTGATGATGGAGCGTCATTCCGCAGCCTGCGGCAAGGAATCCCATTTAGGGAACCGCAATAATTAAAATCGAAGGATAACACCGAACAACGAACACCAAACAACGAACACCAAACACCAAACAAGGAACAAGGGACGGCCCTTCGACTCCGCTCAGGGACCTTGGAGAGGGACTGAGGGACGGAGGGACTGAGGGAGGTGTTTTAATTTTAATTCCGTGAGCTTCTTTGGGATCTCTCCTCTCGTTGGTCGTCGAGATGACGCTCCATAACGTAATTTTCTGAAATATAGAGGAATGAGTAAATCCCGAAGTGATGGAAAATTGATGATGGAGCGTCATTCCGCAGCCTGCGGCAAGGAATCCCATTTAGGGAACCGCAATAATTAAAATCGAAGGATAACACCGAACAACGAACACCAAACAAAGAACACCAAACACGCAACACTGAACACGCAACACTGAACACGCAACACCGAACACCAAACCCCAAACACCAAACCCCTTCGCGCCCTTCGCGTCCTTCGCGGAAAAAAAAGCGTTGAGCGCCAGCGAAACAAAAAACCCTCGCGTTCTTCGCGGATAAAAATCAGCCCGCGCCAGCCAACCTTCGTGCCCTCCGCGTTCTTCGCGGAAAAAAAGCGTTAAGCGCCAGCGAAACAAAAAAAAACTCCATGTCCTTCGCGGATAAAAAGGCCGTCACTCTCCCAATTCCCCCTTACACTTCTTCAACTGACTCTGATTCAACTCTTCACCCCAAACCGGTGCAAATGGATTATCCGTGCGAAAGCTCTTAAATTTCTCAGCGGCTTCTTCAAAAATAGGTAAAGCATTTTTTGCGCCACCACCGAAAAATCCCGGAGTGTAATAGGTGTTCTGTGCTTTTAAAAAGAGTGCCCGCGGGTTGTTTGGATTGAGCTTCAGTGCTTTGTTGATGCGCTTGCCGGCTTTCTGCGACATTGTCATGCCCCGGCTGCCATCTGCGCCAATGCGTGCCTGATATAAATAGCCTTCCAAAGCCAAAACTTCAGATTCTTCTGCTGCGATTTCCAATGCTTTTTCAACCGAAACTTCTGCTTTGTCAAGCACGGCATCTTTAGTGTCTTTACCGTCAACCATATAACTGGAGTTGATATAGCAAAGGGCTGCCCAATATGCAGGCTCCCATTTATCGGTTTCGGCATTGGAAATGCGCTCAAAAGCTGCTGCCACAGATTGCAGTTCTTCCGGACTTTGTGCCTGTCCGATTTTCCCCAGATTTTCGCCCATAGCCTGCATATATTGTGCCTGTGCCTTGATGCCGCTTTGTGCTGCAAAAACGATGCTTAAAATGATGATGAATTTTTTCATGATAATGTGTTTTTAAAAAGATGTAACAATTTTATTTTAAAGATGTTAGTTTCACTAGTGTCCCATTAAAATTGGGACGTTATTAATAACTAAACAAATTTGGCTCATTAAGCCTAAAACGTTCTTTGTCATTTTGAAATTTAATTCTCTCAAAGAGGTCTCAAAGAGGAGTTTTATCGGTAAATGATATACTCAAGATCTGCAAAACCTCAAAGAACGAGACCTGTTGAGTGAAAACGTATTTACCTTTATATATGTCATTATATTAATCTGTCAAAGCTAAAGATTCAAGTCCGTTCGCTCTAGATACCCTTTTAACTAACTAAATTCCAAATATTTCAAAGAACTATTATAGATTTTAATGGGACAGCAATGTGTTAGTTTATATTCACAAAAATTCCCAATACAACAAAATTCTTAATCCCATCAGTAACCGGATAGGCCAGATATTTCCCGTCAATGCCGGGCTTTTGGTGGTAGCGGTAGGCATAGGTGTGGTCCGCTCCGGTAACATTGCTTACGGAGGCATATATGATGGTGAAATTTCCGAATATATCCATTAAATGACTGATATTCAGGCTTAAGTTGTGATAGCTTTTGGTTTTTTGGTTCATGAACCCGGCTTCATTGGGGTCTTCGTAGGGGCGTCCGTTGGTAAAACTGTAACTGGCGCCAAACTGGGTGTTGATGCCGTTTACCCAGTATTTTCCTACAACCGAAAGCTGATGATCGGCAACAAATGAGGGCTGCACCTCTTCGGGATAATAACGGTAATCGCGTTTGGTGTCGATATAGCTATACGAAACCCAGAAATCGAGATAGTCGATGCTTTGCCAATCGCGGTAAAAAATATCGATTCCCCGGGCATAACCATGTCCCTCATTCGTATAATATTGCGGATCCCAGATAACTTTCTCCATATTGAATTTGGTGAGCCCTTCGTAATTTTTGTAATAAGCTTCGGCGCGGAAGATGCGCTTTTCCTGCTGATATTGGTAGTTTACAATATAATGCTGTGCTTCTTCATAATCCAGCTCGGGAGCAAAGGCCCGATATTCGTCCATGGGCGATTGGTAAAACCGTCCGTAGGCTGCAGAAAACTGTCCATATTTGCCCACGCTGTACGCCAGTGCCAGACGTGGCGCCAGGCTGAATTGCTTGTTCAGGCTGCTGTACTCGCCACGAAATCCGCTTTTTAAAGCAAATTTTCCGCTAAAGCTCCATTCGCCTTCGATATATGCTGCCGGATTATGTTCCTCAAAACCTGCCGATTGAAATTCCGGTGATGTGAATTCCTTGAATTTTCTGCTGTAATCTTCAAAACTGTAAATAGTACCCATATTCAATGTCATACCGCTGTAAGGCGAATATTTCATGCCGTATTTGGCCTGCATGGCTTTGCTTTCCACCAGCGCATGGTCTTTTCCGGGCTTGATATCGTCGCGGTTCCATCCGGCGGATATGCCTCCATAATACATCCAGCTGCTGTTGATCGTATTGCGCACCACCGTATTGAAATAAGCATTATCATTGAGAAGGTCATAGGCCAAATCACCATCGGCTTCTGCCAGATTGGGATAGTAAACAGCTGTATGGTCGTGCGAAAATGTGGCCATGCTTTTCCAGATGCCGCTTTTACCAAATTTCCGCCGCGCACTGATTGTTCCGCCATAAAGCTCAGGCTCGTGTATATATTCCTGCTCGGGTTGCGCCAGCGCAAAATAGGGCTTGAGGTTGGTATAATCCAGGCTCACCGAAAGCGCACCTTTGTCGTCCCATTTTTGGGTATGTCCTGCGCCTACGCCCACATTTAAAAGGCTAATCGAAGTGAAGCTTTCCTGCGGCAGGTCAAGCGTATTGAGGATCAAAGCGGAAGATAGCGCCTGACCGTATTCTGCAGAAAATCCGCCTGTGCTGAAAAGCGTTCCCGTAAACAGTTGAGGATTGAACCTTCCCCGTGCCGGGATGTCGGGGGTAGTGGAAAAATAGGGCTGCTGCACCAACATGCCATCAATAAATGTGGAACTTTCGTAATGATCGCCGCCACGAACAAACAAACGGCCGTCTTCGCCGACAGTTTGTGCGCCGGGCAAAGTTTTCAATGCTCCGTAAATATCGCCTTCTGCGGTGGGGGTGGTGAGGATATCCAGCGGCTTCAAAACTACTCCACGTTTTTCATCGCCGGCTTCAAAAGCTCCGGCAGCAATCACTACTTCATTGAGTTTGTTTTCGATAGGGGAGAGGATGATTTCCAGGTTTTTATGATCTTTTGCCACAAGGGCAATGCGTTCTTCAACATAACCAATAAAGCTTACTACTAAAGTTTGTTCGCCGGTGAGCCTGGTCTGAAGGCTGAAGCTTCCGTCTGCATTGCTGCTTGTGCCATCATAAGTGCCTAGAAAATAGATATTGGCGCCCGGCAGTTTTTCGCCTGTTTTGCTCAAAACCGTTCCGCTGATCGTGCTTTGTGCACATGCAAACTGCCAGATTAAGAAACTGAAAAGGATGAGGATAATATTTTTCATGGCGTGTTTTTAAGGCAAATATCCGATGCAGAGCTGAGCTGAAACAAGAAAAACCGGATGAACTGTTGATTTTTGGGGATGAGCTGCCCTTCGGCTTGGTTCGGCTCCGCTTACCACAGGCCGCTCAGGGATCTTGGTGACTGAGAGACTGAGAGACGGCCCTTCGACTCCGCTCAGGGACCTTTAAGGGGACGGCCCTTCGGCTTCGCTCAGGGACCTTTAAGGGGACAAGGTAGGTGTTTTAATATTAATTTCGTGAGCTTCTATGGGATCTCTCCTCTCCCGAGAATTCGGGATCGAGATGACGCTCCATAACGCAATTTATTGAAAGGTAGAGGATTGAGTAAATCCCGAGGTGTGGGGTAGGCAATGCAGGGTAAGCAGCTGACACACTTTTCTGAATACTCCCCACTGTTCACTAATCACTGTTCACTAATCACCAATCCCCATTGTCACGATAAATTCAGGTAATACAAAAAATGCCAGAGCTAACTCCCCATTAACAATTAACAAACTTGATATTCATATTTCTTTTTCATATATTTGTCCATGCCTTTTGCTTTTCAGCTTTTGCTTATAAAAAGGACTTGATATTTTAATTTGGTGCGGGCAATATTTTAAAATTGAAACTATTATGAAAACCATTCGTTTTGAATATGTTGTGACTTTAGTTTACCTGATCCTGGGGCTGTTGTGGATATTCTTTTCGGATGCGGCCCTGACCGGATTTTCGCTTCCTGCCGAAACCTTGAGCCTTATCCAATCAGTAAAAGGAAGTTTTTATGTGGTGGCCACTGCCTTTTTATTGCTTTTGCTTGTCCGTAATTACCGGAAAAAAAATATGCGCCTTCAGGATAAGTTGCAACAATCTGCCGAAAAATATAAATCGCTTTATGAATTTGCTCCCCTGGCTTATCAGTCGCTGGATGAAAATGGTGTTATTATTGATGTAAATCCAATGTGGCTCAATACATTAGGATATGAACGCCATGAAGTTGCCGGCAGAGAGTTTTCTGATTTCCTGCAGGAAGATTTTGTGGCGCATTTTGAGCAGCAGTTCCCTGCTTTCAAAAAACGTGGCTATGTGCATGATGTACGCTTTGGTATGCTTCGTAAAGATGGAAAACCACTAATTGTTTCTTTTGAAGGTTGTGTTGGACTGGATCCGAACGGGAGCTTCCGCCAGACATATTGTACATTTAAGGATATTACACGCGAAACAGGCGTTATGGATGAATTGCGCCAGAGCGAAGAGCGTTACCGCAGCCTCTTTAAAGAAAACAGTTCTGTTATGTTGTTGATCGATCCGCAAACCGGCGATATTATCGATGCCAATGAAGCTGCTGTGGATTTTTATGGCTATACGCTGAAAACTCTGCGCTCGATGCATATCGGTCAAATTAATATTTTGCCTGCAGATGAAATCAGGGAAAAACTCAATCTGGCTGCCTCGGGCAAAAGATATTTTAAATTTCAGCATAAACTGGCTACCGGCGATATCCGCGATGTTGAGGTTTATTCAGGTCATATCAATATCAATGGGAATACGGTTGTTTATTCTACCATCCACGATATCACCGCACAAACAAAAGCCGAAAAAGCACTGGGCAAAGCATTGGATAAAGCCCGGGAAAGCGACCGCCTGAAATCGGCTTTCCTCGCCAATCTGTCGCACGAAATCCGTACGCCCATGAACGGTATTCTGGGTTTCTCGGACCTTCTGCGCGATGATGACCTGACTGATGACGAAAAAAACCGTTACATCCAATCCATTCATTCTTCAGGACGCTATTTGCTGGCGATTATCAACGATATCATCGAAATGGCCCATCTTGATGCCGGTCAGGTAAAAACGATCATCAACTCGGTTGATCTTCAGTATCTTATGCGATCGCTCGGTGCTGAAGTACGGCAGAGCATCCCGGCAGGAAAAGATTTGCAGCTTATTTATGATGAAAATGGCAATGAAGCTGAAATGCGCATCAAAACCGATGATGTGAAATTCAGGCAAATTATGGTGATTTTTCTTTCCAATGCCATAAAATATACGCCCAGAGGCACGGTACGCTATGGCTATTCCATTGATGATGGTTGGATAAAGTGTTATGTGCGCGATACGGGGATCGGTATTGGTAAAGAGGATCAAAAGATTGTTTTTGAGCGCTTCCGACAGGGAAATACCGGAAAGGAAGTCTTTCAGAGCGGCAGCGGTCTGGGACTTGCCATTGCCAATTCTTATGCCCGCCTGCTTGGGGGAAAAATCAGCATGGAATCAGTGCCCGGAGAAGGATCTGTATTTTATTTCGGGATGCCCGTAAACGTGATGGCGCAAACGGATGTAAATGCTTCCACAGCAAAGGCAAAGGAGATTATTGAGGATGAAAACCTGAAAATCCTCATCGCCGAAGATGATGACAGCAATTATGCCCTGCTTATGGAAATTTTTGCAGATATGAATTTTAACGTGTTTCGGGCAAGGACCGGTTTGGAAGCAGTGGAAATTTGCCGTAATAATGCTGATATTCAATTGGTTTTGATGGACATCAAGATGCCGGCCATGAACGGGATCGAAGCCATGAAACAAATCAGGGACTTTCGTCCCGAATTGGTGATCATCGCCCAAACGGCTTATGCCCTGGCCAATGAAGAACGCAATATCCGCGCCCTCGGTTTCAACGACTATCTGCCTAAACCCATCCGCCGTGAAGAACTCATCCGCATCATGAACGAACATAGCGGAATATAGTGCAGGTTGGAGGTGCACCCATCACCAATCACTATAGAAGCCTTAAACGATCTCCCTTGTCACGATAAATACAGGTCATAAGAAAAATGCCGGAGCAAACTCCACATTAACAATTAACCATTATCAATTGATGCGCTTCGCTCGTTGTCCGTTCTCAGTTGTCACGTTATTTTGAGGTTTTACAAAAAATATTAGAGGTAACTCCCATTAACAATTAACCATTCACAATTAACATTTGATGCGCTTCGCGCCTTTGTGGATAAAAAATGTGGTTGAGCGAATGTTGTGAGCGGACTATAGGGACTGAGGGACTTTAGAGACTAAGAGACTAAGAGACTAAGAGACTGAGGGACTTAGAGACTGAGAGACGGAGGGACTGAGGGTGGTGTTTTAAATTTAAATTTCGTGAGCTTCTTTGGGATCTCTCCTCTCGTTGGTCGTCGAGATGACGCTCCATAACGTAATTTATTGAAATATAGAGGATTGAGTAAATCCCGAAGTGATGGAAAAACGATGATGGAGCGCCATTCCGCAGCCTGTGACAAGGAATCCCTAGGAGGTATGCAGTATTACAAATCGAAGGATAACACCAAACACCAAACAACGAACACCAAACACCAAACAACGAACACCAAACACCGAACACGCAACACCAAACACTGAACAAGAGACTGAAGGGACTGAAGAGACGAAGGGACGAAGAGACGAAGAGGCGAAGGGACTAAGGGACGAAGGGACGAAGAGACGAAGAGACGAAGAGACGAAGGGACGAAGAGGCGAAGGGACGAAGAGACGAAGGGACGAAGAGACGAAGAGACGAAGAGACGAAGAGACGAAGGGACGAAGGGACGAAGAGACGAAGAGACGAAGGGACGAAGAGACGAAGAGATGGATGGAGGTGTTTTAATATTATTTTCGTTAGCTTCTATGGGATCTCTCCTATCGTTGGTCGTCGAGATGACGCTCCATATCGTAATATATTGAAAAGTAGAGGAATGAGCAAATCCCGAAGTGATGGAAAAACGATGATGGAGCGTCATTCCGCAGCCAGTGGCAAGGAATCCCTAGGAGGTATGCAGTATTACAAATCGAAGGATAACACCAAACACCAAACACCAAACACCAAACACACAATACCAAACAACGAACACACAACACCAAACAACGAACACACAACACCAAACACTGAACTAGAGACTGAAGGGACTGAAGAGACGAAGGGACGAAGAGGCGAAGAGACGAAGAGACGAAGAGGCGAAGGGACGAAGAGACGAAGAGACGAAGAGACGAAGAGATGGATGGAGGTGTTTTAATATTATTTTCGTTAGCTTCTATGGGATCTCTCCTATCGTTGGTCGTCGAGATGACGCTCCATAACGTAATTTATTGAAAGGTAGAGGATTGAGTAAATCCCGAAGTGATGGAAAAACGATGATGGAGCGTCATTCCGCAGCCTGTGACAAGGAATCCCTAGGAGGTATGCAGTATTACAAATCGAAGGATAACACCAAACACCAAACACCAAACAACGAACACCAAACAACGAACACCAAACAACGAACACACAACACCAAACACTGAACAAGAGACTGAAGGGACTGAAGAGACGAAGGGACGAAGAGGCGAAGAGACGAAGAGACGAAGAGACGAAGAGGCGAAGGGACGAAGAGACGAAGAGACGAAGAGACGAAGAGACGAAGAGATGGATGGAGGTGTTTTAATATTATTTTCGTTAGCTTCTATGGGATCTCTCCTATCGTTGGTCGTCGAGATGACGCTCCATAACGTAATTTATTGAAATATAGAGGATTGAGTAAATCCCGAAGTGATGGAAAAACGATGATGGAGCGCCATTCCGCAGCCTGTGACAAGGAATCCCTAGGAGGTATGCAGTATTACAAATCGAAGGATAACACCAAACACCAAACACCAAACAACGAACACCAAACACCGAACACGCAACACCAAACACTGAACAAGAGACTGAAGGGACTGAAGAGACGAAGGGACGAAGAGGCGAAGAGACGAAGAGGCGAAGAGACGAAGAGACGAAGAGGCGAAGAGACGAAGAGGCGAAGGGACGAAGAGACGAAGAGACGAAGAGACGAAGAGACGAAGAGATGGATGGAGGTGTTTTAATATTATTTTCGTTAGCTTCTATGGGATCTCTCCTATCGTTGGTCGTCGAGATGACGCTCCATAACGTAATTTATTGAAATATAGAGGAATGAGCAAATCCCGAAGTGATGGAAAAACGATGATGGAGCGCCATTCCGCAGCCTGTGACAAGGAATCCCTAGGAGGTATGCAGTATTACAAATCGAAGGATAACACCAAACACCAAACACCAAACACCGAACACCAAACACCAAACACCGAACACCAAACACCAAACACCGAACACCAAACACCAAACACCGAACACCAAACACCAAACAACGAACACACAACACCGAACACACAACACCGAACACGCAACACCGAACACGCAACACCGAACCCCTACGCGCCCTTAGCGTCCATCGCGGAAAAAAAACCAAGAAATATTTATCCGCGAAGCACACAAAGAAACGCTAAGAAAAAACCCCTTCGCGCCCTTCGCGCCCTTCGCGTTCTTCGCGGAAAAAAAAGGTTGAGTAAAGCGAAACGAAAGCCCTTCGTGGATAAAAAAAGCCCCTCCAACCTACCTTCAACACCCCTCCAACCCACCTTATTCCTTCCATATTCCTGCCTTAATCGCCCCTCTTTCTCTCCTTATAAGGTGTAATTTAGGTATTGTGATGCTATTTTATACAGTTTTTGAGCAGGTTTTATTTAGTCTAAATAGTATAATGGTTAATTTGTCATGAAAATCTGCCATAAAATACTGATTTAGTCAGTTTTTATGCCATAATATTAAAAAAGTGTCATTTTGTCGGTTTGTTAGGAGTGCAAATAGGTGCAAATGGGCGCAAAGCTAGGTAAATTTATATAAATGTTTATTTGTTGGCACGGTTATTACAGTAGGTGGCGCGATTACTTTCTTATTCATTTTAAATAAAAATTCTTATGGCAACATTTAAAAATGGCGCATTTGGCGCCTTCAGAGGACGGGCCGGAAACCTGGTTGGTTCTAAATGGAAGAACCTCCGTGTGTTGAGGATTCGTCCGGAGTCAGTTTCAAACCCGCGTACACCAGGGCAGATGAATGTACGCAGCCGCTTTGCGCTTATGGGACATTTTCTGTCAACGCAACGCGATTTGGTACGCATCGGATGGAAGTCGGGTGCCGAAAACCAAACGCCATTCAATGCAGCGATGCGCTATAATATGCGCCATGCTACCATTGGCGAACATCCCGATGTGAGTATCGACTATCCCAATGTGATGCTCAGTATGGGACAATTGCCTGTTGCTTCAAATGTGCAGGTAAGTGTCAGTTCGGCCATGTCGCTGAGCCTGAGCTGGACAAACAACAGCGGCCAGACCAATGCGGCCGACAGTGACCTGCTGATGATTGGTGCGTACCATGATGAAACCGGATCGGGCTATGTGATTCCCGGTGCGTTTCAGCGCTCAGACCAAAGTGGTGAAATCAACCTGCCCGATAACTGGAGCGGCAGGTCTGTGGAAATCTACCTCTTTATGGTCTCAACACTTGCTTCAGGAATTAAATATTCGCGCGAAATGGTATCCGATACCCTCTATCTCGGTAATTTTAACCTGGAAGGCTAAACAATGTGAAATGGCAAAATCCCGGAATTTTTTCGGGATTTGCCTTTTTTTTGAATTTAAAAATCCCTTAATGAAGATAAAAGTATTAAATGAACAGCTTGCAGTAGCCTGCGAGCACAAAAGAAGTTTCGGTAATTTATTGCAGAACTGTGCCTGGATATTAGTGCGGAAAATGAACCATGGAAAAGGGCCGTTTGGAGTAAAGCTCCTGATATTTATGGTCTTATGTTTTTTGCTTATGCTGCTTTTTGTAATAATGATGTTGATCCTGCTTTTGATTGCGATGTCCGTAAAGGGTGAGAAAAATGTGTGGTAGATGATATTACTGCTTTTATTGCGGAAAAGTGCTGAATGTATGTTAATAACTTATCATATCAGAATATGTACTATGTGGCAATAATGCAGTAAATTGCGGATCCTATTAAACTAGTATTAACAAAAATGTTGTTCACATGAGTGAAAAAATTTCTACAAATTCTCTTGAAGAGGAATTTTTATGCAGTGCCGAGGTGCTTAAATTATTGGGGATCTGCCGCAGGACACTCCAAAACTACCGAAATAACGGCACACTAAAATTCCGGAAAATAGGAGGGAAGTGCTATTATTCCCGACGTGATTTGCTCAGTTTGCTGCCCTAATCAGATGTGTTAGACTGATTAGTTCTTTATTGAGCCAATAAATTAGTGGAGCGGACATTGTTTGCTTCACTTTTTTTTTGGAGACCGGATACTTTTTATTGAAAGAATAAGAAAATGCCAGAGCAAACTCCCCATTAACAATTAACATTTGATGCGCTTCGCGCCTTTGTAGATGAAAAATGTGGTTGAGCGAATGTTGTGAGCGGACTTTAGGGACTGAGGGACTTTAGGGACTGAGAGACTGAGAGACTGAGAGACTGAGAGACTGAGAGACTTTAGGGACTAAGAGACAGAGAGACAGAGAGACTGAGGGACTGAGGGACGCCCTTCGACTTGGTTCGGCTCCGCTCACCACAGGCCGCTCAGGGACCTTTAAGGGGACAAGGGAGGTGTTTTAATATTAATTTCGTGAGCTTCTATGGGATCTCTCCTCCCGTTGGTCGTCGAGATGACGCTCCATAACGCAATTTATTGAAAGGTAGAGGATTGAGTAAATCCCGAAGTGATGGAAAAACGATGATGGAGCGTTATTCCGCAGCCTGCGGCAAGGAATCCCATTGGGGTTATGCAGTATTACAAATCGAAGGATAACACCGAACACCAAACACCAAACAACGAACACCAAACAACGAACACACAACACCAAACACTGAACAAGAGACTGAAGGGACTGAAGAGACGAAGGGACGAAGAGGCGAAGAGACGAAGAGGCGAAGAGACGAAGAGGCGAAGGGACGAAGAGACGAAGGGACGAAGAGACGAAGGGACGAAGAGACGAAGAGACGAAGAGACGAAGAGATGGATGGAGGTGTTTTAATATTATTTTCGTTAGCTTCTATGGGATCTCTCCTATCGTTGGTCGTCGAGATGACGCTCCATAACGTAATTTATTGAAAGGTAGAGGATTGAGTAAATCCCGAAGTGATAGAAAAGCGATGATGGGGCGTCATTCCGCAGCCAGCGGCAAGGAATCCCATAGGGGTTATGCAGTATTACAAATCGAAGGTTAACACCGAACACGCAACACCGAACACCAAACATCAAACACCAAACACCGAACACCAAACACCGAACACCAAACACCAAACAACGAACACCAAACAACGAACACCAAACAACGAACACCAAACAACGAACAAGGGACGGCCCTTCGACTTGGTTCGGCTTACTTCGGCTCCGCTCAGCACAGGACGCTCACCACAGGCCGCTCAGGGACCTTGGAGAGGGAGGTGTTTTAATATTAATTTCGTGAGCTTCTTTGGGATCTCTCCTCTCGTTGGTCGTCGAGATGACGCTCCATAACGTAATTTATTGAAAGGTAGAGGATTGAGTAAATCCCGAAGTGATGGAAAAGCGATGATGGAGCGTTATTCCGCAGCCTGTGGCAAGGAATCCCATAGGGGTTATGGAGTATTACAAATCGAAGGTTAACACCGAACACGCAACACCGAACACGCAACACCGAACACGCAACACCGAACACGCAACACCGAACACGCAACACCGAACACGCAACACCAAACACGCAACACCAAACACGCAACACCAAACACGCAACACCAAACACGCAACACCAAACACGCAACACCAAACACGCAACACCAAACACGCAACACCAAACAACGAACAAGGGACGGCCCTTCGACTTGGTTCGGCTTACTTCGGCTCCGCTCAGCACAGGACGCTCACCACAGGCCGCTCAGGGACCTTGGAGAGGGAGGTGTTTTAATATTAATTTCGTTAGCTTCTTTGGGATATCTCCTCCCGTTGGTCGTCGATATGACGCTCCATAACGCAATTTTCTAAAAAGTAGAGGATTGAGTAAATCCCGCAATGCTGGGGTAGGCAATGCAGGGCAAGCAGCTGACACACTTTTCTGAATACTCCCTACTCCCAAAATGTCAGACCAAACTCCCCATTCACCATTAACCATTATCAATTGATGCGCTTCGCGCGTTGTCCGTTCTCAGTTGTGACGTTATTTTGAGGTTTTAGGAGGAATGTCAGAGCTAACTCCCATTCACAATTACCCATTCACAATTGATGCGCTGATCACATACCGGGCCGGGCTTACAGCCCTATAAATCTAACTACCAATTTCATAGGCTTTCGCTTCGCTTCAGCCTATGCATTTAAGGTAACGGGCTTACAGCCCTTGGTGCTAACTCCACATTAACCATTATCAATTGATGCGCTTCGCGCGTTGTCCGTTCTCAGTTGTGACGTTATTTTGAGGTTTTAGGAGGAATGTCAGAGCTAACTCCCCATTCACAATTAACCATTCACAATTGATGCGCTGATCACATACCGGGCCGGGCTTACAGCCCTATAAATCTAACTACCAATTTCATAGGCTTTCGCTTCGCTTCAGCCTATGCATTTAAGGTAACGGGCTTACAGCCCTTGGTGCTAACTCCACATTAACCATTAACAATTGATGCGCTTCGCACGTTCTCAGTTGTCAGTTGTCACGTTATTTTGAGGTTTTAGGAGGAATGTCAGAGCTAACTCCCCATTCACAATTAACCATTCACAATTGATGCGCTGATCACATACCGGGCCGGGCTTACAGCCCTATAAATCTAACTACCAATTTCATAGGCTTTCGCTTCGCTTCAGCCTATGCATTTAAGGTAACGGGCTTACAGCCCTTGGTGCTAACTCCACATTAACCATTAACAATTGATGCGCTTCGCACGTTCTCAGTTGTCAGTTGTCACGTTATTTTGAGGTTTTAGGAGGAATGTCAGAGCTAACTCCCCATTCACAATTACCCATTCACAATTGATGCGCTGATCACATACCGGGCCGGGCTTACAGCCCTATAAATCTAACTACCAATTTCATAGGCTTTCGCTTCGCTTCAGCCTATGCATTTAAGGTAACGGGCTTACAGCCCTTGGTGCTAACTCCACATTAACCATTATCAATTGATGCGCTTCGCGCGTTGTCCGTTCTCAGTTGTGACGTTATTTTGAGGTTTTAGGAGGAATGTCAGAGCTAACTCCCCATTCACAATTAACCATTCACAATTGATGCGCTGATCACATACCGGGCCGGGCTTACAGCCCTATAAATCTAACTACCAATTTCATAGGCTTTCGCTTCGCTTCAGCCTATGCATTTAAGGTAACGGGCTTACAGCCCTTGGTGCTAACTCCACATTAACCATTATCAATTGATGCGCTTCGCGCGTTGTCCGTTCTCAGTTGTGACGTTATTTTGAGGTTTTAGGAGGAATGTCAGAGCTAACTCCCCATTCACAATTAACCATTCACAATTGATGCGCTGATCACATACCGGGCCGGGCTTACAGCCCTATAAATCTAACTACCAATTTCATAGGCTTTCGCTTCGCTTCAGCCTATGCATTTAAGGTAACGGGCTTACAGCCCTTGGTGCTAACTCCACATTAACCATTATCAATTGATGCGCTTCGCGCGTTGTCCGTTCTCAGTTGTGACGTTATTTTGAGGTTTTAGGAGGAATGTCTGAGCTAACTCCCCATTCACAATTACCCATTCACAATTGATGCGCTGATCACATACCGGGCCGGGCTTACAGCCCTATAAATCTAACTACCAATTTCATAGGCTTTCGCTTCGCTTCAGCCTATGCATTTAAGGTAACGGGCTTACAGCCCTTGGTGCTAACTCCACATTAACCATTAACAATTGATGCGCTTCGCACGTTCTCAGTTGTCAGTTGTCACGTTATTTTGAGGTTTTAGGAGGAATGTCAGAGCTAACTCCCCATTAACCATTAACCATTCACAATTATCCATTAAAAAAACACTCCCTTAACAAAAAATTTTTTCTGATTTAACTTGCTTGATTCAAATCTTTGAGTAATTTTGCTACTCAGTTTGCAATAGAAATGATTGACGCATTAATAACATCCAAGACAAGGGTCAAGCTCCTGACCAAGTTCTTCTTAAACAGCCACGCAAGGGCTTATTTAAGAGGGCTGGAAAGCGAGTTTGGGGAGTCGTCAAACGCTATTCGTCTCGAACTCAATCGTTTCGAAAAAGCAGGACTCATCAATTCTGCTATGGATGGAAATAAAAAAGTCTTTCAGGCAAATCGTAAACACCCTCTTTTTAAGGACATCCACAATATTTTATTAAAACATCTTGGCCTTGACCAAATCATCCACCGTGTAGTTGATGGTCTGGGCGATATCAAGAAGGTTTATCTTACAGGCGATTATGCCCACGGCACTGCCGGTGAGGTAATCGACCTGATTTTTGTGGGCAATGCCATTGACAAAGAGTTTTTGGTAAAACTGATCGACAAAGCAGAGAAGATGATCAAAAGGAAACTGCGCTACCTTACCTTCACCGAAGAAGAGGCCGGCAATTACCTTAATGGTAAAAACAGTGAAGATTATCTCCTGCTCTGGCAGCAAGGCTAAAAAAAGCCGTTTTTGCTGAAAAAAGCTGCAAAAAAATAAGGCAGCTAAAGTGTTTGAAACAAACCAGTTACAGAGAATACACTGTGACTTACGAGGCGGAAGCGTGTTTAGAGGGGACGGCCCTTCGACTCCGCTCAGGGACCTTGTAGTTGGACTGAGGGAGGTGTTTTGATTTTAATTTCGTGAGCTGAATTGTGGTGCGTTGTGGTGAGCGAAGCCGAACCACGAAACAAACCGCCAAGACAAATTTTATCCGCAAAGCACACAAAGAAACGCTAAGAAAAACCCCTTCGCGAACTTAGCGCCCTTAGCGGACAAAAAACCAAGAAGAATTTCTCTGCGATGCACGCGAATAACGCTAAGAAAAAACCCTTCGTGCCCTTAGCGGACATAAAAGATATTGAGCGATTTGTGGTGAGCGGACTTTAGGGACTTTAGAGACGAAGGGACTGAGAGACTTTAGAGACTGAGGGACTGAGAGACGAAGAGACTGAGGGAGGTGTTTAGATTTTAATTTCGTGAGATGAATTGTGGTGTGTTGTGGTAAGCGTAGCCGAACCACGAAACAAACCGCTATAGCGGTCAAAAAAACAAGAGGAATTTCTCCGCGAAGCACACAAAGAAACGCTAAGAAGAACCCCTTCGCGCCCTTAGCGCCCTTAGCGGATAAAAAACAGCCCGCGCCAGCCACCCTTCGCGCCTTCGCGCCTTTGCGAGAAAAAAACCAAGAAATATTTTCTCCGCGAAGCGCACAAAGAAACGCTAAGAAGAACCCCTTCGCGATCTTAGCGCCCTTCGCGGATAGAAACACAAGAAGAATTTCTCCGCGAAGCACGCGAATAACGCTAAGAAATAATCCCTTCGCGATCTTCGCGCCCTTCGCTCTATTAATATATCATAACACAGCTGATGCGCCTAAAAAAAGATCAAATAGTTGCAATAAAGCAGCTTGCCCGACAGGTTTTTGGAGCAGGGACTTCAGTATATCTTTTTGGTTCACGAACTGATGATAGCCTCAAAGGTGGTGATATAGACCTCTTTGTGAAAAATGCAGATAAAGAAAAACTTAACATCCTGGCAAAAGTGCATTTCCTCGCCCGCCTGAAGGCCAAAATCGGTGACAGGAAAATTGATGTGGTGCTGGATAATGAACTCAGCCGGAAAAAGGAAAGTTTTTATCGTGCCATTACAGGAACGCTCTGGAATTATAAAATATATGGAAGAACTCAAGGATAAATTAAAGGAATCCGTGATGCTTTGTACGATACGCAGTGAATGGACTTAAGGGACTGAGAGACGAAGGGACTTTAGAGACGGCCCTTCGACTCCCTACGACTTCGCTCAGGGAACACGCTCAGGGACCTTGGATTGAGGGACTGAGAGACTGAGAGACTTTAGAGAAGAAGGGACTGAGGGAGGTTTTTTGATTTTAATTTCGTGAGATGTATTGTGGTGTGTTGTGGTAAGCGTAGCCGAACCACGAAACAAACCGCTAAAGCGGATAAAAAAACAAGAAGAATTTCTCCGCGAAGCACGCGAATAACGCTAAGAAAAACTCCCTTCGCGCCCTTAGCGTTCTTCGCGGATTATAAAAGAGGTTGAGCGACTTGTGATGAGCGGACTTTAGAGACGGCCCTTCGACTCCCTACGACTTCGCTCAGGGAACACGCTCAGGGACCTTGGATTGAGGGACTGAGAGACTGAGAGACTTTAGAGACGAAGGGACTGAGGGAGGTTTTTTGATTTTAATTTCGTGAGCTTCTGTGGGATATCTCCTCTCCCGGGAATACGGGATCGTCATTCCGCAGCCTGTGGCAAGGAATACCATAAGGGGTAAGCAGGCTTTCAAATCGAAGCAAAACACCAAACACCAAACACCGAACACCGAACTCCTTCGCGCCTTAGCGCCTTTGCGAGAAAAAAACACAAGAAGAATTTCTCCGCGAAGCACACGAATTAACGCTAATAAATAATTCCTTCGCGCCCTTAGCGTTCTTCGCGGAAAAAAAAAGTTGAGCGTAGCGAAACAAAAACTTTAGCGCCCTTCGCGGACAAAAAAATTGAGCGCAGCGGAAAAAGACCTTTGCGGACAAGACGCCCTATGCTGTCAACCGATGAAAAATTAAAAGCAATGCTGTGGGATTTGCCCCGGGAACAAAAAGATAAATTGTCCGGGGATTTAATCGCGCGACCACTTGAAGTGCTAAGTAATAATGAAACACTTTTGCTTAAAGCTTTAAATACGCTTAGCTGGTTTGAGTTGATCGATCTAACAGGAGCGGAAAAACTTGTGAAATTGCTTTCAGACGACATTATCAAAAAGCTTTTCCCGGTATCCCGACGAGAGTACTATACGAATGCACGAAGGTTATTATCAAAATATTCTTTATCCACTGCAGGATAAGGTTTTGATGCTGATGGCTGACTTAACTGTAGGCTTCTATCTTACAGGAGGTACAGCGCTCAGCAGGGCATACCTTAATCATCGCTATTCTGATGATCTGGATTTCTTTCTAAATGATGCCACTGATTTTAAAGTGCAGCTGTCAAGCATATTCAATGCGTTAAAGGCATCCAAAATTGAATATTCTGTTTCTTCAATAGATGAAGGATTTGCGCGTTTATTTGTTGCCGATAGCGGCCATCATTTAAAGCTTGATTTTGTTAATGATGTGGCATGGCGCGCCGGTGATCCGCAGCCAACTGATTTATTCCCGCGAACCGACAATATCAGGAATATATTGTCCAATAAGCTCACAGCATTGGGAAGGTATTCTTCTAAAGATGTAGTAGATATTATTTATATCTGTGGGCACTCTTCTTTTAATTGGAAAGATATTTTTGAAGAAGCAGGAAAAAAGGATGTTTGGGTTAACGCAGTTTCTGTTGCCGGGATGTTAGAAAGCTACCCAATAGAAAAACTTGATGAAATAAACTGGATAGGCAGTACTCCAAAAAAGGATTTGATCGCGCGAAAACTGGAGTGTATTATCGGTGATATTATGCTTGGAAGAGATAATTCTTTGTTCCCGGAGGATTCCCGGGATGTTTAAACGGAGAACCAAGCGAAGCAAACCTCCAAAGCAGACAAAAACACAAGACAAATTTTCTCCGCGAAGCACGCGAATAACGTTAAGAAAGAATCTCCTTCGCGATCTTAGCGCCCTTCGCGGATAAAAACACAAGAAGAGTTTCTCCGCGAAGCACTCGAATAACGCTAAGAAAGAATCTCCTTCGCGAACTTAGCGCCCTTAGCGGATTAAAAAAGAGGTTGAGCGGAGCGAAACAAAAACCTCAGCGGACAAAACCACAAGAAATTTTCTCCGCGAAGCACACGAATAACGCTAATAAATTATCCCTTCGCGATCTTAGCGCCCTTCGCGGAAAAAAAAGTGTTGAGTGGCCTTAGCGGACACGAAAAGAGTCGGAAATAATAGCCTAACGCAAACAACATACATCTGAGAGCCAATAAAATAGTATATTTGTAATCATAATATTCAGGCTTATGGCAAATTATATTTATTCTGCTGATATCAACAATCCTAAATCAAAAGTAAGGGTCAATTTGTTTTTGATTCATTTTCAGGATGAAAGCAATGTTCATTTTGTGTTTTCACCTCATCTGGATATTACAGGATATGGATATACTTTGCGTGAAGCTAAAAAATCTTTTAACATAGTTTTGGAGGATTTTATCGACTATACCACAAATAAACAGACATTACAGAAAGTGCTTGCAGATCTCGGATGGAAAGTGAAAGGAAAGTCTAAAAAATATCCTAAAATATTAGCCCCCAGTATTACATCAGTAATAGCAAAAAATAAACATGTTTCTGATATTTTTGATAATCATATAGCCAAAACATTTCATCAGGAAGTTGAATTACCTGCTATGGCGTAAGACCTCAGGATGTCAACACGGAAATTATCAAATATATCTTTATCAGATTTCAGGGGTTTCCTTTCAAAGCAAGGACTTAACCTGAATAATTCACAAAATATTCTATTACGCACCCAAACCGCTGCAATAGAAAGGAATGCTATCTTTTTGGTGCTCAAAATAGCTACGGCTATTCCTGTGCGCCAAAAATCTGCGCTCCCTTTCTCTTATTGCGGTTTGAATGCTCATGACGAAATTTCATGAATTAATCAGGTTAAGCTTATTAAAAGCTCGAAAGGCAGGGGAGGGCATGAAAAATGGTCACGAGCCGACCTGGACAGACCCATTACAATTCAAACACATGTTGATCCGGTTCCTGAGTTTATTATTAAACAGGTACTTCGATATTTAAAAATGTCTCGTGAGGAGTTTTTTAGGATTATTGAAGATTAGTGAACAGCTAATCATGCAGGCAAGACTATCGTAAACACTTAAACTTCGCGATCTTAGCGCCCTTCGCGGATAAAAACACAAGAAGAATTTCTCCGCGAAGTACGCGAATAACGCTAAGAAAAACCCCCTTCGCGATCTTAGCGGATAAAAAAGATGTTGAGCGATTTGTGGTGAGCGGACTTTAGGGACTTTAGAGACGGCCCTTCGGCTTGGTTCGACTCCGCTTACCTCGACTCCGCTCGGCACATCGCACCACAGGCCGCTCAGGGACCTTTTTGGGGACTGAGGGAGGTGTTTTGATTTTAATTTCGTGAGATGAATTGTGGTGCTTTGTGGTGAGCGAAACCGAAGCACGAAACAAACCGCCAAGAAATATTTTCTCCGCGAAGCACGCGAATAACGCTAAGAAAAAAACTTCGCGCCCTTAGCGGATAAAAAACAGCCCACGCCAGCCAACCTTAGCGCCTTAGCGCCTTTGCGAGAAAAAAACCAAGACAAATTTTATCCGCGAAGCACGCGAATTAACGCTAAGAAAAAACCCTTCGCGCCCTTAGCGTCCTTAGCGGAAAAAAAAAGTGTTGAGCGGAGCGAAACAAAAACCTTTAGCGGATAAAAAGAGGTTGAGCAAAGCGAAACAAAAAGTATTCAGCGTCCTTTGCGGATAAAAAAGAACTTCGTGGCCAAAGCGCCCAGCTCCCTATATATGAGACTTAAACCCGAAGTAAAAACCTATTTAATCAAGCAAGCACAGCTTCTTTTCGATGGCTGTGAATTATACCTCTTCGGTTCGAGAGTAGATAATCACGCCAAAGGAGGCGATATCGATTTATTACTGCTTTCGGAAGAGAAAATCCCTATGGATAAAATAAGGAAATTCAGAACAGGGTTTTTTCAGAAATTCGGATGGCAAAAGCTTGACCTGCTTAATTATACATTTAAAGATACTTCGGTTTTTAAGAAAATTGCACTGGAGAAGGCAATTCAATTGAAATGAAACGGAGCATGACTGAATAATTATTAAGACACAATCCTGCTGCGCTTTGTCGAAGTACAAGATAATGATTATAAAGTCATGCGGAGTTCCATCCCACCTTTGAAAGATAATTTATAATTGGATGAAACATCATTTGACCCTGAAATTATTAAAGGAAGAAATTGCGCTGCTGCAAAATGCTGTGGATACGCTTATGCTTTCTGTTGAAAAATGCAGGAAAATCGGGCAAAAAGATGATTATTCATTCGAGGAAATGGAATCTTTTGATTCGTTGACATCCAAATTTAACCGGGCTTCGGATATCTATACGCAGAAAGTTTTACGTTCTGTTTGGGCTTTGCTTCATGAACCCTTTGCGCCTTTTATCGACCTGATGAATAAAGCCGAAAAGCTGTGCCTGATCGGGGATGCCGAAACAATGATCACCATCAGGGATATCCGTAACCAGATTGCGCATGAATACCTGCCTCAGGCAATTACAGAACTGGTGCCTGAAGTGCTGAAATACAGCAGGCTACTGGCAGATAATATCGCCTTGACGATTGAATATGTGCATATGCGTGAATGGGCTTAAAGCGATGAGCCTGGAGGGAGGGACTTTAGAGACGGCCCTTCGACTTACTTCGGCTACGCTCAGCACAGGCCGCTCAGGGACCTTTTTGGGGACGGCCCTTCGACTCCGCTCAGGGGCCTTGGAGAGGGAGAGACGAAGAGACTGAGGGACGGCCCTTCGGCTTACTTCGGCTACGCTTACCTCGACTACGCTCGGCACATCGCAGCACAGGCCGCTCAGGGACCTTTTTGGGGACTAAAGGACTTTAGGGACGGCCCTTCGACTCCCTACGACTTCGCTCAGGGAACACGCTCAGGGACCTTGGAGAGGGACTGAGGGAGGTGTTTTGATTTTAATTTAGTGAGCTGAATTGTGGTGTGTTGTGGTAAGCGTCCTGTGCTGCGATGTGCTGCGTTGTGGTGAGCGTAGCCGAACCAAGCGTAGCCGAACCAAGCGAAACAATACCCTCAGCGGACAAAAAAAATAGAACGGAGCGAAACAAAAATTAATTATGGCGGATTTACTACATAAAGATGAAGCATATGAAATCTTTGGAGCAGCAATTGAAGTGCATAAAGAATTAGGTGCCGGATTCTTAGAAGCAGTATATCAAGAAGCCTTAGCGATAGAATTCCAAAAACAAGGAATCCCCTTTGAACGAGAAAAACAACTCAATATATTTTACAAAGGAATAGAGTTAAAAAAAAGCTATATCGCTGATTTTGTTTGTTATGGAAATATTATCGTCGAGACCAAAGCAATAAAAGAAATCAGTAATTCTGATCAAGCGCAGGCATTAAATTACCTAAAAGCCACAGGATTTGAATTAGCTTTATTAATAAATTTTGGAAGCAAGTTGTTGCAGAAAAAACGAGTTATACTATCAATTAGCGATTTATAGTTTTTACTGCACCACAAGCCACCAAGCCATCTCGTCCTTCGCGGATAAAAATCAGAAGAAGAATTTCTCCGCGAAGCACACGAATAACGCTAATAAATAATTCCTTCGCGCCCTTAGCGTTCTTCGCGGATAAAAAAAAGGTTGAGCGCAGCGAAACAAAAACCTTAGCGTCCTTAGCGCCCTTCGCGGACAAAAACACAAGACAAATTTTCTCCGCGAAGCACACGAATAACGCTAATAAATAATTCCTTCGCGCCCTTAGCGTTCTTCG
The DNA here is from genome assembly GCA_963662905.2 of Bacteroidales bacterium. Taxonomy (GTDB): domain Bacteria; phylum Bacteroidota; class Bacteroidia; order Bacteroidales; family WRLA01. The sequence goes on along the minus strand of CAXXFD010000003.1, from coordinate 497,108 downwards.
CGGATAAAAAAAAGGTTGAGCGGAGCGAAACAAAAACCTTAGCGCCCTTAGCGCCCTTCGCGGACAAAAAAAAGAGATTGAGCGCAGCGAAACAAACCCCTTCGCGCCCTCAGCGACCTTCGCGGACAAAAACACAAGACAAATTTTCTCCGCGAAGCACACGAATAACGCTAATAAATAATTCCTTCGCGCCCTTAGCGTTCTTCGCGGATAAAAAAAAGGTTGAGCGCAGCGAAACAAAAACCTTAGCGCCCTCAGCGTCCTTCGCGGACAAAAACACAAGACAAATTTTCTCCGCGAAGCACGCGAATAACGCTAATAAATAATTCCTTCGCGCCCTTAGCGTTCTTCGCGGATAAAAAAAAGGTTGAGCGCAGCGAAACAAAAACCTTAGCGCCCTCAGCGTCCTTCGCGGACAAAAACACAAGACAAATTTTCTCCGCGAAGCACGCGAATAACGCTAATAAATAATTCCTTCGCGTCCTTAGCGTTCTTCGCGGATAAAAAAAAGGTTGAGCGGAGCGAAACAAAAACCTTAGCGTCCTTAGCGCCCTTCGCGGACAAAAACACAAGACAAATTTTCTCCGCGAAGCACGCGAATAACGCTAATAAATAATTCCTTCGCGTCCTTAGCGCCCTTCGCGGACAAAAACACAAGACAAATTTTCTCCGCGAAGCACGCGAATAACGCTAATAAATAATTCCTTCGCGCCCTTAGCGCCCTTCGCGGACAAAAAAACAAGACAAATTTTCTCCGCGAAGCACACGAATAACGCTAATAAATAATTCCTTCGCGCCCTTAGCGTTCTTCGCGGATAAAAAAAAGGTTGAGCGCAGCGAAACAAAAACCTTAGCGTCCTTAGCGCCCTTCGCGGACAAAAAAAAGAGATTGAGCGCAGCGAAACAAACCGCCTCAGCGGAAAAAGCAATGAAATAAACATCTCAGCGGTAAATGACAACACTAAAAAACTCAAAAGTACTCGTCACCGGCGGAGCAGGATTCATCGGTAGTAACTTAGTGGAATACTTCCTCGCCAACAACAACGAAGTAATCTGCCTCGATAACCTCTCTACCGGACATAAAAAGAATATCACCCCCTTCATGGACCACCCAAACTTCCAGTTCATCGAAGGAGATATCCGCCATCTCGATATATGCAAACTCGCCTGCCGCGATTGCGAATATGTCTTCCACCAGGCTGCCCTCGGTTCTGTGCCGCGCTCTATCAAAGATCCGGTTACGACCAATTCGGTGAATATCGATGGCTTTTTGAATATGCTGACCGCTGCACGTGATGAAGAAGTGAAGCGTTTTATCTACGCTGCCAGCTCTTCCACTTATGGCGACTGCAAAGAGCTTCCCAAAATTGAGGAACGCATTGGCCGCCCGCTCAGTCCTTATGCCATTACCAAAGTGGTGAATGAATATTTCGCGAAGGTATATAGCGAACTATATGGTATTGAGACGATTGGCCTGCGCTATTTTAATGTCTTTGGCAAGCGCCAGGATCCCAACGGAGCTTATGCAGCGGTGATACCTCTATGGGTAAAAGCCCTCATTAACCACCGGCAGCCTGTCATTAATGGCGATGGCACCTACAGCCGCGATTTTACCTATATAGATAATGTAATCCAGGCGAATGAACTGGCTGCGATAACGCCAAAGGCTGAAATCATAGAAAAGCTCAAAGCATATTATACCGACTTGCAGGAAAAAGAAGGCATACAAATAGACCCTCCCAAAGTAGTCATGGATGTATTCAATGTTGCTTTCGGAGGAAATACGACACTCTTTCAATTATTCGATGCTTTAAAAGAGAATATGATCAAATTTGATCCGCAGATTGAGGGAATTAAAGTGCAGATTGGTTCAAAACGTCCCGGTGATGTGCCTCATAGTTTTGCAGCAGTAGATAAAGCAAAAAAGGTATTGGGCTATGATCCTCAATATGACGCACAAAAGGGATTTGAGGAAGCTTGCCAGTGGTATTTCGATAATTTAAAGTAGAAGGGACAATAGAACACAGATAACACGGATTGGACAGATTATCACAGATAAAAAAACCGTGTAGATCCGTCAAATCAGTGTCATCCGTGTTCCAAAGAATAGAACACAGATAACACGGATCGGACAGATTATCACAGATAAAAATCAGCGCAAATCCGCCAAATCAGCGTCACCCGCGTGCCAAAGAATAGAACACAGATAACACGGATCAGACAGATTATCACAGATAAAAACCCGTGTAGATCCGCCTAATCAGTGTCATCCGTGTTCCAAAGAATAGAACACAGATAACACAGATCGGACGGATAGTCACAGATAAAAAAACCGTGTAGATCCGCCTAATCAGTGTCATCCGTGTTCCAAAGAATAGAACACAGATAACACGGATCGGACAGATTATCACAGATAAAAACCCGTGTAGATCCGCCTAATCAGCGTCATCCGTGTTCCAAAGAATAGAACACAGATAACACAGATCGGACGGATAGTCACAGATAAAAATCAGCGCGAATCCGCCTAATCAGTGTCATCCGCGTGCCAAAGAATAGAACAATGACGAACATAAAATTACTCATAACCGGTGGTACCGGTTCTTTCGGAAATGCGGTATTGAACCGTTTTATCAATGATGACCGTTTTGCGGAAATCCGGATTTTCTCAAGGGATGAGAAAAAACAGGATGATATGCGCAAACGCCTGAATAACCCTAAAGTGAAGTTTTATATTGGCGATGTGCGTGATCCAAAATCTGTAGATATGGTGGTGAATGGAGTGGACTATATTTTCCATGCCGCAGCCCTGAAACAAGTGCCTTCCTGTGAGTTTTTTCCTGTGGAAGCTGTGAAAACGAATATCCTGGGAACAGATAATGTGCTTACTTCAGCCGAGCGATTCGGTGTGAAACGAGTAGTAGTTTTGAGTACCGATAAAGCGGCTTACCCAATCAATGCAATGGGAATGTCCAAGGCTTTGATGGAAAAAGTAATGATCGCCCGTTCCCGTAACCTTGATGGAGCAAAAACGGTTTTCTGTGGTACTCGCTATGGAAATGTAATGGCTTCGCGTGGTTCGGTGATACCCCTTTTTATCGAACAGATTAAAGCAGGAAAAGAACTGACGATTACGGATCCATCCATGACTCGTTTTATGATGACGCTGGAAGATGCTGTCGATCTGGTTTTATATGCTTTCGAACATGGCGATAATGGAGATATCTTTGTGCAGAAGGCTCCGGGAGCTACAATTGAGGTGCTTGCAAAAGCATTGCTGGAATTATATCAGTCTGATAATGATATTAAAATAATCGGTACGCGCCACGGCGAGAAACTCTATGAAACCCTGGTTAACCGTGAAGATATGGTCAAGGCTCAGGATATGGGTGATTATTACCGCATCCCTGCCGACAACCGCGACCTGAACTATGAGCGCTATTTCAGTGAAGGCATTGAGGATGTTACAAAATTTGAAGAGTATCATTCGCACAATACGCATCGGCTTGATGTAGAAGGTATGAAAGAGCTATTGCTCAAACTCCCGATGATCCGTAGGGATGTGCTGGGGGATGTGGAGGCGGTGCAGTATCCTGATTAGGTTTAAGTTGCACAGTGTTACACAGAGTTAAACACAGAGTAGCACAGTGAAAAGAAAAACGCAGTGAAACTCTGTGGAAAACACCGTGGTACACTGTGAAACTTGATTAGGTTTAGTTACACAATGTTACACAGAGTTGAGCACAGAGTAGCACAGTGAGTCAGTTGCACAGAGGCACACAGTGATAACAATAAAACACTGAGCAACACTGTGAAGAACATCGTGAAACACTGTGAAACAAAATAATGATAATCAAAGGCAATCAACATAAAGACCAACGCGGTATCATCCGTTTCGTTAATGACTTCACCTTCGATGGCATAAAGCGTTTTTATACGATTACTCATCCGGATACATCCGTTATCCGTGCATGGCAGGGGCATAAACTGGAAACGAAGCACTTCTTTGTGACAAAGGGTAGCTTTTTGATCAACTGGATTGAGATTGATGATTGGGATAATCCCTCGAAAAACCTTAAAGTCAATAGCAAAATTCTAGAAGAAACAGAAAGCGAACTCCTGATCGTACCTCCGGGACATGCCAACGGCTTCAAAGCTCTGGAACCCAACTCCACTCTGCTTGTCTTTTCAGATATGAGTTTGGAAGATTCCATAGCAGATGATTACCGATTTCCAGCCAATCACTGGGAAATGGCATATGAATAAGTTTCACAGTGTTTCGCAGTGGAATGCACAGTGTAACACAGTGATATTTTAGCAATAAGGTAGTAGAAGGTAATTATGGATATCGACGATATTACGCATGAAATTTTGGATTCCGCTTACCAGGTCCATACAAGTTTGGGGCCGGGATTGCTTGAATCAGTTTACCGTACTTGTTTAGCTTATGAACTTCGGGAAAAAGGACTGAAAGTCGAAGAGGAGAAGGAGTTACCCCTTGTTTATAAGGAAGTAAAAATGAATTGTGGTTATCGTATGGATATTCTTGTGGAAAATAAAGTAGTTGTTGAGCTAAAGACAGTAGAAACATTTGCCGATGTACACTATGCTCAGATACTGACATATTTGCGTTTATCAGGCAATAAAGTAGGACTATTATTGAATTTTAATACGAAAAGCTTAAAAAACGGAATTAAACGTTTTATTCTATAAATTAAACTCAGTGATACTCTGTGATAAACATAGTGTAACACTGTGAAACTGAGCTATGATAAAAGTCGGAATAACAGGTCAAGCAGGATTCGTAGGAACTCATTTATATAATACTTTGGGTTTGTTCCCCGAAAAGTTCGATCGCATACCCTTCGAGGACGCGTATTTCCAGGATGAAGCAAAATTGAACGAATTTGTTCAAAGCTGTGATGCAATTGTCCACCTTGCAGCAATGAACCGCCATGGTGACCCGCAGGTGATTTATGATACAAACATAGGTTTGGTGAAACAACTGATCAACGCCTGTGAAACGACGAAATCAACGCCTCATATTCTCTTTTCATCCAGTACACAGGAAGAACGCGATAACCTCTACGGCAAATCCAAAAAGGAGGGAAGGCAGTTATTTGACAAATGGGCAGATAAAAACAATGCCTCTTTCAGTGGTTTTGTGATTCCAAACGTCTTTGGTCCTTTTGGCAATCCATATTATAACAGCGTGATTGCTACTTTTTGCCATCAATTAACACATGGTGAAAAACCGGAAATCCATGTGGATGGAGAAATCAAATTGATTTATGTTAGTGAACTGGTAGATCATTTCATAAAGATTATTGAGGATGTTGCAAAAATAGAAACTGAAGGGAATATTGCCATCCAGGAAGTAAGCGTTCAGCATACAACAACTTCAAAGGTTTCAAGTCTCTTAGAAATCCTTACATCATTTAAGGAAGGATATTTTAATCGAGGAGAAATACCTGATTTAGAATCACCGGCGAAGCGGAATCTCTGGAATACCTTCCTATGCTATATTGATCATAAAAGTTTCTTTCCATTTCACTTGAAACTAAATACCGACAATCGCGGTAGCTTTGTAGAAACCGTGAAACTAAATAGTGGAGGACAGGTGAGCTTCTCAACAACAGTACCCGGCATTACCCGTGGCAATCACTTTCATACACGTAAAGCAGAACGTTTCGCAGTCATCAAAGGCAAAGCCCGGATCGAACTACGTCGCATCGGAACAGACAAAATCATGTCCTTCGAACTCGATGGCTCACAACCATCATTTGTCGATATGCCCATATGGTACACCCATAACATCACCAATATAGGAGAAGAAGAACTTTATACAATTTTTTGGATTAGTGAACATTATAATCCGGAAGATGGGGATACTTATTTTGAAAGAGTATAAGTTGCACAGAGTGCCACAGTGGACAGCACAGAGTCCCACAGTGCAAAAGACAAAACACCGAGAAACACTATGCCAAACACTGTGAAACTAAAAGAGTATAAGTTGCATATAGTGCTACAGTGGACAGCACAGAGTCCCACAGTGCAAAAGACAAAACACCGAGTAACACTGTGAAACTAGAAGAGTATAAGTTACACGGTGTAACTCAGTGTGCTACTCAGTGTAACACAGTGAAACAAAAGAAAAAATGAAGAAACTCAAAGTAATAACCGTCGTCGGTACACGCCCCGAGATCATCAGACTTTCTGAGGTTATCAAAAAATTGGATCAATCAGAAGCTATTGAACACATTTTGGTTCATACCGGACAGAACTACGATTATGAATTGAACGAGGTATTCTTCAGCGACCTTGGATTACGCAAACCGGATCATTTTCTGAATGCTGCCGGGGGCAATGCAACAACAACTGCCGGGAAAATCCTGATTGCCATCGATCCTGTTCTTGAAAAAGAAAATCCTGATGCATTTCTGGTTTTAGGCGATACCAATTCATGTTTGTGTGCTATTGCTGCAAAAAAGCGCCATATTCCTATTTTCCATATGGAAGCAGGGAATCGCTGTTTCGATCAGCGTGTACCTGAGGAAACCAATCGCAAAATAGTCGATCATGTTTCCGATATGAACTTAACTTATAGTTCTATTGCCCGGGAATATTTGCTGCGTGAAGGTTTACCTGCCGATAGGGTCATTAAAACAGGAAGTCCTATGTATGAGGTGCTTCATGCGAATATGGATCGGATTGATGCATCAGATGTATTGTCGAAACTGGAATTGCAAAGAGGAAAGTATTTTGTGGTTTCAGCACATCGGGAAGAAAATATTAATTCAGGCAACTTTGATAAACTGGTTTTAACGCTCAATCTAATCGCCGAAAAATTCCAATATCCAATTATCGTCTCTACACATCCCCGGACAAGGAATAAAATCAATGAAAAAGAAGTTGCGTTTAATCCACTTATTCAGTTAATGAAACCCTTGGGTTTTCATGATTATAACCATTTGCAAAAGAACGCCTATGCCGTATTATCTGATAGTGGAACAATCTCCGAAGAATCTTCTATAATGAATTTCAGGGCATTAAATATAAGGGATGCCCACGAGCGTCCCGAAGCCATGGAAGAGGCTAGTGTGATGATGGTTGGATTAAATCCTGAGCGAATTATGCAAGGACTCGTTCAATTGCAATATCAAAATACAGAACCGCGCTCCACGAATCACGAATCACCAATCACGACTCACGAACCACGAATCACGAGACACGATTCCTCCCACTTCCGCCCGGTAGCAGACTATAGCATGCCAAACGTTAGTGATAAAGTAGTGCGCATCATCCTGAGTTATACGGATTATATTAAGAGAACGGTTTGGAGTGAAATGACGTGAATCGTAATTCGTAAGCCGTAATTCGTAATTTGATAATTATTGCATTAAGACATCCGAAACACCAATCACGAATCACGAATTACCAATCACGATAATCAAGAAACGAACTTAATTAAGTGAATGAATAGAATTCAGATGACCACAGATAAAAATCCGAGCAAATTCGTAAAATCTGCGTCATCAGTGTTCCATTCCGGTAAATAACTACTCCATGTCCAGCGTAAGTGATAAAGTAGTTTGGATTATTCTAAGTTATACTGATTATATAAAAAGTACTGTTTGGAGTGAGTAACTCGTGTAAAAAATTTCATATTGAATGTAATTACCTAATAGAGCGTATAAAACCATCTAAACCCTTGCTTTACAATTTACATTATTTTACAAAAATAAGTTATTAATAACCCAACATACTGAAATACATGAGTCTTATTGCACAAAGAAAATGGCTCTACTATGAATATAGTGGGTAATGATAATGTTTGAAATTAAATTCTAAACAGATATTTGGAAATAAGATACTTAATATAATAGAATGAACTCCAACTGTATAGTCCTGATATAGGTTGACCAGAATTACAATTAGAAGTCAACTAAATCAAGGATTAAAATGAAGAGACGAAAAACAATGCAATACCCGGAAGAATTTAAACTACGGGTAGTGAAAGAAGTTTTAGAAGGTAAGTACAACAAAGAAGAGGCACGGCGTATTTACGGTATTCAGAGTAATTGTGCAATTTCGTACTGGATTCGCCAGTTTAGTGGCCAATCGAATTACAGAAAAGGGGGCGTATCCCAAATAAATCCAGAGCTAATGGAAAACAAGAAATAAGAAACAAGAAATAGATAAAGATCAGAAGGTCAGGGATCTTCAAGCCCAGCTAAAGAAGGAGCGACTCAGGGCAGACCTGTGGCAAAAGATGGTGGATGTTGCAGAAGACGAATTAAAAATAGATATCAAAAAAAAGTATGGAGCCAAGCCGTCCAACGACTAAAGGCAGACAAAGGTTCAAGGGCAACAATCAAAGACCTTTGCGGACTGCTTGGCTATAGCAAACAGGCCTATTACAAGAATATTCACCATAATCAACAAGCTATTTACCAGGAAGACATAATTATTGAACTGATCAAATCAAAACGAAAGTTATGGAAAAAATGAAGTGGTAGGAACTTGCTTTGTAGCCTGCAAGAAGACTTAAAAGCCCACAATATCAGCATAGGGCGAGATCGTTTTTATGATTTGCTGCGCAGGCATGGTTTGTTGTTAAGAAAGTCAAAGCGCAAGACATATACAACAATTAAGCAACGTTTTCCGGCCATAGCCGGAATATGTGCTTTGTGTTGAAGGAAACCGGTGTACCTATATATTGGGGAATCAATTTTTGCGGTATTTTCTGCCAAATACCTTAAGGGAAGGGAAAACAGGCCATTTTCAGCCGAAAAGCTTTGGTTTGCAATAATTCAAATGAACGTTTTGTCAAGATCTGATGCCTGCCACAGTCCATTTTGTGGGTTTTTGGCATAACCATATCAGTCCTGCATTGCAGGGGCAGAGGGAAAACAATAAAGCATGTGCATTTTCTCAGCAAGCATCCGGAGCCCGGATACGCTCATGGAATGATTCGGGGATGATTTCCACAATGCGCATCCTTGCCCCACAGTTGGTGCAAAATCCCACAACAATGTTCATGCGTGTTTCTGCAATTTCTTCCCAGCCCATTTTCTTTTTTTGCGGCCTTGACTGGTTAAAATATTCATACAGAGCAGGCAAAGCCTTTCCTTTTGCAGCCGAAGACATAAAGCCATAGTGTCGGATGCGGGTGAAACCATGCGGAAGGATGTGCAGGCAAAACCTTTGCAGGAACACTTCCCCGGGCAGCATGCTTGTTTTTTGTTTGTCGCCATCACGGTAATCCCTCCAGCGGAAAGCCACAGTTTTGTTGTCCACCTGCAAAATGCGCTCATCGGATATTGCCGTTCGGTGTGTGTATCGGCCCAGATAAGCAAGCACCTGTTTCGGCCCTGCAAAGGGAGGTTTTGCATAAACTGTCCAGGGTTTTTCAAAAAGGCTGTTGAACATACGGTTGCTGGTGGGGATTTCTTCATCCTTTGCCCATTGGCGCAGTGCCGCCACCATTTTGGCCCGGAACACTTTGCTCATTTCTTCTACCGGGAACAAAAATTCTCCGTCCCCTTTTGAAGGGAGCCATTTGTCATTGGCTGTAATCCCCCCGGCAGGCACCACCAAATGCAGGTGGGGGTGGTACTGCAGGTTCTGCCCCCAGGTATGCAGCACGGCAGTATATCCAATGCGTGCCCCCAGGAAATCCGGATTATCTGCAAAACAGTCCATTACGCGCTTTACAGTACGGAACAGGATGTTGTAACAGTCCTTTTGGTGCTTCAAAAACAGCTTGTTCAGTTTATCGGGTATGGTAAAGACCATGTGCAGGTAATTGACCGGCAAAAGGTCGGCCTCACGTGCCATGAGCCATTTTTCGCGTTCCAGTCCGCCACATTTAGGGCAATTCCGGTTGCGGCAGCTGTTATAAAAAACCTTGCGCTTCCCACAGCAGCTGCATTGCTCAATCCGTCCGCCCATTTTTTCTGTGCGGCAAGCCTGCAAAGCGCGCAGGCAGCGCAATTGATGGTAAGTCAGCCTGTTTTTCTGTTCCAGTATGTGCGTAAAGTTTTTTGCAACCAAGGCCAGATCGGCCTTCATATCTTTTTGTTTGGGTACAGCTTATCGAGCAGGCCGAAAAATGCCAGTTGGGGCAGCTGGGCCAGATGGAGGTACATTTCGGTGTTTTTGATATCGGCATGTCCCAAAAGCTTCATCAGCCCGTAGATGTTCTGCCCGGCTTCGAGTTGGTGGGTTGCATAAGTGTGGCGCAAAGAGTGGATGCAGACTTTTTTGTTGATACCGGCAACACCGAGAGCATCCTTCATGATGCCCCGGATACGTGTGTGGCTCAAGGGCAGCCCACGGTGCTGGTTGCTGCGTTCGAACATGAAATATTTCGGGCGGTCTATTTTCAGGTAGTTTTTAATGCCCCTTGCCATGTGTTTTGAAATGGGCACACAGCGTTCCCGTTTGCTTTTGGTTTTGCGCACAAACAGCTGTCGCCGTTCCAGGTCAACATCTTGTATCAAAAGGCTGCTTGCTTCGCTGATGCGCATGCCCGTATCATAGATTAAGGCCAATAAAATTTTGTTGCGCAGTTCTTTGGGCGCTTTGAGCAATCGCCTCACTTCGCCACAGGAAAGGATTACGGGCAGTTTTTGTGGCCGTTTGATGCTGGGCAAACTAATGTGCAGCTCGTCTTTTTCGAAGAGTTTGTAGAGTTTTCGCAGGCCATAGACCAGGTGCTTGAAAGAGCTTTGGCTGTCGGTGTCGCGGTCCACCACATGGTAGAGATATGCTTCTATCTCATCAATTTCCATTTCAAGAGGGTTTTTCTCACAAAAAATCGCCATCTTTGCTATCTGGCGAAGGTAGTTTTCGTGTGTGGAACGCGAGCGTCCGTTGATTACAAGGCGCTGCATAAACTGCTCAGCCATTTGGCGAAAGCCTTTCACTTTGAGGCATGCTTCATCCTGGATCGTTCTTTTTTTCATAAGATTAAATTTTATAAGGTTAATAAATAAAACCTTATACGTAAGAATCAGATCTTAGGTGAAGCTGCCGACCGGAGGGAGGTTTAGTTCAACAATTAAGCAACGTTTTCCGGCCTAAGCCGGAATATGTGCTTTGTGTTGAAGGAAACTGGTGTACCTATATATTGGGGAATCAATTTTTGCGGTATTTTCTGCCAAATACCTTAAGGGAAGGGAAAACAGGCCATTTTCAGCCGAAAAGCTTTGGTTTGCAATAATTCAAATGAACGTTTTGTCAAGATCTGATGCCTGCCACAGTCCATTTTGTGGGTTTTTGGCATAACCATATCAGTCCTGCATTGCAGGGGCAGAGGGAAAACAATAAAGCATGTGCATTTTCTCAGCAAGCATCCGGAGCCCTGATTCGCTCATGGAATGATTCGGGGATTATTTCCACGAGCCACATCCTCCCGCCACAGTGGGTGCAAAATCCCACCACAATGTTCATGCGTGTTTCTGCAATTTCTTCCCAGCCCATTTTCTTTTTTTGCGGCCTTGGCTGGTTAAAATATTCATACAGAGCAGGCAAAGCCTTTCCTTTTGCAGCCGAAGACATAAAGCCATAGTGGCGGATACGGGTAAATCCATGCGGAAGGATGTGCAGGCAAAACCTTTGCAGGAACACTTCCCCGGGCAGCATGCTTGTTTTTTGTTTGTCGCCATCACGGTAATCCCTCCAGCGGAAAGCCACAGTTTTGTTGTCCACCTGCAAAATGCGCTCATCGGATATTGCCGTTCGGTGTGTGTATCGGCCCAGATAAGCAAGCACCTGTTTCGGCCCTGCAAAGGGAGGTTTTGCATAAACTGTCCAGGGTTTTTCAAAAAGGCTGTTGAACATACGGTTGCTGGTGGGGATTTCTTCATCCTTTGCCCATTGGCGCAGTGCAGCCACCATTTTGGCCCGGAACACTTTGCTCATTTCTTCTACCGGGAACAAAAATTCTCCGTCCCCTTTTGAAGGGAGCCATTTGTCATTGGCTGTAATCCCCCCGGCAGGCACCACCAAATGCAGGTGGGGGTGGTACTGCAGGTTCTGCCCCCAGGTATGCAGCACGGCAGTATATCCAATGCGTGCCCCCAGGAAATCCGGATTATCTGCAAAACAGTCCATTACGCGCTTTACAGTACGGAACAGGATGTTGTAACAGTCCTTTTGGTGCTTCAAAAACAGCTTGTTCAGTTTATCGGGTATGGTAAAGACCATGTGCAGGTAATTGACCGGCAAAAGGTCGGCCTCACGTGCCATGAGCCATTTTTCGCGTTCCAGTCCGCCGCATTTAGGGCAATTCCGGTTGCGGCAGCTGTTATAAAAAACCTTGCGCTTCCCACAGCAGCTGCATTGCTCAATCCGTCCGCCCATTTTTTCTGTGCGGCAAGCCTGCAAAGCGCGCAGGCAGCGCAATTGATGGTAAGTCAGCCTGTTTTTCTGTTCCAGTATGTGCGTAAAGTTTTTTGCAACCAAGGCCAGATCGGCCTTCATATCTTTTTGTTTGGGTACAGCTTATCGAGCAGGCCGAAAAATGCCAGTTGGGGCAGCTGGGCCAGATGGAGGTACATTTCGGTGTTTTTGATATCGGCATGTCCCAAAAGCTTCATCAGCCCGTAGATGTTCTGCCCGGCTTCGAGCTGGTGGGTTGCATAAGTGTGGCGCAAAGAGTGGATGCAGACTTTTTTGTTGATACCGGCAACACCGAGAGCATCCTTCATGATGCCCCGGATACGTGTATGGCTCAAGGGCAGCCCACGGTGCTGGTTGCTGCGTTCGAACATGAAATATTTCGGGCGGTCTATTTTCAGGTAGTTTTTAATGCCCCTTGCCATGTGTTTTGAAATGGGCACACAGCGTTCCCGTTTGCTTTTGGTTTTGCGCACAAACAGCTGTCGCCGTTCCAGGTCAACATCTTGTATCAAAAGGCTGCTTGCTTCGCTGATGCGCATGCCCGTATCATAGATTAAGGCCAATAAAATTTTGTTGCGCAGTTCTTTGGGCGCTTTGAGCAATCGCCTCACTTCGCCACAGGAAAGGATTACGGGCAGTTTTTGTGGCCGTTTGATGCTGGGCAAACTAATGTGCAGCTCGTCTTTTTCGAAGAGTTTGTAGAGTTTTCGCAGGCCATAGACCAGGTGCTTGAAAGAGCTTTGGCTGTCGGTGTCGCGGTCCACCACATGGTAGAGATATGCTTCTATCTCATCAATTTCCATTTCAAGAGGGTTTTTCTCACAAAAAATCGCCATCTTTGCTATCTGGCGAAGGTAGTTTTCGTGTGTGGAACGCGAGCGTCCGTTGATTACAAGGCGCTGCATAAACTGCTCAGCCATTTGGCGAAAGCCTTTCACTTTGAGGCATGCTTCATCCTGGATCGTTCTTTTTTTCATAAGATTAAATTTTATAAGGTTAATAAATAAAACCTTATACGTAAGAATCAGATCTTAGGTGAAGCTGCCGACCGGAGGGAGGTTTAGTTCAACAAACAGTTATCACCATTACCATAAATATCCGAACCTGATAAGAGGTTTAATACCCAATGGATCTGGCCAGGTGTTGGTTTCAGATATAACCTATGTCTGGGTAAAGGGCAAAGACAGTTTTGCCTACCTAATCTTTGTGACAGATATGTATTCTCGCAAAATAGTTGGTTTTGATGTTAGTGGCTCATTAGAAGCTACTGGCGCATTGAGGGCTTTAAAGAAAGCCACGCGAGGACTAAAGTCAGATGGGTGTATACATCATTCAGACCGGGGCGTCCAATATTGATGCAACAGATACATCAAACACCTGAAGAAATGCCGAATGGAAATTAGTATGACAGAAACTGGAGCCCCACTGGAAAATCCTATTGCAGAACGTGTTAACTGAACGTAACTAATCAGTCTGCAAATTAGCGATAGTTCCCAAGGCAGGCACAACACTCTGTCCATTCTTGATAATTGTGTCAGCAACTGATCTCAAAACAGCAAAGGCATCCGCTCCATCGGTCGATCTGAATTGACCTGAAACTTTCTGTTTTACTTTTATGTTTCGGATTGCCCTTTCAGAAGCATTCTTGTCTGGCGGGACTTCTAGGTGATATAAGAAGGTGAAGATATAGTCCCTGTATTTGACTAGCCTTTTTTTGAATGCAAGCAATTCGTTGTGTTTTTCCGGCAGTTCTGCTTTCAGTAAACTGTTCAGCCTGTTTTCAATTGCGGTTCTCTTTGGGCTATGTACGTAGCAACCCGCATTGTCCATTTTTTTCTTCAAATCCAGTGCCGTTTGAAACAGCCGTTTGCATATCCTGCTCCATTTATGCCCATACCTTTCTGACAAGTAATTCAGGTCACGTAAAAGATGTGCCATACAAATCTGGTGCGACAGCGCAGCAGTATTAAAATGGCTCTTCCAGCAATCATGCACCAACACAGAGTTTTTAAACCCATCTTTAAATGTATTGTCAATGCTCCTCTGTGCCCTGTTGTCAGTGATGGCAATGAATGTAGCCTCTTGGTTTTGCCATGTCCATGCCCAGTGCTTATTGCCATCAACCTTAACTCCTGTCTCATCACTTCCTACAGAAAGGCAATATCCTCCCGAAAGCAACTTTTGCTTTATTAGGTCATAGGCTGGTTGGGCCTTGCGCTTTAGTTTATTGAGCAAATAATGGATGCCCCCTTCGCTTATGGGAATATGGAAAACATCCCTGAAAAGTTCTTTCATACGCAAAAAGGGCAGGTACTGCCTGTTATGGAAATACCCGATCAAACTTTCAATGTTGTTCCCATAGCTTACCGGGGCATTGGCCTGAGATGGATAATCACACCTGGTTTCATGGCCATAACTGCAAACCTTTTTATATACCCGGTGTTCTGTGACATGTAACTTTATCTCGGGAATATCAAATACCTGGCGTTTACCGGCTAATTGTACGGGCAAAGAAGCAAGGTCTTTCCCGCAACACTTGCAATATGAGGGGATGTGCTTCTCAATAGTGTCAGGCACTTCGGCCATCTTAAGTGTGTTCCCTTTCCGCCCTGCCTGTCCGCCTGGCTTACGCCCTGTCTTTTCCCTCAAGCTCCTGCGCTTAGGGCGGTTCTGATCTTGGGAGGGAGGTATTGAGCTGTTGTTGCTGTTTTTTGGTGTTTGGTATTTGGCAAGCTTTTCTTTGAGTTTTTTATTTTCCAACTCAAGGGCTTCCAGTCTTCTTTCAAGCTGGCCAATCCTTTTGAAAAGCTCTTGTATAATGAAATCTTTGTCCAAAACTTTTTTCTTTCAAAAGTAGTGTAGGTTAGAGGCAAAAGTCAAATTACCAGCGGTTTAGTTACGAACACAGAAAACAGCAAATTGTGAATAGCCAATGATTTTTGAAAAATACCCCAAGGAGAATCCAATATTTAAACCTGAACACCCAAGAACAAACAAACAGCAAAATCACAGAGCCTTTAAACGCATCAATCCCAGAAAGTTATTCACAAGCCACAGCGAAAATTGTTAATAAGGATTGATTTTTTTCTGACACTGATTAGTTACAACCGAACAATAAAAGAAGTATTTACCAATGACAAAACCATAACATTCGATAGCTTGGCTGAAGCTCAAAAAGAACTCCCAAAATTTATAAACTTCTATAATACAGAGCGTCCACATAGAAGTGTCGAAATGATGACCCCAGAGAAGGTTCATCAAAAACAGGAGAACTTGAAAGGTGTTGGAAAACCTACTATAGAAAACGGCCAGAAACGGTATTAGAAAAAATGAATTAATATATTTGTCGAACAAACTCTTTTTTCTTCTTTCCGAGGATCCCCGGAAAGAAGAAAAAAGAGTCAACCAAAATCAGGACGCTACAGTTTGGCTATGTTCCGATAGCTATCAGAAGTCGGAATGAGCTGTGTTAAAAAGCAAGAGTTTTGTGAAATATTTTTCTTCAAACTGCCTTTTTTTATTTAGAGGCAGTTTGAAGAAAAATATTACGGTAAAGTAACCTATAATTTGCTGATGTGCTCCTCGCTATATGGCTCATTGTGCGCTACTATAGCAAAAATTTGTTTCATCAGTATATTTGCAACAGCAATCTTAGCTACCCTGTCGCGCTTCCCTTTAGCTGTCAATCGTTCATACAATAACCTGCACCCTTTATTGTAGCGCATAGCAGATAGAGCCGAGATGTAGAGCTGTTTTGGAAAGAATTTAATTAGGATTGTGTGTAATATTAAACAGTAAATTTGAAAAAGAAAAAAAGCTTATTTAAGAATTCCTTATGGAATATATTAGCTGTAGTAATAACAGCAATTGCTGGCTTTTTAATTATTCCTGTTATTATTAGTGAAATTGGAGCTGAAAATTTCGGAGTATATTCCATAATATTAATGATAGGTGGTTTTGCTGCTCTGCAAGGACTTGGGTTAGGTGAAGCTACTTTAAAGTATGTGTCTTACTATCATTCAAAAAGTGATATTATTGGGGTTAATCGAGTCCTTGGTTCCACTCTACTTATATACATTTTTTCAGGCTTAATAATTAGTGGCGTTATTATTGTTTTTTCAGCGGATATTATTCAAGTTTTTAAGATAAGTCTTGAAAATGAAGAAAACGCGTCTAGAGCTTTAAGAATTGCTGGAGTAGCTTTCTTGTTTAGTGTTTTTGCAAGTGTATTCCGGTCTATAGCAGAGGCCATACAAAGATATGACATTTTAAGTAAATATAATATATTTATGATGGTCATCAGATATTCAGGAATGTATATTGTTGCGATTAAAGGATTTGGGATAATAGGGTTAACATCTTTGATATTGGTAAGTGGTCTTGTAGATATAGTTTTTTTTGTATTTATAGCGCACAAACTTATTCCAGGTATAATGTTTTTGCCAAGATATCAAGTAGAAGGAATAAAAGAAGTATTTAGTTATGGAATATTTTCATTCATCAATGACCTTATTCAGAAAGCAGCCATATATATTGATCAAATCATCTTAGGTATGTTTTTTAGTGCCGCTAGTGTAGCCTACTTGTCAGCACCAAAAGATTTAATTACTAAAGCTCAGAAGTTAATTGGTGCTGCTGGACAGCCATTGTTTCCCCGTTTTAGTTCAATGGAAGAGGGCGTTGAAATGAAAAACTTATATGTCACTAGTATATGGTTATTAACAATTTTTAGCACTATCATATTTATTCCTCTTGCAATAGTTTTACCGGTATTTTTAAGTAAATGGATTTCTCCTGAATTTGCGATGAAAAGCTCGAGTTTTGCTCAACTTTATAGTCTAGGTGTTTCTTTTAATGGCGGAGTAATTGTTTATTCATCATTATTAAAAGGGACAGGAAGAATAAGGTGGTTAACTAATATAATTTCAAGCCTTACTATACTATCTGGTTTAATAACGGCAATACTAGTTTATAAATATGGCATTATTGGTTCTGGAATTAGAATATTGTTTTTTTCTTGGGTGGGTACCGGGTTGTGTCTCTATGTAGGCAAAAGAATATTTCATGATTTTAAGCTAATAAGGGTTATGTTTGAGACTTCTATCTTGCCAATTGCAACTAGTTTGATAGTGTTTTTTTTAGGGAAAATGGTTTTGGATTTGTTTGTTATTAGCACATGGTCAGGCATAGTATTTTACTATATTTGTATGTTTGGCAGTTTGTTTATCTTGTCAATTGGGTCAAATTTATTAATATTTGGAAGTAGTGGTATGGCTTTCATTTTTCAGAAGAAGATTCGGGAATTTTATAGGTTAAGGAAAAGGCATAAAAAAAAATAAATTGGTTCTACTAGGAATTTCGTGGAAGGCTTAACTTTGCACCATGATATTAGCAAAAGAATTTTTCAACCTGATACTGGATTTCGGGGATGATTGGATGGTAATAGACATAGAAGTTGACAGCAAGGACAACATTGTATATTTGGATTTAAAATACATAGGCAAGGCATATTATGATCCGGACAGCATGGAACCTGCTCCCTTGTATGACCATAGTGAAATGCGGGAATGGCGCCATTTGGATGTATTGCAGTACAAAACCTATGTGCGCTGCAGGATTCCCCGTATAAAGGGCAAAGACGGCAAAGTAAAACAGATAAGGCTGGACTGGTCTGCCAAGCACGACCGCCACACCTATCATTTTGAGGTCAAGGCGATAGACCTGTTACGGGCCACTAAGAACCAAACAGCAACAGCAGAACTACTGGATTGCAGTTTTAGCCTCATAAACAGGATCATACATCGCTGCACCGAAAGGGGGATGTCGCGCAGGGACACTCAAACCTACCCGTTTGAGCACCTATGCCTAGACGAAAAATCTTATAAAAGCGGACATAAGTATGTCAGTGTTGTCAGCCACCCCAAAAGTGGAGCCGTTATTGATGTTGCAGAAGGCCGGGATCAACAGGCAGCAATTTCATTGTTAATGAACACTTTCACAGAAAAACAGCGCAAGGCCGTAAATTCAGTCAGCCTTGATATGTGGAAGCCCTATATCAATGCAGTTAATACGGTATTTCCCAATGCAGAACTTGTGCATGACAAATTTCATCTGGTGGCATACCTGAATAAAAGTATTGACCAGGTCAGGCGCAGGGAGGCAAAGCAGCATGATGAGCTCAAAAACAGCCGCTATGCTCTGCTTAAAAATACATGTAACCTTACTGAGCGGCAAAGGGAAAAGTTTGAACAGATTAAAGCTTCAAACCTTCAGGTCTCTCAAGCATGGCACATAAAAGAAAACTTTAAAAGCCTATTTGGACATAATAATAATGAACAGGAATCCAGGATCTTACTGAGGAACTGGGCTACTGATGCGCTTATGAAGAATATAAAAGAAGTAACAAAAGTTGCCTTTATGATGATAAAGCATATAGACGGTGTGGTCAATGCTTTGATAAGCAACCTAAACAATGCCATGGCTGAAAGGTTAAATGGCAAAATACAAGAATTAAAACTAATCGGGAGAGGCTATAGACGGTTCGAAAAATTCAGAAGTGCAATTTTGTTCTTTCATGGCGAGCTAAACCTCTACCCATAAAATTCCTAGTAGAACCGATTTTAATGAGTCAGCAATGATCAAAAGATAAACATGAACATAAAAAAATTTAGATTTTTCCGAGTTATATATTCAACTATTAAGCATGAAATTGTTTTTTTTGGCAACCTGTTATTTAGGGTGTTCGAAATTTTGATCCAAGTATTTCCCTCTAATAGCAGAGGGTGTAAAATAAGAGGTGCCTATTACAGCCTTTTTTTAAAATCTTGCGGCCATAACTTTCAAGTTGGGTTAGGTGTTCGCTTTGAAGGTATAAATAAAATTGAAGTGGGAAATGATGTTTATATTGGGCCTGATAGCTGGATATGTGGTTTACGTGGTGGCATTGTCTTTGAAGATCAAGTCATGCTAGGACCTAAAGTTATTGTTGTGAGCACTAATCATCTACCAAAGGAAAATAGTTTTAGATTTGGACCTGGAAAGGGAGATATTATTAAGATTGGAAAAGGTACTTGGGTTGGGGGAAATGTAATAATAACTGAAGGTGTTAAAATTGGCTATTTTTCATTGATTGCTGCTGGAACAGTTGTTACTAAAAGTTTTGAGGCTTGCTCAATTATTTATGGTGTGCCTGGAAAGTGTGTGGGAAAAACAACAGAAAAGTATACTTGATATAGTTGTTTATAGTGATTTCACTATACACTGGTTATAAATTTAAAGAATGCAAAAAGTTATGAGGAAACTTAAAATCGGAATTGTTGGGGCTGGTAATATTGCTGAAACAGCACATATCCCGGCATTATTGATGTGTTTGGACGCTGAATTGACTTGTGTCGTTGAAACTAGCATTGAAAGAATAGAGAAGATAAAAAAAACAAATGTTAATTTATCAGTTTATGATAGTATAAATAAGATTAAAGATGAGTTAGATGGGGTTATTATTTGTACACCAAATGACACACACAGAGAAATAGCATTCGAGTGTATAGATAGAGGAATAAATGTTTTAATTGAAAAACCGATTGCAACTTCATATAATGACGCATTAGAAATTCAAAATAAAGCGATACTAAGTAACAAAATTGCTATGATAGGTTATAGTACTAGATTTTGGCCAAGCGTGCAATTTGTTAAAGAGATAATTAAGAATAAAACTTTGGGAAATGTAAAAAGTTTTTTGTTTCAATATGGTTCTTCTGGGGGGTGGGCTCCAGTGTCAAATTATGTGTTTGATAGAAAGCGAAGTGGTGGAGGCGCGTTTTTAATCAATGGGTCACATTATCTCGATAGAATGATTTGGTATTTTGGAGAACCAAGGATTTATGGATTGGTGGATGATTCTGACGGTGGACTGGAGGCTAATGCACTAGCGAGGTTTGAATACGTTAAGGAAGGACAAGGATTTAATGGAATAATAAGAATTTCAAAAACATTAAATTTAACAGCGGGCTGCCATATCGAGTTTGAACATGGCAATTTAATCCATCAGGACGGTAAAGAACCAACAATTTCAATAGGATTTAAGGGATCCTGCGCAAACGTTCCTTTTATTAATAGTTATAAAAACTTCCAGATAAAACACCGGCCTAATATGTATCTAGAACAAATACAAGAATTTGTTTATAAAATTAGACAAAAAGAAATTAATAGTATCTCTAATATTGAAGATGCCGTACTTTGTACAAAGATCACAGAAGAACTTTATAGAGATAGAAAGCAAATGAATTGCAATTGGTATAACAAATATTAAATTTAAAATGCAAATGATAAAAATATGCATATTTGGCGCTTCTGGTTTTGTGGGGCGTGCTTTAGTAGAAAGACTTATACAAAGACAAGATGTCTCGATAAGAGCTGTCGTTCATTCACCTGGTAATTCATGGTCTATTTTAAGATATAATATTCCAATTATTAAGGCAGATTTAAATGATATTAGTTCAATCGAAAATGCTATTAGTGGTTGCTCATATGTTGTCAATTTGGCTCTTGGGCCTTTAGATGAATTAATAAATAGTGCTAAGAATCTCGTTAGTGCATGCAAAAAGCACAGCATTAAGAGATTAATCCACATTAGTAGTGTAACTGTTTATGGCGATCTTCCTAGCCACTTAAGTGAGTTTGAAAATGGGCCTGTGCGTGCGGTAAAAAAGAGTTACGGGTGGTATAAGAATGAGCAGGATAAAATAATGGGAAAAGCTAACAAAGAAGGTCTAAGCACTATTGTTTTATGTCCACCTCACATTACAGGTGCTTATGGTCGATTATTTCATCAAGTGATAGAAAGCATAAAAGCAGGAACGTTTGCTTTAGTAGATAATGGAATTTTGCCTTGTAACCTAGTTGATATTAATAATATATGCAAGGCAATTGAATTAAGTTTTTTAGCAGAATCTAGTGATGGTAAGCGTATATTTATTACAAATGGTGATGATTATAATTGGAGAGATTTGGTAGAACAGGCATCAATAATAGCAGGGGTTGAATTTAAAACGATACCTATAATAACTAGAGAGGAAGCTAAGAAATTAGGTAATAATGATTTATCTCTTGTTACGTTTATTAAAAGACTCACAAGCATTGCTGAAGTAAGAAGTCTAGCGAAGAAAACAAAGATTATAAAATGGGTATATACTTCTATATTAAACAAAAGTATTGTTCCATTTAAGAAACCTAGGCATATTTTGAGTTTTAATAAATCTTCAGCAGAAATGGATATGAAGACGAATCTTAATACCCCATTAATTAAGCAACAATTAAGAGGAGTTCGTCATAATATTGAGCACGCTAGGAAAGTGTTGGAATATAGACCGATAGTATCTTCATATGATTCCATAAAATTATTTGAAGATTATTATTCAGTATTGTATGGTTATAAATCAAATTATTGGGATTTGAATTTTTAATTGCATATATCTATGAAAATCGCTTCTTTCCTGTTTCCAATGCATGCAATAAAAAAAATATTGTTAAAACCCTTGACTGTTGACTATTGCAGTCAAACAGTTTATCGAACTTTAATGGGTTGTATTTCTCTGTGGGATGCAACACGTGATAAAAAGTGGATGTTTCGCGCAAGTCATGCAGCAAAAATTTTAATGGAAATTCAAAGACCAGATGGAGGCTTTGATAATGGTTATGATTACAACTTTGGGTTTTTGCATAAAAAAGGCGAATCATTATCTTCTGAGCTTGTGGGTTTGCTCGCATTAGTAGAATATTATAAAAGGTCTTTTGATGAGAGTGTAATATATTCAATAAAAAATGCTGCTAATTGGATACGAAAAAATTCGATTAGAGTAAGCGAATACGAATATGCCATTCCTTATGGACCGTATAGTTCAAAAGCAATAATTGTTTTAAATGGAACTTCATTTGCTGCAGGTGCACTTGGATCATATTTATCAGTTTTCCCTGATGAGGAACTTGAGAAGATTTATTTAGGGTTTATTAAGTTTTTACATAATAGGCTTAATAGTAGTCATGACAATATGGGAAAGTTCTGGTATTATTTCGTCCAAGATGATAATAGTTCTAGTAACCATCAAAGAGATAAAGTTGATTTTTACCATCAAATGCAACAAGTTGAAGTTCATGCTTATGCAGAATTGAATTTTCCATCAAAAGACCAAAAGACCATAGTTCAATTAGCGTCAGATTTTGTGCTGCATAAACAAAATGAGTTAGGTCTAATCCCGTATACCAATAGTAAAGAGTATTTTGGATCAGAAATTCATTTATGGGGTTTTTCTTCATGTGCTGCAGGGTTTATAATGGCAAGTAAGTCAATAATAAATAAGTCTAATGAATATAGACAATGTGCATCTAAAATATTAGATTGGATCAAAAAAAATGCGTGGAATGGTAATTATTTCTACAATATAGTCCCCACTGATGGAATCATATTGGATAAGCGACTTTATGTACGCAGTGAAGCTTGGGTCTTTAGTGTTTTTTCTCTTGCGGTAAAGGAGAATATTTCATTTGACGTTTATCTTGACATTTGCGAAAAATCATACAATACTATTCTACATGCTGATTTCTCAGGTATAGAAAATCACGCTACTAATAATAGAATAAGATTTTTTAGAGGATTAAGGAAAATAGTATTAAATATTAAATAATGCGAATAAAAAGAATTGCCATTTTATATGAGTCATTAGGTCGATCAAAAGGCGGGATTGAATCTTGGATATTTCATGCCTCTGAAGAGTTAATTTATCAAGGAAATTTTGTTACAATATTTGCAGTGCAAGAGCACGTGTCATCTGATTCAGCCGTTGAGTTAGTTAAAATAAAAAAATTACATTTAAAAAAAAGTTGGCCAATAATAAAATTATTGATTAAAATAAGGCAGCTTACAAATCAGTTAAGAAAGGAACTTAATACCTTTGATGTCGTTTGGGCTAGATCTTTCACAATGGCTAACGCAGCGATAAATATATTAGGAAGAAATAAAGTGCTCTACATCAATGCCGCGCCTCATTCTTTTTATGGAAGGAAGTCGTTTAAAGAACAATTAGAAAAGTATCCAGGGATAGTAGGTTTTAGTAAGGTTGTGTTTTCAGAGATACATCTTTACCTCTCATACCACCTAGAGAAGAGAGCTATAAAAAACAGCATAAATGTGTTTTTAAGTGAAGCAAGACGGAATGAAACCATCAAGTATTTCAAACTCGGCACTAGTGTTAAAACTAAAGTTATTACTGCTGGAGTAGATACGAAACGGTTTTATCCAAATGAAAATATATGGAATGGATTTGGAACATTAAAATTGATTGCTGTATGTCGTCTTGAAGTAGATAAAAATGTACAATGTGTGATAAAGGCGATAGCTTTACTAAAAGAGAAAGAGACGAATGTCTTTTTAACGATTGTTGGCGATGGATCATATAGGTTAGAATTAGAGAAACTTACAAGAGATTTAAAAATAGAAAATAATATATTGTTTACAGGAAGACAAGAAAATGTTGAAGAATGGTATCGTGAAAATAACGTTTTTGTTTTACCCTCACTTTATGAGGGCTTTGGAAGTGTTTATGTGGAAGCAATGTCTTCTGGTTTGCCATGCATTGCAATAAGTAATAAGAACGGAAAATATTCGGTGGCAGCTGATGAAATCATTGAGCATGGTAGTACTGGGTTTTTAATGGAAGAAAATGATGAAAATGAATTGGCCAAACATATAGCATATTTATATGAAAACCCTTCTGTTTTGCATGAGTTTTCAATAAAAGGTAGGGAGACAGCCGTATCAAAGTATGCTTGGGAGAATGTTGTAAATAATTTGTTAAAGGCTACAAAATGAATCGTGTTATTTTATGAAAGTGTTGTGGTTTAGTAATATAGAATTTTCAAACATCTCCATGTCAAGTACGGGTACGTGGTTAATAGCAATGCTTCAAGGTCTAAAAGACTTTGATAAAATTAAATTATACATAATAACGAAAGGTAAAGTTAAAACAACGACACTAAGAAACTATAATGATATTGAGCAGTGGATTATTCCAGATGTCAAAGTAAGAAGCAATGGATTGCCATCAAAAAGAATAATTAAAGAAATTCAAAATATTGTTTTTCATATAAATCCAGATATTATTCACATTTGGGGTACTGAATATTACTGGAGTCGCCTTACTGCTTTTGGTTATATCCAAGGGAAAGTTTTACTTGAAATGCAAGGGTTAATCAGTGCAATTGCAGAAAAAGTAACAGCCGACTTATCCATCAAAGAGTTAATTCAATGCATTGGCATTAAAGAGATAATAAAACCAAGCAGCTCTATTTTTGGCAGGCAAAAAGCGCTCAGAAAGCGAGGTGAGATTGAGAAGGATATTATTGCTCGCCATCAATATATCAATACTCAATCTGAATGGATGCGGGCACATATTGCATATCTAAATCCACACGCGACAGTTTATAAAACTGCTATTGGTCTTCGCAGTGAGTTTCTTGGAGCACAAAAGTGGAAGTATGAACATTGTGAAAAAAACAGTATTTTGACCATAACTTCAACACTTAGTGCCTACAAAGGTCTTCACACACTGATTAAGGCATTTGCTAAATTAGTTAAGATTAAGCCTGAAGCACGACTATACATCGCCGGACCAAAGCCTATCAAAGGAATCAGACAGCCAGGTTATGAACGTTACCTGATGAACTTCATTAAAAAAGAGGATATTGGAAACAGAATAATATGGCTTGGCCCGTTAAATACAATGGAATTGATTTCTCAGATTTTAAAAGCCAATGTTGTAATCAATCCTTCCTTTATTGAGTCGTATAGTCTTGTATTAAAGGAATCATTGTATCTTGGAGCACCAACAATTGCCTCATATGCTGGAGCAATGCCGGAGTTAGCTATTGATAATCATTCTGCACTTTATTATCCTTCAAGTGATATTGCTTTATGCTGTGCCGCACTCTTAAAAATTATTAGCAGTACCGATTTGGCAACAGTCATATCTCAAAACGCATTAAGAGACAATATGGATTCCGAAGTAGGTAAAATTCAGTATAATATATATCAGAACATACTGGAAAACTAAACATATTATGAGTATAATTCCCAATAAAACATTGTCAGTAAAACATCAATCAAATGGCTATAAGTTAGCTGTTTCATTGCTTGTTTACCACACGTTTATATCTACTTCGCTACTTCTTCCTCTTTTTGGATTCTCCAATATGATGTTAGTATTAACTAACTTTATTGGAATTCTATCATTAGTAATGTTTTATTCTCGAAGAATTGCGAAATGGGCAATTGTATTAATATTTTTACTCCTCTTTTTTACCGTTTTTAAAGTAGCGTTTTTCAGTGAGTTTAAGTTTTTCAAAATCAATTTGTTCTTAATTACAACCATCTTATTATTAAGCGTGACTAATATTGAAGAATTAACAGGTTTTATTGAAATATCATCAAAAATTATACTTGTTGTACTATTAGGGGCAGTGATAGGCTTCGTTATGCATCAGTTAGGGTTGAAGTCTATTTTTTCTTATGTAGCACAAAATGGGCGCTCCCAGTATTTGTATTATACTTCATTTGGTCATTCAGCAGGTGCTGTTCTTAGACCAAGTGGTATTTATGATGAACCAGGAACTTTGGCATTTATAACCGGTGGCTTGTTAGTCCTGAGGCAGTTGTTTTCACTTAATCAAAAAATATCTTTGATCATTTTGTTTTTAGGATTTATCACATTTAGCCTTGCATTTTTAGTTTTTTCACTAATTTTTGTTTTGGCCATAAACCTACCTAGAGGCCGGTGGACAGGTATCGTTTCATTAATAATATTTTTTATTGCATTGGTTTATATTTCTGGATTTGATGGTTTTTTGGAAGATAATCTTTTTTCAAGATTCACTCTAAGTCAAGATGCAAGACAGGGTATTCGTGGAGGGCGCGAAACTCTCTTTTGGAATGCTTATGATAACCTGTCTTTTAACGATGATTCTATGTTATGGGGTGTTAATCCATATTGTACTATTGATGGAGAAGAATGCTTGAAAAAAGGTTACATGGGCGAAAACCCATTAGCTCCGATAGCATATCATGGAATATTCATCGCTTGGCCATATTACTTATTTATTATTCTAAGTATCATCATTTCATTAAAAGGACGAAAATACCTTATTTATTTAGCTCTAATGTCTCTTTTCCTTCAAAGGCCATATTTATTAAATTATGGTGTAAGCTTATTAGGAATTTTACCTCTATATACTACATTTATATTGAAGCGTAAACTATAATCCATTCTTGATTAATATGAAAACCCTCCTCCTTACCACTGGCCTCAACAACGATAAAAACTCTTCCTGGTTAGTCTATGCAAAGTATGTTAGATTACTTCGTATGGATTTAAATGCTGATATAGATATAATTTGCTTCACCCCTTCATTAAAACCAAGCAGCAAAACATTAGGTGAAGAGACACTAACTACTTTTTTTAGAGATAAAATCATAACCGCTATTGCTAATCGTATTAGCCGGAAGTACAGTTGGTGGATTACAAACTATTATGCCAGAATTTATTCTAAAAGAATAGCTAAATATATCCGAAATAACAAGTTCGAAAGGCTTTGGGTTCATACCGATTTAATGACGCTATTGATTTTAGAAAGGATCTCAAAACAGATAGCATTGCCCTATCACCTAACCATCTATGATGACCCATTCACAAACCGCTTTTATAATCCATTCAAAGAACGTGTTACACCAGTTTTAAAAAAACTATTTTTAGGTGCAAAATCCATCGATACGCCTACAATGTTGCTTGCAGAACATTATCGCAAAGCTGGATATCTCAATGAAAATTGTCAACTTTCTGAATCGCTGGTGGGTACATTTAAACAGCAAGTAAATGAACCAAATATCAGTGAAAACATTAGAAAAATTGGCCTTGTTGGTTCTATTTATGGAGTTGACGCATTGAATGTATTTCTGAAAACAATGGAAGATGTCTTTAAAATAGAGAATATTGAATTCCACTTGAGAACGAATGTTCCAAAAGTTTACTTAAAATATCTTGAGAATAATTATCCTTCTATCTCAAAAAACATTCTTATAAAACCATTTCTCACGGAGAATGAACTTCCATTAAAACTCCAGGAATATGATCTGCTATATCTACCCATGATGTTTGATGAAAAGTATCGATTCAAAACTAATACTTCCTTTCCGAGTAAAACACATAACTATCTGGCATCCGGCGTGCCCATTATAGTTCATACCCCGGTATCTTCATCATTATATCGGTTTTTTAAAAATAATGAGATTGGCTATATAATTGATACATTGGATAAGGATGTCATAAGGGAGGCGTTCGATCAACTAAAGAGTAAAAATCTCCGTCAAGAGTTAAGTGTTAAAATTCAACAATTTAATCGTGGTCATCTGGAAAATGAACACGTTAAAAAACTATACAATGTTATTGTTTCTTGAAATTTTTAATAGCATACAAACGTGCAGCTCATTATAAACGCTGATGACTTCGGCCTTACAAAAGCTACCAATGAGGCTGTTTTTGAATTAGCAAAGCTTGGTACTGTTTCATCCACTACGGTCATGGTGAATATGCTCTATGCTTCTGAAGCAGTCAAATTAACAGGCATTCATGGCTTTGGAGTTGGTTTACATTTTAATTTAACACAAGGGCGTCCACTTTCTAATCCTGAATTGATTCCATCTTTGGTTAAAGAAAATGGATGTTTTTTAAACATTACTACTTTAAAGAAAAAAATAAAGAATAATGAGATCAGCAAAGCTGAGGTCCTTATTGAACTTAATGCTCAATTCTCTAGATTGGAAAATATCATTGGTTCTAATATCAGCCATATCGACTCTCATCAGGATATTAATAAGCAGAATTTGATCAGCGACACACTGATTGAATTTATGGTTCAGAGAAAAAACCCTCTTGGCTTGAGGTGGTATAATAAAACCTATCTTTATCTTTCAAAAAAACCCCTTGATTTGATTGAGCCAGGACTAATGAACCTTTCAAAATTCGGTTTAAAGCGTTTCGTTACTGAAAGGTATTTCAGGTTAATACGAAATAAATTGCTGCATTCGTTCAAGCTCCCCGATGCGATGCTTTATACTGAGAACCATAACATAAGGACACTTCTACAACGGCTAACAATGCTGGAAAGTATAAATACTAATAAAGTATTTGAAATTATGGTTCATCCTGCAACCTCAACTGAAGAGTTTTCCGAAACCAATATGTTAGAAGCCAGAGTAGAGGAATACAATATATTAAAATCCTTTGAATTTCAAGAATTCATACAAAAGAACAGTCTTCTAACGTTTGCTGATTTGAAGAAATAATCGTAATAACATCAATGAAAAACGCCGGAATAATCGATCTTCCAAAATTCGAAGACCCAAGAGGAAATCTTTCTTTTTTTGAAGAATTAAATCAAATACCTTTTAAAATTGAAAGGGTTTACTGGATTTATGATGTACCGGGTGGTCAAATCCGAGGGGGACATGCGTTCAAGGAACAAAAGGAAGTAATAGTAGCACTTTCCGGAAGTTTTGATGTAATTATCCATGATGGCCAAAAAGAAGAAAAGTTTTCACTTAACCGCTCCTATTATGGCTTATATGTCCCAAATGGAATGTGGCGACAAATGCAGAATTTTTCTACCAATGCCTTAGCGCTGGTTGTGAGTTCAACGCCTTATGAGCCCGCGGATTACATCTATGATTTTGATGAATTCCTGCAATACCAAAGAGCTAATGAAAAATAATAGTGTATATGATTGTGTTATTTTGCCCCTGAACAAAATACACAACAGAGCCGGAAACATTACCATTGTTGAGGGGAATAAACATATTCCTTTTGAAGTCAAGCGTATCTATTATTTGTATGATATTCCCGGGGGTGAAGACCGCGGTGGCCATGCGCACAAAGAACTACGTCAGCTAATCGTTGCAGCCAGCGGCTCATTTGATGTGTTATTGGATGATGGTCAGAATAAAAAAATTGTGACCCTCAACAGACCCGATTACGGTCTCATGGTTGTACCTGGTATTTGGCGTGAACTCATGGAATTTTCATCAGGGGCAATATGCTTGGTTTTGGCATCCGATTTATACTCTGAAAATGATTACATCAGGCAATACGAACACTTCAAAAAATACAAAAATGCCAATTAAAATACATCCATCAGCTGATGTTCAATCAGGGAAAATTGGAGAAGGAACCGTAATCTGGCAAAATTGTGTAGTACTAGAAAATGCTAAAATTGGGAAAAACTGCAATATTAACTTTAACGTTTTTATTGAAAATGATGTAATTATTGGGGATAATGTTACAATCAAACCGGGCGTACAAATCTGGGATGGTTTACGCATAGGAAATGGCGTGTTTATTGGTCCCAATGCAACATTCACAAATGACCTTGTCCCCAGATCAAAACACTATCCTGATAAGTTTGCCCATACAATTATAGAAGATGGCGCAAGTATAGGAGCTAATGCAACTATTCTTGCTGGGGTTACAATTGGAGCATATGCAATGATTGGTGCAGGAAGTGTAGTTACTAAAAACGTTAGGCCTTTCACGCTATGGTATGGTAATCCTGCAGTACACAAAGGTTTTGTAACGCGTTCCGGAGTTGTTTTAGCCAGAAACTTGCAAGATAAAATAGGTATTCAGTATAAACTAGTCAATGAAGAACCATTATTGGTATGAATAAGTTCCTTGATCCCTTAAAACAAACTTCAAAACAACACAGTTCGTTTACAAGCATATTAAACGGTAATAAACAACATTAGCACAACATTAGTTTGAGATTCAACAACAGAAAAGTATATGGCCTTTAAAAATACACTCAAATTGAAAAGCTTTTCAGTATCCGGTTTTAAAAGCTTTCATGTTGATGAGCAAGTCATTCGAACCGGTGATATTACGATCATGTTGGGAGCAAATGGTTCGGGTAAAAGTAATATCGTCTCATTCTTTAAAATGCTGGCTTACATGATGACCAATGCTCTTCAAAACTATATTGGAGAAAATGGAGGCGCCAGCACTTTTTTACATTACGGTCCAAAAAAAACTAATCGTATTATCGCATCCCTTGAATTTGCTGATGATGAGGCAACAGATAAGTATAATTTCACATTGGCTCACGCTGCCGGTGACACTTTAATTTTTACAGAAGAATCAATTTATTGTAAGTTAAACAATGAGGCCAGGCCTTACGAGCTTTCACTTGATCCGGGGCTCAAAGAATCTGGTCTGTATAATAGAATTAAAGAAACTAAAACAAAACCCGCAAGAGTCATTTTTCAACTGCTTAAAAATATTCAGGTTTTTCAGTTTCACGACACTTCAAAAGAAGCAAGAATTAGAAATACAGGCTACATCAATGATAATACTTTTTTGAGAAGTGATGGTGGTAATCTGGCAGCTATGTTGTATGCCATGAAAAACGACCCATTAAAGGAAAAATATTATCAAAGAATAGTTCGATACGTTCAACAGATCATGCCTCAATTTGGTGATTTTGTGCTTGAACCCGGCGCAATGAACAGCAATTATATCATACTCAATTGGAATGAAAAACATTCTGACTATCTTTTTGGCCCACATCAAGTATCTGATGGATCACTCAGATTCATGGCATTGGCTACGCTTTTACTTCAGCCACCGGATCAATTACCGTCCGTTATAGTGCTGGATGAGCCGGAATTGGGTTTACATCCCGCTGCAATATCTGCGCTAAGTGGTATGATTAAAGCAGCCAGTAAACATTGTCAGATCATTCTGGCAACGCAATCACCTCGCTTTGTGGACGAATTCAGTTTAAGCGATCTGCTAATCATTGAACGCAACACCAATAAAAACTGTACCCAGGTTAGTTCTCTTGAGTTGGAAGAATTAAAGCTTTGGATTGATCAATACAGTAACAGCGAGCTTTGGGAAAAAAATATTCTGGGAGGCAAACCATGAGCAGCGGCATCAGACTTCACATAACTGCAGAAGGCCAAACAGAAGAAAGATTTGCTAAAGACACTTTGGTGAATCATTTAAGTACTTTTAATGTATTTGCAGATGTCCGCTGTGTGCTTACCAGTAAAGACAAACACAAAAAACACAGAGGAGGGCTAATTTCTTATCAAAAAGCTAGATCAGATATCCAACACTGGCTTAAGTCTGATGCAAATAAGGATGCAAGATTTACAACGATGTTTGATTTATACGCATTGCCAAATGATTTTCCCGGATTTGAAGAAGTATCCAAAAAAAGAAACCCCTACGAGAAAATTGAATTATTGGAGATCGCTTTGTTTGAGGACATAAATGACAATAGGTTCATTCCTTATATACAGTTACATGAATTTGAAGCATTGCTTTTTTCAAAACCATCAATGCTCGAATTGGAGTACTTCGATCATGAAAAAGAATTGAAACAACTCGAAAAGATTTTAACCAGCTTTTCGAATAACCCTGAATTAATTAATGATAAGCCGGAAACTGCACCATCCAAAAGAATCATTAATCTTATACCTGAATATGAAGGAAATAAAGTGAATGTTGGAGCAGTAATTGCATCACTAATTGGCATAGAGCATTTAAGAAAATCATGCGCCCATTTCAACGAATGGTTGACAAAACTTGAAAATCTTTTAAAAAACCATGATTAAATTCCTCGACCTCCAAAAAATAAACGCCCAATACGCTGAGGAGCTCAAAAAAGCAGCAGCAGATGTTATCGATTCTGGCTGGTATCTATTGGGTAAAAAATTAAATCAGTTCGAATCAAGCCTGGCTACTTACCTCGGTGTAAAGCATGTAATTGGTGTCGCAAATGGATTGGATGCTTTGCGTATTCTTCTCAAAGCATACATTGAACTCGGCTTTATGAATGAAGGTGATGAAGTCATTGTACCAGCCAATACCTACATTGCATCCATCCTTGCCATTACAGATAATCGACTAAAACCTGTTTTGGTAGAACCTGATATCAACACTTATAACTTAGACCTCAATTTGGTTGAAGAAAAAATCACAGAAAAAACCAAAGCAATCATGGTTGTACACCTTTATGGTCAAGCCTGTTGGGGTGTAAAACTGGAGGAATTAGCAAAAAAACATAACCTCAAAATCATTGAAGACAATGCGCAGGCCATTGGTGCTGAATGGAACGGAATAAAAACAGGAGCCTTGGGCGATGCTGCCGGTTTCAGCTTTTATCCCGGAAAAAACCTCGGGGCAATTGGTGATTCTGGTGCTGTAACTACCAATGATGATAAACTGGCAGAAATAGTTAAGGCCTTGGGCAACTATGGCAGTAAGCAAAAATATATTAATGAATATCAGGGTCTTAACTCCAGGATGGATGAAATTCAGGCGGCTTTTCTTAGCATTAAATTAAAGTACCTTGATGCTGAAAACCAACGCCGCAGAGAAATCGCCCAATATTATTGCGAAAACAATATACATCCCGACATCATTCTGCCATTAGCTAATAGCCAACAGTCAATAGCCAATAGCCATGTATGGCATCTCTTCGTCATCCGCCATCCACACCGTGATAAACTCCAAAAATATCTAACGGAAAACAACATTCAGACTTTAATTCATTATCCCATACCACCACATAAACAATTGGCCTACAAGGACTGGAATCAAATGGCGTTTCCAATAACTGAAAAAATTCACCGGCAAGTATTGAGCTTGCCAATCAGTCCGGTTATGGAAGATTATGAAATAGAGAAGGTAGTGGAAGTGTTGAATAAATACGAATAAATGATTTCTCAAGACAACAAACAAAAGGTTTGTCATCTTACAAGTGTGCACAAACGCTACGACATGCGTATTTTTCAAAAAGAATGCATCAGCTTGAAAAATAATGGATATGATGTTTCTTTGGTGGTAGCTGACAATAATGGAGATGAGGTTAAGGATGACATAAAAATCTATGATGTTGGCAAAGTAGCTGGCCGTGTGAAGCGATTTACCAAAACACTCAACTTGGTATATAAGCGTGCCATGTCTCTTAATTGCGATATTTACCATTTTCATGATCCTGAACTTTTGTTGGTAGGGCTGCGTTTAAAAAAAGCCGGCAAGAAAGTAGTTTGGGATATGCATGAAAACCTGCCGGCTGATTTGATGCAAAAAAAATACATTCCTTTGTTGTTTCGTCTGCTGATAACGTTTGTTTTTAAAAAGCTGGAAAAATATACTGTAAAAAAAATTGATGGAGTCATATGTACCCGTGATAGTGTCGTGTTTCGTCTTTATAGTTATAATACTAATATTACATTGATCAACAATTTCCCATTGGTTAACTACAATCCCCAAATACCTGAATATAGAGAGAGGGCTATTTGTTTTGCCGGTGCCATAGTGCCTAATTATCAGCACAAAGAAATCATTGAGGCAATTGCTGAAATTGACAATGTAAAATACTTGTTGGCAGGCCCAATTAAGGAAGCCTATTTGAATGTGTTAACAACCACAAAAGGATGGGATAAAGTAGATTATCTTGGTGTTTTAAGTTTTGAGGAAGTTAAAAAAATGTATGCCAAAGCCCAGATTGGCATGGTGGTTCACAAATATACACCGAACATGGATTATCAGGTCGGTAATTTTGCTTTGACAAAAATATTTGAGGTGATGTATTGGGGCATGCCGGTTGTCGCTACCGATTACACTTTGTGGCAAGAAACCGTATTTGATCATTACGATTGTGCCATTCCGGTTGATCCTTCAAATGTCCTGCAAATCCGACAAGCCATTCAATCTTTACTGGATGATCCGATTAAAACCAAAGCAATGGGTATTGAAGGACAAAAAGCCGTAATCGAAGAATTCAATTGGCTATCTCAGGAAAAAAAATTGATCAAGCTATACGATCAGGTACTTTATAACAATCAACAACTATCCAATGCCTGATAAGAAAATTTGGATTGTAAATTTCCATACTGCACCGCCGGAATACGCATTAAATCAGCGATATGCAAAGATAGTTCCTCAATTCCAAAAAGCAGGATATCAGGTTACCGTAATATCATCATCCTTTTTAAGACGACACAGCAAAGATCTTTCTGAGGGCAAATCCTATAATGCCAGATCATTTGATGGAATTCCTTATCTTTTGATCAAAACAAAACCATACAAAGGGAATGGTCTCGGTAGAATGTTCGCCATTTTCCTTTTTTCTTTGCGCTTGCTTTTTATCAGTAAAAAATATGGTGTTCCGGATATGATTTATCACAACCTGCATGTGCCTTTTGATGTGCCGGTCTATTTTGCAGCAAAACGACTTAGAGCGAATTACATAGCAGAGGTATGGGATCTCTGGCCAGAGTTTTTTCCCAGGACAGGATTGATAAGAAAGAATCATCTTTTCATGAAAATCGCCTATTCATTTGAGCGTTGGATTTATGCAAAATCAAACGCTATTGTTTTTACACTTGAAGGAGGTAAAGATTATATCATCGAAAAAAAATGGGATAAAGCTAATGGAGGTTCGGTAGATCTAAATAAGATTCATTATGTGAATAATGGAATAGATTTAAATCAATTTGAAGCTGACAAAATCAATTTTCCAAACGAAGATTTACTATTAAAAGATGATAGTTTTAAGGTTGTCTATGTAGGCTCTATGCATAAAGCAAATGATGTTTTACAATTAATCAAAGCAGCTGAAGTTCTTAAAAGCAAAACAGTTATTCATTTCATATTGTACGGTGATGGCTCTGAACGTGATAGCTTAATAGCATACTGTCATCAACATCAAATAGATAATGTTACATTCAAAGAAAAATACCTGCCTTTTCATCAATTGCCATCAATACTTTGTAAAAGTTCATTGAATATAATGAACTATCAGAAAGACTTTGGAGATTATGGCGTAAGTGCAGGCAAGTTGTTTCTATACCTTGCTGCGGGGAAACCCATACTGAGCAATGTTGAGGTAAATTACTGTGTTATAAAAAAGCATAATCTCGGTATTTCCGAGGATTTGAACAGTCCTGCAGCGTATGCCGATGCTATTCTTAAAATAAAAGACCTTAATCATGAGGTATACGATGAAATGTGTGCTAGGGTGAAAGACGTAGCCAAAGAATTTGATTACAGTAACTTATCACAAAAATTAATTGATGTGTTTGTAAATTTTGAAAACAATGAAACTCATAATTAATGCTGATGATTTTGGCATGACACAGCCAATAAATGAGGCCATCAGTGAGTTATTTCATCAAAAAAGGATTAGTTCAACATCTGTTATGGCCAATATGCCTTATGCTGAGGAAGCAAAAAAGCTGACAAGCTTTTCAGACATAAGTATCGGCTTGCATATTAACTTCACTCAGGGTAAACCCGTTTCGGAAGCTTCAAGGGTTTATTCGATTGTCGATAATGATGGGAACTTCCTAATGAAAAGTGAGTTACTCGAAAAGTTAAAACAGAATAAAGTTTTATACGAACATATTAAAATTGAGTTTTTCGCGCAATACGAGCAGCTTCGCTACTTCGTTGGTGATAACATTAGCCATTTTGATTCTCATCAAGGCTCAACCCGTATTCCGATGGTTTATCGGGCATTACTGGAACTATCAAAAGAGAAGGAGCTAAAAACTGCAGTCAGAGTCCATTCAAAATATTACTTGTCAAATTCAGAAATGTGTCCAAAAGTCAGCAACCCACGTATTTTTAATGCCCATAAATTCGGTTTGAAACGGGTATTGGCTGAATATTATTTTCGGGCAAAACGCAATAACTGGCGGAAAACTTGCAGAACACCGGATGGTATGTTATTCAATTTAAACAATAATGCTTTATCCATCTTATCTGATCTTACAAAACTTAAATCAAGAATTAAGGATGATGGCATTTACGAAATTTCCTGCCATCCAGCATCAAGTATAGTTGGGCTTGATAACACAGTTATGACTGAAATAAGATTTAAGGAATACAATCTTTTGAAATCAGCTGAATTTGAAGAAAGCTTAAAATACTATGATTTAGTTAGCTACAATTCACTGTATTCTTAGATCAAATATGCTATGAAGCTTCTTTATTTCCTCTACTTCATTTTAAAATCCGATTACAAGAGCGTTTTTCAAGGTGTTCGATGCGCAAAAAAGCACAAACATCCTTTCAGTTTAGTTTTTGATGCGCTAATTTGTTCCTTAAAATATGGCACCTCATTGGATGATTATTTCAGCTTTAGGTTTTACAATAAGTCAAAAGAACAACGCAAAGCTTTTGCAACAACAGCTTATATGTATGTTTTTCACAAAAAAATGAATGACAAACATACCAAACAAAAAATAGATGATAAATCTCAGTTTAGGAAATATTTCAAAAAGTTTTCAGGTGTTTCTGAAGTTTTTGACATTAACAATAAACAACTATTTATTGATTGGTTAAATGTAACCAAAACTATTCAATTTGTAATAAAAGATCCTCTGGGCACTGTGGGTACAACAGTTCAATTTCTCTCTTACAATAAGGAAAATTTGTGTTTTGCATGCAAAAACACAACTTATTCTTTGGATGAGCTTTTTAGGTATTTTTCAATAAATGGTAGTCTTTATGTAGAACCCAGAATTGTTCAGCATACGCTTATTCAAAATCTCGCACCAACAGCATTAAATACAATCCGTGTAATCACTGTTGTAAATACTAATGGAGGGGTAGATGTTATTTCAACAGCCTTTCGTATTTCTGTCAATAGCGAAACGGATAATTTTTCTACGGGCAACCTTGCTGCAGCTGTTGACATTTCATCTGGTATTGTTATTTCCCCTGGCATTAAGAGATTGGCTGCTTGTTCGGATAATTATGAATCACATCCAGTTACTAATCATAAGATTCTTGGTCTTCAAGTTCCTCATTGGGAAAAAGTAATAGAGTTAGTAAAAGAAGCCGCTCTTGTTTTTCCAAAAGTACGCACTGTTGGTTGGGATGTTGCAATCCTTGAGGACAAACCCATCATAATCGAAGGCAACCCAAGTTGGAATAAAGGAGCTCCTCAAATTCCTTTGGATAAAGGTATAAAACCAATTCTGGATATATATTTAGGAAAAAATGGGCTATAGTATTTTAAAAAGTTTAGTTGATTTTTTGGGAAGTTTGCTTGTATTTCTGGCGTTATTGCCTCTGTTCATTATTGTTATAGTCCTTTTAGTATTTGCAAACAATGGCAAACCTTTTTTCATGCAAACTCGCCCGGGTAAACATGGCAAGTTGTTTAAGGTAATCAAATTTAAAACCATGAACGAAAAGGTAGATTCTCAAGGAAGTCTTTTGCCACCAGCAGAAAGAATAACTCCTGTTGGGCGTTTTATTCGATCAACATCACTTGATGAGATTCCACAGCTAATTAATGTGATAAAGGGAGATATGAGCTTTGTTGGTCCACGTCCATTAAGAGTTGAATATCTAGCACACTATTCCTCGACACAGGCTCGGCGCCATGAAGTAAAGCCCGGAATTACAGGCTGGGCGCAAATAAATGGCAGAAACACTGTGGATTGGGACAAGCGATTCGAAATGGATGTATGGTATGTTGACAACCGAAGTTTCTTACTCGACATGAAAATATTATTCCTCACTTTTTACAAGGTTATCAAAAAAGATGGCATCAATCAGAGTGTAGAAAAAACAATGGAACCCTTTAAAGGAATCAAGCTTAATAGTTGAAATACATATGAAAAATGTTGTTATTTATGGTGCAGGTAGTGTTGGTAAAATGTCCCAGCAAATAATTGAGGACATAAATTCAGAATCAATTGAATATTCTATACTGGGTTATTTAGATGACGATGATAAAAAATGGCATACATCTATTAATGGATACAATATTTTAGGCGGGATAGATTGGTTGTCTTGTAATCCTGATATTTATGTTACATTAGGCTTCTCTAAACCTAAGCAAAAAAAAGCACTAATTTCCAAATTAACTGCCATTGGTCATAAAAATTTTGTCACACTAATTCATCCTCTCGCATGGATTTCAAGCCGTGTTCAAATAGGGAAAGGTTCAATTATTTATCCAGGCGTGCATATTGATGTTGATGTTAGTATTGGTGATTTTTGTTTATTTAATAAGCTTGCTACAATTGGTCATGATACGGAAATTATGGATTTCGTCACTCTTTCACCTTCTGTAAATATTGGCGGCTTCAATAATATAAATAGTGGTGTTGAATTTGGAATTAATTCCGCATCAATTCAATATATTAATTTTGGTGAATGGGCAATAATCGGTGGTGGCAGTATGGTTATAAAAGATGTTCCCGATAATGTTGTTGTAGCAGGTGTCCCTGCTAAAGTCATCAGACTAAACAATAATGGATAAGAAAAGTAACTTAAAGAATAAATGGATAATTGCGGGTATTATACTCGCTTTTTTAGTTTTGAGCACCTTAGCTTTTATTAGAAAAGGAACATAGCTGGAAGGAATCAGCTACTTATGAAAGCAAGTGCCTTATTGGTTCTAATGGGTTTATTTGCCGGTCGGGTATTGGAAACAAATGCTTTACTCCAATCCAATTTTACTAAAAACGCCATATTGTTAGTGGCCTGAATGTTTTGTAAAACAGGCAGTAAGCCTCATCTGTGGAAAAGAAATGCAATAAGCAGCTTTGCTTGGGAAGTAGCTATCTGTCACATACAAAAAATAAACATGTATCGTTGTTTTTCTTTTTTGCTGTCCTTTGTAATTTTCATAACAGCCTTGCCACTTATGTTGCTTACGGCCATAATTATTGCTGTGGGCATGCCCGGTCCGCTCCTGTTTCGTCAAATACGTATAGGCAGGGGAGGGAAGCCCTTTACGATTTATAAGTTCAGGTCGATGAAGATCAACAGCAGCAGTAAATCCATTACGCTGAGCAATGACAAGCGGATTACACCTTTTGGGCGATTTATACGTAATACAAAGATCGACGAGCTTCCCCAGCTGTTTAATATATTGAAAGGAGATATGAATATTGTGGGTCCGCGCCCCGATGTGCCCGGCTATTACGATACGCTCACCGGTGAAGATCAAAAAATATGGGCACTGCGCCCCGGGCTCACCGGCCTCGACAGTATGTTCTATCCCGACGAACAGAAAATCCTCGATCCTCAGCCGGATCCCCAGCAATACTACGACAAAGTTTTATGGCCCGATAAAGTGCGTTTAAATCTCTGGTACGCCAACAACCGCAGCCTTTTGCTCGACATAAAAATAATCCTCAACACCGCATCACAGCTCCTTTTCAACAAACTACTATTCAAAATAAACACCACCCCCCAGACCACCGACCCTCAGACCTTCGACCCATAGACTTTCCGACCTTCGACCCCCAGACCTTCGACCTTCAGACCTTCGACCTTCAGACCTTCGACCTTCAGACCTTCGACCCTCAGACCTTCGACCCCCAGACCTTCGACCTTCAGACCTTCGACCCCCAGACCTTCGACCTTCAGACCTTCGACCCCCAGACCTTCGACCCCCAGACCTTCGACCTTCAGACCTTCGACCCCCAGACCTTCGACCCCCAAACCTTCAGACCCCCAGACCAACCGACCTTCGACCTTCAGACCTTTGACCTTCAGACCTTCGACCCCCAGACCTTCGACCTTCAGACCTTCGACCCCCAGACCTTCGACCCCCAGACCTTCGACCCCCAGACCTTCGACCCATAGACCTTCAACCTTCAGACCTTCGACCCCCAGACCTTCGACCTTCAGACCTTCGACCTTCAGACCTTCGACCCCCAGACCTTCGACCTTCAGACCTTCGACCTTCAGACCTTCGACCCCCAGACCTTTGACCTTCAGACCTTCGACCTTCAGACCTTCGACCCCCAGACCTTTGACCTTCAGACCTTCGACCTTCAGACCTTCGACCCCCAGACCTTCGACCCCCAGACCTTCGACCCCCAGACCTTCGACCCCCAGACCTTTGACCTTCAGACCTTCGACCTTCAGACCTTCGACCCCCAGACCTTCGACCCCCAGACCTTCGACCTTCAGACCCCCAGACCTTCGACCTTCAGACCTTCGACCTTCAGACCTTCAAACCTTCAACCCAAACCCAATGCCCACAATCAAACGCTTTGAAGATTTAGAAATGTGGCAGGAAGCCCGGCAATTTAATCTCAGAATTTTCCTGCTTTTCGGCGAGCAGCGCAACTTTGCATTTAAAGACCAGATATTAAGAGCAAGTCTTTCCATAATGAATAATATTAGTGAAGGATTTGAAAGAGGCAGCGACAGGCAATTTCGTTTATTCCTCAATTATGCCAAAGGTTCCTCGGGAGAAGTCCGCAATATGCTTTATATAGCACTCGATCTCAATTACATCGATCAACCAACTTTTGATGAATTGTACAGCAAATCGATTACAATTTCTTCTAAAATTTCAAAGTTAATGACCTATTTGAAGTAAAGTCTGGAGCAGAGGAAAGGGTGTTATGCAGGGCAAGCCACTGACACACTTTTCTGAATACTCCCCTGACATTTGAATAATCCCTAACACTTTTCTGAATACTCCCAATACCGAAAATGTGAAAAACAAAAATCAAAACCTACCCATCCTCCCAGCCACCCAACCTCCAACCATCCGACCTTCCGAC
The DNA here is from genome assembly GCA_963662905.2 of Bacteroidales bacterium. Lineage (GTDB taxonomy): Bacteria > Bacteroidota > Bacteroidia > Bacteroidales > WRLA01. Next base: position 456,049 of record CAXXFD010000003.1, on the reverse strand, counting down.
CTTCAGACCATCCGACCTTCCGACCTTCAGACCTTCCAACCATCCGACCTTCGCCCTTCCGACCTTCAGACCTTCCAACCATCCGACCTTCGCCCTTCCGACCTTCCGACCTTCGCCCTACCGACCTTCGCCCTTCCGACCTTCGACCTTCGACCTTCCGCCCTTCGACTTTCCGACCTTCGACTTTCCGACCTTCGACCTACCGACCTTCAGACCTTCGACCTTCAAACCTTCAAACCTTCGACCTACCGACCTTCCGACCCCCAGACCTTCGCCCTTCAAACCTTCAAACCTTCGACCTACCGACCTTCCGACCCCCAGACCTTCGCCCTTCCAACCTTCCGACCTTCCGACCTTCCGACCCCCAGACCTTCGCCCTTCCAACCTTCCGACCTTCCGACCTTCAGACCTTCCAACCATCCGACCTGCCGACCTTCCGACCTTCGCCCTTCAAACCTTCCGACCCCCAGACCTTCGACTTTCCGATCTTCGACCTTCAGACCTTCGACCTACCGACCTTCCGACCTTCCGACCTTCCAACCTTCGACCTACCGACCCCCAGACCTTCGCCCTTCCGACCTTCAGACCTTCCAACCATCCGACCTTCGCCCTTCCGACCTTCAGACCTTCCAACCATCCGACCTTCGACTTTCCGACCTTCCGACCTTCGCCCTACCGACCTTCGCCCTTCCGACCTTCGACCTTCGACCTTCCGCCCTTCGACTTTCCGACCTTCGACTTTCCGACCTTCGACCTACCGACCTTCAGACCTTCGACCTTCAAACCTTCAAACCTTCGACCTACCGACCTTCCGACCCCCAGACCTTCGCCCTTCAAACCTTCAAACCTTCGACCTACCGACCTTCCGACCCCCAGACCTTCGCCCTTCCAACCTTCCGACCTTCCGACCTTCCGACCCCCAGACCTTCGCCCTTCCAACCTTCCGACCTTCCGACCTTCAGACCTTCCAACCATCCGACCTGCCGACCTTCCGACCTTCGCCCTTCAAACCTTCCGACCCCCAGACCTTCGACTTTCCGATCTTCGACCTTCAGACCTTCGACCTACCGACCTTCCGACCTTCCGACCTTCCGACCTTCCAACCTTCCAACCTTCCAACCTTCCGACCTTCGACCTTCAAACCTTCGACCTACCGACCTTCCGACCCCCAGACCTTCGACCTACCGACCTTCCGACCCCCAGACCTTCGACCTTCCGACCTTCCGACCTTCAAACCTTCAAACCTTCGACCTTCAGACCTTCAAACCCAAAAAAAATGCTTCGAACTCTTAAAATATTATTCCTTTCTGTAATTATTGTATTCGTATTCCTCTCACTTTATCATGCCGGAACCTGGCTCATCCGTCACGATAAAATAGAAAAATCCGATGCTATTTTAGTTTTATCAGGCAGCCTAGCCGACAGGGTATTACAAGCAGCCGATCTCTATCATCAAGGCTATGCCCCACATATTTATATTGTTGAAAACGATCAAAGCGCATATAAACTGCTGCAGAAACATGGTGTCCGGATAACCAGTGGAATAAAGGAATACCGAAACGCTCTGGAACAGCTTGGCGTGCCGCCCGGCAGCATTACAATCATCGCTTGTGGTGCCAAAAGCACAGCTATGGAAGCGCAAGCAATGAGAAGCTACATCCAAAAGAATTCCAACATCAGGAAACTCATCATTGTTTCCTCACCCGACCACACCCGTCGTGCATCAATAATTTTCAGAAAAGCCTTTCGGCACGGCAAACTCCCTACAAAAATTTTTATGAGTCCATCGGTTTATAGCAGCTACACTGGAAAACACTGGTTTAAAGACCGCGAGGACATCCAAATTGTTATTAATGAATACCTTAAATTATTTTCCTTCCTGATTTTTGAGCAGTGGGATGTATAGGGCATCTTAACCTGCTTTATTCATGCTTTAAATTCAGGTCAGATGTGAGGCGTCTAAAGCTGAAGATATAGTCGCCTATTTCAAAGCTTTAGCAACGAAGCAGATGGCCTGAAGTTAATGCACTAGTAAAATGCAAACAAATTCAATTTTAGGATATAAATTTAATAAACACTTAAATTTAAGCTGCTTACATTATTTTGTTTGCATTTTATGAATAGAGCAGGTTAAAAGCAGTTCAGTAAACAACATTTTTATACAGAAATAATATTTTTGTTAAATCAGGATCAGATAAGATCCGGGTAATGGGATTATTCAATTTGCACCACAGCTTTTAATAATTTTCGCTGATCAGACAGTGAAGCATACGATTGAATTTTCTACTTTCGCAACAAATTTGAAACAAAAGAATAATGAACGAATTAGCAAAAATCTGGCTTGCCTCCCCACATATGGGCGGAAGTGAGATGGAGTATGTGAAAGAAGCATTTGATTTAAACTGGATTGCACCACTGGGGCCACATGTCAATGCATTTGAGAAAAAGCTGGCAGCATATACCGGAGCAAAGCATGTAGCTGTTTTAAATTCCGGAACGGCAGCATTGCACCTGGCATTGATAATGCAGGGCGTTGGAGCCGGCGATGAGGTTATTTGCCAGAGCATAACGTTTTCCGGATCAGCCAATCCGATTGCTTATCAAATGGCAATGCCGGTGTTTATCGGCAGCGAAGCTCAGACCTGGAATATGGATCCCAATGCTTTGGAAGATGCGATTAAAGACCGGCTCGCTAAGGGAAAAAAAATAAAGGCCATTATACCTGTTCATCTTTACGGTATGCCGGCTATGACAGACGAGATTACCGCTATTGCCCAAAAATATGGAATAGCGATTATTGAAGATGCTGCAGAGTCTTTGGGCGCAACATATAAAGGCCGCCATACAGGTACTGATGGTTTGATGGGCATATTATCTTTTAATGGGAACAAAATTATAACCACCAGTGGGGGAGGGGCACTTATGAGCGATAATGAGGAGCTTATACAAAAAGCCCGTTTCTTGAGTACCCAGGCACGCGATAATGCGGTGCACTATCAGCATTCGCATATTGGTTACAATTACCGGATGAGTAATGTTCTGGCTGCTATTGGTTTAGGTCAGATGGAAGTTCTGGACGAACGTATAAAGGAAAAAAGAGCAATACATCAATGGTATGAAGAAATGCTGGCACAGGTAGAGGGGGTCAGTTTTCTTCCCGAACCGGAAGGTTTTTATGCCACACGCTGGCTTACTTGCATTCTTATCGATCCTTTAAAAGCAAAGGGAAAATCAGCAAGCGGTCTTTTTGAGGTTTTGCAACAGGCCAATATTGATGCCCGTCCATTATGGAAACCCATGCATATGCAACCGGTTTTCCATCAATCGCCTTATTATGGGTCGCACCTGGAAGAAAAGCTTTTTGATAACGGACTTTGCCTGCCTTCAGGTACAAATATGACAGATGACGACCGGAGCAGGATAAAAGAGGTAGTCCAAACTTATTTCGGTTTATAAAACCTGCATACGAAAAGCCTTATCGAGCACTCCCGTTTTTTAAGGGATTGTTTATATTTGCCCGATGCAGACAGTACGGCACAGAAATGAAAGCGAATCGCAGCCTTATGAGAACGGTATAAGTGCTCACCCCGGATTGATCCCTATGCTGGAGGAGTTTTTGGACTGGCATTATTGTCAGGTTTTGTTTCGCTATGGGGATAAGGATATTGCATTGTGCACTGCTTTTTATTCCGGCAAAGAATGGGTTAGCCTGCCCCATTTTAATCAGTCCGCAATAATAATTTATTATGATAATTTAGAAGCCGGAATTGATAAATCGAAAGTACGATGGAGAATTATCGGTTTATTCTCTCACTACCTGAATGATGCGGATAAAGGCAGGTCTGTTAAAACCAAATGCGAACTCACCCAAACACAACTATTTCATGGAGAAGAAGGACCAATTTTAAAGGATTTCTTTTTAAGGGAAGTTTATTCATTGGGAAAAATTGGCCCATCCCATAAATCCATATCTGTTTTGAGATTAAAAAATGACGCGAAGGAGCAGTTGGCGGAATTTTCATCACCTGTACGCCGCAAAATCTCAAAAGCATTTCGGAATGGAATAAAAATTATTCATGGCAGGGATGAACTGCTGGGCGATTATTATAAGCTATACAGGTATTGCATTCACCGCCTTGGCAGTATCGGTTTGCCTTTCAGTTTTTTTGAGCTTCTATTAAAGCATGTTCCGGAATCACGATTGTTTTTGGCTAAATACAACGATAAAATTATTGGAGCCGCAGTATTGGTATGCTGGCAGGATTTTGCCGAAAATCCCTGGTTTGCAGGTTTGAGGGGCTACAACAAGTACTATACAAGCTATGCTTTGCATTATCAGATGATCGATTATGCCATAAAAAATGCTTGTTCATTGTATTCTTTTGGAAGAAGCAGCAGGGATTCCGGTGTGGAAAAATTTAAAAACCAATGGAATACAGATTTGGTCGATTTATTTTATAATGGTAAGGATAATCAGCCATTCCTCAAAAGCAGAGGTTTTATTGGAAAAATAATCAAGCTTGTGCCATTGTGCTTTATGAAACGGACCGACAGGGTTGTTTCACGCTATATTTACTGATTTATGAAAATGAAACAAAACTACCTGACATTCGATATTGAAGAATGGTATCTTGATTACAGCAGCCGGCAAATTCCCCGGGAGAAATGGGGGGCTTTGCCGTCTCGGGTGGAGCCTTCAACGATGGATATACTCAATCTGCTGGATGAGCTGGGGCAAAAGGCCACATTTTTTGTCATGGGATATGTTGCCGAGCGATACCCCGATCTGGTCAGGGAAATAGTGCACCGGGGCCATGCTTTGGGATATCATTCCTACTATCATGACCCGCCCTTCAGGCAAAGTCCGGAAGAATTTGAGTCAGAGTTGGCTGCCGGACTGGAACTACTGGAAAAAATCAGTGCACAAAAGGTTGTTATGTTTCGGGCACCCGAATTCTCATTGAATTATTCTACGGAAAAAGCTATTGGACTATTGCTTCAATATGGAATAAAAATAAGCAGTTCTTTTCGGGCCAATTCTGGTTTTTTGGGAAAGAGAGTGCCGGACCGTCCCTTTATTATCCGACAGCATCAGGGCGATTTATATGAATTTCCATTGAGCACAGGCCGTTTTTTAAACTATAATTTTGTGTATTCGGGAAGTGGCTACTTCAGGATATTGCCTTCTTTCTTAATCACTAAGCTTATCCGCCGGCAAGCGTATAATATGTCCTATTTTCACCCCCGCGATTTTGACCGGGGAGTGCCTTTTTCAAGGGAACTACCCTTTTACCGGAATATTATGAATAGGGTGGGTAAGGATAAAATGAAGCAAAAACTAAGCAAAATAATCAGTGATTTTAATTTTAAACCACTTTCAAGGGCAGATGTTGAAAATAATGATGAATTTGCCATCATGCAGTTGTGAACAAAATCCCCAAAATATTATTATAGCAGGGTGATACAGGAAAGCTTCAGTTTTTTCGTTAACAGATAGGTGTGATGATTTAGCGGGCAGCGGGCAACAAAACAAACCGAAAACTTGTCTGTTAAATGTGAACGAAAATTTGTTTTGTGGGTTTATGTGAAATTAATACGATCCGGACAGTTTGTCCCCTGTGGAATCAAATAAAACATTATATTTGTAGGCGAAAATTGATGATTAATGCAGTAAATAGGTGGTTATGGTTAAACGCGTAATTAGTAAGTATGCCGATCGGTTTGTATCCAAATGGGTCATTCTGCACTACGATATAGCAGTGGTTTATCTGACCTATGTGCTGGCAAATTTTGTCCGGCACGATTTCGAGTACTTGAGTATTAATCCTCATGTTCTTGATATCCAGGCGATACCCGTGCTCTTGGTTTATTTGTTCTTTTTTGTTGTATTTCGTACCTACACGGGTATAATCAGGCACACCAGCCTGATGGATACCTTGCTTTTGTTTAAAGCTTCAACGGCCTCGGTCTTTGTTTTAGGCCTGACAAGTCTGTTTTTCCGTTTTTCAGATTATAAGGTCATTTTTGTTCCGGCCTTATCGGTAGTGATCATACATTTTTTTATGGTGCCGCTTTTTTTGGTAGGCAGTCGTTTCATCATCCGGTCAATTTATGGTGAAATCGTAAAACGCGAGCGTAAAACGGTAGTCAATGTGTTGATCTATGGAGCCGGTTCTGCCGGAATGTTCACCCGCAATGCACTGGTTCAGGATGCTACAAATAACTATGAGATAGTTGCTTTTTTAGACGACAACCATTCTAAAGTTAATAAAATGCTGGAAGGGATTCCTGTTCTTTCACGTGAAAAAGCCCTGACAGAAGGATATATCAAAAAGAACAAAATAGAACAGCTTATCCTGGCCATTCAGAATATAGACCTGAACCTAAAAAAGGAAGTAATTGAAAAAGGGCTTGACCTTCATTTAAAGGTAAAATCAGTTCCTCCCTTAGATACCTGGATTAATGGCCGGCTAAGTTCGTCTCAGCTTCAGGAAGTTCGTATCGAACAATTGCTTGAACGTCCCCCGATAAGCATCAATAATGACAATATCCGCAGGGAGCTGCATAATAAAGTCATTATGGTAACAGGAGCTGCCGGAAGTATTGGTAGTGAAATAGCCCGTCAGATCCTCCAATACCATCCCCGCAGGATAATCCTGCTCGATCAGGCAGAATCGGCCTTATATGAATTGCAGTTTGAATTGAAAAATGACCCGCAATTCAGAAAATATGCTCATTTGGCAGAGTTTGTTATTGCCAGCGTACGGGATCGTTTTCGAATGGAAGATGTATTTCAAAAGTACAAACCTCAGGTTATCTATCATGCGGCGGCATATAAACATGTGCCCCTTATGGAAGAAAATGCTTATGAAGCACTGATGGTCAATGTTTTTGGAACAAAGATTATTGCTGACCTCTCAGTTTTGAATAAAGTTGAAAAATTTGTTATGGTCAGCACGGATAAGGCTGTAAACCCAACAAACGTAATGGGTGCATCGAAACGTATAGCGGAGATTTATACGCAGTCCCTTTCTGGCGGAACAACACAATTTATCACAACCCGTTTTGGTAATGTGCTCGGAAGCAATGGCTCTGTAATTCCATTGTTTAAAAAGCAGATAGCAGCAGGAGGTCCGGTAACGGTTACGCATAAAGATATTACACGTTTTTTTATGACCATACCCGAAGCATGTAATCTGGTGCTGGAAGCAGGAGCTATGGGCCATGGTGGTGAAATTTTCGTTTTTGATATGGGCAAGCCTATGAAAATCTATGATCTCGCAGTGAAAATGATACAGCTTTCCGGCCTTGAACCGCATCAGGATATTAATATTCTGGAAACAGGCTTGCGCCCCGGAGAGAAATTATATGAAGAGTTGTTGGCGAATCAGGAAAATACCTGCGCAACCCACCATCCCAAAATTATGATTGCAAAAGTACGAACCAACGATAAAGATGTTATCAATAATATGATTTCAGATCTTTCTGTTGCTGCTGTTGAGGAAGATGATTTTGTTTTAGTGAAAAAAATGAAGCAGATTGTGCCGGAATATATTAGCAATAATTCTGTTTATGTGAAACTGGATAAAAACGCCTGATGTGAAGGTGTGCTTTATAATACTTAATTTGTATTTTAGTCCCGCTTTTTAACCTGATTAATTCATGAAATTTCGTTATGAGGGCGCAAAACGCAATAAGAGAAAGGGAGCGCATATTTTTGGCGCACAGGAATAGCCATAGCTATTTTGAGCACCAAAAAGATAGCATTCCTTTCTGTTGAAGCGTTTTGCGCTCGTAATAGAATATTTTGTGAATTATTCAGGTTAAGTGGGATTTTTGTTTGTGCAAAATATTCCTTAAGCCCGTATTAATTGTTAAAAATAATCAGCCAAAATATCAATTTGTGGTTCTTGCTAAATAAGAATGTATGATGAAAAATCTATCTGTTTTGCTCTCCTTTTACCTGATGTCAATAGCTTTTTTGAGTCAGGCTCAATCATCACTGTATGCAACATCCGATCCTGCGATCAGGATGATGCAGCGCTATAATATACGTCAAGGTGCTTTTAGCACAGATCTTTATTCAGATATCCGTCCGTATTACAGGTATCAGTCAGGTGATTGGTTAAAGGAATTTGAAAAGCAGGACATTGGGCTTTCATCTGTTGACCGTTTTAATATTGAGTATATGAGGGCAGATAACCTTACGTGGACCGATGAAAATGCGGAGGATGCGCAAAAGCCGGTCTTTCGTTATTTTTATCGCTCTAAAGCTAACTTATACCAGGCAAATGTCAAAGACCTCAATCTTTATGTCAATCCGGCTTTATATGTTTCTGCAGGTTATACTGATGCAAGTGATGAGATGCCTTATAGAAATACACGGGCGGTTATTATCCGTGGTGACATTGCAGGTAAAGTAGGGTTTTATTCACGGATCACAGAGAACCAGATGGAGCTTGTGCCGCATCTTTATGATTTTTATCGCTATTGGGGTTCATATCCCGGAGCACATTTAACGAAACCTTATGGTGTAAACGGTGTTGATTTCTTTCAGGCTCAAGGGTATTTTACGTTTAATGCTACTCCTTATATTAATTTTCAGTTTGGACAGGATCGCAATTTCATAGGAAGTGGTTTGCGTTCGCTTTTACTGTCTGATTTTGCTACCGATTACCTCTTTTTGAAGATTAATACGCGAATATGGCGGTTTAATTATATGAACCTTTTTGCCCGTTTAACAGATCGCTATGGCTATCGTTTTTCCGGTGATAAAAGTAAGCCTTATCCTGCCAAATACCTTGCAGCGCATTACCTGAGCATTAATATTTTAAAAAACCTGCGTATTGGCCTTTTTGAATCCGTAACATTCCATGATAATAACCATGATGGCAGGGGATTTGACCTGAATTATCTTAATCCGATTATTTTTTATCGCTCCGTAGAACACCAACTTGGCGATCCAGATAAAGTAATGGTAGGTTTGAACCTGGATTACCTGCCTGTTAAAAATGTGCAATTATATGCTCAGTTGATGTTCAATGAATTTCGTATTCATGACCTTATAGAAGGCAATGGCAGTTATGCAAATAAGTATGGCTACCAGCTCGGTGCGAAATATGTCGATATATTTGGAGTTTCAAACCTGGATCTACAGCTTGAATATAATCGTGTTCGCCCTTATTCTTATACTCATTATACAATGGATGGAGAGGATTATCCTGTAAACAGTTACTCTCATTATAACCAGCCTTTGGCACACCCGCTCGGTGCGAACTTCAGTGAATTTATTATTAGGATTGAAGCGCAGCCCTACAAAAGGTTTACTTCAGGTTTAGAGGTGGTTTATGCAGACTATGGCGCTGACAGTAGCAATAGTAATTGGGGGCATAATATCTTTCTGGATTACAGAGATTATGAACGGGAGTATGATAATGTTGTAGGGCAGGGGGTTAGCACTGATTTGCTTATTGCGCAGATATGGTTTTCATATCAGTTCAGGCATAATCTTTTTGCAGATTTGGATATCCGTTACCGTGATTTAAATAGCGAAATGGATGAACGTGATCTGTCAGAATTGTATATTGGGGCTTCCATACGCCTTAATTTTGGGCGAGAACTGTGGAACTTTTAAGTTCTTGATTTGCAAAGATCTGATGCTTATGTGATGTTCAATCGAATGTATTTAGTTTTTGTCCATAATGTCCGATCTCAGCGTTATTCTTGTTCTGAAAACAATCATCCCGTACGTACGGGACTCCTTGTTTTCAGCCCTGCGAATGCCTCGACCTCGAACATTCTGAACCAAAAACCCGACTTTATGGACAGACACTATTTAGAGTTCGTCTATAAAGTCTCCCGAAATTTCGGGATTGCTCAAAATCCAAATCCTCAAATACTTGAGTATTATCCGGTTTGGATTTTTTACACGTACTTCGGCTGTGCTCAGCATAGCACCTTGAATTTGGACTTTATAGAGCAAACTCCCGACTTTATAGACAAGCACTATTTATATTTGATTGCGTTGGGATGTCTTTTTGTTTTTTTGTCTGAATTTTTCAACCCACCAGACCCATAGCATGAAAATGACTATATAAAAGCCGGGGCGTAGTATCCAGTCATGAGTGAAATTCCAATATTCGGGTTTCCATACGACCATTATGGAAAGGATAATGATACGGCTAATATTGACAATGTGCATGATAATAATGCTCATGGGAATAAACCAAAGTTTATGCTTCCAAGGGCCGGGAAAAAGAAGAAAAAGTACGAAAATCTGATAGAACTGTTTTAGTCCGGAACAGCTTTCAACAACCTGCACATAACCACCGTTGGAAAAGCGCATGAGATTAGCCCCTTCGTCAGTAATTTGTAATCCCAGTATGTGTATATTAAACCAATATGCTGCAGCAAATACCTGATCAGATAGCCATTCAGCAGTATTAAGTACAAAACCAAAAGACTTGATAAAGGCTGAAAATGTCCACCATAATTCATGGAAGGTAAAAGTAATTATCGCGAAAAGGGCAACATCTATGATAAACCCGTTTTTCCCGTCATAAAATTCTTTTATTTTTTGAAAGTGGTCTTTTATCATTTTATTTTTGCTACGAATATACGAAAACTCGCCTAATATCATCATCAGCTGCCCACTATTTGCCCTGAAATGCCCTGAAGCCTTGGAGGAAGGGCGTTGCAGCGCAAGCATCTGACACACTTTTCTGAATACTCCCTCGCACCGCACTTTCCCACTTCCCCACTTTAGGCCCCTGAGCGTAGCCGAAGGGCCACTTTCAACTTTCGCACTTTCAACTTTCCTACTTTAGGTCCCTGAGCGCAGCCGAAGGGCCACTTTCAACTTTCCCACTTTCGCACTTTCCCACTTTAGGTCCCTGAGCGCAGCCGAAGGGCCACTTCCCCACTTTAGGCCCCTGAGCGTAGCCGAAGGGCCACTTTCCCACTTTAGGCCCCTGAGCGGCCTGTGGTGAGCGAAGCCGAACTAAGCCGAAGGGCCACTTTCCCACTTAAGGTCCCCGAGCGGCCTGTGGTGAGCGAAGCCGAACTAAGTCGAGGGGCCAGTTTCCCAACTTTCCCTACCTTTGTCCCCGCTAAAAGATCTGTATTATGTTATTGAAGATTTATCCCGAAAACCCAAACCCGCGCCTGGTGCACCAAGTAATTGAATGCCTGCGCAATGGCGGCGTGATTATTTACCCGACCGATACAATTTATGGTATTGGCTGCGATATTACCCAGCCCAAAGCTGTGGAGCGTGTGGCGCGCATTAGGGGAATTAAGCTGCAAAAAGCAAATTTTTCCTTTATTTGCCACGACCTCTCACAGTTGTCGGATTTTACCAAGCCGCTGCCCAACACTATTTTTAAAATGATGAAACGGGTGCTGCCGGGGCCTTATACATTCATCCTTAATGCAAACAATAATGTTCCGCGTTTGGTGCAGTCCAAAAAGAAAACCGTTGGGATCCGTGTGCCCGACAACAATATCATCCGGACGATTGTGGAGGAGCTTGGAAATCCTGTAATGTCCACTTCGGTGCATGATGATGATGAAATCATTGAATATACTACCGATCCGGAGCTGATTTATGAAAAATACGGTGATTTGGTGGATATGGTGATTGATGGCGGCTATGGCGATAATGTGCCATCTACTGTTATTGATTGCACATCCGACGAACCGGAGATTATCCGTGAAGGCAAGGGAGCCGTTGATGATATTTGGTAAAATAGCAGTTTATTGAAATGAAGAAGGCCAATTTTTTTGATTTTGCGCATCTCGAAGGCAGGCGCGCCGAGCAGATTGAACTGCTGACGGAGCAGGAAAATGCTTTTATTGAACGCATTGTAAGTAATGGGCAAGCCAGCCCTGAAGGGTTCTGGTATCAGCAGGATACAGATGAATGGGTGATGCTGGCACAGGGGACGGCACGGATTTCTTTTGAAAAAGGTGATGATGTTTTTTTGGAAAAAGGAGATTTTCTGTTTATCCCGGCAGGTAAAAAGCATAGGGTAGAGGAGGTTTCTGTCGATGAAAATGCTGTTTGGCTGGCAGTTCATTTGAAGAAATGAATTTTATCCTATTGATTTTCAGTTTGTAATAAATTTATGCCGAAAAAACTTTCAAAAATCTTGTGAGTTTAGAAAACAAATTTTACTTTTGCACTCCCGTTTGGGAAAAGAATGTACAAGCATTTTTTGATTCCGTAGCTCAGCAGGTAGAGCATCTCCCTTTTAAGGAGAGGGTCCAGGGTTCGAGCCCCTGCGGGATCACATTTAAACCTTAACTATCAGTTAGTTAAGGTTTTTTTATGTCCTTTTGTGCCTTAATTTGTGCCGATTTAATATTATAGCTGGAAAATTTCATCAAATTTATTTTTCAATCAAAGATTTTTTCATTGATTCGGGGGCTTGTGCCTGTTTTCGTGCCTATAATCGGTTTTGGGAGAAGGTGCTTGTGATCCGGTGGCTGCATTCCAGGTTCATTGGCTTTTCAACAGTATTTGCCGTTATCTGAGTCCTGGGCAATCGGTCGCCAACATAAAGGGTGATGAAGGGGCTTGTGTCGGTGAAGGTGGCTGCCTTCCAGGATCATTGGCGTTTCAACGGTATATCAACAGCATATCAACAGTATTTGCCGTTGTCTGAGGTCTATATTCGTGGCCGGAATCGGTTTTGGAGAAGGGTCTTGTGCTTGTGATCCGGTGGCTTGGGGCAAACGGTCGCCAATGTAAAGGCTGATGAAGGGTCTTGTGTCGGTGAAGGTGGCTGCCTTCCAGGATCATTGGCTTTTCAACAGCATATCAACAGTATTTGCCGTTATCTGAGTCCTGGGCAAACGGTCGCCAATGCAAAGGGTGATGAAGGGGCTTGTGTCTGTTTCCGTGCCTATAATCGGTTTTGGAGAAGGGTCTTGTGCTTGTGATCCGGCGTCCTGGTGGCAAACGGTCGCCAATGTAAAGGCTGATGAAGGGGCTTGTGTCGGTGAAGGTGGCTGCCTTCCAGGATCATTGGCGTTTCAACGGTATATCAACAGTTTGCCGTTATCTGAGTCCTGGGCAAACGGTCGCCAATGCAAAGGGTGATGAAGGGTCTTGTGTCTGTTTCCGTGCCTATAATCGGTTTTGGAGAAGGGTCTTGTGCTTGTGATCCGGCGTCCTGGTGGCAATCGGTCACCAATGCAAAGGGTGATGAAGGGGCTTGTGTCGGTGAAGGTGGCTGCATTCCAGGATCATTGGCGTTTCAACGGTATATCAACAGCATATCAACAGTATTTGCCGTTGTCTGAGGTCTATATTCGTGGCCGGAATCGGTTTTGGAGAAGGGTCTTGTGCTTGTGATCCGGTGGCTTGGGGCAAACGGTCGCCAATGTAAAGGCTGATGAAGGGTCTTGTGTCGGTGAAGGTGGCTGCCTTCCAGGATCATTGGCTTTTCAACAGCATATCAACAGTATTTGCCGTTATCTGAGTCCTGGGCAAACGGTCGCCAATGCAAAGGGTGATGAAGGGGCTTGTGTCTGTTTCCGTGCCTATAATCGGTTTTGGAGAAGGGTCTTGTGCTTGTGATCCGGCGTCCTGGTGGCAATCGGTCGCCAATGCAAAGGGTGATGAAGGGTCTTGTGTCTGTTTCCGTGCCTATAATCGGTTTTGGAGAAGGGTCTTGTGCTTGTGATCCGGCGTCCTGGTGGCAATCGGTCGCCAATGCAAAGGGTGATGAAGGGTCTTGTGTCGGTGAAGGTGGCTGCCTTCCAGGATCATTGGCTTTTCAACAGCATATCAACAGTATTTGCCGTTATCTGAGTCCTTTATTCGTGGCCGGAATCGGTTTTGGAGAAGGGTCTTGTGCTTGTGATCCGGCGTCCTGGTGGCAATCGGTCGCCAATGCAAAGGGTGATGAAGGGGCTTGTGTCGGTGAAGGTGGCTGCATTCCAGGATCATTGGCGTTTCAACGGTATATCAACAGCATATCAACAGTATTTGCCGTTGTCTGAGGTCTATATTCGTGGCCGGAATCGGTTTTGGAGAAGGGTCTTGTGCTTGTGATCCGGCGTCCTGGTGGCAATCGGTCGCCAATGCAAAGGGTGATGAAGGTTCTTGTGTCGGTGAAGGTTGCTGCCTTCCAGGATCATTGGCGTTTCAACGGTATATCAACAGCATATCAACAGTATTTGCCGTTGTCTGAGTCCTATATTCGTGGCCGGAATCGGTTTTGGAGAAGGGTCTTGTGCTTGTGATCCGGCGTCCTGGTGGCAATCGGTCGCCAATGCAAAGGGTGATGAAGGGTCTTGTGTCGGTGAAGGTGGCTGCCTTCCAGGATCATTGGCTTTTCAACAGCATATCAACAGTATTTGCCGTTATCTGAGTCCTTTATTCGTGGCCGGAATCGGTTTTGGAGAAGGGTCTTGTGCTTGTGATCCGGCGTCCTGGTGGCAATCGGTCGCCAATGCAAAGGGTGATGAAGGGTCTTGTGTCGGTGAAGGTGGCTGCCTTCCAGGATCATTGGCTTTTCAACAGCATATCAACAGTATTTGCCGTTATCTGAGTCCTTTATTCGTGGCCGGAATCGGTTTTGGAGAAGGGTCTTGTGCTTGTGATCCGGCGTCCTGGTGGCAATCGGTCGCCAATGCAAAGGGTGATGAAGGGGCTTGTGTCGGTGAAGGTGGCTGCATTCCAGGATCATTGGCGTTTCAACGGTATATCAACAGCATATCAACAGTATTTGCCGTTGTCTGAGGTCTATATTCGTGGCCGGAATCGGTTTTGGAGAAGGGTCTTGTGCTTGTGATCCGGCGTCCTGGTGGCAATCGGTCGCCAATGCAAAGGGTGATGAAGGTTCTTGTGTCGGTGAAGGTTGCTGCCTTCCAGGATCATTGGCGTTTCAACGGTATATCAACAGCATATCAACAGTATTTGCCGTTGTCTGAGTCCTATATTCGTGGCCGGAATCGGTTTTGGAGAAGGGTCTTGTGCTTGTGATCCGGCGTCCTGGTGGCAATCGGTCGCCAATGCAAAGGGTGATGAAGGGTCTTGTGTCGGTGAAGGTGGCTGCCTTCCAGGATCATTGGCTTTTCAACAGCATATCAACAGTATTTGCCGTTATCTGAGTCCTTTATTCGTGGCCGGAATCGGTTTTGGAGAAGGGTCTTGTGCTTGTGATCCGGCGTCCTGGTGGCAATCGGTCGCCAATGCAAAGGGTGATGAAGGGTCTTGTGTCGGTGAAGGTGGCTGCCTTCCAGGATCATTGGCTTTTCAACAGCATATCAACAGTATTTGCCGTTATCTGAGTCCTTTATTCGTGGCCGGAATCGGTTTTGGAGAAGGGTCTTGTGCTTGTGATCCGGCGTCCTGGTGGCAATCGGTCGCCAATGCAAAGGGTGATGAAGGGGCTTGTGTCGGTGAAGGTGGCTGCATTCCAGGATCATTGGCGTTTCAACGGTATATCAACAGCATATCAACAGTATTTGCCGTTGTCTGCCGTTGTCTGAGGTCTATATTCGTGGCCGGAATCGGTTTTGGAGTAGGGTCTTGTGCTTGTGATCCGGCGTCCTGGTGGCAATCGGTCGCCAATGCAAAGGGTGATGAAGGGGCTTGTGTCGGTGAAGGTGGCTGCCTTCCAGGATCATTGGCGTTTCAACGGTATATCAACAGTATTTGCCGTTATCTGAGTCCTGGGCAAACGGTCGCCAATGTAAAGGCTGATGAAGGGTCTTGTGTCGGTGAAGGTGGCTGCATTCCAGGATCATTGGCGTTTCAACGGTATATCAACAGCATATCAACAGTATTTGCCGTTATCTGAGTCCTGGGCAAACGGTCGCCAATGCAAAGGGTGATGAAGGGTCTTGTGTCGGTGAAGGTGGCTGCATTCCAGGATCATTGGCGTTTCAACGGTATATCAACAGCATATCAACAGTATTTGCCGTTGTCTGAGGTCTATATTCGTGGCCGGAATCGGTTTTGGAGAAGGGTCTTGTGCTTGTGATCCGGCGTCCTGGTGGCAATCGGTCGCCAATGCAAAGGGTGATGAAGGGGCTTGTGTCGGTGAAGGTGGCTGCCTTCCAGGATCATTGGCGTTTCAACGGTATATCAACAGCATATCAACAGTATTTGCCGTTGTCTGAGGTCTATATTCGTGGCCGGAATCGGTTTTGGAGAAGGGTCTTGTGCTTGTGATCCGGCGTCCTGGTGGCAATCGGTCGCCAATGCAAAGGGTGATGAAGGGTCTTGTGTCGGTGAAGGTGGCTGCATTCCAGGATCATTGGCGTTTCAACGGTATATCAACAGCATATCAACAGTATTTGCCGTTGTCTGAGGTCTATATTCGTGGCCGGAATCGGTTTTGGAGAAGGGTCTTGTGCTTGTGATCCGGCGTCCTGGTGGCAATCGGTCGCCAATGCAAAGGGTGATGAAGGGGCTTGTGTCGGTGAAGGTGGCTGAAACGCCTTCCAGGATCATTGGCGTTTCAACGGTATATCAACAGCATATCAACAGTATTTGCCGTTGTCTGAGGTCTATATTCGTGGCCGGAATCGGTTTTGGAGAAGGGTCTTGTGCTTGTGATCCGGCGTCCTGGTGGCAAACGGTCGCCAATGCAAAGGGTGATGAAGGGGCTTGTGTCGGTGAAGGTGGCTGCCTTCCAGGATCATTGGCGTTTCAACGGTATATCAACAGTATATCAACAGTATTTGCCGTTATCTGAGTCCTGGGCAAACGGTCGCCAATGCAAAGGGTGATGAAGGGGCTTGTGTCTGTTTCCGTGCCTATAATCGGTTTTGGAGAAGGGTCTTGTGCTTGTGATCCGGCGTCCTGGTGGCAATCGGTCGCCAATGCAAAGGGTGATGAAGGGGCTTGTGTCGGTGAAGGTGGCTGCCTTCCAGGATCATTGGCGTTTCAACGGTATATCAACAGTATTTGCCGTTATCTGAGTCCTGGGCAAACGGTCGCCAATGTAAAGGCTGATGAAGGGTCTTGTGTCGGTGAAGGTGGCTGCATTCCAGGATCATTGGCGTTTCAACGGTATATCAACAGCATATCAACAGTATTTGCCGTTATCTGAGTCCTGGGCAAACGGTCGCCAATGCAAAGGGTGATGAAGGGGCTTGTATCTGTTTCCGTGCCTATAATCGGTTTTGGAGAAGGGTCTTGTGCTTGTGATCCGGCGTCCTGGTGGCAATCGGTCGCCAATGCAAAGGGTGATGAAGGGGCTTGTGTCGGTGAAGGTGGCTGCATTCCAGGATCATTGGCTTTTCAACAGCATATCAACAGTATTTGCCGTTATCTGAGTCCTGTATTCGTGGCTGGAATCGGTTTTGGAGAAGGTGCTTGTGCTTGTGATCCGGTGGCCGAATATATTGTTTTATTTTCGGTTTTGCCGTTTCTTTCTGTGCCTTCTTCTATATATACCGTAATATACTGAAATACAGACAATAAGGTTTTTTTCTAAACTATAATTATAATATAATCGGCACGGATAACGGCTCATAATAATATAAGTAACTGTTAATCAATACTAAAATTAATCCTATTAGGACTAACACCTAAATATTTTTTCCTTTTCTGCTTCCAATTCCCTTTTGTCATATAGTTCTGTATTGTCCGGTAGCTGCAATTCAAAATTGAGGAAATTTCTTTGCTGTTCAGTCCCTTCAAATAGTATTCAAAGGCTTTTGCTTTTCGTGCCTGGGGGCTTAATTTTACTTTTTCCATATTGAATATTACATTAGTTGGTTAATTTATGGGGTGACTTTTTACCTCAATATTACTTTTTAAAATTTATTATTGCGTATGTCCCAAAAATGGGTTTTTGCGTACTTTGTTATTTCCGTTTTTGCTCAAACGGCCATATGTAGGGTCGCTTAGTTGATCCCTTTACCTTCGCGCATTTCTTTCTTATATCGCGTTATGCTGTTGGGGTGGCACTTTAAAAAGCTTGCAATTACTTCTTTTGAAAATAGGTCTGCTTCTATCAATAAGTATGCAAAAGCTCTTTTTAATTCTTTGGGGTCATATCCTGAAAGGTGCTTATCAATCCATTTGTACACTTGCCTTCTGTCCACATTATAGAATTTTGCAATCGTAATAATGCTATCAAAATTTGAAATATGCTCTGTAAGGTTGGCAACAAACATTTTTTCCTTTGCCCTAATAAGTCTATTATATCGTTGATTTGCCATTTTTTTGAATTATTTTGATAATTGACTTTGCATTTCTTGTTGTGAAGGTGCAGCCATAGCAGCGAACATAATTTATTGATCTGATTTTTATGTCCTTGCTGTTGGCTATGTCGGTATATGTGAAAAGGTATTCTAATTTATTTGTCTGCTTAATAAAAAATTTGTCGGTGGCCTTAAATGGAAAAGGCAATTTCTTTAAATTATGATTTTCTGTTTTTCTTGTTTCTCTGGCCTTTGATGTCCTTTTGATTTGGGCGGCCTTATCCTTGCACTTTTTAGAACAATAAATCCGATTTTTTCTTGAATTGATAAATTGACTTTTGCAAATTGGACAAGTTTTTTTTTCTGAATTTTGATATGCAGTTTTTTTTGTTGTATGCAATATATCTATATTTGTATATGTAACATCATTGCAGGGCGACTTTTTCACCCTATATTCTAAGGGTGAAAAGGTCGCCTTTTCATGTGCTGGGATAAATTGCTTTTTTGGGTGAAAAGGTCGCCTTTTATCGGCTGGCTTTTTATTGTTTTCATGGTGAAAAGGTCGCCTTTTTTCCGCTGGGATTTTGGGCTGTAATTCAGAATGTCCAATTAGTGAAATACATTTTTCATAAATGGCTTCTTTGGTCTGTTTATGTAAGCTGAAAGCATTGTATTTTGTGATTAACTGGTTAAACTGGTGGCGTTTTTTGTAACGTTGGCTTTTGCTTAGGGTCGTCCAAAAATTAGGGTTTTTAAAGTTCTGTATCAATAGTTTTTCCCTATCGTTTAGGGTGTCAAATTTTATGCTTTCATCATATAAAATAACATCATCCCACATGCTTAAAATTATGTCTTTAAGCTTGTGCAGTACATCTGCTTTTTCTAAGTCCCCTAATGTTTGAATATTAATATGCCTGTTTATATACCGCATTTTCAGTACCTTAATTTCAATCCTTATTTGTTGATTGTCTGATACTGTGGATTTGTCGTATATTTTGATCCTGTATTCTTTCTTGTCAATTACTTTGCCAAAATTGGGTTTTATATCCATTTCAATAAATCTATCTTTTGAAATTGATATTAAGTATTTTATGAATTTTGAAGCAGGAATAGGGACTTTGATATTTACGCCAAATTCAAAGGTTCTTACTATGGCTTTGTATCTGTCAATACTGAAATTAATTTCAAGGTCATTAATAATTTTTGTCAGGTCTTGTGACGTGAAATCGTTGTTGTTATGTTCGCCACTATTAGAATACTTATGCAAGCTCCCTGTTAATGTGTAGTAAATTGTTTTTTCATGCTTTTTTGATGGAATGATTCTGAAAGTTAGATTTTTATATTTTGCAATACGGGTTTCATTGGGCAGTTCTCCGGTTCTTTCATAAACTGGCCTTTTGAACAACAATTCAGGATTGTTTGCCCATTGCTCCAATGATAAATAATTGCAATCTAACTTTATACCGTCAATCATTGTAAACGCTCTGGCCTTATTTATTCTCCGCTGATTTGTACCAATGCCTTTTCAATTTCTGCCCTTTTGTAATATACCTTATTGGCTATTTTGTGCGCTGACAGTATATTGTGTTTTGTCCATGTATAAAGGGTTACTAATGAAATTTTTAAAATTTCCGCTGCCTCTTTTCTTGTCAATAGGTCAGTTTTTGGCTGTTCCTCTTTTACTGACATTAATTTATTCAATGTGTTTTGAATCTCATTGAATCTTTTTTCCAGTTGCTCCGCATCCATGTTTTGTACTTGCAATATCTTTGTATTATTCATGCTGATATGTTAATTTTTGTAATTAAAAATGCTATGCTAAAATACTTTGAAACCGGAGTGCATGTCAAATTGGATTGTTGTGGTTTGCTGAATTTTACGCATTAACTTCCATATTTTACGCATGTAGGAAAATTTAATTTAAGGATTAAGTAATTATTAGACAGTAATATACATAGGTTTTTTATTGATCTTATTAGCACTTTTTTTTATTTTTTAATAACTGGTTCTTGTATCGGGCGTTTATTAAGGTTTTGGAGAAGGTGCTTGTGATCCGGTGGCTGCATTCCAGGTTCATTGGCTTTTCAACAGTATTTGCCGTTATCTGAGTCCTGGGCAATCGGTCGCCAACATAAAGGGTGATGAAGGGGCTTGTGTCGGTGAAGGTGGCTGCCTTCCAGGATCATTGGCGTTTCAACGGTATATCAACAGCATATCAACAGTATTTGCCGTTGTCTGAGGTCTATATTCGTGGCCGGAATCGGTTTTGGAGAAGGGTCTTGTGCTTGTGATCCGGCGTCCTGGTGGCAAACGGTCGCCAATGCAAAGGGTGATGAAGGGGCTTGTGTCGGTGAAGGTGGCTGCATTCCAGGATCATTGGCTTTTCAACAGCATATCAACAGTATTTGCCGTTATCTGAGGTCTATATTCGTGGCCGGAATCGGTTTTGGAGAAGGGTCTTGTGCTTGTGATCCGGCGTCCTGGTGGCAATCGGTCGCCAATGCAAAGGGTGATGAAGGGGCTTGTGTCGGTGAAGGTGGCTGCCTTCCAGGATCATTGGCGTTTCAACGGTATATCAACAGTATTTGCCGTTATCTGAGGTCTATATTCGTGGCCGGAATCGGTTTTGGGAGAAGGTGCTTGTGCTTGTGATCCGGTGGCTTGGGGCAATCGGTCGCCAATGCAAAGGGTGATGAAGGGTCTTGTGTCGGTGAAGGTGGCTGCATTCCAGGATCATTGGCGTTTCAACGGTATATCAACAGTATTTGCCGTTATCTGAGGTCTATATTCGTGGCCGGAATCGGTTTTGGGAGAAGGTGCTTGTGATCCGGTCGCTGCATTCCAGGATCATTGGCTTTTCAACAGTATTTGCCGTTATCTGAGTCCTGGGCAAACGGTCGCCAATGTAAAGGCTGATGAAGGGTCTTGTGTCTGTTTCCGTGCCTGTGACGGTGGATTGTTTTGGCCTTATTTACTCTCCGCTGATTTGTACCAATGCCTTTTCAATTTCTGCCCTTTTGTAATATACCTTATTGGCTATTTTGTGCGCTGACAGTATATTGTGTTTTGTCCATGTATAAAGGGTTACTAATGAAATTTTTAAAATTTCCGCTGCCTCTTTTCTTGTCAATAGGTCAGTTTTTGGCTGTTCCTCTTTTACTGACATTAATTTATTCAATGTGTTTTGAATCTCATTGAATCTTTTTTCCAGTTGCTCCGCATCCATGTTTTGTACTTGCAATATCTTTGTATTATTCATGCTGATTTGCTTTGTAATTGTTTAATATTCCTAAAGTCCTGGCTCTAAGCTCCTTAATACACTAATACAGTTTTCTGGGTCGCCTACTGCAAAAGCTCTGATATTATCGGCCATTATTTCTGTAATTACTTTATTTTCAATAGCTTTTTTTATTTCTTGTTCAGCCAAAGCATAAGATTCGTTATAAGTTTGTATTTTCATAAGCTCTATTTCACTAATTCTTATTTTTGATTCTAATTCTAAAATGTGCTTGCTAAAGCCTTTATTACTTGATAAATAACGGTTTGACTTACTGTCATAAAACAATTTTATTATTTTCCCTTCCATGCTATTTGATTAACTGATTTTTAAAAATGCGCCTGATTTTTGCCAATGCGTTTGCAATAATTTTGCATGTTCATCCGGTGTTAATTTTAAGTATTTCATAAATGCGGCCTCTGTTTTATGTCCTGTAATTTGCATGATTGATTTTGCAGGAAAGCCGGATTTATACAAGTTACTGGCAAAGCTCCGGCGGCCTGTGTGTGTGGTCATTAGCTCCCATTTTTTATATTTTGCGCTGATTCGCTTTCCCCCTTTTGTTATTGACTTATAAACGGGTGCATCCAATTCTGCAAGCTTTCCAATTTCTTTTAGGTACTCATTGAATTTTTGATTTGAAATCGCTTTGGGTAACTGTCCCTTATACTTTCCTAATATTTCAGTTACTACCCTATGTAAAGGGATTGTTACCTTCCCCAAAGTCTTATGCTGTTCAATGTGCAAAAATCCTTCATTGATAAATTCAGGTTTTATTGTGCTGAAATCGCTGAATCTTAGTCCAGTCCATGCGCCAATGATAAATAAGTCCCTTACTTTTTCAAACTTAGGATTTTTGTTAAGGTCTAATTTGTATAGTGTATTTAATTCATTTTCAGTTAAATATATTGCATCCGCTGTTTCGCTGAAAGCCTTAAATCTTTTGCTTTTAAATTTCATGTTTTTATTTATGCCTCTTTCTGTGGCATCATTCAGGAACGTTTTTAAGGTTTTAATATGCTTGCCAATATTATTATTAGATTGGTTTTTTTCTCTTAGCATATCAACGAAATTTTCATAAAATTCTAAATCTATGCTATCAAAGTCTAACTTTGTTTTATACTTTCCTTCATAGTTCAATAGCTCATTTTTGCATTGAAAATATTTTCTAACGGTATAATATGAAACGATTTTTCCCGTAGTCGGATTAACTTGTTTTTGCGCTCGTTCAATGAATTGATCTATGAAAGAAAATAAGCTCCGTTTTTTTTCGCTGTCCTCTTGTGTTTTTGGGCTTAATGTTTCTTTTGCAATACTGAAAAACAATTCTTTAGAAAGTTGTTTCTTACTTAATGTAATTTCTGTTAGCCTTTCATTGATTGTATTTTCGAGGTCAGATAAAAATTTATTGATCTTATTTTTATTAGGGACTTCCTGTCTGTCCCTTACTCTGCCTTTTGTATTGTTCCAAAATTCGGGGTTTAATTTTATCCCTGTGGAATACCTTAATTTTTCTTGGTTCAGGTAGTAAATAACGTATATTAATTGCTCCTTACTGCCTTTTGTATCCCTGATCTTAAATTTAATTTTTGCCATGCCTTAAACGTTTTCCACAAAATTAAATAAAATGGTTTAATGTGCCGCTTTTTGTGCCGATTTTTTTTAATTTGCTTTAATTATATTTATTCTATAAATCTAATTTTGTTTTATAAAGTGCTGAATATCAAAGATAGAATAATAATATCTATTAGTTTATATTAGTTCTGATTCAGGGGTTACAAGTCCCTGCGGGATCACAAAAAAACCGATTTCCTTTGAAATCGGTTTTTTTTTGTTTTAAAATGCTCTTTTGGGAATTTAACGAAGGCTTAAACTTCAATTAATGCTGGTTTTTCCCGGGTTTTGGCAAAAAACATTTGGTATTTTAAAAATGACTTTCTAATTTTGCACTCCCGTTTGGGATAAGAACGTACAAACATTAATGATTCCGTAGCTCAGCAGGTAGAGCATCTCCCTTTTAAGGAGAGGGTCCAGGGTTCGAATCCCTGCGGGATCACGAAGCCCGGTTTCTTTTTGAAGCCGGGCTTTTTTAATTTTTAGGTTCTACATCGAATTTTTTGGGAAAGCAAAATTGAGGCATAATTGGGCTTTAAACTTTTCTAAAGTTTCAAATTTTGAAAATTTTAACCCGCATTAGATCCTCCAAATTTTTTAAACTTGCTATCCGTTTATGAATTTCTAATTTTGTGCCTTTTTAAGAATGAAATCATGAATGAGCTTAGGAAACATATTGATAATCAATTAATATCAAGCAGGGGCAAAAATATTTGCATTCCTCCTGAACAGGCCAAACTAGAGTTTCTGGATCATACAGATTATCTGATAAAAAACCTGGAAAGCATTAAACCGCAGCAAATCGAAGAGCTGATTTCCTACACAACGGATAAGGCAATAGAAGAATTTTGCCGGCTGAATCAATATTATGTGTTCGATTATGGCGCGAAACAGGAGCTGAAACATATTTACCGGATCTTGTTCCAAAAATTATCATCAAATCCTGATGATCTGGAGCATATAGCGGCGGAGCATTATGGGAATTTACGTTCCTTCCTCTTGAGAGCCAATCCCTTGGCACAACAGTATGTCAATGGCAATGAGAAAATTGAGGCCGTGGCCTGTTCCGAATATCCGGCTACGATGCAATTATCCTTGTTGAATATTAATCCCGATGAGCTTATGGAGCCTGTGCTTGATATTGGATGCGGAAAAGAAGCCAGGCTGCTGAAGCACCTGCAAAAGGCCGGATTAAAGGTCTTTGGAATTGACCGCTTTGTTGAGGGGCATGAAAATTGCCTGCGACGTGATTGGTTTGAAGTGCATCTGCCACCGGCAAGCTTTGGAACCATAATCAGTAATCTGGGTTTTTCCAATCAGTTTCGTCATCATCACCTGCTAAATGATGGCCACTACATCCGCTATGCGCAAAAATATATGGAAATACTTGCTTCCCTGAAAGAAGGTGGGAGTTTCTTCTACGCGCCCGGCCTGCCGTTTATTGAGTGCTATCTCGACAGTAATGAGTATTGTATTGAAGAACATGAAATTGAAAATACAGATTATACAGCAATAAAAATTACAAGGATATAAATTATGGGAATCGAAAAACAGGGCGCAAAACCCTCCGGAAGATTAGGACGATTGTTTGGACAGCTTATGAACCGTTTTCATACACCGCTGTACCGAAAATATTTTGATGCGCATCCAGTTGCACAAAAATCGTCATGCATTGATCTGGGCTGTGGAGGTGGTTCATTCTTAAATTACCTCGATAGTAAAAATCAGGATTATCAATTGTATGGCCTGGATCATTCCAAAGAAATGTCGCGAATGTGTGTTAAAGTGAATAATGCTGCTGTTGATGCCGGCCGGATGCAGGTTTTTTGTGCATCAGTAGGTGAAATCCCACTAAGCACCCAAATGGTGGATTTGGCCACGGCATTTGAAAGTGTTCAGTTCTGGCCTGACACAAATGCAGCATTTGCCGAGGTTTTCCGTGTCCTGAAGCCTGGCGGGATGTTTGTGATTATCAACCGCTTTCCGAAGGAAGGCGCGAAATGGTGGAAGCTTGCAAAACTGAAATCGGAGCAGGATTTTCGCGAGTATCTTACAAATGCCGGATTTAAGCATGTGCGCTTTGACTTTGCTTTTAAGAAAGGCTGGATTATTGTAAAGGCTAAAAAGGATACTGCTCTGGAGAAATAAAGAAGTTTTTGTGCTTATACCCAAAAAAAATTTTAAAAATCTTAAGTTTTTGTGCTTATACCCAAAAAACTTTTAAAAATTGTATTATTTTTGTGCCTATATGCAAAACAATATGATAGACAGGCCAAATTATATACAAGAGATAGCGAAGTTTGTTAACAAGCCTCAAGTCAAAATTATTTCAGGAATACGACGTTCGGGGAAATCAACAGTTTTGGCTTTGCTCAATAAAATGTTGTTGGAATCCGGTGTAGCGGAGGAGCAGATCGTCCTGATCAATTTTGAGAGTTTTGTTTTTTCGGATTATACAACTGCGCATAAATTATATGAGTTCGTAAAAGGAAGAATTAAAACCGGACAAAAGACTTATTTGCTTCTCGATGAAATACAGGAAGTTAAAGATTGGGAAAAGGCGATAAATTCTTTTTCAGTTGATTTTGATGTTGATATCTATTTAATCGGTTCAAATTCACATTTATTGTCCTCCGAACTGGCAACTTACCTTGCAGGCCGTTATGTTGAAATATCTGTTTTTACTCTTTCTTACAGGGAGTTTTTAGATTTCAGAAAGGGGTATTTTCCCAGTGAGATTCCAAACGATAAACCATTCATTGCTTACTTGCGTAAAGGAGGTTTTCCTGTGGTGCATACATTTGATTATGATGAAGGTACGGCTTACAAAATAATTCGTGATATATATTCGTCTGTCATTCTTAGGGATACAATTCAGCGCAATAAAATACGAGATGTGGAATTGCTTGAACGAGTGATTCGGTACGCCTTTGATAATATTGGAAATACGTTCTCAGGTAAAAACGTGGCAGATTATTTTAAAAATCAGCACCGTAAAATTGATGTGAATACCATTTACAACTATCTGTATGCCCTTGAAGGGGCATTTGTTTTGTTCAGGGTTCCACGTTATGATATTAAAGGAAAGGAAATCCTCAAAACTCAGGAGAAATTCTATGTAGGAGATATTTCATTGATCTATGCTACAATGGGTTATCGCGATCGCATGATATCCGGATTACTGGAAAATATTGTATTTTTGGAATTGAAGCGTAGGGGATATCAGGTGTATATCGGGAAGTTTGATTCAAAAGAAATTGATTTTATTGCCGAAAAACAAGGAGAAAAAGTCTATTTGCAGGTGTCTTATAAATTGGAGAGCGAACAAACAGTTGATCGGGAATTTTCTCCATTGCTCCTGATTTCGGATCAATATCCTAAATACGTTGTCACAATGGATGATTTTTGGAAAGAATCGATAAATGGGATAAAACACCTCTACATCACAGATTTTCTGATGACTGATGTTTTGTAAATGGTGAAAGCTATGTGCGATTGTCAACAAAATCAAGCCAGTAAGCCTACTTTTCCGGCATAACGCACTGCTTCTGCTGTATTGCTTACTTTCATTTTTTCGATGATCCGCTGACGGTGTGTGTTTACCGTATGCGTACTGATGCATAGTTCGTCTGCGATCTGTTTACTGGCTTTCCCATCCGCAATAAGGCTGAGGATTTCTTTTTCCCTTTTGCTGAGCCTGGGCTTGTTTTCAGCCTCGAAAGGTATTTTATACACTTCACCGCTGTTCAAATTAACCACACGTGCGCGGCAGGGTGTATTAAGATCTTCTTCCGGGCTTAAATCCATAATGCTTAACGCCAGCCAGGCATTTCCTGCATTATCAAGTTCAATAACAACATGTTGCTCGATTACACGGGTGTATTTTCCATTCTTCTTTTTTATGCGGTAATCGGTGATATATTTATAATCTTTCAGTTCTTCCCTGCTGTCCATGGGCATATTCAGGCCAAACCGGAAAAAACGTGTTCCAAAATAGTAGAGCATCCCAATGTCGTCCGGATGAACCAGGCTGACCAGGTGTAGTTTAGGGTCTCGTAGAAAAACATCTGAGCCATAGCCTAGGATACTTTCATACTGCGAAGAGATATAAACATGCTCTTTTTTGTATAAATCAAAGATGGCAATCGAACCGTTTTTCATGACATGAATATTGGCCAATTGCCTTATATGATCTTCTAATCGGGAATAGTCAAGGTCTTCTTCTTTAAATTCCTGAAGACTAAATAATTTTTGATATTCATTCAGAATATCCTCAAAATTTTGATCCATATAATTACTGATTTTTCAGTATTGTTTGCTTTTACCTCATTACTGAATTTTGCAACTGAAAACAAAAGGTTTGCTCTTTTGAGAGAAAACCAGCCAAAACACAAAATTACGATGAGAACAAAGGTATTGATTTTCTTAATGGTTACGATGCCATTTTGGGTTTTTAGTCAGCATATTGCTCAGACTGTTAAAGGTAAGGTATATGATGAGGATACCCGTCAGCCATTGATTGGTGCAACGGTATTAATTATAGGTACTGATCCGCCAAAAGGTGGTGTTACGGATGTTTATGGTGAATTTCGTATTGAAAATGTTCCGGTTGGACGTCATCAGTTGCGTTTTACTTATGTGGGTTATGAAGCGGCACAAATTAATGAACTGATGGTGGGTAGTGGTAAGGAAGTCGTTTTAAATATAGCTTTGAAAGAATCTTTGCTCGATCTGGAAGCTGTTGAGATTACTGCTGCCAGTCAAAAAGACCAGCCTATCAACCAAATGGCCAGCTTAAGTGCCCGGCAACTTTCTGTAGAAGAGGCAAACCGCTATGCCGGTGGCTTTGATGACCCTTCCCGTTTGGCAGGTAGTTTTGCTGGTACAGCCCAATCTTTGGGCAATAATGGTATCATTATCCGTGGCAACGCACCAAAAGGAATGCTTTGGCAAATGGAAGGTGTTCAGATTTCAAACCCTACCCACTTCGCAAATTATGCGGCCTTTGGGGCAGGGGGAATTACGGCTTTGAGCAGTCAGGTGCTGGCCAATTCGGATTTTTTTACGGGTGCTTTCCCGGGTGAATATGGCAATGCACTTTCCGGTGTGTTTGACCTGAGTATGCGCACCGGTAATCCGGATAAACGCGAATACACTTTTCAGGCCGGTGGGATCGGGCTCGATTTTTCTTCAGAAGGTCCCTTTGTTAAAGGAAAAAGAGCCAGCTACCTTTTTAACTATCGGTATTCCACATTTGCCTTGCTAACACCTTTGTTGCCAAAAGAGGCAGGCGTACTTGAGTATCAGGATCTGTCTATTAAAACCAGCTTTCCGACAAAAAAGGCCGGAACATTTACGCTTTGGGGTTTAGGGGCACTGGATTATCAGGGCCGCGATGCCGAAAGCGATAAATCCAAATGGGAAGATAATACAGACCGGGAACAGCTTCGTACAAAACTGTTCATGGGTGTAGCAGGGCTTAGCCATAATATGATCCTTAGTAAAAAGGCTTTCATGAAAACTACTCTGGCTGTATCGGGCAATGGTATGGATTGGAGTCAAAAACGTCTGAGCGATTCCCTGACATACAAAACAAAAGAAGATGTACTTTGCAACACCTGGAATTACAGCCTAAGCTCTTATGTAAATAAGAAATTCGGGCCACGTCATACCAATAAAACAGGCTTTACGGTTAGCAGGCTTAATTATGATATAGATATGAAACATGCAGTAACATATCATGATCCACTGCTTACCGTTGCCAAAGACGATGGTTATTCTTATTTGTACCAGATATATTCGCAATCCAATATTAAAATCGGGAAGAAATGGGAATTTAAACCCGGTTTTCATACACAATACTTTGCCCTGAATGGTAATTATACCATTGAGCCCCGGGCCAGCCTGAAGTGGAATTTTAAACCGGGGCAATCTCTGGCAGTTGCTTACGGACTTCATGCCCAGCTTGAATTGATTAGCTTTTATCTGGCGCAAAGCGAACAAGACGGTATGATTGTCCATCCAAATGAGGATATGGATTTCTCAAAAGCACATCATATTGTGCTGGCATATCAGTTGATGCTGAACGAACATACCCGCTTGCAGGTGGAAGCTTTCTACCAGCGGCTTTTTGATATCCCGGTGAAACCCAATAGCCCGTATTCGATTCAAAATATCGAAAAAGAGTGGATCATCAATGATAAACTGGTCAATGAAGGCGAAGGAGAAAATTTTGGTGTGGACATAACGCTGGAGCGTTTCCTTTCTGATGGCTTTTACTATTTGGCTACTGCATCTTTATTTGATTCAAAATACAAAGGAGGAGATGAAATCTGGCGCAATGCCCGTTTCAATAAAAACTATGTGCTCAACCTGCTAGCAGGTAAAGAATGGATGCTGGGTAAAGGCAAAAACAAAAGTCTTGGTGTCAACGCGCGCTTGACAATTATGGGAGGAGACCGTTATGATCCATTGCTTTGGGATGAATCCATGGAAGCAGAAGAAATTGTGTATGATGAAACTCGTGCATTTGAAGAGCAAAAACCTCTTTCCAAACTCCTGAGCTTCTCGGTAAATTATCGCAACAACCATGAGAAATATACAGGAACCTGGTCGTTGTCTGTTTTGAATGCATTGGGTCAGGCCGAATTTAACGGCTACGATTATAACTCTGTTAAAAATATAATCGAAAAAGACGAAGATGTGCTCATGATACCGAATATCAGCTATAAGATAGAGTTTTAGCATAAGCTGCTATAAAAATCAGGCGTTTTTTTCAAAAACAAGCTTGTTTGCTACTAATCATTATCGGGACGGTTTTGCTATATCCGCACGGATATAACCCGATAATTCAATCAAAAGGACACGGCACCTCCTTTCTATCCCCTTTTTGCCGTGTCATGCTTTTACCTGCACACCTCCAAAAGTGATTTCTGCTTTTGGGGGTGTTTCCCTGCAGAAAATTACTTGATTATTATATTTCAAAAGATTACTTTTGGATGATCCTAACCAAAAAGGGTTCTACTAGGAATTTCGTGGAAGGCTTAACTTTGCACCATGATATTAGCAAAAGAATTTTTCAACCTGATACTGGATTTCGGGGATGATTGGATGGTAATAGACATAGAAGTTGACAGCAAGGACAACATTGTATATTTGGATTTAAAATACATAGGCAAGGCATATTATGATCCGGACAGCATGGAACCTGCTCCCTTGTATGACCATAGTGAAATGCGGGAATGGCGCCATTTGGATGTATTGCAGTACAAAACCTATGTGCGCTGCAGGATTCCCCGTATAAAGGGCAAAGACGGCAAAGTAAAACAGATAAGGCTGGACTGGTCTGCCAAGCACGACCGCCACACCTATCATTTTGAGGTCAAGGCGATAGACCTGTTACGGGCCACTAAGAACCAAACAGCAACAGCAGAACTACTAGATTGCAGTTTTAGCCTCATAAACAGGATCATACATCGCTGCACCGAAAGGGGGATGTCGCGCAGGGACACTCAAACCTACCCGTTTGAGCACCTATGCCTAGACGAAAAATCTTATAAAAGCGGACATAAGTATGTCAGTGTTGTCAGCCACCCCAAAAGTGGAGCCGTTATTGATGTTGCAGAAGGCCGGGATCAACAGGCAGCAATTTCATTGTTAATGAACACTTTCACAGAAAAACAGCGCAAGGCCGTAAATTCAGTCAGCCTTGATATGTGGAAGCCCTATATCAATGCAGTTAATACGGTATTTCCCAATGCAGAACTTGTGCATGACAAATTTCATCTGGTGGCATACCTGAATAAAAGTATTGACCAGGTCAGGCGCAGGGAGGCAAAGCAGCATGATGAGCTCAAAAACAGCCGCTATGCTCTGCTTAAAAATACATGTAACCTTACTGAGCGGCAAAGGGAAAAGTTTGAACAGATTAAAGCTTCAAACCTTCAGGTCTCTCAAGCATGGCACATAAAAGAAAACTTTAAAAGCCTATTTGGACATAATAATAATGAACAGGAATCCAGGATCTTACTGAGGAACTGGGCTACTGATGCGCTTATGAAGAATATAAAAGAAGTAACAAAAGTTGCCTTTATGATGATAAAGCATATAGACGGTGTGGTCAATGCTTTGATAAGCAACCTAAACAATGCCATGGCTGAAAGGTTAAATGGCAAAATACAAGAATTAAAACTAATCGGGAGAGGCTATAGACGGTTCGAAAATTTCAGAAGTGCAATTTTGTTCTTTCATGGCGAGCTAAACCTCTACCCATAAAATTCCTAGTAGAACCCCAAAAAGAATAAATTATGGCTATTGGTAATTTTATGAACAAGGCAAAAGAAGCTGCGGCAAACCTTAAAGATGCTGCAAAAGAAGCTGCTTCAAAACATGGATTGATGAATGATGCCGAAGCTGAAAAACTAGACGAAGCATCAAATCAAAAAACAGACAAGCTTAAGGCTGTTTTTGAGGAAGTGGCCAATGCTTCCGGTTTGATCAAAGAGGCCGGTTATGAGCTCGATGAAATTGAACTGGAGCTGAGCCTGCCTCCAAAAGTGATCAGCCATTATGTTTTTCTGGAGACCATCAGCGAAGAGAAAAAGGAAGAACTGCTGGAACGTACCAAAGACAATAAAATGATACGCCTGGTATTGAAATCCCTTTTTAAAGCATCCTCCTTGCAATCGACCATGAAAATCGGTAAATACAAAATGTTTGAAGTGGAAATAGAAATCGGGATGATACCGGCCGTAAAACTGAAGTTCAACAAGAAATTTCATTTGATGGAGCAGAAACAATTGGCGGAATAGGGGGTGTCATCCGAGTTGATTCCGAAAAACAAGCCAGCAACGGTATTTGCTTTCAAGGATGTATATGGTTCTAGAATTTTACTATTCTCTTGGTTTCCTGTGTCTGCCCTGATTTTAGTGATATAAAATATATCCCGGCTTTTAAGCTTTTTATTGAATTTGAGATTGTTATTTTTTTTTCGTTTGAAGAATAATCCCTTTCAAATAGTTTTCTGCCATTTGTGTCAAATAAGCGGATTGTGAAAGGGGTTTCGGCATCAAGCTCAATACTGATTTTATCGGAAAAAGGATTTCCAATCACTGTAAAACCAACTTCCTCATCATGTTCAATGGGCGCAACATAAACCGGATTATCCAGCCCGATATATAGTAGCCTGCCCGAATGTCCAAAAGCCCATCCTCCTTCTTCAGGGTCAGCAGTTATGCCATCAAGCAAAGGGAAGGGGCCGTGTTTTGCCATATTTCCCAATCCGTTTGCTAGGGCTATCCATGACTTATCATACTGTTTGAGCAGGATATACAATACGCCCTTTGGATCTATGGCTACATCAACAATCCGGGCAGATGTATTGTTTTCATAAATAATTTCATCCAGCTCATTGTGGGTATGGTCAACTTTCCAAAGCCTTGAAAAAATGGCTCCTGTAACATCATCTGTACTAACTTCTTCAATGAGCATTAGGCTGTCGTTTACAACAAAACCTTTTCTGACCCAATCTAATTCCAGTTCGTGGAATTCCCAGGATCCTGCCATGTCTTCTGATTTATAATAGCCTTGTTTACTGCCATTCTGGCCAAACAGAAAAACAGCTTCGGGCATAGCTGCCATACTGTTTACCTGATAAGATTCCGGATCTACAGGGATTTCAAGGCTTTCAATATTTTTGTTTTCAAGGTCTATTGAGTAGAGGGACAGAGGAATATCATAGTCTCGCCAGTTTTTGAAAACAAATACATGCCTTGCGCCGGAAAAGCTTATATCTGTTGGCATCAAAATACTATTGGAAACAATGGAATCAAATTGGCTGCTATTATCTTTCGTAAAATAAATATTCGACCGTGCATTTGCCTTGCGGCTGATCCAGCAGGCCTTTTCATTTTTATAGGCACAAGCTTTCGTAATGTTTCCATCTGTTTTGAGTATTTCCGTTAGGGTAAAATGGCTTCCGTTGGTATAGTTGAGCAGATGACTGGCATAAGAGATATGCATTTTTGTATTTAAAAAAAGTGTATTGCCTTAAATCCGCAAGAAATAATTTATTGAGCTAAAAAATGTTTTTGGCACAGAAATTTCTCAAGTAGGGGCAATAAATTGATACTTTTTATTCCATTGGGCATACATTTTACTGCAACAGGGGCAATTGTTTATAGCCTTTTGAATTTGGCTTGCTTTTTTTTGATGGCGTAAAAATCCCAATCAATGCCAAAAACACATTACGTTCCGTAAGACACACATAATGAATTGATTACTAAATATTTACTCTGAATTTTCAGGCACACCCCTCCCTGTAGCTCTGGAAAAAAGCCGTTAAAGCCAGGGGTATTTAGACCAACAGTTGCTCATAAGGTCTGTCAGTATATAATTTCAAAAACCATTGCCGCCCAGAGTATATCCATTTTCCAGAAACAGATATAAACCTGAAAATAAACCCTTTAAGTCGGGTTGTCGGCTTAATGCCACCAAATACTCTTGACACCAGCCCGACAAAGTAGTTGTAAAAGTTCTTTATCATGGCCATGATGATCAAAAAGGCGGTGTTTTCGTTCATGAACGAACATGGAAGGCGCTTCCAGCCAAAATCATTGTTCATCACATCAAAGAGTTTTTCGCTGCTCCCCCGTTGGTTGTAAAATTGTATCACCTCTTTTTCGCCAGCCTTCCAGTCATTGGTTAAAATTGAGCGGTAAATGAAGTTGTCCCCGGTGAACAGGTCTATCTGGCTGTTTTTGCTTTTTTCCCGCATAATGACCAGGCGGTAATTTTTTTGTTCGAGAAATTGAGTGAAGGGCATTGATGCCACCTCATACGCTTTGTAATTGATTTCTACGGTTTTCCATCTTTCAATTTCAGATATTTGCCGCAAAAGTTCAGCGGACTTATTGGCCCTGATATAAAACAGTTCACTGTTGGCCGCAACAACTTCTATAATATCTTTGGAGTAACTCCCTGCATCCATCCGGGAGCGGTGGATCTGTATGTCATTTTCATTCAGTAGCTTATATGCACGGTCAAGAGTTGCCGCCTGTTCAAATTTTACGTTGGCATTGCCGGCCCGGTTTTCGATATAAACAATCTTGTCCCCAATGGAGGCGACTCCCGGAAAGTAACCCTTTGTATGCTTATAGGTATTTTTTGCATCGTACTTTTCGGTGGCAATCACTTGGTTGTCATAATCAAAATCATAGCAGGCGCCTTTATGCAACTGGTTGTTCAAAAGTAAAGACTTGATGTTTAAGCTGTTGAGCCTCTTGTTGATATTGAACTCATAGTCTTTGGCCTGCTTGGAGGTATAGGTTGTATTTTGGGTTGCCAGTTCTTTGATGCCGCGCAAAAGGGTATCAGCGCTGGGGACATTATTGCCGGGCAAGGATTTTAGGTGCTTGCCCAAATGAGTATGGATGTCCTCGGCGCAGCTGCCGCCACTAAAAAATATATTCGACAGGTTCCTGATTATTTGGCTATAAGAATATCCGGTAGTCTTTACCCTCTGGCCAAGCTCATTATCAATGAGTTGTGACAGGCCGCATTTATTAAAGCTTTGGTTGACAAAAGAAATGCCTGCAAAAGGACTTACGTTTGATAAAGTTTTTTGTATTTTCATGCCTGAAAAATTTTTCATTCTATTTTGTTGAATTGATACCATTAAAATAGATGAAATTTTTCAGCCGTTAAACATTGTGTAAAATACTTTTACACAATGTTTTAACGGTTTCTGTTAATAACTGTTTGCGGATTTAAGGTATTGCTAAAACTGTCAAAATATTCGGAAACGGGGCGCCAATTGGTTCTGTTTTGGGTTTCGATGAGGCAATAGGGGCTTTCCGTATCAAAAAAATATTTCCCTGATCCTTCTACCAATGCTATTGCATGCTTGTGATCACGTATCCCCAGACAAAGGGTTTTTGGGATTTCATAGCCATAACTGAATAATTGGGGCTTGGAATTACATTTCTGCCAGCTTTGGCCGTAATCTGTTGAATTCCATATCAATAAATCTGTGCATCCATTGCCCCCGTTTGCCGGACAGGAACCAAATAAGTACAATATGGAATCATTGTGGCTTTCTATCCTGCTGTATGTTGTTTCAACATTGGCCAGCACTGTGGTCCAGCTATTTCCTGAATCTGTGCTGCGTTTTATATCGCTTCGGCGCCAGGAGGGGGCGTGGATACTCCCTTTATAGGATGCTTTTTCGGATATTAAAATGATGCTGCTGTCTTTCAGAAGGTATATTTTACGGTATGATTCCTCGGTAAAATATGAATCGCTCAGATGTTGAAATGTATTTCCCGAATCATTGGTATTATATATTTTTGAGGATATGAATTCATCAGGGTCTTGTAGGATCAGAAAGCCATTTTTCATATCGCTAAACGAAAAGGAAGCAATAGTTTTTCCTTCTTCAAAAATACTGTTATTAACAATTTTCCAGTTTTTTGCGGCATCCTTGGTCCTCCAAAAATTATATTCACCCGTGGCTTTGTTCCGGCACACCATGTGGCCGTTATTTTCGTTCAGCATTTGAAAGGATTGTAAGCTGAGGCTGTCGGCAATCTGGCAGCTTTTCGCCCAGCTGATTCCCCTGTTGGAGGTGTGGATTATGGTACCGTCTCCTTTTTTTAGGAATGCCTGACGCTGATTAATAATATTGATTTCGCTGATGCTGTTAATCCCATCATTGAAAACCAGCTCCCAGCTTTTTCCGCCGTTTTGCGTGCGGTAAATCTGACCCCATTCTCCACAGGCCAGTCCGCTGTGTTCATCAAAGAAGGCAATATCATTCATTTTCTGTCCATGCAGCACAGGATTCAACCAATATGTATGCTGGCTGAAGGAATTTATGCTGAGCAGATACAGTATGATTAGGAAGTTGGTTTTGATTGCAACTATTGATTTGTTCATAATTAGGGTCTATGAATTTGAAGGATCTGTCGGTTTACAAAAATATTATTGATGTCTTGTACGGCAATAATATAATATCCAGGAAGTAAATGTTTAATGTCAATTTCATAATGAAGCGATTGTAACTCAATTTCCATATTCATATTGAAGATATAAACAATGTCGCCAGAATATAGTCCCTTTAATGTAACTTTTTGGTCTGCTGGGTTTGGAAAAACAACTATAGACCTGCTATTTGTATCAAGGGTATTATTATCTGTGATTGCCTGATTGTCGCAATTAATACTGCCAATTGGAAGGGAAAACCCGTGAGGCAATGCCATTAGACTATCATATTTAAATGTAAATGAGCCTTTGTAGTTATTTTTCTTTAAGCATTCTGCCCATAATCTGGTGTATTCTCTTGTGGCTTTATATTTTGAATATGTATCAAACATATGTGCTGCATGTCCGATCAGCATAGGGGTAGAGTCAATTGGTAAGGGCGCGGTTGCATTATCTTTGTAATATTTAAGGATTCTTTCAAAATAATGCTTTCTAAACCATGCACTGCATTTGCCTGTACTTTCCCAGTTGGCATATGGGGATCTATATCGTTGTAACATAACTTAGTGATTTCTTCATCGGTACAAGCTAGAGCCATACAATTAATTCCTTTATAGGAACAGTATGTTTCAGGAAGAAGAATATCAAAATAGTGCTTGCCTCCTCGCTCGCCTACGTAAAGAGAAAAGTCACCATTAGGGAAATACGATTTCGCTTGAGAAAAGTAGTGCCATTTCCAATGAACCGTTCCCATATATAGTTCGTCAAGGTCTTGCAATGATGTATCTGCATTTGGATGGACACTTGGATTAAAAAAGCCTTTTGAATCAAGGGAATCATACATTTCGGCAATAAGTTCTAGGTAATGGCCAAGAATTGTATCGTTAGATTTCCTACTGTTTGCATAGCACATACAACCTGTATCTGCTGGGACTAAGATTGTATCTTGACCAGAAATGGTATATTTATTGTTCCAGCCACCAAGAATCCACGGCTCAAGGTTTGTTACTACCCCATGGAAATGCGCCTTCTTATTATAATAGCTGGAATGATTTGGAGTATTTCTTACATTTTTTTGGTAATAGGAAATATCTCTCATTTTCCTAAGGGCTCTGGGTCTCCCATCTGATATTAAAGAATCTGTTTCTTCAAATTCGCCAAGCATAGCAAAAACCTTAACATCTTCTGATGCAGCAAGGTCAAGGAAATTTACCACCTTTGTTTGGTATTCCAGAGGGTTTGAAGAATTGATTACTTTCAAGCCTAGGTTAAAAAGCATTTGGAGTAGTGTCTTTATGAACAGTTTTTGTACTTAGAAAAATGGAGTTGAATCCTTTGGCTTTTATGTTTGAAATTAAAGTGGAATTTGTGGTATTTCTGAATGATGAATCATAAACCAAGATAGATGTAATGTATTCGTTATCTGATGATTCTTGTGCATGCAGGAAAGGACTCCCTAACAGGGATTGTACTAGAAGGATTAGAGTAATAAAAGTTCTAGATAACAACACTTTGCAGAGTTTAAAAAATGTGAGTCTTTTGATGTTTGTTTTAATGATTAATAGATTGGTTAAGGTTAATTGTTTCAGTGTGAACAAAAATACGATTATTTTATAGAAAACCAATTGCATTTTTCTATTTGATCATATTAAGTAGTCAATATCAGTATTAGACGGTGATTTTTGAATTATGTTTTGTTTTTTGGTCATCCTGATGAATGCTCACGAAGCATCAAATCAAAAAACAGACAAGCTTAAAGCTGTTTTTGAGGAAGTGGCCATTGCTTCCGGTTTGATCAAAGAGGCCGGTTATGAGCTCGATGAAATTGAACTGGAGCTGAGCCTGCCTCCAAAAGTGATCAGCCATTATGTCTTTCTGGAGACCATCAGCGAAGAGAAAAAGGAAGAACTGCTGGAACGTACCAAAGACAATAAAATGATACGCCTGGTATTGAAATCCCTTTTTAAAGCATCCTCCTTGCAATCGACCATGAAAATCGGTAAATACAAAATGTTTGAAGTGGAAATAGAAATCGGGATGATACCGGCCGTAAAACTGAAGTTCAACAAGAAATTTCATTTGATGGAGCAGAAACAATTGGCGGAATAGGGAGGGTTTTTTTATCGGGCTTGCGCTTCAATCCGCACAATACCCGCATTGGTTCATGTTTCGGGACAAATTATGTTGATGGTTTCCCGGATGATAATGAGTAAAAAACAGTTAATCAGGTGTTTTTATTCTGGAAAATCGTTTGATTTTCAAAAAAAACTGTATTTTTGCAGGCCAATTCGAAATGCGTTTTGCTTTTTGCAATTGATTTAAGATTAATAAATTAACGTTTAACCCAGGCACGAGCTGCCACAACATTTAGATTTAAATGTCAGAACAAGAAAATCCTGTCACTCCCGACACGGAACCAAAAGAAGAGGGTACACCTCAGGCTGAAGTAGTTGAAGCAGAAAAAGTTGAAACTCCTGAAGAAAGAAAATCAAGAAAAGTTGTTTTTGCTGAACCTGAATCCTTTGATTGGGATTCTATTGGTAAGAAGCAGGAAAACTATTCAAATGATGAGCGCGTAAAACTGGAAACACTTTACGATCAAACGCTCAGTGAAATTACAGATCACGAAGTAATTGATGGTTCTATCGTTGCGGTTTCAAGCCGTGAGGTAGTTGTGAACATTGGTTACAAATCGGACGGTGTGATCCCGCTTTCAGAATTGCGTTATCGCCAGGGCGACCTGAAGGCCGGTGATACAATTGAAGTTTATGTTGAAAGCCAGGAAGATGGCACAGGCCAGCTGGTTCTTTCGCATAAAAAAGCGCGCACATTGCGTTCCTGGGAGCGCATCAACAATGCCTACGACAATGATGAAATCATCAAAGGTTATGTTAAATGGCGTACCAAAGGTGGTTTGGTTGTTGATGTATTCGGTATTGAAGCGTTCCTCCCCGGATCACAAATTGATGTGAAACCTATCCGCGACTACGATATCTTCGTAGGCAAAACAATGGAATTCAAAGTGGTGAAAATCAACCACGAATACAAAAACGTTGTTGTATCGCACAAAGCCCTTATCGAAGACGAACTCGAAGCTCAAAAAGCTGAGATCATCGCCAAACTCGAAAAAGGACAGGTGCTCGAAGGAACTGTCAAGAACATCACTTCATATGGTGTGTTCATCGACCTCGGTGGCGTTGACGGCCTGATCCATATTACAGATTTGAGCTGGGGACGCATCAACCATCCTGAAGAAATCGTTGAACTCGACCAGAAAATCAAAGTGGTTATCCTCGACTTTGACGACAACAAAAAACGTATTGCCCTCGGCCTCAAACAACTTACTCCTCATCCATGGGATGCACTCGACGAAAACCTCAAGGTTGGCGATAAAGTTAAAGGTAAAGTTGTTGTTATTGCTGATTACGGTGCATTTATCGAAATTGCAACCGGCGTTGAAGGTCTGATTCACGTTTCGGAAATGTCATGGTCGCAGCACCTGCGCACTGCTCAGGATTTCCTGAAAGTTGGCGACGAAGTAGAAGCTGTTATCCTTACCCTCGACCGCGAAGAGCGTAAGATGAGCCTCGGCATGAAGCAGCTCATCCCGGATCCATGGAAAGATATCAAAGAAAAATATCCTGTGAACAGCCGCCACAAAGCTACTGTTCGTAACTTCACAAACTTCGGTATTTTTGTTGAACTCGAAGAAGGCGTTGATGGCCTGATCCATATCTCTGACCTGAGCTGGAGCAAGAAAATCAAGCATCCTGCCGAATTTACAAAAATTGGTGAAGAAATCGAAGTTGTTGTTCTCGATGTTGATGTTGACAACCGTCGCCTCAGCCTTGGTCACAAGCAACTCGAAGAAAACCCATGGGATGTATTCGAAACTGTATTCTCAGTAGGTTCCGTACATAAAGGTACAATTAACAACATCAACGATAAAGGTGCTGTTATTACCCTGCCTTACGGTGTTGAAGGATTTGCTCCTACACGCCACCTGCAGAAAGAAGACAATACCGAAGCAAAAATGGACGAAACCCTTGATTTCAAAGTAATTGAATTCAATAAGGAAAATAAAAAGATCATCCTTTCGCATGCACGTATCCATCAGGATGCAACCGCTGCTGCCAAACGCGAAGAGCGGGCGAAAACCGCCCAAAAAGCAACAGGCAACAAAGCAACTGTGAAACGCCTGAAAGATAGCCTCGAAAAAACTACCCTTGGTGATCTGGAAGCATTGGCAAACCTTAAAGAGGAAATGCAATCAGAAGAACGTGCAAAGCTTGAAGCTATGTCAAAACGCACAATGGGCAACGTTCCCGATGCTGTTGAAGAGACTGAAGCTGAAGCAAATGATGAAAGCCAAGCTGAAGCTAAGGCTGAAGGTGAAGCTGCTGAATAAGGATTTGAGTAAATCATTATTTGATATGGAAAGCCCGGTATTGTACCGGGCTTTTTTGTTTTCGGAAGCTTCTTTGCGCCCATATCAGGCTTTAAATGTATCGCTACTGCCGAGCTTTATGGTTTGTTGTTTTGTTGGTTGCAATCGCGCTGCGGCTAAAAAGGCAGTGCTCAATAATTTTTCGGGATGGTGAAGCTGAATGTGCTGCCTGCGCCTTTTTTGCTTTCCGCAAAAATCCGGCCACCATGCCTTTCTGTAAATTCTTTGCTCACAATGAGACCCAGGCCGGAGCCTTTTTCGCTGAGGGTTCCATCGGTTTGAATATTGGAGTCAATTTCAAATAATTGAGGGATTTTCTTTTCGTCAATTCCGATTCCCTGATCGCTTACGCTCAGGTAGCTTTGATGTTCATCTTCTGAATATATAATCCTGATCTCCGAATCGGGATATGAATATTTGATCGCATTACTGATCAGGTTGCGCAAAATCGTTTCTATCATATTGTAGTCGCCGATCAGTGTTATTTGTTCGGAAATTTCATTTCTTATGTTGATTTTTTTCGATTGGGCAACATGGGCAATGCCCGAAATTACTTCATCGCAGAGATCTTTTATTTGGATTTCGATGGGATTGAACTTAATGCGTTTGCTTTGCGAATTGGCCCAATCCAAAAGGTTGTTCATCAGGGCGTATGTTTGTTCGGCGGATTGGTGTACCATTTCTGCATATTTCAAAGCATCCTTATATTCTTCATTTTGCATCATTTCGTGAAAAACTTCAGCAAAACCCAGGATCGCATTGAAAGGAGACCTGAGGTCGTGCGCAATGATGGAGAAAAATTTGTCTTTGGCTGCATTGACTTCCTCGAGCATTTGTTTGGTTTTGCGGAGTTCGATCTCTACTTCCTTGATGGGCGTGATATCTTTTGAAATTCCGTATGTGCCAACAATGTTGCCTTCTTCGTTAAACAGAGGCATTTTAGTGGTACTTGCCCAGGTGATGCGCCCGTTTTTATGGGTTTCTTTTTCTTCGGTAGATATTGGCTTGCCGTTATTAATGATATTTTGTTCGTCATTCCAGGCTTTTAGGGCATGTTCTTCGGTGAAAAGATCAAAATCTGTTTTGCCCATAAAATCAAAATAGGAATAACCGAATTTTTTGGCGTGCAATTGGTTTGTCAGGAAAATGCGGCCCTTGGTGTCTTTAAAATAAATGGAATCGGTAAAATCTTTCAACAGAAGCTGGAAAAGGTGTGAGTCAGATACTTCCGGGCGAAACGGGTTGTCGAGCTCTTCAACTTTGACCATAAGCAGTTGATAGCAAATATCCCTGTTGGCATCCTGTTTATACTGGCTTAAATTGAACCTAAACCTCAATGAATTCCGTGTTCTATCAGATCCATAATAGGCTACCAAACGCAGTATCCCGAACTTCTTTTGGAGATTTTCTTTGGGCTTGCTGAGTTTTTTTTGGCTTTTTAAGCTGAAATCAAAGCATTTTTTGATGTCGCAATTCAGGATGGTCTCTTTTGGGATATTTGTATAATTCGAAAATGCTTTATTCACATACAGAACACATAGATCTTTGTCAAGAAGCAATTGGCCAAATGGTTCTTCAGTAGTATGGATTTCAGGCATATGTTGATCTAATTATGATGCTGAAACAAAGCTAAAAACTTTTTTGCAAAATGGGTTTAAAATAATGGCTGGATTAAAACTTTTTTACTCTTTTATCCATTTTGTCTGATAAATATTTCCGTCCGTATCCAAAAGGCGGAGGACGTAGCTGCCTGATTGAAAACTACTTGTATTAATTTGATTAACAGGATTTTGTATGCTGTAGATTAATTTATTGTTCAGGTCGCTTATTTCTAATAGAATGATTTTTTTGTCCTTG
The DNA here is from genome assembly GCA_963662905.2 of Bacteroidales bacterium. Taxonomy (GTDB): domain Bacteria; phylum Bacteroidota; class Bacteroidia; order Bacteroidales; family WRLA01. The sequence goes on along the minus strand of CAXXFD010000003.1, from coordinate 413,708 downwards.
TTTATTTTCCAGTTTAAAATATTTATTCCCGGATTAGGATAAACCTGAATTTCTCCGATTTGTATTTTATTATTGTCAGCCAGTGAGGTAATTATTCCATCCGGATTGACGCGCATAATGATATTGTTTCTTTTGTAAGTACCTGATCCTGTGGTGTAATGAGTTCCTGCCATTAAGATATTTCCATCATCAAGGGGCTCAATTATACTGAGTGTATAAAATGCGTCGCCACCATAGAAATGCTCCCATTCAATATCATCGGGAAAAGTGTTGAATTTGACCAAATGGATCCAGGAATTATTGTCGGAGTATATATTTCCATTGTGGTTGGATGTGGAACCGGCAATAATTTTCCGGTCGCTTGTTAAATCCACACAGCGCACTGAAGCCGGTCGGTCGTTGGTGTCGCCGGGTTTCCCGAAATAGCCCATATTTTGTAATTCCAGGTTGCCTTTTCGAAGCATCAGCGCCATATCGCGCAAGGGTTCGTGTTGTGCGGCAAAAATGAATTTCCCGTTATAAAGATAGCGCAATGAACTGGGAGCCGTAATGCCCTGATCGTCTAAGTCAAGGCTTTGCGTCAAATTGAAATCTTCATCCAGTTTGCTGATTTGTATGGAGAAATTATATTCCGGCCACAAAATCGCTGAAAGCAAATATCCACTGTCGGCTTTAACAAAACTATAGGCTTTGCAACTATGGTCGGGATCATAAACTTTGTGCTGCAACAGCCCATATCTTTTGTTGATTTTGATGAAGCACATTTGGTAGCGCAATGCGGCTCTTTGATGCAGCGAGCTTAGGATCAATTCGTTACCATTGTTGCTCAACTGAGGTTTTGTCATGTCGATCATTGGATACGGCCCCAGTGGAATCAGGGAGATCCGGTTGATTATTGCATCTGAATTGATCCCGTAAATTGCCAGGCATTGTTGCTCAGTGAGGTTGATTTCATTGCCCAACAGCAGGAGCTGGCCATTGAATTCACTAAAGTTATAAAATAACCGTCCATTATCGTCTCCGGGAAATCGCTGTGCCACAATGTTTCCATCGATGTCGAGTACACTGATGCGGTTGTGTCCTTTGGTGAGGTCGGGGGTTTCGTATATCCACTCCAAAACATAAATGTGCTCATCGAAAAAGGCAATATCTGCAATGCTCTGATCATCAATAAAAGGCAGCAGCGTAGTAAACGGGCTCTGAGCTTTGAGTGAAAAAATGACAGAATAGAGGAACAGAACAGTGATAAGGTATGGTTTTGCTTTCATAAACGGCATTATTTGAAGCTTTGTAAGCTAAACAGTGTCCGTTTTAAATGGTTGCTTGTGATTTCATTTTTCTTGCATATTATTCCATTTAGAACGGGATTAAATGCAAATCGCAATACCAATAACCGTATTCTTTTGGAGTCCCTGCCTTTTCTGATTTGGGGGCCGGATAGGAGCGGTATATAATTTCCCCTTTTTTAAAAGGAATTGGCTGCTTGAAAACAGGGCCATCAAAACAAAATGTATGGAATTCGCCATTTTCGCCACAGGGGTCCACATCGGCAGGAAGGTCATTCAGGAAGGATTTATCAAGCAGGCGGCCACAATAGCTTTTGTCGAGCTTATCGGCCATGCAGGAGACGACCACGGCTTTGAAACCCAATTCAATAAATTCTTCAAGCAGTTCTTTGGTGTTTCTTTTCCAAAGTGGAAAAACGGCTTTAATTCCTTGTGTTTCCAGCATTTGCTCACGGTATTGCCGCAGGTCTTCCAGGAAAATATCGCCAAAGACGCTGTGCGTAAAGCCCGATTGCTGCATTTTCAGCATTTTTTGGTGCATCAGTTTATTGTAGGTTTCCATATTGGGATTTTTACCTATACTGATGATTTCCAGTGGTATTCCAACGGATTTGGCCTGAGCTTCAAGCAGGCTAAGCTGCACGCCATGCATGCTTACCCGCTGATATTCTTCGTTGATGCTTGTAAGCAGCCGCTCAATAATAATTGATTTGTTGTTACGGATTGCGTGCAGAGCCATAGCGGCATCTTTTCCGCTGCTCCAGTTCATAAATGCCTTATTTTGATTCATTGTTGCTGTATTTCAAGATCATTGACTGAAAATCACTGCCGCGTTCTTCAAAGTTTTTGTAGCGGTCGTAACTTGCTGCAGCAGGGGAGAGAAGGCAGAGGGCATCTTCCGGGCTTTTCGAAAAAATGTGTTGTACAATTTCGTCCAGGGTTTCAAGCCAATGAACAGAAATAGTTTCCGGTAAATTGCATTGAAAAAGCTGCATCATCCTTTTTCCGGCTTCGCCCATGCAATATATTTTCTTTACGCGGCTTTTGGGCAGGAAATCAGCAAGTGCCTGATAATTGATGCCGCGGTCGAATCCGCCCAAAATAAGGCTGTGGGTTTCGGGAAGTGCTTGCAGGGCCGCAATACTGGCCTCGGGAACAGTTGAAATGGAATCGTTATAAAATTTTATCCCTTTATAGGTTCCAAGATATTCCAGGCGGTGTGCCAGCCCGCGAAAGCTTTTGATCGATTCTGTAATTTTTTTTGCATCAATATGGAGGAGGGAGGCAGCTTTTGCAGCGAAGAGTGCATTCAGAAAATTATGTTTGCCGGGTAGTTTCAGCTCGTCGGAGGTGAAAGCCGGAGCTGCATTCGCATTGGCGTTGATAATGTGTTGCAGGGCCGGAACATTTTTTATGTTTTTTAGTTCTTCGGGCAGTAAAAGATGGTCCCGGGCATCCTGAAAACGGAAAATATTGCATTTTGCATCATGATAGGCTTTGGTGGAGCCGAAATAATCGAGATGCTCTTCAAATAAATTCAGTAAAATGGCAATATGCGGACTGTGACGGCAAAGCTCAAGCTGATGAGCCGAAAGTTCATAAACCACTACGCTTTTTTTTGAGATCGATCCAATGCAATTAAAAATTGGTTTTCCGATATTTCCTGCGAGGATGCTATCCCGGCCGGCCTCCTGTAAAATGCTATGGATCAGTGAGCTGGTGGTGCTTTTGCCTTTTGTGCCTGTAATTCCGATACATTGTTTGTGAAAGAATTGCATAAAAAGCGCGGTGAGGCTGCTTAATTTTGATCCAAAAAGCTCCCTGTGCGCATTGCTAAGCTGAACACCGGGCGATTTTATAATTAAATCATAATGTTCAATGCCCTGAAGATAAGCTTTGCCCGATTGTGTGTGCACAAAAGAAGTTTTCTCCAACTGATCAAAGGCATTTTCATGAGCATCAGCAATGCATATCTTATGCCCTGGCAGATGTTTTTGCACAAAATAAAAAGCGGATTTTCCTTCACGTCCAAAGCCTAATATGGCAATACTTTTGTGCTGTCCGAGGTGTTTGATGAGTGCTTCAATCATACATTGAGTCCTTCGATGGCTTTTTTGATTGTTTTTTCATAATCATCCGTGAGATTATGCTCTTTATTAAATTCCTGCAAAAATATTTCAGGATTTTGAATTTCCGGAGATTTTATCCCTTGCAACAGTTTTCCTTTTTTGTTTCGCATTTTATTGATTGTACTGATGGCGGCCTGCACTTCGGAAATTGTCCCGACGCATTCAAAGGGTTTTTCATCATCCAGACCTGCAAGCTGTAAAAGTGGTGCTCTCAGATTTTCGTCTTCTTCCAGATCTTTTCCAAAAATGCCGATAAGCTTATCGTGATCCAGGAAAGGGGCCAGCATCAGCCAGGTGAAGAGGCATTTCGGGCAACTTCCGCACCAACGGTTCTCTTTGCTGCCCACATTGCAGCTCCTGAAATCGCTGTGATGCCAATGGAAGCGGCTGAAAATTCCTGCAATCTGGATTTCGTTCAGGGGGCGCAATAGGCTGAAATAATTCGTGCGGACAGGTATGAAATCCCGGACATAATTCCTGAAATCGTTCTCAAATTCAATGCTTTTCGAGTACTGGTGGTTGATATTGGTGCCGGGAATTGTAGCTTCGTTGGCGCTGGCCTCGTTTGAAAGTGCTACATCCTGAATGCCACTCCAGACTGATGCGAGCAAAGTGCTGAATGCCAGTAAAGATGAAAAAGGTGTATGTCCGTTCAGGTAGCCTTCGGCGTTCAGGTGCAGCATTTCCTTGTCGAGTGTACGGTAGAAAAATATGGCATCATCTTCAGGAATGCCAGCATTGCGGATGCTTGCCCGAGTTGCAGGCGACGGATTTACCACAAAAGGTACACACTTACGCCCCGAAGCTTTCAGTAATTCCAGGCTTACAATACTGTCTTTTCCTCCGCCTATCGGGATGATGGTGCTTTCGGAGCTGTTGTTTAGGATGAAATTTTGCGGATGTAGGCGCTCTCCGAAGCATTCGATTTTTAAAAATGAACCAAGGTCTGTTTTAATTGAGTTGATATGAAAGAACTCGCCTAAGCCATTATAATAAAGTTTCTTCCAGAAAGCAATCTGTTGGTCGGCCAGCTTTTGATGGTGTATCATTACTTTAGGCGGACAGGCTGTTTTCCAGTAGCTGATCAGCTCAACCATCCCGATTTGGAACGCCAGCTGTTCTAAAATGGAAAATTCGGGCAGTTTGTCAGCTGTTAAATGCTTGTTAAACGGTATGCGCATCTCCGGATAAAAGTCCGGGCCGTTGTCCAGGCTAAAATGCTGCTTGATCTTGATTTCAGTTTTATCTATTTGAATATTAGTAGATAAAAAATGAAAGCAAGTATGTTTTTTTCTTAAACTTTCATAAAGGTACTGGTTCTGTTTATGCGGCATCATGTAATGGTATCATTTTTGGATATACAACTTCTGCACTAAATTATCGTTCTTCTAAGGGCAATATCCCTTAAAAAGTTCCAAAAGTATAAATTTGATTCAAAACATGGAGGATTAAGTCATGCACGATATCAATGATTACTTCAAAGTCAAGTACAATAATGTTATACCGGAAGCCGGTAAGATACTGATTGCCGAGCCATTCCTGGGGGATCATTATTTTAAGCGTTCCATTGTTTTGCTTATTGAGCACAATGATGAAGGTTCCTTTGGTCTGGTTTTGACCAAGCCCCTGCACGTGCGGCTTAATGACATGCTCAATGGTTTTCCGGAGATTCCGGCAGAAGTATATCTGGGAGGGCCGGTAAATACAGATAATTTATTCTATATACACACTGTGGGCGATGAGCTTGAAGGAAGCAGCAAAATCATTGATGGTTTGTACTGGGGCGGAAATTTGGATCAGGTAAAGGAATTGATACTCCTGAACCGCCTGAATCCGCATAATATCCGCTTTTTTGCCGGTTACTCGGGATGGTCGGAACGGCAACTGGAAGGAGAACTGAAGCGCGACAGCTGGCTGGTTTCAGACATGCAGAGCCCGGAAATTATGCACGCACCGCCTGCTGGACTATGGAACAATGCCCTGCAACGATTGGGCGGCCGTTATGCCAACTGGACACGCTTTCCGGTTGATCCTTCACAAAATTAGAACCTTATATGAATTTTTTTTGCTAATCCCGACCAAGCGATTGCTGTTTTTTCCTAATTTTGCCGCCGTAAAAATTATTTATGCGTAATTCATTTTCCAGTCCATTAGTGGATCGGGTGTAACAGATAGCCAATAAACCAGGCTATCATCCTTCCAAAAACTTCCCGGGAGTTCTTCCGGGGCATTTTCTATTTTATTATTTTAACAGACCAATGTGGTCAATAACAACTGTTCCATAGAAATGGGACGAAAATGGACTATCAATGAAAATTTCAATAAGACAAACAAATAAATCAGAGTTTTTTCAAACCGAAAACCTGACAAGGGAAACGTTCTGGAACCTTTATGAATCAGGCTGCACGGTACACCTTGTTTTGCATCAATTGCGCAAAAGCAGCGATTATATTCCCGAACTCGATCTGGTTGCCATTTATGATGGGCAAATTATCGGGCATATTATTGCCACAAAGGCTTATATTGAAGATAATGATCAGAATAAAAGTGAAGTGCTTTGTATCGGGCCTTTAGGTATTGAAGGACAAATGCAAGGCAAAGGATTGGGCAACCAACTCATGAAATACTGCATCAGCAAGGCTACGGCTATGAATTACAAAGCCATCATGCTATTCGGTAACCCGGCCTATTATCATCGATTTGGCTATCTCGATGCCCAAAACTTCGGTATATGTACCCGCGATGGTAAAAACTTCCCGGCTTTTATGGCCCTGGAGCTGCGGCCAGCAGCACTTAAGGGAATTCAAGGCCGCTTTCTCGATAGTGAAGCCTATATTACGAGCGAAAAAGATTTGAATGAATTTGAAAAATTTTTTCCTCCAAAAGAAAAAGGCGAAGCTAAGATTAAAATAAGTATATAGTTCATAATCAAGCACACAGCTGACAAAATCAAAGCTGTGTGCTTAAACTTCTACACAATGAAATTAGAAAATTTAGGATATACCACAGATTTAGAGAGATTAAGGATTGAAAACAACCTTCAGGAATTCGAAATGGGACGCATTATTGCGGAGCACAAAGAACGATACGAAGTGATGACCGAAAACGGATTGCTGGAAGCTGAAATTACGGGAAATTTGCGCTATTCGGCAGCGAGCCGTGCCGATTTCCCGGCAGTCGGCGATTGGGCAGCTCTTATAATGTATGATGCCTCATCGGCAATAATTCATCAATTGCTCCCGCGCAAAACGCTTTTGTCGCGCAAAGCCGTGGGCCAAAAAGGGGAGAAGCAAGTTATTGCTGCCAATATTGACTATGCTTTTATTGTTCAGGCTGTTGACAGGGATTTTAATATCAATCGCCTGGAACGATACCTCACAATTTGCTATACTTCGGCTGTTAAACCCATCATCATCCTCTCCAAAACGGATTTAATCGATGAAGAAAGCTTGTTGCAAATTGAAGCAAAGCTTAAGGACAGGCTTCCTGCTGTGCCGTATTTGGCGATAAGCAGCGAAAGGGAGGATGGTTACAATCAGTTACAGGAATATCTGGAAAAAGCGAAAACTTATTGTTTGCTGGGCTCCTCCGGAGTTGGGAAATCTACATTGGTAAACCGGCTTTCGGGAAAAGACTTCATGAAAACCGGCGAAATAAGCCAAAGTACCCAGCGGGGAAAGCATGTGACAAGCCACAGGGAACTCATTGTGCTCGAAAATGGTGCAATTTTAATTGACAACCCGGGTATGCGCGAGCTGGGCATTGCCGATGCTTCTGAAGGTCTGGAAACAACTTTTGAGCAGATTTACCAGTTGGCACAAAACTGCCGTTTTAAAGATTGCAGGCATATTTCAGAAACAGGCTGTGCTGTACTTGAGGCATTGGAGCAAGGAGAAATTGATGAGAAATCTTATGAGAACTTTCAAAGGATGGAACGCGAAAAGGATTTCTATGAAGCCAGTAATGTGGAAAAGCGCCGGCGCGATAAAGACTTTGGGAAGATGTTTAAGAATTTCAAGAAAGACATCAAGAAACTGAAGGGGTAATTGACCTGATATTTTTTTGAGTAAAACTTTGTAGAAAATGTTAACTTTGTGCTATGGAGGCAAAAAATGATTTATTGCAGAAAATTCGGACGGTAGTTCATAGTAAATTCCCTGATGCAAAATTGATTCTGTATGGATCCCGTGCTAAAGGTAATGCCCGGCCCGATTCGGATTGGGACATATTGGTTTTGCTAAATGAGGATAAAATAACTCCTGATATTGAAGAATCAGTAACCTATCCATTATATGATCTTGAGTATGAATTAGGTGAAGTGATCAGTCCAATGGTTTATAGCTTAAGTGATTGGAATTCAAAGTATCATGTGACTTCTTTTTACAAAAACGTAATGTCGGAGGGAGTGAAAATATAATCTGATTATTGTTTACTCCACAACAATCCCATATTTATCCAGCAATCCCACCACATCAGCTAGTGAGAAACGTGCTCCTTTAATAATATTGTTTTCCGGGTCGATGCTGTAGTGAATGGATTCCCGCAGGTCGGCTTTGGAAAGCTTTGTTTGGTCAAAAATGGCATCTTGCAGGTCGCAGGCTCTAAATGTGGCCTTGCTTAAATCGCATTGAGCAAAATCAACTTCTATGAGCTTGCAGTTTGTAAATGAAGTTCCACTCAGTTTCATTTTATAAAACGAAGAATGTGATAACTGACAATTTTCGAAGCAGAATGAAAGGGCAAAATCGCGACAATCCTCAAAACGGAGACCGAGCATTTTGCAGCCTTTGAATTCAATATCCTGTAAAGAAGTGTCCAACAGTTTTGCATTGCTGAAGTCGCACTGAAGGAAGCTGCATTCTGTAAAGCGGATTTCGGACAGATCGACCTCTGCAAAATTGCAGTTTACGAATGCACAGACTTCAAATTCAGTTGCCGGTAAATTATTGGTGCGGAAATCAGTATTTTTAAAGCTTTGGTCTTCGATATAACTCATGGCTTGTTGATTTTACTCATCGGATGACTCAAAGTCATCGGATGAGTGAGTAGATTAAATATTCCTGATTTCAATCGATATATTATTTCCCCCGGCAAAATCTTCCAACAAAGAGGAAGAACGCTCCAGATATTCCATCAGACGTTCATCTGCACCAAAATCAAAGAAAACCAACAGTATTTCCGTGCAGTTTTCTGTGATGCTTGTGCGCTCGGAATCGCTTGTAGGACAGCCGAATGCAGAAACATCATCCGAGAGCAGGGGCATATTTTTGATGTTGATTTTTCCGCGCCCCAATCCATAATAATCCTCTTCTGCTTTCCCTTTTCGGAAATTGACTTTGCCTTGAATTTTAGCCAAGTCGTATCCGCCAATACTGAAACCGCTTTTAATCGAAATGATGTTGATAATTTCAACAGCATTATTAATCGTGTATAGCCCGCGCTCTTTGGTAATGCGCCTGTGCAGCGAATCTGCCGAAGGGCGGTAGCGGTTGGCATCTTTACCGAGTATTTTGTAGGCGGCACGTGCCTGATTAATGGTTCCGATTTCGCGGATAGCTGAAAATTTAAGGCGTGCTTCGCTTTGAATACAATGATCCAGGACTTTTAGTAATGCTTCGCCGGATGTTTCAACTTTTACGCCGGCTTGCAGCAAGCCCAGGCGCATTTGCGGCAATACATTTTTGATTTCCGGATCAGTTTGGATATCAATTATGCTCATATCAGTCTTCTTTTTTCTTCATTTTGAATACTTTATAGTCCCATTCGCCCAGTTCAACCGGCAAGCCGATATTGAAGATATCCTGCGCATCGGCTGATATGGAATTTCCCGGAGCAAAAACATCTTCAAACAGATAATCTCCAATAGCTACCAGCCTCATTTCGCCAAAAGCATGTTTCGGGATCCGCACTTTGGCAGATGTTTCCTGAAGGCCAAAACTGCATACAAAAAGGTATTGTTCTTTTGCTGTAAAGCGCAGGAAAGCATAGGCTTTGTATGTGTTCATTTCCTCCTTTTCGTAATTGGCGTACATCAGGTCATAGAAATGTCCGGAGCGCACAGCAGGGCAGGAGAGGGCGAATTTGAGAATACTGCGGTAATGGTTTAGGAGTTCTGTTTCATCAGGATTCAGTTGCGCGCCATCACATTTGCCTCCATTATACCATTTTAAGTGTGCCGGTACATGCCAGTAATCAAAGATTGTTGTACGTCCATCGTCACCGGCAAAACCACTGGCTCCCTCTGCTTTTTCGCCGCATTCCTGACCAAAATAGGTCATTACCGGGCCACGCTCAATGCATACTGTAATCAGCCATGCCGGTAGTGCTTTGAAAGGATTTCCGGCAAAAAAGCGGGATGCAATGCGCTGCTCGTCATGGTTTTCGAGGAAACGGAGCATATGCTCGTCCTGCCCCTGCAGGTTCATCCAGGCATCACTGATTTGAGACGCATTGGCTTTGCCTTCAATTAAGGCACGGAGGATGTCGTATAAGCCTACTTTATCGTAAAGGTAATCAAAGCCGCCTTTTTCGATGTAATTTTGATACTGATCGGGTTGATAGATTTCCGCAATAAAAATGACCTCCGGAAAATCATTTTTTACCTGCGCGATTGCCCAATGCCAAAACTCCACCGGAACCATTTCAGCCATATCGCAGCGGAATCCGTCGATTTTTTTGGCTGCCCAGTATTTCAGGATGTGGAGCATCTTTTTCCAGGTGTCGGGAACAGGATCAAAATGCTTTTGCATGCCGTTGTGATAATCCACACCGTAATTGAGCTTAACAGTTTCATACCAGTCGTTTACTGATGGATTGGCGGTGAAGCAATCGTTTCCCGTTGCTTTTGCAGGAATTTCAATGAATTTTGGTCTGTCTTCCGCAAAAACATCTTTCCCAAATGGATTTAAACCTTCTGGCCTTTGAAAAGCCCGGCCGGGGATGTAATAAAAGTTGTTCTGTGGATCAAAGGCTTTTTCTGTGTTGTCACCCAAACCAAAATCTGCTGCACCTGCAACAAGCTGATCGGAATGATAATCGCGGGCTACATGATTGGGCACAAAGTCGATGATGACTTTCAGACCGGCTGCATGGCTCCGATCGATCAATTGTTCAAATTCCTTCATCCGCTGTTCGGGATCATTTGCCAGATCAGCATTTACATCGTAATAATCGCGTATTGCATAGGGCGATCCGGCTCTTCCTTTAATAATGAACGGATTGCTTGCAGCGATGCCATCTTTTTCATAGCCTGTGGCAGTCGCATGCTCAATAACACCTGTGTACCAGATATGGGTCATGCCCAGATTTTTGATTGCCTCCAAAGCTATCAGCGTGAAATTGCTGAATTTTCCGCTTCCGTTTTCCTCGATGGTGCCGCCAAAAACAGGATTTTTCGTTTGATTTCCAAAGAGCCGTGTAAAAACCTGATAAATTGAAATTTTATGGGACATGATTTCTGGAATTAAAAAGCCGGAAATTTCTTCCCGGCTTAGGTTATTTTTATTTGGGGATCTTAAGCTTCGCGCACATCAAAATCCGGGCTTATAATTAAGTTAGCAGTGTGGCGCAATGCCTGCACCATTTGATGTTCCTGCTCCAAAACCGCCCAGCGATATTCATTTTGTGGCTCTTTTCCACGAACGGATTGCGCTTTTTTGGTTTCATGATAGGTAAGGTCGATGAAAACGCGCACATCCACATCATCGGTTTTGATGGCATAAAGCCCATCGATGATCAGCGCTTCGATATCGGAAAAATCAGTCGTGAGCTGGTCCACCTGTTCTGTAACCAGGTCAACGCAAGGCATTTGTGCCGATGTTCCTTCTTTAAAAGCTTTGATGTTGCTGTAAATGGTGTCCCAATCGTATTCACCATAACCGACGCACTCTTTAATGCCGTTTTTCTTGCGCCATTCCGTGCGTTCCAAAGGCAAAATACGGTAGTAGTTATCGATATGGATCACTTTGGTGCGGATACCGCCTTCCTTATTCATTTTTCGCGCCAGTGTGTGGCTCAGCTCGGATTTTCCTGATCCGGATTCACCGCTGATCGCAATAATCATTTTCTCCTTTTTGTTCTTTTGAACAAAATTATAAATTCCATCAGCAGCTTTGTGATGCTTTTCCGTGATCAATAAAACGTCTCCTAACATAATCTAAATCAAATAATTATAAATGAAAAATTTCTAAAGAGCTATCAAAGTCAACATAAAAATCTGCTTTAGGCTTTAATGCCTGCACCACTTTATGTTCGCGTTCAAGGACTTGCATCCTGAATTCATTCAGTACTTCCTGCTCGGAAAAGAGCTGAAATTCACGGCTGTCTTCATAAGTCAGTTCAATAAACACTTTCAGGTTGGATTCATCCAGCTTGATGCTGTAGAGCCCATCGATAATCAGTACATCAATATCCTTAAAATCAGTATGCAGTTCGTCCACCTGGCCTGTAATCAGGTCCACAAAAGGAAGGACGGCTTTTTCATCATTCCTGAAATTTTTAATCACCTGATTGATTTTGTCCCAATCGTATTCGTTTGAGCCAACAGCCTGTATTCCATGTTCTTTGCGCCACTTTGTCCTTTCTTTTGGAGGGATTTTATAGTAATTGTCCATTTTTATGGTTTTGGACGAAATACCTCCTTTTTTCAGGATTTTCGCAATGCAAAGAGCAATGGATGCTTTGCCTGTTCCGACTTCGCCCGAAATTGTAACCAGATATTTGGGCGTTAGCTCGGAAATCATTTTTTCAACAATTGTACGGGCAGCTTTTTTGTGCTTTTCTTCAATAATGACAAGTTCATTGTTCATGTTGTGAGTTTTGGAATCAACCGGTTTACAGGTCGATGCAACTTTCGTCCTGACCGGCTAATTGGTGTTCTATTCCATTAACGAACAATACGCTTGTCGTGTTGTGGTCGGCATTCAATTTTAGTTTGATCTGTTTCGTATCAATGCTGATTTGATATTCGTGTCCTTTAAAGTTGAGCTTAAAGGACATGGCTTTCCAGGCTTTTGGGAGTTTTGGATTGATTTGCAGATGTTCGCGGCGCAGGTCAATTCCTGCAAATGTGTTGAGCGCAATCATCAGGGTGCCTGCCATAACACCTGCATGAATGCCTTCGGCGGTTGTTCCGCCCTGGATATCCACAAAATCAGATTCCAAAGCCTGGGAATAGAGTTTCCAGCTAAGCTCCTCATCGCCGGTCATGCTGGCCAGTTTGGCGTGAACTACCCTGCTGAGTGTTGATCCGTGACTGGTTCTTTCCAGATAATAAACCAGGTTTTTCATCAGGTAGTTTTCCGGCATTTTGTAGCCCATTTGCTCCAAAAGTGCGGTGACCGTGTCCTGATCCAGATTATAAAATGTCATCAGCGTATCCGCCTGCTTGGCAACTTTAAAGTTGTCGGCCGATTTGCCTTCTGCTTTCAGCAGACGGTCCATACGGTAAATATTGCCGTATTTATTGCGGTAATAGTCCCAGTCGAGTTCTTCAAGCTCAAAATAGCCGTCAAACTGTGCGATAATACCTTCTTCATCAATAATCAGGCTGAGCTTGTTGCGGATGTCTTCCCATTTGCTGATTTCCTCATCTTTGAACTGTATTTTAGCAAAAAGCTTTTCCTTGTCTTCATTGCTGAGTTTTTCTATCAAGCCAATACTTTGTTCAAACAGCCAGGCCACCATTAAATTGGTATAGGCATTGTCTTTGAGTCCGCCTTCATCACTGCCGGGCAGATGTTCATGGAATTCATCCGGTCCCATTACGTTTTTAATGGAATAGCGGCCATCTTTATTTTTATAGGCTTTGCATGCCCAGAAGCGTGAAATTTCCAGGAGCATTTCCATTCCGTAATTGGATAGGAAATCAGCATCTTCGGTGATGTGGAAATATTCGATGATATTCAGCGCTATAGCCAGCCCAACATGACGCTGGAGGCTGCTGTAATCGTCGCCCCATTTTCCTGTCAGAGGGTTTAAATGAACGATTTGGGTTTCCTCGCGGCCGTCGCTTCCGCTTTGCCAAGGGAACATAGCGCCGGAATAATTGTGCTCTTTGGCGTATTCGCGTGCTTTGTCGAGCCTGCGGTAACGGTACATCAGGATGGAGCGGGCAGCTTCTTTGAAATGAATATCATAGAAAGGCAAAATGAAAAGCTCATCCCAGAAAATGTGACCGCGGTAGGCTTCTCCATGCAAGCCGCGCGCAGTGATGCTGGCATCAATATGTTCGTTATTGGGCGATGCACTGACCAAAATATGATAAGCATGCAAACGGAGCAGGCGCTGACTTTTGCGGTCGCCTTCCACTTTGATGTCTGCTTTTTGCCAAATACCCTCCCAGGCTTCGGAACTTGCAGCCAAAAGCGAAAAATAGTCCATGCAATCTGCTATTGCTTTTCGGGCATCGACCAAAGGTGTTTTACTGTCATCGGTTTTGCTGGTATAAATGGCAACAGTTTTTTCGAGTTTCAGCCGGCTTCCTTCCGCAACTTCCTGTGTGTGCACCACATAAATTGCTTTGTCATGCTCTTCAATAGTTGTGTCCATTAATACATCGCCATTGATGCGATGTTTGATTACCTGAGCAATGCGTATTTTGCTTTGTGTGGTTTCGGATTCCAGCCAAATAGTATCTTTGTCGCTTCCGTGTGCCAGATGTTGTATATGTTTCTGGTTTAATGAGCGGTAACGCGCAACGCCATCATTGATAATATTGGCATCAATTCCTGATCTAATAGTAATTTCTCCTGAAAAATTTAAAGGTGTTATCACATATTTTAAGGCGCCCATGTGCATTTGATCCATGCTGGCAAAACGTTCGGTACGGATGCGGAAAATATTGCCTTCTTTGTCTTCGCCAATTATATTGCGCTCGTAAAGGCCGTTTTTGAGGCAAATTTCTTTGGTATAGTCATGAATGCTGATATTTTCAGGGGTGATCCAATGGCCATCATTAATTTTAAATTGTACGGGCAACCAGTTAGGAATATTTACGAAATCTTCGTTTTCAATCTGGCGGTCACCTACGGGTGAATGAAGCCTGTTGTATAAACCTGCTATGTATGTGCCCGGATAATGCCATTCTCCGGCGGGCATTTCTTCCATCGTGCCGCGTGTTCCGAAATATCCGTTTCCGATGGTTAAAAGGGATTCTCTTGATTTTTCATTTTCATGTTCGAGCGTGCGGTAACGTATATGCCAGCTGTCTTCATCTTTCTGATTTTCAAACCAATTCACAATTCCTTCCATTCCGTTGATATCTGAAATGTCGCTCACAACAATATCAGCTCCATTGATGAGCAATTCGCGATGGTTATCTTCGCGTGCAATGCCCAGTGTCAGTCCGAAATTGCCTTTAGCTCCTGCCTGAACGCCACTTACAGCATCTTCCACAACAACGGCCCGGTCGTATTCAACCCCAAGGTTGTCGCAGGCAGTAGTAAATATATCGGGTTCCGGTTTTCCGTGCAGTCCCAATTCTGCGGATACAACACCGTCAACCCGTGTTTCAAACAGATCAATCAGGCCTGCGGCTTCGAGAACAGTTTTGCAGTTTTTGCTGGAGCTGGCCACGCCGATTTTTATGCCGGCAGCTTTTAGTTCGTGCAGCAAATCAACGGTACTTTGGTAAACTTCTACACCATCAGAATCAAGCACTTCATTGAAAGCCCGGTTTTTCCTGTTTCCCAGTCCGCAGGCTGTTTCCATTTCTGTACTGTCATCGGGCGCACCAAAAGGAATGTCAATATTCCTGGATTCCAAAAAACTTGCAACACCTTTATATCGGGGCTTTCCATCTACATAAGGAAGATAATCATCCTGGTGTGTAAATGGCCGGTGTTTTTCACCGTATTTTTGTTCCCTTTGCTGCAGATATTCGTTAAACATCTTGCTCCATGCGGCACTGTGCACAAGCGCTGTTTGGGTAATCACCCCATCAAGGTCAAAAATGACCGCATCAAATCCCTTCATATTCCAAAAATTCGTTTAACGTTTTAATGTAATAATTTAATTAACAGTATTTTATTAATACCAAATATAACTGTTATAATTCGTAATTTCAGCGTAAAATTAAGAAAAATGATGGTAAATCGAGGGTGTTTCAACCGAAAATCAGGGCAGGAGATAAAAATTATTGCTGCAATGGGATAATAATTGTTACCCGTGTGCCACATGCTTGATTTGAGGTGTTGTATAAGTCTTTAATTTCCAACAATATATTAGTTTTATGCTGGATATTGAATTGATTTAGCCTTTCAATAGTAGTATCAACCGATCCGGATTTTGCCAATGTGATCGTATTTTTGTCCATTTTTTTTGATTGATCCCTGCCAATACCGTTATCTTCGATTATATAATAAAGTTTGTTTGAGTCAAAACGGAATTGCACTGTAATTTTACCTTTGGTTTTACGTCCCTTAAATCCATGTTCAATGGAGTTTTCGATAAATGGTTGCGCGAGCAGGGGAGGGATCATTAAATGGTAATAATTGCATTTTTCTTCAATGTCTATTTCAAAATCAAATATTTCGGAGAACCTTAGTTTTTGCAGGCGCAGATAATGTTTTAGCGCTTTAATTTCCCGTTCCAGGGATATCAGTTGTTTGTTTGTGTTATCCAGCATGATGCGCACAAGCTGTGCAAAATCGTTGAGATAGGCCGAAGCCTGTGCTTTATCGTCTCTATAAATAAAACTTTGAATGGCAATAAGCGTATTGAATAGGAAATGCGGGTTCATTTGAAGCTGCAAGACTTTATTGCGCAGGTTTGACAGCTCTTTTTCTGCTGCCATACGGCTGTGCGTTTGTTCTTTTAATTCCACCCCCCGCTGATATACTGCGTTTTCCAATTCCTGTTGGTATATCGCAATTTTGTTTTCCATGTTTTTCTGGGGACTGATATCACTGAATCCTGCAAGAAAACCATGGACGCCAGTTTTATTATTTGCCAGCGGGCGGATGTTCATTTTGAACCATTTGAAGTGACCTGATTTGGTCTTCATCCTCCATTCCAGATGGCCATTAGTCTCGGCAAGAGTGCTGCGCAGGCAGTTCGACAGGCTTGTTGCATCTTTATGATGTGCGTAATGATGAAACGGCATATCGTTGAATTCGCCGATATCATATCCAGTGAGCTTTTGGAATGTATCCGTTGCCCACACAATGCGTGCGTCAATTTGACCTTGTTTTATAAAATTTGCCTGTATCACAAAATCAGTAATCATATCAACAACCTGACGATAGCGCCTTTCCCGCTCCGAAAGGTCAATATGTTGCTGTTGAAGCATCGTTTCCAATCCCTCTGTATAAAGCGCTGCCGATTTTATTTCCTGACTGCTTTGAGTTTGATCCTCTATACTTAAAATGAAATATTTTTTTTCATTTTCTTCGATGCAATACGCTTCTTCACGAAACCAATAGTTTTTGTTTTCAAGTTGTAAAGGAAATTCCAGAATTCTTTCACGAAAAAGAAGCGGGTCAATATTTTGTTTCTCCAGGGCAGAGGTAATCAGTATATTCCCCTCCATCTGTTCTTTAATTAATGGACTCATTGACTTAAAGAGAGATGGGGTGCTTTGAAAGTAAATTTCCCCATGCTTGTCCCATGCACAAACCAAACGGTTCTGGCGCTTGAGCAATGCTTGCAAGAATATATTTTCTTTCTGCAAATTATTCATCTGCCCGCTAATTGAATTATTTGTGCCGTTTTTGAAACTTTTTGGGTTTCCTTTATCTATGATCATGATTACTGTATAACGACCTTCAAAAATAGTAATTAATTTCTTTTAAAAAAGAAATCTGTAACTAATCAGTGTCAGAAAAAAATCAATCCTTATTAACAATTTTCGCTGTGGCTTGTGAATAACTTTCTGGGATTGATGCGTTTAAAGGCTCTGTGATTTTGCTGTTTGTTTGTTCTTGGGTGTTCAGGTTTAAATATTGGATTCTCCTTGGGGTATTTTTCAAAAATCATTGGCTATTCACAAGTTGCTGTTTTCTGTGTTCGTAACTAAACCGCTGGTAATTTGACTTTTGCCTCTAACCTACACTACTTTTGAAAGAAAAAAGTTTTGGACAAAGATTTCATTATACAAGAGCTTTTCAAAAGGATTGGCCAGCTTGAAAGAAGACTGGAAGCCCTTGAGTTGGAAAACAAAAAACTCAAAGAAAAGCTTGCCAAATACCAAACACCAAAAAACAGCAACAACAGCTCAATACCTCCCTCCCAAGATCAGAACCGCCCTAAGCGCAGGAGTTTGAGGGAAAAGACAGGGCGTAAGCCAGGCGGACAGGCAGGGCGGAAAGGGAACACACTTAAGATGGCCGAAGTGCCTGACACTATTGAGAAGCACATCCCCTCATATTGCAAGTGTTGCGGGAAAGACCTTGCTTCTTTGCCCGTACAATTAGCCGGCAAACGCCAGGTATTTGATATTCCCGAGATAAAGTTACATGTCACAGAACACCGGGTATATAAAAAGGTTTGCAGTTGTGGCCATGAAACCAGGTGTGATTATCCATCTCAGGCCAATGCCCCGGTAAGCTATGGGAACAACATTGAAAGTTTGATCGGGTATTTCCATACCAGGCAGTACCTGCCCTTTTTGCGTATGAAAGAACTTTTCAGGGATGTTTTCCATATTCCCATAAGCGAAGGGGGCATCCATTATTTGCTCAATAAACTAAAGCGCAAGGCCCAACCAGCCTATGACCTAATAAAGCAAAAGTTGCTTTCGGGAGGATATTGCCTTTCTGTAGGAAGTGATGAGACAGGAGTTAAGGTTGATGGCAATAAGCACTGGGCATGGACATGGCAAAACCAAGAGGCTACATTCATTGCCATCACTGACAACAGGGCACAGAGGAGCATTGACAATACATTTAAAGATGGGTTTAAAAACTCTGTGTTGGTGCATGATTGCTGGAAGAGCCATTTTAATACTGCTGCGCTGTCGCACCAGATTTGTATGGCACATCTTTTACGTGACCTGAATTACTTGTCAGAAAGGTATGGGCATAAATGGAGCAGGATATGCAAACGGCTGTTTCAAACGGCACTGGATTTGAAGAAAAAAATGGACAATGCGGGTTGCTACGTACATAGCCCAAAGAGAACCGCAATTGAAAACAGGCTGAACAGTTTACTGAAAGCAGAACTGCCGGAAAAACACAACGAATTGCTTGCATTCAAAAAAAGGCTAGTCAAATACAGGGACTATATCTTCACCTTCTTATATCACCCAGAAGTCCCGCCAGACAATAATGCTTCTGAAAGGGCAATCCGAAACATAAAAGTTAAACAGAAAGTTTCAGGTCAATTCAGATCGACCGATGGAGCGGATGCCTTTGCTGTTTTGAGATCAGTTGCTGACACAATTATCAAGAATGGACAGAGTGTTGTGCCTGCCTTGGGAACTATCGCTAATTTGCAGACTGATTAGTAACAGAAATCTTTATAATTTTTTTTTGAATTGGCTTTCAGGTTTAATAAATAAACGGGATAAATTTCCAGGTTTTGTTCATGTAGAGTGAATAATGAAGGCCGAAGTGTTCAAGGAGGCGTTTTTCTTCAAAATTTAATTTTATAAAGAGGCCGGGAATGAGTGCAATAAAAGAAACAACCCGCAAAGGTGAAGGTGATTCAGTTAATAGAGGTGCAAAAAACAATAAAATAGACAAATACATCGGGTGGCGCAAAAAGCGGTAAGGGCCATCTTGGATGAGATTACTTCCTTTGCGGACACAGGGCGCGATATTCAATCGGCTTCTGCGCATCGACCAAATGGCCCAAATGCCAAGAAATAGTCCGATAATTTGTATTAATAAACTGATAATGTGCTGGCTGAACCATGGTCCACTCAATAAAAATACCATCAATATACTGTATTGCCAAAATACCAGGCCGCCAGCCATTAATCGGTTTTTGTTTTTTTCGCTCATGCTAAAAGAACAATTTTTTTATTGTTTTGTTCCTGAGCCTGAGGACAAAAAAAGCCGGGATGACCCGGCTTATATTAGCGTGTTTTGTGAATCTATTTTGCAGCGTAACGATAGATCGTGCCATAATCGCCCACAGCAACGCCAAAGTTTTTGCCTACAAACATCAAATCGCGCATGTGTGCATAATAAGGAGTAGGCGTTTCCAATACGCCTTGCCAGCTTTCACCGCCATCGTTTGAGCGATAGATACAGTATTCAAGGCCGCCTGAGGCAATATACCCTTCGGTGCTGCTCACAAATTGCACGGTATAAACGAAGGGCATTGACATATTGCTGAGTTTTTCCCAGTTATGGCCGCCATCTGTAGTATGATAGAGGAAGCCGCTGTATTCGCCAAAGAGACCGCCGGCAGCCCAGCCTTCGTCTTCGTCAATAAAACTAAAGCTGCTGACTGTTGATTCGTTATCCGTTTCGGGAAAGGACAGGAATTCCCAGCTTTGCATGCCGTCAAAAGTGGCAAAATAGTGCGCGGGTTTGTTTTCGCTGTACATTCCACCGATAAAACATGCATTGTTTGATGGCATACAAACATCCTGTAAGCTGGCAGCATCGCCACCGGGCAGATACCAAAAACCGCCGGTCTGGCCTTCCATGTCCGGAAGGTAGTGTTCGGTCCAGTCCGTGCTTAATGCAAAGCGTACCCATGCGCTGTAGAAATCATTAACCAGTATTTTTCCGTCTTCATTGGTGCCCACTCCATATGCGTAGATATCGACTTCCTGCCATGTAGTTCCACCATTGTAAGTGGTAAGCAAATGGTTGCCTGCTGTTGCATAACCTGTTGAAGATGAAACAAATAAAATGTCCATGATGTCGGAATCATAATAAAGGTCAGGAATATTTTGTTTTGTCCAGCTTAAGCCTCCATCAGTGGTTTTAATGATAAAAGGGCCATGAATTCCGTCATCTCCGCCGCCGGCCCAGCCTGTTTCCGTATCGTAAAAATATACACAGTTTATATCGTCAAGATTGCCTAATACATTTGAAACATCGATTTTTACCCATTGCGCATCGGAAATTGAAATCTCAATAGAAGAGCTGGTCATGCTTTCATCAAAATAAGCTTTTGCTTCAAGCTGATGCGTGCCCGGGCTTAATGGTTCAGTGATGGTGTATTCGAAAGGTGTAGTTGTGCTTTCAAGGAGATCGCCATCAAAATAATAATCCACTTTATCCGGCGTGCCACCCGATGTTGTAACCCTGATTTCGATCGGTACTCCGGGTGCAAAAGATTGTCCATTAGTGGGTTGAATAAATGAAACGGACTCTTCGATGTTGCCGTTTTCAAGATGATAGAGGTTTTCGTCAAGATCAAAAATATTCCAGGTTTTGTCTAAGACACTAATTCCGAGTACTTCTATTTCTGCCCCGGCCTGACCTAAAATACCGCCCCAGAGGTCGATATTATATTTTTCGTTGTTTTGCGTGGCAGTCAATTTTCCGTAACCCAATAAGCTGACATAGGGTCCGGCAACACCATAAAGTTTCAGGCTTGCTTTGGGGCCGGCTTTAACAGTGAAATTGGCACTGCTTTGTAAATCAGGTAATGCGTAGTCGAAATCGGCTTCGTTAATAAAAATTTCTTTCCAGCTTCCGTCGAATTTAATTCCGACTTCGCCTTCGTAGCTGTCGCTTACAAAAGTATTGAGATGTGCACTGATTTGTCCTTTGGCATTCAAATCAAAGGAAATTTTGGGTACAAAAACCACAGGTATGGGGCCAATATAAAATACCCAGGGATTAAATGTCAGGCTGCCAAGCGGGAATCTTTCATTCATGCTGTAATTGTAATTAGATTCAACAAAAATGCTTCCGCTTTGCTCGGCATAAACGCTGGTTTTGAAATATGTAAGGTCGATTTCCAGTTCGGTTAGGTCAACTTCCCAGCTACATCCAAAATTGAAACCTGCATCAAGATAAAGGTGCCCCCAGCTATGCACATAATCATCGCCTTCTTTGTAGGGATATTCATCATAATCGATTTCAAAACCAAGGCCATCGCCGGATTTTGGCTGAAGCAGTTTAATGCCGTCTTTCAGGTTGTTTTGGGCTACTTCAGAAAATTTTAAGCCTTGATTTTCGAATTCTATGGATCCTTTTGTAATGGCTTCGGGTAGGGTAGCTTGTGTTGTTTCAACAACAAGTGCCGGGCCGTCGGGGCTTATCATTGTGATTTTCCGTATACATCCATAGGGTAAATCATCCGAAATACCTGCAACAAGGACATCATTAATGTTAAGGCTTGATAATAAAGTAGTTGCTTTTTTGAACCGGAATGTGAAAGTTGATGTGTCCACCAAATCAAGTTCCGCTAAGCTGCTTTCGTCCAAAACCTTTGTTGTTTCAGGAATGATGATTTCGGGTTGTGGTTGCGGTTCAGGATCGTCGTCATCATCATTTTTACAGCTGTTGAAACTGATCGAGAGTGTAAATGCGAGCATTAAAATTGCCCATAAATAAGTCTGCTTTTTCATTTGATGCCGTTTAAAAATTTTTGCTAAAATATAAAAAATCATTACACGCCATTATTCATGAATATTGAAATTGAGGGCCCGGTTTATAAATAACGGGCAATAGCAATTGACTTGTAAGGCAATAGAATAAAAGTAGGAAATTGCGGGATTAAAGCACCTTTGGAATGGCAGAAAATATAAAAGGAATACAGAAGATGCAACCACATCCGGCACAGCAACAGGCCTCAGACCAAAACCATCACCACTACAAACATACCTGATGACCGGCCGGATATTTTGTGGTTTGCATTCCTCTTATGATCGTTATTTTTGAATCAGGCTGAGGGCAAAACCTCCGCCCGGAGCTAAATGTATGGGAAGTACACTGTTGCTCGTAATTTCAAATTCTTTAATTTCGTATGCCTGTGGATTGCGATCCCAATGTGCATCAGCGGCATCGCAATACAATGTGGCTTTATATGTTTTGCCTTTCGGCAGAAAATCAAATTTAATTTCCATTTCGCGTTCGTTCTCATCGGTAATACCGCCAACAAACCAGTTGTCAGACCCTCTTTCCTGACGTGCAATGCTTACAAAATCGCCCACTTCACCGTTCAGTACTTTGGTTTGCTCCCAGTTAACAGCAACATCTTCAATGAATTGGAAAGCAGGGTGTCCATCATAATATTTGATGAGATCAGCCGCCATTTGCACAGGAGAGTTGATTACAACATATAAAGCCAACTGGTGGGCAAGGGTAGTATTGACTTGATTATTCGCTTTATAAGGATCGAGCTTTATATTGAAAATTCCGGGTGTAAAATCAATCGGACCCGCTAACATTCTTGTAAAAGCAATAATAGGCAGGTGCTCCGGAGGGTTTCCGCCATCCTGCGACCATGCATTGAACTCCTGTCCGCGTAAGCCTTCCCGGGCTATGGCGTTAGGGTATGTTCGTCTTTTTCCGGTTGCCTTAATAGGTTCGTGCGCGTTCACTGCAATATTATATTTAGCGGCATTTTTTAAGACGCTTTCATAATGGTCAACCATATACTGCCCGTGATGATATTCTCCTTTCGGAAGGATTTTTCCAACATATCCGGTTTTAACGGCGTTGATATCCAGGCTTTTCATGAGTTTGAAGGCGGTGTCCATTTGTTTTGTGTAAGTCTCGGTTGCAGCAGAAGTTTCGTGGTGCATAATGATTTTTATACCTTTTTCTTTTGCATATCGTGCTACTTCTTGCAAATCATAATCGGGGTAGGGGGTAACAAAATCAAAAACGCCTTCACGGTCTTCAAAACCAATCCAGTGTTCCCATCCTGTATTCCAGCCTTCAACCAAAAGGCCTTTAATATTATGTGCTGCTGCGAAATCGATCAGTTCCTTTGCATATTCAGTTGTTGCACCATGATTCCCGCTTGCCAAATCCCAGCTCTTTGTTCCCAGATGCATATCCCACCATATTCCGATATATTTCATGGGTTCAAACCAACTCATATCCTCAATAACTGAGGGTTCGTTCAGGTTAACAATCATATCCGATTCAAGAAGTCCGGCTGCGTCATCGGATACCTGAATGGTGCGCCAGGGGGTCACAAAGGGCGTTTGAACAGCAACTTTGTAATCGTGATTGTCGGAGCCAACCAAACATGATTTAAAGGAATAATTAGCTGTATCCACCAAAAGCGTCATTCCTGAATAATTGCTCAGGTTTGCTTCGTGAAAGCTCAGGTGCAGGCCATCATCTGTAATCAGCGTAACGGGCGTGTTTACAGCATTGTTCGGAATATGTGTTTGAGCCAAGGAATTATGGTTGCGCCATTGAATGGCATCAATTTCAGAAATTTTCGTGGTCTTATATAAATGCTCATAAATGTCCCAGTCGCCTGGAATCCAGAAACATTTGTGATCGCCGCTCAGATTGAATTCGGTATTTTCTTCAAGGATGAAAACTTTTTTTAAACTGTCTTGCTCAGGAAATTCATAACGGAAAGCCAGTCCATCATTAAATAAACGGAAGACAATAAAGAGGGAACGTCCCGGGGCTTTTCTTTCCTTCAAACCTATCCTCAGCTGATTGTACTCATTACTGACTTCCCTCTTCTCACCCCAGGGCATTTCCCAATTCTCTTTAACTGACTCTTTATCAACGCTTACAATGTCAATGTTCCCTGCGAGTTCCTGCTGGCCTTTGATCAAAAAGCCGAGCTCCGATTCCTGGATAACGGATTTGCCATTATATAATAAGGCATAGGTCGGAGCCTCTTTCCCCACAATTTTGAAATCAAGGCTTAATTGCCCGTCCGGTGATTTCAAATCTTCCAACTGCACAGGCTTTTTCATGCAAGCGCCTGCCAACAGGATGACTACCATAAACAATAACAGGGAACGTTTTGACATTGCTTCGCGATTAAAAATGAATTACGATGCAAAACTACGGCATGATTATGCCCTAAGTCCAGACATCCTTGAAAAATCAAGATGATTTTAGTGGAGATATAATGCTAATTTCTTGATATATAATGAAATAAATAGTGTTAAGATAAGGTTAAATCAAGATTGAATATCAGCTTTTTTATCTTGATTTCTGTGAATTGCCTGAAATATAACGTATAATTTGATGAATAAATATCCGAAACGGCTATGTAATTTTCAAAATTGCGCTCTTATTTATATTTGGCTAAACACTTTTGATTTCCATGATTTTTTCATCGAAGTGATCATTGGGTATCAGTGAGCGGTTTTTTTCACGGGTCTTATAAGTGTAAACCGTGTTGATGGAAAGGTTTAGGATGTTCGCGATTTTTTCATTCTCTTTAACTCCAATGCGAATCAAAGCAAAAATTCTTTGGGGTGTGGTAAGTTGATTGGTTTCCGTGTTTTTTTGCTTCTCTTCCTCTTTGAACAGTTCATTATATTTATTGATAAAATCGGGGAAGATGCTCAGGAAAATTTCGTCGAAGTTGTGCAACAACTGTTCCCGCTCCTTTTTTGGTTTGATGTCCCGGACAAGCTTATTTATTTTTTCAATATCGTTCTGGATCAGGCTGTGGTTTATTCGTTGTTTCAATTTGTCCAGTCGTTCAATAAAGCGGGTGCTGATGCTGAAATAATAACCTATGTATTGGATTTTGATCGTGTTGGCCTCGTGCAGATAATTATAAGCCTCCTGAATTTCATGCCGGGCATTTCGTAACTTCCTGTATTGTAGAAAAATGGAAAATGTAAAGCCCAGTATTGCCAGTAAAAGCAGTGCGGTAATGCCCCACGACCATAGGAACTGTTTCCTTTTTTGGTCAATCAGGTGCAAGTGATCGCCTTCGATTTGCGGAAAAATCATCCCGACTTGCATTTTTCGTTGGTTCGTACCATAGAAATCAGCATTCTCCTTTGATATAAGGATGTATTTATATGCCAAATCAATTTCACCCTGTTTGTAAAATTGTTCGGCCAGTTTGCGCAGTGCAGTTGTCTCCTTAATATTATTGCGTAAGTCGGCAATTGCGGATCCGGCAAAGCAGTTTATGGCCTCAATTTCTATTCCATCGCGCATATACAAATCGCCCAGAGATGCACTCACGCGGGCAAATTCATGGTCGCTTATTGGAAACGACCGCAATACATTGATAAATTCTTTGCGTGCTGCAATATTGTTCCCTTCCAGGTCTTGCTGTACCCCGCTATATTTAAAATGTCTGAAATCTTTTTCATCGGTATTGAGAATCAATGAATCACAATAATTAATGGATAATGCCCGGTACATTGGGCTATATAGTTTGTCGGATGAAAACTGTATAAGCTCCATATAGAGGGCCAGCATATATTCATAATATTGAAGACGGTCTTCATGGTTCAGTAAGTTTTGGTTTACATGTAGGAGACTGTCTTCCGATTCTTTGTATAAGCCTTTGATAGTCAATAGTCTTCCCCATCGTAACCGGCTCAGGTTTTGTTCATTTTTGTTCAGTTTTTTATAAGCCAGCCGCGATTGCTTCAGGGCGTAATCGGCAGCCATATCAAAATTGTAGTATTCGTATTCGCTGATCAGTGAATCATATAGCGCATATAGCTCAGTGTCCGACCGTGTGCTGCTGATCTGCGCTTTGATGCTGTTTGTCCGCTGATTTTTTTGCTCCATAAATTGTTTCCTGATGCCAATATGATAGTCGAGCCTGTTTAAAAGGCTGTCGGGAATTGAAGCCGAAAGGGAATTGATTGAAAGAATCAGTGCAGTTATTGTGAGGAAGCGGATTGCCTGAGGATTCATTTTTTATAATTTGAATGCCAAAATTAGTAAAATTGATCAAATGATTTGATTTGCATTGAAAGTGAATCCTTTCCTGTTTTTTGCTTTGATTTTTAGGGCAGGATTCATTTTTCCTCAGTGGGAAATTAGAGTAAATGTTTTGCCATACAGGAAAAATGCTTATTTTTGAGACATATAATAAACCATATCTAAAAACCAGTAATTATGGCTGCAAAAGATGACTATATTGTTTTTCATGATACCATAATGGTACCAACAGATTTTTCGGAAGTTTGTAATAATGCCGTTGATTATGCCGCGCAAATGGCTAGATCCCTTAATTATAAGCTCGAAATCCTACATATTATTAATAAAGAGACTAAAGCATATCTCGAAGAGCATAATCTCAAAGAGGCAGCAATTTATAACCAGCTTAAAGAAATGTCGGGAGAAGTAGCTGAAGAGTACGGGATTGATGTTAATTTTATAGTTCGCGAAGGTGGCGTTTATAAACAAATTGGCGAAATTGCTGCCGAAATCGGAGCCCGGCTTATTGTGATAGGAACACATGGAAAAACCGGTTTCCAGAAAATAACCGGAAGTCATGCCCTGAAAGTTATCGAACATTCCCCTGTCCCGGTAATCGTTGTGCAGGATCGGAAATTTGATCTTACAGAGAGTTTTAAAAACATTATGTTGCCGGTCAGCCTTTATGCTCAGGTGCGCCAAAAAGCTTCGTGGGCAGCATTGATTGCACGTTCTTTCCCGGGTGTTCGGGTGAATATTTTTCTTTTTTATGAAGAAGATTCTGGAAGGGACTACACGCAGAATGTTGTAACAAAGCAAATTACTGAGTATTTTGAAAAACATAAAATTAATTATGACATTAAAATTGCACAGCAGGACATTAAATATGGTGAGCAGGTTTTGAGATATGCCGATCATATTGATGCCGGATTAATTATGATCATGACAACTCAGGATCGCTTTTTTAACCTCGAATACGGCGATTATGACGAAAAGATGATGTTTAACCGTTTTAAAATCCCTACCATGTTCATTAATCCAAAGTTTTATGACCGGATTAAGTTTTCTGCGGCATGGAATGAACGTTAAAACGAATTTGTCTATTTTTGCTGGCGCTGATTATGGTCAGCGCCTTTTTTATGTCTTAAATTTTGCAAATGGATTTTCATACGAAACAAGCCTGGAAAGAATATCTTTTTCAATTCATTTCCGAAAGGAGAAAGAAGAAGTTTGAGGAGGTGGTAGCCATGAGAAGCCGGCATATCACTGTCGTGCTCGAAGATATTTTTCAACCACAGAATGCCAGCGCTGTGTTGCGCTCCTGCGATTTAACCGGAGTGCAGGATGTTCATATTATTGAAAATAAAAATACCTACACACTTAATCCAAATGTAGCGCTGGGTTCGTCAAAATGGTTAAACCTTCATAAATACAGTGAAGGGGAAAACAATACAGAGGAAGCTTTTAAAGCTTTGCGTTCCAAAGGCTACAAAATAGTTGCCACTACACCACATACAAAAGATGTGCTGCTCCCGGATTTGGATGTGAGCAGGAAAACCGCATTGGTTTTTGGTACAGAACTGGAAGGATTGAGCGATTATGCAATCCAGAATGCCGACGCATGGGTAAAAATACCTATGTTGGGTTTTACAGAAAGTTTCAACATCAGTGTTTCCGCTGCAATTTGTCTCTATAGCCTGAGCGCAAAAATCAGAAAATCAGATGTTAACTGGATGCTTAGTGATGAGGAACGACTCGATGTCCTAATCCAATGGGCCTGCAATACAGTGAAAAATCCGGAGCTTCATGAACGTAATTTTCTGGAACGACTGGAAAAGTAAATGGATTTCATTAAATTTGCACAATAGAATTGAAAAATTCTTTTTGGCGCTATTCGCGCATATTTGAACTATCATCTGTGGAAAAAAGGGAGTTTCGGCTCCCTTTTGGTTTTATGGCATACGCTTACCCAATTTTTAAAACAATCTTATTTTTATCCTCTTAAACTTCATTAACATTTGATTTTGGACAACTTTAATTACTTTTGGGGTTCTATTAACAGTTAATTAATCAAGCAATATCTGCAAAATCTGACTTATGAACAAGATTCTACTCTCTCTTTCCCTTAGTTTGCTGCTGGCAATTACGTTGTTTGCACAAATTCCCGAAACCTACGATTTACGCAATGTTAATGGCGAAAACTTCGTTACCAGCGTAAAATCACAACAGGGCGGTACTTGCTGGACACATGGCGCAATGGCTGCTATGGAAGGCAATTTGCTGATCAACGGCAACTGGGCTGCCAATGGCGAAACCGGAGAGCCTAACCTCGCCGAATACCATCTCGATTGGTGGAATGGCTTTAACGAACATTATAATGCTGACCTTGACCCACCTTCGGGCTCTGGTCTGGAAGTACATATGGGCGGCGATTACCTGATTACCACAGCCTATCTGGCCAATGGTACAGGTGCTGTGCGTGATATCGATGGGCAATCCTTTGATAATGCGCCGGATATGTACAATGATGACTGGCATTTTTATGCGCCGGAAAAAGTCATCTGGCTTACAATGGACGAAAACCTCAATGGCATTGATGAAATGAAGCAGGCTATAATCGACTATGGCGTTGCCGGAACCTGTATGTGCTATGATGGCGGTTTTATTAATGGTAATTACACACATTATCAACCCCCTACATCTACTTTAGATCCAAACCATGCCATTGCCATTGTAGGCTGGGACGATAATAAAGTAACTCAGGCTCCTGAACCGGGCGCATGGCTTTGTAAAAACTCCTGGGGATCAGGCTGGGGCCTTGGTGGTTACTTCTGGATTTCTTATTACGATAAGCATTCCTGCCGCAATCCTGAAATGGGATTTATTTCTTTCAGGGGTGTGCATCCTGTTGAGCCCGAAATCGTGCATTCACACGATTATCACGGCTGGCGCGCCACTCTTGATGATGTACATGAAGCTTTTAATGCCTTTACAGTAAGTGGTGAAGAAATGCTGCAGTCGGTCTCTTTCTATAATACTGCCGACTTTAATGCTTATATCTTAAGGGTTTATACACGTTTTGAAAATGGAACGTTAAGCGGTCAGGTTTTTCAGGATAATGGAATTTGTAATGAAAAAGGATACCATCATGTTCCTCTGGGCGAATCGATCCATATGCAGGACGGCGATCAGTTTTATGTGTATCTCAAACTGATCAACAGTGGTCAGGCTGTTGACCGTACCAGTGATGTTCCGGTACTGCTCGGAGGCGGATCACGCACCATTGTTGAATCCACAGCCAATCCGGGTGAAAGTTTTTACCTGAATGCGGAAGGCGTTTGGACAGATCTTCAGGAATATGATTTCGATAATTCATCATTCAATGGAACAGCTAATTTCTGCCTGAAAGCTTATGGGCAATCCGTACCGGAAAATGCAATTTATGACCTGAGGATGGTGCATGGCCAAAGCTATGTTACTTCCGTGAAATCGCAGCAGGGCGGTACTTGCTGGACTCATGGCGCCATGGCAGCTATGGAAGGAAATCTCCTGATGACAGGAAACTGGACAGCAAATGGCGAAAGCGGCGAACCGGCTCTTGCAGAATATCACCTCGATTGGTGGAATGGTTTTAATCAATATAATAATGACGACCTTACACCTCCCAATGGCGCCGGACTTGAAGTGCATCAGGGTGGCGACTACCGCGTAACATCCGCTTACTTAAGCAGGGGTGAAGGCGCCGTGCGCGATATCGACGCTCAAAGTTATACCAATGCTCCGCAACGCCATGAAGACAGCTATCATTACTATTATCCTATGCATATCGAATGGCTGACCGTAGGCGATGACCTTGAACGCATTGACCTTATCAAGGAAACCATTAAGCAAAATGGTGTAATGGGAACCTGTATGTGCTATGACGGTGGCTTTATCAATGGAAATTATGTTCATTATCAGCCACCTACAAGCAATGTTTTGCCAAATCATGCCGTAAGTATTGTGGGCTGGAACGACCTGATGCAGACTCAGGCTCCGCTGCCGGGCGCCTGGTTGGTGAAAAACTCCTGGGGCACAGGCTGGGGCAATGATGGCTATTTCTGGATCTCGTATTACGATAAATGGGCTACCCGCGAACCCGAAATGGGCGCAGTTACTTTCCGTGATGTGGTTCCAATGCCTTATGATAATTTCTACTATCATGATTATCACGGCTGGCGCGATACACGTGCGGACATCAGCAAGGCAATGAACCTTTTTACCGTGGAAAATGATGAAATCCTGAAAGCCGTAAACTTCTTTACCGCTACAGATGATGTTCATTATATTATCGATGTGTACGCTCAGTTTGAAGATGGACAGCTTTCAGGGCAACTCATCACCAAAGAAGGCAATATTGAACGATCAGGAATGCATACTCTTGAATTTGATGAAGAAATCAACCTCACAGCAGGGCAACAGCTCGCGGTTTGCATCGAGCTTTCGGATGGTGGTCATCCCTACGACCGTACTTCTGAAGTTCCGGTGCTTTTGGGCTCAAAATATCGTACACTGGTCGAGAGCTCTGCAGCTCCAGGCGAGAGTTTCTATATGGAAGATGGCCTCTGGAAAGATTTTTATGATTTGGAAGATCCTTCAGGATTCCAGAATACCGGTAATTTCTGTATCAAAGCTATTACAAACCGCGCTCCTGTCAGCGTTTCTGAAAATGAAATCCAGGAAGCAGCCGTTTGGCCAAATCCTGCCACCGATTACCTCAATATCCGCATCGAAAATGCTGTTGAGGGAATGCAGTTTGAGCTTTATGATATGAACGGACGCAAAGTCTTTAGCCAGCAAATGGGTGCTGCAGCAGGGCTTTATAAGATAAACCTGCCTTCTGAATTACCGCAGGCGGTTTATTTCTACCAGTTGCAGTCTGCTGATAAGCGTATGGCGTCAGGCCGGATTATGAAAAAATAGAACTTTTTGAAATAAATGATGTAAACCCGGGTTTTGCCCGGGTTTTTTGTTGGCGGGAAATTGTTCGATCTATGACGAATACTTATTTTTGCCCAAATTTGAACGGCAGCATGAAGCGCAGGAAAAACTATATTGAAGAACTAATAGAACAGGGAGAACACGATCGGCTCGATTTTAAATTCGCAGTTAATGATGCCCGCAAAATTGCCCGTTCACTGGTTGCTTTTGCCAATACCAAAGGAGGCCGTTTGCTTATTGGGGTCAAAGACAATGGTAAAATTGCCGGCGTGCACAGCGATGAAGAATACCATATGATCGAAGCCGCCGCTGCTATGTATTGCAAACCCGAAATCAAATTCGACTATAAAAGCTGGAATGTGAAAGGAAGGCAGGTGCTTGAGATTGTTGTGGATGCATCCGATGAAAAACCTTTTTATGCGCTTGATGATGAAGGAAAATGGCTGGTCTGGCTGCGTTTTGAAGATCAGAATATTTTGGCGAATGCCATTTTGATCAAAGCCTGGAAACGCATGAAATCGCCGCAAGGTGTTGTTTTTCGATATGACGAAAACGAACAGGCTTTGCTGCGTTTTCTGGAAGAAAAGCCCGGTGCTGATTTTAAGTCCATTAAAAAGCAAACACTGATACCTTATAAGCATTTGGTTGAAATGCTTGCCGACCTGATTGCGATGAATGTGGTGAAAATGAAAATTACCGATAAGGAAATTACCTTCAGTCTTGATCCTGCCGAAGCTTAAAGAGTCCTATGGAATACGTGGAAATTCATATCTTTGAAGAAAAAGGATTATGGATATTCAATTGAAACAGCAGTTTTTATCGAACTGGGAACGCTTTTTTGGCGATCAGGAAATTCCTATGGTGTTTTTCTTCGAGGATGTGGCCTCAGGCGAAATGCAGGAAAAACCGTCGGGGCATCAATGTATGATTTGCCCATTGAATAAGGTGCGCAAAGGCCGTGCGATTAGTTTTAATGCCGCATCTTTGGGCTGTGGCGGAGCAGGAATGTATTGTGGTTTTCATGGAATACGGCCCGATTTGCCGGAATTTCTGAGCACCGGCTGTGAGCGCTATATTGATACGCCCGGTCATGCAGCGCAGATGATTGCTCAAATCCCTCATTTTAAGGCGCCAAAGCCTTATATCACTTTTATGCCGTTTGATCAGCTGGAAGCCTATCACAAGCCTGATGCTGTTATCTTTTTTGGAAATGGCGATCTTTTGTCGGGCTTGTTTACCTGGACGAATTTCGGTGCAAATGATATTAATGCAGTTTTTAGCCCCTTTGGTTCAGGATGTTCGCTGATTATTACCTATCCCAGAGATGAAAATTCAAAAGAAAACCCTCGTGCTGTTTTGGGTATGTTCGATGTTTCTGCACGCCCTTGTGTAAAACCACAGGAACTTACATTTGCCATTCCGTTTCGCCGCTTTGAAGAAATGATTCCGGAAATGTCGGAGTGTTTTTTCATCACCAGCGACTGGGATCGGGTTAAAAAGCGGATCAACAAGTAAGGGTCATAAAAATTTCACTGTAAACGCGACATAAATGCTGCGCCGCTCGCTGCAAATACTATTCCCGTTCTTGTTTCACAGCCATTGGTGAAAAGTCGTTTAATGGGTATTGGGAGAAGATAAATCTTTTTAAAGGATTGAATATACTGATATTTTGGTGTTATCCATTTAAGATGTTGAAGATTGCATCCGGCTGTGCAATTTTTTGAAGCTCAGGCTGTAAGCCTGATACGTATTAACCTGATGCAACACATCAGGTTAATGCCAAACTCAAGCGATATGCCGCCTGTAAGGCTGCCACAATTTGCAATAATGCAGCTTAACAACACAGCCTTATTGAGAAGAGTTTGCCCAGAAAAAAAATTCTTGGCATGCCGGGCAAGAAGAAACTTTTTTATATTTGCAGCCCAATTGCGGATGTGGCGAAATTGGTAGACGCGCTAGACTTAGGATCTAGTGTCGCGAGACGTGGGGGTTCGAGTCCCTTCATCCGCACTGACCTGTTGAATTTCAACAGGTTTTTTTATGCCTGTTTTTGCGCGTTCCATTATTTGGACAATTCCTGATGTAAGAATTAATTGGAAGCTGTACTTGTGACAGATTTTTTTAATGAAGCATTATTGTATCAATTCTTTTTGTAAAGAAATTTGTTAATTATTCACGGCTTTACAGACAAATTCCAAAATATGGACAAATTTTCAAATAGGATTGGATTGGATTCTGCTGTCCATAAGGGTTAAGTCGGGTATAATTGAAGTTAATATTACCACATTTACCAGCTTTTTTGCTACACATACGAACAATCGTCCTTAATAAATGTTAAGTCTTAGAAAAAGCTTGACATGGCTTGTTTCTTGCAGTACATTTGTCAAAAATAAACTACGAATATGAAAAAGTATATTATAAAACCTGCGGTCATAACTTTATTGCTTTTTGTTGTGGCATTTTATGGTTGTAAAAAGGACGAACCTGAAAATCAGGATCAAAAAAGCATCAATAATGAAATGGCGCTTGATGTTTTTACCGATGGTGCGCAATTGACCAAGGATAGAATCATCTATTATCATGAGCCTTTATTTGATGATTACTACAATAGCTTCCTGGATGGAACAAAATTTAAAGAGAGCAATGAGGTAATCGAAGGGGACATGTTTATGCTTATTGCTGATGTAGCTTCTCCTGTTCGTAGCGGATCGCGGGTTTTAAGTGCGACACATGTTGCTGTTGACGGCGATTATGCCTATGTCAGTTATCATTATAATGAGCCCAACAGTGCGCCTATGTCTGCTGAGCTTTATGAAGGACAAATTGATGTGATTAATATTGAAGACCCTACGATGCCTGTCATCGAGATGTCGGGCAGTACAAACCGCGCCGATTTTAATACCATGTTTTTAGATTACGAAGGTTTAACTCCGGATCGTAAATTGTGGCTGGGTGCATCTGATTATGGTGTGGGCGGCGCCGTTTTTGAGCTTGGCCTAATGGATGGTGTTATTCCGGTAGGAGGTGAACTTCAGCGATTTAAAACATCTTCGGGTAGTTCTGTGAACGGTTTGGCAAAAGCCGGTGACTGGCTCTATGCAACCGCAGGAAGAACCAGTGGCGGTAGTTTTAGTTTTGAAGCGGACGATATGAGCCTTTTGGGCAGCAACGAGTATTCCAATGCGAAATATGCTGCCGTTAGTGGTTCCGAAGCTATGTCGAAGCATGTTGTGCTGCGCAGCGGGAATTCAGCCGAGCTCCTGGTTTATAATGCAAGTGAAGGCCATGAGCTTATTAATACTATTGATGTTGGATCAATTCAACCTGAAACAGGCAAGTCGGGAATATTGGTAAAAGATGATGTTTGCTGGGTATCAGCAGGTTATAATGGTCTGAAGGCTTTCGATCTGGAAACAGGCGAACTGGTTCATACGCTTTCACCTGTCTCTATGGTTCCTGAAGCCGTTGTTAACGGTGTGGCTATGGACAATGATTATGTTTATGTTGCAGCCGGTTCTGCCGGAATGTATATCTGTGAAATCATACCCGGACAGGCTGAGCTTCAAATTGTTGAACGTTATGACTATGGCGCTTCAGCGAATTATATTAATGTTGGCAACAGTTTGATTTTTATTGCCAATGGTAAGGAAGGCCTTAAAATTCTGCGCCGCGTTCCCCCGGGAGATTATGAAATTATTTGTGATTATGATGAAAAAGGAGTTCCGTTTTGTATCGAGGAAAACCTGGATCCGCTTTGTCCTGATTTAATGGGACACCTGGATGTGGCACTGCCTGAAAATCAAAATGCAATGATGGCCCACCCGGAATATTTTACATACCCTAAAACATTGGTTCTTAATGAAGAGGCTACGGTTTATATTACCTTTATTGATGAAGGTGCCGGATGGAAAAACAGTCTTGGAACATATACTTATCCTGCCGGAGAACCACCGCTAAGTACTGAAGATATTGATGATAAACTCCTGGTTTATCCAAATGCTTCTCGGAAGAACAGGGGAGGCGACCTCGAGCCCGGTGCTACAATGCGCTTGCTGGGGACTTATCCTGCGGGAACAGCTTTGGGAGCTTTCCTCGTTGCTCATAGCTGGGTGGGACTTGAAAATGCCCCCGGTGGCTTGACTGAAGGCTTTTTTACACACTATACCAATGAAAACCTGAACATTAACGGATTGCAGCAAAGCCTGATTTTTTATGATGAAAGTTGCGATGCAATCATCCTGACTTTTGAGGACAATAAAATCCCGGCAGGTGATAAAGACTTTAACGATTGTATTTTCAAAGTCATCGTTGACCCTCCATCAGCGGTTGATGTGAGCCAGTTCATCCCGCTTGGTGAATAGGTCGATTTTTTACGCTTAATATGAAAAAGCCCTGTTGTCCATATTTTGGAAAACAGGGCTTTTTTTTGGGCTTGCTGAAATGGGTTCATAGAAAGTATTGCCATTCCGAAATAATCTCAGTTTACTAGCCGTCATATTCGCCGCTTTGTGCTATCACTTCTGATGTTAATTCCGGTTTTCCTGAATTCTTCTTCCGGACACTGAAAAGGAAAAGCTACTTGCTTTTTTAGTCTTCCGGTAATTTATTGACGCCATGTGTTGTTTTTACTGTCATCTCAGGGGCGGCGTCTCCGATCAATGTGAATGGCTTATAAATTTCTTCCATCTTCTCCTTTTTTTATGTTGAATAATTGTGATTAGGGCAGTGATAGATTTTGACTTATGTTTTTCAAAGGTTGTAACTAATCAGTGTCAGAAAAAAATCAATCCTTATTAACAATTTTCGCTGTGGCTTGTGAATAACTTTCTGGGATTGATGCGTTTAAAGGCTCTGTGATTTTGCTGTTTGTTTGTTCTTGGGTGTTCAGGTTTAAATATTGGATTCTCCTTGGGGTATTTTTCAAAAATCATTGGCTATTCACAAGTTGCTGTTTTCTGTGTTCGTAACTAAACCGCTGGTAATTTGACTTTTGCCTCTAACCTACACTACTTTTGAAAGAAAAAAGTTTTGGACAAAGATTTCATTATACAAGAGCTTTTCAAAAGGATTGGCCAGCTTGAAAGAAGACTGGAAGCCCTTGAGTTGGAAAACAAAAAACTCAAAGAAAAGCTTGCCAAATACCAAACACCAAAAAACAGCAACAACAGCTCAATACCTCCCTCCCAAGATCAGAACCGCCCTAAGCGCAGGAGTTTGAGGGAAAAGACAGGGCGTAAGCCAGGCGGACAGGCAGGGCGGAAAGGGAACACACTTAAGATGGCCGAAGTGCCTGACACTATTGAGAAGCACATCCCCTCATATTGCAAGTGTTGCGGGAAAGACCTTGCTTCTTTGCCCGTACAATTAGCCGGCAAACGCCAGGTATTTGATATTCCCGAGATAAAGTTACATGTCACAGAACACCGGGTATATAAAAAGGTTTGCAGTTGTGGCCATGAAACCAGGTGTGATTATCCATCTCAGGCCAATGCCCCGGTAAGCTATGGGAACAACATTGAAAGTTTGATCGGGTATTTCCATACCAGGCAGTACCTGCCCTTTTTGCGTATGAAAGAACTTTTCAGGGATGTTTTCCATATTCCCATAAGCGAAGGGGGCATCCATTATTTGCTCAATAAACTAAAGCGCAAGGCCCAACCAGCCTATGACCTAATAAAGCAAAAGTTGCTTTCGGGAGGATATTGCCTTTCTGTAGGAAGTGATGAGACAGGAGTTAAGGTTGATGGCAATAAGCACTGGGCATGGACATGGCAAAACCAAGAGGCTACATTCATTGCCATCACTGACAACAGGGCACAGAGGAGCATTGACAATACATTTAAAGATGGGTTTAAAAACTCTGTGTTGGTGCATGATTGCTGGAAGAGCCATTTTAATACTGCTGCGCTGTCGCACCAGATTTGTATGGCACATCTTTTACGTGACCTGAATTACTTGTCAGAAAGGTATGGGCATAAATGGAGCAGGATATGCAAACGGCTGTTTCAAACGGCACTGGATTTGAAGAAAAAAATGGACAATGCGGGTTGCTACGTACATAGCCCAAAGAGAACCGCAATTGAAAACAGGCTGAACAGTTTACTGAAAGCAGAACTGCCGGAAAAACACAACGAATTGCTTGCATTCAAAAAAAGGCTAGTCAAATACAGGGACTATATCTTCACCTTCTTATATCACCCAGAAGTCCCGCCAGACAATAATGCTTCTGAAAGGGCAATCCGAAACATAAAAGTTAAACAGAAAGTTTCAGGTCAATTCAGATCGACCGATGGAGCGGATGCCTTTGCTGTTTTGAGATCAGTTGCTGACACAATTATCAAGAATGGACAGAGTGTTGTGCCTGCCTTGGGAACTATCGCTAATTTGCAGACTGATTAGTAACCAAAGGTTTAATAATAAAATTCCGATAATTTTCTGTAAGTTTCTGTTTGCTAATTAGGTTTTAGTATGTATTTTTGTGCATAGTGCACTTCAATTGCGTAACAGAAAATAAATATGAGAAAATCTGTAGTCCTGTTTTTATTGATAACCCTGCTTTTTCAGTTTGCATCAGCGCAAGAGCAATTCCTGAATTTTTCATTAATCAAGCCCATTAGCCTTACAGCTAAGCAAAAGAAAGAAGTCAACTGTAATATTAGCGTCCTGCATAGCAGACAAACAGCATTGAATGGCTTTGGCCTCAGTGGAGGAATACAGCTTTACGATTCCTCTGTCCGGGCAATACAGCTCTCGCTTATAGGCTCTTATTCCGGAGGTGCTACAAAAGGATTTGCAGTGAGTGGCCTGGCGAATATTGCCCTCAAAGACCAAAAAGGTCTGTTTATTGCCGGTCTGGCCAATATGAGTTTCCATGAGATGAAAGGGATGCAAATTGCGGCCTTGAATAATTTTGTAGCCGAATCAGGGAAGGGTATTCAGCTTTCTTCAGCTTACAATATGTCTGCCGGCGAATTCAAAGGACTTCAAATTACCGGATTGATGAATATCAGTAATGGTCATATGAATGGTTATCAGATTGCCACAGGGGCAAATCTCTGTCTTTCCGAATATCGTGGGCTTCAGCTTGCAGCCTTTAATTTTTCCGGAGATCTTTATGGATTGCAATTCGGATTGGCTAATATTGCTTCAGAAGTGAAGGGTGTTCAAATCGGGCTGGTCAATTATTCAAAGGACTTTTCGGGTGTTAATATCGGATTAGTTAATTTATCTCAACAAACGAAAGCGCAAATGCTTATTGGCGGAGGCAATGCGGCCTATTCAAGTATTGCAGTGCGTTTTCTCAATAAGTCATTTTATTCGCAAATTGGGATCGGCTCCCCTATTCCAGAGCTGAGTGAAGAATATACGGGTTCACTATCATATCGTTATGGTGTTTATTTCGATTTTTCTGAGAATTTTCATGCCTTTACAGATGCCGGTTTCCTGCACCTGATGCAATACGATACCGATGAGGCGGATTACAGCTTTGGATTTGCACTGCAGGGGCGTAGCGGTTTGGAATACGAAATCAACAACTGGCTGGGGGCTTATGCTGCAGCGGGTTATCAATGGCTGAGCAAATCCTATAAATCTGTTGATTTTGATAATAAAGTGATTTTTGAATTTGGTGTTGTCCTTTTTTAATCCATTTGTCATGAAAAACATACTTCTAAGCATATTACTCATATCATATTTAGGAATTCAGGCACAGCAGCAAAACGATACAATTCCTTTGCCGCCGGACTTAAAAATGCGTCCGTGGAAAGCCGGAGCCGAGGTGGTTGGCTTAAACATTGGCGTTTGGGGCTTTAATCACTTTGTGATGAATGAAGATTTTGCCAATATCTCCTGGGCAAGCATCAAAAAGAATTTGGAAACAGGTTTTGTTTGGGACAATGATTTGTTTACAACGAATATGTTTTCGCATCCATACCATGGAAACCTTTACTATAACAGCGCGCGCTGCAACGGGATGTCTTTTGGGTATTCCAGTCTTTATACTTTGGGTGGCAGCACGATGTGGGAGCTTTTCATGGAAACCGAACCACCATCAATCAATGATATTTTTGCTACAACATTAGGTGGTATAGCATTAGGTGAAATGACCTACCGTTTATCCGGGATGGTGCTGGATCCGCGAAAAAGAGGCTGGCCAAGGTTTTGGAACGAGCTGGCCGTTACCGCCATATCGCCTATGCGCGGACTCAACCGCCTGATTGATGGAGACTGGTGGGTAGTCAAGCAGATGGATGCTTATGAAAGCCACCAAAGGACACGTTTGAGCGGCGATCTGACCCTCGGGACAACCTATCTGGCAGCCAGCGGCGATCTTTTTAACGGAATCACAAATTTATACGGAAAAGTACATCTGCGTTTGGGCGATCCTATTGATGATCCGTACCATCATCCCTATGATTATTTTGATTTTACAGCCGGATTTAACTTCGGTAAACAGTTTGGCGTGAGCAATGTCAACCTGATTGGAACCATCTGGGGAAAACATGTGGAGCCAGCTAAAGGGCACAAGCTTTTTGCCGGTATTTTTCAGCATTTCGACTATATCGCTTCCGATACGCTTGATAATTCTCCTGTGGGTGTTCCTGTGCAGTTTTCCGGTGCAGCAGTAGTCGGTGGCGGTATTATTTACCGTTTTCCGGAGCTGCAGCGCAAAATACGTTTGCAAACCGAAATTTATACCAATGTGGTCATCCTCGGCGGAACGCATTCCGATTATTTCTCCATAATAGAACGCGATTATAATCTGGGCAGCGGTTTTTCTGCCAAAGTGAACACAAAACTGGAAATTCCCGGGCGCTTTACATTTAAACTTAATTATCACTATATGAGGCTTTTTACCTGGATAAATGAAGGAAGTGAAATTTATGAGAAAACCGGTGACCTCCATTATCTGGATGTTCAGGGTGTAAAAGGAAATACCCAAATGCAAGTGATTGAAAGTGTATTCCAATTTGCCCTGAACGAAAAATTTGCCATTGAATCGGATGTGATACTTTATCTGAGGGATTCGCATTATGAGAATTTTGAGGATGTGACCTATAATACGTTTCGTCTGAATTTGGGGGTAAAAATGAAATTATAAGGATTTTTTATTCTCCCCGGGCTGTTTCGAAGTACAGTCGTTTCTGTGTGGCATACGAATCGGATATATCCTTTAATAGAGGAGAGGTCAGTAGATAAGTACATAGTATGATTTATACTTGTGAATAATTAGTGCCAGCCAGAAAACTATAGATTTTTAAAATTCACCCAAAAAACAACTAGCAAAATATGTTCTGCAAGATGCTACTTGCATAAAAAAAATTAAAATTTATAGTAAATATATAGAAATATAATGCAATTATCCCGGCTTATTCAGCCCTTTAGAAACAACAAGGCATAATTTATCCTTGAAAAACAATTAAAATACTGTATTTCAATGATTTAAAATTATGCGGCCTTAAAGCATCCCTTGCCTGAGTGTTGGTCAGCTACAAAAAGACGGATCAACTCAACTCCGATCCTGCGCAAATTGTAAGCTGATACGGCTAGGCCAACATAACGTTTAAAATGTCCATACCCTTTGTCGGGACACCTGTCCAGTCCCCTATGTTCCAATTCGTTAATGTTTGATTCTATTGCACTGTGCCTGTTGCGTGCCTTTATAAACCAAGGCTGGTGCTCCTGTTCGTACTCCTGCTTGTTGCATTTCCCCTTTTTTGGGAGTACCAAACGCTGGGTGTTTTGCGAGAGAAGTTCTTTGTTTTCTTTTTTCCAATATCCTTTATCAAAGCTCCAACTTGCAATGCCTCTGTAGCGTAAGGATATTCTCTGGGCCAGCTGTGGGACACATTCTGAGTCTGACTGGCTTTCTATAATCTGGTAATCGACAATGAGGTTATATTGGTCAGTGGTTATTGCCGCTTTTTTCCCAAGTTCTACATTAGGCCGCATTTTGCCTTTTTTTATCCACTCGGTGTAGGTCTCAAAAATGGAAAACATTTTCTCTTCATGGGGGATTTCCTCTCCTTTTATCACCCTTCTTTCCAACAGGTCTATATGTTTTTGCAACAGTACCATATAATGGAACAGTTCCGTCAAAACGGGATTGTCGTCAATAGTGCTACGGCCGCATTCTTTCCCGAGCTTGGCGTGAAGTGCTTTCGCTTTTGTAAGGTAGCTTTTAGCGGTTTGCCGAACCCTATCGGCTTTTCCTTTTCCTCCTGAAGCACTTGCCCGTCCCAGTGCACGCATCTTGTTTTTGAGGTCTTTGCTCCAATTTTTATTCTTGCGCCACCCTGCCGGCGGTTGGCCCGGATAAAGCCTGGCAACTATATCGAGGCATTTGCGGGCACAGTCCCACAGCAAGTTATAGTCAGTTGGGAAATGGACATTGCTTTCTACCACAAAACTATCGGTTTTTAAGCACAATGCTTCCTCCTCTTTTTTTTTAAACACGTAGTGGCCAAAATCAACGATAATACTGTTGAGCTCCCTGACCGATTCATCGTCCAATAAGCCAACATTATCTATAATAGACTGATATCCAAACTTATAATTACTCATTCCATAATCGTTTTCAACACCCATGATTTGACGCACAAGCCGGTCGTAATTGGCCAAGTAGTGAAGATCATCGTAGCTTATGTTTTGGCAGAGGCGTACCTGGGAAAGTACAAAGACATGCCATAGGTCCATTCCGGGACGCCCGGTTTTATTGTTTTGGGAAAGGATTTTGTCCTCAAGGATAGTGAAAACTTTTTCATTCCACTCTGGGGTTACAAAAATCTCTTTTAAGGCTGCACATAGGCCGGGCAGGGCGCCGCTGCGCTTTTTTGTCGGAATTGCCACATCCTGGATCAGGGTACTGCCAATTTTAATTTGCTGTTCGAATCTTTTTCTCATATCTTTCCGTGTTTTGATGCCTGAGGCGCAATAAACGAATCTCAAACAGTTAAAGCATACAATATCAGCAAAATAACTATTCTACACAAGAAAATACCACGAAAGATTCAACAAAGTTATTAACAGTAAATTACTGATAAACAAAATGATATGAGTATTCTGGCAGGGACTAATTAGATTTTTTCTCCCGTGGGTCATGTAAATATCAGTATAATAATTTTTTAGGTAAATGTAGCTTATGGTCACTGAGCGTCCTGTGCTGCGATGTGCTGAGCCTGCCGAAGTAAGCGAAGCCGAACCAAGTCGAAGTGCGCTGCTTTTGCCACTTGAAGACGCCAAAAGTCCTTTCAACAGGAAGCTTATTGCGAATCAACAGCTGGATGAAGAAATCTACTGCATATAATCCGCTTAAAATCAGGTTGTTGAAAAATTTGGTTCTACTAAGAATTTCGTGGGTAATCACAAAATTTGAGATTAAAACAAAAAACATGAAGGGATATGTTGAATTGAATATTTATGCGAAAATCTGAGTTCCAACAGATTCCTCCCTTCCGATAGCCTTTGGAAGGAGGGATCTGTAGGAGATTTAACAGTTTTTCTTTCCATGAAATTCCCAGTAGAACCTAAATTGAAATTAGCAAATATGGAAATAGATATCGAGAAAAGATTAATTGAATCAATTTCTAAAGTAACTGGATTATAGATTGAGGCTGTATTCTAAATAACGGATGATTGTTAAGATTATAAGTTTTATTCACAGATACTTATAGATTTCTCAGTCGGCAATGCCTTTCAGGCATAAACCTCCATCGAAATGACCATCTTAAGGGTTATTTTGCAGGGGGAGGGCAATAAAAAACGGTCATTTCGACCAAAGCACAAAGCTAAGCGGAGTGTTGCCGGGAGAAATCTAAACTTCCTTATAAACTTAAGTAAATAAGTGGTTTCTATATGAAACGGGTCGTGATTCGATGTTCTTTGATAATCTAATCCATTGGTAATTGCGCTGTGAATCAACCAATATTTAGATTACAGCCAGGATTGATAAAAAAAACGTGCCCTAACAATTATGGATCCTGGCTGCGCGCAGCGCGAAGTTTGTAGCACTTCACAGTAACCAATAAAAGGTGTTCTGCAGATAGATATCTAAATATCCGGAAGAAAATAACCTCAAAATAAAAGCGTTTATCAGGTGTATATAAACCACTGCCATGAAACCAACTTTCCTCAGCATCCTTTTACTTGTCTCCTGCGGCCTCTTTGGTCAAAGTAAATTTGAGAAGAATCTTGCTACCAGCAGGGAGTTTGTGCATAAGATCCGTTCATTGGATTCGGAGGAGTTTGCTGATCTTGCATTTTTAAAAGAAGAAACAGCAGGGAAGCGCATTGTTTGGCTGGGGGAGAACGATCATCGCATCCGGGAAAGCAATATCCTTAAAATCAGGCTTATAAAGTTTCTGCATGAGAAAATGGGGTTTAATATAGTGCTTTTTGAGAGCGGTGCCGGCAATGTGGGCATTTCCAATCTGTCCCAATCGCAATTGAACCCTTTTGAGTTTTTATATACTTCGTTGCTGGGCGCTTGGCGCACGAAAGAGAACTGTGTACTGATGGAATATATCAAGGCGCAGGAGCTGGAGCTGGCCGGAATGGACCCCAATTTTAAAGCACGTTACCTGCCCAAAAGAGCTTTTGATTATATTTTGCTGCCAAATCCGGAAATGGCAGAGCAATACTATTTACTCGACAGCATCAACTCCTATTTGAAAATAGAAACAACGAAACTCTATCATAGCCGGGCAGGAAAAAAAACAAAATCAGCAAGAGCAAAAATCTTGAACATCCGGCAGGATTCACTAAAATCGTCTTATGAGGCATTGCGCAATAAAATGTTGGTTCAGGATATAAACCCGGCAGCCGGGGGCGAAAAGGCATGGAAGATCATCAGGCTGGGATTAAATAACAATATTGCAGACCTTTCAGGGGATTTGACGAAATTCAGGGATCCAGACTCCTTTTTCATCAACAGCAGTGCACGTGACAGCTTAATGGCCGCAAATATTACCTATCTGGCCGACTCGGTTTATCCAAATGAAAAAATTATTGTTTGGGCCCATAACTGGCATATTAAAAAAGTTGAGTCCCAAAGAGAAAAGCCGCATCATTCCTTTAAAACCATCCATGAGTACCTGCCTGATATGCTGAAAAGAGAATCCTTTGTTATTGGGCTCTATGCGGATTTAAATCAAGCTTCTGCTCGATATTCTGTTATCCATATGGGAAGGAAATTAGCGATAGGCAGCTTTTATTTAAATACCCGTGCATATGCTGGCAGTGATTGTTTAGATGTTGACGATTTCTGGACTTATAAAAGCTGCAGGAGGTGCGGAATTGGCGCCCAATCACTTGCCGAAAGTTATGATGCATTGATTTTTATTCCGGATGCAGAGCGGTCGAAATTATTGAATTATGACCCTTATAAGAAACAGTAATGATAATATAATGCTATTATTATGAATGGAATAAAACACTATTCGGATTATTAATCAAGGCCAAATTCATCATTGCCTGCTCTAAAGATGAGGATGTGCATGAAAAATATACGTTTAACTGACTATTTTAAGTTACAAAAACGTAGATTAATATCGTCAGGATTGGTCAGTATGAACAGGATTCGCTGGTTTATCAGGGTCGGATCGCGGCAGTTGGGACAGTAGACGAGATTTTTATACAGTACAGTATGGATGATCGTATAGCATTAAAGCTGGACGATGCCGGTGGAATTTTCGAATTTCCAACGCAATATGCAGTAGTTATTTTAAAGGGGGAAATGGCGTCTACCTATAATTTCACTGTTGCAGTTTGTGAAGAAATACAACTTAAATAGTCAATGTGAGGAAGGAGT
This sequence comes from Bacteroidales bacterium, assembly GCA_963662905.2. Lineage (GTDB taxonomy): Bacteria > Bacteroidota > Bacteroidia > Bacteroidales > WRLA01. The sequence continues at coordinate 368,776 of CAXXFD010000003.1, read as the reverse complement.
GAAGGGGGCATTAAATATTCATTATTCCTTTCTATTACAATGGTTTGTGTTTGCAAGAGAATATTTTGAAAATAGTGCAACTCAGCATCAGTCTTCCTGCATTGGTAAATCTAAAATGACTTCGGTGCCACAGGCAATGCCTTTATTGTCTTTCAGGTCGTTGATTTGAATGCTGACTTCCTGTCCGGTATTTTGCCGCATCAATTCAAGGCGCTCAGTAGTAAGCTGCATGCCCAGTGAGCTTTTTCCCTTGGGCTTTTTTACCTTTGCTGATGCTTCCCTGCCTATTCCGTTATCACGGATGATGCAGCGGAGCATTTCGTTTTTAAGTTCATATTTTAATTCAATCAAGCCTCCGCTTAATTTATCAGGGAAAGCATGGAGAACAGCATTTTCAACAAAAGTTTGGGCAATCATGGGGGGAATTTCGATAAATCCGGTTTCAATATTATCATCAATTTCAATCCGGAAATCGAAACGGCCTTCAAAGCGCATTTTTTCGAGTTCAAGATTTAGTTTGAGGCTTTCAATTTCAGCGTCGAGATTTACAAAAGGCATGCGGGAGTTTTCGAGGATAAGCCGCATCAGCCGGGCAAATTTCGATAGATAAGACAAACCACTCAATGTATTATTTCCGGCTATAAACGATTGTATGGAGTTGAGGGCATTAAAAATAAAATGAGGGTTGATTTGTGATCGGAGCAAACGCTGTTCTATCTCTATTTTTTTGTTTTCTAGTTTGTTGCGCAGGTTTTGTTGTTTCAGGCGATAGCGGCTAAAAATAAGTATCCCGATAAGGATTGTAAAAACCAGGATGATGGCTATTGAACCGAAGATCAGCCGCTGGTTTGTAATTTCACTTTGTTGTTTTTGAATGCGCAGATCCCTGATTTCTTGATTTTGTTGCAATTCTTTAATTTGGGCTTCCTTTTTTTGGGTTTCATATTGGGTTTGCAATTCGGCGACTTCCTGCCGGCTTTCGATATCGTAAACCGAATCTTTAGTTTGGCTGTACAACTCGTAATAACGCAATGCTTCCCTGTATTTTCCGCTGGCTTTCAGGGCTTCGCTGAGTCCTATGCTGGCCTCAAATTGTGTGTATAGGTCATTGATGCTTTTGGAGAGCTCCAGGCTTTCACGAAAACGGACAATTGCCTGTTGTGGCTTATTTAATTTTAACAGGCTTTCACCGATATTGACCAGGGTTTTGGCCATTTCTCGCTTGTCTCCTGATTCCTTTTTGAGTTGCAGCGCCTGTTCATAGGTTTTTATTGCTTCTGTGTGTTTGTTTTCGCTGGCATATATTAAACCGGTATTGCCTAAGGCTACATAAAGATTTCTCTGAAAATGATGCGCGCGGGCAATGGTGATAGCTTGTTTAAAAGATGCAATTGCTTCTGCATTTTTATTTAACTCCTGATAAACAAGGGCTTTGTTGTTTAATGCAGACGTTTGTATGTAAAAATCGTCCAAATCTTGGGAAAGCTCCAATGCTTTATCGTAGTAAACCAACGCATTATCAAAATTTTCCGAAACCTGATAAATGGAACCGATATTAATATAGGAAGATAGCAGGCTGCTTTTATCCCCGTTTTCTTCTTTAATTCGAGCCGATTTGTGCAGGTTGTCCACTGATTTTTTGTAATCGGACATATAGAAGTACAAAACACCCAGGTTATTGTAGGCCGATGCAATCCCTTCTGTATCCTGTATTAATTGGTTAATCTCCAAGGCATAATTTTTGTCCTTTAAGGCTTGTTCGTAATCTCCTTCGCGTATCTGCTTTGGAAGAGAAGGGCAATTAATGTCTAATGTCCGTGCTTTCCCGGACGTTTAATTTCGGGGTAGCGCTCAATTTTGAATCAAAACATCAGATAAGATCTGAAAATAATTAAGACTCAGCGTTTGATTTCCGCTTGGGGCAGCCCGAATTTGGTTTGGTGGGCTGTCCCTTTTTTTTGGCCTGTTTTTTTTCTGGGTTGGGTTTCTGATTGCGAAATACCGAAAGCAATTTTTTGTGACGAGACCGAATTTTTCAATTGATTTTTCATTTATAATTGCGCAATTAATTATATCATGGAAAAATGATTTTAATCATTGATAATCAGAGTGCTTTTATAAAAAAATTTAAAAGGCAATTTTTGTCGGAGCAGGATTTCGATTATGTTTTCTTCGATCACAACCAGCCCATTACTTTATCAGCAAAGACCAAAATCCAGGGCATTATCCTCTCCGGAGGAAAAGGAAACCCATATGAGCCATTAAACCTTACGGCAAATTATGTGGCTATGATGAATTTTGATGTGCCCATTCTGGGATTTTGCCTGGGACATGAGATTATTGCCGTTGCGCACAGGGGAAGGATTAAAAAGCTGCCCGAATATCATGGTAAAAAAGAAATTGTGCACATTCATAAACCGGAAGATCCCATTTTTGAAGGTTTGGAAAAAACAGAAGTATCATTGGTGAAAAGGCACTCTTTTCATGTGGCTGAACTGCCTTCGGGATTTGAGAGCCTGGCCGCCTCCGATACCTGCACAAATGAAATTATCCGGCATAAAACCAAACCGGTTTATGGGTTTCAGTCGCATCCGGAAGTTTCGGGTGCCGATGGTATGCTTATGGTGAAAAATTTCCTGAAAATCTGTGACATATTATAATCAATGAAAGTAGCAATCATCTATAACAAAGATATCAAAGGTGTGATCAATACTTTTGGTATGCAAAACAAAGAATTTTATAGCGAAGCCACCGTAAAGAAAGTAGCGCAGAGCCTCGAAAAAGCCGGGCATAATGTTGCGGTGCTGGACGGAAACAAGCAGATTATTGAACGTTTGGAGAATTTTATGCCATCAGCCCGCGAAGGGGAGCAAATGGGCATGGTGTTTAATATGGCTTATGGCATTCAGGGCGAAAGCCGTTATACGCATATTCCGTCTATGCTCGAAATGCTCGGATTGCCTTATGTGGGCTCTTCGCCCTCGGGTCATGCCCTTGCGCTGGATAAAGTATTGACCAAAATAATCTGGCAAAAAAACAATTTGCCAACACCCGATTTCTGGGTGTTCAACTCGGCTGAGGAAGATATGGACCGCGTTGTGTTTCCGGTTATTGTAAAGCCGAAAATGGAAAGTGTTTCGTTTGGCCTGCGTGTGGTTTATAATGTGGATGACCTACGCGATGCCGTGAACTTTATTGTTACTGAATTTAATCAACAGGCTTTGGCAGAGCAATTTATACGCGGACGCGAATTTTGTGTGGGCTTAATGGGAAATTCTCCGGTGGAAGCTTTTCCGCTGCTCGAAATCGACCTCAATGGCGATCCGGATGCCATCCAGACTACAGATGATAAAAAACGCAAACCCAAAGGAAAAATCTGTCCGGCAAATATCAGTGCTGAGCTGGCTGAAAAAATGCAGAAAATATCTGTAGAAGCTTTTCATGCGCTGAACCTGCGCGATTTTGCCCGTGTGGATATCCGTCTTGATGAAGACAATAATATTTACCTGCTCGAAATCAATTCCATGGCCAGCCTGGGCCAAACGGGTTCGTATCCCACAGCAGCAAAAGTTGCCGGCTATGATTTTGAAAACCTGGTAAACAAAATGTTGGACGTAGCTGCTGTACGCTATTTTTCCAATACTTTTATCAGTGCCAAAAACAAAAAGGAAACCAACCAGGCAACGCGCCTGCGAACTTTCCTGAAAACACGTCAGCAGCAAACAGAACAATTGCTCGAAAAACTGGTCAATATTAATACGTATGTGCGCAATGTTGAGGGTGTAAACCGATGCAGCAATATTATTGGCCGGGAGCTCAGCCTTATGGGCTTTACGCAGGAGGTTTATCCACAGCTCGAAATAGGGAATATCCATTATTTTGCTAATTCATTCGATGCCGGGGTAGATTTTTTAATCCTTTTACCGCTTGATTCGCGTGTAAAACTGCAGGAACAGGAAAATTATGTTGGCTACGAGCAATATATCGATGGTACGGGTATTTGGGAAAGCAAAGGCGGTGTGGCTGTGCTGATCTCCGCGCTGCGTTCCCTGAAATTTGCCCGCAACCTCAAAAAGATAAAAATAGGGATTTTGTTGATTACCGACACTAGCATCGATAACCGCTATTCGGAAGATATCATCAAGCATAAAGCGGCTCTGGCCGGAAAAACGCTGGCAGTCAGTGGAGCTTCCAAAGAAGGCGGTATAGTGCTTTCGCGTTCAGGATCGGCATTGTTTCAGTTGCGCACGCGCCTTGTGAGCAACAATAAACCTGAGGCTGTGGCTACTACGGCATTGCATTTTAATAAAACCCTCAGCTCTATTATTGAAATTTCCGGTAAAGATCCCGATAATATCATTGCTCCGTATAATATTGAATATAAAAGCAATATCTTTAAAAATTATGCTTACGGTTCGGCAGGAATCAGTGTGCGCTATAATTCGCGTGATATTTTAAGCCGAATTGAGAAAAAGATCGATAAAATCCTGGCAGCGCAGAAACGGGCAAAAATCTTCCAGATGCATTTTGAAGGAGGTATCAAACGACCTGCTTTGCTCGAAAATGAAGCCAGCCGTGAGTATTATCACGAAATCTGTAAACTTGCCCGGCGGATTGATGTGCGCATCACCGAAGAACACCGATGGAGTTCGTCCGATATCTGCCATATCAAACAGAATGTGCCCCGAATTGATGGACTCGGGGCATTGGGGGAAGCGCTAAGCTCCAATAAAGAACGGATTTTACGCCACAGCCTGATTGAGCGGGCTTTGCTCTTGGCCTTGATGCTGAACAATAAGTAGAGTTTGTCAATAGAGTCAGGTTTCTGATTCATAATGTCCGGTCTCCGTCTTTATTTGTTGCGTCCTGATTTTGCTCAGATGACAAGTGCTATTTCATTAATTGCACCAAGGTGGCGCTCAATGATGTATTGCGCATAAGCCAGATATAATAATCGTAGCGCCATTTGAGTCTCAGCACTAAAAAAATACTAAGTATTTCCTCAAAGCCAATGAAGCCATAATTGCATTAATTTTAACGCATTTGGGCAATTGAGTAATGATTAATTAAAATATTTGCTTCATAATATTGACTATTTTAAAATAATTGCTTACTTTAGCTGCCCTGAACGTGTATCAAAACCAACCATGATGAAAAAAGCCGGAATGATCTTTCTCGTTTTAGTATTCAGTAAGTTTGCTTTTGCGCAGGATTTTGCCCCCATAGGTGCAGTATGGCATTATACACATTATACGATGTACCTTGATTATATCAGTTATTCCAAACTTGAATCCCTAAAGGATACCGTTATCCAAGGGACATCCTGCAGAAAATTGTTGCATACAAAATATGATTATGAAAGCAGTACAGAGGAAATCCATTATATGTTCCGTCGCAACGATAGTCTGTTCTTCTATGCTGCTGACGATTTTCATCTGCTTTATGACTTTGGGGCTGTAGCCGGAGATTCTGTTGTACTGGATTATTATACCAATACGATGCAGCAAAAACTTACACTTTATGTGGAATCCACAGACAGCATTATGATTGGGAATGAAAAACGTAAAGTGCAGTATGTCACCACTAACGATGGTCTGTGTTATGAATTTAGCGGAGATGTTATCGATGGCATTGGAAATGCCTATTATATGTTCCCGTGCCACGATATGCAATATGATGGCCCTTTGCGCTGCTATAAAGACCAGTTTACGGGTTTATATATGAGCAGTTTTTATCCCTGGCACAACTGGAACCATGAAGACTGTGAAGAAATACTTTTGCTTGACATCGACGAACATCAAGCAGTTGACCCGGTTCATATCTACCCCAATCCTGCAAGCACCGGCATCAAAATAGAACTCGACAATGAGGAAGGCGCTGCCACTATCAACCTTATTAATGCCAGCGGACAAACAGCCCTGAGCATTAAAGCATTTTCATTTCCGGTGGAGGTCAATACACAAGCTTTGTCGCCCGGGATGTATCAAATCCAGATTATTAAAGATGAGAAGAATTATATCAGGACATTTATAAAGAAAAATGATTAGCCTCATCATTGTCCCATAATTTATATAAGATGCTTGATATTATGGTTATTAGCCAAAAGAAATGAATTAAAAACAGATGCAATGAAAAAAATGATTATTATTTTTGGAATCATCCTGAGCAGCACCATGCAGGATGCTACAGCACAGGATTATCACCCTTTCCCGGATTCCAATGCTATTTGGAACAATTTTTATTATGGCTATTCTACAGATTTTAGGGAAAGGTTCGGAATTAAAGGAGATACCCTGATTAATGAAATACTCTACAATAAGATATATAGTATTATAGATGATACGGTTCTAAATCAGGAGCATATGACCTACTATGCCGCACTTCGTGAAAATGAATCCAAACAGATATTTATTAAAATACAGGATTGGGATGAGGAAATTTTGATCTATGATTTTTCGCTTAATATTGGAGACAGCATGCCTCATTCTGAATATCCGGAAGGGGATTTACATTGGGGATGTAGAGTTACAGATATTGATACGATTGAGATGCATGATAATCAGTTCCGGAAGCGTTTCAAAATTGAAGGAGGAGGGCTCGACTATTGGATCGAAGGGATAGGAAGCGTACGCGGCCTTTTTCATCCAATAAGGGAATATATTATTGGATCTTATTGCGAATTGGTTTGTTTCAAGTATATGGATACAGTCGTTTATCTGGAAAATCCGGAATGCAATTGCTGCTTTTGTCGTTTGCTTACACCCGTTGAAGAGGAAGTATGCCTGGAGGGCGATCTAAATATCTACCCCAATCCCGCAAGCACCGGCATCAAAATAGAACTCAACAAAGAGGAAGGCGCTGCCAATATCAGCCTTATCAATGCCAACGGACAAACAGTCCTGAGCATTAAAGCATTTTCATTTCCGGTGGAGGTCAATACGCAATCTTTGTTGCCCGGGATGTACCAATTACGGATTACTAAAGATGAAAAGAATTATTTGAGGACATTTATTAAAAGGGGTGAGTGAGACGAGACGCCCGAAGACCTTAAAGAAGGTTTGCAATCTGTTTGAAATACCAATTACATTTCTTTTTATGAAATTACGTGTAGATCAAAAAAACATCAAATAATATAATACCAACCCTTTAAAAATCATGCGTATGGGCAGTGGGCAGCTCAAAGATGGAATGCTGTTTCGGTTCTATTAGGAAAACCCTTGCCTGAACAAATTAGGGAATCAATTTTAGGCATCGCAGCCAATACCTTTTAGGAAGATGCAAAAATGTTGAGCGGTGAATCCGCTTTAGTTCAATCCGGCATTTTTAAATGCTTCAACAATAAGGTTGCCGTAGCTTGTGCCAAACATCAGCAGGCACCAGTTCCTCAGCAGGATTAACTCCTCCTTGTTTACGTTTTTGATGGCTTTGTGTAGTTCTTTTTTAAAAAGCGCGTAATTAAAACTAACGCGTGTCAGTATGAGTTTGGAGTAGTTTAACATGGCTCTTAAGTTTTTAAAATAAACGCACTAACCGTGGCATTATTTCAGTGCTAATTGCTTTTGATGTCCAAAAATAGCGGGATAATTTTTCCGAACTTTTTGGATGCTGAGCAACAGTTCTTTAAGGGGGCATTGCTTCGATGCGAATTTCCCGGCACTGTTTTAAAATTACTCAGGAGTTTATATATTTGCGTGATTTTGAATTTTTATACACTAATCATTTTAAAATTTTCTAAATGAACACAGGATTTTCTATTGCGGATTATGCAGTTTTTATTGCGTATGCCATCGTGATTTTAAGCGTTGGTTTGTGGGTATCGAGAGGAAAGAAGGGACATAAGAAAGATGCAAAAGACTACTTTCTGGCGGGAAAATCCCTGCCCTGGTGGGCAATTGGCGCTTCATTGATTGCCGCAAATATTTCAGCAGAACAAATGATCGGGATGTCGGGTTCGGGCATGGCCATTGGCCTGGCTATTGCTTCCTACGAATGGATGGCCGCGCTGACATTGATTATTGTGGGGAAATTCTTCCTTCCGATATTTATTGAAAAAGGGATTTTTACCATTCCCGAATTTGTTGAAAAACGCTTCAGTACTAACTTAAAAACGATTTTGGCCATTTTTTGGATGTCGCTTTATGTTTTCGTAAACCTGACTTCGGTTTTATACCTTGGCGGCAAGGCCTTGGATACCGTTCTGGGTTCCGGTGACGGCAGCAATATTATGTTCTACATTATAGGTCTGGCTCTTTTTGCCGCAGCCTATTCGCTATATGGGGGGCTGGCTGCCGTAGCCTGGACGGATGTGATTCAGGTAGTTTTGCTGGTTGCCGGCGGTGTTATTACATCCATGATTGCTTTGGGTCATGTAACACCTGATGGCGGTATTATAAACGGTCTGGAGCATGTTTATGAAACAGCCGGCGATAAATTCCATATGATCCTCGATAAAAACAACCCTGAATTTATGAACCTGCCGGGAATAGCTGTTCTGATCGGTGGTTTATGGGTTGCCAACTTGTATTACTGGGGATTTAACCAGTATATCATCCAACGAACCCTGGCGGCGAAAAGCCTCCGAGAATCACAAAAAGGGATTGCCTTTGCCGCTTTTTTGAAGCTTTTGGTTCCGCTTTTTGTGGTTGTTCCGGGAATTATTGCCTGGGTGATGTATTCCCAGCCCGAAGGTACGGCAATTGTTGATGGGGTTCAGGGCGCTTTCCAAAAAGCTGATGGCGGAATGAATTACGATAATTCATTTCCATGGCTGGTAGGCACTTTTATTCCCGCAGGTGTAAAAGGCCTTGTTGTGGCTGCACTGGCGGCAGCGATTGTTTCATCATTGGCCAGCATGGTCAACTCTACTTCAACAATATTTACTATGGATATCTATAAGCCTTATCTGCAGAAAAACAAGGAAAACGGAAAGGAAGTTGCCGTGGGGCGGATTGCCGGTGCTGTGGCTTTGGCAATTGGCGTTATGGTTGCTCCCGCACTGGGTAGCATCGATCAGGCTTTCCAGTATATCCAGGAATATACAGGTTTGGTGAGCCCGGGGATTCTTGCAGTATTTATGCTGGGTCTGTTCTATAAGAAAACAACCAACAAAGGTGCGGTTATTGGTGTGCTGGCGTCAATTCCGGTTGCATTGATTCTGAAGCTTGCTCCATTCGATATGCCCTGGATGGACCAGATGCTCTATACATTCCTGATTACCCTCGTGGTAATTGTGTTTGTAAGCCTGGCAACCAATCCTAATGACGATGATCCCAAAGCCATTAAGATTACCAATAAACTGTTCCATACAGATAAAGGCTATACCATTGCATCTTATGCTGTTTTGATTATTCTTGCTATATTGTACACGGTATTTTGGTAACTTGTTTTATTAAAAAATGCCGGCTTTCGACCGGATAAACATTTATATTATGAAGAAAATAATTTTGTTGTCTGTTATAGGGATATTTTTGCTGGCTTCGTGCAAGCAGCAGTTGCAAAAAGAAACAAAAGAAGCAGTCATTGATGAGCAGCTTGCCGAAGTGCCCGCCTGGGCAAAAGAGGTAGTCTGGTATCAGATTTTTCCGGAACGTTTCCGAAACGGTGATCCAACCAACGATCCGCGTCCTCAGGATATTGAAGGGTGTTATCCCGGTTTTGTGCCTGATGGATGGGCCGTAACACCATGGACGCATGATTGGTATAAAGACGATCCATGGTTCTCGGAAACCGAAGGGGGAAAAGATTTTACAGGAAATCCCATTGGTAATTTTGGGCAGAAATCGCAGCTCAGGCGCTATGGTGGCGATTTACAGGGTGTTTTTGATCAACTCGATTATCTGGATTCCCTGGGCGTAACGGCCATTTATTTCAATCCGCTCAATGATGCGCCTTCCCTGCATAAATATGATGCCCGGCACTGGAGGCACATCGACCGCAACTTTGGGCCTGACCCCGACAGGGATATTGAAATTATGGCTGCTGAAGAACCGGCAAATGTAGAAACATGGCAAATGACCACGGCAGACTCAATGTTTGTTGCCCTGGTGGATGAAATGCATAAACGCGGAATGAAAGTAATTATGGATTTCAGCTGGAACCACACCGGACATACCTGCTGGGCATGGAAAGATGTGGTGGAAAAAGGGGAGGAGTCGCAGTTTAAAGATTGGTATTGGGTAGAGTCTTTTGATGATCCCGAAACCCCTGAAAACGAATTCAAATATCATGGATGGTTTGGCGTGTACGACCTACCCGAAATCCGTGAAACCCAATTTGCCGATCACAGCAATGGCATCCGGGTGATGGAAGGTGATATCTATGATCCGGCAGCCAAAGAGCATATCATGAATGTAACGCGCCGCTGGCTTGATCCCAATGGCGATGGCGACCCCTCGGACGGTGTGGATGGTTTCCGTCTGGATGTTGCAGCAGAAGTACCTTTGGGCTTCTGGCGCGATTACCGTAAGGAAGTGCGTAAAATCAATCCCGATGCATACCTTGTCGGTGAAGTATGGTGGGAAGCATGGCCGGATAAATTGCTCGATCCCAAACCTTTCCTGCAAGGGGATGTGTTCGATGCCGTAATGAATTATCGTTGGTATCGCGCAGCACGCCACTTCTTTAACCAATCACCCGATGAGATTCCTGTTTCCGAGTTTGTGGACAGTCTGAAACGATTTGCTTCCAACCTTCCTGAAGCAAGCAATTATGCTATGATGAACCTTACGGCAAGCCATGATGCGCCCAGGGTTTCCACATCGCTCTACAATAAAAACATGTATAAAATGCATGCAAAACCGGCCGATGATCCAAATTATAAAATCAATAAACCGGATGAGGAAACCTATGATATCCTGAAAATGCTTTTGGCACAACAATTCAGTTTTGTGGGCGCTCCTCATATCTGGGCAGGTGATGAAATGGGCATGTGGGGTGCCGATGACCCTTCAACACGCAAGCCGCTCATTTGGCCGGATTATGAATTTGAAACCGAAACAACGCACCCTACCGGACTTGAACGTCCTGCAGATAAAGTCGAATTTAATCATACGCTTTTTGATATCTACCGCAACTTCATCGCTTTGCGCAAAGCAAATCCCGTGCTTTCCAATGGAGGACTGGAATATCTGATTGTTGATGATGAAAAGAATTCTCTGGCATATAGCCGCTTTGATGCACAGGATGAAATTATTGCTGTTTTCAATAATTCGGATCAGCTGCAAAAGCTTGAAATTCCGCTGAAACAGGACAAACAATATCGTGATGTTTTAAACGCATTGGCAGTTAATCAAGCAGGACAAAAGCTGGAAATAGAGATTCCGCCACATTCCTGTGCGTGGCTTGCTGCGGGAAAATAATGCTGTAAAAGGAAACCGGGGCACTGGAACGTGCCCCGGAAAGCAATAAAAAGCAGTAGATAGGGATAGAGGTCTTTTTGGGTCAGGCACTCGTTTTTGAGTGCTTTTTACCTGTTATATTTTGAAACGTATTTCGACTCATCTGTCTGTTGGCTTTAACAAGGGCATAGCCTCCGGCCATGATCACTAACAGCGCTGTGCCGCCACCCACAGGTGCTCCGCCCCCCAGCGGGTCTCCTTGTGCTCCGCCTCCGAAACCCGTAGGATCTCCGGGCGGTGGTGGCGGCCCATCAGCTGTTACTTGCTTGCTGACCAAAACAATCAGAATTATCGAAAGAACGTTTATTGTTTTGCGTATCCATCGATTCATGATTACCTCCTTTTTTCAGTTCGTTAGAACATGATTTTTTTCTGCCTTATTCTCTCTGCACCGGTAACCTGAACAATATAGCATGCATGGGCATGACCTTTCATGTCAATGATGACCTGACTGCCGGGCAGATTCCCCTGTTTAATAATTCTGCCCGTCAGGTCATAAACTGCAAATCTGAAATCACTCCGCATGCTTTTGCTTTGTCTTTTTATGATGATGTGCTCTGCATCGCTGTATATGCTGTAATCATCCTTTATATTTTCTTCAACGCTCATTGAGCTTTCGGTAATCACGATACTAAATGGATTTTCATGAACTCCCGCTTCGAAATAGAATTCTATAGAATTCTTGTTACGCAGATCAATAAGGTCGTTTGTTTCATTGTTTTTTAAGTAGATGTTGGTCTCTGCATCAAAGCTTTCCGTTTGCTCAAAACCTATTTCATAATTTCCATCTTCCCTGAAACGGAAGCTGATCGGTACTTCCAGCCAGCCTTTGTCTTTTGGGAGGCTTTGTATTTCAAGTAATTCATTTTTCGGGCTTATGGTATAAACCTGAGGGATGTTGGTGCCAAAATATTTATAGGCATCGTAGCTTTTATCGAAATTTTCGCTGGCTTCATCATTAATCCGAATGAACATTTCATCTTTCAAATAGTCGCCAATGCTGATTTTTAATTCATTTCTGATATCTTCTTTATAAAATGATTTGGTATTGTGCACACGGCAGCTATTGGTGAGCTGTAGGCTGACATTATCATCGGTAGCATGAACAAAGAACCCCTGTCCAATCGGAACGATAGCATTTTCGCTTCCACCACCGCCATTGACCCACGATTTATAATCGCCATCCGCGCCAGAACCGGGCTGCCAAAAATATATGGCATCATCACAACCGGCAGGAATGCTAACATTGTCCCAGTTAAAAGGAGAGGGGTAGGGGTTGCCAACAAAATTCCAGCCTGAGCCGTCTGCATCTGCTGTCGTATTGCGATCAGTAAGATCAAAACTTATATTTCCGTTGTGGAAAGTGCCGCTGAAATCAATAGTAGCTGCTGCAGCATCAGCCCAATAGAAATATCCTTTCATGCTGGTGAGTGGCGTTGTGAGTTCTTCGATATAGTCCCAGCAATCTTCGCAGGGTTCAGTACTGCCATCCCAGCTCGACGATTCAAAATGGCGAAGCAAATAAACCACCGGATTATGATCAAAGAAATACTGCCCGGCCAATTCTCCTGCAACCGGAGTGCTTACTGCATGCCAGGTGCCTCCACTGATGTAGCGTTCCATTATATTACTGCCATTTGTAAGGCTGACTGTGGATGCATCGTCTTGTATAACCAGTCCGCCCGAACCTGAACTTTCGGATTCAATCATGAGGTTTCCTGAATTTATGATCAGATTGCCGTTGTTCAGGATTAAAGCGGCATCCGGAGGGATGAGCAGGCCGTTTTGATTAACCGTCAGGCTTGCGGCGCTGTTTATTGTTAATTGCGAGCCTTCTTCCATCTCAAGCTGATCAATGTTCTCGTTGGAAGATATAATGGGCCAATGAGCTTTCAGGCTTCCCGGAATTACAACTTTCAGGTTCTCATCAGGCACAGTATTCATGTCCCAGTTGCCGGTAGTGTGCCAGTCGGCAGTTTGCAGTCCGGTCCAGGTGAGTGTTCCCGGAAGTTGCAGGCTGATTGTATTTGAATTGGCAGTTGTATTGTTGCTGCCCTGAAGTTTTACCCTGATGCGGTAATAATAAATTGTTCCTGGCGTCAGGTTTTCTGAAGCTATGAAGGAAGTGCCCGGAGCTTCAATCTCCAGTCCGTGATATCCGCTTACGTATGAATCGAATGTGGCTGAGCTGCTTACATCAATAATGTAAGTTGCGGCATCATTATAGTGGCTCCAATTAGCCTGAAAGCTGTAAGGCTTGAGGTCAGTAGCGCTCTGTGCAACAGGTGTATTGTAGAGTTTGAATGTCCTGTCCGTCCCGTAAAGTGTTTGGTAGTATCCCAGCGACTGATCGCGGGCTGCAATTCGGTAGTGGTATGTTGTGCCTGAGCTAAGCTGTGCCGCATCAATCCAGAGTGAGGCGTTTGTGTTGAAGGATGTGGAATTGGGCGTTGCATTTGTGCTGTTGCCATAAGAAGTTGAAGTGCCCCATTCAAAATGGATCTGGTCTGTGGGCAGGATGCTGCCTGTTTCAACAGTTGCATTTAAGCGCACGCCCGAGGAGCTGATTTCGCTGGTAGAATCTGTAGTAACAATAGCCGGTTCGGGGGCTGCCGTGCTGAATGTGTTTTCAGTGGATTCGTAATCACTGTCATCGAAAGTATAGTCAATAATATAGAAATAATCTGTTGATGGGCTTAGGTCGCTCAATTGGAAGATGTTGACTCCTCCATTACTGCTGACCAGCTCAAGTATCCCTATCGCTTGTCCGCTTTCGTAATTTCCACTGCTGGTTCCGTAGCTTAATATACAGTTTGATACATTGAGAGAACTATGTCCGCCCGTAAATGTAGCAGAAATTGTGATGGAAGTTGCCGTGAGGTTTGAGTGGGTCGTGTTGACCGTTAATTGCCCAAATGCAAGAGTGGGAATTATCTGCAGCAGAAGGATAATTAACTTATGAATATGGCTCTTGTTTTTTTTCATCATTAATGGGCGCTTTTGTCGGTTAATACCGTGAGAACCTAAAAGGTTTCTTGAAATTGGAAAAATTTAACTTATAACAATATACATGCCAAACATATATGAATGAAAATCAAGCTTATAATATTAAATAACTGAAAAATAATTCCTTGTTTAGAATTGTTTTATTGTTCAATTTTCACCGTCTATGCCCAAGAATGGCAGCTAATATGCCCTGTCCTTTATGTAAAATCCTCTATAATCAAAAATAAATCCAGTAACTGGAAAGTCTAATTTTTCTTCTGGATATCCTGGATCCGGTTCTGTTATCTTTTTTGCAAACCGTTTGTTATTAGGTCAATTTGGGAATTTATCTTTTTAAAACAAGGCATTTTAAATTTTCTTTTGCTATTTTTGTTGCTTCGGTTATGGCTTCAACCTTTACCGTAGTGCTGAAATATTTAGGCTTAGAAATGAAAACAACAGGGGTTCTATCGGTGAATTTTATTTGGTTGGCATTATTTTTTTTAATGCCGCAATCAGCTCATTCACAGAATGTGGGCAGAGAAGATTGTGTCGCGAATTTCACTTATTATCAGGATTCAGCCGTCGATTTGCGTTTTCACTTTCAGGATTTATCCACCGGGCCTGTGTTTTATTGGGTGTGGGATTTTGGTGATGGAAACCAGTCTTTCGAACCTAATCCGAAACATACCTACGCTGCCCCGGGCAATTATTATGTTTGTCTCGAAGTGGGAAATGCCGTGAAAAGCAATGTGGACGTATTTTGCGATTCGGTTATGGTGCCTCAGCCAAATGATTGCCATGCTGATTTCTCATACTCTATGGTCCCTGATCAACCTTTTGATGTTCATTTTCAATCACTTTCGTCAGGACATTATGATAGTTTGCATTGGCAGATCGAGGATGGTTCAATGTATTTCAGCGAGAGCTTTCTCCATACTTTTTCCGATACGGGCTGGTATGATGTCGATTTGATCGTTTGGAATACCCGTAACCCTTACAATTGCCGCGATACACTGCGCGATAGCGTGCATATTGTTTTTCAGCCTTGTGTTGCTGATTTCTCCAGCATTGTGCTGCCCTCGGGGGTTTTTACCTATCAGTTTGAGAATACTTCCACCGGTATGGTCAATAGTTA
The DNA here is from genome assembly GCA_963662905.2 of Bacteroidales bacterium. Taxonomy (GTDB): domain Bacteria; phylum Bacteroidota; class Bacteroidia; order Bacteroidales; family WRLA01. Next base: position 353,257 of record CAXXFD010000003.1, on the reverse strand, counting down.
TTTGTGGAATATCAGCGATGGAACGTCCTACACTTCAAGAAACCTTGTGCACACTTTTTCCGATACAGGTTGGTATTATGTGCAACTGCGTGCAATGAACACATTTTATCCGGGCTACTGCTATGATATTTACAAGGATTCTGTGTATGTCGTATTTCCCGAATGTATTGCGGACTGGTCGTATGAGCAGAACCCCAATAACTATTTTGAATTCAGTTTTCTCAATTTTTCATCACCACATGCTGATAAATATATCTGGAGCTTTGGCGATGGGAGCGGATCCTTTGCTTTTGAACCGGTTCACGAATATGAAACGGCAGGGAAATATCAGGTGAGCCTAAGGGTTATGAATTCTCAATATCCTGATTATTGCGATGATATGTTAATTGATAGCGTTGAAGTAATTTTTCCCGGTTGCTTTGCCGATTTTGATTGGTCAGGAAACCCCGAGGATCCGTATCGCATCACTTTTGAAAATAAATCGGAAGGACTTCCAAATACTTATTTGTGGAGTTTTGGCGATGGTAATTTCAGTACGGAAGAAAATCCTTTCCATGTTTATCAGGATACCGGACATTATTATGTGAGCCTGAAAGCTTTTAATACACAGTATCCCCAGCACTGCAATGATATTCATTATGATACGCTATACATCGAAGAGCCTCCGTTTAATGCTGCTTTTTCCTTTGAGTATGGCCAGCCTTATCCCGGACAAATTGCCTTTATCAATGAATCTTCTGATTTTGCCGATACGTGGGAATGGGATTTCGGGGATGGAAGTTTCAGTGAACTGGAAAATCCGCAGCATTTGTTTATCGTTGAAAATGATTTCAGGGTTTGTTTGAGCATCGGAAATTCAGAGCACCCCAATTTAAAAGACACCTGGTGCGATACGGTTTTTCTGGCCGATATGGGCTGCGATGCTGCATTTGATTATCAGATTGATCCTTTGCGTCCGTTTATTTTTGCCTTTAATGCGCAAACCGGCGATGCAATCGATAACTGGCAATGGGATTTTGGCGATGGCACAGTCTCGGATGAAAAGAACCCGGATCATATTTATAGTCAGGGAGGTACCTATACAGTTAAACTTCTGGCATGGTGCGGCGGCTACAATGATTACTGTATGGATAGCGTAACACAGGAAATCTATGTTGATTTGCAGCATTGTTCTGCCGTTTTCGATTATACTGTTGATGAAAATTACCCTTCATTGGTGCATTTTTCGCCAACGGCTGAGGGCTCTGCCAATGACTTTACCTGGTATTTTGGCGATGGAACGGCATCAAGCGAATACGAGCCTTCGCATACCTATGCAGCACCCGGAAATTATGTCGTATCGCTTATGCTCCGCAATACTTATTATCCCGAATTATGTGAGGACTCTGTGAGCCGGCAAATAAAACTCGAATTTCAAAATTTAAAAGTAGATTTTGATTTTGTGCATGATTCAACTCCCGGGCAGGTAAACCGGTTTTATTTTTATGACCGTTCGGAAGGGAATCAAATAAAAAACAGGCTTTGGACTTTTGGCGATGGGACTTCATCCAGGCAAACAAACCCGCAACATCAATACCTAAACCAGCAGGCAAGCTATCAGGTGAAATTGAAGGTCACAGATTATCTGCCACCAAATATTTATATAACCGACAGCCTGACCAAAACGATCCATACATACAAACATTTCGACCTGGGCGGCTCCTTGTTTTTAGGGAATAAAGTGATGAACAATCCTGTCCATGAAAATGATACAGCATTGCTCGAATTGTACCGCGCATTGAATGACGATTATTGGGTAAAAGTGGATACCGGCTATTTTTATCAGTTGGGCTATTATTTTTTTCCGGGACTAATCAGGGGAATTTATGCTGTACGGGCTTCGCTTACAGAGAATTCAAACGCATATGGCGATTTCCTTCCTGCATATTTTGAAAACAGTCTGGACTGGAAAGACGCACAAACTATTGATTTGACACAAAGCAATAGTTTTCATTCGGATATACATCTCAAACAGCTAAACCAACCACCGGCAGGTAATGGTGTTATCGATGGAAAAGCGCTCATTATTGGGCAGGATGTGCCACAGCCCGGTTTGCCTGCTGCCGGTAAAATGGTGCTTTTGATTCATCTGGAGGATATTGTAGGTTTTAGGATTACCGATGATGAGGGTGCGTTTGTTTTCTCCCAGTTGGGAATGGGTGAGTACCAACTGTTTTATAGCCAACCCGGATACATTTCGTCTAATCCGGATGTGTACCTCAATAACCAAAGGCCCGTTGAAGATACCGTTTGTGTGCGCATTTATAAGCAATCCAATCCTACAGCGGTTGGAGAAGAAGATTTTTACCATGATGTTTTATTATACCCGAATCCGGCAAAGGAGTTTATTAATATCTTTATCGTTCCCGAATTTTCTGAAACGGTTCAGCTCGAATTGCACTCAGCCGTTGGTCGCCGCATATTAAGCAGGGAATTATCTCTGGAAGCTAATGTCCCTGCGATCCAAAAGCTTGATGCTCCGTTGGCGACCGGACAATATTTTGTCACTTTATTGCATCAGGATGGTGTAATTTCCAGCTATTCTGTTATATTTGTGCGCTAATAAAGTGGAGCCAGGCTAATTAAGATATTCTTGTTAAGAAAGCAGAAATATTCTTGGCTGAATATTGAAAATTGAAATTTTATCTCTCTCTATTGTAAATCCTTGCTGTTAAGGGATTTATTTTTGCATGATACCTGTTGGGTCACCTTGCAAAGAGAGATTTAGATTTCTTTTTGCGCATTTTTTTGAAAAGAATAACTTAATCCTGTACCCACATATTTATAAATTTTGGGTTTACTGCAATAAAAATAATACTTGCAGGCAACCTGACCTAAATACGGTGTTTACCATATACATTGCATAATGACCCTGGATGACAAGCTTATTAGGGATTGTATCAAAGGCAAAAGCAAGGCTTTAGACAAACTGTTCGATCAGTACTCTCCGGTTTTGCTTGGGCTTTGTATGAGATACAGCTCTGATAGCCAGGAAGCTCAGGATATTATGCAGGAAGGCTTTATAAAGATTTTCTTTAACGTTAAAAAGTTCAGGAAAATCGAAGGAGGTTCTTTTGAAGGCTGGATGAAACGTATTATGGTAAATACTGCCCTAAACCATATCCGTAAAAAAAATGCACGGCGCGATACCGTTGACTTTGATGCCCTTGAAGAAAGGATTGGAGATCAAAGCGATGATGCCTACATCCAAAATGATGAAGTGCATGTTACGGAAGAGGAAATCCTGGCATTGATTCAGGAACTCCCACCCGGTTACCGCAGTGTTTTTAACCTTTTTGTTTTTGAAAAATATGGGCATAAAGAAATTGCCGATATGATGGGTGTTTCGGAAAATACATCAAAAACACAACTGTTAAAGGCCAGAAAATACCTGCAAAAGAAAATCAATGAACTTAAAATTGAAAAAGCCAGAAAAAGCTGATGTACGATAAGAATAATATAGATGACTTTATCTTTTCTGCCCTTAATGGACAGGAAATCAAAGCACCTGTGGAATTGAAACAACAACTCCACAAAAAGGTGTTTTGGCGTAAATTCATCAATTTTTCATTCGTAAGCCCTCAAAATATTAGCACAGTTTGTGCTGCCCTCATTTTGCTTAGCAGCGGTTTGTGGTTTACTCTTAGTCCATCGGAAAATATTAAGCCGGAAAACCAATATCTGCCTCCGCTTCAAAAAGACCTTGCCGATTCCCAGCCTGTTCCCCAGGATAATATCAAATCTATTGATATCCAAAATGATACTAAGCCTATCGAAGCTCAGGAAAATCAGGAAATCCCGGCAACAAAAAATGCGGAAGATGCAAATCCAGATGTTGTTCCGGCAGATCAGGCCATTACCAATGATCAGGCAGTAGCAGCTCCAGCATTAGGGAATAATAAAAAATTTTCAGCAGATATTGCTGATTCCGGCAAAATTCAGGTATATGAAACAGCTGTTGCAGTTACGGCTGTAGCAACGGCAACACCTGCCATTGCAAATACCCCTGCCGGTGCTGCCAAAATGGAGGTAAGCGCCACTGTTTCTGACAGTAATAAACCGAGCCTGGTGAAAAACAATGATATTGCCGTTAATAATGATATCCAAAAATGGGACTTGGGCAGGTTAAAACCGATTCCTGGATTTATCCCCGAAAAGCCACATTATGAAAAAGTGGATGCTGAATATCAATTCCCCCTTCCTCATTTTGCAGACTCCAAACAAGATCGTGTATCACGCCACGATAAAATGCGCAATAAATTAAATAAGCGCAAAAAGACTTATGAGTTTGACGGTCAGGAAGCGAAATTTCCGGCTGGTATTCTGGCTCAGGATCAGGAATCACAGTATTTTGAAGCCGGTGTTGGATTTATGCCGCAAAAATGGTTCAATACTGTTGATGGAAATGATCAAATGGCCTACAATACAGATGTTTATGTGCGCTACTCCTTTGCCGGAAATTATTTTGTACAAAGCGGTTTGGGAATTACAACCAATACCGCGCAAGCCGATTGGGAAGTTAGTATGCACGAATATATTGGCAGCTATAACGATTTGGATTCCATGACTTTTATTGTTGATCCTCTTACAAATGAAGTTACGCCAGTGTACCACACATCCAATGAAGATGTGAACGACACAGCTGTACTAACGGTCAATGAAGCTACAAATACGACTTATACTTATTTTTCATTGCCCATAATGGCGGGATACCGCTTTAATACAGCATCCAGCCGCTTTGGCTTTTTGCTGAAAACAGGTTTTATTATGGCAATGCAACTCGAAAAGAATGTTAATAATTATGTTGGCTCCGATCAAAGAGATATTGTTTTGAGCACAAATAATATGGCCCCTGGCCGCTATCGAACCCAATGGCAATACAGTTTTGGAGTAGCCGCCAATTACCGTTTGTCTAATCGGTTCCGATTTGAATTAGAACCGGAACTCAGGTATTTCCTGCGTTCTGCGTATGAAAATGCACTGCCGGGGCAGGATGAAAATCCTTATGCGGTCGGTGTACGAATGGGTTTACTTATTAAACTTTAATTGATGATGAATTTTTTAAAACGGGTCTTGCTTTCCCTGGCATTATTCACACTAGCCATTAATATTAATGCGCAGGATACCGTAGATTATATTAATATAATTGGACGGGTTGTTACAACGCAACTCGAACCGGTTTCCTACCATTCCGTGGAAATTACAGGAAAGGATTCTACTTCGGTGGGCTTCTGGACGCTTTTTTCCGGAAGTGACAGTGAAGGGGACTTCCTGGTTAAAATCCCTTCGGGGGATAGTGACCATGGCGGCTTCCTCAATATTTCTACACAGGGTTTCTTTGGTGAAACAATTGATACTACAGTGTATTATTATCCTGACTCAGCACAAAATTTTTATGTAACACTCTATCTGCCAACAAATCCGGTTACTTTCAATTGTAAGGCTTTCTTTATCTATTCCCATGATCCTTTTAATGAGCAATTGATCCATTTTAATAACCTCTCCGAAAATTTTACGGAAGTTTATTGGGATTTTGGCGATGGACATGCCAGTACATATGTTCAACCCACGCATAATTATGCCCCTGGAGATTATACGGTTTGCCTCACTGTTAGCAATCCTGAAGAACAATGCGAAGATCAATACTGTGCCAATATTTCTATCAAAACACCAAGTAATTGTAATTCCAATTTCGACTATATTTTGCTGGATAATTGTGCCGTGGATTTTGAAGCTGTATTGAGCGACACCACCGCTTCATGTTTCTGGGATTTTGGCGATGGAACAGTTGACAGCGGGAAATTTGTGTTCCATCAGTATGACTATGAAGGTGCTTTTGAAGTAACGCTTACTACCGTTGATGACGAGTATTGCATGTTTTCTACAACAAAAACCGTTGTCGTGCGCAACGAAATCATGTGCAATGCTGATTTTACCTATGTGCAGGATGAAAATTTGCTCCAGAAATTTACCTTTAGCGATATTTCTGAAGGAGATGTCTCGGAAAGAATCTGGATGATGGACGACATGATAATCAGTACCGATAGTGTTTTCAGCATTATATTGCCGGCCGGAGACCACGATATTTGCATCTATACTATTGATACACTGACCGGTTGTGAAGATTCCAAATGTCAGCAGGTTTATTCTCCTTATTATAACTGCAATGCTGATTTTACCTTCAAAACGGATGCACTCCTGGTTGATTTTACTGCTTTGAACAACAGCCCTTATCCTGTAAGCTTTCAATGGGATTTTGGTGATGGCAGCACGGGGGCAGGTACAGAAGTATCACATCTTTATGCCGATAGCGGTGATTATACAGTTGTGCTTGCTTCAATAGATAGCCTGGGATGTAGTTCAGAAATTCAACGGCCAGTAAAAGTTACTACTCAATCTGATCTTGAAGCCTTATTTAGCTGGGAATATATTATCGGCACAGATAACGGAATACAGTTTACTAATCAAACAAGCGGTTCCTTCGATGAGGTAATCTGGTCGTTTGGCGACGAAACATATGCTGCCGAATTATCACCGGAACATTACTTTGAGCAGGATGGTGTTTACCGGGTTTGTCTTACTGTTATAAACAGTGATAATGGAGCCGAAAGCTCATATTGTGATAATATCATCATACCTGAAAACTATTGCCAGGCCGATTTTACTTATATTGTGGATGGATTCCTGCTGAGCCTCGAAGCCTCAAGCGAATCACCATACGCTGTTGATTTTGAATGGGATTATGGCGATGGCCACATAGGTGAGGGTGAGTCGGTCAGTCATCTATTTGCAACAAATGGGACTTATACCATTAAACTTACGGCTACCGATAGCCTGGGCTGTATCAGTATTGTGGAAAAGGATATCCAGATTGAGCCAGAGCAATGTGTTGCGAATTTTGCGGCAGAAATGGATACTTTAGATGTGTTTATTAAAGCTGTGTTTGCCAATTTGTCGGAAGGTGCCTATGATGAAGTCTATTGGGATTTTGGCGATGGTTTTGATAGCCGTCAGGAAAACCCGGAACATATTTATGCAGAGGCAGGAACCTATACGGTTTGCCTGACCATTATCTCCGATTATTGCGAAGATAAAGTTTGCAAGGATATTGTTGTTCCGGAATATGTGCCTCCTATGGCCTACAATATTGCCGGTCAGGTTTTTGCAGGTTTCTTCCCCGCAGCCGATGCCAGTGTATATCTGATCCGAAAATACGAAGAGTATTATATCACCATTGATACCTGTGCTGTAAATGAGGATGGAATATATTATTTCTATCAGGCTCCTGCCGGTGAATACCTGCTCAGGGCACGTCCGCAAAATGCTTACGAAGATGAGTTCGTGGCCGCTTATTATGATGCTGATTTCAACTGGGAAAATGCTGATATACTTAATCTTTATCAGGATAATTTTAAAGTTGATATTTCGCTCTTGCCAAAAGATCAGCTCGTAAATGGAATTGGGTTTATTAAAGGAGATGTCTTCTATACCGAGGGCCTTCGTTTGCCCGCAGAAGGCGTTGAAATCTTTCTGCTCAATGATAATTACAGCGCTTTGGAAGCTGAATTGAGTTATGAAGACGGGAGCTTTGTGTTTGATGCAGTGGGTGAAGGCTCTTACTGGGTTTATGCCGAAGTGCCCGGAAAAGTTACCCACCCGCTTCATGTGGAATTGATCCCGGAGGAAATGACTCAGGATGATTTAAAGATTACAATCAATTATAAAGATGTAACTTATATCAGGGATGACCTGACTTCTTATCAGCATCTACAATCATGGCCTAATCCGGCTACAGATTACATTAATATTGCAGCAAAAGAACTCGATGCTGCCTCCGTCGATATTGTTATTGTAAACTCGATTGGGCAGCAGGTTAAGCGCTTGCAACTGGCCGGATCATCCTCTGCTTTGCAGATCGATGTCCGCGACTTAACTGCCGGATTCTATTCTTATATCATTACTACATCATCATCTTATAGTGCCAAAGGTATTTTTGTGAAAAAATAAGTTTTTTTTCATAAATCAGGCAACTTTATGTAACCGCTGTGTTTCATTATTAGATTTACTAATAGTAATAACCCACCAACCTATTAGTCTGTGTTTCTCTTTAGTCGTCTGTTTTTGCTCCGGTTCCCCGCCGGAGCTTCTTTTTTATAAGCGGATTGCTTAACTTTGCCCTTAATCCCGACGGTTGCAAAAACCCTCAGCCGCTCGTTTAAAGCGTTTTTATGTACGAACAGTTTAAGGATTTATATCCGTATAATACATTCAGAATAAGAGCTAAAGCAAAAGAGTTTTTCTCATTTCGCGATGCCGCCGAATTGCGAAAATTCCTGCGTTCACGCAAATGCCGGCCTTCCTCATGCTTTATGTTGGGCGGGGGCAGCAATGTGCTGTTTACCCACGATTTTGATGGTTTAATCATTCATCCCGAAAATAAAGGCATTGAAATTCTGCCGCATTCCGAAGATAAGATAAGACTAAAAATAGAAGCCGGGGAAAATTGGGAAGATCTGGTTAAATATGCAGTTGCCAATGGATTTTGTGGCATTGAAAACCTCGCAATGATCCCGGGAAGTGTTGGTTCAGCGGTCGTGCAGAATATTGGAGCTTACGGACGGGAGCTGGCCGATGTTTTTTATGCTGTGGAAGGATTGTACCTGCGCAATGGAGAAAATTTCCGGCTGAATCCGGATGAGTGTCAGTTCGGATACCGCGATTCGGTTTTTAAACATGCCTTAAAAGGGCAGGCGGTGATTACCTCTGTCGAGATTTTGCTTAATAAACATTTTAAAGCAGAATTGTCCTATGGTGGAATACGTGCTGCGTTGAATAAAAAGAACATCCAGAAGCCTTTCCTGCAGGATGTTTTTGATATTATTTGCGAAATCAGGTCATCAAAGCTGCCTTCAACCGATGAGTTTGGAAGCGCCGGTAGCTTTTTTAAAAACCCTGTGGTGGATCAGGAATTCTTCGAAACGTTCATCAGGGAGTTTCCTACAGCACCCAACTATGTGCAAACGAATGGGGTAAAGCTTGCTGCCGGTTGGCTGGTGGAGCAATGTGGCTGGAAAGGATACCGACAGGGAGATGCCGGGGTTTATCCGCATCAGGCACTTGTTTTGGTCAATTATGGCCATGCCTCTGGTGCGGAGATACATGCTCTTGCCGACCAAATCCGTATGTCGGTTTTTGATCAGTTTGGTATCAACCTCCAACCCGAAGTTATTATTCTTTGAATTGCTCCGGCTTTTCTTTTTACTGAACTCATTTTTTCAGTACATTTGTTATTGAATTAACAAAGCCCCATGAAAGCGTCTCTTCTTTTAGCTTTTCATTTTATCCGCATTAAGCTCGAAGCCATTATCTGGCTTGTTGCAATTGTGGTTCTGGCTTTCAGTTCATTACCTGATGGAGAAGAGCATCTGAGCTTATGCCCCTTTCATAATCTGGGACTGAGCTTTTGCCCCGGATGTGGTCTTGGAAGGTCAATCACCTTGCTGTTTCATGGCTATTTTAAAGCTAGTTTTGATATGCACCCGCTTGGTATTCCTGCGGTTATCATACTCCTTTGGCGCTCCTTTAATATTTTCAGAAAAAAATACCCACTAATCAAATCATATCACAATGGAACAAAATCTTTACCAATTGCTTCCGGAACTGGAAGGTGATGAATTAATGTATGTCAATGGCCTCGTTAAAGGCTATGATGATGAGAAGTTGAGAAATTTCGCAACAATTTACCGTACTCGCCGCAAAGAACCGCAGCTGATCCTGCTTACAGCATTGCTTGGTTTGGTCATTGTTGCCGGTGTGCACCGCTTTATCCTCGGGCAAATCGGTATGGGAATTCTCTACCTTTTTACCGGCGGACTTTGCCTGATCGGTACTATTGTGGATCTTGTAAACCACAAAAAGCTGGCCTTTGAATACAACCAGCGTATTGCGAATGAAATCGCTGTAATGATGAAATAATCAGGCTTTTGTCTATGCCTGGCTTTGAAGGGCGCCAATCAGTTGGTTGATATCACTGATTTGGTGCCTTTCGCAATATTGGTCGATGCCATTTACGATTTTTTCGCTGATGGCCGGATCAATAAAACTAGCTGTTCCAATCTCAACAGCCGTAGCTCCGGCAAGCATAAACTCAATGGCATCCGTAGCATCCATAATGCCTCCCAAACCTACAATGGGTATTTTAACCGCATTATAAACCTGCCAAACCATGCGCAAGGCAATCGGTTTGATGGCCGGGCCGCTCAGTCCGCCTGTTATGGTCGATAAAACAGGTCTGCGCTTTTCCGCATCAATGGCCATGCCCAGAAAAGTATTTACCAGGCTAACCGCATCAGCACCGGCACCTTCAACAGCTTTGGCCATTTCTGCGATATCGGTTACGTTGGGCGAGAGCTTTACAATCAGTGTTTTGCGATAAACTTTGCGTATTTCCTGCGTAACGGCAATAGCTGAAGGACAGCTTGTGCCAAATGCCATTCCGCCTTCCTTAACATTCGGGCAGCTGATGTTCAGCTCAATGCCCGGAATGTCGTCCAGCTCATTTATTTTTTCTGCAACATCAATGTACTCTTCAACGGTCGATCCACTTACATTGACCAGGATATTGGTTTTATAATGACGTATTGCCGGATAAATCTCAGCGCAAAACTGATCCACACCTTTATTTTGAAGCCCAACGGCATTCAGCATACCTGATGGCGTTTCGGCCATACGCGGGTAGGGGTTGCCCTGACGGAGTTTACCGGTCGTGCCTTTAACTACAATACCGCCCAAAGCGTTGATGTTTAAAAAATCTTCAAATTCGGGGCCATATCCAAAGGTGCCCGATGCAGTCATAACCGGATTTTTCAGCTTGAGTGCGCCTATTTCTACGTTCAGATTTGCCATAGTTTAAAGTTTGCAGGTTTCATCATCCTGATTCATATTTCCCCAGTTTTTCAGGCTTGCCGGATCAAAAACCGGTCCTTCGGTGCAAACGCACACATTGCCTTTTTTATGCGTATCGACCACGCAGCACAGGCAGGCCCCGATTCCGCAGGCCATGGTGTTTTCGAGCGAAACTTCGCAGGGAATGCCCAAAGAAGCCGCTTTTTCCGCAACGGCTTTCATCATTGGTTCCGGGCCGCAGGTGTATATTTTATCAAATTCTGTCGCTTGCTCCCAGATGCTGTGGTCGGTTACAAATCCCTTTTCTCCGGCAGAACCGTCCTCAGTTGTCAAAACCAAAGCGCCCACTTTTTTGTACGCCTCCACTTCAAGCAGGTTTTCTTTGCTGCGCCCTCCGGCAATGATGCCGGCTTTGATGCCTTTTTTATTGAAAACTTTCGCGAGATAGAGCAATGGCGCTACGCCACAGCCACCGCCAATCAGCAATGGCTTTTTGATATTATCAGAAGTGTCGAAGGAATTTCCAAGCGGATAAACCATATTGACGCACTCACCTAAGGCAATTTCAGATAGCTTGCGGCTTCCTTTGCCCAGTTCCTGTACCATCAGGAAAACGATCCTTTTTTCGTAGTCCACATCATGGATGGAGAAGGGCCGGCGCAGAAAAACACCGGAATGTCCGTCGATGCGCACTTCGGCAAATTGCCCGGGCAGCATCTGCGGAAGCTCCTGCTCTGCCTGCAAAGCCAAAATGTAATGGGTAGGGTTTAAACGGCGGTTCTCTACCACCTTAAAGTCTTCAACACGTTTTTTCATCCGTTTATTGTTTGGTTTTCAAATGCCGGATGAAACCGTCCCGAATAAAGCAGGACTTGTTTCATCTTTGTCATTCGGGATGCAAAGTTAAGGTTTTTGGGCTTGTGTGAAAAGCTTTTATAAATACGCCCTGAAGCGGACAAATTGTTAGGGAAGACGAGCAGGGTATCATACCTTGCTATTATAATACCATATTAATTGATAAAAACAATTACTCATCGGATGACAATCAATACCGACTCATCGGATGACTCCCGGTCATCCGATGAGTTTTAACAGTCGGCTTAAGTCATCCGTTGAGTGGATAAAAGGACAAGCCCATTCGCCCAATAAGCATCTTTACTGGAAAACAACAATTACCATCTCCGTAGCACCCGGCAAACCGCAACGTATTTGCAGCGAATGGTAGCGCGATGGTATAGCGATGGTAGCGTGAAAACCCATACGGTGACATTGTGGGTATTTTGCAGAATTGTCGAAAATACCGGTAAATATTTGCCTTATAAAATTGCCTGGCCGAACCTGTTTTTATTGGTCTGCAGCTTTTCTCCTCCCTTTGTGCCAGTTTACCTGCCTGATAAAGAATTGCCATAATCACGTGTAGTTTTTATAGATGCTAAGGTCTTGTTTGGTTTACTACAAGTATTTAAATTGATTATTACAGTGGTAGAAATAATTTTTGATGCGCATGAAAATATCATGGCAACAAGAGCTGTTGAAGCATGGCCGCTTTCCAATGTATAGATAAGATGAGTGCACCGGATGGGCGGATCAGTGTTTTTGTACAAAACAGGCGGGCTTTTCCGTTTTATCGAATGCTTATATTCGCTTTAAGGACTTTGGTCGGATAGAAGTTTGGTCCTATAAAGAATTTCGTGAAAGAAATTAGAATAGTATTTCAAGTAGATGGCTTCCTTCGATAGCCATCGGAATTCCTCATGCCCGCTTTCAACGCCTCTCGATCACCGCTCATCAAGGTCTTCGGGCGAAACGCGAGGGAAATCAATGATGCTTCCGCCCTCTAAATCAGAATCAAAACCACAATTATAGGGAAATGATGTTGGGGGATGTTGGGGTTTCTCCTCACTATGCTCGTCGAAAGGACGCTCCATTCCACAATTATCGGAAATTGTAGTATGGAGCGTCCTCCCGAGCACAAAGTGTGAGGGAACTCAAACCTAAACGGGATTGGTTCATAAAATTTCGTATTTTTGTTTATTATGACCATTAGAGATCAACAATTTACTGAATTAATACGGCAGCAGATAATCCGGAAAGAACCTGCTGCAAAAATTGTGCTTTTTGGCTCAAGAGCGCGCGGAGACATACATCCTGAATCTGATTGGGATATACTTATTTTATTGCCACAGGCAAATGTTGGTCGGACTACCGAAATGGAATTCAGGGATTTGCTTTTTGATCTCCAACTGGAAACCGGCGAAGGTATTTCAACATTCGTTTATTCTGAAAAAGAATGGGAGGATAAATACAGAATAACACCTCTTTATGAGAATATTAAAAATGAAGGGGTGCTTTTAGTATGAAGGGGAATAAAGAGGATTATATCAAGTACAGAATTTCAAAATCGGATGAAGTATTTGAGGACGCCCTTTTGTTGTTGGAAAACAAAAGATGGAATTCTGCAGTGAACCGATTGTATTACTCAAGCTTTCACCTGGCTAATGCTTTACTATATGGTTCTACTCGGTTTTTTGTGGGTAATAAAAATTGAGGTAGAATTGTAGGTTAAACTTTCCAATGTTTTAAACTTTGGAAAGCTTGTCCCGGATTAGTTCTCTAAATTTTGATAGGTATTTAAAACTGTATTCCAACCTTTGAATACTTTAAAGGTTTCCACGGAATTCCGAGTAGAACCTACTATATAAGTCGGCTATAAAAGCTGATACACATAATGGCATAAAAACACAATTATTTCTCCACTTTGTGAAAACAGGAAAGCTGTCGCGCAAATCAGGCAGATTATATGCTCATCTATTTGATTGGCGACAGGAATCGGATTATTCAGACTTCATTGAATTTGATGAAAAAACTGTATTGTCAATAGTGCCCGATGTTGCGGAATTAAATAAGCAGTTGGAATCGTTAGTACTTTCTGCAGACTAGGTGGACTTACTGGTTTATAAGCTTAAGCCTTATAGAGTTTCCTCAGCCGCTGTGTAGCTTTTCTGAAAAATCGTTTTTGGAAACGGAGTTTTCTCCTCACTGCGTTCGTCGAAAGGACGCTCCAATCCCCAATTTTCGGAAATTGTAGTATGGAGCGTCCTCCCGAGCGCCAAGCGAGGGAACTCAATGATGCTGCCACCCACTAAATCAGAATCAAAACCACAATTATAGGGAATAGGAGTGGGGGTTTTTGGGGTTTCTCCTCCCTTCGCTCGTCGAAAGGACGCTCCAATCCACAATTATAGGAAATTGTAGTATGGAGCGTCCTCCCGAGCGCTAAGCGAGGGAACTCAATGATGCTTCCGCCCACTAAATCAGAATCAAACCACAATTATAGGGAGAAGGAGTATGGGATGTTGGGTTTTCTCCTCCCTACGCTCGTCGAAAGGACGCTCCAATCCCCAATTATAGGAATTTGTAGTGTGGAGCGTCCTCCCGAGCGCCAAGCGAGGGAACTCAAAAGAGCTGCCGCCCACTAAGAGTTCAACTTCATCGTTGCTTCCACATCCAAAGCATCTGCCAAAACAGAAATCGGGTTATGCACTTTCGCTGAAGTGGACATTTCGATCTGCCATTTGCATGTTTCGCAATCGGTGGCCACAAAGTCGGCACCGGAGCTTTCAATGGCATTAAAAAGCGGCTGTCCAACACCTTGTGCTGTTTCGTAGTTTTCCTTTTTAAAACCATAGGTTCCGGCTATACCACAGCAAGTTGATTCGAGCATTACAAAATCAACACCCGGAATCATGCGCAGCAGGGAAGTAGAATAGACCGACCAGCCCAGTTTTTCCATATGGCAGGGCGTATGGTATGCAATGCGCTTTTGGTAATCCTTTTTAAAAGCCAGCTTCAGTTTACCGGAATCGATCAGGCGGAAAAGGAAACGTGTAGCGAGTTCGGTATCGGTGCGGATTTCATCATTTTCAACACCCAGAAGGTGCGGATATTCATCACGGATAGTAAAGGTACAAGTAGATGAAGTGGAAATCACCGGCATATTTTTATCCACAATGGATTTCTTTAAAGAAGCCACATTATGTTTCGCCTGCCGGGTAGCCTGCTTGATCAAACCATTGGAAATGAGGGCAACGCCACAGCATTTTTCCTTTTCGAGTAAATGGACGCCATATCCGGCTGCATTCATAATTTTTACAAGGTCTTTGCCCAGTTGCGGGAAATTATAATTTACATAGCAACCGTGGAAATAGCTTACATGCTTTTTAAAGGCATCCTGCTTTTTGGCGGCATGGCGTTTAAACCATGTTTCGAAACGCAGCCCTGAATATTTCGGAAACACCCGGTGATGATCAATCTTAAGTACGCCATCCATAATGGAACGTACCGGTTTCAAAGCTACTGTCGTGTTGACAATAGGCGCAAAAGTGCTGGCCATTGTGCCCACGATATCCGTATTTGCCAGGATCATATCGCGTAATTTCGGCTTTTTCTTGCTGTATTTGATGCGCGCAGCCTGTATGATGTCGCCGATTTTCACGCCATGCGGACAAACCACTTCGCAACGTTTGCAGTTGAGGCAAAGTTTCAGGTTTTCATCAAAATAGGAGGGGTCTGTCAGGCGCATGCGTTCGCCATCGGGACCGGATTGCTTCGGCCCCGGATAATCGGGATTTACCGCAACGACAGGACAATAAACCGTGCAGATCGTACATTTGACACACTGCTCGAAATTGTTGTCGCTTATATTTAAAGGGTTAAATTTATCCTTGTTCATTGCACTGATTTTAAGAGTTTTTCAGCTACATAAAGTGATGTTAGTAAGCTTATTCCGGCTCCGCTGCCTTCTTTCAGGGCATTGGCGCCCCCCAGCACTGAACCGGCAACAAACAGGTTTTCAATGGCATTTCCATTGATCATGGCACGAAAATCATCATCAGCTTTAACGCCATATTGCATGAAAGGCTGATTGTTGAACACTTTTTCGTCAAACCAGTCCTCACGTTTGTCCGAAGCATCAATATCCAAACCGAAAATGGGTTCATAGATCTTCTCCGGAGTGGCTACCAGACCTTTGCTGTAGAAGCTTCCGGTGGCCAGGATATATTGGTCTGCTTCCATTTTTATGTCGCCGTGATTGGTCGTATGGATTTCTTTGAGCTGATTTCCTTCGATGATGCCATCATTCACATTATCGCCCAGAAAATACAAACCGCCCAGTTCTTCAAAGCGTTTGCGGAGCAGAATCTGGCTGCGTATTCCGGGAACGGAAGGAGGGATGGCCGGAAGCAGCAGCAATGGCTTTTTGATCATGCTTTTCAGCTGCCTGGCTACATCATTTTCAAACAGGCCAAAAACAGCGGGTAAAATCACTACTTCGGTATCATTGCTCAGCTCATTGACTTTTGCGGCAAATTCGTTCAGCGCATCGCCCTGATCGAATACTTTGGCGATATTAGACGAACGCATCTCGCTGGGATTGCGGCGGATGGCTTCAAATTCTTTCATAGCGATATCGTGAATATCAGCAGATACGCCCATTTTTGCCAGTCCATCTTTTACAAATAATGTATGAAAATCCAGAAAGCCTTTAAAATTCATGATTTTCGCTTTCTTCCATGGAAAATCTTCGCCATTTTCGAATGTTGTGAAATCATCCAGCGTAAGCCATGTGGGTTTCATTCCGCCCATGGGTGTCATCACATAATGATTTCGCTGTGCAGAGCCCCGGAATTTCAGCTTGGCACGTTCCAGCAAAGCCTGTGATTCAGTGGCCAGTCGCGCGCAGTTTTCTATGCCCACACGTTGATAAGGATGATGCCCGGGCAATAATTTCATTGCCTCCAATGGCTGGTTTACAACATCATCGCCTATGGCAGATAAAAGATCCAAAGAGCCTGAAAAAAAATGAATTGCACTCTGACCGGATGAAATGATGGCGCATTTACGGCCTGCCTCAGCGAGACGGATCCCACAGCTGAGACCTGTTAATCCGCCGCCTATTATTAAATTATCAAATTTCATGATTTGTCTTATTTTTTCGTTTGTACATAATGCTCGATCTCATCGTTATTCTTGAACTGCAATCAAGTCATTTACGTAAGTAAACTCCTTGCTTACAGTTCGGCGAATGCCTCGACCTCGAACATTCTGAACAAACGTATAAAGGTTAAAATGCATTAGTTCTGTTTTTCCTTCAAACCATAGATTCCCTCATAAATCCAGGAGGTAAACTGAATCTCGTTGATGGTTTCGCCCCAGGCAACGGGATACATGCCTTTCCAGCGTTCCTGCAGGAAATCGGCAAGATCGTCCTTGGCTTTTCCGGTTTCTTCAAAAGCTTCGCAGAGCATTCCTGCGGCACGGCAAGCGCAAAGCTCGCCCTGGCAAGTACCCATGCCCACACGTGTGCGGCGGCGCAGATCCACCAGATTATTGACATGCAGCTCTTTAATGGCGTATTTTACTTCACCAATGGAAACGCCTTCGCATTCGCAAACCAGGGATTCATCGCCATTGCCGTTTTTAATATCCGGCGCCAGCGAACCATGGCGGTGCACTGCCGATTTCTGTGCAATGCCCGAATAAATCTTTTGTGAGGCATTCTTGATATTAAAATCATCTTTCTCCGAACCCGGTAGTGGTTTTTTTGCTGTTTGGCATGATTTTTCTACGGATAGTTTTTTACAGATCAAATCGGTAGTCCATTCTGCCATCAAACGATAAGTCATCAGCTTGCCTCCGGTGATGGTAATGAAACCCGAAAGTCCATCGCGCTCCTGATGGTCGAGCAGCACAATGCCCCGGCTGATATTGCGTCCACTTGGATCATCATCGGCAGCAACCAAAGGGCGCACACCGGCATAAGCGCGCAAAATCCGTGTAGAAGCCAAAGTAGGAGAGAGCTTTTCGCCTTCGCGGATGAGCACATCTACCTCATCTTTGGAGACAAACATATTATCGATCTGATCGTAAGGAATGCGGTCGGAAGTAGTTCCTATGAGGCAAATAGTATCTCCGGGAACCAGGATATCCGCATTGGCAGGCTTACGGCAGCGGTTCAAAATCATATTGTTTACACGATGTCCGAAAATCAATAATGATCCTTTAGCAGGAAGCATATTGATGCGCACACCTGCCAGCCCAGCAATATGCTGCCCCCAGATTCCCCCTGCATTGACAATGATTTTTCCATGAAACTGAACACTTTCCTTACGGGCATGGTTAAACAGCTCGACACCTGAAATTTTATCCTGCGAACGGATAAAACCCGTGATTTCGTGCTGTGTCAGCAAATCGGCACCGTGGATTTTAGCATCCAGGGCATTGGACATGGTAAGGCGGAAAGGATCGACCGAACCATCGGGCACTTTTACTGCGCCAATGAGGTCGGGATTTACGGAAGGCTCCATTTTGCGGGCCAGTTGGGGATCAATTACTTCAGTTGGAATACCGGCTTTGCTGCAGGCATCAACAAACTGAGATTGATATGAGAGATCGTCATCGGGCAAGGTGATAAACAAACCATCGTTTTCTTCCACGCAATGGCTGGCAATACGGCGCAGGATCATGTTTTCCTGAATGCATTCCGTAGCCGATTCATGGTCGGTAACTGCATAGCGTGCACCAGAATGCAAAAGGCCGTGGTTTCGCCCGGTTGCCCCGGTAGCAAAATCATGGCGCTCAACCAGCAAAACGCTCAGTCCGCGCATGGCACAATCACGTGCCGTTCCGGCTCCTGTAGCCCCGCCACCAATGATAATCACATCATACTCTTTGTTTTTGAACTCGTTCATGATGTTGGTGATTTTGATTAATGAACTTAATAATGTAAGAACTTTTTTGAAAGTAAATGGTTTATTCCTAAACAAAGAATCCCCCGAATCTCATTCACTTTTGAAGGAAACAAAGGTAATACAATTTTTTAAAATTCCAAATTTAATTTGTATTTCACTGATTATAAATTTTTTATAGTAAAAATACATAGCCAAAAACTAATACCTAGTATTACAAAATATTAATGTAAAGTTTGATGGTTTATAAAAAGATACTAAAGTTCTGGGTCAAACAAAAAAGCCGTGACGATCAAAATTCGTTACGGCTTGTTAAAAAGGCTTAGCCTGATCTATTCATAAAATCAGGCCATCTGCTTCGTTGCTAAAGCTTTGAAATTGGAACGATCAGTTTAGCTTGTTTTTATTGGGTTAATAATGTTGCCTTACCTTTTGATAAACTTCCGGCACAGCAATTCCTTATTGGTTCGTACCCTCGCAAAATACAGCCCAACAGGCAGGTGGCCAATGTCTATTTGAAGTTTTTCTTCTGACACAAATTTTCGTTCAAATACTTTTTTGCCTTCTGAATTGGTGAGCCCAACATATATTGGGCCTGTGTTTGTTTTTCCTTCAAATAAAATGTTCAAATACTTACTTGAAGGATTAGGATACAATTTTAACAGGTGATCTTTGCCCGTTTGTTTTATTAGCGGCAAAGCAGTAATAAGGGGGTCTATGCTTTTTACAAGGCGATTGTAACGTGCCCCATATAAATAGCCGTCATAGCTGATATTTAAATACTTGATAGTGAAAGACAGTGCATCATCAATAAGCTCCCAGTTCTGCCCGTTATCAAAAGAGCGTGCTACCCTTTCGTTTGCGGCAGCATAGATAACCCCCTCAGGGTCAATAACGATATCGTTTGCATGAAAAGCATCGAGCACCAGTTCCGAGGTATCTGTCCCCTGATAAAGGGCATGAATACCAAAGTAGGGATTGTCGTTCAAAACCCACCAGTCGCCCGTAAACACATCATTGTCCGGGTTTATTTCTATAGTTTCCACTTGATGGTTCAGCAACCCTACATATTCCCATGTTATCCCCCAATCAACGGATTTGTAAACACCGCCCTGGCCCAAGGAAAAACCACTTACACTAACAAATATTTCGTCATTGCCGGATATTGCTATGTCGGTAACATATTCGTCATATTGGTCGGTTATAAAGCAGTGCTGCCAGGTTTCGCCACCATCAAATGTATTCGTTATAAAGGCCCCTGCATCTTCCCAGGAACCAACATAAATGGTATCCAGTCCAACGCAGAGGATTTTCAATATATTGCTATAGGAGGGCGGAGGCAGATCAATAACATCCCATGTGTCCCCATTATCTTTTGAAACCATAAACCTTTCCAAACCTGTTTTTCCTATATAGATTTTCCCTGCCTCGTCAACAGCAATGGACTGAACCGTAAAACTCCCCGCATCCAATACAAGTTCCCAGCTTAAAGCATTGTCAACAGAACGATAAAGCCCGCCGGGTTCGTTATTATATCCCGTACCCACAAAAATGTATCCGGAATCATTTGTTGTTAAACAACGAATGGTTACTGTGTCGGGAAAATAAAGTTGTTCCCAAAAATCCTGTGCATGGAGCATTGGCGCAAAGCTTATCAGCATAAGGGCAAGGAGGAGGTTGGTTTTGGTTTTCATTGTTTGTGTCTTTTAGAAGAATATGGGTATAAATTTAGCTAAAAATTAAGGTTCTACTAAGAATTTCGTGGGTAATGATAATGTTTGAAATTAAATATTAAGTAGATATTTGGAAATAAGATATTTAATAAAATAGAATGAACTCCAAAAGATTCCTCCCTTCACAAAGCCTTAATCACTTCGTTTGGCTTTGTTCCGGTCGGAATGACGCTGTTTAAGAAGTGTTTAAGGCAAATGCGGCGAGGACGTGTTTAAAATATACCATTGTGTCCTCGCCGCATTTGCCTCCTGACTTCATAAAAACGCGTCATTCCGACAAAGTTTCCGAAGTATGAGGAAACTTTGGAGGAATCTGTTTGGGATAGCATTCAAGTTTCTTTCCACGAAATTCCGTGTAGAACCAAAATTAATTGGCAATACTTTTTCATAATACTACTTTTGGATTAATAATTTATTGGATAAAGAAGAGTATTTTCCATTGCTTAAATTATAGAAATACACCCCATCAGGCAATCTTGTCCCGTTTCTGTCGCTCCCGTTCCAATCAATGCTTTCTTTTCCCTGGCAGGGAATGGCAGCAACTTTCTTCCCGTTCAAATCATAAATATTAATAGATGCTTTATCGTAGTTTTGGTTTGCAGAGAGTGAAAATGTGGTATGTCCTGAAAAAGGGTTTGGGTTTGCTACAATCTCCGTATCGATCATTTTTGTTTCCGGAACATGAACAAATGTTGAGTCCATGTCGTGAAACCAGGTTTCGGGAAAGCTCTTGCCACAGTCGCGACTGTGATATATGTATATAACAATATGGTCTCCATCTGGGTTAAAAGCACCTTTGCTCACATAAAAGCTCCCTGGCTCTCTGCCTGCTGTAAAAGAATAACTCCACCTAAAAACATCATTATAGCCGGATTCGTAATGTTCGGTCCAGCTTTGCCCGGAGTCCGAACTATAATAAATATGATAATGATAATCGGGTGTCCATGATATCAAATACAGTTCCCCTTCAGCAGCGCCCCTGCTTATTCTTGGATGATGCCCACTGGGAGACCAATATGCTATTGCGCTATCAACTTTGTATCCTGAAAAACTCTGCCCATAATCTAAGCTTTGATATAAATAGTACCCTTCTCCTGTACATCCTGTAAAACCATAAATCTGTCCTGATTGAGTCCCAACATCAGATAACGGCTCACTTAATGATTCGGACATTATTTCATAAGTAGATCCGTAATCAATACTTCTATATAGGTTATAATCGGTTCTTCTGTATATTTCGCCAGGATCATATCCTGTAGCATAACTTACCCAAACTTTTTCTTCAAGGTATTCCCATGAAATACCGTAGTCAAAACTTCTCCATAGTTTATTATCAGCATAGTTATATAAAGCCCCTTCCTGAGCATCCCCGTAAAGCATACCTGGTTCCATTTGATCGGGTGTCCTCTGCTCTATATACTCATATTGCAGGTTTAAGGTTTTTCCGTAATCGGTTGAACGGAAAATACCATTATGTACCTGGCCATTATTAAAATCAATATACCAGAGGCAGGAGAAATATAGTTCCCCGGGCACTGCTCCACGTATTTGGGCATGGGCTGAGCCAATAAATGAGAGGCTGATAATAAGGAGTAATAAGATTTTGTTTTTCATAATACTACTTTTGGATTAATAATTTATTGGATAAAGAAGAGTATTTTCCATTGCTTAAATTATAGAAATACACCCCATCGGGCAATCTTGTTCCGTTTCTGCCGCTCCCGTTCCAATCAATGCTTTCTTTTCCCTGGCAGGGGATTGAAATAAGATTTCTGCCTTTTAAATCATAAATATTGATAAAGGCATTCTTATAATTATCTTGTCCATATATCTTGAATGTGGCGTTTTCTGACATAGGATTGGGGCTCACATTTAAAATATTCTCAATATTTTGATAATCATGAACATGGGTAATAGTTGAATCCAATTCATGGAAGTACGTTTCTGTAAAAGTTTTGCCGTAATCACTACTATGATCAATATAAAGCCATATATGCTGCCAATCCGGACTAAATGTCCCCCTAAATCTATAAAAACTTCCGTCTTCCCGTCCAGCAGTAAATTGGTAGCCCCAACTAAATACATGACAGTAATCAGATTCAAAATGCTTGGTCCAATTCTTTCCCGAATCAGAGCTGTAGTATATATGATAATGAAGATCCATTGTCCAGGCTATCAAATACAGTTCCCCTTCAACAGCACCTCTGGTAATTTCCGGATGCTGGCCGCTTGGAGCCCAATACACCATGGCACTATCTAAACGACTAAAAATGAATGAATTTGCCGAATCATTACTGTATGCTAAATAATAACCCCAGGGTGAATCAACATAATTAGCAAATCCATATACAACACCGGTTTTATTACCAACTTCAAGTCCAAACTTAACACTGTCTCTTATTTTATCAAAACTATAACCAAAATCTATGCTTTTCCAACATGTTCCTTCATTATTATTTAGGTTTCGATATATTTCACCAGCTTTAAAGCCTGTAGCATAACTTGAGTTTCCATAGAAATTATTTATATTATTCCAGTTCCTACCATAATCGCTACTCATCCATAATTCGCTACCAGTAGAATTATATAATACACCATCCTTTGCATCCCCTATTATTGTTCCTATTTCCATTTGGCCAACAGGCATCTGATCAGTTCCTTCATAATGCAGGCTCAATGTTTTACCATAATCAGTTGAATGAAAGATGCCCGTGTGTTGCTTCCCTGTAATATCCAAATAGAGTCCTATTTTAACATAAATCTCTCCCGCCTGTGTTCCGCGGGTAATTTGAGCGTGCAATGCTCCAAATAATGAAAAACTCATGAGAAACAATAAAACAATTCTTTTCATAATTTTTGCTTTTGCGTTTTCTGCTTTAAAAATATTAACCTATAAAAACCTATCGTATCTTGTTCTCAAAACTATCGACAAAAAAAACGAGCCTAAAATGTAGTAAGAATCTAGTTGATTGAGCTATAAAAAACAAAATACTATTATCTTCCGGTTTCAATCCACAAAGTGCTTATATAATACTGGAACAGTTTGTGGATATCATTGCAATATTATGGAACTTTTTAGAATTATGTGCTACATATCAAATAAAAAAGTAGTATTTACCAAAAAATATTTAGGGTGCTAATTAATAATATCCAAACATATTTTGGAGTAATTATTTAATATTTTTTAAAAATTTAAATGCAAAAGATATCTATTTTCATATATAATTTTCTAAATATGCTGAATAAATGGTTCTACCGGGAATTTCGTGGAAGGCTTAACTATGCACAATAATATTAGCGTAAGCCTTCAGCAAAAGGCATATTGCACAAGCTTTTAAAGCTCCCTTACTTTGCTGCAAAAAAGCAATATGCAAAAAGAACAAAGAAGAGCAGAGATGAAAGCGCTGGTGGATCAATGGCATACCAGTGGCCAAAGCAAAAGATCCTTTGCCGAATCGCACAAAATCGGCTATCACACTTTCCTTTATTGGTATCATAAATTTAAACAGGAAGAAAGCTTGCCTGATGACCATGGGTTCATTGAGCTTTCCGGAATTCCAGCTGCAGGGGTCAATATCCGTTATCCCAATGGTATCGAGCTCAGCTTGCCGGGCAATGTGCCCTTGTCCTATCTCAAATCGCTCACCGGCCAATAATGTTCAGCTTAACTGCCAGCCGCTATTACCTGTACCGCCAGCCCACCGATATGCGCAAGAGCTTTGACGGGCTTTATGGCATTGTGCGCAACAAACTGGACAAAAACCCGATGAGCGGTGATGTTTTCCTGTTCATCAACAAAAAGCGCGACCGCATAAAATTATTGCGCTGGGAAAGCGGAGGTTTTGTGCTGTTCTATAAAAGGCTCGAAAAAGGCACTTTTCACCTGCCGGACACATCTGCTGTGCACGCCTCCCACCAGCTGATCGACTACCCTGAACTTGTAATGATAATCAATGGTATTTCCATGAAAAATGCAAGGAAATACCCACGTTTTTTCCCACATGAAAATGTTGGTAAATAGCACTTAAAATATAGTCAGACAAGAGGTTACTTCCGTATCTTTGCCTCATGGCAAGTCAGGAAAAAATAACTATATCAAAAGCGGAATATGATGCAATGCAACAGAAGATATTCCTGCTTCAGCATGAACTTGTCCAGTTGAGGCGTGCGATCTATGGAGCCAAAAGCGAACGGCATATCGCAGCAGACCCCAACCAGGGCGTGCTCTTCGACGTGCCTGCACAGGAGAAAGAACCGGAAAAGGAGCAGATCAGCTATACGCGCAATAAAAAGCAGTCCAAAAAACAGCCCGTGCGCTTAGAACTGCCCGCCCACCTGCCGCGCCATGAAATTATCATCGAACCCCAAAACCTGCCCGAAGGCGCCCATAGGGTCAACGTAAAAATCACCGAAGTACTTGATTATGTGCCCGGTACTTTTCGTGTGATCCGTTATATACGCCCTTACTATGCCGTAGCAGGCCAGGACGAAAGCACCCAAATGATCTGCGCAGAACTGCCTTCACGCGCCTTGCCCAAAAGCAATGCCTCAGAAGGCCTGATCTCTTATGTGACTGTCAGCAAATTTGTTGACCACCTGCCTTTCTACCGCCTTGTCAAGATGTTCAAGCGCCTGGGGATCGAAATAGCCGAATCAACAATAAACGGTTGGTTTAGCGGGGTTTGCAGATTGCTTGAACCGCTTTACGATGCCCTGAAAAAAGAAATCATGAGGACCGATTACCTGATGGCAGACGAAACGCCCATAAAGGTATTGACCAAAGACAAGCCCGGGGCATCGCACAAAGGGTATCATTGGGTTTATTACGACCCGCTTAAAAAACTGGCCCTGTTCGATTACCGGAAAGGCCGCGGACGGGAAGGCCCGGATGAAATACTGGAAAACTATAGTGGATATTTGCAAACCGATGGCTACACAGCTTACGACAACTTAAAAAACAAAGCCGAAATCACCCAATTGGCCTGCATGGCGCATGCACGCAGGTATTTTGAGAAAGCCAAGGACAATGATGCTGCACGCAGTGAATATGCGCTGGGGCAGATAAGAAAACTGTATGCCATTGAACGTCAGGCAAGTGAACAAGAACTGCAGCCGGAGGAGGTCAAAGCATTGCGGCAAAAGGAATCATTGCCCATATTGAACGAAATGGAAAGCTGGCTTAAGGAAGAAGTTTATAAAGTAGCGCCCAAAAGCGCAATCGGCAAAGCCATAGCTTACAGCCTGAAATTATGGGATCGCCTGATCCGTTATATTGAAGACGGAAGGCTGCGCATTGACAACAACCTGGTTGAAAACAGCATTAGGCCGGTTGCCATAGGTCGCAAGAATTACCTGTTTGCCGGTTCGCACAATGCAGCACAGCACGCAGCTATGATCTACTCCTTTTTTGCCAGCTGCAAAATCCAAAATGTCGAACCCTTTGAGTGGCTCAAGCAAACATTAGGAAAAATCCAGGAACACCCAGCCAACCAGCTCCACCAACTTCTGCCCGGACAGCTTTAAAACATTATCCGGTTATATGCAAGATGCTGTTTGCCGTAGGCTTACAAAAGTTCCGCCCAATGGCAATATTCGATATGGCTGTCGCCGATGAAGAGGATATCCGTAGAATCTGTTGGCATGATTTCAAAAATACTTTGTTTGGTTTTTTGTGCAATCTGTAATCTGGATGGCATGTACGCCGAGGAAAACCCAATTTTTTGACTGATGGATCTTATTCCGCCGCTTTTGTGGATGAATACTGCAAGGGCGATGATCAAAGCAATATTGAACAGGATGGATAAATGGAGTATTTTTTTCTTCATTTTAAGAACCGGTCTGGTTTGTAGGATTCCATAATTTCGTCGGTCTAAAATACGCATTTTATGTTTGTGGCGTATTATCTTTTGCAAATTTGCAGCCCGGATTTTAATCGTGTATTTGTGTTTATTTTTTATATTTACACAAAAATTTATAGCAACATTTTAATTATGAGATATATTGAACGAGACCTGAAAAAAATAGCGCGTTTTGGCGAAAGGAGGGAATTGGAGAACGTTGAATTCCGTACTTTTCTAAAAGGACTTGACTATGAAGAAGTTGATGAGATTGTGCAGCGGCTGAATGAAGAAATTATTCCACAAATCGATTGCAGGGAGTGCGGCAATTGTTGCCATTCATTGCGTCCCGGCCTGAATGATCAGGAAATTGAACACCTTGCTCAGTTGGAGCAGATTCCGAAAGATGATTATATCCGGAAATATATGGCAGAAGATGAATTTGATGATGAGCTTTATCTGAAAGATATGCCCTGTAAATACCTGAAAGGGAAAATCTGCACCATTTATGATGACCGCCCGGAAGCTTGCCGCTCCTATCCGCATACACATAAAGAGCGGTTCATTAGAAGGACACACTTCATGATTTCACATTACGAAATATGCCCCATTATCTATAATGTAATGGAGCATCTCAAAAAAGAATTAGGGTATAGGTACTGATTCATGCGGCTTGTAGCACCTCTGCTGAACAAAAAAAACGGCCATCATGGCTCCTGTTGCAAGCCGGAATTTGGAATCTCCTGGAAAGGGCAATCAAACATCTTCCAATGAAATTCATAATTTGATTGACTGCCAAAAACCGTGCTGTGCCAAAATTGTTGTAATTTTAGAAAATAAAAATTGAAGCCTATGTCATTGAAGAATACTTTTAATATACTGTTTATCGGCTTGGTTATCAGTGCCTGCAGCGGAAAGAAGATTGATGATTATCCGGTGAAACAAGCGGATTGGACATCAAAGCAAGTTCATATCGGGAATATGGATCAGTATGCCCGGGGCACAACTTATCTGCCGGTGTATTCACATATTTATCATATTCACGAGCACCGTACATTCGATCTTACAATTACGGTCAGTATCCGTAATATGTCCACCAGCGATACGGTTTATATTTTAAAAGCCGACTATTTCAATACCATTGGCGAAAATATACGGCAGTACGTGAAAAAGCCTATTTACATGAACCCTCTGGAAACCATTGAAATAGTAATTCGGGAACAGGATAATGAAGGCGGGTCAGGCGCAAACTTTGTGTTTGACTGGGCAACAAAAAAAGGAAAAACGCCACCCTTGTTTGAAGCCGTCATGATTTCGACCAACGGCCAGCAGGGATTGTCATTTACCACCCGCGGACTGGAAACTCATGATTGATATGGGAGATATTTTTAATACGGTTTTGCTCATGATTGCTGTAATTGACCCATTGGGGTCCATTCCTGTATATCTGGAAGCAACGAAAAAATTCAATCCGAAACACAGGAAGAAAATAGCTGTAAATGCGTCCATTACTGCATTTTTGGTGCTATTGTTCTTTATTGTTGTCGGGCAGATAATCCTGGAGGGGATGGACATTACCCTCGAAGCTTTCCAGATTTCAGGCGGGGTGATCCTCTTTCTTTTTGCTTTGACGATGATTTTTGGCGAGAGCAAACCGGAGTCGGAGAAAAACATGATCGAAAATTACAAACACGTTACGGTTTTCCCTGTTGCAGTTCCTTCCCTTGCATCGCCCGGGGCAATTATGGCCGTTGTTTTGCTTACCGACAATCATATTTATACCTTATCGCAGCAGCTGGTTACTACTTTATTGCTTTTGCTTGTTATGCTTATTACATGTGGATTATTGCTGGCATCCAGTGCAATCCAAAAACGAATTGGTGAATCCGGAATTATTGTCATCAGTAAAGTAATGGGCCTGATATTGGCTTCCTATGCCGCGCAGAGCATATTAAACGGGATTAAAGAGTTTTTCTAAATTTCCTGCTTCGTCCTATTTCTAATCCTTCAAAAGGTTTTGAAGAAAACGAATAAGATTATGCGTATTTTTCTTTCCAATAAATAAACGCTGAAACAAAAAATCAAATGACTGATAAAAAAGACATACAATCCATTGAAAATATCGAAATCGTTTTCCTTAGCATGCAGGATTATGAAGAGATCAAAACATCAATGAAAGAAGCCTATTCCGGCCTGCCCGAAGCCTATTGGAGCAAAAAGCATATTCAGGCATTAATTGAAAAATTTCCGGAAGGTCAGGTAGGCATTAAAGTGGATGACGAATTGGCGGGTTGTGCATTGTCCATTATCGTTGATTATGACGCATTTGACGATAAGCACACTTATAATGAGATCACGGGGGACTATACCTTTAATACGCATACTTCAAAAGGCACCAAACTGTATGGTATTGATATATTTATCCGGCCTAAATTCAGGGGCTTACGTCTGGGGCGGAGATTATACGATTACAGAAAAGAGCTGTGTGAAAAGCTGAACCTGAAAGGGATTGTTTTTGGTGGCCGCATCCCGAACTACCATGAATATGCCTCAGAGATTTCACCGCGCCAGTACATTGATAAAGTACGAAACAAAGAAATTCACGACCCGGTTCTGGATTTCCAGATGTCGAACGATTTTCATCCGGTGCGCGTTTTGAAAGGATATCTGGAGGGCGACAAAGACTCGCAGGAATATGGCGTGCTGCTTGAATGGGACAATGTTTATTACGAGAAAGAAACAAGCGCAGTGGTCGCAACCAAATCAATTGTGCGGCTTGGCCTGGTGCAATGGCAGATGCGCTTGTATAAAGACCTCAACGAACTGATGCAGCAGGCAGAGTTCTTTGTGGATGCCGTTTCGGGTTACCGGGCCGATTTTGCATTGTTTCCGGAGTTTTTTAATGCTCCGCTGATGTCGGATTACAACCACTTGTTCTAAGCCGAAGCGATCAGAAAACTGGCAGATTATACCACAGAGATTAAAAACCGTTTTGCGGAACTGGCAATAACCTACAATATCAATATTATAACCGGCAGTATGCCCGAATTAAAAAATAACGACCTGTATAATGTAGGCTATTTATGCAAAAGGGACGGCGGAATCGAACGTTTTGAAAAATTGCACATAACACCCGATGAAACCAAAGTTTGGGGACTTCAGGGCGGTTCGGAAATCAAATCTTTTGACACGGATTGCGGTAAAATTGGCGTTTTGATCTGCTACGACATCGAATTTCCTGAACTGAGCAGATTGCTGGCCAAAGATGGCATCGATATTTTGTTTGTACCTTTTTTGACCGACACGCAAAACGGATACTCAAGAGTTCGGAATTGTGCTCAGGCGCGGGCAATCGAAAATGAATGCTATGTTGCCATTGCCGGCAGTGTAGGAAACCTCCCCAAAGTGCATAATATGGATATACAATATGCGCAGTCGATGGTGTTTACGCCCTGCGATTTTTCATTTCCAACCAATGGTGTCAAAGCAGAGGCTACACCAAATACAGAAATGATTTTAATAGCGGATGTGGATATTGATATGCTGCGCCAATTGAACCAATTTGGCAGCGTGCGCAACCTGAGAGACCGAAGGACAGATATTTATTCGCTGATACGCAAAAGCAAATAGAATCGTTGCGCAGGTCTTGTCCGGCAGGCATCTGAGCTGCAATAAGCAGAGGAAGGCTTTGCAATAAACGAATTTAGTCCACAATTGGTCTATTTTGCCCCGTACATGATTGTTCGCGATATTAACTATTTGTATTGTGCTATCGATCAAAAGAATACTTGCACAAAACTCAGAAATGCATTATTTTTAGAGAGATTTCATGAACGCTAAATCAGTATTATTATGAAAACAACAATGATATTTACAAGGTTCTGCTCCCTCTTTGTAATTGTATTCCTGTCGGGCTTTTTGGGGTCGTTTGCCCAGGAAACCGGCTACTGGAAGCTGGAACGGATTGAAACCGATAACAAGCTGGATGTAAGTGGACAGCTTTCACGGGAAGTCACCGGCGAAGCAGGCAATCTGGTTTATACCTATGATAACGGCACTCACAGCAAGTTGGTTGTTAAAGGAAGCTGGACGCCTCTTCCCGAAATCATCCATCCTAATGATGAAGCAAGCTTCCGGGCACAGCTGAAGATTGAAGAGTTTCAACCGCCCAAAAGCCATTTATCGCCCATTCTCACCATGAGTTTTGTGTCCTGGTATTCTTCCGGTTCCATCGAAAATATGAAAGGAAACACGGCTTACTGCCATAGCACATTAACGGTTAAAGCGACTACCTCTGCCGATCCTAAAAAGAACATACCCACAGCAAGTGGGCTGGTTACCATAAAAGGCCCCGAATCACCGGCCAAATTAAAAGGCGAATATTTGATTATTAAAGTACGAATGGGAG
This sequence comes from Bacteroidales bacterium, assembly GCA_963662905.2. Classification (GTDB taxonomy): domain Bacteria; phylum Bacteroidota; class Bacteroidia; order Bacteroidales; family WRLA01. The sequence goes on along the minus strand of CAXXFD010000003.1, from coordinate 322,587 downwards.
GGTCGCTTGCCTACCGGGACTATTTTTATGTCTATAAGTGGCAACAGGGCCGGGCTCCGGCTGTTACAATTGATAATGATCAGACTTTTGTATGGAAGCTGGAACGGATTGAAACCGATAACAAGCTGGATGTAAGTGGACAGCTTTCACGGGAAGTCACCGGCGAAGCAGGCAATCTGGTTTATACCTATGATAACGGCACGCACAGCAAGTTGGTTGTTAAAGGAAGCTGGACGCCTCTTCCCGAAATCATCCATCCTAATGATGAAGCAAGCTTCCGGGCACAGCTGAAGATTGAAGAGTTTCAACCGCCCAAAAGCCATTTATCGCCCATTCTCACCATGAGTTTTGTGTCCTGGTATTCTTCCGGTTCCATCGAAAATATGAAAGGGAACACGGCTTACTGCCATAGCACATTAACGGTTAAAGCGACTACCTCTGCCGATCCTAAAAAGAACATACCCACAGCAAGTGGGCTGGTTACCATAAAAGGCCCCGAATCACCGGCCAAATTAAAAGGCGAATATTTGATTATTAAAGTACGAATGGGAGGGTCGCTTGCCTACCGGGACTATTTTTATGTCTATAAGTGGCAACAGGGCAGGTAGCTTGCGTTTGATGGATTTATTCACTCAATGTTTCTAACCTGATTGATTCGTGAAATTTCGACATGAGCGCATTCGACAAGCATAGTGACCACGTTCAAAACGCAATAAGAGAAATGAAGCTTTTTGCGCTCGTAATAGAATATTTTGTGAATTATTGAGGCTAAGCGTTTAGGATTTGCAAAAAATGAGAAAAAATAATTAAAACCATTAAGATGAATAATAATAATTACATCGATGGAAACAGTGTCTTGCGACGAATGAATATATTGGAAAGGGTGTTTTATATGGTGCCCGGGTACAAGGTATCCATATCAGCCCGCTTAGAGGGAGATGTTGATGAGGAGCGATTCCGTAAATCAATATTAAAAATTCAGGAGATCCATCCATTGCTCAGATCCAGGGTTGTGTTTGATGAAAATGGCAATGCCTTTTTTACGACCGATAATGTTCAGCCTATTGAGGTTAATGTGGTTGAAATGAGTGCGGACGAACAATGGTATGAATTATTTGTAAAGAATGTTTCCGTTTTTATATGATCCGGAAAACAAACCCATGATTAATTTTGTGTTGATCAAAGGCCGGGAATACAGCGATCTGCTAATCATGGCAAGTCATTCTATTACCGACGGGATGGCTGTGGTATTTATCCTGAGGGATCTTCTGAAGGCTTATGCCGCACCCGGAGCAGAGGTCAAATCGTTATTTCCATATGAGGTCATGGATTTTGTTCCGGCTCGGGTTCTGCACTCATTCAGAAACACAATTGGTGGCTGGTATGCCAAGACGATATCACGAAAGTGGAATGAGCAGCCTGTTTTTTTTAACCTTGATGATTATAGGGCCGCAAATAAATGGTTCTGGAAGAATAACGACTATCAAGCTATATTCTTTGAGCTTGACAAAGATGATATTAAAGGACTAGTTCAGCGTTGCCATAATGAACAGGTAAGTATGGGCAATGCTATTGCAACTGCCTTTATCGGGGCACATCAAAAGATCAAGGGGCGTTTCACCGGGTCTCAGCAAAAGGTTTCCATCCCCTTTGATCTCAGGCGGCACGCCCAGCGTGAGATCGGTGACATTGTGAGCATGTGTTCGGGAAGCGTTGACATCAGGATGCGTTATAAGCCTGACCGCTCCATGTGGCATAATGCCCGTTTGTTTCAGAAAAAGGTGGTAAGGAAGACCCGCAAGCTGAACACCGGTTTTATGGACTTGCTGCACTATGATCCAAATTTACTGGATGCTCTTTCTACATTTGCCATACCGGTGCTTACTGATCCTGAAGGTCTTGACACAACACCAAATCTCCAAAAACTAATAGCCAACAAAGATAATGTAGTCTTTAAGATCTTTAATAAATACAAGGATAAAGCCCCCGGAACACTGTCCTCAAACCTTGGACGATTGGATATTCCACAGGATTATGGCAATATTCATCTGAGCAGGGTGGTACTCATCCCATTGCTAAAGAGCTCATCGCCTTTGTTTCAGACCATTTCGACCATTGGCAACAAGCTGCTCTTTGCCATGAGCTTCTCCACTCCCGGGGGAATGACACAGGCTTCCAAAATGAAAGAAATGACCGACATCCGTTCGATGGCTCTCTCTTTGCTTGGCTTCAGGAACAAGGATTCAGAAGCGCGCTATCTGCGATGAGACGGAGGGAAGTAGTGAGGGGTGATGCCGCCGGCGCAAGACAAGCTAAGTTTCATTGCCTGCTCCCTTACATCGGACAAAGTTGCCCAAACAAAAAAACCGCCCCAAGAGGCGGTTTTTGTTTTTATGAAAAATCTTAAATAAGATTTCTATTTTTCGCGGATTGTAGCCTGCGCTGCAGCCAAACGTGCAATTGGCACGCGGAATGGAGAGCAGCTGATATAGTCGTGAAAAGCCAGAGACTTTAATAGTGAGAAATTTATATTAAAAAAACCGTTCGTATTGGATAATGTTGTATTTTTGTAATAACAGTACCCGTGTTGCATACCATCAGAACTGCACTCGGGTCATTTTTTTATCTGCTTATGTCAACAAAACAAGCAAGAACAATTACCGAACAAATAATGCTCCTCAGAAGCAGAGGGATGCTTTTTCGAGATGAATTAAAAGCAACTGAAATTCTCAAGAATGTTAGCTATTATAGATTGAAAGGCTATTGGTGGGATATGCAGGATAATTTTGAGCAACATGCTTTTAAAGATAATACATATTTCGAGACAGTAATAGAGAGGTATAATTTTGACAGGGAATTGCGATTAATTCTATTTGATGCGATTGATAGAGTTGAAATTGCATTGAGAACGAAAATGATATATCACCTTTCTATTGCATTTGGCCCATTCTGGTATAAAAATGAGGATATATTTGATGATAAATCCAACTTTGAAAATAATCTGGAAGGACTAGAAAGAGAGTTTGGATACAGCCAGGAAGCTTTTATTAAAGATCATAAACGAAAGCGTCCCAATGATGACCCTGAGGCGTGGAAAATTCTGGAAGTGGCTTCTTTGGGAACTTTATCCAAATTCTACAAAAATTTGACCCATAACATTCCTGAAAAATCAATAATTGCTAATGAGATGGGGCTGAATTTTCATAACGAATTGTCGAGCTGGCTAGAAGCCATTACGTATCTTAGGAATATTATTGCGCATCACTCCAGAATTTGGAGCCGGAATATGGTGAAAAGACCAACAGACATTCTTAATAATCCAAAAACCTATTGGTTTGACAGACCCTTGACTAACGTACAGAGAAAGAAGCCGTTCCTGATAATCTCTACATTGGTTTACTTATGTAACTACCTTTCGCCTGAAAATGGAATTAAAGAAAAGATCCTAAACCATTTTGCCAGTTATCCACATGTGCCAATTTACAAATTGGGATTTTTAAATAACTGGAATCAGCAGGCTTTATGGCAATAATATAGTCGGCTTAAAACACATGTACTTAATGATTTTTTTGATAAACTAATCAGAAAGTGCTGTATTCAATTTTAACAAAAAAACCGCCCCAAGAGGCGGTTTTTGTTTTTATGAAAAATCTTATTTAAGATTTCTATTTTTCGCGGATTGTAGCCTGCGCTGCAGCCAAACGTGCAATTGGCACGCGGAATGGAGAGCAGCTTACATAATCGAGGCCGGTCCTGTGGCAGAACTCAACAGAGCTTGGCTCACCACCGTGCTCACCGCAGATGCCCAGTTTGATATTGGGGCGTGTGGCGCGGCCTTTTTCGCATGCCATTTCTACCAATTGGCCAACACCTGTCTGGTCAAGGGCCTGGAACGGATCTTTTTCGAGCAATCCTTTTTTGATGTAGATCGGGAGGAATTTACCGGCATCATCGCGTGAGTAACCGAAGGTCATCTGCGTGAGGTCGTTTGTGCCGAATGAGAAGAATTCAGCTACTTCGGCCACTTCATCGGCAGTAAGTGCAGCCCTTGGAATTTCGATCATAGTACCTACGAGGTAATCCACCTTCATTCCTTTTTCTTCGAATACTTTCTCGGCAGTTGCGCGAATGATTTCTTCCTGCATTTTCAGTTCTTTTACAGTACCGATCAGCGGAACCATGATTTCCGGTCTTGGATCAAATCCTTCTTTCTTCAGATCGCAGGCTGCTTCGATAATCGCACGCGCCTGCATTTCAGTGATTTCAGGATATGTATTGCCCAAACGACAACCACGGTGACCAAGCATTGGGTTGAATTCGTGCAGTGATTCTACTTTTTCTTTCACAACAGCTACATCAACGCCCAGCTTTTCAGCCATTTCTTTTTGTGATGCTTCATCATTTGGCGTAAACTCGTGGAGTGGTGGGTCGAGCAGGCGGATGGTAACGCCAAATCCGTCCATTGCTTTGAGGATTCCATAGAAGTCTTCGCGCTGGATCGGGAGCAGTTTTTCGAGGGCAATTTTACGGCCTTCTACATCTTCTGCCAGGATCATCTCGCGCATTTTCCAGATACGGTCGCCTTCGAAGAACATATGCTCAGTGCGGCAGAGGCCGATACCTTTGGCGCCAAATTCGCGTGCAGTTGCTGCATCAGCAGGAGTGTCTGCGTTTGTCCTTACGTACATGCGGCTGTTGTTTTCTGCCATTTCCATGATCTTACCGAAGTTGCCTTCGAGTGATGGCGTAATGGTATCTACTTCGCCGGCATAAACTTCACCGGTAGAACCGTTGAGCGAAATATATTCGCCTTCTTCAATTCGCTTGCCATTGATTGTGAAGTTCTTGCCATCTACCGTGATGCCGGCAGCAGAAGAAACACAGCATTTACCCATACCGCGGGCAACAACGGCAGCGTGCGATGTCATACCGCCACGCTCGGTAAGGATACCTTCAGCAGCAGCCATACCTTTAAGGTCTTCAGGAGAAGTCTCGCGACGGACGAGGATTACTTTTTCGCCTTTTGCAGCCCATTCTTCAGCATCATCAGCCGAGAAAACAACTCTACCTGTTGCGGCACCCGGAGAAGCGGGAAGGCCTTTGGAAAGTACAGTGGCTTTGGCCATTGCTTTTTTGTCGAAAACAGGGTGGAGGAGTTCGTCGAGTTTGTTGGGATCCTGACGGAGCAGGGCAGTTTTTTCGTCGAAATAACCCTGGTTCATCATATCCACGGCAATCTTCACCATCGCGGCAGCAGTACGCTTACCGTTACGTGTTTGCAGCATCCAGAGTTTACCATCCTGAATGGTGAATTCCATGTCCTGCATGTCTTTGTAATGATCTTCGAGTTTCTGCTGAACTTCATCAAGTTCTTTATAAATTGCAGGCATAGCTTCTTCCAGTGAAGGGAACTTTGCTTTGCGTACGTCTTCAGGTGTGCCGTTGCGCTCAGCCCAGCGGCGTGAACCTTCGAGTGTGATTTCCTGTGGCGTACGTACACCGGCAACAACGTCTTCACCTTGTGCGTTGATGAGGTATTCACCGTTGAAAATATCTTCGCCTGTAGCAGCATCGCGTGAGAAGCAAACGCCGGTAGCAGAGTTTTCGCCCATATTGCCATAAACCATGGCCTGAACGTTAACGGCTGTTCCCCATTCCTCAGGAATGTGTTCCATGCGGCGGTAGAGGATGGCGCGCTCGGTGTTCCATGAATCGAATACGGCGCAGATTGCACCCCAGAGCTGGTCGTAAGGATCAGTTGGGAAATCCTGGCCGGCAGACTTTTTTACTACGGCTTTAAATTGCTCAACAACATACTGAAGGTCTTCGAGGGTCATTTCGTTGTCGGCCTTATATCCTTTTTCGTTCTTCACTTTGTCAAGTACGATTTCGAATGGATCGTGTCCGCCGTTTTCGGCCTCAACACCCATTACCACATCACCGTACATCTGGATGAAACGGCGGTAAGAGTCCCATGCAAATTGTGCATTGCCTGATTTCTCAGCAAGAATCTTAACAGCGTCGTCGTTCATGCCCAGGTTCAGGACAGTGTTCATCATACCCGGCATAGAAACGCGTGCACCCGAACGAACAGAAAGTAAGAGTGGGAATGCTTCACCTTTTGAGCCGAATTTTGCATTCATCGCTTTTTCTGTTTCAGCAATACCTGCTTCCACATCAGCTTTGATCAGCTCCACAACAGCATCCTTGCCTTTTTGATTGTAGAGGGTACATACCTCTGTAGTGATTGTAAAACCGGCAGGAACCGGAACACCAATCAGGTTCATCTCAGCAAGGTTCGCCCCCTTACCTCCGAGGAGGTTCTTCATCGTTGCATTTCCTTCTGCTTTCTTGTCGCCAAAAGTATAAACATACTTCTCGGCATTTCCTTGATTTGCCATTAATTATTCTCCTTTTTTAGTTATATAAATATGGATTATTATGAGCGTTGTAACAAACGTGCAAATTTAACAAAAAAATATGGAGTAGGTTTAATTCTTTGTTAAAGTTTTAGAGTGTTGTCTGTCAATTTGTTATAAGATTGTTTTTGCGGCAGGCCGGATGTCTTTTTTCGCCGGAAATGGATTTTTATCAGTTAGCTGTGATAAATATTCGTTTTTTGGTGTAAAGCAGAAAATCCCTGAAAAACCATTCCGGCATTTCTTGGTTTTGAAACAGTACTTTTTAGAAAACCGTTTTGGGACCAGAAGCCGGTGATCTGTTTCTTTTTTTAAAAAAACATCGGATGAAAACCGATTCATCCGATGAATTTTATTGTTTTTAGGATTGCAGCCCGACTTCCGATACGTAGCTTGATTTACAGGTTTTTGTCAATTAAATCGCGGATATCGGCTGAAGAGGGGCGGGGCGCATCGGTGCTGATTACCTTGCCGTCGGCAGAAAAAAGCATAAAGCGAGGTATGCCGAAAATCGCATAGTCTTTGGTGATCTGGCTCCAGCCATCGGCCCAAAGCTGTATGCCGTCCAATTGTTTTTCTTCCATCATCCTGAGCCAATCGTCTTTTTTGTTATCCACGGATACACTCATAAAAACGATATCCTTGTCATGATAATCTTCTTCAAGTTGCTTGAGGGCAGGTATTTCCGCCACGCATGGTCCGCACCAGCTTGCCCAGGTATCTACATACACGAGCTTGCCATTAAAATCGGATAATGAGATTTCGTTGCCATCTTTATCGGAATATGTAAAATCGATGGCGTCTTCACCTTCTTTTGGGACATTATCGGTTGCGCGCTTCTTTTCTTTCCAGCTATCAACTTGTCTTTCAACGTTTTTTCTTGCTTTATCGACAAATTCCTGATCTTCGACGGTTTCGGCCAAAGCATTCATTTCTGATGAAAAATCATCCAGCATTGCAAAAAACTGTGTCGAGTCTTTTGTAGCCACAGCTCCGTAGAAATCATAATTTCTGCTGGCTTCAGAGCTTTTAAAAAGATACATGCGCACATCATCGCCATAATCTTTAAAATTTTCCTGCATCCGGGCCTGCCGGGCTGCAAACATATCGATCATTTCATCCGCTTCTGCCAATTCGTTTTCAATAAACACACTATCAGAAAGCAGTTTGAGCTCTTCTGCTAAATTGGTTTTGTACGCACCAATATAAGCTGTATATTCATCCGGGCTTTTCATGTAAAAAGGTTCTCCCCAAAAGTCGAATTCTTCCCGCATTAATAGTTTTTTCGCCAAATAAGAACTTCCGGGACTGCCTGTCCAGCTGATGGTTTCATCAAACTCTTGCGGATCAATGCTCATTGTGATTGTTTCGCCGGGATGCACATACATGGCGCTGACTTCCTCTCCGTGCATAAAATCTATATACCTTGCCGAATCGAGCGTAAAACTGATTTGGAAAGTCCCGTCATCCTGCAGCGAGGCAGTGTAGGTGGTGTCTTTGAGGCGGAAGGAGGCATTGTCGTTTAAGGGCTTGATGATGGTTCCTGATATGCTTACCAGGTTTGGATCATTGTTTGTGCATGAAGCGAGCACAATTGCAGCAAAAACTGCAAAAAGGATACACTTTTTCATTTTGTTTCAATTTGGTTAGAAATGTTTTATCAACAGTTGTTGCATATTCCGGTCATACTGACCCACCAATCCGGTGATATTGACCCGTCTGATTCGTAAAGTTTTTAAAGAACGCGATTGCCTGACAATATTACCTAATTTTTCTTAAACTATCTCCTTTTAATTCAATTCTGTGGGAAGTGTGTACCAAACGATCTAATATTGCATCGGCAATAGTAGCTTCACCAATGATATCGAACCAGCTTGCCACAGGTAGCTGACTGACAATAATTGTTGATTTCCGGGCATGGCGGTCTTCTATAATCTCCATAAAATCAATTTGTTGCTTTTGTTCCAGCCGTGCCATTCCAAAGTCGTCCAGTATGAGCAGGTCTGTTTTGGCCGTGGTTTCAAAAAATTTAAAGGCCGTTCCTTCAAGGCGTGCAATTTTAATTTTTTTCAGCAGCTTTTGCATGTTATAGTAGGCTACTTTATATCCCTGCAGGCATGCCTGGTGCCCCAAAGCCGAGGCCAGGAAGCTTTTCCCGCATCCGGTTGGGCCGGTGACCAATATGGACTGGCCTTTTTGCAGGTAATTGCCCGTGGCCAGACTTGCCAGCAGGTCTTTGCCAAGCCCCCGGGCCTGGTCTGTGCTGACTTCCTGCAATGCCGCCTGGTATCGGAAGCGTGCGTTTCTCTGCAGCCGTTCAAAACGGTTCTGTTCGCGTTGTTGCTTTTCTGCTTCAAGGAGTATTTTCATGCCCTCCCCAAAGCTCAGCTCGTTTAGCCTGCCTGATTCCATCAATGCCTGCCATGCGGAGGACATCCCGTTTAAGCGCAAGCTTTTAAGTTGTGGTTCTATTTGCATCATAATATCAGATATTAAGGGTTAACTGTTGTTGTGTATAATAATCTTTGCCCCGTATATTGCCGTGCCTGGGAAGGGCTTTTTGTGGCGCATTGTTTTGTTGGCCAGCAGTTTTGTTTGTGAGTATGTTGGATATAAAGCGGTAAGTAAACACTTCATTGTCAATTGCCATGCGGCAGGCAGATTCAAAAGCAGCCTTATCGCTTGTACGGCAAAGCCTCAGCAGCCCGTCGCAGCTTTTGTAGAGCTGTTCTGCATAGCGGTCAGTGCGGCCGAACATCAATATAAAGAGCCTGTGCAGATCCTGGCTGAGTTCCATGGCTCTATCAAGATAGTACTGTGGGCTGCGCGCAAGGTGGTGTTTGTGGGCGGGGCATAAATGTTCCTTACAGGTAGAGTATCCGCCCTGTTTGTAATTGCGCAGGTGCGCCGCTATAAGCTTTTGCCCCAAATATATATCCACGGTATTGCGGGTATAGATAACCTTGGCCTGTTGGCCGATATGTTGATAAGGCACACTGTAGTAATGCTTGTCACGGCCAAGGTAAATGTGGTTGTTTTGTGCCACTTTGAGCGAGCAGTAATATTTTTGCTCATAGGGCTGCCGTGGAAGGGGCGCCAGTTTGTTCTTTTCATCTGCAAGGAAACGCTCCTGGCGGCACCATGGCTTTTGCTGCATACGGGTCTGGTTGTGCTGTTCTACCTTAGTTGCTATTGCGCCGTTTAGCTCATCAAGGCTAAAAAACACCTGGTTTCTGAGTTTTGCAAAAACGCGCTGGTAGACCAGTTTTACCTGGTTCTCCACAAGGGCTTTGTCTTTGGGCTTATATGCCCTGGCAGGAACTACGGTACAGCCATAGTGGTTGGCAAAATCTTCCATACTGCGGTTGATATCGGGCTCATAGCGGTCTGCCTGGTCAACAGATGCTTTGAGGTTGTCGCTTACCAGTGCCTGTGGTGCTCCGCCCAGATGTTCCAAACAGCGCCTTAGGGCATAAAGGAAGTCCTGGCTGCTTTGGCTGGGCACTGCAATGGCAAAGCCATAATCGGAATAGGGCAGGCAGGCTACAAAAACCTGACAGCTGATCAGCTCGCCTGTCTTTGGGTCGGTATAGCAAATGGTCTTGCCTGTAAAGTCCACAAAAAGCTTCTCAGCGGGTTTGTGGTGCAAAACCATGGATGGCTTTTTAGCCGACAGGTACTGGGAGAGATGGTAGCAGAACTGGGTCTTGCCATATGGCTTAGCTGTGGTTTCTTTGTATTCCTCCCATAGCAAAAGGCGCGTTACGCCTGTTTTTTGCAATTCCCGGGCATAGTGACCAAGCCTGTCTTTAAGGTACTGGTAACGTTCATCCTTATAAGCAGGGCTGCCTGCATGGAAGAGCGCTTCCAGTTCAGGGTCTTCGAGCTTTAGCAGCTGAGCGGTGCTCTGGCTAAGCGCACCTGCTTTCTTTAAATAGCTCTTTACTGTGTTTTTGCTTATGCCAAGGTTACGGGCAATAGTCCTGTGTTTATTACCCTGCTTGTGCATCCTCAATAATTGTTTTATCTGACTCATGGGTTTGGGTTTACCGGCCATCGCATTCTTTGTGTTGGTTATAGCTGGCTAATACCGAAACTTCACGAAAAAGTGACAAAAAAAGGTCAATATACTCCGGAATTATATTGTGCCCCTCTCTAAAGTGGGTCAACATGCTCCGGAATTCAGCCAGCGCTCCACTGAAAGTGGGTCAACATGCTCCGGTTTTCTCCATCCTTGTCTCATGAAAAAGGGTCAACATGCTCCGGATTTGGTTGCTTGAAGTGCCTTCTCCCGTTTTAGGGGGGTCAGTATCCGCCGGATTGGCAGTCTTTGATGGCTTTTTATTGCTGTTTATTTCAGCCGGTCGGGTGGGTCAGCTTAGTCCGGAATATCCAGTTGTAGCTGTTTTGCCCTTCAAAGATAGAAACTTAAATTATAAATGCAATAATGGTTGCTTGAATTTTGAAATGCCAATCTAACTTTTACTCACGAAATTCAGTGTATAACCCTTATCTATTTCGGCTGTGTTTTCGTTCCATTACTAAATGTTGCTCTTATGTGAGCTGTATTTTTCCTAAAGCAATCCATTTGCCCGATATTTTTTGCATAGACTTGGTATAGCGATGGTACGGACTTGGTAGCGCGAAAACCCCTTCAGGGGAAAAGCCTGCTTTTGGCCATCGATGTTCGGTTTATCGTAAATATTTGGATATTTTGTTGTTTTTTTGTAGGATTTTACCGCTATTGATGATATACACCAAAGCAGGGGCAGCATTTCTGTTGCAACAATGATGCAACACCATTGCAACACGGGTGCAACGTAAACCATCCAAAAACCACCAAAATCAACTAACGGTCAACCTATTTTAGGATCGGACAAACCATTAATCATTAACCATTAATCATTAACCATTAATCATTAACCATTAATCATTAACCATTAATCATTAACCATTAATCATTAACCATTAATCATTAACCATTAATCATTAACCATTAATCATTAACCATTAATCATTAACCATTAATCATTAACCATTAATCATTAACCATTAATCATTAACCATTAATCATTAACCATTAATCATTAACCATTAATCATTAACCATTAATCATTAACCATTAATCATTAACCATTAATCATTAACCATTAATCATTAACCATTAATCATTAACCATTAATCATTAACCATTAATCATTAACCATTAATCATTAACCATTAATCATTAACCATTAATCATTAACCATTAATCATTAACCATTAATCATTAACCATTAATCATTAACCATTAATCATTAACCATTAATCATTAACCATTAATCATTAACCATTAATCATTAACCATTAATCATTAACCATTAATCATTAACCATTAACAATTATTCATTATTCAACTCCCAAAATTTTCCCTACTCTTGCCAGGTCTTTTCCCGTAGGATATTGATAAACTGAGAGCTCAAATTCGGGTAAAATGGCCAGAATATGATCGAAAATATCTGCCTGAATGGCTTCATACTCTGCCCATGCCTGTATTTTGCTAAACACATAAATTTCCATGGGAAGTCCTTTTTCAGTAGGTTGCAGCTGGCGCACCAAAAATGTCATATCCTGATGGATGTCCTGGCGGTTGCGCAGGTATTTTTCCAGATATGCCCGAAACACGCCAATGTTTGTTTGCCTGCGGCCATTATAAACAGTATTGTCGTCAAGCTTGTGCGTTTCGTTGAATTTTTTGATTTCTTCCTCTTTATGAGTGATATAGGATTTGAGCAGATGAAATGATCTAAATTTTTGCAACATTTCAGGAGTGCAAAATTTAATGCTTTGCATATCAATCATCAAAGATCGTTTGATGCGGCGGCCACCGGATTCCTCCATACCGCGCCAATTGGTCACCGGATCGGTGATGAGGTTATAAGTCGGGATGGTGGTAATGGTTTTGTCCCAGTTTTGTACTTTCACGGTTACCAGGGTGATTTCCTGTACCACACCATCGGCGCCAAATTTCGGCATACTGATCCAATCGCCGGGCAAAACCATTTTATTGGCCGAAAGTTGCAGCCCGCCAACAAAGCCCAGGATGCTGTCTTTGAACACCAACATCAACACAGCCGACATAGCACCCAAACCTCCAAGCAATACCGTTGGCGATTTGTCGAGCAGCGAGCTGATGATGATAATTCCCGCTATAATATAAATGACAATTTGTACAACCTGCAAATAGCTTTTAATCGGTCGGCGCCGCGCCATTTTTGTGCTGTTGTATATCTCTTCAACCGCCCTGAAAAAACTGTTGAGCACAAAAATCATCACAAAAATGATGTAGATATTACATGCCGTCTGGATGAATTTCGTGAACAGCGGATAATCCTCCAGCACATAAGGTGTGATATAATTGATGATGATGACCGGTACGGCAAGTGAAAGTTTGCGGAAAAAACGGTGCTTTACCAGCACATCGTCCCAATGTGTTTTGCTGTTTTTGACCCATTGCTTCGCCGCTTCAAGCAATACGCGCCTTGTGATGTAAAAACTTACTAAAGCAAGGACAATCAGTATGGTAAACCACATAAAATCGAGTGTGGTTTTGCTGGTTTCTGCGCTTAATCCGATCGATTGAAGCCATTCCATTAAGGTTGTGTTGATGTATTTCATATGCAAATTTTGTCAGTACAAACTTATAACTATTTGTTTGGAGCTACAAATTCATTTGCAATCTTTCTTTTGGCCGCTTTTGTTAAGCCAATTTATTCTTTTTAGAAAAAGCCCTGCTTTATACCAAATTGTTATAACTTTGTTGGCAAATTTATAAAGCTAATAACTTATTTTTAAACAGTTTAAATACAAATAATTATGAGAAAGCATATCTTCAATGCCGGCCCTTGTAAACTCGCTATGCCCGCACTCGAAAACACTGCAAAAGCAGTACTCGATCTGAATGGACTGGGTGTTTCCATTATGGAAGTATCGCACCGCAGCAAGGATTTTCAGGCGGTGATCGATCAGGCAGATTCTTTGATGAAAGAACTGCTCGGTATTCCCGAAGGATATTCTGTTTTGTTCCTCGGTGGCGGTGCAAGTACACAGTTTGCCATGATTCCCTATAATTTCCTCAGAACAAAAGCTGCTTACCTGAACACAGGTACATGGTCGAAAAAAGCAATCCAGGAAGCACAGCTTTGGGGTAAGGAAAAGGTAGATGTTGTTGCTTCTTCAGAAGATAAAAACTTCAGCTATATCCCGAAAGGATACGAAGTCCCTGCTGATGTTGATTATTTCCACATTACAACCAACAACACTATTGCCGGTAGCGAAATCCGTACCGATTTTGATTGCAATGTGCCTCTGATCGCCGATATGTCATCGGATATTATGAGCCGTCCGGTAGATGTGGCAAAATATGCCATGATTTATGGTGGTGCGCAGAAAAACCTGGGCCCTGCCGGTGTTACTTTTGTTATTATCCGCAACGATATGATCGAAAAAGTGGCCGAACGTCCCATTCCAACAATGCTGAAATATGCTACACATATTGATAAAGGCAGCATGTATAATACACCTCCTGTAACTCCTATCTTCGTTGTAAACGAGACACTTAAGTGGATCAAAGACTTTGGCGGACTGGTCGAAATGGAGAAATTCAATCTCGAAAAAGCCGGTAAACTTTACAATGCCATCGACGAAAGCAAAATGTTTGTAGGTACGGTTGCCAAAGAAGATCGCTCCATTATGAATATCTGCTTCGTTATGGAAGAAGCGTACAAAGAAAAAGAAGCTGATTTCATCAAATTTGCTGCAGAACGCAACATTATGGGCATTAAAGGTCACCGCTCTGTTGGTGGTTTCCGTGCTTCTACTTACAATGCCTGCGATATGGAAGACGTTGATGCGCTCATCGCTGCAATGAAAGAATACGAAGTGAAAAACGCATAAGGTTTTCGCTCACAATAAAAAAACAGCTCCCGCTTTTCGGGGGCTTTTTTTATGCCCCGGCCACAGAACAAAGACTAATGAAATGGAGCAGCAAAAAATGGATGGGCATTGAGTTGTTTTATTAGGTTCTACTCGGAATTCCGTGGAAACCTTTAAAGTATATAAAGGTTGGAATAAAGTTTTAAATGCCTTTCAAAATTTAGAGAACTAATTCGGGACAAACTTTCCAAAGTTTGCAACATTGGAAAGTTTAACCTCCAATCTACTTCAATTTTTATTACCCACAAAAAACCGAGTAGAACCTTTTATTATTTTTCTTAAATTTACGATTTGTATTTATTCCAAAGCCTGAAGTAAGCCTTCATTTTTGGCTTATGCTGCCCGATGCAGCTAATGGTTTAGAAAAATAGCATAATGACCCAAAAAGTACTATTAAAATACATCAAATCGTGAAAATAAACACAAGCGCAACGCTCATAAGCCTGCTTTTGCTTTTCGTGCAAGCTACCGGTTCTTTCGCCCAAAGTGTGGGCATAAATGATGATGGCAGTACGCCGGATAATTCCGCAATCCTTGATCTTAAGAGCACCGAAAAAGGCTTCTTGCCCCCGCGTATGACCGAAGATGAAATGATTGCCATTCCTTCCCCTGTATTTGGGCTTACCGTTATGTGTACCGATTGCTTGCCTCCAGGTCCTTATTACTATGACGGGACTGCCTGGGTTGGCTATGCCACAAACCTGATGAGTTTCTCGGATGTAACTTCTCTTACCGGTAAAACCTGGATGGACCGCAACCTGGGGGCTTCGCGTGTAGCTCAAAGCAGTACGGACGCAATGGCCTACGGATATCTCTATCAGTGGGGGCGCGGAAACGACGGGCATCAGATCCGCACCTCACCCACAACTACTACTTTAAGCACCACCGATTCCCCGGGTAATGGTGATTTTATAGTAGTTCCCGAGGGTAATTTTTATGATTGGCGTTCGGGTCATAATAATAATCTGTGGCAGGGTGCAGATGGTATCAATAATCCCTGCCCGGAAGGATACAGGTTGCCTACAAGCACTGAATGGGAAGCCGAACGTAATGCATGGAGTAGCCAGAATGCTGCAGGAGCCTTTGCATCACCGCTTAAATTGCCTATGGCTCGTTTTCGGCAATCTTCTAATGGTGTGATTTACACAGCTGAAGATATTGGGAATTATTGGTCAAGCACAGCAGAACTAAGCCAATATAGAGCATATCTCCTTATTTTTTTGGAAAATGGGTCTTCTCCAGCTAATTCTGCTAGTGAAAGAAGAGCTACCGGGGCTTCCGTACGCTGCATCAAGGATGACTGATTATATCGGGCATTTTTAAATTTCATTTTTATGCATATATGCTAGGGCCTTTTGTTTGTCGCTTTGTTTGGTCTTCCTTTATTAATGTTTGCCCAAAAATAAACGGTCATTTTGCCGGGCCGGCTCATCAGCAGGTAAAGCTGTATGCTTATCAGGCTTTTGAAGATTACTGTATTGATAGCACACAGGCCAATCCTATCCTATATTTGCCACACCAACTATCTGCCCGCTCGATAGAAAGAATGAAATCATTTTGCGCAGGGTTTCCTCCGGTCATATGGATTGCCGGGTGGATTGGATTTTGGCGGGAGAACAGGAATAGCTGTTGAAGAAGAAGGCGTATGCTGCCAATTGTAGTTTCCTATAACTATAATTTAATTCTTAGTTAATGCTGTTTCTTGCTAATATTTTTACTATTGTGCAAAAAACAAAGTTGATGGATTTGTATTGTTCATAATGCTCTGTAAACTTTGAGATCGAGCAAGGTATTAATTAAAAAATGTGTTATGTCTAAAGATTCCAGAAGCGTACAATCGTACATAGACGAAACACCCCTTTGGGATGATCGCACAAAAGTTTCAAAGACCCCTTTAACAGCAATGCAATGGCGTATTTGGTGGCTGGCAAGTGTGGGGAAATTTTTTGAGGGCATGGTTGTGTTTATGACCGGTGTAGCGCTTACTTTGCTGGTTATGGAATATCAACTGACGTCCATAGAGAAAGGGATGATCAGTGCCGCAATTCTTGCAGGAATTTTAATCGGTGCAACTGCTTTGGGAAACCTGGCAGATATTTTTGGCCGAAAAAAGGTTTTTGTCGGTGAGATGGCATTGTTTATTTTATTTCTGATTTTGGTGTCACTGAGCCTCAATTATACTGTTTTGCTGATTGGCCTTTTTGGTTTGGGGCTGGCATTGGGATGTGATTATCCGGCGGCTCATATGGTTATTTCTGAAACAATTCCCAGTGAAGCAAGGGGCAGGCTTGTACTCGGTGCTTTTTCCTTTCAGGCTGTGGGCGCTTTAACCGGAACTCTTGTTAGTTATTTGATTCTCAGTAATGATCCCCAACTTGAGGCATGGCGCTGGATGTATGCTGTTGCTATTGTGCCGGCTATTTTAGTTTTGATCGGACGCTTTAGTATTATTGAAAGTCCGCATTGGCTCAATTTTCATGGGAAAAAAGAGCAGGCAGAAACCGAATTGCTGCGCTTGTTGAAACGGGAGCCCCAATATCCTAAAAAGTGTGAAATTAAGCCGCCAAAGGTTCATAAAAACAAAAAGAGAAAGCATGGGACTTATGCCGATCTTTTTAAAAAGGAAAATATCCGATCTACTGTTTTGGCCAGTGTCCCCTGGTTTTTGCAGGATCTGGGAACCTATGGCATTGGGATTTTTACGCCAACTATTCTTGCTGTTGCATTGGGAGCCGGTGTTTCTCAGGATCATAACCTGAGCGCATTGATCCATGCCGATATTTTTGCCGCTAAAGGTGCTGCTTTTGTAGATGTGTTTTTGCTCGTGGGTATGGGGGCGGCAGTATTGCTGGCAGACAAGCTCGGTCGGATTAAACTGCAGATTATTGGTTTTACTGGATGTGCAATCGGTTTGTTACTGGCTGCCCTGTCGATGGATGGCCATGGAGGATATCATTTGGGACTGCTGTTTTTTGGTTTTATCTTATTTAATTTTATGACCAATATGGGGACAAATGCACAGACATATTTGCTCGCCGGAGAGGTGTTCTCCATGAAGATGAGAGCAAAAGGATCGGGTTTTGCCGCAGGCTTTGCCAAAATAGGAGCAGTAGCAACAGCATTTCTTTTTCCACTATTGCTGCATAAAATCGGGATTTTTATTTTGCTGCTGATTTTAATTGGTACTTCCATCCTCGGTGCTTTGGTTACCTATGTGGCACGAAAAGAAACCCGTGGATTGAACCTTGAAGAAATGGAAAATTGATTATGTGCTTTTAAATCCTTCGATTTTGCTATATTTGTCTGTCTTATAGCAATTTTGCCATGAAGGGTTTAGAATTACTGCTCAATTTCTATAAAAATAAGGCATATTTGTGCCGCAGCAAGGCGATTCCCCTTACGGATATTGATCTGCCCGAATGGGCTTTCGAATTTGAAGGCCAGGCATGCTGGCTTTTAAAGGTTATAAGCTATAATCCTGATAAACAGAGTCTTTTTGTGGATGTGTTCCGCTATAACCAAGGCAATAAAAATTTTGACAGTGAGCAATGTGCACTGCGCACTGATCTTGAAAATATCAGGAAAATACGTTTCCGCAGCCTGGATACGGCAAAACTTTTATGGAGCCTTCCGGTCGAAAGCAAAGTGCAAGCCTTTAAAGTCGCCGAAGAGGAAACACCGGAAATGGAAGCAGTTCAGCCGAAACAGGCTGAATTAAAGAAAGATAGCACGGTAGATCATTTTAAAGTGGGCTTTCAAAAGCTGTGTTTTGTGTTCGGTGGTGTGGAATTTGAATACCAACACAAGCGTCTTCCGGAACCCATGCGCATTTTTGTGGCCAATGAGCTATTGCGCCCCGAATTTGAAGTAGTGAAAAATTATTTTGCAAGGATCCTTCTGCGGCGCAGCATTGATGTTGACCTGAACATCTCCTGGCAAAATTCTGAACCCATTTCTATTTCGGCCAACAGTAAGCAAATTTCGCAAATCAGCCGTGAGCATATCGAAACCATGCGCTTTAATTACCTGCAGGACGAAATCAGGAAACAGGCTAAAAATTATGTGGACAAAAGCCTGTTTACCATGGATGATTTTTTTGAAGAGCCCGGCCAGCATAAAATGAATGCCAATGCCTTTTACAGCGATGAACAGGATTTCTTTCAGGATATGCTCAAAATGAAAAATACGAAACATTATCAGAATTTGATGTTCCTGGCCGAAAACCATGATTATATGCGCATGAAAATCCGTTTTATACTAAAGCCTTTTTCGTTTTTGTTTTTGCTTGAAGGAGACACCCATTGGCATATTGTTTGGGAAACACTGAATACACGGGAAGCAACCTACATCTGGCCATGCGAGAAAAACAAAAAACAGCTGAACAGCAAACTGCAAAGGGTAGGAGATATCATCAATACCATCCGTGTGCAGGGAAAAACAGCTTATATCACATCCACTGAAGACCAGTACAAACGCATCATCCACGATTATTCCGACCTGATCAATGGTTTTGTGAAATGGAAGGGGAATTTAGAAGCGATATTGTTTTAGGCTACTGATATTTATACCGCTTAATGGATTTTTTGGGTGTTTTTTCAAATTCTTCTTGCCGTATCTCCAGCTTTGCTATTTGCATGTATTTTGGAAGCTGGCTGTTGAGCTCCTTTTTATGATGTTCTACCAGTTTTTCCATGGGTTCGTCCGGATTGATGCATTCGGCATCGGGATAGATCATGGCGTGGATTTTGCCATCGCGCTCCACTACCAAACACTCGGCAACGCAGGGGATATTGGCGATTCGTGCTTCGATTTCTTCGGGGAAAATATTCTGCCCGTTGGGACCCAGGATCATGCTCTTTGAACGTCCTTTTATAAAAACATAGCCGTTTTCATCAAGATAGCCCAGGTCGCCCGTATGCAGCCAGCCATCTTCATCAATAGCTTGTTTGGTGGCGGTTTCGTTTTTGTAATAACCCATCATCACATTGTGGCCTTTAACGCAAAATTCGCCATAACCTTCCTGGTTTTTATTTACTACTTTGATTTCCAAAGTGTCCACCAGTTTGCCGGCAGAAAAGCGTGCGCTGGTTTTCCAGCCGTCATAACTGATCAGTGGCGCGCATTCGGTCATGCCATAGCCCACAGCATAAGGGAATTTGATTTTGTTGAGGAAAATCTCCACATCATGGTTGAGTGGTGCGCCACCAATAACAAATTCGTGCATCCTGCCACCAAATGAAGTGATTAGTTTTTCGCGGATTTTTTTATGGATGATTTTGTTCAGACCGGGAATTGCCAGCATTATTTTCATTGCTGGTTTCTGAATGGCCGGAGCAATTTGCTTTTTGAATATTTTCTCGATAATGAGCGGGACGGAAAGTATCAGGCGGGGTTTTACTTCTTTGAATGCCTGAATAATCAGCTGTGGGGTGGGGGCTTTACCAAAGAATGTAATATTGCAGCCCAGGGTCAGTGGATACAGAAATTCAAATGCACAGCCATAGGCATGGGCCAGGGGCAGGAAAGAAACAATAGCGTCACCGGCTACCAGGGGCATGTTTTCGCGGGCAAATTTTACATTGGCCATCAGGTTGTTGAAACTCAGCATCACGCCTTTGCTAAAACCGGATGTTCCCGAAGTGTACTGAATAGTGGCCAGTTCTGAATTGTCAATCTCAGCAAATTTTACTTGCTCTTTCGTGATGGCTTTGGATTTGAATTCTTCCGGCCAGTCAATTTTATCCTTCTCAAGGAGCTTCATATCATCCAGCTGGATAATAGCTTCTAAATCAGGCATTTCTTTTGTGTTCAGATTCTTGAGGATTGCTTTGGAGCAAAAGAAGAGTTTGGATTCGGAATGCTGGATCACATGGTGGATATCATCGGCAATAAAATCGGATAAAATCGGTACGATTACCGCGCCATAGGTCAATGTGGCGAGATAAACCGTTCCCCAGTTGATATTGCTTTTTCCGCTTAATGCAATTTTATCGCCTTTTTTAATGTTGTTTTTGCGATAAAGCTCATGGATATAGTGTATGTCAGCCGCTGTTTCTGCAAAGCTTTTGGAATTGGAGCGGTAATTGATGAGGCAGGGGCGTTCCCAGTTTTCAAGGAATGCCTGATGATACATCCGAATTAGATTTTCTTTCAGCATTGTCTTTGGTTTTGCCCAAAAATAATCAATTATTTGAAAACATGGCACGGATAATTTTTTTCAGAAAGCGGACACTGCTTTTTTGGAACTGAAAGTTTATTGGATGAGTATGCGAATGGCAGATCCAGCTATATTTCGGTTTTTTAAAGAAATTTAAAGTTTTATTGTATTTATTTTGTTTTACTGTATTGATAAGACTTTTGAGATAGCAATACGGATTTCTTCCATTTGGTTCTTATGGAGCACTCCAATCTTTTTTAAAAGCCTTTCATTTGAAACAGATCTGATTTGAAAGCAATCTACAGAGGACTCTTTATATAGACCATTTTTTAAATTTGGTGTAATTCGAACCATCCATGGAGCTACAGAATATTTGTCTTTCCAATTTGTTATCGGTACAATTACCTTAAGAGGTAACTTCTCTAATGCGTCATCATTTATAATGATTGCAGGTCTTGATTATTTAATTTCAGCTCCTATAGTTGGGTCAAGGTTTATGAGCCAGATTTCATTTTGTTTCATAAAAATCCTCTATATCCAAATTTGTAAATGCAGTGAGTTCTTTGTTGGTTTTATACTCCTCAGCCAATGCTTCAGAAGCAATCATCATCTGATTTTGTTCTTCATTACCTTTTAATGATTGTATGGTTTTTTCCAAAATATAAAGTCGCTCAGAGAGGGGTAATTTGTTGATTTCTTTTATAATGTCGATTGTCCTCATGATTAAATGATTTTCTGCAATATACAAAAATTGATAAAAAAACAACTCCACTCAAACTACTAATAAACTGCAGTTAAGAGTGGAGCTGGACACCCACCCAAAAAAGGCAGGAGTTGAATTATGCTATTTGCTAATGGATTTAGAAATCAAACTTGATTCCCTGTGCCAATGGCAAATCTTCACTATAGTTAATCGTATTGGTCTGCCTTCTCATATAGGCTTTCCATGCATCAGAACCTGATTCGCGTCCACCGCCGGTATCTTTTTCACCGCCAAATGCGCCACCGATTTCAGCGCCTGATGTACCGATATTTACGTTGGCAATACCACAATCCGAACCACATTCAGAAAGGAATTTCTCTGCTTCGCGCAGGCTTTCGGTAAATATAGCTGAAGAAAGTCCCTGAGGTACATCGTTCTGGATATCAATGGCATTATCAATATTGCCACTGTATTTGATCATATAAAGAATTGGGGCAAATGTTTCTTCCTGAACCACTTCGAAATGGTTTTCGGCTTCGATGATGGTAGGAACAACGTAATTTCCTGATTCAAATCCTTCGCCTTTCATTACTTCGCCGCCAAAGAGCAGTTTGCCGCCTTCTTTTTGTGCGCGTTCAATTGCGTCGGTGTACATGCTTACCGCGCCATTGTCGATCATCGGGCCAACAAGATATTTCTCATCCAAAGGATTTCCAATCACGTCTTTTACGCTTTTGTATGCTGTGAGCAGTTTGTCTTTTACTGTATCATATACATCTTCATGCACAATGATGCGGCGTGTGGAAGTACAGCGTTGTCCGCAAGTACCAACTGCACCAAAAACTACGGATTTAATGGCCATTTCCAGGTTGGAGTTATTGGAAATGATTACGGCATTGTTTCCGCCCAGCTCGAGGATAGAACGTCCGAGGCGTTCACCAACGATTCCGCCAACACGTTTACCAACAGCTGTTGATCCGGTAACAGAGAATAATGGGATGCGCTTGTCGGCTGCGAAATTGTCGCCAACTACGCTCGATTTTGCAATAATCAGACTGAATACGCCTTCAGGTACATTGTTTTCTTTCAGTACACTTTCGATGATTTTTTGTGTTGCAATAGCTGTTAATGGAACTTTAGAGCTTGGTTTCCAAACAACAACGTCGCCACAGGCTGCTGCCAGCATACTGTTCCATGCCCAAACAGCCACGGGGAAATTGAAAGCTGTAATCAGGCCAACGATTCCGATGGGGTGATATTGGTCGTACATTCGGTGGTCCTGACGCTCAGAGTGCATCGTAAAACCGTTGAGCAGGCGTGCCTGGCCCACTGCAAAGTCGCAGATGTCGATCATTTCCTGCACTTCACCTAAGCCTTCCTGATAGATTTTTCCCATTTCGAGGGAAACCAGGTATCCGAGTTCTTCTTTGTATTCGCGGAGTTTGTTGCCGATCTGACGAACGATTTCACCGCGCAAAGGAGCAGGCATATTGCGCCATACCTTAAAAGCTTCCTGAGCTTTGGTCATAATGTGTTCGTAATCTTCAATGCTCGCAGTTTTTACGCGTGCAATTTCTTTTCCGTCGATAGGTGATACGGAAATGTTTTCTTTCCCATTGGTTTGCAGCCAGTTTGTCCCGGTTGTTGCACCGTAATTAACAGCTTCTATTCCAAGTTTTTGCAGTACTTCTGCTGTGTTCATGTGATGAGTTATTTTTAATTATAAAAAAGTTTTGTTCTGGGTTTGACGGCAAATATAATAATTTGATGCTGTTTTTACCTGGCTATTAATATTTTTAAGTTGGTTTGGTTTTTTATATAAACAAATTTTAAATTTGCGAAGCTAAAACAGACATCATGAAAAACAGTATCAAAATCCTTGGCATCATGCTGGCACTGGCGTTTGTAGCCTGCAATAACCGGCAGAAAGTAGATAATGAAAACATCAAACTAAGTGTAACAGCCAATGGCGAAACCGATTTGATCAAAGCAGCGCAGGGAGAAGATGCCGCTGATGATCCGGCTATTTGGATCCATCCCGGGAACAGTGCCCTGAGTACCATCATCGGTACGAATAAAAAAGGCGGACTGGCCGTTTACGATCTCAGCGGTAAAGAACTTTTTTACTATGAAATGGGCAACATCAATAATGTGGATGTGCTCTACGATTACGTTCTGGGCAATGATACCATTGACCTTGTTGGTTTTTCCAATCGGAAAATCAATTCAGTTGGCTTGAAGAAAGTAAACAAAGCAAACCGAAGCCTTGAAGATGTTCAGGCCAGGGATATTGTTTCTGCTGTAAAAGCGGTTTATGGTTTTTGCATGTACCGCAGCCCCAAAACCGGTACAGCCTATGCGTTTATCAACAGCAAAGACGGACAGGTGGAACAATGGGAACTGATTGCAAAAGAAGGTGCAATTGATGCACAAATGCTGCGTTCTTTCGATGTGGGCGGCCAGGTAGAAGGTATGGTTGCCGATGCGGAAACAGCACAGCTTTATGTTGGTGAAGAAGGTGGCGGGATTTGGAAATACGGCGCCGAACCGGAAGATGGCGAAAAACGGCGTAAGCTGCTGATGTCGGACGAAAACAACCCGGCTATAAAATTTGATGTGGAAGGGCTTAGTATTTACTATGCAGCCAATGGCAAAGGCTACCTGATTGCTTCGAGCCAGGGAAACTACAGCTATGCTGTTTTTGAACGCGAAGGCAATAACAAATACCTTTTTAGTTTTAAAATTTCTGATGGTGCCCTCGATGGAGCAGAAGAAACGGATGGACTGGATGTAAGCAATCGTCCGCTTGGAAAGGATTATCCATATGGCCTTTTTGTCGTGCAGGATGGTTTTAACAAAGACGAAAATGGGACGGCAGTACCACAGAATTTTAAAATGGTGGGATGGGAGAAAATTGCGAAACTCGTTCAGCCGGAATTGATTGTGGATACGGGTTTTGTATTGTACCGTTAGGCCGTCAGGGCTTTTACAATCCTTAAAAGAATCGTGAGCGCATCTGCGATAATCAGTAGAAGAAAACCGGATTCAGCCCGGAAACGCGATATTTTAGCGATCATAACAATAGCCCCGATCAGCGACAGGATTGTGCTAAAGGCGATCATCCTTGCGCCCTGAAGGTGTAAAAGGCTGAAACTCCAAAAGAGCAAAACCGGGACAATAATGGCCAGGCTTGTCGTTTTTTCCATCGTTTTATAAACTTTTTTTGTCAAAACATACAGCAGGGCAAAGGCACAGCTAATAGTATAAATGCTCAGACCGGCTGTTGCCATTCCTTCAGCCGGGATAAAAACAAGGATTAATCCAATAACCATTGCAATGGTGAGGATCAGGCTTTTGGTATTGCCGAATTTGAATGACAAAAACAGGGCTAAGGCTGCACAAATGGCCAGACTGATGGTGTACGTCATAGGGCATGGGTTTTAATTGTTGTCCAAATGTAGTGAAAACTAGCAGAATCTGCCTTAAAATGAAGAGTTTTTCCCATTACGCACATCTGCGTAACGCAAAATTGCGTAATTTTGTTAAGGACTGTTTTTAAAGTGATTAAAATGAAAAATCCATTCAGATACGGAATAGCTGTTGATGATCCATATTTTGTGGGTCGGGAACAGGAAACGAATGACATCAAAGCTGTTCTTACAGGAGGCCAGAGTCTGGTTATGTATTCACCGCGGCGATTTGGAAAAACTTCTCTGGTGCTTCGCCTTTTAAAAGAGCTTCGCAAAGAAGGCTACCAAACGGTTTATCTGGATTTTTTTAAAGTAAATTCAAGAAGTAAATTTACCCAACTTTATTTTAACGGAATAATGTCAGCCTTGCCTTCATGGGAAAAGGCACTACGACAGGTTAGTGGTTTTTTGAAATCACTCAGGCCGGGCATGAGCCTCGATTCTATGGGTAACCCAAGCTTCACATTGCAGCAGGCAAATGCACAAACGTATGATATAACCGAAGTGTTTGATATTCCGCAAAAGCTTGCCGGTGATAAGCCCTGGATCGTTGTTTTTGATGAATTTCAGGATATTAATAAACTGAATGGGGAAACTTTCGAGAAAGAAATGCGTGCATCCTTAATTCATCACGACAAAGTCTCTTACGTTTTTATGGGCTCGCAAATGCATATGCTCCTGAATATGTTTAAGCAAAAACGGCGCGCTTTTTATCAGTTTGCAGGCATTTTTGAATTGAGAAAAATAAACCCGGAAATCATAAAAGATTACATTAGTGACCGCTTTGCTACAACAGATATTCAGATTGCTGAAGAAGTACCGGATCAGATAATTGATTTAACCCAAAATATTCCTCATTATGTGCAGTATATGGCCTCGGTTCTTTGGGAGCTTGCAAAGGAAACCAATAGTATAATTTCCTCTGAACTGCTTGAAAAGGCGGTTGACCGGATTTTGATTAATCAGCAGGATTATTTTTACACCATGTATGACAACCTAACTGCCTATCAGCAAAAAGTTCTTCTGGCAGTTAATGAAAACGGGCAAAAAGTTTTATCTCTGGAATTCGGAAGCAGTTTTGGTTTACGGTCGGTTTCCTCAACACAAAGAGCGTTGGAACGACTGCAAAGCGATGATATAATTGAGAAAGATGCAGCCGGATTTCATTTCGTTGATCCTTTTTTCAGCATCTGGCTGAAGCGTTTGTAATATCATTACGCACATCTGCGTAACGCAAAATTGCGTAATGGAAATGCTTGCTTGTAATGTTTTAAAAAAGAAAGAGGTGGCGGTATTTTGAAGGCTTTTATGCCTGTTGTTCCGTCACCTCTTTAGTGTTTCTAAATTATTTACCAAGGCTTACAAAACGTGTAGTTTAAACCAATGCGCAGCTTCTTCTACAACGGGCACACCGCTCAACAGCATAATTACCGAAATGGCTGCGAGTATGCACAATACGGTAACGATTTTTTGTTCCGCTTTGGAAAAGACCCTTTTCTTCCGGCCTTTTTGCCGCTGGCGGATGGCTTTTCGATATACCAAAATACCAACAGCATAGAGGATGCTCGACATCAGGATGTACTTCAGCCCGGCAGCATAAATCAGCCAGAATGAATACAATGTGGCAATACCTGCCGTCATCATGGCTTTTTTGCGGATATTTTCATGCAGTGGTTTTGATTTGCTCAAAGCCATTTTCAGCAGGAACATCGCGCTGAGCGCATAAGGGATCAGGATCATGGAACCGGAAATGCTGATAATGGCAAGAAAGGCATTTTTGGCAAATGCAGAGAACAGCAGTGTAAACTGCATGATGATACTGGTGACCGTCAGTGCATAAACGGGGGCTTCGTTTTTGTTGTGACGGGCAAATGCTTTGGGCAGAACGCCTTCTCTCGCCGCCGATGATGGCACTTCGGAAGTGAGGATGGTCCAGGCAATCCATGCGCCAAGCACGGAAATGATGACACCGAGATTGATTACCGTAGCGCCCCAGTCGCCAACAATGGCTTTGAGCACGTATGCCATGGAAGGGTCGGGCAGACCGGCAAGTTTGGCCTGGTGCATTACGCCAAAGCTGAAAATACTGATGGCAGCATAAATGGCTACGGCACTCACAAAACCAATCATGGTGGCCTTGCCTACATCCGATGATTTTTTCGCCCTTCCGGAGATGACCACAGCGCCTTCAATGCCAATAAAAGCCCAGAGCGTTACCAGCATGGTGCTTTTGAGCTGACCGCTGATGCTGCCCAGTCCGTTTACTTTGCCCCAGATGTCGAAACTGAGCTTGTCCCAGTGGAAGGAAAACAAAAGGATTATCACAAAAAGAGCCAGTGGAGCCAGTTTTGCAATGGTGGAGATGAGATTGAGCAGTGTGGCTTCTTTTACACCTCGGCGTACCAGCACATTCATCACCCAAATAAAGACCGAGCCGCCCACAAGCGATTGCCAGCTGGCTGAATCGAGGAAAAACGGGAAGAAAAATCCCAAAGCCTGCAAAAGCAAAACGGTGAAGGATACATTGCCAATAGCTGCGCTGAGCCAATAGCCCCAGGCAGAATTAAATCCTGTGTATTTTCCGAAACCTTCCGCAGCATAGGCATAAATGCCCGAACTGAGATCGGGGCGCAGATCACTTAAACGCTTGAAATTCATCGCCAGGAAATACATGCCAAAGCCTGTAATAATCCATGCTATCATGACTGCGCCCAGAGCGGCATCATCGGCCATATTCGATGGCAGGTTGAAAACTCCGCCTCCGATCATCGATCCCAAAACAATGGCTGTTAAACCAAGCAGCCCGACTTTTTTTGTGTGTTCGTTTGCCATAATCTTCTTTGTAGTCTATATCTGAGAAATAAACTTTTCCGGTTTTAACTTTTCCAAAGTTTTAAAACTTTGGAAAAGTTAAAACCGGAAAAGCAGAAGTCTTATTTTTTAATGCAGAGTGTTTTGAAATACTTCTTGCCATCGCGTTCGTTGCGCTCCACACCGTGGATGTCGCTTTGATAGCCGGGATATTCGTTTTCAAAATCCTGGCGTGCTTTCAGGTAATCGAAGATCGGATGCGCTTTGTCGTTGAGTTCTTCGCCGCCCATCATCACAGGGATGCCCGGAGGATAAGGTACGATCATCACGGCAGGGATACGTCCCATCATATCGTCGAGCTCTACGTATTCCACATTTTTACGCACTACTTCATGGTAAGCTTCGGCAGGTTTCATCGCCTGGTCGGGGATAATCTGGAAGGCTTCCTGCATGCGGTCGAGGATTTTGTGTTCCTTATAATATTTGTGGATGTCGTTGGCATGGTCTTTCAAACCTTTGTTTTCGTAATGTCCGGGATATGATTTTACCATTTCCGGGAAAACTTCGGCCATAGGAGCATTGCGGTCGTAAAGTTCCTTAAACTTGAACAGCTCGGCCATCAAAGTGCCCTGTTTGCCACGTGTTGTTCCCAATGAATTGAGCATCAGGAAAGAATAGTAGTCTGTTTTTTCGCAGACGATGCCTTTGTCGATGAGGTAATTGGTTACCAGTGATGCCGGGATGCCTTCTTCGGCCATCACGCCATTATCATCCAAACCGGGTGTGGTTATGGTAAGTTTGATCGGATCGAGCATGGCGTAATCGTCCTCAATATCGTGGAAACCGTGCCAGGGGTTGCCTTTTCTCATTACCCATACATTTTGCTCATTGGCCAGGGTTTGTGCATCTACTTCATCAAAATCGTAAGTGTCTCCGTCGATTTCCACTGTTTGGGGCTGCCACATGCCGAAGAACCAGTCGTTGGGATCATTTTCTTTCAGCTCTTTGGCGATGCTTGCCATTTTCTTGCGGAAATGAATGGCTTCTACAATGGTGTCGTTCATAATGGTTTCGCCATTGTCGTCCATCATTTTTGTGGCCACATCCAGCGATGCAATCATACTGTACTGTGGGCTGGTAGAGCCGTGCATCATATATGATTCGTTGAAAAGATCGTGCTCGATTTTTACTTTACTGCCATTGCGGACATGCAGCATGGAAGCCTGCGAAAGCGCTGTAAGGAGTTTGTGTGTGGAATGCGATACAAAAATCGGTGGATGTTCTTTGTTGAGGTCATCGTTCGACATGCCAAAGTGGTGGTTATAAACCGGGTGGAAGCGTGCATAAGCATACCATGCTTCGTCGAAATGCAGGTTTTCTACCGTGCGTTCCAGTTCTTTTTTGATTTGTACCACACTATAACAAACGCCATCATAAGTGGAATTGGTGAGTGCTGACATTTTGGCTTTTTCTTCTTTGCGCTCAGCAGGAACCAGTTTGGAATCGCGGATTTTCTGCTGGATGGTTTCCGGGCTGAATTCCGAGAGGCGTACCGGCCCGATAATGCCCCTTTTGTTTCTGCGCGGCACCATATAAATCGGTATGGCGGAAGTGATTACCATGGCATAGTTCAGCGATTTGTGGCAGTTGCGATCCACAAAGGCAATATCATCGTTTACCAGTTGGCTGCGCCAGATGATCTGGTTTACATTGGATGTTCCGTTGAGTACATAATAAGTGTGGTCTGCACCAAAAACGCGTGCTGAATTTTTCTCCGCATCACCTACTACGCCTTCGTGATCGAGCAGGCTTCCCAGCTCGGGAACAGAAATAGAGAGGTCGGAACGCAGTGTGTTTTCGCCAAAGAATTTATGGAAAGCCACACCTGCCGGACTGCGCAGGAAGCCTTCGCCGCCCATATGACCCGGCGTGTGCCAGGCATATTTGAACTCATTGGAATATTTCATCAGCATCTTGAAGAAAGAGGGCAGGATGGAATCCAGATAGCTCTCTAAATGCATAGTGATTCGTCCGGCGAGAAATTCGATGGTATCTGCTGTTTTCCAGAGATATCCGTTGATGTTTTTCAATACATTCACGGGTATGTCTTCGGTGTCGAGGCGGTCGGCCAGAAGCAAGACCGGAATTTTTTTGTTGCGGGAACGGATTTTTTCAATCAGCTCGGTGGCAGTGGTTTCTTCCCATTCGTATTCTTCGGGCAGGTCCCAGTCCACTACAACAGCGCCCAAATCGGAGCGCGAGTGGATGGCCTCAGCCGCATCTTCGTAAGTAAATGAAGGAACAACCGTGCATCCCTGCACTTCTTCCAGTTCCTCAACCAATTCCGACAGACGGTATCCTTCGTCTGTTTCTGCATTAAATTCACCCGATACAATCAGTACCGGCCATTCGTGTTTACTCGATTTCATAATCTGATAAAGTTTTTAATTGTTATTATTATTTTTCTTCGGACTCAGCGTGATGCTGTAAACGGCCATAATCACCATGACCAGCACAATTACCAGCCAGAGCTCGTCCAGGTTGGCGGAAACAAAAGCGGAAACGATAAATATACTGGAAATGAGTACGATAATGCGTGTTGTCCAACTTTTTATACCGTCGTCGCGGTCTTTTTTAAGCAATGCAATACCCGACCAGAAATATGGGAAGAGCAGCAGGAGTACGGATAAAGTTACGGTAATATTAAAGGCTGCGGCCACATTGCTGCCGAGGCTCATTAGCACAAGTTCCAGAATCGTCATAATGATACCATTGATAACCAAGCCTTTGCTGTTGATGCCGTATTTATTGGTATAGGAATAGGCTTTGGGCAGGAATCCGTTGTCGGCACTGGTTTTGGCGGCACTGGCCGATGAAAGGTTCCATACCAGGAAGCTGGCAATACAGGCAATGGACATCACCAGGGAAACCACATCGGCAACAATTACCGAATCACCGAATATTTTTTGCATCGAAAGCGCAAAAGATGCCGGAGCTTCCTGCAGTTCTTTAGCTGTGAACATACCTTCCACAACGGTTGTGGAGGCAATATAAATAATGGCCACGATCACAAAACCAACAATTGTAGCAATCGGCACATTCTTTTTAGGATTGGAAATCAGGGCGCTGTTGGTGGCGACACTTTCCACGCCCACAAAGGAGAAAATCAGGATAGCAAAACCCGACATAATGGCCATGCCGCTGCTTTTGCCCGATACGTTCCAGTTTTCATTAAACTGCGTTGGGTCGAAATCGAGCCATCCGGCAACAGCCGTGGTGATGACCGAAATAAGCAAAAGCGTTACGGTGATGGAAACCACTTTGGTGATGATGCCTACACCACGCAGTGACATTCCAATAAAAACCCATATCAGGGCAATAACGGTAATGCCCAGAATAATCGGGTGTTTTAATTGTGGCATAAACATCTCCAGGTATCCCAGACCGGCAATCAGGATGGAAACATTGGAAATCAGGTTGCCATATACATAAAAGAAGCCACTTTTTGCTCCCAAAATGGGGTTTACATAAGTGGCCAGTGCTGTGGGGCTGGGGTCATCGAAACGGTTGCCCGCCCGGACATAAACCAAGGTCAGGAACAAAGCCCCGAAGGTAACCAGGATAAAAGAAATTAAGGTAATAGATCCGGTTTGTGCCAATTGCTGTGGCAGGGCAATTACGCCACTTCCGGCCAAACTGGAAACGATCAGAAAAATGGCTCCGATCAGGCCAAGCTTTTTTTTGTCTTTCATTGGGTTGGTGTTTGTTTTATGAATGTACGTTAGTTATTATAGATTTTACTGCCAAATTATAAATCTTCAATGGGCAAGGCACAGGCTAAGAACAATTTTATATTTTCCTGCCTTACAATAATACGAATTATTGACATACGAAGCACGTGGGGCAGAGATTAATTTTACGATAAGAATAGATAAATAGGTTCTAGCGGAAATTTCGTAGGTAATAATAATGTATGAAATGGTTCGGCTTCTCGGCTTCGCTCAGGGAACACGCTCGAAGACCTTTACAGCCAGAGCCCCGGCTTCGCTCGAAGACCTTGATGGACGTTTGTTAAAGGGAGATGAGACCAGGCATGTGGAATTCCGATAGATCGGAAGGAGGAAACTGTTTGAAATACCATTCAAATTTCTTCCCACGAAATCCCGCGTAGAATCATAATTTACCTATCTTAGCCAGTGTAAACTAAAGCAAAACATTAAGTAAAGCACTGAAAATGAAGAAAATCAACTTCCTTTCCCTTACAGTCATGCTGTTTTTGGTATCCCATATGGCAGCACAGGAGCCGGTGCGTTGGGATTATACCAAAGAAGCTGTGTATGATAATCCAGACAATAAATCTTCCGGGCACGCCAATATCATTAAAGAACAAGCGAAAGAGCTTAAAAAATATGCAAGTGATTTCGTTTTTATCGAAGGAGGTCCAACGAAAATGGGTAGCAATTTAATTGGATCTTTTACTGATGCTGATAGCACGCTCTTGACCATGAGTGATTTATGGCGCAGGGTGACTGTTTTTTCATTTTTTATGTGCCAACATGAAGTGACCAATGCCGAATACCGCGCATTTGTGGATTGGGTAAAATTACGCACAGCTTATGAAGTGCTGGCCGAAGCTTATCCCGCTAATTATCTCCGTGCCGATGGCAGTATTGATGAAAGCGTTCCCATTAACTGGACAGACACGGCCATCATAAATCAACTCTTCCTGCCGAACCGTAATATGTTTAACAATAAACCGCAAATAGATACACGCAAGCTGATTTATAAAGGGATAGCAGTATATCCGGATACGGCCGCCTGGAATAAGCTGAAATTATGGGATATGGACACATATTGCCAAAGCTATTTCCGACATCCCCAATATGATGATTATCCGGTGGTGGGCGTGAGCTGGGAGCAGGCCAAACTCTATGCCGGCTGGCGCTCCGACCGCTTAAACGAACAGTATCTTAATGCACAGGATTTACTGGACAAGCCCTCATATTTTCTGGAAATGGACAGCCTGGAAAAGCAATTGCGCGAAGAGGGGAAGGACTATAAATTATTCCCCGGTTTTCGTCTGCCCACGGAAGCCGAATGGACCTATGCCGCCATGCCCAAAGAGCAAAAAATAGAAGAGAGCAAAGCAAACGCAAAACAGCTGGATAAAGCACAAAAACAAGACCTGCAGAACAAACAGAAGGGATACTGTTTCGAAGCCGTGCATCCTCTTACCGAAATTCAGGATTTTAAAAGCAATATAGTTTTGAGCGGCTATAATGCCAATTATGGCCCGGTTTGGGATCAACACGGCCTGCAGCTTAAAGACTATGGTGATGATGGCGCAATTGCCTGTGCTACTGTAAAATCCTACCAGCCTAATCGTTACGGCCTTTATGATATGGCAGGAAATGTGGCAGAATGGGTTTTTGATATTTGCTGGAGACCGTCGGCAGGAAATTACAGAATTGGCAATTATCAGCTTATGGAGCTTTGTGCCCTTTTTGATACATCCTTTTTAAGTATCATTGAGGCAGATCAGATTGCGTTTTTTAATACAATAAGAGATGTTGAAATGATTCATCCTGTGCGGGGAAATTATTTTGCTATACCTGATGCTAAAGATAATATAAGCAAAATACGTCCGGTTCGTATGGATAGCCTCGATAAAAAGAGCGGTTTTTCGAAGCCCGAAGGGAAAACTTACGAGCCATTTTTTCCGGTCAGAAGAAAACTGGCTGAAGTGAAGGAGAAGTATGAAAACCATGTGCACAGGATCTATCACAATCATGAAGAAGAAAAACTCAAAGAGATCTGCACCAAACTAAAAGCAAATTATTTGCACGACATGGAGGTATATAAAAGAATGACGGATCCCCGCCTGGTGAAAGGAGGCAGTTGGGCCGATCCTTTAGTGTACCTCAATCCGGGAACAAAAACCATCAAAAGCCAAAAAGCAAGCAGCGCCCGTATCGGTTTCCGCTTGGCGATGGATATTTGGCAGGTAAGGGAGTAGGGTTGGATTAATTTGGGGGCATTTCGAAATATATAGATTAAATTTCCTGAATTCCAATTGATTTTAGGTACTTATATGTACAATTATAATATTCTGGATTCCTGGTTGAATCATTTATATCGCCTTCCGGAATGCAAATAATCATTCCTTGCCTTGCTCTGGTGAGTAATACTCTATAGGCATTCTTTTGGTATGCTTGATTTTCAAGGCTTCTAATATTGACCCATTTCTTACCTCTAAAATTCTTATGAATCCAACCATTCTCCGAATACCTGAAATCAGCGTCCCAGACATGGCAAACCCAATCAAGTTCAAGCCCTTGTACTTGAAATTCAGTGGCGACATCTTCCAAATAGAATGATGAGCGGACGTCATCACGGTCATGTAAAAACCAGTGTACTGGGTTTGTTTCATATCGTACATCAATTGCTAAAGGCTTTAATCTTTGCGCTTTGGAAGAAGTTACTATGCCATAGCGTTGGCTACCCCTAGCCATTAGTTTTAACCAGCTTTTAGCTTTTCTTAAGTTTCTTGTAATAACCAGGGGATATTTTGATTGAAATTTTTTATACATGGAGCTTGCTTCAAGTTGCCTTAAATCAAGCAGTTGTTTGACAAAATCAGAAATCATTTCAGCTCTAAAGGATCGCATTGAAACAGCTAAATGTAAATCTTTAAGTTTCGTGATATTGTTTTGGTTTTTAAATAATGAAAGAGCTTCTCCTGCAGCATATTCTTTGTCATTCAGCTGCTCCGAAATATATACTCTCCAATTATCGAATGATCGGTTTATTGCATCAATCCACTCGCTGATACCTGCTTCTCCTATATTAATTTCTTGTCCGCCACCAACAAGACAAAGGATAACAGACCAATCCGGATGCCGATCCATGCACGAAATAAGAAATTCAGGTTCTGAAACGCTGAAATCATCTTTGTTTTTCTTTCTTTTCATGAAATCTGCGGTTTGCTTGAAATTCCATGCACGTTGAGCTTCATCAAAGATTGCAATATGTTCTGGTTGAGGTCGTAAATCCAATAGACAAGCATCTCTGAAATGATGAACATTCTGTATAAATAGTTTAACCTTTGAGCGCGCTTCAGTTTTTGTAATAATCTGATTTTCCTTTTTTAATGTTGCGATGTGATCCAAGGCCAATGCTTCCTGCAATACCTTCACCAAAGGGCCATTTCCACTTAAATAAACGCTAGACTCCCTTCGATCAGCATCAAGATGTTTGGCTGCAATTTCCAGTCCGACAAGTGTTTTTCCAGCACCAGGTACTCCAGTAACAAAACATATAGCTTTTTCCTTGTTGTTACGGGTGTGTTCAATTATTTCTGATATTTTGAGCGTAGTATTTGTAAATGTAGCTTCGTCTGAAGATTTTTCGGCAATATTTGCTACTGCATTATTGCAATATAGCTTGCTCGCTTTTTCGATGATTGTAGGTGTTGGGAAATATCTCCCATATTCCCAGGTGTTTATATCGTAAGATAACGAATACGGGTTCCAGTCAATAATTGATTCAATAACTTTTCGAAGTTTGTATTTATTAGTTTTTAAGGGTTTGAGTGTGTGGTCATTGTGGATGGATTCTTCTATTGAAATTTCGGTATCAGGTGCATTTGTCGCGCATAAAACCGGAGCGATCAGAGGTTTATCGCAATACTCGTGAAAGTTTTTTAAATCAAGCACATAATCCCATACTTGTATTACATCAGAAAATTGGTAGTTATATTCCCCAGACTTAAATTCAACAACGAAAATTGAGTCTTGAATTAGTAAAACAACATCGACTCGTTTACCCATTCGTGGGATAATATATTCGAAGAGGATGCGGCCATTAAAACCTTGAAGCGTATTTTTTAAAACTTTAACTTGCTCTTGCCATGCATGGCTTTGGTCCAGATTACATCCACTATTTGTGGCTAGTTTTCCAAGAATTGAATTGTTATCTTCCGTAAGAAAGTTCTTTAAACTTTCAGAATAAAAGGCTCTTTTCATTGATTATTAATTTGCTCAATTGCTTTAATAGCATAAATTCCTAAAATATTCATTAGTGTTAAAAGATCAATACTTCGTCAAAGATAAATTTTTATCATTCTCTGTGCAAACAATCACCAAAAAATATTTATCTACATTTTGAATTTATTTCTGTTGGTTGGTTTGGCTGAGGTTGCAATACCGTTGCAGAGCCGTTGCAGGGCTGTTTCAAAACACGCCCTTATGTCTTTGCAAACACATACGGTTGTGTTGTCCAACACGTACGGTTGTGTTAAGCAACACATACGGTCGTGTTAGGTGACACATGCGCTTGTGTTTGAAGCTGAAACAGGAAATCCGGGAGGAAAAAGGGAAAACAGAACCTACGGGAGCAGGGCAGGGGGCGTAAAAAGCGGAATGGAATAAAATCTTATGAACAATGAGCCGTGGGATATTTTTTAAAATTCCCTTGCATGCAAAAAAAATAGGATGTACTTTTGGTACATCCTATTAAAATTAATAGATAGCAGACTAAGCTGCGGAATGATTTGAGGAATCTTGGGTTTTGGCGAACAGGAGATTCCTCAATGTTTTTTGAAACTCCTTACCGGGACGGAAATGGAGTTTCATTTTTTGGATACGCGCTGCATTGAATTCGGCCTCAGTAGGCGTCCCTTCGCTTTGCAGTGTTCCGTAGAAACTTCCGAACTCACCCATATCGATCATGGCGCCTTCTGCCATCAGCTCAGGAATTACCTGAACAAATGCTTCGAGCATGCCCATGCAATCGATGGAGTTTACAGTTGAACGTTTGCTGATGCGTTCAGCAATTTCCCTGATCCCTGCCTTGCGGCTGTGGTTCAGGCTTGCGTAAAATTTACCGGGATCTGATTGATCCTGCGGATTTTTGCGATTTACAATTCGGTATTTAACCATTGAATTATAATTTAAATTGATAATAAAATTAATTCTGCTCCATTTGCCACGCCCTGCAATTTTCTTGCAGTTTGCGGCCAGGCTGAAACGGACCTGTTTAAGGATTTGATTTTCATTATAATTTTTATCGTCATTAGTTTTATTATTAAATCAATCAACATTTTTTTCATCAGCATTAGCATTTTTATTATTTCCAGCTAATGCTCCTTAGGGAGTATCTGTATCTTTTTCTTCATTATTATTACAATCAGTAATATGGTTCGTTTCAGTTGTAATATACTCTAATAACAAGCTTTTGTCTATAGGAAGTTTTCAACAGGAAACTGACTATTTATGCTAATGATTTGATACATAATGAGTAAGAATACTGGAAAAATGGGTTGTAAATAGTTGATTAATAACCTTTTTGTGGATTATTGTAGATGGTACAATCTGCGGTTTTTTTCTGTTATTTTGTTGACAAAATTGCAATAAAAACTTTTTATTTTGACAGATAGGCAGGTGGATTTGGGTTTAGGCCGTAGGTTCCCCAATGTGCAGGCAATAGATGGATTTGCGTAGTTACGTTGCCGGGCTTACAGCCCTTTTACGGGGTCGGGCTTACAGCCCTCTTACGGAGCCGAGCTTACAGCCCATTGTGAGGTTGAGGGATATCTGCTGCCGAGCCTGTAAGGCTCACCCGTATCAAGGCGTTCTGTGAAACGCTTGCAGTTTCACAGGGCGCCTTGTGGCTGCTATCTGGATATAGCCATGAAAGTGGCGGCCCGGTGTGGATGGTTACGGAGCCGGGCTTACAGCCCTCTGAGGTTTGGAGGACATTTGCGCAGGTTCATCGCTTTGCTCAAAACCTGCGCATGTACATTGCCGGGCTTTCAGCCCTCTTACAAGGTCGGGCTTTCAGCCCATTGTGAGGTGAGGGATATCTGCTACCGAGCCTGTAAGGCTCACCCGTATCAAGGCGTTCTGTGAAACGCTTGCAGTTTCACAGGGCGCCTTGTGGCTGCTATCTGGATATAGCCCTGAAAGTGGCGGCCCGGTGTGGATGGTTACGGAGCCGGGCTTACAGCCCTCTGAGGTTTGGAGGACATTTGCGCAGGTTCATCGCTTTGCTCAAAACCTGCGCATATACATTGCCGGGCTTTCAGCCCTCCTAAGGGAGCGGGCTTTCAGTCCTTTTGGTTGATCTACTCGCCCGGTTTAATCCCAAGGCTTACAGTCCTTTTGGGAGTGTTTTTACGCATTGCCGTTGTAAACCCGTTGCAGAGGCGTTGCAGGATTTGCCTTCGGGGCATATGCTTTTATCGCCGGGCTTTGATCTCCTGTAAATTTTCCTTTAGAAATTCTTTGATAAAACGGATTACTTCGGGGTGGCCAAGGGGTACGCCTTCGAGTTGCTCTTTGAGTTCTGCAGTGCTGAGCGCTACTTCTCCTCCGGGGCAGATATGTTTGTAAGTGATGTTGATTTCCGGATGTGAGCTGATAATGAGCGACATCGTGCCTTCGATATCGCCCAGGGGCGGACGGTCGATATGCGAAAGCCCAAAAGCGGCGCTGAGTTCCGTTCCTTTGCCTAATTCGGAATTTATGGAAAAAACACCTTCGCTCAGTTCCGTATTTTGCCTTAAAAGCGATAATCCCATGCCTACCTTGCGGCTGGTGCGTGAAGTTGTGTATGGGTCGGTGATGGTTTTGAGCATCTCGGGGGCTATGCCGCTACCGTTGTCTTTAATGGTCAGGATGAGCTGATCTTCGGCCGGTTTTTCTTCTAATTGTACTTTTATTTCGGTGGCCTTGGCGCGCGTACTGTTTTGTACGATGTCCAGGATATGCAGCGAGATGTCTTTCATGGGATTAAGCTAAAGTTTTTACATTTCTGCCGTCTTCTTTTTTCAATGCTTTACGGATTTCTGCAAAGGAAGCATCTTTCATATGGAAAATGCTCCATACCCGTCCCAGGTCTTCGGGATAATGCGCATCGGAGCTTTGGATAAAACTGAATTCAGAAAGGTAGGACTGGCTTTTCAGAAATTTTTCTTTTGTGGTATGGCGGCTGATCTCCAGTGCATCGGCTTTGATGTCGGGCGGAACAAATCCCAGCTGGCTCATCAGGCTGAAAGCTTCGCGGTTTACATGGGCAGGAATAAATAATCCGTTCAGGCTGTGCACTTTCCTGGCAAGTTTATCCACATCATAGTCAATGGCATTGATGAGCAACCAGGGAATTTCCTCTGTGATCATTTCTTCTTTATCCACAATCACCTGATAACCAAATTTATCGGGATTATTATCAATTTTGAGTATGTGCGCATCGATAAAATCCTGAAAAGCCTTCATTTCTTCATCTTTTTCAAAGAATGCGAGGCAATGGGCTTCTTCTTTTGATGTAACTTCAAATCCACGCAGCACAAAAATCCCTACATCCGCGGCGAGTTCCTGAATCAGGGCTGAATGCCCGCTGTGGTTATGATCGGTAATGCCAATGATGTCGATATTGCGCGCTTTGGCCAGTTGAACAATGGCAGCGGGGCTCATGTCTAGGCTTCCACAGGGCGAAAGCAGTGTATGGATATGAAGGTCGGCACGGAAATCGCGCATAGGCTTTATTTGAGGAGTGACCAGATTTTCCCGCTGATTTCAAAGCATTCGTCGGAAGTTCCCAGAACGGGTATGCCTTCTTCATTACTTTGTGCCAGCGTATCTTCGTCGGGCTCGTTGTTTTTTACCAGCAGCACGGCTGCCAGGTCTTTTAGGGAGGCAATGGCCATTACGTTTTTATGGGTTTGCAGCGTCATCCACACCTGGCCGGCTTTGGAGTTGCCCATCACATCGCTGAGCAAATCAGAAACATAACCGCCTTCAATTTCATTCTGAAGCCCTGCTTCTCCACTGAAAACCTTCAGTCCGAGCTGATCAACTAATTCTTTTACCGTCATATTGATATAATGTATAAGATTTGATTAATGGGAATTTCGTAATTAATGTTTTTTAATTTTATCATCGCCCCAGATATTGCGGAGGCTGTCTTTGTTTTCTGTTTTTCTTTTTTGCAGAAAAATGCAGTTGTTCAGTTCGGCCATTCCCTGCACCACATCTTCGGCATGAGCCTGGCAGTTCGGTGCGCCACAGGTTCCGCAGTCTACCCGGGGCAGTATTTCCATGATGCGGTTTACTTCCATCATTTTTTCCATGGCCTTGCTCATGTCTTCGTCGAGCTTCATCATAGAACGCGGATGCACCGGTTCTATATTTATATTGTCCTGCAGGTATTCCTTATAGCATTCCAATCCCGGATTTAGCTTTTGATATCGGGGATCGTCTTTTCGTTTTTTAAATTTTTCAGCTCTTCTGTTGAGGCGTTCCACTGCGAGGAAGCGGTTTTGTACATTCAGCACGCCGGCAGCACAGCTTTGGTCGCAGGCACGCAGCTCCAGGAAATCAATGTCATTGATTTCCTCATTTTCCAGTTTTTCGAGGAAATCGATTACATTATAAATACCGTCGATGGCAAGTGTGCGGCCGGGCACATTGCAGGCTTCGCCACCGGTGAGGCTCCAGCGCACACTGGTGTCGCTGATTTGCTTGATGCCGGGCACAATACAGCTGGCATTTTTTGATTGTTTGATCGCCGTATATACCTTATTATAAACAAGGCTCATATTAAGGGTTCCGGTGATGTCGGATTTGTCTTCTCCAACAGGGCTTTTAACCGCTGCAATCTTTGCAGCACAGGGTGTTACATAAAATATCCCGATATCTTTGTCATCCACGCCCATATCGTTTAGCCTTTTGCGGTAGAAGATTGCGGCCAGGTCCACCGGAGGCTTCAGCAACATGATGTGATCGGTAAGGGTAGGGAAGGAGACCTGGATCAGGCGTATTACGGCAGGACAAAAAGAGGAAATGACCGGCTTTGGAATGTCTGGTTTTTTGATATACTGAAGGAGGTTTTCAAGCAGGAATTCGCCCGCATGTTCTACTTCAAACACATTAGTGAAACCCAGTTCCATGAGGGTACTGTACACCTGTCGGGTGTGTATTTCCTTGGGAAACTGCCCAAAGAAAACGGCCGGCACCAGTGCAATACGGTATTTATAATCGAAAATCTGACGGAAAGGGTCTTGTTCGATATAAATGGCATTTACGGGACAAACGCGGAAGCATTCGCCACAATCCACACAACGGTCGGCAAGGATATTGGCTTTGCCCGAGCGAATCCTGATGGCTTCGGTAGGGCAGGTTTTCATGCAGTGCATGCAGCCGATGCAAACGTCCTTATTGACTTTGAGTGCGTGATGGATTGCGTTATAGCTCATGGTTATTTTATTTCAGCATTACTTCGAGTGTGAGTTGGGTGCCCTGTCCTACGGTACTGTTTAAATTCAGCGAATCTACATTTTTTTTGATGTTGGGCAAGCCCATTCCTGCACCAAAGCCCATTTCGCGTACTTTGGGCGATGCTGTAGAATATCCTTCGGTCATGGCCAGGTTGATATCCGGGATGCCGGGGCCTTCGTCATTAAGTTCCATAATGATTTTTTCGGGGCTGATGGAGATTTTGATCTCGCCGCGGAATGCATGTGCAACGATATTTACTTCCGCTTCGTAGAGTGCTACAACAGTACGGCGGATAATGGCCGGGGGCACGTTGAGCTGTTTCAAAACTTTTTTGACCTGCCCTGATGCCAGACCTGCGGTTGAGAAATCACCGCCTTCCACTTTAAAATCGAGTTTCAACATCAGAAAATGGGTTTGATGCCTGCCTGATAAAGCATTGCGGATGCTTTAAACATCGACATTTCGGATTCGAGCAAACTGATGCGGCATTCTTTGGCCAGTTCAATCATTTCAGTACTGGCTTTTTTACCACGAACCAGTACAACGCAGTCGATATCGGCAACATCTGCCGTACGGATCGATTGTGTGGTAGCCAGTCCTGTGATCAGGAGCATTCTGGGCGCCTCAACAAAAAGCACGTCACTCATCAAATCGGATGCAAAAGCAAACTCTATCTCCTTCAAACTATCATCGCTGTACTGCAACTGGCAGTCAAGTGTTTTTTGTATCTGCTGGATGTTCATCATTTTATGTTATGTAATTAGCTACTAATATAGTGATTTTCTTCAAAAGCCAGGCTTTGGGTGCAAATTTAAGGCATGATCTTAAGTTAACAAAACTTTTTGTGAATAAATTAACAGTGTTATTGGATTAACAGTAAATGAATATTTACTAATTCGGAAAAGGGAAAACGATCAGGAATGTAAGAATAACCGCTTGAAATCCAGTCTTTAGGGTCGAAATAGAATTTAGACTAAATATAAATACTAAATTGTCATAAGAATTTTGAAAATTTTTGCAGAAAGCATATGAGGCTATATTATACTTTTGGCAGCATTGTTAATCAATTAACAAGACGCGTTCTTACCTGATAAACCAAGGACTTATTAATAGAATTTTAGAAATTATTAGCTAAACTAAACGGAGGTTTACATGTCGAATACAGAAAGATTAGTGAAAGATCTGGCAGATAAGCACGGCCGCAAACGCGAAAGCCTGATGCCTATTCTGCAGGAAATTGTTGAAGCCCGTAATTTCCTTACGGACGAAACAGTTGTTAACGTAGCCCGTGAGCTTGATCTCTCGGCTGCAGAAGTGTATGGTACTGCTTCATTCTACAGCTTTATCGAAACACGCGAACTGGGCAAATACGTGATCCGCGTTTGCCGCACCATCGTGTGCGATATGAAAGGGAAAGCAGCTATTATTGATGCGCTCGAAGATACTTTGAAAATCAAAGTTGGCCAAACTACAGCAGATAAGAAATTTTCGCTGCTGGCAACAAACTGCCTCGGCTGGTGCCATAAAGGCCCTGCTATGCTGATCAATGATGATGTCTTCACCGAACTGACACCTGAAAAGGCCATTCGTATTGTAGAAGAGTATATGCACAAATAGGCTGTTGCCTTAAATCATTGTTTTATTCATTTTAAAACTATACAAATGCAAAGCAAAGTTAGACG
This sequence comes from Bacteroidales bacterium, assembly GCA_963662905.2. Lineage (GTDB taxonomy): Bacteria > Bacteroidota > Bacteroidia > Bacteroidales > WRLA01. The sequence continues at coordinate 280,097 of CAXXFD010000003.1, read as the reverse complement.
AGTAGATTATATCTTCAAAAAGGATGCAGATTGCGCCGACATCCTGCGCAAAACCATGCAAAAAGATAAAGACGAGTTCATTATGGATCTTATGGACTCCGGCCTCAAAGGCCGTGGAGGAGCAGGTTTCCTCACGGGACTGAAGTGGAAATTCGGAAAAGATGCCGAGGGCGACACAAAATATGTGATCTGTAATGCCGATGAAGGCGAACCGGGCACTTTTAAAGATCGTGAAATCCTTGATCAGGTTCCTGAAAAAGTATTTTGTGGTATGGCTCTTTGCGGCCACATCATTGGTGCTAAAGAAGGTTATATTTATCTGCGTGCAGAATACAAATTCCTCGTTCCGAAACTTCGTAAGGTAATAAACAACCTAAATTCTGAATTTAAGAAAATGGGCTTTGATTTTACTTTGGATATGCGCTTCGGATCAGGTGCGTATGTATGCGGTGAAGAAACTGCGCTCATCGAATCAATGGAAGGTAAACGTGGCGAGCCACGCAATAAACCACCCTTCCCGGTTACTGAAGGTTATCTCGGGAAACCAACTGTTGTCAATAATGTGGAAACGCTGGTAAGTACCCTCATTATTGCATTAATTGGTGCTGATGAGTACAAAAAACTGGGTACTAGCGATTCACGTGGAAGCAAACTTTTTTCTGTTTCCGGCGATTGCTCCAAAGAAGGTGTATATGAACTGGAACTGGGCATGACTGTAGCCGATTTCGTTGAGGAATTTGGCGATGGCGATACCAAAGCTGTTCAGGTTGGCGGTGCTTCAGGTTTTTGTGTGCCCCGCAAAAAATTTGCTGAAACCATTATTGGCTTCGAAGGTATCCCAACCGGCGGATCCATGAAGATTTTCAACAGTTCACGGTCCATGTTCAACGTGCTGCACAACTACCTCGAATTTTTCGAGGAAGAATCATGCGGTCAATGTACACCATGCCGCGTGGGCACGCAGCAGCTGCTTAAAGGTATTCTTGCTGTGAAACGCAAAGAACGTCCTCAGACTTATCTTGATGAACTGGTAAAACTGGCTGAAAGTATGCGCCTCGCTTCAAAATGCGGCCTGGGGCAATCGGTTGGCAATGCCTTCATCTCTATTATTGAAAACTTCAGGGAAGAAATCGTTTATTAATCAACAATATAGGAGATTACACAATGGCAAAAATGGTAAATTTAACTATAAATAATATCCCGGTAAGTGTTGAAGAAGGAACAACCATCCTTGAAGCAGCACGCCAACTTAATGTACGCATCCCTACTTTATGCCACCACGACGACCTCTGCGTTGCAGGTAACTGCCGTGTTTGCGTGGTAGAACAGGTAGGTGCGCGCACCCTACAGGCTTCATGTGCCGTTCCGGTTCGCGATAATATGCAAATCCTGACCAACAGTATGAAAGTACGTCAGGCACGCAAGCATATTATTGAGCTGCTGCTTTCAGAGCACAATGCCGACTGTACCAAATGTTTCAAGAACGGTAATTGCGAATTGCAAAACCTGGCCAACGAATACCGTACTGGCGACCATGTATTCCTCGACCTGATCGAAAGCCGCGGTTACAGTATCGATATGTCTTCGCCTTCCATTATGAAGGACGACAGCAAATGTATCCGTTGCCAGCGCTGTGTACGTACCTGCTCTGAACTGCAGGCAGTCAGCGCCCTTGCAGTAGCAAACAAAGGCTTTGAAATGAAGATTTCCAGCTTCCTCGACCGCCCGATGAGCGAAGTAATCTGTACAAACTGCGGTCAGTGTATCAACCGCTGTCCTACAGGTGCCCTCGTTGAACGCAACTATATCGAAGAAGTATGGAACGCAATTTACGATCCTACAAAACATGTTGCTGTTCAAACAGCTCCTGCCGTTCGTATCGGTTTGGGTGAAGACCTCGGATTTGAGCCCGGCGAACGCGTAACAGGTAAAATGGTTGCTGCACTCCGCCGCTTAGGGTTTGATTCGGTTCTGGATACTGATTTTACTGCCGACCTTACTATTATGGAAGAAGGCACAGAGCTGCTGACACGCCTCAAGAAAGCGCTGGTTGACAAGGATACAGACGTGGCATTGCCAATGACAACTTCCTGCTCACCGGGTTGGATCAAGTTTATCGAGCATACATTCCCGGAATTCCTCCCGAATGTTTCTACCTGTAAATCACCACAGCAGATGTTCGGTGCACTGGTAAAAACCTATTACGCACAGAAGAAAAATATCGAAGCAAAAGACATGGTATCTGTATCGATTATGCCTTGTACTGCCAAGAAATACGAAGCAAACCGTCCGGAAATGCGCGACAGCGGGTTCCAGGATGTGGATTATGTGCTCACAACACGCGAGCTGGCCATTATGATCAAGCAGGCCGGTTTGGATTTCATGAAGCTGCCCGATGAAAAATACGATAGCTTTATGGGCGATTCTTCCGGTGCTGCCGTTATTTTCGGTGCTACCGGTGGTGTAATGGAAGCTGCACTGCGTACCGCATATGAAATTGTAACAGGCCGCGAAGTTCCATTCGAAAACCTGAACATCACTCCTGTTCGTGGTATGGAAGGTGTTCGTGAGGCAAGTGTAACCGTCGAAGGATGTGTTCCTGATTGGAGCTTCCTCGAAGGCGCTACACTGAAACTTGCCGTAGCGCATGGCCTTGCCAATGCCAAAAAAGTGATGCAGGCAGTGAAAGACGGAAAAGCAGAATATCATTTCATCGAAGTAATGGCTTGCCCCGGCGGATGTCTTGGTGGTGGTGGACAACCTATCCCAACCAGCCCTGAAATCCGTGAAAAGCGTGCTGAAGCGATTTATGCTGAAGATGAAGGACTGCCTATCAGGAAATCGCATGACAATCCTGAAATTGCACAGATTTACAAAGAATTCCTTGGTGAGCCACTCGGACATCGTTCGCATGAACTGCTCCATACACATTACAAACCAAGAGAAAGATATTAGATTTGTAGCCCAAAAGGCTGCCGGAATAATAATCCGGCAGCCTGTGGGTTTTAAATATGAACTTTAAAGCATTTTAGAATATGAGCACAAAGAAAATATTATTGGTTGATGATGATGTCGATTTCATCTTCATTCAAAAAGCTATTCTTGAAAAAGAAGGATACAATGTTGTGGCTGCCGGCGACAGCCACGAAGGTATGATTAAAGCTAAAGAAGAAAAGCCCGATCTGGCAATCCTCGATGTGATGATGACCACCGATCAGGAAGGTTTTGAAATGGCACGTGCCCTGCGCAAAGACCCTAATTTTGAAAAACTTCCGATTATTATGCTGACCAGCGTGGACAGCATTTCAGGTCTGAACCTCAAGGATATGGCCAAAGACAAAAAATGGCTGCCAGTGGATTCTTTCCTTGACAAGCCCGTACAACCACAAAAATTGCTTGAAGAAATAAGTAAGCTTATAGGTTAAGACAGGATTGACAGCAATCCCGCTTTAATGCAGCCACATTAAGGCGAAACACAGATTTTTATGGTTTAGTGGCAAAAAGCACGGCCGATATTTTTCGGCCGGCTTTATTTTTTTGCTAATTTTGGCTTTCGCACAAACCCTCAGACACAGTTTTCTGTGTCTTTTTGTGTTTGTGCATAATTATTAAAACGGGCTTTTATGCCTCTAAATTTATTGCTATGAACCGGATTATTATATTGGGTGTCCGCATCACCGACCGTGTAAAGGATGCCGTTGTTATTCAGGATCTTTTAACCAAATACGGATGTTCAATCCGCACACGCCTTGGATTACATGAAGTGGTTGAAGAGCACTGTTCTACCAATGGACTGATTATCCTGGAACTTACCGGATCGCCGGATGAAGCTGCAAAACTGGAAACTTCACTCCTGGCAATTGAAGGCGTGGAAGTACAAAAAATGATTTTCAGCTAATCGGAATTATGGCCTTTCGATATTTCCTGAGGCTTGCTTATGATGGTTCTGATTATCATGGCTGGCAAGTGCAAAAATCTGCGGTCAGTGTGCAGGAAACCATAGAGCAGGCTTTGGCAGGAATATGGCAGCAGCCGGTTCCCATTATGGGTGCAGGCCGGACAGATACCGGAGTGCATGCTTCGGATTTTTGGGCACATTTTGATCTAAAGCAAAATCTGGATAAAGCCCAAAAGCATGAGTTGGTACATCAGCTTAATGAAGTGCTTCCAGAGGATATTCGTATTTATGGATTATATGCCGTGCAGCCTAAAGCTCATGCCCGTTTCGATGCTACGGCACGCACGTATCAATATTTTATCTGTCCCCAAAAAAATGTTTTTGCCCCCAAATACTCCTGGCATTTGTTTGGCGATCTCGATTATCAAAAAATGAATGAAGCCGCCAAAGTTTTATTTGATTATAAAGATTTTACCTCTTTTTCAAAATTGCATACACAGGTTAAAACCAATAATTGCCGCATTGATAAAGCTTGTTGGGAACATTATGGTTCGTATTGGGTTTTTACAATCAAGGCCGACCGCTTTTTACGAAATATGGTGCGTGCAGTCGTAGGGACGCTGCTGGAAGTTGGAAAAGGAAAAATGGATGTCGATGGATTCCGCCATGTCATCGAAAAAAAAGACCGTTCCTCTGCCGGGCTTTCCGTTCCGGGACGTGCCCTTTTCCTAACGCAAATCGATTATCCCGACAGCTCTTTTATCGATCATCCCGATAACCCTGATTTTGTTGCGCCGCCTAAGCCGATGGATTTGCTTTTGTTGGGTGATGAGTAATTGTTAATTGTTAATGGTTAATTGTTAATTGTTAATGGGTTTGGAGTTAGCTCTAACATTTTTTGTAAAACCTCAATTTAACGTGACAACTGAGAACGGATAACGCGCGAAGCGCATTTACTGTTGTCGGTTATCGGTTGTCGGTAGGGGAGTTAGCTCTAATATTTTTCTTAAAACCTCAATTTAACGCGACAACTGAGAACGGATAACGATCGAAGCGCATTTACTGTTGTCGGTTATCGGTTGTCGGTTGGGGAGTTAGCTCTAACATTTTTTGTAAAACCTCAATTTAACGTGACAACTGAGAACGGATAACGCGCGAAGCGCATTTACTGTTGTCGGTTATCGGTTGTCGGTAGGGGAGTTAGCTCTAATATTTTTCTTAAAACCTCAATTTAACGCGACAACTGAGAACGGATAACGATCGAAGCGCATTTACTGTTGTCGGTTATCGGTTGTCGGTAGGGGAGTTGGCTCTAACATTTTTTGTAAAACCTCAATTTAACGCGACAACCGAGAACGGATAACGCGCGAAGCGCATTTACTGTTGTCGGTTATCGGTTGTCGGTAGGGGAGTTAGCTCTAATATTTTTCTTAAAACCTCAATTTAACGCGACAACTGAGAACGGATAACGATCGAAGCGCATTTACTGTTGTCGGTTATCGGTTGTCGGTTGGGGAGTTAGCTCTAACATTTTTTGTAAAACCTCAATTTAACGTGACAACTGAGAACGGATAACGATCGAAGCGCATTTACTGTTGTCGGTTATCGGTTGTCGGTTGGGGAGTTAGCTCTAACATTTTTTGTAAAACCTCAATTTAACGTGACAACTGAGAACGGATAACGCGCGAAGCGCATTTACTGTTGTCGGTTATCGGTTGTCGGTTGGGGAGTTAGCTCTAACATTTTTCTTAAAACCTCAATTTAACGCGACAACCGAGAACGGATAACGCGCGAAGCGCATTTACTGTTGTCGGTTATCGGTTGTCGGTTGGGGAGTTAGCTCTAACATTTTTCTTAAAACCTCAATTTAACGTGACAGCCGAGAACGGATAACGCTCGAAGCGCATTTACTATTGTCGGTTATCGGTTGTCGGTTGGGGAGTTGGCTCTAACATTTTTCTTAAAACCTCAATTTAACGTGACAACCGAGAACGGATAACGCTCGAAGCGCAGGCAATCTAAAAAATCACATCCAGTAATTCTTCCATGCTTGTGTTTTTGATGAAATCATCAATATTGAAGGAGGAGAGTTTTTCTTTAACCGTTTCATAATCGTGGGGCAGGCCTTTCAGTGCATTAGCGAGAATTTGCGGGTCATCATGGTTGAAAAAATCACCAAATATTTTTGCTTCGCGGATAATTCCATTTTCTACATTCATATCAAACTCCACAAAACCTCCGCTTGTTTTTGCCAGTTTACGCAAATTGTATTTTGGCGACTGACCGAAATTCCATTCCCATTTGTCGTAGCGTTCCTTCCTGATTTCATTGATCTTTTCAATGTCCTCATCAGTAAGTTTATAAGCTTTTGCATCAGGATACATTTCAACGATATGCGCCATGATCAGGTCTTTGAACTCCAGTACATTCATTTTTTGCCTGAGGTGCTCCGAAATATTGGTTACCCTGCTGCGCACCGATTTCACGGCCTTGTCTTTAAATTTTAGGGGATCAACTTTCAATGCGGCACTCAAATCGGCCATTTCACTGCTAAAGAGCAATGTGCCGTGGTGCAGGATTCGGTTTTTGAAAACATGCTCTGCATTGCCCGAAAACTTTTTTCCGTCGATCACCAAATCATTGCGCCCGTGAAAATGAGCATTGATATCCAGTTTTTGCAATACGTCCAGAATCGGGCGGGTGTATTTACGGAAATCAATCAATTGCTTGTCTTCTCCGCCACTTTTGATGAAAGTGAAATTAAGGTTGCCTAAATCATGGAAAACCGCACCGCCTCCGGTTAAACGGCGTACCACATTGATATTGTTATCTTTAACGTATTTGGTGTTGATTTCTGCCTGTGTGTTTTGATGCTTGCCCACAATGATACTGGGGCCGTTGCGCCAGAGCATAAAGCAGTCTTCGAGTTTGTGTTTGAGGAAATATTCCTCAGCAGCCAGGTTAAACTGTGGTTCTGTCGTTGTAAGGTAGATACAAAGCATTTTTGGTGTTTTTCGTTTTTAATAGTTCAGATACGAAATGCAGCTACGATTGTAAAAACCGTTGTAATCCCAATAGGCACCAGCGTAAGCCAGATCATATATTCCGGGAAGAAAAATCCAAAACTGATACAAATTGCCGTGAGCTTAAAGGCCATACTTACATTCTTTTGAAAAGCTTCCACTTTGCGTGGGTCAGCTTTCTCCGGATTTGGGATATTGGGTTCCGTATGCCGTACCATCAGTGCAATTACATACATCAGTATGCCCAGGCCAAGAGGCATGATTTTCGAAATATCAATTTGATAACCAATGTTATACAGCAAACTGTACAAGTAAATGACATACATAAACAGCATCAGTACAATAAACATCAGGTGGAAATATTTTGAAAAGCTGGCTTTGGCAAATTTCTTCGGATCGGCCATTGGGATGATGCGGTGCATAAAAAGAAATATAATACAAAGCACTGGCAGGAAAACAATCCCGGCGGTTTTGCCCATAAATCCATCGGCATCTCCTTCACTGTTCCAATGCGTGGCCATCTGCTCCGGCAACTGAGGCTCAAAATATAAACCCGTTGCCCACATCAGTCCCCAAATTCCCAACAGGATATAAAAGGCAGTATTGTTGCGCATAGCTTTATCGTTTTTTATTGTTCATCGGTGCCCCATTGTGCAGGGATTTTGTACTTTCGTCATCAAATCTAAACAAAGAAAAGGATTTTTAGCTTTGAAATGATGCAAAAAAGTAGTTTAACACCCAAAAGCCGGATCAATAGTTTTCGCTACGCCTTCAAGGGGCTTCGCTATGGTTTTAAAAATCAGGTGAATATATGGATACACCTTGTAGCTGCAATACTGGTGATTGTTTTCGGTTTTTATTTTCAGATTTCCATAGGCGAATGGATTGCACTTTTCCTGTGCATTGCTTTGGTCATCGGAGCCGAGCTTATAAATACTGCCATCGAACATCTTGTCGATCTGGTTTCGCCCGAATATCACCCTTTGGCAGGTAAAGTAAAAGATATCGCAGCCGCAGCTGTTTTGGTGTTTTCAATCGCCTCCGCAGCAGTGGGTTTGCTGGTTTTCGTGCCCCATTTCTTTGAAATTAAGTTGATATGATCCTTATTGCCGACAGCGGTACAACCAAAACCGATTGGGTTCTTCTCGCAGAAAAACTGCAGCATATTTATACCCAGGGATTTAATCCAAATTATTTTCCGCCGCAGCGATTGGACGAAATTCTGCAAAGAGAACTGAAACTTCCAGACTGTGCAACAATTAGCCGGCTCTTTTATTATGGCTCGGGATGCGCAGCTGCGGAGAATCGACGGATGATCGGGGAGAAGCTGCAAAAGAAATTCCCTGACGCACAAATTGAGGTACAGCACGATCTTCTGGGAACAGCCCGCTCGCTGTGCCAAAAAGAAGCCGGAATTGCCTGTATCCTTGGTACAGGCTCCAATTCCTGCGCCTTCGATGGTGAAAAAATCACAGCAAATGTGCCCAGCCTGGGCTGGATTCTGGCTGATTACGGCAGCGGGACATTTATCGGCAAAAGCTTTATCCATCATTATCTCATGAAGGATTGCCCGCAGGAGCTGAATGACGTATTTGAAGCACAATACGCATTAAAATATGATGATATTATCCGAAACATTTATCGTGAAGAAGGTGCGGGCCGTTTTCTGGGGCAATTCAGCCGTTTTGTGGGCGCCTATATCCATCATCCCTTTATGGAAAATATTGTACGGGAGGCTTTTGAGAAGTTTTTGAAGTATCAGGTGCTTCCATACCGGCCGGATTGCACCACAAACATACACTTTTCCGGTTCTGTGGCCGTTCATTTCTCTGATATCCTGCGCGACTGCCTGAAAAAATGCGGGCTTAAACCAGGTGTCATCTCACAAAAACCTATTGAAGGACTGATAAAATACCATCAAAATGAACAGATATTTTAGCGAAGATATTCAGATTACCTGCGAAAATACAGGTGAAATTAATTATTATCCTTTCGGAACCTATCTTTCCGATATCCTGAAGGAACAGAAAGTGAAACTCCAATATCCCGTTTTGGCGGCTTATGTGAACAATAAGCTCAAGGAGCTGGATTACAGGATTTTTAAGCCAAAGACCATTCGTTTTATCGATATTACGGAAGCCGACGGGCGGCGTATGTACTTCCGTTCCCTCAGCTTCGTGATGTTTAAAGCCGTGCGCGACCTCTACCCCGATGCAGTTTTGAATATTGATCACTCTGTGGCCGGAGGAATCTATTGCGAAGTGGAGAACGGACATCCCACCGATGAAAAAATGGCTGCCGGCATAAAGGCGCGGATGAACGAAATTATTGCTGCAGATTTGCCTTTTTACCGGGCTGAAGTGCTGACCAAAGAGGCCATAAAACTTTTTGCCGATAATGGGCTGAGTGATAAATCGCGCCTGTTTGAAGGCCGTAAAGGACTTTATACCTCTGTGTATAAGCTCGATGAGCATATCAATTATTTTTACGGACATCTGGTGCCATCCACAGGTTATTTGGAGGTTTTTGACCTGGATCTTTATTATGATGGACTGCTGCTCCGTATGCCCGATCCGGCAGACCCATCCAAAGTGGAGCCTATCGAACGCCAGCCCAAGCTTTTTAATATTTTCAGGGAACATAAGGAATGGGCGCGCCTGATCGAAGCTTCCAATGTGGGGCAGCTCAACGTGCAGGTAAAACAGAACAGGGCAAGCAACCTAATTAAAGTGGCCGAAGCCCTGCACGAAAAAAAGATTGCCAGCATTGCGCAGGAAATTTCCGAACGAAAAGATGTAAAACTGATTCTCATTGCCGGGCCGTCATCATCCGGAAAAACAACTTTCAGTAAAAGATTATCGGTGCAATTAATGGTGGCGGGAATGAAGCCGCACGCACTTTCGCTCGACAATTATTTCGTAAACCGCGAAGACAATCCGAAGGACGAAAAGGGCGAATATGATTTTGAAACCATTAAAGCAATTGATACAGAGCTGTTTAATAAGAATATGCTCGATTTAATGGACGGCAAAGAAGTAGTTTTGCCTAAATTTGATTTTGCCAGCGGGCAGCGTACTTATAATGGTGATAAGCTTCATATCGGCCGCGAGGATGTGCTTATTGTGGAAGGAATCCACGGTTTGAACCCTGAATTGAGTGCGCATATAGCAGATGAGCATAAATACCGGATTTTTATTTCTGCGCTTACCCAGATCAGCATCGATCATCAGAATTATATACCTACCACCGATAACCGACTGCTGCGCCGCATTATCCGAGATGCCCGTTATCGGGGATACAGCGCCGGGGAAACCCTGAAACGCTGGCCCAGCGTGCGACGAGGAGAAGAAAAATATATTTTCCCATTTCAGGAAAATGCCGATGTGATGTTTAATTCCGCATTGCTCTATGAGCTGGGCGTCATCAAAAAAATTGCTGTTCCCCTGCTCAACTCCGTACCCGAAAGTGAGCAGGAGTGGAGCGAAGCCAGCCGTTTGGCCAAGTTTTTGTCCTTTTTTGAGTCCATTCCCGATAAGGAAATTCCACCTACATCTTTGTTGAGGGAATTTTTATGGGGCAGCAGTTTCAGGTACTAAAATATAATCGTAGAAAATCTTTTGCGGTTGCACAGATAATTATGTATTTTTGCAGCCGCAAATTTTGGTCGCGTAGCTCAGGGGATAGAGCAACGGCCTTCTAAGCCGTCGGTCGAAGGTTCGAATCCTTCCGCGATCGCCAAAATCCCGGTCATTATGGCCGGGATTTTTTTTTAGGCCAATTGTAGTTTCTTCCGAATTTATAATTTCTTATTTTTAAAACGCCCATAAAGGCAAAATCAGGATAGGTTTATTATATTTGTAAGAAGAAAGAATAACCACAAAAGCTCGTTTATTAGCTGAATGATTTGGAATGAGTAAGGATATTGTTTTATTTATTGGCAATGTGATCTTGAGTATTTTTCCTCTAACCAGATATAATTGATACTAAAATGACTAAAAAATTATTTACTACCGCGAAATTCGAAAAAAAACTCCGCTATTTACGGAGCTTTTCTGTCGTTTTGGCTGCATTTGCTATCGTTTTGGCTTTGTTTAAAGATTTTTCAGACTTCAACGGTTTAAGGGATGTGGGGCGTTTGCTGGATAGCTTTATCTTTTTTGGGCTCGCAATATATTCGTATATTACTACATCTAAGCAGCTTACATTAATATCGGGCTCATACATTGAATTCGAGGAGCATAGCTTCAGTTTTAAATCCCGTATGTGTGAAAGAAGTTTTAAAGTTAAGCCAGAAATTAAAAATATTGATATTAAACTTAAAACCATTGAGATTGATAACCTTAAGGATGAGCATTTTACGTTTTTTTTGGATGATTATACAGAATATTCTGACAAGAAGGAAATAAAGGCCCATTTTGAAAAACTGGCCAAAGAAGTCCGGAACTAGTGATGACCAGGAAGGAAAAGCAAAGCTACCCTTTTGAGAATGTTATCTCTGCAGCTCGGATTTGCTTATTGCTCAGCTTGAACAATACAAAGGAAACGACGCTTAATAACTTTCTGTGTAATGGCATTTTTTAACCGCATAAACCCCATATTATCATCCGCCTGGACATTGATTCTGTTTTTTGTAATTGCTAAACTGGCTGTGCATTTTTTAACTTACGATAATTACGGCCTGCATCGCGATGCATATTTGTATTATGCCCAAAGTCAGCATCTTGCCTGGGGTTTTGTTGCGGTTCCTCCGTCCATTGCCGTCATAGGGAAGCTGGCTGTTTCCCTTTTTGGAAATACAGTATTTGCTTTGCGCTTTTTTCCTGCATTGATTGGCGCGGTCAATATTGTCCTTATAGCACTGGCAGTAAAAGAGCTGGGCGGACAGAAAAAAGCACTCGTACTGGCTTGTCTCGCATACTTGTTTTCGCCTTCATATCTTCATTCAAATACTCTTTTTCAGCCCGTTGCTTTCAATCATTTTTACTGGATCCTTTTTTCTTACCTGATGATTGTAATGATCCGGCGGGAAAACCCAAAATACTGGATTTGGATTGCCCTGGTTTCGGCTTTTGGCTTTTCGAATAAGTATTCCATGGCATTTATTGCTGTTGCTTTTGTGCTTGCCCTCCTGCTTTCACCCTGGCGGAAGCTCTTTTTTTCGAAATACTTCCTTTGGGCTGTGCTCATCGGTTTTATCATAATCCTGCCCAATATTTACTGGCAATACAGCCACAACTGGCCTGTGCTCATGCATATGGAAGAGTTGAGGGACAGCCAATTGGTTCATGTGCGCTATTCCGATTTCCTGCTGTCCCAACTTTTGATGAATGTGCAGGCAATTTATATCTGGCTTATGGCTTTGGTTGGATTGTTGTTTTTTAGGAATGAACGGAAATACAGGCTGTTTGCCTTTGCATTTATTTTTGTCATCCTCCTGATTATGCTGGGCAGCGGCAAAGGCTATTATACGCTGGGCGTTTATCCGGTGATGTTTGTATTTGGCGCAATCTTCTTTGAAAAATACGTGAAGAAATACTTTGCGCTGCTTTTCCTTTTTTTAATGGCCAATATGATGATTTCGCTCTGGCTTTCCTTCTCTTTTGATGGTATTCCTTTTATGACGGCTGAAAAAATTGCCAAAAATGATGCCTTCCGTTGGGAGGATGGAAAGAATTACGATATTCCGCAGGATATGGCCGATATGCGCGGCTGGGACAAGCTCGCAAAGGCAGTCATTGATATTTACCGGAATCATCCGGAAAAAATTAAAGGAAACTGCGCTATCTATTGCGAGCATTACGGTCAGGCCGGAGCTGTAATGTTTTATGGGAAAGGGCAGGGGGTTCCACAGCCGATATCAACCAATGGCAGCTTCATTTTCTGGGCGCCGGATAGTTTATCAGCTGATTATCTGCTGTATGTGCATTCAGGAATGAACATTGGTTTTGATAAGGCAAAAGAACTGGATCCGCTTTTTGATCGCGTGGAGCTGGTCGAAACAATTGATGATCCCTGGTTCAGGGAGGACGGTTCAGAAATATACCTTTGCCGCATGCCCAACGAGCAGGGCAGGGCTAAGTATTCTGATATGATCCGGGCGAAAAAAGCAAGATATATGAAGCAATAGCATTTTGAACAGACTCGAAAAGGCAAAACCTTATTTGCTTTTCCGCCTTCCCTGATATCCTCTGCTCTGTTCACTCCCATTGCTTTGCTTTCGTTTGGCGAAGAATTCTTTTTTTCTCCGCAGTTTTTCTTTTTCCCATTCTTTCTTTTGGGAGGCATTCATGGGTTTGTCGGTTTGCGGAAATGGATTGTCGTCCACAATCTGGATTTTCTGCTTGGTGAGTTTTTCGATATCGTTGATCCAGGCATTTTCTTCCGGCTCACACATGGAAATGGATATGCCCGCTTCCCCGGCTCTTCCGCAACGGCCTATACGGTGTACGTAGGTTTCTGATTCATTGGGAATATCATAATTGATCACATAATGGAGCTTGTCAATATCAATACCGCGGGCAGCAATATCGGTGGCAACCAGTATCCTTACTTTTCCGGCTTTAAAGTCGCTCAGGGCTTTTTGTCGCTGATTTTGTGATTTATCGCCATGAATAGCCGCACAATTGATTCTTTCTTTTTTCAGGTTGCGTGCAATGCGGTCGGCGCCATGTTTGGTGCGTGAAAAAAGCAGCGCTTGCCTGATGTCGCGGTTTTTGAGGATATGCAGCAGCAGGTCCCTTTTGTTTTCCCGGTTGGTCATATACAGATATTGCTGGATGGTTTCGGCGGTTGAGGAAACCGGATCTACAGCAATCTTTTTGGGCGAACTCAGGATTTGCCGCGATAAATCAACAATATTCTGTGGAAGCGTGGCAGAGAAAAAGAGGGATTGCCTTTTTTGCGGAAGTTTGGCGAGGATTTTTTTTACATCAGGGATAAATCCCATATCAAGCATACGGTCTGCTTCGTCCAAAACAAAATATCGGATATCGCGCAGGCTGATAAATCCTTGTTCCATCAAATCAAGCAGCCTTCCGGGTGTTGCTACAAGTATGTCAACACCTTTCTTTAGCGCGTCTTTTTGCGATCCCTGGTTTACACCGCCATAAATTACGGTATGGCGCAGGCTTGTATATTTGCCGTAGGCTTTGAAACTATCCCCGATTTGGATCGCCAGCTCTCGGGTAGGTGTAACAATGAGGGAAGCAATTTTGCGCTTTCCTTTTTGTGGTGCATTGTTTTGATATAAAAGCTGGAGAATCGGTATGGCAAAAGCAGCTGTTTTTCCTGTGCCGGTTTGAGCGCTTCCCAATACATCCGATCCCCTTAAAATATGTGGAATGGATTGTGCCTGAATGGATGTGGGCTCTTCATAATTTTCGTCATTGAGCGCCTTCAGTATGGGAGTAATTAAATTCAGTTCTTCGAATGTCATATATTTATAATAAAACAATGCGGCAGTTCGTCTAAAACTGCCGCATTTTAAATTTCACATTAATTAGCTGCAAAAGTAGTCTTTTAATATGAATTCTGATTTCCTTATTTCAAAATCAGCTTTTTTATTATACTTTTCTCATCCTGAATTATTTTCAGAAAGTACACGCCTTTGGTTTGATTGGAAAGATCAATTTTGTGCGTGACAATGTTTTGATTGGGTTGTTGTTCCAAAATCAACTGCCCGGCCAAATTATAAACCTCTAATTTATTGATATTCCTGATGTTGCTTAAGTAAAAAACATCTTTTCCCGGATTGGGATAAACGCGCATGTCCTTTTCAGTTGGCAGGTCGTTTGTTCCGTCTAAATTTGAATATTCTGCATTCCAGCCTTGCATGCGGTTTGTGTTATTGGTTTGCCAGGTGATGAAAAAGGAACCTGTCGCAGTGTAAAAAGGCCCCGGGGCTTGTTGCCCGCTGTAATCGCCTGATAGCTCTGCCAGCAATTCCATGCTGGGGAATTCATAAACCTTCACAACATCATGGCTTTCTTCGGTTTTAAATTCCGTAAAATCAATCATACCGTAAGGGCTGTTCATGTTTATGTTCCATTTGCAAAGGGTATTGTTTTCGTAATAAAAGTTTTGGCTTCCATCGCTGATCGTTCCTGCACTTTCATTGATCGTCGTCATGCCCCGGCACCATTCCGGACGCTCACTTTCATAAGAAAAGAGCCATCCCTCACTTGATGCGCTTGTGCTTGTGGTATAGTGAATCAGTATTTTATTGCCGGTACTGCTGATTTCCGGCAAAGCGCCGCTCAGGTCGCCTGTAAGCTCTGCAAGGAGTGGCGCATCGGTATCTTCTCCATCATAAATTTTTAAATACGCCACATTTTCTTCAATATCGAATTTTTGAAAACTGAGATTAATGGAAGAAACCGAATCAAATTCCGTTTGAGGATCAATGAGCCATTTTATGTCCATGCCTTCTTTGGAAGGATAAACCGGGCCGCTGCCGTCATCCAGGGTGCCTGAAAAAGAGCTAATTATATTTTCATTTTCAGGCCAGTAGGGATATTCGTTGTTTACTGTATCCGGAAATGCATTGATGATGATTTCCTGTGCCAGATTGAAGTTATTTCCGCCCACAACCAGATCATCCACATAAAAATATCCGTCCCAACTGGAACCCCAGCCCCAGTTAAAATGGTAGTAATCTTCGGTTTGGTAGCCATCGCAAATAAATGCGTGCCCCACAACATTGGGTTCCGACCAGCCGGCATAGTAAAGCGGGATATTTTGATCGAGATGCTGCATCAGCATGGCTTTCCAGTCTAAGGAAGTGCTGTCGCGGAAAAGATATTCCGTTTCCGGGGAATAGCGGAAGAAAGTCCGCAGCGTATAAGCGCCTTTATGGTTGTACATGCCCGATCCGTTGGGGCCGTATTGCATATCTACCGAAATGCCCAAATGACTGAGCAGTTGGGCAATGGCAGGATTTTCTTCCGTAGGATGATTGCTCATCTGATCCCAATGATAAGTAGTTGCCCCAAAATCAGCCGACAATGTACCGTAATCCTCCAAAAAATAGGAATATTCACCCTCTCCGGTTTGGGGAAATCTGAAATAGTTCACCAATAGTCCCAAAGCGGTTGCTACACAGCCGGTAACGCAGTGTCCTGATGGTCCTTCCGGATCTGCGGGACATTGCATATTGTAAGGAAACCCCTGATCCCACGTACTGAACAACATAGGCTCAACAGCACGCATATTTTCCCGGCTTAAGGTATGGACCGAAAGCAGTGCATCCCATTGTGCGGAAGCGTTTTCCAGGCAGGCTGATGCATTGTTTTCAAGATAATCCAGTTGCTTTTCGTATTGATTTGTCCATGCTTTGAAAGCCGGTGGAATGCGTTCAAAATCAGCTTTGGAATGCTCCGACCAGGCCAAAACGGCTTGCGTGTTCTTTTTTGTGCTCATCAGAAGGTAGCCCGATGGTTCAAGCAAAAGCAGGCTGATATGCGGATTTTCATTCCACATGCGCATTTCGATGATATTCGCTTCAGCCTGAAAATGCTCAGCGATAAATTGTTGTGCGGCTTTCCGGATCTCCTGCTTGCCGGCAGATTCCTGCGCAAAAGAGGAGGGGAGCAAAAATGCCCCTAAAAGAATACTAAGGATAAGGTTTTTCATGGCTAAAGGAATTGGTTTCGATACAAATATAAGGTTTTAATCTCCACAGCACTAAAGTTTTATGAAGCGCAGGCTGCTGTTATGCTGTAAATTGCCTGCTTTTAGGAAATACAATCCGCTGTTTAGTGCACTGATGTCGATGTTTAATTTCTGATGATGAGCCGGTAACATAAACCGGGCGCAGTGATTTCCAAGGGCATCATAAATTTCGATTTGCGTATCTTTTGGAAATCCTGTTTTGAGGCTGATTTCTAGAAAGTCTTGTGCAGGGACAGGGGCAATGCTCAGGATGGGTTTGTCTGTCTGTTCCCGAATTCCCACATTATCAGTCATATAATAGACTTCCCAGCCGGGTTTTGTGATGCTTTCGTCTGTAGTAAACTGCAATCTCAGGATTCCGTTTCGCGAATAAAAGACATCCTGTGGCACGCCATTGAGGTAAATACCTGAAAAGGTACCAAGCAGTACATTCGATTTGCCTTCATAGATTTTGAGCACATCTTTGCCCGGTTCTGTATCAAAGAAATTGAAACCCAGTGTAATGCCTGTGCCCCACATGGGTTCAATAATCCATTCGCATTCAAAATTATTCTGATAATTGAATTTTGTTCCGCTGCCATCGTTTACGGTTCCGCTTTCAGAGCTTATATGATGTTGGCTCCCAATGCAATAATCCGGCGCAAGTGATTCATAAAAGGCCAGCCAACCTTTGCCATTGTCTTCGCTATTGGTTTTAAAAGCAACAAAAATCTTATTTCCTGTGGAGGAAATCCCGGAAAGTACATTATCTCCGGTAAAATAGTGCAGCAAAGGAGCCTGGGCATTTTCGCCATCATATACGAAAAGGGTATCTCCCGCTCCAAGCTGGAAATTATAGAAGCCCAGCAAAATATTTTTTACAGAATCCACACCGGTTTGCGGACTGATCAGCCAGCTTGCCTCCGCATTGCTTTGCGTGGGCATCAGCGGGCCGCTGCCATCGCTGAAAGTGCCCCGAGAAAAATCAAGGAGTGTGTGCCCGCTTGCAAAGGCCGGATATTCTTCATTAGGCACAAGGTTCTGGCTGCAAGCCTGTTCCGCGGCAAAACCCAGTGGATCATCAATCAGGTAATAGCCATCGCCATAACCCGAATAACCGAAATTAAAATGGAAAAGTCCCTGATTGTCGTAACCATCGCAAACAAAGGTGTGCACTTTTGTGGTGTCGAAACCGCCAAATAGTACAGGAATAGCCTGATCCAACTGCGATTTGATCAGGTTTTTCCAATCCTCATCACTGAAATTGGCCCTTTGCTGGACGAGGATATTTTCCGAATACCTGAAATGTGCCGACATTGCCTGAATCAGGGAAGCTGCATCCGTACTGGAACCTGTTGGGCTATAATGCATTTCCGATGCAATGCCGATATGGGACATCAGCAAAGCAATTTCATCGTAATTGGGGTCCGGATTGGGAAGCATGGCATCGAAGCTGTAATTCGTTGCGCCAAAATCTGCACTTAAAACGCCATAAGGTTCTGCGGAATAAGAGTTGGCGCCCTCTCCGGTCAAAGGCCAGCGCCAGTAATACATAATCTGCGCCATTGCTACCGCTGATGATCCGGCAAAAACATGTCCGCCGGAACCGTTGATGTCTTCGGGACAATAGGAGTTGTAGGGAAAATCTTCGCCCCAGAATGTGCGCAGCAAAGGTGCAACGGCTACTTGCCGCAGATGGCTTTCTTTTGTATTTGTGAATATTTCTGCTGATGTTGTTGCCATATTTTGAAACGGTCTGTCGGCAAAGGCGGAGGCCGTTTTCATTTGATGGTTGATCAAGGCTTTGGCCTGATCGGGAAGCTGATCAGGAAGAAAATGGCCATGTTTGCTGTAGGCCAGGAGCCGGCCGTAATTGGCGTTTGCGGATAAAAGCACAAATCCATCAGGGCGGAAATTGACGGCATAAAGCTGAACGTTTTTTTCATCCGGCCAGGGGAGAAGCCGATCAATAGCGGGATCTTGTATTCCCAATCTGTTTTCTGCAAACTGAAGTGCAAAATCCTCAGCGGTGTTTTTGTCGATTCGCTGCGCAGATGATGGATTAATGATTAATAGGATGAATAAAAATGAAATTGCAATCGTTATTTTGGATTTCATGATTTTGCGTATTTTAACCTGCATTATTCATAAAATTATCTATTACGCGCCCAAAACGCTGCAATAGAAAGGAATGCTATCTTTTTGGTGCTCAAAATAGCTACGGCTATTCCTGTGCGCCAAAAATATGCGCTCCCTTTCTCTTATTGCGTTTTGTGTGCTCATGACGAAAATTCATGAATAAAGCAGGTTGAGCTTTGATTTACGCAAATATAGAATTATTCGTGAAAATTAAAACAATTCCGTTTGATTAAAAATACGGTTTTACCCGGAATTTCGCAGCTTGCATGAAGTTTTGTTTTGACTCATCGGATGACTCCCGGTCATCCGATGAGCAGTTTTGAGGAGGAACCCAGCCATCCGATGAGTTTTAACAGCCGGTTTCAGTCATCCGATGAGTGGATAAAAGGACAAGCCCAGTCATCCGATGAGTTATTCTGAAACCACCCAATAAGTATATTTACAGAATATCTGCCCGAAGCAAGCCCGCAGCAGCCGGCTGCCCTCAAAGTATTTGCAGCGACTTGGTATAGCGATGGTATAGCGATGGTATAGCGAAAACCCCTGTGGGGAAAATACGGGTTTTGAGGGGAATTGCCGAAAAAATCGGTAAAAAATTACCTTACAAAATTGCCGGGCCACACTTAATATAAATGTCTGCCAATTCTAATCCATGCCTGTGCTGTTCTACCTGCCTGATTCAGAAATGCCATAATCCGGCATGCTTTTTATAATTGCTAAGGTCTTCCTGAATTTACTTCAAGTTTTTGAATTGATGATTACAGGCGTAGAAATTATTTTTGATGCGCATAAAAAACTTTTTTCACGCGCATCAAAAATATTTTTCATGCGCATGAAAATCAATTTTGATGCGCATGAAAATTTCAAGGCAACAAGAGCTGTTGAAAGAAAGATTCTTTTGTGCCTTGCGAAATGTACGGGTTTGCTTAGCCGGACTCGCTAAGCCACGCGTGAGGACACGCGCGGGAACGGGGGAAGGGCGAATAGAAACCTGGAAAATTTAAAGAGACCTGACACAAAGACTCGTTTTATGAATGAAATGTCTTGAAGGTTTATAAAAAATATAATGGAAAATCAGACAATATTATCTACATTTGTTGAGAAACAAAGAAAAAGCATATGAAACTGGCATGCACTTATACTAATTTTGTTGAAATAGTGGCAGATACGCAAACACCAGCTTCGGACAAAGGCGATGTATTGGAAATTGGGGGTTCTTATATGCTGAAGTTATAGCCCATGGTAAAAAAGACAAAACAACGTAACTGAAAACCAAAAAAATGACAATAAAAGAAGCAATCCTAAAAAGCCTAAATGACATTAACGGTTTGACAAATTACATGGAAATTTACAATCATATTGTTGAGAAAAAATATTATGATTTTGGAACTGCAAAAACTCCTGCCTCGACAATTTCTGCATTACTTGGAGATTTTATAAGAAATGGCGATTCAAGAGTAAAAAGAGTAAAACAAGAAGGTGGAACTTATTCTTACTACTTGACAAAAAATGAGCAAGAAATTGGAATTGATGTTCTTGAGGCTGTTACTACAACTACCACAACGACAATGCAGCCTAAACATAAAACCAAAACTTATGATGAAAGAGACCTTCATAAATTGCTGAGCAGCTATCTAAAAAACACAAAAATCTATTCAAAGACAATCTTTCACGAACAATCAAAATACGGTAAAGACAGTAATCAGATTTGGACACATCCAGACATGGTTGGTATAAAATTCCTAAATCTTCAGACCAAAGCCAGTCAAAATTTTTTAAAATCAATTAATAGAGTTGACACCTTTAAATTAAGTTCTTACGAATTAAAAAAGGAGATTAACAGTGATGCTGAATTAAAAAAAGCATTCTTTCAAGCTGTCTCAAATTCAAGCTGGGCAAACTATGGTTATTTAGTTGCATTTGAATTTAGCGACAGTTTATCTGACGAAATAGAAAGATTAAGTCAATCTTTTGGAATTGGAATTATTGAACTAAATGCAAATCCGTTTAAAAGCAAATTATTGTTTCCTCCAAAGTATCGCGACTTAGACTTTAAAACAATTGACAAACTGTGCAAAATCAATAAAGATTTTGAAATTTTCATTGAGCAAGTAGATAAGTTGATGACAGCTCAGGAACGCTATTACAAATCAACGGAGAAAGAATTAGACGAATTTTGTGATGAGTATTTCGATAGTGACGCTGAAATTGAAAAATACTGCAAAGAAAAAAATATACCATTTGATGAAAATGAAACCACGGGGCTATAACAAATTATATACGGCAGGCGGGGGGTTTAGCGGTCTGACAAGTCAGACCTCGTGCCCACTTTCCTGCGGGTCTGACAGGATTTCTCTTCGAAATCCCGCCTGACCACATGCAAGTGACCGTTACCTGCAATGTAACAGGACACGACTTGTTTGATAATTAACGCTATTAAAAAACTGATATTAAAATGTTTGACGAAAAGACACAACAAGAATTAAAATCCTATGTTTATATGTTGCTTGACCCTAAAGACAACAAACCGTTTTATATAGGTAAAGGAAAATCTAATAATCGAGTTTTTGACCATATGAACTGTACTTTAACTGATTTAGATACATCTACTCTTAAATATGATATAATCAGAGAAATTAAATCAAGAGGGCAAGATGTGCAACATATTATTGTAAGACACGGACTTTCAGACAAAGAAGCTTTTGAAATTGAAGCATCTCTTATCGACACCTTTCATTATTGTGGAATCTTACTTTCAAATATACAAGGAGGGCATAAATCGGTAGAAAAAGGACTTATGACTTCAGAAGAAATTATAAGATTATATAATGCTCAACCACTTGAAAAGATGGGTAATGACTGTATGTTAATCAACATAAATAAAACTTACGAACGGGGAAATACTACAAATCCAATATATCAAGCGACAAAAGAAACTTGGCTAATTAGCAAATGGAGATTGCCTCAAATAAAATATGTATTAAGTGAATATCGAGGATTAATTGTTGAAGTTTTTGAGGTCAAAGAATGGTATTCTAAACAAAGAGCAAAAAACAAAACAATTGACAAAGAAAAAAATATTAAAATACAAGTTGAAGTAACGGGCTATGGCTTTAATGGAGTTGTTGCTCCTGACGAAATTAGAAATTTATATATTAATAAATCCGTTGCACATCTAAAAAAGAGAGGTGCAGCTCAAGTTGTTAGATATAATTTATGATAGAAAAAATATAAACACAGCGGGTGACAATGGCTTATAGGCAATGGCGGGAGCTCGTGTTCGAGCGTCGGATACCCGCTCTGACTTTCGTGTCGTCCCGACAGAAAGTCGCACGCAATCTGCCACTACTCATACAATTTACCGTTAATAAATAAAATAAACAGAAATATTTAATGAAAAGAGATACAGACATTTCGCTGGAGGTAGCACTTATTTGGAATACCGCTAATGATGTTTTAAGAGACATTTTTCAGCGTACCGAATACCCCGATATTATTTATCCAATGGTGCTTATCCGCAGGATTGAAGGGGTAATGATTGCCAAGACAGAGCAACTAAAAATAGAATTGGAAAGCCAATTGTCGAAAGTGGACAAGAAAACGCAGGAGCAAATCCTGAATGGAAAGGTCTTGCAGGAAATTAAGTTCAACAACACCAGCGGTAAAACGCTTGCCATTATTGCCGACGAAGGAGAAAGCAGCATTAAAAATAATTTCATTGCTTACTTGAATGGCTATACCGATAATATTAAGATTATTATTGACCGTTCGGGTATTCGTTCGCACATCAACAAACTGGCTGAAGAAAAAATCCTTTATACACTGATCAAAGACTTTTCGGAGATTGACCTAAGCCCTGAAAAGGTGAGCAACATCAAAATGGGTTATGTATTTGAGGAGTTGGTTCGCAAATTTTCGGAAGCAAATAATGCCGAAGCAGGAGAGCACTACACACCCCGTGAAGTGATTGACCTGATGACACAGATGCTCGATATGGACGAGAAAGCCATTAAAGACGGACAACTCGTTACCATTTATGACCCTGCTTGTGGAAGCGGTGGTATGCTTTCGGCAGCCAAAGAGTTTATCGAAGAAAAGATCAACCTCAAAGCAGAAGTCCGTTTATATGGACAGGAAGTAAATGATAAGACATGGGCTGTAGCGCAAGCCGATTTATTATTAAAAGGTGAAAAGGCATTCATTACCAAAGGCGACACGCTTTATGAAGATGGTGCAGCCGGTGAACAGTTCGACTTTATGCTTTCCAATCCGCCTTATGGTAAAAGCTGGAAGAAAATTCAAAAGAAAGTGTTGGCCAGCAGTAACGGACGATTTGATGTAGGGCAACCCCGCAGCAGCGATGGACAGTTGCTCTTTACCCTGCATATGATCAGCAAAATGAAACCTGCCGAGTTGGGCGGTTCTGCCATTGCCATTGTTCACAACGGTTCGCCTTTGTTTAGCGGTGATGCAGGCAGCGGTGAAAGCGAAATACGCAGGTACATTCTGGAAAACGACTGGCTGGAAACCATTGTAGCCCTGCCCACCGAATTGTTTTACAATACGGGCATTGCCACTTACATCTGGCTGGTGCGCAACAACAAACCCGAAAAACGCAAAGGTAAAATTCAACTTATTGACGCTTCCGGTTTTTGGAAACCAATGAAACGCAGTTTGGGCAATAAACGCAGACGCATACATGACGGCATTGAAGGCAACGGAGAAAACGAACGCTATGTGGAAGCCAACGACCAGATAAAACAAATCATTGACATTCATAAAGCCTTTGAACCCGGTACGTTCAGCAAGATTTTTGAATCGGAAGATTTTGCCTTTCGCAAAGTGTTTTTGAATTTGGAGGAAACCGATGAAAACGGCAACCCGATAACCGAAGAAAAGGAAGTTGCCATTGCTCAAAATAAGCTGACCGATACCTTACTGATAAAAACTGCCGAGGACAAAAAACGATTGGCCGAACTGAAAGACAAAAAGGGCAAAGAAGGTGAGTTTACTTTTAACCTGAACCCCGAAAGCCAACTGGTTGCCAAACACAAAATCCCGATAGCTGTCGGGAACACGACTATCACCATCCGCAAAACTTTGGATGGCAACAAACTTGGGCTAAAAGCCACTATCAACGTTCCGAAGATTGTAAAAGATACCGAATACATTCCATGGAAAGATGACAAAGAAACCTTTCTGAAAAAAGAAGTGGAAAAGAAATGGGAAATAACTAAAGAGGAAAAGGGCTACGAAATACCCTTTACCAAACATTTTTATGTGTATCAGCCCCTGCGAGAACAAGACAAAGTAGTAAGAGAAATGGCTGAACTGGAAGTGGAAAACCTGAGTCTCTTTCAGCAGCTTGGTATTACTGGAATTTTAGACCCGGGCAATCAATAATTTGAAACAGCGTATGGCCAAAAAAATACAAGTTGACGGCAGCCTTATCGCCATTGTTTCCCGCGAAAGGGAAGATTATATCTCGCTGACTGATATGGCAAAAAGCCAGTTGCAAGAGGCAATCATTATTAAATGGCTGAGTTTAAAAAGCACCATTGAGTATTTGGGTGAATGGGAAGCACTTTATAATCCGGCTTTTAATTATACCGAATTCGGTACAATTAAAAATATGGCCGGCTCAAACAATTTTGTCCTGTCTGTGAAGCAGTGGATAGCTCAAACGGAGGCCATCGGAATTACGGCCAAAGCCGGAAGATATGGCGGAACATACGCGCACAAGGATATTGCTTTTCACTTTGGAATGTGGATCAGTCCAAAGTTTCAACTCCTTTTGGTAAAAGAGTACCAAAGGCTGAAAGCTGATGAAAACGAGCGCCTTAAACTGGAATGGAATCTGCAACGCACACTGGCCAAAGTGAACTACCGCATACACACCGATGCCATAAAAGAGAACCTGATACCCAAAGAATTGCCCAAAGAACAAATCAATTTTGTGTATGCAGATGAAGCAGATATGCTGAATATGGCCCTCTTTGGCAAAACAGCCCGGCAATGGCGTTTCGAAAATCAGAAGAAAGAAGGCAATATTCGCGATTATGCTACCATTGAACAGTTGGTGGTGCTATCCAATATGGAAAGTATCAACTCCGTTCTCATTCATCAGGGCTTGTCTCAAAACCTGCGGCTTGGCCAACTCAATAAAATTGCCATTAGCCAGATGAAATCACTTTTGCAAAACAACAACCTAAAAAAACTAAAATGAACAGATACGAAACATATAGGCACAGCGGTATTGACTGGATTGGAGAGGTGCCGGAACAATGGGAAACACTAAGAATAAAAAATGTTGCTTCAATTGTAAATGGCTCTACTCCGTCAAGTTCAGTCGAAAAGTATTGGGATGGAGATATTATCTGGGCAACGCCTGGAGACTTTAATAAATTCGATAAAATTATTGATGACTCTGAAAGCAAAATTACCGAAGCAGGATATAAAAGCTGTGGCACTTCTATGGTTCCTGTTGGTTCTGTTGTGATTACCACAAGAGCACCAATTGGGAATGTTCTAATTGCAGGAAAAGAACTTTGTACAAATCAAGGCTGCAAGACACTTGTTCCTAATAGGATTGAAAGCCGGTTTCTTTATTACATCATTTCAATTTCATCATTTGAATTAAATATACTCGGACAAGGCACAACATTTTTAGAATTGTCAAAAGAGAGTTTGGGAACATTCAAACTTCCTTTACCTAAATATGACGAACAACTCACCATTGCCAATTACTTAGACGACCAAACCCAAAAGATTGACCGCCTGATAGCCAACAAAAAAGCACAGGCAGAAAAGCTGAAAGAACTGCGGCAAATAGAAATCAACAATGCCGTAACCAAAGGTATTGGGTCGTTGAGCGGAGTCGAAACGCCCAATGCCGAAATGCCTGCATCGAGCGAAGTCGAAATGAAAGACAGCGGTATTGAATGGTTGGGTAAAATTCCGAAGCATTGGGAGGTGAAGAGGTTGAAGAATATCCTGATTGAAAAAATGATGTATGGTGCTAATGAAATTGCCGATGACGACAATGAAAATAATCCAAGATATATTCGCATAACTGATTTTGGTTCAAATGGCGAACTAAGGGACGACACATTTAAATCGCTTCCTATGGAAGTAGCCAAAGATTATTTATTGCAAGAAGGCGACATTTTGTTCGCTCGTAGTGGGGCAACAGTGGGTAAAACCTTTCAGTTTAAAAATTACAGAGGCATTGCTTGCTTTGCTGGTTACTTAATCAAGGCTAGACCAAACACTCAAATCATTACTTCGGACTTCTTGTTTTATTTCACTCAATCAAATGCTTATGAAAATTGGAAAAACTCAATTTTCAGTAAGGCAACAATAGAAAATATCGGTGCAGATAAATATCAATTGCTAAAACTGTGTGTTCCAAAATCATTAGATGAGCAGAATAAAATAACTGAGTATTTAATTCAACGCACCACAGCCATTGACCAACTCATTAAAAACATTGAAGCACAAATTGAAAAACTACAAGAACTACGAAAAATTAAGATATATGAAGCCGTAACAGGCAAGATAAAAGTAAACGCTTATGCCGAAACAACAGCGTAAAGATTGGGAACGAATATTTGAAGACCATTTTTGTCATCAGTTAAATACAAAGTGGGGCTACCGCATTTTCCGTGACAGTGAAATAACGGTGGACAAAGAAAACTGCATCCATTGGGACAGGCTTGAACAGTTTTGGGAAGATACCCAACGCCCAACCCTGCAAGCCGTGAAATCGGAATTGGGCTATGACTGGAAAAAGGATTTAGGTAAAAAAATTGCGGAACAACTGCAGGAAAAACCCTTGTTTCAGTTGCTTCGTGACGGGTTGAAAGTAAACAGTCAGCACACGCTGGATTTACTCTACTTCAAACCCGAACGTAGCGACAACAAGCATCAGGAAGAACTGGCTAAGAAAAACATCTTTAGCGTCATCCGTCAGTATCATTTTACAAGTGCCGCTAATGCCCGTCAGGAAGAAGACGGACGCCAAAGCATTGATATAGTGGTTTGCCTTAATGGTTTTGCCATCATCACCCTTGAACTGAAACACACCCTTGCCAAACAAAATGTGCTGGATGCAGTAAAACAATACTGCGAACGGGACACTGAACGCCCTATTTTTTACCGTGCTTTTGTGCATATAGCCACCGATGACGAAAAGGCGAAAATCGCTACAACATTCAGCAAGCCACCTACCAAAGACGATTTCAGGGAGTTTAATACAGGTCTGCTCAATGAGAAAATAAGCGGAGACGATTATGCCGTACAATACCTATATAATGAAATTCTGGCTCCCGACAGTGTGCTCAATTTCATTGAACGCTATCTGTATGGAAGCACAAAAGGCTGGATTTTTCCGCGTTATCACCAACAGCGTTGTGTAAAACGCATTTACGATGACATTACTGAACATTACCGCAAAAAGAAATCGTTAAACCTTCGCTATCTGATTCAGCACAGTGCAGGAAGCGGAAAGAGCAATACCATTGTTTGGCTGGTTCAAAACCTGCGTAACTTGCACCTAAAAAACCAAAAGGTATTTGACCACATCATCATTTTAACGCACCGCATCAACCTTGACGACCAAATCAGCAAAGATTTTTTAAAAGCCATCGGTCAGACAGGCGTTGCGGCTTATTGCAAAAAAAGCAATGATGTTCGTTTGGCATTAGGTGAACGTTTGGACAATTATCGAAATCCTGAAATTCCAATCAATGCACCAGTCATTGTTACTATTCTGCACAAGTTTTCATTTTTGAAAGACCTTGCCGACCAAACGGGAAAAAACATTTGCTTCATTATTGACGAAGCCCACACCAATCAGGAAGGTAAACTCCATGAAAAAATGGTGGATGTGTTTGATGAAGCCACAGGTCAAACCATTCAGCAAAAAACTGAAGAAGAACCTGACGAGCAGGAGGAATTGATTGAAGAAATTTCGAGAAAGGAATTTTCCAACCTTTGCTTTATTGCCCTTACAGCCACACCAAGCGATAAAACTATTCAGCATTTCGGCAAAGAAGGTCGTGCCTTTGATGTGTATAGTATGGATGAAGCCATTGCCGAAGGCTACATTATGGACGTGGCAAAAAACATCATCACTTACGAAACACTTTACGAACTCAACTACAAACTGCCTGACGACCATCATCAGAATGAATACCCCACTTTGCAGGTTTACCGTGCATTAAAACTGAAAGCCTTTGAAGATGATGAAGTCATTAAAGAAAAATGCAAAATTATTGTTTCCATTTTTAAAGACCGCACAGCCGATAAAATAGAAGGGAAAGCAAAATCAATGATTGTTACTTCGAGCCGTTTGAGTGCCGTTAAATACAAACTTTATCTGGATGAGGAACTGAAAAAACGTGGCTTGAAATGGAAAACACTGGTGGCCTTTAGCGGACAAATCAACCATAACGGCACGTTCTATTCGGAAACCGAAATGAACAAAAGCAACAATCCACAAAATGTGAAGATTGAAGAATGTTTTGAGAAAGGCGATGACATTCGTTTTTTGATTGTGGCAAATAAGTTTCAGGTTGGTTTCAGCGAAAAAATGCTGCACACAATGTTTGTGGACAAAGCCCTGCAAGATCGCAATGCCGTGCAAACCATCAGCCGCTTGAACAGAATTTATCCAGGGAAGAAATTCGATACGCTGACAGTTGACTTTACTAACTCGTATGATAAAATCATCAAGGCATTTAAGAAATACCAAAGCAATGTAGTAAGCCATAAAGAAGCCAATCCTGATAATTTGTATAAAATCAAAGACGAGTTGTTGAAACGTGGCGTTTTTACAATGGAAGATGTAGAAGAATGTGTCAATCTTTTCAATAGTGTAAATCCAGCTGATATAGTCCCGCTTTCTGTATTACTAACTAAAATAAAAGGCATGCTTAAAGCTAAGGCGGACATTGATAAACAACGTGAGTTTCGAACATTACTTTCCCGTTATGTGAGTTTGTTTGGTTTTATAAAAGCATTGTTCCGTTTGCGTTTCAAAGACAAAATTTTGATCGACTTTAACATCTTTGCCACACTGCTATACAAGAAACTCGACCCTACAATGAGTGCCGAAGATTTGGAAGAAGAAATCAAAAAGGTAAAACTAAAAACCTTTGATATTGAAAAAATATCAGAAGGCGTTCAGGAACCCAAAGGCGGTGACGATGATGATGAAGGTGGAAAGGGTGGTGGTCAGCGAGGAGGTGGAAACATTACCAGCGTTAGGCCAATGGCAACCGTGGAAGAAGTGGTAATTGCTATCAATCTGCGTTTCAAAGAAAAAGTTTCACCCGAAGGCGTTTTGGTAGTTGAAAACTATCTACTAGCCCTGCAAAAAGACAATGGCCTGAAAACAACCATCAAAAACAACCTGACCCAAGACGAAAGACAGGTTTATGATTTGGTGATTAAAGGCATTATGGATAAACTCTACACAGACTATATTATCAACCATTCACCGCAACACTACGGAGAATTGACACAGGAAAACATTCAAGGATTTATTAACCAAAGTGCCTACAAAATGCTGAGAGAAATACTCAGAACGGCAGCCTAAAAAAAAAGAGTATGCTTTTTAAAAAAAATAATTTTGCTACTGACAAATTCACCATAGACGAGCTTCTGCGAAGGAGTTGGAGATTTCGTAATACAAAAGAGTTTACCAGATTCTTTAATTTTATTGCACGATTTCATCATTATTCACGTTACAACACAATGCTGGTGTATATCCAAAATCAGGCAGTCACATTTTTTGGTGGCGTTTCATTTCGGAAAAAGAAGTTTGGCAGATCAATAAAAGAAGATGCCAGACCTTACATCATACTTGCTCCGAATGGTCCGGTAATGTTGGTTTATGATATTTTTGAAACTG
Organism: Bacteroidales bacterium; assembly: GCA_963662905.2. GTDB lineage: Bacteria > Bacteroidota > Bacteroidia > Bacteroidales > WRLA01. The sequence continues at coordinate 250,474 of CAXXFD010000003.1, read as the reverse complement.
AAGGTGAAGAAAGTCCAGAAGAGTTTATGGAAAAAGGTTTAGGTCGCAAACCTAATGAAGTAATCGGAAAAATTGAGCCAAAAACTTATGAAAGAGCCATTGAAGAGGCTAAAAAATGGGGTATTAAAATTTCATTTAAACCATTTGACTATTTCAAAGGAGGTCATGTAACTACAATTTTTGCTGGTTATCTTGAGATTTGCTTGAAAGAAAATGCAAGCGATGAAGAAAACTTTTCAGTATTAATTCATGAGTTAGCTCATTTGTTTTTGGGGCATACAGGTCATAAACAAATTCATTATTACGGAAAAGAAAAGCCAACAGAATTATTGTATCGTAAAATGGCACGTACTACTAAAGAACTGGAAGCTGAAACTGTAAGTTATTTGATTTGTCATAAACTCGGTTTAATCACACAATCGGCTGAATATATTGCAGGATATATAAAAAGCGATGAAGATTTATTATCATTCAGTTACGAAATTGTAATTAAAACAGCAGACAAAATTGAAAAACTATTTGTTAAATAATCCTACGCTTCAAAACCACACACATTGCCAGGTCTCAGTAGCCAACGGCCATACAGCACTTTTGTCAAAGGCAAGGGGCTGTTAGACTTGGAAAAGTATGCGCGTTTGAAAACCCTTGCAAAAGCTCAATGAAGAACTCTATCGGTAAGCCGTATAAAGGAAAACTTCACAGCCTGTCTCGGCACATTCGGGACCTGTCCCGACTTATTCGGGATACGGTTTGATGAAGGGGGTACTGATAGCATGCAAATAATTCTTATCTTTATGGAAATTAATTATGAGTAGGCTATCAGGCTCTACTCTACGCAAACATGCTGAGAAACATTCTGAAAAAAAAAGTTCCCACTTTGAGAATTTTGTTTTATATTTGTTCGCAGATCGAGAACTATGAAAAGGATATTTGCGAAAAGCACTTTGAGAAGGTTTTGGGAGAAGCATCCGGATTCGGAGCAGTACTTAAAGACATGGTATGATACAGCAATGAATTCGTACTGGAAGTCTCCGAACGACATTAAACAAAGCTATTCAAATGCAAGTATTTTAAAGGACAGTAGGGTGGTGTTTAATATTAAAGGCAACTCATATAGATTGGTGATAAAGTTCAACTTTGACCATCAAATGGCTTTTGTCCGATTCATTGGGACTCATTCTGACTATGATAAGATTGATGCAAATATTATTTAAAATTGGTGATTATGGACTTAAAACCGATTAAAACAGAGAAAGATTACCAAGACGCCTTGAATAGACTTGAGGAGATTTTTGACGCTAAACTTGGCACACCAGAGAGTGACGAGTTAGAGATTCTAGGACTAATGGTTGATAATTACGAAAAAGAGCATTATCCAATTGAAGCTCCTGATCCAATAGAGGCGATCAAGATTCGAATGGAAGAGATGAATCTTAAGCAGGTTGACTTGATTCCCGAGATTGGTGGTAAGAGTAGAGTATCAGAGATTTTAAATCGAAAGCGTAGGTTGACTGTTGAAATGATTAGAAAATTATCGACCCGGTTGAATTTGTCTGTTAATTTATTGATAACGGAATACCAACTGATTCAGTAAGCACATTTGCCAACAATTATGCATCATTTTACGGCCATAGCCGGAAACCCGAATACTCAGGTCAGGGATCCTCAGGCGGGACAGGTAGTGTCCCGAATCTTCGTGGATTGAAGAGCCTGTCCCGAGAATCATACGGGACCTGTCCCGAGCCATTCGGGACCTGTCCCGAGCCATTCGGGACCTGTCCCGAGCCATTCGGGAAAAACCGGCTTACATTTATATTAGAGAATTAATTTACGCGGTATTTACTGGCAAACACCTTTCAGGAAAGAATTACGATAAAAAATTGCCACTTAAAGATGTAGTGCAAAAAGGATTGCAAATCAAAAATAGCGGAATATCTACTTGACATTCCGCTATTTCGTATGGCTTGCTTGTGAAACTATTCTTCTGAAGCTTCTTTTGTTTCGTCAGGAGTTTCTTCGCTTTCTGCTTCCTCTTCGGTCCATTCGAGCAATCCGGCAGCCTGTAGGATGTTGTACCAGTTGATGATCTTTTTGATATCAGAAGCATAAACACGTTCTTCGTCATAATTCGGAACGGCTTCTTTGATGAAACTGCGCATTTCGTTTGCAGAAGACTTGTGGCTCAGTGCTGCACCACCATCAAGTTTATCAAATATAGCTTTGAATACATCCTTTAAGGGCATGTCTTCACCGTCGGTGTAGATACTGATTTCCTCGAGGGAGCTGATCCGCTCATGAGCAAATACGGTCTGCTTTTTCTGGTCTAAAAGGGACTCAATGACCACTCCTTTGGATGTTTGTGTGAGCAGTTTGAATAGTCCGGGTTTACCGGCAATAGCTAAAATTTCAGTTAAATCCATATATTTCCTTTTAAATTCGGGCAAAAATAACAATAATTCCCAATTGACGATTGACAAAATTGAGTGGAATCCTGCATCAGGTTCATCCTTTTGTATCCTTCAGCTTGTTTGCTGAATTAACGAAAAACAGACTGTAATGCTTTCAGATGCGCCTTTACAGTCTGTTTTGTTGATAATCAGTATTTTGTAAAAAGTGTGGTGTTTTACTCCACATCTTTCGGGTAAAACATTCCGAGATAATTATGCGGGCTGATGCGTTTGAGTTCTTCTTTCACTTCATCGCTGGTTTCCAGTCCGTCGATAAAATTGCTGATGCTTTCTTTTGTGATTTTTGTGTTGGTGCGTGTGAGTTCTTTCAGGGCTTCGTAAGGCTTGGGATAAAGTTCGCGGCGGAGGATTGTTTGAATGGCTTCGGCAACCACGGCCCAATTGTTTTCCAAATCCTGATGAATTTTATCTTTATTGATTATCAGTTTGTTCAGCCCTTTAAGCAGCGATTCAAAAGCAATAAAACTATGGGCAACAGGCAGCCCGATGGCACGGGTAACGGTCGAGTCGGTAAGGTCGCGTTGCAGCCTGGAAACCGGCAGTTTATTGGAAAGATGATCAAAAAGCGCATTGGCAATACCGATATTTCCTTCGGCATTTTCAAAATCAATAGGATTGACTTTATGCGGCATGGCCGATGAGCCAACTTCTCCTTTTTTGATTTTTTGCTTGAAATAGTCCATGCTGATATAAGTCCACATATCGCGGCTTAAATCGAGCAATATATTGTTGATACGGCGCAGATTGTCGAAAAATGCGGCCAGATGATCGTAATGTTCAATTTGTGTAGTGGTATGCGAGCGATAAAGCCCCAGGATGTTTTCTACAAATTGGGTTCCGAACCCAATCCAGTTGATATTGGGATAAGCAACTTTATGCGCATTGAAATTACCTGTGGCGCCACCAAATTTCGCAGCATACGGAATAATCCGGAAATAGTCGAACTGCTCCAACAGCCGTTCAATAAATACATGTATTTCTTTTCCCAGGCGGGTAGGAGAGGCGGGCTGGCCGTGCGTGCGTGCCAGCATAGGAACATCAATCCATTCTTCCGAAAGCTGGTTGAGCGTGAGCAAAACTTCTTTGATTTTTGGCAAAACTACAAAAGATGCAGCATCTTTGAGCATCAGGGGCATGGCCGTATTGTTGATGTCCTGGCTGGTAAGCCCGAAGTGGATAAACTCTTTAAATTCCGCTAATCCCAGATCATCAAAAGCTTCCTTGAGGTAATACTCTACTGCTTTTACATCATGATTGGTAACTTTTTCAATTTCTTTAACCCTTTCTGCCTGCTTTGCATCAAATTTTTCATATAGGCAACGCAGTTTTTTAAAGCTCTTATAATCAACTTCTTTGAGTTGGGGTAATGGGATTTCACACAGTGCGATGAAGTATTCGACTTCCACTTTTATCCGATAACGGATCAGCGCTGCTTCAGAAAAGTATGGAGCAAGTTTTTCGGTTTTTGAACGGTATCGGCCGTCAACGGGCGAGATTGCATCAAGGGCATTAAAATCCATAGTCATTAATTTTTTGGCAAAGTTAGAAATTCCTCACAAAATGATGATCGTGGCTTTTCCCTATGGCTTTTGTTTTTATTGGACTTTTTTCTTATTGATATTAATGATGAGGCTAATAAGAACAGACAGCAATAATACTCCGCCAACAATGCTGAGCGAAAGGGGCGAAGGGATGTGGATGAAGTCTGTCAGCAGCATTTTTAATCCGATGAAGGTCAGGATAAGCGCCATTCCGTAGTGCAGGAAAGAAAATAAATCCATAAAATTGGCCAAAAGGAAATAGAGTGTGCGTAATCCCAGAATAGCAAAAATATTGGACGAATATAAAATGTATGGGTCTTTGGTAACAGCAAAAATGGCCGGAATACTGTCCACGGCAAAAACGATATCGGTCGCCTCAATCACAATAACGGAAAGCAATAATGGCGTGGCCAGCCTTTTGCCGTTTTGTATCGTGAAAAAGCTGCCATTGTCGTAATTTTTGCTGAATTTCAGGTATTTATGTGCCAGCCGAACGGCAATGTTTTTTGAGAAATCGGTTTCGGTATTTTCATTTTTCCAGAATGATTTTAAGCCGGCATAAACCAAAAACAGCCCAAAAATGCTGAGCACAACATTCAAATGCGTTTCGTGCCCAAATAAATTGAAGGGCGGGAGATAGGTCATCTGGATTAACCAAACGCCGGAGAAGATGAAAATCCCACGTGAGACAATGGCTCCGATAATGCCCCAAAAGAGCACTTTATGCTGGTATTCCGGTGGCACTTTGAAATAACCGAAAATTAAAATAAAAACGAAGAGGTTATCGACCGACAAGGCTTTCTCGATAATATAAGCCGTTAGGTAATCGGTGCCGGCTGTTTTGCCCAGATAATGGTAAACCACTCCGCCGAAACCCAATCCCAGCGCAATCCAAACCAAACTCCAGATCAAAGCTTCGCGGGTGCTGATGCGGTGGTTTTTCCGGTTAAACAGACCCAAATCAAGGATGAGCATCAGAATTATAACAATTCCAAACACTAAGATAAGATATCGTTCTGTTACCGGATCCGTGATCATAAACTGTCCATTACATTAAGAATTATATCGCAGCTATCATTGATTTGCTGTTGGCTTATTGTCAGTGGTGGCGCAATGCGGAAAGCCTGTTCGCGAAACAGGAAGGGGTCGGTCATAATGCCTGCCTTGGTCAATGCGGCAAAGAGTTTCTCAAATGTTTCCGCATCCTGAATATCCACAGCCATCATGAGCCCTGCATTTCTTATTTCGCTTACAATGGGATGGCTTTGAAGGCGCTGGCGGAACAGATCTGCTTTTTCTTCGGCCTGTTCAGCCAGCTTTTCTTCCTTAACAATTTGGAAAGCTGCAAGGCCGGCAGCACAGCTTACCGGATGGCCGCCAAAAGTGGTGATATGGCCAAGCATGGGATTATGGGTGAGTTTGTGCATAATTTCCCGCGAGGAGATGAATGCTCCCAGGGGCATTCCTCCGCCCAAAGCTTTGGCCAAACATAAAATATCGGGCACTACTTCCTGGCTTTGAAGCCGGAACATGCTGCCCGTGCGGCCAAATCCAGTTTGTATTTCATCAAATATGAGCAGGCAGCCGCTTTCATCGCAGCGTTTGCGCAATGCATGGAGATATTCCTTTGAAGCAGCCACAATGCCGGCTTCACCTTGTACGGGTTCCAGGATTACACATGCCGTATCATGATCAATTTCCTGCAAATGCTCAAAATTATTCAGGTCGATGAAATCCACACCGGGCATCAGGGGACGGAAATTCCGTTTCAGATTTTCATTTCCCAGAAAGCTCAGTGCGCCCATGCTACTGCCATGGTACGCATTTTTAAAGGCAAGTACTTTATAGCGGCCTGTGTATCGCTTGGCCAGTTTCACGGCGCCATCCGTAGCTTCAGAGCCGCTATTGACAAAATATACGCTGTCGAGTGGATCGGGAAGTTCATTTTGTAAAGCCCAGGCATAGCGCACCTGCGGGCTTTGAATCACTTCGCCATAAACCATCAGGTGCATATAGCATTCGACCTGCTCTTGCACGGCGCGTATAACTTTGGGATGTGCGTGGCCAACATTGCTTACCGAAACACCGGAAACTAAATCCGTAAATCTTTTTCCTTCAGGAGTGTAGAGGTAAATACCTTCGGCGCGGCTGATTTCAATTCCCAGTGGAAAATCAGAGGGCAGCCCAAGGTTTTGGTAAAATATTTTGCTGTTCGAGATCATATTGTCTATTCTTCGAATCAAAATTAATTAATTTTACCGTCGCAGAAAAGGATAATCATGATTTTATTTTGACATGAAAATGATTGGCAGTGAATAACTGAATAAGTGAAAGAAAATTAGATTTTTAGGATGAAAAACAATAATAAAACTATAATTATTACCGGTGCATCTTCCGGGATTGGCAAGGCACTGGCAAAATTATACGCACAAAGAGGAGGGTATAATGTGGTTTTGGCTGCACGGCGATTGCATGAGCTGGAATTGATTATCAGTGATTTGAAAAAATATTCCACAGCCCATTTCCTGGCTATTCAAACGGACGTGAGCAAGGAAGATGATTGTAAGAATCTGATTGCCGGTACAGTTGGTGCTTTTGGCGGTATTGACATCCTGATTAATAATGCAGGCATCAGCATGCGGGCACTTTTTGAAGATCTGGATTTAGATGTTTTGCGTCGTTTAATGGACGTAAATTTTTGGGGAACAGTATATTGCAGTAAATATGCTTTGCCCTGGCTGCTTCAGTCGAAAGGAAGTCTTGTAGGAGTAATTTCCATCGCAGGATATGTTGGTTTACCGGCACGTACTGGCTATGCGGCATCAAAATTTGCTGTGCGTGGCTTCTTGGATACGCTGCGCATCGAAAACCTCAAAAAAGGATTGCATGTGCTGGTTGCTGCTCCTGGATTTACGGCTTCAGAAATCAGGAAAACAGCATTGAATGCCGGCGGTGGCCAACAAGGAGAAACGCCGCGCAACGAATCTGAAATGATGACAGCTGAAGAAGTGGCCCGCCACATTGCCAAAGCAATTGATAAGCGAAAAAGGAAAATTATCCTGACTTTTGTGGAAGGAAAACTAACCGTTTGCTTAAGCAAATTTTTCCCGAAAATGCTGGATAAAATGGTGTATAAGCATATGGCGAAGGAGCCGGACAGCCCTTTTAAGTAGCAGTTTTCATAGAAAAAATTAATCACAAACATCAATAAAGATGAGCAAGACTGAATTGAAAAAGATTGAAATTATGCCCGGAATTGGTTTGGAGAAAATACCTTTCGGGAGTACAGCGGATCAGATTATTGACCTCTTGGGCGAGGCCGAAGATGAAGAAAACCTGGATGATGATGAAGCCGGAATAAAAGCGCGAAGCCTGAATTACTGGGATTTGTGCCTTTACTTTTTCCTTGAAGATGTGGATGGTAAAGAAATTCTGACCGGTATTCAGACCGATGCAAAAAACGTGATCCTCTTTGAAAAGGATGTGATGAAAATGAACATTTCGGAGCTTAAAAACCTGATAAATAAGCAGGAAATTGAAGCTTTGACCGAAAACGAGGAATCATGGGGTGAAACCCGGCTTAGCTGTGATGAGCTGAATATTGATTTCTATTTTGAAAATAATAAGATTAATACCATTAGCTGGTCTGCACCGGAGGAATAAAATTTTTGATATCAAAAAAAGGCTGCCTTCCTGAAAAGACAGCCTTTTTTTATGCGCATCAAATTCTTATCGTTTGATAATTTTTTGGGTTTTAGTGCTGTTTCCTGCCTGTACGGTCAAATAATAAATTCCGTTTGGCAGTGCCGTAATGTCGAGCGTATTTGTATAAGTGCTATTGCTCATTTGAAGATCACCTTTAAAAATGGTTTTTCCAGCCATATCGGAAAGCTGAACCTTCAGTGTCATACTTTTTTCTGTTTCCAGTGTAAAACGGAAAACGCCTTCGGTAGGGTTGGGAGCGATGAGCATGCTTTGAATGTCGTTTAGTTCATTGATGCCTGTACAGTCAAAAATGCCAATAGAAACGGCATCTTCATGGATATCAGTACAGCCGGTCAGAGGGTTTGCAGTAAGTTGAAGATCAACGCTTTCGTTAATGATGTCATTTTCGCCTGGCGTGTAAATTGCATTCAGACTGGCAACATCATCAAATGAGCCGTCTCCACTGGTAGTCCAAACAAAATTGTTGGAAAACTCAACGGAGCCATTGAGCATCACTGATTCTCCTTTACAAACTGTAGTGTCCTTGCCTGCATCTGCCACAGGGTTTTGGTTGATGCTGAGCCTAAGCGAATCAATTGCGCTTGTTCCGGGGATAAAACCTTCAACGCTTAGGATTAGGGTTGCACCGCCGTTTGCCATATCCTCCGAGCCGCGCAGATATTTGGTTTGGAGTGCATTTTCATCAACAAAACGTCCGTCACCACTGGTAGTCCATAAAATGCTTTTTGCGGCAGTGGCTGTGCCGGAAGTAGTATAAAATTCTGTGAAGCAAACAGCAGTATCCTGACCTGCGACACAACTTGGACCGCTTACCGGTTCAAAGTCAAAGGAATTGATATGAGTGCTGTGGTCGTTTTGCCCGCGCATATACTCCTGTGTGTACCAGAACGTTGTGCCATCGGTAGGATCCACGCTCATACAGCTGTAATCGCCCCAGCGCTGGATATTTGTTTGTGATCCTGCACCTGTAATTAATTCTGTTTCTTCTATAGTCATCTGACCATTGGGATCATCGGCCCTTCTTCCTGTATAACGTATTGAAGGGTAGATATCAGAGCTGTTGGAAACCGAATAGCCCAGTGCGATATCGCCATTTTCGTTTATGGCCATACTGCCCATCCAGCGGTTTGCATCATCTGGCGAATAAGTGCTTTCCTGATGCAGCTGCCAGTCGCCACCATTGGAGCGGCGCAGTTCATACCAGCGTATGCCAGCACGTCCGTTAACATTTACGGTATGGTTAAACACCATGGATTCGTGTGTGCTAAAATTGCGGTAATTAAGGCGGTACATCATCATATTCTGTAATTGATCCAAACGCAAGGAAGTTCCGGGTTGACTTGAACCTTGCAGATATGTACTGAAGGCAGATACATTTAGGGTCTGATCTAGTGTAAGCGTTGAATTTTGCGGGTTGTTCCAGTTAACATTGGGTTTCAGGAATTCAATACGCTGGGAACCGCTTTTTTTCAGATAAGCCACTACAGGTTCTGCTCCCGCAGGAGGCGCATTGTCTGCATCGGCAGGCTGGCTGCTGTATTTGCCACTTAAATAGACGTGCGTGGGAGGGAAGTACACCATTTCGGCATCCGGGTCGCCTTCAATCATTTTCTGACGGTCGAAAAGGGTAAGCCCTGTTCCCATAAACTCTGCATCGTTGTGGTTGTTGAACATATTATAGGTGCCCACATATGCGTCTGACCAAATACCGAATTTTGGATAATCGTTGAAATTATCGAACTCAAAAGCATATTGCGCCCAGGTTCCAAGTGGGTTGGAAGTTTCTGATACGGCAAAAAGCTGGTAGTATTTTCCGTTCCCGGCATATACCACAAATTGGGTAAGGATCCAGCGGTTGGCCATTTCATCCCAAAGTACGATTGGGTCACCATCGTTAGTGCCTGTCCAAGGCCCTGTAAGGTCATTCCAAAATGTACTGATATTTACCGGGCCATAAACGGTATTACCTGCTTTATCCCAGATTTTCAACTTCACGTTAACTACCTGAATATAATGATCGGGGCTTACATCGCCTTGTGTGTCAGGAGGATAACCGCCATCTTGGCCTGGGATGCTCCGGATAGGGCCGCGGGTTTTGATGCCGCCATTGTTTTTTTGAACTACAGCATCAATAACATCAATGCCTTGTGGCTGCATCTCCGGGAAAATATTAAGCTTTTCCTTTTTGGACTTAGGTTCATCTTCTCCGGCAATTACAATGGGAAGTTCTGAAATGGGCTTGCTTTTAGCGAAATACGCAGCTTTTTTCACGATCGCTTCGGTATTTTGGGCCATGCTTAGCCCAAAGCATGCCATAACCAACATTAAAACAAATAATTTTTTCATAATAATTTTTATATTAAATATATAACGTTCTCTGAGCTAATAGGTTTATTCTGTGAGATTATAAACAGGGGGTTAAAAGTGCTTCAGCTCTTCTTTACAACCCTCTTATTAAATTATTGAACGATAACAAAGTTGCCTGAAAAGGGCGCGAAATTAGGATATTTTTATAAATCGATGCTTTTTTGTTCCCGTGGATGATATTTATGGAGTGCTTTTCGCAAATGCGATCGGTCGATGTGGGTGTATATTTCAGTTGTTGTGATGGAGGTATGCCCCAGCATTTCCTGTACCACCCTTAAATCGGCACCGTTTTCGATAAGATGTGTGGCAAAACTGTGCCGAAAGCTGTGCGGACTGATATTTTTATTGATATTGGCCTGGCTAACCAATTGTTTTACAATGGTAAAAATCATAACACGTGTCAATGCGGCACCTCTGCGATTCAGAAATACAATGTTTTCATTGCCTTTTTTAATACTTGTTTTATTTCGATAGTTTTTAAGGTAGATTTGCGTTTGATGGATGGCCTGGCCTCCGATGGGCACTAAACGTTCTTTATTGCCTTTGCCGATGATGCGAATAAATCCTTCATCAAAATATAATCCCGAAATGCGCAGGTTTATCAATTCGCTTACCCTTAATCCGCATCCATATAAAACTTCAATGATGGCACGGTTGCGGTGGCCTTCGTTGGAGCTGAGATCAATTTGTTCAATTATTTTTTCGATTTCATCTTCCGATAGCGTGTCGGGAAGTTTGCGGCTCAGTTTTGGCGCTTCAAGTAATAGGGAAGGATCATCGGTAATGATGCCTTCCAGGCGCAGAAAACGGAAAAATGCTTTCAAAGAAGAAATCGCCCTGGCCTGTGTTTTATCGCTCAGGCCACATTCGTTTATAAATGCAATGAATTCCTGAAGATCACTGAGCCGGATGCTTTCGGGCTTTTTTTTGTGCTCTTCTGAAGTAAAAAATCCTGCAAATTTTGTTAGATCAGAAATATAAGCTTCAACAGAATGGATACTGAGACCTTTCTCCAGTTGCAAATATGTTTTAAAACTATTGGAATATTGTTGCCAGATCATAAACGGGGGGATAAAAAAAAGTGGGTAAGCTACTTGCATCGCACCGCATCAACCACCTACCCTTGCTACCTTCCGGTCCTGGGGGAATTCAGCGGGAGCTGGTCGTACAAGACTTACCCGCTGCAAAAGTAGAAATCTTTTTTGAAATGCAAGATATTTCTCAAAAAAAATGTCACTTTTTGCGCTAATTCCCTAAATTTGCAGGATTAACCCAAAAATCAAATCCCTTATGAACAAATTAAGTCTTGGTAAAAACGCATTGCGTTATGGTCTGATCACAGGAATGCTCTTGATTGTCTATTCACTCATACTTTATATTCTTGAAGTGGATATGCAAAGCGGCGCACAATACGCGAGCATTTTAATTCTCTTAATAATGAGTATCGTTGCTGTTACGAATTGGCGCGATAAACATAATGATGGTAACCTGAGTTATAGTCAGGGCTTGGGAACAGGAACCCTTGTTGCGCTTTATTCAGGCATTCTTGCTTCAATCTATACCTTCATCTTTTTGAAATTTATTGATCCGGGTATGGTTCAGGAGATTGTCGATATGGCAGAACAGAAAATGTATGAACAAAATCCCAACCTGACTTCTGAACAGGCAGAAATTGCGCTTTCTTGGACACGCAAAATGACCAGCCCTGGAGCAATGTCTGTAATGGGGCTTATTGGAAATGTTTTCTGGGGTTTCATTTTGTCGCTCATTTACTCAATTTTCTTAAAAAAAGAAGCTCCGGTTCGCTTTGATGAGCCGGCAAGTGAAGAATAAATTATTTGAATGGATATATCAGTTATTATTCCGCTTTTAAACGAAGAGGAATCACTTCCCGAATTAACTGATTGGATTGCACGCGTAATGCAGTCCAATCAGTTTTCTTTTGAGCTCATTTTTGTTGATGACGGCAGCCGCGATGGCAGCTGGGCAGTTATCGAAGAGCTCTCAAAAACATATGAGCAGGTAAAAGGTGTCCGCTTTATGCGAAACTATGGGAAATCTGCCGCCCTCAACGAAGCATTTCAGATTTGTGAGGGAGATGTGGTTATAACAATGGATGCCGATTTGCAGGACAGCCCCGATGAAATCCCTGAACTTTACCGAATGATACGTGAAGATGGTTTTGACCTGGTTTCGGGCTGGAAGAAAAAACGCTATGACCCCATAACCAAGACCATTCCGACCAAGCTCTATAATTATGCCACACGCCGTGCTTCCGGATTGAAACTGCATGATTTTAACTGCGGCCTTAAAGCTTATAAAAACGAAGTAGTTAAATGCATTGAAGTTTATGGCGAAATGCACCGGTATATACCTGTAATAGCCAAATGGGCCGGATTCTACAATATTGGCGAAAAAGTAGTGCAGCACCGAAAAAGGCAATACGGTAAAACCAAATTCGGGATGGAACGTTTCATTAATGGCTTCCTCGATTTGATGACCATTAGCTTTGTTGGCCGTTTTGGAAAAAGACCGATGCATTTTTTTGGGCCATGGGGCACACTTATTTTTCTGGTAGGTTTTGGAATTGCCGCTTATCTGGCCTATGCCAAAGTATTCCTGCTTGAATACCGTATGGTAGATCGTCCTCTGTTTTATTATGCATTGGTTTGTATTATTTTGGGGACTCAGATGTTCCTGGCCGGCTTTATTGGCGAACTGGTTTCCAGAAATTCAGGCGAACGGAATAAATACCTGATCAAACAACGACTGAGACTTAAAGCAGGCATTAATCAGGAAAAATTGCTCCAGTAAAATGTCGGGAAAATTAAAAATCACAATACTTGGAAGCGCCTGGCCATTGCGTGGCGGGCTGGCCAGTTATAATGAACGTATGGCCAGGGAATTTGCTGCTCAGGGTCATGAAGTTCTGATCGAAACGTTTTCTCTGCAGTATCCATCTATTTTGTTTCCGGGCAAAACGCAGTATTCCGATTCTCCAAAACCTGAAAATTTGAATGTCCGCGCTTCGGTGAATTCAATCAATCCCTTGAATTGGATTAAAATCGGAAGGCGCATCAAAAAGCAGAAACCCGATTTATTGATTATTAAATTTTGGTTGCCTTTTATGGCGCCCTGCTTTTCGACCATTGCCTGCATTGCCCGAAAAAACAAGCATACCAGAGTTGTCAGCGTCCTCGATAATATCATCCCGCACGAAAAACGTCCGGGAGATTTTTTTCTGGCCAAAATGTTTGTGAAACAGGTTGATGGGTTTATTGCAATGTCGCAATCCGTGATGGATGATCTTGCAGAATTTGACCGGCAAAAGCCCCGCAAACTCAGCCCCCATCCGCTTTTTGATAATTTTGGAGCCGGTGTTTCCCGGAAAGAAGCTTTGGGAAAACTGGGACTAGATCCTGCTTTCCGCTATATCCTCTTTTTCGGTTTTATCCGCGATTATAAAGGGCTGGATATCCTGCTTAAGGCCATGAACAATACCGGATTAAAAAATAAGCCTGTGCGCCTGCTTGTTGCCGGAGAATATTACAATAATGCAGCGCAATATCAACAGATTATAAAAGAAGAAGGTATTGAAGACCAGCTGGTTTTGCGCAATGTATTTATTGCTGATGAAGAGGTTCGATACTATTTCTGCGCCGCCGACATCATTGCACAACCCTACAAAAGTGCAACGCAAAGCGGTGTTACGCAAATTGCCTATCATTTTGAAAAACCAATGCTGGTAACCAATGTAGGCGGATTGCCGGAAATTGTGCCGCACGAAAAAGTGGGCTATGTGACTGCTCCTGATCCTGAAAAAATTGCTGGAGCCTTGAACCGTTTTTTTGATGAAGGAAAAGCGGACCGCTTTTTAGAAGGAATACTCGATGAAAAACGGAAATACAGTTGGAAACAGTTAACCGAGAATATTCTATCTTTGATGAATATCTAAATCTCTTATGCTATGAATATTAATGAGCGCATCAATGTCTTAAAAAATGTCGAAATGTTTCGTCAGGTCAGTCAGGATATTCTAAAACAGCTCGCCGGAGACCTGCAGCTTTTAAAATTCCGCAAAGGTGATGTGCTCGTTAAAAAAGGTGATTGTGGTAATGCCTTAATGATCATTCTTGATGGAGAAGTAACCGTAACAGATCATGGACATGTTTTTTCAAACTTGAAAAAAGGTGATGTAATCGGTGAGTATTATCTGATTGATTCCCGTCCGCATTCAGCTGATGTTGTGGCGCATAGAGAAACGGAAATTATGCTCATCTCACAGGAGCTTTTTCAAAAAGTTACCGGGAATTACACCAGTGTTGATGCGGGGGTAATGCGCTTTTTAGTTGGACGCTTGCGTAATATGAATGTAATTGAGGAAGAACTTGCACGCAAAAACAGGGAAGTTTTAGAACAAAAAAAACAGCTCGAAAAATTAAATGCCACCAAAGACAAATTCTTTTCAATTATCGGGCATGATTTAAGAAGCCCTACGGCTACATTAATCACACTTTCGGAGATGCTGATTTCTGACCTGGAAGAATTTGACGATGGTACAATTCTCGAACTGCTGGGTGATGTGAATAAAGTGGCTCATAATAATCTTAAGCTGCTTAACGGTTTGCTCGAATGGGCACGTTCCCAACAAGGACGCATCCCGTACGAACCGAAGGTGCATAGTTTAAACTCCTTGTTTGAGCCCGTATTGTTGACATACCGGAAAACAGCAGAAGATAAAGGTGTTGAACTGATAAATTCTGTTGAAGGATCATATAAGGTTTATGTAGATGTTAATATGATTTCCAGTGTTTTGCGCAATCTGATTAGTAATGCAATCAAGTATTGCAATAAGGGAGATAAAATATTTCTGAGCGTAGAAAGAGAAGGTAGTTTTTTGCGTGTTTTCGTGCGCGATACAGGCTTGGGGATTAGTGAAGAAGTGCAAAAAAAACTTTTCAGGCTCGATTGCCACTACACAACAACCGGAACTGCAAATGAATTGGGCACAGGTTTGGGCTTGATCCTTTGCCGTGAATTTGTTGAGAAAAACGGAGGCAGCCTTGATCTTATATCAGTGAAAGGGGCGGGGAGTACGTTTAGTTTTACTGTGCCTGTTTCGGATTAATAATAAACTTCTGATGTTTCGCACAACACAAACGCTTAGAAACATTGAGGAAATATGTTAAAAAAAAGTAGCATGATTGTTTGTTAATTCAATGATTTTCATTAAATTAGCAGTGTATTCCAAAACACACAACCATGCTACAGCACAAAGATATTAATAAGTTGTCAGAATTAAAAAACGGATTTACCCAAAGCTGGGTCGAACCGGATTTTATTTATCGTTCTTTGAAATGTTTTTCATTTTCGAAGTTGAACAAAGGGCTTTGCCTTCTTAAAACGAAAGGCTACGGTTTTGATTGGGTCTTGAGCATTTTAATATCGCTTCCTTTTGTTGGCATTACAACAGTAAATAGATTGACAGGCTTGGTGGAAGCCAAAAAAGATGTCTTTTACAGGATTAAAAACAACTCCTCCATTAGCTGGCGTTATATCCTGTGGCTTTTTGCCTGTAAGTTCATCAAAATAACAACTAAGGATGTTGGCAACAGTCCCTGTCCAAAGTGTTTAATTTTTGATGACACGACCCTGCAAAAGGCAGGCAAATACATAGAGAAGGTTTCCTGTGTATGGGATCACATACAAAAAAGGGGCTTTTTAGGGTTCAAGCTCCTTGTGATGGGATATTGGGACGGAACAAGTTTTTTGCCCCTTGATTTTAGCATTCACAGGGAAAGTGGAAAAAACAAAGACAGGCCATTTGGCTTAAGGAAAAAGGATCACCGAAAACAGTTCAAAAAAAGAAGGACGCGCTGCACGCATGGATATGATCGATGCAAAGAAGCCGACCAAAGTAAGATAGAAAGCATGATCAAAATGTTTGGTAGGGCTATTTCTTATCGAATTAAGATCGATTATGTCTTAATTGATAGCTGGTTTACCTGCGAAGCAATCATTGATGCCGTAGCACAAGTCAAAAAACAAACCGTTCACTTAATTGGCATGTACAAAATCGCTAGGACCTATTTTGAATATAATGGTAATAAACTGACTTATAGCCAAATAAGAAACCGTCTTGGAAAACCCAAACGCTGCCGGAAGCTCAGGCTCTATTATTTGCAAGCAAGAGTCCAATACAAAGGCCACCAGCTCAATTTGTTTTTTACCAGACAGGGCAAAAATGGCAAATGGAAAGTGCTGCTGACCACAGACATATCGCTTAGTTTTATAAAGATGGTCGAAATTTACCAGACCCGCTGGACCATAGAAGTTTTCTTTAAAGAGTCGAAACAGTTGCTGAGGATGGGCAGCTGCCAGTCAAATGATTTTGATGCCCAAATTGCAGACACAACCATTACCATGCTCCAGCACCTACTTTTAACCTTGCGCTACCGCTACGGTACTTATGAGTCGACAGGAGCATTGTTTGAGCAAGTGAAGGAAACTACCGCCATGCTGAAACTTAATGAACGTTTGTGGGGGTTGTTTGTTGAAATCCTACAAATATTGGAATGCCTGTTTGAGGTAGAAGACGAAATGACCATTCTTGAACGCATCATAAACAATGATCATGCACTAACTCAGATAAAAAAACTATTTGATTTGGGGGTAGATATGGATAATGCGGCTTGACCAAAAATGGAATTTATAAACAACTGAATAATAGAATAATAAAAAATAACTCGCATCTTAACTTACATTATTCCTTGAAGTTAGCTAAAGTGCGAAACATGAGTAAACTTCGGTTAAGATTTGTTCTTCATCTATTTTATTGCTTTTGAGTATATCCATTACTTCATAGATCATCCCGATGCTTCCGCATAAGTAATAATTGGCAGACGGTAAGTTGCTTTGCTCCAGATATTTTGTAATCCGACCGGAAAAGGAACCACTTTGATCTTTTGATGTGCAGCTAATATACTTATCAACGGGTATAGAGTTGATATTCATTATTTTATCATACTGCGATAAGGTCGAAAGTCCGTGTATGATTTGAAAATCGAACTTTTCAGCATCTTTGTTTGATTTGATAAAACTTAAAAAAGGTGCAATGCCGGTTCCATTGGCTATGAAGTAATGTCTTTTATTGCTTTCCTTTCGTTTGAAATATCCTGTTGCATCTGAATAGAAAATTGAGTCTCCTGTTTTTAGCTGACACAGACCAGGGCTTAACAGTCCTCCGGGCACATTTTTTATCAGAATTTCGATAAAAGGCTCTTCGGCTCCACTGCATATGGAATATGCTCTGCGCAAACTATTGCCTTGTGTGGAAACTTCAATATGTTGCCCGGGAATAAAGTCGCGGATCAGCCGTTCAAATCGCAATAGGTGCAGCCCATTACTGATCTTTAAATTATGGATTAAAATGCCTTTATACATGGTGAATCAACAGATGTGGGCAGAACTTGTTTATTTTAGTATAATTCATTGTTATTCAGACTATTGACATATAAGCTTAAGTTAGATTAATAAATTATTAAATTCAAAATGAAACATCAGGATCAAAATGAGTCGTTATTATCTCCCAGGGGGATGATTTCTTGATTTTGGACAAGCTATTTAGGAGGAAATTATTGTCCGAATAATAATTATTGCAATTAAAATACTGATATTAAGTATTTTATAGTAGTTATTGTTGAAAATTTGTAATTCCGGATTGAACAAAATAAGCATTGGCATGCTTATTGATCTATACTTACGTAGAAAAATAAATACTAATGAATATGAAGAAGATCCTATCTCTATTAACAGTTGTAGCTCTCTTATTTACAGCATGTAAGAAAGATGACGCTGATATTAACCCGGCTCCTGATGCAAATGCAGGATACGGACTGCAAGTAAACACAAATCAGGCTGACTTAGGCGCTCGCTTTGAAGTATTGAGCGAAGAAATTAGTTTGGTTAACCAATTTAAAGGAACAGACGATGTGCTAACCTTTGATAAAATTGGACATCTGTATCCTGCCGGAACAAACTACAGTGCTACTTCAGTTGATGCTTACAATGACATGGTTTACGTAAGTTTCCACGTTCGTGGCGATGTTTATGGTGGTGAAATCGTAGCCCTGGATGCTCAGGAACTGATTAATATCGGAGCTACTGGTTATCCTCGTCCTGCCGGAACAAATGATGTTGTTCTTTTCTCCGCTGAGGATGTTGATATGGACTTTAATGACTTAATGCTCGGTCAGGAACGTCAATACCTTTATGTAGCAGGTGGCCGTAATGATGTTGATGGTCCTTATGATGACCAGCCTTATCCTGCAACTGTGGTACGTTATGTTCTTGACGGTATGGTTCCTACAGGTGAAATCAGTTGGGAAACTTATTTGCCCGCTTCTGATGCCAATTCTGTAACACGCGTAACTGGTGGTGCAACTAATCCTGGAACAATCTGGATGACTTCTGCAGGTAACACAATTGATGGTCATACTGGTGGTCTGAAAGTTACTTACACTACAGATCCAAATCCTGAAGAGCCAATTTTAGAGTACGAAGTAGAAAACGGACGTCATTTTGCTGCCAGTGAAGATTATGGAGTTTTCTTGTACAGTGAAGGCGGAGTTGCCATGCTTGATGTTTATAAACTCAACAATACAACTTCACCTGCATATCCTGAGTTCCTGCGTACAATTGCACTCGATGCAGATGTTACTGAAAATGGTAAGAACTCATTGGTAATTGATGGTTTCTGGGCTTATGTAGCCCTTGGTGATGCCGGTGTACGTAAAGTACGCATTGGTCAAACTCCAGGCTTCGATAGCTACACATTCCCCGGTAAAGGTGATGCAAATGCTGTTGACGTTGACGAAGATTACGTTTATATCGCTTATGGACAGGCTGGTCTGATCGTTCTTAACAAAGACATGGAATTTGTTGGCCAGTATGATGAAGCAGGAAGCTTCAACTTTGTTGATGTTAAAGGCGACTTGATTTACCTCGCAGTAGGTGTAAACAATACCAATAACAAGCGTGATGGTGGTCTGTTGATTCTTGAAAAAGAATAAGAAAAACTTAAACCCAAAATACAAACCTGCAGGATTTTCCTGTGGGTTTTTTTGTGCATAAAAAAACCCGGCTTTCTAAACCGGGTTATTTTTCGTGGAGCTGCCGGGAGTCGAACCCGGGTCCAAACAAGGAACCAATATGCTTTCTACATGCTTATCTGATTATTGGTTGTCGGGACGGAAAAGGGAATCAGCACCCTAAGCCCGCCCGTAGATCCTGTTTTCTCAATCTGCTAACGGAACAATAGCAAATCCAGCCTGAATTTATGATGCGTCCCCATATCGAACCGGAATCAGGCAGATCCATCCGGGGAACGTCTCGTTGCAACCACTTTGATCGCAATTAAGCCGTTAACCTACTGTGCTTCGGTTAGGCAGCGAGAGCAAAATTATTTTCGCCAATTATAGGTTTACAGATAATATCGCGGGCGTATCTGTAATGCCCGGCATGCTTACATACCCATTCTACTTGCAGTCAAAACCAATCAGCCCCTGTTCATGAACGTTCCAGCAAAAGGACAACAAAAGTACTAAAAGTATCTTACCTTTCGTCATTATGAGCTAAATTTCTTTCTTATTTATCGTATGCTGTTTAGTTTAGTGCAAAATCTGTTCCTTGTCATATTGTCATATATAGAAGTGTCATTATGACGAATGCAGCCGGGCTCATGTTTTTTTATAACTTTGGCATTGTTTATGACAAATGAATTTCAAACATAAAATTAAAACTTACTGATATGTCAGAAATGAATGATAAAACCCAATGCCTTATCATTGGTTCCGGCCCTGCCGGATATACTGCAGCAATTTATGCAGCAAGGGCTGATCTGAAACCTATACTTTATCAGGGAATGCAACCGGGTGGCCAACTGACCATTACCACAGAAGTGGAAAATTTTCCGGGTTATCCTGACGGCGTTCAGGGGCCAAAAATGATGGAAGAGCTCAAAGCTCAGGCCGAACGATTTGAATCTGATGTGCGTTGGGGTTTTATTAAAGAAATTGATTTATCGAAACGCCCTTTTATCGCAACTGCTGATGATGGCAAAACCATTGAAGCCGAGACAGTTATTATTGCTACCGGAGCTTCTGCAAAGTGGCTGGGACTGGATTCGGAAAAAGAATTTAACGGCGCAGGTGTATCGGCCTGTGCAACTTGCGATGGATATTTCTACAGGGGCAAGGATGTGGCTGTTGTAGGAGGAGGCGATACTGCTGCCGAAGAAGCGCATTATCTTTCCAAACTGGCGAAAAAAGTGTATTTGATTCACCGTAGAGATGAATTAAGGGCTTCAAAAGCAATGCAAAACCGCGTTAAGAATACTAAAAATATCGAAATCCTCTGGAATCATACAACAAAAGAAATTGTTGGTGAAAAAGAAGGTTTTATGAAAAGCGTAAACGGTGCAATTCTTGAAAATGTGCTCACCGGGGAAGAAAAGAAAATTGATATCGATGGTTTCTTTGTTGCTATTGGCCACAAACCAAATTCTGATTTCCTGAATGGGCAAATTGATATGGATGAAAACGGATACATAAAAACTAAAGCGGGCACTACGCAAACAAATATTGAAGGTGTTTTTGCTGCCGGTGATGTTCAGGATAGTATTTATCGTCAAGCAGTTACCGCTGCCGGTAGCGGTTGTATGGCCGCTATTGAAGCGGAACGATGGCTGTCTGCACAGGAATAGTATTTCTACATTATAAAAGCGAAAGCCCGGCTTTGTCCGGGCTTTTTTTCTGTTATTTTTTTGTATGAAAGCTGCAAAATGTGATCCGGAAAAAAGATTTTGTATTACACAATCCGCATGGCTTTTTTCACCGATTCAACATTCTGTTTGCTGGTGAGCTTTTCCAGCAAAAGAAAGGCTACGTCCATGGATGTTGCCGGCCCGGTGGAAGTGATGATATTATTGTCCATCACAATGCTTTGATCCAGTACAATGGCGCCCATTTCTTCGAGTTGTTTTCTGCGATGGCCTCCACTCAAATCGTAAGTAGTTGCATCACAGCTGTTCAGAATGCCCGATTTGCCAACCGGCATTGCGCCCACGCAAACACTGGCTATGATTTTTCCGTCATCATGAAACCGGCGGATCAGGTTTTGAAATGCCTCATCGTAGGCATCTTCATAAAATCCGGCTTCTTCAAAACCTCCCGGAATGGCAAGTGCATCATATTCAGCCGGATTTATTTTGGAAAAATCAATTTCCGGGCGCACAATCAGGTTCCAGGTACATTTGATCTCATTGCGCAATGCAGTGGTTTCCAGTTCAACGGCTTCTAAACCTTCTTCGCGACTCCAGCCCATAACATCAGTAAAAACGGCAGCCTCTAAGGCTTCGAAACCTTGTGGAAGAAATAGCAGTACTTTTTTTGCCATGTCTGTTTTCTTTATGTCAATTGATTTCAAAGATAAGCTTTCCTTTGGATAATCTCCAAAACCTATTGGAAACAATTTTAAGCTAAGGATGTTGTACGTGTGCTAATTGTTTATTTTTGAAGCTTAATATGTCGCTATGAAAAACTATATCCAAAACTATTTTAAGACAAGGAAGCCAATTGCACTAATAGGTGATGCCCTGTTTTTTATTCTTTTGATTTTGATTCTGATCCCGGCAACACGTGTTGAAGTTGTGGCTTTTATCAAAAGGCAGGTTCTGTTTTCGCCCAATGTTGCAGTGCGTGAAGATCTGGGCAGCCTTGAAAGGGCAGATTATGGCTGGCCGCTTACTGCTTTGAAAGATGAGAAAGCCTTACGACTAAAGGAATTTCGGGGCAAAACAGTGTTTATTAATTTTTGGGCGACATGGTGTCCGCCTTGTGTGGCAGAAATGCCTTCTATTCAAAAGCTTTATAATGCTTACCGCAACGATGAGTCTGTTGCTTTTGTAATGATTTCGAGCGAAGAAAGAGAAAAACTCCTGCAGTTTATGCAGGACAAAGACTATGATTTCCCGGTCTATCAAAATTTATTCAAAGTGCCGGCCTCCCTTACTGTGGAGCAACTTCCCACCACCTACGTCATCGCTCCGGATGGTAAAATTGTCCT
The DNA here is from genome assembly GCA_963662905.2 of Bacteroidales bacterium. Lineage (GTDB taxonomy): Bacteria > Bacteroidota > Bacteroidia > Bacteroidales > WRLA01. The sequence goes on along the minus strand of CAXXFD010000003.1, from coordinate 228,249 downwards.
AAGGGAAACCGGCGCCTCCGATTGGAATTCTGATAAAGTGCATGAACTGATCAATAAGCTAAAATAAGCTTTTAAGGCAACAGGAATTCGATTCCAATTTGGAGCTTTGGCGGCTCAGGGAAGTCATTTTTCATTATATCCGTTAAACGATAGGTGGCTGCTATTGCATAGTGACGGTAACCAAAACGGAAGAAGGTTCTGAAGTCATTGTATTTTGTGATTCCTTGAATGCCCGAATATACATCTTGTGCTTTAAAACCTTTATAATCAAATGAATATGGTAGGTAATAACCAAACCCCAGATCGCAGAATGTTAATCGTCTTATGTTTTTAACTTTTACGAAATCGTAGTGCAAGAAGGTTTTCAGGCCGGTTCCAACTTCTACATATCGTTGTTTTTCAAGTTTATTACCATCCAGTATGCTTTCTTTGACCAAATTCATCCAGCTTGCCTGAAGCATTTCCCAACGGAATCCAATTTTGAGTTTTTTTGTAAGCAAAAACCGCAATTCTATTCCAAAATTGATAGAATAAATGGAACCGAAAAGCTTGTCGTCATCGCTGATATCAGGGCTCAGAAAGTTGAAGCCAAATATGAAGCTAAAATTATCCACATATTCTCTGTTATAAATCTTTTGGGCATTAAAATCAGGGTTTTCTGTTAATACGATATTCAGCTCCACATCATCACCACGCACATGGAAGCTGGTGTCGTAATAATAAAAACCCGGACTCATTGTGGCCAGGCTATAATATCCCTCGGGGAGGTTTTCAAAGAGAAAACTTCCTGTGCTGTCCGTCGCGGAACAAACTCCATAGGATGATGTTTTGGAGTTCAGGCAAAACGGGTGGATTCCATTGCGAAGAGCTTTGGGAGAGATGGTCCCTTTCAGTGTACTTTGGGCATAAGAATGCCCGCATAGCAATCCAAACAGGATTGCGGTAATGATATATTTCCTCATGATACTACTTTTAATTGTTTAAATTCTTCCAAAGGTAATAAATATAATAATATTATGTGCATCAATGGCTATGTAATTTTTTTAAAAAAATGAAATTATATTGAAATTAGTATGTGTCTTTATTGTGGATATGTCAGTTTTGATGGAATCAATGATTGTTGTAACTTGTGACCGTTAAACCTATTATTATGAAATTGCACCATTTGTCCTTTTTTTTGCTATTAGTTTTTCTGATTTCCTGTTGTGGGAAGGAAGAAAGTAATCCGGCTTTGCCTGCTCCAGACTATGCGTCATCGGTTTATTGGTATGATTTACCGGATAATCCTGCTTCAAAGGCTGTGGATATATTTTATGTTTATCCTACCCTGGGAACACATCCTGTTGATGATGAAGGGAATGCACTTCTTTATACAAATATCAACAAGCAGAGGGAGCGCGATGCGGCCCATGGAAACCAGGCTTTTAACAAAACCGTGTATGCTGCGGATGATTTTAATTTCTTTGCGCCTTACTACCGCCAAATGGTTCTGGATGTGTATTATATGGACAGTGCTGCGGTGGTTGAAAAAGCGAAGCTTCCGGAAACTGATATCACAGAAGCATTTGAATATTACTGGAAGCATTTTAATAAAGGGCGACCATTTATGCTGCTAGCCCACAGCCAGGGATCGCAATTGCTTATTGAGTTGCTGAAAGACCATATGACCAATGAACAGCGCGATCAAATGGTTGCAGCCTATTTATTTGGCTATCAGATTACAAACGGTGATTTGGAGCAATATAAAAATGAACTGCTTCCCGCGCAATCAGAGAATGATTTGGGTTGCATCATCCTTTATAATTCATTGACCAATATTGGTGCAAAATCACCGCTTATGGCGCATTCGGCTGTGGGAATCAATCCATTGAACTGGAAAACCGATACTACTTTTGCCCCGGCAAGTTTGCATAAAGGCTTGCTGAAATATAATGCCGAAACACAGCAATTCGATACCATTCCGCATTACACATCCACTGTGCTCGATCAACATTATCTGATTTGTGCCGATGTCAATCCAGATGAGTGTTATCAGGAATCACTGAAGGAGCTGTTTCCCTATGGAAACCTGCATTTTATGGACAGCTACCTTTACGCACTGAATATTAAAGGGAATATGGATTTGCGGGCTCAGCTCTTTCTTAAAAAAGAGAAGGAAAAATCAGCTTCCCTGCAAAATTGATCAATCCACAGTTTAAGAATTCCGGTAAATAGTAGAGCAATAGAAAAGCTCCCAGCGAAATAAGCATATAAAGCCCGTAAAAATCATTAGGTTCAGGCGCTTCTTCTGCCGTTTTCTTTTTTTGTGCCTTTTCGGCTTCCTGTTGGGAATAAAAGGCAGGCAGCACACTAAAAGCCAATCCGGTAATTAAGTATAACCAGGAGCTGACTTCCGGACGGAAAGTATAGAAATGCAGCATTGTGGCCAGTAGTGCTGACCAGATCAACATAAACCATATTTTGAAAACAGCCCCAAAGGCACGGGCAAAAATTCCTTCATTTCTGTCGATGATCACTACCAGCAAATTGATCAGGCTTCGGAGGATCAGGAATATTAATCCTGCTGAAACCATGAGCATAATGCCGTACATGGCAAAAAGTCCATAGGAGCGTACCGTATAGTCGGTGGGCAGCAGCATTTTTGCTTTGATTTTTTTTGCGTGGCTGTTCCAGTAGTTATCCCAAATGGCAAATTCCTGCCAGGCTTCAGTTTCGGTTATTTCGTCTCCATGAATGGCATTGAGGCGCTCGTACAAACGGCAGGAGAGAAGCAGGTGCATGCGGAATTCAGCGGCCAGGTCTTCATCAAGCGATTTCATAAAATCTGTGCTCACGCCACGGCCCGATTCCAGGGCTTTTCCTGCCAGTAAACGGATCTCCTGTACTTCATCGCGTTTCAGCTGGCGGTCCAGTTTGCTGAGTTCCCTGGCTTTCGCAAATATTTCATATGATTTCTCCACACTTTCATTGAAGAGGATATTGTTATTGCGGATGTTTGGGTCTTCGTTTTTAACATCTGAATTACAGGATGTTATTGTCAAAAAGAAAAACAGGCAGCTAAGAATAAAAAATGATTGCCGCTTCAAATATGTGATTTTGCTTCTCATGGAAGAATGGTTTTGATTATGGGGTAAATATAATCAAATTTTCAGCCTGCTAAAAAACAGAGTATTCTGTTTTGGTAGTGAATAGCTCCAAAAATTTCATGCCAAGGCAGGAATTCCCGTTTTTATTGAGGCGTGGACTCCAGACCGCAATGCTGTATTCGCCGGGCAGAACGGCGGCAATGCCACCTCCAACACCACTTTTGCCGGGAAGTCCTACACGGAAGGAGAATTCGCCTGCTTCATCGTAAAAGCCACAGGTTTGCATTACCGCATTGATCCTTTTAGATTGTGAGATGCTTAAAATACGCTCATGATCCGGAGCCAGTCCACGCCTTGCAAAAAGCAGGAAGGCTTTGGCCAACTGCTTGCAGCTCATGCTCAGCGCGCATTGATGAAAATAGAAGTTGAGTACCTCGTCCACATTGTTTTGGATGTTCCCGAAGGATTTCATCAGATTGGTCAGGGCAGCGTTGCGCCAGGAATGTTCCCATTCGGATTGTGCTACTTTCAGATCGAAATTGATGGTTAGGTCACCGCTGATTTTTCGGACAAAGGCAAGGAAATCTTCGAGAGGATTTTCCAATTCACTGATCAGCATATCGCTTATGACCAATGCGCCGGCATTGATCAACGGATTGCGCGGAATGCCTTTTTCATATTCGAGCTGAACCAACGAATTGAAGGGGTCACCGGAAGGTTCCACATCCACACGTTCCCATATTTTTTCGCCCAAAATTGAATATGCGAGGCTCAGGCTAAAGACTTTTGAGATACTCTGTATGCTAAAGTACTCATTGAAGTCGCCGGTGCTAAAGCTTTTACCATCAATAAATTGAAGATGTACTCCAAATTTGGTAGGATCAATTTTTGAGAGCTCAGGAATATAATCTGCCGGTTTGCCATAAGCGGGCTCCCGGCAGATTGTTTCTTTAACTTCTTCAATGATTTTCCGGTAATCCATTGTTGCGTTTATTGCATCATTTTGCGGATACGTTCTTCCAGTTTCAGGCGGTCGGCATTGAATTTACGGATGCCTTCGGCGAGTTTTTCAGTAGCCATCGCATCTTCGTTCAGCAGCCATCGGAACATTTTTTCATCGGGGCTGATTTTCTCGATATCCATGCCTGCGGCTGCCTCTGCATCCAGTTTTCTTTCGATTTTCTGATCAGAATTTTGCAGTTCGCTGAGCAGTGCCGGGCTAATGGTGAGCAGATCGCATCCGGCCAGTTCAATAATCTCGCCTGTATTGCGGAAGCTGGCACCCATTACTTCGGTTTTATAGCCGAATTTTTTATAATAGTTGAAAATAGAGCCAACGGAAAGCACACCGGGATCTTCTGTGGCTGGAATGGAATCTACACCGCGGTCTTTTTTGTACCAATCGAGGATTCGCCCTACGAAGGGAGAAATAAGCTGTACACCGGCTTCTGCACATGCAATGGCCTGCACATGGCTGAAAAGTAATGTAAGGTTCGTGTGAATACCTTCTTTTTCAAGGATTTCTGCCGCTTTTATGCCTTCCCAGGTTGCGGCAAGTTTGATCAGGATACGCTCGCGCGACATCCCGGCTTCTTCATAAAGAGCAATCAGCCTGCGGGCTTTTTCCAAACTGCCTTCCATACTGAAGCTCAGGTTGGCATCTACTTCGGTGCTCACACGTCCGGGAACAATTTTCAGGATTTCCAGACCAAAGTTCACTGCCAACTGATCCATCGCTGCCTCCACTTGTTTGTTGGCTGCAATGCCGCTGTTTTTGACCTTTTGTATGGCATCACGGGTCAAAGCGGCATAACGTTCATCCGAAGAAGCCTGATAAATCAATGAGGGATTGGTTGTTGCATCCTGTGGTTTATAATTGATGATCGAATTGAAATCACCGGTATCTGCTACCACAGTAGTAAATTGCTTAAGTTGCTCTAAAGTATTCATATTGTCTGTTTGGATTTTCGCTGCAAAGATAGGCAGAAAAGGAAACAGAACGGGCAATCTTTATAGAAGTATGGAAATCATGCTGAAGGCTTTATAGCCCAGAAAGATACCGAATCCGCAAAGAGCCATACCCAATAGATGAATAATGCGGTTGATAATGCTTATTCGGATATGTTTGCGGTTGCGAACCAGGAAACGTGCAAAAAGCAGGAACCAGATAATGCTGCCCAAACTCAGAAAAAACGCATAAGCTATGCTCATCTTCCACGGACTTTCTTTGTCATTATAAGATTCCATAAATTCCTGCTGGATCATACGGGCATTTTCCTGAATGTTCCTTTTCCCGGCATCCGGAGCCTGAGCTTCGATCTGATTGATGGCTTTTACGTTTTCATCCAATATCTGGTGCAGGCCACCGGTATTAAAGCCCAAAGAAGCCACAATACTAATGGTGAAGAATGAACTGGTCAGCCATCCGAGGAAAAGGGTGGGGTTGAGGAAGTTAATGAGAAAACCGGTGCGGAAGCCCCCTTTGTTTTTGAGCTTGTCGTTCAGGAAAGAATCGTCTTCCATGCTTTCAAGGCTGAGCTTGGTTCGGATAATCTTAATGCCCAGCCCCAGTAAAAACAGTGCGCCGACCGCAAGAATATACGGAATTGCAGGTCGATATACATTATAGAGGCTGGTCAGGCCAAGAACAGCGATAAAAACATAAACAAAATCGGCAAAAGAGGCTCCAATAGCAGCCTTCTGGCAATAGCGAAGCCTTCCCTTAAGGGCATTGCTGGTAATCAGGATGCTGATCGGCCCAGCAACAGGCACCGAAAAAATAAATCCGGCAATCAGTCCGGCAATGGAAAGGGTAAAGAGGCTTTCGGACATCAGGTACTGATTTTGGGAATAATTTCTTGAGCTGCTTTTTCAAAATCTTCCACAAAGTCGATTTCCATTGAAGGTAAATCACTGGTATCCAATGCGTACATCAACAATCCTTTATCAATGGCATTTTCAAAAGCACGTTCATAAAAAAGGTTTTGCCCTTCGTGGGTTTCCATAAGAGGCGCTATCTCCCGAAACAATAATTCAGAGCCTTCTTCATCAAAAATTTCAATGCCAATGGATTCCCCGGCTGCTGTTTTTGGATTGGTTATTTTACTAATACTACGGATCAATCCATCATCATTACAGGTAACTTTAATTTCTTCTTCGCCCAGTTGGTAATGGCTGTTCATGGCCAGGCAGTTGCCTTTTCCTGATGTGCGGAGCCTTTCGATAATGCGGTAATCAAAAACGATATCACTGTCGAGCAGGATGAAATTTTTGCCACGAATTTCCGGTGCTGCCAGCCAAAGCGAGTAAATATTGTTGGTCGTTTCAAAAACAGGGTTGTGGATATAGCTTACCTTCAGTTGCGGATAATTGTTTTTTAGATAATTTTCGATCATCTCATGCAAATACCCGGTAACGAGGACCCATTCCGTGATATTGTTCCGGATAAGCTGATCGGCCATATGTCCGAGTATTGCTTTTCCTCCGGCTTCAAGCAGGCATTTAGGTGTATTATCAGTGAGCGGCCTTAATCTACGCGCAACTCCTGCAGCTAATATTACGGCTTTCATGGATTTGTTTTTTGATTTTTCGGTCGATATTGAACTGAATAAGTTTAATGATCAGGAAATAGGTATTCATGGGAATGAGATACCAGTAAAAAAGCAACTCAAGCCGTCCCAGGATGCTGAAAACAATCACGGCGCTGATTTGTGTTGTAGGTCCTAAAAAGGTCCAGAAACGCATGATCAGGCGGTTTTTGCGATAAAACGCATCCGGGCAAACTTCCATAATTTCCTTGATTTCCTTTTGTTTGCCTGTCATTCCTTTTTGCAGGCCAGCATAGCGGAGGTAGGTTTTAATCAGTAAACGCGAGAAAGGACGTTTCTTTTGCTGCTTGAGCATTTTCAGCTCTTCGCGGAAGGCTTCCAGTTCTTCGTTTATATTTTGTATCCTACGGTTGGCAATATCCATAAAGCGCGCACGATAAAAATCAATATTCATCGAGTGAAAGACGATGCTCACGATTGCGCCGGCAAATACCAGCCAGAATGATAGTGTATGATGGCTTTGGGGAATGGAACCTATGGCAATACCGCCAAAGACGAAAATTCCGCTGAAATAATCTGCCACACCATCGATGATACGTCCTGTTGGCGTACCGTTGCGTTTGATGCGTGCCAGCATACCGTCGGCACAGTCAAACACATTGAACAGAAAATACAATCCGGCAGCAGCGTAAACGTAAACCTGATTACCAACTGCATAGCAAATTCCGGCCCAGAACCCAAAGAAAAGGGCCGTAAGCGTGAGTTGATTCGGCGTTACCGGAAAAGGCAATACCAGTTTGACCAAAAGGAAACCCATGGGCCTGTACAGGATCAGATCCAATATCTCTTCGGTCTCAATATTTTTGAGCGAAGATTTATATTCCTTCAGCCAACTCATTTACATATGCTTTTTTGCAAACTGCTTTATTGCTTTTATGAGGCGGGCATTTTCCTTGGGCGTACCAATACTGATGCGCAGGTGAGTGTTCAGGATTTCTTCGTTCATAAACTTGATAATCAAGTTTTTGCCTTCCAAATATTCTTTCAAAGGGGCTTTTACCTCTTCGGGAATTTTTACCAGGATAAAATTGGCATGGGAACGATAAGCTTTAAAACCCGGAATCATATTGAGCTCATCAAAATAGCGCTGGATATCTGCATTCATTTTAGAACGCATATCGTTATAGTAATCATCCGAATCCAGGGCAGCAAGGGCAATGCGTTCTGAAAGGCGGTTATACCCCAGATAGCGTGCGCTGAACTTTTCAAAATGTGCCAGCTCAGCACCCATGAAGGCGTATCCAATACGGAGCCCTGCCAGGGCGTAATATTTACTGAATGTTCTGATGATCAAAAGTTTTGGATATTTCTGAATCAGGTGGCTGATATAGGTTTTATCCGTATTGCTGAAAAGGCTGTAAGCTTCATCGAGTACAATAACCGAATCGGGGCAGGAGAGCAATATCCTTTCCAGTTGTTCGGCTTGAAGCATGTTTCCTGTTGGGTTATTGGGTGAAGCAATCAGGATGATTTTTGGTTTATGTTCCTGATATAGCTCAATTAAACGGTCAACATCATAGGTAAATTCATCTTCGCCTTCAACGATGGGATATTCCAGCTGTTTGCCTTTCATCTCAGCGGCAATGGATTTATAGTACCACCACGAAAGTGAAGGGATCAGGATAGTGTCTTCTTTACGGAGATAGCAATGTACGGCCTGTTTCAGGATGTCCTCCCCGCCGTATCCGAGCAGCAGCTGCTCTTCCGGGATATTGTAATCTTCTGAAAGACGTTCACTTAACCTGCTTTTTACTCCACGTGCGAAATCGCGGGAGTAAGCACTCATTTTTTTGAAATTTGGCTTTTTTAAAACCTGAAAGCATTTTGGGGCAGGACCGAAATGGTTTTCGTTCCTGTCCAGATATATTTTTTCGCTCATCTTTTGTTTGTAGGATATTTCTGGTTTAATATCCGGTTCAGGGCGCAAAAGTAGGGAAATTAAGCTTAAGTTTTTCGCTTAAGCTTGCTAATAATATCGTTACAGCCATTTATGCTCCAGATACCATTCAATAGTTTCTGTAAGGCCGCTGTTTAGATTGTAGTGGGGAAAAAAATCAAGTTCGTTTCTTGCCGGATTACTGTCGCACAGCCAGTTTATGCTGCTCAGTTCGTTCATTTTTTCCTTATTGAAAATTGGAAAATCACCTTTGATTTTTCCGACTGTTTCGGAAAGCCATGCAGCTAAATGGGCTATAAATAAAGGTACTCTTATACGGAAGGTTTTTTTATAGAGTCGCTCTCGTATCATTTCGCCAAGCTGATGATTGGTGTAGGAACATCCATCGGCAATCAGGTATTTTTTATGTATAATGCTGCTTTCCAAAGCGGTCATGGCGGCACGGGCGAGATCTTTGACGTAGATAAAGCTCAGGTGCTGCTCTTTGAGCCCGATATATCCTTCAAATCCTTTATTGATCATTTTCATGAAAACCAGCAAATCTTTTTCCCTGGGGCCATATACTGTTGTTGGCTTAAGTGCAATCCAAGGGAAGTTGCCGGTTGTTTCCAGATATTTTTCGGCTTCCAGCTTGCTTTTGGCATAGGAGGTTAATGGCTTGGATTCCTGATCTATATGTATGGGCTGTAAGCTGTTGGGATCGCCCGGTCCACAGGCTGCCAAACTGCTCATCAGCAAAAATTTTTCCGGGATGCAATTGCTTTCCCTCAATGCATTGACCAGGTTTTTGGTCAATCCGGTATTGATTTTGAAATAGTCTTCTTTTTTAGAAACTTTTGTTGCACCGGCATTGTGCAGGATGTAGTTGAATGTTCGTCCTGCAGCTTTTTGATCTATAAAAAATTCTTTCAGGGCCTGTTGATCCGACAGATTGGGGTAAATAAATTTAATATCTAAATCCCTGATCTGGCTGAGATCACTGTTTTGGCGCACGGCAGCATAAACTTTATATCCTTTTCGGATGGCTTCTTCAACCAAAAAACTGCCAATAAAGCCGTTTGCGCCAGTGATGAGGATGTTTTTCATCAGATTTTTTTCAGGTATGCACGCCTTTTTTTATGGATACGGTAATCATATCCTTCCCACTGGCGACGCACCATTTCATTATTTTCCAGTTCAACATTGGTTTCCGCTTTGCGGTAGCCTTCTTTGATGTAAATAGGTATCAGATAGTCGAATAAAATTGCATTAACGCCTTTTTTTTGGTATTCGGGCAATACACCGATCAGGTAAAAATCAATGGTATCGCGTTTTTTCATGGCCTGAAGCAGATGGTACCATCCGAAAGGCAGGAGTTTGCCTTTGATTTTCTGCATGGCTTTCGACATGGACGGCATGGTAATCCCAAACCCCACTACCTGATCTTCATCGTTCATGATTACCGGTACATACTGGGGTTTGATGTAACTGAAATATTTTTTGGTATAGTATTTTTTCTGCGCATCTGATAGCCCGGCAAAACCATAAACTGGTTTAAAAGCCTGATTGAGCACATCAAAAATCTGATCGGCATAAGGCAGGAGTTCTTTTGCTTTTTTGACTTCCAGCATGCGGAGGCCGAATTTTTTCTTCACGATATCGGCTATTCGGTGCACGCGTTCCGGCACGCCTTCGGGCACCATCACCTCATATTCAAACCAATCGGCATCTTTGGCGTAGCCCAGCTTGTCCATATGCACCGGATAATAGGGGTGGTTGTAAATTGTGGCTATGGTGCCTTCTTCTTCAAATCCTTCGATGAGCATGCCTTCTTTGTCCATGTCGCTGAAACCCAAAGGCCCGTTTACTGCTTCCATGCCTTTTTCCTTTGCCCATTCTTCCACTTTTTGCATCAAAGCGGATGATACATCAAAATCATCGATAAAATCGATCCACCCGAAACGCATGTATTTTTGATTCCAGGCTTCATTTGCTTTATTGTTCAGAATTGCGGCAATGCGACCAACAATTTTACCGCTTTCATTATGGGCAATCCAAAGTTTGGTTTCACAGAATTCAAAAGCCGGATTTTTTTTGGGATTAAAAGTTTCTGCTTCTTCCATGAGTATGGGAGGAACAAAGTATGCATTGTCTTTATACAATTCCAAAGGAAAACGTATAAAAGCCTTTAAATCCTTTTTGCTCTTGACTTCTTTGATGCTCAGCTTCATAATTTTTATTGTGTTTGTCCATTAAGTTTGGGCTTTATGGTCGAACTCTAATCATTGTCCGTCCATAGAGTCGGGTTTCTGGTTCAAAATGTTCTGGCTCGAGGCATTTTTGGTATTGAAAATAAGAAGACCGCGAAGTATCAGGATGCCTGTGCTGAGCTTGCCGAAGTGACTGGTTTCAATTCCGAAAGCTTTCGGAAGAGTAATCCCGAAGCTTCGGGAGACATTATGTACAAGCACTAAATATTATCTTCCTTGCGTGTACGGCCCAGTAAAAGCTTCATATAGCAACGACGGCGCTTATGGAGTTCATAATCAAAGTTTTTCCAAAGAGACTGCACTTCCTGGTTGCTTTCGTATTCAATATTGGTTTCGGCATATTTGAATCCTTTGGCAATGACATTTTTGCCCATTTCATCAATCAATACCGCACTGATGCCTTTATTAACATATTCCGGACGTGCACCGATGAAATACATATCAAGCACATCTGTCTTCAGGATTTCCTTACGGTTTTTGATCAGGCTGAGGAAATCAACTTTTCCCTTTGATTTCTGCAGGAATTTTGAAACCGACGGCATGGTTACAGCAAAAGCGGCCACGCGATCATTTTGATCCAGCATAATAGTAACCAAATCCGTATCCAGATAGTTGATATAACGGCTTACATAGAAATCCATGATTTCCTGGGTGATGGGCGTAAAACCATAGAGCAAGCCATAAACATCGTTGATCATATTGATGATTTCCGGGATATACTTATGGGTATCCTGAGGTTTTTCCAGCTTTGCCAGACGTAGTTGATGTTTTTTACGGACATAATCGGCAACCCTTTTGATTTTGGGCGGAATTTCGTCCGGTATGCGCAAGCGATACTCAACCCAGCCTGCATCCTTACGGAAACCACTGTCAAGTATGAGTTTCTCGTAATATGGATGATTGTAGCGTTCGACAATTGTTGCTAATTGATCAAAGCCTTCTACGAGAATGCCTTCCGTATCAAAATCGGTGAATCCCAAAGGCCCGTGTACTGCTTCCATGCCACTGGAAACAGCCCAGTTTTCCGCAGTACTGAAAAGCGCCCTGCTGACTTCTGTATCATCAATACTGTCGAACCATCCAAAGCGGGCATGACGTTTGCCCCATTTGGCAATGTATTCGTTATTGATAATCCCGGCGATCCTTCCTGCTGTTTTACCATCTTTTTCTGCGATCCAAAGTTTGATGTCGCAATTACGCATTACGGGGTTTTTATCCCCAAATACATTCATTTCCTGATCAATCACAGGCGGCACCCAATAAGGGTTATCTGAATAAAGAGCAAAGGGGAAGGAAACAAATTCCTTCAGCTCTTTTTTTGTGTTGACTTCTTTTATTTGAACAGACATTTTTCCAGCTTTTATTCTACAATGTGCAGTTTTTTTCCAATACGGTACATGGTATCTAGAGCCCTGTCTATCTGCTCTCTGGTGTGTGTAGCCATCAGGCTGAAACGGATCAGTGTTGAGTCGCTTGGTACCGCAGGACTTACAACCGGGTTTACAAAAATACCTTCGTTCATCAGCATTTTTGTGAACATAAACGTTTTGGCATCTTCACGCACATAGACCGGAATAATGGGTGTTTCGGTGATGCCTATATCAAAACCAAGCGCTTTGAACTTATTAATCGCGTAATGTGTGTGTTTCCAAAGTGTTTCGATGCGCTCGGGTTCCTGCTGAATAATCTCAAGCGCAGCAAGGGCGCTGGCAGCAGAAGCAGGAGCAATGCTGGCACTGAAAATCAATGATCGGCTGTTGTGTTTCAGGAAATTAATGGTTTCATTATCACTGGCAATAAACCCTCCAATAGATGCGAGGGATTTACTGAATGTGCCCATGATAAGGTCAACTTCATCAGTAAGACCAAAATGTGATGCAGTACCGGAGCCCTGTTTGCCAATAACACCCAAAGCATGCGCATCGTCAACCATTACTGTGGCTCCGTACTTTTTGCTCAGTTCAACAATTTCCGGAAGTTTTACGATATCTCCTTCCATGCTGAAAACGCCGTCAACCACAATCAGTTTAATTTTGTCGCTTTCGCATTTTTTCAGCTCGCGTTCCAGGCTGGCCATATCATTATGCCTGTATTTATAGGCACTTGAAAATGAAAGCCTGCGACCTTCAATAATACTGGCGTGATCCAACTCATCGAGGATAATATAGTCTTGCCGTCCTGTAATCGCAGATATCACGCCAACATTTACTAGAAACCCGGCACTGTAAACCAATGCGCCTTCTTTTCCGACAAATTTTGCCAGTTTTTCTTCCAGTTCGATGTGGATGTCCAGTGTGCCGTTCAGAAAACGGCTACCTGCGCATCCCGAACCATATTTGTCTATGGCAGCTTTTGAAGCCTCTTTGATTTTTGGATGATTGGTAAGCCCAAGATAGGAGTTGGATCCGAACATGAGCACTTTTTTGCCGTTGATAACCACTTCGGCATCCTGATCTGATTCCACTACCCTGAAATATGGGTAAACACCCAGTTTCTGGGCTTGTTGTGGAAGGTCATATTTAGCTAATTTTTTTTGTAATGGTCGCATTTAAAGTTTTTCAAATTATTAACTTGATGTCCCATTCTGATTGTTTCAATACAATCAAGCCTGCAAATATAAGAATTTAATAAAAACGAACGTCATTTGCATAAGTAACTATAAATAAGGTATTTAACTGTATTTTGTGTTTTTTATGAGGTTAATAGGAATACTGCCGGTTTTTTGTGGATTGAAGGGAGTTTTCCTCTCCAGTCTTTAACTGATCTGCTTTTAATAAAGGCATCGGGATGGCTAATATTGGCTGCAATACATAGCATTGTAGCCGGATCGCAATGCTGTACAATTTGTTCGAGCAGTTGCACATTGCGGTAGGGCGTTTCCATAAATACTTGAGTTTGTCCGCTTTGTTTTGCCTGACGTTCCAGTTTTTTTAACGCATTGAGCCTTTGCTTTTTATCGATGGGAAGATATCCGTGAAACGAAAAACTCTGTCCATTAAAACCGGATGAAATAAGTGCCATCAGGATAGAAGACGGGCCAATGAGCGGTTCGACAGTTATATTGTTTTCGTGGCAGAGTTTCACGATGAAACTGCCCGGATCTGCAATACATGGTGGCCCGGCTTCCGAAATTATGGCCATATCTGTTCCGGAAATCAAGGGCAAAATATATTCAAGTGCCTGTTGCTCCGTAGTGCGTTTGTTGAGTTCATAAAAATTTAGGTCATCAATGTTGACTGAAGGTTCTACAGACTTAATAAACCGACGGGCCGACCGGATGTTTTCTACAATGAAATGCCTGCAATTCGATATGACTTCCCGATTGTAGGGTGGAAAAAGCCTGTCTGGCGCAACAAATCCCAAGTCGCTGGGAATCAGATATAATTTACCGCTTTTAGCGCTTTGAATTACCATGGTAAGTTGTTTAAATCCTGATTTCCGCCACTAAGGATAATGGCGATTTTCTGATATTTCTGAGGAATTTTTTCTTCGAGCACTGCTGCAAGGGGCACTGCGGAACTGGGTTCCACAATTATCTTCATGCGTTCCCAAATCATACGCATGGCTTTTATGATGGATTCCTCCTCGACGCGTACGATGTCCTCCACATATTTCATGATTAAAGGGTAAGTAATGCTGCCCAATGAAGTCAGCAGGCCATCAGCAATGGTTTTGGGGTTTTGGGAAGGAACAAATTTTTTGGAATGGAAACTTTGGTAGGCGTCATCTGCACCTAATGGCTCACAGGCAATTACAGGTATTCCTCCAAAATAGTGTGCCGAGAGTGCGGTTCCGCTGAGCAGACCGCCGCCACCCACAGGCGCCAGGATTACATCAGGTTTTTCATCTAAGCTTTCAATCAGCTCTTTAGCCGCTGTTGCCTGGCCGCATATTATGCCTTCGTTATTGTATGGATGAATTTCCATTGCGCCGCTTTCGGCAATTATTTCAAGCAGTGTTTGTTCCCGGGCCTCCAGCGTAGGTTTGCAGAAACGGATCATGCCTCCGTAACTCTTTACGGCTGCAATTTTGATTTTTGGGGCGTTTTCAGGCATCACAATATGAGCAGGGAATCCGCGTAAAGCAGCAGCACGGGCTAATGCTGCCGCGTGGTTTCCACTTGAATGTGTGGCCACGCCTTTTCTGGCTGCGGCATCACTGAGTGAAAACACCACATTGCATGCGCCACGTGATTTAAAAGCACCGGCTTTCTGGAAATTCTCGCATTTAAAATGAATTTGCCTGCCACTGATCCGGTTTATCCATTCGGATGACAGAACCGGCGTGCGGTGCGTATAGGGAGCAATACGTCCTGCTGCTTGCCGGATGTCGTTTGCTGTGATGTTAGTCATTGTTTTTCAGTATCTTTTTAGCTATTTTTTCTGTAGCCATGTCCAGCATTTGATAGGTGTCGTCAAAACCCGCTGCACCCCCGTAGTAAGGATCTGCTACATCTATATGGCCGTTGGGATATACTTCGTTCATGATCATGCTTACCTTTTGACGGTCATTTTCATTTCGGGCCAAACGGAGTACATTACGGTAGTTTTGGCTGTCCATTACATAAATCATGTCAAAACGGTCGAAATCACTTTGCTCGAATTGCCTCCCGCTCAGGTCGCTGATGTCCATGCCGTGTTCCCTTAGTTTTGCCATGGCCCGACGGTCGGGCTGTTCGCCAACATGATAAGCTGCTGTGCCGCAAGAATCAACTTCGGCTCTTAGTTTGTATTTCTCTATTTTGGAGCGCATTATTCCTTCAGCCATTGGCGAACGGCAAATGTTTCCGAGGCATACCATTAATATTTTTTGCATTTGTATTTGACTTAGGTATTACAAAAATACATAAAAAGCCCGTCGGGTTAATGACAGGCTTTTTAATAAATTTGATCGAACCTGATCAGATTTTAATCTTTTTTTCCAATTCTTTGAAATATGATTTGAATTGTTTGTCTGTCTCTTTCAGGTTGTTAACGGTTCGTATGGCGTGCAGTACCGTTGCATGGTCTTTATTGCCACAGTGCATTCCTATGGTTGCCAATGAAGCTTTTGTATGTTCTTTTGAGAAATACATGGCGAGCTGACGGGCCTGAACAATTTCGCGTTTACGGGTTTTGCTGTTCAGGATTTCCATAGGGATGCCAAAATAATCGCAAATTACTTTCTGGATATAATCAATACTTATTTCGCGGCTTGTGCTGATTACGAATTTATCGATGAGCTTTTTGGCCAGATCAAGCGTAATTGCTTTTTTGTTGAGCGATGACTGTGCAATAATACTAATGAGTGCTCCTTCAAGTTCGCGTACATTATTATTGATGCTGTAGGCAAGATAATCAAGCACATCGGCAGGAATTTCCAGGCCGTTGTTATACACTTTGCTTTTCAGTATGGCTTTACGTGTTTCGGTATCAGGTATCTGCAAATCGGCGGCCAGACCCCATTTGAAGCGTGAAAGCAGTCGTTCTTCCATACCTTTGAGCTCAACAGGCGGTTTGTCGGAGGTTATGATAATTTGCTTGTTGCGCTGGATCAGGTGGTTGAAAATATGGAAGAAAACATCCTGAGTTTTAATACGGTTGGCAAGAAATTGGATATCATCGAGGATCAAAACATCAATCATTTGATAGAAATTCACGAAGTCGTTTTGATTTTTGTTGCGCGATGCCTCAACGAACTGGTGCATAAACTGTTCCGTTTGCACATAAAGGACAGTTTTGTCGGGAAAATTATTTTTGACCTGCAGCCCGATTGCATGTGTCAGGTGTGTTTTTCCCAAACCTGTTTTGCTATAAACCAACATTGGGTTGAAGGCAGTTTTTCCGGGGTTTTCAGCAATGGCAAATCCTGCTGATCGGGCTAATCGGTTGCAGTCGCCTTCCACAAAAGTATCAAAGCTGTAGTTTTCGTTGAGTTGGGATTGGATTTTTAGTTTTTTGAGCCCGGGGATTATAAAAGGGTTGGGGATGTCTTTGCTGCCACCGCTGTTAATATTGACCGGCATATTAACAGCAGGATTGTCTGTGGCGTTTTTATTGCCAGTGGGTACTTTAACTGTATGTGCCGGTTCCTTTTTGTCCATAATAATACTGTATTCAAGGCGCCCTTCTGCACCTAGTTCCCTGCGTATGGTTTTTTTGAGAATATCAATGTATTCATCTTCGAGCCATTCATAAAAAAACTGGCTGGGAACCTGGATCGTTAAAATATTTTTATCCAGCTTTACCGGTTTAATAGGGGTAAACCATGTTTTAAAACCTTGTGGAGGAATGTTATCCTTGATAACTTCCAGACATCTGCTCCATACGACTTCGTGTGTTTCTTGACTGTGCTGCATTCTCTTAAATAATTTTTGCTTCTGCCTTAACAAAAATTTAATTTTAGGTTCTAAGCTGTTTTCAATAGACCTGAACTAAATAATCTAAATACGACTTTTAAATTTTCAACAAATATCAGATTAATTTCGTGAAAAAAAAAGCGGTTTTTCACTTGACTTTTTAAGAAATGTGTTTTTCCCTCTAAATGAAGCTTTTAGTATAATGTGCTGATAAATAATGATTTATGTCTTCTGAAAATCTCTTAAGCAATCATTTATAGGGCTTTAGATAAATCCAAAAAAAATATTTTTTTTTGAAGTGATTGTGCATAACTTTTTGGAACTTTTCTGGCAAAAGATTCTGTTTTTTTTAATTGTCTGAGTATAAAGTATTTGTTAACCTCCTATGGCTATTTGAGATATTTTGTAAATTTTGATATGCAAAATAATCGACTATTACGGTGTTTCTCCTAGAATAAGATATTGTATTTCGGTGCTTTCAAGTTCAGAATGTAAACGAATCCAATTTACATTCGCCTCCATCCAATAGCTTTGCGTACCTAAGTTAATAACATAGGTCTGGAGCCTTCGGTTGTTTTCAACATTTAATATTGTTCCTCCATAAACCATTCCGCTCCGGCCAAAATTCACGACCAGTTCATGTGCTTTGATCCCGGCATTATAGTTAACTTTTAATACAAGGTATAGCGGGGCGCCCGGCTCAAAACCTTCGTAATCTTTGAGTGTAAACGCCACTGAGCTGTCGGCAGGAATTGTGATGCTGTTTTGGCTTAATGCTTTAATTTCACCACTCATCAGCAGTTTGTTGATGCGTTCGACTTGCTGGTAGGGATACTCTTCTTCCGGTATCAGGTATGCAGCATTTTGATAATTGTAATTGGCCTTGGCATATTTTCCTTTTTCAAAATATGTGTCGCCGGTTTCGATGTATTCGTCAAAAAGTTTTCTGATTTTCGCGGGATCAAATGCCAGCAATTCATAGAGTTTTTTCATCTGATCTCGTGGATAGCTTTCACTTGGTTTTATGGTGGTTGCATTGTAGTACTCCATTCTTGCTTCCCGATATTGTTTTTCTTCAAAAAGTGCATCGGCTTTTGCAATAGATTCCCTGTAGGCTTTTTCCTTTTCTCGCATTTCGCGCAATAAGTTTTCCAGCCAACTAATTTTGTTTTGCGGATAAGGCTCATCCGGTTTGAGTCTGGATGCAAGCTGATATTCTTTGAGGGCTTCTGTATAGTCTTGTTTTTTAAGTAATTGGTCGCCATTGTCGATGTGCAGCTTATAATCTGCTTCCAGTTGCGCCAAACGGGCTGCCTCGGCTTTTTGCAGGCACAAATCGAGCTTGCTTTGGGTGTTGGTATGATCGGGCTTAATTTCCAGTGCGGATCTAAACGCCCTTATGGCCTCATCCCACAGTTCACGGTTCATGGCATCATCACCTTGTGCAACAAATGATGTAAATCGTGCTTCACGTGCTTTGATGTCGGCAATAATTTGTTCGATTTCATTTTTGAGGACGCTTGCTTCACTTTTTCCCGGATAAATTTCCAGGGCTAAAACGACATTGGAAATCGCTTCTTCATATTGTTCTGCTTCTTTTTGATTGCGTGCCTGAAGCATAAATTGATCAAACCTGGCTTTTCGTTCTGCTTCAATGGCAGCAAGCCTGTCGTTTATTTTGAGGATTTGCTCTTTGGGATATTGTTTTTCCGGTTTTATTGCTGATGCTGCTTCGTAAGCATCTGCGGCATGGGCCCAGTCCTGTGCGGCGAAAAGTGCATCTGCTTCGGTGATATGTTTAATGTATTCTGCTTCACGCGCCGCGATTTCGGATTCAATGTCACTGATCTTCTGGATTTGTGCCTGGGGGTATAGTGAATTGGGCTTTACCGAAAGTGCTCGTTCATAATCTTTGCGCGCATCAGCCCATTGCTCCAGAGCAAACATACTATCAGCTTTTGAGATATGGGATTCGTATTCTTTGTTTTGTGCAATCAGGTTTTTTGCTTTGGTGATCTGCTCCGCAGGATATTTTTCATCAGCTTTTAATTCAAGGGCTTTGGTGTAGATTGCGATGGATTGCCCGAAGCTTTCATTGGCAAAAAACTGATCGGCCTGACTGATGAATTGATTGTAGGCTTCGTCAGTCGCTTGCTTCTCTGAGAGAATATCATTGATTTTATCTATTTGATTTTGTGGATATTCTTCTTTTGGTTTTACCGCAAGGGCTGAGTCGTAATTGATAAGGGATTCCTGCCAGTTTTCATTTTTGAAATATTTGTCGGCCTGAAGGATGAAATTTGCATAACGATTTTCTTTCTGCTTTTGCGCTGCAATCATCTCCTGCAGGCTTTTAATGCGGCTTTGTGCAAATTCATCTCCCGGCTTCAGCTCTATGGCTTTTTCATAATAGCCGATGGCCGATTCCAGCTTGTTGTTAAGGTAAAGCTTTTCTGCATCAGCAAGTGCTTGTTTGTAGGCATCTTCAATTGCTTGTAGTTTTTGTTGATGTATGCTGTTGATTTCCTGCAGCTTAAGTCGTGCATAGTTTTCTTCGGGCTGTATTTCCAATGAATTCTGGTAAAACCTTGAAGCAGTTTCATAATCTTCTTTTCCGAACGCTGCATCTGCAATGGCAATCGCTTCCTCATAAGCGGCATCCTGATCGGACAGCTCCTTGATTTTCCGGTCGATAAGCTGGATTTGCTCTTGGGGATAAGTTTCCTCCGCTTTGATGCTCAATGCGTTTTGGTAGGCGGATTTCGCTGATGTCCATTCTTCTTTTCCGAAAGCGGCATCTGCCTTGGCAATCGCTTCATCATAAGCGGCATCATTATCGGCCAGTTCTTTGATTTTCTGGTCGATAAGCAAGATTTGTTCCTGAGGATAGCTTTCCTCCGCTTTTATTGTCAATGCGTTTTGGTAGGCGGTTTTTGCTGCCGACCATTCTTCTTTTCCGAAAGCGGCATCTGCCTTGGCAATCGCTTCATCATAAGCGGCATCATTATCGGCCAGTTCTTTGATTTTCTGGTCGATAAGCAGGATTTGCTCTTGTGGATAAGTTTCCTCTGCTTTGATGTTCAAGGCGTTTTGGTAGGCGGTTTTCGCTGATGTCCATTCTTCTTTTCCGAAAGCGGCATCTGCCTTGGCAATCGCTTCATCATAAGCGGCATCATTATCGGCCAGTTCTTTGATTTTCTGGTCGATAAGCAGGATTTGCTCTTGTGGATAAGTTTCCTCTGCTTTGATGTTCAGTGCGTTCTGGTAAGCAGTTTTTGCTGCCGACCATTCTTCTTTTCCGAAAGCTGCATCTGCTAAGGCAATCGCTTCCTCATAAGCGGCATCCTGATCGGACAGCTCCTTGATTTTCTGTTCGATGAGCTGGATTTGCTCTTGCGGATAAGTTTCTTCCGCTTTGATGTTCAAGGCGTTTTGGTAGGCGGTTTTTGCAGCTGTCCATTCTTCTTTTCCGAACGCTGCATCTGCCTTGGCAATCGCTTCATCATAAGCTGCATCCTGATCGGCCAGTTCCTTGATTTTCTGGTCGATAAGCTGGATTTGCTCTTGCGGATAAGTTTCCTCTGCTTTAATGCCCAGCGCGTTTTGGTAAGCGGTTTTCGCAGCCGGCCAATCCTCTTTTCCGAAAGCGGCATCTGCTAAGGCAATCGCTTCTTCATAAGCGGCATCCTGATCGGCCAGTTCCTTGATTTTCTGTTCGATGAGCTGGATTTGCTCTTGTGGATAAGTTTCCTCTGCTTTGATGCTCAGCGCGTTCTGATAAGCGGATTTCGCTGCAGGCCATTCTTCTTTTCCGAAAGCGGCATCTGCTAAGGCAATCGCTTCATCATAAGCTGCATCCTGATCGGCCAGTTCCTTGATTTTTTGGTCGATGAGCTGGATTTGCTCTTGCGGATAAGTTTCCTCCTCTTTTATGCTCAATGCGTTCTGGTAGGCGGATTTCGCTGCCGGCCATTCTTCTTTTCCGAAAGCGGCATCTGCTAAGGCAATGGCTTCCTCATAAGCGGCATCCTGATCGGCCAGCTCCTTGATTTTCTGTTCGATGAGCTGGATTTGCTCTTGTGGATAAGTTTCTTCCGCTTTGATGTTCAAGGCGTTTTGGTAGGCGGTTTTTGCTGCCGGCCAATCCTCTTTTCCGAACGCTGCATCTGCTAAGGCAATGGCTTCCTCATAAGCGGCATCCTGATCGGCCAGTTCTTTGATTTTTTGGTCGATGAGCTGGATTTGCTCCTGCGGATAAGTTTCCTCCGCTTTGATGTTCAGCGCGTTCTGGTAAGCGGTTTTCGCTGCCGGCCATTCTTCTTTTTCGAAAGCGGCATCAGCCTGTGCAATCGCTTCCTCGTAAGCGGCATCCTGATCGGCCAGTTCTTTGATTTTCCGGTCGATAAGCTGGATTTGTTCCTGTGGATAAGTTTCCTCCGCTTTGATGCTCGATGCGTTCTGGTAGGCGGATTTCGCTGCGGGCCATTCTTCTTTTCCGAAAGCGGCATCGGCCTGTGCAATGGCTTCATCATAAGCGGCATCCTGATCGGACAGTTCCTTGATTTTCCGGTCGATGAGCTGGATTTGCTCTTGCGGATAAGTTTCTTCCGCCTTGATGCTCAAGGCGTTTTGATAGGCGGATTTCGCTGCCGGCCAATCCTCTTTTCCGAAAGCGGCATCGGCCTGTGCAATGGCTTCTGCATAAGCGGCATCCTGATCGGCCAGTTCCTTGATTTTTTGGTCGATGAGCTGGATTTGCTCTTGGGGATAAGTTTCCTCCGCTTTGATGCTCAATGCGTTTTGATAGGCGGATTTCGCTGCGGGCCATTCTTCTTTTTCGAAAGCGGCATCGGCCTGTGCAATCGCTTCCTTGTAAGCGGCATCCTGATCGGCCAGCTCCTTGATTTTTTGGTCGATAAGCTGGATTTGCTCTTGGGGATAAGTTTCCTCCGCTTTGATGTTCAGCGCGTTTTGATAGGCGGATTTCGCTGCGGGCCATTCTTCTTTTTCGAAAGCGGCATCGGCCTGTGCAATCGCTTCCTCGTAAGCGGCATCCTGATCGGACAGCTCCTTGATTTTTTGGTCGATAAGCTGGATTTGCTCTTGGGGATAAGTTTCCTCCGCTTTGATGCTCAATGCGTTCTGGTAAGCGGTTTTCGCTGCCGGCCATTCTTCTTGTCCGAACGCTGCATCTGCCAAAGCAATGGCTTCTGCATAAGCTGCATCCTGATCGGCCAGTTCCTTGATTTTCTGGTCGATGAGCTGGATTTGTTCTTGTGGATAAGTTTCCTCTGCTTTGATGCTCAAGGCGTTTTGGTAGGCGGATTTCGCTGCCGGCCATTCTTCTTGTCCGAACGCTGCATCTGCCTGTGCGATGGCTTCCTCGTAAGCGGCATCCTGATCGGCCAGTTCCTTGATTTTCCGGTCGATAAGCTGGATTTGCTCTTGGGGATAAGTTTCCTCCGCTTTGATGCTCAGCGCGTTCTGGTAAGCGGTTTTTGCTGCGGGCCAATCCTCTTTTCCAAAAGCGGCATCTGCCAAAGCAATGGCTTCTTCATAAGCGGCATCCTGATTGGACAGTTCCTTGATTTTCCGGTCGATGAGCTGGATTTGCTCCTGGGGATAAGTTTCCTCTGCTTTGATGCTCAGGGCGTTCTGGTAAGCGGATTTCGCTGCCGGCCAATCCTCTTTTCCGAAAGCGGCATCTGCTAAGGCAATCGCTTCTGCATAAGCGGCATCCTGATCGGACAGTTCTTTGATTTTCTGGTCGATGAGCTGGATTTGCTCTTGGGGATAAGTTTCCTCTGCTTTGATGCTCAATGCGTTTTGGTAGGCGGTTTTCGCTGTGGGCCATTCTTCTTTTCCGAAAGCGGCATCTGCCTGTGCAATCGCTTCCTCATAAGCGGCATCCTGATCGGACAGTTCTTTGATTTTCCGGTCGATGAGCTGGATTTGCTCTTGTGGATAAGTTTCCTCCGCTTTGATGCTCAGCGCGTTCTGGTAAGCGGTTTTCGCTGACGGCCATTCTTCTTTTCCGAAAGCGGCATCGGCTATGTCAATCGCTTCGTTGTATGACTTTTCTGTTGCCTCAATTTGTGCGAGGATTTCTTCCAATGCTGCTATTTTCCCTTTTGGGTAATCTTCTTCCGGCTTAATTTGACTGGCATCTTGAAAGGAAGTCAGCGCATTTTGCCAATCTTCATCCTTTTCAAAAGCTTCAGCCTCAGCTAATTTTGTTATATAATCCTGTTCCTTCTGTGCTATTTGTTCAAGAATATCCTCGATTTCAGACTTACGATCAAGAGCGTGTTCACCTTTTGGTTTGACATCCAAAGCCTGTTGATATTTTTCTAAAGCTTTTTGCCAGCTTTTGTTGTCGTATAAAGCATCCGCTTCAACGATAAAAGCATCATATTTTTTTTGGTCCTCAACTTCATAAGCGAGGATCATCTCAATTTGGTGGATTTTTTGTTTCGGTCTCCCATCATCCGGGAAAATTTCGGCAGCCTGCTTATAAATGGGCAAAGCCTCTGATATTTTATCCAAGCGGTAAAGTTCATCAGCCTGTGCAAGAAGCGATTCAAAATTATCCAATTTCGCTTTTTCGGCAGACTCTACGAGCTTAAGACGTGCGGGAGGATCGGGACGTTTTGGAAAAAGAGCAGCAGCATCATTAAAAAACGCACGGGCCTGCTCAAATTCTTCCTTTGAAAGGGCATTATCGCCTTTGCTTATAAACTCTTGATATTTAGCTTCTTTGGCTTCATTTTCGGCAATTGTAGCATCAATTTCCTTGATTTTTTTGAGTGCAAACGCATCATCCTCCTTTATATCCAAAGCATTTTGCAGTAAGGAGCGTGCTTTTGAGAGATCATCCTCATAAAGTGCTTTTTTAGCTTGCGCAATCAGATCCGTGAATTCTTTTTCCCTGGCTTCACCTTGTGCAAGTAAGGAATTAATCTCCGCCATCTTTTTTTTGATACCGGCATGATCCGGATTCAGATGAGCAGCATATTTGTAAGCACCCAAGGCATTTTCATATTCATTCAACGCATACACACTATCAGCATATGAAAGAGCTTTTTCGAAAGCTGCATTTTGAGAAAAGACAGAGAAGGGGAGAAGTCCTAAAAAAAATATGAAGGCAAACAACAAAATGCACTTCAAAGGCAAAAACCGTTTGAGTGCGGAAAAAACTCCACAGGCAGAAAAAGAAAAGTCCCTCATATATTCTTATTACTGACAATATACGTTTCAGCTTTTAAATTATTGTATAGGGCAAGTTAAAAAGCAAAAGTGAATAGGGAAAAGGAAAGAGGAAATATTGCAGGTTGGATTTACATCCGTATAGCTATAACACAAATGTAACCAAAAACCATGCTTTTACATAGGTAAACTCAACATTGGAAGCAAGACAGCAACACTAATGTAAAGCCGGAAAACGCCAATGCATTAATAATTAGCATAAAAATAAATAAATCAGGATTATAGGATTTTTATCTAAAGTAATATTTATTAGAATAAAATAGTTTAACCGAACGGAAATAACAGTGTTGTTGGCTACATTTGTAATCCCGGACACTTATGTTTTATTTTGTGAACAAGAAATTTTCTGTTGCGCTTTTGTTTGGAATTGATTAGTTTTGTGAACAAAATTAGGGGCTATGATAAAACGGATCAACAAAATCATAAAAGAAAAAAATCTGAGTGCTTCTCAACTGGCAACAGAAGTAGGTGTTCAGCGAAGTAGTATTTCCCACATCTTAAGTGGGCGAAACCGTCCCAGTTTAGATTTCATTCAGAAATTGCTCAAAGCCTATCCCGATTTGAACCCAGCCTGGGTATTGATGGGCGAAGGATCGATCTACAAAGGGGGTCAAAACAAAGAGCAGGCCAAAAAGAGTATTGAGCAAAAGGGCAAACCGGACTTATTTTCTGATAATGAAATATTTGAAGAGAATAATCCTCTGTTTGTCAACGATGAAGATCCTGCACAATATCTGCCCAGTCCAACATCAGCTAAAGTAAAAAGCCCCTTTCCCGAGGAAAAGAGGCAAAAAATTGATGATGAAAAAGTTTCTCCATCTTCCGATAGGAGAATTATAAAAAGGATTATCCTTGTTTATGAGGACAACAGTTTTCAGGAGCTATTCCCTTCCAGTCCGGGTCTCTAAATTGTTCAAAACCAGCAAAAAAGTGACTTGCTTCCAACAAAGCGTTTTCATCGCTGTCCGAACCATGCACCGCATTGGCCTGAATGCTTGTGCCGCACAAATAGCGGATCGTACCTTCCTGGGCTTCTTTTGGGTTCGTTGAGCCAATCAGTTTCCTGTACTCTTCCACTGCATTGGGTTTTTCCAAAATAGCTGCAATAATAGGCCCTGATGTCATAAAATCGACCAGATCATTGTAAAAGGGACGCTCTTTATGAACTTCATAAAAGCGAGCAGCTTCATCACGGCTTAAGCGTACCATTTTCATTGCAGCAATGCGGAAACCATTGTCGTTGATAATCTTAAGAATGGAGCCAATGCACTTGTTTCTCACAGCATTGGGTTTAATCATCGTAAAAGTTGAATTTCCTGCCATAATAATTAGTTTGGTGTGATCAAATATACAAAAATTTTAGTGTGATTTTCATGTAGTTAACCTTTAATTTAGGGATATGTTCAATGTATGAATAGATAATACAGGGCTATAGCATCAAAATTATTATCTTTGCCATTCATCAAAAAAACATTAGCCTTGACTCTGAATAATCTTTATAAATTACTGAACGAAAAGGAATTAAAGATAGTAATCATAGGTCACAAAAATCCTGATGGCGATGCTGTAGGCTCTTCATTAGCACTTTATCATTACTTATTTCTAAAAAAACATCAGGTACACTGTATGATGCCCGATGCTTTGCCTCCCAGTATTAAATGGCTGCTTGGAGCGGAACGTATCCTTGATTATTCTACTCAAAAAAGCCGTTGCAGGAAATATTTACGGGAAGCAGATTGTATCTTTTGCCTCGATTTCAATAGCTTAAGTCGCACAGAGGGAATGCAGGACGACCTGCGTAAGGCCAATGCAGCTAAATTCATGATTGACCATCATCCTAATCCGGCAGTTGATGAATTTGATTTTGTTTGGTCGGATACTGAGGCTTCAGCTACAGCGGAACTTGTTTTTCGATTCATTGAACAAGCCGGAGATAAGGAATTGATAAATAAGCATATAGCAGAGGCGTTGTTTACAGGAGTAATGACTGATACCGGCAGTTTTGCTCACGGATGTAAACGGTCGTCCCCTTTTGAAATTACGGCTTTCCTTATTACCAAAGGGTTGGATGTTACGCGTGTACATGATTTGGTGTATAACTCCAAGTCAGAATCGCAATTAAAGCTTTTAGGACATGCCCTTTATAATTGTCTTACTGTTATTCCGGATTACCGGACAGCTTATATTGCTTTGGATAGTGATGATTTACAACGTTTTAGCTATAAAAAGGGCGATACAGAGGGATTAGTCAATTATGCCCTAAGCTTGGAAAATGTGATTTTTGCTGTAATGTTGGTTCAACGGGAGGATTTGATCCGGCTTTCGTTTCGGTCAAAAGGTGATTTTGCTGTGAATGATATAGCCCGAAAATATTTTGAGGGTGGAGGTCATAAAAATGCTGCTGGTGGTAATTCATACAAATCTATGGATGAGACAATTACAGAATTTTTAGATATATTGGAAAACTATGCAGAGGAATTACGTAATGATTAGGTTCCTGTTTAATTTTTGCTTCATTGTACTTCTGGTTTACCTGCTTAGCTTTTGTACTCCGCCTCAGGATGATCGAAACAAGATTTCCAAAAAAGAATTGCGCGAGGCTTTAAAAGAGACGAATAAAGCTCATGTTCGTTATGAAAACCAGGAAATTATAGATTTTTTAGGCCGTTATAAATGGCCTGTTGTGGAAACAGGTACGGGTTTGCGCTATTATATTTATGAGCATGGTAATGGGAACAAAGTACAGGAGGGAACAAAAATCAGGTATAGCTATGATGTACGCTTTCTTAATGGAAATCTGGTTTATTCCATTGGAAATGAAAATCCTATGGAAAGTATAATGCCTGATGGGGAAATGATCAGCGGGCTGCTTGAAGCACTAAAATTACTTCATGAAGGGGATAAGGCAAAAATTATTATACCTTCGCATCTTGCTTTTGGGGTGGCAGGTGATGGCGACAGGATTCCGCCCTATGCAACACTGGTCTATGACTTGCAGGTTCTTAAGGTTGCAAAACCTTTAAATTGAAACAGATAGCAATTAGCCTGAACATTTTATATTGAAATTGATAATTTAATGATAACAAAGCAAATGAAAAATTTTTATCTGGCAATTTTTGCAGTAGCATTGCTGCTGAGCTCATGCGGAAATTCTGAATTTCCAGGTTTTACCAAAGAAGAAAACGGTGTTTACTCCAAATTTCACAAAAGTAACCCTGATGCACAAAAGGCTCAGGTAGGTGATTTTCTGACAATGAGTATGACTTATGGTTTGAAAGATAGTATCATTGTTGATAACAGGGCAAACAAAAATCCAATTCAACTTATTGAACCTCAGTTCAAAGGCGATATTTTTGATGCACTTTCATTACTACATAAAGGCGATTCGGCAACATTTATTGTATCTGCTGATTCTTTTTTCCTGCGCACCAGTGGCTTGAGGAAATTGCCTGATTTTGTTGATAGTGGCAGCATGCTTTATTTTAATTTGCGCCTTGATAATGTGCAAACTGCTGAGGAACTTCAGGCGGCAGAAATGAAACGTATTGCTGAGCTTCAGGAAAAAGAAATAGCTGATTTACAAAAATACCTTGAAGAAAACAATATTACGGAAGAACCCCTGGCCAATGGGATGTACTTCATCAATAAGCGCAACGGTAAAGGCCGTCAGGCTAAAGCCGGCGATAAGGTAAGTGTACATTATACAGGTCGTTTTCTTGATGGAAAGAAGTTTGATTCATCACGCGACCGGAATAAACCTATTGAATTTACCCTCGGACAGGGTATGGTCATCAAAGGTTGGGATGAAGGCATTGCACGCATGAATAAAGGAGAAATGGCCACATTGATCATTCCTTCTGCTATTGCATACGGACCACAGGGCAGACCTGGTATCCCACCGTACTCGACTTTGGTTTTTGATGTGGAACTTGTTGATATTAAATAGTTTCTGTTGATAAAGTATCGATGCTTTTCCCGAAAATGTTTATCGTCTAAAGCAGGTCGGAAGCCTGTTATTGTTCAACATAATTATTTGATAAATAAACTTATAGCTTAATATTTAAAGGAAAAGAATTAATTTAATAATTGATATATGGATTTTCTCAAAAATATTTTAACATTTAACGGATTGGCAGTACTTACTGCCTTTCTGTTTTTTCAGTCATGTAGCGAAAAGAGCCCTTATCCGGGTTTTCAGCAAAATGAAAATGGTCTGTGGTATAAGAAAATTACGGAATATCAGGCCGATACTTTGCCCAACGAAACGGATATCCTTAGTGTGCATATGAAATATGGTACTGCCGACAGTATCATCTACGACAGCAAAACAAAGGGCATGCACCCGATGCGCATGGTTTTGATGCCTTCCAATTATAAAAATGATGTTTATGAAGGCTTAAAAATGATGCATAAAGGCGACAGTATGGTTTTTTTGACCAGTGCCGATTCTTTTTTCCTGAAAACGGGCAATGTGAAACGTTTGCCGGAGCTTTTTAAAAGCGGAGATATGATGTATTTTTATGTGAAAATGCATAATATTGAAACTGAGGCGCAAATGAATGCCCAAAAAGCTATTTGGGTAGAAAGTTTGAAAAATTCGGAAGAAGGACGCATTGAGGAGTATATCCAAAAGAACAATATTACTGAAGACCCCACTGCTTCAGGGATTTATGCTCATTTTAAAAAGAAGGGCAACGGCATACGTCCGCATGTGGGTGATCAGGTTAATTTACATCTTGATATCTATTTGATTGATGGTTCATTGCTTTATAGTTCCCGTCAAAAAGGAAAGCCCTGGGAAATTATTCTGGGCAAGCGTTTTGATACGCCTGCAGCTTCCGAAATTATTTCAATGATGTCGAAAGGTGCTGTAGTTCATGCGGTAGCTCCTTCGGCCATGGCCTATGGTGAGGAAGGACGTGGCACAATGGTTCCTCCATATACGCCTCTGCTTTATGATATTGAAGTTTTGGAGATCATCCCCGAAAAGGAATTGAAAAAAGTGAGGGATGCGGAAATAAAGAAAAAGGAAATCGACAAGGAGAAAGCAAAAAAAGAGGAACCTGTTAAGATTCAGGAATATATCCGTGAGAACAACATTAGTGAACAGCCCCGTGAAAGCGGTTTATACTTTGTTGAGCAGGTGCCGGGTACCGGGCCAATGGCTGAAAACGGGCGCAAATTAAAAGTGCATTATACAGGAATGTTGCTCGATGGTACTATTTTCGACTCTTCCCTGGATCGCGGTCAACCTTATGAATTTGTTTTAGGTGCCGGACGTGTTATCGATGGCTGGGACGAAGGCCTGGCGTTGATGCGTGTCGGCGGCAAAGCACGCTTGATTATTCCATCGTCATTGGCATACGGCCCAAATGGCAGTGGAGCAATTCCACCTTATGCACCTTTGATTTTTGATGTGGAACTGGTTGATATGGAATAAGATGAACAGAGCTGCCGGGGCATTGCCCATTTTCCTGATTTTTATATTAATTTCTTGTAAAACAAATACTTACATGGCGAATAGTGATTGGAAGACAACCCAAAGCGGTTTAAAATACAGAATGATTACCGACGGTAGTGGTGCTCAAGCTGAGCAGGGTGACCTGGTTAGTGTGCATTATACCGGGAAACTAAGCAACGATAGCGTTTTTGATTCATCGCATGACCGTGGCCGTCCGCTTAAATTTCAGGTGGGCGTTGGTCAGGTGATTAAAGGATGGGATGAAGGTTTGCTGCTTATGCGCGAAGGCGGGAAAGCAGAACTGGTCATACCACCGGATTTGGCCTATGGAAATCAGGACTTGGGTGTAATTCCACCTGATTCTACCTTAATTTTTGAAGTTGAGCTGCTCAATGTCCAAAAAATGAAAACGGCAGAGCCATTTGACGTGAGCGGAAGGGATACACTCACAACGGAATCGGGATTGAAATACATTATTCTTGAAGACGGAAATGGGCCAAAAGCCGGTTTTGGCAGAACTGTGAGTGTTCATTATACAGGCTTTCTTGAAAATGGGCAAAAGTTTGATAGCTCTGTGGAGCGAAATCAGGTATTTACATTTCCACAAGGCCAGGGCAAAGTAATTAAAGGCTGGGACGAAGGTGTGTGCTTAGTGAAAAAAGGAGGGAAGATCCGTTTGATTATTCCTCCGGAACTGGCCTACGGACAAAGAGCTATTGGTCCGATACCTGCCGGATCAACTTTGGTATTTGATGTTGAAATCGTTGATGTACAATAATTTAGCCCAATAATTTATTTATCGTTTCAATCAATTCGTTGGGACGGTAAGGTTTGGCAAGGAAAGCATCCATACCTGCATCCATACAGCGCTCGTAATCATGATCAAGGGCGTAAGCTGTAACGGCGGCAATCGGGATGCTTTTCTTTTTGTTTTCTTTTTCAAATAGCCTGATTTTTTGTGCCGCTTCGATACCGTCCATTACAGGCATTTGTACATCCATTAAAATGATATCGTAGGCATCAGGGGAGGAGGAATATTTTTCCAGACCTATTTTTCCATTTTCTGCGATTTCTACTTTATGTTTTCCTTTGCGCAAAGTTGCCATTGCAAACTTTTGGTTCAGCAAATTGTCTTCTACCAATAAAATTCTCAATCCTTCGGTCTGATCTGCCTTTGGCTGATTTTTTTCAAGTTGGCTTTCTTCAGCGATGGAAAGTGTCATATTGAACCAAAAAGTAGTCCCTTTATCTGCATTGGGACGGAATCCCAATTGGCCATTCATTTTGTCGCAGAGAATTTTGCTAAAAACCAGCCCCAGTCCATTAAACTCACTCGATAAAACCTGATTTTCATCTTTCAAATTCAATAGCTGGTGAATCTCATCAGCTTTGCGATCATTTATACCTGCGCCGCTGTCCTTTACTTCAAAAGTTAAATCAACCGAAACCTGATCATATTTATGTAGCCGTACTTTAAATAAGAGCTCTCCTTTGGAAGAATTATCCAATGCGTTTTGCAATAGTTTGGCTGATATCAGCTTAATCCATTCATCGGCACCGATCAGCTTATCAGGTATTCCATCGTCTTTAATAAACTGTAGATCAATGCTCTTGCCTATAGCGGCATGCCGATAAACAGCATCCAATTCCGCAAGCAGTTTGGATAAGCTGAAAACTCTGTTTTTGTCCGCGCCGCCTTTGCCCAGAATCCGGGCTAAATCGAGCATATCATTTAGTTTATTCTGAAGTTTCGAACTATAATTATTGATGATGCTTAAATAATCTTTTTGCTCAGCATTGAGTTCCGTTTGCTTTATCAGATCGGTTATGCCAATAAGCCCGTTTAAAGGAATCTTAAGATTTTGTCCTATTTTCATTAAAAACGAATTGGTCATTTTGTTGCTGGCTGATGTTTCCTCCCGTGCTTTCAT
The DNA here is from genome assembly GCA_963662905.2 of Bacteroidales bacterium. Classification (GTDB taxonomy): domain Bacteria; phylum Bacteroidota; class Bacteroidia; order Bacteroidales; family WRLA01. Next base: position 196,414 of record CAXXFD010000003.1, on the reverse strand, counting down.
CAGCCGCTCTTCCATATTTTTTCGGAAAAGATTGTCTGCTTTTAAAAGATCCCTGTATTTTGCTTGCAGGATTGTGTACTCGTTTCTTAGCTGACCTTCGCTAATAGGAATATCTGCATTATCACTACTCATATTAAATTACGTATTTTCAGCTGTTTACTAATAGAATTGATTAGTTGATTTTTGTTGATGGGCTTTGGGAGGTAGTCGTCGAAGCCTCCTTCAAGCAGCCATTCCTTATCGCCCGCCATAGCATATGCAGTTTGGGCAATACATGGAATTTTTCTGTATTCCGGGTAGTCTTGTCGTATTTTCTGCATAATTTCCAAGCCATTAAGAGGGGGAGGTAAGTTGATGTCCACCAACAGTACATCAAACAATTTACCCGATCTATAGTGATTATCAATTACTTTAAAACTTTCTTCAGCATCTATAGCGGTTTTGATATTTCCAAGACGCTGTAGCATCTTTTCCAGCACAAGCCGGTTCATTCGGTCATCTTCAATAATAAATATATCCAGTTTTTCGGTTCGGTTTTCTATTGTGTTGGTAATAAGTTCCTTGGTTTTTGGTTTTTCATTAAAAGTCTCTGTTTTGTATTCCGGGAAAAATAAACTTACGCTGGTTCCTTTTGTTTTTTCTGATTCAACCAAAATTTCCCCTTTCATCATTTCGGCTAATCTTTTTGCCAATGGCAGACCTAGTCCGGCGCCTTGATATTCACGGGTATAGCCCAAACTTTCCTGGCGAAAGGGTTCGAAAATATGCGGCAAATAGGCTTTATCTATACCTATACCACTGTCTTTTATCCGTATCACAATCTTCTTTTCATTATTCAAATAACCAATACTTAGGTTAATAAAACCTTTTTCAGTGTATTTGAAAGCATTATCAATGATGTCGTTTAAGATTTTGCGCAAACTTTTTTCATCGGCTTCAATTTCAGGCACATTTTCCAATGAAACATTAAGCCTGAGGTTTCGCTCTTTAGCTTTTGACAGGTGTTCTTCTGCAACTTTTTTGACGAAAGGTTTCAATTGTAGAGGAACCAAAGCTATTTTTAAGTCATTTGCCTCAACACGACTGATATCTATGATGTTATTGAGCAAATGAAGAAGGCGCTCACCGCTGAGCTGAATTCCTTCGGCAAATTCGTACAACTCTTTGTTTTCGAGCATACTAAGCTCAGTGAGCAAAAGATTGCTAAAACCAATAATCGCGTTAAGTGGTGTACGCACTTCATGGCTCATATTTGCTAAAAAGGCATTTTTTAAATAATTGGCATCTTCGGCTTTTTTAAGTGCCTTTTTCAGCGCCAGGCTCTCTTCCGAATGCTCAGATAATTGTCGGTTGAGCTTTTCAGTTCGTGCTTGTACTTCCTTTTCAATAAATATGGGCTGTGAATTCTTATCTTTGGGCAGGACAGGAGGGAGGGAGATATTTTTGCTTTTTAGTGTCTTATAAGAGTTCGATTTTTTTACCAATAAATAAATGAGAAATAGCATGCAAATTGTTAGAAGCCCACATATCAATAGAAATAATCTACGTTGTTTAAAGAAATATGCTTGTTGTTCATTTTTATTCACTTCCATATTTTCGATGAGCACTTGCCTGGAAGTAATTAAAGCATCCACTGCGGTATTGTATTCTTTTTGATGAAGTTCATTTTCAAGTAAATACAAGCGTTGAAGATACATTAATGCTTCTTTCGCATTTTTTTGAGTGCTGTGAAAGTTTTTCAAACTTTTCAATCCCAAAATCATCATATCTGTGCGCTTTATCTTTTCGGAAAGCAATAGTGATTTTTCGAAAAAATATTTGGCAGAATCCGGTTTATCCATATGCATATAGATTTCACCTTTAATATTATATGATTCTGCCAGATGAACCAAGAACCCATGACTTCTCGACACATCAATACTTTGATCCAATTTTTTAATAGCTGATCTGTATTCACCTTTTTTCATAGCGATTTCCGCCAAATCAATATTACATACGTTAAGCGTATGTAAATCATTATTGAGCAGGCAAAATTTATGAGCTATATCAAAGCAGCTATCCGCTTTTTGAAAGTTGCCTATTTCTAAATATAATTCACCCAGTGAATGATAAAAAATCTGTTCGCGACTGACTCCTTCTACTTTGTTCAAAGCTGCTTTCCAAAGGTATTCTTCCGCTTTTTTGCTATTACCATCATATAGAAAACAAAGTCCGAGATTATTAAAAATTATAGGAATTTGTATTTCATTTGATATTTTCTCAGAAATATAGAGCGCTTTCTGATAATTATCCAGAGCTATTTTATATAGACCATTGCCGTAATACAAATTTCCAATATTATTATAAATACTGGCATATGTAGCGCTGATGGTATCCATACAGTTAATCATCAATGCTCTGTTCAGGTTGGCAATTGAGCTATCTCTTTGTTCTGCAAAAAGCTGGCTAACACCCAATAAGAGGTAGCCCCTAACCTGACTGCAAGCGTCCAGTTCACGGCTTAAGGAGCGTGCCTGCATAGCATAATGAACCGCTTCTTCGGGAGATGATTTTATTAAGCTGAAAACCAAATGATCCAGGCTCCTGAATTTTTCTTCACCGGTCTGATGTGCTGCAGCATTACGTAAACTATCCAGATCATTGGCAGAAAGAATGGCTGAGAAACTCAATAACAGGAAAAAAAGGAATGGTTTAATTCTCATTTTTTGTGCGCTATAAATATTTTTTCATCAGGATTTAAAGAATAATCTTCATAATTCATCATCCAGTCTTTTTCGTTCGGATCAATAACTTCAACTTCAAATCCGGCTTTTTCTAAACGCTTTGGGTAATCAGGTCCATATATACGTACATGGTCATATTGGCCAAAAGCATCTTCACGTTCTTTATGCGTCGTTTTGGAAGCATCTTCATAAGTTTCATCAATAATCCATGATATGGGCACCTGAAGCACGGCTTTACCTCCTGGCTTCAATACGCGGTAGAGTTCGCTCATTGCTTTGTGGTCATTATCAATATGTTCCAAAACATGATTACAAATTATCAGATCAAATACATCATCATTATAAGGCAATTCAAGTATGTCCATTTGTTCCACGGCCCGGTCATAATAATATTTATCATAACCTTCTTCAAATTTATCTCCCATATGATATTCAATGCCCTGTATTTTTTTTAAATAAGCCCTGATGCTTCCTTCAGGGGCAATATGCAGCAGTACTTTTTCGTCATGGCCCAGATTGGTATATTCCTGTAACCATATCCAAATCAGGCGATCACGGTCCGTACTGTAACATCTGGGACACAAAACGTTTTGACGAAATCCGGCTCCAATAATCTTTTTCTCTATATTAATCGAAGGACGTTCACCAGCCGGCAGCATTTTGCGAAAAGTATTTTTGCAGTATGGGCAATAATATTTGTTTCCACGGTAAAACCATGCCATGAGTTTTTGCCAGCCACCACGCAATTTTACACCTAACTGAAACGGAATCAATGGCTTTACAATAGCTTTTATAAATTTGAATAATGCATCACTCATAGTCGTACAATTGAAAGTTTACCACTTGTTTTAAAATCGCCGGATACTATTGAATATAAATAAATCCCTTGTTTTAATTTGCTTATATTGATAATGTCCGATTCTTTGGAAATTATTGTTGAGATGGCCAGGCTTCCATCAGCACGATATAAATAAAAACTGGATGCTGATCTGCCTTGAAAAGCCTCGGGGAGGTTTACAATAAATTTGTCCATTGCCGGATTAGGATAAATGATTGGATTTTTTTGTTCATTTGGAGTTGCCTCAACACCGGAAGCACCCTGATATTCATAAGCACCGCAATCGGGTGCCGTTCCTACGATCCGGTTGTTTTCTGCTAAATCCAGGGCTGGCAATAAATCATCAACATTTGTTCCGGCATTAATGAAAACAGAACCTGATTTCGTTTGGAAATCATCCTCTTGAGAGTCTATAAAGCCCGCATTTTCAATAATTTCCACAAATTTGTTGTTCAATGTATCCAGCTCAACGCCCTCGAAGGTAAAATTGATATACGCACGTGCTGGAGGTATTCCCAATGAATCGTAATAATGAATTGCTCCGGGCTGCGCAATAGCATTGTTAAAACAGATGTCGCCGGCTGATTTCGTGCTGTTGAACCGGATTCCATCAGTTTTCGGCTCCACAATGGTGTTGTTGTACATCAAAAAGGGAAGTAATTGCGTATTGGACTGGATTCCGCCCACAAAAATCCCATGTCGTGGCGAAACAGAATGATTGTTCGGTTTGTAATCTTTTCCTGCTCTGATAATCAGATTGTTGTAAAACCGTCCGCCATCTCCATGTATTTCAATGCCGCTGCCATATCCATCGGAAATAATGTTGTTGTAGCAAGCGCATTGTGTACCTCCGCCAATAAGAATACCGCTCATTTGGTCTTTGCGCATTTCCCGACTGTCGAACCGGACTATATTATTGTAAATGAAGCAGTTTTCTACAGCACTCGAAACCTGCAGGCCATCCAGGCCATTATATTCGCAAATGTTGTTGTGTACCCAGGCGCCTTTGACCAAATGCGGAAAAACAATGGTGTCTTTTGTGTCGCACTCCAAAATTATTCCGTTAAAACTCGATGGCCCCAGATAAACGGCCTCCATTCCGGTACTGTAAATATGATTATGGTGAAGCCGGATATTGTACATGCAAAACTTATCGCGGGTAGCCGAAAAATCATTGCATGTAGGATCGGTTTTGGCCATAATGCCTGCCATGCCCACATCATATATTTCGCAATGGTCAATTTCGATATCACTGCTTTTTCCATCCACAGAAATTCCATTGCCACTGCTGCCATAGACCTTAAAACCATAATCATGTTCATCGTTCAGTCCCGAGAAACGAATGTAATGGCAACCATAAAATCGTATGTTGTAAAAGGAAGTGCTTGTGAAGCTAACTAGCTGACCATTAGAAAGAAAATATATCGGTTCCTGCTCATCACCAAAAAAATTCCGGATATCAAGTTGCGGATAAACTTCCGACATAAAAACAATTGTATCGCCGGGTGCAATATCCGAAAAATCTGCTCTGTCAATTTTTTGATAATCTCCCTGACCGGCATAAACAGGGAAACTTTTTGCCCATAAATTCAAATTCAAGGGCAGTAGCAGGAACAGCAGAATATATTTTCTATGAGTAATCATTATTTCCCCCTTTTTGCGCGTTCCCAGTTTACACTTTGCTGTTTTTTCATATAGCGTTTAAGTCCCAGATAAACCGAAAGGTTCATAATGAAAAAATAATAAGGAATGAACAATAGTTTGATTTTTATCTGCCTGTTTTCCAGAGCCCAACCAATTAAAGCTGCTGCATAAAAGAGGATTTGCGCCCAAAACAGCCAGGTATAAATGCTTTCGAAATTGAAAAAACCTTCCATTGCCGTGATGCCTGCATTGGCGAGCAGTATAAGCAACAGTCCTAATGGAGCCAATGTCCAGCGTAAAACACGATGTGAAATATACTGAAAGCTTAATAGGCCGTATTTGAATGGGTTCAGCAGTGCTTTCAGCCTGATAATCGATTGAATACCACCGGCAGAAATACGTACTTTGCGCTTTAGTTCTTCTTTCACATTGGCCGATGCGGTTTCAATGGCATAAGCTTCCGGATCGTATTGGATGGTATAGCCTTTTTTGGCTATGCGCAGGCTCACAATGAAATCATCGAGAAGGGTGTCTTTTTCAACTTCCTCAAACAATTCCCGCCGCACGGCAAAGAGCTCTCCGGCTGCACCTACAACGGAATACAGTCGTGCATCCCATTTCTTAAGCGTTGATTCGTATTTCCAATAAATCCCTTCCGTCCCGGCTGCGGCATCTTTATCTTTTTGATAGATGCGTTTTTCACCGCTTACACATCCTACTTTCGGATCGGCAAACATATCCACAATACGGCGGATGGATTCTTTTCCCAAAGTTGTATTGCCATCAGAGAAGATTACAATGGGCGTTTTGACAAATTTTACCCCACGGTTCATCGCTCCGATTTTTCCGCCCCGGGCATCTTCATGGTACACTTCAACACCCTGATCTTTATATTTTTTCAGGATATCGGGCGTACCGTCATCCGACCCATCGGTAACCCAAACCTGACGCACCTTTTCACGTGGATAGTCCAGTTCAAATCCGTTTTTGACCTTTTCGTCCACATAGTCCTTTTCATTGTAGGCTGCTACAAAAAGCGTAACCTCAGGTTCGTAATCGGGTATTTTTTGTGGTTTTCGTCCCAAACGGAATGTTTCCTTGATCTTCACCAGAAGATACAATAATATTCCGTAGCCGAGGTAGGCATAGAAAATGATAAACAAAAACAGCCAGAAGATTATTTTAAGTGTTAGCATAATCGGGTTGTTGTTTTGGTTAGTAAATCAGTGCTACACATTAAGCCAATGCGACAGGTCCCGTCCGATCAAATCCTGGAATTTCAGGATGTCTTCTCTGTATATCTCATTAATAATACGCGATTTAAGTTCCTTGTCCAGAGGTGGCCTGTCGAGGTTTTTTTTGCGCATTTCGTTAATGGCTTTTTGCATGGTAAGGCTTTTGCGCATTTTATTAAGCAATGCCGGGGCAATTTTTTGTGCCGATTTGCGCAATATAGAACGGTTTCCAATCAGCGAATCAGCAAATTTGTTTTTCACAAAGCCGCCCTGATTGTAGCGTATGCTGGTATCGGGCACATAGGTATCGTCCACGCCAACATAGCGGTAAATCTCCTGAATTACAGCGATATCGTCTTTGCGCAGGTCTTCATAAAGAAATACCTTGATTTGCTCTTTAGGGAACATATCATAAAATTTACTCAAATGCTGATAAAAGAATCCTTCAAAGACCAAATCGTGCCTGCGCCACCAAATAGTACTTTTGTCGAACATATTTTCCAGTTCAGGATCAAGCAGCTCATCAACGCGTGCAAGATGCAGGTAACGGGAATAAATACGTTCGGCCGGATTGCGGAAAATCGCAATCATTTTTACATCGGGTCGATACTTTTTAATACGGTCGGCAGCACCGGGTTTATACAGGTACATGGTTGATGCTTCGCCGGTTTTCATGCCTTCTTCAGCTTCTTCAAAAAGCTTTATGTAATCTTCTTTAGTATAAACAGCCTGAGGGTAATGATACAGGCGTTCCGGGTCTTCTTCAAGAGGCACGCGGCTTTGTCCTTCCAATGCAAAAAAGTCGGGTTCCTTGATTTTTGACATAAAAACCTGAGGGTGTTCTGCCAGGTAATTTGCCAATGCAGTGGTGCCTGATTTTCCGGCGCCAATAATCATAAAATCGGGGTAAGGAAATTGTGTGGTTTCGTTCATGATGCTATTATTTTTTCGATTACGTCAGTGATATTTTTAACATTATTTTCCCAGGTATGGCTCCGTGCAAAAACTTTACGTGCTTCTTGTTTTTCCGGGCTGTCCTCAGCTAATGCTTTTTCAGCCAGTTTCACATAATCTTCCTTAGTAGGAGCCAGATAGGTGTATTCGGCAAAATATTCCATTGCCTCTGTTGGTGTTGCCAAAGTGGGTTTTCCCATTGAGAGGTATTCATCAATTTTTCTCGGATAATTTCCTATAGTCATGTCGTTGACAAGCTGAGGGTTAATGCACACATCAAAACCTTTGATATAATTCGGTAGCTCGTCGCCTTTTTTTCTTCCCAGGAAATATACATTATCAATATTGTGCAGTTCTGAATTTTGAAAACCTTCATCCTCAGGGCCAACCAAAACGATGCTCCAGTCTTTGCGTGCTTTGGCCATATGGGCAATTACCTCAATATCAAGCCTGATGGCCACCATCCAGCCTACATAACCGATTATGGGCTTGGGGATGTCTTTGATATCGTCGGGTAAGGGCATTGTGCCGTCGTCATCATTGAAAAGTGTAACATCGCAGCCTTGGCCCGTCATATAACTATTTGGATTATATGGTTTTGCATAGTTGGCTAAATAAACAGAATTGGAAACAACGGCATCAACTTTTGCAATAAGCTCAGGTTCCATTTCCAAGCCGTGTTTTCTGAAATGTGGCTGCGAAACCAAATTATCACGAATGTAGTACAGGTATGCTTTTGGGTTTAAAAGTTCTTTCAGATAATAGCCCAGGAACATCAGGCTGTCGTTAATGATGATGAAATCCTTGAACCCCAGTTCATCAATTGCTTCCTGTATGCAGGCGGCAAAACGTTTGCTTTCCCTTTTATTGGCCCATCGGTGCAACGATTTAATGGGAATCCAATTATAAGGTTCGCCGAGATAATCGGGAAAGAGGTTCCACATTGTGGTGCCAACCTTGACCAGCTTTTCATTTTTGCCTTTGATGACCCCGATGCGGTATTGCACGTCTTCACGTTTGCGCTTTACGAATTTCCTTTTTCGGTCGAGTGGAAAATTAACATACAATACGCGGTTATCACGAGCCAGCACATCCGCTATATTTTTGCAGTTACTGCCAATGCGGATATCATAGGGCTGTATTCCTACAACGATTATATCTTTATTTTTCATGCCTGTGGTTTTTATAGATTTCTGTATAAAGTTCCAAAACGTGCTCTGCCATTGACTTCCAGCTGAATTTTGCCGCCTGTCCGGGTCCCATGGCTTTGTGCTTTTTGCGTTTTTCATCATCCGTCATAAACTGATGGATAGCGTCGGTAATTTCTTCGGGTTTGTAAGGATCTACCAAAATTGCCGCACCGCCGGAGACTTCGGGCATGCTCGACGTATTGGATGTAATCACGGGTGCCGCACAGCCCATTGCTTCGAGGATAGGGATTCCGAAGCTTTCGCGAAGGCTGGGGTAAAGAAAAACTTCGCATTGACTGTAAATGGCGGGTAAATCTGTGTTCTTGACATAGCCCGTGAGATGGATATGGTTGATCAGGCCTTCATCGCCCACCGATTTGGTCATTTTTACCAGTTCATCGTGATCAAAATCCAGCATTACCAGTTCGATGTCCAATCCCGATTGTTTTCGGAAATCGGAATAGGCTTTCAATACGCCCGGAGTATTTTTTTTGGGGTCAGTATTGCCCAGAAAGAAAAAATACCGGTCGGGGAGTTTGTATTGTTCTTTAACGCGCTTGAGTTCAGCCCGATCGGTAACTTCCTTAAAATGTCCGCCAACGCCATTGTAAACGGCACGCAGACGGTTATCTTTCATTCCAAAAAATTCGTCGATGCGCTTTTTTTCAAAATGGCTCACTGTGATGATGATGTCGCTTTTTTTCATCACCCGAGGCACAACGTATCTGCGGTAAATATTACCAAAACGCTGGTAGGCCGTGCCGCTGCTGCGGAGGATTTTCAGCATGCTGTGCTCCATGTAAATGATGTCGTGCAGTGTAATCATCAAGGGCATGGATGTTTTCAGGGGCGCGGTATTGCTGGTACAGTGCAAAACATCCAGATTGTCGGCGGCAGCTGCCTTGGGAAGGGCTTTTTGTTCCCAAATAGGGTAGGCGCCACCTTCTACTTGCCTGATTGTGAAATTATTTGTATCGTGCAGGCATTCATCAACATCTGGTTTCACATAGATAAAATACTCGTTTTCCTTGTCGATTTTTTGCAGGTTGAGGATAAGCTCCAGGGCTACCATATCCATTCCGTGTTTCTTTTCGCGAAACAGTCGTTGTCCTTCGATCCCGATTCTCATTAGCTGTGCTTTTTGATTTTAAGCGTTAAATATAGGAAAAAAAGCACTAGAGCCATGCAGGGCAGGGCGATTATTTGGGCTTTTAATATTTCTGTGCTATTAATGTGGGATGTTGGCTTGGCTTAATTGCTGAGAAGTATGGTATTATATTCTATAAAACTCAAAAATATTAGGGTATTGTTTGTCTGGAATCATTCTTTATTTGGGAAAATTCCAAATTTCGGAGAAAAATGAAAGCCGCTTGGATTTCATTCTGGAGTTTTTCATGGGACTTTCCGGAGGATTCCTTTGTGAAGTAAATCAAATTTTAAAATTTGTGGCTGATATCTCAAATATTTTTTATTTTTGCAACATCTTCAATAACACACGCATTTCGCGATATTGTTATTTATAGAGAAGAGGTGAAAGACCAGGCTTACCGACCCTCTGGCAACCTGTCGCTATGATAAGGTGCCAAAACCTGGCCCGAAAGGGAAATTATAAATAAGTGATGTACAATGAAATATTTTGATCCTAATTATCTGTTTGATATTACTCTGGATTTCCTGAGGGATTCCATGTGTATGCTTTAGCGTTGGGGAATATTAGCCTCTGCGGTTTCCTCCAACGCCTGCATTTCTTCTGATTTGCCGCATTTCCTTTTAATTTTCTTATTGTTTCATTCGTAATAGATATACTATTATGCATACAATTATTAAATTGGGCGGCTCGAATCTGAAGTCGCCCGGGCAATTAATTAGTTTGCTCGATTTTCTTAAAGCGCATAAAAAGTCTTTAATTGTTGTTTCTGCATTATATGGCATCACAGAAAAGCTTATAAATGAGCTAAATAAAGCAGAGTTACGCACAATTGATATTCAAAACTTCTGCAAAGGTCTTTATGTGTATCATTTAAAATTCCTCAATGAATCCAATCAGGAATCTCATTTGGTGCAACAATATAACGAGGGACTGAAGCAGGAAATTATTTTTTTGCAATCTGCATTTATTTCTTATCAAAGTGCAAGTGCTTCAAGGCGAGCATCGCTTAAAGCAGGAATTCTTTCTTCCGGTGAACGATTAAGCACTTTTATTGTGGCAGCTTATCTTGCCGAAGAAAGGAAGAAAACAATGATACTTTTTCCGGAAGACATTCAATTAATTGCTGATGAGCAATTGGTTATTCGGGAAATAAAGAATCCAAAACCATTGGAACAGTTTCCTCAATCTGTTTTTCCAGGTTTTTATGCAATGTCTGCCAATGGAAACAGAATACTTTTGGGACGTGGTGGAAGCGATTATTCGGCGACTTCCCTGGCTTCCCTGCTCGATGCTAATGAGGTGATTCTGCTAAAAGATGCCAATGGTGTGCGTACTGCGGATCCACGTCTGGTTTCAAATCATGTCCCAGTGCATTCTTTAAGCTATAATGAAGCTTCTGAACTGGCATATTTTGGCGCCGGCATTTTACATCCTTCCTGTGTTCAAGTATTGATTGACAAGCAGATACCATTAAAAATATTTTATAACGAAAATACATCTGCTCCTGCAACTATTATATCGCAGGATTATCTGAAAAAAGCTTCTGTTGTGAAAAGTATTGCTTCAGGCAATAGTTATTCCCTGATCCGATTAAAAGGCGCGGGAGTTGGATATCAGGCCGGATTGCTTGGTAAAGCCAGCCAATATATTTATAATAGTGGCTATAATATCCAGTCGGTGCTGACTTCCCAAACTTGCATCAATTTTTTAATGAACGAAGAAATTGATCAGGAAAAAATTCGATCCGTGCTGAACTTTGAAAACTGTAGTGTTGAGATAATCACCGGTTTAGGGCTTTTGGCTTTGGTAGGCGAAGGGATGTCCTCAGCTCCGGGTATTGTGGCCGGTGCTGCCAAAGCATTGTCCGACAATGGAATAAATGTAATCATGAGCGTGTCCGGGGCTTCGGATGTTGCAATGTATCTTGTTGTTGAGCAAGAAGTTACAAATAAAGCACTTTCATGTTTGCATCATGAGTTTTTTGAAAGCAAAATCAATCATAAATTTGAGTTAAAATCAATTAAATATGAAAACAGAATTTAATTTTGACACGCTACAGGTGCATGCCGGTTTCCGTCGCGATGGGTCTTCCCTGACGCCGGATGTTCCTATTATTCAGGCTGCTTCCTATGAATTTGAATCAGCTGAGCATGCCCGTCAGTTGTTTGCACTCGAAAAAGAAGGCTTTATATATTCGCGCATCGGTAATCCTACAGTTAATGCTTTAGAAAGAAAAGTTGCTGCGCTGGAAGGGGGTGTGGCTTCTTTGGCAACGGCTTCCGGGCATGCGGCTCAGTTTCTTGCTTTGAGTACGATCTGCAAAAACGGAAATAATATCGTTTCTTCTCCATTTTTGTATGGCGGTACTTATCACCAGTTTGCGGATAGTTTTAAACGACTGGGTATTGACGTTCGTTTTGCATCTTCGGTTGAAGTTGCTGATTTTGAAGGTTTAATCGATAGCAAAACCGCTGCTCTTTATTGCGAAACCATTGGAAATCCGGCTTTTGCCGTTCCTGATTTTGAAGCTTTGTCCAGGTTGGCTCAAAAGCACAATATTCCTTTGATTGTTGATAATACTTTTGGTGCCGGAGGATATTTGTGTCGCCCCCTGGAACTTGGCGCGGATATAGTTGTGGAATCGGCCACAAAATGGTTGGGCGGACATGGAAACAGCATAGCAGGAATTATAACCGATGGCGGAACATACGATTGGTCGGCAGGGCGTTTTCCGGAATTCACGGAAAAACGCAGCGATTTGAATGGAAAAAGCTGGCATGCTGCTTTTGGTGAAAGTGCTTTTATTGTGAAAGCCCGTGCCGAAAGTCTGCGTGATTTTGGTTCTTGCCTGAGCCCGATGAATGCTTTTTTGATTATTCAGGGCATTGAAACGCTTTCGCTGAGGGTGCAGAGAATTTGTGATAATGCTTTGCAATTGGCTGAATTTCTGCAATCTTTGCCTCAGGTTGCAGCTGTTCAATATCCGGGGCTTAAAAATCATCCTTATCATCAACGGGCGATCCGCTATTTAATAAATGGTTTTGGCGGTGTGTTGACCTTTGAGCTTAATGCCGGCCTGGAAATGACTGAGAAATTTGTCGATTCGCTCGAATTGATCCATCATCTCGCTAATGTGGGCGATACGCGAACTTTAATTATCCAGCCTGCTGCCACTACTCATAATCAACTTACTGCAGATCAACAGAAAAGTGCGGGAATCCGCCCTTCTTTGCTGCGTCTTTCGCTTGGGATTGAACATGTAGAGGATATCAAAAAAGATATTGTACAGGCACTTAAAAAAGCAGCAATATGAGTCATTTAAAAATATACAGTTCAACTAACGAATTCCATACCGAATCGGGTAGAGTCCTGAAAGGTTTGGAGATCGCTTATCATTTTTACGGCGACCTTCAGGATAAAGAGCGAGAAACAATCTGGGTTTGCCACGCGCTTACGGCCAATAGTGATCCGGTCGATTGGTGGCCGGGCATTGCGGGCGATTCCTTTGTTTTGGACACAAAGCGTTTTAATATTATCTGTGCCAATATTTTAGGAAGCTGCTACGGAAGTACGGGGCCTCTGCATCTTAATCCGGATAGGGGAAAACCCTACTACCGCGATTTTCCTCAATTAACGGTTCGTGACTTAGTGAAGGCTCATATTTTGCTGGCCGATCATCTGGCTATTTCAAAGGTTGATTTGCTCATTGGTGGTTCGGTAGGCAGCCATCAGGCTGTTGAATGGTCTGTAATGCAGCCCGAACGCATTGGAAACCTGGCTATTATTGCCGGAAGTGCTGTCTCAAGTCCCTGGTTAAAAGCTTTTAGTGCCAGTCAGCGTATGGCAATTGAAGCCGATCCGACTTTTTATGAAGACCGCCCGGAGGGTGGTTTGGACGGAATGGGCGTGGCGCGTTCCATTGCACTTTTGAGCTACCGCAACGGAATGGCTTACAACAAGACGCAATTTCTTGAGAATGAATCGCCTTTTGTTGTTTCGCGCGCGGAATCCTATCAGCGCTATCAGGCCAAAAAGCTTATAAACCGTTTCAATGCCTATTCCTACTGGGTTCTGACACATACGCTTGATTCTATGGATGCCGGGAAGGATCGTGGTGGACTCAAAAAGGCGCTGGCAAGGATTTCGGCAAAAACATTGGTTTTGGGAATTCAGTCGGATTTGCTGTTTTCCGTTGAAGAACAAAAGCTTATGGCTGAACTTATTCCCAAAAGCAGCTTAAAACTGATTGATTCTGATTTTGGTCACGATGGGTTTTTGATTGAGAAAGATGCTTTAAGTAATGCGTTATTGTCTGTGTTTACATTTTTAAACAGTAAGGAAAATGGAAAATAAAGTTACAACGATAGGAGTTTTCGGCCATGGCTTTGTGAGCAGGGCTTTGCTCGATCTGATAAATCAGAAATCACTGCCGGTAAAAGTGAAAAGGATATGTGTAAAAAATACTACTCAAGATCGCAGTGAAATTGCTGATATAGTGACATTTGATCCTAATGATATTTATAATGACCCGGATATACAGCTTATCATCGAGTTGACGGATGCGCATGAAGCCGCTTTTGAAATACTGAGGAAATCGATGGAATCGGGCAAAGATGTGATCAGTGCCAATAAAAAGATGATTGCTGCTTTTCTGCCCGAAATTCACAAAATTGAACAGCAAACGGGCAGGTATCTTTTGTATGAGGCGAGTTGTTGTGGTAGTATCCCGATTATCCGTACGCTTGATCAGTATTTTCAAAATGAGGATATTAGTCAGATCGAAGGTGTTTTTAACGGTAGCAGCAATTATGTTTTAACCCAAATGGGACTAAGCGGACAGTCGTACGAAAAGGCGGTGGCCGATGCGCGGATGAAAGGTTTTGCAGAATCGAACCCGGAAAACGATATGGATGGCTTTGATGCTTGTGCCAAATTGTGTATCATGTCTTATCATGCCTGGGGGCAAGTAACTGATCCTGAAAATGTTTTGCGTTTTGGAATTTCGGCTTTAAAGCCTGAAGATATCCGTTTTGCGGAAATGAACAATTGTAAGATTAAACTTTTACCACGGGCTGTATTTGTCAATGGGACATTAAACCTTATGGTCATCCCTGCATTTGTACCGCCCAATGATGCACTTTATCATGTTGATAATGAGTTTAACGCTGTTGTTACCCGCTCAAAATTCAGTGGAAGCCAGTTTTATCAGGGAAAAGGTGCCGGAGGCCATCCTACAGCGCTTGCTGTTGCAGGCGATATCAGCTTGTGGCTTCAGGGATTCAGATACCGTAAGTTTGATAATATCAATGTAATAGCTAATTCGATTGACCAACAGGAACATTTGCTGTATCTTCGCGCTGAAAATGAGGATGAACTGAGGCCTTTTTTTGAGTTGAAAGTTATTCCCGCTGCGCATCAAAGCGATATGAGTTACTTGATTGTACAAGCTGATATTGAGCATTTAAAACATTTCGCTGCATACATCCGGGAGCATAAAATCTTTATTGCCGATATGGGGAAGCTGGTTCAGCCTTTAAATTGAAATTATGAGTCAAAAAATAAACAATCAAAAGGATATCCGCGATATTCTTAAAAATCGTGTTTTAATCCTTGATGGCGCTATGGGTACTATGATCCAGCGCTACAAACTGGAAGAGGATGATTACCGTGGCGTATTATTTGCCGGTCATTCTATGCCGCAAAAAGGTAATAACGATATTCTTTGCCTTACACAACCTCAGATTATCCGTGATATTCATGCGCAGTTTCTGGATGCCGGTGCCGATATCATCGAAACCAATACATTTAATGCGCAGGTGATTTCGCAGGCGGATTACGGCATGGAGGATCAGGTGTATAACATTAATAAAGCTGCGGCGGAAATTGCCCGCTCTGTGGCGGATGAGTATAGTCTCAAACATCCGGAAAAACCGCGTTTTGTGGCGGGTTCTATGGGGCCTACCAACAAAACGGCCAGTATGAGCCCGGATGTGAACGATCCTGGCTTCCGTGCCGTGGGTTTCGAAGATTTGATGGATGCCTATTATGAACAGGCCCGCGCTTTGCTTGATGGTGGCGTGGATATTTTCCTGGTAGAAACCGTTTTTGATACGCTGAATGCTAAAGCTGCACTTTTTGCGATAGAAAAATTGCTGGCAGAACGCAATGAAAAGCGTTATTTGATGGTTTCGGGCACTATCACTGATGCCAGTGGCCGTACTTTGAGTGGCCAGACTCCGGAAGCTTTCCTTACAAGTTTGTCGCACGTGAAATTGCTGAGCATCGGCTTGAACTGTGCTTTGGGGGCGCATGATATGCTGCCTTGGCTTAAAAGTATTGCGTCCAAGTCGCCTTTCTTTGTCAGTGCACACCCCAATGCGGGTTTGCCGAACCAGTTTGGTGATTATGATCAGGATCCTGAGGCTATGGGCGTTGAAACGGATAAATTTATTCAGGGTGGTCATGTAAACATTATTGGTGGCTGCTGTGGTACTACTCCGGACCATATCCGACGCATTGCCGAAGGGGCGCAAAATGCTGCTCCCCGTAAGCTGATCGGAGATGACCATCAACTGAAACTGAGTGGACTGGAGCCGTTGCTGGTTTATCCGGGCAGTAATTTTATCAATATTGGCGAACGTACCAATGTGGCCGGATCACGCAAATTTGCTCGCCTGATTCGGGAAGAAAAACACGATGAAGCTCTGAGCATAGCGGTGCAGCAGGTCGAAAATGGCGCTCAGGCGATTGATGTCTGCATGGATGATGCAATGCTTGATGCGAAAAAAGAAATGGTGCGCTTCCTGAATTTACTGGCGGCTGAACCCGATGCAGCACGTGTTCCGGTGATGATCGATTCTTCCAAATGGGAGGTGATCGAGGCCGGGCTGAAATGTGTGCAGGGAAAAGCTATTGTGAACAGTATCAGCTTAAAAGACGGCGAAACTGCTTTTATTGAAAAGGCCCAAAAAATCCGTCATTACGGTGCCGCAACGGTGGTGATGGCTTTCGATGAAAAAGGTCAGGCAGCTTCATTTGAAGAAAAAATCAATGTGTGCAAACGCTCGTATGATTTGTTGGTCAATCAGGCGGATTTCCCTCCTGAGGATATTATTTTTGACCCCAATATCCTGACTATTGGAACGGGTATGGAGGAACATAATAATTATGCGGTCGATTTTATTGAAGCCTGCCGCTGGATTAAGGAAAACCTGCCGCATGCCAAGGTAAGCGGTGGTGTGAGCAACCTTTCTTTTTCTTTCAGGGGAAACCAGGCGGTGCGTGAGGCTATTCATGCCGTGTTCCTGTATCACGCCATCAAGGCGGGTTTGGATATGGCAATCATCAATCCGGCCTTGCTGCAGGTTTATGATGAAATTCCGAAAGATTTGCTTCAATTGACCGAAGACATGGTTTTGAACCGCCGTAAAGATGCTACGGAGCGATTGCTGATGTTTGCGGATAAATTTTCGATGAAGCAGCACGAATCATCGCGCGATGACTGGCGCAAATTGCCTGTGCGTGAGCGCTTGCAGCATAGTTTAATAAAAGGTATAGGTGATTTTATTGAGGAAGATTGCGCCGAAATGCGCCAACATTTGCCCCGCACACTGGAGGTCATAGAAGGCCCCTTGATGGACGGGATGAATGTAGTTGGCGAGCTTTTTGGCGATGGGCGCATGTTCCTCCCGCAGGTCGTAAAATCGGCGCGTGTAATGAAAAAAGCTGTAGCTTATCTTCAGCCATTTATTGAAGAAGAAAATGCAGGCATTCCAACTTCTGCGGGCAAAGTATTGCTGGCCACGGTGAAAGGTGATGTGCACGATATCGGTAAAAATATCGTGGGCGTGGTACTGGCTTGTAATAATTATGAGGTCATTGACCTTGGCGTGATGGTGCCTGTGGAAAAAATCATCGCGGAAGCGCGCAAAAATAATGTCGATATAATTGGACTCAGTGGCCTGATTACACCTTCTTTGGAGGAAATGACCATCGTGGCAGCCCAGATGAAAGCAGAAGGTTTTGAAGTTCCTTTGCTGGTGGGCGGCGCCACAACTTCCGAAATTCATACCGCTGTGAAAATTGCGCCTGAATATCCGGTAGGGGTTTTCCACGTGCGCGATGCTTCTAAAAGTGTCGGCGTTGTTGCGCAGCTTATCGACAAAAACCGCAAGGACAAATTTAAAGTGGCTGCATTGGGGCGTTATGAAGCACTGCGAAACAAACATGCGGCCAAAGTTCCGGCCAAGAAGTATATCAGCCTGGAAAATGCTCGAAAAAATGCTTTCCAAACCTATTGGGATGAATATGAGGTGGATGCACCTGAAAAAACAGGGCGTTTCCTGATCGAAGACCAGCCTTTGGCAGATTTGATTCCATTTATCGACTGGACTTTCTTTTTCCATGCCTGGAAGCTGAACGGGCGCTATCCGGCTTTGCTGGATGATCCTGTAAAAGGGGAGGAGGCACGCAAATTGATGGAGGATGCCCGGCAGATGCTGGAAAAAATTATCGAAGGCAAATGGCTGAAAGCGAATGCTGTTTATGGTGTTTTTCCGGCTGTGGCTTTTGGCGATGATGTTGTTATTGAGCATGATGAGCAAAAAATGCGCTTGTGTTTCCTGCGTAATCAGGAGCAAAAAGAAGAAGGGATCCCGAATTGGTGCCTGGCTGATTTTATTGCGCCCGAAACGAGCAAAAAACGAGATTATATCGGGCTTTTTGCCGTAACAGCCGGTATTGGCGCAGATGAAAAAGGTCTGGAATTCCGAAAGAATAACGATGATTACAGCGAGATAATGCTGAAAATCCTGGCCGACCGTCTGGCGGAAGCTTTTGCGGAATTTCTGCATATGCACCTGCGCCGGGAGTTTTGGGGCTATGCAAAAGATGAATCGTTGAGCCCTGAAGAAATGTTGAAAGAAAAATACCGTGGAATCCGCCCTGCTCCGGGTTATCCGGCTTGTCCTGAACATAGTGAAAAAGAAGTGATTTTCAATATTCTCAATGCTCCGGAAGTGGGCATTAATCTTACCGAAAACTATGCTATGACGCCTGCCGCAGCGGTAAGTGGTTACTATTTTGCTCATCCGGCTGCCCGATATTTTAATTTGGGCAAGGTGCTCAATGATCAGATTCAGGATTATGCAAAACGAAAGGACATCAGCGAAGAACGTGTCCGCAAACTACTCAATACTAATATTTAAACGATGAACCTGGCAGATACATATAAAAATACCGATAAAACCCTTTTTTCGTTCGAATTGCTCCCTCCTTTGAAAGGGGAGCATTTTGAACAGCTGGAGGAGGGCATGAAACCTTTGCTGGAATTTAATCCGGCATGCATCAATATCACTTATCATCAACCTGAAGTGGAGTATGCGCATTTGCCCGATGGCAGTATTGCCCGAAATGTGGTGCGCAAACGCCCTGGTACTGTAGGCACGGCGGCTGCAATTCAGTTTAAAACCGGCATTCAGGCTGTGCCTCATATCATTTGCGGGGGCGCAACGAAGGCTGAAATTGAAAACGCACTGATTGACCTTCATTTTCTTGGTATTCATAATTTACTGGTTTTGAGAGGCGATCCTCCGAAAGGACAAAAATCTTTTCAAGCGGAAACCGATGGACATGCTTTTGCATCTGAGCTGGTGGAGCAGGTAGTGAAGCTGAACAATGGGCTGTACCTGGATGAAAATCTGGCTAATTCGCATCCGACTAATTTTTGCATCGGTGTGGCCGGATATCCTGAAAAACATGCCGAAGCGCCTAATATGGAAAAGGATATCGAAAACCTAAAACGTAAAGTGGATGCAGGTGCGGCTTATATTGTCACTCAGATGTTTTATGATAACAACAAATTTTTTGCTTTTGTGGATCAATGCCGTGCTTTGGGAATTGATGTTCCGATTGTGCCGGGTCTGAAACCTTTGAGCACACGCAAACAATTGAGCATTTTGCCGCAAACTTTCCATATTGATTTGCCTGCTGATTTAGTGAAAGCTGTGGAACAATGTAAAAACAATAAGGAAATCAGGCAGGTGGGGATTGAATGGGGTGTTGCTCAGGCTAAAGAACTGATTGCTGCGGGTGTCCCTGCTTTGCATTTCTATACAATGGGTAAATCGGATAATGTGCAGAGAATTGCTGCCGCAGTATTTTAAATATATTGGGACTCTGCTCGGTTATTATTTGGTAGTCAATGATATAGCGTAACAGGAGACCTGGCTTTTCTAAATTTTGATCAATTAATCAAATTGTATTTCAAGAGGTTAATGTTTTGGATAATGGACTTAAATTTTCTTGAGAACCGATATTTTTAAACAAACTCTTGATAAGGCTGTTACTTTTCCTGAGATAAACAAACCAAAATTAAGACAGACTGCTATGACCGCAAAAACGGCCAGAAAAACATCTTTTTTCCAGAAATTTTTAAATATTGTTGAAAAGACCGGTAATGCTTTGCCGCATCCGGCCACTTTGTTCCTGCTTTTTGCAGTAGCAACATTGATAATCAGTTGGATTGGGAGTTTGTTGGGCTGGGCCGTAAAACATCCCGGAAACGGGGAGGAGCTGAGTGTGCACAATTTACTTTCCACAGAAGGTCTGCATTTTATTTTAGAACATACGGTCACAAATTTCACAGATTTTGCTCCTCTGGGGATTGTGCTGGTGGCTATGTTGGGAATCGGTATTGCGGAACGAAGTGGTCTGATCGCAGTGGTTATCAGGCAAATGGTTCTTTCTGCCCCCAAACATCTGCTCACATTCGTGCTGGTTTTTTCCGGAATTGTTTCCAATCTGGCCAGTGATGTGGGATATGTTTTATTAATCCCCATGGCGGGAATAATCTTTCAGGCTGTAGGACGGCATCCTGTTGCCGGAATGGCGGCTGCATTTTCAGGTGTGTCCGGTGGCTTCAGTGCCAATCTGGTGTTGGGAACGATCGATCCGCTTTTGGCCGGACTTTCAGAAGAAGCTGCCCACATCATCGATCCGTCGTATCATGTGAACCCCACAGCCAATTATTATTTTATGCTGGCTTCCACATTTTTGATTTCTTTTTCAGGGACCTGGGTTACGGAAAAAATTGTTGAACCCCGTTTAAACAAGCTTCATCCATATAAAGAAACCGAAGCGGAGGAAGTGCACCCGCTCACAAAACTTGAGAAAAAAGGTCTGATTCGTGCTACTTTGGTCATCGCCGGGATACTTGCAGTTATTCTTTGGGGAACCATCCCTGCTGATGGCTTTTTCCGGGGCGCCGATGACTCCGTTCTGAAATCCCCACTGCTTGAAGGCGTGGTAACCCTGCTCTTTGTTTCTGCCGGACTGAGCGGAATAGCCTATGGTTTTACAGTGGGCGTTTATAAAAATGATACCGATGTGATGAAAGGCATGAGCGAAAGCATGAAAACACTTTCGATGTACATTGTTTTGGTATTTTTTGCTGCTCAGTTTGTGGCTTACTTCAAAGAAAGCAACCTGGGGATTATTGCTGCGGTTGAAGGTGCTGCCGCACTGGAGGCTGCCGACCTGAACATCTATGTGCTCATGATCCTGTTTATCATTTTTGCAGCCAGCATCAATATGCTCATGGGAAGTGCTTCCGCAAAATGGGCCATCATGGCGCCGGTTTTTATCCCTGTTTTTATGTTGATGGGCTATTCACCGGAATTATCTCAGGTAGTTTTCCGCATTGGCGATAGCGTTACCAATATTATTTCACCCATGATGAGTTTCTTTGCATTGATCATCGCTTATTTCCAGAAATATGATAAAGAAAGTGGAATTGGAACGATTATTTCCACAATGTTGCCTTACTCATTCGTTTTCTTTATTCTTTGGACAATCCTGTTGATGGTATGGATTTATTTTGGAATCCCACTGGGGCCGGATGCCGGATTGTTTTATAGTCCAAATTAATGGAAATGATGTTTCAAAGGCTGTAGGTTGCGCAATTGCGTGTAAAATCGTCATTACACTTTTTTCTGCCGGTGCATGAACCATAATATTGCTTACCTTTACCTGAAATATTTTTTCAGGAGCTATGAATACCAGAACAATATACTTTGCTTTCTTCTTGTTTCTTTTGATTTTGTTACCGGGTTTTTTATCCGCTCAGATGTACTATTTTGCTAATTACAGCCTGCAGGAGGGACTTCCCGACTCCCGCATCAATGATATGGCCTTTGATCAGGATGAGGTTTTGTGGCTGGGGACTAAAAGCGGATTATCGGCTTTTAACGGTCATGGTTTTCAGAACTATACGTCAGCCGACGGCCTGGCACCCAATGTTGTGAAATCTGTATTTATCGATTCAAAAAACAGAATCTGGACCGGCCACTATCAGGGCGGATTGAGCTATCGTTCAGAAGGCAGGTTTCATCGGCTTTATTTTAAGGGACTTGATTTGAATAAAGACATATATGGCATTAGTGAAGATCGCAATGGCAATATCTGGCTGGCAACAATAGGAAATGGAGCAATTTGCATAAAATCAGTACCTTCGGATACAATTCCTCAAAACAGTTATTCCGTTTACAGTGGTCAGGAAGGCTTAAGCGATTTGGTTTTAGGCGTCAAAGCAGCAAATAATGAACTTTTCTTTTTGACAGATCTTGGTTTCCTTTATAAATATAAGGCTGATCAGGATAATTTTGAAATACTAAAACCGGATGGCCTTCCTTCAAACACACGATTGATAGCAATCGCTTCTGATGGTGATGGTTTGTTATTGGGAAGTACGCTGGCACAGGTATTCCGGTATAATCCGGACAACACAGTTGAAGAAATACAAACCGGCTTAAACTTGAGGCATACAATGGTTTCTGCACTTCTTCGCGACAAAAAAAGCCAGGCAGTTTGGGCGGGCTTCTGGAACAGGGGGCTGCTTATGGATGCAGGCAATGGAAAAATATTTTTTGACGAATCAAATGGTTTAAATGCAAATCAAATTAGGTGCCTGCTTCAGGATCGCGAAGGAAATATACTGATAGGAACCAGTGAATCGGGGCTTTTGATTTTCCGCGGACGGCAATTCGTAAATTACTCGAACATCCCGGTGCTGGCCAATCACCAGATCTGGTCGGTTTTGCACAATAATAACGGATATTGGTTTGCCACAAATAAAGGCATTATAAATCTAAAAACCCTTGAACCGGAGGCCCCTGAAAGCGAAGTTAAAATTTATGAACCGGATTTTTTTAATAGTCCTGCACAAAAAATCCGTTCGTTGGTTCAGAGTGCTGATGGAAATTTATGGGCAGGGACCCTGGAACGCGAAATGCTTCGATATAATCAGGCAAGTGATGCTTTTTACACTGTTCGTGAACTTGGTTCATTCTTTAAAAATATTGGGCAGGTTACAGCACTTACCGGCGATCATTCAGGAAATATTTGGGCAGGCACCTTTAACGGTTTGATTCAATATCAACCGGAGAAAGGCTATAAACAACGTTTTTCGCAGCGTGACGGAATACCGGGCAATAATATCAGTGCACTGTATATTGATGATAATGAATGCCTTTGGCTGGGCGCTGTTGGAAAAGGAATTGGTTTTAAAAAGAAAAACAAGGATTTTGAAGGTTTTAATTTCAAGCAGGATTTTACAGCTTTGAGCATTGCTAAAGTTAATGGTGAAATATGGGTTGGAACCGAAGGTCAAGGTGTTATTATTATTAAAGATGGAAAAATTGACAGAAAATTAACAAAATCTGATGGATTGCTTTCGGATTATGTTACAATGCTGCATCTTACAAAGTCGGGTACGGTTTTGATCGGAACAAATCTTGGACTGAATATCATTGATCCTGATAAAAATTGCCTTTATTCATTCAGTAAACAACATGGTTTTACAGGAATCGAAGTAAAAAATAACTCGGTGCTTGAGCTGGACAATGGCAGGGTTCTGATTGGTACCGTTGATGGGTTAATGGGTTTTGAAGAGCAATATCTCAATCAGCAAAAAACCGAACCAAAAGTATTTTTAACCCAAATGCTGGTAAACCTGCAGGAACAAAACCCCGCACAGGAGACTGTTTTTCCTTATGGCAAAAATTCTTTTTATTTTCGCTTTGTGAGTCCGAATTATACCAATCCGGAAGCGGTTAAATATCAGGTACGACTCAAAGGAATTGATAATGAGTGGCGGCCTGAAACTTCCCAGGATTTTGTTAGTTTTTCTTCTTTAGCACCGGGTGATTATACGTTGGAAATCAAGGCGGTAAATGACCAATCCGTTTGGACGCCCGAACCGCTCACATATTCATTCCGGATCCGTCCTCCGTTTTGGCAGCGCTGGTGGTTTGTGTTCGGGGCTTTTGTGCTCATTTTACTGACAATTTATATATATGTCAAATTACGTGAGCGCCAGCTTAAACTTGAAAAAGAAATCCTTGAAACCAAAGTTGCCGAACGCACGCATGAAGTTACAGAGAAAAATATTGAACTGGCCCGGATTAACAAAGACATTACCGATAGCATCAATTATGCGCGTCGTATCCAGGCAGCTATTATGCGTCCTGCCGATGAAGTTAAAAAAATTCTATCCGACTCATTTATTTATTACCAACCCCGCGATATCGTGAGCGGCGATTTTTATTGGTTTAGCGAAAAACACGAAAGTTCTGTTATTGTTGCTTCCGACTGTACCGGCCACGGTGTTCCCGGCGCTTTTATGAGCATGATCGGCATTTCTTACCTCAATGAAATTGTGAATGAAAAGAAAATTCTGGAACCCGCTGAAATATTGAACCAGCTGCGTGCCAACCTGATCAGCGTACTGCAACAAAAGGGCAGGGAAGGAGATACCAAAGAAGGTATGGATATGGCGCTTTTGGTTATTGATTATAAAAACCAGCGCATACGCTTTGCCGGTGCGTATAATTCGCTTTATCTGTTCAGAGAGGGACTGAAAGATCATGATGTTCCCGAAAATGCAAGCCGAACCGGAGACCTGATGGAAATTAAAGGCGACCGTATGCCCGTTGGAATTTCTACAAAAGATCAAAACCCTTTCAATGCTCAGGAATTGGATTTCAGGAAAGGGGATCGCTTTTACATGACAACAGATGGTTATATCGACCAGTTTGGCGGTACAAATGGCAAGAAATTTTTAAATAAAAGATTCCGCGAACTGCTTGTAGCGCTTTCCGAAGAAGAAATCAATACAATTCCCGAAAAACTTAAGATCGCTTTTGATGACTGGCGCGGAGAAAATGATCAGATCGATGATGTTTTGGTTATCGGAGGAAAGTTTTAAGCCTGTTAAATAATTGATATATAGTTATATGTACTGAAATTTATTAAATATTAATTTTTTATTTTGTCCTGTGCTCTCATTTTTAATTTTACTACTTTTGCCGTCCGATTGATTATTCTGTAATTTGAATTTGCGATTGAAACAATTTATGAGTACATATATTTTTAAAGGCGACAGGCAACATCCTGATATTGATTTTAATGCGGAAACAGGAGTATTAGGCATCAGTGGACGTTCCATACCGGAAGACACTTTTAGTTTTTATCAGCCTGTTGTGGATTGGGTGGAGTCTTATGCAAAATCTCCAGCCAAAGAAACCCGGGTGAAAGTTTATCTCGAATATTTTAATACCAGCTCTTCCAAATTTATTCTGGAGATTTTTAAAAAACTGAGGCCAATTACACGCTTTTCAACAAAAAGCATTGTGGTAGAATGGTATTACGATGAGGATGATGAGGAAATGATGGAAACCGGTGAAGATTATCAGGATGTAAGCGGTTTGCCTTTTGAAATCATTGAAATGGAGGATTAATTTGAACAAATATGTAGATAATTATATTAGTTCAGTATCTTTGCTTAAAATCGAATTAATAATCCAAATCAAAAAGACCCTATGAGCGTTCTTGTTAACAAAGATTCCCGCGTGATTGTACAGGGATTTACCGGAAAAGAAGGTAGTTTTCATGCTGCACAGATGATCGATTATGGCACTAATCTCGTTGGTGGCGTTACTCCGGGAAAAGGAGGTCAGGAGCACCTCGGAAAACCGGTTTTTAATACCGTGAAAGATGCCGTAAAAATAGCCGGAGCAGATGTTTCTGTGATTTTTGTACCGCCGGCATTTGCCGCTGATGCAATTATGGAAGCCGCTGATGCCGGTATTAAAGTGATTATTTGCATCACAGAAGGTATTCCTGTGAAGGATATGGTCTCTGTGAAAAATTATATTGATAAAAGAGATTGCCGGCTGGTAGGCCCCAATTGTCCGGGTGTTATTACGCCTGATGAAGCAAAAGTGGGCATCATGCCGGGTTTTATCCATAAAAAAGGTTCTGTTGGGATTGTCTCCCGCTCAGGAACCTTAACTTATGAAGCAGTTGACCAGCTTACAAAAGCCGGACTTGGCCAGTCAACGGCAATTGGTATTGGCGGCGACCCTGTTCCGGGTACTACTACAAAAGAAGCCGTGGAATTGCTGATGAACGATCCCGATACAACGGGAATTGTTATGATTGGTGAAATCGGGGGGAGCATGGAAGCCGAAGCCGCCGAATATATCCGTGATTTTGGCTCAAAGCCAGTCGTCGGTTTTATTGCCGGGGCTACCGCTCCTAAAGGGCGCACCATGGGACATGCCGGAGCAATCGTTGGCGGTAAAGCGGATACTGCGGAAGCCAAAAAAGAAATCATGCGCGATTGTGGAATCCATGTGGTGGATTCTCCTGCTGATATTGGTAAAAAAATGGCCGAACTGTTAAAAAAATAATATTATTCCCAATCTTGTTTGGCTACCGCAAAAGCATTTGTTGAGTAATTCTCAGCAAATGCTTTTTTTTTGATATTTTTTCAGCACTGAGCAAAAAAAAGGCCACCAAATTGGTGACCCTTTTTTAATAATTTAATAAAATCCTATTCATCATCAATTTCATCAAGCTGATGTATGGCCAAACCGCTGCGCAGTTTCGGCTCAAACCAGGTTGTTTTGGGAGGCATGATGTTTCCGCTATCGGCAATGTCGATCAGTTGCTTCATACTTACCGGATACAGTGCAAAAGCAGCTGCCATTTCTCCACTGTCAACACGGCGCTCCAATTCGGACAAGCCACGGATTCCGCCAACAAAGTCGATACGGTTTGAGGTACGCAGGTCTTTGATGTCGAGTATTTCATCCAAAACATATTTGCTCAAAATCGTAACATCAAGTACGCCAATCGGATCATTGTCATCATAAGTATGCTCTTTGGCGTCAAGGATATACCATTTGCCATCGAGATACATACTGAATTGATGTAATTTTTGAGGGGCGAAGACTTCCGGGCCAAACTCGCGTACATTAAAATGCTTTTCGAGCAGTTGCAGCAGTTCTTCCTTGCTGTGATTGTTCAGATCTTTAACAACGCGGTTATAATCAATAATTTGCAACTGATTGTCGGGAAAAAGCACACTGAGGAAATAGTTGTATTCTTTTACCGGAGTAGGGTATTTGTCCTTTTCTCTTTGTTCAAGGCCAACACGTGCAGCAGCAGCAGTACGGTGGTGTCCGTCGGCAACGTAAGTATAAGGAACTTTTTCCTCGAATAAAGTTACGATTTTGTGGTTTACAATTTCGTCGTTAATTACCCAGAAGTGGTGACCAACGCCGTCATCGCTGGTAAAATCATATTCAGGTGCTTCGTTTTCTACGATGCTTTTTACAATTACATCAATTTCTTTAACAGCAGGGTAGGTAAAGAATACCGGTTCGATATTGGCATTATTGATGCGTACATGAATCATGCGGTCATCTTCTTTGTCCTTACGGGTAAGCTCGTGCTTTTTGATAACACCATTGATATAATCATCGATGTGCGAACAGCCTACCAGGCCATATTGCCTTCGTCCGTTCATGGTTTGGGCATAGATGTAGAATTTTGATTTTTTCTCTTGCAGGAGATAGCCCCTTTTCTGGAACATTTTGAAGTTTTCCACAGCTTTATCATACACTTCCTGAGAATGGATATCAACTTCCGGATCAAGATCTATTTCGGATTTTGTGATATGAAGCAGGGAGTGGATATTGCCTTGTGCTTCTCTTCGTGCTTCTTCTGAGTTAAGCACATCATACGGTCTTGAGGCCACTTTACTGGCCAGCTCTTTCGGCGGGCGTAGCCCCCTAAACGGTTTGAAAATTGCCATAGTAGTGTACGGTTAATTTATTTTGTTAGTCATCTAATGATTCTCCATCACGTTGATTACGCTGCAGGGAACCAATAAAAGCGCCCAGCATTTTGGTCATTTCCATTAGCTGGTTGCGCGATTCCTGTTCTTCTTCTTCCGAAAGATAGCCAAGCTGAAAAGCAATGCTTGTAAATACAAGGCATTCACGAATAGAGCTTTTGGCCATTTTTAAGTAGTAGATAAACTGGCTTTTGTTCCTTGCAGAACCCTCTGCAATATTAATGGAAATATTCACAGCGGCAGTCTGAAATTTGTTGATAAGCACCTGGCTTTTGTCATCGGCCAAAGCCTGATGCTGGTTCACCCAACAGATGTAATCGAGGGATTTGTGGTAAATGCGCAATTCTTCAAAGCGGAAGAATGTGCCGTGTCTATCATTTTCAAAATCGTTCATAGGGCTTATTTTTAGTAGGTTAGTTTATCACTTGTTCACCTGGAAAGTAGTATCTCCGTTTTCGAAGTAAGCAATGATCTGGTTTGCCCCGGCAAGGCCGGCATTGATATTTGCTTCAGATGTCTGGGCACCCATTTTCTTTGGTGTAAAGAAGAACCTTCCGGCAAATTTTTCTGCAATTTCATCCTTACAGTCCGGTGCTATATCACTGATATACTGAAAATCGGCACGTTCAGCAAAAACTTTCAGCAGGCTTTCTTCGCAAATTACTTCCTTGCGTGCTGTATTTACAAGGCAGGCGCCTTTTGGCATGCTGTTGAGCAAATCAAAATTGATCGAGCCTTTTGTTTTGGCATTTGCAGGGATGTGCAGGCTGATGTACTGGCAGTTTGCATAAAGCTCTTCTGCTGTTTCCAATACCTTAACGTCATCTTTTTCAATATCTTCCTTCTTTACGAATGGATCAAAGGCAAAAACTTCCATACCAAAACCTTTGGCAATATTGGCTACATAGCGGCCTACATTGCCATAGGCGTGGATGCCGATTTTTTTGCCACGAAGCTCTGTGCCTGCTGTGCCGTTAAACTCATTGCGTGCAAGGAAAACCATCATGCCTATAGCAAGCTCTGCAACCGCATTGGAATTCTGGCCGGGTGTGTTCATGGCAACAATGCCTTTTTCTGTGGCAGCTTCCAGGTCGATATTATCGTAACCTGCGCCGGCGCGGACAATAACTTTAAGCTTTTCAGAAGCTTCAATTACTTCGCGGGTGGCTTTGTCACTGCGGATAATCATTGCGTCAGCATCTTTTGCGGCATCAATAAGGTCTTGCTTATTGGCATACTTTTCCAAAAGTGCAAATTCGTAACCTGCTTTTTCGACAATGCTTTTGATGCCTTCAACGGCAACAGGGGCAAAGGGCTTTTCGGTAGCAACTAAAACTTTTTTCATCATTTACATATTTAAGTGTTAGATAAAGCAAAAATAGTGTTAATGAATAACAAAGATAGGCTTTTGATTGAATATTTCCTAAGATTTTATTCGTATTTAGTGTAAGATGCTGATTACTCCCTGTATCTGCTCTTCTCCGGGAATTTGGAGTATGAAATAGTACGTACCGTCCGAAGCCCTGCTTCCATCATTTTTTTTGCCGTCCCAGTCGTTCTGATAATTACTGAAGGATGCAATTTCTTTTCCCCAACGATTGAAAATCAATAATTTATTTCCCGGGTAATATTGAATGTTTATAATCTCAAAGTAATCATTATACCCATCTCCATTAGGTGTTATAACATTCGGAATTGTCAGCGGACATCCTTCTTCCGGTAAATAAATCTCTTTTGCAATTTGACAGGAATTATTATCGCTTACAATGAGATTGTAGGTACCGGTAGGAATATTAAACAAATCAGCTTCAATGCTGCCATTGTTCCATAAATAGCTATAGGGTTCAATGCCTCCGTCCACGCGGCTTTCAATCTTGCCATTGGATCGACCGATACAGATAACAGGTTCAATATCAAAATCAAGCAAAAGCTTGTTGGGTTGGCTTACCAGAAAGCGCTCCAGGGCTTTGCAGCCGTTTTTATCGGTGAGTTCGGCAAGGTACATGCCTGCCTTGCACAAAAGCAGTTCCGTTCCTGTACTGCCGTCATCCCAAATGATGCTGTAAGGCTCCGTTCCGCCAATAGGATTCAAATATATGGCGCCATCTTCATCGCCATAGCAGCGGACCGATACGATATTCGCATTGAAACGAATAGAATCAGGTGAACCAACATAAAAATCAGCTGCTTGCTCACAATAAGCCGAATCTGTTAAAATAAGCTGGTAATTCCCACGGGGGAGATCCCGGATATCCTGACTTTCCGAACCTGTGGACCACAGAAAATGATAAGGCGGATGCCCACCGCTTATTTGTGTTTCAATGCTGCCATCCTTAGTGCCTGAATAGCAACTTGCATTGCTGATACTTGCGTTAATGATGATTTCTTCTGCCTGGCTAATTTCGAAAAAGAAAGCGGTATCACAGTCCTGTGCATCCCTGATGCTCAAGCTGTAGCTGCCAGCAGATAAATTGCTGATATTACTGCCGGTTTCGCCGTTCGACCATTCAAAGGTATAGGGAGGACTTCCTCCGCTGACAGTGGTGGTGATGCTGCCGCTTTCATCGCCAAAGCAGATGCAGTCTGTTATTTCTGCCTCCAACGTAATGGGCGTTTGAGGTTGGTGAATTTCAAATTCAAATATTGTATCGCAACCATGGGCATCCTTCAGCAAAAGCTCATGAATTCCGGCCGTGAGACCTGATGCTATGCTGTCTGTGCTGCCATTCGTCCACAGGAAAGTATATGGTTTTGTACCGCCTTGCGCATAAATTTCAATCCTGCCGTCACTGCCTCCAAAGCAGTTCACCTCTTCGATTTCTGCCGTAATGCTGATAATTTCCGGATCCGTGAGCACAAAAAGAAGGCTTGTATCGCAATTATTGGCATCGCTAAGCTGCATTTCGTAGGATCCGGTCAGTAAATTGGTGATTTCGGCGCTGGTTTCTCCGTTGGACCATAAATATTGGTATGGAGGAGTTCCTCCCGATACTTCAATACTGATGCTGCCATCTCTGCCGCCGTTACAGGGTGGACTTTTTATAACTGATTGAATATTAAATTTTTCCGGCTGTTGAATAAACCAGTTTTCTTCAATTGTGCATTCATTTTGATCTCCAAACAAAAGGCTGTAAGTACCTGCCGGGATGTTGTTTAGCACAGAATCTGATTCACCACCGCCCCATAGGTAGGTGTAAGGCCGCGTTCCTCCGTGTGCATGAATGCTTATAGCCGCATCATCAGAGCCAAAACAGGAGGCATTGGTGATTTCGGCTTCAAACCATATGCTATCGGGCTGTAGGACTTCAAACCAAAGAACTGTATCGCAGTGGTTTGCATCGCTGAGGAAAGCCTGATAAATTCCGGCAGTCAGATTGCCTGTATAACTGCCGCTTACGCCATGCTGCCATTCAATTTCGTAGGGCTCAGTTCCTCCGCTAACCAAAAGCTGTATGCTTCCTGTTGAATCACCATAGCAGGCTACATCCTGAATTTGCGCTTCAATTTGGTAGGCTTCGGGCGCTTCCAATTCAAAAAGGAGGGTAGTATCGCAATTTCCCTGATCACTTATATGCAGCTCATAGATGCCGCCCATCAGGCCGCCAATCGAATCTGTTCCTTCAACTCCATTCCAAAAATAACCGTAAGGTGGCCGTGAACCACTGACATTTACTTGGATAAAACCATCATCACTATAAGCGCATGAAGGCTGATGCAGGCTGTCAGTAATCTGGAAAAGTCCGGCCTGCTCCACTTCAAAACTTAAAGTTGTATCGCAATTAAGTGAATCAGAAACAGTAAGCTCATAAATTCCGGGCAACAAATTATCAATGACATGACCGCTTGCGCCATTTGACCATAAATATGAATAAGGAGGAGTGGCGCCACTGACATCCACCTGAATTTTTCCGTCGGGTTTTCCAAAGCAGCCGGGAGCGCTTATGGAAGAAATAATGAAATAGGGCGGAGGTTCATTCATTTCGTAGCTATAGCTTTGGCTGCATCCTGCCGCATCATTGATAATAACCGAGTGTATCCCGGCACATAAACTGTCAGCAATTGCAGTGGTATCACCATTCGACCAATGAAACTGATAGGGTGCCAGCCCGCCATAGGGAAATAATTCAATAATTCCATCGCACTGACCGTAACAGCTGACGTTTTCCAGCTCCAGCTTTCCGGTGGGATAAAAAGTATTGACGGCCATACTATCGGTAAAACTGCATCCAATGGAATCGGTCATATGCAGCTGTAGCATAAAGTCCATTGGCGCACGGAACAGAATGTTTTTCGTTCCCTGACCGCTGACTATCAGTGAATCTGGTTGCCAGATAATCGATTCAATACCGCTTGTAGAAGTAATATTGACCTGAAAATGAATACTGTCGCCCCGGCAGATGCTGGTGTCGGGAGGCATGTCAGTTGCTGCCTGTGAGGAAGTTATGGTTACGGTGTCATAAACCACACAACCTTCCGGGCTGCCAACTTTGAGGTAAAATGACCGGCTGCTTTCTACAATCACCAAAGCGGTACTGTCATCCGGAAAATTATTAAGCGTATCCGAAAAAGCCGGATTGGAAGACCAAAGGAAATATTCGGGCAGGGGCGAGGCATGTGCAAGCAGTTCCCAGCTTTCATTGCAAATTGTGGTGTCTGCACCGCCCCAGGCATATTGCTCAGAAACATAAACCCATTGGCGTATGGTGTCGGCACAAACGCCATTGGTAACTGTAAGGGTATAGAGTGTGCTTTGCCCGGGCGAGGCAATGGGATTGGCAATAGTGCTGTCGCTCAGTCCGTTGGTTGGATTCCAGTGATAATGGATGCCGGTGTCGGGCACAGGCTCAATTCCTATTTGGATGGGAGATCCGCTGCAAATGGCCGTATCGGGCAAATAGTATGAGGTGTCGCTCATTACCAGTACGTTGCGGATAATGGTGTCTGTTGGGTAGCATCCGTTAAGCATATGTGCGACGAGTTTTACGCTGAAAATTCCGGGCTGGTTATAAGTATGCACAGGATTTTCTTCGGTGGAAGTATTGGCGCTTCCTGATGACGGATCACCAAAATTCCATTCGAAACTGCTTCCTTGCCCCAGATTTTCAAATTCAACGGTATATGCTGCACAGCCGGGTGCTGGTTGCTTGAAGTCAGCCAAAGCAAAATCGGACTGCACATGGATTTTAAAAACGGCATTATTACAGTTTCCGCCATTATTTGTATTTGACCATGCGCCCGGATTGGGCCAGGTTGGGAATTGCTGGCAGTTTCCGCAGCTTGCACAAACTGATTGGTAGATATAGCCTCTTTTATCGAACCTGCTGGTGCCTCCGTCCACATGGTCGTGGCCACTGTAATAACAGGCGCTGTAATGCAGTTCGCCAAAATAGGTTCCATAAGATATATCATTCATATCTTCTTCAAATACAGCGATATAGAAATCCTGGCCGTCCGTTGTATTTTGGGCAGCATCGGGCGTGATTTCCATGCCAACCGTTCCAAAATCATCGCCCCAGGCATAATGATGGCCGTTTATCGTATAATTGCCCCAGATTCTTCCCCAGCCTGAAACATAAATGCGGTTGCACATGTCAATACCAAAAGCTGTTGGGCTGATATTGGGTGCTCCGCTTCCGGTTCCAAAAACTGTTGACCAGGAAATCTGATCCAGGCTTGAAGGGAACTTTGCGATAAACTGGCCGCTGTTTTGCTGCGCGTAGGGTGGATTGTTGATAATCAATTGCGAAGCCTGAGCTGCGGTTTGCCCATAAATAAAAACATCATCATCGCGACTGCAGCGCACAAAATAAGCCTGGTCATAAGCATCACTGCCATAATAAGTTGAGCCGGTCAAAGAGCTGCCATCCGGGCCGAAGGCACAAACGAAAGCATCGGTACTGCCGCCCTGAAATGTGCTTTGCCATGCATTGGCAGTCATTGGAAAATCCTGCGAAACAGTTCCTCCGGCAGCTAAAAGCCTGCCCTGGCTGTCGATATCTACGGAATAAACCGCATCATCTAAGCTGCCACCGATATATGAACTCCAAACCAGCTGGCTCAAAGCCGGATCCAAACGGAAAGCCACACCTTCCTGACGACCTTTGTTTGTAGTCTGAAAGGCATTTGCCGTAACAGGAAAATCGTCCGAAAAAGTGCAGGAACCGATATACACATTGTTTTGATCATCCGTAATAATTTCACCTCTGGCGCCATCGCCGTAATTGTAATACAGGCTGTCGTTTCCGTGCATCAGGTAGGGTGCGTAGCGGCTGCGGTAGTTGAGGCCGTCGTTTTGGCTGCCGCCGATGAATGTGGAATGAACCAGCTGGCTGCCGTCACTGCTCAGGCAGGCTACAAAAAGATCGACTCCCTGCGGAAAGCTCAAAACGCCATCGTAATAGATGCCGGTGCCTCCGTTAAAAGTGTTGTCCCAGGCATTATTTGTTGTAGGAAAATCGGGCGATCCTGTTGTGCCAAAAATCAAAAGTTCATTGTTTTGATTTACCACAAGGCTGTGCGGCAGGTCGGCATAAGTTCCGCCCAGATATGTTGCGTAAAGCCGTTCTGTGCCTGTGGGATTGTATTTGATAATGGCAATATCCCAGTTGCCGCCAAAATCCTGCTGAAATGCACCGGGACTGACCGGATAGCCCGAACCGCTCACGATACCACCTGAATAAACATTGCCTTCGAGGTCATCTGTGGCACTGAAGCCCCAGTTATCGCTCAGGGAGCCTGTATAGGTGGAAAAAATCAGTTCGGGATCAATAATAAAAGCTTCGCCTTTTTTAATCCCTTTTGGAGCAAAACTGAGAATATTTTGATCCAGACGGAAATTGCATTGAATGAAGTCCTTGCTGCCATCTTTGGTTTTCCATGCTACCGGACTCAATTCATTGATTTCATCAAGACTTGTACCGATAATCAGATGGCCGTGCTCAATTTTCAGATCGTCCTGTCCTTTATATTCCAGTTGAATCTGCTTGTAATCAGCATTTTCATTTATAATGAATTCATATTTCAGACGCTGACCTTCGCTGGTATAAAACCTGAGGTCGATGCCGGGCCAAACGTTTTCATAAAGGATTTCGGAAAAAGAGTGCACGCCTTGGCTGTTGCTTTGCGTGTTTCCGGTGAAAAAATTGCTGATTAATGGTTTCCGGCCTTTCCCGCTGACCAAAGGATGCTCCGTGCTGAGCATTTTTACTTTTATCGCGTGACCGTGAATCTGGCAATCATGGTGGTGTTCATGATCGTCGTGATGCGCATGCGAATGCTTGATGTCATCAGGGTTCAGGATACTGATCGTCCAGCCGTCCGCTTCAAAAAAAACTGTGAGGTGATCCGCTAATTGGGCTTTAAACAGAACGTTTTCATGCCATTGTCCTTTGTTTTCAAGAAAATAAATACCTGATTTCGGCTTTGCATAAAAAGCTTCATCATTCGCTCCTACAGCTGAAAAATAGCTGCCAAGAAGAATGAAAGTGAAAAATATTCTTATATATATCTTGTTATCAAGCATTTATACAAAGGTAGTCAATTTTTACGATATTTCTTCAAAATTGCTTAGTTGAGTTTATAGCCACAGTTGCTGCATTCTATTTGATAATTATTTTGGCCTTCA
Organism: Bacteroidales bacterium; assembly: GCA_963662905.2. Lineage (GTDB taxonomy): Bacteria > Bacteroidota > Bacteroidia > Bacteroidales > WRLA01. Next base: position 160,857 of record CAXXFD010000003.1, on the reverse strand, counting down.
ATTTTGGGCATACAGATTTCGCTGCCTTTTGAGGAGCGGTCAATCAATAATGCACCACATTTGGGGCACATTGTTTTGACAGATTGAGGATGATAAATGTTGCCTGCATAAACGAAATTGAGGACTTCTTTTGCCCTGTGATAAAAATCATTAAGTGTTGAAACAGGAGTTATTGGCCTATCCTGCTGATAACGGGGAAAATACCGGCTTAGGTGTAAAACGGTATTAATTCCGCAATGGTTTCGGATAAAATCCAGCATTTTTTCAAATTCCTGTAAATTGTCGTTCAGGCCGGGAATGATCAGGAAAGTGATTTCCAGATGACGTCCCGATGATGCGATGATGCGCAGACTGTCCAGTACCGCTTGCAATCTTGCCCCGGCGTTTTTTCGATAAAATTCATCATTAAATGCTTTTAAATCAATATTAAAGGCATGCATGTAGGGCAGGAGTTCGCTCAAAGGTTCTGGATTGATATACCCATTGCTGACCATTACGTTTTGGAGACCATGCAAAACGGCAATTCGGGCGCTTTCGAGCATATATTCGAAAAAAACAGTGGGCTCGTTATACGTAAAAGCCAAACCAAGATTGCCCGTGATTTTGTTGGCTTCTGCAACTAAGTCTGTAGGACTGAGCAGTGTTTTTGTAGTTTTTGGCACCGGATTTTGCGATATTTCCCAGTTCTGACAAAAATTGCAGCTCATATTGCATCCCCATGAACCAACAGAGAGAATCCGGCTGCCGGGATAGAAATGATAAAGCGGCTTTTTTTCAACCGGATCGCTATGCAAGGCGGAAATTTGAGCAAAATTGAGGCTAAAGAGTTTGCCATCTTTGTTTTTCCTGACTTTGCAAATACCGGATTGTCCGTTACTTAACTTGCAATAGTGCGGGCATAAATGACATTCAACAATATTGTTTTCCTGAGGGATCCAGTGTAACGCTTCCATCATAAACCGGTTTTCATTTTGTAAAGGTGAGCATATTATTGCAAAATTCAAAGCTGCGAGAGCTTTACTTATAATTTGAGTTTTAAATTCGTCGGATTTTTGCAATCAGATGCGCGCATCTTCCTATATTTGCCACAATGAAGAACATGCAAGCAGGAAACTCATCCATACGGAATATAATTATCGGAGCAAGCGCCATCAGTGTAGCAGCCATTTTGTGGGGACTTGATGGTGTTGTACTTACACCACGCCTTTTCTCGCTGGATGTTGGATTTGTAGTGCTGGTCCTGCATGCCCTGCCTTTTGTATTGATGCAGCCTTTTTTGTGGAAATCATGGAAAAAGTCGGCGCAATTCAGCAGAAAGCAGTGGATTGTATTATTTCTTATAGCTCTGGCCGGCGGCGCAGCAGGTACTTTGGCAATTGTAAAAGCTTTGTTTTTGGTGAATTTCCAGCATCTTACCATTGTAGTTTTATTGCAGAAACTACAGCCGGTTTTTGCTATTTCATTGGCTGCTTTGTTTCTGAAAGAAAAATTACGTCAGAATTTCCTTTTATGGGCAGCTTTGGCAATCATCTCAGGATACTTTATGACTTTCGGTTTGAAACTTCCTAATCTGGATTCCGGTGCCAATACGGTTTACGCTGCCCTTTTTGCCCTATTGGCCGCTTTTTCGTTTGGGAGCTCCACGGTTCTTTCCAAAAAAGCGCTTGAAGGTATTGCTTTTCAGACAGCTACATTTTGGCGGTATGGCCTGACCAGTTTGATTATGCTCGTTTATGTGCTCATAATCGGTGGTTTTTCTAGTATTGCAGATGTAAACAGCAACCATATGCTGATCTTTCTGATTATTGGCCTTACAACCGGATCAGGGGCAATATTTCTTTATTATTTTGGTTTAAATAAGGTTAAAGCAATTGTAGCAACAATTTGTGAGTTGTTTTTTCCGATTTCGGCTATTATCTTTGACTACTTTTTTAATCAGGTCAAGTTAGGAACGGTACAATGGATCGCAGCGATAATAATGATATTCAGCATCGTCAATTTGAACCTTGGCAACATCAGGGCACGAAAGAAAAGCAAATGAGCTTAAAAAATGAAATTTTGGACCGGCGCCTGGATTTTCTCCGGGATGTACTGATTTTTGAGCAGACCAGCGAAAGAAACCTTAAGATTATTGCAGAAAAACTAATCCGACGGGAAGAAAGCGCAGGAACTACTTTATTCCGGAAAAACGATGAAGGCGAAAGTATGTTCATTATTCAGGAGGGTCGCGTGCGCATCCACGACGGGGATTATACGTTCAGTGAGCTTTTTGAAGGGGATATTTTTGGCGAATACGCCCTTTTTGATAAGGAAAAACGTTCTGCTTCGGTGAGCTGTATGGACGATTCTGTCCTACTTGAGCTGAAAAGAGTTGATTTTGATCAGTTGATCCACGAAAACATCAATATTGTGCGCGGAATTACCCGTGCATTGACCAGCCGTATCCGGCATATGAACGAACTGGAGGAAAAACTGGCTTCAAGTTACCGCGAGATTCAGAAACAAAAAGATGAAATCGAAAAGCAGAAGCAGCAGCTGCAAATGCAGAATATCGAACTGAAAAAGCTAAATCTGGAGAAAAATTACCTGATTGACGTTGTGGCGCATGACCTGCGAAACCCGCTTACGAGTAACCGTTGTGCTATCGAAATGATGCAGGGCGAAATGGAAACACTTAGCGTTGATCAGCAAGAGTATATCAAACTGATGAACAGCTCGGTGAACCGAATGAGCGACATCATCAACAAAATTCTTGATAATCAGGTTATTGAAAAGAAAGAGGTGAAGCTGGAGACAGCCCGTCATGACTTATCAGCCATCCTGAAAGAAGTGCACCAGCATTTTAAAGAAGTGGCCAATCGTAAGAAAATCAGTATAATTTTAATTACGGAATCGCTTCATGCGGAGGTGGATAAAAGTTATACCGCCCAAATTTTTGAGAATCTGATTTCCAATGCCGTGAAGTTTTCTCCCCAAGGAGCTAATATTTATATTAAACTATTTGAATATAAAGGGTTTATCCGCTTTGAAGTACGCGATGAAGGTCCGGGAATTGCACCACGGGACATGAAAATTTTGTTTACACGTTACCAAAAGCTAAGCGCCCAGCCAACGGGCGGAGAGAAATCTACCGGACTGGGCCTGTCTATCGTTAAAAAATATGTTGAAGCCATGAAAGGCGAAGTATGGTGCGAATCCAAACCCGGAGATGGCGCTACTTTTATCGTGATTTTTGAGAAAGCGGAATCGCTTTGATCTTCCCGAAACCATTCCTTATGAAAAAAATTGAAGTCTGTTTTTCTCCTGCATTGTTCGAACACAGAATTTTGCGCGATAATCTGAATATTGTTGTGGTGGACATCCTTCGTGCCACAACGTCCTTTTGCGCTGCTTTTCAGCATGGGGTTGAGAGCATTATTCCGGTTTCCAGCATTAAAAAAGTGAAAGAATACAAAGCCCTTGGGTATCCTGTTGCCTGCGAAAGGGAAGGGAAAATACTGGACTTTGCAGATTACGGCAATTCTGCTTTTGATTTTATGAAGGAAGTAATAATTGGAAAATCAATAGCCTACAGCACAACCAATGGTACGCATGCTATAGAAATAGCGCGTAATCAGGGAAAGGTAATTGCTGGTTCATTCTTGAATATCAGTGCTTTATCGGATTGGCTCAGCCGGCAAACCGAGGATGTCCTTATTCTTTGTGCCGGCTGGAAAAATAAATTCAGTCTCGAAGATGCTTTCTTTGCCGGAGCGCTATGCGAACGTCTTCTGGGAATGGAAGGTTTTGAAAATCAGTGCGATTCTGCAGAAGCAGCCCTGGATTTGTGGAAAACAGGCAAAACCGACCCACTGGCCTATGTGGAAAAAGCAATGCACCGTCATCGTTTAAAGCGCCTCGGTGTTGATGATGTGCTAGAATACACTTTTCAAATGGATTCCTGTCCGGTAGTTCCGGTTTTGCAGGGAGGGAAGTTGATTAATGTAATCGGATGATTTTTAATTGTTAATGGTTAATTATGAATGGTTAATTGGAAGCTTTCCATTAACCATTACTCTTAAAGATTTCGTTTCGTGCTTTTTATAATGCTTGTGATAAGTTTTAAAATTTCAACTGCATCGGTGTTTATTTCTTCAAATTTCTGATTATCAATGTATAATGTTTCTTTTATAAGTTCAATCCAATAAATTGACTCATTGCATTCTTTTTGTGCGATAGCCATTTTGTGAATAAAGTCAGCCCTGCTTTCTGCATGTTCAGCCTCACGAACCAATGCTCCTACGGCAGTGCCGGAGCGCAGCAATTGCTTCGATAAAACAAATTCTTTTTTGTCATTGCACAGATACTTATACAAATTAACGGTTTTAACTGCAAAACCAAAACTCTTTGATTTCACGATATTTTCCCTCATACCTTAACTGTTTTGTATTCAAAGCCAAAATACTCAAAAAATAAATAAGTGCAACCTATTTTAGGATCGGACAATCAATAACCATTCACCATTCACCATTCACCATTAACCATTCACCATTAAAGGCTCTCAATTTCATCTTCACTTAATCCGGTGATTTCTGCTATAGTTTTAATATCAATTTTTTTGATTTTCAACCTTTTAGCGATAAGAGATTTTTCTTTTATTCGTTCTTCTGTCCGTATTTTTTCTTCCGCATCAATGTTCACCGACCAGCTCATACTTGCACTGTAATGCAGATTGTCAATATGCTTAAGATAACTTATTCGCTCATCTTCAGGCAGATTGTCAACGCGCCACCTTTCTTTTGCTTCTTCAATCCCCTTTGCACTAAAATTTTCTTTTATTTCGTTGTTTTTCAGATAATAAATCCATTCGTCAAGAGTGTCTTTGGCAACATCATCAAAGTTGTTAACTTTTATTACATAGTATTCGGGATATACCTGATAGGGTTCTGTTTTACCGCCCAGCAGCTCGCTTTGTTTCGTTGATAATTTAAGTTTATCGGATTTATGTATGCCAATAAAATCTGTTTTACCATGGTAAATATAATCCGCTCCTTGTCCTAAGTCAAAATAAACAATATTGATGGAGTAAACCTTTTTAATATTTTTATAAGGTTCGCCAACAGCAATATATTCAGTAATTACTTTGGATGTACCATAGGCCATTCTGTGGAAATAGTCGTATTCATTTTCATTTTGGATTTCAATAATTGCAATTTCTCCTTTTGAGTTTTTTACAAGTATATCAACCCTGTTAAATTTATCACGACTAAACTTTTGATTGCTTTCACTTTCAAGAACAGAATCAATGCTGATGTTTTCTTTAAGTAGTTCGCTAAGGAAACCTTCAAGGACAGTAAAATCAGCCTTATTTCTTAATAGCCTTTTAATTGCCCAATCAAACCGTATTAAATTCCTGTTGCCCATAAAATGAAATTTTAAAACAAATTTACTCATTTTTGGGATATTGAAAAGCTTGCTTACTCCAGTGGATAATTTTATTCGGCTTTTTGCTTAAGGATTTCCATGTTCCGGATTTTTTTGTAAATTGTGGTACTTTTAAAAACCAGATGCGCATGACCAACACGACTGATTCCCCTATTGATCAATTGCATGTACTGCTAGCGGAAGATAATGATGTAAACCGTAAACTCACCCTGAACATCCTGAAGCACTTTGGGTACAAAGTCAGCCTGGCAAATAACGGCAGAGAAGCAGTTGAAGCCTTTGAGAAACAAAAATTCGATGTAATCCTGATGGATATTCTGATGCCTGAAATGACCGGAGAAGAAGCTATCCGAATCATTCGACAAAAAGAAAAAGCGACCGAAGGCCGTGTGCCGATTATTGCCGTTACGACTTATTCGCGCAAAGAAAGCCGTCAAAGATATTTTGAGGCCGGCATTGATGATTATCTGTGCAAGCCCTTTAAACCCTATGAATTATCCTTAGTCCTTAAAAAAGTTTTGAATTGTTAATTAGTTGTTAATGAATGTTTTGTAATGTTATCGAAATAACATTGTGAACATTTATATAGTTTTGAATGTAGATATGAAGTGATTTCCATAAAGCACCGAAATTCAGAAAACTAAATGATATAAAACATGGCAAAAGTTGTTGTACTCGGAGCCGGCATTGCCGGACATACGGCCGCGGCCTTTATCAAGAAAAAGCTGGGCAAAAAACACGAAGTTGTGGTTGTCAGCCCCAATTCCTATTATCAGTGGATTCCGTCCAATATATGGGTGGGAGTGGGCAAAATGACGGTTGATCAGGTGCGTTTTAAACTGAAGAAGGTTTATGATCGCTGGAAAATCGACTATCGTCAGGCGAAAGCAGTTTCCATTCATCCGGAAGGGAATTCAGCTTCTGAAAGGCCTTTTGTACGTATTGAGTATGTTGCCGATGAGCGCAAAGGCCAAAACGAGGATATTGATTATGATTTTCTGGTCAATGCAACCGGGCCAAAACTGAATTTCGAAGCAACACCGGGCATGGGACCGGGCGGCAATACGGTTTCCGTTTGTGCATACAGCCATGCCGCTGAAGCCTGGGAAGAATTCCAGAAAGTGATCAAAAAGCTTGAAAATGGTGAACGCCAGCGTATCCTTATTGGAACCGGCCATCCAATGGCAACTTGCCAGGGTGCTGCTTTTGAGTATATTTTGAATGTTGCTTTTGAACTGAAAAAACGAAAACTCGATCATCTTGCCGATATCACGTGGATTACCAATGAATTTGAACTGGGCGATTTCGGAATGGGAGGTGCTTTCATTAAGCGTGGTGGCTATGTGGTCAGTACCAAAGTGGTTGCTGAATCTATGTTTATCGAATACGGCATCAACTGGATAAAACGTGCCGGCGTCACCAAAGTAGAACCTAATCTGGTTCATTACGAAACACTTGATGGTGAATACAAAACAGAGCCTTTCGATTTTTCAATGTTAATTCCGGGATTTGCCGGCGCAGGAATCAAAGCCTTTGGCAAAAACGATGAGGATATAACCGATGTGCTTTTTGCTCCGAATGGCTTTATGAAAGTAGATGCCGATTATACGAAAAAGTCTTTCGAAGACTGGAAAGCTTCAGACTGGCCCGAAACTTATCAAAACCCGACCTACGGAAATATTTTTGCACCGGGCATCGCTTTTGCTCCACCGCATTCTATCTCAAAACCGATGACCAGCAAAAACGGCAACCCGATTTTTCCGGCACCTCCACGTACAGGAATGCCTTCGGGAGTTGCAGGAAAAGTTGTGGCATTGAATATCGTGAACTGGATCAAAAAAGGGCGCACTGATTTCAAACACCGTGCTTCTATGGGCAAAATGGGCGCTGCTTGTATTGTTTCAGCAGGCTACGGTCTGGCAAAAGGAAATGCTGCAACAATGACTGTTTATCCCATCGTTCCCGATTGGGACAAATATCCCGAGTGGGGCCGCAACCTGAATTATACTATGGGCGAAGCCGGTCTCGCTGGACATTGGGCCAAGTGGTTCATGCACTATATGTTCCTGCACAAAGCTAAAGGCTATCCGTTCTGGTGGCTGCTTCCCGAATAATAAAATTTGAATCATCAACAAAAAAATATAAAATGGACAAAATTACCCATCACGACACTAAGGCAAGGGCTTATTATGAAGAAGCTTATCCGCCCATGCCAACCAATTCTACAAAGATTTGGCGCCGCTTATGGATTTGGCAATTTTACCGCTTTGTAGTGCTCAATATAAAAATTATGCGTATTGTTGTGGGTGGACACTCATAAACCAATAATATGCGCAATTTATCTCTGAGCGGACTGCTGGTTTTTCTGCTCCTTACCGCCTGTACACCAAAAGTGGATACCGCTCTAATAAAGTTGGATGCACAGAATTTTATTGAAAATTTTCTAAATGAAATAAATCAGGGACATTCAGGAGCCATTGAGGCGATGTTTGTTCCTGATTCTTCCTCGGTTTTGATAATGCCGGGATTTGGACGCAAGGATCATTCTTCGCTAAAAGTGGTACTCGATGCATTTTACAGGCATTATCAACAACCGGAATTTCATTTGGATGAACTTCAAATTTATATCGTAGAAAAATCGGACGCTCTGCTCTGGTTTTCTGCTATGCTTTCTTTTGATTATGAATCCGAAGGTTTTGATGGGTCTATGGATGGTATTCCGTTTTCAGGGCTTATTCGGAAATCAGAAGGCGGAAAGCTTCAATTTATGCAATTGCATTTGAGTTTAGCTGTGCCGCATTAGGATTTTGGGATCAGAATCTAAAATTTCTTCTGTATTTTACATTTACCTTTCCTTTTTTGGGTGTATATCTGTATGTTTGTATTTTAAAACTCACAAAAGTTCGTTTTTCAAAACATAATCAAAACGGTTCTACTAGGAATTTCGTGGAAGGCTTAACTTTGCACCATGATATTAGCAAAAGAATTTTTCAACCTGATACTGGATTTCGGGGATGATTGGATGGTAATAGACATAGAAGTTGACAGCAAGGACAACATTGTATATTTGGATTTAAAATACATAGGCAAGGCATATTATGATCCGGACAGCATGGAACCTGCTCCCTTGTATGACCATAGTGAAATGCGGGAATGGCGCCATTTGGATGTATTGCAGTACAAAACCTATGTGCGCTGCAGGATTCCCCGTATAAAGGGCAAAGACGGCAAAGTAAAACAGATAAGGCTGGACTGGTCTGCCAAGCACGACCGCCACACCTATCATTTTGAGGTCAAGGCGATAGACCTGTTACGGGCCACTAAGAACCAAACAGCAACAGCAGAACTACTGGATTGCAGTTTTAGCCTCATAAACAGGATCATACATCGCTGCACCGAAAGGGGGATGTCGCGCAGGGACACTCAAACCTACCCGTTTGAGCACCTATGCCTAGACGAAAAATCTTATAAAAGCGGACATAAGTATGTCAGTGTTGTCAGCCACCCCAAAAGTGGAGCCGTTATTGATGTTGCAGAAGGCCGGGATCAACAGGCAGCAATTTCATTGTTAATGAACACTTTCACAGAAAAACAGCGCAAGGCCGTAAATTCAGTCAGCCTTGATATGTGGAAGCCCTATATCAATGCAGTTAATACGGTATTTCCCAATGCAGAACTTGTGCATGACAAATTTCATCTGGTGGCATACCTGAATAAAAGTATTGACCAGGTCAGGCGCAGGGAGGCAAAGCAGCATGATGAGCTCAAAAACAGCCGCTATGCTCTGCTTAAAAATACATGTAACCTTACTGAGCGGCAAAGGGAAAAGTTTGAACAGATTAAAGCTTCAAACCTTCAGGTCTCTCAAGCATGGCACATAAAAGAAAACTTTAAAAGCCTATTTGGACATAATAATAATGAACAGGAATCCAGGATCTTACTGAGGAACTGGGCTACTGATGCGCTTATGAAGAATATAAAAGAAGTAACAAAAGTTGCCTTTATGATGATAAAGCATATAGACGGTGTGGTCAATGCTTTGATAAGCAACCTAAACAATGCCATGGCTGAAAGGTTAAATGGCAAAATACAAGAATTAAAACTAATCGGGAGAGGCTATAGACGGTTCGAAAATTTCAGAAGTGCAATTTTGTTCTTTCATGGCGAGCTAAACCTCTACCCATAAAATTCCTAGTAGAACCATCAAAACTAAATTTATCATGAAACATTTTAGGTTTATCAGAGTAATTTTTCTTTTTGTTTTGCTTTTTGCTATGAGTCCTCTGGCAGATGCTTGTACGGGTATCGTGCTGAAATCAAAGGATGGAGGTATTGTTTATGGACGAAGTATGGAATGGGGCGCATTCGATCTTAATTCCCGGGTAGCTATTATCCCGCAAGGTTTTGTTTTTAAGGCTTTAACGCCTGATGGAAATAATGGCATGGAATACAAAACCAAATATGGTGTCGTTGGACTGGATATGATGGGCAAAGATTTTATCTCAGATGGTATGAACGAAAAAGGATTGTCGCTGGGGATGTTCTACCATCCGGGTTTTGCGAAATACCCTAATTATGAAAAAGCAGAGTCCAATAAAACCATTTCGGCTCAGGAAGTGGCTAATTATATCCTTACACAATTTGCCAATACGGATGAAGTGCGCAAAGGCATGGAAGAGGTCATTGTAGTTGGTGTGGTAGAAGACGCAATAGGCATTGAGGTAGATGCCCATTGGATGGTTACCGATGCCTCAGGGCAATCAATCGTAATTGAATATACCGATGGAGCTTTGAAAATCCATGATGCCCCATTGGGCGTAATTACCAATGCGCCAAATTATGATTGGCATATGACCAATCTGATGAATTTCGTAAACCTTTCAATGTTTTCGGTGAAGCCAAAAGATATTTCTGGTATAAAAATAGCTCCTACAGGTGCAGGTTCTGGTATGATTGGTTTGCCCGGCGATAATACACCCCCATCCCGTTTTATCCGTGCGGTAGCATGGTCGCAAACTGCCCGCCCACTGGAAACAGCAAAGGAAGCCGTGTATGAAACCTTCAGGATACTGGATAATTTCCAGCTGCCACTTGGCCCTGATGGAGCTGAAGGAGCTGGTGAAAACAATGACAATGAATTGATGCGTTCATCAACCATATGGACAACTGCCTGGAACCTGACGGATATGACGCTCAATTTCCATACGCAACATAACCGCAGGGTAAGACAAGTTGATCTGAAAGCAATTGACTTTTCAAATATGGGCGATGAAATTGTGCATCTGCAAATGGATGAGAAAAAAGAACAGGATATTAAAAATATTACTCCTGTTCAGTAGAGCGAATTTTGCGAAAAAGCGCCATGAATTGAGGTTCATGGCGCTTTTTTTGTCTTGTTTCTATCTTTTTATAAACTTAATGCTGCTTCGGTGCTGAGATGAAGAAGCAGAGATTATATAAAGGCCTGCATCCAAATGGCTCATGTTTAGTGTGAGTTTTGATTCAGGGCTAATCTCGCCTTCAAAATGCATTTTACCATTTTCTGCAATAATCTGATAATTAAGGTGCTCAGTTGAGTTATTGCTGATTGTGGCCGCATTGTCAACCGGATTTGGGAAGATATGAATGCAGCATTTTTTTTGAAACTCTTCCACAGCGCTGATTAGCTCATGCACTTTTATCAGTTCAATGCCATCTCCTATGCCCAGGTTTCGGCTGTATTCTTTTGATGATTCATTATTCCAGTGTTCGTGCACACCGAGTGATGCGATCAGATTTCCGTCATCATCCGGATCGTAAATAATTCCTTCAGGCCAGTAAGATGAGTCGGCAGCTTGTATGAGGTAATCATCAACGCCCGGCCAGTTTGGACGGCTTTCAGCTATTGTTGGCCCATTATACTCGCTGCGGAGAAAATCATGGCAAACCGATTCAATAGCTACAGGATCAAGAGAGACAAAAAGGCTGGAGCACCAATCGTTACTAAAAGGGGTCATTGCCCATTTTTCAGGTACTCCCAATGCATCTTCACCGGGATACAGGCCGTCCACAATCATCAGGAGGTTTTTGCCACCGAGCAATTTGTGCATCATCAAATCGGTTTGCACCCTGTAAAGGCCATAGCCAAGCCGCTGTGGGTCATCTCCACTGACCGACATCAGGCCGGGGTGTACATGCATGGCCCAGGTGCGGGGCAGTGAGCCAAAATGATTTTTAGCGTTTAGTGTGATGCCTGCAGATGCATGCGCCTTCATTGTAGGGATATTGATCAGATAATCCATTTCTTCGAGAACAGTGAACAGTTTGTCCGCAATGGCCTCCTGCATAACTGTGCCGTGATCACTGTATTTTATTAGGTCTGAATCCGTATGTGCAACCGCAAGCCTTCCCAAAGCTTCAATCTCCAGTTCATTGTTTATCAGATTATTACCCAAATAATGCACCTCCGGAAACTGCGCTTTCCATAATTCATAAAACTCTTTGTAAATATTGCGGGCCGGATCACCGATAAAGATTTTGTCTTGTGGAACACCTGCTTCTTCAGTGAGCTGACGGAGCATGGCAAGTACCAGAAAGGGATTGGTTTCTGCACTAAAAGGATTGATTTCCGTATTGTCGTTCCTGCTCAGGTCTGCATAATATCGCTCAGCGCTTACACCACCATAGGCTGTTGTGGCATTTATTTTGATGAAAATAATTTCATTATCAGTATAGGTTTTGTCTCCCAGGCCATGACTTTCATTGTAATAGCGAAAGATGGCATCCCATGCGGCTTTAATGTCATTTTTATCCGTTAACTTTTTTAAGGATTCATTCAGCATGCTGTCAATTACAGGCGGATTGTTGTTTTTTGCCATAAACCATGCATTGTCCCCCTCATCGATGATGCCGTTAAAATTTGATGAATTGTCACAGTTTTCATTAGTTGCCCTGTCGTTCCAGTGCCAACATACCCTGCCAGGAAAAATTCCTTTGGCTTCACCAATTGGGTTATTTGGTTCAAAATCAGCCATTATTGCTTGTTGCCTTCCCGATGCCCGTGTGTCTAAGGATCCCGAATATTGCCACACTGCAAAAGAAAAACTAAATATCAGGAGAAAGACAAATGCAAGGCGGTAGTTAGAGCGCTGAAAGCTCTCCTGCATTTTTTTATAGGAGAAAATGCCTCCTCCCAAGCCGCTAAGCCACAACACAAAGGCCGACATATAAGGTGCTGTTGCCTGCATGCAGGGATAAGCAGCCCGGCTGGGCTTGGGAATGACGCGTATAAGAAACCATGCTGTTGAAATAATCCCCAGTGTACAAAAGATGATCTTATGCGGAACATTGTTTTTTCTGAGCTGATCAACAAAATGCTGAAATCGTTTTGGGGTATAGGGTGAAGTCCGTTTCATAATATTTAATTGCAGTGGATGTGTAGAAAAGACCTTGATTTTTGCGTGAAGTTGCCTCAATTGTAGCTAATTATCTAAAATATGGCAATTTTAATCTGAAAGCTCAGCATTTTCGTTTTCTTTAAGGATGATATTTTTTAACGCCATCAGCATTATGTTTTTCATCGAATCAAACTGTTGTAAGCCAGGGTAGGAGAGGTGGCTGATGTTTTTTCCGTACTTTCGCGCCTTAAATGTGAATTATGGAAACGCTCAAAAAATCTATGGCCGAAAAAGCCTGGCTGCGCTGGCTGGTATTATTGCTGGTGGGATTTGTACTGTCAACAAACTATTATTTTTACGATGCATTTTCAACATTGAAACAGCAATTGCTCCGGGAATTCGACCTGAGCAATACCGACTACGGACTTTTTGTGAGTTTCTACAGCATTCCCAATACTTTCCTTTTAATGGCTGTGATTGGCGGTATCATCCTCGATAAACTGGGTATTCGGCGCACGGGCTTTCTTTTCGTCTTTTTTATGGCCTTTGGAGCCATGCTCACGGCTTATGGCGCTTCGGATACCTACCGTGAAGGCGGAATGTTTTATGGTTTGATGAGCTCATTCCTACCCAATTATTCGCCCGAACTGAAAATGATGCTGCTGGGTCGCTTCTTCTTCGGATTAGGCGCCGAAACCAGTATTGTGGTGGTTTCCAAAGTATTGGTAAAGTGGTTCAAAGGCAAAGACCTTGCACTGGCATTTGGTTTGAAAGTAGGTTTTGGACGGCTGGGAACTTTTCTTGCATTACGCCTTTCGCCGGTGCTGGCCGAAGATAAGATCAATATCGCTATCTGGTTTGCTGCTATTTTGGTGATGATCGGTTTGTTGGTATTCTGCATTTATATGCTGATGGACCTGGCTTACGACAAACAGCAAAAAGCTTCTCAGGAAGTTAAAGAAACAACAGAGAAAGATGACGGATTCCGCTTGAGCGATATTGTCACATTGCTGACCAACCGCAGCTATATTTTCATTGCCCTTTTGTGCGTAACTTTCTATTCGGCTGTATTTCCTTTTCTGGCTTTTGCTCCCGATTTCTTTGCCAATAAATTTGGTCTGAGCGCCATAGAAAGCGGGGAAATTGCTTCGTACCTTCCTTTGGCTACACTGATTTTCACGCCTATATTTGGTTTCCTGATCGACCGCTACGGACGTTCGGCCACAGCCATGATTTTTGGTTCGCTGGTACTCCTGGCCGTGCATTCCATTTTTGCTTTTACGCATATTTCGCCTGTTGTGCCTATGCTGATGCTGGGCCTGGCTTTCAGTCTGGTTCCTGCTGCCATGTGGCCTTCTACCGTACGTTTGGTGGAGGAGAAGCAGATCGGGACGGCCTATGGCCTGATGTATTCCATTCAAAATCTTGGACTCTGGGCTTTTCCACTCCTTGCCGGATATATCCTTGATGTAAGCAATGGAGGCAAAACCCAAAACCTGGATTATACTTCTACCTTAATGATGTTCGCCGGATTGAGCCTGCTGGGCTTCCTGTTTGCCCTGATGTTGAAATTTGACGATGCCCGCTATGGAAAGGGGATTGATTTACCGATGAATAGGAAGGGTGAGTAGATATAAAATTAGCTTCAACAGTAAATAACCTAATAGCAGGAACTATTTTCCAGAGCATCAAGTATCCTTTCAAATTCAGACGAATGGGATGCTTCCAATCGAATTTCCTTTTGTGTTTTCGGGTGAATAAAACTCATCCGCCAGGCGTGGAGCAACATTACATCCAGATTAAAATGCTCTTTAAACAGGCGGTTTTGCTTATTGCAGCCATGCGGACGGTCACCAATTATCGGATGGCGCAAATGGTTCATATGGCGACGGATTTGGTGCATCCGTCCGGTAAGCAGGTTGATTTCCAGCAAGCTATATCTAGATGTGGGATGCTTGCCAAAGGGCAGGGGCAGCTCAAATTTTTTCAGGCAACGGTAATCAGTAAGTGCTTCTTGTAATTGGCCGGAGCTGTTTTCGAGTGGATGGTCTATGCGTCCTGAATCCTCAGTAAATCCGCGAACAACTGCCTGATACGTTTTGGTAATGCGGCGTTCACGAAACAAAATCTCCATTTCAGAAAGCATTTCCTTGTTCAAAGCAAATACCAGGATTCCACTGGTTTTGCGGTCAATGCGGTGTGCAGGATAAACATGCCGTTGCAATTGATCGCGTAGCATTTGCAAAGCGAAAGTATCCGCATTGCCGATCATTGCACTGGCATGAACAGCCAGGCCATGCGGTTTGTTGATCACGGCCAGATCATCATCCTGATAAATTATTTCGAGAGACATTCGGCAAAAGTAGAAGAAATTCAATTCAAATTTTTAGCAGAAATCAAAGGAAGAGTTAAATCCTATATTTTAAATGATTTTGGCAGATTTGATTCAAAAGGGCAGTATCCCATATTCCTATTTAACATAATATAAATTATAAGAAAATAAGTCAAATGCATTTATCTCTGATATTATGTTAAATAGAACAGTTTATAGATTGTCCATAAACACCTATATTTTTAATATTTAGGTGGAATTTTAATTTTCAAGAGAAATTTGGTATTCTCATAATCACTTGAAGTATTTTAAAATTCTTTCTCGGTTTTCCATCGCTTTATTCACCCTCCATGGCTGAAATATGGAAAATATGAGGACTTAGAAACGGTTAATACCAGAGCGCCAGAATCTCTGCAGGTGCATGCAAACAGATTTTGCGCAGGAATTCTTTGGAGACATTGATTTCGATGATGCCGTTTTCATGGCCGGCAATTTCGTAGAGATTATACACAAATCCGATCCCGGCATTGGTCACATAGAAATTTTGGGTCACGGGCAGGCTATCGGAAAAAAAACCTGCTTTGCTTAAGGGTGTATCTTCATCCAGCTCGTAATTTTCGCGGAGCTGCTTTTCGATCAACTGGCTGAGCGTTCTCATTTGCGTGCTGTCCACGATCTCATTTAAATTAATCTGCTTGCCATTTTTCAAGCTGATTACGCGATACTGCTTCTGCTCCATCGAGCGGCTACCGCCGCTAAAAGCCAAATTGCGCATGCCCAGCGACAGCACATATCCAAAATTAAACACGATATCAATTTCCTGCTTTTTCTTCCATTGGAAAAGATCCATGCGCTCTTTGGTGAAATTCGCGTCATTCTTCTCGCGGTAAGCGCGGATCAGCGAACGTTCATACTCCTGCATATTTGCCGGTGTATTTGTTTTTATCGCCATATTGCGATAAAACATTTCAGCAATTTGCTCATCCACAGCATGTTCTACATTACCGGCATGCAAACTGAAATCAGGCACCGGACAAGCCAGATAAATCTCCATCGAAGGCTCCGGGCTCATATCAAAGAGTTTTGCATCAATATTTTCACTTAGGTAATTAAATTTCATGCTGCCTTCCGGATACGAAATCCGCATATTAAACTGCAGGCTTTCCTTGCGGCTCCCATCCTGCCAGCTGCCGTTCAGTGCTTCCCCTTCTTCGGCAAATTCGGCGGTAAACTGAGCCCCTTTTCCATCAAACTCATTCAGGATCAAAGTATTCCCTTCGCGTTTGCCTTTCACTTTAATCCATTGATAGCCAGTACGTAGTTTACTGCTCACGGTATCCACGGCTTTCAGGAAATAATTGCCTTCATAGGCAGTCCCTTTGTGCGTCAGGTTCATCTGAATGGAACTGCCGTTACCGATATATCCATCAAAACGTTCGTACACAATATTTTGAGCTGACAGTTGTGCACAAAACAGCATCAAGCCAATAAGAAGCAACCTATTTAACATAATAATGAAATTTCTGCTAAAATTACGATCAATTAAAGCCATTGTGAAAACAATTTAAAGGAATTATCAACAGGAAAATGTGGGCATAAAAAAACCCCTGCTTTTGCAGAGGCTTGTGTGCCCAGGACAAGAATCGAACTTGCACTCCGTAACCAGAACATGGCCCTCAACCATGCGCGTCTACCAATTCCGCCACCTGGGCTTCTCGTTTGAGGGTGCAAATATACAAAAAAATTTTTCCCTCCAAGAGAAAATGAAAAAAAATTACCAGCTCAGAAAAACTGCTGTCCAAAAGGCCAGTGGCACAACGGTTCCCCAGATGATTTGCTCATTTCTGCGGCTGCGTTCAATCCGCTCTTGTTCAAGTATTTGTTGTTCCCGGGCCCACTGCTGGTGCTCTGCCTGCTTGTCTGCCTCATTTTTTTGTTGCAATTCCCTGATTTTTGCCAAATAAACCGGAACGTCCTTAGGCGGATTGGGCTCACGCGTGAGGTATTCCAGATCACGCTGCGCCTTTGCCAGCTCATTGATATTGAAATACGCAATACCGCGCAGATAACGCGATTCCTGAATATAGGGCTTCTTGTCCAAAACCACTGAAAAATCAGCAATTGCAGCATCATACTGTTTCAATTGCATTTCGGCATAGCCGCGATCCTGGTACAAAAGATAATAATAAGGCATCGTTTCAATGGCTTTATCAAATTGCCCGATGGCCTCCTGATATTTGCCCTGCAAAGCCAATTGGCGCCCCTCATCCATGAATTTTTTGTACGCCCCTGCCCTTTCCTGGGCGTTTAATGTAAATGCCATTCCGAAAAAAAGCAGGCAGGCAATAGACAGATTACGGATTAAAATGTTGATTTTCATGATGTAAATTTAATAAAAAAGGCAAAATGCCGAGTTGCAAATTGCCTTTTTGAATACAAAAACTATTCCTTAATAATGTTTGCCCTTAGCATCGGGCATTAGGAATAGAAGCAAATTGGATTTTTACTTTAAAGTACTGTGCTTGATTCATAATGTTCGAGGTCGAGGCATTTCTTTTGCTGGAAACAAGGAGTCCCGTCTGTACGGGATGACTGTTTCCAGCAAAAGAAATAACGCTGAGATCGGGCATTATGGGCAAGCACAAATTATGCTTTCAGCAGGAAATTCACATCCCCTCCCACCTCAATCTCATAAAACTCTTTTCCAAATTTAAAAATACGCATTTTATTGCGGCCTTTAAGCTCCATATGGTCGCCTTCGATTTGCAGCAGACTCGCTTCCCGCAATCCGGCAACATACATGTCCTTGTTTACAATGATAAACTCTTCAATACGCGCCTCGCGGGTCTCACCACCATGACCCTCAGGATGTTTATCAAGATAATGTGGATTGATCTGGAATGGAATCAGGTTGAGGCAGTTAAAGCTTTCCGGTTCCACAATGGGCATATCATTGGTTGTGCGCAAAGTAGGGCAAGCCACATTACTTCCGGCACTCCAGCCCATATAGTGCATGCCTTCCAGAACACGCTGGCGGATTGGCTCCATCAGGCCATTGCGCTGCATTTCGCGCACCAAATGGAAGGTATTGCCACCGCCAACAGCAATGGCTTCGGCGTGTTTAACGGCTTCCACAGCGTCTTTTTCTTTATGGATGCTGTAAATTTCGTAGCCCAGTTCTTTGTAAACAGCAGCTACCCTTTCTTCATAAACATCGTAGGATTTTTCAATGCTTTCGGGATTCAAACCAACGCCGGCATAAGGGATGAACAAGACCCTTTTTACTCCGGTATTTTGCAGGAATTCAGAGATATAAGTACGCGGCCAGCCTAAATATGCTTCGCCTGGATTGGTCGAATTGCTGATCAACAGTAATCGTTTCATAGTGCTTGTTTTGTGAATGTTAATGATTTATTGAGGCAAATATACACTTTTGGGCAGAATTAGCAGGGCAAAAGCATCAAAATCAGGCCGTATTTTCAAGCGGTATAAAACAAATTGTCGCAGCCTTACAGGCTGCTTATCTGTTGGCTTTGGCATCAACCTGATGCGCTGCATCAGGTTGATGAGTTTCAGGCTTACAGCCTGAAATCTCGAGTTTGGCTAATTTCTAACAAAAAAAGGTGCTAAAACACTAAGGTTTTTTTTATTTTGATGGCTTTGTGACCCGATATATTTGTTCACGAAGTCATCGAAATTCATTCCAACTGCTTTTGCATGCAGATGGGCTCTGATATTGTTAAGTATATCACCGGTAGTTATGCGGTTTTTATTTTTATTAGGATACCATTTTGGCCTTGGGATAGTGTGATTATTTGATTTTTGATAAGCTCTGTGGCTGGCAATATGTAACAAGGCGTAAGTGGCCGCTATAAAGGCAGGGACATTTTCTGCCGATTTGTTGTTTCTTACTTGTGCTTGGCCACATCCCATCATCAACTTTTGTTCACGGAAGTTGACCTCTATTTCCCATCTCCATAAGTAAGATTGGAGGAGTGTCTGCAGATCTAATCCTGTGTCCGAACAAATAAGATAAGCTGGTTGACGGTAGAGTATTTTTGATCCTTTGCTAAGCCTGTAACCTAGAGGCCGTATTACCACTAACTTCAGGTCGTGATCTTGTCCAGCGGATTTCCAACGTACATTGTTGACTACTTTCACATTAAAATCATGCGTTTTTCCTGCTGCCCAAGCTTTTACTTCTTGCCATTCATACTGGTCTGACTGTCGGATCTGCTCTGGTGTTGGCAGTTGTTCTCCATAAACGCGTTTGCGCCCTTTTAGGGGTTGTTTTTCTGGGATTGCAAATAATTTCGTGTCTTTTCTGATTCTGCCGATCAAGGTAACCCTTTGCGGTAGGTTTTTAAGCACTTCGCTATTTGTATAACTCCCATCAACACTCATGATAAGTTTTTTGCCCGCTGCCCCTTGGATATCTAAATTTTCCCTGAGTAATTTGATTCGCTCACTGCCCTGTTTGCTTAGTTTGGCTATTTTCTTTTCTTCCTTATACTTTTCGATCTCTTGCTGCCCTGCATTTTTCTTTGGGCGAAGTACTGTTGGGCAATGATGAAAATCCACAGGGATAGCCCTGGATTGACCTGCCTCGCCTTCAATTGGCAGGGCCATTGAAATCTGGATAAAGCGTTGGCCCCAAATAAAATTAGTATGAAAAGGCGGCCCTAATGGGTCTCTTCTCCATGCAGTACCAGGTATCTTTTTCCCAGTTTTTTTAACTATTGTATCGTCCATCTGTGCATAAATATTACTGCATCCTGACGTTTCTTTTAGAACATTGGCTTGTGCAACATTCATGATTTTCTCAATGTCAATCCGGCCCTGGCTAAATAGCCGGTAGGCTGATGTCCAATCCTGAAACTGGTTCCCTGACGCAGACAGTATCCCTGTTAATGTATGGCGACCCAAGCAATTTAGGCTCCCATACATAAGTTCCCTTGCTCGTTTCCAGGCCCCATGATTTGGAAAGGCAGAATAACATTCGTTTATCAAACTGTCCAGTTCATCAATCAGGTTTTTTGAGTTTTTTTTTATCATCCGGTTCAATCGGATTGGGCCTTTTAAGTACCATTTTACTTTTGTCCTCAATAACCCATTCGACAACTTCTCCTTTCTCGAATTCCATTGCTTGTGCAACTGCCGATGGGAAGTTAATGTACCATTGTTCGCTGGCCACTCTTTTAATTAATTGAATTTTTGTTGGATATCCCATAATTGCTAATTTTAAATTACTAGTTATACAACTAGATTCAAAGATATAAAAAAAGTCAAAAGAGTGTATGCCTTTTGACTTTTTTTTATCTAGTTAAATCCAAACTCAAGGTTTCAGGCTTACAGCCTGAAATTCAGAAAACTGCATAAACAAAGGTAACCTTCAGCAGCCTGAGGTGTTCAAACATTAGAAAAGAGGGCAAGGCCATATTTTTAAGTGATCAAACAATTTTGGCTGTAATCTAAATATTGGTTGATTCACAGCGCAATTACCAATGGATCAGATAATCAAAGAACATCGAATCACGACCCGTCTCATTTACATAAGTTTATACGGAAGTTTAGATTTCTCCCGGCAACACTCCGCTTTGCTTTGTGTTTTGGTCGAAATGACCGTTTTTTAGTGTTAGGAAGCAGGTGTAGGATATATAGCTGGCGCGGACGCCCGCTATCTACCCTACACCTGCAAAATACCCGTTAAGATGGTCATTTCGATGGAAGTTTATGCCTGAAAGGCATTGAGGACTGAGAAATCTATAAGTTTTTTTGAATAAATCTTATAATCTTAACAATCATCCGTTATTTAGAATTCGGCCACAATTTTTCAGTCTGAATTGCTAACAACAAATATATCAGTATATCTATTCCACAGAAAGATGGAATTATCTTTCGTCAATACCGTTAAATATCTGATAAATAATGAATATGAAACGTATGGGAACAGGATTTACAGTGAGTAATTTTACGTTTGCCCCGGCAGAATTAGCCACCCCTTTTGGCGATGAGTTCCAGACCATTTTGGATCAGTTCGTGCCAATCACTGCTTTCGGATTTCAACACTTGCAAATGGGATTTAACTTCCGTTTTCAGCTGATCTGCTTCTCCTCGCCCTGCAAGCAATTCCAGTATTTCAAGGGGCAAAAGCCAGTCGTGGAATGCCCCTATATTAAATTCTTCCCAGATTTCGGGCAAATTCATTTGTGCAGCCGCACCTTCCCGCAGTGCACGAACCTGAGCATAAAGCCTGTGCAATCTTTTTGAAGCCTCATCATGCACAATTTTATGCGTTTTTTCATTGGGCACCGGAAAAGCAAAACCCCAACCTTCCGGATCGGCCAGACCCGAAAAAGCAGATGAAATATTTGCGCCAACCGCCATATCATACATACCCCATTCGGGCTGGAAAAGCAGCTGGTTTTCATATTTCACCCAACAATCACTAAAACTGAGCAAAAGCAATTTATTTTCCCGCCAGAGCGTATTTCTCAAAATGCCCGAAACCCTCAAACCCGATTCATAATCCAGTTCAACGGGCTGCCCGTGCTTCATTCCCAGTGCATATAGTTCTTCCTCAGTGTGCATTTCCGGCGGTTTTGGCGAGTTTGCCCACATGCCGGCAGGCGATCCAAAACCATCCTTATGATAGCCTTTCCCATGGCCTTCCAAGTGCGCATCCTGCCAGGAAAGCGCCGTTTCTCCTTTAAAGGAAAGGTAAACCGCTTCCCCCTCTTTCGCGATGAAATCGTGCAAAACACCCGAAACCTGCAAGCCCGACGACCACACCACCGTAGCCAGGTTTTCGGAAGCTTTGGCCTGTTGCAAGGCATAAACACCGCCCCGGCGCAATGCCATAGTATCTGCAAATTGATCCAAAACCTTATTCAAATGCGCAAAATCGGGCGTTACAAAAAGCTGCGGCTGACGGGTTGTGATATCGAACGACTGAAAAGCCGCATCCAAATTATATGGCAGTTTTTTCACATCATCCTGCAAAGCCGAAAAACTCTCGCCAATAGATGAAAGCAGTCCGGCGCCATAAATCCGGGGTTTTTCCAAACTGCCAAGCAAACCATATTCTACCGTCCACCAATGCAGGTTACGAATACGCGCCATTTCGCTCATACCGTCCATGCGGGCTTCAATTCCGGCAAGTTCCTGCTCTGCTTTGCGGATATCTTTTGCATCCGAATACGGATCAGCTTTGAGTATGGACAGATGCCGTATTGCCTCATACTGCTGATAATCAACCGCTGAAGAAAAAGCCCGGGAACCAATTTGGCCAAAGCGGCGCAGGTAACCGGCATATTCAGGCTCGGCAATGATAGGCGCATGTCCGGCTGCTTCATGCACAATATCCGGTGCAGGCGTGTATAAAACCTGATCGATCGGACGGATATCTGCCGCAATGACCAAAACATTATACGCCTGAAACTCCATAAAAGCCGCCGGAGGAATAAAACCATCCACCGCCACGGCAGCCCAGCCAATTTCTTTCAAAATGCGGTTCATGCCGTACATATGAGGAATGCGATTGATGCTGATACCGGTTTTTTTCAGGCCATCCAGATAAGATTTGTGTGCCACCTGCGGCAGATAATCCACATTGCGGCGCATGATGTAGCGCCAGACCGCATGATCCTGCTCCGTGTATTCGTTATAAGGCTGATCGATAATGATATTGCGCAAATGCTTTGGCAAACGTTCCAGAATTTCGTTCATTTCCATAAGTCCGGTTTTGCGAATAGAGTTTGTTCTTTTTATTCAATCTAAATAACACACAAGCCGCGCAATCGTTCAAACAAGACAAGTTTAGGGAAAACAAAAAAAATTCCGAAATTTGCACAAAAGATTTGATCTATGAAAAAACTGAGTCGGATACTTCCCATACTCTTTATATTTAGCCTGCTGCTCAGCAGTTGCCAGGACAAGAAAAAAGTCAGCTTTGAGAAAGTGCGCGAAGGCGTGCGTATGGTCTATCGAAACGACAATGCCGGAGCCAAGAAGCTCTTTAATGAAGCCATTGAACTCGATCCGGAAAATGCCGAAGCCTGGTATCAAAGAGCCAACACCTATGCAGATGAAGGGGATTTTGATCAGGCACTGTCCGATTACAATGAGGCCATCCGGCTCAAGCCCACCTACGCAGATGCCTATTTTAACCGTGGACTGGTGAAAAAATACATGGGAAATGAAGAGGGCGCCTGTGCTGATTTCAGAAAAGCGCATGATCTTGGCAAGGAAAATATCGTTGACTATTTCAAACATTGCCCTTGATTCTGATTTAGTGGGCGGAAGCATCATTGAGTTCCCTCGCTTGGCGCTCGGGAGGACGCTCCATACTGCAAATTCCGAAAATTGGGGATTGGAGCGTCCTTTCGACGAACGCAGTGAGGAGAAACCTCAAACTCCCATACTCCTATTCCCTATAATTGTAGTTTTGATTCTGATTTAGTGGGCGGAAGCATCATCGAGTTCCCTCGCTTGTCGCTCGGGAGGACGCTCCATACTGCAAATTCCGAAAATTGTGGAATGGAGCGTCCTTTCGACGAACGCAGTGAGGAGAAACCCCAACATCCCATACTCCTATTCCCTCTAATTGTGGTTTTGATTCTGATTTAGAGGGCGTTAGCTCTTTTAAGTTCCCTCGCTTGGCGCTCGGGAGGACGCTCCATACTGCAATTTCCGAAAATTGGGGATTGGGGCGTCCTTTCGACGAGCGAAGGGAGGAGAAACCCCAAAATCCCCCAACATCATTTCCCTCTAATTGTGGTTTTGATTCTGATTTAGAGGGCGGTAGCATCATTGAGTTCCCTCGCTTGGCGCTCGGGAGGACGCTCCATACTGCAATTTCCGAAAATTGGGGATTGGGGCGTCCTTTCGACGAGCGAAGGGAGGATAAACCTCAAAATCCCCCCAACACCATTTCCCTCTAATTGTGGTTTTGATTCTGATTTAGAGGACGGAAGCATCATTGAGTTCCCTCGCTTGGCGCTCGGGAGGACGCTCCATACTGCAAATTCAGAAAATTGGGGATTGGAGCGTCCTTTCGACGAACGCAGTGAGGAGAAACCCCAAACTCCCCCAACAACATTTCCCTCTAATTGTGGTTTTGATTCTGATTTAGTGGGCGGAAGCTCGTTGAGTTCCCTCGCTTGGCGCTCGGGAGGACGCTCCATACTGCAATTTCCGAAAATTGGGGATTGGAGCGTCCTTTCGACGAGCCCGAAACTTCGGGGGAGGACAAAACTCTATTTCCAAAACACAAATTCCAATCAATTGGGTTAAACTATCTTACTGAGATACAAAAGCGCTATTTAAACTCTATAAAAATAACACCGCTCCTTCTCCAAGCCCTTGACAATATGCTTTTTCCTTTTAATTTTGTCATCGTGATTACCAACATCATCATATCAAATTTATATAAGCGTGAAGGCAAGGGTCTTTACGAGTGCTGGATTTACTAAAAATTTCCCTTCCCAATGCCCGGATTTTTCTCCGGCCTGATATTTCCTGTCTTTTTCATTTATTTTCTAATCAAAGGATAATTGTATTCCATTATGAAGGGAATAATTTATGATATAAAGCGCTTTGCTGTGCACGATGGCCCGGGCATACGCTCTACGGTATTTTTTAAAGGCTGCCCGCTTTCCTGTATCTGGTGCCATAATCCCGAAAGTCAGGATATTGCCATTGAACAGCTCGAAGAACAGCATAAACTCGATGGGCAGACCTTCAGCCATCAGCGGCAAAACGGTCGTGAAATCAGCGCTTCCGAACTTCTTGCTGAACTGGAAAAAGACCGGGTTTTTATGGAAGAATCCAACGGCGGCATTACGCTTAGTGGTGGCGAACCGCTGATGCAAGGAGATTTTCTGCGCGAAGTACTCAGTCAGCTCAATCAAGCAGGTTTCCACACTGCGCTGGACACCTGTGGATTTGCCAACCCAAAGCTTTTCCGGGAAATTGCCGTCATGCCCGACCTGATCCTCTACGACCTGAAACTGATGGATCCGGTTCTGCATAAAAAATTTACAACAGTCGGTAATGACCCTATTCTGAAAAACCTGAAATACCTGCACGAAATCGGGAAAAAATCCTGGATCAGGATTCCGATCGTAGAGGGAATTACAGATACTGAAAACAATATTCAGGAAATATTGGGTTTTCTGGATGAAATCCGTCAGATCGTGGCGCAGGTCAACCTCCTGCCCTATCACGATACAGCAAAGCATAAGTACAAGAAATTCGGCAAAGAATACGCATTGAAAGATTTGGCTGCAATGAGCAAAGACGATGTGCAAGGACTGAAATCCCGATTTGAAACAGCCGGATATAAAACAAAAATCGGCGGTTAGCCACAATATGTAATTTATAATTTTTAAAAATTAAAAAAATGATACACACTTCAGATTTCTCACCACTGCGCACCAATACATTAATCCCAGCAGTTCGAAATAACGATTTATATTCCGTTGAAGAATAAAAACCGACTGAGAAATCTAAAAGGACATCATTTTAAAAAGAACAATAAAAACAAAGCAATGATAAACGATCGTATAAAAAAACTCAGGACCAACACTTTAGAAGCGGTAAACCGGCTTTCGGCAGAACGTGCGCTTCTGATAACAGAATTTTATCAAAGCGAAGCATGTCGCGGAAAATCGGTTCCCGTGCAGCGAGCCATTGCATTTGCGCACCTTTTGGAGCACAAGCATATTTGCATCAATGATGGCGAATTGATTGTTGGTGAACGCGGTCCGGCGCCAAAAGCCTGTCCCACTTATCCGGAAGTGAGCCTGCACTCTTTGCAGGATCTGGACATTCTGGATGCACGCGAAAAAGTTAGCTTCAAAGTAGATCAGGAAACCCGCGATGCTTACGAAAAGGTGATCATTCCATTCTGGAAAGGCCGTTCGAACCGTGAGCGCATTATGGTCAATATGGATCCGCAATGGCTGATGGCCTACGAAGCCGGAATGTTTACAGAATTTCAAGAACAGCGCGCACCCGGACATACCGTTGCCGGAAAAAAAGTATTCCAAAAAGGAATGCTCGATTTTATCGAAGACATCCGCATCAGCCGCGAAAAGCTCGATTTTTATAATGATCCGCTGGCTCTCGACAAACGCGACCAGCTCGAAGGCATGGAAATCAGTGCCCGCGCCATCATCCGTTATGCCGAACGCCATGCAGAAAAACTCGAGCAAATGGCTGCTGCTGAGCAAAATGCACAAAGAGCAGAAGAGCTCAAAACAATGGCTGCCATCTGCCGCAGGGTGCCCGCGCATGCGCCACAAAACTTCCACGAAGCCTTGCAGCATTACTGGTTTATCCACCTTGGCGTAATCACCGAGCTCAACCCCTGGGACAGTTTCAATCCCGGACGATTGGATCAAAATCTGTTTCCTTTCTGGGAAGAAGGAATTTCCAATGGCACACTCAATAAAGAAAGCGCCACCGAGCTTTTACAGTCGTTTTGGGTGAAGTTTAACAATCATCCGGCTCCGCCAAAAGTAGGTGTTACAGCACTGGAAAGCAATACCTATACGGATTTTGCGCTCATCAACTTAGGCGGCCTGAAAGAAGATGGCAGCGATGCCGTAAATGAACTTTCTTTCATCATTCTCGATGTGATTGAAGAAATGCGCATCCTGCAGCCCAGCTCCATGGTTCAGCTCAGCAAGAAAAATCCCGATTCATTCATCCGGCGTGCAGTAAAAATCACGAAAACGGGCTTTGGCCAGCCCAGCATCTTTAATACCGATGCCATAATTCAGGAGCTCGTGCGACAAGGTAAGAGCATTACAGATGCACGCAATGGCGGCGCCAGCGGATGTGTGGAAACCGGTGCTTTTGGTACGGAAAGCTATATCCTCACGGGATATTTTAACCTGGCGAAAATCCTCGAAATCACCCTCAATAACGGATTTGATCCGAAAACACAAAAGCAAATCGGGCCAAAAACCGGAAATCCGAATGATTTTGAAAGCTTTGAAAATTTGATGGAGGCGTATAAAATCCAGGAACAGCATTTTGCCGATATCAAAATCAAGGGAAATGTGATTATTGAGCGACTGTTTGCCAAAAACCTGCCCGCTACTTTTCTTTCGCTGCTCATTGATGATTGTATTGCAAATGCGAAAGATTACAATGATGGCGGTGCGCGCTACAACACTTCGTATGTGCAAGGCGTTGGCACGGGCAGCCTTACCGACAGCCTCACAGCCATCCGCCACCACGTTTTTGAGCAAAGGAATTTCAGCATGGATGAACTGATCCGGGCATTGAAAAACAATTTTGAAGGCCACGAAAAATTACGGCATACATTAATATACGAGACACCGAAATACGGCAATGACGATGATTATGCCGATGCACAACTGAGCCGTATTTTCGATATTTTTTACGACAGCATCAATGGAAGGCCAACGGCACGCGGCGGAAAATTCCGCATCAACCTGCTGCCCACCACATCGCATGTGTATTTTGGCAGTGTGTGCCAGGCTTTGCCCGATGGACGTAAATCAGGAGAACCACTGAGCGAAGGGATCAGCCCGGTGCAGGGCAGCGATCAAAACGGCCCCACAGCTGTGATTAAATCTGCTGCAAAAATTGACCACCTGCGCACGGGCGGAACCCTGCTCAACCAGAAATTTTCACCCGATTTCTTCGAAGACGAAGAAAGCATCGCCAAGGTTTCTGCCCTGGTGCGCTCCTATTTCCGCCTCGATGGGCATCATATTCAATTTAATGTGGTTACCGCTTCCACTTTGCGTGATGCGCAGAAACATCCGGAAAAATACCGCGACCTGATTGTGCGCGTAGCCGGATATTCCGATTATTTCAATGATTTGGGCGAAGATCTCCAAAATGAAATCATCCGCCGTACAGAACACGAAAATTTGTAATTTTTTTCATCTATTTTTTATTGGTTGTTTGTCCCCCGGCAATATGTTGGGGGACATTTACCGGAAAATTTAAAACCAAAAGATATGTTTACCAAAGAAACCTACCAGAAAAGAAGAGCAGCACTCAAAAATGAAATGTCGTCAGGGATTTGCCTTTTCTGCGGCAATAATGAAAGCCCCATGAATTATCCCGACAATACCTATCATTTCCGTCAGGACAGTTCTTTTCTGTATTATTTCGGAATGGACTACCCGGGGCTTCATGCCGCCATAGACATCGACAGCGGTGAAGAAATCCTTTTTGGCGATGATCTCACCATTGATTCCATTGTTTGGATGGGATCGCAGCCAACATTAGCCGAGCGCGCTGTAAATTACGCCATTACGGATGTTCGTCCCCTTGCAAAGCTGGATGAACTCTTACCGGAAGCGCGCAGCAAAGGACGAAAAATCCACTACCTTCCACCCTACCGCCACGACAATAAAATTCAACTGTTTAAGTGGCTTGATATTCATCCTGATGAACTGGCCAGCCATGTTTCCAAAGAATTTATCACAGCAGTTGTAGAGCAACGCGCAGTAAAATCAGCAGAAGAGATTGCCGAAATTCATAAAGCCGTGGATATTACTGCCGATATGCACATGGAAGCTATGCGCATAATCCGCCCCGGCATGACCGAAGCTCAGGTAGCAGCGCGTGTGCACGAAATCGCTTTGGCTGCCAATGGAAATATCAGCTTTCCGATCATCGCCACCATCAACGGGCAAACCCTGCACAACCATTATCACGGCAATACACTGAAAGAAGGCGATCTGTTCCTGCTCGATTGCGGCGCGGAAACGCCACTGCATTATGCCGGCGATATGTCGAGCACCATTCCTGTTTCTGACAAATTCACCGATCGGCAGAAAGAAATCTACCATGTCGCGCTCAATGCACACGAATCGGCTATTGCAGCTTTGAAACCCGGTGTTCCCTTCAAAGAAGTCCATTTATCAGCCGCACGCAGCATCATCAACGATATGAAAGCTCTTGGCTTTATGAAAGGCGATACCGAAGAAGCCCTGGCAGCCGGAGCCCATGCGCTTTTCTTTCCTTGTGGTTTAGGCCATATGATGGGTCTGGATGTTCATGATATGGAAGATTTGGGCGAGGTTTATGTAGGTTATGAAGGCAAAGCCAAAAGCACGCAATTTGGGTTGAAAAGCCTCCGCCTGGCGCGGCCACTCAAGCCCGGATTTGTCCTGACTATTGAGCCGGGCGTATATTTTATTCCCGAACTGATCGATTTATGGAAAGCTCAGGGACATAATGCTGCATTCTATAATTTTGATAAAATAGAACAATACAAGGATTTTGGCGGCATCCGTAATGAAGAAGATTTCGTGATTACCGAAGATGGCTATGAATTGCTGGGCAAGCCTATTCCGAAGCGGCCGGAGGATGTCGAAGCTATGAAGCGATAAAAGGTTTTAATTAGAGTTCGTCTATAAAGTCTCCCGAAGCTTCGGGATTGCTCAAAATCCAAATCCTCAAATACTTGAGTATTATCCGGTTTGGATTTTTCACACGCCTTGAATTTGAACTTTATAGAGCAAACTCTCGACTCTGTGGACAAGCTCTAATTAATTTTTCCAAAGTTTTGAACTTTGAAAATTTAATTATCACAATCCCGTAAAATTCAATATATTTCGCAGAAAAACGCCTATGCTCATTTTAAACGAACAGGATATCCACCGGGTTTTACCACCTTCGGAGCTTATTTCATCTATGGAAAAGGCATTCCGGACTTTTCATAAAGGAGATTTTGTAATGCCTGACCGTATGCACATGGATATGGGAAAGAACAATACGGTGCTTTTAATGCCTAGTGCATCGGGTATGTATTTTACAACCAAACTGGTAAGTGTATTCCCGGAAAATGTCGCCAAAGGCCGTCCGGCAATTTATGGCAATGTTTTCCTGAATGATGGTCATACCGGAGAAGCACTTGCCTTGATGAACGGCAGCGCATTGACAGCCTTGCGTACCGGTGCCGTAGGTGCTGTGGCCGCAAAATTTACAGCACCGGAAAATTCCCGTTTCCTGGGCATTGTAGGTGCAGGCATACAGGGCGTTTACCAGGCTTTTATGATTTCTGCCTGTTTTCATCTGGAGAAAGTTTTTGTCTTTGATAATCAGCAAGATAATCTGATCCGCTTTAAAGAAAACCTTCAAAAGCTCAACCCGGAAATCCGACTGGAAATGGTTCACGATGTACGCCAGCTTGTTGCAGCCAGCGATATTATTGTTACGGCCACAAGTTCCTATGAGCCTGTTTTACCTGATAATGCTGAACTTCTGCAAGGAAAGCATTTTATTGGAATTGGTTCTTTCCGAAAAGACATGCAGGAAATGCCGGCTGTACTTTTCCGCATGATCAGCAAGTATTTTATCGACAGTCCGGCTGCGCGGCACGAATGCGGCGATGTGGTGGTTCCAGTGAAGGAAAAATGGATATCCGGACGCAATATCTACACCCTGTCTGAACTGATCACCGGAGAAACTTTTGTGGATAAGCATCAAACCACTTTGGTAAAATCTGTGGGAATGGCTTTGTTTGATCTTTTTGCAGCAAAACGGGCATATCTGAATGCTATAAACAAGCAAATCGGCACACAAATAGAAATATAAAAATGGATATAAATATCTTTCAAGACTGGAACTGGGAAAAACCGGAAAACTGGCTGGAAATCAACACGATTGACCTTCATACCGGTGGCGAGCCCTTGCGGGTAATTACGGGCGGCTTGCCGGAAATCAAAGGCAATACCATTCTGGAGAAACGCAGGTTTTTCCGTGATCATCTGGACTATATCCGCACCGGACTGATGTGGGAACCGCGCGGTCATGCCGATATGTACGGTGCTGTAGTTACTGAGCCTTGCTCCAATGATGGCGATTTCGGAACGTTTTTCCTGCACAACGAAGGATATTCCACCATGTGCGGTCATGCCATGATTGCCCTGGTAACACTGGTTTTGGATACCGGGCTCATCAAAAAAGACGAATCTGATCCATTCATCCGCATAGATGCGCCTCCGGGACGAATCACTGCACATGCTACATTTAAAGAAAACGGCAAAGTAGATCAGGTGTATTTCGAGAATGTCCCTTCTTTTGTGCTGCTGTACGACCAGAAAGTGGATGTCCCCGGAATTGGCACGGTAGATTTTGATGTAGCTTTTGGGGGAGCATTTTATGCTTTTACGGATGCTGAAAAGCTTGGCTTAAAAATGGATGCCCGCGATTATAACCGCCTGATCGACTACGGCCGCAGGATAAAATATGCGGTGATGGAACAATTTGAAATCAAGCATCCTTTTGAGGAAGACCTGAGCTTTTTATACGGTACAATCTTCACAGGAAAAGCATTTAACCCAATGCATCACAGCCGTAACGTCTGCATTTTTGCCGAAGGAGAAGTAGATCGCAGCCCAACCGGATCAGGAGTAAGCGCCCGTGCTGCCCTGCACCGCTTCAAGGATAATTTAGCCGTCGGCGATAGCATCCGTATAGAAAGTATTTTAGGTACTTTGATGGATGTAAAAATCAAAGAACTAACAACTTATGGCCCGCATGATGCCGTTGTGCCCGAAGTTGCCGGAACCGCCAGCATCACAGGCCAGAACCGTTTCTATTTTGATCCGGAAGATGGCTTGAAAGATGGGTTTATTTTTCGGTAGAAATATGATACATATAATCGTGAGGACAAATAAAACATGACGCTACCAATAAATATTAGTGAATTGCTCAACGGGAACACCATTGAATGGGAGAGAATTGAACTGAAAAAGGGATGGAATCCTGAAAATATCCTCCATTCGTTATGTGCGTATGCGAATGATATAAATAATCTGAACGGAGGATTCATTATTATTGGTGTTGAGGAAGAAAATGGCAAGGCTATTTTACCTCCGCATGGACTTAAACCTGAACAGATTGATTCAATTCAAAAGAAATTGGTCGAAATTTCCAATAAAATCTCCCCTCCTTATTTTCCTATTTATCAGCCATTTATAATTGACAGTAGGTGTATATTGGTTGTAAAAGCTTCTGGTGGTGATAACCGACCATACAAAGCACCTGTGAGCTTAAGCGAAAAACGGAGCGAAAAAGCTTTCTACATTAAACGGGGATCAACAACTTTAAAAGTCAAGGACGGCAGTGTGGATGAAAGAAATCTTCTGGAACAAACTGCCAGAATTCCTTATGATGACAGAGTAAACCAAACTGCATCCATTGATGATATTGAACTGAGGCTCATTCAGTCCTTTTTAAAAGAAGTAAAGAGCTCGCTTTACGAAGAAAGCTCAAAAATTTCATTTTCTGAATTATGCAAACAATTGCAGATTGTGAAAGGTTCCGATGTCTTATTCCCAACCAATGCCGGTTTGCTCTTGTTTAATGAAAGGCCTCATAATATTATTAAGGGTGCGAAAATTGAATTAGTAGTCCACAAAGAAAAAATTGGTAAAGATTACGAAG
Organism: Bacteroidales bacterium; assembly: GCA_963662905.2. Lineage (GTDB taxonomy): Bacteria > Bacteroidota > Bacteroidia > Bacteroidales > WRLA01. Next base: position 128,280 of record CAXXFD010000003.1, on the reverse strand, counting down.
AAAAGATATTTACTGGTACAATTGTTAATCAGATTAGGGATTCTTTAAGTTTTATAAAAGCAAACGTTATTAAAGAACACATATCAAAAGTATCCAGACAGGCTGAAGCAATTCGTTTTTTTAATTACCCGTACATTGCAATTGAAGAAGCTTTGGTAAACGCAGTTTACCATAAAAGCTATGAGCGTGATAATCCGGTAGAAATTCAAATATTACCCGATAGAATCGAAATTTTAAGCTTTCCGGGGCCATTGCCTCCTGTTGACAACACAATGCTTCAGAAAAAACGCGTTTTTGCAAGGGATTACCGTAACAGAAAAATCGGGGACTTTTTGAAGGAATTAAAACTGACTGAAGGGAGAGGTACCGGTATCCCAATAATTTATAGCGAACTGGACAAGAATGGTTCACCTCCACCAAGATTTGAAACAGATTCAGATCGAAATTATTTTCTGTGTACTATCAAAATCCATCCTCTTTCCATTTTAAGTATTAAACCAGGAGCTAAAGAAAGAGCCATAGATAGAGACATAGATATAACTCATATTACCAGTTCTTTAGAGCAGATCGACAAGCATCTTAGGCTCCATGCTACAACAAGATGGGTCAAGGATCAAGAACAAATTCGAGATGCTATTGACAAAACAGTTTTAGAAGTTTTAAAGTTTTGTGTCAAACCCAAATCACGAGAAGAAATTTTCAAACATATTGGATTATACAACAATAGTAAAAATTTCTCAAAACACATCAAACCTATTATCGAAGTTGAGTGGCTACAGCCAACAATCCCGGATAAACCTACAAGTAAAAACCAGAAATATGTAATTTCAGATTTAGTAAAAAGCTTATTCAAAAACGATAATGCTGCTATTCGACTAAACCCGGTTAAATCCTCTGGTATTGCATCGGTTGGATACGATACATATACAAAAATACTTGCAATTGAATTCCATCATGGAGAAATATGGCATTACTTCAATGTGCCTTTAACATTATACAGTGATTTTCTGGAATCTCCATCCTTGAGTAGTTTTTATATGCATAATATCAAAGGTAAATTTGAATCCATAAAATTATAGAGCTGATTCGCACATCATAAAACCTGTTATTTAAGAATGCCTCAAATTGAATTATTCCAACTAACACCCACAACACCATGATTAAAAAACAATTACAAATTTTATTCGTACTGCTGGCACTGATTATAGCATCCTGCGGTACAACCAAAAAAACAGCAAAACAGGCAGATCCGCTAAAAATTACGGTAGATCAAAGCCAGGATTTTGCCAAAGTACTCGCATCGCTTCCTTATGTCTCTGATGTTCAGGAAATCAAAGGAAACGATTTTTTCGAGAAAATTTATGAAATTCGTGTGGAACAACCTCTGGATCACAAACATCCCGAAAAGGGCAGTTTTAAGCAGCGCGTTTTTGTATTTCATAAAGGTTTTGACCGCCCTGCATTGCTTGTTACAGAAGGATATCAGGCCGGATATGCCAAAAACCCGCGCTATATCAATGAATTAAGTCCGATGCTGGGCAGCAATGAAATTGTTGTGGAGCATCGTTATTTTGCGGAATCGCGACCCGAAAATGCCGGATGGGAATATCTGACCGTAGCCAATGCTGCCGGTGACCATCACCGAATCACTGAGATTTTCAAGAATCTTTATAAAGGAAAATGGATCAATACCGGCATCAGCAAAGGCGGACAAACCACTATTTACCACCGCAAACATTATCCGAATGATGTGGATGTGAGCATTCCCTATGTTGCGCCCATCAATTTTGCTGTGGAAGATCCGCGCGAGGAAGAATTCCTGCGTAATGTGGCTACCGAAGAATGCCGCGAACGGATTCTCGACTATCAGCATATGGTACTGACAGTCAGGGATTATTTGATGCCCGGTTTCAAAAAGTACTGTGAAGAAAAGAATTATACCTTTAATATTCCCATGGATGCCGTTTTGGATTATTGCGTTTTGGAATATCCATTTGCTTTTTTTCAGTGGGGACACGATTGCGAAGAAGTGCCTCAAGGCGATGTCGTACAGGAGCTTCTGGATCATCTGCTCGAAGTAAGTGGCCCGGATTATTTCGCCATAGAAGCAAAAAAGCCCACAGAACCTTTCTTTTATCAGGCCGCACATGAATTGGGCTATTACGGCTACGATACCAAGCCTTTCGAAGGCAAACTGAGCATTCCTGATGCAGAAGGATATCTGCTTCAGATATTTAGTCCTGTGGGCGATTCCGTGGAATATATCCCGGAAAGCATGCTGGAAGTGGATGCGTTTATTAAAAACCACGGCGACCGCATCCTGTATATCTATGGTGAATACGATCCCTGGTCGGCTTCAGCTGCTGTGCCCGACGATAAAACCGATCACCTGAAAATCGTAAAAAAAGGCGGTTCACATGCCACCCGCATCCGTAATTTACCCGAAGAACAGAAACAGCAAGTATTTGAGAAACTCTCGGAATGGCTCGAAATGGAAATCCCTGTAAATAAATAAACCTATGAAAAATATTTTTGAAATTATTATCGCTTTCGGATTGATCCTCAATGGATTATCATCAAACGCCTGCACGGTAATCGTTGCAGGAAAAAATGCCACCAAAGACGGCAGTGTACTCGTATCACACACAGATGCCGGTCCGGATTGCCGTGTACATTATGTGCCCGGACAAAAATTTAAAAAAGACGCCAAAGCACCCATTTACTGGGGCATGGTTGAAAGTGGCCGTCCGCTAGGCGATTATGGCGAAGTGCTGGGGTACATTCCGCAGGTACCCGAAACATATGGTTACTTCCAAAGCGCTTACCCACAGATGAATGAGCATCAGCTGGCTATTGGCGAAAGCACACTCTCACAACGCGAGGAACTCAAGCTCGATCTGGAAAACTGCGCCCAGATAATGACCATTGAGCAGGCACAGGCTTTTGCTCTGCAACGTTGCAAAAAAGCCGAAAATGCGCTTGAGCTTATCACTGCCCTGCTCGAAGAGTATGGATTTCGTCCCTCATGCGGTGGCGAATCCGAATCATTGGTTATTGCCGATACCGAAGAAGCCTGGGTACTCGAAGTTTACAGCGTGGGCAACGACTGGACACCTGAAAGCGGAAAACCCGGCGCTATATGGGCTGCTCAGCGCGTTCCGGATGATCATGTGCTCATCATTCCCAACTGGAGTATCATCAAGCAAATCAACCCAAAAGACAAAAAGAATTTCCGTGTTTCGAAAAACTATAAGGATGTTGCCATTGAGCACGGGTGGTATGATCCTGATTCAGGCATGCCATTCATCTGGCAGGATGCCTACGCCCCTGTCCCACGCGAATGGGCTACCAGCCGTTTTTGGCTGTTTTACAGTACGTTCTGTCCGGATTTGCCCAATCTGCCAAACCGCTATACTACCAATCCTTTTGCCGGAGAAAATCAATACACACAGTTTGTTGAGCCTTTGAGCATTTATCCTTTTTCTGCACAGCCAAAACAAAAAATGCAGGTGCAGGATATCATGGCTTTTCAGCGTTCCACCTTCAGCGGAACGATTTACGACAAAGAGAATGCGCCCGGCTGGTTCTATCCCGGAAAAGAAGGACAAATGGTTCGGAGTCCATTGGCAACTCCATTTCCCCGCGAAGAAATGCGTCGTTTGCTTAAAATTAACAGGCGTAGAAATGTGGCCCGTGCACGTGGTGAATATGGAATGATTGCCCAACTAAGAGGCTGGCTGCCTGATGCAATCGGTGGTGTTTACTGGTTTTATGTGGATAATGCTTTTACGAGCGCCTATGTACCAATTTACAGCGGAAATACCGAAATCGCAGCATGCTATAAAGCTTATGACCCTGAGGAATATAATGATAATTCAATCCGCTGGTGCGTTGATTTTGTGGATAATCTGCTTTATCTGCGCTGGCAGGATGCTGTGCAAGACCTGCACGAAATGCGCGACCCGATCGAACAGGCATTTTTTGATGAACAGGCCGCCCTCGATGCAGAAATCCAGGAATTACTCAAAGAGGATCCAAAGCTTGCTGCCGAACGCCTCAATACCCTTACCATTGAGCGTATGGAAAACATCCATAAAATGTTTAAAGATTTAAGGATCAAGCTTATTACAAAATATACCAATAACAAACAAGGCATATAGTGCCTGTTCATAAAGCTCTATAAAGTTCAAATTCAAAGTCTGGCCCTGCCGAACCCATGTTGAAACGGTGGTGCATCAATAGAACAACACTGTTGCACTGCCGTTTCAGCCTTGTTTCAATGAAAAACTTTTTATGACAAGATCTTATAAATCAGATTTATTGCTCCTGCTCACCGCCATGATCTGGGGCTTTGCATTTGTAGCCCAACGCGCCGGTATGGAGCATACCGGTCCGTTTATGTTCAATGCCATCCGCTTTGCATTGGGCAGCATAAGTTTATTGCCCCTCATATGGCTTTTCCCTGAGAAAAAAGAAAAAAAATCACGACTCGACAATAAAACTTTATGGTTGGGTGGCTTATTTATTGGGCTGGCACTTTTCTTTGCTGCCTCATTGCAACAAATTGGTGTTGTTTACACTACAGCCGGAAATGCAGGCTTTATCACCGGATTGTATGTGGTAATTGTTCCCATGCTTGGGATATTTTTTGGCAAGAAAACCGGACTGGGCATTTGGATTGGTGCTTTTATGGCTTTGGGAGGCATGTACCTGCTGAGCGTAAAAGAGGGCTTGCAAATCCAAAAGGGTGATTTATATGTATTTTTCAGTGCTTTTTTCTGGGCTGTGCATATGTTGTTGATTTCGCATTATGCCGGCCGTGCCAATGCCATAAAGCTTGCTGCAATTCAGTTTGCAGTTTGTTCTGTTTTAAGCTTTTTTCCTGCTTTTCTCACAGAGCAAAACAGCATAAACGGAATATTCGATGCTACTGTCCCAATTTTATATGGAGGAATAATGTCAGTGGGCGTAGCTTACACTTTGCAGGTCATCGGGCAGCGCAAAGCCCATCCATCCATTGCTGCCGTGATCCTCAGTACCGAATCTGTTTTTGCTTTATTGGGCGGCTGGCTGCTCCTGAGTGAAACTGTTGGCCTGCGCTCAGCCATAGGGTGTAGCCTGATGTTTGCCGGTATTATTATTGCACAGATTTTTGAAAAACAAAAACCATAAAAAATTATAAAACAATATTTTATAATTATCAAATAAAGTAAATTTCAGCTATCGTCATGCAAAGAGCCTTTCAATAATATCCAGCAATTCCTGCTTTTTAATGGGTTTTGCGATATAGTCATCAAAGCCATTATTGATCAGTTTTTCCCTGTCGTAGGCCATTGCATGTGCCGTTTGAGCGATTATGGGCACATCAGGATTGATTTCTTTGATTTGTTCCATAGCTTCAATTCCGCTCATTTTGGGCAGGCGGATATCCATCAAAACCATATCAGGTTGCTCCATGCGGAATTTTTTAATCGCCTCCAAACCTGTTTCAGCTCTTATTATCTTGTAATTCAATTTTTTAAGATATTGACGCAGCAAGAGGAAATTTGAATCCACATCTTCAACGATTAGAATTGATTTGTTCATTGTTTCGGATGCATTTTGCGCAATTTGTTTTGATTCTGCTGGAGCCGAACGGTTAAAAGGGAGTGTTATTTCAAAACGTGTGCCCTGTTCTGATTTGGTTTCAAAGCTAATGCGGCCATCTATAATACGGGCAATTTCACTCACGATAAAAAGTCCAAGTCCCAGGCCGGCAAGTTGTTGCTCAGATGCATCATCATCCGAATAGAAGCGTTCGAAAAGATTTTTCCGACGGTCTTCCCTGATGCCTGAGCCGGTATCCTGAACATAAAAACAAATATCTTTTTCTTTGATTTTATAGCCCAATTCAATATATCCTTTATTTGTATGACGTATGGCATTATTAAGCAAATTGCTCATCATCTGATGGATACGTGAAGCATCGGAAACCAAAATATCCTGTCCGTCTTCACGGTCGCAATGATAGAGAAGCCGGATTTTTTTCTGGCGCAGACTGTTGTCATAAGAATAGTCTTTATGGAGGCTGCGGATGGTTTCATTTACGGAAAAAGCCTGTGGCGTAATTTCCAGCTTACCTGATTCAAGCATACTCACATCAATTATATCGTTGAGGATGCCTTGGAGGCGGTTGGCATTGGAAATAATCATATCGGCCTGATCCTTATATGTTTGATTTTCCAATTCAGATTTAAGGACTTCGGCAAAGCCTAAAACGGCATTCATCGGTGTACGCAGTTCATGTCCGATATTCGCCAGGAAATTTGTTTTCAGGCGATCACTTTCCTGTGCATGTATTTTTGCTTTGATCAATTCATTTTCAGTTTCTTTCTGACTACTGATATCGCTCAGCACGACAATATAGTTTATGAGCTTGCCTTGCTCATTGCGAACACTGAATGAACGATGCCAAATCCACTTAGTCGTATTATCAGGCATACAAAAGCGGTATTGCAAACTTAGCTTGCCTGTTTCCTGAAAATCAGAGCTGTTTAATTTTCGTTTCAGTTCGGGCTGATCGGCTTCATGTACAATTTTCTGAAGCAAATGTGGCCCGTTCTGCAGCTCTTCATACGTAAGGCCTGTAATATGCAGCGTTGCCGGGTTGGCGAAACTAAGCTGCCTGTTTTCATCAAAAAGTATAACGGCATCTTCCGTATTTTCAATTAGCCTTCTGAATTTTTCTTCACTTTCGCCCAGTACACGATAGGCTTCAATTCGTTCTTCTTCCAGGCTGATGGCTTTGGCCAGTGTAGAGATAATATGAATTTCCAGATCAGAAAACTTTCGTTCATTCACATCAACAATACACAGGCTTCCGATGGCTTTGTTTTTGAGCTGAACCGGATATCCCAAATAAGATTTTAAATTGTATTTCATTACATTGGGGTCGCTTTCTTTATAAACCGTATCCATGAGGTTTTCAATGGCAATGGGTTTGTTAAAACCTTTAATTGCAGCCTCATAGCATATGTGGCCTTGCGGACTGTCGGAGCGGTCGAGATCCGGCGGAGCCATATGATCGGACCAGATTACCAATGATTTGTCCTCATCATCAAGACGGTTATAAAGCGAACATGCGCCATTGAGCAAGTCGTGCGTCTGCTTCAGAATCAAATCGATATTTTCATGTGGATTTGATCCGATTTGCAGGAATACGTCATTCAATTTTTGGATTTTTTTCTCTGTAGCATCAAGCTGGCTGATGTCTTCAACGATACCAACGCCGCCAAATACTTGGTTATCATTATTAAAAATCGGATTAAAATAAACCCGAACCGGTGTCGATTTATTGGCAGTCAGGCTTTTGTATGTACCTTTATAAACACTCATTTCGCCATTGAGGCAGGTTTTTAATGCGTTTAAAAGGTCTTTATCCTTTAAACGTTCCATCATATCAAAATTCAGCAAGGATTCTTTATCGGAACCAACCATATCGACAAAAAGCTGGTTCATTTCTATAATTTTGCCACTAATATCGTACGAAAATATGCCCAGAGGGCTGTTGTCAACAATTTGTTGGTACTTTTTACTGCCGATATTTATTTGTTCCTTCAGCTGATTTAATTCACTGATGTGCTTGCTTTGCTCAAGATATTGATTACGAAACAGGTTTATCATCTCGATAATGGTTTCCACGGAGCGTGAAACTTTGTTCAAATGGTCTCTTTCCTTATCATTATTGCCGGTTTGAACAGTGTACTTGCCCAGCAAAATATAACCATAGGATTTATTCTTGTGTTCGAGTTTATGAATTTCAAAATAGTTCCGGAATTCAGCTGATTTATTCATTAATTCCTCGGCTCTTTGCAGTGATAAAGTTTGGTTTTCATCAAACAAACAATTCGACTCCAGAAAAAACGGACATTTTTCTTTAAGGCAAAATTTTTCTTTATCCCGAATGGCATGCACAGCTTCACCGCTTGTAAGCCTGATTTGTGCCGGGATTCCAGAAATCAGGTAAACCGATTCCATGATTTTTTCCAGATGGTCGCGCCCGATAAATTCAGCAAATTTCCATTCTTCAGCTGATTCTGTTTTTTCCTGTAACCGAAGTGGGTACAATCCCATTGTTTCTGGGAAAACTTTGAGCTTATAAACTGATTTTATGTGCTTTAAAGTAAATGTCTGTGCTTTGGTGTCAGATGATATTTCCGTTAACAAAATATTCTCAATTTTGTTAATTAACTCTTTATCAGCATATTTAGGCGAAAAATTAATTTGCAGGAGTGTTCTTTTCGGCGCATTCCAAAACATCAGCTCATTTTCAGGAACACCCATTGACTGCATCAATACCCTTAATTCATTTATCATAATGCCATAATGTATTGCGGTTCGAGGACTAAATTAAGAAAATTTATGCAGCTGATCAAGTTGAAAACTTATTTTTATACACCTCCATTGTGGATAAATAAGCTCATTAAATTATTGGCTCGGAAAATCCTCAATTTCGTAAATTGCCGCAAAAAAAGATGAATAAAGCAAATCAAATATACCAGGCGCCGATGCAAAGCCTTTTTGATGTACATATGAGAGGGCTGTACTCTAAACATTTTCAAGGAATTGACTTATTTTTCACGCCTTGGATCAGTAATTCGAAAAAGAATTTTGCCCGCAAATTCGAAAAGGAAATCAATAGCGAATTCAATGTTGCACAGCCGATCTGCCCGCAAATTGTCACTTCAAATGCGCAGGATTTTCTTCAAATGTCGGAATTGCTCCATGAAAAAGGCTTTGGCGAACTGAACTGGAACCTGGGCTGTCCCTACCCTATGCTCACAAAAAAGGGACTGGCTGCAGGGCTGCTGCCCCATCCTGATAAAATTTGCGAAATCCTGGATGAAGTATTGCCAAAAATAAAATGTGCGCTCAGCCTGAAAGTGCGCTCGGGCCTGCATGATCCGCAAGAGCTGAGGACTTTGCTGCCTTTGCTGGATCAATATCCTTTAAAGGAAATCATCATCCATCCCCGCACAGCCGATCAAATGTATAAAGGCAAAGCTTCGCATGATGATTTTTCTGAATTTCAGAAACTTACAAAACAAGAATTGGTTTACAATGGCGATATTGTTCATTATCAAGATTTTATAAAGATTCAAGAACGGTTTCCAAATATAAATAAGTGGATGATTGGCCGTGGGCTCCTGATCAATCCTTTTTTGCCGGAAATGATAAAAGCCGGTAGTGATCAGCTGCCTGCAAACCATCAAATCAGGCTTGAAGCATTTCTCATGGACAGTTTTGAATTTTATTTGGAAAGATATAATGGCTACCATCATATCCATTTGAAAATGATTGCCTTATGGGAGTATATAGCACAATCATGCGCAGATCCGCACAAAGCCTTAAAAGCAGTAAAGAAGGCTAATAACGAAGCGGCCTACCGGAAGGCAGTTCAGCTTAATTTACAGTGTTTAAGTTATTAGGCGACCTGCTTTTACCAATTTGAATAGATTATTACCTTAGCTCGAAGACCTTGAAGAACTTTGGTTAAGCGCAGTGAAGACCAGGCATGAGGAATTCCGAAAGCCATCGGAAGGAGGAATCTATTGGAGATTAAACTTTTGTCTTTTCCACGAAATTTCTAATAGAACCAATAAAAAAAACATATTATTTTTCCTGTTTTTATAAAAATTCTGCTTATATTTGAAGCTGAAATTCATTGTATTATTGAAGTTAGTACGCAGAACTTTTATATTCAAAAGCATGAAGAAGATACTCCTATTTTTCATTTTTTCTTTCGCCATCAGCAGCTCTAAAGCGCAGAATATATTGAGCGAAAGTAATTTATGGAATGTCGTCACGGAATTGAATTTCGGTGCAAAAAATACCTTGAGCTACCGGTTTTCAGGTGATACAACGATAAATGGTGTCATTTACAGCAAATTGTACGAAAGTGAAGCAAATTCACCAACAAGCTGGCATTATTACAGCGCATGGAGAGAAGACGCATCGGGTAAAGTTTATCAGAAACTCCGTTTTGATTATGCGCAGCAGGAAGAACTTGTTTATGATTTTTCAATGGAAGCAGGAGATACGATTGTCACTGTTTTTCACGGCACTTCCACAGAATTTTACTGCGATTCGACCGATTTTGCAGAAATGCTGGACGGCACTTTGCGTAAACAGCAGTTTATGAGCGATCAATATGGCTATCACGAAGTTTGGGTTCAAGGAATTGGCTGCCTGTTCGGATTGCCATTTTCGTCTTTTCAGTCGCATATTTTTGATTATTGGTACACATTAAACTGCTATAGCACAGATAATGAGCTGATTTACAAAGATGCCAATCTGAGTGATGATTGTTATTTTAATACGGTTGGGATTGAAGAGCAACAGAATACAGCAGACATCCTTTATCATCCTTCTTTGAAGCAATTGGAAATAAAATCCACAAATATCCGTGGAATTGAACTCTACGATATCAGTGGAAAACGGGTATATATTGCAAATCAGGGAACTGTCCACAATTTTTCACATTTGCCAAAAGGGTTTTATATACTGCGATGTTCACAGGGCCATGGGCATATTTCCAAAAAACTAACAATAAAATAACCTGCCGTTAAAATTTCTCAAACCTTTTTGTATATTGCACGTTCAAAGTATTCACTACTATCAACCATTACTTAACCAAAACCAAAAAAGCCATCCTTTGCGGGATGGCTTTTGATTTTCAGGGTTTTCAATACTATTTTAACCAGCGGTCGAGCCACTCTTTAAAGGCACGTTGCCACAAGATTCCGTTTTGTGGTTTCAAAACCCAATGGTTTTCATCGGGGAAAAACAGGAATTCTGCGGGAACATCACGCAGCACAGCGGCATTAAAAGCGCTCATGCCTTGTGTATAGGCAATGCGGTAATCAAGCTCACCATGGATAATCAGGATGGGCGTATCCCATTTATCAATAAATTTATGCGGGCTGTTGGCATAGGAACGTTGTGCGATTTCATTGTTTTTTTCCCAGAAAGCACCGCCAAGGTCCCAGTTTACAAACCACATCTCTTCAGTTTCGAGGTATTGGGCTTCGAGGTTGAACATACCATCATGCGCAATAAATGCTTTAAACAGTCCATCGTGATGACCGGCCAGCCAAAATACAGAGAAACCGCCATAGCTTGCCCCTACAGCGCCCAAACGGTTTTCGTCCACCCAGCTTTCCTGCTTCACATTGTTGATGGCGGAGAAGTAATCTTTCATATTTTGTCCGCCATAATCGCCGGAAATCTGCTCGTTCCATTCCTGTCCAAAACCCGGTAATCCCCTACGGTTTGGCGCCACAACCACATATCCATTAGCGGCCATCATCTGGAAATTCCAGCGATATGACCAAAACTGGCTTACTGTTCCCTGCGGGCCACCCTGGCAATACAGCAATGCGGGATATTCCTTGCTTTCATCAAAGCCCGGAGGCAGAATTACCCATACCAGCATATCTTTATTGTCGGTAGTTTTTACCCAGCGTTTGGTTACTTTGGCAAGCTCAAGCTGATCGAGCAAATGTTTGTTTTCAAACGAAAGCTCTTTTGATGCCCCGCTTTGCGGATTTACAGAATAAATCTCGGCAGGTTTGGACATACTGACGCGTGTGGCAATAATCTGGTCGTTGGCAAGGATCAATGATTGATAATTATGGATGCCATCGGTAACACGGCGGAATTTTCCATCAGCCAATGTTAGCTGGAATATTTCGTCTGTTGCGTGGATGTCGCCGATAAACCAAATAGATTTTCCATCGGCAGACCAATTGAGCCCGTGCGCATTCTGATCCCAGCCTTCGCTCATGTCTTTTTTCTCGCCTGTAGCCAAGTCCATGACGAACAAACGCACTTTATCTGCTTCATAACCATCGCGTTCCATGCTTTCCCAGGCCATTTTGCTGCCGTCGGGCGAGAAAACCGGAGCAACATCATAGCCCATCATGCCGGGCGTAAGGTTTTTGGTTTTTCCACTGGCAATATTATAAAGGTATATATCGCTGTTGGTGCTGAGCGAATAGGCTTTTCCTTCAAGTTTGCGGCAGGTGTAAGCGATGTTTTTGCTGTCGGGCGTCCAGTTGATCTGTTCCATCCCGCCAAAAGGTGCCAAAGGTGATTCCCAGGGCTCGCCTTCCATGATGTCCTTTGGGTTGGAGACTTGTCCGTTGGCAAAATCAGCCACAAAAACATGGCTGTAATGATCTACCCAATGATCCCAGTGGCGGTACATCAGGTCGTCCATTATGCGGCCGGTAGTTTTGTCGAGACCTTCATAAAGTTTTTGCATCGGTTTTTGCACAGGAACATCACTGATAAACAAAACGCGGCTACCATCGGGCGAAATTTTAAATCCGCCCATGCCGTTGGCCACATTGCTTATTTGTGATTTATCGCTGCCATCAATTTTCATGCGGAACATCTGCAAACCTTCATCAGCGGCAGCCAAAAAGGCAATTGTTTCATTATCAAGCCAAAGGGCATTGTACTCCCCCCCTGCTGTTTGGGTCAACTGCTTTTTGTTGCTTCCGTCGATATCCATGATGAAGAGTTCACGGTTGCTTTTATTTTCTTCAATGCTGTAATAGGATACGCCATATAGCAATTTTTTGCCATCCGGCGATAGCTGAACATCACCCAGGCGCCCAAAAGCCCAAAGCACTTCCGGCGTCATAATTTTTGAATCCAGTTTAAGTTCGTTCTTCCCGATGATGTTTTCGGTGGTTTCCTGTTGCTGAGCTTTTTGTTGACAGGATGTAAATGCCGCCAGCAAAATGGTACTGAGCATCATGGGCAAAAGGCCCGTCCAATATTTTTTGTGTGTCATACGAAGATGTTTAACATTATTTCCAGCGAATTTATAAAAAACCACAGAAAAGCTTAGCAGGTATTCACATTTTTTGTAATTTCGTAAAAATTGAAACGATTAACCCATTTAAAAATGACACAATACAATCTGTCATTCCTGAACTTAATTCCCGGAGCGGCTATCATTATTGATACTCATGAAGCTATCGTGTTTTGTAATGATGCTTTTTTAAGATGGACTGACTATACACTTCCCGAAATAAAACAATATTATTTCAATGATGTATTTCAAATACATGAAGCAGTATCTATTTCCGGTTATGGCACGGGCATACTTATTTTGGCCAATGATGACGAAATAAACACCACTTTCAAACAAGAAGAAGTTGCGGATTCCGATCTCCGCATCATCGTTTTTCAGGAAGATGTTATTTCGCAAGACACGAGCAATAAAGCTTCCGGTCTTAGCGGTTCATCTTCATTTTTAATGTTTGCCGACCAAATGATCGAGCGTGTTCCCTTTGCCTCAGTATTGCTCGACCATCATTGCAGGATCATTGCAGCCAATAAATCCTACCGAAGTTTCCTCACCGGAATCAGTGATTTTAAAGGGCATTATCTGCAGGAAATCAATGATAAATCAAATACTTATCTTCCCGATTTAAGCCTTCAGTGCAAAAACAGCAATAAGAAAGTATCGATTTCTTATCATCACTCTTCCACCGGTTTAACACATCCTGTTGATAGTTTTTGTGAGCCTTTGCTTATTGACGGCTGTAAAGAAATCTATATTCATTCATGGAAAATCAGCAAGCTGAATATTGAATTGCAGGAAGATGATTACATTGGTTTGCGTAAATCCGGGGTACACCTCACGGTTCGTCTCAATGAATCGGGAAAAATTACCGATTTCCCCGCTTCAATGGAAAACATCACTTCCATCAGGTCGCGATTTATGTTGTTTCATCCTTTTAATGAGCTGTTAAACCTTTCTGATTCTGCACTTTTTAATTATTATCTCGCTAATATTAAAGATCCTCCGGGCATGTTTGCCATGGAATTGAACATACGCTCCGGCACTGATTACGTTCCGTGTTGGTGGGAGTTTATTTGCTTTCAGGAAAACAATAATGTCACTATTTTAGGCATTGGAAGAGATATCAGCAATGAAAAGCAATTGCAATCAGACTTGTACCGGATCAGGCAAACAGAATCCACGCAGCCGTTTGAAAATGAAGCAAATATAAAAAAAGATGATGACCTCTGCCTTGCTATTACCCACGAAACGGAAGAACAATTTATTCAATTCAGCAAATGGTTCCGGCAGCCCATCACAGCAATAGGGCTTCTAGCTGATAATCTGTATGATAAACTGGACAATGATACAGGAATAAATAAAAAGGAATTTGAGCTGTTTTTCAAGCAAATTAATCATACAATTGCAGAAGCCAATTCCCTGGTCACTGACATTGAAAGCCTGAACAATAATGAGCCGGGACAAGAGCCTGCGGAAGTACTTTATGTCTTAAATAAAACGATAAAATATTTAAATACAAGGATCCCCTCTTTAAAAATCAATTATAAGGGAAGGATTGATGAAAATGCCTGTTCTGAAATACCTATGTATGATTTAGCCAAAATATTTCAAAATATAATTCAGGCAATTTCCATCAATGATGAAAAAGCTTCTCTTCAAAATACAAGGGAAATCTCGGTTTTAATGGAGCAGGAAAGCAATTCATTAACACTTGGCTTCTCTTGTGCAGCAGAGCAATTAAGCGAGCTTTCACGCATTTTTCTTGATCGGGCGCTTCAAATCACAAAAAAATGTGAATGTGGCCGCATCAATGAAAAAAAGGAAGGCAATACCTTGTATATACTGTTCCAATTTCCTACTTTTACCACAATAAATGACTATTGAGCCCATTGCACATGATTTGATGCTGAACAAAACAAGCAGCCTATGCCACAAAAGCTATCCTTACGATCACTGATAAAAAAGGAGTTTGTGCGCTCTGCACTTATTCCTATTGCGGTTATTGAAGTACTTTTATTGGTACTCTATTTTAGTATTAATTTTTATAAAGATCTTCAAACGCGCAATACGCTTTTAAAGGAAGTTCAGGAGAACATACAGGAAATCAGTGCACGTGAGCAGGCAAAAATAAATTTTGAACTCAGGCAAATCAGTGATATTGCAAAAATATTGCAAAACGACAACCAGCGCGTTTTCCAACGTCCTGATCTGGTGCAAAAACCTGACGAAAAGCCCGTATTCAAAGAATGGGAAAATGGCGTAATTTATAAAGAGAATGACAATGGTGGCAGCAGTATTTTTGTAAGTGCGCATCAGGAAAAAACACCGGAACTATGGGAAAAGCTTGCGTATAGCGAAGCAATGGATCCTCTTTTCAAAGACTTTACAGATCAAAACGACCTGATTGTCGCTATTTACATCAATACATGGGACAATGTAAACCGCTACTACCCTTTTATCCCAAAAGTCTGGGAACAATACGAAGCAAACCTGAATATTCCCGACTTTAATTTTTACTATCTCGCAGATGAAAAACATAATCCGGAGCGCAAACCCGTATGGACAGATGCCTATCTCGACCCTGCGGGAATGGGCTGGATGGCTTCGTGCATTGTACCGGTTTATACGGGCGATTTCCTCGAAGGCGTAACGGGCATTGATGTTACAATAGCCCGTTTTGTGCAAAATATCCTCAATATGAAAGTCCCATGGGATGGCCAGGCGTTTTTGGTTGACGAAAGCGGCACAATACTGGCAATGCCCGAGGGCGTTGAGAAACTGCTCGATTTAAAAGAGCTGCAAGGCCATAAATATGATAATACGATTAAAAAAGACACATATAAGCCCGATGATTTCAATATCCTGAAAAACAAGCGTATCCCGGAGCGAATCAAGGAATTGTTCCACAGCAAAGAAGCCATTCAGGAAATAGAACTGAAAGATCAGGTGTATATCGTTTCTCAGGAAATTATCCCGGAAACCGGCTGGCATTTATTCTTTTTAATTGATGAAAATATTGTTTTTGAACCCGTTTATGATTTGTATAAAACCGGATTGAGATTGGGGTATGCAGCCATTGTTTTTCTGATAGGATTTTACATTCCTTTCTTTGTTTACCTGATCCGCAAATCGCGCAAAATGGCCGATAAAATCAGTGAACCACTAAATTATATGGTTGTAGCCAGCACCGATATCACTTCCGACCTCAAAAATATGGAAGCCCGTTTGCAGGCAGTCGGAATCAGTGAACTGGATGAATTGAGCGGAAATTTCAATATCATGACCACCGAGCTCCAGAACCTGTATCAGGAAATGGAAAGCAAAATTGCTGAAGGCATCAATCAATTGCGCGAAAAGGATCATCTGATTATCAAACAATCGCGCCAGGCTGCAATGGGTGAAATGATCGGTAATATCGCACATCAATGGCGGCAACCGCTAAACAGCATTGGTGTGCTGGTGCAAAACCTTGAAGACGCCTACGAATTTGGTGAGCTGGATGAAAAATATTTGGGCGAGAAAGTATTACAGATAATGAACATGCTGCAATATATGTCGCAGACTATTGATGATTTCCGGAATTTCTTTAAACCAAACAAAGTCGTAGAAAGCTTTGGGCTGGCCTCTGTCATTGATAAATCGGTAAAACTTATTGAAGCTGCTTATAAAGCCGCCAACATCAATATTGAAATAGACATACAAAGCGACTGCTCGGTGCAAGGTTATCCCAACGAATTCAGCCAGGTAATCCTGAATATTTTGATGAACTCGCGTGATATTGTAATCGAACGCTCCCTCAAAAGAGCGAATGTAAAAATATCATTGAAAATTGAGGGAAACAAAAGCCTGCTGAATATTTCAGATAATGCAGGCGGTATTGATGCCGAACATTTTGACCATCTTTTTGAACCTTATTATACAAGCAAGGAAATGGGGACCGGTTTGGGGCTCTATATGTCAAAAATGATTATCGAAAAAAACATGAATGGAAAAATCATCGCCAAAAACCACGGTGATGGAGCTTGTTTTACTATTGAAATACCTGTAAATGAAAATACCGACCGAAAAATATAATATGACCGTCCTTTATGTAGAGGACGAACACTACATCAGGGAGCCTTTCGCAGAGATGCTGGAAAGGCGTGTAAAAACCGTAATCACTGCCGAAAACGGTGAAGAAGGATTGAAAAAATTCCGCGCGTTTAAACCCGATATGATTGTTACTGATATCAAAATGCCGGAAATGGACGGGCTTGAAATGGTGGAAACAATCAGGAAGGAAGGTTTTAAAACGCCGGTAATTGTAACTACTGCCTTTGAATTCCGCGACCTGCTGTTTAAGTCCATCGAACTGGGAATCAACAAATACCTTGTGAAGCCCATCAAAAGGAAAGCGATTGTGGACGCCTTGGACGATTTATACCAAATCCACCTGTTTTACAAAAGCTATGACCAAAACAACCAACTTTTGGAAATCGTTCTCGATACCGAATCAAATATCGTTATCAGCGCCCCAATAAAATCATTCCGCTCATTTAATGATGAATTTCTTGCTTTCTTCGGCTTTTTAAACGAAGCAGATTTTCAACAGAACAATTATAAAAGCCTGATTGATTTTATTCGTTCTGTTGAAGGAAAGCAATTCGATTATCCCGGAAGGAACAACAACACCTGGATTGATTCATTCATCATCCGAAACGGAATCGAGAACAACACCATAATTAATCTGCGCCCCGGCTCCGATGACCGCAAATACGCCTTATCATTCAGGGTTTTAGATGAAAAAG
Source organism: Bacteroidales bacterium (assembly GCA_963662905.2). GTDB lineage: Bacteria > Bacteroidota > Bacteroidia > Bacteroidales > WRLA01. The sequence continues at coordinate 110,634 of CAXXFD010000003.1, read as the reverse complement.
GCTTATTTTTAATAATTTTAAAACCCAAAAGTAACATTATTGCCTAATGGGAGTATAAGTTTTGCTGAGATATTCAATGCCTATGACAAACGATACACAAAAACCTGCCAAGTACCCTGTGCATGTCCTTTATGCTGAGGATGACCTCATGATCAGGATGCCCATGGTAGAAATGCTTAAAAGGCGTGTTGAAAAACTGCATGTTGCGGAAGATGGACAGGAAGCCTTGTATTTTTTCGAGCGTTTCCGTCCCGATATTATCATCACTGATATACGAATGCCCCGTCTCGATGGACTGGAACTGATTCAAAAAGTCAAGGCCATTGATCCCGATATCACCAGTATTGTTGTATCGGCACATGATGATGCAAATTATTTTATTCGTGCCATTGATGTTGGTGTCAATGATTTTTTATTAAAGCCCATCGACCGCAAAAAGCTTTTTGAGAAACTGCACAGGCATGCCGGTTTTGTGCAAATCCGAAAGCAGGAAAAACAGCTCAGCAAAATTTTGGAATCAATTTCGGAACAAGCCGGTGAAGGCGTTATAATTACCTCTTCTGATGGCGTTATCAGCTTCCGAAACCAACTTAGCGAAACTTTTTTGGGACACGAAATCGAAGCCGGAACTAAGCTCTCCGATTTAAAAGGATTCCCGCAAAAAGAGGCAATGGACTGTATCCGGCAAAGCAATCAGGTCATCAAATCCGAATTTGATATCAAAAAAAACAATGGGGAATGCCTGAACCTGGAAATATTTGTGCGCTCCCTGCAGTCCGGTAAGGATCATTTTGGATTGATAATCCTGCGCGATATCAGCGACCACAAACGCAAAGAACTGGAACTCATCAAAGCACGACAGCAGGCCGAAGAAGCCGGTATAGCACGTATGAACTTCCTGAGCGTTATGAGCCATGAAATCCGCACACCCTTAAATGGGATTATCGGTACAACAAAATTATTGCTCGATGAAAAACCACGGGAAGATCAAAAACAATACCTCCAAACCCTCGATTATTCAAGCAACCATTTGCTCTCTTTGGTCAATGACATACTCGATTTCAGTAAAATAGAAGCCCATAAAATTGAATTCGAACAAAGCCCGATACGGATTTCGGAGCTGATTACTAACTTAAAACAAATATTTTCCTATAAAACGTCGGAACGCAATACGGAAATTACATCTGTGCTTCCCGAAGATTTGCCCGAAATTGTATTGGGCGACGCGGCCCGCCTGAGCCAGATTTTAACAAACCTGCTCAGTAATGCCGTTAAGTTTACCTCAAACGGCAAAATTGAGATCACTTGCAGTATCATTGCGCAAGATGATGATAAACTGCGCTTAAGATTCAATATCAAAGACAATGGAATTGGTATTGCGGCAGAAAAACAAGCAGGAATTTTTGATGCTTTTACACAGGCCGGAAGCAACATCAGCAGGCAATACGGCGGTAGCGGACTGGGTTTGAACATCACTAAGAAACTTATCGAACTGCAAAACGGAACAATTGGACTGAACAGTAAAGAAGGAATAGGTTCCGATTTCTATTTTGAACTTGATTTTGGCATCATCAGCGATTCCGAGCTTAAAAATTCACGGCAACAACAGGAATTTGCCGACTTAAGCGGTCTGGAAGTCCTTCTGGTTGAGGATAATGCTGTGAACCAAATGATTGCTTCAAGATTTATCAAAAACTGGAACGCCAACGTACATATTGCCGGCAATGGTGCGGAAGCTTTAGAAAAGTTCGACCCTAATTTCCATCACATAATCTTAATGGATTTGCAAATGCCTGAAATGGATGGATTTGAAGCCTGCCAGGAAATCCGCAAAAACAATAAGGATATTGCTGTAATTGCACTAACCGCTTCCGTTCACAAAGAAGTAAAAGATGCTGTTCTGGATGCCGGTATGACGGATTTTATCAGCAAACCCTTCATTCCGCAGGAATTAAACAGAATTATCGCTAAATACACAGGAAAAGCCTGATCGTTTTCTGAACTGCCATTCTTCCTTTTTTGTTATTATTGCCAAAAATCCATGGGAATGCCCCACGATTATTATAATATTTGAAAATTTTAGGATATCATGGAACTATTTGCAATAAATACAGAAAACTGGCAATCGGATGGCGGCGCTGTTTTTGGCGTTGTGCCTAAAAAACTCTGGTCGCGCTTTGTGCAGGCCGACGAAAACAACAATATCAATACGGCAAACCGAAACCTCCTGGTAAAAACCGATGACCGCCTCATCCTTTTTGATACCGGAATGGGCAATAAGCAAGACGATAAATTTTTTAAATTCCGTTATATTTTTGGAGATGAATCATTGGAAAAAGGATTTAAAAATGCCGGTTTCCAATTTGATGAAGTCACAGATGTTGTTTTCACCCACCTGCATTACGACCATTGCGGAGGCGCCGTGCGCAAAACCGATAAAGGCTTTGAACTCACCTTTAATAATGCAACACACTGGGTTTCTGAACGTCAATGGAAATGGGCTACAGAACCAAATGTACGCGAAGCAGCTTCCTATCTTCCCGAAAATATTTTGCCTTTGAAAGATTCAGGAAAACTACAGTTTATCAAGGAAGAAGGGACTTTTTGCCCGGGCATCGAATTGCGCATGATGCACGGCCATACCGACGGCCAGATTATTCCCATTATCGACTATCACGGCAAAAAACTGGTATTTACAGCCGATTTCATTGCCAGCCAAGCACATATCCCCCTGCCCTATATTCCCAGCTACGATACCCGTCCCCTGTTGAGCATGAAAGAAAAAGAAAATTTTCTCAAGGAAGCAGTTGAGCACAACTATACACTTATGTTCCAGCATGATTTTTACACCGAATGCTGCGCTTTAGAACTAACACCCAAAGGCATTCGCGCCGGGAAAATTTTGAAATTTGAAGAGTTTTGCAGCGCTTAATGGATCTGTTGTGAACAGAATTTGCCTGCTTCTATTATTTTACTTTCAGTCACTCATCGGATGACCCGGAGTCATCCGATGAGTGAAATCATCTTATCCAAAACCTGCTTCCTGTCCTAATACATAATTTTGTACTTTTGAGAAAGAGACTAAGAAATTGTACTCAAAAAATTGAGTGTCTATTTCAGGAATTTGAAAGAAAACTTTAAAACAGTAATCAAACAACAATTATCATGACCTTTGCCCATTACTTCCATCCCGAAACCATAAAAACCATAATTCCGATGGATCAGTTGGAATTTGTGGGCTACTCCCTACCCTATTACAATAAGCTACGGCACGAAATACACAAATCTTTAAATCCCAAACAGGCAATCCAACTCCATTCCGTTTCTATTGAAGAATATCGTAAAGTGCATAACGATGCCTACCTAAACAGTATTCTGCGGGCTTCGCAAGGTTGCAGGGAAGCAAATATGCCCATCAGCGGTGAATGCTATAATCTCTATTATGCTATTCCGGGCTACGAATACGGTTTGGGCGGGCTATATTCCATCATCAATTTAATGAAAAAAGGAGTGCTCGACCGCGCTTATGCCTTTAGTATGGCCAGCCACCACGCCTATCCCGATCACGGACATGGCTACAGCCTGCTCAATACTTTGGCGGTTTCGGTGCGCTATGCCCAAAGTGTTGGATTTCAAAAAGTACTGATTCTCGATTGGGACCATCATCATGGCGATGGAACGCAAACCATATTCGAAAACGACGAAAACGTATGCCAAATCAGCATTCACAGCGCGGTGGACATGTATATGGCCAAACAGGAAGTGCTGCACCTGGGCACAACGGAATATGGCAAATCTGTGGGGCATATCAATATTCCGGTTCTTGCGGAAGATATGAGCGAAAGTTTCTACTATGAAGAATTGGAAATGACTGGTAAAATTTATCGCGATTATAATTGCATCAAACAATTGCAAATTGAACTGGAACAAATTCCTTTTGCACCCGATATCATTTTCATTTTCGACGGACATGATGCGCATATTGAAGATTGCGGAGCCGGCGTGGCCAATTTTACTACCGATGATTTCCGCACTTTAAGCAGGATTGCTGTTGAACAAAGCAAAAAACACCGCTGCCCGCTTGTCTCCATTCCCGGAGGTGGTTATACGCCAAACGCAGCCGTTGCCGCAGCCTTGGCACATATTGAAGTCCTAAATAAATAAACAAAGAACACAGAACAAAGAACACAGAACAAAAAACACAGAACAAAGAACACCAAACAAAAAACACCAAACAAAAAACACCAAACAAAAAACAACGAACACCAAACAAAAAACAACGAACACGAAACAAAAAACAACGAACACGAAACAAAAAACAACGAACACGAAACAAAAAACAACGAACACGAAACAAAAAACAACGAACACGAAACAAAAAACAACGAACACGAAACAAAAAACAACGAACACCAAACACCAAACAAAAAAAACAAAAAACCATGTCAACCTGGAAATCTTTCGAAGACATTGAAACCTGGCAACTTGCTCGTAAATACAATTGTAGCATCTATAAAATCATGCAATATGAAGGTCTGAAATCAGATTCTGCGCTCAAAGACCAAATTAATCGAGCAGCCGGCAGTATAATGGATAATATCGCCGAAGGCTTCGATCGAGCCGGAACCAAAGAATTCATCGTATTTCTCGGCTATGCAAAAGGAAGTGCCGGAGAAACTAAATCACAACTCTACCGCATTCATGACAGACAATATATTACGTACGCAGAATTTGAAAATCTCTGTAATGACATTCAGGAAATCATCAATAAAATCGGAGGATTAATCGCCTACCTTAAAAGATCAGGATATCGAGGCACAAAATTTAAATAAACACCAAACACAAAACACCAAACACCAAACAACGAACACCAAACACCAAACACCAAACAAAAAACACCAAACACCAAACACCAAACAAAAAACACCAAACACCAAACACCAAACACAAAACACCAAACAAAGAACACCAAACACCAAACACAAAACACCAAACACCAAACACCAAACACCAAACACCAAACACCAAACACCAAACACCAAACACCAAACACCAAACACCAAACACCAAACACCAAACACCAAACAAAAAACACCAAACACCAAACACCAAACAAAAAACACAAAACAACGAACACCAAACAACGAACACCAAACAAAAACCACACCCAATTATTTATCATCCCTCCAAATAAGCCATTAAAATATTTTATATCAACACTTTAGCTTTTAAATGAAAAAATTGATTGAGATTACCCAAGCAACGAAACCCATTTAGCCGCATTTATAATGCACTGGCAAATTGTATCTTCGCCAGGTTTTATTGACCAAATGTAACCATATGAACACCAGGAGAATTACCACTTTCATTGCAATTATTTTATTTGCTTTTTCCTCAATGCTGTCTATGGCAGCCAACGACACCATTTATCTTGAATTCAGCTTTCCTCAAATTACTCAAAACGAGGATGGTATGCTTCGTGTAGAAATGGACGGATGTATCATGAACGGTCTGGAAGGCATGCCACAGCTTCCTGCACGCGATTTCACTGCGCTATTGCCTTATGGCGAAAGCCTGAAAAATATTGAAATCATCAGTACAGAATATTATGATGAGGAAATCAATGGACTGGCGGCACCGGCATCGGCTCAGTTTCCGATCAGCATTGGCGCACCAAAAGGCTACAAACCTCAGGCTCGTGCCGATATCTATCAAAAAAACAGTTGGTATCCGCAAAGTCCTTTGCTGCACCAAAATGAATCTGCTTTCCGTGGCTACGGATTGGCGCAGTTCAGCATTATGCCCTGCAGCATGCAGCCTGTTGAAGAAAAAATCCGTGTCATCCGTAAAATCGGATTGATTGTGCATAGCGAAAAATCACGCAATGCTGATGAACGCACTGCCTTTCTGCGCAACGATAATGAAAGCCTGAAATTACTCAGCCGCTATTGCGACAATGACAAAAATCTGGTATCCTACCCCAAAATGCGCACCGAAGCCACACTCGATCTGCTGGTAATAACCAACGAAAAAATGGCACCCGCTTTTGATGAATTTCTGGAAACCAAGCAAATGCTCGGTCTGGCCGGCGGCATCATCACTACCGAAGAAATTGAAAACCAATATACAGGCATCGACAAGCAGGAACAAATCCGCAACTGCATCATCGATTATTATCAAAACCAGGGCATCAGCTATGTGATTTTGGGCGGCGACAGTGACCCTAAAAATCCTCAAAACAACATCATTCCCCACCGTGGCATTTACCTTGGCATCATGAACGAAACCGACCTGCCCAGCGATATGTACTATGGCGGCCTCGACGGTAATTGGAACGAAAACGGCAACAACCGCTGGGGCGAAGCCAACGAAGTTGATTATTTTATGGAAGTAAGCGTAGGCAGGATTTGCACAGATAATATCGAAGATACACGCATCTTCCTCAATAAAATCATCCGCTACAGCACCGAGCCCGTCATTGAAGACATCACCAAAGCACTCATGCTGGGCGAAAACCTTGATGACGATCCTACCTGGGGCGGCGATTCCAAAGACGATGTTGCTGCCGGTAGTAATGCCCACGGAATCAGCACTGCCGGTTTCCCGGAGCAGTTTACCATCAGCCGTCTCTACGACCGCGAACAAGTTTGGAACAAAGGCAGTGTTTTCCAGCATTTCAACACGGAAGGGCTGCACATACTCAACCATCTCGGCCACTCCAATACCACCTACAATATGAAAATGAACAATTCCGATGTCAGCACCATGAGCATTCACAATGACGGTATCAACCGCTCTTATGTGATCGGTTTTTCGCAGGGTTGCTACAACGGATCATTCGATAACCGCCTCACCTCTCCTACTGCTTATACCGTGGATTGTTTCGCCGAAAATATCACCAATATGCCCGGCGGAATGGTCGCCAGCCTGTCCAACTCACGCTACGGTTGGTACAGCCCTTCCAATACAGACGGCATCAGCCAGTTTTTCGACCGCGAATTTTTCGACGCCCTTTTTGGCGAAGATATTTATGAAATCGGGCGTATGAACGATGACAGCAAGCATGAACTCGCAAGCTGGATGCAGGAAAATGACTATATGCGCTGGGGCGGCCTGGAGATTATCCTTTTTGGAGATCCCTCGATGGATGTATGGACAAATACTCCGCAGGAAATTACAAATGCTGTGATACCTGAAAGTATTGGTTACGAAGATTTAGCCATTGAAATCGGCGCCGGATTCGAAAATGCACGCATTGCCCTCATGCAAAATGGCGAGCTTATTGGCCGTGGAAGAAGCACGAGCGATGGTGTGGAAGAATTCAGTTTCTTCAAAGCACTGGAAACACCCATGGACATTGAAGTATTTATCAGCGGCCATAACCATCTTATCCTGCGCGATACCGTTAAAGTGATTTATAACGGGCCATTCCTGGTCAGTACCGAAGCTATGTTCCTCGAATCCGCTTCCAACCCTTATGCCAACGACAGTATTGATAATGGCGAACGGGTGGATATCGCCGTACACCTTTATAACTACGGCAGCCAAACCGCCACAAACATCAGCATGAAACTGATCGACAGCTGTATATATGCACAAAATATAGGCACTACCGGTCAGTGGACATTTGAAAATTTGGGGCCACGCGAAGAAATATATTTTACCACTTTTGGCAGTGCGGTCCAAATTTCCGACAGCCTTCCCGATCAGTATGAAATGAAATTTATGATGCAGTTCAGCAGCGAAACCCAGCAATGGGATTGTCCGGTGGTATGCAATGTAAACGCACCCCTTCCGTTCGAGCTGCCCGTGCGCTGGGATGATGCAGCATCGGCCTATGCAAACAGTCAGCCCGATCCGGGCGAAAGCCTGATACTGGAGCTGCCCATTCATAATGAAGGACATGCCGCTTTGCGCGATATCGAAGTCCAGGCAGAAAGCCAAAGCCCATATATCACGCTGGATGAAAATACAGCACAAATCAGCGAACTCAATGCTCTAAGCACCCAAACGGCATATTTCCCATTAACCATCAGTGAGCAAATGCAAATTGGTGAATGCGGAACAGTTCATTTTCAAATTAATGCAGGTGCTTATACACATACCTACTATCTGCTCATTTATGTAGGCTTGCAAGTTGAAGACTTTGAATCTCAATCCTTTGATAAATTTGACTGGAAAATGGAAGGCAAAGACTGGAGAATCCGCTATAAAACACCCGTTGAAGGCGATTTTTATGCGCAATCCGGCCCGATTGGCGATAATGACTTCAGCAAGCTAAGCATCGAAATTGATGTTACGAAAGATACCACAATCAGCTTTTATGCCAAAACATCTTCCGAACCCAAAGACGTACTCCGTTTTTATATAGATAAAAAAGTACTCGGCGAATGGTCCGGAAAAACAGAATGGGAATGGGTAAGCTTTCCGGTGAGCTCCGGCCTGCACGAGCTGTCATGGAACTTTGAAAAGGACTATAATGCTTCAGCAGGTTTTGATGTGGGCATGATCGATTATATCGTATTTCCGCCTTTCCGCAGGATTACCACAGCCCTGAATGAAGCCGGTTTGGAAAGCTTAAACGTATATCCCAATCCATTCAATCATTATCTGAACATTGAAAGCACTATCGAAACGGAATATTTTATTCACGACTTGAGCGGAAAATGCCTGATGAAAGGAAAAATGCCCGCAGGAAACAGCATGATCAATACCGAAACTCTGTCCAACGGACTTTATATTTTGGAATTGCGTAAGCCCGACGGCAATCATTTCTATAAGGTTTTGAAAGCAAATTAAAAGCATTTCCCCTATCGAATAGAGCCCGGGACTTAGGTTTCGGGCTTTTTTTGAATCCCTGAAAAAGAAATTTCAAACATTTTCTGATTGACTGTCAGGCTGTTTTTATGAAAGATCATTTTTTCCACCAGCAATTCCGCGTTAAAAAAGCCTAACTCGCAAAACCGTGAAAATAAAGGGGATAATAATTTAGGTCAGAAATATTTTTCGCACTATTTTTGCATGCAATTGGCCTGACACCTTCAATAACATTTACTAAGGTGTAAGTTGTTGATTATAAATCAGTTAACCACAAACAGGCGAATGACCGCCATTCCTAGGGGATGTGGGTTTCATGTTTTTTTAATTAAAAAACGCCGGGGCTAAGCCACGTATACCGGCGTTTTTGTTTACCGCTAAGATACTGCAATTCAGCGAAATGACCAAAAATTTTATCGTTTTTTTGTTATATTTTTGCAATTATTTTCTATACTTCGTATATTATATAGAAGACGGAAAAATTGAGAAAAAGGGCTAGGTGCAAAGCCAAAATCGAATTGCACCAAATTTTCACCTTCACAATGCAGGTGAGTATAACCATCAAGCGGCATTTCCCGGATTTTTTGAATCTTCTCGCCCAAGTAAGCGATCAGCGCAAACAACCAATTTACAAAGTTGAGGAATTATTGATGGCAGTAGTGGCGATGTTCCTTTTTAAGCGTGGTTCCAGAAACCATGCAGACAACACCGCTAGAAAAGGAAGCTATTGTTTTAATTTTGAAAGGCTTTTCGGTTGTAGGCTGCCCGATCTGGACACTTCCAACAGACTGCTTAAACAACTGGATCCAAAAGAATTGGAAGAGATAAAGCGAAAGATGGTACAGCTGCTCTTAAGAGCGAAAGTATTGAATAAATACAAACTCTTTGGACTCTATCACCTTATAGGGATTGATGCCACAGGAACTCATAGTTTTGATTACGAACCTTATCCCGAATGTCCTTATAAAACATACAAGAGCGGAAAGCGGACATGGACAGCCTATGTACTGGAAGCAAAGATTATGTGTGGAAACGGATTTAGTTTTTCAATGGCTACTGAATGGGTCAAAAACCCCATAAACCAAGATTATGAAAAACAGGATTGTGAACTAAAGGCCTTTAAACGGCTCAGCGAAAAGATCAGGCAGATGTATCCACGCCTACCGATCGCCATTGCGGCCGATGGACTGTACCCCAACGATAATGTCTTTAAAACTTGCGCTTCCAACCAATGGCGGTTTATCATCACCCTCAAAGATGGCAACCTTCCCAGCATATGGGAGGAAGTAAACCTACTCAAAAAAGCAGGTGCCCTTACTACAGAAAAAACCTATGACATCCATGGGCAGCACAAAATCTCAACCGAATATTGTTTTCTTAACAGTATTGCTTATAAAACACACAATATCAACTTTTTGGAAACACAAATTGTCACAACGACCATACAAAATAACGAGCTGCCTGTTAAAGAGCGTTTTGTCCATATTACTGATTTAGAGGTTACAAACAAAAATGCTAAAACCATAAGTGATTACGGGCGTTTAAGATGGAAAATTGAAAACGAAGGCTTTAATGCACAAAAAAATTCTGGCTATAATCTATCGCACAAATACTCTAGAACATCGTTTTGCGCAACCCAGAATTATTATCAATGCTTGCAAATAGCCCACATGATAAATCAATTGGCACATAAATCCCAGCGCGTCCAGAAAATGATATCAAGCCATGATTCTTTGAAATCCTTCGAGGAATGCATTATAGTTTTATTGATTGCAGGTAATCTTACTGATTTTCCCACGCCAAACTTTAACTGCCAGATGAGATACTGAAACTAAAAAAAACAGAGAACCCCTGCTCAAACATTCAGGGCAAAACCTATTAACAAAAAAAGGAGGTAATTTTTTAAGTCATAACGATGAAGGCAACTGGCTAAATGCTGGCAGGTAAAACTATGCCCAGTAGTTTTAATGCCAAATGATCTTTCTATGAAAATAACTTCTTGCGGAATTGCTGTTTTCCACAAAAAAGTTTTTGTTATTCCGAAAAATTTCTTTCCTTTGCAGCCGCTTTTGAGCGATAAACGATCTGAAAACATACGGGGTATAGCGTAGTCCGGTCATCGCGCCTGCTTTGGGAGCAGGAGGTCGCAGGTTCGAATCCTGCTACCCCGACATAGAAAAGGAGTTGTTTTACGCAGCTCCTTTTTTTATTTGCAGCAAAAGCACTTCATCGCGTCCCGGCTCATAGAGACGGGAAGGTCGCAGGTTCGAATCCTGCTAGCCCGACATAGAAAAGGAGTTGTTTTTGCAGCTCTTTTTTTATTTGCAGCAAAAGCACTTCATCGCGTCCCGGCTCATAGAGACGGGAAGGTCGCAGGTTCGAATCCTGCTACCCCGACAAAGAAGAGGAGTTGTTTTACGCAGCTCCTTTTTTTATTTGCAGCAAAAGCACTTCATCGCGTCCCGGCTCATAGAGACGGGAAGGTCGCAGGTTCGAATCCTGCTACCCCGACATAGAAAAGGAGTTGTTTTACGCAGCTCCTTTTTTTATTTGCAGCAAAAGCACTTCATCGCGTCCCGGCTCATAGAGACGGGAAGGTCGCAGGTTCGAATCCTGCTAGCCCGACATAGAAAAGGAGTTGTTTTACGCAGCTCCTTTTTTTATTTGCAGCAAAAGCACTTCATCGCGTCCCGGCTCATAGAGACGGGAAGGTCGCAGGTTCGAATCCTGCTACCCCGACAAAGAAAAGGAGTTGTTTTACGCAGCTCCTTTTTTATTTGCAGCATGGACGCTTCATCGCGTCCCGGCTCATAGAGACGGGAAGGTCGCAGGTTCGAATCCTGCTACCCCGACAAAGAAAAGGAGTTGTTTTACGCAGCTCCTTTTTTATTTGCAGCATGGACGCTTCATCGCGTCCCGGCTCATAGAGACGGGAAGGTCGCAGGTTCGAATCCTGCTACCCCGACAAAGAAAAGGAGTTGTTTTACGCAGCTCCTTTTTTATTTGCAGCATGGACGCTTCATCGCGTCCCGGCTCATAGAGACGGGAAGGTCGCAGGTTCGAATCCTGCTACCCCGACATAGAAAAGGAGTTGTTTTACGCAGCTCCTTTTTTATTTGCAGCAAGGCTAATCTATGAAAACCTCCAGGGCGAACGCATCATAAATATTATACCATTCTTTGACAATCCTATTCCTATGCATTTCAAATTCATTGGTAATAAAGCTGTTATCGGTCTAAATCCATTTCGGCTTCAATCCCAAAGGGATTGCATATCTATAAAAGGAAAAATGTTAATTAAAGGTTCGACCCCGCACGGGGTCGTATGTGGCGTTCTGTGGTAACTCTTTATACATATTTGACCGCTCTGCGGTCTAAGCCGATTTATCTTTTTGCGGCATTTTCAGACTGATGAGGGTTCTTGTTAAGCTTATAACCTCTCTGGTTTTCGCAAATGAGGTAATTTGCTGCTTTGTGCTTTCAAACAGAAAAACTGTAATATATCAATCTGACACAAGACGTAAGTTTTTTTCAAACGCAACAAATATCCAGCCTGACAAATATAGCTTGATCAAGATGCGTTTGCCCTGTGAAAACCTCCATAAAGCTGATGAAATCAAACACAACCAATCGAAAGACATGAAATATTACTTCTACATTCTCAAGTCAGACGCTTTGGATAAATTCTATTTGGGGCATACAAACAATACTGAAGAAAGGCTCAAGAAACATCTGAGCAATAGTCAAATTTACTTTTAAACAGTAACTCATACGTGCTATATTGTATGAATTATCAGTCATCAAAACTAATTTAAACCTTAATGAATGATAAGTCATTCAAATTATCAAATTATTGAATATAGTTGTAGATTATTATGCTATATTTGTAGTGAATTTCAATCATTAACCCTGAAAAATTAAGTTTATGAATGATATGTCAGACATAAATTGGGCTTCAATGACGGATGGGGCATTGTTGCAATCTGTAGGGAATTTTGTTCGTTACCACCGCTTAGAACAAAATATCACACAAACTCAATTGGCCAAGAGTGCGCACATCAGTCGCTCAACATTGAGTTTATTGGAGAAAGGTGAAAAAACCACTCTGTCAACTCTGATTCAGGTATTAAGGGTGCTCGATCAACTCAATATTATGAATGTGTTCAGGGTAAAAGACGAAATAAGCCCAATGGAATATTTAAAGCTCAAAAAAAATAAAAGGTTAAGAGCCCGTAATGCGAACAAGGAAATTAATCATGAAGAAGATTTAGGATGGAAATATATGATGTAGCAGAGGTAAAACTTTGGGGACAAACGGTTGGCGCAATCACATGGAATTCCGGACAGAATATGGGACTATTTGAATACGACTCTAAGTTCCTTCAAAACCAATGGGATTTATCTCCAATTAAAATGCCTTTGGCAAAAGGAAGGCAGGTTTTTTCTTTTCCTGAACTTACAGGCACAAAAACCTTCAATGGTTTGCCCGGCTTATTGGCTGATTCACTTCCTGATGATTATGGTAATGCCCTGATAAACAAATGGCTTGCAGAACAAGGGCGTGCGGTTGGAAGCATGACGCCTGTTGAGAAACTTCTTTTCATAGGTACGCGCGGGATGGGGGCATTGGAGTTTGAGCCGGCCACCTTAAAATCAGGAAAAAATACCTATAGAGTCGAGCTTGACAGTTTGGTTGAACTGGCAAAAAAGATGCTGAATAAACGGGAAGAGTTTAAAACCAATATCAAGAAGGATGAGATGAATGCGATGACAGACATTCTCAGAATCGGAACATCTGCTGGTGGAGCTCGTCCCAAAGCAATTATTGCGTATAACAAAAAAACAGGAGAAGTAAGGTCAGGCCAAACAAAAGCGCCTCAAGGATTTGAGCACTACCTGATCAAACTTGACGGAGTAGATAAAGCGCAGTTTGGTGAATCAAAAGGTTATGGCAGGGTTGAAATGGCTTACTACGAAATGGCCAAAGCCTGTGAAATAGATATGATGCCCTGCGAATTAAAAGAAGAAAATGATCGCGCACACTTTATGACCAAACGTTTTGACCGTGAAGGCGGTTCGACAAAACACCATATACAAAGCTGGTGCGGAATTGAACATTTTGATTTTAAATCCAAAGGTTACTTCAGCTATGAACAGCTTTTTCAAACGATGCGGATTTTACGTCTGGACTACCCCCAGGCTGAGCAAATGTTTCGGCGAATGGTTTTTAATGTAATAGCCCGAAATTGTGATGACCATACAAAGAACTTTGCGTTTCGTTTAAAGCAAGGAGAACGATGGGAATTAGCTCCGGCTTACGATATATGTCATGTCTATAATCCGGATAGCGATTGGGTTGATGAACATAATATCAGCATAAACGGAAAACGGAAGAATTTACAAAAGGCTGATCTGCTGGATGTAGCAAAGTTGGTGAACATTAAAAAAGCTAAAAACATCATTAATCAGATCAATGAGATAGTGAAAAACTGGAACGGCTTTGCTGAAGAGCAAAAAGTAAGGCCCGGTTTGAGAGATGCCATTAACAACACTTTAATTACTTTTAAATAAGCCCAATATAAACACTATAACAGGAAATACCATACCGGAACCCGCCGGACTCCCATGCGAAACTCCCCTGCCATGCACCGCTAATTTTGTACTGACAAGCCTATCCAATTGATAAGCCGATAAATCAAAGGCTCTTTAGGCACACCCGCAAGGCCTCAACAACAATGTTGCAACACCATTGCAACACCATTGCACGGCTGTTGCGGAGGTGTTGCTGTTGCTGTAAATATTGCAAACAAATCCTGATAAAATATACTTTTCATATAAAAATACCACCTGCATAAGCGAATGCCCAATATATCCAAAAAGGCATATGTCAGGATTCATTAAGGAAGATACAGGCTTTTTGCAAGGCCTTGGTATAGCGATGGTCCCCCGAAAAATATTTATCATTTAAACTCATTTTAGGCTCCGGCCCCTGCGTAAATATTATTTGGTCGTTGGCCCTCCCATCGCCGTAAAAACACTGTCAACCGGCTCCCACAGCTCTATTTTGTTGCCTTCGGCATCCATGATATGCACAAATTTACCGTAATCGTAGCTCTCGATGCTGTCGAGCACGATAACGCCATTGTTTTTCAGCTTTTCGACCAGGGCTTCAATATTTTGCACCCGATAATTGATCATAAATTCCTTTTTGGAAGGCTCAAAATATTCGCTGCCTTTTTTGAAAGGGCTCCATTGCAGATAATTGATTTCATCAGGACGGTGTGCATTCCGAAATTCAAAACTGCTGCCCCATTGGTTTACTTCCAGCCCCAGGTTTTTGGCATACCACTCTTTTGTATCTTCCGGATTATCAGAAAAAAAGAAGATCCCTCCTATTCCCGTCACTTTTGGTTCGGTATCTACTGCTGATTTCTTTGTTTGTTTTTTTTCGTTTGCCATGCTTGTTGATTTTTCTTGATTTTGAGTACAGCTGATAATTACTAATGCAATCAGAATAATGGATATAGCTTTTTTCATGCTGTGAAAATAAGGATTTTCATCCGTTTATAATTTTTATTTCAGCGGTTCCCGCAGTTGCGGGAGAACTCCGCATAATTGTATAATCATTGTCATGTGTGTCTTGATAATTATTCAGTCATGCTCCGTTTCATCAAATCACAAATATCTCGTGCTTTTGCAGCTAAGGTTTCTTGCCAAAGTTTTCCGCTACCAAAACTATTGCAACTCCCACAACATAAGCCACAATATCATTCCAGGTGAAATGTGTGCCCAGAACCGTGCGTGCAATGCGGTTATGTTCCCAGCCGATCAGCTCAATGAAACGAAAATACTGCAGGGCTTCTACGGTAAAAGCAAAAAGTAGCACAAGTACAGCTGCCGGAACAATACCGATCCTAAAAAAGGATCTAAGGAAGCAGTAAATCAGCATCACGACCAGCACATCACCCACATAAGGCCGCACAAACCGATCGCGTACAAAAAGAGCGATGAGCACTTCTACAATGAAAAGAAGGACAGTGAGAATGAAGTATTTTTTATTGAATGTGAGCATTTTATCCTTTGTTTTGTATCAAGATAATTCAATATCAAAGCTACAATTATTTTAACCTGCTCATACTGCATCTGCATTTCTATGGAACAAAAAATTGCTACCAAACTTGCTTATTCAAAAAATAGCACTACTTTTGCAAGTGATTACTCACTTTATTATGACTGAAAAACAAATTAAAATACTTGAATCGGCTTTGGCGCTTTTTGCACGCGAAGGATTTAAAACAACATCAACCAGTAAAGTTGCCAAACATGCCGGTGTTAGTGAAGGATTGATATTCAGGCATTTTAAAAACAAAGAAGGTTTGCTGGACGCTATTTTTAAAGAAGGCGAAGAACGCGCAAAACTCCTTTTTGCCAATATCGTTTTTGAAACCGACCCCAAAAAAGTTATCAGCAAAACACTGGACACTTTTTCAAACAGCAATCTGCCTAAAGAAGAACTGGAATACTGGAAGTTACAGTATAAAATTAAGTGGGAGCTGGAAATGTACCATGAACACAAAATGGAAGCCCTGCAATTGGCATTGACCGGCGCTTTTGAAAAACTGGGCTATGAACAATCCGCAATGGAAGCTGTTCATTTGCTTGTAACCCTCGATGGCCTGGCCACAAGGTATTTTTTAATAGACCATTTCGATCTTGCAGGAATGACTGCATTCCTGAAGAATAAGTATAATGTATAATTTTTTTAAACCAATAGTAAGTAAGTACTCACATAATAGATAATAACATCATGAAGAATGTAGCATTGATCACAGGAGCATCCTCAGGAATCGGCAAAGAGCTGGCATTAATCCATGCCGAAAATGGCCATGATATGATCATTATTGCCCGTAGCGAACCCAGGTTAATAGAGCTCAAGAACAATATCGAAAAGAAATATCCTGTAAAGGTTTTGGTCATGGCCAAAGACCTAACAAAAGCGGAAGCAGTGCAGGAAGTTTATGAAGAAGTTAAGGCGGCAGGTATTGAAGTAGAATATCTGATCAACAATGCCGGATTTGGCGCATTGGGCAAATTTGAAGAAATCCCCCTCGACCGCCAGATTAATATGATCAACCTGAACATCACGGCACTTACAGCATTGACGCATTTATTTCTACCTCAAATGATTGAGCGGAATTCAGGACGTATTTTAAATGTATCCTCTACGGCCAGTCTTATGCCCGGACCGCTTCAATCGGTGTATTTTGCTACCAAAGCCTATGTCACCTCATTCAGCAATGGCCTTGCAGAGGAGTTGCACGGGCGTAACATCAGCGTTACAGCCCTGTTGCCCGGCGCAACCGAAACGGAATTTGGAGCAATATCAGGCATGGACAAAACCAGTATGTTTCAAAAAACGGCCTCTGCGCGCAAAGTAGCACTAGATGGCTATAATGGCATGTTGCAAGGCAAACTTGATGTCGTTAGCGGATTAACAGGCAGCCAGAAAATGATGATGGCCATGATTCCTTTTATGCCCAAAAAATTGCTGCTGAAACAAGTCCGTCAAATGCAGGAAGTTTAAAATCAAGGTTCAGCAAAGAATTTCGTGGGCAAGGATAATGTTTGAAACCAAAAACGAAACAGTTATTTGGTAATTAGATACTTACGAAAAAAAAAATTGCAGAAACATGCATGAACATTGTTGTGGGATTTTGCACGAACTGTGGCGAGAGGATTTGGCTCATGGAAATCATCCCCGAATCATTCCATCAGCGAAACGGGATATTAGGCTATGGCCGAAAAACGATGCATAATTGTTGGCGATATGTTATTTTATCATAATTTTCTGGCTAATTGTTCTACCTTTTACCTGAATACTAATTAAATAAAGACCTTGAGTCATTCCCTTTGTGGAGAAATTGACAACACCATTCATAACCTGTTTAATCTCATACCCTTTTATTAATTGCCCGTTTAATGAATGTATTTGGATTCTGCATGCTTCTCCTTCGAAATTCGGAATCAAAATTGAAATATTTTCACCAATTGATATTGGATTCTTAAATAACGAAATCTTATCGTTTTCAATTTCATTAATATTTATCGCTATATCGTTTACAAACACCGAATCAATTGCAATTGATAACAATTAAGCATCGTTTTCCGGCCCTAGCCGGAATATGTGCTTTGTGTTGAACGAAACCGGTGTACCTATATATTGGGGAATCAATTTTTGCGGTATTTTCTGCCAAATACCTTAAGGGAAGGGAAAGCAGGCCATTTTCAGCCGAAAAGCTTTGGTTTGCAATAATTCAAATGAACGTTTTGTCAAGATATGATACCATACACAGCCCATTTTGTGGGTTTTTGGCATAACCATATCAGTCCTGCATTGCAGGAGCAGAGGGAAAACAATAAAGCATGGGCATTTTCTCAGCAAGCATCCGGAGCCCGGATACGCTCATGGAATGATTCGGGGATGATTTCCACAATGCGCATCCTTGCCCCACAGTTGGTGCAAAATCCCACAACAATGTTCATGCGTGTTTCTGCAATTTCTTCCCAGCCCATTTTCTTTTTTTGCGGCCTTGGCTGGTTAAAATATTCATACAGAGCAGGCAAAGCCTTTCCTTTTGCAGCCGAAGACATAAAGCCATAGTGGCGGATACGGGTAAATCCATGCGGAAGGATGTGCAGGCAAAACCTTTGCAGGAACACTTCCCCGGGCAGCATGCTTGTTTTTTGTTTGTCGCCATCACGGTAATCCCTCCAGCGGAAAGCCACGGTTTTGTTGTCCACCTGCAAAATGCGCTCATCGGATATTGCCGTTCGGTGTGTGTATCGGCCCAGATAAGCAAGCACCTGTTTCGGCCCTGCAAAGGGAGGTTTTGCATAAACTGTCCAGGGTTTTTCAAAAAGGCTGTTGAACATACGGTTACTGGTCGGTATTTCTTCATCCTTTGCCCATTGACGCAGTGCCGCCACCATTTTGGCCCGGAACACTTTGCTCATTTCTTCTACCGGGAACAAAAATTCTCCGTCCCCTTTTGAAGGGAGCCATTTGTCATTGGCTGTAATCCCCCCGGCAGGCACCACCAAATGCAGGTGGGGGTGGTACTGCAGGTTCTGCCCCCAGGTATGCAGCACGGCAGTATATCCAATGCGTGCCCCCAGGAAATCCGGATTATCTGCAAAACAGTCCATTACGCGCTTTACAGTACGGAACAGGATGTTGTAACAGTCCTTTTGGTGCTTCAAAAACAGCTTGTTCAGTTTATCGGGTATGGTAAAGACCATGTGCAGGTAATTGACCGGCAAAAGGTCGGCCTCGCGAGCCAGAAGCCATTTTTCGCGTTCCAGTCCGCCACATTTAGGGCAATTCCGGTTGCGGCAGCTGTTATAAAAAACCTTGCGCTTCCCACAGCAGCTGCATTGCTCAATCCGTCCGCCCATTTTTTCTGTGCGGCAAGCCTGCAAAGCGCGCAGGCAGCGCAATTGATGGTAATTCAGCCTGTTTTTCTGTTCCAGTATGTGCGTAAAGTTTTTTGCAACCAAGGCCAGATCGGCCTTCATATCTTTTTGTTTGGGTACAGCTTATCGAGCAGGCCAAAAAATGCCAGTTGGGGCAGCTGGGCCAGATGGAGGTACATTTCAGTGTTTTTGATATCGGCATGTCCCAAAAGCTTCATCAGCCCGTAGATGTTCTGCCCGGCTTCGAGTTGGTGGGTTGCATAAGTGTGGCGCAAAGAGTGGATGCAGACTTTTTTGTTGATACCGGCAACACCGAGAGCATCCTTCATGATGCCCCGGATACGTGTGTGGCTCAAGGGCAGCCCACGGTGCTGGTTGCTGCGTTCGAACATGAAATATTTCGGGCGGTCTATTTTCAGGTAGTTTTTAATGCCCCTTGCCATATGTTTTGAAATGGGCACACAGCGTTCCCGTTTGCTTTTGGTTTTGCGCACAAACAGCTGTCGCCGTTCCAGGTCAACATCTTGTATCAAAAGGCTGCTTGCTTCGCTAATGCGCATGCCCGTATCATAGATTAAGGCCAATAAAATTTTGTTGCGCAGTTCTTTGGGCGCTTTGAGCAATCGCCTCACTTCGCCACAGGAAAGGATTACGGGCAGTTTTTGTGGCCGTTTGATGCTGGGCAAACTAATGTGCAGCTCGTCTTTTTCGAAGAGTTTGTAGAGTTTTCGCAGGCCATAGACCAAGTGCTTGAAAGAGCTTTGGCTGTCGGTGTCGCGGTCCACCACATGGTAGAGATATGCTTCTATCTCATCTATTTCCATTTCAAGCGGGTTTTTTTCACAAAAAATCGCCATCTTTGCTATCTGGCGAAGGTAGTTTTCGTGTGTGGAACGCGAGCGGCCGTTGATTACAAGGCGCTGCATAAACTGCTCAGCCATTTGGCGAAAGCCTTTCACTTTGAGGCATGCTTCATCCTGGATCGTTCTTTTTTTCATAAGATTAAATTTTATAAGGTTAATAAATAAAACCTTATACGTAAGAATCAGATCTTAGGTGAAGCTGCCGACCGGAGGGAGGTTTAGTTCAACAGAGAATCATTATTATAAACCGCTTTCACTGTAATCCAAAATGGCAATGGGTCATAAAAATCTGTATAGTCACATGGTGAATAGCCTGAACACCTTACATCAGTATTTTCGGTAAAAATCCAAAGGTCCCTATTTCTATAAACATTATACCCTAATAATGTGTCATTTGAACTGCCAGGCGCAGACCATGACAATTCAAAGCAATTAAATCCAGGACAATTGTAATTCAGATACCAATATGTTTGCTGATAATACAAATCATTTATTGGATTTATTTGTCCAAAAGAAGTCAAAGAGCTACTGAGTGTCAGAATCGTAATAATTAATTTATAAGTTTTCATGTTATTATTTTTTAGGATTTTGTCTCTTCATAATTATCACTAACGGTCACCTGTATGTGGCGTAGCCGATTGCGGGCAACTTTCCTGTCAAACCGAGATGAAGTAAATGAGGGAAATTAACCTGCGATTACCCACAAAACCGGCTAGACATATACAGATTGTTGGCAACTAGTTTTGATTCTTTCTTTTTGTTTATCAGTCATTTAACCATTTAATTTAAATCAATTTTTGTCTGCAATAACTTGTCCACGAAGCACAAATTTATTTTGTTTTTTTTGTGGGAAGGCAAACCCTAAAGCCCTGTGGGCTACTTGGGCTGGAGAGGCGGAAGCTCTTTTGTAAGCCTTTGGTTTGAGCGTTGGCTTGTGCGGGCTTGCAAATGTGCTTACGACTGTGGGTTGGCTATTTCTCAAGTAATTCATTTCTAATTTCTTTTCGTTTTTCAGCTTTCTTTTCTTTGGAAAATAATCTGTTCCATGCAAAAGTTGAAATTAACCAAAGCCCTGCCAATGGTGCATACATTAACGCTGTCAAAGTGTTTTTCTGAACTGTATTTGTTATTGTATCAATCCACATTACCAGTTTGTAAGGATAATTCAAAGTCCAAGTTTTACAGCAGAATTGTAAAATAGTAAACAGAATTATCAAAACACCCAAGCCAATTAACCATTTTGCTGGATTCTGCCATTTTGTAAATTCTTCCTTAATTTCTTTTTCAAGTAGTTTGGCTTTTAGTTGTGCGTTTTCCTGTTCTTTGTCAGTCAATTTCTTACCGATGCCTTGATTTTCGTCTTTGAGTTGTTGAAGCTCGCCCGAAACAGCGGTTTTATGTTCTGCAATGTCAGCAGAAAGTTTTTCGTGTTTGTCGGCTAAATTCTCGTTTTGTTTTTTTAGATTTTCAACTTCGCTTTCAAGTTTTGATTTTGCATAGTTTTTCGCATTCTCAAAAATCTGTTCGTTTGTGCTGTGCCGTAAAATGACGCCATTGAATTTATTCTCAACCAGATTATTTAAAATAGTTCGTTGTTGTTCTATGCTTGTGGTCATTTCGGCAATGCCAGCCAAAACCACATGAAGCCTTTCACTATTTATCAGAACTTCGGTATTTTTCAAATTCAAGAAGTTTACAAAGCTTTTGAAATCATCCTCGGTACGATTCAAATAGCGAAGCAAAATACTCATCCATTGACTCGGCAATAAAACAAGCGGTGTTTTATCTTCACGCTGATAATCCCAACGGCGTAAACCTTGGTCGGTTGAAATGAGGAAATATTTTGTATCAAAAATATTCTGCACCTTATTTTCCCTTTTCATTTCTATCCAAAGGATATTTTCTGCATCAATAGTTGCACTACCGATTATCTCGTTGCCTTCTTTTTGCTTAAAGGTTGAAATGCTTGAAGTGTAATCCTTTAAAAGTTCATCTATCTTTTTATCCTTAACATCAAAAGGTTTGCGGGTATCAACCTCAATTTTAAAGTCTTTCTTAAAATTGTCGTAAATGGAATAGACTTCGGCAATGAATAAATCAAGATTGTAATTTGATTTACCAATACGCCATTTGTGATAGAAATTGTAAATATCACGTTGTACTTCAACTTCCTGAAAGAGTTTTGAATTTACTCTTGGTGTATCAAATTTTCTGATACGGTCAACATGCCCTTTAATACCATCTTTAAATTCTGCTTCGGTTGCTTTTGAAATGATTATTTTTTCGCCCGAATCGCTGAATTTTTTCAAAAATGTTTGGGAGCGTTTTTGACGGTTTTCTCCGTTTATGCCTAATGCTCGGTAAATTATGTTAGTGTCAAGATAAAAACTTTTGTTTTTTAGGTTATCTAAATGGATTGAAGAACTTCCGATTTTATTGGTGAGCATGCAATATTCAAGGGCATAACTTGCTATATCAAAAACTGCTTTGTTTTTCTCGAAATTGTCCCATTGCAGGAAGTTGTTGATGATCTCCTTTTCTTTCTCATTGTAATTTGAATTTTCAAGGTTTATGATGCCCGAAAGGTCTTTTTTACTGTCGATTAGTTTTTGGAAACTCGACGTATTGGTACTGAAAATATCATACAGGAATTTATGTAGAATAGCCTTTGAATCGACTTTGGCAACCAATTGGGCGTATTCTTTTTGAAATTCAGAAATGAAAAAATCTATGGTCTTGTTACTGATTTTGGTTAGTAACGTTTGCTTCCGTTTTTCTGAAAGACAAACAAACAAATCGCCGTTTCGTTGATTGGTTAAAAAGCCTTCTTCCTTTTTATTTGTAACAATCTCTTTTACCGATTCTTCGTCGAATGTAATGCTGTACCGTTCCTGAATAAAATCAATTATTTGGTGTACCGAATATTCTACTGCACCGCATTCCAACAAAACCGATTCGATTACTTTACGATGAATGGTTTTGGGTGCAACTTCGTAGTTGTTGTCAGCATAAAGAACTGCTGCTAAACGGAATAATTGATTTTGACTTTCTGGGTTCATACGTTTACAGTTTCTTCCACCACAAACGCCTTGTGCAACAATGCTTTTAGCAATTGCTTGGTGGCTTGCTGGTTGGATATGATGTGTGCTTTTAATTGTTTTGTTTTTGCTAATTGTTTTTCTATTTCGACTACGATTCGGGTTTGTTCAGAATGGGGAGGAAGTGGAATTACAAATTCTTTTATTTTTTGGATACCTAAATCTGGAATACTATTTAATGTAGTATTGCCACTTGCTTGTTTTAAAACAAAACCACTATCCAAAATAAAATTTAGAAAAATATTTTCGGGATTTAAAGTCCTTATTGTACAACAAGAGTACGAAACTAGAAACCTTTCATTTGTGTGCACTATTCTTGCCTTGCCCAATTTTGCGCCAATTCGGGAATAAATTATGTCATCTTTTTGAGGAACAATTTTTCGACCTAATCTCAAAAAATCGTCTTCAGATATATATTTAATATCTTTTGAAAAATTAATTGTTCCATCATCTAATAAATCTTTTGCAGATAAAAACTTTACTCCTCCAATTTTTACAGCCTTCGGCATAGAATGGTCGATATCTGAGATATGAGAACAAATTTCCCCCAACCGACACCAAACCCAACTTTCAGGAATTTCAAACGGAATTTCTTCGGGTTTGATGGGTGGTAAAGGTTTTTCCTTTTTAGTTGCCCGGCCTTTAAAGGCCGGGCTATTCAATGCCTTATCATGGGTTGGCTTTAGCCCAAATCTTTCTTTTTCTGCTTTTATACGTTTTAGCAGTTCACTGGCTGGTTCGTCGTTCGGGTCTTGCGGAACTAATTTGCCCTGCACGGCTTCCTGTAAAATGGCTTGGTTTAGGTTTTCTATTTGGGTGAGTTGGTCGGCAAATACAACATCTGCTTCGTTTTCCTTTTCAACTAATTTAGCTTCTAAATCAACAATGTGTCGTTGTTCTTCCATACTTGGAACAATTACTTCAACATCAGCAATGCGGTTCATTGGCAAACTTACATTTGCCATTCCTTTCATTTGTGATACCAGCAATTCTTTACGATTCCAATGCAAATAAATCTGCAAATATTTGGCTAAAACAAAATTCTCGTCATTCGGAATAACTGCACATAAAATATTACCCAAGGCAAATTTACCTTCCTGATATTTTACCCGTTTCATGCTTGCATGCCCGTGTCCAGTTGATGAAACCAAAGGAATAATAACAGCTTTGGTATCGAACTGAAATTCATTATGAGTTTTATTGGCTTCTCCTAATGCCACCATTGTGTATTCCCCAGGCACAGCTTTCATAATGCCTGTAGCTCCTTTGGTAATGGTGCAAATATCTCCTAAACTGTATTTCATTATT
This sequence comes from Bacteroidales bacterium, assembly GCA_963662905.2. Lineage (GTDB taxonomy): Bacteria > Bacteroidota > Bacteroidia > Bacteroidales > WRLA01. Next base: position 86,076 of record CAXXFD010000003.1, on the reverse strand, counting down.
GTGCCAATATTTTTAGGTCGTTTAGGATTTTAGTTATTTTTGCTTGGTTCTTTTCAATTTTTGAAATGATTGCCTTTCTATCATAAGTAACTTCTTCTATTACCTTATTTGGATTCTTAATATCCAAATCATAGTTCCGTTCAATTATTGTATCAATAGAAACTTTCCAAGCTGTTTCGCTTTCTTTGCGGTTGTTCCACCATTCTTTAATGTCGTTGAACTCTTCCAAACGAATTGGTTTGGTTTTGCTGTATGCTTTTTGTCCTTCGGGCAAAGTATGTTCGTAATACCAAATCTCTTTGGTTTGCTTGCCTTTCTCAAAGAAAATAAGGTTGGTATTTACCGTTGCATAAGGAGCAAAAACCGATTGTGGTAATCTTACAATGGTGTGAACATTGCAGTCTTCCAATAATTTTTGGCGAACCCGCTGTTTTACACCTTCCCCTGTTAAACTGCCGTCGGGCAATACAATTCCTGCACGTCCGCCATCTTTTAGCAATTGGATAAAAAGGATTAAAAACAGGTCGGCACTTTCTTTGGTGCGATAGTTTAAAGGAAAATTGGTTTCCATGCCATCGCCAACCACACCGCCAAACGGAGGATTAGCCACAATAATATCAACCCTGTCTTTTTGTTTTATTGATGTCAGCTCACGACTTAAAGCATCGGTATTTTCAATTTGCGGAATTTCAATATCGTGGGTTATCAGGTTTACCACGCTCAACATAAACGGAAGCGGTTTCAATTCTGTCCCTACAATGTTTTCCTGTAATGTTTTGCGGTCGGTAACATTCTTAACCTGTTTTTTCAAGTTTTCAATGGTGCAAACCAAGAAACCTGCTGTTCCACAGGCTGGGTCGCATATCTTTTCGCCCAATTGCGGGTTTACCATATCCACAATAAACTGAGTAACTGCCCTTGGCGTGTAGAACTCACCTGTATCTTTTTTTGTGGCAAGCCCTTGCAGAATGTCTTCGTAAATGGCATTGAAAATATGATGTTCCTTGCTACTGTTAAAATCAATTTCATTCAGCTTGTTTATGGCTTGGCGAAAGGTTGTTCCGCTTTTCATGTAGTTGTTTGTGCCATCGAAAATATTACGGATAATTACGCCTAACTTATCGTCAAGGCCAACCTGTAATTCCTTTAAAGTTGGGAACAGTTTGTTGTTAACGAAGTTAATCAACTCGTCGCCTGTGATACCTTCGTCATCTTCAGCCCAGTTTCGCCATTGCAATTCCGAAGGAATTGGCGATTTGTATTTTAAATCCTTAAATCCGCAAACAGTTATTAACAGAAACCGTTAAAACATTGTGTAAAAGTATTTTACACAATGTTTAACGGCTGAAAAATTTCATCTATTTTAATGGTATCAATTCAACAAAATAGAATGAAAAATTTTTCAGGCATGAAAATACAAAAAACTTTATCAAACGTAAGTCCTTTTGCAGGCATTTCTTTTGTCAACCAAAGCTTTAATAAATGCGGCCTGTCACAACTCATTGATAATGAGCTTGGCCAGAGGGTAAAGACTACCGGATATTCTTATAGCCAAATAATCAGGAACCTGTCGAATATATTTTTTAGTGGCGGTAGCTGCGCCGAGGACATCCATACTCATTTGGGCAAGCACCTAAAATCCTTGCCCGGCAATAATGTCCCCAGCGCTGATACCCTTTTGCGCGGCATCAAAGAACTGGCAACCCAAAATACAACCTATACCTCCAAGCAGGCCAAAGACTATGAGTTCAATATCAACAAGAGGCTCAACAGCTTAAACATCAAGTCTTTACTTTTGAACAACCAGTTGCATAAAGGCGCCTGCTATGATTTTGATTATGACAACCAAGTGATTGCCACCGAAAAGTACGATGCAAAAAATACCTATAAGCATACAAAGGGTTACTTTCCGGGAGTCGCCTCCATTGGGGACAAGATTGTTTATATCGAAAACCGGGACGGCAATGCCAACGTAAAATTTGAACAGGCGGCAACTCTTGACCGTGCATATAAGCTACTGAATGAAAATGACATACAGATCCACCGCTCCCGGATGGATGCAGGGAGTTACTCCAAAGATATTATAGAAGTTGTTGCGGCCAACAGTGAACTGTTTTATATCAGGGCCAATAAGTCCGCTGAACTTTTGCGGCAAATATCTGAAATTGAAAGATGGAAAACCGTAGAAATCAATTACAAAGCGTATGAGGTGGCATCAATGCCCTTCACTCAATTTCTCGAACAAAAAAATTACCGCCTGGTCATTATGCGGGAAAAAAGCAAAAACAGCCAGATAGACCTGTTCACCGGGGACAACTTCATTTACCGCTCAATTTTAACCAATGACTGGAAGGCTGGCGAAAAAGAGGTGATACAATTTTACAACCAACGGGGGAGCAGCGAAAAACTCTTTGATGTGATGAACAATGATTTTGGCTGGAAGCGCCTTCCATGTTCGTTCATGAACGAAAACACCGCCTTTTTGATCATCATGGCCATGATAAAGAACTTTTACAACTACTTTGTCGGGCTGGTGTCAAGAGTATTTGGTGGCATTAAGCCGACAACCCGACTTAAAGGGTTTATTTTCAGGTTTATATCTGTTTCTGGAAAATGGATATACTCTGGGCGGCAATGGTTTTTGAAATTATATACTGACAGACCTTATGAGCAACTGTTGGTCTAAATACCCCTGGCTTTAACGGCTTTTTTCCAGAGCTACAGGGAGGGGTGTGCCTGAAAATTCAGAGTAAATATTTAGTAATCAATTCATTATGTGTGTCTTACGGAACGTAATGTGTTTTTGGCATTGATTGGGATTTTTACGCCATCAAAAAAAAGCAAGCCAAATTCAAAAGGCTATAAACAATTGCCCCTGTTGCAGTAAAATGTATGCCCAATGGAATAAAAAGTATCAATTTATTGCCCCTACTTGAGAAATTTCTGTGCCAAAAACATTTTTTAGCTCAATAAATTATTTCTTGCGGATTTAAGGTTAAATCAAGAATTTCCTTTTCCTTGTCTTTGTCGTCAAACAGTTTTAGAAAAATCATCCAGCCCAATTGCTCAATTCTCTGAGCATCGCCACTCAAACCAGGGTCTTTCCTGAAAATATCCCTTATAGATTTTATTACTCCACCTATGTTGCTCATTTTATTGGTTTTTGAAGTTCTAATAGGTTAATTGGCTGTGCAAGAACTTTAACTCCTTGAGGTGAGGATCCTGTTGTAAAAATAGTATGCCAATATTGATAATTTTGTTTTCCACCAAAAACAGTTGAAGAAAGAGTATTATTTGTCCATAGTGGAAGAAGTGATAAATTTCTTACATAGTTTCTAATGTTCACCCACAATGTATCTGAAAACTGATATTGAAATAATTTTCTTTCATCAACAGGTTGACCTTGAGAAATAAAATGAGATTGTACTATTTGACTCAAATATTTAAGCCAATTGTACATAATTTCCTCTTTACCCATCCTGAATGCCCGAACATGATCTAAATCAATATCCTCATTATTCTGAATCTTATTTTCTATTCTAGCTGTTCCAATATCTAGGTCAAACTTATCAATGAATATTTCTTCAGCAATAATGTTCATTAATAATACAATTTGACTTTTTTCTAAACTTCGCGGATTTGTACCTTCTTCAAGTCTATATGATATTGGCGTATCTAACAAATCTTGATAAATAAAAAACGAATAAAAGGTTTTCTCAATTGAACTATAAGAAATTGGTTTTTCCTTTGCTCTTCCACCTAAGTCAATAAATTCCATAAGCTTGTTTTCGGAATTTCTAGTAACAGCATCTCTTACAGCATCAAGAATGTATCTTTTTAACTCTCTTGATTCTCCTTTGAAATAATTTGTCAATTCTCTTTCCGAAAAATTCAAATTTGTTGCATCCAGATTAAGCTCTTTTTGATATCTCTCTACTCGGTCTATATACAAAGTATTTCCTAAATGACGTTGAACAGATTTGTCGAAAGCCACTTGACGTAGAACAGTTCCTGCTCTAAAATTTGTCCTTATTATCAAATCTTCGTCCGGATCAACAAATACACGCACTGGTAACTCATTTGCACCCAATAATATTTGTGCAGCAGCTTTATGTTGTCCATCAAATATTTTCACTTTTGATTCATTATTCTCACTTATGTTAATCCAGCCTAACTGAATATGAAGCTGTGGATTTCCATAATAAAATTCATCTATGAGTTTTGAAATATTACTTCCAATTGATCTAGGGTTTATTTTGTCATCGTGATATATATATTCAATAGGCAAGACAGCGAAAAAATACTCGAGATTACTCAATTTATCTAAAAATACAGGAGACTTAATCACTTCACTTTTGCCAATGCTTCCAAGAGAATAAAGAATATTCCCATCCTCTCTTCTAAACTTTAAAGAATATTTCGACCCTCCCCTTGTTTTGATAATATCATCTAAATTAGGGCTACGATCTTCTTCTTCTTGAATCTTATCCTGTATTTTTTTGAATCGATGTAGGATTCTTGCTAATTTTAAATCTGATGCTTGCTTAGATCTATTTGCTGAAGCAAAAGTTAGAGCAAAATTGCTAGGGTCATCTTTTCCACCAAGCTTAGAAGGTACAACGTGATCAATATCCAGAACGTCTTTATGCAGGACTAAATCGATATTTTCTTCTGTAATAAAACAAACACCATTTTGTATATCCCATAGTTTTTCTATTAATTCCTGCCTTTCTGTGGCTGATAATCTTGCTAAATAATTTGATGCCATTATGCTACTTTATATAATTCGTTTTCTAAATCTTTAATTGCTTGCAAATATTTCTCACGGCTACCAAAAATACCGTTTACGATTTCAAGTGTAGAACCAAAATCGCTTAATGGTTTTACCTGTAAAACTTCCATGCTCTCCATGTTTTCAATTCCTTCATCGGCATATTTATCCAGTAAAGCTTCTAACACATTTCGGGCTTGGTCGCCATATTTTGTGAAATAATTGCGTTTTTTTACATTGTTTGCCCGTTCTTTTCGGGTCATTGGTGGCTGGTCGTAAGCCACATGACAAATCAGGTCGAATAAATCAACCTGCTTATCAACTGCTTCATACAAAGCTTCCACCATTACACCTTGCTCTATTAATTCTGCAATAATTGCTTCTTTTCGTTCGGTTGTGTTCCATTTGTTTAAGAACTCGTCTAACGAAGCGAACTGACCTTGAATAATTTCCCTTGTATGGTCTTTCAGACTTGTTGTAATTGGTTTTCCGTGCTGGTCGAAATGAAGTTCACGACTAATCAATACCGAAACATCAACGCCATTTACAACAACCTTTTCTCTTGGCGTTGGAGGGTCAACAATAATTGGAGGTTCAGGAATAACTGGTGGTTCAAGAATAATTTCTTCGCCAGTTTCTTCGTCAATTATTGGTTCTTCGTTTGTTTCTTCTTCGTCAATTATATCTACTAAGTCGGTATCTTCCGAAACATGTTTTATCCTTATCGGATCGCCGTCAAAATCGGGGTCGGCAAATAAATCGGTGGCGTTTCTAAAGTCCAGAATTGTAAAATACAGTTTGCCGTATTCTTCATTTATTCTTGTTCCTCGACCGATTATTTGTTTGAACTTGGTCATTGAATTAATGTTGGCATCCAGCACAATAACTTTACAAGTCTGAGCATCCACGCCAGTTGTCATTAGTTCCGATGTTGTGGCAATTACAGGATATTTTTCCTCGGGATTTATAAAATTATCTAATTCCCGTTTTCCCTCGTCATTGTCGCCTGTAATCTGCATAATGTATTTGTAGTTTTCAGCAACTAAATCAGGATTTTGTTTTGCCAATGCAGTACGCATCCGTTCGGCATGGTCAATGTCAACACAGAAAACAATGGATTTTGCAAAACGGTCGTAGCCTTTCAGAAACTCGCTTAGTTTTTTGGCAACTAAGTCGGTACGCTCCTCAATTACAAGGTTTTTATCAAAATCACGTCTGTTGTATATTCTGTCCTCAATTTCATTTCCGTTTACATCCGTTTGCCCTTGTTCGGGTCGCCATCCTTCTGCATCAACATTTAATGCAATTCTGATAACACGATAAGGTGCAAGAAAACCATCATCAATACCTTGTCTTAATGAATAAGAATAAATTGGATCTCCAAAATATTCTATATTAGAAGCTTCGTTTGTCTCTTTCGGAGTTGCTGTTAAACCAATATGAGTTGCTGTTTTGAAATAGTTTAGAATTTCTCGCCAACTGCTATCTTCTTTTGCACTTCCTCTATGGCACTCATCAATTACAATCAAGTCGAAAAATTCCCTTGAAAACTGGCGATACACATTTGCAGACTCATCATTTCCAGAAAGGCCTTGATACAACGCCAAATAGAATTCAAAACTCTTATCAATCTGCCTGTGTTTTACCACAGTCATTTTGTCTTTGAAGTGTTTGAAATCGCCTCGTTTTGTTTGGTCAATCAAAGCGTTACGGTCAGCCAAAAACAAGATTCGTTTCTTTGCTCCACTTTTCCAAAGTCGGTGAATGATTTGAAAAGCAGTGTAAGTTTTGCCAGTTCCAGTTGCCATTACAAGCAAAATCCTGTTTTGTCCGTTTGCAATAGCTTCAACGGCTCTGTTTACGGCAATTTGCTGGTAATATCTTGGTCTGCGACCTGAACCATCAAAGAAATAATCCTGTGAAGCAATTTTTTCAGCATCGGGAGTAGTAATTCCTTTGTATTGCTTGTATTTTTCCCAAAGTTCTTCGGGTGTTGGAAATTCATTTAATCCAATTTCCTTTTCAATATTTCCATCGGTAGCAGTCCTGTCGTGAAAAAGGAATCCATCTCCATTACTACTGAAAACACAAGGAATATCTAAAATTCTTGCATAATCAAGTCCTTGTTGGATTCCAGCCCTTACCGAATGGTTGTTGTCTTTGGCTTCAATTATCGCTATCGGAATATTGGGTTTGTAATACAGAATGTAATCAGCCCGTTTTCGTTGTCCTCTTGCAGTAAATTTTCCCCGAACATATATTTTTCCATCAGTAAAAGAAACTTCCTCCTGTATTTGCAAATGCTTATCCCAACCTGCGTTTTCTAATGCAGGAGTGATATATTTTGTGCAAATATCTCTTTCCGATAATTTCTTTTTGTCAATCATTTTAATTTTCTAAAAACCTCAAAAATACAGATAATGCTTCAGATTATCAGCTTGTGTGTCGGCAAAATTGCACTCTTTGGCAAGCTTTGGTTTGCGCTTCGGCTCGTGCGGCTTGCCAATGTGTGCAATGCGGGTTGGGGTTTCAATCTCCTTTTGCGGGTGGGAGAAAAAAACAAAATAAATTCCCTCAAATTTGCACTGTCGTTTCATAAAGCTAATTCGTCTGTTTTATCAAATTTTATTGTTGTCGTTTAAGGTTGTCGTGGTCTTTTTTACACTTGCCCCTAACTCCTGCATATAAGAACCCCCAATTACCAATACATCGCCTTTGTGCGAAGCTGGTGTTTGCGTATCTGCCACTATTTCAACAAAATTAGTATGGGTGCATGCCGGTTTCATATACATTTTCTTTGTTTCTCAACAAATGTAGATAATATTGTCTAATTTCCAAGGATGATTTCTGCAAATCTTTCATTTTTTCCACGCAAAGTATTTTGCTTTGACACCCGAATAAGCTGCACTTTTGGCTTCTTCATTGCCCGAACCGAAACGAAATGGAGCCTAAACCATGCTGCTTGTGAAACGAACATATTTCATACAAATGCCACGATCCTGTTGTGCTTGACCCATGTGCACTATAAAATGCACGTAAGCTAAAAACCAAAAAAAAGCACCTGAATTTATCCAAAATCGCTTACGTAGCCGTTTTATTAAACGCTTATATCCGGATATAAGCGTTTATTAAAACGGATAAGCCCGCCTGTCTTTGGCAAAAATGCCGGATTCCGGCTAAGCAAACCCGCACATTTCGCCCGAATTTACTAATATCCCCGCCATTTGCTATATTGTGTGCTGGTTATAGTGCTTTTTTATCAAGCTTTGGAAGTCCAACTTTTTTCAACATTTCATTTGCTTTTTCTAATTTCTTCGGAAAAAGAATTTTATCGTTGAAAAAGTCTAACGACTTATCTACCAACACAACGGGTTTCTTTTTTGTATTAATGTCTCTGAATCCCATTGCTAATTATCTTTAAGTTTTACAAGAAATGCTTCATATTCAACATCTTTTCGAAATTCTTCCCATCCATTTTCAAGCTCTCCATAAATTTCGAAATCTTCTTTAATCTCATCGAGATATTTTGTAATCCCCATTCGATATAATCGAATCCTGGATTTTGTACTTCCAGTTGCATATACCATTGCTTCTTTGTGCTTATCAATGAATGCATACAAAGTCGCGACAACGTAGCTAATACTTTCTCACTGTCTCCATTATTTGAGATTACAGAATCATCTATTTCTCCAGTCTCAATATTTTTGTCTCCGAAGCCAAGATTGTATAAGTCTTTGTAGTTGGTCGGTGTATATTGCACAATCTTAGGGATTTTCCCTTTCTGTCCAATACTAACAAACTCAAAAACCTCAAGTTGCTCTCCTGATTTTAACTCATACTTATCAAGCTTCATTTTTAATCAATTTCTTTTTGCAAAAATCGCAATTTAATCGCAAAGTTTCAATTTTTGCAGAGTCTTTTTAGCATTATAGCCAACTTCTGCATATAAGAACCCCCAATTACCATTACATCGCCTTTGTCCGAAGCAGGTGTTTGCCTATCAGGCTTTATTTCAACAAAATATGTATGGGTGCATGCCGGTTTCATATACATTTTCTTTGTTTCTCAACAAATGTAGATAATATTGTCTAATTTCCAAGGATGATTTCTGCAAATCTTTCATTTTTTCCACGCAAAGTATTTTGCTTTGACACACGAATATGCTGCACTGTTGGCTTCTTCCCTGCCCGAAACGAAATGGAGCCTAAACCATGCAGTTTGTGAAACGAACATATTTCATAAAAATGCCACGATCCTGTTGTGCTTGACCCATGTGCATTATAAAATGCACGTAAGCTAAAAACCTTAAAAAAAAGCACCTGAATTTATCCAAAATAGCTTTCGTAGCCGTTTTATTAAACGCTTATAACCGGATATAAGCGTTTATTAAAACGGATAAGCCCGCCTGTCTTTGGAAAAAATGCCGGATTCCGGCTAAGCAAACCAATATCTTCCCCTGTTCAGGGCTCCGGATGCTTGCTGAGAAAATGCACATGCTTTATTGTTTTCCCTCTGCCCCTGCAATGCAGGACTGATATGATTATGCCAAAACCCCACAAAATGGGCTGCAGATGGCGATAGATATTGACAAAACGCCCATTGTAATTATTGCAAACCAAAGCTTTTGGCTGAAAATGGCCTGTATTCCCTTCCCTTAAGGTATTTAGTAGAAAATATCTCAAAAATTGATTCCCCAATACAAATGTAAGCCGGTTTTCCCGAAGGGGCTCGGGACAGGCTCTTCAACACAAAGCACTACTTGTCCCGCCTAACGGGATATTCCGGCTTAGGCCGGAAAACGTTGCTTAATTGTTGGGGGTATGTGCTTTTTTATTCATCATCCTCATCGTTATCATCCTCGTCATTGTCGTCATCTTCATCTTCATCTTCATCATCATCATCGTCATCATCGTCATCTTTTTCTTGTTCCTTCTTAACCACCTTACCATCAGGCGAGAAAAGAAGTTCAAATTCTAACTCTTTGTCATCTTTTTCCAATTCAACTTCGACCTCATAAAACTTGCCTTCGGGTGTCTCAACAAACTCCACTTCTTCAACCTCATAATCAGAGTAATCTGCTTTCAGAGTTGCTTTAACTGCTTCTGGTAGTTCAGAAAATTTAATTTCTTTTTCAGTTTCAACCCATTTGCCATTTTCATCAAATGCTGATGTAAATTCAGCTTTGCCAATTTCATATTCTACTTCCCAAAGTTTGTCTTCGCTATCATATTCCCATTCCACATCTTTGGCGTTTGACACTTTTTGTTCAAAAGCTTTTTTAACATTAGATGGTACATCTTTTTTTTGCCCACAGGCTGTAAAAGACATTGTGATTAAGACCATCACTAAAATCATTAAATTCTTCATTTATTTCTCTTTTTTAAGTTAAACATACTGCAAACTTATATCCCAATTCTAAAGCAATTTAAAAGTCCGGGTCATTTTGATAAAACAAAACAATGAATATTTTTTTTCAAATAATTTATTTCGATATTATGAGTAACACAAATTTGTTTTACTATTGCCAATCCCAGTCCATAAGATTGCGAATTCTCTTTGGTAAATCGGTTGAAGATAGTTTCATTTGTCAGTTTATTTGATGCTCCGCTATTACATATCTTCAATTCTGATTTACTGATTTCTATGTAAATATTCCCGTTAATTGAATTATACTTCACTGCGTTTGTTAGAAGATTGTTGAGTAAAATATCAACTAGTTCAGGGCTCATTCTTACCTCAAAAACTCCATCAGTTGTAACTTTAACTTTTAAGTTCTTGGATTTAATCAATGGCGTAAATTCTACAATCTTACTTTCGATATAACTACTAATGTCAATTTCTTCATCAGATGAAAACTGTCGGTTTTCAATTTTTGTGAGTAGCAGTAGGTGTTTATTCAAATCCGACAATCGTTTCAATATCTGTTGGGTATTTACTATCAATTGAAAAGTTTGTTCAGTAATATTGTGCTGTAACATTTCTTCCAGATTAACCGATATGATTGAAACTGGGGTTTGAATTTCATGTGAGGCATTTTCAGTAAAATCCTTTAATGCCTGATAGTCGGAAAGGAGCTTGTTGGTTAATTCGGTTATTGACTTGTTGAGTTCATCAAATTCCTGAATGTTGGTTTTCTTCAATTTAATTCCTTCAGCATCTTTAAAAGAAAACTTCTTTAATATGCCCAAATTGAGTTCAAAATCTTTCCAAACGGTTTTGTTTAATCTCCTGTTAATCAAAAACGAAAAAAGGAATGCTAACAGAAGTAAAGAAAACAAGGGAATAGAAATTGCAAGTAATAATTCCTCGTACTCAAACAAAGATTTTCTAATTGTTATTTTGTAGAGTTTTCCATTAATACTTACGATGTTTCTGTATTCCAGGAACGGTTCTTCTTCACCATCATCAAACCGGTCTTTTATCAACACTTCTTTAAAAGACTTCTTAATTATTTCATCATTTGAAACAGAATCTGTCTCTATCGTTGGGTAAATGTTTGGTAAATTGTTTCGGGTTTTAATTTCATTAATAATTGCATGTTCACTTTCCAGAAGATCTTCTTTTGCATCTTCGGTCAATGTTTTTTGTAGAATGTAAAATGCAACCAAACTTGTAATTACTAACAAGATACTGATTGTTAATAAATAATTTCGGTTTATAAGTGATAAAAACTTCATTGGTCAGAAAATTTATAACCCATCCCATAAATGGTTTTAATATAATCGTTTCCGCCTTTAGATTTTATCTTGCGTCTGATATTATTAAGGTGCGTATAGATAAAATCAAAGTTGTCTGCAAGGTCAATATTGTCGTTCCAAAGGTGCTCTGCAATAGCTTCTTTTGTTAAAACTCTGTTTTTATTTACGATAAAATATAGCAGCATGTCGTATTCTTTTTTGGTCACGATGATTTCCTCATTATTAATTTGTATTGTCTTGCTTGCTGTATCAATTTTTATTTCATTGAATTGCAAAACATTACTTCCATCAAAGTGATGTCTTCGCAAAACTGCCTTTATTCGTGAATTTAATTCACTTAGTTGGAATGGCTTTGTGATATAGTCATCCGCACCAAGATCAAGCCCGTTAATTTTGTCATCCAATGAACTTTTTGCTGAAAGAATTATAATACCAGCTTCCAGATTATTCTTTTTTATGCTTTTAAGCAGATCAATCCCATTTCCATCAGGAAGGGTTATGTCAAGAAGGATAATATCATACTCGTAGATGGCAATTTTTTCAGAAGCTTTCTGGAAATTGTCAGCTAATTCACAGATGTATTTTTCTTTGGTGAGATAATTACTTATCGTTATCAATAAGTCTGTTTCATCTTCTACTATCAATATCTTCATTTGACAAATCTAAATTCAAATTCTAAAGTAAATCTAAAGTTGTTTAATGGTTTTTTTGAATATTGAGAGGTCTTTTTAGCATTACCCCCAACGGTTTGCGGCTATGGTGCGTGCCGCATTATTACTCCATTTTTTCTTGATTTGCACCATTTTTATTTTTACAATTTTCTTTCTTAATAAGCACTATCTGCGGCATGCACTATGAGCCGCTGTTATGCACCGTAATTATTTTACATCTATTGCCTTTGTCGGCTGTCTTTCTGGCATTAGTCCATATTCTTTTCTGTGTTTCTTATATTCTTTTTCACTAAGAATTTTATAGTCAGTCAAAGAGATTTTAATGTCATTTTCCAAATCATTGTCTTTCAATAGCGAAATTCTATTCAATGGGATGTTAATAGGTTTACCGAAGTCTGATTTTGTATGTCCTTTTAGTATTCTAATTCTCAAATATGTTGAATCGACATTGTATTTATTAGGATTGATATGAAAAATAGCATAACCATCAAAGTCTGTGGCAATGCAGTTAAATATATAATCATCTTTCTTGTCTGTGATGCATATTTCTGCAAACGGTACTCCTTTATTAAATTCTTTCTGATACACTTTAAATTTTATGAAATAGATATTTTCATAATTTTCAGTCTGCGAAAATGTCAGAGTCACAGTCAATATAAGCAATAGGGTAAATATTTTTCTTATCATTTCTGTTCTTTGAATTTATGGTGCATAACTCGTTTTTAAACGGAACGTTATTCCGTTTATTGATCCAAATGCACCACGATAAACGGAATGAGCCCCTTTTATTCTTCTAATTTCATTCATAGCTCAATGTCATCTAAGAGGTTGGGCATACGTTTGACGTTTTTCTGCTTACCCTCGTGTAAATCTCCGTGGTTTTGCTACTTGCATGCCTCAGTGCCTCTTGTATTAAGCGTAGCTCTGTGTGCCTGAATATATAAGGCGTAAGATCTCTGGTAATTCCGGCTTGTTCGGCTGCTCGCTTTACAATGTCTTTAATCGCCGAATAATCCAAATAAGCAAACGGATTGAGCATTTCAAAAACTGTATGCAGATCAAATGCTTCTTTTGGAATGTACCAAAACTTTCTGCTCTGGCTCCAACGGGCATTCGGGAGGGCTTTTACCTTCCCGATAAGTGTGGAGTCCTTTTCAAAACACAGGCTTACCACCGCCTGATTGCGGTGTTCTTCAAATGCCAGTGTGATTTTGGGCTTCCTCATTAATTTTTGTTTCAAGCATCAAATATATGGAAAATATTGATTGATACGTATGGTTCTATGTTGTTTTTTTTTGGATTACCCGCGTTTTTCGGAGGGTAATCATATTAATGGCATAAACCAAACAAGCCCACCTGTCTTTGGCAAAAAAACCGATCCTCTCATCATATTCCCGTGTCTTATCTGAACACACAAAAGCATCTTTCTTTCAACAGCTCTTGTTGCCCTGATGTTTTCATGCGCATCAAAATTGATTTTTATGCGCGTGAAAAAAGTTTTTTATGCGCATTAAAAATAATTTCTACGCATGTTATCATCAATTTAAATGCTTGTAGTAAATCGAGGAAGACCTTAGTAATTATAAAAAGCATGCCGGATTTGGCAATTCTTTATCAGGCAGGCAGAACAGCACAGGCGAGGATGAAAATTAGCAGACAATTATAACAGGTCCGGCCCGGTATTTTTATAAGGCAAATATTTACGGACTATCACCGCAATTCCTGCTAAAACCCATGATATCCCCACAGGGGTTTTCGCTATACCATCGCTATACCATCGCTATACCAAGTCGCTGCAAATACTTTGAGGGCAGTCGGGTGCTGTGGGCTTGCTTCGGGCAGATATTCTGTAAATATACTTATTGGGTGGTTTCAGAATAACTCATCGGACGACTGGGCTTGTCCTTTTATCCACTCATCGGATGACTTGGAGTCATCCGATGAATAGGTATTTGTTCGTCATCCGATGAGTGATTGCTCCTATAGCTTAATAGTAGTGGCTGTATTCTAAATAACAGATGATTATTAAGATTAAAAGCTTTATTTAAAAAAGCTCATAGATTTCTCAGTCGGTAATGCCTTTCAGGCATAAACCTCCATCGAAATGACTATTTTAAAGGTTATTTTGCAGGGGGAAGGCAGATAACGGAACGGGCGCGGAAGGCACACAATCTGCCTTCCCCCTGCTTCCTGACAATAAAAAACGGTCATTTCGACCAAAACACAAAGCAAAGCGGAGTGTTGTCTGAAGAAATCTGAATCCCCTTATAAACTCATGTAAATGAGTGGCTTGTACATGAAATGGGTCGTGATTCCCTGATCTTCGATTATCTAATCCATTTTTAATTGTGCTGTGAATCAACCCGCATACAGCCATAACATCAGCCCCCCTACCCTCTTGACTTACTTCTGATTTAACTTTGATTGCTTGATTTTCCTGATGATGTAAAGCACAAAAATGACGGTCAATCCGGTAAAAATATATCCTAATACAGAGCTGGTGAGCTGGATCGTATTAAAAGACCCTATTCCTTTTTCTACAATCAAAACAGATTTTACACCACCGACTACTAGCTCCCGAAGCATCAGAAATAGCGTAAACCAGATGAAATAACGGTAATTTTCAGGAATGCAGTACAATTCTTTTGAGGCTTTACGGTCAATGCCCTTGGCATAGGCATAATCTATGAAAAAATACATGCCAATGGGCTTCCGGACAATTATGGTCAGCAAATAAAACACTATAGCGATAATGCTCATATACACGCTATTCCATAATTCCTCTTCAGCGGTGTGGGAAATTACATTAAAAATAAAATTCAAGGAGATAATGGAAAGGAAAAAGATCCCTGTTACATTCCATTCCTTTTTAACAAAGGCCATTGCAAGCGTATAAACCACGGCGGGCAGCATTCCATAAAGTATAGCATAATAACCGCCTAAGCTTTCTTTGAAGACATTCCAGATGATTAAAGGGACAGCCAAATAAAACAGCAGATCTAGTAAAATTTGTTTTTTCATTGGATTATTTTAGGATACGCGAAATTAATTCTGCAGCAAACAAATTTATAAATTATCCTGAATACTGCGGTTTTAATCAGGGCAAACGCATCATAAATATTATACCATTCTTTGACAATCCTATTCCTATGCATTTCAAATTCATTGGTAATAAAGCTGTTATCGGTCTAAATCCATTTCGGCTTCAATCCCAAAGGGATTGCATATCTATAAAAGGAAATGTTAATTAAAGGTTCGACCCCGGACGGGGTCGTATGTGGCGTTCTGTGGTAACTCTTTATACATATTTGACCGCTCTGCGGTCTAAGCCGATTTATCTTTTTGCGGCATTTTCAGGCTGTTGAGGGTTCTTGTTAAGCTTATAACCTCTCTGGTTTTCGCAAATGAGGTAATTTGCTGCTTTGTGCTTTCAAACAGAAAAACTGTAATATATCAATCTGACACAAGACGTAAGTTTTTTTCAAACGCAACAAATATCCAGCCTGACAAATATAGCTTGATCAAGATGCGTTTGCCTTGCGGTTTTAATCTCATCACAGGCAAAGCTGAAAAAAAAATTGATTTTTTTGTTTCTGGTTTTCAATAAGTTTAATGGGGGCACATATTTTTTCCAAAAAAAAGTTTTTGTAGTTTCAAAAAAGCTTCTACTTTTGCAGCCGCTTTCAAGCAATAGTTCTTATGCCGATGTAGCTCAGTTGGCCAGAGCAGCTGATTTGTAATCAGCTGGCCGGGGGTTCGAATCCCTCCATCGGCTCTCTTTTTGGGGAGATACCAGAGCGGTCAAATGGGGCAGACTGTAAATCTGTTGGCGAAGCCTTCGGAGGTTCGAATCCTCCTCTCCCCACAAAAAAACCTTACCATTTACGGTAAGGTTTTTTTCGTTTAGGGTGATTTTTGGATTTTCTTATTTCTTATAAAAATCCGTTGATTCAAAGATTTTGTCGGCTGATTTGGCGATAAAACCACTATAAAGGTCGCCTTGAGCATCTGCATAGCGCATCGCAAACTCATAATAACACGATGGAACAGAATAAGTCCCTTCAACAAAATCCATTTCAACAATACCGGCTTTAATAGATGATTGTTCCAAAAGCTCTTCGGGCGTTCCTTTCACCTCTCCTCCCGAACTGTTCATCATAAATCCATTTTCTTTCAAAAATTCATTTACCGCATAAATTCCCTTAATTTTTTGGAGATGATTCACGCTTACGGTAAAATGGTTTGCCCTGAAACCATAGATGTAAAGCCAGGCAGCATATTCGGATTCGGCACGCAGCTTATTATAGGTTTCGTAGGAAGGTTTTCCGGCATTTTCCGGACGACCGCTAAAGATCAGATCGTCCGATTTTAAAAGATCCTCAGGGATGGCATCAACGAATTTGCGCACTTCCTCCTGCAGTTCTTCACTAAATTCAGCCGTAATCAATTGGCTGATAAACACACGCGGCATTCCTTCCTCAGGATGTTCGAAATGTTTGGCAAACAGTTTTTTAGCTTCAAATTTATAGTGCCCTTTTTCGACATATCCGGCTTTAAGGAAAACCTTTGAAAGGACATCAACATTGATACGCTCATCATCAAATGTGCGAAAGGCGATATGGTCGTTCATTACTTCTTCGCCCTGTGCTTTAAAAAGGTCATAAACTTTTTTTGCATCGGGGGTTTGGGAGATATACATATCCCATAAACGGTTGAAAATCTGTTCTGCAGTCATAATATCATTGCATTAAGTTAATGCAGGAAAAACGTACAGAATCAAAAAATTGTTCAAATTTTTTAATTAGTGCTTGTCCATAATGTCGGGAGTTTGTTCTATAAAGTTCAAATTCAAGGTGCTATGCTGAGCACAGCCGAAGTACGTGTAAAAAATCCAAACCGCAGTCCCGTTGGTACGGGATGAGGATTTGGATTTTGAGCAATCCCGAAATTTCGGGAGACTTTATAGACGAACTCTAATTAAAAAACGAGTTATCCGAAGTAGGTACGCATAACTTTTTCGATGCGCGACATATCCTCTTGTGTCATATTCGTTCCGGAAGGAAGGCAGAGGCCATTGGCAAACAATTCTTCTTCCAATTGTGAGCCATAATAAGGCGTTCCATTGAAAACAGGCTGCATATGCATAGGTTTCCAAAGCGGACGGGCATCAATATTGGCATCCTGCAGCGCTTCAAAAAGTCCATGAGCCGTTTTCCCCTCTGCAATTTTGGGGTCAATCAGGATGCACGTAAGCCAGCGTGTGGCATGAAAGCCCTCAGGTTCAGGCAAAAACCGGACTCCCGGAATATCTTTCATCAAATTTTCATACCAGCTATGGATTTCCCTTTTTCGGGCAACCCTTTGATCCAAGACTTCCATCTGTCCCAAACCAATAGCTGCCAGCACATTGCTCATGCGATAATTATAACCGATACGCGAATGCTGGTAATGCACGGCATTATCGCGTGCCTGCTGGCTTAAAAATCGCGTTTGTTGAATCAGCTTTTCATCATCACTCATCAGCGCTCCTCCTCCACTTGTGGTAATGATTTTATTTCCGTTAAAGGAGAGGATGCCCATAAGTCCATCGGTGCCTGTATGCCGGCCTTTATACCTTGCCCCCAAAGATTCTGCCGCATCCTCAATCACAGGAATATCGTATTTCTGTGCCACAAACATGATTTCATCCGTCATTGCCGGCATCCCATACAGATGCACCGGAATAATCGCTTTTACATCTTTCCCCTTTGCCCGGCGGTCTTTTATGGCATCTTCCAAAGCATTGGGATCCATATTCCATGTTTGCGCTTCGCTGCCAATAAAAACAGGCGTTGCCGATTGATAGGCAATCGGAACGGCAGAACCGGAAAAAGTAATGCTCTGGCACAGGACTTCATCGCCGGCCTGCACATTTAGCATGATGAGCGCAAGGTGCAAAGCAGCTGTACCGGAAGTTAAAACGGCAACATGTTTCGCTCCTGTATATTCAGCCAGTTTTTGCTCAAAAGCATTGACATGAGGGCCAATCGGGGCAATCCAGTTTAAATCAAATGCTTCCTTGATATAATCGAGTTCGGTTCCGCCCATATGCGGAGAGGACAACCAGATTTTTGCATTTTCAGACATACTGCATTTTTTGAAATTCTGATTGCGAAGGTATTAAAAATCGAACAGGCGGATATTTGCATCGGGAAAATCCAAAACAAAAAAACTTACTACATTTAAGCCGTTTTTATTGCAGGTTTTAATGCATACAATCATGGAACGAAGAGATTACCTGATGCGGCAGATCGAGAAAATTGGCGCCATTATGAGCGCCATAGGTCGGAATATTTTTGGCGGAAAGGACAATACGGCCCTGCTCAACGAAGAAGAAACAGCAGAAGCCAAAGCAATGCTTCTGAATGATTTACATTTTGATCTGGATCATTTCATAAAACTCAATATGGAAGAAAGCAATCAGTATCTCGAATCCTTTGAAGGCTTCAATATTGAAAATACGGAGCAGCTCGCCGAATGCATTGCCCAAATGGGATTTTCTGATAAAAGCGATGGCTCAAAAGCCTATCTGGAAAAAGCATTGCAGCTTTATGAGCTGATCAAAATCAAAGGAAAAACCTATAGTTTTGAGCGGGAAAGCAGGATTTTGAGGATTAAAGGGGCTCTTTAAAATAATAAAATTAAAATTCTTTTCACCTAAAATCCGGCAAAACAGATCCTGATTTGAGAAACAGAATCAAAAGATTAAACTAATGAAATTGAACAATATAGGCGAGTTTGGCTTTATCGGGCGTTTTGAAAGCCGGTTTAACCAAATGATCCAAAAGCAGGATAAAGGAATTGGTGACGACTGCGCCATACTCTCCATCAACGAAACGGAAGCACATGTCGTTTCCACCGATTTGCTGATCGAGGATATCCACTTTCTAACAGACCATATCAGCCCGGAGGAGCTGGGCTATAAATCATTGGCGGTAAACCTGAGCGATATTGCTGCAATGGGCGCCAGACCGCTCTATTCTTTTTTGTCCATCGGCATTCCCAAAAACACGGATGTTGCTTATCTCGACCGCTTCATGAATGGTTATTATGAGCTTTCGGCCAAATACAACTGTCCGCTTATGGGCGGCGATACTACCCAATCGGCCGACCGGCTGGTGATCAATGTTGGCGTAATCGGAATAGGAACTAAAGCAGATTTAAAACTCCGTTCTGCTGCACGCGAGGGCGACATTATTTGCGTAAGCGGTAATTTGGGAGATTCCGCCGGTGGCCTAAAGTGTTTATTAAGCAAAACTAACGAAACTCCTTATGCACTGCATCTTATAAATAAACACCACAAACCCGAACCGCGCATCAATGAAGGGCTTTGGCTGGGAAAACAAAGCGCAGTCCACGCCATGATGGACATTTCGGACGGCATCTCTTCCGACCTGAAACACATCCTGAAAGCATCCCAAAAAGCGGCTCAAATTGATTTGGATAAAATCCCCACAAGTGAAGAACTGAAAAGGGCTGCAACGGAAAATCAATGGGACATCAACGCTCTGGCAACAGGCGGCGGCGAAGATTATGAACTGCTTTTTACGCTAAAAGAGGAAGCGTTTCCAGGCATTCAAAAGGCTTATTTACTGGAGTTTGGCAAAACTGTTCAGCCTATTGGCCGTATTGTTGAAGGGAAAAACGAAATCTCTTGGTTTCAGGAAGGAAAACCGCTTAAAACCAGTAATTCAGGATACGATCATTTTGCTTGAACAGCGCCTTCCGCGAAGTCCCGATTAAGGTCTTAATATTAAGCTGAAAGAACGGCGGGAAGATCCACGATAAAGGTACTTCCTTCATTCTCCTGGCTTTGCACCCGGATACTGCCGCCCAAAAGGCTTACAAACTCTTTGCAAAGCACCAGCCCCAAGCCTGTTCCATATTCATTATCAGTGCCTTTGCTTTGATATTCATTTTCAATGCTAAAAAGCTTTGCAATTGCCTTTGCGGGTATTCCAATGCCATTGTCCCGGACCATGATGCGAATACCGTCATCACGTTTTTCGGCAAGCACATCAACCGTGCCGCCACGTGGAGTAAATTTCAGGGCATTTCCAACCAAATTACGCAATACAGCTGATAAAATGCTTGGATCCGTTTTAACCATAAAATTTACCTCAGAACGGCATTTCAACGCCTGATCTTTCATCGAAGCTTTTTCCTTAAAAAGATAAACTATCTGATCAAGGCTTTCATTGAGGTTAAATTCAGCAGGTACATATTTTATCGCTCCTCTCTGCAGGCGCGACCATTCCAGCAGGTTCAGCAAAAGGTTATAGGTATTTTTCCCGGCTTTATCTGCTGTTTTCAAGTATTCAAGCCGGTCATGATCCGTCATTTCGTCATAATTCTCAATAAATTGTCCGATCAGAGAGGATAATGTACCGAAAGGCCCTTTAAGATCGTGGGCGATAATTGAAAAGAATTTATCTTTGGTAGAATTGGCACGTTTCAGTTCATCCGCAATTCGTTGAACCTGATCTTTCTGTTCCTGTAGTTTTTTGTTTGCTGATTTTCGCAAAAAATTATTCCTGATAATGAATACAATGATGATCAACAGCAGACCAATCATAATGATAAAATACTGCTGCTTCACTTTCTGGCGTTCCAGTCGTGCTTCGCTGATCAGGTTTTTCTGCTGTTGTTCCAGTTCAATTTTTTGCTTTTCATTTTCATAAAGGAGCTTATATTCCAGATCAGCAATTTTCCGGTAATTTTCTTTGGTAAACAGGCTGTCCTGCAGCTTTTTGTGCATCACATGATATTCATAAGCTTCACGGTACATTCCTCTGGCAGCACATATTTCGGAAAGAAGCTCCGTGCAACTGGAAAGCAGGCTGTTATCCCATTCCTCCTCATCGAGGTGCAAAACTTTTAGACAGAAATCATAGGCTTTCGCATAATTCCCTTTTTTAAAGTACAGTTCTCCCAAATGATGGTTCACATAGCGTTCATGAGTAGTAGAACCCAAATCCCTGCTCAGTTTCAAAGCTCTGGTAAGGTAATATTCTGATTCACCATATTCTTCAAGGTCACAATTAATAATTCCCATCATCATGCTCGACAATAAAATGGCTTCCTGCTCTACAATTTCTTCGGAGAGTTGCAGCGCTTTCAGGAAAACATCATAAGCTTCAGTCATATATCCTTGATCTTCAAGAATGTATCCAATATTAATTGAGCTATAAATCATCAAGATATTTTCCCCCAGCTGCGTTGCCATTTCTTTAGATTGTGTATAATATTGCATGGCTTTTGCGGTGTCTCCCAGGAGTTCATGTATATTTCCCAACTGTAAATACGAATTTGCCAAACCTGATGAATCTTTCCGTTCTTCATCAATCCTTAGTGATTTCTGATAATAATCCAGCGCTTTGGGAAGATCACCGGTTACTTCGTATATCATGCCCATATTATTTAAGGCCGAAGAAATACCCCTTTTATTTTCATTTAATACTGCCTGATCCAAAGCCTTTTTATAAAACTCCAATGCACGTGGATAGTCGCCTTTGCTATCATAAAACAAGCCTTTCAGGTTATAAGCATTAATTAAACCACGATCGTAATTTAGTTTTAAGGCAAGCGATTCCAAACGGTCAGCATAAAGCATAGTCTGATCAACATCAATCGTATAATACTTAAAACCAATACTATGGAGCAAATTAGCCTGGGCAATATCGTCTGATTCATGATAGTGCAACTGATTTAAGAGGCTGTCAAGAACAGGGTTCTGACCTTGGATGCAGACTACTGAATACAGAAAAAATAAAAGGCAAGCGGCTCGGATTTTTCTCATAGGCGTAGCTAATTTACGACTATTCCGGGGAAAATGACTGACTTTAGCACTATTTATTAAGAATTTAAGAAAAACAGCATCTGATTAACAGCCAGACATTTACAAAACACATAAAACTAAAAGCAGCGCACTAAGCCCTCTTTTCCTGATTATCATATGCTTTTGGAAAACTTTACCAAAACGCAATCTTTCCTCTTTAGGCATTTTGTCAGAATCCCAATTTGATTACCTTTGACCTCTGGACAGGATGGACAAAATAAGTCACAAGTTTATAACAAGTACAAAAACTTAGATTACAGCAATTTACAAACACGAACACCTTATGTATCATATTTTTGGCAAAAACCCGTTTAAAGATTCTACGCGAAATTCGCGAGGGAAAAATGCCAATGGGTACAAACAAACTTCATTTTAATGACAAAATTCCACAGCTTTCATATACCCGTTATGGGAATCGGTTTTACAGCAGATGCAGCACTTACCGCAGCGCCTTATGGTGTTGATACGGTTATTTCATTGGTTGATGATATGCTGATCGAGCGGCTCAGGCAAATGCACTGCCAGCTCAACGATATTTCATTTAAGCCCATCAGCCGAAAAACGGAAGACTTCAGGGCAAAGAGGATTACTTCCTACCTGAACCTGATCCATAAACTGCTGGATGACAAATATCACGAAATGAAAAACTCCGCTTTGGACAAAAGCAGGGAACTGAAAGAATATTTTTCGTCATTGCCGGACAGCGCCAGTGTTAAGCAAGAGTTTTTTGAACTGGTAAAACGTAATTTGCCCATTGAGGAATCGAAACGCTGGCTCAAAGAAAACCTGCAATTTGGCAGTGTGGATGTGAACATTATGACAAAGGTAGATAAACCGCAATACAAAAACGGTGAACAACTACCTGCTCAAAACAATGATGCACACACAGCCCTCAAAGGATTTGCAGAAAGCAATTTAACTTCATCCATTGTATTTTCTGCCGGAATGAACCCCAGTCTTTTTTCATATGCGGAACAATTCGATTGCTTTTATCCGGATGTGGACGGCAATTTTGGGAAAAAAATCATCCTTAAAGTGAGCGATTACCGTTCTGCGCTCATCCAGGGCAAATTATTGGCCAAGAAAGGTTTATGGGTTTCTGAATTCCGCTTTGAATCCGGTTTAAATTGCGGCGGGCATGCTTTTGCAGCTGAGGGGCTTTTAATGGGGCCGGTTTTGGAAGAGTTTAAAAAGAACCGCAGCATGCTTCGCGATGAATTGCTGGAGCTTTTTTATCAGGGACTTGAAAGCAAAAACAAAACAAAACCCGCCCGGGACCCTGATTTTAAACTGACCGGACAAGGCGGTGTCGGAACGGCAGAGGAGCATGAATTCCTCCTTTCGCATTACGAACTGGACTCTGTTGGTTGGGGCACGCCTTTTATGCTTGTCCCCGAAATCAGCAATGTGGATGATGAAAGCATTGAACTATTGAAAAATGCCCGGGAAAAAGACCTTTACCTGAGCAATATTTCCCCGCTTGGAATTCCATTTAACTCGGTGCGCGGAAACACAAAAGATCTGGAAAAAGAGCAACTGATCCGGGCAGGAAAACCCGGAAGCCCATGCCAGAAAAAATATGTTGCACTGAATTTCGAATTTACCAAAGAAGGAATCTGCCCGGCATCACGACAGTTCCAAAAAGCCAAAATTGAAGAGCTAAAAGAACAGGACCTTTCTGCCGAAGAATACCGCAAAGCTTTTAATAAAATCACTGAAAAATCCTGTATTTGTGTTGGTTTGGGCACCAGCATCCTGAAAAGGAACGGCCTGAGCCTCGAAAAAGAAGGTCAGGGCGTTTCTTTATGTCCAGGCCCTAACCTGGCATATTTCTCGCGCAGGATGAGCTTCAAGAATATGTGCGACCATATTTACGGCAGGGACAATATGATTGAGCGCGACGACCGTCCGCATGTTTTTATCAATGAGCTGAATATTTTTATCAACTTTTTGAAAGAGAAAATCGCTGAGCTTGAAGGCAGTGCAGATAAATTCCAAATGAAATACCTACGTCGTTTTCATTCAAACCTTACCAAGGGAATTACCTATTACCAGCAGCTTTTTAGCAGTGCACACAATGCTTTTAAGGATCGAATGGACGAAATCCGAAAGCAATTGGATGGAGCTGTTACTGAATTATCGTTTGTAGGAGAGGATATTGCCCGCCTGAAACCAAGCACCTGAGGTCTTTTCGGTTGATATTCCTCAGTTTTTCGCAGTAAATTCCAATTTGCTGTGCCTGCAATTTTTTTGTCAAAGCCAGTATTAACAGGCTATCTCGCTGATTTTACGCGCTTAATGCCTTATACCTATGTTATTAAATTAACACTGTTATTTTGGTAACAGTAGAATATTTTTATTACTTTTGTAAGGCCGAATTGGTTTGATTTTAATATCGGTATATGCTATTAACATCAGGATCAAAATAAAAGGGGAAGGTTTTTACTCGAAATCAGAATGCTACGCAAATTGATTTTTTTCTGATTCGACCTTCGTACTGAGGCAGTGGGGCACGGAGTCCCATAGAACTAATGATACTGTTTTTTGAAAAATGCGAAATATGAGCGAAGGCATTAAAGCAATACTTGGTAAATATACCAATCCTGATGCGGGTAGCCTGATCCCTGTTTTACAGGACATTCAGGAAGAATTTGGGTATTTGTCCCAGCAAAATATTCACGAAGTATCCGAATACCTGAACATCAGCACCAGCAAGATATACTGCATTGCTACCTTTTATAATCAATTCCGTTTCAAGCCCAAAGGCAAATACCACATCCGTGCCTGCCGCGGGACAGCCTGCCACATCAACGGCTCCTTGAATGTTTTGACCGAACTGGAAAAAAACCTGGGCATCAAAGACGGAGAAACAACGCGCGACGGCCTGTTCAGCATTGAAGTCAGTACCTGCATGGGCGCTTGCAGCCTTGCACCGGTTATCAGCATCAACGGAGAATACTTTGAAAAAGTCAATCCCGACCGCATCAAACAAATTATTGAAGAATACAGAAGCAAATAAAGATGGAATATCAGCCCAATAATATTATTTCCAGCATATTGCAAACCGACAATGAGGAGTTATCGCCCGAATGCAAGGAATACTCCCTTCTGCTGCGCCGCGAAAAAATCAGCCGTCCCAGCATTTTCATTGGATCGGGAACCTGTGGCATTATCGCGGGAGCAAAAAAAACCAAAGAAGCCGTAGAACAATATCTGAAGGACAAAAATATTGATGCCGAGATTGTCGAAACCGGCTGTATCGGGATGTGTTCGGCAGAGCCCATGCTTGATATACAGTTGCCGGGCAAAAACCGTATTGCATATAGCAATGTACATCAGGAAGATGTGCAGAGCGTGCTGAACGACACATTCAACAACCGCGTGAACGAAGATCATATCCTGGGGCAGTTCCGTGGCAAACACCTTGTCAGTTGGGAAAAAACACCTTTTATTGATGAGCTGGAGTTTTTTAAAGGGCAAAAACGTTTGGTGCTCGATCAGTGTGGCCTTATCAATCCATTGAGCATTGAGGAAAGCATTGCCAACGGAGGCTATGCGGCTTTCCGAAAGGCAATACGCCATTATGCGCCCAACGAAATAACATCAATTATTGAAAAAGGCGGCTTACGTGGCCGTGGCGGCGGCGGTTTTCCCACGGCAAAAAAATGGCAGATTGCCTGGAATACGCAAAGCGACCAAAAGTACCTGATTTGTAATGCCGATGAAAGCGATCCCGGAAGTTTTATGGATCGTGCCGTAATTGAAGGCGATCCGCACAAACTCATCGAAGGCATTGCCATTGCGGCCTATGCAATTGGAGCAAGCAAGGCATATATTTATATCCGTTCCGATTACCATTTGGCACAGGAACGCCTTCGTATAGCTATTGATCAGGCCAAAGCTTACGGGCTGCTTGGAGAAAACATCCTCGACAGTGGATTCAATTTATATCTGATTATCCGCGTGGGCGCCGGGGCTTTTGTTTGTGGCGAAGAAACTGCACTGATCAACAGCATTGAAGGCAAGCGCGGAATTCCCCGTCCGAAACCGCCCTACCCTGCCGTGAGCGGCCTGTATGGCAAACCCACAGTGGTCAATAATGTAGAAACCCTGGCCAATGTACCCGCAATTATCAAAAACGGCCCTAATTGGTTCAGATCCATCGGGACCGAAGGCAGCAAGGGCACTAAAGTGTTTGCTGTATCCGGCAAAACCGTTCATAACGGCCTGGTTGAAGTTGAAATGGGCACCTCCTTGGATAAAATCATAGTTGATATTGCCGGAGGGATCAAAAACGCCAAAGATTTAAAGGCCATCCAAATAGGTGGTGCATCGGGCGCCTGCCTCAAAGGCGATAATCTGGATATCGAAGTAGATTACGAATCGCTGGTAAAAGCCGGCGCCATGATGGGTTCCGGTGGGCTGGTAGTGATGGATGAAGACACCTGCATGGTGGATGTGGCCAAATTTTTCATCCAGTTCCTTTCCAACGAAAGCTGCGGAAAATGTATTCCCTGCCGTGAAGGCACGCAACGTATGCTGGAAATCCTGGAAAACATCACACAAAAACCCAAAGATGCCCAACAGCATCAAAGCTTAGAGCGTTTTAAAGGCGTGATGATGCTTGAGGAACTGGCAGGGATTATCCGCGATACTTCCCTTTGCGGACTGGGCCAAACAGCACCGAATCCTGTACTGAGCACCTTAAAGCATTTCAGGGAAGAATACGAAGAGCATATTTTTGAGCGGAAATGCCGTGCGAATGTCTGCAAGGGGCTGCGCGAGTTCATCATTGATATTGATAAATGTACCGGATGCACCATTTGTGCCCGCAAATGCCCCGTTAATGCTATTATCGGATCACAGCGCCAGCCGCATTTTATCGTGCAGGATAAATGTATTGGCTGTGGGATATGCTATGAATCCTGCAAATTCAACGCTATTTACATTCACTAAAAGCTACAGAGGAAGCACATGATTTTTAATATTGAAGTCAATAACAAGGAAATAAAGGCAAAAAGGGGCGAAACCATTTTAAAAGCCCTCTTGCGCAACGGAATACGTGTTCCGACCCTCTGCTATATGAGCAACCAGCTGCCGACAGGCGCCTGCCGCCTTTGTGTTGTGGAAGTGGAAGGCCGCGAAGGTTTGATTCCGAGCTGCTCCATGCCTGTTGAGGAATGGATGAAAATAAAAACGCATTCACCGCGCGTAATCAAAGCCCGTAAAACAATTGTGGAGCTCCTTCTGGCCAATCATCCCGACGATTGCCTGTATTGCGAACGCAACGGCAACTGCGAACTTCAGGACCTGGCCGAAGAGCTCAATGTGCGCGAAAGAAGGTTTTCCGGAAACAAACACCAGCACAAAAAAGATATCGTTGACCCTTCCATTGTGCGCGACCCGGAGAAATGTATCCTTTGCGAACGCTGTGTGCGCACCTGCGACAACATCATCGGCATGTCGGCCATTGATTTTGTGAACCGAGGCAAAAAAATGACGCTGGGAACAATCTATAATAAAGGCCTGAACCGTGTAAACTGCATCGAATGTGGCCAGTGCATTATGGTTTGTCCTACCGGCGCACTTCTGGAGAAATCCCGTCCCGGTTCGCTTCAGGAAGCCCTGCACAACCCGAAAACGCATGTAGTGGCACAAATCAGCCCAACGGTTTCTGTTTCGCTGGCCGAAGAATTTGGCATTAAGGCCGGAAAAGACCTCAATGGCGTCATCAACACTACTTTGCGCAAAACCGGTTTCGATAAGGTATTCGATACTTCTTTTGGCCTCGACATCGTGATCACAGAAATTGCACGCGAGCTCAAAACACGGCTCAATAAAGAATCGTTGGAAATGCCGCTCTTCAGCAGCGATTGCCCTGCCTGGGTAAAATATGCCGAAGATTTCGAACCCGATATCCTCCCCCATCTTGCGCATATCAAGTCACCACAGCAGGTATTGAATTCCGTTGTCAAAACCTATTACGCCCGCGAAAGCGGCATACGTGCAGAGAATATCTATACGGTAAGCATCATGCCATGTACTGCCAAAAAATATGAGGCCGTACGCGAAGAAATGTTCACCGACAACAATCCGGATACCAATATGGTGCTGACCACACGCGAACTGGCCAAATTCATCAAGCTCCACGGCATCGACCTGAACAGCTCCGAACCCGAACTGGCCGATTATCCCTTTGGAATCCGCAGCTCATCGGGCAAACTCCCTGCCATTGCCGGTGGATTGACCGAAGCTGTATTGCGCAGCCTGCACCAGCTTTTGACCGGAGAAGACCTGATGAACTTCAAAATATCGCCCCTGCGCAGCGGAAATGGACGGAAAGAATACAAATTTAAAATCAAGAAGAAAGAAATCAATTGTATTGTCGTTTCCGGAATGCGTAATGTGCAATTACTCCTGGAAGAGCTAAAAGCAGGCAAATTAAAGGCTGATTTTGTGGAAGTTACGGCTTGTCCGGGCGGATGCGTCAATGGTGGCGGCCAGCCTATTGGCCGTACTGAAAAAGACCTCAAGGCCCGCATGAAATCCATTTATGAAATTGACGATAAGGACTCTATTAAATTTGCTTATAAAAATCCACAGGTAGTTGAGCTGTACGATAAATTTCTGAACATGAAAGGTCATGGCGACAATGACAAAATCCTGCGCCCGCTTTTCAAAAAACGAGCAAACCTATGAGCACCGCATACAACAACCAACTGGTATTTACACAAAAAGATAAATGCCGCGTTTGCTATACCTGCATCAGGGAATGTCCGGTAAAAGCCATCCGCATTGTAAACGGACAGGCTATGGTTATGAACGAACGCTGCATTGGCTGTGGCAACTGCGTGAAAGTTTGCAGCCAGAATGCAAAATATTTTCTCGATACCAAAGATTATGTCAACCGGTTACTGGAATCGGACGAGCGGGTCGCAGCTATTGTCGCACCGAGTTTTCCTGCCGAGTTTAACGAAATCGATGATTTTAAAATCTTTGTCGGCATGATTCGCGCGCTGGGATTTGATTACGTCAGTGAAGTCAGTTTTGGAGCCGACCTGGTGGCAAAAGAATACCATAAGCGGCATATTGAACGTAAAAACCAAAAAGGGGAAATCAGCAGCGATTGCCCTGCCATAGTATTTTATGTAAAGCATTATCATCCCAATCTTGTTGCCGACCTGGTTCCCATTGCATCGCCAATGGTAGCCATGACCCGCGTGATGAAGAAAAAATACGGCGATGACCTTAAAATTGTTTTTATCGGGCCATGTATCGCCAAAAAAGCGGAAAGCCAGGAAGTAGATGTAGCCATAACATTTACGGAACTCCGTCAATTGTTCCGTCAGCAGAAAATAATGTCGTCCATGACCGACCCAACAGATTTTGATCCGCCCACAGCAGGCAAAGGTTCGATATTTCCTGTAAGCCGTGGTTTGTTGCAGGCCAGCGGAATCAAAGAAGATGTATCGGACGGGCGGATTATTGTGGCGGAAGGCCGTGTAAATTTCCGCGATGCCATTAAGGAATTTGAAAACGGCCTTATCCGTGACCATAACCTGGAATTGCTCTGCTGCGAAGGTTGCATTATGGGCCCGGGCATGTCGAAAGGCGGGAAACGTTACGCACGCCGCAGCAGGATCACCAATTATGCACACGAAAAACTGAACAATCTTGATGAGGAACAGTGGCAAAAAGATATTGACGAATTTTTAGAACTGGACCTTAGCCAGGAGTTTATGCCCGAAGACCGCCGTTTTCCCGCACCCAGCCGTGAAGTAATCCAGAAAATCCTGCAATCGATGGGAAAATACAAACTACAAGACCATCTGAATTGCGGTGCTTGTGGTTACGATACCTGCGAAGATCATGCGATTGCCATTGCCAACGGTTTTGCCGAGGTGGAAATGTGCCTTCCTCACAATATCGAAAAGCTCCATAACCTTATTGAAGACCTGAATATCAGCAACGATAAACTGGCTTCTGCCCGTGAAGCTTTGAAGCAGAGCGAAAAACTGGCACATATGGGTCAGCTTTCGGCCGGTATTGCCCACGAACTCAACAATCCACTGGGCGTTATCACGATGTATTCCAATATTTTAAAGGAAGAAGCAGCAGAAGATGATCCTGTGCGCGAAGATCTGGAGCTGATTGTGGAACAAACTGCACGTTGCAAAAAAATTGTGAGCGGACTGCTCAACTTTGCACGCAAAAACCAGGTAAATCCCATCGAAACAGATATGGTGCAATTTACCGAACGCAGCATTGCATCCATCATTCATCCCGATAATATTTCCATAAAACTCACAAAAGAAATTGATAATCCGATGGCTGAAATAGATCAGGACCAGTTTATGCAGGTGCTGACCAATTTGGAAAAAAACGCTGTTGAGGCCATGCCTGATGGAGGAACCCTCAGCATCCACCTCGAAGGCTCGCAAAATGAAGTGCAGATAAAAATCAGCGATACCGGCACAGGGATTTCCAAAGAAAATATGGAGAAAATATTCACGCCTTTCTTTACCACCAAAGGTGTTGGTAAAGGTACCGGTTTGGGTTTACCATTGATATACGGCATTGTAAAAATGCATAGGGGAAAAATCAGTGTAACATCAAACAATGATCCGGAAAAGGGGCAAACCGGAACACATTTTCATATTAGCCTGCCCCGCAAAAGTGAACAAAATGCTTAAGCCTTATGAGCAAAAAAATAAAGAAAATACTTATTGCCGATGATGATATTGACCAGCTTTTTCAGTTAAACCTATTGCTGAAAAACTGGGGTTATGAAGTGGTGCAGGCCGAAAGCCAGCGCGATGCCGAAAACATTATTGAAAAATTCAGGCCCGACCTGGCAATTCTGGACCTGATGATGGAAAACGACGACAGTGGGTTTGTTTTAAGTTTCAAAATGAAGCGAAAATATCCCGAAGTCCCCATTATCATAATGACTGCCGTTGCTTCGGAAACAGGCATCGACTTTCAGGACAAAGAAGACGACAGCCGACCGTGGATCAAAGCCGATATGTTCCTTGAAAAAGGCTTGCCGCCGGCACAACTCAAACGTGAAATACAAAAATTAATATAAGCGCTTAAATTATGGCCGTACTTGATATCTTAGTTGTTGACGATGAACCTTTTATCCGATCGGGGATCAGCCGGATCCTGCGTAATTTCAGGGTGGATTATCCTTTTATGGAGGAAGCTTTCACTTTCAACATCATCGAAGCCGCCACAGGTGAGGAAGCTATTGAACGTATAGAAGAAAAGAAGCCCGACATTATTTTACTCGACAATAAACTGCCTGGAATTCAAGGTATTGAGGTTTTGGAATATGTGCGCAAAAGGCAGTATGATATTGTCATCATTATGATCACTTCTTATGCTTCCCTGGATCTGGCCGTAAAAGCCACACGCGACGGGGCACATGATTTTATCCCGAAACCTTTTACGCCCCAGGAGCTCAAATCTGCAATTGAAAGCATCACAAAACATGTCTTTTTGGTGCGCATGACCAAACAGATGTCGGACGACGCCAAGCAGATCCGCTTCCAATTCCTCTCGGTTTTATCGCACGAACTGAAAGCTCCGCTCAATGCGGTGGAAGGATATATCAAGATGATCAAAGAGCATCAGCTGGGCCACAATATTGATGATTACGGAGCGGTGATCGACCGCAGCCTGGAACGCATCAAAGGCATGCGCAACCTAATTCTCGACCTGCTCGACATGACTCGCCTGGAATCCGGTAAAAAAGAAAAAGAAGTCAAAGAACTTGATGTTGCCGAATATGCCCGTACTGCCATTGATACCATCAGGCCCTATGCCATTCAGCGCGAAGTTACCATCAACCTGAATGCAAAAGGCGATATCAAATACAAAGCAGACCCCAGCGAAATGGAAATTATTTTCAACAATTTAATATCCAATTCAGTAAAATATAACCGTGATGGAGGCAAAGTGGACTGCGACCTCTTGATTGAAGGCGACAATCTACTGATACGGGTGGCTGATACCGGCATCGGGATGACAGAAGAAGAAATGGGACGGCTTTTTCAGGACTTTGTGCGCATCAAAAATTCCAAAACGCGCAATATCACCGGAAGTGGCTTAGGATTGTCAATCCTCAAAAAACTGGCCCAAACCTATGGCGGCGATGTGAAAGTAGAAAGCACACCCGATGTGGGCACAACTTTTACGGTCAACCTTCCGCTAAATAATAATCTTTAAGAAAACGACAGAAGGATCAGAAAAAAAATCCTGATCATCAATTGATTTTAATATTAAGCAAAATGAAAAACCTACCCGACAAAACCGTTGAACGGCTCAGCCAGTACAGAAGAAACCTGCTGAACTGTCTGGCCAAAGGGAAACAACATATATTTTCGCATGAAATTGCTCATATACACCATATTACACCCGTACAGGTGCGACGCGACATTATGCTCATCGGTTATACAGGCACCTTGCGCAAAGGCTATGATGTAAAAGAGCTTATTGACCTGATTGGCAATATTTTGGACATTCAGGAAGGTTTAAATGTGGGCATCATCGGCATTGGAAACCTCGGACGATCATTAATTGGCTATTTCAACGGAAAGCGCTCCAGGTTGCGCATCATCGCCGGTTTCGACAATAATCCGGAAAAAATTGACAAAACTTATGCCGGCGTTCATTGTTATTCTATCGACAAACTGGACGATATGGTCAGGGAAAAAAATATTGCCATTGGAATTATCACCGTGCCCGCCGAAAAAGCACCATCGGTTTGCGAAAGGCTGGTAATGGCCGGTGTAAAAGGCATACTCAACTACACACCAAAACCCCTGAATGTTCCTCCTCATATTTATCTCGAGGAATATGATATGATTACTTCTATTGAAAAAGTTGCGTACTTTGTGAAAAAGCATGGAAATTATTCGTGATAAAGGAATTCGTTCCTGCACCACTATTTTATTATTCGTTTAAAAATTATTGTAAATGATATTTTCACCCGAAAAATGCAGCATCAAGGACCAAAGGATGAAACCTTTTATTGATCCTGACGAGATTTGGAACTACATCAACAATACCGAAGCAACCAAAGAAAGGGTACGCGAGGTTATTGCCAAATCCCTTGACAAGCAACGTCTTACCCTTGAAGACACCGCAGTACTGATCAATGCAAACGATCCGGAACTGATTGAGGAAATCAAAGAAGGCGCCAAGGAGTTAAAGAAAAAGGTTTACGGAAACCGAATTGTCCTTTTTGCCCCGCTCTATATTGGCAACAAGTGCATCAACAACTGTAAATATTGCGGCTTCCGTGCCAGCAATAAAGAAGCAGTCCGTAAAACGCTCAGCGACCAGGAATTGATCAAAGAGGTTGAAGCACTGGAAGATAACGGCCAAAAACGCCTCATCCTCGTATATGGCGAGCATCCCGAATACGATGCAGAATACATTGCCCATACGGTGCGCACAGTTTATGACGTAAAAAAAGGAAACGGTGAAATCCGCCGTGTAAACATCAATGCAGCACCTTTGGAAATTGACGGTTTCCGTATTGTTAAAGATGCCGGAATCGGAACCTACCAGGTATTTCAGGAAACCTATCACCCGGAAGCTTACAAACGCTATCACCTCGGCGGCAAAAAACGCGATTACAATTATCGTTTAACATCGCTCGACCGTGCACAGGAAGCCGGAATCGACGATGTGGGCATCGGGGCACTTTTCGGATTATACGACTGGCGCTTTGAAGTTATGGGTTTGGTGCGCCACACCAACCATTTCGAAGCCTGTTATAATGTTGGCCCGCACACCATTAGTTTTCCGCGTATTCAGGATGCCAGTATGCTCGATTTTGATGGCAAGTATATTGTTGATGATGAAACTTTCGTGAAACTGGTGGCCATCCTGCGTTTGGCTGTACCTTATACCGGAATGATCCTCACTGCACGCGAAAACCCATTTGTACGCCGTGAAGTGATGCAGTTTGGTGTTTCTCAGATAGATGGAGGGACAAAACTGGAACTGGGAGCTTATGCCGACTCACTCAATGAGGAACAGGACCTGAACAAAGAACAGTTTATGATCAATGATTCGCGCTCGCTGAATGAGATTATTGACGAGCTGGTTGAAAACGACTACCTCCCCTCCTTCTGCACCGCCTGCTACCGCTTGGGGCGTACCGGAGAGCATTTTATGGAATTTTCCGTACCCGGATTCATCAAACGCTATTGCACACCAAATGCCATTTTGACTTTCGCTGAATATCTGGTAGATTATGCTCCGGAAAGCAGCAGAGAAAAAGGCTGGGCAGCGATTGAAGCAAACCTTAAAAAGGTAGAAGGTTTTCAAAATGTGCATGAAATCAAAAATCGAATTGAGCGTATTAAAAATGGCGAACGCGACCTGTATTTTTAACCGATAAATCAGCAGCAATGAAAAGAACCCGAATTTTAGGACTTCTGATCCGCGACCGGATCAAAGAATCCGGCAGAACACAGAAAGTACTCTCCGATTTTTCTTCCATCATCAGCTCACGCCTTGGCTTTCATGAAGTTTCGGAT
This sequence comes from Bacteroidales bacterium, assembly GCA_963662905.2. Taxonomy (GTDB): domain Bacteria; phylum Bacteroidota; class Bacteroidia; order Bacteroidales; family WRLA01. The sequence continues at coordinate 51,505 of CAXXFD010000003.1, read as the reverse complement.
GATATTTGCTCCCGTACCGGTATCATTGTATTGCATTTAACCGGCAGCGAAGAAGAACAAAACGAACTTCAAAAACGCTTAGATGAAATTGGCGGATTGGAAGTTAAAGAAATGCTCTTTGAGTATTAATCTCCGTTTTAAAAGGGCAGTTCAACTGTTGTAAACGGAATTTTAATAAATTTGGAACGGAAAGCTAATTTTTGCTTAAAAATAGCTTTCCGTTCATTTTTTTATAAACCCGAACTGATGGAAAATATGAAGGAAAAACTGGAAAGATTATGGGACGAGCTCTATCAGGGGCAAGAGAAAGATTTACTGAATGATTTAATCAGTGAACTCGAACAGCAGAAAAAAGCGAATGAAACATTGCCGGCCCAAGAAGCCGGATGGTACAAAGATGCGATTATTTATTCGCTGTATGTCGATTTGTTTAATTCTGATTTTAAAGGACTTACAAAGAAGTTGGATTATCTCAAAGAATTGGGCGTAAGCTGCATCTGGCTGTTGCCCATTCTGGATTCACCCATGAAAGATGCCGGTTTCGATATCCGCAATTATGACCGCATCCGTGCCGGGCTGCTTGGCCTGGCCGAAGACGCAAGCCTGGAAGAGCAAAGGGAAGTTTTCCGTAACTTCCTTGATGAAGCACACAAGCGCGGCCTGAAAGTCATCTTCGATATTGCGATGAACCACACCAGCATGGAACATCCCTGGTTTCAGGAATCGCGCAAAGGCGAAGACAATCCTTATCGCGAATATTACATCTGGAACAAAGACACCAATCGCTACAAAGAAACGCGCCTGCTCTTCAAAGGCATGTGCCCCAGCAATTGGGAAGCTGATGGCGACTGGTATTTCTTCCACCGCTTTTTTGAATTTCAGCCCGACCTGAACTACCGCAACCCCAAGGTTTTAGTGGAGATGTGCCGCAACCTGATTTTCTGGCAAAGCCAGGGCGTGGACGGTTTCCGCGCCGATGCCATTCCCTATCTCTGGAAAGAAGAAGGCACAGATTGTGAGAACCTTCCGCAAACACACAGCATTGTTAAGTTTTTCAGAGCCGTAACGGAATATGCACGTCCCAATACTTTGCTGTTGGCAGAAGCCTGTCAGCCACCCAAAGAAGTCGTTAAATATTTCGGAAGCGGCGACGAATGCCATGCCGGATATCATTTCCCATTGATGCCGCAAGTATTTATTTCATTGGCCACCCAGGATGCTCAGCCCATTTTTGATGTGCTCAGCCCAAAAATTACGCCGGCCATTCCTGATGACGCACAATGGTTTACATTCCTCAGGGTGCACGATGAGCTTACATTGGAAATGGTTACACAGGACGAGCGCGACATCATCAATAGTTTTTACCTGAAAGATCCGCGCTGGATATTCCGCGAAGGCGAAGGCGTGGCAGCACGTCTGGCTAATTTGCTGGACGAGAAAGCTGAAAAAATTGCGCTGGCCTATTCCATTATGCTGACACTCCCCGGCACCCCTTTGGTTTATTATGGTGATGAATTTGGCCGCCGGAATGACGAAGCCTATTGGAAAAAAACCATGGAAGAAACCGGATATAATGATGCCCGTTATTTTGTTCGTGGCCCCATTGACTGGAAAAGCGTTGACGAAAAGCTGTGCGATGAAAACAGCTTTGAAAGCCGTGTAAATGCGCTTATCCGTAATCTGATTTCTGTTCGTAATCAGCATAAAGCGTTCAGCCGTGGGAATTTTGAACCCATGAATGCCAAAACGATCACAAATGCAGCAATCAGGCACATCCTGACCTATAAACGCAGTTTTGAAGGTGACAACATTACTGTAGTTCAAAACCTTTCGGATAAAACTACCGGAATGGTACTGGAGGAAGCAGACGTGTACACAGACTTGCTCAGTGGCCGAAAAATTGATGCAACTAAAGCGATACAAATGAAAGCCTACGAAACATTGTGGCTTAAAAAATAAAAACGATGACACAAATCCTTGTCGCACCCGAAGCAGTCATTCAGTTCAATAAAGCGGAAAAAACAGCTTTTGAGCGCTTAAAATCTGAAATTCCCCTCACAGGAAATCCCGATGATTTGATGGACAAATTATGGGAACTGACCGAAGGGATTATTCCACACGACCGGATTGGGATTGCTTTTATCGACAAGAACGGCGAAGGGCTAAGCTCGCACCTGCTTAAAACCTCTTATGATGATATTTTCATGGATGTTGATTATTCGGGCGGGCTTGGCCGTTCCAGCCTGCGGCATCTGCGTGAGAAAATGGTAGCCCGAATTATTCCTAACCTGGAACAATACGGCATTGAACACCCCTATTCCACGCATACTGCTTTGCTTTTGAAGGAAGGCGTAAAGTGCAGCATCACTTTGCCGCTGAATGTTCAGGACAAATGTGTTGGATTTATCTTTTTTTCCAGCAGGCAGGTCGATGTTTTTAAAGATCGTCATGCCAATTTATTACTGGCCGTAATTCAAACGCTTAGTTATACGCTGGAACGTTTGTGGCGCATTGCTGAGCTGGAACGCGTCAAAAAAAGTTATATGACCACCGTGGGATTTGTGGCACACGAAATGAAAAGCCCTTTGGCCACGGCGCAAACCATGTTGCACACCTACCTCGATGGCTATTTTGGGGATGTGAACGAAGCCGGACAAGAAGCAGCTACGGGCGTGAACCGCTTGCTGGAATATATGCACAGCCTTGTAAGCAATTATCTTGGCCTCAGCCAGATTGAGTCCGGTGAGATGAAATTCAGCCCGGAGCCCGGTCTTCATTTTGTTGAGGAAGTACTCAAATTCGGGATTGAAACCGTCCAAATACGCGCAGAGAAAAAAGGAAGCAATATCAGCCTCACTATTCCCGACAATGAAGTTGTAATGGATGGTGATAAAAACCTCCTGCGCATTGTTGCCGTAAATTTAATTGATAATGCGGTAAAATACAGTCCCGACAATTCAGAAATTGAAGTCAAAGCGATGGTTCAGGACAAGCATCTGGTGTTTTGCACCTTAAATCCCGGCCCCGGCTTTACAAAAGAAGAAAGCAAAAAGCTGTTTAAAAAATTCAGCCGTTTAAACCAGAAAGGCATGGAAGACCGGAAAGGGACCGGTTTGGGGCTGTTCCTTACCTATTGGATTGTGCAAAAGCATCAGGGACAAATAATTGCAGATTCAGAGCCCGGAGTTTGGACCCGTTTTCAAGTAAAAATACCATTGGAAATATTATAAGCTCATGCAAAAGAAAGAACTATACGAAGTATTTGGAAAAAAAATCGCACTCATAAACGATAAGCTGTTCAACAACAAGAACGTTCCAACGCCCGAAGAACTTAAGGAGATAAAGGAAGCTGTAACTTTTCTGCATGACCATAAATATGGTTTCAAAGAGCAGGGTTTAAACCAAATAGAATTTATTATTTTGGAAGCCAAAGAAAAAATTGAAAGTCTCAGCTCTAAGGAATAAGGACTTTATTTTTGTGTCATCTTTTCTTTAAAAACCCCATAATCATCTGTTTTAACAGCTGGATATCAATTGGTTTGCTGATATAGGCATCACAACCTGAATTCAGGGCCCTGGCTTCGTCTCCTGCCTGTGCATAGGCTGTCTGAGCAATAATAAACACTTCCTGATTTATTTCCCGAATAAGACGAACGGCTTCAAAACCATCCATTTCCGGCATTTTCAAATCCATAAGAATCAAATCTGTATCCGGGTTTTCTTTGAATGTTTGTACGGCAATACGGCCATTATTGGCAAAAAGCAAATGATCTGACACATTTTTTAAACCTATTTTCAATAAATTCTGTGAAACAATATCATCATCGACAAGCAATAATTTAAGCTTTTCCCATTTTTTTCCACCTTCATCCTGAGCTGGGCCCTTTGCTTTATCATCTTCTGATATCCCGATAGGTTTGCAAGGCAAAATAACCGTAAAAACAGAGCCGCGCCCCAGTTCTGAATCCAGTGTCACCTTGCCATTCATCATTTCTGCATAGGATTTTGTTATGGCCAGGCCAAGCCCTGATCCATCAATTATTTTGTCCGATGGAACTTCAAGGCGAATAAAACGCTCAAATATCAATATGTGCTTATCTTTATCAATTCCTGGCCCGGTATCCATAATTTTGATGATCATTTTTTCATCAGCCGTAAAAGCCAGTTCTATTTTCACTTCACCTTCTTTGGTATAATTTATAGCATTTTTCAGGAGATTATTGATAATTGAATTGAATTTCGGTAAATCCAGCAAACATTTCCTGTTTTTATTTTCATGAGCTATAAAACTAAATTTCAAGCCTTTGCGCTTAGTCTCAGGCAAAAAGAAACGATAAAGATCCTTCAATGCTTCATAAGGACACACTTCTGAATTACGAATGACCGCAGAGCCCGATTCAATTTTGGAAATATCAATAATATCATTGATGGTATTGAGCATACGGTTGCCACTGCGTTTTATAATTTCGATGTATTCGCGTTGTTCGTCAGGTTCCGGATTATTATCAGATAAGAGTGATGCAAAACCCAGTATTCCGTTCATTGGTGTGCGGATTTCATGGCTTACATTTGCAAGAAAAGCGGTCTTCAGACGTTCGCTTTCCTCAGCTTTTTCCTTGGCCTCTTTTAAATGAGCATTTTGTTCCAAATATCCGGCATTAAGTTTTCGGTAATTCTCGGATTTTTGCAATAGTGTTTTCTCAAGATTTTTACTCTTCTTTATAATCCGCATCAAAAAGATAATTAAAACCAATAAAAAGGACAGTATTCCACCAAAATACATCAACAGACTTGCATTTTTCCGACAAAAACTCACCTCTTCATTAATTAATATAGCGTTTTCCGGCAGTTTTAAATCATTGATCCCATATTTTTTAAGCTCTTTATAATCAATTACATAAACATTTGGACTATCTTCAAGCACAGGGATTTCTTCACAGTTTTTATCATGTAGGATATGATACACCATTAAAGCCGCCTGCTTTGCCTGTTCAAAATGAGAAATTACTTTCCCTCCAAAAATTCCTTTGCCAATACCGTGATACCATAAATGAAAAAGCGGTGATTTCAGATTCTTTTTGATCAATGAAAGACTTTCATCAAAATCCAGAGTATTACCGTTTTTATCATGGTATGCAGATAAAAGCAGAACAGGAGCATTTTCCGGTATCTTTTGGAGATACCCTGCAAACTCAGCAAAAGTCAATTTGCTTAACGAAATATGATGAAAAATAATTTGTTCAAAATCAGGCTGTAGCATATAATATGTTTCTAAATCAGCCAATCCTCCGGGAGTATCATCAGCAATCACATAAATATTTCTGCTTGCTGGAAAATAGTGATGCATCAATTCAATTGTTTCTTTCATTGAAACAGCTTCAAGCACACCGCTAACCTGAGGGTTATTGTTTTGATCCAGTGCTTTTGTGCGGTTATTTACGCCACAAAATATCAAGGGCAAATCATGAAAAAGACTATCGGCATGATCCAATACAAAGTTAAATGCATGATCATCGCAAGCAAGTACAGCCATATAATGAAATGGCCCCTTGAGCTTATGGGTTAAATTGGCTTCAAAAAGCTTAAAATTTCCATCATTATTAAATCGTTTAGCATCCATAAACTCAACATCTACCTTAATACCAGCAGTATCAAAAACAGACTTTACCCCATCAATTTGCTGAAAAAAAGTTGGAAAACTTGAATTATAAGAACTGATAAGCAATACACGATCATCTCCATTACAGTAAAAAGGCAGCTGAAGTAGAATTAAACAAACCAAATGGAATAGTTTTATTTTCATAAAGGATGCAACTTAAAAAATGCTTTTAATCATTTGCTTAAGCGAAGCCAACTCTATAGGTTTCGAGATGTATGCATTACATCCTGCGGCCAGTGCTTCTTCCTTGTCGCCAATCTGTGCATAAGCTGTTTGTGCAATAATGGGAATATTTTGATCAAAAGCCCGTATTCTCCGTGTTGCTTCCAAACCATTCATTTTAGGCATTTTAATGTCCATCAGTATCAGGTCAAACCATGGATCTTCCTGAAAAACCTGCAAAACCTCTTCCCCATTTACGGCAAATTTAAGTTCAGCCACCAGTGTCGATAAACTGAATTTTATAAGCTCCCTGGACACTTCATCATCTTCTGCAACAAGAATTCGCAGTTTATTGAGCTGAACTTCAGATTTTTCAACTTTCTCCACCTTTTTTTCTTGCTCAATAGCAGATGGGTTTTCAGTAAGCGGAAGGCTAAAATAGACCACAGTACCTTTCCCTACTTCTGATTCGAGCCATATTTTGCCCCCCTGCATCTCGAGATAGGATTTGCAGATCGCCAGGCCAAGCCCACTCCCTTCATATACACGGGTATCGGCAATATCGGCCTGTACGAAACGATCAAAAACAGCCTCCTGACGATCCTCAGGGATTCCAATTCCTGTATCTGCGACATAAAAACGAACTTGTTTTCCAATAACATCCAATCCAATTTTTATGCTTCCCTCATGGGTAAATTTCAATGCGTTTTTTATCAGGTTGATCAATACGGAATTCAGTTTGCCCGAATCGGTAATCATCCGGAAGCCATCAGGGAGCATCCCTGCGGCATATTCAAGCTTTATATTCCTGGCTAAAGCCTCCTGACGGAAGAAATCATATTGTTCGCGGATAAGCTCCAAAGGATCGACTTCGTCTTTTTGCACTTTTTCCAGTCCGGATTCAATTTTGGAGATATCCACAATATCGTTAATCGTACTGAGCATACGCTGTCCGCTTTTCTGAATAATTTCAATAAATTCTTCCTGTTCTTCTCCGGTAAGATCAGGTTCTTTCAGCAAATTGGTAAAACCGATGATCCCATTCATTGGCGTACGGATTTCATGGCTCATATTGGCCAGGAAAGCAGTTTTTAAACGGTCGGCTTCTTCGGCTTTTTCTTTTTCTTTTACTAATTGCTTATTTTTCTCAACAAGCTCATCTTCAAACTTTTTTAATTTCGTGATGTCAGTTGAAAACAAAATAATGCCCACAATTTTCCCGTTTTCATCAAAATAAGGTATTTTATTGGTAAGCAACCACTTAACATCGCCGTCCACAGAATAAAGCGGCTCAACAATGCCCATTTTGGGTTTCCCGCTCCGTATTACTTCCAAATCATCCTCATAATATTTATCTGCCATTTCAGGATAAATCAAGGAAGAGTGCACACCTTCCATTTTTTCCTTAGGAATTCCGGTCATTTGTGCTACGCTCTTGGTGATGCGCAATATATTGTTCCCGGTATCTTTAAAAATAATAAAGGTAGGATCATTATCTAGGATAATCTGTTGATCGTGCAATAATTCCTTCAATCGTTCTTCGTCCCGAATCCTGCTAGTAATATCCTGAGCAAAAACAAGATATGTTTCATCATCAATTTTAACCCCACGGAGATGCCAGTTTACTCTTTTTTCTTCGCCGGGCACAAAAATAAACTCATCGCTCAATGTTTTGGTGCCATCAATCATTTCAGCACATACTTCCCTTAGCCGATCGCGTTCTTCAGGCAAGCAAAGATCATAAAAGGCCTGTGATTTAAGTTCTGCTTCAGTTTTTCCTGACATTTCGCAGGCTGCCAGATTTACTCCTTTAACGGATCCATCGCGTGTAAGGTCAAAAACACCGTAAGGCGCAAACTGCAGATATTTCCGGAATCGTTCTTCACTTATCCTCAATTGCTCCTCAGTCTTAATCCTTTCGGTAATATCCATTAAGGAAACAACCCTGTATTCTGTATTGGCCAGGATCCCAACATTGAGCAGTACATGATTTATATTGCCAAACTTATTAATGAAACGTATTTCGTAAGAAGAAGGGACTTTATTGGGATCAGATTTTCTGCTTTCCTGATATTGCAGCGATTGCTCCAGGTCGTCGGGATGTGTCAGATCCATCCAGCTTTTGGTCAAAAGCTCTTCCCGTGAATATTTTGAAAGCTCAATACATTTATCATTGGCCATGATTACCTTCCCGGAAGGATCAAGTATCGCAGTTGCAGCACCTTTATTTTCAAAAATGGAACGAAAACGCGCTTCACTTTCGATTATTTCCTTTTCCGCTTTTTTGCGTTCGGAAACATCCCTTGCCAGGGAAATGACCATGGGTTTGCCCTCAATTTCAAAAAGGCGGGAACTAATCTCAACCGGAATTATTTTCCCGTCTTTTGTTTTATGAGTAGTTTCAAGTACCGAGTATTTATTATCGAAAAGATTTTTGCGGCCTTCAAGGGTTCCATGTTTTAATGTATCCTCATCAGGCGACATATCCATTGGCCCTTTCTGTAAAAACTCTTCTCTTGTATATCCATAACGTTCGCAGGCAATATCATTCACTTCCAGAAAATTGCCATAACCTTCATTTTTAAATGGATGAACAAAAGCAGCATCAGCAATACCATCAAAAAGCGTACGGTATTTTTCTTCCGATTTTATTAGGTTTTGCTGCGTTTTCTTCATCTCACGCATATCAAATGATGTTGTTGCCACAAAGGCCGCATTCGATTGCTCATCATGAACAATCATAATGCTCATCATCATCGGGATTACTTCGCCATTTTTATGGACATGATCTACTTCAACACTTTCGATAAATCCTTTTTCGAAGGATTCGGTAATTATTTCATTTACACGGTTCAGCTGTTCATCATTATGAAAAACAGAGAGGTGTTTTCCTATAATTTCTTCCTTTTTATAACCATGAATGTTGGCAAAATAATCATTCATATAAACAACAATTCCATCCGTTGTAGCAATTGCAGACCCGTACAAAGCATTATCCGAAATGGTTTTAAACTTTTGGATTTCCTGCTCCGATTGCTTTTGTTCTGTAATATCCTGAATTACCCCACGGATAATAGCCTGCTCCTGATCAAATACCGCAATCGAATGAACATCAAGTATTTTATCGGTTTTTAGGTTTCTCAAACGAAAATACTGTTCATAGGATTTTTGATGGTTTATGAGATTTTGCATAGCGGCTTCCAGCTGTGCACGATACTCAGCCAGATGGATGTTCTGCACATCTGCCGGGCTTAAAACAGTATCCTTGTCAAATCCATAAATTAAGCGCGTTTGTTCTGAACCATAAACTCTGTTATTTTTTAAATCTATGGTATAACTACCTATTTTACCGAGTTTTTGTGCTTGTTTGAGTTCATTTAATGCCTGGCTTACTCTCAATTCGGCATTTTTCCGCTCACTGATATCGGCTATAAAACCTTCCAGGTACTCTTGTCCGTCTTTATTGATTTTCCTGCCTTTTTCCCAAACCCATTTTTCCTCTCCATGAGCCGTTATAATCCTGTATTCCAGTTCAAAATAGTCATATGCATTTACAGCAATTTGTATTTCCTGCCATATCCGCCCGCGATCATCGGGATGGATCAGGTCATTATAACTAATCGCTTTATTATCAATAAGATCCGATGGGCGATATGCTGTTAGTTCATAGCAGCCTTCGCTTACAAACTTCATTTTATAATCTTCAGCAAGTTCGCAGGTATAAGCCATGCCCGGAAGGTTTGTAAGCAGGTTTTTAAACCGTTCTTCACTTTCAAGTATTTTTTGCTGCAAACGTTTGCGCTCGGTAACATCCCTAAGGGCAACAATCCGGACAGTTTGGCCCATATGTTTTACATTCTTTGCTTCCAGTTCGGCTATAAAACTGCTGCCATCTTTTCTGCGTGCCTGGACATTATATGGTTTTGCCTTTGGTTTGACTATATTTTTCAGCACTTTAGCCTTATCAGAAAGAGAGAGGTAGCTCAGCAGGTTTTTTCCAATTGCTTCTTCCCTGCTGTATCCGGTCATTTTTAGGAAAGAATCATTAACATCAACCACAAAACCTTTTTTGTGCACCACAATACCTTCGAAAGTAGATTTAACCAAAAATTCCGATTTTTCATTACTCAGGCGGAGGTCATCCACAGCTTTTTTATAGTCGGTCACATCGCTCATTACTACCTGAAAAGCGGCTTTTCCATCGTAATAAACCGGAATTATGGTTACTTCAACATGGAGTTTATCCCCATTTTTTGCCTGTGCAATGGACTCATATTGCTCGGGAACATTTTTTCCGGTGATGCGGGCTTTGTAATATTCCAATACTTTTGGACGCTCTTCAGGATGGATGAAGCGTTCAAAACCTTTACCGATCAGCTCCTCTTTTGTGTAACCGGATAGCTCACAAAGGGCTTTATTGACATATTGGATTACATTATGCTGAAGGATGAAGACAGAGTCGCGCAGGGAATCCACCATATTTTTAAAGCTCTCGGTGTGCTGGCGTGCCTGCTCACGAACTTTATGTTCTTCACTAATATCTACGGAAAGGGATAAAACCACATTTTGTCCCTGATAAACAATTGGTTGCAAACTGTTTAGAATCCATTTTTCTGAATTTTTCAATTTAAGCCGCATCTCCTGGCGCAGGGTCTTTTTTTCTTCAATGACCCGGGCACATTTTTTTATGAGATTGTTTTCGTCTGCAGCATCCAAAAAGTCGTTCAGGTGATATCCTATTATAAAGGAAACATCCTTTTTGCCTGTAAAAAGCATTGCCGAACGCTCATTGGCAAAAAGAACCAAACCATTTTTGTCATAAATCGTGAGCGATTCGTGCAGTTTATCGGCAATAAGATCATCGGTTAATGCCAGTTGCGAAAGCAGCTTTTTTTCTATTTCCGGATTTTGTGAATGCTCCAGATGGCTATAATGAAAACCAATCCCCGTCAACAGGAGCGACATTTCTTCCAATGCATGATTTTCTCCTTTAGGAAAACAAATGCCGGTGAAAAGATGAGATGTATTATCTGCTGTTAAATCCTGAACAAAATATTGTACAATGCTTTTCTCAAAAGGTTCTGGCTTTACCAGCGTTAATTTTTCCCGGATGGCAAGGCTTTTAATGCCTGATAGCAGTGTTTCTTTGTCCTGATCAGGAATATCTCCAAAAGTTATAAAATCGTATGAATCAGTATCAGTGGCTTTCAGGTAATAAACTCCGGTACAAGATGTTTCGGATAAAAGCAATTTCGAACTTTCGTTCAAAAAAACCGCAGCATCGGCTGTCTGAACAGCTATTCGGGATATAGCTATAGCCAGGTTTATCCCTTCATTCCCCTTATTTTTATCTTTATTCATCATCTTTAAATCGTCTTCCTAATTGCTCTATTCAAAAATATGCATTATGGAACAGCTGTATTTTTGTGCTACCATTCAAAGATACAATAATTTAAGATACGAAAGATAAAATCGTATTAAAGCAGGGCAAACGCATCTTGATCAAGCTTTATTTGTCAGGCTGGATATTTGTTGCGTTTGAAAAAAACTTACGTCTTGTGTCAGATTGATATATTACAGTTTTTCTGTTTGAAAGCACAAAGCAGCAAATTACCTCATTTGCGAAAACCAGAGAGGTTATAAGCTTAACAAGAACCCTCAACAGCCTGAAAATGCCGCAAAAAGATAAATCGGCTTAGACCGCAGAGCGGTCAAATATGTATAAAGAGTTACCACAGAATGCCACATACGACCCCGTGCGGGGTCGAACCTTTAATTAACATTTCCTTTTATAGATATGCAATCCCTTTGGGATTGAAGCCGAAATGGATTTAGACCGATAACAGCTTTATTACCAATGAATTTGAAATGCATAGGAATAGGATTGTCAAAGAATGGTATAATATTTATGATGCGTTTGCCCTGCGTATTAAAGGAAGAGGTGGTTATTTACCCAAAAGGAAATTAATCTTCAGGAATCAGAAAATACTCCCGGCAAAAAGCGGGATCATTTAATAGCTCATAAAAAGATTCGAGGTATTGTGCAAGAATTTCTTTTTGATCATCATCCAAAAAACCGGAAGAATTGATACCGTCGATAATTGCTGTTTTTTTATCAATAAAATGATTATATACCGTATCAAATTCTTCATGTTTCATGCGGGCTCCCCTGAAATAGCGCTCCTTCACATCTGTTAAATCGGTATCGGGGGCAGGTTCGGCATAAGGTGCATTAACAAAACCCGAACAATCGAAATCATCGGGTACAGGAACAGGCTGGTGTAGTTTCAGTGAAAGCAGTGCTACATTATGCACATTGTAAAGCATCCAGTCGGAATTGCCAATCATAAATTCAAACATTGCTACCAGATTTGTTTCGAATTCGCTGAGCATAAACTCATCAATATGATGTATATCAAGGAATTTACCTTCAAGCCTTCTTTCCAGGATATTATCGGGCTCGAGGAAAAAACCATAAATTTCAATTTCTTCCTCTTGATTTGTAATATCAACCAATTGCAACTTGCATAAACGGGCATCGTAGCTGTATGGAGTGAGTTGCTGATAAAGCTTGTAAGCCAGGTATTCATTTTTTAATGCCTTCAGATATTCATCCCCTTTTTGGCATTGCGCAAAAAATTTGATTTTGTTCACATCCTGAAATACAGTTCCTTCATTATCATCCGGTTTAAAATCCATGCGCAAAGGGCTGAAGGTGCAATTTTCGGGCTTCCTCCTGAAACCACCCCTGGACATAATTTCCACTTTAAAAGTATCGGATGTTATATGATCGACCAGCAGCGCATCATGCTCTACTCGTTTTTTTGCCCGGTCAGATTCCAGTTCGCCAAAATCATAAAGCAATTTAAAATTAAAAATCTCCTCTGCTTCAAAAAGAGGCAGCGGCCTGTATTCTTTTTCCTCTTCCTGAGCAAAAAGCGCAACACACAAAAACAAGCCGACAATACTAAGGCTTAGGTTCTTTTTTCCTGACATAGTGCATTAAAAATTCTTTTTTCTTATCTGAAAATACGCGGTACATTTTGTCTTTTTCGATCAAAATAGCTTGATCAGAAATATACATACGCCCGAAAGGGACATCAATATCAATAACTTTTCCTTGATAAAGCGGTGTAATTTCACTTACCGGGCTATGGCCAATAACCTGATAATCTGATTTATAATAAGCAAGGACGCTATCAACATGTGCCTGGCTCACTGTTTTCTTATTCCAGCTTGGGCGGGCATAGCCACGAAACCAGAGCGGGCCATCAGCGAGGAAAAGTAATTGTTCGTCTTCGCTAAAAACCGTATCTTCATAAACATTCAAAAACTGGCGGATTTTAACATTCATCGAATCCAGTGATAAACCCTGGTCGATTACCGGGCGGCTGATACCGGCATGCGAAAAAAGTACATTATTATATCGCATCACGGTATTCCGGCTTCGGATCCAGTCGCCAATAACTGTATGATCGGTATAAAGCCCGGCATAGTTCATATAAAAATAATTCATCAGGAAGCGGTAGCGGATGTTCAGGTATTTATAATCGCCCAGCATGATCATAACTTCGTGGTTTCCAATGAGGAAATGCACACCGCCCCCTGCGGCTTTTGCCTGGCGTTCGAGTTTGTAGGCCAGCCATAAAACCTGTGAAACTTTATAGCCACGGTCAAAAACATCGCCCAGAAAAACCAGATGACCATTGCCCCAGCTCCAATCCAGGTTTTCATCAATAATTCCATTATTCTGCAAAATCGGGATCAGGGCATCAAATTTTCCGTGCACATCACCGATGGCCAAAACCGGCGCATCCACACAAAGCTCAGTAGGCGGCGTCAGGTTTTCGCGGTAAATTGTATAGTGCATACCGCTGTCCGGGCCAAAAGCCGCAAAACTCAGGCTATCGCCTGTCATGATCAGCAATGAATCTTTACGGTAGTTTTTATTACCTTCACGTTTATGAATTAAATAAAAAGCCCAAAGGCTATCTTCATTCATCTTTACGATATGCGGCCCATCATAAAAATCGGGCATAATACGTAGGCTATCTGCATTTAAGCGGCAGTTTTCGAGATAGTTGGCAATGCCTTTATAGCCGTTTTGCTTTGCCAGGCCAATCATATCCAGCGTATATTCATTTTGCACATTCAGATTTGCGCCATGCTCCACGAGTTCTTTTACAAATGCGATATTTCCTGATTCAACAGCCTGCACCAATGGCATTACACCTCCCGGAGCAGCAAAATCAGGATCAGCGCCCTGCCATAAAAGCTTGCGTATCATCCAGATATCACCTTTTGTAATGGCCATTTCCAAAGCGGTTTTGTCGTTACAGGAAATATCGGGCTTTGCGCCCTTCATTAAAAGCAGGTCAGCAATTTCATGCTGTTTGTAGCGCGATGCATAAAAAAGCGGTGTACATCCATAATCCTTTAGCCATGCGTTTACATCGCCGCCTCTATTGATAAAATCTTTTACAATATCAATTTCCCCTTTTCGGATGGCTTTGATCAGTTCTTTTTCTGATTGGCCATAAGAGGCTGAAAACACAAAGATGGCAGCAATTAAAAACAGTATATAAGGCAGGCGGTTCATCTTTTTTCTTTTTTTCAACATAGCAAAGGGTTTAAGGCTCAAGGCATTGGTCAAAAATCTCCTTTTTGGCTTCTTCGGGATTATTGATAATGCGGTAAAAATCATCGTAGAATTCCAGTATTTTCTGCACACGTTTTTCATCCAGAAAATCCGCATCGCGATAGAGCTGGTATATAGAATCTTTCTTTTGGTTAAATAGTTCAAATGTATGGTCAAAAAGCTCTTTTTCGTGGCAAATGCCGAGATAAAGACGCTCATCAATTGACGAAATATCATAACGTGGGTGCGGGACGGCATAGCGGGCATTGATCACACCGCTCCAGTCAAAATCGTAAGGCACAGGAAAGGCTTTGGCAAAAGGACCGGTGAGCACCAGTTTGAGATTGTGCATTTCCGAAACCGACCAATCGGTATTGGCAATGAAATAATTAAAAACCGCCATCAGATTGGTAACTGTATCGTTGAGCATGCGTTGTTTGGCCGTTGATGACTTGATGATTTGCCCGTTCAGGCGTTCGGCCATATTATTCGGATTTTCAATCATAAAGCCATAGCGCTCCATGATAACATCCTGATCATCTTCATCGAAATACTTAATTTTCAAAAGGCGCACCTTAAAGCTTTTGTCCGTCAGGATATTATAGGCTTTGTAAATCAAATATTCCTGCAAAATATAATCTTCATAGCGCTGGCTTTTCTGACAGTGCGTCACCAGTTTCATTTTTTTAAGCCCGCGGAACATAGTTACATCCTGGCGGTCATCTTCAATTTTAACGAACAAAGGAGGAAAGGAACACTGGGTTTTCCTGCGGCGGAAATTTCCGCGGGTTTTCATCTCGATTTTCAGGGATACGGTTTCCCCTTCCGCGTTTTGATAAATAAACCTGGCGGGATGATCTTGCCGGTCGCCTTCCCTGTCTTTCAGCAATTCATCAAAATGCGCACTGATCGTAACTTCGAGGGGCTCATCACTTTGAAAAAAGCCCGCCGGTAATTCCTCTTGCGCAGAAGCAAAACGGAACATCAGGAAAAAAACCAATAATGCCCCGCAGAGCTTATTATTCATTATCCTTAAGCAATGTTTTTTGATACGATTCATATGCTTTTTCTTCTTTGATGCTTGTTTTGCGTTTGCTGTAAAAATAGTAAATAGTGATTTCCGCAATATCTTTCAGAAAATCCACTTTTCCAACCTCTACCCTACTAATTGTCAAGCCTGTGCGATCTTCAAGGTCTTCGATGAACTTTTGCTGGTTTTCGGGCTTGATGAGTTCAATTTTATCATAGATGATGCGCTTGCTCGAAATATGCTTATAAGTCCAGTAGTATTCACCGCCCCAGCACACCAGCACCATCATCAGGTTGAGGATAAAGATTTCCCAGAAACCGGCCTTTCCTCCTATTAGTGCATTGATGATGGATACACCAATTACTACAAACAGATAAGTCATTTCGCGGATAGGCACCGGATCGGTTCGATATCGGATAATGCCAAAAACGGCAAAAAGCCCCAGTGCAAAGCCCAGCTGTATGGTTACGCTTTCCAATGCAGTGGTGATCATAAACACCGTCATACTGATCAGCAGGTAGGTAAAAAGATAATCCTTGCGCCGCGAACTCCGGTAGTAAATATATCGAACGATAATAATGATTACCAGAAGGTTAAAAATAAACCTAATCGCAAATTGAGCCAGGTCAGCTATATTAACCTGCCCGGGATCAAAAAAATCACTTAAAGTCAAAAACATGCGGATACCCTCCTTTTTGTAGCAATTTATTCATTTTTTTAAAACGAAGCTTGAAACGGTTGTGTTTTATATTGTCATGCATCAGGCAGATGCCCGTGCAGTATTTACTAAACCTATTGGGTTTCAAGCCATTTGCAAATAAAACTTCCTGAAATGGCGACTTTGCAGACCGCCCGCTTTTTTTCAATTCAATAATTACCAGATGATCAAGCTTAACGCATTTCTGTCCAAAACTAAATCCCAGCTCTGTATCAATAGTAATACGTTCATCCATACTATTGGAAACCAAAGTTGTTCGCCTGAAATCATTATCCAAAGAAAACCGCAGCGAAGCAATATCATAGGGTGTACTTCTGCTTACAAAAGATCCTGCCTCCTCCGTTTCCAGAGAAAACTGATCCCTTAGCGGAATCCGGGTTTTGCGTGTGCGCCCTTTATTGGATTTATGTTTTACCTCCAGAAAAAACTCATCTGTAATCTTGTATTGCCGGATACGGATTTTGTGCCGGTGCAGCTTGCGGTTATGGTGCGCCCGGTACATTTGCAGATCAGGCGTATCAAAATAGCGCGTAGCATAAGCTTGCTGAAGCACGCCCTGCTGCGAAAATACGCGGTAATGCTTCTGCACAGCTTCCAGAATGAACGGGAGCTGCTCGCGCGTGATGACGTATTTCACGTCAACACGGTCCATCAAACGCACCTCCTGCATTTCTTCGAGGCTGATGGGATTGAAAGCATTCGATAAAATACTGAGCGGATCAGTCATAATGAGCAAATGTAGGGAATCGGCAGGAAATATCAAACCGCTCAGCCAATCTTAAAAAAGGGCTTTATCTCTTTTACTGCTTCACCACTTTCAGGCTTTTGCTTTCATCCCCAGCCACTAAACTACACACATAAGCCCCCGGCGCCAAATCATGTGTTTGCATAAGGAAACGGCTTGCCCGGCCATGCAGCATGATTTTGCTTTGGCGGACAATCTTTCCGTTCATATCGGTTAGCTGAAGCGTGGTTTCACCCTGAAATTCCAGGTTGATATTGATTTGCAGGCTGTTAGAAAAGGGATTACCTTCTATTGAGAAAGCTTTTTGCTCCGAATGGGTTGGGATGGGTTCGATGCCTACGGGCAGGCCGTCGCCAAAATATACCAATCGGCTTTCGCCATAGGCATTGTCAGGTTGGACGGAGCCAAATGCCCATACATGACGGCCATCGGGATCAAGCCTAAGGCCATCCAGCAATGGAAAAGGACCATGCATTTCCCAGCTTTCGCCTTCTAATTGCTCACACAGAAAAGAATAATGCCCATTCCCGTAATTCTGATTAAAAAGCGCCACAAGCCGCCCGTCATCGCGCATTACAAGATCGGCAATATATCCATTATCTGGTGCCGTGAAGACCGGCAATGGATCGTAATAAGGGACGCGGATGCTTTCCCAAATACCCGGCACATTTGCTTTATCCACCAAATACATGCTGTTGTTGCCGGATGCAAAGCCCATGCGCAAGGGAGCGAGGTTCAGGGAATATGCTTCCCATCCATCCTCTTCTTCATTAAAAACATAATAGCTCCCCTGATCTGCTTCATCAGCACCAAAAAGAGTTTTCCCGCCGGAATGGATATAGATATCGTTCAGTTCTGAAAAAGCTGCCGGAAGTTGGAATTCTGTCAATTCTTGTTGCAAAGGCTGGTTGACAAAAAGTTTTGCTTCTTCATTTTCTTTTCCAAGCAAAAACAATTGACCGGAAGCCGCATATTCCATGTCCTTGATGGAAAAATGATGAATATTTAATTGGGTTTGCTGCCATTGCTGGCCATTATCCATTGTGTTTATGAGAAATGAAAGGCTGTCGTTTTGCGCATAAACAGCGGCTTGTGGGCCGTATTTTGATGCCAAAAGCAAGTCTTTGCCCGGAAAAGGGATGCTGTCGCGGCTTTCAAAATAATCGCTGCTTTTCAGCAAACGGTGATTGACCAAAAGGAACATGCTGTTGTCCATGAAAAAAACATCATGGAAAGCATTGAGATAATCCGGGTAAACAGGATTCCAATTTTTGCCATCAAGAGTTTGCACAAAATAATATCTGTTATATTTCACCAGGTTTATTAATCTTCCTGAAAAAAAACCAATGGCTTTTTCCGCAGAAAAGGGGTATAGTGCAGTCATATTGGGACTAAAAAAGTAAGGATAATCCGGCATTCTTTGCACTGTCCAGCTATACCCACCGTCTGGTGATGAAAGATATCCAAAACCACCACAATCTCCATCACATGAGCCATAATAATAGAGCACGCTATCATTAATAACCTTTACCCTGTGCGGCCTAAACCAAAGTCCAGAATTATTTAGAACAAATTCCCAATTTTTTCCATTGTCATTTGATCGGTACATTCCTGGCCCACTAAAATATGCACTTTTCTTATTTGCAAAAATCACTACAGGAATTAAAAAGATACTGTCTTTTAAATGAATTAAATCCAGAGGCGCATCCCCGTCATGAAACATGCCTGGATCATAAACTTGTTCGAAGCTATAACCCTGGTTATAAGTACTAAACACCTTTCTTCCGAAATAATAATGCCAACTTACAATCAGGCCGGTATCAATATTTTTAAAGGCAACACCCCTGATGACTTCATCATCTTCTCCCACATACAGTTCCGGAGTATGTACACCACGGCTTGTCCAGGAATATCCTCCATCGACAGTCTTAAAGATTTTCTTCTTACTGCAGGCATAACCATGTATATCGTCAACCATATCAATGCTTATGGGCAAAAGTTTAATACTGTCCGGCATATCAAATATTAACTCCCAATTTTTCCCATAGTCGGAAGTTTTGAAAAGGCTTTGCGATGAAGCCGCTAAGACGCTCCCACCTGATAATTTATGTATATATAGCAGGCTTTCTCTTGTAAATGATGGGATTACATCCCAATTTGCCCCTCCGTCAGATGTAGTCTGGACTGCGCCCCAGTTCCCTACCATAAGCCCGTGCTCATCGTCCCAAAATTCGATATCGTTGATTGTGGAGCCTGTGGGTTTGGGATTGACCCAGTGGGTTTGCTGAGCCGATCCCAGGATACTGAAAAACAAAAATGATATAGCAATAATTATTCGGAATTTCATAGTATTGATCCTCTCATTGAATTAATAAATGCGCTTGATCAAGAAAATCTGCCTGTTCACGATCTTACCGTTTTTATCGACCACACAAAGGACGTATTGATCCGGTTTAAGCATATGTACATCAATCGTTTTTTCCTGAGATATGATATGGATATTTTGGTTCATGTCGTAAATTATGGATTGGTCTCCATCCCACAAGCCCCGCAGGTTAATTACTTTGTCTGCCGGATTGGGATACAACAGAATCTCGCGTACATTTATATTTGTCGTATCAGTCATGGATTTATCTATAGCCCCTCCTCCACAGTAGATGGGTTGATATGCTCCCAGGCCGTGAGGGATTGCCATTAAGGAATCATAATGAAAAGCAAAATACCCCCTGTAATTGCTTTCCAAAAAACAATTTACCTGCCGATAATAGGTCTCATGCATCACCATCCTCATATCTACCCAGGTATCAAACATATGCCAGCCATGTCCAACCAGGATTGGTGCAGCATCTATAGGTATTGTATGACTGGACAAAAACATATCATCAGTAAAATAGTGCTTTTCAAACCAATCATAGCATTGACCAACAGCTTCTTGATTTTCATAACTGGTATCTGTGGTACACAGGGTTACAACAGTATTATCCACACAATCTTTACTCATACATGTATTCCCTTTTTGTGGACAGTAGGTTTCAGGCATTATAATATCAAAATAGTGTTTGTCTTGCCCATTAATATTATGTACCCCCACCCATTTATTAAAGTTACCATGAGGAAAGCTGTCAGGATCAAATTGGGAAAAATAATGCCAATTCCAATGAACAGTCCCCATATATATATTATCTAAATCTTGCAAAGAATAATTATTGGTATCATATTCGGGCATAAAAAAACCGCTGTCTTCCATAACCTCGTATAACTGCGCCGTGAGATCCAATTGGTTTCTTAAAATTGAATCATTAATTGCCCTATCTGATGAGCTACACATATGTCCACTATCACCTTTTCTCCAATTATGCAAAGCCCAAGGCTCAAGATTCGTAACAACACCATGGAAATGCGCGTTTTTGTCCCAATACCCAAGGTGGTTTGGAGTACTCCGAACATGTTTTTGGTAATAGGCAATTTTCCACATCCTATCAAGGGATCGTTCCACACCGTCTTGAACACAACTATCAGGATCCTCCCATGTTTCGGGATCGGTGTGGTATTCTAAAATAAATGCAAAAACCTTCACTTTTAAAGAATCAGCCACATGACAAAAGTCAACAACCTTATTCCTATACGTTTCAGACTGTTTAAGTCCTAAATTTTGAAGGTCAGGCTCCCCACCGTAATGCTGTTCTACTTTAAGAAAAACTGTATTAAATCCTTTTGCCTTTACATTATTAATTAGGCTAATGTTCGAATTTTGATTAAAAGCATCTTTATATACAATAACCGCCTTATACCGATTTACTTGTCCAATGGTAAGCCCATTAAAAAGGAAACCAAAAATTACTACTAAAGCTACGGCTTTTAGGTTTGAAAACCAATTGTTCAATTTGTTTTGAGATCTGTTGTTTTTCATTTTCTAAGTTTTAAAAATTGGTTAATACGGGTTAATATTATAATGCATTAATAATTAACAGAACAAGAAAATTGCGATGGGCTTAATGGAGAAAATCTTTGTTTATCTCCAATGACTACGAAACAAAAGTATGTAATTAATATGAAACAGCAAGGAAGTCTTGTAACTTTTTTGTTAACTTCCCATTATTGTTTTATAATTTTTTCGCTGAAACTGTTACCCCCAGCCACAAAAGTACACACATAAGCCCCCGGCGCCAAATCATGTGTTTGCATAAGGAAACGGCTTGCCCGGCCATGCAGCATGATTTTGCTTTGACGGACAATATTTCCGTTCATGTCCGTAAGCTGAAGCGTTGCTTCGCCCTGAAATTCCAGCTTGATATTGATTTGCAGGCTTTTGGAAAAGGGGTTGCCTTCAATTGAGAAAGCTTCTTGTTTATCATGGCTTTGGATGGGCTCGATGCCTACAGGCAGGCCATCGCCGAGGTAGAGCAGGCGGTTTGGCGTGATACCTTCTAAAATTACAAATAACAGCACTTAACTCATTCACACAGAAAAAAATAGTGTTCACACAATAAAACAATGAATAAACACAAATTCATCAATCAATTTGTACTTGGAGGGTAAATTTTACTAATTTTGGGACAAGCAAAAGCAACAATTATGAAAGCAAGCAAAATATTCCTTAGCATTATTTTTATTTTCTTATTTACCCATGGCTTTGCCCAGCAGTGGACAGAGCCGGTTAATATCAGTAACTTGGCGAACAGCCATAATCAAAGTCCTAAGATTTGTATTGACTCTTTTGGAGTAATACATTGTGTTTGGAGAGGCATGGAGCCAGGCCAGCCAAGCTTATCAAGAATTTATTATTCGAAATCAATAAATTATGGATATAGTTGGGATGGCCCGGATATAGTGAATAATATTGAAGAGAAAGTTACTGTTTCAGAACCTAATATAGCCGTAAATTCAGAAGGAAATATTGCAATTGCATATACTAAGGGAGGTGACAATACGTCCTCATTTATTTGCTTGGCACATAGATGCAATTCCAACTGGCTTGAAGATACAATTAGCAAAGGAATGCCAGGCTCAATAAGACCATTAATTACCTATGACAATGATGGTGTGCTGAATTGTTTTTGGTTCCATTTCGGCCCCTACGGAAATACTTATTTCATGAGAATTGACAACGATTTCAATTTAAGCCAAGTTGAATGCCTCTTGTGTAATGAAGATATGAATGCAGTACAGGGAAATGTCGTATATGACAAAAATAATTGGCTTCATTTCATCTCATTGAGTAATCCTTACCTGCATCAAATTGAAGACACCAGAGCTGTATACTATGTTCGCAATAAGGATGCCTGCGAGCCACAAAAGATATTTGGAAGCACCCAATGTGCAAAAGGGTTTATTGAATTAGATACAGAAGGCAATCCTGTAGCAAGCTGGATGGAAAAGGATACAGATATTTCATGGAGCTACAATTGTTATTCCTCGAAATCTACTGACAACCTTTGGGACACTTCCGTCTTGATTTCAGATAGCATACGTGGTTTTAGCACAATAATTGACAGTGATAATAAGGATCATTATTTTGTTTCACATATTACAAAAGATAGAAATTATAGCCTCTTATGTCATATAACAAAGGTCAATGGTAATTGGCAAAAAACTTTTATTGCCGACTCTGAAGCATCTTATATTATTATTGATTCTAAATATTATAATAATTCCCTTTATGTTGTTTACCAGAAATACGAATTTAATGCTGATAGTTCTGAGAAATATTCCAATATTATTTTTCAAAAAACCGACCTCATTAGCTCATATGGCGATGAAAAAACGCCAAAAGGAGAAATAAATATTTACCCCAACCCTTTTCGCGGCAAACTGAATATAAACGGGTTCTTTGGAATGGGTGGGACAACCCAATTGGAAATATTTACCTACGGTGGCATTTTAGTTTTTTCAGATCAGCTTGAAACTACTGAGGAAGGAACGTTCAATTATTCATGGAACGGAGTAACAAGCAGCGGCACAAAACTGCAAGAGGGAATTTATTTATTGCGCCTAAGCAGCGGAGAATCGGTGGTTTGTAAAACCATCATTAATATAAATTAAAACATAAAATTATGAGAAAGTATTATTTGGTTATTACGGTTTTGTTTGGCCTGATGGGTTTAAGTGCAATCGCACAGGAAAAATACGCAGTCCTCATTTGCGGTGAAGGCGTTCATGTTTCGCATGGAGATGAATGCCTTGATTGCTACCCAGTTGGCAATAGGGCATATTATAACTGGACAGAATTTTGGGACGACACCTACCTGATGTGGGAAATGCTGATAAGACCAGAAGCCGAAGGAGGAATGGGATTTGCCGATGAGAATGTGTATGTATTGTATGCAGATGGTACTGATGGGAATATTGCTAATTTTACATGGTATGCTAATAGATACAACTCCCTCCATCGCTATGGTATTCCCAATATAACTGATGATTCTGCTACGAGAGATAACGTAATGGAGGTATTGACTGGCTTGGCCTATGGTCATAATGGCTATACTAGATTAAAGGAAGATGACTTTTTATTTGTATGGACATTTGGGCATTCAATTTCTAATGAATTAAAAGATAACGGCTTTTCCCTTAAACTTTACGGGGACTCAATAACAGAAGTTGAACTTGGACAAAAACTCAGAGCTATATCTACAGAAAAAAAAGCTATATGGATGCAAAATTGTTTTTCAAGTCGCTACATTGATAACCTTCAAAAATTAAATACCGTTATAAATACTGCCAGTTGGTTTTCCGGACATGTCGCTGATGACTATCCTGTTGCATATTCCGGTCATACTGACCCACCAATCCGGTGATATTGACCCGTCTGATTCGTAAAGTTTTTAAAGAACGCGATTGCCTGACAATATTACCTAATTTTTCTTAAACTATCTCCTTTTAATTCAATTCTGTGGGAAGTGTGTACCAAACGATCTAATATTGCATCGGCAATAGTAGCTTCACCAATGATATCGAACCAGCTTGCCACAGGTAGCTGACTGACAATAATTGTTGATTTCCGGGCATGGCGGTCTTCTATAATCTCCATAAAATCAATTTGTTGCTTTTGTTCCAGCCGTGCCATTCCAAAGTCGTCCAGTATGAGCAGGTCTGTTTTGGCCGTGGTTTCAAAAAATTTAAAGGCCGTTCCTTCAAGGCGTGCAATTTTAATTTTTTTCAGCAGCTTTTGCATGTTATAGTAGGCTACTTTATATCCCTGCAGGCATGCCTGGTGCCCCAAAGCCGAGGCCAGGAAGCTTTTCCCGCATCCGGTTGGGCCGGTGACCAATATGGACTGGCCTTTTTGCAGGTAATTGCCCGTGGCCAGACTTGCCAGCAGGTCTTTGCCAAGCCCCCGGGCCTGGTCTGTGCTGACTTCCTGCAATGCCGCCTGGTATCGGAAGCGTGCGTTTCTCTGCAGCCGTTCAAAACGGTTCTGTTCGCGTTGTTGCTTTTCTGCTTCAAGGAGTATTTTCATGCCCTCCCCAAAGCTCAGCTCGTTTAGCCTGCCTGATTCCATCAATGCCTGCCATGCGGAGGACATCCCGTTTAAGCGCAAGCTTTTAAGTTGTGGTTCTATTTGCATCATAATATCAGATATTAAGGGTTAACTGTTGTTGTGTATAATAATCTTTGCCCCGTATATTGCCGTGCCTGGGAAGGGCTTTTTGTGGCGCATTGTTTTGTTGGCCAGCAGTTTTGTTTGTGAGTATGTTGGATATAAAGCGGTAAGTAAACACTTCATTGTCAATTGCCATGCGGCAGGCAGATTCAAAAGCAGCCTTATCGCTTGTACGGCAAAGCCTCAGCAGCCCGTCGCAGCTTTTGTAGAGCTGTTCTGCATAGCGGTCAGTGCGGCCGAACATCAATATAAAGAGCCTGTGCAGATCCTGGCTGAGTTCCATGGCTCTATCAAGATAGTACTGTGGGCTGCGCGCAAGGTGGTGTTTGTGGGCGGGGCATAAATGTTCCTTACAGGTAGAGTATCCGCCCTGTTTGTAATTGCGCAGGTGCGCCGCTATAAGCTTTTGCCCCAAATATATATCCACGGTATTGCGGGTATAGATAACCTTGGCCTGTTGGCCGATATGTTGATAAGGCACACTGTAGTAATGCTTGTCACGGCCAAGGTAAATGTGGTTGTTTTGTGCCACTTTGAGCGAGCAGTAATATTTTTGCTCATAGGGCTGCCGTGGAAGGGGCGCCAGTTTGTTCTTTTCATCTGCAAGGAAACGCTCCTGGCGGCACCATGGCTTTTGCTGCATACGGGTCTGGTTGTGCTGTTCTACCTTAGTTGCTATTGCGCCGTTTAGCTCATCAAGGCTAAAAAACACCTGGTTTCTGAGTTTTGCAAAAACGCGCTGGTAGACCAGTTTTACCTGGTTCTCCACAAGGGCTTTGTCTTTGGGCTTATATGCCCTGGCAGGAACTACGGTACAGCCATAGTGGTTGGCAAAATCTTCCATACTGCGGTTGATATCGGGCTCATAGCGGTCTGCCTGGTCAACAGATGCTTTGAGGTTGTCGCTTACCAGTGCCTGTGGTGCTCCGCCCAGATGTTCCAAACAGCGCCTTAGGGCATAAAGGAAGTCCTGGCTGCTTTGGCTGGGCACTGCAATGGCAAAGCCATAATCGGAATAGGGCAGGCAGGCTACAAAAACCTGACAGCTGATCAGCTCGCCTGTCTTTGGGTCGGTATAGCAAATGGTCTTGCCTGTAAAGTCCACAAAAAGCTTCTCAGCGGGTTTGTGGTGCAAAACCATGGATGGCTTTTTAGCCGACAGGTACTGGGAGAGATGGTAGCAGAACTGGGTCTTGCCATATGGCTTAGCTGTGGTTTCTTTGTATTCCTCCCATAGCAAAAGGCGCGTTACGCCTGTTTTTTGCAATTCCCGGGCATAGTGACCAAGCCTGTCTTTAAGGTACTGGTAACGTTCATCCTTATAAGCAGGGCTGCCTGCATGGAAGAGCGCTTCCAGTTCAGGGTCTTCGAGCTTTAGCAGCTGAGCGGTGCTCTGGCTAAGCGCACCTGCTTTCTTTAAATAGCTCTTTACTGTGTTTTTGCTTATGCCAAGGTTACGGGCAATAGTCCTGTGTTTATTACCCTGCTTGTGCATCCTCAATAATTGTTTTATCTGACTCATGGGTTTGGGTTTACCGGCCATCGCATTCTTTGTGTTGGTTATAGCTGGCTAATACCGAAACTTCACGAAAAAGTGACAAAAAAAGGTCAATATACTCCGGAATTATATTGTGCCCCTCTCTAAAGTGGGTCAACATGCTCCGGAATTCAGCCAGCGCTCCACTGAAAGTGGGTCAACATGCTCCGGTTTTCTCCATCCTTGTCTCATGAAAAAGGGTCAACATGCTCCGGATTTGGTTGCTTGAAGTGCCTTCTCCCGTTTTAGGGGGGTCAGTATCCGCCGGATTGGCAGTCTTTGATGGCTTTTTATTGCTGTTTATTTCAGCCGGTCGGGTGGGTCAGCTTAGTCCGGAATATCCACCTGTTGTGGAGAATGAAATTATCAATGATTCCACATATCATCATGCAGAATTTGATTATCATTTGTATTCATCAACGAATCAAGAAACACCTGAAGAGGTTTCTTATTATAATGGAGTGCCTTTATCCAATGCGGATTTAAACAATGATAATGTTATTTCCCTTTATGAAAGTAATCAATGGCTTGTAAATCACAACTCTACGCCGGATAGTATGGTTTTTGTAGATTCGTGTGACATCTCAGCCACCACCTCCCTGCGTTTCCCCACCCTGATGTTCGAGAACATCACCAGCAGCGAAAACCATCGGGGGATCATAGGCGTAACAAAAGATGTGCGCGTTATGCCCGGCCAAACCCTTACGCTCTACGATAAGGCCAAAGTGCATTTTATCAACGATGCAAAAATCACCGTGGAAGCTGGCGCCAGTTTAGTAATTGGCGACAATGTGGAGTTTATCTTGGATGATCCGCATGGCACTTCCGACCCATCGCATTCGGCAATAATTATCCGGGGAAATGTTAGCTTTGGCAACAACGTCAAATTCAGTTCCAAAAACGGCCACGACTGGAAAGGCCTGGACTTTGATGCCATGACCACATCCTATACCTTGCAGGGAATAGAATTCGACCATTGCGGCATCTATGGTTCGGCAAGGCTTACGGTGAGCAACTGCACCTTCGAGGATGCCCATGTGAGCCTGCGCAGCAGTACCAGCAGTTTCAGCCAGTGCAATTTCACCAATTCGTCCATCTATGCCGATGTAGCCACTTCCTTGCATACACTGGAGGTAAACAACTGTTCTTTTGACGGCACCAACGAAGATTATGTCATTTACCTGAGCGATTATCAGGATTTTGATATTTCCAACAATAATATCAGCTATTCTTCCGGCGACGGCATCAGCCTGTATTATTGCGGACATGGCGGTATTTCCATGGAGGATGTCAGCAATAACGACATAACCTGTTCAGCCACTTCAGACACACATTATGGAGTTATTGCCTATCAAACAGATGTAGATATCACTTACAATACCATCAGCGGCAACAGCATTGGCGTGGCCAGCCTCAACAGCAGCAGCAGTTTGCTTACCGGCCATACCTCGGTTGCCAGTCTGGCACAGCGCATTACCGGCAATTCGCAATACCAGGTATATGCCACATCATCCTCTTTCCCACATACCTTTGAGCACAATATCATTTATGGTTCTTCGTCCCCTTATGTGTATGCGGCAGGTTTTTATACCCCTGCATCGCTTGATGTGCGCAACAACTACTGGGGCAGCAATTTCAACCCTTCATCGCATCTCTACCCATCGGCAGCCTATAACTGGTTCCCGGTATGGACACCAAACTCCTATATGCTGAAAGAATCCGGGCCACAGGACATGCTCTGGCAAGCCATGGAACTGGTGGAAAACGGGAATTATGCACAGGCTGAAAACATCCTGAAAGGGATCATCGACGGTTATCCCGAAGGCGAAGAAGCCATCAGCGCAACAAAAGTGCTTTATAAAATGCAGGCAAAACACAATAGTGATTATACAGGCCTGAAACAATATTTCCAATCCGCTTTAGAGCTTACCGAAGACACGGCACGCATGTTCAGGCTGCTGAGGTCGATGGTTTGCTGGTGCGATGTAAAAAGCGGCAGCCTACACCAGGCCCTTTCGGGTTTCAACCAGATCATTGCCGATCCTTTTGATTATCCGGACCAAATTTTTGCCGAACTTGACAAGCAGTATGTTGAAGAACTTGTTGCTGCACAGGGTAACCTAAAGTCTGGAGGCAACAGCACTTTGGCTGCCCGTCAGTTTGAGCTAACCCGCGATTTGTTTGGCGAAGAAAAGGGAATGGACGAATGGCTTTCTGAAGAGAGCCCGTTGGCAAACCTGAGCATATATCAAAAAACATCAGGAACAGCTGCCCTGCAGTTTGATTCAGAAGTTTCCGGTGAAATAGAAATTAGCCTCTACAGTATTGATGGCAGGCTTTGCCAGCAGTGGCACAAAAGCATCCAAAAAGGCGCAAACCAAATAGATGTGGAACTGAATTCAGTACCGAAAGGGGTTCATTTGGTCAGCCTGCGTTCGGTAGGTGGGCAATTTTATGGCAGTGTGAAGCTAAGCATTGGACTGTAAATGTATAAAAACAAATCTCAATCCATGTAAAAAAAGGAGATGGTTAGCTTTTGCACTGAGCTCCACGAAGCGTTTGACTCGATTAAAAGGAAGTCAGCCCTTTTACTACTACTTCGCTGAAACTGTTACCCCCAGTCACCAATGTACACACATAAGCCCCCGGAGCCAAATCCTGTGTTTGCATAAGGAAACGGCTTGCCCGGCCATGCAGCATGATTTTGCTTTGGCGGACAATCTTTCCGTTCATATCGGTTAGTTGGAGCATGGCTTCGCCCTGAAATTCCAGCTTGATATTGATTTGCCGAAAAAGATCTATTATTAGGTATCTTTGCAGATTGAAAAAGAATGATAGATGAAATGGCTCAAAAAAATATTCTTGCTTCCGGTTTATATTTATAAATATATCATCAGTCCGCTGACGCCGCCTTCTTGCAGGCACTACCCTACTTGTTCCTCCTATGCGATAAGTGCTGTGGAGCGTCATGGGATTATAAAAGGCGGGAAAATTGCCACAAACCGCATTGCCCGTTGCCAGCCCTGGGGCACCAGCGGATATGATCCTGTACCTTTGTTTTTATTCAAAAAACTGAAAACCCAAAAATTCCCCAGCTCGGATTTGCTTAAGGAAAGGGAAAAACACGAAGGGATAAATGAATAAAGCGCCACAATGTCATAAGTGTTGAATATTTTTCAGTCTTTTCGGTCATATTGACATTTAAATAATTAATTTTAGCTTTCGGATTCCTCCATTTTCGGCTGGCACATCATTTGAAAGGCATAATGCGATTATATCAATTATTAACCTTAAAAATAGGAGGATAAGTTATGTTACCTGTTTTAAAAAATCGTTTTGTACCCAGTTTGTGGGATGAGTTTTTTGGCAAAAACAATGTAAACCGGTTTTTCGACAGCGAATTTGCCGATACTATGCCGGCAGTGAACATCAGGGAAGATGGCGACAGCTTCAATATTGAAGTAGCTGCTCCGGGTATCGACAAAAAAGATTTCAACATCAAAATAGAAAATAATGTGTTGATTATCAGCACTGAGCAAAAGGCCGAAAAAGAAGAAAAGAAAGACAATTACATTCGTAAAGAGTTTAATTACTTTGGTTTCCAGCGCTCATTTGCACTGCCGGAAAGCGTAGATCACGAAAAGATCAAGGCCAATCATAAGGATGGCGTTTTGATGGTCAGCATTCCGAAAAAAGAAGAAGCCAAAGAAAAACCACCAAAAACCATTAAAATTTCGTAAAAACTAAAACCCAGCTGATGGCTGGGTTTTTTATTATTTTATTAAACATTTCCAAAGTTTGAAACCTTGGAAATGTTTAATAATAATGCGTTTCAACCACCGGTTGCCAAAAGGAAAGGTAAGCATCATCATTGGCGGCTTTGCACACATTTTCAAAAATACAATGCTGGTGATCCTCTATTTGAACAGCCAGGCTCAGGGAACAGGGATTTTTTGCACAACGCCCTGATCGGCAGAGCGGTTCATTCAAACAGCAGCTCCTGCCCAAAAGATAGAAAACATCATTCATTTTTAAGGAATTGAATTCTGTTTGCGCCACAATGAGCTTTATCGCTTCAATACAAGCAGCCCGAATTGCCTCATCTGACTCCAAAACAATACGCTTTTGAAGCTTTTGCCGCAATTTCTGATCCACTATTTCAACAGCTCCGCAACGCAAAAGTACCCGCTGCATATGGTAATCCATTATCGGAACCAGATTTTCGGGATCGGAGACATGAAACAGTCCGGCATCTTCCAGTAATTTGATCAGAAATGAAGATTTTTTATGCAATGGATCCGCAAAGGCTTCCATCTGAGATAAGCGCTGGTATATTTCATCGCAGCTTAATTGCTGATCGTCTTTTGAAAACAAATCCGCCACAGCACCCGGGAATTGCTTTATCAAAAATGCAGCCGCATCCAGCATCAGCCCGACGCGCTCTTCAAGGCGGTCCAGGGTACAGCTTTCCGGATCATGGTTTTCGGCAAATAAAGGTTTGATCAGATAAATGAGCTTCTCCTGCCCTGCTTTGAGCATGAAATCGGGATCCAACAGCGGCGACTCATTTTGAGCCAGTTGCGTAAAAACATACTCAAGATATTCCCAACCGTAAAGCTTCAGGCTTTCATTTTTAAGCGCATAGGTTTGATGGCAAATGGCCACAGAAAAGAAATACGCCCGGAAGCGGCTTTCCGCACTGGCTTTCATTTTCAGGAAAGGCCGGTCGTAAAATTCAGGCCGGAATTTGAGTTTATTGATTATCTGTCCCAGACTGGCACAAATGTCCACATCAATCATAATCTTTTCCATAACAAGCAGATATAAAAATCCCCCACATCATTTCATGCAGGGGATATTTTCGAAAATCTTAATTATTTCCTAAAATAATTGGCAGGCCGTCTTTTCCGCTGCCCACCACAATCACTTTTGTATTGGGTGATTTTGAAAGTTCGAGCGTAGCCTGTATTCCTTTTTCTTTCAGGATTTTATCGGTAATACTGGCCGAGAGGATTTCGTTGGCCCTTGCCTTACCTTCTGCATCGATCCGCTGGCGTTCTGCTTCTTTTTTCGCTTTTTCAAGTTTAAATTCATACTCCAGCGATTCCTGTTCCTGCTTTAGTTTGCTTTCGATTGCCTGCTTAATAGTAGGCGGCAAAACGATAGACCGGATAAGGATCTGGTTTAAATCGACATATTTATTTTGCAGGATTTTTGCAGTTTCTTCAAAAATTTCATCCTGGATCGCATCCCTTTTGGTGGAATATATCTGTTCCGGAGTATAGCGGCCGATCACGCTACGGGCCGAAGCCCTCAAACTTGGAATAACCACCCTGCGCAGGTAGTCCTGGCCGATGTTCATATGCAGCATTCCCAGTTTAGCAAATTCAGGACGATACCATGCAGAAACATCCACTTTAATTTCCAATCCATTGGAAGACAGCACATTCATATCTTCTGCTACTTCCTGCTGACGGGTTTCATAAATGATCATATCATTCCAGGGAGCGATAAAATGGAATCCTTCACCGTATGTTTGTGTCGTATCAATTCCGCCACCAAAAGTACGGAAGAGCACACCGCCATGGCCGGCTTCAATGGTTACGGTAATACTGCTCCAAAAAATTACTACAATAATAACAGCGCCCAGCAATAATGCAATGGGCAAAACGCGTTTCATGTTCAATTCATCTTGTGCCATAAATATTTTTTTAAATTATCAAACAAAGATATCATCTTAAGGCGAACAAACTACAAAATGTTCAATTATCACACAAATCAATTCAACAAATTATAATTCGATCCATACTAAGGATGATGAATTTTTTTTCCGGCAAAATGGTTCTTTTCTTTAGTACATGATTTTTCAACGGGACTGAATAAGGTCGAAATCCCATTTCCCAAGGAAAACATTCATAAATATTCATTCATTCGTAAATAGCTGAATAAAAATACAATAAGCTAAAAAAAAGTTTTATTTAGGGTATAAAAGCTTTATTAAATTTGCTTAGATTTGCCCACATAATCTAAAAATAACATTAACCTTAAACTATTATGAACAAATTAGCAGTAATAGCTTTTGGCGGAAATGCACTACTCAGAGGCGACCAAAAAGGCACCATAGACGAGCAGGAAGCCAATGTTTTTGACACCTGCAGTCATGTTTTTGAGCTCATACGTCGTGGATACAATGTTGTGATAGGCCATGGAAACGGCCCACAGGTAGGTAATGTTCTTTTGCAACACGAAGCCGGTGAAAAGGTTTTTGGTATTCCCAAAATGCCCATTGATTTTTGTGTAGCAGAAACACAGGGTTCGATTGGATATATGATAGAGCAGCAAATGCGCAATGTATTGATGAAGGAAAACATTGAGCGCGATGTTATTACGCTCATCACGGAAGTGATGGTCGATAAAAACGATCCTGCTTTTGAAAACCCCACCAAACCGGTTGGCCCTTTCTATACCGAAGAAGAAGCAAATAAATATGCCAGCGCAACGGGTGCGCAATTTGCAGCCGATCCCCGTGGAAGAGGATACCGAAAAGTAGTGGCCAGCCCGCGTCCGGTAAGCATCAACAACAAAAAAACCATCGAAAATATTGCCCGTTCCGGCCAGATTGTAATTACAGTCGGTGGTGGTGGAATCCCGGTTTTTAAAGTAGAAGAGAAAAAACTGCAAGGCATTGATGCTGTTATTGATAAGGATCTGGCCAGCAGCATGCTTGCAACACAAATCAAGGCCGATGAGTTTTACATCCTCACCGATGTACCCAAGGTTTGCATTAATTTCAACAAGCCCAACCAAAAAGATCTGGATGTAATTACTGTTAGCGAAGCAGAGCAATATCTCGAAGAAGGACACTTTGCTCCCGGCAGTATGGCGCCAAAAGTAAAAGCAGCCCTCGAATTCGTGAAAAACGGTGGTGAAAAATGCATCATCACTACAGCAGCTGAACTGGACACCGAAGGCTCCGGGACACAAATTATTAAAGGATAAACCAAGATCACAACGAAATATAATTTTTAAAAAATCACATCATGGCTTACAATTTGAGAAACCGCAATTTCCTGAAGCTCTTAGACTTCAGCCCCAAAGAAATCAAATTTCTGCTCGATCTGTCTGCAGATCTGAAAAAAGCAAAATATGCCGGTACTGAGCAACAGACTATGAAAGGCAAAAACATTGCCCTGATTTTCGAGAAAAGCTCTACACGTACACGCTGTGCTTTTGAAACCGCTGCCTACGACCAGGGCGCCAACGTAACTTATTTAGGCCCTTCAGGTTCACAAATCGGTGCAAAAGAATCGATGAAAGATACTGCACGCGTTTTGGGCAGAATGTATGATGGCATCGAATACCGTGGCTTCGGACAAGATGTTGTTGAAGAGCTGGGCAAATATGCCGGCGTTCCGGTATGGAATGGTCTGACCACAGAATATCACCCAACACAAATCCTTGCCGATTTCCTCACAATGATGGAACATTCTGACAAGCCTTTGAAAGATGTTACTTTTGCTTATGTTGGCGATGCACGCAACAATATGGGCAACTCACTGATGATCGGTGCTGCCAAAATGGGCATGGACTTCCGTTCTATTGCTCCAAAAAGCGTTCAACCCGAAGAAGCACTGGTAAACGAAGCCAAAGAAATCGCCAAAGAAACCGGCGCTAAAATTCTGGTTACCGACAATATCGAAGAAGGTGTTAAAGGCTGCGACTTTATTTATACAGATGTTTGGGTATCCATGGGCGAACCCGATGAAGTATGGAAAGAACGCATCGAGCTGCTGAAGCCATATCAGGTAAACAAAGCCATGATGGACGCTACCGGAAACCCGGATGTTAAATTCATGCACTGCCTGCCCGCTTTCCACAACAGGGAAACCAAAATTGGTGAAGAAATTTACCGGAAATTTGGCATCGAATCCATGGAAGTAACCGAAGAAGTTTTCGAATCTCCTGCATCCATTGTATTCGACGAAGCCGAAAACCGCCTGCATACCATCAAAGCGGTGATGGTTGCTACACTTGGCGCATAAGAAATCACATTGATTTATATTGAAAAGACAGCTCTTGGGCTGTCTTTTTTTATTTCGGGAAAAACTTATTATTCTACACCTAATTTCGCGGAAAGACAAACTATAAAATCTCCAACAGATTCCTCCAAAGTTTTCCTCATACTTCGGAAAACTTTGTCGGAATGACGTGTTTTTATGAAGTCAGGAGGCAAATGCGGCGCACTTCGACTCCGCTCAGTGACCAGGCCGCATTTGCCTTAAACACTTGTTAAACAGCGTCATCCTATCTTTGCTTTTTAAGAAATATCGTAAAATTTAATAAATTAGTTGGATTATTAATAAATAAGACGAAGGGAGGGAGGAATCTGTTGGAGCTCAGATTTTTCGCATAAATATTATATGAATATTTTTCTCAATGCTTTTCATCTCAAATTTTATAAGAACCCACGAAATTTTCAGTAGAACCAAAAAATTAAGGAAATAGAAAATTTCTGCGGGATTTCCTGATAAAAAAGGCTGCCAAAGAATTGAAATCATTCTTTAGCAAGCTCCTTAGCAATCATCTATCCCCTAAAACTAATTTTACGCAGACGCAAACTCTGTGGTGTGATTTCGAGGAGTTCGTCGTCGCGGATATACTCCATGGCTTCTTCGAGTGTAAACTCAATTTTTGGTGGCAACTTTACATTATCGTCGGAGCCGGATGCGCGCATATTAGTAAGTTTTTTCCCCTTGATGACGTTGAGTGGCAAGTCAATTTTACGGGTGTGTTCGCCTACGACTTGTCCTTTATACACCTGCTCACCGGGCGCCACAAAGAAACGTCCGCGGTCTTTCAGCCTGTCAATGGCATAAGCCAGTGCCTGACCGGTTTCCATGGATACCAGCGAACCGTTTTGATTGGAAATAATTTCTTCTTTCAGCGGGCCGTATTCAAGGAAACGGTGCGTCATTACGGCTTCACCGGACGTTAAGGTAATCAGCTGATTACGCATCCCGATAAGGCCACGCGAAGGAACAACAAATTCAAGGTGCAGGATATCGCCTTTAGGTTCCATCACCTGCATCTCCCCTTTTCTGGTAGTAACCAGTTCAATTGCTTTTCCTGACAAATGCTCGGGCAAATCAATAACCAGCAATTCGAAAGGCTCGCATTTCTGGCCATCAATTTCTTTCTGGATTACCTGGGGTTTCCCCACTTGCAGTTCGTAACCTTCACGGCGCATGGTTTCAATCAGGATGGAAAGATGGAGAATTCCACGGCCAAACACATTAAATTTATCTTCGGAGTCAGTTTCTTCAACTTTTAGAGCCAGGTTTTTCTCCATTTCTTTCATCAGGCGGTCGCGCAGATGTCGTGATGTAACGTATTTGCCTTCTTTGCCAAAAAACGGGCTGTTGTTAATGGTAAAGAGCATACTCATGGTGGGTTCGTCCACCTGGATACGGGGCAAGGCTTCGGGCTGCTGCAGATCGGCTACCGTATCGCCAATATCAAATCCTTCAATGCCCACCAAAGCGCAGATGTCGCCGCAGCTCACCTGTTTGGTTTTTTCGCGTCCCAGACCTTTAAATACATAGAGTTCCTTGACCTTCACCTTCTTTGTTGAGCCATCGCGTTTGCAAAGCGCATATTCCATGCCTTCAGCAATATCACCACGAAAGACACGACCAATGGCAATCCGTCCCACAAAGCTGCTGTAATCGAGGCTGGCCACCTGCATTTGCACCGGTCCTTCAATGTATTTAGGTTCGGGAATGATATCGATGATTTTATCGAGCAATGGCAGGATATTATCGGTAGGTTCTGTCCAGTCGTCGCTCATCCAGCCATGCTTGGAACTACCGAAAACCGTTTCAAAATCAAGCTGGTCTTCGGTAGCATCGAGGCTGAACATCAGATCAAACACAGCTTGCTGCGTTTCATCCGGACGGCAGTTTTCCTTATCGACCTTATTTACCACCACAATAGGTTTCAAACCACGTTCGATGGCTTTTCCGAGCACAAAACGTGTTTGCGGCATGGGGCCTTCAAAAGCATCCACAAGCAGTAAAACGCCATCGGCCATTTTCAAAACACGCTCCACTTCCCCACCGAAATCGGCGTGACCAGGGGTATCAATCAGGTTGATTTTAATATCTTTATATTGAACAGAAACATTCTTCGAGATAATCGTAATGCCCCTTTCGCGTTCCAGATCATTATTATCGAGCAAAAGCTCCGTATGTTCTTTCCTGCTGTCAAGTGTCTTGCAGGTTTCGATGATCCGGTCAACCAGGGTTGTTTTGCCATGATCCACATGTGCGATTATAGCTATGTTGCGTATTTTTTGCATACTTCTGAATTTGAGCGTGCAAAAATAGTCTTAATAATCGAGATTAATCAGTGTCCTTTGTGAAATAAAAGTTATTTATCTTCGGGTTGTGAGCTTAAGTACTTGTTTTTAAAATATTTAAACAGCTCATACTGTGTGCGTATATTCTTTTTGCCACCTTCAATTATTTGGTTTACATTATGTTCATCCACCAGGCGGGCACTGACATTGTCGTTCAGTTGGATATTGAGTATGTCAATTAATTCCTGTTTTAGTTTTTTATCAGGAATAGGTATCACACATTCAATTCTCCGGTAAAGGTTCCGTTTCATCCAATCGGCAGAACCTATATAAACTTTTTCCTTGCCACCGGCATAGAAATAAAATACCCGTGCATGCTCCAGATAACGGTCAACAATGCGGATAATGCGTATATTTTTACTGTATTTCTGATTGGGAACCAAACAGTTTACGCCACGTACCAGGCAGTCGATTTTCACCCCTGCTTCACTGGCTTTGTAGAGTTCGGAAATCATTTTTGGGTCTTCCAAACCATTGACTTTTATGACAATATAGGCTTTCGCTCCCTTCTGTGCCTGTGATATTTCCTTATCGATCAGCTTTATAAAAGTCTCTGTCATATTGAAATTGGGCACAAGGATTTTATCAAACTTTTTCGGCGGTGTTTGATGTTCCAGATAACTGAACAGCTTGTTCAGATCAGCAATAATATCCGCATTGGCGGTAAAATATCCATGATCGCAATACAAACGGGCTGTTTTTTCGTTGAAGTTTCCGGTTCCGATAAAGCTCAAATCACGGTTTTCGCCCTTCGACCCCACCTTACGTTTGATAAGTGCAACTTTTGAATGCACTTTTAAGCCCGGCAGGAAATAGATAATCTTAATACCGGAATGCTTCATTTCCCTTGCATACTGCAAGTTGGCTTCCTCATCAAAACGGGCTTTCAGCTCCACAAAAACGGTAACATTTTTTCCGTTGAGTGCAGCACGAATCAGGCTGTTGACCACCGCAGAATTGGAAGCAACACGATATTGCGTAATTTTAATACTTTCTACATCATCGGTATGCCCGGCTTCCTGCAAAAAGCTGATAAAATATTCGAAGCTTTGATACGGAAAGCTCAAAAGTACATCCTGATTTTCAACTACCTGAAGCATTGAGGCTGCGTTTTCGAAAACCGGTAGCTTAATCGGTTTTATATTTTCCAGCTCATGCTGCGGATGAAAAGGGTTTGGAAAGGAGAAAAAATGCCTGAAATTATTTGTCCGCCCACCTTTTACGATTGTATCATGCGATATATCAAGTGTTTCCAAAAGGAAGTTTAACATATTCTCGGGCATTTCTTTATTAAACTGGAAGCGGTTTGGCCGTCCTACTGCGCGGGTTTGTTCGAGCTGTTCAATAGCCTCGATCAGGTCTTCATTGTCGTAATCTTCGTAATCCAGGTCCGCATCGCGGGTAATTTTAATAGTGTACCAGTTATTGATATGAAAACCCGGGAAAATGAGATGAACATAACGCATAATCAAATCTTCGAGGAACATTACGCTATGGCGGCCTTCACGCACCGGAAGCTGGATAAAACGCGAAATGTCATGATCGGTCGGCAGTTTCAGCAAAGCATAACGCGGCGTGCGCATTTTAATGCTCCCAAGTGTTTTCTGTTTGGTATATAGCTGTATTGCAATATAAATCTGACCTGTACGTAAAAACGGACGGATACGTTTTTTGACCAAAAGGATAGGCTGCACTGCCGGCAAAACCTCATGCGAAAAAATGCTGTGGGCATGGGCTTCCTGTTCTGCATTCAAACGGGCATCAAAGGTGGGCAGCTCAATACCGATTTCTTCAAGTTTCGGGATGATCCGGTTATAAAAAAGCTCGTTAAACTCAATCTGGTGGCGTGATACAATTTTGTTGATTTCGCGGATAAAAGCATCCGGTTTAACGCTCTTATATTTTGGATGTTCCGGATCCAGGCTACGTTCCAGTTCGCGGTAATAACTTACGCGCACGCGGTAAAACTCCTCCAGATTATTGGAATAAATTGCCAGGAATTTGATGCGCTCGTACAATGGAAGACCCTCATCATAAGCAACTTCCAATACCCTGTGGTTAAACGACAACCAACTTATGTCCCGGTTAAAAAAACGATATGTTGACATGCTAGAATTCCGTTTTGTTTGAAGGGCAAGTTACACAAAAAGCCTGATCTGCCTTTACGCAGAGCTTTATTTTTTTGCTATTTTTGGCGGGTTTTACGTATAAATCACAAATTAATCCGGAATGTCAAAAAGAATTTCGATGAAAATTTTCATAGCTTCCCTATCTGTTTTTCTGCTGTTTAATGGATATTGCCCTACGCTTCAGGCGCAAAATACATTCAAAGACCGCGGCTATATTGTTGAAGTGGGCGATCTGGCTCCTGTTTTTACGGCAAAGCTCGATAATGGCAAGCAATTCGACCTTACAAAGCAAAGAGGCAATATTGTGATGCTGCAGTTCACCGCCAGTTGGTGTGGCGTTTGCCGCAAGGAAATGCCGCATATCGAAAAAAGGATTTGGCAAAAATTTAAAGATAAAGGCGTAGTTGTTATAGGTATTGATCGCGATGAACCTTTGGAAACTGTACAAAATTTCGCGAAACAAACCGGCATTACTTACCCTCTGGCACTTGATCCGGCCGCGGAAATCTTTCAGCTCTACGCACATCCCAAGGCAGGTGTTACGCGCAATGTTCTGATCGACAGTGAAGGCAAAATCGTGTTCCTTACCCGCTTGTTCGACGAAAAAGAGTTTGATGCGCTGATCGATAAAATTGAAGAATTACTGATTAAGAATTGATATACAGTAAATTACATCCACAAAACAAATCAAATTTAGAAGCTTCCATGAAACAATTATTCCTGACGGCACTGATCCTGTTCTACAGCCTGTTTTCCATTGCTCAGGTGAATACTGAAAAATACCGTAAATACGGAACGAAACCCGGTTTTAACACCAATCTCGGACTGAATGTTGGCTATGAAAAAGGTAATTCCAATTACCTGACCACCGAAGCAAAAATACGTTTTGACTACAATATGGTCCGGTACAACTTTTTTCTGGTCGGAAGTATCGATTATAAAGATGCAAACGAAGAAAAAGTTAAAAACAAAGGTTTTGCGCATTTTCGGGCCATAAGGAAACTGAGCAAGGTATTTTCAGTAGAAACTTTTGCACAGCTCGAATACGATGAATTTATTGACCTGAACCAAAGGCTGTTGCTGGGTGGCGGAATCCGTTTAAACCCCATGAATGCCAGCAATAAACCGGATAGCCTGCGCAAACTTAATTTCCATATAGGCATCGGGATGATGTACGAAAATGAAGAATATAAAAATCTGGAATCTGGCCTGAACTTCAACACAGATGCCCGCTCAACGAATTATTTGTCAATTGATTATGATCTTTCCGAAACAGTAAACCTCGCCGGAGTATTTTATTATCAGCCTTTGGTGCGCGATTTTTCTGATTTCCGCTTTATGGCCGATGCTGTTCTGGAAGTAAAAGTTTTGAAAAGGCTCTTTTTGCAAATGGTGCTGCACTATAAATACGACAGCCGACCGGAAATTGTTGATGTAAAATACGATTTGGAACTGGAAAACGGACTAAGGTTTAGCTTGTAAGGGAGATTTGTATATTTACGCATTATGGCCATAACAACAGAATCAGGCCACATGGATTTCCAGACCGAATTTTATTATTTCGTTTACAATCGGGTTATTCACATTAAAATCGCCTTCCCGAAAAGGATGTGGCTCGATACGGCTATCAATTTTCCGCCGTAAACGCATCAAATCCAATTGAATCTCTATAAGGTTTTTAAAATCTTTCAGTACTACGGCAATATCAATATCACTATCATCATGGTAGTTGCCCTTCGCATAAGAACCAAACAGAAAGACCTTGCTAATGCCAAATTTTGTTTTTACAGCAATAGCGTATTCATTCGCGATATTTAAAGCGTCCCTTTTATCCATATTCTGATTTTTTTAATTCTTTCAATCCATGATATCGTATATTCAAGTGTACAAAGAGAATAAAATTCTTTTTTGTAATCGTCATATCTGGCATTCAAGTTAAAAGCAGTAATTTCATCAAACCAATCAGAATAATCATCTGTTTAATCCAGTTGAATCAATTCAGCTAAATGATATAAATTATGTGTAAAAGGGGCATGCTTCTCAAACTTTTTAACATAAAGCGCCTTTTAATAGTTTTTCAACCGTTATATGCCCGAGAAAGAGCGACCAGGAATATGATTTGGAATTGAATAAATTTATCATGGTTTGATAATCATTATCTTATGTTTCAATCCAATGGCTAACAATTCTATCTACATTAATATTTGAGCTATTGCCTGTCATATATTACTTTCTAGCCCAAAGATACGGCATTTCCATGAATTTGAGAAATTAAAATAAAGACATCTTAAAGATAAAATTTTAAAGGTCAGTAGATAAGTACATAGAATAATTTATGCTCGTGAATAAATAGATTTCTCCTCTACCGAAGCTTCGGTATCGTTGAAATGACTGTTTATTAAAGTTTGGGCAAAGGTGGCGCACTTCGTGACCTCTGGAGATTTATGAGCATTGAAACTTATCAAATCGAAACCAGATAAGGTCCTCTGGTTTTTTACGTAATGCAAAAAACCGACTTATTGTTATGCTAAGCAAACACAGGGCGGTAAATTTATTGTGGTCGTCTTTCCTTTTTACGCTTATTTTCAAAAGTTTTTAGCTCTTTCTTCGCGCTCTTCCCAATAATTCCCTAAATTTACTCCAAATCAATTCCAAGCAACAGAGCGTATATGAAAACTGAATTATTTGAACTATCCCATCCGGAAAAAAGGGAGCTGATTACCGAACAATTATATCCCGCCACAGCATTTGCCAATAATCCCTTTCTACTTCGTTTTAAGGGACTTGCAAAAGCAGAATATCTGGAAACCGCACTATTGAAAATTGTGGAAACGCACGATGCCCTGCGTACACAAATCACCCAAAAAGAAGGCGTGTTCTATCAGTATGTTGTTCCTTATCAGGATTTTGTGCCCGATTATCTCGATTTTTCGGATAATTATGGCCGCAAGCGCTTTCATCAGTGGCTCGACAAAGCACGCAACCATGTTTTTCGCTTTACCGACAGCCGTTTGTTTTATGCCGCCATCCTCAAATTACCGGACGATGAACACGCTATTTTCCTGAATGTACATCATATCCTTTCCGATGGGTTTACTTTCCATCTGCTGATCAATCAATTGGGATACATTTATAAACAATGTGCTGCCGGTGCGTCCACCGATTTGCCCGGGACACTTTCGCATTTGCAATATCTTGATTTTGAGGTAGAATATTTGAAATCGTCTGCATTTGAGCGCGATAAAGCCTATTGGGAAGGCTGTTTTGAAGAATTGCCGCCCGAACTGGTCCATCCCATGATCCGCTCCACAAAGGCTGATATTAAAGTGAAGCACAGGGAAATGAAACTGGATGACCAGACAGGACGTGATGTGCTGGAATTCTGCCATATACATAAAATTTCCTATTACAACCTGATGCTGGGGGTATTCAGTATTTATATGAGCAAAGTAAGCCGAAATGAGGAAATTTCCATCGGAAGCTTGACGCACAATCGCTACAGGCCGGAAATGAAACAAATGGCCGGAATGTTTGTGAATGCTTTTCCCTTTGTTTCATCGCCTTTGGAGGATATGAAAGCCATTGATTTTCTGAAATCGACCAATGACGATTACCGCTATATTCTGAAAAACCATTCGGCCTATCCTTTGGATATCATGATGGATGACCTGAGACAAAAACATCCAAAGCTGCACAACCTGATGAACTATATGCTGATTGGCCAGGGCGATTACAGCACGGAGCTTTTTGATGCTGAAATTTATTTTCCGGATTACGAACAACCCCCTTTCCAGCTAATTCTGAATTTGTTTTTCAACGATAGCCCGGGCGGTTTCCGATTGCTCTACGTTCATCCTGAAGAAGCTTTTAGCAAGATTGATATTCATAACATTCATAATCATTTAGAGACTTTACTTAAAGTAATACTTGATAATCCCGAAACACTTATCGGCGCCATTCCTTTCTGTCCTGAGGCAGAGAAAAAAACTTTACTGGAACAGATCAACAACAGCATGCAGCCATTGCCTGATGAAAAAACTGTAGTGGATATATTTCGGGATGTAGCGCAAAAATATCCTCAAAATACGGCTCTGGTTTGTGATGATAAATCCATGAATTATTCCGATCTGGATCAAATGACCGATAACATTGCCTACCTCCTGAAGCAAAAAGGAGCACGAAAGGGTGAAATTATTGCGGTGCTTTCCGATCCGGATGTATCCATGGTCAGCGGGCCATTGGCCGCCTTGAAAACGGGCTGCGCCTATATGCCGGTCGATCATCAGTATCCTGCTGATCGTGTAGCTTTTATGCTCAAAGATTCTTCCTGTCGTTTTATCCTGTGCCGCAATAAATTCGTACCAAACCTAAAGGATTTTGACGGAGAAATAATTGATTTGGACAATTTAGCTGAAAATATTGATTATCAGGACATTGAATTTCCAAACTGGGAGGATCCTGCCTACATTATTTATACCAGCGGCTCTACAGGCCAACCCAAAGGTGTTTTGATCGGCCACCGCGCCCTGCGTTATCGTATGGATGATATGTTGCAGCGCATAGAAGCCAATGAAACAGACCGTTTTACGAAATTTGCCGGATTTGGATTTGATGCTTCTGTTTTTGAGATTTTCCCCTCTATCCTGTCCGGTGCTGCCTTGCATATACTGAATGATGACCTCAAGCGAAATGTAAAAGAGCTTTTTAATTATACGATTGAAAATCAGATAACAAAAAGTTTCCTGCCAACACAGTTCCTGGAACAGTTTATGGAGATGAAAGCGCCGGGAAGCCTGAAAATCGTTTATACAGGCGGCGATAAACTTCAACGGTTTACCAAAAGCTCCTATCGGGTATTTAATTTTTATGGCCCTACAGAGGCTTGCGTTTATGCCACTTGCCATGAGGTGGATCATCCCGAAGATAATATCCCGATCGGCGAAGCTGTGCAGCATACGCGAATTTACATACTCGATAAACACCAAAATCTTGTGCCACAGGGTATTGCGGGTGAACTATGTATTGCCGGGGAAGGTCTGGCCATGGAATACCTGAACCTGCCCGAAAAAACAAAAGAGGCATTCATCAACGATCCTTTCCGCGAGGGCGGGAAAATGTACCGCACTGGCGATCTGGCACGCTATCGGATGGACGGAAAAATCGAATTCCTGGGTAGGATTGATTTTCAGGTAAAAATCCGTGGATTCCGCATTGAGCCGGGTGAAATAG
Organism: Bacteroidales bacterium; assembly: GCA_963662905.2. GTDB lineage: Bacteria > Bacteroidota > Bacteroidia > Bacteroidales > WRLA01. Next base: position 7,641 of record CAXXFD010000003.1, on the reverse strand, counting down.
AACGTGTTATGCTCCAATTTACGGATGTACGCGAAGCTGTGGTCGTGCCGAGGAAAGATCAAAATGATAAAGCGTACCTCTGCGGTTATTTTACTTCATCAAGAAAAATTGAAAAGAAAGGGTTTGCTGATTTTCTCGGTAAATCCTTGCCCGATTATATGATTCCGGCATTTTTGATCCAGCTCGATCAAATGCCCATTTCTACCAGTGGAAAAATTGACCGCAAGCTATTGCCCGAACCCACTGTTGCGCGCGAGTTAATTCCTGCAGAAAATGGTGTGGAAGAAAAATTGCTCGATTTCTGGAAGGAAATTCTGGGCCTGGAAGAAATAGGCGTTACCGAAAACTTCTTCGATCTGGGTGGTCACTCCCTGAAAGTGACTCAATTACAGTCTGAAATACAGAACTTTTTCCATGCGGATATCCCATTCTCGCAATTGTTTGCCCATGCCAACATCCGCGAACAAGCGAATCTGGTCAAATCAGCCCGAAAAGTCTCAGTTGATACCATTGAACGCCTGGACGCCCGCGATTATTACCCGGTGTCATCCGCTCAGAAACGCCTGGTTTTCTGGGAGGAAATGAGCAATGCCGGCCTGATAAACAATATTCCATTGATCATTAAGCTTAAAGGAAATGTAGATGAAGCCGTTGTTAGCTCGGCAATCGACCAGATAATCCAGCGCCATGAAAGCCTGCGCACAAGCTTTGACATTATTAATGGTGAGGCTGTGCAGATTATTCATCATAACCTACGTTTCAAAAAGAAAATCAAGGACATAAAACCTGAAGAACTGGATGCATATATTGATGATTTTGTGAGACCTTTTGACATCCGGAAAGCTCCTTTGTTTCGCATCCATTTGCTGCGTTTTTCTTCTGATGAATACTGTCTTTTAATGGATTTTCATCATACTATTTTTGACGGCAGTTCTTATCTGTTGTTTTTTAACGAATTATGTGCAATCCTTGAGCATAAGGCCTTGCCTGTCCTTCATGTACAATATCGCGATTTTGCCGACTGGCAGAACCGCATCCATATTTCGGATATGATGCAGGAGCATGAACAATGGTGGATGGATCTTTTCCGCGATGAAGTTCCTGTTCTGGATTTGCCTACCGACTATCCGCGCCCTGCCGTTTTGCAGCAGGCAGGCAAAACATATAGCATTTTGCTATCAAAAGAATTATCGGCAGGAATTCATTCTTTTGCCATTGCTCACCACATTACCCTCTACCCTCTTTTTGTTGCTGTATTCAGCAGTTTATTAGGACGTTACGCTTCAAAAGACGATCTGGTTCTGGGTGCCGGAATGGCCGGACGCACGCATGTGGATGTGCAGAAACTGATCGGGATGTTTGTCAATACCATCGTTTTGCGCAATAAACCTGTGAGCGAGAAATCATTTGCTGAATATATGAATGAAGTGCAGCAAAACTTCCTCGAAGCAGTCGATCATCAGGATTATCAGTTCGAGCGACTGGTTGAAAAACTTAATATTGAACGCGATTCAAGCCGAAATCCAATTTATGATGTAGCACTGGTTTATCAAAGTATGGGATTCCCGCAACGTGACATCAACGGATTGGAAATTATTGCTCAAGAGCTTCCGGCTCCCTCAGCGCATGCTGATATTATGTTGGAAGTAGTAGAAGAAGGCGATCAGTTCCGCCTCAACTGGGAATACCGGACTAGTTTATATCGCGAAGATACCATTGAGCGGATGTGTGCGCATTTTATTCAGCTGATGGGCAATATTCTGGATGATCCTACTGCAAAAATTAGTGAATACGAAATAGTTACACCCGCCGAAGAGCAAATGTTGCTGCATGATTTCAATCAAACGGAAGCTTCTTGGCCGGATACGGAATGTGTGCATTATATTATTGAGCAGCATGCAGCACACAATCCGGACCATATCGCACTCACATTCCGCAAACAGCAGATGAGCTATGGCGAGATGAACCATAAAGCAAACCAATTGGCCCATAAACTGCGCGGCATGGGCGTAAAACCCGATGATTATGTGGGCATTATGATGGACAACAGCCTGGAAATGATTGTTTCCATCCTGGCCATTTTGAAATCCGGCGGTTGTTATGTGCCTATGAAACCCGATTTCCCTGCCGACCGTGTGCGCTATATGCTCGAAAATTGCGGTGCCCGATTTATGGTCTGTCCAATAAATTATCAGGAAAAAGCGCTGGGATTCAATGGTGAATTTATTGATGTATCAGATCCTCAGGTCTTTGAAGGAGATATGCCGAATCCGGAACATATCAACAAGCCTTCCGACCTGATTTATGTAATATACACATCCGGTTCGACCGGAAAACCCAAAGGTGTTATGCTGGAACATCGCAACATCACGCGTCTGTTTATCAATAGCAAAATGCCTTATAAGCTTGATAATAAAGATGTTTGGAGCATGTTCCATGCCTTTTCATTCGATTTTTCTGTTTGGGAAATTTTCGGGGCATTGCTTTACGGCGCACGATTGCTCATTGTTCCCAAGGATGTGATTATCAATCCGTCCAGCTTTTTGCAGATGCTGAAAGATGAAAAAGTGACCATTCTGAGCCAAACGCCCGGAGCATTTTATAACCTGATCGAAGAAGATCTGAAAACTGGAGACCACGATCTCGCTATCCGCTATGTAACCTTTGGTGGTGAGGCACTTAAACCCGCATTGCTGGCCGACTGGCACAAAAAATATCCGGATAGCCGACTGATCAATATGTACGGCATTACGGAAACAACGGTGCATGTAACTTTCAAGGAAATAGGTGATTACGAAATTGAAAACAATATTTCCAATATTGGCGTACCCATCCCGACCCTACGCACTTATGTTATGGATGTGCGCCAGAAGTTGATGCCCATTGGAGCGCCTGGTGAAATCTGCGTAGCCGGCGATGGCCTGGCACGTGGCTATCTCGGATTGCCGGAAATGACGGCTTCGCGATTTATCCCAAATCTTTATCTGCCCGATGAAAAAATCTACCGTTCGGGCGACCTGGCACGTATGCTGCCCAATGGTGAAATGGAATATCTGGGGCGCATCGACTTCCAGGTGAAAATCAGGGGATTCCGCATCGAGCTGGGCGAAATTGAAAACCGTCTCCTCGCCCACCCTGATGTTCATGAATGCATTGTTTTGGCTTCTGACGACGAACATGGCGATAAATACCTCATCGCCTATCTGGAAACTGATGCACATCTCGCTGTAGGCGATATCAAGGAGTTTCTGCGTAAAGACCTACCCGATTATATGATTCCGGGCTATTTCATTTGCCTGCCTAAATTCCCGATGAATGTCAATGGAAAAGTTGACAGAAAGAACTTGCCTTTGCCCGATGAGCACATTGAAACGGGTAAAGAATTTGTTGCAGCTCAAAATGAAGTACAAAAGAAAATCGCGCTGGCTTTTGAGAAAATCCTCGGCATCACAGAAGTAAGCATTGCAGACGATTTCTTTGATATTGGCGGGCACAGCCTCAGGGCAGTAAGCCTGGTAGCTGAACTTCAGAAAGATTTTGAAGTGAGTGTAAACGATATTTTCGAATACCGCACAATAGGCAAGCTTGCCGTAAATATCAAGGAAAAAACACAGGATATCAGTCAAAAACTGGCTCAAATCCCGGAGGTTCTTCTACGACAGGCTGAGCGTTCCAAAGCATTTGAAGATTCGGAAGCATGCATAAACCGCATGCGGGCATATCACGACCAATTCAGCCGCTATGATCAACTTATAGCCAAAAATGACAATAATTACCAACATATCCTTTTAACAGGAACCACGGGTTATCTGGGAGTTCATCTCTTGCATGAATTGCTTCGTGATGAAAAAACCGAAATCCATGTTCTGGTGCGCGGAAAAGATGCGGCAGATGCACAAAACCGGCTCAGCAGGCATACTTCCTATTATTTTGGCCGGGACTATTGCCACGACTATCAATCGCGCCTGCATATCCTTTGTGGCGATCTGGGGCAAGCTGATCTGGGTTTGGAAGCAGAAGAATATGCCGAACTGGCACAGAAAATTGATGCCGTTTATCATCCGGCAGCCCTGGTTAAGCATTATGGCGATATAGAAGTATTCCGCAAAAATAATGTGGAAGCTGTTGGTTTTCTGCTTGATTTTGCTCAAAATGACCGAAAAAAAGACTTCCATCATGTGAGTACACTTTCGGTCTTTAATGGCAGTGTTGAAGGTCAGCATGATGTGCTTTATACCGAAGATGATTATGATCGCGGTCAGCAATCAGGCAATTATTATGCGCAAACCAAATTTGAAGCGGAAAAGCTGGTAATGGATGCACGGAAAAACGGTTTGAAAACCAGCATTTACCGTATCGGAAATGTTTCGGTAAACAGCCGTACCGGCAAATTGCAATCAGATGTGGAAGGAAATGCGTTTTACAGCGTGCTGAAAGCTTATGTGAATATAGGCGCTGTACCTCAGGAGTTTAATGAAGTGGAATTTGCATGGGTAAATGAACTTGCCGCGTCTATTGTGCTGCTATCCAAACAATCTGAACTCAATAATGCTTGCTGGCATTTGTGGAATACCAATAAAATTCAGCTGGCGGATATACTGACCGATGAAAAACTCAATCTGAACATAGAACCCATGGATTTTGAGGGCTTTGCGGCTTATCTTGCCCGACTTTACGATGTAGCGGCCTTTAAGCCACATATCGAAAAGCTGCTGCTTCATATGGGCTGGATTGACCTGCTGAATGCCCGTCCGGATGAAGTACTGAAGGAAATCACTATTGAACATATCATTTCGGAACGAACCGATTTTGTGCTTCATAAACTGGGGTTCGATTGGCCGGCCAATGATGCTGCACTATTGCGTAAAATGCTGATTCAGGCTCTGGCAGAACGTTTGGCCTTTATGAGGCAGGAAAATCCTTTTGGGAAAATCAGCGAAGAACTAACCGAAGCCCTCGCTCCCATTATGCGGCGCAAATACTACAAAGAAGGCGAAGATGTGCTTTGGGAAAATGAGAAAACCGATCACCTCAATATCATTGAAGAAGGTTATGCCGAACTGAGCCGCCATTCTGCTACCGGATGGCTGGGCACTATTGGGCTGAGCCAGAAAGGCGGTATGCTCGGACTGGAAAGCCTCACAGCCAATAAACGCTCTGCTGTAATTGCTGAGGCGATTTTAGGCGGAATCACACTTTATGAGGTGGATAACGGGAAGCTCAAACTATTGATGCAACAAAACCCGGAAATAGCGATGCATTTCATCGATTTGATGGGCGATAGCATTAGGAAACTGGAGCGGATGATCGTTAACCTGGGATAAATGCTATGCTATTGAATAATTGTTTCAAAATCTGAAGAGCAGATAACTGTTAAACTTCCCCGAAGTTTGAAATTTTGGGAAAGTTAGCCCTATGTTCCTTATCAATTTTGATTCATAGAGAAATACGATCAATGCTCTTTAAATATTGTTAATGAAGGCTTTAAAGTTCGTGCAATTCAAGATGTTATTTTTTTTAGAAAAAAAAATGCAGCAATCACTTGACAGATCAGGAATTCTTTCTATCTTTGCAGCCGCAAATGACGCAATAGTCAAGCTTGCAGGACCCGTAGCATAATTGGATAGTGCACCTGACTACGGATCAGGAGGTTAGGGGTTCGAATCCCTTCGGGTTCACACTAAAAATCAGCCTGTTACAAAGAAATTTGTGACAGGCTTTTTTTTGAAAGGTACACAAAAAGGTACACAAATTCGCAGAGACCTCATTAATTCACTCCTTTTTTAGGGTCGTTTATTTTTCTTAAAAAAATTTCAAAGAGCATTTTTAGGTATTCCAAAAATCGGCTGGATTTTCCAGACTAAGCTGCCTGCCCTACCGACTAAAGAAAACTGCAATAATAAACCGCCCCGCCCAAAAACAGCCAGCAATTCCGCAAGAAGTTATTTTCATAGAAAGATCATTTGGCATTAAAACTACTGGGCATAGTTTTACCTGCCAGCATTTAGCCAGTTGCCTTCATCGTTATGACTTAAAAAATTACCTCCTTTTTTTGTTAATAGGTTTTGCCCTGAATGTTTGAGCAGGGGTTCTCTGTTTTTTTTAGTTTCAGTATCTCATCTGGCAGCTAAAGTTTGGCGTGGGAAAATCAGTAAGATTACCTGCAATCAATAAAACTATAATGCATTCCTCGAAGGATTTCAAAGAATCATGGCTTGATATCATTTTCTGGACGCGCTGGGATTTATGTGCCAATTGATTTATCATGTGGGCTATTTGCAAGCATTGATAATAATTCTGGGTTGCGCAAAACGATGTTCTAGAGTATTTGTGCGATAGATTATAGCCAGAATTTTTTTGTGCATTAAAGCCTTCGTTTTCAATTTTCCATCTTAAACGCCCGTAATCACTTATGGTTTTAGCATTTTTGTTTGTAACCTCTAAATCAGTAATATGGACAAAACGCTCTTTAACAGGCAGCTCGTTATTTTGTATGGTCGTTGTGACAATTTGTGTTTCCAAAAAGTTGATATTGTGTGTTTTATAAGCAATACTGTTAAGAAAACAATATTCGGTGGAGATTTTGTGCTGCCCATGGATGTCATAGGTTTTTTCTGTAGTAAGGGCACCTGCTTTTTTGAGTAGGTTTACTTCCTCCCATATGCTGGGAAGGTTGCCATCTTTGAGGGTGATGATAAACCGCCATTGGTTGGAAGCGCAAGTTTTAAAGACATTATCGTTGGGGTACAGTCCATCGGCCGCAATGGCGATCGGTAGGCGTGGATACATCTGCCTGATCTTTTCGCTGAGCCGTTTAAAGGCCTTTAGTTCACAATCCTGTTTTTCATAATCTTGGTTTATGGGGTTTTTGACCCATTCAGTAGCCATTGAAAAACTAAATCCGTTTCCACACATAATCTTTGCTTCCAGTACATAGGCTGTCCATGTCCGCTTTCCGCTCTTGTATGTTTTATAAGGACATTCGGGATAAGGTTCGTAATCAAAACTATGAGTTCCTGTGGCATCAATCCCTATAAGGTGATAGAGTCCAAAGAGTTTGTATTTATTCAATACTTTCGCTCTTAAGAGCAGCTGTACCATCTTTCGCTTTATCTCTTCCAATTCTTTTGGGTCCAGTTGTTTAAGCAGTCTGTTGGAAGTGTCCAGATCGGGCAGCCTACAACCGAAAAGCCTTTCAAAATTAAAACAATAACTTCCTTTTCTAGCGGTGTTGTCTGCATGGTTTCTGGAACCACGCTTAAAAAGGAACATCGCCACTACTGCCATCAATAATTCCTCAACTTTGTAAATTGGTTGTTTGCGCTGATCGCTTACTTGGGCGAGAAGATTCAAAAAATCCGGGAAATGCCGCTTGATGGTTATACTCACCTGCATTGTGAAGGTGAAAATTTGGTGCAATTCGATTTTGGCTTTGCACCTAGCCCTTTTTCTCAATTTTTCCGTCTTCTATATAATATACGAAGTATAGAAAATAATTGCAAAAATATAACAAAAAAACAGCAATTCCGCGTTAAAAAAGCCTAACTCGCAAAACCGTGAAAATAAAGGGGATAATAATTTAGGTCAGAAATATTTTTCGCACTATTTTTGCATGCAATTGGCCTGACACCTTCAATAACA
>CAXXFD010000002.1:0-1173733 GCA_963662905.2 Bacteroidales bacterium | reverse complement strand
TTGTATTCCAAAGTCATCCAGGATCAACAGGTCTGTTTTCTCCAGTTTTTTCAGTTCTTTCAGGTAGGTCCCGTCTATCTTACAGAGTTTCAGTCGTGCAAAAAGCCGTGCGGTATTGGCGTATATGGTTTTAAAACCGTTTATGCAGGCTTGGTTGCCAAGCGCCTGAGCCAGATAGCTTTTACCGACACCGGATGCGCCTGTTATGATGATGTTTTCTTTGCGCTTGATAAAGTCCAGGCTGCCCAGCCTCTGGAACATATTTTTGTCCAGGTTGCGCACTGTGGCATAATCGATATCTGCCACCGACGCTTTTTGGCGGAAGGAGGCGTTTTTGATCAGGCGTTCAAATTTTTTGTTCTGCCTGTCTTCCCATTCATGGTCAGCCAGTAAGGCCAGGTATTCATCAGGCGTCAAGCCGTTGGCTTGGTTGTTTTTGACGTACTGCAGGTGCATTTGTGCCATGGCCGTAAGGCGCATATCCCGCAGCTTTTCAACAGTAGGGTTGTTGTTCATTTTGTGTGTGTTTTTAAGGTTAATTATATGTTCCTGTTTTACGAAGGTTTTTATGCTCGGGGATATGCGGTTCAAACTCCAGTTCCCCCTGCTGCCCTGTAGAGGCGGTGTCCATCCTGTTTTTCAGGATATTTTTGATGAATGAATAAGAATGTCCCCCTGCTTCTTGTGCCATCCTGCAAGCGGCATCCAGCCTCTGCGAACCGTAACCTTTAGATAACTGTATAATTCCCATGGCCCTTTTGTACTGGGTTTCAGGATAGTCTCCAAAGGAAAGGATGGTACTGATATAATTGAGCACATTTTTGCCATGAACAGCAGCCTTTTTTTTAAAATAATCAGGGCTCCATTCTGAATAAGCCTGGTGCTGGCTGCTGAGGTGCCCCTTGACGGTTATATATTTGCCTTTCTCTTTTTCGCGTTTATGGGCAGCTATACGCTGGTTGTTGTAGTAAACTTCCACTGTAGATTGCGTGTACTGGATTTGTGTCTGTTTGCCGATATAGCGGTAAGGCACGCTGTAATATGTATTATCGGGCGAGAAGTATATGTAGCCGATTTTCTGCACTTTTGCCCGCCTATATTCTTTCATTTGAAAACGCCCTTGGGGCAAAGGCTTTAAATACTGGCGCTCATGGGACTGGAACAGTTCCCTGCGGCTGGTTTCTTTGCGTGCAAACAAAAGGTCGTTGTAGGGTCCCAGCAATTTGCCTATTTCTGCGTTCAGTTCATCAAGGGAAAAGAACTTCATCTCGCCAAGCGGGTAAAAAACCCTCTGATAGGCCAGGTTTACAGCATTCTCTACAAGCGCCTTGTCCTGTGGGCTATATGCCCTTGTGGGGTTCATGGCACATCTGTAGTGAAGGCTAAATTCCTTGAATGTTTTGTTGATAACCGCTTCGTACTTGCTGGCACGCGTTACCGCTGATTTTAAATTGTCGGATACAATTGCCTTGGGCACTCCCCCATAATAAAGCAGGGCATTGGACATGCACTGAAAAAAATCTTCCCGCTTCTGGCTGGCACAGGCTTCCACATAGGTGTACTGGCTATATGGGAGGATAGCCACAAAAACCTCTACTTCTGTAGCCTGTCCCGTCTCACGGTCATAAATGCGGAGCTTCTTTCCTGTATAGTCCACAAACATTTCGTGGCCGGCAATATGGTTGAGCTTCATGGAGCCTTTCTGTTTGTCATATTTGCGGTGGTAGTGTTCTATAAACTGCGTATAGCTGTATGGATCATCTGCCTGCTGCTCATAGATCCTGTAATGGTACTGAAAGGTAAAACCGGGCTGTTCCCGCTTGTTCTTCATCCCATCGAGATAGAGCATTAGCTGGTCATAACGCGGGTTGACAATGGTAGTTGTGCCCGGAAAAAGCTTTTCCAGACTGGCAGTGTCCATTTTGAGCAGGTCTTGCAAACTGTGCCCGCTGGCATTAAAAAGCTGCATGTAGCGGTTAACTGTATTGCGGGAAATTCCCAAGACATTTCCTGCCTGACGGTTGGTGACACCATCGAGGTGCAAAGTGATAATTTGTTTTAAATCCATAGGATCAAGTGTATTGGCCATATTGCTGTATTTTTCTAGTACAACAATAAGACAGGTTAAACTTGATCTTTCAAAGGGGGCATCTCTGGCAAACTGGCACAAAACGAACCGAAACTGGCACAAAACGAACCGAAAGCAGGAGTCGTTTTAGTGGCACATTTTGAACCGAAATGCCTGGCACAGATACTCCGAAATCAGTGGCACAAAACGAACCGAATTAGCCACTACCGGCCTGATGCTGTTTTCAACCAGGTTGTTGTCAATGCGCAGCCTTCCGTCTTCAATATAACGGATCAGGCGCCCCCATAATTTCAGGCTGTAAGCTATGGCTTTGCCGATTGCGCTTTTGGGCGCTACTTTATAAACTTCTTCCTTAAGCCAGCTTTCCATTTCGTTCAATATGGGCAGTGATTCCTTTTGCCGCAATGCTTTGACCTCCTCCGGCTGCAGTTCTTGCTCACTTGCCTGACGTTCAATGGCATACAGTTTTCTTATCTGCCCCAGCGCATATTCACTGCGTGCAGCATCATTGTCCTTGGCTTTCTCAAAATACCTGCGTGCATGCGCCATGCAGGCCAATTGGGTGATTTCGGCTTTGTTTTTTAGGTTGTCGTAAGCTGTGTAGCCATCGGTTTGCAAATATCCACTATAGTTTTCCAGCATCTCATCCGGGCCTTCCCGTCCGCGGCCTTTCCGGTAATCGAACAGGGCCAGTTTTTTAAGCGGGTCGTAATAAACCCAATGATACCCTTTGTGCGATGCCCCGGGCTTGTCTTTGGTCAATACCTTTATGGGCGTTTCGTCTGCCATCAGGTAATCGGTCCTCATGATTTCTTTTTTCAGGGCATCGTAAAGCGGTTCAAGCAATCTGCAAACCCCGCTAAACCAACCGTTTATTGTTGATTCGGCTATTTCGATCCCCAGGCGCTTGAACATCTTGACAAGGCGGTAGAAAGGCAGGTGGTCAACAAATTTGCTGACAGTCACATATGAGAGCAGGCCTTCTGAGGCATTGCTTTTGGGCAAGGCGCGCGAAGGCAGTTCTGCGCAGATCATTTGGGTGCTTTCGTCCTGGCCTGCTACGGCATAGTAAGGGCGTATATAACGGATCACACGAAAAGTACCGGGCACATAATCAAGTACTTCGGTGATTTTTACGTTGACCCTATGGGCGCCTTTGGGCAGGTTTTGGGGTTCGATGATGATTTCATGGCGCGGCAGGTGGGCGGGCAGTTCTAAGCGCACGGGCTGTTTTTTGGACTGCTTTTTATTGCGCGTATAGCTGATCTGCTCCTTTTCCGGTTCTTTCTCCTGTGCAGGCACGTCGAAGAGCACGCCCTGGTTGGGGTCTGCTGCGATATGCCGTTCGCTTTTGGCTCCATAGATCGCACGCCTCAACTGGACAAGTTCATGCTGAAGCAGGAATATCTTCTGTTGCATTGCATCATATTCCGCTTTTGATATAGTTATTTTTTCCTGACTTGCCATGAGGCAAAGATACGGAAGTAACCTCTTGTCTGACTATATTTTAAGTGCTATTTACCAACATTTTCATGTGGGAAAAAACGTGGGTATTTCCTTGCATTTTTCATGGAAATACCATTGATTATCATTACAAGTTCAGGGTAGTCGATCAGCTGGTGGGAGGCGTGCACAGCAGATGTGTCCGGCAGGTGAAAAGTGCCTTTTTCGAGCCTTTTGTAGAACAGTACAAAACCTCCGCTTTCCCAGCGCAACAATTTTATGCGGTCGCGCTTTTTGTTGATGAACAGGAAAACATCACCGCTCATCGGGTTTTTGTCCAGTTTGTTGCGCACAATGCCATACAGCCCATCAAAGCTTTTGCGCATATCGGTGGGCTGGCGGTACAGGTAATAGCGGCCGGCAGTTAAGCTGAACATTATTGGCCGGTGAGCGATTTGAGATAGGACAAGGGCACATTGCCCGGCAAGCTGAGCTCGATACCATTGGGATAACGGATATTGACCCCTGCAGCTGGAATTCCGGAAAGCTCAATGAACCCATGGTCATCAGGCAAGCTTTCTTCCTGTTTAAATTTATGATACCAATAAAGGAAAGTGTGATAGCCGATTTTGTGCGATTCGGCAAAGGATCTTTTGCTTTGGCCACTGGTATGCCATTGATCCACCAGCGCTTTCATCTCTGCTCTTCTTTGTTCTTTTTGCATATTGCTTTTTTGCAGCAAAGTAAGGGAGCTTTAAAAGCTTGTGCAATATGCCTTTTGCTGAAGGCTTACTTTTAAGAGATGCCCGTTTTTTGCGCAAAGATTATGCTACCGGAGAGGAAGGGTTGACTTTGGCAGCAGCTTTGGTATTTGGCACAGATGAAGTGATTGGCAATATACTGCCGGCTTACCGTATCGATATTTTAGTCCGTAGAAAAAACAAAGATCGTTGGGATGACCGACTGCTACTTAAAACAAATTTGATTGATTCCTATTTGCTGGTATTAGAATTTATCAAGAAGCAATGGCCGGAAAAATTCTGGCAGGATAGTGATGGAAACCGCAAAGATTTGCGGGAACTTATTTTTAGAGAACTGGTAGCTAATATCATTATTCATCGCGAATACAATAGCGCAACCAGTACCGAATTAATTATTTATGAAGATCGTGTTGAAGCGACCAATCCTAATCGTGCCCGCTTCACTGGTCCGTTGGATGTAGAAACATTTGAAGCTGAACCTAAAAATCCAAATATCAGGGCATTTTTCAACATTCTCACCTGGGCAGACGAGATAGGTTCAGGAGTGCGCAATATGAATAAGTTTGTTGCAAGCTATACCGATGGGGCTCATCCTGTTTTTATCGAAGGTGAGCCTTTTAAAAGTATACTCCCGATGATTAATTTCAATGTCGGCTCAAAATCAGCCTTGTATTTATATTTGGCTCAACTAACAGCGGAGCAATTGGGAATCGAAAAAGTCAAATCGCTTGAAAAGATGTCCTTTGATTTAAGTTTCAAAGATATTATTGATTTAGATGAACTTGCTTTATTGTTAGTAGGAAGTTGGTCTGAAAAAAGTGGGGAGCTTCCAAAGTTAAGGTTTCTGACTGTCAATAGTTTAAGCTTGAAGGATTTAAAAAAAGTGGGGAGTTGGGAAGAAAAAAGTGGGAAGCTTTTAAAAAAGCGAGCAAGAGTATTGTTGAGTACGCTTTTACTAACACTTACTCCTGTTTCTATTGATGATTTAACAAATATTTTGGGTTATAGTAGTAAAGAGCGGTACAGAGAGGATTATATTAAGCCATTAAAGGATAATAAACTAATTGAATATACATTGGAAAAGGCAAATGCCCCTAATCAGCAATATGTAATTACAAAAACAGGAAAACTGTTTTTAGGGGGGTAGATTTAACAGTGTTATAGATATACCTGCATAAATAAAAGTCTTTGAGCAAAAAAAGCAGGGGAAGTTCATATTAAAAAAGATGGAAGTTCAGAAATGAATTATTTGGGAAATAAAGACATATTAGAATTACAAAAGACAGCATTTTATGTTCGCAAAAATGCCCGGCAGAGATTGTGCTTAAAAGTTTCGACTGGGCAAAAGAACAAAGAGAAAAAGACAATTGCATTGTTTGTGGCAATTGTATATTCCGGACTATGCTGACCCACCCGGTCGGCTAAAAGAAAGTCATACACAGTGCCTTGCCTGCGCGTTTGAAAATCCGTGCAAAAGCTCAATGAAGAATTCTATTGGTAAGTCGTATGAGGGAAAACTTCACCCACGGATTGCTGAAGGAGGTAATGATCGCATGCAAATAATTGTTATCTTTACGGGAATTAATTGGAGTATGCTATCAGGCTCTACTCTACTAGCCAATGCTAAGAAACAGAATCTTAATTCAAATTATGTGAGATTTGTTTTATGTATATTTGCTTGTAACCATTTTAAAAACCTGATATTTAAATATTAAAAAAACTTTGCCATGAACATTCAGGACAAAACCAAGGAAGATCTTATTAACGAATTGAGGGTATTACAACAAGAGATTAGTTCATTAAAAACTTTAAAAGGAAAACGTGCAGATGAATTAGTAATTGCTAACAAAGAACTCGCCTTTCAAAACGAGGAGAAAGAGAAGCGAGCAGCAGAATTAGTCATTGCGAATAAAGAACTTGCCTATCAAAACGAATTGAAACAAAAACAGGCAGCAGAGCTTGTTATCACCAATAAGGAACTTCAGCAATTAATTCAATTAAATAAGGACAAAAACAAGTTCTTCTCCATCATTACTCACGATTTGAAAAGCCCGTTCAATTCTATTGTCGGTTTTAGCGAACTTCTCGTGGAACAGATCGAAGAAAAAAATTATGAGAAAATTGGGAAATTTGCAAATATTATACTTCAGTCGTCAAACAGGGCAATGGATTTACTGATGAACCTTATGGTATGGGCGCAATCGCAATCTGGCAGAATGGATGTCAATCCAGAATATTTCGATATAGTTACACTTATTGACGGAGTAACGCTTATATTAAATGACATCGCCGAGCAAAAATCTATCCAAATTGCAAGTACACTAACACCAAGTATTCAGGTTAATGCAGATAAGGAAATGATTAACACCGTAATGAGAAATTTGATTTCAAATGCTATAAAATTCACACAACCTGAAGGAAAGATTACGATCTCAGCAGTGGACAAACGAAACGAATTAACAGTTTCAGTGAGCGACACTGGAGTTGGAATATCAAATGATAGAATCGAGAAGTTATTCAACATTAGTAACGTTTATTCAACTTCGGGTACGCAAAAAGAAAAAGGGACAGGATTAGGATTAATTCTGTGCAAAGAATTTATTAATAAAAACAATGGGAAAATTTGGGTTGAGAGTGAGACTGGTATCGGGACGACATTTTACTTTTCATTACCATTAAACCTAGAGAATAGGCAGAATGTTGATATGTTAAAAAAGTAAGAGCTTAGGAAAGGAATTAGATTGTTTAATTATATGACAGAAAATAAAGCACATGGCTATAACAATTAAGCATCGTTTTCCGGCCTAAGCCGGAATATCCCGTTAGGCGGGACAAGTAGTGCTTTGTGTTGAAGAGCCTGTCCCGCCTAACGGGAAAACCTGGTTACATTTATATTGGGGAATCAATTTTTGCGGTATTTTCTACCAAATACCTTAAGGGAAGGGAAAACAGGCCATTTTCAGCCGAAAAGCTTTGGTTTGCAATAATTCAAATGAACGTTTTGTCAAGATATGATGCCTGCCACAGCCCGTTTTGTGGGGTTTTTGGATATTCCGGACTAAGCTGACCCACCCGGCCGGCTAAAAGAAAGTCATACACAGTGCCTTGCCTGCGCGTTTGAAAATCCTTGCAAAAGCTCAATGAAGAATTCTATTGGTAAGTCGTATGAGGGAAACTTCACCCACGGTTTGATGAAGGAGGTACTGATCGCATACAAATAATTATTATCTTTACGGGAATTAATTATGAGTAGGCTATCAGGCTCTACTCTACTGCTTTATTAGAAGAAGGAACTACACAAAATTAACAATATGAAGAAATTAGCTTTTGTAATTATTGGATTAATTGCGTTTTCATGTAACCAAAAATCCAAAAAGGAAAGTGAAGTAATTCTCGATAATGAAGAATTAGTAGAAATTTATAAAGCTGACCAAGCGGATAGGCAAACACAACAGATTGATTGGAATATTGTCTCAAAAAGGGACAGTTTAAGAGAAGTAAGGATTTATGAATTGTTGGACTCAAATAAAGTACGGACTTCATTGGATTATCATAATGCAGCAATGATTTTTCAACATGGCGGAGATTCTGTTGCTTATGGAATGGCTGTAAAACTTATGAAAAAATCAATAGAACTGGATTCAACAGCAAATAAATGGTTATTAGCAGCAGCAATAGACAGATATTTATTAAGCAAAGGAGAACCTCAAATTTATGGTACTCAATACTGGAGAATGAAAGACCAGCCATGGGAACTTAGAGAAATAGACACAACAAAAATAACTGACGCAAAAAGAATCGAATATGGCGTGGAAACTTTGGCTCAACAAAGAGAGAAGGTTAAACGAATGAATAAGAAAAAATTATCAGAACTACTCAATGACGGAAAAACCGTAGATGAATTAGTTCAATTAATTAAGCAAGAGGACATTAAAAGTTCGGAATATGACTTTTCTGAAAGTGGAATTAATAGCTTTGGTTATCAGATTATGAATCAAGGATTGAAAGAAGAAGCATTGAAGATTTTTAAATTAAATACAGAATTATATCCTGAAGGGTATAATACTTTCGATAGTTACGGTGAATGCTTATTAGGATTGGGAGACAAAGAAAATGCAATTATTGCATACAAGAAATCTTTGGAATTGAATCCTAAGAATAATAATGCCGAAAAAGTATTGATGGAAATTGAATAACAAAGCATAACAATTAAGCGTCCTGACTGCGCGCAGCGCGAAGTCTGGATGCTGTGTTGAACATTTATCCCGAGACATTCGGGGAACCGGAGTTTGATGTTATGGGGATTGATATCAAAAAGGCAGGAAGTAAAAATATTTCTAAAGAGTCGCTCAAAACAAATCACACCCACATCACACCTCAGATTACCTCAGAACATCCATATTGAAGCTCATTTTAGGCAAAGAACAGGTTTTTTACCAAGATCAGAGCATAGCGATTGCTTTCGCCCTGAACATGGCGTTAAAACATTTGAAGCAAATAGGATGTTTGTTTGAGTTTTTTAAGGACAATCTGCAAAGGGGGAGCACGTCCCTCAAAAGTATAAAGCGTTTGCATTTGGCCTTTGCAGCATTTTGGGCATTGCCTGTGGGAAAGAGTGTAATATAGCCCTGTACCAAGAATGGGAAGCCTGCAGATATCTTACAAAAACTGACCAAATTGAAAAGCCTACTTTCTTTTTTTTCTAACTTGCCTTAAGTGGTCTTTGCAGTCCTGCTTGTTAGGAAATGCCTCAACAAATTTGATTATACTCACATCAAAAATTTTCATTTTAGATACAAAAAATTATATCTGGTATAATACCGGAGAAGCAAAAAGGTATTCCACAAAGTTTCAGGCAGAACCTCTATAAAAGCAATTTGAGCTAAGGACAGAACCTGATTTTAACACAACTAATCCTTTTCTTCAAACAAACTCGTTTTCCGGAATGGCTTAACAATCCTATAATGATATACAGTCTATTCTTTTATAAGTTTGATGGTATATATTCCGTTTTTAGTGTCCAGGTAGAGAATATAAAGACCATTTTCAAATCCTGAAATATCGATGCATTGGTTGTTGCTGATGTGGGTTTCGTAAACAAGCCTCCCAACAACATCAGCGATATAAGCCCTAACAGCTTCCCTATACGGAAGTTGTACTTGGTAAATGCCATTGCCAGGATTGGGATAAATCTTTATGTTCTCAAAATCATTTTTATTAATAGCGGTCAAATTTACTACCTTGAGAAGAAACATACATCCGGTAGTATTGCCAGCAATATCTGATACCAACCATTCCACCTCTGTTTCACCTGCCTCAAATTCTGCCCCCAGCAGGCTCTCAGCCATATTGTGGTTATTGGTAACGGTACTTACGGAACAGTTATCGCTCAGATTCCTGAGATCAAATGATTGATCTGTAACTATATAAGCACTGCTTCCAGTAATATAGACACTGGTATCTGATGGGCACATAATCTCCGGATTGGTAACATCCTCAACCTTTACGGTTTGCTGTTGGCTGGTTATATTTCCATCGGCATCCTCATAAATCCAGTTTATTGTATAGGTTCCCTGATTAAAATAAGAGACAGGGTCTGTGGTCGTACCGGTAACTGAACCGGAGCAATAATCTGTAGCAGAAGGGGAATCTGTTACTATAACTTCACACTCTCCTTGCAATACCGGCAGCACATCAACATCAGGAACGGGGCCTTCATTATCAATAGAAATGTTGATTCCTGCACAGATCGTATCTATTGTGCAGTCTCCCAGGCCGCTTATATAATAGCTTGTATTTGCCTCGGGCGAAACAATAAAAGTCCCTCCCATTGTTGAATCAATCGCCTGTCCACCACAACTGCCTTCAAATAAATACCAGCAATCAGCATTATTGAGGCTGCCTGTAATGGTGAGGGTTGTTGTTTCCCCGGTGCATATTATTTTGTTTGATGCTGTCAGACTGTCAATTACTGGATACGTATCCTTAACAATAATGGTAATTTCTTCACAGATTGTGTCTGTGCAGCAACCACCAAGGGCGCTAGCGAAATAGCTGGTGGTATGCATTGGGGCTACGGTTATTTCCCCGCTGGTATTGCTGATAATTTGGTTTTCTCCGCAAGCTCCTTCGAAGAAATGCCATTCGGATGCATTATTCAGCTCTCCAGTAATAATAAGTCTCGTACTTTCCCCTGGGCAGATATTATTGTTTGTTGCTGTCAGGCTATCAATTACAGGATAGGTGTCATTTACACTAATTACAGCCTCCATGCAAACAGTATCCGTTATACAACCACCCAAGGCGCTAACAAAATAGCTGGTCGTATGTATGGGAGCTACAGTTATTTCTCCGCTGCTATTGCTGGCAAACTCGTTTCCACCGCAGATCCCTTCGAAAAAGTGCCATGCTGCAGCTCCATTCAATTCTCCATAAACATGCAGCACTACATTTTCTCCGGGGCATATTCCGGTAGCAGAAACCCCAATGCTATCAATCACGGCATTATCACAAATGCCATAACCGGCAGCGGTGAATGTATATTCTCCTTCATCTGTGTCATTACTGAATATTTTAATAAGAGCTGTGGTATCTCCTGTTGAGCAAGGGTCAAAGCTCAGAGAAAACTGTTCGCTGTTTCCTGCTGCAACCGATATCGGGATGCCGGAAAGGGAGAATAAGCCGTTGCTGCTCGTAATATTATTGATCAATAATGCATCATTACCGGTATTTTCGATAGTAAAATCTACTACACTTCCTGTATTAACGTGCACATCTCCAAAGTTATAATATCCATCACAGAGTATTGTATTTGCTCCCTGTTTTAAATTTATTTCAGGCGAGGGGGCGTATGTACCGCTTATTTCAATATCATCAATGCCAATTGTATAGCCATAGTTTCCTGTAGCTTCAAAAGCAATAAAATATGAATTGCTCAATGCAGGCAGTTCAATACTATCAAGAGTCCAGCTCTCAATGGGATCGGTATATGCTGCAAGCAAATTCCATGAACTATCAGGATGGTTTTTATAATAAACACACAATTCATCATGATTCCCTGTCCAACTCCATACAGCTTGAGTATGCCAAAACTTTAAGCTTGCCGACGAGTAATTGTTCATGTCAATTTGAGGGCTTATTAGCTTGCTCACCTCAATAGGATGAACCATGTTATAAAACAGGGCACAAAAGCTTCCGTTATGTGCAGAGGATGGATTCCCCCCAATTACGCCGTCTGCATAATACCATTCGGAACCATCATAATCCCAGCATTCAGGGAGGCAACCTCCTTCAAAACCTTCGGAAAAGGGTAGTGTATCAGTAAGGGAACATAAGGTTTCAAAGTCTTTTTCATCACCATAAGCCGTTCCGTTTGCATTCAATGCATATGCTCTGTAATAATATTTGTTTGCTCCGCTGAGCCCCCCGATTTCAATACTGTATTCTCCTGAGCCCACAATTGGAGCCGTTTGTACCTGAATCACACCAGCCGCTCCAATTACGGGTTCGGGACTGGTACTTAACACAAAACCACTTTCAGCAACAGCCGAACCATTATTGTTCACAATTTCACCACTGAGTACGGCAGACTGATCAGAATAATCGTGGGTTTCAAAAGTCAAAAGCGAAGGTGGGCTACCCGGGCAATCCTGAGTAATTGTGGTAATGTAAGGGATGCAATTGTGCCTGGATATTGTCAGCAATACATTTCCTTGTTGGTTGATATGATATACCAAAATTCCGTTTCCACTGCTATCGAGCCTGGTTTTTGCAATTAGTTCCTCGTTAAAAACAAAACAGGCCAGGGCACCGGGTTCGGAACCTGATATTGTAAATACAGAATCTGTACAGCTAAGCTCCTGGCTATGTATTGCAGAGATAATATTCAAATTGGGGTTAGATGTCCATATCTTCATGGCCGGATCGCCGAAGTAATGGTACACCTCATAGGAATATCTATTGTCATAATAATTTTGAACCATGGCATATAAGCCCTGATTGAGGACATCGCCCATTGTATATAGTTCATTACCGGCACCAACGGTATAGGTGCCTCCGTTGCCTGCAGTCCCAAAATCGGGATAGAGGCCCGGATCAGACCAAATAGCATCAATGATCCCTTCAGAAAGGGCATCATTTAAACCACTATAACTGTAATAAGCAGCAGCAACTACGCCGACCGCCCCTTTGTTTTTCATCCGGATAAACTCTTCCGCAAAACATTTTTCAAGCTGAAATTCCCCCGTATGGCAGTTCATGCTTAAAACAACAGGGAGCATATCCCCGTTTTGCATTCCGGGTAGGCTTTCTATCAACAATTCAGGATGTGACCATCCGCTACCACCGATATATCCATGATCCCTGTGAAATACTAAAAACTGTCCGTTGTTGATTTCCCTGATGATATCCTCTGCATCGCCATCCCAGTTAAAACTATTGCTCCTCAATTCTGCAGGCAATAACTGGCCGTCAGAAAAATAAGCATTATTATAGCGCAGGGTGGTTTTATTGGCAGTGGTAGTTGTATTATATACACGTGTTGACAAATACCCATAGTTATCCTGTAGGTAATCCCTTATTTCTTCAGAAGTATGGCAAAAACGGCAGTCCGCATAGCCATTATTATCCGTATCCTGATACTGGGCACAGTTAAGAATATGATCGTAAAAATTTTGCTGGTCTGGTGGATTCTGCTCATAATTAATAATTTTATGAACAACCCTCAGGGCCTCTTCAGAATTCGAAACAGAAATCCTGCCGTGTGCCATATCCGGATAATGATCAGACCCCCCATCCATACAGGCATAATACAGGTCTGTAGCAAAAGACGATCCGTTCGGACTTAGGTGCATCTCACCCGGAACCGCATTAGGCCCATCATGATCCCCAATAATAACAAAATAATCAGGCTTAGGAGTCCAGCTGTGATAACGGTTTGCTATTTCTGCTTTTATTTCGGGAGCAGTCCATAAAGAGCGCGCAACAATTTCCGTAGAATACCCTAATTGTTCTTTCCAGCCTGCCAGCAACTGCGCCGCTTCCATATAGGCTGAATGCGTAATTATAATATAGTTCCTTGCGTCTGACCTTTTGCTGGCTACTTCATTTTTGACACCATCCGGAATACGGGCTGAATTGAGTACAAGTCTCTTAATCACATCAGTTGAATGCTTGCTGTTTTCATATTCAAGATTGGCAAAAGAGCCTTGCCTGTTCTTAAATTCAATTTGTATAACAATTTTACTATATGTTCTGATGGTTCGTGTAAGCGGATTAAACTGAACCGGCCTTATCTCTATGGTGGCAACATTCGTTTTCCGGATTTCCCCAACAGTCACCAATTCAGTGATCTTTTCGGGATAGAACGCATCCGTGGCATAAATTTTTTCATCGCGCACAAATTCCGGTTCTGGCGCTCCCTCTGTATCTACTGACTGCTCCATAGCTGGGTAAATAAGAAATCCATTATGCTCACTAAACTCTGTCCGTACTATTGTAATTAATGGTTCAGCACCCTTAGGAAGGGCAATCCTCTCACGCAGGACAGGTAGCGATGGCACCCCTGGTTGTATCATCCGCCCCAATCCTTCAATATTTAAAAGGTCATAGTTTATACCCTCCGCTTCTTTTCCGGAAATACAAGCCCCGCTAAACCTATATTCAAGACATATTCCATCATCCGTGGAAGAATTAATGTCACGGGCCGGAAGTGTATTCTTCTCTACAGCCGACATATTGCCGGATTGAAAGTTTATATACTGTTTTTGAGGATATAGCAACAAAAACGGACATAGCACAACAATGCATGTGAATAGGAATTTCTCTTTCATTGGGGAAATTTTGTGAGGTTATTACGGAACATAAGACACTATAAAGGGCGAAAGGTTGTATGCAATGACCAACTGAATTTCCAGTTATTTTTAAATTAATCCACTGTAAGCTTACACATAAATATTGTTTTACCCTGAGTTTCGGTCAATATAAAGCAGCATTATAATAAAAAGCCATCTGAAAATCAGATGGCTAAAACTACAAACACGAAACCAAAACCAACCTCTTTCAAAATATCAGTTCTCTGCCTTCAGATCTACCAATTGATTTTTTATTGCAAACTTTATTAGGCCAACAATAGATTTTTCACAATTGTTTTCGGAGGAATTAATCTGCAGGATGAAGCAAGAATTGCGGCGATGTTGGATTTGAATAAGTATTTAGTTGCAGCGATTGTGCTTTCAATATTATCCTTGATTTTATGGAGAAGCACTCGGATCATGAAGCTTGACACTAAAGCAATTGGATATTTTACCGTTTTAGGGGTTTTTGCGATATTGATTGTAATTGGAGTAAATGAATTTATAATGACGCGATAGAAAAACAACGGGGTCGCAACAATCAAGCGTCCTGATTGTACGCAGCGTAATAAAAAACATTAGAGTTCCATTTATTGTGAAACTTTCATTTATCTTTGCAATTGAAAAAATGTAAGATTAGGAGTTATTAGGCAAACATAAACTGATTAAACTTAAGAAAAAAAACCGCGGGAATAAAAAATTGATTTCTGCGATTGATAAGTTAATATCAGATATTGAATGTGCCCAATGGACAAAAAAGACAGAGGTTAAAGAAGCCCGACCGGATGCAGATTGTGTGCATAGTGATGGTTTCTGGTTTTTCGATATTAATATTCATCGCACAATGATTTTGATAATCTTTGATGATAATGAAGCAAATGTGGTTTGGGCTGGTTCTCACGATGAATACGGCATAACTTTTAAAGGGAACAAAGACACAATTGTAAGATGGTTACGGAACCAAAATTTGATTTAAAATGGATAAATTTTCAATACAAAATATACAAAGGTTAAATTCATTGGAAAATGAGTTAGATTTAGAAAAAGCATCATCGCTATTCCTAAAATTACGTGTGCTTGAAAAAGAGGATGAATCATATAAACCGATCAGAATGCACCTGCGCAATCTGATAAAAGATTATGAAAAGACGAATTGGACGGATGAAGATTCTATCACAGATAATCAAATTAAAGATAGTGATTTAGCAGAAGCCCTGGTACAAGCTGAAAATTATTTCTACGAAAGGAGAAAAGAACGAATTAAATCAAAATTAAAAGATGCAGGTTTAACTCAAAATGATTTGGCAAAGATTTTAGGTCATCGAAAAAGCTATATGTCGGAGTTGATTAATGGATTAAGGCCGTTTTCAAAAGAGGATTTAATCATTATAAACAGGCTCTTTAAAATAAAACTGGAGCATCTGATTCCTACCTTTATAAAACAAGATCGGGCATCACATATCAAAAGGACTTTAGAGTCATTGTCGCATAATAAAATAAGGCTTACTAAAAAAGATTTTGATTTAATGGTCTGACGATAATATGAATACCACCAATCAATCATCCTCAAAACACGCAGTGCAATTCCGGATGCTGCCTCAAGCCATTCGGGACCTGCCTCAAGCCATTCGGGACCTGTCCCGAGCCATTCGGGACCTGTCCCGAGCCATTCGGGAAAACCCTTATATGTAGTTATTGGTGTTGATATCAAAAAAAAACCGGACGGAAAACTTCACCCACGGTTTGATGAAGGGCGTTCTGATCGCATGCAATTCGGAAATAATCTCTTGTCGGCCACCAGGCTCTACTCTGTGGTGCATTTAAATGAACACAACAGCTTGACATCTATACCAATATTTGGTAAGTTTGCATTAAATTATTTCATATGAAGAATACATCAGTCTCACTTGGAAATTATTTTGACCAGTTTGTGCAAACTCAAGTTTCTACGGGTCGTTACAAAAATGTTAGTGAAGTTATTCGTGCAGGGCTCAGGCTTCTGGAAAATGAAGAAAGTAAAGTTGTTGCTTTGAGGAATGCCATTCAAGAAGGAATAGACAGTGGGATCGCTCATGATTTTGACCCCATTAAAAATCTTGAAGGATTAAAAGAAAAAAGAAAAATGAATGGCTAATTACAATTTAACCCATAAAGCTGTTTTTGATTTAAACAGTATTTGGGAATATACTGCCAAAAAATGGTCCGAATATCAAGCAGACAAGTATTATAATGTATTAGTGGAATCATTCAATACCATTGCGAATAATCCGGATTTAGGAAAAAACTACTATGGGGTTTCAGCTGGTTTATTTGCGTATAAGGCAATTCGGCATATAGTATTTTATCGCAAAACCGGGAATAAATCAATTGAGATAACAAGGGTTTTACATGAAAGAATGGATTTGAAAAACCGGATTATTGAATAGAAAAACCGAATACCACTAATCAAGCGTGCTGGCCTGCGCGCAGCAAAGTCTGGGACCTGTCCCGAGCCATTCGGGACCTGTCCCGAGCCATTCGGGACCTGTCCCGAGCCATTCGGGAAAACCGTTATTTAATATTACGGGTATTGATATTTGCGCTTATTTGGCGCAAAGAATCGGCTTTTTGCCCCTGTTATGATATAGCATGAAGTAAGCACCTCTGTGCCGCAATGGCCTAAAAAACAACTTCCAAAGCTTTCATAAAACTATCCCGCCGGCGCGTGGATACGGGAACTTTTTCTTTATTGTTCAAAACAATTTCACCTTGCGATTTGTCGAAAGTGCCAATTTGCCTCAAATTGATGAGGTGGGAGTGGTGCACGCGGAAAAAACCACTGGGTACGAGCATTTCTTCGAGCTCTTTCATGCTTTTGGACACCAGTATTTTTTCATTTTCCTTAATAATTACTTTGCAGAAATTTTCCTGTGCTTCGGCACGGATGATGTTTTTTATTTCCACAAAATGCAATTTGCTGCCGGCATTGAGGATTATTTTACGATCCAGGTTTCCACTATTGGTGTTTTCGGCAAAAGTATCGAGCTGTGTTTTTAAAAGGTCTTCATTTTCAATGCTTTCCCTGGCTTTGGCAATAGCCCTGATCAGCTCTGCCGGGCTAATGGGCTTTAAAATATAATCGAGGGCACTGAGTTTTATGGCCTGCAGCGCAAATTCGTCATAAGCCGTTAAAAAGATGAGTTTGAAATTGTGCTTGTGCAGTGCTTTCAAAATATCAAATCCGGTTCCGTCGGGCAGGTGGATGTCCATAAAAACCAGATCTGCTTCAGATCGGCGCAAAAGCTTTACGCCACCGGCCACATCTGTAGCTTCGCCCGTAAATTCTGTTTCCGGACAGTAAAACTCAAGCATGTTTTTCAGTGCCTGACGGGCATTGTCTTCATCTTCAATGATCAGGGTCTTGATTTTCATTCTTTTGATAGGTTTAATGGAACGCTTATTACTACCCTTGTGCCTGCACTTTTACCGTCATCGTTCCGTATTTCAGATATATTCAATTTTGTGTCCCTGCCGCTGCGTTCGCTGATAATTTGCAAGCGGTCGCGCACAATTCCTGTTGCCAGTGATTTATGCCCTTTTTTGCCTTTTTTTCCTGAAGCTGCTTCTAGTCCAATACCATTGTCTTCGATGGTAAAAACAATATTTTCATTATCCAGCGCATAGATAATGCGGATTAATCCTTTATGTTTTAGTGTCTTGATGCCGTGTTCGATTGAATTTTCGATAAACGGCTGAGCCAGCATGGGCGGCACAAAGGCATCAGCATCATAGAGTTTTTGGTCCACATGGATTTCGTATTCCATCCTTTCGCCAAAGCGTAATTTCTGAAGATCGAGGTACAAGCGCGTAGTTTCCATCTCCTGTTCGATGCTGATTGCTTCGAGCCTGCTGTAATTCAGTATCATGCGGATGAGCTTTGCGAAATCGGAAAGGTATTTTCCGGCCAGGTGTGTTTGGTTGGAGTAAATGTAATTTTGAATGGCAAAAAGGGAATTGAAAATAAAATGCGGGTTCATTTGCAGGCGCAGGAGCTTTTGGTTGAGCTCGGCATTGTTGAGGCGGAGTTTCAGGGTATGCACGCGGCTGTAAACAAATAAACTGATGATGCCGGCAAATATCAAAAAAGTTCCGGCCAAAAACCACCATTCCTGCCACCAGGGCGGCGATATGCTTAGAATGAGCTTTTTTGAACTGAGTACAGATTTATTGTCTCGCGAATGCAAACGTACTTTAAAAATATATTCACCGGGAGGGACATTGGTGAACTGCGCCGTAGCAATATGACGCGGCAATTGTTTCCATTCTTTTTGGAAGCCTTCGAGTATGTAGCTCAGCGCCAAATCAGGCTGATCGGCAAAATCGCCGCCCATATGTATGGAAAAGAAGTTTTCGCTATGCTTTAGATTATAGCTTTTCCGCGCATTTAATTCGTAAAATTTGGGTTGGTCAAACACATTTAATTGACTGAAATACAGCTGCTGGTTGTGCATAGAAGCTTCAAATGCTTTCTCAGGGTCCAGGATGCAAATCCCATTAGCCCCGCCCAAAGCGATTTTACCGGCGGGCAGGAGGGCGGCAGCTGCATTATTGGCTGTGTATTTTAACGCGGTTAAACGGTTTATGGATGTCAATTGCTTGCTTTCCAAATCGAGCAGGGCTGTTCCGAAACTGCCCAACAGCCAGATTCTGTGGTCATTTTCTGTAAGGACTTGAAATACGCGGGCATCTTCGGATAAAGCAGTTAATTCGATTTGCTCTGGTTTCACATCGTCCGGTTTCTTGATATACAGGTGCTTTCCGGCAATAATGATGCTTTTGTTCGGCCCTTGGGCGATGTCGTAAATCAGCTCATCGGGCAATCCGAAAGAGGGATTGGTGGGCTCAAAATAGCTGATGGCTGTATCCTGATTGGGCAAATAGCAGTGCAAACCGGCCTGTGTAGTGCCTGTCCACAGGTTTCCGTCAGGGTCCATATGAAGGCAGGTAATAAGCCGGGCGTTATTGTAGGGGTTAAACTTATTTGCCAGTGATTTGAGAAATATTTTTTTTGTGGTATCAAATGTGGTGAGGCCCTTTGAACCCCAAAAACCAAGATACAACAGGCCATCTTTGTCCAGGATCAGGTCATTGTACCAATCATTATTTCTGCTGTGGGGATTGAAAGCAAAATTTTCAAATGTGCGTTTTTCGGGCTCAAGCCTTCCAAAACCTGTTCCCGACCATAAGCCCAGATATAAGCCTCCGCGATTATCTGAAATAAAACAGCGGACATTGGATGATTTCATGCCCGGCACATTGTCTTTATTGTAGTGTTTTATTTTTCCGTTTTGAATATTGAGGTGGTCAATGCCATGATGTTCGGTACTGAGCCACAAGCCATTGCTCCCATCACCTGCCAGTTCGGTAATTTTGCTGGAAGCCGGGGTTTCCTCCATGGCGGGAATGTGGAAATAATTTTGGATGCCCGGCGGTGTGGGCTGAAAAACCGTTAATCCACGGTTGGTGGAAACCCAGATGTTTCCGCTCCGGTCTTCAAAAATGCGGTGGATGTAGCTGCCGGGCAAACTGTTGGGGTTTTCTTCATTGTGCGGATAAAGGGTGAGCTTGCCGCTTGTGCGGTTGTATCGCGCCAGTTTATCTCCTGCGCCAAACCAGTATTCGCCGTTTTGACTGCATGTGATGTCCCAGGAACTTACACTCAAAAAGGGGAGGAGGCTGTCGTTTTTCAAAAAATAAATACCCGAAAGGCTGCACATCCAAAAGTCGCCCAATGGATCGAGAAAGAGGTCGGAGCAATCATTTATCCGGTCTTTGGTGTCACCACCTTTTATGCCTATTTTCGAAAAATAACGTATTTTTTCATCATCTCCCAGTAAAAAGGGGCCATTGCCCCTGCCGCCAAACCATAGCTGTCCGCTGCTGTCCGTTTCCAGGGCGTGGTAGAGGTAGTAAGGCTGATAACTTGGGTTGTGGAAAAAATGTTTGATGCGGTTTCTGTTTTTCAGCTGGATTGCAGAAAGGACACCTGCCTGTGCATCAAACCATATCAGGGAATCGCCCTGATGGTTAATGGCCCTGATGTTGAAGGTGTCGGATAGCTCCGTTTGGGTGGGCGGGACGTATAGAGGCTTAAAAATGTCTTTTTCCGGATCATAATAGCATAATCCGGCCTTTGTTCCAACAAGCATGCGTCCGTCAGGAATAATGTGCAGGTCATTGATGTAATCCGAAAGGACGGATCCCGGAGTCCAGTCTTTGATGTATTTTTTAGTTTGAAAGCCATCAAAGCGGTACAGCCCGTTTGTGGTGGCCAGCCAAATATAACCTGTGCTGTCCTGAAGTATATCCGTAACTGTTCCATGTTCCTCATCCGGCCAGTGCTCAAAAAGGCTGAATTTTTGATATGGATCTTCCCGCACCTCATGGATAGGCGGAATATCTGCTGAAAGTGGCAAAACATACAGCATCAAGAAAATATATAGCGATAGCCTCCGCAAAACGTGGATTTTCTTAAATGAGTTTTATAACACCGAATCAAAGATAATGAATATTGTGAAGGTGCGCTTTTGGAGATATCTTTCAAATGGGTGTTTCACTAAAAACGGGTCGAGATAAAATTGGTGGCTCAGCTATATTTTTTGATGATGATTTATTGTGATTTGTAATTACGCTTCCAGGCGTAACGCTTCCAAGCGTAATTATAATATGTTGATAATGAAATTTTTAAAAAATGGGTCGCTGAATACAAAGCTTTTTTGATGCGATTCGACAATGCCTTCATCAAGCAGTTTTTCCATTGCTTTTTGAATAGAGGATGATGGGCCGATATTGTATTTCTGTTGTACTTCTTTCGAATAGATTTGTTTTGGCTCATCGCATAATGCAATTAACAGAGATTTCTGCAGAGCCGTATGTTTTTGAAACAGTTCCCAATAATAATCGCTTTTGATGTTAATTACCGTTTGAACAGCGTTTTTAATGTCCTGTACGCTGATATTTTCTGTTTTGTTAAAGCTTTTTTGCCATATTTCGGCTGCAAGAAATTGAATATAATAGGGTATGTTTCCTGCGTTTTCAATGATTTGTCCGGCAATTAGTTCATTAATTGTAATTCCACCTGTCTTAAACCTTTCGATCAGGTATTTCTTCGACTCATTGATCGGAATCGGTTTTAAGTGCATCAGGGAAGCCGCATTATAAAAAGCTCTGTTCTTATTGTTAAACATATCTTTGAGCAAATGAGTCCTGCTGCCAAGAAAAAGATAACTTACATTTTGATGGAATTGAATCCTGCTTCGTAATAGCTTCTCAAAGTTTTCGCCATTCAACTGGTTGATTTCCTGGAATTCATCAAAAGCAACGATAATCCTTTGCTTGGGCGATGATAGTTTTTCAGGCAAATCTATAACATCAGTCAATGTTTCATTTGTGTCGGCATTGGACATCCAGGATAAACTGAATGTAGGGTTGCCGTTCATATCAAATCCGGCAGAAGGGCTTATTCCCCTGATAAAGCCTGAGATTTTTTTCAAAATATCCCGGTATGTAGAATGCGTTGATTTAAAGATGCTTTTGGAGTAAAGCTCAATAAAACTTTGTTTCGAGAATATGGCCATAAAATCTATGTAAACGGTTATATAGCCCTCTTCCGACAGTTCTGTCAGTACTTTGTGTACCAATGATGATTTCCCATAGCGCCGGGGAGCATACAAAACCAGGTTATTGCCTCCTTTTAGGATGTCGGCAATGTCCCTGCTTTCCTCTACGCGGTCATAAAAATGTTCATCCGTTGCTATGCTGCTGAAAAAAAATGGATTCATAAAGCTAAGGTAATCAAATTTATTAAAAGCACCTCCAATACAAAAAAAGGAGCCCAAAAGAGCTCCTTTATATAATGTATCTTCTCAGGCTGTTAAAACAGTCCGCCATTTTGGTAAATTTCCAGTTGAACTTCCGAAAATGCTTCACCCTGAGTGCTTTTGCCTTTGCTTACATTGGTGATTTCGCCGGTTTCAAAGTTCACTTTTAGTGTGTCGCCATCTTGCAGTTCAATGCTGTCAACCTCTTTATACGTAACAATCGGGAATGCGGCATTGATGGCATTGCGCTCATAGATTGCGCCATAGGATTCTGCAACAACTGCCTGAACGCCCAGTGCTTTAAAGCAGTCAACGGCTTGCTGGCGTGAGCTTCCGCTGCCGAAGTTTTTCTTCACAACAACAATGTCGCCCGGTTTGGCTTTTTTGCTGAAATCCTCATAACCTTCGAGGTTGTCAAAGGTGTATTGGCCCATTTCTGCGATATCGGTAATGGCAAGATAGCGGTTATGGAAAATCATATCGGTATCGATATTATCTTCTTCGATAAACCATGCGCGGCCTTCGATGGTGGTCGGTTTTTTCTCCTGTTCTGCTTTTGCAATGGCTTTGTCGATGCGTTCCAGCTTTTCGTCCGGGCTGAAAATGGCGGGTTCTGCGGGGATATCATCTGCTGAAGTTACATATCCCGCAACAGCGGAGGCTGCTACTGTGGCCGGCGAAGCGAGGTAAACCGACCCTTTGCCTTGTTTCCCGGGGAAGTTGCGGTTTCCTGTGCTGATGGTGATTTCGCCCGGGCCGTTTTGGCCAACCTGGCCGGCAGCGCATCCTGCACATCCTGCATTGGAAACCAGTGCGCCGGCATCTTTAAATATTTTGATGATGCCTTCATCAAGGCATTCCTGCCAGATTTCATCGGTGGCCGGAACAATTTTCAAAACCACGCCAGGAGCAACATGTTTGCCTTTCAGGATTTCTGCGGCAGCGCGCATATCTTCCATGCGGCCATTGGTGCAGCTTCCAATAAAAGCAGAATCAATTTTGGCCTTTTTTTCTTCATTCACATCAACCGAATCATGAGGCTTGCCCGGGCGGCTTACCATAGGTATGTATTTGCTGATATCAATGGTAAATTCCTGATCGTATTCCGCATCGGCATCGGCATAAACTCCTTCCACCTTTTTGCCGGCACGCGCTGAACAATAATCCAGAACTGCCTGGTTAGGAGGGAACAGGATGATGATCACGCCCATCTCGGTGCCCATACTGGCAATAGTGATGCGTTCGTCAAGCGTAAGGGCATCAACTGCCGGGCCATACATTTCCACAGAATACTGCAAAAGGCTGTTGGCGCCAAACTGGTGCAGTAGGTTGAGTACAATGTCTTTAGCTGTTACATTGGCCGGACGTTCGCCTTCAAAAGTGATTTTTACTGATTTGGGAACTTTAAACCAAACCTTGCCATGGGCAAATGCTGCGGCAATGTCCTTATCGCCCATGCCTTGCCCGAAAGCTCCAACTGCACCCAGGATATTGGCGTGCGAATCGGTCGTTAAAGCAGTAGTTCCGGGATAAGCCAATCCTTCAGAAATCATGGTGTGCGTGCCAATCCCATTATCGATATCAAAAACCCTGATGCCATGCTTGCGGGCAAATTGACGCACAATGTGTTGGTTTACAGCGTATTTTTGATCTGATCCTGTAGGGTTGGTGTCAAATGTGAAAAATGTCTTTGAAGGATCATCAATACTTAAATTATTGTCTTCCAGGTTTTTTACGACATTCGGGCCGCCAAAATCGCGGGCAGCTCGTACGTCAATACTGATATCCACAATATCTCCTGCTTTTACGCTATCAAACTTGGAGTGTTGTGCAATGATTTTTTCAATGATATTCATAATTTATAGTTTTGGTTTTTCAAATCGGATAAAGCAACCAAAAATATAAAAAGATTGATGATGGGCTCCTGTGCCTTTTTATTTTAACCCATTCTAATCAAGTAAATCCAATGCGCTTTATACTTCTTTTGATTATTTTTACAGGCCAAACCAGATAGTATGAGCAGTATTAAAAGAATTTTATTGGCAGTTGTTTTTATTGCCCCCTTTTCCCTGATGGCGCTAAATCCTGAGAAGCCGGTGCCTAATTCTGAAAAAGACAGCCTTCCCGAATGGGTTTATTCCATGGCTCAGAAAGTTAAATTTTATGGAAGTTTGCGTATTAATATTGGTGTGGCAGATAACGGTCATACCGGTGTGGCAGATAATGCTACCCGCGTTGGGCTCCAAAGCCGCTTGCCTTTGGTGCGCAGCGAAAAAGTTAAGCTGGATGCCATAGGCACTGCTGAGTGGGGTGCGAGTTTGGTGGACCGTGATGATGTAATCCGGTTTCAGGGCGATCCTGGTTCGCAGTTTGCAGAGCAAGGGAATGCGCTTTACACTCGCCTGGGCTTTGTAGGAATTGCCAATGACTGGGTCAGTTATACCTTTGGAAAGCAGTGGTCGGCCTATTCCAAAGTAGCGGGTATGACAGATAATTTCCTGGCATTTGGTGGTGAGGCATGCGGACAGTACAATGCCGGGACCGATGGCGGTGTGAGCGGCACAGGCCGTGCTAACAGAGCATCAATCCTGGATTTTAAATTTGCAGGTTTGGAATTTGCAATACAGGGGCAGGGCCGTGCTATTTCAGTAAACGATAAAAAAGCTTTTGATGCTTATGGCCTGGCTTTGCTTTATTCCGTTGGCGGTTTTACGGTTGGCGCAACCTATAATGAAGTGCGCGATGGCTTGGAAAACCCAATGCCCGATCAGGCTCATATTGGAGATAAAGCGATTTGTGGCGCATTGTCGTATCAAAACGATCGGCTTACAATTGCCTTTTCACATGCCCGGCTGCTGAAACACGAGAAAGTGCAGATCAACGACAGTACGGATTATTATTATGATGGAACAGGC
Organism: Bacteroidales bacterium; assembly: GCA_963662905.2. GTDB lineage: Bacteria > Bacteroidota > Bacteroidia > Bacteroidales > WRLA01. The sequence goes on along the minus strand of CAXXFD010000002.1, from coordinate 1,148,815 downwards.
AATGAGCTCTATATAAAATATAAGTTTTCGCAATCGCGCAAATGGCATGTGGCAACAGGATTTAATTACCTGCGTCCCGATAAAGATACGCCTGCCGGAGATTTCGACCTGCAATATGCCGTGCTGGAGCTGGCCTATTCTTTTTCGCCGGACAGCTATGCCTTTGTGACCACGCGCATAGATAACAGCCATGATATTTCAGGCAATCGCAGCGATCCAACAGTATTTGGTGGTGGGCTGAGGTTGAGTTTTTGATATGACATTCGTTAGTTAAAAAATTTCCTGATTATTTTTTGTTGTAGAAAGAAAATTTCTATATTTGCAGCCCGAAACGCGGAAGTAGCTCAGTTGGTAGAGCATAACCTTGCCAAGGTTAGGGTCGCGGGTTCGAGTCCCGTCTTCCGCTCAAAGAAGCCTGAACATTTGTTCGGGCTTTTTTTATTCCTCCATCTTTTTCACTTACTTTGCCTTCCCGAAAATCATGGTTTATGAAATCTCTTTTTAGTACTTTTTTGCTCTTCGCGCTTTCCTTTGCTTTAATGGCCCAATCTAAAAGCATTTTTGAAATCCGATATGAATATTTCAACAATGGCAAAAAACAGGATCAAAATTTATCTGTTTTTGCCGATGATAAAACGGCTGTTTTGGATTTCGGGAGCAAGATGCCTGATGTGATTGATTATCAAGATAAAAAGTGTATCAGTTTTCTGCGGCAGGACAGCTTGCTTTACAAACGGAGCAATGCCTTTGAGCAGTTAGTAAATTTAAAAGAAGAGGAAGGAATGGATACGGTTTTGGGTTTTCCGTGCCGTATAGCCACAGGCAGCCTGCGGTCCAACCATATCCGGATATGGTATGCCGATTCATCCGGAGTGCAGGCATCGCCATCGCAAAATATTTTATTGCCCGATGAAAAAGCATTGATCCTGAGGGTGGTAATGAACGGTTCCTACGAAATAATTGCCAAATCTATTGCTGAAACAAAGAATGATTCTTTGTTTGTGGAGGCTGCACACCTTATGGCTGAAGCGGAAGCTGTCAGTTCGTCGCGTTTTGCGCGCATGCAAATTGAAAACCGTTTTGACCGGATGCATATTTTTGTAGATGAGGTGGTTAATTTTACCAATACCGACAGCCTGATTTATCCGGAAACATTGGATTCAACCTACCGGTACTCCAAGGGGACTATCATCCTGCGCAAGATAAAACTACCCGAAAAGCCTCAGGGCACGCAGGTTTTTCTCAACCTTTCCTGCCGTTCTCTGGGCGATGCATATGACCGTACAGGTTCTGTTTTTATAATTTCGCCCGAAACAAAGATTTCAATGATTGATGCATTGGTGGATGGTATTGCCTCCGTTCCGGTTTATACCAGCAATCAGGATGAAAATTTCCAGGGTATTGTACAAAATGGTGATTATCAGCCACCTATTGAGCTGATGCGTTTCTTTTCGTCTTTTGGAGCTGGCCATTTTAATGGGCAATCAAAAATTGAAGGCTACGACTGGCCCGATTCTATTATTTATAATCAGGAAGTTACGGATCTGATCCAAGCTAAAGGACAGGAAGTTTATATTGGTGTTTTTGTTGGGAATTACGACCGCAAGGGGCATGAAGTGGATCTGAGCCTGAACTTTTATCCCCCCTGGGAAAAGGAGGAAGAAAAAGAAGAATGGCTCATGCCGCTCTTCAATACCGTGAATATTATGGAGATGTCGGGACAAAATTACGGAACGCTTTTCCTGACTGACAGCCTTGAAGTGGAATTTGAACTGCCCGACTCAATCAGCGGTTTGAAATTGATTTATACTTCTACCGGTCATGGAGGCTGGGGCGGCGGCGATGAGTTCAACCCCAAACTCAACGAGATTTTTATTGATGGCGAAAAGGTTTTCAGCTTCGTTCCCTGGCGTAGCGACTGTGGCACATTCCGTATGCTGAACCCTTCTTCCGGGAATTTTGCCAACGGCCTTTCTTCCAGCGACCTAAGCCGTTCCAATTGGTGTCCGGGAACATCCACTCCGCCCGAAATTATTCCTTTACCCGCTTTAAAAGCCGGAAAACACATCCTCAAAATTGCGATTCCAATGGGTGAACGTGAACTCCAGAGCTTTTCCGCATGGAATGTCTCCGGTGTGTTGATGGGCGTGAAGCTTTAAGCCAATCAGAAACTTTTCCGCTTTCATCGGTGTTTTTCCTGCTTTCACCGATTATCCCTTTTCTGCATATGCTTCTCGTGTTACTTTTGCTTCATAATCATTCAATGAACACTTAAAAATAAATACCATGAGAACACAAAATGCAACAAAAAATTTCGTAACCGGAGGCATCATTATTATTGCCGGTTTGCTTTTCCTGCTTCATCGTTTCGAGATGATCCCGCCCGAAGTGGCAGATGTAATATTTCGCTGGCCTATGATCCTGATTGCCGGTAGTTTTACGATGATGATCGGACATAAAAACAAAGTGCCCGGATTGATCGTGCTGGCCATTGGCCTGTTTTTTACCATAACGCATCATTATGATGTGCCCGAATTTGTGGGCAAAGCGTTCTGGCCGTCACTCATTATCCTTTTCGGATTGATGGTTTTAATGCGCCGTCCGCTGCATCGCCGTATGCACCATGTGCGTGACGGAATCAAGAAAGAAGTTACCAATGCTGATGACAATTATTTTGAAGATGTGGCCATTTTTGGCGGCGGAAACAAATTTTTCAACATGAACCCTCTTCTGGGCGGAAGGATTACGGCAATTTTTGGCGGAAGCGAAATCGACCTCAGTCAATGCGAACTTCCTGAAGAAGGCGCTGAAATCGAAGTGACTGCAGTTTTTGGGGGATCGGTAATCCGCGTGCCCGTAAACTGGAACGTGCGCATTGATGTTACCCCAATCCTGGGAGGTGTGGAAGATAAACGTGCGCCCCTGCCATCCGACCGGCTCGATAAAAAAGTGCTGATAATCAGTGGGACAGTCGTGTTTGGTGGTTGTGAAATCAAGCGCTCATAAAAATGCAGCATCCTTTCAGAAATAACCGTCAGGGAATTGCCATAATGATACTGGTATGGATGGTCGTATTGGCCATTCATACCTTTGTGCTCTATAATTTCTGGCCGGCAAATGGTATGTGGCCTTTTTTTGACAGCCTCATCCATATGCTGGTTTTTCTCCCATTGGCCATTGCTTTGTGGTATCCGGTGCGCTATGCCTCAGGTCTGGGCGATAAAATCCGTCCCGATTACAGTAATCTGATATTCAGTATTGTGGCTGTTCTGGCTGTTTGGATGGCTGCTTCTTATGGGCTCCTCCGCTTGTTTCGTCCTGATGCAGGTTATCGCGAATATTACCATTCCTCCCTCATGCTGCGCACCGCTTTTGGCCTGCTGGTTTTTACCTTTGTTGCACTGATTTATATGCTGATAAGCTATTTTGAAGGATATGAAGAACGGCTTGATGAACGTAATAAATTAAAAGCCGGTTTTAAGAATGTGCAACTCAGTTTTCTGCAATCCCAAATCAATCCGCATTTTCTTTTCAATGCGTTGAATGGAGTGAACAGTTTGATTATCAGTGACCCGGATAAAGCTCAGGAAATGGTGGTGGAGCTGTCGGATTTCCTGCGCTATACTTTAAAACAGGGCCATGAGCATTTTCACGAAGTGAAAGATGAAATCCGCAATATGGAACGCTACCTGGCAATTGAAAAAATTCGGTACGGCAAGCGCCTCGACTATAGCATTCAATATGGTGAAAATGTGAGTAAGGCCCGCATCCCGGCATTGATCATGCTGCCACTGCTCGAAAATGCCATTAAGTTCAGCCTGCACCAAAGTACGGCCCATGCAAAAATCCGTTGTGGTTTTAAAATCCACCTGGAATCATTGCAAGTTGAAATGTGCAATACCTTTGATCCGGATGTCATTAGCGAAATACATGGTACAGGCACAGGGCTGAAAAACATAGAACAGCGTCTGGAAGTTTTGTACAGTAAAAACGGTTTGATCCATTATGAGAAAAACGAAAGCTTTTTCAGGGTAAGGCTGCGTATTCCGCAACATTTGGATGCAAAAGCGCTCGAATATCTTGCCTAAGCAAGGCAAAACAGAGTTTTTTGCTAATTTAGTGCTTGAACAAATTTCACCTATGGGAAAAATTCGTGTATTGATTGTTGATGATGAGGAACCTGCACGTATCCAGATCGCTGAATTGCTGAAAGGGCGCAGCGAAATTGAAGTCGTGGGGCAATGCGAGAATGCCTTTGAGGCTGTGAAAGCGATTCAGGCGCTGAAACCCGATTTGATGTTCCTCGATATCCAGATGCCGCGCATCAGTGGTATTGAAATGCTGGATATGATCGATGATCCGCCCTACATCATTTTTTCCACTGCTTTTAACGAATATGCCGTTAAAGCATTTGAACTGAATGCTGTGGATTACCTGCTCAAGCCCTATACACGCAGGCGCTTTAACGAAGCCCTGGACCGTGCGCTGAACCTTATGAAAATGAAAGAAGGGCAAAAAAAGGATTATGCGCACCTTCAGGAGAATCTGGAAGATGAAAAACAGGAGATCAGCCGGATTGTGGTAAAGAAATCGGGCAGTATGCACGTATTGCCCGTGCAGGATATTATTTGCCTTGAAGCCAAAGGCGATTATGTACAAATCCAAACCGCAGCAGGGAATTTTATGAAGCAAAAAACACTGCTCTATTTTGAAAAGCAGCTGCCCCAAAAATCTTTTTGCCGCGTGCATCGTTCTTACATTGTCAATCTCGAAAAAGTGAAGAAAATAGAAAGCTGGGGCAAAGAAACCTGGATTGCCTTGCTCGAAGCCGACCGCAAAGCCCTGGTAAGCAAGAGCGGAATGGCTTTGCTGAAAGACGGTTTGGGAATGTAAACTGTAATCATTTTTAACAACAGCTCATCTTGATATGCGCTTACCTACTGACCTCTACAAGATTATTTATAGAGTTGATAATATCTATCTTCGTATTGTTTCTGTCTTCAATGCGCGTCAGAATCCGGATAAGATTACAGGTTTTCAAGATCGGTAGGCTGTTGAGCTTATCTACTTCATACGTCAAAAAACATTCCATAATCCATTACCCGATCCCAGCCGCCAATGCTACGGCACGATAATGTGCAAGTTGGTGTCGGGAATATGCAAGCAAAATTTTTAAAAAAAATCCTGAAATTAATTTGCATAATGAACAAATGTTCATTTCCTTTGCAACGTATTGGATAACATCATATGTAGTTATTTATATAGTTATTTACTGAACTGTGTTTTTTATTGTTGTGACAACATAAAAGTTTTCTTTATATATAATTTATTTTCAGGTATTTATAATAATTATTACAATGAATAGTACAAATGTATTGGTAATTGGAAGTAGTGCGGCAGGATTGGTTGCAGCTACAACAGGAAAAAGACTTTATCCTGATAAAAAGGTGACGGTTGTAACGCGTATGCCCAAAACACTTATCCCATGCGGAATTCCTTATGTTTTTGGTTCGGTAGGATCGACAGACAACGACATTCTTCCTGCGGAGAAAATGTTTGAGAAATTTGGTATCGAAGCCATTCACGATGAGGTAGTTTCTATTAATCGGGAGACCAAAAGCGTAAAACTGACCGATGGCTCGGAGATCACTTATGAAAAACTTGTTCTGGGAACAGGCAGTTTGCCGATTCGCCCGGCATGGCTCAAAGGTGCTGATCTGGATGGCGTTTTTACTGTGCCAAAGAACAAAGTATATCTCGATGATATGCAGAAAAGGCTGGAAGGTTGCAAAAAGATCATCACTATCGGAGCAGGTTTTATTGGTGTAGAGATTTCGGATGAGCTGCACAAAGCAGGAAAAGAAGTTGTTTTGATCGAACGTCTTCCCAATATTCTTGGCCTTGCTTTTGACCCTGATATTGCTGTACGTGCGCAGGATATCCTCTCCGAACGTGGCGTGGACATCCGCACCGGCATTAGCGTAAAAGAGATTTTTGGTAATGGAAAGGCAGAGGGTGTAATCCTTGATAATGGCGAAAAACTGGAAGCCGATGCAGTAATCCTTTCTTTAGGCTATGAACCAAATTCAAGCCTGGCAAAAGAAGCCGGATTGCAGGTAGATAATCGTGGTTTTATCCGTGTGGATGAGTATATGCGTACCGAAGACTGCGATATTTTTGCTGTGGGCGATTGTGCTGAAAAGCGCGATTTCGTAACACGCAAAAAGTGCCCGGTAATGCTGGCCTCAACAGCATGTGCCGAAGCACGCATCGCCGGGATGAACCTCTATAAACTCTATGCCATCAAAACATTCAGCGGTACGATTTCAATTTTTGCTACGGCAATTGGTGATACCGGTTTTGGCGTTGCGGGTCTGACCGAAACCATTGCCGAAAAAGAAAATTTCGATTATATCACCGGCGTTTTTGAAGGAATCGACCGTCATCCGGGTACATTGAAAGATACACATAAACAGTATGTTAAGCTTGTTGCAGGAAAAGAAAGCGGCGTAATCCTCGGTGGTGAAGTTATGGGTGGGCTTTCCGTTGGCGAGCTGACCAATACCATCGGTATCATGATCCAAAACCGTATGACCATCAATTCGCTGCTGACCGCACAAATCGGTACGCATCCGCTGCTTACCGCTTCTCCGGCAGGCTATCCGCTGATCAAAGCAGCAGAAGATGCTTCAACAAAATCAATGTTCAGGCATTAATAGGGCGGCTTGTTCTCTCTGTTTTTTTAAAATAGCAGGATGAACATTGATAAATAGAAATAGTTGTATATTTGCATATGTAAATAGGAGTCAGGTCGGTTATGGCCTGACTTTTTAAAATACAAAAAACATGAAATTGCGATTTGCTTTTGCTGCTTCCGAAGAAGGATTAATGAAAAACCGGCATTTTGGCGATGCCGAAAAATACCTGATTTATGAGCAATCTGAAAATGGCCTGGTTTGCACCGGCGAGATTGAGAACCGGAACAAAGACTTGCCGCATGGCGTAAAAAACAAGGCGGAAGTAATTGCCGAAGATCTTGCCAAAAAGGATATCCAGGTTGTAGTTTCGCGGCAGTTTGGAAAAAATATTAGCCGCATCAACCATTTTTTTATCCCGGTCATCTTGCAGCAGGATGATCCGCAAGCTGCATCCGAAGTTCTTTTTAAACACCTGCATTGGCTCGAAGATGCCTGGAACCATAAAAAAGAAGATGGTTACAAGCTCTTTCTCATAGAACAGGGGATTTTAAAAGTTCCGCTTAAAAAGCTGTGACACTTTTTTGAGTGCGCTATTTTTTGTTTCTCTCAATCAATTGCTGCATCATCCCCAAAAGCTCATCTTTTTTAATAGGTTTGGTAATATAATCGTTACAGCCTGCATCCAATGCCTTTTTACGGTCATCAGCCATGCCATAGGCCGTTTGGGCAATGATAATCACGTCTTTATTAAATTCACGTATGCTTTTTGCTGCTTCGTAGCCATTCATATCGGGCATTTTAATGTCCAGCAGTATAATGTCTGTTTCCGGATGTTTTTTAATGAAATTGATACACTCCCTGCCGTTTGGAACAAAAGTAATTTTATCCATGCTTTTTTTGAATATGGTTTTAAAAAGCATAATGCTGGTTTCTTCATCTTCCGCAATTAAAATATGGGTGTTTTGAAATGCTGAAGGGCCATTTGGTTCCAAAGCTGGTTTTAATGTTGTTTTTTTGGTGTGTGAGCTCTGATACGCAATGGTGAATTGAAATACAGATCCTATTCCTTCCTTGCTTTCCACCTCTATGCTTCCACCGAGCATTTCAGCATAAGCTTTGGAAATAGCCAGGCCCAGGCCACTGCCTTCATACACTCTTGTGTCTTCAATATCAGCTTGTTCAAAACGGTTGAAAATGGCATTTATGCGGTTTGCAGGGATTCCGATACCGGTGTCCCGTACGTAAAATTCCAGTTTTTTATGATCATCAGATATCGTACAACCAAAGTTTATTGTTCCGCTATCCGTGAATTTTATCGCATTTTTGATCAGGTTGATCAGAATGCCTTCCAGCTTGTGCTTATCCGTCAAAATGCTTGCCTCCGCAGCAGTCAGGCTTGTGTGGTAGGTTAATTCAATGCCTTTGCTTTTTGCTTCGGGCTGGAAAAATTCAAATTGATCGTTCAGGATTTTATTTACGTTAAACTCAGTCGATACTACTTCTTCCTGTCCCGATTCTATTCTGGAAATATCAATGATATCGTTAATTGTATTCAGCATCCGCTGGCCACTTTTTTCAATGATATTGATATAGCTTTCTTTCTCATCACCCGTAAGATGAGGTTCTTTGAGTAATTGTGTGAAGCCCAGGATGCCGTTCATGGGCGTACGGATTTCATGGCTCATATTCGACAGGAATGCGCTTTTCAGGCGGTCGCTTTCTTTGGCTTTTTCCAGCGCATCGCGCAGTTCCTGTTCCTTTTGCTTCATCTCACTGATGTCTTCCGCAACCTTGATGTAATTGATGATTTTCCCTTCTTTATTGCGGATAGGGGATATGGAAGCGCGTTCCCAAAAAAGGTCACCGTTTTTCTTTTTGTTGTGGAATTCGCCATGCCATTCATCACCGGCAGTGATGGTTTCCCATAAGTCAACATAGGTGTCTGGTGAAAAATGCCCTGATTTCATGATGCGGGCATTTTGGTGGATGACTTCTTCTGTTTGATAGCCCGTTAGCTCGGTAAATTTTGGGTTGGCATATTCAATATTCCCGGCAAGGTCGGTGATCACAACCACCGCAGGGCTTTGCTCAACGGCAGTGCTGAGCTTGATCAGTTCTCGATCGGATTTCTTGCGTTCTGTTACATTTCTCAGGACATACACCATACCCGTAGGTTCGTTTTGGGCATTGCGCAAAACCTCTCCGTTTACCGAAATATCATATAGTGTGCCATCGCCAACATGCATTTGGTATTCTTTGAGCCCGAGCGCTTTTTCAAACATCAAACGGGTGTTCTCAATAACAATCTCTTTGTCTTTGTCTGCAATGAAATCCATCATATTACGACCCAGAACATCATCTTTATGTAAAAATGTGAATGTCTTGCTGATGGCATCGTTCACAAAAACAATTTCGCCGTTTAAATTGGTACGGATAATAATATCCGGAACGGTGGCAATGAGTTTTCGCGCGAGTTCTTCACTTTCCCTGAGTTTCGCTTCTGCTTCTTTCCTGATGGTGATGTCGATGGCGTTGCCAATAAGGGATTCAGGATTTCCCTGCTGATCGTAAATAACTGCGCGGTTTTCACTAATCCATCTGTATCCCTTAAGGGGATGTTTGAAGCGGTATTCCAGCGTGCTGTTGAAGTCTTCCAGTTTGTGGTCTATCAGCTTATTTACGTGATTTTCCATTTTCTTTAAATCATCCGGATGGATACATTTAGCGGATAAGGCAACGCCTCCTTTGATGAATTCTTCTGCGGTATATCCGTACATATCCTCAACACCTGGACTCAGGTAATCATAGGATGCAGTTTTGAGGTTCAGGTTGTAAATTGTTGCTATAGAGTTATTTAAAACATATCGAAATTTTTCTTCACTTTTTTGTAGCGCTTCTTTGGCCTGCTTGCGTTGTGATATGTCCCTGATTACGCCAATTGCACCCGCAAAGCCCGGTATTTCATATTTCCGACTGCTCAATTCGCCATAAAAAATGCTTCCATCTTTGCGCTTCATCTTCAATTGCAGATTGGTGGCAGCTTTTCCGCTTGCTATAGCACTTCTGAACGCCAATGTGGCTTTTTTAATTTCAGGTTCCGGTACATAATGCTGAAAATGATTGCCTTGCATTTCTCCGGGAGAATATCCGAATATCTTCAAAGATGCCGGAGATATATAAGTGATCCTCCCTTTTAGGTCGCTCAGGAAGATCATTTCATCAATTTGCTCGGTTATATTTCGGAATTTTATCTCGCTTGCTTCAGCAGTTTCTTTGGCTTTTACCAATGATTGCGTTGCTTCTTTTAGTTTGCTGATATCAGTTAAGGCTACAAGACTGTTGGCATTACTATCGATGGAAACAACCTGTATTATGGCATGGATGGTTTCTCCCTTTAAAGTTCGGTATTCCGTTTCTTCTGTAAAAGTGAAATCGCCTTTGGCTATACTCAGGAGCAGCTTCTTAAATACAACAAAAGATTTTTCATTGAATGTGTCGCCCAAATGCCCGATAAGCTCTTCTTTTGAACCGGCTTTGAACAAGGCAACAGTGGCCTGGTTCACATTTTTAATTACGATATCGTTTGCTAAAGTGTGCACAAATTCCGGATGCTTGTTCAGATAGGTTTCCAAGTCGCTGATTTCTTTTTTCTTGATGTCCAGCTTGATTTTTACCATCGAAAAATCTTCCTGCCATAAACTTACCGGGCTGTATTCAAATAAATTACGAAAGCGGGTTTCATTCTGCACGGCATAATTTTTGGCATGCTCCAGCTCCTTGTTTTTGATTTCAAGAAATTTTGATGTTTCCTGCGTTTTTTTCAGGAAATCAATTTTAATAAGTGCCAGGTTTACTTGTTTTGCGACCGATTCAATGAATTCAATTTCTGCATTGGTCCATTGTTTTTTATGCAGGATTTGATTCAGCGTAAATACATAAAACGAATCTTTCTCAAAAGCAAAAGGATACCAGATCAGGCTTTTAATCTTATAAGATTCATGCAGCATCAGGCCGGAGCCATCTTTTAGAAAATCTTCCTGAAAGCTGTCGTAATGACTTGCCAGATGCTTTTTTGACTCTAATATTTTTTTGAAAGGCTGCTTGAAATGGTTCAGGGAATAAACGCCCTTGGTTTCCTGTATGTCTTTATGCTCAGTGCCCAGCCATTCGCAGAGGCCGGTAATTTGGTTATTCGGAAATGAGACATGGTAAATCAGGCTTCGGTCCACTTCCAGGGTTTCGCCAATAATGCGGTTGGCATTGCTCAACAGCTCATCGGCATTGTCTTTTTTGATAATGATTTCAGCAATCTCATTGAGTGCCCGGGCAAATTTTAATTGCCGCTGGCGCTCGTGTTCCAGGAGTATTTTTTCGGTGCGGTCGTTGATGTAGGTGATCGCATATAATGGAGCGCCTTGCTCGTCCTTTATTAAAGTGCTTGAGACTTCGCCATAAATTAGCGATCCATTGCGATGGATGTATTTAATTGTTGTTTTTAAATGCGATCTCTGGCCCTTTCTTCCTTTATTTAGATACTCCACGCTCATATCAATGTCATCAGGATGCGTCATATCCGTGATATTCATATTTTGGAGATCTTCTTTTTTGTAACCAAATAAACGGCACATTTCAGCATTCACTTCCAGTATATAGCCATCAATGTTGATTTTCCCAATCGCTATATTGGCCGATTCGAATGAGTTTTGAAATACCTGATTGGCCTGCCTGAGTTTTTCTTCCGTGGCAGCCTGTTGGCTCATTAGGCGGGTTTGTTTCAGTCGTTCTTCTGCCTGATGGCTGATCAGTTCTGCCAGGCTGCTGATAAACTGCAATGCGGCTTTAAGGTTTTGGCTTTCAATGGGAACCAGGCTTTCAGAGGCTTTCAGGAGCTCGCTTTCGTCAACATCAATCTTTTTCGCGTATTCTTTTATTTCATTGGCATCAAGATCTTTGTTCCTGATCTGGCCTATGCCAAAGTTTGCCAGATGAATGCCCTCAACAACAATGGGCGCTGCAGCGGTTATGGTATTTTGTACCACACAGTTATTTCGTATCTGGGCTTCTTTTGTTTGTGAAACAAGTTCGATAAGCTCAGCATCTGCATTCATGCAGTTTTGCCTGCCCTTTGCAGTAGAACGCGCCAATACACAGAAGTCCGTAAATCGTGAGGGCTCAGTAATGGGCATGCCGTTCGGTTCATAAATCAGTGTTGGGATATTATAACTTTCCGCAAAACCGTCTTGCAGTTTTTGCAGGCTTTCGAGGGATATCAAATCAGTCAAGCAGTAATTGTCTTTAAGCTTTATCGTGCTTGTAGCGTTTTTTTTCATGACTCCTTTTATTCATCTGGTTTTTCAGAGAGGTTTCTCAAAACTATTCAAAGGTATGATTAATCCTATACAAATAAACAAAAAACATTATTTGTGTATTTTAACCCATTTCACTTTGAAAATCCTGCTTTTTAGGCGTAGGTAAATATAGTATTTTTTTTGGAAATGTGCGTTGAATGAATTGATTTGGCTTAATTGTGATAGCTTCTTTCCTGATATTTAATGGGATGTTTACAGACCTCCCAGATTAGTCCATTGGAGGAGCGTAATGCGCCATTTGTTAAGTTTATAAGTTTTATTCAAAAAAAACTTATAGATTTTTCAGTCGGCAATGCCTTTCAGGCATAGACCTCCATCGAAATGACCGTCTTAACGGTTATTTTGCAGGGCTAGGGCAGATAGCGGGCGTTCCGCACCTGCTATCTGCCTTACCCCTGCTTCCTGACAATAAAAAACGGTCATTTCGGCCAAAACACAAAGCAAAGCGGTGTGTTGCCGGGAGAAATCTAAATTTCCTTATAAACTTATGTAAATGAGTGGTTTCTATATGAAACGGGTCGTGATTCGATATTCTTTGATTATCTGACCCATTTGTAATTGTGCGGTGAATCAACCTAAATTTAGTTTACAGCCTGATTTTTTAATAGGCGTAATCTCGATTTGTTTTCCCAATATTCTATTAATGTGGCTCCATAAAATCCCATTAATCAGGGATTGCATCGCACGCTTTAATGTGTTCTCTTTGCAAAGTTTTGTTTTTCACCCTCTGCAGATAAAGAAAAATGGTATAAAGCATAAAGCGCTTGCGCCCTTGGGGATGGGTGCGTTTTTTGAAATAAGTTAATATTAAAATGACTAAATATGAATTATCCAATTTTAAATTCATCCTTCGAACCTATTCGGAATGTATTCATGAGCAGTTATCTGCCACAGATTATCAATGTAACCATCGAAATGGGTATTTTGGAAAAACTGGCTGAGAAGGAAATGTCCCTGCAGGAAATTTGCGTGACATTTGAGCTGGATTGTGCCGTGACCGATGCCTTACTAAAAGTACTGTATGAAGTAGGATTCCTTGAAAAGAAAGCAGATAATTATGGATTAAGCTTAATGTCGGCAGATTTTTTGGTGTCTTCCTCACCCATGAACCAGATCGGCCAACTATCCCGCTTTAAAGGCAGCAGTGGTCCCTTTGATTATCTTAAAGATGCATTGAAAGGGAAAAAGGCTGAATTTAAGGGGGAAATGTGGAGCAGCCGTGAAAGTGCCCTTTTTATTCAACAGGGGGCTATGGCCGGTTCGGTGCAAAATGTAATTTCATTTGCAAATGAGCTCCCCGGCTTTGATTCCTGCATCCGTATGTGCGATATGGCCGGAAATATTGGTTATTACTCCTTCGCTCTGATGAGCCAGAACCCCGATCTGCATGCGCATGTTTTTGAGCTTCCGGCTGTTTGTGAACTGGCAAAAGAAATACAATTTGAACAGCCTGCCTTTGACCGGATCCAATTTCATGAATTTGATATGAAAAAAGGGGATGACTGGGGCAATAACTACGATCTCTTCTTTATATCCCATTTTTTATATGAATTTGATATTGAGGATTTAACAGATTTCTTTATACGTGTTAACAAATCAATGTGCCTGGGGGCGATTTTTATTTCGAACCATATGTACGATGGCTTTGGAGAGGGATTGCCCGGGCGACTTTTGTCACAGGCAATTACCGAACTTCAAACACGCCTTATGGGCTATCCCACACATCAGCTTCCTGTGAAAAAGATAAAACAAGCTCTGACTCAGGCCGGTTTTGGAGATTTTCAAAGCAGAAAACCGGATTACCGCCATGCGCATCCATCTTTTTTGCTCTCGGCTGTGAAACTTAAAGAGGCTCAGTAATGCCTGGCCATAAGGTAGGGAAGGGGCGTGCTTTAAAAAGCTCAAATCAAAAAAAAGCCGCTTTAGGCAGATTAATATTTCAGGAAATATTACTTTACCTTTGTGAAAAAAATAAATTATGTTTCAAAAAAATCAACGGCTTGTTGATGCTCTGGAAATCAATCCATTGATGCTTCTTGTCCTCGAACGCCTGGGGTTTTATCCGGGCTATCAGGATAAAAAACTAAAAGAACTTGCCAATGAAAAGGAAATGAACGTTGAGGTTCTGATTATGTTGCTCAATCTTCACGCAGACAAAAACTACAAACCTGATTTTGAACTGGTTTTTGATGATGCTGACATTATTATCGAATATTTGAAAAATTCCCATCGTCTCTATACCGATCAATTGTACCCGGTGCTGAGGCGTAGTGTTCAGGATCTTAAAAACAGCAACCCTTTGCCGGAAATGAAAATGGTGGAGCGTTTTTTTGAAGATTACCTAAAGGAAGCATGCCTGCATTTTGATTATGAAAACCAAACGGTTTTTCCTTATATCAGATCGCTGCAGGAATGTATCCGCTCGGGCAAAGGATATTGCAAAACAGAAGATTATTCTGTGGATGTTTATAAACAGCACCATGATGATATAGAAGAGAAGTTGGACGACCTGAAAAACCTGCTGATCAAACATTTGCCATCCGGTGATGATTACCCCAAACGACGGCGGGTGATTTTTGACCTTTTTTATCTGGAGCACGATTTGAACGTGCATACCCGTATCGAGAATGAAATCCTTGTACCCCTGGTGGAGCGTATGGAGAAAAAACTGGGCAAATGATTTCAGTACAGATACTTATAATTGAACCTTCGGATATATTGCGACAAGGCTTACAGTCCATTTTAAAGCATTTGCCGCTGCCGCATAAAATTACTTCTTACCCTTCCTATGAGGCATTTATAGATGGGGATGTTGATCCTGATCAAATTGATTTGGTTTTGATGAATCCTGTGGTGTGCTCTCATTGCTCCCAGGTTTTGCCTCGTCTTGGTAATAAATTTGGGAAAGCTTCACTCATTGGTGTGGCCAGTGGAATTTATGAGCTGGAATTTTGCAGGCAACTTGACGACTGTATTTATTTGACAGACAGCGCTAACCGTATTGTTCAGGTGCTCCATAAGCATCTTGAAGAGAAAAAAGAAAACCAAAGGGAAGAAAACCACCAGCTTAGCGAACGCGAAGTGGATGTGGTCAAACTAATGGTTAAAGGAAAATCCAATAAGGAAATTGCCGAAGAGCTTTTTATCAGCATACATACCGTAGTAAGCCACCGGAAAAATATCAGTGCCAAACTCGGCATCAAAACCCCGGCGGCCATAGCTATTTATGCGGTGGCCAAAGGTTTGATCAGCATTGATGATGCCATGAGTGGAGGGATATAAATTTTTTTTACGTTTTGTGAATCACTAAAAAATGGGATATTTTACTGTTTAAATACACATTTTTGGGGATTGATTGGCCAGCGATCAAAGAGGACTTTTGCATCAATAATTATTTACTGATAAAAAGTACTCCAAATGAATCAATTTAAAAAACTTTTCTGGGCATTGGCGCTGTTCAGCCTTTGCTTTACTTCTTGCAGCGATGATGATGAAGATCCTCAGCCACAACCAACTCCATCAACATTTACATCCCTTGAAAGCCCTTACCTGATTTGTGCCAACAGAAATCCCGGTGGCGTGGGCTTTGATTTTTATTATGACGGAAAAGCCGGCGGAGCCAACAATATGGACTCGCTCACCGTAAATGATTTTAAAGCAGATATGGTGATTCGTACCATGAAGGGTGAAAAACCGGATGGATTAATGGCAGGTTTGCCTTTTATACAGCTTTTCGAGGGCTCAAAAGCTATCAATTATTCGGAGGTTGATTTTAGTTGTACGGGTTTGACGGAGTTTTATTCGTTGTCAATTAGTGATTTGCCTTCTTTGGAATATCAGTCCGATGATGCCTCCTTCACCCTGAGCGGACTGCAAAGCGGAAGCTCCGGCAAACCATTGGTGTCGTCTTTGAACCAGCAATATAAAAAATTGATCATCGGCGATAAATGGAAAGCTGCCGCAATAAATGATATCGAAGGGGATGAACCAATATGGATTATTCAACTGGCTGATGGGAAATATGCTAAGATGATTGTACCTGATTTTCCGGCCGATCCTGCACCAACAGCAACAGGATATATTGATATCCAATGGGCTCTGATTGACTAAGGCATTTCCGAAAATAATTCTTCCCGTATTGTTAACATTATGACTCGTTTAACTATTTCCATATTCCGACATCTTTGTTTTTCTTTCCTGAGCCTGTTGTTTTTCGTTTTTTCATCCAAAGCGCAGGAAACAATTAGTCTCAAAGGAATCATTGTAAATCAGGAAACAAAGCTTCCTGTACCCTTTGTCAATATATCCGTTTACGGATCGGCAAAGGGTACTTCATCGGACTCCGATGGCCGTTTTGAAATCCGGGTTCCGTCAAACAAAGAAGTTGAACTTATATTGAGCCATATCAATTTTATTCGGAAAGAGCAGCCCATAACGTCCTGCCCTGATCCGGAGCAAATAACCATATTCCTTCAGCCTAAAACTGCCAGCTTAAAGGATGTGGTCATTTCTGCCGCACTCTATGATCAAAAATCAGAATTGCTTTCTAAACCGGCTATGGTCATCCGGCAAAAAAATATTTCAGATCAAATGATGTCTAACTTAACGGATGTGCTGGCCGAAAAGCCGGGAATCAGCCAGGTTTGGGAATATCATTCCCCCATCATCCTGCGTGGGCTCAATTCAAAGCGCATCATCATCATGCAGGATGAAAATCGTAAAATAGGGGATTTTCCGGGGGGGTATTTTGGTCAGGATATGAATATTTATGGCGTGCAGCGCATTGAAATTATAAAAGGCCCGGGCTCGGTGATCTATGGGGGCGGCGCTATTTCGGGTATTATTAACCTGATTGGGGAGGATTTGCTCCAAAAGCCCGATGGGACGCATGCAAAAGTGCTCACCGCCTATGGCTCAAACAATAATGAATTTTTGGAAGTATTCCGGGCATGCCATAAAAAAAAGAATTTTGCCATAGCTGCCAATGGTCGCTATAGGACTACCGGAAATATGACCTATGGCAATGGCGAGGAAGCCGAAAACTCAAATGTGGAAGATCGCGACCTGGATCTTCGCTCGGCGATGAAAATTACTGAAAAACAAGAGTTGAGTGCCAGCTTTAATTACCATAACGGCGATTGGGGAAAACCACGGGGCTTTAATGGCCCTTCAAAATATTTTACCGAAATCCGTAATGAGGAGGAAAGCTTCCGCGCAGCGCTGAACTATAATATTGATCTTTTGAAAAAAGGAGAGTCCTTTACATTTAATATCTACTATGATCAGGGGCATCGCGATTATTTCCAGACAAAATACAATACGATAACAGAACTAAAATCGACGCTCGATTTGGTGCATTACAAACATAAATATGGCGGAGGACGCCTTTTTGCACATTTGAAACCATCTGAAAATAATGTGCTTACTGTTGGAACTGATGCCTATATCTATCGCCTCGACAGCCCGGGAGAGATTATTGATTATTATAATGATACGCGGGGCACAGTAGAAGGCAGCAAAGGCGCCGGACAACAAAATGCCGGATTCTTTGTAAACGATGAATGGGACATCAGTGAAAAATATCGCTTAATAGCAGGCTTGCGCTTCGATTTGGCCAGTGTAACCGAAGGCGAAAACCAACGCACAGAAGATCGCAATGCTTTTAGTGGAAATATGGGTGTTGTATATTCGCCCTCTCAAATTCATCATATTTCCCTGAATTTCGGGCGCGCATTCCGTATGCCTTCCACCGAAGAGCTTTTTACACGTGTGATCAGTTGTAAAGGCACCAAAGAAGGAAATCCCGAACTGAAACCAGAATACAGCTGGGGAATTGATCTGGGCTTTAAAGGGGAAAATACTGCAGGAAACTTTCAGTACGACCTGGCATTGTTTTATAATATCCTGGATAATTTTATTCATGAAACAGCTTCTCCAAAAGAAGATGTGGATTTTACCTTCGCTAATTCCGATGCACGGATCTACGGTGGTGAAGTAAGCCTGCATTATCGCATCCATAGCTTGCTGGCAGCTTCTGATGCATGTGATGTGGATCTGGGCGCAGCTTATGTTTATGGTATTGATGAGTCCGTGCCCGAAGACGACGCACCGCTCTTTGGGATCCCGCCTTTTAAAGTAAATGCGGGCCTTAACTATCATGGACTGATGAACCATGCTTGGATTACAGGCTATAAAATCCGTCTTTTTGCAGAGCATGCCATTGCTCAAAAACGTATAGCTCCTATTCCGGAAGGGACTGATGGCGGGCCCTGGGGTTATGTGCCCTCAGATCCTTATACAAAACTGAATTTTTCACTACACTTAAATTCCAATGCACTCCCGCTCCGGCCAAAAATGAGATTTGTTGTCAGTAATCTGCTCAATAATGATTACAAACCTTTTGGAAGTTATATCCCTGCCATGGGTCGAAATTTTAAAATTGTACTTATATTGTCCATATAGAAAAAACAGAATTGGTTGTTAATAGTTTTAGGTTAGAAATGCCTTTTGGGTGTTTGGGCTGTCTTTTTGAAGGAGGCAGCCCTGTTTTTTTATTTCGTATCAATGTCAGGGTGAAACAGGCTTTGATTGTTGCTCTTTTTAAAAAAGCTCAAAACACTTTTCACCATCAAACGTTGATATTTGGTGTATTTTTGCCGTGAACTCCAATCAAATGATGCGCATCAAAGACTTTAAAACAGGCTTGCCCTTTGTGCTTTTGCTGCTTTTCCTCAGTCCGCAACTGACGAAAACGCTGCATATCGCGTTTGTGCATCATCACCATCATTTTGAGCATATACATGATGATGAGCGGTGCTTGAGCGAACATCACCCGCGCTGCCCGATTTGTGCTTTTGAAGTGATTGAGTTTTTTGAGAAGCCAGTGGCACAGCAATTTGCTTCTGTTTCCCAAAATTTTTTCCGGATTTCATTGCCGGTTCTTAAAGGATGTACAAAAAGAATCGCTTTACCTTTCAATTTGCGCGCCCCGCCAAAAAATTGATTTTTACTTCATGGTTTAATTATTTGGGTTCTACTCGGTTTTCTGTGGGCAATTATAATTGAGTTAGAATTGTAGGCTAAATTTTTTCAAAGTTTTAAACTTTGGGACAGTTTAGCCAGGAATAGTCCTCTAAAATTTTATAGGTATTTAAAACTGTTTTCCAATGGTTGAATACTTTAAAAGTTTCCACGGAATTCCGAGTAGAACCATTACTTGATTATTATTAATTCAGGTGTATTTTTTCGTTGATGTTGCGCCCCGCTTGCAGTATCAATCGGGATGAACGGCAACAACGGATTTTTATCATTTTTTTATATTACAAACAAAGTCGATGAAAAAATTATTTTTTACTGCCTTGATCATCCTGGCGGGATGTTGGGGGCAGAATTTATATGCGCAATATAGTTTAAGCGGTCTTGTCCGCGATAAGGAAGATGGAGCAGTCCTGGCTTTTGCCGGCATTTATGTGCCAAAACTGGGAACAGGAACGCAGACCAATGAGCATGGTGCGTACGAGCTGTCCGGGCTTCCAAAAGGAAAACTGAAAGTTGAGTTTTCCTATCTGGGATACAAGAAAATTATAAAGGAAATCTATATAAAAGATGGTGGCAATCAACTTGATGTGCAGCTTGAGCCCACAGCTTTGCATTCGCAGGAAGTGGTGATTTCGGGAGGTACGTATTCCACACAGCACGATAATGCCATCAAAATTGAACTGATCAAAAGCGACGAAATTTTGATGTCGGGTGCAGCAAGTCTCTCGGAGGCGCTCACTGAAGTGCCGGGTGTGGATATGATTTCCAAAGGGCCGGGCGTGGGTAAACCGATTATCCGCGGGCTTTCCATGACCAATATCCTGATGCTCAACAATGGTGTAAAGCTGGAGAATTTTCAATTTTCTGAAAACCATCCTTTTCTGGTCGATGAATTTGCTTCGGGCGGTGTTGAGGTGATTAAAGGCCCGGCATCCTTGCTTTATGGTTCCGATGCGGTTGGCGGGGTGATCAATGTGTTGCATGAAAAACCTGCCCCAAAGGGCAAAATTGTGGGCGATTTCGTGCAGCAGTTTCATACCAATACTTCCGGAATTGTTAGCTCACTGGGTATTAAAGGAAATACCGGGGATTTTTCCTGGGGTTTCCGTGGAAGCCTTAAAAGTCATGAAGATTATACCGATGGCGATGGCGTGCGTGTGCCCAACACACGTTTTAACGAACAAAGCCTGAAACTGAATGCCGCACTGAACCGTAATTTTGGGATTTTTCGGATCTTTTACGATTATAACCGCCCAAAACTGGGAATGTGCGTGCCTGCTTCCGTAAAATTAGTTACCGAAAACGGGCGTAAAAATGAATATTGGTATCAGGATTTGACCAACCATTTGATTTCCAGCAGGAATACTTTGTTCCTCGGCGATTTTAAAGTAGATGCAAATGCCGCACTGCAAATGAACAACCGCCGGTTGCAAACCGCTGAAAATACAGCCGCTTTCGAAATGGTGGATATGGATCTGACCACCTTTAGCTATGAGCTGAAAACCTACCTGCCTTCCGCTTTAAACTCGGATTATATTATTGGATTTCAGGGCGCTGTAAAAACAAACCGAAATCATGAAGCCCCGGAACATGTAATCCCGGATGCTGATGTGCACGATTATTCCGTTTTTGCATTGCTGCAGCATCAGTTTGCTGATAAACTCAAAGCACAGGCAGGAATACGCTATGATTTCCGTACAATGAAAACTATTGACGGGGATGGAGAAAATCATGAAAATGAGCATGATCACGAAAGCCTGAAAGTGGATAATAATTATGGAAATATCAGCGGTTCAATAGGCGCGACTTATCAATTGGGACGTGATGTCCTTTTGCGGGCTAACCTGGCATCGGCCTACCGTACGCCAAATTTGGCCGAACTTACGCAGGACGGTCAGCATGGTGCGCGCTACGAGCAGGGAAACCCGGACTTAAAACCACAACGATCCTACGAAGCCGACCTGAGCATGCACCTGCATTCCAATTGGTTTTTGATGGATGTGGCGGTTTTTTATAACCATATCAACGATTATATTTTCCTTTCCCCAACCAATGATACTACCGAAACAGGCATGGAAATTTATCGTTATCTGCAAAGCAATGCTCATCTCTACGGTGGTGAGCTGGTTCTGGAAGCTCTGCCCCTAAAGTGGTTTAATGTGAAAGGAACTTATTCCTATCTCGTTGGGGAACAGGATAATGATCAAAACCTGCCTTTTATTCCGCAAAATAAATTCAAACTGGAGCTGAAACTGCAAAAAGATCAATTGGCCTTTCTTGATCAGGCGTATTTCAGGATTGGCGGTACTTATGCGGCAAAACAGGATCGCCCGGCTATGTTCGAAACCGAATCGCCCGATTATTTCCTTGTGGATCTCGGACTGGGCGCGCAGCTTAAGTGGGGAAAACAAAAGCTGATGTTTTCTGTAATCGCCTCCAACCTGCTGGACGAGTTTTATATCGACCACCTCTCAACACTTAAAGGTTTGGGCTATGGAAATATGGGACGGAGCATCAGTTTTAACCTGAAAATACCTTTTGCCCTGAAGAACTAAACGGGCTTTGACAACAGATCCCTGCCTTTTGGCAGGGATTTTTTTATTCCACACCAAAAATCCGCTCCAGGTCTTTTTTATAACTTTTGCCTACAGGAAGCTGCTTGCCGGCAATTTCGATCATATTGCCCTCCAATGCGCTGATCGATTTTATGGAAACAATAAATGATTTATGGATTCGGATAAATTCGCCGCCCGGCAGCTTTTCTTCCAAATCGCGCAGGCTGGCCAAAGCCGTAATCCGTTTTTCCTTGCTGTAAAAACTGACATAGGCTTTCTGGCCTTCCATATAAATCAAATCTTCATAATTGATTTTATAAAGCTTGCGGTCGGCTTTTATTACCAGGTACTTATCATGTATTTTTGCCTCACTGGCAGCAGCTTGGGGTTGCGCCGGAGCAGGATTTTGCTTTTTCTCCATCAGGTTATAGACCTTGTTTACAGCCGTTAGAAAGCGGTCGAAAGCAAAGGGTTTGAGCAGGTAATCCGTAACATTGAGCTCATAACCATCCAGCGCATACTCCTTAAAAGCTGTTGTAATGATAACATAAGGGGCATCGCGCAAAGTTTTCAGGAAATCCAGTCCGGTGATGTCGGGCATCTGAATATCAAGGAAAAGCAGGTCGATTTCTCCTTTTTTAATCAGATCCAGTACTTTCAGAGGGGAATTAAAATCGCCCATCAGCTCCAGAAAAGGAACCTTGCTCACATAATCTTTGAGGTATTCCCGTGCAAGGTATTCATCATCAATTATCGCACATCTTATGTTCATGACAGCTCAATTTTAATGTGTACATCAAATGTATCTCCTGCTTCTTCTATTTGGATGCTGTGCTTATCAGGATAAATGAGTTTTAAGCGTTGTTTAACATTTTCGATGCCCAAACCGGAGCCGGAAGGAACTTTGGCAACAGGCGGTATGGAATTGCTGATGGAAAACCAAAATTGGTTTTTGTTTTCTGTGCCCATGCGGATATCAATAAATGCGGAAGGAAATTCTTCAATTTTGCTGTATTTGAAACTGTTTTCAATAAAAGGGATCAGCAATAAGGGGGCAATTTGAAGCGTGTTTTTTACTTCCTCTGTTTGGAAATTGATGTTCATTTCTTCCGGCGATTTCATCATCTGAAAAGCCAGGTAGTTTTTTATGTATTCAATTTCTTTTTGGATGGGAACGGTCTCATTTACACAGTCTTCAATAACATAACGCAGCATGCCCGATAATTTCAGGACGCTTTCCGGTGCTTTGTCGGATTTCATATAGGAAAGCGAAAAAATATTGTTGAGCGCATTGAAAAGAAAATGCGGGTTGATCTGCGCTTTTAGCAGCTTTAACTCTGTATTGATTTTGTCTTTTTCCAGCTTTTGATGATAGAGCTCCCTTTTTTGCAAGCGGGTTTGGATCAGATAGATTGTGCCCACAGCATTAAGGAATACAATCCAAAAAAAGCTGCGTGTTGACATGGCCAACAGTGGATATTTCAGGTGTTCCGGCAAGGGACGGAAGTACCGGGAGAGATGTAGGTCCGTGAATCCGTGAAGCATGGCAATTGTTAAACTGCTTAAGAAAAGGACAATAAAAAAAGGGCGGGATTTCTCGGAATCATACAGTTTTGGGAAAATGAGCAGGCTGTTGATATAGAAAGCAGCTAAATAAAAAAGCATCGACACAAGCGTGAGCAGCAGGGCTTCGCTCAGCGGCATAAAATGGGAACTCACAAGAAAACTGATACCAAAAACGATAACCCAAAGACTGATCTGGAATTTTATATGTTGTTTCATAAAAATCAATTTTATGCCGAAAGTACTGATGCTTTATCTCCCCTCACAAATGTATTGAACAAATGGCAGCTTTTCATGCATCAATGGCCTATTTTGTCGAATAACAGGCGTTTTTTTGCCTTTTTTGCCTTAACAGGACGTTCGTTCATCAAAAACCGGCTTTGGTTCATTAAGTTTTATAATGTTCCGGTTTTCTGTGTATTTCGCAATCTGATTTTTGAAAAAGCATCTAATAAAAATACACATGAAACGAGCATGAATTTTAAGATTCTAAAATACGCACAGCAGAATAATTAAAATTCATTGGGAGTTCCATATGGCCACTGAAAATAAATAATACTTATATGAAACGAAAAATTATAACCATCGGAATCAGCCTGCTTATCATCGCGGCAGCAATTTTTAGTTCCCTGGCTCTGGTCGGGAACAAGGCCGGAGCGCCAAAAAACAATCACGCCCATACGGTATTGAATGTGCTGGCAACAAAAGCGCAAAATGAAGTGCATGAAGCTGTTGTCTCATACAGTGGCCGCATTGGCTCTTTCGATAATGTTGCCCTGGCTGCCGAAGTCAGTGGCAAAATCCTGCAAGGCGATGTGCCTTTTAAGGAAGGGCAATCATTCCGTAAAGGCGATTTGCTCATAAAAATTTATGAAAAAGATGCGCAGGCCAGTATCAAAGCATCAAAAAGCAATTTCCTGCGCAACCTCTCCCAAATCCTTCCCGACATCAAAGTGGATTATCCGGATGAGTTCCCGAAATGGGAAGCCTTTTTCAATGCAATAGATTTAGACCGGAAACTTCCCGAATTGCCTACCAGTAACAATGAAACGTTTCGGGTTTTCCTGGCGGCACAGGGTGTGCTTTCAGATTTCTATTCCTTGCAGCAGCAGGAAATCCAGCTAAGTAAATACAAACTTTATGCGCCATTTGATGGCTATTTTAAAAATGTGTACCGGGAAGTGGGGGCCATTGCAGGCGGCAATTCCGGCCTGGCCGACATCATCCGCTCGGATAAACTTGAAATCAATGTGCCGGTAACACCTTCCGATGCCAAAAAAATCAGAATAGGGCAGGAGGTGAGCTTTAGCACGGGAAACAGCAGTGCGCAGGCCAAAGTTTCGCGCAAAGCAGGTTTTGTGGACGCGGCAACTCAGTCCGTGAATATTTATATCACCTATCTGCCCGCAAAAAACAGCCCGTTCCTCGAAGGCGAATATGTGGATGTATTTTTTGATTTGAACGAAAACCGGGAAGTGGTTCAAGTGCCCCGAGAAGCCATTTTTGATACAGATCGCGTTTTTGTGGTCGAAAATGGAAAATTGAAACAAAAACAAATAGAAATCAGCCAGCAGCTTGGTGATTTTACACTCATCAGTGGACTGAATGACGGGGAGATTGTGGTGACCGAATCGCTCATCAATGCGAAAGATGGTCAGGAAGTCAGTGTGCGCAACAACTCAAAAGCAGCAGAATGAAAAAAATATTGTCAGCATTTGTTAAATATCCCTTTTATGGGAAAATGTTCATAGTGATTCTGCTGGTTTTGGGTGGGATTGCTCTGATGAACATGAAAAAAGCCACTTTCCCGATGGTAGAATCCACCACGATTACCGTTTCGGTGAGCTATCGCGGGGCAACGCCAAAAGAAATGGAAGAAGGTGTGGCTACTTTGGTCGAAAACGCCATCCGGGGCATTCCGGGTATTAAGGAGTTTTCGTCGCGTTCTACCGAAAATATGTCGTCTGTTACCATTACGGCGGTTGCAAATTACGATATGGATGAACTGCTCAGCGATGTAAAAAATGCCGTGGACGGAATTTCCAATTTCCCTGCGGATGCTGAGCGCCCGATTGTTAGCAAGCAGCGGAACAAGGATATGGCCATGTTCCTGAATTTGGTTTCGGAAAACAGCGATTTGCATGAACTGAACCAACAGGCCAACCGGATTGAAGACGATTTGCTCGCAACGGGTTTTATTTCGCAGATTACCATTAATGGGATTCCGCAAAATATGGAGCTGGTTGTGGAGCTGGACGAAACGAAATTGCGTGCCTACGATTTGCAGATGAGCGAAATCCAGTCCGCGATTTCATCCAACAACCTCGATATTTTCGGGGGCACCATCCGGAATCCTCGCGAAGAAATAAAGGTAAACCTGCGTCAACGTTCTGCTGATATCGATGACATTAAAAATATAGTGGTACGCACCAATGCAGACGGTAAGATCCTCACTATTGGCGAAATTGCCGATGTGCGCCTCACTTTTGCCGAAACGCCCAATGGATCGTACAGTGATGGAAAAAGGGCCGTGAGCATCATGATCCAAAAGCTGATGAACGAAGACCTGGAGCAGATTTCAGATTTCGTGCATCAGTATATTGATGAATATAATCAAACGCATGCTACAACAAAACTTTCTGTTACCCACGATTTTATGGATAATATCAGTACGCAGCTTTCTACTCTGGTGAGTAACGGGATTTTGGGTGTGCTGCTGATTATCATTATGCTTTCGCTTTTGCTGAATTTCCGTTTGTCGCTATGGGTTGCCTGGGGCATTCCGGCTGGTTTTCTTGGCATGTTTATCATAGCTGTGATTTATGGGGTTACCATCAATATGATTTCCCTTTTCGGGATGATCCTGATTATTGGTATTTTAGTGGATGACGGTGTGGTAATCGGGGAAAATATCTTTACGCATTATGAAATGGGCAAGAGCCCGCGCCGTGCTGCCATTGATGGCACAATGGAAGTTTTGCCCGCTGTGTTTACTTCGGTTGTTACCACGATGATTGCTTTTATGCCGCTCTTTTTCGTGGAAGGCCATTTGAAAATGATGCAGGATATGGCCTTTGTGGTGGTTGCCGTTTTGCTGATTTCTTTGTTTGAAGCCCTTTTTGTTTTGCCCGGACATCTGGCAAATCCGGCGGTATTAAAACCACTGAACCCAAAATCGGCTTATGGAAAAGTGCGCGGACAGGCAGAGCGTTTCATCCGTTTTTTGAATGAGCGCTTATATCTCCCGGCCCTCAATAAGCTGGTGAAAAACAAAAGTATTAGTATCGCAAGCGTTACCGCTTTGGTTATAATAACCGGAGGTTTGTTCCTCAGCGGGAAAATTGCTTTTGTGTTCTTTCCCGGTCAGCCGGCAGATCATTTTACTATTGATCTGGCCATGAAACCCGGTACTAATGAGGAAATTACAAAAGAAAGGCTTTTCCGTATTGAAGAAGCTGTTTGGGAAGCGAACAAAATCCTGAAACAGCAGGAGGGCGACACCATCGACTATGTGGCTTCAACCAATGTGATTGTGGGCAATGCTTTTAGCGGTACCGAAAGCGGAACGAATGCAGGCATGCTTTATGTTTTCCTGAATTCACTTACAGATACGGATCTGACGGATGATGATATCAAGCAAAAAGTGACCGAACTGACAAAAGGTTTGGAAGGGGCTTACAAATATGCTGTTGGAGCGTCATCGCGCTTTGGCGCCCCGGTTTCTTACAGCCTGCTGAGCTATGATAATGACGAACTGGAAGCCGGCCGTCTGGCATTTGAACAGGAACTGGAGAAAATCAGCTCGCTCTACAATATCACTAACAACAGCCAGTTGGGCAGTCAGGAAATACGCCTGGAACTGAAACCTGAAGCCTATATCCTTGGGTTCAATAATGCAACACTCATGCAACAGGTACGCAACGGTTTTTATGGCGGTTTGGCGCAACGCATGCAGGAAGGCAAAGATGAGGTCTGGGTTTACGTGCGCTATCCGCACCAAAACCGGGAAACCATCGGGCAGCTGGAAAAAATGATGATCCACACACAGCAGGGCGATTTCCCCCTGGAACGTCTGGCAAATATCTCCAAAGCACGCAGCCTGAACACAATCAACCGATATAACGGCCGCAGGGAAATCAGGGTGGATGCTTATATGAAAGATCAGAGCGAAAACATTAGCCCAATATTGGAAGATATTGATAATGTGATTATTCCGAAAATTGAAAGAGAATATCCCGGTCTTACTTTTGAGAAACAGGGACAACAAAAAGACAGTGCCGAGCAAATGGGCAGTATGGTGCTTTATTTTGGCATCGCATTCCTGATTATCGTGCTGATTATCATGATTTATTTTAAATCTTTTAGTCAGGGATTTATGGTTTTGATCATGATCCCGCTGGGTATTCTGGGCGCTGTTTGGGGGCATGCAATCCACGGTGAGCCGGTTTCTATGATGAGCCTCTGGGGATTTATCGCCCTTTCGGGGACGATCATTAACGATGCAATTGTGTTTATTTCGCGTTTCAATCAAAATATGGTGCGCGGCATGAAACTGATGGATGCCATTATTGATACGGGAAAATCCCGCTTCCGTCCGATTTTACTCACAACACTCACCACTTATGTTGGGCTTATGCCGCTCATTCTGGCTAATAATCCCGATGCGCGTTTCCTGGTGCCCATGTCCATTTCACTGGCCTACGGTATCCTTTTCGGGACAATGTTCATCCTGCTGATCTTACCGGTAGTTATGCTTGGCTTCAATCAGTTAAATGTGTCCTTTCACAAAATAAAAGGAGATAAGGAAGCCAATGCCGAATCGGTTGAGGTTGCCGTGATCAACCATAATATTGACCTGACCTTGAAAACAAATATGGAAAAGGATTTTGAATAATCAAAAAAGAGAAAAAATGAAGAAGATGAAATACATATGGGCAGTGGTGATGGCTTTGCTTACGCTTCCATCAATGGCTCAAACCGATATCCTGCGCCTTGATGACGCCATCCGCATTGCGCTGCTGAACAATTACGGCATCATCATCCAAAAGAAAAACCTGGAAGAAAGCCAGATCAATAATAGCTGGGGACAAGCAGGCGCTTTGCCAACCATCAGTCTCAACGCCTCCGATGCCGAGGGCTGGAACAATACCATTGATGACGCGCTTACCTCCAACCGGAATGCATCCGTGCAGCTTGATTGGATCGTTTTCAGGGGCTATAGTGCGAAAATTTCCAAATCACGTCTTAATGAGCTGGAAAACCTCTCGGATGTAAACCTGAAGATTACCACAGAGAATACCATTGTAAGTGTTACACTGGCTTATTACAGTGCATTGCTGCAGCTGGAAAACCTGGAATCCTCCGAAAAGATCATGAAGCTTTCCAAAGATTTGTATGATCGCGAACAGCTCAAAAAGGATATTGGAAGCAGCAAAAGCTATAATTTGTTGCAGGCGCAAAATTCATGGCTCCAAGACCGTTCCACCTATCTTTCTGCGCGTGCAAACTATAATAATGCGGTGCGCCAGCTCAATTTCCTGATGGCCGAACCTTCAGAAAAAACCTATGTCCTTGAAAAGGATTTTACTGCCGATACCAGCAGCTTTGATCTGGATGTGCTCAAAGAAAAATTGCTGTCGGATAATTACAGCCTGCGCACGCAATATATCAATATGGAAATGGCCCGGCTGGATGTGCGCTCTGCAAAAGGGGCTTTTTACCCGACAATATCTGCCGGCTTAAATGGTGGATATAATGCCAATGAAACACGTTTTCAGTCCGATTTGATCCCAAACCAATATTCCAATGGCTTTTCCGGCGGGATTACTGCAGGAATTTCCTATACGCTTTTTCAGGGCGGCACACGAAAGCAGGCTTTGAAAATTGCACAAATCGAAGAGGAAATCAGTTCCATTGAAACCGATCAGATGAAAGATGAGCTGGAAAACCAACTGGCGCAGGAGTTTGAGCTTTATGAAGTGCGCAAGGAACTTTTGGCGCTTTCTCAGGAACAATTGAAAGCTGCCGAGCTCAACCTGACTTTATCGCGGCAAAAGTTTGAAACCGGAGCCATTAATTCCTTTAATTTCCGCGATGTGCAACAGATTTATATTCAATCCACATGGAACTACCACCGCGCTATATACGATGTAATTGAAAGTTATCATGCGCTGCTGCAGCTTACCGGAGGGGTGATCGGACACTATGAAAGCTAAAGAGAAATGGCTCATCGGATCGCTCCGGTTCTACTCATCGGATGACGAACAATACCTACTCATCGGATGACTTACATCTACCTACTCATCGGATGACTCCAAGTCATCCGATGAGTTTTAACAGCCGGCTTCGTTCATCCGATGAGTAGTTTTGGGGACGAACCTGGTCATCCGAGGAGTGGCAAATGGAGTCAAACTTTCCCAAAGTTTGAAACTAAGGGAAGTTGGAGCCGGGTCATTTGCTCCAATTATTGATGAAGGAAGCAAATTGTATTTCAAGGGTTCAAATGTCCGCGAAATTTCGGGCAGAACCAATTAACCTTACTCATCGGATGACTTTAATAACTTAATCTCACTCATCGGATGACTCCAAGTCATCCGATGAGTAGGTCTAATTTGCCTCAATAAGTATATTTACAGAATATCTGCCCGAAGCAAGCCTGCAGCACCCGGTTGCCCGCAAAGTATTTGCAGCGACTTGGTATAGCGATGGTATAGCGATGGTATAGCGAAAACCCCTGTGGGGACAATGTGGGTTTGCGGGGAATTACCGGAAAATTCGGTAAATATTTGGCTAATAAAAATGCCTGGGCACACTTATTATAATGGTGTGCCAATTCTTATCCACACCTGTGCTGTTCTACCTGCCTGATTCAGAAAAGCCATAATCCAGCATGCTTTTAATAATTGCTAAGGTCTTTTTGGATTTACTTCAAGTATTTAGATTGATGATTACAGGCATAGAAATAATTTTTGATGCGCATCAAAAACTTTTTTCACGCGCATCAAAAATATTTTTCATGCGCATGAAAATTAATTTTGATGCGCATGAAAATATCAAAGCAACAAGAACTGTTGAAGGAAAGCTGCTTTTGTGACTTGCGGAAGGTACGGGTTTGCTTAGCCGGACTCTCTAAGCCACGCGTGAGGACACGCGCGGGAACGGGGGGGAGAAACGCCGGTAATCCAAAAAAACAACATAAAGCCATAAGTATCAATCAATATTTTCCATATATTTGATGCTTGAAACAAAAATAAATGAGGAAGCCCAAAATCACACTGGCATTTGAAGAACACCGCAAGCAGGCGGTGGTAAGCCTGTGTTTTGAAAAGGACTCCACACTTATCTGGAAGGTAAAAGCCCTCCCGAATGCCCGTTGGAGCCAGAGCAGAAAGTTTTGGTACATTCCAAAAGAAGCATTTGATCTGCATACAGTTTTTGAAATGCTCAACCCGCTTGCTTATTTGGATTATTCGGCGATTAAAGACATTATAAAGCGGGCAGCCGAAAAAGCCGGAATTACCAGAAGTGTTAAGCCTCACATGTTCAGGCACGGTTTTGCAACAACACATATGGAGCGGGGCACAGAGCTACGCTTGATACAAGAGGCACTGGGGCATGCAAGTAGCAAAACCACGGAGATTTACACGAGGGTTAGCAGAAAAAACGTCAAACGTATGGCCAACCTCTTAGATGACATTGAGCTATGAATGAAATTAGAAGAATAAAAGGGGCTCATTCCGTTTATCGTGGTGCATTTGGATCAATAAACGGAATAACGTTCCGTTTAAAAACGAGTTGTGCTTCATGCGAAAAAAAATGCCCAAATTGGAAAATATCAATATTAACAATCGAAATCAAGGTGTAAAATGAATACTTTTACCATTATTATTTAAGTGAATATACTTTTCGAACATATAGAAAGTCCTATCCGAAGTTATCAGGGAGTAGCCCTTGATGAAACGGAATGTCGCGACCACTTGCAAAATGCTGTTCGGGATAATTTGCAAGACAATGTGGAATGGGAAGATTCTCTAAATAGATTAAGAGCGCTCAAAGATGAAACTGGGTTTGAAGCGAGTGATGGTTTGTTGGCTGATATTCAGGCTTTAGAAAATGAAGAAATTGAAGTACAACAATTTCGAGTAGGAGAAGCTTACGCAGAAGTAATTTTGGAACAGGAGTTTTCTTGTCGATTTCATTGGAATGAAAACAGAGATGCCCGAAATCCAAAGGGAAATAAGACTGGTGCAGACTTGGTTGGGTTTATTGAGGCAGACGATCAGGTGCTTTTTCTTTTTGGGGAGGTGAAAACTTCCTCTGAAACAGCTAATCGACCGCCCCAAGTAATGACTGGAGCAAAAGGTATAGAAAGCCAGTTAAGGGATTTGTACTATGATAGAAACAAACGATTTATTTTAGTCAGTTACCTGAAAAATAAAATGAGGCATTTCCCAGAAGGACATCCTTTTAGGTCAGATTTTGATGCTAGTGAAAGGGCATATTATTCGAGAAATGAGAATTTTCATTTAATCGGAGTACTGGTTAGAGATGTTGCGCATGACGAACGGGATGTTTCAGCTAGTTACGTAAGATTGAGAAACCATGTTCTAGCACCTAAAGGAATAAAACTTTTGGCAATGTACATTCCCATACGCAAAGAAGATTGGGTAGATATAGTAAACCAAAGAGCATAATGAGCATACAAACCAAATATCATATTCTTGAACAAGCCTATCCAGATATGCTTGAAGGGATTGGTATGCTCATACAAAAGGGGAAATTATCCAAGAGATTCGAAAGTCTTCAACTTAGTGAGGACGAAGTTCAGGAGCTTACCAAGGCTAAAGAATTATGTGAATTACGCATCATTGAACTTTGGGAGCAGCGCAATGACGCTGAAACCGCAAATGAATTCAAATCCTTGTGTTCTACCTATTTTGATATTGTTGGTCAATTGCCAGTCATTGTTGAAGATGAGTATTTCGTATATGAGACCTTTAAGCTGATTGCGTTTGGCTATTTAGGTGAGCACTGGCATTTTGTTAAGCAATATCTAAATGGACTGAATGAACAAATTCAAAATATAGAACATGATCAAAGCTGGAATAGCAGGGTTATGACAATCTCGTTCAAAGCTGTTGTTCAATTGGTAAAAAAGGAGAATTGGCGAGATGTTAGCCAAGCCGTTGAGCTTATCAATCAATTAAGAAGCGAGCAAAATCAGTTTGAAAATACATTTCTTAATCAGGTCAATGAAGAAAGTCGTCCTTATGGAGCTGCCGAATTGGTGTCTTTATATCATTTTGCCAAAAGCATTGACATTCTTGGACAATATTTATTAGAAGGAAGACCACTAGAGCCTGAAGATCAGTTGCGATATCATTTGCAAATCTCCGGAGATTATGCCCACAAATCAGGCAACATAAGCTTGAACCTATTGTATCAATTCTTTGAATCGTTTGCTATAAAGATGGTTAGAAATACAATATGGCACAATACCAGAGGCATCAACAATTGGGTTACTAGGTTCAATCGGTTCATTAGCCATCAGGAGAATGGAAGGTTTGAATTGCTCTACCCACAGAAAGAATCCATTTTGGAAGGGCAACTGCTAAATCCCGCACATCGAGCTATTGTTGTTAACCTTCCAACATCTAGTGGGAAAACTTTGATTGCTGAATATCGCATTCTACAGGCATTAAATCAATTCAGAGAACAAGGTGGTTGGGTTTCCTATGTCGTTCCAACGAAGGCGTTAGTCAACCAAATTTACAACCAACTTAAACGAGATTTGGGCAATATTGGTTTAAGTGTGGAAAAGGCAAGCGGTGCAATTGAATTGGATGGTTTTGAACAACACTTGATAGAAGATAGAGGCAATCAAACTACATTCGATGTTCTTGTAACCACTTACGAGAAAATGAACCTTCTCGTCCGTCAAGGTCTTGGCACTACGAATGAGCGTCCTTTGGTTTTAACAGTGGTAGATGAAGCCCATAACATTGAAGAAAAGCAAAGGGGGTTAAATCTTGAGTTTTTACTATCAACGATTAAAAACGACTGCGAAGAAGCGAATTTCTTATTGATGACACCTGATATTTCTAACTCAGATGATATTGTAAATTGGCTTGCAGGAGACAGGGGTCAAGTTATCAATTTGGAATTGGATTGGTGGCAGCCCAATGAAAGAATGATTGGTGCCATTCAGGTAGAAGGAAGAGGTAGGGAGTATGACTATCTTCTGAGAACTCTTCATACAGATAAGGGAACTTATGAAGTAGGTGATGCCATTCCATTGGTGCAAATTGGAGATGCCGAAGAAACAGCATCACAGGCAAAAGGGTCAAAAGTGAAAATTACCAAAACAGTTGCAGCTAATTTTTTGAATCTTGCTTCACCAGTAATTGTCTTGGCCTCAGATCCAAATGAAACCTATAGCATAGCTGAAACGCTATTTGAAAAATCAGACGATAACTTTGGTCAGGATGATGATATAGAGTTATTAATTAAATTGGTTCAAAGTGAGCTAGGTAATGATTTTCCATTAGCCAGATTCTTGAGCAAGAGAATTGCAGTACATAGTTCTGCTTTGCCTGATGAAATTCGTTTTTTGGTTGAAGATTTGATGTTTAATGCAAAACTACAGGCTTTGGCTGCAACCACAACTATTGCTCAAGGTATCAATTTTCCCGTTTCAGCTGTTATAATGGGTTCTTATGTCTATAAAAGTAAAACAGGAACTTATGACATGCCAGTCCGTGACTTCTGGAATTTGGCAGGAAGAGTTGGTCGTACAGGTCAAGATAGCATGGGTTGGGTAGGTTTGGCAACTAGAAATGAACAAGATTATTTCAAGGTTGCTGAATATGTGAATTCTGCATCAGGAGAATTATTATCCCAGTTGGTAAATGCAATTGATAATGCCTTGAGACATGCAGATTTTAGTTTTGACAGATGGCTTTTTGTTGATGAAAGATGGTCAGCCATTCTTCAATATATTTCTCATCTCAGAAAGCAAGTGCAAAGTCAGGAAGTCTTTTTGTCACAATTAGAACAAAAATTACAAGGAACTTTAGGTTACCGTCAATTGCCTATAGAAAAGAAAACATTCTTAAGAGATAACATTAGGATGTATGCTAATTCCATTTCTTTAGCTGATGCAAAGATGTCTGATGCGACTGGTTTTTCATCAGTTTCTGTAAGACAAATGATTGGTAGATTAGCAACATCAGGTATTACTCCAAATGACTGGAATAGAAATCAGTTGTTTTCAGAACAGAATCAAAGTATGCAGAAACTCGTAGGCATTATGTTAAACACTTACGAGATAAAAAAATCAATAGAAGAACTTAGTTCAGGGGAAAGACCCTTAGATCAGTCAAGCATTGCAAGATTGATAATTGATTGGGTAAATGGAAACAATATTTCAAGAATAGCAAGCCGCTTTTATCCCAATGAAGAGTTAAACAGTGCTATTCAAAAAACTACTAAGGCTCTATATAAGATAGTTGCGAACTCAGCTACGTGGGGGCTTGCAGCACTGCAAAAAATGCCCGCAAGTGGTGTTGATTGGGATAACCTTTCAGAGATTGATAAAAAGCGTATGGCTAACCTTCCTGCCTATTTGCATTATGGAGTTAACACAGATGAAGGTGTTTTAATGAGAAAAAATAATGTACCCAGAAGTATCGCCAACCGAATAGGTCATTTATACAATGAAGCCGTAGGTGGAGAAATTTTTTCTCAACCAACCGATTCTGTAAGCAATTGGCTTAGAGTTCAAAGTCAGCAAACCTGGGATAGTGTGCGACCTGCTAGATCTAGGTTAAGCGGTCAGGAGTACAAACGGGTTTGGGAGAAATTGAATGGTATAAATTAAAGCACGAAAGCACAACAATTAAGCGTCCTGACTGCGCGCAGCGCGAAGTCTGGATGCTGTGTTGAACATTTATCCCGATACTTTCGCGGAAACCGGAGTTTGATGTTATGGGGATTGATATCAAAAAGGCAGGAAGGAAAAATATTTCTAAGGAGTCGCTCAGCCTTATTGAAACCTTGTGAGCCAATTTGGAAGCAATAGGCCGGTTTTCCGTACAGCTAGAGCAGAAACTGATTTTATTGCAAACAAAAAATAACACAGCCACATGGCAGATATTTGCTAATTTTAGCACTTCATAACGGCTGGCCGGAGAAAAATGAAGGTTTTTAGACAGCCTGCCCCGATATTTTCGGGGGACTGCCGTTAACGGCAAGCAAGGGTGAAGAAAGCACGTGTAATAACAGAAAATATTGCACGGGTTGATAATAATCCTTATCTTTGTACTAAGGAATTAAAAAAACACAAAGATGAATACTAAACTCACATTGACAATAGAACAAACATTGATTGAAAAAGCTAAAGAATACGCCAAAGGGAAAGGTCGTAGCTTATCAGATATTGTTGAAAATTATTTTAAAGTTATCGTAAAAGAAGAAGGTATTGCAAAAACTAAATCTACTCCAATTACGGACTCTCTGAGAGGTTCATTTAAGGCTCCGAAAGATTTTGATTACAAAAAGGAATTGACAAAAGCCCTAACTGATAAGTATTTATAATATGGACAGAGTTTTAATTGATTCAGATGTAATTTTAGATTCTTTTTTTGACCGAAAGCCTTTTGTGGAATATTCATCTGCTATCCTTGGATTATGTGAATCAGGGAAAATTAAAGGTTATTTGACTCCCTTGATTTATAGTAATCCTTAAATCCGCAAGAAATAATTTATTGAGCTAAAAAATGTTTTTGGCACAGAAATTTCTCAAGTAGGGGCAATAAATTGATACTTTTTATTCCATTGGGCATACATTTTACTGCAACAGGGGCAATTGTTTATAGCCTTTTGAATTTGGCTTGCTTTTTTTTGATGGCGTAAAAATCCCAATCAATGCCAAAAACACATTACGTTCCGTAAGACACACATAATGAATTGATTACTAAATATTTACTCTGAATTTTCAGGCACACCCCTCCCTGTAGCTCTGGAAAAAAGCCGTTAAAGCCAGGGGTATTTAGACCAACAGTTGCTCATAAGGTCTGTCAGTATATAATTTCAAAAACCATTGCCGCCCAGAGTATATCCATTTTCCAGAAACAGATATAAACCTGAAAATAAACCCTTTAAGTCGGGTTGTCGGCTTAATGCCACCAAATACTCTTGACACCAGCCCGACAAAGTAGTTGTAAAAGTTCTTTATCATGGCCATGATGATCAAAAAGGCGGTGTTTTCGTTCATGAACGAACATGGAAGGCGCTTCCAGCCAAAATCATTGTTCATCACATCAAAGAGTTTTTCGCTGCTCCCCCGTTGGTTGTAAAATTGTATCACCTCTTTTTCGCCAGCCTTCCAGTCATTGGTTAAAATTGAGCGGTAAATGAAGTTGTCCCCGGTGAACAGGTCTATCTGGCTGTTTTTGCTTTTTTCCCGCATAATGACCAGGCGGTAATTTTTTTGTTCGAGAAATTGAGTGAAGGGCATTGATGCCACCTCATTGCATATTCCGGTCATACTGACCCACCAATCCGGTGATATTGACCCGTCTGATTCGTAAAGTTTTTAAAGAACGCGATTGCCTGACAATATTACCTAATTGTAAGCCTTCAGCAAAAGGCATATTGCACAAGCTTTTAAAGCTCCCTTACTTTGCTGCAAAAAAGCAATATGCAAAAAGAACAAAGAAGAGCAGAGATGAAAGCGCTGGTGGATCAATGGCATACCAGTGGCCAAAGCAAAAGATCCTTTGCCGAATCGCACAAAATCGGCTATCACACTTTCCTTTATTGGTATCATAAATTTAAACAGGAAGAAAGCTTGCCTGATGACCATGGGTTCATTGAGCTTTCCGGAATTCCAGCTGCAGGGGTCAATATCCGTTATCCCAATGGTATCGAGCTCAGCTTGCCGGGCAATGTGCCCTTGTCCTATCTCAAATCGCTCACCGGCCAATAATGTTCAGCTTAACTGCCGGCCGCTATTACCTGTACCGCCAGCCCACCGATATGCGCAAAAGCTTTGATGGGCTGTATGGCATTGTGCGCAACAAACTGGACAAAAACCCGATGAGCGGTGATGTTTTCCTGTTCATCAACAAAAAGCGCGACCGCATAAAATTGTTGCGCTGGGAAAGCGGAGGTTTTGTACTGTTCTACAAAAGGCTCGAAAAAGGCACTTTTCACCTGCCGGACACATCTGCTGTGCACGCCTCCCACCAGCTGATCGACTACCCTGAACTTGTAATGATAATCAATGGTATTTCCATGAAAAATGCAAGGAAATACCCACGTTTTTTCCCACATGAAAATGTTGGTAAATAGCACTTAAAATATAGTCAGACAAGAGGTTACTTCCGTATCTTTGCCTCATGGCAAGTCAGGAAAAAATAACTATATCAAAAGCGGAATATGATGCAATGCAACAGAAGATATTCCTGCTTCAGCATGAACTTGTCCAGTTGAGGCGTGCGATCTATGGAGCCAAAAGCGAACGGCATATCGCAGCAGACCCCAACCAGGGCGTGCTCTTCGACGTGCCTGCACAGGAGAAAGAACCGGAAAAGGAGCAGATCAGCTATACGCGCAATAAAAAGCAGTCCAAAAAACAGCCCGTGCGCTTAGAACTGCCCGCCCACCTGCCGCGCCATGAAATCATCATCGAACCCCAAAACCTGCCCAAAGGCGCCCATAGGGTCAACGTAAAAATCACCGAAGTACTTGATTATGTGCCCGGTACTTTTCGTGTGATCCGTTATATACGCCCTTACTATGCCGTAGCAGGCCAGGACGAAAGCACCCAAATGATCTGCGCAGAACTGCCTTCGCGCGCCTTGCCCAAAAGCAATGCCTCAGAAGGCCTGCTCTCATATGTGACTGTCAGCAAATTTGTTGACCACCTGCCTTTCTACCGCCTTGTCAAGATGTTCAAGCGCCTGGGGATCGAAATAGCCGAATCAACAATAAACGGTTGGTTTAGCGGGGTTTGCAGATTGCTTGAACCGCTTTACGATGCCCTGAAAAAAGAAATCATGAGGACCGATTACCTGATGGCAGACGAAACGCCCATAAAGGTATTGACCAAAGACAAGCCCGGGGCATCGCACAAAGGGTATCATTGGGTTTATTACGACCCGCTTAAAAAACTGGCCCTGTTCGATTACCGGAAAGGCCGCGGACGGGAAGGCCCGGATGAGATGCTGGAAAACTATAGTGGATATTTGCAAACCGATGGCTACACAGCTTACGACAACCTAAAAAACAAAGCCGAAATCACCCAATTGGCCTGCATGGCGCATGCACGCAGGTATTTTGAGAAAGCCAAGGACAATGATGCTGCACGCAGTGAATATGCGCTGGGGCAGATAAGAAAACTGTATGCCATTGAACGTCAGGCAAGTGAGCAAGAACTGCAGCCGGAGGAGGTCAAAGCATTGCGGCAAAAGGAATCACTGCCCATATTGAACGAAATGGAAAGCTGGCTTAAGGAAGAAGTTTATAAAGTAGCGCCCAAAAGCGCAATCGGCAAAGCCATAGCTTACAGCCTGAAATTATGGGGGCGCCTGATCCGTTATATTGAAGACGGAAGGCTGCGCATTGACAACAACCTGGTTGAAAACAGCATCAGGCCGGTAGCAATAGGCCGCAAGAATTACCTGTTTGCCGGTTCGCACAATGCAGCCCAGCACGCGGCTATGATCTACTCCTTTTTTGCCAGCTGCAAAATCCAAAACGTAGAACCCTTTGAGTGGCTCAAGCAAACATTAGGAAAAATCCAGGAACACCCAGCCAACCAGCTCCACCAACTTCTGCCCGGACAGCTTTAAAACATTATCCGGTTATATGCAAGATGCTGTTCGCCGTAGGCTTACACCTAATTTTTCTTAAACTATCTCCTTTTAATTCAATTCTGTGGGAAGTGTGTACCAAACGATCTAATATTGCATCGGCAATAGTAGCTTCACCAATGATATCGAACCAGCTTGCCACAGGTAGCTGACTGACAATAATTGTTGATTTCCGGGCATGGCGGTCTTCTATAATCTCCATAAAATCAATTTGTTGCTTTTGTTCCAGCCGTGCCATTCCAAAGTCGTCCAGTATGAGCAGGTCTGTTTTGGCCGTGGTTTCAAAAAATTTAAAGGCCGTTCCTTCAAGGCGTGCAATTTTAATTTTTTTCAGCAGCTTTTGCATGTTATAGTAGGCTACTTTATATCCCTGCAGGCATGCCTGGTGCCCCAAAG
Organism: Bacteroidales bacterium; assembly: GCA_963662905.2. Lineage (GTDB taxonomy): Bacteria > Bacteroidota > Bacteroidia > Bacteroidales > WRLA01. The sequence continues at coordinate 1,109,321 of CAXXFD010000002.1, read as the reverse complement.
CCGAGGCCAGGAAGCTTTTCCCGCATCCGGTTGGGCCGGTGACCAATATGGACTGGCCTTTTTGCAGGTAATTGCCCGTGGCCAGACTTGCCAGCAGGTCTTTGCCAAGCCCCCGGGCCTGGTCTGTGCTGACTTCCTGCAATGCCGCCTGGTATCGGAAGCGTGCGTTTCTCTGCAGCCGTTCAAAACGGTTCTGTTCGCGTTGTTGCTTTTCTGCTTCAAGGAGTATTTTCATGCCCTCCCCAAAGCTCAGCTCGTTTAGCCTGCCTGATTCCATCAATGCCTGCCATGCGGAGGACATCCCGTTTAAGCGCAAGCTTTTAAGTTGTGGTTCTATTTGCATCATAATATCAGATATTAAGGGTTAACTGTTGTTGTGTATAATAATCTTTGCCCCGTATATTGCCGTGCCTGGGAAGGGCTTTTTGTGGCGCATTGTTTTGTTGGCCAGCAGTTTTGTTTGTGAGTATGTTGGATATAAAGCGGTAAGTAAACACTTCATTGTCAATTGCCATGCGGCAGGCAGATTCAAAAGCAGCCTTATCGCTTGTACGGCAAAGCCTCAGCAGCCCGTCGCAGCTTTTGTAGAGCTGTTCTGCATAGCGGTCAGTGCGGCCGAACATCAATATAAAGAGCCTGTGCAGATCCTGGCTGAGTTCCATGGCCCTATCAAGATAGTACTGTGGGCTGCGCGCAAGGTGGTGTTTGTGGGCGGGGCATAAATGTTCCTTACAGGTGGAGTATCCGCCCTGTTTGTAATTGCGCAGGTGCGCCGCTATAAGCTTTTGCCCCAAATATATATCCACGGTATTGCGGGTATAGATAACCTTGGCCTGTTGGCCGATATGTTGATAAGGCACACTGTAGTAATGCTTGTCACGGCCAAGGTAAATGTGGTTGTTTTGTGCCACTTTGAGCGAGCAGTAATATTTTTGCTCATAGGGCTGCCGTGGAAGGGGCGCCAGTTTGTTCTTTTCATCTGCAAGGAAACGCTCCTGGCGGCACCATGGCTTTTGCTGCATACGGGTCTGGTTGTGCTGTTCTACCTTTGTTGCTATTGCGCCGTTTAGCTCATCAAGGCTAAAAAACACCTGGTTCCTGAGTTTTGCAAAAACGCGCTGGTAGACCAGTTTTACCTGGTTCTCCACAAGGGCTTTGTCTTTGGGCTTATATGCCCTGGCAGGAACTACGGTACAGCCATAGTGGTTGGCAAAATCTTCCATACTGCGGTTGATATCGGGCTCATAGCGGTCTGCCTGGTCAACAGATGCTTTGAGGTTGTCGCTTACCAGTGCCTGTGGTGCTCCGCCCAGATGTTCCAAACAGCGCCTTAGGGCATAAAGGAAGTCCTGGCTGCTTTGGCTGGGCACTGCAATGGCAAAGCCATAATCGGAATAGGGCAGGCAGGCTACAAAAACCTGACAGCTGATCAGCTCGCCTGTCTTTGGGTCGGTATAGCAAATGGTCTTGCCTGTAAAGTCCACAAAAAGCTTCTCAGCGGGTTTGTGGTGCAAAACCATGGATGGCTTTTTAGCCGACAGGTACTGGGAGAGATGGTAGCAGAACTGGGTCTTGCCATATGGCTTAGCTGTGGTTTCTTTGTATTCCTCCCATAGCAAAAGGCGCGTTACGCCTGTTTTTTGCAATTCCCGGGCATAGTGACCAAGCCTGTCTTTAAGGTACTGGTAACGTTCATCCTTATAAGCAGGGCTGCCTGCATGGAAGAGTGCTTCCAGTTCAGGGTCTTCGAGCTTTAGTAGCTGAGCGGTGCTCTGGCTAAGCGCACCTGCTTTCTTTAAATAGCTCTTTACTGTGTTTTTGCTTATGCCAAGGTTACGGGCAATAGTCCTGTGTTTATTACCCTGCTTGTGCATCCTCAATAATTGTTTTATCTGACTCATGGGTTTGGGTTTACCGGCCATCGCATTCTTTGTGTTGGTTATAGCTGGCTAATACTGAAACTTCACGAAAAAGTGACAAAAAAAGGGTCAATATACTCCGGAATTATATTGTGCCCCTCTCTAAAGTGGGTCAACATGCTCCGGAATTCAGCCAGTGCTCCACTGAAAGCGGGTCAACATGCTCCGGTTTTCTCCATCCTTGTCTCATGAAAAAGGGTCAACATGCTCCGGATTTGGTTGCTTGAAGTGCCTTCTCCCGTTTTAGGGGGGTCAGTATCCGCCGGATTGGCAGTCTTTGATGGCTTTTTATTGCTGTTTATTTCAGCCGGTCGGGTGGGTCAGCTTAGTCCGGAATATCCACCTCATACGCTTTGTAATTGATTTCTACGGTTTTCCATCTTTCAATTTCAGATATTTGCCGCAAAAGTTCAGCGGACTTATTGGCCCTGATATAAAACAGTTCACTGTTGGCCGCAACAACTTCTATAATATCTTTGGAGTAACTCCCTGCATCCATCCGGGAGCGGTGGATCTGTATGTCATTTTCATTCAGCAGCTTATATGCACGGTCAAGAGTTGCCGCCTGTTCAAATTTTACGTTGGCATTGCCGGCCCGGTTTTCGATATAAACAATCTTGTCCCCAATGGAGGCGACTCCCGGAAAGTAACCCTTTGTATGCTTATAGGTATTTTTTGCATCGTACTTTTCGGTGGCAATCACTTGGTTGTCATAATCAAAATCATAGCAGGCGCCTTTATGCAACTGGTTGTTCAAAAGTAAAGACTTGATGTTTAAGCTGTTGAGCCTCTTGTTGATATTGAACTCATAGTCTTTGGCCTGCTTGGAGGTATAGGTTGTATTTTGGGTTGCCAGTTCTTTGATGCCGCGCAAAAGGGTATCAGCGCTGGGGACATTATTGCCGGGCAAGGATTTTAGGTGCTTGCCCAAATGAGTATGGATGTCCTCGGCGCAGCTGCCGCCACTAAAAAATATATTCGACAGGTTCCTGATTATTTGGCTATAAGAATATCCGGTAGTCTTTACCCTCTGGCCAAGCTCATTATCAATGAGTTGTGACAGGCCGCATTTATTAAAGCTTTGGTTGACAAAAGAAATGCCTGCAAAAGGACTTACGTTTGATAAAGTTTTTTGTATTTTCATGCCTGAAAAATTTTTCATTCTATTTTGTTGAATTGATACCATTAAAATAGATGAAATTTTTCAGCCGTTAAACATTGTGTAAAATACTTTTACACAATGTTTTAACGGTTTCTGTTAATAACTGTTTGCGGATTTAAGGGTAATATTTATTACCTTCTTCGTCAAACTGCAAAACATGAAAAGGTAATTGATAAACTAAAACAATTATTGAAAATTACAGATGTTCTCTCAATGGACAGAACGGTTGTGGAAAATGCTTTGAATTCCGAATTCAAAGACTTTGAAGATAGTTTACAGAACTTTTCTGCAATTAACAATGGTAGTATTGACTTGATTTTAACAAGGAACTTGAAAGACTATAAGAATAGTGAATTAGGGGTTTTTACACCAGAAATATATTTAAAGTCAATCAATGCAAGCCGTTAACAATTAAGCAACGTTTTCCGGCCATAGCCGGAAACCCGAAGACTCGGGTCAGGTACCCACGAATTACTCGGGGCAGGTGTGCTTTGTGCCTGTCCCGAATCTTCGTGGATTGAAGAGCCTGTCCCGAGGTCCTTCGGAGCTTGTCCCGAGAATCACACGGGACCTGTCCCGAGCCATTCGGGAAAAACCGGGTTACAAATATACTGGGGAATCAATTTACGCGGTATTTTCTGCCAAATACCTTTTGGGGAGGGAAAACAAGCCATTTTCAGCCGAAAAGCTTTGCTATGCAATAATTACAAAGGACGTTTTGTCAAGATATGATGCCTGCCACAGTGCATTTTGTGGGGCTTTGGCATAATCATATCAGTCCTGCATTGCAGGAGCAGAAGGAAAACAATAAGGCATGTGCATTTTCTCAGCAAGCATCCGGAGCCCGGATACGCTCATGGAATGATTCGGGTATTGATTTTTCCATTTCAAGTGGATTTTTCTGACAAAAAATCGCCATCTTTGCTATCTGGCGAAGGTAGTTTTCGTGTGTGGAACGCGAGCGTCCGTTGATTACAAGGCGCTGCATAAACTGCTCAGCTCCTTCGGCAGGCTCAGGACGGCGCATGCTTGAAAAACCTTTGACCTTTAGGCATGCTTCATCCTGGATCGTTCTTTTTTTCATCCGTTTATAATTTTGATTTCATCGGTCGGATGGAACCGCATGATGAAAAATAATCATTGTCTTGGGTGTTAATGATTATTTTTATCATGCTTGTTTCATAAGATTAAATTTTATAAGCTTGATAAATAAAACCTTATACGTAAGAATCAGGCTTTTGGTGAAGCTGCCGACCGGAGGGAGGTTTCGTTCAACAATGAAGCATCGTCTTCCGGCCTAAGCCAAAAACCCGAAGGCTCGGGTCAGCTATCCTCAAATATGGCGGGACAGATAGTGTTTTGTATCTGCCCCGAGCCCATCGGGCTATATCGTAAACTTTTCGGATCTGTCCCGGGCCATTCTTCCATATATTTGTTTCGGGAGTTTTAAAAATTGAATTTCCCGTTGTCATTTTTTGCTTCAGAATCGGGAATGATTTCCTGAACCGTATCCCAGTGTTCTACTATTTTGCCATCCTCAATACTGAAGATGTCGTAGAAGGCCACTTTTTTCTTCATAAAAATGCCTTCACATACAGTGATCACAAAGTTTCCTTCTCCAAATACAGCATGGTTTTTCTCAAATACCATAGGCGTTCCAGCTTCCGCCATAGCTGTCAGCGCTGCTCCCAAACCGGAAAGGCCGTCTTTAATGCCGGGATTATGCTGTATGTATTTTTTTGTGGAGATGTACCTGGTGATTTTATCCGGATTTTCGCCCAATAGGATATCCTTGATAAATGCTGTGACCAAAGCCTTATTGCTTTCGGTCTTTTCAAGATCGGTAATTTCTACAGTACCATCTATTTGCGTGTGGCCAGATGCCGTTTTTTCTGCCTTTTCCTGAAGATTGTCCCAATGCTCTGCAATCAGGCCGTCCTCGAAGCGGAAAATGTCAATCCCGATTTTTGGGCCAAAGAAATTATAATCCGTATGTGCTATTACATAGTCGCCATCTTCGAAAATACAGACAGTATTTACTTTTGCCGTGCCTTCTGGGATTTGCTGCAAAAGGGCTCCAAAGCCAGCCAGGCCGTCAGCAACCGATTGGTTGTGCTGTATGTATTTTTCCGGATTAATGTAAGCTGCCGGGCCTGTAGCACCTGTTTCGATTGATTTTAAAAGTTCTTCGACTTTTTGTTTGTTCGATTTTTTCATATCGTTTTTATGGGTTTGATTGTTATCATTCTCGTTTATTGCGCTTGCGCCGAGCGTGATGATGCTTAAAAGGATAATTGCAAGTTTTTTCATCGTGATTTGGTGTTTAAATTTGATGATGCAAAGATGCGGCGGCAATGAAGGCGGGAAAAGGTAAGATTCTGCCTTTTTAGGGTAGATTTACTCTTGCTTTAATGTAAGTAGCTGAAAAAAAGCAGATTATTGTTTTCCGCGGAAGTCCGTAGGTGTTATGCCGGAATGTTTGCGGAAATATTTGATGAAATTTGTAGGCTCGTCATAACCCAGTTCGTAAGCAATTTCTTTGATGCTTTGATTGCTGTGTACCAGGAGGCGTTTCGCTTCGAGTAATACGCGCTCATCAATGATTTGTTTGGGCGTTTTGTCCAATAGGCTTGTTGTGGCTTTGTGCAATTGTTTTTCAGAAATCCCCATCTTCAAAGCGTAGCCTTTCACAGATTTTTCCCTGATAAAATCATTTTCGAGGATTTCCCTGAAATGGAGAAGATCTTCCAGGCTCTGACTGGATTTCATAATCGGGGCGCCTTGTTTTCGGATTTCTCGCTCAGCCATCAAAAGAAAGATGTGCAGCATATTTTGCAGGATGGGATATTGCTCAGTGTCGGGCTGACGGTTAAATTCGCTCAACATCGAATCGATAAAAACTTTTAGCTCAGAAGCAACAGGACTGAATTTTACGCGGGTAATTCCATAAAGATCGTTGAACAGGATGCTGGAATGAAGAAACCGGATATCATCTTCATTTCTACAGAAAAAATGTTTGGTAAAAATGATGGCTTTACCCTCATAGCTGCCATTCGGATCAAATTTATTAATACTGTTGAGGGGAATAAACAATAGGCTATGATCTTCTAATTCAATAGGTTTAAAATCAATATAATGCGTTCCGGCTGCTTTTTCAAGAAACATGATATGGTAAAACTGCGCCCGGTGAGGAACGCACATGATGTCCTTTTTGATTAGCAGGATTTTTTGCAGGTCAACAATCTCAAACTCCAGAGGGAGGCCGTCTTTGAACTGATATTTTTTAATGGGATCCTGCATGGAATTTATCGGATTGTGATAAAATTATCCAAAGATAATAAACCAGATAGATTGGGATGCCTGAAGTTTGAAGTCGTGTCCTTCTATGCTTTCCGTACAAATTCCGATTTCAAAGCCATGGCACCAAAACCATCGATGCGGCAGTCGATATTGTGGTCGCCATCAGACAGGCGGATGTTTTTTACTTTCGTGCCCGATTTTATCGGTCCGGCAGCACCTTTTACCGGTAAGTTTTTGATTACGATTACCGTATCGCCATCCTCCAGGAGGTTTCCGTTGGCATCTTTTACAATTAATGCGTCTTCGTCGGGCTCACTGGGGTTCCATTCATGGCCGCAATCGGGGCAGACCCAAAGTTCAGTGCCTGTATTATATCCATAAGGCGAGTTGCATTCCGGGCAGGCTTTCATTTCATCAGACATCTTGGAGTGTTTTTATGTTTTCTGGCGCGAAAGTAGGGAGTTTTCAGCTGAAACGAAAGTGGTGATCTGTTTCATGCTGTTATTGTTGTCAGGATCTCCTCCGCTAATGGTACGTTTTGCCTGTTTCATCCGCAAACTTTTTGTTTTGGAGCTTTTGTACATCATGCAGCTTTGGGGCCGCGTGTTTTTAACTGTCGAAATTCAGGAAATAACCCTTACTTTGTTGCATGATTATCTGAAATTAACCCTTACTATATTACATGATATCTTGTAATTAAGCCTAATTCTATTACAAATAATTTTGAAAATAAGCCTGATTCTATTACATGAAAACCGGAAATTAACCCTTACTATATTACATGGTATTTTGTAATTAACCCTGATTATATTACAGGTAATTTTGAAAATAACCCTGATTATATTACAAGTATTTTGAAAATTAACCCTGACTTTATTGCATTTTATTCGCAAATTAACCCTATCTTTGAGCAATATTTATGAAATATTATTGTCATGTTCAGAAGGAAAGCTTTGGGTTTTTTGAAGAAATGGAAGGGTTCTGCAGGAAGGAAACCGCTGGTGCTCAGGGGGGCAAGGCAGGTTGGCAAGACCAGCCTGATAAAGCTTTTTGCGGAAGAATTTGATTTTTTTATTTCGGTAAACCTGGAAAGGGACAAGGAGAGGGAAGTGTTTGAAAACAGTGCCGAAGTGCAGGAGGTTTTTGATGCGCTTTGCTTTTTAAAAAACATTAAGCCAAGGGAAGGCAAGAGTGTGCTGCTTTTTATCGATGAAATTCAGGTTTCATCGAGAGCGGTTAGTTTGTTGCGTTATTTTTATGAGGATATGCCCCGGCTGCATGTTGTTGCAGCGGGTTCACTGCTTGAAACATTGCTGGATAAACAGATTCATTTCCCGGTGGGAAGGGTCGAATTTTACCCGATACGTCCGGTAAGCTTTATGGAATTTCTCGATGCTATGGGAGAACAGCAGGCAATGGAATTGATTCAGGATGGTAATATCCCCGGATTATTCCATGATCGGCTCATGTCTTTGTTCCGGCAATATACCCTGCTTGGCGGGATGCCAGAGGTTGTTGCCATTTACGCGCGCTCCAGGCAGTTTTCTGATTTGATTCGGGTGTATGACGGCCTGCTTACGACCTATCTCGATGATGTGCTTAAATATGCGCGAAGTGAGGCGCAAGGGAATGTTTTGAGGCACTGTATCGAGAGTTCTTTTTATGAGGCAGGGAACAGGATCAGGTTTGTGGGCTTTGGAAAATCCAATTATAAATCCAGGGAAATTGGTGAAGCCCTGAGGATATTGGAAAAAACAATGTTGCTGCAACTGGTTTATCCGTTGACATCAACTCAAATGCCGCTTCTTCCGGATAAACGTAAATCGCCCCGTTTGATGGTTTTAGATGTTGGGCTGATGATGCATTTTTCCGGCATCCATAAAGATATGATGCGCACAAATTTACTGCACGGGAATTTTGAAGGAAAAGTAAACGAAATAATTTGTGGTCAGGAGCTTCTTGCAATGAAAACCACTGTTGGGGCAAAAATTAATTTCTGGACACGTGAAAAAAGAAGCTCCGATGCTGAATTGGATTATGTGCATCCGTGGCAGGGGCTGCTTGTGCCTGTTGAAGTGAAATCAGGAAAAACAGGGCGCTTGAGGTCTTTGCATCTGTTTATGGACGAATCGCCACATGATATTGCGGTGCGGGTCTATTCCGGGCATTTCTCGGTAGAAGATCACCGCACCATCAGCGGGCGGGCCTATCGCCTGATTAATTTGCCTTTTTATTTGATCAATCAACTCGACCGGGTGCTTGAACAGTTTTATTGATTGTTTTAATCTTGTTTTTGGAGCTATGCCTGTGTAAAGTGGTGCTCGATATACGTAAAATTGTATTCGCCGAACCTATTGTTTCAAATCCTTCACGGCTTCAAGGCCCAGTTCCTTTGCTTTTTCGAGCATAACCTTTTTGGCATCGTCAAAATTATTGTCGATGTGGCAATCGAGGATGGCTTCGCGGATGGCGTTTTTAATAATGCCTACTTCACGTGATGGCTTGATGTTGAAGGTTTCCATGATCATTTCCCCGCTAATGGGGGGCTGCCAGTTGCTCAGGCGGTCTTTTTCTTCCACCTCGGCAAGTTTTTGTTTTACCTGCTCAAAATTATTTTTGAATCGCTTAACTTTTTCTCTGTTTTTGGATGTGATGTCCGCGGCGGCCAGTGTCATCAGGTCGTCGATATCGTCGCCTGCTTCGAAAAGCAATCTGCGCACAGCCGAATCGGTTACAATATCTTCGACCAGGGCAATGGGGCGGAGGTGGAGCGACACAAGTTTCTCCACATATTTCATTTTTTCGTTCATGGGAAGCTTCATCCGGTGAAAGATCTTTTTGACCCATTTCGCGCCCAGCACCTCATGTCCGTGGAATGTCCAGCCGGTTTTATTGTCGAAGCGTTTTGTGGCCGGTTTGGCTATATCGTGCAATAAAGCAGCCCAGCGCAACCATAAATTGTCGGTATGCGGGGCAATGTTGTCAAGGACTTCCAAAGTGTGCTTAAAATTATCTTTATGCGCTTTTCCGTCCCGGTCTTCAATGCCGGCCAGATTTTCCAGTTCGGGCAAAATCAGTTTTAACAAACCGGTGCTGCGCAGTAACCTGAACCCACGTGATGGATTTGGCGACAAGATAATTTTATTCAGTTCATCATTGATGCGTTCTTTGCTGACAATTTCCAAACGGTGGGTATTTTTTCGGATTCCGCTGTAGGTTTCGGCCTCGATGGTGAAATTGAGCTGGGTGGCAAAACGGATGGCACGCATCATACGCAGCGGATCATCAGAAAATGTAATGACCGGATCCAGGGGTGTGCGAATAATTCCTTCATCAATATCCTTCAACCCGCCAAAAGGATCGATCAGCGCACCGAAATTTTCTTTCATCAGGCTCAACGCCAGTGCATTGATGGTGAAGTCGCGCCTTTTTTGGTCATCATCGAGTGTGCCGTCTTCTACAATGGGCTTGCGCGATTGGCGGTTGTACGATTCTTTTCGGGCGCCCACAAATTCAATGTCCCATTCATTGCTGCCAGGAAAATGGATTTGTGCTGTACCAAAATTTTTGAAATAGTTGACTTTAACCTTATCGCCCAGATGGGAAGCAACCTCCCGGGCAAATTCGATGCCACTGCCAGTGGTTACAATGTCAATATCTTTGCTTGCACGGCCTATGATAAGGTCGCGAACAAAACCGCCAATAACATAAGCTTCGGTGTTTTTTTCGGAGCAGATGCGGCTGGCGATTTCAAAAACCGGATGTGTTAATTTGTCTGCCAGATTCATATTGTGGCCGCAAAGGTACGAACAAATGGTCGATATTAGTGTAAGTAAGCGATGGCTCTGTATAATGATTTAATGCAAAGCTCATAAAAATGCATCCCTAAAATCAATTTAAATTTCTACTTTCTGCAGGGGATTTCAAGTCGATTTGTATATTTGATGCCTTTATCTGAGAATCAACTAAACAAACGTTATAAGATTAACCCAAAAACTGTCATCATGTCAAAAAGAACAATCGTTAGTATGCCCGGCGACGGCATTGGTAAAGTGGTACTGGAACAAACAATCCGCGTTCTGGATGCTGCCGGATTTGAGGCTAACTATGTAGAAGGCGATATTGGCTGGGAATTCTGGTGCAAAGAAGGAAACCCGCTGCCACAGCGCACTATAGACCTTATTGCTGAGCATAAAGTAGCGCTTTTTGGAGCGATTACTTCCAAGCCAAAAGATGCGGCCTTCGACGAGCTTGCTCCTGAACTGAAAGAAAAAAAACTGGTTTATTCGAGCCCTATTGTTGGCCTTCGTCAGCATTTTAATCTGGATATTTGCCTGCGTCCATGCCGCACTTATTCAGGAAACCCACTGAATTTCATTCGCCGTGGCGCCAACGATACCATCGAAGAACCCGAAGTTGATGTGGCAATTTTCCGTCAAAATACCGAAGGGCTTTACGGCGGTGTGGAATGGTCAAACCCTGACGATAAGGTGTATGATGCACTCATGACGCATCCTAAATTTGTGAAAAACTTTGGTGATGTACCCCGCGAAGAACTGAGCGTTTCTACCCGTATATTCACGAAAAAGGCTACAGAACGTATCCTCCGCGCTGCTTTTGAACATGCGAAAAAATATGGCTATAAGTCTGTTACCGTATGTGAAAAGCCAAACGTAATCCGTGAAACTTCGGGTATGATGTACAAAATGGCCCAGCAAATCCAAAAAGCTGATTTCCCTGAAATCGAACTTTGGAATACCAATATTGACGCACAAATGATGTGGCTTACCAAGAACCCTGAAAATTACGGTGTTATCGTTGCAGGAAATATGTTTGGCGATATCGTTTCCGATGGTTTTGCCGGCTTGATCGGTGGGCTTGGTTTTGCGTGCTCTGCACAGGTAAACCCTGAAAGCGGCATTGGTGTGTTTGAGCCAACGCATGGTTCTGCTCCTAAGTATGCCGATTATCCCGTTTCCATTGTGAACCCGATTGCAATGGTTGAATCAGCTTGCATGATGCTCGATTTCATCGATGAGCAGGAAACAGCCACAAAAATCCGTAAGGCTGTTGCCGAAGTGATCAAAGAAGGCAAAGTGCGTACCTACGATATGATGAAAATGAGCGGACGTGCCGATGTTGTGGAAAAAGGTGCTGCTTCTACCGGGCAAATGGCCGATGCGATCATTGCAAAATTATAAGGAGGAAATATGAACAAACAAGTTTTAGAACTTTGGCCTGAGCTGGAATGGATCCAAGATGAAGATCTTCGCGAAAAAACAGCCAAAACATGGGAAATTGCCCTGGAACGTTCTGTTCTGACTCCTGAAGACCTGAACCGGATCCCTTTTACTTTGCTTTGTGGTCCCGACCTGAAAGTTACTTTTATGGATCATAAACGCTCCGTTGTGCATATTGCCCGCGATGCCGGACAAAAAATCAATGATATGTACCATGGCGAACTCACCTGCGATATGGACGTGCTGATTGCCGGTGCAATTCTGGCTGATGTGGGCAAACTCCTTGAATATGTGCTTGATGATACCGGAAAAGCCGTTCAGGGCACTTATGGGAAATACCTTCGTCACCCGTTCTCTGGAGTGAGCCTGGCTGAAGAATGCGGCGTTCCTGCTGAGGTTTGCCACATCATCGCAACACATGCCGGCGAAGGCAATATGGTAAAGCGTACTACCGAAGCTTACGTAACGCATCATGCTGATTTTATGACCTTTCTGCCCTTTAAGGATCGCTTGAAAGTATAATAAATTATCACATTTTATATTATTTAAAGGCTCTGATTTTATAATCAGGGTCTTTTCTTATTTTTGGACAAAGGTTGTTCGGTCTTGTTGTTTGGGAAATAATTATTTACTAATTGTTAAACAGTAATTTATGGATTCTTGTAACAATAATTCCAATATAGTCATAAGTCCAGATCAAAAGCAATATTCCATATTTTGGAATATATTAAAATTATTGATAATCAGTTAATAACAATTATTTGAAGATTTTTTGTCTTAAAATTATTGGAAAGAATAATAATTGATTAAATTCAACTTATCAAGAAGGAGATGGACGCAAATTTTGAAAATTTGTTGAACGCTTCTGATTGTTGTTACGCTTGCATAGATTTCTTCGATTCGAAGATTACGGACCAAAGCAATCAGTTTTGAAAAAGAGCAATTATAGGGTTAATTATGAGGAAACTGATATGCATAGTGATCATTGTGTTTTGTTTTTCCGGACTGTCAGCCGACCATTTGCCTGACGCAGCCGGCAAAGGCGAAAGCACTACAGCTTCCAAATATACTTATGTCGATGCGGCGGTTAGTTCATCGCTGGATGTTACTGATCAGGATGCAGTGCTTGTCCTGTCCTCATTCGAAATAAGCGTTGCCAGTGGGGGAGATAATGCCCGTCAGTCCATACTCCGTTTGACCAACACCTCGGAGTCCGAATACAGTAATGAAATTATCCGGCGTCTGCAACGTGCTGAAGGAGGGGATAAAGGACTTGGTGGTTTGATCCATGTTTTTGATGTCAGCAGCCAGAGCGGAATGCAAACCTATCGTTTGCAGCATCAGACATCAGTGCAAAATAAAAATAATACGGTCCGGGCGAATGTAGTTGCTATTGGGCTGCGGTCTGCCGGAGGAGAGGATCTTCCCTATAGTTTTTGCCAGATTACAAGCCCTGTGCCTACAACTGCTGTTCAATGGGCAGAAATCCCCGGCTTGACTACAGATTATATAAGCTTGCCATATGCTGGGAGCATATAAGTTTCTTCATCAATCAATGCGCAGGCAAGTACAGGAGGTGTGCATGTGGGTTACTGGAAACTTCAGTATTACAAGCTTGGCGAAAATACCTGGAATGATTTCGGTAAAGTTGTTACACGAAGTATTTCCGGAAATCAGGATGAAGGCTTGGGCATGCTGGTGGCGCTTTTGGAATATGTCCCTGCAGGAGAGTACCGCTTTCGGGTTGTTCATTATGCCAATTCTACCAGTATTGAAACCATGAACACAAATCTGGTTGCTTTGGGTCTTTGCACCAGTGAAGGGACGATTTTCCCCGCTTTTTCCGAATGCTCCGATCCGGGTGTGGAAGCCAGGACCAGCCTGGCAACATATACGAATGCTTTAGACCGGCCACTGATGCCCGATTCAACGGCAAGTTTATTGCAACATGCGCAATTTTCCATGGTGGCTACCGATGTGTCGGATTCACCGGAATATACACTTAATGTTGATAATGGCGCCACAACAAATGTTTATACTATGCGGCAGTATATTTCCGGAAAGGATGATATCCAGGCTGGAAGTATTGTGGGATTAACTGAAGACCTGATCGAGAACCAAAGTTATCTTGCCTCATTGCAGCATAAAAGTACCAGTGGCATTACTTTAACAACTTATGATATCAGCCTTGTGGGTATCATGCTTGCCGACCGTCCTGCACCGGGTTTTTGGCAGGGTTCTGTTAATGATGATTGGCATACTGCGGCAAACTGGTTCGACCGGGAAGTGCCTTCAATTGATGACCATGTTACCATTCCGGATGGCTGTACCTATTATCCTGTAGTAGATCAAAATGCAAGCTGCCAGAGTGTCACCATTGAGCCGGGCGGCTATTGTGAATTGAGTAGCGGAGTTACCTTAACGGTGGTCAAGGATGTGTATCTGCAGCATGGAGCATCTTTTATCGAAAACGGAACTTTATCACATGGAGGAAATGTATTTGTGGATATCGCCATGGAAAAACATGTGTACCATTATATGAGCAGCCCGGTAAACAATACAACAACAGCTTTTTCTGCTCTCGATCCAGCTTTGGGCCTTGCCGAAGGGGATGATTTTTTCTATTGGGATGAAAGTGATTTATCCGGTGATGGACCTTTATGGATCAATATCCGTAATAGTGGCCTTTGGAATACATCCGGTTTTGAAATAGGCAAAGGCTATGCGATGAGTTTCAATGAAACAACAGCGGATCAGATTATTACTTTAAAAGCTTCAGAATTTAATACGGGCAACTATACAGTTCCGGTCAGTCGCATTTCTCAAAACGCTTCATATTACTACAGCGGCTGGAATCTTATAGGAAACCCTTATCCTTCCAATATTAACATTTTGGAGTTTTTATCACAAAATTCCGGCTCTGTTTGGGGTGCTGCCTATTTTTGGGATGAAGGCCCGGACTGGGAATGGCCCAGGACCAGCGATTATGCTGCAATCAATAATTTAGGCTCGGTTAGTGCAGGAGGGGCAGGAAATGCTCCAACAGATTATGCTGCTGTGGGACAGGTTTTTATGGTGTATTGCTCAAAGGAGGGAACTTCGCAGGTGAATTTTAATGATAATATGCGCTACGGAAATTCAGCCTTTTATTTTAAGGAAGAAAAAGCCGGATTTCCTGTTTTAAAACTGGCACTGCAACATGAAAAGGCCGGTTATAATGAGCTGCTTATCGGTTTTCGCCCGGATGCGACTTTGGGAATGGACCATTTTTATGATGCCCCGAAACTGGGCGGTAATCCCAATTTCTATATCTGTATGCTTTCGCCGGAACCAAATGCTGATCAGGATCTCTGCATACAGGGCCTGCCCCTTGATTTTGCTTCATCTGTTCGGGTGCCTTTGATGATTTACTGCAATATGGACGGGCCGGTTTCTTTGGAAATTGTGGAAGAAGAATGCCTGACCGGATTTGCAGAAGTTTATCTGGTTTCCGATGATAAAATGATCGCCCTGAAACCGGGTTCAAAAATAGAGCTGGACGTTGAATCCGGTACTTTTGACGAAAAATACAGCTTGTTGTTCCTGAAATCCAATGCAGTGCAGGAAACAGAGAAGAATCACGGACTATTCTATGCTGCCGGTAATAAGCAGCTTGCTTATGGTGGGGGTGAATTTCCTGAAAATATCAGGATTTACAATGTGGCCGGGGCAAAGGTTTTTGATGGAAAATGGAGGAGTGGCATTAGCCTTCCGCAAGCCGGCGTTTATGTGATCAGTGCGGTTATTAAGGACAGGCATTTTGCCCAAAAAGTGCTGGTATTATAAAAAAAGGCAACCAATCGGCCGCCTTCTATAAGATTGTAATTCGGAAAAAATACTAAACAACAGTATGTTTCTTGAATATCTGATCCGATTTCATCAATATATCCACATATTGGGCGCGCTTATAAACAAATGGATCTTTGATGTTTTTGCGGCTGAGTTTGCCTTTAAAATCATCAATTTTATCATAGCCTTTGCCGTTCATCCATTCTTCTAAATCTTTCAGCATCGTGCCGATATGATCAATCTGGAATTTGTACAACGCGCTGACTACCTGAACGGCATCTGCGCCGGCCAGCAGCATTTTGATTACATCTTTGCCCTGGTAAATCCCCGTATTGGCGCAAATTGATGCATCCACCTGTCCGGCAAGAAGACCGGCAAAACGGATTGCCAGGCGGTTGTCTTCTTCGTTGCTGAGGTTGTAGGGGAAATGATGTGTCTCGCTCTCAATATCGATGTCGGGTTGGAAAAAGCGGTTGAACATGACCACGGCATCGGCTCCGGCTTCGCTCATCTTGCTTACAACCAAGGGAATATTGGCATAAAACGGACTGATTTTCACGCCCACAGGAATGCTGACTTTCGATTTGATCTCACGGATAATATCCAGTTGTTCTTTTACGATTTCAATGCCCGGGCGGCTTTCGTTTTGTGGGTTTGCATAAAAGTTGAGCTCAATGGCATCAACACCGGTTTTTTCAATCTCGGTAGCCAAATCGCCCCAACTTTCCCTGTAAACAGCGTTCAGGCTGGCAATCAGTGGGATGTTGATGGCTTTGCGGGCTTCTTTCAATTCCATTAAGAAGGCTTTCGGCCCACTGTGCTCCAAATCAGGAAATAAGCGGATCATCTCGGCATTGCGGTCTTCAAATTCGCTCATGCCTTCTTCCATCTGAAGGTTTTCCAAATGGATCTGCTCCTCAAAAAGCGATTTATAAACAACAGCCGCAGCGCCGCTTTCTTCCATTTTTTTTAGATGTTCGATCTTGCTTGCCAAATTGCTGGCTCCTACGATAATGGGATTTTTGAGCTCTAATCCCATATAATTTGTTTTCAAATCTGCCATGTTGGTGATGTTTTGATTATTAATTAAGGTATTTCAATGCTTAAATTATTATATGCAATCAGAATAATTATGCAATGTCCTGCAAGTAAAAAATAGTGTAGTTAAACAGGAAATATTTTTTGTAGTAATAACAGTTTTTTGCAAGATCAATCATTCCAATTTGCTAATAAACAGCAAACAAGCTGGTTTTGTTTAGGGTGTTTTAAATTAAATTGCTTCTAAATAAGCTAAAATTATGCTTAATTAACAAAAAGGGGGCGCTGAACGGGTGCAAAATTATTAATTTCGCACGGATTTAGGTATGTTTGGAAATGTAAACTGCTTAAAATAAGGCAAATAAATATTAATGGAATTATGGAAAAGAAAAAGAATTTTATCACATGCGACGGGAACATGGCGGCATCACATTGTGCCTACATGTTCAGCGAAGTTGCAGCCATTTATCCAATTACGCCATCATCTACAATGGCCGAGTATATTGATGAGTGGGCTGCTTTTGGCAGAAAGAACATTTTTGGAGAGGAAGTTAAGGTTGTTGAAATGCAATCTGAAGGTGGTGCTGCCGGTGCTGTACACGGTTCCCTGCAGTCAGGTGCTTTAACTTCAACATTTACTGCATCACAGGGCCTCCTGCTGATGATTCCTAATATGTACAAGATTTCCGGTGAACTCCTTCCTGGCGTTTTCCATGTAAGTGCACGAAGCCTTGCAGCTCAGGCACTTTCGATTTTTGGCGACCACTCCGATGTGATGAGTGCCCGTCAAACCGGATTTGCTTTCCTGGCTACAGGAAGTATCCAGCAGATTATGGACCTGGCCGGTGTTGCGCATCTTGCTTCGATTAAATCCAGTATTCCTTTCGTTCATTTCTTCGATGGTTTCCGTTCTTCGCACGAAATCCAGAAAGTGGAAGCTCCTTCTACCGAAGATATGGCTAAACTGGTTGATTATGAAGCATTGCAGCGATTCCGCGATAATGCACTCAATCCTGAGCATCCCGTAACACGCGGTACGGCACAAAACCCGGATATCTACTTCCAGGCACGTGAAGCAGCAAATAAATTCTATGATGTTGTTCCTGATATCGTTGAAGATTATATGCAGGAAATCACAAAACTGACCGGGCGTGAATATCATCCGTTCACTTATTGTGGCGCCCCTGATGCCGAAAACGTGATTATTGCTATGGGTTCTGTTACCGAAACCATCCGCGAAGTAATTGAAGCACGCGTTGCCAATGGCGAAAAAATCGGCCTGGTAAGCGTACACCTTTATCGTCCGTTCTCAGCAAAATATTTCTTCAAGGCGATTCCTGAAACAGTGAAGCGTATTGCTGTGCTTGACCGTACAAAAGAACCGGGCGCAAACGGCGAACCATTGTACCTCGACGTAAAAGACCTCTATTACGGAAAGGAAAATGCGCCTCTTATCGTAGGCGGACGTTATGGCCTCAGCTCTAAAGATACTACTCCTTCGCAAATTGTTGCCGTTCTCGATAACCTTGCTGCTGCTGAACCAAAGAATGGTTTCACCGTAGGTATCGTAGATGACGTTACTTTCAAATCGCTCCCATTGGGCGAGGAAGTGAGCTTTGCCCCTGAAGGAACTTATGAAGCCAAATTCTATGGACTGGGTTCTGATGGTACTGTAGGCGCCAACAAAAACTCGATTAAAATTATTGGTGACAATACCGATAAATTTGTTCAGGCATATTTTGCTTACGACAGTAAGAAATCCGGTGGTTTCACAGCATCGCACCTGCGTTTCGGTGATAAACCCATCCGTTCTACTTATCTGGTAAATACTCCTGATTTTGTAGCTTGCCACGTTCCGGCATATCTCGAAATGTACGATATGCTCAAGGGAATCAAGCCGGGCGGTACATTCCTTTTCAACTCTATTTGGGATGCAGAGGAAACCAAAAAGCGCCTTCCGGACCATATGAAGAAAACGCTGGCTGAAAAGAATATCAATTTCTACATCATCAATGCAACCAGCATTGCCGAAGAAATTGGTCTCGGTACACGCACAAATACAATCATGCAGTCTGCTTTCTTTAAAGTAGCTGAGATTATTCCTTACGAGCAGGCCGTTGAGCAAATGAAGGTTTTTATTAAGAAATCCTATGGCCGCAAAGGTGAGGAAATCGTTAAAATGAACAATGCTGCTGTTGATCGTGGCGGTGATGTTATTAAGGTAGAGGTTCCTGCAGAATGGGCCGGTATCGTTGTTGAAGAAAAAGACGAAAGAAATGTTCCTGATTTCATCAAAAACGTAGCAGATCCGATCAACGCTCAAAAAGGTGATGACCTTCCTGTAAGTGCATTCATCGATCGTGAAGACGGTACTTTCCCGGCAGGTACTACAAAATATGAAAAGCGTGGTATCGCTGTGAACGTTCCCGAGTGGATCGCCGGCAATTGTATCCAGTGTAACCAGTGTGCTTACGTTTGTCCGCATGCTGCAATCCGTCCGTTCCTGCTCAACGAAGAAGAAGTTGCCAATGCTCCTGCAAATACAGAAACAATCAAAGCCAATGGTAAAGCTGCTGCCGGACTCCAGTTCCGCATCCAGGTGAGCCCGCTCGATTGTACAGGCTGCGGTAACTGTGCCGACGTTTGTCCTGCGAAAAACAAAGCGCTTGTTATGAAGCATCTGGAAACTCAGATGGACGAAAAAGAACGCTTTGAGTATATGGACGAAAAAGTGGGATACAAAGAAAAAGTATTCGACAAAAAGACCAACCTGAAGAGCAGTCAGTTTGCACAGCCATTGTTTGAGTTCTCCGGAGCTTGTGCCGGTTGTGGTGAAACACCATACATCAAGCTGATTACCCAACTCTTTGGCGAGCGCATGATGATTGCTAACGCTACAGGTTGTTCTTCAATTTATGGTGGTTCTGCTCCATCTACTCCTTATTGTGCCAATTACGAATCAGGTCATGGTCCTGCATGGGCAAACTCACTGTTTGAAGATAATGCCGAATATGGTTTCGGTATGGCAACCGGAGTTGACAAACTCCGTGAGCGTATCGCATTGCGCATGACAACTTCCATGGAAAACGGTATTTCAGATGAACTGAAAGCCGCCTACCAGAAATGGATCGAAAATATGCATGATGCCGATGGTTCGAAAGCTGCTACAGAAGAGCTGATGCCTTTACTGAAAGCTGCTGATGACCAAACAGCCAAAGAAATCCTCAGCCTTGAGCAGTACCTCGTAAAAAAATCCGTTTGGGTTATCGGTGGTGACGGCTGGGCTTACGATATCGGATACGGCGGCCTCGACCACGTTATAGCTTCCGGTCAGGATATCAACCTGCTGGTACTCGATACCGAAGTATATTCCAATACAGGCGGTCAGTCTTCTAAATCTACTCCTGTTGGTGCTGTTGCGAAATTTGCTGCCAGCGGTAAAAAAGTCCGTAAAAAAGACCTCGGTGCTATGGCCATGACCTATGGTTATGTTTATGTGGCACAGGTTGCAATGGGTGCAAACCAGGCGCAATTCTTTAAAGCAGTGAAAGAAGCCGAAGCTTATCCCGGGCCATCCATCATTATTGCTTATGCTCCTTGTATCAACCACGGCCTGCGTGCAGGTATGGGCAAAACACAGGAAGAAGAAAAGCAAGCTGTGCAGGCCGGTTACTGGCATCTTTATCGCTATAACCCTGATCTGGAACAAGAAGGTAAAAACCCATTCCAAATCGATAGCAAAGAGCCTGACTGGAGCCTCTTCCAGGATTTCCTTAACGGTGAAGTCCGTTATACATCACTCAAGAAATCATTCCCTGAAGAAGCGAAAGAACTCTTTGTTAAAGCTGAAGAAAATGCAAAATGGCGCTATAAACAATATCAGCGTCTTGCTGCAATGGATTTCTCAAAAGAGTAACATAAATCCACATTATATCAAAAGGCGGACTTCGGTTCGCCTTTTTTTTATGCCTTTTGCCTTTGCTTTGCGTCATTTTAGTAATTTGCCGAAAATTTGAACTATGAAAAAAATCAATGGAATTTTATTGTTTGCCCTGGCTTCTGTCTTCACCTTTTCATCATGTATGAAAATGGAATCCAATGAGCAAAAGACTGAAAAACAAGGGATTAACGATTATATGCTGTTGGCAACGGTCTATCAGCAAAATGCAGCGGAAACGCGGGCGCTCTGCTATCAGGCGTTTAATGCCGCAAAGCTTTCGCTGGATGCACAACTCTCTGAATTTAACAGCGATAAAAAACCATGCGTTGTAGTGGATATAGACGAAACCATGCTCGACAACAGCCCTTTTGAAGTAAAATGTATTTTGGATCAGACCAATTATCCTGTGGGATGGGATGAATGGATCAATAAAGCAGAGGCAATAGTCATCCCCGGTGCCCTTGCTTTTACGAATTATGCCAAAGAAAAAGGAGTGGAGGTTTTCTATATCACAAACCGTAAGCAGAAATACCTGGAGCAAACACTGGATAATCTGCGGAAGCAGGATTTTCCCTTTGCTGATACAGCTCATTTGATGTTAAGAACCACAACTTCTGACAAGCAGGCACGCCGTGATAAAGTGATGGAAAACTATGAAATCCTGATCCTTGCCGGAGATAATCTGGCCGATTTTGATCAAGTGTTCGTAAACCGGAATTTGGCTGACCGAAAGGATTTAACCGACCAGATGAAAGATGAATTTGGTCATCGGTTTATTGTATTGCCCAATACCACCTATGGCGATTGGGAATCGGCCATTTATGAAGGAAAGCACGATTTGAACCCGCAACAAAAAGTAGAAAAACTGAAATCTGTTTTGAAGGGGTTTTAAATGATTTGTTGAAAAACACAAGCCAGGGGCGCGATGCATCGCGCCCCTACCTTGTTTTAACCCACAATTACCATGTCCATCGGAATATCGCGTTCATCCACAGGTATTTGATCAAAAAACTGAAAATCAAAACAAATGCCGGTTTTTGTGGCTTTGCTGTTTTTGAGCAGTTTGTCATAGAATGCCTTGCCGCGGCCCATGCGGTTGTTATGCTTATCAAATGCCTGTCCGGGGACGACAATCAGATCAATATCTTCAGTATTTGCTTTTAATCCTGCAATGGGTTCCGGAATGCCGTATTTATGGCCGCTTTCCATTTGCTTCAAGCCATCGAAACGCCGGATTTCGATCTCATCACCAATAATTGCAGGAAGGAAAATTTGTTTTTCTGAACTCCATTCCACCACAAAATCATGGGTAAACACTTCGTCCTTCATCGACCAAAACATCATGATGTTCCGGCTGTTTTGAAATTCAGGGCATTGGCTTAATTGCCTGAGCACTTCCCTGGATTTTCGTTTGTGTTCATCAGCGGGAAATGTTTTAAAAATGACTTTGATTTGCTTGCGCAATGCTTTTTTTTGTTCAAAAATATCCATGGGAAACAGTGCTTTTGGTGTTACTATGCGACGGAGCCGGATTTTGTTTTGATCCTTAGTGGGTTGCGTCTCTATTGTTGGTATATTTTTCATGAAGTTTGTGCAGGAAAATTTTTCTGTCAATGTCCTGAACAAAGCCAGATTCCTCACCTTTTTTCAGTTCGTTGATTAGTTTATCCTTATTGCTTTGCTCATGTTCAAATAAGTGTTCGGTGGCCCAGCCAAGTTCACTTGTTGAGGAATATCGGCCAGCCCGTATTTGACTTTTGAAGAAATCATCAAAAGAACCAAGCGGGAATATTGGACTATATTTTTTCATGCTTACTTTCTTTCTAACAAAGATATTAACCTGATTAATTCATGAAATTTCGTCATGAGAGTTCAAACCGCAATAAGAGAAAGGAAGCGCAGATTTTGGCGCACAGGAATAGCCATAGCTATTTTGAGCACCAAAAAGATAGCATTCCTTTCTATTGCAGCGGTTTGGGCTCGTAATAGAATATTTTGTGAATTATTCAGGTTAAATGTTGGTATGAAATATTTGATTATCCATTTGTTCTTAATCAGGTGTGTGCATTAGAACTTATACAGCCTGAATGGCATTGGCAATAAATGCGGTTTAGTATCTGTCTGTCTCTCAGCAAAACAGGCGTATAATTTTTTATTGTTTAATTATTTTCTCCACCAACTTATATACATGTGTCCCTATCTTTTTTGGGTAATCTTCTCCAGGGATGTCTAGTTCTTTAGCCCGCCCTATGGCAATTTGAGTTTTTGGCAGGAATACCCTTGGATTTGGCCGTTTGTTGTATCCTCTTCCTTGTATATCTCCCAGCACTTTGTCTATATGATTTTTTGACGTGCTGATTTTTTTATTTGCCAGTATTTTTTCTATTTCATCATCAGAAAATTCAGCAACATCTTTAAGATGAAGGATTAACCATATTTCGAAACAAGGATTGCTCATCGCCAGGTGGAAATTATTCTCAGCTTTGCAATCTGCAATCAGGCTATCAAAATTGTAATTATGGATCGATTCCCAATTATCCCTGTCTATGATCAGCCAAAATTCATCAGTTTCCTTAAAACGAAACTCTCTTTTTGCTTTTTGAAGTAATTTTTTAACACTGATGGGGTCTGAACCTCTTCCGGTGGGTCTTTTTAGCGATATGATTTCAATAAGCCCGCTGTCATTAAAGAGTTCCGATACTCTTAAATCTTCAAAGTATTTCTTTTCGCTTACTTTTCCTTCGTAAGACAGAATGAATAATTTTTCAGCTTCTTTGAAACCACCTTCTCTTATTAGCGGTATGGGCAATCTGGGCATTACTTATAAATGTTGGATGGAAGAATAGTTAAACTATTTCGATTTCCGATTTTCGGAACGCCTCTGTATCTCCCAAGCAAATAATCCTTCATTATCTCTTTATCGAAGCGAATGTTGTAATCCTCTAATGAATGCAATTGCGTGGCGCCTTCATTGTTTTTTACAGCAAACCAAATTTCATCTTTTCGTAATAATTTTTGAGTTAAAAGTGTGGCTTCGTGACTGGCTACAATAATTTGACTATCAACATTTTTGCATTTGTTTAAAATAAATTCAAACAGATCTTTAACTAAATTGGGATGGAGGCTTCTTTCAATTTCATCAATAACAAATACATTACCCCCTTTGAAAAAGTCAATGATTAAAGGGATCAAATCCATTAGTCGCCGGGTTCCGTCAGATTCATTTTTTAAATCGAAAAGTTCATATGTTCCGCCTGTTACCTTATGTTTGGTTTTAAGCAATCTGGCTATAATTTCGTTTTCGGAAGTTTTAGAAATTGCATAATACATATCGTCTTGAGGGTCAGAGAGAAAAGCCGTATTTTTTTTTGACTTTTCACTTAGTAAGTCGTTTTTAATATCTTCTTTGATTTCTTTTGGGATTTGTGCTTTTTCAAACTCAATATGCTCAAACTCAATTCCATCAATTCCTGTGTCAAAATAGGCCAGCATTTCAGTGAAAAGCTGTTGAAGGTTAATGTCTTCAATGAGGTCGAACTTTTTCGAAACGCTTCTCGAACTTGGATAGATGACGGTTAAGGCATTCTGGAACCAATCGATGACATTAAATACATCTTCAAAATTTGAAACATTGTCCTTGATATTTGTATTTCTTGCCTGTGTTAAAAATAATTGATTGCGTGGAGTGCTCCTGGCGGTAAATTCAATAAACTGTTTTTCGTCGCTCTTTTTATTTTTCTTGAAAAGAGTTTCTAAGTCAAATGTTGTTGTGTTGCTCCTTTCAAATATTTTATGTTCGGTTGTCGTGCTTAATTCATACAGCCATTCATCAACTATTTCTTTCGAATTAAAAATGAAACCATAGGCGTAATTTTTCTCTTTATATTGGATTTCATATTCGATATATGAATTCATTTTTAAGAAATCTTCATCAAGTTTAAAGTTCTTAAAATTAATGGGCTGCTCAGGTTTTGTCCCTTTGAGAATGGTTTCACGACCAAAATCTATTGCTCTGATTAAATTAGATTTACCGGAGGCATTTGCGCCATATAATATGCTTGTTTTAAGCACGGAAACTCCTTTAATCTTCTCGGTTTTATGTTTGGATTTTAATGTTCCTTTGCCTGCTATAAGTGAAAAGCTCTGTTTTTCTCTAAAAGACAAAAAATTCTCAATTGTAAATCGAATTAGCATAGTTATGAAATTTTATTCCTCAAAGATAGTGAAAAAATCACATTTAGTGATGAATTTTTTCAGGAATTGTCTTTTCCTGATATTGAGACCCTATATAACCGTGCAAAAAAACCAGGGAATCCGTTTTTATCGGGATTCCCTGGTTTAAGTGAGAGGATAATGCTTGGAATAAGCCTTTATGTAGTGTTTGTCTATAAAGTCGGGAGTTTGCTCTATAAAGTCCAAATTCAAGGCGTGTGAAAAATCCAAACCGGATAATACTCAAGTATTTGAGGATTTGGATTTTGAGCAACAACGCAGAAGTTGGACTTTATAGACGAACTCTATGTAATCTATTCGATAATCATATCAAACGGCACCCGCGCCTTAACACGTTCCCCATCAGCAAGATGTTTGATGCCTTTGGCGTATTTGCCATAAGGGCCGAGCAGTTGTTCTGCTTCGATTTTCGCATTTCCGGTGAGGTCGGAAAGGATTTGCTCAAAAGGATCTTTGCGCTCGGGAAGTACATCAAGCTTATAGTTTTCTACGCCAATTTTTTCTGCGGCATAGGCCAGGGCATCTTCCAGATTTCCGTAAGCATCCACAAGGCCCAATCCTAAAGCATCCGCACCAGACCAAACACGACCCTGACCAATACTGTCAACATATTCGGGCGTCATGCCGCGGCCTTCTGCAACGTGATGGATAAAGGTTTGGTAAATGTCGTTGACACCTCTTTGCATCACCTCGCGCTGGTAAGGCGAAAGTGGCTTCATGATGCCGAAGTAGTCAGAGTTTTTGTTGGTGCTGACCTCGTCAATATTTACACCCAGTATTTCATTCATGGCTTTTTGCGCATTGGGAATCAGGCCAAATACACCGATGGAACCGGTAAGTGTGGTTTTGTCGGCAAAGATGTGGTCGGCCTTACAGCTGATATAATATCCGCCCGAAGCGGCATAATCGCCCATGGAAACAATAAATGGCTTGGCTTTTTTCGCCAGTTCTGCTTCGCGCAGGATGATTTCACTGGCCAAAGCACTGCCGCCGGGAGAGTTTACACGCAGTACAATTGCTTTCACTTTGTCGTCTAAACGTGCTTTGCGTATGGCTTTGCTGATGCCTTCCGAACCAATAACCTGGTCGCCGCCTTTGCCCATTACAATTTCGCCGGAAGCATAAATTACAGCAATGCGGTTTTTGAAATCCAATGTACGCTCAACCGGCCATGGTGCCTTATGGTAATCATCAAGTGAAACCGTTTTTAAATCATCCGGATTGTCCACTTTGCCCTCTTCCATGAGCAAGGCCAAAAATTCATCTTTGTAAATCAGCTCATCAATCATATTCAGTTCTTTGGCTTCTTTGCCGGAGGTTGCAGTGAGTTCATCAGCGATTTTGTTCAGCTCATCAATGCTGATGTTACGTGCGTTTGAAATATCGGCAAGCATTGCATCCCAAATGCTGGTAAGCAGTTTTTCCATTTGTTCGCGGTTGGCTTCGCTCATTTTGTTGAGCACGAAAGGTTCTACAGCGCTTTTGTATTTTCCAACGCGGATCACCTGCATCTCAATATCGAGTTTATCGAGCAGCCCTTTGTAGAACATGATCTGCGCACCCAAACCTTTGAAAGTAAAACTTCCTTCAGGGTTCACGCAGATTTTGTCCGTTGCGGTTGCCAGATAATAGGCGCCCTGTCCCATATCGTTGGCGTAGGTGTAAATAAATTTACCTGATTCCTTGAATTTCACAATGGCTTCACGGATTTCCTGAATATTGGCTATTCCGCCGCTCAGTCCTTCAACATTGAGGTAAACACCAATGATTTTCGGGTCAACGGCAGCTTTTTCCAGATTCTGTGTTATCCGGTCGAGGCCCATGGCTTTTTCGTTCATGCCCGGATAAATCTCCGACAGGTCGAAGGGCATATTCGGTTCGCGGTCAACCACAGGGTTGTCGAGCTTCAAAACCAGAATACTGTTGTTTTCCACTATGGTTTCTTTTTCCGACATGCTTACCATGGCCGAGATCATGGCAAAAATGAAGATAAAAACCAGGAAAAGAGTCACAATTGTCCCCAGAACGGAGGCAAAGAAAAATTTGAAAAATTGTTTCATGATAAAATTTTTTGGAGTGATTTGAATGCAATATTACTAAGAAAAATTCAAAAACGGAACATGAAATCCTTTCCAAATGGTCATCTTTCAGGAGAGCCGTTGTTTGGTTTTGGAATACATTACCTTTGTCCCATGCAAAATACAGATCATTATAAACTGGAGCTGATCGAAATGGAAATGGGCGGCTGCCTTCTGTTTGCCGAGGCATTGGCAGGGGATAAAAAATACCGCCTGATGCTCGATAGTGGTGCAAACCGGAGTTTTGTGCATCGTGTGGCTTCGGCCGATGAAGCAAAAGATGATGAGCAACTTACTGCCTCGGGAATTGGCGAAAGCCCTGATTTGCAAATGGCCCGGCTTGAGGAAATCAGCCTGAACGGCATGAAATATGCCGAGTATTATTTGTTTGTGAAACCGCTTGATGGTTTAAACGCGATGATTGCACCTTTTACGGATATCATGGTTCATGGTTTTCTTGGCGGTGATATCCTGAATGCCCTGAATGCCGTGATCCAATTTGATGACCGCATCCTTGAGCTGGAAGGAAATCAATTTGATCTGGATATTATCCGCTATCCCGGCAATATGCTGCATTATTTGCTTGAGATGAATTGGAACGGAACAGACCTGAACCTTATTGTCGATACCGGTGCTTCGCATAGCTTGCTGGATAAAGAAACTATGGAAGGGATTTTTGAGGGAATAGACAAAAAATGGGAAGCTGTGGATGTTCCGGTCGCAGGAATGGGCGAGCATGCTCAGCCCACTTCATCCGAACAAATAAACGGCCTGCAATGGGGAAATCTTGATCTGGGCAGACATAAATTTCTCGGATTAGATTTCGGGCATGTGCGCCAACGATTTATAAAAGAAGGGAAAGATGGTCCGGATATTATCATTGGCAATGATATTCTGGGTACTTTTGCCGACGGAATTGATTACCGGCTCCAATCACTTAAATTACTCATCGAATAAGTTGTATGAAGGATCTGACCTCAGGTAATGTTGGCCGCCTTATCTTAAATTTTGCTATGCCCATGCTCTTGGGCAATGTTTTCCAGCAATTGTACAGTATTGTGGACAGCATCATCGTAGGGAAATATCTGGGCACGGAAGCATTGGCAGCAGTCGGTGCGTCCTTTCCAATGATTTTTACCCTGATTTCTTTTGTTATCGGAATCGGTTCGGGTTTTACCATTGTGATCAGCCAGTATTTCGGAGCAAAACAAATGGAGAACGTAAAGCGCTCGATTGATACCTTATATATATTCCTTTTGATCGCTTCGACACTTGTTACCCTGATCGGGATATTTTTTGCTAAACCGATATTGGAACTTACGCGCTTGCCCGAAGAAGTATTGCCATTGGCAGTTACTTACCTGCAGGTATATTTTGCCGGAACCATCACTTTTTTTGGTTTTGCCGGAACTTCCGCAATATTGCGTGGTTTGGGCGATTCAAAAACGCCTTTGTATTTTCTGGTGATTTCCACCCTGGCCAATATTGCTTTCGATCTTTTGTTTGTCCTTGTGTTTGATTTTGGCGTGGAAGGAGTGGCTGCAGCTACAGTTATTTCGCAGGCCGGAGCCTTTTTTACACTGGCCTTCTACCTGAACCGCAAGCACGAAATCCTGCGCATCAACTGGCGTAAGTATATTTTTGACCGCCCGATTTTCAAAAAAGCATTAAAAATTGGCGTCCCAACAGGCTTTCAGCAAACTTTTGTTGCCTTGGGGATGATGGCGCTTTTCGGTATCGTCAATACTTTTGGAACGGAAACGGTTGCTGCTTACACCATCGCCATGCGTATCGATGGTTTTGCCGCAATGCCGGCCATGAACTTTGCTGCTGCTTTGGCTGCTTTTGTGGGACAAAATATCGGCGCCAATAAATTCCACCGTGTTCGTTCCGGACTTACGGCTACTTTTATCATGACTGCTGTAGTTTCGCTAGCCGTCAGCCTGATTTCCTTCTTTTTCAGGAGGGAACTGATCGGTGTGTTTACCAATAATGCCGAAGTTATCGAGCTGGGTCAACGTTATCTGTTGATAGTCAGCTGGTTTTATATCATTTTTTCCAGCATGTTTGTTGTAAACGGAGTAATGCGCGGAGCGGGGGATACCTTGATCCCCATGTTTATTACGCTTACGGCATTATGGATTGTACGCGTTCCGATGTCGTATTATTTTGCCGGAAAAATTGGCATTGACGGAGTTTGGTGGGCCATTCCCGCTGCCTGGGGCGTGGGTCTGGGGCTCAGTTATATTTATTACCTTACAGGGAAATGGCGCTCAAAAGCAGTTGTTAAGGCAGAGTGACGGTGTATTCTACGCCCAGTACAGTTACTGTAATAATTTTATCACATTCGCCATTACCGTAATTTACTTCATAAGGCATTACCGGATTTTGAACAGAGACTTTTCCGCTTACATAGTAAAAACAACCGATATTTTTCCGTAAGGGACTTGTAATCAGGCGGGCAACTGATACATCTCCAATGGTGCTCACACTGCTTCCTGTAATCAGGTATGCATCATCACGGATATCCAAAGGAGTATCTGCGCCCTCGATCCATTCCCGGTAACGTTCGCCTTCCCAAAATAATTCCACAGAACCATTGGCTTCACTAAAAGTGATATTCAATTCCGAAACCGCACTAAAATGCAAATTTCCATTATCATTTACGCCAAGGTTTGTTAAAAGAATTTCTCCATTGATCAGGTTGTCATTAACAGCATAATCAGATGATGCAATCGAAACAGAACTTCCTGCCATTGTATAGGGGCCTGACAGCACCATATTAATAGCTCCTCTGCGATATTTGCCGTCCAGACAAAGACAATTTGTCTCGCCAAAATCAATGCTGATGGTCATAGGAAACTCAAAACCACTGAAGTCAATGGAAGCGCATGGGCTCAGGCTCGGAAAATCATCTGCTGCTGATTTATTAATGATACTGATGTGCGCAAAAGCTTCCGCAGCAACTAATTGCATATCGTCATTATACGTATCAGCCAATGAAACGCTTTTGGCTTCGGCCAGCTGAGTATCAGGATTGGAATCCGGATTATTGTCGTCATTTTCATCATCCTTACAAGCGGGCAATAAAATGGCCAGACTAAAAACAATTAAAAGGGATTTGAACAGAGATTTCATTTTTCTTTGTTTTTATTTGGTTAAAAATATGCGCTTTTACTCCCAACCCTGTGCCAAAACATCAATGATGTGCATGGTTTTGATGGGCAAACGTTGTTTTTTGATATAGCCTTCCTGGTGCATCAGGCAGGATAAATCAGTGGATACAATATACTCGGCACCGGTTTCCAGTGCGTTTTCTACCTTTTGTTCGGCCATGGCCGAGCTGATTGCTTCGTGCTTTGCGGCAAAAGTTCCGCCAAAACCGCAGCAAGTATCCGTGTCTTTCATCTCGCGCAATTCAAGTCCTTTTACTTTTTCAAGAAGCAGGCGGGGCTCGTTTTTGATACCGTATTCCCGCAATGCCGCACAGGAATCATGATATGTTACGCTGTGTTCGAATTTCGCTCCAAGATCCGTTACATGCATCACGTTTACAAGGAAATCCGTAAACTCAAAAATATTTTTTTGAAGCTGTTTGTACTCATTGTGCAATGCGGTATTGTGGAACAGGCGGTGGTAATAGTTGCGCACATATCCCACACAGGAAGCGCTTGGCCCCACAACAGGACGGTTGTTCGGAAAATCTTTGATGAATTTCGTGCCGATTTTTTTTGCTTCCTCCCAATCGCCACTGTTGAAAGCCATTTGCCCGCAGCAGGTTTGTTCGGTATTGTAATGGACGGAAATATCCAGTTTTTCAAGGATTTTAACCATATTCATCGCTGTATTGGGGTACAGCTGATCAATAAAACAGGGAATGAAAAGGTCAACGATCATATGCATTATTTGTTCTGCAAAGTTAAGAAATACCTTTTTGCGGCGAAGGATTTGTCCATTTATTCAGTTTTCGATTTTTCCTTTCTGAAAAGCTCATGAACCAGGCCGTCAACCAGCCCGATTTTCGGCACCACAATACTTTCGGCCTGACAGTGGTGCATGATAAACAGGAAAATCTGTGCAGCGGGAACGATCACATCGGCGCGGTCGGGTCGGAGCCCCAGTTTATCCACACGGTCTTCGACGCTGAAGGAGCGCAGATGTTCATAAGCGCGGGTCAGTTGAAACTGGAACAGGGTTATGGATTGTGGATTGCCGTATATTTTATTGATTTTGTTGATGTTGCCTCCGGAGCCGATTATATTGGCCTGCATCACTTCTTCGCAATGTTCGTCAAGCCAGCCGCTTAGTGCGTCCCATTCGCCTTCCGGAACCTGTTCGTTCAGAATGCGGATGGTGCCGATTTTAAACGAACGCAGGTCAATCAGTTTGTCGCCATCCGTCAGGGAAAGTTCGGTACTGCCGCCACCTACATCAACAAAAAGGGAATATCGGTTTTCGGGTGGCAAAATAAAACCAATGTTTTTTCGGATGATGTTGGCTTCTTCCCGTCCATCAATAATTTTCATTTTGATGCCGGTTTCTTCCTCAATCCGTGAAACAATCGATTTCCCATTGCGGGCTTCGCGCAAAGCAGCAGTTGCTACAGCCTTGAATGCTACAGGATTATAAACATCGATCAATAGCTTGAATGCCAGCATGGTTTTTAAAAGAGTTTCGGTACGCTTGGCCGAAATTTTCCCTTTTTTAAAAACATCACTGCCCAAACGGAGCGGTATCCGGATGAGGGTAGCTTTCTCAACATGTGCTGTGCCTTCTTTTTCGTAGGCATTGGCAAACATCAGCCTGCCTGCATTTGAACCGATATCAATAGCTGCAAATAGCATGAAATTAGCTGTCTAACTTGTTTTTATAATATTCATATAACGCAAATTGCGACCGGAAAGGCCGTTCGCCTTCAACTGCTTCTTTATAATTATTGCTTTGCTTATTATCTAAAATCCGGGCTTTCACATTGTCCTTCCATTGGGTATCGAGCATAAATTTCAGCTCTTCCTGCAAGGATTCATCGTAAACCGGACAAGTAACTTCAATACGGTGATCAAAGTTCCTGGGCATCCAGTCGGCTGATGAAATGAAGTACAAAGGTTTTCCCTCATTGGCAAAGATAAAAATTCTTGAGTGTTCTAAAAATTTATCGACGATGGCAATGGCCTCAATATTTTCGCTTAATCCGGGAATACCGGGCTTTAAAACGCATATTCCTCTGATAATTAATTTAATGCGCACATTATGCTGGCTGGCTTCATAAAGCTTTTCGGCTATGGTTCGATCAACCAGATTGTTGAGCTTGATGAAGATAAATGCTTCTTTGCCTTTTTTTGCCGCTTCAATTTCATTGTCGATGAGTTTTATGAAATGATCCCGTATATTAAATGGAGCAACAAACAGCTCTTTAAATTCAGGGATGGTATAGCGCGATACAAATAAATCGAACAGTTTATCCACATCCTGTGCTATATTTTGGTTGGCAGTAAAAAGGCTCGTATCCGCATAAACCCTGGCTGTGGATTCGTTGAAATTACCGGTGCTGATATTGGCGTAATATACGTTTGCCCCATCCTCTTTGCGCCGGATAACCAACAATTTGGCATGAACCTTGAATCCGGGTATGGTTTCAATAATGCGTACTCCTTCCTCTTGTAACCTGCTGACCCAGTAAATATTGGCTTCTTCATCGAAGCGTGCCTGTATTTCGAGGAAAACCGTGACTTTTTTGCCGTTCCGAGCTGCATTGATCAGGGCATTGATCACGTTGCTGTCGTGGGCAGCGCGGTAAAAGGTCATCTTAACCGAGCGTACATTGGGATCAATGGAAGCTTCGCGCAGCAGGTCAATCAGATGGGTCATGCTTTGGTAGGGATAATTGAGCATGATATCGCCTTTTTTCAAACTCCGGAACATACTGATGTTGTTCATAAGGGCCGGGTGGGGCAGGGGCGGGGTTTTGCTGAAATAAAGCTGTGGTTTGTTGATCTTCGGAAAATCCATAAAATCTTTAAAATTATGATATCGTCCTCCACCTCTCAAACTGTCTTTTTCGGTGATATTGAGGCGTTTCATAATTCTTTTCAGGGCCTTATCGGGGATTTCCCGGTCATAAACAAAACGTACAGGCATGCCTTTTTTGCGTTTGATCACACTGTCGCGCATATTTTCCAGAAAGCTCTTGGAAACATCATGGTCAATGTCCAGCTCGGCATCGCGCGTAAATTTAATGGTATAAGCTTTGAAGTGGTCATATCCTAAAACAGCAAAAATATCGTCGAGGCAATAGCGGAGCACATCATCCAGCATAATGATCACCGTTTTGTTTTCTTCGGAGGGAAGGATTATAAAACGGCTGAACTTATCAGTAGGTACACGGAGCACGGCAGTATCTGAATTGTCGGGATCTGCGGAGTCGTTGAGTGTTACCAAAAGGTTGAGGTCGGCGTCTTTCAGCACATTGAGCAGGTTTTTGTTGCGTGCCAGCATAATGGGAAATAGATGCGGGCGGATATTTTCGCGGAAAAACCTGCGCAGGTAAGTGCCTTGCTTAGAATCCAGCTCTTCTTCATTCACAATGAAAACCTGTTCATTCTCCAGCTGTGTTCTGATTTCCTGGTAAATACGAGTAAAGTCTTCCTCTTGATGACTGACGATTTCACGGATTTGCGCCAGGGTTTTTCCCGGTTGAAAGCCGGTGTCAATACCTTCCTTTTCTTCAATCCGTGCCAGTCGTTTCATAGTCGCCACGCGCACACGGAAAAATTCATCACGGTTACTTGAAAAAATCCCCATGAATTTCAGCCGTTCAATCAGAGGGTTCCGTTCATCTTGTGCTTCCTGTAGCACGCGTTCGTTAAATTGCAGCCAGCTCAGTTCCCTGTTGAGGAGTGTTTCATTCATCATTTGCGGAGAATTTTTTCTTGATTTTGCCCGTTTCTTTCAGCATCTTCGGAATGATATAAAAACGTGTGCTTGCCTTTGCCGTCGGGATACCTTCCCATTTGTCCGTATCAAAATCAATGCAAACTATTCCGGAAGTGGGCAGCCAGTCGATGGTGTTGCCGTTGAACTCATTGGCAAAATAGGTGAAAGTCGGGTTGTGGCCAACAATCATCAACTTGTCAATTGTGTCTTCGGTTTCAAAAATAACTTCATAAATTTTGTTGATATTGGCCTCATAAAGGTTATGCACGGATTCTACACGAATACTGTCTCCGGCTGTTTTGCCAATAATTTTTGCTGTTTCGCGTGCCCGCACAGCATGGCTGCTTTTGATCAGCTCGGGCAGGCATTTTTCCTGCTCCAGAAACCGGGCAATTTTTTTTGTTTTGCGTATTCCTTCTTCGAGCAATGGGCGCTCATAATCTTCTATGTTTGGATAATCCCAACTGCTTTTTGCATGACGGAGAATAAATAGTGTTTTCATAATCCCGTTTTTATTGATTTCGTCTGCTTGTGGTTAAATATCCGGTAAAGTTAATGTTTATACGAGGATATGCATAAAGCTGAGGTTAAAAATTTATAAAATCCAGCTCGTCGGTTTTGATAAAGCCAAGTGTTGCCATAGGTATTGTTTTCCTGAAGGCTGGGATCGGGCATTATGGACAAAAACTAAATTGTGTTGTGCACTTTGAATATTAGAACAAGCTGGTTAAATTTGCCCACATATAACTAACTCCGTCCTAAAAGGCGTTAAATAAAATTATTATGACAAAGAAGTTTTTATCAGGATTCGCGATTATGCTGCTCGCGTATTTCCTTATGCCACAACCTGTTATTGCACAGGAAGAAGAAAAGGAAGAAGGCTACGTTTTTGAGATGGTGAAAGAAATTCCCCATACAAGCGTAAAAGACCAAAACCGTTCCGGTACCTGCTGGAGCTTTTCTACCATCGGATTTCTGGAATCAGAACTGATGCGCACCGGAAAAGGCGAATACGACCTTTCCGAAATGTTTACCGTACGCAATTCCTATGCTGATAAAGCCGAAAAATATGTGCGCATGCACGGAGCCCTGAATTTTGGTGGCGGTGGCGCCTGCCATGATGTTACCAATTGCTGGGCAAAATACGGTATTGTTCCCGAAGAAGCTTATAAGGGATTAAGCTATGGCATGGACAATCATGCTCATGGAGAGTTTGATGCGGTTCTTGATGGCTATATGGAAGCAGTCCTGAAAAATAAAAACCGTGAGCTGAGCCCGGCATGGTACGAAGGTTTGAACGGAATCCTTGATGCATATCTGGGCGATTATCCCGAAACTTTCACCTACGAAGGCGTGGAATATACGCCCGAAAGTTTCGCTGAAGAGCTGGGTCTGGACATCAACGATTACGTTGAAATTTCATCCTTCACGCACCAGCCGTTCTATGAAAAATTCATCCTCGAAGTACCCGACAACTGGGCCTGGGGAGAAGTTTATAATGTGCCCCTCAATGAAATGATCGAGATAATCGATAATTCACTCGAAGAAGGTTATAGCGTTGCATGGGCGTCGGATGTGAGCCATAAAGGTTTTTCTTTCCGTAATGGTGTTGCCGTTATCCCGGAAACCGATATTGAGGAGATGGACAATTCGGAACGCCTGAAATGGGAAAAAATGGATGCCGGAGAGCGCAGCAAAATGCTGTATGCTTTTGACAAACCACGCCAGGAGAAAAAAATTACCCAGGAAATGCGCCAGGAAATGTTCGATAATTACCAAACACAGGACGATCACGGAATGCAGCTTGTGGGTATTGCCAAAGACCAGAATGGTTCAAAATACTATTATGTTAAAAACAGCTGGGCAGATGACAGTAATAAATACGATGGTTATTTCTATGTTTCTGTTCCTTTTGTTGAGCTGCAGACCACCTGTATTATGGTGAACAAAAATGCAATTCCTAAAGAAATTAAGAAGAAATTGGGTATTAAATAATATCTTGAGAGATCAAATAAAAAGCCACTTGTTTTGAGTGGCTTTTTATTTTTCTGTAGTTTTGATGTACAAAAATTTTTTCTAAAATTGTTCGTTAATTTCCAATGAATAGAATAGAAATTATATTAAAACTTAAAAAACCAGTGTCGTTTATAAAGAAATTTGGCTTGGAATTATTGTTGGTTTTAATTCTTTTTTTTGTTTGCGGGTCTTTTCTAAAACAACCTTCCAAAAGAATCATGGCTGATGGCTTTGGGTATTATGATTACCTGCCATCTATTTTTATTTATCAAGATTTTTTCAGAAAAGATATTCCTGCTGATGGTTCAAAAGTCTATGACAGGATCAAGTCTAAAGATAAAGGAGTTTTTAAATATTTGAATAACAGGATGTTAAACAAATATCCTGTTGGTACAGCAATCCTATGTGCACCTTTTTTTGGTATGGCCTGCATCTTTGCGAAAATAAACGGACAAGATGCAGCAGTTAGCGGAAGTGAAACTGTATTTTCTGATTTTATGCTTTTGTCTGCATTTGTGTATTTGTTTTTGGCATTGCTGCTTTTTAAACATTTATTAAAGCTGTTTGGAATTAGCAAGCATGGGATTCGTTGGACTCAACTTTTTCTGGTTTTCTCAACCTCAGTAGTTCATTATATTTATAACCTTCCAACATATAGCCATATTTATTCGCTTACAATGATCAGTGGTTTTTTATTGTTCTCCCGACGGTTTTTTATGGAAGAAAAAAGCAAGGATATAATCCTGGCTGCAATGTTTTTCGGATTGGTGATTTTAGTAAGACAAGCCAATGCAATAATTATTCTGTTTTTGCCTTTCATCGCCGGGGACTGGAAGCAATTAATCAGGGTTGTTGCAAATAGTTTCAAAAAACCAGGTCTATTGTTTACCTGCATATTTATTGTACTGGGCTTTATATTTGTTCAATCTCTGGCATATTATGCACAAACCGGCTATTGGTGGCTATATTCTTATCAAACAGAGGGTTTTAATTTTTTGGATCCACAGTTTACCAACATTCTGTTTAGCTATAAAAAAGGCTTATTTATTTATACTCCGGTTTTGTTGATGGTCATTCCCGGATTATACCTAATGCTTCGAAAAAAAGAATACTTTCTTACTTATAGTTGGCTGGGGTTTACCTTATTTTTAGTTTACTTCCTTTCAAGTTGGTGGGCGTGGTCATATGGTGGAAGCTTTGGTCACCGAGCCTTTATTGATTTTTATCCGGTTTTATTCTTTCCAATAGCATTTTTGCTCGATAAAGCTCAAAAAGTGCCAAGAACAATTGCTCTTATCTATGGTCTTGCAACTATTCCAATCCTGTTAATCCAATTATATCAGTATCAAAATTATATACTTACGAAAAACACAATGGACGCTCAGAAATACTGGAAAGTGTTTTTGAAAACCAATAGCAAATATAGGGGGCTGCTGTGGAAAAAAACATATCATCTGGATGATTACGCTCCAGATACAGCCTACATCATTGGAGATAAAACAGCAGAAGCAGGGAAATACCGTGAAATTTTTGTCGGAGATTGGATACCGAAAGACCAAAGCCTTGAGCACATCTTGCGACTATCATTTGAAAATGATTTTATCGAGGATAATGATGTCCGGATTTTAATGGAGATCAAAAATAATGAGGGTAAAAATATCTATTATTCACTAAAACCCCTGATCCATTATGCAAATAGTGATTTTGGGTACACTCAATCCGGGTTCTGGGATTACAAAATCAAATTGGATCAAGTAAAAAACAAATATGAGATCCGTATATTTTTCAAAGACCTTGATCAAAAAATCACAATACGGAATACAAAGCTGGAGATCAAAACACCGGAATAGTTATTTGCTGAACAAATTATACTTCAAAATACAATAAATAGCCCGCAATCCATCTTTCCAATTGATCTTTTTCCCTTCTGCATAAGTGCGGCCATAATATGAAATGCCCACTTCATAAATCCTGATTTTAGGAATGCGTGCAATTTTTGCCGTTACTTCCGGTTCAAAACCAAAACGTTTTTCTTTAAGCTGAATTGATTTAATGATATCGGAACGGAACATTTTATAACAGGTTTCCATATCCGTGAGGTTCAGGTTGCTGAACATATTGGAGAGGAAAGTGAGAAATGCGTTTCCAATGGAATGCCAGAAAAACAGGATTCGGTGTGGCGCCCCGCCCATAAAGCGCGAGCCATAAACTACATCTGCAACACCTTGAACAAAAGGTTTGAGCAGGGCATTATATTCTTCCGGGTCATATTCCAGGTCTGCATCCTGAATCACAATAAGGTCGCCATCTGATTCCGATATTCCTCTGTGCAATGCAGCTCCTTTTCCCATGTTTTGCGGCTGGGAGTAGAGCTTGATATCTGCTTCAGTATGCGTGTTAATATATTGATTTACAGTTTCCACAGTATTGTCTGTTGAACAATCATCAACAATAATGATACTTTTTTTGATATCATTTAACAGTTCAACTTTTAAGATTTTATCCAGTATCAGGTGAATTGTTTTTTCTTCGTTGTAAGCAGGTATAACAACCGAAAGTTTTGTGGGCATTGTTTATTATTTTGAGCCTGCAAATATAGATAAAGCATTGTATTGTGATGCCTTTATGTACGATATATTCATGAAATTTTCAGTTTTTGAGTGATTTCCGATCATGAATTTTAGTGATAATTTGATTACGCGTTTAGCATTTAGTGTGTTATGGGATTTGCTTTTCGTTAAACAGAAAAATTTTGTACAAAAATGTACAGTATTTAGAATTGTGGCTTCAGAGGTTTTGCTAATTTTGCGGCGGAAATTACGAAGAAGTGCGACAACTGCTAAAAAATATACTTGGGCTACTGCTTCTGCCACCTGTTCTCTGGCTGTTCCTAAACGCCAGTCTGAACTGGCACTACCACCGCATGCCCAACGGACAGATTGTTTGTCACGCGCACCCTTATACTTCCAGTCACAGCGATACGCCCATTGGAACAATCCCGTTTGAGAAGCACCAGCACAGCGATAATGAATATCTCTTCTACGCCTTCCTCGGCGAAATTAGTGTAGTGCTTGCTGCCCTTATCCTGTTTTTCGGTTTTCTGAAAGCGGGCAGGGAACGACTGTTGTTTCCGTTACGGAAATCTTTGGTTTCTGCGCATCAGCTGCTTGTTTACAGTCTTAGAGGGCCTCCATCCAACTATTGATTTTTTTTGAATCCCTTTTTATTCATGTTTAAATCCGGCTCATTTGATCCGGTAAAAGAGATTTTTTCAGAAAAATTAATAGAATATTATGAAGCATATTTTCCTGGTATTTGGCATTGTATTTATATGCCTGAATGCGATATGGGCTCAGGAAGCCTATTTCGAAAATGAATTTAAAGTGCCTACAGATGCAAATATTTTTGGGCACGTAACGGATGTTAACGGAGATCACATCCCTTTTGCTACAATAATGGTTTTGGATTCGGATAAAGGCACCTCTGCAGATGCTAGCGGGCACTATTATTTAATAAACCTTCCGGAAGGGAAAATAATTCTACGCGCCCGGGCGGTTGGGTTTAAAGCTCAGGAAAAAGAAGTTGCCGTCGAAAAAGGGAAAACCCTTGAAGTGAATTTCCAGCTGGCTCCTGATGTGATCAATGCCGAAGGTGTGGTAATTTCAGCATCGCGCTATGAGCAAAGCCGGAAAGATGCTCCGGTGATTGTCAACAGTATCGGTCCCAAACTCTTTGATGAAGTGCAGGCGCAAACCCTGGGCGATGGCCTCAACTTTACACCCGGACTGCGCATGGAAAACAATTGCCAAAATTGCGGTTTCAGCCAGTTGCGGATGAACGGGCTCGATGGCCCTTATTCGCAATTCCTCATCAATGGCCGACCGATATTTTCGGCATTGAATGGTGTTTATGGTCTGGAGGCTATACCTCCCAGTATGATCCAGCGCGTGGAAGTTATCCGGGGTGGCGGATCGGCGCTTTATGGATCCAACGCTATTGCCGGTACGGTGAACATTATCACAAAAGATCCAATCAACAATAGCTGGCAGATTGGTTCCAATTTTGCCTTTACCGATGCAAAAAAAGCCGACATCTCAGTGAATGCCAATGCGTCAGTGGTCAGCAATGACTATTCGAGCGGATTGTTTGTTTATGGTGTGGCACGGGAACGCCAGCCCTGGGACGAAAACGGGGATGGTTTCTCTGAAATGACCAAACTGAGCAACCGCACCATGGGCGCGCGTGCTTTCTGGAAACCCGGAACACGAAGCCGTTTTAATCTCGATTTGAATGCGATCAGTGATTACCGGCGTGGCGGTGATAAATTTGATTACCGGCCTTCCGAAGCTGGAATTTGTGAAATGATCGATCAAAATAACCTCATGGGCGGATTGAGCTTTGAAACTTTTTCCGCTGATCTGGCCACGGAGTTGTCCGTTTATACAAGCGGTCAGCAAGTGAAACGAGACAGCTATTACGGAGCGGAGCAGGATCCTTCGGCATATGGTTACACAGAAGGTTTGACAATGGTTGGAGGCGCGCAACTTACGCATCATTTTGCCGATGTGCTCTATGCGCCGGGAACCATTACTGCCGGAGCAGAATACTCCTACGACGATCTGGAAGATAGCAAACTCGGGTATTTTGATGTCGATAGCATGAAAAATGTGGATAACAGGCTCATCACAGACCAAAGAGTTAACACAATAGGGGCATTTGCGCAATACGAATGGAAATCGGACAATGTGAAATTACTGGCCGGTCTGCGCTATGACCTGGCGCGCGTTTCCAATTTGAAACATGGCGAAGAAGTAGAAGAAGACTATGGTAATCTTAGTCCGCGGGCCAGTGTTTTGATAAACGTGAACGAACATCTTCAGGCGCGTTTGTCATTTGCCCGTGGTTTTCGTGTTCCACAGATATTCGATGAAGATTTGCATATCGAATCCTCTGCTGCCCGAAGGATTATTCATGTTTTGGGCGATGATCTGGAACCCGAAAAATCCAACAGCTTTACAGCCGGACTGGATTATACGCAAGATCATGGAAAAATGCAGTTCTATATTCTGGCAGAAGGTTTCTATACCGAACTGAACAAGCCTTTTAGCCATGAATATAGTTTTGATGAGGAAACAAAAATCCTGACATCAACTATTGTCAACGCCGAAGATGGCGCGGAGGTTTATGGGATAAATCTTGAAGCCCGTGTAGCCCCATCGAATGGAAAAATCAGTTTACAGGCCGGTGCAACGATTCAGCAGTCGGAATTTAAGAGCCCTCAGGAATGGGGCGAAGACAGTACGAATGTAACAACACATATGTTGCGCACACCAAGTGTTTATGGATATTTCTCGACCAATTTTAAAATAACCAAAAAGTTTGCGCTTTCTGTTTCCGGAGTTTATACAGGGCCAATGTATGTGCCGCATTTGGCTGGTGGTGAGCGCGAAGATGGTTCAGAAATCACAGAAGAGGAGCTGCTGCACACCAAATCATTTATGGATGTAAATGCCAAACTGACCTATGATATTCCGTTGTCCTGCGAAATGAACCTCCAGCTTTATGGTGGGGTTCAGAATATTTTGAACAGTTATCAGGATGATTTTGATTACGGAATTAACCGCGATGCCGGATTTGTTTATGGGCCGAGCCGTCCGTTTACCATTATGTTTGGTGTCAAACTGGGCAATATGTTTTTATAGTTGATTGAAGCTTTCCAGTTTAGGGAATGGCTTCAAATCACTGATTGTAAGTATCTAACGTGTGCAATACTTTTAAAAACATTATTTTGTCCTTATTTGCACCGACTCCTTAACAGGCAGGCTTTGACCGCAGATATGGGGAACTTCAGTAATTGATTTGTCCAAATCATTAGCTGTTTCAAACCAAATAAAAAAGGCTGCTTTTCAAGATGAAAGCGGCCTTTTTCTAAGAAAAATCCCGTATCCGAAATGAACCAATTACGGGATTTTTAATTATATGAATATTGGATTAGCTCAGGATATCGAGTTTCTCATCCACAATCCTAAAAGTATCCAGTGCAATCATTTTTTCCTCATCTGTAGGAACGATCATCACCTTAACGCGTGAGTTTTCTGTAGAAATAACTTCTTCTTTACCACGGAGGCCGTCGTTTTTCTCAAAGTT
The DNA here is from genome assembly GCA_963662905.2 of Bacteroidales bacterium. GTDB lineage: Bacteria > Bacteroidota > Bacteroidia > Bacteroidales > WRLA01. Next base: position 1,067,487 of record CAXXFD010000002.1, on the reverse strand, counting down.
CATTTCCACGCCCATATATTCCAGTCCGGTCATCGCTTCGGCACGGCTTACGGAGTCATTTTCCCCGATTCCGCCGGTAAATACAATTACATCCACACCGCCCATAGCAGCAGCATAGGCGCCCACATATTTGCGCACACGGTACTGGTACATTTTCAGGGCAACCTGAGCACGTTCGTTTCCGTCGGCTGCTGCATTTTCGATATCGCGCATATCCGAAGAAACACCACTGATGCCCAGCATACCACTGAATTTATTGATCAGTTTATTCGTTGTGCTGAAGCTGAGGTTTTCCTTTTCGGCAATACGAAGCAGTGCACCCACATCAAGATCACCGCAACGTGTGCCCATAATCAAACCTTCAATTGGGGTCATGCCCATGGAAGTATCAAGGGATTTGCCATCTTTAATAGCAGCAATGGATGCGCCGTTTCCAAGGTGGCAGGTGATGATTTTTTGTTTGTTGATGTCCAGGCCGAGGATTTCACAGGCACGTGCAGAAACGTATTTGTGGCTTGTACCGTGGAAACCGTAACGGCGGATTTTATATTTTTCGTAAAGCGAATAAGGGATGCCGTAGAGATAGCTGTAATCCGGCATGCTTTGGTGGAATGCTGTATCAAAAACACCTGCCTGAGGAACTTCGGGAAGCAGTTTGTTGATGGCATAAATACCTTCGAGGTTTGGTGGGTTGTGCAGTGGCGCCAGGTCGATACATTCTTCGAGCGCAGCAATTACATCATCAGTAATACGCACAGTTCCGTTGTATTTTTCTCCGGCATGGACCACGCGGTGCCCCACAGCGTCAATTTCGTTGATATCTTTGATGCTGCCGTGTTCCGGATGGGTCATAATGCCCAGTACATATTCAATACCACTTTGGTGGTCTAGGATTTCGCCCTCCACCTTAAATTCGTGGCCGTCGTTTCTTTTATGCTTGATGGCAGCTCCTTTCAGGCCGATTTTTTCAACCAGTCCTTTTGCCAGGACTTTTTTCTCGGGCATATCGAAGAGCTGATATTTTATGGATGAACTTCCGCAATTGAGAACTATAATTTTCATTGTTATACGTTTTTCGGTCGTTTATAAATGCTTTGATTACCTGCCCAGGGTGTTGATTGAACCTTGTTTGATTACTTTTTTATCGCCATCCCAAACGTAGAAACCTTCACCGGTACGTTTTCCGTTGAGGTTTGCGCGTACCATGCGCTTGAGCAGTGGTGACGGCTTGTACTTGAGCGAACCAAATTCGCTGAACAGGTTGTTCATCCATTTCAGAACTTTGTCAAGGCCGATACGGTCGGCCATTTCGAAAGGGCCCATATGGTGACCGGTGGCTTCGCGCATAATGATGTCAATTTGTTCTACGCTGGCAACGCCTTCCATCAGGATTTCGCAGGCTTCGTTGATGAATGGAACGATCATGCGTGTGCTTACATTTCCCGGAGATTCGTTTACCTGAACCGGCTTTTTGCCAATCATGCGTACGAATTTCTTAAGCATATCAAAAGTTTTGTCCGAAGTGCGTACACAGCGTACTACTTCAACAAATTTTGCATCGGCAACAGGAGCGATAAAATGCAGGCCGGCAGCCCTTTGTGGAACTTTTAAAACCTCAGCCAAATCACTGATCATTAATGTGGCTGTATTAGAAGTGATGATGGTGTCTTCAGAAACAACTTCTTCTACTTTGCGGAAAACCTCTTTACGGTTGTGCAGGTTTGTTCCCGGTTTTTTTGTGTTGGTAGTTTCTATGATGATGTTGCAGTCGCGCAGGTCTTCAAAATTCGTAGATCCTTTTATACGGCTGAGGATGAGCTTTTTTTCGCTGGGAGTCATGCCCCAGTGGCTGATTACATCATCCAGTTGTTCGTCGATGCGTTGCATTACTTCCTCCACCCGTTCGGCGGTGAGGTCAATAAAAACAACATCAATACCAAACTGACTGATCAGGCGGGTAATTTCCTGCCCCATGGAGCCGCAGCCAACAAGGCCAACTTTTTGTATCGTGCCTGAGCTTTTTTTGTTTTCAGTGCTTAAACTGAAATCTTCTAATTGAACTGACATAAGTAATATTTTAAAGTGCTATCTTTGAGTGATTAACAAATCCTGTGCGAAATTAAAAAACATTAGCATTCGGGCATGATAAATGCCTGAGCTTTTGTAATTTGTATGCATTCTATTTTGTGTTTCCGGATTACATTCCTGCTGCCTGGTTTGCTGTAATGGCTACCAGGTTTACAATATCGTTAACGGAGCATCCGCGCGATAAATCATTGATAGGCGCTGCCATACCTTGCAGTACAGGGCCAACTGCTTCTGCACCGGCAAGGCGCTGAACCAGTTTGTAGCTGATGTTTCCTGTTTCGAGTGTCGGGAACACAAGCACATTTGCTTTTCCGGCTATTTTGCTTCCGGGCGCTTTTTTCGAGCCAATGGCTTCGATAATGGCTGCATCGGCCTGAAGTTCGCCATCGATCGCCAAATCAGGAGCCATTTCCTGAGCAATTTTTGTGGCTTCAACTACTTTGTCCACCATTTCATGCTTTGCGCTGCCTTTGGTGCTGAAACTCAGCATGGCTACGCGCGGCTCAATACAGGCGATGGACTTGGCTGTAGCTGCACTGGCAACGGCAATTTCTGCCAGCTCTTTGGCTGTGGGATTGGGATGAACCGCGCAATCAGCAAAAACCATAATGCCATCATCTCCCCATTTTTTGTCTTTCATGATCATGATGAAAGCACCCGATACCACGCTGATGCCGGGCAGGGTTTTCACAATCTGGAAAGCCGGGCGAAGTACATTTCCTGTGGCGTTCTCAGCACCGGCAACTTCTCCGTCGGCATCACCGTTTTTGATGAGCAATGTGGCCAGATAAAGCGGGTCTTCACAAAGTTTTGTGGCTTCTTCCATGCTCAGCCCTTTTTTCTTTCTGAGCTCATAAAGGATACCGGCGTATTTGGATTTCTCCGGATTGTTGATGGGATCAATAATGGTGGCTTCGCCAAGGTTTTCAAGACCAAATTTCTTGCCGGTTTCCATGATTTTTTCGGGATTTCCGATTAAAATCAACCTGGCAAGTTTTTCCTTCAGGATAATGTCTGCTGCTTTTAATGTCCTTTCTTCTGTTCCTTCGGGTAAAACAATGGTTTTTTGATGTTTACCGGCATTCTGCTTGATCTGTTCAATTAAGTTCATTTGCTTTTCTTTTGTAAATCGAGATATAGATGTTGTAAAATTTTATAAATTCCTCTTGCAAAATTATTAATAAAGGACTTATTTTTTGCTGTTTTAATGAAAATTAATCTTGAAGGTTTTGCCCCGCTTGAAATAAAAAAGCAAAAAGCTTGTACAATATTATTGAATATTTAGTTTTTTGGTTTTGTTTAAAGACAATAAAATCAATGGTTTAAAATTTAATTATGTGATTGGGTTTTCTGCCGGTAAATTTATGCCGATTTTTTTAAGAAGCACAGGCTTCGGCCTTTATCAGGATATTTAGGGCCGAAAATAACACTTTATGTTGTGGGCACTTTCCGCGGCATCAATAAATATTATGTAATTTTGCAGCTTCAAAAAAAAGTTGTTGGGAAGGATTTCTATCATTTATTATTAAAATCTGTTCAATGGATTGGATGAAAATTTGCTTTGCTGTTTTGCTTACTGCTTTTATGTTTTTTGGCAAACCGGGAGCTCAGGCTCAGGAAACACGTTATCAATTGCGCTTAAACCCCGGAATGGTTCTTCCGACCGGTGATTTCAAAAATATAGCGGGCACCGGCTTGGGTGCCGATCTGGGCTTTTCCATTTACCTGAAAACAAATATCGCGCTGAGCATTGATTTAGGATATTATGCTTTTGACGATAAAGAGAAAAGTGAATTCAAGGAGCCTTTTAAGGGCTTGCCTTTATCATTGACCGGCGACTTCTTATTTCGAAACGACAAAAAATTCCATCCTTTGGCCGGTATCGGAATGGCCTATCTGAGTTTCAGGCAAACGGTTCATTATGAGTATGCCGATGCCACCGAAACCATGGGAAAAGTTGGTCTGGCACTCAAAGCCGGTGGGCTTTATTCCATTGATGGGCAATGGTCGGTGGGTGTGCATGCACGTTACCTCTACGCCGTTGAATACAGCCTTTTGGGTGTCAATGCATTTGTTGCACTGAGTTTTTAATGATGATGGACATTTTATGCGCCAAAGCGACAGTACATTAGTATTATTGGAATCAAAAACCGATTCGGCCACGGCTCCTGCGTTGTTTTTCTGGACTGAGCAGTCGGGACAAACACAGTCTTCCCTTGCTGTACCGCATACTGTTGCGCAAAAACCGATGCTTCCGTTTATTGTTTTTGTTTTCGCAATGGTTTTGTTGGGCTTTTTGCGCCGGTTGACTGATTTCCGGCTGCGTAGTTTTATTTCATCACTTTTTTCTGCGTCGCCTGGCCGCGAAGGGCATGCTTTCAGTGAGTACACTTTGCTTTTGTTTTCTATTGCTGTTTTTGCACTTTCTATCAGTTTTTTCCTACCCGAAAACTTACCGTCTCCCATTGTGGCATCCATATCGCCCGTCATAATTATTATGGGTTTGCTTGTGGCATTTTATGCTATAAGGTATGCATTGATCCGTTTGATGGCTTATGTTTTCAGGGCATGGGATTTCGGTGGAATGTGGATACAGTTTTCGAGGAAATGGGGGATTGCCGCTGCATTTTTTATGTTGTTTCCACTATTGATAATTTATTATGCCGACCAACAGCTCGCATCTTTTTTTATTCGGTATATGCCTGTTATTGTGTTGGGAATATATGTTTTCCGCTTTTTAAGTTTTCCTGCCTTGTCAAAAGGGCTGCCGAAGCTTTTCTATTTGTATATATTATTGTACCTTTGCAGCCTCGAAATTATTCCGCTGCTGCTGGCGGCAAAATTTCTGGGAATTTGGATATAACCGAGCATGGATTATTTAACCAAAAAACACTCATCAAATTGAAAATTAAGAATATCCTCGTATCACAGCCACAGCCTGCTGAAATTGAAAAGTCCCCCTATTCTCCGCTGGCAAGGAAGTACGGGCTTAAAGTGACCTACGAAAAATTTATTCGTATCGAAGGTTTGTCTTCCAGGGAATTCAGGGATCAACGCATCAATCTGCTTGATTTTACAGGCGTTATTATGACATCCCGCAAATCGGTTGATCATTATTTCAGCCTTGCAAAAGCACTGCGCGTGGAAGTGCCCGATTCCATGAAATATTTCTGTATTTCCGAATCAACGGCTTTTTATCTCCAAAAATATGTACAGTACCGCAAACGGAAAATTTTCCATGGAAACCAAAGTGTGCAGGATTTAGTCGATATCCTGAGCAAGCATAAATCAGAAAAACTGCTCCTTCCGTGCTCTGAAGATTCCCGTCAGGAACTCGGGGATAAACTTGAAGCCGAAGGGTACAACTACCAAAAAGCAATTATGTACCGCACTGTTCCCAGTGACCTGAAGCATTTGGATATGTCAAACTTCGACTTGCTGATTTTTTTCAGTCCTTGGGGCGTTAAATCGCTTTTTACCAATTTTCCCAATTATAAACAGGAGCAAACACTTATCGCTGCTTTCGGCGCCAATACCGCAGAAGAAGTCAAAAACTCAGGGCTTGAACTTAATATCGCCGCACCAACCAAAACAGCTCCTTCCATGACGATGGCAATTGAAGAATTTATAGCAAATAGCAAGATTAAATAAAATTTGTTTTAATAGCACAAATCACTCTAAATTAAGTGGTTTGTGCTATTTTTGTATCCTTGCGCCTCTTTTGTTCCTAACTTTTTATGATGAACACCCGAAGCAGAACACATAGTTTGAAAAAAAAGGATATCCTGAAAAGCCGGACAGAAATCATGCATTTGTTTCAACAAGGCAAAAGGCTGAAAGCATTTCCGATGCATCTGCTTATTCAATGCATTGAATCTACGGATCCAAACAGGCCGCCTGTACAGATTATGTTTAGTGTGAGCAAAAGAAGGCAGCGAAAAGCCGTGCAAAGAAACCGCGTAAAACGGCTGATGCGTGAAGCATACCGACTGAACAAAACAAAATTGGCTCCTTTAAAAGAGCTGCTCAACGACGGGAAGAAAGTAAATCTCGCCTTTGTTTTTGTGGATAAAAATATGCCCGACTTTTCAAGTGTGGAAAAAAGTATGCTAAAGCTGCTCATTCAGGCAGTAAATATAGGTTTAGAAAATAATAAGGATTAACTTTGTGAGTTATTATTGTTGAGCGTTCACGGATAAACTACACCAGCGTGCTTCAGACCAAAAAAACTCCGTTTATGAGAAAATATACTATTCTGGCAGTATTCCTGTTTGCAGTATTTTCCTTTGGAAATGCACAGGAAGCCCCGGATAATTTTGAGATTTCCAAAAATATTGAAATCCTTACCCGTGTCTATCAGGAACTCAACAGCAACTACGTGGATGATGTCCAGGCCGGTGAATTGATGAAAACCGGCATCGATGCTATGCTTGAGTCGCTTGATCCTTACACGGTGTATATTCCCGAATCCCAAATTGAAGATTATAAATTCATCACTACAGGGCAATATGGCGGTGTAGGTGCGCTTATTCATACAAAAGGCGATTATGTTTATGTTTCGGAACCTTACGAAGGTTTTGCCGCAGAAAGAGCCGGGCTTAAAGCAGGAGATAAAATACTGGAAGTGAATGGCGAAGATGCCAAAGGGAAAAATTCGGATGATCTGAGCAAAATCCTGAAAGGTACGCCCGGAACAGAAATCAGCATTAAAGTGGAACGCGACGGACTGGATCAACCTTTGGTTTTTAATCTGAAACGGGAAACAATCAAAGTGCGCAATGTGAGCTATTACGGAATGCTCGATGCCAAAACCGGATATATTAAACTGGATCATTTCACGCAAAAAGCTTTTGAAGAAGTGCGCGATGCTTTTCTCGATATGAAAAACAACAAGGGCATGGAATCACTGGTTTTTGATTTGCGGGGAAATGGCGGCGGACTGATGAATGAAGCGGTGGATATTGTGGGCCTGTTTGTGCCGCAGGGAACCAAAGTGGTGGAAACACGTGCAAAACTCAAAGCACGCAATCAAGCCTACCAAACCAGTAATAAACCACTTGATACAAAAATCCCGATTGTTTTCCTTGTGGATGACAACAGCGCCTCGGCTTCCGAAATCGTCGCAGGTGCCATGCAAGACCTCGACAGGGCCGTGGTGATCGGTCAGCCTACTTTTGGAAAAGGGCTGGTGCAAAATGTTGTGCCGCTCAATTATAATGCACAAATGAAAATCACCATTGCCAAATACTATATCCCCAGCGGGCGATGTATCCAGGCCATTGATTATACCCATAAAAATGGCAGCAAAGCCGAAAAAATCCCCGATAGCCTGCGCCAGGAATTTAAAACACAGGGCGGTCGTGTTGTGATGGACGGCAAAGGCATAAAACCTGATATAATCATGGAACAACAGGAATTCAGTAATATAGCTGCCAGCCTGTTCGGAGGATATCATATCTTTGATTTCTCTACTGATTACTATAATAAACATAAGGAAATCCCTGCGCCGGCAGATTTTGTTTTGAGTGATGACGATATGGAAGATTTTCGCATTTTCACGCAAACGCGCGATGTGGATTATAAAACCCGCTCCGAAGCTTTGCTCGAAAAACTCGAATCAGCACTCGAAAGTGAAGCTTATAAAACCCTTGTGGAAGAAGAACTGGCTTCGCTGCATATGAGTGTGCTGGAACATAAAAAGCAGGATTTCAACCGTCATCTCGATGAAATAGAAAAACTGCTCCGCCTCGAAATAATTGCAAGGTATTATCTGCAGGAAGGCCGCATCGAAGCTTCCCTCGATTCCGATCAGGAAGTGCAGGAAGCAATTCGTATCCTTAATGATTATCCGCTTTATACCGATATCCTGGCAGGGAAATTTGTTCCTGACAATAAAACCGAATAGTTCATGGCAGGAATCCTGAAGCGACAATATTCACAGCCGGCATACATCATTTTGCTGGGCTTGCTCATCGCAGCAGTGCCTTTGTCGAAATATGTGATGTCGATGTCGCAAATGGGATTGTTGCTGCTTTGGTTTCTTGATGGAAACCTGAAAGACAAATTGAAGTCTTTTTTCACAAACAGGCCGGCTTTGGTGGTGAGCAGTATTTTTTTGCTGCATGTGCTGGGCTTGGTTTATACTTCCGATTTTCATTATGCCGTGAAAGACCTGCGCATCAAAGTTCCCCTTTTAATCCTACCATTGATTTTCTCTACCATGCCGCGTTTGTCGAAGAAGCAGTTTGATGGGCTGCTCCTCGTTTTTGTCCTCGCTGTTTTGAGCAATACATTTATATCTTCCTGGATTGCATATTTTGGAGATGTTACAGATAGCCGCAGTATATCGTTGTTTATTAGTCATATACGATTCTCGCTGAATGTTTGCCTTGCCGCTATGGTGGCTTTGTATTTGATTCAACAAAAATCATTGCCCCGGAAATGGTCTGTGCCGGCACTCATTGCGGTTTTTATTTGGTTGGGTTTTTTCCTGCTGATCCTGGGCGCGATGACCGGAATCGTCATTTTTGTTATCCTGCTGCTGTTTATCGGGCTCTATCAAATCTGGAGCCGGCAAGGGCTTGTCAGTAAATTGGTTTTTGCTTCCATGATCCTGGCTGTTATTGCTTCGCTGGCGGTTTACACTTCCATTACCATAGATGAGCTTACAAAAGTGGAGCCGGTCGATTTAAAAAAGCTCGATAAAAAAACGAAGCTCGGCCACAAATACAAACACGATACCCTTCGTTTTATGGTTGAAGACGGACGCTATGTGGGCTTGTATATTTCCTATCCTGAATTGAAAAAAGCCTGGAACGAACGCTCCGAACTGGATTATGAGGGTCTGGACCGGCAAGGGCAGGTTTTGCGGTGGACTTTGATCAGATATCTGGCTTCCAAAGATTTGCGTAAGGATTATGAAGGTGTTTATGCATTGTCGGAAAAAGATATCTATTATATCGAACAGGGCGTTGCAAACTATAACTATTTGACAGATAATCCATTGAAAAACAGGATCCGTCAGGCGATTATTGGTTATAAAAATTATGTTTATGAAGGCGATGCCAAAGGGAACAGCATGATGCAGCGCATCGAACTGTGGAAAGCTTCGCTGCGCATTATTGATAAGCATTTCCTGATTGGTGCCGGCACAGGCGATGTGCCTGATGTATTCAGAAAGGAATTGAAAGCAATGGATTCTACTTTGGCCGGAACAGGAATGCGGTCGCATAATCAGTTTATCTCTATTTTTATCGCGTTTGGAATTATTGGGTTTTTGTGGTTTCTGATAAGCCTTGTTTACCCGCTGATCTACTTCCCGCATGCACGTAAATTCCTTTATTTGTCATTTCTGCTGATCGTTTTGGTTTCCTTTATCAATGAAGATACCATCGAGTCGCAGGCTGGCCTGACCTTTTTTGCTTTCTTTAATGCTTTCCTGCTCTTCTGTGCACCGCTTAAAGAAGATGCCGGAAGGTAACTTTTTGTGCGCCCTGTCGTAAAAATACCGAAAACTTAGCTTTATGAAAAAAACCATCCAATACAAAATAGAAGAATTTGATTCCATCAAAGAGCTTTCTGAAAGTGACCAAAAACTGTTGACCGAAGCGGCAAAAGCCTGTGAAAAAGCCTATGCCCCTTATTCTGAATATAATGTTGGCGCGGCTTTATTGCTCGACAATGGAAAAATCATCACAGGAAATAATCAGGAAAATGTGGCCTATCCCTCAGGTTTATGCGCTGAGCGTGTGGCAATGTTCTATGCTTCATCGCAATATCCGGAGGCCAAAATCCTGACTATTGCCATAACGGCACGCTCCCATAATTTTACGATCAGCCAGCCGGTTACGCCCTGTGGTTCCTGCCGGCAAGTGATGGCAGAATATGAAAACCGGCAACAACAGGCCGTGCGCGTTATCCTCAGTGGTGAAACAGGAAAAATACAGCTCATCAACAATATTGATACACTATTGCCATTGGCTTTTCATGCGGCTGAACTGAAAAAACAATAAAAAAACCCGTACCATAGCACGGGTTTCGCATCCATAATTTATCAGGTTTTCGCGCACCTGATTGTTTCTTAATTCATGAAAGCTTTGATGTCGTCTTCCACAGTGGTAATCCCTCCAATACCGAAGTTTTCGACCAGTACTTTTACCACATTGGGGCTGAGGAATGCCGGAAGGGTAGGGCCAAGGTGGATGTTCTTCACGCCAAGATAAAGCAAAGCCAGAAGAACAATTACCGCCTTTTGCTCGTACCAGGCAATATTATAAACGATGGGCAGTTTGTTGATGTCGTCCAAACCAAAAACTTCTTTCAGTTTCAATGCGATTACAGCCAGTGAATAGGAGTCGTTGCATTGCCCGGCATCCAATACGCGTGGAATTCCGCCGATATCGCCCAGTTGCAGTTTGTTGTAGCGGTATTTGGCACAGCCGGCGGTTAAAATGACGCTGTCCTTTGGCAGTGCTTCGGCAAATTCGGTGTAGTAGCTGCGCTCTTTCATGCGCCCATCGCAGCCGGCCATCACAACAAATTTCTTGATAGCACCGGTTTTCACAGCATCAACCACTTTATCGGCCAGTGCCAAAACCTGATTGTGTGCAAAACCGCCCACAATTTCTCCGCTTTCGATTTCGGTGGGAGGAGCGCATTTTTTGGCATGTTCAATAATTTCGCTGAAATCTTTCATTTCGCCGTTTTTCCTGTCGGCGATATGCCTGGATCCGGGATATCCCGATGAGCCGGTAGTATAAACTTTATCGGCATAAGCTGCATCTTTTTTGGGAGGTACGATACAGTTTGTTGTGAAGAGTACCGGGCCGTTAAATGACTCGAATTCTTCTTTTTGTTTCCACCAGGCATTGCCGTAATTGCCTACAAAATGTTCGTATTTCTTAAATTCCGGATAGTAATGGCCGGGAAGCATTTCGCTGTGGGTATAAACATCAACGCCTGTGCCGTCGGTTTGTTTCAGGAGGTCATCAAGGTCTTTCAGGTCATGACCGGAAATGAGTATCGCCGGATTGTTGCGCACGCCAATATTTACGGCTGTGATTTCCGGATTTCCGTAGGCCGATGTGTTTGCTTTATCGAGCAGAGCCATGGTATCAACACCAAATTTGCCGCATTCCAGTACAAGTCCTGTGAGTTCTTCGCCACTGAGTTCGTCATTGAGGGTTGCCAGAAGCCCTTTTTCCAGGAAAGCGTAAATGCTTTCGTCTTCATGTTCCAGGTTGTAGGCGTGCTCAGCATATGCGGCCATTCCTTTGAGGCCATAAGTGAGAAGTTCCCTGAGCGAACGCACATCTTCATTTTCTGTTTTCAAAACGCCAACCGTTGTGGCTTTGATGTCCATGCCTGATTCAGTGGAAAGCCAGTTGGCTGCATCCTGCTTGTCAAAAGGGATTTCCATGCCGGCAGTGCGGGCTTTTCCCTTTAACTCATCGCGGATTGCCAAACCTTTGGCTATTGCTTCTTTGATGGCCACATCATCAAAATTCGCGTTCGTAATGGTGATGAAGAGCGCATTCATCAAAAAATGATTGGCACGGCTTTCCGAAATGCCTTCAGCGCGCAGTGCGGATGAATAAATTGCTACGCCTTTGGCTGTATAGATCAGCAAATCCTGGAGGTTTGAGGTTTCGGCTTTTTTGCCACATACCCCGGCAATGGTGCAGCCTGTTCCTTTGGCCGCTTCCTGACATTGAAAACAAAACATGCTCATATGCAAATTTTTTAAGGTTTATTATTGTATTTAGGTATTTGAATACGCAAATATAGTTATAATTTTTAATCTGCACGTTTTTTTTGAAAAAAAATTATCCGAGCAGGTCTTTGATCGTGTGTTTTTTGAAGTAGTCTTTGATTTGTTTAGTAGTATCGTGCACAATGCCGCCCATCAGGCATTTGTCAAAGGGGCAAACCGGACGGTCGAGCGGGCAATGTCCCACTTCGATGGGGCCTTCGATGCATTCGTATATGTCGAGCAAGCTAATTTCATCCATGTTTTTATTGAGGACAAATCCGCCTGCCGGTCCGCGTGTGCTGCGTACAAATCCTTCTTTTACAAGCCGTTGCATCACTTTGGCAAGATGGTTCCGTGAAGAACCGGTAAGCTCCGCAATCCGGTTTACATTGATGTGCTCCTTAGAACGGGCGATTAGCACCATAGCATGTATGGCAATAGAGGAAGCTTCGGATAGTTGTACGACTTTCGACATATAATTTAAGTACTTGAATGCGCAAATATCGGTATAATTTTCAGGTTGAGCCTGTTTTTGTGTTTATTTAGATTTATTCTAATTGTGATTTTCATTGAGTTGAATTCACTACATTTGTTTTTTCAGCAAAATGAATGCGTATGAATTTTGATCAACTGAACAAAAGGGCCTGCAATATCCGTTGCAATATCGTTCGCTCGCTCAGGGCTGCCGGATCTGGACATACAGGAGGAAGCCTCGGGCTGGCGGATATTTTTGCCTTCCTGTATTTTTCTGAAATGAAGCATAATCCAAAGGAAGCAAATTGGCCAGAACGTGATCGGCTTGTTTTATCCATTGGGCATGTAGCCCCGGTTTTATATGCCGCTTTGGCCGAAACCGGATATTTCCCTCAGGAAGAATTGCTTAGCCTACGGAAATTGGGTTCGCGTTTGCAGGGACATCCCGGCAGGGACCACGGGCTGCCCGGACTGGAACTCTCTGCCGGAAGCCTGGGCCAGGGCTTGTCCGTTGCGGTAGGCATGGCGCTAGCTGTCGGAATGGATGCGAAAAACCGGCGGACATTCTGTATCCTTGGCGATGGTGAGTTGCAGGAAGGCTCTGTTTGGGAGGCGGCTATGAGTGCCGGTCATTATAAGCTCAGTAATCTGATTGCCATCATCGACCGCAACGGCCTGCAAATTGATGGCGAAACCGAAGACGTGATGCGGCTCGAGCCTCTTTCCAGCAAGTGGGAGGCATTCAACTGGCACGTCATCCATTGCGATGGGAACGATCTGCAGGATATCGCCCGCGCCTTTCGTGAAGCGCATCAGATTGATGATAAACCATGCGTCATTATTGCGAAAACCAAAATGGGAGCCGGAGTGAAAAGCATAGAAAACGATTACGGCTGGCATGGGAAAGCTCCGAATGAAGAGCAAGCAGAAGATTTTATCCAACAAATCAAAAGACATCATGGACTGGATCAATAAATCAGATAAACCTACGCGCATCGGATTTGGAGAAGGAATCCGTGATGCAGCAAAAAAGAATAAGCAAGTGGTTGGATTGGGAAGCGATATCACTTCCAGTGTGTCCATGAACCTTTTTGCAGAAACATTTCCTGAGCGCTTTTTTAGTTTGGGAATTGCCGAGCAAAATGCGGTTGGGGTTGCTGCCGGAATGGCTTTAAGCGGTAAAGTCCCGGTATTCAGTACTTATGGCGTTTTTGCTGCCATGAGGGCTTTGGATCAGATCAGGATATCCTTATGTTATAATAATGTGCATGCCATAATTGGCGGTGCTCATGCCGGAATTTCCGTTGGGCCGGATGGAGCCACACACCAGGCTTTGGAAGATATTGCCGTGATGCGCGTTTTGCCCAATATGACCGTACTTTCGCCCTGTGATGCAACGCAGGCCCGACTGGCCGCAATGGCAGCCATTGATAAATGTGACGGGCCGGTTTATATACGTTTTGGTCGGGAAGCTGTGCCGGATTTTACTGCTGAAGATCAGGATTTTCAAATCGGGAAAGCGCAATTAATGTGCGATGGCGATGATGTGAGCATTTTTGCTACAGGGCATTTGGTTTGGGAGGCCATCCGGGCGGCAGAACTCCTGAAAGCCAAGGGTATTTCGGCCCAGGTGCTGAATATTCATACCATAAAACCCCTGGATGAAAAAAGCATCATCGCGGCAGCCAAGAAAACAGCTAAAGTAATTTGCGCCGAAGAACATCAGATTGCCGGAGGTTTAGGCAGTGCTGTTGCGGAAGTCCTGGCAAAACATCATCCTGTAAAAATGGATTTTATTGGAATGAAAGACAGTTTTGGGGAATCCGGGAAACCCGCAGAACTGATGGAAAAATACGAGCTTACCGCATCATGGATTGCCCGCGCTGCAGAAGGGATTTTATAAATTATTTGGAATGATGCCCCGGAACTCCCTCACAGAAACTAATTCGAAGCGCCCACAATATGCACAACCCCCTTATAAGCTTCTTCGCTAAATAATCCGCGGCAATTAAGTACATAATAATATACGCCATCGCCCAGGCCATTGCCGTCCCAGTCGTTCATATAATTTGTGCTTTCAAATACTTTTTTGCCGTAGCGGTTAAAAACAGCCAGTTCGCTGCTGATAAACATATCCTCCAGCTTGGCTTCGTGGTTGTTGTTTTCCACGATTTCAAAAAAGTCGTTGATGCCATCACCATTTGGAGTAAAAACATTGGGAATCAACAGGTCAACTTCTTTTATGCTTAGGTCCATCACTACGCTGGTATCACAACCGTCCGCGTTATTGGCGGTAAGTGTCACAGGGTAGGTGTTTACCCTTACGTAAGTGTGCGTTGCATTATAAGTAGTTGCCTGAGCGGTCGTGTCACCAAAATCCCACAACCAGCCTTCGCCTTCTGTTGAGGTGTTGATAAACTCAATGGTAGGCTTATAAATGTATCCGGTATCCGGATCAATTTCAAAGCTGATTTCCGGAGCGGGGATGATTTCCACAAAATATGAATCATCGTAGGGGCAGCCATTCCCGTCTGTGATGCGCATTTTCACCTCGCCGGCAGGAAGTCCGTAGCCTACCTGCGTAGTTTGCTTGGGAGCAGTAAACCATAAAAAAGAGTAGGGCTCAACGCCATCCGTAACATTGATGGCTACCTGGCCTTTATCGTCCTTGAGGCAGCCTTTATTGATTTGCGTTAGTGTATAGGTGATGCCCGATTGGAAAATAGTCAGTCCGCCTGCAGTATAGTTGGTGGGCAGATCGACGCCGTCTTTATCTTTAAAATTACTGGCTTCCCAGCTTAAGCTTGTATTTCCCGCTGCAATGCCTTTAAATTGCAATTGCAGCAAAATGCCCGAACCAAACATCAGGTCTTCTGCATTGTCCCATTGCATATTGATCGTATTTCCCGTATTGCTTACCTTGATGCTGTCCCTGAAGAAATATGGGTTTTGGTACGACATCGAATCGAATGAAATCAGGTTTTCGTCAAAGCTGATGTTGAGGTCGAAGCTGGCGAATGTAGCGTCTTCCAGGATCAGGCTCAGCGCAATGGTGTCGTTTGTACAAAGCGTGCCGTCGGGAAATTCTGCGCCAATTATCTGGCTGTGAGCAGAATAATTTATAGTAAAAAACAAAATGATTGTCAGGAGAACCGGATAGAAAGATATTCTTTTCATGTGCATTTTGGCCAAAAAATTTGAAGCAAAGTTAGCAATATTGCTAAACGGAAAAAATTAAAATTTATTCCGTGCAATGGCTTGAAAAATCAGTGTTAAACCAAAACCTAAAACTGCCCGGTCGATAAGAGCACCAAAGTACAATACTCATGGATTTCAATTTTGGTATCTTTCAAAAAATCCCTGATTTCCTGATTTTCCGTGCCGGGATTAAGAATAATACGTTTGGGGCGGCTTGCTTTGATTTGTTCAAAGTATTGTTTTTGCAGATCAGGACGCAGGTAGATTGTGATGGTATGAATTTCCGTATTTTCAGGCCAATGCGTTTGAACCGGTGTATCTGCAATTTTTCCTTTTTTGGCTCCTAAGGCGATTGTTTCATATCCGTTTTGACGGAGCATTTGAACCGCTTTAAAAGAATATCGTCCCGGATTTGTGCTGGCTCCGACGACCAGTGTTTTTTTGTTGGGCATATTAAAACGTCGATTTATTGATTAATCCTTAAAAATGGCAATGATAAAGCACAGTGGCTAATCAGTGCCGCAAATATACTGAAAAATTGACAGGAACTGTGAATATAAAAAGCGGTAAAACGGCCATAATGTCATAATAATGAGTGTTTTATATAGCGTCCATGTCCATTTTGTCTTCTTTTCACTATTGGTTTGCTTTTTGATCTGTGGCCGTATGAAAATTTGAAAGGAGAAGACAAATGAATTTTAATCAATTTACAATAAAAGCACAGGAAGTGGTGCAAAAAGCACAGGAAATTGCTGTTGCACACAATCATCAGGCAATCGAAGATTTGCATATCCTCAAAGGGATTTTGCTGGTCGATGAAAACCTGGTGCCTTATATCATGAAAAAAACCGGGCTCGATCCGCAAATGATCGGCCGTATTGTGGACAGTGAGATGCAAAACCTGCCTGTCGTTAGTGGCGGGCAGCAATATCTTTCCAATGAAGCATCTGCTCTGCTGCAAAAAGCCCTGAAGCTGATGCAGAAAATGCAAGACGAATTTGTTTCCATTGAGCATTTACTGCTGGCTCTGATCGAGCAAGGTGGAAAGGCCGGGAAAATCCTCAAGGATGCCGGTCTGACCAAAAAAAGCCTGGAAGAGGCCATTGCCCAGGTGCGCAAAGGTTCGCATGTGGATTCGCAAAATGCCGATGATAATTTCAATGCCCTGCGTCGTTATGGCAAAGACCTGAACCAATTGGCTGCCAATGGCAAGCTCGACCCGGTTATTGGCCGCGATGAAGAAATCCGCAGGCTCTTGCAGATATTGTCGCGCCGTACCAAGAACAACCCGATTTTAATCGGAGAGCCTGGCGTGGGGAAAACCGCCATCGCCGAAGGGCTGGCACACCGCATCGTAAACGGTGATGTGCCAGATAACCTTAAGTCCAAGCAGTTGTTTTCGCTGGATATGGGTGCGCTGGTGGCCGGGGCAAAATACAAAGGCGAATTTGAAGAGCGCCTCAAAAGTGTGGTGAAAGAAGTGGTGGAATCCGATGGGGAAATCCTGCTTTTTATCGATGAGATCCACACCCTCGTAGGAGCCGGAAAAGGCGAAGGCGCCATGGATGCGGCCAATATCCTGAAACCCGCTTTGGCCCGTGGCGAATTGCGTGCCATAGGTGCCACTACCCTCAAAGAATACCAAAAGTATTTTGAGAAGGACAAAGCTTTGGAGCGTCGTTTCCAGATTGTGATGGTGGACGAACCCGATACCCAGTCGGCTATTTCCATCCTTCGGGGATTGAAAGAACGCTACGAAACGCATCATCACGTGCGCATACTCGATGAAGCCATCATTTCGGCAGTGGAGCTGTCGCAGCGATACATCACCGATCGGTTTCTGCCGGATAAGGCCATTGACCTGATCGATGAATCTGCTGCGAAGTTGCGATTGGAAATCAACAGCCTGCCCGAGCCGCTCGAAAAAATAGAAAGGCGGATTCGTCAACTCGAAATCGAACGTGAAGCCATCCGTCGCGAAAAGGATAAAAACAAAATGGCATTTCTTAACGAGGAAATTGCCAATCTGAATGAAGAGCGCGATCAGCTCCGGGCCAAATGGCAGTCGGAAAAAGAAGTAGTGGAAGGCATCCAGAAGGCAAAGAAAGATATTGAAGATTTCAAGCTGGAAGCCGAACGTGCTGAACGCGAAGGAAATTATGGCCTGGTGGCCGAAATCCGTTATGGCAAGATCAAGGAAGCCGGCGAAAGGCTGGAGCAAAACCGCAATAAACTCAAAGAGATGCAGGGTGATAGCCCGATGATCAATGAGGAGGTGAGTTCCGAAGAAATTGCGGAAGTGGTTTCGCGCTGGACCGGCATACCGGTGAGCCGCATGATGCAAAGCGAACGCGAAAAACTGCTGAAACTGGAAGAAGAACTCCACAAAAGAGTAGTGGGACAGGACGAAGCCATTGAAGCGCTTTCCGATGCTATTCGCCGTAGCCGTGCCGGTTTGCAGGATGCCAAAAGGCCGATTGGATCTTTTATATTCCTGGGAACCACAGGAGTGGGTAAAACCGAACTGGCCAAAGCGCTGGCAGAATTCCTCTTCAATGATGAAAATTCGATGGTGCGCATTGATATGTCGGAATATCAGGAACGGCATTCTGTTTCGCGATTGATTGGAGCGCCTCCGGGCTATGTGGGCTACGACGAAAGTGGTCAGTTGAGCGAGGCTGTGCGCCGTAAACCTTACTCGGTGGTACTGCTCGACGAAATTGAAAAAGCGCATCCCGATGTGTTCAATATCTTGCTGCAAGTGCTTGATGATGGCCGCCTGACCGACAACAAAGGCCGTAATGTTGATTTTAAAAACACCATCATCATCATGACTTCCAACTTGGGCTCGCAATTGATTCAGGAAAAACTGAGCAATGGCTCAGAGGCCAGCGAAGAACTTTTCGATGAAACCAGGGAAGCTTTGTTCAGTCTTTTGAAACAGAGCATACGTCCCGAATTTCTTAACCGGATTGATGAGGTGATTATGTTCCGTCCGCTTAGCCGCGAAGAAATTGGTGGTGTTGTGCGCCTGCAGATGAAGCTTCTGGCAAAAATGCTGGAGAAAAACAACATCAAAGTAGAAGTGAGCGATGCAGCCGTGGAATGGATTGCTAAAAACGGATTTGATCCGCAATTTGGCGCACGTCCGGTGAAACGTTTTATCCAGCGCAAAATCCTCAATGAACTCTCTAAGATGATCCTCGCCGGTAAAATCCAGGCAGAATCTGAAATTCTGGTGGATATGGAAGGGGAGAACCTGGTTTTCAGGAATTACTGATGAACTGGTCGTTTTGTGTCAGCCCTTCAGACTGAATGATTATGGATTATGATTTTAAACGGGGCGCTGCCCCGTTTTTTGATGTGTCAGCCTTTCAGGCTGTAGTCTGATCGTTTTTTACATTTTGGAAGGAGGGATTTTCAGGCTGAAAGCCTGATACATTTTCGCCTGATGCAGCGCATTCGGTTGTAATATGCAATGATAAAACAGCAGCCTGAAGGGCTGCAACATTATGGAAGGTGAGAACCTGGTTTTCAGGGATTACTGATGAACTGGCCGTTTTGTGACAGCCCTTCAGGCTGAATGATTATGGATTATGATTTTAAACGGGGCGCTGCCCCGTTTTTTGATGTGTCAGCCTTTCAGGCTGTAGTCTGATCGTTTTTTACATTTTGGAAGGAGGGATTTTCAGGCTGAAAGCCTGATACATTTTCGCCTGATGCAGCGCATTCGGTTGTAATATGCAATGATAAAACAGCAGCCTGAAGGGCTGCAACATTATGGAAGGTGAGAACCTGGTTTTCAGGGATTACTGATGAACTGGCCGTTTTGTGACAGCCCTTCAGGCTGAATGATTATGGATTATGATTTTAAACGGGGCGCTGCCCCGTTTTTTGATGTGTCAGCCTTTCAGGCTGTAGTCTGATTGTTTTTTACATTTTGGAAGGAGGGATTTTCAGGCTGAAAGCCTGATACATTTTCGCCTGATGCAGCGCATCAGGTTGCAATATGCAATGATATAACAGCAACCTGAAGAGTTGCAACATTATGGAAGGTGAGAACCTGGCTTTCAGGGATTACTGATGAACTGGTCGTTTTGTGACAGCCCTTCAGGCTGAATGTTTATGGATTATGATTTTAAATGGGGCTTTGCCCCGTTTTTTGATGTTTCAGCCTTTCAGGCTGTTGTATGATCGTTTTTTGCATTTTGGAAGGAGGGGTTTTCAGGCTGACAGCCTGATACATTTTCGCCTGATGCAGCGCATCAGGTTGCAATATGCAATGATAAAACAGCAGCCTGAAGGGCTGCAACATTATTGAATGATTTTATTCCCAAAAATAGCGGGCGTCATATTCCATAACATCATATTGCTTCATAAACTCCTCAACCTCCTCCCTGAAAGAAACTTTCCTGTGGTGCTCCTGCTGATTCAAAATATAATTTCGAACTGTATCTAATTTTGAAGTACTTACAGAAAATGCACCATAACCACCCTGCCAACTGAATTTTTTGCAATCCGTATTAGCCTTTACCCACTTTGAAGAATCTTTTTTTAAGTGTTCTACAACTTTTGCTAAAGTGTAATTTTTTGATAAGCGGAAAAGAACGTGACAGTGATCTGCAACGGAATTGATAATCAAAGCCGGACTATCATTGTTTTTTAATATCCCACTCATATAGGCATGGAGTTCTTTATTCCACTTTTCATTTATAAAAGGAAAGCGATGCTTCGTGCTAAATGTCAAATGAATATATAGTTGTGATAATGATTGGCTCATAATAAATGGAATTTGTAGTGTATTGATCAGTGGCTGGTCTAATGGATTGTTGTTGGTTTTTATGCTGATTCTTTATAAAAACCGCTCCAATCGAGCCAATTGCTCCCCAGGCACAAACAAAAGATCATCCGAAATCTCATCCTTTTGGGTTTTATCCAAAGGGGTGAGTTTGCTTTTAAAAAGCGAATACGGTTGATAACCAGCTGTTGCGAGTTCTTTTCTGATTTGAATCAGATTATCGCCGCTGGTTTCCAATTGGATCAGGGGTTTGTGCTGTTTTATGAAATCCATCATCAATGGAATAATGTGCACTTCATAGCCCTCCACGTCCATTTTAATGTAATTACAATGCCGGATTTTGGAAAAAAGTTTTGCCGGATGGCGCATTTCTGCCGTGAAACTATGGTCTGCAGCGGTGTTTTCTTCCATCACGCGGGTAAGTCCATGCCGGAAATGCGGGCTGCCTGCCGGGATGCCCATCCGGATTTTTTTTCCGTCATCCTCACCCAGTGCAAAAGGCATGATCTGAATATTTTTGTATTTACGGGTGTTGCATTTCAGGATATCGCGAAAAAGCAAAACAGGCTCCACACTGATGACACTGCCGCCAACACCACTATATCGGGCAAAAAGCTTTGAGTAGTAGCCCACATTGGCGCCAATATCGATAATGGTATCGCCGGGGCGGATCAGCTTTTTCACAAAATAATGAAAATCAAAAGCGCGCTTGCGACGCAGCAATCCGCAGTCGAGCGAAATAAAAAATGCTTTGCTGACCAGTTTGAGGTACGTTTTAACACCGAGTATGGAAAAGAGGGCTTTCTTAATGATCATATCAAATTTCTTTGCGGCAAAAGTAATCAAAAGCAGAAAAGAAGAATCATTGGCCTGCTTTTTCTATTTTTGTATCGCTTTGGTGAAAATACTTTTCATGGGCTTTAAACGTTTTGACTTTGAATGGCTCAAATTCTTCACCGATTAGCTAAAAAATCAGATTATGTCGAAATGCATTCGTAAATACACTCTTCTGCTGTTTTTGTTGATATTCAGTAAGATGACTTTCTCGCAGGTCAATTATGAATATTTTCTGGCGGTGGGAAGGCACTCCCTTTTTGAGGGCCGTTATACCGAAGCCATCAGTTTTTTAAATACCGCCATCCGTGTGAAGCCAAAGCTTTATGAAGCCTGGCTCTTTCGGGGCATTGCAAAATATAATCTGGGTGATTATCAGGGCGCGGCCGATGATTTTGGAAAATCCCTCGAAATCCATCCGCTCTACGTTCATGCTTTTCATTATCGCGCTATTGCGCATAATAAACTAAACCAGTACCAAAAAGCCCTGCAGGATTATGAGCGGGCAGCCGAGATCGACCCGCTGAATGCAAATATCTACATCAACCGTGGTGTGACCAGACTTTCATTGCACGATTATAAAGGCGCTTTGACCGATTATAACCTGGCTTTGCAGCTCGAGCCTGATAATTATACGGCTTATATGAACCGCTGTGTGGTGAAGGGCATCATCAAAAACTACCAAAGTGCCATCGAAGACTGTAGTAAAGCAATCCGTCTCAACCATTTCTACTATGATGCTTTCCTGCGCCGTGGGATGATCCGCTATGATATGGAGCAGTACGATCTGGCCATAGAAGATTACAATTATGCCTTACGGATCAATAAAGATGATCCGGTGGTCTTTTTTAACCGGGCTCTGGCGCGTTTGAAACAGGGCGATACGCTTTCTGCTCTGAGCGATTACGGAACGGTCCTGGATTTCGATCCTTATAATGCCCTGACCTATTACAACCGCGCCATCTTGTTTTCCAGCATGAAGCGTTTTGATCTGGCGCTATCTGATTATGCCAGTGTGCTGAAAATCAATCCCGAAAATATTTATGCGCTCTACAACCGGGGCTGTGTGCTTTTCGAAGAAGACCGCTATTACGAAGCTGCCGCGGATTTCAGCAAGGCCATCGACCTTTTTCCTGATTTTGCCAATGCCTGGATGAACCGTTCATCATGCAAAAGCCATATGAACGATGCTTACGGAGCGCGTGAAGATTATAACAAAGCCATGGAAATCATGCAAAAACAGGGCGACAATCCTGATAGCGCTTATCTTGCTGTGGCCGATTCGGCCCATTTGCGCAGGATTATCGAATTTGAATCCGATTTCCAGAATGCCAATCTGGTGGATGGCCGCGTGCAGTATCAGCGCATATATATCGACCTGAAACCAAACTATCAGATTACTTTTTTCCTGACGGATAAAGATTATGTGGAAAGCAAACGCAATGAATACTGGGATAAAAGTTTCTCCGATTTCAATAAAAGCAATAAGCTGAAAATGAGCTTTGGAATTACCAATGAGCGCATGCACCACAGTATTGATCAGGTGATTTCCAGCATTGATGATATGTCGGAACTGCCGCCCGATGCAGCCCACTCGCCCGAAGCCGCCCTTTTTGAAGGTGTGCTCAACGGCATCATTCAGAATTACAATACTGCATTGCTGGCCTACGATACCGCCATTGCCCGCGATCCCGCATTTGCTTTTGCCTGGTTTAACCGGGCCAATACACGCTATGAACTGCAGGAGTATATCATTGAGCAGGAACGCAAAGAGCGGATTTCGATTGGTACGCCTGTGGGCGATGAGGATGAAGCCGAAAAGCGGGCACTCGATTATGAGAAAATCCTTTCTGATCTCGATAAAGTGCTTACTTTGCAGCCTGAATTTGCGCCCGCATGGTTTAACCGCGGAAATATCTATGCGCGCAAAAGAAATTATGAAACAGCCATCAATGATTTTTCTAAAGCCATTGAGCTGGAACCAAATTTTGGCGATGCCTATTTTAACCGTGGCCTGACCCGTATTTTTATGGGCGAAAAAGAAAAAGGCTGCAATGATTTGAGCAAAAGCGGTGAGTTGGGTGTTTCGGATGCATATAGTGTGATTAAACGCCATTGCACGAAATAGTTTCTGGTCCATAATGTCTCCCGAAATTTCGGGATTATTTCTTTTGCTGGAAACAAGTCATCCCGTATGTACGGGACTCCTTGTTTCCAGCAAAAGAAATGCCTCGACCTCGAACATTCTGAACCAGAAACACGAGTTTATGGACAAGGACGCTACAGGCAGGGTATCTGGAATCCGAACATGCTGGATAAAAAATTTAATCCAGAATAAAATGAATGTTTTCATGTTGGAAGTGACACTCTAAAAAAAATTGATTCACCGGATGCGTTCCGGATTTAAAAATGAAATATGATTAGAATTGAAGAAATAAATCTCTTTGTAGGACAAAACAGGGAGCTTTTGATAGATCGGATATGTAAGATCTTTTCCCTTGAACCAGAGGATATCACGGAAGTTCAAATCGTAAAAAAGGCAGTGGATTCCAGGAATAAAAAGCGGATTTTGCTGGTTTATTCACTGGATGTTTCCTTGCTTGATGATGATCAAGTCCTGGAAAAATGGAATGCGAAGGCGGAGAAGGATGAGGATTTTGCCAAAGTGATGCAACGCCACCGTGTGCGCAAAGCAGATGTTTTTCATTTTCAGATTTTAATGCCCGACCGCAAACCGGAACACCGGCCTGTTATTGTGGGCAGTGGCCCGGCGGGATTGTTTGCTGCGCTTTATCTGGCCAAAGCCGGATTGTGCCCCGTCATTCTTGAACGCGGAAAAAAAGTGGAAGAACGTGTGGATGATGTGGAAGGATTTTTCCGTGGCGGTGAGCTGGATACAGAATCCAATATCCAGTTTGGCGAAGGCGGCGCAGGAACCTTTAGTGATGGCAAACTCTATACGCTCATCAATGATCCGCGCACAGATTATATTTTTCGGGAATTCCATGCGGCAGGGGCTCCGGCAGAAATTATCTATGATGCCAAACCGCATATCGGGACGGACATCCTGCGGAAGGTGGTGAAAAATATGCGCGACAAAATTATTTCCCTGGGCGGCGAATTTCGTTTTCAAAGCCAGATGACGGATATCCGCATCAAAGACGGACAGGTACATTCGGTTTTGATCGGTCGTGAGGAAGAAATTCCGGCCAATATTCTGATCGTTGCAGTAGGACATTCAGCGCGCGATACCTTTGAGCTTTTCCATCAAAAGGGCATCGAAATGCAGTCCAAAACATTCTCGATTGGTGTGCGTATCGAGCATGAACGGGAATTTATCGATCAGTCGCAATACGACCGTTTTGCCGGACATCCCGATTTGCCCACAGCACGTTACAAACTTAGTCACCGTTTGAAAAACGGGCGCGGGGTTTATACTTTTTGCATGTGCCCGGGAGGTTTCGTTGTAGCTGCTGCCAGCGAAAAGCATCATGTGGTAACCAATGGTATGAGTTATTACGCTCAGGACAATTTCAATTCCAATGCCGCCATCCTTGTTAATGTACGTCCCGGCGATTTCGGTTCCAACCATCCGCTGGCGGGCATTAATTTTCAGCGCAAATGGGAGTCCAAAGCCTATTCCCTTGCACGGGGACATTATCGCGCCCCGGTGCAGAAAGTAGGCGATTTTATGAAAGACAAAGTTTCCAAAGGATTTGGCGCTGTAAAACCGACCTACCGCCCGGGAACGTTTTTCGTAAACCTCAAAGACTGCCTGCCGCCTTATGTGGCCAATGGCATAAAATCGGGCTTGAGAGCATTCGATCGTAAAATCCCCGGATTTGCACAGGGCGATGCGCTGCTGACCGGCATCGAAAGCCGCTCGAGCAGTCCGCTGCGCATTTTACGCGACGATAATTGCGAATCTTCTGTGAAAGGCTTTTTCCCCGCCGGGGAAGGTGCCGGATATGCAGGAGGAATCGTTTCATCAGCTATTGATGGTTTGCGCGTTGCCGAAGCCGTGGTGAAGAAGGTGCAGGAGGGAGTGTAGGATTTGTGATTCATCGGATGACTCGAAGTCATCCGATGAATGACTCAACTTAGAATAAGTGTGGGCGGTTATTGTTTATTTCGTCAGTTTTCTGATTGTAAGGTGGATGCGAAGGATATGTTGTTGGATGGGTGTTCTGTTCCTTTTGAATAAAGGATTTTTTGCTTACAAATTCAAATACCGGAAACATATCTATTTTAAGAGCTATTTCAATTATTTTTTCGATGCTGAAATTTATGTCCCCATCATTGAGGATTTGGGAAACTCTTCCTTTACTGATACCTAAATGACTGGCGAGTTTCGTGCGGTTTAATTTGTTTTGCTCCATATACTGAACAATAGCATCGTAAAGTTGCCCGTTTATTCCTTCAATCCAATATGCTGGCTGGTTTAATATCTTCTCCCTCTTATGGTTTATCATCTTGATAATCTTTGATTGTTCGTATAATTGACTTCAAATCAGATTTTTGATCGTCTTTTTTTCCTCCGGTTACGATTATTCTGCCTGTTTTTTCTTCATGAAAAAGATAAATTCTGATAATCCCCGATTTAGCTTCATATAGCTTGCAATTTAAGTTGTGACCCTGGATTTCCCTGAATTTATTTTTTGGCCTTCGGATTAAATTGGAAGTATCTTCAATAATTCTGATAGCTCCAGCTAAATTGTTGAGCAGGTTTTCATCTTTTTCAATTTCATCAAAGAACATTTCGAATATGCTTTGATCGTTTTTACACAGCTCAAATACCTTTATTTTAGTGGTATTTGCAATATGCCGGGACAATATTAACGAAAATTCTCTCAAAATGTTTAGTTATAACTAAATTATTTTTTGATTTTTCCAGTTTCTACTTTGTGATTGGGGCATTAAGCCCTGCAATTACAAAGATATCAATTATTGCTATTATAGAGATAATTTCATCCGCTGTGGATCGCGTTGCCGAAGCCGTGGTGAAGAAGGTGCAGGAGGGAGTGTAAGCCTTGTCATTCATCGGGTAAATGGCATTCATCCGATGAATGAGCCCACAACTCAATCATGAAAAATACT
Source organism: Bacteroidales bacterium (assembly GCA_963662905.2). Classification (GTDB taxonomy): domain Bacteria; phylum Bacteroidota; class Bacteroidia; order Bacteroidales; family WRLA01. The sequence continues at coordinate 1,041,247 of CAXXFD010000002.1, read as the reverse complement.
TATTCCCTCAGGCTTGCTATGCTCCACCGCCTGCGTTGTATCCGAATTCTTGCAGCCCTGTACATCCGTAACCTCCACAATTACCGATAGCGTAGTATCCGCATAAAAGCTGGTATCTGTTGAGCCGTTTTGCCAGAGGTAGGATTGAAAATCCCCAGGCCAGAGGTTTACACCATAACCTTCGCAAAAGCCGGTATCTGTGGGTAAAAACGGAACAGGCAAAGGATGGATAAAAACCTCCTGCACTGCGGTGTCGTTCAGGCTGTTGTTGTAGCCAATTACACTCACCTGATAAGCTCCGGTATCTTCATAAACATGATAGGGAAAAAAGGAATCCGAATAATTGGCCGCACCACTGGCGGTATCTCCAAAATCCCAGAAAACAGAATCCTGAGAGGCAGTATCTGTAATGGCAAAGAAGCTGGTATCCCCAATGCAATGGCCTTCCCATGTGAAATTTGCAGGGTTGAAGAAGGATTGGATGAAGGCGGGGAGGCCGAGACGGCTTAGGTGTGTATTTGAACCATCATCCAAATAAACGGCAGAGTCTATGAAATTACATGCCATACCGAGGGAATCCGGATATTCGATCAAACTGAGATAAGGATAGAAATTTCGGGATACATACATACGCATGTCCGGCCCCATTTGCAGAGCACCTAAAAAATTAGCTGTGCCCGGAATATCAGCAATTTCAACTACAGAATTGACAATAGTTGCAGAATCACCACTGCTCAAATCGTATTGGAATATTGTATTTCCCAAAGGCGTATAGTACTTAAAGAAAGCTATATAAAGTATCTGCCCATTGGGTGAAAATTCAATACCATATGGAAAAAAACCATAGGGCATGAACAAACTGACCGGATTACTTACTATTCCCAGAACATCATTAAAATCAAAAAGCTGCACAAACTGATGCTCACTTACTACCATGGCCAGTTTATCTCCCTGCATAGAAGTTTTCATATATCCACCAATATTAGTCCCTGGTCCTGAATTGATTGCCCCTACAGAACTGCTCACCGGAAGGCTATGGATCGAGTCCGAATCCACCAAAAAGGCTTCAAATGTATTGGTATTCCATAAATGTGTAATAACCCAAATGGAGGAATTATTTGCTTGTGCTACTGCTGTGACCATCTCTTGCACCGGCCCTGTTAAATAAACATTTTTAACTCCCGTTATGCAGCCCATACCATTGTCATCATTCATATTAACAATGGAATAGCACAAACCAACAGGATTAATCAGCATGGGAACAGTAAACAGATAATAAAGACTGTCGTTTCCGAGAGCAGGAACAATAATGGCCGACATCGTAGCCGATGGGTCACCATTAAGGTTTTGCCCGTTGGGCATGGTGTCATGCAGCGCGTTCCATACCGTGCGCCCATCGGTATAAAACAATAGATTGCCATCTGTGTCTGATATGCTGGCACAACCTTCGTTTTGATTCATTTGCCCATCAAAAACAGCCTGAGGACTACCATCCTCCGTGTTAAATGTAATGCCCGCATGTTGCCCAAAATACCAGTTATTGGCTTGTTTATTTTGTGCAAAAAGCACAAAAGGCAACAAAAGGCAGGATATTATGGAAATTATTTGGCGCAAATGTTTTTGGTTATGGAGTTTAATTCAAATTTAATTGATTTCGTTGTAATACCCAAACATGACACACTTTTTTGAATAGCCTCTGCCGGGTCTTCTTAATCAGTTCTTAGGAACAGTAACCAATGTAATTGTCCCATCACCATATTCTTGTGGGCTAAATTTCCAGTAGTAAAGTTCTTCTAATTTCGAAAAATCCTTCACCTGATAAAACTCCTCCTTTTCCTTATCTCCAAACTTCTTAAAAAATCCAAGCTCCCATATAATCTTTTGATTTATCAATAATTTCTTCACTGGTATAGAAGCAAAAAACAGTTCTTTCTCCCCAAAGTAAAATAATATGTCCACATTTTTTGTTGGATCAAGAGATGGGATATTCAATTTATTACAGCAAATACCTGATACTATCGTATCACAATTTTGAATAAAAAAAACTTTACTATTACTTTTTATTTTTCTTTCTTTTCCATTAACAAAATACGTTAATTCTATGTTTTTAACTTCTTGTGACAAAGCACTTACCTGAAAAACAAGTAATAACAATGCAATATAATACTTAATCAACTTATTCATTTTTCAACTTATTTCTAAATTTTTGTAATGGGAATGTTGCCTGCACTCCTTTTCCATTATAAATATATACTGTATTATTTCCCGTACCTAAAACATAAGAGTTTCCTGTAACCAATCCGCGACTTGAACGTCCTGCATGAACAGAAATATCTACATCAGATGGAGATTGCACAAAATAGGAAGTTGTTGTTGTACCACCAATTGTAGTGCGACTTGTACTTGATGAATTACTTGATTCTTTAATAACTCCATCTGGATGTGTATGAAAAGTGCCATCCAAGGTACCATAACCTTTAACTTCTGAAGGGTCAGCAGCATCTAAAACATTTATTTCAGCACAACCATCTACTCGAGGATCAGCATCAGCCCCGGGTTTAGCATTAACTACCTTTTTGCTTCCGTCTGACATATTTGCGATTACTCCACCTTCTTCATGGAATGAGTTACTACCTGCTCTATCAACGGCATCCCCCATATCACTTCTAACACCATGACTTGGAAGCTCTACTTTTGAATCAACAGATGCAGTGTAATTTTCACCTTTTTTTGTTGCCTTCTTTATCTGTTTTGTTTCTTTTCTGTCAGTAACTACATAGTTCCTTTGATCATCAATACCATCTGTTCCTAAATAGTTGCCTTTTTGATCATAATAATCGCCAGCAGACATACCCATCCAGTCAATAAATCTAACAGGATTATTTGCAGCATAAACAAAAGGAGATTGGAAGGAATAGTTTTCAGCAAGTGGGTCTAAAGTGTGGAAGCGAGCTAATAGTGGGTCATAGTATCTAAACCCATAATCATACCACTCCAAGCCAAACTCACCTTCCAACTCCTTTCCATTATACTTGTATTTATTCTCAGGGCTGGAGTTGGCGGCACTCAAACCGGCAATGTTCATCCCAAAAGGATAATAGGCATCTTCCTGCAAAAGCGTTCCATTTTGGCTAAGGGTAATACGGGTGTTTCCCATCCCGATAGCTATCGGGAGGTCTTTCAGGAAGTACTGGTATTCGTATGTGCCCTGGTTTTGCATCATAATGCGGCCTTCGGAAGTGAGGATAAACTGGAGTTGGTTGTTTTCATACACAAAGTTAGCAATATAATCGGTTACGGGGTTCCAAATCAATTGAATATTTTTTCTGTTTTCTTTGCAGCTGAATGGCATGTCCGGCAGAGTTTGGAGAAAAAACCTTGACTTACAAAGAACTCCTGAACCAGTTCAAGACCATTGAAAAACTACCGGAAAAAGACAGAAATGTGCTTAAGGTATTTCTGGAGGCATTTATTACTAAAGGGATGTTGAAGCAATTGGCGTTCTAAAACAAAAAACCAGATTGAAGACCGAGCTATCTTATATAAAAAAGAAATGCATTTAATCTTGCGTTTTCTCATTCGATCATTATTAAATTATTCTCATCAGTTAACAGCCTGCTAATTTCAGGATTAGTTTTAGCATAAACTACTCTACAGGTATCGCCAATATTTACAAGCTGTCTATGTGGCGTATAATTTTGATTACCAATGTAAACCTTTCCGCCTGCAATAAACTCATATTTCACATAGTCTCTTGCTTTAGCACCTACATAGATATCTACAATTACGGCTAATCCATATTCCGGATTTTTCTCTAATTCATTCTCTTGTACTTTTACATAAATAAACCCAAATACAATAAACCCTATAACAACAAAGGGTATAATAAAATTCTTAATTAACTTTAGTTTCATAATTATTTATTCCTTTTGGTTTAAAAAATTCTTTGATTAATAAAACCCTCCCTTACTAGGATCAAAATCCCTTGGATTATACTTGATATGAAAAGTATTATCAGCAGGCGGGGTGTAATTTTGCATTACAGGAACTGTTGTACTTGGGTTGTTGCCTGTACCAATGACATTCTTAGCTCCTTGTTTCCCTACTTCTGCCCCAAGACCTACAGCTGTTTTTGTGCCTGCTTCAAAACTCTGGCTATTGACTACGTAGTGCGTTTGTCGTAAAGTGGATTTTTCTGCGTTATTTAAAGTTAAAAACGTCCCTGAGCTAATGTCGCTGCTTATTGAATTTTTTGCGCTTTTAATAATATCATCAGATACTTTTCCCCCAATAAGGGAACCTGCTGCATCAATAGTTGCCGTTGTTAAAGATTTTTCACCATTAAAAACACTCTGGTTACCTTGGGCAATAGAAACATCAACCGCCGCATCAGTAGCAACTGCAGTGGCAATTATTGCAACCTTTACAGAATTAGAGAACACATTAGCTCCAGGTATACCAACAGCTCCTGTTGCTGCGGATGCACCAACGCTTGTCCAGTCAATATTGCTAAAAGCCTCTCCAAAACTTTGATTATTTATGGACATATTTACGGACATTTGGATAGTTAAGTCAATTCCGACACCAATTGCTGCTCCAATGGCCATTCTTGCTAAAATAGCTAGGGTAAATGGCTCACGTCCATCCGGATCTATAGAATTAATGGGATTATTTAAACAATAGGAAAAGGAAGTTACCCAGAGAAACTTTTCTGCTAACGGGTCGACAACATGCCATCTCCCAATCTGCACATCATACATCCTCGCCCCATAATCATACCAATCCAGGCCAAATTCATCCTGCAATTCCTTGCCGTTGTATTTGTATTTATTCTCAGGGCTGGAGTTGGCAGAACTCAAACCGGCAATGTTCATCCCATAGGGATAATAGGCATCTTCCTGCAAAAGCGTTCCGTTTTGGCTAAGGGTAATACGGGTGTTTCCCATCCCGATAGCTATCGGGAGGTCTTTCAGGAAGTACTGGTATTCGTATGTGCCCTCGTTTTGCATCATAATACGGCCTTCGGAAGTGAGGATAAACTGGAGTTGGTTGTTTTCATACACAAAGTTAGCAATATAATCGGTTTGGTTGAGGGGGCTGGCATCTGTTTTTGTTTGCTTTGCCCTTTTTGTGCCGGAGGCATTGAATTCCATATCAACTGAATAGTTTTCGCCGTTTTTTTGCAGCTGGATGGCATATCCGGCGGAGCTGGAATAACCCTGAAATACCAATTGTTCCCCTGTTCTCCTTGTGCAAAAAAAGACTAACCATATTTTTGTATTAATCTACTACTACGCCTTATCAGAGTACTATAAACTCTTTAATCGTTTCTGATAATTCAATAGCATTGTTCTTTTTAGATTTAAAGAGGGTTTTATAGTATTCATGAGAACTGACTAGAAAATAGTACTTTTTGTCCTTAAAACAAGCAACGTACAAAAAAGGCGCAGTTTTTACGTGCCTTATCTCAGAAAAACAATCACTTTTCTTTTTTTGCTTACTAAACATATTGTTCAGATAGAAGTATGATTTATCATACTCAATAGCATAAATCTTGGAGTAAACTGTTAACAATAATGCAAAGAATAATGCAATAATTACAGTTGCGATAAAATAGTGCAAATCCCAATTCATAAAAGAAATAATTGAAAATATAAGAAATAACAATATTCCAATTATTAGGACAAATCGTTGATAACCAATTATTTTATTATCTCCTAATATTCTAATATCTGATTTAATCATCATCTGATTTTTTATAACTGATTTTAAATCCCACACTACCTGAAAAAGATAAACGCCAACCCGTACCAATTGCGCCACCAGTAAATACTCCTGCTCTGACTGTATGTGTAGTTGCTTGTGATTTTGAATTATTTAAGTTTTCATATTTTGCCCCTACAGTTAAGCCAGGTACTCCATAGCTTCCTTCAGCAGAATTCTTGCTTTGAATAATGCCATCTCCCTGCTTAACAGTATAGCTGTGTGACACATCAACATTAGCCCCTTCATACCCGGCACCACTACCATGTTCAACAGTAAGTTCCCTATCTTTACCCACCCAGTTGACCTCTCCACTACCCCCTTTTTTATCAACTTCTCCACTTAATGAAGCCATTTCTGCTGTCATAACGTTCGCATCCACTCCCAACCCCTCAATTTTAGCAGAATAATTTGCCCCAGCGGATAGTTTTATATCACCTTCTGCATATGGAGAAGCCTCAATGTTTTTAGAAGCGTCTTGTACTTGATCTCCAATTTCACTAGCAACTGCGTGGATTATTCCTTCAACTTTGCTGGCAACGTAACTCTTTGCTTTGTCAATAACATAGTCAACTATGTTATCTAAAGGGTTTCCGTCAGGCCACATTCCATCTGGGTCTGTATATCGCATTGGGGAGTTGAAAGTGTAGGTATATGGGCTCCATCTTCTACCTAATTCAGCAGCGGGGTCAATTACCATCCATCTAGCTAGAGCAGGATCATAAAACCTCGCCCCATAATCATACCAATCCAAGCCAAACTCACCTTCCAATTCCTTGCCATTATACTTGTATTTATTCTCAGGGATGGCATCGCTATAACTCAAACCGGCAATGTTCATCCCAAATGGATAATAGGCATCTTCCTGCAAAACTGTTCCGTTTTGGTTCATTGTAATACGCGTATTACCCAAATGATCCTTGAGGAAGTACTGGTATTCGTATGTGCCCTCGTTTTTTTTCATAATACGGCCTTCGGAAGTGAGGATAAACTGGAGTTGGTTGTTTTCATACACAAAGTTAGCAATATAATTGGTTTGGTCGAGGGGGCTGGCATCTGTTTTTGTTTGCTTTGCCCTTTTTGTGCCGGAGGCGTCGTATAAATGGGCAATGGTATTGTTTTCCGCAGTAATTATACGGATTTTCTGGGGCAGGTTCATAAAATTATAGTCGTCAACCCAGAGGTTTTTATTGATGTCGCGCTGCATATTGCCGTTGGCATCGTAGAAATACTCGGAATTGCCAAACTGCCCGTTATCGCTGAAACCGTTATTCTGTGCGCTGCCCATAGCATCGGTAACGCTTTTCAGTTGATTACCGGTATAAGTATAACGCAGGCTGTCGATAATGCCATAATCATTGCTTCCGCCCAGTTTGCCGTAGCGCAGGAGCTTTTCAATATTGCCGTTGGCATCATAGGTATAGGCTGTGCTGTTATTGCCCGTTCCGCTGAAAAAAGCAGAATCAAGCCTGTTTATTCCGTCATACCGGAAGGAAAAAGCATTTAGCCCTTTTGAGGCTGTATTCCAGCTCATACCAGATATATTCCCATTAAACTGCGGCTTGGACGATTGGGTATAATCCAGCTTCATGGCAAAAAGGTCGCTGCCCAAAGCATCCGGATTATTGATCCGGGTCATCCAAGAGCGGATATTATAGGAATAATCGAGGGTCTGCAAACTGCTGCCCCCGTTCAGATGCAGTTTTTTTCTCTTTAGCTGTCCCAGTTCGTCATATTGTTGTTTGCTCAGGCACAGCCAAGGGCCGTTATCTATTTTATGTTCGGTTTTGATTAAGCGCTTGCCATTATCGAATGAAAAGCGTGTATAAAAATTAAGGGTATCAAAAATGCTTGTATGGTTTTGCCGTGTTTGCAGTACATCGCCAGTAAAATTCACCTGGTTTGACACTATGTCTTTGCCACCCAGATGGTTGTCTGAAACGCTTTGTATCAAGTGCAGGTATTTGTCATAGTAGTTGGCTGTGGTCAGGTAGCTTAAGGTGTCAAGCCGGTTGATTTCCGGATTGTCCAGCAAACGGATCCGCATTTGTGTAGCCTGGCCTTTTACATGGTTTGTCTTAAGATATCTGAAACTCATTTGACCTGCCTCAAAAGGGTGGCTGGTACAAACGGTATCCCCGGTGTATCTATCATAAAAATTTACGGTATATACCTTGCATCCATTTGTACTGATATCGGGAAAGGCCTGGTTTGTATGCCAGAAAAAGCTGTTAGGAGCAGGGTCTTCGTGCCAATCATCTTCTGCATCAATTATTTGTTGCATCTGGGATTGGCTCAGGCTGTCTGCATGTTGATATAAACCCGTCATTACAGGCCGGTTCATGGCATCGTATTTAGTAAATGCCCACATTTTGTCCTGCCGCATATTACCGTCCTGGGTTAAAACAGGCAGGTCAACCTTGTTATACACCATATATTGCGGTTCTGCACCTGGCAGGCGTTTGAACTTCATCCTCCTTTTCGAATCGTATTCATAGTAATAGCAAAGCTGTTTTACCCAATCCAGGTTTTTTGAATAGGTTTGTCCATTGGCAATATTTGTTGATGCCAGTGGCGGCAGCACATAGCGCAACAAGCCCCGGTCGTCATATGCATAATAGGTCCTCAGGCTTTGGGATCCGTTATAGCTTTTCTTTAAAACGGTTCTTTGATTGATATCTTTGTATTCAATGCTTAAGTTTCCGTTTTCATCAGTGGTTTTTACTTTATACAAAACCCCTGTATGGTAGAAAGAAACCTGCAAATCCCCTGATGGTGAGATGCGGAAACGAAAAACCTCTGATGAACTATTGGCCGAATACTCCATTTCATTTTTCTTGTTTGGATTTCTCCATGCATCGCCGGGCCCCAGCTCAGATAAGACCCTGTTCATAGGGGAATGATCATATTCTATTTTTGTATTTGCGCTTTGGCCCTGTCCGTTATAAAAATAGTTATTGTATTCCACTTGCTCTGCAAGGTCATTTGCCCTGTAACCGCCCGGCCCGTTCGTTCCGGCCTGTGCCATGATATAGGGCAGGTATTTGTTTATCTGCAAACCATTAGAGTCATACTTAACAGGCGTAATGATATCCTGTCCGTAAGGGCTGGCTTTGACAATTACTTGTTGCATCAAACGGCCATGCCCGTCAAGGTAATTAATACTCTCGTCCCAGATATCATGATCCAGGTTCTCATGCACAGGCAAACTGGTTATCGTTGAATCGTATGGGGTAAAAGTACGGACAAAATTAATATTAAAATCGCCATTGGTTTGAGGTTCTGCATTGTTAAAAGGTATGTCGGGATCAATATATGCATGAAGCGGATTGTTTCCCTGGGTATGGAAATCAGGAATAAAATGGAGGGACTCACGAGCTTTCTCAACCGGGCTCTCGTAATCATCAATGACCCTGTTGTCCCATCCGTCATCTCCATTTTGCGCATAGGATGTCCGTACCATTATCGACATGCATAATGCTAATATATAAAGGGCTATGTTTGCTTTTGAATTCATTTTTAGCGGCTTTTATTCTGGTACGTAATAATTATAATCGAAATGTTTTAAAATATAATCGTGACCTTCCCGAATGGTTTCCAGTCTTCCAAAGTCATCGTATTCATATTTTTGTTCCAGGCCATCCGGTCCGGTTTGGGAGCTTAGCCCAAATAAGGGGTCATAGGTATAGGAAGAAACCATTGCCTGTTCCATGTTTGGGTGGTTACGCAGGTTATTGAATATCTGCTTTAGTTCTGAAGCTGTTTTGGTTTGCAGGGAAGTGATGGAATAACCTAATGATTGTAGCGTGCTCTCTACGGAGGTATAACTGGCGTTCTCTATTTTGGCTATAGGGAACTGATAGTTATAGCCCCAAATGTAGCAGGTGTAAAAATTGTTTTCTGCATGAAACTGCTGCAGGTTGCCATGCTCATCAAAGAGGTCGAATACATGCTTTGCTTTTAAGTGGTCGTCAAATTGAAACGTCCCCCCTTCGGTTGAGCTGTAATCGTAAGAATTTTCTGCGAGCGTGTTGGAGATTTCCAATGCAAAAGCAGTATCGGGAACAACAAGGCCGTTTTCCAGACGGTACATATTCATTTGGGAGAAAAAGACGCCTGGGTTCTGCTCGTTTGGATATTTAATCATTTGAACGCTCTCCAGTATTTTGTTATGAATGTGCTTTGAATTCAGGCTGTCAATGGCCTGTCCCGGACTGTCATTGGCTCCGGCAGCATACATGGTCGGGTATTTAGTTTGTGTAATATACTCTACCCCATCATCCGATTTTCGGATTTTCCGTGTTACCTGCATCCCAATGGTGTCATCATAAAACAAAAGTTCTTTAGTGGTTATGCTGGTATTGCTTTCAGGGAAATATTCAGTGGTTATGACAGTATCCAGGCGGTGCCAGTAGGATTCGTATGAGCTTTTAACTCCAGCAAAATCTTGTATTTCCCTGATATCTGATGTGAATCCAACATAACCCCCAGCTACGCGCCGCATATCATAATTGTAAAGTGTATCTATATCAAAATCATTGTAGCAATATCTTTTTGTAGATATAAGTTCCATATTACTATTTATCATATTCTCCTGTAAAACGGTACCGTTTATCCATGCTCGGTGATTCCGGGCTCCATCATCAAGAATATTATTAGGGGTTAGAATTTGGCCAATAGAGTTTAACTCGGACTCTAAAATATATTCTATTCCTCCGTTTTCAAAATATTCGCCATTGCTTACAGAAACTTTAGAATATGAAAAATCACCTCCATAAGGGCCGATTGAGCCCAAATCATTTGCAACCCAATTTATCCTGGTACATAAATTCGAAAAATTAATAATTGGGTTGTGAGGATTTAGGTCACATTTTGTATAATAATAAGTTTCTACAAAATTTTTAGAAAAATATACTTTCTTTAAACTACCGGCTGCGATGGAGGTGTCACTATACCCAGAATAATATATTCTTTGAATGTTTGGATTCTCTGTGCCATAATCGTTGATTATTCGTTTTAGCCTAACACCATATTCAGGATATATCGGTTTAGAATCCCGATATTGGCAATAGATATTCACGATCCCTTCACATATCAAATCCGAGGCGTGCCCTATGGCCGAAAGTGTTAAAAAATGAATGCCTGAATCAAGGGCCATCAGAATAGAATCTTCCTGATGTAGGGCTTGTCCTCCTTCAATTTCCAGAATTAGCGTACTGTCAATATAGCAGCTCACTCTATTGTTCATTTGTGTGTGGTTTACGTTCTTAAAAAGTTGAACAGAAACAGGACCTTGTTTGCTGGTTGTAAAGACGGTATCATAACTATAAAAACTAGTTCCGCCATCAGAACTTAATATGGAAAAAGGCCCTAGTATTTTACTTCTATTTGTAACAGGGTAGTACCAGTAATTATTTGGGCCTGTATGAGGCTCATAATCAATCGAACTGAATCCTCCTAAAGGATATTGCACTTTATTCAGCAATCCAATTTGCGCATGTTCAAATGAGTAGGAGCGATCTGCACCTGATTTATACCCAAAAGCATATGAAAATTGACTTTTCTCTTTATGCATCAAGGTAGAATTATTTGACTTGCCATTGTAATATCCAAGTAAATCCTGTGCATTTGAAAGCCGTTCCGGTATGTCTTCTTTACTAATATACTCAAACCTATAGGGTGGAATTGAGCTAGTGATATTGGATTGTTGCAAAGAATCCAGAAATATTTTATCCCCATATATACTGTGATACAATGAATAACGAGTAAAGGAAGAGTTTTGAAACTTGTCAAAAATATCAATAAAATCCAGTTTTTTCTTTGGTAAAACATCACCTGTTGAGCTATAAACAAAGACAACTTTGCTGTGAGAAGAAACTATAGAGTCGAGCATTGGATTCTGCGTCAATTGCGTTGTTTGCTCTTTGTTGTCGACATTAAAAAAAGCACTGCAATTACAATTTGCACCACCACTAGCTCCATACAAGGAGCTGGTTTGGCGAAAAAGCCTGCCAGAAACATAATTGTATGGATTATCACTATAATAAAATACTATTGAATCATTCATCGGGTGAATGATTTTTTTTAGATGCCAGCTTGTCGTAACATTTTGATCATACATCGTTAGTGTTCCCAAGGGAGGGGTATTTGTTTTGCCAACTACTGTAAAATGATATTCAACACCGTCATTATCAGTAATTATAAAACCGGTAATTCTAGATGAATTTTCAATCAATCTAATTTTTATGTTTTTTTTTGGAATAAGGAATGGGTTCCACTCTCTATCAAAAGCAAAATCCCCACTCCCTCCAGGATAACAATATGAAAATAAGTCATTTTGACCATCATTAGGCAAGTCTCCCAAACTATGTCCTACAGTTATTACGCTATAAGGATTGCTCCATGTAACCGTATCATAATTATGTCTTAAATTTTCTTCATCTGGCCGTCTTTTTACAACTCTGGTGACTGCCCCTCCTGCTGTCGATCTCCATCCAATACCAACACTCGAAGAAACAGAATTAACTTTTATACCATTGGAATTGTAATCAAGGCTTATAGGTACAGACAAATATTTTGATTTAACTGTATAAACAGGAATGGAAAAATTTAATGACCCGTTTTTATATGCAATGGTCGTTTTGGCTTTCTCTGTCATGTCAAAAGCATCCGGAGCCGCAAAAGTAGGAGGCTCCACAATCTGATTAATGGAATAGTCCTCGTTTTGACTATATAAGACTACTGAATAGATTATAAAAATTGCAGAAAAAATTGTGCGTCTTTTCATATTGGTATTACTTAATTAAAATGGGTAATATGCTTGAAAATCCATCATTAAAAACTCTAACGAAATAACTGCCAGGAGCAAAGTTTTCCGAATTAACTTTATGTAAACAGCTTACTCCTATGTCAATATTATATTGATCCCAAATAATATCACCACTTATATTAATTATTTCTAATGAGAAAACCTTGTCAGCCCCTGAATTTTCAAAATAAATATTTATAGATTTATGGCAAGGATTTGGATGTATTTTGACTATCTGTGATTGTGATATTAGTTGATTAGCGTTAGTATTCAAATTCTGTGCTTTGTTGTTATTTTGAGAAGCACTTAACAAAAAGTACTTCTTCCCAACGCACCCCAAAGAATCAACAACAGTCACACTGATGGTTGAATTGTTGTTGGTAAGGGTATCTGAGTTAATGACAAGGCTCGCATCCCTGGATCCATTACTCCAGGTATATGATTCCATATCATCAGGGGCAAAAAGGCTTACAAGCTGGTTGCTATTTATGACCCACTCTTCCGCTTCGTAGGTTGTTGAACTATCACCAACTTGCACAAAAATTGAATCTATGCTGGGACAGTTTTTGTAATCCTTTGCTTTTAAGTAATACCATGCGCTTGAATCAACCCTAATTTCAGGGGCTCGCGAGGCGTTGTTCCATATATAAGACTGCATGTTTCCTTCAGCCCTTAGCATAAAATGATCACACGCTTTTTCAGCTATTTCAATTTTCACCAGTTCTTTTTCTGTGCAGTTAATCAATTTTCCAATAAAACTACCTGTGCCTTTTACGGATAGCCTTTCTGCCTCCAAGGCGTTCAGTTCATTATAATAACTGCCGCTTATAATGATCTCGCCAAGTTTATCAATGAGCAATTTTTTTCCAAGGCTGAAATCTTTGCCCTGAAGATACCAGGTACTGGCCAGTTTATTTTCTTTGTTCAACCTGGCCAAAAATGTCAATGCCGTTTCGGACAAAGGAATGCCCTCTGTGTCGGCATCAGCTTTGAAAAAACCACGGCTGGTGCCGCTTATGTACAGTTCACTGTCAATACAAGCCAGATTGTTAGGGTAATCATTGGTAGTGCCTCCAAAAGAGACAGTTGAAACAAAATCTGCATTATTGTTTAGTTTAGAAAGGAATACATCAAAACGCCCGTTTGATGAAACTCCAGAACCGTCAGGCAGGTACATTTCATCCATAAAAGCTCCGCACAAATAAATGGAACTGTCGATATGCTCAATACTGCTGATATAGTCATCATAATACCCTCCAAAAGCACTGCAAGATACAGGATACAGGCTTGTGTCCAGTTTGAGGATATAACAATCGCTTTGCCCTATAGAGAGCTTGTTTTGTGATCCGGCCTTTAAACTTCCTTCAAAAGACCCGGTGAGCACTAATTGTCCTTGATTTAATGATATTCCATCAGCAACTGACAAGTTTTTTGTACTTGTAAAAAAAGAATAGCCAATAATATTGCCATTAGACTTATCAATTTTTGCTGTGAGGACATTATGGAAGCTGCCTTTTCCTATTACTGTGTCGGCTATTTCAAATTCATTATGAAAATCCCCTGACAAATACATCCAACTATGATGCTCAGCTGTTGCTATTAAAGCAGGATTTCTCAGGGCTCCATCAAGTGTTTTTATCCAGTTGCATTTTGCGTCTTCATCAAAACAGGCAATAAATGTGGCTTTTTTCTTGCTTGTTGCATATTTCCCATCAAAATTTGCCTCCCCTTTCAACAGGCCGGACAAATAGAAGCCTTCACCTGATTTGATGATATGACTAATTTCGATATGATGATCAGAAGTGAAACCTTTGCTCCACAATTGAACTCCATCCGAATCGTATTTGATTAATTGTGCACAAGACCGAACATTGTTATTAGCTTGTATTGCCTCTAGACCCAATCCTATAACATTACCTGTAAGCAGTATATTTTCATCCTGATCGAAAATGCAATCAGTGATAATGATTTCGTTTCTATCAGAGATATTTTGCAACCAATCAACCACAAGTTCCTGAGAGAAAGCACTCTGGTAAATTAAGCCCAATATGAGGAAAATAGTGGGATACGGCATTAGCCCTTTCATCTTTTGTTTCATTTTTGTGCTTTTAGCAATGATTCTATTTGCTGTTGCTGTTTTTCAATCTGCTTCTGCTGTTCGATAACATAAAGCGTCAGCTCTTCAATTTTCTGGAGCAGTTTGGCATCCATTTGCCCCACATTAATACCTTCTTCTGCAACCTCACCTGCTGAAGGGATATCAGGAAGGTGTTTGTGTTCCTTTATATAGGATTCCACTTCATGGAGGGGGCGGAGTTTGTAACTTTCGGCGAATACGAAATCGCTCCATTCGGTTAATAACTTAACCCATAGTTCAGTGGCCATGATTCCACCATTTACATATAGTTTATATTGAGTCCAATCATCTGCAAAATCAGAGGAATGGCTAGCTGGATCTAACCCAATTCCAATAGCTCCGTCATCCTTAATCAATATTGATTCGGATGAAGTAAGGGTACCGTCAGATTTAACAGTTGTCAAACGGTTCATTCCAGTCAAACTTGTGTTTTCAAGGTTTAAAACTCGTAATTCGCCATTATTACGAATTAAAAGGTTTTCTTGTGCTGCGTCACCAAAAGCTGTGGAAGCATCTCCGCTTTCAGCAGAACCGAAACTTATAGCACCATCAGTTTTAAATTTATCCAGCATGATTCGTCTGTAACAATCCTTTTAGATTCCTGAGTCTCCATGTCCCAATCCCAATTATATCCAATAAGCTTATTTCCTCCATCATGGAATGTCCACCTATCCCCAATCTGAAAATGTTCTTTTGGTTCTGAGGTTCGAATACCGACATAGCCCTCTTTGTCTTCCAAAAATAATGCGTAATTAAGTGTGTTATCTGTGTTATCTCCGGATTTTCCAGTTCCCCCGCTACCTTGGTGAGGTCGCCAGAAGTTTAGTCCGCCATTATGGTATTCAATCCCCCATTTGCCCCAGGTGGCCTCCGGGTCCAAGGGGTCGTCAGTAAAAAGCAAGGATCCGTTATCGCTGCTCACCATTATATTTCCATGTACACTGAGCTGGTGTTGGGGTCTGGTTGTATTAATCCCGACATTTCCATCCTGGCCATCAATATAAAACCTATGGCGCGTGGGTATAACTTGCGGTGGTTCTTCTTCGCCTTCTCCTCTCTGGGAATTATCAGTTCCTGGCTGAAAAATAGTTAAGCCACCGCCTACATTTGCTTGAATGCCCCAATCCGAAAGAATTGACCCAGGATCTAATGCAAAAAGAACTGAGTTTGTCTCTCCGGAAATCCTCATGTCTCCAGAAATATCTAGGGTAGCCAAAGGGTTTTTATTTGCAATACCAACATTACCTACTCTATATATATCCGCATTGCCTTTTACATAAATAGCTGGTGTTCTGCTCCCCGCAGCAAAAGCCAGACTATACGATTCAAATGTTTCAGTACCAAAACCCAGGGCGATAGAATGATGGGCAGAGGAGCTTGTCTGAAGTCCAAGACCCAATGCTGCGCTGTTTTCGCCATTGAGTATATTACCCTTTCCCAGAGCCAAGGTCATTTCAGCATTTGTAGTATTTTGATGTCCTAGTGAAATATTATATCCACTGTTTCCGCCGGTATTGTTCCCGAACCCTATGGCGATTGCATTTTCCGAGTTGCTATTAATTATATTTTCAGATCCAAAAATAAACGCTTTTGACGAACCATCATAAATAAAATTATGATATCCAAATATATGGCTATGATCAGCGGATGTGCTTATTTCACTACTTGCACCAATAATGCTGGCATCAAAAGAATAGCTTTCAGACATTGGCCCTACTACAAACGAGCTAATGCCAACAGCTTTTCCGCTATTGAAAGCGGTGCTGGTTGAATTATTGGTAATGCCGCACGTATTGTTGTTACACTGTGCATTAAGCTTTACTGCGTATCCCATAAAGGATAAAATGGTAATCAAAACAAATTTGGTGATTAAGGATTTCATTTTTTAGAAAAGTTAATGATTAAGTTCAATTATAATTACTACTTTTGTTGCAGATCAAAATTAATGTGTTGTGTGATGTGTTTTCTCATTAATACCATAAGCCCTTAAAAGGTTACCCATTTTAAGGAAAAATTTTTAAATAAATTTTAATTTTTGATGTAAATGGTTGATTGTACGGGCTTTTACTAAATTGAAATATTTAATTTTATAAAACACATTAATGATGAAAAGGAATATTCTTATTATATTTTGGCTGTTTTTAGCCATTTCAGGGAATTTATATGCCCAAACCATATTTTTAGAAGACTTCAACGAAGGTTCAACTTTCCCGGAAGGGTGGGAGGTAAATACTTTTCCGGTTTATACCCATCATAGTTATGTTTCTGCCTATAAGGTGGCACGCTCAAACTGGTGTTTGGGCGAAGGTAATGAGTTTAATCTATATTATTATGGGGAAGAGGATTATAAGCATCAGTCACAATGGAGGTTAGAAATAGTCTCTCCTGTACTGGATCTGGCAGCTTTCGAACAATTAAATTTTTCTACTGATTTTTACCGTCAGGAATTTGACAGGATTAACAGTGAACTGCCGATTATACTTTACCTAAAAAATAGCCAAATGGAAGAATGGGAAGAGTTTTATGTACATGTTTATGGCGAACTGGGGCGCCGTTGGAGCGTGCCTTTTATTTGTTCCTTGGATTCGGCAATATTTCGAAAAGATGGGTTTCAGTTTATGTTGGTTATAGACTTGAAGGAAACTTATTATAGTTACAGTCATAAATGGTTTAATTTAGATAATATTAGGATAGAAGAGCCAGAGCAAACAGATTTGGCTATTTTTGATGATTACCCCAAGCTGCATATCCCCCAGGATAGTCTTTTAAGGCCTAAAGTTCGCATTGTCAATAAAGGCATTGATCCAACGAATGGTAAAATTCATTGTTACATCAGGGAACATAAAAGCAATGAACTGGTTTATGAAGAAACCGTAGATATTGCGGAAACGGGGCGAATGGACACCTTAAGCCTGTTCTTTCCGGCTTTTGATATGCCATATTCAAACCATTTATACCATTTAACATATGAGCTGGAATGTGTTGGGGATGAAAACCTGGCGAACAACCTGATTAATTATGATGTGGATACTTATACCACTTCTTTTCAAAATTGGCCTGGACTCAATATATTATACTCAACAGAATATAGCGTGGGGGATTTTGATTGGTGGCGTCCTGATATTCTTCTTGAAAACCTGGACACTTTGAACCGGATAAAGGAGATACTCTCTAAGGTCAGTGTTGTTAATTACATATATGACGATGTCGCGGATTCTTTAGATTGTCAGACAACTGTGGCATTTATGAATGATTTGGGCATAACTTACGCGCCAACAAAGATGATTCATGACAAAGATGCTTATTTGCCCAGATTTAGCTTATACCCCCGGAGAGTGTTTAGACCTTTTGAGGTCTTTTGGTCCTATGGGGGATATCCTTGTATGTTTGATTTCTATAGAAAGATCGCAGAATACCGTTCTCCATTCACATTAGACATATACGGAACCCATTCCGGACTGGATTATAATATCATGGTCGAACTTACACCCAAAGCCCCAATTATTAATGATCGATTAAAACTGCGCACGGTAATCACCCGCTCCCATGTGCCGTCCAATGCCAATCCTGACATTTATGAAGGTTACCGCGTTGAATTCTTCGACGACGTTGTCCAGATGGCCCTGCCCGATACTAACGGCATTGCCTTTGCCATGGACGGATCGGAGACCAGCGCCAAGCAATGGGAAATGTCTTTCAGTTTAAAGGATTTCTGGGATCCGGAGCAGGTGAAGATCGTAACTTATGTGCAGGATACATTCACCTACGATATCCTGCAATGCCGCGCTGTGCCCTTGCAAAACCTTTGGGGCGTGGGCATGGAAGAAGAACCGCAAACCCCAGCCGAAAGCGTCCTCATCAGCCCCAATCCGGCAAAAGATGTGCTTTATGCGCAGGTCATGCTGGAAATGCCGGCCAATATGGATTTCCGCCTCTTCGATATCAATGGCCGCGACCTGGGCATTCTGAAAAGAAGCTTCCTCGGTGCAGGCAACCACAAAGTGCAGATCAGTGTACCGAAGCACATAAAAACAGGCATTTACATCCTGCAAACCGAAACAGAGCGGGAAGTTTATTCGCAGAAACTGAATATTGTGCGGTAAATGTTTTAGATTGTTTGCTAATCGTATAGTCGCGATGCAGCGCAACCGTACGATTAGCCTTTGTCCTTTCCAGTCATAGAAATTTCCGTCCAAAATTTCTTTCCCTGCATCGCATCCCTCCCTTTTTTCTTCCGCATGGTACATTCATCACGAAATCTCACAAATATTTTAGGTTAAGGCACTAAATTTTATAATTTTGCTGTTTTTAAAGATTCTAAATACTATACAATTATGACTCAAGCTCATCAAGCGCAACCAGAAAACGAAAATTTGCTTCCTGGTGTTAAGAATATCATTGCGGTAGCCTCCGGAAAAGGCGGAGTTGGAAAATCTACTGTTGCTGCAAACCTGGCCGTTTCCCTGGCTCAAAAAGGCCATTCTGTGGGCCTGGTGGATACCGACATTTATGGTCCGTCGGTTCCAATGCTTTTTGGAGCTGAAGGTATTCAGCCCGAAATGGTCGGTGATAAAATGATCCCGCTCGAGAAATTTGGCGTGAAGTTTTTGTCCATCGGTCTTTTTATTGAGCAGGACAAAGCCCTGATATGGCGTGGTCCTATGGCCGGAAATGCCATGAAACAACTTTTTACCGAAGCCGAATGGGGCGAGCTGGATTTTATGATCCTCGACCTTCCTCCCGGAACCGGCGACATCCCGCTTACATTGGTGCAATCATTCCCCATCACGGGCGCGGTAATCGTAACTACTCCTCAGCAGGTGGCTATTTCCGATGTGCGCAAAGCAGCCAGTATGTTCAAACAAAACCAGATTAAAGTGCCCATCCTCGGTATCGTAGAGAATATGGCCTGGTTTACTCCTGAAGAACTGCCCGAAAACAAATACTACATTTTTGGCAAAGAAGGCGGTAAGAAATTCGCCGAAGAAATCAATGCGTTCCTGTTGGGACAAATTCCTTTGGTAATGGGTGTGAGCGAATCGGGCGATTCAGGCGTTCCTGCAGCAAGTGTTGAAGGCAGCGCATTGAACAAAGCCTTTGCCGAACTCAGGGACAATGTGCTTATGCAGCTCGATATCCGCAATTCATTGTTGCGACCTACTAAAAAAGTAGAAATCGACCCGAATGCGGAAGGTTGCAGCCATCACTAAAAACCAATAACCACTTTAAATATTTTTACATGGAAAATAACCAAAACAATACGCTGGAAACACGCGTAAAAAACGTGATCGAACAAATCAGGCCATACCTCAAGCAGGATGGTGGCGATATCGAATTTGTTGAAATTACCAGCGATAATACAGTTAACGTACGCCTTACAGGTGCATGTGGCTCTTGTCCTTTTAGTACAATGACACTCAAAAACGGTGTGGAAGCCACAATGAAAAAGCATATCCCTGAGGTAAAATCAGTTGAAGCTGTTAATTTGTAGTTATCTTAAAATTAAAACCTTCAGGAGGTATTTTCCTTCTGGAGGTTTTCTTTTGCCAAAAAAAAGGTTTTATGAAACAAGCATGATAAAAATAATCATGAACACACTTGATAATGATTATCTTTATAATGCGGTTCCATCCCACCTATGAAAATCAAAATTATAAACGGATGAAAAAATATTTTTTCCTGGTATTATTCATGTTCGCTTTGGTGATTTCTGCATCATCACAGGCATTAGTAGAAGAGGATGAAGAACGCGGAATCAAATATCTGGTAGGTGAATGCAGCGATCAGGATTGGGCGAAAGTGGGTTTTGACACTTATCTTGATGATGGTTTTGCAGAATATCAGCCCAATGAAACTTTGCTCGATAGCTTAAAGTTGATGCAGATGCCGGACAGTATTTTGATTGTGCTGGCTACCTGGTGCCACGATTCGCAGGTTCAGGTGCCACGGTTTTTGCGTGTTTTGCAAGATGCCGGCTATCCCGGATCATCAGTGAAAGTGCTGGCAGTTGACCTGAAGAAAAAAGCCGGCGATCTGGATATCAGTGAATTGAACATTGAGCGTGTGCCTACGTTTATATTTTATGATGACCATAAAGAGATCGGGCGCATTATCGAAACACCGGTGAATACGCTGGAAATGGATTTTTACCAGATTTTAAGGAATAAACGATAAAATGGAACTGATTAAAAAACGCGCGGAACTCGCCGGAATAATTGAGCTTTTGCGCAGCGAAGGAAAGCAAATCGGCTTTGTGCCCACCATGGGTGCTTTGCACGAAGGACATTTATCCTTAATTCGTGCTGCTGCTGAATGCGATGTGGTGGTGTGCAGCATTTTCGTGAACCCTGTGCAGTTTAATGATGCGTCGGATCTGGAAAAATATCCCCGCATCCTGGATCAGGACATGGCATTGCTTTCCACTGAAAAGTGCGATTATGTTTTTGCGCCATCTGTAGAGGAAATGTATCCCGAAGCTCCTGAAGAAAAATACGATTTCGGGGCATTGGAGCGCGTGATGGAAGGAGCACACCGCCCGGGACATTTTAATGGTGTTGCGGTTGTGGTGAAACGGCTCTTTGATATGGTGCGCCCGCACAAAGCGTATTTTGGATTAAAAGATTTCCAGCAATTGCGTATCATTGAAAAGCTTGTGGAAACGGAGCAGATTCCCGTGGAAATTGTTCCTTGTCCCATCGTGCGGGAGGATGATGGCCTGGCAATGAGTTCACGAAACCGCAGGCTTAAAGAAGAGGAACGGATCATCGCTCCGCAGATTCACCGTATTTTGAAAGAATCGGTGACGCATTACAAAAATGCAGGTGTATTTCAGTGTATGGACCGGGTTCGCGATCAGATTGGGCAAATCCTGGAATTTCGGCTGGAGTATTTTCAGATTGTTGAGCGCGAAAGCTTACAGCCTGTTGCAGAAGGCGATGGAAGCAAGCAACATGTGGGTTGCATCGCGTTGCATTTGGGCAATGTGCGCCTGATCGACAATATCGATTATTCGCAAAGCGTTCAATAATCGTACAGAGGATGATATTAACTCAATAATTTCTTAATTTTGCCGCATTATGTTTATTGATATATTAAAATCAAAAATCCACCGTGCCACCATTACGGAAGCAGATCTGAATTATATTGGTTCCATTACCATTGATGAAGATATGATGGATGCTGTGGATCTCATTGAAAATGAGCGTGTTCATATTTACGACATCTCCAATGGGGAACGTTTTGATACTTACGTCATCAAAGGCGAACGTGGTTCGGGCATCATCGGGATAAACGGAGCGGCTGCACGTAAGGTCGCCCCCGGCGATCTGGCCATTATCGTTTCTTATGCTTCCATGGATGCCAAGGAAGCAAAAACTTTCAAACCAAAAATTATCTTTCCCGGCGAGAATAACAAAATTTAGGCTTTTGACGAAAAAGATACTATCTGTACTGCAATACATTGTATTCCTTTCATTGGGCATGTTGCTCCTGTGGCTTGTGTTCCGCAAATTAAATATCCATACAGTACTGGCAGAAATGCGCGGAGCTAATTTCTGGTGGCTGGGTCTGAGTATGGTTTTTGGTATTATCTCGCATATTTTTAGGGCAATGAGATGGAATATCCTGATTGAACATATGGGATATAAAACCAAAACCAGTACAACCTTTTTTGCCGTAATGATTGGTTATCTGGCAAATACTGCTGTCCCGCGTTTGGGCGAAGTTACTCGTTGCGGTGTGCTGAGCCGTAAAACCAAAGTTCCTTTCGACAGCCTGGTAGGCAGTGTGATTTCAGAACGGATTTTTGATCTTTTTGTACTGCTCTTCCTGATCTTCCTGGTGATTGTTTTCCAGATGGAGCTTTTGGGGCAGTTTCTTGATAAATATCTTTTTGTGCCTTTGGAACAGCAAGTGGGGCATAGCTACGGCCCGATTTTATTGATCATTGGCTTGGTGGTTTTATTGGCTGCAACGGGTTTTATAATCTATCGTTATGTTTTTCCGAGGCTTACAAAATATGTGTTTTTTAAAAAAATCTATTCCTTTCTAAAAGGATTGATCAATGGTGCCAAAACCATTTATCAGATCCGGCAAAAAGCCCTTTTCCTTTTTTATACTTTTATGGTTTGGCTGATGTACACCCTGATGGTGTATGTGCCGTTTTATTCTCTTGGCGAAACATCTCATCTTGATCTTATTGATGGCCTGACGGTTATGACCATTGGCAGCCTCGGTATGGTGGCTCCGGTTCCGGGAGGTTTGGGCGCGTATCATTTTATCGTAAAGGCAATTTTACTCGAGATTTATAAAGTTCCGGCTGTTGCAGCAGCCTCATTTGCAACACTAACGCATGCTGCACAAACCCTTATGATCATCATTGTGGGCAGTCTTTCCTACCTTTACCTCTTTCTTATCGGAAAAAAGAAGTAAATTCGGCTGAAAAAACAGCTTATGGCTTTTACCGAAAGTATTTCCATTAAAATCCGGTCGGGTGATGACTTTGAACGCTGGCTGGCATTTTGCCGTTTCAAATCCAAAAAAATTGTTTTTACCAACGGATGTTTTGATATTCTGCATCTTGGGCATGTGGATTATCTGCGCAAAGCACGCGATTTGGGCGATGTTTTAATTGTTGGACTGAATACTGATGCTTCGGTGAGCCGGATCAAAGGGCCTTTACGTCCGGTGCAGGATGAAAAATCCCGTGCTGAACTCATGGCTTCACTGGCTTTTGTAGATGCCGTTGTACTTTTTGATGAGCCTACGCCTTATAATTTGATCAAGCAGGTGCAACCGGATATCCTGGTAAAAGGAAAAGACTATCAAGCTGAGGATGTTGTTGGTTATGATGTAGTTATGGCAAAAGGAGGCGAAGTGCTTACCATCGATCTTGTGGAGGGTTATTCTACATCGAATGTAATTGAGCGCATCATGAAAGCCGAAAAGGAGGATTAAATGGCAAAAACAAAAGTGAGTTTTTTCTGCCGGAATTGCGGCCATGAAAGCCCGAAATGGCTGGGGAAATGTCCTTCCTGTGGCGAATGGAATACCTTTCAGGAAGAAATTATTACGAAATCCAAAGGAAATCAAAGCAGTTTCCGTCCTGAAGATCAGGATAATCATCGGATAAAACCCGTTCCGGTTCAGGATATTGAAGCAACAAACGAAAAGCGAATCAATACCGGCAGTGAGGAGCTGAACCGCACATTGGGTGGCGGCTTGGTGCCCGGATCGTTGGTTTTGGTAGGAGGGGAGCCCGGTATCGGTAAATCCACACTCATGCTGCAGATTGCCCTGAAACTGAAGGGTAAAAAAATAATGTATATCTCCGGCGAGGAAAGTGCACGGCAGCTCCGGATGCGCGCCGAACGCATTGGTATCGAAAATGAAGAGTGTTACATCCTCACCGAAACGCGTACTCAATCCATTCTCAGCCACCTGAAAAACCAGCCTTCCGATCTGGTTGTTATCGATTCCATTCAAACCCTGCAAACGGATTTGCTCGAATCATCACCGGGAAGCATCAGCCAGATCAGGGAAACGGCTGCCGAATTGCTCCGCTATGCGAAAAATTCCGGCATTCCTGTGGTTCTGATTGGTCATATTACCAAAGAAGGTAGTTTAGCCGGGCCGAAAATCCTGGAACATATGGTGGATACGGTTATCCATTTTGAAGGCGACCGGAATTATGGTTACCGCCTGTTGCGTGCGACCAAAAACCGTTTTGGTTCTACTTCCGAGCTGGGGATTTTTGAGATGCAGGCCAGTGGTTTGCGCGAAGTGACCAACCCCTCGGAAGTTTTGCTTTCTCAACGCGATGACGCTTTAAGCGGAGTGGGAATCGCTGCCACGCTTGAAGGGATGCGGCCATTGCTTATCGAGATTCAGGCTTTGGTGAGCAATGCAGCTTATGGAACGCCCCAACGTTCTACAACAGGTTTTGATGTGCGCCGGTTGAATATGTTGCTGGCTGTTTTGGAAAAACGCAGTGGTTTCCGCTTGTCGAGCAAGGATGTGTTTTTGAATGTGGCCGGTGGTTTTCGGGTTGATGACCCCGCAACGGATCTGGCCGTAATTGCTGCAGTACTTTCTTCTTCGGAGGATATTCCTGTTGATCAGAATATTTGCTTTGCTGCTGAAGTAGGGCTTTCCGGGGAAATCAGGCCGGTAAACCGTATTGAAAGCCGTATCGCCGAAGCCTCAAAACTGGGTTTTGAGCAGATTTTTATTTCAAAATACGCACTCGATAAAATAGATGCTAAATCCTACAATATTCAAATTCATGCTGTAGGCAAAGTGAATGAAGTTTTTCAATTGTTGTTTGGCTGATTTTATTTTTGGCCGCTCATTAAATATACAGTTCCTTTCAGGTTGCGCTCGATCAGTCCGTTTAGGCTCTGCTCCCAAATGGTGCAAGTGTAGAAATAAGTTCCGTCGGCGCACAGGCTGTTGGTTCCATCATGCTTGCCGTCCCAGTTGATTTCCGGATCGTCGGTTTGAAATACAACATCGCCCCAGCGGGAAAAGATTTCAAGATCAATTCGTTCTACGCCAAGAAAGGGAAATGGCCGGAAATAATCGTTATAGCCATCGCCATTGGGCGTAAATACATTGGGAAGACGGTAGTTGAATTCCGGGCAGGAATCGGAAGTGATGCAAATTATGTTGCTCATGTCGCCCTCGTTTCGGTTGGAATCCAATGCGCTAACAGCATAGCATCCGGTAACTGTATTGAACATAAGATGCAGGAAACTCGTGTCCGTCGCTGGGCTGGTAGAGTCCAGAAGCATAAATTCCTCTTCCTCATTTTGCTTAAAGTAAATATAATATTTCCATGCATCGGAGGAGCAAAAATTATTGGGGTTTGTCCAGAAAAGCTGGTTGGCAGATTCATCGCATAAGGTGCTTATAAACAGCTCGGGCGGACAGGGCGGTTCATTATCAAAGGGAAAGGCGCAATGTTCCTGACTTAAATTGATGATGGGCTCCACAAAACCTGCTGTGCCGTAAGAACCTTGCGACTCGATATAGTAACAATAGGTTTCAAAATTGATTAGTCCCGGGTCTTCATAAAAACGATCCGAAGTTTTTTTGATAAAGGAGAAATCTGTTTCGCCTTCATTTTTTCGGTAAATCAGGAAGGTGTCTGCCGTCCAGGGGATATCCGCAGCCCAGCTCAGGCGCAAAGCCCTGTTGGCTGGTTCGATATTCAGGAATTCAGAAGTAGCGGTACTGCTGCTCCCGATAAAAAAGCGGTCGCCGGGACTGTTGTTATAAAAATCAATGCGGTATTCCCAACTGAAATCCAGTGTGTTGAGTTGTTTGTTGTCTGTATAAAGCGTATCGTTCAGGTTTTGGGTTGAATCAATGAGTTTAAACGTTTCTTCTGAAATTTCTTTTCTGTATATCAGATATTTGTATGGGCCGGGGGCTTGTTGCACATCAATCTCACTGGGCTTGCTCCAGGCCAGGAAAACCGTCCCATTGCTTGCATCCGTTTTTTGGATGCTCACATTGGTAATTACCGGAACGTCTTTTTTCAGGCTGACACAAAATTCATTACTGGCATATCCTTCTGCGCCATCCGGGAAGATTGCAGTTACAGCATAACAATACAACACGCCATGGGTCAGACCTTCGCCATCATTATCATCGCGGAAAGCGGTATCCGTATTTGCAGTACTTTCATGAATCAGTCGGTAGCCTGTGTATTCCGGAACGCCGTTTTCGCATACATCATGTTGCCAGCCCGATTGTCCGTTTTTGCGGTAAAGTTTGTATCCGGAAGCATTGGAACAGAAACTTTTCGACCATTTCAGGACGGCGCTTTGGCCTAGAGCCTCTGCCGAAAGGATTTCAGGTGCGGGAGCAATGACCCTGATATTCACTGCTTTGGTGTTGGTGAGATTCACGGGTGTTCCATTGTCGGTGGCTTTGAAATAGCTTTGGTAGGGCAGGCGGCGTACATGCGTGCAGCTTGTTTGCCATTCAAAAAGTCCTTTTACTTCCCCCAATCCGGCCACTTCTTCGAAAACAGCGGGTGATGCAGGTACTTCAAACGGCCCTCCTGAAGCATTCAATGTTAATATGTCCCCATCGGGATCAATGCCGGTAACCGGAAAACGGAGCATTTCGCCTGCAGTGACGCAAGTATCATCAAGCGATTTGATTAATGGAGGCTCGTGCTGGCAGGCAACAATATTGATCTGCATATCGCGGGTTACATAGCCAATGCGGATTCCGTTGCGCCATTCTTCTACTAAAATAGAGATATTATATTCTCCCTGCATAACAGGATTTTCCCAACTTAGTGTTCCGCTAAAGGGATCGATTTCAAAAATCCCCGAAGTTTCCGGATAGGAATAGCCCGGGATTACTAATCCTGCCATGCCGCGGCACTGCGTTATTTTATACGAAAGGCTGTCACCATCAGGGTCCCATGCGCCTGTATTATGATAAAATGGTTGTCCGGCACAACCGTCGTCCACAGGTGGGTTTAGAAGCTCCGGGGAATTATTGATGCCCAGGAAGGGATTGATCGTGAGCATGCTTTCTACATAAATTGGCGTGTTGACCGAGTTGGGAATATTGAGAACGCCGTAATTCCTGTTGGCATCTTCCATGCTGATTTTGTAAGTTCCGGCGCCCGGATAAGTGTGTCGGGCTGTTGTTGCTTGCTGCTCAGGATCATAGCGATACACATTGCGGCTGATGAGGTTGGGAAGATTTGTTTTTTCAGTCCTCAGAAGAACGCTTGATGTACCATCCCCCCATAAAACCTCAAGTGTTGGCCTGTCTGCCGGACTGGGCGTGAAAGTATAGGTGACCAGCGTAATTTCATAGGTGTATCCCTCGATATGGCGGAAGGTGATTTCGGCTGCCCTTTGGTGCGTTGCATGCAATTTGCTGCAGACCAGCAGTGATATAATAAGGAATAAGATGATGTGCAGCCGTTTCATTATTTATATTTGTGTATCGAAAAACCAAAATTAAAAAATTACCGCTTCCTTTTCCTGCATTGCCGTTATTTACTGTTCTTTTTCTTTGGGCAGGATGTTATTTTGGCTTAATTTTGTTAACCTGCAAACGTGATGGCATTTAATCGGGCGTGCAGAAATTTAAACAGCTCATGCACTAAAACTAAAAATATGTATCAGATTGATACAGAAGAGGAACGCAAACAAATACTCAAACGGTACAGGAAACTCTTATCCGTATGGACACCAAATCCGGCCACAGCTGAAGAAGATCAGGAAATGGTGCGCCGTGCTTTTAACCTGGCTGTTGAGGCACATCGCGATATGCGGAGAAAAAGTGGGGAACCTTATATTTACCATCCGCTGGCTGTTGCGCAGATTTGTGTTTCGGAAATTGGCCTGGGGGCAACTTCAATTGTTTGTGCTTTGCTGCATGATGTTGTAGAAGATACCGATTATACTTTAGAAGATATCCAGGGACAGTTTGGAGAAAAAGTCAGTAAGATTATTGATGGCCTGACCAAAATCAAAGGTATTTTTGATAATAATAAGGATCAGTCGGCCATGGCTGCAAACCAAAAGAAGCTGATGATTACTCTGGCCGAGGATGTGCGTGTCATTTTGATAAAAATGGCCGACCGTTTGCACAATATGCGCACGCTTGGAGCAATGCCGCAACGTAAACAGTTGAAAATTAGCGGTGAAACCATTTATCTTTATGCTCCATTGGCGCATCGGCTGGGCTTGTATGCCATCAAAAGCGAGCTGGAAGATTTATCGCTCAAATATACCGAGCCACTCATTTACGATGGTATTTTTTCTAAACTACAGGCATCCCTGAAAGACCATAACTCGCTTATACGCAAGTTTATATATCCAATTAAAAAGGACTTGGGACAAAGGGGGTATGCATACGAAATTCAGGAGCGCGCAAAATCAGTTTATTCCATTTGGAGTAAAATGAAAAAAAAGCAGATCCCTTTTGAGGAGATCTATGATATTTTTGCAATCCGCATCATCCTTGATGTTTCCCCTGGTGATGAGCGAAAAGCATGCTGGGAAGCCTATACCATTATTACCGACCATTTTCGGCCAAAACCCGACCGGATACGCGACTGGATTACAACCCCCAAAGCCAATGGTTATCAGGCTTTACACATTACGGTGATGAGCGATTCCGGGAAATGGGTGGAAGTTCAAATCCGCACGCGGCGTATGGACGAAATCGCTGAAAAAGGCTTTGCAGCTCATTGGAAGTATAAAGGTTCGGATTATGATGAGAGTAATCTGGAACATTGGCTCGACCGCATCCGAGATATGCTCACCGGGCCGGATTCCAATGCGCTGGATTTCATGGACAGCTTTCAGGGATACCTGTTTACACAGGAAATTTTCCTGTTTACACCTCAGGGAGAGCTGAGGATTTTGCCGGCAGGATCAACGGTACTCGATTTCGCTTTTGCCATACATACCGAATTGGGTTTTCAATGTATCGGTGCAAATGTGAACCATAAATTGCGCCCAAGAAATACTGTTCTGAAAAGCGGCGATCAGGTTGAGGTATTGACCAGCAAAGCGCAGCAACCGCGCGAAGAGTGGCTGTCATATGTGGTAACTACACGGGCAAAATCGGCTTTGCGCCAGCATTTTAAGGAAAGCCGGAAGCCTTATATCGAAGAAGGAAAACAATTGTTGAAGGGATATTTCAACGAACTGGGCCTGGAGTTTGCGCATGAGAATATTAAAAAGTTTTATTTGAAGCAATCTTTGCGTTCGGCTCATGAACTTTATTATAAGGTTTCTCTAGGTGAAATCGGTATCCGTGAGCTAAAAAATTGCTGTCAGGAAAATGATAAAGAGCGGGGGTGGTTCTC
This sequence comes from Bacteroidales bacterium, assembly GCA_963662905.2. GTDB lineage: Bacteria > Bacteroidota > Bacteroidia > Bacteroidales > WRLA01. The sequence continues at coordinate 1,011,688 of CAXXFD010000002.1, read as the reverse complement.
GTATATCAATCCGTTTAACCGTTCCAAAAAAGAAATTTCCGGCCCGCTTACCCTTAGCGAAACCTTTGTGCAGGAATTGAAGAAGCGAAGCAATACCTTGATCCTTAACGAGGAAGAACGGATTCACTGGGAAGCTGCAAATTGCTGCCACCCTATTCCCGGTGATGATGTGATGGGATTTATTGACTTTGAAAAAGATAAAATAATTGTCCATCGCACTCAATGCCGTCAAGCCCTGGCTTTGATGGCCACTTTCGGGAATAATGTGATTAAGGCCAAGTGGTACGAAGATCAAACACCTTCATTTCTTGCCGGTATCTCGGTAAATGGCGTGGACCGCAAAGGATTGATCAACCAGCTTACTCAGATTATTTCCAACGAGTTGAATACCAATATCAAATCCTTTAAAATTGAATCCAATGACGGTGTTTTTGATGGTGAAATTATGCTCTATATCACCAATATAAATCACCTGACCAACATTATTTCAAAAATTAAGAAAATCAAGCAGGTTAAAAAGGTTCTGCGTTTGTCACGCGAAAATCTCTATGAAGACTAAATAAAAATTTGCCAGTTTAAAGCTATTTCCTAAATTTGCAAAATCAACAATTAAATGTTTGATTTAGATGTAATTAATTTGATAAAAAGCTAGTCGCGCCAACTTTTTATCAAATTATTTTTATTTATACTAAATTGATATAAAAAATTAGTACCTTTACAAAGTGATAACGGAAAAAGTACTTGGCATGAAAGAAATTGATAATGAGACCTTTGAGGCCGTACAGGCCATTTTTACCGACTACCTGCAAGGCAAAGGCCACCGAAAAACTCCTGAACGATACACCATCCTAAAGGAGATTTATTCCACAGACGGGCATTTTGACATTGAGTCGCTCTACATCCGCATGAAGCGCAATAAGTACAGGGTCAGCCGTGCTACCCTCTACAATACCATTGAGCTTTTGCTGGATTGTAACCTGGTAACCAAACATCAGTTTGGGAGCAGTTGCGCACAATTTGAAAAGTCCTATAAATTTCAACAGCACGACCATTTTATTTGCCTGGAAAAAGGCGAAGTGCGTGAAATTAAAGAATTCTGCGATCCGCGGATACAGGAGATCAAAGCATCTGTAGAACAATTGCTCGGTGTGGAAATTACCCACCACAGCCTGACTTTCTATGGAAAATGTAATGATCATCAGGACATAAAAAAAACCGAAGAAGTTCCTGATTAGTACAAATTAATATAGTACCTTTGAGGAGATGATTTTAAAACTTAAAATCCGTTCATAACAGCGGGTTTTAAGTTTTTTTGTGTGTTTAGTTTAGTAGAAAATGTTTTTAAAATGAAAGTTGATTTACTTCTTGGATTACAGTGGGGCGATGAAGGAAAGGGAAAGATTGTTGATGTCCTTGCTCCAAAATATGATATCATAGCCCGTTTTCAGGGTGGCCCAAATGCCGGCCATACCATTGAATTTGATGGAAAAAAGTTTGTCTTGCACCTGATCCCATCCGGGATTTTCGATCCCAAAACCGAAAATATAATCGGCAATGGGGTTATTATTGATCCCTTTATCCTCATGGGTGAGATCAAAGGGCTTCGTGCCAAAGGGATTGACCCGGCAAAAAATATGATGATCAGCAAAAAAGCCCATCTGATCCTGCCAACACACCGTATGCTGGACGCCGCCTACGAGCAGTCCAAAGGCAAGAATAAAATCGGAAGTACCTTAAAGGGCATTGGCCCGACTTATACGGATAAAGTTGCCCGTATCGGGATGCGCACAATGGATATGTTTGCCGGTGATTTCAGGGAGAAGTACGATGCCTTGCGCCAAAAACATATGGATATTGCCAAGAGCTATGGCTTTGACCCTTCAACATTAATGCTCGATAAAATGCCTTTAGAGGCTTATGAAGAAGCATGGATGAAGGCAGTGGAAGATCTCAAGGAAATTCCTTTCATCGATAGCGAGTACTACATTAATGAAGCTCTGGCAAATGGCAAGAAAGTTCTGGCAGAAGGAGCTCAGGGTACATTGCTGGATGTGGATTTTGGCTCTTATCCCTTTGTAACATCCTCCAATACTACGGCTGCAGGATTGTGTTCCGGACTTGGCATTGCACCCTCAAAAGTAGGACGCGTTTTCGGAATTGTAAAAGCATATTGCACCCGTGTTGGCAGCGGACCGTTTCCCACGGAGCTTTTTGATGATGATGGCCAGAAACTTCGCGATGTAGGCCATGAATACGGATCTACAACCGGTCGTCCAAGGCGTTGTGGCTGGCTCGATATGCCGGCACTTAATTATTCAGTAATGCTGAATGGTGTTACCGATCTCATTATTACAAAACCGGATGTGATGAATGATTTTGATGAAGTGAAAGTTTGTACTTCCTATAAGCTTGATGATATTGAAACAAAACAGTTCCAACCATGTAACAACAATGCCGTACCGGTTTTGACCAATATTAAAGGATGGAAATCTGATTTGGGAAAAGCTAATAATTATAATGAACTCCCGTATGAATTTCAGGAATATATCCGTTTTATCGAAGAGCAAACAAAAGTAAAAGTGAGCATCGTTTCTGTTGGTCCCGACCGGTCAGAAACCATAGTCAGGTAATTTGAAATAAATATAATACAGCAAAGCCGTTTCTGATCAGGAGCGGCTTTTTTGGTTTATAATGCAAACCGCATAAGCACTGACGCCTTCTTCCCGGCCTTCAAAACCAAGCTTTTCCGTGGTGGTGGCTTTTACCGAAATTTGGTCTGTTTCAATTTCCATGACTTCTGCCAAACGTTTTTTCATTTTATCGATGAAAGGGGAAACTTTTGGCTTTTGTAAGGCAATAGTGCTGTCGATATTCCCGATGGAATATCCTTTTTCTTTCAGTAAACCAATAACTTGTTTAAGCAGGATGGTGCTGTCGATCCCTTTGTATGTGCTTTGATTATCAGGAAAATGGAAGCCAATATCGCGTAAATTTGCAGCACCCAGCAAAGCATCACAAATGGCATGCACCAGCACGTCTGCATCCGAATGGCCAAGCATGGTTTTGCTGTGCGGTATTTCAATTCCGCCAATGGTGAGGGCTTTTCCTTCGCCCAGTTGATGGACATCGAGTCCGAATCCTATCCTGAAATTTTCCATACAGCAAATAAAATAAAAAAAGGCCATCCCGAAGGACAGCCATTTCAAAATATTTTAATTTCTTGAATTATTCGCCACTGCTTGCCTGGGCCTTGAATGCGTCAAAGTCGAAAATAAGGGTAAAACGGAGTGTGTTTTCCAATGGGCTTCTTTGGCTTGTAGGAATCAGATAGGCCACATCAAGTCCGAAAACATTGTAGCGCAAACTGGCACCCAAGGTGAAATATTCACGTGCGCCTTTAACTTCGCTTTCATGGAAATAACCGCCACGAACAGCAAATTGCTTGTTATACCAGTATTCAACGCCTAATGAGTAAGCAAATTCTTTGAGTTCTTCGCTGAATCCATCCGGAGCATCATAGAAAGACTGGATCATACCCTGAAGAACAGAAACATCTGGATCTTTTCCCTTTTCAATTACCGGGTTGCCACTGGCATCGGTTGAATCCGGATAATAAATTGGGGGTGTTGGAACCAGTAATTTATTGAATTCCAGAGTAAATGAAAGGCTGTTGAATTTGTCGAGATCAAGGCTGAAGGTAGGTCCGAATTTTAAAGTTGTTGGAATGAACGCTTTTTCTGTTCCATTGCTGTAATTGATTTTGCTACCAATATTGCAGATGTTCATACCCAGACCAAGTTGACCTTTGCGGCCATTGGAGAAATTGTATTCATTACGGTAATAAACCGAAACATCAGCAGCAACACTCACACCGGCATGAGTTTCGGCTCCCTGCACAAACTGGCCTTGCGTCAGGTTTGAGTATATGAAGCGTGCTGCCACCGCCCCGGAGAGTTTTGGGGTAAATTTCCTTGAATAGGTCGCATCGAACGCCCATTCGTTGGGTTGATAGGTTCCTTTGGATACGCCCTGATCATCAGTGAACTGGATTTGTCCAAGTGAGAAATAGCGCAAGGATGCTGCAATAGCTGAGCGGTCATCGAGGCGTTTGTAGCCTACCAGATACGCTAATCCGATATCATCTACGAGTTCGCGCAGCCATGGAGAATATGAAATGGCAAATCCCATGTCTTTTTCTATAAAGGCATATTTTGCGGGGTTCCAGTACATTGATGAAACATCAGGAGAGGTGGAAACACCTACATCACCCATACCGCCACTACGGGCATCGGGACTGATGGTTATAAATGGAACTGCTGTTGTAATCGCATTGATATCGTCCTGGGCATAGGTTCTTGTTCCGAAAAGGATGAAAGTGAGCCCGAGTAAAACTGTCGATAATAAACCGGCGTTTCGTCGCATAAACTATTAAGTTATTAGATAAAATTTTAAGTCTGCAAAAGTAACGAATATTATGTAAGTATAGTATCTGCTACTGAATGCTAATTTTAATTTGTTTCTGTCCATAATGTCCGGTTTCAGCCTTATTCTTCCGAAAGCCTCCGAAGTTGATAACAGTCATGTACTTCAGTAAGCCCCTTGTTTTCAATTCCGAAAGCTTTCGGAAGAATGCCTCATCTTGAACATTCTGAGCCTGAAGCCCAACTTTATGGATAGACTTTAATTGGTGATAATTATTTTTTGATAATAAGTGTTTTCGTCACCATATTCGTTTTTAACCCGCATGGCACAAACATAAAATCCCTGAGGCAGTTTGTTGCCGTTTAGGCCGGTTCCGTTCCATACAACCGGCTCAATGCTTTTGCCTGCGGTATGGGTGGTGCGTTCAAATGCTGAAACCAATCGGCCTTCAATATCATAAACCAAAAAGTTGATTTGGATGAGCCCCGGAGGCAGATTATGATCAAAGCGTATTCTTGTCTCGGTGCTAAACGGATTGGGTTTTACTTCGAGATTAGTGATGATCATATTGTCGCCTTCCACAATCACTTTGAAAGAAATGCTTGCTTCTGATGAATTATTTTGTGTGTCCCAGGCTTTTAACCTGATAATATGAGGGCCTTCGCTAAGTCCTGTGAAAGGAAACCTAATGCTGCCCTGGGTGTAATCACCCTCTTTTTGAACAAAATAATCATTCAGGACAATTGGTGTATTGTTCTGATCCAGAGTGGCTATGATGTCTTTTCCTATTTGAGTGCCACGGTTAATCCCGGATTCATCGGATAACTCAGCAATTAGCAGTACATCGGTATTTGTATTCGCTCCATCAGTGAAGTTGTTGTCGTTTAATTTCAGGCTAATCTTTGGCCCTTCGGTGTCGGGTGGCGCCAAAGGATCTGTCCCTCCGAGCAAAAATGTAGTATCAAAACCTTTTGCTTCTGAAGTCTCGCTGAATGCATAGAAAGAGAGCTTTCCTCTGCTTAGGTTGTCGTGCAGCGCATTGGGAATAACCATTTCGGCATCGAAAGAACCTTCGGTTACAATGGCGCTGCTTTCAAAAAGAATATCTTTTTGCAATTGATAATCAGTTACATAGCTGTCATTGTCCTGTCCCAGGGTTTGGTAGGTTTTAAGGTGGTCGTACAGTAGTATTTGAACTGTTCCGTTAAAACCGGCATCGTGCACATTATTGTGGTATATTTTCCCTTCCAGCCTGATCTTGCTTCCACCATTGATTTCGGTGGTTTCCTGGCCGGAATATAAGTTGATGATTTTTTTGACTTGAATATCGCGTTCCGGAATTGGGAGTTTCAGGGCGGGATCTCCTAAAATTACAATATTGAGTAGTTTGTCGATATTGCCGTTTTCGTTTTTGCTGAAGCGGAAAATATCTCCGATGCGCAGATCTTCGTAACCTCTTTGAGGCGTTAGGATATTTTTGTAAACCGCACGGTTGAAGCCCGAATTTGTTGTGGCATAGGCCAGTCGGGTAGTAGTAAACAGGGCATATCCACCACCTTGTTCCTCCAGAAACACATATTCTCCTGCGGATTTGAGCGATGGGTTGTCGAAACGGCTGAACTCACACGTAGCCGTGATAAATAAAGGCATCTTATTAAGATTGCGCCAATTGAAAATGTCTGTATTGTCCAGGATGTCTTCTCCACTCCAGCCCAGTTCGCCGCCATGTCCCGTATAGTTGATTACCAAAGCGCCTTCTTCAACCTGATTTTTTATAGCTGCTTTGGCACCTGGATTAATGTTTCCACTGGTAGTTTTTTCAATTGTGTACGAATCGGTATAAATTTTATTAAGGTTGATGAAAGTGCTTTCTTCGGTGATAATGTCCGACAAATATTCTGCTTGTTTTAAATGAAGGTTTTTATCAGAATCATCGGCAACAAGGCAAATGGTATTTCGCCAGACGCCCCGTGTGGAGTCACTTTTTTCAGCAAAGCGAAAAATTTTGTTATTAATCGTTTCTGCTTCCTCCTGTGATGACGCAATTAACCGCCCAATACCAATATCCACGGATTGTCCATAGATTGTATCGCCTTCATTATCATCGAGCAGGCCGTAAAAATCGTCGGTAACATAGGTGTTGGCCACGTTTAGGGAATTGTCTGCCTGAACGGTTGGGATGAAATTGTGGTTTGGGCTGATGCGGTTTTTGGGATCATAACTTCCGTCGCCATAAAGGATGAGATATCCCGGTTTACGCGGGTCATCAGAGCGGTCGTACATCATTTTCATCAGCAGGCGAATCGCCATCGGGTCCTGTGAGCCTGAAGAAAATTCATTGTAAATTTGTTGGGGTTCCACAACCAAAACGTCAAATCCATCTACATTACGATGGAAATCAGCTAGTTCCTCTGCATAAGAGCGGAAAAGCGGGTGCGTGACAATAACAATATCCTGAGCTTCGATGCTATGTAAATCCTGATTTGGGACTTCTTCGACAAATTCTGCTTTTCGTGCAGCATTTTCTAAGTCAAAAGCGAAGAATTCACGGAGCGTATTTGTTTCGGCTGTAAATTCAATATTTTGATTATTAATACTATAGGTGATGTTTTTGGGGCGCAGGCGGTCAGTAACGTCCCAAACAGCAAGTTTTTCGGGTGCTGATTCCAGTACAAAACGGCTTACAGAAGTGTCGGAAACGCTTTCTGTATCCCTGAAAATGAATCCGTTATTTCTGAAAACCAATCGTTCAAAAACATTGTATTCCACAAAATCTGTCCAGGCCATTGCGCTGGCTTCAGGTTGGTCGTAATCGGCCACAAAATCAAATACGCCATTGTCCGTAGTATAATATGTATGTATATCGTCGTAAAAGGCATAAATAAAGCGGCGTTGATCTGCTTTTAATGCCTTAAAATTAATAGCTCCTATTTCGTTGTTTTCGTGCTTATAGGTAAAGGTACTAGGTTCAAAAGCCCGTGTTGCTGCCGCAGTTCTCATACTGATGGGTTTATCTTTGATAAGATACGGGAAATTAAAAGAAAAACTTTGTGAAGTTTCGTCAAATAATTCTTTATCAAACCAGAGTTTGCCGGTATGGGCCAGATTTAAGTTATCCCGGTTGTAGCCCTGATAATTTAAAAACTGACGAACTTCGGTATTGGCAGGTTTCAGCGGCTGGGGATCATCCTGGATACGGAGGCCGGGGCCGAGATCGGTGGTTAAAAAATAATAGCTGTAATCATTATATAAATTGGGATACAGCCTGTAACTTCCTGATTCCAGATATGGATTGAATTCCGGATTGTCTGTGGATGCCAGAGCTTCACTTTTAAGTGCGGTTTTTAATTTTTCATGGTGAAGTGCCCAGCGATCAGGGCCATCTCCAAAAAACAGTATGTAGTCTTCGGGATCAAAAGAACCGTCTTCCTCGCCAACAACTTTAATGGCATTTTCATGAAGGTCGTCATAACGAAAAGCATAATTTGCATGCGACAGCATATCGCCCCCGTTTCCATATAGCCTGATGTTTGCCGGGTCGATATTATCGGGATTTAAGCCGTATTCCTTCAACTCATCATAAGTTATTTTGTATAGACCATCTTCCTCAATGCGCAGGCGAAACCATCTTCCATCTTTAAGCACTGAGTGGTTTTTATATGCGAAAGATTGTATTTCTTCTGTTTTTTCGGAGTAGATATCATATTCCAGATCAAGGGATTTCACCAAAAATATTTTCCCGTCATTTGCGTAAACAGGAAATAATTTGATGTTGGCATAGTGTTTTTTGTTTTCTGTACTGTATCGGATTTCATACTTTGGTTTTGCAGCGGTATTTTCCAAATGTGGAAACTCAGACGGGAAACTCTCCGAAACAATAATATTTAAGTTGAGCCTGTTTGCAGCAGAAGCTAAAGGTATCCTGATCGTTAAAAATGGCAATGCCAATTCCCTGTCGATGAAACCATCCGCGGGCAGAGGAACTTTGATTAGCTCTCCTTCGGGGCTAAGGATGCTTTCTGAACCTTGCCAATTGATGTCAATGTTGTTTTGTGCATTGGCAACGAATATGGCAAAAAGCAGTGAAATCAGGATTGTATATTTGTGCATATTATTTTTTTTAATAAAACCATAAAAAATAAATTTGGTTGCCTAAGTACATCCATTTTAGGCACAATGCTACAGAGTGCAAAAACTTTAAGGGATAAGAAAAGCTTATCCATCAATAATTAATTTGGATGTTTTTGTGTCGAGATTGCCGTTTTGATCAATTAAACTAAGCCGGTAGATATATATGCCCTGCTTCAGCTTTTCTCCTGAGTTTGCTCTCAAATTCCATTCGTTGCTGAAGGTGCGGAATCCTTCCGGGATGATTTGTTCGGTGGCATCATACACCAACCTGCCGGTAATATCGAATACTTCCAAACGCATTTGGATTTCATTGCCGGCCTGGTTGTGCTCAAAAATAAAACGTGTTTTGCTATGCGCCGGATTGGGGCCATTGAGCAGGTTTTCAATACGAATACTTGATGAGCGCACAACAACAAAATTGGTTTCAGCACTGGCGGAATTGTTCATTACGTCCCAAACCGTAAGCTTAAGAGAGTGGTAACCTTCTGACAGATCATGCATTGGGTACATAATACTTCCGGTTTTAAAGGTGTTCAGGTCTGCCTGATAATAATCATTGATAATTTTAATGTTCTGTGTGTTATCGTCGAGCACTACCGAGATATCGTGACCGATGCCGTTCCCAACCGTATTGATGCCGTTTTCATCACGGACATAAGCCAGTAGCAGTGGGTTTTCACTGGTAATGCTTCCGGGAATAAAATCTTCATTATTTATAAAGAGTTCTATTTCAGGAGGAGCATTATCTACAGGAGGATCATCACTGAAACCGCCAACAACAAAATTTTCATAGTAACCATTGGCATCCTGCGTGTCATCACAGGCATAAAAGGATATTTTCCCAAAGCCATAGCTGTACACAATATCGCGGGGTACAATGAATGAAAAATCAAATTTTCCGTCTTCAACCTTCATTTCACCTTTAAATATTGCATTTTTATAGAGGCTGAACGAAAATGGTGTGCTTTTGGGATCCTGGCCAAGAGTGGATACCTGTGCGGCCTTATCATAAACCAATGGAAAAACTTTGCCATTAAAACCGGATAAACGGTTTCCGCTTGGATCGCAAACTTCTCCTTTGATCTGAACAAGCGAAAGGGCGCTTATTGTATCCGGTGTTTCGGAAATAACTTTGTTGTTCATTTCTGTAATCTGAACTTTATTTTCGGGGAACGCCAGTTTCAGGGCCGGATCACCAAGCAGTACGAACTTTTTGCCGTTGTCGTTGCCGCCATATTCTTTCTTTCCTTTTTTCAGGATATCGCCCAGTGCACCGTATTGTCCATTGGTTTTAACAAACATATTATTAAATATGGCCTGATTTAAAGCTGTGTTTGAGCTTCCATAGGTTTGACGGCTGGTGGTGTAAAGTGCAATTCCTCCTCCGGTTTCGCTTAAAAAGATCAGCTCGCCCGAAGCAGCACGGTCGGGGTCATCGTAACGGCTGAATTCACAGGTTGCGGTAATAAACAAAGGCATATGTGTCAGGTTCGTCCACGAACTGATATCTGAATTTTCCAAAACCCGCTCATGCGCCCAGCCCAGTTCACCACCATGGCCGGTATAGTTCATGATGAGTGCGCCACGTGCGATGCGGTTGTTAATGGCTTCTGTTGCTTCCGGATAACGCTGGCCTCCCGGTGTTGAAATCTGCTCATAAGCATCCAGATAAATTTTATCGACATTGAACTGACGGTAGTTGGTGTCGATATAAGTGGCCAAGTCATTCGCCTGACGGATATGGCTGTTGTTGTCTTCGTCGTCAGCAACAAAGCAAATTACATTGCGCCAGCTGTTTAGGGTTTCATCATTTTTGGAATAATAAGTCCTTACCTTATTTACCGCATTTTTTGCTTGTTCTATGCTTTGTACCGGAAAACGCCCGATGCCCAGGTCAATCACACCTTCAGCATGATAACCTTCTGATGCATCAAAAAGCCCAAAATAATCATCGGTGGCAAAAGAATGTACCGGATGCAACGATTCGGGAGATTGCCATGTGGGGACATAATTTGAATTTTCGCTAAGGATGTCTTTATAGTCGTAAGAAGCATCTCCCAGGAGTAAAAGATAGAGTAATTCCTCATCAGATTTTAGGGATAGTTGCCTCACAAAATCGCGGATGGCAGTGATGTCCTGTGCGCCACTAGAAAATTCATTATAAATCTGTTGCGGTTCCACGATTTCAATATTCAGTTCAGGCCTTTCTGCCCGGTGAATTGCGGCCAGTTCTTCGGCAGCAGACCTGAATTCCGGATAGACTAATATAATATAATGTATGTCTTTTAGTGCATGAAGGTTTTGGTTGCTGATCGTTTTGTCAAACTGTGGTTTGGGCAGGTTGTTGTCGCTAAAAAGAGCAAACTCCCTGATTGTGTCGGCTTTATACCGAAAATATGTTTGTCCGGAGGATGTTACCGTACTGATTTGTTTCGCATTAATCGGGTCCTGGACATCCCATACCCTCAGGCCGGATTGAAAGTTTGATATTTTAAATTCCTGTATTTGGTTTTTAACGTAAGATGTGCCATTACGAAAAAGCAAGGTGCTGCCCCGCCAATTGAGATTTCGTTTGTAATTGAGCTCAAAATAATCAAGCCAGCCAATACTGCTGCTCAAAGGACGGTTGTATTCCAATTTTAAGGTGAATGCGGAACTGCCAAGGCTGAAACTGTTTTTGGAATATGTTGTCCGTGCATGTACGCTGTTCAATACATTCGTAATATTTGATACGGTTTGGCTTAAGATGCTTTTGCCATTAATGGAATAAGTGAATTTTGAACTTGTTAAAGAACGTGCGCACACATTACTGCTAATGACCAAAGGTTCGCTGGTGAGCAGGTCGGGAATGCTGTAATCGTAGGTTTGCTCTGTATTTACATTGAACTGTTCGCCAAACCATTGACGCCCGGAAATGATGAGGTTGTACAATTCTTCCTCAAAAAACAAATAGTCATCATAACTGCTCAGGCTGATGTCTGCGGTTTCATTTAATGAATTTATTGTGTTAATTCTTTTTCCTATATCGCCATTCAGGTTTAAAAAATAATAGGAATAATTATCGTACAAATGCAGGGTGTGGCGGAATATTTTTTCAACAGGATCGTACTGCCAGGTATTGGGACCTTTTCCATAAAAAACTATGTAATCACCATTGTCGAAGGAGCCATCACCGCCATCCTGGATTAAAATTGCATTTTCTTGCAGACCGTCATAGCGGCTTTCGTAATTTGCTTCGGGGAGCATTCCTCCGCCATTTCCGAATAATTGGATATGGTCAGATTTTACATTTCCTAAATTGATTCCCGCTTCTGAGAGCTGGGCGTGAGATATTTTGTAGATGCCGGAACCAGATATTTTAAAGCGATGCCAGCTTCCGCTTGATAAAGGGGAATTGTCACGGAAAGTCTCTTTGATTTTTATGTTTGCATTCTGATTATTAGTACTTTTTGTTTCTGTAATCAGTTCTGCGGAGAGGAGCTTTTCAATATTTCCCGTTAGTTTGTTTTTCCTTAATGGCAAAATTTCAATACCCACTATGGTTGATGTATTGTCGTACCAGTTTTTGTGTATTATGGTAATGTTTTCATCAAGGCCAAATTGGTTGGCGAGCTCTGCAGAAAATGGGATTTCTTCAAAAATTTTGTCCTTGAGCTTGAAATTTATTTCAAACTCAGTAAACTTTACTGGAAAACTGTGTTCATAAACTGGCAGCGAATTGCTCTTGATCAGTTTTAGGACAGCTCCGTCAAAGGTGAAATTTAAGGGATGTAGTTCCTGATCGGCATACCAATGTAGCAAAATTTGCGTTTTGGTAACAGATGTATTGTCAATTTGCTGAGCAGAGATACCTGCTGCTAACCAAAAAGTTAAAAAGATAATAACCGAAAATCGATTCATGGATGATTTATTTTATACTTATTTATAACTGATAAAATGCCAAATTATTTTAGTTTTGTGGTGGATATAAATAACTGATGGGTGGCTTTAACTCAGCTTTAACAAATTTTAATATTTTTGCGGTGAAATATGAAACCATTATTGATTCAAATAGTATAAGGCAAAAAGATTTAAAAGCATTAGGCAGGATAGAGGTCATTTTATATGTTCAGGGCTGATGAAAGGTGCCTGAAACACTTGATTTTTTGTTTAATTATTTTTTGTAATATTGTTTTTTGAAAAACGAACCCAAGACCTGATATGATAAAGAAGCTCACAATATATTTTAACATTGCCTTCCTTGTGTTGGTTTCGTTAAAAGGGTATTCGCAGGATCCTTCATTTTCACAGTTTTATGCCAACCCACTTTATCTAAACCCTGCATTGACTGGTTCTAATTTTGCACCACGTCTTACCATTAATTACAGAAATCAATGGCCGTCCCTTGATGTTAATTTTGTGACTTATAGCGCTTCTTACGATCAGTACATTGATAATATCAGTAGTTCTTTCGGGATTATGGTGAATACGGACCGGGCCGGAGATGGCGTTTTGAATACTTCAACTTTTTCGGGTTTTTACTCTTATACCCTCCGTATAAACAGGCATACTTATCTTAATGCCGGGCTTCAAGCCAGTTTTTACCAGCGTAAACTCGATTGGCAGGAACTGATTTTTGATGATCAGATCAATCCTGTGCAGGGCGTTATTTACCCAACCAACGAGCGAATGCCCGATAATCTGGATATTTCTTTTGTAGATTTCTCCACAGGGCTGCTTTTGGGTTATAAGGATATTTTCTATGGCGGTTTGGCAATTCATCACCTTACCGAACCTTATGATGGCTTTTATAACGATAACAACAGTAGGTTGTCATCGAAGTTTACATTACATTTGGGAGGAATCATTGATACAGAACGGCGTGGAAGAGCCAGCAGGAGAGAGGATGCCCTGACGATAAGCCCGAATATCCTGTATCAGCAACACGAAACATTTAAGCAAGTTAATGTGGGCCTTTACATTAACCGTTTCCCGTTTGTGTTGGGAACATGGTACAGGCACAATATAGAAAACCCTGATGCGTTTATTGTAATGGTAGGGTTTAAACAGGAAACATTTCAATTTGGCTACAGTTATGATATTACCGTATCGAAACTTAGGAATGTTACCGGAGGTGCCCACGAAATATCATTTCAGGTACGCTTCAAAAACCCGCGTATGCGGCGCCGGTCCGTTGATCGGATTCCATGCCCAAGCTTTTAAATTATTTGAAGAAGAAACAGACAAGCAAAATAATGAAATACATGCATAGATATTCAGGAATCGTTTTTGGGATTATTGCCATGCTTATAATAACAGGCATGAGTTCCTGCAGTTTTTTCAATAAAAAAGGAGGCGGAACAAAATCCGAAGCAACTGGTTGGAGCTACAATGATGAGGTTTATAAAACACCGCGTGCTGCTTACGTTGAACAGGAAACCGGCCCCAACCTCGTTTTTGTTGAAGGAGGAGCTTTTACTATGGGCGCAACTCAGGATCGGGTTATGTATGATTGGGACAATTTACCCCGAAGGGTTACCGTAACCTCCTTTTACATGGATCAATCTGAAGTTACTAATCAGTTTTACAGGGATTTCCTGCATTGGCTCAAGCATGTTTACTACCAGAATAATAATGCAACCGGAAATACCGCTCAGGCTCCTTACGGCTATGTTTATACGATGGCACTGCCCGATACTCTGGTATGGCTTCAAAAAATGTCATATAACGAACCAATGGTTAACTTGTATTTGAGGCATCCTGCTTATAATGATTATCCCGTAGTTGGGGTGAACTGGTATCAGGCACGTCGATATGCACAATGGCGGTCCGACAGGGTCAATGAGATGAGATTGATTAAAGAGGGAATTCTTAATCCCGAAACTGCAATCGATTTTAGCCGTGGGGTTATTGGTACCAATGGTGAAGCACAGCAATTTTCGGTAGATAGTTATTTATCAGGAAATTTTAAACCGACAGGAGATGTTATCGTTCAGGAAGAACTCCCTCCTGATTATACACAGGTAGCCGGAGGTGCAAATGCTTCTGCGACAGGAACACGACCAGTCCTTATGGAAGATGGGATTTTCCTTCCCGAATATCGCTTGCCTACTGAAGCTGAATGGGAGTATGCCGCAAAAGCATCAGTAAATTCTAATATCTATGAAAATATTAAAGAACGAAAAAGGTATCCCTGGTTAGGTACATCAACACGGTCTGATGACGTTGATGACCGTAATGCTTACGGAATGTTTAATGCAAACTTTAAAAGAGGACGTGGTGATTATATGGGTATAGCCGGTACTTTGAATGATGGATATGCCCGCCCTGCCCCGGTGATGTCTTATATGCCCAATGATTTTGGTATTTATAATCTTGGAGGCAATGTTTCTGAATGGGTTTTTGATATCTACCGACAGTTGACTTATGAAGATATGGACGATATGAACCCTGTGCGAGGCAATTATCTTACCGTGCCGGATAAAGCAGGAACTATTGATGCTGAAACCAATAGGGTTCAGCAAGTTCCGATTACATCTAAAAATGACTATAAACTCCATAAAAGAAGAAATTTCAGAAGGTCTGATTACAGAAACTATCTTGATGGTGATTGGCAATCCCTTTCAGCAAGTGCAACTAATAAAGGAGGTGTTGGTACAGGAAATTGGCAGGCATCGACTAAATATAATACCCAGGATCCATTAGATATGAAACCTACGGATTCCAGTTACAGATATTATGAAACGGAGGCTAAAGAAGTTCCGGATCCTAATAAAAACTATTATACAAGACTGGAAAGCTCTGACCATACAAAACAGATGTACAATACCGGTAAGTATAATGGTTCAAATGTTGAAGAAGAAGCAACCTCTATGGTTAACGACAATGCCCGTGTTTATAAGGGGGGTAGCTGGAAAGACCGTGCCTACTTCCTAAACCCTAGTGTGCGCCGTTTCCTGGATGCTGATCTGGCAACTGATTATCTGGGATTCCGTTGTGTCATGGATCGGGTTGGAGGAACGGTTCCTGAAGGTGGTTATTAGAATTTATCAAAAAAAAATACAAGAAAAAGCTGCCTGATTAAGGTGGCTTTTTTTATATCTTGCTGCAATGGAAATAGAGAAAATTTATAAACGTATCAAGCCTTATATCCGGCTGATCGAAACAGATACCCGCAAGCTAAAAACGAATGGCGTGTTTTTTGCCCTGAAAGGCGATAATTTCAATGGAAACCTTTTTGCTTCAAAAGCTATTGAAATGGGGGCTTCTTTTGTGATTGTGGATGAATTGCATGGCTTATCTCCAAATGATCAGGTTGTTTTTGTCGATGATGTTCTTATATGCCTGCAAAAACTGGCCGCTCATCATCGTAGGCAAATGAAGGCTAAAGTTATCGGCATCACAGGAACCAATGGAAAAACCACTACCAAAGAACTGATTAATTCTGTTCTCTCAACAAAGTACAAAGTGCTTGCTACCGTGGGCAATCTGAACAATCATATTGGTGTCCCCTTAACTTTGCTAAAGATCAGGCCGGAACATGAAATCGCCATTATTGAGATGGGAGCAAATCATCCCGGAGAAATTAAATTGCTTGCATCAATGGCACAGCCCGATCTTGGATTGGTAACCAATGTCGGTAAAGCGCATCTGGAGGGTTTTGGCTCTTTCGAAGGGGTGATTAAAACCAAAAAAGAACTGTACGACCAACTGGCTGAAGAAGGGAAACTTGCTTTCGTTTTTTCCGATCAGAAAGAATTGCTGCAGATGTCAGGACAAATCGCCCAACGTTTGTTTTATTCCCTTGAAGATCAAGAAGCCTGGTGCTACGGTAAATGGCATTCCAAAAATGAAAACATACACCTGGAATGGCGTTGCAATGGCGTGGCTTCGGAGGTAGTTTCCCCTCTGTTTGGGAAATATAACGCCATCAATATCCTGGCTGCTGTTTGCGTTGGCAATTATTTTAAACTCAGCCCGGAGCAAATCGCGGATGGAATTCAAGCCTACATTCCGGAAAATAACCGTTCGCAAAAACTAAAAACAGCAAAAGGGAACAATATTATTTTGGATGCCTATAACGCAAATCCGGTAAGTATGGCCTTAGCAATTGAGTCATTCCTGGAAAACTCAATTAAAAACTCTTGCCTGATTTTAGGTGATATGTTTGAATTGGGTGAATATTCCCGGAATGAGCATGCTGCAATTATTGATCTGCTTCTATCGCATAGGGATAAGTTTGAAATGGCCATTCTGGCAGGAAAGAATTTTCAGACGGTGCAAAAAGATGACCCACAACTCGCTTTTTTTGAAAACAAAGAAGATATTCCGGCGAGTTCCGTTTTATCTTCTTTTGTGAATAAACATATCTTGATAAAAGGTTCACGGGGAATGAAACTGGAAACCTTGCTGAATTATCTGTAATGTCTGAAAATTACTACTGCATAGGACTTATGTCGGGTACATCCTGCGATGGGCTCGATGTCGCACTTTGCCGCTTTAGCTGTGAGGAAGCAAGATGGCAATTTGAATTATTGAAAACTGTAACCTACGCATTCCCGGCAAATTTACAGCTAAGTTTGCTGAATGCTCCAGACATGAGTGGACTTGATCTGGCTCAATTGGATATTGATTTTGGGATATGGAGTGGGGAAAAAGTGTCCGAATTTCTCACTCCTGATGATCCAAAGCCTTTGTTTGTTGCCAGCCACGGGCATACGGTATTTCATCGGCCGGATAAATTTTTAAGCCTGCAAATAGGAAAAGGAGCAGCAATTGCTTCTGCCTGTGCTTTGCCTGTTGTTTTTGATTTTCGGCCTTTGGATGTTTTGCATGGAGGGCAAGGTGCTCCTTTGGTGACAATTGGAGATGAATTACTTTTTTCGGAGTATTCACATTGTATTAATTTGGGCGGCTTTGCTAATATCTCAACCGGTTTGGGAGATCGAAGAATCGCATATGATATCTGCCCTGCCAATATTGTTCTTAATCAGCTTTCATCTCAGCTCGGCAAAGAATTTGATGAGGATGGAAAGATTGGGCGGAGCGGAAAAATTATTGACAGCTTACTAGTGGAGCTTAATGCCAAAAATTTCTACAAATTGGCTGCACCCAAATCTTTAGGAAAAGAGTGGGTGGATTTGGAAATTCAGCCACTTATTAAAAAGTACCGGGATCTTGCAAGTATCCCTGACCTGATCAGGACTTTTTATGAGCATATTGCTCTTCAGGTTGTCAATGCAGTTGATGATGAAAAAGCTAAAGTGCTCCTGAGCGGAGGAGGTGCCTTCAATACATTTTTAATTGAGCTTTTTCGGGAAAAATCCAAGGCAGAATTTATTGTGCCTGATTCAGAGATTGTTTCCTTTAAAGAGGCTATGGTTTTCGCTTTTATGGGATTGCTGCGATGGCTTCAAAAACCAAACATCCTGTCAACAGCAACAGGTGCCGGACAGGATGTGTGTTCTGGTTTGATCAGTCTTCCTTAGCGGATGATTAGGCGTTCAGTGTATTTCTTTCCGTCAATTTCAATAACAAGGAGATAGCTCCCTGCAGGCATCAGCTTCGTGTTGAAACTACGATTTTGCAGGCCGGTGGATTGTTCTGAGAATATTTCCTGTCCGTTTATATTGAATATCTGCAAGCTGTATGCTTTCTCAGAAATTCCACTCATACTGATGCTGAAATTATCAGTAGCAGGATTGGGGGAAATCTGCAGCTTGTTTTTTTGAGCTATATCTATGCCGGTGCATGCATCAATAGTTACTTTAATGCGGTCATTGGACGAAAGTTCACATCCTTCTGTTTGATATGCGTTTAGGGTCAGGTAAACCTGGCCGTTTGTTATATCTTGAGAACCTGGAGTATAAGTGCTTGTCAGGATATATGGGTCATCAAAATTCCCGTCGCCGGATGTCCTCCAGTAAACGGAATCAGCATCTTCAATGGAGGCTGTGGTTTCCAAAACATTGTAGGTGCAGATAAGTGTATCTGTTCCGGCCGAAACAAGGGGCGCGCCCTGAATGCTGAGTTTCAGTGAGTCTATAGCATCTTGCCCTTCCAGGTATCCTTCTGCGCTTATATAAAGTGTCACTTCGCCATTGATGATGTCCTGAGCGCCACGCAGATAACGGGCATTAAGGCTGTATTCATCAACAAATGAGCCGTCGCCTGAGCTTGTCCATTGAACTTCTTTGATATTTGCTCCGGTAGCCTGTGCTTCAAATGGTTCATTGATGCATACACTGGCATCATCACCGGCGATAACCCACGGAGCCAATGGGGGCAGGAAGTTAAAGGAAGCGATTTTTGTTTTCCATCCGCCGCGCATATATTCGTTGGTTACCCAAAAAGTGCTGTCGTCCAGTGGATCAACCGACATTTTGCTGTAATCGCCCCAGCGGTTGATGCTGCTTTGCGAACTTTTGCCGTCGGCGACTTCTATTTCCATTTGATCTAAAGTGCCTAATGGGGCATTTGCCGATCTGCCAACATATCTTAAAGAAGGATAATCCTGCGAACCGGAGACGGAAAATCCAATAGCAATTTCTTCATTTCCGTTCATGGCAATACTGCCCATCCAGCGGTTTTGGTCATCAGGCGCATAGGTGCTTTGCTGGCGGATAAACCAACCATTATTGTCATTATCGTTGCGGAACTCATACCAACGGATCCCCGCCAAACCTGCACCATTGGCGTTTACCGTATGGTTCACTACCATGCACTGGTGCGTTCCGAAATTCCTGTATTGCAGGCGGTACATCAAACGCGTACTTAATGCTTCAAGGCGCGTTCCTGTACCCGGTTGCTGGATGCACTGGGTTCGCGGTGCTTCGCAGAGGTAGGGATTGAAGGGTTCTGTATAAAGCGTAAAAGCGGGTTCAAATGTAGAGTTCGCCGTATTTGCCCAATCAGCATGGAATGCCCAGAAAACAATGGCGTCTTCATTGTCAAATTCATCGTCTTTGCCATAAGCAAAGTAGTTGGGCAATGTATCAGGAGGCATTGTGCCATCCGCATCGGCAGGCATCATGCTCCAGGGCGCGCTTCCTTCAGGCAAATCAAATAAAATCATTTGCGCATCAGGATCGCCGGCAAGCATGGCATCACGCTCGAAAGCTGCTGCTGCTACCCGGCGGTATTCGCCAAACATATTGAAAGATGCGTAGTAGCCATCATGCCAGATGCCGAATTTTGGATAATCATTGAATGCCGGAAATTCAAATGCATATTGATAATATGCACCCAGAGGATCACCGGTTTCTGAAATGGCAATTAACTCCCAGTATGTTCCGTCCGAAGTGTTGACAGCAAATTGTGACAGCATCCACCGGTCTGCTTCCTCATCGTATAAAATAATCGGATCACCGTCGTTGGTGCCGGTCCACGAGCCGATAAATCCGTTCCAAAGTGTCGAATTATCAACAGGACCATATATCTTGTTTCCCTGTCTGTCCCAAATGGCAAAACTCAAATTGATCATCTGGACATAATGGTTTAGTCCAATGTCGCCATCAGTATCCGGAGGGTAAACCCCATTTACATTGGCTATTCCTTCGAAATTGAGCATGGGGCCGCGTTGCCGGTTTTGCCCGAAATCATCCTGTAAAACAGGATCATAGCCTTTGGGCTGGGCGTCCGGGTTCATTTTTGAAAAATCTGTTTCCTTGTGCCGGTTTTCTATAAGATTGTCTTTCCAGCTACGGTCACGTTCGCCCGGAAGAATTACAGGCATATGGCGTAATTCCTGAGTCTTGCGGAAATAACTTGCTTTTTTTGTGCTGGATTTTTGTGCTAAAGCAGGAGACGTTAAGATGCTCAGCACAATGAGCATCGGGGACAGTAATTTTAAAAATGATTTCATCAGTGAATGCTTTATGGAAAAAATATTTCTGGATTGCAATATTAACAAACTTTGTCCAATATAGTTTGTGTAAAATTGCTCAGCTTTAAGGCAATAAAAAAAGGAGCGCTCTGGCTCCTTACTTATAATTATTTTTTTGAAAGATCGTCAGGTCTATGTCTGGATTTTTTCTCTTGGAAAAAATTGTCCTGAGATTCTGTTTTTTGGGTGGATTTTATTCCGGATCTTCTTCGCCGGCCATCCAAACCCAATCTTTATTTAAACTCCGGTTACGGTAATGTCGGTTCATGAGCATATGGCTGATGCTTTGATCTGTAATAACTTTTATGCCTTCGGGTACTAGAATGTTGATGCGCAAAGTCTGGTCGCGCCAATGAAATTTTTCGGGTACACGGAAATAGTCACTCAGCTCAATGGTATTATCATTTACAGTCATATTGTACTTAATGCTTTCAGCAATTTTTAAAGCATGTAAATGGGATTTGCCATCGGATCGGCCGGAATATTTGATGTGTACCAGGCTGTCGGGCGACACATTGTATTTAATTCTCGGAGAGCCGATTATCAGGTCTTCACCCTGTTGGCAAATGCGATCGTAGTCGCTGGCAAATAAAATGTCTTCTCCATTGGCACAGGGGCTTATCGTTTTTCCTGAAGTGACATATAATGTTGTGCTTTCGGGTTTAAAATTTTCTTCATGCAATACCGTGCTTGCTGAATCATTGAAGGAAACACCAGCCATTATGCCGAGAATAATTCCGGTTAATGATGCTGCCAGCCAAATGTAGAGCATGGGAAGTCCCAGAAAATCACTGGGTAATTTTTTTTGAGTCATTAGTCTTAAACCGCTCCATATCAAAGCGATAATTGGAATTATGAGAATAATGATGCCTGATAGCAATGCAAGGAAATAAGCTCCTCCTGTCCCATAAATCATTTTTAGGAATGATGGAAGGGAGAAATAGATGTATTCATTATCGCTTGGAAATACACCAATGTTTGGGCCAAACATGCCCACAATCAGACCGATAATCAGACTGATGCCCAGGATCATCAATATAAGTCCAATGATAATTTTAAAGGCTTTGAAGATGAGTATTACGCCTTTCCAGATGGTGGTCAGGATTGCTCCTCCTACGGCGAGAGCTTTTTCGAAAAAGTTTTTTAATTCCTGATTATCGGAATTTATTCCGCCCAGGTTTTCTCCAATTTGCTGAAATTCATTGCGGAAGCTGGCTTCTATATTATCAATGGTAACTCTTTTTCCACGCATTTCCAGCTTTTCTGCTGTAGTGCGTGCAGCAGGAATTACAAGCCAAAGAATAGGATAGAGCAAAAAGCCCAGTCCAAAGAACAGCAATACCACAAAGCCCAGACGAAACCAAACGGGATCCGTTTTAAAATAGGCGGCAAGACCGGCCGCTACACCACCAAGGAGTTTGTTGTCAAGATCGCGGTACATCCGTTTGGATATAGGTTCGTATGGTTTTTCATGGATATCTTCATCCTCTTCGGAACTGATCTGGTCGGGCGATCCCATTTGTTCAATAATATTGCTGATATCCACAAGATTGACAACCTGCTTGCTGTCCGTGATTTTTTCCTGCATCAGCTCAGCAATGCGCGCTTCTATATCCGCAATTATTTCATCGCTGCCCGGATCATTGCTGAAATGATTTTTAAGGCTCAGCATATAGGCATTAAGCCGTTCATAGGCATCTTCATCAATATGGAAAATGATGCCGCAAATATTTATATCGAATGTCTTTTTCATTTTTATTCAGTTTTTGATTTCTGGTTTTTCCTGATCTGTTGAATGGAATTGCTCAGCTCATCCCAGCTGTCGAATAAATCCGTAAGCAGTTTTGTGCCATTTTCTGTGATGTTGTAATACTTCCGGGGCGGTCCTGATTTGGATTCTTCCCAGCGATAGCTGAGGTGGCCATCATTTTTGAGGCGGGTAAGGAGGGGATATAACGTTCCCTCCACAACCAGCAGCTTCGCGTCTTTCATCTCAGCGATGATGTCGGATGCATACGCATCGCGCTTGCTGATCACAGAAAGAATGCACATCTCCAGAATGCCTTTCCGCATTTGTGCTTTTGCTTTTTCTGATTTCATAAGTAATTCGTTTTCATGGATAATTTTTTTCGTTTTGGTGTTTTATCAAAACTTTCTGCTGCAAATATAAAGCATTTTTATGGTACTATGCAATACATATTACTAAAAATTTTAGAATAACTTGTTAAACCAGATAGTATGTAGTTTGGTTTTTAATTTTAATGTGTTGGCAATTAGTTGGTTGGTGTCTTGTTAAACCTTTTTAAGTTTCCACGTGCTGCGCACTCGGGAGGACGCTCCATTCCCAAATTTTCAAAAATTGGGAAAAATGAGCGTCCTCCCGAACACCGCAAAGCGGGGGAGGGAGCTTAAAGGGTTAAGCTCCCATTATTTCCAACATAATCTTCTTATAAAAACACAAATTTCCGTAAATTGCACTCCAAAGCAGATACATAAAATGAAACGATTATTTATCCTCCTCGCTACACTGGCAATCCCTGCCTTGTTGTTAGCACAAAGCATTTCCGTAAAATCCTTCCGGGCATTGCCCACCGATATGACCGCTCGTGTTACCGATCCGGTAAAAGACCAAAACGGTGACAAATGCGCCCTCATAAAAGTAGTTACTACGGAAACCGATTTTGGATGGGAAGGCGGTATGCTTGGTGTAATGAAAGCCGAAAAGAAAAAAGGCGAATATTGGGTCTATGTGCCCTATGGCGCAAAAAGAATTACCATAAAACACGATAAGCTGGGCGTTTTGCGCAATTACCTTTATCCCGAACCTATCGAGGAAGCTACGGTCTATGAAATGGTTTTGACCACAGGAAGGGTAGAAACCATTGTGCATGAAGCAGAAATCCAAAAGCAGTGGCTTATTATAAAAACCGACCCGCCGGGCGCAACGGTTTACATTAACGATGAAATCCAAAATACACTTACGCCCTTTACCCAAAAACTGGATATTGGCTCATACAGCTACCGCCTTGAATATGCCGATTACCACAATATGGCCGGAAATATTGAATTGACCCCTGATAAAAAAGCCGAAGTGAGCATTGAGCTCCAGCCTGCTTTTGGCCAATTGCAGGTAAACAGCCAGCCCGAAGGCGGTGCTACAGTCGTAATTGATGGCAAACCCAGCGGAAAACAAACGCCCTGCCGCATGGAGCAAATAGCCAGCGGCAAGCACCACATCCGTTTGATGAAAAAAATGTATGCTGTTGCTGAGCAGGAATTTATCGTTAATGATGGGCAACTGACCACCCTAAACATACAGCTTAAACCCGATTTTGCCGAGATAAGCATTGGCAGTATGGAAGGCGCCGGCATTTATATTGATGGTGAATTTAAAGCCAATACCAACTGGAGCGGACGCCTAAGCCCCGGTATTTACCAGGCGGAAGCCCGATTGGAAAACCACACGAACGACCAGCAAAGCTTTGAAGTTGCAGCCGGCACAGCCGTGGAGATAGACCTTAAACCCATAGCCCGTACAGGAAATGCCGATATCATGAGTACACCTATTGAGGCGGCCATAAAAATAGACGGCAAAGACTACGGCCTTACGCCCAATACTGCACGAAACCTGATTATTGGTGAGCATAGCTTGCAGCTCAGCAAAGAAGGCTATGGCACCATAAACAAAAGCATAAGCATTATAGAAAACCAAACCATTGAGATAAACGAAGAACTCCCCAGCGGAAAAGAAGTTACCATAAACAGCGATCCTGCTGGCGCAACACTAAGCATAGATGGCCAAAGCTACGGCACAACCCCCTGGACAGGCACTTTGGCTTTTGGCAGCCATAGCATTAAATTGGTAAACGGCAATAAGACCGTTAACGAGCAGATTACCATAAGCCAAAATGGCCAAAGCAGTTTTAGCTTTGATGTGAGCGAGTTTAGCAATTTCACCGAAACCGTAAATGGCGTGAGCTTTACGATGGTAGCCGTAACAGCTGGAAGTTTTCTTATGGGCAGCAATGATGGGGGCAATGACGAAAAGCCGATCCATGAGATTTGCATTGATGTGTATTATATTGGTCAAACCGAGGTGACCCAGGCTTTGTGGAAAGCCGTAATGAACAACAACCCAAGCAGTTTTAAAGGCAATAACTTACCGGTAGAAAAGGTAAGCTGGAATGATGCGCAGGAGTTTATCAAAAAGCTGAATCGCATGACAGGCAAGAACTTCCGTTTGCCCACGGAAGCGGAATGGGAATATGCTGCGAGAGGCGGGGCTTCGAGTACCTCAGCCACCGCTACATACGCAGGGAGCAACAATATAGATGAAGTGGCATGGTATGACAATAATTCAGGATATAAAATCCATCCGGTAGCACGGAAAAAGGCTAATGCATTGGGTATATCTGATTTAAGCGGCAATGTATGGGAGTGGTGCTCTGATTGGTATGGAAACGAATACTATAAGAACAGTCCGCGCAACAACCCACAGGGGGCATCATCAGGGTCGGGCCGCGTGATTCGTGGCGGCAGTTGGGACGATGGTACACGGAGCTGCCGGTCGGCCAATCGCGGCAACGGCAGCCCGGGCGACAGCAGCAGCTTTCTGGGCTTCCGGCTGGCCTGCTCAGTGGATTAGTTTTAAATCTTATGTTATGGAATATTATTATACATATGTTTTGTACAGCGAGCAAGACGGGAAACTGAATAAAGGCTAGACTCAAAATTTAAAACTACGATTTGATCAACACTGTAATGGTGTAAGCCTACGGCGAACAGCATCTTGCATATAACCGGATAATGTTTTAAAGCTGTCCGGGCAGAAGTTGGTGGAGCTGGTTGGCTGGGTGTTCCTGGATTTTTCCTAATGTTTGCTTGAGCCACTCAAAGGGTTCTACGTTTTGGATTTTGCAGCTGGCAAAAAAGGAGTAGATCATAGCCGCGTGCTGGGCTGCATTGTGCGAACCGGCAAACAGGTAATTCTTGCGGCCTATTGCTACCGGCCTGATGCTGTTTTCAACCAGGTTGTTGTCAATGCGCAGCCTTCCGTCTTCAATATAACGGATCAGGCGCCCCCATAATTTCAGGCTGTAAGCTATGGCTTTGCCGATTGCGCTTTTGGGCGCTACTTTATAAACTTCTTCCTTAAGCCAGCTTTCCATTTCGTTCAATATGGGCAGTGATTCCTTTTGCCGCAATGCTTTGACCTCCTCCGGCTGCAGTTCTTGCTCACTTGCCTGACGTTCAATGGCATACAGTTTTCTTATCTGCCCCAGCGCATATTCACTGCGTGCAGCATCATTGTCCTTGGCTTTCTCAAAATACCTGCGTGCATGCGCCATGCAGGCCAATTGGGTGATTTCGGCTTTGTTTTTTAGGTTGTCGTAAGCTGTGTAGCCATCGGTTTGCAAATATCCACTATAGTTTTCCAGCATCTCATCCGGGCCTTCCCGTCCGCGGCCTTTCCGGTAATCGAACAGGGCCAGTTTTTTAAGCGGGTCGTAATAAACCCAATGATACCCTTTGTGCGATGCCCCGGGCTTGTCTTTGGTCAATACCTTTATGGGCGTTTCGTCTGCCATCAGGTAATCGGTCCTCATGATTTCTTTTTTCAGGGCATCGTAAAGCGGTTCAAGCAATCTGCAAACCCCGCTAAACCAACCGTTTATTGTTGATTCGGCTATTTCGATCCCCAGGCGCTTGAACATCTTGACAAGGCGGTAGAAAGGCAGGTGGTCAACAAATTTGCTGACAGTCACATATGAGAGCAGGCCTTCTGAGGCATTGCTTTTGGGCAAGGCGCGCGAAGGCAGTTCTGCGCAGATCATTTGGGTGCTTTCGTCCTGGCCTGCTACGGCATAGTAAGGGCGTATATAACGGATCACACGAAAAGTACCGGGCACATAATCAAGTACTTCGGTGATTTTTACGTTGACCCTATGGGCGCCTTTGGGCAGGTTTTGGGGTTCGATGATGATTTCATGGCGCGGCAGGTGGGCGGGCAGTTCTAAGCGCACGGGCTGTTTTTTGGACTGCTTTTTATTGCGCGTATAGCTGATCTGCTCCTTTTCCGGTTCTTTCTCCTGTGCAGGCACGTCGAAGAGCACGCCCTGGTTGGGGTCTGCTGCGATATGCCGTTCGCTTTTGGCTCCATAGATCGCACGCCTCAACTGGACAAGTTCATGCTGAAGCAGGAATATCTTCTGTTGCATTGCATCATATTCCGCTTTTGATATAGTTATTTTTTCCTGACTTGCCATGAGGCAAAGATACGGAAGTAACCTCTTGTCTGACTATATTTTAAGTGCTATTTACCAACATTTTCATGTGGGAAAAAACGTGGGTATTTCCTTGCATTTTTCATGGAAATACCATTGATTATCATTACAAGTTCAGGGTAGTCGATCAGCTGGTGGGAGGCGTGCACAGCAGATGTGTCCGGCAGGTGAAAAGTGCCTTTTTCGAGCCTTTTGTAGAACAGTACAAAACCTCCGCTTTCCCAGCGCAACAATTTTATGCGGTCGCGCTTTTTGTTGATGAACAGGAAAACATCACCGCTCATCGGGTTTTTGTCCAGTTTGTTGCGCACAATGCCATACAGCCCATCAAAGCTTTTGCGCATATCGGTGGGCTGGCGGTACAGGTAATAGCGGCCGGCAGTTAAGCTGAACATTATTGGCCGGTGAGCGATTTGAGATAGGACAAGGGCACATTGCCCGGCAAGCTGAGCTCGATACCATTGGGATAACGGATATTGACCCCTGCAGCTGGAATTCCGGAAAGCTCAATGAACCCATGGTCATCAGGCAAGCTTTCTTCCTGTTTAAATTTATGATACCAATAAAGGAAAGTGTGATAGCCGATTTTGTGCGATTCGGCAAAGGATCTTTTGCTTTGGCCACTGGTATGCCATTGATCCACCAGCGCTTTCATCTCTGCTCTTCTTTGTTCTTTTTGCATATTGCTTTTTTGCAGCAAAGTAAGGGAGCTTTAAAAGCTTGTGCAATATGCCTTTTGCTGAAGGCTTACGTAATGGTGAAGTGTAGTCAACCAAAGGAAGGCGTCCTTTACATTTGGTGTATTTTGAAGCCTGTTTGAACCAGCAAGATGCGCTCAAACGGGAGAAATACTTTAAAACGTATTATGGGAGCATGTTTTGAGCCAAGCGGCTTCAAAATACTTTGCAGCAGATCAAATCGTAATCCACGCAGGAGCCTACAGTTCAAAATAGGCATTTGCCAAAATACTGAGCTATGGTTGGCAGGTAAGGAGCTTTGGTGCCATGGCTTGCAGGGAGTGCCTGGCGGAGCCGGCACGTACAGCAAGGCTTGCAGTAAAACCGGAGTTGGTTTAAAGGAATGTGCTTAACCCTTTTGAGACTTCTCCTTCCGCTGGTCGTCGAAGTGACGCTCCATTCCCAAATTTTCGAAAATTGGGAAATATGAGCGTCCTCTCAACGATCCCGAAATTTCGGGAGAGGAGAGACCTCAGCGGGCTAAACGCATACTATTTTCATCACAAGCGAGAGTGTTTAATACAAGTTCCGCTTTCCCGTATATTCACCAATCCCGGAGGGATTGCATGTTTCTAAAAATGGGATAGGGTTTTTGGTGCGACTCCGGCAGGAGTCGAATAATTGATACACTCAACTCCAGTTTCATCCAAACAAAAAAGCCAGCTCCTAAAAGCCGGCTTGTATTTTATATGTAGATAATCTTACTTCTCAATCCGAATCCGTGCATCCACAGCCACAACCTGCTTTTTGCTTCCAAGCAGTGGGTTGAGGTCCATTTCAGCAATTTCGGGGGCGAGGTGTACCAATGCCGCCAAACGGATTACGCTATCAGCAAACATCTCAATGTTCACGCCTTCCTGTCCGCGCACACCTTCCAGGATTTTGTAGCCTTTCAGGCGTTGGATCATATCCATAACTTCTTCTTTGGTAAGTGGCGCCAGTCCGGCATTAACATCTTTCAATACCTCGATGAAAATACCACCCAAACCACAGAGTACCATATGGCCAAATTTTGGTTCTTTTTTTGCACCGGCAAAAAGCTCTGTTCCGCTGAGCATCGGTTGCATCAAAATAGCTGTGGTGTCTTTGATCTGGATCATGCGGTCGAATTCTTTAGCCACCTCTTCATCAGAATTTACATTCAGAACAACGCCGCCTACATCCGATTTATGCACAGGTCCAATGACTTTCATGACCAGAGGATATCCGAGATCAGCAGCTTTGGCAACAGCTTCTTCGCGGCTTTCGGCCACGGCTTCTCCGGCACGATTAATTCCTACAGCGTCGAGCAATGCCTGGATTTTCTCGGGCGCGATATAACCATCCTCGCATTCCGCTATGATGCTGCGGATTTTATCTTTATCAATATTATCCGGCAGGGCAATTTCTTCCGGTGCAGGCTTAGCCGTTTTGGCAACTTTCGCCAGGGCATTACCAAATACTACTTCATCAGGGAAATTGATGCGGCCTTTGGCAATAAAATGCTCAATTTCATCTTTCACATTAATCACAGAAGGCAAAATGGGATAAATGGGCTTTTTGCAGGATTTCATTTTCTCATCCAGCAGATCATAAACATCATAAACAGGGAACAGTCCGGGGCTTCCAAAAATCACGGCCATTCCGTCGATATTATCGAATTTCTGATCGCAATAATCAATAATGTGTCCGAGTTGTTCTGCCGTTCCTGTAGCAAGAAAGTCGATAGGGTTGGCAACTGAAGAGCCGGGGAAGAGTTTTTCGAGCAGTTCATCAGCTGCAGGGCCTTCGATATGTGGAATATCAAAACCGCCATTCGAAAGGGCATCGGTGAGCATTACGGCAGGTCCGCCGGCATGGGTGATGATGGCGATATTTTTTCCTTCGAGTTCGGCGTGCACAAAAATAGAAGCAACGGTTGCAAGCTCTTCACGGCCATGGCAACGCACAATTCCTGCTTTGTGGAAAAGCGCGTCAACGGCAACGTCAGAGCTGGCCAAAGCGCCTGTATGCGAAGAAGCGGCACGGCTTCCTGCTTCGGAACCTCCGGATTTAATCGCAGCAATTTTACAGCCTTTGCGGATGAGTGAGGATGCATGTTTGAGGAGCATCTCAGGCTTATCAATGCTCTCAACATAAAGGAGTTTGATGCGTGCGCTGGTTTCCGGGTCATAGCTTTCGTCCAGATATTTGACCACTTCTTCAACACCGATTTGGGCACTGTTGCCAACGGAATAAACGCTGTTGAAGCTCAGTCCTTTCGGGATGCCTGATTCCATGATGAAAACGGCTGTCGCGCCTGATCCGCTGATAAAATCAACGCCACGTTTTTCCAGTTTTGGAATAGGAGTAGTGAAAACACCTGCATAGTTTTGGTTCATCATGCCCACACAGTTCGGGCCGATCAGGGAAGCTCCGTATTTATTTACTGTATCAACAATCTGCTGCTCCAGTTTTGCGCCTTCTTCATTTTCCTCACTGAATCCGGCAGAAAGGATAATGAATGCCCGCGTTTGTTTTTCTTTGGCCAGCATTTCCACAGTCATTGGGCAGTATTTTGCAGCAATGGCCAGGATTGCCAGGTCGCACTGTGGCAATTCAGCAGGGTTTTTATAGCTTTTTATGCCCTGTACTTCGTCCATTTTTGGGTTGGCTACATAAAGCTCGCCGGAATAATTATTGTCAATCAGGTTTTTCAGGACTTTTCCGCCGGGTTTATTGATGTCGTTGGAGCCGCCAACAACAACAATACTTTGGGGATTTAAGAGTTGAGGTGTGATCATAGTGGATATTTTGAGTTTCAATTCATTAATTGTTAAAAATATCGGCTAAAATAAAAAATATTTGCTGAAATTTGCCGCCTCATAAACGCATCAAATTCATGGCAGATACATACGGAAAAGCCTTAATCGACTATGCCAATGGCAAAAAGGACGGACAGCTTAAAGTACATTGTAGCATCAGTGAAACGGAAATTCTTGATGTGGCTGTTTTTAACCGTTCCCCGGATGATATGCCGCAAATCGAAAAGCATGCCCTGAGGCTTTGTGAAGGTAAAGTGCTGGATATTGGTGCAGGTGCAGGAATCCACTCGCTTTACCTTCAGGAAAAAGGTTTGGACGTAACAGCACTGGATATTTCAGCGGGTGCCGTGGAAGCGATGAAAATCAATGGAATAAAAAATGCCGTCCATTCCGATTTCTTTGATTTTAAGGGGCAGAAGTTTGATACACTTTTGTTTTTGATGAATGGAATTGGCGTTCCGGGACGCCTGGAACGTTTCCCTGAGTTTTTTGAAAAAATCAGGGAATTGCTCACTGATGGTGGTCAGGTGATTTTTGATTCCTCAGATTTGGTTTATATGTACGAAGAGGAAGACGGAAGTTATCTATTTGATCTGAATGCGGGATATTATGGTGAGCTGGAATACCGAATGGATTATGAAGGCGAAGAAGGTGAGCCATTCCGGTGGATTTTTGTGGATTACCAAACGATGGCCGGATTGGCCGATATGAATGGATTTAATTGCGAATGTCTTGAAGAAGATGATCATTATCATTATCTTGCAAGAATTACAAAAAAATAGGAGGATAGATTGAAAAAGGAAGATTTTATTTTTGGCATCCATCCGGTGCTTGAAGCCATAGAAGCCGGGCGCGAAATTGAAAAAGTGCTCATCCAGAAGAATTTAAACCCGCAATCTGTTGGGCAGCTGCGCGCAATGCTCAATGAGCGTGATATCCCGTTTCAGCATGTCCCGCTGGAAAAACTGAATCGCGTAACGCGCAAAAACCATCAGGGTGTGATTGCTTTTATTTCGCCTATTGTTTATGAAGATATTGAAAAATACCTGCCCGAAGTTTTTGAACAGGGGCGCAATCCTTTTATCCTTATCCTCGACCGTATTACTGATGTACGGAATTTTGGTGCCATTGCCCGCACAGCCGAATGTGCCGGTGTAGATGCAATCATCGTTCCTGCCCGTGGTGCGGCTTTGATTAATGGCGATGCTGTAAAAACTTCTGCCGGCGCCCTGAACCGTATCCGTGTGTGCCGTGCTTTCAAACTGAAAGAAACCATCGACTATTTGAAAATGAGCGGATTGAAAATATTTTCGGTTACCGAAAAAGCCGAGGATGCTTATTATCAGCAAAATTTCAAAGAACCACTGGCCATTATTATGGGCTCGGAAGAAGATGGTATTTCTCCGGCTTATCTCGAAATGTCGGATGCGATGCTGCAAATCCCTATGGCCGGAAGTATTTCCTCTCTTAATGTTTCCGTTGCAACGGGCATTGTGCTTTTTGAAGCTTTGCGCCAGAGGGGCGCGTAAATTTACTGCAAGCTCAAAGCGCCGTCCCGATCCAGAAAATGAACGTCACCTAAGGGCTCTTTCAGGAAATTTTGGCGAAGGCTGAGTGTTTTTTGGGCTTCGAAAAAGATTGAGTTTTTATTTTCTTTATATTGATAATCAGTTATCAGGAGATGATCTACAGGCAACGGGTTTTGTAAAGAGTCCTTGAAAAGTGCTTTCCTGCCCTGCACCACAAAAAGCTGGTTTCCGACTTGCAGGAAAGGAGGATCTGATTTTACACCAAAATCTTCAGATTGGGCCACGGTGTTTAAATCGAGTTTTTTAATGCTCCTGATTCTCTTTTTAATATTGTATGCCTCAACCGTATAATCGTATGCTTTGGGGTCCTTGAAAAAAGTGGAATCGGCTATCAGTAGTGCGTTTTTTCCTTTTACAATTTCAATAACAGCTGATTTTCTGTTGGAGAAAAGAATGCTTTCGTCTTGATTTTGAACCTGATATTCTTCATTGATTTCCAGAATCCCCAAAATCAGTACCAGGCCCAATGCGGCTACAAAGGCTTTCCTGCTTTTGTGCAAGAATGCAAAGCTGCTGAAAATCACAAGGATAGCCAAAACAGCGTACTGAATGGGGCTCAATGAAATGCCTTCGATGTTTGCGCCGGGCAAATTGCTGATAATGGAAGTGATGTGGTTGAGCGCTTTGATCATAAAAGTGAGCAGCCAGGTCGTCGCGATGGAAACATAAGGAATCCAGCTGGTCAGCAAAAACAATATTCCTGCGTAAATGATAAAACCACTGAATGGAATGATCAATATGTTGGTTATCAGGAAATAAACCGGGAATTGATGGAAATAGAAAATAGCAATCGGGAAGGTGCCGATTTGAGCGGCGATCGAAACGCTGCAAATTTCCCAGATTTTGTCAACGATTTTATTTTTGCAGTAAAACCAATTGTAAATGGGCTTCTGCAAACTGATGATGGCAATGACCGCGGCATAGGAAAGCTGAAATCCCAATTGAAAAATAATCAGTGGATTAAACACAATTAATACCAATGCGCTTGCCATTACGGAATTATAAACGGATCGGTGGCGTTTCATGCTGTCGCCCAAAATGATAAAAGAAATCATCAGGCTGGCGCGCATCACAGAGGGGCTGAGACCGGTTATCAATGCATAGGCCCAGATGATGCACAGGAGTATCACCGGCCTTACAAACCGCCCGGCTTTGAGCTTTTTAAGAAATCCGAGCATCCACAGGCTGACCAGATAAATGATTCCCACATGCAAACCCGAAACGCACAAAATATGCATGGCTCCCGATCCACTGAATTGCGCCCGGGTTTCTTCATCCAGATCGTCATCAAAACCCAAAAGAATGGCGGCACTCACAGCATATTCATCGCCGTCCAGGCCGTGATTTTTAAGAATATCCAGCATTTTTAGCCGCAGTTTTCCGGCCCAAAGTTTCAGGCTGAAACCTGTTTTTCCGGTTTCGACCCATGCATCACTGGCCACGAGCGCACGGCCAAAAATATTTTGATCCTTCAGGTATGATTGATAATCAAAGCTATAGGGGTTCAGAGGCGGAGGGATGCTGTCGGGTTTTGCTAAAATTAGCACCTCCGTACCTGCAAGAGGAGGCGGTTTCAAGCTGTCTTTCAGAAAATACAGGATGATTTTTCCATCGGCCTGCTGCCAAGCGGAACCTGAACGCACAGCAGTAACCTGGGCAGTAGTTTTGTATGTTTTGCTCGTTTCACTGAAGGTATGGTTCAGTTCTGCAATAAAACTATCGGTTTCCGGAAAATGTGTATAATGTTCTAGACTCAATTGATGGTTGTTGAGGTAGGTGATTTGCAGCCCCGTAGCGAAAAACAACAAAAAGCCACAGATCATGCCCAAATTTTGCGCCTTTATGGGATGGATTTTATTTTGATACGACAAAATAACAAAAATAATCAGGAGCAATAGAATAATCGTGTAGCCTGTATTTAGCTGATTATCAAAATAAAACCTTTGGGTAAGAATACCCAGGATTAAAGGAAACAGAATTTTGAGTAGCGGATGTTGCCGGAAAAAATAGTGCATCAAACCTTTGCTTTAGGCAAATATAGTTTTTTTACAGATGCAGATGAAAACTATTTACAGTAGGTTTCAATAGATTTTTGAGACATATCATTGCCCAATTCCAGCGATTTTTTCCAGTCGGCACAGGCTTTTTCCTTTTGGCCAAGCAGGAAATAAACATTTCCGCGGTTGTTGTAGGCCATTGCATAATTAGGATCCAGCTCAATCGCCTGATTAAAGTCATCCAAAGCTGTATTATAATCTTTGATATTGCTAAAAGCAATTCCGCGATTATAATAACTCATGGCCGTATTGGGATATTTTATTAAAAGCTCGTTATAAAGCTCAATTGCTTGCATGTTTTTGCCTTGTTCTATCAGGATTTGACCAATGTTTAAAGAGGCTTTTTCGTGATCGGGCATTAATTCAAGGCATTGGCTGAAATCTTCCTTAGCGCCTTGAAGATCATCGGTTTGCCATTTAATGCTTCCGCGGGCAAACCACACAGCGGCATTGTCGGGGTATGCTTCAATACTTTTGTCCAGTGCAATCAAGGCTTCGGGAAACCTTTTGGCTTTTCCATGTCGTGCCGCTTCCTGAAAATATTTCTTTCCAATTTGTTCCGGTGTGGGAGGCTCATTGGCGGAAGCTCCTCCGGATGTTCCCTGTGCCATCATTTGTTGTAAAAGGGCTTCTTTTTCCTTGCGTTTTGCCACCGAATCCTGCTCGGGAGTTGTATTTATTTCCGCTTTTCCTGTTGTCGCTGTGACCTTATGTTCTTTTTTGTTTTCCTGTTTTGAATCCTGATTTCCACAAGAAGTGAAAAATGTTAGACTTGCTAAAATTGTAAGCGTGAAAATGGTTTTCTTCATAATAGTTTGGTTTTTCGACTGCAAAATTAAAATGATTTGCTGAACCTACCGGCAGTGCTCCTCAATGAGTGCTGCGGCATCCCGGTTGCCCCGGTTTTTGGCTTCCTGCAAATCTGAGCAGGCACTTTCTTTTTGGTTTGTATTGAATTTGCAAACACCTCTGGCCAGCCATGCTTCGGTATAATCCGGATATAATTCCAGACATTGGTTAAAATCTTTGATTGCCAGTGCATCCATATTGAGTTTCATAAAAGCCAAACCGCGGTTGTGCCAGGCTTCAAAATTATCGGGCGCAGCTTTTAGTACTTTGTTAAAATCCTCAATTGCAGCATAATAAAAGCCCATTAATCCTTTGGTAACGCCCCTGCTAAAAAGGAATTCGGTATTGTTTGGATCAAGTGCCAAAGCTTTATCGAAATCTTTTAATGCTCCGGCAAAATTTCCTTTGCTGCTTTTTACCAGTCCACGGTTGTGGAGCGCTCCTGTGATTTTCGGATCTAAACGGATGGCGTTGTTATAAGCATGCAGCGCTTCGTCGGCCTGACCCAAATCATGGTAAGCGCGGCCCAGGCTGAAATAAATGCCGGAATTGGCTGTATCAAGCACCAAAGCGCGGCGGAAATCTTTGACGGCAGCACCCAGTTCGTTTAAATGATATTGCGCCAGGCCACGATTGAAATGTGCTTCATGAATATCGGGCTGCAGCCCCAGCGCCATGGTGAAATCTTCTACGGCTTCCTTGTTTTTGCCCAGTTCCATCTCAACAAGCCCACGGTTAAAATAGGCTTCGGCATATTGCGGGTTGATTTGTATTGCTGAATTGAAAAGCTTAAGGGCACCTTCAAAATCAAGGTTGCGCGCATAATCAATGCCTTCACGTAAATAGCCCTGGGCGGGATGTTCGTCCTGCGCCTTAATTAAAGGGCTGAAAAACAATATAATAAATGTGCTTAGTAGGATATTCTTCAGCTTCATTTTGCCAGTTGTTTTAAGATTAGTTTTGCAGTCTGTGCCGATGCACCGCTTCCGCCAAGTTTTTTGCGTAATTGCTTGCAGTTTTCGAGCATTTCATCGCGATAGCTTCCTTTTTTGATCAATTGTCCGATTTCTACTTTTAGGTTTTTGTAGTTGAAGTCGCTTTGGATCAGTTCTTTGATGATGGGTTTGTCCATGATCAGGTTTGGCAGGCCGATATATTTTATGGTAACAATCGCCCGCGCAATGAAATAACTGATGGGGTTTCCTTTATAGCAAATCACTTCAGGGCATTGCAGCAAAGCCGTTTCCAAACTGGCAGTGCCCGATGTAACCGCCGCTGCCCGGGCTGTACGGATCAGGGCATGGGTTTGTCCGTAAATAATTTTGATGCCCTTCCCGGAAGCGTATTTATAGTAATAACTTTCCTCAATATTGGGTGCACCGCCAATGATTAGTTGGTATTCGGGGAAATCATTTTTTAAACGGCACATAATCGGAAGCATTTTGCTGATTTCCTGTCGGCGACTTCCGGGCAGTAGCGCAATAATTCCACCCTCATCAAGATTATTTTGTTTCCTGAATTCTGTTTCTGAGAAATCTTTGCCTTCTGCTTCAAGCGCATCTATAAGCGGATGACCGACAAAATCAACATCCACATCATATTGCCTGTAAAAGTCCTTTTCAAAAGGAAGGATGACAAACATACGGTCCACGTATTTCTTGATCTGATGGACACGGTTTTTTTTCCATGCCCAGATTTGCGGGCTGATATAATAGTAGTTTTTAATGCCTTCCTGATGAAGGAACTTGGAAATGCGCAGGTTAAAGCCCGGGTAATCAATGAGGATTACGGCGTCGGGCTGATAGGCAAGTATATCTTTTTTGCACAAATTGATATTGCCCAAAATAGTGCGCAAATTGGCCGCAACTTCAATAAATCCCATAAAAGCCAGCTCACTGATATGCTTGACGGGCTCCATGCCGGCAGCCTGCATTTTATCGCCACCCCATCCGCGGAATTCTGCTTCGGGATGTTGCTCCTTCAAAGCTTTGATGAGGTTGCTGCCGTGCAGATCACCAGATGCTTCGCCTGCTATGATGTAGAATTTCATAATTTTCAGGATTTACTGATCGAAACCAAAAAATGCAAAATACGCTGCGACTTCCAGCAGGGTAAGAATCAGGATGCTTTTTCCGCTGGCCGGATATTTTTGGTTTTTCAAAAATATACGCATGAAAATCAGGTTAGGAATCAATGCGAACATCACCCACTTATGTTCGTCTGTGACCAGTGAATTTCCAGTGCTTTGCATATAAAAGCGGTGGGCGAAAAATACAATGGCGAATACCACAGCCGGGCCGATGATTCCTGCGATAAATCCGGTTAAGGCCGAATCTTTAATCTTCATCAAAATCCCCTTCCATTAAATCCAATGCCTGATAATTTGTAAAATCGGTTTGTACGGGCACAACGGAAATATAATTGTTTTCGAGGGCGTGCAGGTCGCTGCCTTCGGTCAGGCCATCATGCACAAATTTCCCTTTGATCCAGTGGTAGGGTTGTTTCCGAGGGTCAATGCGGCTATCAAAATCTTCAGACCATCGGCCTTGTGCCTGATAACAGCTCTTGATGCCTTTCAAGGGTTCATTGCTGATGGCCGGGATGTTTACATTGAGCGCCGTTCCATCCGGGAGCCCGTTTTCTAGCACCTTTTTTGCAATTTTGTAAATGGGCTCTTTGGCATGTTCGAAGCTGGCATTCCAGCCGTATTCACAAAGCG
Source organism: Bacteroidales bacterium (assembly GCA_963662905.2). Lineage (GTDB taxonomy): Bacteria > Bacteroidota > Bacteroidia > Bacteroidales > WRLA01. The sequence goes on along the minus strand of CAXXFD010000002.1, from coordinate 974,254 downwards.
AAAAACCAATGCTCGGAATTCCCTCCAGAGCACCTTCCATTGCTGCTGCCATCGTTCCGCTGTAAAGCATGTTGATGGATGCGTTGGAGCCATGGTTAATGCCGGAAACCAGCAAATCAGGGGTTTCTTTCAAAAGGACTTTCAGTCCGATTTTCACGCAATCGACCGGTGTGCCGCTGCACGAATACTCGTTAAATGCTCGTCCATCTGCTTTAATTAATGCATGGCGGATGGGGTCATTAACAGTTACCGCATGCGATTGTCCGGATTGCAGTCCTTGGGGTGATATTACAAACACATCGCCGAGGCGCTGCATAATTTCAATTAAAACCCTCAATCCGGGCGCGGAAGTACTGTCGTCGTTGGTAATAAATATAAGTGGTCTGTTGTCCATATTGAGTTTTCTTATGAAATTGCAAAAATACTGCTTTTCAGCTTAAGGATCTTGCTTGATATTTTTCTAAAACAATGAACGGGCTTCAGCTTTCAGTATGCTCATAGCCTTGCTGATGCCCTGGTTATTGCCCGAAATTTCAAGGATTTTCTGTGCCAAAGCCATGCTGTCAGCATTATCTTTAAGCTTTGAGGCAGCAAGGTTGATGTTTTGGATACATTCTTCCTTGGCATTTTTTATGGCAGCCCAGGATTCGGGGCTGATGTAGATTTGCTGCGAGAGGTTGTGGTCAAATTCTTCGCGTATGGTTTTAATAAATGTTGCCTGCATCTGGGGAGCCGTTGCGCCCGCTTTGTTGGTGCGCATCACCAGATTGGTCAGGCTGATTCGCTCCAATAGGAGCATCAGGCGTTCATAAGCCTGCAAACGGACGGGCATTATTGTTTTGTATTGCTCGCTGGCAACAATGGCTTTCTGCCGTTTTTCCTCCTGCCCGATAAGCAATTGAGTGGTTTTGAGCAATATCTGGCTGCTTTCTTTGTCTTTTTCCGTGTATTTGCTTAAAAACGCACTGAAAAAATAATAGGCCGTTGCAAAAACCACCAGCGATGGCACTACATACTTTAATAAATCAAGTAGATCAGTCATAATTTGAATTTTTAGCAAATGTACAAAAGAGTAACGATTAGGTGGGTGCGTAATATTAAAGGTGTAACCATTTTGAAATAATTTTAGATGCTGATGGCCTTGCTGCTGATTAGAGAATGGTTTTGGCGTGTTTCAGGGCGGCATTGTTATCTTTTTCACAAAACAGATTCATTCTAAGTTAAGCTTATTTTAATTTTTATAAATTTGTCACACGCCATCATCAAAGTCAGAACTATGGATTTTCTCTCGAAACGCATTTACAGTCTATCTGAATCGGCCACACTGGCAATGACACGAATGGGTCGCGAATTGGCCGCTAAAGGCCATGATGTGATTAGCTTAAGCATCGGTGAGCCGGATTTTGATACACCCGAATTTATAAAAGATGCCGCAAAAAAGGCATTGGACGAAAACTACACGCATTATACGCCGGTTCCGGGATTTCCTGAATTGAGACAGGCTATATGTACCAAACTCAAAAGGGATAACGGCCTGGATTATACGCCCGACCAGATTGTGGTTTCAACAGGAGCCAAACAGGCGCTGGCCAACGCCATAATGAGCCTGGTAAACCCCGGCGATGAGGTTGTGGTTCCAACGCCCTACTGGGTTTCCTACAGCGAACTGATCAAACTGGCCGAAGGCCGGGCTGTTTATATCCCTACCAGCGTTGAAAGTGATTTCAAATTAACACCGCAACAGCTCGAGTCGTCCATAACTCCGCTTACCAAGCTGATTATGCTCAACTCGCCCAATAATCCTTCCGGAAGTATATACCACCGCGAAGAAATTGAAGCCCTGGTCGAAGTTTTGTTGCGTCATCCCAATGTTTATGTGCTGTCTGATGAAATTTACGAACTGATCAATTTCAGTGGCAAGCATGAAAGTTTTGCCAGCTTTGACGGCATACGCGATCGTGTTGTGATCATCAATGGGGTAAGCAAGGGCTATGCCATGACCGGCTGGAGGATTGGATACCTCGCGGCACCCCGCTATATCGCGGAAGCAGCAACGAAATATCAGGGACAAATAACTTCCGGTACCAATGCCATGGCACAAAGGGCCGCTATTGATGCCATGCTGGCCGATCCTGCAGAGGTAACCGAGCTTCATGAAATGCTGGCAGCTTTCAAAGAAAGGCGTGATTTGGTTTATGACCGGTTGAAGAAAATTCCCGGTATCAATGTGAACAAGCCCGACGGCGCTTTCTATTTGTTCCCGGAAATCAAATCATATATCGGGAAAAGCTTTAAAGGTGAAAAAATCAATACCGATCAGGATTTATGTATGTACCTGCTCCGCAATGCCTTTGTTTCGCTGGTGCCCGGTTCCGCTTTTGGTAATGGCGATTGCCTGCGCATTTCATATGCCACATCTCCCGAGAAACTCAATATTGCCATGGACCGTATTGAGAAAGCACTGCAAGACTTGGATTAGGATTATACTTACGATAAATATAAAGACCGGATGTTTCGATAAACCTTCGGTCTTTTTCTTTTATAATTTTTCTTCCACTTTTTAATAAGAAATCCGAATTCCCTACTTTTGCGGAAACATTAATTGCATATGATGGATAAAAATGCTGTTAATCAGCTTTTTGGCTCTTTTAAAGATATGAAGGTGCTGGTCATTGGCGATGTGATGATCGATGCCTATTTATTTGGGAAAGTAAACCGTATTTCCCCCGAAGCGCCTGTGCCGGTTGTTGAAGTTACCCGTCGTTCGAACCGCCTGGGAGGAGCCGCCAACGTTGCCTTGAATATCAAAGCAATGGGAGCAAAGCCTGTTTTGTGCAGCCTTATTGGCCGGGATGAAAAAGCATCCCTCTTTTTTGAGCTGCTAAAAGAGGATGATTTGAGTGCCGAAGGAATTTGCCAGAGTGAAAACCGTATTACTACAACCAAATTCCGGATTCTTGGTAATTCGAGCCAAATGTTGCGCGTGGATGAAGAAATGAATGATGAATTGGAAGAGGATGACCGTGATTGCCTGCTGGAAAGGATTACCCAATTGATCCTCGGTGAAAAAATCAATGCAATCCTGTTTCAGGATTACGATAAAGGTGTAATCAGCCCCGAGCTGATCAGCGACGTGAACCATTTGGCCAGGAAGTTCAAAATCCCGGTGAGCGTGGATCCGAAAAAGCGAAATTTCCTTGCCTATCAAGGCGTAGATTTGTTTAAGCCCAACCTGAAGGAAATGCGCGAAGGTTTAAATATACAGGCACATCTCGATCAGGAGTCTGTGCTTTTCGCTGCTTCGGAGACTTTGCGCAAAAAGATGAACGCCAAAGCGGTGATGATTACGCTTTCGGAGCGCGGAGTGCTGATCAATGCCCCCTCAGGCGATGAACGAATTAAAGAAATTGTGCCGGCGCATATCCGTCAGATCAGCGATGTGTCGGGAGCCGGAGATACCGTGATCAGTGTGGCTACGCTTTGTTTGGCCGCCGGGACCGAGCCTGTTTTTATGGCACGTTTTGCCAATCTTGCCGGGGGCTTGGTTTGTGAAAGCCTGGGCGTGGTCCCCATTGATGCTGAACGCCTTAAAGAAGAAACAATAAAGCTTTTGCTGTTATGAGTAAGCCAAAAATAAGCGGTGCGGGCAAAAAAGAAGGGGTTCGGGAGATGTTCAACAGCATTGCCGGGCATTACGACTTTCTGAATCATTTTCTTTCTGCCGGAATCGACCGTCAGTGGAGAAGGCATCTGATCCGTAGATTACGCGAATCGCATGCATCAAATGTGCTGGATATTGCGACAGGTACAGCAGATTTGGCCATTCTTGCAGCCCGAAAGCTGAAGATACAGGTTGTTGGGGCAGATATTTCGGAGAAAATGTTGCGTATCGGTAACGCAAAAGTGCAGCAGGCTAAACTGGATAGCCTGATAAAACTTGAACCCGGAGATGCCGAAAATCTACGCTTCAATAATCATTATTTTGATGCAGCCATGGTTGCATTTGGTGTGCGCAATTTTGAAAACCTGCAAAAAGGCTTGTCGGAAATTTTAAGGGTGATCAGGCCGGGCGGAAATGTTTATATCCTGGAGTTCTCCCAGCCCCGCATGTTTCCTGTAAAACAATTTTATAGCTTTTACTCCAAAACGGTTATGCCGGGAGCCGGACGCCTGATTTCTAAAAATGATGGTGCTTACACTTATCTTCCGGAAAGTGTTCAGGCGTTTCCTGATGGTGAGGCGTTTTTGAAAGAAATGAGCAAAGCAGGTTTTGTGAACCTCAGAGAGGAACGCATGACTTTCGGTATTGCAAGTCTCTATATCGGGCAGAAGCCATAAGTTGCAGAAAATAAATATTGCGCTTCTCCGTTAAGAAATCAGGCTGAATTAACTGAACATCTTTTGAAAAAAATACTTTTTATCATTTCTTTTCTGATCATTGTACTGAATTCCTTTGCGCAGTATAATATCCCCAAAGTCCCCAATCTGCCAAAATATGACAGAAATCCGCGGCACTTTGGATTTTATCTTGGATTTAACCAAATGATGTTCACGATAAATCCCATTGAAGGATTTCAATATATCACCTACTCCGGAGAACAAATCCCCGATTTGATTGCTGACAGTGCACGTGTAAATGCAATTACGCCACAGGCCGGCCTTGGATTTACCATTGGAATGGTTTCTAACCTGCGTTTGGGCGAATATTTCGACCTGCGGTTTGTGCCGGGATTGCAATTTGCGTCACGCGATATCAATTATTCCATAATGCAGTTCCGAAAAACGGATACAAGCTATTATGATATAGTAAAGCAGATACCAACAACTTATGTCGATTTCCCGCTTAGGATTAAGTATAAAGGAAAGCGCATGCATAATCTCCGCCCGTATATCTTTTCGGGGATGACGCTTAAAATCGACCTGGCTTCCAGTGCCCAAAAAAAGGAAGAAGCCCGTAACGACCTGAAAGTTAAAATGAACCGAATAGATTATGGCTTTGAGTTTGGTGCCGGATTTGATGTTTATACCGTCTGGTTTAAATTTGCTTTCCAGATTCAGATGACCTATGGGTTTAAAAATATTCTCTATCCGGAAGATAATCTCTACTCTGCTAGTATTGAGTCTGTTCACTCCAAGATATTTCAAATATCCTTTACATTCGAATAATTTGTATTTTAGCCGTCTTGTTTAAAAACTTTTGCGATGGGAGAAAAGAACCAGCTCTTCAAGAAACTAATTGATAAGGCTTCACTTAAGATTAATGTGTACCGTAAAACCAATCAGGTTTTTAAAGAATTCAAATCAATAATCCGCGAAACGGTTGATGAGTTCAATAAATATCAGCATGCGAATTCGGAGGAAACTCCGGTAATTGTACAATATAAAGACCGGGGCGAATTTGAAATTGAACTAAAATTTGGTGGTGATGTGCTCATTTTTATGATGCATACCAATGTGTTCGAATTCAGCCGTTTCCATCAGGTGATGAAGACCCCTTATGTGAAAGAAGATCCGGCACGTTCGTTTTGCGGCATTATCAATATTTATAATTTTCTTTCCGATTCCTTTAAATACCACCGCATGAACGATATTGGCTATCTCATCGGAAGGGTGTTCATTAATAAAGATGAGCATTATTTTGTGGAAGGGAAAAAAGAAATTGGCTTGCTCTACAGTAATTTCAATACTTCCGTTATGAACCGTGAAGCAGCCAAACAGATTGTAGAGTCGGCTATTGAATATACCATAAATTTTGATCTGCTCACTCCGCCTTACGATCAGGTGAAAGAAGTTTCACTGCATGAATTCCAAACTACGCTCGACAATATGAAGCTGCGCACGGGCAAACGCCTTGGGTTTAAATTCCAGGCAGATGGAGACGATGTAATCAAAGATTAAGAAAGTCAGCTTTTTCTCATGAGGATTTGGTATCTTTATCCAAACCTCTTTATATGCAATCCAATTCATCGCGCCGTTGGGTGGTTGGGGATATTCACGGCTGCTTAAAAACATTCAAGGCTTTAGTCCAAAAAATAGGCTTGCAAAAGCAGGATAAGCTTTATCTGCTTGGCGATTATATCGACCGGGGAAAAGATGGAGCCGGCGTGATTGATTTCATCATTGAATTACAAAATCAGGGCTATCAGCTTTTCCCATTGCGCGGAAATCATGAAGATGATCTGGTGCAAGCGAGTCAAACATACAACGATAAGGATTTGAAAGCCCTGGTAGCGCGCATCAATAAAAGTGCCTGCCTGCTGGATGATGAAGGAAAATTAATTCCTAAATATCTTGATTTTTGCCAAAAGCTGCCTTTGTATTTTGATTTGGGCGGTTTTTTTCTGGTACATGCCGGTTTGAATTTTGATTTGGATGATCCTTTGCAGGATGAAAAGGCCATGTTGGTTTTACGACGATGGACATCTAAAGCTGATATTTCCAAAATTGGAGAAAAAAGGATTGTATTTGGCCATGAACCCACACCAATAGACCAGATTCTTGAAGCTATCGAAACAAATGCAGATGCGATTCCATTGGATAATGGCTGCTTTTACACCAAACCACATAAAATTTATGATGTAAGCCGGTTGGGCTATTTGTGCTGCCTTGATCTGGATCGAATGGAATTAATTCTTCAGAAAAATATTGAATAGAAGAACAGCCAGTTCATATTAAAATTGTTAATTTTGAAAATAAAAATATGGAAGCAGTCTATAAAATAAATGCAAATCAAATCAATGATGATTTTCTGCAGTCTCTGAAAAAATTATTCCGTGGAAAAGAAATTGTTATTCGGGTTTCGAGTGCACAGGATGAAACAGAATATCTTAGCTCATATAAATCTAATGAGCAGCACATTCTTGATAACATGGCTAAAGAACCTGCTATTCGTTTTAAAGGTGATGAGTTCGATAAATATGTTGCTGAAAATGATTAAACGCTATGCGTGACCTTGTTTTTAAAGGAAACTCCTTCAATGATTTTAACGAATGGGCACAAATGGATAAAAAGATCTATCGTAAAATTGTTGATTTAATTCAGGAGTGCAGACGAGATCCATTTAAAGGCTCAGGAAAACCCGAAGCATTAAAGCATAGTTTTTGAGGGTGCTGGTCGCGAAGAATTGACCAGGAACATAGATTAGTTTATATGGTTCGCGAAAACTGTGTTGAAATTATTTCGTGTAAATACCATTATCCGAAATAAAACCGAAAGCCCGCCAATCATCGATCAGCGGGCTTTCATTATTTTGGGTTTCAGTGGATTTACTTCATTGAAGCAATCTGCTCCTCCAAAATACGGATACGTTCCATGGCATCGCTTTGTTTTTTGCGCTCCATGGCCACAACCTTCTCGGGGGCATTGTTCACAAAACGCTCGTTATTGAGCTTTTTCTCCACCGTCTTGATGAAGCCTTTTGTGTAATTTAGTTCTTCGGTGAGTTTCTTGATTTCTGCTTCTACATCAACTTTATCGCCCAGTGGCACGAAAAATTCCGTAGCGCCCACAACGAAGCTGCCTGCTGTAGTTGGCTTTTCGGTGATGTATTCCAGTTTGCTGATATTGCAGAGCTTAACGATCATATCATCAAAATAAGTGTCTGCTTGTTCGTCCTGGTTCTTGCGTACCAATAATTCAATGCTTTCTTTATTGGCGATATTTTTTTGCGCCCGGATATTGCGAATACCGATAATCACCTCGCGTGCGAATTCAAATTTCTTGAGCAATCCGCCATCAGGTTCGGTAATTTCCGGCATGGCCGTAGTCATAATGCTTTCGCCTTTGCGGTCTTGCAGAATTTGCCAGATTTCTTCGGTAATAAACGGCATAAACGGATGTAAAACACGCATCAGCTTATCAAAGAAATTTATGGTGTGTTCCAGGGTTTGCGGGTCAATGGCCTCGCCATATGGCGGTTTTACCATTTCAAGATACCATGAGCAGAATTCATCCCAGACCAATTTATATGCGCTCATCAGTGCATCGCTGATCCGGTATTTTTCAAGTTGCTCGTCAATTTCAGCAATAGCCTGGCTTAGCCTGTTTTCAAACCAGGCAACGGCCGCTTTGGCATACTGAGGCATCTCAGTGTCTTTATTTACATTCCAGCCTTTTACCAGGCGAAGTGCATTCCAGATTTTGTTGCTGAAATTACGCCCCTGTTCGCAAAGGCTTTCGTCAAACGGAAGGTCATTCCCGGCAGGGGAGGTGAGCAGCATGCCCACACGTACGCCATCTGCACCAAATTGCTCAATCAGCTTAATCGGATCGGGACTGTTGCCCAGTGATTTCGACATTTTACGACCGAGTTTGTCGCGTACAATTCCGGTGAGATAGACGTTTTTGAATGGGATTTCATTGCGGTATTCCTGTCCGGCCATAATCATCCGGGCTACCCAAAAGAAAAGAATTTCCGGAGCCGTAACCAGGTCATTGGTCGGATAATAATATTTTATTTCCTCATTATCAGGATATCGGATGCCATCAAAAACAGAAATCGGCCACAACCAGGAAGAGAACCAGGTATCGAGCACATCTTCATCTTGTTTGATGTCGTCGATTTTTAGTTCGGGCAGATTAAATTCTTTTTGCGCCTTTTCAAAAGCTTCTTCAACCGATTTGGCTACGACCATCTCATTGTTGGGCAGATAATAAACCGGGATGCGCTGGCCCCACCAAAGCTGACGGCTGATGCACCAGTCGCGTACATTTTCCATCCAGTGGCGGTAAATATTTTTAAATTTCGGGGGATGGAACTGTATGGTGTCATTCATTACTACTTCAAGCGCAGGCGTGGCCATTTCTGCCATCTTCAAAAACCACTGCATCGAAAGCTTGGGCTCAATCACAGCATCCGTACGTTCCGAAAATCCAACCTTGTTCACATAATCTTCAATTTTGACCATGTGTCCTGCAGCTTCCAGGTCTTTGCTGATTTCCTTGCGCACATCAAAACGGTCTTTGCCGATATAAAGTTGGGCAGCTTCGCTCATAGTGCCATTGTCATTAAAAATGTCAATGCTGTCGAGTTTGTGCTTAAAACCGATTTCGTAGTCGTTGATATCATGTGCCGGAGTAATTTTCAGGCATCCCGTACCAAATTCACGGTCAACATATTCATCGAGGATGATGGGCACAGAACGTTCGACCAGAGGAACAATTACGCGTTTGCCATGCAGTTGCGTATAGCGTTCGTCTTCGGGGTGGATGCAAACAGCTGTATCGCCAAGAATCGTTTCCGGACGTGTTGTGGCGATGGTAACCCATTCATCTTCCGTTCCTTCAACTTTGTAGCGGAGATAATACAGCTTGGACTGGAGCTCTTTGTGGATTACTTCTTCATCGGAGAGGGCTGTGAGCGCCGAAGGATCCCAGTTGACCATGCGTACGCCACGATAAATCAGCCCTTTATTGTAGAGGTCGATAAAAACATCAATTACAGATTCGTAAAGAGCTTCGTCCATGGTGAAACGCGTACGATCCCAATCGCAGGATGCGCCCAGTTTTTTAAGCTGCTCCAGGATGATGCCGCCATGTTTTTCTTTCCATTCCCAGGCGTGTTCCAGGAATTCCTCACGGCTCAGAGAAGCTTTGTCTATACCTTCCTGCCTGAGTTTATTTACAACTTTTGCCTCTGTGGCAATTGATGCGTGATCGGTTCCCGGAACCCAAAGTGCGTTAAAACCCTTCATTCGGGCACGGCGTACAAGGATATCCTGAATTGTGTTGTTGAGCATATGCCCCATATGCAGTACGCCTGTAACGTTTGGCGGTGGAATCACGACTGTGTAAGCCGGACGATCGTCTGGTTCCGATTTAAAATATCCTTTCTCCATCCAGTGGCTGTACCACTTATTTTCAATCTCAGCAGGATTGTACTTAGGGGCAATATCCATAATTATAGTTTTAAAATCGCCTGCAAAAATAGGAACTTAAATGTAAAATGCCCCCGAAAAGAAAAGTGTTTTTAACTGAAATGACCAGCTTTGGAGGTTTGTTTAAGCAGAATGTGCTAAAACCATTTCTTTTTCCGGAAATAGATCAGCATGATCACGGCCATTGCAAGCATGATAATCCATATAAGTGGATAGCCCCATCGCCAGCCCAGCTCTGGCATGTTTAAAAAGTTCATGCCATAGATACCTGCAATAAAAGTCAGTGGGATAAAAATTGTGGCCACAATGGTCAGTGTTTTCATTACCTGGTTCATGCGGTGCCCTTGAATGGAGAAAAAAAGATTGGTTTTGCTTTCGAGTATCAGTTCCATTTGGTCGCATTCATCCAGTAAAGTAAGGCATAAGTCCTTCAGCTCAAAATAGTATTTGATGTGTTTTTCATGGATAAAATTAAAATTTTCACGTTCAATTTTGCCGATAAACTCCTTAATCGGAAGTATTGCTTTTTTAATGTGGTGCAACTGTTTTTTGCGTTTTTCGATTGTGCTGATGATCTCCGGTGATGGATCTGAGGACAAATCAAGATTGCTGATTTCGTTGATGTTTTTTTCGATGTGGGAGAGGGTGATAAAATAATTGTCAAGTATGGATTCGAGCAGCAGGAAAAGCAGAAAATCGGCTCCACGCTCCCGCACAATGCCCGTATTGTTTCTCAGTCGATCACGGATATGGTCAAAGTAAGCTGCATTGCGCTCCTGAAAAGATACCAGATAGTTTTTGCCCAGAATAAAGCTCAGTTGCTCCTGTTCAATGGATGCTTCATCAGTAGGAACAAAAGATTTTATCGTGAAAAACCAATAATTTTCAAACTCCTGAAATTTAGGGCGTTGGTTTACGTCCAGAATATCCTGGATGACCAGATTGTGGACATGAAGTTTGTTGCAGATGCTTTTAATGGTTTCTGTGTCGTGCATGCCTTTGATATGCAACCAAAAACGGTCATGATCATTTGCAAAACCTTCAAAAACGGGCTCATTTAATAGACTGTTATCATAGCACTCATTTTCATTATATTGAAAGAGGTGAATATGCACCCGATCCATTATCTTTTTGCCCGTAAAAATAGCGGTTGCAGGATTAGTTTTTTTGCGGTTGAGCCTCTTGTGTATCATGTTTGATATCGTTTTTATAAACAATAGTCCGGTATGGGAAAGGAATCTCAATCCCTTCTCTGTCAAAACGTTCCTTAACCGATTTTAACAGATCGCATTTGAGGACAAAAGCATCGTCATTATTGGCTGCCCATAGGTAAGCTTTCAAATCCACTGAAAAATCTGACAGGGCAATCACCCTGATAATTACTTTTGAAGCATTGTCTTTTTTTTCCTGATCGCTTCTTTGGTCAATCACCAAGGGATGTTTTTCGGCTTCATCGCGGATTATGGCCATGGCTTTGTTGATGTCCGAATCGTAGCTGATGGAAAACATAATATGCTTGCGGATTTTCTCATCCTGGATGTTGCTGTTGATGATGGTTTCATCGCTAATGGCGTTGTTGGGAATGATGATGCGGCGGTTTTCATAATCCCTGATAATCGTATGTCGTAGGGTTATTTCCTCAACCACACCTTTTTGGCCATCTTTGAATTCAATAATATCGGAGATGCGGAAAGGCTTAAAGAAGAGAATGAAAATTCCGCTGATGATGTTCGAAAAGGCTTTTTGAGATGCAACACCGATGATGATGGCGATAATCCCGGCACCGGCAAAAAGTGCTGTGCCCACCGATTTCAAAAATGGGATTTTAACAAATATGAAAATAACTGCTGCCGTATAAATGATAAAGCCAACTGAATTTTTGATGAATGAAAAATTGGTGGGGTCGGCTTTAAGTTTTACGGCATACTTTTTAATAAAAATGCCTAATATCTTTCGCAATATGAAGGCAAGGAGCAGGGCAGAAGCTATGGTTATGCCTATGAGCAGGAGGTAGTGTAAAATTGTATTGTCCATTTTGTTATGTCTAATTTGCTTTGTGGAGTGTTCAAAAACAAGTTGATAAAATCATACTGAAAAACTGATTTTTGGACCCCCTCCAAAAATAGATATTTTTGATAAGGGAAACAGGCTTTTTATTATTGGATTATCATTTTGCATGTCGTTTTCTGACCCGAATCATCAGTGACTTCCAGCAGGTATATTCCGGTCTTGCAATTGTTGGCCTGTATGATCCCTTCTGAGAAAAAATTCTTGCGGCATATGATCAATCGTCCGGTACTGTTGAATAATCGTGCAGAGAAATGTTTTTGATGCCAACTGACACTGATTTTTTTGCTGCCTGGGCTGTAAGTTGCATAAACTTCATGATTACGCTTTGGGGAGTTTAAAATATTTGCAGGGGCGCAAATGATGTCATTGATATAGCTCCATATGCTGTCGCAAAATAGTACCGGAACCTCTCCTTCTCCGGGTGCATCGCCCATACGCACCATTACCAGTCCATTCGATGGGGAGATATTGAGAAATTGTCCGTTTTTGCCCAGTGCTGCGTACATATCCCCGGGAGCGTTGGGGCAAATGGATCCCTCGAAAGTGTATTGCAATCCGGGCATCATAAAGCTTTCTTTCCCATTGAGCCACCACAGATATCCATACGATTTATTGTATGGCTGAGAAGTATTGATCATCTGCTGAAAATATTCCTGATCCTTCAGTATTGCCTCGCCATCCCATTCGCCTTCTGCTTGCATCAAAATACCAAACCGGGCCATGCTGCGGGCTGTGCTGATGTAGAGCATGTCATAACCCAGATTGAAAAAAGCGCCATCCATTCCACAAAGGCTTTTTAATTTTTGATGGGTAAATAGATTTATGGACATTCCGCTTGCCGCTTCCAAAACATTGATTAAAAGTGTATAAGGTGCATTGTGGTATGCCCAGCGGCTTCCGGCTTCCGTGAAACAATTCAGGCAAGTGTCGAGTGTGCAGTGATTATCGTCAACTGCATCATCCAGGCCGGTGGTCATGCTCAGCTGGTCTTTTATGGTAATGAGATTTTCGTTGGAAGCACTGCAATTTGTCCATCCATGGCTAAGAAATAATGATGTGGGATCTTCCAGGTCCAGCATATTTTCTTGTAATGCCAGACCGGTTAAAAAGGATGTAAGGCTTTTTCCGGCCGATGCCCAATACCATAAGCTGTCCTGCTGAAAGCTGCCAAAATATTTTTCCAGGACGATTTTTCCGTCTTTGAGCAGAAGAAAAGCTTTGGTGTTTTTTTCATCCAGGAATTGATAAAATGACGGTATCTCATCTGCGCACCAACCAAGGCTTTCAGGGCTTATGCTTTCCCAATCATCACTGTCTGTTGGCGGAAAGTAAATTTGCTGAGAAAAGGCGGATAAGCCAAGCAATAGGAATGCAGTAATTAAAACTGTTTTTTTCATTTGGGTTTTCTAATGGAGGTCTTCACAAATATAAGGCATATCATAGCCAATTCAATTTGTTTTTTATAGAATATTTTTTCAAAATTTTTTCATGAGATATTCATTATCATAATTTATTTGCCGTATTTTTGATAAAAATGCCTAAGTTTTATAAATTAAAACTAATGTTGACGGGCTAATAAATTGTTGTTTCTCATATGTTTAGTAAACATCTCATCAATCAGGCTTTCAAATCGAAAAACGTCAGGCCATCTTATATGAAAGGTTTGCGTTTTGCTTTTTTAGTTGCTGTTCCTTTGGCTGTGGCTCATCTGGCTGCTGATGTTTCGGTGGCCTTTAATTTTGTGTTGGCTGCGCTTTTCGCTATTCTGGCCGATATGGGCGGGGTTTCGCGAAGGAAAACGATGCAGAATTTTCTGTTGGCTATATTGATAAATACCCTGGCTGCTGTAGTGGCTACTTATGCAGCGGGTACATTATGGGTTGCGGTTGTTTTTACCTTTTTTTGGCTCAGCAGTGCTGCTATGCTTGGTATTCTGGGAAACTCAGGTGTTATGATGTCTATGTCCGGTTCTATTGTTTTTGTGCTTCTGGTGTCCAATCCTTTAAAAACCGGTTCCGCAGTCCTGCTTGCATCCGAATTTGTTGGGGGCGGTTTATGGGCAATGATCGTTGCCCTGTACATTTGGCCGATTGATGCTTATAAGCCTCAGCAAAAAGCGCTGGCAGCGGCATTTACAGCGCATGCAGATTTTTTAAAGAGCTTTAGCACGATTCTTCTTGCCGGTGAAACTTCGGATGTAGTAAAACATAAACTGCTGGCTAAAGAGCAGGCGTTTACGCAAAGTATTCAGATTTTTCATCAGATGTCAGCATCGGGAAGGAAGGGACGTTACAGTCGTTCCGAAAATGAAAGCCTGTACTTGCTTCTTGCTCAGTCAGTTGAGCGGGATCATCGCGCATGCATCGTAATTAATGATATGATCTTGCTCCAGCAACAAAAAGGAGAAAGCAAGCTGAATAATGAGCTGAAGTCGGGATTTTTTGGCCTGCTTTCTGAATTTCATCGGAAAATGGCGGTCTCAATAAATCAAAAGAAAATAAGCGAAGATGAGCTGGAGTCACTGCTCGACAAAATGAAGAAGCATGAGTTGATTAAAATTGCGCAACAGGAAGGGCTGACTCAGCTGCTGGATGCCTTGAGGCTCTTGCTTACACGGATGGAAGAACAAATTGCAATTGTGCGGACAGGAACAGTGGATAAATCAAAAATCAGCACTTATACCAGGCAACTGATCGATGAATGGCAAAAAGAAAGGTTTTGGCCTCGCTTAAAATCTAATTTGACCTTAAAATCCAGTATTTTTCGTCATGCCCTGCGTATTGGAATATCTTCTGCAATCGCTGTTTTTATTTGTCATAAGCTTGATTTTGAGCATGGTTACTGGCTGCCACTAACTGTTGTTATCATAATTGGGCCGGCTTTTGGTGGTGATTTTTTTATCCGGAGCCTTCAGCGTGCTTCGGGAACAGTACTGGGCGGATTGTTTGCCTATTTGATTCTTCTGGTCGTTCAAGATCCTCTTATCATCGTTTTTATTTTGGTCGTATTAACTGTTTTTGCCATGGCTTTTCAAACCATGAATTACAGTATTTCCGCTTTCTTTATGACGCCAATGGTGGTTTGCCTTTATGGTCTTAAAGGTTCATCTGGCTGGCAAATACCAGTGGAACGGGTTATGGAAACCCTTATGGGGGCAGCGCTGGCCCTGGCTGCCGGATTCTTGATTTTTCCACATTGGGAGAAGGATCATTTTCCGGATAAACTGAGAAGTTTCTTGGCTGGTTTGCAACTGTACTTCAATGCTATTGAAAAACATGCGCAACCTAGCGGAAAGAGTTCTCTGGAAATGATTAAAGCATACCGAAAAACAGAACTTGAAGCATCAAATACCAGGGCGTCTTTCCAAAGGATGCTGAACCAGCCGGGGATTAAGCTGTTTCAGATTGAGCAATTCCAAACAATTCTGGCTCTATGTGAAAGTATTTTTCGAAGGGTTCTTGTTTATCATTACACCAGTATCCGCTTTAAGCAAGAAGAACTGGAAGCATTTCCTGTATCGCTCTTTTCGTCATCCATTGATAATAATTTTCACTGCCTGAAGCAATTAACCGAAAAAGCAAATATTGATTGCATGCAAAAGCAGTTTACTGAATTGCTCAAAAAGGAAAGCCCGGGTAATGACCAAGACTTTTCCGAAACCCAGCAAATGTTACCTTTTATGGAGCTGCGCAGGATTATCGAAATTCAGGAAATGCTAGGTGCTCAACTCTCCGAAGCCTGCAAAAGCTGAGTTTCGTTTGTTATTTTTTGAAATATTTTTCAGTTTGTTTTATGAGCGCTTCAACCTTATCCGGATTATATGCATCGGAAATAAGCTGGCCATACATGCCGCGGTCATTATCGAAGTATTTGCCGCTAATGCCTTCATGATCTTTGGAAACCGCCAGGTCATAAATGATATTAGCACCCTTATCGGCTGATGAATAATGGTGTCCAAAAGCTTCTTTTACCATTTTCGTGTTCAGCAGAGATCCCGGATTGAGTGCAATGACAGCTGTAGTTTCAAGTTTTTCTGCCAGATAAATGCTCCACATGGCCAGGGCTAGTTTGCTTTGGGCATAAGCGCTGCCTTCTGAAGTTCTGTAGCCGGCATTTAATGCATCCGGAGAAACAGGGGCCTGAGCTGCAGAGCTGAGGTTGATGATGCGGGCTGATGGACTGTTTTCCAACAAAGGCAGAAGCTCATAGGTAAGGAGGTAGGGCGCAAGGTAATTTACGGCCATTCGCATCTCAATCCCATCTTTATTGCTTGCCTGTGGACTGTTGTAAATGCCTGCATTATTGATCAGTACATCAATTTGACTCAGTTTGCTTTTAATGTGATGAGCCATATTGCGAACAGATTCCATATCAGAAAGATCAGCGATTAAGCCGTGAATATCTTCGTTTTTGGTAGTTGCTATAATCTCAGCTACCGTTGCAGCAACTTTTTTTTCATTCCTCCCGTGTACATACACATTATGGCCATCCTTCGCCAGCATCAATGCGGCCAGTTTGCCAATTCCGTCTGTGCTTCCGGTGATGATTATGTTTTTTTTCATGATATTGCTTTTGTGTTTAAATTATTATGAATCTGTTAATTACCAGGAAAATGTGTTCAAAATTTCCTGCGCGCCAACAGGATCGCTTGTAATTGCGTGATTTACCTCATTCAGGAAAATTGTTTTGTTGGTCGGGAACAATCCCTTGATCGAAACAATATTATTGCCGTGGTCGCCCCAATAAAAAGTGTTGAAATTCATGTTTTCGAGCAGGTATTTTTCTTCTTCTAGAATTTGCATGGGCGTGGCCTGAACGAAAGCTCCGGATTCAATTTCCTGTGCCAGTTCTGTGCCGGGCTGCACGGCAAGCGCCATAGGTGCAATTTCTTCGGGTTGCAGGATGTTGAGCAAATCCACCGTTGCTTTGATATGCTCCTCAGAGCGTCCGCGTCCGCCCAAACCAAAAATGAAGGAAGCTAAAACGCGTATGCCTGCCTCTTTGGCTTTGGCCGCACCTTCGATGGCTTGCGTTGCGGTCATGCCTTTTTTAACGTTTTTCAAAATATCATCATCACCTGATTCCAGGCCAACATATGCCATATCCAAGCCGGCTTTATGGAGCAGTTTCAAATCCTCTATGGATTTTCTGCGGAAATCATTATAACTGCTGTAGAGCGAAATCTTCCGGCATTCGGGAAAAGTACTTTTGATTTTCTTCAGGATATTTAGGATAAAATCTGTTTTCATGGCCATCACGTTTCCATCAATCAGGAAAAATGACGAAACATGTGGATATAAAAGACGTGCTTCTACGATATCATTGTAAATGTCTTCCAGAGGCCTGATGCGGAATTTTTTTTCGCGAAACATATCGCAAAATGTACACTTATTGTGTGTACAGCCGATAGTTGTCTGTATAAGCAGGTTATTGGCCTCCATCCAGGGCTTGTAAATTTTGCCTTCGTAATGCATTGTATATAAAATTGTTGTGATAAATGCTCAGGCGATATGCCTAAAGCTATGAAGAGGAAATTAAATCCCCGGATTTATATTTTCCGGGGATTTTGTAATGGTTTTACTGCATTGAGCAATTACACGATTGTCATGATCTCGTCTTCCGCTAAACGCGATTTTGGCGTTTTGTCCGGTGAATTGAAATCGGTTTCAGTGCGATATCCAAGAGAAACTGCAACTACGGAAGTGAAGCCTTTTTCACGCAGGCCAAATTCTTCGTCAAGTTTTTTGAAGTCAATGCCTTCCATTGGGAGTGCATCAATTTTTAATGCTGCTGCACCTAATAAAAGCGTGCCCAGACTGATGTAAACCTGCTTGTCCATCCAGTGCTGCTGGTCTTTCAAGTCGAGGCGATGAATGTCTGCAAAAAGGTTTCGCGCACCAAAAACCATGTTTTTGATTTCGTCATTCGGATAGCGGCCATCTTTTTCTTCGCTGTCAAGCAAGTGATGCATATACTCAGGTTGAACATCGGTGCGTGTACAAAAAACCACAACATGCGATGCATTGAGCACTTTAGCCTCGTTGAACTGGAAAAAACCTTGCGTTCCTTTGGCTACGCGCTTTTTGCCTTCTTCGGTGCCGGCAATTAAAAAGTGCCATGGTTGAATATTGGTGCTCGAAGGACTCATGCGCAAAAGAGCCTTGATTTGTTTCAGGTTTTCTTCAGAGATTTTTTTCGTTGGGTCAAATTCTTTGGTAGAATAACGCCAGTTTAAAATTTCAGTTACGTTCATTTTTGTTATTTTTATATTGATAAATCATTTTTGTTCAGCATGGATGAGTTACGCGATCTGTGTCATCTCAAAAACAGTGAATTCATCTATAGCGCCTTCTGTAAGCCTTTTGTATTTGGCCAGATGTTCGTTGTTCATATGTTTTTGCCATAACTCACGGTTTTGCCAGTTTTCGAAAAACAGAAAAAGGTTTGGGTTTTCATTATCCTGATGCAGGTCGTAATTTATGCAACCATCTTCGGTACGGGTTACGTCAATAAGTTTGAGCAATTCTGCTTTAACCATTTCTCCCTGGCCTTCCCTGGCCAGTATGTTGGCTACTATGGTGAGTTTTTCGTTCTTCATTTATTGTGATATTTTTTTGTCGATGACTAATGAACTATTGATGATGCAAAACTACAGCATCCAAAGTAGGCGGCTGTTGTATTTATCTTGGAAAAAATAGTATGTTTATTGGTTGAAATATGATAATTTTTCGTTTTAACAGAATTTTAAGGTATTTTCATTGGTTTTGACTTACTTTTGCACCGAAATACCAATATTTGTACAATGATCACGGAATCGACACATAATCTTTTTGAGATACATATTGAAGAACTGGAAAAATGGGAAAAGCGTCCGCATAAGCATAATTTCTTTGAGATCATTTATGTAGAAAAAGGTTCGGGTATGCAGTGCATCAATACTCATGAGTTTGCATATCATGAAGGAAACATTTTCCTGCTTCCGCCGCTGGATTGCCACTCCTTCAAAATCAAAGAACGATCACGTTTTTATTTTGTCCGTTTTACCGACCATTACTTCCTGCGCCATGACGGGCTGACAGATTACAATGCATGGTTCGATCGGATTGCATATATCCTGGCGAACTACAATAAAGTTCCCGGCGATATCATAACATCAGAACGTGAACGACAGTTCATCATCCATAATATAAAATTCATGTATCAGGAGCACTTAAAGAGTGATGCATACTCAGAGCCGATTATTACAAGTATCGTGGCATCAATTCTGAATATCCTGGCGCGCAGCATCGAAAACAAATACGTGGAAAAAGCCAATGAGAGCGACCAGCGCCTTGGCGAAATCCTGCGCTACATCAACACCCATATTTTTGATAATGAAAAACTGCGTGTGCCTGTTCTTTCCGAAAAGTTTGGAATTTCCAAGACCTATTTCTCCGAATATTTCAAAAAGCAGGCGGGAATCAGTTTTGTGGACTATATCCTCAAATCCAAATTAAAAATTGTTGAAACCAAAATCCGCCATACTGACCTTTCGCTCAAAGAAATTGCCTGGCAGCTCAATTTTACCGACAGCAGCCATCTCGCACGCTCATTTAAAAAAGTATATGGCATGACTGTGAAAGAATTTAAAAATGGGGCTGTGGTTTGTGGGGTGTAACCGAACCTTTTTGTTGTTCTTGGTTTTTCTGAATCGCAGTGACTTGGTGATTTCTTTTTGAATACTGGAATCCTAATAGATATTGAGGACATAAAAAAAGGCCATCCCCATCAGGAATGGCCTTTGATATTTTGAGATATATACTTAATCTTCGTACGATTCAATCGGAGCACAAACACAGAACAAATTCCGGTCGCCAAAGGCATCGTCAATGCGTGCAACAGGTGGCCAGTATTTATCTTCTTTCAGGCTTTCAACCGGATAAGCAGCCTTTTGCCTTGAGTATGGCTTGTCCCATTCTTCCGCAGTGAGCGAAAGGTTGGTGTGTGGTGCATTCAGGATGACATTATTTTCCTGGTCTGCCTTGCCTTCTTCAATTTCCCTGATTTCTTCACGGATCTGGATCATGGCATCCACAAAGCGTTTGAGCTCGAAGAGTGGTTCACTTTCCGTAGGTTCAACCATCAAAGTGCCATGAACAGGGAATGCAACAGTAGGTGCATGGAAACCATAGTCCATAAGGCGTTTGGCAATATCAATTACCTGAAGGTGCGCACTCATATGGAATTTATTGCAATCCAAAATCATTTCGTGTCCCACACGGCCATTTGCACCGGTGTAAAGGATTTTGTAATGATCTTCCAGGCATGATTTCAGGTAGTTGGCGCTGAGTATGGCCATTTTGGTGGCTTCGGTCAGTCCGTTGCCGCCCATCATTTTGATATATCCATAGGAAATAGGAAGTACCAGAGGACTTCCGTAAGGAGCTGCGGCTACTGCTGATATAGCAAGTTTTCCTCCGGCTTCAATTACAGGGCTGCCCGGCAAAAAGTTTTTTAAATGCTCGGCAACGCCAATAGGACCAACACCGGGGCCGCCACCGCCATGCGGAATGGCAAAGGTTTTGTGCAGGTTGAGGTGGCAAACGTCTGCGCCTATATGTCCGGGGCTGGTCAGTCCCACCTGGGCATTCATGTTTGCGCCGTCCATATAAACCTGGCCGCCATTTTCGTGGATAATATCCATCATCTCCAAAATGCCTTCCTCAAAAACACCGTGGGTAGAAGGGTATGTTACCATCAATGCGCCAAGCGTATCTTTGTGTTCAATAGCCTTTGTCCGGAGATCTTCCATATCTACATTCCCGTTTTCATCGCATTTTACAATGACAATATCCATTCCTGCCATATGTGCACTGGCCGGATTGGTTCCATGAGCAGATGAAGGGATTAAGCATGTCTTTCTAAAGCCTTCCTTGCGGCTTCTGTGATAAGCCATAATCACCATCAGTCCGGTATATTCGCCGGCAGCTCCTGAGTTGGGCTGGAACGACATAGCTGAGAAACCGGTAATTTCACAAAGGTCTTTTTCCAGTTCCTTAATCAGTTCCATATAGCCTTCAGCCTGGTTTTGAGGGACAAAGGGGTGCATGCAGCCGAATTCAGGCCAACTCAGCGAAAAGAGCTCACTGGCGGCATTCAGTTTCATTGTACAGCTGCCCAGTGGGATCATACTGCGGTTGAGCGAAAGGTCTTTGTTTTCCAGTTTCTTGAGATAGCGCATCATTTCAGTTTCGGAATGATAGCTGTTGAAAACCGGATGTTGCAGATATTTGCTCTCACGTGCAAGCTCAGCAGGAAATGTTGCAATCAGTTGACATTCTGCTGGATTGCAGATAAATTCATTGTAAGGCTTCTCGGCAGCAGCAGCAAAGATTTCTAAAATACCGTTGATGTCTTTTAGTGATGTTGCTTCGTCAATACTGATGCCAATCGTTTTGTTATCAATGAAACGGAAGTTCATTTCACGGCCTTCAGCGGCATCTTTGATTAAATTGATGTCCGCATTTTCAGGAATCGTGAATTCCAGCGTATCGAAGAAATATTCATTATTCTGCTTGAAACCGTATTTGGCGGCTTCCTGGTTTAGTACCCCTGCCAGGATGTTGATGTGGCGTGCTATTTCACGAATGCCATCCGGACCGTGATAGGCGGCATACATTGCGGCCATACTGGCCAGAAGCGCCTGTGCGGTGCAGATATTGGATGTGGCTTTTTCGCGCTTGATGTGCTGCTCGCGGGTTTGCAGTGCCATGCGCAATGCAGTATTTCCATTGGCATCTTTCGAAATCCCAATAATACGGCCGGGCATATAACGCTTGAATTTTTCTGAGCTGGCAAGATATGCGGCATGTGGTCCGCCATAGCCCATAGGAATACCGAAACGCTGTGTGGAACCTACAACAATATCGGCGCCCCATTCGCCGGGAGCTTTCAAAAGTGCCAGGCTCATAATGTCGCAGCTTACTGCCAAAAGGATGTCTTTTTCGTGCAGTTGGGCAGCAAATGCTTCGTAATTTTTGATTTCCCCACGTTCGCCCGGGTATTGGACAATGGCACCGAAATAACTTTCGTCAGCAACAAATTTTTCTGTTTTGCCTTTTACGATCTCAATGCCAAGAGGCATAGCGCGTGTTTCAATAACGGCTATACTTTGTGGGAACAGGTTTTTGCTTACAAAGAATTTGTTGACTCCGGCTTTTATAGCCTTGCGCGAACGTGCATTGTACGCCATAATCATAGCTTCAGCAGCTGCTGTTCCTTCATCTAAAAGTGAGCAGTTTGACATCGGCATTGCTGTGAGGTCGGAAACCATGGTCTGGAAATTCAGCAGTGCTTCCAAACGGCCTTGCGAAATTTCTGCCTGATATGGAGTGTAGGCAGTGTACCAGCCCGGGTTTTCGAGCATGTTGCGCAAAATAACTCCGGGAGTAATTGTATTGTAATAACCAAGTCCGATGAAAGACTTGTAAACTTTGTTTTTGGATGCGATTTCCCTGAGGTGGGTCAGGTATTCGTATTCGTTCATCCCCTTATCGAGGTTCATAGGTTTGGGCAGCCTGATAGCAGCAGGAACAGTTTGGTCGATCAGCTCATCGAGTGTAGAGACACCGGTTTTTTCGAGCATTTCGGCGATGTCTTTGCCCCTGGGGCCATTGTGCCGCTTAACGAAATTATCCGTGATCATTTTTTAATGCGTTTTAATAAATTTTTAATCGTATCTCCTTCGTGGCGACAAAGGTAGAGATTTTCAAATTCATCGTGAACGGATTAACAATAAAATAGGAGGGTGGTTGATAAAATAAAAATACAACAGCCTTATAAGCGGGGTTCTGTACCTTCCCTAAGGAAAGTTCCTGTCATTTATCTGGGATCTGCGTCGCCGCAAACCTCAATCAGCCTACCCTTTCCGACTTCCCGAAGGAAACAAAGCGGGCAGCCCTGCTCCAAAAGAATCGGAATATATTTGGCCTTTCAGCCCATAAGGTTTACCCCCGGCCTGTGTCACCACAAACCGGCGTGAGCTCTTACCTCACGTTTTCACCCTTATCCCGAACAAGCCGGGACGGTTATTTTCTGTGGCACTCGCTGTAGCCCGCCGAAACGGACCCCTTCCCGTTAGGAAGTATGGCGCCCTGTGCTGCCCCGACTTTCCTCATCCCGAATATCCGGAACGCGACAAGACAGGCTGTTGTATGGCCGGCAAAATTAGTGCATTTTTGGGCAATCAGGGCTTTTTCTTTATTTTGCACAAAAAATTGTCATGCAGAAAATCGGATTGATTTCAGATACGCACGGAAGCCTCCATCCCAAAATCGCTTCCTTTCTTAAAGAATGCAACCAAATTTGGCATGCCGGTGATATAGGAAGCATGGATGTGGCCGAACAATTGCGCAAAATTGCCCCGCTCAAAGCCGTGCATGGAAATATCGACGGACAGGGACTAATGATGATCTTTCCGGAACATCAGGTATTTATGTGTGAAGAAGTGAAAGTGTATATGACCCATATCGGCGGTTATCCCGGAAAATATGAACACAAAGCTTTGAAACGCATCCAAAAAGAAAAACCGCGCATTTTTATTTCAGGCCATTCGCATATCCTGAAAGTAATTAACGACCATGCACATAATCTGCTGCATATGAACCCCGGAGCAGCCGGAAATTTTGGCTATCACCAAAAGAGAACCGCAATCCGTTTCGAAATTGACGGGAGCAATATCCGCGAACTGGAAGTATTGGAAGTGCCAAGGAGGTGAAAAAGCCCGCATCATGCAGGCTTAATATTAAAGTTGTATTATTTATTTTGCCTTTTGATAAGATGCCAAAATAAATAGTATGTGCCACAGATGCAGATCACGGCCAAAATTGTATATGGGATATTGGTTTCATCGGGATATGCAAAATCATGTATTGTACTGCAAATCCCTCCCGCACCGATAAAATACAAAAGATTATGGGGCGCGAAACCTAAAAGGCTGAAGCTCTTTCCTGAACGCTTGCTCCTTATAGAGATTATGATCCAGAGTATTATGAATATGCACGATACTAATAAACGTAGCAGAAATTGGAGGTGGGGCATATTCATGAATTAAAACCAACTGTCAATTAAATCGCTAAAAGCAGCCGTAGTGCAGGAAGCTAACCCACCATAAAGAATCGCTCCAACTGCACCAGTCAAAATAACACCACCAGGCCCACCAGCAATACCTGCTGCTCCTCCTTCGATTGCGCCGGTTATGGCGGCACTACCATCAGCCATTATCCATGTTGAAGGAGAAGCTCTGTAAAGTGTGTATTTATGAAATGGATGACTATTATTATTTTTTATTTCATAATACTTGCTCAAAGAGTTTTTCATTACAGAAGTAAATATATAGTAATAATTCTTCGAAGAAGGAGCAATGGTGGTATTTGAAATTAACGTGTCTAGTTGGTTAAGGGCTGAGATTGTGGGGTTTAATTCTAGATTTGTAAAGTTTAATATGCTATCAATGTATGTAAAAAACATAGGCTGGTAGTCATTCCCGATAGCATTTTGTAATTTTAGCTTGCAGGAGTCATAAAAATGGCAAGAATTATTTAGTTGTAATTTGAGTGTAGAGTCAAAAATACTGATTATAGTTTGTTCTAGATTCATATCGATAGAATAGCCTTGATTATGAAGTATTTGTATCCCTTTAGTTAATGCATCTCGTCTGGGAGTCTTATTCATATTTATTGAAGAAAATTGATAGGCAATTGAATCGAATAATGTATTATGTAATGTACCAATAATTTCTGGGGTAATTTCAGAGGTTGATTTATTACTATGTATTGAATTACTAGAGCAGGGGTTTAAATCGTCATTTTTCTTGCAGCTGCTTAATGAAACTGAAAATGCAGTTAAAAATAAAAGTGTGAATTTAATAAATTTATTCATGATTAAAATGTGTAAATCTAATTAATAAACGTTTTCAACAAAATAGTATGAGAGTTCCGTTGAATGGATTGATAGGTTTTGCGTTAGGTACATTAATCTTCGGTTTAGTGTTTTGGTACTTACATATAAGCTTCCTCATTTTTGGTTATAACTCTTGTTTTAGATACATTAATTCCGGAAATTTCATTTGTATCAATATTGTGTTGGCAAATATATGTACTGATATTTTAATATCCAAGCAAATTTGTTTTTTTTTTTTTTTTGGTTATCGTTGGTGAATAATTGCTGTTAAATACTGAAAATCAATATTTAAGAGTTTTTTAGTATAATAATTGTGAATACTATTGAAGCTTATTTGAGTACGTAGATTTACTTATGTATGGTTAATTGTGATAATAATTAGTTGATATAGTGGGTTTTACATTAGTATGAATTGATTAATATATAGAACTCTATGTTTGCGATATAGATAAATTACTTGTCTGAACCAAAAAGAAGCAATTTTAATATAGGCGGAAGTATTATCCGCGAACTGGAAGTATTGGAAGTGCCAAGGAGGTGAAAAAAACTAAGAATTCCTTGATTTCTTTTTGAAGTGGTAAATGTGATATGCTGCTAAAACCCATAAACCGCTCGAAATTAGCAATCCCTTCGGTAGCTCCGACCAAAAAGAGCTTTGTGTATCTCCATGTGCAAAAACATAGCCAATCAGCAGGCCCATGGCGATATAGAGCAGGCTCGTAAAAATTAGGTAGGCGGTGATGTTTTTATTAATTGGTCGTTTCATAATCGGGTTCAGATTGCGGATAGGGATTTATGTAATTTTGCAGTGTAATTGCAAATTTACATAAAAAATACAATTATCCTAATGGATTTTCGTAAATAAATATCGCTAAAATTGGGCAAAATGAACCGAAACTACAAATTTGGGCTGCTGGGTATATTCTCATCACCCACTCCACTACGGTTCACCTGAAAAGCAACAGTTAAATTCCAGCGCACGCGCACGGGCATCCCGTCCAAACTTGCAGGTTGCCAACGGATTAACTTCAGCAAGCGCAGAGCTTCTTCGGTGCAGCCTCCGCCCAGGTCTTTTTCCACGATAACATTGCTGCTGTTGCCACTGGGCTCTACAATAAAACTGAGTTTTACTTCACCACGGATTCCCAGCCGGGCTGCTGCATCCGGATAGCGCAACTGTTCAGCTAAAAATGTGCCCAAATTGCCCCCGTTTTCAAATAGGGCTTTGGGTGGCGTTTGCGCCTTCCTGAAAGGTAAAACCTGAAAATTTGTATCGGACTCAGGATTGAAGCCGGGAATTCTATTATAACCTCTGCGTTTTACAAATTTCTTGTATTTGCGCGCTTGAAATTCAATTTCAAAAACTTGTTTGCCCTTCACCGGAGCACCGTTATTTAAAGCCGGTTCCCAGCAGATTTTTTTCATAAGCCGTTCTGCTTCTTTTTCCATTGCGGCTGTGGCGCCCTGACTAACTTCAAAATCAGTGCTTTTCCCGTTTTCATCCACAAAAACGATGAAGCGAACTTTTCCCGAATTTTTTTGTTTAAGATCGCTTTCCGGATAAACCATTTCCTGTTCGATGAATTTTGCCAGCATTTTTTTGCCGTCAATAGGTTTAGGACTTGAATTTTGCGCTACGGTGCTTGTGGCAATGCACATAATGAAGCAGCATGTGAATAAACTGTATAGATGGACGTTTTTCATGGGGTAATTTTTTATTGAATGCCAATATACAAAAATACAAGCAAAGATGTGCAGGCTTTCGTATTTTTGTGGGTTGAAGACAATATTATGGAACCGACTACTGCTTTTTTTGTATCTCTGCCTTTCGCGGCATTTGTTCTGATGCTGATTCTTTTTCTGAGGCTTCATCTGAAATATCGCCTGCTGCAAAAGGATTTGGATCATAAATCTGCATTAATCCGGGAGCGCGATTCCGAACTCACCGATATTCGTGATCAACTGCGTTTTGAACAGAAAAATGCAGGACAGATTTCGGAAAAATTAAAGCTGGCGGAGTTCTCAGTGGTCCAATTGAAGGAAGAACAACAAAAATTCAATGCGCAGTTCTCTACGCTTCACCAAAGTTTTGTGAAAGAGCTTGAATCGCTCTCGGCACAAATTATGGATCAAAATGCCGATAAACTGCGCAATCGCCATCAGGATGAACTGGACAAAATCCTGAAGCCGCTCAGTAAAAACCTGGATCAGTTTATGGAAAAAGTGAATGCTTCACAGATGAGCGGCGAACGCACGCATGCCGAACTGAAAAACGAGCTGGGGCATTTGCGGGCAATGAACCAACAACTTTCGCTGGAAGCTGATAAGCTGAGCAAAGCGCTGTCCGGGCAAAATAAAATTCAGGGAAACTGGGGCGAAATGATGCTGGAGCGCATTTTGGAACTTTCCGGCCTGCAAAAAGGCATTGATTTTGAAAATCAGAAAATGATCAGTGAAGAGGATGGCCAAAGGCAAATTCCCGATACGCTGGTGCATCTGCCCGGGAACAAAAGCCTGATCATTGATGCAAAAGTTTCACTGAACACTTTTTTGCAAATGCAATCGGTAGATGATGAATCGCAAAAAGCGGAAATGCTCCAGCAAATGAGTCGCGATATCCGCAAACATGTGCAGAGCCTATCGGCAAAGAAATACTATTTGGGAACAAAAAACCAAAGCCCTGATTTTGTGATGATGTTTTTTCCTTTGGAGCAGATATATGGCCTGGCTTTGCAAATTGATCCCGGATTACTGGAAGCCGCATGGAAAAAGAATGTGCTGATTGTGCTGCCCTCAACTTTAGCCATTGCATTAAAAACAATCGCTTTTTTATGGAAAACCGAGCAGCAACAGAAAAACATACACGAAATAATCAGGCAGGCCGGTTTGCTGGGCGACCGTTTCCGCGCATTTGTTGAGGATTTCAGGAAAATCGAAAAGCAAATAGACAGCTTGCGTGAGACATATTTTGATGTGCACAAACGTCTGGCTACAGGAAAAGGAAACCTGATTGACCGTGCCGAACATCTGAATGCACTAGGAGGAAAAATTGAATAATCATGAAAGACACATTATATAACGTATTCAAACTAACTCCTGGAACAATTCTTCTGACGATTTTGCTGCAGGCATGCACAACAGGGGGAAAGCTGAGCACATGGAATTTTGCCGGATCTTATAATCCGGATTCCAAATTTGAAAGTATGCAGTGCCGGGCATTCCAAAGCCATATTGATAGCCTGAAAATTTTCTTGA
This sequence comes from Bacteroidales bacterium, assembly GCA_963662905.2. Classification (GTDB taxonomy): domain Bacteria; phylum Bacteroidota; class Bacteroidia; order Bacteroidales; family WRLA01. The sequence goes on along the minus strand of CAXXFD010000002.1, from coordinate 946,115 downwards.
AGCTCGACGAAACGCGTTTCAAGGCCAGAGATGAAAGCGAAACAGGCTTTTATGCGGATTATTCGATCAGTTTTCTAAGTTTTTCGGATGAAGGGATGCGTCATCCAATGGATACTTTTCGTTTTGACTTTAACAATATTCCTTTCGTGATGCGCGAAAAAAAAGGCGAACGCATTTGCGCACTTCCATATCATGATGACATAAAAGCCATAGACATATTGCTTAAAGACCGAAACAGTGATTATGAAGATCACCTTGTTTTATATCCGGGGCATCAGGATTTTCTATTCTTGCCGATGGACACATTATATAATGTATTGTACAGTCCCCTGAGTGTTAAATCCGGCTTAAGCTATTTTCTGCGAACGCGTGTTTCAGGGAAGTTCAATGTGGAGTATTATCGGGAATCAAATGAGATTGCATCACCTCCTTTTGTGACAACGAATCGTGTATCCGATGAAAATATGCCTGATTCAGTTTTTCAGATCCGGGTAATGGATGATTCAGTACTTGTTTTCCGGCCTTTTGCCAATGGAATTTATGTCTTATCTCCTGAAGAAATGCCGGGCTTACGGCAAAAGTTCTCAGTTTTTGGAAAATCATACCCCAAACTGGCAACATCAGAAGAAATGCTCATGCCTTTGAGGTATATCACTTCAGCGGATGAATTTATGAAGCTGGCAAATGCTCCCGTTTTAAAAACAGCAATCGATTCCTTTTGGGTTTTTAATTCCGGTAACGCAGAGAGAGCTTTGGGTTTGCTCAGAAATTATTATAAAAGGGTAGAAGAAGCTAACCGTTTTTTTTCATCAGCCATAAGAGGATGGCAAACCGATCGGGGATTGATATATATAATATATGGTATGCCCGATGTAGTGTATCGCTCGGCACGTGCTGAAAGCTGGATTTATGGAGAGAAAAACGAATATAATTCGCTACGCTTTAATTTCTTTCTGAAGAAAGATGCAGGTAATCTCCGGGATATGCAGCTTGAACCGCAGACACATTATCGTAGTTCATGGTATCCGCAGGCAGATAAATGGCGGCGCTAAAGCCCAAACTGAAAGCCAATACGGAAAATGGGGTTGCTATATACCGAGTATTCATTGTCGTTGAGGTTATATAATATCATGATTGTGGCAGCAGCTCTAGGCCCCAGCCATTGCCTGAATCCACCACCAATAAAATAACTGGAAACATTACGGCGTGTTTTTTCCCGAGTGAAGAAGTCCTGATCCTCATAACTTAGCAGCTCATATTCTGCGTGAGCAAAAAAGTCCCCGTATATATAATAACGGCTAAAGAGCCTGCCCCCAAATATATTGGTACTGTATGTTGGGGTGTATCTGCTGTCTTCATAATACATATAAGTAAGTCCTATGCCGGCAGACCAGTTATTTGAAAGCCTGTATCCCACTAGGGGAGATATTTCAATTGAAGTAAGTGCGCCAAATTGCAAGCCCAGGTTTCCTCCAAAAAAGATTCTTTTGCCAATACTATTCTCTTGGTTTTCTATTTTAACATCTTGAAACTGAGCACTTAAATTGAGTGCCAGGAGCATTGAGAAAATGACGCTTAAGCTTAAATATTTGATTTTCATGGTCTTAAATCTTGTTAGTGCAAATATAAGCTATTTATAAGAGAGTTCGTTGCCATGAATTCAGCTAATGCACCCCAAAATATAATCTGAGAGACGTGCCATTTGGTTTCCTTGTGCAAAATCTCAAAAAAATATGGGCATTTAAAGTGTTGTTTTTTAATGAGGTATGAATTTATTGCTAAGTAGGTATTAAAATTTCCTACAAATAAGTTTGGAATTTATCAAAAAGGCAGTACTTTTGCAGCCGCAAATGAGGGAACGTCCTTAGACATTATGAAAGATTGAGGTGAGCGTTGAGGTTGTAGCGCGGTTATAATACTGGTTATCAAGGCGTTAATTTTTTTAAAAAAAAGTCTTGTCAGTTTAAAAAACATTGTTACCTTTGCACCCCCGTTTAGGACGGGCAACGCACATTGAGGTCAGGTTCCATTGAGGGACAGCGCAGCGGGTCAAGGCAGGCGATTGAGTTTTGGGGTTGTTTTAAAAAAGGCTCTAAAAAAAATCAGAAAAAGCTTGCGGGGATCGAAAAGATTCTTACCTTTGCACCCCCGTTTGAGAGGATGGGGGGAACGCACCTTGAGGGATTAAATTCAAACAGCTTTTTCTTAATATTTTTTTAACAAAAAGTTTGGGCGGAACCAAAAAGTGTGTATCTTTGCACCCCCGTTCATTTAGGACGGAGGTTTTAAAAAAGAGAACGAAAGTACATTGACATATTGATGAACAGCAACTAGCCATTCTTTGAGGAAATAGAGGGCGATCTCTGAAGGTAAATTTTAATAAGATTAATTACAATGAAGAGTTTGATCCTGGCTCAGGATGAACGCTAGCGGCAGGCTTAACACATGCAAGTCGAGGGGCAGCATTCACTTCGGTGAGATGGCGACCGGCGCACGGGTGCGTAACGCGTATGCAACCTGCCTTCAACATGAGGATAGCTCCCGGAAACGGGGATTAATACTCGATAGTAACCTAAAGCGGCATCGTTTAAGGTTTAAAGCTCCGGCGGTTGAAGATGGGCATGCGTGACATTAGCTTGTTGGTGAGGTAACGGCTCACCAAGGCGATGATGTCTAGGGGTCCTGAGAGGGTAATCCCCCACACTGGTACTGAGACACGGACCAGACTCCTACGGGAGGCAGCAGTGAGGAATATTGGTCAATGGGCGCAAGCCTGAACCAGCCATGCCGCGTGCAGGAAGACTGCCCTATGGGTTGTAAACTGCTTTTCTGCAGGGATAATATCTCTTACGTGATAGGGGATTGAAGGTACTGTAGGAATAAGCACCGGCTAACTCCGTGCCAGCAGCCGCGGTAATACGGAGGGTGCAAGCGTTATCCGGATTTATTGGGTTTAAAGGGTGCGTAGGCTGTAACATAAGTCAGTGGTGAAATACCGGGGCTCAACTCCGGGGCTGCCATTGAAACTGTGTTACTTGAGTTCAGTGGGAGTAGGCGGAATGTGTTGTGTAGCGGTGAAATGCATAGATATAACACAGAACACCGATCGCGAAGGCAGCTTACTATACATGGACTGACGCTGATGCACGAAAGCGTGGGGAGCGAACAGGATTAGATACCCTGGTAGTCCACGCCGTAAACGATGTTCACTCGCTGTTGGCGATATACCGTCAGCGGCCAAGCGAAAGTGATAAGTGAACCACCTGGGGAGTACGATCGCAAGTTTGAAACTCAAAGGAATTGACGGGGGCCCGCACAAGCGGAGGAGCATGTGGTTTAATTCGATGATACGCGAGGAACCTTACCTGGGCTAGAACGGCAAGCGACGTTATGTGAAAGCATAATTTCTTCGGACGCTTGTTGAGGTGCTGCATGGTTGTCGTCAGCTCGTGCCGTGAGGTGTCGGGTTAAGTCCCATAACGAGCGCAACCCCCATACTTAGTTACCAGCATTTCGGATGGGGACTCTAAGTAAACTGCCGGCGCAAGCCGTGAGGAAGGTGGGGATGACGTCAAATCAGCACGGCCCTTATGTCCAGGGCTACACACGTGCTACAATGGCCAGCACAGAGGGCAGCCACTTGGCAACAAGGCGCAAATCCCTAAAGTTGGTCTCAGTTCGGATTGGGGTCTGCAACTCGACCCTATGAAGTTGGATTCGCTAGTAATCGCGTATCAGCCATGACGCGGTGAATACGTTCCCGGGCCTTGTACACACCGCCCGTCAAACAATGGAAGCTGGGGGTACCTGAAGTTGGTTACCGCAAGGAACTGCCTAGGGTAAAACTAGTAACTGGTGTTAAGTCGTAACAAGGTAGCCGTACCGGAAGGTGTGGCTGGAATACCTCCTTTCTGGAGGAGAGGTTCTTTACGGAATCAAAGGATGGCGCTGTTCACAATAATATATACGGGAAGGTAATTTATGCCTTAAGTTTATAGTCTCGTAGCTCAGTTGGTTAGAGCACTACACTGATAATGTAGGGGTCGGCAGTTCAAGTCTGCCCGAGACTACGGTGACTGATACTTAAGGGGGATTAGCTCAGTTGGCTAGAGCGCTAGATTTGCATTCTAGAGGTCAAGGGTTCGACTCCCTTATTCTCCACAGAGACGTACATTAGATATAATGACAGAAATGTTTCCCTGTGCCGCGGGGCACACAGGATTTGAATCAATACAAAGGGATCGCATCCCTGGGAAACAGCCAAAAGATCAAAAGATCTGATGGGAACAAAGCGGGCAGACCGGCCGGTCAGAACGGCAACCTGTTAAGTTTTGTTTTTGTTAAAAGTACATTGACATGCTGCATAAGAAAGAACAATTTTTTTTAGAATCACAAGAAAGTAAATAAGTGCGTACGGAGGATGCCTAGGCTCTCAGAGGCGAAGAAGGACGTGGTAAGCTGCGATAAGCTTCGGTAAGGTGCAAACAACTGCCGACCCGGAGATTTCCGAATGGGGCAACCCAGTATATTGAAGGTATACTATCCCGCAAGGGAGGCGAACCCGCTGAACTGAAACATCTAAGTAAGCGGAGGAAGAGAAAACAATAGTGATTTCCCAAGTAGCGGCGAGCGAACGGGAATTAGCCCAAACCACAGGTGTTACGGCAACTGTGGGGTTGTAGGACTGAGACATCGCGTAATTATATATAGCAGAACCGGTTGGAAAGCCGGGCCAAAGAAGGTGACAGCCCTGTAAGTGAAATAAATAATGAGCGTATCAGTATCCTGAGTAGCGCGGGACCGGAGAAATCCTGTGTGAATCTGCCAGCACCATCTGGTAAGGCTAAATACTCCTGAGAGACCGATAGTGGACCAGTACCGTGAGGGAAAGGTGAAAAGTACTCCGAACAGGAGGGTGAAATAGAACCTGAAACCGTGCGCATACAAGCGGTCGGAGCCAATTTATTTGGTGACGGCGTGCCTTTTGCATAATGAGCCTACGAGTTACATCTCACTAGCGAGGTTAATGGCCTATAGGTCAGGAGCCGTAGCGAAAGCGAGTCTGAATAGGGCGCCATAGTTAGTGGGAGTAGACGCGAAACTTTGTGATCTACCCATGGCCAGGTTGAAGCTCCGGTAAAACGGAGTGGAGGACCGAACCAGTTGACGTTGAAAAGTCTTTGGATGAGCTGTGGGTAGGGGTGAAAGGCTAATCAAACTGAGAGATAGCTCGTACTCCCCGAAATGCCTTTAGGGGCAGCCTTTATATAGTGTTACAGAGGTAGAGCTACTGATTGGACTAGGGGGCTTCACCGCCTACCAAATCCTGACAAACTCCGAATGCTGTAACATGATTGTAAGGAGTGAGGGCATGGGTGCTAAGGTCCATGTCCGAGAGGGAAAGAACCCAGATTACCAGCTAAGGTCCCCAAATATATGCTAAGTTGAACTAACGAGGTTGGACTGCAGAGACAGCTAGGATGTTGGCTTGGAAGCAGCCATTCATTTAACGAGTGCGTAACAGCTCACTAGTCGAGCGGTCCGGCATGGATAATAATCGGGCATAAGCATATTACCGAAGCTGTAATAGAATTTATTCTAGGTAGGGGAGCATTCCAGTTGCGTTGAATGTGTGCCGTAAGGCATGCTGGAGCGTCTGGAAAAGCAAATGTAGGCATAAGTAACGATAAGGCAGGCGAGAAACCTGCCCACCGGAAGACTAAGGTTTCCTGATCAACGCTAATCGGATCAGGGTTAGTCGGGGCCTAAGGCGAACCCGCAAGGGGTAGTCGATGGACAACGGGTTAATATTCCCGTACCTGCTTGTACTAAAAAGGTGACGGAGGATACAGGGGTACGCGTACAGACGGAATAGTACGTTGAACCGCAAGGGATAGTACACGGAGCCTTCGGGTGAAGTGATAGTTACCTGAGTATCCTTCCAAGAAAAGCCGAAACAAGCAGCCCGTACCGTAAACCGACACAGGTAGTCGAGGAGAGAATCCACAGGTGCTCGAGTGATTCGTGGCTAAGGAACTAGGCAAAATAACCCCGTAACTTCGGGAGAAGGGGAGCCCCGCTCAGGCGGGGCCGCAGAGAAATGGCCCAGGCGACTGTTTATCAAAAACACATGGCTTTGCAAATTTGAAAGAAGAAGTATAAGGCCTGACACCTGCCCGGTGCCGGAAGGTTAAGAGGAGATGTTAGATTCGTCGAAGCATTGAATTGAAGCCCCGGTAAACGGCGGCCGTAACTATAACGGTCCTAAGGTAGCGAAATTCCTTGTCGGGTAAGTTCCGACCTGCACGAATGGTGCAACGATCTGGGCACTGTCTCAGCCACGAGCTCGGTGAAATTGTAGTATCGGTGAAGATGCCGATTACCCGCAACGGGACGGAAAGACCCCGTGAACCTTCACTACAGCTTAACATTGACATTGGATAAACGATGTGTAGGATAGGTGGGAGGCTACGAAGCAGCGTCGTCAGGCGTTGTGGAGCCAACCTTGAAATACCACCCTTTGTTTATTTGGTGCCTAACCCCGTTAGTTCGGGGGACATTGTTTGGTGGGTAGTTTGACTGGGGTGGTCGCCTCCAAAAGCGTAACGGAGGCTTTCAAAGGTACCCTCAGCATGCTTGGTAACCATGCGTAGAGTGTAATGGCACAAGGGTGCTTGACTGTGAGACCTACAAGTCGACCAGGTACGAAAGTAGGACATAGTGATCCGGCGGTTCCGTATGGAAGGGCCGTCGCTCAAAGGATAAAAGGTACTCCGGGGATAACAGGCTGATCACTCCCAAGAGCTCACATCGACGGAGTGGTTTGGCACCTCGATGTCGGCTCGTCATATCCTGGGGCTGGAGAAGGTCCCAAGGGTTGGGCTGTTCGCCCATTAAAATGGCACGCGAGCTGGGTTCAGAACGTCGCGAGACAGTTCGGTCCCTATCTGTTGTGGGCGTTAGAAGCTTGAGTGGAGCTGATCCTAGTACGAGAGGACCGGATTGGACAAACCACTAGTGTACCTGTTGTGGCGCCAGCTGCACCGCAGGGTAGCTATGTTTGGATGAGATAAGTGCTGAAAGCATCTAAGCACGAAACTCGCCACAAGATTAGGCTTCTTTTAAGGGTCGTTAAAGACGATGACGTAGATAGGCTGCAGGTATAGAGGTGGTAACATCACAGCCGAGCAGTACTAATTACCCGTAGCTTTGAAGTGAAGTAGAAATTGTTTGAGTATTTTGCAGTGTGTCAAAGATATTTTATGGTGACTATTGCGGTGGTGTTCACCTCTTCCCATTCCGAACAGAGAAGTTAAGCCCACCAGCGCTGATGATACTGCAGTTTTTGTGGGAAAGTAAGTCGTTGCCAATATTTTTTAAACCCAGCCCTCGTGGCTGGGTTTTTTGTTTTATGCCTTTTTGTATCCTTTATATCTCCTCCATTTTTATTGGTGTAATATGCTTTTATAAAGATTTTTTAATACAAGCTGTTGATAATTGATTGATAAGTCCTGTTCATAAGCTCTTTTATATCAGTACATTTAGGTATTTTTATGAAAATTATATATTACAAGATATGCTTCGGAAACTCATATTTTTGTTTCTTGTGTTCTTGTGTTATTCTGCTGATGCTCAGTTTCTTAGCAGGGATGTTAGTGGTATGCCTAAAATTTCTGAACCAAAAGCATGCCTCGATAAAGCATCGGGCTGGACATTTCAAGATAATGGTATCTGGATTGAAGGAGATAATAAAATACCAACACGTAATTCAGAATTAAACAACAGCAGCAATCAAAATGCCAAACTCGGCGTGACGAACTTTAAAAGTATCCAGATGCGTGAAGTGATTATAAATGGTGTGCAACATGTCATTATGATTATCTATTCCCGTGATGGCGAATATGAATTTAATCTGTTGCTTGAGAATTGGGATAAATACCCTACGGTGACATACTATATTTTTAAAGCCTCTAAACTTGAGGAAATTTTACCTGATACACTTACAATGAATGTTCCTTATGCCGTTAACCTTGATGTATTCTGGATGGGGCGTATGGTTGATTATGATAAAAAAAGATATTTATCCCGAATTGCCAATCAAATTCAAAAAGTCAAAGAGGGTGCACTTCACTGCCCTAAAACTGCAATATTTGCCGTATTGCCCGTAAAAGAGAATGATCAGAAAAATATTCGTTTCAGAATTATTGATGTCTTTAATAAGCAGGATATCTGGGCTCCTTATCTGCTTCAGAAGAATGAAGACAAGCTGTTTTTACGTTCATATTTTGAAACCTCTTATGAAATGTTTGCTCATTTAATCCGCGGCCTTAATTACTATCCTAATCTGATTAGTAATCCAAAAACATACGACGATTATCTGCATCGTGGTTTGAGCTTTTTTGATAGAAAAGAATACGATGCTGCCATTGATGACTTCCAAAAGGCAATCGAAATAGAACCGGATACTAAAAATTTTTTAATTTTCGCGCTATTGGGGAGCTGCTATTATCGCTTGGAGGATTATATCCAGGCTGATAAGTATTTTTCCCGCTCATTATATTACGATCCGAATAAAGAGGGTTTATCAGAGCAATGGGCAAAATCTTATTTTAACAGAGGTATGGTGCGCCTGAAGCTGAAAAATAAAGATGACGCATGTTCCGATTTTGACCAGGCATCAAAATATAATATTGAAGAGGCAGAAATAATGCTCAAAAAAAAATGCCGCAAATGGCTTAAACATAATAAGTAGTTGAAAAAACACTGGTTATACATATTGCTTGTTTTGTGCATCGTATTTTTGCATCAATCTTTGTTTGCCCAGAATAAGGAATGGAAATCAGAGTTGTCTGTCGGTGCTAAGATTGGAATTAATGGCCCTTTTGGAGATTTCAACTTTTTTGAATCTGAAGAAAATTATATTAAACCAAACTTATCTGTTTTTGCGGCAAAAAAGTGGAACCATTGGCTTGAGAATCGATTTGAATTAAACTATGGCTTGCTTGGCGGAACAAAATCATACCCGAGGGAGGGAAAAGACCCGATCATGGCATGGTTTGATGCAAAAGTTTATGGATTCAATTTGCAGTTTAAATGGAATATAATTCAAACTTTTGCTCCGGATGAGAGCCGGCCGTTTCATGTATATGGCATACTCGGAGCAGGTTTGTCCTTTTATGATACACAAAGAATAAGACCCTATACAATGGGTGATGATATTACAAATGTCATAAATACCAACAACGGAACTGGTTCTATGCTGGTTTTTCCTGCAGGTATCGGTGTGGATTACCGCCTTAATGATAATTTATCAGTAATAGCTGAAGGCGTATATCAGGTTCCAAACAGTGATTTGCCTGATTTGACAGTTGGCGGTTCACAATACGATATCTATTTTAACGCATCGGCGGGAATTGCCTATAATTTAGGAACTTCTGTAAGCCATGATTTGCTGGATTATCAAAAAACAGAAGGTTTGCTTTCTTATGGAGTCCCAAAACCTGTTAAGAAAAAGGAAGAAACTGAAGATGTAGTCGTTGAAGAAGAACTTGTTGTCGAAGAGTTTGTTCCTTTTCGCGTAATCGGTCCGGATATCATCGATGGAAAGGATAAGTTTAACCTGGTTTTTGAATTGGAGTTTGAAGAAAAAATGATCAATGGAAACATCAGGATACACCATCCGGATCAAATCGAAATAGCAAATCCGGCCTTGCCTTATGCCAATTATACACGAGGCGATTTTATAACTAACCTCAAGATTAATTTGCTCTATGTTGCCGGCATGGTAAATTTTATCGTTTCATCAACAGCCGAGCCTGTTCTTTTTACCAGGCCGATATCCGATTTTGTGATTTTTGCTGATTTAACAACCGATGAGGATGAAACATTCGTTTCTCACCACCTCAATTATGTTTATATGCCCGATAAAGGATATTATAAGCTGATGCAAAAGCAAGTGGTAGATTCTGCTCTTATTGTTGAAGATGAGGCTGTTAGTGGAAATGGTTACGAAACAGTGGATTATGAAAATGCAAATCCGGAAGATATTGCTTTTTATAGTGTGCAGGTTATGGCCCAGCGCAGACCGCAAATCAGTGTTGCTAAAGCGGAGCAGATGTTTGGATTAAACAATATTATTGAAGAGCGATTTGCAGATGGCTGGATCCGTTACCGTAGCGGGCATTTCAAACATTTGGATGATGCACTGAAATATCGGAATAAGTTGAGGGCCAATAATAAAGTGAAAGGAGCTTTTGTTGTTGCTTTCGTAAAAGGTCAACGAAAGGATGATCCTTCCCTAAATGAAGGAAAAGCAGTTATTAACGCAAAAACGGATGATGGCTACCTTTTCCGAATTCAGATACATTCATCACCGGAAGCGATTGCCGCACAGGATTTAACCGATGCTTACAACCTTACAATTCCTGTTTATGAAGAAAAAGCGGATGGAGCCTACCGATATCTGGCAGGAAATTATAAAAATTACAATCAAGCTCAAAAAGCCCGCGATAACCTGATTAGTTTAAACGATGTGGACGGAGCATTCGTTGTGGCATATTACAAAGGTCAGCGCCTCAATAAAATCCCATCACATCTCACAAAGCAGCCATCAAAGAAGAATGTGAAAAAACCGGCAGAAGAAACAGAGCCTAAAAAAGCACAAAATACTCCTGCTGAAAAAAAGATAGTAGAATCAAAAGAGCCTTCCGGTTCAGATACTTCTTTTGTTAAAGCAGAAAAAGAAAATGCATCAGGTAATGCGGAATACCGTATTCTGTTTAAAAAATCAGCTTTGCCTATCGCTGAATCTGAGTTGAAATCTTATTTTCAGACGCCCGAAAAAATTACTTCCGAGCTCTATGGCGGTTACTATTATTATTATGTGGGTAACTTTAAAAGTATTGATGTGGCTATAGGGTACCTTGAATATCTGGCAGAAAAACTTAATCTGAAAGATGGAAAACTCGTGCGTTTCGAAAATGGGGAGCGTGTCAGCCCTCTGAATTAACTTTTTCTTTTAGGGTTGAACCAAATCCGTAGCCTGATGTTAGTCTGTTATTAATTTTACTGTTTACTATTTGATAAAAATAATTCAACAAAAAGCACTGATATGAAACACCTTATAGTATATGCCAATCACAGCGAATCCAGTTTTAACGGCAAAATCAAAGATGAACTCTGTGCAGCATTGCGTTCACAGGGACATGAAACCCGCATCCGTAATTTATACGAGCAGGATTTTTATCCCGTTTTAAAATCAAATGATCTGGCCGGAGCACATCAGGGACAGGTCCCGGAAGAGATTAAAACAGAGCAGGATTATGTGCGCTGGGCTGATGTCATCACTTTTGTTTATCCTATATGGTGGACCGGTATGCCCGCCATTATGAAAGGCTATATCGACCGGGTTTTCCTTTATGGCTTTGCTTATCAAATGACCGAAAAAGGAATTGAAGGAATGCTGAAAGATAAAAAGGTGAGCATTATCAACACAACAGGCCAACCGCGGGATGTTTATGAACAAAACGGCATGTATGATGCCATGAAGAAAACTTCGGATGAAGGAATTTTTGAATTCTGTGGGATGGAAGTTATTGATCATATCTTTTTTCCGGCTGTGCTCAGCGTGGATGATGATACCCGTAACCAATATCTGGAAAAAGTGAAGCAATTTACAACGCGACTGAAATAATTATTGTTCTCGGAAAAAAGGAAGCTGTCTGTGTTATGCAGGCAGCTTTTTTTTCTCACAGAAATAGCGTTCATTAGATTATTGCCTTGAAAAATTCCATGTGCGCTTGATTTGTGATGCCTCTTAAGCTTTGGGCAAAGGAAATGTTTTATCTTTATTGCTTAATTATAAGCTGTTTATGAATAAAGAAAAACTCTTAAACACCCTGTACCAATATTCTTTGATTTTTATCCTTTTGCTGGCTATTGCCATTAAAGGAGGCAATCTGCTGTTCCTAAACGATGAAAGTGATCAGGTTTCATGGTCGTTGGAGGATATACAAAAGGATTTTCCAAAGACAACAAAGCTGAACAGGGCTGCCAACGGAATTTATACGGCTTTTTCAAAGAGGGGCGAGCCGCTCGTAAGTTTTATTCTGTCCCATGAATTCAGCCGAACATCCGGCTATGGTGGTCCGGTGCCTGTGATCATTTTTCTTTCTGATGATCAGAAACGTGTCCGCTATATCCGTTTATTGGAAAACAATGAATCGGAAGAATTTCTGGATCATATTTTGCAGCGAAAATTATTGAATACCTGGGATGGGCAGAAACTGGCGCTGGTTGGAAATATTGACTGCGATGCAGTAACCGGGGCTACGGAAACGAGTTCAGCCATCATCAATAATATGCAAAATGTGGCCGGGCAATTTGGAAGCCTCAGGCAGGGGCAGAGCAAAAATATGGTTGCCACTATTTTAAATCCAGTTCTTTTTGCAATGATGCTCATCGCATCTTTGATTATGGTTTTCGCCAGAAAGTTAAAGGGCTTACGAGCGCTTTATCTTTTGCTGATAACCCTTGTGATGGGCGTGATGCTTCATAAAATGCTTTCCACTTCTTTTTTGCATAACATCCTGATATCAGGCTTTCGTTGGAAAGCAAATGGTTTGCAATTGCTGCTTTTGTTTCTGGCGATATTGCTTCCTTTTTTGGGCAAAAAGCAGTATTTCTGTAATTATCTGTGCCCGATGGGTGCCTTGCAGGAACTTGTTGCCAAACTCAATCCACGCAAGAAATTTCAACCCGCGCGTTTTAAACTGAAAGGGATCAGTCTTTCGGAAATATCATTGACACTGCTGTGGTCGGCAATTCTGCTGGGTTTTACACCGGACCTGGCAAAACTGGAGCCCTTTATGTTTTTTAGTTTCCGCGTGATTGGCTGGGGCATGGCACTTTTTGGTTTTGTGATAATCGTTCTTTCCATATTTATGAACCGCCCCTGGTGCGCCCTATGTCCAACCGGATGTTTCTTGAAAAAACTTGAACCAATTAAAACAAAAAATAAACATGAAAATATCGATAAATAAAGTATTAAACATTGTATTGGCATTGATCGTACTGGTGCTCTTGTATCAAAATCAAATACAAAAACCTGAAGATAATACATCGCCCCAATTTGAAAAGGTGGATAGTTTGTCGGATGATGCCAATACAAAGAAAGTAGATTACGGAAACCGTCTTTTGATTTATCCGAAACCTGCAGTGGTTATTGGCTCTTATAATGCCGATAGCGTGCCCAATATTATGACTGCGGCCTGGGCAGGGGTTTGTAATTCCTATCCGCCAAAAATTGCTGTTTCTATGCGACCGGCAACTTTGTCATATCATAACCTTACATTAAATCAGGCTTTTACTGTTAATGTGCCTTCAACACGCGATGTTGCTGTGGTTGATTTCGTTGGAAGGTTTTCAGGGCATGATATGAATAAATTTGAGCGCCTTGGATTAACTGCTCTGCAGGCCGATTCGGTTTATGCGCCTTATATCGCTGAATTTCCAATCAGTATTGAATGCCGGATTACCGAGATGATTGATTTGGGCTCACACCGTCAGTTTATCGGTGAAGTGATCAATACAAAAGTAGCCGCACAGCTGATTACCGCCGATGGTAAAATAGATGTAAAAGCCCTCGATCCCCTGACCTATACGGGCGGATACTACGGATTGGGCTCCTGGGTAGCAAAACCCGGTGAAGCGTGGAAAGTTTTTGAAGAGAAATAAAAAGTGAAAAACGGTCAACCTATTTGGACATCGGACAAACCATTACCCATTACCCATTAATAATTACCCATTACCCATTAAAACTAACCCTACAACATCCTCAAAATCCCATCCAATTCCTCCATCATTTCCATTTTCCTGATTTCATTGTGTTGGCCGTTTGTGCTGTGTTTGATGAGCTTACGGTTTACCGGATCATAAATAAACCGCTGCATATGAAGGCTTGATCCTGTGCTCCAAACCGATATTTCAAAATAGAAAGGCTTGAAAAAATGCCTCAGGCTGATACTAAATTCCTTCTCCCGTTCATCGAAAAGCGGACTTTCGTCCTTACAGCCAAAAATTGTGATTTTATCTTTTGCCTTTTCATAAATGAGTTCATTTTTTAACACTTCCTCAATATGGGCAAATCCCAATTCAATTTTGCTGGCTTCGGGTGCAATAAGTGAGAAGTTCTTAACTTTTATTGCCAACCTCAGGATATTGGCCGGACTGTCGGCGTCATCATGAAAGGCAATGCTGCTTTTGTAAAGGGGCTGCTTTTTTTCGGTGAAAAAATCGCGCACCATCGGGTAGGGCATAGGCCGTACGCTGGTGTTTTGCCTGTAGTAAAAGCGTCCGTCTTCGAGCTGGCAGGGCTTTCGCGATGTTGTTTCAATAGCAAGCAGAAAAACCGATTTGCCCCGTTCCGCTTTTAAATGGAAAATTTTCAAATCCTCAGTACTTGGTGTAGGTGTTATCGCTTTGCAGATCTGTTCATGCAACCATGTTTCATTTTTAAAGGCGGAAGGATGTAAATCGCCCATACAAAACGTTGCGCCACGTTTGCCTTTGTGCATTTTGTACTGTTCGCGCGGACTGCCTACGATAATCAGGCCTCCGGCAGTATTGAGCATGGCGCAGCATTCGCGGGCAAGATCGTTCATGCGCACTTCCCCGCTTTTAAATTCCAGATGTTGGTTTTCAAAGCGTGGCTCCAGAAACCAATTCTGAATATTTTTTATGGTCAGTCGGTTTGCCGGGATTCCAAATGTTTTTTCTATGATTTCATCCTCTTTCATTGATGAGATAAAGGTAGTGTTATTTTTCAATTTCCCTGATTTGACCAGCCGTTAACCCGCAAAGTTTTCAATATTAAATGTATATCATTTTTTAACAAGCAGTTTGATACGGATGAATGGAGTTACATTCATCGACATAAAAAAACCGGAAAGAAGAGCTTCCCGGTTTTCAGTAAATCTATTGGTTATTAATGTTTTATAACGAAACTATCATTTAGGAGACCATCTTCATGATAGATGCGAATGAAATACAATCCATCGTGCAGCCCCTGAAGTGAGAGCGAAGCAGTGGAAGCATTCCAGTCCTGAACACTTTTTATGATTCGGCCATCCGCTGCGTAGATTTCCATTTTGATGATTTTTATTCCGCCACCATCAATATTCAGGATGTCCTGCGCCGGGTTGGGATAGAGCTTCAATTTACCTGCAAATGATTCTTCTATTCCTGTGCAGACAATGAGTTCAATGGTCACATCATCGCGTTTAGCGCAATTGTTTTCATTGGTCACATCTACCCAGATTTCATGGCTTCCCAGGCCAAAAGTATTTTTATCTACTTCCAGATAACGGCCTGTTTCACCATTCGACCAGGCGTAAGATGCAGCTTCACCGGCATCCAGGGTTATACTTTGGTTGTCGCAGATTGTGGAATCGGGGCCGAGATTTACAATAGGAAGCGCATAAACTTCGATGAAAACGCTGTCTTTGGCTGTATTGCTTCCATCACGGACTTCAACAATGTACCATGCTGAATTATCCGGATTTACCATGGGATTGGCTTCTGTGCTTTCAAAACCCAGGGGATTGGATGTCCAAACGTATTCATAACTTCCGCCGCCACCTGTTGCCGCAGCATTTAGCTGGCTGTTTTCACCGGCACAGATTGCCGCCGGATCAGCACTTGCTGTTACTGCAAGCACATCACCCTGAATCATAATAAAAACAGAATCAGCTTTGCTTTCGCATGATGTTTCGCTATCAGCAGCCTGAAGCCAGAACCACTGGCTGTTGCTGAGTGCTACTGTTTCCGGGTTTTGAATATCCGGGTTTACCAACATATCGGCTGGCTCCCAATGGTATGTATAGAATCCGCCTGCTCCACTTGCCGAGCCTTCCAGTATGGCGCTTTCGCCGGAAGAAATTTCCTGGTCATCACCAGCAAAGGCGACAGGTGTTTCATGTATTGTAATCACTTTCGGGTCAGAAAATGTGCCTTCACCACATATGTTGGCAGCCTGGACACGGAGTTCAGCAGTGCCATAAAAATCTTCGGCCCAGTTGATGCTGGCAAAAGTTCCGTTACCTGAAATAATTCCGGCCTCATTTGGCAGGATTTCCCAGTTGTAGCTTTGTGCATATTCCACGGCAGCAACCGAAATGAAACTGCTGGCGCCATCCTGGCATAATTCATCAGGGGCGTTGGGCACAGGAGCCTGTCCGGGTGTTGTGAGCACGCCAATGTATTTATCCACGGTGAGCGTATCTGAATATATGCCATTGCTCACAATAAGCTCAACTTCGTAATATCCGGGACTGTCGTAGTGAATTCCGGCTGGATTTTGTTCCGTAGATGTTGCAGGCGTACCCCCTTCAAAGTTCCATTTCCAGGATGTAGGCTCACCACGTGCATTCTCAAAGAAATTCACATCACCGTTTTCGCAGAATTCGGTTACATCCGAGCTAAAACCGGCATAAACACCCGGATCGTGCACAAGTACATCATCAACATAAATACTGTTTCCATGGCCATTCCATGATTCAAACATGATTTTCAGATTGGGGTTGCCGGCATATTCTGTGAGGTCGATGGTATAGCATTCGCTTCCATAACCTACACCGCAAAACTGGTCTGCAGCATCGGGTTCAAAAAGGTAGGTAGTGGCCGGAGTTGTGGCAAAGCTTCCGTTTCCGTCTTCACCGTAAGCGGCTACCCGTTTCCATGTCGATCCGGCATTAGTCGATACTTTCACAATCAATGAATCACGGCGCGTATCATTGTAAGCAGCATAAGCATGAACGAAGTCCAGGAACAGCTGGTTGTGACCTACTGTGTTCAATGCAGGACTAATCAGTTGGTCGCGTTGCCCAACAGCAGCGTAGTCGTAGCAATTCATCCATGCTGCACGCCGGCTGTTGCCATTTCCTGAAATTTTGTAATATCCATCCCAGCCTATTGTTCCGTCATTGTTTTCAATTTCCCATTTTTCGGTAAAGGCAAAGGCCAGTTCAAAATTTTCGTAAAATGGTATCGGGTAACCGCCTGCATAGATGTATTGCTGGCGAAGCATTGTGTCGGAACCATTTTGGTTGTACGCAATCAGGCTAACGTTGTATTGACCTGCTTCATTGAAGCGCACACGTGGTTCTTCGGATGTTGAAGAAGTGCCATTGGTATAGCTGATGGAAGCAGGTTCAAAAATCCATTTATAACTGTCGGCTCCGTTTTGACTGAAGTTTCGGAATTTGAGGCTGGAATATTCTACATAGACAATGGTGTCTTCTGCAGCAAAATCAGCCAGGGGCAAGGCGTCATCACTCACTGTTATAAAACCCTGTTTCACTTCTGTTGCATTGCCGTTTACATTATATGCCTTTAGCGTTACAGAATAGGTTCCGGCTGTGTAATATTTGATGTTTTGTGGATTTTGCTGGCTGGAAGATGCCGGTGTGCCGCCTTCAAAAGTCCATTGCCATTGGTTGGGGTTGCTTGTTGAGTGATCTTCAAAATTGATGCCTTCTCCGGTCAGAACAATATTTGTCGAAGCTTCAAAATCAACAACAGGAGCTTGTTCCGACTGGATGCCAAAAACGGCTGCCTGGCTGGAGGAATAGTTGTGCGTGCCCGGATTGAGGTTGTTCAGGTAATAAAATCCGTTATACAATCCGCCCCATCCCCAGTTGAAATGAAAATGACTGGTTTCCTGGTATCCGTCGAGTACAAATGCATGGCCCCCTGAGCCGCTGCCGCTATAATAAATCGGTAGGCCGTTATCCAGGTCATTACGAACCATGTTCTCCCACTCTTCATTGGTATAGGCTGATTTGCTATGGTACTGTGTCGTTGCTGCATCGCAACGGAAATGGTTGATCAACGCGTCTGCAACATCCTGACTGTAAGCTCCTGAACCGCCAGGACCATAACCCATGTCCACACTTACTCCACAATGGTAACCTATTTCAGCAACTTCAAAATTGTAGTCTGTGAGGTAATCAGGCATTTGATCGTAATCATATGTTGCTGCCATAAAATTTACGGACAATACCCCATAAGAAGAAGTGTAACTGTGGCTGCCTTCTCCTTGCTGAGGCCATTTGTGATACCGCAGGATTTGCGCCATTGCTGTGGCCACGCAACCAACGCGTGCATGACCGCATGCGCCGATATTGTCCACAGGGCACATTTCATTGTAGAAGCAATCCTGCCCCCAGATGGAAGTAACCAGATGTTCTATAGAACGAACGGCTGCGCGTGATTCATTTTCATATCGTTTCCATGCCGTGCGGGTTTTATCACCAACAGGATAATTCTCAGAGCGGATTTTAGCGATTTGCGCGCTGTAGCTGTTCATCCATTCTTCAATAGACGGATGTAGCTGATGTTTCGAAAAACTGCCTTCAAACGAATATCCCAATACTGGATAGGCACGTTCGTCGGCACTCATCAGTACAAAGCCATTTCCATTGGATTCGTTAAAAATGTAAATCGCAGCCTGGCCGTCTTTTTCAATCTGGTCAACTGCCTGGAAGCTAACATCATTTCTGAGGTCGATTCCTGCAGCGAGGGCTCGTTCTGCAAATAGGTTTTGGGCAACTTTCTGTGCCCGTTCAGGACTGACAAACTGAGCCCTGATGCCGGTTCCAAAGGCCAGCATCAGGATCAGTATTGAGAAATTAAGAAAGTATTTCATTTTTTGGGTTGATTAGGGTTTGATTTTCTATTTAACAATAAGGCTGCGGTTGCTTGTCCCATTGACGGATTCTATGCGCAGCAGATAAATACCTGTCGGGATATTATCAAGCTCAAGACGTTCTTTCGTGCCTTTGGTCAGTGTCCGGGATGTTTCGAGCATTGTTTTTCCTGTTACATCCACAAGGCTGATTAGTACATTGCCCTCCGGAAGCTGGCCGCTAAGCTCAACAAATCCCTGTGCCGGGTTTGGATAAAGCTGAATATCACCGCTATTGTTTTGCTCTTCAAAAATTGCTGTGATATCGTTGGTGATTTCGATATTATCGAGGTACATATTATTCCCATAGAAATTATAAGACTCGAAACGCAAACGGATGTTGGGCTGGCCGGCAAAAGCAGATATGTCCAAATTGATGCAATCAGCGCCATAGCCGCTACCGCACCAGTCTTCTTCCGTTTGGGGAATAAAACTTTCCATATCCTGTTCTGCGGTGATGAAACTTCCGTTTCCGTCATCAGCATTGGCATAAACGCGTGTCCAGCTTTCACCACAGTCGCCTGATACAGAAATGATCAGTGAATCATGTAATGAGAGGCGGTCGGTATAGGCGTAATCCAGTTTCAGAAGAGCCAGATCCAAATTGCTTAAATCAATTGGTGGCGAAATCAGATAATCACGGGCATGTAATTTTTTATAATCATAGAAATTCATGAACATCGTATGGTTGCCGTCGGAGAGCTCATCCAAAGCCCATGTAATTTCACCATCAGGATTATCAATTGTCCAGCTGTAGGCTTTGTCCTGCATATTTTCAAAATCTTCCAGGAAAGGAGCAGCGGCGCCGCCCAAATGGATATAATCATTGATGCTTGCTTCGGCACTGCCGTTTACATTGGCAACGGTCAGTTTCACACCATAGGCGCCGGTTCCGTCAAATTCAACAATTGGGTTTTGGCTGGTTGCCGATGTTCCTTCTACAAAATTTACTGTATTCGGACTAAATTCCCAATTCCATGAAATAGGCGCGTAAAGCGATGTGTCGTAAAAATGAATGGCTTTACCGGAACATTCAAATCGGTTTTCTGTATAAAAACCTGCTGCCGGAAGTATGCTTCCGCTAACAATAATCATGGATTCAACTGTTTTTGAGTCTGTGCCTTCATCATTGCTTACAGTAAGTGTTACTTTAAAAGTGCCTTCTGATGTGTAGGTTACCACAGGATTGCGCTCGTTTGATGTAGCGGGTTGGCCGCCTTCAAATTCCCATACACGGTTGGTCGGGACGCCGGCAGACATATCTTTGAATGCTACTTCGCCGCCACCGGGGATGGTTGTTTCGCCCAATGCAACGAAATCGGCAACAGGCTGGTACTTATAAGTTGGTGATGTCCATGTGCCCCTGCCATAAGTACCGGCACGGATTACGTCATTTTCAGGATTTTCTTCCTCAAGATATATTTCCACTTCATTTACCGATGCATCAACCGGCAGTCCTTCATTGAAGTAAACCCATTCATCAAGGAAAGCGTCGCGATAGAAAACGCCCATATTAGAGCTTACATAAATTCCGTCGATGCTGTTTTCGTAAAACGCGATGGAACTATAATAGATATTGGGCAGGTTAGCAGAAATATTTTCCCAGTTATTTCCACGGTCTTCTGATTTGAAAATCCTGCCACCCTGGGATAAATATACGATATTGGCATCAAAAGGATGGCATTCAATATCTCCCGGGGTGCTTCCGTTTGGAAGTTTATCCGTAATATCTTCCCATTCCGGGCTGGCTGCGTTCACATTTTCACAACGATAGGTAAGCCCATTGCCTTTTACGGCAAAGAAGAGGTCATAATCTGCCGGGCTGTGTTCTACAATTTTGGCGTTATCCCCACCGAAATTGCTTATTTTTTGCCAGCTGACATTGTTGGCCTGGCAATTATTTGTGCGCCAGATGTTTTTATATCCGCCAAACATGATTTTCGGGTCGCCTTCGTGCAGGCAATAGGGAGTTACCCATGCGCCTGATTCTGTTATGCCTCCAACGCCCTCTCCGGCGATATTTGCATTGTAGTTATTGTTATAAAGCCTGTAAATGCTTCCGTAATAAACAGTTCCATAGCTCCAGCTGTCATTGGAATAATCTACCAGACATTCCATTCCATCGCCACCAATAACCGCTTTCCAGAATGGCGTTCCTGTATAAGTTGATGTGCCATTGTCCTGGTATCCGTTGATAATCATATCTTTATTGGTTTCGCTTTGGCCGATTTTATATACCTGGCTAATGGCAAGGCCGTTTGTGAGCAGGTCGAAAGATTCGGCATCAGAAGTTGTGCTGTAAATTCCGCCGTCATTTCCGATATAGAGTTTGCCGTCAACAGGCGAAAAGTGGAAAATGTGCTGGTCGGCATGTACGGTAGGTTCGTTGCAGCCGCCCGACCAATGCGCTTTGATATCCCAGCTTTGTCCGCCATCAGTTGACATCCAGACATTTACGCCGCCGGCATAAACGCGCATGGCATCTTCCGGATCGGCTTCAAGGCTCAGGTCATACCAGCCTTGGCCACCGCCACTGTTCCCGGAGCAGCTCCATTCGAGGATGTTAGGCGAATCGGCCTGCATTACAAAGCTTTGGCCATAATCGCTTGAACGGTAGATAGCTTTGAAACCATTCGATGAGTTGGACTGCATAAAATATACCACAGCGGGATCGGCAGCCGAAACAGCAATAACACCGCGCGAACCCGGTGTAATTCCATTGCTGATGTATTCCCAGTTTGCTCCTTCATCTGCTGTGCGGTAAAAATTCCCTGATGAAGTGGCATACATGATCGCCGGATCATTAGGGCAGGCTACGATTTGTTTGAAATTTCCGTTTTCCTGCTCAGCCCAGGTGTTGCCGCCATCTTCAGTGGCATAAATCCCGCCTGAAGTGGCTGCAAAGATTTTATTTGGATCGGAAGAATGCTGCACCATTTCGCCAACAGTTACTTCCGGCATGCTTTCCTGACGCACCCAGTTTTCGCCGCCATCGGTAGTTTTAAAAACGCCCATTCCTTCTGCATCTCCAGCGTCACGGTCGCCGGTACCAATATAAATTATTTCCGGATTTGTACGGTCAACAATAATGGCAGAAACGCCCAGTGTTGGCAGGTCGTCGGCGAGGTTTTCCCAGTTGTTGCCACCCTGATCGGTCATCCAGATGCCTCCGGCAGGAGCTCCGATATAAATAACATCGGCATCTGAGGGATGAAAGGCAATCGCATTGATACGGCCAAGTCCCTGATAACTGCGTCCGTTTCCGGGGAGGTTGTATGGCCCGAGGCATTCCCATGCACCGGCACGCTCAGCACGTGTGTTTGTAGTAAATTCTTTATAGCTATTTAAAACCCGGATAGGGCTTTTGCGCGTTCCGTCTGGATTGATGCGGCCTTGTTGCATACGGTATTCCCAGCGCTTGAAAGGTTTCCAGCCACAACCTTTTGTAATCGGACGGTCTTTCCAATAGGCTTCAAAAGCTGCCTGAACTTCATAAAAATTAACATCCTGATCCTGCATCATTTCAATCCAGTATGGATAGTTTGCATAGTCTTTATTCTCTTGTGCCTCTGTGGTTTGCACAGAAAAGAAAATGGCCAGCAGGCCAAGTAGGGTAAAAATTCCTGGTTTTTTCATAAATAGTTAATAGTTAATGCGGTAAAATTAGCATATTGCATATTGAAATGCAAGTAGAACACACAATAGTATAATGTAACTTAGGGACAAAAGTTGCCCCATATACAATTGGTTTCTGTCCATAATGTCCGATCTCAGCGTTATTTCTTTTGCTGGAAACAGTCATTTACGCTAGTAAACTCCTCGTTTCCAGCAAAAAAAATGCCTCGACCTCGAACATTCTGAACCAGAAACCCGAATATAGACAGGAACTAGTTAAATTATTGGAAAAGTGTTTGCTCCGAGCGGATATGTTAAAATGCAGCAAGCACAGTTTGCCCACCCCAAACAGCTTCGTTGAGTTTGACTTTGATTTTGGCATCCAAAGGAATAAAATGATCTACGCGCGAACCAAATTTAATAAAGCCTAATTGTTGTCCCTGCTCCGCTTTATTGCCTTCATTGGCATAACAAACAATGCGACGGGCAACGGCTCCGGCAATCTGGCGAACCAGGATGAGCTTGTTAGTTTTAGTGCGGATTCCAACAGATGTGCGTTCGTTTAAGGTTGATGATTTGGGATGCCAGGCAACAAGGAATTTGCCGGGATGGTATTTGTAATACGCAATATCGCCATAAACCGGATACCAGTTGATGTGCACATTGTTCGGGCTCATGAAAACCGATATCTGGATGCAGGGGCCTTTGATGAATTCGTTTTCTTCCACCTCTTCGATGGCCACAACTTTTCCGTCGGCACCGCAAATAATGGCATTTTCATCCTGTGTTCTGTTTTTATTTGGGAAGCGGAAAAAACGAATGATAAATCCGTTAAAAACACCTAAAGCAATATAAAGCAGATAATGGATCACGCTTTGTTGTGGCAGGAAATAATTCAGTGCCAGTATGATAAAAACACTAAGGACAAAAATCAGACTGATGGTCCTGTATCCTTCTTTATGGATTGTCATTTCGTTAAATCGTTGAGGATCAGTAAATAGGCGAAAATTGCAGGAGCGGCAAGCAAAACCGCATCAAAGCGGTCGAGCAGTCCACCGTGCCCGGGCAGGATACTGCCGCTGTCTTTTACATTCAGTTGGCGTTTTATCCATGATTCGCTCAGATCGCCAAAAGTACCGAAAATTCCGGTGATCAGCGCAAAAATAATCCATTCAGTAACCGACATCACGGGATAAAACAGGGATAAAAGATATGCAGCAACTGCGGCAAAAGCCAGCCCGCCAATAAATCCTTCCCAGCTTTTTTTTGGCGAAATTGCAGGGAATATTTTGTGCCTGCCTAACAAAATGCCGCTTGTATAGGCCATGGAGTCATATGTCCATAGGATAATGAAAAAACCGAGCAGGATTTCTGTTCCGGAATTTCTGAAACTGCCTCCTCCTAAATAACTTAAAAGGGTAAAAGGCAGGGCGATATAGGCGATACTGAAAAATTCGACAGAGAAATTCAGGATGAAATTCCTTTTTCGGGAATAAAGTTCACTGATCATCAACGATAAAAAACTAAAGAGTACAATGCCAAAGATTGCCGAGGGGATATCGTAATACAGTAAGAGAAGGGAAAGGGACAGGAACAACAAACTTGCTGCAGAAGCAATAAGTTGTGCCCGCAATTGAAGATGTGCATTGCCTGAATTGATTAGTCTTGCCAATTCATGAACAGTAAGCCAGGTAACCGGAGTAAATAACAATACAAAAGCTATTGGTTGCCAAATAATTGACAATACAATTACACCGACGAAAATAATACCTGTAAAGCTCCTTTGAAGGAAATTATTAATCACGTTCTTCTATGATTTTCCTGGCTTTATCGGCTTGCGCCGCTGGGACATAAATTTCGATTTCACCAATGAGCAGTTCGGCATTCCTTTTATTAATCAGAGTAGCTTCAAGGTCATTTTCCAGAAGCAGTCCTTTAACGAGTTCAGCATCATATAATTTACCTGCTGAATACACCTTTACAAATTCTTCTTCCATAGCTATTAATTTTTCGATAAGATACAAAAATTATGCTTCATCCACAAATAAAACATATAAATTTTTGGGGCCATGCGCTCCCAGTACAAGCGTTTTTTCGATGTCTGCCGTGCGGCTTGGCCCGGATATCAAACTAATCTGTGAAGGTAAACCTGAGTTGTATTTTTTCCGTAAGGCTTCCAGGGCATCTTCCAGTTCGTTTGCCAGTTGATTACGATATGCAATAACAATATGGTTTTCAGGATAAGAGAAAGCGCGGCGGCCTCCAATTTGTGCAGAACTGACCATGATAGCACCAAAACGAGCAATCAGGTATTCGCAATGTGTGATGGATGTGTTGAGGTTTCTTATGTCAGATGGCTTTAACATGCAAGGAATCCCCGATTCATTAAAAATTTCACGAACAGAAGGTTCATTCGTGAATATTCCATCCATTTTTTTTGTTTTGACTAAGGAAATAATGTTGTTCCGCAGTTCCTGTTCGTTCATGCAGTAAAGAAACTGGCCATTGATCCGCGTAAATTCATCAGCAAAAATCATTTCCGGATCATCATCAAAACTTTTTAATACCGGGCTGTCGGTATCCATGTCAAAACTCAAGCTTTCATCTTTGTCCAAAAGAGCTGCCCTGATTTTTTTAAGCACCTTTTCCCGTGACGTACTCTCGTCCATGCTTAGCTGTTTTTAGTCTCTTTTACTGTATCGTCTTTAGCATCTTCAGGAACTCCATTTTTAGCTTTAGGAATTCCGTTGTTTTTCTCTTCTTCCGCTTTGGCAAGCCTTTCACTTTCTTCCATCAGTTTTTTGCGATGTTCCTCGCGGAGTTTGAGAATTTGTTCTTTTTCTTCACGGTCGCGTTCTTCGCGTTCAAAGTTTCTTTTTCCGAATATTTCTTCAACATCTTCACGGAAAATAACCTCATGCTCAAGCAGTCTTTCGGCCAGTTGGCTTACTTTATCTTTATTTTTATCAATAATTTTAATGGCACGGGCATAAGCTCCTTCGATCAATTTGCTGATTTCTTCATCGATGAGCTCGGCAGTGTTTTCGCTGTAAGGTTTATGGAATGAGTACTCTTGCTGACCGCTCGAATCGTAGTAGGAAATGTTCCCGATTTTGTCGTTGAGGCCAAAATAGACCACCATATTATATGCCTGCTTGGTAACTTTTTCAAGGTCATTGAGCGCTCCGGTAGAGATTTCCCCAAAATGCACCTGCTCACTGGCACGACCACCAAGTGCTGCGGTCATTTCATCCAGCATTTGATCCTTGGTGGTAATCTGGCGTTCTTCGGGCAGATACCATGCAGCTCCAAGGCTTTTGCCACGCGGGATAATAGTAACTTTTACCAGTGGATGGGCATATTCGAGCAGCCAGCTTACGGCAGCGTGGCCTGCTTCATGATACGCAATGACCTTCTTTTCGTGGCTGGTGATAATTTTGTTCTTCTTTTCCAGCCCACCGATGATACGGTCGATGGCATCAATAAAATCTTGTTTATCAATTTGTTTTTTGTTTTTACGGGCTCCAATCAAAGCTGATTCGTTGCAAACGTTGGCAATATCTGCACCGGAGAAGCCCGGGGTTTGTTTGGCCAGGAAATCAACATTGACCGTTTCTTTATCAATGCGCAAAGGTTTGATATGCACATCAAAAATAGCGCGCCTTTCGTCCAGATCAGGAAGTTCAACATGAATTTGACGGTCGAAGCGCCCGGCCCGGAGTAAAGCGCGGTCGAGTATGTCAGCGCGGTTGGTCGCGGCCAGAATGATTACGCCTGTATTCATCGAGAAGCCGTCCATCTCTGTAAGAAGCTGGTTTAAGGTGTTTTCGCGTTCATCATTGGCTCCGGTCATCGGGTTTTTACCACGGGCACGCCCAATGGCATCAATTTCATCGATAAAAACAATACAGGGGGCTTTTTCCTTGGCCTGCTTGAAAAGGTCGCGCACGCGTGATGCACCCACACCTACAAACATCTCAACAAAATCTGATCCGGAGAGGGAGAAGAAGGGGACTTGAGCTTCACCGGCAACGGCTTTTGCCAATAAGGTTTTACCGGTTCCGGGAGGGCCTACCAATAATGCACCTTTAGGTATTTTACCGCCAAGGTCGGTGTATTTCTTTGGGTTTTTCAGGAAATCCACAATTTCCATTACTTCAATTTTGGCTTCTTCCAAACCGGCTACATCATTAAAGTTGATCGACACTTTGGTGTCTTTATCAAAAAGCTGAGCTTTTGATTTGCCAATATTGAAAATCTGACCACCACCGGGGCCTCCACGGCTCATCATACGCATTATAAAAAACCAAACGCCTACCAAAATAAGGATGGGAAGGATATAACTGATGATTTCACCACCCCAGTTCCTGCGGTTTTCATGTTTTACATAAATGCGATCGGCTTCGGGTATATTGCTTTGTGCCTGGGAAACATCTTTCTCGAAAGTTTCTACCGATCCAATGGTATAGGTATATGCCGGTTTTCGGGTATCCGCCATGAAGCCCTCGTTATTGTTGTTTTCGTCGGCTTTTAGGAAAATTTCTGCGTTTTCCTTGTTGACCAGCACAATTTTGCTGATTTCGCCATTGGACAGCATTTGTTTTATTTCCTGCCAATCGGCCGTTTTAACATTGTTGTCCCAACTAAAAAACTGGAACATGATGAAAATAGCTGCCAATATTGCATAAATCCAATAAAAATTGAACTTGCCTTTATTGCCTCCTGAATTTCCTTTGAAGGGGTTTATGGGATTATTGCCCCCACTATTATTTTGTGTCTTATTGTCTTTTTTTTCTTCGCTTGCCATTGTTAGCTGTTTAATTCATTCATTCTGAGTATTGCTGAATTTCGGCATCAGCCCAAAGATCTTCCAGTTTATAAAAATCTCGTTTATCCTTCTTGAATATATGTACTACGATATCTGCATAGTCTAACAAAATCCATTCCGCATTGTTGTAGCCTTCCACAAACCAGGGGTCTTCCTTAAATTGTTTTTTAACGGATTCATCCACAAAATCGGCTATGCTACGGACCTGTACGCTGGAATCGCCATGACAAATAATAAAATTAGCAGCAACAGAATTTTCTATATTACTGAAATTTAGTATATTAATATTTATCCCCTGCTTTTCGGAGATGGCTTTGCAAATGGCTTCAGCTCTTAATTTAACAGTTTCCGCATTGTTTTTTTTCATAGATTTTTTTTCAGTGAACAAAAAATTATATGTTTTTCGTCAAAATTATAGGACTTTTGCAAAAATAAGTAATTTTAGGGGATCAACATTACTGCCATATTTACAGATACGATATTTTATGACGTTTTCTTTTCCCGGCTTTTGCTGGCATCACTATCACAAAAACATACTGAGCTCTACCAATGAGTGTGTTCGCAGCCTGGAGGGGTTTGGAAAGGACGATATTGTTTTAACGGCTCTTGAGCAAACAAAAGGGCGTGGAATGGATAAAAACACATGGCACAGCGAAGCAGGAAAGAATATTTTAATGAGCCTGGCATTTAATCCGCTCCTTGATGATGCTTCGCGGCAGTTTGAAATCAGCACCGCAATTGCTTTGGGGGTGCTGGATGTACTCAAAAGTTTTCTTCCGAATCAGGATGATCTTTTTATCAAGTGGCCCAATGATATTTATGCAGGAGATTTTAAAATCTGCGGCATGCTTATCGAACACCAGTTGATTGGCAGCTCAATTAACCAAACAATTGCCGGTATTGGACTGAACGTAAACCAGGATGTTTTCCCTGATAATCTGCCCAATCCCGTGTCGATGAAAATGTTATCCGGCATGGAATTTAATCCGGATGATGTCTTATCGGGTATCACAATGTATATTTCAAAGCGATTATTGGAGCAAAGAGCTGATGCTGAAGGGCAGAAATCGGAATATCTGCAAAGCTTGTATCGTCGGGACGGGTTTTGGCCTTTTTTGTTTCAGGCTGAAAAAATTAATGCCCGTATAATAGGGATCGACCAATACGGGCAATTAAAGCTTCAAACAGAAAGCGGAAACCATATTACTGCAGCAATGAAAGAGATTTCCTATCTTATTTTTCCTGAAAAATCTTTTGAAGGTCTTCAATCAGAAGATTAATAAAATTTGTAAGCGGCCTTTTGGCCATCATGGCAATCATGCTGTTGAGCTGCGCATCCAATGCAATAAAAGCTTCGGTTTCTTTTTCTGAAACAGAATCGAGGATTAAATCAATTCGGAGCGGGATTTTATTATGCGGCAAAGAACTATAGCTCACTTTTTTGGCTGTTTGATGTTCGCTCATAAAGAGGTGCATATCCGTAACACCTTCAATGGTGAACGAACAATTTTCACCCTCCGATTTCCAGCCTTTGATTTGAGGCGGAAGGAGTTTGCCGAAATTATCGGGTTCGGCCACGAATGCAGAAATATACGCTGCCGAACCTGCTATGATTTTTTTATTGCTATCGAGTTTCATTGAGATTTATTTTCCCCAGCTTTCCGGTTTTTCCCTCCAGTTAATGAGCCGTTCGATATCGGCGGGGGTTACATAATTATCTTCAACTGCCTGACGGATCATGGTGTCATAGTCGGAAAGGGTAAAACAGGGGCATTTGGCTTCTTTGAAGCGCTGTTCTGCAATTTTAAAGCCATAAGTAAAAATGGCAACCAGCCCTTTTACATTGCATCCTGCATCCCGCAATGCTTCAACAGCTCTCAGGCTGCTGCCTCCGGTACTGATCAGGTCTTCAATGAGTACAACACTCTGGCCTTGCTCAATTACTCCTTCAATTTGGTTGCCCAAACCATGCTTTTTCTCACTGGCCCGCACATAAACAAAAGGGAGTCCGAGCTCCTGAGCTACCAGCGCTCCTTGTGCAATTCCTCCCGTGGCAACGCCGGCAATGACATCAATATTACCAAATTCTTCATTGATCCGGCGTACAAATTCCTGCCGAATATAAGTGCGGATTTTTGGGTAAGACAATGTTTTGCGGTTATCGCAATATATAGGCGATTGCCACCCCGATGCCCAGGTAAAGGGTTTTTTCAGCTCAAGCTTAATGGCTTTGATCTGTAAGAGGTATTTTGCTATAACTAATCCTGAATCAGACTTTTGTGTAGGCATTTTGGTGCTTTTTTAAATTAATTGTTTCTCCCTGTTCGAAAAATTTTTCATCGCGCAAATATAGCAATAATTCATTTTTCTTATCACCGCTTTATTGCACAACAGGAACGAAACCAGTTCTTATAAACGAAGAATGCCTGTAGTCATTATTCTAAAGTGTATTTTAGAATAGTTTTAAATTTTTGTGCAATTTTCCTGGTCATTAGAAATCACAAGGCTATATGATCCGCCATAATGACTATTTTTGCAAATATTAAAAGCTTGAAATTATGGAAAGAATAGCTGTTTTCCCCGGATCTTTTGATCCGATAACCATTGGACATGAGTCTGTTGTTATGCGCGCACTGCCACTTTTCGATAAAATTATCCTGGCAATAGGAGAAAATAGCAGCAAACATAATTTTTTCCCAATCGAACAGCGAAAAGAATGGATCAGGATAATTTTTAAGGATTACCCCCAGGTTGATGTACAGGCTTATTCGGGACTTACCATTGATTATTGCAAAAGGGTGGGCGCCGGTTTTTTGCTGCGGGGCTTGCGCACTTCTGCCGATTTTGAATTTGAACGGAGCATCGGGCAAACAAACCGCAAACTCAACAGCGAAGTGGAAACAATTTTTATGCTGACTTTGCCCGAACATACGTTTATTAGTTCTTCTGTCGTTAGAGATATTGTAAAACACGGTGGTGATGCCACTTCCTTTGTACCGAAGGCCGTTCAACTCTGATTCAATTTGCATGCGAACACTCTTTTTGATTATTTCAATTTTCTGTTCACTAACGCTTGCCGCTCAGCAGTATATAACTGTTCAGGGCTCCATCAAAGGCGCTGAAAGCAGGCAAATCAGCTTGTTCCTGATGCATAACTATTTGACCGATAGCCTGCAACCAATTGATCAACAAAAAGCCGATGAAAGTGATCGTTTTTATTTCCGCTTTCCCTTAAAACAAGTGCGCGAATGTGCTCTCGAATGTGGTTTCCAACGTGCATTTTTCTTTGTAGAACCGGGTAAAAATTATGAGCTTACCATAATAGATTTTGATTATAACGATCAGCATAATTATTTTTTAGATCCTCAATTTCTGCAGTTCAATTTAAGCGAATCGGGTGGAGTGGATACGCTTAATGATGCGGCAGGGAGGTTTTCTTTTCATTGTGCGCAGTATATAGATGCCTATTTACCGGAGATATACCGGCAACGGCTGGGCAATTATCTGGATACATTGATGTTGCTTGCTGATACTTTAAATGCTTACGGGAAAGATTTTTTGCAGAACTTCTATCCCTATCATGCGGCAGCATATACAAACGATAGCCGCACGCATTCCCGCCAGCGTATTTTTAAGGAATATATTGATGGCCGGGATGTTTTGTATAACAATCCCGCCTATATGGATTTTTTCTGTGGATTTTTTGAAAAACGGCTGATTTCGGGTTCCGGTCCGCTTGATGCATATGTGCTGGAACCGGCAATTAATCAAAGCCGTGATTTCCGTGCTTTAATGGATACGCTGGGACGTGACACGCTTTTGCGCAACGAAAAGATCAGGGAACTCGCTTTTTTGTGCAATTTCAACGATCTTTATAATTTTCCACGTTTTCGAAAAGATGCTTTGATTGAAATTTTGCAGCAAATGAGTGTTCAATCCGATTTTAAAGAACATCGCGAAGCGGCGGCATCTTTTATATATAACCACCGGCGTTTTGGAATAGGCGCGGATGCTCCATCCTTAAAAGGTGTTGATTGCCAGGGTAATATATTTGATGCAGATTCGCTCAGCCATAAATATGTGATTGTAAGTTTCGTGAAATTATGGTGTCAGAAGTGCCTGAGCGATATAAAACTGATTGATAAAATGATTGCGCCCTACCGCGATGAAATGGAACTGCTTGTTGTGTCGCTTGATGATGATCCGGATGCGCGTGCGTGGTTATGCCGTAATTATGGCTCTTTGGCCACAATAGTTTATGTTGGGGCTGATGCTGCTTTCGTCAGGGACTGGCAAGTGAAATCTTTTCCTATGAATGTAATTCTGGATGCTGAGGGTCGGTATTTGCGCTATCCGGCCAGTCAGCCTTTAGAGGGGCTTGAGCTGGAGCTTGCACCAATTTTCAGGCAAATTCAGAAAGAACGCTCTGCCCGAAAGAAAAAACGGCTGTTTGTGCCTGAAGGTTTGCAAAAGTATTAGGTTAAAATTTTGCCGGTTCGCAGGCTTTATTCTACTGGATTTTCAAAAATGCTGAAATTCACCTTTCCGTATTTCCGGTGCTCACGGAATCCTTTGAGCTTTGTGGCGTCCCATTTTTCAGGATGCTCCACAATAAGCCAGCCTCCTTTGTTAAGCATATTTCGCTCCAGGATTATTTGGGGTATCTCGTCGAACTGTTCCATATCGTAAGGGGGGTCGGCAAAAATGAGGCCGTAACTTTTTTTGATGCGTTTCAGAAAAACAAAGACATTGGAGCGGATCGAGCGTATGTTTTTAAAGCCCAATTCTTTAGCCGTTTGTTCTACATACCTAATGCAGCGGGCATTGATATCAACGCTGTCAATACTCCCTGCCTGCCGTGATGCCAGTTCATAACTGATATTTCCGGTTCCGGTGAATAAATCCAAACAATCAAGATCTTCAATATCAAGATGGTTGCCAATAATATTGAACAGGCTTTCTTTTGCAATGTCTGTTGTGGGGCGCACCGGAAGGCTTTTGGGCGGGTGAATCCGTCGTGATTTGTGTGAACCGCTGATTATACGCATGTTGCCGAGTTGAGAAGGGAGAAATACAAATGATCAGGGATTTCGTCAAAAAAGTAGGCATATTTCATGGTGTCGTTTCTTTTGATAAAATCCGAATAGCGGACATATTTTTCTAACATTTTGTGCAAATTACTGTTGCGCATAATGTCGCCGCTCAGGAAAACTTTATCTTTTTCAGGATCGAGATGGTGCTGTTCAAAAACAAAAAGAATGAAATAAATAAAATCTTCCTTGCTTTGATAGCTGAAACTATTGGCGAAAATGAGTTTTTTCTGATCGAAGATGATCACATCAAAACTGCGGTTGCGCACATTTATGAAAATGTTTTTTTGAAATGAATTTGCAGGAAGATATTTTTGGATGTTGTCGCAGAGGTTGGTAATATGATGTCTGTATGATGCGCGTCCTTCAAAGAGGTTTCCGTTCAATTGCATGATGTCAGGATCTTCGGCATATAGGTTGTGAATTTCGCCTGTCAAAACAGAATCGGAGCGGATGTTTTTTCGTTCTTCCACAGTGCAAACTGCATCAAATGCCATGTCTTTATATCGCTCATCATAAAAAGCTTTGGGGATCAATGTATTTTCCGACAAAGCATCCAGAAAGAGTATTTTGTTGAAATAGAGTTTGGATAAACTGTGTTGTTTCCAAAAGGGCATAAATGATTCTGCAATTTGGCGGGCATTATGCATGCCGTTTAATTGCAGGCTGCAGCGAACCAGGGCTTTGTGTTTTTTCTGTTGATGGTCAAAAACAGAAAAAGAAAATCCATCCTTATCAAAAAGGATGGATAATACAAAATCTTGATGCTGAGGAGATTTCAGGCTTTCATCCTGACGATTTACCAGCTCGTGAAGCCGTCCTTCCTCCATAGCTTTTATTCCC
Organism: Bacteroidales bacterium; assembly: GCA_963662905.2. Lineage (GTDB taxonomy): Bacteria > Bacteroidota > Bacteroidia > Bacteroidales > WRLA01. Next base: position 912,997 of record CAXXFD010000002.1, on the reverse strand, counting down.
AGTTACCATCAGTAGAAACTTCCACCATCGACCCGACTTTCAGTCCGGGATATTTGTCAATAGAAGTTGCTTTGTCGTTGAGGTTAATAACTAACTGTTCGTCCAGTCCGTAAAGAATATCAGTGTTCAGGGCTTTAACTTCAAATACAGTTACTTCATAACCACCTTTGTTGATCTTGCCTGCATCAATATCAAATCTTTTTTTGTTTGGGGCAAAAGGTATGATTGCCAAATCAGCAGCTTTGAAATTTTTGTGATGCTTGAAAAGTGAGTCAATAGCCGAAACAAAACCAATCGTATCTTTAATGGAGCGGGTGAAGGTTGTATCTTCCGGATCTGGAATCATTTTGACAACCGGAATCTGGAAAGTATCCAGAAACATTATAAGTGTGTCAAAATCAGAAGCGTAAGCTTGGTTTGCCATTTTAAATACCCGTTGTCCATCACGGATATCTTTCAGGCGTTGAATAACTTCTGCGTAGCGAAGGTCTTTTTGCTTATTGAAGCGAACCGGCGTCATTACGCTTTCGAAAATCATGTAAACAAGGGCTACAATGATAACTGTAAGGACTAATTTGATGACAATTTTCATGCTGAATAGTTTTTTATGCAGTGCAAAAATAAGATATTTTGAAGAAATAAAAACTCTTTTTCGGGCTCAAAAATAATTTAGTATCCTAATAAATAATCTAATGTCTGTATCAGGGGGCTAGAATGAATACATCACGGCCATATGGATGCGGATATTGCTCACATTTTCATCCAAATATGATGTTTCGATACCCTCAGTTTTATAATAACGGTAAGTTGCGGCACATATTTCTGTTTCCATTAAAAAACTTAATGGGCCGGTAGCATACGTTAGCCTTGGACTTATGCGCCATAAATTTTCGATGTTTTGGCCAAGCATATAAACTGTACTTTCCTCGGGAAACGGGCTGTCAATAATTTGGGCATATCCTGCAAAAATCCCGGGATTCAGATGCTCGAAACGGGTTTGGATATCAATCCAGCCGCTTGCCTGGGCAATATTGGTGTAGCGAACCGATGCTGTTTCCGGATTCGTTATTTCTTCATAATAGCCGCCCATGATGAGGTGGTCGTTCAGGTTTTCGCCATAAATGCCCTGAACTTTTACTTCCCATTTTTCAAAAGTGAATTTGCCAAAGGCAATGGCCGCCAAACTGTTGATTTTTTCATCTGTTTTATAAGCTTCAATCGTTTTTAAACGGGGCTTCAGGCTTTTAAAGTCCACACCAAATCCAAGACGGTGCATGCCCGGTGTAAACTGAAACTGCAAATGCAAATTAGGAATGGCTGCATTGCGCAGATACTCGAAACTTCTGCCATTGGGGCCGATACTGGCAAAATCGCGCTGATTATAAGCTACGGCGATTAAATGTGCGTTTTTGATGAATTCCCATTCGATCCGTACTTGCGGGTTGCGGCTAAAACTGCGGAAAGGTGCGCCGGTGTTCAAGGCCAAAACTTTTGGGGCTACGCGTATTACATCCATTGGCGACCAATACTGCCCGATAAGGAAACTGCTGTGTTCCCATTGAAGTTTTGCCCAGGCATGGCGCAAACGAAATGTATTGTTGGTCGTATTGGAAGGGCCGGTAAAACCTCCTTCGAGCAAGCCGGTGGTTTTGGCGCCCAGTAAATCGGGGCCGCTTATTTTTCCGCTCAGGCGCGATGTCATCGCATATTGGTTGAAACCCGGACTTGCGTTGATGTCATCGCCATTTGGGTCGTATTCCGGTGCAAGTGGGTAAAACAGGAAAAAGCCTTCACGGCTCTCTAAATTCTGGCGCGTGTCAAAAGCCAGGTCGCCTTTTATAAACCCACTAAATGTAATGCCGAATTTTTTTTTCTCTTCATCCTGAGCTTTAAGCGTGGATAACGAGCTGGTCATTAGTAATAGCAGGATTGGGTAAATAATAGTTTTTTTAGCCATTCTGATTAATTTCATTGTATTGGGGGATTTCATTAATAAATTCCGAGCTGTTTGATTTGTGGTTGATATGTGCGCAAAAATACTCTTTGCCGTTGGTAATGACCAGCCAGGGCGCCTTAAGCTGCATATTGTATCGCGATGCCTGCTCAAAAACCTTATCGCTCAGCTTAATTTCCGGCGCTTTGCATTCGATTACCATCAGTACGTCCTTTTGGGTATTATACACCCGAATGTCGGTGCGGCTTTTTTTATAATGTCCCTTCACTTCATTTTCAATACTGATCAGCCCGGCGGGATATCTTTTCTGATGTATCAGATAATCAACGAAAACCTGCCGAACCCATTCTTCGGGAGTGAGTGCCACAAATTTACGGCGAACCGGGTCGAAAATTTCTTTCCGGCCATTGTAAATACGTGTTTTAATGTGGCTTTCATTCATACTCTGCCTCCCTAAGGAGCGGCAAAATTACTTAAATGGATGGTTTATCAAAGGGTTTTTCGTATTAAGAAGCATTATACATGCTGAGGTAATTTTGTATTTTTGCACGAAATTTATTGATATGATAAGCAAGCAGGAAATTGTTGAAAACTGGCTGCCCCGATATACCGGACTGGCACTGGAAGAATTTGGACAATACATATTATTAACTAATTTTTCACGGTATCTTGAGATTTTTGCCGAGCAGCAAGGCGTCCAAGTCAAGGATAAAAAAGTGAGTATGCCTGCTGTTACTTCAGGAAATATCAGCATGATTAATTTTGGAATGGGCAGTGCCAATGCTGCAACGATCATGGATTTGCTGATGGCCATTCATCCTAAAGCAGTGCTTTTTCTTGGTAAATGCGGCGGCCTGAAAAAGAAAAACGAGCTGGGCGATTTGATCCTTCCCATTGCGGCCATTCGCGGCGAAGGGACTTCTAACGATTATTTGCCGCCCGAAGTTCCCGCACTGCCGGCCTTTAGTTTGCAAAAAGCGATTTCTTCAACAATTTCGGATTATGGTTTTGATTACTGGACAGGTACGGTTTTTACAACCAACCGGAGGGTCTGGGAATGGGATAAGGATTTTAAAGAAACCCTTCGAAAAACACGTTCTATGGGGATTGATATGGAAACAGCCACGCTTTTTGTTGTGGGGTTTGCCAATGAAATCCCTACCGGTGCATTATTGTTGGTTTCCGATCAGCCAATGATCCCCGATGGGGTCAAAACCCAAACCAGTGATAAAGTTGTCGATATAAGCTATACAGAGAATCATGTGCGTATTGGTATTGACTCACTGAAACAGCTTGCTGAAAACCGGATTGGTGTGAAACATCTGCGCTTCGATTAGTACTCTTTTTCTCCGTATATATCGAAAAAGTCGGCTTTGGTGATTTTTATGTTGTAAAAGGAGCCAATTTCGATATCATCACCTAATATCAGTACTTCATTATCTACTTCCGGGCTGTCGTATTCCGTACGTCCCACATAAAAATCTCCTTCTTTGCGGTCAATAAGGCATTTTAATTTAAGCCCAACTTTTTGCTGGTTGAGTTTGAGCGATATTTCCTGCTGAAGCTCCATGATTTCTTCCATGCGCTCTTCTTTAATATCTTCAGGGACATTATCTTTTAAAAGAGCCGCGCTGGTATTTTCTTCTTCCGAATAAAGGAAAATGCCCACACGTTCAAAATTACTCTCGGAAATAAAATTTTTGAGTTCATTAAATTCTTTTTCGGTTTCGCCGGGATAGCCAACAATAAAAGCCGTGCGTACTGCCGCTCCGGGGAGTTTTTTGCGGAACGCTTTCATAAGTTGCTCTGTTCCCTGTTTGTCAATTCCGCGTTTCATGCTTTTCAGGATTTTGGTGCTGATGTGCTGCAGGGGAATATCAATGTAGTTGCAAATGTTTTCCCTTTCGCGCATCAAATCAAGCAAATCGAGTGGAAAAGCAGTAGGGTAAGTGTAATGCAGGCGGATCCATTCAAATAAATTGCTGTCGGAAAGGCGGCGTACTAATTCCGTGAGCATTTGTTTTTTATACAGGTCAACGCCATAATATGTAAGATCCTGGCTGATAAGTATTAGTTCTTTAACGCCTTGATTTGAAAGGTGTTCGGCTTCTTTGAGGATGTCTTCCATGCTGCGCGAAATATGTTTTCCCCGTATCATGGGAATAGCACAAAAGGAGCATTTGCGGTCGCAGCCTTCAGCAATTTTTAAATAGGCATAATGTGGGGGCGTGGTCAGACAGCGTTCGTGGGTTTTGTCAGCTTGCCATTTGCCATCAAGGGCCTGAACAACGTTTTTAAATTCATCAACACCAAAAAAGGCATCCACTTCGGGTATTTCCCGGGTCAGTACATCGCGGTAACGCTGGCTGAGGCAGCCCATAACGAAGAGTTTGCCAATCATGCCTTCTGTTTTGGCTTCGGCGAAATTCATAATGGTTTCAATGGATTCCTCTTTGGCATCGGCGATAAAGCCACAGGTGTTGATCAAAACGGCATCAACCCCTTCTTCAGCACTTTCAAAGCGAACATCAATGCCCGATAATTCTGCTTGACGCATTATAACCTCCGAATCAACCAGGTTTTTGGAGCAACCCAAATTGACCACCAACAGCTTTTTCTTTTTTTCCATTGAATAAAATTTGCCACAAAAGTAGCAAAAGCAGTTTTAGTTTTATCTGCATTTTGATTTTGGCAGATTCAGGTAAGTCCGGAAATCGCAGGATAGCTCACAGGTCTTATAGACAGAAATTAAAAATCACTTAAATGGCCATTGTCAGAAAAGCTTCTTGCTTTTTGATTGAGGGTAGATGTTGCACGCGTAACTTCTTTAACGCTGAATGAGGCTTCGCTGGAAAGCTTGTTGGTTTTTTTGATTTCCTTAGAAACGGCATTGATGCGTTCTGTGATTTGGATCAAAACTTCTTTCATTTTATCTAAATGCGGAATAATTTTGATGGCTTCACGGCCTGAATTTTCGGCCAGCTTTTTGACTTCTTTTGCCACAACAGCAAATCCTTTTCCGGCTTCACCGGCCCGGGCAGCTTCCACGGCTGCATTGAGCGCCAGCAGATTAGTCTGTTTTGAAATGGCTTTGATAGTTTCCACAATATGCACAAACTCGTTGAGCACATTCATGTCATTGTTAACGCTGTCAACAATTTGTTTGAACTGATTTTCAACTTGTTCGGCCATTCCGGCATTTTCGGCAATCAGTTTATTTATGTCTTCCAGCCGGCCATCGATCTGATTGATGGATGAGGAAATGTCCTTGCTGATGTCTTGAAGCGAATCCTGCAAATAGTGATGGCAGTTTTCTTTACGGTTCAGCCCGTTAAAAATGGCAATGGCCATATCTTCGCAGTTTCCGTAGCCGCATGAGGAACAATTATAATGATCGGCAGAAGAAAATTTGTTCATAGACTTATAAATCTCATTAAACTGAGCATCTGTGGGCTTTCTGATGATATTATTTTGAGATAGGTCGCGATAGTTTCGGTTATACAAGCCTTTTTTCCAATAACGGTTGAGTGTGTTTTTGAGTTTTTTCCTGCCCAGCCATTTGCTGATACCGCTTTTGTTTTGCGTGTATTTTTTCATCATCTCCTTTTTACGTTTTTCGACGTAATATTCAATTTCATCAGGAGATTTATCGCGATTGGGCGTTCCGGGGCCTCCATTACATCCCAGAGAGCAGCTCAGGCAATCAATCAGGGCCGGCGCTCTTCCTGCCTGCACTTGCTTGTCCAGTTTTTCCAGATAATCATAGATGTGTTCGGTGCCTTCTATTTTCCGCACGCTGCTTACCAGTTCAGGGGCTTCCCGTTCCAGAGTGCGCATCAAACCTCCCGGCGATGAAAAAAGCACGGCGCGCTCGGCAGGGGCATTGTCAAAATCAGTTTCCGGATATTCAAGCAAAGACTGAGCCCGGTTATGGATCATTTCGTCTAAACTCAGCATGGTGAGGTTAAAATCAATGCTACCGGTTTCGTTGAATTCTCGGGTTTTGGCCAGACATGGTGAAATGGCAACAATCTTGTGCTGGCTGTATTTGGGATAAAATTCGCGGATCATTTTTGCCGTATGCACCATTGGGCTGTCTGCCGGAGCCAAGAAGGGCAGGAGCTGGGGCTGGTATATCTGTATGTAGGAAACCAGGGCCGGACAAGGTTGGGCAATTACACAATCAGGTTTTTGTTGGCGAATATATTCCAGATAGGACTTTACGGTTAATTCCGCGCCAAAGCTTACGTCAAATACGGCATCGACACCCAATGATTTCATAAAGCCGTTGATTCTTAAAAAATTGTCGGGAAAACTGGCAGCAACGGCTGGAGCGACAATTGCAACAATATCTTCATTCCTGGCCAGCGCATTTTCAAAAGCCATGCGGTCGTCGGTATAGATACGGGCATCATGTGTACAGGCATCAACACAATTGCCGCAGCCAATGCACATACTGGGATTTACAGTTACATGATCGCCACTGGCATCATTGCAAAATTTTACCGGACATACAGAAATACATGCGTGGCAGTTAACACATTTTTCGCTATCAACAGTGAAGGTGGGTTTAAGCTCCATACCGAAGGTTTTTTTATCAGCTTTTCCTTCTACGGAAGCTAAGGCCTTTTGTTTCAGTTTTTTTGCCTGATGATGGCAGCCAGTTTCATGCTGGCTTCTTCCCAGTCGTAGCGGCTTCTGACGAATTGATTTCCGTTTTGGGCAATTTTGTTTGCAAAACCCTCGTCTTCAAGTAGTTTAATGATATGGTCTGCGTACGATTGTGCGTGGGTTCCGATCAGGATATCTTTGCCATCTTTGGCCATAAGCGCATCATTGGCCAGATCGGATGTGATGGAAGGCAAGCCCATGCTCATAGCTTCCAGCAGTTTGTTTTGCAGGCCGGTGCCGATTTGCATGGGCGCGATGAATATTTTGCTTCTGTTGTATGCATCACGGATATCGTCCATCCAGCCGGTAACTTCTACAAACTCCGATTGCAGGGCCTGCACCTTGCTGTGGGGTGAAGCCCCTGCCAGCATGATTTTAACAGCAGGCTTTTTTTTGTGCACCAGGGGCAGGATTTCATTGGCAAGAAAATCCGCAGAACGCACATTGGGCGGATAGCTCATATTTCCGGTGAAAACCAGATCTGTATCCTTTTGCACTTCATTGTCGGCTATGAAAAAATCGTGATCAACACCGTTGGGGATTATGTGTATTTTTTCCTTTTCGGGGTGTGGGATCAGATCTCTGTCGGGTTTGCTGATAATGGTTTTTTGATCAAATATCTCAAAAATGTGGTGTTCATAGCGCTTCAGCCGCCTTGTTTCAGAGGCAAAAACAGGCCTGAGCCACCAGGGGGCATTTTGTAGCCTGCGTTCTACGCCTTTTGAGAAAACATCTTGATAATCAATTGTTTTTATGCCGGGGATTTGCTTTGCCAGCTCTGCTGTTCTAATTAACTGGCAATAAACATAAGGGGCTTTGATGGCCGCTGCTTTTGCCTTAAGAATCCGTTTGGCTCGTGCTGTAACAAAATATCCGGTTTGAACCGGTAGCCCTTTTATCCAGGCTTCGAACATATGAAAAGCTATTTCCGCTTTGTTCCTTCGGATAATATGCAGCTCCTCGCAATAGGGGTCAAGTTTTTGGCGGGCTTCTTTTTCGTTTAATTTTCCGTGATGCAGCGCAAAAAGATAAATCCGGAATTCCTTTGCTAAAAAGCGCAGTTGATGAAAAGCCCTCAATTTGTCGCCTTTCTCAAGGGGGTAGGGTACACGTGGCAGTATGACAATTAGTTTATCTTTCACGAAGCATGTTTAGAGTTGATGGTAAAACTTGATCAGCCGGTCGATGATGCGCTCGCCAAAATGTTCTTCTTCTATTAATTTGCGTCCTGCATTTCCCAGATCCTGTGTATATCCTCTTTTATCAACGCATTGCTGCATTGCCGAAAGGAATTCTTCAGGTGTATTGGCAATCAGGATGTTTTCTCCATGGGTATATTGTATGCCTTCTGCCCCAATTTCCGTTGTGATTACAGCCCGGGAACATGCAAGTGCTTCAATTATTTTGATGCGTATGCCGCTTCCGCTGAGCAATGGTACGATCATTGTCGAATTGGAACAAATAAACTCCATGGCATCATCTACTTCGCCTACAACCTCAAGTCCCTCCTGTTTTCTGTTGCGAAGCCAGTCCGGCATATTGCGCCCGGCAAGGTTGAATTTAATACCGGGGTTTTTACTTGCAAAATCATCCCAAACCTCCTCAAGAAACCATTTCAGCCCTTCCTGATTTGGAATCCAGTCCATGCTGCCAATATGAAAAAATGAAAGTTTTTCGGGAGTATTTTCACCTTTGCAGCGATCGAGCCATTGCCGGTTGACGCCAAAGGTAATGTCAGTCATAGGTACATTGCAATCATGATCCCTGAAGAAATTCGCATCGCGTGAGGTGATTGTTGCAATGCCATTAAACTCATTGATAATCCGCATTTCGTAATTTTCGAGCGTGCGGGCGAGGTGGTTCAGATAGAATTTTTTTACAGGATTTCTGCTGCTGTCGGCTACTCGTTTCCAGATGAGGTGTTCAATATTATGCGCACGCAGCACAACCGGAGCGGAGGAGTATTCGCGTATGCAGCGCAGGTATGGTGCCATATAAATGGTTTCCAGTTGGATGAGGTCAAATGTTTCGTTTTTTAAAATTTCCCTGAGGCGGTTTTGCATATTGCGGCTGATAAAGCGCTGAACGTGATATGAATCCTGGCTAAACAGGTTTAAAAATGCGGGCAATGGTTTGATGCTCAGGTCGATAAAAACGTCTTCAAATGTAATGGCATCACGGATATCTTCTGGAATTGCCATGGGGTTTCCTTTGAACTTATTGGAACTGACGGCAACCACATGAATACTGTGCCCGGCTTCTGCCAGTCCGCTGATCAGGGCATTCATGGCAATGGGGCCACCTTCGCTTGAAGGCCACGGCGATTTATTGCACAGAAACAAAAATTTCATTGTTTATGATGGCTTTTTCGGTTGAAGATTCGTTGGAAAAATTTTGTATAAGCTTCTATATCAAATAGCGGGCTGTCGCTGGTTGCTTTGATGGTCAGGAAAATCCCGATAGGAAGAAAAACCAGCGAAGCAATCCACATGCCCTGATAAATGGGCAGTGTGCCGGCGTTGGCATATTTCTCTCCGGTCATGCTTAAAATATGATAGAGCACAAAAAAGAAGGTAGATATAACAACAGGGAAGCCCAGTCCTCCTTTGCGGATGATAGCTCCCAGGGGCGCGCCCACAAAAAAGAGTATAAAACAGGCAATGGAAAGCGTGAATTTTTTGTGCCAGACAACATAATGTTTTCGGATCAGTTTTTCGCGGCCATCATGATCGCGAATGGTATGCCCCAGGTTCTCGGAAATATTCCGCGAAGCCTGCAGGGCCATTTGGATGTCCTTTTCACGGTTTTCATTAGGGAATACCTCTAAAATTGTGCTGTCAAAACGAATATTGGTGTCCCGCTCCGGTATCAGCGCCGAATCCATGCGCGACAAATAATAAAATCGTTTGCCAAGCGATTGGGCATGAGTAATTTGCCGTTTTTGCAGTTTTTCTTTTAAAGAATCTACCGCATTGCTCAATTGTTCCAGATTGAGCATCTGGTAGTTGTTTTTGAACAAATCCTCATCGGTCCGTTTAAGTTCGAAATCATTCAGGTTGAAGCGCTTGTATTGCTCCTTAAATTTTATCCGTTGATGTGGCCTGGAATCCCGGTAGCCTTTCTGGTCGAATTTTTCTTCATAAGAATAACCGTCAAACAATTGAAAAATAATGGATTGCTGATCGGGCGACATTTCCATAATCCCTGATTTTGCTACAGTGACTTTCACATTGCCCATTTTGTCCGAATGGTCGTAAATCATTACGTCGTGAATGGTGCGGCCATCTTCTTCCTTTTGTTCTACCCGTATCACAAAATTTTGGATGCCATGGTAAAACATGCCTTCTTTTAAGTTAAAGGCAAGTTTTTGCTTTTTAACGTCGTATAGCAGTGACTTAAATTTTAAATTGGCCACAGGAAGCACATTGTTCGAAAAAAAGAAGGCAAATCCACTGATAAAAATGGAAAGGATAATTAGTGGCATCATCGCTTTGCGCAGGCTGATTCCGGATGCTTTCATGGCAACGAGCTCGTAATGCTCGCCCAGGTTTCCAAACGTCATCAGGCTGCTGAGCAAAATGGCCAGGGGCAAGGCAAGAGGCACAAAAGTAGAGCTGGCATAAAACAAAAGCTTGGCAATGATGTACCATTCCAGGCCTTTGCCTACCAGGTCATCAATATATTTCCATAAAAACTGCATCAGCAAAATAAAAAGCGCAATAAAAAAAGTCATCATCAATGGCCCGATGTAGCTTTTTAAAAGTAGCTGATATATTTTTTTTATGCCCATAGTTTCGTTTTCAGCTGTTTCCGGCTTTCCGCAGCAAAACGGCATCCACCCGATAGCAATGTGCAAAGATATAAATCAAATGCCTGATTCAGGCAATATACTGATGAATTAACGAAAAATCATCGAAAGGTTTCTTTAAGGCCTGCAGGTTTCCAAAACCTGTCGGGTTTATAACCGGCAAAAAAACCTTTCTGGGATTTATAAATTCAATGTACGGTTCCGAACAGTAGCCGGGTGCAAATGAACATTTTTTGCGCCTGATTTTATTGCTTGTCTATTTTTAAAATATTGTTTTATAGATGCTTGTGAAACGTGGTATAAAGTGTGTTGATTAGATATAAACCGTCTAATTTTTCCGATATGCTAAAGAATTACTTCATCATCGCCCTGCGTAATTTTAAACGCAATAAGTTTTATACGTTGCTTAATATTTTTGGACTGGTTTCCGGTCTGCTGGTTTCCGGCTTTTTGATCCTTTATATACTGGATGAGTTATCCTTTGATAAACATCATGAAAACCATAAGCAGATTTACAGGCTGGAGTCGCATTTTAAAATAGGCGACAAGCATGATGATTTTGCTGTAACAGCTGCGCCTATGGGGCCGGCATTAAAGCTGGAATATCCGGAGGTGATTGATTTTACGCGTTTTGCCCGAACAGGCGATTTATTACTGGAATATGGCAACCATTCATTTTACGAAACAGATGTGTATTTTACGGATTCTTCTGTGCTGGAAATGTTTACGCATCCGTTCCTGCTGGGCGATCCGGAAAATGCGCTTACCGAGCCCCGAAGCATGGTGCTGTGCGAAAGTCTTGCAAAAAAACTTTTTGGAGAGAAAAACCCGATTGGAGAAATGGTTCAGGTTGATAATGACATGACTTTTAAAGTAACCGGAGTGATTGAAGATTTGCCGGGCAATTCGCACTTGAAATTTAAAGGTTTGCTCTCTCTTTCAACCATCGCCGAAATGAGAGGCGAGGAAGAGTTTAACAGCATGGAGCCCGGGCGGTTCTGGAATGTGGGTGTTTATACATATATTCAACTGGATAAAAATGCGGATATAAAGGCACTTGCCGACAAATTTGATCCGTTCTATGAAAAATACATGAAAAGCATTGGCGATCAACTTAATGCGGATTTCAAAGCAGGTTATACGGCATTGGCGGATGTGCATCATGGAGCTCCGCTTTCCAGCGATTTACCGAAAGGAAACAAAGCTTACATCTGGATTTTTAGCTTAGTGGTTGTATTCATTTTGTCGCTGGCCAGTATCAATTATATGAACCTGGCCACAGCACGTTCTTCGCGGCGTGCACGGGAAGTCGGAATCCGTAAAGTAGCCGGAGCTGTAAACGGGCAGATCCGCAGGCAATTTCTTAATGAATCGGTAATTATTGCCTTATTTGCTTTCCTGATTTCTATGCTCCTCATGGAATTATTGCTTCCTGAATTCAATCATTTGTCGGGAAAAAACCTGCATTTTGGCTTGCTGCACAGTTTTGATGTAATATTGATTATGCTCGGAATTACCTTGATTACAGGTTTGCTGGCAGGTACCTATCCGGCCTTCTACCTGGCGTCTTTTCAGCCTGTAGAAGTGCTTAAAGGACGGCAAAGTACAGGCGGGCGCAGCGGGAACCTGAGGAAAGTGCTGGTGGTTTTGCAGTTTGTGATTGCCATTGTTATGATCACAGGAACCCTGGTGGTTAATAAACAACTGGATCATTTTCAGAAAGCTGATCAGGGATTTTCAAAAGATAATCTCATTATTGCTACCATTCAGGATACTGCATTCCGCCGAAAGATGCCCGAATTCAATAAAATACTGCTCCAAAACCCTAATATCGAAGGCGTGAGCAGCTCCAGCTCAATACCGGGCAATTTGCGCTCCATTGTGGTGATGCGCGTTGAGCAACAGGATGGGATGAAAGAACTGGCCCTGAACTTCTTTATGGCTGATACCGCATTTCTGGATTTGTATAATATTCAGCTGCTTAAAGGCAGGAACTTTCGTGGCAACGGACTCGAAGCCGCCGACCTCACGCAGGCCGTAATCATTAACGAAGCTGCTGCAAAAAAACTGGGATGGCATGAAGATGCTCTTGGCAAACGGATTGATTTCGGTATCGACCTCGAAGGAAATGTTGAGCGGCCAACAAAGGTCATTGGTGTGGTTAAGGATTTTAACTACTCCTCGCTTCATAATCCGGTCGATCCGCTGGTGATATTTATGTCGCGCCAACCTACATTTTTTGTGAGCATACGGCTCAATGGGAAAAACCTGAAAAATACCATTCAATTTGTGGAGGAAAAATGGAACGCATTTAATAAATCCCATCCCTTCGATTACGATTTCCTTTCCGACTCACTGGGCGAAATGTACCAGTCAGAGCAAAAACTATCCCAGATATTCAATGTTGCCACCCTTTTCTCCATTTTTATTGCTCTTCTTGGATTGTTGGGACTGGCATCATTTATGGCCGAGCAGCGTACCCGTGAAATCGCGATTAGAAAAGTTATGGGCGCAGGAATCGGACAAATTTTTCAATTGCTCTATCGCGATTTCGCAATACTCATTCTTATAGCATTCGTTTTATCGGTGCCGGTTGCATGGGTCAGCTTGTCGTATTGGCTCGATCAGTTTGCCAGTCATACCACCATCAGTATTGATTTATTCCTGATTTCCGGGGCTTTGAGCCTTTTGATCACTATGTTGAGCATCAGCTGGCATATTTACCGTGCGGCAACCTCAAATCCTGCAGATGCAATCCGGACGGAGTAGTTTTTTATTGGCGGATTAAAGAAAAAATTAGTATATTTGTGCATGCCTAAAAGTCTTTGTGGAGTAATCTGCAAAGACTTCTTTTTAGCAAGCAAAACTTACGCCCAAATTCCAGGAATTTTGATGGTTTTCTGTATTATTTATCAGGATTTCCAGTAGCAATTATTCATTAAAAATCAAATATTATGTTGAAAAACAGGAATTTCCTATTGTCTTGGGCGATTTTTGCCCTGCTTTTCGGGGCTTTGTTTTTGACGTCATCCTGCAAAGAGGATGATGAAGATGACGACCCGATAGATACACATGATGAACTTTATGTGAAATACGAGAATGATGAACGTTCTGTGGTTGATATTGTCGGAATGCAAGTCCGTCCGCATGGCCGTGCCGATGAACAAACAGGCCCAACTGGGGTATGGACCGACGATATTATTCCCGGTGTGGTGCTTGCTCCGGGCGAGCATACATACTTTACTTTAAAAATTCCTAATCTCGACCGTTGGGAATACCGCCTGACCATCAAAACGCCGGAAGGAGAAACCATCAAAATGTGGGAACAGGAAGGATGGAGCGACCAATCATATTACTATATTACCCATTGGGGTGGCGACAAACGTTATGTTTATACATACATCCTGAAAAATGAAAACACCGGGAGGTATTATATTAGTGGTTGGGGAGATAATGCTGATAACAATATAAAATAACAACAAAACATTAGTATTATGTTCAAAGCAAGCAAGTCACTTTTGTCCTGGGCATTAATTGCCTTGATGTTCGGGGCTTTGTTTTCTGTTTCATCATGCAAAGAAGATGATGATGACGATAACGACCCCATCAACACCCATGATGAGCTTTACGTGAAGTTTGTCAATGACGAAGGCTCGGTAGTCAATATTACGGGGATGCAGCTCCGCCCGCACGGCAGGGCTGATGAGGAAACCGGCCCGACCGGCACATGGTCGGAAGATATTATTCCAGGCGTGGACATTGTTCCGGGCGGCCATACCTTTTTTACTGTGAAAATCCCAAATCTCGACCGCTATGAATATCGCCTGATAATCAAAACTCCTGAAGGACAAACTATTAAAATGTGGGAACAGGAAGGCTGGGATGATACGTCTTATTACTACATCACCCATTGGGGCGGCGATGAAAGGACAGTGACCACAACCATTTATTATCATGCTGAAACCGGCACATATTATATCGGTGGCTGGGGCGACTGGGCAGGAATCGGCAAGAAATAAGCATCATACCTTTAGGTATTAACAAAATGATAATCCATAATTCACGAGGAATTGTGGATTTTTCATTTTATTTTTGCTCCGGAAAGGAGTTGAAAATAAAAAAATGAATATTGTATTTCTGGTTTTTCAGTGTACATCCGTTCGTTTATAACATTGATACATTATGCGCTACCTACTGATGATGATTGTGGCTGTTCTGGTCAGCATGGATATTTATGCACAGGAGATGCCTGTCTATGAAAAGGAAGCCAAGGAAGGCTTACTTTGGGAAGAATTCGAAAAAACACAGGATTTTGATAGCCTCCTGATGCTGTTTGATCACTGCATGCAGTCTTATGATACTGCTAATCAGTATTCCGCTGAGAAAATTCTGCTTGTTCAAACCAGTATTGCCCGCAATTTTTCGCTGGCACAGCACCTGCATTTTGCTGATAGTCTTTTGTTTGCTTGTCAGGCCGTATTTATTGCACATGGATTTGATACTTTGAATTATTCTTATGGGACTATATATCAAAGTTTTGGACTTAATTCGGTTTATATTGCTCCTGAGCGGGTGTATTCCGATATGGAGCGCATGGCACGGGTATGGCTGGTGCTTAATGATGCCAATCTGAATGCTCATAGCTTGATTGAACTGGTCAACAGTATGCCGCCCAATCGGGAAACAGAAAAGCGTATTATGCTGCTCGATAGTGCAATACGAATATGTACCCGTAATGATTTTAAGTTCCTGCATTCCGCAGCTCTGGCGCTGAAAGGGCAGTTCGTTTCTTATTACGATCCTGTTTTTGCCCGCGAAATCCTGCAAGAGTCTATTGAGGTACTCAATTCAATGGAGCAACCTAATTACCGTTTTATGCTGATTGTATATAGCATGATGGCAGGTGTTTATCACGATTTGGGTGATGAATACCGCGATCAGGAAATATACTGGCATCTGCAACAGGAGAAATTGTTCAGCGAAAAGGGTATTTTTTCGCCTCCGAGGCAGCTTGAACTTTACTTAAATTTCTTTGATACTTATTTAGAAATACCGGATTATAATAATGCCCGCAGATGTATAGATTCAACAGCTTTTATTTTTGACAATTACCTGGACAGTACACATATCTATTTTCCGCACTATTTGATGCGAAAAGCAAAACTGATGGTGAAACAGGACAGCCTTGAGCATGCTCGCCCTCTGGTGCATCGCGCTTTGAATGGCTTTGAAAATTTTGGGAATTTTGTGCATATGCAAAATGCCCGGGATGTCCTGGCCGAGATTGAATGGCGTTCAGGAAACCTGGATAAAGCGCTGGAGCAGCTAAATATTACCCTCTTTTCTTCTTTGGGTCAGGATATACCCCAAAACCCGCTCGATTTGCCCACGATTGTTTCCATTGAGGAGCAGTTTGTTACCGTTATCCCTTCAGCGCTCGAAAATAAAATTCTTTTGATGGGGGAAATGTATGATGCGGATCCTCAGCAAGAATATCTGGATGCAATCATCGCTCATTATAAAATGGTAGTGGAATATTACGAGCGTTTTATGATCTCGGCTTTGAGTATGGAAGAATCCCTGATTAGCTACAGCAAAATTCTGGATAAAGTATCCCACGACGCATTGGGCTTTTTCGCTGAAGTGGAAATGAACGATCCCGTTCGTGAGACTTTGTGGGAAGTAGTTTCTGCCAATAAGGCCAATCAATTGATGGTCAGTAAACTTAAATCCCGGGAACAACAGGACGTTTATGCAGCTCAAAAAGAACAGCTTTCGGCTGAGATACAGGAATTGCAGGCCGATCTGGAGGATATGGAAAATGAAAAAAATGAAGCCTATGATGCGCTTCATGCGAAATGGATGTCGAAACACCAACAGCTTTTAATCATTCAGATGAAATCGGATGAAAATAGCCCTGAAGCCAGCCTCCATGCCAAAGCCATGATCAATGCCGGTGATTTGCTGGAAAAAATCCCGGAAGGGACTGCCGTTCTGGATTATTATCTTTTCGATTCCGTTTTGTATTGCTTTGAAGCAATGAATGGTGCGCTCTCTTTCCGTGCCGAACAGCTCAGCCATCCTTTGGATAAGGATATCAAAAAGGTGTTCCGGTCTATAAAAACAGGACGTCACAGCGATCAAAATCTGGCAAGCTTATCGGGTATTTTACTTAAAAGCCGGCATCTCGATGGATTTTCCAAACTGCTGGTCATTCCGGATAAAGACTTGTTCCTGCTGCCATTCGAACTCTTGCCCTATGGTGATCAAAAGATGCTGATAGAGGGTTTTAGTATCGTTTATAATTATTCTCCGGTTTTTTATTATGAAGCACTTCAAAAAGATTACCAACAAGCTGTAGAACTGCTCCTTATGGCGCCCGGTTTTGACAGCGAAGAAGGTGCTTTGCTGGCACAACGCTCTCCTTTCCGCGGAAGCGATCTGGTCGATTTTGATGATATTGCATTTGAAAGCGATGAAGGCATTAGCCTGGCGTCCTTGCCTTATACCTTAAAGGAGGTGACGAAAATTGACAAAATCGCACGTAAGAAAGGATTGAAAACTAATCTGCTGACCGAAAGCAAAGCAACAGAACAAGCCTTTATGGAAAATGCACCGGAAGCCGGAATTATCCATATCGCCACACATGGTATTGCCATAAAATCACAGCCCAATAAAACCGGTGTTTTCCTGAATCAGGATGTGGGCGATGAAAATGATGGTTTCCTTAAAATGAGCGAGCTTTTTACCATGGATTTGAACGCATCGCTTGTGGTGCTTTCGGCATGTAAAACCGCTTATGGCGATATCGCTGAAGGCGAAGGTATTATGGCATTGCCCCGCGGCTTCCTTTTTGCTGGTGCCGAAAACATCCTGGCAAGCCTTTGGAAAGTGCACGACAAGCACAGCATGGAACTGATGCTGGATTTCTACGAAGCTTATCTGAGCGGAGATAGTTATGCCGAAGCACTCCGTCAAGCCAAATTAAAAGCCATTAAAGAAGGCCAGCAGCCCTTGAACTGGGCCGGTTTTATTTTGATTGGTGATTAATAGCTCTATTCATCGAATGACTCCAGGTCATCCGATGAATTTGATCCATTGCTGCAACCACAGGGCAACGCTATTGCATCGGTGTTGATATGGTGTTGATGACACAGAACAAAAAAGGCCACCTACAAAGGCAGCCTTTTCAATATTGTTTTCGGAAACGAAAATTATTTCACCCTCAAAAAATGCGCGCCAAAGCGTTCAAAAGCTGCTTTTTCCAGCGATTCGCGGTGGTTTGGATGGGCGATATTGATCAGGGCGCGGGCACGCTGCTGCAGGTTTTTGCCATAGAGGTCGGCAGCACCGTATTCCGTTACGATATAGTGCATATTGGCACGTGTGGTTACAACACCGGCACCGGTTTTCAGCATGGGGCTGATTTTCGAGAATTTGCCGTTTTTTGTAGTTGATGGAATAGCAATAATGGGCTTGCCTCCTTCTGAATAACCTGCACCACGGATAAAGTCAATCTGTCCGCCAACACCTGAATAATGCTTACAGCCAATTGAGTCGGAGCAAACCTGTCCGGTGAGGTCCACTTCAATGGCCGAATTGATGGCCGTAACTTTTGGGTTCTGGCGAATGGTGGCAACGGCATTTACATAGGCAACATCCATCATGGCCACACCGGGGTTGTCATCAACAAAATCGTAGGTTTTTGTTGTTCCCATCAGAAAAGAGGCCACAGTTTTGCCTATATCGAGTTTTTTGCGGCTGTTGTCAACCGTGCCGTTTTCGATTAGCGGTATAAGTCCATCGGAGAACATCTCGGTGTGAACGCCCAAATGTTTGTGGTTGGTGAGTGATGCCAGCACCGCATTTGGAATAGCGCCGATGCCCATTTGCAGGGTAGCGCCGTTTTCGATCAGCTCGGCACAGTTTTTCCCAATCTGGAATTCTACTTCTGATGGTTCCGGGAAGCTGGCTTCGATCAGCGGGCTGTCGTGCTCCACAAAAGTATCGATTTGGCGCATATGGATGATGGCATCGCCCCAGGTGCGTGGAACATGCTTGTTTACTACGGCAATTACGTGTTTGGCTTCCTGAAGTGCGGCCAGGGAGCAGTCAACTGAAGTTCCAATGGAAACATATCCAAATTTGTCGGGAGGGCTTACCTGAATCATGGCAACATCTATCGGTAGATAACCTTCGCGGATAAGACGTGGTGTTTCGCTCAGGAAAACAGGGATATAATCCGCACGCCCGGCCTGTGTTGCTTCGCGCACATTGTGCCCCACAAAATAGGAGTCAAGATGGAAAATCCCGTCATATTGTTCTTCTGTGTAGGGTGCAGCTCCTTCGGTGTGGATGTGGAGGATGTTCACATCTTTGAGTTCACCTGAACGGCCAACCATGGCGTCGATCAGGATTTTTGGAGCCAGGGCAACGCTGTGGATGAATACCCGGTCGCCGCTTTGGATCACTTTTACAGCTTCTTCGGCAGTTTTAGCAGTGTACATAATGAGTTTATTTTAGTGAGTGAGATTAAGTTTCGCAGGCAAAATTAATAAGTTGTTTATCTTTATACAATAATTATAGAACGAAGTCTTATAAAACAATACGGCATTTTCCCGGATATATTTCGTAAGCATAGAAAAGTGGCGGAAATAAATTTTCTTCTGGCTATTCCATGCAGATTCTTGTATTTTTGCGCCTTCATTTCAAATCCAGATAGAATTTTTACATTTATGAGATTGACAAAAAAATTAATTTTAAGAATAACCGCTCTTTTTCTTTTTTATTTTCCTTTTACGCAATCACTTTTTGCCCATTTGGACAGCATTCCCGACAGTACTCTGAATATCAGTGTACAGGAAAGTGATTTGATGGCATTTCGTTTTGATACCTTGCCCGAGGGTTTTATACTGAAGAGAGATTCCCGTTTGCTCGAGATGCTTGACAGTATGAGTATTGCCATGGTTTATCGCTTTGATACCTTGAAAACCGATACCAATGAGTTGAATATCTATGGTTATGAAGCCAATGAAATCCCTGATTTTCCGGATTCTGTTTTGAATGCGCGTATCGAAGCGCTGAATGCAGAAACGCCAATTGAACTGGCATATAATAAAGTGGTCGATAATTATATTGATCTCTACAGCAAAAACCGCCGCGAGCTTACAGGCCGCTTGCTGGGTTTGGCAGAGCTTTATTTTCCGCTTTTTGAAGAGACACTGGATAAATACGATATGCCTTTGGAAATCAAATATCTGGCCGTAGTGGAATCGGCATTGAACCCCCGTGCCCGTAGTTGGGCAGGCGCCAAAGGTTTGTGGCAGTTTATGTATTATACAGGCAAAATGTACGGCCTGAAAGTTACCAGCCTGGTAGATGACCGTAATGATCCGCTCAAAGCTACGGATGCTGCTTGCCGCCATTTGCGCGATTTGTACGAAATTTATGATGACTGGTCATTGGCGCTGGCGGCTTACAATAGCGGTGCGGGCAATGTGAATAAAGCTGTGCGCAGGGCTGGAGGAACAAAAAATTACTGGGCGGTATGGCCTTATTTACCCAAGGAAACCCGCGGTTACGTACCTGCTTTCATCGCAGTTAATTATGTGATGCATTACCATAAGGAACATAATATTTATCCCATTGCGCCCGATATCGTTTACTATGAAACAGATACGGTTTATGTCAATGAAGCCCTGCATCTGGAGCAGGTTTCTGCTGTACTGGATATTCCCATGGACATCCTGCAATTGCTTAATCCGGCTTATCGTCAGGACATCATCCCGGCTACGGAAAAGAAAAGCTATGTGCTGCGTTTGCCACGAGCCAAGATGAGCAGATTTCTTAATAACCAGGATAGTATTTTCCATTATAAAACCCGCAGCGGAATCAAACGCGAGCAGGTTTTAGCTGAAATTAAAAAAGCTCAGGAAAGGCAAGTGCATATTGTAAAAAGCGGTGAAAATCTGGGTCTGATTGCCCGAAAATACCATGTGTCTGTTTCGTCGCTGAAAAAATGGAACAATATGCGGTCAACGCGTATCTATCCGGGGCAGAAACTGGTGGTTTTTCCATCTCCGGGATATTGGGGCAAAACAGAATCAAAAAAACAGGGCACAAAATCAAAGAGCGGCACGCATATTGTAAGTAATGGCGAAAGCCTGAGCAGCATCGCCAAAAAATACGGCACGAGTGTTGATGAACTCAAAAACTGGAACGGACTAAAATCGAATACGATTCAAAAAGGGCAAAGCCTGGTGGTTAAAGACCCTGAAGTCAAAATCGATCCGTCCAAACACAAAATCATCAGCTATGAAGTGCAAAAAGGCGATACACTTTGGGATATAGCTAAAAAATATGATGGCGTATCGGTGGATAATCTGAAAGCCATCAATAATATGAACCGAAGGAGTAAACTAAAACCCGGACAAATTATTAAAATCTCAATACCGCAAACCTAAAAAAAAGAGTCATGTACAGATTAATTTCCTTTTTCAGCTTTTTGTCTTTGATATTTATCATTAGCTCATGTACCATTAGCAACTCCAAAAGCGGAGGCTCCGATCATTCCGGAGGAAAAACCAATGAAATACTGGTTGTTACCAATACGGATGTGATGTGGCGCGGTGAGATTGGAGAGGCTTTAACTGATTTTTTCGGCAGCCTGCGCGATGACCTGCCACAGCCCGAGCCGCTTTTTAGCCTGGCATTTACCAGTGAACCACAGTTTAATTCAACGAAGATCCTGAAAAAGCACCATAATATTTTTATAGCGAATATCGATCCGAAACTTTCCAAATCATTTATCGAAACCAAAGAAGACTTATGGTCGATACCACAGCGTGTTGTGAAAATCAATGCCAAAGATCAGGAAGAATTTTTTCTGCTTTTTAACGAATATAAAGAGGCGTTCCTGAAAATGTTTGATGATCTGGAAATCGAGCGCACACAGAAAACCCTGAAATTGGGCGAAGATGTGATGATGTCGCAGAAACTGGCAAAGAAATTCGGCATAAAGCTTTTGTTGCCTGCCGGTTTCCAGGTAGTTAAAGAAGGCAAAGATTTCGCATGGCTTCGTCAGAGCGTTAGCAAAGCAAGTCAGGATTTGCAGGTCAATTTTATGATTTATACTTATCCTTATACCGATACTAACGCATTTAATCCGGACCATATCATCGCTGTACGCGATTCTGTTTGCAAGGAGTATGTTTCAGGTCCCAGTGAAAGCTCTTATGTTAAAACGGCTACAAAGGTAATCCCTCCGGTATTTAACGAAACCAGCGACCTGATCGATGGCTATGCATTGGAAACACAGGGCCTTTGGGAACTGGAAGGCGATTTTATGGGAGGTCCTTTCCTGAGCTATACTTTTGTTAACCCTAATCGCCAGGAAGTCGTTACAATGGAAGGGTTTATCTATAATCCGAACAACAAAAAAGCCGTGTATCTCCGTCAGGTGGAAGCCATGATGAAGAGTGTGGTTTTCTCGGAAGAATAAGAAAAGCAATCAATTTAAAAAGGCTGGATGACTTTTGGATTCCGGCCTTTTTTTATTTGCCTTCTGTGATTCTGCGTGCAATACTGCCGATGGCCATTTGCAAACTGTTGGAGAGGTCGGAACCAGCACTGTAATTGGCCGAATACAAACTGCTCACCCTGCCGTCTTCAATGAAATCCCACGCCTTGCCCCAACGGTCTTGTTTTTTTGGGTCATACACTGCAAATGCAATCCCGTTATAACGTTTTATCAGACTGAAACAGGGGATATCCGTGAGACCATCGCCTACGAAAACCATATTTTCAATTTTTATACGATAATCTTTATATGCAATTTTTTCATTTACACCAAATGGGTTTGATATGGCTTTCTCTCCGATTATTCCTTTGGATATCTGAAAAATATAACGCGTTTTGTCTGTGAAGGAGATTACTTTTTTTGGGAAAAGGATATTGCCCTGGGCATCATAATGAAATTCGCTGCCCCAGCATTCCGTGAAAAAAGGCGCAATCCGGCAGTTTCGTATAATTTCTCCAATACCGCTGGAAATAATATAAAATTCAAGGCTGATATCCGGGAAATTTTTCTTTAAATCAGTTTTTAAACGTGAGAACAAACGCGTAACACCTTTATGGAATTTCAGCTTTTTCCCAAAACCAATAAGCTGTTCGCGGCTGATTGGCCGGTCAAGCTCCTTGCTCAGTTCGAGCAGTTGAAACATATACGCGGGTATCGGATCCCAATCCTGATTGTCTAAGGGCTGAACGCGTTCTTTCCAGAACTTTTCTGCATCTACTCCGAGATATTCAAGGAACTGAGAGGTTGAGTCGTGGGTGAGTGTATCGTCAAAATCGAAAATCAGTGCTATACGTGACATTTTACTAATGTTGAGTAATGCAAAGGTAGCTATAGTATTTGTTTATAGATCCGCAGGGGCTATAATAAAACTGAATTTCCAGGATTTATCAGTAAGCCTGTATTCGGGATGAACCGGTGCGCCCCAGCTGTTGTCTCCGCCCACGCCCATTTGTGCGGCATCAATATTGAGCGTAAAATACCCGTCTTTTTTGATGCTTCCGCCATGCTTTTGAGTGCCGGATTGATGTTCCGGTTCCTCCGGGGCAAAAGGCCATAGACTGAAATTCAGCAAGGGTTCGCCTTTAAAAATTATTCCAGCACCGCTTTTATTGCTTAATTGAAACCAGCGCACATCTGTCCGGTTTCCGGTTTCCTGCGGACGGGGATAGGCGTGATAAGCTTCATCGGCCGGCATTTTATAGTGCTCCACAAAAGCACTTGTTTTCCGATCGGCATATGATTCGTGCGGTCCGCGGCCATACCATGCAAGCTCATCCGCTGCAAATGCCAGGCGCCCCTGCATGCCAATTGCAGGAATATCAGGAAGCGAATCTGTAATTTCGATATTGATTCCGATGCGAATATTGCTGTTTTCCAGTGCTGTACAGCAAATGTTATAGCTAACGGCTTGATCATGGAATCCTGCGTATATGTTGATGCATTTATCGTGTTCATTGATCGTAAAATACTTAAAGCCGGGCTTTTCTCCTGAAATGTTTTTCCAGATTGCTGCACGATGCGGCATGCCGTTTCCAAGGTCATTATCAGTGGGTGGCCGCCAAAAATCCATACGCAAAGGGCTGTGCAGGAATTCTTTGCCATCGATGCGGATGGATTCAATTGAAGCATTTCTTTTGTTGATACTGATTTCGGTGCGTCCATTGATCAGCCTGCTTTGTAATGCATCGTTTTCAATAATTGCTTTTTCGTTTATGGCCAATCTTCTGCTTTGCGGGATGTTCAGGGCAAATTGTGCTGAGCCGATAATCTGCCGCTCAATAGCCGATCCGCCCTTCTTTGAGGCATAGATGTTGAGGAAATACTCTTTTCCATGATCGGTTAATTCCGGAATATCCAATTGTATGATTGTGTCCTGATGTGCTTTAAGGGGGATGATCAGATTGTTGGGCAATTGATATAATTTTCCGTTTTCCATAATCATCCATGTGAAAACCGCATCATCCAGGCTGCTGAAATCATAAAGGTTGGAGATTTTTAAAGCGCCCGGCTGCTGCGGCAGGCTTTTAATGCGTACAGGTTCATAAACCTTGCTCACTTCGCGGGCATGCGGATGCGGCCTGCGAAGCGGATCTACCAGGCCGTTGGCGCAGAAATTGCTGTCATTCACCACGCCGGCAAAGCCCATATCGCCGCCATATGCGAATATAGTGTCGCCGTAATCATTGGTTTTTAAGAAAGTCTGATCAACCCAATCCCATATAAAGCCTCCCTGAAACTGTCGTTTTTCGTCCATCATTTCCATATATTCATGGATGTTGCCACAGGAATTCCCCATGGCATGGGCATATTCGCAGAGGATCAGCGGGCGCTCCTGTATTTGTTCCAGATAACGTTCAATTTTCCAGCTTCGTGCGTACATAGGGCAGTAAATGTCGGTGTACCAGTCTGTCCCGGCATCTTCCGATTGCACCGGACGTGTGCTGTCGTTCAGTTTGAGCCATTTGTAAGTGGACATAAAATTCAGCCCTGCGCCACTTTCATTGCCCAACGACCAAATGATGACCGAGGGATGGTTTTTGTCGCGTTCGAACATTGCTATGGTGCGGTCCATAAAAGCTTGTCGCCATGAAGGTTGGTTGGCCAGTGCTTTGTCAGGCTCATAGCCCATGCCGTGCGATTCGATATTGGCTTCGTCAATAAGGTAAACTCCATGAGCATCGCAGAGCTGATACCAAAAAGGATGATTGGGATAGTGGCTGCAACGCACGGCATTGATGTTCATCGATTTCATAAGTTCAATATCCTGAATCATGGATTCCGTGCCAATAGTACGCCCATTGAAGGCATCATGCTCATGGCGGTTCACACCCCGTATGTGCAATGGTGTGCCGTTCAGGCAAAGCAGGCCGTTTTTGATTTCAACTTTTCGGAAACCAACTTTTTGTGGGATAAATTCTAAAGGCTTGTTTTCTGCATCTGCATGGCTAATCAAAAGCGAGTAAAGTTTGGGGTTTTCTGCATTCCAGCTTTCAATATTTGGTATTTTGGTTTTGAAGTGCAGGGTATCTGTTCCCAAACGTCGCAGTATATAAGCTTGGCTATTATTGAAAAGAATGCTGTCCTTATCGAAAAGTGCTAAGCGGATTTGTCCGTTTTTGCGCGTTCCGGTTTGATTTGTCAGAGCAACATCAATCCGTAAAAAGCCACTGTCATTATGGGGTTCGGCTATGATACGGAAATCGTTTACAAAAACCTTGGGTGTTGCATAAAGATAAACATCGCGTTCGATGCCGCTGGTTTTCCAGTAATCCTGCCCTTCGAGATAACTGCCATCGCTGAAGCGGTAAACTTCAAGGGCAATTTTGTTTTTTCCTTCCTTCAAAAAGGGGCTTATATCAAATTCAGCAGGCGTTTTGCTGTCCTGGCTGTAACCGGCTTTAATGCCGTTGATCCAAAGATAAAATGCCGAGCGCACTCCTCCAAAGTGCAGTACAATACGTTTGTTTTTCCAGCCTTCAGGCAGTTCAAATTCGTGGATATAGGAGCCCACCGGATTATAATCTTCCGGCACAAAAGGAGGGTTGGCAGGAAATGGGTAGCTTACGTCCGTATAAATAGGTGCATCAAAGCCCTGAAGCTCCCAGCTGCCCGGAACGCGTATGCTGGCCCATTGGCTTGCATCAAAATCAACATTAAAAAATTCCAGGGGACGTTGCGCCGGATTTTTGGAATAATGAAACTTCCACATTCCATTGAGTAAAAGAACGTTATCGCAGTCATAATCCGGGCCGGCATTCATTGCTTTCAGACTGTCGCGATAAGGCAAATACCAACTATGTGGCGTAAGTTTGTTCAGTGAATTTATTTTTTCGTTCTGGTATTCGGGCCGGATGACGCTTTGTGCCTGAAGGCTCATCCCAAGCAAAAAAAGAGCCAGAAATGTAGTAATAAAATGACGCATAGTGATGTCCTGGTTTGGTAGCCAAAAATATAAAAAGCCTTTATACCATCATTCGGGAGCTTTCGGTTTTTTTTGTGCTTCCGTTTTGGATGTCAATCAGAATGAATTTCTTAACCGCCGCAATCACCAGTGGATAAAATATTTTGGGCTTTAAATATTATTTGTACCTTTATGCAACGTAAAATGAAACATCGATAATTCCATTATCAAAGTCATTTTGAAAATTGAACTATGAGTAAGTCAGAGCAGGAATTTAAGGCCTTATTGGATAAATATAATGAGCTTGAAGGTAAATATCTTCGGGCGGTAAAGGAATTGAAAGAAGCGCGTCAATGTACTTCAGTTTTTGATGCGAAAGGCCTTTTACTGAAGGACGAGTTTTACAAAACCCTTTTTAATTCTGCTTCCGATTCCATTTTTTTGATGGACGGCGAATGCTTTATTGCCTGTAATCCGGCAACCTTATCGATATATGGTTGTGCCCATGAGGACGATATCATCGGACATACGCCCTGGGAATTCAGCCCTGAGTATCAGGAAAACGGGATGAAGAGCAAAGAGCTGGCATTGAAATATATACGCGAATCTGAAAAAAATGGGGGTCGGTCATTTGATTGGATCCATAAGCGTAAAAACGGGGAATTATTTGAAGCAGAAATTTCATTGGATCGATTTAATCTTGCAGGGAAAAACTACATTCAAGCCATTGTGCGCGATGTGTCATTTCGGAAAAATGCAGAGCGTGCAGCCCGCGATATGGAAGAGAAGCTCTATGCAGTATTCAATGGATTGGTGAGTATTCCCGTTCAGGGCTATAACGAAAAAAGGGAAGTTATTTACTGGAACGAAGCCAGTAGCGAGCTCTACGGCTATTCGCGTGTTGAGGCTATGGGAAAGAAACTGGAAGATCTCATTATCCCCGATGAAATGAAAGAAGCCGTGGTGAAACTGATTGATGACTGGCATACAAAAAACATCCCGATTGATTCGGAATATCTGGTTTTGCGCAATAAATTCAATAAGCCGGTGCATGTGTATTCGAACCATGTTATGATACAAAATGCGAATGGACAAAAGGAAATGTTTTGTGTGGATATGGATGTCAGCCCACTGAAAGAAACAGAGAAAATCCTGATGGAAAGCGAGGAGCGCTTCAGGCTGCTGTCGGATGTGACTTTTGAAGGGATTATCGTGCACAAAGATGGGGCCATTATTGATGTTAACAAGGCTTTTGAACGTATCAGCGGTTATAACCGAAAAGAAGTATTGGGCGAATCATTTTTTCAGGCATTCAGGAATTTTGATGCTGACCTGACTGTTGTCAAACGCAATATGATGCAGGGACACGCCCGGCCTTACCGCATCCGTGCCAACCGAAAAGACGGCAGAAGCATATGGCTGGAAATCGAAGGGCGCGACATTGACTATAAAGGTAGCCTGATCAGAATTGCTGCATTGCGCGATATCAGCGAGAAAGTACGTATGGAAATTGCACTGCAAAATGCCGAGACCCAATACGAATCGGTGATAAACAATTCCCAGGAAGGTATTTTTGTAATCCAAAACGGAGTATTTGTGTTTGCCAACCCTACCATTACCAAAATAAGTGGCTTCCACAGGGAAGATATTGAAGGCATGCCTTTTATGGATTTGGTTTTCGAAGAAGATCGTGGGATGATCGTCGAACGGAATAAAAAAAGGTTGATGGGGCAGGATATGCCTTCATACGATTTTCGGATCCTTGATATTGACGGCAACCCTAAATGGGTGCACATCAACGCAGCACGAATGCAATGGAATGAGCAGGATGCCGTTTTGTGTTTTGTGAGCGATGTCGATGACCGGAAAAAAGCCGAAATCGAATTGAGAAACAGCCGCAAAAAGTTGCTGGCTTATATCGAATCATCACCCCTGGCAATTTATATTTTTGATAAAAAGGGCAATTATACGTATGTAAATACTGCTGCGGAAAAAATGCTCGGCCTTGAGAAAGATGTCCTGTTAACAAAGAATGTCAGGGATATTTTCTTTGCAGATGATGTCGAAAAGGGCATAAAATTGTTTGAAAAGCTGCTCGCAACCGGCAAAGTACAAACAACCGAACTGAGGTTTAAGCAAAACAATGACTTGCTTTCCGATTTTATAACCGATGCGGTAAAACTTTCTGATGATGAGTATATCGCTTATTGTCAGGATATTACCGGCCTGGTTAATACGCAAAGGCAGCTTAGGGAAAAGAATGAAGAATATCAGATGCTCAACGACCGGCTCGAAGCACAACTCGAAGAAATCAAAAATATAAACATCAAACTGGAATCGGCCAAGCTAAAAGCGGAAGAGTCCGAACGGCTGAAAACGGCTTTTCTGGCCAATATGAGCCATGAAATCCGCACCCCGATGAATGGTATTTTAGGTTTTACAAAATTGTTGCAGCAACCCGAACTGAGCGGTGAGCAAAAGAAAAAGTATATTGAGATTATCCAAAAAAGCGGCGACCGAATGCTCAATACAGTAAATGATATTATTGAAGTTTCACGTATTGAAACCGGACAGGTACAGCCTGTTGTTAAAGCTTTTGATATATGTGCTTTGTTGCGCGAATATTATGATTTTTTTAAGCCCGAAGCGGATAAGAAAAAGCTGGAACTGAAACTGGAAAAGCTGCCCGGATTAAATGCAGATTTGCTTTCAGATAAAGGTATGATCGAAAGTATTTTGGTCAATTTCCTGAAAAACGCGATTAAATACACCAACGAAGGTTTTGTTTTCTTCGGCTGTAAACGGAATAGCAGTGAATTGGTATTTTATGTGCGCGATACGGGCATCGGGATACCGGATGACAGGCAAAAGGCTGTATTTGACCGTTTTATACAGGCTGATATTGAAGATAAAGACGCCCGTGAAGGCTCCGGGCTTGGTTTGGCCATTGCCAGCGCTTATGCCAAAATGCTCGGTGGCAGGATTGAGCTGACCTCTAAAGTGAATGAAGGCTCCGAATTCCGTTTTTTCCTGCCTTTAAAAACAGCCCAGGCAAATTTATCTTCTACGACAGATGATGAAAAACCTGATAAACAGATTCCACAGAAGAAGTTGAAAATCTTATTGACGGAAGATGATGAAGCTTCGCGCATGCATTTATCCATAATTCTGAAAGGTGTCGTTTCTGAACTCTTAATAGCGAAAAACGGGGAAGATGCGATCAAAATCTGTCGCGAAAGGGACGATCTGGATTTGGTTTTAATGGATGTGAAACTTCCACGAATGTCGGGTTATGAGGCTACAAGGGTCATTAAAAAAATCAATCCAGAATTGCCGGTTATCGCCCAAACTGCCTATGCTATGGCCGGCGACCGCGCAAAAGCACTGGAAGCAGGTTGTGATGACTATATCTCCAAGCCGATCAACAAAGATGAATTGCTGCGTATGATTAATGCTTTGTAAGCTATTTTCGTGCTCTCTTGGGGCTTTTCTTTATGCGAATTTTGTACAAATTCTCATTTGTATTAAATAAATATCTATTTTTAGCATCCGAAATTGTTAAGTTATAGTATGTTTATATGCTAAAAATTCAATATGAAAAACAGTAATTTACTCCTTCTTGTGCTCCTGATTTTTATTGCTGTATCTGTAAATGCTCAGAAAAATCTTAAACCGGCCCGCGTCGTTTTATCGGATCAATCTGTGCTTGAGGGCTTTATCGATTATCAGCAGTGGGGCGCTAATCCTGCTTCCATTCGCTTTATGCCATCCGAAAATGCAAAACCAACAGTTTATTATCCCAATGAAGTTTTGCATTTTGAAGTGGGCGATGATTATTATGCAAGTGCTGTTGTTCCCGTCGAATTAAGCCCAAACGAAATAGCACGCCTTACGGATTCTGCCGGATTTATCCTTCAAACCGATACGGTTTTCCTGCTCCGGATTTATAAAGGAACCAAAAGTTTGTGGTCATTCCATAATCCTGATATTAAAGTCAATTATTATATTTCCACTGATGGTGATTATCAACTGCTTGAATATAAGCGGTATAATGCGCGCAGCGATCGGGATTACCGAATTGTAAAAGAGAATAAAAAATTCATCGGTCAGCTTACATTAAGCCTTTCGGATTGCAAAGATATCTCCGGCAAAATAAATAAGGTGAGTTATGCGGCACGCAGCCTGATAAAACTTCTTAAAGCCTATGATCAATGCGTAGGTCTTTCATCGGAGTATGAGATTGAAGACCAGCCCGGCCTGCGGTTAAAATTGGGCTTGTTGGCCGGAATTTCTGTTAGTACGATCCGTTTCAACAGCAACAGTCCTGCGCATAAAAGCCTTGTGGAAACAGATTTTGCTTCTTCCCTGAAACCCACGGGCGGCCTGGCTTTGGATATGATCCTGCCGAGAAACCGGCAAAAGTGGATTTTCCGTAATGAGCTGGTTTATTCTTCCGTGAGTTTTAAAGATACCTGGACTCAAGAAAAACCGGAAGCGAACACAAAGGAAGAAATTTATAACCATATGGAGTTTTCCTGGTTGAAATTGAATAGCATGCTGCGCTTTGCCTATCCGGTCAGTTCCTTGCGCATTTTTGTTAATGTGGGATTATCCAATGCATTTGTTGTTGATGAGATTAATGAAAAAAAACGTGATTGGTATGTCTATGAACAACATACGGTGACCGAAGGAAAAGCAATTACATATACCCGCTCGTATGAGCAATCATGGCTTATTGGAGCCGGATTAAAAACGGAGCATTTTGGTTTTGAAATGCGTTACTCGAAATCAAACGGGATTTCCGATGTTACTGCCTTAGGTTCATCCATCAGTCGCATGAATTTTTATGTGAGTTATATTTTTTAAGGATATTTTCATCACCTTAGTTATATGGTCAGAGGGTTAAAAAATTTGATAGATACTTTGAGTAAAAACATTATAAATTCAATTTATTATGAAAAGATTATCCAGTATTTCAATTTTGATTTTATGGGTTCCTATGTTTCTTTGCGGAACAACAATTATCGTCGATATCAATGGATCAGGACATTACACAAGTATTCAGGAAGGGATAGACAACGCCCGCACAAGCGATACTGTTTTGGTGTATCCGGGAACCTATACCGAAATAGTTGATTTCAGCGGAAAAGATATTGTGCTGGCCAGCTTATTCCTGACGACCCAGGATACATCCTACATCGCCCAAACCATAATTGACGGCGCAAATGAGCAATGCCAGTTGGTGCGCTTTACCCATGGAGAAACAGAAAATGCCAAACTTGTAGGTTTTACGATTACAAATGCTTCGGCATGTGCGGGGAACCTTAATGTTGATAACCCACAGGGGCTTGGGATTTTGATTAACGGAAGTTCACCGGTGATTGAAAACAACCGCATCATCAATAACAATTATCATGAATGGTATTGGATTGGCGGCGGGATTGTGCTTCGGAATTCATCCGCCCGGATTGTTCATAATCTAATCCGAAATAATGATATGGCTTACGAGGGCGGTGGCATTTTTATGAGTAATTGCCATGAGGTTCATATTGATAATAATATTATTGAGGATAATCTTGTTTTCAGCGGTTATGGTGTTGCGCGCGGAGCAGGCATTTACATGGATAGCTCGAATTATATCACACTAACAAACAATATAATAAGTGATAATTACAACGACTTTGGCGATGGTGGCGGGATATTCCTTGGAAGGTGTGCTCATATCCATATCGTAAATAATATTTTTTCTGACAATTCGACCGACGGAGATGGAGGAGCCATATTTGCCAAATATGTTTCAGACCTGAAGATAAGCGGAAATTTGTTGAATAATAACCAGGTTTCTGCTTATGGGGGCGGGGCTGTATTTATTGATTCAGAGCTTGTTATGGCTAATAATACACTTTGTTATAATAGCGCAACAAAATATTTTGCTAAAGGCGGTGCCCTATATTGCGAAAATTCAAGCCCTGAGATTTATAATACAATTTTTTATTTCAATACTTCGGAAGGTAGTGGAAATCAAGTGTATCTGAATGCCAATGCTGATCCAGATTTCTACTATTGTGATATTGAAGGAGGTGTTGAAGCTTTTGGTCTGGCGGATACCGTTGTTTATGATGGCCTTTACGAAAATAATATTGACGAAGATCCGCAATTTGTTCAATCCGGCGATTATCCCTTCAGTACAGAAATCAGCTCGCCCTGTAATAATGCCGGAAGCCCGGATACGGCAGGACTGGCACTTCCGGAGCTTGACCTGGCTCATAATCCGCGGATTGTTGGCCCAAGTATCGATATTGGCGCTTACGAAAACCAGTTGGCAACATCTGTACGTAATCATGTGCCGGCAGCCAAAATCCTTCTATCTCCCAACCCGATGAAGGATAAATTGCAAATCAGCATTCCTGAAGAATTATTTGCGGATGCTTGGGTGATTATTGTGGATATGCATGGAAAAACGGTTTTGGCTGAGCCTTTGAAAAGTTCAGTACAGGATTTCAACCTTCAGGCTATGGCGCCCGGGCTGTATGTGCTGAAAGTGTTGAGCAGTGGCGTTATTTTAGAAGAGAAGCTTGTGGTGGATTGAGCTTAATTTTTTGATCATTATTGGATTATCAATGTTTTTGGTTTCAAGTTTTTTAACCTGCTTTATTCCTGAAATTTCGTCATGAGCACATTCGACATGGTTCGACAGGCTCACCACAGGTGCTCAGTGGCCAAGCACAAAACGTAATAAGAGAAAGGGAGCGCAGATTTTTAGCACAAAGGATAGCCGTAGCTATTTTGAACAACTGGTTCTACTAAGAATTTCGTGGGTAATAATAATGTTTGAAAATAATATGCAGATATTTATTAATAAACCATTGATCCCTAACAGATTCCTCCCTCCCGATAACTATCGGGACAAAGCCTTAATCACTTCGTTTGGCTTTGTTCCGATAGCTATCGGAAGTCGGAATGACGCTGTTTATTAGGCGTTTAAGGCAAATGCGGCGAGGACATCTTTAAAATATACTATTGTGTCCTCGCCGCATTTGCCTCCTGACTCCATAAAAATGTGTCATTCCGACAAAGTTTCCGAAGTATGAGGAAACTTTGGAGGAATCTGTTTGAAATAGCATTCTAATTTCTTTCCACGAAATTCCGTGCAGCACAGGTATTAAAGGCTTTCGATCAGCTCTTGTTGCCTTCTTTCTGCCTGATACATATTGTTTCTCTCATGAGTTATGCGGTAGTTTGATAGTTCCTGCAATGCAGCAGAACGTAGGTTGATATAGTTGATTTCAAAATTCACGTCATCAACAATTTGCAATAGCGTTTGGTCTTTGTCGAAAATAGTTTGCGGCATATTCATTAAAGCGCCTTTATGTAGGTATTTCTCTTTAATGATTTGCAAAATGAAGAGCCTGTCTTCTTTTGTTATGTTTATTGTGGCCGAAAATGAATATTTGAAATAAAACAATACGTTTCTGTTCATGTGTACTTCAAGGCGTACCGGATATTCTCCTAATGTGAGGTTGAATATATAAATACTGATTGCAAGATTGTCTTTACGTATTCTGAATTTTGCCCGCGGAACCCCAAACTTTTGTGTGATTTCTTTCTTTGTTAATTCAAAGTTTTTCCCACTTATCAAGGATATTGCTTCATTTGTTTTGAATGCATCGTTCGGGATCGTAAAGGGCAGTGTAAAATATCCCGATAAATCTTTGTAATTATCAAAAATTGATTCAAAATAATCTCTTCTCGGATAAACTGGCATCTCAAATAGGTTTTCAAAACTACTTTTGTCAAAATGGGGGATGGCAAAAATATCTCATTTTATTAAGTTGAGCAAAGCTCTTAAGAATTTTTTTCCGAATTTTTTTTGATTATCGTTTTGTTGCTTTAAAAATGTATTGAATACCGTATTAAAGGTTTTGGTTATTATAGGCAGTCCGTTCAGGTTCAAAGCCGGGGACTTAATCGCAATAGTTTTTTAACATTTTTTAGGCCTTTATATTTTTATAAGTCATCCACATACCCCATTTTTGCACGTTAATTAAAGTATAGTATTATGAGCGTTCCATTAATCCTGATCCTCATCCTTTTGTTTTTCCCGGCATTGCTCTGGAAAATATTTGAAGAAACCGGACATGCCTCCTGGATGTCATTCGTGCCGGTTTATAATTATTATATCTGGCTGCAGATTATCGGCAAACCCGTTTGGTGGTTTATTTTCCTGTTGATCCCCTTTATCAATTATTTCATGGTGTTTCTTATGGTGGTCGAAACGGCCAAATGCTATAAAAAATACGATTTGGGCAATCAGGCTCTGGCTGCGGTTTTCCCATTCATCTACCTGCCTTACCTCGGGCTTTCGTCCAAAGAAACTTATCTTGATCCGAAAGACCGCCCCAAAATCAAAAAGACCTGGATTCGTGAATGGGTCGATGCCATTATTTTTGCCGTAATTGCCGCCACAATCATCCGGATGTTTTTGGTGGAAGCTTATACCATTCCCACATCATCCATGGAAAAATCATTGCTGGTGGGCGATTTCCTTTTTGTGAGCAAATTTGCCTATGGCCCAAAAGTGCCCAATACGCCTATTGCATTTCCTTTTGTGCACCATACCATGCCTTTAACCCAGCAGAGCAAAAGTTACCTGGAATGGATCAAGCTACCTTATTACCGTTTTGGAGGTTTTGGCGATGTGCAGCGCGATGATGCCGTCGTATTTAATTATCCCGGTGGCGATACCGTGGTACTTGAACGCCAAAACGAAGATTATTACCGCATTGTGCGCGATGCCGAACGTGAATTTAAAAACCGTTTCCCCGAACGTTATTATCCGGGCATGGGACGTCAGGCGGTGTGGAAAAATTATAATGTAACTGCTCGTCCGGTGGATAAACGCGAAAACTACATCAAGCGCTGCGTGGCATTGCCGGGCGATACGCTGGAAATCCGCGATCAGCAGGTTTATATCGATGGGCAAAAAGGTGAAAATCCCGAAGAAATGCAATTCAGTTATAGAATTGAAACCAAAGGAATGCCGCTGAGCGACAGGGTTTTGCGCGATCTGAACGTTTCTCAGGAAGATATCAGGAATTATAAAATGACAGGATATCTGCACCTTACACAGGAAAAAGCGGACAAGCTGGCTCAAATTCAAGTGGTAAGCAAACTGGAGCGCAATTCCATTCCTGACGGCACATGGGATCCCAATATTTTCCCTTTCGACAGCCGCTACAACTGGAATGTGGATAATTTCGGGCCGCTCTATATTCCTGAAGCAGGCGCTACAGTGAAACTTACGATGGATAATCTGCCACTTTACGAAAAGATTATCGGTACCTACGAAGGCAATGATCTGGAAGTGAAAGATGAAGAAATTTTCATCAATGGTGAAAAAGCTGATTCTTATACCTTTAAATACGATTATTACTGGATGATGGGCGACAACCGACACAATAGTGCCGACAGCCGTTTCTGGGGCTTTGTACCTGAGGATCATGTGGTTGGAAAAGCAGTGTTTGTCTGGCTTTCGCTCGATAAAGATAAATCCCTCTTTGGCGGAAAAATCCGTTGGGACAAATTATTCAGGGTTATTCATTAAACCAAACATATAAAATGAAGAAAGCTAAAATTCAAACTGAAAAAGGGGAGATGCTGGTCGAATTTTTCGAAAAGGATGCTCCAAATACCGTAGCAAATTTTGTGAAACTCTCGAAAGAAGGTTTTTACGATGGCCTGACTTTTCACCGCGTTATCCCTGATTTCGTAATCCAGGGTGGATGTCCGAACGGAAACGGAATGGGCGGCCCGGGCTATAAAATTAAATGTGAGCTTACAGGCGATAACCAATACCACGACCGCGGAGTGCTTTCCATGGCACATGCCGGACGCGATACCGGTGGTTCGCAGTTCTTTATCTGCCATAACCGTCAAAATACACAACATCTCGACCGTAACCATACCGTTTTCGGAAAAGTTGTCGAGAATATTGATGTAGTGGACAAAATCCGTCAGGGCGATAAAATCCTGAAAATCGAAATCCTCGACGAAGAATAAACTTTTCCAAAGATCAAACTTTGGAAAAGTTTATTTTCTAAACCGGACAGAAATGGATTTTGATTACTTTTGTGGTTGATCCACCCATAAAACATTTATTATGAAAAAAGTATTTTCCCTCTTTGTACTTATGATTATTGCAGCCGGTTTTGCCGGTCAGCTGCAGGCTCAAAAGGATTTTAACGGTATTGTTACCTATAAAGTTAATGTCGATTCAGAAACCATGGACCCGCAAATGGCCGCCATGTTGCCCAAATTTATTAAGGTGTATTACCGCGATGATAAATCGCGTACCGAAATGAATATGCCCATGTTCTCTGTTGTGACGATTAAAGACGGAACAGAGAAAACATTAACTCACCTCATTGATGCTCAGGGTAATAAATCTGCCAAAGTGCAGGATTATGCTGAAATTAAAGAGCAGTTCCCCAAGGATATGCAGGTAGATGTACGTGAAGTGGATGAAACCAAAGAAATTGCCGGTATAGAATGCAAAAAAGCTGTAATTACCATTAAAGAAGGCGATAAGAAAGAACGCATGAATGTTTATTATGCACCGGATTTGGGCAATACCAACCTGAATTTTGATAATGTGGTTTTTCAGAAGGTTCCGGGCATGTTGATGCAATTCGAGCTGAATGATGCCGGAGTCAATATGGAACTCGTTGCAAGTGAAGTGCAGAAAAAACGCGTGAGCAAAAAAATGTTTGAAATTCCAAAAGAATATGAAATTGCTCCCAAAGCAGAAGTAAAACGAAATCCGGAACACGTTGAAACAGAACTGGATTAATCCGTTTTATCAATAAATATGAAAAACCCTTCCTGTTTCGGGAGGGTTTTTTTATTTGCCCAAAGGCTTTTTGTATTTTTGTTGCTGAAAATATCCGAACAAATGGCCAAAGTAAATACCAAGTCACCGAAAAGCTCTAAAAAACCTGCCGACAGCCCGAAGAAAAAAAGCGCTAAAGCAAACAAAAGCAAAGTGAATAAGCCTGCATTGCAAAAGATTGCCGGCCTTTTTCTGGTTTTTTCTGCGGTGCTGTTTTTTATCTCCTTTACTTCTTATTTATTTAACTGGCATATTGATTTTGATAAGGTGCAGAATTATCAGCATTCCTTTTGGTCGCTGCTCACCGATGGTGATGTGGAAGTAGGAAATGCTATGGGGCGGCTTGGCGCTTATGTTTCCTATATTTTCATTACGCGTTGGTTTGGGATTGTTTCCTATTTGTTTCCCGTACTATTCTTTGTTGTGGGTGTACGAATGCTGCTGCATATCCGTATTTGGCATTTGGGGAAATTCCTGGTGTTTCTATTGTTGAGCCTCATCTATTTCCCTGTTCTCCTGGCATTTATTTTCCCTGAAAATCCGGGTTTCGGAATGGGCGGCGTTGTAGGTGTTGAAGCATCCAAATGGTTGGCCAGCCTGCTGGGAAAACTGGGCGAAGGCTTCCTGCTGTTTTTTCTTTTGCTTACCTTCCTCACGCTAAAATATAATATTCCCTTCCGCTGGGCCGGGCCGTTAAAGAAATGGTTATCACGCCAGGCCGAAAAGCAGGAAGAAAAGCGCAAAGAGCGAGAAGAAAACAGAGATGCTAAACGTGAGCCCCGTGGCGATATTTATAATCCGGGCGAGTATTCTGTCGATACAGATGATGAGGAAGATGAACTGCCCGCCAATAAACCTAAGCCAAAACCGGTAGAAACTCCCATTGAGCCGGATGAAGATATCGTGACGGAAAATGAGAATGTCCCTCCAATTGCAGAAATTACACCAAAACCCATAGAAAAATCCACGCCAGCTGCTGAGCCTTTAGCCGATGCGAATGATCCGGGGACAACCATAAATTTTGACGATCCTGTCCAGGATCAAAAAAACAAACCTAAAGCACCGGCAGAACCGGAGTTTGAAATCAGCCAACCGGAAGAAAAACCCGAAGAAAAAGCAGCGCCTGAGGATGAAGTGCCGGAAGTAAAACCTGATGCATCTGCAGATAAAGGATTGGAGCACAGTGGAATTGATGAGCCTTATGATCCTCGCAAAGACCTGCCCGATTTCCGTTTCCCGGATTATACGCTGCTCGAAGAACATGGCTCCGATTCCACTGAGAAAGTGCAAACCGAAGAACTCGAAGCCAATAAAAACCGTATTGTTGAAACCCTCAACAATTATTCGATCAAAATCCAAAAGATAAAGGCCACAATCGGGCCTACGGTAACTTTATACGAAATTGTTCCTGCTCCGGGTGTGCGTATTTCCAAAATTAAAAATTTAGAAGATGATATCGCCCTTAGTCTTGCCGCATTGGGCATCCGTATCATTGCGCCAATACCGGGAAGAGGAACAATTGGTATTGAAGTGCCCAACAGCCA
The DNA here is from genome assembly GCA_963662905.2 of Bacteroidales bacterium. GTDB lineage: Bacteria > Bacteroidota > Bacteroidia > Bacteroidales > WRLA01. Next base: position 874,653 of record CAXXFD010000002.1, on the reverse strand, counting down.
GCCGGAAATTGTGAGCATGCGCTCGGTGGTGAATTCGGAAAAATTCCGCAATTCAAAACATGCGCTGCCCATTGTCCTCGGAAAAACTATTTCCAACGAAATCTTCACCTTCGACCTCGCCAAAATGCCGCACCTTTTGATGGCAGGTGCAACCGGACAGGGTAAGTCTGTCGGCCTGAACGCCATCATTACTTCCCTGCTGTATCGCTGCCACCCTGCCGAGCTGAAGTTTATCATGGTGGATCCGAAGAAAGTGGAACTGACACTCTTTTCGAAAATCGAACGGCATTATCTGGCCAAATTGCCCGATTCGGAAGAAGCCATCATCACCGATACAAGCAAAGTTGTGAAAACACTCAAATCGCTTGTAATTGAGATGGATAACCGCTATGAACTACTGAAAGATGCACAGGTGCGCAACATCAAGGAGTACAATCCGAAATTCCTGGCCCGCAAGCTGAACCCTCTTGAAGGCCATCGTTTTATGCCTTATATCGTATTAATTGTGGATGAATTTGCCGACCTGATCATGACGGCAGGAAAAGATGTGGAAGGGCCGATAGCGCGTCTGGCACAGCTGGCACGTGCAGTGGGCATTCACCTGGTGATTGCTACGCAGCGTCCTTCGGTCAACATCATCACGGGTACGATTAAAGCGAACTTCCCGGCACGGCTGGCTTTCCGTGTTACTTCCAAAATCGATTCGCGCACCATTCTCGATGCCGGTGGTGCCGAACAGCTGATTGGCCGCGGCGATATGCTGCTTTCGACGGGCAACGACCTGATCCGTATGCAATGCGCCTTTGTGGATACGCCCGAAGTGGATGCCATTACCGATTTTATTGGCGTGCAGCGCGCTTATCCCGAAGCAATGGCATTGCCCGAAGTGGAAGATGAAGAAGGAGGCGGCAAACCCGAATTTGAAGTGGAAGACCGTGATGCGCTCTTTGAAGATGCGGCACACATCATCGTGCAAACGCAGCAAGGCTCAACTTCGCTGCTGCAACGAAAACTAAAACTTGGTTATAACCGTGCCGGACGTATCATCGACCAGCTCGAAGCGGCCGGTATTGTCGGCCCCTTCGAAGGTTCCAAGGCACGGGAAGTGAAAGTGGCCAACGAAATGGCTTTGGAACAGTTTTTGAAAGATCTCAATAACAAAGAACCTAATAACGACTTATAGAAATGAAGAAATTCCTGATCATCATGCTTTGCGCTCTGTTTTTTGCGCCAACAATTTATGCCCAGCAAAAAGAAAAAAGAGCCGCCGAAATCGTAAAAGCACTGGCCGATAAAACCAAATCCTACGACCGGCTTTCCGCTGATTTTTCTTATAGCCTCTACAATAAAGAAGCCGATATCAATGAAAGCAAAAAAGGAAAACTTTGGGTGGAAGGAGATAAATACCGCCTTGAAATTGCCGGGCAGATTGTGGTTTGTGATGGCGAACAGGTTTATACCATTATGCCTGATGCCGAAGAGGTGCAGATCAATATGCTCGAAGAAGGCGAGGATGCCATGACGCCCAATAAACTCCTGTCGTCATATTACGAAGATTACCGTGCCAAATTGCTGCGCGAAAATTTTGAAGACGGTATTATGGTGCAGGTGGTGGATTTGATTCCCAACGAAGGAAAATCCTATTTTAAAGTGCGCCTCACCATTGATAAAGCCTTGCAGCAATTGGTCAGCATTGCCATTTATGATAAAAACGGCAGCGTTTATACCTATGCCATTGATGATTTTAAAGGAAATCCTGATTTTGATCCGGCACTTCTTTCCTTTAAAGAATCCGATTATCCTGATTTTGAAGTAATTGATATGCGTTAGTCCGGATGGCACTTCTGTTTGATAAACCTCTGGCGGAGCTTCTGCGTCCGGAAAGGCTGGAGACCTATACCGGGCAGCAGCACATCATTGGCGCCGGAAAACCTTTGCGCAACAGCCTGGAAAACGGGCGTATCCCCTCCATGATCCTTTGGGGGCCTCCGGGCGTAGGAAAAACCAGCCTGGCGCGTATTATGGCCAATCATCTCGACCGGCCTTTTTATACCCTCAGCGCCGTAAGCAGCGGAGTGAAAGAAGTGCGCAAACTGATTGATGAAGCACGCATGTATGGCGGAAATGCCATCCTTTTTATTGATGAAATCCATCGTTTCAGCAAATCGCAGCAGGATTCCCTCCTGGCAGCGGTTGAAGAAGGAACGGTTGTCCTCATTGGCGCTACAACCGAAAACCCTTCCTTTGAAGTGATTTCGCCTTTGCTCTCAAGGGCGCAGGTTTATATTCTGGAGCATCTTTCTGCCGAAGAACTGGTTTCGCTGGTGGACAGAGCCCTGCGCTTTGTGCGCGAAAAATTCGATATCCAGCTCGATATCAAAGAAACCGAAGCCCTGCTGCTGGTCAGTGGCGGCGATGCGCGCAAACTCTACAACGCTGTGGAGTTGATCTGTGCCCAATACGATGCAGCAAAGGGTGTTCTAACTGTTGATAATGCTTATGTCCAGAGCCTGATTCAGAAGAAAATGGCGATTTACGACAAAAGCGGCGAACAGCATTACGATATCATTTCGGCTTTTATTAAATCGGTAAGGGGCAGCGACCCAAATGCAGCGGTGTACTGGCTGGCACGCATGATTGAGGGTGGGGAAGACCCTAAGTTTATCGCCCGCAGGCTGATTATCCTGGCTTCTGAAGATATCGGTCTGGCCAATCCAAACGCTCTTTTGATGGCCAATGCAGCTTTTGATGCCATAGAACGTATCGGCATGCCCGAAGGAAGGATTATCCTCTCGCAGGCAACCATCTATCTGGCATCATCACCTAAAAGCAATGCCTCCTATATGGCTATTGGAACGGCGCAGAAGATTGTGAAAAAAACCGGCGATCTCCCGGTGCCCTTGCATCTGCGCAATGCGCCTACCAAACTGATGAAAAATATCGGTTATGGCGCCAATTACCAATATGCCCACGATTTTATGAATAATTTTGCCCTGCAGGAATATCTGCCCGATCATCTTATCGGAACACAGATTTACAAGCCGGGCGCCAATAAACGCGAACAATCCTCTGCGGACTGGCTTCGCTATTTATGGAAAGATAAATATCCATTCAAATGATACCCAAAGATTTAGAACTGCTCAAATATACGGACAGCGGCAATTTTTTCCTGATGGCCGGACCCTGCGCCATCGAAGATGAAAAGACGCCTTTGCAGATTGCGGAAAAAATCTGCCGGATTTCCGATGAGCTGAAAATTCCTTATATTTTTAAAGCTTCCTATAAAAAAGCCAACCGCACACGCCTCGATTCATTCACCGGTATTGGCGACCACAAAGGATTAGAAGTACTGGCGGAAGTGAAGAAGCAATTTGGTGTTCCGGTCGTAACCGATATCCATGGAATTGAAGAAGCCAAAATGGCTGCGGAATATGTGGACGTTTTGCAAATCCCTGCATTCCTTTGCCGGCAAACTGAACTGATTGTGGCTGCAGCCGAAACAGGAAAATACGTGAACATCAAAAAAGGTCAGTTCCTTTCTGCCGAAGCCATGAAATTTGCCGTGCAGAAAGTCCGTGATGCAGGCAGTGAAAAAGTGATGCTTACGGAGCGGGGCAATAGCTTTGGCTATCAGGATTTGGTGGTGGATTTCCGCGGAATACCGGTGATGCAGGCCAATAATGTGCCCGTAATCCTCGATATGACGCATTCGCTTCAGCAACCCAATCAGGGCAGTGGCGTAACCGGAGGAAAGCCCGAACTGATCGAAACAATTGGCAAGGCAGGCATCGCAGTGGGTGTGGACGGGATCTTTATCGAAACGCATCCCAATCCGGCTGAAGCAAAATCGGATGGGGCAAATATGTTGCCATTGGATAATCTGGAACAGCTTTTAAAGAAGCTGCAGCTAGTGCATCGGGCGGTTCGTTCCTTTACCAGCTAATTTTTTGTATGCCTCCTGTTTTCTCGTTAAACTCAATATACCGAACATCAGCAGGCAATTGCTGTGTTTTCCCAAATTGGGGAATGCTCAGATAAGCCTCCTTACGCGTTTTTCCGTAATATTTAATTTCAGTAAAAACATTCTCCGGTATGCGGTAGAAAAAGCCTTTAATGCCTGATTTTCCCTCAGTTTGGAATGTCTCCAGCAAAGCGCCATGACCTTCTTTGCGGAAGCTGATATATACATCGCGGCCTGTATTGGAATTGGCCGGGCTGATGCCGTTTTCTTCCGAAAATTTGAAAATACTGATCAGCTGTGATTCTTCATTTTCTGCTGGAAGCACATAAAACCTTTGCGTGACGCGTTCCGTGGTTTTTATGCCCCGGAAAAGGCTGATATATTCATCGGTCAGGCGTTTCAGCTCTTCGTTCATGTACTGAACGCTCTGTGCCGGATAAGGCACTTCCTGATATCCGCTCAGCAGGTTTTGGCGGTTTTGCCGTAATTGCGAGATGTAATCAGCGGCATCCATGGCTTTTTCCTTTTCGGGACGAAGCTCAAAACGTGTATTGAAAAATTCTTTACGGAAAGTATTGGTGTCCACATGCACGATGCGGATGATGGTATCCACCTTTTTGACACGGTTGGGGCCATAATAAAATTCAAAAAGCTCGGGTATCTGGTTTTTACTCGTTTTGTCATCTTCCTTGATCCTTAGCTCATATCCCGAATTAAAAATCCCGGCAGCTTTAATTAAACCTTTGTCGTTCAGGCTAAGGGATAAACTACGCTCGTCCCTCGATTCCTTCGCATTCCACGATGCATAAAATATTTGTTGCGGATCGGGAACGGCCACTGTGTTTATCTTAAAGCCAATGATTTCGTAGGTGTTGTAATCATTTATGATATAGTCTTTCAGGCCGAGGAGTTCTTCTGCAAATATTGCATAGGGGCCTTTGTAGTGATGATTGATTTCCAGATCTACATCAATGCTGATAAGGGCACGGGGCAATGCATACACCAGGCCGCCTGTTTCGGTTAAATCGCCGGCAGAACTGATGCGTTTTACTTGAAGCTGTGCCTGGCTTTCAAATGACAATAATATGATTATCAATAAACTAAAAAAATATTTGCGCATAATTTGATGTTTGTTTGTTCGCGGAAATGTTTGTAATTTCCTTACAAAATACTTTTCAAAGATAACAATAATGTAAACTAGATGGGCTGTTTGATGAAATTTCTGTAATGGTGGATTGTATTCATCGGTTCCATGCGGCATCAGATGGATAGAAAAAACTCAGTCAGTCCAAAAAGCTATTTCCTTCCAATATCTATTGTATGATTGTTGCCGCAGCAAAGTCAATCGAGTTTATCAGGCATAAGCCTGAATCGCTTCAAAAAAAGCTTCCCTCGAAACAGGTTTGACGATGTGGTCATTGAAGCCGGCCTGCTTAAGTTTGTTCAGGTCATCTGTCATGGCATAAGCTGTTAAAGCTATTACCGGAATGTCCGGATTGATTTTGCGGATGCCTTCCAGGGCTTCGAAGCCATTCATAACCGGCATACGTATATCCATAAGAACCAGGTCGATATCCGGGTTTTTTTGAAAAATCCCGATAGCTTCCATGCCATTCAGGGCATGCAGCAAATGCGTATTTTCTTTTTTCAGGAAACTTTCGATGAGCTGAAAATTATGTATAATGTCTTCTGCGATGAGAATTTTTAATCCATTTATTTTTTTTGGTGTGCTTGGATTGGGTTTTTTCTCAATAAATTCGGCTTGCTCAAAAGGAATAGTGAAATAGAATACAGAACCTTTTCCTGAGGCTGAATCGACCCAGATATCGCCATCCAGCAATTTAATGAGCCCCGCAGAAATTGATAAACCCAGCCCTGTTCCGCCGTAGTTGCGGGTATGTGATTCGTCAACCTGACGGAAACGGCTGAAAATTAATTCTTTCTTATCTTCTGAAATGCCTATGCCACTGTCTTTTACATAAAACTGGAGCATGTCGTCCGAAATATTGTAGCCAAACTCAATAAAGCCCTGATGTGTAAATTTAATTGCGTTGCCCAGAAGATTGTTCAAAATCTGGCGCAGGCGGAAAGAATCGGTATTGAGTGTAATTTCGTTGATGGATTCAGGGATTTTCAGACGGAGCTGAATATTGTTTTTTTCCTGTCTTTTCAGTGTTTCCGAAAATACTTTGTACAATTCGTTGAGGAACTGGTTTAGCTGGAATGGCTCTTTCAGGATTTTTAATTGGCGGGCTTCAATTTTGGCTACATCAATAATATCATTAATCAGCTCAAGCAAAACTTTACTGTTTAAATTGATGAGTTCGGTATATTCCTTTTGCTCTTCAGGGCTGATGCCTTCTTCGCCTAATAGATTGGCGAAACCTAAAATGGCATTCATTGGCGTGCGGATTTCATGGCTCATATTGGCCAAAAATGCCGATTTAAGCCGGTCAGATTCTTCGGCCCGCTCCTTTTGTATCTTTAACTGCTCTTCAGTCTTCTTTCTGTAGGATAATTCAAGGTTGAGCTGGCGCGTTTGTTCAAATACCCTCCGGCGCAAAATAAATACCGCCACTATGGTTAAAATAAATGCCAAAACAACGATAATCAATGGCAGGAGCAGATATTTGTTGAAAAACTGCCGAAAATCGTTCTCATTGTATTTGCCAAACCATTTATTGTAGATTTCATCAAATTTGCCATTGGCTTTAATGATTTCGACACCCTGGTTGAGCCTGTTCATGGTAAGGGTATCACCTTTTTTAAGGGCAAAACCATAGCCCCGGGGCAGCAGGTCCTGATCAATCCTCTTTATATTGCTGAGTTTGTATTTGTCGATAAGGTAGGAACCCTGCAAGCTCGGCAGCAGTGCAAAATCATATTTGTTGCCTGCCAGCAAACGCAATGCCTCAACCTGGGTATCAACGATAATAAATTTGGCGTTTTTGTTGTAGCTCAATACAAACTGCTGCAGGTAACTGCTGTTTTGCAAAATTACCACAGGCTGTTCCAGCTTGTCTAAGTTTTCGATATTTTTGAAGGTGTTGTCTTTATTGGCAAAGAAAGAATGGTACATATATAAATAAGGTGTGCCAAAATCAAAGTTCTCTTCCCTGTTTTTTGATTGGTACATGGCGATCAGTCCATCAATCTTGCCTTTTTGCAGTTCTTCTTTCACAATGTACCAGGGGCCAAGCCGGATGTCCATATTGATGCCCATAACCTCGCTTACCGCCTTCATTAATTCAACGGTAAAACCCGCCGGTTGCCCGTTTTCGTCAAGATATTCCAAAGGCGGATAATTATAGTCGCCCCTGAAAACCAATAAAGTGGTATCACTTTTGTCGATTTTATCTGCTTTTATTGCAGCAGGTAAAATCATTGAAAGCAATAGCACAAGGATTACGTTTGATCGGTATCCTGATTTTTTCCCTATTGGCGATTTTGAATTCAGAACGAATAAGTTTTAGTTGTTTTCCAAAAATACAAAAATAGTAAAATTGATGAATCGTGAAAGGCCATAAGCCTCTTGTTGAAAGATAATATTTCAGGAATCAAAATAAATGCCGGTGCCATTATTCCGCTTAGCGCCTGAATACGGATAATTTTGAACCAAAAAAATGTCCTGACTGATACCGGATTTACTTCTGCTTGCCTGATTCATAAAGAGAAACAGCTGAGGCCAAACTTTGTGCAACAAAGCGGATCGGATGAAAAAACAATTGTTTTATGCTGCCGCTGTTTTCTATGATTTGCGGCAATGCAGAAAAGGCATGGCTAAGGGCTTCATTAAGTTTTTTACTCTTATGACTTTTCATTATTGCCTGAACTGCCGGATTTCGGATTTCTGTGCTGATTGCCGTGAACGCACCTACCACCAATATGGCTCTTTCGTCCATCAATAAACCCTGAATCAGATTTTCCAGGCTGATATTTTCCGGAAAGCGGCTGATATCGCCGAGAAAAAACAGGCTGAAAAGCGGTATCAAAATAATCTGAAAAACAAATACGGCCTTTTGAACCCGTTTTATGAATTTTTTATAGGCTATAGATATCCAAAGGATATAGGCCGCCAGCAATAGGTGCGGCCAGTAGGCCGGGAAATATTGAAGCAAAAACAATAGCCCCAATAAGCAAGTAATATGAACAATAAGTAGGAAAAACCCTGACTTTTTGTGCGTAATTTCAGCATCAAGAGGGTTAAGGCGGTTATTTATTTCTGTCGGCGAAAAAGCTGCCCTTGCGCTTTTGCTTGCATAAAATGATGCCCGGTATCCGCTGATTACGGCAAGGGAACCTGCCAGTCCATAGATCACAATCATGATAATGGCCAGCGACCAGGGATTAATTTCGCCAAAACCGATTTTGCGGCAGAGGAAGAGATAAAAATTTATGTAAAGTTCAAAAATATCACTTCCGTAAAGTAAAAACAAACTAATAAGTTTATGTATGAGTGCGCTGGAAACAGCGATAATGCCGCCGGTAATCATAAAAATCAATCTTTTGCCCGCCAACCGAAATGTTCCTTCCATAATAAGTGCTTCGAGCAAAATGCCGCTCATGGGTCCTAAAATAATGGCACTGGGCGATATGGATTTCATCAGCGCGCAAATCAATCCCGTGCGCCAGATCAGGCCTTTTTGTGGCCAAAGCATATAAAATCCCGTCATGATCATAATGCCTGCCGCAGCCAAAATGCTGCCCGCAAACGGAATACGCAGATTATGCAAATATGAGCCCGCAATGATTTCCATCCCAGCCCATATTCCGCCGGCAATGGCTGCTTTGCTCCATAAATCATCCGTTGGCCTTCGCATAGTTTTTCAGGTAGTTTTGATAATCGGCCATGCTGTTAATGTTCAAAAATATATCATCATTGGCTTCCATGGTGTATTTTTGGATGCAGAGATCATGAAAGGTTTTTTGTATGGCCTTAAAACCATTTTTAAACTGTTGTTGAAAAACCGGCAGGCAATTGCTCCGGTAAACAGCGGCAAGTGGCTGCGCAAAGCTCTTGTTGTATGGAACGATGGCATCGGCATCATCACGAAAGTGCTGCAACAGGTCAGTAAAGAAGTTCTCCGGGATGTTGGGCAGATCCACCGCCAAAACACAATATTGTTGCGCGTCAATTTCCTGCATCATGCGGATAATCCCATTCAAAGGCCCTTGATTTTCATATTGATCGTAGATTATGGGAAGTTTTGTGTTCAGTGGGATGTCATTTCTGCTGCTGATAAAAATATCGGAACCGATGGTGCTGAATTTTTCTGCAGCAATATCCAGTAAACTTTTATTATGGACTTTCAGCAGGGCTTTGTGCGTGCCCATGCGGCTGCTGCGGCCTCCTGCCAGAATGATGCATGCGGTCTTCATTGAAGCAAATGTATTGAAATATTCAGCAAAATTGTTCCATAAGCCCGCTTTCTGCGTATTTTTGTTCTATGGCCGACAAACATCAAGCGAAAAAGAGCACAACAAAAACACGGATTATCCTGGCGGTTTTGTTTTTTGGTATTTTGATGGGCGCACTGGATATCTCCATCGTGGGGCCTGCCATGCCCGAAATTTCTTCTGATTTTGAAGTAGGAGAGCGGGGGATGGCATGGGTTTTCAGTATTTATGTCCTGTTTAACCTGGTGGGGATCAGCTTTCTGTCGCGCCTTTCCGATATTCACGGAAGGCGATTGCTCTATATTGTTTCTATTTTGATTTTTGCCATCGGTTCACTGATTGCCGCCTTTTCGGTGAATTTTGATATGTTGCTGGCCGGCAGGGCAGTGCAGGGATTTGGCTCCAGCGGTATATTTCCTGTGGCTTCGGCAGTAATTGGCGATGTATTTCCCATCGAAAAAAGGGGCAGGGCTTTGGGAATGGTGGGCGCTGTTTTTGGCCTGGCCTTTATCATCGGCCCTTTGGTTGCCGGATTGATTTTACTCGTTTCGGGCTGGCATATGCTTTTTTTGATCAATATCCCTGCAGCAATCGTACTGATCCCCCTGGCATGGCGCTATTTGCCCGGAAAAATCCATGCCCAAAAACGTTCCTTCGATTTTCGGGGCGCACTGCTGATGGGCGGAAACCTTGCTTTCTTTGCCTTGGCAGTCAACAATATAGATCCCACGGCTCTGTTTAATAGCCTGAAGGCTCCTTACTTTTTGATCAGTTTCTTTGCTTTTCTGTTGTTGTTCGCAATGTTCTACAAAACCGAAATGCGCGTTGCAGAACCTGTGGTGCAAATCCGGCTGTTCCGTTCGCGTCAACTGCGCCTGCTGGGACTGATTGCTATTGGTCTGGGGCTCTTTCAGTCCGTTTTTGTTTTTATTCCGCAAATTGCAGTTCAGTTGTTTTCGGTTACCACGGCACAGGCAAGTTTTATGCTCCTTCCTTTGGTCGTGGCAACGGCCATTGCATCGCCTGTGGCCGGACGCATGACCGACCGTTTTGGATCGCGCATTGTAATTGCTGCCGGTTTGGCTATGGCTGCACTGGCAACGGCTGTTTTGGCTTTTTATGGCAATGATAAAAACATTTTTTTATCTGCCGGAGCCGCTTTGGGCATAGGTTTTTCCTTCCGTTCATCACTCAATTATATTATGCTCAACGAAGTGCCGCCTTCCGAACGGGCAAGCACCCAGGGCATTCTCGCAGTTTTGGTAAGCGTGGGCCAACTCAGCGGCGCGGCCTTAATTGGGGCTTTGCTGGCCAATGAGGCACATGCCTTTGAAGGCATCCAATTCGCTTTCTTTTACCTGTTTGGGCTCGCATTCATTCTTATGTTTCTGTCCCTTTCCCTGAAAAGCCATAAAAAAGAACGGGAATGGCAAGGAGAAATTTAGCGGATAATCATAATGTTGGAAACAACAATCAAAATCTTTCCACGAAAACACCATTTAGAATTCAAATACGATTATACTAAAGGAGCAATCACTCATCCGATGACGAACACTCCGACTCATCGGATGACTCCAAGTCATCCGATGAGTGGTTAACAACCGGTTTCGTTCATCCGATGAGTGGTTAACAGCCGGTTTCAGTCATCCGATGAGTGGTTAACAGTCGGTTTCAGTCATCCGATGAGTGGTTAACAGCCGGTTTCGTTCATCCGATGAGTGGTTAACAGCCGGTTTCAGTCATCCGATGAGTGGTTAACAGCCGGTTTCAGTCATCCGATGAGTGGTTAACAGCCGGTTTCGTTCATCCGATGAGTGGTTAACAGTCGGTTTCAGTCATCCGATGAGTGGTTTTGAGGACGAACCCAGTCATCCGATGAGTTATTCTGAAGCCACCCATAAGTATATTTACAGAATATCTGCCCGTAGCAAGCCCGCAGCACCCGGATGCCCGGAAAGTATTTGCAGCGACTTGGTATAGCGATGGTATAGCGATGGTATAGGGAAAACCCCTGTAGGGACAATGCGGGTTTTAGGCGGAATTGCCGGAAAAATCGGTAAATATTTGTCTTAAAAAATAGTCTGGCCACACTTACTATAAATGTGTGCCAATTCTCATCCACGCCTGTGCTGTTCTACCTGCCTGATTCAGATTTACAATGATCCCGCCTGTTTTTATAGATGCTAAGGTCTTGTTTGGTTTACTACAAGTATTCAAATTGATGATTACAGGCGTAGAAATAATTTTTGATGCGCATGAAAATCAATTTTGATGCGCATCAAAATATCAAGGCAACAAGAGCTGTTGAAAGAAAGCTGCTTTTGTGTGTTCAGATAAGACACGGGAATATGATGAGCGGATCGGTTTTTTGCCAAAAACAGGCGGGCTTGTTTGGTTTATACCATTAATATGATTGCCCTCCGAAAAATGCGGGTAATCCAAAAAAAAACAACATAGAACCATACGTATCAATCAATATTTTCCATATATTTGATGCTTGAAACAAAAATTAATGAGGAAGCCCAAAATCACACTGGCATTTGAAGAACACCGCAAGCAAGCGGTGGTAAGCCTGTTTTTTGAAAAGGACTCCACAATTATCGGGAAGGTAAGAACCCTCAAGGAAGCCCGTTGGAGCCAGAGCAGAAAGTTTTGGTACATTCCAAAAGAAGCATTTGATCTGCATACAGTATTTGAACTGCTTAATCCGTTTGCTTATTTGGATTATTCGGCGATTAAAGACATTGTAAAGAGGGCAGCCGCAAAAGCCGGAATTACCAGAAGTGTAACGCCTCACATGTTCAGGCACGGTTTTGCAACAGCACATATGGAGCGGGGCACAGAGCTACGCTTAATACAAGAGGCACTGGGGCATGCAAGTAGCAAAACCACGGAGATTTACACGAGGGTAAGCAGAAAAAACGTCAAACGTATGGCCAACCTCTTAGATGACATTGAGCTATGAATGAAATTAGAAGAATAAAAGGGGCTCATTCCGTTTATCGTGGTGCATTTGGATCAATAAACGGAATAACGTTCCGTTTAAAAACGAGTTAGGGGCAAGTGAATGAAAGACTACGATAACCTGATACGATAACGATAAATTATAAAACAAGAAAGGATTTAGCTCTTTGATAGGACAGTGCAAACTTGATGGAATTTATTTTGTTTTTTTCTTCCCCCCACAAAAGAAGAAAGAAACCCAACCCACATTGCACACATTGGCAAAGCCCCGCAAGCCTGCACTGAAAGCCAAGCTTTGCCAAAGAGTGCAATTTTGCCGACACACACAGTGCTAAATTGAAGCTAAACCTGTATTTTTGAGATTTTTGAATTAAATATGAAAAACGAGTCACAAACAAGAAAACAAATAATTGACCACCGCCTAAAAAAGGCTGGCTGGATTGTTGGTGACCGTTCACAAGTAGTTGAGGAATTTGATATTATCGTTGATAACAATTTAGTTCAGGAAGCTCCTACACCATACGCTGGACACCAATACAGCGATTATGTTTTGCTTGGTAAAGATGGAAAACCTTTGGCAGTTGTTGAAGCCAAAAAGACTTCGGTTGATGCTGCAATTGGACGCGAACAAGCGAAACAATATTGCTACAACATTGTAAAGGCTCAGGGAGGAGAGCTCCCTTTTTGTTTTTATTCCAACGGACATGATATTTACTTTTGGGATTTGGAGAACTATCCACCCAAAAAAGTATATGGATTTCCGACCCGTGATGATTTAGAGCGATACTTATACATTCGCAAATCAAGAAAAGCATTAGCTGGCGAATTAGTAAATACAAAAATTGCAGGACGGGCATATCAAATAAATGCTATCCGTATGGTAATGGAAGCCATTGAAAAACGAAAACGCAAGTTTTTGTTGGTGATGGCAACCGGAACAGGTAAAACAAGAACCTGTATTGCTTTTGTGGATGCTTTGATGCGTGCCGGATGGGCTGAGCGAGTTTTGTTCCTTGTGGACAGAATTGCGCTTCGTGACCAGGCTTTGGAAGCTTTTAAAGAACACTTACCAAACGAACCCCGTTGGCCAAAACAAGGTGAAAAGGAAATAGCAACCGACAGACGGATTTATGTTTCCACTTATCCGACTATGTTAAACGTAATCAGGGATGAGAAAAAGAGCCTATCGCCCCATTTCTTCGATTTGATTGTGATTGATGAAAGCCATCGCAGTATTTACAATACGTATCAGGAAGTTTTAGACTATTTCAATACAATTACATTGGGTTTAACGGCTACGCCAACCGATGTAATCGACCACAATACCTTTGATTTGTTTGAATGCGAAGATGGTGTACCCACTTTTGCTTATTCTTATGAAGAAGCTGTAAATCATATTCCGCCTTACTTGTGCAATTTTCAGGTAATGAAAATTAAAACCAAGTTTCAGGATGAAGGCATAAATAAACGGACGATTACGCTTGAAGACCAACAAAAATTGATTGTTGAAGGGAAAGAAATTGAAGAAATCAATTACGAAGGTACCGAAATTGAAAAGAAAGTAATCAATCGGGGAACCAACGCTTTGATTGTGCGTGAGTTTATGGAAGAATGCATCAAAGATGCAAACGGTGTTTTGCCCGGCAAAACCATTTTCTTCTGTATCAGTAAAGCCCATGCACGGCGGATTGAAGAAATCTTTGATTCTCTTTATCCCGAATACCGTGGTGAACTGGCAAAGGTGTTGGTAAGCGATGACCCTCGTGTTTATGGTAAAGGCGGCTTGCTCGACCAATTTACCAAAAACGATATGCCTCGTGTCGCTATCAGTGTGGATATGCTCGATACAGGAATTGATGTTCGGGAGCTGGTAAATCTTGTTTTTGCAAAACCTGTTTACAGTTACACCAAATTTTGGCAAATGATAGGACGGGGAACCCGATTGCTCGAACCTGCCAAAATGAAACCGTGGTGTACTGAAAAAGATATGTTCCTTATTCTGGATTGTTGGGACAACTTCGAATATTTCAAACTCAATCCCAAAGGGAAAGAGCCAAAACAGCAAATTCCTTTACCTGTCCGTTTGTTTGGCGCACGATTAAGTAAAGTTGATGAAGCGCAAAATCAAAATGAAACGGAAATTGCATCAAAAGAGATTGCAAAACTTAAAAGGCAAATCAAAACGCTGCCTAAAAACTCAGTGGTGATTATTGATGCACAAAATGATTTGCAAAGATTGGAGGATGAAAATTTCTGGAATAATTTGAGTGCCGATAAAATTGAGTTTTTGGAATCGGTTGTAAAACCATTGTTCCGCACAGTTTCCGATTCTGATTTTAAAGCCATGCGTTTTGAAAAGGATATTGTGGAAGTTTCCTTAGCTCATCTGCAAAAGGATGAACCTAAATATGAAACTATTCGTGAAAGCATTGTGGAAGAGATAGGCGAATTGCCTTTGAGTGTGAATATTGTAGCCAAAGAAGAGGAACTCATTAAAAAAGCACAAACCAATCATTTTTGGGCAACCATTGATGAAAGCAAGTTTGACGAATTGATTGAAAGAATTGCTCCATTGATGAAATTCCGTGAAGCGGTGATTACGCTTCCGCCTGCAAAATACAATCTGAAAGATATTGTTTCGGAAAAGGAATTTGTGGAGTTTGGCCCGCAACACGAAGCCTTGAGCGTGGCAAAATACCGTGAACTGGTAGAGCAAAAGATTAACGAACTGGTTTCTTCAAGCCCAATTCTGCAAAAGCTAAAACAAGGCTTGGAATTAACACCCGATGAAACCGAACAACTGGCAGAAGACCTGCACAACGAGCATCCGCATATTACCATCGATTTGCTCCGCAGGGTATACAACCATCGTAAAGCACAACTGGCTCAATTTATCAAACATATTTTGGGCATTGAAATTCTGGAAACTTTTGCCGAAACCGTAACCAAAGCATTTGACCAGTTTGTGAATAAACACAGCTATTTAACAAGCCGACAGTTACAGTTTTTAGAATTATTGAAAAATTATGTATTGGAAAAAGGTGAAATCACCAAACGCAACCTGATTGAATCGCCGTTTACCATGCTTCACCCCGAAGGCGTAAGAGGCATTTTTAATGCCAGAGAAATTGACGAAATTATTGAGTTAACCAATAAAGTACTGGCAGCCTAGAATGGAAAAGAAAAAGATATTCATAAGCAGTGTGCAAAATGAATTTGCCGAGGAGCGTAAAACGTTGGTGGAGTATATTCATGCTGATCCATTGCTGGGAAGATTTTTCGAGCCTTTTATCTTTGAAATGCTCCCGGCTTTAGATCAGAAAGTTGACCATGTTTATTTAAGGGAAGTTGAACACAGCCATATCTATTTAGGTCTGTTTGGTAAGGATTACGGTTCTGAAAACCTTGATGGAATTTCACCAACAGAGCTTGAATTTGACCACGCCACCAAGCATCATAAATACCGTCTTGTCTTTTTAAAAAGCATGGATGAATCTCATCGTCATTCAAAAGAAATAGCTCTGATTAATAAGGCGCAAAATGTACTGGTGAGAAAAGCTTTTTCTATGGTGGGAGATTTGAAAGCTTCTGTTTATGCTGCTTTGGTCAGATATCTTATGGAAAAGGAAATTATTTGCATGGGGCCTTTTGATGCCTCTGCAAATGATAGCGCAACTTTGGACGATATTGATGATGAAAAAGTAAAATGGTTCGTAAGACTTGCCCGCGAAAAAAGAGGTTTTCCTTTACATGAAACCGAAACTGTTGAAAAGATTCTGACTCATTTAAACCTTTATGAAAACAACAAGCTGTTAAATGCTGCACTTTTGCTCTTTGGGAAACAACCACAACGTTTTTTTATCAGTTCCGAAGTACGGTGCGTGGTTTTTCGGGGAACCAAAATGGAGAAACCAATTCCATCGTATAAAGTGTTTAAGGGAACTGTTTTCGAACTGGTTGACCAAACTGTTGAATTTATCCTATCGAAACTGGATTATAGTGTAGGTACGCGCGAAACAGAAATTCAGGCTCCGGGCGCTTACGAAATACCTCAGGATGTTATTGCAGAAGCTGTTGTAAATGCAGTTGCTCATCGCGATTATACCAGCAATGGCAGTGTTCAGGTGATGCTCTTTCGCGATAGGCTCGAAATTTGGAATCCTGGCTCTTTGCCTTTGGGGTGGACTACGCAAAAACTAAGGGCAATGCATCATTCAGTGCCTTCAAATCCTTTATTGGCTCAACCGCTCTATTTAACGTCCTACATTGAAAGACTGGGAACAGGTACATCTGATATGATTGCTAAATCATTATCAGCTGGCTTAAAAGAACCTGATTTTATTCAGGAAGATGAATTTAGGGCTGTATTGTTTCGACCCTTAACTGATACTACCCCGCATGATACCCCGCATGATAATGCGCTATCTGACAGCGATATAACACCTAATACCCCGC
Organism: Bacteroidales bacterium; assembly: GCA_963662905.2. GTDB lineage: Bacteria > Bacteroidota > Bacteroidia > Bacteroidales > WRLA01. Next base: position 857,876 of record CAXXFD010000002.1, on the reverse strand, counting down.
AAGATACCCCGCAAGTTAAGCAATTAGTCAGGGTTATATCCGGTGAAATGGATAGGGAAGAAATACAAAAAATATTAGGTCTGAAGGACCGTGAATATGTCCGTAAGGCTTATATTACTACATCGCTTGAAATGGGGCTGATTGAAATGACAATCCCTGATAAACCTACAAGTAAAAATCAAAAATACCGCCTCACCCATAAAGGTTTGGCATTACAAAAATTATTACAAAAGAGAAATTAAGTGTTACAAAATAACAGCACATTAAAATCATTGATTGATAAGCTCTGGCAAAACTTTTGGGAGGGCGGAATTGCCAATCCCTTAACTGCCATCGAGCAAATGACCTATTTAATTTTCATGAAACGTTTGGACGATTTGGAAGCCAAACGCGAGCGTGATGCCGACTTTACAGGTGAAACTTATAATTCTCGTTTTGCTGGTACTTATACCTTGCCAGGCAGCAACCAAAAAATCGACAAAAGAGAATTGCGTTGGAGTATGTTTAAGCACAAACCGGCCGATGAAATGCTGATGCATGTGCAAACCCGTGTATTTCCGTTTATGAAAACTTTGAACGGTGAAACATCGGCATTTACCAAACACATGGAAAATGCTGTTTTCATAATGCCCAAAGCCAGTTTATTGGTTTCGGCCATTCAACTGATTGAAGATATTTTTACTGAAATAGAGCGTGATGCCACCGAAGGTGGACAAGCCTTTCAGGACATTCAGGGCGATGTGTACGAAATGCTGTTGAGCGAAATTGCACAAGCTGGTAAAAACGGTCAATTCCGTACACCACGACATATCATTAAATTAATGGCTGAACTGGTTGCACCGCAATTAGGACAAAACATTGCCGACCCTGCTTGTGGTACGGGGGGATTCTTATTGGGAGCTTATCAGTACATTTTAAGTGATTTGGTGCGCAAAAAAGATGCTTCGAAACTGGTAACGGACGAAGATGGTTTTGAGCGGGCTGCCATTAGTGCCATACTCACTGAACAGGTGAAACAGATTCTGGACCAGAGTTTTTCGGGTTACGATATTGACACAACAATGGTTCGTTTGGGAATGATGAACCTGATGATGCATGGAATTGACGAACCATTAATTGACTACAAAGACACGCTGAGCAAAAGCTTTAACGAAAATAGCCAGTACGATGTCATTATGGCTAATCCGCCATTTACGGGCAATATCGACAAAGGCGACATAAACGAAAGCCTGCAACTGCCCACAACCAAAACTGAATTATTGTTTGTGGAGCGTATTTTTCACATGCTGAAAATGGGCGGCACAGCAGCCGTAATTGTTCCGCAGGGTGTATTGTTTGGTAGCGGTAAAGCCTTTAAAACTTTGCGCCAAACCCTTATTGAAAAAGCCGAACTAAAAGCCGTAATTGCCATGCCAAGCGGGGTGTTTAAGCCGTATGCAGGAGTTGCTACCGCTATTTTACTATTTACCAAAGGCGGAGAAACCAATAATGTTTGGTTTTATGGCATGGAATCCGACGGTTACAGTCTGGACGATAAACGCAACAAAATTGCCAATAGCGATTTACAGGATATTGTAAAAAACTACAAAACCCGAAAACCCGAGAAAGACAACGACCGCAAAGCCAAACACTTTTTTGTACCCAAAGCCGAAATTGAAGAAAATGGCTACGACCTGAGTTTTAGCAAATACAAAGAAGAAGTGTATGAAGAAGTGGTGTACGAAAAACCCGATGTAATAATTGGCAAGTTGGAAAGCATCGAAAGTGAAATTGGAAAAGGATTGGCAGAATTAAAGGGGTTGACTGGTTTTTGAAATTTATTTGTAATGGCCGATAAATATCAAAATAAATATCGAATACAATCAACCCGATTACCGAATTGGGATTACGGATGGAATGCATCCTATTTTGTTACCATCTGTACCCAAAACCGCATTCATTATTTTGGCGAAATTGTCGGTGGGGTAATGCAATTTTCAGAAATTGGGCAGATGGCCGAAAAATTTTGGCATGAAATCCCGCAACATTTCCCGTTTGTCGAATTAGATGCGTTTGTGGTTATGCCCAACCATATTCACGGAATTATTACCATTGCCAAAACCGATTCGGATCGCAAAATTGTTGATGGTGTGGATGGTGGTGGTAATGGTGATGGTATTGGTGATGGTTATGGTGGTGGTGATGGTAATGGTGATGGTAATGGTGATGGTGATACCGTAGAGACGCAAAATTTTGCGTCTCTACAACAACAACGCCAACAACAACAACAACAACCGCCCATCCAACCGTCCAATGTGTTATCCGAAACGAACCCCCAACCCAAAAACAAATTCGGGCCGCAATCAAAAAATCTGGCATCGATAATTCGTGGGTATAAAATTGGCGTAACCAAAAATGCCATAAAAATTCACGGTGATTGGGCCTGGCAATCCCGATATCACGACCATATTATTCGTGATGAAAAATCGTACAACAGGATAAAACAATACATTATCAATAACCCTAAAAATTGGAACAATGATAAATTTTACAATTAAAAATATACAGGAAAGCATAGAAAGTGGAATTGAAAAAGGATTGACAGAATTAAAAGGTTTGATGTAATGAAGTTTGAAAAATTAGGAAATATTGCTGAAATCAAAACTGGTAAATATGATGTGAATCATTCTACCACAGAAGGAATGTATACATTTTATACTTGTGCAATGGGGCAATTTAAATCTCCCACATATTCTTTTGAAGGGGAAGCTATAATTTTACCTGGTAACGGTGCGAATGTAGGCCAAGTTTTTTTTACTGAAAACGAAAAGTTTGAAGCATACCAAAGAACCTATGTAATTCAAAATATTAAAGCTATTACAAAATTTGTTTATTACTTTTTTAAATCTAATTGGTCAAGAAGTTTGCAGAATGCTCAATATGGCTCTGCAACTAATTATATTAGATTGAATAATATAACTGATTTTCAAATCCCTATCCTTCCCATCGAAACCCAACTCCACATCGCCAACATCCTCACCAAATCCGAAAGCCTGATAGCCCAGCGCAAAGAAAGCATCCGCCTGCTCGATGAATATTTAAAATCGGTGTTTTTGGAGATGTTTGGAGACCCTGTGAGGAATGAGAAAGATTGGGAAACAGCATTATTAGGTGAAATTTGTGGAGTAGGCTCAAGCAAGCGAGTTTTTGTGGAAGAGCTTGTTGAAAGTGGAATTCCTTTTTATAGAGGTACTGAAATAGGACAAATGGCCGAAGGAAATGAAATATTACCAAGCCTTTTTATTACTGAAGAACATTATGACCAATTAAAAAAACATACAGATATTCCAAAAGTTGGTGATTTATTAATGCCTTCAATTTGTCCTGATGGTAGAATATATAGAGTAGTAGATGACCAAGCGTTTTATTTTAAGGATGGTCGGGTTTTATGGGTTAAAGTAGATAAATCAGATATCAATAGTATTTATTTACAATCAGTCCTTAAAGTTATATTTAGAACCAATTATAACAATATAGCATCAGGAACTACATTTGCGGAATTAAAAATTGTAGCACTAAAACAAATAAATTTACCTATTGCTCCTCTCGAACTCCAAGCCCAATTCGCCCAAATCGTAGAAAAAACCGAAGCCCTTAAAGCCCAATACCAACAAAGTTTGCAGGAGTTGGAGAATTTGTATGGCAGTTTAAGCCAAAAGGCGTTTAAAGGCGAGCTGAATTTGAAAGATGAAAGTTTGTTAAGTTCTACTGAGCTCAGTCGAAGTATGGCTGCGGAGCCTGAAACTATTTACAATAAAAAATGATTGCTTTATGTTTTTGAGCCAATTAATACTGAATAATTATAAAAGCTTTCCTTCAAAGGATAACACTATTAATTTTTATTCTAAGCGTTCAATAATAATTGGTAAGAATAATTCAGGTAAAAGCATGTTCTTTCTGCTATTCAATATCTATTAGGCAATAAAGACCCAAGGTATACAGGCATTAGTAAATCAGATTATTTTGAACCAACAAAGCCTCTTAAAATTTGTGCAATTCTACATTTTCAAGACGCATCTGAGATTTACAAAATTGATATTGCAAAAAAATATCAAGGAATACTATATAAAGACTTTAAGGATGGTAAAAATCCGTTTATAGAAATTCAATATTCTGATATTATTGAGCAAGTAACAGATGCTGATTCTACTGATGAATCTGAAGAAGGAGAGAAAAAAGATAAGAAATTCAAAATTTTAATTAACGGGAAATTTCCAATACATCAAAAGATAAAAGAAGCCAGAATTTCAATTTGTCGTTTAATTGGTGTAGATGCTCTAAGAAATTCAAAAGATGAATTAAGCGGTTCTAAATGGACAGTTTTTGGTCAGTTAATGAAATCGGTTTTAGAAAATTCTGGCAGATATGGCGAACTAAAGTCTGCTTTAAATGATTTAAACGAGCTTGTTGAAAATATATTAGCTGAGCAAAAGGCAGATATTCTGGAAAATGCAAAAATTATTAGTTTCATTAATGACATTAAGTTTCAGCTGACTAAAGATAATGAACCATCGGAATTACTTAGGAATTTAGAATTATATGTTAAAGACAAAGATAGGTTCATTCACATTGACGAAACTGGGACAGGAACTCAAAGTGCATTGATAATTGGGATACTCGAAGTTGCATTAAAATATAAAACAAGTAACTCAAGGATTTTCTTTATTGATGAACCTGAACTTTATCTTCACCCAATTGGTGTTCGTTATTTGGGGCAGTTATTCAAAGAATTTATAGAGGATAATCTTTCTCAAATAATTATTACATCTCATTCATCAATTCTTCTTTCAAGTTTTCATCCTTGCGAAATTATACGGCTTGACAAGCCAAAAGAATTTACTGAGATTAATCAATTGCCGCATGATTTCAAAGACATTGATAATAAACTTGCTCGACAGATAAATAGTGGTTTATCCTCAGAAATGTTTTTTGCCGATAAAGTTTTTATAGTTGAAGGAGAAACGGAATACATAATATTTCCAAATTTAAGTTTTAGAAAACCTGAAAATCATTTTTATAAAAAGAATATTGCTGTAGTAAATGCCCAAGGCAAGGAATCTATAATTGGAATTATAAGAACGCTTGATTTGCTCAATATTAAATGGAAAGTATTGGTAGATGATGATTTTCTGGACATGCAAAAATCAAAATCACCAGTTTGCAAACATCTCGGTTTGAATAAAGATGCAGAAAGAGAAGAACTTAGGAATCAATTAGGTTTAAAAGGATTTGCTGTTTTAAAATCAGGCGAAACAGAAAATTTAATACCGGATGATGATTTAGTTTTGTTAACTGGTAAACAATTAGCAGAGGTTCAACAATTAAAAGCAATAAGACCCAAACTTTCAGAAACCTTTGAAAAGGAATTGTTTGGCAAATCTAAACCGGAGATTGCTTATGAGATTGTAGATTTTTATAGAAACAAGGGGAATTCTCCGTTTGATAAAATAATAAAATGGGTAGTAGATGAATAAATTAAAAATCCACCCCACAGTCGTAAGCACATTTGCAAGCCCACACGAGCCAACGCTCAAACCAAAGGCTTACAAAAGAGCTTCCGCCTCTCCAGCCCATGTAGCCCAAAGGGCTTTAGGGTTTGCCGTCCCACAAAAAAACAAAATAAATTTGTGCTTCGTGGATAGGTTGGTTCGGATTGATAATGACAATAAAAAGACATCTAAATCATTGATAAACAGATAGAAATGAATGAACTGGCTATTTCGGCCAGACTATGCCACTGATTTCGGTCAAACAGTGCCACTTTGAAAGACCTTACAATAGTACAAAAATTTAATCATTCATTTTCTAAAAAACCTTTTCTTAGTGATTCTCCTTTGAGGTCTATTCTGTGGGATGAATTAACCAATCTGTCCAGTACGGCATCGGCAATAGTCCCTTCACCAATGATATCATACCAAACCGATACCGGTATCTGTGAAGATACAATGGTTGATTTATTGTTATATCGGTCGTCAACTATATCCATTAGCATTTCCCGTGCGTTGTTGTCAAAGGCTTGTATTCCAAAGTCATCCAGGATCAACAGGTCTGTTTTCTCCAGTTTTTTCAGTTCTTTCAGGTAGGTCCCGTCTATCTTACAGAGTTTCAGTCGTGCAAAAAGCCGTGCGGTATTGGCGTATATGGTTTTAAAACCGTTTATGCAGGCTTGGTTGCCAAGCGCCTGAGCCAGATAGCTTTTACCGACACCGGATGCGCCTGTTATGATGATGTTTTCTTTGCGCTTGATAAAGTCCAGGCTGCCCAGCCTCTGGAACATATTTTTGTCCAGGTTGCGCACTGTGGCATAATCGATATCTGCCACCGACGCTTTTTGGCGGAAGGAGGCGTTTTTGATCAGGCGTTCAAATTTTTTGTTCTGCCTGTCTTCCCATTCATGGTCAGCCAGTAAGGCCAGGTATTCATCAGGCGTCAAGCCGTTGGCTTGGTTGTTTTTGACGTACTGCAGGTGCATTTGTGCCATGGCCGTAAGGCGCATATCCCGCAGCTTTTCAACAGTAGGGTTGTTGTTCATTTTGTGTGTGTTTTTAAGGTTAATTATATGTTCCTGTTTTACGAAGGTTTTTATGCTCGGGGATATGCGGTTCAAACTCCAGTTCCCCCTGCTGCCCTGTAGAGGCGGTGTCCATCCTGTTTTTCAGGATATTTTTGATGAATGAATAAGAATGTCCCCCTGCTTCTTGTGCCATCCTGCAAGCGGCATCCAGCCTCTGCGAACCGTAACCTTTAGATAACTGTATAATTCCCATGGCCCTTTTGTACTGGGTTTCAGGATAGTCTCCAAAGGAAAGGATGGTACTGATATAATTGAGCACATTTTTGCCATGAACAGCAGCCTTTTTTTTAAAATAATCAGGGCTCCATTCTGAATAAGCCTGGTGCTGGCTGCTGAGGTGCCCCTTGACGGTTATATATTTGCCTTTCTCTTTTTCGCGTTTATGGGCAGCTATACGCTGGTTGTTGTAGTAAACTTCCACTGTAGATTGCGTGTACTGGATTTGTGTCTGTTTGCCGATATAGCGGTAAGGCACGCTGTAATATGTATTATCGGGCGAGAAGTATATGTAGCCGATTTTCTGCACTTTTGCCCGCCTATATTCTTTCATTTGAAAACGCCCTTGGGGCAAAGGCTTTAAATACTGGCGCTCATGGGACTGGAACAGTTCCCTGCGGCTGGTTTCTTTGCGTGCAAACAAAAGGTCGTTGTAGGGTCCCAGCAATTTGCCTATTTCTGCGTTCAGTTCATCAAGGGAAAAGAACTTCATCTCGCCAAGCGGGTAAAAAACCCTCTGATAGGCCAGGTTTACAGCATTCTCTACAAGCGCCTTGTCCTGTGGGCTATATGCCCTTGTGGGGTTCATGGCACATCTGTAGTGAAGGCTAAATTCCTTGAATGTTTTGTTGATAACCGCTTCGTACTTGCTGGCACGCGTTACCGCTGATTTTAAATTGTCGGATACAATTGCCTTGGGCACTCCCCCATAATAAAGCAGGGCATTGGACATGCACTGAAAAAAATCTTCCCGCTTCTGGCTGGCACAGGCTTCCACATAGGTGTACTGGCTATATGGGAGGATAGCCACAAAAACCTCTACTTCTGTAGCCTGTCCCGTCTCACGGTCATAAATGCGGAGCTTCTTTCCTGTATAGTCCACAAACATTTCGTGGCCGGCAATATGGTTGAGCTTCATGGAGCCTTTCTGTTTGTCATATTTGCGGTGGTAGTGTTCTATAAACTGCGTATAGCTGTATGGATCATCTGCCTGCTGCTCATAGATCCTGTAATGGTACTGAAAGGTAAAACCGGGCTGTTCCCGCTTGTTCTTCATCCCATCGAGATAGAGCATTAGCTGGTCATAACGCGGGTTGACAATGGTAGTTGTGCCCGGAAAAAGCTTTTCCAGACTGGCAGTGTCCATTTTGAGCAGGTCTTGCAAACTGTGCCCGCTGGCATTAAAAAGCTGCATGTAGCGGTTAACTGTATTGCGGGAAATTCCCAAGACATTTCCTGCCTGACGGTTGGTGACACCATCGAGGTGCAAAGTGATAATTTGTTTTAAATCCATAGGATCAAGTGTATTGGCCATATTGCTGTATTTTTCTAGTACAACAATAAGACAGGTTAAACTTGATCTTTCAAAGGGGGCATCTCTGGCAAACTGGCACAAAACGAACCGAAACTGGCACAAAACGAACCGAAAGCAGGAGTCGTTTTAGTGGCACATTTTGAACCGAAATGCCTGGCACAGATACTCCGAAATCAGTGGCACAAAACGAACCGAATTAGCCATGAACACCAGCCCCTAACAATTAAGCAACGTTTTCCGGCCATAGCCGGAAACCCGAAGGCTCGGGTCAGGTATCCTCAGGCGGGACAAGTTGTGTCCCGAACCTTCGCGGATTGAACAGCCTGTCCCGAGCCCCTTCGGGAAAACCGGCTTACATTTATATTGGGGAATCAATTTTTGCGATATTATCTACCAACTACCTTTTGTGGAGGGAAAACAGGCCATTTTCAGCCAAAAGCTTTGGTTTGCAATAATTACAATGGGCGTTTTGTCAATATCTATCGCCATCTGCAGCCCATTTTGTGGGGCTTTGGCATAATCATATCAGTCCTGCATTGCAGGGGCAGAGGGAAAACAATAAAGCATGTGCATTTTCTCAGCAAGCATCCGGAGCCCGGATACGCTCATGGAATGATTCGGGGATGATTTCCACAATGCGCATCCTTGCCCCACAGTTGGTGCAAAATCCCACAACAATGTTCATGCGTGTTTCTGCAATTTCTTCCCAGCCCATTTTCTTTTTTTGCGGCCTTGGCTGGTTAAAATATTCATACAGAGCAGGCAAAGCCTTTCCTTTTGCAGCCGAAGACATAAAGCCATAGTGTCGGATGCGGGTGAAACCATGCGGAAGGATGTGCAGGCAAAATCTTTGCAGGAATACTTCCCCGGGCAGCATGCTTGTTTTTTGTTTGTCGCCATCACGGTAATCCCTCCAGCGGAAAGCCACAGTTTTGTTGTCCACCTGCAAAATGCGCTCATCGGATATTGCCGTTCGGTGTGTGTATCGGCCTAGATAAGCAAGCACCTGTTTCGGCCCTGCAAAGGGAGGTTTTGCATAAACTGTCCAGGGTTTTTCAAAAAGGTTGTTGAACATACGGTTGCTGGTGGGGATTTCTTCATCCTTTGCCCATTGGCGCAGTGCCGCCACCATTTTGGCCCGGAACACTTTACTCATTTCTTCTACCGGGAACAAAAATTCTCCGTCCCCTTTTGAAGGGAGCCATTTGTCATTGGCTGTAATCCCCCCGGCAGGCACCACCAAATGCAGGTGGGGGTGGTACTGCAGGTTCTGCCCCCAGGTATGCAGCACGGCAGTATATCCAATGCGAGCCCCCAGGGAATCCGGATTATCTGCAAAACAGTCCATTACGCGCTTTACAGTGCGGAACAGGATGTTGTAACAGTCCTTTTGGTGGTTCAAAAACAGCTTGTTCAGTTTATCGGGTATGGTAAAGACCATGTGCAGGTAATCGACCGGCAAAAGGAAACTGCCAAGCAATCTGCCACGACGCATAGAATTTACCGGTAGGAATAATACGACTTCACGGAAACTCTGAAATATAATTACCGAATTGGTAACTTTTTTATATATTTGCAGTATAAACTATTTGGATAATGAGAGTAATTGCGAAAAAGATATTACGAGAATATTGGGACAAGTACACAGACTCAGAACAGCAATTGAAAACTTGGTACAAGGAAGCATCAAATGCGAAATGGGGTTCTCCAAATGACATTAAGGAAGAATACGCAAGAGCTAGCATTATTGGAGATAATCGAGTAGTATTTAATATTTGTGGAAATAAGTACCGTTTGATAGTGAAAATTAACTATGAGAGGCAGTGGGTTTTTATAAGATTTATTGGAACTCACAAAGAGTATGATAATATTGACGCAAAAAAAATTTAAGTTATGGAAATTAAAGTAATAAAAACTGAAGAAGGTTATAAGAGCGCATTAATGAGGCTAGAAGAAATATTTGATGCTCCTGTTAATTCTCCAGATGGAGACGAAGCTGAATTATTGACTGTTCTTATTGAGAAATACGAAGAAGAGCATTATCCAATAGAATCTCCTGATCCAATTGAAGCAATTAGGTTTCGAATGGAGCAAATGAATATGAATAAAAAAGACTTAGCTGAAGTGATTGGATATAAAAGTAGAGTTTCAGAAATTCTTAACAGAAAGAGAAAGTTATCTTTAAACATGATAAGGCAGCTTCATAAGAAACTTCGAATACCTTATGACTCTTTATTGACTGAGTACTAAGCTGGGCGTACAATTGCTAATAATTAAGCATCGTTTTTTGCCACATTAAAATACCCACGAATTACTCGGGGTAGGTAGTGTCCCGAATCTTCGTGGATTGAACAGCCTGTCCCGAGCCATTCGGGACCTGTCCCGAGCCATTCGGGAAAAACCGGCATACATTTATCCTGGGGAATCAATTTTTGCGGTATTTTCTACCAAATACCTTTTGGGGAGGTAAAACAGGCCATTTTCAGCAGAAAAGCTTTGGTTTGCAATAATTATAAAGGGCGTTTTGTCAATATCTATCGCCATCTACAGCCCATTTTGTGGGGCTTTGGCATAATTAGAGTTCGTCTATAAAGTCGTGTTTTTGGTTCAGAATGTTCGAGGTCGAGGCGTTGTGCTGAGCGTAGCCGAAGTGCATTCTCGGTATTGAAAATAAGGAGTCCCGTACTTACGGGATGACTGGTTTCAATACCGAGAATAACGCTGAGATCGGATATTATGGACAAAAACTAATCATATCAGTCCTGCATTGCAGGGGCAGAAGGAAAACAATAAAGCATGTGCATTTTCTTAGCAAGCATCCGGAGCCCTGATTCGCTCATGGAATGATTCGGGTATTGATTTTTCCATTTCAAGTGGGTTTTTCTCACAAAAAATCGCCATCTTTGCTATCTGGCGAAAGCCTTTCACTTTTAGGCATGCTTCATCCCGGATCGTTCTTTTTTTATAAGATTAAATTTTATAAGGTTGATAAATAAAATCTTATACGTAAGAATCAGGTCTAGGGTGAAGCTGCTGACCGGAGGGAGGTTTCGTTCAACATGCGGTATATTTTATTGCCGAGATAGTGCTGAAATCAACGGCAGCTGCTCGCTTCAAACTTCATCGTGGCTAGACAGTGACGTGCTCTGAAGTTGGCAACAAAAACATACCGCTGTCCGTGAGCTGCAAGTGAAAAGAACGAAACCGAATATTGAAACCTGATTATAAAAATTGAAAGATAGAATTGAAAATATAAGCTCATTGATTGAAGGTTGGTGCATGAAAAAATTAGTTTTTTACCCGCCTGCTTCTGCCCTTCGGGTTTGATTGTTTGAATTTGAAATAAAAGTTTTAAATCAAGAAAAGAGAAAATAAATAAAAATAACTGGAACAAAAGAAAAATATTTGCTTCCCCTTTGCAAACTCAGTATTAAAAGTAACGTAATGACTACAGACGACAAATTACAAGAACTATTCGAGCGCGAACTAAAACAGCCGTTGGCCGAAACTGCAAGTATCCGCCAAAAAATGCATAAGAACTTGATGTTGGCAATACCATTTACCGTAATGGCTGCACTAATGTTTTTTGTGCCAATGCTTTGGTTGCGTATAACCGGAATTGTGGCGTTTTTCCTAATTGCCATTTATCAGCTTGCCGTATCGCAACACTATTATTCAAAGCTTGTTCCTTTTTACCGCAATACATTAGTCGCTAAACTGGTCGAATTGGTAAATCCTAACTTCACTTATTCAACCAACGAGCGCTTCGATTTAGACCTATTTAATGAAAGTAAACTATTTCAAACCAAAGCAATACGAAGTCAGGAGGGAATTCTGATTATGGGAGAGGTAGAGAAAACACCATTCTTTTTTGCCGAAGTTAATACTGAGTACGTGAGCATCAACGATGAAGGAAAAGAAACCTACCCAACCTTATTTTACGGGCTTATGTTTGTGGCCGATTTTAATAAACACTTGCAAGGCCGTACTTTTGTAGTGCCCGATAAGGATTTAAAGGAAAACCTCCTTACAGGCAAAGAAAAGAATACACACCCACATTACGGACAATTGGTGAAACTCGAAAACCCCGAGTTCGAACGCATTTTTTCGGTGTATGGCGATTCGCAGCAGGAAGCCCGCTACGTTTTGACACCGGCCATGATGGAGGCCATGACCAATATTTACAAGCAGTATAATCGAAAAATGTACTTCTCGTTTGTGGGCAGTCATGTGTATTGTGCCATCAGTTTTATGCATGGAATTGCTCTTCATCGTGTTTTTTATCCTCATGGGAAGAAGAACACAACAAGCTTAGATGATTTAAAAGAGACCTATAAATTACTCGAAATGGGTGAATTGATCATTAAAGAAATGAATTTGAACTTAAGAATTTGGACTAAAAATTAATTATGAATGAACACCAGCAGCCAATAATTAAGCATCGTTTTCCGGTTATAGCCTGAAACCCGAATACTCGGGTCAGGTATCTTCAAATAAGGCGGGACAGCTAGTGTCCCGAAATTTCGTGGATTGAGCAGCCTGTCCCGAGCCATTCGGGACCTGTCCCGAGCCATTCGGGAAAAACCGGCATACATTTATCCTGGGGAATCAATTTACGCGGTATTTTCTACCAAATACCTTTTGGGGAGGTAAAACAGGCCATTTTCTACCGAAAAGCTTTGCAATGCAATATTTCCAAAGGACGTTTTGTCAATATCTATCGCCATCTTTGCTATTTGGCGAAAGCCTTTAACCTTGAGGCATGCTTCATCCCGGATCGTTCTTTTTTCATGAGATTAAATTTTATAAGGTTGATTAATAAAATCTTATACGTAAGAATCAGATCTTAGGTGTAGCTGCCGACCGGAGGGAGGTTTCGTTCAACAAAAAATATAATTCATTTGGCAGCTTATCCAAAAACTGAAGATGATAGCAATAAAAACATAGTAGTAAATTGAAAGTTTGGAGCGTTGAAATGCCAAACACACCATATGAAAAACCTTAAGTGTATGCAATGGCAACCACAGTCAGGGCAAACGCATCTTGATCAAGCTATATTTGTCAGGCTGGATATTTGTTGCGTTTGAAAAAAACTTACGTCTTGTGTCAGATTGATATATTACAGTTTTTCTGTTTAAAGCACAAAGCAGCAAATTGCTTCATTTGCGAAAACCAGAGAGGTTATAAGCTTAACAAGAACCCTCAACAGTCTGAAAATGCCGCAAAAAGATAAATAGGCTTAGACCGCAGAGCGGTCAAATATGTATAAAGAGTTGCCACAGAACGCCACATACGACCCCGTCCGGGGTCGAACCTTTAATTAACATTTCCTTTTATAGATATGCAATCCCTTTGGGATTGAAGCCGAAATAGATTTAGACAGCTAACAGCTTTATTACCAATGAATTTGAAATGCATAGGAATAGGATTGTCAAAGAATGGTATAATATTTATGATGCGTTTGCCCTGCAACCACAGTGCCACGATTTCATTTCATAAAAAAAAGAGGTATCTTTGAAAAATGAAAACGAAAGAAGATCATATTGATTTTTGGCTAACTCAGGCTGATGACGATTGGACTGCTGTTGATACCTTATTCAAAGGTCGAAATTATTTGCAATCATTGTTTTTTGCCCACTTAGTGATTGAAAAAATATGTAAAGCATTGTGGATTAAGCATAATGTTGGAAACGTACCTCCGAGAACGCACAATTTAATTCATTTGCTTTCAACTACACCGATAAAATTAGATGATGATAGAAGTGAATTCATGTTGAGTTTGAACCGATTTCAGTTAGAGGGTCGATACCCAGATTATTTAACGAAAATGCATGATATTTGTAATGAGTCATTTACGACCGATATAATTGATAGAACAAATAAATTGAGATTATGGTTACAAAAGAAAGTGCAATAAATACAGCAAGATTATTTATTGATGATTGCCAATCAAATGGACTGACTTTTCATAAAGTATTTTTATTTGGGTCTGCTGCAAAAGGAATGACTCATGAGTGGTCTGACATCGATTTGTTATTAATTTCCGACCAATTCAGTGATAATGTTTTTGAGAATTTAAAATTGTACTCAAAGATTAATATAAAATATCCTGTAATAGAGACCCATCCTTATCCTACAAAATATTATTATGAGGGAGATGATTTTATTAAGGAGATAAGTAAAGAAAGTATAGAAATAATGATTACACCTAACAATTAAGCATCGTTTTCCGACCATAGCCGGAAACCCGAATACTCGGGTCAGGTATCCTCAAATAAGGCGGGACAGCTAGTGTCCCGAAATTTCGTGGATTGAACAGCCTGTCCCGAGCCATTCGGGAAGAACCGGCATACATTTATCCTGGGGAATCAATTTACGCGGTATTTTCTATCAAATACCTTTTGGGGAGGTAAAACAAGCCATTTTCTACCGAAAAGCTTTGCAATGCAATATTTCCAAAGGACGTTTTGTCAATATCTATCGCCATCTTTGCTATTTGGCGAAAGCCTTTAACCTTGAGGCATGCTTCATCCCGGATCGTTCTTTTTTCATGAGATTAAATTTTATAAGGTTGATAAGTAAAATCTTATACGTAAGAATCAGATCTTAGGTGAAGTTGCCGACCGGAGGGATGTTTCGTTCAGCAACACCTATACGCAATGCCTTTCGGGACACAGCGCATAGCCACAACCTTGGCATCCATATTTAAGAACATAATACAAGTGTTGGAAACTGTTTAATAGACTTTTATAAAAATTGGCGAGAGATTTTTTGGTGAATTAAAAAGAAGCGTTTATTTTTGCACATCTGAAATTTTAAACAAAATAATGAAGACCGTATTAAAATTTGTAATTAAAGCATAATTAACCTCAACAAACCACAGGTTAATGATTTTTTCGGAAATAATTTTCTGAAAGGTTTTGTATTGCTTTAAAAGCAAACAAAACCCACTTTTTTTCTTATTGAGAAAATCGTAAGGTTCATATTTAATTACAAATTTTTAATCATGAGTTTAAGTAAAAAAAATCTATCTATAGGTTATATATTAGCTGTTTTAATGTTTCTGGCACTTTTGAACAGTGCATATTTTTTCTTAGCAATAGCAAAGTTTGGATTGTTGAAATGGTTGGCTTTTAATGCTTGTTCTGTTTCTATTATGGTGCATTTGGGTTGCTTCATTTGCTTTCGGATTTCAAAAAAGGATTTCTTTCTTGCAATTGCATTAGTTCCGCTATATTACTATGGCACAATGGGATTATTTGTAATGTCATGGGATGTAGCAAATATGTTTTCACAGATTACCCACATAATCATCACAATTAATGTAATCTGGATATTATTTGTGTTGTTGAAAGACTTCAAATTCGAATCTCTTGGCAAAGGCTTACTTATTGGAGTAATTTTGTTTGTGCCTTTATTTGCGATTATCCAAAATTATTCGCAATTGCACATGGTAGAGTTTATACAATTACTTCAAGAAACAAATTAATCAGCAACATCAATTCTCCTCGCAATTTGCGAGGAGAATTGCACTAAATTTCATACAACCTAAAAAAAATAAGACAATGTTTGATATAAGAAAAATTCAGGAACAAGTAATCTTTAATGTTATAAAAGTTGAAAGCAATGAAAGAATTGCTCATAATATAGTAAACAAAGAATTTGAAGACAATCCAACTTGGGTTAAAAACACCATGAAAAGATTGGAAGACAATTTCGACCAACAAACGGCGAAAAAAATTAGGATGAAATGTCAATGTGGTTATGCCATGGACGAAAAACTCGCTCTTGTAAAAGAACTTATGGCAACATCGAAAAATTTGAAAGAATTTGCAAACAATGAAAAAGCAAGAAATGCTGGTCTATCGTATTGTGAGCATAATTTGTATTTGCAGTTTCCATTTTGCCCTTGCCCTATGCTAGCCGAAGTTGATAAATTAGAAAGTAAAACATGGTGCCAATGTACAACAGGATACAGCAAAGTGCTTTTTGAGAAAGCATTTGGTTGCGAAGTCAATGTTGAACTTTTAAAAAGTGTAAAAGTGGGTGACGATATTTGTTTAATGAAAATTATTCCATTAGGAGAAATTTGTTTTGACTAAGAAATACGGCTGCCAACAATGAAACATCGTTTTACGGCCATGGCCGGAAACCTGAATGTCCGACCGGCATCCTCGAATAAGCCGGGACATTTATTGTTCTGGGCACTTTGGTAGAGGTTTGCATGCTTTTGCGACAAAACAAGCCTGTCCATCAACGAACAGGCTTGTTATAGGGTTTCATGATTTTTTAATCTTCAGGGAATGAATTTACAATAGTCAGAAAATCGTCGGGCTTAAGCGATGCGCCGCCAATCAGTCCGCCATCCACATCGGCACAACTGAAAAGCTCCACTGCGTTTTTCGCATTGCAGCTTCCGCCGTAGAGCAGGCTGGTGCTGTCAGCGATTTCTTTTCCATAGCGTTCGGCAATGGTTTTACGGATAAATGCATGCATTTCCTGAGCCTGTTCCGGGCTGGCAGTTTTGCCGGTGCCAATGGCCCAAACGGGTTCGTAGGCAATAACAACATCCATAAATGCAGCATCTTCCAGGTCGAAAAGTGCTTTTTCAATTTGGTTTTTCACTACTTCAAAATGTGCGCCTGCTTCGCGTTCTTCGAGCAGCTCCCCGCAGCAGAAAATAGGGGTCATGCCATGTTCGATCACTTTTTTTACTTTTTCGGCCAGGATTTCGTCTGTTTCGCCATAATATTTCCTGCGCTCTGAATGGCCCAGGATGCAATAATCAATTTCCATGGAAGCGAGCATAGCTGCTGAGATTTCTCCGGTATAAGCACCTTTTTCATGCTGGCTTGCATTTTGTGCGCCAACAAAAAATTCGCTTTCCGGGCTTAGGTCCGAAGCCATATTCAGGTAGAGCGCCGGTGGGCACAAAACTACCTCAGTATCGCTTTTGCCTTTCTCACTGATACCATCGGCAATAGCCGAAAGTAATTCCTCCGCTTCAGAAAATGTCAGGTTCATTTTCCAGTTTCCAGCAACAATTTTTTTTCTCATTTTGTGTGAATTTAATTAATTATGGTGTTTTTCGTTTTGTTCTATTGCTATCCCTGCCCCGGGAAAATCGCGCCAATTCCATTTATTGATCACAACGCCGTCTTTTAAAAGCATAATGCCCGGTCGGGAGCGGACCATTGTTTTCAATTCAATATCGTCAGCATTAAGTATATCATAATTGGCGCCGCTTTTTTCCCTGAACACATCAATTTCGCTCTTTAGTGCAGGTGTAAGGAGGGCGGTATGTGCCTGTAACTCATGGGCTTCTTCGTTCAGCTGGTTTAATAGCGGCCATATTTTTTCGTTTACGTCATCCAAATCCCATGAAATAATCAGGAACTGATATTCAGGATTGCGGATGTAGCTGTCGGTAACATCCTGTCCGTATTCATCAATCAGTTGCAGTTCGTGCTTATTGGCCAGGTTGGGGTCTTCGGTGCGTTGCGATGTAAATTCCCAATCGGCCAGCCAGGTGGAATCATTGTAGGGATAATCGGGCGAAAGGTATTCCTTTTGCTCACCTGTTTTCTTGTTGGTGTAGGTCAAATAATATTTTACCGGAAGTTCCTTTTCGGGATACATGCTTTTGCCTACTTTCCACTCGCGGAAATCGAGCATGGGCAAATGATAATAGTTGTAAACCGAAAAAGCAACAAAGAGGGCTGAGCCAATGATCAATATGGCATTTTGTGCGGGCAAACGCAGGGGAGGAGCGGCTTTTTTACGTGCCAGGTACATCAGCAGGATAATGCCCATGATGACCACATTTTTCCAGAAAGTTTGCCAGTTGGTCAGGATGAGGGCTTCCCCAAAGCAGCCGCAGTCAGGAACGGGATTGTAAATAGCATCGAAAAAGGTCATGATGGTGAAAAAAACCATCATCAGCACAAGAAAAGGAAAAGTTTTTTTCACCCGTGCATTAAACAAGAGGCTGATGCCGAGCATGAATTCAAATGTGCAGAGGAAAACAGATAAAAAGAGAGCCGTTGGCATGGCCCATTCTGTTCCATAGGCAATAAAATAATCTTCAATTTTAAACATGGTGCCCATGGGGTCCACGCCTTTTACAATGCCGGAATATACAAAGACTACTCCCAGCAGCAGGCGCGATATCGTACGGATCAGTTTCATGAGTATTTTAGTTTTGTTCTTCTTTTTCCATAATCTTTATTAACGCAAAAAGTGCATAATTGATTATGTCCTGATAATTTGCGTCCACACCTTCCGATACTTCGGTTTTTCCTTCGTTGTTTTCAATGCTCTTAACGCGCATGAGTTTCATGAGGATGATATCGGTAAGGCTGCTGATGCGCATATTGCGCCATGCTTCGTCATAATCGTGGTTTTTATTTTCCATCAAGGCTTTGGAACCAAAAATATGTTTGTTGTAAAGTGCCAGTGTTTCTTCGGCAGGCAGCTCAATGCGTGTATAATCGTTCAGCTCAAGCTGGATGAGTGCCATTACGGAATAATTCACGATGCCGATAAATTCAGCCTTGATGCCTTCATCTACCTTGCTTTGGCCTTTCATTTCAATACTGCGGATGCGGTTGGCCTTGATGTAGATTTGATCAGTGAGGGATGAGGGGCGCAAAATGCGCCATGCCGTACCGTAATCACGCAGCTTGCGTTCGAAGAGCGAACGGCATTCCCCGATTATTTTATCGAACTGTTCTGAGGTCTTAGTGTTCATAAATACTAACTTTGCCTGTTTTAAAGTTAAAATACGAAATGCAGCCAGATTTTAGACTTGATTGCAAAGGTAAAATATTAAGCCTGAAAAAGCCCATTATCATGGGTATTTTAAATATCAGCCCCGATTCCTTTTATGATGGAGGCCGTTATAATCAAATGGGGAAAGCTCTGGAGCAATGTGCCCGGATGGTGCAGGAAGGTGCTGATATTGTTGATGTAGGCGCTGTTTCAACCCGACCCGGGGCAGATGATGTTCCGGAAGCGGAAGAGCGGAAAAGGCTGGCTGAGGTACTGTCTGTTCTGCGCAGGGAATTTCCTGAACTGCCGCTATCTGTGGATACATACCGTTCGGAAATTGCTGCTTTTGCCGCAGATCAGGGTGCAGATATCATCAATGATATTTCCGGCGGCACTTTTGATCCGGCAATTTTTGATGTCGTTGCCCGCAATGGTTTGGGCTATATTTTGATGCACATTAAAGGAACACCCCAAAACATGCAGCAAAATCCGCAATATGATGATGTTGTGGGAGAAATTAAATCTTTTTTCATACGGCAGTCAAAAGCTTATTTCGAAGCCGGCTGCAAAAAGGAATCGCTGGTGCTGGATCCGGGTTTTGGATTTGGAAAAACGCTGGAACATAACTACCGGATTTTGCATCATTTGGATCGCTTTGTTGATATGGGATATCCGGTTTTGGCTGCGGTATCACGCAAATCGATGATAAATAAATTGTTGAATGTGAAACCTGAAGCCGCTTTAAACGGTACAAGCGTGGTGCACAGTCTGGCTCTTTTGCGGGGCGCTTCCATGTTGCGGGTTCATGATGTGAAAGAAGCCAGCGAAGTGGTGCAGCTTGTGCAGATGTTTCAACAGGAAGGACAATAGTGATGACGGAATGTTTTATGACCGCTTTTTTGCATTTGCGATTTTTGGATATCATTGATATCCTGCTGGTTGCACTATTGCTTTATGAGCTGTACAATTTGCTGAAAGGAACGGGCGCCATCAATATTTTCATCAGTATTGTGGTGATTTTATTGCTTTGGAAACTCGTTACAGCCCTGAAAATGATTTTGCTTTCGCAGATACTCGGGGCATTTATCGGGGTGGGGGTTATTGCGCTCATTGTGGTGTTTCAGCCCGAGATCAGGCAGTTTTTGCTTTTCCTGGGCACGCCGCGTTCGATGGGGAAAAATGGAGGACGTTTCCGTTTGTTCCGTTTTAAATCTTCCAATGATGCAGAGCTTCCAGTGGATATTATAGTGAAAAGCTGCCAGAAAATGGGCAACAGCAAAACCGGTGCTTTGATTGTTATTGCCGGTATCAATGGTTTGAAAGAATACAGCCAGACCGGAACAGAGATCCGTGCAGAAATCAGTCAGCGCCTGATCGAAAACCTGTTTTTTAAGAACAGCCCTTTACATGATGGCGCCGTTCTGATTGCAAATAACCGTATCGAAGCAGCAGGCTGCATTTTACCGGTTTCGCGCAATCCGAAAATCCGTGCCGATTTGGGATTGCGTCATCGTGCGGCTATGGGCATTACCGAAAAAACCGATGCCATTGCCATTGTTGTGAGCGAGGAACGCGGCCTGATATCCTACAGCAAAAAAGGCGCCCTCATCCACGATGTAAGCGCCCCTCAATTAAAAAACTTCCTCGAAAAGGAATTTATTCCGGAATAGGATTATTCCTTTCCGTTTTTCTTCATAATTTCTTCCATGATTTCCTCCGGGCTTTTTCCCAGGTGCTGAATACTCACTTCGGCAGCTTCCCGGAATGGGCTTTCGGGAAATTGCTCAATAAATGCTTCGTACGCTTCTTTCGCCAGGTCATATTTCTTCAGGTGCTCATCATACACCCAGCCTGTTAGGAAAAGGCATTCCGGAGTGCGGGCATAAGCAGGATATTTTTTGGCAAGGCTTTGATACGTACTGATGGCTTTGCCATATTCTTTCAGATAAACTGCCAAATCCGCCGAGCGGAAAAGATATTCAGGTGCCAGGCTGTCGTTGGGAAAACGTTGCGCGTATTCCTGATAGTAATCCCTGAGCTTAGCAGTTTCACCCTGATCGGGTTGCTCTTTGAGTTCGCCAAAAAGTTGTTTTTCCAAATGGCTGATTTGCTTTTGAAGTTCTTCCTGGTTTAGCTCTTTTATGGCTTTTTCTTTATTTTCAGTAGCTGTATTGTTGCAGGAAGCAATGATCAACAGGCTTGCAGCAAATAGCATGATGATTGATATACGACTTTTCATTGTTTTGGGTTTATGGTTATTATCTTTTTTTGAGATTCGGGAAGAGCATGCGGTATCCCGGATTTACGCGCCCATGTGCAATATCGCTGAGCCTTCTTTTGAGCACCATTTTGCGCAGGTTGCTCAGGTGATCGGTAAATAGTATGCCTTCGAGATGGTCGTATTCGTGCTGCACCACGCGGGCATTGATGCCTTCGATCCATTCTTCGTGCTGTTCCCAGTTTTCGTCCTGCCAGCGCATCAGCACTTTGGTTTTGCGCACTACATCTTCGTGTATGTCGGGAATGGAAATACAGCCTTCCTGATAGCTGAGGTCTTCGCCATCGCGCTCCAGGATTTCGGCATTGATAAACAGTTTTTTAAAACCCTCAGCTTCGGGATAATTGCTCACAAATGCCGCAGCATCAATGGCAAATACCCTGATGGAGCGGTTTACCTGCGGTGCAGCAAGGCCAACACCATCGGTTTTGTACATTGTTTCCCAAAGGTCGTTGATGAATTTGTCCAGATCGGGATAGTCCTTATCGATCGGAAGAGCTTTTTTTCTCAGTACGGGATGTCCGTAAGCAGTAACAGGAAGTATCATTTTGTGTATTTTTTAGAGTCGAGGTAGGATTGCAGTATGATGCCGGCGCTGATTTTATCAACAAGCCCTTTATTTCTGCGTGCCTTTTTGCTGATGCCGGAATCGAGTATGACCCTTTGTGCCATTACCGAAGTGAATCGCTCGTCCATACGTTCGATGCTTTTGTCTTTGTATTTTTTCTGCAGCGAACGCACAAAAGGCTCAATAACCCTGGCCGAATCGGAAAGATTATTGTTCATATCGCGCGCTTCGCCCACAACAATGATATCTACCTGCTCGCGCTTGAAATAGTCTTCGAGATACTGGTAAATGTCTTTAACGTGTACTGTTTCAAGCGGGCCGGCAATAATGCGCAGCTCGTCGGTAACAGCCAGTCCAACGCGCTTGGTTCCGTAATCTATGGCTAAAATCCTGCCCATTAATTTATTTTTACGCTCGGGAAAACAGTTCTGATCCCTGATTTGCCCTTTAATCTAATTTTCTGCAAAAGTATAAAATAGATCGGGATAAAATGTTCATTTAAAGGATTGAAAAAAATGCTGCCTGCTTAATCTCAGAACCTGATCATGAAAAAAGATTATTCCTTTTCTAAAACGACCGCTTCATTAAATTTATCAATAATTTTTTGAAAATACGCCTTGATACGGGGATATTCTTCAGGGCTGTACTTTGCTTTTTTGAATTTATAACTGCCTGTGGCTTTCAGGAAACCATTGGCTTCAGTAAAATCCAGCTGTATGTCAGCCAGTTTGTTGTTCATAGAATAATTTTCAGGAAGGCTGTTGATTTTATATCCTTTGGGAATCTTAATACTGGATTCAAAGCTTTCTTCCCATGACTGGACAAAATCTACCGGATACTGCCTGTGTTTTTGTTTTAGTTTGTTTGTCTGCATGGGTAAATTCAGAAATGGCTTTATTGCTACTAAGGATCCTATTTGTTCACTTTCAAATCTGCCTTCAAGAAAGATATTGTAGGGTGCTGAGATTTTATCATAAAACAGGGTTTTGCATTTATCAATACTGCCTGCTTTTTTTTCGTAGAATTCCCTGATTTCATCTTCTTTGTCCAGAAATTTTTTGCGTAGCTCAAATGCTTTATAGTTTTCGCTTTGTATGGAAAGCCTGAAATCCCCATCCATAGTAAGTGAGTCAAAAGTGATGGATATGGTATTATTGATCTTTGAGTTATACTGGTTTTCGAGTTGAACCCATGAAGCTTCTTTTTCATCATTCACGATCACAGCTTTTTCGTTGAAACAGCGTGGCGGTAACATGTTATAGGGAAGCATTTTTTCTGTAGCATCAGCCAGATAGGGTTTTGTTGTATTGACCAAAACAATGACATAATTGGTGAAATGGTCAAAAGGGTAGTCGGTTTTTATTTTTCCGTGGCTGCGTGAGCTAAGGATTACAGGATCGGCCTGTACGTTTGCCTCGCGAAGCATGGCCGTGAGAAAAAGGTTGATTTCGGCCGAATTACCTGTTTTGTTAGTGAAAAATTCTTTGGCTGTTTGGTGACTATATTTCGATTCGCGTCCATCCCAATGAAAATTGTTTTTCACCCATTCCACTACTTTTATGCTTCTTTCTTCATTGAACAGGCCATCCAGCTTTAGTTCCGTGCCCAGGATTTTTTTTGCATAACGACTGCATTTGTTCATGAATTTGCCAAAGTGTTCATATTTCAATAAATCATGATTAAGTTCAGGCCAGGTTGACATGATATCGCGTTTGGTCCTGCCGTTTGGGCTATGAAATTTTGCGAGCTGGAAATCCATTTTGATGATGTAATCTTCTTTGGAAGTAATATAAGATTCATCTTCAAAAGCAGGGATGTCACGTAAAACAAAATTATGTACAACATCCTGAAATTCAACAATTGGAACCACGTTCATCCCCTTGTTCATTGTTGTTGAACCCCAGCCACGCATCTTTGTGTCCGTATAGGAGTTTTGGAAATCAAAAGTATTGATTCCCTGGGCAATATAAACAAACTCCCAGAAAGGAACCAAACGTACTTCGTATTCACTGTATAGGGTTGGGATTTCGCATTGAAATTCCCAATCGGGCATTACATTTGTACGTTGCGACTCAATTTGGTATTTTAATTCCAGGATGCTGCCTTCCTGCACATCTGGGAAAGCAAATACTTTGCGTTTCAGGTGTTCATTTATTTTTTCTTCATAAACTGTTGAAAGATCCAGAGGCTTTGTTTTCTGGTGGCCGTTTTCATCGAAATTATAGGTGACAGCCTCTATGCTTTTGAGTTCATCTTTTCGTCTGTCTCCTCCAACATATATAAAAATTGAAATAGTGCCATGATCAATTCCGGCTTTGTCCAGAATTTTAATTCGCTTGTGGCGGGTAAATAAAATATGATACCCGTCTTCATAATGATCAATATATTCGGAGCGTCCAAAATCATATAAAACAACGGCTGTGGCATCCTTGTCTTTATCGTATTTTGTAAGCGCAATATCTTCTTTGTTCATAATCCCGAAATGGATTACCTCTTTTTGGGACCATAATTGAAAGCTGGAGAACAGGAGAAAGAGGATGAGAAATTTTTTCATTACTTTGGTTTTGCGTTTTGTTAAAGTTTTATTGGATAATCGCTGCCAATTTTTTTTGCACTGTGCGTATAGATTCAATGAAATTGTAGAATTCTGGATAATCGGATAGAGGATAATCTCCGGCATAAAGCCGGTATGATTCAATGAATTGTATTTGACTGTTGACTATTTTAAACGCTGTACTATAATCGCCAAATTTGGATTTGATATCAGTTTTTTCGGGCAGCTCTATTATGCTGCTTTCTGAATAAATACCTTGATAATTAATGTTGGTTGATTTGTTTATCGGATAATTGATGCGGATACCGGACTTGCGCTCTTCGGGTTTTTCCAGCTCAGGAAGTGTTGTCATTATGGGCTGCAAAAGAGATAGTTTTCCTAATTTGCGCAATGGACTTTTGCTCAATCCTTCTGCTTTAATTATTATATAAGTGCTGTCGCGATGGTAATCAACAGCAGACCATTCGATTAATTCAAAACCGTTAAATCCCATAGTATTGAAAATAAACTTGTTCTGGTCTTTGCTATTGTGGCTCAGATAATTGTATCGTGCGTTTTCGAAAGCATCTCCACGAAAAACTGCGCTGACATCACAGGTCCATCCTTCAGTGGCATCAGGTTGGAACGTGTATGTTTTTTGTTCCCGGACATCATTCATTTTGAGTTCGGGTGTTCTGATCAATACGCCTCCCTGTTCTGAGCATTGTAGCGCATATCGGTTTTGAGTAAAAGTACCTAAATAATTAAATGGTAAAGTATTGGAGGTGTTTTCGAGCCATAGTGTATCGTCATCAAGAGGAACTGTAAGAACTACATGGTTAAACTGTTGCGCAGCAATTTCAGGATTGATGCGCGGGGCATTTTCACTGGCTTTTACTAAAGTATAATAAGACTCAATTCCTGCTTGTTTTAGCATGGCTTTCATATAAGTTGTCAATGCTTTGCAATCACCGTATTTGTTTTTGCATACATAGGAAGCCGGATAAGATTTCAGCCCGCCAATATCAATATGTACATCAACATAAGTAGTATTGTCCTGCAAATAGTGATAAAGTGCCTTAATGATTTCCCTTTTGTCATCCATCCCTTTGGTAAGTTTATCAATCTGAATTTTTTCTGAAACGGTCAATTGATCCAGATTGGAATTTAAGCTGTTTATCCATTTGCCAAAATCATTCCAGCTGGTATTACTTCCTTTGTGACCATATTGAAAGCTTTCAGGTGCAATTAAAACTGAAGGAAGCCTCTCTAATTCGGGCGGAGCATATGTTTCCTGCTCAAAAGGAAATAGATTCAAATGTTCCCAGCGTATTGTTTTTAGTCCACTTTCGCTTGTTTCACTTTTGCTGAAATTTCCATTTTCTGCAGTACTGAATTTATAATTTTCGGGAACGTTAAGGGTAAGGCTACTGGAAGAAACAGCTGTTTTAAGACTAAAAGTTGGCTTCCAGTTGTGAATGATAATGTAATTGTCCTCTGTGATGGTGTAGGAATATTCAATTTGATAAGGGAATTGGTTCCAATATAGCTTAAAACTGCTGAGCAGATAGTCGTTGTAAAGCGAGCTGCTTTCATAATAACTTCGGCTATCGATGTCTTTTTTCTTGATTTTTCTCAGTACATTGCCTTCCATGTCGAGTATGCGTGCGTAGTTGACATGGAGTTCATCTGTTGGTTGATGGATTATTTCAATATCTGCAAAATCAAGCTGTTGCCTGTTATGTATTGTTGCTCGAATAATTTTTTCTGTAGTTTTTTGTCCTTTTGTTCCGATGGTAATTTCCGTATCGAATTTTAATACCTGGGCAACAAGGGGCAGTGCTGTAAAAATCAATTGTACAAAACTGAGTGTCAGTATGATATTCCTCTTCATGAGCAAGGTAGTACAGGGATTCTGAATTTCGTTAGTTTATGTATTAAGCAAGTTTAATAACAGAATCCAAATATAGGGATATTTTATTACCAAAGCATGTTTTACATACTATTTTAGTATTAATTTAAATTTGATCTTATGATGCCTATTTCTTATTGCTATCTATTGGATCAATAATAAAACCCGGTGGTTTATAGTTTTGCGGCCTGTATTTTTCGGGTATTGTGATCATATTGCCATCGCGTGCTGCACGGTAATGCGGCGAGAGGATTTCAATTCCGGCTTCATTAAAACCATCCTGGATATTTTGATGCAGTTCGCTGTATATCTGCGGTGTTTTATCAGGTAAATTGGTGTGGGCATTTAATTGATAGGAAACATAAAAATCATCCAAACTGGTTTGCAAAACAAAAGGTGCTATTTCCATATTAAGATTGGATGTCTTTTTTGCTGCATTGATTAGTATTTGGTGTACCTGGCGCCAGGGGACATCATATCCAATCGTAACCGTTGTGTGCAGAACCAGACCGCCCTGCTTTTTAGAATTGCTGTAATTCACTACATTGGATAAAAGGATGTTGCTGTTTGGAATGGTAATGAACTCTTTCTTTGGCGTACGGACGCGCGTAACAAAAGGTGTTTTCTCGACCACATTGCCAACCACATCACCGATTTTTATGCGGTCGCCCAACTGAAACGGACGCATATAGGTAATGACCAGGCCGGCAACCATATTGCCAATAATGGAAGACGAACTCAAGGAAAATACAACACCAATAAATACCGAAACACCTTTGAAAACTGCTGAATCCGAGCCGGGCAAATATGGAAAGATGACAACAAACATAAATGCCAGCACCAGGATGCGCACAATATTAAATGTGGGTTTGGCCCAATCGGGATAAAAGCCCGGAAGATGGAAATTCTCTGCCTCAACTTCCTGCGAAAGATAGCGGAGAAACTTCAGGATATAGCGTGTTACCGTAACGATAACGATTATGGTAATCAGTTCCGGGATATAATTGATAATGGCTATTGCGATGCTTTTGAGGGGATTAATGGTGTACTCAAAAAGCAATGCGGCCAGGCGCTCGGTAAGCGGAAAAATAGAGAAAACCAACGGTATGGAAATATAGAGCAAAATAAGGATGAGAGCATAGCGAAATAATTTCAGGATGAAGAGAATGGCTGAAGCCTGCTTGTCGGCATTAAATATTTCGTTGTTGCGGATCTTTATGCCGTGAAACCAAATGCCTCTCTTTTTCCAGATCAATACGTTTAGTTTTGCCCGGAAAAACCGGTTGATTAATTTAATCAACAGTATTTGCAGCAAAACAACGAGGACTGCCAGCCCAATTTCTTTGATTTTTTTTAGGAGGCTTTTGTCTTTTTTGTATTGGATGATGTCGCTCGAGATTTTGGTTTTTATGCTGTTTGTCAGCTCAAGGTGGGGGCGTTCGTGCCACAATTCATCCATCTCGGTAGTGCTGAGAATGATTTTATCTTTAAAATACAAAGCTGATGACTGGCCGTTATTTACGATTTGGAGGCTGTCGGAAAATGGGATAAAATTTTGATATAGCTCATTGAGCCTGGCGGTAATTAATTTAGCCCTTTCCGAAGCCGAGATGGTTCCTATTTTCGTATAAATATAAAAAAGGGTGTCTTTGTGGATTTTGATCGGAAATGCTTTGGCCTGTTTTTTCAATTGCATGATTTCATCCAGCATTTGAACCCTTCTTAAACTGTCTTTTCTTTTAATATTGCTGAGTTCATCTTCAAGGATTTTGCGTTTTGACCGCTCCGTGCTTTTGAGGTTTTCCAGCTGCTTGAGCAACAGGATCCTGTTAATAGAATCCGCCTGAGCAACAGAGTCGAGCCTGCGTTTGAGCAGTACGGCCTGTTCCGCGATTACGGATTGTTCGTCAGTGCTTGCCAGACTGTCTTCCTGAGCTTTAGCGGCTTTGCTGATCGTTCCTGTCAGCAGTATTGTCAATAGTAAAATATATATGCCAAAATTTTTCATTTTTCAGACGTGTTATGCCGGGCACTTCCCGATGCTGATTTTACCCAAAGTTAATCTATTTTGCTTGTCAATGTTCATTAAAAATCTTGTAAAACGCAAAATCGTCATTTTGAAAAATGAGTTGTTGATGCGCTTTCCCGGAATCAATCACATGCCGAACATTTTGGTCAAACATTTTTTTGTTGATCAAAATGTATTTGATTTGATGTTTTTTGTACTGTTCCAATAGCTCTTCTTCGCTGTCCTGGTATTTTGTTCCCATCGCGGCACGATTCGTAAACAAAGCCAGTACGCGCGGTCTGATAAAGCTGATATGTTCGTTTTCTTTGGTATTGTTGCGGATAAAAGTAAATGCTTCCTGTGCGCTGTCCTTTTGTGGCCCTTCAGCTATTTTGCCTTGTTTGTCGATTATTTTGCTGATGCCCGGCTTGCAGCTGATCAGAAAAACAAGCAAAATAATCACATTGATAATATGCTTTTTTGAACTGATCAACCCATTGATAGCCGTCAGACCATTAAAGAAATATGCCATCAAAAATGTGAAAAGCGGCAACAAAAACCGAAAACCACCGTGGCGATATGGGTAGAAAATTATTACACCCAGATAGAGCAGGAAGACAATGTCACTGAATTCTGTTTTCTTCTTGATTTTGAGAATAATCCCCAGGATTAGGGCAAGGATAAACAATGAAGAAAGGATAATATTGAGCGTAAGAGCTTCATCACCGGGCAAATGCCAAAAATGCCTGTGCAGTGTATATGAATAATGCGACAGGCCGGTCATTATGCCTTTGAACGTAAAAGTATCTCCGGAAAACAACAAATATGAGCTGCTGCTCGAAGATGGGGCAGGAAATATGATGAAATCGAACAATGTGAAAGTGAGCATGCAGGCAGCAAAAGCCTGTATCTCGGGATGGTATTTTTTAATTTTTAAGTTTTTGATTCCTGTATTCTTTATATCAATTAAAACTGCTCCGGCCAGAGCAAGGGGCAATACAAAGCCTATGCTGCGCGTGATCATTGCAAAACCCATCAGAAAACCTGCCGCAATCATGGAAAAAGAGCTTCTTTTCTTCTGCTGTATCAACATTATGGAAGCCAGCATCATCACAGCAAAAGGTATGTCCGACATAATTTCGGATTTGAAATTGAGGCTCCAGGGATGATACATGATAATCAGGCTGAGCAATAGGGCCGGCCACTGGCTACTATGCCTGCGGAAAAATAAAAATGAAAGAAAACCAAGCAAAGCCAGCCAGAAAGACTGGAAACGCATTAGTATTTCGAAATTCAGGCCAAAAACCCCGACTACAGGCGATAAAAGGAGTGGAAAACCGGGAGGATAGGAGGGAGGGCCGTAAACCGGAGCAGATTCGTTGAAAATATAAAGGCTTTGGTGAGATGGCTGTCCGGAAGCAATGTTTTGTGCCTGAGCCAGGTACATGGCGAAATCCCCGCCCCAATCATGATTGTTGCGTATGTTGATGAAAAATAATGGGATTGCCATTAGCAAAAGCAAAGTAAGGGGTATATTGTCTGCAATTCGATGCTTTTTGTTCATAAACAGCTTGTTTGTAGCAAATATAAGAAAAAGGGTAAAATTGAAATTGTTTCCTTGCATTGGATCGGATTCCGCTAATCTGTTTCTTGCAATTAAATCTCTACATTTGCGCAATTTTAATCCTATGGACTATCAGCAAACTTTAGATTATATGTTTTCGCAGCTGCCCATGTACCAGCGACAAGGTGCTGCTGCTTATAAAGCTAACCTGGATAACACCTTGGCTATTTGTAAATTGGTCGGAAACCCTGAAACAGTATTTCCTTCGGTGCATATTGCCGGGACCAACGGAAAGGGTTCTGTGGCGCATATGGTCGCCTCGGTCGTGCAGGAGGCCGGATATAAAACAGGGCTTTATACTTCGCCGCATTTGCGTGATTTTCGGGAAAGGATTCGTATCAACGGAGAAAAAATCCCGGAATCATACGTAATTGATTTTGTGGAACAGCATCAGTCCGGTTTTGAAAAAATACAGCCTAGTTTTTTTGAAATGACTTTTGCGATGTGTATGCGCTATTTTGCTGATGAACAGGTCGATATTGCAATTATAGAAACCGGTATGGGTGGCCGTCTTGATTCAACCAATGTGGTACGTTCCATTTGCACGGCCATTACAAATATCGGTCTGGACCATACCCGGTTTCTGGGCAGCACAATTCCGGAAATAGCCGCAGAAAAAGCAGGAATTATCAAGCCGGGAGTTCCTGTGATTGTTGGTGCGATGCATGAAGATGCTTTGGCCGTAATAAAGAATAAGGCACTGGAATGTAACTCTTTATGTAGTGAGGCTTCGGATCAGTGGAATGCGGTTTTTGCTGAAAATCAGTTAAATCTGATAAAAGGGGATATAAGATATGCTGTGCCTGATTTTCCATTGCGCGGTAATTATCAGTTGCTCAATGTTCCGCTTGCTGCGGCTATCGTGGGGCAATTAGGCGAATCCTCCTGGAAAATTACTGATGCGCATTTGGTGAAAGGGTTAAAAAATGTTGTGCAAAACACAAAGCTGGCGGGTCGCTGGCAGCCTTTAAAACATCCGGAAAAGCCTGAAATTAAAATACTTTGCGATACGGGACATAATGCCGATGGCCTTGCTTTTGTTATAAAACAGCTGGCGTCAGAAACATACAACCAACTGCATTTTGTGCTGGGCATGGTGAATGATAAAGACGTTTCCGCAATTCTGGCCATGCTGCCTGTTGATGCTCGTTATTATTTTGCCCGACCGGATATTCCTCGTGGCCTAAATGTGGAGATTTTAAAAGCCGGGGCTGATGTAGCCGGATTAAAAGGAGAAGCGTATCCGGGTGTCGCTGCTGCCCTTGATGCCGCTGTGCATGCAGCCGCTGAAAATGACCTGGTTTTTGTGGGTGGAAGTACTTTTGTTGTGGCGGAAGTAGTGGGTTTATAAGCCAAAAATTTGATCAACAGGGACATACGGAGCCTGCTCCAGCGAAAGCATGGCATTGATTAAATATACGCCATCAAAAGATTTAATTTCGTTCCAATGAATTTCCAGTGGGCTGATAATATCTTCATCAAGATAATATGCCCGGCGGCATCCCTCCAAAAGAGAGTGTTTGGGCGTGTATAATTGATTTCCTGCCTTAAAAATCAAATTGCAAAACCATGAATCCGTGGCTTGCTTGTTTTTTATGATGATGATATCATCGGCATTGCCTTTTTTCTCGTAAAGCCGGTTTAAAAAACTGCGGTTGGTTGTTTTTAGGCTGTATTCAATTTTATCATTATGCACGATTTTCAGGCTTTTGATGCAAGGGATTGCATAGGGTGAGAATGTGTAGGAACGGATTCCGTTTTGATCGTATATCAGCCTGAATTTAAAATGACCTTTTTGGGGTTTTTCGATCTCCGAAACAAGCTGGTCGAGCAATATAGGTGTTGTTGTGATTCCCAGGGAAAGGAAAGTGCGTTCCATGCGCCTTTGGTGATAGTGGAGCAGCGGAAATCGGCCGTTTTGACATGAAATACTCTCAATAAACTGGGACATAAATCTTGTCTTTCATTTCTTCATACTCATAAGCGGCTTCGCTATTTACCGTAATCCCGCCGCCGCTGCGGTAATACAGTTTTCCGCCTTCCATTTCAATAAACCGGATCATCACGCCGCTGTCAAAGCTTGTGCCATCAAAATATCCTGTGATTCCTGTATAAAAACCCCTTGGATGATTTTCTGCGGCTTCAATAATTTCTACGGTTTTTTCTTTGGGTGCGCCGCTGATGCTTCCCGCAGGCAATAAATCAAAAAGAAGTGTGCCCAGCTTTGATTTCCAGTTTGTTGGTAGTTGCCCGCTTATTTGCGAGCTGACCTGTAGCAGGTTTTTGTGCGATGTTTGGAGATGGTTGATATAGCGAAATTTCTTTACGCGCACATGTTCTGCAATCCTGCTCAAATCATTGCGGATGAGGTCCACAATGGTGTTGTGCTCGGCCATTTCCTTGCGGTCGTTAAGGATTTTGTTTTCGGCATCGGGCAGGGCAGCATCAATAGTACCTTTCATCGGATGGGAGTGGATCTGCCCTTGTGCGTCGATTTGCACAAAGCGCTCAGGCGAAAAAACCACAAAATGATCGGGAAGGAAAATACGGTACATCGCTTTGCTTCTCATGAAAATTTCGGCCGGCGAAAGATTTGTTTCAATTCCTGTGCGGCAGGTAAGGTTTGTGAGGTATGAGTTTCCGAAGTTTAGCTCATTTTTCACCAATCGGAAACTTTTTTCGTATTCCTCAAATGAGGGTGGAAATGATTTTATTTGTGCAGGCCGGCCGCTTGCTTGCTCCGTTTGCTCAAAATTCCATGATTCGCC
Source organism: Bacteroidales bacterium (assembly GCA_963662905.2). Taxonomy (GTDB): domain Bacteria; phylum Bacteroidota; class Bacteroidia; order Bacteroidales; family WRLA01. Next base: position 825,271 of record CAXXFD010000002.1, on the reverse strand, counting down.
GATCTGAAAAAGTATCCCTTTTTTGAAAGCTTCCTTCGGTTCAAGGATTATGCTGTTCTGCGCTTTAAAATCAACCATAAAAAAGAAGGCCCTTCCTTCACCGCCCCATTGGTTCATTTTTTTAATTGCCGCAGCTTTATCCAGATAATTTATGCACATGGGGCAAAAATACATCAAAAGCTTTATTGGTTTCATTTGAGGTTTCGAGGCTTTGCCTATTTTTGCGCAAAATTTTGCCGGTGAAGCTGCTTATCGTTGATAATCATGATTCTTTTACGCATAATCTGGAGCAAATCATTCGTGAGAGTGGGTGGAGAAATTATGATATTTGCTTTCCGGAAGATTTGGATTTAAGCCGTTTAGCCGATTATAATAAAGTGTTGCTTTCGCCGGGCCCCGGTTTGCCCAATGAACGGCCGGTTTTGAAGGAGCTGGTTCTTCGGGCAGGGAAAAATATTTCGGTTTTGGGTGTTTGCCTTGGCCATCAGGCTATTGCAGAAGCTTTTGGTGGCACGCTGCGGCATGTGGGGCGCGTGGCGCATGGCGAGGCCGTAGAAATGTGCCATACAAACGAATCCCTGATTTTCTCCGAAATCCCCGCCGATTTTATTGGTGGGAAATATCATTCGTGGTGTGTGGAGGAAAAAACCTTCCCGGATGTATTAAAAATTACCGCCTGCGACCCGGATGGTTTGATAATGGCTTTGGAACATAAAGAGCTTCCGGTTTACGGTATTCAGTTCCATCCCGAATCCATTATGACGCCCGAAGGTGCAAAAATGATCCGTAATTGGCTGGCTGCTGATTTGGATGGTAGAGCTGAGGCGGGCTAAGCCGGTTGAGAACAAAGATAAGGTATGCTTCAGGGGGAAAAAGCGGATTTTTTTCTGTTCACTGAAACTTTTTAGGATGATTTATTTCAGTTGACTGAAACTTATTGGTTAATTTTATTTCAGTTAACCGAAACTTTTGTTTATTTTTGGTTCTCAATATTAAAAATCATCATGGAAAAGAATAAATTGTTCGGCATACTCAATGACTGGAATTACTGGGATAAACCAGTTCCGGCTTATATTGTCAGAGAAAATTATCAGGAAAAGATAAATCACTATCTCAATAGTGGTGAAGTGATTGTTTTGCGGGGAATCAGGCGTTCAGGGAAATCTACTTTGATGATCAATCATATTCGTGCGCTTCATGAGCAGGGTATAGAAAAAAAAGATATTCTCTTTGTGAATTTTGAAGATCCACGATTTGGGACCGGTTTAGACAGTGAATTGCTGGAGCAGGTTTTTGAAGTGTACCGGGAATTTGTGAACAGCGCTACAAAGCCGCATATTTTTTTGGATGAGGTGCAAAATGTAGATCAATGGGAAAAGTGGGTCTTGACGGGTTATGAATTGAACCGGGCTCATTTTTATGTAACAGGATCTTCTTCAAAATTGCTGAGCAGGGAATTTGGCACGGCACTCAGTGGGCGGTTTATTGCCATTAATACCCTCCCCTTGGGTTTTAAGGAGTATCTTTTGTTTAAGGATTTGCCTTCACCAACAAAAGCGAAATTGATAACTCAGAAATTGAGCTTTAAAAAGGCTTTCAATGATTTTCTTACTGATGGTGGTTTTCCAAAGCTTGCTTCGCTTGACCCGGAATTAAAAAGGCAGGGGATCATTTCATATTACGAAACCATTATCCTCAAAGATATCGTGGCGCGCCATAATTTAAAAAATTATGATAGCGTTAAAAAAGTGGCACTTTATTTACTTTCTAATATTGGTAAACCATTTAATATCAATAAGATTAGGACTTCCTTAGGTTTGTCGTATGAGTTGGCCGATAAATATTTTGAATACTTAAGGGATACTTTTCTTTTGTTTGAAATATTCCAATATGACCATTCCTTAAAAAAGCAGTTTGCAAACCGCCGGAAAGTTTATTGTATCGACAATGGTATGCTCAGTTATATTGCCTTCAGGATTTCTGAAGATTATGGGCGCTATCTGGAGAATCTGGTTTTTGTTGAATTGATGCGCAGGGGCTGTGAAGTTTACTTTCATCAACAAAAAAAAGAATGCGATTTTATTATTAAACAAGGTTTGCAAATTACTCAGGCCATACAGGTTAGCCGAACATTGCTCGATGAAAATACAAAACAGCGCGAGATCGCCGGTTTAACAGAAGCCATGAAAGACTATGGACTTGATAATGGTCTCGTTCTTACAGAAGATGAGGAAGACGATATGGAAACCGATGGATTTAAAATCACAGTAAAACCGGTGTGGAAATGGCTTTTGGAAAAATGAACTGCGAATTCTGAAAAATTTGGATAGGCTACAAAAGGGCAAAAAAAACCCAGGGCCTGGAACGGCCCTGGTAAAACAGTAATCAAAAAATAATTAAGTAAACTTAAGAAAATTGAAACAATTAATAAAAAGTAGTTAAGAGCGTTTGATTTTATTTGGTTTGGTTTGCAATATTCAATTTTTTTATGAGCGTTTGCTTCCTTTATTATGCAAAGGCCGTGCCACAATTTATAAGTTATTGGAAAACAGTTCTTAAAAATTTATTTAATGGTTTTAGCTTCCTGTCTTTTATCCGAAAACGATATGGTGTGTTTTTGCTTTTTAAGTTAAATTAATGTTAAGTCTTTGATTTTGAGTATTTTAAATATTTTGATATCCGTTTTCGGATAACACCCCGTTTCCGTATAAAATATTTCAAGGATTACCTGGTGCAAAGAGGTGTTTTTTGAGTTCAAAATTAAAAAGTGAGCTTTTTCTCAAATTTCAGTTTAAATTTTTTAATTCTCCGGTCGAGCGATTGATAGCTGATACCAAGATACCGGCTTGCCTGCGATTTATTGTAATTTGCCTGTTTCAGGGCCTGTATCAGTGCATTTTTTTCAAGTACATCCAGGTTTAGGCTCATTCCTTCCGGGTTTCCTTCTTCCTGCACCTGGCGCATGAGCTTGTTCAGTTCAAAATGTTTGGGCAGGAGCCTGTTTCCGTCGCAGAGAATAATGGCTCTTTCTACCATATTTCTCAATTCCCTGATATTGCCCGGAAAACTGTATTGCATCAGCCCTTCGTAAATTGCCGGGTCGATGCTTGGTGTGTTTTTGTTCATTTTTTGCGCATGATCGGCTGCAAAATGCTCGAGCAAGAGCGGGATATCGTCTTTGCGTTTGCGCAGTGGCGGCACTTCAATTACAAAAGAGTTGAGGCGGTGGAACAAATCAAGCCGGAATTTTTTTTCATCGGTAAGCTGTTTTAGGTTTTGATGTGTTGCTGCTACAATACGCACGTCAATATCGGTTTCCGTGGTTGTTCCAACGCGGCTGATTTTCTTTTCTTCGAGCACGCGCAGGAATTTTGTTTGGAGGTTCATGGGCAGGTCTCCGATTTCATCGAGAAAAAGCGTTCCGCCATTTGCGATCTCGAACCAGCCTGCACGGTCGTCGGAAGCGCCGGTAAATGCACCTTTTTTATGTCCGAAAAATTCACTTTCAAAAAGGCTTTCTGTAATGGCTGAGCTGTTTACGGCATAAAAATATTTGTCTTTCCTCCTGCTCATGTAATGAATGGCGCGGGCAATCAGTTCTTTTCCGGTGCCGCTTTCGCCGATAACTAAAACAGATGTGTCGTCACTGGCAGAAACCTTGGAAATGAGGTTTGTGACGTTCTTCATGGCCGTGCTTTGCCCCACAATGACCTGGCCATATTTATCGTCCAGCTTGCGGCTGATGAGGTCAAAATTATGTTCTGCTTCTTTCAGTTTTTTGTTCAGGTCGAGGAAACGTTTGGTGCGTTCAATGGCATGCAGCACATTGGCAAGGCGAAAGGGCTTTGAAAAAAAATCGGTTGCCCCGTTACGCAAAGCCTGAATCACGCTGTCCATATCGCCGTGCCCGCTGATCATAATTACTTCTGCATCAGGATAATCCGTTTTTACTTTTTTAAGAAGCTGAAGGCCGTCCATTTCCGGCAAGCGGATGTCCATTATGGCAATGTCAATTTCTTCTTCCCTGAAAATATTTAGCGCCTGCGATGGCAGGCCCGCTTTAAATACACTAAAGTTGTGGTCTGTCAGAAATTCCCCGATTTCTTCACGGTACAGTTCTTCATCATCAATGATTAAAATATTCAGATGGGTATTTTTTGCTTCGCTTTGCATAGGCTTTGTTGTCGTTTTAGTTTTGTTTGGGTAATGTGATTTTCATGCAGGTCATCTTCCCAAATTCCGAAAAAACTTCTATTTCGCCATGCATCTCTTTGATGATGCCATATGAAATAGAAAGTCCCAGTCCGGTTCCTTCTCCTTCTGATTTTGTTGTGAAAAAAGGGTCGAAAATCATCTGTTGGGTTTTTTCTTCTATACCACTTCCATTATCTTCAACTTCGATGGTTATTTTTTTGTTTTGTATTGATGAACGGATAAAAACAGACGGGACAAAGTTTTCTGTGTTCTCTTTTTCTTTTTGTTTTAAAGCAGCCCGGGCATTATTTATCAGGTTAATCAATACCTGTTCCAGTTTATATTTGTTGCCCGATGCCATTAATTTGCTGTTGTTGATGTCGGTATGGACTTTAATTCCATGATTTGTCAATTGGGTTTGTGTTAAAGAAAGCGCATTAAAAATGGCTTCGTTAACCGGGAAAAGTTCTGCATTGTCTGTCCCTTGCGCCCTGCTGAAAATTCGGATATGCTCAATGATTTTATTGATTCGTTCAATATTGTTGCTGATTGTTTCAATCTTTTCATTGAAATACTGCTTGTCTATATTGTCCTGTTTAAGCTTATAATGCATGTTCTCGATGCTCATGGCAATACCTCCCAGAGGCTGGTTGATTTCATGCGCTATACCGGCGGCAAGTTTGCCTAAAGATTCCAATTTGGATTTGTGGATAAGCAATTGCTGCTGATACTGGTTTTTTTCGCGTTCTGCTTTAATTTGCTTTTCCAATTGAATGATGTCGGAAACCTTGGTGATAATCAGTTGCAGCTTGTTCCGGTCCACAGGTTTTGCCAGGAAATCGTCCGAATCTACATGGCGTTCCTGCATAAACTTGCGGGGCTGCTCGAAAGCCGACATAATGATAAAGCGTGCCTCCGGATTGATTTTTCTTATTTCGTCAATCATGTCCAGCCCGTTCATAACAGGCATGGCAACATCGGTAATGATAAGATCCGGTCTTTCTTCGATATAAAGCTTCAGCCCGTCATGGCCGTTTTCGGCTATGTACAGATCATTGACCAATGGCCTCAGCACGCGCTTATAAAAGCTTACGGTTAAAGGGTCATCTTCGACAAAAAGTACACTTATTCTATTGGTGCTCATAGTTTGTTTTGTGCTGTTGGTATTTGGATGATGATATGGGTATAAGCTCCTTTTTCGCTCTCTGCCCTGATGGTCCCCTCCATATCCTGGATGATGCCATACACGACGCTAAGTCCAAGTCCGCTTCCTTTATCCGGGCTTTTGGTAGTAAAAAACGGATCAAAAATATTTTCAATATTTTCCTGCTCAATTCCGGTACCGTTGTCTTCTATTTCAATTATCAGGTTATCAGTTGTTAGGTGCGAGCTTATTTTTATTTGTTTATCGTTGAAGTCCTGCTTTTCTTTTGCTTTTTGATTCAGGGCTTCAATTGAGTTGCCTATCAGGCTCAGTATAACCTGTTCCATGCGAAAACGGTTGCCCTTGATGCTGAATGGTTTATCGGTGAGCTGAAACGCGACGGATATTTTATTGTTTTGGATTTCGGACTTTGTGAGCCGGAGCGCATTTGATATGCATTCATTGGGGTTAAAATGGGTTTTCAGATCATCTTTCTGTATCATGCTAAACGTGCGGATATGTTCCAAAATGTTGTTAATCCGTTTGATATGCTGACTAATGCTCTCCATCTTTGCATTCATGTAGGATGCGTTCAGGGCTTTGTTTTCATTTTTTTGAATGATGTTTTCCAGTGCCATTGAAATACCGCCCAATGGTTGGTTTATTTCATGGGCAATGCCTGAAGCAAGCTTGCCAAGAGATTCAAGTTTGGATTTTTGGATCAGGAGCTGTTTTTGCTTTCGGTTTTCTTCTTGCTGTTTATTGTATTCTTTTTCCATCGATATTTGTTTGCCCCAGTCAATGAGCAAACCTGATAATTTTTGCCTGTCAACAGGTTTGAGCAGAAATCCTTTGGCGCCAAGTTCAATAGCCTTTATAAAAAATTCAGACTGGCCATAAGCCGACATGATTATAAAGCGCAGGTCGGGTTTGCTGAGCTTTATACGTTGGATCATTTCCAGGCCGTTCATTTCCGGCATATTAATATCGGTAAGCACCAGGTCAGGCTTGTGTTTGTTGAAGAGCTCAATGCCATCAAAAGCATTTCGGGCAAAATAAACATGTTTTACGTGCCTTCCTGCAATTTGCTTATAATATACCATCGATGGTTCGTCATCTTCAATGATTAGTACCTTATAATTAAACTGCTCCATTATTATTCTGTTTACTTTTTATTTAAAGCTGTTTTTTGTGTTTACTAATGGAAAAACTACGGTCATTAGCGTGCTTTTCCCGCTAGTGCTGTCAACAATAATTTCTCCACCCATATCCTGAACAATTCCATAGTTGATCGAAAGTCCCAGTCCAGTGCCTGAGCTGTCGCTTTTGGTCGTATAAAATGGTTCAAAAATTCTGTCTTTATTTTCGGGTTTTATCCCCGAGCCATTGTCCCATACTTCGATGAAACATTTATTCTCGCGGCAATAGTAACGTATTTCTACCTTTTTTTGGTATGAATCCGGGCGCCCGGGGCTGCTTTCTTTTTCATTAACAGCATCGCGGGCATTGGATAGCAGGTTAAGGATCACTTGTTCGGTTCTGTATTTGTTGCCAAAAAAAGTGCATTTATATTTTGGATGCTTAGTCGAAAGACTTATTGAATGATTTTTAAATTGAGCTTTTACCAAAGTAAGTGCATTTTTGATTACTTCGCTGATACTGACTTCCTCGAGTTTTGCATGTTGCTGGTCCCTGCTAAAAGTGCGTATATGGTTGATAATTTGTTTTATGCGATGGATGTTCTCAAATAATTGCTCAATTTTAGCCTTTAGGTAATCCGGCTTTAGCTTTCCGTTATTTTGTTTGAACAAAATATTTTCCAGACCCATACTAATGCCCCCAAGGGGTTGGTTGATCTCATGAGCCATGCCCGCAGCCAGTTCTCCCAAGGATTCCAGTTTGGATTTTTGAATGAGGATTTGGCGTTGTTTTTCCACTTTGTCCAGCTCTTCCTTTACCCTGCGTTCGAGGGTTTCGTTCAGTTCTTCCAGCTTGTTCTCATAGTCGATACGCTTGGTAATGTCAAGCATGATGCCAATTATTCCTTCCGCATTGCCATAAGCATCATAGTAAATACTTTTATAAAAAGCCACATCGCGCAATGATCCGTCTTTGGTCATGCACTTTGCTTCGTAACGTTGGATTCCTTTCGACTTGATCAGAGCCTGATCTTTTGTGATATAAACATCGGCAAGCTCTTTTGGAACCAGGTCATGCGGCTTTTTCCCGATGATTTCATCGCTTTTGAGCCCCAAAAAATTTATAAATTGTTGATTGCAGCCAATGTATTCGCCTTCCAGGTTTTTAAAAAAAACCGGACTGGGTATGCTTTCCAATAGCGTGTTTAAAAATTGGTTCTGGCGCTTTATTTCCAGTGTGGCATTCCGCGATTCGGTAATGTCGCGGATATGAATTGCAAGTCTTTTATTTTGTGTTTCCTGTGCTTGTACAGGATAATAAATATGCTCAAATATATGATTGCCGTCTTCATCGGTAAATTGAACCCTTTCTCCTGTTGTGAAAACCTGTTCAATGTATTTTTTTCGGTTTTTCCATGCTTCTGATTTAAAAGCGTTTCGCAGATTGTCCCCTTTTTTAATGTTTAAGCTTTTGATTGCGATGTCGTTCAAATCCAATACCCTGAACTGATCATTGATCAAGAGCATGATGTCGTTGCTGGCATTGAGCAGGGCATGAGCCTTTTCTTCGTTTTCAATGATCTGTAAAGTATCAATTTTTTGGAAAAATGAGTTGATGATTACTTTGCCCAGCATGCCCAATAGGAAGATGTCTTCTTTGTGCCATTCTGATTTTCTGTTCCGGCTCTCAATCCCAACGGTTCCGTAAAGCTCATTTTTGTAGAGCAGTTGATGGTATAATCCACTGGTATTATTGTTGTATTTATTTATAATAAATTTTGTGCGTTGCAATGCTTCCAGAATTTTGTTTTGTTCTTTGTGAAGCTTTTGCGCAAATTCCCTTATTCCGGAAGGACCGTTCAAATGCCATTCGTAAAATGCGTCAATTTTTTTTCTTTCATGATATATCTTGATAAACGCATATTGAGCGCCACTGAGAAGGGCCGTTTTTTCGAGGCTTATTTTAATGTATTCATCAAGTTGCTTGAGCGGTATATTGATGATGTTTCCGGAAATTTCAGTAATTAATTGTTCGGCTTGTGCCCTTCTTTTTAACAATTCCTGTGCCTTATTGAGCGAATCAATATTTTCCTTGAGTTCGGCATTAGTCTGCTGGATCTCTTCTGTGCGCAGTTCAACTAGTTTTTCCAAAGCCGACTGGTAGCGTTTTTTTATGTCTTCCTGTTTTTTGCGCAGGCTGATATCGCTTATTATCCCAAAAATCACATCTTCACCGTGGTAACGGATTCTTTTTTGCCTGATTTCAATCGGAATAATCTGGCCGTTTTTATGTTTTAGATGAAATTCGCCACTAAGCGCATTTCCGTTTTCTTTTTGATGTGCATTCTCATTAAAACTATTTATGGTTTCTTGATTTTCAGTAACCAGACTGGTTTGATCCATCACTATCAATTCATCCCGTGTGTATCCTGAAAGCTCGCAGGCGCTGTGGTTGCAATCAATTATCTGCCCGCTTTCCGGTTTGGCAAGCATGATGGCGCCGGGCATATCGCGGAACAATGTGCGGAAGCGCTCTTCACTTTCGCGAAGCTCTTCTTCGGATTTTCTTTGTTTTTGTTCCTGTTCTTTGAGTTGCCTTTTTGTGATGATCGATTCGCTCAATTGTTCTATGGCAAGCCATAATTCGTTCAAATCGAATGGTTTCAATACAAAGCGTGAAACGCCTATTTCAATAGCCTCCAAAAAATAACTGGTTTCGCCGTATGATGTTGTGACAATGCTCAGTACTTCAGGCTGTATTTTTTTTATCTCGCGCAGCATCCTTAGCCCGTTCATTCCCGGCATGGCTATGTCGGTGATCACAATATCAGGTTGCGCAATTTTAAATAGCTCAAGTCCCGACTTGCCATCTTTTGCCGTAATCACCGACTCAATCCTGTTTTCAAGGTACTCGGAGATGGTTTCCCTGAAAAGGTCTTCGTCTTCGGCGTATAATATGCTTATATCCAGCTTTTTCATTTTAATCGATTACAAAGTTTAAAAAAAATATCGATATTTCTGCACATTTTGGAGCATAATTCTATTTTTGTCCGATATGGCCGGAAAAAATGTTGTCGTTGGTTTAAGCGGTGGGATCGACAGCGCCGTGAGCGCCCTGATACTCAAAGAGCAATCTTATGAGGTGACGGGCTTGCTGCTGAATATGTGGTCCGAAATTCCTAATCCCTTCCTGAAAACCCGATTTGAGCAGGAGCGAAAGGAAGTTGAAAAAATTGCGCAATACCTTGGTATTCGGGTTTTTGTAGAAGATATTGGCATGAACTTTCGGCAAAAAATCTTTGAACCTTACTTAATCGCAAGAAGCAGGGGGCGTAATCCCTTTCCTTGCATCCCCTGCAATCCTTTGATAAAATTTTTGTCTTTGATCGACTTTGCCAATGATTTGGGCATAGATTGGGTTGCTAGCGGGCATTATGCGCGTATTGGGCAGTTTAAGGGAAAATACTTTCTGAAGCAGGCTGTTGATATTGTTAAAGATCAGTCTTTTATGCTGTATGCGCTCGGGCAGTTGCAATTAGATCGCTGTATTTTTCCTTTAGGCAATATGATGAAAAGTGATGTGCGCAAATTAGCCGGTCAGAAATTGCCCCCAGGCTTATCAAAGAAAAGGGAAAGCTTTGATCTGTGTTTTGCCGCGGGTTTTCAGTACAGCAATTTCATGGCGCAAATGGAACGGCAATCGCTGATGCAACCGAAAGAGTTTGGTCTGGTTTTCCCCGAAGATGATCTGCCGGATCAGAAAATTAAAGCATCCGATTATACCTGTGGGATGATGCTGAAAAATAACAGTGCCGAATATTTTGCAGGATATGCCGATTATTCCGGGATGCAAATCCGGGCGGGAAGTTTCTCTGCCGCCCTGTCAAGTCAGTTTTATTTGCGGGATGTAAAGCTCCAAAAGCAGGCACAATTTGAATTTGTTCCGGGAATGACCGTGAAAATTAGAGGCAAAGATGAACATCATGAAGTGGAAAATATAGAAATGATGGGACGCTATTTTAAAATTGCGACGAAGGAAAAGCTGTTTGCTCCGGCTTCAGGGCAATCAGCTGTTTTTTATGAAGGGGAAGATGTGCTTGCAGGAGGAACGATCCTTTCGGTATCAGAAATAGTGTAAATAACCTATAATCAGGCTATAGGAGTTGATGAGCACATCTGCAACAGCAGCATTGTTGCCGACCAGGAAATTATAATCTTTAGGATCGGTAAAATTTATGATTTGTTGAAGATTGTGTTCTCGGGCAAAAGCATAATTGATCCCGGCAGTAAATCGCGATTTGGGCTTATGTATGGTAAGCCCTGTGGAAATATGGTAGAGGTCGATATCAAAGGCGGAAATGAAAAGAAGATCGGGCCTGTCAAAATCTACACGTTCGCTGGCTTTAAAATGACTGTGGTCTGTGCGGAAACCCGCAAGCCAGCTTAGTTTATCATTGATTTTAAATTCCGTTCCAAAACTATAATTAAATACTTCATTATTAACGCCATATACCGATAGAAAACGAATTCCCTTCAGGTAATCCGCAAAGGCAGAGTTTTCGGGATATAAAAAAGGTTTTTGGTCGGCTTTCACCATTTCATATAAATCTACTTTGGTGAAATATTCGCAGGAGGCCAGTATGTTAAGCCGCTTACTTATTTGATAGCTGATGCCGGCACCAAACGACCAGGGAAATTTGTAATGTGTTGGTAAATTTTCCTGCCGGTCGATTAATAAAACATCATCATATATTTCACCTTCAACGGATCTGTTGAGGTTGTATTGAGAGTTTTCGCGCTGAACATTTGTCCAGCCATAGAGCGGAAGGTTGGGCGTGGTAATGGTAAGCCCGGCTTTTAATTTTCCAAAATCCATGCTTAAACCTGCTTTCCAAAGTATATAAAATTCCTGCAGATAAATGTCTTCATACCAGTTTGTAGATGCAAAATATGCCTCATCGAAATTGTCTTTTGCCATCATCCGTGTATAATAGCTAAACTGGTAATTTTGAAAGCGATAACCAATAAATGTGGATAATCCGATGGCAAAATGCTTGTTCAGTTTCATCCCTGCGCCAATCCCGCCCCATTGCTCATCAATTTGATTGCTGTATTCAAAACTGCCGATATATAATTCATTTTCAGGAGAACTTTCTACCACATTGTAGAAATCCTGATGCCTTAAACGCGTATAATAATTGCTGTGGTTTCTTGTGAACAGTGCATACGACCAAACAATGGGGCTTTCTTTTTTTAATTTCACCGTTCCCGACAAAAACTGAGGATAAATGTTTGGTTGACGAGAAGTTATGTTCACATTTTCGCCGGCGCCGTTGCGAATGCTCATACGTTCGTAACTGTATATGTTCGCATTTAGGTTGAGCGTGCTGGAATCCAGAAAACCAAGAAAGCCCGGATTATAATAAATGCTGCTGTTATCGTCGGCCTGCCCGATAATGCTTCCGCCCAATAGTGCTGCCCGTGCGCCGTATTGCTGGGTCCAGTAATGGTTGTCCTGCCCCCAAATAACCGTGGGTAAAATAAGCAGCAGGAGCAGGGTATAGGTGCGAATACTAGTATTCATTTTCATCAGGCTTATTCAAATTTCATAATCTCGATTACAGCATCGCCATGGCGCAGCATTGCCACTTGCACACCTTCGGAAGGCGGGTTTGGGGGGCATAAAACTTCGCAACCTGATATTTTGATGGCTTCTTCAATATCATCCACAACAAAGGCCACATGTGTGTTTTGCTGCACATAGGGATGTATCGGGCTGTTTTTTTCAAAGCGCATAAACTCTATACCAAACGGGCTTTCGGGAAAACCGCAGACAAACATGCCAAATTGCGGGATGTATCGTTCGCCGGGCATGGGCTTTTTCATGGGAATGCCGGTATGATGGTATTTCCAGCCCCATTTTTGGGTTGCCAACGGCAATTCGTTTTCTTTTCGCATCTGCAAAATATTTGAAGATTCTCTATCCCCAAAAATACTAAGAAATTCCTGTTTTAGTCGGTTTTTGCATTTTATTTGATTTTATCTCCTGATTTAAGTGTTTGTTGCTTTGGATATTAAGATGAATTTCATAACTTTGGACATAATTGAGTTTGATTTGTAGTATTTAAACCAAAGCCACATGAGCCCTTTATTTGCCCCCAAAAAGAATTATGGGAGAATTATTGGATTGTCCCTGTTTTTCCTTTTTTCAATTGTAATCTTAAATCCGAAGTCAAATGCACAGGCCGTTAACGAAACGGACAGCCTTGCTTTGGTGGCATTATACAATTCCACGGATGGCGCCAACTGGAATATCAATACCAACTGGCTGAGCGGGCCGGTGAGTACTTGGTATGGGATCACGGTGAGTGGTGATCGGGTTCTAAAAGTTGAGTTGAGCGGGATATATCTTAACGGAACAATACCTGCCGATATAGGTGACCTGACTTTTATTACGACTTTGGATCTGTCCAGTAACGCATTAAGTGGTTCAATACCTGCTGAAATTGGTAATTTGACGAACCTGATCAGCCTCTATTTTAGTAGTAATTCATTGACAAGTGCTATCCCCCCTGAAATTGGTAATTTAACTAGTTTGTCAACTTTATGGCTATTTACAAATAACCTTAGTGGATCTATTCCCGGCGAAATTGGAAATCTCATAAACCTTCAGTCTTTGCACCTGGAAGATAATAATTTGTCCGGATCTATTCCTTCTGAAATTGGTAACTTGAGTTCCCTTACCGAATTACTGATTAATGAGAATGGCTTGACGGGAAGCATTCCTGCATCAATAGGATCTTTGATTAATCTGGGTGATTTTTCAGTGAATGATAATTCACTTTCAGGGGATGTCCCTGCTGAGGTCTTGAATTTAAGCGCACTTCAAACTTTTGATTTAAGTTCAAATGATTTTACCGGTGTTCCTGATTTTAGCACAATGAATGCTTTAAATAGTTGTTATATCAGCAATAATCACATCGAATTTCAGGATATTGAAAACAATATTTCTGCAGGTATTCAAACATTTTATTATAGCCCCCAAAAACTCGTCGATACCGAAGAAAACCAAACTGCCAATATCGGTGAGGAAGTAACCTTTACTACCGATGTTTCCGGTTCCGCAAATCTCTACCAATGGTATAAAGATGGTTCTATCCTCTCCGGAGAAACAGATCCCAATTTAACCTTAAGTAATATCACCAATGATGATGCCGGCGTTTATGCCTGTCAGATTTCATCGGAAATTGTAACCGATCTCACCCTCACAACCTACAACAAAACCCTAACGGTTACGGATTATAATATAGAATCCGATAGCCTTGCACTTGTTGCGCTCTACAATTCCACCGATGGCGCAAACTGGACAGACAATACCAACTGGTTGACCGGGCCGGTGAGTACGTGGTATGGGATTACGGTTGAGGGGAATCGGGTAAGTGAAATACGTTTGGAAGGAAACAGCTTAACGGGGACAATTCCTGCGGATTTGGGAAATTTGTCGGCAGCAACATGGATGACGCTTTATCAAAACGCATTAAGCGGGTCGATTCCTGCCGAACTCGGCAATATGACAAACCTGGAATATCTCTATCTTTATGAGAATACCCTCAGCGGAAGCATTCCTCCGCAGCTTGGAAACCTGGCTAATCTGATCGAATTAAACCTCGCCACAAATGAATTAACCGGTGCTATTCCCTCTGAATTGGGAAATTTATCCAATTTGTCTTTTCTGACTTTGTTTACAAACACCCTAAGCGGTAATATACCTGCTTCATTGAGTAATTTATCCAGTCTGACTTACCTGAACTTAGCAAATAATACGCTGGATGGCAATATTCCCGCTGGACTTGAAAGTTTGTCCCTATTAACAGAAATGCGTTTGGAAAATAACTCTTTAAGTGGCACAATACCAGCGGAATTAGGAAATTCAACAAGCCTTCTGCATTTGATTTTAAAACAAAATGAATTCAGTGGGAGCATTCCTGTTGAACTTGGAAATTTGGCTCAGTTACAGGAGCTTGATTTAAGCGAAAATCTGCTCACCGGAGAAATCCCGGTGGAATTATGTGATTTGGCGAACCTGGAATCTTTGCTTTTGTCTAATAATCAGTTGACAGGATCATTACCTACCGAAATCGGAAACCTTACGAATCTGAGTTCATTATGGCTTTATTCAAATCAGTTATCTGGTTCTATACCCACTGAAATTGGGAATTTGAGCAATCTGGGGATGCTTTGGCTGGCGCATAACCAGCTGTCCGGATCCCTGCCGGTTCAAATTGGAAATTTAACAGCTATGAATTCTTTTTGGCTGGCCAATAATCAATTTTCAGGTTCTATTCCTGCTGAAATAGGCAATATGACGAACGCTAATCTTATATCACTATCTGATAATCAGCTTAGTGGGTCTATACCGGCGGAAATTGTAGCATTAACTAATCTGAAAGATTTATATCTGGATAATAATGGACTTAGTGGAAACATACCCGCAGAATTGGGATATCTGCTGAATCTTGAGAATATTGGTTTTAGTAATAATGATTTTATTGATGCTCCTGATTTAAGTAACTTTTCTTCTCTAAGTTCTTATGCAATAGAGAGTAATCATATTGAATTTCAGGATATTGAGGATTTTCTTTCCGGAGGAAGTTCCGCTGCTTTTACTTATACACCCCAAAAGCTCGTCGATACCGAAGAATATCAAGTAGCCAATCCTGGCAATGAAGTAACATTCACAACCGATATTTCGGGTACGGCAAACCTGTATCAGTGGTTTAAAGATGGTTCACCGCTTTCCGGAGAAACTGCTCCGAATTTAGTTTTGAGCGAAATCGTGAACGATGATGCCGGTGTTTATACCTGCCAGATTACATCAGAAATTGTCACCGACCTTACCCTCACAACCTACAACAAAACCCTTGAAGTAACCGACCATACCATTGTTTGTGGCAATATCTCAGAGTATGTAACATGGTCAACCGATACTGTTTATGTGAATTGCGATGTTACCATTATGGATATGGCTAAGGTTACGATCAATCCGGGCGTACGGGTGCTTTTTGCCGGTCCGTATAAAATCCGTGTGGAAGGTTGCTTGCAGGCCACAGGAACAGCTGCCGATTCCATTTGGTTTAGCCCGGTGGATACCGAAGAAGGCTGGCGCGGAATTGAAATAGAAACCTATTCAAGCTCGGAAGAAACATTCTTTCATTATTGCGTTTTTGAACATGGCAAAGCCGGATATCGCAGCACTCAGGCGTACTCTGGCGGAGCATTATTTATTGGCAGCAGCATGATGGAAGTAAGTTGTAAATCCTGCTCTTTCCGAAATAATTATGCAGAAGATGATGGTGGCGCCATTTATGCGACCGGCACTATGGTGAAAATAGACCGCTGTAGTTTTTGCAACAACAACTGCCTAGGCGATGGGGGAGCCGTTTTGCTGGGAAGCAATGCATATCCCATTACTATTCTAAATTCATTGTTTGCCAATAACGAATCCAGTGGTAAAGGCGGGGGTGCATGGCTTGAGCTTTCTGGCACAGGATCAGTTTTTTATAATAATACTTTTGCAAAAAATAATGCGGCCTATGGCGGCGGAATTTATTTCTACGAAACTTCCGTCGATGTTTATAATAGCATCCTTTATGCCAATGCTTCAACGCAGGGTGGTATTCAGGTAGGGATTGAAACATCATCCAACGCCGTCCCGAATTTTTATTATTCTGATATACAGGCAGGAACGATTGGTTTTTATTTAAGTGGGGTTTCTACTTATGAAGGCGCAACATCCAATCTGCTCGATAGCGATCCATTATTTACCGATCCCGCAGCAGGCCCGGGGATTATGTATAATGGCTGCCTGGCCGATTACAGCTTGCAGGAAACATCGCCCTGCATCAATCAGGGAGATCCTGCAACTTCCTCTAGTCTTATTGGTGATTTTGATATTCTTGGCAACAACCGTTTTGAAGGGACATCAATTGATCAGGGTGCTTATGAAAGAGGAGGAACAGGGTCCTTTTTTGTGGATTCCCAATTTCAGTTCCCCGGTCTGAGCAATGGAAATTCCGTTTGGCTCGACTATGATGATGATGGTGATCTGGATATTTTCTATCAGGGAATGCAGGATGGGTCTCCGACAACATATTTATATGAAAATACCGGCACCACATTTACCCCAACTGAAGTCGTTATTGATGCTCTGGAAAGTGCGGACGTTACAGTTTGCGATTATAATCTCGATAATCTGCCTGACCTTTTTTATACCGGAGGCATGGGTAGTCAGAATTCTGTATTGTATAAAAATAATGGTGGCAGCTTTACGCAAGTGAGTGGAACCAATATTATGCCGCTCAATGGAAGTGCCGCAGCATGGGCTGATTTTGATAATGATGGTGATGAAGACCTGGCAATTTGCGGTCAGGATGATAGTTATGGCTACCATTGCATCATCTATAAAAACAATATTGAGAACTTTGAAGTCTATGATGAATTGTTTGGACTAATCAACCCGGCCGTATCATGGCAGGATATCGATAATGATGGTGATCAGGATTTGCTTTGTATTGGCGATAATGGCAGCGGCACGCATTATGCCAAACTCTATCGTAATGATGATGGCTCATTTGTCGAAATAACCAACACCATTACACCCCTTGAATATCCCACAATCGATTGGGCTGATTTTAATGGGGATGGTTATATGGACCTCATTACCACCGGTCAGAATCCCAATGCAAACACACAAATCTATCTCAATACTTCGGGTACGGGTTTTAGTGCTTATGCGGATGGACTTCCTGATATCAGTGAAGGTGATGCTTGTTTTTCTGATTTTAACTCAGATGGATTGGTGGATGTTTTCCTTATTGGCCTGGAAGCTGTTTCGGGATATCCTACACAGGCACTGTATCTTAATAGCGGTAGCGGATTTGACCTTGAAGAATCAGGCGTATTAGATATGACACAGGCGTCCGTTTCGGTTGCGGATGTCAATCAGGACGGAAAACCGGATATGTTTGTTATGGGCAATGATTATGATGCTTATTCAATGCTATATCTGAATGATTCTGAGAATGCAAACACTCCTCCTTCAGCTCCGGTTAGTCCAACATCCAATATTACTGGTTCGGATGTGGAATTAAGCTGGGGTGCGGGCGATGATGCTGAAACTCCTGTAGTTTCGCTGACTTATAACCTGATGCTTAAAGATGAAAGCGGAAACTTAGTGCAATCACCCCTGGCCACAATAGCCAATGGGCATCGGAAAATATCCGGCAACGGTTCAAACGATCTGGCTTTGACCAAAACTTTTTCTTGTTTGCCGGCAGGGACTTACTATTGGAGGGTTCAAAGCATTGATCAGGGATTTAGTGCATCTGCTTTTACTGAGGAAGCTAGTTTTGAGATGCCTGATGCGATCAATATAATAACTCAGCCTTCAAACGCTGAGGTTTGTGAAAATGGTGATACGCTTTTTGGACTCGTTGCTGAAGGTGCAAACCTGACGTACCAATGGCAGGTTAACATGGAAGGTTGGGAGGATCTGCAAAATGATGATGTTTACCAAAATGTAAATTCAGATACTTTGCGGATTATTGGTGCAACTTCTGATATTACAGAAACACAGTATCGTTGTAAAATTACCTGCGATTGTCCGGGTGAAGTATTTAGTGATGAGGTTTCCTTAACTGTTAATGGGCTGCCCACAGTTTATAATGTCACCGGAGGCGGAAGCTATTGCGCTGGCGGCACAGGTGTGGAAATTGGCCTCGACGGCTCGGAAACCGGAGTGGAATACACATTATTGCTTGATGGTTCTCCAACTTCCACCATCGTGAGTGGAACAGGAACCGCCATCAGTTTTGGCTATCAGACTGCAGCCGGCGATTATACGGTTTCTGCTGAAAATACAAATACAAGCTGTACCTCAGAAATGACCGGAACAGTCGCCATCAGCATCGACAACAATCCAACTGCTTTCAATGTAACCGGTGGCGGAAGCTATTGCGCAGGCGGCACAGGCGTGGAAATCGGCCTGGACGGCTCCGAAACCGGAGTGGAATACACATTAGTACTTGATGGAACACCAACTTCCACCATCGTAAGCGGAACAGGAACCGCCATCAGCTTTGGTGACCAGACCGCAGCCGGCGATTATACCGTGACGGCAGAAAACACCACAACCTCCTGTACATCCGAAATGACCGGAACAAAATCCATCAGCATCGACGACAATCCAACTGCTTTCAATGTAACCGGTGGCGGAAGTTATTGCGCAGGTGGCACAGGCGTTGAAATTGGCCTCGATGGCTCCGAAACCGGAGTGGAATACACATTATTGCTCGACGGCTCGCCAACTTCCACCATCGTGAGTGGAACAGGAACGGTCATCAGCTTTGGCGACCAGACCACAGCCGGCGATTATACGGTTTCTGCATTGAACACTGCAACTTCCTGTTCTGCAGAGATGTCCGGAACAGTGGCGATCAGCATTGACGATAATCCAATAGCCTTCAATGTCACAGGTGGCGGCAGCTATTGTGCAGGCGGCACAGGCGTAGAAATCGGCCTCGACGGCTCCGAAACCGGAGTGGAATATACATTATTGCTCGACGGCTCGCCAACTTCCACCATCGTAAGCGGAACAGGAACCGCCATCAGCTTTGGCGATCAGACCGCAGCAGGCGATTATACGGTTTCAGCATTGAATACCGCAACTTCCTGTTCTGCAGAGATGTCCGGAACAGTGGCGATCAGCATTGACGATAATCCAACCGCTTTCAATGTCACAGGCGGCGGAAGCTATTGCGCTGGTGGTACGGGCGTGGAAATTGGCCTCGACGGCTCCGAAACCGGAGTTGAATATACCTTATTACTTGATGGTTCACCAACTTCCATAATTGTCAGCGGCACAGGAACCGCCATCAGCTTTGGCGATCAGACTGCAGCCGGCGATTATACGGTTTCTGCATTGAATACCGCAACATCCTGTTCTTTAGAAATGACGGGAACAGTCGCCATCAGCATTGACGATAATCCAACAGCATTTACAGTTACAGGAGGCGGAAGTTATTGCGCAGGCGGTACTGGTGTGGAAATTGGTCTCGATGGCTCCGAAACCGGAGTGGAATACACATTAGTACTTGATGGCTCGCCAACTTCCACCATCGTAAGCGGAACAGGAACCGCCATCAGCTTTGGCGACCAGACCGCAGCCGGCGATTATACGGTTTCTGCATTGAATACCGCAACATCCTGTTCTTTAGAAATGACGGGAACAGTCGCCATCAGCATTGACGATAATCCAACAGCATTTACAGTTACAGGAGGCGGAAGTTATTGCGCAGGCGGTACTGGTGTGGAAATTGGTCTCGATGGCTCCGAAACCGGAGTTGAATATACCTTATTACTCGACGGTTCTCCAACTTCCACTATCGTAAGCGGAACAGGAACCGCCATCAGTTTTGGCGATCAAACCGCTGCGGGCGATTATACGGTTTCAGCATTGAATACCGCAACTTACTGTTCTTCAGAGATGACGGGAACAGTCGCCATCAGCATTGACGATAATCCAACAGCATTTACAGTTACAGGAGGAGGAAGTTATTGTGCAGGCGGCGCAGGCGTGGAAATCGGCCTGGACGGCTCCGAAACCGGAGTGGAATACACATTAGTACTTGATGGAACACCAACTTCCACCATCGTAAGCGGAACAGGAACCGCCATCAGCTTTGGCGACCAGACCGCAGCAGGCGATTATACGGTTTCTGCATTGAACACTGCAACTTCTTGTTCTGCAGAGATGACCGGAACGGTAGCTATCAGCATCGACGATAATCCAGCAGCCTTTAACGTCACAGGTGGCGGAAGTTATTGCGCAGGCGGCACAGGCGTGGAAATCGGCCTCGACGGTTCCGAAACCGGAGTTGAATATACCTTATTACTTGACGGTTCTCCAACTTCCACTATCGTAAGCGGAACAGGAACCGCCATCAGTTTTGGCGATCAGACTGCAGCCGGCGATTATACGGTTTCTGCATTGAATACCGCAACATCCTGTTCCTCAGAAATGACCGGAACGGTAGCTATCAGCATTGACAATAATCCAACAGCTTTCAATGTCACAGGCGGCGGAAGCTATTGTGCAGGCGGCACAGGCGTAGAAATCGGCCTCGATGGTTCGGAAACTGGAGTAGAATACACATTATTGCTCGACGGCTCGCCAACATCCATAATCGTAAGCGGCACAGGAACAGCCATCAGCTTTGGCGATCAAACCGCAGCAGGAGATTATACGGTTTCAGCATTGAATACAGCAACTTACTGTTCTTCAGAGATGACGGGAACAGTCGCCATCAGCATTGACAATAATCCAACAGCATTTACAGTTACAGGAGGAGGAAGTTATTGTGCAGGCGGCGCAGGCGTGGAAATCGGCCTCGATGGCTCCGAAACCGGAGTTGAATATACCTTATTACTCGACGGTTCTCCAACTTCCACTATCGTAAGCGGAACAGGAACCGCCATCAGTTTTGGCGATCAGACTGCAGCCGGCGATTATACGGTTTCTGCATTGAATACCGCAACATCCTGTTCCTCAGAAATGACCGGAACGGTAGCTATCAGCATTGACAATAATCCAACAGCTTTCAATGTCACAGGCGGCGGAAGCTATTGTGCAGGCGGCACAGGCGTAGAAATCGGCCTCGATGGTTCGGAAACTGGAGTAGAATACACATTATTGCTCGACAGCTCGCCAACATCCATAATCGTAAGCGGCACAGGAACAGCCATCAGCTTTGGCGATCAAACCGCAGCAGGAGATTATACGGTTTCAGCATTGAATACCGCAACTTACTGTTCTTCAGAAATGACCGGAACAGTGGCCATCAGTATCGATGATAATCCAGCAGCCTTTAACGTAAGCGGAGGTGGAAGCTATTGCGCTGGCGGTACAGGCGTTGAAATTGGCCTCGATGGCTCCGAAACCGGAGTGGAATACACATTATTGCTCGACGGCTCGCCAACTTCCAACATCGTAAGTGGCACAGGAACCGCCATCAGCTTTGGCGATCAGACTGCAGCCGGCGATTATACGGTTTCTGCATTGAACACTGCAACTTCCTGTTCCTCAGAAATGACCGGAACAGTCGCCATCAGCATAGATGATAATCCAACAGCTTTCAATGTCACAGGCGGCGGAAACTATTGCGCTGGCGGCACAGGCGTGGAAATTGGCCTCGATGGCTCCGAGACCGGAGTGGAATACACGTTATTGCTCGACGGTTCACCAACCTCTACCATCGTGAGCGGAACAGGAACGGTCATCAGCTTTGGCGACCAGACCACAGCCGGCGATTATACGGTTTCTGCATTGAACACTGCAACTTCCTGTTCTGCAGAGATGTCCGGAACAGTGGCGATCAGCATTGACGATAATCCAATAGCCTTCAATGTCACAGGTGGCGGCAGCTATTGTGCAGGCGGCACAGGCGTAGAAATCGGCCTCGATGGTTCGGAAACTGGAGTAGAATACACACTATTACTCGACGGCTCGCCAACTTCCACCATCGTAAGCGGCACGGGCACCGCCATCAGCTTTGGCGATCAAACCGCTGCCGGCGATTATACGGTTTCAGCATTGAATACCGCAACTTCCTGTTCTGCAGAAATGACCGGAACGGTAGCTATCAGCATTGACGACAATCCAACTGCTTTCAATGTAACTGGTGGCGGAAGTTATTGCGCTGGCGGTACGGGCGTGGAAATCGGCCTCGATGGTTCGGAAACCGGAGTGGAATACACATTAGTACTTGATGGCTCGCCAACTTCCACCATTGTAAGTGGAACAGGAACCGCCATCAGTTTTGGCGATCAGACCGCTGCAGGCGATTATACGGTTTCTGCATTGAATACTGCAACTTCCTGTTCTTCAGAAATGACGGGAACAGTCGCCATCAGCATAGATGATAACCCAACCGCTTTTAACGTAACCGGCGGCGGAAGTTATTGTGCAGGCGGCACAGGCGTGGAAATCGGTCTCGATGGTTCGGAAACCGGAGTAGAATACACACTATTACTCGACGGCTCGCCAACTTCCACTATCGTAAGCGGAACAGGAACCGCCATCAGTTTTGGCGATCAGACTGCAGCCGGCGATTATACGGTTTCTGCATTGAACACCGCAACTTCCTGTTCCTCAGAAATGACCGGAACAGTCGCCATCAGCATAGATGATAATCCAACAGCTTTCAATGTCACAGGCGGCGGAAGCTATTGCGCTGGCGGTATGGGCGTGGAAATTGGCCTCGACGGTTCCGAAACCGGAGTGGAATACACATTATTGCTCGACGGCTCGCCAACTTCCACTATCGTAAGCGGAACAGGAACCGCCATCAGCTTTGGCGACCAGACCGCAGCAGGCGATTATACGGTTTCAGCATTGAATACCGCAACTTCCTGTTCTTCAGAAATGACGGGAACAGTCGCCATCAGCATTGACGATAATCCAACAGCATTTACAGTTACAGGAGGAGGAAGCTATTGTGCAGGCGGCACAGGCGTGGAAATCGGCCTCGACGGCTCCGAAACCGGAGTGGAATACACATTATTGCTCGACGGTTCACCAACCTCTACCATCGTGAGTGGAACAGGAACCGCCATCAGCTTTGGCGATCAAACTGCTGCAGGCGATTATACGGTTTCAGCATTGAATACCGCAACTTCCTGTTCTTCAGAAATGACGGGAACAGTCGCCATCAGCATTGACGATAATCCAACAGCTTTCAATGTCACAGGTGGAGGTAGCTATTGCGCTGGCGGTACAGGCGTTGAAATTGGCCTCGACGGCTCCGAAACCGGAGTGGAATACACATTACTCCTCGACGGTTCGCCAACTTCCACCATCGTGAGTGGAACAGGAACGGTCATCAGCTTTGGCGACCAGACCACAGCCGGCGATTATACGGTTTCTGCTTTAAATACCGCAACTTCCTGTTCCTCAGAAATGACGGGCACAGTGGCGGTAATAATTGAACCATTGCCCGATGTAAGTTTCAGCGGTCTTGCCAACACTTATTGCAGTAACGATGATCCAGCGTTGCTAACTGGTAATCAGGCACCTGAAGGTAGTTTTACGGGTTCGGGAATAACAGACAACGGAGACGGCACAGCCTGGTTTGATCCTTCGGTTGCCGGAACAGGTTTCCATAATATTGAATATTCTTATACCAGCCCTACAGGATGTGGCAACCAGCAAACATCCACAACAGAGGTGCTTGAAATTCCTTTGGTTGAATTTACAG
Organism: Bacteroidales bacterium; assembly: GCA_963662905.2. Classification (GTDB taxonomy): domain Bacteria; phylum Bacteroidota; class Bacteroidia; order Bacteroidales; family WRLA01. The sequence continues at coordinate 801,482 of CAXXFD010000002.1, read as the reverse complement.
GTCTGGATGCTGCTTATTGCGAAAACGCTTCTGCGGTATTGTTGACTGGAAATCAGGTTCCTGAAGGGATTTTCTCGGGGAACGGCATTACCGATAATGGTGATGGTACAGCATGGTTTGACCCGGCTGTTGCAGGAGTTGGAGGCCCTTATAGTATCAGCTACTCTTATACCAATCCGGATGGATGTTCCGATGAAGATATGCAGGAAGTGACGGTAAATGCGTTACCAATCATAAGTTTTACAGGTCTGGATGCTTCTAATTGTCAGGATAATGACGATGTGCTGCTCAGCGGAAGTGAAGCTCCTGAAGGTAGTTTTACGGGCGATGGCATTACAGATAATGGCGATGGAACGGCTACACTGAGTTTCGTAGCCCTCATGCCAGATGTTGATTATCAAATAGTTTATTCTTATACTGATGGAAACGGCTGTACAGGGACCGATATCCAAACATGGCATCTGAATGCAGCGCCAACAGCTGATTTTTCATATGATGGTGCCTGTTTCAATCAGGAAGTTGAATTTACCGACCTTTCGCTTGCCAATGCGGGCAATATTGTTTCCTGGGAATGGGATTTTGATGATGGAAATATTTCAACAGAGCAAAATCCTGTGCATCAGTTTGAAAGCGGAACAGGCCCGGGATTTGATGTCCAATTAACCGTAGTAAATAATCTTGGATGCAGCAATACCCTGATGCAGCATATTGTAATTTCCGATCCGCCGGAAGCTGGATTTACTTATGATGTGGATCCGCCTTGTGCCGGAAATGAGGTCTTGTTTACCGATAATTCCATCCCGGGATCAGGTAGCATTACCAACTGGATGTGGGATTTGGGTGATGGGAATTCCACCAACGGCCAAAGCTTTACGCATATCTATGAAAATGCAGGACTTTATACCGTTGAATTGATAGTGTTGTCGAATACAGGCTGCTCAGATACTATTACGCAGGATGTTGAAATCCATGCCCTCCCGGATGCTGATTTTGATTTCACAAATGGTTGTCCGGATCAAATGCTTGATTTTACGGATTTAAGCAGCATCACTCAGGGGAGCATTGCTTCCTGGGAATGGGATTTTGGTGATGGGAATACATCTGCTGATCAAAACGCGCAACATGCATACACAGCACCGGGCAATTATAATGTTGCACTGAAAGTGACCAGCGATCAGGGCTGCGAACATAGCGTAACCAAACCGCTTGAAATTTATACGCTTCCCGATGCTGATTTTAGCTTTGGTTCGGCTTGCAGTGGCGATGATGTGACATTCACAGATCAATCCACGGGCGGTAACTACAACCTGGTTTCCTGGATGTGGGATTTCGGTGATGGCAGCACATCAACGGATCAAAACCCGGTTCATGTTTTTGAAAATCCGGGACAATATGATGTGACTTTAACTGTAAGCCATGAATTCGGCTGCTCCGACACCAAACTGATTTCTGTTGATGTGCATCCTACGCCCATTGCAGCTTTCAGTTGGGAGGGTGTATGCGCGAATCATACCTTTGCGTTTACAGACGAATCCGATCCCGCCGGAGGAAACCTTATTTCCTGGACATGGGATTTCGGCGATGGGACATCATCAACCGAACAAAACCCTCAGCATAATTGGCCCGAAGCAGGATCTTATGACGTTCGTTTAACGGTTAGCAGCGAAGAAGCGTGTTCATCGACCATCCTGCAAACAGTCAATGTGGGTTATGTGCCGCAAGCCTCCTTTACTTTCCAGGGTGTTTGCGCTGGAAATCCGACGGTGTTTACCGACATGAGTTCGGTTCAGCAAGGTGAAATCAGCAGCTGGATGTGGGATTTTGATGACGGTATAACATCCGGTGAACAAAATCCGGAGCACGTTTTTACCAATGAAGGATTTTTTAATGTTTGGCTGAAAGTTGCGGCAAGCAATTCCTGTATTGATTCTGTTCAGGAGGTGGTTCAGATAAACCTGATTCCTGATTTGAATCTCGGAAACGACACAACGGTTTGTCCCGGTGGTTTTTATCTCGATGCCGGAGGCAGTTACAGCTCATATATTTGGTCAACCGGAGCAAATACACCCGGGATTTTAATCGAAGAAAGCGGTTGGTATAAACTGGCCGTTGAAGATGAATTTGGCTGCGGTGCAACTGATTCGGTTTATGTTTCTGTGCTGGAAGAGCTTCAGCTTCAAGGGCGTATCACAACTGCGGAGGAGGTGGTAAATTCCGGATTTGTTTACCTCTATCGTTACGAAGAAAATGCCGCCAGTGAAAAGATTGACAGTACTTTAATCGAATACGGTGGTTTTTACGAATTTTTCGGACTTAATCCATGCGATCGCTTTATTATCATGGCCGAGGGCGACCCAATGTTCTATCCCGATAATTATCCTACTTATTACGACGATGTAGCCCACTGGGAAGAAGCTACAATCATTGATTCCACATTCGCTTCAGTTGATGGCGTTATTTCAGATATTGACATCCAGCTGATGCAGTATGAGAATATGGGGCAGGGCTCCGGTTATTTGCAGGGCTTTGTGTTCTATTCCGATGGAGGAGGTGGTTTCAAAGGGCATGAAGAACGAGGTGAACCGGTGAAAAATACGGATATCTCTCTTGAAATGCTCGCCGAAGATCAGAAAAGTACGGATGCAGATGTCTTCCACACTACACGCAGGACAAAAACAGATAAGGAAGGCTTCTATATGTTCAATTTCCTGCCTACCGGAACATTCCGCATTGTTGTGGAAATCCCCGGCCTGCCATTGGATAGCATGTACCGTCTTACCATTACGGATACGGATTCCATATTCCTCGACCTGAATTATTATGTGGATACAACTTCCGGTATTTATGTAACACCGGATCCGTCAGGTGTTGAAGATTTCGTTGCACAGCAATTGCAGCTCGCAGTCCGCCCCAACCCAAATAAAGGAAACTTTGCGCTCTTCTTCCTCGAAGAACAGCATCAGGATGTTTGGGTAGAAGAAGTGCAGATCATGGATATGACTGGGAGCATAATCCTGCACGAACGTCTCGGTAAAGCCTGCCGCAGGCAAATTGCCGATATGCACCTGCATGATGTCCTGCCGGGTCTTTACCTGCTCAACCTGCAAACCGATAAAGGCCGGATGATGGTGAAGATGATTGTGCGGTAAAAGGGTCGGGTTTTCGTGGGATAATTCATCGGATGACTTAGGCTCATCCGATGAATTTTTGCGTTTTATCGTAGTGCGAAAGAAGAACTTTTATGGGTTTAGTCTTCCTGTTTGGCAAGGTTGGAACAGATGTTTTAATCGATTTTTCAGTGTGTGCTGCGCTTTTGGATATCAGAAAGAATTTGCTACCTTTGTGCCCCTGATTTTCCGGAGATTTTAGTATTGATTCATAATAACTTAGTTTTTATTAGTCCAATTTTTTTTAAAGGCACCTGCCTTTAATTTTTAGTTTTTTCCCTTCTTAAGGGTGCAATTTAAATGAAGTCTAATTAAGAAAGAACGATGCAGGTAAGGCAAAAAAACATTAACCGACACAAGAAATTCGATAAAGTAGCAATTAGTATCCAATCACAGAAATTACTGAACACACTGCTTGAAGAGAATCCAAAACTTGCTGAAATATTACATAAATCCGAGACAAAAACTGAAGCTCTTTTGGGTATCCGGGAATGGGTTCTGGATTTTTTGAAGCCAGGAGAAACTGCATACAAATACTACAAAAGGGAAATCCAGGGGCGCGAAGCACTGGATAATATCAATTGGCAGGAGGTGGCGGCCATCAGGATACTTGATTATATCGACAATACAGGGCGGGAATTTGTTGATTTGAACCGTCGCGGAAAAATTACCATATCGCATCCTTTCCGTTTGCTTTGGATGGCCGTTAAAACCGGCACCGGTGGCGGCGAATTTGACTTTTTTATTGATATGCTGGAACTTTTCCGGCAGTTCAATGGAAAGACTATGCGCATGATCCCCGATCAGAAAAAAGTCAGGGAATGGATGGAACGCCATCCTTCAGGGCTGGATCCGGAAATCGTGCATATCCGCGAGCAAAACCGAAACAGGATTTTGAATGTCATTATAAAACGTATTGACTCGGGCGACATCAACAACCATCATTATCAGTTTGAAGATGGATTGTCGCAAGAACAGAAATTTTTACGTGCTCTGGAATGGTGGACCGAAAGCAGATTTCACTTGCAGTTTGCTGTTCGCGAGCCGGAATTGCTGAACGAAATGCTGGATCATTCGCTGGAAAGCAAAACCATGGAAATTCTGCAGGAAGCCGTGGAGGCGGGAATCCCTATTTTTATCAATCCGTATTATCTTTCACTGCTTGATACGCGTGTCAATACAAAATACATCGGTGCGGATCTGGCGATTCGCGATTATGTGCTCTACAGCAAGCAGTTGGTCAGTGAGTTTGGTTATATCACGGCATGGGAAAAAGAAGATATCGTGGAGCCGGGAAAACCCAATGCAGCCGGTTGGATATTACCTTCAAATCATAGCCTGCACCGACGCTATCCCGAAGTGGCTATTCTAATTCCAGATACGGTTGGCCGTGCCTGTGGCGGACTTTGTGTTTCCTGTCAAAGGATGTATGATTTCCAGAACGGACATCTGAATTTTAACCTGAACAAGCTCAAACCGCGCGAAACATGGCCGCATAAACTGCAGCGCCTGATGGATTATTTTGAGGAAGATGCGCAGCTGCGCGATATCCTGATTACCGGTGGCGATGCATTTATGAGCTCAGATGCCTCCCTGAAAAAAATCCTGGATGAAGTTTATAATATGGCCTGCGAAAAAATTGAGCAAAATAAACATCGCCCGGATGGACAAAAATATGCAGAAATGCTTCGCGTGCGCCTCGGAACCCGTTTGCCGGTGTATTTGCCGCAACGAATAACAGACAGCCTGATTCAGGTTTTGAAAGAGTTTAAAGAGAAAGCCGGCGCAATTGGGTTCAAGCAATTTGTGATCCAAACCCATGTGCAAACATCTATGGAAATTACGCCAGAAGCAGCCGATGGTATCCGTAAACTGCTGAGTGCAGGCTGGATTGTGTCCAATCAGGTGGTTTTTACTGCGGCTTCTGCCCGACGTGGCCATATTGCTAAATTGCGTAAGGTGCTGAATGATCTCGGCGTGATGCCTTATTATACTTTTTCTGTGAAAGGATATAAAGAAAATTACCACAATTTTGCTACAAATGCACGTATCGTTCAGGAGCAGATTGAAGAGAAAATTATTGGCCTGATTGATCATAAATACGACGAAAGGATTCATTCTTTCCCGGAAAATGCTGAAAATATGGTGGAAAATATCCGAAAGCTGCGCGAAGAAGCAAACCTTCCATTCCTGTCTTCCGACCGCTCGGTTTTAAATATGCCCGGTGTTGGAAAGAGCCTGACATACAGGACAATTGGCCTTACACGGAAAGGGCGCAGGATTCTGGAATTTGATCATGACCATACACGCTCGCACAGCCCTATTATCGAAAAAATGGGAAAAGTCTCTATTCTCGAATCCAAAACCATGTGGGCTTTCATGCAACAGTTAGTCGCTATGGGCGAAAACCCGGAGGATTATCAGGGACTTTTTGGATATACCATTGGAGAAACCGAACCGCGACAGGCTATTTATGAATATCCCGATTATGATTTCAAAGTCACCGATGAAATGACCAATCTCGAAATCGACTAAAGTACATCTCCGGAAAATAAAGCCTGCTTTCGAGCGGGTTTTTTCTGGATCATTTGCTTTCCTGATTCGATTCTTCCCATAAGAAAAGTCCCAATGCTGGCACTAATTATGATTTTTGCGATTTAAACCGCAAAATTTATATGAATTCTGCGAATATGATCGCAAAATTTAATTAAATAATGCGAATACAATCGCAAATTTTAGTATTTTTGTTGAGCATAGCTTAATATTTTGCAAATGATTCAACGAAAACTTGAAAAATTAATTAGGGCAGATCTTTTTAAAGGAAAAGCAATAATCCTATTTGGTGCCCGGCAAACCGGAAAAACTACCCTCCTGAAAAAGCTCTTTCAGGATACAGACGATCTTCTTTGGCTGAGCGGTGATGAACCGGATACGCATCAGATTTTTGAACGGCCTACATCAACGGAATTGAAATATTTCTTCGCGAATAAAAAGATTGTGGTCATTGACGAAGCGCAACGCATTGAGGATATTGGGATAAAATTAAAATTGATTACGGATTATATCCCTGAAATTCAGTTGGTGGCGACCGGTTCATCGTCTTTTGAGCTGGCCAATAATATCAATGAACCTTTAACGGGCAGGAAATGGGAACATCAGCTTTACCCACTTTCTTTTAGTGAAATGGTGAACCATCACGGTATGCTTGAAGAGAAAAGGCTCCTGAAGCACCGCCTGATCTTTGGGTCTTACCCGGAAGTAGTAATGAACCCTGGTAACGAAAGCCGGATTTTGAACCTGATTGCCGACAGTTATCTGTATAAAGATATTCTGCAATGGGAATACATTAAGAAATCCGATAAACTGCTGAAATTACTAAAAGCCCTGGCTTATCAGTTGGGCAATCAGGTGTCCTATAATGAAATTGGAAATTTTTTGGGAATTGATAATGAGACTGTTGAAAAGTACATAATGCTCCTGGAGCAAACTTTTATAATTTTCAGGTTGCCCGCACTAAGCAGGAATTTGCGCAATGAATTAAAGAAAAGCAGGAAAATTTATTTCCATGATAACGGTATCCGAAATGCCTTAATCAATGATTTTCGTTTTCCGGATCAACGAACCGATATTGGAGCTTTGTGGGAGAATTATATGATCAGCGAACGCTATAAGCACATGAAATATAAATCCTGGTGGAACAACAATTATTTTTGGAGAACGCACACACAGCAGGAAATCGATTATGTGGAAGATCGTGATGGTCAGCTTTTTGCCTATGAATTCAAATGGAATCCAAAGAAAAAAGCAAAATTACCTGCTTCATTTTCAAAAGCATATCCCAGCCATAGTTTTGAAGTGATTACTCCTGAAAATTTTGAAGGTTTTATCATGGATTTTGAAGATTAAAAAGAGATTTTTCTTTTGAGAAGCTATGATTTTTGCGATTCAAACCGCAAAATTTACGTTATCCGGATTTGACCATGTTTAATAAAACTGCATTCTGTAGTAAAATTCATTACGCTTTTCATCGTAAAATAAATACACCATTCCGTCATCCATCCATCGAATGCCGGCTTCTTCTTCACTGTCGATGGCCAGAAAAAGAGGCAGTGTTTTGCCCTCAATAACAGACGTTTCATCGCCCTGTATCCATTTTGGATAACCGAAAAGTGCGCTGCCAATTTCCTGTTCGATGCCCAGTTCCATGCAGGCTTTTTGATAATATTTCCATGGGGCATCAGGAAAGCTTCGGACAGCAATTTTTGAAAGCCGTGGCGAAATTCTGTGCAATCCTTCCCAATCGGGTAATGATTTTCCATGATGATAGCGGATATGGCAAAAATCACTTCCGTCGTATTCATAGGGCGGATCAATCTCAATAAAATCCATTACATCAATGTCGTCATAAGTTTTTACCAGCCAGCCTTCGTCTTCATGCCGGGTGCAAAAGCAATGTGGGCATTTATAAAACTGGATCATCAGAATGTCATCAGGCAAATAGATCTTGTCCGGATTGGAAGCCCCGATTTGCAAGATAAATTCCATTGGTTCACCACAGCCTTCGCAGAGCGGCCAAGCCTCTCCTTCGTCAAAATAGGGCCGGCCTTTGAAATGCGAAAGCAAATTCGAGTTTTCGTAGGTGAATTTTTTGCTTTTATAGGGCTCAACCCGAATCCGGGCTTTGATTAATTTCCGGAGTTCATCCGCATACAGTTTCAATAATTCTTTTTCGGTCATAGCAGCAGGAGTTTTGAATTTTTACTTTTTGCTGCCTTTAGAATGGCCTCACGAAAAAAGCCTGATTTTTCATATTCGGGATGCAAAACGCTTTGCAGGAGCCCATTTTGCCCCATATTCTCATTTGGCCTGATGTTCTTTAGCGTGCTTTTGCATTCTTGAAACATTCCAGAATTCCTTTGAATTTCGGCAAGCAGCACGGAGGGTTTTTCTGAAATCAGGTTTTCGAGTTTTTCCAGATTATCTTGGTACAGCATTTCATAATTTTTTAGCAATTCCCTGATTTTTGTTTCATTGCTTAAAGCATTTTTTAAAATCCGTAAATTGGTCAGGCTTTTAATTTTAAAGATCAGGCTTAGGTATTGGCTGCTTTCGCGGCGGATGTCGTTGATGGCCCAAAGTAGGCGCAGGCGCAAATAGCTTTCCCTTTCGCGCGTATTGCCCAGTCCGTCATTCACGAATTGCCTGTATTTCTCAACTGTTTCTGTGTGGATGGAGAAAATATCCTCATAATCAGTTGAAACCTCTTTATTGATGCTTCGGACAGTACTTCCCTGCTCGATATCTTCCGGCCAAAATGCACTTTTGCACTGTTCGCACTGGGCAATCAATCCTTCATGATCCGACATAAAAAACGCATGGCTGTATCCGTCCGACCAGCACATATCGCCAATCGGAAAAGCTTCCTGACGAAGCAGGATTTCATTCTGGCAAAAAGGACATTTGATGCGTTCAAAATGATATGTGGTCATAGCAGTGTTGCTTTTTGGTTCTATACGCTTAATTCCATAACTACAAAGGTAAGGAAACAAAGCATCATCACAATAACAATACAACCTTCCGCTTATTTGCTTCACGACTATAATTCCGAAAAATGATCGCGGCCAAAAGTAATGAACATATTTTGTTGCGCAGCCAGGACAGAATTATCGGTCAAGCACGGCTTCATGTCAAATTGAAAAATTTCGTACATTCGACCGCATAATTTACCCAATGAGCAGAAAGCGATACATAAGCCGGTTTTTGGTTTGGCGGAAAAAGAGCATCAGCGATAAGTATTTCCTGATTTTTCTCAGTCTCATTGTTGGCCTTCTCGCCGGTCTATCGGCATATCTGCTCAAATCATTCGTGCATCTCATTAAAAACCTGGTGCTTACCGGGTTTCCGCATTCAGAGCAATTATATTGGCTGCTCTTGTTTCCGCTTATGGGCATTGGGATCACAGTTTTCGTCATTCGTTATCTCATAAAAGATGATACCGAACAGGGTATTCCGCGCATCCTTTATGTGATTTCCCGTTTAGATGGCCGTATGCGCTGGCATAAATATTTTTCATCTTTAATCGGGAGTTCGTTTACTGCCGGTTTCGGAGGGAGCGTGGGGCTGGAATCCCCGATTATTGCTGCCGGAGCTTCTATGGGTTCGACCCTGGGACAGTTTTTGCGTATCAGTTACAGCCACCGTAACCTGCTGATTGGATGTGGTGCTGCAGGTGCCATTGCATCCATCTTTACCACACCGGTTGCTGCCGTGATTTTCAGCCTTGAAGTGCTGATGCTTGATCTTACTACCGCATCAATTATTCCTTTGCTTATTGCCTCTGTTACAGGTGCGATCACAACAAAAATGCTGCTGGCGGATGAAATCCTGGTGCATTTTAAAGTAAATCAGATCTTTGAAGTTGAGGTATTTTATCTGTATATCCTGCTGGGAATCCTGTGCGGATTGGTTTCCCTCTATTTTCATAATGTGTATGTTTTTATCCAGGACCGCTTCCGCACGATAGTTTCTGTGCGTTATAAAGTACTGGTTGGCGGCCTGATACTCGGGCTTCTGCTTTTTCTTTTTCCTCCGCTCTATGGCGAAGGTTATTCCGCTATCCGGGAAATTATTGCCGGAAATGCTGATCAGTTGATTGACAATACGGTATTTTATTTCATCCGTGATTACGAATGGGTGATGATCAGCTTTCTGATTGTTTTGGTCTTGCTGAAAGTCGTGGCTACGGCGCTCACTACCGAAGCAGGCGGCATTGGCGGGATTTTCGCGCCGGCTGCCGTAAGTGGCGGTATCACAGGATATATTTTTGCCCGTTTGCTCAACGATAGCGGCCTGTTTGGGAAAGTGCATGATGTCAATTTCACGCTGGTAGGCATGGCCGGGGTTTTGGGTGCTGTGCTGCATGCACCGCTTACCGCGATATTTTTGATTGCCGAAATGACCAACGGTTATGAACTGATTGTTCCGCTGATGCTCACTACCGCAGTGAGTTTTGTAACGATACGCATGTTTACCCAACACAGCCTTTTTACGATGAAACTGGCTCAAAGCGGTGATTTGATTTCGCATCATAAGGATAAAACCGTACTGACATTGCTGAGCGTTAGCTCTTTGGTGGATAAAGATCTGATCCCGGTTTCCCCGGAAACCACACTTGGGGAACTGACAAAAGTAATCTCCCGTTCCAAACGTAATATTTATCCGGTTTTGCTTAAAGATGCCACTTATCTGGGCCTGGTCGATCTGGATGATGTGCGTGATGATATGTTTCAACCTGAAAAGTACGAAAATCCGGTTACAGAATATATGATACAGGCCGATATGCATGTATCAACAAGCGATTCCATGGAGCAGGTGATGGATAAATTTAATAAAGTAACGCACTATAATTTGCCTGTTATTGATGACGGAAAATATATTGGTTTTGTGAGCCGGGCCAATATTTTTAAAGCATACCGCAAAACCCTGTTGGATGTGAGTGTTGAGGAATAAAAAATCCCCTGCTGTTTTTCTTATCTTTGCCTGCGAAAAAACAAGATTATGATCAATTTAAAAGATAAGATTTCCCAATCTATTGATGTTAAAACGAAAATAGCCGAAGATGACAAGTTGCTGAATGCAATAGAGAAAGCAGCCTTGTCTTGCGTTAAAACACTGGAAGCCGATGGCAAAGTGCTTTTTTGCGGCAATGGTGGGAGTGCAGCAGACGCGCAGCATCTGGCGGCAGAACTGAGCGGACGATTTTATTTCGATCGTGAACCGCTTTTTGCTGAAGCACTCCATGTCAATACAAGCTATATCACGGCAGTAGCCAATGATTATTCTTACGATGAAGTTTTTGCCCGCCTCACCAAAGCCAAAGCCCGTAAAGGTGATGTGCTTATTGGCTTGAGTACCAGTGGCAACTCAGTTAATATCATCCGTGCTTTTGAAGAAGCGCACAAAAAAGGCGCAATTTGTATCGGTATGACCGGCCAAAGCGGTGGCAAAATGAAAGAACATTGCGATTTGCTGATCAATGTGCCTTCCAATGATACCCCACGAATTCAGGAAGCACATATCCTGATCGGTCATATTATTTGCGAGATTGTTGAAAATCAAATGTTTGCTGATAATGCTTAAAGAAGCTGTTGTTTTGGCCGGCGGTTTGGGAACACGCCTGCGCGATGTTGTACAGGATCTGCCGAAACCGATGGCTCCGGTAAACGGAAAGCCTTTTCTGGAGTATGTACTTGCTTATCTGGAATTGTACGGAATTAAAAAAGTGGTATTGTCCGTAGGCTATAAGCATGAATTGATCAAAGAGCATTTTGGTGATAAATTCCGCTATATGCATATTGATTATGCCATTGAAGATGAACCTCTTGGAACTGGCGGGGCAATACGTCTCGCTGCCGAAAAATTGCTTGGCGACCGCTTTATTGCGCTCAATGGCGATACGCTTTTTAAAGCTAACCTTGGTAAATTGCAGGATTATCATCGGATTTTTAGTGCAGAGCTGACAATGGTATTGCGACAGGTGCCGGATGTGAGCCGTTACGGTGCCGTGGAAGTAAACCCAGGAGGCAGGATTATAGGTTTCAGTGAAAAATCCGAAGCAAAAGGCAAAGGCAGTATTAATGGTGGTATTTACTTGATGAACAGGTCTTTGATTTCCGATTTTGAAGTAGGCCGGAAGTTTAGCTTTGAGAAAGATGTGCTGCAAAAGAAGTTTGAAGATCATGCTTTTTATGGCATGTCTTGCAAGCAGTATTTTATCGACATCGGCATTCCGGAAGATTTTAAACGGGCCAATGAAGAATTTAAAGAGTTCGCAGATGAGTTCTAAAATCATTGAATTGGGCAAAAACGCCAGTCTTTTCCTGGATCGGGATGGGGTAATTAACACACGGCTGGTGGGAGATTATGTAACGAAGCCCGAACAGTTTGAATTGTTGCCCGGGGTGGCGCCCGCCATGAAGAAATTCCGCAGGCTGTTTGGACATATTTTTGTGGTCACCAATCAGCAGGGCATTGGCAAAGGATTGATGACACACGAAGATCTGGATGAAATCCATGCGAAAATGATATGGGAAATGAATGCCGGTGTGGATGTGATTGACCGCATTTATTATTGCCCATATCGCCGCGAGGAAGGCCATATCGACAGAAAACCCAATGTGGGCATGGGATTAAAAGCGCGAAAGGAATTTGGGATTCAACTCAAAAAAGCTGTTATAGTAGGGGATAGCTTGTCGGATATGGAATTCGGCAGGAAACTAGGAATGCGTACCGTATTCATTTCAACGGATCAGGATTTGGTTCGTCAAAACCACCAATTGATCGATTATTGGTTTTCCGGCCTTAAAGATTTTGCGGATAGTCTTTGAGTTTCGTTTTTGAGCCTGTAGTTTTTGTATTTGAACTACTTACATACTTGGAAATGAAAATGAGCAGGTCATTGGGGCGCACGGGCTTGGTTACGAAATCATCCAGCTGCGATTGCTGCATAAGTTCAATATCCGATTTAAGTGCATAGGCTGTTTGTCCCAAAACAGGGGTTTGCGGACGTATTTTCTTGATTTCGCGGGTAGCTTCAATGCCGTCCATGCCCGGTAGCTGTATGTCCATCAAAACGATATCAATCTCGGGATGCTGCATGAATATTTCAATGGCTTCATTTCCTTCCAGCGCACGGATTACCTTTGCTTTGGTTCGCATAAGCAAAGTATTGACGTATTCGAAATTATTATCGACATCTTCCACTACCAGAAATGTAATTCGGCTCCAATCCGGAGGGTTTTCAATCATGCTTCAATACTGTTTGTTACTTAATCCACAAAAGTAGATTAAATTACAATAAAATATCAAGTGTTTTTTAATATTTTTTTTGCATGATTGAATCAGCACAAATCAGAATGATCCGCGTATGCTGAAAATAAAATTCCGTCCTGCAGCTGCAATGCCCGAACTGTATGGGCGGTAGCGGTGATCCAGTATATTTTCCAGCCCCATGCTGAAAGTCAAATCAGGCACTACCTGGAATTCAGCTTTCAGGTTGAGCGTGGCCCAGGCAGGAGCAAAGGGATTGCCTTCATCGTCCGTGGCATACATATAGGTTTTGTCCCTTTCAGAAGGTGCGAGGTTTTTATAGCTGATTTCACCATTATAATTTGCATACAGCTCGGCCGTAAGTTTTTTGTAGTTATACATGATGCCGGTGCTTCCAAAAAGCGGGCTCACATGGCGTATGGGCAAATCATCTTCATCGCGGCCGTACTGGTAGGTAAGGAAACTTTTCACAGAAAAACCATTGGTGATATTGGCTTTGAGCGAGAAACTTCCTCCATAAATATAGCCTGTGCCTCCGTTTACAATCGCCTGCACTTTGCTCATTTCGCCATCGTACATAATGCTGTCCTGTCCGTTAAACAGAAAGTCACGGCGAACCATAATGTCTTCAATATGAGTGTAAAAAACAGTCAGGCTGGCTTCGCTGCTGTGCCCAAATATTTTACTGATGCTCATATCTGCATTATAAGCGTATTCGGGTTTCAGGTCTTTGTTGGGTACAATCACATTGCCCGGTTCGGAATCAAAAATTTTACCGATATCATCGAGATTGGGTGCGCGGAAACCGCTGGACAAATTCGTGTTTAACTGCCATCCGCAGCCAATTTGCCATGCAGCGCCTAAACTGCCGTTCAGTGCACCTGTATTCAGCTTAATTTCATCAAATGGAAAATCATAATAAGAATGCTCTTTAAAGCGGCTGAGCATGGAAATATAACTGTAACGGATGCCACCAATAATGGTCAGTTTTTCATTGGCTTTTAATTTCATGCTGGCATAAAGTGCAGCGCTCCCGTAATGGTTGGTGCTGTCGGGATAGCGTGCGCCGGTGATTTCTTCGATGCCTGTAAGAATGTCTTTTTCAATGCCTTCGGAACGTACATTGTTGTAGGCTCCGTCGATGCCGTAAAAGAGGCTGATCTTTTCGCTAAACCTTTTGTCCATATCAAGGTTGAGGGTAAAAAGATCAACTTTTTCGGTTCGGCTGCGCAGGTTGGTTTTATCGTATTTGCGGTCGTGGCGGCTTTCTTCGAAATACTGATAGCCCAGAATCAGGCGTACGTTGCTGAAGAATGCGGTCTCTTGTTTGAGCGTGGAAGTCAAATTGTTTTGCATCCATTTTTGCGGGCCGTAATACCATGCACCATATTTTAATTCATCTCCACTATACTGGATCAGGCGGTCGTAGCGTGGCAGATTGGTTGTGCTGCTGTATTGAAAGCTGTAATTAAAATCCCAGTTTTGGTTGGGGCGGAACCGAACTTTTTGCAGTACGTTCAGTTGTTCGTATCCGCTCTCTTTCTGGATGTTTGGGTTATCGTTAATGAGGGTTGTGTCTTTTCCGTTGATGTATTTCTGGTATTCTTTGCGTTCATAGCTTTCGCGGCCGTTGTTTCCCATGCGCAGATCGGAAAATCCGCTATAGGTCACACTGGTGAGCCCGCCCCATTTTTTTCCTCCATAGGAAGCGTCGATATGAAAAGTGCGCTCCATATTGGCGGTGGAAAAACGTGCCATATAGTTCGAGCCAAAATCGAAGCCATCGGCATTAAGTCCAACTTTCATTGTATGAAAATCCATCACACCGCCCAAAGCATCACTTCCGTACATCACGCTGCCCGGGCCGTAAATTACTTCTGCGCTGCCAATGGTATTCGGATCAATGCTGATAACATTTTGCAGGTTGCCACTGCGGAAAATGGCATTGTTCATGCGGATACCGTCAACAACAATGAGCAACGAATTTGCCGAAAAACCGCGGATCATCGGGCTTCCGCCGCCCATCTGGCTTTTCTGAATGAAAACTTCATGGGTTTCGCCCAGCAAATCTGCTGCGGTTTGTGGGTTTTCAAAGTCAATCTCGTTTTTTGTGATGCCCACAATTTGATTCGGTACTTCCGTCCGGTCCTGTTCCCAGCGGTTCGCCGAAATAACAATCTGGCTCAAAGGTACAAGGTTGGGCTTCATTTCAATAGCCTGATTCTTTTTTGTGATGGATGAAACCGCAACAATCAGGGGCTGAAAAGAAGCGTGTTGAATGTAAAGACTATCCTTATCCCGGAAATCGTTAAGCAAAACAATGCCCTGCATATTACTGATGGCTGTTTTGGAACGGTTTTGATTATAAACAAAAGCATCTGAAACAGGAGATTTGTCCTTTTGATTGATAAGCCGGATGCTTTTTTGAGCGTGTAGCATCATACTGCTTGCAAAAAGCAGGAAAAAAAGAAATATTATTTTGTTCATGATTGTAAAATTGGGGGTTTCGTTTGAGGAACGGCAAATTTTTCCGGATGTTGTGCGCCAATGTTCCGGTAAAAATCATAGACCTTTTGCAGGTCTTCATCTTTATTGCCTGTGGGATGAAGCACCGGGCCAACGCCCATTTCGCGTTTTTGGTAATCGATAAATCCCATAATTACAGGGATTTCAAGATTGCTTGCAATACGGTAAAATCCGGTGCGCCAGTTTGTTACTTTTTTTCGTGTGCCTTCGGGCGTGATTGTGAGATAAATATCTTCTTTTTCTTTGAAGAGTTTCAACAGACGTTGCATAAACGATGCATCGCCGGTACACGGAACAGGCACGCCGCCTGTAGCACGCAGGATCATACCCAAAGGGAAGAAGAAATATTTTTCTTTTATGAGGATGTAGGTTTTCTTTCTGTAAGCAAAAAAGAACAGCCGGCCCCAGATCCAGTCCCAAAGGCTGGTATGCGGCGCCATAATCAGCACGGCTTTCTGAATATCGGGAAATTGCCCGATAATCTTCCAGCCGGCGGCACGGATAATCATTTTGCTTAAAGTGCTCCTCATTCTCCAATAGTGTTTGAGCCGCAAAAGTACAATTAAGTGTTGATTTATGACCGAATACCGGATAAATTTGAAGCGCAGGATTTATCTTCTATGCTTGAATTTGTCTTTGATCCAGGTTTTTGGATTGTCGAAAGTAATTGCAGGTATTTTTCCGGTGAATCGCTATCGTCAATAATTTAATCATAGAACTTTGATTGTGTGGATTAACTGGTGTGGCTGTAATCTAAATATAGGTTGATTCACAGCGCAATTACCAATGGATTAGATAATCAAAGAACATCGAATCACGACCCGTTTCATCTAGAAGCCACTTATTTACATAAGTTTATAAGGAAGTTTAGATTTCTCCCGGCAACACTCCGCTTTGCTTTGTGTTTTGGTCGAAATGACCGTTTTTTATTGTCAGGAAGCAGGGGCAGGGCAGATAGCGGGCGTTCCGCGCCCGCTATCTGCCCTGCCCCTGCAAAATAACCTTTAAAATGGTCATTTCGATGGAGGTTTATGCCTGAAAGGCATTGCCGACTGAGAAATCTATAAGTTTTTTGAATAAAACTTATAATCTTAACGATCATCCGTTATTTAGAATACAGCCACTTGTGTTTATTTATAAATCTAAAAATTCCCCGATAATCTTATTCACGCTGTCTTTCTTTTCAATACCAATAAAATGGCCTGAATTCATTATTTCAATCTGAATATCAGATATTCTTTAAAGGGTTTACCTTATTCATCTGCAAATTTTGAAGAATTAACTTACAAAATGTCGATTAATCTATTATTTTTGTCCATTGAAAGGGTATTTTGATCAGTGTCAAACTTTCTTTCGAGAAAGTCCCTGTTATTGATCAGAGTGCCTTTTTCTATTTGTGTTAAGCTTTGACCGCTGTAATAAAAAATATCACAACTGATTATTTGCGCTATTCGTTCGTAATCAATTCCGTAGAAACCGGATAATGGTCGCTTTTGCCGGTTTTATGCACCTGATGGTTTGATGCGTGCCATTTATCGCAAAAGAGGATGTAGTCGATGCGCAGTGCCGGAAGCATTCCTTTGTAGGTTTTTCCGCTGCCTGAGCCGCTTTGGCAATAACTGTCGTTCAGGTTTTTGCTGACCTGCGCATAAGCGTATGATGCGGGCGTATCGTTGAAATCACCGCCAACAATCACAGGATAAGGGCTTTGCGCAATCAGCTCCCTTATCTGTCTGCTTTGTGCTGCCCTTTTACTGAAAGCCTCCTTTAGTTTGCCAAAAATGCGCCCGACTTTGCTTTTTGCTGTGCTGTCGAGGCTGCTGAGGTTGTTGGCACTAATCCGGTTGACAAGGTCAATATCGTTAGCGCCAAAATGGATGGATTGTAAATGCACATTAAAGGCACGGATGGTGTCCCCATCAATCAGCATATCGGTAAACAGGCCAATACGTCGGTTTTTGTCCATAATGGATTTGCGCCTGATAATGGGATAATGCGTAAAAGTGGCCATAGAATTGGCATTGCGCCCGTAGGAATTTCCATAGTATTTTTGATAATGGTAGCGGGGCAATTCCGTCCGTTTTGATAATTCTTCGAGTATATTTTGGCCGTTTTTGTCTTCGGATGGAATTTCCTGAAGGAAAAGGATGTCCGGGTTTTCTGTGCGTATGAAATTAAAAAAAGCTTCGTTGTTGTTGCTGTTTTTTGTATTGTAAGTCAGTATTTTAATGCTTTCTCCATCGCTTGAAGCCTGATCGGAAGAAAATCTGAAATGCCGCTGGATCATTCCAAGAAAAAGGAGCAGGGGAAGCAGGGACAGGAGTGCATAGCGCTTTTTGATGAACAACCAGGTGACCACAAAAAGCAAATTGCTGAGCACGATGTAGATGTAAGGAAGTCCGAGAAGCGCGGGGAAGGCCATTTTATCGGGTGGGATAAAATGCACCAGACTGGCAAAAATCAGGGCAAACACAAACAAACTGTTGATAAGCACCAACAGTTTAACGACACATCCCGGTGATTTTTTATCGGCCAATTATTTTTTGCTCACATTAAACAATTTGTCTTTTTCTTCACGTGTCAGGCTGCTGTAACCCGATTTGGCAATTTTATCCAAAATACGGTCTATTTCCTGCTGTTGTTTTGCTTTATCGTAGCTGTATTGGTCATCTGTTTTGGGGCGCGCATCCTGATTATTGCCGGGTTTGGCCTGCATGCGCGGTTTGTAGAACATTTTGCGGAACCACTGAAAACTCATCATGCTGCCGAGGTCTTTCCCTTTGCGCAGCATCATCGCGAAAGCAATACCATAAAGAGCGCCGCCAAGATGCGCGATATGTCCGCCTGCATTGCCGCTTTTGATCATCAGGAAATCCATAACAAGGTAAATCAAAGCAAAATACAATAGCTTGATGCGGCCAATAAACAGCAGCTGGATATTGTAATCAGGCACATAAAAACTGATGGCCACAACAATGGCCATCACACTGGCCGAGGCGCCCAAAGCCCTCGAAAACGGCAAAACATCGCTGAAAGCAGGAAAAATATTGAAAGCAAGAATATAAAGTGCTGCTCCAGCCAATCCACCAATAATATAGGTGTTCAGGAGCTGACGCTTTGTCAGATATTGGGTAAAAATGCTGCCAAACCAATACAGCCAGAGCATATTGAAGAGGATGTGAAAGAAATCAATATGCAAAAACATATAGGTGAAAAGCGTCCAGGGAGCTTGTATCAGATTGCTCAGGTCGGCGGGAACGGCAAACCATTTGGTGATAAAGCCATCGATAAAGGCAGTTGTGGAACCAAACAAAAAGGCAAAAACCCCGATTATGGCAATGCTGAGCCAAACAATGATGTTGTAAGCCATGAGTTTAGACAGCATGCTTCCGTTTTTGAAAAAACGTTTTATATCATCAAAGGGGTTGCGCTGCTGATATGCCCCGTGATTGCCAAATGGATTGTTCGTTCTCATAATTGTCTTTTCTTTTTCCAGTAGATGATGAGGAAATACCCAAAAATCATACCTCCGAGGTGTGCAAAGTGTGCGATATTGCTTTGGGAACCGGAAAAGCCTGAATAGAGCTCCAGGGCGCCATAGATAATCACAAACCATTTGGCTTTAATGGGAATGGCAAAATAAACATAAATAAGTGCATTGGGAAACATCATCCCAAAGGCAAGCAGCAAACCAAATACGGCCCCCGATGCGCCAACAATAACCGGTGCATTGAGGAAATCAATGCGGTACTGATGCGTGAAATCAATGGCCATTTGCAGGGCTTCCGTTGGGTTTGTGTGTACTATGGCGTTGTATTTTATACGGAACTCATTGAAATTGTTCATAATGTCGTATGAACTTACCTGGAAAAAATCAGAACGCTGAAATTCAACAAATGCCGGAATAGATGGATTGTTTAAAAAGGCATCGATCTGATGCAGCACCGGACTGATTTCGTACCAATAAATCAGATAATGAAAAACAGCTGCTCCATGCCCGTAATCATGTAGTAGGTCAGGAAACGTTTGGAACCCCAAACCTCTTCCAGTGTTTTTCCAAACATCCAAAGTGCAAACATATTGAAAAGGATATGCATCAGGTCGCCATGCAAAAACATATAGGTGACCAATTGGATGGGATTGAATTTTTCGCTGGCAAAATAATGCAGCCCAAGGATATCGTTCAAATCAATGTTAAAAGCCTGCCCCAAACTCAATGTGGCAAGAAAAAACAAGCCGTTGATAATCAATAAGTTCTTAACAACGGGCGGTAAAATACGAAATCCGCCTGGGCGGTAATATTGTTGATTCATAGTTTAAGTCAATAAGTCAAATAAATCGTCTTTGCGCAAAATACGTACAATTTTCTTGCCCGAAGGGCTGATTTCCGGTGCCTGGCAGGCAAAAAGTTTGTCGATGATGTGGTTCATCTCCTGCTCGTTCATCTTTTTGTTGCTGCCAACAGAAAGGTTTTTTGCCAGCGAGGCTGCGATGCGGGTTTTTTTATCAATATTAAGATCGGTTTTTTCTGTGCGGTAATTTTCGAGTATGCGCTCCAGGCTGAGCCGGATATCAGAGATTTCAATATCGTGCGGACTGCCGTTTACGATAATCGTATTCGGGCCAAAATCGGCAATGTCGAAACCCAATTGTTTGAGTTCGTCACGGATTTCATTCAGCAATGCAAATTCGTCGGGGCTGAGTGCAACGGTTTGCGGAAAAAGCAATTGTTGTGTACTGATCGATCCGCTGCCCATTTTTTTAAGAAAGTGCTCAAAAAGGATGCGTTCCTGTGCGCGCTTCTGGTCAATGATCATCAAACCTGATTTTACATTGGAAATGATGTAGGCGCCACCAAACTGGAATATTTTTTTGTCGGTAAATTCTTCCCGGTTTTCATTCCAGTCGGGACGGATAGTCTGAACCGGCTTTTCCAAACCGGAAACAGGTGTTTCATCATCGATCGAAAAATGTGCATCATGTTTTTTGTATGCCAGATCGAAAAGTTTGTCCCAGTTTTCTTCATTGCGTTCGGTGCGTGGATCTTTTCTGCCGCGGAAATCAGGCTGCTCAAAAGGATTGTAATCCGGATTTACACTGATGGTCGGCATGCGCACCGGCATTTCATGCTTTGGCGGGATCAGGCCGCTGTTGACATCTTCCGTAAAATCCAGCGAAGGCGTAATATTAAATTTTCCAAGTGCTTGCTTCACAGCCGAGTGCAGGAACGCATAAACCGATTTTTCTTCCGAAAACTTAACTTCGGTTTTCGTAGGATGTATGTTGATGTCGATGCTGCCCGGATCCACTTCCATATAAATAAAAAATCCCGGAAAGGCTTTGTCGGGCAATAGCTCCCTGCAGGCATTTTCAACGGCATGGTTCAGATAAGGCGAGCGGATGAAACGTTTATTGCAAAAGAAATACTGTTCGCCCCGAACTTTTTTTGCATGATGCGGATGCACAATAAAACCGCTGATATTCACATCGCCCGTATTAATTTCAACAGGCAGCAGCCTTTTGTTGTACTGGTTGCCAAAGATGTTGACAATGCGTTGCTTGAGCGTTGTTTTATTGAGCTGAAAAACAACTTTGTTGTTATGGTACATATGGAAGGCAACCTCCGGATTGACCAATGCCACCCTTTGAAATTCTTCGATAATATGCCGCAGCTCAGTATTGTTTGATTTCAGGAATTTGCGGCGTGCAGGGATATTGAAGAAGAGGTTTTTGATGATGATGCTTGTTCCTGCATTACCGGCGCAGGCTTCCTGACTTTTGATTTCGGCTCCTTCGATGCGGATGCAGCATCCCAGCTCCTCATCATGCAGGCGGGTTTTTAGTTCAACTTGTGCCACAGCGGCAATGGATGCCAGTGCTTCACCCCGAAATCCCAAAGTGCGGATATTGAAAAGGTCATCGGCAGAGCGCAATTTGCTTGTAGCATGGCGTTCAAAAGCCATACGCGCATCGGTTTCTGACATGCCGCAACCGTCGTCGCTCACTTGTATCAGGCTTTTGCCTGCATCGCGCAGGTGCAGTTCCACCAGCTTTGCTCCGCTGTCAACCGAGTTTTCGAGCAGCTCTTTTACAGCGGAAGCCGGACGTTGTATAACTTCACCTGCGGCAATCTGGTTGGCCACAGAATCGGGCAGCAGTCGGATAATATCAGACATAGGCTCTGGTGCTTGCTAAAAGAGTTTTCCCGAATAAATCATATAAATCAAGGCCGCAATTGCCGCAATATAAAGGATAATGCGTGTATTTTGCTGGCGGCGCACTTTGGCTTTTTCCCGTTTTTTCTCCCATTGATAACGCAACCTTGCCCGTATGCGCTCCTCCGAATTCATGTTTTCTGATAAGCCCATCGCTTTACGTTTGGCCTCCATTTCATCCTCTTTCGGATTATAATAGACCGGTTTGTAATTAAACTGCCGCGGCTTTGGGCGGTGGAACATACTGGTTTTCATGCGCTATCCTTTCTCTTTTTTCTTGATGATGAAAAATACCGAAAAAACTTTTCAGCCAAAGTTCACCAAAATTAAAACAGCCGGAATCATAAACTGTTTCGTTTTTTCTAATTAACGCTAATTTACTGCAAAATTATGATTTTCTGCTGGAATATAAGTTTTTTGATCGAATTGGGAATTTAAAGAACGAAAACCAATCAATCATAATAAAATCGAGAATGCTTTGAGATATTTTCAGCTCGAATTCGATTCCTTTTTAAAAAAAATGTGCCTTGTTATTTTTTTGTGAATGATAAATGCCTATCTTTATAGCAGCAGCCATTCAATTTATTTCTAAAAACTCAAGATATGCTAGCAAGTAGGATTTTATTTGTGATTATTTGGATCGTTATATGCCCGCTGATCGTTCATGCGCAATCATCTTCAAAAGTTGATAGCCTAAAAAATGAATTGAATAATAAAGAGGATCTACTGGAAAAAATGAAGATAGCGGAGGAGATTTCGTTGGCCTTTAAAGATATGCAGCCGGATAGTGCACGGAAGTATGCACGCCGAATGCTCGATTACGCACGTCTGGCAGAAAACAACAAAGGTGAGGCAATGGCAAATACTTGGATAGGAGAGAGTTATTACCTCAAGGGTGAATATGATTCTGCTATGTTATATTTTCGTGCTTCCAATCGTTTGTTTGGCGCAACAGGGCCAAGTGATTCCTGGGCAAAATCTTTGATGGTTATGGCGAATGTTCTTATTATGACGGATCGGCTTGATTCTGCACTAATACTGGAACAGCAGGCTTTGGACTATCAGTTGGCAGAAGGTCTTTCGGTTTCCGCGGGCAAGACGCTTGTTAGTATGTCATTTGTTTACAGCAGGAAAGGGGAGTATTCCAAAGCCCTCGAATTGCTTTTTGCGGGATTGATACGCTTTGAAAAAGGTGGCGACAAATATTGGAGAAATATTAGTTTAAGTAGAATGGGATCACTTTATGCCCAGATGGATAGATATGACTCAGCCATTATAGCATATGAAAAGGCCATGCCTTACTGGGATTCAATTGGTAATCACTTTGCATTGTCGGAAGACCTGAACAATATGGGAACCATTTATGAAGCTCAGGGTAAATTTGATAAGGCTATAAATGTTTATAAGAAAGCTATGAAGTATCGCAAGGCAATGAACAATCAATATGGTATTGCAGTATCGAATATGAATATTGCATCAGTTTTTATGCTGAAAGATCAATTAGATAGTGCGCTTTATTATCTGGATCCGGCTATTATCTTTTTCAGGAAAAACAAAAATATCCATCCTTATGTGCATGCCCTTAGGTTAAAAGGAAATATCCTTAGCTTGCAGACTAAACTTACTGAATCATTGGAGATTACCTCTGAGGCTTTTCAGATTGCCATCGAAAACGGTTTCCTCGAGCAGCAGAAAGACCTTGCCCAAAAAATGAGCATGCTTTATGAAGAAATGAAGGATTACCCAAAAGCACTGGAATATGAGCGCATCTTCAAAGCCCGTGCCGACAGTATCCTTAATGAGGAAAACATCCAAAGGCAAACCCGCGCTGAGGAACAGTATAAACATGATTTGCAGATGCTCGAAAAAGAAAACGAGTTAATGCACGAAAAAAAGAGCCGGCTCTATACAATCATTACGGCTGTTGGTGCTTTGGCCATTATTTTGCTCATCGTATTTTACCGTTGGAGAATCCATAAAGACCGACTAAAAAGGCTGGAACAGGAAAATTATATCCGCAGCCAGAAAATCCGCCTGGAAACACAAATGCAGGAAAGGCAAAGGGTGGCTCGTATCCTGCATGATAATCTTGCGCACCTGATTGGCATTGTACGAAAATCTGTAGGCACTGTGCGTAAAAATATTGAAAATGAACAAGAAAGAGAAGATCTGGTCAAAGTTGAGGAAAACCTGGAACTGATGGACAAACTTGCCCGGGTGGCCTCCTATGAACTGTCATTTTCTTATGTGCTTAAAGATAATCTGGGCGCGCAGTGTAAAAGATATATCGAAAGGGTACAGCATAGCCAAACAGCAAGGATTGTTTTTGAAATGGAAGAAAATAGCGGTATAGAAAAACTTTCCGATGAAATAAAGATCGATTTGTTCTCTGCTTTTCAGGAACTGCTCGGAAATGCAATTAAGCATTCCAATGCCAGTAATATCCATATCTATTTGTACAGCGATGAGGAACATACGGTACTTCGGGTTGAAGATGACGGAAAAGGTTTTGATATAAGCGAAGAGCGTCATGGACAGGGATTTGGAAATATGGATGAGCGGGCGAAAAAATTGGATGGGGATTTTCGTTTTGAATCAGAAAAAGGTTTTGGGACAAAGGCCCGTTTTATGATTCCAAAAGCATTTTAATGATGAAAACTTCTGCAGAAAAAATAAATATTGCCATCATTGACGATGCAAAAATTGCGCTCAAAGGCTGGGAAGCTTGTTTTAAGGAGCATAAGGATATTGAATTGATCTTTACTTCGGCCAATAAGCATGATTTCTATAAGAAATGCGAAAAGTTTGCCGCAGAACTGGATGTGCTGATTATGGATAAAAGCATTGATGGAAAAACCCAATTCGATGATTTTGAATACATAAAGGAAACTCATAAACGTTTTCCTGATATCCGGATTATTGTTTATACCTGGGATTATTATGAAGGACATATTGCCTATCTTAAAGATCTGGGTGTTCATGCTTATCTGCCCAATAAAACGGATGAAAATGAAATGATAGCAGCCATCAGAAGGGTTGCAAGGGGGGAATTGTATTTTCCTGCGAATGAACTGACCCGGCAAGCCGAAAAGGAGGGATATGATGGCAACCAAAGAAGCATTGATATAGATATTGTCAAGCAAACAGATTCCTTAAACCCTGCCGAAAGCAAAGTTGCTGCTTATCTGGCACATGATTTTCTTAAAAAACAAATTGCTGACCGATTAAATGTTTCTGAAAAAACAATCGAAAAACATATCACAGGAATTTATAGAAAACTGAATATTGAACACGGACACGCCCATACCCGTACAAGCTTTATTTTAAAATACGGCGGTTTCTTCCGGCAGAAATATCCAAATATTAAATAGCCTTTCCTGTTATATTTTGCAGATTTTTAAAGTTTTCCATAAAGATTAGTGAACCCCCTACCAGTGTTTATAGCATGCTTTCTTAGTTTCGTGCTTTGAATCAAATAATTAAAAGCAAAGCAGTTATGAAAGCAGTTTATTCCCTTCTTTTTATTGGATTTTTTATGATTTCCCAGATTGCATCCGCCACAGTTTGGCGCGTCAATAACCGCGATGGCGTGGATGCTGATTTTACCACCCTGCAGGATGCCATTGATGGGGCTTCTGATGGTGATACACTCTATCTGGGTGGTAGCCCAACTTCATACGGTGAAGGTACATTTACCAAGCAGTTAGTGGTTTTTGGTGCCGGTTACTGGCTTAATGAAAACGATACTACACAAGCCTATCAGTATGAATCAAAGGTTGGGGTTTTGTACTTTAATGAAGGAAGTCAGGGATCCAAGGTACAGGGCATGTACATTTATAACATAGGACAAGGAGGGCCTAGATATGGGGTAAGTATAAGTGTTGATAATATTGAAATTAGCAGAAATTTTATTTATACCTATGTTTCTAGTGGTTGGCTTAATAATCATTCATATACTGTTTATATATCTGGTAATCGTTCAGGTATATCGATTGATCAAAATTGGTTATGGGCGCGCTGCTATACCAATAGTAGTCAATATGCTGTTTATGATATTTATATAACTGGAGTACTGGCTAATTCAAAGATTACGAATAATTTTATAAGATCTACAAATGATCAAAATGGTTATTGGCATGCAATTACAATGTCAACAAATTCCACAGCCACAGAATTATTAATCAATAATAATGTTATCTGGGGCAGTATTACTACCTACAATACCATCCACAACAACAATATTCTTATCTCCGGCAACTACAATAACGGCACCAATGACCTCACCAGCCACAACCTTTGCAGTGGAACCCAGTATCCCAATGAAAACGGCAACCAGCAAAATGTAGATATGGAAACGGTTTTTCTGGATCATGACGGATATATAGATAATGACTACTTTCTCAAAGCAGGCAGCCCGGCCATTAATGCAGGAGTCAATGGTGGCGACTGTGGTGTATTTGGCACGGGAACCGGAACTAATGCCTATATCCTTTCCGGCATGCCGCCTATACCCTCGGTTTTCGAAGTAGATATGACTACCGTAGGCACAACAACTCTGCCGGTAAACATCAAAGCTACATCCCATAATTAGGTTTTTGCATTGTTTCCGCACAAGCGGACTGAAATCAATTATTAACAGCAAAAGCTTGATTATGAAAAGAAAATATAAACTTTGGTTATTATTCCTCATCCTGCCTTTCGGGCTTCAGGCTCAATTGCCCGATCTGGTGCAAATGGAATATTACTTCGATACCGATCCGGGTTTTGGCAATGGATTTAATGTGCCATTTTCAGCCGATAGTGTCATTGACATGGATTTCAATGCCGACCTTTCATCCATAGATGTGGGCTATCACAAATTCTATGTGCGCGTAAAGGATGAAAATGGCAAATGGAGCACGATTTATAAGCAAAATATCTATAAAGAATCCAATAGTGCCTCTACATCCCAGCTATTGCCCGATCTGGTGCAAATGGAATATTACTTCGATACCGATCCGGGTTTTGGCAATGGATTTAATGTGCCATTTTCAGCCGATAGTGTCATTGACATGGATTTCAATGCCGACCTTTCATCCATAGATGTAGGCTACCACAAATTTTTTGTGCGTGTGAAAGATGAAAACGGCAAATGGAGCACGATTTATAAGCAAAATATCTATAAAGAATCCAATAGTGCCTCTACATCCCAGCCATTGCCCGATCTGGTGCAAATGGAATACTACTTCGATACCGATCCGGGTTTTGGCAATGGATTTGATGTGCCTTTTACGGCCGACAGCGTCATTGATGTGGATTTTAATGCCGATCTGTCTTCTATAGATGTGGGCTATCACAAATTCTATGTGCGTGTGAAAGATGAAAACGGCAAATGGAGCACGATTTATAAAGAGGGCATCTACAAAGAAGGTGATAATCCGGCCAGCGAAAACCCTTTGCCCGATTTGGTGCAAATGGAATACTACTTCGATACCGATCCGGGCTTTGGCAATGGTTTTGATGTGCCTTTTACGGCCGACAGTATCATTGATGTGGATTTTAATGCCGATCTGTCTTCTATAGATGTGGGCTATCACAAATTCTATGTGCGTGTGAAAGATGAAAACGGCAAATGGAGCACGATTTTTAAGCAGGGCATTTATAAGGAATCCAATGCTGCCGCTTCAACGCAGCCCTTACCGGACATCGTGAAAGTGGAATATTTCTTCGATACTGATCCGGGTTTCGGACAGGGAACCGATGTCCCTCTAACTTCCGATAGCCTGATCGAACTGGGCTTCAATGCCGATATGAGAGCATTGGTCGCAGGCGATCACTGGCTTTATGTGCGTGTTCTGGATGAAAACGGGAGGTGGTCGCTCATACTGGCCGAAGAAGTGGAGCGGGTTAATGCCAACAACTGGACTGGACTCGTGGATACCGACTGGAACAAGGATGCAAACTGGGACAATGGCGTGCCCACAAATTTGCAGGATGTGAGCATTGATGAAGGTGCGCCACGCTATCCCGATCAAAACAGTGGACCGTCTGCCGAATGCCAGAACCTTTTCGTTAACCCATCGGCAAGCCTGAGCATTCCCGAAGATCAGGCCATTACAGTTCATGCAGATTTGTCTGTGAGTGGTACATTAAAACTGGAATCCGGGGCTACGGGTTCTGCTTCCCTGATAAATATGGGCAGTATAACTTCCACCGGAAATGTCCAAATCGAGCGCTACATCAGCCAGGATGAGTGGCATTTGATTTCCACTCCTGTATCCGATGGCAATGCGGAGATGTTTTCCGGGGATTTCCTGCAGTACTATGATGGCGGCTGGAACGATATTACCGATGCTTCCAGCAGCCTGGCACCGCTTCAGGGTTATTCTTTTTGGAGCGTTGTAAAAAACGCAAGCTACATCTTTGAAGGAACACCGAATACCGGAGAGCTGAGCCGCTCCATCCATATGAACGACAATGGCTGGAACCTATTCGGAAATCCTTACCCCTCGGCCATTGACTGGTCAATGCTGGATGGTACTTATGGTGCGATATATTACTGGAATCCATCACTTTCCAATTATCAAAGCTGGATTGACGGAGGGGCGGGCTCGCAATATGTGCCTTCCATGCAGGGATTCTGGATAAAGGCCACCACAGCAGGAAGCTTTAGTGTGAACAATAGCCACCGTACGCATACAGGGAATAATCAGTATTATAAAGAAGAAAGCAGCCTGCCCAATGCCATTGATTTGCAAGTGGTTTCAGAAAGCGGCATGAGCGATCAATTGTTCATCAACCTCAAAAATGATGCAAGTCCTGCTTTTGATTTGGCGTATGATGCATGGAAGTTGTTTGCACCTAATGAGTCGGTTCCGCAATTGTATTCATATCATGGCGATGATATTTTTTCCATCGACCGCAGGCCGTCCTGCCTGGAAATTCCTCTGGGTTTCCGTTGTGGCGAAAGCGGAACATTCCGCATAAAACTTGATCGAATCACAGATCTGGATAGCCTTGTTTTGGAAGACTTGAAACTGAATGCCTTTCATGAATTTGATAAGGGAGACTATGTATTTGACTATGAAGCAGAGGAGGCCAGCGGGCGTTTTAAGCTGCATTTGAATACCTTGGGTAATGATGAAATAAACGGAAATAAGCTTCAGGTCTATGCCTTGGGTAAAAGCATTGTCATCAATAGCCATGATGTGATGGCCAAAGCCGAACTGGAAATCCTGGATGTGGCAGGCAAAAAACTGGGGCAGTATCAACTCCCTGAACAGCAAAACTATCAATTGAAAACACAACTGCCTGCCGGAATATACATCCTGAAACTACAAACCAATACCAATCAATTAACCAAAAAAATCATAATCAAATAAAAAAAATAACAGAGACATACTCCACCTGTAAAGACGCACAGCCGTGCGTCTCAAGCACAGCCGTGCGTCTCAAGCACAGCCGTGCGTCTCAAGCACAGCGAAGTGTCTGCTGCACTGCGGTGCGTCTCACAAAAGGGGGTCTGTCTCTAAAAACCAAATCAAAATGAAGAAACTACTCGCTTTAATTGCAATTCTGGCTATGTTCCTGTCGGTGAATGCCCAGGACCCGCCACACCCAAACGATGAAGTAAACCCAACCGGAGCAGGTTCAGGCAACACACCCGTTGGCGGTGGTGCGCCCGTTGGAGGCGGACTGCTTGTGTTGCTGGGCATGGGTGCGGCTTATGGTTTGAAGAAATGGGTAAGTAAATATTAATTGAATCAAAAATTCTAAATCATGAAGAATACTATAATTTTATTGTTTTTTCTAACCGTCTTTTCGCAAATTAAATCTCAAACAGCAATCCAACCATTAGGTTCTGGTACTGAAGCTGATCCTTACAAGATTGAATCTTTAAATAATCTTTATTGGTTAACTCAGAATAGTAATGAATGGGATAAGTACTATGTACAGACAAGTGATATAAATGCTACTACTTCTACTTATTGGGATGATGGTGACGGTTTTACCCCTATTGGCAGTAATCCAGGTTGGCCGACAAATGGTGTCGCTTTTACAGGGGTATATGATGGTCAAGGACATGTTATCGATAATATAGATATTTATCGATCTGGTTATAGCTATTACCAAGGGATGTTCGGTTATACATCTGGAGCAACTTTAAGGAATATTGGGTTGACTAATATTGGTGTTTTTGGTTATCGCTATATTGGAGCATTAGCTGGAGTTTGTACGAATTCCACTGTTGTTGAAAATTGTTTTTCTACAGGTTATACTGATTATGGTATAGAGGCGGTTAGAGGAACATCTTATGTGGGCGGACTAATTGGTCAATTAACTTTTAGTTCAATTGTGAGGAATTGTTATGCGCAAACAAGCATTAATGGAGGAGGTAATTCAGGAGGGTTGATTGGTGTTAATGAATCTGTGCCAAATGTTTATTCAGTTATTAATTGTTATAGTACTGGAGATGTGAATGGTAGCGGGGGTGGTTTAATTGGATGGTCTAATTATGACGGGATAGTTGAAAATTCATTTTGGGATACAGAAACTTCAGGGAAATCTAGTAGTGACGGAGGCGCGGGTAAAACCACAAATGAAATGCAAGCTCAATCTACTTTTACTGAGGCAGGATGGGATTTTGAAAATGTTTGGTCTATATCAGCTACATATAATAGTGGTTATCCATATCTTCAAGGAGTAGGGACTAATTTCACCTGGGACGGCTCCGTAAGCACAGACTGGGAAACTGCTGGGAATTGGGATTCAGATGCTGTACCAACATCAACAGACAATGTAATAATTGCCAGTAGTGGAAATAATCCGATAATTGGTTCTGATGATACGGGAGATTGCAATGATCTGACTATTGAAAACGGCGCCACCCTCACCATCAACTCCGGTGGTTCGCTCATCACAAACGGAGCCATTACCAACAATGGAACGATCAATGTTGAGCGCAGCATCAGCGATGATGAATGGCACCTTATTTCTTCACCGATAAGCAGTGCCGCTGCCGATATGTTTGATGGCAACTACCTGCAATATTATGATAACGGTTGGGTAGATATTACCGATCCTGCGGTAACAATGACGCCCGCTAAAGGTTACTCACTTTGGAGCGTAGCGAAAAGCACAACATTTACCTTCAGCGGTGACCTGAATACAGGTGATCAAAGCCTGAATACGGCAGTGGGCTGGAATCTGCTCGGTAATCCTTATCCATCACCCATCGACTGGGCGCAACTGGATGATACCTATGGCGCAGTCTATTATTGGGATGCGGCAGAAGGGAACAACAAAAGCTGGAATGCCGGCGTGGGTGCCGGATCGCAATATGTGCCTGCCATGCAGGGATTCTGGATAAAAGCCACCACTGCGGGTACGTTCAGCCTTACCAATGATAATCGTACACATAGCGGTAGTACTAACTACTATAAAGCGGGTTCAGAGCTGTCAAATATCATAGAATTACAGGTCACTGCCGAAAATGATTATTTCGATCAGCTTTTCATCAGTCTGAATGAAGCTGCTACATCTGATTTTGATTTCCACTATGATGCATACAAGCTTTTTACTTCCAGAGATGATGTGCCGCAATTGTATTCCTTCGCAGACTCGAAGGTGCTGTCCATTGACCGCCGTCCCGTTTGTGAAGAGATCCAATTGGGCTTCCGCTGTGGTGAAAGTGGCGAATACACATTAAAAGCCAACGATCTGGGCGATATATCAGTATTGATTTTGGAAGATGCAAAAACAGATATTTTCCATGATCTGGCAACAGGTGATTATGTATTCAATTACGAATTTGGCGAAGATGAAAAGCGCTTTAAGCTGCATTTCGGCATTACAGGTACAAACGAGGCTGAACCAGTTGATATGCAGGTTTATACTGCTGGCGGCGAGATCAGGGTCAAAACCCAGGCCACTGTAAACCAGCTTATTCTAAGAGATGTAACAGGCAGGACGCTGGGTTGTTGGGAAAAAATGCAAAGTATCCCCGCACCCAAAACCGCTGGTATATTCCTGCTATCCATCGAAACCAATACCAATCAATTAACCAAAAAAATCATAATCAAATAAAAAAAATAACAGAGACATACTCCACCTGTAAAGACGCACAGCCGTGCGTCTCAAGCACAGCCGTGCGTCTCAAGCACAGCCGTGCGTCTCAAGCACAGCCGTGCGTCTCAAGCACAGCCGTGCGTCTCAAGCACAGCCGTGCGTCTCAAGCACAGCCGTGCGTCTCAAGCACAGCCGTGCGTCTCAAGCACAGCGAAGTGTCTGCTGCGCTGCGGTGCGTCTCACAAAAGGGGGTCTGTCTCTAAAAACCAAATCAAAATGAAGAAACTACTCGCTTTAATTGCAATTCTGGCCATGTTCCTTACGGTAAATGCCCAGGATCCGCCACACCCAAACGATGATGTAAACCCAACCGGCGCCGGTTCGGGCAATACGCCCGTTGGCGGTGGCGCGGGCATTGGCGGCGGACTGATTGTGTTGCTGGGCATGGGCGCAGCTTATGGAATCAAAAAGCTAAAAAAATAGTTTAAATGTATCAGAGAAGCGGCAGGCCACAATTGAATGAGGGCCTCCGTTTTTGTGCTCAGCCCTTATTTTTGATAAAGGCTTGTCAGTAGTCCGAAAGAAGGGAGATAACTGGTATTTGAGATGAGTGTAATGAAGTTATTGGAGTTGACTTGTAGCAACTATACAAATAGAGCATGCCATTATTCTCTCGAAAATTTGGGATTGCTCGAAATCTATAATTTCAAATATCTGATTATTATCTTGTTTTATATTTTTTTATGCACGCTTCGACGGTGCTCTGACCTTGAATTTGAACTTTATAGAGTAAACAACCGATTTCATGAGCCCCAACTAAGACAGAAGCCGGGCTCATGTTTTTATCCGTTCCTGCCACACAATCCCCCCAATAATCAAAGCTAAACCAACAATAGTGGCCGGATGAATGCTTTCGCCAACAAATATACTGATGAAAATCAGTGATATAAAAGGGGATAGATAAATCAGGTTGCTGATGCGCGCAGTGTGTGTGCTGTATTGCAGTGCGCTCATCCAGAGATAAAATGTAAGCCCCATTTCAAAAATGCCAATATAAATACTGCCGGTCAGGCCATTTAAAGATATTTGTAATGGATCGGCGCTGATAAGCTGGTAGATTAGTATGTACAACAGGCCAAAGGCAAAGTTGAGGGTCAATTTTCCTGCCGCATCACGTCTGTCTTTCATATTGAAAATCCAGTATGAAGCCCATAACAGCGCACTGATCAATATCAACACAATGCCCCGGACATTGCTGACGCCTTCCATAACAAATGTGCCTTTTGTGGCGATAACAACCAGTCCGCTGAAGCTGAGTAAAATAGCCAGAAATCGGAATAATGGCAGATTTTCTTTTAAAAAAACAGCAGAGAGCAAAACCAGCATCACCGGCCAAATGTAATTTAATGTGCCGGCTTCCTGTGCAGGCAGCAGGTCATAAGCTTCAAAAAGCAATAAATAATACAAAAAAGGATTGATCATGCCCATGAATGCGCTGCGCAGGATATCGCGTGTTTTTATTTTTTGGAATATGCCGGATTTATTTTCCTTGAGGTTTAAAGCAAAAAGAAAAAGAAATGCGGATAAATTCGCCCACAAAAGCATTTGATCTGCACTGCAATAGCGCAGGGTAATTTTTGTAGCACTGCCAATTGTGCTCCAGCAGAGAATCGCAAGCAGTGCAAAAATGAGTGCTTTTTTGTTGTTTTTTGGCATGACATGTATTCTGCGCCAAATATCGTTAATTATTTAATAGGGGATATGCCTTCTCGGATTGTATCCTTATAGCGATCAAACAGGAATATACGCGTATCGCCTAACATAAAAGTTTGCTTATGATTTTGATTAAAAATGCCAATATAATGGCGCCGGAACCTTTGGGAATAAAAGATATTTTGATAGCAGGAAATAAAATCGGGTTTATTGGCGAACATCTGAATGCAGATTTCCCCTTTATCAGCAAGGTAATTGATGCTTTGGGAATGTATGTTGTACCGGCATTTATTGACAGCCATTGTCATTTTGCCGGCGCAGGTGGTGAAGGCGGGCCGGAAACACGTACTCCGGAAATGCACATCAGCGAGTTTTTTGAAGCCGGTGTTGCCACAGCAGTGGGATGTCTGGGCACCGATGGCATTACACGCACTCTTCAAGAAGTGCTGATGAAAGCCAAGGCGCTTAACAGCGAAGGCCTTACGGCATTTATTTATAGCGGAGCATATCAAATTCCAACACCAAGCCTTCTGGGCGATGTGGCTAAAGATATAGCAATGATCGAAGAAGTAATTGGGGTGGGCGAAATTGCCCTCTCGGATCACCGAAGCTCTGTGCCTTCTGTTGCTGAGATAGCCAAAATCGCTGCAGCTGCAAGGGTTGGAGGTATGCTCGGTGGTAAAGCCGGTATCGTTAATATTCATATGGGCGATGCCCGCAGTCCTTTCCTTCCGCTTCATGATGTAGTGCAGATTTCGGAGCTGAAATACAAACAGTTTTTGCCCACGCACATCAACCGAAACGATTATATCTTTGAGGATGCAAAGATATATGGCAAGCTTGGCTGGATTGATATTACTTCCAGCTCTTATCCTTATTTTCCTGAATATGAAATAAAACCTTCAAAAGCCGTGCGTGAACTCCTGGATGCGGGCGTGCCTTTGGAACACATCACTATGAGTTCTGATGCCGGCGGTTCGCTGCCTGATTTCGACGAAAATGGTAAGCTGGTCAAACTGGAAACAGGAAAACCGCTAAGTTTGCTTACAGAGTTTCGTGATATGGTTTTGGAAGAAAAGATCAGCATCAGCGAAGCGGTACAAATTATCAGTACAAACGTGGCAAATGTGCTCAAACTGAATCATAAAGGAAGACTTGCCGCGGGATTCGATGCAGATCTGCTGGTTTTGGATGAATCCATCGAAATTGTGCATATGGTTTCTAAAGGAGAGCTGATCACTGAGGATTACAAACAAATCAAGAAAACTTATTTTGATAAAAAATAAACAGTTGTTATGAAAAAAATTTTACTTGTATTAGGTGTTGTTTTTCCGGTTTTATTAATGGCACAAGGGAGTTTGTTGATTATTGGCGGCGGAAGTGAATCGGATGAAGCCGGAGGTTGGAGCACCGAACCGTATTCCTGGGCTGTTGCGCAATCTGCAAACAAGCGGGTGGCTATTATTTCCTATTCCACGGCCAGCGACTGGATGCGGAATTATTTCGTGGATCATTGTGGCGCTGCATCAGCCAAAGATTTTAAACTCAATTCCAAAACCATTGCCGATAATCAGGAAACATACGACAGTTTGATGACCTATGATGTGATTTTCCTGAAAGGAGGTGACCAGTGGAATTATTATTCGACCTACAAAAACACCTTGACACAGGATGCGATCCGCGATAAATACAATGAAGGCGGTGTAATTTGCGGAACATCGGCCGGACTGGCAGTTTTATCAAAAGTTATTTTTACAGCACAAAGAGGAACGGTTTATCCTGATGAATGTATTGAAGATCCAAATAACCAGTATGTTACGCTTGCTGATGATTTTTTTGATTTTTACCCGGGCTATATTTTTGACTCGCATTTCACCGAACGTGGCCGCGCCGGTCGCCTTATGGGGTTTTTGGCCAACTGGAAACTGAACCATGAAGAAATGATCACCGGTATCGGTATTGATGAAACAACCGCAATGGCCATTTCGGAGGAGAAAGTCGGCCAGGTATTTGGAACAGGTGCTGCAAATATTTATCAGGCCATTTCCGATGCAAGCTTTCATCTCGATGGGGAAATGCTGAATGTGGATTCATTGAAAGTTTCGCAGCTCCTTGATGGTTGCAC
This sequence comes from Bacteroidales bacterium, assembly GCA_963662905.2. Lineage (GTDB taxonomy): Bacteria > Bacteroidota > Bacteroidia > Bacteroidales > WRLA01. The sequence goes on along the minus strand of CAXXFD010000002.1, from coordinate 765,861 downwards.
CATTGATTTTAATACAGGAGTAATAAACGGGTTTGAGGATGAATTCACACCTGAGCTGTTCGAAGAGAAAGGGAATTATACAATATATGCCAGTGGCGGCGATGATATTAATGACAATATTGGAATGCTCAACAGCTTTTTGCATGAATCAGGTTCGGTTGATGAAAAAATATTGATTGTGACTGGCTCTGACGAAATCACTGCCAATGTGTGCAGAAATAGTCTGATCGAGCTCGGGGCTACCAATGTATTGATATTTAGTGGTATCAGCTCAATGGGCGATGATTATCATTTTGAAATAACAATCCGGGAAGCAAAACGCTATCTGTTTATTGATAATGTGTTCTACATCCTTGAAAACTTTCTGCAGAACACAGCCAATGGTGCATTGCTATACGATCACATCAGGCGGGATGGAAAAATAATTGGGTTTGTTGGAGACAACAGCCGCTTTGCAGGCAAAACCATCATAGAGAATTATATGCTGTATAATGCCGCAGGAACCGGCAGCCTTGTGTTTAAGGAAGGTTTTGGCCTTTTAAAAACATCTGTCATTATGCCAAACAGCTTTTTTGACTCGGATATGTATATGAATCCGGCAGCTGGAATTCCTTACGCTATGCTTCAGAACCAATTGCGTTTTGGTATTTGGCTGACGCGCAAAAATTACATCAAATATGCACCGGGGGAAGACGGCACTTTTATAACTACTTATGGCAGCGCACCGTCAATGATACTCGAATTGGCGCAAACCAAAGGCGGATTTGCCACCCGGACTTATTCCGATGCGTACAATACACCCAAAATGATAGCCGGCTTTGAACAAATGAAAATCAGGGTGATGAGTGGCCCGATGAAACTTAAGGCCGGAAGCGGTATCAGTGCCTATTCGGTTCCTGATATCAAAAACTCCTGGGGCGCTGATATTAAAGTGTATCCCAATCCGGTTTCGGAAATATTAACGATTGAAACCCATCACGAAATCGGATATGTTTCAGTTATTTCAATGTCGGGTGCGATACTTTGGAAATCAGAGCATGAAGATGTTAATCGCCAGCTAAATCTGAAAGGCTTTTCGTCGGGGCTCTATATGCTCTACCTTGAAAATTCAAAAGGACAAACGCATACCCAAACCATTGTTATACGCTGATTATTCAAAATATTTCAATAAATTTGCTTTACGCAATGATTGATATTTTTGAAACCAAAGATAAGAAAGGACATATCAACCTCCACTATTCAGGCTTTTTGTAATGATAGTGATGATGCTTTCGGGGAAATTTTTAACATTTTTTCCGATCGCGTTTTTAATTTTTCCTGCGACTTCATGAAAAACAGGAGTGATGCAGAGGAAGTTACTCAAGAGGTTTTTGTGAAACTTTGGGAATCACGTAAATCGGTCAATCCGGAAGAAAACCTCAATGCCTATATTTTTACCATCACACGAAACCTGATTTTTAACCGACATAAAAAGAAGCTCAATGAGTGGAAATATCTCGATCATTTGAGAAATCATTTGAATCATGCCAATCAGGATACACAAGAAGCTGTTCTGCTGAATGAGCTGCAGGAAATTATCCATAAATGTATTGAGGAAATGCCGGATCGGCGCCGTCAGGTTTTCCAAATGAGCCGAATACAATGCCTTTCGCATAAGGAAATCAGCAAAGAGCTCAATATCTCCACTAAAACCATCGAAATTCATATTAGCATGGCTTTGAAAGACTTGCGCAAAGTTCTAAAAGATTACTACCTGATTATTATACTTTTAGGGATTAGCTGATTGAGGCTGTGATCCATTTGACAGGGAATCCACTGTTAATTTATAGGTAATTTTTTCATTTCCATTAGGGGGAAAGGGTCTTCTGAATGTATCCATTACATTATTAACATAGCCAAATGGATAATAAACTCAATAAAGACTTGTTAAGGCGCTACCTTTTGGGGCTTAGCGGGAAGGAAGATGAAAAGCATTTGTACGAAACAAAAGAATCGAAGCAAATGCTTCAAGGGCGTTGGAATGCAGCCAGGGAAAAGCAGTTGTCAGCCGAAAAAAAAGCTGCAATGCTTTCTGAAATCAGAAGGCGTACAAATCAACGCAATCTGTACATAAAAATGCGGCCGTTTTTGCGTATTGCCGCTGTTTTACTGATTGGGATAATATTTACAGCAGTGCTTTTCAGCGACCGCATTTTTAAAGATGATGCAGTAAAAATGCTGAGCATTCAAAGTCCTGCCGGAATCCGCAGCAACCTGAATCTTCCCGATGGCACCAAAGTGATCCTTGCCGGAGGCAGCCGGATCAAATATCCTGAAAATTTTGAAGGTGACCTCCGTGAGGTTTTTCTTAGTGGCCGTGCTTTCTTTGATGTGGTGCACAATGCGCAAAAACCATTTGTTGTTTCTACTCCCAAAATGGACGTTCAGGTTTTGGGGACGCGCTTTTCCGTAACAGCATATCCTTCCGACCGCATTGTTAAAACCGTTTTGGTTTCCGGTAGCGTTAAAGTGATGCTTAATGGTCAGGATCAGGATGTCCTCCTCAAACCTGATGAGCAATTCATTTACGATAGCAAAAATAAATCTGCCCGTCTTGAGCAGGTAAATGCCGGCAATCTTACCGCATGGATTTACGGGAAGCAATTTTTCGATCAGGACGATATTTTTACGGTTTGCAAAGAATTGGAATATTGGTATGGTGTTGATATTGAACTGGAAAATGCGAAAAATCAAGATAACCTTTACACCCTTACCATAGAAGATAACAGCCTGGAAGAAGTATTGCTGCTCCTCAAAAAAGTGAGTCCGATGGAGTATGATATTTCAGGAAACAAAGTACGCATTACATACAAACAGCAAAACTAAAATTCAGAAAAGCATGAAAAACACTTTACACACGAAAATGAAACGTTTTTCAGAAGTACGCGCTTTTTTCTTCAGAACGGGATGTGCCATCCTGCTTCTGGCAATGATGATCCCTTTTCCTGCAAAAGCGGGAGTGGGTCAGGATAAAGCCATTACTCTGAATATCGAAAACGTGACACTTAAAGATGCTTTGCAGCAAATTGAAAAGCAATGCAATTACACATTTGTGTATAATGCTGCAAAAATCGATGTAAACCAAAAAGTTACGGCAAAGGTTTCCGCTAAAGGAATTGAAGATGTACTTCACGGATTATTGGATGGAAAGAAAATCAAATTTGAATTCTTAAAAGAAAAGATTATCCTGACGCCGGAGGTTCAACCAAAAAAATCAACTAAAACCCAAGCTCCGCCAGAGGGAAAAAAGATCAGCGGAACCGTTACGGATGCGAATACCGGTTCCACAATGCCCGGTGTCAGCATCGTAATTAAAGGAACTACACAAGGTACTACAACCGATGTGAACGGGAATTATGCCATCGAAGTCCCTGATGAGTTTTCTGTGCTGATTTTTTCTTTTATTGGCTATGACAGAGTGGAAGTTCTTGCCGATAAATCCGTGATCGATATTGCTCTGATTCCTATAGCAACCGAGCTTGATGAAATGGTGGTTGTTGGCTATGGCTCCTCAAGCCGTAAATTGCTTACAAGCTCAGTGAGTGTTGTAAGTTCTGATGACCTTACCGAAATCCCAAGTTCAAATATCGACCAGGCGCTTCAGGGAAAATCAACCGGCGTGCAGGTTGTCAGTAATTCCGGTACTCCGGGAGGTGGTATTTCTGTACGTGTGCGCGGTGTGAGCTCCATTAACGCAGGAAATTCACCGCTCTACGTGGTGGATGGTATCCCGATCATCACCGGAGATTACGGCCAGATTGGTTTTAGCGGTCAAACCATTAATGCAATTTCCGATCTGAACCCCAACGATATTGAATCGATCTCGGTTTTGAAAGATGCTTCTGCTACAACAATTTACGGTAGCCGGGCTTCCAATGGCGTTATCCTGATCACGACAAAAAAAGGAAGCGCCGAAAAAACTACAATAAATTTCAGTACTTATTATGGTGTGCAGAAAGTGGGCAAAACTCTCGATATGCTAAATGCGCGCGAGTTTATGGAGTATAAAAACGAAGCCAGTATCGCGGCAGGTGGTTTGCCTATCTATTCCGATGAAGAAATTCAAAACAATACCATTGATACGGATTGGCTGAATGAAGTGCTTCAAACTGCACCTATAGCCAATTATGAACTGTCAGCAGCAGGTGGTTCGAAAAACACAAAATTTTATGTTTCCGGTAATTATTTCACTCAGGATGGTACATTGATCGGTACAGCTTATGACCGTATGAACGGACGGGCAAACCTCGATTTTAAAGTAAACGACCGTATTGATGTCGGAACAAATATCAGCCTGAGCTATTCGACCAACGACCGCAAAGAAGGCGACCAGTCTTTAAATTCACCGCTGGCCAACGCCATTGCGATGCCGCCAATTTATCCCGTTTATAATGAAGATGGAACGTATAACGATGACGGCCCTTATGCAAATCCGGTTTCTATTGGGAATCTGCATAAGAACAAAAGTTATGCTTTTCGTAATATTTCCAGCATCTACGCCGATGTAAAACTGATTAAAGGATTGACGTTTACCACAAAATGGGGTGCCGATTACTACAATCTGCGCGAGCATACCTACGATCCGCCAACAACGCGCCAGGGCGGAAAATACAATGGCCTGGGCATCGAATCATCCGCCAATGTTATTAATATTGTGAGCAATAACCTCTTCAAATATTATACAGAGATTAATGAAAAACACCGCATTAATGCCTTGCTGGGCTATAGTTTTGAAAGCTATCAAAGACGCAGCAGCTATTTGCGCGGACAGGATTTTCCCAATGAAAATTTTGAGTATATCGCATCAGCTGCTACCATCACCGAAGGGAGCACCTCGGCTTTGGACCGTGGGCTGAATTCGTTTTTTGGCGAAGTAAAATACGATATCGCTTATAAATATCTCTTTACCTTGAGCGGGAGGTATGACGGTTCATCCAAATTTGGCGAAAACAATAAATATGGTTTTTTCCCGGCAGCTTCGGCCGCATGGCGCATTTCGGAGGAAGATTTCTTTAATGTTGGATTTATGAACGATGCCAAGCTGCGCGCCAGTTATGGTTTGACCGGAAACGACGGAATCCCGGATTTTGCATATATGAACCTCTATTCATCCGGAGCCGACTATTTGACCAATCCAGGAATTTACCCTTCCCAACTGCCTAATCCCGACCTGAAATGGGAGTCCACCGCACAGTTTGATATCGGTTTCGACCTGTCGATGTTTAATAACCGCCTGACCTTTAATTTTGATTATTACCACAAATACACCAAGGATCTGCTTCTTTACCGTCCCGTTCCGCTAAGCTCCGGATTCAGCTCTTTCATTTCCAATATTGGCGAAATGAAAAATAATGGTATTGAGCTTTTCCTTTCAGCGAATATTATTGATGCGCCGCTCAAATGGGACTTTTCAACAAATTTCAGTTTGAACCGCAACGAAATTACCAAGCTCTATAACGATCAGCCTATTGATCAGATCGGTCGTGGTGAAAACAGTGTCCGCGTGGGCCAGCCCATTGGTGTATTTTATAATTACGAATCTCTGGGAGTTGATCCATCTACCGGCGATATTGTTTTCCGTGATGTTGACGGTGATGGAGAAATTACCGAAAATGACCGTACGGTTATCGGTGATCCAAACCCCGACTTTATCGGTGCATTCACCAATAGTTTCTCTTATAAAGGTTTCAGCCTGTCCGTTACGATGCAATATTCTTATGGCAACGATATTTTCAACGGAACACGCCGTTATATCGAGTCTATGAAAGGGCAGGACAACCAGTTGGCGGCAATTATTGACCGCTGGCGGCAACCCGGTGATATTGCATACATCCCCAGGGCAACGGCTGCCGACCTCAACAATAACGACCGCGCTTCTTCGCGCTTTATCGAAGATGGTTCCTATTTGCGCTGTAAATCCGTGCGTCTTGCCTATCAGTTCCAGCCCGAGCTTTTAAAATCACTTAAAATCAGTAAATTGGAAATTTATCTCGTAGGACAAAACCTCTTTACAATAACCGATTACAGTGGAATGGATCCCGAAGTAAATTATGCCGGAGACGATGCGCTGCGCTATGGTACCGATTTTTTCACCTATCCGGTAGCCCGTACAGTTTCTGCCGGCCTTAATGTTCAATTTTAAATCCCACGAAAATGAAAAAATATATCTACTTGATAATCATGATACCGGCTTTGTTTTCCTGCGCGAAGCTTGAAATTGACCCAACCCAATCCATTGCCGCCGACAAGGCCATTACAACGCAAGCCGATTTGAATCAGGCACTTACAGGTTGCTATGATGCACTGCAATTGTCCGGATTATACGGACGTCACGCCATCCTTGCAGCAGAGCTGTCTTCCGATAACGCAAATGCAACAGGTACAATATTGGAATACAACGATATAGCCCTCAATAATCTGCTTTCAAACAATTCAATTTCCGAAGCTATATGGAGTGCTTCTTATATTGCCATCAATCGTGTGAACAACGTGCTCCATTATATGCCCGAAATCCAGGATGTTGATGCGGCCTTTAAAAATGATGTGATGGGTCAGCTTTATTTTATTCGGAGCCTGGCTTATTTTAACCTTATAAGCTATTACGGCGGTGTTCCTCTGAAGACTACGCCAACGCTTGATGATGAGGCGCTTAGTATTCCGCGTTCTTCTGTTTCTGCAGTTTTGGCACAATTGAAATCCGATCTGGATTTTGCAATGAAAAATACAACTACTACCACAGAAGGTTTGGCTTCGGCTGTGGCGGCTGAGGCTCTTCTCGCACGCATTGCCCTATATGAAAAGAACTATCAGCAAGCAGCGCAGATTGCCGGAAACATTATCGATAATTCCGGTTTGTCCTTGCTTTCTGATTATAGCCAGCTTTTCGTCCCGGGGACTAATTCAGAATCAATTTTTGAAGTGAAATACAACGATCAGGATAAAAACCGAATGGCCGAATATGTCTTTCCCTCATCGCTTGGCGGACGTTATGAAGTAAGTCCCGAAGGCGGACTTCTTGGGAATTTCACAGCAGGGGACCAAAGGCTCGATGCTTCATTTGCCGGCTTTGATGATAAGCCCTATTGCATTAAATATCATGAGATTTCTACAGGAGCTGACCGCGTTTATGTGATGCGTCTGGCAGAAATGTACCTGCTGCGTGCCGAAGCAATGATCCATATGCAAGGCGATGTGGCTCAGATCAATGCGGACATCAATAAAATTCGGGAACGTGCCGGTTTGCAAGCTGTAAACTTGCAGGATTATGATGCGCTTTTTGAAGAAATGATGTTGCAGCGCCAACTCGAATTTACCTTCGAAGGTCAGCGCTGGTTTGATCTGATCCGCAACGGAATAGCCATTGAAACTTTACCCGATGTCAGTTCGGCCAATCAATTGCTTTTCCCGATTCCTTTTTCCGAAATAAATACGAATCCGTCCATCGGACCGGAAAATCAAAATCCCGGATATTAATTCATGCACAAAAAATCAATAACAATGAAATATTCGAAATACATATACCTGATGATGTTTGCTTTCACAGCGGCCGTGTTTTTTACCGCTTGTGAAAAAGAAAAAACAGTTCCATCCGCAAGTACCGTAGCTGATTTTGACTATCAGGCTACCAATGGCTTAACAGCGCCCAGTACCGTAAGTTTTACCAATAAATCCATTTTGGCTACTTCTTATCAATGGGATTTTGGAAATGGACAAACATCCATCGAAGAAAACCCTGAAATTGTTTATAGCGAGCCGGGTACATACAATATCAGCCTCACTGTCGGCGCAACTGAAGACCTTTATTACAATCAGCTTAAAAAAGAGCTGACCCTCCAGATAAAAGACCCCAATGCGGGAAAAACAAAAACCCTCTATTTTACGGATCGTACCACCCACAGCGTGCGCTATGTATTGCTCGACGGCAATGAGCCGGTTGTCAAGGATTTTGGCCATACAGCATTGGATAAACCCTACGGAATGGTTATTGATACCAGTAACGCCCGTGTGATTGTTTCCGATTACAGGGCTGGCGTTATTTACAGTTACGATCTGGAAGGTTTTGACCTTCAAATCGTTATCGATTACAATAATCCGGTTTTAACCGATCCGTTCGGTCTGGACATTGTGGACAATAAACTGTATTGGGGTACAGAGGGAGCCATTGGGCGCTGCGATATGGATGGTAGCAATGCTGAGGTTTTTATTCCTATGACGACTACTTCCAAACCTGAAATGGCCATTGATATTGCCTGGGATTATCTCAATAATAAATTTCTTTTCAGTAATGATAAATACGAATTTTCCGGAGGGATGTTCAGTGTTGATTTTGACGGCACAAATTTCACCGAACTTGTTGCCGGAACCAATGGCGGAGCAATAGCCCTCGATGTGGAAAACAATAAAATGTACTATGCCGATTACGAAAAAGGTATCTGTATGGCCAATCTCGATGGCTCTGCGGAAACCGTAATTGCTCCCGAAATGACGGATAACTACTGCTGGGGCATGGACATTGACCTGGATGCAGGAAAACTTTACTGGAGCGATAAAGTAAATGGAATCATTTTCCGTTCAGATTTGGATGGCGGCAATAAGGAAGAATTTATTACAGGCTGCAATCCGTATGCTATTGCAATTGATGCTTTTAGATAATTCACCATAATGTTAAATTAAAAAAACAAAGACTATGAGATTTAAAAATTTACTTTTTGTGCTGATGATGGCTTTTGCCATAAATGCAATGGGACAGGTTCCGCAAAACTGGTTTATTGATACGCCCAGTCCGGACGATATCAGCCTGAATCCCAATACGGAATTTTTTACGCAGGGAACCACTTCCTGCCAGATGAACCTGCATACTACCAATGTGCCTTACCTGGTCAGTGATAATTATGCTGTAAATGAAGGTGCTTCCTACACTTTCTCCATTGACGTACTGGACAATGATACCCGTGGCCGCCTGAAAATCTATGCCGATTTTTATGATGCAGAGGGCAATGATGTTTATGGCGAAGCTCCTGTTTATTCGGAAGATATGGCCGATTGGCAAACGATTACCTGGACGGCTACCGTGCCTGATGGAGCAGTGGAAGGCTATGTTTGGATTAAATTCTATGATCAGGATGAGTTTGTTGATGAAGCTGTTGCCTATGTTGACAATGCAATTTTTATGGAAGACGGTGGCGAAAACCTCGTTGTGAACGGTGGCTTTGAAAACTGGGCGCTTCTGGGACTGGAATATGCTTACTGTGTGAGCAATGATGCTGTTGATGTTCGCTATAATGCCGATGTGGAAAGTGTTACAGCTTCTGATTTTATTTTGAACGGAACAGCTGAAATAACTTTTGCCAACGCGGAAATTGATGCCGAAATGCGTAATCTGGTACATTTGAGTGGTGCTTCAGCTCCTATTGAATTTGATTTAACTGTTGATCAACTGGAACAGGCCGGACTGGAAGGAACCAGCTCTGTTGAGCTTTACGGTGGTATTGCTCCTATTGCCTATACCAATGCAGCAAATCCGGAAGGTGTGCTCGCAAATGGTATTCAGGCCACATTCAGCGGTATTATTTCAGCTAATGATGCGTACAACAATTTCTGGATTCAGGATGGTGCCGGCGCATACAATGGTGTAATGGGTTATAGCTTTAGTTTAATCGAGCAGGTTGCTGTAGGTGATGAGGTTGTTCTTACTGCCACACGCGATCAGTATTACGACCTGAACGAAATTGTTGATCCTGTTTTGATTGAAATTATCAGCTCAGGAAATGAACCTTATGCTCCGGAAGTAATTGCTGGTAATGAAATAGATACAACACATGCCGCAAATGATCCCATGGCCGAAAAATGGGAAGGTCAGCTCGTGCGCATCGAAAATGCCAAAGTAACCCAGTATTTTGAAGATCCGTATTTTTACTATTGCAGCGATGACAATGGTGAAACATTCATCAAAATTGGTGATAATGTAGATTATCAGTTGGCTAACATTAGCATGAATGTTGGCGATACTTACACAATCACAGGTGTAGTGGATTATTCCTATGGAGTTTATCGCCTCAATCCACGCAATGCTGCGGATATCGTCCTGACTACCGGCATTAGTGAAAACGAAATGATTGCAATGGAAGTTTATCCTAATCCGGCTACCAATGTGATTAATATTGCGCGCACAGAAAAAATTACCAATGTGCGTATCAGCAACATCAACGGTGCTGTTGTAATCGAAAATGATGGCCTGAATAATAACAGTGCACAGATTGATATTTCCGCTTTGAATCCGGGAGTTTATTTTGTGTCTGTTTTTAATGGCTCTGAGGTGGAAACAACACGATTAATGGTTAAATAAGAGAGGTTTTCTCCTGGTTTTGAAAGACTGCCCGATAAACTTGGGCGGTCTTTTTTTTTCTCACTCATCGGATGACTCAAAGTCATCCGATGAGTGAACTAAATTGATTTTAAAATGGAAATCCAATCCTAATACAGGAACAACATTGTGGGAGGGATCATCAAAAGAAGGGATAAAACCATCAAAATCAGTATAAGTGGGACCAGCCATTTAAACCAGATTTGATATGGGACTTTGGAAATTGATAATGCGCCCATTGTGACACCGCTGGTGGGGATAATCATATTGAAAATGCCATCGCCAAGCTGAAAAGCCAATACAGCAGTTTGTCGCGAAACGCCCACCAAATCACTTAAAGGAGCCATAAGCGGCATCGTAAGTGCTGCCTGTCCCGATCCGGAAGGGACAAAGAAATTGATCGCTCCTTGCGTCAAAAACATTATTTGTGCCGTCAGGGCCGGAGGGATATTTTCCGTAGCTCCTGCCATGGCATGCAGCATGGTGTCGATTATTTTGCCATCACTGGCAATAATGAGCAGCCCGCGCGATATCCCAATGACCAAAGCGGCAAGAGTCATCCCCTTGGTGCCTTCAATAAAGGCCTCCGTAGTGTCTTTGGCTTTTAATCCGTAAAGCATGGCAACCAAAATGGCCGCACCGGTAAAAAGGGCAGAAATTTCATTGATATACCAGTTCCAGATATTTGACCCTAATATCAAAAGGAAAAAAGTGGCAAGCAATATCCATAAAACCAATCGGTGTTTTGATGTCATTTCCAGCTCGTTGCTGTGCTCGAAATCACTTTTGTCGCGCGATTGATCCAATTGATAAACAGGACTGTATTTCGGTTTTTTTTCGATTCTTTTGATATAGCGCATCACGAAAATAATGGCTGCGGAAGTGAGGATGACCCACACAAAAATCCGGTATTCCCAGCCGCTAAACAGCAAAACTTCTGAAATACCTTGGGCAATCCCAATAGTAAAGGGGTTGAAAAAAGCTCCGGCAAAGCCAACACCCGCGGCAAGAAAGGACATGCTGATCCCAACGATGCTGTCGTATCCAAGTGCAAGAGCCAAAGGAAGCGTGATCAATATAAAAACCAAAACACTTTCGCTCATGCCAAAAGTTGCTCCGGCAAGAGAGAAAAGCAGCATAATAAACGGTACGATGATCTTTTTACGTGCAGGATTCTTTTTGCCCGCCCGCAAAACAGAAGCAATGCCGGCATTTATAGCTCCCGTTCGGTTGAAAATACCAAAAGCGCCTCCAACAAAAAGGCAAAAACCAATAATTTGTGCCGCTGCAATGAAGCCTTTGATCGGAGCCGTTAAAAATGCGCCAATACCCTGAGGGTTAGCCGCTACCTCATGATAGGAGCCGGGTATCAGAACTTCTTTTGTAAGGCTTCCTATTTTTATGCTTTCACGCTCATAAACACCTGCAGGGATGATCCATGTCAATAAAATAAATATTGCCATTATGATGAGTAGAATACTGAACGTATCGGGAAGTTTTATAGGGATTTTCCTCATGGGGCCGGCTTTTTGTATTATTCAATAGTAAAGGATTCTCCGGGGAGGTAAATACTGATTTTCAGGTTGTTTGCTCCCAATAAGCCTTTAGCGCTTTTTTTGGTTTTTCCGTTGTTTTTCAGCACAATTACCTGGCTTTCTCCGCTTACTTTGATCGTGTTTCCGGTAACAATGATTGCTGTAGATTCATCAATGCCGATGCAGCTTTCATCCGGATTTTCAATGGCTACTGAAATCAATCGGTTCAAGCGCATGCGTTTAATAAAATGCTGATCAATAATGGCATTTTTAAGCAGTCCCAAACCCTTTGATATTTCAATATTTTTTTCGTGGATTATCTGAACATCAGGTGAATACTCTTCCAGTAATTGCTGATTCCCGGTGATCATTTTTGCGCTCATCACAGCTGCACCCGCACTGGTGCCTGCAATAAGGCCCCCGTTTTGATAAACATAACGAATGTCCTTTACAATTTCGTTACGTTCTGCAGTTTTCATAAATAGGTTTTGATCTCCTCCCGTAATATAAATTATTGATGCCCTGCGTATTGAATCTTTTGCTTGCTCTGACACCAGCGAATCTTCATTCAAATATATGGGCCGCACATTCCGATAGCCTAATGTAACAAACTGTTCACGCGCATAAGCCGATGCCTCATGAGGAATACTGCTCGAAAAAGGAAGGATGACAATCAAATCATCTGTCGCTATCTGGGCTTCATCGGTTAGGGCTTTCATGAGTGAAAGTGGGCGCTCCCCGCCGCCAATAATAAATAGTTTTCCTGAATCTTTTGCGTTTTGCGCCTGCACAAAACCCGCTGTATTCAATATGAAAAGAAAAACCATGAAATATTTGCCTATAATTTTTTTCATTGAAGTTGTGTTTATAAAAAGGATACAGCTAATTTTCTTTTTTCCCCTAATGTATGCATGGTTTTAGGTGGAATGATTTTGGATTTTCGTAGCAGGGCAAATTGTGAATTATCCGGATTTCTATTTCTCATACTGCTTTTAATCGGTTGGGTAAAAGTTCAGGATGGCTTGATCGATGCTGCCAAACCTGCATAATAGCATTTGGTTCGCTGATGAACAGAACAGAGATATTACCGCTATCTCTGTTTTTTAATGTCTTGATTTATAGATGTTTTAGTGTGAAAAGAATTGTATTGCAGAAAATTGAAGCCCTTTTTCTCCATGATGCTTTGATTTAATTTTTATTTTTGGGTAAACTTTACACAAAAACCGGTGTTAGGTAATTGTGTGCCAATATTTTGAGTCAGCATCATTTAAGTTCTAACAGCAAACTCTTCATTTTATGAAAAAACAAATATTAAGCTCTTTTCTGATTATACTTTTTCTTTCGGCTTTTGCTCAGGAAGCTAAGTATGCAATCTATTTTGCCGATAAAAATGATAATCCCTTCTCAGTTGATAATCCCGGGGAATTCCTCTCCCAAAGAGCCATTGACAGGCGCGAACGGCTCAATATTGAAATTGATGAAACCGACCTGCCTGTAAATCCGGTTTATATAGCTGCCGTAGAAGCAGAAGGTGCGGTTTTTATGAATGCCTCAAAATGGTTAAATACCGCTACTTTTGAAATAGCTGATGATGCAATTTTGAGCAATATCCTGGCTCTTGATTTTGTTGAAAAAGCGGTTCTCGTAAAACCCGCCGGTATTCGCTCTGAATTAAAAAATTCGGATAAACTTGATCAGGATGAAATTCGTCCGCTTGCTGCATCCCAATATTTTAAAGCTTCTTCATCTGCAAATAATGTTTTTGACTATGGCTATGCAGAAAATCAAATTTCAATGCTTAACGGGATTCCGCTGCACGAAAAAGGCTTTGCCGGCCAGGGGATGATGATTGCTGTTTTGGATGCGGGTTTTGTCAATGCCGACCAGATGCCGGCTCTTGATAGTCTTTTTGCTCAAAACCGTATGCTGGGAACCCGCGATTTTGTGCTGCCGGGCAATAATGTCTTCGCTCCCGGAAACCATTCCCATGGCAGTTCGGTTTTATCCACAATGGCCAGTTGGTCGCCGGGTTTGATCGTGGGCACTGCGCCTTTGGCGAATTACTGGCTGATCAGAACGGAAGATGGCCCTACGGAATACCTGATCGAAGAATATAACTGGGTGGCCGGAGCAGAATTTGCCGATAGCCTCGGTGCTGATGTGATCAACTCCAGCCTGGGTTATACAACTTTTAATGACCCGGAAATGGATCATACATACGAAGACATGAACGGAGAAACAACTCCTGTTACATTGGGCGCAACAGCAGCCGGTCAAAAAGGGATTCTTGTTTGCAACAGTGCCGGGAATAGCGGGAATGACAATTGGCACTACATTGGCGCTCCTGCCGATGCACAACACATAATTACAGTGGGAGCAGTTGACCCTGAAGGTGTTTATGCGCCTTTTAGCTCCGTTGGGCCTACTGCTGATGGTCGGATAAAACCAAACATTACCGCTCAGGGAAGCCAGGCAATCGTAGCTTCAACAAGTCCGGCAAACGATACGGTTTATGGTGGTTACGGCACTTCTTTCTCTTCTCCGATTGCTGCTGGTATGGTCGCTTGCCTGCGTCAGGCTGCACCGGATCTTTCTGTTGATGAATTTATTGGCTTATTGGAAGAAAGTTCTTCCTATTACCAAAACCCCGACGATGAATATGGCTATGGAATCCCGGATTTTGAAATGGCGCTGAACCTGTCAGGGATTACAAAAACAGATATGCCGCAGGACAATGCATTCCGAATGGTTTCTCAAAATCCGGTTCAGGATGATATTATTCTTACTACCAATAAATTAAATGCTTTGGTTGATGTTCAGATCATGGACGTGAAAGGAAGTATTGTTTATTCAGGGAGTTACCGCATTGAGTCCGGTGGACATATCGTGATCAATGGCTTGTCCGGGTTTTCTTCTGGAATATACCTGCTTCGTTTGCAATGTCCTCAGGCAACAGAAACCATTAAAATTATCAAATAGGTTTGAACCTGGATCAGTCCATTTATTTGCTTGATATCCTGGGAACGCTTGCATTTGCAATTTCCGGGGCTTTGTCGGGTCGTGATAAATCCTACGACCTTTTCGGGATATTTGTTGTTGCTTCGCTTACTGCTTTGGGTGGTGGTACAGTACGGGATTTATTACTCGGAATCAGCCCGGTAAGCTGGATGATGCACACCGAATATCTGCTTGTTGTTGTCTTCGGTGTATTTGTTTCTGTTCTCTTCCGAAAATATATCAGCCATTTACGTAGAACCCTTCATCTTTTTGATGCCATTGGAATTGGTGTTTTTGCCATCATTGGAATTGAAAAAGCTCTGGAAGTAGGCGTAAGCCCCTTTGTTGCTGTGCTTATGGGTACTATGACTGCCGTTTTTGGTGGGCTGATGCGCGATATCTTTAATAATGAAATCCCACTAATCCTGCGTAAAGAAATTTATGCCACAGCCTGTTTGTTTGGAGGGATGCTCTTCTTTTTTTTCACTTATATCGGGATGATGCAAATCTGGATCGAAATAAGCACGATTATCGTAATTATCCTCATCAGGCTGTTATCGGTTTATTTCAGGCTTTCCTTGCCTGTGATAAGAAATTGAGGTGGTTTAATTTACTTTTAATCTTTCCTTTGAAGCTGGTTTTATTCATTTTGAACGTATCTTAGCTGAAAATTAATCTGCTTTGAAAATGAAAAAAATAATACTGTTTTTTATCGCAGCCCTGTTTTTTGCAGCCTGTAATTGCGGCCAGCACACAAAGATGCCGAAATGTGATGATGCATTTTCCTTTGTCTTTATGACGGATATACATATCGATACCTCAAAAGTATCCCATGCCGGATTTGCCAAGACCATTGATACGATCAACACAATGGAGCTGGATTTCGTGCTCACCGGTGGTGATCAGGTCATGGATGCTTTAAACAAAACCAAAGCCCATGCCGAAAAACTTTATGGCATCTATGATGAAATGAGCAGCCAAATTGCAGTTCCTGTGCATAATACTATTGGAAATCATGAGCTTTATGGAGTATATGATACCACTGGAAAAACAAGAGAAGAATCGTATTATGGTCTGGGGATGTACGAAGAGAAAATTGGTAAGCCCTACTATCATTTTGAGCATAAAGGATGGCATTTTATTTCACTGAATTCCATCGAAACAGAAGGTTTTCGTTACTATGGCGGCATTGATTCGGCGCAAATGATCTGGCTCAAAAAAACTTTGCAGCAAATTCCCGAAGATGCTCCGATTGTGGTCAGCACACATATTCCTTTTCTGACTGTTTGGACAGAATTATATTTTGAAGATGCCCTTAAAGCCAATCCTGATGGCGTGGTGGTAACTAATGCTATTGAGGTTTTAAAAATGTTTGAAGGACATAATTTGAAATTGGTTTTGCAAGGCCATCTGCATTATTATGAGGATATTTTTGTCATGGGCACGCATTTTATCACTGCCGGAGCCGTGAGCGCGCATTGGTGGCAGGGCCCGCATATGGGCACCGAAGAAGGTTTCCTGAAAGTGGATGTTTGTGGCAATGACTGCTCTTGGGAATATGTCGATATTAACTGGTCGCCAAACAATTAGCTTGTACACTTTGGCGGATTTCAAAAAACAGCTTTCAAATCATCGGCTTTTTTCTAAATTTGCATTGTCTAAAACCAAATGCCTTATGAACTACCTGAGAGCAAGATCGCTATTTCTATTTTCTATTTTAATGATTTTCCTTACATCATGTTCCGGCCCCTTAACAATGGACAATAACGGACAAATGATCGAATATCCGGTAGATACTGAGTTTTTGCTGGAATTGCCTGCACCCGAAGGTGCTCTGTGGCAGATTGCGGATATCAACAGCTCGGTTGTAAAAGCCATTGGCGAGCCAAAAATTACAATAGATAAGGCCAAAGGCGAGTCTGTGTATGAATTTACTTTTAAAACTGTTGCTCCGGGCGATTCGCCATTGAAATTATTTTGCAAACTGAAAGATGAAAACTCCAGCGTACTCGATAGCTATGAATTGCAAATTATCAGTGGTACTATTGGTCGTATCGAAGCAGAATAGAAAGTGTTTGCAAGGATCAGTTTCTGCCTTATTTTTTTAGCATTTTTGCGTTAAAATCCAGAAGGCTTGGTAGTACCCAATCCGCGATTTGAAATTTTGGATTATCGAGATTTTTGGGTTCCGGTACGCCAACTACCTGCATGCGTGCCGCTTTTGCAGCAATAATTCCATTCAGGCTGTCCTCAAAAACAATGCATTCCGAAGCTTTGGCTTCCATTTTCCCGGCAACATACATGAATATTCCGGGATGAGGTTTTCCGAATTTTTCATATTCGCCCGAATGCACAAAATCAAAATACTGTCGTAAATCCAGCCGGTCGATTGCGCCATTGATAATCCGCATCAGGGAGCTGGAGGCAATGGCTGTTTTTATGCCCAATGACCTGCAAAGTTTTACCGCTTCAATGGCTCCCGGCATGGGCTCTGCTTTTTGGGCTATAAGTTCTTCTACCTCATTCAGTACTTCTTCTTCCAATTGCTCAAAGCTTTTCTTTTCCAGGTTCCAGGGTTTTTGACGGTATATTTCGGCAATGGATTCATCTACGCGAAATCCTTTGAACTGCTGGCACATCTCCAAAGTAACTTCAATGCCGATGCGGGCGAAAACACTCATCTCGGCTTCTTCCCAAAGGGGCTCTGAATTAATCAGCAGGCCGTCCATATCAAAAATGGCAAGTTTGTAGTATTGCATTTTTTTGTTTTAAAAAAGGGCTGATCGAGATGAGCAGCCCTTTGATTATCAGTATATTATGCTAACCTTTATAAAAAGGGAGGCGAACAATTTTCGCCTTAATTAGCTTATTGCGTACGTGGATAAAAATTTCGGTATCCAGTTGCCAGTAGCCTTTGTTTAAATAGCCTAAACCAATGGCTTTTCCTGTGCTGGGCGACTGTGTTCCTGAAGTTACTTCACCGATTACATTGCCTTCTGCATCGCAGATTTCATAATGCTGGCGAGGGATGCCACGCTCAATCATTTCAAAAGCTTTCAGCCTGCGGCTTACGCCTTCTTCTTTTTGTTGGAGCAAAAGCTCGCGGTCGATGAATTGGTTGTCATCAGAAAATTTTGTGATCCAGCCCAATCCGGCTTCAATTGGGGATGTTTCGTCGTTGATGTCGTTACCGTACAGGCAATAGCCCATTTCAAGGCGGAGCGTATCGCGGGCGCCAAGTCCGGCAGGTTTGATGCCAAACTCTTCACCGGCTTCCATTACGGCTTTCCAGATGATATCGGCATCCTCATTTGCCATATAAATCTCACAACCACCGGCACCGGTATAGCCTGTTGTACTGAAAATGATGTCTTTTACACCGGCAAACGTAAGTTTTTTGAACGTGTAAAATTCCATGTCCTCAACGGGTGTATCGGTCAGTTTTTGCATGGCTTTGAGTGCAAGGGGGCCCTGAACTGCCAGTTGTGCAATTTCATCCGATGCATTGTAAATCTCTTTGCCAATTTCAAGACCTTTGATCTCGGCTTGTTTCACCATCCAGTTCCAGTCTTTTTCAATATTGGCTGCATTGATAACCAAAAGGTATGTTTCTGCATCGATGCGGTAAACCAATAAATCATCAACAATACCACCTTTGCCGTTGGGCATGCAGCTGTACTGAACTTTACCGTCGTGCAGCTGGGCAACATCGTTTGATGTGATGTACTGTGTAAATTCGTAGGCTTTTGGGCCTTTTACCCAAACTTCACCCATATGGGAAACGTCGAAAATGCCAAGTTTTTCGCGAACATTATTATGTTCAGCCACCAGTCCTTCGTACTGGACCGGCATGTTGTATCCGGCAAAAGGCACCATTTTTGCGCCCATTTCGATGTGGTAGCGGGTAAAAGCTGTATCTTTCATTTTATAAATCCTTTAAATGGTACAATAATTAGTTTGTAGTGTTATTATCAATTGTAAATCTATAATCAGGATTTTCGTATTTCCTTAAATCAATTATTTCGTAGTTTTTGATTTTATAAGCATTCCAATAGGTGTTTTCATATCCGTTCCCGTGATCATGCCTGAAATCCAGTTTTGTGTGCAGTAGTTTTACCGGTATGCGATTGATGCACGAGCGGAAATCGCGTCCGTAAGCTGCGCTTGCATAAGCAAAATACATCATATAATCATAACCTTTAATGGCCAGCATATCGGGTTCTGTATTGTAGCGGCCACGGTATTTGATCATAAAGCGCCTCATGGCATCCGATTGATAATCAACCAAAGCAGAGCTTGGAATCTGCACTTTCAGGTTTTGCAGGTATTCCGTTTGGATATTGTCCACATCTTCCCAATGAGGAAAACCGGTAAGCTGGATATCAAAAGTGTCTTTGAGTTCGTTGAGCTGACGAAGGATCTCCAGGATGAATATTTTATCGTCGCTCAATGTAAATACAAGGTTCTTTTTCGAAGTGTTGGCTTGCTGAATAAAACCTGTGATGCTGTCGTCCATATAAATCAGCTCATGGTAATTTTTTTTGTAACCGAAATCATCCTTGCTCCATGCGTTGATTTTGTTTTTTAGCTTCAGTGTCAGTCCGCTGTGCTGATATTTGTTGCCACGGACTATAAAAACCTTATATGCGGAGTCGTTATATGGCGGCAAAAGGTCAATAGCCATATCTACAGTGCTTTCCACCGATGGTTCAACTTTGAAAACCCAGGGATTGCCGTTGATGATTTCCGGACGTCCCGAAATGGCATTCACCAAAGGAATGCCGTGACTACGTGCAAAATCACTGACCAGCCTGAAGTTCTTGGCAAATAAAATACCGATAATCAGATCAATATCGGCCATGGCACTTTCCTTTAATTGTGCCTTGGTTTCTTCAAGGTCATGCGATACATTATAAACGTGCAAATCAATGTCGATGCCCAATTTTGTAAGGCTGTCCAGGGCAATCATCGCGCCTTCGTAAAAGGGCAAATACCTGAAATTGCGGAAATCTGAAATTTTGCTGAATTCATTGATGTTGTGGAAAGTGTTTTCATCATATTGATCCAGATAGAAGGGCAACATCAGGGCAATATTTATCTTTTGTCCGTTTAGAACAGCAGGAGCACATATTGATCTTCCATCAAAATCGGTTTCCTCTTCCTGAATTTTTTCTTCAGCTTCTTCAACTACACTGAAAATTTCACTATAATCCACATGGCGTTCTTCCAGTGGAATACGGATGCTTTCGCCGGTTTTGATCTTTCTGCCAATACGTGGGTTCATGCGCTCCAAACGCTCAACGGAAACATCATACCTCTTGGCAATATTTTTAACTTTTTCTTTCTTTTCTGCCGTATGGCTGATATAGTCGGGAACTACCGTGGTAAGAGGGAAACGGATAATCTGGTTAACAAAAATATCGTTCGTAAGGGTCGGGTTGATGCTTTTGAGTTCATCAATGGCTACAGCATAAAAACGCGCCAGGCTATATAAATTTTCGCCTTGTTTTACCTTATGGTAAACGTATAAAGAGTCGCGGTACGGATAAACCTGTTCCTGTTCCTGCTCCGTGGATACCGGTTCAAAGCCGGGTTTAGGAATATATATATTTTGGCCAAATTTGAGCCCATTGATCAGTTCGGGATTGAGCGCAATAAGTGTTTCGATGCTGGTATTGAATTTTTTAGAAATTCCGTACAGCGTTTCGCGTGCTTTGGCTGTGTAAACAAAAACAGAATCTTTTGATTGCCCGCTTTCTGCTTTTTTTGAGCTTTTATTGGATTGGGAAACAGTGGGTTTTTCTTCTTTAACTTCACTGGCAATTATTCCGCCGCTCACCTTTTTATTTTCATTTTTTTCAAGGCTCCAGGGAATACGCAGCTTGTAATTAATTGGCAGGTCATTTGTTTCTAAGTCGGGATTGGCTTTTTTTATGGCGTCAATGCTTTGGCTGTAGATGCGGGAGATGCTGTACAATGTTTCTCCCGGGCGAACCATATGGAAAATATAGGATCCGTCATCTTTCTTGTTTGAAACAGGATTTTTAGCGCCCAGAGGGATGTAAACTGCCTGCCCGATGCTGATGCCTTGATCGGCTCCCGGATTGATACGGTATAACTCTTCGAGGCTAATTTCATATTTTTTTGAAATGGCATACATGGTTTGTTTGGGTTCCACAATATGCACCATGTATTCAATACCGTCAACCATTTCAAGGTCTCCGGTTTTAAGGTTCTGAGTTTCTGTTACAACTTCCTGTGCCTGACTGAACAGGCAAAGCAGGCTAAAAGCAATGATTAAAAAAAGCGTTTTGCTCATAATCGTTTTAAGATCTTAAATTATTCCCATTCAATTGTTGCCGGCGGTTTGGAACTGATATCATAAACAACTCTGTTTACGCCTTTTACCCGATTGATAATGTCGCTGCTTACCTTGGCCAGAAATTCGTATGGCAACTGCGACCAGTCGGCTGTCATTCCGTCTGTGGAGCCCACAGCGCGCAAAGCAACTACATTTTCGTATGTCCGTTCATCGCCCATAACGCCTACGCTTTGCACAGGGAGTAAAATTGCTGCCGCTTGCCAAACCTTGTTATAGAGGTCATTATTTTTCAAGCCGCTGATGAAAATATGATCAACTTCCTGCAGGATCCGTACTTTTTCGGCAGTAATATCGCCCAAAATGCGGATGCCTAATCCGGGTCCCGGGAAAGGATGGCGCTCGAGTAATTCGGCTTTCATGCCTAAAGAACGTCCAACCCGCCGCACTTCGTCTTTAAAGAGGCTGTTTAATGGCTCAACAATTTTAAGTTTCATGAAATCCGGCAGGCCGCCTACATTGTGGTGGGATTTTATGGTCGCCGATGGGCCTTTTACCGAAACGGATTCGATTACATCGGGATAAATTGTGCCTTGGGCCAGCCAAACAACATTTTGAATTTTATGTGCTTCATCATCGAATACCTCGATGAATGTTTTTCCAATAGCTTTTCGTTTTTGTTCCGGCTCGCTAATGCCTTCCAATGCTTTATAAAATTGCTTACTGGCATCCACGCCTTTAACATTCAAGCCCATATCTTTGTAAGATTCCAGAACGTCTTCAAATTCATTCTTGCGCAGCAGGCCGTTATCTACAAAGATGCAGTGAAGGTTTTTTCCAATGGCCTGATGAAGCAACACCGCTGCAACGGATGAATCAACACCGCCGCTGAGCCCCAGCACAACCTTATCGTTGCCTAATTTGGATTTTAACTCAGCAACAGTTGTATGGACAAAGGAATCCGGAGTCCAGCTCTGGCTGCAGCCGGCTATTTTTACAACGAAATTTTCCAGCAGCTTTTTCCCTTCGAGGGAGTGGTAAACCTCAGGGTGAAACTGGATGCCGTAAGTTTCTTCATCTTTGAATTTATATCCGGCTACTTTCACATCGGGAGTGCTGCAGATCAGTTCTGTTCCTGCCGGCTCGTGCAATATGGTATCGCCATGCGACATCCAAACCTGCGATCCTTCTGTCATCCCGCAAACGAGCTTGTCTTCATTGTTCAGGTAGCTGAGCTTGGCACGGCCGTATTCCCTGATTTTGGATGGAAGGACTTCGCCACCAAAATTTTGTGCCATAAACTGTGCCCCATAGCATACACCCAGCAAAGGCAGTTTGCCTTTAATCTGTGATAAGTCCGGAACCGGAGCTTGTTCGTCGCGCACAGAAAAAGGGCTGCCCGATAAAATGACTCCTTTAATATCGTTTGAAATTTCAGGTGTTTTGTTGAAAGGATGAATTTCGCAATATACGTTTAACTCACGTACCCTTCTGGCAATCAGTTGTGTATATTGCGAACCAAAGTCCAGAATCAAGATCATTTCCTGCATCAGCTTGTGTTTTTCATTTTTTTTCGCCACAAAAATAGTCAACTTATTTGTGCTTAGGCTTTTCTGTACCTCCTTTTTATCCATAATATAATAACAATCCGCATTTTTGCGTGTCGTTATTAATTTTCCTGATTTATAAATTAGGATTCATATTGAAATTATTGTCCATATTTTGGAATTTTCCGACAGTTGTATTTACTGATTTTATTATTCCATTTCGGATTTTTGATGTCAATTTATTATTCTAAAATTCGCATTAACAATATTTTAACGGTTTTAATTGACCTGATGCCTGCTTATTGGGTTTTCAAAATACGGGCTATGGCACAATAATTATAGCTGTATAGTAAATCGCATCAATGATCCAATCCATAAAAAATAAAAAAGCAGTCCTGAGTTTCTTTAACCATGAATTGCGCACACCGGTTCATGGGATTTCCGGTTTGCTGCGCATGCTCAAGGAAAGTGGCCTGAGTGAAACGCAGATGCTTTATGCCGAAAATCTTGATTACACTTCAAAAAAATTAAGCCATACCGTGAGTACAATATTAGATTATCTGAAGTTGGCAGATGAATGCCTGAAACCAGATTTACGCCGCCTGGACTTGAAAAAGGAACTCAAAGGATTTTTTGCGCAAAAAGCAATGAGCGAGAGTTTTGGAGATATTTTTCAAGTAGAGATTGAAGCTTTTCCTAAATCTTATCTTGGGGATACAGAGCGCTTGCATTTTATTTTTGAATCGCTTATCAATACATTTTTTATCGGAAGCACGGATAAGGCCATCCGCTTCCATGCCGGAATTTTGCAAAAAACGGATCAAAATCATTTGGTTCATTTTCATTTTTCGCAAGAACAAACATCTTTAAACCCGAAGAAAATTAATAAAATTGAGCAGGATTGTCATCTCGATCTCTTTGTTTCCGAAGAGCTTATCAGCATGTTTGGGGGCAAACTTGTATATGAGCTGGTTGATGGTACTTTGGAGTTGGGCTTTAATTTGAATTTTTCTCTGGCTGAATCAGCCAAATCATATGATTATCTTAAAGCGAGGAAGATATTAATTGCTGAAGATGAGCTTGTTAGTCGGAAAGTGGCATTGCATACTTTACGAAAAATGGGCTTCTCGGTTGATGCTGCCGTAAATGGACGACAGGCCGTTGATTTATTCCGTAAAGGCGATTATGATTTTATTTTAATGGATATCCAGATGCCGGAAATGTACGGCACGGAAGCTACTAAGGAAATCAGGAGCATTGAAGCCAAACAAAACCGCGACCGGCGGGCTTATATTGTTGCCTTTACTGCCGACTCGGTGGCGAATCAGCGTATCGCCTGTCTTCAATCTGGAATGGACGATTATATGACCAAGCCCTTTAATTTAGAAAAACTTCCTGATGTTTTAATGGAGCAGGTCAGGGGACTTGCTTAACTTTGCCCTCAAATTAGAGGGTATGCAGGCATTAGAAAAACATAAGGAAGGTAAGTTTCAATTTGCTAATGTGCTGACAGTCAGTTTTGCACATTTTATTCATGATGTTTACAGCTCTTTTCTGGCTCCCTTATTGCCTATCCTTATCGAAAAACTTGGCATTTCTTATAGCATGGCGGGCCTGCTGAGTATTATCCAAAGAATTCCTTCTTTATTTAATTTTTTGTTTGGAATTTTAGCCGATCGGCTGAAAGTACGTTTTTTATTAATTCTCGCACCATTTGTTACTGCGGTTTCGATGAGCCTGGTGGGGCTGGTATCCGGCTACTGGATGCTGGCTTTGCTGTTGTTTATCACAGGCGTGAGCTCCTCGGCATTTCATGTGCCTTCACCGGTATTGATAAAAAAAATATCAGGAAAGCGCACGGGCGAAGGGATGAGTTATTATATGGTGGGCGGTGAACTGGCCAGGGCGGTCGGCCCGATTGTGGTGCTGGCTGCGGTTTCCTGGTGGGGTCTGCCCGGTATCTGGCGCTTGATCCCCGTGGGCTTTGTTGCTTCTTTAATTCTTTATTGGCGCTTCCGCGATATTCCTATTTCTCAGCATATCAAGCGTTCCAACCAGTACGAAGGCATTGGCGCAAGTTTTCGTAAGTACCGCTTTTTCTTCTTGATGTTGACTGGTTATACCTTTTCGAGGGCAATCCTTAAATCTACTTTATCGGCATTTTTGCCAACCTTTCTTACCGAAAACGGTAGTAGCCTGTGGATGAGCGGAATCAGCCTTTCCGTATTTGAAATTGCCGGCGTTCTAGGCGTTTTGGTGCTGGGTCGTTATTCTGATAAAGCCGGAAGGCACCTTATGCTGATTATCGCAGCAATATTCAGTCCGGTTTTTATGTGGCTTTTCCTGATTAGCGATGGTTATATCCGTTATGCAATGTTGCTGTTCCTCGGCTTTTTTATCTTCAGCAGTACACCGGTTATCCTGGCTTATGTGCAGGATTTAAAATCTGACAGACCATCGTTTATGAACGGATTGTATATGACCATCAGTTTTGCCACGGGAGCAATCGCCGTTTTTCTGAGCGGCTGGCTGGCCGATATGACCTCAATGACCACAGCATTTTACGTGTGTATCTTTGCTTCAGCACTGGCAATTCCTTTTGCCTTTTTGCTGAAAGTCAAGAAAGATTAAGCCTTGATGGCGCATGAACGCAAACCAAAAATTGCAGTGCCAATACGGATCATTGTGCTGCCTTTTTCAATTGCAACCTGATAATCGCCCGACATGCCCATCGAACATTCGGTAAAGCACTCCTGAGTGGCGAAGTGTTTTTCTTTCAAATGATGAAAAATGCTCTTCAATTGCGCAAATTCACTGCGCACCTGTTCACTGTCTTCTGTTAAGCTGGCCATGCCCATTACGCCGCAAATATTTATATTTTTTAATGCCTTGAATCCTTCCGAACTTAAAAGCTTTTCTGCTTCCTGCAAGTTCAGGCCAAATTTGCTTTCTTCCTGAGCGACATGGAACTGGAGCAGCACATTCAATTTGCGTTTGTTTTTAAGCGCTTCTTTTTCAATCGTTTTTAAAAGCTTCAGGCTGTCAACCGCCTCAATAAGGTGCACAAAAGGGGCTATGTATTTCACTTTATTGGTTTGCAGATGTCCAATAAAATGCCACTGGATATCTTTTGGGAGTGTTTCGGCTTTTTCTTTTAAATCCTGCACCTTGTTTTCGCCAAAAATCCGTTGCCCGGCATCATATGCTTCCATAATGTCTTCATTGGGCTTTGTCTTTGAAACAGCCACAAGTTTCACGTTTTCAGGTATATTGGCTTTAAATTGCGCGAGGTTTTCTTTAATGCTCATTTTAGTTTTCTTTGGTGCAAAATTAATGAGCTTTTATGATTAATGTCAAGCCGGGCCAGCAATTGTTTGATTTTGCTCCAATATTTCTTCCACAACCCTTATGGCATTCTGTTCTCTTTGCATGCCGGTTCCGGAAATGAGGCTATAGCTGAAATTATATTCCCGGAGCAAATCCTCATAAAGCCCGAGCAGGATTTTCCGTTCTTCGGGGTTTTCGCGCAATGGATCCGGCTGCCAGGGCAAATCTGCATCCATTAAAAGGTAGTGGGAGGGGGCATTCGCTTTCATTTTTAGGTTTAATCCGTCTGAAATGAAATCGTATTTATATGAAAGCCAGATGTTTATAACGCTTAAGTCCGTATCGATAAAAAGAATGGGGGGCTTTTTTGCCTGCGCTTCCTCAATGGAGGCCAATTGGATTTCCCCGATTTTAAGTACATCTTCGAGTTCGTATTCTTTTTCAAGTTGGCTTAAATAGTCCCGGGCGTATTCTTTTACAACGGGTGCTTTAAAATGCGCGCCCAAAACCCGGCTTATTTCTGTTTTGCCTGTCGATTCCGGGCCGGTAATGCAAATGCTTATGGTTTTCATACTTTTTCGGAGATCAATGCTTGTTTATAACTCCTGCGCCATTCGATATAGCCCATTATTGCCAATACGAGAAAAACAGTAAATTGAAAACTGGTAAAAACCAGTCCTTTATAAACGTAAAGCGGAATGGAAACGATATCTCCGATAATCCAGAATATCCAGCTTTCGACTTTCTTTTTGGCCTGCAAAAACATCGCTACAATAAAAATGGAGGTCGTGAAGGAGTCGATATAGGGAACAGTACTGTCGGTAAAGCGAAGCAGAAGGTGGCTTATGATAATATAGAGCCCGCCGGTAATTGCAAGGTTTATTATCCAGCGCTTTGTGTTCAGTGTGCTGATTTTGAGCTGCTCTGTATTGTCGCCGCCCCGCGTCCAGTTGATCCATCCGTAAACGCTCATTATAAAATAAACCACATTGATGCCCATATCGGCATAGAGCCCGGCGCCATAGCAGATATAAACGTAAATCAAAACGCTGATAATGCCAATTGGATAAACAAGGATATTTTCCAAACGGCAATACCAAACGCTCAGTAAACCGGTGATAACTGCAATAACCTCCAGCCAGCTTGTGGCCATTAGGTTGCTTATGAAAAGATCGCTGAGTTCGTGTAGGTTCATAGCATTCGATTAACCGGCAAAATTAAAAATTCCTCCTTAGCTTGCAGCATTCCTTTTGTTTTGCATGTTCCTCGTGATCGACATAGCATAAATTGTACTTTTGCAGCATGATTTGGAAAAGCAACAAATATGCGGATGTGCGCAGGGCTTATGAAGGAAAACTTCAGCAAAAATATGATCTTGAAGAATCTAAGGCGATGGTTTTTAGGCTTTTTGAGGATTTGCTATCGATTCCGAAACTGGAGCTATTAAGCAATCCGGCCGCTTTGCTGAATGAATCGGAAATGCTGCAATTGCATCATGCTGTTAAAAAGCTTATGCTTGATGTTCCGCTGCAACACATTAGCGGTTTCGCTGATTTCTACGGGCGCAGGTTTTTCGTAAGCCCTGATGTGCTTATTCCCCGGCCGGAAACGGAAGAGTTGCTGCTCATGGTTAAAAAGAGTGCCGCAAAAATGGACCATCCGCGGATACTGGATATTGGGACCGGAAGTGGCTGTTTGGCAACCAGCCTGGCATTGGAACTGGCGGATGCCCGGGTTTTTGCTTCGGATATCTCCGAAAAAGCTTTGGAAATGGCCCGCTCGAATGCAGAAACACTTAGCGCTGCAGTTTGCTTTTTCCGTGATGATGTTTTAAATCCCGATATGGAGAAATACCCTCTTGAATTGGATGTGGTGCTCAGCAATCCACCTTATGTGCGCCCATCGGAAAAAGCCCTGATGCAGGAAAATGTAAAAGCATTTGAGCCGGAATTGGCATTGTACGCACCGGAAGACAATCCATTGGCTTTTTATAAAAATATCAGCGAATTAGCTTATAAATTGCTTAAAAACAATGGCTTATTGTTTTTTGAAATTAATGAGGCTTTTGGGGCGGAAACTGCCGGGCTGGTTCAAAAATCCGGATTTGCTGAAGTTCAAGTACATTTAGACCTTTTCGGAAAAGATCGCCTCATTTCGGCAAAAAAGAAAATTTAATCTATTTCTCCTGAAGGCCGCGGCCTTGTTTCTTGATTTTACCTTCTTCGGTCAATTCCTGGATCAGGCGGTCGAGCATACCATTAATAAAGACGGAACTCTTTGGTGTTGAAAACATTTTTGAAAGGTCGATATACTCGTTTAGGGTAACTTTCAGCGGAATTGAATCCATATACATCAGCTCGGCAATGGCCATTTTCAGGATGAGGATGTCCATAATGGCGATGCGGTCAATTTCCCAGTTATTTGCCCTGCGCTCGATCATGCCAACAAATTCATCGCTGTGCAAAATTGTATTGCGGTATAGGTCAACAACAAATTGACGGTCTTCGTTACGGCCATAATTATCCTTTACGGCTTTGAGAAGCGGAGGCAGGCTGTATATGGTTTCGTTTTTATCAGGACTTTCCTGCATGAATTTTATCCATTTGTTGATCATAAATTCAACAATATCAATGTCATCAGCCCAATGGATATTCATCTCTTCATAGAGCGAAAGCAGCGCATCATTGTGCAGGAAAAGCTTGCGGTTGAGTTTGCGGACAATCTCAAGGTCTTCATGGAAACCGGTAAAACGTGCCTCCATATATTTTTTGTAAAGCTGCGAATCCCTGACTTTCAGATAAGCTTTGCGGATGAGTTCCGGCTCATTTTCCCAGCTAATATGTAGTTTTTTTTTCTGCTTTTGAAAAGTCTCGTTGTTTTTTAACTGCTGATAAAAAGCGTTTTCAATGAAACGAGTGTTGGGGTTTAGGTCTTCGCGGCTTGGTCTGAGCTTGTTTCTGCCTTCTTCGATTTTTTTCTCAGCGAAACAAAATATTTCTTCAATAAATGACAGGTGATAAATAAACAGATCGTATATCTGATCTATACTTTTAAGGAATTGTTTTTCGCTTTGCCCCAGATCGTGGCTTCCTGATTGAAAGAACGCGTATAAGCCTTGAACAGCTTTAATGCGTAAGTGTCTTCTGCTAATCATATTTCAATAAATCTCACTTACAAAATTTGAGGCTGCAAAATTAAATGAAATAATTCAATTCCCACAGGCTTTTCTTCGGCTTTGAAAATATTGACCCATTATAAATTATACCTGTGCGTTCCGAAAGAGGAGCTGTTTGTTCATCAAAATTTAGAGCAGCATTAATAAGACCAGGATCGGGCAAGGGAAGCTTTCATTTTTATTGAAGCGTGCAATTTTTCAAAAAAGCCGGTAAAATCTATTGGATAGACAAGCTCTGTTGCCACCAAAGTGTGGTTTTATCTGTGAAAGAGATGGTGTGTGTTTTGATTTCATTAAGAAATGTCTAATTTTGTGGGCAAATAAAAATCGGTTAAACAAGCGATAAAATGGAAGATTTTGAAAAGAACGATGCGCGGGAGGAAGTATTCTCAAAATCAGTCAGGGCCGGTAAAAGGACTTATTTTTTTGATGTTAAAACAACACGCAATGAAGATCATTATCTGACTGTAACCGAAAGTAAGCGTAAGTTTAACAACGAAAACGGCAAGTTTTTTTACGAAAAGCATAAGATCTTTTTGTATAAAGAAGATTTTGAGAAATTTCAGGAAGGTCTTCAAGATGCTCTTGAATTTATTAAAACGGTACAACCTGACTTTGAGGATTATCGCGATGAAGAGGCAACCGACCCATTGGATAAAGCCACACATATAGATGTGAGTTTCGAAGATTTGGGCGATGAAAATGACTAAGGTCTGGCCACATTAAAAAACAGTTGCTTCGGCAGCTGTTTTTGTTTTAATCGCTATGAAAGAACTGTTGCCGCTTTATTAATTTTTTCAACAGCTCTATGGGTTACGTTCAAAAAGTGTAATTTTGTGGCTTAAGCATAATCAGATTTATGGGAAAAATAATTGCTATAGCAAACCAAAAAGGAGGCGTTGGAAAAACAACAAGTGCCATTAATCTCGCTGCGGCTCTTGCTGTTCTTGAGTATAAAACTTTAATTATTGATGCCGATCCGCAGGCAAATGCTACCTCAGGGGTGGGGGCCAATCCACGGGAAGTCAAAACCAGCATTTATGAATGCATTATTGATAGCGCCGATCCAATTGACGCTATTATGGAGACAGCCACTCCAAACCTGTTCCTGCTGCCCGCTCATATCGATTTGGTTGGTGCAGAAATTGAAATGATTGAGCTGGATGATCGTGAGTATATGATGAAAGCAGTTACTGAAAAAATTAAAAATGACTATGATTTCATTATTATCGATTGTTCTCCTTCACTTGGTCTGATAACTGTAAATAGCCTTACCGCTGCCGATTCTGTTGTTGTACCAGTGCAATGCGAGTATTTTGCTCTTGAAGGACTGGGCAAACTACTTAATACCATTAAAATAGTGCAGTCGCGTTTAAATCCAAACTTAGATATTGAAGGAATTTTGCTGACTATGTACGATAGCCGCCTGAGGCTGGCCAAGCAGGTAGTGGAAGAAGTGCGCACTCACTTTCAGCAAATGGTTTTTGATACAATTATCAACAGGAACACACGCCTTGGTGAAGCTCCAAGCTTTGGTGAAACCATAATTATGCACGATGCCACAAGTGCGGGAGCAGTTAATTATTTGAACCTGGCACGTGAAATCCTTCATAAAAACGGATTGACCTACAGGGAACTATAATTTTTTTGTGCCGACATTTCCTGTTTGAACTGCATTATTTGCTTATAACTACAGATTTTAATTAATTATTTAGCATGAAACAAAAAAAAGGTGCATTGGGAAGAGGGCTGGGTGCTATTCTGGAAAGCCCGGAAACCGATATTACTTCCAGAGATATTTCCGGGAAATTTGTAGTTGGTGCCATCGCTGAAATTGAAATCAATAAAATAGAGACAAACCCTTTTCAGCCACGAACCGAATTTGAAGAGCAGGCGCTGAAAGATTTGGCGGAATCTATTGAAAAACAAGGCCTTATACAGCCGGTAACTGTCCGTAAATCAGGTTTTGAGAAATTCCAGCTGATTTCAGGTGAAAGAAGGTTGCGTGCCAGTAAAATCATTGGACTGGAAAAAATCCCTGCATATATTCGCATTGCCGATGATGAGCAAATGCTTGAAATGGCTTTGATCGAAAACGTGCACCGTGAAGACCTGAATGCCATCGAAGTGGCCCTCTCTTATCAACGCCTGCAGGATGAATGCAACCTTACCCTGCAGCAAATGAGTGAAAAACTTAGTCAAAACCGATCTACAATCAATAATTATATCAGGCTGCTGAAATTGCCTGCCGAAGTGCAGGTTGCTGTGCGCGATAACCAGATATCAATGGCACATGCTCGCAATATTGTGGCACTCGAAGATATAGAAGATCAGCTTTCGCTCCTGAAAGATATTATCGAAAAGGATTTATCTGTTAGGGCCACCGAACAACTGGTAAAGTCAATGAAAGAGCTGACAAAACCACAAAACCCCGTGAAAGGCGCAAAGCATTCATCTGATCTGCCCGAAAAATATGTTGGAATGCGCGATAATATTGCCCGTCATTTGTCTGCCGATGTCGCTATGAACCGCAACCGAAGGGGTAGGGGACAAATTGTTATCAAATTCAAATCCGATGATGAGCTTCAGCGGATTATTGATTTGATTAATGCGGGTGTCGCCGAATCAGAATAATCATTATCCATGCAAGTTTGTTCCGGAAAAGTTTCTTTGGTTGCCCTGCTTATTTCAATTTTTTTGTTTTCGACAGTTTTTCAGACTAATGCGCAAAATGTTGATAGCCTGAATATTAATAAAAACATCAAAATACATGATTCCCAGGGACTAAAACCGCACTCACCGCATAAAGCTACTTTATATTCGGCTGTTTTGCCCGGACTGGGACAAGCGTACAATAAAAAATACTGGAAGACCGGCGCTGTATGGGCCGGGTTTGGCATATTTGGTTATTTTATTGTTACCAATAATAATGAATACAAAAGCTTTCGTGATGCTTACCTGTATGTAAGCAAGGGAGAACAAGGCGATCCGCCTAATGATCTTGTCGATCGTTATACCGAAGATCAGCTATTGGCTCAAAAGGATTATTACCAACGCAATCTGGAACTGTCTGTAATTTTCTCCGTTCTATGGTACATTGTCAATATTGTTGATGCCGCTGTTGATGCGCATCTCTACGATTTTAACGTGGATGATAACCTGAGTATTGGTATTGGCCCCGCGCAGACACCAATGAACTATAACGTTTTGCCTGGGCCTGATTTGAAAACTTACAGCGGATTGACTCTTAAAATAAAACTCTAAAATACTATGAAGATTTCTATCGCAGGATATGGAAGAATGGGAAAGTCAATAGAACAGATTGCATTGCAAAGAAAACACACAATCAATGCTGTTGTTGATAAATCAGAAGACTGGATTAGCTACGAGGAGAAAATACGTGCGTCGGATGTGCTGATAGAGTTCAGTATGCCCGATACCGTTGTGGAAAACATTAAGAAGTGTTTTGCTCTTTCAGTGCCGGTTGTAGTGGGTACTACCGGCTGGGATGATGCCCGGCATGAAATTGTGAATTTATGTAAGGATGGCGGGCATAGTTTGTTTTATGCGAGTAATTTTAGTGTGGGCATGAATATTTTTATGGCAGCAAATGAGTATCTGGCCTGCTTGATGAATGCCTTTGATGATTATGACCTTCGTATCGAAGAAACCCATCATATCCATAAGAAAGATATGCCAAGTGGCACGGCCATCAGCCTGGCTGATCAGATTATTGCAAAAGTTGAGCGCAAGAATAAGTGGGTTTGCAATAGGGAAGAAGCCTGTGGTGAATTACGGATAGACGCACATCGTTTTGATGAAGTACCCGGGCTTCATGAGGTGTTCTATGATAGCAAGGCTGATGAAATTAAGTTTTCACACCGTGCAAAAAACAGAGATGGTTTTGCTAAAGGAGCTGTAATGGCTGCAGAATGGCTGCCGGGAAAAAACGGAGTTTTTAGTATGAAAGATATGCTGTTTTCTTAGCTTTTTTCAAGCGCGTTTAATATCACCAGGGCTTCATCGCGATTGCTGCCGCAAATAATTGGTTCTGCCAAGAAGTTTTTGCATACCTCGGGGCGTTCCTCTTTACCGAATAATCGACATCGGTAATCATCGTCCAAATGGATGCAGCGTATTCCGGCAGGCTTGCCTTTGGGCATACCGGGAATTTTTGAGCTTATTGAAGGAGCAATGCAACAGGCTCCGCAATTGGGTCTGCAATTCATTTGGTGTGTATAAATAAAAAAACACCCGTGCTTGTGCAGCACAGATGTTTCAGTTTGTAAGTGCAATATTAATTGTTAAGCATCACCGGCATCACAAGCATCAGGATGTCTTCTTCTTCCTGATTGTTTTCTTCGCCAGGCAGGATTAAACCAGCCCGGTTGGGTTGTGACATTTCGATGCGTACAATATCATCATCAATATTATTGAGCATTTCAAGCAGGAATTTGGAGTTAAATCCAATGTCCATATCTTCCCCTTCATAATCACAGCTGAGGCGTTCCACAGCTTCATTGCTGTAATCAATATCTTCGGCAGAAAGTGAAAGCTCTTTACCACTGATACGGAACCGTACCTGATGCGTGGATTGATTGGCGAAAATCCCTACACGTTTCAAGGTTGTTAACAGAGGCAGGCGTTCAACGCGCAGGACATTTGGATTTTCCTGTGGAATTACTGCATTGTAATTGGGATATTTACCTTCAATCATTCGGCTGGTAAGCACAAAATTACCGAAAGTAAATACGGCATGTGTATCGCTGTAACGGATATTCACAGTGATGTCCTGTGCAGCCAGAATGTTTTTTAGGTTAACGAGTGGCTTTTTGGGAAGGATAAAAGTTGAATCTTCTTCGCCTTTGGCATCGGTGCGTGTATAACGAACGAGCTTGTGGGCATCAGTGCACACAAAGATGATGCGATCCGGGCTGATGTCCCAATACATACCCATCATCATCTGGCGCAGTTCATCATTTCCGGCAGCAAAAAGAGTTTTATTTACAGAATTTACGATTACCTGGGAGTTGATATTGAAACTGATACTTTCTGCAATTGTTTTGGGTAGCGGATATTCTTCGCTGTTATGTCCATTGAGTTTGTATTTACCTTCACCGCTGGCAATTTCAATATTGAAATTTTCCTGATTGATGTTAAAAGTAATCGGAATATCGGGGAAAGTTTTTAGCATGTCCAACAGAATTTTAGCCGGAATAGCTACGGAACCCGCTTCTTCCATTTTTCCCGGTTCCATGGAAACACTCATGCTGGTTTCCATATCAGATGCGGTTACGGTCAGCCTTTCCTCATCAAGCTGGAAAAGGAAATCATCGAGTATGGGCAGGGTGTTGTTGTTGCTCATAACTCCACTGATAGCCTGCAAATTTCTTAAAAGCGTGGTACTTGAAATAATGAACCTCATATTGCTTGATTCTATTTGTGATTAAATTTTATTTTCAATTTCATTTTGAACATACAATATTACTAAATTTTAGGCAATTGCGGTCGAATGCCTAACTGAAATATTGTTTAATTTTCAGCTTGTTTTCAACAAACTGCATAAAAAAACAGCTCTTTCACCTTCAGGCATGTTCGCAAAAGCCTTTATTATATTTTTTTTCGAAGCTGAAAACGTGATTCTTTCCCTTGCAATAGCCTTTGTATGTTTTTGCGGTGGGTGAGCGGAATAAATACGGCTACGGCAATGGCTAGTATTTTTAACGATAGCTCCGGGCTCTCGCCAAAAGGAGCGATCCATACGACTACGGGAAAAAGGATGGACCCGCTAATGCTTCCCAGGGAAACATAACGTGTGCTCAGGAAAATGAGAATAAACCACGCCAGGATCAGCCAAACTTCAGGGTTATAAAGCGCGATGCCAACGCCCAGAAGGGTGGCAACTCCTTTTCCTCCCCGAAAACCGGCGAAAACCGGGAAAATATGACCCAAAACCACGGCAGCAGCAGTGATAATCTGATAGTTGACAGTGAAATCAAGACTGCTGGCTTGAGCAAATACAGGTGCAATAAATACGGCAAGCCAGCCCTTGAAAGCATCGAAAATTAATACGGGAATACCGGCTTTGGGTCCCAATACCCTTATTGTGTTCGTCGCTCCTGCATTCCCGCTGCCATGATCGCGAATATCTGTTTTGTAAAGCATTTTGCCTACCCATACCGATGTTGGGATGGAGCCCAGCAAATAGGCAAGTAAAACGCCAGCAATTAATAGTTCATAGTGCATGATAATGCTGTTTAATCTTAATTTATTATCGTTGCGGCAAAAGTATGGAATTTGGGTTAATAGCTTATAACCTCCGTTCTGAATTTTACGGCATCATCTTTGGTTGCTGCTTTAATGCTGTATTCAGCCCGGGTACTTGCCTTGTCTTCTTTTTTTCCTTCTTCTTCGGTTTTATCAAATTTGCCTTTGTTGTCTTTGATTAGCGTCATATACTCTGGATTGGTGCTGTAAGTTAGCAGTTTGTTTGATTTGTCAAATTTAAAATAGTAGTAATTGCTTTCGTTAATCAGTATCAAAAACTCAAATTCCTGACGGATCCTCCATCTTTTTATCCGCATCATACCTTTAAATTTCCTTTTAACGAGTTTGCCGCTTGATGAAAGTATGCCAAAGGGTTTTCTGCAATAAAATACTTGCTCAGTTCCTACATTATGCCAGTCAAAATGTACATCAGTAAAAATGAAGGGAAATTTTTCGAATGATTTTGGAAACTTTTTCTCATCAAACATAATGTTCATCTGAATTTCGGATGCCTGCTGCATCCCAAGTTGGCTTGCCAGGAAGGGGAGGTATTTCTTTTGTGAGATATCCAGAGGTTCATTGGCTATTGCATTATCTCCGTTAAGGTCTTCTATGATGATATTGGATAGCTGGCGTGGCAGTATAAAATCAAGGAACATATTTACATCAAACTGGATGCTGTCGGTAATTAATTGATGCTCAAAAGTTCCATGAGCATAGGTTTTAAGGTAATTTTTGCGGTTGAGCTCGGGGATAAGGCGTATTGCTCCCTGGCCTCTCCGGATGCATTTCTTGGTTTCAAAAACCATCAGGTTATCGGGATGTTGTGCGTCATTCAGCACAGAAATGCTTCCTAAGCGGTATTCTGCTTTTTCATTGTTGTATTCAACCAGGCCATTGGCATAAAAAATAGTTGAATCTTCGAGCAAACGTTCGGTGCCGAGGAAGCGGGAGTAAAGTATGCCGCCTTCTTTATTGTACCCAACACCGCTAAATACCGGTTTGTTTTCTTTTGTTCGGCTGAATTTGCCTACAGGAATACGTATCTGCCCGGATGTCAGCGTTGTGTCAAATTCAATCCAGCTCATGCGCGTAGTGTCGCAATCATAATTAATTCTAAAATAGCCATTATAGCTCATCCACGGATTGTTGGAGGCCAGCTCAACTTTTCCCTGAAAATCGAAGTAAGGGTTGATTTTAAAGCGGGAAGTGTCGCTGATGTCGCCACGGGCAATGGTGCGTGTTGGGTCTTGCATTACACTGATTTCATCAAAAAAGACACTTTGTTTGTTGTTGTAGCCATCGACATAATCATATGTGCCCAGTGCAAATAATTGATTTTTACTATACACCTGGATGTCTGCATTATAGAAATGGTGGTGGATTGTATCGTGCTTTGTGACGATATCTGAATGCCGTAGCATGTCCATTTCTGCATTTTTTTTGATGATAATACTGTCCTGTTTCGGGAATACATAGGCATCAGCAACTTCAATAAACCTGATGTTTTTGGCATTAATAATGTGATTGTCAAGAGTGTAAGTGGCACGAAACGAAATAAAGCTGAGTGAATCCTGATCGGGATGCGTTGAAATTAGTTCCGGTCCGCGCACTTCGTTCAGTTCGTTCATCGCAATTACTTCCCTGAAATCCATCCTCTTTAAAGTGCGGTAGTTGTCTATATCGGTTTCTGAATATAGTTCAATTTTATAATCGTTCATAAACCAATTGAAATTGTACATCGTTGAAACATATTGGTTTAATGGGAATTTTACTACAGATCCCAAATTGGACTGGAAATCCCCTTTACGGTCATCAAAATTGATGTAGGCTTTGTAGTTGTTTGCCTGAAAAACCACTCCGTCGGAATCTCTTCTGTGAATTTTCATAAAACTGGTATCAGCATCCAGTTCATGGTGTTTGAAATGGAAAAAGGGGGAGCTTATCTGTGTTTCTTCAAACTCGAGCATCCCTTTACCGAAGAGTCCGTCGGGGCGAAGCATTAAATCGCCCTCGAAAAAGGTGGAGTCGTTGTACACATTCATAGGTGTTCCTAAGTCGCTGATTACCATTTCGTCATCGAGGTGAAACCATTTTTGCGATACATTTTTCCCTTTTGCCATGGGATACTCTGTTCCTGCTACAGTGGGTTCCAGGAAGAAATCTTCGGCCACGCCGATCATTGAGTCGGGCAGGAAAATGAAATCGGTATCGTCCCATATACTATTGGGGTCGGATCGTGAAACCGAACCGAGGAACCTGAGTTCGCCATCGCCACGTAGTCCGTTCAGGCTAAGATCGGCAATGCCGGTAAATTTTCCTTTGCCTCCGTATGTTGGAAAACCATTGGGCGGGCTTGGATGCACAAAGCCTAATGAGAGGTCTTTTCTGGTTCTTAACGGACGCTCGATATCAGGAAAAATCCCACCACTGAGCAGCCTGCCTTTAAATTCAATACTGTCGGTGTTAAACTCATCGAGATCGTAAAGGGTGTCGGGATAAAGAGCAAAACGGAAGCGCTCCCTGGGGTAAACTCCCGGAACATAGGCTTGATGATAAAATACGGATGAGAAATTGGTGTCGGTTTCCAGGATCGGGTATTTCAATTCTGTTCTCTTTAAACCGGCTTTGTTATCGCTTTGATCCACCTTTAGGTTGCCAATGATGTTTTCCAGCACAGAGCGAACCGGATATATATCCCAGGAACCATATTCATTCTGCATAAAAACCATAAAGCGAATTGCCTCAATTTTTGGCATTCGGATATTAAAAGTATCATAAGAAAAATAAGCAGGCTGTTCCAGTTGCATGTCAAACATACCCGCTGTTGTGTAACCGGAATAAATAAAGTCCCTGTTTTTGAGCATTTTAATTGTATTGTATGCTGGGAGAATATAAACTTGCTGAGAATCGCTTAATGAAATTGGAGGTAACTCAATATCTTTGTCTTCAGTTGTAGGTGGCGAGATTTGGAAGATATCAAGATCAAGGTTGTACAAGTTGAGCTGGCCATTAAGTTTTGATTCGCCGGAAAGTATTACAAGGTTATCGTAATCAATTTCTTTGTTGTTGGCTTTGTTGTAGTTGATCAATTTATCTTTTATGGTCACAATATCTGTTTCCAGGTCAATGGTAGCAAAGCCTTTCAATGTAAGGTCGATCATTGCATTACGGATGAGGTTGGGCTGGTAGCGCACAAAATGTGCCAGTTGGGGGACGAGAAAACGGTTTGTGTCGTAATATTCACAATAATCATAGGTATAAACAAGTGGGTTGATAGGGTCGTGGCGTTGTGGCGCAATAAAGTTTTCAAGCTTGAAAAAGTTATTGGATTCAAAAGTTGCCGGAGCCTTTTTGAGCACGCCTTCGCGGTAGCGGATCAGGATGAGCGAATCTTTCAGGTTCCATTGCAAAGCCTGTGCGTAGATGTCAATTTTATGATAGGAATCGAAGATCGGACTTAATGACAGGGTTTCGTTGGTGCTCACTAAATCCAGGATATTATTGCGCCCGGTGTAGTTTACCAAAAGGCCGGGATGAAAAATGGAATCCTGACCTTTGGTTATCGTAAATATGGCACTTTTTGCATGAAAGGCCGCTTTATCAAGGTTAAAAGCTTCTGAAAAGAGTTTAAGGTTAATGTCGTTTCCTGCATTATAGTTCAATTTTGCTTTTTTGTCCGCAGGGCCAAAACCTTTAATTTTATCGGTTTTAAGTGCGTAGCCTCCGCTATATTCAAAGCCTGTTTCGTGTAAATCGTTTATAACCAAATCTGTAGAATAAGAGTTAAAGGCGGGATATATATTGCTTTGGAGGTTTTTATCCATTGTGCCACAACTGAATGAACCTAATATGGTTTGGTCGGGGAATGTACGCATATCGGTGAGCATGCACGAATCCGCATCAAACCTGCTTTTTCTGGTGTCGATAAAATAGTCACGGAGCTTTACATTCAGGATTTCCGGGTCAATTTTATACAAAGTCCAGTCAATGCTGCCTTTTTCCCCTTTCCATTCATAAAGTAGCGGATAATATGTGCCCGTGGTCTTGTTAATGGTCATTTTGTTTTCATTTTCTACTGCAGTCAAATTTATTTTATCTTTGAATTGCACGATGAAGACTGAGTCGGTATTGAACTCAAAACGCTGGTTACTGATTTTCCAATCCAGATTTTTATATTCGGCCAATATGCTGTCATTCAGTAGCCTTTCAGTATAATTCAGCAGAAAACTTAATTTGCGTGCTTCTTTTTGGTTGATGTATTTCTTAATCGCGTCGCTCCATTGCTGGTAGCTGTGTATGGATTGGGATGAATTGGTAATGGCCATCAGGCTATATAAATAATCGGGCAAGGCCGGATATATTTCCATTCCCGATTGAAGTATCTGATTAGCGGTTTCATAGACTATTTTGCGGTTTTCATCTGTGTATTTGCCCGAGTTCCAGTCGGCTTTAAAAGCTCTTATCAATTTATTCGGATTGTACTTTTCATCGGCACGATAAGCGTTTTCCGGATGAGATTTTAAAACGGATTCCAGCTCTTCGATAAATAATAAAGTGTGCTCCGAAAATTCTGTGATATTTTTTCCGCTTTGCGCTGAAAGGCTTATTGGAATGCCAATTATTGATATAATTATAGTAATGAAAACCAGTTGCCGCATTTTCTTAAGTTTTTTTACTGAAAGGGAAAATAAGCAAATGATTTTAATGGCTTGCTTATTATTTGTTTTTTGCATTCAGTAGGTTTGAAGTACAAATATAAGCTTTTATCATGATTTTGTGAAACGCATCATGACCCAGTTGTTTTTGCTTTCTTTCTTGCTGAAAACAAGTTGGTGTTTTTTTGCTTCATCTTCGATGGCTTGCTTATCCTGCGTATAAAAACCGGAGAAAAGTATGAAGGCATCCTTTTTCATGCAGGCCGCGTAATGTTTCATGTCGGCAAGCAGTATATTCCGGTTGATGTTTGCAAAAACAGCATCAAAACTTTCTGTTTTTGGCAGGCATTCTGCTCCGCCAAGCTTTGCTTCCTGATTTGCAATATCATTTGCCTTCATGTTATCCAGGCTGTTGTTGTAGGCCCATTCGTCATTGTCAACGGCATGCAATGAAGATGCTCCCATTTTCATGGCCAGGATTCCCAATACAGCTGTCCCACAGCCCATATCCAAAATATTTTTCCCGCTCCAGTTTTCATTTAAAATCTGGCGGAGCATTAAAAATGTAGTTTCATGATGAGCAGTGCCAAACGACATGCGTGGTTCAATTAACAGATCGTATTTTATGCCTTCAGCTTTTTTATGAAATGGAGCGCGCACAATACAATCTTCGCTGATTTCGACGGGCTCATAGTTCTCTTCCCAGTTTTTGTTCCAATTTTGATCCTCAATTAGTTGATAACTAAAGTCCTGAATGAAAGCCAGCGTTTCAAGCAGCTCTTTCGTCTGCTCTGCATCGTGAAGCGGCTCCTGAATATATGCCTTGAAAAAGTCCTGGTCTTCCAAAAAACTTTCAAAGCCACTCTCGCCGAGAATCGCGCTGATAATTTCCTGCCGGGAGTCTGTATTTTCATCAAGTTTCAGAGTGTATTCTATGTATTTCATCGGATGTTTGATAAGGATTTATAATGCAGCAAAAATAATTGAAAATTTGTTGAACCGGCTGATAAGGAAATCAAATACTTTGAGGTCGGTTTGCTTTGTCGTATATCTGATGCCGTTTTTCAGATCAAACATTTTGTTCCGTTCTTTCGGTATTTAGCTTCTTATCGAACTTTTCGTAGTGCAGGTAGAATAGCAAAACATTAAGGGCAAGTAGCATGCTGCCAATAGTAATGCATGAAAATGCCTCAAGGATATCAGAAAAATATGCCCCGACAAACATTTCTGATGAAAAAACCGTGAGTAAAACCGAACTGAAAAAAATGATCCGGAGAAAACGGTTTAAAGGGGCTTTTAATGAATTTTTAAACTGATAGATAAAAAGGTAGTTCAGGAAAAATGCCGGAAATAAAAAGATAAAATATGCCTTCCAGGATAATGGCGATAGAACGGGTATTATTGTCAAAATAAATGCATATTCCAAAAACGACTTTAAACTGTCTTTTTTAATGAGTTTATCGCGAAATAAATAGATGACCACCGATGCCGCAGATGCCAAAAGTGCATAGGAAACCAGTTTTACCTGTTCGATGCTCAAATTCGCTATCCCTATGGATATTTCTTTTTGCGACGCATTGTTGAGCAAAATCATATCTTTGGTCAAAAGGCTGCGCATCATGGAAAAATAGGACTGGTTTTTGTGGCCGGCACTTGCAAAAGGAACCACATTTTGATTGTACCAAAACGCATAATAATCAAGTGTTTGTTCATAACCAAATACTAAAAACGGTATGATACCGAAAAGGATGGTAAAAACACCCGTATAGATCGCAATTTTGTATTCCCGTTTAGCTGCAAAATACAGAAGCAGGAAAATTGGATATATTTTGATTGAAATAGAAAATGCAAGTATTAATGCTGCAGCCAGATCTTTTCCTCTTGAAAAAAGCCACAAGCTATAACTCATGAAAAGCAGGATGAAGATATTAATTTGAATGTTGGCCATATTATCGAGAATATATCTAAATATCAATAAAATGGGTATTAAGATAATCCAATGCGAAATGTTAATATGGTGTTTTGAAATTTTTTCTATTGCTCTTAGTGGAAGTACTTTTACTCTGCGATTAATGCTCATACGGCTGAAAATGCCTGTAATGTTGTACATGGCCAAAACGCTGCCAATAAGCCATAAAAACCGAACCAGATTTTTATTGAAATTGTCCATCACAGCAATAGGGGCACTTACGATGCTGAAGAATGGCGGCCATGTGTTGATGACAGGGTTCGTATAAATGTTTTCTCCATTTATAACCAGGTTCCCTACTAAAACATATCCAATAAAGTCTCCGCCCTTCGTGAAGGTGTCCCGTGCAATCTCAATGACCAAAGCCAAAACGATTAATGATAATATAATTACATTTATTTTATGACTGTGTTTCATTTTTAGTTATTTGAATTGGAACATCATGCATGCTAAACTTGCAAGTTTGTTGAGGTGTTTTTTATCGGAGAAATATTGTGATGCAATAATACAAAATTCGCTTTAAACGGAATCGGTTCTTTATAGCCGTGACAGGGCAAACGCATCATAAATATTATGCCATTCTTTGACAATCCTATTCCTATGCATTTCAAATTCATTGGTAATAAAGCTGTTAGCTGTCTAAATCTATTTCGGCTTCAATCCCAAAGGGATTGCATATCTATAAAAGGAAATGTTAATTAAAGGTTCGACCCCGGACGGGGTCGTATGTGGCGTTCTGTGGTAACTCTTTATACATATTTGACCGCTCTGCGGTCTAAGCCTATTTATCTTTTTGCGGCATTTTCAGGCTATTGAGGGTTCTTGTTAAGCTTATAACCTCTCTGGTTTTCGCAAATGAAGCAATTTGCTGCTTTGTGCTTTAAACAGAAAAACTGTAATATATCAATCTGACACAAGACGTAAGTTTTTTTCAAACGCAACAAATATCCAGCCTGACAAATATAGCTTGATCAAGATGCGTTTGCCCTGATAGCCGTGATTGCTTTGAAGCATTTTGTTATTTTTCAGTAATGCCCTAAAATTCAGTTTGCTTTTTTTTTGCTAAAAAGGGCTTCATGCAGGCACAGCTTGACTTTGCTGTATGGTATCAATTGCCCATAGCAGAATATTGTCAATCAAATCTTTGCCGATCTTGTGCATCATACCCAAATGAATTAATTATTTTGTTGCTTACTGTTTTGATTTTTTGTATATTAGCTGGCACAACAGTATCAAAATTTTTAGGAAACATGAATAGGGTAGGGTCGGAACTTGATTTTCTCAGACAAGAGAATCAGCAACTTAAAGAAAAGCTGGAATCCATGTCAGCCGGTGTTGATCCAACAAACATAATAAGTGAATCATCGCTTGCCTACGCCTTAAGCTACAAAACCTTATTGTTAAACCTTCCGGGCATCGTTTACCGTTGTAAAAATGATGCAGACTGGACTATGCTCATTCTTAATGAAGGCATCGAGACGATTACCGGTTTTTCACGTTTGGATTTTTTGGACGGCACACGCACCTTTGCTTCCCTTATCCATACGGATGACAGGGATAAGGTTTGGGATCAAATACAGGCGGCGCTGCATGAAGGTCGGTATTTCGAAATGGTTTACCGGATATACAACGCGCAAAATGAATTGCTTTGGGTGTGGGAGCGTGGGCGCAGGGTTTTTGATGATTCCGGCAACCAATATTTGGAGGGTGTAATAAATGATATAAGCCCACAAATGAAAGCGGAGATACAACTGAAGGAAAATGAAAAAAAATTCCGGCTGTTTTTTAATCATATTGGCGATGCGCTTTTGGTGTTTGCATGCACAGAAAATAATTTACCGGCAAGGCTAATCGAATATAATACAGCAACCCCAAAATTGTTGGGTTTTTCGGGTGAAGAGCTTTCACTGAAGATTTTTACCGATATTTTTCCCGCATTGTCGCCTGCTCGGTTTTCGCAATTTGATGTTCTGCAGCCTATTGTTTTGGATACAAGGATCGCTTCCAAAGATGGGCAAATGATTGACGTAAAAATTTCTGCATGTAAGATAGATTCTGACAATGAAAATGGGCAGATACTTTGTTCCGTCATCGATATACGAAATGAAAAACGCTATGTTGAAGAGCTGAAAGAAGCAAAGCAGAGAGCAGAGGTTT
Source organism: Bacteroidales bacterium (assembly GCA_963662905.2). Classification (GTDB taxonomy): domain Bacteria; phylum Bacteroidota; class Bacteroidia; order Bacteroidales; family WRLA01. Next base: position 721,508 of record CAXXFD010000002.1, on the reverse strand, counting down.
CCGATCGGCTGAAGTCTGCATTTTTAGCCAATATATCTCATGAAATCCGTACCCCTTTGAACAGTATTATTGGATTCGCCGATGTGCTTAGCAAAGAGCATCTGTCAAAAGAAAAATCAGCGGCTTTTGCACGGATTATAAAACAAAGTGGAACGCAACTGCTCGATATAGTCACAAGTATTGTGGATTTATCCAAGATAGAAAGCGGGCAGACCAAAGTGCATAAAAGTCGGATTACCCCCATTGATTTGTTGTTGGATTTACTTAGCGAATATTCCTATCGTGCGCGAAAAGATAAACCGGGATTGATAATTGTTTCCGATATTTCTCCATCTCTTCCTGATTTTATCTCGGATTCCGTATTGCTGAAACGTATTTTGAACAATTTGATTTCCAATGCCTATAGATATACAGGGAATGGGAAAATCACAATCCGGGTTTTTCTGGAAAATCCATATGTAATATTTGAAATCGATGATACAGGATTAGGGATACCGGTTTATGAAAGGGATTATATTTTTGAACGTTTTTTCCGTGGCGACAACCTGATAAATCAGCGTGTAAGCGGAACAGGATTGGGATTAAGCCTGAGTAAATCGTTGGCTGTTTTGCTCAGGGGCGACCTTGTTTATAAACCAACATCAGGTATAGGAAGCGTCTTTCAACTGAAAATACCGTTTGAACCGGCAAAACAACAAAATGATAATAAACAAAAATTTAGGGGGGTAAATATGAACAAGTTTAATCAATTCAATATCTTGATTGCTGAAGATTTGGAAGTTAATTTTATTTATTTGCGTGAGGTTTTGTCTGAGCTTCCTGTAAAAGTTTTTCATGCATGGAATGGAAAAGAAGTTGTGGAGTATGCATGCAAAGAAGATATCCAATTGGTGCTAATGGATATCCGTATGCCTCTTCAGGATGGTATTGAAGCCTTGAAACAAATAAAAAAGCAAAAGCCGGATTTGCCCATAATTGCTCAAACAGCTTATGCGCAAGAAGGTGAGCAGGATCGTTATATCTCCGGCGGTTTTGATGGTTTTCTAGCAAAACCAGTGCGCCGGAAAGAATTACTTGAAAAAATCGGGGAATACATGCGCTCCTATTGAAGCATATATTCCCCGGTTTCGTTTAAAAGATATTACGGGAAACTGTATTAATCAATTGTAAACCAGTCTTTAATGCGAGTCATTTTATCTTCCGGCTCACTTTTGTGCCTATATTCGTTTTTGTGCCGGTTGTAAATATAGTCTTTGCTCCATTCTTCATGGTTTTCAGCAACTTGTTTGATGCCGTCCAGAATAAACTCCAAATCATCATCGGTCATACAGGGGTGCAGGCTTAGGCGTATCCAGCCGGGTTTTTCACTTAAATCGCCAAAATTGATTTTTTCAGTGATGGAATGTGATTTTTCATAGCTTACGTCAAGTAGAAAATGTCCGTAAGTTCCTGCACAGGCACATCCTCCGCGTACCTGAATACCGAATTTATCATTTAAAAGCTTTACAACCAAATTGTAATGAGCGCCTTGGATAAAAAATGACATGATGCCTAACCTGTTGTCGATATTATCTGCCAGGATGTGCAAGCCGTCTATGCTTTTCATACCTTCAAAACATCGCTTTACAAGAACTTCTTCTCTTTTACGGATGTTTTCAGTGCCCATTTGTTCTTTGAGCTCTATGCTTAAAGCTGTTTTTATTGCCTGAAGGAAACCGGGTGTACCGCCGTCTTCACGTGCTTCAATATCATCAATGTATTTGTATTCGCCCCAGGGGTTTGTCCAGTCAACAGTTCCTCCGCCGGGTTGGTCTGGTGTTTGGTTGTGGTACATGCTGGCATCAAATACCAATACACCACTTGAGCCCGGGCCACCCAGGAATTTGTGTGGCGAAAACAAAATGGCATCCAGCTTTTTCATTGGATCATCGGCAGGGTGCATATCCATATCTACATAGGGAGCAGATGCTGCAAAATCAATAAAACACAGGCCGCCTGCCTCATGCATGATTTTGGCCATCTCATGATAGGGTGTTTCGATTCCTGTTACATTCGAACAGGCTGTGAACGCACCAATCTTTAAACTGCGGTCTTCGTATTTTTCCAGGCATTTCCGCAGGTTATCCAGTGAAATTGTTAAGCCTTTGCCGGGAGGGATCATCACAACATCCGCAATGGTTTCCATCCAACTCGTATGATTGGAATGGTGTTCCATATGACTGATAAATACTACGGGCCGGTCGCATTTTTTTAGGCATCCTTTTTTGCTCAGCTCTCCGCACATCTTTAACCCCAGAATTCGCTGAAACTTGTTTACTACGCCGGTCATGCCAAATCCTGAGGTGATAATTACATCATCAGGACCTGCATTTACATGTTTCTTGATTTTTTTGTGTGCGTAGTGATAAGCATTGGTCATCAAAGTGCCAGTTTCGCTTGTTTCGGTATGCGTATTGCCAAGGAATGGACCAAATGTATAACTAATACGTTCTTCAATAGGTTTGTATAACCTGCCGGAAGCAACCCAATCGGCATAAATCATCTTTTGTTTCCCATAAGGGGTTTCAAAAATAACATCGTGTCCGATTGTGTTTTTCCTGAATTTTTCAAAATATTTCTCCATGCGTGAAATCTCTGGTTTGCGCAAAAATAGGGATTTTTGGATTAGGAAAACCCAATCGGATTGCATGGGTGCGTATTTTGAGATGAAGGATCGAAAGCCTGGCCGGCCTGTTTATCGCGTAAACACGATTTCATTGCCTTTGCTGAGCAGGTCATTGTAAAAATAGCCCTCTAAATCAAAGTGTTTAAGGTCTTCTGCTTTATTGATTTTGTTTTGGATGATGAAGCGGCTCATCAAACCTCTTGCTTTTTTTGCATAAATAGTAATAACTTTCCAGTTTCCGTTTTTGTTTTCTTTAAAAACAGGCGTGATTACATTTAGGTCTTTGATGAAGGGTTTAATTGACTTAAAGTATTCATTGGAAGCAAGGTTGACAAGGATGTCGCTACCGGATTTATCCAAATCTTCTTTAATTTTATCAGCAATTCCGCTTCCCCAATATTTATAGAGATTATCGCCGGCAGCGTTATTGAGCTTGATTCCCATTTCGAGGCGATATGCCTGGATTAAATCCAGCGGGCGCAGCATGCCGTATAGCCCCGAAAGAATGCGCAGGTGGTTTTGAGCATAACGAAGATCGTCGTCCGAGAGCGAAACAGCATCCAGTCCGTTATAAACTTCACCGTTAAAAGCTAGTATTGCCGGACGAGTAAGTTCTGAAGGAGGTTTTTCCTGCCATTGCCGGTAACGTTCGTAATTCAAATCTGCGAGTTTGCGCGAGATGCCCATAAGGTTTTGCAGTTCAGAGGGGCTGAATTTTTTCAGTAAATCTGCCAGATCATTGGCATTATTTGTGAATGCGGCTTTTGAAAATTTTAGTCCGTTGGGGATATTTTTGTTGAAATCCAGGTTTTTGGCCGGAGAAATAATTGCAAGCATGAGGTTTATTCTAATGGGTTAGTTTGAAAATTACTGAAAGGATCCGGGCTTAGCCGAAGCGCCGGGTTGAGATTGTCGATAGGGGAAAGCGGATAATAGGGATAAGGGCTGTCGCCCCGGCTGTAACCAAAACGTGCTTCGATCAACATATTTTCTGATGGCCTGTATGACGCCCCGATAATGAAACCGTCGCGATCGTAACTGAATGCCCTGGGATGGACTTTTTCGCCCGGATTGTTGCTTAAAAGGCTAAATTCTTTAAAAACTGTGCCGCTGATTATTACTTTAGGATTAAGCAAGTACGATCCGCTGACATAAATGTTGGAAGGAAGTGCAGCACTATTAGGCAGCCCTTCTGCAGCCTGCTCAGTTACAGTACTCCAGGAAAATGTGCCTCCGGTTTGAAGCCGGAAACGGTCGCTGATTTGCAATCCGATATGGGGCGCGACATAAGTACCAAATAATGAACCGTAGGCTCCGTTGTTTATATAAAAACTTCCCAGTTCCAGATTTATATCCGGTTTGTTGTCGGGGATAGGATCAAAAACAGTATCAAGAGACTGAGCTGAGACTGATATGCCGAACAATATGCCGAAAATAAGTGGTATGTATTTAATTCTTTGCATCATCTTTATAACAAAACGTCGATATTAAAGTTTATTGTAATTGTTTAATTGTTCTACCTGATTTATTCCGTGGATTATACAGAACAATTCAATGCTTGCGATATGGTTGCCGGGCAATATCAGATGATGGTTGCCTAAAGGGGCTTCCTGAAGCGTTTTGATTTTATCTGTGCGGAGTTCGATGGATATTTGCGTGCGGCAGGCTGTGTCAAAATCATTGCGACGCATAATTTCACCTTTTGCAAGGAAGTATTTATCCAGATCGGGCGAAAGTCTGAAAACAGTTACTTCCGATTTTTTGAATTTTCCCCGTACTGCGGTTCCTATACCTGATTCATAATGTGTGTCGATACGGTAGCTTTCGAGCATGTTTAAAGGAACAGTACAATGGCTGAACATCACATTTTGCCTTTTGAAATTGTTTATGTTGGCCATCCAGGGGATTTTTCCGGTAAGTTTAAATAAAAGTAACATACCGGTGATGCTGGTGAGATCGCCTTCGCAACCTGCCGGAATATGCAGACCATTGAGGAATGAATTGCCCAGGCAAAAGGTGGTCTTATGCGAATCGAGCAGTGGAAAGCACTCAGTAGTAATGGCTTCGGCTTTGTGTTTTTCGATCATTTGCCGAACAAATGTACTGAGCCTGGCCGTCCTCTTTAAATCGTCTTCTGCATCTTCTTTGTTGAAATGATGGTAAAATGATTCATCCTCATCAAAACTGTTCAGTTTATCTGTTTCAGGCCAGTTTTCCTGAATAATTCGGATGTCAAATTTCTTTAGTAACTGCTTTTTGTCAACCATAGATGCAATGAGCCAGGGCGCAGGATTCCCGATAAGCAGTATTTTGGCATCTTTAAGTTTTTGTTGAGCAATAAGGACATTGCGATAGTCTTTGAGGGTATTTTCAACAAGTGCCCTTCGTAATGTGAGAAGTTGTCCTGGGATTCCCGTCATGCGCGCTCTGGCATAAGCTTCCGTGGCTGCTGCATACCCGTTTTCTTCCTCAAAACCTATAAATAAGCGGAATCGTTTTGGCGCTTTTTCGATGATTTCCAAAACGCTCATTTCCGAACCGCCTGTCATGAAAATGATTATATCCGGATCATCATCGCTAAAGCAGTAATATTGATTTTTCAGCGCTTGTTGTATTTTTTCTCTTGCGCTGTATTGCAGATGTTCTGGTTTTGCCCCCCGGTGCCCGGCTACATAGATGCGCAATTTCCTCTCCATATTAAATTTATTTTGGTTTTCTCTGTTGGTCTTCTTTTGAAGTCATCCATTCAAAAAGCCGGTAATGATCGCCATTCATTCCGCTTTTCTCGTAAACTTTTATTGCATTGATATTGCTTTGGTCAACATAAAGTCTTATGCCTCCGTAATTTGGGTTGTTTTGAACGATATCCTGAATATGCTTGTAAAGAGATTTGTAAATGCCTTTTTTTCGGAATTCTTTGCGCACATAAACGGATTGAATCCACAGTACCGTAGCGGCGCGCCAGTCGCTCCATTCAAAAGTAGTCATAAGCATTCCGGCAACTTGTCCATTCATTTCTGCAAGATAATACCGGCCTTTGTAGGCGTCGTCAAAAATGGCACTAATGCCTTTGTGCAATGTATCACGATTTAATTGGAGATTTTCTGTTTCCATTGCCATTTCCATTTGGAAATCAATTATTTGCTCCAGATCTTCAGCAGTGGCTGTGCGTATTTTTATCATTTGTTTTTCTTTTGTTTTGCCAGGCGTTTTTTTGTTTTTGGTTTCATCACTGAAAAACCAAATTTTCCAATCCATTGGCCTAATTCATAATAATTTCCATGGGCATATACCAGCAAACTATCCCGGGTCAGGTCCAGTGCTCCGCTCTTGGGGTCAATTAAGTGGGTGTCGGCATGGACGGCTACAACTTCTGCCAGGAACATATCGTGTGAGCCTAATTTGATGATGTCTTTTACTTTGCACTCAATATTAATTGGTGATTCAGCAATCATCGGGCATTTAACTTTTGTGGCTTCGCTTGCTGTGAGCCCGCATTCTTCAAATTTCCTGAAATCACGACCCGATTTTACGCCGTTCCAATCCGTAATTTTTGCCAGTTTGGGCGTCGTTAAATTGATGATGAATTCTTCTTCTTGTTTGATAATGTTGTAGGAATGTCTTGACTCCCTTACGGAAATGTAAAGCATGGGCGGCTGGGAGCAAAGGGTTCCTGTCCATGCGATGGTGATAATGTTGTAATCCTCTGGCTTTGAGCCACAGCTGACCATAACTGCCGGCAAGGGATACAACATATTGCCGGCTTTAAGTTCCGTTTTGTGGTATTTGTTACTCATCTGAATTTTTGTTTCAAAAAAAACCGGAGGAACGTATCTGTTCTCCGGCTCAATATACAAATTATTCTCTTAGCAGCAGGATGTGCCCTGATTACTGGGCATGAAAGTTTTCAAAATAAGCAAATGAATGGGTGAAGATATTTTCAGCTGTGAAGCCAAATTTTTCATCCAAAACACCGGCGGGTGCAGAATAACCAAAATGTGAAAGGCCATATGCTTTCCCTTTATCACCTACCAAACTGGAAAGCGTACTGGGCAGTCCGGCTGTTAATCCAAAAATTGGTTTTCTGTCCGGGAGTACTAAGTTTTGGTATTCGGGGCTTTGATCGCGGAAAATGCCTTCCGACATAACACTTACTATCCTGATTTTAAGTTTTTTGCGTTCTCTGAGCAATTCGGCAGCTTCATAAAGTGTGCGTACTTCCGATCCGTTGCCCACAAAAATCATATCGGGTTCGCCTTCATCTTCATTTACAATATATCCGCCTTTTCTGGCTTGCTCTGCAATTTCTTTTCTGCTTTTTTGAGATGTTCCCGGCAAATCGCTTATATTTTGCCGCGAAAGAATCAGTCCTGATGGTGTTTTGGTGTTTTCGAGTGCCATTTGCCATGCAATTCGTGTTTCTTCGGCATCAGCAGGGCGCAGAACCATGAGCGAACGTTTGCCGCTGTGGTTATAAACTTTTTCCATGAGGCGGATTTGTGCCAGATGTTCTACCGGCTGGTGTGTTGGACCATCTTCGCCAACACGGAATGCATCATGCGACCAAACATAAATCACCGGTAGTTCCTGTAAAGCGGAAAGGCGCAAGGCCGGTTTCATATAATCGCTGAATACGAAGAATGTCCCGCAGGCAGCGCGTAAGCCCCCATGAAGGGCAATACCGTTCATTACGGCAGCCATTGTAAGCTCCGAAACTCCGGCATGAAGGAACCTTCCACTGAAGTCTTCTGCTTTCATGGGCTTGGTGTGCTTCAGAAAACCATCTGTTTTGTCGGAATTGGAAAGATCGGCAGAGGAAACGATCATGTTTTGTAAGTGTTCGGACAGGTAAGCCAGAATGCTTGCGGATGCTGCACGTGTGGCAGAATTGCCTTTAAGCTCAATATTTTCAAAATCCAAATGGCGCATTTCGCCTTTTACGAATGCCAGGAATTCTTTGGCTGCTTCCGGGTTTTTGTCCAGCCAGGCATGGGCTATGTCCTGCTTTTCTTTGGCTTCAGCCTTTTTATTCAGGCGGATTTCCTTATAGTAATCAGCTACATCATCATAAATGCGGAATGGGTTCCCGGGATCGCCCCCCAGATTTTTAATGGTGGCGTCAATATCAACGCCGGCATTGGAAAGAGGTTGGCCGTGAGTGGAGCACAAACCTTCCATTTTTTCATTTTCTGAATTGCGGGAACCAAGGCCCATAATTGTTTTTCCAATGATTAAGCAAGGTTTCCCGATAAAATCACGCGCTTCTTTTAGTGCATTGCGGATTTCGTTTTCATCGTTTCCGTTAATCGTGATAACGTGCCAGCCCCAGGCTTCATATTTTTTAGCAGTATCTTCAACCGAAACCTCATTCGTCATGGTTGATAGCTGCACGTCATTGCTGTCATAAAACATGATCAGGTTATCGAGCCTGAGATAGCCGGCAATACGGCCTGCACCCTGGCTGATTTCTTCCTGGATTCCACCATCGGAAATGAAGGTATATATATAATGTGTACACCAGTCGCCAAAACGCTCTTTAAAGAACTTTGCGGCAATGGCTGCACCAACAGCCATAGTATGACCCTGACCCAGCGGGCCGCTTGTGTTTTCAATGCCGTGTTTTATGTCGAGCTCAGGATGTCCGGGAGTGCAGCTTTTCCATTGGCGGAAATTCTTCAGATCTTCCATTGTATAATTTCCCGTAAGGGCAAGTTGCGCATAAAGCATGGGCGACATATGTCCCGGATCCAGGAAAAAACGATCCCTGCGAAACCAATCCGGCATGTCAGGATCATAGCTGAGAAATTCAGAATATAATATTTGTGTGAAGTCGGCTCCTCCCATTGCTCCACCCGGATGACCTGATTTTGCTTTTTCGACCATTGCTGCTGTCAGTACCCGGATATTGTCTGCTGCCCTTTGGGCAATTGATTTCTTCATTATTCAGAGACCTTAAAATTTTTTGCAAAAATAGATAAGTTTTTGAAATGCCCCATTATATGTCCAAATCAATTATTAACAGGCTTAAAACCCAGTTTTACAAGTGTTTGTGTCAGGGTTTTGTCTTTTTTTGTTAACTCAAAGCAGAAATGTTGAAACTCCCTGCGCAGCGGATAGGATGATCTTTGGCTTTCAAAAGAATTAAAATCGTTGCGCAACGTTTTATCATCATGCCAAATATTGTAGGTATGCCGAAATGCAAATTGTAGTGATTCCATGAAGCTAAGTTTGTGATTTGGGATCAAAAGAAGCCTTTTGGGGTGGGAGGGAATATTGGATGCTCTCCAGTTTAAGAGAGGAAGGTTAAAATGGCGCGCCACAGCCTGCACCGACATTTCTGTGCCTTTGGCTTTGCCATCGGCCGAATAGCCTGCAATATGTGGGCTGATGAAATAGCATTTTTTTGCCAGTTCCTGCATAATGCGGGGCTCGTTTTCCCAAACGTCGAGGGCTAAGGAGAGCTGGGGGTTATCGTTAAGCGCCCAATGCAGGAGTTCGTTTGAGATCACTTCGCCTCTCGAGCTGTTGACCAGCAGCACAGGCCGTCCTTTGAGCATCTCCAGATGTTCTTTTTGAAGTAAGTGATAGCTGGGATAAGAACCGCTTTGTGAAAGGGGAACATGTAAGCTGATAATGTCACAGCACTTGAATATTTCGTTTTTTGTTGTGTGCCGAAAGTTTGATTCATTATCCCTTCTGAATGGGTCGTTTGTTAAAGTGTTTACATTCAGTGTGTTGAGATTGTGTTCTAGTTTTTTACCAACATTGCCTACGCCAATAATTCCTGCGGTTGCAGATTTTAGTCCAAGTTTATTTTTAATCAACCACTCAAGCATAATACTTGTAACGTATTGATTAACAGAGTTTGAATTACAGCCGGCAGCATTTTTCCATTCTATTTCATTTTCGGCGCAGAATGCTTTGTCGATGTGGTCGGTTCCAATTGTTGCTGTGGCGATGAATTTTACCCCGGTGTTGTATAAAAGAGGTTTGCCTGCTTTTGTCCTTGTCCTGATTATTAGTGCATCGGCTTCCTTCACAGTAATGTTGTTGAATTCATTTGGGCCAAGGTATTGGGTTTCTGCATGTTCTTCAAAAACGCCGGAGATATATGGGATGTATTTGTCAATGATGATTTTCATCTTACGAAGTTCGGTTTTTTCTTGTAGCGAATTTAATAAAGAAAGTGCTTATTATCAGGGAAAGTTTCAGGCTATATTTGTAGGCTGTTTTGCCGGTTTCTATGGTGCCTAAAATTTTAATTTTGCGTGCAATTTGTTATGGAAATTAATTTTATTGGACAATATATGTCTAAAAATTATTGAGATTATTACATAATGGTAAAGGAAGCCTGGAAATTTTGTTGTTTCTTTTCAATTTTATTGTAAATAAATTTTGTGGAATGAAAAAGTTTGTGGATATTTGCATTGATAGACGATATGACCATTTTTAGTACAAATTAAAACCTAGAAGCAATGTTATTAGATTCATTTGATGACAAGTATCGTAATTCCAACTTGTCAGACAAGCAAAAGCTCAGCCTCACTATTAACCTTATTGAGTATGTTGTTGGAGAGAAGCCTTTTTTAGATCCAAATTTAACAATCAAGGATCTTGCGCAGCAGTTCAACACCAATAAGGCTTATTTATCCCAGGTAATCAATGAAAACCTGAAGATGAATTTTTCTACTTTCATCAACAAGTATCGCATCAAGGAAGCTAAGCGCGTACTTGAAGCAAACCGCGACAAGAAAATCCTGATCGAAGAGGTTGCTCGTCAGGCTGGTTTTAACAACCGTATGGCCTTCTACAACAGCTTTAAGCGTTTCACAGGAATGACCCCCTATGAATACGCTAAAGCCGTACGTAATTCAGATCGCATTTCATAGGTAAAGCGTCTGAAAAAGATGGTGAGCCACTCCTTAAGGGGTGGCTTTTTTAATGTTTCCGGAAAATTCATCTTAGGAAATGATCTGCATCCACATTTTTTTTAAGGGCCTATTGTGCCCTGATCGAAAGCATTGGTTCTTTTTTGTAGTTTTGGTATCAGTAGCACGAATCATTGCCAATGAAAAATAAAATACATTTATGTGCGCCGGATTCACATATTGGAAAGTTTTTGGAACAATTGCCTGCAAAAGCCTATTTGGCAGAAATAGGAAAGGAAAGATTATGCGTTAATCTCCTGTTTTATAAATTTATTGAGGAGATGCTGGAGCAATGTTCGCAAAACCATGAGTGTTTGCATCATAATTTCCTGAGGTTTTTGGGCGATGAAGATCAAGGACTCATTAACAAATTTAAAAGGAATGTGCAGATTGTATTTCCGGTGGAGTTCCCTCAGGGTTTTTCGGGTATTATCAAATTGGAAAAGGGATTGGTTTCAATTGAAAAAACAGAATTCATAATTGGAATTATTCATTTCGAAAAGCGGGGGGATATAAAGCGTTCTGATGAAATCTGGAAGGAAGAGTTCCGTAAGTTCAGTAATTCGCTTTCCAAAGAACTGATAAGGCATCCTGCTTCAAGGCTTCAGTATGGAATTCAGAAGGTTATTGATGAAATGGGAATGTTTTTCCGTGCCGACAGGGCATATATATTTGAGTTCGACAAGGAAAACAGATATATGAGCAATACTTATGAATGGTGTGCCCGTGACGTCAAGTCAGCCAAGGCGTTATTGCAAATTCTGGAAATTGATAGTTTTGGCTGGTGGATGGATGCGCTGCGACGCGACAAAAAGATATTTATACCGGATGTCTCCAGGTTAGGCGATGATGCGGAGCAGGAACGCAATTATCTCCAGATGCAGGGTATAAGTTCGCTTTTGGTATTGCCGGTTTTTTCCGGTTCCGATTTAATTGGTTTTACAGGTTTTGATTTTTTAAGCCCGCAACCTGAGTTTAATGAAGACTGGTTTCGTTTGTTCCGGCAGGCTTCGGATCAGCTGGCCGGGGCTTTGATGCGCAAACGCTACGAAGAAGCTTTGTCGGCTAGTGAGGCCATAAATGATGCTATTGTTAATACACTTCCTGATTTAATTTTTATTTTGGATAGAAACGGAACCTATCTCGATGTTCGATGCAGTGCCGAAGAGCACCTCCTGCTGCCTCCGGATTCCTTTATCGGAGAAAAAATATCAAAGTTTTTCAATAAAGAAATTAACAGCTTTTTTTTGGAATTGATTAAAAATGCATTAACTGATAAAAAGGTCCATTCGCATGAATATGAAATGAGTGTCAAAGATCAAAAAAAAGCTTATGAAATCAGGTTTATGGCCATTGACGATGAACGTGTACTGGCTGTTGTACGCGATATAACCAAAGCGCATCAGCTGTTTCACGAGCTGCGCCAGGCGCGTGATGATGCCCAATTGGCAAGCAAAGCCAAGTCGCAGTTCCTTGCAAATATGTCGCATGAATTGCGCACCCCTTTAAACTCCTTGATGGGCTATGTAAATATCCTCGAAAGACGTATCCGCCAGCCGGGTTTGGACAAATACTTGACATCGCTTCATCAAAGCAGTACGGTTTTAGCGGATCTCATAAATAACCTTTTTGAAAAATCTGCCCTTGATTCCGGGAAAATAGTAATTAACAAAGATGGTAATTTTAATGCCATTTCCATGATGCTCGAACTTCAGGCAGCTTTTGAAGTTTTGCCGGAAATGAAGAAATCAATTCACCTGATTTTTCAAACCGATGCTTTTTGTCGTAACAAAATGTTTTTTCTGGACGAAGTCAGAATCAGGCAAGTATTGACCAATTTAATTGATAATGCCATTAAATATACTGATACGGGGGAAGTAGAAGTTGTTTTGACATTGGAACGGCTAAATGAAGACATGAAGCGTGCCGACCTGATATTTGAAGTGCGCGACACGGGCCCTGGAATACCTGATTGCGATCACGCACGGATTTTTGAGGCGTTTGAACAATTGTCGGAAAAAAGTGTGTCGTCACGCAGGGGCGCCGGTCTTGGGCTGGCAATAACAAAACAAATTGTTGAAGCGATGAATGGAACGATTTCCCTTAGAAGTAAAGAAGGGGTGGGCAGTGTATTTACAATAGCAATGCCGCATGTTGCTTTCAAACATGAGAAGGATAGGGATAGGTATAAAAAACTGCATCTCAAAAAAAATATTTATTCTGTTGAAAATAAGGTTAATAAAGAATATCTGCAAAAAGAAAGTTCAATAGATGTTCTTTCAAAACAAAAAAACCGTATTTTTACATCCTTACCCTACGAAAAGTGGATGCTTGAGTGGGATAAGATAAAGAGAAACAACGACATAGAAGAAATAATCCTTTTTGGGCAAAAAATTTGTCGTCATGCTGAGGTGTCAGGTAAAAAAAAGCTGTTTGTTTTTGGCAGCTGCCTGATTAAGGCTGCTGACAGTTTTGATGTAGGGCAAATTAAGCAGTTATTGCAGCAATTTCCCGACCAAATGGGTAAAATTACAGAAGATGATGATTAATAAATCTGATTATCATATACTTATTGTTGATGACCTGGAGAAAAACCTGCAGGTTCTAGGTGCTTTGCTTCGGGATGAAGGCTACAGAATCAGTTTTGCTTCCAGTGGTGAAGAAACATTGACGATTCTGACTGATAAAATTGATATGGTATTGCTCGATGTGATGCTTCCCGACATTGATGGCATTGAGGTTTGCAGGCGTATTCGATCAAACGAAACGCACAAAAATGTGCCAGTTGTGTTTCTTACCGCCAAAATTGATAAAGAGACTGTTTTAAAAGGTTTAGAGGCTGGAGGAAATGATTATATCACTAAACCTTTTAACCGTCAGGAACTTCTTGCCCGAGTTCAGGCGCAGATATTCTGGATTCATAGGCTTCGTTTGTTGCGCATTGAAAATGAGGAGCTTAAGTTGAATCATGCAAAAAATATTGACAAAGGCCGCATGAGCCAGAAAGTACTCAATGAGCTTGGACATCAGACGGAGCAATTGGAAATAGCAAAATCTGATTTTATTGATTTAGTGACAAGAGAACTCAAAAAACCCCTTGGCGGTGTTATTGGGTTTGCTGATATCGTTGAGGAAACTTTAACCAATGAAGACCAAAAAACAGCCGTTGCGTATCTGCAGATGTCTGTTGCCCGCCTTAAGCGCCTCGTCGATTCGGCAATTCTGATAACCGAATTGCGTTCCGGTGAGCGTACCCCTGCTTTGAAAAAGTTTCCCATTGATGATCTGATTAACCGTTCACTTTATGAGTCGCAGGCTATCCGCAATGAAAAAAAGGTCTTTATCAATAAGCGAATTAATCCAAAAAAAATAGAATTTATTGGCGATGAAGAGCTTTTGGTTGCTGCTTTGACTAAAATTGTTAATAATGCAGTTGCTGCCTCACCACGTACCAAAACAATTAATTTTATTGTATTTGTGGAGGATGGACGGCTTTTTATAAAGGTGAAAGATTTTGGTTCCGGATTTAGCATGAGAAAATTGAAACAGATCAACGAGTTTGTCCATAACCAAAAGAAAGATAACCTGGCAATGGGGCCTGGCTTGGGCATGCTGCTCACAAAACTTGTTATTGATGCGCATAATGGCGAATTATTGATTGATAATGATTATAAGGGAGCTACGGTCAGTATTAGTTTCCCTTATCAAAAAAGCGAATAATTTTTTAAAAAATATTTGGCAGGTTTGAATGGAATCATTATTTTTGCAGCCCAATTAAACGATTGGATAAAGTTCTAACAATAATGGAGAGGTGGGTGAGTGGCTGAAACCACCAGTTTGCTAAACTGACGTACGGGTAACCGTACCGGGGGTTCGAATCCCCCTCTCTCCGCAACTATTTGAAAACCCGCTTTTTGCGGGTTTTTTGTTTTGGAACTGTTTGTTTTTTGCAATACATGCAGATGTTTTTCTGCTGAGTTTGTTTAGGGCGCTAAAACGATACCCATGGGCAGAATTGCATCGAAATCCATGCAAACTGTGGAAAGCGAACCTTTTTATCCGATACACCTTTCATTTTTTTAAGCAGGTCGCTGCATAAATAAAATGAATAACCACCACTTATATTAAATGCTGGGCTTACTGTAAATTCTATCGCAAAATCAGTTTCGCTTCCGTAGTCATTGCCATATGATTCAACTTTTCTTGATGACAGAAATTTATGGAGCTCAAGCTTTGTCTGGATTGTTTTTGTGGGTTTGTAGCTGAATTTTATCATCAGATCGGTTAAGCCCTGCTGTGGAATTTCGTTGAAATAATCCATCGAGCCATAATATCCGTGCCTTTTGCCATACAGCAAATTGAACAGCCCATTTGTATTGCTTTCTGCATCATTTCCCGAAAGGAAATCAAATCCGGCTGCGGCACAGAGTTTTCCGGAATTTGTTTTTTGTTCAAAGGAGAAAGATAGACAAAATGCACGGGTCTTGCCTTGCAATTGATTCATATTGCTTTGGTAGTAGAATGATAGCCGTAATAATGACCGCATAGAAGTATGATTTAGGTTTATTCCAAAAGTTTGAAGGAGTTTTAATTCCGGCATGCTATCGTTCAGACATTGACCACTCAAGAGATAAATTGCCGAGGCTTTTATGCTTTCGGTTTTGTATTGCGTCCTTAAAAAGCTCATTAAACGTATTTTATCCTCCGGATAGCTCATTGTTTTGTTGTTATCTGCATTCCAGCTTGCAGCGAGTTGTAATGAAGTTTTGTTGTTGTTATATTCCATTAAAGCAGCATCATAGCATAGCTGATAATCGTTCCAGTTGCGGCTCGAAAGTATTCGTTGGTCGTCGTAGGAAAAGGCCTGCCTCCCAATTTTTAAACTGAAGTCAGTACTTGTTTTTACTTTGATCCATGCTTTGTAAAGGCTTGTTGATGAGGAGTTCCCGTAAGTGCCTCTGGTATTGAAAATATTGTCATCGCCCCAAATACGGACATCCTGAAAAGCGATTTGTGACGAAAAACAACTGTCGTGGTATTCGAGCTTAATCCGGCTTCGCTGGCTGGTGTAAAACAATATGGGGTCGCTCTTGCTTTGTGGCGTTCTGTAACCGGCATCGAGCAGGGGCCGGACGCGTATTTCAATGCCGGCTTTCCATTCTTGTTCCTGTCCGAAAGTGAGGCCGGATATCATTAAGCCTGCTAATAAAAAAATGGCTTTTTTCATTGACTAGAAATCCAAAAGGTTATATAAATCAAATGTATAGGTAAGCAGCAGTGCCAGGCCAAAAGCTATTACCGGGGCAATAATCCACATCAGGAAAAAGCGGTTTACTTCTGTTTTTTTGAAAATGTTTTTGCAGCCCAGTTTGGCAGAGCCAATACCGATTATTGCTGCCACATTTAATTGTACCAATGAGGTAGGGATTCCTTTGACCAGGGAGGCGGCCAATAGGAGCGAGGCTGATATAAAAGCTATGATCACCGCTTCAATTCGGCCAAAGAGCACTATTTCCTTTCCAGTGTTTCTTACGATTTTATCTCCAAAAAATGAGCTTCCAATACCAAAGCAGGGTGCAATGATCAGTGTTGCCAAAATTAAGACATGTACATAATTATCGGTTGACATTCCTAATTCGTTAAATGCCATGCTTGAAATAGGTCCTGTTGCATTGGCTACATTATTGGCGCCAATAGAGAATGCAACATAAAGTGACATGATCAGTATGAGCCCGCGCAGTAAATAGCTGTCGTTGATTTTTTTTGAAATAGTGTAGCCTTTGCGGCGTATGGGTTTGTAGATGTATTTCCCGATGAGGAATGATAAGGCAAAAGAAATCAGTGGCATAACAAACCAGGTTGGGAGGATTTCTGTAAACAATTTTTCGGTGTCAAGCGAATGAAAGTAAACAGCAGGGGCAACTACTGCAAGCACTGTCGATTGACTTGTGGATTGCGGTATTCCGAAAATGTTGGCAATAAGAAGTGATATCGCGACAGAAAATAAAATAATGGAGACAATGCTGAAGCTCATCAGTTGTGGGTCGAGCAGTCCTTTGCCAATGGTTTTCGCGGTTTCTTTGCCGCCTATAATGGCTCCGGCAAATACAGCAACGCCAAACAAGCCCGGAATTAGGCTTTTTTTGATGATCCCTGCTCCGTAGGCTGCAGAAAATGCGGGCGCAGTTCCGCTGCCGCCCATATTTATGGCGAGGAACATCCCAATGACAAATGGAATTAGAAATGGAATTAGCATGATTTTAATTTTGAAGTTTCTTCTTCAAAATTACTGCGAAGTGCAAAGTCGTTTCAGGGTGCTAATACGCAATAGTAGTGCGTGGAAATGCGTATTTTTCGGGTTTTATATTTCGAAATAGCGGTTTTTAATAGCGTAAACTACTAATTGAGCTGTGTTTTTGCATTCGGTTTTGAGCATGATATTTTCGCGGTGTTTTTCAACTGTGCGCTTGCTGATGAAGAGGCTTTCGCCAATTTCCTGGCTGGACAAGCCTTTGCAAATATTAAAAAGGACTTCAATCTCCCTTTGGCTGAGCGAGCTGTTAATGGGCGACCGGCTTTTTTGATTCAGATGCGAGATTATCGAATGCAAAATTTCCGGAGAGAAATAATTATTTCCCTGATCAACCTCCACGATTGCCCTGCGCACATCTTCAAAGCGGGAGTTTTTTAAAAGGAAACCTTTGGCCCCGGCATCAATCATATCTGAATAGAATTCTTCATTGGCATACATCGATAATGCGATGATGTTGATGTCGGGATATAAACGGCTGCATTCCCTGCTGGCGTCAATTCCGTTCATTTCGGGCATTTCGATGTCCATTAATATAATGTGTGGCTGAAATTTTTTTAATTCATTCAGGACTTCCCTGCCGTTTCTAGCTTCGCGGATATCTCCGGCAAAATCACAGTTTTGTAAGAGGAAAACCATGCCTTCCCTGAAAAGCTGGTGGTCGTCGGCCAGCAAGATGTTGATTCTCTTACTCATTGGGCAGTTCTATTCGGATGTACATTCCTTTGCCGCTCTTGCTGCTCAGTGAAAACTTACCGTTAAGTGCGCGCACCCGCGATGCAATATTGGTCAATCCCATGCCGCTGGTTTCTTTTGATTTGGTGTCGAAACCAATGCCGTCATCTTCGTATATCATAACGATATGATCAGGGAAGTTAAATAGGCTGAGCGATGCCTGTTGTGCATCTGCATGCTTGAGCGTGTTATTGAGCAGTTCGCAGAAAATCCTGTAAAGGATCAATTTTATGTCGCTGAAGCCTTTTTCTTCTTTTAAATCGGCATAAGCGTGAAATCGAAAATTTGGGTCGGTGATGCTGTCTGAAGCAAATTTTTTAATGGCCCTTTCAAGTCCGTAGCGTTCAAGGATTTTAGGTGTTAAGTGGTTCGATATTTCCTTTGTGGCTGCAATTGCATTGTCTATGGCATTTTCGGTTTTTTGTAGTATTTGGCTGTTTCTAGTATTTAAATTATTGGTTTCCAATGCGCTTAGTGATAGCTTGATGCTCGACAGGATAGGTCCCAACCCGTCGTGCAGTTCCTTGGCAAAATGTTTTTTCTCTTTTTCTTCGGTGGTTATTATGGCTGATAGAAGCCGTGCTTCATTGTCTAGCTGTAATTTGTTCAACTGATTCAGGCGTATAAGAATCCTGCGGATATAGAAAACTGCGATAAGCATACTGATACTGATAATTATAGCCAGCCAGCTGGAAAAAGCGGAATGGTATATCGAGCTGATTCCTTCAAATATTAAAAATAAATCCAACAAACGGCGGAATGCCATCAGCATTAGTCCGATAGAAATACTGATCCATGCAATATTAAACCTGGTTTTGGGTATCAGGCTTAGGCTGATAATGAATGCTGCGAATTGCAGGACGACCGATATGATTAACCCTATTTGTGTGAACATGATGCAATTTTAAGCATTTCTGATTCATCATGGATGCGTATAAATGCGTAAAATATGATTTTTTCCAGACTTAAGGTATAGATTTTGAGCGATGGCGAAATAGCCAACAAAAAAGTTTGAGAAATTAAGGAGCCGGTTATCGTGCTGTATTGATTTTCCATAAACAAAAAAAGGCCATCGATTTCTCGAAAGCCTTTGTTGTAGCGGGGACGAGAATTGAACTCGTGACCTCCGGGTTATGAATCCGACGCTCTAACCAACTGAGCTACCCCGCCTTGCTAAAGCGGATGCAAAGGTAGAAAAATTATTAAAACCTCAAAGGGAATTTTGGTTTTTATCGAAAAAAATGTGGCAGGATGCAAAAGGCATTGATTTGTTGAAATTTTTGTCGGGTGTAATGTTTGTGTTTCTTTTAAAATAGGCATCTTTGTAATTTAAACGGCAAAAATATGGCAGTACGAAATACAAATGAAGAGCCATTAAGCAGCGTGCTGCTCAAGTTGATTGATGCATACGGTTTTGCGGATAAGCTGGATGAACGCAAAGCGCTTGCTGCCTGGAGTTTGGTGGTTGGCGAATCTATTGCAAAGCAAACAAGCGATCTTTATGTCCATAAAAGAAAGTTGTTTGTTACTATTAATTATGCTGCGCTAAAAAGTGAACTTCTTTTTGCGAAATCACGTTTGCTTCAATCGGTCAACAAAGAAATCGGGAAAGATTTTCTTCAGGATATTGTTATTCGCTAAAAATTATTGATTCAGCAGGAATGCTTTCAGGAAAGCAGTTAAATCCGCAGATTTTATAGGTTTGGGCAGGTACCCATCGCAGCCTGCCTCAAAGGCTCTGTCGCGATCTTCAGGCATTGCGAAGGCTGTTTGTGCAATTACCGGCATATTGGGTTTTAGTTTTTTGATCTGCCTTGTTGCTTCATAACCATCCATTATGGGCATTTTAATATCCATTAAAACAAGCTTTATATCGGGGATAAGTTCCACCAAATCCACAGCTTCTTTTCCGTTTTTTGCATGGATAAGTTCGAGGGGTAGTTTTTGCAATAATCCATGAATATAGAGATAGTTGCTTTCAATGTCTTCGGCAACGAGGATTTTCCCCTTGATCCCGCTAAGGATATTCAAATCAGGTTGTTTCAATTCGCTTTGTGTATCGAAACGGTTTTCGGGTGTAAATGGCAATGTTACTGAAAATTCCGATCCTCTTCCTTTTTCGGATATTAATATGATTTCCCCACCAAGCAATTCGGCCAGGTTTTTGGAGATTGCCAGGCCCAGACCGCTGCCGCCTCTGCTGTGCCCGTCGTTATTTCGGTCGCTTTCCTGTATAAACCGCCTGAATATCAAATCTTGTTTGTCTTTCGAGATGCCGCTTCCCGTATCCTTGACTTTAAAGATGAAATGGTCGCCCTCAACCCGGCAACTCATCTCAACATAGCCTTTGTCAGTAAATTTAATTGCATTGGCGATGAGGTTCGTCATGATTTGTCGTACGCGCTGAATATCAGAAATTATGCGTTGGTTTTCGTTAAGTTTATGGTTCAGGCGCAGCTCAATTCCTTTCCGGTCTGCATTGGACTTAAAAAGCTGGTACAGATCTGTAAGTAATGCGGTGAGGTCCATGACATCGCGTTTGATTTTCAGTTCTCCGCCTTCCATTTTTGAGAGGTCAATAATGTCGTTGATCAGATTGAGCAATTGGACGCTGTTGCGGTTCATTATTTTGAGATATTCCATCTGCTCAATACGCGGCATGTGATCATCCAAAAGCAACTGGCTAAAGCCGATGATGCTGTTCATGGGCGTGCGGATTTCATGGCTCATATTTGCCAGAAAGGCGGTTTTCAGCCGTTCACTTTCTTCGGCCTTTTGTTTGGCTGCACCGCATTCTTTATTGGCTGTCAGGAAATATTCATTTGCCTGTCTTAGCTCTTCATTTAGGATTTCGAGGGTTTCGTGCCGCTCTTTAAGTTCGTTTTGATATTCGATGTGATTGCTGATGTCGGAAACCAATGCAATCAGCCCTTGTATTTTGCCGCTTGAGTCGCGGTAAGGTGATAAAACAAGCTTGATGTAGCGGTGATCGTCAATCCTTCTGTCAAAATATGTGATCGAATCGATTTCCAGGAGTTCTCCTTTTAATGCCTTTTGGATTGCAGGTTTTAACTGCATGGTTTTATAACCGTGTAATACATCCTGTATAGGTTGGCCAATAACCAGTTCTGCGGGCTTTTCGGCCAGTTTTTCCATATGTTTGTTCCAAATCCGGATATTTAAATTTGTGTCAACAACAATTAATCCCTGCGATAAATTGCTGATCAGGTTCTCGATAAAGAGCTGTTCGTCTTGCCGGCTGGTTTCGGGATGAGCTGTATTTGTGTTTTTTTGCGACGGAATGGGGCTGTGGTTTTTTAGTCCTGCAATTTTTTTTGCAAAATCCAATAATTCGCGGTCTGGATTTTCATTCCGCTTGGCTTTGTCCACCAATTCCTGAGCTTCCCGTATATATTGGTTAAACTGCTCTAACGACATTTCTTTTAACAATTGCTTTAAACCCCGGTAATCAAGTGTAAAAATACACAAAAAATCCTGAAAATGGATCTTAAGGAATAAATATAATTTTTTTTGCTATTCGGAAGATGTTTGTTAAAAAAAAAGAGCGGCCACCACGCCGCTCTTCACATTACTCAACCAACCGTTTAAAACACATTGTTTTAACACATAGTATCATTAATAACCAGGGTTTTGTACCATATACTGGTTGTTGTTCATTTCGTCTTCAGGGATTGGGAACAGTTCGTGTTTTCCTTTCACGAATCCAAATTCACCCAAAACATCAGCAGCCATGTCCCAGCGGACAAGGTCGAGGAAGCGTACACCTTCGAAAGCAAGTTCGAGGCGGCGTTCGGCAACAATAGCATCAAAAAGGGCGGAACCGGAAGCTGAAACAGCTTCTAACTGCCTGTTTTCCCTGAGCATATTCAGCAATTGCAGGGCCTTGCTTTCGTCTCCGGCGCGATATTGTGCTTCAGCATTCATTAAAACGGCATCAGCATAGCGCATCAGGCGGAAGTTTGTACCGTAGTTCAATTCGGTAACGGCTCCTGGTTCTGTGCTTGATTCAGAAGAGAAAGTCCCGTATTTAACTTTCAGCATGCCTTCGCTTTGGTAAGCATCTGTATTGAAAAATCCGTCCATAGCAGCGAAATCTTCTACATTCCAGATTGTGGCTGCTTTTCTGTAAGTATCGCCCATTTCTTCAAATGCAGTATAAAGCTCAGCGCGTGGTGGGAGGAATCCCCAGCCTGCAATCATTCCGGAAGTGCCGCCATCAAAATCGCCTGCAGTAATAGAACGTGGGCCGCAAAGCTGCCACTGTACGTTGCTTTCAACGTAACGGTTCCATGTAAAGGTGCCCCAGTCGTAATTTTGAGAGTTAGTCCAGCTTATTTCAAAAATGGATTCTGTACCAAATTCCTGTTCTGCTTTGAAAAGTGTGGCAAAATCATTAGTAAGGCTGTACTGGGCGCTGTTCATTAACTGGTCGAACATCTGGCTTGCATCTGTCCATTTCTTTTGATAGAGATAAGCTTTACCTAAGAGGAACTGCGCGCTGCCTTTTGAGAAGCGGAAAACCATGCTGCCATCGTATTCGCTTTTTGATGGAAGTACAGCAATTGCTTCGGAAAGGTCTTTCTCGATTTGAGCATAAATTTGAGCCGGTGTAGCAGGAGCCTGTTGGTATTCACTTGGTGCAAGTTCTTCGAGGTTCAATGGTACATTGGCCCACTGGCTAACGAGTTCAAAATAGAAGAATGCCCTGAGCGCTTTGGCTTCTGCAATAATTTGCTTGCGCACATCAGTAACGGGTTCTACATTATTAATAATCATATTGCAACGGTAAATTCCAAAATAATTTAAGCGGAATACGCCTGTAATGGCCTGGTTGCCTGCCGAATAAGTAAAGTTGTTCAGTTCCTGGTATTTTGGTTGGTCACCGGCATCGGCGCCACCTGTACCGCTTTCGTCGGATGGAAGGGTTTTGAGCATAAATGTACTGTTCCATTCTGCACTTGCATAAGTCCACTGAAGGATGTCGTAAACAGCGATTAATCCATGAAAGGCTTCATCATCTGTGCTGTAATAGTTGTCAACCGGCATTTTTCCAATCGGATCGGTATCCAGGAAATCTTTTGAACAAGACGACAGGATAAGCAGGATGCCGAATACTGCAAAATATTTTAAAGCTTTATATTTCATTTCTATATTGATTTTCAATTAATAATTATAAACTTAACTGGAGACCAAGTAAAACTTTCTTGGCTGTTGGGTAAACGCCGCGGTCGATACCCTGGCTGTTGTAATTACTGCTGCCTGCTTCAACATCCATTCCCGGATAATCAGTAATAGTGATGAAGTCGTCGAGAGAAATGTAACAGCGCAGTTTTTTGAGTTTCATCTTTTTGATGAGTTTCTCGGGCAATGTATATCCAAGCTGGATTTGCTTGAAGCGTACATAGTCACCACTGAAAACCATCAGGTCGCTGGTATATGCATAAGGATCGGTGCTGTTGGCGCGGAACCAGGTGTTTGTGCTGCCATCACCAGTCCAGCGGTCATCGAAAAAGAATTGCGGACGGTTGGAAGTGGCACGGTCAATCCTGTTGAATCCTAAGATGATATCGCTGCCAAAGCTACCTTGTACGAAAGTGTTGAAATCAAAATTCTTGAAAGTGAAATTCAGGTTCAGTCCGAGGATGATGTCCGGGTGCGGGTCACCGATATTGGTCATATCATCTTCGTTAATCAGGCCGTCACCGTTTACGTCAACAACGATTGGGTCGCCCGGTTTTGGGTCGTATCCTGCAAGACCTTGGTTTTCGGTTTTGTAAGAGTCGATTTCGGCTTGGTTTTGGAAAATGCCGTTGGTTTCATATCCTCTGAAATACCATACAGGCTGACCTTCTTCCATAGCAGTGGCACTATGCCATCCTGTTCCGATGTCTGTACCGGGCTGGAATTTCAGTAATGGATTAAGATAAGTTACTTCATTGCTGAGTGTTGCAAGGTTCAGTGTGATATCATAAGTGAGTGGGTTTTCGTAATTACGCATATTGATATCGAATTCGAAACCTTTGTTCACAACATCGCCGGCATTGGCAAATGGAGCGTAGTTTCCTACAGAAAGAGGTGGTGAGGAAATGGTCAGCAGGTCAATAGTTTTCTTGTTGAAATAATCCATTGATAAACCAAAGCGATCGTTGAAGAAACGGAGGTCAATACCGAAGTCGATCTGACGTGATGTTTCCCATTTCAATTCAGGGTTAGCCAGGAGTTCGGGTTCAGCGCCGGTGTAGAATCCGCCGTCCGGGCGTGGATAAATAATACCCGAAGTTGTAATGAGCGAGCGGAACTGGTCAACAGTAAGGTTGGAAAGGCTACCGTTTTTACCCCAGCTGGCGCGCAGTTTTGCAAAGCTGATAGTGCTGTTGTCGGCAAGGAAATCTTCATTGCTCATAATCCATCCCGCAGAAACAGAAGGGAATATGCCCCAGCGGTTGTCTTCGCTGAGCAGTGAGGTTCCATCGCGGCGCATTGTAAAATCGATGAGGTATTTGCTGTCAAAATTATAGCTGATACGACCAAAATAGGAATTCAGTGTTTTTTCGCTGCGGTTACCGGCTACTTTACCGTCGATTTCAATATCGCCATGCTGGTTGAAATTTTCATCTTCGAGGAACATGCCGCTGGTCCATGAGTTGAGCCAGTTTTCGGAAATTCTTTGTGCTGAAGTACCCACCATAAACTTAAAATTATGTTGGTCGCCCAGAGTGATGCTATAGTCTGCAAAGTTTTCCCAAAGCCAGGTCATATTCTGCCATTTGTTGATACGCTTACTTGGGTTGGTATTGCTTCTTTCGCTATTAAAATAATAAGTAGGGAACCAGGTGTTGTAGTCGTTGGTGTTATAGTCAATTCCAAAACGTGTTGTAATATTCAGGTTTTCGATTGGGCTAATTGTTCCGTACATTGTTCCCTGGAAGCGGTTTGTTTTGTTTTTTCCTTTTTCGATTGCCAGAGCTGCTGCCGGGTTTACGATTTCGCCACCTACCCATTTTGAAATTCCGTAATATTCGCCATCCTGGTTAACGACCAAAGGAAGGTCTTGGTTAACAGCGTCCTGAACAAAATCAGGCAGTGCGCCTGTATAAGTAACGGGCGTGCTTGGGTCAAAAAGGAGCGCATCGTTGATGATGCCACCATAAACGTCATCTTCTTTAAATCCTTGTTGTTCGGAGTGTGTAAAGGATGCGTTTGTTCCTATTTTGAGCCAGCTTTTAACTTGATGTTCGCCATTAAAGCGTGCAGTAATTCTTTCAAAATTAGAAGTTTCCTTCCCGACGATACCGTCCTGGTTGAAATATGAAATGGAAGTAAGATATGTGCTCTGTTCGTTACCGCCGCTGAAAGATAAATAATGCTTCTGCATTGGGGCTGTGCTGGTAACTTCGTCGAGCCAGTTTGTAGAGATGGACGATGAAGGGATGTCATAGCCAAGATCCTGTTCATTAATATATTTAGCCCAGTCGTTGGCGCCCATCATTGTGGGGAGTTTGTCGGGGCTTTGGAAGCCATACTGAAAATCATAAGTGATCAGTGCTCCGGAGCCTTTTACGGTTTTGCCTCCTTTTTTAGTTGAAATAAGGATTACGCCATTGGCTGCTTCGGCACCGTAAATTGCGGCAGAAGCGGCATCTTTCAATACTTCGATAGAGGCAATATCGCCGGGGGCAATGTTGTTGATGTCTGTAGTGCGCATTCCATCAACAATGTAGAGTGGGTTGCCGTTACCGTTAGTGCTCAGGCCGCGGATACGGACATTCATGCCGGCTCCGGGAGCGCCTGAGTTTGCCAGTACATTAACACCTGCAACGCGTCCCTGCAGTGCTTGTGTTGCGTTGGAAATTGGGAGTGATTCCATTTGTTCTCCCTCAACCTGGCCTATGGCACCCGTTATATCAGATTTCTTTTTAACGCCATAACCTACAACCATCAGTGCGTCGAGCTCTGTTGATGTAGGTTGTAGTGTAACCTGAATGTCGTTGCCGGCTGCAACTTCCATGCTGATGGTTTTATAACCAACAAATGAAAAGCTTAACGTGGCTGTTTGCTTTGGAAGCGTAAGAAGGAAATTTCCGTCAATGTCAGTGATGGTTCCGTTGGTTGTACCTTGTTCAATAACATTAACACCAGGAATGGTTTCGCCACTGGCATCGCGCACTGTGCCTTTGTAGCTGTGCTGTTCCTGGGCAAATAGTGTACCGGATACACTAATCAGGAACAATATGCATAGTGCATAAAGACCTTTCCTGGAGAGCTTGGTTTTTTCTAAAGGGTAAAAACTCTTTTTCATGCTTTAAAGTTTTATTTATTAATAGATTGATAGGTGGTTTTTAAAAAAAAATTCTATGTGTTATAACCTAAAACTGTGTCTGTGATTTCTAAGTGTAGAAATTACACTTACAAAAGTAGTCTTTTTTTTGTTCCATGCAATTTTTTCCTAAAAAAAATTAAAAAAACCTTAAATTTTTTCACTTTTTGTGAAGTACACATTATATATAGCAGTTTTTCAGGGGGTTTTCAGATGAAAAAATATACGATTTAATCTTTGGTGATTTCAAAATTTGTGTATATTTGCATAGTGTAATAATGACACATACAAATATTAATATCTGTATTATGGCTTTAATTCCCAATATGTCAGTTGATTGCGTTGTTTTTGGCTTCGATTTTGAAAGGCTCAATGTGTTGCTTGAGGAAAGAAAGCTCAAAGACCCTGATACCGGTGAGTTAATTATTGATGACTATACAATAACCGGTTATCATATTCATGAAGGTGAAGACCTGGAGCAGGCTGCAATTACGACCCTTCAGAACAAAACCGGTATAAAGGATATCTATTTGGAGCAGTTTCACACTTTTGGTGAAGTGGATCGGATCAATAGCCCAAAAGACCGTATTTGGATTGAAAGTCTGGGACTGGGTATCGCGGAGCGCGTATTTACCGTTGGCTATTTTTCTTTGGTCGATAGCAGGGCTGTAAACCCTACAGCCGAGCATGATACCGCCCGGTGGTTTCCCATCGATGATTTGCCCCCATTGGCCTTCGACCATGCGCATATCATCGAAAAAGCAAAACAAAGCCTTCTGGCAAAAGTGCGTGTTGAACCCATTATTTTTGAATTGCTTCCGGAGAAATTTACTATTTCACAATTGCAAAAAGCTTTTGAGTGTATTCTTGGGGTGGAGATGGACCGAAGGAATTTCAGGAAAAAAGTGATGCAGATGAAATATGTAATTCCCTTAGACGAGAAGCAGAAGGGGGTAGCGCACAAGCCGGCTCAGGTTTTTATCTTTAGCAAAGATGTATTTAACCGAACCCGAACCATGAAACAGGTAATGCTCGTTTGATGGCCGGATAAGATATGCAAAAGAAATTAGATTAGAATTGCCGGGCAGACGGTGAAAAAATTAGCTGATGAAGATTAAACTAAAAGAAAAAATAGGATATGCCTTAGGGGATACAGCGGCAAATATTGCCTGGCGCTCACTCACTACTTTTTTGTTGATTTTTTATACTGATGTTTTTGGTATTTCAGCTGCTGCTGCCGGTTTGCTTTTGCTGATCACACGGCTTTCTGATGGCATTACAGATATTGCCATGGGAATGATTGCTGACCGTACCCGTAGTAAATACGGGAAATTCCGCCCCTGGCTTTTATGGACTGCAGTGCCTTTTGGCGTTTTAATGGCTTTAACGTTCACAACGCCCGATCTGGGGCCAACAGGCAAACTGATTTGGGCTTATTCAACTTATATTTTGCTCACTCTGGCATACACCGCCAATAATGTTCCTTATTCGGCTTTGATGGGTGTGATGACTACTGATCATCAGGAGCGTACAAGCCTTTCTTCATTCCGTTTCGCCGGTGCATATCTGGGAGGTATCTTGGTGCAGGGCGGTTTGATTTATTTGGTGGCATTTATGGGACAGGGAAACGAAAACCTGGGATACCGAAACTCCATGTACTTCTTTGCGGCTTTGCTCGTGATTTTTTTGCTGATCACTTTTTCAACTACACGCGAACGGGTGCCTGCACCAAAAGATTCAAATTCAAATTTAAAATCTGATTTCAGCGATCTGATTAAAAATAAACCCTGGCTGATTTTGTTGGCAATCGGCTTCTTTTTTGTCACATTTAATTCTATAAAGCAGGGGATTACAGTATTGTATTTCAAAAGGTTTATGGATAATGAAAGCCTGGCAGCAGCTTATATGGTGGGCTTGCTCCTGATTTCAATGCTTGCGGCTTTGCTTACCGGTCCGCTCGCACGAAAAATCGGAAAGAAAAAGCTCTTTATCTATTCCATGCTGATGTCGGGTGTACTTACAGGATTTATTTATTTAGCCGGGCCACAGGATGTTACATTGGTTTTTGTTTTGGGTATAGCCGCTGAGTTTGGTGCAGGAATACTGCCTGTCCTTTTCTTTGCCATGCTTGCCGATTCATCCGATTATTCAGAATATAAAACAGGAAGAAGGGCTACAGGCTTGATCTACAGTGCAGGAACATTTGCCATGAAATTTGGTGGCGGAGTTGCCGGTGCCATAATCGGTTTTGTGCTCAGTAATTATGGTTACGATGGTATGGATGAATCAACAGTAGCCGCTTCATTGCCGGGAATCAAAATGCTGATGAGCTGGATCCCGGGAATTTTTATCATTATTGCTGTGCTGATAATGATGATATATCCATTGAGTACCTCAATGATGAACAAGATAGAAACAGAACTGGAACGTGTTCGCAAAGCTTAGAATTCAATTATTTATATCAAGATAAAACGGAAAGATACATGAAATTTGGTTGTTTTGACGATGAAAGGATGGAGTATGTAATCCGGGAACCCAAAACCCCTTATCCCTGGATTAATTATTTGGGAAATAAAGACTTTTTTTCCATAATATCCAATACAGCCGGTGGCTACAGCTTCTATAAAGATGCGCGCCTGCGGAGGCTGACGCGGTATCGCTACAATAATGTTCCTTTAGACAGCGGCGGGAAGTATTTTTATATAAAAGATGGTGACGATTGCTGGTCACCCTCATGGAAACCGGTAAAAACCACGCTCGATTCGTACGAATGCCGCCATGGTTTGGGATATACACGCTTCTTGTCATCTTATAAAAATATTTCTGCTAATCTGCTGTATTTTGTTCCTTTAGAAGATAATGTTGAAATACAGGTGATTAAGCTTAAAAATAATGCGCGCAAAACCCGAAAAATTAAGCTTTTTTCGTTTGTGGAATGGTGCCTGTGGAATTCATTGGACGATATGACCAATTTCCAGCGAAATTTCAGTACAGGAGAAGTTGAGGTAGAAAATAATGTGATTTACCATAAAACCGAATATCGTGAACGACGCAATCATTTTGCTTTTTATTCTGTAAATCAGGATATCAGTGGTTTTGATACCGATCGCGACAGCTTTATCGGAATGTACAATGGTTTTGAAAACCCACAACAAGTGGAGGCAGGTTGTGCTTCGGATTCCATAGCGCATGGCTGGTCGCCCATAGCATCACATTATCTTGAAATTGAACTGGCTGCAGGAGAGGAGCGCTCTCTGGTTTTTTGCCTGGGCTATGCTGAAAATAATGATAATGAGAAGTTTATAACTGATAATGTGATCAATAAAAAGCCGGCTTTGGATATTATAAGCAAATATAATAGCGAAAAGGCTGTAGAAAAGGCTTTTGATGCATTGCGTGCGTACTGGCTTGAAAAACTATCTTATTTCCAGATTGAAAGCAAGGACGACAAGCTCAACCGTATGGTCAACATCTGGAATCAGTACCAGTGCATGGTTACATATCACTTTTCACGCAGTGCGTCTTATTTCGAATCCGGAATCGGGCGCGGGATGGGTTTCCGTGATTCCAATCAGGACCTCCTGGGCGTGGTGCACAACATTCCCGAAAGGGCGCGCCAAAGGATACTGGATATTGCCGCTACACAACTGGAAGACGGAAGTGCCTACCATCAGTACCAGCCATTAACAAAAAAAGGAAATCATGAAATCGGTGGCGATTTTAACGATGATCCGCTGTGGTTGGTTTTAGGTGTAGCAGAGTATTTGAAAGAGACCGGCGATTGGTCTGTATTGGATGAAAATGTCCCCTTCAATAATGATGAAAGCCTGAGCAAAAGTTTGTTTGAACATTTGCGCCGATCCATGCAATTCACAATCAATAATCTTGGGCCACATGCTTTGCCGTTGATTGGCCGTGCCGATTGGAACGACTGCCTGAACCTGAATTGTTTTTCTACTCAGCCTGATGAAGCTTTTCAAACGACATCCAATACCACCGAAAATTCAAAAGCGGAATCTGTTTTCATTGCAGCAATGTTTGTGATGGCAGGAAGAGAATATTCCGGAATATGTGAGCGAAGAGGGAAAACAGAAGAAGCAGCTTACATCAGTAATGAAGTCCGGAAAATGGAACGGGCAATTCTGGATCATGGCTGGGACGGTGAATGGTTTTTGCGCGCCTACGATTTTTATGGAAACAAAATCGGAAGCAAGGAAAATGATGAAGGCCGGATTTTTATTGAACCTCAGGGATTTTGTATTATGGCCGGTGTCGGTGCGGAAGATGGAAAGGCTCAGAAAGCGCTCAATTCAGTAGAAAAGCATCTGGCCTGCCCTTATGGTATTGTTCTGGTGAATCCTGCTTTTACAAAATATCAGATAAATATGGGCGAAATTACTACCTATCCGCCTGGTTATAAAGAAAATGCAGGGATATTTTGCCATAATAACCCGTGGGTCATAATCGCTGAGGCAATGAGCGGAAACAAAGAACGTGCTTTTGATTATTATAAACGTATTGCCCCGGCTTATAACGAGGAAATCAGCGATTTGCATAAAACAGAACCTTATGTTTATGCGCAAATGATCGCAGGAAAAGATGCTGCAAAACCGGGAGAAGCGAAAAATTCATGGCTGACAGGTACTGCTGCCTGGAATTTTCATGCGGTGAGCCAGTATTTGCTGGGGATACGGCACGAATACGACGGACTTAGGATTGACCCGAAATTGCCGGAGGAGTACGATATCGTGAAGGTGAAAAGGCAGTTTCGTGGTATTATTTACCATATTATTATTCATAACAAGGGGGATGTTTTTGGTCGGATTGAAGTGGACGGAAAAGTGATTAAAGGAAACATCCTTCCCTTGTTTGAAAAAGGGACAGAGCATAAAGTTGAAGTATATTTATAAGCTGTTGTTATGAAAAAATTGTTTTTGGTAATGACTGCCGCCATCATTTTGTTGGCTGGTAGCATCTTACAATCTTGTCAGCAAGTGAATGTGAAAGAAAGTGACCAAACAGATCAAAGGGTAGAAGAGTTATTGTCAAAGATGACCCTGGAGGAGAAAGTGGGGCAAACGGTTCAGCTTACCAGCCGCTGGGAGATGACCGGGCCGCCACCTGCCGGAAATGATATGCAGCATCAGCTGGAAGAAATCAAAGCCGGAAGAGTAGGCTCTATGCTCAATGTTACCGGAGCCAATGCTACCCGCGCAGCCCAAAAAATGGTGATGGAAAACAGCCGTCTGAAAATTCCGATGATTTTTGGATATGATGTCATTCATGGATACCAGACGATGTTTCCGGTTCCACTGGCAATTGCGGCCAGCTGGGAGCCCGAACTGGCAGCGCTTTCTTCGGTTGTTGCAGCACGTGAATCTACTGCCGCCGGAATTAACTGGACTTTTGCCCCAATGGTGGATGTTTCGCACGATGCGCGCTGGGGACGTGTAATGGAAGGTGCCGGAGAAGATCCGTATCTTGCATCACAAATGGGTGCTGCATATGTACATGGTTTTCAGGGTGATAATCTGGCGAATAAAGAAACTATGGCCGCCTGTGCCAAACATTATGCTGCTTATGGTTTTGCCAATGCAGGACGCGATTACAATAGTGTAGATATTGGAACGAACACCCTTTTTAATCATGTTCTGCCTTCTTTTAAGGCATGCAGCGATGCCGGTGCAGCAACTTTTATGAATTCTTTCAATACCATAAACGGAGTTCCTGCAACAGGAAGCTCGTTTCTTTTGCGCGATATCCTGAAAGGAAAATGGGGATTCGAAGGTTTTGTGGTTTCAGATTGGGCGTCAATTTCGGAAATGATTGATCATGGCTATGCTGCCGATCATCGCGATGCAGCTGAAAAAGCTATAAAAGCAGGTTCCGATATGGATATGGAAGGCAATTGCTATGCGCCTTATCTCGCTGAATTGGTTAAATCGGGAGCTGTAAGCGAAGATATTCTGGATGATGCCGTGCGCCGTATTCTGAAAGTGAAATTTGAGCTGGGACTTTTCGATGACCCGTATAAATATTGTGACAGCCTGAGGGAACAAAATGAACTGCTCAGTCAGGAAAACCTGGAAGCCGCACGCAAAGTAGCCCGTCGGTCATTTGTCCTTTTGAAAAATGAAAATCAAATTTTGCCATTAAGCAAAAATGATCCGAAAATTGCGCTGATCGGTGCTTTGGCAAGCGATAAGGACAGTCCGCTGGGAAGCTGGAGGGCAAAGGCCATTAAAAATTCAGCGGTTTCTGTGTTGGAAGGAATGCAGGCTGCCATGGGCAATTCAAATAAACTGAGCTTTGCCAAAGGACCGGAATATGTTACGAATGATCCGGCTTTTCAAACTGAACTGGAATTTAATGATTCCGATTTTAGCGGAATGGATGAGGCTGTCGCCCTGGCCAAAAAAAGCAATGTTGTAGTCATGGTTTTGGGCGAAAACTGTTTCCAGACAGCAGAAGGCAGAAGCCAGGCGGATATCGGCCTTAAAGGTTTGCAAATGGATTTGTTCCGCGCTGTGCATCAGGTGAATAAAAATATTGTCGTGCTTCTGATGAGCGGAAGGCCCGTGGCAATTCCCGAGATCGACGAAAAAGCCATGGCAATCCTTGAAGTCTGGCATCCCGGGTCTATGGCAGGCCATGCGGTTGCCGATGTTCTTTTTGGAGATTATAATCCCTCAGGAAAACTGACGATGTCCTTCCCGAGAAGTACCGGTCAGTGTCCGATACATTATGACCATTTGAGTACTGGAAGATCTGAAAATAAATATAATACAGTCTTCTGGTCGCACTATACCGATGAATCAAATGACCCGCTCTATCCCTTCGGTTTTGGACTTAGTTATACGGATTTTGAATATGCTAACTTGCAGCTGAATTCCAAAGAGATGAATCCTGATGCATCAGTCAGGCTAAAGGTTGATGTCAAAAATATTGGTGAACGAGATGGTGAGGAAGTTGTGCAGCTCTATATCAGGGATGTGCATGCCAGTATTGCCCAACCGGTCAAAAAGCTAAAAGCATTCCGCAAAGTTTTCCTGAAAGCCGGAGAGTTGAAAACAATCGAATTTGAAATTACATCCAAAGAGCTTGCTTTTTATAACAGTGATTATGAGCCAACTCTGGAGGCCGGAGAATTTGTTGTTTATGTAGGCGGCAATTCAAGGGATTGCCTTAAGGCGGATTTTGTTGTGAAATAAACGGTTTTGACCTGACGATATAACCGGTTAATATTTGCCGGTATCAAAATGTTTATGGTTTTAATTCTTATATGAAGGTGGGTTTTCAATGACCTGCCTTTTTTGGTCTGAGCGTGCATATTTTGATTGCGTAAGAATATTTAAGAGTATATTTGCCTACGGAATCCAATAAATTGAGCATGCTTAAGAGTGTAAATTTCACAGATAAATCCATTCAGGACTTTTGCCGGATAACCCTTGACGATAATCATATTCATAATCCGGATTTTATGAGCCCAATGGGCAAGCAGGTGGTTGTGCCCGGGATGTTTATTTTTGCTATTGCTGCAAAACTTGCTGCAGCGCATGTTTCTAAAATCCGACATATTCATGTGCTGTTTGGCTCGATGATCAGTAGGGGTGATGCCGTACGTATTGGCTATGAGATGTTTGAAGATGGAATTCGTCTGCTTGCTTTGAATGGAGAAGATTGTTTATCAATCCGCGATGAGCATTCGGTGGCTTCCATCTATGCCAAAGAACATGAAATTTCTTCAGGTGGCCGCATCCAGAAATTGAGAATTGAAGAAAAGCAGTTGGATAAGTTTCACCACCTTACCGGCGAGGCAGACAAAGCTGTGAATGATTTTCTGTTTGCCGTGGCTTATGCCAGTAAGGCTTTAAACATGAGCATTGGGGATCCTTATACCGAAACCGAAGCAGAAATTAATACCCTGATTGATACAAGTGTAAATCCGGCACGTTCTGCGCCCTTTTATCAAACTTTGGACATTCACTTACCTGAAAAGGGTGTTTCCATTGATTCCGGTCAGATTGATTATGCCATTTCTTATATACGCGAAAAGAAAAACCGATCCTATCTGGCTCAGGCTCATTGCAGCCAAAACGGTCAAACGATTTATCATTCTGTTTATCGAATGATTGCCATACCGGAGCGCTTGATCTTAAGGATGTTTAAGGATTTGTAGATTTTTATTGAGCCAGTGGCAGCAGGATTTCCACTACTCCTCCGCCAATATCATGATTGAAAACACGGATATCACCTTCGTGTGCCTGTATAATCAGCCGAACCGTTGCCAGTCCCAAACCAAGCCCTTCCGAATGATGCATCATCTTGTCGCCTGAAAACTTCTTGAATAATACATTCATTACCTCATCAGAAAAACCTTCTCCAAAGTCGCGTATGGAAATTTTTCCCATGTTTTCCTGTCTTGAGATATGAATCTCAATGGGTCTTTCGGCTGTATTGTGCTGACAGGCATTTCGGATTACATGCATCAGTGCTTTGAGGATAAGTTCATCATCGGCCGATCCCAATACTTGCATTTCCTGCTTTATAATAGGCTGGCAATCAGGGAATTCTGCCCTAAGCCGGATGATGGCTTCTTCTACAGCATCGCGTATATTGTGCGCTTCACGGCTTATTTGATACGATTGGCTTTCGAGCTGTGATATCAATATAGCGGCATCGGCAAAACGCATCAGGCGATTGGATGATTTACGCATATAGTCCAGATATTCTTCCTGTTCTTCGTTGAGCGTGGTAGAAGAGAGCATCTCCGAAAAGCCGTTCAGGGCATTCAGCGGAGTGCGCAGCTCATGGCTTACCAAGGCAAGAAAATTATTTTTGGCTTCATCCAAACGTTCCAGTTTTTTGTAGGCTTGATTGAGCTGGTGGGTTCGTTCATCAACTTTTTGTTCTAGGTGTTGATTGAGATTCATGATTTCCAGGCTTTTAAAGCGAAGGTCCAAATGCGTGGAAACACGGGCCAGCAATTCTTCCTGCTGGAAAGGCTTGGTAATATAATCCTGTCCGCCACTATGGAAGCCTTCCACAATGCTTTCCTGTTCAATACGTGCACTAAGGAAAATAATGGGTATATCCTGTTGTTTGGGGATTTTTCTTATTTGTCGGCAGGTTTCAAAACCATCGATGCCCGGCATCATGATATCCAATAGGATCAGGTCAAATGAGCTGTTTTCCAATATGCGCAAGGCTTCTTCACCGCTGCGGGCAAAAGCAATTTTATAGCCTTTGCCAGCCAAAACATTGCCCAAAACCTGAAGGTTTTTCGGAATGTCATCAACAATTAAAATCTGAGGAACTTCCATTTGGTTTATTTGCATTTTGAAAGCGGTTCAAAACAAATATACAAATTAAGAGGAATTATGCCTTGTTTTTTAGCTGTTGTTTTTTCCATGCAGTAGGCGTAAGTCCGGTGGATTGCTTAAAAACCATATTAAATGCCGATTTGCTGTTGAATCCACAATCATAAGCAATGGCAAGCAAGGTAAGACGTTTGTATTCGTCGGAAAGCAGGCGCTTTTTTACCTCTTCTATACGGTATTCATTAACGAAATGATAGAAATTTTTTCCGATTTGTTCGTTGAGTACCTGGGTAATATGATGGCGTGGGATGTTGAGCTTGTCCGAAATATCCTGGATGGTAAGGTCGCCATTGAGGTAAGCCTGTTCGTTTTCCATATACGCAATAATTTGCTTCAGGTATTTGTCGGCATTTTCTTCCTTTAATCCGGAACGCTGGTATTTTGACTGCGGTTGAGTTTCTTCTTTAATAATCTTTGCCGGCTGGATTTCCTGTTGGGGCTTTATTTGATTATCCTTTAGGCGGACTTTGTGGTATAGAAAAATATCCGGTTGTTTAAAGCCATAAAAACTAACAGCATAGGCCAATAAAATATAAAAGGAAACCATAAAAACTTCCGGATTGATTATCCGGTCATTATGGGAATTTGAAACTTGAAATGATATTATTGTTAAAACAGATCCTACAAGAAATCCCCAGGTTAATACCCTTATCCAATGCAACGTAATATTTGCATTATTAAAACTGTAATGGTTTTGGATGTTTTTGCGGTGTTTTTTTAACAGGTAAAAAACAAGGACCGGATAAAAAGTAACCGAACATAAAAAGGTAATGCCGTAAGTCATTCTTAACCACAGCAAACCGTCATCAGCATAAAAGTCCAAAAAACTGGAAGGATTGCCCTCATAAATTGAAAATAGTATCTTAAAGCCAATAAAAGGGATAAAGTGGAGAAAATCTGTGGCTTTAACTTTTGGATTTTCATTGATCAGGCTGCGGGTGTATAAATAGAGCAGTGGCCCAAAAGTAAATTCCACCTCCATGCCCCGAAATGTTGGTGTGATAAGATGGCTGAAGTCCAGGCGGATAACCGAATAAACAAAACTGAAGGCTACCGTATAAAGCCAAGCTGCAAGAATTTTATTGCTCAGGGGTACTTTTTTTTGCAAAAGAATGATAGTGCCCGTAAAAATAGCCTGTACAATACCTATATATAATAGTGTTGTCATGGTTTGTGCAAATGTAGCTATTTGATTAAAAAGGATTTGAATTTTTTTTTGAAAAAGGCCGACCCTGGGAGGGCCAGCCTTTACAAACACCAGATGAGCTAAAAACAGGATGACAGGTATCCATGTTATTTTTGTTCTTCGTACCAGTTGTGAATCAGATTATTAACCTGATTTATATAAGCTGCGGTGAACTCGTGTAATTGTTCGTATGCATCCGTTTCGGATTTGCTCAGAATGATAACTTCGCGCAAAACAGATCGAAACCCTGATATGGAATGCAATTGCCGTTTTAATTGGCCAACAATAAAATCGGGGTTTATTTTCCAGACAGTACTGTTGTTTTCGAGCCTGGTTTTTACCAAATATCCCTGTGCAGCCAGTTCGCTGAGCGAATGTTCGGGATTGTTTTCTTCCATATCAGCTAAGTATTCCTTTAAACCGGCTGCGCTTAGGCCATCAGGATATTCCAGGAATAAGGCAGCAAGCAGGCGTGCATTTTGCCGGTTAAGGCCATTTTGCTCAAAATAACCAATGGCATTTTTGAGTGCAAAACTGTTTTTATTTGTAAGATCTTTCATCTGTCTCTTCGTTTAATGTTCAAATGGCGTCCTATTGTTTGATGTTGCAAATATGCAGCGATTCAATTCTGCGATCGTGGAAGCCGCATAGACTGTACGACAATGATTGGCTGCAAAGGTTTAATCTTAGCGGCAACGACTTTTAAGTTTTTGAAATGCAGTGTATTAATAAATTCCTCAATAAGCCGTATTTTTCTGTTTGTAATGGAAAAAAATTTATCAGTTTCGACTTTTAATTGATTTGTTTGTGCTTGCCTCATATTTTGATTACTTTTACAATCTGCCACAAAAACCATAATATGGATTTTAACACTGTATATGTCCGCTGTCCGTCCTGTAATGGCCTGCACGAAACATATGAAATTATTTCATATACCGTATCTGCCAGCGGAACACATTATACAGATGGCAAAAGCAGTGCCGATGTGGGTTTGCCATCCGTGCTTGCGCGATGTTCCTTTTGTGGTCATTTGTTTCCAAGGCTCGAAGCAAGGGTAGCTAATGAAGAACAGAAGCAGATTGATGATGCAATTGCAAAAGCTGACGAAATAGGAGAAGAGCTTCGCTCTGTTTATACCGTAATGCATGAATTTTCTGTTGAAGAGTATCTGGAAGTATTAAAAACAATGAAAACCAGAGACGAATTGGAGCTGTATTTGCGTATTGAGCTGGTTCATAAAATCAACGATCATTTCAGGAAGGTTGATTGGTGGTTTTGTGACACCAAAACAATTTTTGAAGCTTTTATCCTGCAGAAATTTTCTTGGGTTTTCAGGCAAAATGCTGAAGCCGATAAGTTTGGTAAATTGTCAGTAGCCAGTGGTTTTTTGCGTATCAGGGACAATAACCTGGAGCGGATGCTTGAACTGCTTGAGCGTTTTAATCAGGATGGGATGCTGGACCATATTCATATAGATTGCCTCCGTACTTTAGGAAGATGGAAAGATGCCAATGAAAAACTAAAAAGAAAGCAGGGACGCCCGTCAAATATATCGCGTAGGATGGAAAAACTGCAGAAATATTTGATTCGCAAAAAAAACAAAGCCGTTTTTGGTTACATACGTATTTGATCTAAAATAAAAATCTTATGACAATATTAGTTCCTTCCGTAACGATTTGTCCACATTGCGGCCAGCTGCACAAGGATGTTGGCGTGATGTCGTATAGTGTGTTTTCAGGTGTGGAATTTACCGATGGCTATTCAATTGATGGTGCTCCGGGTATGGAACCCCTGGCGCAATGTGTTTCCTGCAATTCAGCTTTTTTAAGGAATGCGCAGCAAATTATGGAATTTGATGAAATTGATGAGGCACTTAAAAAGTTTTTTAAATCAACAACCGCATCTCGTGATGATGATATGGACAGATTGCCGGATGTGGAAATAGTCCAAAGTGCCGATATATATAATGAGTTCCTGAAAAATGAAAAAACAGATGCTGAAACGGAATATGTGCTGCGTATGCATCTGCTGTGGATGTTGAATGACCCAAAGCGGATTTATCTGAAAAATAATAAATTGTCTTCCGCAAAACCTCTTAGTGCCCGCGCCAGGGAAATGATGTCCGTACTGAAACGCAATGTGCCGCAGGGTGATGTCCGCTCCAATATGGAAAGACTGCTGGAAATAATGGCAACTGAAGATATTTATGTCTCCCCAATGAGAAAAGTCGATCTCTTGCGCAGTCTTGGCCGCTTTGATGAAGCCGGCGACCTGCTGGATGCCATATCTGAAGATGATATTGAGTTTCAGAGTGTTGAAAATATGGCCCGGCTTCAAAAGAAACTGATCAAACGAAATGATAAAGGCGTTTACGGTATTTCTTTCTAAGTGAAACTACTCACGATTCCTCAGTCACATAGTTGTTGTCCCTGATATGCGGACTCAGCTCAAAATTTATTTATGCAGCTTCATCGTGTGTTTCAGCGCGGTGATTTTGTTATGGATTCTTGCCACCTCCTGATTTGGTCAAAAAAAGCCCAATTCGTAAAAAACAGCAATATTAGACTTTTCGAGTCCATACGCAAATATTAATTTATTGTTAAGAAAAAATTAAGGGAATATGA
This sequence comes from Bacteroidales bacterium, assembly GCA_963662905.2. Classification (GTDB taxonomy): domain Bacteria; phylum Bacteroidota; class Bacteroidia; order Bacteroidales; family WRLA01. Next base: position 682,342 of record CAXXFD010000002.1, on the reverse strand, counting down.
ACAATATTACCTGTGTACGGTTGTTATTATATAAAAGCAACGTTCCTAATGTGTCAGGCAAGATAATTGGACTAAAATGTTCTAAAACTATAATACACAGGTATTTAATGGATTAAAGTATTTTCAGGCATTATTATAATTTAGAGTAATTTTAAATAAGCTCTGAAATTAAATTAATCCTAAGAAAGTTTGCGTGATGCATAAAATTATTGTAATTTTAACACAAAATTAATATTAACCATTTTAAAAGCTGTAGTTATGAAAAATTTAGTTTTAACATTAGCAGTAATACTGAGCGCATTGGCAGTATCCGCTCAGGAAGTAGCATTAGTAGATGGTAAGTTTTATAATGATGGTCAATTATATAGTGGTTCCTTTTCAGAGTATGATCAACACGGTAATGTTCTGGTGATGCACGAAAAAATCACTAATGGCCTGGAAGATGGAACTGTAACTTACTACTGGAATGATGGAAGCGTCAAAGAAGTAAGGGCATATAAAGATGGCCTGAAAGACGGGACATGGATCACCTGGTTTGACAATGGCAAGAAATCCGGTGAAGCAACTTATGCACAAGGTCAAAAAGACGGTGTATGGTATGTTTGGGACGAAAACGGACGCCTGCGCTATGAAATGTACTACAAAAACGGGCAAAAAGATTCTACCTGGAAAATTTGGGATGATGAAGGGATCTTGTTAAGCTCGAAGGACTTCTAATAGAAATTTTGAATTGTACGAACAAAGCCGCTTGTATTTTGCAAGTGGCTTTTTCTATTTTTTAGCGTATTTTTTTTGGTAGGTTTCCCAAGGCATTTTGAAATGTGCATTACTGCCGAAATACTCCAAAATGGGCTGCAACTTATTTACGTCAAGAAATCCCGCCATGCCTGTGATTTTTTGATTGTTTTCATTTAAAATCACATAGCTGGGATAAGACATTTTTCCCTGCAATAGGGCCTGAGCCAGTTCATGGCTGCCACGTTTGCCTTTCGGGTTGCGGTTGACGAAATCGCGACCCATGAAATTTACCGTATCCATTCTTTCTGCATCCAGCTTTACGGCATAATAATGCTCGTTCATATAACGCACAATGCTGCTGTCTGCAAATGTGCTTGCATCCATCTTTTTGCACCAGCCGCACCAGCTTGTATATACGTCGATGAAGATTTTTTTCTTGGGATACGATTGGTTTTTTGCAACAGCCTCTTCAAAACCCATCCATTCTATCGTTTCCTGAGCTTGTGAGGGTTTGCAAATAAATATACTGATAATCAATAAAATAAAGCTTGTTGCTCCGGTACTTCTTAAATTCATGCTAAACGCGTATTTTTTTGTTGCGATCCATTTCCCTTTCCGCATCTTTTTTCTTGAGGCTGTCCCGTTTATCATAAAAATGCTTTCCTTTTGCTAATGCAATGTTGAGCTTGGCCAGGCCGCGCTCATTGATAAACAGCAAAACCGGCACGATTGTTAAGCCTTTTTCAGCAACTTTTGTCTTGAGTTTTTTAAGTTCGCGAGCCGTGAGTAAAAGCTTCCGTTCCCGTTTTGGCTCGTGATTATAATGTGTACCGTATTTATATTCAGCAATATGCATATCACGTACGTATAATTCGTGCTGTTCAAAAGCGCAAAATGATTCTGCAAGGCTCACTTTTCCGTCGCGAATTGATTTTATTTCGGTGCCGGTGAGGGAAATCCCTGCTGTAAAAACCTCTTGAATATAATATTGATGATAGGCTTTCTTGTTTTTTATCTTGATTCCGTCAGACATAATTCAAATTTGTTTTGCAAAACTAATAAAATCCCTTTGCAATACAGTTGAATCGTAGCCGGCTGGGACTACAAATCAAGATAATCCTGAAAAACATGTTGCACAAAAGCTTTGGCATCCTGAATCATGCTGTCTTGTTGCTCTTTCGGAGGATCCATGCGCCTGAATTTTTTACTTCTGTGGTCGTAGGTCATGGATGTTGTTGGTGTTTTCCAGCCCGTACCGGGAATGCCGGTCAGCTCCCAATATGCAAATTGTTTGGTATATGGATTGAACAGGTTTCGGCTGAAGGGGAATTTCCCTGCATCAAGTCCGAGCTGGTTGAGCAGGCTGCCGGCCAAATCTGTTTGCGATGCAAGGATACTGTTTTGCTTTCCGCGATAATCCTTTTTCAGGACATCACCATAAAACAATAATGGAATATGCTGCCATTCAGCACTATGGCGCGACCAGTTTCGGTAGGAATTGTGCGAATGGTCGGCAACCAGAATAAATAATGTATTGGAATACCAGTCCATTTGGCGTGCCTTTTGGAAGAATTGTCCCAAACTGCTGTCGGCATAATAAACAGAATTTAAATACGATTGCTCTTTGCCGCCCCAGTCAATGGCATCAACTTTTGGGTGGTCGTATGGCGAGTGGGAGCTGACCGTGAACAAGGAGGCGAAAAACGGTTGCGGATCATTTTGCAGCTCCCGGGCCATGGCATCCAAAGTGTATTCATCATGGATTCCGAGCTTGCCCCGCGGAAGGTCATTGTCAAAATCATAAACCTCGCGTATGCGGTCAAAGCCGTTGAATATGATATAACTCTTTATATTCCCGTAAATTAGCTGTCCGCCAAAATAAAAACTCGAGAAATATCCTGCATCCATTAATTCCTGCGTCAGGCTGGGCAATTTGGGGTATTTGTCGGGCTGAACCGTTACGGACGTAAAGGCATGTGCCGGGAAACCGCTGAAAATGGCCGCCATTCCCTGTTCAGAATGCGATCCGCTGGCATAGATGTTTGTGAAGAAAAGTCCATCTTTTTCCAGTTTTCGGAATTCAGGTGTAATGCCGCCTTCACCACCCAGGCTTTCGATTAAATCGCCACTCCAGCTTTCCAAAATGAGTAAAACAATGTTTGGCCTTTGAGTGGTCAGGATTTGAACAGTAGTGTCTTTTTCGCATTCAAAAAGCGATTCAGTTCGTTTTTTAGCTTCTTTTGCAGTAAAAAACTGATAGGGGTTTTCGTTTTGAAATTCCCTGTTTTCAAAATAGCTGATGTATAAATTGAACATATTATTTACCGCAGCATGATTGAGTATCTCATGTTTGGAAAAATAACTTTGACTTTGATTTATAGGAATCTCCTGAAGTCCGCCACGCATACCCAATATCATAAAGGGCGGAACAAACAGCAGGAAAATTAAAGGCGACCACCAATGCTTTGCTTGTCCCGTGGAAGTGTTTGCTATGCGTTTATAAAGATGATGAAAAGCAAACATCAGGGCGGTTATGATCAGGAGCGAAACAAGGAATATCCCGGTAGATGCTGAGTTATATACTTCTGTGGGATGTTCCAGATACAGCAATGCTTTGTACGAAAGTTTGGTTTTCCATTCGGCATAAAGCCCCAGATCGCCACCGAGTGTCAATGTGTAGGCCAGGCTTAATAAGCCTGTATAATAACGTTTTATGCTGCGAATTGCCGTGCCTTTTTTAAACCAGGGCTCAATGCTGATGAGCAGAAATGGAAAGGCGGAAAAGTAGCAGGCTGTAGCTAAATCAAGTTTGAGTGCCGCAGAGAAAGTTTGCAGGATTTCCCAAAAACCTGCTTCGCTTTGCAAGACCGACTGCCCGTAGAACAGCATGAAAACCAGGCGAACAATTTGAAAAAGCAGCATCCAGTAGAGGAGCACGGCGCCCAGCGATTTGATTTGCTTCCACATAGCTTAAAATTTTGTCAGTTCATACAGCTCATTCTCCTGATCCGGATGAAGCCAATGGTAAGACGGGTTTTTTCGAAACCAGGTCAACTGCCTTTTTGCGTAACGTCTTGTATTGGTTTTTATTTTTTCGGTGGCAAGCTCAAGGCTGTAATCACCATCGAGATAAGTGAATATTTCTTTATAACCTACGGTGTTCATGGCGTTTTCGTGCCGCATGTGCGCCAAAGATTTTACTTCTTCAACCAATCCCTCTTTGAGCATTTGGTCGGTGCGCAGATGTATGCGCTCAAACAATTCCTCCCGCGGACGGTTCAGCGCGATATAAATAATATCGAAAGAGCGCTCTCTTTTATTGCCGATGCGTTGTTCCGAATAGGACTTGCCGGTAGTCAGGCAAACTTCCAGAGCACGTAAAAGCCTGTTTGGGTTTTTTTTATCGACTTGTTTGAAATATTCAGGATCAGTTTTTTGCACTTCATCCTGCAACCATTCAATTCCTTGTTCCTGATATTGCTTTTTTAAATCTTCGCGTAAATCGGGATCAGGATCGGGAAATTCATCTACGCCATGGCACAAAGCATCAATGTATAAACCCGAGCCGCCTGTGAGGATTACCTGATCATGGTTTTGGAATTCCTGTTCCAAAATAGCAAGAGCGTCCTGCTCAAAACGGGATACATTATAGTAATCCCCGATTTTCAAGTGACCGATAAAATAATGTTTTGCGGCCTTAAGTTCTTCTTCGGTTGGGGCAGCTGTCCCGATTTTCATACCGCTGTAAAACTGCCGTGAATCTGCTGAAAGTATAACAGTATCAATATGTTGAGCCAGCTTAATGCTTGTGGCAGTTTTGCCAACTGCTGTAGGACCGCTCAACACGATTAACCGTTTATCTTTCTTTTTTTGCATTATTTGCTTGGGTCAGGATTAAAAAGATCACCGAAATGATCTTTCAGGAAATTGTCCACATCTTCTATATCGCTTTCTGCATCCGGATCGCGCAAAAATTCAATGGTTTCGCTATGCCAGTCAAAGTTATTTGTTTTTAGGTGAGTGACATCACCCTGGCTGGCTGCAATTCTTGGGTATTTCTTGCCATGCTGCGCCCCTTTGTTTACATGGGTGAGTTCCAGAAAAAAGCTTTGCGGATTCAGGAAATCATATTCGTAAAGCAAACGTTGGTGCGGATCTTCGATATGGTCTTTCAGTGTTTCCTTTTCCATAACAAAAACAGGAATGTGTCCAGGATCTAATGCGTCCTGCATATCTTCCATCATGTCCATCAGGGTAAATTCCTTTTGTTTTTCCCATTCTGTATTAGTCAGGAAAATTGATGCAAGTTCACTGCCTTCAATACCCAGGCTTTTTTGTATGATCCGGTGCATTTCAAGGAAGTTGTTGCTGCTTTTTATCTCAATATCCCGGTAAAATTCTTCGTCTTTATCGGAAAGCAACCTAAAAGTATAAATATAAACCATTGAAATTACATTTTCTCCGGCATTTCAATTCCCAGCAAATTCATAGCTGAGCGCAGGCTGTTTCCGGCAAAATGTGCCAGTAGCAAGCGGAATGCCCTTTTATTTTCGTCTTCTTCTTTGTTAATCGGTACTTCCTGATAGAACTGGTTGAAACCTTTGGCCAGTTCGTAACTGTAATTGGCAAGCAAAGCCGGGCTGAAACCGCTTGCAGCTGATTCAAGGATTTCCGGAAGCTCATATACCTGTTTCAGGATTTCTTTCTCTTTGGCCAGGAGTTGACCGGGGTTTTTAATTTCTGCCTGCATCAGATCAATGCCTGATTTGCGCTTCAGTGACTGAATGCGCGCATAGGTGTATTGGATGAACGGTCCTGTATTTCCGTTAAAATCAATGGATTCTTCAGGAATGAACATCATTTTTTTCTTCGGATCTACTTTCAGGATGAAGTATTTCAGCGCCGCCATACTTACCATTTCATAGAGTTTTTGGGCTTCTTCACTTTCGTGATTTTCCATTTTTCCCAACTCTTCTCCGGTTTTACGGGCGGTTGCGTACATTTCGTCCATCAGGTCATCGGCATCAACCACAGTGCCTTCGCGCGATTTCATTTTACCGTGCGGCAGTTCCACCATTCCGTAGCTCAGGTGGTAAATGATGTCGGCCCAGTCCATGCCCAGCTTTTTCAGAACGCGTTTCAATACATCGAAATGGTAGTTTTGTTCGTTGCCAACCACATAAATCATTTTTTCGGGCTGCATTTTTTCAAAGCGTTCTGTTGCAGTACCTAAATCCTGAGTCATATAAACGGATGTGCCATCGGAGCGGAGCAGGAGTTTTTCATCCAGACCTTCATCGGTAAGGTCGGCCCAAACACTGCCATCCTCTTTGCGGAAAAGAACACCTTTTTCAAGCCCTTTCTCCACCAGTGATTTTCCACCAAGATAGGTTTGTGATTCGTATTGAACCATATCGAAAGAAACGCCCAAACGCTTGTAGGTAATATCAAAACCTTCGTAGGTCCAACTGTTGAGTTTTTCCCAAAGGGCGATTACTTTCGGGTCTTTGGCTTCCCATTTGCGCAGCATTTCACGGGCTTCCACAATCAGCGGTGCTTCATTTTTGGCTTCATCTTCTGTTTTTCCTTCAGCAATAAGTGCTGCTATTTCTTCTTTGTATTTCTTATCGAAAAGCACATAATATTTCCCAATGAGGTGATCGCCTTTCATACCGGAACTTTCCGGGGTTTCGCCTTTGCCCCAGCGCAACCATGCCAGCATACTTTTGCAGATATGGATGCCGCGGTCGTTGATGAGGTTGGTTTTGATTACATTATGGCCAGCAGCTTCCAGGATACGTGCTACACTGTAGCCCAAAAGGTTGTTGCGGATATGTCCGAGGTGAAGCGGCTTATTGGTATTAGGCGAAGAATATTCGATGAGCACCGGATGCGAATGGATTTTTTTGGCTTTGTACGCAAAATTGTGCTTTAAAGCGTTTTCCTTCATAAAACTTAGCCAGTAGGAGTCGCTGATTTCCAGGTTTAAAAAGCCTTTGATGACGTTAAAGCCTGAAATATCTTCGATTTTCTCCTGCAGGTAAGCCCCTATTTCTTCGGCGGTTTGCTGCGGATTTTTTTTGGATATTTTTAAAAGAGGGAAAGTGACCAGGGTTAAATCGCCGGCAATTTCTTTGCGTGTCTTTTGAAAATTAATCAGTTTTTCATCGGGTTTTTGCCCGTAAAGCGCGTCTATGGCGCTCATTATGTGTCCTTTGAGTGTTTTCTCCAATGACATAGTTATGGGTCGTTTTATGAGGCCGCAAAATTACAGCTTTTCTGTGAGACCAAAGGGCGGTTTGGAAGCAGATTAGCGTGATTCCCTGAGCATGCCTTTTACATGTTCAAAATTTCCATCCGTTTCTGCCGGCTCCAGTCCAAGTATATTGGCGATGAGGATATACAAATCCACATTGTTAAAAGTGGGCTGCAGGTGGTTTTCTTTGAAGGCCGGGCCATAGGCATAGAAAATGGCATGCATATCGGTATTTTGGTTGTCGTAACCGTGGGTGCCAAAACTGGAATATACTTTGCGGTCGCGGGTATTGATGCTCCATGCGCTGTCGGCTACAACATTGATGTCTAATACTCTGGGATTGCTTCCGTAATGCAGGTGTGCAGGGATTTCGTCTCTTTTCCATGCTTTGAGGTGTGGCGTTTTGCTGAGTACCATAAGGATACTGTCCACACATCCTTCTTCTGCCAAAATGTTAAAAGCCGGATTGCCGCCTTCGTAGCGATTTACCCATCTTGCAGGAATTACATCGTCGAGATATACCACACTGTCGGGATAAATCTGGCCCATGCCATGATCGGAAGTTACAATTACATTGATTTTATCGGCAAAAGCTAATTGGCTGATTTTGTGGTTAAAAACGCCAATGAGGCTATCGAGATAGTAGTTCATTTTGCGGGTTTCCGCTGCGTTGGGGCCATATTCGTGACCCACACCATCGGGTTCGTGCATATACCATGTGATGAGATGAGGACGCTGTTCTTCCGGTAGTTGCAACCAGGAAATCACCGAGTCAATCCTTTGTTCAAAAGGGAAATTATGTTCGTATTTTTTCCAGATGGAAGGTTGTATTCCCTGAATGGGTGTTTCGGAGCCTACCCAAAAGTAGCTGGCCGATTTGGTTCCCTGTTTTTCAGCAGTGACCCAAATAGGTTCGCCGGCATAAAACTTTGGGTCTTCAACGGATTCCCTCTTGCCCACTGCATAGTTGTCGTCCAGCTCCGGATCATAAAAACTGTTCATTACAATTCCGTGATGATCGGGATAAAGGCCGGTGGCCATGGAGTAGTGGTTGGGAAAAGTTTTGGTAGGATAGGAGGGGCGCAGCGATTTGGCTTTCACTCCGGTTTCTGCCATTTTGTCGAGATTGGGCGTGGCAACGCTATCGGGATAATCCCATCGGAAGCCATCGATGGAAAGCATAACGACATAGGGCTTGTCTTCGGTTTTTTGCGGGCAGTTGCATGCACTCAGGAAGAGGAAAGTGAGCAGGATCGCAGGAATTAAGATATTCGTTTTCATAATGAGCTTGATTGATGCGCAAAATTAATCATTTAGGTAATTGGATGCGTTAAATCTGTGCAAACAAAAAAGCCCCCCGAAATGGGAGGCTTTGTATTAATGAGAGGAATATTTACTAATTGAAAGTATAGCGTACTCCGATTTGAGCTTGCCAGCGTGAGCTGTTGATGCCTGAATCGTTTACATTGAAGATTTCATCACGGCTTGTTGGGCCGTCATAAGTAAATTCAGGTGTAAGTGTACCTTCGTGCATGCCTTCATACTTAACAAGGCCATAAGCGCCATAAGTTACGTATTGACGAGCACCCCAATCTTTGTTGAGGAAGTTTGTGAAGTTGAAGATATCGAAAGTTACCTGGAGCAGGTGTTTTTTACCGGCAGCCATGATATAGAAATCCTGAGCGAGCCTGAGGTCAATGATGCTTTCGAAAGGAGTCCTTGAAGAATTCCTAACAGCGTAAGAGCCCCTGTTTTCTTTCAGGTAATCATCACTTTCGATGAAAGCATTCAAGTCTGCCCATTGCTGATCAACAGTTTTGGTGATATTACCTTCGTCATCCTTAATTGGAACGAGGTTGATTTCGTCTATAGAATTCGGGATCCAAATCAGGTTGCCGGCGTTTTCGCCTTCACCATTGAGGTTTCCACGGTCGTTATAAACGTAGCTGTAGCGCTGGCCGGAAACACCATTATAATAGAGGCCAATAGTTGTGGCAAAGTTGCGTGCATATTCTGCTTTGTAAGAAACAAAGGCCATAATGCGTGATCCGAGATCGAAATCGGAATATGAAAGCTCGAGGTGGTTCAGACCTTGAACAGTTTCCATATAACGCCACTGTGATGAGTTTTGTGAAGAAGTACCATCATTAATTGATTTGGCACGGCCAAAAGTATAGGCAAGTGATCCTTCGAAGCCATTGTCAAATTGTTTTGCAAGTTGTGCTGTGATGTTGTACGAATAACCTTCTCCAGTGTTTGTGCCGAGAATAATCCTTGTATAGGCCGGTTCAATGGATTCGCCCGGATAGTAAGGCCGCTTGTCGGGATAATCAGTTCCTTTGTTGATGTACGAACCACCTGCGGGTTTCTGGTTCAGGTTGTAGTACAATACGTTGTTGATGTTTTTAGTGTAGATTGCTTCGAGTGTACCTACCATGCCCCAAGGCAGTTTTTGGTCAACAGCGATGCTTGAACGAAGAATTTGCGGGTTTTTGAAATCATCTGAGAAAAGGTCCATTTGTCCGCTTGGCATTGGGTCAGACTGACCGAAATCCTGTGCAGTATATTGGTTGTCCCAGCCCGGACGGAATTCGATAGGAATACCCCAGCTGCTTCTATAATAAACACCACCAACTGTAATACCGTTGTTTGTATAGGCACCACCGGGCCATACAAGTGGCAGACGGCTTGTGAACATACCTACACCACCACGGATTTGAGTTGTTTTGTCTTCAAACACATCCCAGTTAAAACCTAAACGGGGATTGATAAGAACCTGAGTTTTTGGCATTTTGCCTGCCTGAGCTCCGTAAGTGTTATATCCATATGCATGAAGTTTTGCCATTGTTGTATCATTGAATCCATCCCAGATATTCTGGTGGCCATGTGCATTTGGCTCATCAAGATACTGAGGGATATCGAAACGGATACCGGCAGTAAGTTTGAAGTTGTCAGTAATTTGCCATTCATCCTGAACGTAGAAGCCAATTTGAGCTGAAGCAAAATCAGCGGCAGCAGCAGATCCGTCGCCTACGATATCGTCAACGAGTGAATAACCTCTTTCGTACTGGTATGCAGGGGCATTGTTAAGGAAATCATCCATTGTGCTGTAGCGATATTCACCAAAAGCTTTTCTCATAAAGAGGTTATAAGTTTTATAATGCTCGTAATTAACACCAAAAGTAAGTGTATGGGCACCATAATATGCTGAGAAGTTGTTGGTTACTGTGAGGATGTCCTGATCAAGCTGGTTGGCAGTGGAATAAGGCTCAGAACCTGCATAGATGGTTCCGTCTCCATCATAAATCTGGATTGCAGGGAATTTGTCGCCCATAGGATCGCGCTGATCACGAACAGTTGTATAGCCTACGATAAAATTATTGGAGTATTTGTTCCAGTTACTCTTAAGTTCCAATGCAGTAGAATTGGTTGTGCTTGGGAAATATACACCGCTGTTAAAGAAATTGATGGATGTATTTGTGGAAGAACTTGGGCTTGTTGAAGTACTTTTTGTATAACTGTGGCGGAGCATAAGTTTGTGGTGTTCACTGATGTTCCAGTCGAGGCGTGCGAGGATTTTGTCGCTCTCCAGTTTTGAAGTATTGTCAAGGTATCCGCCCGGATTATAGCCGTAATCATTAAGTTTTGTGATAAACTTATCAATGTCGGCCTGAGTTGAATTTCCTTTATAGTTATTAAATTCAAATGGTTGCGGAGTTTCGTCGCGTTGGAATTCGGCGTTTACAAAGAAGAATAATTTGTTCTTGATGATTGGGCCTCCTAAGCGCATACCATATGTTTTGGCTGTAAATTCGGCAAGTTTTGTCCTGTCTTCAGCTTCAATTTTACCGGGCGTTTTACCGGCCAGGTCCTGATTTCTGTAGAAGGCATAGGCAGAACCCTTAAATTCGTTTGTACCACGGCGGGTAACAGCGTTGATGCTTGCACCGGCAAAACCACCTTGTTTTACATCATAAGGGGCAAGTGTAATCTGGAACTGATCGATTGCATCTACTGAAATAGGTGTAGCACCGGTTTGTCCGCCATTAGTACCTGTGGCTGAAAGACCGAAAACATCATTGTTAATGGCACCGTCAATGGAGATGGCATTGTAGCGGTTGTTCATGCCGGCAATAGAAATACCGCCTTCGCTTGAAACACTGGCCTGTGGTGTTAAGCGCACATAATCAGCCAGGCTGCGCTCAATAGTTGGCATTTTCTGGATTTCGTCGGTGCTGATAAAAGTTTCGGCACCGGTTCTGTTGCCATCAAATACATCGTTTTGAACGGCAACAATCTCAACGCCTTCAATTTCCTGTGATTTCTCACTAAGATTGGCGTCAATTTTTAGGGTCTGGCCCAATTGAAGGAAGATTCCTTCTTTAACAAAAGGCTCATAGCCAACAAAAGTGATGGTTACCGTGTAAGGACCACCAACGTTCATGTTTGGCAGATAATAGTAACCATTGGCGTCAGTAACAGTTCCGTACTTGGATCCTGTCTGATCTTCCATGGCAACAACAGTAGCGCCCGGAAGCGTTTCGTTGTCAGTACCAAAAATACGTCCGTTGATACCGGATGTAGTAGTACCCTGTGCCATTGCTATTTGGCCAAAAGCCATAAATAAAGCAATTAACAGAAGATTAAATAAATTTTTCTTCATGTGTTTTTGGTTTTTGATGATAAATTGAGTGAATTAAAATTGTATCGGTTGAAATTTGTGCTTTCATTCCTATTAAAGACTAAAACTGTAGTCAGTCCAAATCTTTGCATCATATTGTTGTTCTCTGTCGTGCTCTTTTTCATAGCTGTCAATTTGTTTTGATCAGCCCGGCAAATATACCGTATCCTGCTCTGCAAAATATTAAATTTGTATTAAGTAGTCCAAAAAAATTAAACTTTGTTTAAAATTTATTGGCCAACAAATTGTCCACTAATTCAACTGAAATTGCAATAGGTTGTCCTGTAATAGGTTAAGATATGTTGCCTTATTATTTGTAATAATTCTAAATAACAGCCGGTTTGAGAGAGGGCTGCCGTTTTTAGGCTATGAGTTCTGAAATGCCTCAGGAGGGGATATTCGCAATGGATTAAACTGCCAGTTGTTGGAGTTTTTTTCGGAATAATATCATGGAAAAGCCTGTAAACAATAAACTGATAAGCAGCATGGCCAATATGTTGGGCAGAAGCTGTAAAACGTCGGATGAGCGTCCCAAAATATCGTAAAAAGCATCTATAGCCCAGTAGTTTACACTTATAACGGCAATTTTTTGCATAAAGGCCGGAAGTAGAAATAGCGGTACCATACTGCCTCCGATTCCCGACATGATCAGGATTAAAACCGTGCTCATGCTTTCGAGCTGTTTGCGGGTGCGGGCGATGGCACTGAGGAAAATACCAAAGCTACTGCATGTGATGGCGGTGAGCAAAATTGTGAGGAGTAAAACAGGCCATTGTGTGCCAATTTCCAGGCCAAAAACAAGTTGTGCAAATACAAACATAATGATGAGCTGGCTTGAAGCAACAATTGTAGAATAAATCAGGTGTGCGCTGAGTATTTCAGTTGTTTTTAGTGGGCTGAACATCAGTCGTTTCAGGCTTCCGTTCTCTTTTTCGCTGAGCAGGGCGCTTCCCATTCCGGCAGCACTGAAGAGCAGCATCATCACGGCAGTGCCGGCAACAGCCTGTATCAAGCCCCAATTGATGCCTTTTTTTCGGCTGAGGGCCTCAATCACCAAAGGGCTTTTGTCTTCTTTGCTGTCCGAAACAAATTTTTCTGCAATGTTTTTCTCAATCCCTGCCAGAGTCTGTTCGGGCATACCGGGCCATTCTTCCCGGATGTTGTGCATAATGCGTTTTTTCATGCCCACGGTATTGATTTCCTTCATCAGAGGACCGGTAATCATTCCACGCAGCATGCCGCTTTGAATTTCCCGGCTTTTATCAGTAAATAAAAGCAGCTCAACATCCTCTCCATTGAGGAGCTTTTGTCCGTAGCCTTCAGGTATTTGCAGGCCGGCAAGCGCTTTGCCGTTCATTATTTCTTCTTTGATTTTTTCAGGATGTTGCGCGTTTACAATGATTTCCGGGATGCTGTCGAGCATGGAAACCAGTTTGGCGCTTTGCGCACTGCTGTCCTGATCGGATACCAGAAGCTTTACCGGTCCGGCTTTGCTGCCGCCGATTCCTCCGTAGGCCAAAGCAAAAAGGCTGATGAGCGCAATGGGGAGCAGATAAGTGAGCATCATCGCTTTGCGGTCGCGCAGAAAAAGGACGAAATCCTTTTGTACTAATGTGCTGATTTTGTTCATTCCCTGAGGGTTTTACCGGTGAGTTCGAGGAATACGCTTTCCAATCCTGCCTGTTCAAATTCAATGCTTTCGGTTTCGAGTTCGTGTTCTTCGAAAATCCGCAATGCTTCCGGGATAATATTCTGGCCATTATCGGAATGGATGCGCAGGGAGCAATCGTTTAAAACGCAGTGCCAGCCTTTTTGCAGCAGCATTTCTTCAATCTGTACTTTTGGAGGATGTTTTAATTTAAATATCAGTGATTTATGGCATCCGCAGTTTTGTCGGAGCTGATCAACGGTACCTTCGGCAATGATTTTCCCATGATCGATAATCCCAACCCGCGAGCACATTTTTTCCACTTCATCCATATAATGTGTGGTATAGATAATGGTGAGCCCATTATTTTGCTGTTCGCGGAGCATATCATAAATAAACAACCTGCTTTGCGGGTCAATGCCTACGGTGGGCTCGTCCATTATCAGGATTTCGGGCTGGTGCATCAATGATGCAGCAATGTTGATGCGCCGTTTCATCCCGCCGGAAAATGTTTTGATCTTGTCTTTCGCCCTGGATTGCAAACCCGTAAGCTGGAGCAATTTCAGGCTGCGCTTTTTTAATTCTGTTTTTGAAATGCCGTATAATTGCCCCCAGAACATCAGGTTTTCAAAAGCAGTGAGCTCTTCATACAAGGCGATGTCCTGGGGTACAATTCCAATAGTGGATTTTATTTCGGGCTTTTTTGAACTGACAGCCTGCCCCTTAATAAGGATCGAACCGGAATCGGGCGGCAAAAGGCCGCAAATCATATTGACTGTGGTGGTTTTCCCGGCACCATTCGGGCCAAGAAGGGCATAAAACTCGCCCTTGCTGATATGCAGCGAGAGATTGTCAACAGCTAATTTGCTGCCATAACTTTTGCTAATGCCATCCAGTTCCAGTATCATTTTATACGGCCATTTTTATTTCGGGAATAGTAGCCAGTTCTTTGTATAATTCCCTGAGCGTATTTTCATTGATCAAAGTAACAAAGATCGTGAAGCTGATATAGTTCCCCTTTTTGGAAAGACTTGTTTTGGTGTCACGGTTTGGTATTTTCAGCCGGTCGAGCACTTGATGGATTTCCTCTTTCATGTCATCCTCACTTTTGGTGTTAGTGGTAATGACTTTCAGCGGATAGCTCACCGGATACTTCACCTTTTTTCCTGCGAAAGGATCTTTGTTTCCGTTTGTTTTGGGTGCGGGCATATTTTAGTTGTTGAAGAGTTTTTCCTGGTATTTTTTCGGTACAGCGTCTTTATGGATGGTGTATCCCATCATTTTCAGCTTCACATAATCTTCGCTGAAGAAGTAGTAACCGAATTCTTTGGTATTTTCGTCGTTATTGCGCGATCCGCTGCTGCTGTCTTTGATGAGGTAGAAATCTTTTCCGTCTTGCTCCAGCCAGCCAACAAGATGCATTCCGTGATCGTCGGTAGTGGTTTCGTTGCTGAAACGGAACTGACGGGCTTCTTCATTGATGTATTCGGAAGGGATATCGAAATCGGGCACAAGGGCAACTTGCGAGCCCCGGCTGAAACCGGCTTCCGAAACATCGCCGCCTATGCTGCAAGTATAACCATCGCGTATGCTCTTTTTGAGGATTTCCATAAAAACATCCAGGGGTACATTATAATATTCTTGGCTGTTCCACCAGTTGTCGGGGACTTCGTACGAAACCTGCTTCCAGTAAGGCTGCTGCATCACGCTCAGGATTTCGATATAATCGTTCATGTTCAGCTGGCAAACATTTTTCAGGAAATCCTGTGGGCTCATTTTTTGGCCTTCCCATTCAAATTCGGTGGGTGGTTCGCCAATATGGAAATTCATAATGGATTTAATGGTAGCAACTACTTCTGTTTCATTCCATGCGTTATCGCGTTTCACAGATTTGAGGTAATCTTTCATTTCGCGGTACATTGCAGCATGGGTATGATGCTTGCGGTCTTCGGCCAGGCCATCATAAACGCTCAGGGGCACAATGCCGTTTTTGCGGAAAGAACGGGTTACGGCATTTCCTTCGGAGCCTTGTTCAAAAATGGTTTCTCCGCGCGATTGCACAAAGCCTTTTGCTTTTTCGACATACTCCCAGTAAACGGTGTACATCTCTGAAAGTTTGATCTCTTTGCCATGCAGCCTTTGGATTTCCGATTCAAAAAAGCTAGTCGTGGAAAAGCACCAGCAGGAACCTGTATTTCCCTGGCTGAGTGGTTTGTTGTGCCATTCCTGCTCGTAAAGGTCAACATTATTGGGCAAGTCCATAAGGCTGTGGTCCATCAGGAAACGTTTGTCCATTTTTTTGGTTTCGCGCTGTTTTTCAACGTTCCGGATGTCTTTGAGTATTGAGTTTTGATAATAGCCGGGTTCGTACTCTTTAAAAACAGCTTTGTCTTTGTTTTGAGCAAAAAGGGCAACGGGCAAAATAAATGCAAGTGCCAGGGCAAATAGGATGTTGTTCTTCATGATCTGATATTTATGTTGTGTTAATCTTCTGCTGAAGGGCAAAGCTACAAAGAAATCGTATATCCTGATTTCTGCTTTTCGTACTCATTGAAATTATGATGTTTTACTCGAGGTTCTGATGAAAAAAAAAGACCCTGTCGGGGCATGAATCCGACAAGGTCAGGCAGTATATCTGAAAAAGAGAGGTTGTGTCGTTCTTTTTATACAGACGTTTGAAAAAAGCAACGGTTGCCTAAGTAAAAAAATAAAGGAGGAAGGGAGAAGCTTGCCGGCTTAATTGAAACTTAAGTTGAAACGTTTTGATTTCAGTGTATTACCGCATGGATACTGTTTTTTATCGGACTCATGATGTTCGATGGCAGATGGCATGGTGCAAGGATATGGTTTTATGGGGTTAGCTTTTGATGCTATATACAAAAACACTTTAAAGTTTTTTCAGTTCTTCGGCCATTTTACGGACCAGATTTTTTAATTCGGTAGTTCGGAATGGTTTAGCGAGGTAATGGTCGAATCCGTTTTCGATAAGTTTTTGTTTTTGGCCTGCCATAACATTGGCTGTAATGGCAGCAAAGCGGCAATTTTCGTATCCGTTGATTTTTTTGATTTCCTGCATGGCTTCCAGTCCATTCATATCACCCCCGAGGTTTATATCCATCAAAACGATGTCATAAATTTTGTTTTTGCAAGTTTCAATGGCTTTTGAGCCCGAAGGAACAGCTGTTGTTTGGCAGAAATTTTCGAGGCTGAACATACTGAAGCGGCTATTGTGCATGTCGTCTTCAACAATAAGAACGTTTAAATCAGTAATTTTTTTATCGGAAGCTGTATCTTCAAAAGATACCGGATTAATTGCTGGTGCCTTGTATGATAGTATGTTTTGGGATCTCGTAATTTGAGGTTCTTTGCTTGAATCAATATAACTGTGATAGGGCAGTCGTATCGAGAAAACGGATCCTTTGTTTTCTTCGCTTTGCACAGATATACTTCCGTTGAGCAGTTGAACATATTCCTGTGTGATGCTTAGCCCCAGACCTGTGCCTTCAAACTCACGGTTTGTGCCTTCACTGGCTTGCCTGAATTTGTGGAAAATATGGTTTTGAGCTTCACGTTTTATTCCAATTCCGGTATCTTCAACATAAACAATCAGTGAATCGCCATCAGATCCTGTTTCCATGCGGTAGCCTGTTTTTATAAAACCAAAATGAGTGTATTTGATGGCGTTGTTGATAAGATGATCCAGGATTTTTGCCAGCAAAAGAATATCGGTCATTAAATATCTTCCTTCTTCCGGGCATTCGGATTGTAAATGCAGGTTCTTTTTTAAAGCCAGGCTTTCGTATAAGCGTACTTTTTCATTAATCAGCCCTTTTAAGTCCGCTTCATTTATATGCGCTTTAATTTGTCTGGACTGAAGCATTGTAAGGTCGAGTATCATGTTCAGGGTTTCCAGCAGCCGTTCTCCCGATTCAAGGACAATTTGGGCAATATTCCTGTATTCTTCATCCGGGGCATCTGATTTTAAGATATCGGCAAAGCCAAGCAGGGCATTGAGTGGTGTGCGCAGTTCGTGGCTCATATTTGCAATGAAATTGGACTTAATGCGTTCCGATTCTTCTGCTTTTTTGCGGCCTTCCTCCATTTCCTCTTCTGCGCGCTTGCGGTCGGTAATATCTTGTATAAAGCCTTCCCGATAAAGGGCTTTGCCGTCATCATCACGTACCCATGTGCCATAATCCTCAACCCAGATATATCCGCGTTCTTTGTGCTTTATGCGGTATATTATATTATAAGTTGGGCTTTCGTTGGATTGATCCTTTAAGAGGATAAATTCTTTGTCTTCCGGGTGCACAAGATCAATAAACTTATGACCTTGCTTGAGGAAGTAATCAATAGGATGCCCCGTGAGGATTTCCACATAGGGGTTTGTGTAAATTAATGAGTGTTCGGGGCCGGGTTTGCTGAGGTAAATCATTGCCGGAATATTTTCGGCAAGATGCCGGAAACGCTCCTCACTTTCACTAAGTGCTTTTTGAGAAGTGATCAGGGCATTGTTTTTTTTGTGGCTTTCTTCAAGCAGTCTTTTCCGAACCTTATTGTTCCTGACGAGCAAAACCAATAAAATTATGGCAATTACTAAGAAGCTTATCGATATATGCAGGAATAATCTTTGGTTATTGAGATGCTCTTTTTGTTGCTGAAGTTCCATCCCATGGATGTTTTGCGCATTTTGCAAACGTTCAATCTCAAATTTTTGCTGTTCGGATTCGTAGAGTGCATTCAGCGCGCGCATCTGCTTTTCCGTGTTAATACCTTTAAGGCTGTCCTGAAAGTTTTTATATCTCTGATAACTGCTCAGAGCCTCCCGGAGCATTTTCCGGCTTTCGTAATACTCAAAATACAGCTTAAAAGTTTTTTCAAGAAGTTCGGCATTTTTAAAAGCATAAGCACTTGTTAAACTTTTATCCAGGATGTTTTCTGCATTTTTAAAATTTTGCGTTTTTATGTATAATTCTGCCAAACTAATATCCACATAAACAAGGCTAATGGGCTCATTAAGATCCGATGCCATCTGACGTGCTTCAGTTAGGTAGTTTTTGGCCAGTTCGTATTCGCCCAAGTCGGTGTAAACTTCACCTAAATTGGTATAACTCAATAAAATAAGTGAAGGCTCATTGAGCTTCTTGTATATGCTGAGTGCTTTGAGATGGTATTTCAATGCGCTGTTGAGCTTGTTTCTCTTCTCCTCCAGAACTCCGAAATTGGTATAGTAATCTCCTAAGCTATAATCTGATTTGGTGTACTTTTCAATATATTCCTTTGATTTTAACAGAAATTCTTCGGCCTTTGTCAGGTCATCAAGATCCATATATAATAGAGCAATATTATTATATGAAGTGGAAATTCCATAATATTGATTGTTTTGAAGCTGAATCTGAAGTGCTTTTTGATATGCTTCAATTGATTTGAGGTAATCGCCCCGTTCGCTCAATGTGATGCCCAGTAAGTTATATGCTGAACTGAGAAGCGATGGGAATTTAATTAAATTGCTGTCTTTCAGTGAATTTCTTATTATATTTTCCGCTTCAACTGTATTGCCCTGCATTTGGTTCGTACTCACAATATTCAGGTCGCTAAGCAACCTGATACTGTCCTGCCCAAATTTCGATGCAATTATTTTTGCCGTGTCGTAAGCAGATTCGGCTAAATTATACTTTGATCTATAATAATGTATGTCACCAATATCAAGATAGTCAATGGCATAGTTTTCTCTTTTCTGTAAGCTGCTGTCAATGTTGAGTTTTATCCGTGACCAATAAAGTGCTTCACTGTATCTGGACTTATAATAATTATATAGGAAAGCAGCTTTCGCAAAATCCCTGAATAAATTGCTGTTCTGTTCATCGGTTGTGAATTTGGATTTAATGAGCTGAACGCTACTGTCAAATTCCTCCTCACTCAGATCCCTCGATTTTTCAATGAATTCTTCAATGAGCTGTTCTTTGTTCTGCGTATTTTCATCGGTCTGTCCTTTTAGGGCAGAAAAACAATTAGCAAATATCGCTATGAACAAAAACAGTTTGAATGCCTTCTTCGTCATATTAATCATCTGTGCCTGAGCGTCATCAAACCGAAAACCTGCTTCCTTTGAAGCTTGTTCTTGTGGATTTGATGCAGTTTTGTAATAGGTTTTCTGGCATAATGCCTATGGCAAAGATAGGAAAAAACAAATTTGATCTGCAATCGTTTGGTGACAGTGATTTTTTTGTGCAGAAAATGAGGAAATATAGTTAAGGGGAGTGACCGGATTCCATTGAAGCATTTAAAGAGCATAAAAATATTTGGTTCTACCAAGAATTTCGTGGGTATTTATAATTTTGGGATTAAAAATATTCAGAGATATATTGATAGGTTATTTATAAAAAATCTGATCTCCAACAGATTCCTCCCTTCACAAAGCCTTAATCACTTCGTTTGGCTTTGTTCTGGTCGGAATGACTCTGTTTATTAGATGTTTAAGGCAAATGCGGCGAGGACACAATATTATATTTCAAACGCGTCCTCGCCGCATTTGCCCTCTGACTTTTTAAAACCCGTCATTCCGACAAAGTTTTCCGAAGCATAAGGAAAGCTTTGGAGGAATCTGTTGGAGATTTAACTTTTGTCTTTTCCACGAAATTCCTAGTAGAACCATTAAACTATGTATTTATCTACTGACTTCTAAAATATTATATGAGATGGAATTTTTATCCGGGATTCATTAACTGAACAGCAAAGATATCTTTTCTCCGGCGATTGCCAGCAGGCTCAACAAAAATACAGCTATCAGCAGATAACTGATAATTTGTTTATAAACCGTATCATCTTTAATCCATTTCATAGCGCATAAACAACTGTTGGTTCAAATTGTTTGAAGCCATTTATTTTTCAGCATGCTGTTAACAAAGTAATAACTTTCGTATATTTGGAAATAGAAGAACCAACAATAATCAGTTATGGAAGAAACAGCACAACCCAAAGAAAAGCTCCCTAAAAAATTTTATGAGCATGAATTGCGCAAACTGCAGATCAATCTGGTCAAACTCCAGGAGTGGGTTAAAGACGAGAAATTAAAAGTCGTTATTTTGTTTGAGGGGCGCGATGCTGCCGGAAAAGGAGGTGTGATCAAACGGATTTCCGAGCCATTGAATCCCCGTATTTGCCGGGTTGTAGCCTTGCCAAAGCCCACCGAGAAAGAGCGCACCCAATGGTATTTTCAGCGTTATGTGGCACATTTGCCCGCAGCCGGTGAGATTGTGCTTTTCGACCGCAGCTGGTACAACAGGGCAGGAGTAGAGCGCGTAATGGGCTTTTGTACCGATGACGAATACTGGGAGTTCCTGCGTTCATGCCCTTATTTTGAACGCATGCTGATCCGCTCGGGTGTTATCATTATAAAATATTGGTTTTCAGTGAGCGAAGAGGAGCAGGAACGGCGTTTCCAGGCACGTATCGACGATCCTACAAAACGTTGGAAACTCAGTCCGATGGATATCGACTCCCGAAATAAATGGGTCGAATATTCACGCGCAAAAGATGAAATGCTGGCCTATACCGATACAAAACTCTCGCCCTGGTATGTGGTGAATTCGGACGACAAAAAACGTGCGCGCCTCAATTGCATCAGCCACTTACTGAGTTTGGTCGATTATAAAGATTTAACGCCCGAGCCTTTTGAGCTGCCGCCACGCACAGAAACCCATGCTTATGTACGACCACCGATGAATGAACAAACTTTTGTGCCGGAAAAATATTGAGCTTGTCAGGTTTTTTTGAGATGATGCTTTGTGCTACATTTTTCGGTCATCCGCTTTAAAAGCACCGCGTTGGTGCAATATCCATTGGCTGGTATCCAGAGGGTTAACGCCTCGGAATACTCTTGATTGCCCCTGTCCTTCGGGACAAATGCTGTAGGAATGATACCTCAGGCGTATGCTCCCTTTTCCTTTGGTAACAGACTGGAAACGAATTCCATAATCTAAGCATTCGCTTGCCGGGACTTTGCCTTTTAAAAGGAAACGATTGCCGTCAAAAACTGGCGGCTCAAGGGTGGCGCGCATCAGGTTCATGTCGCTTGCAATTGTTCCAAGATATTCTTCATCTGCCCTTATCTCAAATTCCTGAATAGGCTCCAGAAGTTCTGTCCCGGCCTCATTCAGGGCGCGCATGATGCCCATTGGCGCAGCGAGAATAAAATCGCCCGGACGTGAATGCATTTCATGATCTTCCCCATCGAGCAGGATAATCTTTGTATCCGTTAATTCCCATCCTTGTATGGATTGTTTCACGATTTCAGGGATGCTGCTTTCCACTTCATTTTGATATTTTCGTGCAATTTTATCCGTGCTTACGCGGCTTTCGTATTGTATTCCGGCTCCGTCTGCCAGAGGTTCCAGCCGAAACCGCATTACAGCCCAGCAGGGTTTGGGCATCGTATAACGTACAATGGCTTCGAAAGGTGCTGCTATTTTTTCTTTGAAAATGACCTGTGGGGACTGAAACAAAACCGGTATGTCAAACTCGGATGCAAGGCGTTCCTGGACAATTTCCTGCTGTATTTTTCCCAATATGCTGATATGGAATTCGCGTTCATCGCGCAGCCAGGTAAAATTTAATGCCGGTTCTTCCTGATTGAGCTGAAACAAAGCCTCAGCCAGTTTGCTGTAGTCTTTTTCATCTTCAGCCTTAATTTCAACGGTCATGAGCGGTATATTCAACGGCTCTGAAACAGGAATGAAATCCGGATTTCCCAAAATATCGCCACATTGTAGCCGGCTGCCGCAGGACAGGATGGCCGTATCGCCGGAATGTATTTCATGGGTATCGCTTAATTTGCCCCCAAAGTTTTGAACAATACGATTGATGCGGACTTCTTCGGCGGAACCGTTTTTTGCCAGGGCGTCACGCACTTTTAATGAACCCCTGAAAAGCCGTATATGAGCCAGTAAGCCATCCTGTTTGCTGGATTCGGTGCGGAAAACAAAAGCCGATGCAGGTTCGCTTTTGGCTGTATCATCCGCGTAAATATCAGCAAATGAAATTAATGCGTCCATCAGTTCTGTAATTCCGGTTTCGTGCTTTGCCGAACCGCTTAACAGATAACTGAGCGATCCATTGGCCGCTAATTGCTGCGCTTTTTTCAGGATGTACTCTTTATCAGGATGTTCCGTTGAAAGATAGTACTCCATAAATGCATCATCCACATCCGCCATGCCTTCAAGGGCAGCTTCGTGTTCCGTAGTGATTTTATCGGGAAAATGATCCCAGATATTGCCCGCAGCCTCAGTTCCTGCATCCTCATTTTGATGGATATAGGTAGGAAAAACAGACGCATTAAGTTCATTTCGGATTTGTTTGATGCAGGAAGGAACATCGGCGCCGGGGCGGTCGGTTTTGTTGATGAAAAAAATGACGGGCAGTTTGCGCCTGCGAATAGCTTCCCATAAGCTGTAGGTGTGCGATTGAAGCCCCTCCACAGCACTGATCACCATGATAAGCATGTCGATACTCCTAAGGCCGCGTTCTGCTTCCGGTGAGAAATCAGGGTGACCGGGTGTGTCAATGATATTGATCCGCGTATCTTTCCAGAACATTGAAATATTTGCTGTTTTAACAGATATTCCCCGCTCGCGTTCAATGCTCATGGTGTCGGAATGGCTGCTTCCGTCATCTACTTTCCCTTCTTTGCGCACAGCACCGCTCAGGTAAAGGATTTTTTCACTTATGCTGGTCTTGCCGGCATCAACATGCGCAAAAATGCCGAGGTTTATTTTTTTTTGAAGCGTCATCCCGGCAAAATTACTGCGAATTGCCCAAATGAGCATTTTTTATTGCTTCTAATGCTTCCTCAGGCGTAAATTGTTCAATATCAATTATTTGTGTATTATCCATTTTGAAATAGCTGCAAATTTGCCGGATTAAATTTTGGCGCATTACCAAAATGAGCGGGCCTTTGTGTTGCTCTAAAGCCGTTTTTAAGCCCGGTGCCCACACCTTGCCGGAAAGCTCCATAGGGCCAATTTCGTCAATAAATAAAAATGAACCCGCCGGATGTTGCTTAACAAGAATTGTGTTTCCTTCCTGCAAACACAAGCGGTCGAAATAAAATTTATTGATTTTAATACTCTTGGGAAGAGGCTTTTCAGAACAGCAGAACAATTTGTTATTGTTTTCTAAATCAATGAGTTGATAAGCGTATTTTATCCCGTTTTGATAAACTCCCTCAGCAATAAACCCGCAACAATGAATGGATCTACGATTGGCGATATGCCACAATCTTTTTGCAAAACTTGTTTTTCCGCTGTTTACATTACCTGCGATTATCAAAATCTGTGCTTGCATAAAAATCGTTTAAAGAAAAGATCAGATACTTTGCTTAAAGAAGCCGGAAGTTCTGATCTTTTGTTTTATGTGCTGCATCAACTGCCCGGTACTTTTTTTGGCCGGATGATTGGTGTTTCCAGGTGTATGTATGTTTTACCTGTTAAAATTGATGTTGAGGCATAAACAAAACCTGTTCGTATTTTTGGTCATGGTCTCATTTCTGACCTGAGATTCACCTAAGCTGAGTGTTGGGGCTATCCTTGTTTTCAGCTTTGAAAGTTTAGAACCCCATGCCATAATAATAACACCGTTTGAAACCGAAACACTGGTTGAAAAACAGTTAAAATTCTATGGATGGATTTTTAGTCGTCGTTCTCTTCTTCCTCTTCATCATCATCATCGCCTGTAATATAGTCGCTCATATAATCTACATCCGAGAATTTATCCGAATACGACTCTTTTACATCATCCTTCAAGGTGCCATCGTCATCATAATCGTCGTCATCACTGATAATTTGCCTGGCTTCCATTTTTGTCATGCGCACCAGATAATATCGGTCATCGGTTTCGAAAGGTAATGCGGAAACCCGACGTCCTTCACGGTCTTTATAACTGATCAAATGCTCATCAAAACCCATTGGATAAGCAAGTTTTATTTGTTGCTGAATGCCTTCGTCCAGCTTTTCGTAGTCTTTTATTATACGAGGTTTTTGGCTCATTTTCTATAGATGTTTAAAGTCTTTATCGAGCCAAATATCTGTATTTTTTTTATTAAGGCTAACACGTTTAGTGATTTTTTATTGAAAATTTTGTTTCTGCCTGTTTTTGTATGCTGTAGTGATGAGATGACGGTGCGGATAAAGTATTGTTTTTGTGTTGTGTTTTGGAATTTTTGTGACTATAAAATGGGTCAAAAAGGAATGTCATGGAACGATTTTGATTGGTATTTATCGCAAGTTCCTCCTTCCGAGCTATCGGAATACTTCATGCTTCACAAAATTTTATCTAATGCCGGCATTCATCCGATGAATGAGCCCACAGCTCAATCATGAAAAATACTCAAAACCCCGGGCTTACTATGCTCCACCGCCTGCGTTGTATCCGAATTCTTGCAGCCCTGCACATCTGTTACTTCCACAATTACGCTCAGCGTGGTATCCGCATAAAAGCTGCTATCCGTTGAGCCGTTTTGCCAGAGGTAGGATTGAAAATCACCTGGCCAGAGGTTTACTCCGTAACCTTCGCAAAATCCTGTATCTGCGGGCAGGAAAGGAACAGGCAAAGGATGGATAAAAACCTCCTGCACTGTGGTGTCGTTCAGGTTGTTGTTGTAGCCAATTACACTTACCTGATAAGCTCCGGTATCTTCATAAATATGATATGGGAAAAAGGAATCCGAATTATTGGCCGCACCACTGGCCGGATCTCCAAAATCCCAGAAAACAGAATCCTGGGAGGCGGTATCTGTGATGGCAAAGAAGGTGGTATCCCCAATGCAATGGCCTTCCCAGGTGAAGTTGGCAGGGTTGAAGAAGGATTGGATGAAGGCGGGGAGGCCTGACCTTGCTACATGTTGACCAGAACCGTCATCCAGAAATACTGCAGAATCAATAAAAACACAATCTGAACCTGTTTTATTCGGATATTCAATTATGCTTAGATAAGGATAATTACCTCTACTAATATAAATTCGATTATCCGGGCCAATTTGCATGGCAGCAAAAATATGATTGGAGCCTGATAGGCTGATTACGGTACCTGAATTTACGACAGCTGATGAATCATAGGAGCTTAAGTCGTACTGTATTATTTTTGTGCTATTCGAGTAATCACAAAATCCTTGATATATCTTTTTTTCGTTTGGTGAAAACTCAATGCCATAAGCATCATAGTTTTGGAAAGAAGGAAATGTTATTGGGCTAGACAAAAGAGCTGATGCATTATCGAATTTAAAGATTTGAAATGATTCTTCATTACATACGGCGCAACATAAGTAATGACCTTGCATAGACGCCTTCATATAACCGGTAATAGAAGTAGTTGCTCCATGATGCCTTAAGCCGATGCTACATGATACCGGTATTGTATGTATGGAATCCTGATCAACAAGATAGGAAATAAAGGTATTGGTGTTCCACAAATGACTAACCACCCAAAAAGATACTCCATCTGCATGTTGCATAGAAGTAACCATCTCGTGAACAGGGCCTGCTAAATAATGATTTACCGTTTCGGTTACCGCGCCTCTGCCTGAATCAAGTGCCATATTTACAATGGAATAGCGTAAGCCATTTTCTTCTGCCCGCCTGGCAACAGTAAACACATAAAACAAACTGTCATTTCCCGGCCAGGGCACAATAATTGCCGACATTGAAGAGGAAGGATGCCCAGCAAGGTTACTTCCATTGATCATAATACTATGCTCCCTGTTCCATATCTTTGAACCTTCCGTATAGAACAGGAGGTTGCCAGCTGTATCGGATATGCTCGCACATCCTTCTTCCTGATAGATTTGCCCGTCAAACACTGCCTGAGGACTGCCATCGGGTGTGTTGAAAGTTATACCTGCATTATTACCAAAATACCAATTGTTGGCCTGTTTGTTCTGGGCATACAAAACACCTGCCCAAAAAAATGAACTTATAAAAAGCAACAACAGGTGTTTCCGGCATAACATAAAACAAAAGTAGGGCTTTATTCGAATAATGCGTAAAGCCACGTCAAAATTTTATTGTTTAATAATTTTCCATTCTCGCTGCAGAGTTCCTGATTTAATGCGCAACAGGTAAATGCCTGCAGGTTCATTGCTCAGGTCGATCTGCTGGCGGTTTTCTGTGGCTTCTGCACGCATAAGCAGGCTGCCGCTCAGGGTATAGACTTCATATTCCGGGAGCTTATCCATATCAATACCCTGGCTTTCCAATATAAGCAAGCCTTGTGTTGGGTTTGGATAAATTTTAACGGTAGCTTCTCCCAGCGTTTCTTGCAGAGGTTTGGGCAGCTCCGGCTCCCCTTGCAGGCTGTCGTTGAAATTGGCGGTGGTCTCCAGGTCCTTGGCCAAATTTATGATACGGGATGTGCGGTTGCCGTTTTCGTCGTATTGGTAGGTGGTTTGGGCAAATATAAGACTTTGTGCAACAATTAGAAGAATTTGCAAGAATATAATTTTTTTCATGATTTTTTAACGGTTAAATTTTTGGTTATTCAGTATTGGACAGCATACTAAATGATCATTTAAAGTTAGTGTTACTTCTTTACTTCCCTCAACTTGAATTTCAATTTCGCGAACACTAATAATAGATATTATGATTCTCTTTTCACTAGAAATAGTAAATGGATACTCAGAAGGAGTATTTGACTGAATAATATAATCATTCCCACGTTTTAAAAGAAGATATCTTTGAGTTGTAAAACCAAGAGATTCAATATAAACAGAACATGATTTATTCTCAACGGATTTGATTTGTTCTTCAGACAATATAATTTCTCCGTTATTGTCAGTAAATTCTTGGATAGTTATTGGAGGGGTATCTTCTGACCTTATTATTATTTTGGAATAGGGAATAGAGTCTCTCTTAGAATCAGTTACTTTTAGCTTGATACACTGATCATTTCTTTTAACTTCACTAATTACAGATGTTTTGGACAGTATTTCTTTGTCTTTTGATATGTAGTGCTTTTGATCATCTTCATAAATTAAGTATCCTATTCCAATAGAATATGTGTTGAATGCATCATTATTTTTTAATCTATAGTAGAATTTATCTTTATAAAGACAAATACATTCATTATTATTGTTTGTGTAAATTTGTGCATTGAATTGAGCAAATGTGAATTTACTAATAGTTAATAGAAAGAAAATACTTAGTTTGTATTTCATGGATATATTATTTTTTAAAAAATTTCCAAAAAGCAGCACCATTAATATCAAATATTTTTGAGGTTGAATATGGTGCAAGTCTAACTGGACTAGTCTCTGCAAACCATATCCTATAACTATTTCGCCATATCTTTACTTTTTGAACCATAACAGCATGGCTCCCCCCTCCTTCTGGATTAAATCCCATCATAACTCTGTTCCCGTTAGCAATGGCTCTGGCAATTTTTCCAACATCTGGGGCAATTGGTTCTGCAGAAAAAACACCAGACGAATTAGCTAAAGACACTACTTTACTAGGATGCACACCGCTACCTGGTTGATTATACTTGTTAACCCAATAATCAAAGTTGTATTCACTCAATCCATACGATTCGCTGAATTCTTCAAAACAACGGAATGCGCACTCACCATTTTTTTTACCAAAATTATCTGATACAGGAGAATTAAAAACTGCAACTTCTTCAATATCTTTACCTGTTAAAAAATTCTTATGATTTGCTCTAGCCTCCAAACCTTCAGATATACCACCATTGATACCAGCAATGGCAGCAGACCATGCTCCAACTTTAAGCCCATTAGATAGGGCGTCACCAAATGAATCTCCTTGAACAATTCCATTGCCAAAACCAGAAATTGAGCCGGAAGTAAAACCTGCTCCTGCACCAGATATTGCCCCGTTAAAAAAACTACTTGTATAACCAACTTGTAAAATAGTATTGATACCCATGGGGCTTCCAACAAATCCGGCCCAGAATGATGCGCCTGCACTAGCTGTTTTAATTCCTACACCCACGCCTGCACCAGCTGCACCAGCTATAGCTCCTATTCCAAATTGAGCCAGACCATCTAAATTAAACTGACAGCCTCCCATCATCCAATTCATAAACCCACCAAGTACTGCTCCGGCAATAAGATGGATAAACTCCCCACTCGGATCCGAATACTTCAAAGGATTATTCAAACAATAGGCATAGCGGTTCAAATTTTGCGGCATATCCGGAGCCTGTACATAAGGATCAGGGCTCAGGAAAGCGCCCACAAGGGGATCATAAGCCCTGCCGTTCATATTAATTAAGTCAAAAGCATCGATATGCTCATGTCCGGTATAGCCACGGCTGGTAATATAGTCGGCCGGGTCGGAGAAGAGCGGTGCCGCAAGGCTGCCGTCATAGGCTTGCAGCTCGCGGCGTTCGCCCCAGGCATTAAAGCTGTAATAGAGCGCATCATCCGTGCTTTGGGCGCCATCATCCACCAAAGCGTAAATTGTGCCTAAGTAATCGGTGAGCACATACTTCATCTCATCGCGGCCGGCATCATCACTGATGTGCATTGCCACCAGCGCGTCGGGTGAAGAAATGTAAGAGAGGTAATGGGTTTCGCTGCCCCTTTGTATGCGTTCTACCATACCGCCAAAGATATAGGTTTTTTCTTCAACTGTACTGTGATCGCTATAGCATATTTGATGTATGCGCTGGTTGTCAATACCATAATCGATGCCTATGTCATCAATATTATCGCCATAAACATCAGAGCTGATCCGCTCAATTTTATCAAAACCGGTATAGAGGATCCGTTGATCGCAGCCCCCGCTTTCGGTTGCCGTTACGGCATAGGGGCCGGCATTGCCGCTTTGGTCATAAGTATATTGTCCCAAACCGGTTTTGTATTTTATGTTCCCGTTGGCATGATAAGTCATGCTCCCGGTATTTGTACTTACGTTCGAACCTATGTAAGTAAGCCTATTTAGGTCATCATACTGGTAATATTCATAATAATAGTAGTAATCCTGTGCATCTTGCGGGAACATAAAGTCTTTTTTCCAATCCAGGTTTTTCTCGTCCGTCCATTGGTATTCCAGATTTTGCAGGTGATAGGTCGGATCTGAAAGCAGGGATGTTTTAATGGTTTCGGGCAGGTGGCTGCCATCATAAGTAAAATCAGTTTTAAGTTGGTTGCCCAACTTATAGGATTTTGTTTGTCCCATGGCATTCAATTCATTGAGATGCCATATGCTTTTAAAGTGGTTATCGTCCAGTATATCGGTATTATAGCCGTTTTTATAGGCGTAACGGATATTCAGGCCTGTTGGATAGGAGCAGGTTTTTAAACGTCCATAGGTGTCGTATGTATAGGATAATATATAGTCCTCGGCCCCGTTCAGGATGTTTTCTGTTTCTGTAATCACATTTCCTGTACGGTCGTACTGATAATCCAGGCTATGCGGATCCTGACCGCTTTTGACCACATGGCTCAACATACCTAAGGTCAGGGGTTTGTTCACTACATCGTCATAAGTATATGTCCATTCGGTAATTCTGTTTTGATCATCAACAAGTTTTTTATAGACAGTACGTCCAAGATCGTCATATTCGTAGGTGGTAAGCTGTCCTTTTTGATCGGTATTGGTCAGCATTTCTCCAAATGGGTTATATGTACTGGTGACCGTACCCAGGCTGGGGTCATCCATGGTAAGCCGGTTGCCATAAATATCATAGGTAAATGTCATTTTTGTATTGGTTTCATCGCTTACAAGAAACGTCTCTTTGACTTTTCCGTCACTGTAGTGTGCATATTCCACGGTATTGTCGTCATTATCGGTACTTTGGTAATCCCATCCGGCTGCATTTACTTCTTTGGTATGGCTTTGCCCGGCATGGGTAACTGTTGTTGTTCGTGCGTCGTATTCATAAGCCGTTGTCGTACCGTCTGCATGGGTAATGGTCACAGGTCTGTCAAGATCATCGTAAACATAGAAGGTGTAATTTCCTGCTGAAGCAGTGGAATAATAGGGTTCGTAATCATACTCAAGCCTGCCCCTGTCATCGTATTTATAGTCGTGGTATATCCAGGTATTGTCTTCCAGGCCATGATAAACCTCGCGCAATTTTTTCCCAAATTCATCATAGAACACATATTCTTCAGGATTGCCTGAACTTTTTGACCAGGAATAATAGAGGCTGGTATTGTTATCCGGTTCAAATTCATGGCTGCCCGTCCATCTTAATGCAGTTGATTCGCGTCCATAAATGACCTCGTCATAATCCCCGTCATCTAAGTAAGTATATGTTGTTTCCTTTGGGCGGCCAAAACCGTCATATTCATAGTTTTTTATCAAGCCATTGCAATCCGATTCGCTGGTTAAAAGTCCTGTGACTTCATTGTAACCAAAACCGTAATAGAAAGTATAATTACCAATTAATTTTGATTTGCGTGATAAAAAGCGTTTGTCATTGTCAAGATATTCAAATTCTTCAATTCGGACCAATGGCTCTGAGGGATTATAATTGGGCGCTTTTTCCGTTGTTGTTATAATGTTCCCATAGGGGTCATACTCATATTCAATACGGGTTTCCAGTTCGTTTGGTGTCGTCCCGTCACCTGGTTCATTGATTTTGACTTTTAAGGCCCTGTAATTACCTGCACTTGGATCGTTATAATATTCAAATGCGGTAACTCGTTCAA
Source organism: Bacteroidales bacterium (assembly GCA_963662905.2). Classification (GTDB taxonomy): domain Bacteria; phylum Bacteroidota; class Bacteroidia; order Bacteroidales; family WRLA01. The sequence goes on along the minus strand of CAXXFD010000002.1, from coordinate 651,354 downwards.
TATCACTTTGCCCGTCTGCTTTCCAAGTAGTCTTAACAGCTTTCGGCTGGCCAATGATCCACGCCGGGCTGTTGCCTGATGTAAGGATTGGAGTTTCATATGTGAAATCTTTTCTCTGTATAAACTTGAAGTTTTCTATATTGAATGAGGCGTTTGCATCCCGGTCATCCTGGGCACTAATTGTATATGAAGGGGCACCATAAATCAGCCCATCGGTATCAAATTCCATTTCGTTGCGGGTAGTGGCTATTCGGTCACCATCCCAATCCCATTTTTTTGCATGTGTTTTTTTGTTGTACATGAAAAAACGTTTGGTATCTCCGTTATAAACATGGAATTCGGGTGTATAGCCGGAATAACTGAGATAATGGGTTCCGCCCCGGAGCATTTGTATGGATTCTTTGGGGTAATTTAATATTATTCCTGATGAGCCGCAATCAAGGGAGAATATTGTTTTTGACTCTATATTGGTGGCAACATCATATACGGTTTGCTTTTGGTAGCCTAACAGCCCCTTACCCTGTAAATGTACTGTCAACCCTTGGTATTGGTAGTTTTTTGTTTCGGATGAACCAGACCATGAATTCGAGCTTACCTGACTAACGGCTAAAAGACTGGTAGTAACCCTCTTAAAAGGAAAATCAAGTTGTGTGCCCTGAAGATAGTAATCCGTATTGTCAGGATCATCATATGATAAAGCCTGATAGCTTATTTCATAACTACTACCAAGAGCGGGCGTGATTTTATCAATCAGGTGTGCGTATTCCGTTTTGTTTAGCAGCCAATTATTAAAATTGTTATATTCCGGACCATCCTGGTTATAGTTGTCAAATAATAGATCTGAGCTTCCATCCCCGTTCAAGTCAATTATATCCCAAAAGCCCCGACTTTCAAATATCTCTTTGTTAGGGTAATTTGTAAAATGGTGGGAGGTGGTTTTCGTTGTGAAACCAGATCCGCTCCCTCCATTTGAATAATATATGTTAACTATATAATCTTTATCAAATATTCCAAAGAGGCTTTCAGGTTTTATTTCAACAATATCCATAAAGCCGTCGGCATTAAAATCTGAGCAGGTATAATGATAATGCTCTTTTGCTTCCGGGTAACTGAATAAAGTCACAGGCGCAATAATGGTAGTAACCGGGCTGACTCCTAGTTCCCAATCCGTTCCTGTATTATACAAAAGACTCCAGTTAGGATAGCTACTATTATGATAATATACCAATAGATCAATTTGACGGTCGCCATTGAAGTCCCCCCAACTAAACTTTGAATAATCTTCATAGTTTGGGTAAGATGAAGAAAAAACAGGAGTGATCTGAGTGTTGGAAAAGTCGTGCTGTCCTTTCATTATTGGCATTACTTCAAGACCAGACTCATTGCAACCAACAAAATCACTGCAACCATCTCCATTAAAATCAAATATCCAGAAGTCGCTTTCTTTTTCGTCATAAACACTTTCATAATTGTATTTGTCCGTAAGATAAATCGTGGAGTACACGGCTGAACTGAATGTGCCTTGAGAAGAATAATCAATTTTCCAGATTCTCATTAACCGGACTAAATCAGGGTTTCCTGAATGATGTAATATGCATACTAAATCCATTTGGGCATCGCCATCAACATCTGTATTATAAAAACGATAAACGTATTTTCCGTTATCAAGAGGAAATGGTTCATTATCCAAGCCTGCAATATCTTTGGGTGTTGACAAACTTATGTTTATTCCTGTTCCGTTTGAAACCAGTACCATCGGTTTCAGGTGTGTGTATCCATAGCTATTATTGAAGATATAGAAAAAAAACATTATATCTTCCTTGCCATCATCTGTAAAGTCTCCTGTCAATACGTTTTTTGTTATGATGTACATATTGTTAGGGAGTGTCAATGAATGAGCCAAGATTGCTGATCCGGTATTGTCAAATTCATATACGAGGATTTTTTGACATGAGAATTTTCCGTAATTATCCGTTTCTCCATAAAATACAGCCAGATCGGTTCTCCCATCACCATTAAAATCACCAGCTCTTTTCATTCCAAGATTTGATATGGCACCAGAAGGAAAAGTTATAGTTTTATCTATCTGAGTTGTATGTTTATCAATATCCTCAGAATCTTCTCTCCATTCAAATACAGTTTTTGGTAGTTTATTATCATTCATCCCATAGAGCTGGACAGATTGGAGTTTTGTCCAAAGCTCGTTTTTATCATATATTAGTTCATATTTTTTTATCTGATCTCCACTTGGGATATAATTAACCCTGATATTGTCCAGAAAATACTTATTGGCGGCAAGTTTTGATCCATTAATGTATGTGTACTGAACGCGTTCATCGGCCGTCTCAAATGAATAGTCAAATACCATTTCGTAAAATGCAGTAAGTTGGGAGTTTTCTTTCGCAGTATAATTAATCTTTTTGATGCGAATGTCATAGCTATTAAATTGCTCATATTCAAACTCCATATAATTCCCCCAGCGGTCACTGATCTTATTGACCATCCAGGTGAGCACAGCATCGTCTGTACGCCCGGAGGCCTGCATTGCCGAGTTTCCTGTTCGGCCGTATTCAATTTTCTTGCCATCTTTTGTCCAGGCAAGAAAATATTGAGGGCCGTTTTTGCCACTCTCACCGTATGAAATAATGCGTGTAAAGGATTCCTGTTCGGTACGGTATTCTGTTGTTTCATCACTTCCATAGGTATCGTTTACAGGATCCAATAATACCAACCTTTGCCCGTCCAGCATAAAGCGGTCTTGTTCATCAAAATCGACGGGGTCCGGTCTCCAATCCTCATCTTCTGTCGGATTGTCGTTATAGTAGTTTGTGCCTGTGCGGCTAATGGATGAAAGTCCGCCAATAGACCAACCAATGCCCAGCGGTCCATTGCCGCCCATACTGTTGTAGTTGAGGCTGATGTTGGGCGTAACCCCCGCCCTTCCGGCAGGTACTTCAATCGGAATAGTATAAGTGGCCGCACCAATCCCCGAAACATTAAAGCTCCCGGGCAGGCTTCCGACCATTCCGTCGTTGCCCACAACACCTCCCGGCCCACCGGGCTCTTCATCAGGTGGCACAATGAGGAAAGGGTCAATTTCTGCATGGAAACTTTCTGTTGCACTGGGATTCAAATATGAAAAGCTCATGTTGCCGCATTCTACAAAACAATGCACATAATCCGAGGCAATATAATGTAGATTTCCATTTAAACTGCTATTTAACTTATGCTGATTGGCTTTAAAGACTTGAGGATTTTGAGCTGATGCCCATAAAGGGAGTAAGCATATCGCCAAACAACCTATAATGTATCTGTATGTATTCATAAGTACTGCTGTTAGGTGAATGGTATATTACTTCTTCAATTCTTTAAGTTCCTGGCTCAGAGATTCAATTTTTGCATTTTGCGACTCAATTCTTTTCTCTTGCTCAATCATATAAAGGGTCAGCTCTTCAATTTTCTGGAGCAGTTTGGCATCCATTTGTCCCATGTTGATACCTTCTTCTGCAACTTGCTCTGCCGATGGGATTTCGGGCAGGTGGCCGTTATCATTGATAAATTCTTCCACTTCTGATAATGGACGCAGCCTGTAATTATCTCCGAATACAAAATCGCTCCAGTTATCTGTAATTTTCACCCACATTTCGGTGGACACTATACCTCCGTTTACGTAAAGTTTATAGTTGTTCCATGTATTAGAAAAATTTGTATAATCATTGTTTGGATCTAAGCCTATACCAATAGAACCATTGTTGTTGATGAGCAGGCTTTCAGAAGTTTTAAGGTCACCGTCTGCGTCAGCAAGCGTAATTCTGTCCAAAGTAGTCAAACTTGGGTTTCCTAAATCTGTTATGCGCACGTCCCCATTCACATGCAGTTGTGTTTCAGGCAATTCCGTTCCAATGCCAATCTTACCGTCTGAATCAGAGATAAATAGGGCGTAGTTGAGTTCTTCTTCTCCCGGGGCTGCTTCTAAACTTCTAATTGGCTTCCAAAAGTTTAAACCTGATGATTCATATTTAATACCCCACCGTCCATTGCAGTTTTCCGGGTCGGCAGAATCATCAAAAATCAGCGAGGCTTCATTAGTATTGATCATCAGGCTTCCATCAACTTGAAGCTTATGTAGCGGCCTGGTATTTCCAATACCAACATTTCCTGAAATATCCTGTATAAAAAGGCGTGTCCTCCATTCAACAATCTGTGTGGAACAATCGTCCCCAACACCGCCACCGCCACCAGAGAAATCGAATATTGGTTCAAAAATTCTAAATCCATGGTTGGCATCATAGTCCATACCCCATTCAGCTGTGCTTAAAGTAGGGTCTGAGGCGAAGAAAAGTGATTTCCTATGGCCAGACAAACGCACATCACCGCTGATATCCAGCCTGGCTTTTGGCTCTTTGTTGCCTATACCCACATATCCTATTTCACTAGTAAACTGGCTGCCTTTTACATAAATAGCCGGCGTTGCGCTTCCCGCAGCAAAAGCAAGGCTGTATGGCTCAAAAGTAGATGTACCAAAACCCAAGGCAATTGAATGATGGGCGGCAGAACCTGTCTGTAGCCCTAGACCCAATGCCGCGCTGTATTCCCCGTGGAGTATATTGTTCTTACCCAAGGCTAAGGTAAATTGTGCGTCTGTTCTATTTTCGTGCCCCAATAGGATGCTATATGCTCCTCCTGTTAAGATATTGTTACTATATCCTAAAGCCATGGCATTGTCGGCAAATTCCCCAATAGTGTTGCTGTTGCCAAACAAGAAAGAATATTCTGAATTTTCGCCAATGAGGCTATAGTTGCCAAAAATTGAGCTAAAATCAGAGGAGCCTTCAATTATACTGCTTAATCCCAATAGATGAGAATTTGAGGATTCAACTCTACTAAATTTTCCTATAGTCATAGAAAAACTACCAGAAGATGTGCCTGTATTAAAGGCAGAACTATTCGAGCCTGTTACGTTGCCACATGTATTGCCACATTGTGCATTAAGCTTAAGGGCGTATCCCATAAAGGTTAGAACGGTAATCAAAACAAATTTGGTTATTAAGGATTTCGTTACTAATCAGTCTGCAAATTAGCGATAGTTCCCAAGGCAGGCACAACACTCTGTCCATTCTTGATAATTGTGTCAGCAACTGATCTCAAAACAGCAAAGGCATCCGCTCCATCGGTCGATCTGAATTGACCTGAAACTTTCTGTTTAACTTTTATGTTTCGGATTGCCCTTTCAGAAGCATTATTGTCTGGCGGGACTTCTGGGTGATATAAGAAGGTGAAGATATAGTCCCTGTATTTGACTAGCCTTTTTTTGAATGCAAGCAATTCGTTGTGTTTTTCCGGCAGTTCTGCTTTCAGTAAACTGTTCAGCCTGTTTTCAATTGCGGTTCTCTTTGGGCTATGTACGTAGCAACCCGCATTGTCCATTTTTTTCTTCAAATCCAGTGCCGTTTGAAACAGCCGTTTGCATATCCTGCTCCATTTATGCCCATACCTTTCTGACAAGTAATTCAGGTCACGTAAAAGATGTGCCATACAAATCTGGTGCGACAGCGCAGCAGTATTAAAATGGCTCTTCCAGCAATCATGCACCAACACAGAGTTTTTAAACCCATCTTTAAATGTATTGTCAATGCTCCTCTGTGCCCTGTTGTCAGTGATGGCAATGAATGTAGCCTCTTGGTTTTGCCATGTCCATGCCCAGTGCTTATTGCCATCAACCTTAACTCCTGTCTCATCACTTCCTACAGAAAGGCAATATCCTCCCGAAAGCAACTTTTGCTTTATTAGGTCATAGGCTGGTTGGGCCTTGCGCTTTAGTTTATTGAGCAAATAATGGATGCCCCCTTCGCTTATGGGAATATGGAAAACATCCCTGAAAAGTTCTTTCATACGCAAAAAGGGCAGGTACTGCCTGGTATGGAAATACCCGATCAAACTTTCAATGTTGTTCCCATAGCTTACCGGGGCATTGGCCTGAGATGGATAATCACACCTGGTTTCATGGCCACAACTGCAAACCTTTTTATATACCCGGTGTTCTGTGACATGTAACTTTATCTCGGGAATATCAAATACCTGGCGTTTGCCGGCTAATTGTACGGGCAAAGAAGCAAGGTCTTTCCCGCAACACTTGCAATATGAGGGGATGTGCTTCTCAATAGTGTCAGGCACTTCGGCCATCTTAAGTGTGTTCCCTTTCCGCCCTGCCTGTCCGCCTGGCTTACGCCCTGTCTTTTCCCTCAAACTCCTGCGCTTAGGGCGGTTCTGATCTTGGGAGGGAGGTATTGAGCTGTTGTTGCTGTTTTTTGGTGTTTGGTATTTGGCAAGCTTTTCTTTGAGTTTTTTGTTTTCCAACTCAAGGGCTTCCAGTCTTCTTTCAAGCTGGCCAATCCTTTTGAAAAGCTCTTGTATAATGAAATCTTTGTCCAAAACTTTTTTCTTTCAAAAGTAGTGTAGGTTAGAGGCAAAAGTCAAATTACCAGCGGTTTAGTTACGAACACAGAAAACAGCAACTTGTGAATAGCCAATGATTTTTGAAAAATACCCCAAGGAGAATCCAATATTTAAACCTGAACACCCAAGAACAAACAAACAGCAAAATCACAGAGCCTTTAAACGCATCAATCCCAGAAAGTTATTCACAAGCCACAGCGAAAATTGTTAATAAGGATTGATTTTTTTCTGACACTGATTAGTTACAGGATTTCATTTTTTAGAAAAGTTAATGATTAAGTTCAATTATAATTACTACTTTTGTTGCAGATCAAAATTAATGTGTTGTGTGATGTGTTTTCTCATTAATACCATAAGCCCTTAAAAGGTTACCCATTTTAAGGAAAAATTTTTAAATAAATTTTAATTTTTGATGTAAATGGTTGATTGTACGGGCTTTTACTAAATTGAAATATTTAATTTTATAAAACACATTAATGATGAAAAAGAATATCCTTATTGTATTTTGGCTGTTTTTAGCCATTTCAGGGAATTTATATGCCCAAACCGTATTTCTCGAAGACTTCAACGAAGGTTCAACTTTCCCGGAAGGGTGGGAGGTAAATACTTTTCCGGTTTATACCCATCATAGTTATGTTTCTGCCTATAAGGTGGCACGCTCAAACTGGTGTTTGGGCGAAGGTAATGAGTTTAATCTATATTATTATGGGGAAGAGGATTATAAGCATCAGTCAAAATGGAGGTTAGAAATAGTCTCTCCTGTACTGGATCTGGCAGCTTTCGAACAATTAAATTTTTCTACTGATTTTTACCGTCAGGAATTTGACAGGATTAACAGTGAACTGCCGATTATACTTTACCTAAAAAATAGCCAAATGGAAGAATGGGAAGAGTTTTATGTACATGTTTATGGCGAACTGGGGCGCCGTTGGAGCGTGCCTTTTATTTGTTCCTTGGATTCGGCAATATTTCGAAAAGATGGGTTTCAGTTTATGCTGGTTATAGACTTGATGGAAACTTATTATAGTTACAGTCATAAATGGTTTAATTTAGATAATATTAGGATAGAAGAGCCAGAGCAAACAGATTTGGCTATTTTTGATGATTACCCCAAGCTGCATATCCCCCAGGATAGTCTTTTAAGGCCTAAAGTTCGCATTGTCAATAAAGGCATTGATCCAACGAATGGTAAAATTCATTGTTACATCAGGGAACATAAAAGCAATGAACTGGTTTATGAAGAAACCGTAGATATTGCGGAAACGGGGCGAATGGACACCTTAAGCCTGTTCTTTCCGGCTTTTGATATGCCATATTCAAACCATTTATACCATTTAACATATGAGCTGGAATGTGTTGGGGATGAAAACCTGGCGAACAACCTGATTAATTATGATGTGGATACTTATACCACTTCTTTTCAAAATTGGCCTGGACTCAATATATTATACTCAACAGAATATAGCGTGGGGGATTTTGATTGGTGGCGTCCTGATATTCTTCTTGAAAACCTGGACACTTTGAACCGGATAAAGGAGATACTCTCTAAGGTCAGTGTTGTTAATTACATATATGACGATGTCGCGGATTCTTTAGATTGTCAGACAACTGTGGCATTTATGAATGATTTGGGCATAACTTACGCGCCAACAAAGATGATTCATGACAAAGATGCTTATTTGCCCAGATTTAGCTTATACCCCCGGAGAGTGTTTAGACCTTTTGAGGTCTTTTGGTCCTATGGGGGATATCCTTGTATGTTTGATTTCTATAGAAAGATCGCAGAATACCGTTCTCCATTCACATTAGACATATACGGAACCCATTCCGGACTGGATTATAATATCATGGTCGAACTTACACCCAAAGCCCCAATTATTAATGATCGATTAAAACTGCGCACGGTAATCACCCGCTCCCATGTGCCGTCCAATGCCAATCCTGACATTTATGAAGGTTACCGCGTTGAATTCTTCGACGACGTTGTCCAGATGGCCCTGCCCGATACCAACGGCATTGCTTTTGCCATGGACGGATCAGAGACCAGCTCCATGCAATGGGAAATGTCATTCAGTTTAAAAGATTTCTGGGATCCGGAGCAGGTAAAGATCGTAACTTATGTTCAGGATACATTTACCTACGACATCCTGCAATGCCGTGCTGTGAGTCTGCAAAACCTTTGGGGCGTGGGTATGGAAGAAGAAGTGCAAACGCCAGCCGAAAGCGTCCTCATCAGTCCCAATCCGGCAAAAGACATGCTTTATGCGCAGCTCATGCTGGAAATGCCGGCCAATGTGGATTTCCGTCTCTTCGATATCAATGGCCATGACTTGGGCATTCTGAAAAGAAGCTTCCTCGGTGCAGGAAACCACAAAGTGCAAATCAATGTACCGAAGCACATAAAAACAGGCATTTACATCCTGCAAACCGAAACAGATCGTGAGCTTTATTCGCAGAAACTGAATATTGTGCGGTAAGGATAGTTTTGGAATAAAAAAAAACGTTGGGCCGCGATGCATCACGCCCCAACGTTTTTTTTATGAAACCGCTTCCAATGCAATTTCAATCATCTGTCCAAAAGCCGTTTGGCGTTCTTCGGCGCTGGTGCGTTGTTCCAGGACAATATGGTCGCTTACCGTTAAAATGGTCAGGGCTTTGCGTCCAAAACGTGCAGCCAGTGTATAAAGTGCTGAGCTTTCCATTTCTACTGCCAGTATGCCGTGCTTTTTCCATTCGCGGTAAGCGGCTTCCATATCTTCATGGTAAAAAGTATCAGAAGTCAGGATGTTGCCTACCTGTACCTTCAATCCTTTTTTTTGTGTTACTTCCCATGCTTTGCGGAGCAGTTCAAAATTGGCGTGGGGCGCGTAGCTCATGCCGCCAAATTTCAGTAGGTTTTGGTTATTGTCGGTGGATGCTGCCATCGCCAGGATTACATCACGTAAGGCCACATCCTCGCGAATTGCACCACAGGTACCAATACGGATCAGGTTCTGGCAGTTATAGCTTTCCATCAGTTCCTGCACATAAATCGAAATGGACGGAACGCCCATGCCGGTTCCCTGCACAGAAACACGTTTCCCTTTGTAGGTGCCGGTAAAGCCCAGCATATTCCGTACCTGATTGTAGCAAACCGCATCTTCCAGCAGATTGTCTGCAATAAATTTCGCCCTTAGCGGATCACCGGGCAGCAGAACGGTTTCTGCTATTTGTCCTTCTTTTGCTTCTATGTGTACACTCATAATTGTGATTTTTTGTCTTTAAAAATAATACAAAATCTGCTTTGTATTTTAAGTCCGATTTCAATGCAGCGACATCTTCCAAAGATATTCATTCTCAAGGTAGTAATCAAGTGCATAGCTTTTTTGTCAACTGAGAAATCTTTATTTCACCAGGCTTTTTTGGGTTAAATGCCCAACAAAACTATTTTTTGCTCAAAATCCACTCTCTGGCCTCCTCAAAAGCTGTCAACCACGGACTTGTCACATCCTTGCGCCCTGCCGGATAATGCGCCCATTGCCATGGGAAAACAGCGCGTTCCAGGTGGGGCATCATCGCCAGATGGCGGCCATCTGCACTGCAAATTGCTGCGGTATTGTAGTCGCTGCCATTCGGATTGCCCGGATAGCCGGCATGGCTGTATTTTACAGCAATATTCCAGTTGTCTTCACCGCCGGGAAGTTCGTATTTTCCTTCTCCATGCGCAACCCAAACCCCCAGTTTGCTGCCGGCAAGCTTGCGGAGCATTACACTTTGATTTTCCAGGATATCCACATTCAGGAATGCAGATTCAAATTTACCGGATTCGTTGTGCAGCATTTTGGCTTCACCGCTCTGATTGGCTTTGATCAGACCCAGTTCTACCATCAACTGGCAGCCATTACAAATTCCCAGGCTGAGCGTGTCGGGACGGGCATAAAAAGCTTCCAGGCTTTTGCGGGCTTTTTCGTTATAACGGAATGCACCGGCCCATCCTTTGGCGGAACCCAAAACATCACTATTGGAGAAACCGCCAACAAATACAATCATCTGAACATCTTCCAATGTTTCTTCGCCGCTGATGAGGTCGGTCATGTGGATGTCTTTTACATCAAATCCGGCTGCATAAAGGCTGTAGGCCATTTCGCGGTCGCCGTTTACGCCTTTTTCACGGATGATGGCGGCTTTGGCTTTGCGTTCCAGGCTTTCGTCATAAACACCTTTGCCTTCAAAACCTTCGGGGAAGCGGAATTCTAAAGCCTGATTTTTATAGTTTTCGTAGCGCTCCATGGCCTTTTCTTCACCGCTTTGCTTTTTATCGAGCATAGCTGATGAACGGAACCAGATGTCGCGGTATTCTGCGATATTGAGGGCTGTTACATCGCCTTTAGATTCAATAATAAGATCAGAACCTTCTTTTGGGCTTCCGATTGCATGATAAATGATGCCTTTTTTATCCAGTGATTTAAGGCCATTATCGCTGATTTGAAGTAAAATGCCCGGCTGCTCACTGAAAAGGATGTCGATTATGTCTTTCCGGCTCAGTTGGTCGAGCCGGATGTCCATTGCGGTATTATTGCTTGCAAAACACATTTCCAGAAGGCTGGTAATCAATCCTCCGGAGCCGATATCATGACCAGCATATATTTCTTCATTGCGGATCAGTTCCTGAATAGCCTCGAAGTTTTTGGCAAAAGTTTCAGCATCCATCCCATCGGGAGCCTGGCTGCCGATTTTATTGCAAACCTGTGCATAGCTGCTTCCTGCAATAGCAAACTGCATATCTGAGAAAGGCAGGTAAACAATATGTCCGCCTTTTGCAGCGTCGATGACCGGACTGACCGCTTTTTTGATGTCGCTAACTTCCGCAACTCCTGAAATAATAACTGTTCCGGGGGAATAAACCACATCGCCGTTCGGATATTTCTGTGTCATCGAAAGGCTGTCTTTTCCGGTTGGGATGTTGATGCCGAGAGCACAGGCATAATCGCTTACTGCTTCTACAGCTCGGTAGAGCCTTGCGTTTTCTCCTTCATTTTTTGCAGGCCACATCCAGTTGGCGCTGAGCGAAACGCCTTTGAGTCCGTGGGTCAGTGGCGCCCAAATGATGTTGGTCAAAGCTTCTGCAATGGAGAGGCGGCTGGCTTTTTCCGGGTCTTTGAGACCTGCAACCGGCGCGTGGCCAATGGAGGTTGCGATGCCTTTTTCGCCATCATAATCCAGAGCAACAACACCGAGATTGTTTAAAGGAAGTTGAAGCGGACCGGCACATTGCTGCATGGCGATGCGTCCTGTTACGGAACGGTCAACTTTATTGGTGAGCCAGTCCTTACAGGCAACGGCTTCAAGGCGCAGTACCTGTTTCAGGCTTTCGGTGAAACTGTTTTTATTTTCAACGGCTGTAAAATCAGCGCTGAGGTCTTTGTCTTCGAGTATAGTACGCGGTGGGTTTCCAAAAAAGTCCATCAGGTCGAGGTCGATGGGCTTTTTGCCTTCTTTATCGGTAAAAGAAAAACGTTTGTCGCCGGTAACTTCACCCACTTCATAATAAGGCGAACGCTCACGTTCAGCAGTTTTTTTCAGGATCTCACGTTTTTCGGGCCGGATGACCATGCCCATGCGCTCCTGCGATTCATTTCCAATGATTTCCTTGGCCGAGAGGGTAGGATCGCCTACCGGCAGTTTGCTGATATCGATTTTTCCTCCGGTTTCTTCCACCAGTTCCGAGAGGCAGTTGAGATGTCCGCCCGCTCCGTGATCATGGATGGAAACCAGTGGGTTGATGTCCATTTCGCTCATCGCGCGGATGGCGTTATAAACCCTTTTCTGCATTTCCGGATTGGCACGCTGCACAGCATTTAGCTCGATGCTTTGGCCAAATTCGCCGGTTGCAACCGATGACACAGCGCCACCGCCCATACCAATGCGGTAGTTGTCGCCGCCAAGCAGCACAATGATATCGCCTTCTTCGGGCACATCCTTGTGGCTTTCCGATTTCTTTCCGTAGCCAATACCACCGGCCAGCATGATTACTTTGTCGAATCCGTGTTTTTTATTGTCTTCTTCATGCTCAAAAGTGAGGAGCGACCCGCAAACCAGCGGTTGACCAAATTTATTTCCAAAATCGCTGGCACCATTGGATGCTTTGATGAGGATTTGCTCCGGACTTTGATAGAGCCACTGACGTTCAGGGATTTGCTTTTCCCAGTCGCGGCCTGTGTCATTGCGTGGATAGCTGGTCATATACACCGCTGTTCCTGCAAGCGGCAGGCTGCCTTTCCCTCCGGCCATACGGTCGCGGATTTCACCGCCGGTTCCTGTGCTGGCGCCGTTGAAAGGCTCAACAGTAGTTGGGAAGTTATGTGTTTCTGCTTTTAGCGAGATGATGGATTCGAGCGGTTTCAGTTCGAAGAAATCTGCTTTATCCTGGCGTTTCGGTGCAAATTGACGAATGTTTGGCCCCAGGATGAAGGCCACATTATCGCGATAAGCCGAAACCAGAAAATTGGGATTGGTCTTCGAAGTCTTTTTGATCAAAGCAAACAGGCTCTCTTTTTTTTCTTCACCGTTGATGGTGAAAATTCCGTTGAAAATTTTATGGCGGCAGTGCTCTGAATTTACCTGCGCAAAACCATAAACCTCACTATCGGTGAGTTTGCGGTCGAGTTTTTTGCTGAGCCCTTTCAGGTAATCAACTTCTTCCGGACTGAGCGCCAAGCCTTCGCTTTGATTGTAGGCGTCAATATCATCAATTTCAATGATTTTTTCCGGCTCCATATCAATACGGAAAATCTCCTGGTCCAGTCCATTCCATGCCGCCTTGAGCATTGGATCGAAAGCGAAACCGGCATTTTCCTGTGCTTCAAATTCTTCAATGCGGATGATGCCTTCAATGCCCATATTTTGGGTGATTTCCACGGCATTGGTGCTCCATGGCGTGATCATTTCGCGGCGTGGCCCGCAAAACCAGCCGAAAATTTTCTGATTATCAATGATTTGTGCATTGCCAAAAAGCCAGCAGAGCTTTTCGGTATCCATTGCTGAGAGCTGCTTTGAAGATTCGGCAGCAATGATTTTGTTATCGGGGAGCCTGAAGAAAAAAATCATAGAAAACGGATTTAATTTCAATTGATATTTCTTTGAGGCTGCAAAAATACGAATTGAATAGCATTGATGCTCTGTGCTTTTTCATAAGTTTTCACTAATTTCGTCAGGATTATGTGCAAAACCCGGCGAAATAATAGTTCGTTTGAAGCGTTATTGTGCCTGTTTTATTGATAAATGAATCGTTTTAATGTTTTAATGATTTGAAATTCAAGTATATGAAAAAACCTATACGCAACTTGCATTATCAGGATATTGCTCAGATTCTGAAAGAGAATGACCGCAGGATCATTTTTGAAAAAACCAATATTGTTCCCGAAAGTGATGACCTGAAAGCTATGCTGGAAGAATATGTCGGATACCCTGAAATGATGCGTAAATCGGTGCTGGGCCTGGATATTTACCGCTACAGCTCTTTTGGGACTTTTGAGCAAACCCTGATTCCGTTTTTGTTTAAAACATTCATTTATAAAACAATACAGCTTTGTAAGGAGAACCATGCATTTGTTTTTCAGAAATACACCGCGAAAGATATCGAGGAACAATTTATCAGCACGGGCGACGGCGGCTTCTTTATTTTCGATACTCCTTTGCATTCACTGCTTTTTGCTACCAATTTTGCGATGGTGCTGCGGGTTTACAATGCCTTTCATATGTATCCCAAAATGAGGAAAATCATTGGCGCCATCAATCTGCGCTATGCCATTACTTATGATAAAATATATACATTCGACGGGAATTTCTATGGCCGTGCCATCATCAATAATGCACGCGTCCTGATTAAAGATGATTTAAACCGCTGCCTGATCGATGAAAATGTGCATACCTGGTTCATGACCAATATGGAAGGTGTGGAGAACTTGCAAATTATTACCATTGATGATGTTGCAAATATTTATGATTTCAGTCAGAATTATGATAAAAGCATTTTGGATCAACATCCCGATGCTGTATTTGGAAAAGAAAATTCACGAAATGACGGGATTATTAATAGTGATATCCTGAAAATTGGTACGATATCAAGTAAAGAAACCGAATTAAGTATTTACAATCTTCACCTTCAGATTACGCAGGAGCTGCACAATGACGATGACCCGAATCAGAAAAAGATGATTACGATTAGTTTGGGAAATTTGAATACATCTGGTGTTTAAGTGTTTGGAATTTAGGTTAATATTGTTGCTTTATTTTCAAAATAAATATTTGGATCATGAGAATTTTATTCAAGTTGAGCTTTCCGGCATTGGCCTTATTGATGCTTGTTATTGGGTGCAGGGCTGTGGCACAGGAAAGGGAAATGCTCTCCTGGGAAAAGACGCAAAACGGATTGAAAATCAATTGTAACGACGGTTTACTAGAGCTGGTTTTCTTTACAGGTGATGTCGTGGAATGCAGCTTCATCCCGCAAGGATATGAAAATCCGCCATCCTTTGCTATTGATGCTAAGCCGGAAGATATCCGAATTAAAATTGAAGAAAATGATAATGGGCTCAGGCTTATTTCCAGCGGCTTGAATTTGGAAATCAATGAAAAGCCCTTGCAAATTAAATATTTATATGACGATCAGCCGCTTTTTGAAGAAGAAGCCGGCTACTTCGAAAATGATTCGCTTAAAGGCTTCAGGATGAAGGTTGGCAAGGATGAAAAGCTGCTGGGAGGCGGATCGCGTGTGCTGGGCATGGACCGCAGGGGCAATCGGCTGAAACTTTACAACCGGGCCAGCTATGGCTATGGATTACATGCCGATTTGATGTATTATTCCATGCCGCTAATGATTTCATCGCGCAAGTATATGATTGTGTTCGATAATGCGGCCAGTGGTTTTATGGACCTGGCAGCATCAGAAAAAGATATCCTGAGCTTTGAGGCGGTTGGCGGACGTATGAGCTATATCGTGATTGCCGCTGATTCCTGGCCTGAGCTTACCAAAGAATTTACGCATATCACCGGCAGGCAGCCCATGCCCGCACGCTGGACGCTGGGAAATATCGCTTCCCGCATGGGGTATCATACGCAAAAACAAGTAGAAGAAACCGTTGCGGCTTATAAAAAAGATGAAATCCCTTTGGACGCCATTGTGCTTGATCTTTACTGGTTTGGTCCGGAACTGCAAGGCTCGATGGGTAATCTGGAATGGTATCGGGATTCGTTTCCTGAGCCGGAAAAAATGATGAAAAAGCTCAAAAGCGAAGGCGTAAAAACTATTTTAATAACAGAACCTTTCATCCTGACGGAGAGTTTTAACTTCCCGATTACCAGTAAATTGGGATTGTTGGGCACAAAGGCGGACGGCAGTCCCTATACCTATAATTTCTTTTTTGGCGAAACCGGCCTGCTTGATATTTTTAAAGCCGAAACACAAGATTGGTTCTGGAATGTGTATAAAAAGCACACGCTTAGTGGAGTGGCCGGCTGGTGGGGCGATTTGGGCGAGCCCGAAGTGCATCCCGACGATATGTTGCATGTGAACGGTCGTGGCGATGAGGTGCATAATGCCTATGGCCACTTCTGGGCAAAAACTATTTATGATGGCTATGCAAAAGATTTTCCGCTGGAGCGACCGCTTATTTTGATGCGTTCGGGTTTTGTGGGTTCGCAACGCTACGGCATGATGCCCTGGACCGGTGATGTGGCCAGGAGCTGGGAAGGCCTGAACTCCCAAATGGAAATCTCCATGCAAATGGGCATGCAGGGTTTGGCTTATATGTCGAGCGATCTTGGTGGTTTTGCCGGAGCTTATAAAGATGCAGAACTGTATGTGCGCTGGTTGCAATACGGTGTTTTTCAACCGATTTACCGTACACACGCCCAGGAAGATGTACCTGCTGAACCGGTATTCTGGGATGAACATACCAAAAAGCTGGCAAAGCATGCCATAGAGCTGCGCTATCGTCTGATGCCCTATCTTTACACAATGACATGGCAAAATGCAACTTCAGGTATGCCTTTGATGCGCCCGCTTTTTTATATGGAAGATGATGATCAATTGATCGAAGAAAAGTACAGCTACCTATGGGGCGATGCTTTTTTGGTGCATCCGGTGGTGGATCAGGGATCAAAAAAAGAAAAAATTTATCTGCCCGAACATGCGGCTTGGTTTGATTTTGATACCGATGAGCGCAACGAGGGTGGCAGGGACATCAAGCTAAAAACGCGGGAGCAGTCCATTCCCGTCTTTGTAAAAGCCGGAGCTTTCGTGCCGATGGTGCGCGTCTTTGAAACCCTTGATAAATACAATAGCGACAGCCTGGATGTGCATTTTTACTATGATCCGGCGCAAAAAACTTCCGAAGGATGGTATTATGAAGATGATGGCCAAACGCAAAATGCCTGGATTGAAGGCAATTGCGAAATAATCCGTTTTCTTTCTGAAGCTAAAGCTGATGGCTCTTTGGTTTTGAAAATGCAAAAACCACATGATGGGAATTATTCAGGCAAACCCGAAAAAAGGCATTATCAGTTCATGATCCATAACTGGCCACATCAGCCAAAGGAAGTTTTGGTTCAGGAAGACAAATCAAAACCGGATTTTTCCTATGATGCTGAGAAAAGGATATTAAAGTTTGGTGTTTATGGGGAAGCAAAGGAGGTTGTGGTGCGTTAGATTTTTGCGGATTTATCATACTTTGAATGGATTTGTATATGGTTCTGAACGGAATTTAGAAAAAAAATGAGTGGTATTTCAGGCAGATTCCTCCTTCCGATAGCTATCGGGAGGGAGGAATCTGTTGGGACATAATCTCATACTGCAATAAATTATCACAAAATATTTATTTTCAAAAATGATTATTGCCATGAGAATCTATGTAGAACTTTTTTTATAAATTGATCGATTCTTATTCTTATATTTGCAGAATAATTACGTTTTTTAAAATAAGAAATATGCTCATTCAGGAATTTAGTTTTGGTAATTTCCGCTCTTTTAAGGAAATCCAAACTTTAAATATGGCCTCAGCCAGGATTAAGTCGAAGCATGAATTTTTAGATGAGAACAACCTTATTAAAAATTATGACGGAAAAGGGATTTCTTTTCTGAAATCGAAGGCGGTTTACGGGGCAAATGCTTCCGGGAAAAGCAATATTGTTAAGGCGTTCATTGTATTTTTGAGAATTGTTGGGCAATCAGTTAAGGATGAAAAAGTATTACAATTGGTAGAAGCTTTCAAACTGTCAACAGAAACAGAAGATGAGCCCACGTTTTTTCAGCTTATTTTTTGGATTGAAAATACGCGCTATCGCTATGGTTTTGAAACGGATGATAAACGGATTTCAGCGGAATGGCTTTATGCGAAACCAGGAGAACGGGAGTTGCCATATTTTATAAGGGATCATCAGGAGATTGTGGAAATTGACAAAACGAATTTTAGTGAAGGCAATAAATTTGTACGTCTTTTTGATGGGGAAAGTTCTGATAATGAGCTTTTCCGTGCAAATTCATTGTTCCTGTCAACAATCTCATCATTAGGTTTTGGGAAATTATCAAAACAACTTACAGAGGCTTTTGCATCTGTTTTAATCATTAATGGCCTGGGCAATAGGGATCTGTTTTACCATGCGGGTAATCAGCTTCTTGATAAGGTTAAAAGAAAATATATTATCGATTTCTTAAAATATGGTGACACAGGAATTGAAAGTATGGATGCCTTGGAAATTCCTTCTGATAGTATTCCTGATGGAGCAGCTAAAAGCGAAAACGGATCAGATGATAAACGGAAAAAACTTATTGTTTCAGCAAGAAAAAAGTTTGACAAAGATCTTGAGATTAAGTCGATCGAGCCTTTTTTGTTTGAAATGATGGAATCAGAAGGTACATTAAAATTATTTGAGCTTAGTCCCATTATTTTTGAAGCATTAAATGAAAACAGACCATTAATTATTGATGAATTTGATGCACGCTTTCATCCTTTATTGACCAAGAAGATAGTAGAACTGTTTAACTCAAAACGGAATAAAGGGGCGCAGCTTATTTTTGTTACCCATGATACAAATCTTTTATCGGCTGATTTCTTAAGGCGCGATCAAATTGAGTTTGTGGAAAAAGATAAATACGGTGCCAGTCACCTTTATTGTTTAACTCAGTTTAAAGGTGTTCGGAATACAGCTTCTTTTGAGAAAGATTATATTAGCGGAAAATACGGTGCGATCCCTTTTTTGGGTGATTTTAATAAACTGCTAAACTTTGATGACAATGCCTAAGAAAACGCGAGCCATTAAAGTTACAGATAGACGAGGGCAAAAACCCTGGCTTAAAAAGGTAAAACCCTCTGTTTATAAGATAGATACTGAAGAACCAAACAAAACAATCCTGATAGTGGGCGAGGGGCAAAGCGAAAAAATGTATTTTGAGTCGTTTCCTGTTTTGACCTTAAGGGTGGAAGCTTTGGATTCGGGTGGCCAAAGTAAGCAAAAATTGATTGAAGTAACTGAATCCATCCTGCAAAATTCTGAAATTAAGTATGATGAAGTTTGGTGTGTATTTGATATGGATGTGCATCACGGAGCATTTGAGTTTGCTGATTTTGATAACGCCATAAGAAGCGGAATGTCAAAAGGATACAAAATTGCTTATTCTAATGATGCTTTTGAGTTATGGTTTTATCTGCACTATAATTACACAGATCAGGCGAATAAGAGGCCGTTTTATTATAAAGCTTTAGGAAAATACTGGGACTGCAACTATGAGAAAATTGGGAAAACATATACGTTTTGTCAAAATTTATATCAAAGGTTGAAAAGTGATAAAAATGCTTCTCAGGAAGAGGCTATAAATCGGGCAAAAAAATTATTCGATGAACAATCCCATTTGGAGTTTCATCAGCAAAATCCTGTTACTTTGGTGTATGAACTGGTTTTATTCCTGAATGAGAATTGCAGACGATAAATTAATTTTTGCATTTTGATAAAAGAAGTGTTTTTGAATATCCCTCATTAATGAAAATTTATGTCAGATAAAAATAATAAACCAAAAGGCATATTTGCCAATCAGCGCATTGATTCTTTTTTGAAAAAATTTGAAATTGATGCATTGAACCCCATGCAATTGGAAGCCGGAGAAGCAATCCGTTCCAAATCGGATGTGGTTTTGCTTTCGCCAACAGGAAGTGGAAAAACACTGGCTTTTCTTTTGCCCTTAATTGAAAAGTTGGATGAGCAATGTGCAGAAATACAGGCTCTTATCCTTGTTCCTTCGCGGGAATTGGCGCAGCAGATTGAACAGGTAGCCCGAAAAATGGGCACGGGATTAAAAGTTAATGCGGTTTATGGCGGTCGTGCAGGACTTCAAGACCGTTTGGATCTGAAACAACTGCCTGCAATTCTGATTGGTACGCCGGGCAGGGTCGCGGATCGGATGCGGAGAGATAATTTTTCGCTTGAACATATCCACACCCTTGTGTTGGATGAGTTTGATAAGTCTCTGGAAATCGGTTTCGAAAAGGAAATGAAGGCGATTGTGGAGTCGCTGCCCAATGTGAAGCAAAGGATTCTCACTTCAGCTACGAACGAAGCAGAATTGCCTGAATTCGTGCACCTGCAAAACGAAATCACCATCAACTACCTGAAAGAAGGTGTGGCTAAACTGGAAGTGAAAGTCCTGCTCTCGCCGGAAAAAGATAAACTGAAATCCTTGAAAAACGCATTGGAATTTCTTGGTTCACAAGCGGGTATCATCTTTTGCAACCACAAAGAGGCATTGGAGCGGGTAAGCAATTTCCTGACAAAAAACCAAATCGAACATCAGTGTTTTCATGGCGGTATGGAGCAAAAGGGCCGGGAGCGCTCGCTTATAAAATTCAGGAATGGCACAAACCAGTTGCTGCTGGCTACCGATCTGGCTGCCCGCGGATTGGATATTCCGGAGATTAAGTTCATCCTGCATTATCACCTGCCCCTGCATGAAAAGGAATTTACGCACCGCAACGGACGCACCGCACGCATGAAACGCGATGGTATTGCCTATATTTTGCATTATGGTGAAGAGCAATTGCCGGATTTTATTCAGGAAATTAATCCTGAACGATTGATTATTGAAGAACAAATCAAAACGCATCATAGTCCGCCGATGAAATGGAAAACCTTGTATATCAATGGTGGACGGCGCGATAAAATATCAAGAGGGGATATTGCCGGATTGTTTTTGAAACAGGGACAGATTCAAAAAGAGCAATTGGGTGTAATTGAACTGAAACAAGATGCTGCTTTTGTGGCTGTGGATGCCACTTTGGCTGAAAAGCTGGCATCACAGTTAAATAACAGTAAGTTAAAAAAGAAGAAGATAAGGATTAGTGTGATATAAAACCATCATCAATACATGTCAAAAAAAAGAAAAGAACAGATAAAGCAGAGGCTTCATCCACGCAATAAAAACCGTGAAAGATATGACCTGGAGGCATTAGTCAAAATCAAACCGGATTTGGATGATTTTATTGAGCCCAATAAATATGGTGGGAAATCTGTTGATTTTTCCGAACCGGAGGCTGTGAAATTGTTGAATCAAGCAATCCTGAATTATTACTACGGCATAGAGTTTTGGGAGTTCTCGAACCGAAACCTCTGTCCGCCAATCCCGGGCAGGGCTGATTATCTGCACTATATGGCCGACCTGCTTGCGGAGGGTAATTCGGGCAAAATCCCCTTAGGAGACAAAATCACCTGCCTGGATATTGGAACAGGCGCAAGCTGCATCTATCCTCTTCTCGGCGTTTCGGAATATCAATGGAATTTTATTGCTTCCGACGTCGATCTCGATTCCGTTAAATCTGCCCGCATGATTGTGCAAAATAATCCGGCGTTGAAAGACAAGGTCGCTTGTCGGTGGCAAAGCAATCCGGATATTATTTTCAGGGGCATTGTGGATCAAAACGAAAAAATTGACCTGAGCATTTGTAATCCGCCTTTCTATGCTTCGCTTGCCGATGCGCAAAAAGAAACCCAAAGGAAGGCGAGGAACCTTAGGGGAGTTGAAGATAAAAATCCCAGATCCGGCTTTTCGGGAGTGAGCAATGAGCTTATTTACAAAGGTGGGGAATTCGGCTTTATTCAAAATATGATCAAAGAAAGCCGGGAGCTTGCAAAATCCTGTTTTTGGTTTTCTACTCTGGTGTCCAAAGAATCGCTGCTCAAGAAAATTACCATAGTACTTGAAAAATCCGGAGTTCGGAAAATCAAAGTCATTCCCATGGGCACTGGTAATAAATCCAGCCGCATCGTTGCCTGGACATTCCTCCCGGAGAAAGAACAGAGGGAGTGGGCGAGGAACAGATGGAAATAAAATAAGCGGATTTTGATTCAAAAGTGTGTAATTTGAAAGTGAGACTTTCAAATTACACGCTTTTTGCTTGTCTCAAAACTAAATATCAACCGCCCGACTCTCCATCAACGAATAGCCAATTTCCGGCTTCCAGGAAAGATAGATGGCAATGTCTTCTATTATATTCGGGTTCGTAGCTCCGGATTAAAACGCATTTCCACTGAAAGAAAACGTGATGGTAGGCTTTTTTGAGTTTGTGATGGACGAGATGGAGGGGATGTAGTTTGCTCACTCATCGGATGACTCAAAGTCATCTGATGAGTAAATTATTATCCTGACTGAATCTAAAAGGTCACACTTTTTTTGGCTGAGCAAGTCCTTTGCTATGGCAATTCGGGATGACGGTTTTATCGGGTAGAATACATGAAACTATTCCACCGCCTGTTCATTCGCTTTTTCCTCAAAACTAATGCTGCTTTGCACAAGTCTCAGCTCGCCAAAACTGAAGGTCTCACCTAAAGCATCCCGAACTTCTTTTAGCCCTTTAAATTCATTTTCATTCATCCAATCCCTGATAATTGCTTCTTTCTCAGGGGCTATCAGCTTGCTGTTCAGTTTTATCTTTCCTTCTCCAACAGCCCATGCCAAGTGGCCTTCTATTGTAGAAAGGGTGAGTTCCCTTTCTTCGGCAATTTGTTTGGGGCTCATGCCTTTTTGAAAATACTCCAGGCTTTTGAGTTGAGATTCGCCTTTAACGGCATTCTTTTTCGTCTTTTTTTCTTTGATTTCCGGTAACTCTCTCTTGTTCAGGTCAATTTTGCTATGAGCACAAAACTGAGCTACAATTTGTAATATGTCGTCTCCATGTGCTTCCAAAGTTTTTTTGCCAACACCTGTTACCGATAGCAATTCTTTTTCATTTTGTGGCAAAATTTGGCTGATTCCTGTTAATGCTTTTTGCGTCAGGATCATATAGGCGGGCACATCTGCTTCATTGGCCAGTTCGCGTCGCCAGTTGCGTAAAATGTCAAAAAGTTCTTCATGTTCTTCGCCTACATATTGTTTTTCTGTTGTGGTTTTTGCTTTTTTATGTTCGCTGGCTTCCGCAAAATCTCCTGCTAAAATATTGGCTCTCAACTTTAAATAATTCATCACATGAAAGCCGTTCCGAAATTCATTGAAAGCAAATGTTTTTAACACAATGATTTCCTTAATTTTTTCAATGTGCTCATTTAGCTGCTTTTTGATCGCTTTATTGTCCGTATCCCATTTTAAATTATTGAAGGGGATTTCCAGTCCTTCTGTAAATTTTGATATAAACCATTCAGCAGCTTTTGTAATTCTTTGCTGCAATTGTTCATTATTATCAATTTCTTCGGTTGTTTGCAAAAGGTGCTGAACCTGAACAAGGAATTTATTTCCAACCTGCCAGAGTTCTTCCAAAACCGGTCTTTGCATTTGTGCGACCTTTTCATAAAGTTGCCCATGGATTATGCGGTTGTTTTCGCGCGCTGTTCTGTAAAGGCCTTCCATTTGATAACGCAGCTCTTTAAAACTAAATATTTCCTCAATTAATTTATAGTGATAGTCTTTTTGGGCATCAAGCAAAGTGTTTTGGCTGGGCGGATTGTCTTCGATCTGCTTGTTGAATGATTGTACTTTGTAGTCGGTAATAATTGAAGAATAAGCAAGTTTTGTGCTCAGTATCAATCCTTCCAGGCTTTTACAACGGCTGAGGGCAACATAGGTTTGTCCGTGTGCAAATGCTGCTTTTGCATCGATGATGGCCTTTTCAAATGTTAGTCCCTGGCTTTTATGGATGGTGATGGCCCAGGCAAGCCGCAAAGGGTATTGGGTAAAGGTGCCAATCTCTTCTTCCTCAAGTTCCTTGCTTTTTTCATTGATTTTGTAGCGGATATTTTTCCATGTTTCCCTGTCAATTTCCAGAGGCTCCGGCCAGTCCGGACAGCTTACTTCAATGTTTAAATTGCTTAAGGATGTGATTTTTCCAATTTTGCCATTATAGTAACGTTTTAAAGGGTTGCTGTCATTTTTAATAAACATAACCTGCGCTCCTTTTTTGAGTTCCAATTGTGTTGCTACGGGGTGCATATGTTCCGGAAAATCGCCTGTTATACGCGCTTTATAGGTAAATTTTTCGCTCTTGATTTGCTGTAGTTCATCTTCATTAATCTGATCTGCAGAATAATTGTGCGTTGTTAAATTAATGTAGCCTTCATCATCTTTGTCGCGGAATCCTTCTTTATGCCGCGCGTTAAGTACTTCCAATGATTCACGGCTCAAACAATTGTTCCTGATTTCGTTCAAAATCTTGATAAACAAGTCATCACTCTGCCGATAAATATGCTTGAGTTCTACGCTTACCGTAAATGTTTTCTTAAGCGCATGGCTTCCAAAGAAATAATAGGTATCGTAATAGGGGGCCAATAATCGCCATTCATCATCTTTCACTACCGGAGGAAGCTGTTGCATGTCACCAATCATCAATAGTTGCAGGCCGCCAAAGGGTTTGCTCCTGTCGCGGTATCGTCTTAGGATTTCGTCAATACCATCGAGCAGGTCGGCACGCACCATGCTGATCTCATCAATCACCAGAAGATCAAGCGACTTGATAATCCTGATTTTGTTTTTATTGATTTTATGAAAGCGTTTTTGATTTTGTTCCTGAACGGCTTTTTTACCGGCAACGCTTTCGCAGAGGATGGGACCAAATGGCATCTGGAAAAAGCTGTGCAAAGTAACTCCTTTTGCATTGATTGCAGCTACTCCTGTGGGTGCTGTGATGACCATACGTTTTAACGATTCCCTCTGGAGATTATGTAAGAATGTGGTTTTGCCGGTGCCTGCTTTGCCGGTTAAAAAAACATTCCGGTTGGTATAATAAACAAATTTTCTCGCCAGTTCGAGTTCCGGATTCTGTTGCATCTTATAATAATTCTGTTTTTCAATTCATAAAATGTAAAGATGCACCTTTTTTGCGGATTTTCAAAGTTCATTAGCAATATTGTTCATAATTTGCTGCTTCTTTCATGATTTTTTAGGTTCTACTCGGAATTTCGTGGAAAAAAAATTGAATGCTATTTCAAATAGATTCCTCCATCCGATAGCTATCGGAATTCCTCATGCTTGGTCTCATCTCCCTTTAACAAATGTTCATCAAGGTCTTCGAGCGACTCGTGGTGAGCGTCCTGTGCTGCGTTGTGGTGAGCGTAGCCGAACCAAGCGAAGCCGAAGTAAGCCGAACTAAGTCGAGAAGCCGCATTTGCCCAAATAGTTATTAAAAGTCATTTCGACGATACAGAAGCTTCGGTAGAGGAGAAATCTATTCATTAACTATGTATTTTATCTACAGACCCCTAAAATTTAAAAAACAAGCTCAACAATTTTCTTCGAAATAAGCTGTAGAACCAAATATATTATCCGTTAACATAGTGGCGTATCCATTTCTTTAAGAATTTTAGTGGATTATGTGCAAAAAATCATCAATAACCATCTCCAATTGGTCGTTTGATTTGCTTTTTGGGATTCCTTTCATCCCCATTGCTTGCTCCATACCCAGACGGATATCCATGTTTTGTTGTTTTTGTGTCGCTGTATTTCCTGCTTCCTGATGCCATATTGCCAATAATTCCTGCTCCGTTTGGCCGGGAGTGGGAATAAACAGTGCCTTGCTGCCGTAAACTGCTAAATCCATCATTGTTGAATACCCTGATCGTGAAATTATTACATCAGATGCAGCAATGAAGCGGTTGATATCGCCGGAAGGAAGGTGCGGATAAACAGCTATATTTTTCGACCATTTTGTTGGTTTGTCGTCCAGTTCGGGCAAACCGCGCACAACAACTCCTTTCAGCTGTTTTAGGTGGAGCAACTGCTGTTTTAATTTATCTTCAAAAATGCTCCGTTGTGGTTCAGGGCCGCTGATGATGGCGAAAAAATTATAGTTTTTCTTTGTGTTGTCCAGTTTTTGAAAACGGCTTAAAGCACCGGTATAATGAAAAAACGGGTCTCCTTCAGGGGGTGTTGATAAGGAACCGGAGAGTTTATGGGGAGGTGGCGCATCCGGTATCCAGCAGCGGCCAAATTTGCGGATGTATTTATTGTTGAAATAGGCGATAACTTTTTCAAGCATTGGGTGCGGCGCGGCAATGTTTAATTGATGCGACATAAAAACCGTTGGCTTTTGCGGGTGATAAAGCCCGAAGCGATTATCGGAAATTATCCCGTCAATTTGATGCTCGTGCACAATCTGAAGCGTCGCTTTATGTTCTTTGCGGATGTTGGCAAAAATTTTTGGAACCTGCATTGCCAGATTTAGTGCGAAATTGCCTTCTTTTTGATAATTGATATTGTATCCGGGTAAATTGATGTGCTTGAGTTGCGGAAATTCTTTTTTAAGAAATGCCGCTGCCCGGCCATCGGTGGCCACAAGCACTTCCTGCTCTTTCTCAAGCAGTTTGTGTATAATTGGTGTGCAACGGGTTGCATGTCCAATACCCCAATTTAAAGGGGCAATCAAGATCCTGGCTTTTTTCACCTTTGCTGTGTTTGAGTAAAAGTTGCAGACAAAAGTATAATTTTCCTAATTTTGAATATTAGAAAATTGTTAAATGGATCTTATATATCAAATTTCTTTGAGCCAGATACCGGGTATTGGTGATGTAAACGGCAAGAAACTAATTGCTTATACAGGTGGAGTAGAAGCTGTGTTTCACGAAAAAACATCTGCATTAATGAAAGTGCCCGGCATTGGCAGCATGATTGCAGCAAAAATCAGGGAGCATAAAAGTGCTGCTTTGAAGCGCGCCGAACAGGAAGTGAAATTTATTGAAGATAATCGGATCAAGCCTGTTTTTTTTCTTGATAAATCCTATCCGCGCCGTTTATCGCATTGCGCTGATGCACCCATGATGCTTTATACCCTGGGCAAGGCCGACCTGAACCCCAAAAAGGTTTTGGCTGTTGTGGGCACAAGGTCGCCTTCCCAGGCCGGAGTGGAGATTTGCCAGAAAATCCTTAGGGATCTGGGTGATGTGCAAATAATCAGCGGTCTGGCCTACGGTATCGATTCCTGCGCCCATCAATATGCTGTGGATCATCAGCAGGAAACGATTGGCGTGCTGGCTCATGGTCTCGATCGGATTTATCCGGCAGTAAACCGTGGACTGGCTTCGCGTATGCTGGAAAAAGGCGGTTTGATAACGGAATTCCTCAGTGGCAGCCTGCCCGACCGTGAGCATTTCCCTCAGCGAAACCGCATTGTTGCCGGAATGGCTGATGCCGTGCTGGTCATTGAAACGGCCCGAAAAGGCGGCTCGCTCATTACCGCTGATATTGGTGGCTCCTATGGTCGCGATGTTTTTGCCATACCCGGCCGTCCCGGTGATCAAAAAACCGAAGGCTGCAACTGGCTGATTAAAACCAACCGCGCTGCGCTTTGCGAAAATGCACGCGATATCCAATATCTGATGAACTGGCTTCCCGATGATAAAGAAGAAAGCAAGGGCGTTCAAAAACAATTATTTGTGGAGCTGAATGCAGAATCCCAAAAAATTGCCGATGTGCTCAATGAGGCGGAAGGGCAGGAGGCAGGTATCGATTTTATTTGCCACCAGGCCGGGATGCCTTTAAGCCGTGTAGCCACGCAATTGCTTGATATGGAGTTTAAAGCCGTAGTGAAAGCCTTGCCGGGGAAACGCTATAAATTGTTATAAAAACAAAAAATCCCGAAACCAAAGGTTCCGGGATTTTTTATTATGTTTCGTCTTACTAAAGACCCAATTGTTTCTTAACTAAAGGCATGATATTATCCGAAGGTTCGGAATAAAGGAGCAAGCCTTCTGATGAATTAAAGATATAAGTAAACCCATTGGCTTTTGCTACATCCTGAACGGCTTTTTTGGCGCGTTCGATCAGCGGCTGTGTAAGTTGTGCTTCTTTAGCCTGTAAATCCTGTGTTGCAGACATATTAAAAGCTTCAATACGTGCCTGTAAATCCTGGATTTCTTTTTCTTTGGTTTGCTTGATGATCTCAGACATTGTTGCCATATTAGTCTGATAATCTATAAACTTTGTTTCAAGCTCTTTCTGCATGTTTTCCATTTGGGCTTGCAGTCCACGGGCATATTGTTCGTACTGTGCCTGAGCTGTGTCTTGTCCGGGCATAATGCTGTAGAGCTCAGCAAAATTAATATGACCGAATTTTTGTGCATTTGCATTACCTGCAAAACCGAGGATAGCTACGAAAAGGATGAGTTTGAAAATATTTTTCATGTCCGTTAAAAATTTGATATTTAAGTTCTCTTTTAAATGAGGGGCAAATGTATTGAATATATTGTTCAATACCTGAATTTTTTTCTTAATAAAATTTAATTATCCATAAAAAAACCACCAAAATTAATGTCATTTCAGTGGTTCATTCGCGCAAAACACATTGCTATTTGTTCCTGCGTGTATTAAAACTGTAGCCCAATTCATCGAGCACGTCATCGCTGATATCGAATTTAATATTGGCATAGAGCATGGTTACCGAGCCGGCTTTGTCAAAAACAATGCCGAGGTTTCTACTGGTGGCCAGTTCTTCAATAGTTGAAAAAATTCGGTCCTGTATCGGTTTGATCAGCTCTTCACGTTTTTTGAACAAATCGCCATCGGCACCAAAATACTTGCGCTGCAATTGTTTGGCCTGTTTTTCCGCTTCTATGATTTCATCTTCTTTCTTTTTTTTCATTTCCTCCGGCAGCAAAACAGCCTCGGCTTGATATTCTTTGTACATCTTTTCTACTTCGGAAAATTTTGCTTCCACCTCCTGTTGCCATTCTTTGGAAAGGTCTTCAATTTGTGCCTGCGCATCCGTGTATTCCGGGATGTTCTGCAGTATGTAATCCGTATCTACAAAGGCAAATTTTTGTGCCGATGCGGATGTTGCCGCCAGCATAAAAACGATTGCCAGCATGAAAATACTTTTGAATGATTTGATTTTTGTTGTTGTATTCATAAAAACCTCCTTTAATTTTCGGGTGAATTATCCAATTATTATACCAAACTAATCGAGCGATTGATTAATGGAAAAGTGGAAATGTGCCCCATTGGCATCGGGTATGCCCGGAACTTCGTCAAATCCATAACCATAATCAAGCCCAAGCACACCAAACATTGGCAGGAAGATGCGGATACCCACACCGGCCGATTTATATACATCAAATGGTGAAAACGACCGGAAATCGCCCCAGGAATTTCCTCCCTCAACAAAGGTCAGCGCATAAATGGTGGCACTTGGGTTCAGTGAGAGCGGATAGCGCAGCTCTAATGTGTATTTATCGTAAATAGTGCCGCCTAAACTGCTGTTGTAGGCATAATTGGGTGTAATTGTTTCGTTTCCGTATCCGCGCAAAGCTACGATTTCACGGCCATCGAGATTGTTATAGCCATAGAGGCCGTCACCACCTACATAAAAGCGCTCAAAGGGTGTAACACCGATTTCACTGTTGTATTTGCCCAAAAAACCAAAACGTACGCGGGTGGACAATACCAGGTCGCCAACAAGCTTGGTGTAAAAATCGCTCTTGAATTTCCATTTATGGTACTCAATCCATTTGTATTTTTCATCTTCGCTCATTGTGGCATAATCTTTATCGGAAAAGAGCGAGTAGGGTGGCGTAAGCTCCAGTGAAATGGATACATCACTGCCCGAACGGGGATAAATTGGCGCATCAATGGAGGATCTTCCAAAAGCTACTAAATAACTGAAGTTATAGAAATCACCACTTCCGGATCCAAAATTAAAAATGCTGGTGTAATTGCTCAGGTTGTACCATTGCAGGTTGACGCTTTGGTAGAGGGTGAAAAAGTCATCAGGCCACTGCAAACGCTTTCCAAGACCAACAGTTACACTATTATTGATAAATTCTGAACGGAGCGGATCGCCTTTATCAAGTCCATTGGAATAAAGGGCGTGGTAGTAGGAAACGCTGAAAGCATTTGGTTTTTTGCCTCCGAGCCAGGGCTCTGTAAAGCTGAATCCGTAGCTGATATAACCGCTTCCGTAAGTTTGAACACGCAACGAGAGTTTTTGGCCGTCGCCACTGGGAATAGGCCGCCATGCATCTTTTTTAAAGAAATTGCGCAGCGAGAAGTTGTTGAAACTCAGCCCGAGTGTACCGATAATCCTGCCATAGCCCCAACCGCCCGAAAGCTCAATTTGGTCGGCAGAGGTTTCTTCTACCTGATATTCAATATCTACGGTTCCATCGGCGGGATTTGGTGTATAATCAAGGCCCAGGGTTTCCGCATTGAAATAGCGTAACTGAGCCAGCTCGCGCTGTGTGCGGATGATGTCGGAACGGCTGAACAACTGCCCAGGCTTGGTGCGCAGTTCGCGGATGATTACATGGTCGTTGGTACGGGTATTTCCCGTAACCGTTACCTTATTAATACGTGCCTGTTTTCCTTCATGTATCCTCAGCTCCAGGTCGATGCTGTCGCCTTCAACATTTACTTCAACCGGTTGAACATTGAAAAACAGATAGCCGTCGTCAAGATATAATGAGCTGACATCAAAGCCGGTAGGGTTGTAGTTCAGGTTGGTTTCCAGGCGGTCTTTGTTATACACATCCCCTTTCTGGATTTTCAGGATGGCATTGAGCTCGTTTTCAGTATATTTGGTGTTTCCAACCCAGTTGATGTTCCTGAAGTAGTATTTTTCCCCTTCATCAACCCAAAGATCGATTTCTATCGTGCGCTCATCAACTTTATAAACACTGTCTTTAACTATGTGTGCGTCGCGATAACCGTTTTCGTTGTATTTCTTGATCAGATTGGCTTTGTCTTCCTCATAAGAGTCCTTGATAAATTTGGATCCTTTAAATATTCTGATTTTATAACTTTCATCAATATAATGATTGAAATCCTCGGAAATTGCATAGAAATCAAGCGCGAAAACATCGCTTATAACATTGATAAACAATGAGTCAAGTTTGTTCATCGGCCGGATAACGCCCTTTTCCTTTGTGTCTTTAAGCGCGCCTTTAATCTGAGCGTCGCTTAAGTTTTCGTTTCCATGTACATTAATCTTCAGGATACGCACCCTGTCGCCGCGTTCGATATCAATATTGAGTACTACATTGTTTGCTTTTGTAGTATCAAAGACTTCTGTAATATCAGCACGGGCGTTGAGGAAACCTTTATCGGTAAAATAATTTTTGATGGTATTTTCGATGCGCAGGATGAGGTTTTCAGTAACCACATCACCGGCCATAAGGTGCAGGTTGTCGCGGATATTTTCGGCATCGGATTTTTTCACGCCTTCAATTTTATATTTTGAAAGCCTGGGGCGTTCTTTGAGGTCGATATTCAGGAAAATAAGGTTGCCCTGAATTTTTGTGGCATAAATGCTCACATTGTTGAACAGTCCTTGTTTCCAGAGTTTTCGGATTGCGCTGGAAATTTTATCGCCGGGCACCATAATGCGGTCGCCAACCGAAAGTCCTGATAACATAATGAGCACATTGTTGTCTAAGTATTTTACGCCACTGACGGTGATTCCTCCGATTTCATACTCTTTGGGGTTATCGTACGAAATATTATTGAGGCTTCCGATCGAGATTTGCGCATTGGAATGGCCAGCAAAGACAAAGCTTGTAAGTATGAGCAGTACGAGATATTTTAATTTCATCATTAAAGCCGTGGTTGATTATTTATTCTGCGTTTGGGTTTCACTTAATTGTTCGCTTGTTTTGCCAAACCTGCGTTCGCGTTGTTGAAAGTCCAAAATTGCTTTATAGAGTTCTTCTTTATTAAAATCGGGCCAAAGTACGGGGGTAAAATAGAGTTCGGTATAGGCAATTTGCCAAAGTAGGTAATTGCTTATGCGGTTTTCGCCGCTGGTACGGATCAGGAGTTCCGGGTCGGGATAGCCGGCAGTTGCGAGATGTGCCGAAAAAACCTCATCCGTAATTTCATTTGGATCGAGCTCATTGTTTTTTGCTTTTTCGGCAATCAGCCGTGCCGCCTCGGTAATTTCCCAGCGTGCGCTGTAATTCAAAGCCAGCGTCAGTGTCATCCTTTTATTGCCCGCAGTGTTTTCGATGGCTTTTTGCAGCTCATTGCGTGTGTCGTTGCTGAGCTTGCTGATGTCGCCAATGGTTTGCAGCCTGATGTCGTTTTTGTTGAGCGTTTGGGTTTCCTGGTGGATGGTTTTTACCAGTAATTTCATCAAAGCATTGACTTCCATTTTAGGGCGGTTCCAGTTTTCAGTGGAAAAAGCATAAAGCGTAAGGTATTTAACGCCGAGTTCTGCTGCGCCTTCAGCAGTTTCCCGAACAGCCTTTACTCCGTTTTCATGGCCGAAAATCCTCATTTTGCCCCTTTTCTTGGCCCATCTGCCGTTTCCATCCATAATCACGGCAATATGACAGGGTAGTTTATCGGGTTTAATGCTATTTTTAAGACTGCTCATTCGTTTTTACTTTTAAAGCGCTGGCAAAAATACATGATCCCTGCCACAAATAAAAGCGGCAAAAATAATATATTATTACCTGAATACCTTGATATTCTTAAAGTCATTACATCGCGACCTTGGGCTCAAATCTATTTTATACGTAATAATTATCCCGGCAAAACCATACCAATCATTGTATGCCGGGTTTCCCCTTTGCATGCCTGTATCGTGGTTTTGGGTGGGGTCTGACATTATTTCTGCTATATCAATAAATTGAGCCTCCTGAGAATCAATATAATAAGTCTGGCTGATGTCGTCTAAGTAATCCGTATAAGTTTTTCTGAGACCCCATTCTGCTGCTAGACAGATTTTCTCGGTCAGGCTGTATTTTACGCCAATCCCAAAGGGGATAACTAAACTTGTTGTACTGTATATTTCCCTGCCGGGATATTCTTTGCTGCCCTGGCCTTCAGTTCTAAGTTCTTGTAAACTAACTAATTGGCCGTTATACTCGGCTTCTGGTGAATAAGTGAATATACCCAGGCCACCAAAAATATAGGGCGAAAAATAATCTTTCTTGCTTCCTGTAAAATAGGTCAGGAAATTGAGCTCGGCAATAAAAGAAATTTCCATAATATCCGATTCAAAGCTGAGGTTGCGGTTAAGGACAACCTGATAATCTGCATCGCTTGCACCTACCTTACCGGTCAGGAAATGAGCTCTTAAGCCCCATCTTGTAGTAGGGTTATAGCGCGCCAGAAAACCAAATCCGGGATTGGTGTTGCCAAAATGCAAGCCCGGGTTTATGTCGCCAAGATAGTACATGCCGCCAAGTTGTGGCCCAATCTCAAGGTATTGCCCACGGGCATTTGTGGAAATGATCAATAATATGACTGAAAAATATACCAGCTTCTGCATCTAAAACATAACTCTATTTTGCTTCAATTAGTATTTTTTGCTCCAAATTGACGCCTTCTTTGGCATATTTATTTTGTTAAAGTATGTTAAGCACAGGAATGCCCAAAGAATAGGCAAACAATTTCTAAGGATTTTGGACAAAAGGTCTTTTTTAGTTGCGGATGTCCAGGCCCCATTTTAGCTTGTTGCGAATGGTTGAGAAGAAATTTTTATTGTTCATCTTAATAAGGTTGATCCCAAATTGTTCTTTTTCGATGCGCAGTTCCATGCTGGAATCGATGGTTTCGGAACGGGAATCAAGGCTGATGAGGAAGTTTTTAATACGGCCCTCAACGCGAATACGGATGTGTGATGTGTCGGGAATCACCAAAGGCCGTACGCTGAGGTTATGCGTGGCTATTGGGGTGATAATGAAATTATTGCTGTCGGGTGTGAGAATTGGTCCCCCACAGCTTAAATTATATGCCGTTGATCCGGTGGGCGTGGCAATTATCAGCCCGTCGGCCCAATACGAATTGAGGAATTTATCATCAATCCAGGCACTGATCGAAAGCATGCTGGAAGGATAATTTTTGAGGATGCTCAATTCGTTCAGGGCATAATTCAAATCTCCAAACAGCTGGAAATCCGTATTTAATCTTAATAAACTCCGATTGTCGTAAGTGTAATCGCCCTGAATTATGGCATCGATGGCGGGCATAATTTCTTCTTTGGAAATACTGGACAGAAATCCCAATCGTCCCATATTAATGCCCATAACCGGTGTGCCCGAATCGCGCACCAAAGCAATTGTGTCGAGCAAAGTGCCATCGCCACCTATGGAAATCAACAAATCGGCCTTGCCTTTAAAATCACGGTACAGGCTGAATGTTTCTGCTTTACTGTGCAGCTTTACGCGCTCTTTGAGCAAATTATAATAGGACTCAAAAATCAGCAAACTGCAACCGCAGTCTTTGAGCTTGTCAAAAAGCTGCTGCAAATAGGGGATGTGCTCCTGTTCAATGCTTTTCCCGAATATGGCTATCTTCATCATTATTTTTTCCTTGCAAGGGATAATTCATCATTTATACTCGCTGAAAACGATTTTGTTTCAATTCCTTTGCCGCTATTTTTGAACCTGTTATATTGGAGCTATGAAATGAAGGAATACACCCCCTTCGCCCATTTTGTTTACCGAATATTCCACCCGCAGCACTTTATCATAATAGGTCACAAAATCGAGCCCAATGCCACCACCCAGCAAAAGCTGGTCATCCAGGTCATTGATGTGCTGCAATTCCTGATCCCATACATGACCGGCATCAAGGTAAAAATTCATGTAAATTGCGTAATGCACGGTATTGAATTTTTCATTCCTGATGAATCCGAATTTGTGTATATGTGGCTGAATAAGAGCGAGTTTTAGGTTTGTTTTTAATAAGGCATAATCCTGCCCGTCGATGACATAATACTCATAGCCCCGCACAAAATCCCTTCCATAGCCCAGGCCGCGTTGCGCAAAATAAGGTTGCGCTCCTTTGGAGGAGATTTTTCCGGTAACACCACTGGCAAAAAACCAGCGCTCATGCAATTTCCAGTATTTTCTGAATGAGGATACTGCGTCAAACATATTGAGGTCTTCACTGCCGGGGATGCCTTTTTGCGTCATGCTTACATCAAAATACCATCCTCCCAGTGGGTAATGTTTGTAATCGCGGTGGTCGGAGCGGAACATATAATGCAACTGGGTATAATTGACTTCGGTTTTTTGCCCGGGGGAATATTCAGGGTTTAAAATTACCAGCGAATCGGCAAAATGGTTCATGATGTATTTGACTGATAAAACATGCGTGTTGTAGATGTTCCGCCTCAGAGTAAAATCAAAACCAAAGTAGAATTCCTTTTTAACGTTCACATTATCATCTTTATAAAAAAGCTCCTCATTATTGCTATCGGTCATATAAGCTGTTTCGTGATTGAGCTTTGCGCCGGCACTGATTCCCATTCCAATGGTTTGTTTTTTGTTGATGTAGGGATTGTAATAGGAAAGCTCATATTTTTGGTCATGCCCGAACCGCAGCAACAGCTTGAGTTTTTGGTTAAGGCCGAGGAAGTTTTTATGCTCAAAGAAAACGCCGTAATTAAGGCGCGAAAAGTCTTTTTTCTTCCACCAGGTATTAAAATTCCGGTCGGCTACTTCAAAAATGGGAAATGGCCAGATGTACCATTGTTCAATGAAACGAATCGTGATGGTGGTGCAATACGCACATGAGCTGTCAAGGCTGGCCGTGATGTGCACAAAATTGAAAAGCGAGAGGTTGCGCAGGTTTTCGCGGCTTTTTTCCAGGCGGGTAAACAGGTTTTTCCCTTTAATGGAATCGCCTTCGCGAAAATTCAGCTCACGCCAGATGACCTTGTCTTTGGTGATCTTATTTCCTTCAAAATGAATGGATTTGATTTGGTAATAGCGTGCGGAATCCTTTTGCGGGATGGTAAAAGTGAGGCTGGTTTCATTTTTGATGCTGTCCAATGCTTTTTCCTGGGCAAAGATGCCTGAACTACTGAATATCAGTAAAATAATTGGAATTAATATGGGCAGTTGGCTTCGTTTTTGCATCGCTAAAGTTCGAGGTATTTCATCAGGGAGTCGTACCTTTCTTGCATATCCTGACTGTAGTCTGATTCGGAATAAGCCGCCAACAGTTTGTATCCGAAGCGGTTGTAGGTCTGGATTAAAGGACTGATTTTGTTTTGATGCAGTTTGATGCTCACCTCCAGCTTCTTGCTGTCTTTTGGGCTGTGGATGTCGAGCGCCAGGATTTTGCATTCGTTGGATTCGGCAATGCGCGCAATTTCAGTAAGCGTATAATCTGTGCTGTTTACTTCCAGTACAATAACGGCTCCGGGCTGTATCAAAGCGGAATTGGTGCTGAGATAATGCAGGAAATCGACCGCAGTGATCAGTCCGGTAAAACGGTTTTTGTTGTCCACTACCGGGATGCAGGATGTTTTTCTTTCGGCAAAAGCTTTGAGGATTTCCATATGATGTTGATACTCATAGCATGCAATACGGTAGTTGCTGTTCAGGTTTTGTTTTCCAATTGGGCTGTTGGGATCGTATAAAGATGTAAGGTCGTTTTCTCTGAGCATAAACTGGTAATTATTATGTTCATCAACCAAAGGCAGCTCACTAAGAAGAAAATCTTCCATACGATCCAGCAACAAAGCGGGCGTATCATCAGGCTGTGCGGGCAGTATATCGAGTGTTAAAAGGTTTCTTGCGATCATATCATTGGTTTTGCCATTCCTGCATATCAACATCTTCGTCATTTATAATGTTCAGATAGCCTTCATAGCGCTCAGAACGTATTTTACCTTCTCCAACCGCTTTAATTACAGCGCATGCAGGTTCGTTGGTATGCGTGCAGTTGTTGAATTTGCATTGGTTCAGGTATTGGAGCATTTCGGGAAAATAATGCGATACTTCCCATTTTTGGAAATCCACTACGCCAAACTCTTTGATCCCGGGCGTGTCGATAATAAATCCACCATTTTTTAAGGGGTGCATTTCGGCAAAAGTGGTCGTATGCCTGCCTTTGTCGTTATAATGGGAAACTTCGGAGGTTTTTAGGTTCAAGCCTTCTTCTGCGGCATTAATTAATGCTGATTTTCCTGCACCGGAATGCCCGGAGAGCAAGCTGACCTTATCGTGGAGCAATTCCCGGAAAATATCAATATTGCTGCCTTCTAATGCGGAAACCAATAAGGTTTTGTAACCGGCTGATTCATAAATATCTTTAAAATGCCCGTAGCGTTTCCGGATTTCATTTTCGTAGAGGTCGGACTTATTAAAAACTATGATGGCGGGTATGTGGTAGGCTTCGGCAGTCAGCAAAAAACGATTAATAAAACCCATGCTGGTTTTGGGAAATGCCATAGTAACAATCAAAAGAGCCTGGTCAATATTGGCTGCAATAATGTGATGTGCTTTGGATTTCTTTATTGATTTTCGGATGATGTAGTTATGGCGGTCTTCAATGTGGACAATCATCCAGTCGCCATTCACATTTTCGATGTGCACATGGTCGCCAACAGCAACAGGATTCGTGGTCCGTAGCCCTTTTGTACGGAATTTGCCCCGGATCCTGCAGTCCAAAACCTGCTGGTCTTCACTGAGCACCAAATACCAGCTGCCTGTTGAGCGCAGTACTGTGGCTTTTTTTGAATTGCGCTCAGTCATCAAAGCGGTAATGTTTCCTGATGGGTGATTGAATGTCCCAAATGCAGGCCAATCCTTGTGGGAAACGGACAAAATCACCCGCCTTTATGTGGAAAGTCTCATTTCCTGTTTGTATAAAAGTTTCACCTTCAAGAATGTAACACTCCTCAGCTTGCTCATAAAACCAGTCAAAACGGCTGATCTCTTTTTCCCAAACCGGCCAGGCATCAATGCCCTTTCGTTTCGCCTCTTCCTTATCGATGGAGTTGATTTCTATTTTGTTCATGTTAAATTTATGTTATCCACATATATTCCCAAAAAATACAGCGTAAAAGTAAGAAATTTAGTATATTTGGGTAATAATGCATTTAATTAATTAGGCCCTTTTGAGGGTTCTTAACAAAAAACTTGATATAAACCGAATAAAACCAATAAGATATGAACTATTTATCACTCTTCCTTGCGCCATTGATCGCGATACTGTTTTATTTGTATTTACGGTATAAGTTTCCAAAAGGGGAGCATAAGGTTTTGTTGTATAGCTACCTACTGGGCTTTGCTGCGGTGATTTTGGTTTTATTGGCTCAATATATAGCAACACTTCTTGATTTTGAAACCACACGAAGCCTGAAGCGGGCAACGTTTTTTGCATTTGTTGTGGTCGGAGGCGTGCAGGAGTTTGTTAAGTTTCTGATATTTAGGTTTTATGCTGTTCCTAAAAAGATATTTCGCAGTCCATCCGATGGAATTGTCTATTCTGTTATGACTTCGCT
This sequence comes from Bacteroidales bacterium, assembly GCA_963662905.2. Lineage (GTDB taxonomy): Bacteria > Bacteroidota > Bacteroidia > Bacteroidales > WRLA01. The sequence continues at coordinate 613,219 of CAXXFD010000002.1, read as the reverse complement.
GGGGCTGGCAACTTCCTGGCTGTTGTGGTGGAATTTCTTTGGAAACCCGGTTTATTTCGACAGCCCCTGGGAAATGCTCCTATATGCACCGGCTTCCGTTATTTTTGGAACAATCATGGGCTTTTTCGTCGGCCTGGGCAAATTGCGCAATAACCGGTTTATCGATTCCATGACGGGTTTGGTAGCGGCCGCATTTTTTCATGGGCTGTTCCGCTTCACATTCATCACCGACGAGATGGTGCTGTCCGTACTGGCAGCTTTAGGTAGTGCGCTATTGGCATTACTGTTGGTTTTTAAAGCAGTGAAAATCGGGATGCAGGGCAATAAACTTTAGCCTTCTTTTCCTTCGTCATACCAGCTGGCGTACATATTATAGCTTCCGGAAATCCTTTTTACTTCGCCCTCAAGCAGCGATGCGTCAATATCTTTGATTTTTTTTGCTGGAACACCGGCCCAAACTTCACCTGATTTTACCACAGTGCCTTTCGATACCAATGCGCCGGCAGCTACAATGCTATTGCTTTCAATTACTGCATCATCCATGATAATGGAGCCCATACCTACCAAAACATTGTCTTTTATGGTGCAGCCGTGCACAATGGCGCTGTGTGCAATCGAAACATTATCGCCAATATTTACCGGCGATTTTTTATAAGTGCAATGAATAACGGCTCCATCCTGTATGTTTACGTTTTTGCCGATTTTGATATAATGCACATCGCCACGCACAACCGCATTAAACCATACGCTGCAATCATCGCCCATTTCAACTTCACCAACAATAGTTGCATTGTCGGCCAAAAAAACATTTTTTCCGATTTTGGGCGTCATCCCTTTTACAGTTTTTATCAGTGCCATTTTATTTCTTTTTTGGATAATCAATTGAATAATGAAGGCCAATGCTTTCCTTGCGGTCCGTGGCCGATTTGATAATCAGGTATGCAACGTTTATAATGTTGCGAAGTTCACAGATGGATGTGTTAATAATGGATCTGTTGTATAAATCTTCCGTTTCTCGGTAAATAATTTCCAGACGGTCGAGGGCTCTTCTTAATCTCAGATTTGAGCGCACAATCCCCACATAGCTCGACATAAGTAGCTGTACTTCTTTGAGCGACTGGGTAATGAGGATCATCTCTTCGTTCATGGCCATGCCTTCGGCGTCCCAGTCGGGGATTTCATCACAGAAACTGTTTTCTTTGTATTTCCTGATGGCATCACCGGCAGCACGATGCGAAAAAACCACAGATTCGAGCAGGGAGTTTGATGCCAAACGGTTGGCACCATGCAGCCCGGTTGAAGCGCATTCGCCTGTAGCATAGAGGTTTTGAATGGATGTCCGTCCTTCCAGATCGGTTTTAATCCCGCCACAGGTATAGTGGGCAGCTGGAATTACAGGAATCATTTCTTTGGTGATATCGATATTGATGCTCAGGCATTTGGCGTAAATTGTCGGGAAATTTCGAATCAGGCCGTTTTTGTCAAGATGGCGGCAATCGAGGCAAACATGTTCTTCGCCGCTGATTTTTAATTCGTTGTCGATTGCGCGTGCTACAATATCGCGGGGTGCAAGGGATTCGCGCTTATCGTATTTGTGCATAAATTCCCTGCCGTCGATCGTTTTGAGAATGGCTCCGTAACCTCTTAAAGCTTCGGTAATGAGAAAAGAGGGTTTTTCGCCAGGATTATAAAGCGAAGTAGGGTGGAACTGCATGAATTCCATATGGTTAATAATCCCTTTTGCCCTGTAGGTCATTGCCACGCCATCGCCGGTAGCGGTTTTGGGATTGGTGGTGGTATAATATACATTGCCCGCTCCTCCGGTTGCCAGCATCGTGGTTTTGGCCAGCACGGTATGGATTTCGTTGGTTTTTGGGTCAAGCACATAAGCACCATAACAATTGATGTTAGGGTTTTTCCTTTTTACTTCTTCTCCGAGATGGTGCTGTGTGAGCAGGTCGAGCGCAAAGCAGTTCTCGCGCAGCTCAATGTTTTCGTGTTTTTCAACAGCTTTTAGTAAAGCGCGTTCGATTTCCAGGCCGGTGCTGTCTTTGTGGTGCAGTACGCGATGTTCCGAATGCCCGCCTTCTTTGCCTAAAGAATATCGTCCCGATTTGTCTTTATCGAAATTTGTGCCCCACTCAATAAGCTCTTTAATACGTTCGGTTGATTCTGTAATGCAAAGCCTGACCGCTGTTTCGTTGTTCAGGTAGTCGCCCGCATTGATTGTGTCCTGAATGTGTTTTTCGTATGTGTCGGGTGTGTACATAACAGCCGCTATACCGCCTTGTGCATAGCGTGTGGCTGTTTCGTCGGCCTGTGTTTTGGTTACGATCAGTACTTTGCCGTGTTCGGCAACTTTCAGGGCATAGCTAAGTCCGGCAATGCCTGAGCCGATAATCAGAAAGTCAGTTTTAATGCGCATCTTAAAAATCTTTCAAATATAAATATGAAAAATAAGGTGATTTTATTGCTCCTAGTGTTCCAGTTTTTTTGCTTCGTTCCAGAATCGGTCCATTTCGTCCAGGCTCATTTCATTGAGATTTAATTGGTTTTCACGAACTTTCTGCTCCAAATACTGAAAGCGGCTTTTGAATTTCCTGTTGGTTTTTTCAAGTGCATCTTCCGGATTAACGCCAATAAAACGGGCATAATTGACCAAGGCAAAAAGCAGGTCACCAAATTCCATTTCGGTTTTGTCGTGATTGTCTGTTTTTGCTGCCTCATCACGCATTTCGTCCATTTCTTCAAGAACCTTTTCCCAGACCTGTTCCGGCTTTTCCCAGTCGAAACCAACTCCGGCTGCTTTTTCCTGCATGCGATAGGCTTTTACAAGAGGTGGCAGGGATCGCGGAACGCCTTGAAGCACTGATTTTTTTCCTTCTTTTTGCAACTTGATTTTTTCCCAATTGTCAGCAACATCCTTGTCGTTGGCAACTTTTACATCGCCATAAATGTGGGGATGGCGTGCAATCAGCTTTTCACTGATTCCGTTGAGTACATCGGTGATATCGAAGGCTTTTTTCTCGTCGGCAATTTTGGAATAAAAAACAAGGTGCAGCATCAGGTCGCCAAGTTCTTTTTTAAGTTCATCCAAATTTCCTTCGATGATGGCATCCGATAGCTCATAAGTTTCTTCGATGGTGAGGTAGCGCAGGCTCTCAATAGTTTGTTTTTTGTCCCAGGGACATTGCGCCCTCAACTCGTCCATTATTGTTAGTAAGCGTTCAAATGCTTTGAGTTTTTCTTCCATCTTGTTTGATTTTCGCCTGCATCAATGCGGCTTTTGCGGCAAAAGTACATTAATTTGATAGTTTTTTATCCGTAAATGCATGATGCGAGGTTTTTGGAGACTTGCCTCCCCCAAATAAATTCCCCGCATCTCCGTGGAATTTATATTTTTGCACAGCTTTTATAAAAGCATACAAGTGCCGGTAAACAGCACAGAAAATATTATGTTGAGAAAGAGATTTTGCCTAACACTATTGATTGCAATATTTGCCTTGAGCGGCATCAATGCACAAGTGCTTCATTCCTATAAACTTCAGGATAGCCTTCGCTCTTCATGGAGCCTGGGCCTTCGGGCACAATATGGTTTTATTATTGACCATCATCCCGAAATGGAAGTGTTTACCAACAGGCATTTCTCTGTTTATCAGGTGGAAATAAGCCGTTCGACAACGGGTAAAAAAGCCTGGCAGGAACAGTATAACTATCCTTATATTGGTTTTTCTTATCTGCATTCCGATTTGGGTGGTTCCGATATTCTGGGCGGTGTCGATGCTTTTTATCCGTTTATTGATTTTCCACTGATGCCCAAAGGAAAGGATGGTTTTGTGCTGCGTTTTGGCGCCGGATTGTCGTGGTTTGATAAATGTTTCGACCGTATTGAGAATTATAAAAACTCGGCAATGGGTTCACATCTAAACTCTGTGGTGGATTTTGAGCTGATGTACGTTTCTCAGTTGGTGCACGGCTGGCAGCTTAAAGGCGGACTGGCTTTTACACATTTCAGCAACGGCAGTTCGCGTATGCCGAATTATGGCATTAATGTGCTTACGGCCGGTATTTCGGTTACTTACAACATCATCGGGAAGGAAGAGCAGTATGTGACGGGTGTTGCGCCGGAAGAAAAGAAAAAAGGACGTTTTGAATACTATTTTTCTGCATGGGCAGGACAAAAAGAAATTGCGCCTGTCGATGGGCTTCAGTACCTTCAGGTGCAGGGAAATATCAATGCGCTTTATTATTACCGCGAAACCCGCAAACTTGGCCTTGCTCTGGATATTGTCTATGATGATTCGGATGTGGAGTTGCTGAAAAGGCAGGGAGAAGTGCTCGAATATCGCTACGAATATATCAAACCGGGATTGTCGGCAGTGCACGAATGGCAGATTTCCCGCTTTAGTATCGGGCTGCGTTTGGGTATTTATTTATACCAAAAGGAAGATTCCAATGGTAGTTTTTATGATGTTGTTTCACTTAATTATTTGGTGGGACGGCATTTTTTGTTGAACCTCAGCCTGAAATCACATTTTGCCAAAGCAGATTGTGTAGGTGTGGGACTCGGATTTAAACTTTAGGCAATGAGGAAAATTATCACGATATTGTTTGTTTTGGCTCTTTTTGCCGCTTGCACAAAAGAAAGCAATTGCCTCAAATCTACCGGAAAAATAACCGTAGAGGAGCGTTATACGGAAGATTTTAATTCCATATCGCTCAATGATAATATAGATGTGGTGCTGGTTAATTCCGACAAAGACCTTATTGAAGTAAGGGCAGGGGAAAATATTATCGATGGCATCAGTACGGAGGTGATTGATACCGTTTTGATTATCGAAAACCGTAACAAATGCAACTGGCTGCGCGATCTGGATACGGAATTGAAGGTGTTGATTTATCGCGACAGCATACGTGATATTCAGTACAATTCTACGGCAGAATTAAGCACGATGGGATCATACAAAACGGCCTTTTTGAATATTGAGGTGTGGAATGGCGCAGGAAGTATCCGTATGGATGTTGATGCCCATGAAATGACTCTGGCGCAGCATTCCGGTGCTGTTGATTTTCATATGAGCGGCAGTACGCGCTTTCTGCGGATTTATTCGGTTTCCTATGGCCCCTTTTTCTGTGATGCAATGGATGTGGATTATCTGGATGTTGTATCGCGTTCATCGAATGATTGTTATGTGCGTGCTAATTTGCGTCTTACTGCAAGGATTGAAGCTAAGGGCAATGTTTATTATCGGGGAAATCCTGAAATCCTGTCCTGGGAAGATATTGGCGAAGGAGAGCTTATCTATTTGGGAAATTAATTCCTAGTAAATCAGATTTATAAAATCCCTGCCGATTTGAGTATTTCGGCAAGTTTGGAATCGGTTTTTGCATGTTCCTTTAGCGCTTGTTCCAGTTTGTAAATTTTTTCGGTATTCAGTATGGCTTTGGTTTGAACCGGGTTGAGTGCTGTTTTCCTGTCCCACATAATGTATCCCATAAGGAAGAGCATCAGGGCGATGAGGATGCCAAAGCCCCAATAAAGCGTATCGATTCTTGAGCTTAATTCTGTGCGCAGGGAATCAATGCGCTCGTTCACTGCATTAAAACGGGTGTCCATCTCATTTCTGAGGGAAGAAACTTGTGCTTCCACTTTAATCAGGCGGTCGCGGTCATCAAGGGTATAGGGTACTTCTTTGGTTTGTGCCGAAATTCCATTGAGCAGGGCAATGAACAATATGAAGAACAAAGCTTGTTTCATGATGAATGCGATTTGAATACAAAGATAATGAAAAAGTTTTGCTTTGGATTATAAAATCCCTGCCGATTTGAGTATTTCGGCAAGTTTGGAATCCGATTTTGCGTGTTCCTTTAGCGCTTGTTCCAGTTTGTAAATTTTTTAAGTATTGAGGATGGCTTTAGACTGAATCGGGTTTAATGCGGTTCTTCTGTCCCACATGATGTATCCCATAAGGAAGAGCATCAGAGCGATGAGGATGCCAAAGCCCCAATAAAGCGTATCGATTCTTTCATTTATTGCATCAAAGCGGGTGTCCACAGCTTCAAACCTGCTGTCCATCTCATTTCTGAGGGAAGAAACTTGTGCTTCTACTTTAATCAGGCGGTCGCGGTCATCAAGGGTATAGGGTACTTCTTTGGTTTGTGCCGAAATTCCATTGAGCAGGGCAATGAACAATATGAAAAACAAAGCTTGTTTCATGATGAATGCGATTTGAATACAAAGATAATGAAAAAGTTTTGCTTTGGATTATAAAATCCCTGCCGATTTGAGTATTTCGGCAAGTTTGGAATCGGTTTTTGCATGTTCCTTTAGTGCTTGTTCCAGCTTGTAAATCTTTTCAGTATTCAGTATGGCTTTGGTTTGAACCGGATTGAGTGCTGTTTTCCTGTCCCACATAATGTATCCCATAAGGAAGAGCATCAGGGCGATGAGGATGCCAAAGCCCCAGTAAAGCGTATCGATTCTTTCATTTATTGCATCAAAGCGGGTGTCCACAGCTTCAAACCTGCTGTCCATCTCATTTCTGAGGGAAGAAACTTGTGCTTCCACTTTGATCAGGCGGTCGCGGTCATCAAGGGTATAGGGTACTTCTTGGATTTGTGCCGAAATTCCATTGAGCAGGGCAATGAACAATATGAAAAACAAAGCTTGTTTCATGATGAATGCGATTTGAATACAAAGATAATGAAAAAGTTTTGCTTTGGATTATAAAATCCCTGCCGATTTGAGTATTTCGGCAAGTTTGGAATCCGATTTTGCGTGTTCCTTTAGTGCTTGTTCCAGCTTGTAAATCTTTTCAGTATTCAGTATGGCTTTGGTTTGAACCGGATTGAGTGCTGTTTTCCTGTCCCACATAATGTATCCCATAAGGAAGAGCATCAGGGCGATGAGGATGCCAAAGCCCCAGTAAAGCGTATCGATTCTTTCATTTATTGCATCAAAGCGGGTGTCCACAGCTTCAAACCTGCTGTCCATCTCATTTCTGAGGGAAGAAACTTGTGCTTCTACTTTAATCAATCGGTCGCGGTCATCAAGGGTATAGGGTACTTCTTTGGTTTGTGCCGAAATTCCATTGAGCAGGGCAATGAACAATATGAAAAACAAAGCTTGTTTCATGATGAATACGATTTGAATACAAAGATAATGAAAAAGTTTTGCTTTGGATTATAAAATCCCTGCCGATTTGAGTATTTCGGCAAGTTTGGAATCCGATTTTGCGTGTTCCTTTAGTGCTTGTTCCAGCTTGTAAATCTTTTCAGTATTCAGTATGGCTTTTGTTTGAACAGGGTTGAGTGCTGTTTTCCTGTCCCACATAATGTATCCCATAAGGAAGAGCATCAGGGCGATGAGGATGCCAAAGCCCCAATAAAGCGTGTTGATTCTTGAGCTTAATTCTGTGCGCAGGGAATCAATACGCTCGTTTACTGCATTAAAACGGGTGTCCACAGCTTCAAACCTGCTGTTCATCTCATTTCTGAGTGACGATACTTCAGCTTCCACCTTGATCAGGCGGTCGCGGTCATCAAGGGTATAGGGTACTTCTTTGGTTTGTGCCGAAATTCCATTGAGCAGGGCAATGAACAATATGAAAAACAAAGCTTGTTTCATGATGAATGCGATTTGAATACAAAGATAATGAAAAAGTTTTGCTTTGGATTATAAAATCCCTGCCGATTTGAGTATTTCGGCAAGTTTGGAATCCGATTTTGCGTGTTCCTTTAGTATTTGCGCTTTTCAGTATGGATTTGGCGTGATCCGGGTTTCGTGCGGTTTTCCTGTCATACATAATAAGAATCTGGCCTGCTTTGGGGATAAATGCGTGCATCTTAATAAAAACGAAGTGATGTCGTAGAGCTTTGGATATTTTTTTGTCCTGTATTATTTAAGTTATTATATAACAGAAAGTTAGTCGATGTAAAGTGAAAGATGTCGTTTTTTTTTAAATAATTTTAAATGAGTATGAATTTTTTGTATATTTGATTACTAGGATATAGCTAAAATTGTTTAAAAATAGAATAGGTATTTGATTTTTTGTGCTGATATATAACGATGTTAAACAGCATTAGCCTTATTTCTGGCTTGGATATATGTTGCAAAATGGATAAGATTCTAGAGTTCGTCTATAAAGTACTGTGCTTGATTCAGAATGTGCGAGGTCGAGGCATTTCTTTTGCTGGAAACGAGGAGTCCCGTACTTGCGGGATGACTTGTTTGCAGAACAAGAATAATCCTTAAGCTTCGGGAAACATTATGGACAAAACCTAATTATCGTACTTTGAAAAATATTGAATGCAGATGCATTAACAATAATTATCCACTAACTAAAATTAAGAGCTATGAAAAAATTTTTTACTGTTTTAATTAGCCTGGCATACTTTTTTACAGCGCAGGCACAATGGACTTCCGACCCTGAGCAAAATACTTTGCTTTCGAAAGGGGATACAACCTATGCTTATGGTGAGTTTCGCATGAATCCGCAGGACAGTGCATATTATCATCTTTACTACTACAAAGTAGATGATCCTGCAATAAACTATGTGATTTATCTGCAAAAATATGATTTCAATGGTGTGAAACAATGGGCAGATAAGGGCGTTTTGATCAGCAATGGACCCAGCATGATATGGGTGCCCGGCGTAGAACTTGTGTTTAATCAGGACAGTTGTATTTACCTTGCCTATTCACGTTTGGAGCCACCCGGGGGTTCGGGTGACAGCCTGCTGCATATGCGATTGAATAAAGTAACAAACCAGGGCGTGAAGCTATGGGGCGATGAAGGAATCGATATCAGTGATCCGGAGAATTTCGGTGATTATGGGCCACACTTGATGGTTGCCAGTGATAATAATGTCGTGATCAGCTTTGATGTTTCCTTTCTGGATGAATCCCTCGAATTTTTGGATAGCTATAAAACAAGGGTGGCCAAATATGCCCCTGATGGGAGCCTGTTATGGGCGCATACGATCCCGCAGAATCCCGGGAATATGGACTGGGGCTCCCGATTGCTGGAATTGGATGACAACAAAACCATGATTGTGTATAAGCACGATACCATATTTAAAGATCCGGATACAGCAGCTTATTGGTATGATCAGAGCTTACGTTCATGGCAGTTTGATGCCGATGGATCGCCTGTTTTTGATCGGCCGAAACATATTTTTAAATATCCGCTCCTGCTTTCTGATTTATGGATTAACCCCATCAATTGCCGCAAGGATAAAAACGGTGGTGTTTATGTTGCCGCCAATTATTTTGAAAATTATGTTTTCAAAACCTTTATTCAATATATTGACGAAAACAGCGATACTGTTTGGCCAAAGCCTGTGACTGTAAGTGCTGATGAACTGATGAATACTGACCGGGGCAGCTTCAGTATGGAATATATTGACGAAAGCGATGAATTGCTGATATTTTGGATAGAAAAAGTTTTGGAACAAGAGAGTTCCCGCAACAGCATCATGGGGCAAAAAATCAATAAGGATGGCCAGCGAATCTGGGGCGAAAACGGAAAACTCTTTCATCCGATTGTGTCTATGATGGATACCATTTTCGGATGGCCGGTTGTGAAATTATTAAGCGATGGTCATGCGCTGTTTTGCTATATGGAATACGTTTCCGCAGAAGCCATGGTTTACATAAGAGCTGAAAAGTTTGATTATGATGGAATGATGGTATGGCCGGCGCAAACGATGGTTTCTAACCGACCGGATTTAAAAAACGCCCTTAGGGTAAGCGATGAAATCAATGAACAATGTGTTGCTATCTGGGAACTGGATTTACACGAGATGCATAATAAAAATAGTATTTTGTATGGGCAGAATATCAAATCTGATGGCCAGATCGGTACCTGGATTGCAGAATCGGATATGGCTGGATTTATTGAGCTTTATCCCAACCCTGTTTCGAATAAAGCATCTGTGAAAATCAAACTGCATGGAAAAAACAGCTTAAAGGATGCGTCAATTAGCATTTATGATGTTCAGGGAAAGATGGTTGGTTCATTTAATGTTTCCGCTTTGCAACTACATGATAGTGAAATTGAACTGCCGCTTCAGGGCATTCAGGAGGGCTTGTATCTTGTGTATATTAAAACACCCGATGTGATTACAGCCTGTAAGCTTCTGGTATATTGATTTTTTATTGAATGGGACACAGATGACGGAATTGTTTGTTCTTTATAGATTATTTTAGTCATCTGTGTTCGCTTGTTTTGATTAGAGCCTGTCCTATTACAGAGATTTTGCAATGGGATAAAATTTTCCTACAATAATACTGCAAACCAGATTAATGGGATGGCATCCTATGGCAGACAAACTTGATTTCTCTGTTTGAATATTTGGGGTAGGGCAACTTTTAAAAAGAATAATATTCTTTTCTTCTTGCGTTTTGCCATGAAATATTTGATATATTTTTCTATCGGAATATAAAATTCATGAATGTAAACAGCTTAAGTAATGCCAAATCCCCAATAAAGCGTGTCGATTCTTGAGCTTAATTCTGTGCGCAGGGAATCAATGCGCTCGTTCACTGCATTAAAACGGGTGTCCATTTCATTCTGAGTGACGATACTTCTGCTTCCAATTTGATCAGGCGGTCGCGGTCATCAAGGGTATAGGGCACTTCTTAACTTTGTGCCGAAATTTCGCCGAAAAAAGCAATCCATCGGATGAGACCGGTTCATCCGATGGATCAGTGTGAAAGGAATAAATAGGAAATCTTGTTTAATCGTCTGCCTGTTTCCATCTTTTAATTCCATAAGCTGCGCCCAGCGCCATCAAAACAGCCATTCCGCTGCCAATAGGTGCGCCGCCGCCAACGGGATTGTTGTTTCCGGGGGTTGGTGCGCCACTACCATTGTTGGGGTTGGGCGGTGTTTGTGCGTTGAGGCTTATAGCTGTTATTGCGATTGCGATTGTGAGGATTATTTTTTTCATGATGATATTGTTTTATTGGAACGCAGATGACGCGGATGCTTTGCAACGCGGATGTTCGCGGATTTTGTTTTGGAAGCATGTTGGTTGTTTGTCATCTGTGCTCTGTTTGTTTTATGCTGATTTTTATTGGTTTGTATTCATCCGATGACTCGAAGTCATCGGATGAATGGTTTTAGGATTATTTTATTCTACTATTATCTTCTTCGTTGTACGATTATGATCCGTTTCCACTGTAACAAGATAAACCCCTGTTGTTTCCGGTGCGGGGATGCTTTTTGTGTTTTCCCACACGCCCAGTGTCCTGCCGGTGATGTCGGTGAGGGTAACACGTTCGGCAGGGCTTTCACTTTGAATGATGATGTTGCCATCGGCCACATAAGCCTGCACAGCACTGCCGCTGATTTCTTCCACAGCAGTGGTGTTGAAATGGAGTTTAAAACGTGTTTCATTGTCGGTTAAGCTCCAATCAAATGTATATTCCCCTTCTTTAAGATCGTAGAAAACATTGAGTTTGGTGTCTTCGAGAATTGCTGTTGAAATGTCAGCTATTTCCTTAATGCCAATGGAGTAAGTGCCGGCTTCGTTATTGGTGAAACCGAGCTGAATGGTTTCGGTTTCGGGGCGGACATCCACGGACAGCATTCCGTCAGGATTTTCAGACCACAGTTGTGACAGGCCATTGGTTCCGCTCAGGATTTTCCATGCATCCCTGCTGATTTCAAAACCTTCATTTGCTTCTGCCCGGAAAAGGATCCAGAGTGCATCCCGGTAGCTGCCATTATTTGCTTCGAGAACCAATCCGTTTTGAAACAGATTGCTTCCGGATTTTCCCACAGGCAGATGGCATCGCATGCTGTTGTTCAGATCGAAATCTTTAGCTGAGGCAGTATAGATAAAGAAGCCTTCCATGGGGGCAATATATTGTGATCCTGTTCCATATCCTTGATCTGGAATGTAAACATAGGTATCATATCCAATGCCATTCCAGGTGTATTTTGAACCATAACCGCTTACCTGGCCCCAATCGATATAGGACGGGTAGGGGTTGCCGACCAGGTTCATGCCTGCAGACTCTCCGCTGCCGGATGATGTGAGGCTAATGCTTTGCTCGCCTGTAAGCGGTGTCCCGGTGTAGGTAAAATCCATTTTTGCTCCACCCGGCATCCAGAGGCTGTAGCCTTTCACCGGTGTGAGGTTGGTTATGGGATCGGTAATGTCTTCCCATCCGGTCGTGCTCTCATTCCATTGCTGCAGGTACATATCGAAAAAGGTGTTGGCAGTTGTAGCATTATTAGGTATGGAAATGAAATGCCACTTGCCGTCTTCGGTCAGGCTTTGCTTGATATTGACTGTGCCGTTGCTGGTGATGGTGCCGTTGGTGATGAGCGTGCCACCTGCGTTCACTGTAAGTGTTGCATTTTCATTGATGGTAAGGTTGGTGCAGCTTGCACTGCCGGATGCTCCAACCACCGGGTCATTGGAAGTAACAGGAATAATCACATTATGATCGAAAGTAGGCACCGTACCGAGATCCCAGTTGTCGGCTGTGTTCCAGTCCGTGCTTTCCGAGCCATCCCAGGTGATATCGGTGGGGGGGAAGCTTTGCCAGTCCAGGTAGGGATAACCATCATTACGCGAAGCGTCTATTGCCCAGGTATTGGTAAAATCCCAGCCTGCAACTGTAAAAGTACTTTCGGTGGTCATTTCAGCTGTGGTTTTTGCCGTGGCGCCAGAGCCAGATGTTTGTCCTGAGAGTGTTGCATCAAAAAAACAATTGTTATTAGTGCCTCCATCATTTTCCCCAATAAATCCATGCCAATTGTTAACCGCACCTGTAATAGTAACCGCTGAATAACAATTTGTTATAGTACCATAGATATTTCTACCTGCAAAACCTCCATAAGGGCTATATGCAGCCTCATTATCCAGAATAATGCTCCCAAGGTTATAACAGTTGCTTAATGAATTACCATGATAACCACTAAAATCACCAATAAATCCTCCACAGTAACTAGTATTATATATTAAATAGACTGTTGTAGCACTATAACATTTTGTAATAGTACCGGCTGATCCCCCTATTAATCCACCAACACGATCTCCATTTGATGTTACACTTCCTCCTTGTGCATAGCAATTGTATATTGAACTACCAGTCTGATCATATCCTACTAATCCTCCGGTATAAGTACTGCCTGTGATTTGCATATCGATTAAACCGATATTGCTGAGTGTGGCATTAATTGTGATCCCAAATAAACCCATATTCCCACCATACTCTTGATAGATATAAAGATTAGTAATCGTAAACCCCTGCCCGTCATAAGTTCCGGTAAAATTTGTTGTGAAATTTCCAATGGGAGAGAAGCCACTTGTTCCACTGCCATCCGGATTACCATCGCCATCCCAGTCCACAGCGGTTTCATCGGCATCGAACTCAATATCTGCGGTTTGGATGAAAAATGCACTCCAATCGCCGGAGGTATTGGATAACTCGATTAAGTCGTCGGTTGTGGCAATTTGATAGGGGGCACCGGATGTCCCACTGCCACCGCTATAAGTTCCTGCATAAATAGCCGGAGTAAGAAAAACTGCCAGCATTAATTGAAAGTAGATTTTTTTCATAGGTTTGGATATTTGTTACTAATCAGTCTGCAAATTAGCGATAGTTCCCAAGGCAGGCACAACACTCTGTCCATTCTTGATAATTGTGTCAGCAACTGATCTCAAAACAGCAAAGGCATCCGCTCCATCGGTCGATCTGAATTGACCTGAAACTTTCTGTTTAACTTTTATGTTTCGGATTGCCCTTTCAGAAGCATTATTGTCTGGCGGGACTTCTGGGTGATATAAGAAGGTGAAGATATAGTCCCTGTATTTGACTAGCCTTTTTTTGAATGCAAGCAATTCGTTGTGTTTTTCCGGCAGTTCTGCTTTCAGTAAACTGTTCAGCCTGTTTTCAATTGCGGTTCTCTTTGGGCTATGTACGTAGCAACCCGCATTGTCCATTTTTTTCTTCAAATCCAGTGCCGTTTGAAACAGCCGTTTGCATATCCTGCTCCATTTATGCCCATACCTTTCTGACAAGTAATTCAGGTCACGTAAAAGATGTGCCATACAAATCTGGTGCGACAGCGCAGCAGTATTAAAATGGCTCTTCCAGCAATCATGCACCAACACAGAGTTTTTAAACCCATCTTTAAATGTATTGTCAATGCTCCTCTGTGCCCTGTTGTCAGTGATGGCAATGAATGTAGCCTCTTGGTTTTGCCATGTCCATGCCCAGTGCTTATTGCCATCAACCTTAACTCCTGTCTCATCACTTCCTACAGAAAGGCAATATCCTCCCGAAAGCAACTTTTGCTTTATTAGGTCATAGGCTGGTTGGGCCTTGCGCTTTAGTTTATTGAGCAAATAATGGATGCCCCCTTCGCTTATGGGAATATGGAAAACATCCCTGAAAAGTTCTTTCATACGCAAAAAGGGCAGGTACTGCCTGGTATGGAAATACCCGATCAAACTTTCAATGTTGTTCCCATAGCTTACCGGGGCATTGGCCTGAGATGGATAATCACACCTGGTTTCATGGCCACAACTGCAAACCTTTTTATATACCCGGTGTTCTGTGACATGTAACTTTATCTCGGGAATATCAAATACCTGGCGTTTGCCGGCTAATTGTACGGGCAAAGAAGCAAGGTCTTTCCCGCAACACTTGCAATATGAGGGGATGTGCTTCTCAATAGTGTCAGGCACTTCGGCCATCTTAAGTGTGTTCCCTTTCCGCCCTGCCTGTCCGCCTGGCTTACGCCCTGTCTTTTCCCTCAAACTCCTGCGCTTAGGGCGGTTCTGATCTTGGGAGGGAGGTATTGAGCTGTTGTTGCTGTTTTTTGGTGTTTGGTATTTGGCAAGCTTTTCTTTGAGTTTTTTGTTTTCCAACTCAAGGGCTTCCAGTCTTCTTTCAAGCTGGCCAATCCTTTTGAAAAGCTCTTGTATAATGAAATCTTTGTCCAAAACTTTTTTCTTTCAAAAGTAGTGTAGGTTAGAGGCAAAAGTCAAATTACCAGCGGTTTAGTTACGAACACAGAAAACAGCAACTTGTGAATAGCCAATGATTTTTGAAAAATACCCCAAGGAGAATCCAATATTTAAACCTGAACACCCAAGAACAAACAAACAGCAAAATCACAGAGCCTTTAAACGCATCAATCCCAGAAAGTTATTCACAAGCCACAGCGAAAATTGTTAATAAGGATTGATTTTTTTCTGACACTGATTAGTTACGGATATTTTAATTATTAAAAAAGGTGTGTTCAACACTTTAGAGGATTTCCACCTCCAAAATTACCACCTCCCATGTTCGGAATCCTGAAAATTTTGTTCGGAATCCTGAAAAAACGGGCCTAAATCCTGAAAAATGATGGGGAATTTTAATAAACGCGTGAATTTTGCATTTCTGAAGGGCTAATTTTTTAGCCCTAAAAACATTTTTCTACGAATTCAAAATGTAAAAGAAGGAAGTGATCCCGTGCCTAAAGTGGAAGTCTTATTTTATCATTTTTAAGAATAAGCTGGAAAGGCGGTGCATTGTATGTTCAGGTGGTAGCCGAAAACCATGAATAGCTTTTTTATTCATCCGCTATTTTGCGGAATTCGCCGGGTGTCATGCCGCTAAATTTTTTAAAAGCTGCGGCAAAAGTTGAGCGCGAGCGAAACCCGCAATTTTGCATGATTTGGTGGAGTGAAAGGTGTTTGTGCACTAATATGAGTTTTTTGGCTTCATCCACGCGGTAGGAGTTGAGGTAGTCATTGAAATTGCTCCCGAAATGTTGGTTAATGCTTTGCGAAATGTACTTCTGGTTGCTGGAGAGTTTGTCCACCAGATCGCTGACTTGCAAACGGCTGTTTGTAAATAGTTTTTCATCCTTCATCAGGCTTTGCAATCGTTTAAAAAGAATTTTATCTTTGGACTGCCCGTTTTTGGTGATAGTGAATTCTCTATCGATCAATCGGTTACGCTGTTTATTTTTATGCTCTTTCAATAGTTGAATATTTTTCAGCTACTTTGCCTGATTTTGTTGTGGCGGAAGCGCAGCAAGGGCAGCAAATTGATCAGGGCTGCTGCAAAAAGAACGCTACTGAGCCAAACGATAATGAGATTTCTTTAGAAAAATGACTGTGGAGGATCGAAAATTACCCATCGGATGATTACGTTCATCCGATGGATAATTTGAAATAAAAGAGGTTTTATGATGCTATTCCTCTGCTTTTCTCCATTTTTTAATTCCATAAGCTGCGCCCAGAGCCATAAACAGTGCGATACCGCTGCCAATGGGTGCACCGCCGCCAATGGGGTCACCGCCTACGGAGCCGCCACCGGAGTTCTGTCCGGGCTGTGGTTGAGCGGACAATAGCACAGGAGCGAGTGCTATAAGAGAAGTTGCGATAAGTTTTACTATATTCTTTTTCATAATATGTTGCATTTTAATGGGTTATAACTACTTTATATAGACCTTACGTGTATAAACCGCTTTATCTGTTTCCAATGTTACCAAATACACGCCCGTAGCATCGGGTGCGGCAATTTCCATTGACCTGCTGCCTTTTGTTTTTACGGTTTTGATCATTTGTCCTGTTGTATTGTAGATGATTATCCGGCCTGAAGATATTTCGGGGCAAGCAACATACAATTTGTCATTTGAGGCAAAGAGACTGAAGGCTTCGTCGGATGGTTTTTCCAGGCCTGTTGTTTCAAAACCGAGCTTAAAACGTTTTGGATTGTCCTGTGTAGAGGCTTCAAATGAATAGCCGGGGATCTCTGTCAGGTTTTGTGTGCTGTTGGTCTTTAAATCATAAAGGATGATGCAAGGATTTTCAAAACTTTCCATGCCGCGTGCATTAATTGTATAAATACCATCAACGCCAGCCGAGAAATAAATAAATATTTCCTGATCATCCTTGTCCAAAGGCAAAGCATTGATGCTGAGGTCTAAGTCTTCTGATTTGGTGTACAACATTGGAGCTTCGGCAGCATTGCTAAGTTTATGGGCGTCGAGGCCATTGTCGTAATCATTGGTGGCATTTTGGGCAAAGCGGATAAATGCAGCATCGGTATAATTGTTGATATTATTGGTGATATCTAAGCGCAAAACATTGGTAATGCTTTCTTTATAGAAGTTTTGTGTGCTGTGCGTGCGCGCATCGGCAGGAATGCTAAGGGAAGGTGACGGGCCGTTTGCTTTTACGAAAAACCCTTGCTGGGCCGGGATAATCCCATCAGTAAGTGCACCTACACCGCCAGCATAACTTTTATAGGAGCCATTGTCCCAAACATGCACTTCATCGGCTACATTATTAAGGTTCCAACTGCCTGTTCCCCATTGGATTGCAGAAGCAAAAGGGTTGCCCAGGAGGTTGTAGCCATTATAATTTACATTTCCTGAACCATCATTTGTGAGGTTTGGTGTTTGATCGCTTGTAATCAGGTTTCCGCTAAATGTTGCCGTTGCCGCCGATGCGCCACTTTCAAGGTAGTAGCTGTAACCTATGCCGTTGGTCAGGTTTGCAGGGATTTCCAAATTGACCCAATTGCCCGAAGGTTCATCATATGAACGCAGGAAAATGCTGTTTTGCAGGGAAGCCGGGAAGATATCGGCAAGGTCGGCATTGTTTATGGGCGAGGAAAGGAAGTGGTATTGCTGCATTCCGTTTAGCTCGCGTTCAACAGTAACAGTTCCTGTGGATGTGTTGGCAATAAGCGAGCCCCCGTCTTCGATGTTCAATGTTGCCCCACTGTTTATTGTGAGTTCATTGCAGGATGCCCCGTTGCCTCCTCCGCTAATAACCGCTGCGCTGCCGTCGGTGGTGATGATCACATTGTCATTTATTGTTGGAACGGCATCTTTATCCCAGTTGCCGGCTGTGTTCCAGTCGCTGCTTTCAGAACCGTCCCAGGTAATTGTAACAGGTTCGAAAGTCTGCCAGCTCAAGTAGGGATAACCACTGTTGTTGGTTCCATCTATTGTCCAGATAGTGGTAAAATCCCAGTCGGTAAATGTGGCTTGGGTTTTCATTTCGTCAGTGGTTTTTGCAGTTGCCCCGTAACCGGTAGATTGGTTAGAAACATCGCTGTCGAAATAATTGTCATATGCACTTACCTGATAACCTATTACACCAGCGAACCCCAGGTCTTCCGGATTAGCTCCTCCTATATAATAAACACTTCCTGTGGAATAGCATTTTCTAACAGTTGCATATGAGCTAGTACCGCCACAAAAAGCACCTTTATTTTGACTATAACTACTGCTGTTATAACTTACGTTGACCATACTATAGCAGTTCTCTAAAGTATACCATCCAAAATACCCTACAAATCCTCCTATATAGTTTTGCCCCGTACCAAAAACAGTTCCGGTAGCATAGCAAAGATTTACAGTATGAGCATTGGACCCTGCCAAACTTCCAACACGTTGTTGTCCTGTAATATCAACATTAGTCAGTGCTAATTTTGTTATTGAATTTGTATAAGGATCAGGATATGTGTAGCCAAAAAAGCCGACATAATCTTGTGTGAGCCGGTTAATAAAAAGGTGGTCAATCTTATGCCCATCACCATTATAATTACCGGTAAAAGTTGTTGTATTATTCCCAATAGGTGAAAATCCCAATTGATCTCCTGCATCCCAGTCAGCTGTTCCATCGCCATCCCAGTCAACCAGGGTTTCATCGGCGCCGAAATCAATATCTGCGGTTTGGATGAAAAATGCACTCCAATCACCGGAGGTATTGGATAATTCGATTAAGTCGTCGGTTGTTGCAATTTGATAGGGGTCACCGGATGTGCCACTGCCACCGCTATAAGTTCCTGCATAAATAGCCGGAGTAAGAAAAACTGCCAGCATTAATTGAAAGTAGATTTTTTTCATAGGTTTGGATATTTTAATTATTAAAAAAGGTGTGTTCAACACTTTAGAGGATTTTCACCTCCAAAAATACCACCTCCCATGTTCGGAATCCTGAAAACTTTGTCCGAAATCCTGAAAAATGATGGGGAATTTTAATAAACGCGTGAATTTTGCATTTTTGAAGGGGCTAATTTGGAATTCTGGATAACTTTTTGAGTTGGGTGTTATATTGCCCTAAAACCACTTTTCTAAGCAATCAGAATAGCAAAGCCGGAAATGAAACCGGGTCAAAAGCGGAAGCCTTGTCTTATCATTTTTATAAATTAGCTGGAAAGGCGGTGCATTGTATGTTCCGGAGGTAGCCGAAAACCATGAATAGCTTTTTTATTCATCCGCTATTTTGCGGAATTCTCCGGGGGTCATGCCGCTGAATTTTTTAAAAGCTGCTGCAAAAGTTGAGCGCGAACGGAACCCGCAATTGTGCATGATCTGGTCAACAGAAAGGTGTTTGTGTGCTAATATGAGTTTTTTGGCTTCATCCACGCGGTAGGAGTTGAGGTAGTCGTTAAAATTGCTTCCGAAGTTTTGGTTGATAGTACGTGAAATGTATTTCTGGTTGCTGGACAGTCTTTCGGCTAAATCGTTGATTTGCAGTCGGCTGTTTGTGAATAATTTTTCTTCCTCCAATATGCTTTGTAAGCGGTTAAAAAGGTTTTCTTCTTCGGATTGACCTTCTTTGATGATGGTTGTGATATTGTCGCTTAGCCTGTAATGAAGGTTCTTTTCATGCTCTTCCAAAAGTTCAATGTTTTTTTGGTAGAGTTGCCTGAGTTTGTTATGACGGAAACGGAGGAAGAGCAATACGGAAATCAAAGAAATGCCGAGAAAAATGCTGACAAGCCACAATAAAGACTCCCTGATCCTTTGGTTTTTGATTACCAGTTCTTGTTTTTCAATTTTGTTGTTTTTTTCTTTTACATCGTATAAAATACTCATCTCCGCAAAAGCTTGCGTTTTATCTTCCCGAAAAAGGGAATCCTGTAAAATGTTAATTCTGCTGAGTGCATCAAAAACAGTACGTGTATCATTATTTTTCAGTCCGATTTCTGCAATCTTTTGTAGCGCATTGATTTGTTGATGGATTTGCTTTTTTTCCTCTGCGCTTTGATAGCTTTCGTGAGCATACTGAAGAGCCTTTATTAATGCTCCTTTATTGTAATGCAAATTTGCCAGATCAAGCAGGAGTTGGGCGTTATTATCATGTGTTTTGTGCTTTTCGTTGAAATTCAGTGCTTTTTCTATGTAAATATATACGCTGTCGATCTGTCCGGTATTACGAAAATAATCTCCCTGATTGTGGAAAAGTTCTGTTAAACCCCTGGAATACCCGATTTTTTCGTAAAAATACAGTGCTTGCTTAAATGAGGATGTTATTTCATTTTTATCGCTAAAACTATCAATGTATAAGCTGTTGAGGTTTTGGTAAATCAGCCCTAAATAATAGTCGTTGGGATTTTTTTTATAATATTCCAATGCCAGCATCAGGTTCTTATGGCTTTTTTTATAATCTTTCGTTACACGGTACAGCCGTCCGATATTGATGCGTACCTGTGCCATCCCTTCTGTGTTTTCGGTTTTTTGTTCAATTTCCAATGCCTTCTGGTAGTACGAAAGAGATTTGTTGTATTCGCCAAGCATATCATAATTGATGCCGATATTGTTGAGCAAGCGGTATTGCAAATTAGGCTCATTTACTGCTTCAGGGCTGTGCAAGGCTTTGAAATAATAAGAATTGCTCGCCTGATGATACCCTTTGTAGTAATACAAAACGCCCCGTAGATACCAGCTCATACATAAAAGGCTGTCGTTGCCGCTTTTTTGGGCAAATTGTTCTGCTTTTTCTGCAGTTAAAAACTGAATGGAGTCGGTGGAGGGCAGGTTGTTTTTGATACTGTTGAGATACAGGCTGCTGGAATCCTGCCAGTTTTGAGCCGGACTTTGCAGGCTTAATAAGATTAAAATGATCAGAATGGGGTATTTAAGCATTTCTCTTATTGAATTGTTTCCTTCAAAGATACGGAAAAAATGAATTGGCGCAGTCAGAGCAGAGATTGTGCAATTAGGTGCTTTTTGTTTTCCGCTCCGCCATCAACCATAATGTAATGGTATAAGCCGATAAAATTAAAAATACCACTCCGGCCAGCAACAAAGCATTTTGCAAGCTGAATTTATCGGAATACCAGCCCAAAAACGGGCCGATAAGTGCAAACATAAAGCGGATGATGAAGCTGCGCACCGATAAAACCGTAGCCCGTACTTCGGATGTGGTCAACTGATTGATGTAGTCTTTCAAAACAGGTGTTGCTATTCCGCGGATCATATAAAACAAAAACATAAAGGCCAAAGCCCAAAGTGAATTGATTAGCCCAACGGCAATATATCCGCCCGAAATAAGCAGCGCAATCAAGATGATGGTGCGGGTTTTGCCCAATGCTTTTTCAATTTTATAAGCATAGAGCGTTACAATTGCCACTGTGAGGTTTAAAGCTGCCCAGATCAGTCCGATGCGAGAAGGGGAGAAGCCCAATTGCTCCAGATAAGGCTGTATAAACCAGGCAAATGTTAATGTGGAAGTGCCGATAATCGATGAAAAGAAAATTGTCCTTTTCAGGAGTTTGTCCGTAAAAAGGGAGGATTTAACAATATGGAGGATTTCTTTGAATGTTCCTTTGCGTTTATGCTCAGAAGCAGGCTCCAATAATGTTATGGCAGCCGGAACAGCCAGTGCAGCAATAAAAATCTGTGCAATAAAAGGCGTGCGCAAGCTGATTTCTGCCAAAAAACCTCCGGCTACAGCTGCAATGGTTTCGGCAAAATTCCCGATGGAAATTACGCGGCCTTCCAGTTTTACATATTCTTTCTGGCGTTTTTCGAGCAAAAGGGAATCATAGAGCAGGGCGGAGTCGGAACCGGAAATAAAACTTTGGCCAATGCCCAGCATCAGCTCGGCTGCCAGAAAACCCATAAAACTTCCGGAAAGGGAATAGATAATAAAACCCAGTGTGCCCATAATACTGCCAATGATCATGGTGCTTTTGCGCCCCCATACATCGGCGAAATAACCCGAAGGAATTTCGAAAATTACAATGGCTACCGAATAAATGCCTTTCAATAAAAGCACATCGGCCATGCCCAGACCGTTTTCTTCATAAAACAATACCACAATGGGCATAAAAAGCATAAACCATTTGGATATCTTTATCAGGTACAAACGGGGAATATTGGACATATAGCTCTTCGGCATCGCTGCAATTTTGCGGCAAAGATAGAAATCTGTTGATGAAGAACCACTCATCGGATGACGCAAAGTCATCCGATGAGTAGTGCATGATAGGTTGATGGAATATTTACCATTTAAAAGCCTCAATTTTCGTTAGGGCAAGTGGGAAGCCCGATATTTCTTGCAGCGACTTGGTAGCGCGATGGTACGGAGATGGTAGCGCGAAAACCCCTATGGGAATCGACCTGCGTTTTGGCTTAAAAATGCAGGCGTTATGTAAAAATTTTGCTATTAATGTTGTTGGCGCTCTTTTTGAGCTGCCCGGCTTCGATCATCGGATGATTCAAACCCGTCCGATGAGCACTAAACCTGGTTTTTTGCCAATGCAGCTTCCTTTACCTCATTGCTCCACATATTTTTGCAGAAATGCCTGCTTTTTTACTGTATCCGTATAATCCATTTATAGTCTGTATTTTATAGAGGTGTTTCTGTTGAGGAAACACAAATAGTGAGATAATTATGAGATGGTTTTGTTGGGGGTATGAGATTTCTATGAGTTTAAAAAATTGACCTACACGATATTGCGCCTTAATTTAGTGGTCATGGAAAATTCAGATCATTCACTGCGCAATGCTAAAAAACAAGCAATGGAAAAGCTGCTCAATGCTTTGGAAAAGCATCCATTGTTGCAAAAGGATTTTTTGGATAAACAAAAAATGCAAAGCCAAAAAAAGCGCTGTTCCATCATTGATCTGTACCATCGGATTTGCAAGTCATTGCACATACATATTAACCACTAAAAAAGGAGGATTTATGAAATTAAGAAAAATTACAACAATTGTACTGAGCTTGTTTCTGGTCACTGGCCTGTGCCGGCTCGATTTGCATGCTCAGCAATCTGTCAATGCCACGGGGGGCGAGGCATCGGGCAGTGGAGGGACAAGCTCTTATACTGTAGGGCAAATTGCCAATCAAACCCTTTGGGCCAAAAATGCCTATTTGTCCGAAGGGGTGCAGCAGCCTTACGAGATTTCCATAGTTACGGGAATGGATGAGGCTGCGGATATATCGCTATCGCTGAAAGCCTATCCCAATCCGGCAAGCAAATACCTTGTTCTGGATGTTGGCGATTGCCAAAACCGGCTTTTAAGCTACAAGCTCTATAACCTGAGCGGCCAATGTGTGCAGCAGGCCGGTATTTCCAAAGTGCAGAGCACCATCAACATGGCTCAATTGCCTGCGGGTGCATATCTTTTAAAAGTTGTGGATCACAGTAAAGAATTAAAAACATTTAAAATCATTAAAAATTAGGGGGATTCAATTATGAAACGTATATCTATATTTTTATTTGCAATATTAATGGCTTACAGCCTTTTTGCCCAGTCACCGGAAAAAATGTCCTATCAGGCCGTTGTGCGTGATATCAATGGGAACCTGATCACGGATGCGACGATAAATATGCAAATTAGTATTTTGCAGGGATCGGCAAGTGGTACGGCGGTTTATGTGGAAACGCAATCTGTGCTAACCAATAAAAATGGACTTTTGAGCATAGAAATTGGTATGGGCGATGTGCTGAGCGGAACTTTTTCAGCAATTAACTGGGCAGAAGGGCCGTATTTTCTAAAAACAGAGACCGATCCCGAAGGCGGTACAAATTATACCATCACCGGCATCAGCCAGTTGCTGAGCGTTCCTTATGCACTGCATGCAAAAGAAGCGGAAAGTGTTGCCAATGAAAGCGATCCGGTATTTTTGACAAGCCCGGCAGCGGATGTTACCCAGGACGATATCGTAAATTTGGATAATTTGAGCGGAGTCAATACAGGCGATCAGGATATCGGCGGCATAGCTGAAAATACCCTGGCCATACAGGATACAGCCGCACAGATCCGTGCCGATATTCCTGATGTTAATGGTTTTATCACTACGGAAGTTGATCCGGTTTATACTGCGAGTGAAGCTGCGAATATCACAGCAGCGGATATAACTAATTTGGGCAACCTTTCGGGTATCAATACAGGTGATCAGGACATTACAGGCATTGGTATGAACACCCAGGCCATCATGGACACTGCCGCACAGATCCGTGGGGATATCCCTGATGTAAGTGGTTTTATTACTGAGGAAGTGGATCCGGTCTATACTGCTTCTGTTGCTGCCGGAATTACCGGAACAGATACCAGTTACTGGAACAATAAACTCAGTGTGGAGGTTGATGGCTCCATAAGCAATGAAATACAGGTTCTTAGCATAAGTAATGATACAATTTACCTTAGTGATGGAGGTTTTACTAAGCTTCCGACTGCTGCTATGATCGCAGATGCAGATGGGGACACAAAAATACAAGTGGAAGAAAGCGATGATGAGGATATTATCCGTTTTGATGTTGGCGGCAGCGAAAAATGGATGATGAGGGGTTCTGCATTGGAAAATATGAGCAACAATAATTCATTATTTATTGGATATGAATCTGGGTTAAATGTTAATATTGCAGAGGGTGATAATACCTTCATAGGGTATCAGAGTGGGAAATCAAGTTTGAGTGGGAATAAAAATGTTGCAGTTGGATATCAAACACTTTGCTCAAATACAATTGGATCTTTCTCTGTAGCTATGGGTTATTGTGCATTGGCTTCAAATACAAGCGGGGGAACCAATGTTGCGATAGGACGCAAAGCGCTTTTTTCTAATACAGAGGGCATTGGAAACCTCGCGATAGGGCAGTTTGCGCTTTTGGATAATATAAGTGGTGGTTATAATATTGGGCTAGGTGTTGATGCATTATATCACAACACCGAAGGAAGTAATAATATTGCTATTGGCCCTTATTCGATGAAGTATAACACTACCGGGTATTGCAATATTTCTAATGGCCTTTCTGCTATGTATAATAATACAACAGGTTACTATAATATTGGTACAGGATTCAAAGCATTATATAATAATACTTCCGGAAACTATAATGTAGCCTATGGATATTCTGCACTTTATTCAAATACTGAAGGAAGTTCAAATATTGCTATTGGAACAGATGCATTGAATAAGAATATTAATGGAGGACATAATTTTGCATCAGGTGAACGCGCGTTATATAATAACACATCTGGAGGTGAGAATATTGCTGTTGGGTTAAATTCGCTTTATTACAATACAAATGGTTGGCAAAATATTGCATTGGGTACTAATGCATTACATAACAATACCTCTGGTGATTTCAATTTGGCAATAGGGTGCAAGGCCCTTGAGGGCAGTACTGCAATCGAGAATGTGGGTATTGGGGCATATGCTCTTCAAAACAATGTTTTAGGGCAAGGTAATGTGGCTGTGGGTATACAGGCCGGTTATGACCCAAATGATGTTAATTATTATTATTCTACATTTTTGGGATATCATACAAAATTGAATGTAGGGCGTACGAATGTAACTATGCTGGGCAGTCTCATCAGTGGTGCTCAGTGTACCGGAAATAATCAGGTAATATTGGGCAATACACAGGTGCAGCAGATCCGCGCACAGGTTTCGGGTATTACAACATATTCTGATGAACGTTTTAAAACTCAGGTAAAAGAGGATGTTTCGGGTTTGGATTTTATCCTGAAGCTAAAGCCGGTAACTTATGTTGAAAAGCCTGAATTGCTGCATGAAATCTGGGGGACGCCAGATAGTGTGATGCAAATGATGGATCATAGTGGAATGGAAGATGTGCGTTTCATTGGCCTGCTGGCTCAGGATGTCGAAAAGGCAGCAAAAGAATCGGGTTTTGATTTTCCGGGAATTGAAGTGCCCCGAAACAGCAATGAGGTGTACAGCCTGAGATATACCGATTTTATAATGCCGGTAATAAAGGCCGTTCAGGAACAACAAGCAATAATTGCTGAGCAGCAACAGAAAATTGAACAACAACAATTGCTTATTGAAGACTTGCTCATGCGTATTGAGGCAATAGAGGCGAAGCATCAATAATTGGAATAAGAGATTTTTATAGATTAAAAGACCTTCAAGCTTTCAAAAACTTGAAGGTCTTTTTTTTATAAGGTTCTACTCGGTTTTTTGTGGGTAATCAAAATTGAGGTAGTATGGGAGGTTAAATTTTCTAAAGTTTGAAACTTTGGAAAGTTTGTCCCGGATTAGTTCTCTAAATTTTGATAGGTATTTAGTCCCTGCCAGAATACTCATATCATTTTGTTTATCAGTAATTTACTGTTAATAATTTTGTTGAATCTTTCGTGGTATTTTCTTGTGTAGAATAGTTATTTTGCTGATATTGTATGCTTTAACTGTTTGAGATTCGTTTATTGCGCCTCAGGCATCAAAACACGGAAAGATATGAGAAAAAGATTCGAACAGCAAATTAAAATTGGCAGTACCCTGATCCAGGATGTGGCAATTCCGACAAAAAGTAAGCCTACAGCGAACGTAAGCCTACAGCGAACAGCATCTTGCATATAACCGGATAATGTTTTAAAGCTGTCCGGGCAGAAGTTGGTGGAGCTGGTTGGCTGGGTGTTCCTGGATTTTTCCTAATGTTTGCTTGAGCCACTCAAAGGGTTCTACGTTTTGGATTTTGCAGCTGGCAAAAAAGGAGTAGATCATAGCCGCGTGCTGGGCTGCATTGTGCGAACCGGCAAACAGGTAATTCTTGCGGCCTATTGCTACCGGCCTGATGCTGTTTTCAACCAGGTTGTTGTCAATGCGCAGCCTTCCGTCTTCAATATAACGGATCAGGCGCCCCCATAATTTCAGGCTGTAAGCTATGGCTTTGCCGATTGCGCTTTTGGGCGCTACTTTATAAACTTCTTCCTTAAGCCAGCTTTCCATTTCGTTCAATATGGGCAGTGATTCCTTTTGCCGCAATGCTTTGACCTCCTCCGGCTGCAGTTCTTGCTCACTTGCCTGACGTTCAATGGCATACAGTTTTCTTATCTGCCCCAGCGCATATTCACTGCGTGCAGCATCATTGTCCTTGGCTTTCTCAAAATACCTGCGTGCATGCGCCATGCAGGCCAATTGGGTGATTTCGGCTTTGTTTTTTAGGTTGTCGTAAGCTGTGTAGCCATCGGTTTGCAAATATCCACTATAGTTTTCCAGCATCTCATCCGGGCCTTCCCGTCCGCGGCCTTTCCGGTAATCGAACAGGGCCAGTTTTTTAAGCGGGTCGTAATAAACCCAATGATACCCTTTGTGCGATGCCCCGGGCTTGTCTTTGGTCAATACCTTTATGGGCGTTTCGTCTGCCATCAGGTAATCGGTCCTCATGATTTCTTTTTTCAGGGCATCGTAAAGCGGTTCAAGCAATCTGCAAACCCCGCTAAACCAACCGTTTATTGTTGATTCGGCTATTTCGATCCCCAGGCGCTTGAACATCTTGACAAGGCGGTAGAAAGGCAGGTGGTCAACAAATTTGCTGACAGTCACATAAGAGATCAGGCCTTCTGAGGCATTGCTTTTGGGCAAGGCGCGTGAAGGCAGTTCTGCGCAGATCATTTGGGTGCTTTCGTCCTGGCCTGCTACGGCATAGTAAGGGCGTATATAACGGATCACACGAAAAGTACCGGGCACATAATCAAGTACTTCGGTGATTTTTACGTTGACCCTATGGGCGCCTTCGGGCAGGTTTTGGGGTTCGATGATAATTTCATGGCGCGGCAGGTGGGCGGGCAGTTCTAAGCGCACGGGCTGTTTTTTGGACTGCTTTTTATTGCGCGTATAGCTGATCTGCTCCTTTTCCGGTTCTTTCTCCTGTGCAGGCACGTCGAAGAGCACGCCCTGGTTGGGGTCTGCTGCGATATGCCGTTCGCTTTTGGCTCCATAGATCGCACGCCTCAACTGGACAAGTTCATGCTGAAGCAGGAATATCTTCTGTTGCATTGCATCATATTCCGCTTTTGATATAGTTATATTTTCCTGACTTGCCATGAGGCAAAGATACGGAAGTAACCTCTTGTCTGACTATATTTTAAGTGCTATTTACCAACATTTTCATGTGGGAAAAAACGTGGGTATTTCCTTGCATTTTTCATGGAAATACCATTGATTATCATTACAAGTTCAGGGTAGTCGATCAGCTGGTGGGAGGCGTGCACAGCAGATGTGTCCGGCAGGTGAAAAGTGCCTTTTTCGAGCCTTTTATAGAACAGCACAAAACCTCCGCTTTCCCAGCGCAATAATTTTATGCGGTCGCGCTTTTTGTTGATGAACAGGAAAACATCACCGCTCATCGGGTTTTTGTCCAGTTTGTTGCGCACAATGCCATAAAGCCCGTCAAAGCTCTTGCGCATATCGGTGGGCTGGCGGTACAGGTAATAGCGGCTGGCAGTTAAGCTGAACATTATTGGCCGGTGAGCGATTTGAGATAGGACAAGGGCACATTGCCCGGCAAGCTGAGCTCGATACCATTGGGATAACGGATATTGACCCCTGCAGCTGGAATTCCGGAAAGCTCAATGAACCCATGGTCATCAGGCAAGCTTTCTTCCTGTTTAAATTTATGATACCAATAAAGGAAAGTGTGATAGCCGATTTTGTGCGATTCGGCAAAGGATCTTTTGCTTTGGCCACTGGTATGCCATTGATCCACCAGCGCTTTCATCTCTGCTCTTCTTTGTTCTTTTTGCATATTGCTTTTTTGCAGCAAAGTAAGGGAGCTTTAAAAGCTTGTGCAATATGCCTTTTGCTGAAGGCTTACCAGCGAACAGCATCTTGCATATAACCGGATAATGTTTTAAAGCTGTCCGGGCAGAAGTTGGTGGAGCTGGTTGGCTGGGTGTTCCTGGATTTTTCCTAATGTTTGCTTGAGCCACTCAAAGGGTTCTACGTTTTGGATTTTGCAGCTGGCAAAAAAGGAGTAGATCATAGCCGCGTGCTGGGCTGCATTGTGCGAACCGGCAAACAGGTAATTCTTGCGGCCTATTGCTACCGGCCTGATGCTGTTTTCAACCAGGTTGTTGTCAATGCGCAGCCTTCCGTCTTCAATATAACGGATCAGGCGCCCCCATAATTTCAGGCTGTAAGCTATGGCTTTGCCGATTGCGCTTTTGGGCGCTACTTTATAAACTTCTTCCTTAAGCCAGCTTTCCATTTCGTTCAATATGGGCAGTGATTCCTTTTGCCGCAATGCTTTGACCTCCTCCGGCTGCAGTTCTTGCTCACTTGCCTGACGTTCAATGGCATACAGTTTTCTTATCTGCCCCAGCGCATATTCACTGCGTGCAGCATCATTGTCCTTGGCTTTCTCAAAATACCTGCGTGCATGCGCCATGCAGGCCAATTGGGTGATTTCGGCTTTGTTTTTTAGGTTGTCGTAAGCTGTGTAGCCATCGGTTTGCAAATATCCACTATAGTTTTCCAGCATCTCATCCGGGCCTTCCCGTCCGCGGCCTTTCCGGTAATCGAACAGGGCCAGTTTTTTAAGCGGGTCGTAATAAACCCAATGATACCCTTTGTGCGATGCCCCGGGCTTGTCTTTGGTCAATACCTTTATGGGCGTTTCGTCTGCCATCAGGTAATCGGTCCTCATGATTTCTTTTTTCAGGGCATCGTAAAGCGGTTCAAGCAATCTGCAAACCCCGCTAAACCAACCGTTTATTGTTGATTCGGCTATTTCGATCCCCAGGCGCTTGAACATCTTGACAAGGCGGTAGAAAGGCAGGTGGTCAACAAATTTGCTGACAGTCACATAAGAGATCAGGCCTTCTGAGGCATTGCTTTTGGGCAAGGCGCGCGAAGGCAGTTCTGCGCAGATCATTTGGGTGCTTTCGTCCTGGCCTGCTACGGCATAGTAAGGGCGTATATAACGGATCACACGAAAAGTACCGGGCACATAATCAAGTACTTCGGTGATTTTTACGTTGACCCTATGGGCGCCTTCGGGCAGGTTTTGGGGTTCGATGATAATTTCATGGCGCGGCAGGTGGGCGGGCAGTTCTAAGCGCACGGGCTGTTTTTTGGACTGCTTTTTATTGCGCGTATAGCTGATCTGCTCCTTTTCCGGTTCTTTCTCCTGTGCAGGCACGTCGAAGAGCACGCCCTGGTTGGGGTCTGCTGCGATATGCCGTTCGCTTTTGGCTCCATAGATCGCACGCCTCAACTGGACAAGTTCATGCTGAAGCAGGAATATCTTCTGTTGCATTGCATCATATTCCGCTTTTGATATAGTTATATTTTCCTGACTTGCCATGAGGCAAAGATACGGAAGTAACCTCTTGTCTGACTATATTTTAAGTGCTATTTACCAACATTTTCATGTGGGAAAAAACGTGGGTATTTCCTTGCATTTTTCATGGAAATACCATTGATTATCATTACAAGTTCAGGGTAGTCGATCAGCTGGTGGGAGGCGTGCACAGCAGATGTGTCCGGCAGGTGAAAAGTGCCTTTTTCGAGCCTTTTATAGAACAGCACAAAACCTCCGCTTTCCCAGCGCAATAATTTTATGCGGTCGCGCTTTTTGTTGATGAACAGGAAAACATCACCGCTCATCGGGTTTTTGTCCAGTTTGTTGCGCACAATGCCATAAAGCCCGTCAAAGCTCTTGCGCATATCGGTGGGCTGGCGGTACAGGTAATAGCGGCTGGCAGTTAAGCTGAACATTATTGGCCGGTGAGCGATTTGAGATAGGACAAGGGCACATTGCCCGGCAAGCTGAGCTCGATACCATTGGGATAACGGATATTGACCCCTGCAGCTGGAATTCCGGAAAGCTCAATGAACCCATGGTCATCAGGCAAGCTTTCTTCCTGTTCAAATTTATGATACCAATAAAGGAAAGTGTGATAGCAGATTTTGTGTGATTCGGCAAAGGATCTTTTGCTTTGGCCACTGGTATGCCATTGATCCACCAGCGCTTTCATCTCTGCTCTTCTTTGTTCTTTTTGCATATTGCTTTTTTGCAGCAAAGTAAGGGAGCTTTAAAAGCTTGTGCAATATGCCTTTTGCTGAAGGCTTACCGAACATCAATGTCTGATTTTCGCGACGATGGCTGGTTATTGAATGTTCCGCTTTATGCTATCGGATTATTGGAGCATTTGTTGAACTAAACCTCCCTCCGGTCGGCAGCTTCACCTAAGATCTGATTCTTACGTATAAGGTTTTATTTATTAACCTTATAAAATTTAATCTTATGAAAAAAAGAACGATCCAGGATGAAGCATGCCTCAAAGTGAAAGGCTTTCGCCAAATGGCTGAGCAGTTTATGCAGCGCCTTGTAATCAACGGACGCTCGCGTTCCACACACGAAAACTACCTTCGCCAGATAGCAAAGATGGCGATTTTTTGTGAGAAAAACCCTCTTGAAATGGAAATTGATGAGATAGAAGCATATCTCTACCATGTGGTGGACCGCGACACCGACAGCCAAAGCTCTTTCAAGCACCTGGTCTATGGCCTGCGAAAACTCTACAAACTCTTCGAAAAAGACGAGCTGCACATTAGTTTGCCCAGCATCAAACGGCCACAAAAACTGCCCGTAATCCTTTCCTGTGGCGAAGTGAGGCGATTGCTCAAAGCGCCCAAAGAACTGCGCAACAAAATTTTATTGGCCTTAATCTATGATACGGGCATGCGCATCAGCGAAGCAAGCAGCCTTTTGGTACAGGATGTTGACCTGGAACGGCGACAGCTGTTTGTGCGCAAAACCAAAAGCAAACGCGAACGCTGTGTGCCCATTTCAAAACATATGGCAAGGGGCATTACAAACTATCTTAAAATAGACCGCCCGAAATATTTCATGTTCGAACGCAGCAACCAGCACCGTGGGCTGCCCTTGAGCCACACACGTATCCGGGGCATCATGAAGGATGCTCTCGGTGTTGCCGGTATCAACAAAAAAGTCTGCATCCACTCTTTGCGCCACACTTATGCAACCCACCAACTCGAAGCCGGGCAGAACATCTACGGGCTGATGAAGCTTTTGGGACATGCCGATATCAAAAACACCGAAATGTACCTCCATCTGGCCCAGCTTCCCCAACTGGCATTTTTCGGCCTGCTCGATAAGCTGTACCCAAACAAAAAGATATGAAGGCCGATCTGGCCTTGGTTGCAAAAAACTTTACGCACATACTGGAACAGAAAAACAGGCTGACTTACCATCAATTGCGCTGCCTGCGCGCTTTGCAGGCTTGCCGCACAGAAAAAATGGGCGGACGGATTGAGCAATGCAGCTGCTGTGGGAAGCGCAAGGTTTTTTATAACAGCTGCCGCAACCGGAATTGCCCTAAATGTGGCGGACTGGAACGCGAAAAATGGCTCATGGCACGTGAGGCCGACCTTTTGCCGGTCAATTACCTGCACATGGTCTTTACCATACCCGATAAACTGAACAAGCTGTTTTTGAAGCACCAAAAGGACTGTTACAACATCCTGTTCCGCACTGTAAAGCGCGTAATGGACTGTTTTGCAGATAATCCGGATTTCCTGGGGGCACGCATTGGATATACTGCCGTGCTGCATACCTGGGGGCAGAACCTGCAGTACCACCCCCACCTGCATTTGGTGGTGCCTGCCGGGGGGATCACCGCCAATGACAAATGGCTCCCTTCAAAAGGGGACGGGAAATTTTTGTTCCCGGTAGAAGAAATGAGCAAAGTGTTCCGGGCCAAAATGGTGGCGGCACTGCGCCAATGGGCAAAGGATGAAGAAATCCCCACCAGCAACCGTATGTTCAACAGCCTTTTTGAAAAACCCTGGACAGTTTATGCAAAACCTCCCTTTGCAGGGCCGAAACAGGTGCTTGCTTATCTGGGCCGATACACACACCGAACGGCAATATCCGATGAGCGCATTTTGCAGGTGGACAACAAAACTGTGGCTTTCCGCTGGAGGGATTACCGTGATGGCGACAAACAAAAAACAAGCATGCTGCCCGGGGAAGTGTTCCTGCAAAGGTTTTGCCTGCACATCCTTCCGCATGGATTTACCCGTATCCGCCACTATGGTTTTATGTCTTCGGCTGCAAAAGGAAAGGCTTTGCCTGCTCTGTATGAATATTTTAACCAGCCAAGGCCGCAAAAAAAGAAAATGGGCTGGGAAGAAATTGCAGAAACACGCATGAACATTGTTGTGGGATTTTGCACCAACTGTGGGGCAAGGATGCGCATTGTGGAAATCATCCCCGAATCATTCCATGAGCGTATCCGGGCTCCGGATGCTTGCTGAGAAAATGCACATGCTTTATTGTTTTCCTTCTGCTCCTGCAATGCAGGACTGATATGATTATGCCAAAGCCCCACAAAATGGGCTGTAGATGGCGATAGATATTGACAAAACGCCCTTTGTAATTATTGCAAACCAAAGCTTTTGGCTGAAAATGGCCTGTTTTCCCTCCACAAAAGGTATTTGGCAGAAAATACCGCGTAAATTGATTCCCCAATATATAGGTACACCGGTTTCGTTCAACACAAAGCACATATTCCGGCTAGGGCCGGAAAACGATGCTTAATTGTTAAGAAAATGAGCCTGCGATATATTATGTCTGCCCTGCCAATCAAGGGCGAAATAAATGTGTATCGATTAAAATAAGATTCACGAAAACTGTGTGCTGAGAACTTGGTTTTTAACGTATTCTGATGATTCGGCAGACTTTATATTCAAAATTTATTTGTTTTGTTTTTTTAACAGTATATTTGCCCTAATGAAAATCGGTACAAAAATACTGCTCGTATTTCTTTTGGCGATAACCCTCTCGTTTGGGACAATAGAAATCATGATCAGCAACAAGCTTGATGAGCATACACGTGAGTACGCTTTTGATATTGCTGTGGAAAATGCCAGCCGGCAAAGCCTTGAAATTCAAAATGAGTTTAATCAGGCAATTGCCATTTCCCGCACGCTGGCCTATTCGCTCGGTCAATTGAGCGAATGGAAATTAACAGAACGCGATTTTGTTGACAGTATTTTCCGCAACATCCTCCATGAAAACAATGCCTATACAGCGGTTTGGACGGTTTGGGAACCGGATGCATTTGATGGAAAAGATGCCGCTTTTGTAAATCATCCGGCCTCCGACAGCAGTGGCCGCTTACTTACCAGTTGGCTGCGCAACGAAGATTCCGTTTGGGTAGAGGCCGACCGATATTACGATACTGCCGGCTACTATCAAATTCCCAAAAAAGAAGGGCGCATCCTTTTTAGCAACCCTTTTTTGTATAACGATATTTATGTTGTTAATGCTATTGCCCCTGTTTATGTGCACAATAAGTTTTCCGGTGTTGTGGGCATTGACCTGAGCCTGGAATATATTTACCATCAACTGCATGGACGTAAGATTTTTGGTGATGGCAGTAATTTCGTCATTGCTGCCAATGGCGCCATAGCCATGGATTCCGAAAGCGAATTGCGCACAGGCAGTATTTTTCAACCTTTTCTTGAAGATACGCTCATTAGAGATGCTGTTTTAACCGGCAAAAGCCTGAGCCTGCAAAATCCCGGAAATGAAAATGAGCCCGAAACGCTCGATATTTATAATCCTATACATATAAAAGGTGCAGATATAAATTGGTCTTTGCTGGTGCGCACTCCTTTAGAGGCAATTCTTGCACCATCGCGTGCTGTGCGTAATCAATTGATTATCGTGGGACTGGCAGGGAGTATCAGTATTTTGCTTCTGCTGTTTCTGGTGATCAAGTTTTTTGGACGTCCGGTTGGGAATATGTCGCGAAACCTGCGCTTGCTTACACGTGGGCAAACTTCCGGTTTCAGGGGTGTTGATACATCCCGAAAGGACGAAATTGGCGAAATGAACCGCAGTTTTCTGCATCTCGTTGAAACCGTGGAACAAAAAAAACAGACCGAAGACGCATTGCTGAAGGCCAAAGAAGAAACCGACAGGAAAAACAAGACAATCAGTGAGTTAAATAAAGATCTCGAAAAAAGGGTGCGCCAGCGTACTTTAAGCCTGCATGCCGAAATTGAAGAAAGGGGCAGGGCAGAAGCGCGCCTCAGAATGAGTCAGGGAATACTGAATATCGCTCAGGCTCTGGCGAAAACCGGAAGCTGGCAAATCAGTATAAAGAACCAGAGAATCCAATGCTCCGATGAATGGTGCCGGATTCATAATCAAAAAAAAACTTCCCTGGCACGTGGACTTGATTATCTTGCTCCGGATCGTATCCTTCCCGAAGACCGCAGGCTTTTTATACAGCAACTGAACAATCTGCTGAACCGTAAAATAAATGCTTCCGAAGGCCAATACCGCTTGATTGTCAATAAGCAGATACATTGGATTTCCTGGGCTGCGCAGATTACCGAAGATACCGAAACGTCACAGCTTTACATAACGGGAGCTACGCAAGACATTAGCCTGCGCAAACAATACGAGGAGCATCTCGAAGATTATCGCCTGATTATCAATGCATCCGGTGAGTATATGGCTTTGGTCGATATGGATTTTTCTTTTCATGCAATCAGCAATAGCCTGGCAACCAAGTTGAAACGCAGAAAAGAAGAGGTGCTGGGAACTCAGATCAGCGACATTTTTGATAATGCAGCGAATGCAGAACTGGTGCAGTCTCTCCTCAGGCGGGTCAAAAAAGAAGGCTCTTTGCGCGAACAGCATTGGCTTTCGTTCAGTGCTTCGGCCCGACCGGCTTTTATGGATGTTAAAATGATTAATGTAGTGTCCGAAAGTCGTGATATTGAGCGTATTGTTATCAGTATGAACGATATCACCGAGCTAAAAAACACGGAACAGCAACTGAAAATCTTTAAACGCCTTGTCGATGCAAGCGGCCTGGGGTTTGGCATGTGCAGTCTGGATGCCCGCTTAAGTTACCAAAATCCGAGTTTGCAGGAAATGTGTGGCCGAAAAGCTCTGGAAGACGGTCTGGGCGAAGACATTTTAAAGCTTTATGATGATGATGCCGCAACTTTCATCCGGGAAGAAATCTGGCCAAAACTTCTCAAAGGCGGTCAATGGATGGGCGAAATGGACATCATCGGTGCTCTTGGCGCGCGCATACCTACATTGCAGAATTTCTTTGTTATCAATGACTATGACGAACGTCCGGCATACATTGGCTTCGTGCTTACAAATATTAGCAAGCGTAAGGCAATTCAGGATCAACTGGAATATCAGGCACGCATCCTGCAAAATGTAACCGATGCCATTATTTCTACCGATGAGGAATATAAAATATTGACTATGAATGCTTCCGCCGAAAAATTAATGGGCTGGAAGCTGGAAGAATGCAAAGGGAATGATTTGCGCATGTTCTGGCACCGCAAAGAAAGCCCCGGGATTCCACCCGAAATCCGTCATAAACTGAACGAAAGCGGCAATTGGCTGGGCGAAACCTTACTTTTTAAACGCGATGGAACATCTTTGGTTAGCCTAAGTTCGCTGAGCATGCTCGCCGATGAGCGGGGAGATCATAATGGTATGGTGATGGTTATCAATGATTTGACCCACCAAAAAGAAGCCGAAGAAGCACGGATGCGCAGCGAACGTAATTTTGCCGCCATTTTTCATCATGCCGCCATTGGGATGGATGTGCTCGATGAAAACGGAAATTTCCGTGAGTTCAACAATACTTTTCTTCATATGCTGGGCTATCCTCAGGAAGAGCTTAAAAATTTGAATGTCAGTGAAGTGTCGCATCCGGAAGACCGCCAACGTAATGCCGATTGGCTGTATCAGCTGTTTCGGGGAAATATATCGAGCTACCGTTTCGAGAAACGCTATATCCGTAAAGACGGCAGTTGGTTTTGGGCCGACCTCTCAGTGTCTTCCTTCTTTGGCCCCAATGATGAAAAACTCGCCATTGGTACTATTATCGACATCACCGACGCCAAAAACCTGCAGCAAAAACTGGAATATGCCATGAAGGAAGCGCGTGAGGCAAACCGCTCCAAAAGCGAATTCCTGGCAAATATGAGCCACGAAATCCGGACGCCGCTCAATTCGGTTATTGGATTTACAGACCTTTTGGAATCGCTCATCGAAGACCCCAAAAAGAAAAGCTATCTCGATTCCATTAAAACCGGCGGAAAAAACCTGCTGATGCTGATTAACGATATCCTCGATTTGTCGAAAATTGAAGCCGGACGGATGGAGCTGCAACCTGAAGCCGTTTCTGTAAAATCCCTGATGGAAGAAGTACGGCAGATATTTTCACTGCGTATCGAAGAAAAACAGCTTGATTTTATCCTGGAATATGATGATGATATGCCGCAAAGGCTGATCCTTGATGAAATCCGCCTAAGACAAGTGATTTTCAATCTGGTAGGCAATGCCATAAAGTTCACGCATCGTGGTTTTGTGCGCCTGAAACTGCTCAAAACATTTGAATATCCCGGCAAAAAGGCCATTGATATGAGCATTCTCGTGGAAGATTCCGGCATCGGCATTGCACGCGATCAGCAAAAACTTATTTTTGAAGCATTCCGCCAACAGGCCGGTCAGAGCAACAGAAAATATGGGGGAACCGGCCTTGGACTGGCTATAAGCAAGAGGCTTGTAGAAATGATGGACGGGCAAATCAGCCTTTCGAGCGAATTGGGAAAAGGTTCCGTTTTTAAAGTCAGCTTCAAAAATGTGAAAATCAGCGACGGATTGCACATGAAAAATGATGAAGTAGCTGATATTGACCTTACTGCGCTGCGTTTTGACGGTCAGTCCGTTTTGGTTGTGGATGATATTGATCTGAACCGGAAATTCCTTACAGAAAGTCTGAGTGCCAAAGGATTGAATACCCTTGAGGCTTCTAATGGCCGTGAGGCGCTGCAGCAGATGAGAATCCATAAACCCGACCTGATTTTGATGGATTTGCGCATGCCGGTCATGGATGGCTATGAAGCAACACAAATCATCCGCGAAAATGCTGATTGGAAGGATATTCCGATTATTGCCATCACAGCTTCGGTCATGAGCACCGAACGCGAAAAAGTTTCCGAAGGGATGTTTCATGCAATGCTCTTCAAACCAATTCCCAGCGAACAGCTTTTTGCGCGTATCATGGATTATATTCCTGCGGCAAAAGTACCGGAAAAGCAGGCTAAAAAAGAGATTGAACCCGACAGCCGGGTGTGGCAATTTTCAACGGATATCCGAAAATTGCTTTCTCAGCACCGCCAGCAATTGTGGCAGCTTTATAAAACTGCTGTTGAACAGGAACTCTCCGACGACCTGGAGGCCTTTAGCCAGGCTTTAAATGCTTTTGCTGCCGAAACGCATCATCCTGATTTTATGAGATATTCCTCGCAGCTTAACGAACAAATCATTAATTTTGACCTGGATAAACTCAGTACCAGCCTGAGAATGTTTCCGCAGGAATGGGAAAAACTTGAAAAATGTAGGCCCGAAAATGAAGCATAAAAGTGAATATAAAATCCTGATCGTAGATGATATCCCTGAGAATATCAAAGTAGCAGCCAATTTTTTGCGAAAATATGGCTACAATATCAGCTTTGCAATGGATGGCGCACAAGCATTGAAAAAAGCCGGGCAAATCAATTTTGACCTGATCCTTTTGGATATTATGCTGCCCGATACAGAAGGTTATGATGTGTGCCTGAAATTGAAAGAACAGGAGTATTACAAAGATGTTCCGGTGATTTTTCTTACCGCAAGGGCGGATATCCATAGCATTGTAAAAGGTTTTGAAAGCGGTGGTGCCGATTATATCACAAAACCCTTTAATGGGCATGAACTCTATCAACGTGTTCGTAATCAACTGGATTTGAGAGAAGCACGCAATGAGCTGGCGCGAAAAAACGAGCATCTGCTGCGCTCCAATAAAACCCGCGACCTGCTTATGAGCATGATGTCGCACGACCTGCTCGGACCATTGAGCACTGCGGCGGTTTCTACCGAAAGCATCGCAAGGGGTGAAGTCAGCCTTTCCGAACGCGATATGAAATCTTTTATGCTTAGCCTGCACGAGAGCTTGAAAAGCATTTCAACAACAATGGAAAATGTGCTCCTTTGGGCCCGATCGCAAAAAGAGGCAATACAGTATGATATAAAAAAGCTTAATATTTCGCTTCTTGCCGATAAAATGGTTAACCTTCTCCAGCCTATGGCTGCGCGCAAAGGCATTAACCTTTTTAGTAATCTGCTCGAAGACTATTATGTTCAGGCCGATGCAAATACCGTTGAAGTTATTATACGCAATTTGCTCAATAATGCCCTGAAATATACACCCACCGGAGGCGAGGTTTCCGTGGATTGCAGTTTCTCGGAAAACGCTTGTCATCTGAATGTGAAAGATAATGGTATGGGCTTAAGCACGGAGGAGATAAAGAAAATTTTCAGCGATCAGCATTATTCCACCTGGGGCACAAAACGCGAAAAAGGTTTTGGCCTCGGCTTGGAAATCAGCCGCCTGTTTGCTGCCCGGAACAATGGAAAGCTTTATTGTGTCAGTGAGCCGGGCGAAGGCAGTACATTTACCCTTGAACTGCCTTTAACCAACGACCCCGCCAAAGACCTTCAGGTTTTTTAAAACCATCTTGGTCTTTGCATTATTTAATCAGATTAAATTATGAGTACAAGCGGTTATAAAATTCTCATTGTTGATGATATTGCGGATAATATCCGTGTTGCTGCCAACATCCTGCGTGCAAAAGGCTATAATGTAAGCTATGCCCGCAATGGAAATGAAGCTCTGGCGCGCGTTGAAAAGGTGAATTTTGATCTGATCCTGCTTGATATCATGATGCCGGAAATGGATGGCTTTGAAGTATGTAAAATATTGAAATCCAGTCCTAAAACCAAAGGGATTCCCATTATTTTCCTTACGGCCAAAACAGATACAGAAAGTATTGTAAAAGGGTTCGGCCTTGGTGGCGTGGATTATATCACCAAGCCTTTTAATGGCATTGAACTCGAAGTCCGTGTAAATACGCATGTGCGGCTGCTGCATGCTTACCGGCGATTGGCTGTGGCAAATACCGAAATCAGGAAAGAGCGCAAAAAAGCGGATCAGTTGCTGCGGAGTATTTTCCCGGCACAGGTTGCAGAAGACCTGAAAAACTCAGGCACGACCAAACCGCAGGCTTTTGAAGAAGTTACCGTCTTTTTTAGTGATATTGTGGGCTATACGCCACGTGTTGCGCAGCTAAAACCCGAGCAGATTATTGCCGAACTCAATGAGCTTTTTTCAGCCTATGATGCAATAATGGAAAAACATCATTGCGAGCGCATCCAAACCGTTGGCGATGGCTATCTCGCTGTTTGTGGGATGCCCCGGGTTGATCCGGATCATGCGCTCAATATGGTTGCCGCTGCACGCGATATTCTTGATTTTATGGACGATCGCAACCGCAAAGCCCTGGAAAATGGCAACGAACAATGGAATATACGAATTGGGATGCATACCGGTAGGGTAGTGGGCGGCGTAATCGGAATAACGCGCTATGCCTATGGCGTTTTCGGCGACACAATTAATACTGCCTCGCGCATGGAAACAACAGGGCTGCCCATGCGCATCAACATCAGTGAAACAACCGCATCATACATTAAAAACCACTATAAGCTGATGGATCGTGGTTTTACCGACGTAAAAGGAAAAGGAATGATGAAAATGTATTTCGTTGGTGAGAAAATCTCTGAAGATTAATCATTCATCTGATGAATGAGACTTACAGCACTGTTTACGAGTTTTTTAATTATCCTTAAAAAATATTCCGTTTGATCAGTCGCAGATTGTGTGTATAGCGCTTTTGCTTTTCATTGTAAATTCCATGATGATCAATCCGGTCGCGGCGTACTTCTCCACTGGCATGAATAATGTGCTCCGGATCTGTTAGGATCCCCACATGGATGATATTTCCTTCTTTATTATCGAAAAATGCCAAATCGCCGGCCCGGGCTTCCGAAATAAAATTTATTGTTTCGCCATAATTGGACTGCACCGAGGCATCGCGTTCTAAACGGATCCCGAATATTTTAAAGAGCAACTGGACAAATCCTGAGCAGTCGAAACCCAGACAGCTTTTTCCGCCCCAAAGATAGGGTGAGCCCAAAAAGTTTTCGGCTGCAGCTACAATTTCGGCGCCAGTAGAATGGTGAATGTGAGAAAAATCGTTTTCATTTACCGTAATTTTTATTTCACCGATATTGTGCAGGATTTCATCCGGTGGCAGGCACGCTCCAAAAGGAATGAACGCTTGTTTTTGGTTGTTGACCCACGCTTCTCCAATGGCCTTGCTGCAATATCGGAAATCCTTCGACCAACGCAAAGCTTCATAAGTCTCCTGCGAAATCATTGTGAGCTGCTTGGGGTCAATCCAACCCGAATATTTGTCAAATTCGAGCCGCACCAACCACCATTTATCATATTTTTCAATAATTTCTATGGCTTCGCCAAATAGAGCCTGGCTGATCATTTCCGAGCGGTCGTCCTGTTCGAGCCGCAAAGGGACTATGGGTAAATGAATAATTCCGTATTCCATAATATGCTGGGTTTTTCTTAATGAGCGCAGGTGATGCCCGAACTCTAAGCGTAAAAATACGGATTTTTTGCCAGTTGAACGGGCTTTTTATTAATTTCGTTTGTTTTAACGACATCAGGATTTTCTGAAATGCTGCAAACAGGAGCTTTTTAGATGTTTCTGCGCTCTAAATCAGATTTAATGAAGAATTCAGTTTCAAAATTCAGTGCATATTATCCTCTCGTGAGCAAGATTATTTTATTTGCCATCGCAGTGGTCATTATCATTTTTATTTTGCCCGGCGAAACGCGCTTTCGTTATGATTTTCAGCGTGGAAAGCCATGGGTATATGAGGATTTGATTGCGCCTTTCAGTTTTTCGGTTCATAAATCGAAGGAAAAGCTCGATGAGGAAAGGGAGGCCCTGAAATTAAATGCACCATTGTATTTTGTGAGCGATCCGGTTATGGATTCAATGAACCGTCTGCGTTTTATTCAGGAATTTAACAAAAGCTGGGATGCTGATTTTGCAGGAAATGCTCAAAATAGGGATCGCTTTGCTGCGCTGTCGTACGCGCTGGGATTGTTTGATACGGTTTTTCATGCCGGTTTGATTGAAATGCGGCCCGAATTGCGCGAAAACCTCACCCTAAAACAGGTTTATGTGCGCTCCGGTGCCGATATGCGCGAAAAAGACGCCAATAGTTTTTTTAGCATACAATCTGCCGATGCCTTTTTTCGGAAGCATTTAATGGATTTTGATCCTACTTTACAGTCTTTTATGCTGGCACGATTGCAGAATGCACTGATGCATAATGTTTTATATGATGATGTTTATACGCAGAAAGAATTGCTGCAGCGTGTTAACAATATGTCGCTTACAACCGGAATGGTTCAGGTGGGCGAGCGCATCATCAGTAAAGGTGAACTGGTTACCAATAATAAATTTCAGTTGCTGGATTCGCTGCGGCTGGAATATGATCGGAATATTGGCGGGAAATTAACTGCCCGATTGGTTTTGCTCGGGAAAATATTATTAGTGCTGATTGCAATCAGTGGGCTGGCATTTTATCTTTACTTTTTCCGCCGCGATGTTTTTGAAGAAAATGAACGCCTGGTGCTCATCCTTACCATTATACTGCTGATGGTTTTTATGAGCAGCGTACTGGTAAAAACCAATCCCGAATTTGTTTACCTCTTGCCATTGTGTATGGCGCCTATTTTGATCCGTATCTTTTTTGACAGCCGTTTGGCCTTTTTTATACATTTTATCACCATTTTTATTGTGGCCTATACCGTGCCCAATAGTTTCGAATTTGCTTTTGTGCAGATGTTTGCCGGTCTTGTTACCATTTTTAGTTTTGTTAGCCTGAGGCGACGCGCACAGTTTTTTATTACTTCACTTTGGGTTTTTTTGGCCTACGCAATTACTTATTCGGGCTTGCACCTTATCCGTGATGGCAGTCTGGCCGGGATCGACAGCATGCACTATGCCTATTTTGCCGGCGCTGCATTCCTGATTTTGTTTACCTATCCACTGATTTTCCTTTTTGAGAAAGTATTCGGATTGATCACCGATATCACCTTGCTCGAACTTTCGGATACCAATAACAAACTTTTGCGCCAGTTGTCGAATAAAGCGCCCGGTACATTCCAGCACAGCCTGCAAGTGGCAAATATGGCCGAAGAAGCAATCCGCGCCATCGATGGAAATCCCCTGCTCGTGCGCGCCGGTGCTTTGTACCACGATATCGGGAAAATTGACAGCCCGCTCTTCTTTGTTGAAAATCAGATCGCCGGATTAAATCCCCACGAAGACCTTTCGCCCAAGGAAAGTGCCGATGTGATTATTGGACACGTTATTAAAGGGGTAGAGATGGCCAAGAAAAATAAATTGCCGGAGCAGATTATTGATTTTA
This sequence comes from Bacteroidales bacterium, assembly GCA_963662905.2. GTDB lineage: Bacteria > Bacteroidota > Bacteroidia > Bacteroidales > WRLA01. The sequence goes on along the minus strand of CAXXFD010000002.1, from coordinate 569,793 downwards.
TCCGGACCCATCACGGAACGCGAAAAACGGATTATTTTTACTTTCAATACCGCAACGAAAATCCCGGAATGGAGATTGATGAAGACGCTTTCCGCTACCATGGTCCTGCACCTTTTAGTAAAGAAACAGCCGTGCTGATGATGGCCGACAGTGTCGAAGCTGCTTCACGCTCCATCAAGCAGCCCAATGAAGAAAATCTCGATAATCTGGTCGAGAAAATCATTCAGAAACAACTGGAAGAAAATCAATTTGATAATGCGGACATTACCCTAAAAGACATCTCAATGGTGAAAAAAATCCTCAAACACAAACTGATGAATATCTATCACCTCCGAATCGAATACCCCTCATAACTTTCCCACTTTCAACTTTCGCACTTTCGCACTTTCGCACTCAAGGTCCCCGAGCGAAGTCGAGGGGCCACTTTCAACTTTCGCACTTTCGCACTCAAGGTCCCCGAGCGGCCTGTGCTGAGCGTAGCCGAAGTAAGTCGAGGGGCCACTTTCAACTTTCCCACTTTCAACTTTCCCACTTTCAACTTTCTCACTTTCAACTTTCCCACTTTCAACTTTCTCACTTTCAACTTTCCCACTTTCGCACTTTCCACTTTCGCACTTTCAACTTTCAACTTCCCCACTCAAGGTCCCCGAGCGAAGTCGAGGGGCCACTTTCAACTTTCCCACTTTCAACTTTCGCACTTTCAACTTTCCCACTTTCGCACTTTCAACTTTCCCACTTTCGCACTTTCCCACTCAAGGTCCCCGAGCGGCCTGTGCTGAGCGTAGCCGAAGTAAGTCGAGGGGCCACTTTCAACTTTCCCACTTTCAACTTTCACACTTTCAACTTTCCCACTCAAGGTCCCCGAGCGAAGTCGAGGGGCCACTTTCAACTTTCCCACTTTCGCACTTTCAACTTTCACACTTTCAACTTCCCCACGTCCCCAACATAAGCCGGAAGCTCCGGACCCAAATTAAACAAAGCATCTAAAATACTGAGATTAGGATGAAAAACCTGATTTTCAAATACCTGATAATACTCAGGAAAACAGCTCTCCGGAATTAAATCCGATTTTTTTGGACTTAAACGATAGCGCCAATCGGAAGGACTTTCTGTAGGAGGTTTAAAATTTTCTGTAAAAGCAAAAGATGTTTTCAGTGCGCATTTTTTCGCAAAATATCGAATGATTTTATCATTGATTTCCAGGAGTTTGTCTCCGGGTTTTATCGCATAGATTAATTCTTTCACATCATCCTGATAATACAGGAAAAAGGGAGAAGCATTATAGCAGCTTTCTAAGCTCCGCCAGTGCATATTTTGCCATTTTTCCAGAAAAGCAGCTTCCACTTCGCGTATGGGAGTTTTGCTGCCTTCCGGACGAAGCAGGGGCATGCTCAATTTCAACTCGCCCTGTGCGCTCAAAATACTGAAACGGTTGCGATACGTTTGGCGAGGAAAATGCTCACAAGCTTCAATATGCACCCTTTTAGCACGCGCAGCCAGCCCAAACCACGCAACCGGCGGAAAATAAGCCGTCGATAAATAAATATCATCCAATAGTTCCATACCGCAAAACTAAGGAATTTCACTACAACCACTTTCGCACTTTCAACTTTCGCACTTTCAACTTTCGCACTTTCGCACTTTCCCACTTTCAACTTTCGCACTTTCAACTTTCGCACTTTCAACTTTCGCACTTTCAACTTTCGCACTTTCAACTTTCGCACTTTCAACTTTCGCACTTTCAACTTTCGCACTTTCAACTTTCGCACTTTCAACTTTCGCACTTTCCCACTTTCAACTTTCCCACTTTCGCACTTTCCCACTTTCAACTTTCGCACTTTCAACTTTCGCACTTTCAACTTTCGCACTTTCAACTTTCGCACTTTCAACTTTCGCACTTTCAACTTTCCCACTTTCAACTTTCAACTTTCGCACTTTCAACTTTCGCACTTTCAACTTTCGCACTTTCAACTTTCGCACTTTCAACTTTCGCACTTTCAACTTTCGCACTTTCAACTTTCGCACTTTCAACTTTCGCACTTTCAACTTTCCCACTTTCAACTTTCGCACTTTCAACTTTCGCACTTTCAACTTTCGCACTTTCAACTTTCCCACTTTCCCACTTTCAACTTTCGCACTTTCAACTTTCGCACTTTCAACTTTCGCACTTTCAACTTTCCCACTTTCCCACTTTCAACTTTCCCACTTTCCCACTTTCCCACTTTCAACTTCCCCACTTCCCCAAAAATTATTACATCGGATTTCGTATCTTTGAGGAAAAATTTCGATTATGGATGCTTTATTGATTAATCCAAGAGATGAAGAAGAAATGAACTTTATGCTTGAATTTATAAAGCGAATGGGCTTAAAATTTAGGAAACTTGATGATATTGAGGACGATTTGTTATTGTCGGTAATGGAAGAAAACAGAAAATCTCCCTTAATAACAAAGCAAAGTATGCTCAATACAATTGATAATATCCTTAATGAAGATGCGGAGGAATACAAGTAGTGAAAGTACATTTTCTCAGTGCTTTTGAGCAGCAGTTAAGGAAATCCAGGGATAAACAGCTGGCCAAAATTGTGCTTGAATGCATTTCTTTATTTGAGCATTCGGGCTCACTTGAAGAGCTTTCCAACATTAAAAAACTCAAAGGGCATCATACCGCTTATCGCTATCGGAAAGGCAAATATCGGATCGGCTTTTTTTATGAAGATGGTGAAATAATATTTGCCGCATTAGCAAGCAGAGACAAGATTTATCGGATATTTCCATAAATTGCTCTATTTCAATAATTTGTCGATATCACCAATCTATTATCAGGAATAGTCCGATTGACCTTCAGCTATTAGCAGACATCAAGAAAAAAGCCCACTTTCCCTCTTTCCACTTTCAACTTTCCCACTTTCCACTTTCCTACTTTCCACTTTCCCACTTTCCCACTTTCAACTCCCCCACTTTCCCACTTTCCACTTTCCCACTTTCATACTTTCCCACTTTCATACTTTCCCACTTTCCTACTTTCCACTTTCGCACTAAAAAAACATTTGCAAATTTCCCCACCAAACCTTATATTTGCGTGATTATAACAGGTTATCAAGTGGAGCAAAGAGCGTGGAAGAAGGATTCTGAAATAAACAGTAAAAGGCTGTTTCTTAACATTTTTATGGAAAACCCAAAAGGATAATAAAAGATTGTCATTACAATCCAATATTTTTATGCCCTCGCTGAACCCAAAAGCCTGTAAATTGTTTAAGATAAAATTGAAGTGTTTGAAATATTTAAGTTTAAATAAAATTTAAGAATTATGAAAAAGGTTTTACTTTTTGGGATTGTTTTTCTCCTAACAATTACTGTTGTTTTCGGGCAACAGGCTAGGAATACAAATAGTGGATCTCCAGAACAGCCATCATCAACGATATACCTAGGAGATAATGGTACTTTCGGACATGATTCATGGGCGCAAAATGGAGATGATTGGCCAAGGTGGCAAGTTGTAATCAACCAGAGCTCAGATCTTGATGATGCTACCGCAATATGGAGTGGATTTGGAGATTATAACAATGTGGAGCATAAAACTGCTACATCACCTAGGTTTACTGCTGTAGGTACATGGTATTGGGGGATGCAAGTTAATTACGGAGACATCTATAAGTGGTATTGTCGCAATAATACAAATTGGTATGATATGTGGAATAATCCTACATCAGATCTGACAGTAACTGTCCAGGCATTAGGGAATCCAAGTGACAACTCTGCATCATCTTCCAGCAGTTCTTCAATTGATTTGTCATGGACAAAATGGAACAGTAAGAATGTAATGGTTTTAAGAAAACTTTCTTCTGCTTCATGGACTGAACCCACCCAGGGAGACGCTTATGAGTTGGGCAATACGATTGGAAGTGGAACCGTGGTATATATTGGTAGTGGAACAAGCTTTACAGATAGTGACCTCTTACCAAATACCAGTTATGATTATAAGTTTTATTCAGAAAATTGGTCGTATTACAGCGATGGTGTAACTTCAATAAATATAACTACGGACAATACTTCTGCTACTGATTATTTTCGTTCAAATAACACTGGTGATTGGAATAAAGCAGGAAACTGGGATTCATCACCGAACAATACAAATTGGGTGACATCATCATTAGTTCCCGGCGCAAGTGCTACTACAATTACTATACTTGATGGCCACAATATTACTCTTAATGATGCTGTTACCGTTTCCTCCTTAACCATCAACTCCGGAGCTACTTTTACAGCAAGTGACGGCTCAAAAGCAAACCAAACCCTAACAATCTCCGATGGCGGCACCCTAACCAACAACGGAACTTTTACCGCTGCTGATGGAACAGTTAGTTTTGCTGGAGCGGGAACGGTTGCGGGGAGCGAGACAACAACTTTTAATGATGTGGATATTTCCGGGGAAGTTAATTTTGGCTCATCATCGACAATAAATGGAGATTTGACTGTTCTTGCAGGAGGCGCTGCAATTACGAACGCACCAACATTTGCATCAACCTCAAATTTAATTTTTGCCACTGGGGGACTATTAAATATTAGTAATGGTACTGTTTTATGGTCAACTGGCAGTACATTAGGTAAAGGGGTCCCAGCAAATGTTATTGTTTCAACAACAACCCCATTAAACATTTATGAGACTCGTTATGTAACTGGCAATTTAACTATAAATTCAGGTGGCAAAGTAGTTCAAGGCAACAATGGGTTCACTATTCAGGGTGACTTTACGAATGCAGGAACTTTTTCATTTGTTGGTGATGGTACAAATCCATTGGTTGTTAAAGGAGATCTAATTAACCAAAATGGAGCAACCATAACATTGTCTGAAGCAAATGGTGGAGACATGCACCTTGAGGGTGATTACCAAAGTTCTGGCACTATAAACTTTAATAATCGTGCTATATTTTTTAAAGGCGGAAATGCTCAGTCAGTAACCGGAGCAAATGATCCTATAAATTTCGATTATTTGTTTGTTGAAAAAACTGCTGCAACAACATTAACCTTTGAGCAAAATGTAAGTGTTAATGATAAATTTGACCAAATCTCAGGAAATACCACGATTGCTTCCGGGAAAACGCTTACAATCGATGTTTCTGCTGTTGCTGATGTAGCCTCAGGATCAACACTCACAACAAATGGGAATTTACTTTTAAATTCAGATGCAACAGGTACCGGCTCGCTTATCACCAATGGAACTGTTACAGGAGATGTGACTGTTGAGTGTTATCTTGCTCAAGATGTATTCCATTATATTGCAAGTCCTATTAATTATGGTTCTGGTTCATTTAATGATTTGAGTCTGGGTTTAACAGCTGGTGAAGGTAATGATGATTTCCGTAAATATGAGACATCAAGCAATACATGGATTGATATACTTAATGGACCTAATGGTAATGATCCTTTAATGGGGTCTGAAACATTTGTTCAAGGACGTGGCTATGCAATTGCCTATGCCGGAGAAAATAAAACTATTAGTTTATCAGGTACGCTCAATAATGGTGATATAGATGTTGCTGTAAGCTCAGGTGGTGTTGGAAATAATTCAGGAGCAAATCTGATTGGTAACCCTTATCCATCAACATTGAAGGCTAGTGCGTTTTTGGCAGCAAATAATTCAATAAATGGCACAGTGAATCAAACAATTGGTGGAACATTGTACTTCTGGGATGAACCTACGTCAGGTTCATTTGAAAAGGGCGATTATGCATATCGCACAAGTACAACAGGTACACCAGGTGGCGGAAACAAAACACCAACTGATTATATCAATCCGGGTCAGGGCTTTTTCGTAAGTGCTTCCTCTGACGGGAATGTTGCTTTTAGAAATGCCCAAAGGGAACATGGAACTTCGACATTCTTCAAGAGCGAGAGTCTTATTCAAGATTTTAAATTATCAGTTCAAAATATTGCTACATCGGATATAAATACAATAGCTGTTGTTTTTGATGAAAATTCAACAATAGGTTTTGATGAATTATTCGATGCCCCCAAATGGCAAGGAAATCCTGATATTGCTTTATATTCATTACTTGGAGATCAAAAATTGGCGATTCAATCATTGCCATCAATTGAAGCTCAGAAATCTGTTCCAATTGGCCTTTATGCAGGTAAAACGGGAGAGTATCTTTTTAATGTCCATACTGTTTTGAATTTTGATGAAGGCATGCCAATTTATTTGGAAGATACGAAATCTGGCGAAAAAATTGATTTAACGGTAAATCCAGACTATTTATTCACAGTGACTGAGTCAGGTTATATCAATGACCGCTTCATCGTCCACTTCGGAATATTGACCGGAGTCGAAGACCAAATAACAACACCAAAAGCCTTCGCTTACATTAACGGAAACAACCTCCACGTCCGTAATATGGAAGGAGATTACACACTGCGCCTGAACGATATCAGTGGCCGCAACATCATGCAACAGCAAATCAACGGAAATGCTGAAATCGCCCTTCCGTCAGATCTTAATGCCGGTGTTTACCTCGTTGAAATTACTTCCGGTTCAAACCGCACTGTCCAAAAAGTTGTCATCAACTAAGAAATAAATCAAATTCATAAAAAACTCCCAAGCCTCCGGTTTCGGGAGTTTTTTATACCACTTTCGCACTTTCAACTTTCCCACTTTCAACTTTCCCACTTTCCCACTTTAGGTCACTGAGCGTAGCCGAAGTGTAAGCCTTCAGCAAAAGGCATATTGCACAAGCTTTTAAAGCTCCCTTACTTTGCTGCAAAAAAGCAATATGCAAAAAGAACAAAGAAGAGCAGAGATGAAAGCGCTGGTGGATCAATGGCATACCAGTGGCCAAAGCAAAAGATCCTTTGCCGAATCACACAAAATCTGCTATCACACTTTCCTTTATTGGTATCATAAATTTGAACAGGAAGAAAGCTTGCCTGATGACCATGGGTTCATTGAGCTTTCCGGAATTCCAGCTGCAGGGGTCAATATCCGTTATCCCAATGGTATCGAGCTCAGCTTGCCGGGCAATGTGCCCTTGTCCTATCTCAAATCGCTCACCGGCCAATAATGTTCAGCTTAACTGCCAGCCGCTATTACCTGTACCGCCAGCCCACCGATATGCGCAAGAGCTTTGACGGGCTTTATGGCATTGTGCGCAACAAACTGGACAAAAACCCGATGAGCGGTGATGTTTTCCTGTTCATCAACAAAAAGCGCGACCGCATAAAATTATTGCGCTGGGAAAGCGGAGGTTTTGTGCTGTTCTATAAAAGGCTCGAAAAAGGCACTTTTCACCTGCCGGACACATCTGCTGTGCACGCCTCCCACCAGCTGATCGACTACCCTGAACTTGTAATGATAATCAATGGTATTTCCATGAAAAATGCAAGGAAATACCCACGTTTTTTCCCACATGAAAATGTTGGTAAATAGCACTTAAAATATAGTCAGACAAGAGGTTACTTCCGTATCTTTGCCTCATGGCAAGTCAGGAAAAAATAACTATATCAAAAGCGGAATATGATGCAATGCAACAGAAGATATTCCTGCTTCAGCATGAACTTGTCCAGTTGAGGCGTGCGATCTATGGAGCCAAAAGCGAACGGCATATCGCAGCAGACCCCAACCAGGGCGTGCTCTTCGACGTGCCTGCACAGGAGAAAGAACCGGAAAAGGAGCAGATCAGCTATACGCGCAATAAAAAGCAGTCCAAAAAACAGCCCGTGCGCTTAGAACTGCCCGCCCACCTGCCGCGCCATGAAATTATCATCGAACCCCAAAACCTGCCCGAAGGCGCCCATAGGGTCAACGTAAAAATCACCGAAGTACTTGATTATGTGCCCGGTACTTTTCGTGTGATCCGTTATATACGCCCTTACTATGCCGTAGCAGGCCAGGACGAAAGCACCCAAATGATCTGCGCAGAACTGCCTTCACGCGCCTTGCCCAAAAGCAATGCCTCAGAAGGCCTGATCTCTTATGTGACTGTCAGCAAATTTGTTGACCACCTGCCTTTCTACCGCCTTGTCAAGATGTTCAAGCGCCTGGGGATCGAAATAGCCGAATCAACAATAAACGGTTGGTTTAGCGGGGTTTGCAGATTGCTTGAACCGCTTTACGATGCCCTGAAAAAAGAAATCATGAGGACCGATTACCTGATGGCAGACGAAACGCCCATAAAGGTATTGACCAAAGACAAGCCCGGGGCATCGCACAAAGGGTATCATTGGGTTTATTACGACCCGCTTAAAAAACTGGCCCTGTTCGATTACCGGAAAGGCCGCGGACGGGAAGGCCCGGATGAGATGCTGGAAAACTATAGTGGATATTTGCAAACCGATGGCTACACAGCTTACGACAACCTAAAAAACAAAGCCGAAATCACCCAATTGGCCTGCATGGCGCATGCACGCAGGTATTTTGAGAAAGCCAAGGACAATGATGCTGCACGCAGTGAATATGCGCTGGGGCAGATAAGAAAACTGTATGCCATTGAACGTCAGGCAAGTGAGCAAGAACTGCAGCCGGAGGAGGTCAAAGCATTGCGGCAAAAGGAATCACTGCCCATATTGAACGAAATGGAAAGCTGGCTTAAGGTAAGCCTTCAGCAAAAGGCATATTGCACAAGCTTTTAAAGCTCCCTTACTTTGCTGCAAAAAAGCAATATGCAAAAAGAACAAAGAAGAGCAGAGATGAAAGCGCTGGTGGATCAATGGCATACCAGTGGCCAAAGCAAAAGATCCTTTGCCGAATCGCACAAAATCGGCTATCACACTTTCCTTTATTGGTATCATAAATTTAAACAGGAAGAAAGCTTGCCTGATGACCATGGGTTCATTGAGCTTTCCGGAATTCCAGCTGCAGGGGTCAATATCCGTTATCCCAATGGTATCGAGCTCAGCTTGCCGGGCAATGTGCCCTTGTCCTATCTCAAATCGCTCACCGGCCAATAATGTTCAGCTTAACTGCCAGCCGCTATTACCTGTACCGCCAGCCCACCGATATGCGCAAGAGCTTTGACGGGCTTTATGGCATTGTGCGCAACAAACTGGACAAAAACCCGATGAGCGGTGATGTTTTCCTGTTCATCAACAAAAAGCGCGACCGCATAAAATTATTGCGCTGGGAAAGCGGAGGTTTTGTGCTGTTCTATAAAAGGCTCGAAAAAGGCACTTTTCACCTGCCGGACACATCTGCTGTGCACGCCTCCCACCAGCTGATCGACTACCCTGAACTTGTAATGATAATCAATGGTATTTCCATGAAAAATGCAAGGAAATACCCACGTTTTTTCCCACATGAAAATGTTGGTAAATAGCACTTAAAATATAGTCAGACAAGAGGTTACTTCCGTATCTTTGCCTCATGGCAAGTCAGGAAAATATAACTATATCAAAAGCGGAATATGATGCAATGCAACAGAAGATATTCCTGCTTCAGCATGAACTTGTCCAGTTGAGGCGTGCGATCTATGGAGCCAAAAGCGAACGGCATATCGCAGCAGACCCCAACCAGGGCGTGCTCTTCGACGTGCCTGCACAGGAGAAAGAACCGGAAAAGGAGCAGATCAGCTATACGCGCAATAAAAAGCAGTCCAAAAAACAGCCCGTGCGCTTAGAACTGCCCGCCCACCTGCCGCGCCATGAAATTATCATCGAACCCCAAAACCTGCCCGAAGGCGCCCATAGGGTCAACGTAAAAATCACCGAAGTACTTGATTATGTGCCCGGTACTTTTCGTGTGATCCGTTATATACGCCCTTACTATGCCGTAGCAGGCCAGGACGAAAGCACCCAAATGATCTGCGCAGAACTGCCTTCACGCGCCTTGCCCAAAAGCAATGCCTCAGAAGGCCTGATCTCTTATGTGACTGTCAGCAAATTTGTTGACCACCTGCCTTTCTACCGCCTTGTCAAGATGTTCAAGCGCCTGGGGATCGAAATAGCCGAATCAACAATAAACGGTTGGTTTAGCGGGGTTTGCAGATTGCTTGAACCGCTTTACGATGCCCTGAAAAAAGAAATCATGAGGACCGATTACCTGATGGCAGACGAAACGCCCATAAAGGTATTGACCAAAGACAAGCCCGGGGCATCGCACAAAGGGTATCATTGGGTTTATTACGACCCGCTTAAAAAACTGGCCCTGTTCGATTACCGGAAAGGCCGCGGACGGGAAGGCCCGGATGAGATGCTGGAAAACTATAGTGGATATTTGCAAACCGATGGCTACACAGCTTACGACAACCTAAAAAACAAAGCCGAAATCACCCAATTGGCCTGCATGGCGCATGCACGCAGGTATTTTGAGAAAGCCAAGGACAATGATGCTGCACGCAGTGAATATGCGCTGGGGCAGATAAGAAAACTGTATGCCATTGAACGTCAGGCAAGTGAGCAAGAACTGCAGCCGGAGGAGGTCAAAGCATTGCGGCAAAAGGAATCACTGCCCATATTGAACGAAATGGAAAGCTGGCTTAAGGAAGAAGTTTATAAAGTAGCGCCCAAAAGCGCAATCGGCAAAGCCATAGCTTACAGCCTGAAATTATGGGGGCGCCTGATCCGTTATATTGAAGACGGAAGGCTGCGCATTGACAACAACCTGGTTGAAAACAGCATCAGGCCGGTAGCAATAGGCCGCAAGAATTACCTGTTTGCCGGTTCGCACAATGCAGCCCAGCACGCGGCTATGATCTACTCCTTTTTTGCCAGCTGCAAAATCCAAAACGTAGAACCCTTTGAGTGGCTCAAGCAAACATTAGGAAAAATCCAGGAACACCCAGCCAACCAGCTCCACCAACTTCTGCCCGGACAGCTTTAAAACATTATCCGGTTATATGCAAGATGCTGTTCGCTGTAGGCTTACCGCACTTTCAACTTTCCCACTCAAGGTCCCCGAGCGGCCTGTGCTGAGCGTAGCCGAAGTAAGTCGAGGGGCCACTTTCGCACTTTCCACTTTCCCACTTTCCTACTTCCCACTTTCGTACTTCCCACTTTCGTACTTTCAACTTTCCCACTTTCAACTTTCGCACTTTCGTACTTTCAACATTCCCACTCAAGGTCCCCGAGCGGCCTGTGCTGAGCGTAGCCGAAGTAAGTCGAGGGGCCACTTTCCCACTTTCAAACTTTCAAACTTTCCCACTAATCCACGCCGCCAAAAAACCATTCATTAAAATTCACCAGAAACAATTTCTCCGTTGCGCGGGTCACCGCCGTATAAAGCCATCTGAGATATTCCCGGTTCAAGCGCTCTTCGGTAATGTATCCCGGATCAAGATAAACATGTTTCCATTGCCCGCCTTGTGTTTTATGGCATGTCATCGCATACGCAAATTTCACCTGCAAAGCATTGAAATGCGGATCTTCTTTCACGGCCTGCACTACTTTTTGCCTGGGGCCACGATCGGCATAATGGGTGCAGGCTGCATCAAAAAAGGCGTTGTTTTGCTCCTGGGGCAATGATGCGCTGTCAATCATCAAGGTGTCGAGCATGATTTTTACTTCAATTTCGGGCTCATCCGGATAATCAGTCAGGCGCAGCATTACATCGGCAAAACGAAAACCAAATTTCTCGTCGCGGCCTAGCACCTGCAAAACTTCGGCCATTTCGCCATTGGCGAGGAACCCGGCTTTGGAGTCTTCGGGCAGCCAGTAGTAGTTATTGCGCACAATCATCAACATATCGCCCGCGCAGATTTCGTCATCACGGAAGAGGATGCGGTTGCGGATTTCGCGATTATAAATATTGGCCCTTTTATTGGAATAGCTGATGATGATGGCATTTTCTTCGCCATATTGCGCATAGCTGGATGCAAGTTCTTCGCCCAGTTCACGCCCTGTGATGTTTTCGATATCACGAAAACCGTCAATATCAAAAAAAGGCGGTGCAAAATCGTCCTGCTCCAGTTTAAGGCGCAAGCGTGTGGCATTGGAGAGGATGCCGGAATCCGCTGCCTGACGCACGACTTGTTTGAGGTTGAGCATGCCGGGCGTGAAATCAAATGCCGCACGCAGATAATCCAGATCCAGTGCCGGGCTGATATTCAAACCCACAGGAGGAAGCTGCGCCACATCACCAATGAGGATGGCGCGGCAGTTTTCGCCGCTGTAGATAAATTCCATCATATCGTGCAGCAGGTTGTGGTCTGTGAAAATGCCTTCGCCGCTGCCTTCGGAAATCATCGAAGCCTCATCAATAATAAAAATGGTGTTTTTATGCTTGTTTTTCTGTAAACGCAGGCTCACCACACCGCTTTTGAGTGTGTAGATGAAGTAAATTTTTTGGTGGATCGTATGCGCCCGCTGACCGGAATAGGAGGCAAGTACCTTGGCAGCCCGTCCGGTGGGCGCCATCAAAACCGATTTCATATACACGCTTTTCAAAGCACGGATCAAGGCTGAGATTACAGATGTCTTTCCCGTTCCGGCATATCCGCGCAATAAAAAAAGTGCTTCATTCTCGGTAAAATAGATAAATCGCGGCAAAGCCCGAAGCAGCTTCTCCTGCTCAGGCGTTGGCTCATGCGGAAATTCCGCCCTGATTTTATTATATAAATATTCCGTATTCATATTTAACACTTTTTCCGTAACCGCCTTCATCACTTCGCTCTCCGCACTAAAACGGATACCCGATACCAAAATTCCACATCACATCACTGATCCTGGCTTTTTTATAAACCCACTGATCTTCTGCGCCCGGATCTTTGATCGGCAGTGCTCCATCAACACGGATTACGAAAAATTCAAAATCAAAACGGAATCCCAAACCGGCATCTATGGCAAATTCTTTATAAAAATCATCGAAGCGGAATTCGCCACCCGGATAAACATCACTGCTGTGCAGCAACCAGATGTTTCCAATATCGGTAAAAAGGGCTCCTTTCAGCGCGCTGTAAATCGGGAAACGGTATTCCACATTGGCTTCCAGCTTTATGTCGCCCATGACTTCATATTTGTTTGCGCTGGCAGCCTGATAAATGCCCGGCCCTAATGTTTTTAATTCCCAGCCGCGCATGCCGTTGGCACCACCGCCATAAAATCCTTTTTCAAATGGCAGGGAGTTGGAGTTTGCATAAGGCACGCCAATCCCGAAAATGGCACGCATCGCCAGCTGGTTGTTGCGGTCAAGATAGAAATATTGCCGTAAATCGGTGTCAAAACGCAGGTATTGCGCATAACGGATGCCGAGCAGTGTGTAATTCCCGTCGGCATTTTTATCTAATTTGATGGCTTCATCAATGGCGTAAAGTAAATTGCCTGACGATTCAAAATTGAAGCGCATATAGTAGAAATCATTGAAACTGCCTCGCTGCTGGGTGTTCTTCACATAGCTGTATTTCAAGGCAAAAATCATGTGATCGGAATACTGGGATGTCAGGCGGGGATTGTCGATTTCTTCGAGGCGCTCGAGAAATTCTTCCGATGGAAATATCTTTACCGCATTCACTTCCAAAGGGAATAAATAATGCGTTACCTGCTGATTTTGATTCCATTCGTAACCCAATGATGCTTTGGCGATAGTGCGCTCATAATCAGGACGTCGCTGGTAATTTAGGCCGGTCAGTACGGAAGTGCGCGGACGGAAATAACGCGGAAACCGCTGCGGGCTGATCGGCCCTAAAAAGCGCGGAAAATACAGGCTGGCCTCAATCCCGGTTTCAACGGTATTGAAAAAAAAGAAATCTTTTTGCTCCTCGGCCTGATCGAGTGATTGCTGCATCTCCAAAGCTCCTTTCAGGCGGATGCTGAACACTTCCGCTCCGTGAAAAATGTTTTTGTTTTTTAAAACCAGATTTCCTGCTAGGCCAAGCATCCCGGCACTGTTCGTGGCCTCTGTTTCGATGAGAAAGGAATTCCGTTTGGCCTTGGCCATATCAATATGGCAGTTGAGCTGCCCGATAACCCCCGGCGGAGCGGCCAAAGTGCCCGGCAGCGTATCAAAACTTACCTGCACATAACGGAAAATCGGGAGCGTGCGCAATGCTGTTGAGGTTTTATCGACATCAAATTCGGAATAAAAATCACGGTAGCCAAAATAAATCGAAGGAACCAAAGTCTTGCTGCGTACAATCGGTTTCTGGCTGTACAAAAACCGGTAAACGCCCAGCGTGTCGCCCTCATGGCGGTAGTGCATGCGCACATACTCCAGCGTATCCCGGTAGTTTCGGTTGGTGTGCAAAGGATCCAGCTGTGGAAAAATGAAAATATCATTGATGCGAAAACGCTTGCGAAACAGCTTGTCAACAATCAGTGAATCACTCGCCGGGCGACCGTCGGGCTGGCTGATAATCATGCTGATATCCAACTCGTGATTGTTCAGGCTACTGTCGATTTGAAAGCTTATAAAATCCTCACTGATAAAAAAATAGCCTTTGTTGCGCAGCATTTTGTTGAGCCGGCTGCGTTCCTTTTCAAGTACATAAAAATCGTAACGGTTTCCTTTTTTGATCAGGCTGTTGGCAGCATCCTCCAAAACAATACGCCGTATGGTATCGTCCGAAGAATACTTAAAATAATTGCGGATGCGGTAAGGTTTTTTCAGCTCAACCTCATAAGTAACACGTGTTTTCTTTTTTTTGTAACGTGTTTTATTTGCGATTTCTGCGTTGAAAAAACCTTTGTTTTCCAGGTATTTCTTCATCTGCCGCTGCGAAATCAGCACATCCGGAGCATTATAAATACTGGGCGGTTCGCCGACAGAACGGCGCAGCCACCGTTTAAAACCCGTGGATTTGCCACCTGCTGTTTGGTTGTAAATCCATAGGTTCAGGTCAAAAACGCCCAGGAATTTTTTGTTCTCCGGCTGCACCAGATAGCCCTTCAGCTGGGAAGAGCCGACACCTTTGCCTTCAACTTTGATGTCGTTTTTTACCAATAGGTATTTGCCTTCGGGTAATTTTGAAGAAGGATTGCAGGCATACAAAAACGCAGTAAAAACCATAAGTAGGTACAACCACAATTTTCCTTCAGGAAGTTTGGGAAGCAGGGAGCAAATATACCGTAAGCGAGCTGTCATGTTCATTAAATGATGAGTAAGCCTGAAAGGACAAAAATACAAATCCTGCTTCAAAGATGATTCCATAAAAATATTTATTCTATACAAGATTGATTGATAAGGACTTATTGAGAGGCACGGGCAGTAAATGGAATTTTTTTGAGAATAGCTCTTGCCAAATTAAAAAACAGGCGTATATTTGCAACCGCTTTTCAAAGCAGCACGTTCATTAAATCTTTGATATGGGAGCTTAGCTCAGTTGGTTCAGAGCATCTGCCTTACAAGCAGAGGGTCGCTGGTTCGAATCCAGCAGTTCCCACAAATTGCCTTAAGCAATGAAACGTACTTTTAATTTAAGTTCAAATACTTTATCTAAAGTTTTTTGAAATCACGGGAGCTTAGCTCAGTTGGTTCAGAGCATCTGCCTTACAAGCAGAGGGTCGCTGGTTCGAATCCAGCAGTTCCCACAACAATAAACCTGTCAGTAACATACTGATGGGTTTTTTTATTGCTAAGATTATCTTTTAGTAAAATTTAAGCGGTCTTTAAAGTGGATTTATTTCTCGGGTTCTTCCCGTCCATCTGCCTTTTGCGTGCGCGTTTGATCAGGGCGCGTTCGGTCAGGCTTTCGATAGGTTTTATGAGCAGGGCAATAAAGCCTTTGAACAGAAGCGAAATCATCATGGCATTACGGGCGAAATGCGCGCTGGCGTAGTTCTCAATTTGAGGCTCAACAAAAGCTTCGGTTAAAATAAAGAGCGCAATAGCAAAAATTAAAACGATATAAGTCGCTTTTTTCCCCATACGCGCCTTGAGCAGGTCGTCGATGGTGCGCTGCAGCTCTTCGTTTTTGTCGTTGAGCTTTTCATTGGTCAGGTTGAGTTTTCCCTGCAGGCGGTCGCTGATGCGCGTAATGATTTTGGTCTGATCGAGCAGTTCTTCGTAATTAGCAATCAGCGTGCTGAATTCCTCTCTGAGTTCCTCATGGGAACTGTCTTCATTTTCGAGAAATTTTTTGCTGCGCTTCAGGCTGTCGAGCTCTTTCTGATATATCGTTACGCGCCGGGTCACTGTTTAGTCTTCTTCAATCATTTTTAATTCAAACGGAAGCTCGGTTACGTCTTCATAATCTTCTCCGGTTTCCATCATTTCTTCGTCATCTTCATCATAATACCATTCCACCAGAATATCTTTTCCTCCCATATCGTTGATAGGACGGAGCTTTTTAAATATTTCGAGTATGAATTTTGATGAACTTGTGTTGAAATATTCCAGATAAACTTTAACCAGCGTTTTGTCGGCCGGTTTTTTTACATAGTTTTCAATCCATTCAATAACAGGATTGTAAAACTCGAAAGTATTTTCCGGAATGGAACGCCCACCGATTTCAAAAACGCCTGTGCTGCCATTGAAGTTGATTTCGGGCGTTTGTTTTGTTTTGGTAATTTTCAGCTCTTCCATTGTTAATTCTTTTTTACTTTTACTTTAAAATCAAAAAAGGATACGTCGTTGTTAAGTTTGGTGAATTGAAAATCAAGTTTTTCTCCCGATTTTCTTGCGATGTCGATCATGCCCAAGCTGGCACCTCCTTTTTCTGAAATATGATTGTTGTTGAGTATTTCTTTATAAAAATCGCGGAGCTCATCTTTGGTCATGGCATTTATTTTATCTAAGCGCTCCTTCAATGCTGCGATGTTTTCGTTGAGGATATAATTCCCTGTTTGGATGTAGTAATAATCACCTTCGTACCAAATAAGCAATAATGCCGATTTAGAATCGCCAAGCAGGTTGTCCTG
Source organism: Bacteroidales bacterium (assembly GCA_963662905.2). Taxonomy (GTDB): domain Bacteria; phylum Bacteroidota; class Bacteroidia; order Bacteroidales; family WRLA01. Next base: position 553,016 of record CAXXFD010000002.1, on the reverse strand, counting down.
ACTTTTAAGCGCGAAATCTTCTGTATGATGGTAGAGGTTTTGCAATCCCTCTACCAGTATATTGTAGATTTTCTTTTTAACGCTGTTTTTCTCGTTGTCAAGCTTGTCCTCGGCCATTTGGAGAACCCTTGTAATTATATCCGAATTAATTTCACCTTTGAAAGACATAATAATATTGTCTTTCTCCATAATGTTGAAAATACTTAGCGCATCAACCATTCCAAACAGATTTTTATTAGAACAAATATACAAAAAATCCTGATTTTCACAGGGATTCGTAGTAAATACTGATTTTTCTGTGTACGAAACCTTATTGGAAAGGTTGCGTTTTCCCTAAATTAATGCTCCGTGCCATGAGTCCCGGTATCAAACGGAATTATAGCCTGAGGTCTATTCCGGGCACTCCAAAAGCAAATCATTCCTCAACAAAGATTGATTCAGGGGCAGATTTTTATTCCGCCTTGTTCATTTTTGCAAGTATCACCGAAATATTGTCTTTGCCGCCATTATCATTAGCTGCATCAACCAAATCCTGGGCCGAACAACTCTTAACAAGCAATTCGCGGATGCTTTCATCATCAAGCATATCGCTTAAACCATCGCTGCATGCCAAAAGGATATCCTTATCCTGCAGACGGTCCGTAATGTTTTCAACATCGAGGAAAGCACTTTCGCCGCCACCGCCAAGGGCATTCGTAATGATATTTGAAGGTGCCGTTGGATCCTGGCTGGCAAGCGAATGGTCTTTGCTGATTTGCTGCAGTATGCCGTTGCGGAAGTGGTACAGCCTGCTGTCGCCTGCATTAATGGCATAGTATTTTTTGTCATAAATAAAAAAACCACAGAGCGTTGTGCCCATTCCCCGGCGTTCCGGATTATCGAATCCTTCTTCCGTTAGCTCTTCATGCATGCGTTCTGCCCAGTCGTTCAGCATATTGCACAAATGGCCTTCGCTGTATCCTGCCCCAAGGATGTCGGTAAATTTTACGAGGCTGTTTAACGCCATTTCACTGGCCACCTCTCCGGCATTATGCCCGCCCATGCCATCGGCTACAGCAAAAGTAAGCAGGCAATCCGAGTCAAATTCCATTCTTATGCGCCCATCGCGGAAAATGGTATCACCTACAAGCAGCATGTCTTCGTTGTGCTCGCGCTTATTGCCTTTATCGCTGGCGGCCTGCACATCCAGCATAAAATGATTATTCTGTTCGGACATAAAATTCAATATTTGCAATGATTATATAAGATTCGTCTTTGATTAACTGTGGGATGTTTTCGCGGAGGTATTCGTTGTTGTAGCGCGTGCCGTTGGATGATCCCAAGTCGGTGATAAACCATCCTTTTCCGGGATTGTATTCTACCTGGGCATGACGTCCGGAAACCTGGCCGTACTGACCAAAAACCCGGGTGTGCTGTCCGTCGCGCCTTCCAATGATATCGCCACTTTTAAAGGTGATATCTGCCCCGATATTGCGGTTGATGAACTTTAGTTGGGGTGCTGCGCCGGGTTCGCGGACCGGTTCGCGCTGTATGCGCATGGTTTTTTGCGGATCGGCAGGGGCGGAAGCTTTTGGCGCCTTGGGTGGCGGTGGGCTTGCACTGCCGGAATCCTGTTTCGGCGGGGGCGGTGGGCTTTTGGGTTGGCTTTCTTCTTTGGGATGTGTTGCGGGCATTTCAGAAGCGTCGGACAGAGGCTTTCTCTCTGCCGGACTTTCCAATATTCCACCGCATTGGGTGCACCTTTTGCTTTTGCCAAAAATGTGGCATTTGGGGCATATTTTCAATTCCTGGCCGCATTGGTCGCAGTACAAACTATCCGGATCGATGTCGGCCTTACAGGCTGGGCATTTCATCTGTTTATTATTTGATTTTTAATTGCCAGATGGAACTTTCCCGAATAAATCGGGAATGGTTTCATCATGGCAGGTCGTCGGTTTTAAGTTCATTCATCATATCTTCATCGAAATCAGCAGTGCCAAATATTGGCGTGAGGCGTGTCATCTGATTTTGCAGCATTTGCTCAAATAAAGCTTTAACCTCATGGGCTCCTTTTTCCCGATGGCTTTCAAAATAATTTTCGATGCCTTCGCGTGCATCATCCGCCAAACGGAAATTATTGCTTTCGCAATGGACTTTTAACAGCTCAAACAAATCAGCAGCACCAAATCCGTCCCACTTTATCCGTTGAGGAATTTTTGCTGCCAGCTCGTTGAATGGTTCTTCCGAAAGCAACTTTTCCATGGGATCTGCATCACCGGCAATGATCAGGCAGAATTTGTGCTCGCTGCTGTTAATCCGCTGTAAAAGCAAATCGGAAATGCCTTGCTTGATTTCTTCCGTACTTTCGCTTATCAGATCAAAATGGTCGATCATAAAGCTGGCGCCATCAGCACGGTCGATCAGCCGCATCAATTGCGCCTGGGGCTCCGGGCCGTTGAGGATGTTTTTCATATCAATTTCCGCAAGGCGCGAAGAGGGCAGCGCCTTAGCTTGCTCAAACATTTGCGCCAGGGCTTGTGCCGTGCTGCTTTTGCCGCTTCCGCCATTCGCAAGGAAAGCAAAATGATGGGTGAAATCTTTGGGCTCAATGCCAAATTTTTCCGTGCGCATTTTGGTCATTTCCAGTAAACGTGCCATCGGACGAACCTGGGCTTTTACTTCCTCGCGGCCAATAAGCTTTTCTACAGGATCGATTAAGGATGATTTGGCTTCTTCTTTTTGTGCTGTTTCGGGAATATCATCCGCTATGATAGTGATTAAATCATCATCGCTGAGGCCATCAACCCCAGTGTTGGTTAAGCGGGATGAAAGTGCCGATTGCGCCTGGTCGAAAAGTTTGCGCATTTCGCGCGCATTGGCAAAATTGCGGTCGCGAGCATCATAAATGCCTTGGATGGCTTTCTTGATTTTGATTTCAGCTTCTTCCGTAACACGGAATTTTTTCTTTTTTACAAAAATTTTGAAAATACCATAAAGCTCATCGGCATTATAATCGTCTATATGTAAAAAGCGGTCGATGCGCGATTGCATGCCGGGATTGGCATTGAGGAAATTTTCCATTTCCTTTTGGTATCCCGCTGCGATGAAAATAAATTTCCCATGATCGTCTTCGATGCGTTTCATCAGCGTTTCGATGGCTTCCTGACCGTATTTGTCGGGCTGGTTGCCGGGAGGCGCCAGGGCATAGGCTTCATCTACAAAAAGGATTCCTCCAAGGGCTTTATCAACGGCTTTATTGACCAGCTTTGGTGTTTCGCCAAGAAACTGGCCGACCAGTTGACTGCGGTCAACTTCTTCAACATGGCCGCGGCTCAAAATTCCAATAGATTTGAATACTTCGCCAAGTTTGCGTGCAATGGTGGTTTTGCCTGTTCCGGGATTTCCGGTGAGGACAATATTAATGCCTGCATGTTCGCCGGCAGCCATGCCTTTCTGGATGCGGATTTGCTGCAGTTGTGCCTGCGCTGCAACTTCCCTTACCGCTTTTTTTACCGTGTCCATGCCGATAAAATCATCGAGTTCGGAAAGGATTTCATTGAGCGGGCGGGCTTTTTCTACTTCGCCTTCAATATCCGGGCGCGTTAGTAAGGAGAGCTCTTCAGGATTTATTTCTGCTCCTTCGCTCATCATTTTTGTTAAACGGCTGCTTTGGCGCTGCAATGCTTCTTCGTAAAGCCGGCGCATTTCACGGGCATTGCCAAAGTTTTTGTCGCGGCGGTTGTAAATGCCTTCAATGAAGATGCGGATGTTTTCATCGGATTCAGCATCAAGGCTGTAGTTGTTCTTTTTCAGCAAGCTGCGGAAAATGGTTTCCAGTGCTTCGGGTTTATAATCGGCAAATTCGATTTTGCGGTTAAAACGCGATGGAAGCCCCGGATTGGTTTTCAGGAATTCTTCCATTTCGTTGGTGTACCCGGCCGCAATCACAATAAATTTTCCGCGATCGTCTTCCATGCGTTTGAGCAGGGTATCAATGGCTTCCTGACCAAATTCATCGCGATCGCCCTGGCTGAGTGTATAGGCTTCGTCTATAAAAAGCACGCCGCCCATGGCTTTATCTACCAGGTTATTGGTTTTGATGGAAGTCTGTCCCACAACGCCGGCCACCAGTGCTGAGCGGTCGGCCTCAATAAGGTGTCCGCGTGAAAGCACGCCCATGGCTTTGAAAATATCGGCCATGATGCGCGCAACGGTGGTTTTTCCCGTACCCGGATTTCCAGAGAAAACAAAATGCGATTTGAGTTCACGGGCTCCTTCATCGCCACGTTGCTTTTGCAGGTTGAGCAAGTCGATGATGCTGCGAACCTCTTTCTTTACGCCATCCAGGCCACTGAGTTCGTTCAGTTTGGCCATGCAGGCTTCGGGATCAAGATCTTGTTTTTCCTCATAAGGAATATCCTCTGCAACAATGGTAACAAAATCATCATCGGATAAACTTTCTACTTCCAGGCTGCTGATGCGGTTCGACATCTGAGAAACCGTATTATCGAACAGCTTGCGCATCTCACGTGCATTGGCGAAATTTTTGTCGCGGGTATCGAAAATCAGCTGAATTGCTTTTTTTAGTTTTTCTTCCGCATCGGGATCCAGTTTGTATTTTTTCTTTTTTACGAATATTTTAAAGATGGCCAGCAGTTCATCCGGCTTATAATCTTCAATATGAATAAAACGGTCGAAACGGGATTTCATGCCGGAATTTACACTGAACAACTGCTCCATGGGTTGCTGATAACCGGCGGCAATTACGATATATCGGCCACGGTCATCCTCCATCCGTTTGAGCAGTGTTTCCAGTGCTTCGGTTCCGAGTTTGTCTTTTTGTCCGGAATCGCTCACGGGCGCAAGGGTGTAAGCTTCATCGATGAAAAGGATTCCGCCGAGTGCACGGTTGCAGGCATCGTTTACCAATTTGGGCGTTTCTCCCTGGTACTGACCCACAAGCTGACTACGATCGACTTCGATTACATGTCCGCGATCAATAATTCCAATGGATTTGAATATTTCGCCAAGCTTGCGCGCAACTGTGGTTTTTCCGGTTCCGGGATTTCCTGTGAGCACAATATTTTGTCCTTCCAGCTCGCCGGCGGCCATGCCTTTTTGTATGCGGTATTGCTGCAACTGGGCTTTGGCAGCGATTTCCCGAACGGCTTTCTTCACGCTGTCCATTCCAATGAAATCGTCCAGTTCGGACAGAATATCTTCGAGTGAGCGGGCTTCTTCCACTTCACCTTCAATATCTTCACGGTTCAGAGTGGACAGCTCTTCCGGAGTTACTGCTTTGCCTTCGGTGATCATCTGCGTGAGGCGCACACTTTGCCTTTGCTGCGCTTCTTCAAAGACTTTGCGCATTTCGCGGGCATTGCCGAAGTTTTCATCGCGGCGATTGAAAATGCCTTGAATGAAAAGCGTTAAATTTTCATCGGCTTCTTTGGTGAGTGTGTAATTATTCTTTTTCAAGAGCCCACGGAACACTTTTTCGAGCGCATCGGGTGCAAAATCTTCGAAAGCAATTTTTCGGTTGAAACGGGATGGCAGCCCCGGGTTGGTCTTGAGGAATTCTTCCATTTCATGGGTATAACCGGCGGCAATGACGATAAATTTCCCGCGGTCGTCTTCCATGCGTTTGAGCAGTGCATCAATGGCTTCCTGGCCAAATTCATCGCGATCGCCCTGGTTGAGCGTATAGGCTTCGTCGATAAAAAGTACGCCGCCCATGGCTTTATCGATGATGTTGTTGGTTTTTATGGCGGTTTGCCCTAATAAACCGGCAACTAGAGCCGAGCGGTCGGCCTCGATGAGGTGTCCGCGCGACAATACGCCCATTGCTTTAAAAATGTCTGCTACAATACGCGCAACGGTAGTTTTTCCCGTTCCGGGATTTCCTGAGAAAACAAAATGTGATTTGAGTTCCGGTTTGCTGTCGTCGCCACGCTGTTTTTGAAGGTTGAGCATATCAATCAGGCCGCGGATCTCGCGTTTTACGGCATGCAGGCCGGTAAGTTCGTTCAGCTTGGCCATGCATTCCTCAGGATCGATATCTTTTTGTTCTTCATAAGGAATATCGGCGGGCATGATGGTCACCAGGGCTTCATCGGTTTGTTCTTCTTTGGGCAGTTTCGAAATCCGGTCGGCAAATTTCCCTGATGTTGTTTCAAAAAGGCCGCGCATTTCGCGTCCGTTTCCAAAATTGGCGTCGCGCATTTCATAAAGCTCGTTAATGGCTTTTTTGGCCAGTTCTTCGGCTTCGGGATGAAGGCGGTATTTTTTCTTTTTTATAAATATTTTATAGATGGAATAAAGCTCATCCGGTTTATAGTCATCGATATGCAGCTTTTTGTTGAAGCGGGAGTCGATTCCCGGGTTTACGCGGATAAACTGATCCATTTCATTTTGGTAGCCGGCGGCAATCACCACAAATTTATCGCGGTCGTCTTCGATGCGTTTCATCAGGGTTTCCACGGCTTCGGTGCCGTATTTGTCTTTGGAACCCGAATCGCTTACGGGTGCAAGGGTGTAGGCTTCGTCCACGAAAAGGATTCCGCCCATGGCTTTGTCGCAGGCATCAGTTACCAATTGTGCTGTCTGCCCCTGGTATTGCCCTACCAGTTTGCTCCGGTCCACTTCCACTACATGTCCGCTGTCGAGGAAACCAATAGCGGCAAATATTTCGCCCAGCTTTCGGGCAATGGTGGTCTTTCCGGTTCCTGGATTTCCCGTTAATATAATGTGCACGCCGGGTTTTTCGTCTTCGCCATAACCTCGCGCGGCACGCTCCTGATTGGTCTGCACCTGGCGGGCAATGTCTTTTACAGCGGTTTTGATCGCTTCCATGCCAATAAAATCATCTAAGTCTTTCATGACTTCTTCCAATGATTTTTCTTTAGGAATAGGGCAGGGGATATCCTCTGTGGAAACGATGCTGTCGTCCTGGCCTCCTTTTGAAATCCTTTTGATATACTTTTTAAAGATATCTTCGGCCATATCAACGGCAACATGCGCATTGCCAAAACTTTCGTCGCGTTCTTTCCATTTTTTCTTGAAAATGCTGGTCAGTGCCTGCTTGCAATCTTCCGATGGTTCGAGTTGGTGCACTTCCCTGAGCAGGCGGATGCAGATTTCGCTAAGCTCGGTATAGGAATAATCGGGCAAATCGAAACGATATTCAAAGCGTGAGCGGATGGAAGGGTTGGCGGCAAGGAACTCCTTGAAACCTCCGGGCAATCCGGCTAAAATTACAATGGGATCGGTTTTGAAGCGATCCATGCCCGAGAAGAGTTTGTCGAGTTTGTTGACATCGCTGGCATAGCCGCCGGGCAAAAGCTTTTGGGCATTGTCGATAAACAGTATGCCGCCTTTTGCTTTGTCGATATTGTCTTCAAATTCTTCCAGCCAGCTGTCGTAATCCGGCGCATCAACCACCATGGGATGCGCTTTGCTGATGATTTCATTGCCAAGGTAAAGCTGTTGGAGAATTTGGGCAAGGGTAGTTTTGCCGGTGCCTGTATTCCCCATGATAATGGTGTGCATATTGATCCGGTTTCCGCCGGATTTCTGTCTTTTCTTAACAGCTTTGGTAAACTCAACCAGGGATTTTATATCTTCTTTAACCGCTCCCAACCCAACGAGTTTTTCGAGCAGTGAAGACGACTCGCTCAGAACGGGCTTGCCGCAATATTTGCAATATCGGGCAATGTCACGGTTGGCTTTTCCACATTTATCGCAGGTAATGGACATAATCTAATTTCTTTAAAATCAATTTACTTTTGATGCTTCAAATTTCACGTCCTGACCGTTTACATCAAGGGTGAAAACACCTTTGAGGTTCTCGGCATTTTCGGAGAAATTAATGATGTAGGTTCCTTTTAGCTTGATGTTGAGCTGATCTTTAAGCCGCAATTGTTTTTTCGAAGGATTGTATTTTCCGCTAAATTCCTGTTTTATGGGTTTATTGTACACTACCGTCATGTTTCCGCTTACATTATTTCCATCCACGGAAGTGAAATTCATCGTGAGGTCACGGCCTTCAAAGTTTCCTTCCCATTTGCCCAGCAGGAATTGCCCATCAGATAATGGCGAGCTGACGGCATCATACAAAACCGATTGGTTGAATTGGCCAACCGCACCTGAATAATAGGCTGCCGGAGCGCCCAAAACAATCACGCCAATGCTGATTGCCAGCAATAATTTTCTCCAGGAGCGTTTACGTTCGGATTTGTAATTATCCATTTCCTTGAGCTTAGGGTTTTCATATTCCTGCTTTTTGCTGTAAGCATATTGCAGTGGTCCCCAAATAAGATCCCATTCGCTGGTGTCGCGGTAAAGTGCCTTGCGCAGTGCCGCATTTGTGTATGAGTTGTGCCACATAAGCCAGCCTGCTCCGGCGGCTCCTGCCAGTACTAAAACGAAAACCACAACAGGAAGTATGGCTACCAACAGCCCAACAACAAAATAGGCTATTAGGTAAAGGATTACACCGGCAATTAACCCAATAATAGGGCCTCCAATAAAGGTAGTTCGGAACGAGAAACCGTCATCGCCAAAGAAAGTTAAGACCACGCCAATTACCGCCATAATAAAATAGTAGGTGGATGATACTTTGAACGGATTACCTGACATGGGATTTTCATCGATGGGAATGCCCTCGGTAAAGAGTTTTATTGCGGCATAGGCAAGGAGCATGGCAAAAAAGATAGTTGCCCCCATGCGTGTAATAAGATAGGATTGGTCTTTTTTACGGTTTTGGTTATAAACTTTTTGTACAGCGCCCCGTGCCTCATGATAACGTTGTACCGCATCGGTTTTGGCCTTGATCTTGCCCATAAACTCGGTGTAATCGCGCAGCTGCTTTTCATAAGCCCCTTTTTCGTCGAATTTACCAAATGGGTTTTCATGATAAAATGTGCTGATCCACGCATTGAAGGGGCTTGTCGGATTTTCGGTTACCTGGCGGATTTCCTTTTTGATCTTTCCGAGATTTTTCAGGACTTCTTCCGGATTTTGAACGCTTGTGCCATTTTCGAATGTAAAAGCAAAATCCTTGTCCATGGCCCTGATGCTCTTCATAAGGGCGACATTCATATCGTATGGCCCGATTTTGTTGCGGTGTTTCTTTTTGTCGAATGAGTGCTGGATAAAGTTGATCACGTTTTTCCAGTTCTGGGCACTCATATAAACATACAGGAAATCGTGTTTGTACTGCAGCAATTGGACATAAGCATCAAAATGCTTAAACATATAAGCTGCAATTTCCTTTTGTGTAAAGAGTTTTACCGGGTCTTTCTGCAAGCCAAGGTAGCCCAGTTTTTTGTTCATCGCCCAGCGCAGCCCCATCAAACCGGCATCCTGATCAACATTTTCGTATTCGCGGCGCATACGTTCCGCTGTGTTGTATAGGTTGGTGTACTCCTTTTTATACTTCAGCCAGGCCGAAATTATGCCGTTAAAGAAATATTTTTTTCCGTCTTCAAAATGGCCATTGATAAAATCTTCCAGTTCGCTGATGTTGCTGATGCTGGAAACTGTTTTGCCATCTTTATCGGCTTTGTGGTCCAGGCGCAAGGGGCGCTTTTTGTCCATGATGAAGATTGCGGTTTGCAAACCAACATCCGGGCCTTCTTTTTCGTCGTGCATGGCAAGTTGTATTTGCTTCACAACCTGGCCGTAGCGCGACAGGTAAATATAAAGTGGATCCTGCTTGTCGAGCAGAGCTTTTTTGTAATGGTCTTTGTTGCGCTCCAGTGCATCTGCAATTTGCGTACCGCTGCTGCATTCTTTATGATCAACCGAAATGTAGGGCAAAGAGCTGTTTAAGGTGTAGGCCGCTGCTGCCAGGCCGGACATTTGTTTTCTGGAAAATGTTTTTACAACCTTTTCCATGGCCAGCTGGTTTTTGGGGTCTTTATTGTCTTTAAACCACCCGGCGATGACACCTGCATATAAATAATCGGCACCAAGTTTTGGATTGAAAAGCATGAGCTTGCCCAATTCTTCCGCTGTGTTGGCAACCAGTCCTTTGCTTTTGTCAAAATTAAATGAGTTTGAAATTTCAATTTTGGCTTCGGTATAAACTTCAACTTTTTCGCCTTTGAGCCATCTGTTAACTTCATCTTTGCCCCAGCGGTGGTTTTCATCAACAAGCGTAAGACCTTTAATAATATTCAGGATGCGCTCATCCATCCCTTTGATGTCGATATAGTCGTTTTCAACAATTTTGTTCGTTGCTTTTAAACGTGGCAGGATTTGTTCCCAAAATGCTTCGGGTTGGTCGTGGAATAGATTTTTTCCATACCAGATATTCAGGATTGTAATACCAAGTGAGTACCAATCATATGCCGGCAGGAGGTAGGAGGTTTCCCCCATTGTATAGGAAATTTCCGGTGCGGAAAAAAGGCGTGAAAGGTTTTTGGCTGTTTTGGCAAATGTCTGGCCTTCTTCCATCATGGTGCTGATCCCAAAATCTCCAATTACAATATCTTTTCGCTCTTTGTCGCGATAAAATAGGTTGCCGGGCTTAATGTCCTGATGGATGATTTTGTTTTCATGAAGATAATTCAGTCCATTGGTGGTTTCGGCAATAATTTGTTTCATGGTTTCAAAATCCCGCACAGGCAGGACGTCCTCTACGGAACCACCTTCGGCATACTCCATTATTTCATAGAAGCGGTTAGAACCGTATCCGCCTGAGTCATAATAGCCAAAATCCAGGAGGGTAATCAAGTCGTCATGGCGCACGTTCCGCAATTGGTCAAGCAGGTTGTCCGTTGGTGCAATTCCCTCATTGTAAAGTTTTAATACTAATTTTTTTGTATTTAATTCGACCAGGTAAATAGTGGCCTCACCGGTATTTTCGGAGAGTGTTTTTAAAACTTTGTGCTTGCTGCCTTTGAGCGTGAAATATCCTTCTTCTTCAATGGTATCAAGGGTTTTCGGGCTGCCACTTTCGCCGGAGCTAATGGTGCGGTCTTTTGAGCGGATGGTTTTATCGTCTGTTTTCGGTTTATCAGCGCCGATTACATCGGGCCCGCCGCCGGAGCGTATGGTGCTGTCGGGCGTGGCGTCACCGCTGCGGATGGTTTTATCGTCGGCGCCGCCACTGCGGATGGTTTTGCTCTCGTCGTTCCCACTGCCACTGCGGATGGTTTTGTCATTGTTGTCCGAACTGCCGCTACGGATTGTTTTGTCGGTTTGGGAGCCGGTGCGGATTGTTTTGTCGCTTGCGGGATTGCCACTGCGGATTGTTTTGTCATTGCCTGCATCGGCATTGCTTCCTGAACGTATCGTTTTATCGTTTTGATCTGCCATGATTTTGATTTTCTGTTATTGGATTTGTTAATGGGGTGGGAAATAAATCAGGAAGTTCCATCGTGAGGAACCCAGGTGATATTTCCGTAATATACAATCCATTTTCCTCCAAGTTGCGGTTTGCCGCAGTTTTGTGGATTTGGATGCACTTCATCGGCGAAATAGCAGTTCCAAACCAAATTGGTTTTATCGGGTTTGCGGCTGGAAAAGAAATTCCGTGATGCCTGTGGCGTGGCAAATTCAATGCCTTCCGTCATATCGTCCATGGCTTCCTGGAGTTCTTTTTCCTTGGCAGCAATTTCTTCGTTGTATTTTTTTTCGATTTCTTCCAGTTCCATCAACTCGTCCATGCTAAAAAGCGGCTCGGGTTCGGCTTTTGGTGCAGGAGCCGGCTTTGGTTTTGGACTTGGAGTAGGTGCGGGAGCCGGGCTTTTTTTGTCTTTCTTTGAGAAAAAGTCGTTGAGCAGCCGTTCTTCCTCACGTTTTTTTGCTTCCTCTTCCAGTCTTTTCGCTTCTTCGGCTTCCTTTTTGGCTTGTGCCTCCCGGATTTTTTGCTGTTCCTGTTGTTTCGCGATCTGTTTTTTTTGTTCGCGTGCTTCGATGTATTTTTGTTTGGCTTCCTCGCGCAGTTGCTCCAGTTCCTCCGCAATACTCTGTACCTTTTGGAATTTCGGGTCGTTTTTAGCGGCATTTAGCTCGGCCTGAGCGCGTTCTGTAATCGCGAAATTGCAGGATGGACAAAAATCGAAGTGGCTGAGTGTGCCGCAATTGGGGCAATTGACACCATCGGCAGCGCCACCGCATTCGGGGCAAAATCGATCGTTTTCGCTCATCTCCGAGCCGCAAAACGAACATTTCGTCGCCAGAAGGTAGAGCCCGCAGCTTTCACAAATATCTGCACCCGGAATCAGCTCTGCACCACAATTGGTACATACGTCCGAATTGAGCCCCGCACCGCATTCTTCGCAAAATTTGGCGTTTTTTTCATTTTTGTGGCCGCATTTGGGACAAAAATTGGCATTGCCTCCACCGGATGGTTTGCCCGGCTTGCTCTGTTGTTTTTGTTCGCGCTGCTGTTCTCGTTCCCTTTCTTGGTAAAAATCTCGTTCCATTTATAATTTGCTTTGCTTGTCCAGATATGATTAGCAACAAATTTACGAAAACGGTGAAATTACGGGCCCTGAAATGAGTATAATTTTTTAAACCAAATTAATAATGGTTTAGTTTGCAGTCTTGCAAGTGCTTAGAGCGGGTCTGTTTGTCATCAGAAAGAATTTTGTGGCATTATTTTGCTCTCTTACGTTGCCGGAAAAAGGAAATCCATCAAAAAACTGTTACTTTGCAATTGGATTTTTATGATGAAAAATGAATAGAATTTCTCAGCTGTTTTTGAATGTTTCGGCATTTTTTGCCCTTCTTGCATCGCTTCCGGCTCAAAATTTATATCCGGTCCGCGTGGATGGTAAATGGGCTTATGTAGATGAAAACCAAAAAACCATTATTGATCCGCAATTTGAATTTGCCTCCGCTTTTTCGGAAGGTTTTGCCCTGGTGACGAAAAACGGGCTGAAGACTTTTATTGATCTTCAGGGTCAAATGGTTTTTCCGCCGCGCTATAAAGATGCCTATTCTTTTCGCAATGGTTTTGCACGTGTTTTTCGCGATAGCCTGTGGATTTTTATCGATAAAACCGGTCGTGAACGTTTTTTGCCGGGATTTGAACTCTGTCGGGATTTTTCAGAAGGCATGGCCGCGGTTTCCCGCGATGGTTATTATGGCTTTATCGATACTTTAAATGTTTTGAGAGTTGATTGTCAATACGATAAGGTCGATGATTTTCACTATCGGCTTGCCCGTGTGAAGCAGGATGATGTTTATTTTTTCATTGGTCAGGACGGAAAAAAGAAAAGCCGTTCCTACGAATATGCCGGCCCGGTGATGAATGGAGGCTTTGCATATGTGTATCGCGATGCGTTCTGGAGTGTCGTAGATACCGCATTCCGTCTGCTTTGGAACGAAGATTTTGAGTATTTTTCAACAAAATGGGATGCCGATACAATGGCATGTGCCTATGGTCTTTTTGTGGGATTGGATGGGGATAAAATCGATATCGATCTTTGTGCGGAAGGTGTTGAAAAAAAGCCTTTTATGCGTTTCCGGGATTCTGTGGATTATCAGGGGCGCAAAATCCGTTATGCGGTAAAAATATCTCCGCTTCCGGGCAAAAAATACTACATACGTTTGATGCCCGAAGATCCGGATATGCGCCTGGGATTTTTTGTGAAAGGTATGGGCGGCAGGCATCAGGAAAGTACCCGGCAATCCGACCTTTTGCATACGCATACTTTTACGCCGGCATATTATGAATTGTCGCTTATTGTGCTTGCGCCCGATCCGGATTTCCCGGATGAATGGATCGAAGCAGGAATTCTTAAAACCTACCGCCTTTTTCCGCGTTCTCCTTTTGATTAAACCGGATTGCCCTGAGCTCTGCAAATGCCTTTCCAAGATTTTCGACAATATCTCCGGCAATCAGGCTTTCTTCTGATTCATTTTCCAAAGCCAGATCACCGGCCAAACCATGGATGCAAGTGCCCAGCAAGCTGGCTTCCATTGCATTGTAGCCCTGAGCAAAAAGTCCGGCAAGTATTCCTGTAAGCACATCGCCACTGCCGCCGGTGGCCATGCCCGGATTACCGGTATCATTAAACCATATTTGCCCCGATGGACTGCAAATACTACTGTGCGCCCCTTTTAAGATCATCCAGCAACGGTTGCTGATGCAGAAAGATTTTTGCATTTCAAGCCGTTCAAAATCATTGTCATAATTACCGACCAGCCTTTTAAATTCTCCAGGATGCGGGCTGAAAATGGAATTTGCGGGCAGAAACTTGAGCCAGGTCGGGTTTTCGGCGAGGATATTGATGGCATCGGCATCAAAAATAATGGGGATGCGGCTCTCCTGAATAAGCCTTTTGATAACTTCGGCAGTTGGCTTTTCTGTGCCGATCCCGGGGCCAATCGCAATAGCGGAATATTTTGATATATCAGGCAAACGGCTAATCATATCCGGCGCTTCGTCAATGCTGACCATGGCTTCCGGAATGCTTGTTTGTACGATGTTTAAGCTTTCCGACGGAATGTGCAGGCTCACAAGCCCTGCTCCGGATCGGAGTGCCGCGCGGGCTGCAAGCACAGCCGCCCCGGTTTTCCCTTTGCTGCCTGCAAGAATCAAACTGTGGCCAAACGTACCTTTATGACTGAATTTCCTGCGTTCGCGCAATAGCTGAGCAGCTTCCGGCAAACTCAGATAATGGTTCCTGCTCTCAGTGTTTTCGATAAATTTCGGTATAAGACCAATATCCAGCATTTTCCATCTGCCAATAAAAATGTCATTTTCGGGCATAAAAAAGCCCAGTTTGGGTGGCGCAAATGTGAGGGTATAATCCGCTTTGATGATATTGCCTTGATTTTCTTTACTGCTTTTGTCGATATACATACCCGAAGGAACATCAATAGCGATGATGGCTGCATGGCTTTCGTTGATGGTTTTAATGCATTCGGCTGAGATTCCTGTAGCCGGTCGGCTTAATCCATTGCCAAAAAGGGCGTCGATTACAATTTCATCTTTTTTGATTTCCGGCAATAATATTTCCTCTTTATAGTACTGAAATATTTGATTTGGAGTAAGTTCCTGTAGTCGTTGAAGGTTTGTTCCGAAACTTTCTGAAGCTTTTTCGGTGTACCAAATAATATGTGTTTTTACAGGATACCCTTCTTTTGCCAAAAGCCGTGCAATGACCATTCCGTCGCCGCCATTGTTTCCTGGCCCGGCAACAATATGGATTGTTTTGTTTTTTTGAGGAACAATTTTTTTGATTTCATTAAAACAAGAGGTAGCAGCACGTTCCATAAGGTCAATTGGAGCAATGGGTTCATGCTTGATGGTAAAAGCATCCGCTTCCCGGATTTTTTCGGCAGCTAGGATTTTCATCGGACAAATGAATTTGAAAGTTTAAACAAAGATACCGAAAATCGGGCAGTATATGAACGTTATCCGCAGATCTTATACGGATCTGGCGTACTCTTTCAGCGCATTCATAAAATCAGTTTTTTTGCGCACACTGACTTCCACTTCCGATCCATCGAGCATAATAACAGAACCACCTTTACCTTTATTGTATTTCTGAATGTATTTCATATTGATAAGGTGTTTGCTGTGAATCCTTTGAAAATGAAGGTCTTCCAAAATGCGTTCAAAATTGCTCAGGGATTTTGATGCCAAAATTTTGCTTCCATCCTTCATATAGAAAAAAGTGTAGGTGTCGCTGGCTTCCAAACGGATAATTTTGTCAATATCTGTGATGGTGAGGCCGTCCGAAGAAGGGATTATGATTCGGTTGAAAGATTTTTGCTGCGCTTTGCGGTACACATCTACTTTTTCGGGCAATGCCCTTACTTTATTTAGTTTCCTTACGCGCTCCAGTGCATTGGCAATATCTTCCGGGTCAAAAGGTTTCATGATGTAGTCCAGTGCTGCAAAATCAAAGGCTTTGAGTGCATACTGATCATGCGCGGTGATGAAGATGACATCCAGATTGAGATTGTGATCCTGCAATTCATCCAGAATATCAAAACTTTCTCCGTCGGGCAGATTAATATCGAGGAAGGCAAGCTCAGGCTTATGTTCCTGAATCAGTTCTACACCGCTTTTGACGGAATTGGCGGTTCCAATTATTTCGACCATCTCGCTATGCCTGCTCTCAAGCAGATGTCTGAGGGTGATCAAAATACTTTTATCGTCGTCAACTATTACTGTTTTAATCCTGGAATCAGTCATAAATCTGGAATTTGCAGTAAAATTAAGAATTTTTTTGGTTTATGGGAAAATTAAATTCATGGATTTTTTATAATATATAGAAAGGTCAAATGTTTTAATTATTGTCTTTTGTTTTTATGTTAGATTTTTTATTGTAGGAATTTTTATAGTATGAGGAGTTTTATCAAACCAATGTTCTCGTTGTTTCTGACGAATTGCACCAGGTAAACGCCAGTCGGCTGATTATCGATGTTAAAGCGGATATTATTTTTGTGCAAACCATCAGATATTGTCTCAATTCTGTTGCCCCTGATATCCAAAAGGTAGATGCAAACAGGATTAGCAGCTTCAAGTATGTGCTCAGGTATTTCTATTTTTATTGTATTGTGAGCAGGGTTTGGAAAAATGGATATATCAGGATACGGTGCTTCTTCACCAATCCTGGTCATAAGCTGATAATTGGCTACGATATTTCTGTCTTCCACTGCCTGGAAGCTGTAATTTGGATTTTCTGAAATGATTGAATCCTGCCATGTCCAATTAACGAATTCAAAACCGTCGTTGGGGATTGCGTGCAGAAAAACCGAATCGCCATGTGTGTAGGAGCCGCATCCATAAATTTCGCCTCCTGATTCAGGCAATGGTGTTGCTGTAATCGTGTACGTTTGCAGTTCAAATGCGGCACTGAGCCTTCTGTTTTTGTTTATTTGCAGTTCTAGGACGTCTTCTGTAGATAAAATATTTCCGTTTTCCGACCAGTTTGCAAATTTATAAGCTGTTGCAGGAATGGCTTTTAAAATAGCAGTATCTCCGTAATGGTATATTCCGCCACCTTCTGTTTGTCCGCTGTTTGGAGGTGTGATCTGTATAGAAATACTGTAATTAATCAGTTCAAAATGGGCGCTGAGATTTGTATTGCCCGTCACCATAAATTTGTAATTTGAATCTGTTGATACGATGTTCTCATTTTCTTTCCAATGAAGAAATTTATATCCGGCTTTGGCGCCGGCTAGCAGGCTTGCCGAATCTCCATAAATATAAGTCGTGTCACCGCTTATTGTTCCGCCATTTGCAGGAACAGCTTCGGCGGAGATTTCATAAGATTTCAATTCAAAATTTGCCGTAAGGCTGCGGTTGCTGCTCACCATAAAACTGTAGGTTTCGTTGGTTGAAATAATATTGCCTGCTTCACTCCAGTTTACAAACTGAAAATGTGTTTGGGGTATAGCTGTAAGGCTGGCTGTTTCCCCTGCGAGGTAATAAGTATCGCCATCGATGCTTCCCCCGGCAGGAGGAAAGGGCGTTGAGGCTATACGGTAATAAAGTTTTTGTGTGTTCATGCAATGAATGCCCCAACTGTAGCTGGATGACATTGGCCGCCAGGGAAACCAGTGTACCTGATTGTCCCAGGTGTCATAAACCCCATAAGTTTCATCGCTGAGGTCATAACCAATTCCGGTTACAAAATGATCCGATTTACCATCGCCATCAGAATCAACAAGCAAAACCACCGGACGGTCGTTATTGATTTCTGTTTTGTAGTAGTACCAGGTAGATGTCGAAAACAGATAATTCTGTGATACAGCATGATACAAATGGTTTTGCTGCTCAACATAACCGATAAATGCTTGTGCTACTTCATCGCTCCAACTGCATCCGTAACGGTTATTTCTGCTGCTCCACGATGTTTCCATATAATCCGCAATGCTGTTGGATTCATGTGCTCCACCCAAATCCGATTTATCGGCAAAAAGATCCGGAAAATAGTCCAAAGGTTCTGAATAATCAGCGTAATGTTGCTGTGACGCAATGGCTTGCTGGACCAAATAAGTTTGTTGTGATGCGTCCCCTTCTATAAGGTCGCTGAAGCCGATAACATCATAATAACCGATCACCATGCCCATTGCTGTGGGGCCGCAACCATGATACCAATGATACGAAGGGACATTGGGTATTACTACCTGTCCACGGTTTTGGGTTTTTATAATTCCAGTACTTGTGCCTTCGGGCCTTTCCATGCCTGTTGAACTTTGCTGGCAATAAAGCAGTGCAGGCAAACAGAGGAGGATTAATGTGGTGAATATGCGTTTCATTTTTTGGGGTTTTGAGTATGCTTTGTGGTTCAATTTGTAAATATTAATACCCTTGAAAATAATGAAAAAATGGGCGCAGTCTTAAAAAATTGTGATTTTGCGTTGTGAGCTTTTTGCTTAAAATATTTTCTTTATTATCAGAATAACAATATCCTACACATATAATCAGACTTAGCTTTTGTAAAAGGGTTGCTTGTATTATGAAAAATAATTTTATGTAAAATGATTTTTCCTTAGTTACAATAGTTTATTGGACCAGCTTTATTATTCGGTAGAGGTCAGTAGGTAAGCGCATATCAAGATGAGCTTTTATTAAAAATGATTTTAATTTACAATAACCTGATATTAAGAGAATTATATGGATTAGATTTCTCTGCCGAAGCTTCGGTAGAGGAGAAATCTATTAATAAAAGAGTGTTGTTAAACTATGTATTTATCTACTGACCTCTATTATTCGGATATTAAGGTGAATGTTTTTGATTGGTAAGGTAAGGTCTGCCTGAAGTTTCGCCTGGGATATTTCGTATGAACGGGAATTAATCTTTCCACCATTTTTTCGATTCTTTTCCTTTTGCCGCTTGTTCTCCTTCATCGGAAAAACCACCACGCATACTTTTTATGAAGGATTCCCAGCCATGGGACATATATTTTTCATTTACGCCAAATTCGCTTGTGCCCACATCTAAATCTCCGGATTGCGGGATTCTGCTATCGCCCCAATTTGCAACTTTGGAATTTTTGCTTCCATAAGCGCTCCATAAGCCTGCAAACTGATTGTTGTTGTATCCGGCAGCTGATCCGAACAGATCGTTGTATTCAAAATTTCCTGCATCATTTTTATACCAGTACGTGGCAAATTTTCCTCTGAAAATACCGGAATGGGGCATTTCATGCTTTTCGAAAAAAGTATATTCCCCCACCAAAATGCCTGTCTCTATATTTGGGAACTCAGCAGACCGGATTGAGTACGATTCAAGAATATCAATGGTTCCCTGAAACGGGCAGATATTATTGGAAACCATGCTTTTTCCATAAACGAAATATTGATTGGGTTTATCCGTGTTTCTTATCACGGAAATGAATTTTATATGGAGCCTTTGATAGTTTTTGCCTATGAAACCAAATCGGCTCTCTTTTGGATTGTCAGTCCAGAATTTGCCTAAATCATGTTTTTCGATTTCCTCCAGATTGGATTTTTGAATTTCGTAATTGTCTTCGTAATTTACTACATTTTCATAATTTTTAAGCAGGTTTTGTCCTGATAAACCCAATGATAGAAGGATGATTACTGATGTGAAAATTGTATATTTCATTTAATGTGATTTACTGCGTGATCAAGCAAAAATAATTCAATTCGGTGTAAAATCGTATTTCGTATTGATTTTTATGCGGAATTTCAAAAGGGATAGCATCCAACGATATTAGGGATTATATTTTTATATACGAAATGCGACAGCAAAGGAATTCTGGATTTTGGTGATAAGGTGTTATAGAAATTTTGATTCTTGTATGAAATTTGCTCTTCCTGCATCAAATTTTTCTGTTTTTCAATTATTGCCAGCATTTGTTCATCATCAAGCTTCTGTTTTTTGTAACTTTCATCAAAGGTTTTTTCCTGCTAAGAAACAATCCTGCCATAAACAGCGACTGAATGATGCTAAAAATCAGAAATCCATTTATGATGCTTTGGTTCATTAAAACTAATTTATGAAGGGAGTCTGATGTTTAATATTTTTGTTTGGGGCTATAAAGGAACAGGTTTATTTCGTCGATTAGTATTTCTTTATTACCTCTGTGCCATATATAAATTTTAAGGTTGTCATCTTTTGACCTTACTTCTGGTGTGAGGTAGAATAATTCAATAGTGTTCCAGGTATTATACCGTATGTCTGATTTTTTTATTTCAAATGTGCGGTATTTATAGGGTTTCCCTTTATGATGGAATGATGCGACAAAAAGGGGAAGGGCTTCATCATATGTTTCAGGGATAAAAATTTTCGCGCTTCCAATTATCCAGGCATGATTTTGATGGGTCAGCTCGCTGTATTTTATGTTGACCCCTGGTGAAAACTGGTTTTTATCATTTAAAACACAAACTTTTTGTTCATTAGGTACATTATCAAAATTGTTTCGGTATAGGGTCTTTTGCTCATAATTGTTGGCTACTTTGTTAAAGCCTTCAGCCGTTTCGCTGGAGCGATCCACTAAAAGTTTCTTTTTATCATCATCGGTTACCGTGGTTTTTCCAAAAATGGCAAAGTAGTATTCCCTGGTCATTCTTTCTTTATCAAGTATGTAGTTTTCGAATTGCCAGGATTGAAACAGGTTTAACGCGATAAGCAATAGGGCGATGATCAGCCAAAAAACACGGCTTTTGCTTTTTCTGATGCTATCGGTAATATAGCCCATTGGTATGGCCAACAGGGCATATGCCGGAACCATTGAGCGAGAACTGAAGCTTCCTCCGGCATACCACCACGTAGTCCAGCATGATGAAAGGTATATGTCTAACACAATGAATATTACTATTGTATAGAAAATAGCTTTATTCTTCTTTTTATAAAGTGGGATCAAGCCTGCAAAAGCAAAAAGTATGATAGGCGTATAAATGAACCATCCCTTTCTGAAGCTGAACAGAAAGTTGAGGGTGTGGGGAGAGAGAAAATCGAGGCCTTCTCCGGCATTATTGCTATACGAATAAAATAGATATTCCCCACTTATTGATTTCCAGTAAATTAGTTGTGGTACAATTATTATGAAAGCGCAAGCTGATGCTGCGATAATGTGTAAATAGTATGTTTTAAACAAATATAACTTGTTGTTCAAATAATTGAGCCTTTTTTGCGACCATAATAAAGGGATGAGGATGCAAATGGCTTCAGTAGGACGGATCAATGTGATGAAACCTAGTGCAAAGCCAATTACAATAGCATAATTTAATATGGGTTCTTTATGCCATTTTATTGTGTACCAAATTAATATGCTATAAAAACTGAATAGGAAATTGTGTGAAAGCAATGTGCCGTCGTATATTGTCAAGTGGAAATAATTCGTCCCAAAAAATATAAGTATCATTACAATAGCTGATGTTTTTCTGCTGAAGAAATGACGTAGTATCTTTGATAGAAAAACTAAACCAATCATCGCATAAACTAAGCCGCAGAGAGTCAGGCTATATTGATAAGGTAAGGAAAGCCCATCGGCAGCGTATCCAAGAGGTTCTGCTATAAAATGAGCCAAAAAGAAAAATGGTGCATAAAGAATGGATAATCCCATTGTGTATTTTATGACCCAATTACCGTTTTCAATATGAACGAGTTGGTAAAGTGTAGTACTGGGCTGGTATTTGGCCATGAGCTCTTGCAGCCATTCCTGATTTGATAATCCGGTGTCGGAATAGATAAACTTAGCCGGGAGATAGAGGTAATAGCCGAAAACATCCCATGTAAGCATATTGGAAGGATTAATAAGAAGCCGAAATGCAACCAGTAGTATGGATAGAAGAACTACCAATTGGATAAGTGAAAATTTATATCGTATGAAGTACATGTGCATGGCTTGTGTTAATTGTTTCCTCTTTTGCAAGTAGAATTGTATCGTCAAAATTAATCAATTCTTATTTCAGTCCAAGATATGTGATGATATTTTCCGAAAGGTTTTACTCGGTATTTTGTGGGTAATCGTAGCGATGGAAAGAAATATTATGCAGTAAGCTGTTTATGAGTGCATATTGATCTCTAAAAGATTCCTCCCTCCCGATAGCTTTCGGGGCAAAGCCTTAATTACTTCTTTTGGTTTTATTGCAGTTAGGATCTGTCCGAAATATAAAAGTTTGTCTTTCTACGAAGTTGCCGGTAAAAACCTCAAAAATTTTTATGCACGAAATCCAACAACAAAAAAAACAGCCTGCTTTAACCAGGGAATCATCTTAATCCAACAATAACATGTATTTTTACGCACTGAAATACCTGAATTATGGAAATCGAAAAACTCTTGCATAAAAGCGACTGGACACTAGATGAAATCGTTTATTTGTTGAAAACCAAAGGAAAAGAACGAGAAGCACTTTTTGCGCATGCATCCGAAGTGAAAAAGAATGGTGTGGGCAATACGGTTTATTTTCGTGGGCTGGTGGAATACAGTAACTGTTGTGCAAAAAACTGCTATTACTGTGGTGTGCGCAGCGGAAATAAGGAGGTGCATCGCTACAATCTGGAAACCCGGGAAGTGCTTGAAGCGGCCAAATATGCCTATGAAAACCGTTTTGCCAGTATGGTTTTGCAATCGGGCGAACGATCGGATAAGCATTTTGTGGATAAGATTGAATATCTGCTTCAGGAGATTATGAAACTTTCAAATAACAGTCTGGGAATTACGCTTTCTATGGGCGAGCAAAGCGAAGAAACATATCGTCGCTGGCGCAAAGCAGGAGCAAGGCGATATTTGCTGCGCATCGAGGCTTCTGATCCGGATCTTTACCAAAAGATGCATCCCGGTGATGAGCTTCATTCTTACGAAGTTCGTCTGAATGCACTGAAATTGCTTCGCAAAACAGGCTATCAGGTGGGTACGGGCGTGATGATCGGGTTGCCATTTCAAACCTATGAAAACCTGGCGCACGACTTGCTTTTCTTTAAGCGCATAGATATCGATATGTGCGGAATGGGGCCCTATATCGAGCACGAACAAACGCCTTTATACCAATATCGCGATAGCTTAATGACTAAAGATGAGCGTTTTGACTTGTCGTTAAAAATGGTTGCATTACTGCGCATTATGATGCCCGATATCAATATCGCTGCCACAACCGCCATGCAAACCCTCGATAAAATGGGACGTGAAAAAGCAATTAAAATCGGTGCAAATGTAATAATGCCCAATTTAACACCTGTAAAATACCGGGAAGATTACCTTTTGTATGAAGATAAGCCCTGCCTCGATGAAGAAGCCGAAGAATGCAAAAATTGCCTCGAAGCGCGGATCTTCATTTCCGGCGACCAGATTGGTTATGGAGAATGGGGCGATTCAAAGCATTATTACAAACGGACTGAAGAGGAGCAAGTCTGAAATCCTGTTTGGTAGATATGCCTTAGGGTTTCATGGGCTTGGAATTGTTTGTAAACGCTTGTTTTTTAAACGTTTAAATATTTACTTTACGAAAAATTTATTTTGAAATCAGTTAGGTTTTTGCTACTTTTGTGGGCACTATTGAACTAATGGGGGTAGTTATTGTTTTTTTGAGGGGGTATTTAAGCCAATTGCGCATTTCACAAGATTTTATGAGTTAATAATTCGTTTGAAGAAAAAACTTTTTCGATATGAAAATAATTAGGTTTGGCCTCTTTTTAATAATTTCGGTTCTGTTATTTTCCTGCAATAATAAGCTGGAAGAACACACAGCCCCTGTCAATGATTCTACATCTTTTGATAAACTGTCTGTTGGTAAGGATTTTCAATGGCAATCGGCATTGTCCGGTAAACTCAATATTACATTCAATAATCCGCATAATGTTTCAACGGAACATGAAATTATCCATATCATTGATGCGCAAGGCCATGTGATTTCTGCCGGGAAAATTGCAAACAATGCGGCATCTTTTCAAATCAACCTTCCGCAAAACGCCCGTTACTTCCTGTATTTTCCGCTTACCGGCGATCAGCTTGAAATTACGGAAGCGAAAGATGTGGTCATGGATTTGGGTGAGCAAAAATCATTCAAGGATGCACGCGCTGCAAATGATAATTATGAAACCTGTACATCATGCGAAAATCCGATGATAAATTCCGGTGCAGAAGCTCCGGTGATCAGTCCGGGCTATATCATTACGCACGAAGATAATGTCCCCGGATGGGAAACCAATGCTGTCGATAACAAAATTGAAATTTGGAAAAATGGCTTTAACGGAGTCCCTGCTCAGGAGGGAAACCAGTTTTTTGAACTGAATGCCAATATGGTAGCCGATTTATATCAGGAGCTTTGCCTGGAGCCCGGAGCATCAGTGATCTGGTCTGTATGGCACAGAGGACGATCCGGTGTTGATGTGGCTGAAGTAAGAATTGGCGCCAGTCCTGAAACCGCTGAAACCATGGCGGTTATGTCGGATGGAAACACGGAATGGGGCTATTATTCAGGAACATATCAAGTGCCTGAGGGACAAACTACTACGTATTTTGTTTTCAGCTCTGTTTCCTCGGCAGGTGCGGCTTCTTATGGCAATTTCCTCGATAATTTTGAAATAGCATGCGATTTTGATGGTGACGGAACGCCTGATGATGAAGATGATGCACCCACAGATCCGGAAATTTCCTATATCAGCTCTTTCCCCACATCAGGAAAACAGATTGTAGCTTTTGAAGACCTCTGGCCAAGCCTCGGGGATTTTGATTTTAATGACCTTGTGATGTCCAATAGAGTGATTATCAACAAAGATGCTGCATTCAATATTGTTAGCGCAAGCTTTAAAGTAAGTATCGATGCCATTGGCGCGGGTATCCATAACGGAATTGGCATGATGATTTATGATGAAGAAGGGGATGCTTTTCCAACAAATGTTATAACCTCTGTGGCCGGAGATGTAAGCCTGAATCCCAATGTTGCCAATGGTTTGATTCTTTCTGAAGATGTCTATCAAACAATTGATGAATATTATCAGAATAATGGAAAAGGCCCAACCAACAGCCATCCCGATACACTTTATTTTACTTTGAATTTTGAAGAAGGTGTCACAGGCTTTTTACCAGAGCTGTATCTTTTCCGTTCCAATGATGTTGCTCATGAGGTGCACCGTTCAATTTTTCCGGGTACTGCGCAAATGAATACGGAATTGTTCAATACCATGGATGACAATGGAAATTTCCAAACAGAAAATGGTATTCCCTGGGGTATCGAAATTATTCTGGAAGGACATTACAGCAGTCCGAGAGAGCGTGTCGAAATATCGGTAGCGTATCCTGAATTCCTGCAATGGGCGCTCTCAGGAGGGACAGAAAATACCGATTGGTATGAATCGCCAATCCCCTCGCAGGTGCTGGATATCCGTTGATTTTGAAGAGAATCATACATTCATCTTAATAAAAAAAGCCTTGCAATATGCAGGGCTTTTTTGTTTTTCTGTGCTTTATTGAAATCCGGATATCCTCCTGTTAAGCACCCAAAATCAGGATGCTACAGGTAGTCGAGCGGAGTCGAGTATTCGGTAGTCGAGCGGAGACGAGTATTCGGTAGTCGAGCGGAGACGAGTATTCGGTAGTCGAGCGGAGTCGAGTATTCGGTAGTCGAGCGGAGTCGAGTATTCGGTAGTCGAGCGGAGTCGAGACTAGAATTTTTTCCGACGTCCCTTAGGCTTGTCCGAATGATAGGATTTTCGGTCTCCATCGCGGCCCCATTCTTTTTTCTTGCGCTTATTTTTCTTTTCGGGCATCGGGTTGGAAACCTCAATCGCAACTTTTGTTCCGTTAAAGGTTTTGTCGCGCATTGTTTTAAGCAGCTCATCGGTATATTCTTTTTCAATTTCAAAAAAGCTGAAATTTTTCAAGAGTTCAATATGACCGATTTTTGCATCGCGGCTGCGCAGGCTGTCGTTGACCAAACCAATAACATCTTTGGGCATCAGGCCGTCTTTTTTCCCTTTATTAATAAACAGCCGGCAAAATGCCGCTGAGTCCCTGCCTTCTCTGCTGCTGCGCTCTCCACGTTCTCCACGTTCTCTTCGGTCACCACGATTGCCACGGTCTCCCCGTTCGCCTCGATCACGATCCGGTCTTTCGCTGCTTCTGCCTTTAGGGTCGATATTTAAATCAGGGGCATTTTCATAATATCTGAGGAAGCTGTTGAACTCCAGGCTAACAAATTTTTTGATCAGCTCCTCGCGGCTTAAATCTTCCAGTTTTTGGTAGATCACAGGTAAAAAACCTTCGATCTGGTCTTCCTCTACTTCCACATGTTCCATTTTATCGATCATGGCAAAGAGCTGTTTTTCACAGATTTGCTTTCCGTTTGGTACTGGATTGTAGGTGAAATCCTTTTTGATTGTCGCCGCGATTTGCTTGAGTTTGCCTTTTTCGCGGGAGTGTATGATGGAAATGGATGTACCTTTTTTCCCGGCACGCCCTGTTCTTCCGCTACGGTGGATATACACTTCATAATCGTCCGGGATGGTATAATGGATGATGTGGGAGAGGTTATCCACATCCAGACCACGGGCGGCTACATCTGTGGCAACCAGCAACTGGATGAATTTACTGCGGAATTTGTGCATCACCAGCTCGCGCTGTGCCTGACTAAGATCACCATGAAGCGCATCGGCATTGTAACCGTCTTCCATTAATTTGTCGGCAATAGTTTTGGTTTCCGCGCGTGTGCGGCAAAAAACAATACCATAAACATTGGGGTTGATGTCGGCGATGCGTTTCAGTGCAGCGTATTTGTCGCGGGCGTTTACCATATAATACAGATGGTCCACGTTTTCAGCGCCTGTGTTTTTCTTGCCAATTTGTATAGTGTGCGGATTGCGCATATAGTTGGCGGAGATGCTCTTAACGCCATCGGGCATTGTTGCGGAAAACAAATAAGTGTTCCGTTCTTTTGGCGTTTCTGCCAGTATGGTTTCCAGCTCTTCCTTAAAACCCATCGACAACATTTCGTCGGCTTCATCAAGCACCAGCCATTTGATATTGCGGATATCAATAGCGTTGCGGCGGATGAGGTCGCACATACGTCCGGGCGTTCCGGCCACAATTTGTGATCCTTTTCTTAACGACTGTCTTTGTGCGTCCATGGAAGCACCGCCATAAACTGCCGTCACATTGATTTTGGTCATTTTGGTGGAAAAACTTTCGATGTCTTTGGCAATTTGCACACAAAGCTCGCGCGTTGGGCTGAGGATCAGCGCCTGGGGCTTGGGATTGCTTTGGTCGATTTGCTCGAGGATCGGAAGGCCAAATGCGGCAGTTTTTCCGGTTCCGGTCTGTGCCAGGGTAATTACATCGCTATCGCTGCTGAGCAGGAAAGGAATGCTTTGTTCCTGAACTTCCGTTGGGTGCTCAAACCCAAGGTCTTTTATGGCTTCCAGAATTTCGGTGCGGAGGCCAAGAGCTTCAAAAGAAGTTGTCATAATAATTTTGTGTTTGTCCATTCTGCCCGATCTTACCGCTATTCTTCCGAACGATTTCGGAATTGAAATGCCATCATCCCGCTTTGCGGAAATCCTGATAAACGCCCCATGAAAACCTTTCGGAATTATTTGGCAACATTTCGACCGTGACTTCTGAATCAAACACGCGATTTTACCGGACATGGGCGCTATCAAAAAAAATGATTTGCCCTATTTTATATGTACTTTTTTAAACAGCATTCCATCATGCTGTTTCAAACAGCCTGCAAAAGTAGGCTTTTTTTCGTTGATAATGACCGGAATATGTTGCAGAAAGCAAATTTTATTCCAAAATTCAATTTTTTTATCATGTCAAAGACAATCAGCAGTGCTTTTGCTTGTGAAAATTTGCAGCAATTCCGCGTTAAAAAAGCCTAACTCGCAAAACCGTGAAAATAAAGGGGATAATAATTTAGGTCAGAAATATTTTTCGCACTATTTTTGCATGCAATTGGCCTGACACCTTCAATAACATTTACTAAGGTGTAAGTTGTTGATTATAAATCAGTTAACCACAAACAGGCGAATGACCGCCATTCCTAGGGGATGTGGGTTTCATGTTTTTTTAATTAAAAAACGCCGGGGCTAAGCCACGTATACCGGCGTTTTTGTTTACCGCTAAGATACTGCAATTCAGCGAAATGACCAAAAATTTTATCGTTTTTTTGTTATATTTTTGCAATTATTTTCTATACTTCGTATATTATATAGAAGACGGAAAAATTGAGAAAAAGGGCTAGGTGCAAAGCCAAAATCGAATTGCACCAAATTTTCACCTTCACAATGCAGGTGAGTATAACCATCAAGCGGCATTTCCCGGATTTTTTGAATCTTCTCGCCCAAGTAAGCGATCAGCGCAAACAACCAATTTACAAAGTTGAGGAATTATTGATGGCAGTAGTGGCGATGTTCCTTTTTAAGCGTGGTTCCAGAAACCATGCAGACAACACCGCTAGAAAAGGAAGCTATTGTTTTAATTTTGAAAGGCTTTTCGGTTGTAGGCTGCCCGATCTGGACACTTCCAACAGACTGCTTAAACAACTGGACCCAAAAGAATTGGAAGAGATAAAGCGAAAGATGGTACAGCTGCTCTTAAGAGCGAAAGTATTGAATAAATACAAACTCTTTGGACTCTATCACCTTATAGGGATTGATGCCACAGGAACTCATAGTTTTGATTACGAACCTTATCCCGAATGTCCTTATAAAACATACAAGAGCGGAAAGCGGACATGGACAGCCTATGTACTGGAAGCAAAGATTATGTGTGGAAACGGATTTAGTTTTTCAATGGCTACTGAATGGGTCAAAAACCCCATAAACCAAGATTATGAAAAACAGGATTGTGAACTAAAGGCCTTTAAACGGCTCAGCGAAAAGATCAGGCAGATGTATCCACGCCTACCGATCGCCATTGCGGCCGATGGACTGTACCCCAACGATAATGTCTTTAAAACTTGCGCTTCCAACCAATGGCGGTTTATCATCACCCTCAAAGATGGCAACCTTCCCAGCATATGGGAGGAAGTAAACCTACTCAAAAAAGCAGGTGCCCTTACTACAGAAAAAACCTATGACATCCATGGGCAGCACAAAATCTCAACCGAATATTGTTTTCTTAACAGTATTGCTTATAAAACACACAATATCAACTTTTTGGAAACACAAATTGTCACAACGGCCATACAAAATAACGAGCTGCCTGTTAAAGAGCGTTTTGTCCATATTACTGATTTAGAGGTTACAAACAAAAATGCTAAAACCATAAGTGATTACGGGCGTTTAAGATGGAAAATTGAAAACGAAGGCTTTAATGCACAAAAAAATTCTGGCTATAATCTATCGCACAAATACTCTAGAACATCGTTTTGCGCAACCCAGAATTATTATCAATGCTTGCAAATAGCCCACATGATAAATCAATTGGCACATAAATCCCAGCGCGTCCAGAAAATGATATCAAGCCATGATTCTTTGAAATCCTTCGAGGAATGCATTATAGTTTTATTGATTGCAGGTAATCTTACTGATTTTCCCACGCCAAACTTTAACTGCCAGATGAGATACTGAAACTAAAAAAAACAGAGAACCCCTGCTCAAACATTCAGGGCAAAACCTATTAACAAAAAAAGGAGGTAATTTTTTAAGTCATAACGATGAAGGCAACTGGCTAAATGCTGGCAGGTAAAACTATGCCCAGTAGTTTTAATGCCAAATGATCTTTCTATGAAAATAACTTCTTGCGGAATTGCTGAAAATTTGGCTGTAGCTGTGCTGGATGATTGAAATTCTTTATTTTTGCGCTTTTAAAATAAATACGAAATATCATGGGAAGAGCATTTGAATACCGAAAGGCCAGGAAAATGAAGCGCTGGGGCAGTATGTCGCGCACATTTACCAAACTTGGAAAAGAAATAACCATAGCAGCGAAAAACGGTGGCCCTGATCCTGAAGCAAACCCAAAGCTCCGTCTGCTGATCCAGAACGCCCGTGCTGCCAATATGCCCAAAGATAATGTGGAACGCGCCATCAAAAAGGCTACTTCAAAAGATATGGGCGATTATAAAGAGGTGGTTTATGAAGGTTATGCACCCCACGGAATTGCGATACTGGTCGAAACAGCCACTGACAATACAACCCGTACCGTTGCCAATGTGCGCAGCTATTTCAATAAGCTGAACGGAAACCTGAGCACTCAGGGAAGCGTGGATTTTATGTTTGAACATAAATGCCACTTCAAAGTAAAGGAAAAAGAAGGTGTGGATATGGAAGAACTTGAGCTGGAACTAATCGATGAGGGCGTTTCAGAAATTTTTGAAGAAGATGGCTTTATGATTATCTATGGCGAATTCGAAGCTTTTGGCCCGATACAGAAATATCTCGAAGAAAACGGATTTGAAATCGAAAGTGCCGAATCGGAGCGAATCCCAATGGATACCAAAGAACTGAATGAAGAGCAAACTGAGGAAGTAGAAAAACTGCTCGAAAAACTGGAAGACGATGAAGACGTTGTGAAAGTTTTTCACAATATGGCTTAAACCAAAACATCAGCTTATAAAAAAAGCAGCTCTCTGGTTCGGGAGCTGCTTTTTTATTGCATGTAAAGGTTTTTTTGATTCAAGAAGTGGGTTGATTCATAAGAATCTCTATTTCAACATCCCGTTCTTCTTCAGCCTTCTGATAATCTGTGTGCTGATACTTTCGGCCAGGTTCATTTCGCTGTCGGGGTTCATGGTGTTGCTTACGGCTGTCCAGATCACTTCATCATTGGAAGCTTCATAAAGGTTGTTTTCAATGCGGAAGGTTTTGTCGATGCGCACATAGCCCGGTGTGGCAAAAGCACCCCATGAGTTGTAATAATAATTATAAAAATTATTGTAATAAACACGCGGATATGGATAAACGGTCGGGGCAACATAATTTGCCTGTTCGTCGATGGCAATTTTGCGCATGGTGAGCACAGCATCTACTCCGGCAGCATTAAAAATCTTTTCCATTTGCTCTTTGTCTTGCTGCGCCGTGTCCTGGATGAGCGTATAGGCAGCAACAGCATTCAGGCCGCCCCTTTTGAGGTATTCCGCCATATAATGTTCCATGGCTTTACGGGTTTCTCCCATTTTTAAAATAGCAACAACAGCTACTTTTTCCAGCTTTTGTTGCTTATAATTTGGGTTGGTCCATTCGTTGCTGATGCGCGTTGTATAACAAGCAGAGAGCAGGAAAGAAAAAATAATGGCGAAAACTGTAAATTGAACTGCTTTTTTCATTGATTGATATTTTTATGATTGTTGATCTTGATTTACTGCAAAAATTATTCCGTAGAAGCTTGTTTTTAATCTTCTTTAAGTTCCAGCAGCATCCATTGGTCCTGGCTTACACCTTCCAAAACATTTTGCATGCAAAGGTTCCAACTGATGAAGCCTACAAATTTACCGTTTTTATCTACATGATCCGCGGCAGGAGCCAATGGCATTCCGGTATCTGCATGATAGTTTTCGTGCATGGAATCCCACTCGGCGATATCGTCCAGCAAAAGCTGCCCCAGCGTTCCGGCCATCCAGGCTACTTCATCTTCATAGCCGTAGTTTTTAAGCCCGATATGGTATAAATAATTGGCTATTGGCCACACCGGGCCCTGCCAGTTGGAAAATGGCACGATGATGTTTTTATTGTTGTAGTCCGGATCCTGTTTCGACAAAGAGCGAAACCCATAATTAGCTTTCATATGTTCCGGATTGATCAGGTATTGCTCAATCATGCGCTTTCCGTTTTCTTTGGAAGGCAGGTTTTGGATCAAGGGAATAAAGCTCGAATAACTGACCCTTTTATAAAAATCGCCGGTTTCACGGTCGATGGTGTAATAAATGCCGTCTTCTTCGCAACACAAATGTTCGTTGATGGCTTTACGGAGTTTTTTTGCTTTTTCTTTCAGCATTTTTGCATCATCTGCTTTGCCCAGTTTTTTGGCAATTTTTGCCTGAGCAATGATTTCCCTGAGTTGCAGCGTACTGACATCGGGAGCAAGGAAAGAGCGGTGGTCTTCTTTCCAGAAATAGTTCATGGCCGGATTGTTGTCGGCGCCGCTCTGCATGGCATTGTCCCAGAAATACAGATTATAAGCCGTGTCTAACTGGGTTTGGTCGCGATAATCCAAAGCGCGCATCAGGGCATCATAATGTTCTTCTGCCCAGGAATAGTCGTTTAGCTTTTCCGATGCAAAATATACGCCCTGCGACAGGAATGGCTTCATGGCAAATTTCCCGAAAATCGGGCGAGGTCCCTTGGTTGTGGCACATCCGGCAACATATCCGGTCGAGTCAATGCCCTGAATGAGGTTTAATGCCCAGTATTTCAGGTATTCTGCTTTGCCAATGCTGGCCAGGTGGTTGCCCATGAAAAAGCCGTCCCAGTCCCACATTTGTTTGTAAAATCCGGCAGGAATCAGATAAGGATATTTTAAATAACCTTCTGCCGGTTGAATGACCTGTGGTTCCAAACGGCGGAATTCTTTGGTCAGCTCAATACGGATTTTGTCCAGTTGTGCTTTATCAACTTCAGTTTTTCGGGTTTCGTTTTTGCATCCCATAAGGCAGATGATGATAAAAATAGAAAAGGTAATCGCTTTTTTCATTTTATAAGGCTCAATCGTATTTTGGGCTAATTTATAAAAATTTACTATAAGAATTGATTTGAGTTTATCCGGATCAGTGCATGCGCATTTTTATCGGGTGGATTTTTCTGGCGATATCAGGCTGATTTGTTGCAGCCCTTCAGGCAAATGCGGCTTCTTGGCTTGGTTCGGCTTCTCGGCTCCGCTCGAAGACCTTATATTGCGGTGGTTGAGCGGAGTCGAGACCAAGCCTGAGGAATTCCGAAAGATCGGAAGGAGGAATTTGTTGGAGATTTAAGTTTTGTCTATCCACGAAATTTCTAGTAGAACCGAAAAATTTTAATCCCGGTTCAGCCGGTTATGTTTTCTGGTGGGATTTGCTGATGCCATTTGCAATGATAATATTATATATTGGTCTCAATTAAAGTTTGAATAAAGCAGGCTAAATGCAATTCTTATTTGTGCGTTTTTTTTAATATGATGACTTGAACGATAAAAAGCACAGAAAACTTTTATATATTTTTGTAGAAATATAAAATGCGAGCTATGAAAATCACTCATATCTTATCTCCGCTGGTACATGGCCATTGGCGGTTGGCCGACTGGAATCTAAGCCCTCAACAGCTTTTGTCCCTGACAAAATCATGCCTGGACATGGACATTACCAGCTTCGATCATGCAGATATCTATGGAGATTATCAATGCGAAGCTTTGTTTGGTGAAGCTCTTAAAATTGATCCGGCTTTGCGCTCTGAAATTCAAATTATTACGAAATGCGGGATTAAACTTTTGTCGGACAAATTCCCGCAAAGGCGACTGAAAATTTACGATTATTCTTATGAGCATATTGTGAGCTCGGTAGAACAATCCCTGAAAAATCTGAAAACCGATTATCTAGACCTATTGCTTTTGCACCGCCCATCGCCCTTTTTTAATCCCGAAGAAGTCGCCAAAGCATTTTTAACGCTCAAAGAAAAAGGGAAAGTGCTTCATTTTGGCGTGAGCAATTTTTTGCCCATGCAGTTTGAGATGTTGCAAAATTATTGTGATATGCCCTTGATTACCAATCAGGTAGAAATATCGCCCCTTTGCCTGGAGCATTTCGAAAACGGCAATATGGATTTCTTTTTGAAAGAGAAAATCCAGCCAATGGCCTGGTCTCCTTTGGGCGGAGGAAGGATTTTTAATCCGAAAACAGAGCTGGAAAAACGGGTTCATGATGCACTTTGGGAAGTAGCTCAGGAACTTGATCATAATGCTATTGATATTGTAGCTTATGTCTGGCTGTTGCAGCATCCGGCAGGGATTATTCCTGTGGTGGGCAGTGGAAATCCTGATCGAATACGTGCTGCGGTTTCCGCGCAGGATTTGCAAATGAGCCTGGAGCAATGGTTTATGGTTTACAATGCCTCGAAAGGGGAGGAGTTGCCTTAGGTAAAGACAAAAGAGACAAGGGGGCTTTATAGTACAATTCAGCTAACTTTTATGGGGCTTCTCCTCGCTACGATCGTTGATTGACGTTCCATTCCACAATCAAATCCTCATTATGCGTTCTCATGGGGCAGACGAAAATAAAAATGCGTAAAACTTTCTGTATCCGGATAATCCGTTTGGCTGTTTGATTCAAACCATATTTTGCCTTGCATCATTTTAACAAAAGCCGCACTGATGGCCAGTCCCAGTCCTGAGCCTTCATAAGGCGAATCGGCCCGGTAATGCTCGCGTGTAAAGCGGTCGAAAACTACTTCCTGATGCTTTTTGGAAATACCTATGCCGGTATCTTTAATGAAGAATTCCAAATGCTTTTCGCGGATTTCGTAACCAAAACTTATGCTGCCTTTTTCTGTATATTTAATGGCATTTTTTATCAAATTGGTCAGCACGGCAAAAAGTTTTTCCCGGTCTGTATTGAGCATGAAATTTTTATTGGGCTGCCCTTTGTGCATTTGGAATTGGATGGCTTTTTTATTCGTTTCTGCCTTAAAAAAGTGGTACAGCTCATCCATCAGCTCATTGATTTCAAAGCGGTCTTTTTCAACGGTCATCTGGCCGGCTTCAATCCGGGAGATGTTGATCAGGTCGTTGATGAGGTTGAGCATGCGTTTTCCGCTTTTCTCAATAATGGCAAGATATTTTTCGCGATCTTCCTCGCTTCTGTCTTTCTCGCGGAGCAATTGCGCAAAGCCCATGATGCCGTTCATAGGCGTGCGTATTTCGTGGCTCATATTGGCCAGGAAGGCCGATTTCAGGCGGTCGTTTTCTTCGGCTTTTTCCTTGGCTGCCTTCAGTTCGATGGCGTTGTTTGTTAACTCGCTGATATCGTGCAAACTGCCCACAACAGAAACCGGCTTTCCGTTTTCATCGCGCAGCAGTGCATAATTTCCATGCAGCCACACATAATGTCCGTCTTTATGTTTCAGACGGAATTTCCTTTCCAGATTGGCCTTGCCTTCTTCATCGGCTTTGATCAGGTCATCACGGAACGAAACAACAATCGGCAGGTCTTCGGGATGCACTTTGGATTTTTGCTCGGCCAGATTTAGGTGAAGGAACTCCTGATCGCTTATGCCCAAAAGATGGCTAATATTCGGACTAACGTACTCAAATTGTGCGGACTGCATGTTTTGATAATAAAATACATCACTGGAGCGCTCCACAATCTGTCGGAACCTGCTTTCGCTTTCTTTGAGTTTTTCTTTTTCGCGGACGATCTTTGCTTCAAGTTTCTTTTCCAAACTGACATCATCCAGGGTCATCCGGATATTGGGTTTCTGTTTTTCATCCAAATAGTGTTTGCAGCTTAAGCGGGCATAAAACCATTGATTGTGCCCTTTTTGGAGCCTGATGTCCCTTTTTATTTCTTTCCCGCTCTTTAAAACACCCTTAAAGCATAAATAAAACTGATCCTGAAAATCGGGATGGACTAAAGAAAAAAACTTGCTTCCCTTAAGGCTTTTCTCCATTCCGAGCATGTGCTGGCCGGTCTGGTTGATGTTGGTGATCGTAAATTCTTCATCCAGGGTAAGGTATCCCAATGGTGCCTTATGGAACAGCTCTTCATATCGTTTGTGGCTTTCTTCCAGTTTTAGCTGCGTTTCGCGCAATTCCTGGTTTTGTAGCTCCAATTCAAACTGGTAAATGCGTAATTCTTCCACCACTTTCTCAAGGTCTTTGTTGAGCAGGGAAGAATTGTCCGGTTTTTCGTTTTCTAATAGTTTCTTCGCTTTTTCTCTTAAGTCCATACTGCTTTACTGTCTTTTGCTGAATTTTAGGGCGCGTCCACTTCATCAAAAATAGTGTACACCTGCCATGGGTTTCGTTCTCCTTCCTGAAATAATGGAATGGCTGTAATATTAATCCAGACATGGGTTTTACGCGAAGGATTATATACGCCCATCACCTTATTTTTGTATATTTTTTTGTTTTTCAATGCCAGCATCGATGGATGTTCCTCTCCGGGATATTCCGAACCGTCTGTTTTCAGGCTTTTCCATTCAGGATTTTCCGAATTGCGGTTTTGCATATCTGCAAGGCTCAGCCCCAAAATGTTTTCTGCAGCAGGATTGGCATCGGTTACAAAGCCTTCTGCATTTTGAAAAACCACGCCCTGTGTCATGGATTTGTATAATAAATTATATTTTTCTATTTCCTGTTTTAATTGATTCGATGCCAGGTCAATTTCGGTTTTATGGGTTTCTGCCAGGCTCTTTTCTTTGGTGATGTTCATGACAATCCCCATCAGGATGGATGGTTTCCCGTTTTCATCACGACTGGCGATCCCTCCTTTATCACGATACCATAAATAATGGCCATCTTTATGCCGGATTCTGTATTCTGAAAAATAGGTATCGGCTTTTCCCTCCATATGATCGCGCATGGCCTGCATGCATCCTTCATAATCATCCGGGTGCAGCAAACTTGTCCAGCCTTCAAAACCGGGCGGTATATCTTCTTTATCATATCCCAGCATTTCGTATTTGGCATTGCCTGTAAATACTTCATTTGATTTTACATTCCATTCCCACCAGGACATTTCGCCCAGGTCAAGGGATTTTTTCAGGCGCTGACTGAGTTCAGTTACCCTTTCCTGTGAGCTTTTCAGGCGGGTGATATCCACAAAAGTGATGATGATTCCGTCGATGGCATTTTCCGCAGTACGGTAGGGCAGGATGCGCATCAGGTACCATTGGCCGAATTTTTCCTTGATTTCACGCTCAATGGGCTGCAGATCAGTGGATACCTTTTCAATATTGTTCAGAAAATCCGGATAAAGATTGTTTACTGAAAGATGTTCAATCGGACGCCCGATATCCGATGTGAGAATATTGGTTAGATGGCTGGCGACATTATTTATTTTCCTGATATTCAAATGACGATCAAGATAAAGATTGCCTACTTGTGTGTTTTTCAGCAGGTTGTCGAAATCGGCATTCAGCTCGGTCAGTTCTTCAATTTTACGGATATGCTCCGAATTGACGGTATATAATTCCTCGTTTACCGATTGCAGTTCCTCATTGGTGCTTTGCAGCTCTTCATTGGAAGCAATCAGTTCTTCATTTGATGATTGCAGTTCCTCGTTGGAAGTTTCAAGCTCTTCCACAGTCGCCTGAAGGTTTTCACTTTTATATTGAAGCTCTTTCTCGAGCTCTATGATGCGTTCACGGTATTGGCTGTTTAAATCGAGGCGCTCAATTTTTTCGACTTGCTGCAGTTTCTTTTCCTTTTTCTTTTCGATGAAGGAAATCAGGTAATAAGCTGTATGATTTAGCTCATCATTTAGTTTTTTGCAGCTGATCGACAACTGCATATCATTATCTCCGGAAAAGTTGATATTATCAATGGTAATGCCCGAAGGGTTTTTCTCCGATCTTCGGATGAGGCTGCTGACAATAACCGATTGCTCGCGGGGCAGCATTTTTAAAAGGTTGAGCGAGACCTGTCCCACGGGAAGGCTTACGTATTTCCCGACATTATGAATGCTGTGCAAAATATCGTAATATTCATCAATAATGACAGAAGGCGGCAAATAATCGCTCAGGATGGCATCAATAATGCCCGATTGCATGAAACTCTTGGGTTTAATGTTTTTAACATAGGAACTGATGCTTTTCAGGTCTCCTGCGTTTTTGTGTACACCATTGGAAATATTGTAATTATGTATGTATCCCGGCCTGTATTTGTCGCCTTTCCGGAATATTTTGCTTTTCGAATCTATGATTTCATATCCTTCGGCCATTTTGCCCAATGATTCGCTATTACCCAGGAATAAATAAGACTTGCTTTTCAGGCTGACATGGAACATGCTGATGACTTTCTGCTGCGTGTCGCCATTGAGGTAAATCAGTAGATTTCGACAGCTGATCAGGTCAATTTTTGAAAATGGAGGATCTTCCAGAAGATTATGGCGGGCAAAAATAATCATACTGCGGATCGTTTCATTTACCTGATAACCATCTTCCTTTTTTATAAAATATCTGCTTAAACGCTCCGGGCTTACATCAGAAATAATGTTTCCCGGATAATATCCTGTACCGGCATATTCCAAAGACTGCGTATCCAGATCAGTTGCAAATAGTTTCACCTCTTTTTTAATGTTATTTTCCGAAAGGTATTCGGCAAAAAGAATAGCAATGGAATAGGCTTCTTCTCCTGTAGAACAGCCGGGTGTCCAAATCCTGATTTCCTCCTCTGTGTTAAGCTTTTCTATAATTTCCGGAATGATTTTGTTTCTTAAAACGTTAAAGCTTTCTTCATCGCGGAAGAAACGCGTAACGCCAATGAGCAATTCATTAAAAAGGATATCTACTTCCCTTTTGTTGCGTGCCAGAAATTTTACATATTCTTCAATTTTAGTAAATCGGTTGATGCTGATGCGTTTTTCTAAGCGCCTTATGATGGTGTTTTCCTTGTAAAGCGTAAAATCGACGCCTTTTTCATCGCGCAAAATTGCAATTACTTTCGAGAGTTGATTTTGACTGCTGTTGATCAGGTCTTCAATTTGTTTTGTTTTCTTTACGAAGGGATGCTTAAAGAACTCCATGAGCTCCGCTGCCAGTTGTTTTGGGGGCAGCACAAAATCAATCATTCCGGTAGCTGCCGATGAACGGGGCATACCATCAAATTTCGCTGATTTATAATCTTGCGACATCGTCATGCCGCCGTATTCCTTTATAGCACGGATTCCCAAAGCTCCATCACTGCCGGTTCCGGAAAGAATAATGGCTATGGCATTTTTTTCCTGATCTTTGGCCAAAGAGCGCAGGAAAATATCAATAGGTAAATTGAGCGTGCGGTCATCACTGATTTCATTCAAAAATAATTTGCCGTGAAAAACAGTCATGTTCATTTTGGGTGGAATGAGGTAAATATGGTTTTCCTCAATTTCCATCCCGTCTTCAACCACTTTAATGGCAATTTTTGTGTGCCGCGCCAGCAGCTCGCTCATAAAACTTTTATAGTCAGGCGATAAATGCTGAACCACAACAAAACTGGCGCCGGGCTTTTGGGGCAGCTCACGGAAAAATTCCTGAATGGCTTCCAGCCCACCCGCAGATGCCCCAATCCCAACCACCGGAAAGTCCAGAATTGATGATTTAATGCTGTACGGTGTTCCTTTCTTCTTGTTCTCGTTTTGGTTTGATTCTTTTGGCATAATGCTGGTAGGTAAAGTCTTTGTTTAACAAACAAATATAAAAAAATTAGTATAAAAGCCTCTGATTTTATTTGTTAATTTTTCAATAAATATGCTTTTCCTAAAAGTAGGTCTATCATAAAAAGTACAATATTGCGTTAGTATCGCGCAATGAAATGTGAT
The DNA here is from genome assembly GCA_963662905.2 of Bacteroidales bacterium. Taxonomy (GTDB): domain Bacteria; phylum Bacteroidota; class Bacteroidia; order Bacteroidales; family WRLA01. Next base: position 513,727 of record CAXXFD010000002.1, on the reverse strand, counting down.
TTTCTGCGCAAACGTTCTTTGATGGCCTAATATAAATTGTTTAAATTGACTGTGAGAGAGAGAATTATGAGAAGAGGAACAGCCCAAAACCTAAAGCCAAGCAAGAAGGACCGTAAGGACATGATCCAATACATTAACCTTCAGCTGGCCGCCATGGGGCAGGATTATTTTAGTGATGAACATGACGCCAAAACAAAGTTTTCGAACGAGCGTTTCCTGAGCCTGACCAGCGACCTGATCAGCAGCTTCAGGGAAAAATCCCGCCTTTTGTCTGACCATTTATGCCCGGCAGACGACCGTATCCAACATTTTATCAATGATTATCTGAGCGATATAGAATTTGAAAAATCGCTGCAATTGCCCGCCCAGACTTTTGTACTGAGCAGCGCCGGACTGGCCCGCGAACTGAGCCTTCCGCCCGACAGCGACTCCTTTACCAATGATTATGTGAGCACATACCGTGTAAAGCAGGGCATCCTGAATAATCCGGTGCACGACCGCCGCACCACCAAAGGGACTTTCCATATTGTTCGTGGTGGCTTGCCCGTGCCTCCCGATAAAAAAGAAGTGCCCAAAACTACATTTGCCCATTTGCTGCATGCTGCAATCAACCCATCGAATGAGCTGAAAAAACTGCCTTTTACCGCCAATCAGGAAAATAAAGCACATGTGATGGTGAGCTTGCTGATGCGCCCAACGGTAAGCCCGGAAGTTAGCGGTATCAGCAAAAGGAAATCCATGGAAATCCGCTTTTTTGTGCCGGGCAGCTTAGTAAGCAATCTCGATTTTGTGGAAAATGTTTTTGGAAATGCCGGTGATCCAACTCTGGCGCAAAACGATGCTGCATTGGATGTGGAACACTGGACCGGTCATACCGGCTGCATCATCCTGGCGCCACAATTGCTCGAACTGCGCAAAAAAGATATCGGCCTGCCACATTACGATGATGCAAGCCCACGCCAGCGCCGCGACGGAATGTACTGGAAAAATGCCGACGAACTTTATAATGACGGCTCAGCATTTAAGATTACTTGCCGCGATGAAAAAGGCGTGGTCATTACCCTGATAGCGGATAATTATTTTGGATATTCAAAAAAGGAAATCAAAACACAGCTGAGCTATTCGGCAAACCTGCTGGGACTGGCCGAAGAAGAGCACTCGGGAGGTGCCATTGCTTTTCCGAGGAATAATATGGTCGATAAAGTATATGGCAATGTATTTTCTGCCAAGCTCGATCAGAAATATACTTTCAAAGAGGCCATGAAGCTGATTGAAAATCAAGTGGACATCAAGCCGGAAAATTATGCGGTGGACAAAAAATACCCGGATGTAATTTATATTCCGGAAAATGCCGACCTCGATATCGATACGGCCAGTGTAAGCTGGGCTTACGGAAAAGGCGAGCGGCACTCCATCAAGCTGCATCCCAGTAAAACCTATATCCATCCTTCGGGACATAAATTTAAGTTGATCAAACATCCCGAAGTGGCGCTCTGGCGCATTGTGCATACCCATGCCGAGGGCGTGTTTTGCCACAAACCCTGCACGGTTTCCGGTGGTGGAAAGTCCGAGATTTCCAAGTCGATGGAAAACGCCATTAAATACGGAACTTTCCAGATCAAAGACCTGGGCGAAGACTTTAAAATGGCCGACGAAATCATCCGTCGCGATTATTCGGAACGATGGAAGAATATCCGTCCGGATGCCGATCCTTCACGGCCGTTCCTGAGCCCGAAACGTACCCTTGGTTCTGCAGTTAAACTACTGACGCCGAGCGATCAGTACAGCGATGAATATAACGAATTTGTTGAAAATATTCCTTCTCATATCCGTACGCTCGTGCTCTACATCAAGCGATTGTACAAAGGCGGTGAAGAAATGGGCTACGACTGGAAAAAGGATATGTCGGTTGAGGTGATCAACGGCAGGAATGGGAATACCTTACTGTATAAAAATGAGCGCGTTACGGCATCTTATGTGCGTATTGGTTTCAGTCCGGAAGGCGACTGGCTGATGCACAAACTGCGTTCGGATATTTTGCCGGCGCATAAAATCCAGATGGAAGATGATATTTCGGCAAGTATTACTGTTCCGGCTTCGCGTTTGAAGGGACTGAACCCGGATTACGCAAACAAGAGCGTGAAAATTGTGGAAAACTGCGAAAGTTATCTTTTCCAGCGTCCTGATGAAGCCATTTACCGTGGTTATGATGTGGATGCCGAGAGCGATATGGTGCAGAAAAATACGTTCCTGACTAATTATGAGCCATTGAGCAAAGAAGATGCCATTGAGCTTCAGGAAGATGCGATAAATTTTGAAAAATATACAGAGCCTGTGCGCGAGCTGATCAACAGTGTTGTGGAGCAAAACCGCGACGGTTATTTTGTTACGCCATCGCATCCGCGTATTGTGGACGGAAAGCCCACCAAAAACCCTCGTTATCTCCAGAAAAACATTTACAAAGAAGAACGCGAAGATACCTGGGTTGCTGAAACCGGAATCCGTTTGGCACGCCGCATCCCGGCAGGAGAAGCCGTATATAATCCGGTAAATGCCGTACTGCCCGGTCGTCGCAATAATCCTGCCGACCGTAAAGCAGGAATTCGTCCCCTGAGTGTTTATAACCCGATTCATTATCAGGAACTTCCTGAGCTGTTTATGGATTTCATCTGCAGCCTCACCGGAAAATCGCCTTCCACAACAGGTGCCGGAACAGAAGGTGCGCTTACCAAAGGGCCTTTCAATATGCTGGTGCCCACCACCGACCTGAACAATGCGCTGCTTTCTTACATTCTGACTGGATATGACGGATACAGTTCGGCTGCCGGATATATCGGTTCTGATAACCGTTTCGATCACGATATCAGTATTTTGGTGCCGGAAATTTGGGCGCGACTCGATAAAAAGGACCGCGATCCGAAAGACCTGATCGAAGATGGATGCCTGGAACGTCTGGAAGATTTTGAATACGAAGGCAAGAAAGTGCTGGCCAGTCGTTTGGGATACCGTATTACCAAAAAGTTTGCCTTCCGCTGCCTCAACCGTGTGTTCGACGAACCGCTGGCGGTCTTCAATGAGCGCATGCTGAAACCGGAAACACAGTCGATGGAAGATTTCGTGGACGGCATCAACAATATCGCGGAAGCTCAGCAAAAAGTGGCTTTGAATTATTTCGAAGATGGTAGTATTGAAAGCGCCATTCCGCCATTGAAAATCCTCTTGCACATCATGGCTTATGGCCATTATGAAGGTAAGGAAATCAGCGATCCGGAACTCCGCCGTTATTTTGAGCGCGATTATGTGCTTGAAAGCAAATGGTATAAAGAGCGCCTCAAATTGAAGCAGGAGCAGGATATTGCTTTCCATCAGAAGCAGATTACCTATCTCGGGAAATTTGCTGCCAAAGCCGCCAATCAGGAACTGATGCAGCAAATGGATATTGAAGGACGCCTGCAAATTGCCCGCGGAATGCATGCTTATGCCAGTTCAGCGCAATATCTCAAAGACCTTAAAGGAACAATTGGATTGGATCCGCTTTTTAAAAACGATTAATTCTCTGACTCTCATGTATCAAAAAACGACCTGCTTTTGTGGGTCGTTTTTTATTTGTGGTTATAATAAAAATTCCTTGTAGAACCATCCAGCCTTTGTCCTGAATCGTAAAAACTTTTTTTTTGATCATTCAGCCATATTTCATTGGGCTGATCCTGAATAAGAAAAAGTATGTCTGTATAGCCATCCCCATTGGTTTAAGCAGTGTTTTCTTAACAGCGCATTAGCCTTCCGCTTTCACGATCCTGTTGCTTCGAGCAATAATTCAGTATAAAAGCTTGTATCGGTATAATTTGCTGCCCGCGCTTGTTGCGGAACGATGCTCGCCGATGACATCCCCGGAATGGTATTGATTTCCAGGAAATTTAGTTTGTTATTGTCCCAGATATAGTCCACACGAACCACGCCTGCGCAGTTGAGCAAACGGTAAACGTGTGCGCTCAGTTGCTGGCATTTTTCAAAAACATCGGCAGGAACCGGTGCCGGAGTAATTTCCTCATGCAGCCGTTTGTCATATTTGGCTTCAAAATCAAAAAAATCATTTTTGCTGATGATTTCTGTTACCGGCAGTGCAATAACTTCATTGTTTCGCCGAAAAACCCCACAGGAGAGTTCCCTTCCGGAAATAAAGCGCTCTACCAAAACCTGATTGTCTTCTTTAAAAGCAGTTTCAATGGCGCCGGCCAGCTCTGCTTCATGAGTAACTTTGCTCATGCCCACACTGCTTCCGCCGTTATTGGGTTTTACGAAAAGCGGAAGTCCCAGTTTATCAACGATATCCTTTGGGTCATAAGCATCATTTTTTAACAAAAAGACTGATGGGGCCATATCAATACCCGACGACAATAAAAATTGTTTGCAGTAGTGTTTATTGAAAGTCAATGCCAGGTTTGCGGCGCTGCCCGTAGTTTGTGCAATGCCAAGCATTTCAAAATATCCGGTCAGCAGCCCGTTTTCGCCCGGAGTGCCGTGCACCATATTAAAAATGCAATCAAATTTGATCTTTTGCCCGTCATGCCGGATGCTAAAATCGTTTTTATCAATCGGGATGTTTTTCCCTTCGATTTGGCAATGCCAGTCAAAGCCTTTGATATGCACCTGAAAAACCTCAAAAAGGTTTCGGTCAATGGATTGCGCAACCGAGGCCGCACTGTTTATTGATATTTGATATTCACCGGAATCGCCACCGGCAACCAATGCTATTTTTTTCTTTTTCATGCCTGTAAAGTTTTTATCGCCGGGCTTTTCCCCAACGAATCAGAGAACCAAATTAGGCAGAAATGCGAATACTTCGGAAAATTGATTTCAAAAAAATATTAACAGTGCTTTTTCATGATGGTCAATGCGCTTTTATTCGATTTTAAAAATGCAAGAACCATCAAATGTTTTCTGGTAACATGCACATGTGTACCATTGTTAATCAATATGCTTATAATTGGGTATAAAACACAGGATCACACTGCAGGCAAATAAATAGAGTCCGTCTATAAAGTAGCATTTCTGAAGAATGAAGAGCGATAATAAGGCTTGTGCAGCCCCAAAAAGCAGAGTTTAATGTGTAAATGCCTTTGCTGAGCTTGATGAAGTAAGCATTTTTTGGGCAAGTACTGTAGCTACGGGAAAGTTAGCGGACTTCATAGACAAAAACTAACTATCTTTGCAGCCGGAAGTGCAATATTTCCAGTGAATAATAGTTATTTTTTCACCAAAGGATTAATCATGAATATACGCGGGCATTTTTCAAATTACCGCCGCTTATACGTACATCTTGGCATTGGCCTGCTGGCAGCCGTTTTGTTTTTTGTGCTGACTTTATTGTGGCTCAAAGCTTTTACGCTGCACAGTGATGCCATGCAGTTGCCTGATTTTGAAGGAAAACACATGGACAGCCTGGTGCAGTTTGCCGAAGAAGCAAATTTGCGTTATTACATCATGGATTCGGTTTATAACGATTATCTGCCCGCCGGCACCATCGTGCGCCAGGATCCTTTGCCTTTGAGCGATGTGAAGCCCCGCCGGAAAGTCTATATTACAATCGTGGCCACTACCCCCGAAATGGTTGTTATGCCCGATTTGAAAGATCTTTCAGTGCGTCAGGCCGTGGAAGTATTGCAGATGAACAGGCTCAATGTTGACCGTCTGGAATTTGTCAATGGGTTTGACCGCAACGCGGTTCAGTATCAGTTGTTTCATGGTGATACTGTTGTGCCCGGCACGGAATTGGTAAAAGGTTCGTCCATCACTCTGGTGGCTTCCAAAGGATTGCACAACCCGCAAAACCCGCTGCCTTTCCTCATTGGATTGAACCGCATGCAGGCTGTTCAGGCAATATACAACAGTGGTTTTAATTTGGGCAAACTGGAGCCCACAATGGATGAAGAAGGACAATATCTCCGTGTTTATGCACAGGATCCTGATTTTGATAAATACGCCGCTTTTGAACCCGGAACAGAAATCAGCCTGAAATTATGCCCCGATACCGAACTGAATTTTGATTCACTTATACTTACTTATACCAGCGATTCGTTAAATTTGGACAGTATTACCGATCTTGAATTCTAGATTAGTAAAAGCAAAAAGTTAGCACATGAAAAGATTCTCAATAATACTTATCTCTGTTTTATTTATCGCAAGCCTTAATGCGCAGGAAATTCTCAGCAATTTGTACCAAAACCCGGTTTTGGTCAAAGAAAGCATGAGTCCTAAGTCATTGAAAAACACAAAAGCGGAAATGAAAGCCATGACGCTTCCTTTTTTTGATGACTTCCGCGAAAAACAGCCCTATCCTTCGGAAAACCTTTGGGTGGACAGTTTTGCTTACGTAAACCGCGATTTTCAGTTGTATCCGCCAAATATCGGTGTGGCTACCTTAGATGCGATCAATCAATACGGAAAAGTTTATTCCAATGCCAGCCCTTATTCTTTTGTTGCCGACTACCTCACCTCGCGCCCTATTCGCCTGGATTCAGTTTTTGGCGAGGAAAACCGCCCGATGCGCAAAAAAGATTCATTGTATTTTTCATTTTATTATCAGCCTCAAGGCCGGGGCAATAATCCGGAAGCTAAAGATTCTTTGGTTTTGGAATTTCTTACAGAACCGGAAGATACACTTTTTACACCCAACGACACCATTGTAGTGCCCGCCGATACTATCTATGATATTGAAGGTAATATCGTGGAAATCATACCTGAACACGACAGTATTATCGAATACGACCCTATTATCATTGCGGCAAAATGGAACCGTATCTGGAGCAGCGCCGGCATGCCCATCGATACTTTCTACAAATATCTTGGCGATTATAACCAGCAGGTTTTGATCCCGATTCAAGACAGTGCCACTTATTACCGTAAAGATTTTCAATTCCGCTTTTTTAATTATGCCAGCATTGCCGATGATATTCTGCCCAGTTGGCAAAGCAATGCCGATAACTGGAACATTGATTATGTTTATCTGAACAAAGGGCGCTCGGCCGGCGACAGCATTTATCCTTTCATTGGTTTTAGTGAAAAGCCTCAAAGTTTCCTGAAATACTATCAGGCGATGCCTTATAACCAGTACTCGAACAACCCGACCAACGAAATGCAGGATACGGTGCACAACTACATCACCAATCTCGATACGTCGGTATATCTCGGTAGTTACGAATACAAAGTGCTTGACGGTGATGGCGAATTTGTGTACGGTTACGATGGCGGTAACTACCCGGTTTATCCTTATGTGGACAGCGGTTTTGTGACCCATCAGCCTTTTGCAGAGCCGCCAGTGGAGTTTATCCTTCCCGTGGATCCTTTCGGACAGGCCGATTCAGCTGAATTTACCGTCCGCCATATCATCATCAGTGATGTTACGCCCAGTTTGCGCCTCGGCGATACAGTTGATTTCGTTCAGAAAATGACGAATTATTATGCTTATGATGACGGCTCGGCAGAAGCGGGTTATGGCCTCACACCGGCCGGAGCACGCATGGCATATCGTTTCCGCATCAACACCAAAGACACCTTACGTGCTGTGGATTTCTTCTTCAACAATACATTGAACGGTGGAAATGAACAGTATTTTAACCTGACCGTTTGGCGCGATAATAACGGAATTCCCGGCAATATCATTAATACGGAACAAGTAGTAAAATCAGAATTTGAAGACGGCCTGAACCGATTTGTCCGCTACTATTTTGACGAACCCGTACCGGTGAGCAACAGCTTTTATGTGGGTTGGATCCAAACGACCGATGACAACCTGAATGTTGGTTTTGACCGCAGCAGAAATGCTCAGGAGAATATCTATTTTAATATTGAAGATCAGTGGTTTACCTCGCAATTTGAAGGTTGCCTGATGATTCGCCCGGTAATGGGCAGGCAAATAAAGGAATATCCTGTCAAAGGGAACAAGCTGCCCGATAATCTTACTGTATGGCCGAATCCGGTGCCGGAGAACCAGAAAAGCCTGAAATTTTCAGCAACACCCGAAACAACGGATCCGGAAAAACTGGAACAGTTGAATATCAGGGTTTATAATATCCTCGGCAAATTGATGTATGAATCCTCCTGGGTGGATGAAATCCCGCTCAGTAATATGTCGTCCGGAATGTACATCCTGCGTGTCAGCAACAAAAGCAACGGAGAAACCCACACAATTAAATTTATTATTGGAGCACGATAGCGCATGAAAGAAAATTTACAGCCCGAACAGGATAATCAGGAACAGGACGAGGAACTTTACGAACATTACCGCTTTAAAGCCGATCCCGGTCAAGGCCTTTTGCGCATCGATAAATGGCTGCTCAATAAGCTGGAACATACATCGCGCAATAAAATCCAGAATGCCGCAAAAGCCGGCCTGATCGAAGTCAATGGTAAAGCAGTGAAGCCCAATTATAAAATTCATCCACTGGATGAGGTAGTTATTAACCTGCCCACACCGCCTCGTGAGGTGGAGCTTATTGCCGAAAATATCCCGATTGAAATTGTTTATGAAGATGATGATATCATCATTGTGAACAAAGAAGCCGGCATGGTGGTACATCCGGGCTACAATAATTTTACAGGCACTTTGCTCAACGCGCTTTTATACCATTTCCAACAGCAAAACCCTGAAAATCCAACGGTTCCTTATTTGCTCCACCGTATTGACAAAGATACTTCCGGTCTGTTGATGGCAGCGAAAAACGAAGAAGCTCAGGCTTTTATGGCCAAACAGTTTTTTGATCACAGCATCACCCGCCGGTATATTGCTCTGGCCTGGGGCGATTTTGAAGAAGATGAGGGTCGCATCGAAGGCCATATCGGCAGAAGCCCTAAAGACCGAAAAATTATGTACGTTTTCCCGGATGGAAGTGAAGGAAAACATGCCGTATCGCATTATAAAGTTTTGCAAAGATTTGGCTATGTTACATTAGTGGAATGCCGTTTGGAAACAGGTCGTACGCACCAGATCAGGGCGCATTTCCAATATATTAAACATCCATTGTTTGGTGATGCAACCTATGGCGGTGACATGATCGTAAAAGGAACTACCTTTACACGATACAAACAATTTGTGCAGAATTGCTTCCAGCTTTTGCCACGCCAGGCGCTGCATGCACGCACCCTTGGATTCGTACATCCCAAATCAAAGAAAGCAATGCAATTCGATTCGGAATTGCCTGATGATTTAAAAGCTGTTATCGATAAATGGGAGCATTATGTTCGTTATCAGTAATTTATAACCGGTGTCTGTAATCAGTTCGTACAAAAAAACCGCTTTGGCCTTTTTTGTTCCGATTTGTTTGTTTGTATTTGTATTTTTGCAATGAAACAATAATACAATCAAAATTGAAAAGCTTTGCCCGGATATTTTTCATTTTTCTATCAGTCTTTTTGTGTACACAGTCTTTTGCGCAAAGAACTGCATTGATTCTCAGCGGTGGTGGGGCAAAAGGCACGGCTCATATTGGTGTTATCAGGGCTTTGGAAGAATATGATATTCCGGTAGATTATGTTGCCGGCACTTCCATTGGTGCTATCATCGGAGGGATGTATGCCGCCGGATATACCACGGAAGAAATGGAAGCCATTGTTACAGCTCCTGATTTCCAGAAATGGGCCTACGGGGAAATTGACGATAAGTATTCATATTATTTCAAAAAAGAATCACCTAATGCTTCCTGGGTGGCTCTCGATTTTGAGATCGGGAAATCTATAAACCCCATTCTTCCCACCAATATCATCAATCCTTATTTGATGGAATTTCAGTTTATGGAATTTTTTGCCGGCCCTTCCGCTGCAGCAGATTATAACTTTAATAATCTTTTTCTGCCTTTTCGTTGCATCGCCGCTGATATTGATTCCAATCAGGCCATTGTTTTAAAAAGGGGCGATTTGGGCAGTGCCGTGCGGGCTTCCATGACTTTTCCTTTTTATTTCAAACCCATTGAACGCGACGGAAAACTGCTGTTCGATGGGGGTATGTACAATAATTTCCCTGCCGATATTGCACTGAAAACATGGCAGCCTGAGCTGATTATCGGTAGCAAAGTAGCCGGAAATTATTCCAATCCGGATAAAAACAACATCGTTTCCCAAATTCAGAATATGCTGATGGCTAAAACGAATTATACGGTTATTCTTAATAACGGTATTCTCATTGAACCGCAAACCGGCAATGTTGACGTGATCGATTTTAGCCGCGCCAAAGCTTTTATTGATTCGGGTTACAGGGAAACGCTGCGCAATATGCCGGAAATAATACGGGCCATCAACAGTTTTGAAACACAAAATCAACGTGCGGAAAAACGCGAAGCATTTCGGCAGCAAATCCCGCCTATTATAATTGATTCGGTGCATATCACAGGCGTACGAAAACGGAGCAGGGACTACATCCGGCGGCAGTTTATCCGAAAAAATGACAGCATCAGCCTGGAGGAAGCCCGCGAAGCATATTTTCGTCTGCTGGCAAATGATCAGGTGCAATATATTTTTCCGCAATTGAAATACAAGAATGACCGTCAGGCTTATACACTGGAACTTGACGTTGAAGAAGCCCACCCATTTGAAGTCCAGTTTGGCGGCAGTATTGCCTCAAATACCACCAATGAAGGTTTTATGGAACTGAAATTCCGAAAAATAGGACATCACGCCAGTTTGTATAAAATCAATGGGTATTTCGGTCAGTTTTATAAATCGTTTTTTAGTGGGTTCCGCCTGGATTTTCCCGGCAAAAACCCTTTGGCACTTTCCGGGTCTTTTTGTATGAACTATAAAGATTATTTTAAAAATAAAACCTACTTCTTCTTTGATGAAAACCCTTCCTATTTGCTTCAGGAAATGAACAATCTCAATGTAAATATTTCTTTTCCGTTGCGGGCAAGCGGTAAAATGGAATTTGGGCTTGATGTGGGCATGAACAGCGATGAATATTATCAAAACAATCAGTTTAGCCGGACAGATACAGCAGATCAAACAGATTTCGATTATTTTTCACCATATATGGAGCTGGATATCAATTCATTAAACCGAAAGCAGTATGCCAGTAGCGGTGTCCGTTTCAGGGTACTGGGCGCTTATATTGTGGGCGAGGAGCGGATGCAGGCCGGATCAACAGGAAACTTGCGCGGCGGTAATGAACTTGAAAAAACACATCATGTAGTTTTGGCCAGAGCAATTTATGATAATTATTTTGAGCACATTGGAAAGCTTAAGCTTGGATTTTACGGCGAAATATGCGTTTCAGATTATCCCCTGAGGGCGAATTATACGAGCACCATACTCGCTGCCCCGGCTTTTGAACCGATACCTGAAATGCAAAGCCTTTTCCTGCCTGCTTACCGTGCACATAATTTTGTTGCCGGTGGGCTTAAACTTATTTATCCGTTAATGAAGAAATTGGATTTCCGTTTGGAAGGATATGTTTTTCAGCCATACCAACAGATTGTTCAAAATGCAGACTTGCAGGCCGAATACGGTGCAAAATGGCAATACCGCTCATATCTTGCCAGTACGAGCCTGGTATATCACACTTTTTTGGGGCCTGCGAGTATCAACCTGAATTATTACGATCACGAAACCGAATCCTTTAGCATGGTTTTTCGCTTTGGTTTCCTGCTGTTTAACAGAAGCCCGTGGAAGTAGGGACTAAGAAAATTTTATTCGCTATACTCTTTCAGGCAATTGGGGCAGAGGCAACTATCAAATTCCCGGCGTATTTTTTCCATTTTTTCCGGAGGCACATACAGCTCAACGCACCAGCATTTGCCCGAAGTGGAGCAGTGGAATTTACTGCCGCACTTCGGACAGGTCGAAAGCTCTTGCGGAACTTCCTGCCATGCCTGGTTTTTGTTTTCCTGACTCATTGCGAACAATCGTTGTTCAAATAAACACTGACGCTCTCCATCTTTCCCCCTAAGGGCGGATTCAGTTTGTTGATTTCCAGTTCGATCAATCCAATGCCTTCGAATTTTGCTTCAATGGATTTGATGATCCTGCGCCCCACATGTTCCAGTAAATTGGAAGAAACGGCCATTTCATCTTTCACAATGCCATAAACCGATTGGTAATCAATTGTATCGTGCAAATTGTCACTTTCTTCGGCTCTGGCGGTATCATATTCCATGCTCAGGTCAACACTGAAACGCGTGCCTACGGTGCGTTCTTCTGCAAAACATCCGTGATGCGCAAAAAACTCCATGCCTTTTATTGAAATGATTCCCATAACTATTTTTTAATGCGTTCTACGGCTTTTGCCAAACGGGCCAGACATTCGTCCTTGCCGATTAATTCAGCAATCAATGCCAGATCGGGTCCCATGCTGCTGCCTACCAATGATAAGCGGATGGCGTTCATCATTTGTCCCATGTTGAGTTCTTTTTCCTGAATGAAAGCGTTCATGCAATCTTTAATGTTATCAGCCTGCCAGATATCGACTTGACTGAGTTTTTCAATCATTTCGGTGATATGTGCACCGGTATCTTCTTTCCAGCGTTTCTTTACCACTTTGACATCGTATTCTTCCGGTGCTTTATAGAAGAAATGTGCCTGTGTCCAGAAATCCTGGATAAACTCCACGCGCTCCTTAACCAAAGCAACGATTTTTTCTGTATGGCCGATAGGTGCTTCTATGCTTTTTTCTTTCAGGATTTTATCGAAAGCCTGCGCCAGTTCCTGATCGCTTTTCAAACGGATAAATTGCTGGTTGAACCATTTGGCCTTATCCGGATTGAATTTTGCGCCTGATTTCACAACGCGTTCCAGCTCAAAAGCCTGGATGAGTTCTTCCATTGGGAATACTTCCTGCTCTGTTCCGGGGTTCCAGCCCAGCAATGCAAGCATATTTACGAAGGCTTCGGGCAGATAACCGTCTTCGCGGTAGCCGGCAAAAGTTTCCCCGCTTTTGGGATCTTTCCATTCCAATGGAAATACCGGGAAACCCATCTTATCGCCATCGCGCTTGCTGAGTTTGCCTTTTCCGACAGGTTTGAGAATTACAGGAAGGTGCGCAAATTGCGGCTTTTCCCACTTAAATGCTTCATAGAGCAAAACGTGCAGCGGCGCGCTGGGCAGCCATTCTTCACCGCGGATTACATGCGAAATCTGCATCAGGTGGTCGTCCACGATATTGGCTAAATGATATGTGGGCAGCCCGTCAGTTTTAAACAGCACTTTATCGTCTAATGTGGATGAATGCACTTTTACCGTGCCACGGATAATATCAGTAAAACTTACTTCCGTATTTTCCGGGATTTTAAAACGGATCACATAAGGCGTGCCGTCGAGCAGCAGCTTTTCGGTTTCTTCTTTAGGAAGGCTCAGGCTGTTGCGGAGGCTCATGCGGCTCTTTGTGTCGTACACAAAAGTTTCCTTTTTTTCTTCAAGTTCATTGCGCAGTGTATCCAGCTCTTCGGGCGTATCAAAGGCATAGTATGCATGGCCTTTTTCGAGCAGTTCGCCAATATATTCGCGGTAAATGGCAGAACGTTCCGATTGTTTGTACGGGCCAAAATCACCGCCGGCTTTCACGCCTTCGTCAAATTGAATACCGCACCACTCAAAAGAGCGTTCAATATAATCTTCGGCGCCTGCCACAAAACGGTTTTGATCGGTATCCTCGATGCGGAGGATCATCTTGCCGCCATGTTTGCGGGCAAAAAGAAAGTTATATAATGCTGTGCGCACGCCGCCCATATGGAGCGGGCCGGTTGGGCTGGGAGCAAATCGAACTCGGATATCTGACATATTTCATTATTTTTTTGAAGGCGCAAAGATACAAATTTCGTTTGGCCGTCGAAGGAGATAATTATGTGAATAAACCAAACCGGCCTTAAGACGCTTTGCTGTGATTTTGCTTCATTTGGTCATTGCGGAATTATTTTCCCGTTGCAAGAAAAAAGTCGTATATTTGTGGACAAATGTCTAAAGACTGTCGTATGAGCCAAGCATCAAATATTAAAATAAAGCTGGACCGGGAAATAGTCCGTTTTCTAAACGGTGATAACAAAAAGGGCATCAAGCAAATTACGAAAAAGCGCATTGGTTATAATGAGTTTCTGTCGGACAAAATGATTATGATTGCTGCGATAAGAGCTGGTATTCCATATTCTCTTTTTGAATTGATTCAAAGTTATACGCCCTTCACAGAAAATGATTGGGCTAATTTTCTGGATCTTTCTACGAAATCCCTGCAGCGGTATAAATCCACTAAAAGCCATTCCTTTAAGGCTATTCATTCGGAGAAGATTATTGAAATTGCTGAAGTAACAAATGTTGGGCTGGAAGTTTTTGGAGGAATTGAAAAGTTGCGCCTTTGGTTAAATACCCCCAATTTTGCATTGGCAAAACAGAAGCCCGTAGAGCTGCTCAAGGACTCATATGGAAAAGAGTTAGTGCTTGCCGAATTGCATCGCATTAACCATGGAATTTTGATTTAAGATGTTTGTATTCCGATTATCCCGTGCTCCATACGCCCGTCCTTTATCCGGAAAAGGAGCAGCAATAAAAGGGGCACGTTGGAATTCGCCTGGAGTGGAAATGATATACACAGCAGCAAACCGTTCGTTGGCTATGGCCGAGGTCGCGGTACATTTTAGCCTGGTTACTCTGCCCGATGATTATGTTATGCTTACAATTGAAATCCCTGACGATATCAGGATTGCGGAAATTGATGAATGCATTTTACCTGAAAATTGGAGGGATTTCCCGCACTCTGAAGAAACCCGAAAATTTGGTGATCAATTTATTTTTGAACGGAAATCAGCTGTTTTAAAAATGCCCTCTGTTGTTACAAAAGGAGATTTTAATTATTTAATAAATCCATACCACCTTGATTTTGAAAGGATCAATATCGTAGCAGAAGAACCTTTTCCTTTCGATGAACAGATTATCAAAATTTGATTCTTCCGGGCAATAAAAAAAATAGCGTCAAGGCATGCCCCAACGCTATTTTCTGTTTTTCAAAAAGATTACTTACTAATAACCTTATTTACGATCGCGAGAATCTCGGCTTCCATAGCTTCTGCTTTGGCTTCGATTTCTGCGCCTTCTTTCAGGACTTGCTCAACAAAAGCGGTATCTTCCAGACCTTCGGCATTGATTTTTACGTTCAGGTAAGCGCCTTTTACGCCGCTGCGTGCTGCCAGTGCGCCCACGCCTGCATCCGAAACGGAATTTGGATTGCCAATTTCTGCCATAGCTTTGGAAACTTCCATCGACTCATAACAAAGCTTCATCACTTTGAATGGCACTTCGATGGCAAATTTGGTAGCATCCTGGATCGCTTGCTTACGGATGGCTTTTTCTTCCTCGCTTTTTTTGGGCAGCCCGAAAGCATCCATGATTTTATTGAAAGCATTGGTATCTTCATCTACCATTTTCAAAAGCTCATCATGGTAGTATTTGCCTTTTTCGGCCCAATCGCTGAATTCTTCCCAACGTTCGTCCCAGCCGCGTTTGTGCGAGCTCAGGTTGGCTACCATGGTGTTCAGTGCTGCGCCCATGCTGCCCATATAAGCAGAAATGGATCCGCCGCCCGGTGCCGGTGATTCCGAAGCTGTTTCATGAACAAATTCGGTGAGCTTCATATCGATCAGCTTTTTGCTTTTATTCTGGCCTTCGAGCAGATATTCGATGATTTTCTTTTCGGGCTCAAAAGGATAAAGCTCATCAAGACCTAAAGATTTCACAGCAATTTTGATGAGTTCTTTATCAGAAACGCCGGTTGAGCGTTGCTGCTTGCGCAAGTAGTGTTTTCCTGCATCGAGCATGGCTTTTAGCGGCACCACACCCACAATTTCAGAACCGGTAACACGGATTCCGCGCGCTGTTGCCCTGCGTTCTACTTCGTCAAAAGCTTCGTGTATGCTGGTAACACCTATATCGGTCAGGTTCATGGAAATCTGCGCTACGCCAAATTCTTCAATAAACCAGCCAATCGCTTTTACTGATTTTAGGGAACCGGGTGTATAAACAGGATTTCCTTTTTCATCTTTAATAATTTTACCGGTAATCGGATTGCCTTCGCGCTTTACCCTTCCGCGTTCACGCACGTCAAAAGCAATTGAGTTGGCACGGCGGGTAGATGTGGTGTTGAGGTTGATGTTGTAGGCCACCAGGAAATTACGGGCGCCTACTGCAGTAACGCCGCTTTTGGCTACGGCTTCGGTAAATTCGTTGGGGCCGAAATCAGGCTTCCATTCTTCGGTAACGATGCGTTCTGCCACTGCTTCGTATTCGCCGGCACGGCATGATGCCAGGTTGCGGCGCTTTTCTTCAAAAGCAGCAAATTCATAGCAAAATACCGGAATTCCCAGTTCTTCGCCAATGCGTTTGGCCAGTTTGCGGGCATATTCCACAGTTTCTTCCATCGTGATGTTCGACACAGGAATCAGCGGGCAAACATCGGTTGCGCCAAAACGTGGGTGTGCGCCTGAATGCTTGCGCATATCAATGAGCTCTGAAGCTTTCTTAATGGCTTTTACAGCAGCATCAAGTACTTCGTCGGGTGTGCCCACAAAAGTAACTACTGTGCGGTTAGTGGCTTTGCCCGGATCAACATCCAGCAGGCGGACACCTTCCGAGTTTTTAATTTCGGATGTAATCTGATTGATGATTCCCATATCATTTCCTTCACTGAAATTGGGAACACATTCGATAAGTTGTTTCATTTTATAATGGTTTTAGTCAGTTGTTTTTTAAATTTGATTTTACACGGAATTTCGTATAAAGTTGTTTGATTGGCATTTTAAACAGATGTTTCCTTCCAGATTCCTCATGCTTGGTCTCATTTCCTCTTATGAAGCGCTTTTTAAGGTCTTCGAGCGTCTCGTGGTGAGCGTAGCCGAACCAAGCCGAGAAGCCCTCTTTAAAACAGTTCTTTCCAACCGAAAACAAGCATAACGAACTTAGCGGGCATTCTGGACAAACATTATTCCTGGGATTGAATTTCGCCATTCAGCATCACCATCTCCACCTTATTACTGCCATAAGCATACGGCATAAATTCGATTGTGGGGATTTCTGCTGTTACAAAAATATTTGCCTTTTTGCCACGTGCAATGCTTCCCAGCTCTTCCTCAAGACCCATGGCATAAGCTGTATTGATGGTGGTGGCATTGATCACTTCTTCGGGCAGCATTTTGTATTTGATGCATCCCATCGACTGGATAAACTGCATATTCCCGGAAGGGGAGGAGCCCGGATTATAATCGCTGGCCAGCGCAACGGGCAAACCGGCATCCATCATTTTGCGTGCCGGAGCATACTCCATTCCAAGGAAGAAGGCTGCACCGGGCAGGATGGTCGGCATGGTTTCAGATCCCAAAAGGGCTTCAATTTCTTCATCACCGGTATATTCGAGATGATCGACAGAAAGGGCATTGTATTTTACACCAGCCTGAATGCCACCCGAATAATCCAGTTCGTTGGCATGGATTTTTGGCCGCATACCGTATTTCATTCCGGCCATGAGGATTTTTTCAGTTTCCTCTACCGTGAAAAATCCACGGTCGCAGAATACATCAATATAATCGGCCAATTCTTCGGATGCAACCTGAGGGATCATTTCATTGATGACCAAATCAACATATTCGCCCTGATTGTTGCGGAATTCTTCCGGAATGCTGTGTGCGCCCAGGAAAGTCGCTTTAATTGTCAAAGGGCTGATTTCCTTGAGCTTTTTGATGACGCGCAGCATTTTAAGCTCCGATTCTGTGGTCAGGCCATAGCCACTTTTGATTTCCACAGCTCCGGTGCCCATCCATTTGATTTCCTCTAAGCGCTGCCAGGCTTGCTCAATCAAATCCTCTTCAGAAGCCGCGCGGAGCCGTTTGGCAGAATTGAGAATGCCGCCACCCCTTTTGGCGATTTCTTCGTAGGAAAGTCCTTTGATTTTGTCGATATACTCGATTTCGCGGCTGCCATCATATACCAGGTGCGTATGTGAATCGCAGAATGAAGGGAAGATCATGCGGCCTGTAACATCAATTTCCATGACGTCTTCTTCTTCATTATCAAGGATTTGTTCCGCTTTCCCGATTTCGCTCATGGAGCCAAAATCAGAGATCAATTCGCCATCCACCAGCAGCCAGGCATTTTTGATCGTGGCTACACGCGCCATGTCTTTTCCTGCTACCCATTGAACCGGCTGATCTTCGACCTGAACGAGTTCTTTAATATTTTTGAAAAGTATTTTCATACAATTATTTGGTTTGTAGTTGATTACAGAATAATATTAAACCTAATTACTTGCAGCGAAGGTACAAATTTTTAGATTTTTGGGCTTTTTTAAGATATAAAATCAGGTTTACTCTTGGTGTTGATGATCACTTATTTATAAACTTGTGTTAAAAATTTAGATTTTGTTTATTAATTTTTGTATATATTTGATGCGATTTTAAAACTTTAATTATGATAAAAAGAATAATTGTTTTAGCAATGCTTTCTATGGCGTTCCTTTTAGTGCAATCCTGCCAAGAAGAGGAAGAAGACTCGTTACGTTTACCGGGATTAGAGCATCCGGTAGTTACCGGTTATATTGCGCGTGCCCCTGATGCAACTCCAATGGGGGCGTATGGCGAACCCAATGTTTATACACAATTAGGGGAGTATCCTGAAAATTATGGAATTGGAGCGGTCCCAAACCCGAATAGTGACTTTTTTAAAGTTTTTCTTAATGTTCCGGCTTCAGCCGATAGCTCGATCAGTAAAGAGGTGTGGTTGGTTCCGGCGGTCTCTGATCCGAACCTGATGCATCAGATGGAAGCCGACTTGAATATATCAGCTGTCCTGCCGGGTGGAGCTCCTGTTTTTTCTATTATAACGGATTCAGATATTATTACGATATCCAATGAACATTTGCCCAATGGGTTCTATAAACTCTACTGCCGGATGAATGGAACCCTATTCTATGATAATGTTGTAATTAACCATAATTTTGTTTATCAAAAATAAAAAAAATGAATGTACGTATTTTTATTTCGATGATTTGTCTGGTTTTCGTTTTACACCAGACTACCTTTGCTCAGGAATCAAACAAACAACAGAATGATTTAAAAAGACCTGGAATTGGTTTAATGGCCAGCTTTCAGGGAGGACAATACGGAATTGCACTTCCGATAATTGCAGGGAGCAGTGTGGCAGTGGTTCCTGCATTTTCATTTAAGTATGTAGAGAATGCATCTACTGAAATCGGTTTTGGTGCTGCTATGCGTTACTATTTGCGCATGAATGTAAACCTGCTCCCTTATACAGGAATCGGGGCTCAGGTAATTATGACAGATCCGGCAGAAACTACCTATATGGGAGTAAAACAGGAAAATGAAAGTTATATTGATTTTGGTGCAAATGCTTTCCTGGGCTTGGAATATTTTCTGGCCGACAAATTTAGTGTTGGTGTTGAAGCCCAATTGAATTTTGTCAAATCGGCTGATGATTCCAACCGCTATGGTAATCCAGGCGGAATAAACATTAACACCGCCAGCCGCCTTTGTGCTACAATTTATTTCTAGCATCACATTTTTAAATATGAACGAACCGCCCTGATCTATTGCAATCAGGGCGTTTTGGTATTTGTTAATTTGTACATTTGCTAAGATTATACTGTCACCCAACATCAAAACGCAATGAAAAACTTTATACTGCTCTTATTGGCAATTTTAAGCCTGAATATTTCCGCTCAGGAAATCTGGCAAAAGTTTTATAAGGATGCTTCTATTAATAATTTTGCTTATACGCCTGATAATGAATTTATTTTGTGCGGTTATGGTTTTGAGCAGGATACCACTGTTGTTGAATTGCTGCGTGCCGATTCTATGGGAAATGTGTTTTGGCGCCATGATTTGAAGTTCACGGAAACTATCCGCTATACGCAAATTCTGGCTGTGCCGGATAGTGGCTCTTTGCTGGCTGTGACCGGCGATCAGGTTTTGCTGTTTTATAAATTCAGCGGAGATAATGAGCTGCAATGGGAAAAGCGTATTGAAATCGAAAGCCGTTACCTGAGAAATGTGCAGATGTATTGGGAGGAGGAAAGCCGGTCCTTTGTTTTTGTGGTGAACGATTGCGATCCGGCCTGTTCGGTTTTTATCGGAAAGCTGAGCAAAACAGGCGATTTGCTGTGGATTCGTGAACATACTGAGGGGGATATGCTGGCTTGCGTATCCGCTCTGCTTTATTCGGGGCAAGATTATTATTTTTTGATGAGTACAGACGAAGGCACGCTTTTGTATAAAACATATGCTGATGGGCAAAAATGGTGGTCGAAGAGGCTGGAAACAGGATTTTATGAAAAAGCGGTGGGTATGCTGAAAAGCCCTCAAGGCAATTTGCAAATCTTGTTCAATACCAGCCCGTCGGAGCAGATTGTGTTGGCAGAGACGGATTTAAGGGGAAATATTGTTTGGCAAAAGGAATATCCTGAAGGATTGGTTTATGTGCTGGCAGCAAGCGCTTGCAGGACGGAAGCTGATGGAGCGGCCATATTTGGGTCTATGGAAATCCCGGGGATTATCGGCGTGCAGAATTTTATTTTAAACCTTGATGCCCGTGGCGACAGCCTGTGGGTTTATCATCCCGAGCCCGAAGGAATTCCTGCCGGAATAGTGCGCTGCAATGACGGAAATCTGGCATTTCTGACACTGGAAGGCAGTCATCCGCCGCGTTTGGCAAAAATAAAATCGGATGGGCTGGTGACTGCGTTGGACGGTCCTCAAAAAGGAACCGATCCCGGAATCCATGCTGCGCCCAATCCTTTCTCAAATCAAACCTGCTTTTATATCAGTTCAAAAATTGCTTCCAAAGCATCCCATATCCAGATTTTTGATCTCTGCGGCAGGATAGTCTGTTCTGTTCCGATTACCGGCCAAAGCAAAGTTTACTGGAATGCCTGCGATGAAGCAAATAATAAATTGAAATCCGGAGTTTATTTGTATCGGGCAGTAGGACAGGGGCTTTCTACTGAATATCATAAAATGATTGTGAGCCCGGTCAATTAGAGTTCGTCTATAAAGTACTGTGCTTGATTCAGAATGTTCGAGGTCGAGGCATTTCTTTTGCTGGAAACGAGGAGTCCCGTCTGTACGGGATGACTGTTTCCAGCAAAAGAAATAATCCCGAAGCTTCGGGAGACATTATGGACAAGCACTAATTAGATTTTGAAATGGCGAATTCATTGTTTGCATACCGCAACTTCCTTTGCATTTAAAGCATAAAAGGGTTCATCTGTTGCACAAGCCGTTTGAAGTCCTCCATAAATGAGTTCAGGTGCTGCACAAGCCATTTGAAGTCCTGCATAAATGAGTTCAGGTGCTGCACAAGCCGTTTGAAGTCCTGCATAAAAGATTTGGGGTGCTGCATAAACCATTTGAAGTCCTGCATAAAAGAGTTTGGATGTTGCACAAGCCGTTTGAAGACCTGCATAAAGGAGTTTGGATGTTGCACAAGCCATTTGAAGTCCTGCATAAAAGATTTGCTTCCCGGTTGAAGAACCTGTGACTTTAAATTGCCCTTTCAAGCGCCTGTGACCTATTTGACATCAAGCCCCAAACGACGCCTGGGGTTGAAAAATACTGTCCCTTCAGGGCGTAGATTTCGTATAAATTTTCGGGGCTTCAATATATTTTCAAACAGGGAGAAGCGAGCGTTTTATGGTGCAAAACGGAATTTCGTGAAAATAAGTTTGCGTGGCATTTCGGACATATTCAGACTGGAACAAAGCCAAGCGAAGTGATTAAGGCTTTGCTCCGATAGCTATGAGGAGGGAGGAATCAGTTGGAGCACGATTTCATTGCAATAAATTATTTCAAAATGGCCCTTTTCAAAAATGATGATTGCCCATGAAAGTACCTGCAGAACCCGTTTTATAAAATATATCAAAGGCTGTAAGCCTTGCCTAATTCAGCACCGTCAGCTACCAGAGTCTGTATATCAACAATATACATTAGAGCCAGGAAAGGACAGCTTAAAACGCAAATCGCATATGTTCCCCGTTTCGGAAAAACTGTTTCGCCTGACAGACAAATAAATTTCAATTATTTTGCTCATAGAATAAATACGAAATGTGTACCTTATAAATGGGTTTATAAATCATGTGTGCTAAAACCGTTTTCCAAAATAAAAAGCAATATAAATACTTAAAAAGTAGTGATTTGGATCTTCATATGCCATAAGCGGGATAGCCACCGGATAAAGGTCCAGTATTCCGCCAACTTCTATTGATTTTGGTTTTTCTTTTTGGTTGGCAAATTCAAAGTTGAGCCCAAGATGGAGATAGCCTCCGGGGTGGAAACTGGTGTGTTCGATGCCATCGAGAAAAGGCGCACGGCCATAAATATTGTCTGCAAAATGCTTTTCCGGATCGTAGGCTTCGCTTATTAGCTGGTAATCCGTATTGTCATCATTGAAATTCAGTATGTAAAGATAAATGGGCTTGGCAAGTCCTAATGAAAAACCACCTGTATAATAAACACTGAGCTCAACGCCTCCAAAATAAGGTTTCCGCGTAATTATTTTTTGATAACCAACACCCAGGCGGGCTATAAGTACGGTATTTAACTTGCCATAAACAAAGCTTTTGGAATCACCGTAATAGGGATTGACAACACGAAGCTGTTTGGCAGGTTTCATCTCAGCCCCCATAACTTCCCAGCCCAGACGTGTGTAATAGGTTTTTCGGAAAAATCTTCGGTATTGAATCCCAAAACCTCCACTATGCAACATGGCGCCATAGGAACGCTGGTAGAGTTTTCGGGCTGTGATGGCTGTAGTGTCTTCCCTGAGGATATTCTGAGCTTTTACTGGCTTATTGCATGCAAAAAACATTAAGCCGACTAATAAAAGCCCACATAATTTCCGGTAGCAAAAATCAATGTTTCTAATAGATTTTACAGCCATTTAAATCAATTAATGGCTGTAAAATTAATTAATTTTCGATAGCTAACGGCTTTGTTTTTTCCAAAGTCACTAACGCCTGCTTTCCTTTTGGAATTTTTTTGCTTCATCGTAGGCAGCGCAACGCTCGTTTGATTTACATCCCGACAACACCATTCCTGTGATGAAGATCCCTAATAATATAATCGCTATTTTTTTCATAATTTCACCCAAATTTTAGGATAAATATCATTGCTACAAAAATAAGATGGAATTGCTTAAAAAAACTACCAGTTATGAACAATTTAACAGAATCTTATCAACCAAAAGACTTAATAAAACTGTATTTTCAAAATATTGATACCAATTGGCGTGCATTTTTAGAGGAAGAAAGCGAAAAAGAGTATTTTTTAAATCTTCTTTCGTTTGAAATTGAGTGCCTTAAAAATCAGCTTAAAATATTTCCAGCGGTTTCTGATGTATTTTGTGCATTTCGCTTTAATAATATAGAAAATACGAAAGTAGTGCTTCTGGGTCAGGACCCTTATCATGGGCCGGGGCAGGCGCATGGCCTGGCATTTTCTGTGCCTGATGGTGTCAAATTTCCACCCTCATTGCGCAATATTTTTAAAGAATTGAGTCCTGATGTGGGCTGCCCTATTCCGGAATCAGGAAATCTTGAAAAATGGGCAAAAGAAGGTGTATTGCTTTTAAATACGGTGCTTACAGTAGAGGAATCCAAAGCCGGCTCGCACCGCAATAAAGGCTGGGAGTTGTTTACTGATGCGACCATTAAAATGCTCAGCGATTCCTGTAGCAATCTTGTGTTTCTCCTTTGGGGAAATCCCGCCCAGCAAAAAGCTGAGCTTATTGATGAAAATAAGCACCTGATCCTAAAAGCAGTGCATCCTTCTCCTTTATCAGCCTACCGTGGCTTTTTTGGTTGCCGGCATTTTTCCCGGGCCAATAATTATTTGAAACAAAAAAACAGGAAAACTGTAGAATGGTGTTTGAAAGATTGATCATGAAGTTATCTGTTAAGTCCATATTTGCCAGTATTCTCGTTTTTTGTATGCAAAATTTGTTTGCGCAGGAGTCGGGAATCAGTATTTCAAAACCATCGCCTTTTGACAGTACTTACATCGAAAGCTATGACGATTGGCTAGTGCTTCGCTTATATGGAATTGTGAAGGATTTCAATTTTAGTTTAAATACGGCCTACCTCAGCGAAGAAGCAAAATTGTCTCCAAATCAGAATCTTAATGTTGGTTTTGGTTTTAATTACAAATGGCTGGGAATTAATTTTGGTTTTAACTTTCCGTTTATCAATAACGATGATGATATATATGGCAAGACGCGCAGGATGGACGGCCAAATGAATTTATACGGGCGCAAATTTATTTTTGATGGGCATTTTCAGCTTTATAAAGGTTTATACCTGGAAAACCCTTCTGCTTTTGTGGATTATGGATCATTGCCAAAAATTTTTCCCCAAATGCCCGGGCATAAAGTCATCACTCTTGGTGGAAGTTTTTTTTATCTTTTTAATTATAGTAAGTTCTCATCCAGGGCTGTTTTTACTAATAACGAACGGCAAAAGAAAAGCGCAGGTAGCTGGATGCTTGGCGGATTCCTTGAAAATATTTTTGTTAAGTCCGACTCCCTGATACTGCCAACTGTAAAAGGTGAAGAAATTTTAAAGGCAGAAGACAATTTCAGAAGTGCCTATATTATTAATTTGGGGATTAAGGGAGGATACATACATACCTTTGTTATTTTTAAAAATTATTATTTTACCATTTCGGTGAAGCCCGGATTAGGCATTGGGCATACACGGTTTAAGTTCCCCGACGACCATGCAAAAGTCCAATATACGCCTTTTGCCAGTGTAAGCTCACGTCTGGCAATCGGATACAGCAGCAGGAAATATTTTTGGGGCTTTTACGCTGTGAACGAATCTTATTCCTTTGCCCGTGAGGAACTTGTTGTTAATTACGGACTGGGCCACCTAAGGTTTTTCTTTGGTGTCCGCATCTCCGGGTTTAAAAATACAAAAGCTGCATCATTACTGCCGTTTTAATGTCGGCTTGAAAAAATATAATCCGGCTAAAGCCTGCTTTCAGCTTTGATTCTTTTCCTTAGCTCTCCTCATCATAAAACAGCTTGTAATATTTTTTGCCACCCTCATCACGCCCCTGTTCCATCATATCTTTGTTGCCGTGCACATAAATATGAAAGTTTTTATCGAGCTTGATGACCGAACGGAAAAAGCGGGATTGCTTTTTTACTGCTGAATTGGATATTTCAAACTGGTCGTCAATTTCCATGTCATGCTCATTGGCATGCTCTTCTTTATAAGCATTGAAACTTTCGATCACTTCCGATTGTTCAAATACTTTTTTACTGAAATCCTGCAAATCAAAGTTTTCGTTTTCCTTAAAAAATTTAACGGATTTATTCAGGAAATCTGCCTGATCGGCTTTGCTTACTTCAAATTTTTCGGGCAATGCCTGCTGTACAAAATCGCGGCAAAGGTTCAGCGTATTTTCTGTTTGGTAGAAAGAGTCCTGCCGCTGGCGCACATGAAGAAAATCGTCCATCCAGAAATGGGCTTCACTGCTTTTGTTTAAATGATCTACGACCATCAGCACATAGCCCTGCTCTTTTTCGGTATTAAATATCAAGCAACCTTTGTCTAATTTATTGATATTTATACCTTTATCCTGTATAATTTCCATATTGTCGCCTTTCGGGAATACTTTCAGGAATGTGTCTTTGTTTTCCGATTTAAAAATCCCAATGGCATCCAGGCTTTCTCCATCAAGAATGCAATCCTGAAAATGCACCACATAAAGCTCGCCTGATTTGATTTTGGGATGATTGCTGCTTTCATAAAGGTGGCGTGCAATATGAACAGATTGTTCGTGCAGCTGCTCCGGATCCTCAAAAATAGCAGAAGCATAGGTGTATATTTCATTCAGTTCCAGATTGCTCTCATGAAATAAATTAAAATATTCTTCGGTTTTAAAAGGGCTTAAAAAATATGCAGACAAAAGTTCGGTTATTTCCTCATCGGGGCGGATGCAATTTTGCGCAATGAACAAACCCTCGCTATTGGATTTATTTCCAACCTTATGAACTGCCAGACCTGTTATTCCGGATGCTGTAAAATGTGCCATAATAATTCTGATTTTTGGCTGACAAAAGTAGGGAATTCTCAGCCTGCAGGACATTTTAACAGAATTTTAGTGCCGGCAGCCGGAACAATTTGCTATATTGTACTTACATTTGCTCAAAATAATGTAGCACATACCAAACGGATGGTTTATTTGATGCATTATCACTGGATTTAATATGAAGATTTTTGTATATTTGATGCAAAAAGAAAGGTAGAATTATGAAAAAATTATGGTTTTTTATTCCCGTTCTATTGGTAGGTACGGCTCTTGTTTTTTGGGGTTGCAAGAAAGATGATCCTGATAATAATGATCCTGTCCCTACCGATGAAGTCGAATTGATTGTGAATACCGATGGCTTTTCTGAAACCCAGAAGCGTGTTCATTATATCAATGAGCCCCTGTTTGATACAAGCTATCAAAAAAAGAAAAAAGACAGCAGGGTAGTTGGCGCGGAAGCGTTGTTTATGCATGTGGCCGAAGTTGAATCGCCGGTTGTTGGCGATCGCGTGCTCAGCGCAACTCATGTGAAGTTTAATGGCGAATTTGCCTATGTCAGCTATCACTACAATGAACCCAACAGCAGCCCGATCAGCGAAGACCTCTATGAAGGGCATATCGATGTTTTTAATGTGGAAAACCCGTTGTTTCCTACAATTCTCAGTACAGCACAAAACCACAGGGCTGATTTTAACACCATGTTTCTGGATTTTGAGACCACCGGCGCGCAACGCCGCCTTTGGATAGGTGCAACTGACTATGGTGTTGGCGGTGCTGTTTTCGACCTTGATTTGACAGATAACGTTATCTTGCCCGGAACAATGATGACACGTTATAAAACACCTCCCGGAAATTCTGTGAATGGCGTGGTTCGTTCTGCTGATTGGCTTTATGCAACAGCCGGCAGGACCGAAGGTGGTGTTTTTGTATTTGATCAGGAAACAATGCAACTCGAACCTACGCTTACCAATGAATTTGAAAATGCAAAATATGCTGCTGTTAGCGGATATGATGTTGGCGATAAACATGTGGTGCTGCGTAGCGGAGACGACGCCCAATTATTGGTTTACCAGGTAGGCGAATCGCATTCACTTCTGGCTACTTACGATATTGGCTCTATTCAACCGGCCACCGGAAAATCAGGCATTTATGTGAAAAATAATATCTGCTGGGTAGCTATGGGCTATGCCGGACTAAAAGCTTTTGACCTGAACGATGGAAGTCTGGTGCATACGCTTTCTCCTGAAAATATGGGCGAGGCTGCTGTTACCAATGGCGTTTGCCTCGATGATGATTATGTATATGTGGCCAATGGTTCCGATGGGCTTTACCTTTGTGCGATGGTGGAAGGGCAACAGGAACTGGAGGTTCTGGAAACTCATAATTTCGGCGCATCGGCAAATTATATTGATGTGGGTGAAAACCTGATCTTTATTGCTAACGGACGCGAAGGTTTGCAAATTTTAAGGCGTATCCCTCCGGGAGATTATACAGTTATTTGTGATTATGATGATGATGGGATCCCCGAATGTATTGAACCCAATCCATATGATCTTTGTGAAACACTAGTGAGCGACCTTGCTATAGCACTTCCTGAGTCTAAGAGTGTTTTTACATTCCATCCCGAATATCTAGATAATCCAAATACTACACTGGAATTGCTCGAACCGGCCACAGTTTATGTCACTTTCATAGATGAAGGAGCCGGCTGGAAAAACTCCCTGGGAACATATCATTATCCCGCGGATTCTCCACCTGAAACGGTTGACGATATCCGTGATACCAAACTCTTAATCTATCCAAACTCATCCAAGCAGGGGGCAGGAGGAGCTTTAACAGCCGGAACTACCATCAAACTTCTTGGAACTTTTCCTGCAGGCACAAATGTGGGCGCTTTCCTGGTTGCACGGGGTTGGGCAGGCAAAAGCAGTACCTATCCAAGCGGATTGTCGGAAGGAGCTTATACACATTATTCCAATGATATACTGAATATTGCACAGGCACAGCAAACACTTCTTTTCTATGATGTTAGCTGTGATGCAATTGTACTGGCCATTGAAGATGTGAAAGTAGGTACCGGCGATGACGATTTTAATGACTGTATGTTCCAGATCATTGTTGATCCACCAACTGCCGTAAACACAGACTTATATATTCAAATAGGAGAATAGGCGAATCATCTTTTCGTGGTTTGTAAATTTTGGGGTTAGTTATACACTTATTGCGAAAATTCGCCTTAAAGGAGCCTTCGGGCTCCTTTTTTTTGTTTTTTTTTACATACAGGAATTCCATAAAACATGCTCCAGAGTATAGCTCTTCGATAATATTTTGAGCCGAATAGCAAACGGGAGGCAATATCCCTTAACATAAACTTACTCATCGGATGACTCCAAGTCATCCGATGAGTGGTTAGCAGCCGGTTACAGTCATCCGAGGAGTGGCAAATGGAGTCAAACTTTCCCAAAGTTTGGAACTAAGGGAAGTTGGAGCCGGGTCATTTGCTCCAATTATTGATGAAGGAAGCAAATTGTATTTCAAGGGTTCAAGAGTCCGCGAAATTTCGGGCAGAACCAATTAACCTTACTCATCGGATGACCTTAATAACGTAATCTCACTCATCGGATGACTCCAAGTCATCCGATGAGTAGGTCTAATTTGCCTCAATAAGTATATTTACAGAATATCTGCCCGAAGCAAGCCCGCAGCACCCGGATGCCCACAAAGTATTTGCAGCGACTTGGTATAGCGATGGTATAGCGATGGTATAGCGAAAACCCCTGTGGGGACAATGCGGGTTTTGAGGGGAATTACCGAAAAAACCGGTAAATATTTGCCTTATAAAAATGCCATAATCCGGCATGCTATTAATAATTACTAAGGTCTTCCTGGATTTACTTCAAGTATTTAGATTGATGATTACAGGCGTAGAAATTATTTTTGATGCGCATAAAAAACTTTTTTCACGCGCATAAAAAATAATTTTCATGCGCATGAAAATCAATTTTAATGCGCATGAAAATTTCAAGGCAACAAGAACTGTTGAAAGAAAGCTGCTTTTGTGACTTGCGAAATGTACGGGTTTGCTTAGCCGGACTCGCTAAGCCACGCGTGAGGACACGCGCGGGGGAAAACCCCTGTGGGGGCAATGTGGGTTTTGTGGGGAATTGCCGGAAAATGTGGTAAATATTTGGCTTATAAATTAACAGGCTTGTTTTTATTGCCTCATATAGGGTTGTTGGTTCACAATAAGGACTTTATCATCTTCTAATTCCAGATAGCCATATTCGTAGCAAAATTTATAAAGATTATTGGCTTTGGTAGTGAAAGTATGCGTGTGGTAACGAAAATCGAAATTCAGTTTTTCAAGATATTCCCTTCGTATCGTGGTTTTGCCTTCCGGATTGAATTGCTTCAAAATTTTGCGGTTATAACGTAATATCTTATTGATCTGTAAGATGTTCTGTTCGTTTTCTCTCCTTATTTTACTGTTATAAGCATTGCGGCACTGATCGTCACAAAACTTCTTATCTGTGCGGCCTACAAGCGCTTCGCCACAAGCAAGGCATTTTTTGTTCATGAATTTCAGTATTTATTGATTATCTGTATTTTAGATCAAAGATACAAAAAATTATCCGTTTTATTAAACGGTTATATCCGGTTATAACCGTTTAATAAAACGGCTATGACCTTGTTTCCATCTATTTTTGGGCATCATTTTTAATACATATGCCTTATGAATACCAACAGGAAAGCTATTCTGTTTCTCAACCGGATTGAATTGGACGGAAAAAAGTGCATCAAGCTATACTTTTGGAATAATAACCTGATTATGAATAGGATAAAAGCCAACGACTGGATATTGTTTGATATAAAGCATAGTTTGTACTATGTTGAAGAGAACGCTAATTCAGTAGGTTTGCTCACAGAACTTTTTGAAGACATCGCCCGGGTAAGTGCCAGATACCTTGATCAGCTGCCTGTTCGGGCTCCGAAAAACAAAGAAGCCAAATTAGGAACGGCATTTGATACCTACTCTTTGAAAAAAAGGCCTTGCCTGCCTTCAATCAGGATCAGTACGGTTGAACTGGAAGGCAAGGTGTTTTTAGCCATTAAATCATATTTTCCGAAGGATATCTATTCTAATCTTATGCAAAATCCTTTTATCCGTTGGCATAAAGGCGAAAAAACCTGGTATTTTGAAAACGGGAGAAAAAGTTTCATTAGTATATTTAACTGTTTAACAGATAATTACACTATTAAACTGTCTTCCACTGTTCAAAACAAAGATTCACATATCAGGCAAAAGCTATGGGAGCAGGAGTATGTTAAAGACAAATATTTTAAATCAGTGCCCATGGCATTTATTGAGTATATGAGCCTCCATAATTATGCGGAAAACACGATACAGATATATTATAATATGGTTTTCCACTACATCAATTCCTTTCGGTTGAACAGCCTTCAGGAGATACACAAATTTAGCGAAAAAGAAATAGACCGCTATCATTTAGGTTTAACAGAAAGAAGGGCCTTATCTGCCTCAACCATAAATCAATCCATTAATGCCATAAAGCTCTATTATAAGGTTATAGCAGGAGCACGGGTGCATCTCAATGAAATAAGCAGGCCGAAAAATGAGCGCGTATTGCCCAAAGTACACAGTCAGGAAGATATGCAAAAACTATTGACAGGTATCGGTAACCTTAAGCACAAAGCTATCTTACTTTTGATGTACTCGTCAGGGATCAGGATCAGCGAGCTGATCCGCATGGAGAAAACGGATATCGATTTTGAGCGAAAATTGGTTTTTGTGCAAAAATCGAAAGGATATAAAGAGCGATACACGATTTTATCAGATAATGCCGCCCGGACCATCAAAGAATATGTGGCGGAATACAAACCTGAAAGGTATTTATTTGAGGGGCAATATGGGCACAAATATACCGATACCAGCATACGCAAGATATTAGCAAACAATGAAATACGAGCAGGTGTCAGTAAAAAGGGAGGGCCGCATGTTTTGCGTCATTCTTTTGCCACACATTTGTTGGAGCAGGGTGTGGATTTGCGTTATATACAGGAATTGCTCGGTCATAACAGCAGCAAAACCACAGAGATTTATACGCATGTAAGCACCAAAGACCTTGGGCGGATAAAAAGTCCGGGAGATTTATTGGTCATTTAGTTGAAGATTAGAAAAGAATTTCTATATTTGTTGAGAAACGAAGAAAAAGCATATGAAACCGGCATGCACCCATACATATTTTGTTGAAATAAAGCCTGATAGGCAAACACCTGCTTCGGACAAAGGCGATGTATTGGTAACTGAGGGTTCTTATATGCAGAAGTTATCGGCAACCTAAGACTGCCACGCATTAAGCATTTCACGGATATGTTTAACAGTATCTTTGTAATCTTCAAAAATATCTATCATTGAATCCTTTCTATGCCTTAGCCATTCCAATTCTTTATTGAATCCATGCTCACGTAAAAATGTAATTTTATGATTTAGTTCAACTCTTTCTCTATCATATTCGATAAGTTTGAGTTCTGCTTTTTCGAGTAATTCGTTTAATTTTTCTTCCATTGTATTTATGTTTTTAAGTTAAAATTCGATTAAAAAGGCAGCCGATAACACGTAATATAAAAAATTGGCTATCAAGCTGCTGTGGTAAGTTGAAAGTGACTGCAAAGCCAACTTTTCATATTACCATCGTTGGCGGTCAGTTTAAAAGGAAACTAAGTGCTAAATTAGATAATAAACCAATTTATAAAAACATTAGAGTTGACAAAAGATTCAACACATATGAAAATTATCGTAATTTTGAGAGAAATTTAATTTCATTAAAATATGGTAATATGGCTGTAAAATCATTCGATTATATGGGAAGTAATTTACCTACTGATAACTTTAAGAAATTTCCAGCAGTCCCTGTAGTGGTTTCTTTTGGTAATAATGAGCAAGAAATATTTACTGGATTAATCGATAGTGGTTCAAATAATTCGTTTGTTGATGTATATTTAGCAGAAAAAATAAATGGCATTATTATTGATACTATAACAACAAGTGGGATTAATTCAAATATCGAGAGAAAACCAGTAATTCAAATAAAACTATCTGTGGATTCAATGGAAGGAAATTGGATAGAATTAAAAGTTGGTGTTATGGACACCCATCACCCAAATCATCAAATTATTTTAGGTAGAGATTTTATGGAGATATTTAAAAAAATAACGTTTGATTTTGAAAACAAAAAAACAATATTAGATTATTAATAATAAAAAACCGAACCGCCAACAATTAAGCATCGTTTTCCGGCCCTAGCCGGAATATGTGCTTTGTGTTGAACGAAACCGGTGTACCTATATATTGGGGAATCAATTTTTGCGGTATTTTCTGCCAAATACCTTAAGGGAAGGGAAAGCAGGCCATTTTCAGCCGAAAAGCTTTGGTTTGCAATAATTCAAATGAACGTTTTGTCAAGATATGATACCATACACAGCCCATTTTGTGGGTTTTTGGCATAACCATATCAGTCCTGCATTGCAGGAGCAGAGGGAAAACAATAAAGCATGGGCATTTTCTCAGCAAGCATCCGGAGCCCGGATACGCTCATGGAATGATTCGGGGATGATTTCCACAATGCGCATCCTTGCCCCACAGTTGGTGCAAAATCCCACAACAATGTTCATGCGTGTTTCTGCAATTTCTTCCCAGCCCATTTTCTTTTTTTGCGGCCTTGGCTGGTTAAAATATTCATACAGAGCAGGCAAAGCCTTTCCTTTTGCAGCCGAAGACATAAAGCCATAGTGGCGGATACGGGTAAATCCATGCGGAAGGATGTGCAGGCAAAACCTTTGCAGGAACACTTCCCCGGGCAGCATGCTTGTTTTTTGTTTGTCGCCATCACGGTAATCCCTCCAGCGGAAAGCCACGGTTTTGTTGTCCACCTGCAAAATGCGCTCATCGGATATTGCCGTTCGGTGTGTGTATCGGCCCAGATAAGCAAGCACCTGTTTCGGCCCTGCAAAGGGAGGTTTTGCATAAACTGTCCAGGGTTTTTCAAAAAGGCTGTTGAACATACGGTTACTGGTCGGTATTTCTTCATCCTTTGCCCATTGACGCAGTGCCGCCACCATTTTGGCCCGGAACACTTTGCTCATTTCTTCTACCGGGAACAAAAATTCTCCGTCCCCTTTTGAAGGGAGCCATTTGTCATTGGCTGTAATCCCCCCGGCAGGCACCACCAAATGCAGGTGGGGGTGGTACTGCAGGTTCTGCCCCCAGGTATGCAGCACGGCAGTATATCCAATGCGTGCCCCCAGGAAATCCGGATTATCTGCAAAACAGTCCATTACGCGCTTTACAGTACGGAACAGGATGTTGTAACAGTCCTTTTGGTGCTTCAAAAACAGCTTGTTCAGTTTATCGGGTATGGTAAAGACCATGTGCAGGTAATTGACCGGCAAAAGGTCGGCCTCGCGAGCCAGAAGCCATTTTTCGCGTTCCAGTCCGCCACATTTAGGGCAATTCCGGTTGCGGCAGCTGTTATAAAAAACCTTGCGCTTCCCACAGCAGCTGCATTGCTCAATCCGTCCGCCCATTTTTTCTGTGCGGCAAGCCTGCAAAGCGCGCAGGCAGCGCAATTGATGGTAATTCAGCCTGTTTTTCTGTTCCAGTATGTGCGTAAAGTTTTTTGCAACCAAGGCCAGATCGGCCTTCATATCTTTTTGTTTGGGTACAGCTTATCGAGCAGGCCAAAAAATGCCAGTTGGGGCAGCTGGGCCAGATGGAGGTACATTTCAGTGTTTTTGATATCGGCATGTCCCAAAAGCTTCATCAGCCCGTAGATGTTCTGCCCGGCTTCGAGTTGGTGGGTTGCATAAGTGTGGCGCAAAGAGTGGATGCAGACTTTTTTGTTGATACCGGCAACACCGAGAGCATCCTTCATGATGCCCCGGATACGTGTGTGGCTCAAGGGCAGCCCACGGTGCTGGTTGCTGCGTTCGAACATGAAATATTTCGGGCGGTCTATTTTCAGGTAGTTTTTAATGCCCCTTGCCATATGTTTTGAAATGGGCACACAGCGTTCCCGTTTGCTTTTGGTTTTGCGCACAAACAGCTGTCGCCGTTCCAGGTCAACATCTTGTATCAAAAGGCTGCTTGCTTCGCTAATGCGCATGCCCGTATCATAGATTAAGGCCAATAAAATTTTGTTGCGCAGTTCTTTGGGCGCTTTGAGCAATCGCCTCACTTCGCCACAGGAAAGGATTACGGGCAGTTTTTGTGGCCGTTTGATGCTGGGCAAACTAATGTGCAGCTCGTCTTTTTCGAAGAGTTTGTAGAGTTTTCGCAGGCCATAGACCAAGTGCTTGAAAGAGCTTTGGCTGTCGGTGTCGCGGTCCACCACATGGTAGAGATATGCTTCTATCTCATCTATTTCCATTTCAAGCGGGTTTTTTTCACAAAAAATCGCCATCTTTGCTATCTGGCGAAGGTAGTTTTCGTGTGTGGAACGCGAGCGGCCGTTGATTACAAGGCGCTGCATAAACTGCTCAGCCATTTGGCGAAAGCCTTTCACTTTGAGGCATGCTTCATCCTGGATCGTTCTTTTTTTCATAAGATTAAATTTTATAAGGTTAATAAATAAAACCTTATACGTAAGAATCAGATCTTAGGTGAAGCTGCCGACCGGAGGGAGGTTTAGTTCAACAAAGTGTATAAATCATTGGGCGGATAGTGCTAAATTCAAGGGCGTTACATTTAATGAAAATTGTGGCGGTTTGACAGAAAAGTGCTTCGAAATGCCCAACGCTTCATACACGAACCGTTGTATGCAATTTTAACTTTATGAACAAACGATCTGTTATATTTATTTTATTGCTTCAATTCACATTTAGTATATGTGAAGCTCAATTTATTTTGGCAGGAAGCATATCTGGAGGGGATACTTATTTCGATATTATTCCTGACTCTACTTTGGAAGCTTTAAATGTGCACATTAGTCCTTACCCTGGTGACACCATGGTGCTAGATGTTGACAATGATGGAATTGAAGATTACGAGATTCGCACCTATGGTGGTGGTGGTTTAGGTGGGGGAGCTGGCGGCTGTATAATAATTCCATTGGGAACTTACGCTCAAGTAGCTTCGCATATTGATACTTCTAATGGGTGTTGCCCCATGCAATACATTGCACAACTTGCAGACACGCTTGTGCTAGGAGATACGATTTCAAATACTCTACTTTTCCTCTCAGGTAGTATTTTTCTTTGGTCAACAACTTATGGTGCAGCTCAAGCTCCAATAATTAACGATTGGAATGATATAGGTGAACATTATATTGGAATCAGACTAACTTATCCTACAGACACCCTCTATGGATGGATTAGAGTAAAAGCAACTAACATTGGACATTTTATTTTATCGGTTAAAGACTTTGCATGTAACATAAATCCATTTATTGGAATAAATGAGAAATATGATAATAGGGAACTAATAATTTATCCGAATCCTTTTATTAATAAAATAACTGTGAGTTGTTCAAATTGCGACAATGCGATATTTACTATATATGACTTATTTTCAAGCAAAATATTAGAATTAAATTTTACAAAATCAATTTCTATCATCACAGAAGAATTTGCTCATGGAATTTATTTTTACGAAGTGAAAAATAAACACGGAGTGATAACTAATGGAAAAATCATCAAAAAATGACACGACACAATTTCGGATTAAAAGAAAAACTGCATACAACAGCACCTACAAGAAATTGGCGGTTCAGTGGTTAGATGAAGCTTTGTGCTTCGTATCAAGTTTGGTGGTGGCAGACAGTTTTCGTCTCCGATATCGCCAACTTCTTGTAGCTGCCAAACGTTAGTGTGCCACGAAGTTGTGTTAATCCAGCAGGTGTAAATCCTGTCAGGGCAATTGACTGTTCACCCTGAAGAAAACCGGACAGATAACTCTGTGAGGAGGATGCTGAAGCTTCGTTCCTTCCAATAATCAAGCCGCAATGCATACAAGCAGTTACGCCAACGGCCATACAGCACTTTTGTCGAAGGCAAGGGGCTGTTAGACCTGGAAAAGTATGCGCGTTTGAAAACCCTTGCAAAAGCTCAATGAAGAACACTATCGGTAAGCCGTATGAGGGAAAACTTCACAGCCTGTTTCGACTATTCGGGACCTGTCCCAAGCCATTCGGGAAAAACCGGCTTACATTTATATAGGGGAATCAATTTACGCGATATTTTCTACCAAATACCTTAAGGGAAGGGAAAGCAGGCCATTTTCAGCCAAAAGCTTTGGTTTGCAATAATTACAAAGGGCGTTTTGTCAATATCTATCGCCATCTACAGCCCATTTTGTGGGGCTTTGGCATAATCATATCAGTCCTGCATTGCAGGAGCAGAAGGAAAACAATAAAGCATGGGCATTTTCTCAGCAAGCATCCGGAGCCCTGATTCGTTCATGGAATAATTCGGGGATGAATTTTCCATTTGTCATTTA
Source organism: Bacteroidales bacterium (assembly GCA_963662905.2). Taxonomy (GTDB): domain Bacteria; phylum Bacteroidota; class Bacteroidia; order Bacteroidales; family WRLA01. Next base: position 477,154 of record CAXXFD010000002.1, on the reverse strand, counting down.
GAAATTTAGTTCAGTCAAAAAGGCCTCAACGATATGAATTGCAAAAGTGCAAATTGAAATCCGTTTAATTAAAAAATGACTGCAACTAATTAAATTTCAATTATTTCAACGAACACTTTTAGTTTTTAACAGGACAGCAGTGAATAGATATTGTAAAATCACTTTCGGAATATGGAAACTGGCCTTGCTTATCTATGCCCGCGAATAGTTTATCGATAAATATTTGTATGATATTCCATTTCGAACAATATAACTACCCGCGAAATTCCTGTCATTACCCAAAAAACTGGCAACTATACTTTTTAACCCTTTATTCGGTCATTCTGAAATTTGTGCTGATAGTTTTATTATATTGCCATGGTTTCAGAACAAACAGATCGATTTGTTGAGTTGAACGTTTATTTTTGCCTTAGGCATGAAATTGTTCACGATACAAAATTTAAATGTTTGAACGATAAGTTTTGCATTTTGCCTTATTAGATCATAGGAACAGGGGCATGCGAAATTTTGTTAAGGCGATATCCTGAAATATTATAAATAGAGGTATGGAAACATTTGAAAATATCAATGCGCAGAAGCAGGTTTATCGTATAGCTGCTTTCCTGATAATCCTTATTGTAGCTTCCGGTATCCTGATTGGTTGGAGTGTTTATGACAATGGGATGAGCCAATATAAGAAAGATACGCAGCGGTCATTCCGTTCAAAAAGCATTTTGGTTGAGAAAATCATTGAGCGGCTTCAGGATCAGGCCATGGGAATAGCCCTAAGTTTGACAGCTGTTGGTGATGTACAATATGCTTACAGGGCAACAGATTCTGCAGGTCGCGAAAAACTGCGTTCTGTTGTAACACCTTTGGTCGATTCCTATATGCTTAATGCAAATTTGTCACAGCGGCTCAAAGTGCATTTTCACAAAAAAAATGCAGTAAGCTTTTTGCGCGAATGGAACGGCACGGGAGGTGATAGCCTGAGTGATTTTCGTGCATCGCTTGTTTATGTTAACGAAACGCATAAACCATTGAAATGTATCGAATTGGGAAGAGGTGGTTTTGCTATACGGGCAATTGCTCCCATATTTAATGATCAATCGCAGTTTATCGGGAGTGTTGAGGTTTTCTTCGAAATACTCGATATCATTCCCTTTATTACAGACGATGAAGTGCCATTAGAGTTCCTTGTTTTAGCCGGAAAAGAAGAGGTAAATAAATTGTTCTTTGAGAAGGAAATTAAAAAATATGCTAAAGGAGAGCTTTTTGAATCAATTATTGTAGCACATACATTCAAAAACGGGGAAAAGCTTTCTTCTTTTATCAGTGAAGAATTATTGAATGATTTTGAGAATGCCTCCAATATTGTATTTGCTGAAAAAACGGGCTATTTTATGGCATGCATTCCGGTGCAGGATTATATCGGAAAAAATGTGGGACACCTTATTTTTCTATCAGATCAAAACCTTTTCAGGCAGGACGTGCTGCGGCATGTTGGGCGCATTATCATGGTAATCCTTCTGTCGGGATTAATTATGGTGCTCCTGGTCTTGTATGCCGTGCGGCGTTTGAGATTAAGGTTTTTGAATATTCAGCAGGTGCTTGAGAAAGAAAACAGGGATAAAACTTTTGCGAATGCAAGGTTGGACAGTATGGTAAAAGAACTGGACGAAGCCCGTAAAAACGCTGAAGAAGCCAACCATGCTAAAAGTGCGTTCCTGGCAAATATGAGCCACGAAATACGTACTCCCATGAACGCAATTCTGGGATATTCTGAAATTCTTGCAGGCAAAACCGATGATGAAAACCTGCTCGATTATGTAAATGGTATTAATTCCAGTGGAAAATCATTGCTGCGCATCATTAATGATATTCTTGATCTGTCCAAAATTGAGGCCGGCAGAATTGAAATTCTAAATGAGGCAACAGACCCATACAAATTGATTGAAGAAGTAAGGCAGGTTTTCAGCCTGAAAGTGAAAGAAAAAGGACTTTTCTTCCGCGTTGATATCGATCCGGCTTTGCCAAAGGGTTTAATTTTAGATGCCACGCGTTTACGGCAGGTTTTGTTCAACCTCATTGGTAACGCGCTTAAATTTACTTCAAAAGGGGGTATTTCAATTGATGTAAAAGCAAAAGAGCACATAGAGGAGCTGGACCTGAGTACTGTTGATGTTGATTTTGTAATCAGCGACACAGGTATCGGGATTCCTGAAAACCAACAAAAGCGGATTTTTGAAGCGTTTCGTCAACAGGAAGGACAAAGTGTGGGTAAATACGGAGGAACAGGTTTAGGGCTGACAATTTCCCGGCGGCTGGTTGAAATGATGAATGGCGAAATCTCCCTGACCAGCGCTGAGGGTGAAGGCAGTAAGTTTTGTGTGCAACTAAAACGCGTTCAGGTAAGTGCAATCAGCCACGACGATTCTGAAATGGAAACAAATTTGTCGGGTATTCGGTTTAAGTCAGCAAAAGTACTCGTAATAGAGGATATTGAATCGAACCGAAAAGTGATACGAGGTTATTTGGAAAACCATGATATTCAAATATTTGAAGCTGAAAATGGTTTGATTGGTGTGGATAAGGCCAACAGGATTAAACCCGATCTTATTTTAATGGACATCCATATGCCTGTGATGAATGGCCAGGAAGCAGCCCTGCGCATTAAGCAAAACAAAGAAACTACCGATATTCCTGTAATAGCCCTGACAGCTTCTGTATTTAAGCATCAGGAAGATGAAATCAGCGAAACAGTTGATGGTTTTCTGCGGAAGCCGGTAAGTCGAAAAGTACTCCTTAAAGAGCTGGCCCGGTTTCTGCAACATGAAAAAACGGAATTTGCCGATGAACTGCTTTCGGCAAACACAAGTACTCCTAATAGAGAAATGGGACAGGATAAACTCCAAATCGAATTATTGCAAATGGGAAATAATGATGAAATCATGCGTGATTTTCGGGCATTATTTGCCGAAAGGCTGGATTTTTTGCATAAAAGTACCAATATGCGCCTGCTTGATGAAATAGCCGACGATTTGAAAAGTTTTGCCAAAAAACACAACTTGCCTGAATTGGGAAGCCTTGCACATAATTTGAAAGATTCTGTAAAAACATTTAATATAAAAAATATACAAGCCATTATACACAAGCTTGACGGCTTGTTCAATGCTAAATAATACTTTGTTATGGAGAGAGATGCAAAAATCCTGATTGTTGACGATGTGCCTGAAAACCTCCGTGTGCTTGGTCAGATACTGGATACAAGAAATTATGAGGTAAGCTTTGCCATGGATGGCCGGCAAGCGATTGAAAGCGCAAAAGCTGATCTGCCCGATTTGATCCTTTTGGATATCAATATGCCGGTAATGGATGGATATCAGGCTTGCCGGGAGTTGAAGGCAAGTCCGGAAACAAAAGCTATTCCTGTGATTTTCCTTACCGCAAAAAATGAAACAGAAGATTTGGTAAAAGGCTTTGATTATGGTGCTGTGGATTATGTTACAAAACCTTTCAGCTCAAAAGAATTGCTCCAAAGGGTCAAAACACATATCGAATTAAAGCAGTCCAGGGAAAATCTGGAAAAAAGCATTGCAGAAAAAAATAAGTTTTTCTCAATAATTGCCCACGATTTACGCACGCCTTTTAATGCCTTAATCGGCTTTTCTAATTTGTTGTTGATTGATGATGACGTAAATCAGGAGGAAAAAGAGCAGTTTATAAAAATTATAAACGATACTTCGAAAAAGGGATTGGGCTTGCTTGAGAACCTTTTGCTTTGGGCAAGTTCCCAAACCGGGAGAATGGAACATAAACCCGAACGTTTTTCTTTGAGAACAGTTGTGGATGATGTGGTTAATTTATTGCATGCCACCGCTGTGCATAAGCGGGTAGAAATAAAAGTACTTATTGACCCGTCATTGGAGATTTATGCCGACCGACAGGCAATTAATACGGTTTTACGCAATTTGCTGTCAAATGCATTGAAATTTACTTATGCAAAAGGTCTTGTCATCGTGCAGGCAGTTCAAAACGGAAAGTTTGTTCGTATCTCCGTTAGTGATAACGGACTTGGAATGCCGGATTCAGTTCAGCAAGATCTTTTTAAATACGATAAAAAAGTTGTTAAAAAAGGAACGGATAACGAGAATGGAAGCGGTTTGGGCCTGCTTCTCTGCAAAGAGCTGACGGAGCAAAACAAAGGAACAATTTCTTTTAAAAGTGTATCGGGTGAAGGAACTGCATTTTTTATTGATATTCCTTCCGCAGAGGGACTGTCGCAGGTTCTTTAAATTTTGTATATTGCAACATATTTGCAACAGTAAAACGAACAGGATTGATCTGCCATAGAAACAATGACAAAATAATCAGACTAAGATGCCGGAAGAAAATATAGAATATCTGAAAAAGAGGATTCAGCAACTTGAGCAGGAACTATCGGAAGCGAAGAAGCAGTCCGTTTCCGGGCATCAGTTTTTTCAATCCTTTGCCGGTCAGCTCCCTTTTGGGATTCTTGTTTTGGATGCAAATAAGCCAAAAGCCCGCATCCTAAGCCAAAACGCTGAAGCCGAACGTATTCTGGGTGTTAACCTTTTAAAAGGGCATTCATATTTTGATCCCGGATCATGGGGGATGAAAATTTATTGCGAAAACGGGATTTCCCGCTGTCTTGCCGAGGACTTGCTTTTTGAACGGGTTTTGGATGGAGAACCAATCATGAAGCAAAAACGGTTTTTTGTGCATGCCAATGGAAACAGGATACCCGTAGAATGTTCAATGTTTCCCTTATTAGAACCAACGGGCACGGCAAACTCTGTGGTTCTGGTTCTTTTTGATATCTCTGATGTACAAAATTTTTATGAGAAAATTACAGCCTGGCAGATGCAGGTTGATGAAATGTTTCAGCAAATCCCTACCGTACTGTGGAGAGCTACATACAACAATGACTTTACCTTCCGTGATTCCTATATCTCTGAATATGCAAATGAGCTTCTGGGATTGCCCAAAGGCACAATAGGTAACGACTGGGATAAATATATGTCCTACGTTTTGCCGGAATATTTGCCATATATGCAGGAAAAGATACAAAACGGACTTTTGAATATTGGTGAAAAACAAGGGTTTGACTATAGACTTAAACGAGCTGACGGACAGGAGATCTGGGTGCATTCATCAGGCAAGGGCCGAAAAACCGAAAATGGCTTTGTTATTTACGGGCATACCATAGATATTACACAGCGAAAAACAGCAGAAAAGGAACAAAGGCAAAGCGAACAGAGGTTTCAAACGCTTTTTGACCATGCCCCGGTGATGATTGACTGCTTTGACGAACAGGGAAACTGCTTGCTGTGGAACCATGAGTGCGAGAAAAGGCTGGGCTACAGCTTTCAAGAAGTTAGAAATACGAAGAATTTCTTTGAAAAAATATATCCTGATGCAGCTACAAGAAGTTTGTTATATAAATCATTGCAGAAAGCTGATGGTAAATTCAGGGAGTTTCGTCCTGTTGGTAAAGATGGTAATGAACATATTCAACTATGGGCTAATTTTAAAATGCCTGATAATACCATGATATCCGTTGGTGTTGACCTGACCGAACAAAAAGAAACCGAAGAACAGTTAAGGCAGAGCCGTGAGAATTTCTATTCAATTTTCAAAAATTCAACAGTTGGGCTTTACCAGTCCGAAGTGGATGGCAACATAATATCTGCCAACCCCGCTTTGATTAAAATGCTGGGCTATACAAGTTTGGATGATCTGAAAACAAGGGACTTAGATAAAGAAGGTTATTTAGACAAAGGCAAAAGGAACGAATTTTTTAAATTGCTTAATGAGAAAGGCGAACTGTCTGGCTTCCAGGCAGAATGGTTGCGCAAAGATGGCAGTATTGTCCATGTGCTCGAAAATGCATCATTAATCCACGACAGAAAAGGAAAGCCGATTTATTTTATAGGTTCTGTTAGCGATGTCACCGAAATACGGAATGCGGAAAAAGAACAGGATCGCTACCGCAAAATGCTGGAAGTACGCAACCGTCTTTCCAATGCATTTATTCTTGGTTCATCCGAACGCGTGCTGAGCGATGTACTGCAGGTTTTGCGTATTGAAAGCAATAGCGAATACGGGTTTTTTGGTCATATCAACGATAATGGCGACCTTGTTAGTGAAAGTATGACCTGGGACATTTGGGATGAATGTAAAATGGTAAATAAGTCCATTACTTTTCCCCGAGATACCTGGGGCGGTATTTGGGGCGAAGCATTGATTTCCGGTGAACCTGTTTTGAAAAATGATGGGCTTTCTTTGCCCAAGGGACATGTGCAGCTTCAAAATGCCCTGGCTGTTCCAATTAAGTTCAAAGGGGAAATAATCGGGGAAATTGTCCTTGGAGATAAACAGGGAGGTTTCAATGAGGATGATGTAACTTTCCTGATTGAAAAATGCCAGTATATTGCGCCTTTATTACAATCAATGCTTTCCGATAAGCAATATCAGCAGGAAATTATCAAAGCCAAAGAAAAAGCGGAAGAAAGCGACCGCCTGAAATCGGCATTCCTGGCTACAATGAGCCATGAACTGCGTACCCCCTTAAATTCAATAATTGGCTTCTCAGAGCTTTTGCTGGGCGGAGATTTTGAGCCGGTTGAAGTTACTGAGTATAGCCAGCTTATCAATGGAAGCGGAAAACATCTGCTGAACCTTATCGAAGATATTCTGGGTATTGCTTTAATTGAATCAGGGCAGGTGGAAATCAAAAAAGAAGTGTTTGACCTGAAAGGCTTGATGCTCGATGTATTCGATTATGCACGCAGGGAAATGAGCCGAACAGCTAAGGATCATATCGGATTATCTGGTTTGCATAAGTTGAAAATTGATAAAAAACTCGAAGTTGAAACAGATTTTAACCGATTGAAACAAGTGTTTTACTTCTTGATCAGTAATGCCGTGAAGTTTACTCATAAAGGAAAAATTGAAATTGGTTTTAAAGAAGAAGACCATGGCGATATCCTATTCTATGTGAAAGATACCGGAATAGGAATCAGCAAGGACAAACAGCAAATTATTTTTGACCGTTTCAGGCAAGCCGATGATAGCTTTACTCGTAAATATGGCGGTACAGGTCTGGGGCTTTACATCACTTCAAAAATTATCCGTATGCTCGGTGGTGCAATCCACGTGGAATCCGCCATTGGCGAAGGCTCGGCTTTCTATTTCAGGATGCCTCATTTGATTAAAGGAAGCAATGAGCTGGCTGATAATGAAGTATTGAGCCTGCCGAAGCTCAAAAACGCCCAAATATTGATTGTGGAAGATGATGAAAACAACCGGTATTTGCTCGAAAATTATCTGGAATACAGTGGTGCCGGATTATATTTTGCCGATGATGGATTTCAGGCTATAAAGTTAAAGCAGGAAAACCCGCAAATTAATATCGTGCTGATGGATTTAAAATTGCCAGGTATTGATGGGTATGAAACAACACGTAGGTTAAAAAACATTGATAACTCATTGTATGTCATAGCTCAAACGGCTTTTGCCCTGGATGAGGACAGAGAAAAAGCCATTGGTGCCGGCTGTAATGCATACCTTGCCAAACCGATAAAAAGAACTGTTTTGTATAAAGCAATTCTTCAGGCACCGATTTCATGAACATTTGCTTTCCTGATTAAGATGAGTGCATATTGTGTTTTCGTATTTTTGTCCCTAATAATATTGTATTGTTTTTAATATGAATTACAGAGCTGTTTTCCCTGCCGTACTTTTGATTGTCTTAATGGTCAGCACTTCCTGTTTTCAGGAGTCCTCATTCCCAACTGTTGATGATAATCTTGTGACAAAGGTCATTGATTTTGACCCGGAATCCATTAAAGAAGATTTTGATTCTGCTTCCTCTTTCCGGCTGCAGAAATCAGCCCGGGAAATTTCTGAAGGAATCTATGAGCTTCATTTGAAATTTAGCTCTGAAGAGGCAGCTGTTTTGCCAAAAACGGTATTGCGCTGGGATATTCCCTGTGTCGATATTGATGCGTATTGGACAAGTAATATCACGGTGGATCGCGTAACTTTTTGGGCTTCAGTTGATTCGCGTGCGTCCAGCCAGGCGCCGGTAATTTGCCTTAAGGATGCTTCCGATCAAAATCGTTTCTCAATGGCGGTTTCTGATGCGCTTAATTATGTAAAAAGTGGTTTCTACCTCAAGGAAGAAGATGCGCGCATCCATTTTTATGTAGTGCTCTTTGATGAGCCACAGCCCAAAACGGAAGCCTTTGAACTTAAGCTGCGCTTTGATGTGCGCACAAATCCATACGCAGATGCTTTAAAGGATATTTCGGGCTGGTATGCGCAAATGCCACAATATCAGCCCGCCGAAGTGCCTGATGTGGCGCGAAAAGCTGTTTATTCCACCTGGTATAATTTTCATCAGAATCTTTTTGAAAAGGAAATCCTCAAGGAGTTGCGCATTGGAAAAGATATTGGCCTGGAAACCATTATTATCGATGATGGCTGGCAAACCATGGATAATAAAAGAGGCTATGCCTGGACAGGAGACTGGAATCCCGACCGGATTCCTCAAATGGCTGCTTTTGTGGATAGTGTGCATCAAATAGGAATGAAATGCATGCTTTGGTATTCCTTGCCGTTTATCGGCGAAAAGGCGCAAATTTATCCGGAATTCAAAGGAAAATATCTTGCTTATTGGGAAAGTCAGGGTGCATATGTGCTTGATCCCCGTTATCCGGAAGTACGTGAACATATTATAAATACATACGAAAAAGCTATAAAAGACTGGAATCTTGATGGTTTTAAACTCGATTTTCTGGGATGGTTCAAAGCGCAAAAGGATACCGAACTGACTATTGCCTATGGGCGCGATTTTGCTTCAGTGAATGATGCAACCGACCGTTTGATGACGGATATAATGAAACGGCTAAGGGCGATAAAGCCTGAAGTAATGATCGAATTCCGCCAGCCTTATATTGGCCCGGTAATGCGCAAATACGGTAATATGTTCCGTGCCGCCGACTGCCCCAACATGGCCATTGTAAACCGAAACCGTACGCTGAGCCTTCGCCTGCTTTCCGGAAATACAGCCGTGCATTCCGATATGTTTATGTGGAACCGTGCCGAAAAAGCCGAAGATGCAGCATTGCAGATACTAAATGTGCTTTTTAGCGTACCGCAATTATCGGTGAAACTTGACAGCCTCCCTAAACGCCAGATGGAAATGACCCGCTTTTGGATGAACTATTGGAACGAAAACCGTGAAATCCTGTTAGACGGCAAACTGAACCCAATGAAGCCCGAAGCACTTTTCCCGCTGGTTACAGCCTCCACCGACGAAAAAACCATTGCCGCCTATTATGAGGATATGGTGTTGCCGCTTGATGAAAAGGAATACAAACAAATAGATATCGTAAATGCCAAAGCAGAAAGCAATTGCGTTCTAAGGATTGATAAATTTAAAGGAGATGTGAAACTTGAAGTCTTTGATTGCTGTGGCAAGCTGGTTTACAGTGGTTTAAAAGAGTTTTCGCCCGGATTGCACTTTATTGAAATACCACCATCCGGACTGGCAAAGTTGAAAACTTATTTTAATGAGTGACAAAGCTTTTGTATATTTGATTGCAGGAATTGTTGCACTGCATTTTTTAGTAGCCATTGTATATTTAATATGGAAAATACGAAGAGGAAAATAGTTGTATTGATTATAATTTTATCATTTGCCGGAAGCCTTTGGGCACAGCAAAATAGTACAGGAGTTAGTGAAGCACGGCAGGTAGAAACCTTTGTAAGCCAGTTGAAAAATGAAAGTTATACGTCAATTTTTTTGCCTGATTTTAAGCCTGCGCATATTCCTTTCTTGCTCGAATATGCTGATAATGATGAACGTATATATAATTTTCCGGTAAACCCGCTTTCAAGTTTTAAACAACCCGATTGTCAATTGGGTATTTATGTTTTGTGGGTTATCGAGAGCATTCGGTTGCGGCAATTTGAAATGCGTCCCGGTAAAATTGAATGGTATCCCTCTCAAAACCCGATGATACAACGTTATATCCGACCCGAATTTTGGAAAGCCAATACCAGGGGAATACAAATTACAGCAGTTCAGTCTTACAGAAGCTGGTGGGATTCGCCAGTGCCCAATAAAGAAAAATTTCCTGTTAATCCTCTCGAAGGTTCCGGCCTTAGCTGGCGATAGCTTACATCATTCTTCCTGTTGCATGAAAGAACTTCCAGCGCTTTCCCTTTAGTTAATTACTATTGTTTGGCAAGGCTTAAAATATTGGTTGACAGTCTTTTTTAAGGTGTATAAAATTTGGCCGAAAAATATCTTGCCAGATAAGGCTAATCTTATAACTTTGCATCAACTTAACATTAATATCAATCATAGTTTATAAACCAACGATCTTAATATAATAACCAACATTAAAAAAGGAACTCGAATGAAAAAAAAGAATGTAATTATCATCGGTGCTGCCGGTAGGGATTTTCACAACTTCAATACCTATTACAGGGGAAATGAACAGTATAATGTAGTAGCATTTACAGCTGCACAAATTCCTGATATCGACGGAAGGAAATATCCTGCTGAACTGGCCGGAGCGCTTTATCCGGAAGGCATCCCGATCTATGCTGAAGCAGAACTGCCAAAACTCATCAAAGACCTTAATGTTGACGACTGCGTATTTTCATATAGCGATGTAACTTATAACAAGGTAATGGGAATGAGTGCCATTGTTAATGCAGCCGGAGCAAATTTCGTGCTACTGGGACCAGCCGATACAATGGTGAAAAGCACGAAACCACTGATCGCTGTTGGAGCGGTACGTACCGGTTGTGGTAAAAGCCAGACTTCACGCCGCGTAATTGAACTATTGATGGCCAAAGGTTTAAAAGTTGTAGCCGTTCGTCACCCGATGCCTTATGGCGACCTCGTGGCGCAAAAAGTTCAGCGTTTTGCTACCGTTGAAGACCTTGCCAAGCACAAGTGTACTATTGAGGAAATGGAAGAATATGAACCACATGTAGTTCGCGGAAACGTGATTTATGCAGGTGTTGATTATGAAGCAATCCTCCGTGCTGCCGAGCAGGATCCTGATGGATGTGATGTAGTAATTTGGGATGGTGGAAATAACGACTTCCCATTCTATAAGCCCGACCTGAATATTACTGTTGTTGACCCACATCGCCCCGGACACGAACTGCAATACTATCCCGGTGAAGTAACGCTGCGTATGGCTGATGTTGCCGTTATGAATAAAATGGACTCTGCCGCTCCTGAGCATATCCAGATTGTACGCGAAAGCATTGCCAAAGTAGCTCCTCAGGCAATAGTTGTAGATGCAGCTTCTCCAATTAAAGTGGATGATCCTTCACTCATCAAAGGAAAGCGCGTTCTCGTTGTAGAAGATGGCCCAACACTGACTCATGGTGAAATGAAGATAGGTGCCGGTGTTGTTGCAGCTCAAAAGTTTGGCGCAGCAGAACTGGTTGACCCCCGTCCTTATACAGTAGGTAAATTGTCCGAAACTTTCCGTATTTATCCTAATATCGGTATTTTGCTGCCGGCAATGGGTTACAGCGAACAACAATTAAAAGATCTTGAGACTACTATAAACAATACAGATTGTGATGCCGTGGTAATTGGTACTCCGATTGATTTGAACCGCCTTGTTAAGATCAACAAGCCAAATACTCGTGTTTACTATGACTTGCAGGAAATCGGTAATCCGAACCTCGGAGAAATCATCGACGATTTTGTTAAAAATCACAATTTAGCTTAATTTTTTAAAAGGCGACTTTATTAGTCGCCTTTTTTTTGGTGTGTCCATTTTTTAATTCATAATTTTAAACGAATATACTTTCAATGAAAAACCGAAGCTTAGTTTCAATTAATGATTTTACCAAAGAAGAATACCTGCGTATTCTGGATTTGGCAGAAGGTTTCGAAAAGCAGCCAAAACAGCGCATCCTGGAAGATTATGTAGTTGCGACGCTCTTCTTTGAGCCTTCAACACGAACGCGACTTAGTTTTGAGAGTGCAGCTTCACAGCTGGGTGCAAAAATTATAGGCTTTACAGATGCTGCCAGCTCCAGTGTTAAAAAGGGTGAATCCCTTAAGGATACAATCCTTACTGTTAGCAATTATTCTGATATAATCGTTATGAGGCATCCGCTCGAAGGTAGTGCACGTTTTGCCAGCGAAGTTGCCGGTGTGCCTATTATTAATGCCGGCGATGGCGCAAACCAGCACCCTACGCAATGCCTGCTCGACCTTTATTCTATTCGCAAAACACAGGGCACACTCGATAACCTCCACGTTGCATTTATCGGAGATCTGAAATATGGACGCACCGTGCATTCAAATGTAATTGCACTTACCCAATTCGAAAACATTACCTTCCACCTTGTTTCTCCTTTTGAATTAAAACTGCCCAGTGCCGTTAAGCGCTTTATCAAGGAGAAAAATATGACCTATCACCAATATACCGATATCAGCGAAGTGATTCCAAAGGTTGATGTGCTTTATATGACCCGCATCCAGCGCGAACGCTTCTCCGATCCTATGGAATACGAAAGGGTGAAAAATTCCTATATCCTCAATAATGATATGCTTGCCGATGCAAAAGAAAACATGCGCATCCTTCATCCCCTGCCTCGTGTCAACGAAATCGACGAAGATGTGGACAGTAACAAAAAAGCCTATTATTTCCAACAGGCTTTGAACGGCGTATATGTACGTCAGGCTTTGCTCGCTTCTATCCTGGGTTTAAAATAATTGTGGAATCTCATAAAAGAAAATTCATTATGGAAAATAATAAACGTAAAGAACTTAAAGTTTCCGCACTCGAAAACGGAACCGTGATCGACCATATCCCTTCTAAATCCGTGTTTACCGTGATTCGTATTCTTGGTTTGGAACACAGCGAAAACCCAATGACTTTCGGAACAAACCTCGAAAGCAAAAAATATGGCACTAAAGGTATTATTAAGGTGAGCAATAAATTTTTTGAAGAAGATGAAATGCGCAAAATTGCCTTCGCAGCCCCGAACGCTACGCTCATTGAAATTAAAGATTTTCAGGTTGTTGCCAAACGGCAGGTGGAACTGCCCGATGAAGTTGTGGGTATTGTGCGCTGCTTCAACCCAAAATGTATCACCAATCACCAAAAGGTAATGCAGAAATTTGACGTGCTCGACAAGGAAGACCTGAAATTGCACTGTCATTATTGCGAAAAAATTACCAAAAAAGAAAACATGGAGTTTCTATAGAGGTTTTTCCTGATTGAATCAGGCTAATTTGATATTCTGCCGGATGCTATTAGTGTCCGGTTTTTTATTTTTTCATCGTTGTATTTTATGCTTTCCTTCAGGATATTCAAAAAAAGGAATTGAAAAAAGTATGAATAACTGGATTCAAATCCAGTAATTTTAATGAATTGCTGGATTTGAATACCGCAATTTAGTATATTTACCACAAAAAACTCTATGCTTGTTGAAAGGACAATAGAAAAAGATATTCTGGCATCACTGTTTCATGGCAAAGTCATAATAATATTTGGAGCACGCCAAACCGGAAAAACTACATTGCTTAAATCCATTTCCAATAAAGTCAGTCAGGAATTTCTTTGGCTTAGTGGGGATGATGTAAATGTGCGCCAAGAGTTAGGGAAACATTCTATAAGTCATTTAAAAGCAATGATTGGAAGGTATAAATTAGTTTTTATCGATGAGGCTCAGCAGATTAATAATATTGGATTGAGCCTGAAAATTATTGTTGATCATTTGCCTGATGTTCAGGTCATTGCTACGGGATCATCTTCTTTTGACCTTGCAAATGCATTGAATGAACCTTTGACAGGCAGGAAATTTGTATATCATTTGTTTCCATTAAGTTATGAAGAGTTAGTGCGGTATAACGGGCTGATTGATGAAAAAGGTTTGTTGGAGCGCAGGCTGGTTTTTGGGACATATCCTGAAATTGCCCTTTCAGCAGGATTTGAGGAACAATTGCTTTATCTATTGTCAGGCAGTTATTTATATAAGGATTTATTCATGCTGGAAAAGATGAAGAAGCCTCATCTCCTTGAAAAACTTGTTCAGGCGTTGGCTTTACAGATTGGTAGTGAGGTTTCTTTCAACGAAATAGCACAATTAATTGGAGCTGATATCAAAACGGTTGAACGCTATATCGAGTTGCTCGAAAAAGCTTTCATCGTTTTTCGTTTGGGTGCGCTCAGCAGAAATCTGCGTAATGAAATCAAAAAGAGCAGAAAAATTTATTTTTATGATAACGGTATCAGAAATGCTGTTTTAGGAAGTTTTGCTTCGATGAATGCCCGGACTGATTCGGGGGCGCTTTGGGAAAATTATTTTATCAGCGAAAGGCTGAAATACCTGAAGAACCAAATGCAAATTAAAAATACTTTTTTCTGGAGGACTCATAATCAGCAGGAAATAGATTATATTGAAGAGCGGAATGCTCAATTTGATGCGTATGAAATTAAATGGAACCCCTTAAAAAAGTCATCTTTGCCTTCGACTTTTTCAAAGGCTTATCCTAATCATAAATATTTCATCGTTAATCCTGATAATTTTCAGGAATTCCTTTTAAAAAGTGAATAAATGTTATTTGTTGGATTCAAATCCGGTAATTTTAATGAATTGCTGGATTTGAATCCGGTATTTCATATTAATCTAACTGAATCATCCATTACGTTAGGGGAGGATCCGCAATGAAAGATTCATCTTAATCCTCTTGGAGTGCTTGCAGTCAGGAATGAAACGTATGCTAAATTTTTTTGCCTATAAGCTGATGCCAATTTCATGCAGAAAATGCAATCCCAGCGATGGTTTTAAAATCAATGTAAAAACAAGACCATAAACAGCTCCCCAGAAATGGGAATCATGGCCAATATTATCGTTGGCTTTTTTGCTCATATAGGCCGAATAAACCAAATATAGTGCGCCAAAAACCACAGCCGGAATATCAATCGGGATGAAAAAAAAGCGAATACCGGCCAGGGGATTGAAAACAATACTGGAAAATACGACTGCAGAAACAGCACCACTGGCGCCAACAGCATTGTAATACACATTATCCTTATGCTTCCCAAAAGCCGATAATACGGATAAACCCAGTCCCCCAATATACAATAACAAAAAGTAAAACCATGATTTTGAGTCAAATATAAGCTCAAAGTATAATTCTGTTGCACGGCCAAATGAATATAACACAAACATATTGACAAACAAATGCCAGTAATCCGCATGAATGAGGCCGTAGGACAAGAATCGCCAGTATTCCTGTGAATTTTTAATGAACCAGGGGTTGAATTTTAACAAGTCAAACCATTTGCTTTGCTGAAAAGCAATAATGGATACAACAATTGTTATCCCGATGATAATGATGCTGATCATACTATTTGTTTCCGGTGATCACCTGTCCGCTTTCGTAATCCAGTTCCGATCCAAACATACTGTGCGGTATCAGATAAACAAGCAATAGAGCTATGGATGCAGCAATGACCCAGCCACGGTGTTTTGGGTTTTGATATGCCTTGAATAAAGCTACGGCCCACATGATAAAACCAAAAAGCAGTTTGTTGTCTGTGAGGTCTTTACCCATTGGCCAGCCTGTCCAGTAAGCGTCAAAAGCATATTTCTGTACAATCGGGCCAAGGATCAAGCCGCCAACCAACAGGAGCAGGGTCGTGATGAAGGTATAGGTCAAAATCCTTTTGCCCCGGATCAAAGCTTCAATGCCTGTGCGGAGGGAGAACATCATGGCAAAAAACATAAAAAATATGTGGGGAATCAAAACAGAAGCGGGCACTGCTCCTTTAAAGCGAATAACGACATTTTTTTCAGTTAGTTGAAATGAGCGGCCTCCTTTGGTAAGTTCAATTTTATAGGCTACTTTTCCCGCTGCCGGTTGCGATGGTATTTGCATCTCCAGCTTTCCGTCAACCATTTGCATCTTTTTTTCTGTCCAGTCATCGGGGCTGTTCAGCCTTCGGTATGAATAGCTTCCGGTAATTTCATTGTTTCCTTCAGTATCAAACAGGTTAATGGCAGGAGCCCCGGTTTCGCTTGATCGGAGCAGTTTATAGGAAATATTTTGCCCATCAATATCAATCGTTCCTTTCACAGGATATGTGGGGCCGGTCATTTTCTGAAATATTGCCAGCGATGCCATAAGCATAAAGCTCAATATCCAGAAAAGAATGGATTTTGTTTGGTATTTCATCGTTTTTTTTCTTGGGTTAGTCTTTATTTAATATTTCTTTAGGGTGTTTGCTGTTATATTCAAATTGATAAGTTGTATGATTGATGTTAAAATCATTCAAAAGTACTGCATCTGCCTTTTCTTTCAATGGTTCCAGTTCCGAAACCTTTAAATCTTCCCGGAGGTCGATATGGGCTTCAAAGTGGATTTCATTTTCGTCAAGTTGCCAGATATGAACATGATGAATACCTTCAATTTGCGGTATTTGTTCAATTTTTTTGCAAATTGTGTGTAAATTAATCCCTGCCGGGCTGGATTGCAGGAGGATATTGCCCGACTGCCGTATGATTTTCCAACTTTCCCACATAAGATAAAGGGCTATCAATAGGGTGATGAGCGGATCGATCCAGAAAATATCAAAGAAGAGCATCAATAATCCTCCAAAAATAACGGCCAACGAAGAAAGTGTGTCGCCCAGCATATGGAGATAAGCCGAACGGATGTTCAGGCTGCCTTTTTTAAACGAATGCAGCAGGAGCATTGATAAGATATTGGCCACAAGTCCTATGGAGGCAACCCAAAGCATGATGTTGGTTTGGACGTCCAAAGGCTGGAAAAACCGTTCGTATGCCTCGGCTATCAAAAAAAGGCTCACACCAAATAACAAAGAAGCATTAAACAGCGCTGCCAGTATTTCAGCACGTTTGTACCCAAAAGTCCTTTTTTTGTCAGCTTGTTTTTGTCCTATTTTCCTTGCAAAATAACTGATTATTAATGATAAGGCATCGCTTAGATTGTGAAAGGCATCCGAAATCAGAGCCAGGCTGCCTGATATCAAGCCTCCTGCAAATTCTGCCGCAGTGATGAGCAGGTTTAAGAAAATTGTGAGCAGTAATTTGCCTCCTTTACTATCGTGATGATGTCCCATTTAGTATTTCTTTTCTCCTTTCTCGATCGCATTATAAATTACTTGCTGAATGCGTGTTCGGATATTATTTTCAATTAAAACACGATTGGAAGCGCTCGGGTTTATCCTGTTGCAAATAAAAACATAAACCAAATTGTTTTTGGGGTCGGCCCAGGTGTATGTTCCTGTAAAACCACTGTGGCCAAAGCTTTCGGGCGGTGCGCTGAGGCACACAGGCCCAAGGCCGTCGTTTTCAAGGGGTGGCTTGTCAAATCCAAGTCCCCTGCGATTATCTTTTTCGGGGAATTGATATTGGGTAAACTGTTCGATGGTTTCAGGATTCAGGTATTTTTTTCCATTGTAAATACCGCCCTGCAGTAACATCTGCATAAGCGCAGCAACATCATAAGCATTGCCAAACAAGCCTGCATGGCCACAAACGCCACCGAGCATTGCTGCTCCATAGTCGTGCACATCGCCCCGGATTAACTGAAAACGGAAAAAAGTATCGTTTTCGGTGGGCGCGATGAGCTCTCTTGGAAAGCGCTCCCTGGGCAGAAAGCTTAACGAATTTAAGCCCATTGGGCGATAAAAAACAGAATCGATCCAAAGCTCGAATTTTTGATTGATAATTTTTTCTATAGCTTCCTTAAGCAAATAAAACCCGAGGTCGCTGTATTTATATTCATCTTTTTCGAGAAGTTCTGAATCGAAAATCCTTTGAAAAACAGTATCGCGATAGCTGTTTAGCAAATAAAGGCTGTCGGCTACCCGGATTTCATAAAGGTCTTGTTTTTGGCTGCGATACAAAAGGCTGTCGGGTCGGCCTTCTTCGGTAATGGTTTCTAAATAAAAAGGAATCCAGGGTTCAAGCCGCGCCTGATGAGCCATTATTTTTTTGATGCTAATGCCTTCTTTGTTGCTTCCCTTGAGGAAAGGAAGGTAATCGGAAATCGGCTTGTTTATGTTTATAACGCTATCTTCCTGTAACTTCATGACAGCCAGTGTTGTGGCGAGTATTTTTGTCAGGGATGCCAAATCGTATATATTGGCGGAATTGGTTTTTTGTAAGCTGTCGTTGCTGAGGTAGCCAAACGAACAATCGTAAATTATCTTGCCGTTTCGGGCAATCAAAACCTGACCGCCGGGATAAGCCATAGAATCCAGGCCGTTTTGGATTATTGTATCAATAGGTTTTAAATCATTTGGGTCGATGAGTTCGTGTGCGGCAGAACCGACTTCCAAAGGACGTTCAATTAAAGTTTCGATGCCGCTTCCACTGGGGTATTTTTCATTGGCTGCCACCGGAAGCTTGCCTTTTGCAGCCAGCTCACCGCAGAGGATTTTTGCGCTGGCTTTCTGGGCATCAGCCAGATATTGATAGGATACGCATATGGCTTCAATATTCACTTCATTTTTAAAAAACCGTAGCGCATACGGACTGGTGAAGAAATTTAATATCAATTTGTTTTGAAGTTGCAATTGATTGACAAGCCGGATGCTTTCTTCACTGATTCCAAAATTTTCGGATGGACGGTTGTCGGTGTTTAGGAAATTAACAACAACAAAGTCGTAGGATTTTAAGTCGCGCAGCAGTTGTGTTTTATCCTGAAGAGTCGTTTTTTTGGAATTGAAAGTGTAGAAATCAGCCTTTTGATATTTTGTAAACTCGTTATTAAAATAGTTCTTTCTGCGCTCATCAATATTCAGTACGGCAAGGTGGGTTTCTGCTTCGTCTTTAGTAAAGGGGATTGTTTCGTTTTCATTTTTCAGCAAGCTTATGGCGTTTTCAAAAATCTGTGATCTTAAAAGCCTGTCTTCAGCAGTGTTTAATACGGGTTTAATATCTTTTAAATCAGGAAGGTTTTTTTTGTTGAGACCATGCAAGTATTTGTGCACCAATATTTTTTGACAATGTTGGTTTAATTCCGTTTCGCTGTAATTTCCTTTTTGAATTGATTTTTTAATAGCTTTAATACTGGCCGGGATATTTTCAGGGATCAGCAGAATGTCGTTTCCTGCCATCAAAGCATTCAAAGCAGCCTGTCCGGGACGAAGTTGTGCACTGGCTCCGGCCATATCCAGGCCATCGGTTATAATCAGTCCTTGAAAGCCAAGTTCTTCTTGTAAAAGCTGTTTCACAATTTTTTCCGACATGGAGGAGGGGAGTTTCAGGCTGTCTTGTAGTTCAGGTACATAAAGATGCCCTGTCATGATGGCTTCAATTCTATGGTCAATTAATTCCCTGAAGGGCAGGAGTTCAATGCTGTCCAGGCGTTGCCTGTTGTGTTTTATGACCGGAAGGCTGTAATGACTGTCGCTGTCTGTATCGCCATGTCCGGGAAAATGCTTGGCTACCGGCATTATATTGCAGGTCTCCAGGCCATCAACAAAAGCGATGCATTTTTCTGAAACGCGCCTGGGATTATCGCCAAATGAGCGTGCATTGATTACCGGGTTGTTTTCATTGTTGTTCACATCTGCAACCGGTGCAAAATTTATCTGAACGCCGAGAGCCCTGAGTTTTCGTCCGATTTGCTTGCCCATTCTTTTGATATAGGAATTGTCCTGTAATGCGCCTAATGTCATTTGGTTAGGGTAAGAAAATGTGCCTTTTAACCGCCATCCCAAACCTGTTTCGGCGTCCATGCTGATAAACAGGGGAATCTTGCTGATTTCCTGCCAGCGTTTTGTTAAGATACCCTGTTGGTACGGATTGCCTTGGAAAAATACCAGCCCCCCAATCCCGTATTTGTTGATTATAAAATCAATTTCTTTGTAATCCGATTCTTTTTTATTGCTGTAAACCCGTAGGAATATGCATTGTGCCGCTTTTTGTTCGATGCTCATTTCTGTCATTACTGAATCTGCCCAGCTTTTTGCCAATTGAAGCGACAGACTGTCCTCGTTTTTTTGCGCTAACAGGTTTAAGGAAATGATCATTAAAAGGATGAAGGAGGATATTGTGTGTTTTATGAGCGTCATGCTTAATCTTTTTGCAAAAATAAAAAAGCATTTCATTCTGTTTCAGCTAATGGTAATTTATTGTGAATAAATGGGAATGGTACGAAATCAGGCTTTCGATAAAACATTTTTCAAAAAAACACGTATGAAGTAGGACGCAATTTATTATAGGAGTATGTGATGGTAAGAATACGGGCGACGATAATATATGTTTTAATTTTATTTTCCGGCTTGTCATGCAGCCGCCTGCATGCTCAGGATGTGGGTGATAATCATGAAATTACACGGATGTTATTTGTTTTTGATGCCTCGCAGAGCATGGCCGGAAGGTGGCAGAGCGATATCAAATTCAATATAGCACGAAGGCTTTTTGTTAAAATGCTCGACAGCCTGAAGTCTGTTCCTGATTTGCAAATAGCTTTGCGTGTCTATGGCCATCAGCATCATTACCCGCCACAGGTTTGTACCGATTCCAAACTAGAAGTTCCTTTTGGCAATAATAATGTGCAGCGCATCAAAGAAGTGTTGAAACAGCTCAGGCCCAATGGAACAACGCCAATTGCCTATTCACTCGAGCAGTCGGTCAATGATTTTCCCGCCTGCGAAAATTGCCGGAATATCGTTGTATTGATTACAGATGGAATTGAAGAATGTGGGGGCGACCCATGTGCCGTGAGCCTGAAATTACAACAGCAAGGCATATTCCTGCGTCCATTTGTTATTGGTGTTGGCGGTGATTTTTCGAGGGCTTTCGAATGTGTGGGGACTTATCTCGATGCTTCCACAGAAGATAATTTTCGCTCAGCATTGGATATTGTGGTTACCAATGTGTTGAATAAAACTTCTGCCCAGGTGAATATCCTGGATGCTTACGGGAATCCACGCGAAACAGATGTGGTGTTTTCAATCATTGAAAACCGTACCGGCAAAACCGTGCGAAACTATGTGCAAACCCTTAACCATAAAGGTGTTCCGGATACAATCAATATTGATCCGCTTAAGGTGTACGACCTACTGGTGCATACGGTTCCGCCAAAACGCACAGATAGTATCGTGCTTCAATCAGGAATTCATAATTACCTCCCGGCCGAAGCCGCAACCGGTTATTTGCGTATAAAAGAAAAAGGCAAAGGACGGTTTTTTACTACAAATGTTAGCTGCCTGATTCGTCAGCATGGGAAAAATGAAATCCTCACGGTGCAGGATTTGGGACAAACCGAGCGTTACCGGACAGGCGTATACGATATAGAAGTGCTTGTAAGTCCGAGATTTAATATTGAAAATGTCGTTTTGAGCCAAAACCATACTACAATTGTGGAAGTGCCCAGCCCGGGATACGCAGCCATTAAATATAATGCAGGAGGTAAAGGGGCACTCTTTCAAGTGCAGGGAAACAATATGATATGGATAAAAAATATAGATGTCAAAAATCCTGATACTGAGCTGTATCCTCTTATGCCCGGATATTATAAAATCGTTTGGCGCAGTGTGTATGCGCATAGGATTTTATTTACTTTCGAACGTGATTTTGAAGTGCGCTCTGGCTTGACAACAGGTATTGAAGCGCAATTTGGTGGAAGATAATTCTACGGGCAGCATTTAAACCTTTTTAAGCGCTGAATGTCATATTGCCAATTAAGCTTTTAGCCTGCAATGATTTTGCAAAGGGCTTGGAATAAAAAACTCGGATTTGCAGCACGATCAGGAACAACAGTTATTGGATTGTATACGCGATGGAAATTATGATCGCGATAATATTTTCAGTTATCTGATGAATAAATATCAGGAGCGGGTCTATTTCCATGTGCGTCGGATTGTTATTGATCACGATGATGCGGATGATGTGGTGCAGAATACCTTTATTAAGGTGTGGAACAATATGGGCAGCTTTCGTGCAGAATCCGGATTTTTTACCTGGATTTACCGTATTGCAACAAATGAGGCATTGAACTTTCTGAAGAAAAAAAGCCGTAGGTTCTTTCTGCCCATAAACGATTATGAACATCAACTGGAACAAAAGCTCGATCAAAGTGATTTTGATGGGGATGCACTGCAAAAGGAATTGCAAAAAGCAATATTAAAACTACCTGAAAAACAACGTGTTGTTTTTAATATGAAATATTTTGATGAACTTAAATATGAGCAAATGTCAAAAATACTCGGAACATCCGAGGGTGCATTGAAAGCATCCTACCATCATGCCGTTAAAAAGGTTGAAAAACATATGCTTGCAACTTTAAACGATTAATGTTTTTTATTGTCATAGTAGCTGGAGGTTATCATGAAAACAAGAAAGGATATTTTGCAAATAGAATCAGAAAGGCTTAAAAAGGAACCTTTTAAGGCTCCGGAGGCATATTTCGGCTCATTGGAAAATGAAATCAGGAAACGGATTTCTGAAAAAGAGAGGCGGAATAATACCTACATCGGCTATTTCAAATATGCTGCTGCAGCTGTATTTCTTATTGTAGCCGTTTCGTGGGCAGTGCTGCAAATGTCCACTCCATCAGATGTTGCTGACTATCAAATGGATATGGAAACTACTTTGGTTTTGAATGATCTATCTGAATATGAAATGATGAATTTCCTTGAAGGGGATTCGGCCTATGATCTTGATATTGGAATTAATTTTGATATACCGGTATCGGAAGCCGATACTTCCGGAATTATTAGCTATCTTGTCGATAATGATGTTTCTTTGGATTTAATTTATGATATGTAATTTTGTGCCTTATGAAAAAATATATTCTAGCCCTTACAGCATTGTTCATCTTTTTTCAGTTAGCTTCCTTTGGGCAGCATGGCGATGAACCCGAAGACCCGCCGGTATTTACCGAAAAACAAAAAGAACGGATACAGGCAAAAAAAACAGCCTATATTACCAATAAACTGGAAATGAGCCCGGAAGAAGCTGCTGCCTTTTGGCCATTGTATAACGAACATGAAAAAAGAAGGGAGGATGCAAAACATTCTTTTCACAAAAATGAAATGGTCAAAAACCTCCGTGATGCAAATGTGCTGGATTATTCCGATGAAAAAGCGATTGCTGTTTTAGACTTATATCAGGATCACTTGAAGCAAATGGAGAAGGTGGATCAGGAGTTTTATCTCGGTTTGCGTAAAATACTTCCGCCCCAGAAAGTACTCAAATATTATGAGGTGGAACGAAATTTTAAACGTTTCCTACTTCAGGAACTCCGGGGGAAGCGTTCCCGAGACGGAAGAGGTGCCGGTCGTCGGTAAAAAAAACTCCTGATTGAAAAAATCAGGAGTTTTTTTGTGCCTGTTTTGGCGGTTTTACAGGATTTTATACCTTTGGACAATCAGAAATTGCCCGAAATTTCGATCAATTAATCCACCAAAATTAAAGGTATGAACTATTCAAATCTTTTTTCAGAGCGTATCAACAGCGTGCCAAAGTCTTTTATACGCGAAATTTTAAGCCTCATTCAAAATGACGATATAATTTCCTTTGCCGGCGGATTGCCAAACCCTGAGTTTTTTCCGGTTGAAGAATTTCGCCAGGCGTCTAATAAAGTGCTCATGGATTGTAATACAGATGCACTGCAATATACCATTACAGAAGGTTATAAGCCGCTGCGCGCACATATATCAAAACGGTACAAACAAAAATTTAACCTGGATGTGCCCCTTGAACAAATCCTCATAACCAGCGGGTCGCAGCAGGGTATCGACTTACTGGCCAAAGTTTTGATGAATAAAGGGGATGGGCTTTTAATCGAAAATCCAACCTACCTTGCCGCTATTCAGAGTTTTATAGTTTACCAGCCTGAATTTTTCTCCGTAAGCCTTCAAAATGATGGCCCTGACCTTGCTGAGATGGAACAAATTCTTGAAAATCACGACATCAAGGCATTTTATTCTATCCCGAATTTTCAAAATCCAACAGGATTGACTTATTCCGATGAGAAACGCCGACGAATTGCTGGTTTGCTTAAAAAGCACAATACCCTTTTGCTGGTTGATGATCCTTACGGTGATATACGTTTTGAAGGAACGCCTGCCGAATCCTTCAAAAACCTTTATGAGCACACTATTTTAATGGGATCTTTCAGTAAAACGGTCTCTCCGGGATGCCGCCTGGGATGGCTTGTTGCCCCAAAAGAAATTTATGAAAAGCTCTATATCGCAAAGCAGGCCAGTGATTTGCATACAAGTTACCTGACACAGCGCATTATGGCGCAGTTCCTCGATGACCATAACCTGGATCAGCATGTTTCCAAAATCAGTGATTTTTATGGAAAACAAAAAGATGCTATGATTCGGGCTATTAAAGAATACCTGCCTGATTTTGTTGAATATACCAAACCTGAGGGAGGAATGTTTATCTGGCTCACCATCAGGGAAGATATGGATGCTTTAAAGCTCTTTAAAGCAGCGGTGGAAGAAGGCGTTGCATTTGTTCCGGGAGAACCATTCTTTGTAAACAGGAAAAAGAAAAATACGATGAGGATGAATTTTACCAATGTATCCGAGGATGTGATGATGGAAGGAATGAAACGCCTTGCCAGGGCTTTTGAAAAAGTTGGTTATTCAAAATAGCCTGTAATTTGCTTTTATTGAGCAACTCAGAACAGCCTGTCGATCATTTCGATAGGCTTTTTTTAGTAGAAAACAATTATTTAACAAAAAATAATTGAAAATTAAGTCAAACCGATCTAAAATCAGCTACCTTTGTGGCGTTATTAATTTTCTAACTTTTATTTTTTATGAACATTTATGTAGGTAACCTTCACTATCATTTAGAAGAAGGTGATTTGAAAAGTGCTTTTGAAAGCTATGGCGAAGTTGTTTCCGCTAAAATTATTACAGATCGTGAAACTGGCCGTAGCAAAGGATTCGGTTTTGTTGAAATGGAAAATGAGGCCGAAGCCCGCGAGGCAATGGAAAACCTCAATGGCACTGACCTTAAGGGCCGTAACCTAATCGTTAACCAAGCCCGTGAACGCCAGAATGATGGTGGTGGTAGTGGTGGTGGTCGCAGAGGTGGCGGCGGTGGTGGTTTCAGAAGAAACCAGTACTAAACCACAATTTTTCTTCCCATTCTTCGGGATTTCATTGATAGATCACCTTATCTTCTGTTTTAAAATTGATATTAAGTTTTTCTCAAGATATAATGTGTTATTGATTCAATAATTCCTGAAAATCCCAAAACAATTTTTATGGCCGGCTTTGCCGGCCTTTTTTTTTGTTTCTACCGGGAATTTCGCGGAAAGGTTAACTGTTATGCCTCCAAAAGATTCCTTCTTTGGATAGCTATTGAAAATACTTATGCTTGGATCAAACTGCGCTTAGCCAGCGCTCATCAAGGTCTTCGAGCGTCTCGTGCTGCGCCATGCTGAGCCTGTCGAAGAGAAAAGCAGCCAAACCGGGCAAGAAGCCTCATTTGCCTTAAACACTTGTTTAAACCGCATCATTCCACTTCCGGTACCTATCTCTGGCGTAGGAATCTTTTGGAGCTCATTCTTTTCGGTTAAATAACTAATTTGCTGATATTCCCTTGTTTTGCAATTTCAAAGTTTATGATTACCCACGAAATTCTTATTTGAACCTTTTTTCTTCTAAATTTTGATCTGTTTTTCCAAAAACGTTTCCTGATAGTGTGTCCGTTAATAAATTCCCCTAAATTGTGCCAGCCAGAAAACTATAGATTTTTAAAATTCACCCAAAAAACAACTAGCAAAATATGTTCTGCAAGATGCTACTTGCATAAAAAAAATTAAAATTTATAGTAAATATATAGAAATATAATGCAATTATCCCGGCTTATTCAGCCCTTTAGAAACAACAAGGCATAATTTATCCTTGAAAAACAATTAAAATACTGTATTTCAATGATTTAAAATTATGCGGCCTTAAAGCATCCCTTGCCTGAGTGTTGGTCAGCTACAAAAAGACGGATCAACTCAACTCCGATCCTGCGCAAATTGTAAGCTGATACGGCTAGGCCAACATAACGTTTAAAATGTCCATACCCTTTGTCGGGACACCTGTCCAGTCCCCTATGTTCCAATTCGTTAATGTTTGATTCTATTGCACTGTGCCTGTTGCGTGCCTTTATAAACCAAGGCTGGTGCTCCTGTTCGTACTCCTGCTTGTTGCATTTCCCCTTTTTTGGGAGTACCAAACGCTGGGTGTTTTGCGAGAGAAGTTCTTTGTTTTCTTTTTTCCAATATCCTTTATCAAAGCTCCAACTTGCAATGCCTCTGTAGCGTAAGGATATTCTCTGGGCCAGCTGTGGGACACATTCTGAGTCTGACTGGCTTTCTATAATCTGGTAATCGACAATGAGGTTATATTGGTCAGTGGTTATTGCCGCTTTTTTCCCAAGTTCTACATTAGGCCGCATTTTGCCTTTTTTTATCCACTCGGTGTAGGTCTCAAAAATGGAAAACATTTTCTCTTCATGGGGGATTTCCTCTCCTTTTATCACCCTTCTTTCCAACAGGTCTATATGTTTTTGCAACAGTACCATATAATGGAACAGTTCCGTCAAAACGGGATTGTCGTCAATAGTGCTACGGCCGCATTCTTTCCCGAGCTTGGCGTGAAGTGCTTTCGCTTTTGTAAGGTAGCTTTTAGCGGTTTGCCGAACCCTATCGGCTTTTCCTTTTCCTCCTGAAGCACTTGCCCGTCCCAGTGCACGCATCTTGTTTTTGAGGTCTTTGCTCCAATTTTTATTCTTGCGCCACCCTGCCGGCGGTTGGCCCGGATAAAGCCTGGCAACTATATCGAGGCATTTGCGGGCACAGTCCCACAGCAAGTTATAGTCAGTTGGGAAATGGACATTGCTTTCTACCACAAAACTATCGGTTTTTAAGCACAATGCTTCCTCCTCTTTTTTTTTAAACACGTAGTGGCCAAAATCAACGATAATACTGTTGAGCTCCCTGACCGATTCATCGTCCAATAAGCCAACATTATCTATAATAGACTGATATCCAAACTTATAATTACTCATTCCATAATCGTTTTCAACACCCATGATTTGACGCACAAGCCGGTCGTAATTGGCCAAGTAGTGAAGATCATCGTAGCTTATGTTTTGGCAGAGGCGTACCTGGGAAAGTACAAAGACATGCCATAGGTCCATTCCGGGACGCCCGGTTTTATTGTTTTGGGAAAGGATTTTGTCCTCAAGGATAGTGAAAACTTTTTCATTCCACTCTGGGGTTACAAAAATCTCTTTTAAGGCTGCACATAGGCCGGGCAGGGCGCCGCTGCGCTTTTTTGTCGGAATTGCCACATCCTGGATCAGGGTACTGCCAATTTTAATTTGCTGTTCGAATCTTTTTCTCATATCTTTCCGTGTTTTGATGCCTGAGGCGCAATAAACGAATCTCAAACAGTTAAAGCATACAATATCAGCAAAATAACTATTCTACACAAGAAAATACCACGAAAGATTCAACAAAGTTATTAACAGTAAATTACTGATAAACAAAATGATATGAGTATTCTGGCAGGGACTAAATTGTAGCTTGCCCTAACAGGCTTGCTTCAAAAGCTTTACTTTGGCATGGGGCAGTCCAGCGCAGAAGTGCATATCTTTCCGCCTTTTATGCTCAGAAACTGAGTTTATAAATCCTGAAGTCAACTAATTTTGACATGCAGAAGCAAAAAACCTCATAAAAATGAGTGAATTAATTTTATAAGCGTGTATTTTTATCAGCAATTCCGCGTTAAAAAAGCCTAACTCGCAAAACCGTGAAAATAAAGGGGATAATAATTTAGGTCAGAAATATTTTTCGCACTATTTTTGCATGCAATTGGCCTGACACCTTCAATAACATTTACTAAGGTGTAAGTTGTTGATTATAAATCAGTTAACCACAAACAGGCGAATGACCGCCATTCCTAGGGGATGTGGGTTTCATGTTTTTTTAATTAAAAAACGCCGGGGCTAAGCCACGTATACCGGCGTTTTTGTTTACCGCTAAGATACTGCAATTCAGCGAAATGACCAAAAATTTTATCGTTTTTTTGTTATATTTTTGCAATTATTTTCTATACTTCGTATATTATATAGAAGACGGAAAAATTGAGAAAAAGGGCTAGGTGCAAAGCCAAAATCGAATTGCACCAAATTTTCACCTTCACAATGCAGGTGAGTATAACCATCAAGCGGCATTTCCCGGATTTTTTGAATCTTCTCGCCCAAGTAAGCGATCAGCGCAAACAACCAATTTACAAAGTTGAGGAATTATTGATGGCAGTAGTGGCGATGTTCCTTTTTAAGCGTGGTTCCAGAAACCATGCAGACAACACCGCTAGAAAAGGAAGCTATTGTTTTAATTTTGAAAGGCTTTTCGGTTGTAGGCTGCCCGATCTGGACACTTCCAACAGACTGCTTAAACAACTGGATCCAAAAGAATTGGAAGAGATAAAGCGAAAGATGGTACAGCTGCTCTTAAGAGCGAAAGTATTGAATAAATACAAACTCTTTGGACTCTATCACCTTATAGGGATTGATGCCACAGGAACTCATAGTTTTGATTACGAACCTTATCCCGAATGTCCTTATAAAACATACAAGAGCGGAAAGCGGACATGGACAGCCTATGTACTGGAAGCAAAGATTATGTGTGGAAACGGATTTAGTTTTTCAATGGCTACTGAATGGGTCAAAAACCCCATAAACCAAGATTATGAAAAACAGGATTGTGAACTAAAGGCCTTTAAACGGCTCAGCGAAAAGATCAGGCAGATGTATCCACGCCTACCGATCGCCATTGCGGCCGATGGACTGTACCCCAACGATAATGTCTTTAAAACTTGCGCTTCCAACCAATGGCGGTTTATCATCACCCTCAAAGATGGCAACCTTCCCAGCATATGGGAGGAAGTAAACCTACTCAAAAAAGCAGGTGCCCTTACTACAGAAAAAACCTATGACATCCATGGGCAGCACAAAATCTCAACCGAATATTGTTTTCTTAACAGTATTGCTTATAAAACACACAATATCAACTTTTTGGAAACACAAATTGTCACAACGGCCATACAAAATAACGAGCTGCCTGTTAAAGAGCGTTTTGTCCATATTACTGATTTAGAGGTTACAAACAAAAATGCTAAAACCATAAGTGATTACGGGCGTTTAAGATGGAAAATTGAAAACGAAGGCTTTAATGCACAAAAAAATTCTGGCTATAATCTATCGCACAAATACTCTAGAACATCGTTTTGCGCAACCCAGAATTATTATCAATGCTTGCAAATAGCCCACATGATAAATCAATTGGCACATAAATCCCAGCGCGTCCAGAAAATGATATCAAGCCATGATTCTTTGAAATCCTTCGAGGAATGCATTATAGTTTTATTGATTGCAGGTAATCTTACTGATTTTCCCACGCCAAACTTTAACTGCCAGATGAGATACTGAAACTAAAAAAAACAGAGAACCCCTGCTCAAACATTCAGGGCAAAACCTATTAACAAAAAAAGGAGGTAATTTTTTAAGTCATAACGATGAAGGCAACTGGCTAAATGCTGGCAGGTAAAACTATGCCCAGTAGTTTTAATGCCAAATGATCTTTCTATGAAAATAACTTCTTGCGGAATTGCTGATTTTTATACTTAAAATTAGCCTGTTCAATAAATTGTTGTATATTTGGGTCTTATATTAAGGGTTTTCGTATTGATTATATATTTTGATCTCTTTAATATGTAGGTGCGAAAATTGATACTGTATTTGTAATTTGCTGATAATGAGTGTATTTTTTGACCATTTTTATAAACCAAAAACAATTAAATTAAAGAAATATTATGAATCCTTTGTTAGAACGACTCAGGTATCCCGGAGCATCTCGGGTTGCAATTTGCAATATGCCTTATTCTCCCAAAAAGTTTATTCAGATTTTTCCGGAAGCTGTTGAAGTGAATACTTCCCTGGAAGGGTTGAAGGATATTAAATTTGTTATGTACTTTGTTCAATATACCTGGGATATTGAAAAATTGGCGCAGGATATTCAAGGCGTAATGAATGATTATGGCGCCCTCTGGGTGGTTTTCCCCAGAAAAGGCACCCAGTCTATTTCAACTGACCTTAAAAAAGATTCTGATTGGCGTCCTATGATTGATGCTGGTTTTAATCCGATTAAAACCATTAAACTCGATCTTGAATGGGCTGCTACACGATATAGAAAAGTCCTCGGAATTTCAAGTGTTGAATAGTTTTTTCATTTTGGGAATTTAGTTTCATTTTGGGAATACTATGTGTTCTTTTCTTTTGAGTGTATTCTTAATAGATTAGTGCTTGAAAATCAGGTTGATATATGAATTAACTGACCATTTTTTCATCAACCTGATTTTTTTTATTTAAATATCTACATCTGTTTGAGCGTTTAAGTGAGGCGCTCTTTATTTTTTTTTGAATCTGATAAAAATTGTTTTTTAATGTAAGTGGTTTTAAATCAGTGTTATATGATTTATGGCATGTTTGTTGTGATGTTATCCACAAACACTTAAAAATAAATTGTATGAGACTGCAAAATTTTTTGATACTACTGTCCGCATTATTTATTGTAGCATTTTCTTCCTGTAACAGGGAAGAGATTGTACAGGATCCGGTTGATACCAATCCGACTGAAATTAGCATGAATGACCTTCAAATTCCTGATGGTTTTGATTTTAACACTTCCCATTGGGCAACTTTTTCTATTAAAGTTCTTACGGCTCAGGATTTGCCCATGGTTGATGTGCCATTGCGCCTGATGTCGGCCAGCACTGAAGACAATGGAAAATTGCTCGCAAGTGGAACAACTGACAAATCGGGAGTTTTTTCTTTTAGCAGAGAGATACCTGATTACATCCAGCAATTGGTTGTTGAAACTGATTATCTTGGACTGCCTTCAGAAACTGAGGTTAATGTTTCGGGTATGGGCCAAATTGACATTACAATTGGTGGCTCACGTGCAGGCATCATGAAATCATCTTCGATTCCTTTTAAAACCACAGATGCTACTTTTGTCCCAATGGGAACATACAATAGTGCAGGGCTTCCATCTTATTTGGAAAATCCCGGTGATGTTGTGGATCAGGAATTTTTAAATGATGTTAATGCCAGTTTCCCCGAAAGCCGTCCCGTGCCTACTTATAACCCGGAATATCTTGATCCGGATAATAATTATGACTTTTTGCTTACCGAAGCCTGCGACGTTTGGATTACATTCGTACATGAAGGCGCTGGCTATAAGAATGTTTTGGGATATTATACTTTTCCGATTGATCAACCACCAACCAACCCTGATAATATTGAGACAATCAATGTTATTTTCCCGAATATCTCATTCCAAGGTAGTGGTGGTGCCCTGCAAACAGGCGATAAAGTTTATTTGGGACAGTTTCCTGCAAATACAGGTATTGGCTGGGTGCTCATAGCAAATGGATTTACATCAGGTGGGATCAATACAAATAATCCAATTTATTATTCCAATCCTGATCTGAACCCTGAAAGTGCAGCCAATAAACGTCAGCATGTCGTTACTTTGGTGGATAATGGGCGTGATATTTTCCTGATTGGCTTTGAAGACCTGCCCCGCGAAGGGCATTCTGACGACGATTTTAACGATGCAATGTTTTATGTAACCGCCAATCCAATCACTGCTGTAGATCAATCGGGTTATCCTCCGGTGACTTATACCGAAGATGATGCGGATGACGATGGAGTTTCTGATAATTTTGATGATTACCCAAATGATCCTGAGCGTGCTTTCAATAATTATTATCCTCAGGAAGGTGTATGGGGTACACTTGCTTATGAAGATCTGTGGCCTTCAAAAGGTGATTACGATTTTAATGATATGATCGTTGATTATAATATCAATCAAATTACCAATGCAGATAATGAAGTTGTGGAAATAGATGCAGATTTTCGCTTACGTGCTGCCGGTGCCGGATTTAAAAACGGTTTTGGATTTCAGCTTGATGTTACGCCATCTCAAATTGCTTCAGTAACAGGTGTCCACCTTACTCAGGATATTATTTCATTGAACTCAAATAATACCGAAAGCGGCCAGTCAAAAGCAGTTGTAATGGTTTTTGATAATAGCTTTGAAGTGCTTGGACATCCGGGTGGTGGAACAATTGGTGTAAATACAACACCGGGCAGCTTAAGCGTGGATCCGGAGACTATTAATATCAATATTC
Organism: Bacteroidales bacterium; assembly: GCA_963662905.2. Classification (GTDB taxonomy): domain Bacteria; phylum Bacteroidota; class Bacteroidia; order Bacteroidales; family WRLA01. The sequence goes on along the minus strand of CAXXFD010000002.1, from coordinate 444,893 downwards.
TCTTTAATAGTCCTGTTGCATTGACAAATATCGGAATACCTCCTTATAATCCGTTTATTTTTGCAAACCAGACGCGGGGCCGTGAAGTGCATCTCCCGGGAAAAGTCCCTACGGATCAAGCTGATGCCAGTTTGTTTGGAACACGCAATGATGATACAAATCCTGCCGCCGGAAAATACTATCAAACAGAAAATAACCTTCCATGGGCAATCCATATTACACAGGAATTTGACTACCCGATCGAGAAAACAGCCATTATTGATGCCTACAACTTCTTTGGTACATGGGCTGAAAGCAACGGAACTCAATACCCGGACTGGTTCAAAAATCAATCGGGTTACCGAAATACGAATAATATCTTCTAAGGATATTTTTTGATAACACATCAAAAGCTGCTTCGAAAAAGGAAGCGGCTTTTTTTGTTTTGGTTTTTTTTGTAAACGGGAAGGATGATTTCTTTTGATTGTAAATCAACATCATAGGAGTTGTGTTTAAGTGACCAATAAAAAAAATGCGAGAGTGATCTGAAAGCAACCAAAAAAGAAACTGATCATTCCCTAAAAGGTAGCTGAGCGAAGTTGAAAAGGTAGCTAAGCGAAGTCGAAAAGGTAGCTAAGCGAAGTCGAAAAGGTAGCTGAGCGAAGTCTTAAAGGTAGCTGAGCGAAGTCGAAAAGGTAGCTGAGCGAAGTCGAAAAGGTAGCTGAGCGAAGTCAAAAAGGTAGCTGAGCGAAGTCGAAAAGGTAGCTGATCGAAGTCGAAAAGGTAGCTGATCGAAGTCGAAAAGGTAGCTGAGCGAAGTCGAAAAGGTAGCTGAGCGAAGTCGAAAAGGTAGCTGAGCGAAGTCGAAAAGGTAGCTGAGCGAAGTCAAAAAGGTAGCTGAGCGAAGTCGAAAAGGTAGCTGATCGAAGTCGAAAAGGTAGCTGATCGAAGTCGAAAAGGTAGCTGATCGAAGTCGAAAAGGTAGCTGAGCGAAGTCGAAAAGGTAGCTGAGCGAAGTCGAAAAGGTAGCTGAGCGAAGTCGAAAAGGTAGCTGAGCGAAGTCGAAGCTAGCCTTCTAAAATATCCACCAATTCCATCCAGCGCTCTGTTTTGGCCTCTAACACTGTTTCGTTTTCCTGAAATGCTGTGCTGAGCTTCATGAGTTCATCTGCATCCGAAGTAGCTGAGTTCATTTGTTCTGTAAGATATTCTTTTCGTTTTTCCAATTCTGCTATCTCTGCTTCCAGTTGTTCGTATTCGCGGACAAATTTGTAGCTGGGTTTTTTTGATCCGCTTTTTGTTACAGTCGGTTTTGCTTCATCAGTTTTCTGTTTCTCCTGTTCCGCCTTTTGCAAAATGATCTGTTCATCGCGGTAGCTGATGTACTGGCTGTAATTTCCCGGAAAATCCTTGATTGTGCCATCATCATTAAAAGCAAAAATATGGTCGCAGAGCTTGTCCATAAAGTAGCGGTCGTGGCTCACAGTAATCAGGCAGCCCGGAAAATCGACCAAAAAGCTTTCCAAAGCATTGAGTGTGGCAATGTCCAAATCGTTTGTAGGCTCATCAAGTATTATGAAATTGGGATTGCGCATAAGGATCATCAGCAGGTATAATTTGCGTTTTTCCCCTCCGGAAAGCGTGCTGAACCAGGCGTACTGATCGGGCGGTGCAAAGCCAAAATGCTGCAGGAAAACCGAGACGCTCACCCTTCCTGATTTGGTTTGCACTTCTTCAGCAATATCTTTCATGATGTCGATAATTCGCCGATCGCCCGGTTCCTTGAAACCTTCCTGCCTGTAATAACCAAAAACAACGGTTTCGCCAATCACGACCTTGCCCTGATCGGGTTTGATAAGGCCGTTGATGATGTTCAAAAGGCTGGATTTTCCGGCACCGTTTGGGCCAACAATTCCGATTTTTTCGCCTTTCTGGAAAATATAGCTGAAATCCTTGATGATTTGTTTGTCGCCAAAACGCTTGCTGACATCTTCAATTTCGAGGATTTTTCGTCCCATCCGCCTTGCGCCCACCGAAAATTCGGTTTTATCTTCTTTGATGTTTTTTTTTGCCTGTTCTTCTATTTTATAAAAGCGGTCGATGCGAGCCCGTGCTTTCGTTGCCCTGGCTTGTGGCTTTCGGCGCATCCATTCCAATTCGCCTCGGTAAAGATTGCGCGCCTTTTCGATGCCTTTCTGCTCATTTTCAATGCGTTCCTCTCGTTTTTCCAGATAATAAGCATAGTTTCCCCGATAAGTGAAAGCCGTTTTTCGGTCAATTTCCACTATCGTATTGCATACTTTATCTAAGAAATAGCGGTCGTGTGTAACGAGCAGAAGGCTGGCTTTTTTTCGGCTGAGGTATTGTTCCAGCCATTCGATCATGCCAATATCCAAATGGTTGGTAGGTTCATCAAGGATGAGTAAATCGGCCTTATCTACAAGGCATTTCGCCAAAGCGAGGCGTTTGCGCTGGCCACCGGAAAGTGTTCCCGTTTTTTGATGAATATCTGTGATGAGGAATTTATCCAGGACTTCGCGCATGTTTTTTTCATATTCCCATGCGTTGAGCGCATCCATTTGGTTGGTAGCCTTTTCCAGAACCAAACGGTTTTGCGTGCTGTTATCGGATGCAAATTTTTCAGTGGCCAGCTCATACGCACGTATGGCACGGTTAAACTGATTGTCGGCGCTGAGGATGTAGTCGAAAATAGAGCTTTCTGCCGGAAAAACAGGATCTTGCTCCAGATAGGAAACTTCAATGTCATTGCGCAAAAAGACTTTGCCATTGTCTTGAAGCTCTTTTCCTAAAAGAATGTTGAGGAGAGTGGTTTTGCCCGCGCCGTTTTTGGCAATCAGGGCGGTTTTGTGGCCTTGTTCGATGGTAAAAGAAACGTCTTCGAAGAGTTCCTTTTCTCCATGGGATTTACTGAGATTATCGACTTGCAAATAGAGCACGCTGGAATATTTTTTGCAAAAGTAGTGAATTGAGTACAATGAAATGGTGTAGGTCCCGAAAACACTTGAAAGAGGTTGGTTTATTCGGGTTTTTAGCTGCCAGTGGCTTTGATGAAAGCTTCAAGTTTTTTTTGGTCGAGTTGTCCGTTATTTCTGATGCTGCTGCATAAATCTACCCCAAAAGGCTGCACTTCTTCAATGGCTTTGCGCACATTTTGAGCAGTTAAGCCGCCGGCAAGCCATACCGGGATTGGGCTTTTCTCACAGATTTCCCGGCTCAGTTTCCAGTTGTGCGTATTGCCTGTTCCGCCCAAAATGCCTTTGGATGGCTGGCCGCTGTCGAGCAGCAAACCATCTGCAATTGTTCCGTAGGCCAAAGCTTCTTTTACCGATTTTTCGTCAATCACATGGATGACCTGAACCAGTCGCAAGGCAGGATATGCTTTCCTGATGAGCTCATATTCACCGAATGCCACTGTATCAACCAGTTGTATGGTGTTGGTCTGGCATATGCCGTATTGCTTCAGGATGTTTTTGGCAAGTGTTTCGCAGCTAAGCAGAAAGCTGGAGACACCGGCAGGGATTGTTGGTGCAATTGCTGCAATTTCCTCATTGCTGAGCGTTCCCGGGCCGCTTGGCATTGGCCCTACAAGTCCCAGGGCATCTGCTCCGGCATTAATGGCCATTTGAGCTTCTTCTTTGCTGCTGATACAGCATATTTTAATACGCGTCCGCATGTTTAGTGAGTATTTGTGTCATTGAAATTTAAGGGTTTGCGGCAATCCGGCTCGCTTTTTAGGATGATGTGCTGTGCCGTTTTTTGGAAACTCTCAGGTTCATTGCAACGGAACAGTTCCTGGATTTCAGTGGCATCAGGGTACAGATATCGGAAATATTGCCAGTATTCTTTCATTTTATTGAGGAAATTGCCTTCCCGTTTTGCGCCTTCCTGCATCGTGTGCATCAGCTCACTATGGAAATCAAGAAAACGCTGCTGCCGTGATTTTTGATTTTTTATGCCTTTGATATCCTCGGCCAGAAAAGGGTTCAGGAAAATTCCCCTGCCGATCATAAAATCATTTATTTGAGGGAATTCGTATTGTAAGTTCTCCAAATCAGCTTTTTCAAAAATATCGCCATTATACATGAGCGGCAAAGAGATTTGCGGGTAGAGCGCACGGAATTTTTCCAGATTTACTTTGCCTCCGTATAGTTGTTTGCCAATACGCGGATGCAGGATCAATCGTTTTATGGGATATTGGTGAAACAATTCGATCAATTGATCGGCTTCGTCCGGATGGTGATAGCCGAGTCGGGTTTTTAGCGAAATGCTGTTTTTGGTTTTGGGGAGTACAAAATCCAGTATGCTTTTGATGCGCTCGGGATAGGGCAGGAGTCCGGAGCCGCGCTGCTTTCGGGCAACACGCCATACCGGGCAGCCCAGGTTCCAGTTGCATTCCGAATAACCTAAATCCAGCAGTGCATTGGCCATCATTACAAACTCTTCTGCTTCGTTGCCAATGATTTGTGGAATTACGGGCATGTTTTTATTGTGCTCCGGCCACAGGTCTTTCAGATGGCTGTATTTTACCCTGCGTCCTTTTACCAAGGTTACAAATGGACTGATGGCTGCATCCAATCCCTCAAAATGCCGGCAAAAACTATTGCGGAATTTATACTCCGTATAGCCCAGCATAGGCGCCAGCCAGAGTTTAATGTTGCCCATCAGAAGGTTTTTAGGAATTTGATTTCCACTCCGTAGATTTGCTCAAAGCGCTCGCGTATCTTTTGGCTGTCGCTTTGGCGTACCTGAAATTCGATGCGGCAGCTTTCGAGAAATTCCTGTTTGTTTTGATGGATGTTTTCCTCTTTCATGATACGCATTACCTCATTCATCAGCGGATATCCAAAGCAAACTTCATAAAGGTCCCAAATCTTTTTTTCGATGATTTCGGCATTGTCAATGGCTTCTTTTGCGGCGGTTCTGTAAGCATTGATCAGTCCAGGGATACCCAGTTTGGTGCCACCAAAATACCGGATCACCACAATAAGGATATTGGTCAGGTCATAGCTCAGGAACTGTCCGTGAATTGGCTTTCCGCTCGATCCGGAAGGTTCGCCATCATCATTGATGCGGTAGAGCGATTTGTCAGGCTTTAAAACCCAGGAATATACATGATGGCGTGCGTCATAAAATTTTTTGCGCAGGGCGTCCAGATGTTCTTTGATCTCATCTTCCTCCAGCACCGGATAGGCAAAAGCATAAAATTTGCTGCCTTTGTCTTTAAAAAATCCTTCAGAAGGCCCGGCAATGGTTTTATAGGTATCAGCCTTTTCGTTCATTTCCATCAGGCAAAAGTACAAAAATCAATTTTGGATATAAAAAGCTGCTTGTGGATCACAGCAATTCCGCAAGAAGTTATTTTCATAGAAAGATCATTTGGCATTAAAACTACTGGGCATAGTTTTACCTGCCAGCATTTAGCCAGTTGCCTTCATCGTTATGACTTAAAAAATTACCTCCTTTTTTTGTTAATAGGTTTTGCCCTGAATGTTTGAGCAGGGGTTCTCTGTTTTTTTTAGTTTCAGTATCTCATCTGGCAGTTAAAGTTTGGCGTGGGAAAATCAGTAAGATTACCTGCAATCAATAAAACTATAATGCATTCCTCGAAGGATTTCAAAGAATCATGGCTTGATATCATTTTCTGGACGCGCTGGGATTTATGTGCCAATTGATTTATCATGTGGGCTATTTGCAAGCATTGATAATAATTCTGGGTTGCGCAAAACGATGTTCTAGAGTATTTGTGCGATAGATTATAGCCAGAATTTTTTTGTGCATTAAAGCCTTCGTTTTCAATTTTCCATCTTAAACGCCCGTAATCACTTATGGTTTTAGCATTTTTGTTTGTAACCTCTAAATCAGTAATATGGACAAAACGCTCTTTAACAGGCAGCTCGTTATTTTGTATGGCCGTTGTGACAATTTGTGTTTCCAAAAAGTTGATATTGTGTGTTTTATAAGCAATACTGTTAAGAAAACAATATTCGGTTGAGATTTTGTGCTGCCCATGGATGTCATAGGTTTTTTCTGTAGTAAGGGCACCTGCTTTTTTGAGTAGGTTTACTTCCTCCCATATGCTGGGAAGGTTGCCATCTTTGAGGGTGATGATAAACCGCCATTGGTTGGAAGCGCAAGTTTTAAAGACATTATCGTTGGGGTACAGTCCATCGGCCGCAATGGCGATCGGTAGGCGTGGATACATCTGCCTGATCTTTTCGCTGAGCCGTTTAAAGGCCTTTAGTTCACAATCCTGTTTTTCATAATCTTGGTTTATGGGGTTTTTGACCCATTCAGTAGCCATTGAAAAACTAAATCCGTTTCCACACATAATCTTTGCTTCCAGTACATAGGCTGTCCATGTCCGCTTTCCGCTCTTGTATGTTTTATAAGGACATTCGGGATAAGGTTCGTAATCAAAACTATGAGTTCCTGTGGCATCAATCCCTATAAGGTGATAGAGTCCAAAGAGTTTGTATTTATTCAATACTTTCGCTCTTAAGAGCAGCTGTACCATCTTTCGCTTTATCTCTTCCAATTCTTTTGGGTCCAGTTGTTTAAGCAGTCTGTTGGAAGTGTCCAGATCGGGCAGCCTACAACCGAAAAGCCTTTCAAAATTAAAACAATAACTTCCTTTTCTAGCGGTGTTGTCTGCATGGTTTCTGGAACCACGCTTAAAAAGGAACATCGCCACTACTGCCATCAATAATTCCTCAACTTTGTAAATTGGTTGTTTGCGCTGATCGCTTACTTGGGCGAGAAGATTCAAAAAATCCGGGAAATGCCGCTTGATGGTTATACTCACCTGCATTGTGAAGGTGAAAATTTGGTGCAATTCGATTTTGGCTTTGCACCTAGCCCTTTTTCTCAATTTTTCCGTCTTCTATATAATATACGAAGTATAGAAAATAATTGCAAAAATATAACAAAAAAACGATAAAATTTTTGGTCATTTCGCTGAATTGCAGTATCTTAGCGGTAAACAAAAACGCCGGTATACGTGGCTTAGCCCCGGCGTTTTTTAATTAAAAAAACATGAAACCCACATCCCCTAGGAATGGCGGTCATTCGCCTGTTTGTGGTTAACTAATTTATAATCAACAACTTACACCTTAGCAAATGTTATTGAAGGTGTCAGGCCAATTGCATGCAAAAATAGTGCGAAAAATATTTCTGACCTAAATTATATCCCCTTTATTTTCACGGTTTTGCGAGTTAGGCTTTTTTAACGCGGAATTGCTGGTGGATCATTGAGGTATGCAGGCGGAAATTATGGGTTTGTATCATCCCAAAGCTCCACGGCGAGCGCACTGGCAATTTGCTGAGCCTGCCTGCTTGCAAGTTGGTAACTGGAATTGTTGAATAAATGTATCCTGCTGGCGTCTTTCATGCATAGGTTTAGTTCAAAACGAATACGGTAGTGCCCGCTTACCGGGTGATGGTAGGTGAGTAATTGAATGCCCATTATATCTGATGTGTCCCTGCTTGCCTGATCTCCAATTGAATAGCTTTTGTTCTGTAAATCAAATAATATTTTTTTATGCTGCTTTTTATGTAGAAACCTCAATAACAAACTTAAAATCAAAAGAAATACGATCAAGCCAAAATAGTTCTTAAAACCAAAGTTGGCCATTGCTCCGGCGGAATAAAGCGCTCCCAGAACTACTGTAAGTACAATCAGTGGGATAAATATAAAATGAAACCTGCCCGAAAGCTGACTTTCCAGGCAGTTTTTGCCTCGTTTTTTGAGTTTGACTTTTTGGCTGCTTATCCCTTTCGAAAGGGGGCTAAGTGAGGATAATCCCTCTTTATCTTCTTGTGAAAATATCATATTTTGATTTGCCTTTAAATGTGGTTAAAACCTTTTAGCTCAACGAAATATTTATAATTGTAACCTGATATCGGTCTTCTTCAGGAATAATGATTGAACAACGAAGTTGTCTGAGGATTTTTCTTGCCGGAATGCAGGTTTATATTCATCAAAAAGCTTTTCAAAGCTGTAATTACTTGAGTTTTTCTGACATAACTTTCAGGAATACATCAAAACGCTCTGAAATTTCGCCTCTGAAATTGCTGTCGTTCAAACGGGTTTTCATTACAGTATCGGCATCTTCTTTTTTATCGTCGTCCACCACCAGGGTAATGGGGAAAGCTTCGCAATGGATGCATTTATCACCGAAGATTGTCTTTACATTATTGAATACGAGCTCGTGACCAAACTTTTTTTCCTTCATTTCAAAACTGCTTCCACAGCATGTGATAAAAACAAGCTGTTTGATGCTGCTCCCATGTTTTTTCGCGAAAGCTTTTAAAGGGGCAATAAACTTTCCAACCCAAATTGGGCCACATAAAATTACCAGGTCGTATTTTGCAAGATTTGCTTTGAGTTTCCTGTTCCCGAAATTAAGACCCATTAGAAACAGCAGATGAGCATTGAGCCTGGGTTTCAATTCTTCAATTTCGCAATCAAGTTCCCGGGCTGTTTTTTCTGCCAGAAATCTATTGCTGCCATTTTTGGAATAATAGAGTATAATCGCTTTTTTCATTATTGATTTTTAGTGGGGTTTTCCTTCTTGATTTTGGCTGATTTTTTGAACATAAAAATAATACTCATAATGAAGGCTATAGCGTAAATCGTCACTAAAGCCGGTTTCTCGAATTTCATGCTCTCAAAATCGAATTGCCTGTATATGGCAGCGCCAAGGATTACTGCAATAATGATATAAACGATGCCGGGTTTAAATGTGTATTTCATATTTCAGCTTGTTTGTTTTAGTAGCTGGAGGGTCAATATTACAAATTTTTTGCCGGAATGTGATAAGCCATATTAATTTGCAGCGTTTTTATTCATAAATGATGGGATTTTTCGAGGTTTTCCCTAAAGTCGGTAGTTCGCTCGAACCTTTTATATCGATTAGGGCTGTTTAGAAGTAGTATTAATAAGGGCTTTTAATTAGGAAAAGCATTGGTTATGCGAAGCCAATATACGATTGCTCAAAATAAATCACCTTAACTCCTGTCATCAAAAGAATTTATTCCTAATTTTGCCGCCATTAGCGGTGTATGTGTTTTGAACACATTGCTTAAAAGGGAATCCTGTGAAAATCAGGAACAGTACCCGCTGCTGTAAGCTCATTAAGTGTTTTGGTATCTCCTTTGCCACTGTCATAGCAAGCTATATTGCCCCGACGGGAAGGCCGCCAAATCCAGAGTAAGTCAGAAGACCTGCCGTTGATGTTTTTTATTCAAAGCTTTCGGGGACAAAAGCTCTTGGATCAATTCCTTTCCGAATTTATCCTGAACCAGATCCACGGAGTTTTGAGGTTAAACTGAAACTTTTAATCTTAAAACACAGAAGTATGAAACGAATTTACGCTAAGAGTAAATTTTGGCTGCTATTGGCCGTAATTTTATGTGCCGGTACATTACGCGCACAAAACATGCTGAGCAAACAGCTCATTATTGCCAATGGTGGGCTCTATGAAACGGCAAATCCAACTGATTGGGTTAGTATGCAAACTTACAGCCCTGAACTAAAAACCACAAAAGTTTTTGATACCATCCGCACACAGTCCGTTCAGGATGTGGTGATTGATGGCGACAGGGCATGGGTGGCCGCAGAGGATTCCATCGTCCTTTACGACCTGAATACCTATCAGCGCCTCGCAGCAGTGGCTGATTCAGGTCTGAGCAAGCTTTGCGTTTATAACGAACAACTGATTGTGAGCAAGCAGTATCCCTTGACTCATGATTTTGTGCAGGTGCGCAATGCCAACGATCTGAGTCTGACTTATTCCGTTCCCGAAGTAAGCGGAGAAGCTGCAGGTATCGTGGTTTTAGATGATATAGCTTATGTTGCCGTAAATGGCGGCTGGATGGGAACCGAAGGTAAAATCGCTGTGATCGATTTGGTGAATCAGTCTTATTCCGAAGAAATTAATCTGGGTGCTGATGCTCTGGGCATAGCAGAACTGATTGCTTATGAAGGGGTGATTTTTAGTGTTAACCATACTCCGTACGGTGGTGCACAGGGCAGTATCAGTACGATTATTCCAGATATGGGATCGACAATGACTACTACAATTGAAGGTTCTGTTGGTAAAGGCATTGGTTTAAATACAGATGGAACTTTGCTTTATATCGTTTTTAACAATGGCGTCGCTTCTTTTGATACCGAAAATCAACAAATTGCCAATGCTGCTATCGTTCCCGATCAGGGTTCTGCTTCGTGGATCAGCATCACGTCTGCAGCATATGACCTTTCAATAGAGCAGTTTTATGTGAATATCACCGACTATGCAAGCTTTGGCCAGGGAAAAGTTTTCTCAGCAGCAGGTGATAGCCTGAGCGCATACGAATTGGGAATTTCTCCGGAAGCGGCTGCAATTCAGTATGTGGCTAATTTTACATTTGATGATATTGATTTCTTCGTTGGGGAAGGGACTAATACAGCAATGCTGGTGGTTGATTTCCGCGACGGAACGGAAGAATATACCTATGCCTGGGGCTACCGTTTTGATGGTGAGCCTACGGCAGAGCAAATGCTCAATGATATCGCTGCTGCGGATGCAGGTTTAAGTGTAAATATTGATGGAGGTTTCCTCAATGATATCCTTTATCACGAACATAGTGGTATCGCAGGTGACCCTGATTGGTGGAGCACATGGAGTGGAAGCAATATTGTGAATTTCCAAATGAATATGGGAATCAGCGAAGTGCTTACCGATGGAGCATGGTTTGGTTGTAGCTACGGCTTTACACCTGCTCCTGCTATGCCAACAGATCCGGTTGCCGCTCCTGATCTTACTGGTGTGGAAGAAGAAGCAATGGCATCAGCTGTTTATGCTTATCCAAACCCTGCAAAAGATCATTTGAGTATTCGGGGAATAGGTGCTGAAAAGTGTAAAGTTTCGATCTACGATATGGCCGGTCGTACTGTCATGAGCCTTGAGGATATTACTGAAGGGCAGAGCATCCAATTGCCTGAACTGCAACCCGGTGCGTATATGATGCATGTTGAATCTGATAAAGCTGTATATCAGCAAAAAATGATAATTAAGTAAGTGTTTATTTTTGACTCATGCCGGGTTGCTCGAAGGGGGCGCCCGGTTTTTTTAGTATGAAAGTGCGAAAGTATAAAAGTATGAAAGTGCGAAAGTATGAAAGTATGAAAGTTTTCGAACTTTCCCACTTTCGCACTTTCCCACTTTCCCACTTTCCCACTTTCCCACTAAAACCCTAAGCTTATGAAGAACCTGCTTTTTTTTATCGTTTTTTTTGCTGCACCCGCATTAGGTTTTGCACAATATGCGCCCCCGGCAGGGCAGGAGGGAAGCACCGCTATTCCCATGGATGATTTGCGTTTTAAATCCTGGGCTACAAGCTGCACTGTGGAAAGAGGTTTTCTGGATATAGAGCAGGAAGAACTTGGTTTCGTGGATTTCGGGTCTGAAGAAGATGCTTTAGGAAAAGCCGAAGGAAATGCAATGAATATTGTTAGTCTGGGCGATAAAGGCGTGGCAGTACTTGGCTTTGAAAAGCCCATCCGAAACGGAGAAGGATTTGATTTTGCCGTTTTCGAAAACTCATTCAGCGATGAATTCCTCGAATTGGCTTATGTTGAGGCGAGCAGCGATGGCGAAAATTTCTTCCGTTTCCCTGCGGTTTCATTAACGAAAGCTGATGTTCAAATTGATGGTTTTGGTGTATTGGATGCTACGAAAATCCACAATCTGGCAGGGAAATATCGTCAGGGATTTGGAACGCCCTTCGATTTGGAGGAGCTGAAAGATATTGAAGGACTGGATGTTAATAAGATCACCCATATACGCATTATTGATGTTTGTGGTGATATCAATGAAGATTATGCCGCTTTTGATGCACAGGGAAATATCATCAACGATCCTTATCCCACGCCATTCCCAAGTGGTGGCTTCGATTTGGATGCAATTGGCGTTATTCACAATTCCGATGAAAATTCAATTGCTGAGCAGGATCGGGCTTTCAGAATTTATCCTCAACCTGCCAAACAAATTCTAATGATTGATCTTCTTTATAATAAAGGGTTTACTTATTTGAGTGTCTTGGATATATCCGGTTCCTGCCTAATAAAATCAGATTTTGCTCAGGAAATAAATGTGGAGCATCTGAGCCAGGGAATATATATCCTTCGTCTTGAGGATCGTGAAGGCAACAAAATCAGCACAAAATTTTTAAAACAATAATGTTTTTTATCCGCAATATCGCCCTTTTGTTCCTGCTTGCCCTAATGTCTTTTCTGGCTCAGGCACAGACACAATTTATTGTGGATACTATTGATTTACAAAGTGTTGATATTTTTGCTACTACAAATATTTTCGATGACGGCGGAATGAAAGAGGAAGAAATGGATTCTTTGGTCATGAAAGTATCTGTACATGATAATCTGGCTACTTTATTGCAAAAGCATACACCTATTTATATAAAAAACTATGGCCCGGGAGCTTTGGCAACATCATCTTTCCGCGGAGCAGGTGCGTCACATACTCAGGTGGTGTGGAATGGCCTCAACATAAATTCGCCCATGCTGGGGCAGGTTGATTTCAGCCAGATGCCTGTGTTTATGTTTGATAAAGTACGCGTGCTTTATGGCGGCAGCAGCATACAGGATGGTTCCGGCGGATTGGGCGGCAGCCTGCGCATAGGTAATGAAGCGGATTGGGCAGATCTGAATTCTGTGCGCCTTTCGGGCAGCCTTGCCAGCTTTGATACCAAAGAAATTATGGCGGGCATACATCTGGGAAATGCGAAATTTCTCTCGCAAACGCGTGTTTCCTGGATTGACTCAGAAAATGATTTTCATTTTAAAAACAATGCCCAAGACACAGAAAACCCACCGGAACAAATACGAACCGATGCCGCATGGAACCGAAAAGCGCTCATGCAATCATTTTATCTGAAAGCACGGAACAATCAGTTGCTCTCATTGCAAACATGGCTGCAGGACGAAAGCCGACTCCTTCCGCCCCCAATTACCGTAACTCCAATTCCTGAAAATGAAAAACAGGAACAGTTTTTTGTACGCTCGGTGCTTTCATTTGAACAAACACTTTCGAAATTCAGCTATAAGGCATTCGTGGGTTATGTTTTCGATCAGCTGGATTACCACAATAAAACAGCCTATATCAATTCGGTGAACAAAGTGCATTCCTTATACGGTGGGTTTAAATCGACATATCATGCCACAAATAAATTAAAGCTCTCCGCAGCTTTCAATACCGAACATCATCGGGTATTAAGTAATAATTATGCCAATGATCAGGAAAGAACCCGTTTTTCCTTGCTGACTCAAGTCGGATATAATCCCTGGAAGCTGCTGGAAACTGCTTTGATGATCCGCTTTGATAAAGCTTCTGATGCTGATTTAAGCCTAAATCCTGCACTGTCTGTTCGTTTTTTGCCTTTGCAAAAGCAGGATCTTGCCCTGCGTTTACAACTGAGTGCCAATACACACCTCCCCAGCCTGAATGATTTGTACTGGCAGCCGGGCGGTAATCCTGATTTAAAAACAGAAAATGCGCAAAGCATTGAAGCCGGTATAGATGCTTTATTGCTTAAGGGGAAGGACGTAAAACTAAAGCTTTCTCTAACGGCCTATCACAGCAGTATCGAAAATAAAATCCAGTGGCAGCCCGACAGTGTTTTTAGCTATTGGCGGCCACAAAATATTGCCAGTGTAACATCCAATGGCCTGGAAACCAGCTTGGATTTTAATATGAAAATAGGGGGTTTGTTTTTTAATATCCGGCCTTCCTACGCTTACACATCCGCAAAAGATGATCATAATAAACAATTGATTTACACCCCCCTGCAGAGTGCCCGTGCTTTTTTTAAGCTGAATTATACTGCTTTTTCTGCCTTTTATATTTATGATTATACCGGTTCGGCCTATACGACCAGCGATAACCTGCGACGGATGTTGCCTTTTGGTTTGCATGATGTAGGCTTGAGCTATGATTTTCAATGGAAAAGTCATTCATTCGGGCTGCATTTCCGTTGTAATAATATCTTCGATAAATCCTATCAGGTGGTAGCATGGAGGCCCATGCCGGGCAGGAATTTCCGCTTTAGCCTGAATGTTAAAATTAACTATTAAAACCTTCGATCATGATGTCATGGCTCAATAATTTGAAATTTTTACGATGGCTCTTGTCTGTGGCTGTTGTTTCCGCTTTAGGCTTTTTGCCTTCTTGTTCTGATGATGATTTTGGTGAAGTGAATGATGATCAATCGCCTGCGTATCATCCCGGAAAGGGCCTTTTTGTGGTGAACGAAGGTAATTTTACGAATGGAAACGGGAGCCTGAGTTTTATAAATTTTGAAGAAAATATCATCTATAATGATGTATTTTTCAATCAGAATGGCAAGCCGCTTGGCGATGTGCCTCAATCTATGATCCGTTTTGCTGATGAATTGCTCGTAGTGGTTAACAATAGTGGATATATAGAACGTTTGGGACTTTCGGATATGAAATCGAAAGGACGGATATCAGGGTTTACTTCACCACGTTTCATCCTGCCCATCAACAATAATACTGCCTACGTGAGCGATCTGCATGAACCTTTCCTTTGGATCGTAGATCTGAATAAAAACAGCATCACGGGCAAAGTTTTGCTCGATTGTCCGGGAGAGCAAATGCTGATAAGCAATAATCAGGTTTTTACCAATAACTGGACTTCGCTCAATAATTTCGACAATACCACAGTCTCTGTGATCGATCCCAAGACCCATGAAATGATTGATCAAATAGAAGTTACAAAAGAACCAAACAGCATTGTGCTGGATCAAAATGACGATTTATGGGTTTTGAGCAGCGGAGGTTATCTGAATGAGGAAGTTCCCGCATTGCAGAAAATCAATACGCAAACACGCGAAGTGGAAAAGATTTTGGAGTTTCCGGAGCAGATTTCCAATCCTTCGGCCCTGTGTATAAATGCAGCCGGAGATGAATTGTTTTTCCTGAATCAAGGTGTTTTCTCATGCCCAGTAAATGCATCCGCCATTCCTGTTGAAGCTCTTGTGCCTCAAGAGGATGGATTGTTTTACCAGCTTTATGTCTCCGGTCAGGATCATATTTTCGTAAGTGATGCTCTTGATTATCAGCAAAAAGGATATGTCTATCGGTTTGACCGAAATGGAGGAGCCGCTGCGGAATACATTGTGGGTATTATTCCCGGGCAGATGTTGTATGTGGAATAAAGCTTCGCAGATGAACTCCTGCCGAACATTCTTGCGGTTTTGCTGTTGTTTTGAAAAATAAAAGTATTAAACCAAAAGAATTAGAGAATGGCAGAAAAAGTTAATGTAAGTTATCAGGACGGGATGTCCTTTGAAGGCGAAGTAAACGGGCATAAAATCACCATCGATGCTGTAGAAGCTGTTGGCGGACGTGATCTGGGCCCGCGCCCAAAACCTTTGCTTTTGCTTAGCCTGGCCGGTTGCACCGGAATGGATGTAATCAGCATTTTAAAGAAAATGCGCGTAGAGCCCGAAGCTTTCGATATTGATGTGGAAGGCGAAATGACAGATGAACATCCCAAATATTATCATTTAATACGCCTGAAATACCGTTTTAAAGGCAAAAACCTGCCCATGGCCAAGCTCGAAAAGGCGGTGAACCTATCGCAGGATCGTTACTGCGGCGTTACTGCCATGTTGCAGAAAGCAGCGACAATTGAGCATGAAATCATTGTAGAAGAATAAGCGCTCATAAGATTTAAGAAAATAAGCTCCGAACTATGGTTTGGAGCTTATTTTTGATTTTTAGAGGTCAGTAGATAAGTACATAGAATGATTTATGCTCATGAATAAAAAGATTTTTCCTATACCGTAGCTTCAGTATCTTCGAAATGATTGTTTATTAAAGTTTGGGCAAAGTCGGCTTACGGTCTTAGAATTCGAAGTGCGCCGCCTTTGCCACTTGAACACAACAAAAGGCCATTTCGATGCCGGATTTTCGGCAGAGAAATTTATTTTGCTCAATAACAAATCATTATCGTTTTTAGGGTTTGCCAAAAAAATTATGCCCTTACATACTGACCTCTGTTGATTTTTGAAGAGTAGTACACAGAATTTCGTGGAAAGAAAAATTGCTATATTCCTAACAGATTCCTCCCTCCCGATAGCTGTTGGTAGGGAAGGAGTCCGTTAGGGATCAATAGGTTATTAATAAATAACTGCATAGAATTTTTCAAACATTATATTTACCCACGAAATTCCTAGCAGGGCCTTATTTATAAGCTTTTATCTCCCCACTTTTCAACTTCTGCATATAATCCGTCAGTTCTTTTTTAACTTCCGGCGCCAAAATATAAAGCCCCAGAATATTCGGGAAAGCCATTGTCAGGATCATCATATCCGAGAAGTCCATTACTGCTCCCAAAGATGATGAAGAACCCACTATTACAAAAAGCAGGAAAATGATGCGGTAAACGGTTGCTGCGATTTTACGGTTGTTGAAATAGCGCTCAAAATATTTCCCGAAGAGGAAATCAAAGCCTTTCAATCCGTAGTACGACCAGGAAATCATCGTAGAAAAAGCGAAAAGCAATATGGCAAATCCCAGAACATAAGGAAACCATGAAATTACGCTGGCAAAAGCTTCGGAAGTCAGCTGAGCGCCTTCGAGATTGTTTGGGTTTTGATAAAATCCGGTAAAAATCAAAACCAGCGCAGTCATGGTGCAAATGATAACGGTATCAATAAACGGCTCCAGAAGCGCTACAAAACCTTCGGTAATGGGCTTGTCGGTTTTAACCGCAGAGTGGGCAATGGCAGCAGATCCAACACCGGCTTCATTGCTGAAAGCAGCACGCTGGAAACCTACGATCAATACGCCGATCAGGCCGCCTTTCATAGCTTCTCCGTGGAAAGCGCCATGCCATATCAGCCCAAAAGCGTCATCAATAGCGGAGATATTTGCAAATATGATAAAGAGTGCTGCAGACACATAAAGTATCGCCATAAAGGGGACAATTTTATCGGTGACTTTGGCAATTCCTTTGATGCCGCCAATAATTACAATGCCCACCAAAACCGCCAGAATGGCTCCGAAATATGCGCCATAACCGGCAACCGATGGAAACAATATCGAAACCTGGGCAAATGCCTGGTTGGCCTGGAACATATTTCCGCCGCCGAACGAACCACCAATGACCAAAACGGCAAAAATCAGGGAAAGAACCGTGCCCAGGCCTTTCATTCCTTTCTTTTTTAAACCCATATATAAATAGTACATCGGGCCACCGGAAACCTGTCCGAACATATCAATCTTGCGGTATTTTACCCCCAAAGTACACTCAGTAAATTTAGAGGTCATGCCCAAAATTCCGGCAATAATCATCCAGAAAGTGGCGCCGGGACCGCCCACTGTAATGGCAATGGCCACACCGGCAATATTTCCCAGGCCTACGGTAGCCGAAAGTGCTGTTGTTAAGGCCTGAAAGTGGTTTACTTCCCCTTTGTCTTCCGGATTATCATATTTCCCGCGGACAATTTGAATGGAATGCCAGAAACCGCGGAGATTGATGAATTTCATATAGCCGGTAAAAAATATGGCGCCAAGTATCAGCCAAACAACAACAATAGGAAAGGGCGATCCAATATCATATCCCAGGGCTTTTACAGGATCCCAAAACAGGAACTTCCCCAAATGCTCCACAATGGGCTCAAAAACAGCATTGATGTCTTCGCTGATTGTAGTGCTTTTTTCTGCTGATGCCTGATCTTTGGCGAACAGCAGCAGATTGGTTAATATGAACAGAAGGGTGAGAAGAAATGGTTTGATGGTTTTTTTCATAATATCCTAATTGGTGTTTTTCGGATTAATGCACATTACGGGTATTTGCTGTGTATTGTACACCATTTTTTCGTCGAGGGAAGTGAAAATAAATGCAGGTTCAAATTCGTCATTATCCGTCATGATCGGTATCAGGTCGGCACGCACCGAAGCGGCATATTCGAGCAACTGATTGGCATAGCCGGCTTGATTTTTCGCAGTTCTAACCGATACGGGAATTTCTGCCTGCTCAAAAGCTTCTGTGATTTGCCGCACCACATTATTGATTTTCGCTTCCAGTTCCGGATTGTCTTCACGGAAAACAAAAACGTGCACTTTGGAATTGAAATACCTGGCAAAATAAACCGACCAATATACTTTTTGGCCGAATTCAATATCAATATTGACCGGGAAGACAATGTTTTCGTAACCGGAGCCAAAAACGCGTTTTTGGACTACCAATGTTGGGATTGGGCTTTTTTCTACAATTCTCATGGCCTGGTTGCCGATCAGCTTCTGTATGCCGGCTTTTCCCCTGGTGCCCAAAATCATAAAGGCGGCATCAATTTCTTTGGCAAAGCGTGGGATTTCTCTGAAGATGCTTCCTTTTCTGATTTTTGTCGCTATTTCAATTCCGTATTCAGTGCGTACAAAATCCTGCACTTCTTTTAAGCGGCCTTCGGCATTTTCATCGCCAGCAGCTTTCTTGAAAAACAGGGAACTTTCATTATTAATTACGTGGAAAACCACCAGCGGGTTGCCGGTAATTTTGGATAAAGCGGCTCCGTGTTTTACGGCATTGCGGCATGCCTCGGAAAAATCGGTGGGAACCAGGATGGCTTTGTTGTTCATGCTTTGCTTTTATTCGTTTCTTAGGATTTCTTTCATTGCGGCAATTTGTTCGGGCGTGCCCAAAACAAAAAGTTTTGAATTGGGAATAACGATGGTATCGGGTGTTGGATTGATCATATACTGTCCGTCGGGGGTTTTGAATCCGATGATGTTGGCGCCGAATTTCCTGCGTACGCCAATTTCATAAATGGTTTTGTTCATCAATTCTGCGGGCAGGTCAGAACACTGGATTTCCTCCAAAGTTGTGGGACTGTCGCCATGCAGGCTGAGGTGGTCGAGGAATTCCAGGATGTCGGGACGTGCCACCAGCTTGGCCATATGCGATCCGCCCACACGTTCGGGCATCACCACATTATTGGCGCCGGCCACATAAAGCTTGCGTTCGCTGGCTTCGTTTTCGGCACGGCTGATAATGGACAATGCCGGATTGAGAAAACGTGCCGTGAGTACCACAAACAGGTTGTCGGCATCTTTGGGCAAAGCACTGATGAGCGCTTTTGCATTTTTGATGCCGGCCTGTATCAGCACTTCGTCTTCGGTGGCATCGCCTTCCAGGAAATGCAGGCTGTCGCCGGAATGCTCCAAAATAATCTCATGGTTGCGGTCCAAAACCACATATTCATGCTGGTGCGATTTGAGCTCTTCAACGATTTGACGCCCGTTGCGGCCAAAACCGCATACGATCACATGGTTTTTCATAATTCTTGCGGGTTTTTTTTTACTACGGCCTTTCAGGAAAAACTGAAATTGCGATTCAATTAAAAAGGTGGTAATCACTGAAATAGCATAGGCAAAAGTTCCTAAACTGCCTAAGCTGAGCAAACTGGTAAATATTTTGCCGCCCTGCGATAACTGCTGCACTTCACCAAAGCCCACAGTAGTAACCGTGATTACCGTCATATAAAAAGCATCGACAAAATCGTAATCTTCGAGCAGTATAAAGCCCGAAATACCGATTACGCCAATCATCAGGATCAGGGCAATGGCATAGCGTAATTTATGTAGTCGGGACTGCTTCTCCATATGTTTGGTACGTGCTTAACCAAACAAATATACTAAAATTTGCTTTCGGCATGCAGGAGCTGATGTCCGATGCGGCATAGCAGGCATTTCTTTGGAACGCAATACTGTTTGCGCAATTCGATGAGTGCCTGGCTTTCCATTGCGCTTTCTGCATTGATGCCGAGTTGTTTATAGGATCGGATAATCCGGTTGTTTTCGGCTGGGATGTCCGATAGCAAATCAAGGGCCTGTTCGCAGAGTTCCTGTTTGCGCCGGCTTTTTCCATAAAAAAACAGGAAAGGTGCAATGGTGTTGATGATCAGCAGATCCGCAGAACTTTCTCCTAAAATTTTGATCCGCTTTGCTGCGGTTTTGCCAAATTGATAATGGTTTTCCCAATAATAGTGGATGGGCTTGCGGATCATTTTGTGCAGGCTGTTGCGATCCGTGTTTTTGAGGATTTTACTGAATAAGGATTCATAATCCTGCATGATTGCAGCAAATTGTGCCAGGCGGATTGTCGGGAAATTGCCGGGCCGAAGCCGTCCGGTTTTCCATAAGTTCCTGTCGATGGGGTGGAGGCTGAGCTTTTGTTGCTGGAACGCAAATTCATTGAGCAGCTCCATTGGGTATTTTTCATTGGCATCATCCGGCAAAAGGCCGCTCATCCCAAAAATAAGGGCTTCAACAATAAAAGGATTGCCCTGCTGCTTCAAAATTTGCTTTAAAGATAGTTGGCGCGCCAGCATTTCAAACGGAAGGTTGTTGACTTTAAATCCGAAACTCTGCGCTAAAAGAATGTAAAAGCTTGTTTCCCAGTCGTGGCCACTGTTTTCGTAAATCAGGGCAATGCTTTGTGTTTTCCGTTGCAGTCGTTCAGATGCCAAAGCCGGAAGCCAAAGGCGGATACGCTCCGGCGAAATATTTCCAATTTGCCCCTGACAGGCAATCCAGCTACGCGCCTGCATAAACATCCGGTAACGGTAAATCATTGCTGTTGAAATGAAAGGCTTCAGGCAAAGCTGCGGTATGCGACTGCCGTCCCTGCGCTCAATACGTGCATCATCTTCATAAACTATGTGCAAAACAGTGCTGTCGTATGCCTTATCATCCTGATGGCCATGACGGAACCAATCGGAGGCTTTGTTGTGTATTTCAATATTCCCGGCCCATTCGGTTTCGTCTATCCTGATGCGCGCATTGGAGAAATCAGGCCCGGAATCATTATTGCGCTCGCCGGGGCTGATGATTTCAATTTTTTCGTCATCGCTGCCTTTCAGTGCTCCGCTGTAATGCTTGTGTTCCCAAATGTAGTAAAGCAGTTCTTCGTACATGACAGAATTTTTCAGTGTTTGAAATAAAAAAAAGGATTGAAAATCTGTAAGCGGGATTTTTTATCATCAATCATGTCTATAATATCCGATTTTCGCTTGTGCCTTTTACTGAAAAAATGCTCCATCCGGTCAAAAGCCCATTTATTATGGATGGCTACATTTATCATATGGTTTTTGCGGAATTCGGGCATGAGCTTATTGTAAATCAGTTTGTCCCATTCGCCTTGTTTGGGCAGCTGGTTCATTTCCGCTTTCGCGATGATGAAGCGGCCTGCATTTTGTCCACTGAACATCGCATTGGCAATGCCTTCGTACATCAGCGGATCAACCAGAAATGCCGCATCCCCCAAAAGCAAAGTCCGTTTCGATGAGATTTTACGTTTTTTGCCGCCTATAGGAATCCACTCGCCACGGAGCGGCAGAACAGGCTCCGATTTTGCTTTCAGTTCACGGAGTTTTGGGTCGGCATTTATATGATTTCTGTATAATTCTTTGATTTTCGGGAAGAGGTCGCTTCTTTTTGCGGGAATGCCCAAACCTAAATCAAGCATATTGCCCGGCAGCGGGAATGCCCAGAAATATCCGGGCCAAAACGCATCGCTGTAATGAAAATCAACATTTGGCGCTAAATCAATTTCTTCGGGGAGTTTTATGATCTCACGTATGGCAAAAGTGGTTTTTCCGGGCTTTTTCCATTTTAGGTGCTTCCTGGAAATGGAATGAGCCCCATCGGCGCCCAAAAGCAGGTCGCCTTCGTAACTTGTTGTTTTTGTGATCGCCACAACTTTGTCATCAGATTCTTTTATATCCACAACTTGTGTGTTGCCCCGGTATTCTGTGCCTGTTTTTATGGCGACATCCAAAAGGTAATTATCGAAATCGCTGCGATGGCAGGTGATCCCTTTCAGGCTGCTTTTATAATCGCTGAAACGTATTTTATGATCGGTTTTTTTGCGCGTGCGGAAGCCAACACTTTCGATATCAAGAAAAGCAGGTTGCGGGATTTCGGGCGCCAGTAGCTTGATTTCGTTGAGGATGCGCAAAGAGCGTGGCCCCAGTCCGCCGCCGCAGGTTTTGTTGCCGGGACGATCGTTTTTTTCCAGTAGCAACACATCATGGCCTGCATGGCTGAGCGTTATGGCCGCTGTTATTCCAGCCGGTCCCGCACCGGCTATAATTATTTTGAGCTTGGGCATTTTTAATGATTCATGTTTTATCAGCTCAAAGTTACGGATTTTTGTAAAAATGATGGTTTTTTGTTTTCCAGAATCAATTAATTGCAGGATTGGATTGTTGATTAAATTGGAATATATATATTTGTAGGGAAATAGAGAAAGTGCATATGATGACGGCTTATGCCTTGATTTATTTCGTTGAAATCGAGTTTTATATAAAATTTTTTGATTTGGATAATATTGGTGTGTAAGTAAATGCGGATAGATGTGAAGGAATTGCGTCTAAAATGGCGACAAAAAGAAAGGATATGAAATTTACAAAATACATATGGGATTTATATCGTAATTCAATTGAAGGGAGGAATGAAATTAATTTCTTTAAAGAAAGTGATCTGGCAAAAATTGCAAAGCGATTTGAGTTCGGTACTAAATTTAAAGTTGTGGATAGAAATCAAAATTTACAAATATTTTGTCCATATGAGGTTGGAATAGAGGCATTAAAATGTGAGAAAGTTGAAAATTTTATTGAAGCAAAACAGTTTTTTCAAAGAACTGTTATCGACTTTGTAAAAGGAGCAAAGTTTAATGAGTTTATTCAATTTATTGATTCTTATTCAACAGCATTATATCATCGTTTTCCTAATTTTTTTGTGCCATTCTATTACAAGTCGGAATCGTTTCCAGATTTTATTCTGATGTGTGATAACCTTGGGATTTCACTGCCACCAATGCCATCTCGTTTTGATTGGGAAAAAAGAACCTGGTATTATTTTGAGTTATGTGAGGCATTGCACAAATTTCGGTTAAGATATGAAATAGATTCAGAAGAATTCCCCGCATTGCTTTACTCCTTTGGTTTGAAAACTATTGAAAAAACAGAAGAAGGGGAATTGCCAAAACCGTCGAGGATTTATTTTTTGGGGGCAGGAGCAAGCGGTGGAAAAGATAATTTAGATTTTAAGTTTGTTGATAATTTAGACAATAAATCGGTAGGAGTTTGGGGTGCAGGTAATCTTAATATTAAAAAAGGTGATTTAGTTTTAATGTATTGCGTCAGCCCAAGGAAATATTTGCATTCAATTTGGCGGGCACTCGAAGATAGTTATATTGACCCTTTTAGGTTTTATTATTACAGCGTTAAAGTTGGATTCCCGCAGAAGATTGAACCAATTGGATATTACGAGTTAAGAGAAAATTTGATTCTAAAAGAGAATTCTACAGTCAAATCAAATATGCAAGGCATGAATGGAAGACCGTTAACTGTAAAAGAATATTCGGAGCTGATAAAAATGATTGAAGCAAAAGGTCAAAGTACTAAATCATTGCCCAAACTTCCTGTTTACGAACGTGATATCGACTATATTGAAAACGAAAGAGATGTTGAGCTCCAACTGATTGAACCGCTTTTAAGAGATTTAGGATATCAGGAGAAAGACTGGATTAGGCAACTTCCATTAAGAATGGGCAGACAAACAAAATATTATCCCGACTATGCAATCAAAGCAAATTTGACAAAAGGAAAAGAAAAAGCTAAAATTATTTTAGAGGCAAAATATTCTATAAACTCAGATAAACAATTACAGGATGCTTATAATCAGGCGCGTTCATATGGATTAAGACTACAGTCAGGTACAATAATATTAGCAGATATGGATTATGTTTGGATCTATGGAAAAACTAATGGCGATTTTAATTCCGTCCCAACCCTTAAGATGCACTGGAATGAATTAACTGATTCGGATAATTTGTATCATCTTAAAGAAATGCTTAAATAAATATTTACTGGCCTCGGAGTTAATAATGTTATATTTATATATAATAAACGAAAGAAACAAGAGTAAGCGGGTCTAAAAAGCAGGGGTTCAATCATAGTCTTCAGACGGTACACTTCCCCTTTTTATAATGATTTGTCGTTTCTGAAAATTAAGTGAGCGATAAATATTATATTTGTTGGGATGATTTAAACCTTGAGCCTATGCCGAATAAAGACGAGCTTCCTTTCCATTATTATTCCGAAACCCATAAAAATATTGATTTAAAGGATGATCATCTTGCTCCGCCTATTGATCCTGATTTTCCTTTTATCATGACCCGCTTTGGCTTTATGAACGATACGGCTCAGGCGCAGTTTCCTCATCGGCACGACTATTACGAAATCATTTTTGTGGAAGACGGGGAGGGGCAGCACATCATTGATTATGAGTCTTATGAAATCAAACCGCCGGTTTTTTATTTTTTGTCAAAGGGGCAGGTTCACTTCTGGAAGCTGAAGAAGGAGCTTAAAGGTCAGGTCTTGCTTTTTCCCAGGGAGTTTTTGATTCCGCCAAGCACGGCTTTTAACCATGAAGGCGATTTGGCTATTTTTAATGGTTTGAGCAAGGCTCCTTTTGTGCATATTTGCGATAAATGCCTGCCCAAAGTGCATCAACTTCTGGGAAGCTTAAAGGAGGAATTTGACCTTGGAAAAGAGCGCAGTTTATCTGTTTTCAGGGCTTATGTGCATATTTTGGTGACGCAGCTTTTTCGGATTTATGCTCAGGGGCAAAAAGAGAATATCCTGGATACTTCCAATGCTATGGTGCGCAGATTCAGGCAGTTGGTGTCTGAGAATTATCTCACACACCGCTCTGTTCAGGAATATGCCGATTTGATTGGCATCAGCGCCACGCACCTGCGCGATTCCGTTAAAGAAATAACTGGTTATTCGCCCGGGCAGCTGATCCGCCAGGAAGTTATTTTTGAAGCGAAAAGACGATTAGCCAATACCGAAGCTACCACCGCGGAAATTGGTTATGCCCTGAATTTTGAAGATACATCCTATTTCAGCCGCTTCTTTAAACGCGAAACAGGGATAAGTCCGGGGAAATACCGGGAGGATATACGGAAAAAATATCAGATCAGGTTTTAATTTCAGTTTAATCAGGGCAAACGCATCTAAAATGAACCGATTTCTTTCTGATTTCTTCAAAAACAGCTTGTAGAGTTTTTTTTAAAAATTTCTTGTTGTTATGTCAATAAATTGTTGTATATTGTAAGCAATTTACTAATTTTATTATAATAATTTATGACTAAATCATTAAGCTCTTTATTTGAGCAAATAGACGACCCCAGAAGCGATACAACGAAGCTTCACAAATTAAACGACATCCTTCTCATTGGTGTAATTTCAGTCATCTGTGGCGCAGAAACCTGGAACAATATGGAAGATTATGCCAGGGCAAAAGAAGGTTTCCTGAAAACCATGCTTGAACTACCAAATGGCATACCTTCGCACGACACTTTTAATAGAGTGTTCTCAGCTATTGATAATCAACAGTTTGAGAGTGCATTTGTAGAATGGGTCAATTCCCTTGTTAAGCTTGCTGATGGACAAGTAATTGCTATTGATGGCAAAACAATACGGGGGGCCAAGGCTCATGGCAAGAAGTCTCCCATTCATTTGGTAAGTGCTTGGGCGGCCCAAAACAAGCTGGTTTTAGGACAGGTCAAGACAGATGAAAAGTCAAATGAAATTACCGCAATCCCAAAATTGCTGAAATTATTGATGCTCGAAAACGCAATTGTTACCATTGATGCTATGGGATGCCAAGAAGAAATAGCGGAAAATATTATTGACAAAAAGGCTGATTATATTTTAGCCGTCAAAAGAAACCAAAAACAATTGTTTGAAGATATTGAAGACGAGTTTAAGGTCGCAAAAAATATTGCTGAAGACACGAGTGTTTATGGAGATCATGGCAGGATCGAAACAAGGGTTTGCAGAACAATAAGTGACTTGGGCTTCGTGCAAAACCGTGAAAAATGGGCTAACTTAAAGACAATCATCAAGATAGATAGCACTCGTGAGTTCAAGAACAGTGATAAACCAACAGAAAAAGCTACAAGATACTACATCTCAAGCCTAAAGGCAGGGCCCAAAGCATTTCAGGAGTACATAAGGTCTCACTGGTCTATTGAAAACAGCTTGCACTGGACTTTGGATGTTGCATTTGGTGAAGACGCAAGCCGCAAGAGATCAGGCAATTCAGCACAAAACTTCTCTACTCTGTGCAAAATAGCACTTAACTTACTGAAAAACGAAAAAACCTTAAAATCAGGTGTTAAGGGCAAACGGCTCAAGGCAGGATGGGATAATGATTACCTCATGAAAGTTCTTAATTTATGATGCGTTTGCCCTGTCAGTTTAATCAGGATTTTTGGTTTTGTTATGGAACCTTGATTGGGAAATCGCGGCGGCGAAAAGTACCATGATTTCAGCTATCTGTCTCTTACATACTATTTTGGTGCGGCCGAATTTTGCTGCAAAAATAAATCCAGATTCTTATGTTTCGAAAAATTGTTTCCACCACATTGTTGGTCTCCTTTTTAGCCCTGGCTTCTTCAGGGATTATGATGTTGATAATGGGCTCTTATGAATTTCAGCTGCGGATGCATCCGGTGCATAAATTATTCGGTATTGCCATGGTACTGTCCGGCTGCCTGCACGCCATGCTGAATTTCAAAGCTATCAAAAAATATCTGACTGCTCCCAAAGTTTTGATATTCGGTATTGTTTTGCTGGTTTTTATGGCATTGCTCTATGTGGCTGGTTTCAATAAACCCATTGATGCCAGTGTGATAAAAGAGATCGAAAACAGTGCATCCATGCTGCAACGCTAGTGTTGAAAAATAACCAAAAGAGTAACCCGAAAAAGCTTAAAGATGGCATTTAAGGCAGTACTGAAAAAAGGAGAAAGTGCAATAATGTGGATATATGCGCAAATACTGAATAAATTCAAAAGGATTTATAACAAACTCCTGAATTGGTTTCCGGTATTTAAACAATATCCATCCTTAAAGTATGTCTTGATTCCAATGGTTTTTGCCCTGTTTTTCCTGCTCCGCTATGTTTTAAAATCTCTTTTAGGTGTTTTAACAAATTGGTTTTCAGTTTTCTTGGGAGAAACTTCAGGCTATGCTGTTTCAGAAAACTCCGTTTTAATATCAATTATTGTAGTGTTTATAGTGATACGCATTGTTTTTATGCTTCGGGGGAGGAAGAAAGAAAATCATGCTAAAAACAATGTGCAAGGCAGGTAAAAAGCTGCCCTCCTGATCCTGTACTTTGCTTTTTGCTGTGTATTATGGGGTCATTTTCTGCTTTAACCCGAGAATTCCACGACTATGCTCCTGTTTTAACCCGAGAATTTCAATAGTATATTAGTGTTTTAATCCGAGAATTTCACAACTATACTTGTGTTTTAGTTTTATGTGTGCTATCTTTGTGTTAAAATTGGCATTATGATAAGACGCGACAACTATAATGAGGTTGAACGAAGCCTTAAAAAAAAGGAGATTACTATTCTGATAGGAGCACGTCAGGTCGGGAAAACCACTCTTCTGCGCAAACTTATGCAGGGTATTGCCCAGAAAGGTGAATTAGCAGTTTATTTTAATCTGGATATTGAGAATGATGCCGCTTATACGGAAACACAAAACAAGTTGCTGAATAAAATTCGTCTTGAATTTGGCGATAAAGCAGGCTATGTTTTTATTGATGAAATTCAGCAGAAAGAGGATGCGGGGCGGTTTTTAAAGGGGATTTATGATATGGATCTGCCTTTCAAATTTGTTGTAACAGGTTCAGGTAGTCTTCAATTGAAAGAAAAAATTGGTGAAGCCTTAACAGGAAGAAAGCACCTGCTGCATATGGAGACCGTTAGTTTTCGTGAGTTTGTCAATTATAAAACAGACTATAAATACGATTCCAGATTGGATGCTTTTTTTTCTGTAGAAAAAGAAAAAACAAGGGCCTATCTTAATGAATATCTGATATATGGAGGCTATCCCAAACTTGTTGCCAGCCCGGATGTTCAAACGAAGCTTGAAGTAATTAATGAAGTGTTTACGTCGTATTTGTCGAAAGATATTTCGTATTTGCTAGGTGTTCGTTCAATTGATAAATTTATCAGGCTCATTAAGCTTTTGGCGGTACAATGTGGCGGGATTGTAAATCTGTCAAATCTTGCTTCTGATGCCGGAATATCGGTTGATACACTAAAAAACTATCTTTGGTATGCGGAACAAACTTTTATCATCAGCATGCTGCGTCCATATTTTACGAATTCAAAAAAAGAGCTGACCAAGTCTCCCATAATCTATTTTAATGATCAGGGCATGTTGAATTTCGCCGGAGGAAATCTTGGAAAGCCAAATTTTAATCAGGGTTTTGTATTTCAGAATTTCGTTTATAACTTACTGAAAGTGAAATTCCAAACTCCTGTTAATCCTGTTAATCACTGGCGTTCAAAAGATAAAGCAGAAGTGGATTTTGTCGTTCACGATTCTGGAAGTATCATTCCGGTTGAGGTTAAATTTTCGTAACTAATCAGTGTCAGAAAAAAATCAATCCTTATTAACAATTTTCGCTGTGGCTTGTGAATAACTTTCTGGGATTGATGCGTTTAAAGGCTCTGTGATTTTGCTGTTTGTTTGTTCTTGGGTGTTCAGGTTTAAATATTGGATTCTCCTTGGGGTATTTTTCAAAAATCATTGGCTATTCACAAGTTGCTGTTTTCTGTGTTCGTAACTAAACCGCTGGTAATTTGACTTTTGCCTCTAACCTACACTACTTTTGAAAGAAAAAAGTTTTGGACAAAGATTTCATTATACAAGAGCTTTTCAAAAGGATTGGCCAGCTTGAAAGAAGACTGGAAGCCCTTGAGTTGGAAAACAAAAAACTCAAAGAAAAGCTTGCCAAATACCAAACACCAAAAAACAGCAACAACAGCTCAATACCTCCCTCCCAAGATCAGAACCGCCCTAAGCGCAGGAGTTTGAGGGAAAAGACAGGGCGTAAGCCAGGCGGACAGGCAGGGCGGAAAGGGAACACACTTAAGATGGCCGAAGTGCCTGACACTATTGAGAAGCACATCCCCTCATATTGCAAGTGTTGCGGGAAAGACCTTGCTTCTTTGCCCGTACAATTAGCCGGCAAACGCCAGGTATTTGATATTCCCGAGATAAAGTTACATGTCACAGAACACCGGGTATATAAAAAGGTTTGCAGTTGTGGCCATGAAACCAGGTGTGATTATCCATCTCAGGCCAATGCCCCGGTAAGCTATGGGAACAACATTGAAAGTTTGATCGGGTATTTCCATACCAGGCAGTACCTGCCCTTTTTGCGTATGAAAGAACTTTTCAGGGATGTTTTCCATATTCCCATAAGCGAAGGGGGCATCCATTATTTGCTCAATAAACTAAAGCGCAAGGCCCAACCAGCCTATGACCTAATAAAGCAAAAGTTGCTTTCGGGAGGATATTGCCTTTCTGTAGGAAGTGATGAGACAGGAGTTAAGGTTGATGGCAATAAGCACTGGGCATGGACATGGCAAAACCAAGAGGCTACATTCATTGCCATCACTGACAACAGGGCACAGAGGAGCATTGACAATACATTTAAAGATGGGTTTAAAAACTCTGTGTTGGTGCATGATTGCTGGAAGAGCCATTTTAATACTGCTGCGCTGTCGCACCAGATTTGTATGGCACATCTTTTACGTGACCTGAATTACTTGTCAGAAAGGTATGGGCATAAATGGAGCAGGATATGCAAACGGCTGTTTCAAACGGCACTGGATTTGAAGAAAAAAATGGACAATGCGGGTTGCTACGTACATAGCCCAAAGAGAACCGCAATTGAAAACAGGCTGAACAGTTTACTGAAAGCAGAACTGCCGGAAAAACACAACGAATTGCTTGCATTCAAAAAAAGGCTAGTCAAATACAGGGACTATATCTTCACCTTCTTATATCACCCAGAAGTCCCGCCAGACAATAATGCTTCTGAAAGGGCAATCCGAAACATAAAAGTTAAACAGAAAGTTTCAGGTCAATTCAGATCGACCGATGGAGCGGATGCCTTTGCTGTTTTGAGATCAGTTGCTGACACAATTATCAAGAATGGACAGAGTGTTGTGCCTGCCTTGGGAACTATCGCTAATTTGCAGACTGATTAGTAACAAATTTTCTAATCTTAAAAATACAACCATAAGCCGTTCCATGCGCAGTTTTATTAGTCATTATAAGCCAGAAAGGGCTTGGATTGTGAACCTGAGCCTCGAAAGTGAAATTGTTCTGGATGATACAACATTAAGGTTTTTGCCTTTTTGGAAATTGGTTTAAACCGGGCATTCCACGACTATACTTGTGTTTCAGTCCGCACTGTTCACTCCCGCACCTACAATAAATTTGCTTTTTTTGGAAGGATTGTCAGTACAGTGTTTTTTTGAGCTTTCGTTTCAGTGCCAGCTGCTGTATATATAATATGTATATAAACAGGTCTTTAGCGATGGGGGAGCAGGTCTTCCGTTGAAAAGTACCATAAAATCCGTATTTCGCATCTTACCTGCAGGGCTTGCCCACATTATTTTTGCCTTAAGATTTTATGATCTTTTTTGAGTCAAACAAACACTGAGAAATTATGGCAAAATCACAGAAAAAACACCATTCTACCGTTGGTCGAAGGGATTTTATGAAGATGTTAGGCATGGGAGCCGGTGCACTGGGATTGGGTGTTGCTGGTTTTGGTGCAGGATTTAAAGACCTCGATGAAATGATGGCCTCTCCATTGGCTGAACGGAAACTTCCGTTTTGGGTAAAAGAAGTGGATGAGCCAACCGTTGAAATTGATTGGGAGAATCTGGAAATATTCCAGGGGCCGGAACATACCTTGTTTAATCCTGCATCCTGGGAAAACAAAAAGGATTATTTCGACATCTATAACCGTAATATTGAATCCACAAAAAAGAAAGTTCAGGAAAACCTCCCCGGGCACTCACTCCGCGATCGTGCTTTGGCCGATGCAAATTGCTGGGGCTGGGGCGGGCGTTCGGGAGCTTCTTTGGCGCCGCCATGGGATGGCTCTCATGTGCAGGCTAATCCTGAATGGGAACATCCAACCATGTTTTACACTCCTGAAGATTATGGTGTGCCAAAATATAAAGGAACTCCGGAAGAAAACTCAAGAATGATGCGTACCGCAGGGCGGATTATGGGCGCGGCGGATATGGGTTTTGTGAAACTCGACGACCGAACCAAAAAGCTGCTTTGGGGCAAAATTACATTCGAAAATGTGGAAAAAGGATATGCAGATCACGCCAAGAACAAATTCGTTTTGCCGGATAAAGACTTATGGGCAGTCTGCTCCGTAATTCCGCAATCGTTGTGGATGCAGCAATATACCGAACGCATGAGCTGGGCTTCCAGTAATACTATGAGCTATTCCAGAGCAAATATTTTTGGAAACCGTTTGAGTGTTTTCCTGAGAGGTTTGGGCTATCAGGCTTATGGCGGCGATACAGAATCTATTGGTCGTTTGGTTGGTTTCGGCGTGATGTCGGGAATGGGCGAATACGGCCGTGCCGGTATCCTGGTAAGCCCGCAGTGGGGCACGGATATCCGCACCGTTATGGTAACTATCACCGATTTGCCATTAGCGGTTACCAAACCAATTGACGCAGGAATTACCAAATTTTGCGAAGTATGTAAAAAATGTGGCGAAATGTGCCCTTCCGGAGCGATCAGTATGGAAGATAAGCCGTTCTGGGGCGGTCAGGCTGCTTGTCAGGCCGAAGGGATCAAAGGCTGGTATATGGACAGTAAAAAATGCTATTCCTATATGCTGGGCGGTGAGCCCGATTGCAGCCGCTGCCAAACCGTATGCCCCTTTACGAAATTCGACGAAGCAGTGCTGCACGACTTGATCCGTTTGTCCATTGGTTCTGTGCCTCAGCTCAATGCGGCCATCCGTAAAATGGACGATGTGTTTGGCTATGGCCGTGAGCCCGATCTCAGTAAAACGCCCTGGGATCTCGATCCAATGGATATCCCGCTTTACGGTCTTGATAAATCACGTTCATAAAAAGAAAGGAGATAAAAATGAGATTAGTTACCTGGATATGGTTTTGGTACATTTTAATAGGCTTTCTGATGGGAGGCGGTGCCGCTATGATATGGAATACCCTGAAAAAGTTGAATATAAAATTGGTGTGGTATGAATGGATTCTGCTGATCCTGAGTTTTATAACCTTTATGTTTATGGGGCAGACATTTATTGCTTCATTTCAGGAATATGAACCCCGGGCAGCATGGTTCACTCTGGTTTTCATGGGGATACCGATATTGATCATGGCTGTGATCTTATATCGGTCTGTAAACAAACGATTTCAGAGAAAGAAAGAAATCGGTGGGTAGTACAGCCGGCTGCCCGGCATATTGAATGTCGGGTGGCTTTTTTAACCTGCTTTATTCATGAAATTTCGTCATGAGCGCACAAAACGCAATAAGAGAAAGGAAGCGCAGATTTTTGGCGCACAGGAATAGCCGTAGCTATTTTGAGCACCAAAAAGATAGCATTCCTTTCTATTGAAGCGGTTTGGGCGCGTAATAGAATATTTTGTGAATAATGCAGGTTAAACTGCCTGCCACAAGAGGATCTATAACAATCACTTCTTAAATTTAGTTTTTTTACCTGATTTACAAACGAATGTAAAATTCAATTGTGAATAGCTGATGTTATTATGCACGATCATGTCGCACAAAGTTTTTAATAAACGGAAATTAGAATCAAATCTGGCCATTTTGGCGATGATTGCCATTGTTATTGCCTGGCTGGTGGGCAAACAGCTCGAGAACGCAGATATTGTTTCTACGATTAAGGCTAAAATGCCCGAAATAGCCAAACTTGAAGAAATAGGAAAAGCTTCCTATAAAACTTTTAACGAAGAAGGTGCATTTTTGTACTATTTGGATGTACAATCATCGATGGGTTATGGAGGTCCCTTGCAAATGGCTGTGGCTGTGGATACTGCCGGAAAAATTATAAATCTTGCAGTGATATCCTCCAAAGAGACGCCATCCTACCTGGAGAAAGTCCTGGAAGCTAAATTTTTGAGAAAGCTGACAGGCCGGTCCTATCAGGAAGAGTATGCAATTGATGATGGGATTGATGCCGTTTCCAGTGCGACATATTCATCGCGTGCTATTGTGGAAGCAACAAAAAATGGAAACCGCTTCATTGCTTCCGAATATTTGGGTTTTGATGTGCCCAAAGAGGAAGTGCACTCAATTCATTTCGGAATTCCTGAAATTGTGATTTTGTTGCTTTTCGCAATTGGTTATTTTGCCCATAAAAAAACCTTTAAATACAAAAAGGCAGCGCGTTGGGGCACAATGCTCATAGGTTTGTTTGTGATCGGTTTTTTCTATAACAAAGCTTTTACCCTGTCGATGATTAACCAGCTGTTGTTGGGATATTTTCCGCCCTTGCACTCGCATCTTTATTGGTATTTATTGCTCGGAGGGATCTTCCTGGTATTTACTGTGGATAATAAAAATCCATATTGCTTGTGGTTTTGTCCTTTCGGTGCAGCACAGGAATGCATGGGATTGGTTGGCGGGGCAAAACCTGCTTCAGTGGGCCGTTTGAGAAATGCTTTTAAATGGGCATTGCGAACCATAGTTGTCATTGCAATTATCCTGGCTTTACTGTTCAGAAATCCCGGTTTGACCAGCTATGAAGTGTTTGGCACTTTATTCAAACTGACAGGCAGTTATTACCAATTTGCATTGCTAGGGATTGTATTGGTTACGTCCATCTTTATTAAACGTCCGTGGTGCGCGTATTTATGCCCCATCAAACCACTGACAGATCATTATGCACATATGAGAAAAATCCTGATAAACAAATGGAACAGAAAAAAATCAACATAAAAGAAGTAGTTCTGACAGCCGTAGTGCTCATCTGTTTGAGCTTGATCCTGTTGGAATTAGGAACAAATATTTCGGATGCGCTGGAGTTTTATCCGGCAACAAAATAATTTATAAGCAAAAACTATTATTATGAAAGAAAAATTTACACAAGCAAAAATCTTTTCGATTGCTATTCTGTTGGTATTATTAATGTCCTTTCTGGTGCCTGCTCAGGCGCAATATACACAGCATTATGTGCCCGGTGTCGCCGGAATTAAGGCGGGAACTCTTCCTCCTCCCGGCATGTACTACATCATGCACAATGTGTATTATAATGCCGGTACATTCAACGATGCCAGCGGAAATGCTGCACCAATCGATTTCAAACTGAACGTATTTTCTAATGTGCACCGTTTTGTTTATGTTTGGGAAGACGTGATTTTGGGAGCAAACTATGCCATGAACCTGATTGTTCCGCTGGTAAGCACGGATATCAGTATCGGGGCATATAATATGAGCAGTAATAAATTCGGCCTCGGCGATATTGTTATTGAACCCTTTGTTCTGTCGTGGAACAGAACGCGTTACGACCTGGCTTTTGGACTGGCAGCCATTGCGCCAACAGGCGGTTTTGCCATTGACGAGCCTGCTTCTGCCGGAAAAGGCTACTGGACCGGAATGCTGACTTTTGGTGGTACGTATTATTTTGATGAAAACAAAACATGGACTGCTTCGGTTCTGTCGCGCTATGAAATCCACTCTGAGCAAAAGGATACTGAGGCAACGGCAGGAAATGATTTTACTTTTGAGTGGGGATTGGGAAAAACAATTCCATCCAAGCAAATCTGGAATGTGGGCTTTTCGGGCTATGCGCACTGGCAGGTAACCGAAGACAAAGGCGGCCAACTGATGTATGATTTGGGTGTGAAAGACAAAGTTTTTGCTGCCGGTCCTGAGGTGGATTGCTTTATTCCTTCGGCAAAACTGCAAATGGAACTTCGTGGCCTTTTTGAATTCGGCGCTGTGGATCGCCCGCAAGGTGCATTGGTATGCCTCACCCTGATCAAAGCCTTTTAGTAAATCACGTTTTTCGTTTATTTAATAACTCCTGTTTTAATTTTGTTGTAAAGCCCTGTCGGCATAGCCTGATGGGGCTTTTTGCGTGCTGAGCGGGAACAAAGCCAAACCAAAAGATTTTATTATCTCCCGGGCACGAAATATTATAGGCGTATAAAACCCCAGGGTGATTTGTTGAATATTCTCAAATTAAAAAAATATCTACATTTGTAGTGAAACAAAGAAAATGCATATGAAACTATCATGCGCCCATACAGATTTTATTGTAATAAAGCCTGATACGCAAACACCAGTTTTGCAAAAAGATGATATATTGGTAACTGAAGGTTCTTATATGCAGGAGTTTCCATTCATTGTAAAAAGTCCGTCTAAAAATCATTTAAAGATGAATAATTATGATTAGTTTTGACTTAGATAATTAATGAAACCATGTCTAAAGAAACTTCAATAAAATTATTTGAATCTAAGAAGATTAGGGTTCACTGGTCAGGGCAAACGCATCTTGATCAAGCTATATTTGTCAGGCTGGATATTTGTTGCGGTTGAAAAAAACTTACGTCTTGTGTCAGATTGATATATTACAGTTTTTCTGTTTGAAAGCACAAAGCAGCAAATTGTTTCATTTGCGAAAACCAGAGAGGTTATAAGCTTAACAAGAACCCTCAACAGCCTGAAAATGCCGCAAAAAGATAAATCGGCTTAGACCGCAGAGCGGTCAAATATGAATAAAGAGTTACCACAGAACGCCACATACGACCCCGTCCGGGGTCGAACCTTTAATTAACATTTCCTTTTATAGATATGCAATCCCTTTGGGATTGAAGCCGAAATGGATTTAGACAGCTAACAGCTTTATTATCAATGAATTTGAAATGCATAGGAATAGGATTGTGAAAGAATGGTATAATATTTATGATGCGTTTGCCCTGGTTCACTGGTACGAAGAATCAGAGAAATGGTTTTTTCATTTATTGATATTACCGAGACTTTAGCTGTTAGTAAAAACCCTCGTAGTAATTGGAGTGATTTAAAGCGAGAATTGACGGAAAAAGGACAAAAAGACCAGATAGAGCATTTGACATGGCATTGGGGATTTATTTACAAAATGGATATTCTGTTAATTGTATAAATCAAAGGCCAAAAACATTTATAGAGGTCAGCATGTACGTGCATATTAGTTTTGGTAAATCATAAAAACGATAATGATTTGTTATTGCGCAACATAGATTTCTCTGCCGAAGGGAGTATTCAGAAAAGTGTGTCAGCTGCTTGCCTTGCAACCCCATTCAATGCCTGTGCTCTGGTCTTCTGGTGTTGCAATAATCCCGTGCAGTACATCCGGATCATAACCAATGTCGCCGGGCATAAGAAAATATGCTTTGATTCCACCCTGATAAGAATCCTTCGCTGAGAGGTTAATAATAATGTCGTTTTCCCAGCCTGGCGCTCCATTCCTGAATTTTAAAACCTGACCGTTCTGTCCGGCAACAACGGTATCCCAGGCATTGCCGTTTCGGTATTATATCCGGCCTGTGGTAGTTTCGGTGGTCTGGGCATCAAATTTGGTTTTATCGGCGGCGCTCATGCTTCCGGCTGCGGCAATTGAAATGGCCTGTATCTTTGCGCAGCCTTTTTCCTGATTATTTGATAAAAACTTTTTTTGTTGCCCATGCTTTTTCGGTTCTTACGGTAAGGACGTAGTAGCCAATATTAAAACCTGTTAGTTTCGTATGTGCGGAGTGGAAAGCGGACAAGTTTCGATGGAGCACCAACTGCCCCAGCATATTGTACACACTCACTTCTGCTTCGCCCGCTTCATCGGTTTTAATGAAAACCTGATTGCCGTAGCTGAAAATTTCAATACCGTTATCATGCTGGTTTTCTTCGATTGCTGTAGCGCCATTAATAATGATCAGGAAGCGGTCAGGATTGTTGGTTGAAAGCATAAAAGCTAATTGGGCAGTAGTTCTGAGGTCGTAGCTTATTTGGGTTTGAAGGTCCCTGAGTTCAATATCCACGGTATTCCAAAAAGTGTTTTGGACAACAGAAAGGGTGTAGTTTCCGTCCTTTCCAATTTTGATGCTGAGGGGGATAATGATTTCCTCTTCCGAATAAGGAAGTTCATTAATACTGAGCCGTGTGTCCCCGGTTTTGGTGCAGAGTTGCGGGGCAGCGGCAATTCCCGCAAGTTTGTAGGCATCATAATCGCTGTCGAAATTATTAGTTGCCTGCGGGTTGAAATGGATGTAGGTTTTATCGGAGAAACCATTGCCTACGACCTTTAGGACCAGCAGGTCATTAATAAAACTTTGGGATTTGTAGAAGTTGGCGGTAGTATGCACCCTTGCCTCATTGCTAATGGTCAGTTCGGGGTTTTGGGATGCTTTGATAAAGAAGGCGTTCATGGGAGGCACAATGCCTTCGGCGAGCGCGCCCACGGTGCCGTTCCAGGAAATGTACTGGCCGTTATTGCCATCGTACACATATACCGCGGCGTCGATGTTGAACCGTTGGCACAGGTCCCAGTCGAGGCCCGAAGGATAAGGGTTGCCCATAAGGTTCCATCCTGTTCCGGCCTCGGCAGTGAAGGTGATGGCCGGCGCAGTGGTTCCATCAAAGGTAAAATCGCCTGCATTTAGGTCGCCAACAAAAGTTTTGTTTTCATTGCTTTGATAAGCAACCGCATATCCCTGCCCGACAATAAAATTATCCTCAAAACTTGTGTTCCAGTTCCCTGAATTATCTTTTGTATTGATCCAATAGTCTGTGAGTTCATCCCACTTATAAAAGTCGTTGTTTCCCGGGACCGGGTTTCCGTTTTCCACAAACTCTGGCCTGATTGCCTGCATCGAAACGGGCGACGATAAGTAATGCCAGCCGGTGCTATCGGACACATATTTTGGGATGTAGCGTTGGGCGGTGGCATCCACCCCGGTCGTTTCATGGATGAGCGATCCTGTGCCTGAAGCTGTGGACTGGATAAGGAATCCAGCGGTTCCGCTGTTGTTGGCCATTGTTCCGCTTACCGTAAGAAAAGAGTTAGCGGGCAGGGTGAGCGAGGCATCGGCGGTGATGGTGAGGTTGGCCAATTGCGCCAGGTAGGTGGCGCTGGCACTGTTGAGGGTGTAGTTGCCGTTGTCAATCACAAAATAGGTTCCGCTTGTGGCTTTTATGTGCGCACCATTGTTGTAAATGGCAGGGGTTTGTGCAAGGCTTTGAAAGCTGCAAACCAGCGCTGTGGCGAAGAGTAGAAGTGTTTGTTTCATTGTATCAGCTTTTAAAAATATCTAATTGCGCGTACCCTGCGATTGCTACTTTTTGTCGCTCCGAAATAGGTGTTTGGAGTATCAATTTTGGTCATATATGCTTCGTCATCAATATATTCAGTAGATGTCCAATATGTGCCATCGGCCACAAGGCCAGGGAAATAATCTTTGTTTAAGGCTATTTGTTTCATTTCATCTGCACTTGGCAGAAACCAGTCATCATAACCATTTAATGTAAGATCGCGGCATAATCTTGCTGCTATGTTGGTTGTGCTGCATAATGCACAAATATTGTTTGTGTTTATTTCGCCATATCCAATGCTTTTTTTATCTTTTACAATTGTGATAGGTGTTCCGCTGCAACCCCATTCAATGCCTGTGCTCTGATCTTCAGGTGCAGCAATAATCCCATGTAGTACATCCGGATCATAACCAATGTCACCAGATTGAAGAAAATACGCTATGATACCTCCCTGATAGGAATCCCCCACAGAGAGGTTAATAATATTATCGTTTTCCCAGGTTGGCACTCCATCCCTGAATTTCAAAACCTGACCGTTTTGTCCTGCAGCCACTGTAACCCATGCTGTGCCGTTCCAGTATTGCATCTGGCCTGCGGAAGTTCCGGTGGTTTGGGCATCCAGTTTGGTTTTATCGGCCGCACTCATGCTGCCTGCTGTGGATATTGTAGCGGGAGCTATAGAAATTACAGGTGTGGAGGTGCCGGTTGCCACTGCAATTGGAGCGGTTCCCGAAACAGAGCTTACTGTTCCGCTTGATGGCGTTTCCCATGTTATGGCTCCACTGCCATTGGTGGTAAGTACCTGACCGCTGGTTCCCACCGAACTACTGACTAAGCCCGTGCTGCTGTTGAGCAACACGCCTGCTGTTGTAAGGGCCGGTATTATAATCTGGCCATTGCCTTTAACCCTGAACAGTTCAGTGGAAGTAGGTGTTGTTGTTCCTGTATAAAACACATGACTATCCGTTGTTCCCGGTATCTGATAACGTAATGTGTGACTATTAACTCCAAAACCATAAAACTGATGGTCGTCATTTGTGTTTTGCCACAAAATAATTTTCCGGTTTGCAGTAGTGTTGCCAAGTTGTAATTGAGCGTTGGTTGTGGCCGTCCCGATACCAACATTTCCGGTATTGTAATAAATATTTGACCCACTGGTTGTCCATTGGCTTCCTGTGAGTCCGTCCAATTTGGTTTTATCGGCTGCGCTCATGCTTCCGGCCGCTGATGTGGTGGCCGCTGCAATAGAAATCACGGGTGTTGTGGTGCCGGTTGCCACTGCAATTGGAGCGGTTCCCGAAACCGTGGTAACTGTTCCGTTGCCTGTTCCCGCGCCGATGGTTGTTCTCACAGCCGCGGCGTTGGCATCGTCGAGCATTGACAGGGCAAAATCGGTAACAGGCTTTGCTGCAATATTCCCAGAGCTGCTTCTCGCCGGGAAGGTATTGGCGGTGATAGACAGATCGGAGGGTGAAGCTGAGGCCGCCGTGATGTTGGCTTTCATGGTGTTGGCCGACATTGTAGCCATCTTGGCGTTGGTAACGGCTGCCGAAGAGATGGTGGCCGCGAAACTGCCTGTTCCTGAGCCGGTCACGTCGCCGGTAAGGGTTATGGTCTGGTTGCCGGTGTTGGTACCTGTTATAGCATCCAGCTTGGCTTTATCGGCTGCGCTCATGCTGCCGGCTGCCGATGTGGTGGCTGCTGCAATAGAAATCACAGGCGTTGTGGTGCCTGTTGCCACGGAAATTGGAGCAGTTCCCGAAACTGAGCTTACCGTTCCGCTTGATGGCGTTGTCCAGGTAATTCCCCCACTGCCATTGGTGGTAAGCACCTGCCCGCTTGTACCAACTGTACTGCTTACCAAACCTGTGTTGCTGTTTAGCAGTACGCCTGCTGTTGAAAGCGCCGGTATCATAATCTGGCCATTGCCCTGTATCCTGAACAGTTCGGTGGAAGCAGTTGTGGAGGTTGCCCCGTAAAATTTAAAGTTGCCGGAGGTGTTTGCCAATTGAAAACGCAAAGCATCAGCATTTAATCCCAATCCGGTAAACTGATGGTCGTTGTTGGCTGTACTGTATAAAAGGATTTTCCGGTTTGAAACGGCGTTGCCCAGATCAAGAAGCGCGTAAGGCGATTCGGTTCCAATACCCACTTTTCCTTCCTGAATGGTCATGACCGTTGAGCCATCCTGGTCGAAATCGTAATCACGGTCGGAGTTAAAAGCCAGGGTATTTGCTTTAATACCTATACCATACGATTGCTGTGGGGTAGCATCGGTGTATAACAAAATTTTATAATCTGACCATTCATCAAAACCACTATCATGGCTGTTGTCAAATGTTAGTTTGCTGTTCGGCGTAGTAGTCCCGAGACCTACATTTCCTGAATTGTAATAGATGTTTGCACCGCTGGTTGTCCATTGGCTGCCAGTAAGCCCGTCCAGTTTTGTTTTATCGGCTGCGCTCATGCTCCCGGCTGCTGATGTGGTGGCAGCATCAATGGATATAACCGGAGATGTGCCACCGGTTGAGACAATAGGAGCAGTGCCGCTCACACCGGTAATTGTGCCGGCTGAAGGCGAGGCCCAACTGATGCCCCCGCTTCCATCCGAAGCAAGCACCTGTCCGCTGGTTCCTCTTGTGGTTGGGAAGGTTATGCTGGTATTGGTTCCGTTTCCATTTAAGGTAAGGGAGCCCCCTATGGTGGTGTTGGCATTTTTCAGGATGGTGAGGGCGTTGCTCCTTGAATTGAAGTTAATTCCGTTGCCTACTACAAACAAACGATCTGTATTTACAAAAGCAATTTGATTGCCGGAGCCTACTGTGGCATTTAACCCAAATACAGTTTCAGCATAGGATTGAGCGGTATTGTCTTTGCCTCCGGCAAGA
Source organism: Bacteroidales bacterium (assembly GCA_963662905.2). Taxonomy (GTDB): domain Bacteria; phylum Bacteroidota; class Bacteroidia; order Bacteroidales; family WRLA01. The sequence continues at coordinate 403,732 of CAXXFD010000002.1, read as the reverse complement.
GAATACTCGCCACTGGCTGTATTGTATTGCCCCCCGACAGCTGTTGAAAAATAGTTGCTCGCTATGTTGTATGAACCTCCTGTTACGGATGATGCAGATCCGCTGGCTTTATTCCAATAGCCTCCCCCAATCGAGGAATAACTTCCACTTGCAACCTCATCAGCATGGAGACTGTACATTTGCAAATCAACTGCTTTATTCCCCCTGTTATTCCCGCCTGCTTCAGTACCGTCGGGTTGCCGCGCAAGAATAGCTCCCGTACCTTTGGGTGCGATAACAAAATCCACGTTGTTAGCTGCATTGGTAGCAAGGAATTTCACGCCGGTTTTTGCATCATAGGTGTAGTTGGATTCGGTAAAATTCTCCAACCCGGCAGCTCCCGAAAGCTTTTGCCACTGCGTTCCATTGTAATAATAAAAAGCATTATCTCCATCCGGGCCGTTGGCGGTTACATACACCAGCAAACCTGTTGCCGGGGAAACCGGCAGGTTGCTGAAATCCACCCGGGGGATCAAAACTCCTTTGTCGGAGGCTTTCACATCCAGCGCCGCAGATGGGTCGGGCTCGCTGCCGTCGTTGTTGATGGCCACGTTCTGAGCATAGCTTTGTATGCCGAGAAAAAGTATGGCTGCAATGAGTAAAAGTGTGTATTTCATATTTAGAATTGATTGTTTGAATTTTTTTGATATTCCAGAGGAGAGATGCCTTCACGATGAATAAAAGCCTCGGTAAATTTTTTTGTGGAAGAAAAGCCGGATAATGATCCAACGGTTTTTATGTCCAGGTTCCAGTTTGAAGCCCGTTTTAGGAGTATTTTGGCATGATTTATCCTCCATTGGCATAAATACTGGTCGAAGGGGAGCGGTAATTGCCCGAAGTAATTTTCTAAATCCTGTTCCGGAATGTTGGTGATCAGCGAAAGCTGGTGCAGGCAAAAATCCTTGCGCAGGTATGGCCGGTAGTGATTCATGCAAAAGTCGGCCTTTTTGCCGATTGCATCTGAATGGCCGGCTGCCGTGTTTTGGGTCAGTGGACTGAGATTGGCGGATATCATAAAAGCTTCTGTTTTGCATTTTCAATTTGCGCGATTAGCAACGACTACTTTATAGGAAAGGGCAGGCTGTAATGATCAATCAGTGCCCTTTGCCAAAGGATTGTTGTTGTGCGTGAAACCGTTTTGCAAAAGTGGGCAGTTCATGGCTGCAGCCGGAAGGTTTTTATAGGAATGTTGCACCGTTTTTTGAAAAACAGTGCAAGCTTTTGAGCTGGTCAGCTTTGGTCAATCTGCGTTCTGTAATCGTTGGGTGTTATGCCTTCTGCTTTTTTAAAGGCGTTGAGGAAAGTGTTACGTGAGGAGAATCCCGAAAGGATGCCAATGGCTTCGAGTGTCAGCTCACCGGATTTGCCTTCGCGAATGAGTTTTTTTGCATGATCGATGCGCCAGCGATTACGGAAATCGGTGAAGGTAATATGTTTCACTTCCCTGAAATAATAGGCCAGATGATGCGCGGGGATTTTCAGTAATACCGAAAGCCGGGCCAAGTTGAAATCCTGTTGCAAATAGGGTTGAAGCTCCTGCATACATTCTTTGGTGCGCCGGTCAATTAGCTCAATGTATTCTGACTGAAATCCCTGTGTTTGGGCCTTGGGTTTTTCGGTCTGTGGCGCCAAAGCGTGGCTGTTTTCCTGCAAACTGTCGTGGGCTGCCATTTCGTTGTTTTTTAGCTGCAAGGAATTTTCAATAGTATGCTTGGCCCTATCGTCCGTTTCGGGCAAACGTGGCAAACCGTAGAGGATTTCGGGAAAGAAAAAGGGGGAAATCAGAAGCCCTGCAAGTGATGCCGCTGAAAAAACACGCAGTATTTCCAACAGAAATGTTACATTCAGTTGTCCTGTTGTGAAATCGAACAAAAGCAAAATGTGACTGACTGCAAGAATAAACGAGGAAGCAAGCAAAATCACCAGCCATTTCGGCATAAACATGAACCCTGAAAAAACTGTTTTTTTGTTGACGTTCAATATATAACCGGCCAGTAATGCCATTGCCGCAACCGTATAAGCGAGAATTAGCAGCGGCCTGCTGAGAAACAATACCGGATAGCTTATAAAAACCGAGAGGAGTGAGGGGTGATAATTGGCAATTTCATTGGCATTTTGTACGATGCCTGCCGCTACTTCAGTTTTATCGGCGAGAGGCGTAAGTACATTTGGCAATGCCGAAACAAGAAAAATAATTGCCGGAAGGAGATGCCGGTAATCCGTTCTTTTTAGTTGGTGGTTGTCAGAAATCACACTGCGAACATACAAATATAGAAGCGGGCCAATAAGGTAAAATGAAGCGCCCAAAAAGGGGATCATCCATAAAAAAACAGTGATCCAGAATTCGGACTGCGAATGCAGCAGTATATACTGATAAAGCCCGTAAAGGCTGATCAGCAAAAAGAAAAGCCCGAGGTAAACCGATGACCTGTAACTTTTAGCATTGAAGTATATTAAAAGTATCGTCAGAAAAATACCGCTTATGGACAGAAACAGAATCATAGGGCAGCATAACTAATGCTACAAAAATACATCAATAAGCTTATGTTTGGTTGAATTAAATGAACTCTTTGTGCTTCCGGTCCATACTGTTTTAGAAAGATTCGGGATTATTTCTTCCGAAATATTTCGGTATTGAAACCGCTTGTCCCGAAACTTCTTTTTACAGCTGAGGGCGCGAAGACGCGGAGGTTTTTTAGTTTCGCTGGCGCTCAACTTTTTTTGTCCGCGAAGGACGCTGAGGGCGCGAAGGTTTTTGTTTCGCTTTGCTCAACTTTTTTATCCGCTAAAGACGCTGAGGAGGGCGCGAGGTTTTTTAGTTTCGCTGGCGCTCAACTTTTTTTGTCCGCGAAGAACGCTAAGGGCGCGAAGGGGTTTTTTCTTAGCGTTTCTTTGTGTGCTTCGCGGATAATATCCGCTTGGCGGTTTGTTTCGCTGGCGCTCAACTTTTTTTTGTCCGCGAAGAACGCTAAGGGCGCGAAGGGTTTTTTCTTAGCGTTATTCGCGTGCTTCGCGGATAAATTCTTCTTGTGTTTTGTCCGCTAAAGGTGCGGAGGATGGGCGTTTTTGAATTTATGTTGCAAAGTGTTGAAACACCGATGCAACACCAATGCAACACCGATGCAACACTGTTGCAATATTGTTGTATTCATCCGATGACTCGAAGTCATCGGATGAATGGGTTTTTCGTTAAGACGCGATGCGTTGCGTCTTTTACAAGATGGTGATTTTTTTCGTTATGCGTTGATTCTCCGATTCTACAGTCACCAAGTAAACACCTGTTGTAGTTGGTGTGGGTATGTTTTCTGTGTTTTCCCATACGCCCAATATCCTGCCGGTGATGTCGGTGAGGGTGATGCGTTCAGCTGTCTGGTTCCCCTGCACGACAATATGATTACCGTTTTGCCAGATGTGGATCCGTTCCTCAGGGCTTGTTTCATCAACATTTGTGGTATTGCCGATATGCAGGAAAAACCGCCCTTTGCTGTTTTCTGCGACCTGTGCAGTGTAGGTGCCGTTTTGCATATCAGTGAAAATATTGTTCAGGCGGTCTTCCAATTGGATTTTCCTGTCCGACATGCCTTCCTGGTGGATGCTGAAAGTGATTTCCTGCGTTTGTGACAAGTCGATGCCCACAGGAACGATGCAGTTTTCCATGCTTTCGGTGGGCAGTGCCTGAATCGCAAAATCGTGGCCGTTGTCCTCTACCAATCGGGTGTAAAGTGCGATATTTAGATTGCCTTTGAATTTTCTGGCATCATAAGAGGGGTCGAGCCCTTCGGTCATGCCTTCCAGAAATGCAATTGTGCTGGTGTTTATAAGGTTTTCCGGGCCGGTGGCCGTAAGTTCAATCCGGGCGAGTGTTTGCTCAGCCGAAGATTTATAGAAGCTTGCGGAGCCGTGTTTTTGTATGCTTACATTAAATTCAAGTGATTCGCTTTCATTTTTTGCAAACACCATAAATGCCTGCCCCGGTTCAGTATAAACTTCCCCGATATTGTTTTTTGTAACATAATCTTCCTGTGTGTCGTCCCATAAATAGATTGCCTGTGCATCGTCCTGCAATACCGAAGCATTTTGGGCAATAAAATTATTGGTCGTCTGGGCGTTAGAGTTTATCGCAATATTGGAGCAGAAAGGGTTGCCGACAAGATTGGAGCCGGCATTCACCCGTACACCGCTATTGGTGATGGTAATTGTTTTGTTTTCGTTATAAGGAAGGCCGCTTAAACTTAAGGTTTTATCTGTTGTTGCATAGGTAACCGCATAACCTCTGCATGCCACAAATGTTTCATCCATCTCATTGTTATCACCATTGCCTGTTGGGCCGTTTAGGATATCGATCCATGTGCCGGGAATTCCTTCATATTCAGTGCTTTCATCCCATCTGTAGAAAGAATTTGAAGATGAGCCCGGAGTACCCAGTCCCATTATTGTTGCGAAATCATCAGTGATGTTTGTTTGCCCTGAGATATAATGCCATTTATTGGCCGTTAGGAAACGCTGCACGGTAACATTGCCTGTAGTTGTCCCTTCGATGATCAGTGAGCTCGTTCCATTAGCCGTGCTTTCCAGCGTAAGGCTCCCTCCCGATGCCACAGTGAGGTCGCCGCTCAGGCTAAGGTATGTAGGGGCGGTCGTAGCATCAAGTGTAAGTGATGCATCGGCTTCAATTTTTAAATTATCGAATTGTGTCAGGTTGGTTGGGCTGGTGCTTGTGAGGGTGAAATCATCGTTATCGACCACCCAGTAACTTCCGGATGTGCTTACGATACGGGCTCCATCATTATAAATTCCCTGTGCATAAGCTCCAATAAAAAGGAGTGCAAGTATTTGTGTTATTATTATTTTTTTCATGGCTTCTATTTTTTATATTGAATTAACTTCTTTATTTCTTCCAATTCCTTTTTCAGCGCATCTATCTCGGTCTGCTGCTCCTGGATCACTTTAACCATTTCGGGAATAAGGAATTTTGTATCAATTGCCTGATAGATTGGTTTTCCGTCTTTATCTACGGCGTCTTTCTCTCCGGTTACGCCATTGGCAAATCCTGCATCGGCCATCTCATGTGCCAAAAAACCTGAGATGACTGTTTTATTCTGGTCAGAAATATAGTTATACTCCACCGGTCGTAATGACATCAACCTTGATTTGGCTTGATTAATATCGATGTTGACAACATTTTCTTTTAATCGGTAATCGGATGATGTGTTGTAAACCACGGTCAGGCCAGGACCTCTTGCAATACTTCCAATACCTGTACCCTCACTGTTTAGAAATGTCATATAGTGTCCACCTGTAACATCATTATCCGGGAGCATTGTTATACCTCCTAATACACCAGATCCAAACCCGCCAATAGTCAATCTTGCGTGTGGAGTTGTCGTCCCGATGCAGACTTTGCCATTTCCATCAATCCTCATTCTTTCTGAGTATGTTGTTCCATCCCATTCTGCAAAGGTTAAGTAATCATGATAGGCAATATTTCCTTCGGTGGCACCTCCGCTTCTGTTTGATCCAATATAAACTCCATAATTATAATCAGTAGATGGATTGATATTATGTGTATTAGATATGAATTGAGCCCAGCCATTACCACCAACAACTAATTTGTTTTGTGGCGTAGTTGTCCCAATGCCGACGTTATAGGATGTAGAAATATCCTCCTCCAGATCAAAAGACCACAGGCCGGCATCTACTTTTACCCATGAGGAACCACCGTAATAGTAATAACCTGGTGTAACATCATTGGTGTTACTGGTATTATATATTAACAAACCAGCAACCGGAGATGAAATTGTTGATACATCCGTGGTTCCGGTGAGGGCAATTCTTGGGGCCAAAAAGCCTTTAGTGGATGATTTCACATCCAGCATTGCCGAGGCGTCAGGTGCTGAACCATCAGAGTTTATGCCCACGTTCTGGGCGAAAGTGGTTGCTGTAAAGAGCAAAACGACTAACAGTAAAAATGTTCTTTTCATGTGTATAATTTTCTAGTGAGTTATCTTTTACATTGGTTTATTTATTGTCGGTTAATTGCGTGCCCAGCCCGAGTGATTTTTTCAGGTTTTCTACCTCGGCTTTGAGTTGGTCGAGTTCGGTGACTTTCCCCGTAAGCATGGCATTTTGCGCTTTCAGGGCTTCAATTTCGGCTTGCTGCTCCTGGATGGCTTTGGTAAGCACCGGAACCAGATCGCTGTAGGCAATTGATTTGGTTTGCATTTCATCACCAGCAGTGCTTACCACCTGTGGAACAACCAACTCCACTTCCTGAGCAATAAAACCCACATGATTACGATCGTCAAGATTCAAATCAGGAAATTCTTCCTGTTTCCAGTTAAAGGTGACGGGGCGCAATTGCATGACTTTGTCGAGGCCGTTATTAATAATGACCACATCTTTTTTAAGTCTTGTATCCGAAAGTTGGTTCCATGTGCCTGTTCCACCAGCTGGTCCATTAACATAAAACTTATACGAATTGAGTTCTGTTGTCCCGATGCCAACATTGCCTCCTCCTCCAGCAAGAATTACATCTCCACTATGATAGTAGTTCAGGTAAATACCAACACCAGAAACACCAGGTTCTCCTTTTGCGTCAAGATGCAGATTCCCATTCGATGACTGTATTCTTGCTTCGGTAAAGTCAGTGTCATTCCATCCTCCAAGAAAGAGAGATCTTCCCCATGTGGCATTTGGCCCGATGCGAATTCCACAGTTGTCGCCTGATGAAATATCAAGTTTGTAGGAAGGACTCGTTGTCCCGATACCGACATTGCCAGGATAAGTTAAATCCCCATCGTTTTCGACCATGAGAGATTTTTCGGAAGTGAAGTTATATAATTGCAACCCTGTTCCTGCACCATCATACCCCACATATACTTTATTTTCGTTGTTTGCTTGCCCATAAAAACCTGGTGCAACTGTATTATCAATAACCACCCTTCCAGCGACTTCTAACGTCGACTCTGGTGTAGCTGTCCCGATGCCTACATTGCCTGCATTTGTTACAGTTAAGCCCTCAATCTCACCATTCTCAGTATCGACTTTAAGGGCATATTTATCATTGCCGTTATCCACTGTGCGGATATGCAAGCCATAACCATCTTCATTAGAGCTTTTAAAATAAGCAGTTTCCGAGGTTCCGGATTGTGTTACCTCCAGCATGGCATTACTGGTTGGAGCTGCACCAGTTGAGTTGATGCCGACGCTCTGGGCGAAAGCATGCTGCATGACTAGCGTGAAAGCAATTGCCGCAATTAAAGTAAGCTTTTTCATTTTATTATTGTTTTGGGTTTATTTATTTTCTGCAAAATGCGCACTCGAATAAACTGCCTTTTTCAGGTCTTCGATTTCAGCCCTCAGCTGATCAATGCTTTCTGCTTTTTTCGTAAGAGCAATATTTTGAGTTTTGAGTTCATCGATTTGTTTTTGTTGAGCTGCGATATAATTTTCAAGATTTTCGATTGATTTTTTCTGCACCTGTACAACTTTTATTAATGGACTTATAAACTTGGAGTAAGTAACACCTTCGATCACATTATCTTTATAAAAAACAAATTCCGGAGCAACTTCAGATACCTCTTCGGCAATTAGGCCATAGGCTTTTGATTTCTCAGGGTCAGCTTTTAAATTAAAGTTTACGGGCCTTAGGTTATAAATCCAGCCGACATCCTCCATATCTTTTATGTTTTCCTTGTAGCGTTTTGATGACACCTCAACAGCGATTCTACCATTTGATGGATTAATACGTAAATCTGAGTAATTCTGGGATTGGAAAGTATAAAGGTTTGGGAAATAGATATCCCCACCGTTGGCTCTAAAATCTCCATCTACATCAAGGGTATAGGATGGCGATGTTGTCCCGATGCCGACGTTGCCGCCACTTGGATTTAATACGAGTGGCAGGGCACCTGATGTATTTGGGTTAGAAGATTGAATCCATGAAGCCCATGGTTCACTATCCGAAAGCCCGAAACTCAAAAGCTGCTGTGAAGCCAGCATGGCAAACTGGCCATAAGTCCCAATACCGGGTGCAATTTGGGATGTTGCAGCAGATCCTACTTGCAGGAGGCTTGATGGGGAGATTGTCCCAATGCCGACATAGTCGGAAGTGGTTATAACCATGGCAGGATCGATGTCTTGCCCGGGGCCATATCCTCTTCCAAATAACAATTTATTATTGTCATTATCATCAATCCCCACAAACCAGTTTTGCACACCGTCTTTATCCATTAATTCAATTGCAGGACTAAATCCTTTAAGCGATATCGCGGGTGATGTTAATTCGCTCGAAGTAGGCATTAATACATTTAAACCCATCTCTGTTCGGACTTCTCCTCCACTGTTTGACTGTACTACTTCCATCATGGCATTACCGCTTGGGGATGATCCTGTGGAGTTAATGGCTACATTTTGTGCCATAGAATTTCGCAATACAAATGCAAAAAGAATCATTGTTATTAAAGTTGCTTTTTTCATTACTATAATTTTTAAAGGTTGAGCCTATTTAGTATCTGTTGGTTGAGTATTTGTATAAACAGCTTTTTTGAGGTTTTCGATCTCAGCTCTAAGCTGATCAAGTTCGGTGACTTTTTCTGATAAAGCAGCAATTTGTGCTTTAAGGGTTTCTATTTCTTTGTTTTTTTTCTGAGCTTCTTTTAACAGTGGGGTAATTAAATTTGAGTATAATACTCCTTCTATTTTATTGTCTTTATAAAATACGAACTCAGGATTAACCTGAACCACTTCTTCGGCAATCAGGCCGTATTGTTTGGAGTTAAGAGAGTCGGTTTTATAACGGAAGTTTACCGGCCTCAGATCATACAACCAGGAAACATCTTCCATATCTTTGATATTTGTTTTATATCTTTTTGATGAGGATTGATACCCAATCTCTCCATCACTATTAACATAAAGTGGATTGCCGGGTGTAATAGAATTATAGGCTGCTGAACAAACAAACCTGTTATTGCTGCTATTTCCCAGGATTATTTCATTATCCGAAGTGGAAGATATATCATTCCCAATGATTATAGAATTATCATTCGATACTATATTTGAATTATATCCAAGGACTATAGAATTATATGAATTATGTATTTCTGAAGAATAACCAATGGCAATAGATTGATCCCCCTCAAAAACCCTGGCGAATGATCCAATTGCGATTGAATTATTGCCAGAGGCATTAGTGTAATAACCTAAAGCTAAAGTTTCGTTATAATTTTCCATTTCTTGGTTCGCTGCATACCCTAAGGCGATATTACCATAGCCATAGGAGCCCCAGCCTTCGTTAGATACCAGCGCATTACATCCAATAGCAGTATTATGATAACTTTGGTTTTCATATAATGCATCTGTCCCAATACCTGTGTTTCCATCCTTTCCGTTATCAGAGTTGCCAGCCCTTTGTCCTATGTACAAACTACGCTCATTACTATTGTAGGAGTAATCACCAACACCCAATGCAAGCCAGTTCGTTCCATTATAAAAATAATAACCAGAAGGTACTGAAGTTTGATAAACCAACAGGCCAGTTGCGGGTGAAGTTACATCACCTGTAGAAGACACACGAGGTGCCAGAAACCCTTTGGAAGTTGATTTCACATCGAGCATTGCCGAAGCATCGGGTGTTGAACCATCTGAATTTATACCTACACTTTGTGCAAAAGCTGTTGCCGAAATCAGCATAATTAAGATCAGGAGTTTAAGTTGTTTCATTATGAGGTTTATTTGTTTGTGTTTTTCCATTTTTTCACGGCATAAGCTCCCCCCAGAGCAAGTAATAGTGCGGTTCCGCTGCCAATGGGTGCGCCACCGCCAGGTACATTGCCTATTTCTCCATGATCAGGAGGTGGGGGTGGAGGGTCACTGGCAAATACAGAAGTAGAACCGGTAGTGAGTAGTGTAACGATTATTAATACTGTGGCTATTTTTATTTGAAGCTTCATAAGGCTGTGTTTTATATAGTTTTTGCAATTATTTTATTAATATTCCTGATTGTATTTCAAATACTGAGTGTTTGTTAAGACGATTATTTTTTTTTCATGATGATATGGTTTTGGTTTTTCTGATTGTTGTAAAGGCGCGCAGCCTGCCCCGTTCCGATAGTTATCGGAATCGGGGGCCGTGCTCCTCTGCAACAATCAGAAAAACATTATTTTATAATGATCTTTTTCGTAATACGATTATGATCCGTTTCCGCGGTTACCAGATAAACACCTGCGGTTGAAGGTGCAGGGATGTTTTCTGTGCTTTTCCATACGCCCAATGTCCTGCCGGTGATATCGGTGAGGGTGATGCGTTTGATTTCTGTATCTCCCTGCAGGATGATCTGGTCGCCCTGCTGCCAGATATTGATGTTTGCATCCTCAGTAATATCGTCGATGCCGGTGATGCCTTTAAAGATCAGGACGAAACGGTCTTCGCTCAGTCCTTCCTCACCATTGAAATGATAGGAGCTGCTTTTCAGCTTATGGCGGGTTCCGGTGTTTTTGTCTTCAAGCAGGATTTCTGCCGGAGCAAAGCTGCCCTCTGCGCTCAGCAAAGCAATTTCGTAATGATCTGCTTCAGGGAGCAGCAGTCCAAGCGGCATATAATCGCGGCTTTGGGCTTCGGGGATGCCGTTTATGGCGAGGGAAATATCATCATCGGCAAGGCTGTAGAGCTGTGGAACTTCTGCATTATAGCTGAAGAGCTTGAGTGCATCGTAACGGTCACGCTTCCATGTGCTCCGGCTGTCGATACGGATTTTTGTTTCGTCGTAATACTGTGCTGCTTTTAAAATCAGGACAATGCTGTTTTCGGCTTCCTTTTCTTTGTAGATATGGCTGCTGTTGCCATGTGTTTGCATTGCCGGCGAAAAGGTGAAGTTTTCCCCTTTGGCAGCTTCTGTTGCCACAACAAAAAATCCCTGATGTGGCGGAATAAAGGCAGCGGCAGCACCCCCGTCAACAGTAATAAATCCTCCGCCTTCTCCCTTATTGGGGTTATAGATGTAGGCGTAATTGTCCTGGAATTTACTGAGGTCGGCCAGGCTCCAGTCGATGGAAGAACTATAGGGGTTGCCCATCAGGTTCCAGCCGGAGTTGTAGGTCCAGGATTTTGATGAAGTGTTCGCCAAAGGAAAGATTATGTTGCCTGTATTCAGTGTTCCGCTGATGAATTTTGTTGGATTTTCGCTGTTGTAAGCCACAAGATATCCTTTTCCGGCCACAAAATTATCGCTTCCGTTTACTTCGGCAAATGTGGGTGAAGTTGTAATGTTCTTATAGTTGATCCATGTTCCGGGCGAAGTCTCGAGCCATGCAAAGAAATCATCGTTGGCGCCGGGATTCCATTCGTTTTCACTGATATCGCATACCGCCGGACTGCTGAACATATGCCATGCCTGAGGTGAACCGGGCAGGTAGGACTGGGATGTGATGGTGCCGCTGTTGCTTACATCTCCTTTTATGATCAGGGAGCCGGTTCCGGAGGAAGAGCTTTGAATGTTTAGGGATGCTCCTTCGCTGATTGTAAGGTCGTGACAACTTATTTGATCAGTTGGAGCAATCACAGGAAAATCTCCTGTGCCCACATTGGGAATACTAACATTAACACCCAATCCGGGCACAATATCGGCGCTCCAGTTTCCTGAAGTATTCCAGTCGCTGGAAACATCGCCTTGCCATGTATTGGATACATTACTCTCAAATGAACCCTTGCAAGGTGGAGAGTTTCTGGTGTAACCACGTTGGTCATAAGTAAGAGCTGAGGATCCCGTACCATTAGCAATGCTATTGGAAGCCAAGGCAACGGTTTCTGTGTTTCCTCCGTTATCGGCCAGAACGGGCTTGTAAATTGTATTGGCTAAAATTTCAGAATAATTTTCAAATAAAGCAGAGCCCATTCCATTGCTATAGCTGTAATTTGTGCTATTACCCCCGATTAAAGCACCTCCAATTATATTATAATCGCCATAGAAGTTATAAGTATTTTCGCCCAAAATATCTTCATAACCACTCCCGTCAGAATTATAAGTTAATATACTATTGTTGAATGTGACATTTGTTGTTGATGTATTGAACCCCCATTGATCTTCACCATAGCCGTAAGCATATAATCCTGCTCCATTTCCGCCGGAAGTATTGCCACAAATTGTGCTGCTTGAAATGGTCATATTCAGGTTAATACTCGACATTTCTGGTTGCTCGGCATAGGCATAAATACCTCCACCATCAGATGTTGATGAATTATTTGATAGAGTAGAATTATTAAGTGAAGGTGAAATATTAGAATCAGTTTGAATATATATCCCGCCTCCTTTATTTGCAGAATTACCACTTATTGTAGTGCTTGTTATGGAAGGATCTCCATTACTAATATATATTCCGCCGCCATTTGAAGAAGCTGTATTATTGGTGATTTTCGTATTGGTTAAATTAACATTGCCTGAAATAGATATGCCTCCCCCGGAAGATGCTGTGCAACCATTAATAGTTAAATCATTTGCTGTTGCTGTATATTTAAAATCTAATCCGCCACCAGTACTGGCAATGCAATTCGAAATTGTTGTTGATGTTATATTTGTATTATGTAAAGCATATGTAATAACCCCTCCACCTGAACCGGTAGCTTCGGTATTTGATATAAGGCAGTTTGTCATATTTAAATAGTCTGTTGCCGGTTGACAAATTATGGCTCCTCCATTTCTGGCTTTTGAGTCTAATAATGTTACATTAGTCAAAGTAGCAGTACTTACATTAAAGAAATAAACACAACCACCATCTTTATAATGAAGTCCTGAGACATCACCTCCCCTTAGAGTCATATTTTCTATGGTGACAGAATGGTTCCTATCCGGATTAAACCAAAAGATTCTATAGGTTGAAACTCCAGGATCAGTAACTTGTATCGTCACGGGTGTTCCACTTCCAGCGGTATTCGCTCCATTAATATCATAATTTCTCCTTGGGTCTGGAAATGTTATATTAATTTCACTACCTAAAACTATTGTTTCATTCCCCGCAGGCAGGTTAAAAGTTATTTCAGATCCATCGGTGCAGTTGGCCATAATATATCGTAATGTACCTGTACCCCCATCATCAGCGTTGCTGGTAACCACAGGGGAAAATGAAGAGGCTGTTGTAAGTTCTATAACATTACTCCATTGTGGATTATCAGAACCAGACCTGTCGCCGCTTACGCGATAGTAATAGGTTGTGTTTGCAGAAAGCCCGGTAAAGCTTTTACTGCTTTCGGTGCTTCCTACAGTGGTCTCAACATAGGATGCAAAATCGGAGCTGGTAGAATATTGAATGGTATAACCGGAAGTAAAATTACTGGCAGTGCCGGGGTTATCCCAGTTGGCTGTAAAACCAGTATTGGTAATGCTTGTGGCATCTTCGGCCAATACCATAGCGTATGAATCTACCCAGGAAGGATCGCCATTTAGAGAGCCAGTATAGCCATTTCCTGTAATATCTGAAAGGCTTGTACCTGAACCATTATCACAACGGTAATAAGCAACTAATCCATCCTCATTACCGACTAATGCATTACACATATTATTCTGGATTTCACTTTCTGAGCGCACATCACTCCAATATCTGACTTCATCAATTTTTCCACCTGAAAAAATTCGTGTTGTTGAATTCCCCGCGGCAATATATGAAGGAGACACAGGAGCCAATGCAGTATTGACATTGCTTACTTCAGTATAGACATTTACTCCATCCAAATAGATGTTTACCTCATTGCTTGAACCCACACTGAATGCTACATGATGCCAACCAGTACCAATATTAGTATTTGTTTTTATCCATCTTTTTGTGTCTATTAAAACAAGAAGTTCGTTTCCACTGTGATCAAAATCGTTGGCTCCAACCCCTATTCCAAATCCGCTATCACTTCTGCCTAGCCTTGCAAATGTTCCGGATTCAATGGTTGAGGGTATATATACCCAGGCCTCAATAGTTGCATTAGTCGTTCCCAAGCCAAATACTGAGTTGATACTAACATAATCGCCTGTCCCATCAAAATCCAAAGCATCCAAAGGTGCTTCCGGACCATCGGTTGTGGTTAGGCTTTTTATATTGCTATATTCTAAAGTTTCTGAATCACTTCTTTTCCCACTGACACGATAATAATAGGTGATGCCCATTGAAAGTCCGGTTAGCGACTTGCTTGTTTCAGAATTTGATGCTGTTGTTGTGGTATTTCCGCTTGAAAAATCAGAAGATGTGGAGTATTGAATAGTATATCCCCCATCAAAACTGGAGCTTGAGCCCGGACAATCCCAATTGGCTGTAAAACTTGAATAATCTACATTTGTAGCATCTTCGGCCAATACCATGGCATAAGAATTAACCCAATCATCATCAGTTGCATTTATTAATGTCAGGTTATCAGATGAATTTCCATTAATTGGGAAAACAGTGCTGCCACTTGTGCTGTTGCAGTTGTAATAAGCTACCATATTGGTTTCGCCTGCTGTTGGAGCTGTAGTTGTATAATTTGCAATTTGTTCATCTGACAGAGCGGCATCAAAAACAATCACTTCATCAATTTTTCCATCAAATGAATCGGTATAAATACTCGAACCATCGCTGCCAAACATATTTCCTATTGAAAAGTGGGCTGTTGGTGCATTTGGCGCCGTACTATTAGAATAAGAAAGTTTAGATCCATCCAGAAAGAATTCAGATGTTCCCCCGCTTCTTCTCAAGGCTATATGATACCATCTTCCTACCGTAAGTTCCTCTTCTGTATTTAGATATGCTTTTCCTCCGAAAAGACTTGCCAATTTAGAACCGTTAATACCAATACCGTATCCCCCACCATCGCTACCATTATAAGCCACACACCTCCATCCGTTGGTTCCATTGGTTACCACATCAGGATAGATCCATGCCATCATGGTAAAGTTATCTGTGTTTGAAGTAACATTAGATGACTTAGAAGCATAATCAGGGCTTTCGGTTTTAATTCCTCCATCAAAATTCAGGCAATAATCTGGTGCCAGAGGAGCTGCTGTAGTTTCAAAGCTTTTTACATTGCTGTATTCAACAGAGCTGCTTCTAATACCCCCAACCCTATAATAATAGGTTGTTGAGGCGGATAAGCCGGTGATTGATTTACCGGTTTCGGAAACAGGGGCATCTGTAGTTGAGCTAGCTGAGAAATCCTGATTTTCGGAATACTCAATTCGGTATCCATCATAACTACTATTAGCTGATGCAGGGCAATCCCAGTTGGCTGTAAAACCATTAAAGGTAATACTGCTAGCATCTTCTGCGATTACCATTGCATAGGAGTTTATCCAGTCGGCATTGTCCATATTGTTTAATGTTCCATTATGCCCATTGCTGGTTACATCAGAAAGTGTTGTGCCTGAACCGTTATCGAAGCGATAATAGGCCAATAAGTTGTCTTCAGTGCCAGTCAGTCGGCTGCACATATTATTTTGAATTTCTGTTGGAGTACGGGCATCGTTCCAAACTCTTACTTCATCCATTTGACCTGCCGTATAACTGCCCCAGGTTTCTGAAGCCATTAAGGCTAAATTGACATCCGAAGCGGGATGCACTAGTGTGCCTAAACTGGTATTTGTGCCATCCAAAACACCATCAACATATAAGGAAATTGAGGGCACAGAACTGTTATAAACATATGCCAGATGATGCCAATTACCGTCCTTTACCAAAATATCTCCATGTACAGTGGCCCAGCCGGTAGTGTTGGCATAACCAATAGCAACATAATTTGTATTGTATTGCTCCATAAAATAGCCGTGATTTCCCCCAGCATTGGAGTGCTTAGTAAAAATTGCATTGTAATTACCTGAACCTGCATATTTAAACCAGGTTTCTATCGTAAAGCTTTCATTGGAGCTGTTATCTCCTAATACACCCGTTCCGGAATTTGGAATGGTAACATAGTCATTGCTGCCATCAAAATCCAAAGCATATTCCGGAGCGCTTGATGCACTGGTGATTGCGCTTTTTACATTGCTGTATTCCATTGTCCCAGGAGAATCACTTCTTTTTCCACTCACCCGGTAATAGTAGGTAGTATTATCCGGCAAACCTGTAATTGCCTTGCTGGTATCTGATATTAAAGCCGTTGTAGTAGCATTTCCACTTGTAAAATCGGAAGTTGTAGAATATTGAATGGTATAACCATCATCAAAGCTGCTGTTGGCTTCCGCCGGGCAATCCCAGTTGGCTGTAAAACCATTAAATGTAACACTGGAGGCTTCTTCGGCAATGACCATTGCGTAGGAGTTTGGCCAGGAAGGAGTGTTTACAAGATTGGCATTATGTCCATTGGAAGTTATATCGCTAAGTGCTGTCCCGGAGCCATTATCACATCTGTAGTATGCTTCCAGATTTGTTTCATTACCATTTAACAGGGTGGTCATATAGGTGTTAATATCTGTTGAGGACCGGGCTGTCTTCCACACCCTGACCTCATCAACAGTTCCATCGAAATATCTTCCTGATCCATCATTGGTGGCTAAGTAGAATGTGCTATTTGATGTAAAACTTCCAGTTTGTGCATTACTGGCATCTTGTACACCATTAATGTAAATCTTCATATTAGATCCATCGTAAACCCCTGCAATGTGATACCAGCGGCCTGTTTCCAGTGTGGATGTGCTGGTTAGCTGAACCTGTCCACTACCAATATAAAGTACAAACTCAATTTTGTTTCCGGCCGGGATATCTCCATCGCCCAATCTTAAAAATGCTGAATTTGTTCCTGATTCAGTCCCCATGATTTGGGAGATATATGGAGAATTTGTTTGAAAACTTTCCGGTTTTATCCAGCATTCCAGAGTTATTGCTGAGCCACTTAAATTAATGGTTCCACAGTTAGCATATTGTGAGTTGTCTCTTTCAAAATCCAATGCGTACTTAGGTGCATATGCTGCATCAGTAGTAAAACTCTTCACATTGCTGTATTCCAAGGTTTCTGAACCATTTCTTTTTCCACTAACCCTGTAGTAATATGTTGTAGAAGCAGTTAAGCCTGAAATGGATTTGCTGGTATCCGAGATTAAGGCTGTTTCGGTATCATTTCCACTTGAAAAAACGGAAGAAGTTGAATATTGAATGGTGTAACCATCATCATAGCTGCTGTTAGCCTCAGCAGGGCAATCCCAGTTTGCAGTAAAACTATCATCCGTGACATCGGTGGCATCTTCTGTGATTACCATAGCGTAGGAGTTTACCCAATCGGCATTGTCCATATAGTACAGTGTGCCGTTATGTCCGTTTGATGATATATCGTAAAGCGTATTTCCTGTTGAAGAATTAAAATTATAATATGCTATAAGGCCATCTTCATCACCATCTAATGCCTGGCACATATTAGCTAAAATTTCTTCTGAGCTTCTTGTATCATTCCAGACCCTAATCTCATCTAATTTCCCATCAAGGTATCTTCCTCCTGAATTACCACCAATGACTAAGTTGCCTGCCCCTGAAGTAATCGTGTTACCGCCCATTATATTTAGAGAATTGTCCAGTGCTCCATTTATATATAGTTTCATGGTTGTGCCATCATAAGTAGCAGCTATGTTGTACCACTGATTTGCGTTCAATTGTGTTATAGCCGTAAGTTTATGTGTTCCTCCTTCTAAACTTAGGACAAACTGTGGTTTATTATTATCTTGATCAGAATCCCCTAACCTGAGTACCACTTTTTCATTTACATCTTTTACTAAATCAGAAATATTATAATCTGGAAAGCCACCACTATTGAACGATCGGGCTCTAACCCATGCTTCGATTGATACAGATGAGCCTTGGAAACTAATTGTATTGGCCTGAACATAATCACTTCCATCAAAATCCAGAGCATTTCCGGGAGTTTTCATCAGGGTAGTAAAGGTTTGTACCCCTCCATAGGAAGTGCCTTCAGAATTTATTGCATAAGCTTGTACAGAATAGTTTGTGAATTCAGAAAGTGAAGTAATCGACTCACTGAAAGTA
Source organism: Bacteroidales bacterium (assembly GCA_963662905.2). Lineage (GTDB taxonomy): Bacteria > Bacteroidota > Bacteroidia > Bacteroidales > WRLA01. The sequence goes on along the minus strand of CAXXFD010000002.1, from coordinate 385,715 downwards.
CCTGTTCCTGTTCCATTTGTGTTTTTAGTTACTCCTGTTCCGTTTATTTGGGGATTACTATTTGTAGATGTTACTGAATACACAACACCCCTTTCTGTGACACTTGCTCCACCATCGTCTGTAATATTTCCACCCATTGTGGCGGAGGTCGTAGCAATATTTGAAACTGAGCTGGTATTAAGTGTGGGGGCAGCAAATTGGTATTCAAAAGCCCCGATAGTTGGAGGATCGCTTCTGGATTCTCCCCTCTGGTCGGTTGTTATTGACGCATCCCAAATTCCTGCACCTGTAGCAACACTGCCTTCTAGAATGGCCAGGGTTTGTGTTGGCCCACCATTATCGGCCAGGGTTTGCGTGGCTTGTCCTGTGCCGAACAAATTAGCTTGTTCACCGGTAATATCTCCAGTAGCAGACCAGGTATATTCATTTGAATATTCAACAATATTAGAGCCATTATCTATGACTGTGGAATAATAATTATCGAAATCATTATTTGATGCACCTCCAGTATTATTAGCTAAAATTGTATTTTTTATTGAAAGTGTAACATCTTCAGCTCCGATACCTCCGCCACCATTAAGATAACCACAACTATTTTCACAAATAGTACTGTTTATAATTGTAGCTGTATATTTTTGAAAATATAAGCCACCTCCATAATTATAATCCGCAGTATTATTATAAACTGTAGAGTTGGTCATTGTAAATGTTGAATAATATGAAAAAATACCACCACCTTTCTCTGCTACATTATTTGCTATTGTAGAATTTGCAATTGTTAGAGTAGATTCATTGAGGTAAATTCCACCACCTGGAAAATAACATGAATTTTCAAGAATATGACAGGCATCAATCGTTATATTAGCTCCACCAGAAATGCTTAATCCTGCTCCTAGGAGATATGTCCCATCTGGTAAATTTCCATGGCGTATGGTTAAATTATTTAAAGAAACAGTTCCTGAGTTTATATTTAAAACTCTGTAAGCGGCCGTGTTTGGAGTTGATGCAGCTTGTATCGTTACTGCAACTCCACTTCCCCCACTATTTGAACCGTCAATGGTTAAATTTTTATCTATCGTAAGTTGTCCTAAGGAAAGCGTAATGGTTTCATTGCCTGAGGATAGCGCAAAAACGATTTCGTCGCCGGGACTGGCCGCTCCAATAAGTGTTCGTAGCTGATTGGCAGAGTTGTCATCTCCATTACTTGTAACTGTGTGGGTTGCGCCAAATACACCAAATGGCAAAAGGCATAAAGCAATTCCGATCAGTAGTATAAAATTTTTCATAGGTTTTGTTTGTTCGTTTTAAAATGGGGTAAAGTGAAATTGGGTTTTGGCTATAAGCTCCAGATCCTTTATTTGCACGTTTTGGCTGCTTTTTGCAGGACGGAGGCTATGCCTTGGCAAAACCGTTGTCCCACAATAGCTGGAAGTTCCGTGACGATAAAGTTGTCAGGTGGTTTTATGCCTCTATATGGTTTTAATCCTTTGTATTTTTCCATTTTTTCACGGCATAAGCTCCCCCCAGAGCCAGCAATACTGCGATTCCGCTGCCAATAGGCGCGCCGCCACCAACGGGTGTGTTCCCTCCACCGGTTGGGCTACTGCCATCTCCATTCGGGCTTGGAGGGGTTTGTGCGTTGATAGATAATGCGATGATTGCGATTGCGATTGTTGTGATTATTTTTTTCATATTATTTGGTTTTATTGGAACGCAGATGACACAGATTGAACTGTTTTTACACGGATGAAATCAGTGCAAATCCGCACAATCTGTGTTATCAGTGTTCTACTTTATTCAATGATTATTTTTTTCGTTAACATTTGATTCCCTGATGCTACGGTTACCAAATAAACCCCTGCCGTTTTGGGTGCCGGGATGGTTTCGGTATGCTCCCACACGCCCAATGTCCTGCCGGTGATGTCAGTGAGGGTGATACGTTGTGGCTGTTGTTCGCTTTGGATGATGATATTGCCCCCCGCAACATACGCCTGAACGGCACTGCCGTTGATTTCGCTCACCGCAGTAGTGTTGAGATGCAGTTTAAACCGTGTTTCATCATCGTTTAAACGCCAATCGAAGCTGTACGCGCCTTCGCTCAGATCATGGAAAATATTCAGTTTGGTGTCTTCGAGCATGGCGGTGGAAATATCAGCAATTTCTTGAATGCCAATGCTGTATGTGCCGGCTTCGTTATTGGCGAAACCAAGCTGGATGGATTTTGTTTCGGGGCGGACATCTACAGCCAGATTGCCATCGGGGCATTGTGACCAGATCTGGCAAATGCCTGTGGTTCCGCTGATGAATTTCCATGCATCGCGGGGCAGCTCGAAGTTTTCGTTTGCACTTTGATCAAAAACGATATAAAGCGCATCGCTGTAGTTTTGACTGTTGGCCGAAAGGACAATTCCGTTGGAAAATACAGTAGCTTCTTTATCTGATGAGGTATGTGTGCGCATGGCATTGGTGAGGGTGAATTCTGTTCCATTAGTGCCTGTAACCACGAAGAAGCCTTCCATGGGTGCGACATATCTTGATCCGTTTCCATAACCCTCTATAGCGGTATAGGCATCAAAACTTCCATCTTCATTCCAGGTATATTTTGAGCCGTAACCACTCACCTGATTCCAATCGAGGTAGGAAGGGTAGGGGTTTCCTACGAGGTTGGCGCCTTCGTTGGCATCACCTGAGGAAGAATACTCGGTAAAGCTAAGCTCATAGTTTTGGGTTCCCGTAAAGGGTGTTCCGCTGAAAGTGAAGGTCGTTCCTGGGCCTTTTCCTCCGGCATTATACCATAAACTAAATCCATGAACGGCGCTGAGATTGTGATCGAGCACGGTAATATCTTCCCATTGATGTTGGCTTTCATTATATAGTTGCAGGTAATTACCGGCAAACATACCACTTTGAATGCCTGACACAGGAGCGGAGATAAAATGCCATTGGCCGGAGTTGATGTCCATTTTAACATCAACAGAACCGCTTACATTGCCGCTGGTGATGAGCGAACCGCCTGCATTGACCGTCAGGGATGCGTCGGGGCTGACGCTGAGGTTTTTGCAATTTGCACCTGTGCCCGAGGATATTACCGGGTCATGGGCGGTAGCAGGAATGCTGATATCATCGGTGCTTCCCGGAACAGAATTGTTGTTCCAGTTGCCGGGTGTTGCCCAATCGGAATCAAGGGAGCCTGTCCAGCTTACGCCATTAACTACAACCGTGGCATAATCAATGGTAGTAAACTCGCTGCCATCGCCGCCGTATTCAATGATATAATAATAAACATCATTCGTATTACTGTAATCATTCCAATCCCCTGGATGACCATCCCTACAATACATATGGGCATAATCTTCATTATTATAAGCGTCATTTGGCTCGCCACCAGCCCAGTTTTCGTACATATTATTTACGGCAGACCCTGAAGCATCTCCCGACCAGAATAATTCTCCCGCTTCCGGTCCGTCGATCCATTTCCAGAGATCTTCCACTTCTGCATCTGTGGCGCCAATCCAGGTGTCTTCTGAGAGTTTATCGTAGAGATAATCATTTTCTGTTTCTGAGGTAATAGTTGCCAGATAGCCTTGGGCAAGTCCGAAGCGACTGGCTAAAGCTGCAGCGCGGGCATTTGTCCATGTGATTTTACCTGATTCGTGAATCACTTCATAAAAATGCTGTTCCCCGTCTATCATTAAACCAACTCCGTCACCGAGAATAAAATCAATGGTTCGTGTGTCTTCAGCAGCAGAGGATGTTACAAATGTCACATTACGTAAAGCCGTTTGGTAATCAGATGCAGATCCTGTGCCGCTAATGCTGAGGATTTTCGTGGAATTGTCCCAGCTTGATGATAAACCAGGAGGCAAATTGCTCACAGAAAGAACATCTTCCGAAACAATGGGAGAAATGGAAACCGTGGCATTGTCAATATTGTTTGCGGTGGTAACCGTAGCGTTGGGTGCAAGAATTATGGCCGCGCTGCTTTGTGCATAGGCATGAACCGGGTTTTCGGTTTCCAGAATGGGTGGATTCACATCTTCCGATTCCATGGCCGTCCATAAAGAGAATGACCCAATTCCGCTGAGCGTTATGGTGTTATGGAATGTATTTACACTGCCATTCATATCTGCCCAGTTTGTTCCGCCGTCTGTTGATTTGTACAATTCCAATGCGGATGCGGTTAAGCCATCCAACTCATCATTATCATAATGGAAAACGAGAGTTGCATTTAAACCTGAGTTGTTTGTGGGTGCAATATTGAACCTTCTTTCGATACTGGCCGGGTTGGAGTTGGCAACATGAGTTCGTATAATTGCAGTGCTGCCCATATTGGCCGATGTGGTAATTTCTGCGCCAAGCCCCGCAACATTTTCATCGATATTGGATAGGTTTCTTGTGGTTTGGATTTGCCCACTGCTGCCATAAATCCTGCCTTCATCTTCGATCAGATAAGCGGAAGTTCCCAGGCTAATAGTCTGTCCATTCAGGTCGAGATCGCTTTCAAGGATAAGATTCCCGTTTACTGTTGCGCCTGATGATAAGGTAAGTACGGACGAACTTCCCAGTACTAAATGATTGACGCTTGGGGAACCGCTCAATGCAGCATTGCTCCCTCCGCTATAGGAATAAACCCCCACATTATCGGATGAAACAGGCGCACTGCCCATGCTCCAGTTTGTTGCTGTAGCCCAGGATGAAGAAGATGTGTTTAACCAGGTGTTGAAAGCGGAAGAAGAAACCCAGTCTGAATTGTCCATATTCTGAAGCGCTCCGTTATATCCGTTTCCGCTAAAATCCTGTAAAACAGTTCCTGAAGTATTGTCAAAATTGTAATACGCGACTAAACCACTTTCATTTCCGGTGAGGTTTTTGCACATATATTCCCGGATTTCCGCTTCTGTGCGGACATCACTCCAGATTCTTACTTCATCTATTTTTCCATCAAAAGCTCTGTTTCCATTAGTATTACTTCCTATTAAAAAGTTGTCGTTTGAAGAAAAGTTGCCCGTTTGTGTATTATTGGCATCCAGCATGCCATTTATATATATGCTCATTCCCGTGGCAGCATTGTAAACTGCTGTGATGTGATACCATGTATTCGCCAATAAACCAGTATTTGCCCATAATTTTTTCTGGCCTCCAATTTCAAGCACAAACTGTACTTTGTTCATATTGTTGCCTCCATCCCCAAGGCGCATAAAAGCACTTCCATTTCCCTCTGTTCCAATAAGGTTTATACAGCCTTCGCCGGGATTGTTGAAATTATCTGCATTAATCCAACAGTCCATAGTAATGGTTGACCCACTGAGATTTATGTCGCCACAATCAACATAATCATTATTCCCATCAAACTCCAAACAATTCTTTGGACCAAACATGGCGGGAGAGGTTTGCCAGTCCGAATTATCCATATTATGTAGTGTGCCATTATTGCTTCCTTTTGCATCATCAGCCGTGGTGCCGCTGGTTTCATTGAGTTTGTAGTAAGCAACCAGGTTTGCTTCGCCGGAGGGGTCGGTTAATTCCCGGTACATGTTTTGGCGGATTTCGGTTTCGGTACGGACATCGTTCCAGATGCGGACTTCATCCATATTTCCGTTAAAAGGCCACATGCTACCATTGGAAAGGTATCCTCCAAAGCAAAAAGGAAATGTATTCTGTGAGCCGCCAAGGGTTACGTTATGATTATGCTCACTGTCATATACTCCGTTTACATAAAAAGTGACTTTAGAGCCGTTTGAAATAATGGCAAAATGATACCAAAACCCGGTTTCAAAAACTTTGTTTGTAAGCATTTCGTGGCCACTGCCGTCTGCCTGATAGGCATATATTCTGAGTTTCCCTTCATCGCCTTCGTTCCAGCCCCAGTGCAGGTTCCATTCTCCGGCTTTTTCGTCTGGTGATGAAGTTGTTACTCTTTGACTGCATAATCCATGTTCTCTGTCAAGATCATCGGTCTTGAACCAAAACTCAACAGTTTGAACAGGACCGGTGTAAGTGGTAACAACATAATCATTCGTCCCATCAAATTCCAAACAGTTATTTTGGGCGTGGAGGTTTAAGCTTAATAAAGCAATACCGATAATTAGTATAAAATTTTTCATAGGTTGTGTTTGTTCGTTATTAAAATGGGATAAATTGAAATTGGTTTTTGGCTTTTAGCTCCGGATCCTTTATTTGCACGTTTTGGCTGCTTTTTGCAGGACGGAGGCTATGCCTTGGCAAAACCGTTGTCCCGCAAAAGCTGGTAGTTCTGTGACGATAAAGTTGTCAGGTGGCTTTATGCCTCTATATGGTTTTAATCCTTTGTGTTTTTCCATTTTTTCACGGCATATGCTCCCCCCAGAGCCAGCAATAGTGCGATTCCGCTGCCAATGGGCGCGCCGCCACCAACGGGATTGTTGTTTCCGGGTGTTGGTGCGCCACTACCATTGTTGGGGCTTGGTGGGGTTTGTGCGTTCATTGTTAATGCGATGATTGCGATTGCGATTGTTGTGATTATTTTTTTCATGATGATATGGTTTTGGTTTTTCTGATTGTAGAGGCGCACGGCCGTGCGCCTCTACAATCAGAAAAACATTATTCTACAATGATTTTTTTCGTAATACGTTGATTATCCGTTTCTATCGTCACGAGGTAAACCCCTGTGGTTGTTGGTACGGGTATGTTTTCTGTGTTTTTCCACACGCCCAATATCCTGCCGGTGATATCGGTGAGGGTGATACGTTGTGGCTGTTGTTCGCTTTGGATGATGATATTGCCCCCCGCAACATACGCCTGCACAGCACTGCCGTTGATTTCGCTCACAGCAGTAGTGTTGAGATGCAGTTTAAACCGTGTTTCATCATCGTTTAAACGCCAATCGAAGCTGTAAGCGCCTTCGCTCAGATCATGGAAAATATTCAGTTTGGTGTCTTCGAGCATGGCTGTGGAAATATCTGCTATTTCTTGAATGCCAATGCTGTAGGTCCCGGCTTCGTTATTGGCGAAACCAAGCTGGATGGATTTTGTTTCGGGGCGGACATCTACAGCCAGATTGCCATCGGGGCATTGTGACCAGATCTGGCAAATGCCTGTGGTCCCGCTGATGAATTTCCATGCATCTCGCGGTAGCTCGAAGTTTTCGTTTGCACTTTGATCGAAGACGATATAGAGCGCATCGCTGTAGTTTTGGCTGTTGGCCGAAAGGACAATTCCGTTGGTAAGGGCACTGGCTTCTTTTTTTGATGAATTATGTGTGCGCATTGCATTGGTAAGGGTGAATTCTGTTCCGTTTGAATTGGTGACCACGAAGAAGCCTTCCATGGGTGCGACATAGCGGCTGCCTGCGCCATAGTCTCCTGTTGGCGTATAGACATCATAACCGTTGCCGTTATAGGTATATTTTGTGCCGTAACCATTTACTTCATCCCAATCGAGGTAGGAAGGGTAGGGGTTTCCTACGAGGTTAGCGCCTTCGTTGGCATCACCTGAGGAAGAATACTCGGTAAAGCTAAGCGCGTAATTTTGGGTTCCGGTAAAAGGCGTTCCGCTGAAGGTGAAGGTCGTTCCTGGGCCTTTTCCTCCGGCATTATACCATAAACTAAATCCATGAACGGCGCTGAGGTCATGGTCGAGTACGGTAATATCTTCCCATTGATGCAGGCTTTCATTATATAGTTGCAGGTAATTGCCTGCAAACATTCCGCTTTGAATGCCTGACACAGGAGCGGAGATAAAATGCCATTGGCCGGAGTTGATGTCCATGTCGATGTCGGCAGTGCCTTCAACACTTCCTGATGTGATCATGCTTGACCCTGATGCAAGGCTCAGATTTGCCGATTTTGCAGCATCATCAATATAAAGGTTTCCATTAATGGTGACCGTTTTCCCTGATGCAAAACTTAAGGGGCTATTAAGAAAGGCATTGGCTGCTGTGGTCAGGTTGCCGCTGAAGCTGAAATTGCTCCCTTCTCCCAGAAATAGATTTTGAACACTAAGGTTTTCGGTGAGAGAAGGCTGTGTTCCTCCGCTATAGGAATAAATCCCCACATTATCGGATGATACGGGAACACTGCCCCGACTCCAGTTTGTTGCTGTGGCCCAGGAGGAAGAAGAAGTGTTTAACCATGTATTGAAAGCGGAAGAGGAAACCCAGTCATCATTTGTCATATTGGTTAATGTTCCATCATGACTATTCCCTGAAAAATCTTGCAAAACTGTTCCTGAAGTATTGTCAAAAGTATAATAGGCGATAAGGCCATCTTCATTTCCTGTAAGGTTTTTGCACATATATTCCCGTATTTCTGCTTCTGTGCGCACATCGCTCCAAATTCGGAACTCATCCAGGTAACCATTAACAACTTCAGGATTACCACTGGTACTATAACCCCCAACCTCAAATATATCTTCAATTAAAACATCTGCAGATCCAGACTCGTCGTCCATTATTCCATTTATGTAAAGCTTTGAGCTTGTATTGCCTAAGGTAATGGCCACATGAGTCCACTTGCCATTAGGTAATGGGCTTGAAGACATTAATTCATCTCCATTAATCATATGCCAGGTGGCTACATTTCCCGCACCACTAAAAAGATAAATTTCATCATCATCCCACAAGTCTGAAAATACCCTTGCATGGTTTGTTGGTGTTGCTTTTGGTTTTATCCAAAAACTGATGGTGCCCGGAGTAAAATCAGGGCTTGTTTCTGTTCCGACTCTCACATAATCATTAGAGCCATCAAACTCCAAACAATTCTTCGGACCAAACATGGCGGGAGAGGTTTGCCAGTCCGAATTATCCATATTATGTAGTGTGCCATTATTGCTTCCTTTTGCATCATCAGCCGTGGTGCCGCTGGTTTCATTGAGTTTGTAGTAGGCCACTAAGTTTGCCTCGCCGGATGGGTCGGTTAATTCCCGGTACATGTTCTGGCGGATTTCGGTTTCGGTACGGAGGTCGTTCCAAATGCGGACTTCATCGATTTTGCCATTCAGTAGTTCTATATATCCATTGCTTGCACCGGCATAATAAGATCCCATCGTAAAATCTCCTCCGGTAGCCACCATTGGATAGGTTGCAGCGTTGGTTTCGGTTTGTTGAACACCGTTTACAAACATTTTCATGCCCGAACTACCCCATTGTATTGCAACATGATACCATTTATCCGCTACTATTGAATTATCAGATGATATAGCGGCATATGTTGAGGTGCTTTCTAAATAAAACCAGATTTTGTTGGTGCTTTCATTAATACGCAAAAGCATACTATTATTAAAGCCTCCACTTAAATTTTTTGCAACTAATGTTTGTCCCAGGCTCAGTTGGTCCACTTTAAACCAGACTTCAATAGTGCCTGTGGTAATTTCAAATGAAGTACTGTTACCACAATCTACATAATCATTCGTCCCATCAAATTCCAAACAGTTATTTTGGGCGTGGAGGTTTAAGCTTAATAAAGCAATACCGATAATTAGTATAAAATTTTTCATAGGTTTAGTTTGTTCGTTATTAAAATGATCTAAATTTCAATTTGTGAAAAGGCCAAGATTGGCATTAGTACACTAACCATTATCACAAATGCACGCAAATGGGCTAAAGCGCGTTTAAAAAAAGTAGATGATTTTCTCATTTTTTAAGGTTTTATAGGTTGTAATTTCATAGATTTCGGCTTGTGCTTTCAGCGATCAAAAAGCTCATTCAGCTTTGCTGTTTAAAAATACGGCGATATTCCATAAAATGCTGTATATTCGGGCTGTATTTTGTTCTAATTGGTAAAACCGAACAGCATTGACCGTGAAAAATATATTTCAGACAGCAGTTAGATTTTGTTTTATAGTAATCTTTTTATTGGGTTATTTTTTTAATTTCCAGACTTTTGGGCAGGATATTTTAAGCGAAAAGACGCTCACTGACCTCAAACAGAGCGACAGGGCGGCCTTCCGGGAGAAAATAAGCCTCTTATACGATTCCGTGAACCAGCTTCACGAAATTTCCACCCGTACGGCCATAGCGGATCAGCTTTTTGAGCTGACCAAAAACAGGGATGGGCTGGCCCACGTCAACTCCCTTTTGTTCCGAAAAATGAATACACTTTACAACAATGAAAAGGGGCTGTTCAGGCAGGCGTATCTTTTGGCAGAGGAATCGGGTGATTTTGATGCCATGTGTTTGGTGGAATACAGCCGTGCGCGCTATTTCCTTGCCCGCAAACAGTACGATTCGGCCATGGTCTATCTCTTGCATTACCGTGATATGAACCCAGAAGATATGCGGGGCGAAGGTTTTCGGAATATCGTAAACCTGATGGGCGACATTTATTATCATGCCGGCTTGTACGAGCAGGCTCGTGATGTGTATCGCTCGCTTTATGATCAGTATGTTCAGGAAAATAATTGGGTTTTTTACCGGCCCTATGTGATGATGGACAACCTGGGGCAAATTTGCCTGAAAACAGGAAATATAGAAAAGGCGGGCTCCTGGTTTCGTTTGTCGCTTGAGCGTGCTGAAAAATATTTGCATACGCCTTACCGTATCAATACTATTGCCTATATCCGCCTGAAACTGGCCGAAACAGCTTTGCGCACAGATGATTTGAAGGGCGCAGAGGCTTTTTTGCAAGATGTTGCCGCATATCCTGCCGATATGATCCAGGATGATGTTTGGTTGGATTACCTCTGGCAACAGGCTTGCTTTCTTTATAAAAAAGGCAATTATGAGGCTTCTTTCCTGAAACTGAATGAAATTATCAAAACCGAAACAGCTGCAGCCTCAGTGCAGACTTTTGTGCCTGAAATTTACCAGCTGCTTTCTGATATTTATTACGCAAAAGGAGATTTTGAAGATGCATTGAATTTCAGTAGGATATATATCCAAAAAACGGATTCTATACGAGCTAATGAATACCTCGCACAATCAATGATTATCTTGTCAGATCATAATCATACCGTTACCAAAATGGAGCTTCAAAAAACCAAAACGCAATCAAAATATTTGTTTTGGGGTCTGCTTGTTTTAACATTTTTGTTTTTGTTTTTATTATGGGTTTTATATAACCTGCATCGCTCCAAACTGGCATTGGTACGTAAATCTATTGTGCAAAGTATTGAAGATGAGGCCGACAAAAAATTAGAAGAGGCTTCTGCCGATACAGCTTCGGAAACCAAAAGCGATAATGAAGACAGGGACAAGAAACTTTTCAGGGAGTTAAAGCATATCATGGAAACAGAAAAGCCTTTTCTTGATCCCAAATTGAGTATCCTCAGCCTTTCGGAGCAACTCGCCACAAACCGTACCTATTTGTCGCAGGCTATTAACAGCCAGTACCATACAACTTTTCCAAATTACATCAATGAATACCGCATCCAGGAGGCTGTGCGACTTATAACAAGCGGCTATACAGAAGGTTATACGCAAGAGGCACTGGCAACAAAAGTTGGCTTTTCCAGCCGGGGAACTTTTATTGCGGCATTCAAGAAGGTTACGGGTGTGGTTCCGTCCTTCTTTATTGCCAATCATAAGAAACTCGAGGCGGATGATTAGGTTTTAATGAAACACGGATAACACGGATTGTTTGGGTTTCCGCTGGTTTTATTGTGAAATCTGCAATTTGCTGCATTAAATCGCCCTGTTTTTTTCTGATTGTTGTAGAGGCGCAAGATTTTGCGCCTCTACAACAATCAGAAAAACATTATTCTACAATGATTTTCTTCGTAATGCGTTGATTCCCTGTTTCCACTGAAACAAGATAAACCCCGGCTGTTTGTTGTGCGGGGATGTTTCTTTTGTTTCGTTAACCCGGCTGCGCTGCGCTACATTGAGCCTTTGTTTTTTTTCCGAAAGCTACAACAACACCAAATCCCAAAAGGGGATTTTGCCCAAAATATGGAAATTTGTTTGCAAGGTGCAAATATCCGTTGTATGGAAATAAAATGCTTGATCTCAGGGGAATAGAATGAAATATTTCATAGATAATGCGAAATTTTCCCGATTTTATTTGTAATTTGAGGCCGTATTTGGATTTCAGTATTCTCACCCTTTAAAAAAAGCATTATGAAAAAGATTTATTCATTCCTCATTATTGGAGGACTGTTTCTTTTAGGAGGAAATGATTTATTGGCACAGTTTAATGGAGGAGCGGGGACGGCAGGAAATCCATGGCAAATTGCAACTGCTGCGCAACTTGATGCGATAGATTCTGATGATGCATACCTGGACGACTATTTTATCCAGACTGCGGGCATTGATTTGGATGTTTCGCCATACAATTCCGGGAGCGGATGGAATCCAATTGCCGGAGGAGGTTCCGGGAAACTATTTACGGGACAATATAATGGAAATGGAAAAACCATATCCAATTTAATGATCAATCGACAATCAACAGCTAATGTGGGGTTATTTGGCCATCTCGGAACGGGTACAGTAGGCAAACCAGCGGTTATCAAGAATGTTGAACTCATTAATGTTAACGTTCAGGGAGCAAGGGGAACCGGTAGTTTAGTTGGCCGTGTTACGGGTAATATCTATACCCTTATTGAAAATTGTAGTGCCTCCGGCTCTCCAAACAGTGTAAGCGGAGATGCCGCAACAGGAGGATTGGTAGGATCCAATAACAGTTATAGAGAAACACCCGGAGGAACTGATAATCCCATTATCTCCAAATGCTGGGCAGATATTGATGTGACCTATTCCGGAGCAGATCCGGGTGAGGTGAATGCTGAAAAATTTGGCGGATTATCAGGTTGTAATCAAAAAGGCACCATCCTGGATTCCTATGCCCTGGGAGATGTAACGGCGAATAAGAATGATGATTGGGATGTTCTGAATGTAGGAGGATTGGTTGGCTGCATTCTTTACCGTGGCAGGATTGAACGCAGTTTTTCTGCCGGTGCTGTTTCGGGAACAAATGCGACCAATCTAGGTGGACTGTTAGGGAATAAAGGTTCAGGAGGAAATAGTGGAGTTGCCGTGGATTCTTATTGGAACACAACAACTTCAGGACAATCTTCTTCGGCCGGAGGATCGGGTTTGACTACAGCAGAAATGAAGGTTCAAGCTAACTTTGAAGGCTTTGATTTTACGAATACCTGGCTTATTGACGGATCAGGCAACAACGGTTATCCTTATTTGAGAACCGTTTCGCCTACCGGATATGTGGAGTGGAGTGGAGCAACATCCACCGCATGGGATGTCGCTACCAACTGGCAGAATAGTGACCTTCCGGGAGAGCACGATATTGCTATAATTCCTGAAGGGCTGACTAATTATCCCGTGATCACTACTATCGTAACGAATCTCCCAAAAGGGATTTCCGTTGTTGGAGACGATACCCCTGAAGGAAATGCAAGTATTACAATTAATGCAGGTGGAGGGCTCACTATCTCAGATTTGGTTCTTAGTACAGGAGCCTCTGGCATTGTAATCGGTTCTGACGAAACAGGAACCGGTTCTTTTATTGTTGAAGGAACAATAACCGCCGATGTCACCGTAGAGCGCTATTTAACACACAATCGCTGGCATTATATCTCAGCTCCGGCAGAAATTACGGGGAATTTTAGCACATTAAGTATGGGACTGGAATCCGGAGCTGGCAAAGATCAGTTTTATCGCTGGGAAGAGTCCTTAGATGTTGATCCATATATCGGCTATTGGGTAGATATTTTAAATGGCGATGGATCCGGTACTTTAATGGATGATGAGGGTTTTGTAAGCTGTAAAGGTTATGCCATCAATTATATTACGGATGACGAAACCTTAAGCCTCGCAGGAGTTCCATATACTGCCGATCAGAGTATAGCTGTTAGCAAAACAACCAATAGTACAAACGAAGGCGCTAATTTGGTGGGCAATCCATTCTGTTCTGCCATTGCGATAAATTCTACGGCTGATGCTTCGAATAATTTCCTTGCCGATAATAGTGCTTTACTGGATGATAATTATCAGGCGATATATGTCTGGAATGAGCAGGCTGATTATAGCTATGGCGCTCGCAGCGATTATGAAGTTATTTGTAATGTTGGTTTTTCCGGGGAAGGCAGTGGATCGCTCTTTGGGAAAGATTACGTAGAAGCAGGACAGGCTTTTATGGTGAAAGTGAAACAAGCCGGAAATATTGTGTTCAATAAGAGCATCAGAAAGCATGGTGATGCGCAATTTTGTAAGTCGGGAGAGGAATGGCCCGGAATGGAACTGAAGGTAAGTGGTGCAGATGGCCTGCAAAATTCAAGCATTATTGCGTTTCATGAAAATATGACCAAAGGGCTTGATCCGTCCTACGATGCAGCGAAACTTAAGGGAAATCTGGATATTGCACTTTATACAAGGCTCATTAATGATAATGGCAATGATTTTGCTGTACAGGCTTTGCCCATGATCCGGAATGAAAGCTATACCGTAGCTGTTGGTGTGGATATTTCAGAAAATCAAGTGCTTACTTTTAGCGCCTACCATGAAAATATGGATTTTACCCAAATTCATTTGGAAGACTGTGCGCTCGGTATTTTTACCAATCTGAAAGAAAATGATTATACGGCAGAGCTTACCGAAAGTGGTGTCGGACGCTTTTACCTGCACTTTGGCGATTTGACCGATATCGAAGAACAGCAGGCAGAAAATGCTGTATCAGTTTGGGCTGCGAAGGGTATGATCAACATCCAAAGCAATCATGACCTGAGCAATAGCCATATAAGCATTACCGATCTTACAGGCCGTGTTTTAGGTATTTATGATGGAACAGAATCTATTGCAGCACCAAAAACTGCAGGAGTGTATTTTGTTTCACTGTATATTGATGATCAAAGAGTTACACGAAAGGTTTTGGTTCATTAAGGAGGGAATTCTTTCTTTAATTGATGCGCTTGGCAGGGCTTTCACTTTGGATGATGATGCCACCGGATACATATGCCTTAATTGCGTTGCTGTTGATTTCCGGCATAGCCTGGGGCCGTTTTTGCCTGCAAAATTTTTATAGCTGGAGTGGGGTCAGTCGGAAAAAATGACCCTGTTTGTCAACATCCTGAAATGTTCGCGCGTCCACAAATCAAAAATCCTGTGATCTTTGATAAAGGGCTTTACCTCCTCAATTACTTTTGCTATTTCCAAATTGTCAATTTTTGCGTTCATCAATGCGACAAACTTTTTTTTATCCAAATTTTCATTCCTTTCCAGGTCGCCGCTTTCAATCATTCTTTGGCGTAGGTGGTCGAGCTTCAGTCTGGCGTTTCTGCTTACGTACCACTCAAAATCGAACCAGTCCCTGCCTTTTACCCTCGTTTTCCACTTTCGGCAAAGCACAGCATGCATTTTTCCGGCATAGAGGTTGGGCAAGGTCATCGAAACTATGTTGAATGTTACCGGCAATAACAGTGTTTTTACTTCCGTTTGAAAATTCAGGGGTGGATTGGTGTCCACTTCCAGCTTAATCTTCAACTTTTTCCCGGGATGTATGCCGCTGAGCAGTTTTCCGTTGTTTTCGGCTATGTCCAGGGTGTGAATGGATGTGTCGTTTTTTAAAAATGCGGATTCAATACCTGATGCATCCTTGTTTACAGATCGTTTCGTGATGACAACCTGTAAGCCAAGGGCCTCAAATTCTTCGATAATGTTTTGGAAATATGGCTCAATATTAAAATCAGGATTTTTTTCGATGAGCGAAAAATCGAGGTCTTCCGAAAAGCGGCGCGAACCATATAATATCCGTAAGGCTGTGCCTCCATAAAATGCTGCACTGGCGAAAAAGTTTCCCCGGTATAAGCCGAGCAGTACAATTTCCTGAAAAATTTCTTTCAGTGCATTTATCAGGTCATTTTCAGTGTCAATGGCATATTTCGCCAACATTTGTTCGATTATTGTCATAGTGCCGCGATATAATTGTACAACAATTTTATTTTTTTCGATTTTGTGATTTCGTAATAATCCAATATTATTGCAGGGTTCAAATTTTTTATTTCGTCAAAGTCAATCCTTAAATCATCATTCAAAAACGTATGGATCATTCTTTTGGAGGTGAAAGTGTAATCGGAAATAAAATATATTTTATCACAAAGTGCTTTTTCCTTTCCCGCAATTAAAAAATTGCCTGCATGGGATTTTTCAATAGTGATGCCTAAGCCAAAAATATCCGGTTTGATTTGCCGGTACGAAAACACTCCAATTGTTGTATTAAAGGTTCTGGAGCGTTTTGTGGTCATCGCAGTAAGCGTATAAACTGTTTCCGGAATTAAGCCGTGGTAACTCAGAGCCCAGTCCAAAGAAACGTAAGAGGGGCCTAAAAGGTTGTTGGATATTATTTCCATTGGTATGTTCGCCTGCCTGCCCGGCGGTTTATGTAGATACATACCTCTTATTAAGGGCACAAGGATGCCCTTTTCCTTTAGCTTTCTTATTTTATCGTTGATGTTTAAATATCCAATGTTGGTGAGAACGCTTTTTAAAGCAGCATGATCCATAAGGCCACCTTGAATCTTCGCCATATTTTCTTCAAAGGCAATATCCATAATTACTAATCTTGCATGGTTAATCTGTAAATAGCATATTAACTCTGCAATATTAGTAATTATTTTGGAATTATTCTTTTTGAATTTGGTATGTAGTGGCAGGGCGACCGGCCACCGGAATTAGGGTACCTGGCGGTTTTGGTTTTTCTGATTGTGTAGAGGCGCACGGCCGTGCTACACAATCAGAAAAACATTATTCCACAATGATTTTCTTCGTTATACGGTTATGATCTGTTTCCACTGTTACCAGATACACACCTGTGGTTGATGGCACGGGTATGCTTTCTGTGCTTTCCCAAACCCCAAGCGTCCTGCCGGCAATGTCGCTTAAGATGAGGCGCTGCGGCTGTTGTTCGCTTTGGATGATGATGATGCCACCGGCCACATACGCCTGCACGGCATTACCGTTGATTTCTTCTACAGCAGTAGTGTTGCCAATGTGCAGGAAGAACCTGCCGGTGCCGCTTTCAGAGACCAATGTGCTGTATTCATTGCTTTTCAAATCGATAAAAATCCCGTTTTTCCGGTCTTCCAAGCGGATATTGGTTTTGTCCATGCCGTTTTGATTGATGCTGAAATGAATCTCAGCGGTTTCGGCCACATCAATGCCAATGGGAATGATTGAATTATCCATGATTTCGGTGGGCAGGGCCTGAATAGCGAAATCAATGCCATTGTCTTCAATAAGCCTGGAGTAGAGCGCGATATCGGGATTGCCTTTCATTTTGCCCACATCGAATGATGGGTCGAGGCCCAAAGTCATGTTCTCATTGAACCCAAACGCTGTGGAATTATAAAGCGCTTCATTTTTTGCAATGAGTTCGATTGACGGCCATATTTCGCGATTATTTTTATAGTAATTTTCGCTTTGGTGGCTTTGCATTTCTTTACTGAAAACAATATCACCGGCTGAAGCTACTTTGACCATAAAAGCCTGTCCGGGTTGTATGAAATCCTGGATAAGGACAGCAGGGATTCCGGTATTTGAAATCACTTTATAATCGTTTCTTCTGTTGACCCAATCCGATTGTTCGTCCCAAATATATATTGCTTCGTAGCTGTTGTCTAAGAGATCAGTGTTTTCGGCAAGGAAATTTTTTGTTGATGCTGCAGCATTTGTAATGCCCACCGAGCAGGTATATGGGTTGCCGATGAGGTTGAACCCATTGCCTGTTTCGGGATTGTATGTTGCTGCATACATTGTTGTGGCGTCGGTTCTCAGGCTTCCTTCGAAAGAAAGGGTCCCGTTTCCGTTCCTGCTCAGGCAATATCCCCGGGCATCGACGAAAGTTAGATCACCAAAGCTTGCAGGATTGCCGTTTGAGCCATAAATGATCCAGTAATTTGTAGGCTCGTCAAAACGGTAGAAGCGGTAATCGGGACTGGTAATGATGCTGTTGTTGGTGATCCAATCGCTAGTAATATCCTGCCCGGATACGGGTGCAGAAACGTAATGCCATTTTGTATCGGTGATGTAGCGTTGTGTGGTCAGCTTTCCGGAAGAGGAGCCGCCGACAATCAAAGAGCCTGTGCCGTTATTGTCGCTTTCGATGGTCAGATAGCCTTTAAGTCCCCAGATTTCGGTATGGAGGTCTTTGTCGATGGTCAATTCGGCAAGTGGCTTGATGTTTATGTGGGAATGGTGCAGCATATAAACCGATCCGGTGACGGTAAGGTCTGTGCCATTATTGATATTGGTGATTCCAATATTAAAAACGCTGCCGTGAATGGTGTGGGAACCGCTTTGGAAATCGAGTGTTGCATCCAAGCCAATGGTAAGGTTGTGGCATTCAATATCTGAGCTGATATCCGGGTCGTCACCGTCCTGCTCATGTACGCCAACATGATCTGTGGAGGTCGGAACACTTCCCCGGCTCCAGTTGCCGGCTAAACTCCAGTTTGTTGAGTTTGTGTTCAGCCAGGTGTTGAAGGCAGCTGAGGCATCTAAATTAGTTGCGCTCATATTGTATAGCGCACCGTCATTATTTTTTCCTGAGAAATCGGCTAACGCCCCGTTAATAACATTGTCAAAATTATAGTAAGCTATCAGTCCGCTTTCGTTGCCGTTTAAGCTGGTGAACATATTCCCGCATATTTCGGTTTCGGTGCGGGCAGTGTTCCAAATACGGACTTCATCCATTTTAACATTGGAGTTAGACCCTCCACCATTGTCAGAGCCAAAAGAAAATATGTCGCTGCCATCCAGCGCATAACTATAAGTCATGGTTTTGGATGCAACATTCAGGCCGTTGACATAAATTGCGGCAGCCTTATCGTCGTAAACAAATGCTAAATGATACCATTTATTCTGTTCAATAATAAAGTCACTACTTAGTACATCCGCATTGTTATTTACATCTGCAACGAATAAATTGATTTTATTATCAGCGTCTTTGTAGGGTACAATTCTTTGATTAGTAGCCCCATCGCTGATATAGAGCAGGTTTTGCTGGTTTGAGAGGTCGTTAAAGGATACCGAAAACTCAATGGTAAGGACGCTTGATGCTGATGAAGTTAAGTTGCCGGAAACATAATCATCTGAAGCATTGAAATTAAGGCAGTTTTTCGGGCCAAAAAAAGCGGGCGACGTTTGCCATTCGCTGCCGGCCATATTGGTCAGCGTGCCATTATTGCTCCCTTTTGAATCTGCTGCGGATGTAGTACTGCCGGTTTCGTTTAATTTATAATAGGCCACCAGAGTTAATTCTGAATCAGGATCGGGTAACTCACGGTACATATTCTGGCGGATTTCGGTTTCAGTGCGGGCTGTGTTCCAAATACGAACTTCGTCTATTTTTCCATCAAAATAGTAATTTTCATCATTATCCTTTAATGATCCAACAAAAAAACCTAAGGGGGAATATGTCCAGTCAATGTTTCCTGTCGTTGCATAATCATCAATAAATATTCCATTAACATAAAGCCTAAGAGCACTGCCATCATAAGTCCCGGCAATATGGTTCCAGGAGCCGGTACTTATTGATGCATTTGGAGCATTATTTTCAAAGTTTGTAGATCCATTTACTGTTTTTAACCACCACGTTATATTTTCATTGTTAAAATAGAAGGCGTAACCAGATTCTTCAGAACCATTATCTTGCAAATTGGATACAACCCCTTCCCACTGACCAATTGAATTGATATTTATCCAAGCCTCAACTGTAATTGCTGATGTGGGTCTTAGCGCAGGTAAAGTCCCGCAGTTAACATAATCATCCGAGCCATCAAAAGTGAGGCAGTTATTTTGGGCGTTTAGGTAAAAAGCACCCATACTGAGCAATAAAAAAAATACCAGCTTTTTCATTGAATTTTTTTAAGTTGATTATTGCAAATATAGCAAAATGTATGTTACAAAAACTCAAGGCTGCTGAATTTTAACTTTATTTATAATGCCTGATTAAGTCTTTTTTTATTGATGCGCTTGAGCGGATTATCGACTTATTAGGTGGAGGCTTAAAACAGATATTCATCCGATTCATCCGATGACTCCAAGTCATCGGATGAATGGTTTATATGGTTTTGGTTTTTTTGATTAATCAGAAAACATTATTCTACAATGATCTTTTTCGTTATGCGTTGATTCCCTGACGCTACCGTCACCAGATAAACACCAGCTGTTTTCGGTGCGGGGATGTTTTAGTCGGGTTTTTGCCTTGAATGATGATGTTGCTTCCGGATACGTGCCCGAATTAGCGGTATGTTTCGGTCTGCCGACACATAAGTGTTGCAATGCATCCTAAAGCATGTTTCCTCCCTTTTGTGAATCCTTCAATTGCCTTTATTTTGCACTTTAGGCGGGCTTCAGGCTGCAACCGGCTCCAGGAACGAAGAAAATGCCACTACAGCCGCCAATAGCAGGCCACAATCAACTGGGTCATTGTTGCCGCTAACCGGTGCGTTGCCGCCATAGGGCGGGGGAGGCGTTTGTCCTCTGGGAATCAAGGTAAAAACCTTTAAAGTTTATATGGTTTTTTTTCAGATAAGTTGATGAATAGATTATCTTTGATCGGGATAATCTGCAAGGGTATATCCTGGTTCAAAAAACAACAGAAGGATGTATTTCAAATCAGGTTATCCATGATGCTTGATTTTTGAGAAATGGAGAACAAATGTTCTCTGGCTTACCAACAAAAAAACAAATGTCATGAAAAGAATAATTATTATTACCATCCTGCTTTTGACTGCGGTAACATTTTCATGCCGGGAGCAGGAAGATTCTTCAGATCCTTATGAAGGGGGACAACTGCACAAAAGCGTCTCGGGTGCTTTTTATATTGCGCAGTTGCAAGGAACTTTCAAGCAAATGGGCCGGCAATACGGGCTCATGCTTTCCGATCAGATTCTTGCATTTTACCAGGAGGCCGTTGAAGACCTTGCGATGAATGAAGCCGGCTTTGCATATGGGGATCTTGCAGAATACGGCAGGGAAATCTATAACGATTTTCCTCGGATTTTCAGGGATTATTTCGATGGGATAGCTGAAACCAGCGGCTTGACCATGGAACAGACAAAAATAATGTCGGGTGTTATGTGCCTGGTTTATATGACGGGATGCAGCAGCCTTTCCACCTGGGGCGATTACACTACCGACGGGAAAACAATTACCGGACGTAATCTGGATTTATTTGTGGGGAATTTGAGGAGGTTCAGTAAGTATTATCATGTTGTGGTATGGAACCCCACGGGCTTTCCTGCTTCAGTTGCCAATATTGATTTTATGGGTGGGGTCTTTTATCAGACCGCGATCAACGACAAAGGAGTTTTTCTTGAGCTTCAAAACGGTCAGGCTACCGACACGAGCAATGCCAATTACCGTGAGAATACCAATAATCTACTGCTCGAAAGCCTGTTTCGCAACACCAGCTCAATGGAAGTTGATGCTTGGTTCAATACGGCCTTACCTGAATGTGGATTGATCATGAATGCATCATTTCCCGATCATGCCGTTATTTATGAATGGGCAACTTACCGGCTGGCAACAAGGCGGAGCCAGGGAATTCTTTCGGCAAGCAATGATTTTATTGATCCCTCCTGGGCCGATTACCCCATTATTTTCTACGATTCCACCAATGAAGCACCCTTAGGCTATACCTGCAAGCGACGGAACAATTTACTCGACAGGGGCGAAGAATTCAAGGGCCAAATTACACCACAGAAAATGATGGACATTTTTGATATGACGCTGCCCTCAGAAGGAGCAACTTTCGCAGAGGAAGGTGTTTTCCGTACCATTTATTCCGTTGTTGTGAAGCCCGATGAACTCAAAATGTGGCTGAAAGTCCGTGAATATTCTGGGTGGGAAGAGATTGACCTCAAGCCTTATTTTACTTCCAGATGAGATGTTACAAGCTGAATTAGCATTAAAATGGACATCAATTTGGCAAAAAGGATATTGAATATGAAAACAATATTTATCAGAATTGCCCTTCTAAGCGTGTTTATCATGATAGCAGGAGAAAAATTTGCTCAGGAAAGCCTCTGCGGTAAAGATGGAGAAAAAACGAAAAGCGTCAAACAGCTTAATTTAATGATTCCCGATGATCTCGATCCGAAGACCTTTGATCTGAGCCGGATGAATTGGGTAGAAGCTTTTGATTCGATGAACAAGATACTGGCTTACCGCTATGCCTTTAGTTCGTGGAAGGCCATCGACTGGGAACAGAAATATAATTTAGCCGCTCCAAAAATCCATAAAGCCTTAAGCAGTTCTGATACAGTTTTACTTACCGAAACTTTATTGGAATATTTGTATGGCATACCCGATGGCCATGTGCATTTTACAGGCAATCTGAGTGCTTTTGAGAGGGAACGGTTATCAGGTACATTTGGATTGAATATGATTCCGCTTACTAATGGTAAAATTGTAGCCAACATAGTTCCGGAGGGGTTTCCTGCTTATGAGGCAGGCATTCGCTGTGGTGATGAAATACGCACCTGGGGTCAATTGCCCATCAATGAAATACATCAACTGGAGGTGTATCATTATTTCGGTAACTTTCTTACCAATTATGCTACAGCCGAAGGCCGCCAGTTAAGCCGGTATCAGGTGCTGTCGCGGGCAAAACCGGGCGCCAATACTGAAATTACCTATATTTCCAATAACAATGGTGAAACTTATACAGTTGATTTAACCGCTGTTGAAGATGACCGGCAGATACAGTCTCAAGCTTATTTCCTGAGTATTCCCATGCCCGATTTTTCTGATGTAATATCATACGATACTTTGACGGATCAAATTGGCTACTTGCGTATTTTGTGGGAAGCTGCCGAAGGGTTTACGCTTGAAAAAATCAGGCAATCAGAGGCTTATCTCGAGCTGCAGTCGGCTATTAGCTGGTTTAATGCTCTCGAAATTGTAAAGTTGATCGTTGATTTGAGATTCAATATGGGAGGTAACGATGTGCTCGGCTCGGCTTTCGCAGGATTCTTTTATAATGAACCGGCATTTTATGAGCATATAAGCCGGGATGCAGATGGTGGTTTTGAGGTTTTTTATACTTTGATGACAGAGCCTGAACAAGCCCGGTTTGATGGGGAGGTGGTGGTGATGGTAGGTCCTAACTGCATCAGTACCGGCGAAGGCATCCCTATGATGCTTCAACGCTTGCCCAATGCACAGGTGGTTTCCTTTTGGGGAACCAACGGCTCTTTTGGAATGGCTGGCGAAAGAGTAATTTTCTCCGATACGCTTTTTGTTATTCAATATCCTTTTGCCCGCTCACTGAATGAAAATGAACAAATTCAACTTGATTCAAATGCCGACCTGGAAGGTGGTGTTCAGCCTGATGTACGCATTCCGTTAACCGTGCAAAATGTAAAAGCCCTGTGGAAAGAGGGGGTTGATGTAGAACTGGAATATGCCAAAAGTGTGTTGTTAAATACAGCTAAAAATCAAGCGCAGGAAATGTTTAAGCTGTTTCCTAATCCCGCTGGCGAACATATTACTGTTTCCTTGCCTGCACATGATCGATTTGATGTCCTGATTTACGATCTGCACGGCTATCTTGTTCATTCCGTTGTTAATGCAGTAAACGGCAAAGCCATTGATATAAGCCATCTCAAGCCCGGAGCTTATGCGGTCTGTTGTCGGATTAATAAAGCCGTTTCGGGAAGGTGCCTGTTGATGAAGCTATAATACCGGATCTTCGGCTATGCTGAATGCATGCCGGCATATTACCCCTTTATCGCACCTTTTATTGCGAAATCCCGGCTAAAGCAGTTTTCGTTAATTGCTATTGCACATATTTGTCCCGCAATATACTGCTCCCCGGCACTAATAAAACACCTATACTACCTGCAATGGGCGCTCCGCCAAAAACGGGTGTAGGCCCGCCTCCGCTTGGACTACTTCCGTCCCCATTGGGTTCAGGTGGGGTTTGGGCGTTAATGGATAATGCAATGATTGCAGTTGCTTTTGTTGTGATTATTTTTTCATAATGATATGGTCTTGGTTTTTCTGATGTAGAGGCGCACGGCCGTGCGCCTCTACATCAGAAAAACATTATTCTACAATGATTTTCTTCGTTATGCGTTGATTCCCTGTTTCCACTGTCACCAGATAAACCCCATCGGTTTGCGGTGCAGGGATGTTTTCAACATTTCCCCAAACGCCCAGCGTCCTGCCGGCAATGTCGGTGAGGATGACGCGTAGGGCAGGGCTTTCGCTTTGGACAATGATGTTGCTCCCAACCACATACGCATGAACGGCACTGCCGTTGATTTCTTCAACCGCAGTGGTGTTTAAATGCAGTTTAAAACGTGTTTCATCGTCGGTTAAGCTCCAGTCGAAGGTGTAAGCTCCTTGCGTGAGGTCATGGAAGATATTGAGTTTGGTGTCTTCGAGTATTGCCGTGGATAAATCAGCGATTTCTTTGATGCCGATGGAATAGGTTCCGGCTTCGTTATTGGTGAAACCAAGCTGGATGGATTCGGTTTCGGGGCGCACATCTACGGCGAGGTTTCCATCGGGACATTTGGACCAGATCTGGCAAATTCCTGCCGTTCCGCTAATGAATTTCCATGCATCTCGTGGCAGCTCGAAATTTTCGTTTGCAGCAGCATCAAAAACGATATAAAGTGCATCGCTATAATTTTCACTGCTGGCTGATAGGATAATGCCGTTGGAAAGCGCATTAGCTTCTTTTTTCGCTGAATTGTGCGTACGCATGTCGTTAGTGAGCATAAATGTATTGCCGGATGAACCGGTGACCACGAAGAAGCCTTCCATTGGAGCAACATAGCGGCTTCCCTCACCATAACTGCCTGTTTGGGTGTATGCCTTATATGCCCAGCCGTCCCAGGTGTACTTTGACCCATAGCCACTTATCTGATCCCAGTCAATGTAGGAAGGGTAGGGGTTTCCTACGAGGTTGGCGCCGATATTTCCGTTGGGATCGCCTTTTCCGCTGTAGCTCAGGTTGATGCTTTGGTCTCCGGTATGGGGTATCCCACTGAACGTAAAAGTAGTGCCGGCTGGTTTTGCACTTGTTTCATACCAAAGGCTGAACCCTTTAACGGCTGTTAGGGGTACAGTTTTGCTGGTGATGTCCTGCCATTCCTGCAAACTTTCGTTCCAGTTTTGCAGATAACTTTCTTCAAACATACCGCTTAGTGCTCCGGCAACAGGCGCGGAGATAAAATGCCATGTGCCGACTGTGATATCCATGTTAACATCAACAGAACCGCTGACCGTGCCATAAGTGATCAATGAACCGCCTGAGTTTAGGCTTAGCGATGCTCCATTATTCACTGTAAGATCATTGGTGCTGGCACCTGTCCCGGAAGCAATCACCGGATAATTGGAGAGGCTTCCGGGGATAATCACATTATAGGATGAAGTGGGGACGGTTTCACAATCCCAGTTATCAGTTGTATTCCAGTTGGTATTTAAGGAGCCATCCCAGGTAATGGTATTGCTGCCATTGTATTCATAAGCGCCTATAGTGGGAGTGTCTGACCTGAAGTAGCCCCTTTGATCTGTAGTAACCGTAGCATCCCCTGTGCCGGCACCAATGGCAACACTTCCACTTTCAATCGCAAGGGTTTGGGTAGGGCCTCCATTATCAGCCAGGGTTTGTGAAGTAAGGCCGGTACCGAAGAGGTTGGCTTGGTCTCCGGTAATATCTCCGGTGCCTGACCAGGTGTATCCGGATGAATTTTCCACGATGTTATAGCCATTATCTGTAACTGTTCCGTCACGATAATAAAAATCATCTCCAGTAGAACTGGCTGTATTAGCTGCAATCATTGAATTTTTAACCGTTAGGGAAGTTGAATAATTATAAACACCACCTCCATATTTATTGGGGGCATTGTTTCCACTGATGGAACTGTTGATAATGGAGAATGTACCACTATTAAGCAAGCCTCCTCCACCATATAAACTACTATTGGCCGTATTGTCATATATCGTAGTATTTATGATCGTACATTCATCATTGCTCCATATTCCTCCTCCATGAGTATTAGCCGTATTTCCATTGATGGTACTTTTTGTAATAGTACACAGTTCAGTATTAGCCACTCCGCCTCCACGATTTGTAGATGTATTTGCAGATATCGTGCTGTTGGTAATTGTACAGTTCATGCCCGTATTATACAATCCACCACCATCTGCCGAAGAACTATTTCCACTGATAACACTGTTTGTAATTGTTAAATTATCATTTTGATCAGAATTCCTGTTTTGATAAATTCCACCACCATTGCCACCTGCAGTATTTCCGCTGATCGTGCTGTTTTCAATATTACAGTCATCAGGAAAATACAAACCGCCGCCCAAATTGGTTGCCGTATTTCCACTGATTGTGCTGTTTGAAATATCTAAGCATACATTTGATACTCCATATATCCCGCCACCAGTAGTTGCTTTGGAATCAGACACTGTCACATAATTCAAATTCAGTGTGGTAACTGTTGTTTCTGTGTTCCCGATCAAATAAATTGCACCTCCGTTATTATCATTAAATATTCCTGAAATGTCCCCTCCCTGGATGGTCATATTACTTATATTAATGGTGCTGCCTGGAGCATTGATATTAAAAACCCTTGAATTTGTAATTCCGGGTTCAGCCACCCTTAATGTTGTTGATTCTGTTCCTTCGCCAGTTAGTGTTATGCTTTGGCTAATATCAACTTCAGACAGCAATATGGATGTACCGGCGAGTTTCACCGTAGCACCAGCAGAAACATGATTTTCGGCACCCTGCAAATCAGTGTAATAATTGTTGCTTGCAGATGTCCAGTTATCAACTGTGTTGGTGCGTGCAATAATCCCGTAATATTGGTATGCACCACGGGTTATGTAATTTGTATTACTTGTTGGTGTTGTACCATAGTAAATTGTTCCACTTTTACGATAATAGCCACGCTGGTCGGTAGTTTCGGTTGTTGAACCGGGATTCGATAAAATATTACCTGCCGTAACTTTAAGTACTTCAGTATATCCACCTTCGTAGGATAAAGACGAAGCCAGTCCGGTTGGATCGGTATTTAGCAAGTTGTTCGTACTCTGAAAGCCTTTTCCAGCAACAGTGGTGTTTTGTGACTCTACCACATTGTACCCATTGTCTGTTAATGCACCTGCTCCATAATAATAATCATATCCCGTATTATTGACCAGGATGCAGTTCTTAAAAGTCAAAGCACCCCAACTACTCCATAATCCTACACCGCCGCCCTGATTATTCGGAGAAGAATTATTTGAAAATGTACAGTTTGACAAACTACAGTTACCATCCAACATGCAAAAACCTCCACCATAATATGTCGCAGTGTTATTAAAGAAAGTACAGTTTGTAATATCAAAATCTGTTGTATTGCCAGTAGCAATAGCACCTCCATTAGCTAAAGTGGAGTTACCCTTAAATGTTGAATTTGACAATAATATGGCAATACCATTTCCACAAATACCTCCACCATTGTTGGTTGATTCACATGCATCAATAGTACTATTTGTTATTGTCAGAGACATTGGGCTTGTTGGACCTTTAACGGCACATATTCCCCCACCATATAATGCCTTCGATCCTTGAATCGTTACCCTGTTTAAAGAAAGACTTCCTTCAACCATATTTATGGAACCTCCCCAACCACTGCCTACATTTCCTCCCTTGATGATCATATTTGAGATGTTAATCGTTTTATTAGCAACATTTTGGTAAAATACACGAAATGTTGATGTTCCCGGGGCAGTTACCTGGACCGTAACCGGATTGCCTGTGGCCAGATTGGTGCCGTTAATGGTCATGCCCTTACCGGAAATGCTAAGTTCCGATGCAATGGTTATGATGTCTGATGATGGAATGTTAAATGTAATTGTTTCTCCATCACCCACATCTGCAATGGCTTGTCGTAATGAACCTGCGCCGGTATCATTGTTGTTGGTAACTACCTGGTCGGCGGCAATACCAGATGTAACTATGGTCAGAAGAATTAAGAGTGTGTAAATTGCTTTCATATTTATTGGATTTTGCTTGGGTTATCAATATTACTTCACAACACTTGAAGCTTTTGGGCTTTTGTGTTTATAAACAAAGCGCAGCGGGCGCTCATGAGCCTATTCTGTTTTATTGGCGGTTTTTGTTTTTTGATAGAATTTTTTACTGCCATAAGCCGCCCCCAATGCGAGTAAAATGCCGATGCCGCCGGCTATGGGCGCTCCTCCGCCTACGGGGCTGTTGCCGGAGCCCGGCAATGTCGGGTTAGCATCGCCATTGGGATGTGGCGGGTTGTCTTGTGCCTGGACACCAAGAAACATGATTGCAATTGCGATTGTTGCGATTATTTTTTTCATAATGATTTGGTTTTGGTTTTCCTGATGTAGAGGCGCACAGCCGTGCGCCTCTACATCAGAAAACATTATTCTATAATGATCTTTTTCGTTATGCGTTGATTCCCTGTTTCCACTGTCACCAGATAAACCCCATCGGTTTGCGGTGCAGGGATGTTTTCAACATTTCCCCAAATACCCAGCGTCCTGCCGGCAATGTCGGTGAGGATGACGCGCTCTGCTTGGCTTTCGCTTTGGATGATGATGTTGCCACCGGCCACATAAGCCTGCACAGCATTACCGTTGATTTCTTCAACCGCAGTGGTGTTTAAATGCAGTTTAAAACGTGTTTCATCGTCGGTTAAGCTCCAGTCGAAGGTGTAAGCTCCTTGCGTGAGGTCATGGAAAATATTGAGTTTGGTATCTTCGAGTGTGGCGGTGGAAATATCCGCGATTTCTTGAATGCCAATGGAATATGTGCCGGCTTCGTTATTGGTGAAACCAAGCGGAATGGATTCGGTTTGTGGTCGCACATCCACGGCAAGGTTTCCATCGGGGCATTTGGACCAGATCTGGCAAATTCCTGCCGTTCCACTGATGAACTTCCAGGCATCTCGCGGCAGCTCGAAGTTTTCGTTTGCAGCAGCATCAAAAACGATATAAAGTGCATCGCTATAGTTTTGGCTTTTGGCAGAAAGTACAATTCCGTTGGAAAGAGCTGAGGCATCTTTTTTCGCTGAATTGTGCGTGCGCATGTCGTTAGTGAGCATAAATGTATTGCCGGATGAACCTGTGACCACGAAGAAGCCTTCCATTGGAGCAACATAGCGGCTTCCATTGCCGGTACCGGCTTCCGTACGTTCATCATAATCTGCACCGTTCCAGGTATATTTTGACCCATAACCACTTACCTGAGCCCAGTCAATGTAGGAAGGGTAGGGGTTTCCTACGAGATTGGCGCCGTCATTTTGTGCGCTATTGTCGTGATAATCCAGGCTGATGTCCTGATTGCCTGTATTGGGCGTGCCGGAGAAGGTGAAACTTCCCTTTCCGCCATCCGGGCTCCACAAACTGTAGCCTTGAACGGGGCTTAGGTCTTCTTCCGGATCTGTAATGTCAAGCCATTCTTTGGCTGCTTCATTCCATTGCTGCAGGTACATGGCGCTAAAAAGTCCGGCTGTGGCATTGTTGGTAGGTGCTGCAATAAAATGCCAGTGTCCATCATCGGCGATAATTTTTTCAATGTTGATCGTGCCTTCATTGGTGATGGTGCCATAGGTGATCAATGAACCGCCGTCCCCAACTGTGAGACTTGCACCACTGCTGACCGTCAGATTGTTGATGCTGGCGCCATCGTTGGGGATTTCGGGATCGTGCGATTTTGTGGCTTCGATGGTAATGTCTTTGTGTTCATTGGGCACGCCCAGGCTTTTTGACCAGTTATCCGGGTTGTTCCAGTCGCTGCTTACGGCGCCGGTCCAGTCCATGGGTGTTTCCTGATAGCCTAAAAACGGATAGCCGTCCTCTACTACTTTTGATTCATCCATGTCCCAGTAATCATCGGAACCATTGGATGTTTCACCCACAAAATCCCATCCGGCATCGGTATATGTGCTCAGTGTTGTCATTTCGGCTGTGGTTTTGCCCGTTCCGGCTGCACTGCTTTCCTGTCCTGATGTTTGGGTATCCCAGAATGAATTGTTCACATAATTGGTTCCGTTCCCAATCAGTCCGCCGGTGTAATTATTCCCCGAAACAAATCCTTTGGAATAGCAATCATTGATGTTTTTATGAGACAGATCACCGATCAGGCCGCCTACATAATCATTGCCGCTAACACTGGCGTGACTGTAGCAATTAGTGAGGGCTGAACCGTGATTGTACCCCACAATTCCTCCAACATAATCATTACCAGCAGTTACGGTTCCGCTGATATAACAATGTGCAATTTCATCATTGCCATTACTGTAACCCACAAAACCGCCCACATATTTATATCCTTTGATAAATGCATCCGGTAAGCCAAGATTTTGGACAGTATTATCGAAAGCATATGATTTTCCAATAAAGCCCACCTCATACTCATGCTCTCTGTTGATCCACAAGCTGCTGATATCATGTTCCTGTCCATCATAAGTGCCTGAAAATTCATCGTTGGCATCACCGGCTCCAAAGGGCAGAAAACCACTGCCGCCACACCAAAAAGTGGTGCCCGAAGCGTCAATATCGCAGGATTGGATATAATGATCGTCCCAGCGATCGGTTTTTTGGGAAATCCAGTAGAGGTCCGTAAGCCCGTCCACCACGTAAGGGTCTTCTGTGGTGCCGCTTCCATCCGGTTCTGTGCCATAAAGATCATAGCCCTGCCAGCTCAGGAAGGGATAACCATCGTTGACAATTGGGCTGATGCCCCATATTCCGCTGCTGCTTTGGGTCATAAAATCCCAATCGCTTTGATAGGAATACTCTGCCTGGTATTGATATTCCATTTGCATTTCCATCGTGCTCAGGCCGTTGCTTTGACCCCCGTCAGTACTTTGCCCGGAGGCGTTTTTATCATAATAACATGCTGTGGTTGAAGAGGAACTGAAGCCGGTTAAACCACCACAGTGTTCACACCAACCTGTACAGATTACCTCGCCTGCATTATAGCAATAAGAAGCAGAACCGGAGCCTATAAGCCCACCCACATAATCATCTGCAGTTACCTGCCCGATATTATAACAGTTTTCTGCACTGCCATATCCAATGAGACCTCCTACATATTGAAGTCCACTTACCTGCCCTGTATTGTAGCAATATTCGGGGGGGTAGGTGCTGGTTCCGATGAGACCTCCGATAAATTCTGAAGAACCAATAATATTAGCAGAATTATAGCAATATTCTACAACAGCTTCGTTTGTACCAATCAGTCCGCCTGCTTTGGTGTGCGCATCTATAGTCGCTTCATTATAACAGTGTTTGACTTCCGAAGAAGAGGCATTCCATCCAATCAACCCACCAATGGTTGAGCCATCGAGCAGTGTTCCGCTGCTGTAACAGTATTGCACCACGGTTGAGGCCGTTTTGCCGGCCAGTGCTCCGACGTATGCATTGCCGCTAATGTTTGCATTGGTTAAACTCAGGTTTTCAATAGTTGCACCATCCGTAGCACCAAAAAGGCCGATATAGTTCTCATCGCTGCGGTCGATGGTTAAATTGCTGACTGTATGATTGTTTCCTTCATAATGTCCTGCAAAGCCTGTGTTTTCGTTTCCAATAGGGAAAAATCCGGCATTATCATACCAGGATGCGGCTGCTGAAGCATCTATATCCGTGCTTTGCTCATAGTATTTGTCCCATTCCTGTGAATATTGCGATAGCCAGTATAAATGAGGCACCGTAGAGATTTGATAGGGACTGGCTTCTGTTCCGCTCCCTGATGGTGTGACGGCAAATTGATCAAATCCCTGCCATGCCAGGAACGGAAGGCCATCTTGATCAAATGGGTTAATTCCCCAGATGTTATCGCTGCCGTTGGTGCTTTCGCCCATAAAATCCCAACCTGCAAAAGTGCCCTGCGTTTGCATTTCGCGGGTGGTTATTGGATGGGTATCGCCATTGGTATCATCACAGTAGGACGTTTCTTTATTATAATAATTTCCTTCGGAAGTCCCGTTGCTGTTATAATAACCACAAAATCCTCCATAAAAACCCGAATGGGGCACGAGTCCTGTTGAATAGCAATTTGTTATGCTGCCTCCACCATAATAAATACCCACAAAACCGCCTATTCCATAAGTTGAGTTGTAATTTGTCCCAGATCTTGACACATAACCTGAGCAAAAGCAATTGTCTATTTTTCCGGTACTTCCCCCATAATATGCTACAGCACCTGCAAAACCTCCAACACGGCCTTTTAAGGCATCTGTGCAGAATGCAGAACCTCTGGCATAGGATTGGGAAATAAGGCCGACATGCCAACCCACAAAACCGCCTACATTCCTAGATGTTGCAGTTGCATTTCCTGTTGCATATGAATTGGTTATCGACGGCTTGTTATTGTCAATATCCTCATAATGGTAAAGCCTTCCGGCAAAGCCACCAACACTTATTGTTCCGAAGACTGTGACATTAGCACCACAATCATTTATATTGGATCTTTGCCAGACATCGCCAGCCAATCCCCCGCAATTGTCAGCTCCGGTTACAGAGCCGCTAACAAAACAATCATCAATGGTGCTATATTCAACCCGTCCTGTCAAAGCTCCGGATTGTTTATTTCCGGTAAAATCAACATCATTCAGGTTTACACCATCAATATCTGCACCGCTAAGGTATCCAAAAAGTCCGATGTAGTCGGTTGCGCTTCGGTCGATATAAAGATTGTCAATGGAATGGCCATCGCCATTATAGCCTCCGGTAAACTTGGTTGTGGAGTTGCCTATGGGAGAGAATCCGTCTGGTGCAATACCATCCGGAGAGCCGTCCCCATCCCAGTCCACTTGTGTTTCATCTTCATTAAAGCTGAGGTCGGTAGTTTGGATAAAGTACTGATCCCAATATTCTGTATGTTGGGACAAGTAAATGAGTTGCGTTGTTGTTGCAATCTGAAAAGGGCTTCCTGAATTTCCTGCACCGCCTGGAAAAGGATTGTCCGCAATAGTACGCGAACCGGCAGGTGCCTCTGTATCCGGTGTATGAGCACTGCCATCAACCGTTACGGAGCTGCATGTTCCGTCAATTATATTGCCAATACCAGCATCCGAAGGAACATCATAACAAAGCCAGAAATAGTTATTGCCCGCATTTAATTGCTGATCACCATTAAAAGTCAATGTGCCCGAAGGATTGCTGTGTCCTGTTCCAAATTGTGTGGCATTAGAAAAAGTAGTGTTCGTTGTGTAAAAAACTTCTGCATTGGACAGGTCGGAAGTGTTTGTGGTTCCATTGGTACTGAAAGTGATGGAACTCGCGGAAACAGGGTCAATTAAGCCCGATGTTACCACTTTCAACCGGATAACAGGATTGAGTTCGCTATTGGTAAAAACCTCATCTGTAGTAGCGGTTTCTGTTGTAGATGATACAAAGGACATGGGCTCGGCATATTTGATGACAATAAGGCCGTTTCCTGCATCATCAAGCTCATTTGCCCCTGCGCCATTTCCCACATCGCCATTTTCGGCAATATAGTCAGGATCAGAAGAGTTGGGTGCTGAACCTCCGCTTTCTTCCTCACCGTTATTTCCTGTTGTCAGTGTTCCGCTGCCTATCACATAGGTTGGGTTGATATAGCTGCTTCCGCCGCCACCGCCGCCATTGTAGTCCTGGCCTCCTTCGCCGCCGTAGTAGCCGCCACCGCCACCGCTGCCGGAATAATCGGTGCCGCTACCCTGGGTTTGAGTGCCTCTTTGATCGCCATTGCCGCCTTGCAAGGCAGAACCGTCATCGCCATATTCTGTTCCTGTGCCACCGGCTGTTTGTGTGCCACCATGCCCTGCGTTACCGCTGTTCCAAACATTTCCTCCGGCATTTCCTGTTTCGCCACCACCGGCACCACCAAATGAATAGGCTCCTGCGCCACCGCCAGCACCGGCAATGATCAATGCATTGGATTGGCTGTGGCTGCCCAAAAAAACACCGGAATAGCCACCGCCCCCACCACTGGCTTTACCATTTTCTGCAATGGTGCCAAAACCACCACCGGGCCATCCACCATTGCCGCCATTCCAATCATGGGATCCGTGTTCACCTCCTCCACCAACAGCAATGATGAGCTGCTGGCCGGGCGTCACGCTGAAGCGTCCTTCGGTATATCCACCTGAGCCTCCGCCTCCGTCAACGCCATTGATGTATGAGGATGCCCCTCCGGCACCCCAGGATTTTATTTTTATTTCTGTTACGCCTTCCGGAACAGTCCAGCTCTCTTCTGCTCCTGTATAAGTATAAGTGTTTACAGTATAACCTTCTGTTTCAAAACTCCATATTGCACCATTTATCGTTTCGTCTGTATGGTATTCAATAACCTGCCATTCATATTCCGCTGCATAATCCAAACCGGAATAGGCATAACTGCCACTGGCTCCGGCTGCTGCGCCATCCACAACTTTACTCATATTGCCTGATGGCCCCAGCCAAAGGTCATAGGTGTTGGTTCCTTCACCATAATCCCAGCTCAGGCTGCCTGATAAGGCTTGATCTGTGGCGTTATTTGCAGGGGTGGGATTTGATGGTTCTGTGGTGTAGGTAAATGTAATGCTTATGTCGGTCGCACGGTGTCCGCCATCTCCACAATTGTCATATATCCATAATTCCCAATTGCCGTTCAAGTTTTCCCCAGCAAAATCAGTAAGCGTATGGTTGTATGTTCCGTCAGTTTCATTGTGTGCGATTGTAACTTCGGTTCCTTCAGGTGATTTAATACGAAATGAACCTTCATCAGGCCATGAGTCTGTATCCCATGTGTACGATATTACAACTTCTGTAAGATCACCGCTTTCCAATACGTTAATATCTGTCCACCCTAATTGGGTATAAGTGTTGTAAGAATAGGAACTCGCAATGGGGCTGTCTGATGGTAAGCCTTCAGCAAAAGGCATATTGCACAAGCTTTTAAAGCTCCCTTACTTTGCTGCAAAAAAGCAATATGCAAAAAGAACAAAGAAGAGCAGAGATGAAAGCGCTGGTGGATCAATGGCATACCAGTGGCCAAAGCAAAAGATCCTTTGCCGAATCACACAAAATCTGCTATCACACTTTCCTTTATTGGTATCATAAATTTGAACAGGAAGAAAGCTTGCCTGATGGCCATGGTTTCATTGAGCTTTCCGGGACTCCAGCTGCAGGGATTATCATCCGCTATCCCAATGGTATCGAGCTCAACCTGCCGGGCAATGCGCCCTTGCCCTATCTCAAATCGCTCACCGGCCAATAATGTTCAGCTTAACTGCCAGCCGCTATTACCTGTACCGCCAGCCCACCGATATGCGCAAGAGCTTTGACGGGCTTTATGGCATTGTGCGCAACAAACTGGACAAAAACCCGATGAGCGGTGATGTTTTCCTGTTCATCAACAAAAAGCGCGACCGCATAAAATTATTGCGCTGGGAAAGCGGAGGTTTTGTGCTGTTCTATAAAAGGCTCGAAAAAGGCACTTTTCACCTGCCGGACACATCTGCTGTGCACGCCTCCCACCAGCTGATCGACTACCCTGAACTTGTAATGATAATCAATGGTATTTCCATGAAAAATGCAAGGAAATACCCACGTTTTTTCCCACATGAAAATGTTGGTAAATAGCACTTAAAATATAGTCAGACAAGAGGTTACTTCCGTATCTTTGCCTCATGGCAAGTCAGGAAAATATAACTATATCAAAAGCGGAATATGATGCAATGCAACAGAAGATATTCCTGCTTCAGCATGAACTTGTCCAGTTGAGGCGTGCGATCTATGGAGCCAAAAGCGAACGGCATATCGCAGCAGACCCCAACCAGGGCGTGCTCTTCGACGTGCCTGCACAGGAGAAAGAACCGGAAAAGGAGCAGATCAGCTATACGCGCAATAAAAAGCAGTCCAAAAAACAGCCCGTGCGCTTAGAACTGCCCGCCCACCTGCCGCGCCATGAAATTATCATCGAACCCCAAAACCTGCCCGAAGGCGCCCATAGGGTCAACGTAAAAATCACCGAAGTACTTGATTATGTGCCCGGTACTTTTCGTGTGATCCGTTATATACGCCCTTACTATGCCGTAGCAGGCCAGGACGAAAGCACCCAAATGATCTGCGCAGAACTGCCTTCACGCGCCTTGCCCAAAAGCAATGCCTCAGAAGGCCTGATCTCTTATGTGACTGTCAGCAAATTTGTTGACCACCTGCCTTTCTACCGCCTTGTCAAGATGTTCAAGCGCCTGGGGATCGAAATAGCCGAATCAACAATAAACGGTTGGTTTAGCGGGGTTTGCAGATTGCTTGAACCGCTTTACGATGCCCTGAAAAAAGAAATCATGAGGACCGATTACCTGATGGCAGACGAAACGCCCATAAAGGTATTGACCAAAGACAAGCCCGGGGCATCGCACAAAGGGTATCATTGGGTTTATTACGACCCGCTTAAAAAACTGGCCCTGTTCGATTACCGGAAAGGCCGCGGACGGGAAGGCCCGGATGAGATGCTGGAAAACTATAGTGGATATTTGCAAACCGATGGCTACACAGCTTACGACAACCTAAAAAACAAAGCCGAAATCACCCAATTGGCCTGCATGGCGCATGCACGCAGGTATTTTGAGAAAGCCAAGGACAATGATGCTGCACGCAGTGAATATGCGCTGGGGCAGATAAGAAAACTGTATGCCATTGAACGTCAGGCAAGTGAGCAAGAACTGCAGCCGGAGGAGGTCAAAGCATTGCGGCAAAAGGAATCACTGCCCATATTGAACGAAATGGAAAGCTGGCTTAAGGAAGAAGTTTATAAAGTAGCGCCCAAAAGCGCAATCGGCAAAGCCATAGCTTACAGCCTGAAATTATGGGGGCGCCTGATCCGTTATATTGAAGACGGAAGGCTGCGCATTGACAACAACCTGGTTGAAAACAGCATCAGGCCGGTAGCAATAGGCCGCAAGAATTACCTGTTTGCCGGTTCGCACAATGCAGCCCAGCACGCGGCTATGATCTACTCCTTTTTTGCCAGCTGCAAAATCCAAAACGTAGAACCCTTTGAGTGGCTCAAGCAAACATTAGGAAAAATCCAGGAACACCCAGCCAACCAGCTCCACCAACTTCTGCCCGGACAGCTTTAAAACATTATCCGGTTATATGCAAGATGCTGTTTGCCGTAGGCTTACGTCTGATGGATTGTAAACTGCTTCATTGGCCAAAAGGAAATGCGAGATGACGAAAAATACTATAAGGAGGCTCAAATTTAAATGTTTCATCGTTTGCAGGTTTTGGAGTTTTGGATTTATTGATTTTTCGGCAATAAGGGGTTTTATTCCTTGTTTTTACGCCAAAGGGAAGTTTTATGGGCTCCATAAGCCGCACCCAAAGCAAGCAAAACAGCGATTCCACTGCCAATAGGTGCGCCACCTCCAACGGGTGTATTTCCTCCTGCCGGTGCTCCATTTCCTCCGTTGGGTTCAGGGGGTGTTTGGGCATTAATGGATATTGCAAAAAGGGCAATTGCGATTGTAGCGATAAACTTTTTCATAGGTATTACTTTTGTAGGTTTAAATTTCTTTGTTGGATTAAACCCAAATATACGCAAAATAAATGCATTATTTGTCCAATTAGTGGACAAAAAACTGCACAAAAACTGCACAAAAGGGCTGAAATTGCAGTTTTTTTTGGTTTTTGGGATGTTTTGGGTAGAACAGGTGATGATTCGGAGAAATAAATTACAAAACGGAGGATCTACTCATCCGATGACCCCAAGCCATCGGATGAGTGGTTTGTATGATTTTGGTTTTTCTGATTGTTGTAGAGGCACAAAATCTTGCGCCTCTACAACAATCAGAAAAACATTATTCCACAATGATCTTCTTCGTTATACGCTTATGATCTGTTTCCACTGTAACCAGATACACCCCTGTGCTTGATGGTGCGGGGATGTTTTCAATATTTCCCCAAACGCCCAGCGTCCTGCCGGTGATGTCGGTGAGGGTGATGCGCTCTGCTTGGCTTTCACTTTGGACAATGATGTTGCCACCGGCCACATACGCCTGCACCGCACTACCGCTAAATTCTTCCACAGCAGTAGTGTTGAGGTGCAGTTTAAAACGTGTTTCATCGTCGTTTAAGCTCCAGTCGAAGGTGTAAGCTCCATCGCTTAGGTTGTGGAAGATATTGAGTTTGGTGTCTTCGAGGATTGCGTTGTTGATGTCAGCGATTTCCTTAATGCCGATGGTGTAAGTTCCTGTTTCATTATTTGAAAAACCGAGCTGGATGGTTTCGGTGGCAGGGCGGGCATCGATGCTGAGCATACCATCAGGGCAAATGGAATAAAGTTGAGCCAAACCATGTGTGTAGGATAAGAATTTGTAGGCATCACTATGTAGATCGAAATTGCTGGTTTGATCCTCTCTTACAAGGAGCCATAGGTCATCCTGATATTCACCATTATCTGCATACAATACCAGTGCGTTGCTAAGTTCATGGTTCTCTTTGTAGTACCCTGTTGCTCCAGTATGCGTTCGGTTGGCATTTCCCATCGTAAAAGTTGATGCTGAAGTAGCTACAACAAAAAAGCCTTGCATGGGAGGGATATACTGAGATCCAGAGCCTGCTCCATCGTTCCAGCTGACATACGCGCTTCCATTCCAGTAGGAAACTGCTCCGTAAGTGTCATCAAGGTCACTCCAGTCAATTGAAGATGGATAGGGGTTCCCTAATAAGTTTGCGCCGTCATTCCCTGAGGTGTTTTCTGTATAACTCAGACTTTGGTTAACTGTTCCATTGTTTGGAGTTCCAGAAAACGTATATGTCCCTTTGCCAGTTCCCCAAAGGGAATATCCTTTACCGGCAACCAATCCAGTGGATGATGAAACAATTTCCAGCCAGCTTGCTGTTGGTTCATTCCAAGATTGCAAGTAGTCATACATAAATGGACGGGCATTACATGATGTTGTTGGAATTGAAATAAGATGCCAGGTGTTTGCTGAGATACTTCTCTTTATATTTACCGTTCCGTGGTTGATTACGGATCCTGTTGTAATAAGGGATCCTCCGGAATTTATTGTGAGGCTGGCCCCGGCATTAACAGTAAGGTTCTTGCAGGTAACGCCCGTTCCGGAGCTAATTGCTGGATAATAGGACAGGCCCTCAGGGATGATTGCACTTTCAGTTGAGGTGGGTACAGAGCCTCCTGTCCAGTTTGCTGATGTATTCCAGTTTGAGGTGCCTGCTCCTCCAGACCAGTAAATACCTCCTTCTTCAATGGCTCCCATCCTGGGATCAGTATCGCTTCTGTCGTTTCCAAAATAGTCAACATCAATGGTAATTGGAGTTCCGTCCAGATCAGTTCCAATAACAAAATCATTGGGGCTGGTACCATCAGCATTGTAAAATGAAGGATCGTCTGCACTACTGTTCGCATCCTGTGCTGTTTCAGTTTGCCATGCCGTAAGTGTGGTTTTGTCTCCGTTTAAGTAACCTAATATATCGCTGCTGTAGTAATCGTTAAAGTCAATTGTTATATTTGCCTCATCCCCAAGTCTGATGCTGAAGTTTTCTCCTGAACCGGAAGCATTGGTTCGGGTGTTGTAGAATATATTGTTTTTAAAGACATTGTTGCTGTTATACGTGGCATTACGATAAAATGCATAGGAATCATCATCACTGCTGCTTTGGCTGCCTTTAACAATTACAGTATTGTAATAATAATTATTTATTGCTGTAGTTTCATACAATCCGTAATATTTTTCTCCTTCATAAACGCTGCCATTTTTATCTTTTCCGAGTATTATTATATTGTTGTAGATGTCATTTGCTTCAGTTCCATATTGAAAATACATCCCATAATTTGACCAACCCATTCCCAAATTGTAAACCAGATTATCATATAGATCAGAATTGCCTCCCGCAAAATATATCCCATAGGTACCATATCCCGAATTTCCGGGTTCACCAACATCCAGATTGTAAACCTGATTACCTGAAACAGTTGCATTTTTATAATCAGAATCATCACAGTAAATGCCTATCATTCTTCCCTCGATAGCAGAAATGTCATGAACAATATTGTCTGTAACTTCATAGGTGGATTCCGAAGAAGCAATTTGCCCTGCTTTAATCCCTGCTGTAAAATGAGAATATTGTAAGCCATTATTTTGTATATATCCTATATCATTTCCTGATATAACATGATCGCATGCCCCATATGAGCCTGTAATATTTATCCCATACATATCAATTTCTTCATCAGTATTGTTATTGGTAAATGTAATAGGAGCATCTGTACTGCCAATTGTATTGTTTTTAACCTCAAAATATGTTGCCTCTGATCTTGAATAAATGCTTATTGCTGATAATGATGCGCCTCTGTTCAGCATAGTACTTCCGCTGTTAATACCTGCAATTGTATTATTGTTGAATTCACCGTGCAGGAATGCATAACTGTTTCCTGCGTATATTGGAGTGCACGCAAGAGGCTCTGATGTGTTGATGATAATTGCGTTTGGATTGCTACTCGATCCAATGGTGTTCCCGTTTATATATAGATTCTTAGGGTAACTGGAATTTCCGTTGACTGAAAAACCGTAGAAGTTTGCAGTATTGTGATTGTCGGGGGATTGTAGGTTTAAAGTTATGGCATTGATTACATTCCCGCTTATAGTTATTGGTGTTGTGCCCGTGGTATTGAAATACATACCGTAATAATTTGCGTATCTGCCTATCAATGTTATAACAGTACGCCCTGTAAACTCATCACTTGAATATCCGATCAGGTTGTTTGTTGCTGTGATGCCATCCGTATTTTGGGCATAAACATTATAGTACTTTGAATCGTTTGAACTTGAATATGAAAACGTCCTTGCATATGTTTGATAAAATTTATTGCTACTTATAGTAAGGTTTTGAACTTGTGAAGCATATATTGTATAATTACCCGTAGCGCTGCTTACACCAAAATTTACGAATTTATTGCCGGTAATATTAATGTTTTGTAGGGTATAATAAGTATGGGCAGAGGCATTAATGGCGTAAGAAACTTCATGCTCAGCAACATTATAGGGCTCAAAGTGATTGTTGGATATTGTTATATTCCGAACAATACGGTTGGTATAATCATCGAAATATACCAACGCTTCCCATTCATTATTTCCTTTTAAGGTACAATTTGTGATGGTGTTATTTTCTGTTACCTGTCCTGTAGTAGTTTCTTCAAAGAGTATGATTTTTCCATGATATCTGTTTTCAGTATCTGTATTTATTAATGTCAGACTGTTATTTTCATCATTGATACCGTCAATGGTTACATTGTCCGCTCCTCTCAGCTCTATTATTGCATAATAACATGCGCCTTCCAGAGTTCGGTGGCCCACTGGCGTTACGGTAACAGTATTCCAGTTTCCATTTGTTAATACAGCTCTGTAAGTTGGAGCATAATCGGAAGTAATTGTTACTGAAATGTCAAAGCCTGTTTGATCATAGTCTTCAATGGCTTCAAAAGCATCTTCGAGTGATGAATAATCTCCATTGCTCGAGGCATTTGATCCGCTCACAGTAACCTGGGCAGTTAATGTATTCTGGATGGTAAAACTGATAATCAGCGTGA
Source organism: Bacteroidales bacterium (assembly GCA_963662905.2). GTDB lineage: Bacteria > Bacteroidota > Bacteroidia > Bacteroidales > WRLA01. Next base: position 344,220 of record CAXXFD010000002.1, on the reverse strand, counting down.
AAATGATTTGTAGAAATTTTCTCATAATTAATAAGATTTGGTTCTTGGTTTATAAAATTTCGCATACAATAGTATGGGCAATCAAATTATATTATTGCAAGTGTTAATGGATATTTGGGGTTTTTAGGAGAGTTTGCTGCTGGATTTCATTAATGTTTTCTTCAACCCATAGCCCACGCCCAGCACCAGCGATATAACAATTCCGCTCCCAATAGGCGCTCCTCCTCCTACAGGATTGTTTCCTCCTCCCGGATCACTTCCTCCATTGGGTTCGGGCGGGGTTTGTGCGTTCATAGATAAAGCAAAAACTGCAATAGCGATTGTTGAAATGATTTTTTTCATGTGTCCTCCTTTTTGAATTGCTTTTAATAAAATTGGATTAGTGGTTTCTACAAATATAAGAAAGGTTGTACTATTTTTTGTCCGGTATTTGGACAAAAAACTGCACAAAAACTGCACAAAAGGGCTAAAATGGCAGTTTTTTTAGTGTTTAGCGATGTTTTGGGTAGAAAAGGTGATGATTCGGAGAAATAAATTACAAAGCGGAGGATCAACTCATCCGATGACTCCAAGTCATCGGATGAGTGAATAGCGATCATCGGATGAGTGAGATTTCGACCATTGGATGCGTGAAATAAGGGCAGCTATAAATTTTTGCTGAAATCAAGCAAAAAAGCATGGAGATTGTTTCCGCGGTCCAGGCCGAGCTTGTTCCTTAGCCTGTGGCGCGCCACTTCCACCGAGCGGCTTGACTTGGACAAAATATCTGAAATTTCTTTGGTGCTCAGGTTCATCAAAATGAGATAGCACAGGCGTTTGTCGTTGGTGGTTAGCTCAGGGAACCGTTCGCTGAGTTTTTTTATAAACGAGCTGTTTCCCGACGAATACAGGAGTTCAAACTCCTCCCAAATATTGCCATTGAGCTGTTGTGCGATTTTCTCTTCAATATGTGTGAGTTCAACCAAGGCGCTTTCTGTGTCCTTGCTTTGGCTCAAATGAATCAAATCCTTTCGGATATTCATCAAGAATTCGTTTGATTGCGACAGTGCCGTGAGTTTGGCAGCCAGATGGGCTTCGTTCTTCTCTAATTGTGTTTTCAGGGCTTTGCTTTCGGCTTCTTTTGCCTTGAGTTCGAGCTGTGTGTTTTGAAGCTTTAAGGCTTGCGACTCGATCCTGCTTTTTTGTAATTCCTTTTCGGATTTGAGCAGTTTTTTATTTTGCCGCAGGAAATATAAAATAAGCACAAAACCAAGGATCAGAATAATGGCGGTTATGGTCAGCAGGCGCGATAAGCGTATCAGGAAAAATTGATCTTCATTAAGGTCGGAGATTTTTTCTGAATCTTTATTATGTTGGTAGTTTAGTATTAATTCTTTGGCAATCAGATTTTTGAGAATTGCAGTTTTGCTGTATTTTATTTTGTCCAATTCAGATTTCATCCGATGTACCTGAATGCTGTCGCCCATATTTCCGTAAATATTTGCCATAGTTTCAAGGCTGATCGCAGTAAAAACCTCATCATCTTTCTCCCGGGACAGCTTGTGGCATTCTTGGGCATATTTCAGGGCTGCTTTATAATTGCCTTTTTGATTATAGGCAAAGGCCAGATTGTTCAAAAGGGCAGGGTCGCTTGGGAGTTTTGCTGATTTTCGGATCTTTAATGCGCTGTCGAGCCGGCTTATCGCTTTATCAATTATGTGTTTTTGCAGATATATGCCTCCTGTGATATTTAATAAATTGGAAATGAGTGCAGCATCTTTTTTTGTGCTGATAGCCAATGATTCATGCGCATAATGCTTTGCAGAATCCAGAAATTGGAGATCTTTGTTTTTATGAAAATAGAGTTCGTAATAAATTGCCGATAGGGTAAAAAAAGCATATGCTTTTGTTTGGTCATCCAATTGCATAGGCTGTTTTAGAAATGATTGCAGAAAATTGATCCCTTCTGTATAATTTCCTGTAGAGCGCAGATAATCAGCGATTTTTATTCTTGCCCGGGCTTCAGATGCGGTATTGTTTTGTCGGGAACAATACTCGAATGAATCGAGGAGATTGTGTATGTATTTATGCTCCTCAAGAAAATCCCTGTATTGCGGATCGATCAGGTGCATCCGGCTATTCGATTCGGCTTTTCCCTTTCTGTAATTTTCTTTGATTCCTGTATGGGTACAAGATGCTATTATGCTTGCAAGAAGTATATAAAAAAATATGTGCCTGAGTCCGTGCATTTAAAATATAATTTGTTTTGTACCAAAAAAATATTGTTGGTGCATAACAAATATAGAAAAAAGGAGGGATCTTGTCCTTAAATCCGGGCTTTTTTGTTGGCAGGAGGTTTAACCTGCCTTATTCACAAAATATTCAATTAAGCGCCAAACCGCTGCAATAGAAAGGAATGCTATCTTTTTGGTGCTCAATCTAGCTACGGCTATTCCTGTGCGCCAAAAATATGCGCTTCCTTTCTTTTATTGCAGTATGAACGTGGTCACTGAGCTTGGCGAATGGGCAGGCACCACAGAAACCGAGATATCCGAAAAATTTGCCAAAACCAGTAAAGAATATCGGGATAATCCCGTTGCACTGCACCTCAGGGGCATGAAAATGTTCTTTGAAGGCTTGAAATAAAAGGGTTCAATGGTGATTGTGCCCAGCTCTGCCCTGGATTCCATGAATCTGGGCGCTATGGGCGGCTTGGTATTGCTGTGCCAGAATAATGAACAGAAATAAATGCTTGATTTCGGATTTTTGAATTCATCGGGTGATTTTGCTTCATCCGATGAATCTTTAAAATCATTATGCTATCTTTCCAATGCTTTCATCAATTCATTTTTATAGGTGCTCCCAAGCGGGATTTCCGTTTTATCTGTAAAAAGCATGTTCCCACTGATTCGTTTTATATGGTTTTTATTGATGATGAATGATTTGTGTGCCCGGAGGAACTGTTTTTCAGGAAGTTTTTCCATGAAATGCTGCATCGTTTCCCGTGTCAGGCTGTAATCACCTGCCCGATGCACTTTGCAGTAGTTTCCGTAGGCTTCAATGCAAATAATTTCTGAATAATTGATGGCCTTTGAACCCTCATCTGTTTTAATGAACAACACACTTTCAGGCTTTTGCCGAACCGGTTCTTCCTGTGCTTTATCTGTATTGGAAAATAAGCTTGCTGCGCGGTTGACCGCTTTGATAAAACGTTCCAGTTTGATGGGTTTCAGCAGATAATCCACCACACCATATTCATAGCTTTCAAGGGCGTATTCTGCATAAGCGGTAGTTAGGATGATTTTGGGTGGATTTTCCAATGTTTTCAACATTTCCAAACCGCTGAGTTCAGGCATGTTCAAATCGAGAAACATCAGATCAACGGCATTGCTGTGTAAAAACGAAATAGCTTCAATGGCATTGTCACAGCGTCCGGCCAGGCTCAGGCTTGGAATACTTGAAATATACTGTTCGAGCACATCCAGAGCCAGTTCTTCGTCATCAACAATAAGGCATTTTAAAGGCATAAGCGATTATATTTCAATACATAGAAAAATTTTATAAACATTGTCTTCCTGCTTTGTTTCAAGCGTGTGTTTTCCCTGATAGAGCAGTTTCAGACGTTTTTCAGCATTGACAATACCGGTACCCGATTTGCGTTCATCCGGGTTAAGCCTTTTGGGTGCAATTCTGTTCTGCGTTTTCAAAACGATGGTATTGCCTTCAATATCAATACTGATATCAATGATATTATTTTCATATTGCAGTCCAATACCGTGCTTAAAGCAGTTTTCGATAAAAGGGATCAGCAGCATGGGGGAGATGATTTTTCCTTCGGCTTGTCCGCGAAAACGGGCATGGATTTGGGCTTTTTTATTGAGCCGAACACGCTCCAGTTCAATATAATTATTCAGGAATTCCAGCTCATGCTTTACCAAAACCTTTCGTTTTCCCGAGCTTTGAAGCAGATAGCGCATCAGTTCAGACAGTTTCATCACCGTATCGGGGGCTTTTTCTGAATTGGATAAAGTAAGGGAATAGATGCTGTTGAGCGCATTAAATAAAAAGTGCGGATTTACCTGCGATTTTAAAAGGTCCAGTTCTGCATGAGCTTGCTTTGCTGCCATTTCTTTGAGTTCCAGTTCGGTGTTTGCACGTTTTTGTTCTTCTTCCCGCACCCGGATGCGGTATTGTGCGCCGTTTCGGATATATTTGGCCCCGGTATAAAGCATCATAAACAACAATACGCTGCCATAGGCTTCCTGAAGGCTTCGGATTTCCTGTGTTTCCAATAACTGATTAAGTATGCTGCCAAAAAACAATGCGATGAACATACTGCTGAGCAGGTATAGCATATAGCTTTTCCGGCTGATGAAATATTCAAAAAGAAAATCATGGATGTACACCGGGAAACTCATTCCGGCTGCAATAAAGAAGCCGGCCACATAATGCTGGAGACCGCTGCCAAAACCCAGGAAAAAAATAAAATATACGATGAGCATAACTGTCCAAAAAGCAATATCAAAGCTGTATTTTATGGTTTTGTTCATGCGGGAATTTTAAATAAAGGTAGCTATTTTGAGTTTACGGCCAGGGCAAACGCATCATAAATATTATACCATTTTTTGACAATCCTATTCCTATGCATTTCAAATTCATTGGTAATAAAGCTGTTAGCTGTCTAAATCTATTTCGGCTTCAATCCCAAAGGGATTGCATATCTATAAAAGGAAATGTTAATTAAAGGTTCGACCCCGGACAGGGTCGTATGTGGCGTTCTGTGGTAACTCTTTATACATATTTGACCGCTCTGCGGTCTAAGCCGATTTATCTTTTTGCTTCATTTTCAGGCTGTTGAGGGTTCTTGTTAAGCTTATAACCTCTCTCGTTTTCGCAAATGAGGTAATTTGCTGCTTTGTGCTTTCAAACAGAAAAACTGTAATATATCAATATGACACAAGACGTAAGTTTTTTTCAAACGCAACAAATATCCAGCCTGACAAATATAGCTTGATCAAGATGCGTTTGCCCTGAGTTTACGGCAAAATACGTCCTTATATTTTTTTTTGCAATATTTTGTGATGAAGCCGGTTTGTCACAAAAAAACAGCTTTCATCACATTTGCGCCTCTTTGATCACAATTATTTGCTGCAATTATGCTTATAGCGCAATTTTGCAGCAAAGAAATTACCTAAAAAAGAATATCATGAATTTAACAATCAGCAAATTATCCAAGACATATTCCAATGGTGTAAAGGCACTTGAGGGTGTGAGCCTTACAATTCCATCCGGTCTTTTTGGGCTCTTGGGGCCAAACGGTGCAGGAAAATCTACTTTAATGCGCACTATTGCCACATTGCAGGATCCGGACAGTGGAAGTATATACCTTGATGATCTGAATGTTTTGGAGCAAAAACAGGAATTGAAACAGCATCTCGGTTATCTGCCACAGGAGTTTGGGTTTTATCCGCGTGAGAAGGCTCTTGACCTTCTGCAGCAGTTGTGCATGCTCAAAGGAATTTCAGATAAAAATGAGCGAAAGACGATGTCTGAATATTTGCTCAAAAAAGTCAACCTCTGGGATGCACGAAATCAACGGCTCGGTACTTTTTCGGGCGGTATGAAACAGCGTTTTGGCATTGCACAGGCTTTACTGGCCAATCCAAAACTGATCATTGTAGATGAGCCTACTGCCGGGCTGGATCCGAACGAACGCCGCCGCTTTCACAACCTGCTGGCCGAAATCGGAAAAGAGGTCGTGGTCATCCTCTCAACGCATATTGTTGATGATGTGAGCAATCTCTGCACCAATATGGCCATAATCAATAAAGGACGTATCCTCATGCAGACCGATCCCGGAGAAATAATCCGCGATTTTGAAGGTAAGATTTGGGAAGCTGAACAGGATAATCAGGACGAAAAATTTCCTAAAAATAAATACCGCATTATTTCCGAAAGGCTTTATGCGGGAAAAACCTTTGTAAAGGTTTACAGTGAAACAAATCCCGGTGCGCCATTTAAGGCCGTAAATCCTATTTTGGAAGATGTATATTTCTATACACTGGATCAAAACCGTAACCATAAAAATTAAGGTCATGTTTTTAGGAATATTTATCAAAGAATTTGTCCGGGTGCTCAAAAGTCCTGCATTCTGGATATTTTTTGCCATCTTTTTTGGCCTTGTGTTTTCTTATTCGCTGATAACAGACCCTTATACCGCTGTTATGGGCATGATGCAGGGAAAAGAATGGCATAATGCACCGGTAAAGATTGCGCAAATGATGACGCGTTTGAGTGTGCTTGGCCTTTTAGGTACAATGATCCTTGTGGGGCGTTCGGTTGTACGCGATTTTGAAACCGGTATCCATGAATTGATTTTCAGTAGCCCGATTACCCGTTTTCAATACCTTTTTGGTAGGTTTTTCGGGAGCTTTTCTGCAAACCTTTTGATATTTATGGCCATACCGCTTGGTTTTGAATTATCGCGACTGTGGATGCCTTCGAATCTTTATGGCGACTTGAGCGTGTTGGCATATGTTCAGCCCTTTTTGTGGATGGTTTTGCCCAATATGTTGTTTATTGCTGCTATGATGTTTGCACTGGCCACTTTAAGCCGGAAAATGATCGCTACATACCTCACAGGTGTTGCTTTTCTGTCTGTTTATGCCAGCTTGGGCTATATGCTTGGACGTATCGATAGCTATAACTTGCGTGTCCTGCTCGACCCGTTTGGCATCAATGCTTTAAACGTGATGACACGATATTGGACTGTGGCTGATTTCAATGCAAACCCAATGCCTGTAAATATTTGGTTTGTCGTTAATCGTATGCTTGTTTTATCTTTATCAATTGGATTGCTTATTTATGCATTATATTCTTTCCGTTTTGTGGCTTTCCTTGAGAAAAATGAAGCAAATAGTAAAAAGAAAATAATTCAGGAAACGAGTGAAACAGATACGATATTAGCACCGAAGGTACGGTTCAACAATAGTATGAAGCATGTTTTTTCTAAAAGCCTGCATATCTCTTTGTATGAGTTGAAGCGCTTGGTTTTTCATCCTGCATTTATCTTGCTTACGGCAATGGCTATTTCCCAAATTATCACTAATTTTCTGGGATCACTCGGAAACCATAGCGGTACGCGCTATCCTTTTACTTCCTGGTATCTCGATCAAACCGTACACCTATGGATGTATATGCTGCCGATTACAATCTTTTTTGGAGGGATGCTGGTGTGGCGTGAAAAAGATAATAAATTCGATGAAATAGTATATACATTGCCTGTGCCCAATTGGTTTTCGTATTTGAATAAACTATTGACCCTGGCCGGAATACAATTGATTTATCTATTTCTTGCTATGCTCTCCGGGATTATCATGCAAGTTGTGTTTCTGGGTTTTTATAAAATTGAATTAGGTTTGTACATCAGCCGTTTGTTTGGTGTCGATTTCCTTAATTACCTACATCTGGCTATTGTAGTGCTTTTTATACAAAATCTGAGTCCCAATAAATATGCCGGTTTCCTGCTGTCTTCCCTCTATGCCATTCTTGATGTGCTTGTATTTGAAGTAATTGGCTTCGAGAATGTAATGTTGCGATATGGGCATATCCCCGGATATATTTACTCCAATATGAACGGTTACGGACATTATGCCGCCTTAATAATTTGGTATTCTGTTTACTGGCTGCTGTTTGCCTCGATTTTGGCCTGGATTACAATCCTGATGTGGCGACGAACAACCGAAAACAAAATCTGGCTGCGTTTTACATATATGTTGCGCCATATCTCCAGCGAGCAGAAAAAAGGACTCGCTGTGCTTACTGTTTTGTTTTTAATCAGCGGATCTTTTATTGGCTATAATCGCTATTGTCTCAATCCTTATATATCAGCAGATGAAGCAAATCAAATGCAGCTGGCTTATGAAACTAAATATTCGAAATTTGCGAATGTGCCTCAGCCTGTTATTACTGATATAGATTTGAAGGCAGATATTTTCCCGGAACAGCGTTTTGTGCAAATAAATGGATGCTATATTTTAAATAATATCCATAACCAGCCCATTGATACTGTATTGGTCAACCTAAACGATTGGAACTTGAAAAACAGTAAGGATATTGTTTTTGACCGTGGCTTTGACAAAAAACTACATGGCCCGGAATACGGTTTTCGGATTTTTAAACTTCAGGAACCTTTACAGCCAGGCGACAGCATGAAAATGTTTTTTGAATATGATATAGCAGCAGAGGGATTTACAGATAATTTACCTAAAAACGAAATTGTAGAAAATGGTTCATGCCTGATGTTGTCCAGTTTCTCATCTGCTTGTTTCCCATTGATTGGCTATAATGTGAATGTGGAAATGATCCGCGACAGTGAACGTGCAAAGTATGGCCTGAAACCCAAACCTGATGCTCCTACTGTTCAGATGGCCAGGCGTTCAAGAGCCATCATGGAAGTAAGCAGGCCCAACTACGAGGCTGTTCTCAGTACCAGCAGCGACCAAATAGCAATTACCAGTGGTAAGTTGCTGGACGAATGGAAAGAAAACGGACGAAACTATTTTCATTATAAATCGGATACCATCATCGAGAACGAAATTCCGGTTTTGTCAGGGCGGTATGCCGTGCAGCGTGAAAATTATCAGGGCGTCAATGTTGAAGTGTATTATCATCCCGATCATGCATATAATATTCAACGGATTATGGATGGTTTGAAAGATTCACATACTTATGGAAGTAAATATTTTAGCCCATATCCTTATACAGATTTGCGTATAGTTGAAGTGCCTGATTATATGCAGGAAGGAGCAGCACGTCATTTTCCTACTACATTCATCTGGAAAGAATCCGAAGGTTTTACTACGCGCCTTGATAGTACAGATATTGACATGCTTTATGCGGTGGCAGCACATGAAAATACGCATCATTGGTGGGCGGGAATTGTTACACCTGCTTATGCAGAAGGTGCGATGATGCTTACCGAAAGCATTACCCAATATGTTATGGCCGTGCTGCTTGAGAAAAAATACGGTAAGGAGAACACCCGTAATTATCTGAAAAGTGAGTTAAAAAGTTATTTGGTGCACCGCAAAAATGATCGGGAAGGGGAGCGCCCACTGGCTTATTCTTCTGTGCAGCAGTCGTATATCGGATATAAAAAGAGCTCTGTTGTGATGTATGCCTTGCAGGAATACCTCGGAGAAGATAGCGTAGGCAGTGCGCTGGGACGTATTGTGGATCAATACGGTTTTGGAATGGATTACTTTCCGCTTTCCACGGATTTGCTTACAGAATTTTATAAAGTTTGCCCGGATTCCCTTACCTACCTGGTCGAAGATATGTTTGAGAAAGTAACACTTTACGAAAATAAAGCCATTTCAGCCCGGATGCAGCAGGATTCTTCGGGTATGTTTCTTACGGAACTGGAAATGCAAACGATAAAATATTATGCAGATAGTATTGGAAATCAGCATAAAGCTCCAATGAACGACTATATTTACGTAGCTCTGTTTGATGAAAATGATGATGAAATTTATTATGAGAAACAGCTGTTCCGGCAAGATACGAGCAAGTTGATCATCAAAACGAAACAACGGCCTGCAAAAGCCGGCATCGATCCATGGCTGCTGCTTATCGATCGCGGCATGGAGGATAATGTAATTCCGGTAAAAGATAAAGGCAAGCAGCAACTTGTTCAATCGGCAAGGAAGGTGTTAAAAAAGGCAGGGATATAGTTAATTGCTTTCAATGGCTTTAAAACCGCATTCTCAAACGAATGCGGTTTTTTTGTTGTACTAATATCGGGTAATGAGAACAGGGCAAATGCATTATGATTTACGCAGATTATCGTTAATCCAAAACCTTCCGTTAAGAAGTCCTGGTAATATGGTTGTATTACCGGCAATAATGCATTTTGTTGTTTTTCAGTGCTATATAATGCTCGTATGCTTAAGTGTCAGCCCTGCAGGCTGAATATTGTTTGTTTGCTATAAAACGGGGCGTTGCTCCGTTTTCTAATGTTTCAGCCTTTCAGGCTGGTGAAGCTTTTGGTAGATCGAACAACCCTTTGGTGTTCATTAATGGAGTTTTTTTTGATATAAAGGTTGTAAGCCTGAAATGAATAAACCTGATACAGCGCACCAGCTTAATGCCAAATTCAACAGATAAACAGTCTGTAAGGCTGCTACAATTTGCTTTGATTCAGCTTGAAAATACTCATTGAGTAAAATGCGTTTGTACTGGCAATGAGGATTAGCGATTTGTGGATTTTTGTTATCTTTGTTAAAAGAAAGGGAACGCCATGGATACATTAAATCTGGATTTGAACAAACGTTATACCTATGCCGATTACCTCACCTGGATGGATGATAAAAGGCGGGAGTTATTCGGTGGTTTTATAAAAATGATGACCCCTGCACCTTCACGGAGGCATCAAAAGGTTTCAACAAAACTGACCAGAATATTGGATACGTTTCTAGATGATAAAAAATGTGAAGTCTATCACGCGCCTTCAGATGTCCGCCTACCGGAAAATAAAAAAGACAAAAACGATCAAACAATTTATACGGTTGTACAGCCCGATATTTACGTGGTTTGCGATCTTTCAAAATTAGACGATAAAGGTTGCCTGGGCGCACCGGATTTGATCATCGAAATTGTGAGCCCAAAGAATTTAAGGCGTGATGTGAAAGATAAATTTGAGCTCTACCAACAGCATGGGGTGCGCGAATACTGGATAGTAAACCCCAACGAAGAATATGTGAATGTTTTTGTGCTTGATGAAAACGGGAAATACCGGCTTGTGGGCATGTATCCCGGAGATGATGAAATCCCCGTAAACATATTCAATGGCGAGTTTGCTCTTGATCTAAAGGATGTTTTTGTGGATTAAACTTGATAAAGGCCTGCAATAGGGAAAGCATAAACCCAATGCTTACCGGATTTTTTCACATGGTTTTAGTGTAATTCATCGGGTGGCTCCATGTCATTGGATGAATGGTTGTTTACTGTATAGTGGCCTATCCCTTAGATCTGAACCGAAGCTTCTGCTCAGCTTTAAAGTTTTGTAATCTTTTTAATTTGTTGACTATCAAATTCAGTGGTGTTCATTCTCCGTCAAAACATTTTTATCATCAATCACACAAAATGCTTATCTTTAGCAAAGATTTTTTTGCAGGCGTAAAAAGTGAAAACAACAGGACTATGGGGCATTATCTGAAAAAAGAATTATACGAATTGGTTAAGGGCGATGAGACGATTTTTGATTTCATTCAGGAAGGCTCGCTCGATGGTATATGGTATTGGGACCTGGAACATCCGGAGAATGAGTGGATGAGTGCTCGTTTCTGGAAAGTTTTGGGCTATGAACCAAATGAAATGCCGCATAAAGCCAGCGCATGGCAGGATATAATCAACCAGGATGACCTCAAAACCGCCCTGGATAATTTTCATAAGCATGTGGCTGATCCGGAGCATCCCTACGATCAGGAAGTGCGCTATACGCATAAAAACGGCTCAATAGTCTGGGTGCGCTGCCGGGGGCTGGCAATCCGCGATCAAAACGGTAAGCCATACCGTATGCTGGGCGCACATCAGGATATCACGGCACTGAAGCAAAGCCAGGAGCAACTGAAATCTGAAAAAGAAAAATTTCGGATCAATGAGGAAAAATACAGGGCGATTTATGATAATGCCCCTCTGGCTTTTCAATCGTTGGATGCTGATGGAAACATCATCGAAATTAACGCACAATGGCTCAATTCCCTCGGCTATTGTTATAATTATTAAGTTAATTAACTAATATTTTATTATCTTTGCCACATGGCAAGAATAGGAAAACCCATCCAGATAACAACGGAAGAGAAGGCAGAGCTTCTTTCCATGAGCCGTTCACACAAACTTGAAAAACGTTACGTTGAGCGTGCCGAGATAATTATATTATCCGATCAAGGTTTATTGATGAGTGAAATAGTAGAGCAAACAGGGCTTAGTAGACCTGTAGTAAATAAATGGAGACAACGCTTTCGCGAGCAAGGTATTACAGGTTTGAAGGATGCTTACCGAAGTGGAAAACCAAAGGTTATCACTGCAGAACAACAGGCTATGGTAATTGAGAAAGCCTGCACAAAGCCAGATGACGGATACACTAACTGGTCTCAAGAACGTATCGCCAAAGAAGTAGGGATTAGCCAGTCTAAAGTATTTCAGATTCTTAAACAAGCAGACATAAAGCCACATAAAATTGAGTATTGGTGCGGCAAGTCAAAAGACCCAGAGTTTGAAGAAAAAATGACCAACATTGTTGGGCTTTACATGTCGCCACCAGAAAACGCTTTGGTTATTTGTGTTGACGAAAAAACTCAAATACAGGCACTCGATAGAACTCAGCCAGAGTTGCCATTACGGCCAGGAAATCCGAAAAGACAAACAGCCACCTACAAACGCAACGGAACTGTTTCGTTAATTGCGGCACTTGCAGTGCATACAGGTGAAGTAACAGCCAAAACAATTAAATCAAATAATGCAGAAAACTTCTTAAAGTTCTTAAAATCACTTGATAGGAAATACCGAAACAAAAAGCTTCACATAATTGCAGACAACCTTTCGGTACATAAACATAAAGACGTTAAGGAGTGGCTGAAAGGAAAAAGGAAAATCACATTGCACTTCACCCCAACGTATTCTTCTTGGTTGAATCAAGTTGAGATATGGTTCAATATATTAACAAAGGATGTTGTAAAAGGAGGTGTTTGGAAATCATCAGAACAATTGGCTTCTCAACTTATTGAATACGTGAAAACATACAATGAGACACGTGCTAAGCCCTTTCGATGGACTTATACTGGTGATGCATTGAAAATTAGTTAACTTATTAAATAATTAATACACTATGAGAGCGATGAGGTTATAGGTAAATGGTTTGGCGATTTCCTGCATCCCGATTTTGTGCCCCATTTTCATAAAAATTTCCCTGTTTTCAAAAAGCATGGCTTTATCCATGATGTGCAGTTAAAAATGAAACGGAAAAAGGGGGATTATATTTACGTTTCTTTTGAAGGTTGCATTGGTTTCGACAGTGATGGGAATTTCAAACAGACTTACTGCACTTTTAAAGATATCACAGCCGAAAAAGCCGCCATGGACAAGATTATGGAAAGTGAGTCGCGCTACCGTCAGCTTGTGGAAACTGCCTCAGAAGCTGTTTATCTGATCAATGCAAAGGGCGTCGTGGTTGATGTCAACCGCCATGCGGAAATTATCCTTGAAAAATCCAAAGAAGAAATTATTGGACATACCGTAGAAGTGATTGATCCAAATTTTCCGGTAGGAGCTTTTCTGGAATTTTGGGAGAACGTGCCTTATGATAAACCATATATTTTTGAAACCACACATATAAACCGTGATGGGACGGAAATTCCCATGGAAATCAGTGGTAAAAAGTTTAAAATTAATGAGGAGACTTTCTATTATGGCATTGCCCGGGATATCAGGGAAAGAAAAAAAGCATCCGAACGTTTACGCGAAAGTGAAGATAAGTTCAGGGGGCTTTTTGAATCGGCAAATGTCGGTATCGCATTGGCAGATGCTGATGGAAAACAGATAGATGCCAATGCTGAATTTTTGAAGATGCTGGATTACACGCGTGAGGAATTTCTAAAAAAGAATTTTGTGGATTTATCGCATCCTGATGAGCTGGAAAATGAACGGGCGCTTATTGAAAAAATCCGCAATAGGGAAACCGATCATTATCGCATCGAAAAAAGGCTCAGGAAAAAAGATGGCAGTTATTTTTGGGGTGATACTTCACTCACAGCCCGCAGGGATCAGGAAGGTAATGTGCAGGTGTATATTGCTGTGGTTGTTGATATTACTGAAAAAAGAAATGCGGCGCTTAAAATCCTGGAACAAAAAGAAGAGTTTGAGGCGCTCAATGAAGAGCTGACCCAGTCCAATGCAGAATTAAACGCCACCTTAAAAAGGGAAGCCGAGGCCAATGAACGTTACCAAATGGCTGTTGATGCTACGTCCGATGGTATTTTTGACTGGAACCTGGAAACCAACGAAATATATTATTCCCCTACATGGAAGGCCATGCTGGGCTACCGCGATGATGAATTGCCCAACGACTTCTCGATATGGGAAACCCTTACAGAACCAGAGGATGTTCAGCGCTCATGGAAAATGCAGAATGAGCTGATCAACAGGCAACGCGACCGCTTTGTGATGGAGTTTAAAATGAAGCATAAAGATGGACATTGGATTGATGTTTTGTCGCGTGCGATAGCTTATTTTAACAGCCAGGGAAAAGCCTTCAGGATTGTGGGTTCACATACAGATATAACTGAGCGGAAAAGAATTGAGGAAGCCTTGAAAACAAATGAGCAGCGATTCAAAAAAGCTCAGCAAATTGGCGATGTGGGCAATTGGGAATACAATATCAAAAAAGAAGAGTTCTGGGCATCCGATCAGGCCAAAAGGATTTATGGTTTTGAGGAGCATGTGGAGTCTTTTTCGACAGAACAAGTCGAAAGCTGCATCCCCGAAAGGGAAAGGGTGCATCAGGCTTTGGTTGATTTGATTCAGGATAATAAAGAGTATAATCTTGAATTTGATATAATTGCCAATGATACAGGAGAACGTAAAACCATTACATCCATTGCCGAGCTGGAGAAAGACAGCGATGGCAAGCCCCTGAAGATCACAGGCGTTATTCAGGAAATAACCCGACGCAAAAAAACCGAAAACCGTTTAAAGGAAAGTCAGGACCGTTTGGCCATAGCCATTGAAGGCGCAAATATCGGAACATGGGAGTGGGAAATCAACAGCGGAAAAGTATATACTAATGAATTTTGGGTCAGAAAACTGGGTTATGATCCCAAAGATGTCCCCGGCAAAATGGATTGGTGGCGTGCTCAGGTGCATCCCGATGATCAGGAATCTTCCAATGACCAGATGAATAAGCATTTGGACGGAAAAACAGATATTTATGATGCGGTGGTCAGGGTTAAAACAAAAGCAAAAGATTGGGTTTGGGTGCAGGATAAAGCCAAGGTGGTTGAATGGGATGATGATGAAAAGCCGCTAAAAGTGAGTGGGGTACATATCGATATTTCTAAAAATATACTGCACGAAAGGAAAATTGAGGAACAAAATGAGGAGTACGAAGTGCTTAATGAGGAATTGATGCAAACCAATGAAGATCTGGTTTTTGCAAAAGAAAGGGCAGAAGAGGCCAACCGCCTTAAAACAGAATTTTTGCACAATATGTCGCATGAAATCCGCACACCCATGAACGGCATTATTGGTTTCTCGGGATTGCTCAATGAGCCGGATATGACGGAAGAAAAAAGGAAGTATTTTACGCGCATCATCCAAAACAGCAGCAAGCAATTGCTTCGGATTATTGATGATATCCTCGAAATATCGACCCTGGAAACCAAACAGGAAAAAATAAAGGAAAGTGAATTTTACCTCAATGACCTGGTTATGGAGCTTTTCGCTGTTTTTAACCTGAAAGCAAAAGAGCAAAATATTCCGATACACCTGAAGAAAGGCCTGAAAGATGCGCAAAGCCTGATTGTTTCAGATAAAACAAAACTCACCAAAATACTGGACAACCTGCTTGAAAATGCCTTGAAATATACCCATGAAGGTTTTATCGAGTTTGGTTATAATATTGAAGGCGAAAACCTGGTCATTTTTATAAAAGATACGGGAATTGGTATTGCACCAGAGAATCATGAGCTGATCTTTGAACGTTTCTCGCGTGAAGATAAAGACCTTGCAGCCACTACCGGCGGCCTGGGACTGGGGCTGTCGATTGCACGCGAAAATGCCCGGCTCCTCGGTGGCGATATCCGCTTAGAGTCCGAAAAAGGGAAGGGTTCGGTTTTCTTTCTTTCCATTCCATATCAAAAACCGGAATCTCTTAAGGATTCATTGTTCCGGGGATTGCCTCAGGCAAAGAAAGCGAAATATACGGCCTTGGTTGCTGAAGATGAAGAAATTAATTATCTGTATATCGAAGCAATCCTGGAAAAAGAGGCAGATAAATTTCATATCATACATGCCATTAACGGGCAGCAGGCTATTGATATTTGCCGGGACAATAAAGATGTGGATATTGTGCTCATGGACATCAAAATGCCGGGCATGAGCGGACTGATTGCTGCGCGGAAAATCAAGGAAGTGCGTCCTGATTTGCCCGTCATTGCGCAAACGGCTTACTCAATCCAATCGGATGTTAAACTGGCAAAAAGTTATGGCTGCGATGATTTCCTGAGCAAACCCATCGCCAAAGAAGATTTACTGAAGATAGTTGCGAAATATTTGGAGGCTTGATGCTGTAGGTGTCTGTGTGTGATTGGAGGGGAAAATCAAATGGTATTTCATTTTGCATGGTTTTATCCTCCTTCCCTAAAGGCGAAAAGCAAGATGCAATAGCATTGTTCGATCGTTGCAATAGCGTTGCAACACCAATGCAACAGAGATGCATTAAGCTAAAAAGGTATTGACGGTTTTTCTTATTGAGATACAATACTTCGCTTCTTTATAGTTTTGTGACCTGTTTTATTATTTATTGATTTTCAGGCTCTATCGTTGCCGGATAAACGCCGGCAGAAAATTTTACTCCGGCTTTTTAATTTGATGGATGCTGATATTATCTCTCTCTCAATGCCTTAGCCATCCCACAGGCTTCCCGGGTGCAGGTTTTTTGCCATAAAACACATCATCCAGCTTTGCTGCAATGCGCGCAAAATTTGGGAAATACCGGATGCCTTGACGAATGAGCATATGAAAGAAATTGTTGGGATGTGAGAAAGGGCAGGAGATCATGCAGCGGCCACAATCTGTCCCGGTTTTGCACCAATAGTGAAAACATTTTGCATCGTCGATTTTCCACCGGATGCTGCCGTCCTGCTCTTTGGGCTTATCAAAAGGAATGGCACGGGAAGGACAAACGTCGGCGCATTTGCGGCAATAATCGCAAAAATTGGTCATATAGTTCCGTGTTTTTCCTTCTCCGGCAGTGAAAAAACAGCGCCAGTGTAAATGTCAGTACGACATTTCCACTCAGTATAAGGAATATAATTTGATTGCTTTGCTCCGCTATTAATTGGAATGAGAGTTAAAGCGGCTGGAACCGATCAGGCGGTCGTAGCGGTCGCCCGGCTCGCGGTAGTAAACGTATATGCTGTAATCATTGTCGGTGTCAAAAAAACTGCCTTCAATAAAAGTAGCATCGGCCACACTGGAATTGTTGGGCAAAAAGGCAAACACATAATTATAATAGCCCTGTTTCAGGTAAAGCGTAGCTTCGTAGGCTTTTAGCTCATAATTATATTTCATTTTGGCTTCTTCGGTAAAGCGCCAATGGGTCATTTTCCCAAAAACATAGAGGCTGCCATCCACCAGTGGGGCGTCGTAAGGCAAATAGAAGTTTACATATGCATATTCGCTTTCGGTGCCGTAATTTGTGCCGTCCACATTTTTAATGATGTAATTTCCGTTGATGTCGCGCACCGACAGGAAATCTTCAAACGCCCTGATTTTTCCCGCTTGCAGAAAAACCTCATAGTAACGGTCTGGTGACTCGATGCGGGCAACATATTCGGTATTGTATTTCAGGCTGGTGATATCGAAATTCCGGAACTGGTTTCCACCTTTAAAGATATTGCCTTCTGTGGGGTCATAGAAATATTTGTTTTCGCGGATTTCGCGGGGCTGCAACCAAATGACATTATCGTCCCTGCCATTTTGCACGATACAGGTTTTGAGGTTGCGTTCGGGAAAACTTATTGGATATGATCCCGCATTTACAGCAAACTCTACCTGCTGGTCCGCATCGCGCAGGTTAATGATAACAGGTTTGCGCACGCGGATATTGGTGATGTCCACTTTTTGCTCCAGAATACGGAAGCGCAGGCTGAAGGAAGGCTCTTCCGGGCTGTCTTCATAAACCAAAACGATATAATTCCCTGATAGCATGGGCTTCATGTTCCGGTTCGGGAATCGTGCTTCATAATGTGTGTATTGCTGGAAGGTATTGTACGACATCTGATAGGAGCGGATTTCATCGTCCTCAAAACTTTCCATAAACTCTGATGGGTCGAGATCGGAAGGGCTCCAGTTGGCATCGCAATGGATCAGCGTATAATTGAATACTTTTTCGTCGGCATCCAGGTCATCAAAGGATAAAACCAATTGCTCATTTCCGCTCAGATTAATGACGGGCTCGGCCATTTCCCAGCCTTCAACATAAAGGCGCGCTGTTTTGATATTGTCTTTAAATATCTGATCCTGAAAGCGATTGGCATCAGGGGCAAAATAATCCTGCGCCATAGCAATAAAAGGTAAAATGCTCAGGAGAATTATAAGTTGAACTTGATGTTTCATGGGCAAAAAGTAATATAATTTTTAAAAAAGCTATTGTTAGCGTGCAAACAAATATATAAGTTTATCTGTTAGACCGGGCAAATTTCCTGTTGGAAACATGCAAAAAACTGATTTATGTCAGTTTTTCGGATGAGAATACTGTACTTTCAACATAATATGTTAGCAGATAAAATGTTATCTTAGCGAACTGATAGATTTAACAAAATATTGTGTTTTGATTTGCTTTGTAGCATACAGCAAACCGGCCACAATTCGTTAAATTTGCCAGCGATTTGAGAGGGAACACTATTTTCGAAGTTTATTAAACATTGCATAAGCCTATGTCAAACGTTATTACAATCAAGAAGGGGCTTGATATCAACCTGGAAGGCAGAGCTGAAAAGCAAACCCAGGAGTTTCAGGCGGCTTCCTATGCCATTAAACCCCCGGATTTTATCGGGCTGTATCCAAAACTGTTAAAAAAGCCTGGCGATCAGGTAAAGGCAGGTACTCCTGTGTTTTTTGATAAATACAGGGACAATATCCTGCTTTGTTCACCGGTTTCGGGACGGATAAGTGAAGTGAGGAGAGGTGCCAAACGTGCCATGCTCGAAGTGCGTATCGAAGCAGATGCTACCATTGAGTATGAGGATTTTGGCGCTGCGAAACCGGCAAGCATCAGTGTGGATGAAATTAAGGACAAAATGCTGAAAAGCGGCGTATGGTCGTACATCCGCCAGCGTCCTTACAGTACCATTGCCAATCCAGATGATAAACCCAAAGCCGTTTTTATTTCCGCTTTCGATACTTCACCGCTGGCTCCCGATTATAACTATATCGTTGAGGGTCAGTCCGAAGCTTTTCAAACAGGTATTGATGCCCTGAAAAAAATCACAGGCAGCACCATTCACCTCAACCTGCCCAAAGCAGATGGAAATTCAAAAGTTTTTACCGATGCACGTGATGTAACGATCAATTATTTTGCAGGGCCGCACCCGGCAGGTAATGTGGGCGTACAGATCAATAAAATCGATCCCATCAACAAAGGCGATATTGTTTGGTACCTGCGTCCCCAGGAAGTGATCATCATCGGAAAACTTTTCCTTGAAGGCAGATACCGTGCCGAAAAAACCATTGCACTAACCGGCAGCGAAGTGGAAAAACCGAAATACTGCAAAGTACTGACCGGCGCTTCCATCGAGCCGCTTGTGAAAAATAATGTCAAGGGTTCCAACCTGCGCTATATCAGTGGTAATGTGCTTACCGGTGATAAAATCGATGCCAATGGATTTGTCGGGCATTATCATGATCAGCTTACGGTAATTCCCGAAGGTAATTATTTCGAGCTTTTCGGTTGGGCAATGCCGCGTTTCAATAAGTTTTCGTTCTCCAAAAGTTATTTCTCATGGCTCACCCCAAAGAAAGAATACCGTCTTGATACCAACATTAATGGTGGCGAACGGGCTTTTGTAGTTACCGGGCAGTTTGAAAAGGTATTTCCTTTCGATATTTATCCTATTCAGCTGATCAAGGCCATTATGATCGAAGATATAGATAAAATGGAACAATTGGGTATTTACGAAGTTGATGAAGAAGACTTCGCCCTTTGTGAATTTATCGATACTTCCAAAATTGAAATTCAGGAAATTGTGCGTAAAGGCTTGGACCTGATCCGCAAAGAAATGAGCTAATGGCCAATTCGTTAACGATTAAGATAATTTGAATGAAAGCATTAAGAAATTTTATAGATAAGATCAAACCGAACTTCGAAAAAGGAGGGAAGTTTGAGAAACTGCATTCTACTTTCGACGCCTTTGAAACATTCCTTTTTGTTCCGGACCATGTTACCAAAAAAGGCAGTCACATCCGCGATTCCATTGACCTGAAGCGCACCATGTCCGTTGTTGTGATGGCATTGGTTCCTGCTTTGCTCTTTGGTATGTATAATATTGGTTATCAGCACAACCTCGCAATCGGAAATACCGAGGCAAGTTTCTGGGAAACATTTTTCTACGGATTCCTGCGCGTATTGCCTGTAATTATTGTGAGCTATGTTTGTGGTTTGGGTGCCGAGTTTGTTTTTGCCCAAATCCGTAATCATGAAGTAAACGAAGGTTTCCTGGTTTCCGGGATGCTCATCCCTCTGATTGTTCCGATTGAAACACCACTGTGGATGACCGGTATTGCCACTATTTTTGCCGTAATCATCGGTAAAGAAGTGTTTGGCGGTACAGGGATGAACATTATGAACCCGGCACTGCTGGCAAGAGCCTTCCTGTTTTTTGCCTATCCGCAGGATATGTCGGGCGATAAAGTCTGGATTAGCCTGGGCGATGGAAAAGCTGTTGATGGTTTTTCCGGAGCGACTCCGCTGGGAGAAGCAATGACCGGAAATATCAGCGGGATGTATGCACACTGGTCCATCAGCGATATGTTTATGGGATTTATACCCGGTTCGATCGGTGAAACTTCCACAATTGCCATCCTTATTGGAGCAGTACTGCTCATTGCCACAGGCGTTGGCAGTTTCCGCATTATGGCTTCCGTTTTTGCCGGTGGCCTTGTAATGGGACTTCTGTTCAACCTCTGGGGATATAATGATTATATGGACATCCCGGCATGGCACCATCTGATTTTAGGCGGTTTTGCCTTTGGTGCGGTATTTATGGCCACAGATCCTGTTACGGCAACACAAACACAGAAAGGCAAAATCTGGTACGGATTCCTGATTGGTGTAATCGCAATCCTCATCAGGGTGTTCAACCCCGCATATCCGGAAGGAATGATGCTGGCCATCCTCTTTATGAATGTGTTTGCACCGCTGATCGACCATTATGTAGTGGAAGCCAATATTAAGAAACGTTTGAAAAGGGCCAAAGCAGCTTAATGAATCATTAACCCATTAAATGAATTAAAATGAATACCAATAGTAATAAATACATCTTCATTTATGCCTCTGTAATGGTGATCATTGTAGCTGCCATATTATCTACAGCCGCAATGCTGCTGAAACCATTACAGGAGAAAAACAAGCGCGTTGAAAAGATGCAGAACATACTCACTGCTGCCCTTTCGGGTGAAGCAGCCCTGCAGATCAATGCGGAAACTGCCACAGATATGTACCAAAAATACATCACCGAAGAAATGGTGATTGGCCTTGATGGCGAGGTGCTCAATATTTATAATGTGGCGGATCAAAAATTCACACAATCTCAGGGCGCGGATACTGTCCGTGCATTTGATATTGACCTTAAGGTGCAATTAAATAATATTAAAGACGGAAAACATGCCATGCTTCCGATGTTTAAAATGGAAGACCAGGGCAAATTGCTTTATATTATACCGGTTCGCGGCTTGGGACTTTGGGGGCCGATTTGGGGCAATATCGCCCTGGAATCGAATTTCAATACCATTGCCGGTGCCACATTTGGCCATAAAGGCGAAACGCCCGGACTCGGTGCTGAGATTGATACACGCCCTTTCCAGGTGCAGTTTGTCGGCAAGGATATTTTTGATAGCAAGGGCGACCTGGTTTCCATCCTCGTGGTAAAGGGAGGTATTGCAACCATCCCCGAAGCGCAGCGCAATCATGCCGTTGATGCTATTTCGGGCGGTACTATTACCAGTGTTGGCGTGCAGGATATGCTCAGCGATTGCCTCGACAATTACAAG
The DNA here is from genome assembly GCA_963662905.2 of Bacteroidales bacterium. Lineage (GTDB taxonomy): Bacteria > Bacteroidota > Bacteroidia > Bacteroidales > WRLA01. The sequence goes on along the minus strand of CAXXFD010000002.1, from coordinate 322,194 downwards.
GCGTTTTTCAAAAAGCAACTTAATTAGTAACGGAAAAAATCATACAATATGAGTTCAGAAAAAGTACAAAAAGAACCTTTGTTCTCACCAAAGAACAAAAAGTTGATTACCGCCCCGCTTGGGAAGGACAACCCGATTACTGTTCAGGTATTGGGTATATGTTCTGCACTGGCGGTTACGGTAAAACTCGAACCTGCCGTAGTGATGTCGATTTCCGTTCTGGCAGTGCTAGGCATTGGCAATGTGGTTATTTCACTGCTCCGGAATTCCATTCCGCAGCGTATCCGTATCATTGTGCAACTGGTTGTTATTGCCGCGCTGGTAATTCTTGTGGATCAGGTGCTTAAAGCTTTTGCTTACGATGTGAGCAAGCAGTTGTCGGTTTTTGTCGGGCTGATTATTACCAACTGTATCATTATGGGGCGCTTCGAAGCCTTTGCCATGGGCAATAAACCCTGGCCGAGTTTCCTCGATGGAATCGGCAATGCCTTTGGTTATGGCTGGATCCTGATTGTTGTGGCCTTTTTCCGTGAATTGCTCGGAAGCGGCACCATCTGGGGATATCATGTGATGCCTGAAGGTTTCTATGAGCTGGGCTACAAAAACAACGGCCTGTTTATCCTGCCTCCAATGGCGTTGATCATCGTTGGTATCATCATCTGGGTACAGCGCTACAGAAACCGTGACCTGATTGAAGAAAATTAATTGTGAACACCTAAGAGATTAAGATATGCAAGATTTATTCAATATATTCGTAAAGTCGGTTTTTATCGACAACATGGTTTTTGCCTACTTCCTGGGGATGTGTTCCTATCTGGCAGTATCCAAAACCGTAAAAACTTCCGTGGGATTAGGTGCTGCAGTAATTTTCGTGCTCGGCATCACAGTTCCGGTGGATTATCTGATCAACAAATTCCTGCTCCAGCCCGGCGCTTTGCAATGGCTTGGCGCTGATTTTGCCGATGTTGACCTGAGCTTTCTCTCGTTTATTATGTTTATTGCCGTGATTGCATCAATGGTGCAGCTGGTCGAAATGATCGTAGAGAAATTTTCTCCGGCGCTTTATGCCTCACTCGGTATTTTCCTTCCGCTGATTGCCGTAAACTGCGCCATTCTCGGTGGCTCGCTCTTTATGCAGGAACGTGAATACCAAAATATTGGCGAAGCAACCAGCTTTGCTTTGGGTTCCGGTTTGGGCTGGTTCCTGGCAATTGTGGGCATTGCGGCCATCCGTGAGAAAATCCGCTACTCCAACGTGCCACCGGCACTGCGCGGACTGGGAATCACATTCATCATCACCGGCTTGATGGGTATAGCTTTTATGAGCTTTATGGGAATTAAACTCTAACAGAATCAAAAATTTAGAAATATGTTATTACTCGTAAATATCAGCACTGTTATCCTGACCAGTATCGTGGTTTTCCTGGGGATTATCCTCCTGCTGGTCATCATACTTTTGTACGCAAAAAAGAAACTGACCCCACAGGGTGAAGTTACTTTAACGATTAACGAAGAAAAGGAAATGAAAGTGGAGCCCGGCTCGACCATACTTTCGACGCTGAGCGCCAGTGGGATTTTCCTGCCTTCTGCCTGTGGCGGAGGTGGTACTTGCGGTATGTGCAAATGCCAGGTGCATGAAGGTGGCGGATCCATCCTGCCTACTGAAACCGGGTTCTTCTCGCGCAAAGAACAGCAAAATGAATGGCGTTTGGGTTGCCAGGTGAAAATCCGCGAAGACATGAAAATTTCCATCCCGAAAGAAATCTTCGGTATTAAGAAATGGGAATGCGAAGTGGTGAGCAACAAAAACGTGGCTACTTTTATCAAGGAGTTTGTTGTGAAACTTCCCGAAGGTGAAAACCTTGATTTCCAATCGGGTGGCTATATCCAGATTGATGTGCCCGCCTGTGAGGTGGATTATAAAGATATGGATATACAGGAAGAATACCGCGGCGATTGGGATAAATTTAATATGTGGGATCTTAAAATGAAGAATCCCGAACCGATTTTCCGTGCCTATTCCATGGCCAACTCGCCCAGCGAAGGCAATATCATTATGCTGAATATCCGTATTGCTACTCCGCCATTCGACCGCAAAACCGGTGGCTTTATGAACGTAAACCCGGGGATTTGTTCTTCATACATCTTCTCGCGCAAACCCGGCGATAAGGTAACTATTTCAGGGCCTTATGGTGAGTTCTTCATCAAGCCTACCAAGCGCGAAATGATGTTTATCGGTGGTGGTGCAGGTATGGCGCCTATGCGTTCGCACATCTTTGATCAATACTTGACGCAAAAAACCGACCGTAAAGCCACATTTTGGTATGGCGGCCGTTCATTGCGTGAGCTGTTCTATGTGGATCAGTTTAAAAAGATTGAAGAAGAAAATCCGAATTTCAAATTCCATATCGGGCTTTCTGAGCCACTGCCCGAAGACAACTGGAATGGCTATACCGGTTTTATCCATAATGTGATTATGGAAAACTACCTGAAAGATCATCCGGAACCGGAAGAAATCGAATACTACCTCTGTGGACCGCCTATGATGAACCAGGCCGTATTGAAAATGCTGGATGATTATGGCGTGCCGGAAGAAATGATTGCCTTTGATGATTTCGGAGGATAGTACATCCTTTATAACTATATCGAATCATTTATAATTCAAAAGGAGGATCAAAAGATTCTCCTTTTTTCGTAATTTCGTGTGTTTTAGCTTAGAGGGACAAAATTTGTATTATGAAAAAGGTTTTACTGCTCTTATTGATTCTTCCTTTGATATTTATTTCCTGCAAAAGAGAAGCCCGTAAAGTTCAGTTTGCAGGCGAAGCACAGGGGACGTATTATGCTGTTACTTATTACGATACGCTTGCGCGAAATTTCCAGCGCGAAATAGATTCCCTGCTTGAGGATTTTGACCGGTCGGCATCTATCTGGGTGAAAAGCAGTGTGATATCGCGTATTAACCGTAATGACAGCCAGGAAACGGATTCGGTTTTTCGCGCAGTTTTTCGCATGGCGCAAATGGTCTCCGAAGAAACCAATGGCGCATTCGATATCAGTGTTGGTCCATTGGCAGCTGCCTGGGGCTGGGGCTTTGAAGACCGTATGAAACTGGATTCCGCCAAAGTGGATAGCCTGAAAGATTTTGTGGGTTACAGGAAATTAAGCCTGAAAAACAATAAACTGCTCAAAGGAAATCCCAACAGCCGCATTGATTTTAATGCCATCGCACAAGGATATTCCGTGGATTTGGTCGGGTGGCTTTTGGAAAGCAAAGGCATAGAAAGTTATCTGGTAGATATTGGTGGTGAAGTCCTGGCGAAAGGGAAAAAGCCGCAAAATGAAGCCTGGAAAGTAGGCATAGAAAAACCGCAGGAACATGCCGATAGTCTGGGACGAAGCATTGAAGCCATTATCCGCTTAAGCGATATGGCTTTGGCCACTTCGGGCAATTACCGGAAATTTTATGTGGAAAACGGACAGAAATTCAGTCATACCATCAATCCGCTTACCGGTTATCCCGTGCGCCACAGCCTGTTGAGTGCTTCGGTTATGTATCCTTCCTGCGCATTGGCAGATGCTTATGCTACATCTTTTATGGTCATGGGTTTGAAAGAATCCAAAGCATTTTTGAAATACCATCCCGAAATACAGGCTTTTTTGATCTTTTCAGATGAACAAGGCAATTTAAAAACCTGGTTTACAAAGGGATTTGATGATATACAGGAAGAAATGTAGGTTTTTCGCAAATGCGCATTGGTGGGGTTAAATGCTGGTTTTGATTTAAAAAACTGGCTGTATTCTAAATAACGGATGATTGTTAAGATGGTTCTACTAAGAATTTCGTGGGTATTCATAAAGTTTGATTCTAAAAACATTCAGTGAAAATAAATAGATTATTTATGAAAAACTTGAGTTCCAACAGATTCCTCCCTCCCGATAACTATCGGAAGTCGGAATGACTCTGTTTATTAAGCGTTTAAAGCAAATGCGGCGAGGACACAATAATGTATTTCAAACGCGTCCTCGCCGCATTTGCCCTCGGACTTTTTAAAACCCGTCATTCCGACAAAGTTTTCCGAAGCATGAGGAAAACTTTGGAGGAATCTGTAGGAGATTTAACAGTTTTTCTTTCCACGAAATTCTTAGTAGAACCGTTAAGATTATAAGTTTTATTCAAAAAAAACTTATTGATTTCTCAGTCGGCAATGCCTTTCAGGTATAAACCTCCATCGAAATGACCATCTTAAGGGTTATTTTACATGGGGAGGGCAGATAGCGGGCGTTTCGCGCCCGCTATCTGCCCTCCCCCTGCTTCCTGTCATTAAAAAACGGTCATTTCGACCAAAACACAAAGCAAAGCGGAGTGTTGCCGGGAGAAATCTAAACTTGCTTATAAACTTATGTAAATAAGTGGTTTCTATATGAAGCGGGTCGTGATTCGATGTTCTTTGATTATCTATTCCATTGGTAATTGAGCTGTGAATCAACCAATATTTAGATTACAGCCAAAAAGCTTTTCACTTTAATCCTCAAATCTTCCAGAACGACAGGACACAAAACTCATTACCTCCGGAAATTGTAAAAGGGAAAGCGTTACCTGAACGAATTCAGCAAACAAGACCGGAAATCCATTTTGTATATTAAAGAAGGTAGTATTCTATGGATGAGACACTGTTTCACAAATACTTATACCCCACATAATATAAACTAAATGCACTCAGAACAACAATGCTCACCAAACTGTATATCCGTAACCATTTGGGTGGAACAGCTAAGTGAGGCATGCCGCTGCGCGTAACAGCAAGGTGGTTCAAAATGGCCAGTAAGGGCGCGGTAATAAAACTCAGCGTTGTGGCCAGATCCACCATTTTTTGCATACTTTGTCCGCTGCTCAATACAATGCCTGCGCCAATGATGACCACCAATCCCCAGATTATGTACAACTGATTGTTTTTGTTCCAGCGCCTTGCCCTGGGAATAAGCCGTATCGTTAATGGTGTCATCACACGCGGATAGGCATCCATGCAGGTGAGTGTGGTGGAAATCATGGTGGTGAGCGCAGCAATGGCAATGACCCAATATGCCCAGGGGCCGATAGCCGTTGTGTACATATTGATAAGTTGCTCGCTAAATGCAACGCCCGATCCGGCCAGTTCCTCTCCACTGCCATACATCACCAAAGCGCCCAATGCCAGAAACCCCATTGCAAGCAGTGCCGTACCGAAATATCCAATCCTGAAATCGAGCATACTCTGTTTCATATTGAGCCTACATTTCAAACTGCGGTTTTTTTCTACGGTCCATAAACTTTGCCATACCGAAACATCCAAAGGAGCGGGCATCCATCCCGCGAAAGCGATCAAAAACACCAAATCTGTAGGATTGCTCAAGCTGAAATTTGCTGTAAAATCATGGCTGCCGGTTTTGCCTATGACCGAAAAAACAGCAATAAGCGTTGAAACGGAAAGCAGCAGGATTACAATTTTAATGCTGTTGTCCAAAGCGGCAAAACGGCCGGCAAGAAGCAGTGCATAAGCTAAAGCCAATATAATCATGCTGAGCCATAAAGGGCTGATGTTCAAGTCGAAAATATGTGCCGTAAGCCCTGCGGTTACGATCGTTACTGCTGCTTGTATGGCAAACATCGTGAGGATTGTAAGCAGGGCAAACATCCAGACTGCCCAGCTGCCAATGCGGCTGTATCCGGTGATCAGATTGTGTTTTGTTGCTGTGGCATAGCGGGTTGCAAATTCGAAAAAGGGATATTTCAAGGCATTTACCAGCACAATCACACCGATTAAAGTAAATCCGTATAAAGCTCCGGCGCGGGTCGATTGCACCAAATGCGAAACGCCCACGGCTGCTCCGGCATAAAGCAGTCCCGGCCCCATAAGTTTCCATAGGTTTTGTGCACGTTGCAGGAAGTTGTTCATCGTCTTAGTTTTTCAAAACAGCATCATAGAGTATTTCCACCGGATGAAAGGCAGTGCGGCCTGTTCCGTCTTTGATTTGATGACGGCAGGATGTGCCGGGCGCGGCAATCAGCACTTCTTCGGGTGTATTGCGCACTGCAGGGAAAAGCACCAGTTCGCCGACTTTCATGCTGATGTCGTAATGCTCTTTTTCGTAGCCGAATGATCCGGCCATACCACAACAGCCCGAAGGGATCTCTGTAATGCTGTAATTTTCAGGGAAGGACAAAACTTTGTGCGTGGGCAGGGTAGAGGCAATGGCCTTTTGCTGGCAGTGACCGTGGAGCTTGATCTTACGCTTTTCCTTGGTAAACTGCTCCTTTTTAATACGTCCGGCATCAATCTCACGGGCGATGAACTCCTCAAACAGCAATGCGTTCTTGCCCAGTTTCCCGGCAGCTTCTTTCAGGTTATCTCCAACCAGCTCTGGATATTCATCGCGGAATGCAAGAATGGCCGAAGGCTCAATTCCGACCAGGGGCATCTCATCGCTTACCACATCTTTAAGTTGGATCACATTTTGCACAGCCAGCTCCTGTGCTTTGCGAATCAGTCCCTTGCTCAGAAATGTCCTGCCACTGTGTTGATGTTTCGGGATGCAGACTTCATAGCCCAAACGGCGCAGCAACAAAATGGCTTTGATGCCGATATCACTTTCGTTGTAGTTCGTAAATTCATCATTAAACATCCATACTTTGCCATTGGGATATTGGCTGTCCTTTGCATCCTTTTTGTGCTTTTTGTTCCACTTTGTGAGCGTTTGCCTCGAAAGAAGGGGCAGGCTTCGTTTTTCCGCGAATCCCAGCATTTTTTTTACGGGATTCATCAGCAAATCGCTGCCCATAATTTTGTTGGTCAGGCCGGGCATAATCATGCCTAAAGCGTTGATGCTGCTGATGTATGCAATGGCACGTGTCCTCAGCGGGATGCTGTGTGCATCGTAATAATGCTGCAGGAATTCCATTTTGAGCTTGGCCATATCCACACTCGAAGGGCATTCGCGCTTGCAGGCTTTGCAGGCCAGGCAAAGATCCAGTACTTCATAAATTTCTTTATGATCGAAGGGGTTTTCCTTGGGACTGTTTGTGAGAAATTCGCGCAGGATGTTGGCACGCGCACGCGTTGTGGCATTTTCATCGCGGGTAGCCATATAGCTGGGGCACATTGTGCCACCGATTACTTCCGTTTTGCGGCAGTCGCCCGATCCGTTGCAACGTTCGGCAGCGCGCAAAATGCCCATATCTTTTGAGAAATCGAAATAGGTTTTGATCTCGCGTTCAGGCGTATGGCTTTCAAAACGCAGGGAAGAGTTCATGGGCGGCGTGTCCGTGATTTTGCCCGGATTGAAGATGTTGTTTTCATCCCAGCAATGCTTTACGTCTTTGCAAAGCTGATATACTTTTTCGCCAAGCATCAGAGGAATGAACTCGCCGCGCAAACGCCCGTCGCCATGTTCACCGCTGAGCGAACCGCCGTATTTTTTAACGAGTTTGGCGTTTTCAAGGGCGATGGTACGGAAGAGTTCCACATCTTTCTCGTCCTTAAGATTGAGCACCGGACGTAAATGCAGCTCGCCCGTGGCAATATGCGCATAATACACGCATTCCAGTTTATAATGGGCCAGTATTTTATCAAATTCGGCAATATAGGCCGGGAGTTTTTTAGGACTGACCGCTGTGTCTTCAATCACAGGAACGGGTTTGGCATCGCCGGGCATATTTGCCAAAACACCCAGTCCGGCTTTGCGCAATGCCCAAACTTTCTTTGTGTCATTGCCCAACACCAAAGGAAAATGATATCCATAGCCTTGATTCCTGAGATCTTCCTCGAGATTTTTTGCTGCCTGATGGATGTCCGCTTCATCATCAGCAGTAAATTCAACAATCAATATAGCTCCCGGATCACCTTGAACAAAGAAGCGGTTTTTGTTTTGCTCGATATTCTTTTTGGTGAGATCCATGATCTTTTTGTCCATCAGCTCGATGGATGCCGGACTGTACTCCAATGCAATGATATTGGCTTCCAGGGCTTTCGGAACACTTTCGAGATGGACACAAACCAAGCCTTTATGCTTCGGAGGCAACGGGGCCAGATTAAGTTTTAATTCGGTAGTAAAGGCCAGCGTACCTTCCGATCCGGCCAGTAATTTGGAAAAATTGAAGGCTTCCTTGCCTTCAGTGAATATGTTGCTTTCAAGCAAAAGATCAAGCGCATAGCCGGTATTGCGCCGTTCGATATCGGCATCGGGATATTGTGCGCGGATCTCTTTTTGGATATCCTCATTCGAAAGCATGTCCCTGACTTGCTGATAAATACGGCCTTCCAGATTCTCCTGTGCGCATTTTTGTTCAAATTCTTCTTGGTCAATAGCCTTAAAAAGGGCTTCGCTGCCATCGCTGAGCAAGGTTTTAACTTCCAGTGTATGCTCGCGTGTGCTTCCGTAGAGCAGGGAATGGGCGCCACAGCTGTTGTTGCCGAGCATCCCGCCCATCATGCAACGGCTGGATGTGCTGGTCTCAGGACCAAAAAACAAAGCTTTGGGCTCCAGGAATTTATTGAGCTCATCCAAAACTACGCCCGGCTGTACGCGCACCCAATGTTCTTTTTCATTCAGTTCAATGATTTGATTGAAATAACGAGAAACATCAACGATGATCCCTTCGCCAACTACTTGTCCGGCCAGCGAAGTACCGGCTGTACGCGGAATCAATGAGCATTTATTGTTTTGTGCAAAGGCAATCAGGAGTTTGATGTCTTTATCGGTTTTTGGGCGCGTAACCGCCTGAGGGATTTCACGATAGGCCGAGGCATCGGTGGCATACATGAGCCGCGTGGATTCGTCTGAAAAAATATCGCCTTCAAATTGAGGCTTGAGTTCGTGCAGTTTTTGGAGTAAAGTCTGTGCAGCCATAATTCTATATTATCGGGTAAAATTACAAAATTGTGGAGGATTCCGCCTCAATAGTTGTCTTTTCCGGGTTTCTGTTTTTTTTGTAATTGCACTTTCCATATTTTGGAAAATTATATTTATTGAGATTTTGTCTTTCATAAAGACTAACTTATTGACACATCTACATATCAAAATCTAGCGTTTACTGTTTGCTCATTGCATCACCTGAACAAATTGAGTATAATTGAACTTTATAAGAAGTTTAAAAGCAAATATCAAATTAAAAATGAAAATAAAAAATCTACTGCAAATTCTGTTAATTGGGTTTTTAACAAGCCTTATTTTTTCTTCCTGCATGAAAAAGGAAGAAATTGAAACAGATCCGATTATTTCAGAAAATATGAAAGACATGCAAGTGAGCCCCTCATTTGATTGGTCAACCACTACAATGCACAGCATTAAGTTTAAAGCCTATGCGCAAAGCCTGGTGAAAATTGCAACTCCTGAAGGTAAAATGCTGAAAGTTGGCATGCTGAGCAATGAAAAAGAAGTTGAGCTGAGCTTTAGTGTCCCTTCATTCCTGAAAAAGGTGAACATCAGCTTTTTAGGAAATGATTACGAGCTTGAACTGAGCGACAGTAATCAAGTATTTAACTTTGAATAAACAAGGAGGATAATCAGATGAAAAATATTAAGAATATATATGCAGTCTTAATCGCCACAATATTTTTTGCATTCATTGGCTCGGCTCATGCTGTGGTGGTTTGTGAGATTACAAAAAATAATGGCGGTGGATTTACAACAACCATCGAATCGGTTGAATGTCAGAATGATAATTACATCGTAGTGCTTCGCGTCGAATCTGATGGCAGCGGCAAAGAGCTATCACATTACAGCATAGAGGCGGACGCAGGAACTTATTCCAATGTTTCTGTGGACATTATCTCCGGAAATATGAGCTATGGAAATATTGATTTAGGCCCCAATCTGGGTTCTGATCCTTTTAGTGGCTTTAAAGTGGATAATGTTTCCAATTTTGGCGATGGTGATCCGGGTGTGTTCACGGTAACCTACACTTTGACTTCTCTTCAGGATGCGCAAACATCTGCCAAAGCGGGACAAAATCAAAACCTGAATTCATTCACCGAAGAAGAATTTGAAGATGTGATGAATTGTTATGGTACGGTTTGCGGCCCTGATCCTGATCCGGATGGAGACGGCTGTTCGGGTGATGAAGATGAATTCCCCAACGATCCAACACGCTGTTATTCAGTGTCCGGTATCAATGGAACGCTTGCATGGGAAGATTTGTGGCCCAGTCAGGGTGATTACGATTTTAACGATAATGTGGTCTATTACGAAACTACAATGGTTTATAATTCTGATAATGAGCTGGTTGATATAATCACAGACTATACGGTAAAAGCTGTTGGAGCAAGTTTTCGTAACGGATTGGCTGTTCAGTTCGATAATCTGCAGCCGGGCGAAGTTAATTCTGTAACAGGTTCTGTAATCACATCCGATTATGCCAGTTTTAATTCCAATGGAACAGAATCCGGCCCCAATAAAGCGGTTTTCTATGTGTTTGATGATACAGAAGCCGTGATCAACAGGGCAGGAGGTGCGTTTTTCAATACTTTGGAAAATGGAAACATTGGAACGTCCGAAACGACGACCATCACCATCAATTTTGATCCGGCCATTGATCCTGTTTTGGTGGGTGAGCCCCCATTCAATCCTTTCCTGATCAAGGACGGAAACCGTGATATAGAAATTCACCTGCCTGATTATCAGCCAACATCCATGGCCGATCCCACTTATTTCGGGCAAAGCAATGATGATTCCAATCCGGCGACAGGCCGATATTATAAAAATAAAAACAATTTGCCCTGGGCGATTCATATTCCTGCTTTGCTGGATCATATGATCGAATACATTGAAATTAGCGATGGCTACAACTATTTTGATGACTGGGCCGAATCGGAAGGAAGCTCCTATCAAAATTGGTATCTCGATTTGAACGGATATCGCGATAATTCGACAATCTGGTATCAGGATTAAAGGTTTTTTTTTCTAAGAAATAAATAAGGGCTGCCTTTGGGTGGCCTTTTTTTGTTTCATTTATGCTTTGCCACCATGGACTTTTCTTATTCCGGTATTGGAGCGTGTTTATTCAGGCTGAAGGTTTTGGGTGATTATCCTTAAAGCCCATTGCTTTTAAAACTGTAGAAACGTCCTTTTTCCCTGCATCCGGAAATTGAATATCTTTGTTTGCTTTCTGATGAACTCAAATTCTACCGATAATGCCTGAAACAAACATAAAGTCCGGACAAAAAAGCTTGCTGCTGCTCATTATTTTCCTTGCGGGATTTAGCTTCCTGATTTATGAAGTAAGCTGGAACCGTTTCCTCTCGCACATCCTCGGGACAACCGTAACGGCTTCTACTATTGTGCTGATGGCCGTGATGGCCGGATTTGGCGCCGGTGCATGGATTTTGGGAAATAAGGCCAATCGCCAAAAATATCCCGGGAAATTGCTCGGAGCAATTCTGGCAGGCTTAGGGATTTTCAGTCTGGTGAATTATTTCATTATTGGCGGGCTTACATCCGCGCTTTTCGGAACTTTTGAAAGCGCAGCTACCGCCGATGCCGTCTTTTTTGCCATTACATTCATACTACTTTGCATTCCGGCATTTATGATGGGCGGCGTGATTCCGCTGGTGAGCAAAATGTTGATAATCAATGATAAAGGTGTAGCAGGGAAGTTTGGCGGACTTTATGCCTTCGAAACACTGGGCAGTACAATGGGCGGGCTCTTTACCGGATTTATTTTTCTGGGAAATATGGGGCAGGAGGGGACAATGTTCCTGGCTTCTGCTTTGGCATTGCTCTGCGGAGGAATGGCATTTATCGTTTTTAAAAGTTTTGAAGTGCCTGTTGTCAAGGAAAATACCGAAGAAAGGCAGAAAAGTAAAATTGATACACAGCATTACCGCCGCATTGCTTTGGTTTCTGCATTTATTTTCGGGATTGCTGTGCTGAGCCTGCAGCTGATCTGGATACGGATTTTTAAAGTTTATTTCACCAATACGAGCTATACTTTCACGGTGATTACTTCTTTTGTGATCATGGGATTGTTCTTCGGAAGTTTAACCTTCAGGCGATATGGCGATAGAATAACCCATCATGCCCTGACTATGTACAGAGCCCTTTTAATATTTGTTGGGCTGGTTTTTCTGGGCTTGATTTTTTCGGTGAAACTGCCCGAAATTTTTCTTTTTCCCTTTGGGGAATCCATTACCAATCCCTATGTGCGCTTGATTGTAGCGCCTTTCCTGGCTTCGGTTTTTATTGTGATGCCGCCCTCCCTGATTTCGGGATTTGCCTTTCCGCTGGCCTGTCGGATGTTTACCCTTGGCCATGCCAATGTGAGTAAAAATGTGGGTAAAATACTCTTATTCAATACCCTGGGATCCGTGCTCGGTCCGGCTCTGGCTACTTTTGCGCTCATCCCTCTTTTGGGTGCATCACGGGCAATCATCAGCGTGATTTTTATTACGGTTTTGCTGACTGCGTTCATGTCCGCCAGGGACAAAACAAGAAAAAAACTGCGCCAGGGCCTCATGGTAGGATCTGTCGTGCTGCTGGGCATTATCCTGCTTATGGAGCCCATTATGATTTTGCCGCCATCCTTTAAAAAACGCGACCGCAAAATCCTGTTTTACGATGAAACCGTGGAAGGGACGATTGTGGTAGGCGAAGATCCGGGGCGCGGCTTTTTCCGCAAATCCAGTTTTGTGAACAACAGCGCGGTTATCGGCTCCAATTACGATGCCATCAAAGCCGTGAAACTTGTGGGGCATCTGCCGTTTTTCGCCGGACTGGAAGCCAAAAATGTGCTGGTAGTCGGCTTTGGAATTGGCGTCACAACTTCGGTGATTGCTTCGCACCCTTCGGTAGGGCATATCGACTGTGTGGAGCTGGTACCCGGGCTTACAGAAGCTTCGAAGCATTATTTTGCCTTTAATAAAAATGTGGCCAGTGATCCGCGCCTGAACATGATTCCCGGCGACGGGCGGCATTTTTTGCAAATGACGGCCAAAAAATACGATATGATTACCTGCGACCCGACCCATCCGGTGCTGGGCTCGGGAAACCTCTATACCAAAGAATATTTTGAGCAATGCCGCGACCACCTGAGCGATGGCGGGATGGTGTCGCAATACCTGCCCATTCACAAACTGCGTTTAAAGGATTTGCAGGGACTGATCAAAACATTCCATTCCGTTTTCCCGAATTCGTCGCTATGGCTGGGGCAATACCATGCGGTTTTGTTTGGGCGCAATGACGAAAAAAAGATTGATTTTGGGCAGTGGAAAGAAATTGTGGAAGCACAGCCGCAGGATGAGTTTTTCTATTTGCAGCCCTACCACAATGCCGCCTGCATGATCCTCGATAGTGCTGCCATAGCTGCTTTTCCGCAGGATGTGCGCATCAATACCGACGACCTGAGCTATACCGAGTTTTTCGATTTCGACTGTTTCAGAGAAGAAAACCTGCCGCAAAACCTGAAATTTCTCAACGACAGCCGTGCGGATATTTCAGGCGTATTTGAAAATGTTGATGACGCCCAAAAAATGCAACAGTTCATCAACGGAAACACACTGCTGAACGAAAGCCTTTACTACCAGCACAGCGGAGAGCCACAAAAAGCCCTGAACAAACTCCGCGAAGCTATTCGTACCAACCCGGAAGACCAGGAATTTCCTTTTTTGATGAAGTTTGTTTATGGTGTGGGGCGGTGAGTGTTTGTCCCTAATGCCCGATCTCATCGTTATTCTCGTGATAAAACCAAGTCATCCCGAAACTTCGCGGACTCCTTGTTTTTATCCCTTTGAATGCCTCGATCTCGAACATTATGAACGAAACACTTCTTTGATTTAAACTCTATAATTTGTTGATATTATGCCAATTCATAAAGCTTTTCTATTTTCTCAGGATACTGTTGCCAAATTTTTCCGTTAAGTTTCTTTCCGTTAACTTTTTTGCTTCGTTTTATCTTATCTGCACCCCATGTGCCCCATTGCTTGAAGAAAAAGGCGACATTAGATTGTTCGCATTGTTCTTTTATTTTAAGTACCCAATCAGCATCCATTGGCCTGGCTCTGTTTCCACTTTCGCCACCAACAATTACCCAGTCAATATTCTGTAGATTTATATTTCCCAGGTCTTCTAATAAGGGCTCGATTGATAAGAACAAAATACTGGCATTTATTTGTCTTAGATAATTAATACGAGGTAATCCTTGCCGAATATTCTCAACAGTAACTCCTAGCCAAACATTCTTAGGAACAGGATTGCGTGAAAAATACTCAAACATTCTGTCAGCCCTCTTCGTTAATACTTGATAAGTGTGCTGAGGTGTTGCCTTAATGATTTCAAATATTTTATTTAGATAATCAATCGGCATTTGTTCGTGAAAAATATCGCTCATCGAATTAACAAAAAACACAGTAGGTTTCTTTTTGCGCAAAGGTTCATTCAATCGAGATGGAACAGTGCAAAACTCGAAACCGTTTTCATAGCCAACGGTGCCAATCGCTTTTAATCTTATTGCCATTGACTCCGCATAACAGTTTTTGCATCCCTCTGAAATTTTCGTGCATCCTGATGAAGGATTCCACGTTGCTTCTGTCCATTCTATTTTTGATGCCATGATTATTTAATTTTAATCAGAACTTTGACAATCTTATTCTTATAATACTTACTATAATCTTGATAAAAAGAATTTTTCCTAGCACTTTTATTAGTATTAACGTCTAAAACATCTATTTTGTTGTTGTTTTGAAGTTCTCTTAAAACTTCATTTGAATGTTTTGGAAGAAACATATTTTTCAATGTAAATTCATATAGCTGGTTATTATTAATCCCGTTATTACTTGAAATATATTCGATTAACTTCTTTTTTAGATCATTGTATATTTCGGCTTTCTTTTCTTCTTTAAATTGGTCATCAAATAATCCTATTGCTTTGGGTTGCTCAAAACCTGCACCTGTTTCTTCATTCAAATTCCATTTTACTTCAAGAATTTTTTGTAAACCATAAATGCTAGGAGATATAAAAAAGATAGCATAATAATGATTTCGATCGTCTCTTTGAAGATAATAGGATGCAGAATAAAAATTCTCATTAAAAGATAATGCTTCTTTTATGTAGTCAATGAATTCAAGTTCGTTGGCGACATTATTACATCTAACAGGATGATTTTGCGACGGAAAAAAACTATCAATAAAATTTTTCAATGCGTTAATATTATAATCCTCGTCATTTACAATCTTTCCGGTAAACCGATATATTTGTGAGACTGGAAGAAATAAGATTACTTCTGTGTTCTTCTTTTGTATCAAGGCGGATATTTGCCTACGGCATATATCTTTATATCCATAGGGGTCTATCAAGACAAGATTCCTTACTGTTGTGCTTTCTTTATTTACGAAAGCAGATATTTGATTAAGAAATGTTTCTGCTTTTTTGTTGTAAAAACCTATTTTACAGTATTTATCAGCATTAACACTTCGAAGATACTTTTCAACACCGTCTATTTTGTTTTTTACTAAATCATTAATATATAAACCAACTGGTGTTAATTGTTTGTCTTGGTGCGCCAAATAACTCTCTTTTACAGCCTCGTATGCTAAAATGGGACTTCCTTTGGTTCCATCTTTATATATTCCTGTGCCACAAAAAACATCAAAAATATTTATACAATCAGTGAATTCAGCGAGGCGTAAAATCGGCAGATATCGTTTCAGATATGATTGATAATACTCTAGTTTTGCAACAGAATGTGGATACATTACATTTTTCGCGCTCTCTTTCTTTATTCCCATAATCCAACTATTTTCCAGATTTACGTCGGTTGCAATCCTTACATAGCATTTGGCAGTTTTCTTCAATGGTTTTGCCCCCCTCATGCCAAGGAGTTATATGATCGCCTTCCATTGCAGAAATATCAAATTCTTTTTTGCATACTACGCAGATTCCGTTCTGTTTCTCATAAACTTTTTGCTTTATCGTGTCTGAAAAGGCTCTTATTCCAAGATGTTTTTCGTCTCGTGTTAAGATATAGGGGTAAATGCCTTTTTTCTTTTGCACATCATCATCAGCAATTAATTTTGCTGTCTCGGCTTCAATTTTTTTTGTGTCAAAAACTTTGTCTTTAAATTCATTATACAATGGACCCCAATCAACTCCTTTCATGAATTTTGTGCGCTTTTTTTCAAAAGTGCCTTTAACCCAGGTTATTACACTGGTGTAATATTGCCATAATGCCAAAGCGTTAGGGTCTTTTTGATGCTCTGCCATATAGGTTTTAATCTTGTCTCCTGAAATCCACTTAATGGCGGTTTCAAGATAATCTTGTCTTATTGGAGATCCTGCCATATAGTCGCTTCCAATGCCATAAGCAGCACAATTATTTTTACTGAAATATCTTTTGGCATCAGTGACCCATGAGCCGGAATAAACGGCATTTCTTAATTCCTGAGCCGTAAGTTTCTCGCCTGCAATGTTGATTGTTTTAAACCAGTCTAATTTTTCACTATCAGTGCCACTGCATAGATAGACCATTAATTTATAGTCTAATATTTGCGCACGCTCATCTTTTTGTAAGTTATGAAAATAGCGGTTTTTAAATGCAAAATCACCTTCGACGTACTGGCAAATCGAAATGGTTCTTTGTTGCCCGTCAATTACTTCGTGCATTCCGTCCTCTCTTACAGCCCAATACATTATATTTAGCGGGAAGTCTTTGGTTACGGTTTCAATTACAGCATCGCGTTGTTTGTCTTTATAAATAAATTCCCTTTGGTAAGGCGGACGGATATCCAGTTTGCCATCAAAGCCAAGAACACCCTTTTCTTCGTTGTCTTCATATCCGTTGGTCAGTTCTGCGATTGTTATCTCTCTTAACTCTATTTTCATTTTCTTGAGCTTTTATGTTTGATGAGTATCCGTGTGTATATCCGTTTATAGGTGCCATCTCCATTATTCGTATAAAAACTAGGTCCTCCTTGTGCATAGGAACCTTTTTTTGCAATTTTACTCATGGGAGTACCATGTGTTAAATTTGATCCAATTATCTCGAATTGATCTGGATTGTATTTGTTCATAAATGTAATTGGTACGCCCATAACTCCATTGTAATCAACAGGTATATCGTTGGTTTTTGAAACTTCTATTGCGTCATAGTTATCATATTTTGGGTATTCTTCAGGAGAATATTTCTTATAAAGAATTAGGTTTTCATGCCGTTTGTTAATATCGAGATTAGTGAACCAATGAACACCTGAAACCCTAATCATTCCTTCTTTATGATTGCCTGCTGTTGCATAGTCTTCATAATGTTCATTTATAAAATGTGCAGCTCCCCCTTTAAAACCATAGCCTAACCATAGTTTATTACTTTTGATGAGAGGAAATATTTCTTTGTATGTGAGTGCATTTTGATGTCCAATGATGACAAATTTCTTTTCATATTCAATGAGTTGGGCAACATACTCTCTGAAAAGGGAAAAGGGTGGATTGGTAACGACAATATCAGCTTGTTTTAATAGCTCTATGCTTTCCTTGCTGCGGAAGTCACCATCTCCTTTCATGGGTATGATGCCAATTTCTTCCGGATCGGGCTTGAAATTTCCATTTTTATCACCTTCGTATTCAAGATAGATGGCTTTTTTTGATTCATTTTGACTGAATAATTCCATGTTCTGATTTTTATAACAGGTAGTGATCAGTTTTTTAAGCCCGAGTTTTTCAAAATTATAAGAGAAGTAGTGGAAAAAATTGCTTATTCGCGGATCATCACAATTGCAGTAAACTACTTTGTTTTTGAAGTGCTTTTTATAATGCTTAAGCTCTCGCTCAATATCCGAAAGCTGAGTATAGAACTCATCTTTTTTATTTTTCTTTGCTTTTGTTAAGTTTTTGTTTTGTATCTTCTTAACCATTACAGTTTTTGTTTAAAGTATCGTTCGAGATGCAACAACCGCTTATCAATAGCTTCAATTATGGCTCGCGGAGTTTTAAAAATCAAATGTATCAAAAAATTCCAATATAACAGAGCTTGATTATTGATTTTTTGCTAAATATTTTGTTTCTTAATAGACAGGAAATAAAGAATGGCATTAATTGGATAGCACCTTATTCCATACGCAATGCCTACCAAATTCAGGAAAATACGCTCCATTCCATGCGCAAGGCCCATTAAGTTCAGCGCAAAACGAAATCTACTGATTACAATGCAAATCAGGTTCAGAGCAAGAAATGTTTTTGGTTTAAGTTTTAAAAATGCCTGAACGTCTATCCCCCAATTTACCCTTAAAACTCCACACCCTCATCCAAGATCCTCTTCCAAAGATTTTTTAAGGATTCCGCACCATTAAATTCTTCAGGATCGAGTTTTTCCACAGGGGCAGTCTTTATGCCTTCTGCAGTTTTTTGGCCTACAACGAAATTGAAGAAATACATGCCACTGGCGCCCATTCGGATGTCGGTCATAACTATTTTGTCGCCAACCGCATAAACTTTATAAAATCCTTTGGTAAACCATTTTAATCGCTCCACATTCCAGTCGTCGCTGATGGGATTCAAAAGCTCATTTTCGGATGTGTGGGCTTTGAAGTGGATTTCCTTAGATTGGTCAAAAATGGAGTAATAGCCTTCAATATAACCGCTTTCGGTTTTGCCAATTATTCTCCATAAAAAGGTGTTAAAAGGAGTGGGCCGGCCAGGGTTTTGGAAGTTTTAATGCTCTGAGCGGCCAGGGATTTCTCAGCAACGGAATATACATATTGCTGTGCGCCTAAGCTCCATATCAGGTATAAACTACTCACGATCAGACCTGTCAGATTAATCCTAAGGGCGAGACGTGGCTTTTTCTGAAGAAAGAAAAAAGAACTGATCCCAATCAGCAAAGGAATTGTGTAGAGCGGATCAATGACGAAAATAGTTCCCCAGCCAAAAGGATGATTTGTAAATGGGAGCAGTAATTGCGTTCCATATACATTAAAACTATCGAGCAGCGCATGAGTGACAAAAACCAGGAAAACGGCAAAAAGCCAGCGGATTTTGTGGGATTTCGTTGTGGGATGGATTTTTGTAATCAGCCAGACAATAAGTGGCGTAGCAAGTGCCATATAGAAAAAAGCATGGCTTTCAGCTCTGTGGTACGTAAAATCACGGATGGCATTTCCCATGGGAATGAATACGTCCAGATCGGGCAAAGTGCCAATGACAGCGCCCCATAAAGCGGCTTTGCGGCCCACTTTGTTTTGACTTGGCTTTTGGTTCCTTTTGTGCCTCTGGTGCTGAGCTTGTCGAATCAATACCAAAGGAATAGAAAAAAAGACCAAGGCTTGCTCTATATTCAATATCTTTATGTTTTGCTATGGGTCAATGTTAACAATGGCTGTCTTGGGTAGAAAACAGGTACAAATATGCTAAAATCAAAAAAGCCGCCCAAAAAAGGACAGCTTTTCATTTGAAATATTTTAGGCAAACTCTATTCAACCACAACTTTCTGGTTGAGCTGCTGATTATTTCCGCTCACTTTCAGCATATAAATACCTGCTGGAAGCTGGCTGATATCAATTGAATTTTTGTAATGGCCGGAGAAATTCTCCATTTGTTCACTATACACCAGCTGGCCGCTAACGGAGTACATATTCACTTCATAAGAAGCGTTGATGTCCGTAGCAAAGCTCAGGTTCAGGTTTTGTTTCACAGGGTTTGGCCATGCTTTGAGGCTGCCAATGCCCTGATTTTCCTCTACACTGATGTTTCCGATTTGGTATTCGGCTTCCCATCCCAGCTCATTGATCATTGAGTTTGAAGTAAAGGTAATAAAGAACTGGCCGCTTTCGGAAGTAACAGGATCCGGCACATCGCCATCTTCATAGATGCCTGAGTACTCGGCGAGTTTTGCATTATTTGCGCCATCATATATTGTAAGCTTGTCTTTGCCTGCCTGAGTTTTGAAGTAATTAAAGCTCAGTGTATTGCTTGTAGCATCTTCGGGCTGGATGCGCCACATACAGTTTGTACCGTTTTTATAGTAGAATACATCGCCGGAGCCATCGTTAAATGTTCCTGTAGGTTCTTCCATTACAATCATTCCGGAGCAATAATCGGGCTGATGTGCAGTAAATCCTGCAAACCAACCCTGGCCATTGCCTGCGCCATCGGTTTCAAAATGGATGTACATTTTATTGCCGGTAGAATTGATTGCAGAAGGAATTGTGCTTCCCGTAAATTCGCCCAGCAGGGGGGCATTGTCGTCTTCGCCATCATAAACACTTACTTTATCACCGCTGCCGAGGTCGAAGCGATAGAAGCTTAAAGTGATTTTTTCTACTGAATCGTGTTCTGTTTGTGGATTGATCAGCCATGCAGCATCAGCATTGAGCTGAGTTACGGCAACAGGGCCGGAACCATCTTCGAGAGTTCCTTTCATTTGTTTTACTTCGGTTAATCCTGTGGCATAGTTCGGATAGCCGCTTCCGGGGATGAAATTGCTTACAATAGCTTGTCCGGTACTGAATCCGCCAACATCAGTAATTGTATAATAACCATCACCGGATCCGCTCCATCCAAAATTATAATGGAATTTATCATCGGTATCATAACCATCACAAACAAAGGCATGGCCACCATCAGAAGAGTTTCTTCCGGAATTATAAATCGGATATCCCTGGTCAATATCAGCTTTCAGCATATTGATCCATTGAGTGTTGGTGTAATAATCTTTTTGCTTGTATTGTGCATTGGGATATTTGAAATGATTGGCAAGAGCCTGAGGCACATCACCGGAGAAAGCGCCTGAACCGTCGGGACCATAGCCCATATCAACAGCGATGCCACAGTGGTACATCAGCAATGCAACAGGTTCGCAGATTGAATTATCGCAAGAATTTACCATTCCGTTGAAATCATATTCGGTATCGCCAAAATTAGCGCTTAGTGTTCCGTAAGGATACAGGAAATATGTGCTTGTTCCTTCGCCAACCCAAGGCCAGCGCCAGTAGTACATGATTTGCGACATGGTGGTAGCCACACAGCCGGCATAAACTTTGCCACCGGGGCCTGCAGCATCATCCGGGCAGAAATAGTTATATGGATCGTCCTGATTCCACACTGAAGGCACCAGCGGCTCAACAACGATATCGCGTGCAGCTCTTGTGGCATCAGCGCTGAGGAGTTCGTTCCATTTTGCCGCAATTTCCGGGCTTGCTTCTGTTTTGCTGTTGCGTAGGGTGAGGATTGCTTCTTTATACGATTGCATAAAACTCTGGTAGTTTTCGTTATTGCCTTCAGAATCATAGGTGCCACTGAGGTTATAGCCAATTACCGGATTAAAAGCATCTTCTGCAGAAATAATGATAAATCCGCCCTGAGCAAAATTAAATGCGTAATATACGTTTTCGCCTTCTACTTTGATGGTAAACTGTTCGCTGATATCAAGTGATTTCAGGCCATCAGAAAGAATATGCCCCTGCATATAATTTTGTGCGGCTTTTTTTGCCGTTTCAATGCTGATATTGCCTGCTTGTGCATTAAAATAAAACAGGCTCATCATCAAGATGATTGTACTAAGTACTTTGTTTTTCATTTCTTAAAAATTTGTTTCTAAATGCATATGAAGGCACAAATATAGGTGAAAATTATTTGGTGGCTACCTTCAATTGATAACTATTTGTTTTTGGTTTCTGTATGGCCTGTTTTGTTTTACAAAAGGCTTCTGTTTGTGAAAGAAACGGCTTAAAATTTATGGTACTGCACGGAGTTTCGTTGTAATACTGTGCAAGTTTGGCTCAGTAATAAATAAGCAGGTCAGAGGTCCGTTTTATGTAAGTAGCGGGCTATGGTGGCGTTAAGCACAGCAGGCACAAAAGGTTTGGTTACAGAATCATTCATTCCGAACTTGCGGACTTTCTCTTTGACTTCGAGCAGGGCAGAGGCAGTTAAGGCAATAATGGGTAAATTTTTATAATAGTCGCCATTCATTTCCCTGATAGTTTTTGCTGCATCATATCCGTTCATTTCGGGCATCTGCAAGTCCATGAGAACAAGGTCGAAAGTATTTTGGCTTACCAGATCAACAGCTTCTTTGCCGTTTCTGGCCATGGTGATTTCCAGGTTCCATTGTTTCAGGAATTTGCGGGCAACAATGAGGTTCACCTGATTGTCATCGACTAACAGTACTTTTTCCTGCCGGAACTGAATGAGCTTAAATAGCTCTTCGGATGAAGGTGCGGATGTCAGTTGTTTTTCACTCTTGCGGAAGCTGATATCGAAATAGAAGCGCGAGCCCTTGCCCGGTTCACTGTCGAGCGATATTTTGCTGTTGTGCAGCTCAAGCAGCTTTTTGGTGATGCTCAGCCCAAGGCCGGTACCACCATATTTTCGGGTTGTAGAGGAACTGGCCTGAGTGAAACTGTTGAAAATTTCTTCCTGCTTTTCTTTTTCAATACCTATACCCGTATCTTTCACACAGAATTCAATGATAATTCTTTGGTCTGTTTCTCCTTTTTTATTGATAATCAAATCAATATCTCCTTTTTCCGTGAATTTTACGGCATTGCTTAACAGGTTGGATAGTATTTGATTCAATCGGGTTGGGTCTCCAACAAGAAAATCCGGTACATTTTCATCGATCTTCAGAATAAATTTCAGTTGTTTCTCATCAATTTTAAACTGGAAAACATTTTTCAGGTTTTGGCATAAATCTTTGATGTTGAAATCCGCTTCTTCTAGCTGGATTTTATTGGCCTCGATTTTTGAGAAATCCAGAATATCATTAATCAATGCCAATAAGTTTTCGCCACTAAATTTCAATGTTTTGAGATTAGCTATTTGAGATGGCTTGGGATCTTCCTGCAAGAGTATGTATGCCAGGCCAATAACGGCATTCATAGGTGTCCGAAGCTCATGGCTCATTGTGCTGAGAAATAGTGATTTTGAATGTGCTGCTTCATTTGCTTTTTCGTTGGCAAGCACAAGTTCATGGTTTTTCTTTTTAAGCTTTTCGTTTGCTTTGGAAATTAATTCCTTTTGTTCTTCCAGCTGGTTTTTTTGTTCCCTAAGGGTTTCTGTGCTTTCAGTAATTATTCTTTCCAGACGTATTTGTATTCGTTTCATACGAATGGAATTTAAATGAATAATAATGACGATCAACAGAGCCAGTCCTGTGATAATGAAAAACCAATAGACGATATCGAGATACCAGGGGTAGCTAATGGTCAGGTTGAGTTTCAAGGGCGGGCTCCAAATGAAATTCCCGGATTTTCGTGCCCTGATTTCAAAGCTGAGAGTCCCCGTTGGAAGTTCGTTAGGGTATATCTCAATCTGGCTGGTTGCTTCCTGCCAGTCCGCACCGGGCTGCCCTTCAGCTATAATTCGGTATTGATATTTTATTGCATTCCCGGGATATTCCGGTGTGAAGAAGTTAAATTTCAGGTAATCTTTATTCGTAGCCGATATTGAGCTGTTTAAAATGATGTCCGAATCTCTGTTTTTGAAAGCTTCAATCAATACCGGTGAATGGCATGTGTCGGGTTTGGTATCGTAGGCAAAGGCCAGTCCTTCTACGGTTCCAGCCCAAATCCGGCCATAGGAATCTGCAAAAAGATCGCGGTAACCCACCGTTTTGCTGGGCAGTCCGTTGTTTTCATTATACTCCAGCAGGGCATCCTTCTGTATCCTGATTACGCCGCTGCTTACGGCCATCCAAAGATTGTCTTTCCTGCCTTTTACCAAACTTTTAATGGCTGTTTCGGTATGTTGTCCCAGATGAACTCTGTGGAGTGAATCATTACCAAAATGAAGCAGTCCAAACGAGCTTGCCAGCCAGGCTTTTTCATCTCCAGTAGGTATTATTTCGTTGATATTCAAATCAGTATTGTGGAAAAAAGGAATCCCCTTGCTAATGTTTTTAAAAGATTTTGAATCATTATCCTTGCGGAAAAGGTAAGCACTGTCGTGCAGCCCCCCTGCCCATATGCTTCCGTCGTCAGCTTCAGCAACGCAAACGATCCTGCTGCTGATACCGGAATCCTTGTTGAAATATTTAATGATGCCATCGGGCGTGATGGAAATAAGACCTTCATATCCATCCTGACAAAGCCATAAGTTTTTCGATTTATCTTCAATTCCTGTAAAAATTGCTGATCCGGAACTGCTTAAATCCAATCGGTCTGTTTCATTGCCATTTGTATAATTGATTTTGATCAGATGTCCGTTGTTCATGCACAGGCTGATGTTTTTTTGTCCCGTGATGATCCTCAGGATAATGGAAGAGCCGTCTGTATTGAAAAAAGGTATTGCCTTGTTTTTACTGTCGATTTTAAAAAGTGTATTGCCATCGGTAAAATAAATGTTCCCGTCAGGGGCTTCGCTGATATTCTGGATATACTGACGGCTTAAATCCCCGTAAACTGCTTTAAAAAAAGGACTTTCGGCCATGATGATGCCATTGTCGCTTGAAATCCATAACTGATTGTTTTCCAGCGTCAAAGCATTGATATTGTTTTGGTGAATGCCGTCCACAGCTGTGACAGTGATGAATTCGCCCCTTTTGATTTGAACATGCCCGATACCTTGTGTCCAGCTACCGGCCAGGTAATTATCGTTGTCTAAAGGAAGCATGCAGCTTAGGTCAAAAAGTTCATTCACTTTTTGTGTGATTTCCATCTTTTTTTCAAGCACAAAAAATGTGCTGAGGATAAACACACCTTTTTCATTGCTGATTATCAATTTGTCAGGAGTAATTTCCGCTGAAGCAAAATGAAGCCCGGAATTTTCATGCGCCCAGCTAAGGCTGTCAAATTGCTGGCCATCCTTGCTGAAATAAATATTGCTGACAGGGGATACAATAAAGAAATTCCCTTTAAAATCCTGGCTTATTTCAAACGAGCGCTGCACATTGCTGCAGATATCTTCTTGCCTGAACCGAAATTGGGTGAAATCCTGTCCCTGCATTTTCCAAACGGAATTATTGTCGCTGATCCAAAGATCGCCCTGATCATCTTCGTAGAGCTGCTTTGGATACCATAAAGCAGTGTCGGAGGCATGGGTGAGGCCATGGAATATTGTTTTAAATGCAGGTTCCTGCGCCGAAGGTTTAATTTGTGATAAGCCAAGATCTGTGGAAACATAAATCATTCCATTGCTGTGCAAGAGCAGGTCTTTTATAACTTCCGAAGGCAGTTCCTGATCATAGCGGATAAAATTGTTGCCATCAAAGCGGATCAGTCCCTTATCTGTTGCAATCCAAATAAAACCAAAATTATCGCGCACAATGGCCTTGGTCAATTCACTTTGCAGGCCATCATTGCCGTCGTAATGATATTCTTTGAGATTTAAATAATCAAAGTTTTGTGCCCACGTACAAAAGGGAATGGCCAGAAGAAATAATATTCCGGCTAAAATGATGCTATGGTATCTTAATTTACTCAATAACTTAGGTTTTCCTCTCTTGTTAGCAGCACAAATATCGTAAAAATATTCTTTGCATTGGACTGATAATGTTAAAAATATCACGTACAAGCGTTGAGATCGTCTTAAAAATTGATAGAAATCGCAGATTGTAGCTGTCAAATTCATAGATTTGTTCGCAAATCACTATATATGCAAGAAAATTTACTACAGAGTATCGACTGGATTATTATCGGAGTCTTTTTTGTTATTGTTCTTTCCATTGGCTGGATTGCCTCGCGCACGGCAGGGAAAAATGTTTCTGAATTTTTTCTCGGCGGCAGGGGAATGCCCTGGTGGCTGCTGGGGATTAGTATGGTGGCCT
This sequence comes from Bacteroidales bacterium, assembly GCA_963662905.2. Lineage (GTDB taxonomy): Bacteria > Bacteroidota > Bacteroidia > Bacteroidales > WRLA01. Next base: position 296,473 of record CAXXFD010000002.1, on the reverse strand, counting down.
GTACTTTTAGTGCAGATACGCCCAACCTGGTAACCGGAATGGTGCGTGAATCGGGTGTGGCCAAAAACTGGGCATGGTGGGCTTTTCTGATTACGGGAATGGTCACTGTTTTTATTTATGCCAAACTTTGGCGGCGCTCCAATGTGCTTACCGATCTGGAATTTTATGAAATCCGATACAGCGGAAAAGCTGCGGGTTTTTTGCGCGGTTTCCGTTCTTTATACCTTGGGGTGTTTTTTAACTGTTTGATTATGGCCACAGTAACGCTGGCCGCGATCAAAATCGGTGGTGTAATGCTGGGGCTGGAACCCTGGGTAATTGTTGTGGGCGCTTCTTTGGTCGTTGTGATTTATGCAGCGATTGGCGGTTTGAAAGGCGTGATCTGGGCCGATTTTTTCCAGTATTCCATTGCGATGTTCGGTGCGGTTTATGCCGCCGTAGTTTCTGTAAACCAGCCGGAAGTGGGCGGTTTGAGCAATTTGCTTTCAAACCCGGCATTGCAGGACAAGTTGAGCTTTTTGCCTGATTTCTCCAACCCGTCTATGTTGGTTCCTTTGCTCATTATCCCTATTGCCGTGCAATGGTGGGCAGTTTGGTATCCCGGTGCAGAACCCGGTGGCGGTGGTTATATTGCTCAACGGATGCTTTCGGCGAAAAACGAAAAAAACGCGATCGGAGCTACCTTGCTTTTTAATTTCGCTCATTATGCTTTACGTCCCTGGCCCTGGATTATCGTTGCACTGGCTTCCATGGTCATTTATCCCGATCTGGCTTCCATAAAAGCTGATTTTCCGGCGATTAATGATACTTATTTAAAAGACGATATCGCTTACCCGGTCATGCTTTCCAAGCTGAATCCCGGTTGGCTGGGCTTGGTGGTGGCTTCCATCATTGCTGCTTATATGTCCACCATCGGTACGCACCTCAATTGGGGTTCGTCTTATGTGGTCAATGATTTTTATAAAAGATTTGTGAAACCCGATGCCAGCCAAAAAGAGATGGTGGCCACCGGACGTATCAGTACCGTTGTTTTGATGTTTGTAGCCGGGCTGATGTCGCTGACCATCATGGATAATGCCACCCAGGCATTCAATATCTTGCTGCTCAGTGGGGCAGGGACCGGAGCTATTTACCTTTTGCGCTGGTTTTGGTGGCGCATCAATGCCTGGACCGAAATTGTGGCCATGATTGTTGCAACACTTCAGGCAGTTGTTTTGGTGATGTTTGTGAAAGAAGATATCTCCTATGGAGTTTTGGACGATTTTACGGTTAAGCTGCTCATCAGCCTTTGCGGCACAACCCTGGCCTGGCTGCTTACAACTTTCCTGACGGCTCCGGAAAAAACCGAGACATTGCGCAGGTTTTATAAGCTTACGCGCCCCGGTGGCCCCGGTTGGAAAAAAGTGGTGGAAGAAGCCCGTGCCGATGGTGATCCGGTCGATGAAAAAGATCAGGGAAAACCCTGGGAAATGCCCGTACAGCTGCTTTGTGTTTTTGTGGGCATCGTGGTAATTTATACTTCACTTTTTTCAATCGGAAGTTTTGTTTATAAAGAAATGCTTCAAGGTACGCTGCTTTTGGCGGTTGCCCTGACCGGAACATTTATACTGTTTAAGTTGTTTAACCGCTTACGTGCTGATTAAAAACTGGATATGAAAGATTACCGCATCGAAAAAGATTTCTTAGGTGAACTGAAAATTCCTGAAAATGCACTTTATGGCATCCACAGCCTGCGCGCTAAGGAGAATTTTCCCGACCAAACCCCTTTTCATAAAGAATGGTATCAGGCAATGGGCTGGGTGAAACGGGCCTGCTATAATACCTATGAATCTTTTAAAAAAACAGCCTTAGAAAAATATCCTCACAATGAGCTTCCATTTTCTTTTTATGATAATGAGATTATCATTGCCCTTCAAGGTGCTGCCGAAGAAGTAAGCAGGGGCGAGGGTTTTGAAGATTTTATCGTTCCGGCGGTTCAGGGAGGAGCAGGAACTTCCATAAACCTGAATATCAACGAAATCATCACTAATCTGGCGCTAACTTCCCTTTTGAGACGGCCGGGCGATTATGAATACATTGATCCGTTCAACCATGCCAATATCTACCAATCTACAAATGATGTGGTTCCAACAGCATTGAAGCTGGCGTTGATGTTTCTGTTGCGCGATCTGGAGAAAGCTATTAATGATTTGCGTTTGGAGGTGGAGAAAAAAGAAGGGCAATACCGCAATGTGCTGCGTCCGGGCTATACCCAGATGCAGGAAGCTGTGCCCACTTCTTTTGGGAAACTGTTTTCCTCTTACAGCGAAGCCCTTTCGCGCGATTGGTGGCGGGTGAGCAAGTGTTTTGAGCGGATTAAAGTGGTGAATCTCGGCGGAAGTGCCGTAGGTACAGGAATTGCTGTTCCGCGCTTTTTTATCATGGAAGTAGTGCCCGAACTGCGCAGGCTCACAGGTCTGCCGGTCACGCGCAGTGAAAACCTGCCCGATGCCACAAGCAATCTGGACAGCTTTGTGGAAGTGCATGCCATTATGAAATCGTTTGCCGTGAATTTGGAGAAAATGGTCAATGATTTGCGCCTTCTGGCTTCGGATTTAAGTTCAAAAACACTGAAAATCCCGAATAAACAGGTGGGCAGCAGTATTATGCCCGGAAAAGTGAATCCGGTGATTCCTGAATTTGTTGTATCTGCAGCACATCAGGTTTATTCCAACGACGGACTGGTAACGCGGCTTTCAGCCCAGGGCTGCCTCGAACTCAATGCTTATCTCCCCATGATTGGCCATGCCATGATTTCCAGTATGAAACTGATGATAGCCGCTGCCAAAACGCTGAAAACAAATCTAATAGAAGGTATGGAAGTTGCCGGAGGGCAAAGCCATGAAATCGTAATGAAATCGCCGGTTTTGGCTACAGCTTTGAGCCCGTATGTAGGGTATCACAAAGCGGCTGAACTGGCAAAATATATCAAAGAAAACCAATGCAGCATTCAGGAGGCTAATCAGGCACTGCAGATGATCGAAGCGGAAAAACTGGAAGAAATCCTGAAAGCAGAAAATCTGCTGAAAACGGGTTTTTCACTTGGCGATATTGTTTAAAGAAAACTTATGAAAGGAAAAGACGCAAAACCACATATCGGTATATTCGGCAGAAGAAACAATGGAAAATCCTCTCTGATCAATGCTTTGGCCGGACAGGAAATTGCTATTGTTTCTGATTTTGCAGGAACAACAACTGATCCTGTTAAGAAATCAATGGAAATTGGAGGAATTGGTCCCGTAATCCTGATTGATACTGCCGGAATTGATGATGAAGGCGAACTGGGCAAAAAACGGATTGAGAAATCCATTCAGGCACTCAAAACCATTGATCTGGCGGTGCTTGTAATTACCAACAATACTTTTGGTGCACCGGAGCGGATGCTGGCAGAAAAATTTAAGGATTTTGCCGTGCCCTTTGTGATTGTGCATAATAAGTGTGATCTGCAGCAACTTGATGAAAGTTTTGTGAATAAAATCAAAAAGGAGTTCAAATCGGAGCTGTTGGATTATTCAGGCTTGACACAGCATAATCATGAACAGCTGATTGACCATCTTCGTAAAGCCATCCCGGAATCGGCCTACAAAAGCAACAGCTTGATTGGCGATTTGCTTTCCTATGGAGATACGGTATTGCTGATTACGCCCATTGATATTGAAGCTCCCGAAGGCCGCCTGATTTTGCCGCAGGTGCAATTGATTCGAGATGTGCTGGATAACGACAGTACTGCCGTGGTCATTAAGGAACGGGAAGTGGACGAATATATCCGAAAGATGCAGCCCAGGCCAAAACTGGTTGTCACGGATAGTCAGGTTTTCCTGAAAGCCGATGCGTCTGTTCCGCCGGAAATTCCCCTGACCAGTTTCAGTATCATTCTGGCCAGGCATAAAGGCGATTTCCAAAATTACATCAAAGGAACACCAAAGCTGGCGGAGCTGAAAGATGGTGATCGTGTTTTGATTTTGGAATCCTGCACGCATCATGTGAGCTGTGACGATATCGGAAGGGTGAAAATTCCGCGCTGGCTTAGCAATTATTCGGGTAAAAAGCTGGAATTTGATGTGGTCAGCGGATTGAATAAGCTGCCCCGCGATATTCATGATTATGCAATTGTGATTCAATGTGGCGGCTGTGTTTTGACAAAAAAACAAGTAATGAACCGCCTGAAACCTGCTGTGGATGCCGGAATTCCGGTAACGAATTACGGTATGGCAATTGCCTGGGTGCACGGGATCTATCACCGCGCCGTTGCGCCATTTATACAATTAGAACAGAATAAATCAGACTATTTGTAAAATGAAAACAATCATCATAAGCGGCTGCAGCCGAGGAATCGGACGTGAAATGGTAAAAGCTTTTTTTGCCATGGATGGAATGAAAATCATTGGTATATCGCGCAATAAAACAGCACTGAAATCATTGCAAAATGAGCTGGAACGCGATGCTGGAGATAAAACATCGGAGTTTATTCCTGTGGCAGCCGATATCGCTCAATCCGAACCCCGTAAGAAGTTGCTCAAGCATTTGGCGCAGTTGGGTCTTAAGGTTGATGTTCTCATCAATAATGCCGGATATCTCAAGGCAGCAGCATTTGAAAACAGTACGGAAGCGGAATTCGACCGAATGTTTGCTGTAAACATCAAGGCGCCTTATTTTTTGATTCAGGGTTTTTTACCCATGATGCAAAAAGATGCGCATATCGTAAATATCAGCAGTATGGGCGGCGTGCAGGGCAGTGTGAAATTTCCGGGCCTGGCGGCATACAGTAGCAGCAAAGGGGCTTTGAGCATACTGACTGAAGCATTGGCGGAAGAGTTGAAAGAACGTAAAATAAGTGTAAATGCCCTGGCATTGGGCTCAGTTAAGACCGAAATGCTTCAAGAGGCTTTTCCCGGATACGAACCTCCGCTCAATGCAATCGAAATGGGACAGTGGATCGCTGATTTCTGCATCACCGGAAGAAAATTTTTTAATGGAAAAGTGCTCCCGGTTTCGAGTACAACGCCTTAAAACTGCGCGGTCTCAAGTCAGGGGATTTGTTTTCGCATTACAATCAGTTGTGAATAAAAAGATTAAATTTGCTGCCTTTGAAAGTTAAGAGACTGCTTTTTGCGGATGCACTTTCTGGAACAATAAAACTAAAACGCAATAAATGAAACAGTTAAAGATTTTTATCCTTTTTGTCCTTATTGCACCATTTGCATATGGGCAAACTGTTTATGAACATGTTACCAATGCTGCCATATACGATTTTCTTGATGAACTGGCCAATGAACAGGTCATCAGCATTAATTCTGCTGTAAAGCCATACAGCCGTATGTTTATTGCAGATAAGCTCCTCGAGGCACAGGAAAAACAGGAGCAATTAAGCCCGAGGCAACAAAAAGACCTGATCTTTTTTCTCGAAGACTATCGTTTGGAAAGAAAAGTCTCGCTCGACAATAAATTTGATCTTTTTAAAAAACAGACTGAGCTTGCAACAAATCTCAACCCGCTGGCTTTAAGCTGGGAAGATGATCTTTTCCGTATGCAGGTGCAGCCAATTATTGGCGCTCAGATTTGGAACAACGATAATGGTTCCAATATGCACCGCTGGTGGGGCGCTGAATTGTTTACCTATATTGGCGATAATTGGTCGGCTTATGCCAGTTTGCGCGATAATCACGAAAAAGACCGTCTGATTGCACCGGAATATTTCAACCAAAGATACGGTGTGCCGGTAAAAGGAAATCCTGAAGGCGGAATCGATTATTCCGAAATGCGCGGCGGTGTTGTTTATTCCTGGGATTGGGGCGAATTTGGGCTTATCAAAGATCATTTCCAGTGGGGAAGCAATTATCACGGTAGTAATATCCTCTCAGGTCGCACGCCTTCTTTCGCACACATCAAACTGCATGTGAAACCTGTTGAATGGCTGGATTTTAATTACATTCACGGATGGCTGGTGTCCAATGTTGTGGACAGCGCACGTTCTTATTGGGATAAATCGGTTTATCGCTCGATTTATTTTAATAAGTATATCGCAGCCAATATGCTGACCATAACTCCTTTCAAAAATTTGAATATCTCGATTGGAAATTCCGTGATTTACAGTGCCGATAATATCCATCCCGCCTATTTGATTCCGGTATTTTTCTATAAATCAGTCGATCATACTTTGAATAATACAAATTCGGGCGGAGAGAACGGCCAAAATTCCCAGATGTTTTTGGACATCAGCAGCCGCAATATTAAATACCTCCATTTATATGCATCTGTGTTTATTGATGAATTGAAGGTGAGCCGAATTTCCAAATCTGATGAACATAATTTTATCAGCGGAAAAGGAGGCGCACGCCTTAGTGGCTGGCCGGTGCGGAACCTTGCACTTACTGCCGAATATACACGTACCAATCCTTTGACTTATGCGCACAGGATATCCACCACAACATTCACCAGCAACGACTATAACCTGGGGCATTATTTAAGAGGAAATTCCGATGAAATTTATTTTGCTGTAGATTATAAACCCATGCGGGGCCTATGGGTGCAAGCTGCTTTCTTTAAAGCACGGCATGGAAACGATTATTATTATGAAGGTAAAGATGTGGATAAAAACCCTGTGCTGAAGGATATCACTTGGGAAAACACAACTATCTCCTTTAAAGCACGTTACGAAATATTCAATAACACAACAATATTTGCTGAGTTGATCAAAAGCGATATTCAGGGATTTGATGTTGACGACAAGCCGGCACAGTATTATTTAGATAAATATACGCCAGCGTATTTCCATGGCGACCAGTTTACAATGTCTGCCGGATTTAACATTGGTTTCTAAACCATTTGATCTGCTTTCTTTGCTATGCCTGATTATACGATAAAGAAACGAATAGAGGATATTTCTGTTGATGACTGGAAAAAGCTGCTCGAAAAAGTGCGCTATCCGGTCGTTTTTCAGTCTCCGGAGATGTATCAGGTATTTGAAAAAACACGCTTTTTTAAACCGCACATAACAGCTGTGTACTCTAACGAAAAGCTTCTGGCCGTCCTGCATAGCGTAAGTATTCAGGAATCAAAAGGCTTGAAAGGTTATTTCAGCAAGCGTACCTTGGCTTACGGCGGTCCGGTAATTGATCCTGATGCTGCAAATAAAGAATTGCTCACGGATGTCATTCTAAAAGCACTTATCAGGCAGGTTCGCAATAAAAGTATTTTTATACAATTCAGGAATTTCCGGGATTTAAGCAGATACAAGAACGTATTTGAAAATAACCGTTTTCACTTTGAAGAAAGGCTAAACCTGCTCACTCCGTCGGTCAGTGAGCAACAGATATTTGCTCAGATGAGCAGTTCAAAACGCAGGCAGATCAGGAAAAGTTTGCAAAATGGGGCAGAGGTCATTGCTCCTGAAAATGAGCAGCAAATCCATGACTTTTATGCCATTTTGCAGGATCTGTATCAAAACAGGGTGAAAAAACCCTTGCCGCGCATGGATTTATTCCTGAATTTTTATCGTGAGGGTGAAAATAAGGCCGGTGTCATCCGTTTAATTCGTTTTGAAAATAAAATAATTGGGGGTATTCTGAGCCCGGTTTCCAAAGGACGCGCCATTTATGAATGGTATGTTTGCGGCCTGGATCGTGAATATAGCACTAAAGGAATTTATCCTAGTGTTTTGGCTACCTGGGCAGCAATAGATTACGGCCGGCAGAACAACATCCCAATATTTGATTTTATGGGTGTTGGACGTCCCGATCGCGCTTATGGCGTGCGCGATTTTAAAATGAAATTCGGAGGGGATTTAGTGAATTACGGACGATGGGAGCGTGTCAATAACCGTTTTCTCTATACTATTGCTGAATTGGGCTATAACTTCCTCCTCGCTGTAAATAAATTATAAAACTCTGCCCAGGCTTTTGTGCGTAATCATTGTGTTTGAAATGCCAACCGGATTCCTTGCGTGAAATTCCATAGAAAACAATATTTTGACCAACTCCATAGAATATTCTTTCTAAATTGGCGTTTTTTCGCGAATTGCGATTCTGGCCTGACTTAAATGAGGAAAATTATTCACATCGACATGGACTCTTTCTTTGCTTCCGTCGAGCAAAGGGATTTTCCTGATTATCGGGGCAAAGCGCTGGTAGTTGGCCATAATGGGCCGCGCTCGGTTGTTGCTGCTGCCAGCTATGAGGCCCGCAAATTTGGGGTTTATTCAGCTATGCCTATGGCGGTAGCATTGAAAAGATGCCCGCATTTGATCATCACGCCGCATCGCTTTGAAGTGTATCGCCGGATATCCAACAGTATTCGTGATATTTTTTATGAATATACCGATCTGGTCGAACCGCTTTCGCTGGATGAAGCTTTTCTGGATGTTACGCATCCAAAGAAAGGGCCGGAATCAGCATCACTTATTGCAAAGGCGATAAAACGTAAAATATTGGAGAAAGAAAACCTGATTGCTTCTGCCGGTGTTTCCTATAATAAATTTTTGGCAAAAATTGCATCGGATATGGATAAACCCGATGGTTTTTACCTGATTAAACCGGAGGAGGCTGAAAGTTTCCTGGAAAACCTGGATGTTGGCTTGTTCTTTGGCGTAGGTGAAAAAACCAAAGAGCGTATGCATAAAATGGGGATTTATAAAGGGCGCGACCTGAAAAAGCTCAAGCGTCAGGAGATGATGATGCGTTTTGGAAAAGCAGGAAAGTATTTCTTTGATGCCGTGCGGGGGATCGACAATCGCCCTGTTGTTTCATCGCGTGAAAGAAAATCGGTGGGCGCGGAAAGGACTTATGAAAACGATATTTACGATATCGAAGAGGTGAAAACAAAACTTCAGGAAGTAGCGGAGATTATGTGGCAGCGCTGCCTCAGAAACAAAATGATCGGGAAGACATTGACATTGAAGCTGCGCTATTCTGATTTCAGTACCATCACACGTTCGCATACCTGCCTGAGCGCATATTCCAAAGAAGAAATGATGCTGCAACTGGAAGAAATGTTGCCTTTGGATGATATTGCCCTGAACGGTATCCGACTTTTGGGAGCCAGCATGTCAAATTTCCATACAGAAAGCCGGCAGTATCCGGGTCAGTTGGAGATAGAGTTTGATTGGGAAGAATAAAAAACGGGGCAAACGCATCTTGATCAAGCTATATTTGTCAGGCTGGATATTTGTTGCGTTTGAAAAAAAACTTACGTCTTGTGTCAGATTGATATATAACAGTTTTTCTGTCTAAAGCACAAAGCAGCAAATTGCTTCATTTGCGAAAACCAGAGAGGTTATAAGTTTAACAAGAACCCTCAACAGCCTGAAAATGCCGCAAAAAGATAAATCGGCTTAGACCGCAGAGCGGTCAAATATGTATAAAGAGTTACCACAGAACGCCACATACGACCCCGTCCGGGGTCGAACCTTTAATTAACATTTCCTTTTATAGATATGCAATCCCTTTGGGATTGAAGCTGAAATAGATTTAGACAGCTAACAACTTTATTACCAATGAATTTGAAATGCATAGGAATAGGATTGTCAAAGAATGGTATAATATTTATGATGCGTTTGCCCTGAATAAAAAACGGGGCAAAAGCAAACTTTCCCAAAGTATCAATACCTTGGGAAAGTTGTTTTCTATGAATTCCTCAAATTTTTAGTGGGTATTTTATTTTACTGAATAATCATTTTATTCATCAGGCTTTCTTTCGATGTGTGTAAAATGCATATATACAATCCTTTCGGACGGTATCCTGCTTCCCAGTCAAGGAGATGTTCTCCGGCAGGCATTTGTCCTGATAATATTGTTTCAATCAACATACCATTTTGATTATAAATGGATAAAGTGATTTCATCTGCCTCAGCCAATGAGAAACTGATGGTGGTTTGTTGCCGGAATGGATTCGGATAGTTTGAATTTAAAGATGTAGAAACCGATTCGGCATCAGTATCATCGATCACCGTTAGGTAATTGACATTAACGGCTTCAAATGTGGGCAGCATCTCAATAAAATCGCCATTTCCATTTGGAAAGCGCCCCATACTTGTGTCCGCTTTTTGCAGGCCAAAGCTAATTTCATCAATAGTAGTAAGGTTGGCGTCAGAAAGAATGATCTGCTCTCCATCGGCCGATAATTTGAAACTGGCGTGTAATCCTTGCTGATCTTCATCTTTATCGGCCCAAACGATCAGGTAGCCGCCTGCAGCAATGGAAGTGTCGGGGAAAGTCCATTGATCGGGTTCTGCCGCATCATCAGAAAGAAAATAGCCGTTCAGGTTTATGGCCTCATCGCTTTTATTATAAAATTCAATCCAATCGTCATAATTACCATCCTGATCCGTTACAGTGCTTTCATTATCCGCCATAAATTCGTTGATAACCAGAGCTCCGCTAATTTTTATTTCGTAGAACTCGTATTCAGCCCGGACCGGAGAAAAGGCAGCAGCATTTTCGTTTTCTGCATAGATATAATATTCGATATCTGTGCTTCCTGCCTGCAAACTGACACCGTACAGGCCATCATTTGCTGATGCGTCATGGTGTTGCCCGTCATCAAACATTTCGGTTTTTTCAAAAATCCCATAAGTTGATGTCCTGTATGCCAACATAACATTATCGCCATCAGAAACCTCAGCCAGGAAAATAATTTCATTTCCGGCCTGCGGCTGCTCAGGGCTATGGTTTACATCGGATATTTGTGGCTGCGTATATTGAAAATCCGTTAGGTTTTCAATGTAGGAAACACGCGTATCCATCAGTTGGCTGATGCCAATTACTCCGCCCATCGGGCCGCCGCCAACCGTATTGTAAAGGTTGTCCGTGAAATTGCTATAAGTGTAAAACTTATTTTGATCGGCCTGAACGTCGCTGGCAATGATATCCTGAATTTCCAGTGCGCGGTCAAGGTACTGATTATCGGTAAAGTTTTCGTCAATAATGGTTTTCATATGTGCAACATAAATTTTACGGTAGGTATCATTACTTAGAATCTTACTGATGACAGGGAAATTGCTCTCATTGATGTTGGCAAAGGGGCTGAGTGTTTGCAGTCCGTTAATATTCAGGTTTCCCAGTGTTTGATGACTGGCAAAAACGCCAAAACTTTCATTCAAATCCCACGGAACCGGATTAAACCTGCCGTTATCATCTTTGTATAAATAGTAATTCTGTGGATTATTGATGGGGCCATCAAGGTTGACCAACAGGTTTGAAAACGCCAGGAACCATAAATGGCGGTCAATATTTAAAACCTGATCTACATAATCATTGTGGTTGTTTAAAGTATCGAGGAAATTGATGAGTTCCTGCCATCCATAATCCGATTTCATGTCGTAGTAGCTGTAGTAATCGCTGGAATCCTGGCCGAAGTATTGCCAAACGCCGCCAGTTGGAGGGCCGTTGGTGGTTATTTCACCCTTTGCACGCGTATTTTCGTCGCTGCCAAATGCGTTTTGCGTAAAAAACTTATCAACGCTTTGATCATTGGTATATAAACCCATATGTGTGCCATTGATATAAACATTGGCATAATTAGATTGGCTTGCCGGAAAATATTTCCGGGCTATTTCGTATCCCAAAACTTCGCGTACAAAACTCGGGTCTTTGTAAACGTTGGCCAATTTTAAAGTGCCATATCCATCGATGGTTTGGTCGTCAATAATATGGTCTAGTTTGATGTTCAAAGGATTTTTAAGCTGATTAGGCTGATATGTGCTGTTGCCCTTGTAGCGTACTCCAACACTATCGTATGTAATGCCGTTGATTGCTACTGAGCCTACCAAACGTTCTTCATCTCCTGCAGCATAAAGCTGATCCAGGATGTAGTCCCAGTTTGATTCCTCAAAAGTGATTTCAATGGTGTTGATGGTGTTGATGTCGTAAAAATCCTGGTTAAAAGCTTTCGCATGAAAAAGTATTACGAGGCTGATTACAATAAAGAGGTTTTTCATATTTATTGATTTTTATGTGATTAAAACATTATTTCATTAGTATTTGTATTAAAAACGGGGGCTTACGATCAGGTTTGGTCAGAACCTGTTTTTTAATACTGCCCCGTTTTATTTGTGACATTGGGTTATAGGTTTGATTTAATCAGCATCACGCACCAGGCGTATATAATTATAATAGCGTTCGCCGCCTTCGCCCAATGGTCCACCTTCGTATTTGGTGTCGAAACGAACGCCGCCCGCACCATGGAAATCAAGGCCTTCTCCGTTTACTGCCATGCCAAAAGCAACATACCATGCGTAATAATAAGGCTCTCCGCTGGTGAAATTGGCTGATGTAGATGTCCAATAGTAAGGATAGTCATCGTTTCCTGCCTCATTGATAATTGGCGTACAGCTAAACAAAGGGTTAATGGCCGGTCCCACTTTCGATGCATCGGTAGCACTGGGCGAATATCCATAATCCACAATTCCTTGCAATTCTTTTACATTGGGCAGCCTCCAGTCTGTATAACCACCAAACTCGCTGTTTTCAGCATATTGCAGTGCTACAGCCCAATCCAGTCCTTCGCCATTGTCGTCCTGCATCCACATCAGACCGGTGGCATTATCGGTGATGGTGCCGTCCCCGTTATCGGTATATTCATTGATGCCATAATCATCACCGCGCACGGCACGGACGTATTTGCCCCCAACAGGTCCCATGGCATTGGCAGAATATGCTTTGATATGACCGGTTACATGGTTTATACCAAAAGCAGCACCTGATTCACCACCTTCTACGGTAATGCCCACATAATAATCGCTGGCCCAGAATTGTTCGTCTTTGGTTACCTGACCACTGGCCAAACTGAAATAATTGGTGTTCAGATATGGCCATCCCAAACCGAAATCGCTAATGGAATATAACTCCTTGCAGCTGGGCATCCTCCAATCAGTATAGCCTCCAAGTTCAAGATTTTCACAGTATTCTTTGGCATCGGCCCAGGAAAAATCCTCAGAAGCAGGCACTTGCTGCCACACTAGCCCGGTTTTCAGGTCGGTGATAGTGCCGTCTCCATTGTCCTGATAGCTCATGGCTTCTCCTTTAAGATAATTGGCATCCTGTCCATAGAGTGCGTCGCCAGTGTTTACGTTTGTGAGCAAATTGCCATCAAGGTCATAAGTGTTGACCTGTCCTGAGGCTACCATCAAGTAGTTGTTTACTTCAGGGTTTTCCGTGCTGGCTGGCTCGTTTATATCGTTTTCTTCCTCATCATCGCTGCAAGAACTGAAAAGCACTGCTGTGCTGAACAGAGAGATAGCGAGTAAAAGCATCATTCTTTTTGTTGAAACAATTGAATTTTTCATAGCCGTTAGATTTGATTTTTTGTTCAATGCAAAACTATATTGGCTTTCAGCTTCGTGCAAAATGAATCTACGAATCAGCTTATTCTATCAACAGAATGCCTGGTTTATTCGGATGAGTTTTTAAGTGATTTGGAATTTTCTTGTCAAAATCGGGCTGTTTCGTTTGATTTTACTTCAAAAAAAACAGGCAAACCAGCTGGCCTGCCTGCATATTCTGTTGGTGAGGGAATATATTATTTTTTGAAGCCCAGGAATTTTTGGGCTTTTTCTTTGTCAAAATTGTTTTTGCGGAAAGGATGTGCTTCGGTGTTGAAGATGATTTCCTCAAAATCGTATCCGTTTGTTCCACTGGAAAAAGTTAAATAGAAATATTTCAGGGTTTCTGCAAAAAAGAATGTGGGCATATAATCGCGCTTTTCCATGGTTTCAACATTCTCCACAGAAGTGAAAGCCACTTCAGTTTTGCAGTATTTCTTGATATCGGACCAATATTGTTCATTCATTCTATGGTAGAGGCTGTCGCTGGTGGTGTTAAAAAGATAATATGCCGATTCGATGATTTCCGGGTTCAGGTCGTAAACCGGATAATTCGGATTGCCGCTCTTATAATCGTAAACCATGGGCTCCAAACCGTATTTATTCCATAGCCAGTCCCAGCTGTTTTGTAGCTCTTTGGCGCGTTCTGTATCACCGGAAAGGCTAAGAATTGCTGGAAAAAATGCATCGTAAAGCGTGATAACGGAACTGACATGCTTTCCTGTTTTCATATCTACGCGTCCATACCAGAGCTTGTTGTCGTAAGTTTCTGCCATATATTTGTTGATAAGGCCAATGCTTTCTTTCCACATAGCTCCAAGCTCTTCATCGCCAAAAAGCAGATAGCTTTTAAAGAGGTATTCGTAATAGGAGTCAACTCCGGCGCAAATATGGCTGTGTTTGGAAACCCATGCACCGCTTTCCACATCAATAACATCGCCAATTAAACCGATTTCGGATCGACGGTCGAAAATGGCTTTGGTGGCTTTTTTGCCAGCCTGATAGTATTTTGGATCCTGTGTATAATAGCTCAGGATGCCCATTTCAAAGGTGTAAGATGCTGCTTCGGCAACATTTACAGTATCGCCACGTGCAAGACCGGTTTTCAGGTTGACCCAGTATTTTGGGATACCGGTTTTCGTGTCGAATGCTGGCATCATCCGGTCGGCAAAATCTTTGGCTTTGGCCAAAACTGCCGGATTTTGAGATAGTTCATACATGGATAACAATCCACCCAGGATGCGGATGTTCACTTCAAATATTTTGGCATCTAAATCTTTGTCAAAATCCAGTGAATCCACAACATATCGCTCTATTTTTGCAGCTTCATCCTTCATGCCCATGACATATAAAGTGCTGTAGGCGTCAATCGGGGAGATGTACAGTGGTTCTTTGTACCAGTCTTTGAACGATTTGGATAAAGGAGCAAGTACATCATGTCCCCAGGCGTATTTTTTATATGCATCCCAGGAGCGCTTTGTCTCAGATTTTACATCCTGAGCTAAGGGTGAAAGTTCTGTGGCTTCAGTTTGTTGCTTATCGCTTTCTTTTTGAATAGGACCTGAACAGGATGCAAGGGTCAGGACAATGATAGAAAAAATGATGAATCTTTTCATTTTTACTTGATGTTTGAAATTGAAATAATGGATTCAGATGGTACTAAATCGATGCAAATATAGGAAAAACCATGTTTGATCTGGCTTTTTAAATATCTGGGAGTAAAAATTAATCAGAGTGTTCTGCACTGTAAAATGATTGGGGATTTTTTGCTTATGATCTTCCTTATCTTTGCCGGATGACTGCCCCCGAAAAATACAGCCGTTTTTCGATTAATGGATTGGATTTTCTCATCAAGGCCAATGATAAAGGGATTACCGAATTGAGCATTCCTGCATCAACTGTTTCGGAGCTTCCGGCTTTGGAGGGGCTGGATTCATTTGAATATATTTCTGAAGCGAAAAAACAACTTGCCGAATATTTCGATGGGAAGAGGGCTTCATTTGATCTTAAAATCAATCCTCAGGGTACTGAATTTCAGATAAAGGTTTGGAATGCGCTTTTGCAAATACCGTATGGCGAAACGCGTTCGTATAAAGAGGTAGCCGAAATCTGCGGAAACCCAAAAGCTTCACGCGCTGTAGGACTTGCAAATAACCGTAATCCTATTCCTATTATCATTCCTTGCCACCGTGTAATTGGCAGCAATAAAAGCCTTACAGGATATGCTTTGGGCATGGAAATGAAACAATATCTGATTCATTTTGAAAGAATAAACCTGATTTTCGACAAGCTTAAAAAGCATTTTGGTGATATTTCGAAGCCGGTTTGGGGCGGACACAGATCATGGTGGCCATCGGAAAAACCTTTTGATATTATGCTTGGAGCCATTTTGGTGCAAAATACCAACTGGAATAATGTGGATCAAGCGCTTAAGGCATTGGGCGCAGAATGTAGTCCGCAAAAAATACTTGGACTATCCACAGAAGAACTGGCGGCATTGATCCGTCCGGCAGGTTTTCAAAACCAAAAAGCGGCGAAACTCAAGGCTTTATGTTCCTGGATAGAGCAATATGGATTTTCGATAGATGCACTGGCAAACAAGACGTTGCCTGATCTTCGGGAAGAATTGCTAAGCGTGCATGGAGTGGGAAAGGAGACCGCTGATGCAGTCCTGCTTTATGCTTTGCGTAAAACCTCCTTTGTAATTGATGCTTATGCGCGCAGAATCTTTGGCCGCGTTGGCATTGAGGTGCCCAAACATTATGAAGCCTTTCAGGCCATGATCGAAAGAGCGATTCCCACCGATGTTCCAACTTATGATGCATATCACGGCTTGATCGTGGAACACGCAAAAGCTTTTTGTCGCAAAAATCCGCTTTGTTCTGATTGTCCGCTGGAAACCATCTGCCAAAAATCAGGAGTAAGCGCGCAAATGAGCCTGGAATTTTGACAGGCATTTTATAAACTGTGCAGAATGAAATTAGGGTTTTATCACATTTTATCACTTATAGCTTATAAAATTTGTATGATTATTCAGTATGCAATTCGTAAATTTATCTCAAGAGAAATATTCAGATGAAGATGCGCAAACTAAAAACACCCTTTATAAATCCAGGCTTAAAGGAGCACATGAAGATTATCTCTTGTAATTACAGTACATTCCTCTATTTTATATTTTTTTACAAAGGAAGGAGGGAGTTTTTTGTTGATTTTTTTTGACCATTTGAATTCAAAAGCTTTCAGTTCTGTTCCATTCTGTTCCAGGAGATCAATTTCCGCTCCATCATAAGTACGCCAGAAAAACAATTTACTGTTTAAGCCTTTGTTATGACTTTGTTTTAAACGTTCTGATACACAAAAGTTTTCCCAAATTGCCCCACTGTCTTTTCTGTTCTCTGGAAAACGAAAATCTTCGATAATAGCATTCAATATTCCATTGTCATAGAAGTAGTATTTTTTGCTTTTCTTAATTTCATTGCGCATATTGGAGCTATAAGCATCCAAATGAAAGATAATGAAGCTTTGCTCTAGGATATCCAAATACTGTTCGAGCGTATAGCGGTTTATTCCGAGCATATTTGATAATTCGTTATTGGATACCTGAGAACCTATCTGTAGTGCAAGTGCTTTCAGTAGTTTGCGCAGTAATAGTGAATTCTTTATCGAATGCAGGGCAAGAATATCTTTGAATAAATAATCTGAGCTTAAAGAACGCAAAAGTTTTTCCCGTTCTTCAGCTGGTCTTGAAACAATGCCCGGATAGAAGCCAAATATCAGTAGATGCTCCAGGTTATTGATAATCCAGAGGTAATCGTTTTGCTGTTGTAATTCAGTGAGACTAAATGGAAACAGTTTGTATTTGATGTTTCTGCCTGTTAATGGTTCGCCGGTTTGTTGTGCCAAATTAAAACTACTCGATCCTGTAGCCAGGATTTTGTATTCCGGCATCTCATCATATATAATTTTAAGGATCTGGCCAATTTCCGGTATGCTCTGCGCTTCATCCAAAGCAATAATTTTATAAGAAGAAAATAGCATCTTAATAGCTGCTATATTTTTTGAGCTTAAAACTGATGAAACTGATGGAAGCTCACAGTTCAGCAATAGTGTATTTTCTGTTTTGCCTTTTAGCATCTTGATTAATGTAGTTTTACCTACTTGCCTGGCTCCAAACAAAATCACTATCTCTGGGTTTTCGAGCTCATTTATTAGTGATTTTTCTATTTCCCGTACAATCATAAATTATGGTTTTTGCAAATTTAAGCCAAATTTTGCAAATTTATTAGCAAAATTCAGCCTGATTTTGAAAATCCTCAGCAAAATTAGGGATAAATTGTTGTTTGTTTATCTTTTGGTTGATTTGTATAAATGCCTTCAAAGCTGTTCCTCATCTAATCTTGAAGTATCAAAATTTTCACCAAAATCTATCCAATCGCTGCCTGCCCCCTTAGCGCCTTTGCGCCTTTGCGAGAAAAAAATATCCTGCGACAGTTCGCTCCTCAGCGCCTTTGCGGTAAAATTTACTTAGCAAATCCCTCCAGAAAATAATCACTCTTTTTCTCCTTTTTCTCCTTTCCGGCAATATTATACACAAAGCTCAAAATGAAATACTGCGATTCATTTTTCCTGCGGTTGCTTTGGTGATACACATATCCACTTTCTGCAGTGCCCGTTAAATCAAGCCCGTACCGCCATGTGTCAAAAACATCCGAAATCTTGAAAATCAGCTGGCCTTTGTCTTTCAGGATTTTTTTATTGAGGGCAAAATCGGCATACCAGCGATCAATATAGGTGCCCATAACATCGGGCAGCTCGGAGCGGTAATAAAATGTGAACTGCATGCTCATTTTCCAGGGCAGTTTGAAACTATTGCTCACATTCCCGGTCCAGGCGGTGTGGGAGCGGTCGATCAAATTGGGATCATAAGCGCCTTTTAAATTCGTGTGGAATATATTAGCATTGGCGCCCATTTGCCACCATTTTGTGGGGCGGATGTTCAGCGAAAGCTCTGTGCCAAGCAATTGAGCCTTGTCGAGGTTCATAAAAGTGACCAGCAAAGCGCTGTCGTTCGAAGCAGATTTCACGCGGCTGATAGCCTGGTCAATATTGCGGTAATAAACCGAAACGCTGCCCGAAATTGCTTCCGAAAAGAATTGCGCACCGGCTTCTGCGCTGTTGACATACTCCGGCTTCAGGTCGGGATTGCCGATGTGCATATTCAAAATGTCGGCATATTCGTTGGTGTAAGGATTGATCATTTTCAAAACCGGACGGTTGATGCGACGGTTGAAACTCAAAAACAAGCGGAGATGTTCGCTCATTTTCCGCGAAAGCTGTAGCGAAGGAAAGAGATCGAGATAGTCGTCTTTGGGCTTGCTGAGCAGTTCGTTGGTAGTATATTCGGCCCGCAAACCAAAACGCAGCTCTAAGATTTTTAGCTTCCAGTTGATCTCAGCATAAGCCGCATGAATTTGTTGTACATAATGAAATACATTGTTCAGCGCTGTATCGCTTTTCCATTCCTGCCGCTCTGCATCATAGCTTTCCGAACTGAAATCATTGCGCAAATCGCGCTGGCTGTAGCGGTAACCGCTTTCCAGTCTCAGGCTGTCGCTAAATGGATGCACATAATCCACCGATAGGTCACCGATTTTATTGAGCTGCTCCGAATTGGTATTCTGAAAAGCGCGCTCTGTGGGTGCAGATTTCGGATAGATTTCATGCGCCATTTTATGCGATTGGTCGAAATAGTTATAATGTGCCGAAGCCTGTATATTCTGGCCTTTTCGCGCAAAGCGATATCGGTAGTCCAAAGCGCCGTCCAATGAATAATTGTCCAGGTCAATGCCGATTTCTTTTATGGCGTCATAAGAGCAGTCGCCGCTCTTTTCCAGTGTTTTATAATTGATGCTGCGGTCGGCTGTATTGAATTTTTTCGATCCGCTGACATCAAAAGCAATCTGTTGCCTTTTGCCGAGGGAATAGTCAAATCCACTGCTCAGCATCAGGTTGTTGAGGGTTTCGTCCTGGCGGTCGTATTGGTAATAATCGGGCGTTTCGACCGCTTCATTGATGCGCATATGTTCTTTGGTCTGAAAGCGCGTTTTGTGCGCATAGCCGCCATTTACATAAAAATTGCCTTTTTCCGTAAAGCCGCTATAGCCCAGGTTGCCGCCAAAATTTTCCGGCAGGCCACCATAAAGCGAAACACGGGTTTTTTGCCGGTTTTTGCTGCCCTTTTTAAGGATGATGTTGATAATGCCCGACATGCCATCGGCTTCGTATTTGGCCGAAGGATTATTAATGATTTCGATGCGTTCGATTTGTCCGGCCGGAATCTGATCCAGTGATTTCACCAGTTCGGAGCGTTTTCCGTTGAGCAAAAGGGTTACGCGCTGGCTGCCGCGATAACTGATGGCGCCGTTCACATCAATATCCACCGATGGCAGGCTTTGCATTACATCTATGGCATTGCCACCGGTCAGGGTGCTGTTTTTTGCAATATTGACCGTGGTTTTTTCCAGGCTCTGTTCCTGCACCTGGCGCTCGGCGGTAATTTCAACACCCGTTGCCTGAAAGCTTTTCCGACTTAAGCGCACATCCACGGTCATTTTGCGCGCGCTCAGCTCAATTGCGCTTTCGTAACTGTTGTAGCCCATATACGAAGCCTGTATTCGGTATGGCCCTGGCGGGATGTCGCTCAGCTCATATAAACCGTGGATGTCACTAATCGTGGCTCTGGCGAATGTCGTATCACGCAAGGAAGTGATGAGTACATTGGCAAAAGCCAGCCCTTCACCCGAGCGTTCGTCCAGCACACGGCCAGAGAGCTTTCCTGTACCTGCTTCCACGGCAAACGCCATTTCCGAGCCGGCAAAAATCAAAATAAGCAGCAGAGCAATTTGTAGCCCTTTGAGTATCCTTCCATTCATTCTGCAATCTTAGGGAATTTTGAGGGAATGGGGGCGGATTGAATGAGGGATATTGATTTTATTTGTTATAATTTCATTTATTATAGAGTTTACTTGAATGACTAATAAAGTATTGTAGGGGATTTGAAATTATATTTACCAGCTCATTCTGAAATAAGAAGTAACTTTATACTGATTTTTGGGAAATGTACAACGCATATTATATTAATTACTAATTTTACTGCTATGAAAGAAAAGATCCCATTTGGAATTCAAAATGGTCAACTTAAGCATGTTTCTGAAGTAAAATCTGGATTAGGATGTAATTGTATTTGCCCGGTTTGCGGTTGTCAGCTAGTAGCACATAAGGGTGTGGAAAGAGTATATCATTTTAAACACAAAAGTATTGTAGCAGATTGTGAATATCGTCATGAAACTGTATTGCATAAATTGGCGAAAGAAATTCTACTTAAAAGGGGGGAGATAAGGCTGCCAGCAGTTAACTTTTTGACTAAAACCATTTATAATAGTAGGATTGTTAGGATAGATGATGTTAAGCTTGAAACAAGGTTAGGTGATGTTATCCCAGATGTCATTTGTAAAGTACAAAACAAAGAATTAATGATTGAGATTTGCGTAACGAATGAGGTGAGTGCAGCAAAAAGAGATAAAATTATTGATCTTGGTATAGCAACAATTGAGATAAATTTGAATGAATTTGATTTGTTTAAAAATAAGGATTTGATAATTAGTCAAGTTGTAGATCATCAAGAAAATAGGAAGTGGGTATATAATTCGAAAATTTATAAGTTCGAAAAGTATGTGCTTTCAAAAATAAATTTGCGTGAATGGATAACACGAGGAGGATATCCTGTTAAACAGGTTTCCTGTAGAAATGAAAACTATTTTTGTAAATTAATTAATAGGTATAAGGCAGATTTATATAAGCATTGTCAGAGGTGTGAATACTACTTTGGTCATAATTCTTTTGGAGTTTTCTGCCTTTATGGGATTGATATTGATGAGTTTGTTCGCGATGCTAATGTTAAATCTATTTTAAGTAATGAAAATTTGTAATATTTGCCTTCGAAATGAAGCTACCCAAAAAAAATCACATATTGTACCAAAGTTTATGGGTAGAACAATTTTGGATGATTCTTTGGGTAATAGATTTGGTTATTCAGTTGGGAAGCGAGAGTATTCAGAAAAGCGTGTCAGCTGCTTGCTCTGCAACGCCCTGAAGCCATGGCGGAAGGGCGTTGCAGAGCAAATATAAGCAATTATAAATAGCGGGCATAACGGTCTCCAAATTTTTCGATGAGTTCCCTCTGTATGGACGCCCAATTAAATGCCTTGCGCTACCAGCTTTCAATGTTAATCTAATCCGATTTCAATACCGGTTTTTTGTATTTCAGAAGCAAAGGGGTTTAAATGTGTAAAATCAGCTTCTCCAATTGGATGTGGTTCAATCCTTAAATCAATTTTACGCCTTAACCTCATTAGCTGCATCTGAATGGAGAAAAAATCAGACATATTGCCTATCACTACAGCAATATCAATATCGCTATCTTCTTTCTCTAATCCTCTGGCGCAGGATCCAAAC
The DNA here is from genome assembly GCA_963662905.2 of Bacteroidales bacterium. Classification (GTDB taxonomy): domain Bacteria; phylum Bacteroidota; class Bacteroidia; order Bacteroidales; family WRLA01. The sequence goes on along the minus strand of CAXXFD010000002.1, from coordinate 274,605 downwards.
AGAAAGGCTTTTTTTACATCCAAATCGTCCGGTAATTGCTTCACATACCTGGATGCTGTCTCTATAATTGATTTTTTAACCATAGTCTGATTTCTTCTATTCTATCCAACCATAAATCTGTGAATTCTTTGGTACACAGTTTATAAAAGTCTTGTTTATAATTATCGTATCGGGCATTTAGATTAAAAGTTGTAATTACGTCTAGCCATTCCTGAAAGTCATCGGTGAGTTCTAATCCAATCTTACTGGATAACCTTAATAAATCGTGAGAGAATAGGGCATGTTTTTCAAGCCTTTTGACATATAAGGCTTTAAGAATTTTTTCAATAACTAAATGACCCATAAATAACGCCCAGCTATAGTCTTTCGCATCAGTTAAATGAACCATAGTTTTATGGTTTCTTTCCGCTGATTCCAGCCAATGCTGAACAATTTTATCGATATTTTCAATTTTATTATCCATTACAACAAAGATACAAAATAAACAGAATGTCTTCAATTCTCTGACATGACTGTTTAAGCCCATATACGAAGCCTGTATTCGGTATGGCCTGGGGGATGTCGCTCAGCTCATATAAACCGTGGATGTCACTAATCGTGGCTCTGGCGAATGTCGTATCACGCAAGGAAGTAAGGAGCACATTGGCAAAAGCCAGCCCTTCACCCGAGCGTTCGTCCAGCACACGGCCAGATATTTTTCCCGTGCCTGCCTCCACGGCAAACGCCATTTCCGGGACGGCAAAAATCAAAATAAGCAGCAGAGCAATTTGTAGCCCTTTGAGTAGCCTTCCATTCATTCTGCAATCTTAGGGAATTTTGAGGGAATGGGGGAGGATTTTGAAGGCATCAATCCAATTATTTATTTTTTGAAAAACTGAATATTTTGGTTTTGCCATACACATTGGTTTGGGATTTTTTAACTGTGGACAGATGCGCAATACATGGCGCATCCGCAATATGTTAATATCCAAAGCCATTTATGGTATGGTTAAAACCCATATTATTGATACACCACAATCTTCCGCACAAATTCCCCTTCCGGATTGCTGAGCTTGATCAGATAAATACCTGCCGCCTGCCGTCTCATGTCCAGCTTGAATATTTGTTCATCTTTTGGATTAATCTCTGAGATTATTTCATTTTGCAGGTTCATAATCTGGATTTTATCTGTTCCTGCAATTTGCGGCAATCAATATAAAAAATACCGCTGGACGGATTGGGGAATATACGTATTAGTTCATTTGCTTCGATTTCATCCACAGAAGCGCAAACATTAATGGTGATGTAGTCGTCCATTTGTATTGTTTGAGATTGCGTGCCTAGCGAAACTTTCAGGCTGACATCATAAGTGCCCGGTTCTTTATAAAGCACAACGGGATTTTTTTCAAAGGATGTTTCCGGTGTGCCGCCTTCAAACATCCATTCAAATGCTACGGCATTATCGGATGAAGTGCTGTAGAACTCTATGCTTTGATCCTGGCAAATTTCCTGAGCAGATGAGGTGAATGCAGCTTCAAGGGCTTTCGGGATGCCAAAGAAATTCAAATAGCGTTTCATTAATTCCTTGCGGCTTGAAGGTTCATCACCCTCATCCAAACCACCAAATTCATGTGCTGCACCAATGGTCCGGTATTGCTGTGCATCATGCGCTACTGCAGTATTGTATGCCGGGCTTTCGTTTTCGAAAATCAGGAAAGCCGGCTCAATGGCTTCAATATGGTCGTACCATGCGCAGTCGCCGGAATATTCAAAGGACATACCTTCGGTGAAACTGCCTTCAATTCCGTTTTGTTTGCTCATATCTTCAGCACCATCGCTTGTGCCATCGATGCCAAAAAGCGGGTGAACAGAAGTTGCTACATCATAAAACCAGGTTTCTCCACCTTCCATATAAATATTGCCGCCTGCATTCAGAAAGGCCTTGAGTTGGTCGCCTTCTTTAAAAGTCAGGATATGGTTGTCGGGATAACCTCCCAGGCAAATGAACATAGATTCATAATGCCTGAGGTCTTCCGGAAAACTGTTTCTGCTGTCATAGCTTATCTCATTCTGTTCCAGCGCTTCTGCAATAGCCGGTGCGGAGTTGGCGTTGCCATCCAAATCAATAACTAATGCATTGAAACGTCCCATTGGGACATAGAAACTGTTTTGCGAATGAATGCCTGCTTCTGCATTCAGCTGAAGGTTTATCCGGGCTAAGTGGCCAGTGGGACAGGCGGCATCGGCTAAAACAGAAAAAGCAGCTAAAGCTGTATCACCAGCTTCAAGATTGCCAAAATCAACAGAATTTTGTTCTGTGCTGAGCCATTCTGATTCAATATCAATCGTGCCAACAACACTTCTTGCATCTGATGTGCCCGGGTTGCTGACTTTCAGGATGATGTTTGCCCTTTCGCCTGCTTCAAGTATATGGTTTTCGTTTCCTGCAGCATCATCAAGCTCATAGGTGGCGAATTCCGTTTTCGCGGAATGTATGTGCAGTGAAAAATGGCTGGTCCAATTCGCACTACCATCATCGGCGATAAGTTGAAAATCAGCTTTATGGCCATCAGGGCTGTCGTTGGCAACATCGATTGCAAAAGCATCGCTAATATCAAGAACAGCTCCGTTGGATAGCCCATTGATGTCCTCGTTTGCATCTGTTATACTGATGTATTCGTCTGTAGATGATAATTCCAGATGGAGATTTTCGCTTGATTCATTGCCAATATTCGCCATTCTGATGCTCAGTTTGGCTGTTTCGCCATAGTCCAGCTGTCCGTTTATGTTGGGATTTCCGGCATCATTGACCAGAACGGTATCGCAAATTACATAAACGCCATTTGCAGCCGTTACAGGCACTAAAACACTGTAGCGAAAATGGTTTTGTTTGATGACCGTAATGCGCATTTCAGCTCCGGCTTCCTGTGCTGCAATTTGTATGGGTGTATAATCTCCTGTACCTGCTGCACGTCCAATAATTTCATCATTGACACAAAGGGAAATCAGGGCTCCTTCATCTGCCGACACCTGAAAAGAGCGTGCTCCTGCAATGAGCTCCTGCTCATGCTGAATGCTCAACTCCTGCGGTATTTCTGTGTACATCACCGAATAGGCATCGCCATGATGGTGAAACACATTATAGGTAGCTTCCTTTTCGTAAAAATTATATGGCCAGGAAGATGATTCCAGAAAATATTTTCCATAGGTGCTGGCAAATGCAGGCATAGCCATTTGGGTTTCCCTATCATTTTCATAATCGGGCATAAATTCGGGCCAGAGATAATCCATTACGCCCCAGTGATACACTTCATTGACCAATTTATAAGCAAGTTCTGTAGAGGCAATAATTCCCAATGCGCCATATGGCTGGCGGTGAAAGGCTTCGGCAAAACATTTGGGTTGATGGTCGAATTTGCCGGTGGAACATCCCAGTGAAAACACAAAAGTGGGCTTGTCGTTATACAAACCGGCTGCCTGTGACATACTGAAGGGAGGGCAGCCCCAGCTGTCAATGTTTCCATGATCGTCGTATAAGGTCATAAAAGCCCCATTGCGTATGGCATCGCTGATGTCGGAGGAGGAAGCTCCGTCCCAGCTGAGTGATGACGGGTTTTCAGGAATATAGCCCAAACCTTCAGGTCCGAAATAATCCAACAAAGCATCTGTTCCGGGAACAGTTGCCCAAAGTCCGGCATTTGGATTCCCGCTGAATATTTTATTGATCCGCACGACATCTTTGCCAAGTTCTTTAGTTAAAAAACCAGAGGTTGTTTCACTTCCCAGCTGAAACCAGCTGTAATCTTCCCAACCACATATAACTACCGGGTTCTTGTAATAACCGGCTTCTGTAGGTGGGTTTTTCTCATAATTGATAAACTTGGAGATCATCTCCGAGAGCTCACTTTCATCGCGGGCTGTGATACGTGCAATCGTAATATCGGGCAATGCATCCTCGTCCACATCGGCATATTTATTGTCGGATATGCATGTTCCGGCATAAGGGTGTGGAACTGTTGGGCTGACAATGGACAGCTCGTCTGTTCCGTGATCGCCAAGCAGAAGGACAGCTGCAGGAGGGATGCTCCAGTTATGCCAGGCATTATCGATGAAACTTTCGATGGCATCGGCATTGTTCCCTCCAATTTCTGCTAGAGTGACAATATCGGTTTTAATGCCCTGATGCGTTCTGAAAACCCTGATAGAATCGGCCCACTGGATGAACTTTTCATCATCCGGACAAATAATCAGATACTCACAGCCATCGCCGGAGCGGACTGTATAATTGGTTTGGTCAAACACATCAGGATTCAGGACCAGCTGTTGCGCCATGGCATCCCACCAGGGATTACGCAGTCGTGGATCACCAAATTGACCATTACTGCCGGGAAACTTAAGTTGGATAAGGATTTCTGACCTCAGTTGGAGTTCGTGGCTTTGCGGGTTGTATTGAAAGGGCGAAATGCTGATTTTGACTACATCAATGCCCCGGATTTTCATTTTTTGAGAGACCATTACCTGCTTTTGCGGATAAAGGCAGTTTTTGGAATAAATGTGTTCATCTTCCTTTTGGTTTTTGGGCTCTTTCTCGTTTTGTAAAACTAATGAAAATGATGGTGCAATATTCAAATCGGAAATTTTATCTGTCCTGCCTTCAGAAACAGTCATCTCAATTTCTGCATTTTGCGGAACAGCAAGGAAACAACTGATGCAAGGCAGGGCAGGAGCGCCTTTTTTGTTGGGCAGGAATGAGCCGGGAAGAGATATTATGTCAAAGCTTTCATTATTAATTCTTTGCTTGTGAATTTGATAATCCTTGATCTGAAATCTAATATCAATTTCGTGATTATTTTTTTTGTCAATCGAAAAATATTGATTGCTGTTTTGAATGATCCCGGAATTCTGAGAAAATGCTTGTGCGGAAATGGTAGAAGCATAAACTGTTAAAAAACAGAAAAATAAAAATATTTTGCGGAATTTTGGCATGGGGTGAGTTTTGAATATGTTTTGTGGCTAAACTACAAAAAAGATATGGATATGGAAATTTTATTTGATAAATCCGGGGGGTTCAGTCTTATGGATTTACTATAGGAGTAGTGTTTCTGGCTTTATTTGCTAAAACGATTAACCCGTCTTCAAAAAATTTTATAGCTTCGCCTTTTAGCGCAATTCAATTCTATGTCAAAATGAACCGAAGAAAATTCATTCAAAATACCAGCCTGGCAACTGCCGGCCTTAGCCTAATGAAGTTCAACTCTTTAGCAGCTGTTTTAAATGCCAGCCCGCAAAGTTTTGTATCACAGCGCCCTCCAATTGAGCAACGTACTTTTTTCAGCCCTTCCGTTGAAGCTACAATTCAAAATATAAGGAAATTGATTGGCGATGAGGAAATTGCGTGGATGTTTGAAAATTGTTATCCCAATACACTTGATACTACGGTTGATTTTGAAATCATTGATGGTAAACCGGATACATTCATTATCACGGGAGATATAGATGCCATGTGGTTGCGTGATTCAACGGCTCAGATATGGCCGTATATGCCCTACATCAATCAGGATGAAAAACTTGGAAAACTGATCCGGGGATTGGTAAACCGACAGGTGAAATGCGTTTTGCGCGATCCCTATGCCAACGCATTTTATAAAGATATGAACAGGGAATCGCATTGGCAAAGTGATATGCCCACGCCCATTCCGGGGGTTCACGAGCGGAAATGGGAAGTTGATTCGCTTTGTTATGTCATTCGTTTATCGGACAAATATTATCATTTAAGCGGCGATGCTTCCATATTTGATAAAAAATGGGATGAAGCGATGCGCCTGATTGTCAAGACTTTTAAAACGGAACAGAGGAAGGATGGTACTTCTCCTTATCGTTTTGCCCGAAGGACAACGGCTATGATTGATGCCCCCGTTTTTAATGGCACCGGACGTCCTGTTAAGCCTACGGGTCTGATTTGCTCCATGTTCCGCCCTTCGGATGATGCTACAATGTATCCTTATCTGATTCCATCCAATATTTTTGCTGTGATTTCTTTGCGGCAACTTGCTGATATTTATACCACGGTATTAAATGATCCTGATTTTGCCAGAGAATGCAGCGATCTGGCTGATGAGATCGATGCTGCCATAAAAAAGTATGCCATTGCAGAACATCTGGATTTTGGAGAGATTTACGCTTATGAAGTGGACGGATTTGGTAATAAGGTGTTTATGGACGATGCCAATCTGCCTTCGCTGATGTCGTTGGCATATCTGGGCGCGCATCAACCAACAGATAAACTATATCAGAATACCCGTAGGTTTTTGCTCAGCGATTCCAATCCATACTATTTGAGAGGTAAAGCCGCTGAAGGACAGGCGAGCCCGCATACCGGAAAAGATAAAATCTGGCCGATGGGCATTATCCTACGTGCAATGACATCACTGGATAAAGAAGAGATTAAACATTGTTTGAAAATGCTCAAAGCTACGCATGCAGGAACCGGTTTTATGCACGAAGCCTTCCATAAAGATAATCCGGCAGACTTTAACCGAAGCTGGTTTGCATGGGCCAATACGCTTTTTGGAGAACTGATCGTAAATACTGTCCAAAAACATCCTGATATCCTGAGAGGTAATATTTGATTTGCTTTTAGAGTGTTACCCCTATTCAGGGCAAACGCATCTTGATCAAGCTATATTTGTCAGGCTGGATATTTGTTCCGTTTGAAAAAAACTTACGTCTTGTGTCAGATTGATATATTACAGTTTTTCTGTTTGAAAGCACAAAGCAGCAAATTGCTTCATTTGCGAAAACCAGAGAGGTTATAAGCTTAACAAGAATCCTCAACAGCCTGAAAATGCCGCAGAAAGATAAATCGGCTTAGACCGCAGAGCGGTCAAATATGTATAAAGAGTTACCACAGAACGCCACATACGACCCCGTCCGGGGTCGAACCTTTAATTAACATTTCCTTTTATAGATATGCAATCCCTTTGGGATTGAAGCCGAAATAGATTTAGACAGCTAACAGCTTTATTACCAATGAATTTGAAATGCATAGGAATAGGATTGTCAAAGAATGGTATAATATTTATGATGCGTTTGCCCTGTACCCTATTCAGCAGTCGTAATAGATATTATGAATTATTGTATTTTCGTGGGTTGCAACAGTTAACGATAGAGACTAAACATGAAAGCACTTGCTATGATTTTACTTTGCTCATTGGCCGTGATTAATTCCTCCCCGGCTCAGGATTCATTCACATTTCAAAATCAGGAATTGGACAGGGAAACGCGTATTAATGATTTGGTTTCGCGTTTAACAACCGAAGAAAAAATATCTTTAATGGTGTTTACAAGCCCGGCAATTGAGCGCCTGGGCATCCCGGAATATAATTGGTGGAACGAGAGCCTGCATGGCGTTGCACGGGCCGGACAGGCTACGGTATTTCCACAAGCCATTGCATTGGCAGCTACCTTTGATACAAATCTGCTCTATCGCGTAGCTATTGCCATTTCGGATGAAGCACGGGCAAAATACAATGCCTTTCAGAAAAAAGGCGTGCGGCAGCAATATGCCGGATTGACTTTTTGGTCGCCCAATGTGAATATTTTCAGAGATCCGCGCTGGGGACGGGGACAGGAAACCTATGGAGAAGATCCTTATTTGACGAGCCAAATGGGCCGGAATTATGTACTTGCACTTCAGGGTGATGACGAAAACTACCTGAAAGCTGCCGCCTGTGCCAAACATTTTGCCGTGCACAGCGGTCCGGAAGAAAGCCGTCACAGCTTTAATGCAAAACCCGATGAATTTGATTTGTACGACACTTATCTGCCTGCTTTTAAAGTGCTTTCTGATGCCGGTGTGGAAGCCTTCATGTGTGCGTACAATCAGGTAAATGACCATCCCTGCTGTGCCAACGATTTCCTGATCAATGAAATCCTCCGCGGCAAATGGGGCTTTAAAGGGCATATTGTAAGCGATTGCTGGGCGATCAGCGATTTTGTGAAATTTCAGGATTATTCCGAAACAGAGGCAGAAGCCGCCGCCGCCGCTCTTCTTGCCGGAGTGAACCTGAACTGTGGCTCAACTTTTCCGTTTTTGACTGAAGCTTTGGAACAAAAGCTCATTACTGAAGAAGATATTGATAATGCCTTAAAGCCGCTTTTGCGTACCCGTTTTAAGCTGGGCATGTTCGATAAAACAGGAAGTACTCCCTATGATAATATTCCTCCTGAAATTATTAATAATCAGGAGCATATTGATTTGGCACGGGAAGCCGCGCAAAAATCAATCGTGCTTTTGACTAATAAAGATAATGCCCTGCCTTTGGATCGGAAAGAGGTACATAAACTCTTTGTTACAGGCCCTTTGGCTGCGGACAATATGGCTTTGCTGGGAAATTACAATGGATTCTCCTCCAATTTGGTGAGTCCGCTTGAAGGAATTATCGGTCAGGCCGGAGCAGATGTCGTTATTGATTACAGCATGGGCACGCAATTAACAAAAAGCGATAAATTCCACGGGTTTTTTCAGGCACAGGGAGCGGATGCGGCAATAGTTTTTCTGGGTTTTAACCTGCTGCTCGAAGGTGAAGATGGTGATGCCATGCTCAGCGATCATGGAGGCGACCGTGTACACATTGAGCTTCCCGAAAATCAAATTGAACTGGTGCGCAGGCTGCGGGAAGAAACCGATGTGAAAAAGCTTATCGTTGTGATTTCCGGTGGTAGTGCCATCGCATGCCCCGAAATTACCAAACTGGCCGATGCGGTTTTGTTCAATTGGTATCCGGGCGAGCAGGGCGGTAATGCCATTGCAGATGTTTTGTTTGGCGATGCAAACCCTTCCGGCCGCTTGCCTTTGACTTTCTACAAAAGCACCGACGACCTGCCTGCTTTTGATGATTATTCCATGAAAAACCGTACCTACCGCTTTTATAAAGGCGATGTTTTGTTCCCGTTTGGCCATGGGCTGAGCTACAGTACCTTCGATTATGGCAAAGCGAAATATGAAGTCGATGAAAAACGTGACCTTATCCGTTTGAAACTTGATATTCAAAATACATCCGACAAGGACGGCACAGAGATCGTTCAGGTTTACGCCCGGCCGGAGGAAGACAATCCTTCAGGGCTCAATAAAAAGCTTGTGGCTTTCTGTCCAGTTGCGATCAAGGCCGGACATAAGGAAACTCTGGATATTGAAATCCCATTAGAAAATTTGCGTATTTATGATGTTGATTCCAAAACATATAAACTCCCAAAAGGCAAAACGGCACTTCAGATTGGAAGCAGTTCGGAACGGATAGAAGAGGAATTGCAGATTGGATTGTAAAATTGGAGTTTTGGGAATTGAAGATAAAAATAGCTGAATCCTTATTTCAGGGCTTCGGTAAAAGACGCTTACGCTTTAATGTATTTTTATGAAAAAAATACTAAAATACTTTTTGAAGATACTGAAATGGCTGGTTCTGTTCGTTGTAGGTTTTTACTTTTTGGGAATTGGCATTTTTGGTTTTAAAGCGATTGAACCCAAGGGTAGTTATAGTATCTATTGGTCTGGAATTGAAGCCTTATGGGATTCTGAAGAAGAATTTGGCTTTTGGCTGGACAAGAAAATGAATGCCTCTTATAATGGCGCTGACGGACCCTATATCATTGGCGATAGCGTCTATTTTATCAGCCCGGAAGAAAAGCTTTTTGCAGAATACCTGAAAGCAGATGACTCAATAGTTGTGCGTGTAAATAACAGCAGATCAGATAGTTTTGAGATTATCCGAAGGAAAGGCCATTCCATTGAAAGTGAAATATTTGATATGCCTTCCAGACTCCTTGCAATTTCCGATATTGAAGGAAATTTTGATGCTTTCAGCGGTTTCCTGGAGCAGAACGGAGTAATCGACAAAAATTTTAATTGGATTTTCGGTGATGGCCATCTGGTCCTGTTGGGCGATTTTGTTGATCGTGGAGAAAGCGTGCCTCAGGTGTTGTGGCTGATTTATAAGCTGGAACAAGAAGCTGAAAAACAAGATGGAAAAGTTCATTACATCCTTGGAAATCATGAAGTCATGAACTTTCAGGGAAAATGGGGCTATAATGCAGAAAAGTACAGGAAAGCTTCACAGGAAATCAGTGGCTTTGGTGATTGGCGTATGGCCACAAAATATATGTATTCTGAAAATACTGATCTGGGCAACTGGCTTAGAAAGAAAAATGTAATAGAAAAAATAGGCAGTTATATTTTTGTCCATGCCGGTTTAAGCCCGGAACTTCTTGATTATCATTTGAAATTATCGGATATAAACCAAAACTGCCGCTCAAATTGGGATCATAATGATACATCTGATAATGATACAGTTAAATTCTTATTGGGAGTAAAAGGCCCTTTATGGTATCGCGGCATGTCAGGTGATCACAAACAATACACCAAAATTACCGATGCAGAACTCCTTCAAATACTGGATTATTATGATGCAGAAAAAATTGTTATTGGTCATACTTTGGCAGATGATGTTACAAGCGATTTTGAAGGGAAAGTAATTCGGATTGACCTGAAGCATGGCAAATCAAAATTCAGTGGAGAAACAAAAGGGCTATTCATAGAAAACGGCCTTGAATATGTCGTTGATGACAGGGGTGACCGAAATGGTCTGAAAAAGTAGTTTTTTTCTTTTAAACAGTTTTTTGTCCTAGCTGGGGGTCTTCTCTACTCAGCAGATGAATACTTTATCACAATGCTTTCCAATCTGCTGATGCGTTCTTCAAGTTCTTTGTTTTTCTTTTCCAGATTGCGGTTTTTTTTTGCTCAGTTCCTGTATGGCGCCAATACCTGTTGAGAATATGTAGTCGTAATCTATGGCGCGGAAATCATCAACTTTTTTTCCGAAAACGAAAATGCGTTCGGGCATATAGTCGAGTTTCACCAAAAAGCTGCTTGCTGAATTAACTTCCAAAACCTTTATCTCGCTTTGTCCTGTATGGCTTATAAGCTTGACCATATCTTCTGCCTCTAAACCGTGCTCAACAGGGGTTCGGATCAGAATGTTTTCGTCTTGTTTTTCAATGCCGGAAGCCAGCGTAAAAATATTGGTGATGAAATTGCTGCTGATGGTAACGGCTTCGGGTAGAATTTTTTCGACTTCCTGGGCAATAAGGCACTTTTCGCTTTTGGGCATGGAATCAATTACAGCACTTTTGAATATTCAGACATGCAGATCCAAAAGCCGGTGATGGGGAAAGATGAGGAACAGCAAATCCGTATGAAAGTACGCAATACCTCCGCACGTGCCGGAACGGAAATCGTGCAGCTGTATATCATTGATGTATTTAGTGTCTGTCTATAAAGTACTGTGCTTGATTCAGAATGTTCGAGGTCGAGGCATTCGCAGGGCTGAAAACAAGGAGTTTACCTTAGTAAATGACTTGGTTTCAGAACAAGAATAACGCTGAGATCGGACATTATGGACAAGCACTATTTAGCTCGGTTGCCACTGCCCGTATGCAGCTCAAGGGCTTCAGGCGTGTTGTCCTCGCTGCCGGAGAAGAGAAAGAACTGAGTTTTACACTTAAGCCCGAAGACCTGAGCCTTTGGAACAAAGAAATGAAAAGGGAAGTGGAAGCCGGGGAATTTAAGGTAATGTTGGGTGCGGCTTCGGATGATGTGCGTTTGGAGGGGGTTTTTAGGATTAAATAGAGTTCGTCTATAATGTTTCCCGAAGTTCGGGATTACTCTTCCGAAAGCTTTCTGATTTGAAACCAGTCACTTATGGCGTAAAAATGAATTAAATGTGGCAAATAAATAATCGTTTTAGAAGTCAGTAGATATGTAACTCATCGGATGACGAACGCCTGCCGACTCATCGGATGACGAACGCCTGCCTACTCATCGGATGACTCCAAGTCATCCGATGAGTGGTTAACAGTCGACTCCAAGTCATCCGATGAGTGATTAACAGCCGGTTTCGTTCATCCGATGAGTAGTTTTGAGGACGAACCCGGTTATCCGTTGAGTTATTCTGAAACCACCCAATAAGTATATTTACAGAAAATCTGCCCGAAGCAAGTCCACAGCAGCCGGCTGCCCGCAAAGTATTTGCAGCGACTTGGTATAGCGATGGTATAGCGATGGTATAGCGAAAACCCCTGTGGGGACAATGTGGGTTTTGAGGGGAATTGCTGGAAAAACCGGTAAATATTTGCCTTATAAAAATACCGGGTCGGACCTGTTAATAATTATCTGCTAATTTTCATTCACGCCTGTGCTGTTCTACCCACCTGATTCAGAATTGCCATAATCCGGCATGCTTTTAATAATTCCTAAGGTCTTCCTGGATTTACTTCAAGTATTTGAATTGATGATCACAGTCGTAGAAATTATTTTTAATGCGCATAAAAAATAATTTTCATGCGCATGAAAATATCAAGGCAACAAGAGCTGTAGAAAGAAAGCTGCTTTTGTGTGTTCAGATAAGACACGGGAATATGATGAGCGGATCAGGTTTTTTACCAAAGACAGGTGGGCTTGTTTGTTTTAATAAACGCTTATATCCGGTTATAAGCGTTTAATAAAACGGCTACGAAAGCGATTTTAGATAAATTCAAGTGTTTTTTAGGTTTTTAGCTTACGTACATTTTACAATGCACATGGGCCAAGCACAACAGGAACGTGGCATTTTTATGAAATATGTTCGTTTCACGAGCGGCATGGTTTAGGCTTCATTTCGTTTCGGATCGGGTAGGGAAGAAGCCAACAGTGCAGCTTATTCGTGTGTCAAAGCAAAATACTTTGCGTGGAAAAAGTGGAAGATTTGCAGAAAGCATCCTTAGAAATTAGACAATATTATCTACATTTGTTGAGAAACAAAGAAAATGTATATGAAACCGGCATGCACCCATACATATTTTGTTGAAATAAAGCCTGATAGGCAAACACCAGCTTCGCACAAAGGCGATGTAATGGTAATTCGGGGTTCTTATATGCGGGAGTTATGGCCAAGCCAATAGCAGAAGTGCAATACATGAAAGTTTGAATGATTAAGATTTTTAACTACAACTCAAATAGATTACATGGTTTAGACCATTTGAGAGCTATTGCAATCCTACTTGTAATGATTTTTCATTATGGTAGAGGTATTCCTTCATGGTTAGAACCGATTAAACAGATTGGTTGGACAGGAGTAGATTTGTTTTTCGTACTGAGTGGTTATTTGATTGGATTTCAATTACTAAAAGAATATAAAGACAAAAATGGAATTGATTTCAGACGATTTTACTTAAAACGATTCTTTAGAATAATACCAGCATACATTGCTGTTTTGATTATGTATTATTCATTGTCGGATTTAAGAGAAGGCTCAGGATTGCCACCATTGTGGAGATTTTTAACATTTACTCAAAATATTGGATTAGATGCTCAGACTCAAAACTCTTTTTCACATGCATGGTCTTTATGTATTGAAGAGCAATTTTATTTGTTGCTTCCAATTTCAATTATTCTACTTTTTAAAAGTGGATTTCAAAAGAGTACTCCATACTTGATAATTGGATTAATAGTTCTTGGATTCATTTTCAGGATATATAACTGGCATGAGCATGTGCAACCATTTATTGATAATGGTAACCGTAGACAAATGTTTTTGGGATTTGTTGAGAAAGTGTATTATCCGAGTTATAATCGAATGGATGGATTAATAATAGGCGTATGCATAGCAGTAGTATTTAATTTTAGACCAAAGATTAAAGAATACCTGATACAGCACGGGAATAAGGTGTTACTCTTAGGATTTGGATTATTTATGATAGCTTATAAAGTTTGTGAGAGCTTTATATCATACAATACTGCGATTTATGGATTCCCTTTGATTTCGCTAGCATATGGACTAATTGTAATTGCTGCAATTAGCCCGACTTGCATACTGTACAAGTTTAAAACAAAGTTTACCTTAATAATTGCAACTTTATCCTATGCGATTTATTTAACGCATAAACAATTGTATCATTTGACTAAAATTGGGATTAAGAATTTAAGTAATGAAAACATTGAGCAATGGACTTTCTGGATTTGTCTTTTAATTGCTGTGATAGGAGGATTAATCTTACATTTGATAATAGAAAAACCATTTCTAAGACTGAGAGATAAAATATTAACAAGGCCAGGCCATAACAATTAAGCAACGTTTTCCGGCCCTAGCCGGAAACCCGAAGGCTCGGGTCAGGTATCCTCAGGCGGGACAGGTAGTGCTTTGTGTTGAACTAAACCGGCTTACATTTATATTGGGGAATCAATTTTTGCGGTATTTTCTGCCAAATACCTTTAGGAGAGGTAAAACAGGCCATTTTCAGACGGGTCAATATCACCGGATTGGTGGGTCAGTATGACCGGAATATGCAGTTTTTTAAGGTTTTTAGCTTACGTACATTTTACAATGCACATGGGCCAAGCACAACAGGAACGTGGCATTTTTATGAAATATGTTCGTTTCACGAGCGGTATGGTTTAGGCTTCATTTCGTTTTGATACGGGCAGGGAAGAAGCCAACAGTGCAGCTTATTCGTGTGTCAAAGCAAAATATTTTGCGTGGCAAAAATGTAAGATTTGCAGAAAGCATCCTTAGAAATTAGACAATATTATCTACATTTGTTGAGAAACAAAGAAAATGTATATGAAACCGGCATGCACGCATACTTATTTTATTGAAATAATGCCTGATAGGCAAACACCAGCTTCGCACAAAGGCGATGTAATGGTAATTGGGGGTTCTTATATGCGGGAGTTGTGCGGCATACTGAAAAGAGAGCCCACGCACAAATAGCACATTTGGTTTTTGCCGACACGAAAGCCAAACCCTAAAAAACCAAAAGAGCTTTTTTTTTTAGCCAACGCACGGGAAGAAACGACAGAATAAAAGGTAATTTTGAAAATGATTAAAAGGAAATAAAAATATATGGCAAAAAAGAACGGAAACGGAACAGACGAACCATTGGAAAAACAACTTTGGAAATCGGCTGACAAATTGAGAAAAAACATTGATGCAGCAGAATACAAACATGTTGTACTCGGACTGATATTTTTAAAATACATCTCTGATGCTTTTGAGGAACTCTACGAAAAATTAAAATCCGGAGAAGAAGATTTTGCAGGAGCTGACCCCGAAGACAAAGACGAATACAAAGCTGAAAATGTATTCTTTGTTCCGGCTGATGCACGTTGGAATTTTCTGCTATCAAAAGCAAAACAACCGACAATTGGAAAAACTGTTGACGATGCAATGGATGCAATCGAAAAGGAAAATCCTTCTTTGAAAGGTGTTTTGCCAAAAGTTTATGCACGACAAAACCTTGACCCAACAAGCTTAGGAGAATTGATTGACCTGATTGGAAACATTGCACTTGGAGACGCAAAATCCAGAAGTGCTGATATTCTCGGACACGTTTTCGAATATTTCTTAGGCGAATTTGCACTTGCCGAAGGCAAGAAGGGCGGACAATTCTACACGCCAAGAAGTGTTGTTGAATTACTGGTTGAAATGTTAGAGCCTTATAAAGGACGAGTTTTTGACCCTTGCTGTGGTTCTGGTGGAATGTTTGTTCAATCTGAAAAGTTTGTGGAAGGACATAAAGGAAAAATAAATGATATTTCCATTTACGGACAGGAAAGCAATCAAACAACCTGGCGATTGGCAAAAATGAATCTTGCCATCCGTGGAATTGACAGTTCACAGGTAAAATGGAACAACGAAGGTTCATTTTTAAATAACGCTCACAAAGACTTAAAAACCGATTTTATTATTGCAAATCCACCTTTTAATGTAAGCGATTGGAGTGGTGATTTGCTCCGTAAAGACGGACGTTGGCAGTATGGAACACCACCGACAGGAAATGCAAATTACGCATGGATTCAGCATTTCATTTACCATCTTGCCCCAACCGGACAAGCAGGTTTTGTGTTGGCGAAAGGTTCGTTGACTACCAAAAGTTCAGGAGAAGGTGAAATAAGAAAAAACCTGATTGAAGAAAGATTGGTTGATTGCATTGTAAACCTGCCTGCCAAATTGTTTTTAAATACGCAAATTCCGGCTTCGTTGTGGTTTATGAGCCGAGACAGAACAAACAGCAAATACCGTGACCGCAGCAACGAAATACTTTTTATTGATGCCCGCAACATGGGGCATTTGATAAACCGCAGAACCCGTGAACTTTCGAAAGAAGATATTAAAATTATTGCCAACACTTACCACAACTGGCGAAATCCTGATGGCAATTACGAAGATGTAAAAGGCTTCTGTAATTCGGCAAGCATTGAGAAAGTAAAAGAACTTGATTATGTTCTTACACCCGGACGTTATGTGGGTTTGGCTGATGAAGAAGATGACTTTGATTTTGCTGAACGCTTTGAAAGCTTAAAAGCTGAATTTGAACAACAATTAAAGGAAGAAGCAATCCTAAATAAACGGATTACAGAGAATTTGGCTAAAATTGACCTGTCTGCGTGCAATGCACAGGCAGAATTAAAGGATGAATAAGTATAAGATTAATAAGGTTTTTTCTGAAGCTGAACCTGATAGAGAAGCAACTGTCGCAAATTTTGCGACAGTTCAAAAGCAGTTGTTCGGAAATTCAGAACAGTTCAAATCAAAGTGGCAGATGCATTTTTTGCACCAACCACTCAACACAGTGCTATTAAGGGGAAAATAGAATGAAAAATGAAATAATTATTTATCAGCCGGACGAATTAACCAAAGTTGAGGTTAAAATTGAAGATGAAACAGTTTGGCTTACTCTAAATCAAATTGCTCAACTTTTTGGTAGAGACAAGTCCGTTATTTCAAGGCATTTAAGAAATATTTATAAAGTTGGGGAACTCGTTATGGAGGCAACTGTTGCAAAAAATGCAACAGTTCAAATTGAAGCGGGAAGACAAGTAAAAAGAGAGATTGACTATTACAATCTTGATGTAATTCTTTCAGTTGGATATCGGGTAAATTCAAAACAAGGTACTCAATTTCGTATATGGGCAAACAAAGTGTTAAAGGAGTACCTTTTAAAAGGCTACTCCTTAAATACCCGGATGAATCGTATTGAAGACAACGTGCAGGCATTAACCAAAAAAGTAAACGAAATTGATGTGCAAATACATACGGCATTGCCACCCAAACAGGGCATTTTTTACGATGGGCAGGTTTTCGATGCCTATGTGTTTGTTGCAGACCTGATTAAAACCGCAAAAAAATCAATTATCTTGATTGACAATTATGTGGACGAAACGATTTTGCAACTTTTGACCAAAAGAAACAAAAATGTAGCCGGAAAAATCTACACAAAAACAATTTCAAAAACATTAAAGCAGGATTTGGAAAAACATAATGCCCAACACCCGAAAATAGAAATGGAGAAGTTTGATAAAGCCCACGACCGCTTTTTAATTATTGACGAAACCACCGTTTACCACATTGGAGCTAGCCTGAAAGACCTGGGCAAAAAATGGTTTGCTTTTTCTAAAATGGAGATGGATGCAATGCAAATGATTGCTAATCTTGGAAAAGGCGATGCCTTAAGCTTGCCGAAAGGAGGTGGCAATGTGTGAGTGGAAAGAAGTGATAATTGGTGATTACATTGATTTAATAAGTGGTTTTGCTTTTAAATCTGCAAATTTCTATGAGAATCATATTGAAGTGGCTAATTCGGTTCGTTTTGTGCCACTGATTTCGGAGTATCTGTGCCAGGCATTTCGGTTCAAAATGTGCCACTAAAACGACTCCTGCTTTCGGTTCGTTTTGTGCCAGTTTCGGTTCGTTTTGTGCCAGTTTGCCAGAGATGCCCCCTTTGAAAGATCAAGTTTAACCTGTCTTATTGTTGTACTAGAAAAATACAGCAATATGGCCAATACACTTGATCCTATGGATTTAAAACAAATTATCACTTTGCACCTCGATGGTGTCACCAACCGTCAGGCAGGAAATGTCTTGGGAATTTCCCGCAATACAGTTAACCGCTACATGCAGCTTTTTAATGCCAGCGGGCACAGTTTGCAAGACCTGCTCAAAATGGACACTGCCAGTCTGGAAAAGCTTTTTCCGGGCACAACTACCATTGTCAACCCGCGTTATGACCAGCTAATGCTCTATCTCGATGGGATGAAGAACAAGCGGGAACAGCCCGGTTTTACCTTTCAGTACCATTACAGGATCTATGAGCAGCAGGCAGATGATCCATACAGCTATACGCAGTTTATAGAACACTACCACCGCAAATATGACAAACAGAAAGGCTCCATGAAGCTCAACCATATTGCCGGCCACGAAATGTTTGTGGACTATACAGGAAAGAAGCTCCGCATTTATGACCGTGAGACGGGACAGGCTACAGAAGTAGAGGTTTTTGTGGCTATCCTCCCATATAGCCAGTACACCTATGTGGAAGCCTGTGCCAGCCAGAAGCGGGAAGATTTTTTTCAGTGCATGTCCAATGCCCTGCTTTATTATGGGGGAGTGCCCAAGGCAATTGTATCCGACAATTTAAAATCAGCGGTAACGCGTGCCAGCAAGTACGAAGCGGTTATCAACAAAACATTCAAGGAATTTAGCCTTCACTACAGATGTGCCATGAACCCCACAAGGGCATATAGCCCACAGGACAAGGCGCTTGTAGAGAATGCTGTAAACCTGGCCTATCAGAGGGTTTTTTACCCGCTTGGCGAGATGAAGTTCTTTTCCCTTGATGAACTGAACGCAGAAATAGGCAAATTGCTGGGACCCTACAACGACCTTTTGTTTGCACGCAAAGAAACCAGCCGCAGGGAACTGTTCCAGTCCCATGAGCGCCAGTATTTAAAGCCTTTGCCCCAAGGGCGTTTTCAAATGAAAGAATATAGGCGGGCAAAAGTGCAGAAAATCGGCTACATATACTTCTCGCCCGATAATACATATTACAGCGTGCCTTACCGCTATATCGGCAAACAGACACAAATCCAGTACACGCAATCTACAGTGGAAGTTTACTACAACAACCAGCGTATAGCTGCCCATAAACGCGAAAAAGAGAAAGGCAAATATATAACCGTCAAGGGGCACCTCAGCAGCCAGCACCAGGCTTATTCAGAATGGAGCCCTGATTATTTTAAAAAAAAGGCTGCTGTTCATGGCAAAAATGTGCTCAATTATATCAGTACCATCCTTTCCTTTGGAGACTATCCTGAAACCCAGTACAAAAGGGCCATGGGAATTATACAGTTATCTAAAGGTTACGGTTCGCAGAGGCTGGATGCCGCTTGCAGGATGGCACAAGAAGCAGGGGGACATTCTTATTCATTCATCAAAAATATCCTGAAAAACAGGATGGACACCGCCTCTACAGGGCAGCAGGGGGAACTGGAGTTTGAACCGCATATCCCCGAGCATAAAAACCTTCGTAAAACAGGAACATATAATTAACCTTAAAAACACACACAAAATGAACAACAACCCTACTGTTGAAAAGCTGCGGGATATGCGCCTTACGGCCATGGCACAAATGCACCTGCAGTACGTCAAAAACAACCAAGCCAACGGCTTGACGCCTGATGAATACCTGGCCTTACTGGCTGACCATGAATGGGAAGACAGGCAGAACAAAAAATTTGAACGCCTGATCAAAAACGCCTCCTTCCGCCAAAAAGCGTCGGTGGCAGATATCGATTATGCCACAGTGCGCAACCTGGACAAAAATATGTTCCAGAGGCTGGGCAGCCTGGACTTTATCAAGCGCAAAGAAAACATCATCATAACAGGCGCATCCGGTGTCGGTAAAAGCTATCTGGCTCAGGCGCTTGGCAACCAAGCCTGCATAAACGGTTTTAAAACCATATACGCCAATACCGCACGGCTTTTTGCACGACTGAAACTCTGTAAGATAGACGGGACCTACCTGAAAGAACTGAAAAAACTGGAGAAAACAGACCTGTTGATCCTGGATGACTTTGGAATACAAGCCTTTGACAACAACGCACGGGAAATGCTAATGGATATAGTTGACGACCGATATAACAATAAATCAACCATTGTATCTTCACAGATACCGGTATCGGTTTGGTATGATATCATTGGTGAAGGGACTATTGCCGATGCCGTACTGGACAGATTGGTTAATTCATCCCACAGAATAGACCTCAAAGGAGAATCACTAAGAAAAGGTTTTTTAGAAAATGAATGATTAAATTTTTGTACTATTGTAAGGTCTTTCAAAGTGGCACTGTTTGACCGAAATCAGTGGCATAGTCTGGCCGAAATAGCCATGAAGGAACATTACCTGTCATTAAAATAAAAAATGTTGCTAATGGTGATACTAATTTAAAAGATGTGGTTTACCACGAATTTGACGAATCGTTATCCAGGTATTTACTTTCAAAAGGTGATGTTCTGATTGCGATGACCGGAAATCATCCACAAGCTTTGACACAAGTTGTTGGCGATGTCTCAAGATATAAACTTGACGTACAAGCTTTACTGAATCAGAGAGTTGGTAAATTGGTTGTAAAAAAAGATGCCGACCTTGACTTTATATATTATTTATTTAAGGATGAAGAAGTTCAAAATACGCTGGCAAATAATTCAACAGGTAGTGCAAATCAAGCTAATATTTCAAAAGGCGATATTTTAGGTCTCCAATTAACCATACCTGAACTCCCCGAACAAAAAGCCATAGCCGAAGTCCTTTCCAGTTTGGATGATAAAATAGACCTGCTCAACCGCCAAAATAAAACTTTGGAACAAATGGCGGAGACGTTTTTTAGACAGTGGTTTGTGGAAGAAGAGTCAGAATTAAAGCCATTATCCGAATGTATTAAAACAACTTCTGGCGGAACTCCATCAAGAAAAAGAATGGACTATTATGAAAATGGAATTCATCCATGGATTAAATCAAAAGAGCTAATTGGGGGCTATATTTTAGAAACGGAAGAAAAAATTAATGATGAAGCCCTTAAAAACTCAAGTGCTAAGTTGTTGCCAAAAAATAGTGTTTTGATTGCGATGTATGGAGCAACAGTTGGTCAATTTGCAATTATTGGGCAAGAAGCTACTTGTAATCAAGCAATTTGTGCATGTATTCCAAATGAAGATTATCCATACACATTTGTTTATCATACAATTAAGTCAAATGTTGATGAATTAAAAAGTAGAGCAATTGGTTCAGCCCAGCAAAATATTAGTCAAGTACTTATCAAAAGTTTGGATATTGCAGTAAATGATAACATTGGCAAATTTCATTTAAAGGTTGACCCAATGATGAAAAAAATCAAAGCAAATTATAATCAAATCCGCACACTTGAAAAACTGCGCGATACTTTGTTGCCAAAGTTGATGAGTGGGGAAATACGTCTGAACTATGATTCAGATGATTTTGATGATTCTTGTGATTCAAAAACTCATAAAAATCAAGTTAATCCAATAAATCAAAGTTCAGACAAATGATTAATGAAAAATATAAATATTCAGACTTAACTTCTAAAATCATTGGTTGTGCTATGGAAGTTCACAGGCAATTGGGCAATGGGTTTCAGGAGGTCATTTACCAACGTGCATTGGAGATTGAGATGGCTGATAATGGCATCGGATTTTCCAGGGAATACGAAATGCCTGTTTTTTACAAAAACCAACAAATTGGAACACGCAGGGTTGATTTTTTGGTTGAAGGTGTTGTTTCTGTTGAACTGAAAGCTATCATTCAATTGGAAGATGTTCATTTAGCACAAGCCATAAACTATTTGGAAGCCTATGATTTAGAGGTGGGTTTGCTCATCAATTTTGGCGCTAAGTCACTACAGTTTAAGAGATTAAGCAACAAATCATTCAAACAGCAAAATCAAGGCAATCCTAAAATCATAAAAAATCATAGTTCAGACAAATGAAGATTACCGAAAATACCATAGAAGAATTTTCCATTGAGTTGTTAGAACGATTGGGTTACCAATACATTTATGCACCGGATATTGCACACGATGGGGAAAAACCGGAAAGAGCAAGCTACGAAGAAGTTTTATTAACTGAAAGGCTACAAAATGCCATTCGGAGAATAAATCCAAAAGTTCCTGCCGATTCACAAGAAGAAGCATTTAAAGAAATCCAACGGATAAATTCACCTGAATTACTTGCCAACAACGAAAGCTTTCATCGGATGCTGACTGAGGGCATCAATGTTTCGTATCAAAAAGACGGACACGACAGAGGCGATTTAGTTTGGTTAATAGATTTTAAAAATCCGGAGAATAACGAATTTATTGTTGCCAATCAGTTTACAGTTATTGAAAACGGCAATAACAAAAGACCCGACGTAATTTTATTTGTCAATGGCATTCCTTTAGTAGTTATCGAATTAAAAAATCCTGCCGATGAAAATGCAACTGTAAAATCTGCTTTCAAACAATTGCAGACCTATAAACAAATTATACCAAGCCTTTTCACCTACAACGGTTTTATGATTATTTCGGATGGTCTGGAAGCAAAAGCAGGTACGCTTTCTTCCGGTTTTACAAGATTTATGGCATGGCCTGTCTGCGTGCAACGCACAGGCAGAAAATCAGCAGACGGCAATGCGTTTTTATACAATAAGTTTTTTGTATATGTAATTGAATGTGAAAACAAAAGCTATTACATTGGACAAACATCAAATATTGAAGAAAGATGGCATCAGCATATTTCAGGGAAAGGAGCAGATTGGACAAAACAAAACAAGCCATTAAGAATTATTCATCATGAAATATTTCCATCAAGAGAAGAAGCTGTAAAAAGAGAAAAGGAGTTGAAAACGGGCTTCGGTCGAAAATGGATAAAAAGAGAAATAGAAGCAAAAAGAAATAATCCTTATTTTTCTAATGATGAAATTGAGATAAAAGCATCAAAAAAATCTGATTCAAACACTTGGCAACCCGGATATATTTCTGAGTTAGAAACCTTAATAAACGGAATGCTCAACAAAGAAACTTTGTTGGATTTAATCCGCCATTTTGTAGTTTTTGAAAAGTCGAAAAAAGTTGAGATTACGAAATCCCGTACCGAAAGTGTCGGGAAAGATTCAAAAACAGGAATTGTCACCATCTCAACAGTTAAAAAACTTGCTGCCTATCATCAATATTATGCCGTAAACCGGGCAGTTGAATCAACTTTAAGAGCAACGGGTTATACTTTAGAAAAGAGCCTGTCCCGCAATAGCGGGAAAACACCTTTAAGCATGGTAATGGAATCGCCTGAAAGTTATGGTGTTCCGGGAGTTAAATTACAACCCAAAGGAGATAGAAAAGGCGGTGTAGTTTGGCATACACAAGGCAGTGGCAAATCGTTGTCAATGGTTTTCTTTACCGGGAAAATTGTTTTGGCATTAAATAATCCGACAGTTGTAATCATAACTGACCGAAATGATTTAGACGACCAATTGTTTGACACTTTTGCAGCATCGACACAGCTTTTAAGACAAGCTCCCAAACAAGTTGAAAACAGGGAGGATTTAAAAGAAAAATTGAAAGTAGCCTCCGGTGGAGTTGTTTTTTCAACCATTCAAAAATTTCAACCGGAAAATGGCAATGTGTATGAGACTTTATCCGATAGAGAAAACATTGTTGTAATTGCAGACGAAGCACACCGGACTCAATATGGTTTTAAGGCAAAATTGGACAAAGACACAGGAGAAATTAGTTATGGTTTTGCAAAATACATGAGAGATGCTTTACCGAAAGCAACTTACATCGGTTTTACAGGAACACCCATTGAAAGCACGGATGTAAATACACCTGCGGTTTTCGGAAATTACATTGATGTTTACGATATCGCACAAGCCATTGAAGATGGTGCAACTGTTCGTATTTACTACGAAAGCCGTTTGGCAAAAGTGAATTTAAGCGAAGAGGGGAAGCATCTTGTTGAAGAATTAGAAGAAGAATTAAAAAACGAGGATTTAACCGACACGCAAAAAGCCAAAGCTAAATGGACACAACTGGAAGCACTTATCGGAAGTGAAAACAGAATAAAAAATATCGCTCAGGATATTATCACTCATTTTGAACAACGACAGGAAGTTTTTGAAGGCAAAGGAATGATTGTTTCCATGTCGAGGAGAATTGCAGCAGAACTTTATGACGAAATTATCAAATTAAAACCAGAATGGCATTCTGATGATTTGGACAAAGGAACGATAAAAGTTGTAATGACTTCTGCAAGTTCAGATGGTCCTAAAATTGCCAAACATCACACTTCCAAACAACAAAGAAAAACATTGGCTGACCGAATGAAAGACCCGGACGATGAATTAAAATTGGTAATCGTTCGTGATATGTGGTTGACCGGTTTCGATGCTCCAAGTATGCACACGCTTTACATTGACAAACCAATGAAAGGTCATAACCTGATGCAGGCAATTGCAAGGGTAAACCGTGTTTATAAAGATAAGCCGGGCGGATTGATTGTTGATTATCTCGGAATTGCATCAGATCTAAAAAAAGCTTTGTCATTCTATTCAGATGCAGGTGGAAAAGGTGACCCAACAATTTTACAGGAACAAGCAGTTGAATTGATGTTGGAGAAATTAGAAGTCGTTGCTCAAATGTTTCATAGCTTTCCTTACGAAGATTATTTTGAGGCTGAAACTTCTAAAAAACTTTCAATGATTCTTGCTGCGGAAGAACATATTCTTGGGTTAGAAGATGGAAAGAAAAGATACATTAATGAAGTTACCGCACTTTCAAAATCTTTTGCCATTGCAATTCCACACGAACAAGCAATGGACGTCAAAGAAGAAGTTGCATTTTTTCAGGCAGTAAAAGCCCGATTGGCAAAATTTGACGGAATCGGAACTGGAAAGACAGATGAAGAAATTGAAACAACAATCAGGCAGGTAATTGACCAGGCGTTAGTTTCAGAACAGGTAATTGATGTGTTTGATGCAGCCGGAATAAAGAAACCGGACATTTCTATTTTATCGGAAGAATTTCTTTTGGAACTCAAAGGGATGGAGCACAAGAATGTTGCAATGGAAGTTCTTAAAAAATTGCTTAATGACGAGATAAAAACCCGTTCAAAAAAGAATCTTGTAAAAAGTAAAACACTAATGGAAATGCTGGAAAATTCCATTAAAAAATATCACAACAAGATTTTGACTGCTGCCGAAGTAATTGACGAGCTTATAAAGATTAGTAAGGAAATCGTCAATATGGACAGTGAAGCAACACAACTTGGACTTAGTGAATTTGAATACGCATTTTACACCGCAGTTGCCGACAATAAAAGTGCAAGAGAATTAATGGCGAAAGATAAATTAAGAGAACTTGCCGTAATCCTGACTGAAAGAGTAAAACAAAACGCATCAATTGACTGGACAATAAAAGAAAGTGTTCGGGCAAAATTGAAAGTAATTATAAAACGGACTTTGAGGCAATACGGCTATCCACCAGATATGCAAAAGCTGGCGACTGAAACTGTATTGAAACAAGCGGAAATGATTGCAAATGAACTGACAAATGATTAAGCCCACGCTAAAGCCATACACATTGGCAAGTCGCTCAATCCAGCCGCACAAGCCAAAACTTGCCAAAGAGTATGGCTGCCCAAACGCACGGACGAAAAGAAAGCACGGGCATACAACAAAGTGTATAAATCATTGGGCAGTAGGTGGTTAAAATGAAATTTGGAGCAATAAATAAAACTTATGGTAAACTGAAAATGGAGTACTCCGTAATCCCCAACGTTTCATGCCGCATTCCGTTACGGCCAAGCATAAATAACGACAGTGCGGAGATTAATAGCTATATTCTAAGCATATTTTGCGGAGAAAGTTTCATTTGCGGCGAATAAGAAGTATATTTGTCGCATAATATGCGGAGAATGAAAATCTATATACACGAAAAAGAAAACTGGACTGACTTCTCTTGGGACAATAAGAAAGTCTTGCTAAAACTTGGTGAAGCAAGAAATCAACAAGGAAGACTTTTGGGTAAAATGGAATCGCTTGGTTTTGATTTGCAAAATGAAGCAGTATTGAACACGCTTACTTTAGATGTTATTAAGTCATCAGAAATCGAAGGCGAATTTTTGGATATTGAACAAGTACGTTCCTCAATTGCACGTCGCCTGGGAATTGACATTGCGGGAGCAGTAGAATCGGAGCGCTACGTTGACGGAATAGTTGAAATGATGCTTGACGCTACTCAAAAATATGATTTGCCGTTAACTAAAAACAGACTGTTTGGCTGGCATGCAGCACTGTTCCCATCAGGTTGGAGTAATCTTTATAAAATCACAGTTGCAGATTGGAGAAAAGATACGACTGGGCCTATGCAAGTTGTGTCAGGACCTTTGGGAAAAGAAAAGGTTCACTATCAAGCTCCAGGTTCAAACAGGATAGAGTCAGAAATGATAAAATTCTTAGACTGGTTTGAAAACGAGCATGAAATAGATTTGGTTCTTAAAGCAGCTATTGCTCATTTATGGTTCGTGACCGTTCATCCATTCGACGATGGAAACGGACGAATTACCAGAGCAATTACAGATATGACTTTGGCACGTTCTGATAAAAGTATCAGGCGGTTCTATAGTATGTCTGCACAAATTAGAGCTGAAAGGAAACAGTATTATGAAAAGCTTGAAAAAACACAGAAAGGAAATTCAGATATAACAGAATGGATTTTGTGGTTTTTACAATGTTTAGTTAATGCTATTGACTCCACAGAAGAAACTTTATCGAAAATATTTCATAAAGCAGAATTTTGGAAATTTCATTCCACCACAATTCTAAATGATAGGCAGCTAAAAATTATAAATAGACTGCTTGATGGATTTGACGGAAAGTTGACAAGCTCGAAATGGGCGAAAATCAACAAATGTTCACAAGACACAGCTCTTCGAGATATTCAAGACTTAATTAATAAAAATATTTTACAGAAAGAAACTAGCGGTGGACGAAGCACGAATTATGAATTAAAAGAAATCTCAGGAGGGTAGCTTGAAGCATTATGGGTGCTCTGAGCTTATTGAGGAACTCATACAGATTCCTAATTTCCGGTCAAAAAAAAATGTTCTGCTGCATTTGTTGCAACAGAACATTTTGTGATTTATTGGCGCTTGTTTCGCTTCAATCAGCGCACGATGGAAACTTTCACTACTTCGGTATGCGTGGCCGATTTAAGTTTGATAAAATAGAGCCCGTTATGCAATTGCTGCCCGGAGAAATCGAGCCCGTTCCAGATGATTTCCTGCTTGTTTGCTTGTATATTGCTGAGTTTTTGGTAATAAACCGATCGTCCGCTCAAATCGTGTACACTCAGTTCAATATTTTGATTTCCTGCGGTATGGAAAGATATTTTCGTTTGCATTGCGAAGGGATTTGGATACACTTTCAGTTCAAAATTACTATTGGTCAGTGCTCCGAAATCCTCCATGCCAACCGTCATATAGGTATTTTCTTCCATGGAGCTGTTTACCCATCCTTTGGCTTCCCAAACCTGAACCAGAATTGTGAGTATATTTCCGCTGGGGTCGTAAGTGCGTGTTATCATTTCATAATTGACCCAACTGCCATTGTCCCACCAGATGGTAAATTCTTCAATCAGGTTCCAGTTGGCATCGTAAGTTGCTGTGGTTTCGGTATAATTGATCCAATTGCCAATACCGTCCCAGTGCATATTGATTTCTTTTTCATATACGCCTTCCGGCAGATATGTCCAGGTAGTTTTATAATCGTTTTCCCAGATGCCTTCTTCCTCCAGCCAGTATTTACTGATTTCCTCGGCAAGCAGTTCGCCTTCAAAACTGAATGTCGTAATGGATTCGTTTATCAGTTGCATGCTTTCAAAATCAAGTTCCTTTTGCAGGATTTCAATTACCCGGTTGCTTGCATCATAGGTATAGTAATTGACCCCGCTTGTAATCCAGCTGGTCATGAAAAACAGCTCAAACTGAAGCTCGCTCAGCAATCCGCCTTCAGCATAAACATAGGTCATTTTAACATATTCTGTCCATATGCTGTTTTCAGCATCCCAGATATAGCCCATGCAAAAAGTCGGCAGGCCGGCTTCATTATAAGTATAGGTGAATTTAAATGCATTGATCCATTGACCGGCAACCCAGGCTTGCTGCACCATTTCGATGGGCAGCGGATTTTCGCCATAAGTAAAAATACTTTGCTGCTGATTGACCCAGGCTCCGTTGTCCCAAACCTGAACAATTTTCTGATAAACAACCAGATCGTCGGTTTCTTTCAGGATGTTCACTTGGCTGCGCTGCTGTGCATTTTGATCAGCGTACTGCATCATTTGCAGCTCAGATGGGGGCGTTTGAGCAATTTTCATGATTTCAGGCGGGATTTGCTGCTGTGCAAAAGCCTGAAAACCGATAAAATAAATGAGCATTAACCCAAAGATTCGTAATTGTTTCTTCATTTTGACCTCCGTTTTTTGATTTATAAAGTTGGTGTTTGTTGATTTTTGGTGCTCCCAAATATAATGTAATTGGATAAGTTTTCAAAGAGTTTTGCTTAAATATTCATTTAAAATACCTTATAATTCATGAAAATGATCATCTTAGGATTCAGTTTTCTGTGCATTAAATGATTTTTTGGCAAATTTGAGCCTTGAAAGCATATATTTTTGAATAGGGAATAATCGAAATTGTAATGAAAGAAATATGATCTTGAAATTGCCCAAATCGTTATAGCGACGAAATGCCGGAATGAAATTTTTTCAAAGAAGATAAGCTGCAATGGCGAACTAATCTGCCCGTTTGCTCAACAGGTTCTGAACCGGACGAAATTCCCTTCGGATCACTGTCCATCGGTCGGGGAATCGTTCCATCAGGCTGATGATGCGCGTGCCGTGTTTTTTCAGGGCATCGGTAATGGCGGGAGCGGAGATAGGAGTGGAGAAGGCTTTGCCCACATTGCCACCTGTCAGACGGTTTTGTTCCTGTTTCACTTTTTGGGCAGCATCTTCCAGTTTTTCGAGCAATTGATAGGAACGGATATAGCGGCTTTCCACAATTTCTTCCTGCTCCGGATGGTCCGGGTTTTCAGTTTGTGGCAGGATCAGGCTCCATTCGGGCAAAATGCCATCACGGCCTTCTTCCAAAAATTCAACGGTTTCAATGGCTTGTTTAAGTACTTGCCGCATCTCCGAAAGCTTCAGCCCGGCTTTCAGTATTTTTTGCATCCCTTCATCGGTAAGCTTAAATTTCTGCTGACTGCTCAGGTCTTCAAGGATTTCCTGAATGTAGTTTTTTTGCTTTTCCCGAAAAAAATCTTCAGAAGAATCCGTTTGGCGGATGTTGGCAATAACTTTTCGGGCTGTGGATTTAAGCTTTTTGTTTTCTGTTTCAAAAATCCTGCAAAGGCTGAGCATTGCCTTAATTTGATGATAGGCAATAGGGGCGAGCCAGGCTTTTACGCGCGTGTCGATTTCGTCATATTTAAATGTCATGCGGATGCCCTGCGGGTCGAAATGCAGGAAAACCAAATCCTGCCGGCCATCGGAAGGGCTTTTAAAACGGAGCAGCAGCACGAGCATTTGGTTTTCCGTAAACAGGGAAATATCATGCGCCGCCGGACCATTATCTTCCTTAAAAGGCAAACCGGCTTCCTGGTGCCATTCATAATTGGCTTTTTCGGAACGTAAATTTTGTAGGATTTTCCGAACAGACGAAATATCAATGGCTTCTGTAATTTTTTCGTCGGCTTCCTGCACATAGGCTTCGATGCGGTCGGTGCTTTGATGATGGAACACGACTACGGATTTGCGCAGATAGGGGTAAGCCTCCGGAAGTTTTTCCAGCAAAGTCAGAAAAGGATGTCCGCTAAAATCCGTTTGAGCCATCTTTAATTCAAAACTTATTATTTTGTGCGCAATAGTAATTTGTAGAAGCCTAAGAATAAAGGCGCTGCGTTTTCTTTATATCATCAGTATTGATTTTGCTAAATTAAGCACTTAAAACAAATTAAGCAAGGCTTTATTGAAATTAACCAAACTTAATTTTATTAAGTGCTTGTTAAGTCGCTTAATTAATTGGATTATCACTTAATTATTGATTTAAATTACTTAAAATGATTGACTTTAGCTTGTTTGAACATCTATTTTTGCAATATCAGAATTTGAGTGATATAACATTATTAAGAATAATTAAGCATGCCATTATGAATATCATACAGCAAATCAGGGAAAACAGGGAGCGTTATTATGATCAGCTTTATAGCGAATATGTAAAAGCCAATGATTCAGGCAATGAAGCAGTTTTTGAAGAGAAAAGCAGGGAGCGTTTGGCCCAAAGTGCCCCGCAGCAGCTATCCCGAAAGGAGGCTGTCCGCGAAACAAATGTTTTTAACAGCATACGGGATGCCATCAATGATTTTTTCAATACGGAAGATACAACAGAATTTGAGCTTGAAGCCGATCGCCGCATTGTAGGTTAGGCATTCCTCTTGTAGCCCTTGATCCGGCATTTTTATGATGCAATAAAGCCTGATGATTCAGTCAATTGGATTTCATTTGTCAGGGCAAACGCATCTTGATCAAGCTATATTTGTCAGGTTGGATATTTGTTGCGGTTGAAAAAAACTTACGTCTTGTGTCAGATTGATATATTACAGTTTTTCTGTTTGAAAGCACAAAGCAGCAAATTGCCTCATTTGCGAAAACCAGAGGGTTATAAGCTTAACAAGAACCCTCAACAGCCTGAAAATGCCGCAAAAAGATAAATCGGCTTAGACCGCAGAGCGGTCAAATATTTATAAAGAGTTACCACAGAACGCCACATACGACCCCGTCCGGGGTCGAACCTTTAATTAAC
This sequence comes from Bacteroidales bacterium, assembly GCA_963662905.2. Classification (GTDB taxonomy): domain Bacteria; phylum Bacteroidota; class Bacteroidia; order Bacteroidales; family WRLA01. The sequence goes on along the minus strand of CAXXFD010000002.1, from coordinate 243,847 downwards.
ATTTCCTTTTATAGATATGCAATCCCTTTGGGATTGAAGCCGAAATGGATTTAGACAGCTAACAGTTTTATTATCAATGAATTTGAAATGCATAGGAATAGGATTGTGAAAGAATGGTATAATATTTATGATGCGTTTGCCCTGTTTCATTTGTTTTTCTGTCCGGCGATTTCATTAAAAATCCTTAAACTTGCAAAACAAAACGTATCGCGCGCTATGCCCCAACGCAGGAGCATATCCCGCATGAAATCTGAACCCTGACTTATGAATTTTAAGAAAATAATAATATTTGTACTTGTTGGCCTGATTGCCCTGTTTTTTATTGTGGCTTTGATCCTGCCATCTGCTTTGAATGTTTCTGAAAGCAAAATAATTAAAGCCGACGATAAAGTTGTGTACCGCCAGGTGAATATCCTGAAAAACTGGGAGCCCTGGTCGCCTTTTCTTGAAGCAGATCCCAGCATGAGCCTGGAGTATCAGGGTGCTGAAAGTGGAATAGGCGCAAGGGTTAGCTGGACAAGCAACAATATCGATAATGGAATGCTTGAAATTGCAGGTGCAAAAGTTTTCCGGCATTTGAAAATTGATGTTCAAATAGGGGATCATCATGGCGAAATGTCATACGATATTGAACCTTATGGCGACAGCACCGGGATTGTATGGAGCTTTACGATGCCTTTGTCGTATCCCTGGGAGCGATATCTTGGGATTTTCATGAAACCTCAACTCCAAAAAACCTTTAAAGATGGTTTGGTAAATCTGGCTTATATCGCCGAACAATTTGAAACAACTTTTATCGTGCAACAGGGCAGCCTTGAACCGGCTTATGCTTTATCTATTGTAGATTCGGCTTCTTTTGACAATCTTCAGCGAGTGCAGCGCATTGCTTATCAGGAAATTGCGGATTATGTGAATGCAAATGAAGCTGAGATAATCGGTCCGGCATATTGTATTTTTTACCGTTATAACCCCAAAAGCACAGTCGTTTTTGAAGTGGGGTATCCTGTAAATCAGGTTATTGATGGAAATAAGCGCATCCATATGGTGAATACGCCTTCGGGAGGTGTGGTATCGGCGAGCCATTTTGGGGCGCATACGGGTTTGATGGATGCGCATTCAGAGATTCAGAAATATATCCGCCGAAGCGGCTTGAAATGGAATGGCCCGCCATGGGAAGTTTATGTAACTGATACCCAGTTGGAACCGGATACAAGCCGCTGGCAGACAAAAGTGTTTTACCCAATAGAAGAATAATAATTTTTAATATGGATCAGATTACCTTCGGTCCGGTGCCATCGCGCCGGCTCGGACGGAGTATCGGTATCAACAATATCCCGCCCGAAATCAAAATTTGCTCATTTTCATGCGTTTACTGCCAGTTAGGGCGTGAATGCCGCATGAGCCTGCAGCCGCAAACTTTTTATCACCCTTGCGATATCAGCGATGCTGTGGAACAAAAACTCAATAAACTAAAAAAGTCGGGCGAAACAGTTGATTACCTGACAATCGTTCCCGATGGTGAACCCACGCTGGATGAGAACCTTGCGGAAACGGTGCGCTTGCTGAAACAATTTGATATTCCGCTGGCCATCATCACCAATGGTACACAATTGAAACGCTATGAGGTGGTGGAAGTGCTCAATCAAATTGATTTGGTTTCCGTAAAAGTGGATGCCGGTTTTGAAGAAAGCTGGCGTAAAGTGGACCGTCCGGTTAAAGGCATTGAATTTCAGGAACATCTTAAAGGAATAAGGGATTTTGCCATTCAGTTTCCCGGAATGTTGATTACAGAAAGCATGCTCATCAGGGATATGAACACAGCAAAAGAAGAGCTCACACAAATGGCCGGGTTTATTGCAAAGCTTGAGCCGGTAACGGCTTATATCTCCGTTCCAACACGTCCTACCGCCATTGCTGAAGCTTTGCCTCCAACTGATAATCAGCTTAATATGGCTTATCAGATTTATTTCGAAGCAGGTTTGAATACTGAATTGCTTAGCGGTTATGAAGGAAACGAATTTTCTTCCACAGGCAATGTTCATGATGATATTCTGGCCATCACGGCCGTACATCCCATGCGCGAAGATGCCTTGTTTCAGTTTATCAGTAAGAACAATGGGGATGGCTCGCTTGTTAAAATGATGCTGGAGCAGGATGAATTGAGGTGCTCCGAATTTAACGGCAGAAGGTTTTATACACGTAAACTCAAAAAGATCAGTGAGTAAAGCTCAAATGCATTATTGCCCGGAATGCGGCTATCTAAACAGGCAAGAGTTGGGTACACCGCCTGATGACTGCCCGGAATGCCGTGCGCCGATGCAAAATGCACATGAGAAAGCTGTTCCGAAAACCGGAAAAAAGAAAAAACCGGAATGCCTCTGTGCACTGCCTGAAATCCAGCAACAAAAATGTACGGCCTGCGGTATATGTATTGAGCTTTGCAGCTTTGGTGCAATCCGGCAGGATGATGGTGTTTTTTGTATCCTTCCTTCGCTTTGTGTCCAATGCAGGATTTGCGTGCATAAATGTCCATCAAGAGCTATAACTTAATGTTAATTAAATAATTATAGTTTTTAACTAATTTATAAGTTTAGATATTATGAAGATCATTTGCATCGGTAGGAATTACGCAGAGCATGCGAAGGAACTGAATAACCCACTGCCCGAAAAGCCGGTTTTTTTCATGAAACCCGAAACCTCTTTGCTGCTTCGAAACCGTCCTTTTTATTATCCGGATTACAGCAATGACATCCATTTCGAAACCGAACTGGTGCTGAAAATTAGCCGTAACGGAAAGCATATCCAGGAGGAATTTGCCCATCGTTATTATGATGAAATCGGTATTGGCATTGATCTTACAGCCCGCGACCTTCAAAGCGAATGCAAGAAAAAAGGATTGCCCTGGGAAATTGCCAAAGCCTTTGACAGCTCCGCACCTTTAGGTGAGTTTGTGCCCAAAGAAAAGCTCAACCTGGATGATGGCATACGTTTTCGCTTGAATATCAACGGGGAAATAAGGCAAAGCGGAAATTCATCCGATATGATTTTTTCTTTCGATAAAATCATTGCGTATGTTTCCCGATTTGTTACTTTGAAAATGGGCGACCTCATTTTTACCGGTACACCCGAAGGCGTGGGGCCTTTGAAGCAAGGCGATCTGCTCGAGGCGTTTATCGAAGGGGAACAATTGCTGCGTACACGTATTAAGTAATTGATTTTCAATAATCCGAAATGTTTCTGAATGCACATACCTATTTTAGCCTGCGCTTTGGTGTGCTTTCGCCGGAACATTTTGTCGAAGAGGCCAAAAAGTTTGGTGTCCGCTCCTTTGTTCTGAGCGATATCAATAATTCCACCGCTGTTTTTGATGTGCTGCGCTTCTGCCGCAAAGCAGGTATCAAAATGATTCCCGGAATTGATTTCCGCATTGACGGGATTCAAAAATATATTGGTATTGCCCGTAATGCGGATGGTTTTCACCAACTTAACCATTTTTTGAGCGATATCAATATCCAAAAAAAAAGGCTGCCGGATCTCGCTCCTGCTTTGCCCGGCGTTTTTTTTGTCTATCCGACCCAAACATTCCCTTCCGATTTTCGGGATGATGAATTTTGCGGCATTCATTATGATGAGCTAAACCGGATCGATTATCGTTTTAAGCTAATTCCTTATCATAAACAGCTGATATTGCATACTTTGCTGTTTTCTTCGGAAGAGGAACATGAATTGCACCGTCATTTGGTTGCCATCGATCATAATACCTTGCTCACCAAAGTCCCGGAAGATTGCCTGGCAAAAAATGACAGTTTTTTTATTTCTGAGGCGGATTTGGAAAAACGATTTGCATCAAAGCCCCATTTGATTGAAAATACCCGTAAACTGCTTTCGAATTGTAGCTTTGATTTTGATTCCCAGGGATTAAAGAATAAAAAGTCATTTACCCAAAGCATCGAAGAGGATTATAAGCTGCTCTATGAATTGCTCGAAAAAGGTTTAAACGAGCGCTATGGCAGCAACAACAAAATCGCGAGGGAAAGAGCCTTGCGGGAGCTTAAAGTAATTCAGGATTTGGGCTTTGCTGCTTATTTCCTGATTACCTGGGATATTGTTCAGTTTTCGATGAAACAGGGATTTTATCATGTGGGGCGGGGCAGTGGCGCAAACAGCATCGTGGCCTATTGCCTGCGGATAACCGATGTGGATCCTATCGAGCTGGATTTGTATTTTGAGCGCTTCATCAATAAAGCGCGTTCCAGTCCGCCCGATTTTGATATTGATTACAGCTGGAAGGAACGTGATGAAGTACAGAAATATATTTTCCGGAAATATGGCGATCATGCGGCTTTGCTGGGCGTAAATTCTACTTTTCGTTCCAAATCCATTTATAGGGAACTGGGTAAAGTGTATGGTTTGCCCAAAGCCGAAATTGATCAGTTGGTCGAACATCCCGGGCGGGCGGAAAATAAAAATGATATTACTTTCAAAATTCATAAAATTGCGCAAAAGCTGGCCGATTTTCCCAATATCCGCAGCATCCATGCAGGAGGGATCCTGATTTCTGAAAAACCCATCACTTATTTTGGTGCGCTGGATATGCCACCTAAGGGCTTTCCGACCATACAATGGGATATGTACCTGTCTGAAAGTATTGGTTTTGAGAAGCTTGATATACTTTCTCAAAGAGGTATCGGCCATATTCGCGATGCGGCGGCTTTGGTGAGGGAGCGCAAAGCTGTGGATGTTGATGTGCACGATATTCCCCGTTTCAAAACAGATAAACGTTCCATAGAGCTTTTGAAGCAAGGCGAGACCATAGGCTGTTTCTATATTGAAAGCCCGGCCATGCGCGGTTTGTTGCGCAAGCTCAGGTGTGCGGATTATATCACATTGGTGGCGGCCAGCTCGATTATACGTCCGGGTGTGGCGCGTTCGGGCATGATGAAGGAATACATCCGCCGTTTTCATCATCCCGAAAGCATTCAGTACCTCCATCCGGTGATGAAAGAACAGCTCGAAGAAACCTATGGCGTAATGGTCTATCAGGAAGATGTGCTTAAAGTTTGCCATCATTATGCGGGCTTGGATCTTACGGATGCCGATGTTTTGCGCCGTGCGATGAGCGGGAAATATCGTTCAAAAAAAGAATTTGAGCGCATTGTGCAGCGTTTTTTTGAAAAGAGTCGCGCACTGGGGCGCCCGGAAGCGGTTACGCGCGAGGTTTGGCGGCAGATTGAGTCTTTCGCAGGTTATTCCTTCAGTAAGGCGCATTCGGCCTCCTATGCAGTTGAGAGTTTTCAGAGCTTGTTCCTGAAAGCACATTATCCGCTGGAGTTTATGTGTGCGGTAATCAATAATTTTGGTGGATTTTACCACTCATGGGTATATTTTAATGAAGCGCAAAGGCTCGGTGGAAGGGTGGAGCTGCCATGTGTAAACCATTCGGAAAAGCTGACCACTTTGCATGGAAATGATTTTTATATCGGCTTTACGCATATCAAAAGCCTGGAAACGCAGCTGGCTCATGATATTGTTGCTGAACGCGATAAGAATGGTTTATTCCTTGATCTCTATGATTTTATACGGCGCGTGGGGGCAGGGAAGGAGCAAATGGTCATCCTGATCCGCTCGGGGGCCTTTCGCTTTACAGGGCAAAACAAACCGGCTATGCTGTGGGAAATGCATTTGCATGAACCATCGCGCAAAAGGCGGAAGCAGCCTGAGCAGGAGCTGTTTGCAGTTCCGGCAAAGCGTTATCGCCTGCCTCCTTTGAAATCGGATGTGCTGGCAGATGTTTATGATGAAATGGAATTGATTGGTTTTCCGGTGAGTATGAGCATGTTTGAACTGCTGCAAACCCGATTTCGGGGTGAAATTATGGCCGGTGATATGATGAACAACCTTGGGCAGAAGGTGCGCATGCTGGGACGTTTGGTTACTCTAAAATACGTAAAAACAGTAAAGGGTGACTTGATGCATTTTGCCACTTTTGTGGATGTGGACGGTCAGCTTTTTGATAGCGTACATTTTCCGCCGGTCTTGAAAGAATGGCCATTCAGGGGCTATGGTATTTATTTGATTTTGGGTAAAGTAGTGGAAGAATTTGGCTATCCTATGCTGGAAGCAGAGAAGCTGGCCCTGATGCCATTGAAATCTGATCCGCGTTCAAAATAACACTTGACTTTTTCTGATATATTGTTTACATTTGGGGCTTAGTAATCAAAATCAAATAAAAATGAACCCCAAAATCAGTATGAGCAATCATAGTTTTGATATGCTCGCCGGCTCCAGTGAATTTTTAAATGCCATCATTAACAATATTTCTTCATGCGTTTTGCTGCTTGATAAGCATATGCGCCTGATTGCATATGCGCCTGATTGCATATAATGACCCCTTAAAAACAATTTTCTCCAATAAAAAGGATGAAGATATTCAATATCAGCGTTGCGGCGAAGCAATTGGATGTGCCTACCAGATCGAAGAAGGAGTGGAGTGCGGCAAAACAACAAAATGCCGCTCCTGCGAATTGCGTATTGCTGCTTTAGATAGTTATGTAAATAATGAAGCTGTATTTAAAAAGCGCATTCAAAAGCCGTTTTTAACCTACGAGGGCCAAAAAGTGAATAAAGATCTTCAGTTTTCTACCAGGCTGTTTGCTTTTGATAATGAAAAATACATTATTATGGTCGTGGACGATATTTCTCCTTTACTGGTTTCATAGTTTATTGCTTTTTATCGCTTTTGCCTGCTTTTTTTTGTGGAGTAATTCAATAAACTCTTGTTTTTCAATGGGTTTTGAAATATAATCATTGCAACCTGACTGCAGTGCTTTTTCTTTGTCCCCCAGCAGGGCATAGGCTGTTTGTGCAATTATTATAACATCCTTATTAAATTTCCTGATTTCCTGAGTAGCCTTGTAACCGTTCATTTCAGGCAGTTTGATGTCCATCAGGATAATGTCAATATCAGGATTTTTACGTGTTTTTTCAACCGCCTCTTTTCCGTTTTTCGCCACGATAATATCAGAGCTTATTTCTTCGAGTATCGTGAGCAGATAGGACAAACAGATGTCATCATCTTCGGCAAGTAATACTTTGATATTTAATGATGATTTGTTTCCGGATACTTCCTTTTTCTTTGTTTTGCGACATTCCCCTATGGTGCTGTCTTTAAGTGTAATGAAGGGAATAGTAAATGTAAAGGTTGATCCTTGGTTTACAACCGATTTTACACTGATATTTCCACCCAGTAATTCAATATATGCTTTTGCAATGGACAGACCCAAACCTGATCCTTCAAAAACCTGAGTGTCTTCAATATCAGCTTGTTCAAAGCGGTTAAAAATAGCTGTTTGCCTGTCGGGAGGAATTCCGATACCGGTATCAGCTATGCTGAATTCGAGGAAGAATTCCGAATCAATCGTGCGTGGAGAATACGACAATGTAATACTTCCTTCATTGGTGAATTTCAGGGCGTTTTTCATCAGGTTACTGATGATGGCATATAGTTTGTCATAATCGGAAAATATGCAACTTCGGTCAGCCGGCAATCCGGGTTTAAGGGAAAGAATGATATCCTTTTTATCGGCATCCGGTTTGAAAAATGAAACTATTTCATCCAATAAGCTATTTATATGGACTTCATCCCGGGACATATGTACCTGTCCTGCTTCAATTTTGGAAATATCGATCAGGTCGTTGATGGTATTCAGCAGTCGCTCGCTGCTTTTTTCAATTACATGGTTGAATTCCTGTCGTTTTTTCTCGCTCAGTTTCGGATTATTAAGGAGGCTCAAAAAACCAAGAATGCCATTCATGGGCGTCCTGATTTCATGGCTCATATTGGCAAGAAATGCTGATTTCAGGCGGTCTGATTCCCTGGCTTTTTCAAGTGCTTCATAAAGTTGGCGCTCAGATCGTTTTTGCTGCGTGATGTCGGGAAATGATACAATACCGGCAATTATATTTCCTTCGTCATTATGCAAAGGAGCGGCATTGGCCGATATCCATATGTCCCGATCGGGATGTCGCACAATGATTTCTTCGTTTGTGCTTACAACACCTTCTTTGATTGCTTTGGTAAGCGGCAGCTCGCTGATATCGTAGGCGCGTCCGTCGGGATGGAAGGTTGGCCAGTATTCCCTTTGCTGCTCCAGGGTCATTTCGTGCAAATTTTGCATTGGTTTGGCCATCAGATCGCATGCCGCATCATTAAAATAGATAATTTCAACATCAGGCGCCGAAGCAACAATAATTGGCATGGGGTTTTGCGAAATGGAAAATCGCAAAAGCTGCTCTTGTTGCTGCAGTTTTTGGTTGGAGCGGATCAGTTCGTCTTCATCTGCTTTAAGTTGCTGGTTGGCGGCAATCAGCTGTTGTTCGCTGGCCTGAAGTTTGCTGTTTAGTTTACGTAATGCAGACTCATTTCTAGTGAGCTGTTTGTTTTTACTGATGAGTGCATTTTCTGCTTCGATGAGTTTTGTAATATCTGATGCCATTTGAAAATGCACCATGCGCCCATCCGGCCACTCAATGGCCTTGTCGGCGCAACGATACCAGCGTCCGCTTTTTTTATTTTTAAATTCCCAGATATGTGTTTCGCCCGGTTTTTTAAAAATTGCATCATTTTTGCAAAAAGTGCAGGCTTTATTTTTTCCATGTAATGCTGCAAAACACTTCTGCCCAATAATATCTTTGCCCCAGAATTCTTTGGCTGTATCATTTATATGGATCAGCTCATAGGTTTCGGGATCAGAAATATAGATCAGGTCATCGATGCCGTCAAAAATAGCTTTGAATTGTTCTTCCTGAGTTTTGAGCTGCTGGAATGAAGCCCTGAGCTGCTGTTCACTGGCATCGAGCTGCTGGTTTGATGCCAGGAGTTCGAGTTCCACTTCTTTGTGGGATGTGATGTCCTGGATAATCCCCAATATGCGCAGGCATTTGCCTTCCGATAGCTGTGGCTTGCCTATGATACGAATCCATAAATCCTGCCCGTTGTGGTTTTGTACCGGACTTTCAATGTCAAAGACCAAATTGCTGTTGAATGCCTGATCAATTCCGGTTGATATTTGCCCTTTGGCATATTCGGGGAAAAAATTGAGAAAGCTTTCAATGCTAATGCTAAAAAGCCCTTCGACGGCAAGGATTTCCTGACTTGCTTCTGTAAGGAAGATACTGTTTTGTGCGCCTTCCAGTTCCCATCCACCTGTTCGTGCTATTTTTCCTGTTTCAAAAAGGATTTGGGTAGCTTTCTGTAATTTGCATTCAGTTTGCCTGAGTTTTTCCTGCTGGTAGAGCTCATTACAGGCTTTGATGACACGGGTAGTAAAAATATCGAGGAAATTAGCTTCTTTGACCAGATAGTCCAAGGCGCCTGATTTCATCAATTGTACGGCGGTTTTTTCATCCCCGAATCCTGTCATAACAATGAAATGGGGTGTCCTTTGAAATCGTTTCCTGTAGTGATCAACCAGGTTTGCAGCTGTCATATCCGTAAGTTGATAATCGAGCAGTAGGATTTCATCAGTATCGCCCTTCAGTATTTTCAGTGCTTCATCACCTGAAAGAGCCGAAGATGTTTTAAATTTTTCTCGTTGGAGCCTTCTGCATATCAGTTTGTTTAATCCGGCATCATCTTCCACAACAAAAATCCTGAACATGGACGTTATGCTGTTAAGTAATGCTTTTTTGGTTTCATTGTCAGCGTTCATGAGGTTGGGATTTGCGGTCAATATTTGGCAGGATTATTTTTTTAATTCCGGAATCTCAACAATGAGCAGAAACAAGCCCAGCTTTCGGATTGCATCCACAAAGTTATCGTAGTCGATGGGTTTTTTGATGTAATTGCTGCAACCCAGCTCATGACAGCGGTCGATTTCGCGTGGATCATCTGTTGTGGTGATCATGATGACCGGCATTTTTTTGAGAACAGGATCACTTTTTACATACTGCAAAACTTCAATGCCATCAACTTTGGGCATCTTGATGTCGAGCAGCAAAAGCGAAGGGATTTCATTTCCTTTTTCTTTTTCCGTATTCAGGTATTCGATGGTTTGCTGTCCGTCTTTAAAATGCAGGATTTTATTCATTAAACCCGAACGTTTTAAATTGCGCCGGATGAGGGTGGCATGTCCTTCATCATCTTCAGCGAGGATTATGCTTAATTCTTTGTTCATAATTATAGGTTTTTAAGGTTGGTATCGGTTAGGGGCAGAAAAACACTGATTGAGCTTCCTTTTCCCATTTCGGAGCTGAGTTCAATCTTTCCGTTGTGTTTTTCAATAATCTGTTTTACTATGTTCATGCCCAATCCTGAACCGGGCTTTTGTGGATTCAGTTTGTGAAACAGCTCAAAGACCTTTTTTTGATGTTCTTTGGCAATGCCGATTCCATTGTCTTCAACAGTATATTTCACAAATTTGATTCCTTTTTTACCGGAGATGTGGATTTTGCCGGGACGATCGGGATGCATAAATTTTATTGCATTTTCCATTAAGTTGGAAAACAGTTGATTGATTTGGATTTCGTCGCCAAAGCAATCCGGAACATCGTCAATATTGATCTGTATCTTGTTTTGGTTGCTTTCGTATTCCAGGCTTTCGCTGGCTTCTTTCAGGAGCTTATTCATATTGAGCGGCACAAAATGCATTTTTTGTCGCCCAAGCCTGCTGATTTTCAGTAAGCCTTTGAGTAGTTGATCCATTTTAGTGATGCTGCTGGTGATGAAATGGATGGACTCCGGTAGCTCTTCCTCTACAATATCCTGATAAGTCACTCTCATATTCTCCGGAATTTCAGTGCTTTCGAGTATTTCGGTGAGTTCCTTTACCGAAGCTTCCAGCTCTTTGCTGAATCCTTGAATGTTCACCAACGGTGATCGTAGGTCATGTGTGGTAATGTAGAGGATTTGTTGTAGTTCTTCAGTTTTGGCTTTGAGTTCCTGATTGAGTTTGCTCAACTGATTTTCATCTGCTTTCTGACGAGTAATATCGCTTACAACCCCCAGTATTTTTTTTGTGCCGTCATCGCTGTTTATCAATGTATTACCTTGGTGAATCCAGCGTGTTTCCCCGGAAGAATGAACAATTTGATACTCATAAAATGGTTCCAAAATACCTTTATTGAGTTTTCCCCATTCTTTTCGGAAATACTCATGCCAGTCAGGATGGATCATTTTTGTGATTATGGACGGGTCTCTGTAAAAATCATCTGGTTTATAACCGAATAATTTATCTGAAGCCGGACTGACATATTCGTAAATCCCGTTATTTATGTTCATCAAATAGATCATCTCGCTTGCATTTTCTGTTAGTAAGCGGAATTTTTCCTCGCTTTCCTTCAATGCCAGTTCGAATGTTTTAAGTTCTGTAATATCGGATGCAAGTTCAAACCGCAGCTTGCGTCCGTCCGGCCAGTCGATGGTTTTATCGGCGCAGCGGAACCAGTGCTTGTTTACTTCATTTTGAAATTCCCAGACATGGGTTTGTCCGGGTTTTTGGTTAAAAATAATGTCGTTAGTGCAAAAAGGGCAGGGGCTGTTTCGGTTTTGCAGTACTTTATAGCATTTTTGACCTAAGATATTGCTGCCCCAGAAATTTTCGGCGGTATCATTTACATGCACAATTTCATAAGTGTTGGGATCGCTCACATAAATCACATCTTCAATTCCGTTGAGCAATGAGCGGAATTGGTTCATGTTTTCACGTATTTGCTCTTCTGAAGCTTCTAATTGCTGATTGGCTGCTATAAGTTGCTGGTTGGCTGCCCGGACTTGCTCTTCACTTGCGGCAAGCTGTTCGTTGGTAAGTTTTAATGCTTCATCTGTTTTTTTTCGCTTAATGGCATTTCCCAGCGTGCTTGCGATTTTTTCAAGAAGAAGTTTTTCTTCTTTGAGAAAAATATTTTCTGAAGAATTATTGTTTCGTTTTAAGTAGAATACTTCAATACAGCCAACGTTCTCATTATCAACAAAAATATCCGCATTTATTTTCCATTTTGTTTCACGAAAATTAGCACTGACATATTCTTTATCACGGTTTATAATACGAACTGCTGTGATATCAGGGAATTGCCATGCTTTTTGGATGGCTGAAAGACTGTCGTGAAATACATCATCAATGAAAATCCTGTTCGCAATGGAGTCGGTAATGCTGTACATACATTCCATTTCTTTGAGTCTTTCACCCAGATTGAAGCTAAGGTTTTTTAGTTCCTGTTCACTGGTTTCAAGCTGTTGATTATAGGCCGCAAGTTGTTGATTTGAAGCGTCTAATTGCTGATTTGAAGCATCCAGTTCCTGATTTAAAAGCCTGAGCTGCTGTTCGCCGGCTGCCAGTTGCTGGTTGGCAGCTTTCAACTGTTCGTCCTGGGTTATTAACAGCGTGATATCCGATGCAAGTTCAAAACGTAGCTTTCGTCCATCCGGCCAATCAATGGCTTTATCGGCACAACGATACCAATGTTTGTTGACCTCGTTTTGAAATTCCCAAATATATGTTTCGCCGGGTTTTTCATTAAATATTATATGATTGGTGCAAAAAGGACAGGGGGTATCACGGTTTTGAAGGGCTTTATAACATTTTTTGCCTACCATATTATCGCCCCAGCACCGGCGGGCGCTGTGGTTTACATGAACAATCTCATAAGTGCCGGGATCCGAAACATAGATCACGTCTTCGATGCCATCGAGTAAAGCCTTGAAAATCTGTTCATTCCATTGAATTGTAGCGTCTATGGCAGAATGCCCGGGATTTGATTTGCCTTCTTGCAGAAACTTGATATATGCAATTAATTCTTCCCTGCTTTTTTGTTCAATAGCTTCCATCTTTATACTCTTATTGTGTTCAATTTCTCATCTAACAAAAAGCATAGGCCAGACAAACCAATAAGGTTAGGAGAGGGGTTATCATTCCTCTTTACTGGTTTCATGAGCTTTAAAGAACTATTTGGCGTGAGGCTGTAGGATTTGTGGTTTGCGCTAAGTCTAACTGCTTTTTAAGTCTTGCTTTAATAAAATCCGCTCCAATTGCGTTTAAAGTTACAATATCAGCGAATTAATCCCTAAAGGTATATAAAATCTCTTTATGATTGTTCCCAATGCTAAAAAAAATTATTTCCCGGTTCAGATCAAGTATGGCGCCATGTCGTTCATTGCCACCCAATGAGCTTGCTGTAACCATCAGGTTATTTTGCTTCAGTTCATTAATTACGCTTATAGTAATGGCTTCAACCAGTGTGTCATTTTCCTTTTTGAGAACATTTGCACCTCCGATAAGAAATATCAATAGCTCTTTTATTGGAATAAATTTGGCTGAAAATTTACTAGCTAAAGCCTTAATGGCATTATGTGCATACTTGTTTTTGTCATTTATGTGCTTATCAGGTGCGTTTCCGGGAAGCATAATATGTGCCATTCCTCCGATCCTTGATGTTTTGTGATATGCAATGCAGGCAATACAGCTGCCCAATGGAGTGGAGGTGAGTACTCCTTCTTTTTGAGCCATAATTATTTCGCCGGGTGCAACAAATATTGTTTTTGATGATGCCATAGATATGTCTTTTCAGAATTTTAGCCCGGAATCAATGCGCTTTTAACGAGCCGATAATCTGTGCTTCCTTTCATCCTTCAAAGTTATTGCTTTTTTGTTTTGGTAAATTGCCCGTCAGTTTGAATGTTTGAATAATTGATTCCCCAGGGCTGTTCAAGTGAGAAAAAATGTGCAGTTTACAGCCTGACATTTTGTCAAATTGATATGGTTATAAATTTATAAAATAAATAAAATCAGTTTGTAAAATTGTTTTGTTAAAGTGAATTATTGGTTAACGAGAACAAACTGATTTGGATTTAGCAGGACAATGTCTGTCGAAAAATCCCCAATCGACCGTGTGATTTTTTTGTGTTCTGAGCAGGAGTAATTCCGTTAAACGCCTTTATTTAAATCAAAAAAAGCGTCCTTGAACAAAATGCTTTATAAGATGACTTATAATCTAATGGTTCAGGTATTCTCTTATGAAACTCCTCCATCTGTTTTAAAATATACGCATCAGGTTTTTCAGCTCCGGTTTTTTGTATGTACGATGGATGTCGCGCCAATCATTTTGTTTTTCTTTTTGCAACAAGCTCTTGTGACTCCATTCCTTTAGGAAGTGTTAAAAAAATTTGATGTAAGTTTTAAAATTTATAAATATTATTATATCTTTGTTAAAACATAATTTCTGAATATAAGACCAACCAAATTAATACCTTTATTATGAAAAAGTTATACTTGCTGTTTCTCCTGTTTATCAGCCTTAGTGCCAGTGCGCAAATTTCCAACTGTTTAAGCTTTGATGGTGCTTATGATTATGTTTATATCGGGGATACCAACGACTTGGGAACCTCAGATTTTACACTGGAAGCCTGGGTGTATTTAAAAGATTTATATCAGAGTACCAAAATTGTTAATAAAGGTTTAACTACATCTGGGACACCAATAAATGCAGGCTATGCTTTAAGAACTTCATATTATATTCCAGGTGAAGCCGAATTTCAGATTGGTGATATATCTGGCATTCATACTAGTATAAGGTATTCCGGCCTCGCTCTTAAAGAGTGGTATCACTTTGCCGGCGTTAGAGAAGGGAAATACCTCTATTTTTATATCGATGGAGTATTGGTAGGGCAAGACTCCACAGAATTTGTTTTCAACACAAATACCAATATCCCCCTAACAATTGGAGCGATGTACAAGATAGGCGGAAATTGGGAATGGGAATATTTTGATGGCTATATTGATGAAGTGCGCATCTGGAATGTGGCCCGAAGCGCAGAAGAAATCAGGGAGCATAAATCCTGTGCTATCGATAAACCTACTGAAAACCTTCTTGCTGTTTATAATTTCAACCAAAATTTTGGTCGTGTAGTAATTGATGCAAGCGGGCATGAAAATCATGGTGCCTTTGTAGGTGAACCTATCTGGACGAATTCCCCGGTTGCGCCCCATTGCAGTGCAGCTTCAGTGGGAGAAGGTAATTTTCAGACTGATGTTCGCCTGTTCCCAAATCCTGTTCAGGACGACCTTTATATCGAAGGCCTGGCTCCAAACACATGGATTAAAGTTTATAACTCAAAAGGTATGCAAGTGCTTGAAACCATGATGACAAATGATAAAATTGACCTGAATTATCTTGAGCCGGGCTTATATGTGGTTTCGGCTATTTTGGATAATAAGGTGATGAACTACAAAATTGCTAAAAAATAATCCGGATAACAGGATTTGATTTTTTTGCCCAAGGTTCTGTAAGGTATTCCATGCAGAACCTTTTTTTTGATGATTTCATAGATTTCTTTCTTATCTTGCATAAAAATATTCCGCATGCAAAGAAGGATACCTACTCTATTGATATGCTTATTGTTAGCAAGCAGCATCTTTTCCCAAAGTCGCCGGGTTTTAAACCTTGAAGATTGGAAATTCCACAAAGGCGATATAAAAAATTCCCTGAAAACTGATTTTGATGATGCGGCCTGGAAAAAAGTCTCCGTTCCGCACGATTGGGCTATTTACGGGCCTTTTGATAAAGAAATTGATAAGCAAACTGTTCTGATTGAACAAAATAACGAAAAACAAGCTACGGAGAAAACCGGACGTACCGGTGCCTTGCCTTTTGTTGGTGTAGGTTGGTATAGAACTGCGCTTGAATTGCCTGATGAACTTGACCACAAAAAACTGCATCTCACATTCGATGGAGCCATGAGCAATGCACAGGTCTTCCTCAACGGTGAGCTGATTGGTGGCCGCCCTTATGGATATTCTTATTTTTATTTCGATATCACGGATAAAATTAAAGCCAATCAGGAAAATGTTCTGGCCGTTCGTTTGGAAAACCTACCCTTTTCATCTCGTTGGTATCCGGGTGCAGGACTATACCGTAAGGTTCAGCTGATTATCAAAAATGATCATAGTTTTGAGCATTGGGGAAATTATGTCACCACAAAACTGATTGATGATACCCTGGCGCGTGTGCAAGTCCGCTCCAAAGTGAGTGCGGACAATCCGTCTCTAACTGCCCACTTACTGGATGCAAGGGGTGAGTTTGTAACAGGAGCTACATCCGTAAAAAGATATGGCGATGAAATGGAACTGGATTTTGCTGTTCATAATCCCGAATTATGGAGTCCTGAGCGCCCGTACCTCTACACCCTGAAACTTGAATTGCAGAAAAACGGTCGTGTAATCGATGAGGAAAGCATGAAACTGGGGATCCGTAGCATTAGCTATTCGGCAGAAGATGGTTTCGAATTGAATGGGAAAAAGACAAAATTTAAAGGGGTTTGCCTTCACCATGACTTAGGACCATTGGGCGCTGCAATAAACAAATCGGCACTCCGGCGGCAATTGCAGATTTTAAAAGATATGGGATGTAATGCAGTCCGTTCTGCACATAATATGCCGTCTATGGAGCAATTGGAGCTTTGTGATGAAATGGGATTTCTCTTTTTGGCTGAGAGTTTCGACGAATGGCATAAGCCTAAAGTGAAAAACGGTTATAACCTATATTTTGATGAATGGGCTGAAAAAGATGTGGTGAACCTGGTGCATGCTACACGCAATCATCCCTGTATTGTGATGTGGAGCGCCGGAAATGAAGTGCCCGACCAATGGGGCAGCGATGGGGTGAAGCGATTGCGCTGGCTGCAGGATATTTTTCACCGCGAAGATCCAACACGGCCTGTAACTGTTGGAATGGATCAGGTGAAAACAGTAATGGAAAACGGTTTTGCTGCAATCCTTGATATTCCGGGATTTAATTACCGCGTTCATCTTTATGAAGAAGCTTATGAAAAATTCCCTCAGGGATTTCTTCTGGGATCGGAAACGGCCTCGACCGTAAGTTCGCGTGGTGTTTATAAATTTCCGGTGAGGAGCGGTTTTGACAGGCAATATGATGATGGCCAATCGTCTTCTTACGACCTCGAATATTGCAGTTGGTCGAATATCCCGGAGGATGATTTCCGGATACAGGATCAACACGATTGGGTATTGGGTCAGTTTGTCTGGACAGGATTTGATTATCTGGGCGAACCCACGCCTTATGATGAATACTGGCCCTCACGAAGTTCGTATTTTGGTGTCTGTGATTTGGCCGGACTACCGAAAGACCGCTATTACTTATACAGAAGCCTTTGGAATGAAAATGAAGAAACCCTGCATATTCTCCCACATTGGAACTGGAAAGGCAGGGAAGGAGATACCACACCGGTTTTTGTCTATACCAGTTACCCGGCTGCGGAATTGTTTGTGAACGGCAAAAGTCAGGGTGTGCGAAAAAAGAATCCGGATTCAAAAATGGAGGCATACCGCCTAAAATGGATGGATGTGCTGTATGAGCCGGGTGTTGTAAAAGTAGTGGCGCTGGATGAAGAAGGAAAACCCAAAGCAGAAAAAGAAATCCGTACTGCCGGAAAACCGCATCATTTGAAACTGGAAGCTGATCGTGAAACCATTTTTGCCGACGGTGAAGACATTAGTTTTGTTACAGTAAGCGTAGTGGATAAAGATGGAAATTTATGCCCCCGGGCAGATAATGAACTGGAATTTGAAGTCAGTGGAAAAGCTTCATTCCGTGCGGTTTGTAATGGTGACCCAACATCACTGGAGATGTTCCATTTGCCGAAAATGAAAGCCTTTAATGGAAAACTCGTTGTGCTAATACAAGCGGCTGAAGAAGCAGGTGCTGCGGAATTGAAGGTAAAATCCAAAGGATTGAAGTCTGGCCGAATTAAACTTCAGACTATTTGGGAATAGCCTGTTATAGGGCAAAGACTTTGTTTTCGTGGGAATTCTTATCTTTAGGCTTTCAAAATAAGCCTTATGATGAAGAATATTGACATTTTGCCGAAACGTTCCGTGATCCTGTTTTTTACGTTTGTATTTTCACAGCTAATTGTTGCACAAGTACATACCACCTACCTCTGGCATATGCAGCAGCCCAACTATTGGCCGGAGAAAAGCATCTGGAACCCATATCATTATCAAACAGTCCGGGAGTCGCAT
The DNA here is from genome assembly GCA_963662905.2 of Bacteroidales bacterium. Taxonomy (GTDB): domain Bacteria; phylum Bacteroidota; class Bacteroidia; order Bacteroidales; family WRLA01. The sequence goes on along the minus strand of CAXXFD010000002.1, from coordinate 225,815 downwards.
GAGCTGAAAACCAGCGGGAATCCACAGAATATTTATAGCGATGGTAAAAGTCACCCGTTAAATGATTTGCAGGAGATTTTCTCAAAGGATGATCGTGTTGCAGCTTATCAATACCGACCAAAAGATGCGGTTCAGGGCATTTCCGGATATGCTGAAGGCGGTGCTCAGGTCAATTATTCGGGCTGCCTCATTGAGAATGTAAATTCACTGGCGGAAACCGGACAATGGGGCTATTCCGGAAACTGGCAAAATCATTTCCGTACGGCCCGCTCCTGGAAAACGACGGGAGGAAATACGCGTATGGATCTTACCGGTTTTACATTCCATCATGCTTTGTCGCCATTGTTAAGTGATGAGGTTTTACGCAAGCAAATTCAGGCGCATCGTTATATCTACGGGCAGACATTTGGCAATAGCCCGGAATATTCAAAAGGCTACTGGCCTGCGGAATGTGCTTTTAGTGAGCGGATTATCAAGGTGTTGGTTGAAGAAGGCTTTGAGTGGAGCATTGTGGCCAACAGCCATTTGGCGCGCAGCCTCAGCGATTATCCTCTGAATTATGGCACCAATGGCTGCAATATTGATCCGCCAAATCAGGCTGATATCATTCCTGCAACAGGAAATAATTGGTGGAACGGCCAGATTGATGGTCGTGGCGGGACATTTGCTGCGCCATTTTGTTATCAGGCGCATAATGCCAAATATGTGGATCCGGCAAGTGGGGAAGAGTTCATCATCACGCTAGTGCCGATGGCTGATTTGCTGAGCTACAAAGATGGCTTCAGTCCAATTGGAACCGGTGATATTGACGCAAATATTGCTCCCTATGACGACCCTCAGCATCCGTCATTGGTTTTGCTTGCACATGATGGCGATAATGCCTGGGGCGGTGGTTACGATTATTATCATAATGCCGTGCCCGGATTTTGCAGTGCAGCAAGCAACAAAGGCTATGTGCCCACCACCATCCAGCAATTCCTTGATGACCACCCCGTACCTTCGGGTGATTTGGTGCATGTGGAAGACGGAGCCTGGGTAAATGCAGCCAACGATTGGGGCCATCCGCAGTTTATCAACTGGATTTGGCCATTGTACGATCCTTCGGATTATTCTTTTAATCCTGATGGCTGGACGGAAGATGTGCGCAACTGGGCCGTGCTTGTAGCCGCAGAGAATTATGTTCAGATGGCTGATGACATCAGCGGTGGTTGCGATATTGCGGACATTGTAAACCCTTCAGCAACAAGCTCTGCAGCAGAACGGGCATGGCATCACCTTTTGCCCGCTTATACCAGCGGATATATGTATTATGGCACTTCGCTCGATATGGAAGTGAAGCAAAGCCTGGCCGGAAATATTGCCATTGATTTTGCCGGCGATGTGATTTCTGCTTATTATGGTCCGGACGAAACGCCGCCAACGATTTTTATTCCGCAGCGCTATCCGTACAACCCGGGCGGTACAGGATTTGGACCGACTTACGGATATCAACAGCATGAGAATTCCAGCGATTTCCATGTGTGGACACTGGCCTACGATGTGAATGGCATTAGTTCAGCAAAACTCCGCTACCGTTGCGATCTGGATGGTGAAAATCCACTGACCGACAATCAGAATGAAACCTATTCCGGAGGCAACAGTGTTGGCCCATGGGCTTTTGTGGAGATGTCGCATAAAACTTTTCCTGACGGGAATATCACCGGAAATCCGGAAGTGGACTTTTTTATTATGCCGGAAGCCATTGCAGGAATTTATTGGGCGGAAATTACCGGTTTGAAAGATACTTTGGTGGATTATTTTGTGGAAATGACCGATAATTCAGGGAATGTGATCCGGACGCCCATTCAGCATGTTTATGTAGGCAGTAATGAAGGTGGCGGTGGTGGAAATGAGCGTATCAGCTGGTCGCCTGAAGAGCCAACGAAAGAGGATATTATAACGGTTACCGTGACCGATGCCGATGCCAACAGTTGGCTGCATTGGGGCGTGAACAATCAGGGCAGCAACTGGTCTCTGCCTGATGAGGCTTATTGGCCAAACGGCTCACAGGTGCATAGCGGAGGTACAGCCTTGCAATCACCATTTAGGGATGATGATGGCGATGGTGTTTTTACCGTCGAGATTGGCCCTTTTAACAATCCTGCACAGATGGTCGAAAAAATTGCTTTCGTGATTTGGTATGGTGGCGATCATTGGGACAATAATAATGGTATGGATTATCATATTCCTGTCCTTCAGAATGTTGGTGTAGAGGATATTCCTTTTACTGATTTTGATGTAAAGGTATTTCCGAACCCCTCGCCTGATGAGGTCTGGATTCAATTGATTGGAAATCCGGATTCGGAACAGTGGGTGAAAATCTTTGATCTGTCCGGAAAACTGGTTTATTCTTCAGAACATAAGACCGGACTTGTAAAATTGCCGGTATCTGAGTGGCAAAAAGGTGTTTATCAGGTTCTTGTGGAAAACAGCGAATCCCAAAAAAGGAAAACACAGCTTTTGATTGTTCAGTAAAACCCGACACTTTCTGTCTTATTCCAATCCGCTTAAATTCCAGGGATAATTTTCCCTGGAAACACGATAGGTTCCTTGAATTGAATCATTCAGATTGATTTGAAATTGTAGGGTAGGATCGTCATGCACATAGGGTTCATTGATAGTAATATCATATATTCCAACCGCAACATTGTTCAGCTCCATATCCAGATTATATAAGCACAAGCAACTGCAAAGGCCTTCTTTTTCAGTTTCTGAAATCCTGATAGAACTGCCTTCACGGAGCACTGTGGCACTCAGCTCGCCCGGACAGCAATTAAAACCTGTGTTGATGTGCTTGAATACAAGTTTCTTTTCCTGTACGTAATATTGGAAATTAATTGCTGAATAATCATCTGTGCTGCCATCTTTCATATAGAGGCATTCACTGTTGTAAGTAACAATATTGTTGTCGTTTTCTTCGTCATCTCCGCAGGAGGCAACAAATAAAATAATACCAATGAGTAAAAATAGTGCTGGCTTTTTCATGATTTTTGCTTTTTGATACAAAGCTAATGAACTGATTCTCAAAAAGCAAATGAAATTTCATTTTTTTGTTCCTCGTGGCGTGATATTGGAAGTGAAAATTATTGGTGATGACCGGAAGTGCTGAAACATTTTAGTAGGCAAGAACTCCGTCTTTTATTACCAAAAGGCGATCGCTCATTTCTGCAAGCTCTTTATTGTGCGTTACTATAACAAATGTTTGTTTGAATTCATCGCGCAAATCGAAAAAGAGTTTATGTAGTTCCAGTGCGTTTTTGGAATCGAGGTTCCCTGATGGCTCATCAGCCAATACAACAGCCGGATCATTGATCAATGCACGAGCAACCGCAAGCCTTTGTTGTTCTCCTCCGCTGAGCTCTGCCGGTTTGTGGGATCTGCGGTCGCTGAGCCCGAAAAATTCAATGAGCCTGTCTGCCTTTTTTAATGATTCTTTGCGTGATATGCCCTGGATCATCGCGGGAATAGCTACATTTTCGGAAGCATTGAACTCAGGAAGCAGATGATGGAACTGAAAAACAAAACCAATGTGCTGATTACGAAATGCAGAGAGTTTTTTAAAACTCAATGAAGAAACATCAATACCATTGATATGAATACTACCATCATCAGCATGCTCGAGTGTGCCCAGTATGTGCAGCAGGGTTGATTTCCCGGCTCCCGAAGCACCGGCAATTGCAGCTACTTCACCTTTTTTAATCTGGATATCAACAGATTTTAAAACATCCAGATTTCCATATTTCTTTTTTATCCCTTTGCCGGTGATCATATTACCCTTCTGATTTATGGCTTTGTTTGTCCTTCTTTTTGATTATTTCCTGATAATCCAGATAGTAGAGGATTTTCACACTGATGTTGTTCAGTTTTGGCGCTTCTAAGGTTTGCCCCAGATTATCCAGCCAATCGCCTTCATGGTTTTCTTCATCCCGTATTACGGAATTTTTCCAGACCAGCGAAAAATTGCTGCCCGGAGCAAATTCCCAGTTAAATTTCAGGTCGATATTAAACGCATTGAAGTTAAAATCATTATTTGGGTCATCGGGTTGTGCATCGCTGCTGAGGTAACCGTCCTGCTCAAGCTCATAATATTTTTCGTATTGACCTGTGTACCAGTAATAACGCATCCATATTCCAAGGGAAAGGTTATTGCGGAACATATATCTGGAATTAATTACATTCTCAATTCCCTGAATTTTCCGTTGGCCAAAAATAATATTATTGCTGCTGTCGGTTTCTACATATCCGCGGTCGTTTTCAATAAAGTTCAGGTCGATCCGATAATCGAAAAACAGTTTGTCGCTAAGGCGGATCCGCGGTGAAAATGATATGTAGGTTTGCTGGTAATTGCGCTCGTCAAAATTCATGCGCATGCTACCGTCAAACGCAAGCGGATTGCGGTAATCTGAGCTAAAACCCATATAGGTGCCCCAATAAGGGGGCTTGATGTAATATCGTCCATCAGTACGGGCTTCGTAAAAATCATAGCGTTCGAAAGGCGAAACATATAATCGGTACCAAATGCTGAAATAGTTCTGGGTTGTTGTGTTGAACCCAAAGCGCGCCACACTTTCAATATTTTTGTGGTTTTGATGGTGGTTTTTATTTTCCAATTGTAGGAAAGAATATAAATCCCTGACCTTCCAAATAGGTTCAAAGATGTTGTATTTCAGTGTAATACGATTAAAATCTTCATTATTTCGTTGAGATATGCCAAAATCATTTATATCAAAGCTGTCGTTATAAACCCTGCGGTAGGCATTGTATTGAAAATTACCGCTTACTTTTCCGGCAAATACTTCATAATGATAACCGTCTGTATTTTCAAAGCCTTCGACTTCAGTATCTGACTCATCAATGTTCAGGGCGTAAGTGCCCTTCAGGTCAATGTTGAAACGGTTGTTTTTGTCATAAAGCGATAATCCGCTTCCTGTTACATTGGCTTTATCAAAACTGCCTTCGCGCCATACATTTGTATTGATCAGGTAAACCGATGAATTGTTTTTGAGTGCCTGGTCCAAAACCACAACATTGTAATTCGTTGCTGGTTCTGTTGTGATTTTTTCTTCATGGCCGTCCGGATAGCGTATTGTAGCTTCTGTGCGGCGAGTAAATGCGTTGAGGACACCAATACCAAGTCCATTATTGGTTCGTCCCGAGAGTTTCACGGCGTTGACCAGTTTGGCGTGCGCAGGATTGTCATGAATAATCACACCACTGTCCAAATCATCATCAACGGCATAAAAGCCGCTGGGGGTGCGTCCAATCCTTCGGCTATAAAACAAACCTCCTTTTTTGAACAGATCCATATTTTCAATGAAAAAAGGTCTGTTTTCGCCATAAATAGTTTCAAATGCGGAGAGGTTTTTAACTTTATTGTCGGATTTTACCTGCGAAAAATCGGGCAGGAGGGATACATCAAGCGTAAAGCTTTGATTGATACCATATTTCAGGTTTGCTCCACCTGAAAAGGCATAGGAATAATCGCTGATGCCTTCTTCTTCATTGGGATAATGTTCCAGGGCTGCTGATAAATAAGGGGTAAGACTGAGCCTGAGAGGAGCCTGGATATTTTGAATTCCATATAGTTTTCCCCAAAAAACCTGTTGGTTGGGTTCTCCTTTTGGGATTAATGCCCATTGGTCGGTTTCGCGTTTTCGCCTGATGTTGCGTTCAATTTGCAGCCCCCAACATTGAATATCTTTTTCCGGAAAACGGATTGCAGAATAAGGAATGCGTATTTCGGCTATCCAACCATCATCGGTAATGCGCGCGGCACTCTCCCAAACAGCATTGAAAGTCCAGTCGCGAAATCTACTCTCAGTTTGAACACCGGAAGCGTAAAGCCGGAAAAAATATGCATCGAGTTGATTATCATAAGTATCCAAACTAATGGCAAACCAATCCGCATTCAGGCTGCCGTCGTCTCTGTTGCCGAGCTGACGCAAAATACTGTCTGGAGCACTGTCGTACATTTTCGCTGCAATGTAAACGGCCTGGTTGTCGTAAATGATGCGAACATTCATCGGGAAACTGGCATTTTCACCAAAATCAGGGTTGTGTTGGCTGAAATGACTAATTGCATTTGCATCTTGCCAGCAATTATCATCCAAAAACCCATCAATACGCGGCTTTTCAGTGCAAAAAACTGCCTGGGCAGATTGCAGGCTGTCTGGTCGCGCAGCATATAGTTTGGGGATAAGCAAGGAAAGAAAATAAATAAAAATTAACAGTCTTTTGAACATCTTCTCCTGGTAAAGGTTAGCTTTTTATGATTTGCGAAAATAGCCATTATTATTTATTTGGCTTTAATTCGTTTTATTTTTTTGTGAAAGGGTTTTAAAGTTCCCTTGAAATGTGCTAATTTTGAAACCTAAAAGTATTTATATAATTAAATATGTAGTCTATGAATCTTCACGAATACCAGGGTAAAGCCATCCTGAAATCTTATGGCGTTACTGTCCCTGAAGGGATTATCGCATTTAATGCAGAAGAAGCTGTTGCTGCAGCAAAAGAACTGCAAAAAAAGACCGGAACCGATAAATGGGCTGTAAAAGCTCAGATCCATGCCGGTGGACGAGGTAAAGGAGGCGGTGTGAAAATTGCAAAAAGTATTGAGGAAGTTGAAAAATTTGCCGGTGATATCATCGGTATGCAGTTGATAACCCCGCAAACCAGCGCCGAAGGAAAACTGGTGCGTAAAGTGCTTATTGAGCAAAATATCTATTATCCCGGCGATAATCCGGTGCAGGAGATTTACATGAGCGTACTGCTGAACCGCGAAACAGGTAAGAATATGTTTATGTATTCGCCTCGTGGAGGTATGGATATCGAAAAGGTTGCAGAAGAAAGCCCGGAAGATATTTATACGGAAGAAATTGACCCGGCAGTAGGTATGCAGGCTTTCCAGGCAAGGAATATCGCTTTTAACCTCGGATTGAGTGGCGCAGCTTACAAAAATATGGTCAAGTTCGCTATGGCACTCTACAAAGCTTATCAGGGTGCTGATGCAAGTTTGTTTGAAATTAATCCGGTAATCAAAGCGGCTGACGACAGGATTTTTGCTGCAGATTCGAAAGTAACTGTTGATAACAACGCTCTTTACCGTCATGCGGATATCGCCGAAATGCGCGACTTCCACGAAGAAGACCCCATGGAAGTGGAAGCCGGAAGGCATAACCTGAATTTCGTGAAACTCAATGGTAACGTGGGCTGTATGGTGAATGGTGCCGGACTGGCCATGGCCACAATGGATATGATTAAAATGTCGGGCGGCGATCCGGCCAACTTCCTCGATGTGGGCGGTACGGCCGATGCCAAACGCGTGGAAGCTGCTTTCCGTATCATCCTAAAAGATGAAAATGTAAAAGCCATATTGGTAAATATCTTTGGTGGGATTGTTCGTTGCGACCGCGTAGCCCAGGGTGTTGTTGATGCTTATAAAAGTATTGGCGAAATTAAAGTGCCGGTTATAGTGCGCCTGCAGGGAACCAATGCAGAAGAAGCCAAAGTGTTGATCGATGAATCAGGTCTGAAAGTTCAGTCAGCCATCCGACTGGAAGATGCTGCAGAACTTGTGAACAAAGCGGTTCAATAGTTTTCCATTTTTATTAGAAAAAGGCTGTCATTTTATTTTGGCGGCCTTTTTGCTTTCATTTTATGGGAAATTTTTAAAAATGTATGATCAAGTCGAATTAGAAGTGGACACAGCAAAGAGTTAGGGATATTGGCGTATATTCGCTTAAATAATTGATTATTATGAATCTGGAAACCGTATTTACCTCAGGAACACCCGTTGAGTGCCATATCGTGAAAGGACGCCTTGAAGCTGAAGGGATTCCCTGTTTTATCTTTGATGAAAATATTGTTTGGGCCGATCCTTTTAAGTCTGTACTTGTTGGGGGAGTAAAACTGAAGGTTCCGGCAGACAGGGTAGAGAATGCTCAGAAAATTATAAAATCTGTTGAGGACGGAGAATTTCGCAACGAAGCACGCGAAGACGAGCCGGAACAGGAAGCTGTTGAGCCAAATAAGGAAATTCCCGAAAAAATTATTTGCCCATATTGTGGCTCTGAAAATGTCCGCCGGGGATATGCTATCGACAATAAATGGAATCCACTCTATCTTATTCTTACCGTTTTGATGATGGCGCCATTTCCACTTTTTCGGAAAAACTACCACTGTTTTGATTGCAAAAAGAGTTTTAAGGGAGATTAAAGACAATGGTTTTAACCGAGTAAATCTCAAATACAAATTGAGATTTACTCGCTTGTTCAAAATATTATATTTACACAATTCTGCTTTGTCTATACACTCAGATAGTTTTTTAAGAATATGGGAAGGGAACATACCCGAATGTTTTCCGCTATTTGAAAATCATCCGAATCGGGTGTGATTATGAAATTGTGTTCCGCTCCAATATCCTGAAATGAAAATAAGTTGCCTTTGGTCGGTTTGGGTGTACTGGTATATTTGATTTCAATGGCCATTTTAGGTCTGTTGCCTTGTGCTAAAACCAAATCACATTCGGCTCCGTGCTGTGTTCTGTAGAACGAAGCCTGGTATTTGTTTTGGATCATCTGTAGGATTTGTTCTACAACAAAGCCTTCAAAAGAATTGCCTTTCATCGGATGGCCTTGCAGCATTTTCTCATCCTGTAGAAATAGTAAATAATGAAGAACTCCGCTATCGCGAATAAAAATTTTGGGAGACTTGATCAGCCTTTTCTTTGAATTGCTAAAGTATGGATGTAATTGCCTGATCAGAAAAGCTTCTTCCATAAAATTCAGGTATTTTTTGATCGTTGTTGCGCTGAACCCTAATGATTTACTTAAACTACTGTAGTTGATGATATTGCCATGCATGTGGGCAATCATCGACCAAAGATTTTTTAAAATAGTGGGTGATACATCAAGGCCAATTAAAGGTAGGTCACGTTCGGTATAGGTTCTGATAAAATTTTCCAGCCATTGAAACCAGATTTCATTGTCGCCGGATAAATAGGCGTCAGGGAAACCGCCTTTAAACCAAAGTTTGTTTATTTCGTTTACCTCTAAAATGTTAAATCCGCTCAATTCAATATAGGCAATCCGTCCTGCCAAAGACTCTGATGTTTCCCTGATAAGCAGGGGAGAAGCAGAGCCGAGTAAAATAAAACGTGAGGGTATCCGGTTGTGGTCAACCATTGAACGGATTACAGGAAACAGATCGGGCTTGAGCTGAATTTCATCAATAATAATGCATTGATCCATATTTGCTTCGAAAAATAAATTGGGATCACTAAGCTTTATAAGGTCTCTTGGATTTTCAAGATCAATATAAACACTTTGTTTATCAATGATTTTTGCCAGATGTTTGGCGAGCGTTGTTTTGCCTACCTGTCGTGGCCCTAAAATACCAGTAACCGGAAAATGGTATATGGTTTTTAATAGCTTGTGTGTTATTTGCCGTTCAATCATGTAGCAAATATACAAAATAACCGAGTAAATCTCAAATTTAAATTGAGATTTACTCGGTTTGTGAAAATTGAATATTTACATTATGTTTTTCGTTAAACGGCATCACCCCAAAAACATCGCAAAGTGCAACGCAATAATTTTCCCGTCCTGAAAGTGCTGTGTTTGTGGGTCGGCGGAAAGGATAAACGACTGCTTTAATGGCTTGGTCAGTAGTGTTTCCAGATTGCGCAAATGACGACCATCGGTTTCATTTACCTTATCACTTTGTTTAATCTCAAAAGCGTAAAACCCATCTTCCATTTCAATCAGCAGATCAACTTCTTTTCCATCATGTGTGCGTAAATGGTACATCTGCGCCCGGACATTTTGGTTTTTGATTTGCTTGTACATTTCTGTAACCAAAGCGCTTTCAAATTCATTACCGCTCATGCTGCCCCTTTTTTGCATAACGGCCTGTAAAACGCCATGGTCCATAAAATGAATTTTGGGCATTTTGGATAATCTTTTGTTTGGATTTCCCGACCAGGCAGGTAAACTGAACAGCTGGTAGCTGATTTCAAAATACTGCAAATACCTTTGCGCAGTTTTGCTTGTTAAGCCAATGCGTTTCCCAATTTGTGATGCATTAAAAAGTGAAGCGGTACTGTTCGCAAAAAGCTTTTGTATCTTTATAAATGGTTCCAGATCACGATAATTGGCCAGCTCGCGGACATCCCGTTCCAGGTACGTGCGCACATAATTATCAAGCCAGCTGTAGCGGTCTTCGTCATCCAGGCTTTCATCTACCAGGGCCGGATATCCGCCAAATTTTTTGAAATGATCCCATGCATTCATTTTTTTGGTGATTTCCGGGTGCATCAGGAATGACGGCAGAAAATCGGTTTTTCCTTCCTTAAGTAAGCGAATAAAGGCTGATGTTTGGATTTTGTCATCCCACGATTTTGTGGCCAACTCGGGCAGAGTAAGCGGGTAAATTTCAAATATGCTGACCCGTCCGGCAAGACTTTCTTTGATTTTTTGGAGTAATAGCAACTGACTGGAACCCAAAATGATATATCTCGGATCGGGCCATTGGTCGTAAACCGATTTGATGCTCTCGATCAGTGATGGCTCTTTTTGTATTTCGTCCAGTATTGCTTTGGGATACAAATCTTTCCACTGCCGGGCATTGAGATTTGCGAAACCTTGCCTCATTACCGGATCTTCAATGGAAATATATTCGAAATCATCAAAAGCTTTGCGGGCAAGAGTGGTTTTGCCGGTTTGCCGCGCGCCTGTAAGCGCGATGATGCGTCCGGTTTTCTTTTCGGATTTCTCAATAACATACTGCCTGACTGATCGGTTTCTCATGATTATAAAATTTACACACTATCAGTTTGCAAATATATGATAAAAACCCATGAATTCCAAATTTTACGCCGAATTTCGGAATACTACTCCAAATTTTACGCCGAATTTTGGAATGCTACTCCAAATTTTACGCCTTAATGATAAATTAGTGGCATTTGAAGCCAGTTAATTTTGTGGGTTTAGTAAAAATTATTCGCCCTTAAATTCGGGTTTCCTTTTTTCAAAAAAGGCGTGAAGACCTTCTCTGTAGTCATCGCTGGTATAGCAATCCTGGCGCAAGCCCTGGATTTCTTCAAAATCGTCGGGAGTAAGTGCCGGGCTATTGGTGAGCTTGCGCAATTCGGCTTTCAGAAGCTTCACGGTGAGCGGTGCACGTGACGCGATTGTTTTGGCCAGTTCCATGGTTCGTTCGAGCAGTTTTTCCTCCGGGACCAAATCGTTGAGCAAGCCAAACTGATATGCTTTCTCCGCAGACAATGCCTCGGCGGTAAACAGCATTTCTTTGACGATATGCAGGGGCAATACGCCCAGGAAATGCGTCAGGCCGGCAGTATTGTAGGCAATCCCGATTTTTGCCGGGGTAATGGCAAAGCTGGCTTTCTTTGTGCCGATCACCAGATCGCAGGTTGCGGCCAAATCGCATGCTCCGCCCCAAACACTGCCGCCAATCATGCCAATTACAGGCATAGAAAGCTGCCGGATACGATGGAGCAATTGCTCAAAAGGAGTCGTGTAGGGCAGGGGGTCGTGGCCGCCATCGCGTGGGAAATCACTCAGATCGTGGCCGGCAGAGAAAATCTTTGCCCCTTCATATGCGCGGATGATGATCACTCTGCATTTTTGTTTTTCAAAATAGTCAAAAGCTTCCATTAAACCACTGATTACTTCTTTGCTTAAGCAATTGGCTTTGTGTGGGTTATTGATGGTTGCTGTGCCAATATATTCGTCCAGTTCTTTTAAAATGATTTGATTGTTGCTCTGTTCCATAATCATGAGGTTTATGTTCAAATTGATTTTACAAAATCTACCATATCGGCCGATTGTTCCGGATCCGTAGGATGTATCGCAAAGAATTCATATTCATTGCTTTGGTAATATGTATTGGAAATAAATATCTTGTTGCGTTCTTCATCAAGTATAATAATCATTTCTTCATACTTTCGGGCTTTAATATTTGCCAAACCGATTCCTTCGTCTAATACCATAAATCCTTTATTGGGAAGCTTAAAACCAATAAGCCCGTCATTGGAAGGGATTTCTTCCAGTTTAAAGAATGCATTTTCAGCTACTTTTCCAAAATCCCGCATCAGGAAATAGCTCTTTGTTTTTTTGTTGAATACGACCAGATGTTCGTAAACAGGCTGTGCTTCCCATTCCGCATAGTCGATAAATTCGCCTTCTGCAATAAGGTAAAATTGTGATTCATTGGGCTTTGACCAGATGTGCGTAGCTTCAAAATCAAATATTTGGGCTTCGCGGAAATCCAGATCGTTCGTGCTTTGATAGGCTTCAAGAAACAGCCATTTCCGGCTTCCTTCGTGATAGGCCAGGGCGTTATCGTCAACTATGGCAAGTTTGGTTTCCGGCGCCAGTGGCTGGTCTTCCCAATAAATATAATAGGCGTCCTCATCCCTGTACCAGATTGTATGGTTTTGGCTTTCGTTTTGTTCGGCAGCAACAATTTTTTTGTCCGCACCCGTCAGCCTGATGATGTAAAAGGAATCATCGGCATTGCTCCACATCATCATGAGTTCCTCATTTATTTCCCTGACATTGCATTCTGCCGAAATATCTTCATTATCCTTAATAATAAACAGGTCCTTAAATCCATCAAAGCTGATCAAAACAATCCCGTCATCTGCTTCAACCCATTCTGTTTCAATTGCTTTGTTGTACTCCATTTTATCTTTTGGGGGCAACAAATAATACCGGTTGTTGCTTTCTTCCCATGCAAGTTGATAACCTTCGCTTAACTCATTGATAATAACCTGCTCCGAAATATCTTTTGTGCCTGTTTGCAGGCGGAATGAATTTTCCGACTCCTGAAATATTTCATAAAGTGCTTTGTCTTGCCCCTTGTTTTTTGTGGAAATATCTTGTGGTGTATTTTCGTTTTTATTATTGTGGAAAGGATTGGATATCATAATTTTACAATAGTTTGATGCATTTTGATTTTTCAAATATAGGGATTTTTGAAAAGCTGCAATTGATTATTTTTATTGGAAATTTTACAGGAAACGTCCTTGTTTTTTAAAATCTCTTTACCTTTAATGCCTTATTAACCTTGTATAAAATCATGAGATTTTTGGTTTTTGCATGGTTTTGATTCTTTTTGGATGATTATGCCCAAACCAATAAAATTTTGCATTATGAAAAGCTGCATCCCTTTCGTGTTGATTATCATTGTATTGCTGTCTGCATGTAGCAACAACAAACAAGAAGTTGAACTAAAACGTACCAATCTGGAGGAGCTCAGCGATCTTTATGATCCCCTGCTTTTTGAATTTGATACGGATGTTTTTTCGGATAGCCTGCCACAGGCTCAGGTGGATTATTTCAGTTTTGAGCCTGCGATTCAGGGACGATTCCAGTGGAAGAATGCAAAGCAATTGCTTTTTTATCCCTTAAACGGCCTGAAACCTTTTACATCCTATGAAGCAAAACTGGAGCGGGATGCATTTAAAAAACAGGGCGTTCTGATCAAAGATTGGCATCAAACCTTTGAAACACAATCTGTGCTCCTGGAAGATGCCCGTGTTTTTTGGGATTTTACCGGCGAAGACGGAAAATTAATGGCGGTTTTGAGCTTTAATTATGAAATGAAACCTGAGCAGCTTAGCGCGCTAATTGAAATGTACAACGGTACCACAAAGCTCAAATGGGAAATGCTTACCGATAAAAAATCCACCGAATTTTATTTTAAGATCCTCGATGCATGGGAAGGGGACATAAGCCGAAAGTACCCGCTTAACGTATTGATCAATCCGGGTTTGGGTTGCGTGGAATGCGGTTTAAAAACTTCTGATCCCATCAGCAGGAAAATTGATATTCCCTATCCGGGCAGGATGGAAGTAGTGGACGTAAAAACGCTATTTGAAGATGGTATGGGTATTATCATCGTGAATACCAGCACTCCGGTAGGAAATAATGAACCCGATAAGCTGATAAAAATATCCCCCTGGGTGCCTTTTACCGTTGTTAAAAATGCCAGCGGACTTACCATCAGCGGAAATTTCCAGGCCAATACGCGCTATAATTTTGAACTATCGGATAAAATGCAATCGGCTTCCGGTGAAAAACTACAGCAGACCTATTACGATGACCTGGTTTTTCAGGCCAGCGCCCCTTATATCAGCTTTCACGATCACGATGCTCTTTACCTGCCCTCCAAAGGCAATAAAAAACTTGCTGTTCAGATGATTTCCATCAATGAGGTCCGTTTGCAGGTTTTTAAAGTGTTTGCCAATAACCTGATGGATTATTTCCGCACTGGACGTGATTGGGATTACCGTTACGAAAACGGGCAATATCATGGTTATGAGGAATATCCGAAAAATCAGTATGCAGGAATGAAAATCGTGGATTCAAAAATTAATGTATCGCAACTGGAACATGAAGGCCAGAATTATTATCTGGAAGTGGCCGACAGCCTCCTGCAGCATCAGCGCGATTTTAAAGGAATGTATGTCATCAGCCTGAGCCATCCTGAGAAATCATGGATACAGGATGATGTTGCGCTTTCCTGTTCAGATCTTGGCATCATCGCCCGACGCGGAACCAACAGCCTCAGTGTTTTTGTGCGCTCCATTAAAACTGCCGCGCCTGTTTCAAAAGTGGTTGTTACCGTGATTTCCAAATCCAATCAGGAGGTTTTTCGTGGAGGTACCGACGATAAAGGTATGATGAAGATTCATAACCTGAAAGAAGCTATGGGCGATTTTCAGCCGGCAATGATCATAGCCGAATCGGGCAGCGACATCAATTACCTGATGTTTGATGAATCGGCTGTGCCCATGAGCCGTTTTGAAGAAGGCGGGCGCCGTGTTGGGGCTTATGATGCATTCGTGAGTGCGCCGCGCAATATTTATCGTCCCGGTGATACGCTGGATTATCAGATTGTTGTACGCGATAAAAGCTGGAACGTGGCAGATAAACTGCCTTTGGAAGTGAAAATAATGGCTCCGGATGGCCGTAAATATAAATCCTTGCGCCATGTTACAGGCGATCAGGGGGTTGTGAGCGGAAATCTGGCTCTGCCACATACATTGCCTACCGGTGGATGGTATCTTGATGTTTATTCGGGCAGCGGATTGCTGCTTAATTCCTGGAAATTCCAGATAGAGAGCTTTGTGCCTGATCGTATTAGTGTTTCAGCTAAGCTGAATGCAGATATTTTTTATTCCGGTGATGCCTTGATTATGGACGGAACCGCCCTCAACCTTTTTGGGCCTCCCGCTGCCGACAGGAATTATGATGTACAGCTGGAGCTGAATCCCAGGCAGTTTCGTGCGAAAAACTATCCGGATTACATTTTTGGCCCTGAGAATCAATCGCCTTTTTATCTGCAAGATAATTACCGCCAGGGGAAAACGGCCGCTGACGGCACTTACAGCCAGGTTTGGGAACTGCCCAAAGAGACCAATAAAGGCCAGTTTGAAGGCAGGCTGTTCCTTACCGTTTTTGACGAAAATGGCCGTCCGGTTTACAACAATACCAATTTTACTTTTTACACCCAGAAAACCTTTTTTGGGTTGCGACTGCCTGCCTACTGGACCGGAACGCGCCAGCCCTTCAACTTTAAAGCCATTGCTGTGGACGTGGATGGCAAAGAGGTGAAAACCAGTGCGAATGTTAAAATCTACCGGATTTATTATGAAACCGTGATGCAGCAAACCTATAGCGGTTATCAATATTCCAGTGAACAGCGCAGGGAATTGCTGGTGGACAGCGAAATTGAAATGGACGGCGTGCATGATTTGAGCTTTACACCTACCAAATCAGGATCCTATTCCGTTGAAATTGAACCAAAAGACGGTGGTTCGCCCACAATATCAACTTTTTATGCCTACGGATGGGCAGATACTGATTATTCTTCTTTCGCTATTGACAAAGATGGCCTGATCGAGATAAGCACCGATAAGGAAGATTATGAATGCGGTGATGTGGCCCGGTTACTGTTTTCTGCGCCCTTCGACGGAAAAATGCTTGTAACAATTGAGCGAGATAATGTAATTGATCATTATAACCTCGAATTGAAAGATAAAACGGCAGAATTGAAGCTTCCGCTCGATGAAGGCTTTTTGCCCAATATTTTCATTTCAGCTACTGCCTTTCAGCCATTGGATGAGCAAAATATGCCGATTACGGTTGCTCATGGATATAAAATGCTGAAAATAAGTGATCCTGACCGTAAAATCGCAATCAGTATTGATGCAGTGGAAAAAAGCCGTTCGGGCCGCAGCCAGATGGTCAAATTGAAAACAAAAGCCGGAGCCAAAGTATGGCTTTACGCTGTGGATGAGGGAATTCTTCAGCTTACGCGCTATAAAAGCCCCGATCCCTTCAATTGGTTTTATGCGCCCAGGGCTTTGCAGGTCAATGCTTATGATTTGTATGCACGGCTTTTCCCGGTGGCAGGCAAAATGCAACAGGCTACCGGCGGTGGCTTCGACACGCAATTGGCAAAGCACCTGAACCCTTTTGGTAAAAAAGATTTCCAGCTGGTGAGCTATACTTTTGAACCGCAAACAGCGGATTCGAAAGGACGTGTCGATTTTAAACTCAATATTCCCGATTTCAGCGGGAAAATCCGTTTGATGGCCGTGGCTGCGGATGGAAACAAATTTGGTTCAGAAAGCCAATACATGACCGTAGCCGATCCGCTGGTTATCAGCATTGGCGACCCAATGTTCCTTTCTTTTGGCGATAAACTCGATATGGCCGTAAACCTTACCAATACCACAGATAAAAGCATGACAGCAGAACTCAGCGCCGAGAGTGGAAACCTGCTGGCAATGGATGGACTGGATGACAAAATTGTAATTGGACCAAATTCGGAAAAAGCACTTACACTTAGGATTACTGCGGGCAAAATTCCCGGTGATGCTCATATACTGTTTAAAGTCCGGGCCAATGGTGAACTTTTTGAAAAAGCCGTGCAGATACCGATTCGTCCCACAGCACCAAAAACATATGCATTCCGTGGAGGAACAGTTGCAGTAGGAGCAGAGGAAAATATTGAAATGGATGATGATTATATTGCTGCTACAGCTGAGCGCAGCATCAAAGTAACCGCTGAATTTTCGGCAGCCTTCGCACAGCGCCTCGAACAATTGATCGATTATCCTTATGGCTGTCTGGAGCAAACTGTTTCCAGGGCTTTCCCTTTGCTTTATTATCGCGAGATGACGAAAATGACCTCATTTGCAGGTGAAAACGATTATAATCCCGATTATGTCATCAGCACGGCTATCGACAAGATTTACAGCATGCAAAAACCGGATGGCGGTATGAGCTACTGGCCCGGTGGTGCCCGTATAAATTACTGGTCAAATATTTATGCAGCTCATTTCCTCACAGAAGCAGGCAAAAACGGTTTTTCTTCCGATCCGGCAAAAATGAAAAAGCTGTTGAGCTACATACGTAAAATGCTCAAAGTGCAGCATGCAGGTATTGATGCACAGCAGGAATACAATGTCAGCGACGGAAGGAAATTTATCAGCGACCAGATTCCTTATGCGCTCTACGTCCTGGCTTTGAACCATCAACCGGAAATTTCAATGATGAACTATTATAAAAACCATTTGCACCTTATGCGCACCTCCGGTCAGAGTTTGCTTGCTGCGGCTTTTGCTGCTATTGGCGATGCATCGGAATTTCGTCAGATGCAGCTGGAAATCAACGAAGAATTTATGAATCCGGATGCGGAGGACAAAACCTTTGGCAGTTATACCCGTAATCTGGCATTGAGCCTGATGGCGCAAATTGAAACGGATGATGCATCGGCCAGTGTTGCGACACTTGCGCATAAACTGATTACGGTGCTCAACGAAAAACAATACCTAAGCACGCAGGAACTGGCATTTTCATTCCTGGCGCTGGGTAAACTGAGCAAAACCCTCCATCCCGAAAAGGCAAAAGCTGAGATTTTAATTGACGGAAAAACCAAAAAACTGGATGATGGGAGTTATGCGCAAAGCGGTCTGGCAAAAGGGCAGGAGATCACCATAAAAAATACCGGCGGCTCCGATTTATTCTATTTCTGCCAGTCGAGCGGCATAAGCAGTAAGCCCATGGACGAGTCTGTTTTCAGTGGATTGATCCTGAAGCGCAGGTATTACGACCGTGAAGGCAGGGAATTGGATCCTGCTGCATTGAGGCCTGGAATGCTAGTCGTTGTGCTGCTGGAACTGCGCACTGATGGCAGGCGTTGGGTCGAAAATGTTGCGCTTACGGAAATGATCCCGGCATGCTTCCAGGTGGAGAATCCCCGTGTAACGGCGCAGGCAGGCTTAAAATGGCTGCAACCATATGAATGTGTTTCTGCCGAACATGCCGATATCCGCGACGATCGCATCATTTATTTCCTTGATGCCCGTGTTAAAAATCAGTATCTCAGCTATATGGCACGTGTAATCAGTGCAGGGGAATTTACAGCAGGTGCAGCAAGCGCGGAAGCCATGTACGAAGGCTCGGTTTATGCACATACACCGGCCATAAAAATAATATCGAAATAGCGGGGCAAATAGTAACTTTGCAGTTTAATTTTTGAATTATGGAATTACTGACCAAAGAAACGATTTATAAAATCCCCAAAGCAGAACTGCATTGCCATCTCGATGGATCGCTGCGGCCTTCTACCATTATTGATATTGCTAAAAAAGAGGGTGTGGAACTGCCTGCTTATGAGGAAGAAAAGCTGATCAATGAAGTTTGCGCCAGCGAAAATATGCAAAGCTTAGAAGAGTATCTCGAGCCTTTTACAATCACAACCAGCGTTTTACAAAGCATGGAATCGCTGGAACGGGCCACTTTTGAGCTTGCAGAAGATTGTGCTGCGGAAAATGTGCGCTATCTCGAAATTCGATTTGCTCCGGTTTTACATACACGTAAAGGTTTGAAACTTACCGATGTGGTGGATGCTGTGCTGGCAGGAAAACGCAGAGCAGAAGCGGCTTTCGATATTACAATTGGTATTATCATCTGTAGCCTGCGACACAATGATCCTGCTGAATCCTACATGGCTGCCGAACTGGCTGTGGGCTATAAAAACCGGGGAATTGTTGGTTTTGACCTGGCCGGTGCCGAAAAAGATTATCCTGCCAAATACCATAAAGAAGCCTTTTACCTGATTGTGAACAACAATATCAATACGACCGTACACGCCGGAGAAGCTTATGGGCCGGAATCCATCCATCAGGCGCTGCATTATATCTCCGCCAACCGAATTGGCCACGGAACCCGCCTGCGCGAAAGTGGAGACCTTTTCAATTATGTGAACGATCACCGTGTGCCTTTAGAGATGTGCATCACCAGCAATATCCAAACCAAAGCAGTGCCCGACTGGGACAGCCATCCCGTGAAATTTTATATGGATATGGGATTGCGTGTTACCCTAAATACGGATAACCGTTTGATTTCCAATACAACACTTACTGATGAGTATATGATTGCCATCGAACGCTACGGCTTCCGCAAAGATGATGTGCGTGAAGTGGTGCTCAATGGTTTTAAATCGGCTTTTTTGCCCTATCATGAGAAAAAGCGTATGATAAAATCCGTATTGGAAGAATTGGAAGTGTTGGGTTTTACCGGAAATGGGAGCTATTTTTAAGAAAAATAAATGAAACAACAACATATACGGCGTCCCGACTGGTTAAAAATTAAACTGCCGGAAGGGGAAAATTTCCGCTTCGTACAACAAACCGTGCGCGAGCATCATTTGCATACCATCTGCCAAAGCGGACATTGCCCGAATATGGGCGAATGCTGGGGCAACAAAACGGCCAGCTTTATGATCCTGGGCGATATCTGTACACGCGCATGCAGGTTTTGCAATACAAAAACCGGAAAACCATTGCCAGTTGACCCCAATGAGGCTGAAATGCTGGCCGATAGCATCCATAAGATGGGATTGAGGCATGCCGTAATTACTTCCGTGGACCGCGACGACCTGCCCGATGGGGGTGCGCAGCACTGGGCAAATTGCATCAGGGCGGTGCATGCACTTGAACCAAAAGTAACACTGGAAACCCTTATCCCTGATTTTGATGCAAATGAGGATCATATGCACCTTATTGCCCGGGTCAAACCGGAAGTCTTGTCGCACAACCTGGAAACTGTAAAACGATTGACTCCGCAGGTGCGCTCCAAAGCAAAGTATGATGTCAGCCTGAGGGTAATTCGCTATTTTTCGCAGCAGGGCTTGAAAACCAAATCGGGCTTAATGCTCGGCTTGGGAGAACGCTTGGATGAAGTTCAAGAGGCTATCCGTGATCTACATGATGCGGGCTGCAAAGTGCTTACTTTAGGACAGTATTTGCAGCCTTCCAAAAAACATTTAGCTGTGGAACGCTACGTGCATCCCGATGAGTTTGAAGCCCTGAGGCAATTTGCGCTGGAAATTGGTTTTGAACAGGTGGAAAGCGCGCCATTGGTGCGTTCGTCTTATCATGCCGAAAAACATGTATAATGTTGGTTTATACTATTTTTGCTTGGTAAGTTGAACTTAGCGGAATAATAAATATTTACTCATCTAATTTGAACAATGAAATTTGAAGACTGGGGTCTGATCGATTATAAAAAAGCCTGGGACAGGCAGGAAGAAATTTTTAAGGCAGGAATTGATATGAAACTTGGCAAAAGCGTTGCAGAAGCGTTTCAGAGCCGTTTCATTATGTGCGAGCATCCGCATGTTTATACTCTTGGCAAAAACGGGGATGAAAACAATCTGCTGATCCGTGATGAATTTCTCAAGAGTATTGATGCCACTTATTACCGCATCAACAGGGGCGGGGATATTACCTATCACGGTCCGGGGCAAATTGTAGGCTACCCAATCCTTGATCTGGAGGAGTTTGGTTTGCATGTTAAGGAATATGTTTTTCGTTTGGAACAGGTTATTATCAATACTTTATCGCACTTTGGTATTGAAGCTGCCCGGCTTGATGGCGCTACGGGTGTTTGGCTGGATGCCGATCAGCCCGGAAAGCAGCGAAAAATATGTGCCATAGGCATTCGGGCAAGCCGTTATATCACCATGCACGGATTTGCTTTTAACGTCAATACCGAGCTGAATTATTTTAACCATATCCATCCCTGCGGCTTTGTGGATAAAGGCGTGACCAGCATGCAAAAAGAGCTGGGGCGGATGCTTGATTTTGAAGATGTAAAGGAAGTACTGAAGGAGGAAGCAAAGCTTCTGTTTATTCCATCCCACTGATATTCTTAATCGTGGAATATGGAAATAGGAGCAGGCTTGGGATAATGGAACAATTGAATGCTGTCGCGGTGAACGCATTGATTTGTGTCGGTAACTTCACACCAATAAAGCCCGCTGTTCAATACTGTAATCAGGCTGTCGTTGGAACCGGTATTCCAGACATATGCCCAGCTCTCATTATAAGTGCCTTGCAGCACTGTCAGCTCATCCGGGCAAACGGTAGTGTCTGCGCCAAATAGAAAATCGGGCAAGGGCATAACATCAAAACCAAAAACCGTATCTGCTGAGCAGCCATAATCATCCGTAACCAAATAATTGTATTGCTGATATCCGGTATTGTTCAGTGCGATTAAGGTGCTGTCGGTATTGGTATAAACAATATCGGGCCCACTGATACCGATGCTGTCGGTGCCTACCGAATACGACCATCCGGGAGGCAAAAGGCTTTCGTCTAAGCTTAATGTCCATTCAAAAATATAGCCATTGTCAACGGCAAGCCTGTCGGTTATTTTTATGGTCCATAAACCATTTAATGGGCAGCCAACCAGGCCGTTAAATGATGAATCAGGAATAAAATAATGTTCGTTGATGCTTAAATAAGTGGAATCGAGCTGGTTATTGCCAATAATGTTGCCTTCGCTCATCGTGCCCACACTGGGATATATTTCCGACCAGCAGTAATTCCAGCCTGTGCCCGCAGGATTAAAGGAAGCAATGCAATTTTCTTCGTCATCATCCAAAGCCCGTGGATTAGGCATTCCGGCAGGCTCGCCCATTAAATGATTGAGTTGGCGGAATGTTTTCAGCATAACCGATTGTCCATTTGGGCAAATCATCTCAAAAGTGAGGTCGCCCATATAGCTGTGTTCCATATTTACACATACACTCAAAATATCGCTTGGAGAAGTGATTACCTGATCGGGCAGAAAGGCATTGAAAACCACATCGGTAAAATAATAACCGGGCGGGCAATCCGGGCCATCGGGCAGGAAACGGACACTCTCGAATTTTTGGCTGGAAGTATGTTCATAAGCGTAGGGCGTTACCTGTCCAAACTCAGAAGTGGCCAGCAACAGGCTGTCATACAGGCAATAATGATCGTTTGTGCCTATGCCGTTTATCGGGCTGCCGGCAATACGCACCCGGGCAATCGCTGTATTGCTGTTGCAGTTATTGGTATCTGTCATGCTGATGCTGATGTCGTAACCGCTGACGTCTTCATATTGAAACCAACAAAAAGTATCGCCTTCGGTAATGATAAGATCATCTTCGGTAAATGTCCAGCGGAAAGTATGGAGGCTATCGTTTTGTGTGTAACCTATATTGTTTTCGGGATATTCGGTTTGCGCGACTAATTTCAGGCTGTCGTTTTTGCAGAGGTTAAAGTATATAAACCCATCCCCCACCACAGGCTGGGGAATGCAATGGGCAGTATCAAAAAAGATTATAGATTCCTGACAAGCTACAGTCTGGGCATAAACATGCAGATGTGCCAGCACGATAGTGAATATTAGTGCAAAAAGTATTCTCACAATAGCACCTTTAGGGAATTGCTCAAAGGTAAAAAAATATCAGGATTATTGACTGATTTATGTGCTAATCGTGGTAAATTACAGGAGGAGCTGGCCGTGTGTGCATTATTGCTGTTGTGGTGTCGCGCGATGAGCAGCCTTCGCCACTGGTAACTTCTCGCCAGTAAATACCTGGGGTAGCGACATTTATTTTTGAACCGGTTTGTCCGGTGTTCCATAAATATGTACAGGCAGTGCATTCGCCTCCATCAATCTCAACGCTTTGGCCGCTACAGAATTCAACAGAGGCAGGCATCACCAAAGCCGGCAAAGGCGTGATATAGAGCTGGATTGTGGTGTCCCAGCTGCATCCAAAAGAATCTACAGCATAAATTGTGTAGTCTTGTATGCCGGAAAGTTGTGGCGCAAACAACATGCTGTCGTTTTCCACGCTGATAATCCCAGGGCCTTCAATATTACAGGAGTCTGATCCTACTGAATAAAACCAGTCCTGAGGGAGCAGTGACGGATCCAGATTAAGCGTCCAACTCCAGATATAGCCGTTGTCGATGCCCAGGTTGTCTTTTATTTCAATGGTCCAGAGCCCGTTAAGTGGGCAGCCAATTAAATTGGTGAATGATTCTTCAGGAATATAAAAGTTGTCCAGACCGTATATATCTGTTGAATCGACCGAGTTATTGAAAGTGGTATTCCCGTTGTTGAGTATTCTAAAGGCGGGATAAAACTCTGACCAGCAATAGTTCCATCCGGTTCCGGGTGGATTGGTAACAGGGTCACATTTGTCTGCACCATTATCGTTCGTATTGGCTATTCCCAAATGTTTTCCACCACCACCTTCGCTTTTCAAAAGTACATTGCTTCCGTTTGGGCAAATGAGCTTCATATAAAAATCGCCAATATACGTATGCTCCATATTCACGCAAACGCTGAGTATATCAGACAAGCTGCTTATTGTTGCTCCGGGTGCAAAGGATTCAAAAACCACATCAGTATAATAAGTATCTCCAAATCCACAGTCAACACCATCAGGAAGGAAGGTGAGGCTGTCGTATGATTCGCTGGCATTGAGCTCATAAGTGAAAGGCACTGTTTCTATTATGGTTTTAATCGAAATGGAAACCGTATCGTATTGGCAATAAACGCCCGAAGTATTAATTTCAGTTATGGGATTTCCTGCAAGGCGCACACGGGCAGCCAAAGGGCCAGAAGAGCAATTGTTTTGATCTGATGCTGTAATATTTATATCGTAGCCTCGTATTTGGCTGTATTGATGTTCTGTTGTGGGGATTTTCTCGGTAGCCTGATTCGTCCCGTCTCCAAAATCCCAAAAATACTTATTTAAGGTGTCATGCTGGATATAGTGCGTTCCGTTATCAGGATAAACCCCAAAAACTTTGAGGTAAAGTGTGTCTTCCGGACATAGATCAAAATAAAGGTAGCCATCCGTTCCGCTAACAGGTACAGGTGTACAATTAAGTGTATCAAAATACAGTTCAATATCCTGACAGGCACGGCTTTGAGCATCAGCTTCAATAGTTAAACCTATTGTAATAAATAATGGAATGAAAATATAAGTATACAAATATCGGATCATTAATTCAGCCTTTGAGAGCAGACAGTGCGGAGCTGCTTATGGTTGATTGAAAGAGCGGTTTATGCGGCAAAAATAAGCGAATCTTTGAAAACTGTTTGGCCTGTAAATGCTTTTTGATCAAAATTTTCTGGCTTAGTCGCATATTTGTTATTGCCGCTTCATGTTGGATTGAATTATTTTCTTATCTTGCATGATGTAAATGCTGAGGGTACTAGGTTTTGCCCGGCAGTTTATTGTTATTCATTTTGGGAAGCTATGAACAACTACAGGCAGTATGCAGGATCTGAATAGTATAATTGTAATCCTTGTTATTATTTTTATCGTCATCTCTCTTTATTTAGAGATAGTTGGGGCTGCTTTTACCTTTATTATCGGTGTGCTTGCTTTGGGGCTTTTTGGGATATTAACACCCAATGAAATCTTAAGCGGATTTGCCAATGAGCAAATTATGGTCATCCTGATGCTTTTGCTTATTGGTGAGGTAATCCGAAAAACAGGTGTGCTTGAACGAACTTTCGATCGTCTTTTTTATAAATCCAGAACCTATGGGAGCTTCATGACCCGAATGGTTTTTGTCGTTTCGATTTTTTCTGCATTCCTTAACAATACGCCGCTTGTTGCTATAATGATGCCCTATGTAAGCAGTTGGAGTAAAAAGCATGGCATCAGTGCTTCCAAATTGTTGATCCCTTTGAGTTTTGCAGCAATTTTGGGTGGTTGTGCCACACTTATTGGTACTTCTACCAACCTTATTGTTAACGGTTTGGTAGAAGCACAAACGGTAATTCCGGGATTTAATTCGATTGGGATTTTTGATTTTGCATGGGTGGGCGTCCCGATGATTTTTATCGGATTTATTTATTTGCTGCTTTTCAGCAGAAAATTATTGCCCGACCGAGGAAACGCCTTGAATACGCTTTCGGAGAAAACCCGGCAATATCTGGTTACAACACGCATAAAATCCAATTCAAGCCTTGCCGGAAAAACCATCCAGGGCGCGGGATTAAGGAATTTGAAAGGATTGTACCTCGCAGAAATCATCCGCGGGCAGGAGGAAATAAAACCCGTACATCCGAATGAGAGGCTGCAAAAAGATGATACACTGGTATTTGCCGGCGAAACCGAAACTGTTGTTGAGCTGGTAAATACTACCAATGGCCTTGAACTTTCCGAAATTGGGATGTACACCCGCAAAAGCCGCACTCAAGCGCTGGAAATCGTAGTGTCGCACAATTCATCACTAATTGGCCGCACAGCAAAAGAAGCACGTTTCCGTAGCCGCTATGATGCCGCAGTTATTGGCGTGCACCGAAACGGTGAAAAAATTACCGGGAAAATCGGTGCACTGAAACTTAAAGCAGGGGATGTGCTGCTGCTGATTGCCGGTGATGATTTCCGTCAAAGAAGCCGTGATACACAGGATTTTTATCTGATCAGCCGTATCCGTGATTACCACCGTCTGAGGCCCGTGCAAACCTGGCTGATTCTCGGCGGACTGGTATTGGCAATTGTTTTGTCGGCTTTTAAACTGGTTTCCCTTTTTATGGCACTGGCTATTCTGCTGGCTTTACTGATGATTTTTAAAATCCAATCGCCAAAAGAAGTTCCACGAAGCCTGGATTTTAACCTGGCAATTATCATCGCGATGTCGCTGGCTTTGGGAACAGCAATGCTCAAGACTGGTGTGGCCGGGCATATCGCCGATTTTATGATAAAATTCCTGATTCCTTTGGGTAATTTTGGATTGATGGTAGGCTTGTATGTTATCACGGCAATCCTGGGTGCAATTGTTACCAATAAGGCCGCTGTAGCACTGGTTTTTCCTATTGCGATCAGCATCGCCGCACGCATGAACATAGACCCAATGCCACTGGTTTTGGTCTTGACTTATGCCGCTGCAGCCAGTTTCCTTACACCGGTGGGCTACCAGACAAACCTTATGGTTTATGGTCCCGGTGGTTATAATTTCAGGGATTTCCTAAAGATAGGTGCTCCGCTCACATTGATCTACCTTGTGGTATCGGTTTCTATCTTATATTTGCTCTACTTCGTTTGGTAATGAAATTAAATTTGTAATTAAAATTAATTAAAAAATATTTTATGCTTCAAACTACGATTCAGGCCGCAATAGCTGCCGGTAAAAAAATCCTGGAAGTGTATCATTCCGATGATTTTCAGGTGGAAATGAAAGGCGATAATTCACCCTTGACCAAAGCCGATAAAAAGTCCAATGAGGTTATTATGAGTTATTTAAAACGCTTTGAAATTCCTGTTTTAAGTGAAGAAATGGCTCAGGCAGATTATTGCGAACGCAAGGATTGGACAGAATGCTGGATTGTTGATCCTCTCGACGGAACAAAGGAATTTATCAAACGCAATGGTGAATTTACAGTGAATATTGCCCGCGTACGTGATGGCGTGCCGGTTATGGGCGTGATTTACACCCCGGTCAGTGGCGAATTGTTCTATGCGGAAGAAGGAAAGGGCGCATTTAAAACAGTTTATACAGGAGAAGCCGATCAGGCTATTCTGGAAGATCTCGATAAGCTGGCCACAGCATTACCGGATGCTTCAGCAAAACCTGAAAAATATACTGTTGTTGCCAGCCGCTCGCACCGAAATGACGAAACAAACGAATTTATTGCTAAATTGCAGGAGGATCATCCGGATCTGGAATTATTTTCAAGGGGCAGTAGCCTGAAAATTTGTATGGTGGCCGAAGGTAAAGCGGATATTTATCCCCGTTTTGCCCCAACAATGGAGTGGGATACCGCTGCAGGACATGCCATTGCAAAATATGCAGGCTGCAAAATGACACTTACCGATATGGAAAATGAATTGAAATATAATAAAGAGAACCTTCTGAATCCATGGTTTGTAGTAAAACGATAAAATTATGATTATACCAGAAAACATTCACCCTGTATTTGATCAGATTCTTAAAAGGGAACATAAGGAAGAACTTCTGAACCAGCATTCGAAAGTTGTTTGGTTTACAGGACTTTCGGGAGCAGGTAAAACCACCCTTGCCAAAGGGCTGGAAAAAATGATGCACAATACCGGCTATCTGGCCCAAGTGCTCGATGGGGATAATATCCGTACAGGTATCAATAACAACCTGGGTTTTACCGAAGAAGACCGTATGGAAAATATCCGCAGAATTGCAGAAGTTTCCAAGTTGCTGATGAACAGCGGTATTATTACCATCAATAGTTTTATCAGCCCAACTAACGAAATCCGGGCTCTCGCGCGTGATATTATTGGCGCTGAGGATTTTGTGGAAGTTTTTGTTAAAGCGCCCATCGAAGTTTGTGAAGAACGCGATGTGAAAGGTCTTTATAAAAAAGCACGTGCCGGGAAAATCAAAAACTTTACCGGTATCGATTCACCTTTTGATGAGCCGGTAGATGCTGATATCGTAATCAATACCGCAGAAAATGAAATTGAAGATTCCGTGAAAAAGATTTACGATTTCTTGCTGCCAAAAATCGAATACAAAAAATTGGAGGAAAAATAATGGATACATATAAACTGAATAACCTAAAAGAGCTCGAAGCTGAAAGCATCCATATCATACGTGAAGTGGCTGCCGAATTTGAGAACCCGGTGATGCTCTACAGTATTGGTAAAGATTCATCTGTAATGGTGCGCCTGGCCGAAAAGGCTTTTGCTCCCGGTAAAGTGCCCTTTCCGCTCATGCACATTGATTCGCTCTGGAAATTTACCGAAATGACACAGTTTCGCGATAAATACGCTGCGGAAAAAGGCTGGGATCTGATCGTGCATTCCAATGAAGAAGGCCGTGCAAAAGGAATCGGGCCGTTTACTCACGGCAGCAAAGTGCATACCGACCTTATGAAAACTCAGGCGTTGCTGCAAGCTTTGAACAAATACAAATTTGATGCAGCTTTTGGCGGTGCGCGCCGCGATGAAGAAAAATCACGTGCCAAAGAACGGATTTATTCTTTCCGCGATGAATTCCATCAGTGGGATCCGAAAAACCAGCGCCCCGAACTTTGGAACCTCTACAATGCCAAAGTGCATAAAGGGGAATCAATCCGCGTTTTTCCACTGAGCAACTGGACCGAACTCGACATCTGGCAGTATATCCGACTGGAAGAAATCCCGATTGTACCCTTGTACTATGCCAAAATGCGCCCGGTAGTAGAATTTAATAATGCGCTCGTTTTGGTTGATGATGACCGTATGCCGAAAGATCTTGCCGCTACGGCTGAAATGAAAATGGTACGTTTCCGCACCCTGGGCTGTTATCCGCTTACAGGAGCTGTGGAATCCGAAGCCGATACAATCGAGAAAATTGTTGAAGAAATGATGACCGCAACAAAAAGTGAGCGGACCACACGGGTCATTGATTTTGACCAGGATGCCAGTATGGAACAGAAGAAACGTGAAGGTTACTTCTAAGCCCTATTATTTTTTAATTCAAAAATAATTTGTTATGACACAACCAAATTTAGATATAAAAGAATTTCTTGATCAGGATCAGAAAAAAGACCTTCTGCGTTTGCTTACAGCCGGAAGTGTGGATGACGGGAAATCAACATTGATCGGACGCCTGCTTTTCGATAGCAAAAAATTATATGAAGACCACCTGGCGGCTCTGGAACGCGACAGCAAACGCATCGGGCATGCCGGTGACGAGATTGATTACGCATTGCTGCTCGATGGGCTTAAAGCAGAAAGGGAGCAGGGCATTACCATTGATGTGGCCTACCGCTATTTCTCAACCAACAAGCGTAAGTTTATCATTGCCGATACGCCCGGCCATGAGCAATATACACGCAATATGGTTACCGGAGCTTCTACGGCAAACCTTGCCATTCTTTTGGTAGATGCCCGTAAAGGTGTGATCACACAAACCCGGCGCCATACCTTTATTGTAAGCCTGTTGGGAATCAGGCACGTTGTGGTTGCTGTGAACAAAATGGACCTCATGGAATATAAAAAAGAGGTCTTTGATCAGATTTGCAGCGATTATAAAGATTTTGTTACAGGACTGAATATCCCTGATATTGAGTTTATTCCACTATCAGCTTTGAAAGGCGACAATGTAGTGGACCGCTCCGAGAAAATGCCCTGGTATCACGGTGAAAGCATGCTTGAATATCTTGAAAATGTGCATGTGGGCAGTGACCGGAATTTTGCCGATTTCCGCCTTCCTGTCCAGTTTGTAAACCGTCCTGATATCCATTTCCGGGGCTTCTCGGGAAGCGTTGCGTCGGGTATTGTCCGTAAAGGAGATGAAATTACAGCATTGCCCAGTGGAAAATCATCGAAAGTAAGCCGCATTATTGGCTCAGAAGGCGATCAGGATTATGCTTTCCCTCCACAGGCCATTACCCTTACGCTTGAAGATGAAATCGACATCAGCCGTGGCGAAATGATCGTACATCCTGATAACCAGCCCCGGGCCGAACGCCATTTTGAAGCTATGATGGTTTGGATGGACGAAAACCCCATGGACATCAGTACGCAGTTTTATATCAAACATACAACCAATGCAACCCGCGCACGCATTGACAGCATTAAATATAAGGTGGATGTTAATACTCTCGAACGCAGTGAAACTGATGCCTTGAAGCTCAATGAAATAGCACGAGTTGTTCTGACTACGGTCAAGCCGATTTTCTTTGATCCTTATGAGAAAAATCATACCACAGGTTCTTTTGTGCTGATCGATCCAATGACACACAATACTTCTGCTGTGGGGATGATTATCGATAAACTTAATGAGAAGAACCTCTACAGCCGGATTACCGATACGGATCTCCAGAAAATTCAAAGAGGCGAAAGCCTGATCAAAGATGAAGAACGTGAACAACGTTATCAGCAGAAAGCTTCTACCATCTGGATTACCGGTTTGCATGGCTCAGGAAAGAATAAACTGGCTTATGCCCTTGAACGTCAATTGTTTGATGAAAAGAAAATTGCTGTACTCCTCGATGGAAGCACAGTGCGTTCCGGTCTTTCGCGCGAACTGGACCACAGTCCTGCCGACCGTGCGGAACACCTTCGCAGGGTGGCTCACGTGGCACGTTTGCTTAACGATCAGGGAATTATTGCCATTTGCAGCTTCATTTCACCCAGCGAAAGCATACGGACGCAGGTTGCCGAAATGATTGGAAAAGAACGCTTCCATCTGGTGCATATGGATGCCGGCCTGGATTATTGTAAAAGCAATAAACCCGAACTGTATAAAAAAGCTGATGAAGGACTGCTTTCCAACCTTCCGGGTGTTGATGCCCAATATGATCCTCCTGTAAATGCCGAATTTACTGTCACACCGCAGGAGATCGAAGAACGAATTGGTGAAATTGTTGAGAAAGTGCTTTCAGGGAAATAGTCCCTGGAAAAAATTATTCGAATAACCGGGATGGCTTATGCTGTTCCGGTTTTTTTTGTGATGCGAGGCAGTCATTAAAAAAAAAACCGGAAGAAAATATCCCTCCGGCTTTTTGATAGGTTGAATGCTTTTTTAATAAGCGCGTGCAAACAAAACCCTTTGTTTTGAAGCTTTTCCTGAATACACGCAAACACCTTCTTCCATTTCGTTATTGAAAGGAATGGCGCGAATAGTTGCTTTGGTTTCGTTTTTGATTTTTTCTTCGGTTTCGGCTGTGCCGTCCCAATGCGCGAGGATGAAACCGCCTTTTTCGATTTGCTCCTTAAAGCCATCCCATGTATCCACTTTATATGTGCTGTCTTCGCGGAATTTCAGGGCACGGTCATAAAGGTTATGCTGGATTTCTTCCAAAAGCTGTTCCGCTTTTTCTGCGGCATCTTCCAGTTGGATGACTTCCTTTGTCAGCGTATCGCGGCGGGCAATCTCAATAGTTCCGTTTTCCAGATCGCGCGGGCCAATTGCAAAACGTACCGGAACGCCTTTAAATTCATATTCGTTGAATTTCCAACCGGGTTTAAAGGTGTCTCGGTCGTCAAATTTCACACTGATGCCTTTGGCTTCGAGCTGTTTTTTGATTTTATTGGCTGCTTCTGAAATTTCAGCCAGTTGTTCGCTTTTGCGATAAATAGGTACGATTACAACCTGTGTGGGAGCGAGTTTTGGAGGCAGTACAAGTCCGTTGTCGTCGCTATGCGTCATAATGAGCGCGCCCATCAGGCGTGTAGAAACGCCCCAGCTGGTTGCCCAAACGTGTTCCAGTTTATTTTCTTTGTTGAGGTATTTTACATCAAAAGCTTTGGCGAAATTTTGTCCGAGGAAGTGGCTCGTACCGGCCTGAAGTGCTTTTCCGTCCTGCATCAGGGCTTCGATACAATAAGTATCGAGTGCACCGGCAAAACGTTCGCTTTCCGATTTACGTCCTTTGATAACGGGAATGGCCATCCATTTTTCGGCAAAATCAGCATAAACATCAATCATTTTCTGGGTTTCTTCCAGGGCTTCTTCGCGAGTGGCATGTGCTGTATGGCCTTCCTGCCACAGGAATTCAGCGGTGCGCAGGAACAGGCGTGTACGCATTTCCCAACGGACAACATTGGCCCATTGGTTAATAAGCAACGGCAGGTCGCGATAGCTTTGAATCCAGTTTTTATAGGTGTCCCAGATTATTGTTTCGGATGTTGGGCGAACGATCAGCTCTTCTTCCAGTTTTGCTGCCGGATCAACCACAACGCCACCGTTTTCCTCATCGTTCTTAAGACGGTAATGAGTAACTACCGCACATTCTTTGGCAAATCCTTCAACATGGGCAGCTTCACGGCTGAAAAATGATTTTGGAATGAAAATGGGAAAATAGGCATTTACATGTCCCGTATCTTTAAACATCTTGTCCAGTACGCCCTGCATCGTTTCCCAGATTGCATAACCATAAGGTTTGATTACCATGCATCCGCGTACCGCAGAGTTTTCTGCCAGGTCGGCTTTAATAACCAACTCATTGTACCACTGTGCATAATTTTCTTCTCTTGTCGAAAAATTCTTAGCCATAATTGAAAAATGGTATGATATTTGAATTTAATTAAGCACTTATTAGCGCCGAAAGCGGCAAAAATAATAAGAAAGAACGAGAAAAATGCAAATATGAATTTAAATACGGAGGTTATCATGAGATCACTTATTTCCATCACCATCATATCATCACTTCTGATGTTGGGCTGTACTTCCACTTACACAGCTTCAACACCATATGATGATGCTTACTATTCGGTAAGCAATGCGCAAAGCCATCCAACCGCAACGGATGCCAAAGCCTCTGAGCAAAAATCATCCGGTCTGGCGCAGGAGCCGCAGCAGGTTAAAGTTGTTGAGCGCCATATTTACCAGGAACCGGAAAATGATTATCAGTATCAGGAACCTGAGCAGCGTTCACTTGCCAGTGACATGCGCCAGTACAGCGAATACAGCCAGGCTCCACAAACAAATCCCGATGAACCGGTTTACACTACAACAGAGGAGTTTACAGATGAAGACGGGCAAGCTTACGTTACTAATAATTACTATTACGAAACGGATGATTTTTCATTCGATGATGATTATTACGATTATAGCTACACTGCCCGCATCAACCGTTTTCACCGTCCTTACAGCGGATTTGGTTATTACGATCCTTGCTACACCGACTTGTATTACTATACCTATGATCCATTTTATTGGGGAACAAGTATTTATGTAGGCAATAGCTGGGGCTGGCCTTATTACGGTGGAAACTGGGGCTTTTCCTTAGGTTGGGGCTGGGGCTCAATAGGTTTCGGCTGGGGATATCCCGGATGGGGCTATCCCGGATATGGCTGGGGATGGGGTTATCCATCACCCTATTACGGTTACAACAGCTACTGGAATGGTTACTGGAATGGCTGGCATGATGGTTATTACTGGGGTGGCGGTGGCCATCATCACGGAAATGCTTCCGGATATTATTACGGACCACGTCGTGGGCGAGGCAATACCGACGGAGCCCGTTTTGCCGGAACAGGTGCTGCACTTGGCGACCGCGCATCATGGGCAAGGGGAGGAGCAAGCGCTACTCCACGAACAAAGGACGGCTCATCTTCTATCAGCGACCGTGCCGCCGCCGTAAACTCTGATCGTGCTGCACACGCAAGAGGAAATGCTACCGTGACAAAAGACCGCACAGGCGTAGCCGCTAATGATCGTGCTGCCTCTGTAAGCAATGGAAGGGCAAATGCAGCCCAAACAGACAGGGCTGATTCACGTTCAGATATAGCAAAAACAAGCCGTGAAAATACCGCACGCTCAGCCAATGTGCGTACAAGCCAAAATACAGACCCACGTACTGAACGTTCACAGTCAAGGTATTCGCGCACGTCAAATGCCGCTTCCGGAGATTACAACCGCTACAGCAGGCAGAACCGTATGAGTGCTTCAGATTTGTCGCGTGCACGGTCTAATCCCGCATCTCAAACCAAGCCATATACACAGCCGGGCAGCAATACACGCAGGTCGAGCACAGAATATACTGCTCCCTCACGTTCGTCAATTGTTCCCGACAGGACATCCAATAATAACACCAGGGTAAACCGCTACGACCGCACTTCCCAAAGCAGACAGGTTCGTCAGCCGGATGCTCCCTCCAATAATGCGCGTTCCACAACAACACGTAATTATTCAAAACCATCCAGGACTTCCTATTCACAGCCGGCAAGCAGGAACAGCAGCACACAGACCAAAAGCTATTCCAGCCCATCGCGTAGCAGCTATTCAAGTCCGGCGCGTTCTTCCTCATCACGCTCTTCGGGCTCGTCCTATTCCAGTCCGTCCCGTTCATCAGGTTCGAGTGGCAGCAGCAGTAGTGGCTCTTCCGGTGGAGGCCGTCGTCGATAGGGTTGCGGTGTTTCCGGAACATCCTTTAAGGCAATAGCAGCATTAAAATGAATGACGTATTGCCTGAAATATTAAATGTTAACAGATAGAAAAACGAATAAAATTATAATACCATGAAAAAACTAAATGTCCTCATTGCGCTGATATTGCTCTCAGCGCTTACATTCGGACAGAATGCGATGGATGCCTTGCGCTATTCAAACATTAACTACAGTGGAACAGCACGCTTTTCGGGTATGTCGGGTGCATTTACTGCCGTTGGCGCCGATTTCAGTGTGCTCAGTACCAACCCTGCCGGTATGGGCCTGTTCAAAACATCGGATTTTACAGTTACGCCTTCGCTTTATTTTTCTTCAACAGAATCGGAATACTTTGGAAACATGCGCAGTGATGACAGCTACGCATTTAATTTCAATAATTTGGGCGTAGTTCTGACCATGACCTACCCAAACCGTCTCGAAGAACCGGGCTGGCGCAATGTGCAGTTTGGATTTGGAGTGAACCGTATCAATGATTTCCATGGGCGCATGTTTTTTGAAGGTTTTAACCCATATAATTCTATGCTGACCCAAATGGTAGCTGATGCTAATTTGTATGGGATTCAGGATGGATCGATTACCGATATGGCTGAGAAAGCCAATCTCATTTTTGAAGATGGGGGCGAGTACTTTTCGGATATGCAGGAAGGAGATGTTTATCAGAGGCAAACATCCGAAACAAGCGGTGCTATGAACGAAATGGTCTTTTCCGTTTCGGGGAATTACAGCGATCGCTTATATGTTGGTGTTACTTTGGGAATGCCCATCATCCGTTATTATTATGATGCCGTTTACACCGAAGAAGATTCAGAAGGAAAGAACCCTTATTTTCAGTCGATGCAGTTTACTGAAAGCATAGAAACCCGGGGAACGGGGATCAATGGTAAATTCGGTATGATTTTCCGTGCAACAGATTTCCTTCGTTTGGGCGCTGCAGTTCATACACCAACCTTCTTTGGAAGTATGCAGGATCGCTGGCGGTATAGTATGAGCTCGGCTTTTGATAGCCTGTACGATAATCAGTATGTGGACAGCCCATACAGCGAATACAATTATGAAATGGTTACCCCATGGCGTGCAATGGGTGGTTTGGCACTCGTTTTTGGAACGAATGGAATGCTCTCAGCAGATTACGAGTATGTGGATTATTCGGGAGCAAAACTTCGTCCAAGTGGAGAGTTTTATGATCAAAATCAGGCGATTAGCGATACTTATACTTCGCAGCACAAATTGCGTGTAGGTACCGAATGGCGCTATGGACCGTTCAGCTTCCGCGGCGGTTACGCTTATGAAACAAGTCCTTATAAAGACACTGAAGTCAATGATGCTGCTGTCAGCAGTTTCTCGCTTGGCCTGGGCTATCGTTATCAGCAGTTTGCAATGGATCTTTCTTTTGTGCAGGCCGGCTCAACACAAAAATATTATCCGTATTACGTAAGCAGCAACCGTCCGGTAGTTACAAACGATATTTCAAATACAAGCATCGCTTTGACATTGGGTTACAAATTCTAGAAATGGCGTATGCGTTTTTATGCCTTCCATTTTAATAGGTGGAGGGCTTTTTTTTGTTTTTCCCTGTAACAATATATGCAGGATGGACGTTTAGTATTTGAATAGCTTCGTAGAGCTCCTTCGAATCATTAAAATGGTATTCTATGATAAGGAAGATTTACTATTCAGTAATTTTGATCTTGTTGCTTATTTTTGCCGAAACAGTCAGGTCACAAAGTCTTGACAGCCTGATGTTGCAGGTCAATAACAATAATTATGTGGAAGCCATAGTGGGCAGCAGTGAGATGATTGCCGGCGGCCTTGTCAGTGCCGATTTGTTTTTTATCAGGGGATATTCTTACTTTCAGTTGGGCCGTTTTGAAGATGCGCTTCTGGATTTGACCAATACCATCAAAATTAATGAGAATTATGTTCAGGCATACATATATCGCGCAAAAACAAAGCAGCAACTGGGCTCTTACATCAGTGCCATGGCCGATTACAGCGAAGCACGCAAGCGCGATCCATACAAAACAACCGCAGAAGTAGTGAAGTCATTTGTGGTTTCACTTTTTTCGAAAAAAGGGGATTGAGCCTCTTTCAATTCAAATATAAACTACTGTTCAATAAAAAATATCATAAAAAAAGCCCGGCATTTCTGCCAGGCTTCGCTGTTGTTGTACTCCGTAGGGGATTTGAACCCCTGCTACCAGGATGAAAACCTGGCGTCCTAACCCCTAGACGAACGGAGCATGAACTATTTTGGTACTCCGTAGGGGATTTGAACCCCTGCTACCAGGATGAAAACCTGGCGTCCTAACCCCTAGACGAACGGAGCATTGATTTTTTAGTTCATGATAAGTACAACAACAAGTTTATGATCTTTTTTCCCGAATGGGGATGCAAAAGTACTACCTTTTTTTAAATAACCAAACTTTTTAGAAAAAAAATTTAGCTTAAACAACTGTGCTATTGTTAAATAATTGATTTTGAATAAGGTTATATCAGCATTTTTTTAAAATTAATTTAGGGTCTTTAGAACAGATGAAGTTTCTGCCTGGGTTGCCTTTTTTTTTTTGGGGCTCATTTCACCATCTGTTTTGGATTCATATGATCTGATTAAGATGGGTTTGCCTTGAATTTTTTTCTATTTAATATTTGTGCACATTAAAAAATAGTGTAATTTTGCAACCCGTTTTAAGAATTTAGTTCTAATTATTTAAAAATCAAAGAAATGCTTAAACAGTACGAAACCGTTTTCATTTTAACTCCCGTTTTGTCTGAAGAACAGATGAAGGAAGCGGTTAAAAAGTACCAGTCGTTCATCACAGAGAACGGTGGTAAGATAGTGCACGAAGAGCACTGGGGCATGCGTAAACTGGCATACCCAATCCAAAAGAAATCATCAGGATTCTATCACCTGATTGAGTTTACTCATGAAACAGGTGCCATGATCCAGGATATGGAACTGGCTTTTAAACGCGATGAGCGCGTTCTTCGCTTTTTAACCGTTAAACTCGACAAGCATGCTGTTGCTTATAACGAGAAAAAACGCAAAGCAGCGAAAGCCAAAAAAGAAGAAGTTCAATCCTAAGAATTAAAACGAAAAGAAAATGGCACAACAAAATTCAGAAATCAGGTATTTAACGCCAATTGCTGTTGATACCCGCAAGAAAAAATATTGTCGTTTCAAAAAAAGCGGCATTAAGTATATCGATTATAAAGACGAAAACTTTCTGTTGAAGTTTGTAAACGAACAGGGAAAAATTCTTCCCCGCCGTCTTACCGGCACTTCTACAAAATATCAAAAGAAAGTTGCACAGGCCATTAAAAGGGCACGTCATATCGCCCTCATGCCTTATGTTGGTGATTTATTAAAATAAGGAGGACACGAAATGGACATTATTTTAAAACAAGATGTTACCGGTGTCGGTTATGCTAATGAAATCGTAACCGTTAAGGATGGCTTTGCACGTAATTACCTCATCCCTCAGGGAATGGCTATCCTCGCTACAAAATCTGCACGTAAAGCACACGAAGAATTGCTCCGTCAGAAATCGTATAAAGAAGAAAAAATCCGCAAAGAAAGTACTGCTCTTGCAGAAGCTCTTGAAGGTCTTACCGTTCGTATCGGCGCTAAAGCTTCCAGCAATGGTAAAATCTTTGGTTCTGTAAATGCCCTGCAAATTGCCGATGCACTGAAAGAACAATTCAATTACGATGTGGATCGTAAGAAAATCTTTGTTGATGGCAACTCTATTAAAGAACTCGGTACTTATAATGCCGATGTGAAACTGCACAAAGAAATTGGTGCTAAAATCAGTTTTGAAGTTTTTGCAGAATAATTCT
This sequence comes from Bacteroidales bacterium, assembly GCA_963662905.2. GTDB lineage: Bacteria > Bacteroidota > Bacteroidia > Bacteroidales > WRLA01. The sequence goes on along the minus strand of CAXXFD010000002.1, from coordinate 187,703 downwards.
ACAGCATAAAATATTTAAAGCGCTCTGTTTTTCGGGGCGCTTTTTTTTTATCTGCCACTGATTCTTAACTTTGTCGCATGGCTCTTACAAAAAATCAAATAAAACGCCTCCAGTCATTGGCTCAGCGGAAATACCGCCAAAAACTGGGTTTCTTTATTGCTGAGGGACCCAAAGTTTGTCTTGATCTGCTGCGATATCCCTGGCCTTCCTGTGAGCTTTATGCGCTTGCCGGTTTTCTCGAAAACCATTCTTTCCCTTCCTGGGTTGAGATTACGGAAATCAATGCCACAGAGCTGGGAAAAATTTCTAACCTCAAAACGCCCAATCAGCTGCTTTGCGTGTTCCCAATCCCGGAGGATCCCATCGGTATTTTACCCGATAATTCTGAGAAACCTATCATTGTCCTCGATGGAATCAGCGATCCTGGCAATATGGGAACCATCATCCGGACGATGAACTGGTTTGGTTTTGAGGAACTTGTGATGACCAATGATTGTGTTGAACACTACAACCCAAAAGTAGTGCAGGCCACAATGGGCGCTTTGCGTTCGGTACGATGCCGTTATGCCCCGGCAGAAGAAATCGCAGCTCAGTTAAAACACTCCAATTATACCACTTTCGGAGCCTTTCTAGATGGTGAAAATGCCTTCCAATGCAATTTCCCAAAACAAACTGCTTTGTTAATTGGCAGCGAATCGCATGGCATTCGTGCTGAGCTGGCAAAGGCAGTAGCCCGTAAAATAAGCATCCCGGCGCAAAAAGGGGAGAAAATGGCCGAATCGCTCAATGCCTCTGTGGCGGGTGGGATATTGATTGCTGAAATGTTCCGTAAAATTTCACCTTAAATCTATGGCTTCAGAATTTGTTAATATTTACCTGGATAAAGTACGCGATTTGCTCGAAAAGAAATGTGATTATTATAATCATCCCTCTTTTATTGAAGATGACCCCATTAGCATACCGCATTCTTTTAAACGTAAGGAAGACAAGGAAATATCGGCTTTGTTCAGCGCTACCATTGCCTGGGGCAACCGTAAAATGATTGTTGCCAATGCACAAAAGTTGATGACTTTGATGGATCATGCGCCTTTTGATTTTGTGATGAACGCCGGGGGCAATGATTTAAAAAATCTTGAACATTTTAAGCACCGTACCTTTCAATATTCTGATCTTTTGTTTTTTATTTCAGCGCTGCGCCATTTATATGCACACCATGGCGGAATGGAAAAAGTATTTAGCGGAGATGATCCTGAGGAAGATGTTTACAGCCGCATTAATCGTTTTCGGGAATTGATGATGCAATCTGAACACGAGCAGCGATCGGAAAAGCACGTCTCCAGTCCGGCCAAAGGCAGCGCTGCCAAACGTCTGAATATGTTTTTACGCTGGATGGTGCGCGACGACGATAAAGGCGTGGATTTTGGATTGTGGAAAAATATTTCGCCATCGGTTTTGATGTGCCCGCTCGATGTGCATTCGGGAAGGGTGGGCAGGCAACTTGGACTCTTTATACGTAAGCAGGATGACTGGAAAGCCGTGGTGGAACTTACGTCTTCATTGCGGATATTAGATCCCGCCGATCCGGTGCGCTTCGATTTTGCCCTTTTTGGAATGGGCGTGTCTGAGAAGGCCGTAATTTTGTAATTTAGTGCATAATTCCAACGAAACCATGATACAGGATCAACGAAAAAGCCTGAAAAACCGGATTCACGAAATAATTTTTGAAGCAGATACGCCTGCCGGAAAGAATTTTGATGTCGCCCTTTTGTGGCTTATCTTTATCAGTGTGCTGATCGCTTTGCTCGATTCCGTGCCTAAGATTCATGCTCAGTACCACGAATTTCTGCTCTTCATCGAATGGAGCGTTACGGTGATTTTTACTGCGGAATATGTGCTTCGGATTTACTCTACCCGTAAGCCTTTGCGCTATATTTTTTCCTTTTTCGGGATTATTGATTTTTTATCAATATTGCCTACATATTTAAGCCTGTTTTTAGTCGGCTCTCATTATTTAATCGTAATTCGGATTTTGCGTTTCCTGCGGATTTTCAGGGTGTTAAAGATGGCGCGCTACATCCGTGCCAGTGCTGTTCTGATGATTTCCCTCAAGGCCAGCCGTCATAAAATTGTGGTTTTCCTCGAAATTGTGATTACAATCGTTGTTTTGATGGGCTCCCTGATGTACATTATCGAAGGGCCGGAAAACGGTTTTACGAGCATCCCGCGGGCAATTTACTGGGCAATCGTAACGCTTACTACCGTGGGTTATGGCGATATTTCCCCACAAACTGCTCTGGGTCAGGCATTGGCTTCCGTTATCATGATCATTGGTTATGCCATTATTGCCGTGCCTACGGGTATCATCACTTCTGAGTTGACCAAACATCAAAATTCTATTGAAAACACCCAGGTCTGCAAAGAATGCCTTGCCTCAAATCACGATGATGATGCGGTTTATTGCAAAAAATGCGGTGCGAAATTATAGTATTTGTGGTTCTACTTGAAATTTCGTGGAAAAGACAAAAGGTAAATCTCCTACAGATTCCTCCTTCTGATAGCTATCTGAATTCCTCATGCTTGGTCTCATCTCCCTTTAACAAACGTTCATCAAGGTCTTCGAGCGTGTTCCCTGAGCGGCCTGTGCTGAGCGAAGCCGAAGTAAGCCGAAGGAAGCCGAGAAGCCGTATTTGTTTTATTTCCCTGCAACGATCGCTTTCACCCGCTGCAACAAAGTAGGATGCGAAAGATACACAAAAACATAGGCCGGATGGGGTACCAGATTACTCAAACTGGTTTTGCTGAGCGTTTTTAAAGCATTGATAAGCGCATCGCCTAAATCGTATTTTGCAGCAAAGGCATCGGCCTGATATTCAAATTTGCGCGAAAGTACATTGCCCCCCAAACCGAGAATCATGCTTACCGGGCTGTACAAAACCCCAAAGGCCAGAATGCCCAAATGGAATGATGCGGGCACAGCCGTTCCTCCTGCAATGGCACTTGAAATAGCTGCTGCGATATCCGAACCTTTCTGGATGAAGAGCGATAGCAAAAACAACAATAATCCGGTTTGCAAGATGCCGGAAACCAGCCCGAAGAGGGTGTGCTTGTGTTTATAATGCCCGACTTCATGTGCCAGAACAGCCACAATTTCGTCTGTACTCAGCTCATTGATAAGCGTATCGTACAGCACAATACGTTTTTTGGGGCCCAATCCGGTGAAATAAGCATTGGCTTTTGTGCTGCGTTTAGAACCGTCAATGGTGTAGATATTTTTGAGCTTAAATCCGGCTTTTTGTGCAAAGGATTCAATCGCATCGCGCAGCTTTCCTTCTTCCAAAGGTTTTTGTTTGTTGAAAAGCGGTACAATCAGATTGGAATAAAAGAGCAACATAAACAAACTGAATGCCGACATCACAATCCAGGCCCAGATCCAGAACAGGTCACCGCTGATTTCAAACAGCCAGATGATGAGTGCAAAAAGCGGCGCGCCGATGATGATGCTCAACAGCCATGATTTCAGCTTGTCCAAAACAAAGGTTTTGGGTGTGGTGCGGTTGAAACCGTATTTTTCTTCGATCACAAAAGTGGAATAGAGCGCAAAAGGAGTGGAGAGGATATCGGCGGCCAGGCCCAAAATCCCAAAGAACAAAAGGCTGACAATGATTTCGTTACCACTGAATTGGCGCACAAAACCATCGAGCCATCCAAAGCCGCCAAAAACCAAAACGCAAAGTGTTGCAATAAAGCTGATGCCGGACGAGAGCATGCCAAAGCGGTCTTTGTCGTGGCCGTATTGCTGCGATTTGCGGTATTTTTCTTCGTCATAAATGCCTTCAAGCAGTTTCGGGACAGGCTTGCTGCGGTAGCTGGTGTTCAGGGCTGAAAGTATGCGTTCGAGCACAAATTCAAAACAAAAGATTCCGATGATAATCCAGAAAAATGTTGTAACCATAGTCGTTTGAGTGTTTTAGTAGGAGCCGAAACGCTTGCGCAAAAACCATTCTGAGCCCAGCCATAGCACAATCAAAGCAGCGATCCACCAGAAATTGGTCAGCGGCTCGGTTTTTTTGCGGTAGCGGATGTTTTCCTGTGCGGGAATATTTTCCCTTATCGCATTTTGCAAAGCCTGCATTTGGTCGGGATAAAACATCTGCCCCTTGTATTTCAGTGCAAGCTGTTGCAATAGCCGGTGGTTGGCTTTTAGGTTGAGCTGCTCCAATTGCAGGGAACTGACATTGATGTTGCCGGTTTCTGTGTACTTTTTATTGCCCAACTGAGTGCCGGCTGTCCAGCGGTAAGAACCCACCGGAATTTGTCCTGCCCGCAATTTGTAGCTGTTGCCCTGTCGTGAAAAAGCGAAATCAAAGGAATTTCCGCTTAAATCGTCCTGTAGATTAATCTGTAAATCAGGCTGGTTGACGGGTTCGTTGGCCTCATTGAGCAAAATGGCGCTTCCTGTAAGCTCTTCGTTTTCCGATATTTCATCAGGCAGGTCGATGCGTAGCTTTTTCTTGTTTTCGTTGAGCGAAAGATAATGTACCATCCTGCGGATAAGCTGATCAAAATCCTGATGTGTTTCATTGTTTTTGTAATTGCTGATGCGCCACCTCCAGATGCCTTCTCCTGCAATAATGCCGGTTTTTATATCGTTGAATGTTCCGAAGGCAATAAGCGGGCGCCTTGTTTGGATGCGGCCGATTTTTTGATTTACAAGGCTTTGGCTGTTGCCTGATGTTTGATAATTTCCAAAAGCTACACGCAGCGGAGGCCAGTTTTCCATCTTTTTGCTGAGGCCATCTTCCAGTGTAAACAGGCTAAAGCTTTCGTTCAAAAATGGAAAGGCTTCGTCAAAACTGTTCGTTGTATTGCTTTGAAGGATTTGACAAACAGACTGCATCTGATTGAAACTCTGGATATCTGATTGTTCTCCAAGTATGTAAAGCGTCGGGATTTTCTGATCGAGTATGCTTTGCGCCAGTTTTGCCGGATTGTTTCCTTGGGCAGGAAGCTGGTGCAGAATCAATAAGTTGCATCCCGAAATACTGTCTTTGAGCTGATTATAATTTCCGGTCGTAAACTGATAGTTCAGGTCGCTGCTCAGGGCATTTCGCACAGCCGCAACATCAGGATGCGGGGCATCATAAATCAAAACGATTTTTTTCTTTTCCGAAACTACTTCAAAATATGCGTTGGAAGCATTGTTTTGTTTGCTGATTTCTGCAATACCGTTTTGGATCAGCTCTGCCTTGATTTTCCGAAAGCCTTTCTTGTCTGCTTTAAGATAAACCAGCCTTCCGGCAGTATAATTCGATGACGGAACAATAAAATTTTCTTCATGGAGCAGGCTGTCGGCTTCGGTAATGCGCAATTGTACCTCTTGACCTTTCATGCCTTCTGCCTGCACAATAATTTCAATGGGGAATTTATTGTTCAGGAAAACCCTTTTGTTGTAATTTATTTTTTTGAGTACAAGATCGCGTATGCTGCTGCTGTCGCCCAATGCGATGGTATAAACTTTGGCAGGATGCAGTGCAGGGGCATAAAGCGGATTGCTGCCACGGGTGAAACGCCCGTCGCCGGCAAGGATTATCCCGGAAGGCATGCGGCCACGGTAAAGGTTTTTGATATAGGTGTTTACCTGGCTGTAATCAGAAATTTCTTCATTAAAAGTGCCTTCCGAACGGTTTTCTACTTTGTTTCCGAAAGTAAAAAAAGCCGTATCAAATTCTTCGGCAAAAGATGCTGCCAACTGATGGATTTCCTTCTGTGTTTTCCTGAGTTCGGAAGAATCGGAGCGCAGGGCAATGGATGAGCTGTTGTCTGTAAAAAACAGCAGCAGTGGTTTTTGTATGATTTTTTGGTTTCCGCTGATCATCGGCCCGAGCAGCAAAAAGAATAGGGTAGAGGCCGCCAGAAAACGCAAAGCCGCCATGACGAAAAGGGGCAAACGCCCGAATTCATTTTTACGGTCGCGGAAATACAGGGCTGCTGCAATCAACAGCCCTGCGATTATTGCGACCGGTATCAGGATTTCCGGATATTCGGTTTGGATGTTCAATCTGGATTACATTTTCATGCCGCCACAAACATTGATCACCTGTCCGCTCACGTAGCTGCTCAAATCGCTGGCCAGGAAAAGGGCAACATTGGCCACATCTTCCGGTTTGCCGGAGCGGCGCAAGGGAATGTCCTGAATCCATGCATCGCGCTGTTCGTCCGTGAGTTTTGCCGTCATTTCCGTTTCGATGAAACCCGGGGCAATGGCATTCACGCGGATATTGCGGGAGCCGATTTCCTGTGCAATGCTCTTGGTAAAACCAATCAGGCCGGCTTTGGAAGCACTGTAGTTTGCCTGTCCGGCATTGCCGCCAACTCCAACCACAGAACTCATATTGACGATGCTGCCAAAACGTTGCTTGAGCATTGTGCGCTGTACCGCTTTGGTCATATTGAAAATCGACTTGAGGTTCACTTTGATTACCAGATCCCAGTCTGTTTCGCTCATGCGCATCAGCAGATTGTCGCGGGTGATGCCGGCATTGTTTACCAGCACGTCGATGCGGCCAAACTCTTTAACAACATCAGCGATAAGCTGTTCGGCTTGCTCGAAAGAGCTGGCATCGGAAGCAAAACCTTTGGCCTGAACACCAAGCGCAGCAAGTTCTTTCTCGGTTTCTTCCATTACTTCATCACGTTTCAGGTCAGTGAAAGCAATATTGGCACCTTCCTGCGCAAAACGAAGTGCAATGCCTTTACCGATTCCGCGTGCAGCACCGGTTATCAAAGCTGTTTTTCCTTCCAGTAATTTCATGCGTGTATTTTTTAATTAATAATTTGCTTCGACAATTTTTTCGGCCACAAATATAACAATTTTGTCCCGGCTTTGGTTTTTGATTGATTCGGCCCGGAAGGCTTTCATAATTGAGGTTCTTAATGCTTGATCAGAGGTCGTCTATAATATACGATCTCAGCCTGGTCTTGGTATTGATACGAGTCACTTAGGGCGGAAAAACTTAGGCGTGGCAAATCAACAATCGTTTAAGAAGTCGGTAGATGTGTTAATCATCGGATGACGATCAAATACCTAACTCATCGGATGATTCCCAGTCATCCGATGAGTGGTTAACAGCCGGTTTCAGTCATCCGATGAGTAGTTTTGAGGACGAACCCGGTTATCCGGTAAGTAGATAAAAGGACAAGCCCATTCGCCCGAAGATTATTTTTACAGAATAACTCCTATTAACTCCGCCACAGCAGCCGGCTGCCCGCAAAGTATTTGCAGCGACTTGGTATAGCGATGGTATAGCGATGGTATAGCGAAAACCCCTGTGGGGACAATGTGGGTTTTGAGGGGAATTGCTGGAAAATTCGGTAAAAATTTACCTAACAAAATTGCCGGGCCACACTGATTATAAATGTCTGCCAATTCAAATCCATGCCTGTGCTGTTCTACCTGCCTGATTCAGAAATGCCATAATCCGGCATGCTTTTTATAATTGTTAAGGTCTTGTTGGATTCTCAATAGGGATTTAAATTAATTATTACAGGCGTAGAAATTATTTTTGATGCGCATCAAAAATATTTTTCATGCGCATGAAAATCAATTTTGATGCGCATGAAAATATCAAGGCAACAAGAACTGTTGAAAGAAAGCTGCTTTTGTGCCTTGCGGAAGGTATTGGTTTACTTAGCCGGACTCGCTAAGCCACGCGTGAGGACACGCACGGGAACGGGGGTTTCCGGCTATGGCCGGAAAACGTTACTTAATTGTTGGGCATTGTAATATTACTTAAATAATGGAACTACTTCTTCAATTATCATTGGAATTTTAGTAAATGCCAAACCATTACTTTCATTATTATCAGATGATGTTATTACAATAACCATATTAAGGTCTTTTATTACCATTATATACTGCCCACCATAACCAAGTGCTAAAAACATATCATGTTCATTTTTACTTCCATGTAATGGACTGTCCCACCACGATTTGTTTTGCTTTGATCTGTGCCACCATTGGAATCCATAATCAAAGAATTCACTCTCGGTTACATGTGGTTTTGTTGAAATTTTAATCCATTCTTTCGAGACTATTTGTTCTCCATTCCAACAACCATCATTTAAACTCAACAAGCCAATTTTTGCCATATCTCTTGGATACATATAAAGACCACTTGCACATGACAGAATTCCATTTTCTTTATCCCAAATAAAATTGTTAATACCTAACTTGTTAAAAAGTACTTCTTTCGCAAATTCATCAGCTTGCTTATTCTCGAGGGTATAAATTATACACCCAAGTAGGTTTGTGGATTCATTGCTGTATTGAAATCTTTCTCCAGGGTTTGATTCCAATGGAAGGCTTAGTTTATATTTTATAAATTCTTCTGGGTTAGCGCCCTTGAAATCTTCTCCCTCTTCAATTCCGGATGTCATTGTTAATACATGTCTAAATGTGATTTTTTTCTTTTCTGCATTTAGTAGTGTATCGTATTGGGGAAAATAATTAAAAATAGATTGATCAACATTAAGTTTTTTATGATGTTCTAATAAAATTCCCAATAACAAAGAAGTTATACTCTTTGTGCATGAATTAATGTAATGTAATTGAGTTTTGTTGTAACCATAAAAATACTCTTCAAGAATTAGCTTTTGATCTTTAATAATTAATAATGATTCCAAACGACCAAATTTTTGTTTTATAATTTTCCCCATTACATCATAAAAGCTTGTTGAGTCAGTAATATAGTTGAATATTGAACCTGTATTTAGATAATTATCATTCTGTTCAGGTTGATAATAAGTATATGCAATACTTCCTTCAGTCCCCGGAGTGATAGGAAAAAACAATTTATTAACATCCTCTTCTTCTGCCCGTTGAAAATTAAGTTTAATGGAATCATTTTTATTTTCTGGTTCCCAGAAGGCAAATCCCCTAATTTCTTCTTTCTTTATATCAATAGTCCCTCTATATTTACCGCCTTCGTTATCAATAAGCAAAAGTTCATTAGTAGATTCTATGAATCGAACAGTATCAAATTCCCAATAATCGTAAAAACGGTCATCCCACATGAAACATCCTCTTGCTGTGATTTCTCCAAAAGCATCTCCATATATTTTTATAAAGTACTTAAGTGTTCCGTGTGGATATTGATACTCTGTATCAGTTGTACATTGCCATAAACCATCAATTGAAACATAGTGTCTCATATTCGAAAACTCAGACTGCTTTATTGCTGTTTCTGTGGTCTGCTTAATACTGATAAGCAAACTTAGGCCCAAAACAAGTATTAAAATATATTTTATTTTTCCCATAATCTTGCTGGTTTAAATATAATGCCATAACAGCAGTCCCCTGAAAAATTAGGGGACAAGCTGTCTAAAAAACTTTATTCTCATCCACTCAGCCGTTAATTATGGCTAAAATTAGCAAATATTTGCGATCTGTGGATATTAATTTTTGTTGGATATTCCGGACTAAGTTGACCCACTGCACCGGCTAAAAGAATCAGCTATACAAAACCCCACTAATTGGGTATTGGCTCAATAAACTCAACTCAATACAACGAGGCTGGATCGATTACTTTCAATTTGCTTCCATACAGCAAAAGCTGTCAGAAATGGACGGATGGCTGAGAATTAAGCGAATCGAATCATGAATACCGATAAAAATAAACAACATCATGAGTAAATCGACTGCGCTACTGTATCTGGGTTTATAAGTTTTTGTGCCAATTTGTTGGTTGCTCAAATTATTAATCCACAAATGTCTCTTTTATAACCGATTTCAGCTCCTTAATTTCCGGTTTGGAGAGCCTTCCGAGGATGCTGACGATCCGCTTCTTGTCAATTGTCCGGATTTGATCTATAACAATCCAGCCGATTTTGTTATCGTGCTTTACTTCAATTCTTGTTGGGTATTTTTTTGAAGTGGTCGTCATCGGAGCAATAGTAAGCGTGCATAAATGACGGTTCATTTCGTCAGGAGAGATAATGACACATGGCCGTGTTTTCTTTATTTCACTGCCAATGGTGGGGTCAAGGTTGACCATTACAATCTGATATTGATTTAAGTCCATTCTTCCGGATTTTCATCTTCGAAAACATCGTCCATTAAGAGTTGGTCTTCACCTTCTTCCGTCATTTTCTTAAAGGCCGCATCCCAGCCTTTTCTGGGATTGGATATTGGTTTGATTATCATATAACCTTTTTCAAGGATGAGCTCTACTTTGTCTTTAAGATTGTATTTGTCAATCAAAGCCTTAGGTAGCCTGATCCCTTTTGAATTTCCTATTTGCGTAATCGATAATTCCATGTTCGATGAATTTATTGTAATTACAAAGTTAGTACTTTTAATGAGAAAACCAAATGTTTTGTGTGCATTAACGAGGCAAATGCATCTTAAAAATGCAATTTTTAGGTTTATGGATATTCCGGACTAAGTTGACCCACCCCACCGGCTAAAAGAATCAGCTATACAAAACCCCACTAAATGGCCTGTTTTCCCTCCACAAAAGGTAGTTGGTAGGTAAGCCTACAGCGAACAGCATCTTGCATATAACCGGATAATGTTTTAAAGCTGTCCGGGCAGAAGTTGGTGGAGCTGGTTGGCTGGGTGTTCCTGGATTTTTCCTAATGTTTGCTTGAGCCACTCAAAGGGTTCTACGTTTTGGATTTTGCAGCTGGCAAAAAAGGAGTAGATCATAGCCGCGTGCTGGGCTGCATTGTGCGAACCGGCAAACAGGTAATTCTTGCGTAAGCCTACAGCGAACAGCATCTTGCATATAACCGGATAATGTTTTAAAGCTGTCCGGGCAGAAGTTGGTGGAGCTGGTTGGCTGGGTGTTCCTGGATTTTTCCTAATGTTTGCTTGAGCCACTCAAAGGGTTCTACGTTTTGGATTTTGCAGCTGGCAAAAAAGGAGTAGATCATAGCCGCGTGCTGGGCTGCATTGTGCGAACCGGCAAACAGGTAATTCTTGCGGCCTATTGCTACCGGCCTGATGCTGTTTTCAACCAGGTTGTTGTCAATGCGCAGCCTTCCGTCTTCAATATAACGGATCAGGCGCCCCCATAATTTCAGGCTGTAAGCTATGGCTTTGCCGATTGCGCTTTTGGGCGCTACTTTATAAACTTCTTCCTTAAGCCAGCTTTCCATTTCGTTCAATATGGGCAGTGATTCCTTTTGCCGCAATGCTTTGACCTCCTCCGGCTGCAGTTCTTGCTCACTTGCCTGACGTTCAATGGCATACAGTTTTCTTATCTGCCCCAGCGCATATTCACTGCGTGCAGCATCATTGTCCTTGGCTTTCTCAAAATACCTGCGTGCATGCGCCATGCAGGCCAATTGGGTGATTTCGGCTTTGTTTTTTAGGTTGTCGTAAGCTGTGTAGCCATCGGTTTGCAAATATCCACTATAGTTTTCCAGCATCTCATCCGGGCCTTCCCGTCCGCGGCCTTTCCGGTAATCGAACAGGGCCAGTTTTTTAAGCGGGTCGTAATAAACCCAATGATACCCTTTGTGCGATGCCCCGGGCTTGTCTTTGGTCAATACCTTTATGGGCGTTTCGTCTGCCATCAGGTAATCGGTCCTCATGATTTCTTTTTTCAGGGCATCGTAAAGCGGTTCAAGCAATCTGCAAACCCCGCTAAACCAACCGTTTATTGTTGATTCGGCTATTTCGATCCCCAGGCGCTTGAACATCTTGACAAGGCGGTAGAAAGGCAGGTGGTCAACAAATTTGCTGACAGTCACATATGAGAGCAGGCCTTCTGAGGCATTGCTTTTGGGCAAGGCGCGCGAAGGCAGTTCTGCGCAGATCATTTGGGTGCTTTCGTCCTGGCCTGCTACGGCATAGTAAGGGCGTATATAACGGATCACACGAAAAGTCCCGGGCACATAATCAAGCACTTCGGTGATTTTTACGTTGACCCTATGGGCGCCTTTGGGCAGGTTTTGGGGTTCGATGATGATTTCATGGCGCGGCAGGTGGGCGGGCAGTTCTAAGCGCACGGGCTGTTTTTTGGACTGCTTTTTATTGCGCGTATAGCTGATCTGCTCCTTTTCCGGTTCTTTCTCCTGTGCAGGCACGTCGAAGAGCACGCCCTGGTTGGGGTCTGCTGCGATATGCCGTTCGCTTTTGGCTCCATAGATCGCACGCCTCAACTGGACAAGTTCATGCTGAAGCAGGAATATCTTCTGTTGCATTGCATCATATTCCGCTTTTGATATAGTTATATTTTCCTGACTTGCCATGAGGCAAAGATACGGAAGTAACCTCTTGTCTGACTATATTTTAAGTGCTATTTACCAACATTTTCATGTGGGAAAAAACGTGGGTATTTCCTTGCATTTTTCATGGAAATACCATTGATTATCATTACAAGTTCAGGGTAGTCGATCAGCTGGTGGGAGGCGTGCACAGCAGATGTGTCCGGCAGGTGAAAAGTGCCTTTTTCGAGCCTTTTATAGAACAGCACAAAACCTCCGCTTTCCCAGCGCAATAATTTTATGCGGTCGCGCTTTTTGTTGATGAACAGGAAAACATCACCGCTCATCGGGTTTTTGTCCAGTTTGTTGCGCACAATGCCATACAGCCCATCAAAGCTTTTGCGCATATCGGTGGGCTGGCGGTACAGGTAATAGCGGCCGGCAGTTAAGCTGAACATTATTGGCCGGAGAGCGATTTGAGATAGGACATGGGCACATTGCCCGGCAAGCTGAGCTCGATACCATTGGGATAGCGGATGATGATCCCTGCAGATGGAGTCCCGGAAAGCTCAATGAAACCATGGCCATCAGGCAAGCTTTCTTCCTGTTCAAATTTATGATACCAATAAAGGAAAGTGTGATATCCGATTTTGTGCGATTCGGCAAAGGATCTTTTGCTTTGGCCACTGGTATGCCATTGATCCACCAGCGCTTTCATCTCTGCTCTTCTTTGTTCTTTTTGCATATTGCTTTTTTGCAGCAAAGTAAGGGAGCTTTAAAAGCTTGTGCAATATGCCTTTTGCTGAAGGCTTACGTTGGTAGAAAATATCGTAAAAATTGATTCCCCAATATAAATGTAAGCCGGTTTTCCCGAAGGGGCTCGGGACAGGCTGTTCAATCCGCGAAGGTTCGGGACAGGCACAAAGCACTACTTGTCCCGCCTGAGGATACCTGACCCGAGCCTTCGGGTTTCCGGCTATGGCCGGAAAACGTTGCTTAATTGTTATAGCCATGTGCTTTATTTCCATTGTATTCATTGTCAGTTTACATTGAATCATTTTGTAAAATACAATTTCAGTAAAGCCAATAATTCAGCTTGCCTGATGGGTTTTGAAATATGATTATTGCAACCTACTTTTATTGATTTTTCCTTGTCTCCTGTAAGTGCGAAAGCCGTTTGTGCAATAATAATCACGTTTTCATTGAATTTGCGAATTTCACGAGTCGCTTGATATCCGTTCATTACGGGCATTTGTATATCCATAAGCACTAAATCAATATCTGGATGCTGGCGGCAAGTTTCTATCGCTTCTATACCATTTGTTGCTTTAAGTATTTCTTTGCTGAACTTTCTCAGTTCAATCGAAATTAACATTTCAGATGCTTCATCGTCTTCGGCAATTAATACTTTCAAGCCAGTAATTTTCGGGGATATGGATTTTGCTTCGTTTTCAAGAATTCTATCAGTTAAGATATCGCTTTCCCCCTTTGAATTTATATTACATGGAAGTGTGAAAAAGAAGGTTGAACCCTTAGCTTCTTCGCTTTCTACCCATATTTTACCACCTAACATTTCCACATAAGCTCTGGAAATAGTTAATCCAAGACCAGCGCCTTGTCGTGCCATTTTATCAACTATATCAGCTTGAATAAAACGTTCAAATATGGCATCCAACCTTTCTTTTGGAATTCCGATTCCACTGTCTTTAACAAAAAATTCAAATTCATTTCCTTTCTTAGTATACCCAAATTCTATTGTTCCTTTGTCGGTATATTTTATGGCATTTTTAACCAAATTAGAAAGAATTCCATATAACTTCTCGTTATCTGTTTTAATAATTGCATCTTTTCCAGTTAATGCACTTGTAAAAGTTAGATTAAGTTTTTTATTATCGGCATCGAGTTTTAACGAATCGTAAATAAATTGTAATTGATTATTTATATTAGTTTCTGTAAGGTTGATGTCCAATGTGCCAGATTCTATTTTAGAAATGCTCACAATATCATTGATAATATTAAGCATTCGGGCTCCACTTTTTTCAATAATCTGAATGTACTTTTGTTGTTGTTCGCCAGATAATTCAGCATTTTTCAGCAGACCTGCAAAACCCAAAATACCATTCATTGGTGTTCGTATTTCATGGCTCATATTGGCAAGGAATGCAGATTTCAGGCGGTCGCTTTCTTCCGCTTTTTCTTTCAATAAGATTTGCTCTTGCTCAAATAGTTTTATGTTTGTGATGTCTGTAATTGTACCTATATATCCTATTGTTTGATTATTGTCGTTTATTTCAGGAACGGCACGACCCAATACCCATTTAGTTGAACCATCATTTAATAAAAACCGATATTGAGTTTCGGATGTTCTATTCTCAATTGTTGCCAGTTTCCATTCATTTTTGATTTTTTCAATATCGTCAGGATGGACTGCTTTAAACCATCCATCTCCAAGGGCTTCATTCATCGACAAACCGGAAATCTCACTCCATTTCGGGTTGACAAAAGTTGTGTATCCGTCACTGCTCGTATGAAAAATACCAACTGGAGATGTATTCGTCAGTGTTTGATATTTAATTTCCTTCAATTTAACTTCTTCTGAAGTTTTAATCGCATCAGATTTAGCGATTTCAAATTTCTGTCTGTAAGTCAATGGCTTGAATACATCATTTATTTTAAAGTAATCGGTTTTGAACTCCCTCGTGTCGAAATATTTCAAATAAATAGAAAAGATAACACTATAAAAAATTGCAAAAAAACCTTTTGAAATTAAGCCCGATACTAAAATAGTATTTAAATTATCGTAGTTCCAAAATGCTATAATCGAAAAGAATGTAGTGTCGAAACTCACCACGATTAGCATGGTCAAACAAATTTGCAGAAATAAGTTGGACAGATGTCGGGACGTAAATTCGTAGATAATGATAATTAATAACGAATCGAAAAAAAGCGCAATTGTGCCTATAATTAATACCCATGCATTATTATCAAAAAGATTTGTTGAAACATTAAATGGATTGTACGTAGTTGACTCTTTAATATTCCAGCCAAATGATTGTATGAGTATTGACATGATAATATTTGTAATCAACAGCGCATAAATTATCTTTCGGGTTTCACTTGCATCTTCTTTTATGTAAATAATTAAGACAGCAAAAAGTGACGCAGTAAACAAAACTGATGAACCTGGTGATACGAGGAAATTCTTTGCTAATTCAACATAAACTGTGCTTGAAAGAAACACTTGCATAAATTGGAATAACCCCAAACATGCAAAGAGTATTCCTATTCCAAGTTTTTTACGAAGGTGAAACAGCATTAGAATCAATAATGAAACTAATATACCTTGTGATAATAATATTGTTATCTGATAAAAGTTCATCTGCGAAATTTATTAAAAGTATTAATTTTTAACATACTAAACTTTATTTCTTTGGTTTTTGAGCATTGGCTATAACGGTTTGAATATGGTGCGTGCCGCATTTTGAGATGATTATTGTTCGTGTTACAACAATCTTTATCTTGTGTGTTAACTTTCATATTTACAACTAATTACGGCATGCACTATATTTTTTGTTATGGGCTGGTTTTATAATTGGTTATGAACTATATGAATATATTTTAATTAAGTTCCAGTTATTGCTATTTTTTTTAAATGTCATAGTTTTTGACCATTCATACCCAGATTCTTTATAAGTAATAGTATTATTGTTTTCAATATTCCAACTTATATTAGTGTCATATCTTTCATCATTTGGGTATTCGGGGTCGATAACTTTTGATTTCCCAAATACGAAGCGACTTTTCTCCAAAAAAGTCCATTCTTCATTAAGTCGAGTATTGTCCCAATCCTCTTCATAATTCTCATAACCTTCATATATGTATTTTAGAGGCACTTTAATAAATGATATTTGATTTTCTCTTGATTCTGTAAACTTATCAATAAAAGTAATAAAATCAGCTGGCAAAGTGGTTTGATTAGTTATTGTCTCTGTTTCATTAGTTGCCGATTGTTCATTTTGTTCATTTATTTCATTTGGCTCATCGACAACTTTATCAGTTACAGCTACTTCTTGTTTTTCAGAATTGCCTTCTATCATATAATAAATACCAACAGTTGCTATTAAAACAAGCCCCATGCTAACCAAAGCTATCATTAGTTTCTTCTTTTCTAACTGTTGTTTCGTTGTCAAGCCAGCTAAAAGAAGTAATAAACCTGCAACAATATAAATTACAGCAGTTATGTAATTAGCTAATGGAAATAAAATAAATCCACTATTAAGAGTTAAAAAACCAAGAACTAATAATTTCAATTTTTGACTCTTTTTGCTAGCACCGACAATACCTAAAACACCACCAATAATAACAACTACAAAACTACCCATAAGTCTAAGCATAATGTTTACACTTGTATTCGCAGTTGCTTCTGCGCTTATAGAATCTTGGGACATTTCTTCAACAGTCGATACTACTGCACCGCCAAACCAAGTCCCAAAAAAACCAACTGTAGCCCATATAAGACCAATGATAAGACCAATAATAAATAATATTTTAGCTGCTTTTTTCATAAGATGGAATTTAAAACGTTAATAAATAAATTTTGTAATTGATTTTCAGAAAAATCATAACTCATCGAGGTTTTTGGATTACCTAAGTAATCACCCGCTTCATTTTCTCTACCAGCGGAAACTCTATCTCTTTGATTTCCGCCAAGTTCTTTGATTATTTTGTCTAATTTTTTTCCAAGTTGGTCATTTGAAATGTTTGAAGCACGATTGTTTAATCTCAGAAAATCAATTAGAATTTGGTTTGAAATAATTACCATTTTTAAAAGTTTAAAATTTCGCCTCCACTTTTACGGCTTTCGGCAACTCCGTTGGAATAATTTATTTTGTTAATAGTTTGACAATTAGAAGAGATATCTGCGATATTAGTTAATAGTTTCATTTTGTTCTGTGTTTTTGTTTTTTATACTAGCCCATAACTCCTTATATGTTCACCTTTAGTAACTATATCCAACATCATTCCGCGGATATGTTCACATTTTGTTGTTTTTATCTCAAATCTATTCATGTTATTCCTCCAAACTGATCCGATGAGTTTTTATGGTCTTTCAAACGCATCACACCATTTATTGGCTTATTATTTTCTGCTATTTGCTTCATAAATCAATTTTTGTACGTTTAGGACATCACAAATATAGAATAATTATCCATATCGAGTAAATACTGTCTATTAATTTTTGACTTATCCTCAGCTCTATGCACCCTTGAGTTCGACATGAGCTTTACCAAAATATGCATATTTCTGCATATAAAATACAGATCATGGGTTGTAAATGCCTGTTTGTTTGTGATACATGCCGTTTTGGAGCAATGAATCCGGTATTTCGACGCCTGAAGTACTAATTTCGGTAGATGAAATGCGAATTTAGAGACTTGCAATGGAAATTTTGACAGTTGAAGTGTGCGTTTGGAGACCTGATGTGGCAGTTTCGTGATTGGAAGTGTGCATTTGGACGGTTGAATTGGGCGCTTGAACCACAAAGAACGCTAAGGGATGCTTTACCGCTGATGCGCAGAGTTTTGTTCCTTAATTGACGTGGAACATAAAATTGCAGTAATTTTGAGGGAAGCACCTCATTCCATGCGCAATGCCCACCAAAACCGGAGAAATATGCTCCATTCCATGTGCAACGACCGCCAAAACCATGGAAATGCATTCCCTTCCAGGCGTAATGCCCATCATCACCCTGGAAATGCCCACCATTCCATGTGCAATGCCCGCAACAACCAAGGAAATGTGCTCCATCCTATGCGCAAAGTGCATCTCAACCAAGGAAATGTGCTCCATTCTATGCGCAATGCTCATCACGAACAGCGCAAAACGAAATCTACTGATTACATTGCAAATCAGGTTCATTGCAAGAGATGTTGTCGGTTAAGTTTGAAAATCCCTGAAATCCTATCAACCAATTTACCCTTACAACTCCACACCCTCATCCCAAATCCTCTTCCAAAGATTTTTTAAGGATTCCGCACCGTTGAATTCTTCGGGGTTCCATTTTTCCACTGGGGCAGCCTTTATGCCTTCTGCAGTTTTTTGGCCTACAACGAAATTGAAGAAATACATTCCGCCGGCGCCCATTCGGATGTCGGTCATAACTATTTTGTCGCCAACCGTATAAACTTTATAAAATCCTTTGGTAAACCATTTCAAACGCTCCACATTCCATTCGTTGCTGATGGGTTCCAAAAGCTCATTTTCGGATGTGTGCGCTTTGAAGCGGATTTTCTTTGAGTGGTCAAATATGGAATAATAGCCTTCGATATAACCACTTTCGGTTTTGCCAATTATTCTCCATAAAAAGGTGTTAAAAGGAGTAGGTCCGGCCGTGGTTTTGGAAACTTTAATGCTCTGAGCGGCCAGGGATTTCTCAGCAACGGAATAAATATATTGCTGTGCTCCTAAGCTCCATAAAAGATATAAACTGCTTATAATCAATCCGGTTAGATTAAACTTCAGAGCGAGACCTGGCTTTTTCCGAAGAAAGAAAAAAGAGCAGACCCCAATCAGCAAAGGAATTGTATAGATCGGATCGATGACAAAAACAGTGCCCCAGCCAAAAGGATGATTTGTAAAAGGGAGCAGCAATTGCGTTCCATACTCATTAAAACTATCGAGAAGTGCATGCGTGATGAAAACCAGGAAAACGGCAAAAAGCCAGCGGATTTTATGGGATTTCGTTTCGGGATGGATTTTTGTAATCAGCCAGGCAATAAGGGGCGTAGCAAGCGCCATATAGAAAAAAGCATGGCTTTCAGCTCTGTGGTACGTAAAATCACGGATGGCATTTCCCATGGGAATGAATACGTCCAGATCGGGCAAAGTGCCAATGACAGCGCCCCATAAAGCGGCTTTGCGGCCCACTTTGTTTTGCATCACTGCTTCGGCTATGCTGGCGCCTAATGCTATTTGTGTGAGTGAATCCATGATTTCATTTACTTTAGTATTTTAACAAATTTATGGAAGGAAAGTTGATTTTATTGGGTTTGTCATAGGGATGCTATCTCTATGAAATAATTTTTGCTGCAAGTATTTTGATGAGTGATCCGATTTATTGGCTGGAATAAAAACATGCTTTGCATTTTGGTATCCCATAATTTGAAAAAATCAATGTATTTTTGTTAGAAATATGGATTTTATGAGAAAAAGTCATCTGAGCATAGAACTTGATAATATCAGGGCAATTAAACATGCTGCTATTGCTTTGGACGGAATTACAGTCATAGCTGGTGAAAATGGCTGTGGCAAAAGTACTGTTTCCAAATTGCTCTATCATTTGGTTTATTCTTCTCTAAACTATGAGCGTTTTGTCGAAAAAAAATTGAATGATGATTTTAGAAGGATATATAAAACTTTTGATCAGTTAACCGCTGAATTATCTCAGTTCCTTAAGGTGATGGATGAATACGATAACATAAGGAATATACTAAGATTTTCGGAGCAACAAGGGTCAAATAATGAGTTGTTTGGAGATATACTTATCAATGTCTTGGATATCTATGAAAAAATCTTTAATGAACCTACGCTATTACCTTTCGGCGAAGATGATAAGTTTCCTAGTAGGCTTCCCAGGATTCGTATGATTCTTGGAAGCGTTATCAACTCAGAGGATTATTGGAAAAAGAAAGTAAGCGAGCTTTTTGTAAATTTAAGGGAATACATTTTAGAGCTTGTTGATCGTTCTACGACAATTAAGGAATCCAGACCCCTGGCTATCTTAAACGAACATCTCGAAGATGCATTTTACGATTCTTCCCTGCCGGATAGTTTTAATCTGTATGAATATGCTGTCCCAATTATTGATCGGAAAAATAATACGCTCATTCCAATCCATTCTATTGAACAACTCGCTTATATTGATACTCCAATGATATTTGGTGTAGATGCAAATGGATATCGCCCACATTGGCGTGATTTGAACATGCTTTTATCCCAATTACGTTTTAAAAAAGCAAATGGCGGGCTCGATCAAATTTTAAGCAAGGAGGTGCTGCACGGAGAGGTCAGATATGATGATCAAAAATTATCAAATGAATCATTTGTTTATAAAAGGAGTGATGGGAAGGAGTTTAACCTGCTTGAATGTGCCACAGGGCTAAAATCTTTCAGTATTTTGCAGTTATTGTACAAAAATGGTTTGTTGAACAGTAAAACCCTGCTCATTATCGATGAACCGGAAGCGCACCTGCATCCGCAATGGGTGGTAGAATATGCCCGTTTGATCGTCCTTTTGAATAAAGTGGCTGGAGTAAAATTTTTGATTGCCAGCCATCATCCGGATATGATCAGTGCTATAAAGTATATCTCGGAGAAAGAAGAAGTTGATAAAACCCTGCATTTCTACCTGGCCGAACGTGAGAAAGATTCTTTCTTATATAACTATGTGGATCAGGGTGTTGACATTGAAAATATTTTTTCTTCGTTCAATATTGCTCTCGAAAGAATTGATATGTATGGAAAAACAGAATAAATGGCAATATTGTCCTGCAAGCACGCAACAACATCCTTTATCGAAAAAGCACCCCGATTGTATTGAAAAAATTCATGAATTGTGCCGTAAGGAAGGGGCTCGTAAAACTCCTTTTGAATCGGAAGTATGTTTAAATATTGATCAAGTAGAGCATAATTTGGCGAAAAGAGAGAAACGGAGCAAAAGAAGCACAATGGATTTAGCATTTGGTTTGGCTCATAAATCGACAAAACGTTTTGTACCGGTTGAACTTAAGCTAAATATTAAAAGCATCTATAACCTGGAAGGATCGGAATTAAAATCTAAAATTGCTGGATCCATTGCTTTACTTGGTCATAATCCGCAATTGCTGAATAAGTATTATTTCGTGTTTAAACCTGGTCTTAAAAATCAAGCAGAAAGGAATTTAAGAAGACTCTTTGAAAATAGAAGAATTGTTTCCGGTATTGATTTAAATGATTTAAAAAACCACTTTTTCTAGATGTTAATTTTACTTCAAATACCTTCGGTAGTTCGTCATAAGCTTTGCGGTAAAAATTTATTAGTATTCTGCTTTTTATGCGCAAGTGTTTTAACATTAACCTTTTATACCTGCCAAACTGATTTTCATGTCCACCACAAACAAAGCATCAATGCTTATTTCAAAGCCTTGAATGCTCGGGACTTTCGTCAGCTTTCCCCATTGGTTTCCGATAGCCTGAAAACTACCGAAATGGGTTATATCCTGACTCGTGATAAGGCGGGTTTTTATACCCAATTCCAATGGGATTCTGTTTTTCAAGCCAAATATCAAGTACGTGAAATTAATTTCAGGTCGGATAGTGTGGAGCTTGTTGTATCAAAAATCTGCCATCGTATCGCTTTCCTTCAGGATACCGCCTTGGTTTATCGGGTCTTGTTTGTATTTGACGCCAATCAGATTGCAGAAATCAGCACAACAGGATATATCTCAATGGATTTTTCATTATGGCAAGCACGCCGCGATAGTTTGGTGGCCTGGATCGAGCAAAAACATCCTGAGCTCAATGGATTTGTTTATAAGCTTTCGCCGGAAGGAGCGGAGAAGTATCTGAAAGCGATTGAGCTATGGCGCAAAGAGAAGAGTTGGGATTAGTGCCAGGTTTCGCACAAATATGTGAAGATCAAATCTGATTTTGCTGCGCTCATAAAAATATGGTTTTATGTGATTGGGAATTTCTGCACTAATTCTGAGGTGTTTCATTCTGGGCTGCAGTTTTAATTTGTACTTTAGTCCATTCAAATATTATCGTTTGGAAATCAAAATTATATAGGAATGAAACAATTGTTTTTTATCGCGGCATATTTCATTTTTTTGTTTTCACAACTTCACGCCCAAAAGTTATTTCCGCAACGCAGTAACAGCAATAACTTGTATGGCTACAAGGATCAAAAAGGGAGCTTAAAAATTGATTATCAATTTGATGATGCATCCTTTTTTGATAAGAAAACAAAAGCAGCTGTGGTTCAGAAAGACAGTCGCTATTTTTTAATTAATGCCAGAGGAGAGAAATTCGGTAATGATTATGAAGGAGCAGGTCATTGGTATTTTGATTATGGTGATGAAATTATAGATTTCCCTGTTTTCATGCAGCGGAATAACCGTTGGTATCCTGTTAATACTGATGGAGAAGAAATAAAAGACTCATTTTCGGATATTTTAGAGGATAATTTTTTGGTGTTTCAGGATGGCAGCCAGGCAGCGACAGTTGTTGATGATGACGGCAGGATCGGCCTTTACTTTGTTGATAAACAGATGCTTTTGGCTGATACATATTTTGATTCACTGCTGATCACGCCATTTAACCGTCCGCAGCCTGTTGAAGAACAGTTTTTTAGCCTAATGTTTGAAGATGATGTGAAATTGCTGGTGCAGAAAGGGGGCGATTTTTATACTTTAGATATTAAGGACGGATTAAGTGCTGCTTTCCAAATTGATAACCGTTTTCCGGTTTATCCGGGAGAGCTTGAGTTTTTATCTCAAATAATTGTGCGGAAGGACAGTAAACTGCATATTATGAACACTAAAGAAAGTAGCTTGAGTCCGGGCTTTACCAATATTTTTCAAAGCGCCAACACCACGGGCCTTATTGCAGAGGGGTATGGCTATATCAAGGTGGCCGGGGCAGATAATAATTTGTCCGGCATATACGATATTTACAAGCGGGAGTTTATTTCGCGCCCTTTTTATGATCAAATGTCCATCGATGACCAATGGGCCACTGGTATATTTTTTCCTTTTGTGCGTAAAGGTTATGGGCATTTGTATGTTGATGATTTACCTGCCGAATTTGATCCGAAGGCTGTTTTTATTGAAGTTTGCTACAGAGCTTTAGAATTTTTGCAGGAGACTTATTATTTCCGTGAAACAAAAAAAGAGCTCGAACTCATTTGCTACGAAAAGGGTATGGAGGCTGTTCCCATCGATGATTATCGTTTCATTCATTGCGCTGATGGCAATACATACATCCAGATTAAAGTGGATGGAATAAAATATAGTTTTAACGAAAAGGATATCAATCAGTTTTTTGAAAATATCTTGTATGCTGAAGATTTCCAAAATCCTATTCCCGGTCATTTGCGAGTTCTTATTCCTGAGGTGCTTCCTGAAAATGATCCGGTAATTCTTCAGTATCACGGAAAGTATGAACTGGTGCCGCGTGATTCCATAAATACTTCTGTTTCATTGCAGTATTTTCAGATGAGGGAAATAAATAAAAAGCGGTATTTGGTTGCAAATAAAAATGGATACCAGGGAATTATCAACGAAAATGGTGAAGTAATTTTGCCTTTAAAATATCAGTTTATAATAGATGCAAAAGATAAATATATAGTGCGTTCTGATTCAGGCTATGAATTTTTGGTAGATCAGGGCCATGAAATTATCAATCCATCAGGCATGAGTTTCGATGATTTTGATTATGCTTCTGTGATTCAGGAAGACGAAAACTTTTTTCAATATGATGACGCGCTTGAACTATTGGTTTTGAAAGATGGGAAATACGGAAAAATCAACAGTAAATTTGAATTGAGCATCACGCCCGATAAATATATTTATCTGGAAAATGTGAACAAAAATCCAAACTCTATTGCACTTACAGCGCACAGTGGGTGGGTGCTTTGCGACAGTACCGGAAAAATCATTACGAAGCAATTCATGCAGAATATTTTGCCAATGGGTGGTGTTTTCCTTTCCAAAAATAATTATCAGTTCGGACTGGTTTCAAAAAATGGGGAGAAATTGGCGGAAATTATTTATAATTCTTATGATTTCGATGAGCCAAACCGTACCATTATCTTGAAAAGTGATAATTTTGGCGACAGAAATTTCTATTTTGATGAAGACTGGAATTTGAAAGAAAAGGAATAAAATAATATGATTATACGAAGCAAAGCTCCACTCAGGCTCGGACTTGCCGGCGGCGGAACGGATGTAGCGCCTTTTAGTGATATTTATGGTGGTTGCATCCTCAATGCCACCATCAGCATGTATGCCTATGCCAGTATCCGGCCACTCGATAATGGAAAAATCGTTTTTAATTCCGTTGATAAAGGTGAATATTACGAACTGAATGCTGCTGATGAACTGGAAATTATCGGCCAGCTTGATCTGCACCGTGGCATTTATAACCGTGTGCAGCGCGATTTCACAAAAAATCCGCTTTCGTTTGAGCTGACAACTTTTGTTGATGCGCCTCCGGGCTCCGGTTTGGGAACATCATCCACACTGGTTGTGGCTATTCTTGGTGCTTTTGCGGAATGGCTCCAATTGCCTTTGGGCGAATACGACCTGGCGCATCTGGCCTACGATATCGAACGTGTTGACCTGGCCATGGCCGGTGGGAAACAAGACCAGTATGCGGCGACTTTTGGGGGTGTGAATTTTATGGAATTCGGCAAAGACGATAAAGTTATTGTTAATCCACTCCGTATCCGCTCCATGTATATGAACGAACTGGCACATAATCTGGTGCTTTATTATACGAAAACCAGCCGTTATTCCTCACGTATCATCGAATCGCAAAGCAAAAATGTAACAGAGCAAAAACAGGAGTCGATTGAAGCTACATTGAAGCTAAAGGAACAGGCCGTGCAGATGAAAGAAGCACTTTTGCGCGGAAATCTTGACCGAATCGGGGAAATCCTGAATTTTGGCTGGGAAAATAAAAAGAAAATGGCCGAAGGGATTTCCAATCCTTTGATTGATGATATTTACCAAACAGCAATGGCCAACGGTGCAACCGGAGGGAAAATTTCCGGTGCCGGTGGTGGCGGTTTTATGACTTTTTACTGTCCGGAAAACAGCCGGACAAAAGTCATTGAAGCGCTCAATAAATTCGGTGGGCAGGCGCAACGCTACGAATTCACAGAGTGGGGCTTGAAAACCTGGATGATTCCATAGGTTGGCTAAAGGGCACTCGACTCACTTCGGCTTCGATCAGCGCATTGCGCTCTTGACCTTATATTAGCATGGCGTTGCCGCCGTTTTTTTTAAAGCTCATATTAATCTACAGAGCAGTGGCAATCTATGTAAATCTACAGGAGGATTAGTCAAATAGCTACAGAGTTGCGGAAATATTTCGCTGTGTTTTTTCAATTTTTTAGCCTCTCTGCGCCTTTGCGCCTTTGCGAGCAAAAAAACTTCGTGTCCTCCGTGCATCCTTTGCGTCCTTAGTGGTTAAAGCCAATAACAGGAAGGAAACAGGTCAAATACCAATAGAGTTGCGGAAATATTTCGCTGTGTTTTTTTAGTTTCTTAGCCTCTTTGCGCCCTTGCGTCTTTGCGAGCAAAAACAACTTCGTGCCCTCCGTGCATCCTTTGCGCCCTTTGTGGTTAAAACTTAAATCTGTTAGAAAACAGGTCAAATAGCTACAGAGTAGCGGAAATATTTCGCTGTGTTTTTTATAACTTTTTGTATCTCTGCGTCTCTGCGCCTTTGCGAGAAAAAAACTACGTGCTCTTTGTGCATCCATTGCGTCCTTTGTGGTTAAAGCCAATAACAGGAAGGAAACAGGTCAAATACCAATAGAGTTGCGGAAATATTTCGCTGTGTTTTTTTAGTTTCTTAGCCTCTTTGCGCCCTTGCGTCTTTGCGAGCAAAAACAACTTCGTGCCCTCCGTGCATCCTTTGCGCCCTTTGTGGTTAAAACTTAAATCTGTTAGAAAACAGGTCAAATAGCTACAGAGTAGCGGAAATATTTCGCTGTGTTTTTTATAACTTTTTGTATCTCTGCGTCTTTGCGCCTTTGCGAGAAAAAAACTACGTGCTCTTTGTGCATCCATTGCGCCCTTTGTGGTTAAAGCCAATAACAGGAAGGAAACAGGTCAAATACCAATAGAGTTGCGGAAATATTTCGCTGTGTTTTTTTAGTTTCTTAGCCTCTTTGCGCCCTTGCGTCTTTGCGAGCAAAAACAACTTCGTGCCCTCCGTGCATCCTTTGCGCCCTTTGTGGTTAAAACTTAAATCTGTTAGAAAACAGGTCAAATAGCTACAGAGCAGTGGAAATATTTCGCTGTGTTTTTTATAACTTTTTGTATCTCTGCGTCTTTGCGCCTTTGCGAGAAAAAAACTACGTGCTCTTTGTGCATCCATTGCGCCCTTTGTGGTTAAAGCCAATAACAGGAAGGAAACAGGTCAAATACCAAAAGAGTTGCGGAAATATTTCGCTGTGTTTTTTTAGTTTCTTAGCCTCTTTGCGCCCTTGCGTCTTTGCGAGCAAAAACAACTTCGTGCCCTCCGTGCATCCTTTGCGCCCTTTGTGGTTAAAACTTAAATCTGTTAGAAAACAGGTCAAATAGCTACAGAGCAGCGGAAATATTTCGCTGTGTTTTTTATAACTTTTTGTATCTCTGCGTCTTTGCGCCTTTGCGAGAAAAAAACTACGTGCTCTTTGTGCATCCATTGCGCCCTTTGTGGTTAAAGCCAATAACAGGAAGGAAACAGGTCAAATACCAAAAGAGTTGCGGAAATATTTCGCTGTGTTTTTTTAGTTTCTTAGCCTCTTTGCGCCCTTGCGTCTTTGCGAGCAAAAACAACTTCGTGCCCTCCGTGCATCCTTTGCGCCCTTTGTGGTTAAAACTTAAATCTGTTAGAAAACAGGTCAAATAGCTACAGAGCAGCGGAAATATTTCGCTGTGTTTTTTATAACTTTTTGTATCTCTGCGTCTTTGCGCCTTTGCGAGAAAAAAACTACGTGCTCTTTGTGCATCCATTGCGCCCTTTGTGGTTAATACCTAAAACAAACTCAACTGGTTGTTCCCCTCATCTTTCTTCTTTTGCCGGATTTCCCTCTTTTCCCGTTCCAGCAGGCTTTCACTGATCCTGCTCAGGAAGAAGCTGGGGCCATTTTCCATCTCCCTGCCAAAAATATGGCGTTTGGCCGCATGGCTCAAAAACAGCTTTTCCTTTGCGCGTGTCATGGCTACATAAAGCAGGCGTTCTTCTTCGGCAATGTCGGTATCTTGTCTGAAAAAAGTATATGGCATCAGTTGCTGTTCGAGGCCGGGCAGGAAAACACTTTTAAATTCCAGTCCTTTGGAAGCGTGCATGGTCATCAGGTGCACGTGTTCGCTTTGGTGGTAAATTTCTTCCCATTTGCTGCCCAGTTGCATATCATCACTCAAAAGCTGCGGATTGTTATTGTATCGCGCTATGATGCGCACAATCTGGTTTTCTTCGTTCTTGCCGGTTTTTATACCCATGCTTTTTTGATGCTGTAAAATCAGGCGCAGGTTTTCATGCATTTTGTTTTGCGCACTTAAAAAGGGGATATTCCGGTATTCTTCGGGAGTTTGTTCTTCTTTGTTGTATATCCCGATCAGGGCTTCCAAAGCTTCAGCAATGTTTTTCCTGCGGAAAAGCGGCAAATCGTTGCTGCTTTTAAAAGGAATGGAATGATTGTTCAGCGCTTCGGCAATGCAATCGAACTGTCGCGTTGTGCGGCACAATATCCCGAAGCCGGATAGAGCGTGATCGGTATCCAAATTGCCTTTGCTGATACCACTGTCCATGCTGAAAAAACGCAGCCCGCCTGATAAATCCTCGATTATCCGGGCAATTCCTTCTGCTTCGGCTTTATCGGTTGCGTAATCGCTGATGCTGATTTTGATGTCCCTTTGCATGCCGTAAAGGATGTGGTGGGTTTGGCTTACATCCTCGCTGAGCACACTGTCGGCAGCGCGGATGAAATTATCCGGACAGCGATAGCTGACTTCCAGGTTGAAGATTTCTGCATTGGGATAATCATCCTGGAAACGACGGATCAAACCCACATCTGCGCCGCGGAAACCGTAAATCGCCTGATGCGGATCGCCAATGGCAAAAAGGTTTTGATGACGGTTCAGGAAGAGTTTCAGGAAATGATATTGCTGTTCGTTAATATCTTGATATTCATCAATTAATACATAATCGAATTTTAATGCCAGGAGGTTCCGGAAGCCTTCATCTTGCCGGGCCAGCAGCACGGGCTTGCGGATGAGGTCTTCGAGGTCGTTGAGGTTGTTTTTTTCCAGGATTTCGTCATAAATTTGGATATCATCATCCATTTCTGAGGATGATTTACTTTTAGCTGTAGCGATTTTTTCACAGAAAGCATTGGCTTCTTTGCTTGTAAGCCCTAAAGCGCTGGCAATCAATCCTGCTTTTTTACTGTCGCTGATGATGTTGATTTCTTTTCCGGGCATATTTTCCCGAAGCAACATCAAGCCCAGCGCATGAAAGGTGGAAACCATCATTTTGTTGCTGATTTCCCTGCTGAGGCGCGCAGCCAGACGTTCGCGCATTTCCCCGGCTGCCCTGCGCGTGAAGGTCACGGCAAGGATGCGCCCCGGATCAATGTTTTTTTCTTTGACCATCTGCACGATACGTCCTGTCAGTACATGAGTTTTGCCTGTTCCCGGACCGGCCAGCACCAATGCAGCGCCTTCCATATGATCTACAGCTTTTTGTTGCATATCATTGTAACGATGGTTATATTTTCGTTTGGGTTCGGCTGCTAAATCTTCTTTTTCCTTCTGATCCTTCATGGCCGCATGATAGAGACTTAGGTCAAAATTAAGTAAAGGACGTTTTTTTGGAGCTGCTTTCCTTTCACCCGAAAAAAGCATATCCTGCTGATAATAAGCCAGCTCGTCGGCTTCAAAAACCTTAATGCTGCCGTATTCACCGTCAAATCCTTCTTTGATGTGCACACGACCGCTGCGCATACGGCCAATGGCTTCGGCCAGAAGTTTGCCGCCTTTTGCCTCAATTTCGTCAAGGCTGATTTCAAGCAGCAGAGGCAGCTCTGGCGCAATGTTTTGTATGATTGTGTTGTACTGGCTTGTTATGGTTTTGGATTGGATGCCGCTTTGGTAAATTTCCGAAAGCATCTCTTTAAGTGGGATAATGTATTGAAATTCCTTTCGGTTGGGGCGTTCTTCTATGTTTTTGCGATCGGAAAGTTCCACAATCCGGTTGATGACGCCCAAGGTGATATTTTTACCGCATACGGGGCAAATCCCATGATGTTTGGCAGTTTGCACCGGATCAAAGCAAATGCCACATTTGCGGTGTCCGGCATAGTGGTATTTTCCTTCCTGAGGATACATGTCCACCGTGCCGCCAAATCGTCCTTCGGGCTGTGCCAATGCCTGTACAATGCTGTCGTAAGAGGCTTCGCCCAGGAAAATATTGGCATTGCGTCCCAGCTTGTCGGGGCTGTGTGCGTCGGAATTGCTGAGCAGCGTGAATTTATCGAGCCTGCTGCACATCCAGTTCATCGGCGCATCGGTCGAGAGTCCGGTTTCCACAGCGGTTATATGCTGGCTGAGATCCTCATAACATTCTTCGATGGAATCAAAACCGGAGCGTGCGCCCAAAGCCGAAAACCAGGGCGTCCAGATGTGCGCAGGGATGAGCAAAATGCGTTCATCTACGCTAAGCAGCATTTCGAGCAGGTCACGCGAATCGAGGCCGAGAATGGGGCGACCATCGGAAGTGATGTTGAAACCGCCTTGCTGTAGGCTCTGTTGAATGCGTTCCACTGTGCGGAAATCCGGTGCCAACACCACATTGTGGACTTTGCGCACTTTACCGTTCTTTTTGTAGATATTGCTGATTTCCGCCGTAAGGATGAATTGCGGCTGAAAATCTGCATTGATATTGCGCCCCACATCCGGCCGCAGGCCGTCTTTTAAACGGAAAAGGCCATTGTCGAGCGGATCGAGCTTTTCTTTCATTTCGGCCAGCCATCCCGGATGGGTGAAATCACCTGAGCCTACTACAGAAATCCCTTTTTGACGTGCCGCCAGATCAAGATATTCGGGCGTCAGCATTTTGGAAGTCGCCATGCTGAAATGTGAGTGGATGTGGAGATCGGCGTAGTATTTCATGGTTTGGTGGGTGTAGTCTCAGCCTTTACCTAACTATTTAAATTTTCAAGCTTTGTTATCCACTCATTAAAATGCCTGCATTTTTCTTTCAGTGGAGGGATTCCTATATCTTCTGTCACAATTGGCCCGACCGTATTTTTCTGAGATTCATGTTCGGGAACAGCTTTAATAATTCTTTTTGAGGGTGCTGATAAGGGATCGTCATTAATGAGTTCCACATTTGCATCACCGATTTCATTTTTGAGTCTGTCGATTTGTCTTTTTCTGTCTGGATACATGATCTTTAAGCTTGCCACATCAACCAGAAGGAGAGTTTCAAACTCATGCAATTGTACATAAGGAATTAATCTCGGATGCCCATGTTTTTCCGACATTGCTTCTTCCAGCCTTTTTACTCTTTCGTATTTATTAGGGATTGACCGGATATCATCGGTATAAGGGCTTTCCGGATCTTTTGGGAAAGCATAGAGGTCAAGCATAGTTGAATAAACAACATCTTCACGTCCCTTATCAGCCTCAATCCACCGTTCTATTGCTCTGATAACAGGGCGATATTTGGGAATCCTTCCCAAGCCTCCTTTAATTGGATGTATTTTTGTGCCTCCGGTATGGACACGTTGGCAAGAGACGAATACTTCAAATTTCGCAAGATATGGGGTAAGAACCTTTCTTAGGAATTCTTCCTCAGAATGTCCTTCGGCTACAATATGAAGGTGTTTCATGGTTTGCCCCCTATGATATTATGTTCCCAAAGCTCACCTGTTGTAAAATCTTCCAAATAAGCAGACAGTTCTTTGGATGAGTAACGATGATATCGGGAATCTCGCCCTTTGCGCTCTATTACAACCAGATCGTCAGCTGTAAAATTATTTACCAAACTAACCGATTGTGTTGCTAGTAAGATCTGGCAATGTTGAGAAGCAGCTTTGATTAATCCGGCTACAACATCAATAGCTGCTGGATGAAGTCCTAATTCTGGTTCATCAAGAAACAAAACAGCAGGCAGGTCATTCGGGTTCTGGGCAAGCATTGCAATTAAGGCAATAGCCCGCAACATACCATCAGAAGCTTGTCCTGCATTGAAAATTTTTATTGAGCCTTTTTCTTTCCATCGAAGCATTACATAATCGCCTTCAGGATACAGTTCAAAATCATCGAAAAATGGTAATATCGCTCGAATATATTTTACAATACGTAAATAGTATCCTTCATCATTTAGCATTATCCTATGCAGGAAGCTGCCTAAATTCTGAGCATTAGCCTTCAGCCACCTTCCATCTTCCAAATTCCATTTCAGCCTCATACCGGCTGTATCTGATGTATTGTGAAACTGATAAACAATAAATTTTTTTAGCAGGTTTCTGACCACTTTTGCTGTTGTTGAGGTGCGTTCAATAATTCTGGCCTCGGTATGTCCTCCACCCAAATAATTCCATTCAGCTTTGGTATCACGATCATTCCTGCTAAAACGGTATGCTTCTTCCGCAAAATATAACCTGTCCGGCTTGGCAAATTGAAGTGTAAACTTATACTGATTTATACCAGCAGTCGTTTTAATGGTTATTCCACATTTAAGATGTTGCGTAATTTCCGGGCCATCAAAAAGAATATCACTTGATCCGCCTAGCTGGGTTATCCGTTCTTGTAATCTTCCTGATAGCATCCAGCTCAGCAGGTCAAAGAAACCTATAAAATTACTTTTGCCAGCGCCGTTGGGGCCAATTAACACATTTATTTTTTCCGGTTTAAATTCCTCTAAATCCTTTATTGAGCACCAGCCTTTAATGCTAAGTGATTCAAGCCGTATTGTGTTTTCATTCATATTTTTCTAATGTACAAAAAATCATAATCAAAGTTAAAAGAATGATTGGAAGCCATCCTTTTTTGTAAAACGCTAAATTACGTACTTTTCTGAATACTGGCTAAAAGTTTTATGCCTTCCTATACCAATTAAGGCTGTATCCCAAACAATCTAATTCCACCGCTCTTTCCTCTCAACTGATGCTCTCCCAGTTCAATTTGTTCAAAACCTTCGGGAACATTAGTTCTGGAAGCAATGTATTCCGAATATACCAGCTTTTGGTTCAGGCGGTTGCATTCGCCTTCGATGCGGGCGGTGGTGTTGACTACATCGCCGAGGAAGGTGATTTCTTTGCGGAAATAGCCCAGTTCGCCCGTAATGGCAAATCCGCCATGCAGCCCGGCTTTGAACTCAGGGACGATTCCAAATTTTGCCGCGTAAAATGCTTTTCGCTTTCGGATATTGGCATCCATATCAATAAAAGTTTGCAGGCATGCGGCTTTTTTAAAGGCTTCACGGGGCTTCCAAACAATGATGATTTCATCGCCCACATATTTGTAAATCTGGCCTTTATGTTTCGAAATGGCTTTGCTCATATCTTCAAAAACCGCATTGAGCAAATCGAGGAAACGTTTGTGCCCCAATTGCTCCGCTATGCTTGTCGAATCTTTTAAATCGGCAAACATAAAAACGCGTTCTACTTCATGGGCTTTGCTGTAGCGTCCCAAAACCAGGTTGATCAGGTTGCGTTGTCCGAAAAGTTCGGATATGCTCAGATAAACATTAATCGCAATACTTAGTGCCAGACCGAAAATCATGCCCTGCTGGATGGATGGGTTTAAAAGGGTATCGCGCCAATGCGCAAAAACATATAAAATACCATTTGGATTTACCAAACCAATGATAATGATAAGGTTGATGTAAATCAGTAAAACAGAAACAACCGAATTGATCAAAACGGAAGCATAAACCGGCAGGTGAGGTCGTAGTTGTGCATTGTAAATTGCTGAATATAAGTATATACTGGTATAGCACATCCAGCCCATCAGGCAAAAGAGCAGGAGGGAAGCAAGGGTGCCGTCGATGAAAACATATACAAAAGTACCGGTCAAAACTCCCGACAAAAGGAAGGGAAACAGCGAGCGTGAAATATGTTCTTTGAGCATGGTGTAGTGTTTTTCCTGATTTTCAAAGGTAGGGAAAAATTATTTGTTCTGGCTCATCCTATTCCGTGCGATATTGGTTTTAAGTTATATAAATATCTTACTTTCAGATTGTTGGTTAAGGCTTTGCCGAATACCATTATTTGTTATCTTTGCACGTCTTAAAAGCGAGAAAATAAGCGATAATATTAAGAATATATGAGTTTAAAAATTGTTGTTCTTGCCAAACAGGTGCCCGACACAAGAAATGTGGGGAAAGATGCAATGAAAGCCGATGGCACAGTTAACAGAGCAGCCCTGCCTGCTATTTATAATCCGGAAGACCTCAATGCGCTCGAATTTGCTTTGCGCGTGAAAGATCAGATGCCCGGATCGGAAGTAATTATCCTTACTATGGGGCCTTACCGTGCCAGCGAAGTGATCCGTGAATCGCTCTACCGTGGTGCTGATAAAGGTTATCTGATTACCGACCGTAAATTTGCCGGTTCTGATACTTTGGCTACCAGTTATGCACTTGCTTTGGCAGTGAAAAAACTGGGCAAAGTTGATGTGGTTGTTGCCGGACGTCAGGCTATTGATGGCGATACAGCTCAGGTTGGCCCGCAAACAGCCGAAAAACTGAATATGCCGCAGGTTACATATGCCGAGGAACTGGTGGAAGCCACTACAGAAAAGCTGACCATTAAGCGCAGGCTCGAACGTGGTGTGGAAACGGTAAGCAGCGCAATGCCTCTCACAGTTACCGTGCACAGTTCAGCTCCTGATTGCCGTCCGCGCCATGCCAAACTGATGATGAAATTTAAACACGCCAGAACCGTTACTGAGCTTCAAAGCGAAACCAAAGATTATACGGAACTGCGTCAGCGCCCATATCTTAATATAGAGGAATGGTCTGTGGAAGATATCCTGGCCGATGTGGAGCAGCTTGGCCTATCGGGTTCTCCAACCAAGGTAAAAGCCATCGAAAACGTTGTCTTCAAAGCCAAAGAAACCAAAGTGCTTACCGACAGCGCAGATGATATCGACCTGTTAATGAAAGAATTAATTGCAAGCCACGTAATCGGCTAATAACTTAAAAAAGAAGAAAGTGAATAACGTATTTGTATATTGTGAAGTCACAGAAGAGAAGCATATAGCCGACGTAAGCCTCGAACTTCTTACAAAAGGCCGTACGCTTGCCGACGAATTGAAAGTAAAACTCGAAGCAATTGTCGCCGGAACCGGTATTGAAGGCATTGAAGCAGAAGTGTTCCCTTTTGGCGTTGATGTTGTGCATAAAGCCGATATGGAAGGCCTTTTCCCTTATGCTACATTACCGCATGCCGCAATTGTGCGCACTGTTTTTGAGCAGGAAAAACCGGAAATAGCGCTCTTTGGAGCAACATCTGTAGGCCGCGACCTGGCACCGCGTATTGCATCTGCATTGCGCTGCGGTCTTACTGCCGATTGTACCAGTCTGGTCATTGGAGAACATGAAGATAAAAAAGCGCAAAAGCATTATCCGCAACTGCTCTATCAAATTCGTCCTGCTTTTGGCGGGAACATCATCGCAACCATCATCAACCCGGAAACCCGCCCACAAATGGCTACGGTACGTGAGGGCGTGATGAAGAAAGAGATTGTTTCCGAAAGTTATAAAGGCGAATTAAAAAGTATTAATGTTGCTGAAATCCTGAAAGATGAGGATTTTGTTGTTCAGATTATTGAACGCCATATTGAGCCTCCAAAAGTGAACATCAAAGCTTCTCAGGTAATTATTGCCGGAGGTTATGGCGTTGGTTCCAAAGAAAATTTCAACTTGCTCTACGAACTGGCCGACTTGCTCGGTGGCGAAGTAGGAGCATCACGCGCCGCTGTGGATGCTGGTTTGGTTGGCCACGAGCGCCAGATCGGTCAAACAGGTGTTACTGTTCGTCCTAAACTTTATATCGCCTGCGGAATTTCCGGCGCAGTGCAGCATCGTGCAGGAATGGACCAGTCGTCCAAAATTATCTCCATCAATAATGATCCGGATGCGCCTATCAACGCTATTGCGGATTATACAATCATTGGCGATGTGGCTGAAATACTGCCCAAAATGATCCGCCTTTATAAGAAAAATACCAAGTAATCAATTTAGACGATTCAGAAAATGGCTAATTTTTATACCGATAATAAAAACCTGAAATTCCATCTCGAACATCCCTTGATGGAAAAAATTGTAGCCCTCAAAGAGAATGCCTACGAGGACAAGGATAAATACGATTATGCTCCGCAGGATTTTGAGGATGCTCTCGACAGCTACGACAAAACCCTGGAAATTGTAGGTGAAATTTGTGGTGATATCATCGCAGAAAATGCCGAATCAGTGGATCATGAAGGACCCAAAATCGTAAATAACGAAGTGATTTATGCACGCGGTACGCAGGAAAACTACGATGCACTGGTAAATGCCGGCCTAATTGGGATGTCACTGCCGCGTAAATATGGCGGTCTTAATTTTTCCATTGTACCTTATGTAATGGCTGCAGAAATCGTATCCCGTGCCGATGCCGGATTCGCCAATATCTGGGGATTGCAGGACTGTGCTGAAACTATTCACGAATTTGGCTCCGAGGAAATTAAAAATGAATTCCTGCCCCGCTTCGAAAAAGGTGCTACGGCTGCGATGGACCTCACCGAGCCGGATGCCGGTTCCGACCTTCAGAGCGTTCAGCTGAAAGCGACTTACGATGCCAATAAAGATCAGTGGTTCCTAAATGGTGTGAAGCGCTTCATTACCAATGGTGATGCCGATGTTTCACTTGTTTTGGCACGTTCCGAAGAAGGAACCAGCGACGCTCGCGGCCTGTCATTATTTGTATATGACCGTGCAGAACAGGCGGTTACAGTGCGCCGTATCGAAAATAAACTGGGAATCAAAGGTTCTCCAACCTGTGAGCTGGTATTCAATAATGCTCCGGCTAAACTGATTGGCGACCGAAAAATGGGCCTGATCAAGTATGTAATGGCTTTGATGAACTCGGCACGCTTGGGCGTTGGTGCACAATCAGTAGGTATTGCCGAAGCCGCTTATCGCGAAGCATTGAAATATGCTGAAGAACGCGAACAGTTTGGAAAAGCGATTATCAAATATCCTGCGGTTTACGAAATGCTGACCATGATGCGCGTCAAAACCGATGCTATTCGCTCACTTCTTTATGAAACAAGCCGTTTTGTAGATATCTATAAAACATATACCCACCTTCAGGAAGGGAGGCGTTTGGAAAAAGAAGAACGTCTGGAACTGAAAAAATACCAGAAACTGGCCGATATTTTTACACCGCTGCTTAAACTTTTTAGTAGTGAATATTCTAACGAAATTGCATATGATTCCCTTCAGGTGCATGGTGGAACAGGTTTCATGAAAGATTTCCCGATTGAACGTATCTACCGTGATGCACGTATTACTACTATTTACGAAGGAACATCGCAACTGCAGGTTGTTGCGGCAATCCGTGGTGTTGGTAATGGCGCTTTCCTGAAAGCAATGCAGGAATATCAGGCAATGAAAGTAAAACCTGAGCTGGAATATCTTATCAAAACACTTACGGATCTGAGCCTGCAATATGAACGTATCGTTAAATTTGTCCAGGAAAAGGAAGATTCAGAGCTTTGGGATTTCCATGCACGTCGTTTGGTGGAAATAGCCGGATATATCATTATGGGTCACCTATTGGTTCAGGATGCCAACAGGACAGAGGATTACAGCCGTTCTGCCGGAATATTTGTTCAGTATGCCGGAGCAAAATGCGCCGAACACCTTAAGTTTATCGAAACTTTTGATGATAAAAGCTTAGGTGGCTTCAAATTTTAGTTAGATTTGTCCGGCAATTAAAATGGTATCTATGTTTTGGTTTGATCAGTTTATAGTACGTTTGTTCAAAGGCACTTATAGCTATGATTACGTGCAGGTTCATAAGGACTACAATCGGAGAAGTCCTTTTAAGCCTTGTTATGAGGATGATGTTGTGATCCACTTTATTAAGTTTTTTGAAAATCGCGATAATCTTCCCGAACTTAAAACCAAACAATCCATTAAATTTGCCTCTTCTGATTTTTTCATAAAGTACAAGAACCTGCTTCGGCAAAAAGGGAAACCTGATTTTTATTCAGTTACGAAAGAGCAGGGAGTCGAAATCAAATCCTTTGGTTACCTTACAGAGTTTTTCTCAACAAAAACAAGGGAGAATTACTATTTTGTGGATAATGAGTTTTTTATGGGCGAGTATTATTTCTCAGATGCCCGTAAACTGGACAGTGATAAGTTGTTTTCTTCCTTAATGGATAAATATGGCGTTTCTTCTGGAAATGATAACCTTAAGGAAGGTAAATTTTTTATAAAGGATAGCAATGGTGCCGTGCTTCATGCCGAACATACCGGTTTTGCCATTGCTATCCGGTATTTTAACCAAAATGCGTCGGTAAAAGGGAAATTAGATACTTTTCTTGAAAGTGGCAGGCTTAAAACAAAGTCACGTTTCTCGGGTTATCTTGCTGAAGAAGATTTTAACCGCCTGTAAAGTGGTGGATATGGATTAAATATTTTATTTATGGGTTTTCCGATGATGTTAGCTCTCGGAACCCTGGCCTTGTTCTTGATTATTGTTGTACTTAATTACCGTTTCTTTGTCCTTTCAATTGTCAGGTTAGTAAAAGGGCGTTATAGCTTTGCTTATGTAGCTGTTTTTAAGTATTTTTTTAAGAAGAGTCCCGGTTCCGTTGCAATTAAAGATGATGTGATAAACCACATCTATATGTTTTTCGGTGAAAACGGCTGTGAAAAACAGAAGACTTTGAAACCGATATCTTTTGAAAATGCAAAGTTTTTTGAGAAAAAACCGAAGGTTTTAAAGAAGTTGGGAAGACCCGATTATCATTCTGTTTTTTTAATGAATGACAGCATTGGCGAGGTCTTTGGTTATTCAGATGTACTTTTTGGGGCTAATGTCCGTATTTTGTATTTCTTTCTCGAAAAACGTTTTTTTCTTGGAGAATATAGTTTTGGAGAAAAGTCAGAGGTTGATGCAGCCGCGGTTATTTCCGGTTTAAGGCAAAAATATCTAGGGAAAAATCAAGTTGACAGCGATTCAGCCTGCATCATTTCCAACGAGAACGATAATACAAAACTGTATTACCTGAACGATGGATTCTCATTCCGGATTATTTATTTTAATCAAAGCAATGAAGCTGTTAATGAACAAATCAAGGGTTTCCTGATGGGTAATAAAGAAAAGAAAAACAGGGTATCGACTCAATACGAGTTGGAAATGGAAAGATTATAGCATTTTATTGCCAGTCATAAAAAAAGCACATAGTTTTTACTATGTGCTTTTTTATTGATTGATAAAAAAATTTAGTTTTTGTCAATGACACCCGAACTGCTTTCAGGCAACTTAGGTTTTTGCTGTCCCTTTTTTATTTTCACGCGCACATCTTCTTTATTATCATCATAATCTATCTGTATGATATCACCTACACTGAGGCTTGATTTAATGATTTCTTCAGCCAGATTATCTTCTATATATTTTTGGATGGCACGCTTGAGCGGACGGGCGCCAAATTGTTCATCATATCCTTTGTCGGCAATAAAATTCTTTGCAGCTGCTGACACACGAATCTTATAACCCAGATTATGAATGCGGTTGTAGAGTTCCTGAAGTTCAATTTCAATGATTTTCTGTATGTCATCACGGCTTAGTGAGTTAAAGATCATCACGTCATCAATCCGGTTGAGGAATTCCGGTGCAAATGATTTTTTCAGTGCATTTTCAATAACACCTCGTGCCAGCTCACTGCTGTTGCTTTGGCGTGTACTGGTATTAAAACCAACACCTGTACCGAAATCTTTCAACTGGCGTGAACCAATGTTCGATGTCATTATGATGATGGTATTTTTAAAATCAACTTTTCTCCCGAAACTATCGGTCAGTTGGCCGTCATCAAGAACCTGCAGCAATAAATGGAATACATCCGGATGCGCTTTTTCAATTTCATCGAGCAAAATGATAGAGTAGGGCTTTCGGCGTACTTTTTCTGTTAGCTGACCACCTTCTTCATAGCCAACATAACCGGGAGGCGCTCCCACTAAACGCGATACGGCAAATTTTTCCATGTATTCACTCATATCAATACGGATGAGGGCATCTTCTGTGTCAAAAAGATATCGTGCCAAAACCTTGGCTAAGTGGGTTTTACCAACACCGGTAGGTCCGAGGAAGATAAAAGTTCCAATCGGTTTGTTGGGGTCTTTAAGCCCGGAACGGTTTCTGCGGATGGCTTTCACCACCTTTTTAATGGGTTCATCCTGTCCAATCACACTGCCTTCCAGCTCTTCTTCCATTTTTAACAAGCGGTTGCTTTCGTTTTGGGCAATGCGCTGAACAGGCACTCCGGTCATCATGGCCACAACTTCAGCAACATTTTGCTCGGTAACGGCTTCACGGTTGATTTTGGAGTTTTCTTCCCATTTTTTCTTTTCAATATCCAGTTGTGCCAGGCATTTGCGCTCGGAATCACGGAATGCTGCTGCTTCTTCAAATTTCTGGCTTTTGATAGCACCGGTTTTTAACTGCCGGAGGTTTTCGATATCTTCTTCCAGTTTCACAATTTGCTGCGGCACCCTGATATTGGTAATATGAACCCTTGAACCGGCTTCATCAAGTGCGTCAATGGCTTTATCCGGCAGATAACGGTCGCTCATATAGCGGTTTGTCAGTGAAACACAGGCTTCTATGGCATCGTCATCATATTTGACCAAATGGTGGTCTTCATATTTTTCCTTGATGTTGTGCAGGATGATCCGTGTTTCATCGGGTGATGTAGGCTCCACCATAATTTTCTGGAAACGGCGTTCCAGTGCACCGTCTTTTTCAATAAACTGACGGTATTCATCCAGTGTTGTGGAACCGATGCATTGAATTTCACCACGAGCCAGAGCCGGTTTAAACATATTGGAGGCATCAAGCGAGCCCGAAGCATTTCCGGCACCCACAATAGTATGGATTTCATCAATAAATAGGATGATGTCCGGATTGTTTTGCAGTTCGTTCAAAACAGCTTTCATGCGTTCTTCAAACTGTCCTCGGTATTTAGTGCCGGCAACCAGTGAGCCCAGGTCTAAGGCAATAAGCCGTTTATTAAAAAGGGCCCGAGAAACCTTGCGTTCGATAATATTTATGGCCAAACCTTCGGCAATAGCCGATTTGCCAACGCCGGGTTCACCAATAAGAATCGGGTTGTTTTTCTTGCGCCTGCTTAGGATCTGTGCAATACGTTCGAGTTCTTTCTCGCGGCCAACAATTGGGTCAAGCCGTTTTTCCTCAGCCAGGCGTGTAATATCGCGGCCAAAATTATCCAGAACCGGTGTTTTCGATTTCGGATCCCCGCTCTTGCGCGGTTTTCCTGATTGCTTTCCTCCTTCGGCAACATCACCTTCGTCGTCGGCAGCGCCGCCACCTATATCAGCCTGGGGAAATTCCCTCCGGATTTCATCACCGGAGCTTATGTTGCTAATAGCTTTTAATTCTTCCATAATGTCGTTATATCCAATCTTGAGTTTTCCCAGTGACTGGGAAACCAGGTTGTTTTGATCTTTAACAATGGCAAGCAGTAGATGCTCCGTGCCAATGAGTTCACTTTTAAAATACTTGCTTTCGAGATAAGTGATTTTCAGGGCTTTTTCAGCTTGTTTGATCAATGGCAGGTTTTCTGGTGCAATGCGCGGTTCTCCGGAAGTAGGAACACTATCTTCTATAGCTTTTTTAATTGATGCCAGGTTGACATTCAAATTGTTCAGGATTTTCACAGCTACGCCTTGCCCCTCGCGCAAAATACCTAAAAACAGATGCTCTACACCAATATATGTGTTGCCGAGACGCACTGCTTCCTCCCGGCTGTATTGTAAAACATCTTTTA
Organism: Bacteroidales bacterium; assembly: GCA_963662905.2. Taxonomy (GTDB): domain Bacteria; phylum Bacteroidota; class Bacteroidia; order Bacteroidales; family WRLA01. The sequence goes on along the minus strand of CAXXFD010000002.1, from coordinate 146,670 downwards.
CCCTTTGACTGAATTTCGCTTCCATATTAATAATTTTGCCCCTAAATATCTATTAATGAACACTTAGATAAAACCTTAGATGATAACTAAAGTTCAAAACATCATGATTGTTTTGTGTTGTTCAAAAATAGCTTTCATCATTGCCGTACTATCAAATAATGTGCCTTTTTTTTCAACAGGCTCATGTTAGTAATATTAGAACATCTGTCAGGTGTTTAAGACTGAAAAAAAGCGTATATTCGTGGTCTTATTATGCTGTTTTTAACTAATTGTTTTTGAGAGATTTAAGTTTTAAAATATGAGTGAAGGCGAAAAAATAGTTAAAGTCGATATTGAAGATCAGATGAAGACTGCTTACATTGATTATTCAATGTCAGTTATTGTGTCCCGTGCCTTACCCGATGTGCGAGACGGTTTGAAACCCGTTCACCGAAGGGTGCTTTACGGAATGTACGACTTAGGAATCCTATCCAACCGTTCCTACAAAAAATCAGCCCGTATCGTTGGTGAGGTGCTGGGTAAATATCACCCTCATGGTGATACTTCAGTTTATGATACAATGGTACGTATGGCGCAGCCCTGGTCGCTTCGTTATCCTATGATTGATGGTCAAGGTAATTTCGGTTCTGTTGATGGAGACAGCCCTGCAGCAATGCGTTATACAGAGGCGCGCATGCAGAAAATTGCGGAAGAAATGCTGGCCGATATTGACAAAGATACAGTAGATCATCAGTTGAATTTTGATGATTCCCTTAAAGAACCGACGGTACTTCCGGCGCGTATCCCAAACCTTTTGGTCAATGGTGCTTCGGGTATTGCCGTAGGTATGGCTACCAATATGCCTCCACACAACCTGAATGAAGTTGTTGATGGTTGCATTGCCTATATCGATAACAATGATATTACCATTGATGAGCTGATGAAATTTATAAAAGCCCCTGACTTCCCGACAGGTGCTAAAATTTATGGCTATGATGGTGTGCGCGAGGCTTATGAAACCGGCCGTGGCCGTGTGATGATGCGCGGTGAAGCCGAAATTGATGAAGATGACAACGGTAGAAGCCGCATTATTGTCACCTCAATCCCATATCAGGTCAATAAGGCAGAAATGATTAAGAAAACTGCCGATTTGGTTAATGATAAAAAACTCGATGGCATTGCAGATATTCGTGATGAATCCGACCGTAACGGTATGCGGATTGTTTATGACCTGAAGCGCGATGCCATGCCGGATGTAATCCTGAACAAGCTTTATCAGATGACAGCTTTGCAGACTTCATTCAGTGTGAACAATATCGCACTGGTGCATGGACGTCCGATGATGCTGAACCTGAAGGACATTATCAGGCATTTTATCAACCACCGACATGAAGTGCTGCTGCGTAAAACCCGTTTCGAACTGGCTCAGGCCGAAAAACGGGCCCATATCCTCGAAGGACTGCTCAAAGCGCTTGATCATATAGACGAAATAATTGCCCTGATCCGTGCGTCCAAAACGCCCGAAATCGCCCGCGAGGGATTAATGGAAAAATTTGAGTTCTCGGAAGAACAGGCCAAAGCAATCCTTGCACTCCGTTTGCAGGCACTTACCGGTCTGGAACGTGATAAACTGCAGGCCGAATACGACGAACTCATGAAAATGATTGAGTATTACAAAAGTGTATTGGCCGATGAAGCATTGCGTATGGAAATCCTCAAAGACGACCTCCGCGATGTTAAGGAAAGATTTGGAGATGATACCCGCACCGAAATTGAGTATTCTGCACAGGATTTCCGACTCGAAGATACAATCCCCAATGAAGATGTTGTGGTTACAATTTCTAAACTTGGTTATATCAAACGTACAGTCCTGCGCGAATACCGGGTACAAGCCCGGGGGGGAGTTGGGGCAACAGGTTCCAAAACACGCGATGATGATTTCATCGAACATATCTTCCATGCGCAAATGCACAACTTTATGCTTTTCTTTACTGAAAAGGGTAAATGTTTCTGGTTACGCGTTTTTGAAATCCCTGAAGGTGTTAAAACCTCCAAAGGCCGTGCTATCCAAAACCTGATACGTATCGAACAGGATGATACAGTACGCGCTTTTATAAACGTAAAAGACCTTAAAGACCAGGAATATGTAGATAATAACTACATCACACTCTGTACAAGTAAAGGGATTATTAAGAAAACTTCGCTTGAAGCTTACTCAAGGCCAAGGCAAAATGGTATCAACGCCATCACTATCCGCGAAGATGACCGCCTGCTCGAAGCACGCATGACCACAGGAACCAGTGAGGTTATGCTTGCGCTGCGCAGTGGCCGTGCAATCCGTTTCAGTGAAGATAAAGTGCGTCCAATGGGACGTAATGCTTCCGGCGTTCGTGGCATTAGCCTGGCTGATGAAAAAGACGAAGTCGTTGGTATGGTCTGTGTAGAAGATAATGAACACAATATTCTTGTGGTTTCGGAAAATGGCTATGGCAAGCGTTCGCTTTTGGATGATTACAGGGAAACCAACCGCGGCGGTAAAGGTGTTAAAACCATCAGTATTACCGACAAAACCGGAGAGCTGATTGCAATTAAGTCGGTGAAAGATGATTATGACCTCATTATAATTACACGTAATGGTACCCTGATCCGGATGAACATTGCCGATCTCCGCATTATGGGAAGGGCCACACAAGGGGTCAGGTTGATAAATCTCCGTGAAGGCGATGCAATTGCGGCCGTTACTACAGTCCCTCGTGAGGAAGAAGAAATTGCCGAAGTTCCGGATACAGAAGAAATAACAGGTGAAAGCCCGGTAACGGAAGAAATTCCTCTAGGTGAAAACGCTGAAAATCAAGATTCTGATGCAGAAGAGATTGAAGATGAACCCGAAGCTTAAATATTTGTGCTGATGGTTTTTCAGCATTTGAATCAGATTTAATGAAAAGTTTGGCAGAAATTTTGCAATCATAAGATGCTTAAATATTATATTTGCCGTTTTTATGATGGCATTAAACAATTCAAAACATAGACAGAAATGAAGAAAATAGTTTTTATTATCGTCGCTTTGCTGGTAGTAAATGTGACTTTCGGTCAGGGTTCTTCCCGCACAAGCGCATACAATGCGATGCGCAAGGACAAACTTGATGATGCTGTAAAATACATTGAGCCAACAATCACACACGAAAAAACCATGAACGATGCGAAAACATGGGTTTATCGTGGCGAGATTTGGTTGAAAGTAGCCATCAGCGAAGACCCACAGTATGCAGACCTTAAACAAGGAGCATTGGAAAAATCTCTGGAATCCTATAAAAAATGTATGGAACTGGATACAAAAGGGCGCCATAAGGTTGATGCTACCAAAAACCTTATGTTCATTGCCAGTCAGTATTACAACGAAGGCGTCCAGAACTACAACAATAATGATTTTGGTGCTGCAGCTGATGGATTTTTGAAATCAGCAGACGTAAATACTATTCTGGGATCTGTTGATACTTCATCTTATTTGAACGCGGCTGTTTGTGCCGAAAAAGCAGGTCAGTTTCAAAAAGCCCTCGATATTTATGGCCAGCTAATCGAAATGGAATACAACGACCCGGCTATTTATGGGTCAATGGCCAACGCGTACAAAGGACTTGGCGATACTACCAAAGCTTTTGAAGTTATTTCCGATGCACGTGTACGTTTTCCGGAAGATTTCAGCATCCTGATTGCCCAAACAAACCTTTTCCTTTCGGCAGGTGATAATGAAGGCGCGCTGGCTAACCTCAAACAGGCTGCCGAGCAGGATCCTACAAACCATACCATTTTCTTTGCACTGGGTACAAACCATGAAGCGCTCGGAAACCTCGAAGAAGCTGAGCAGGCATACATTAAAGCAATTGAGATTAAAGATGATTATTTCGATGCCCTCTTTAACCTTGGCGCAATCTATTTTAATGAAGCAGTTAATGTGCTCACAGAAGCCAATAACCTCCCATTGAACGAAACAGAAAAATATGACAAACTGAAAGCACAGGCTGATGAAGCTTTTGGTAAAGCACTTCCTTATCTGGAAAAAGCGCATGAAGTGATGCCTGAAGATCAAAATACCATGATTTCCCTCAAAGAGATTTATACCCGTTTGAAAATGATGGACAAACTCAAAGAAATCAATGCGAAAATGCAGTAAGAAACAAAGTCTTTTATAATTTTGTGGGGTGCGTTACTTAACGCACCCTTTTTTGTTATCTGGCTATCATATCAATTAATCAAGAATTAACCAATGGAAAAGAAATTGAACCTGATTGTTCTGGCAACGGCATTGTTTTTCGTTACCTGCCTAAACGCTCAGCAAAAAGAAATGGAAAACTACTTCAGTGAAAACATCGAAGCTTATTTTAAGTTTGAGGTAGCTGAAGATCAAAAATCACCCGAACTGGCAAAAATGATTTCTATCGACAAGGTAGAAGGAAATACGGTTTGGGCTTATGCAACAAAGCAGCAAATGCGGGATTTTCAGCAAACAGGCATTGAATTTGAAATTTTGACGCATCCGGGGAAGCTTATCCCCAACCCAAACATGAAAAGTAAAGTAAATATCAGGGAAATTGAAGCATGGGATTTTTATCCTACCTACGATGCTTATCTTGATATGATGTACCAATTTGCTGCCCAATACCCTGATATTTGTGAAATTGTAGAAATTGGAGAAAGTATTCAGGGACGTAAATTGCTTTTTGCCCGTATTTCGGATAATGTGGGCGTGGATGAAGGTGAAACACAGGCAATGTACACAGCAACAATGCATGGCGATGAAACAGCTGGATATGTTCTGGCACTGCGTTTGATCGATTATTTCCTGACAAATTACGGAAATTCAGACCGCATTACCAACATGGTCAATACACTGGATATCTGGATTAACCCACTGGCCAATCCCGATGGAACTTTTGCAGGTGGCAATAATAGCGTGTACGGTTCAACACGCGTAAATGCAAATGGTGTGGATTTGAACAGAAATTTTCCCGATCCGGAAGATGGCCCGCATCCTGACGGCAATGCATGGCAGATCGAAAATATTGCAATGATGGATCTTGCCCATGAACAGCATTTTGCATTATCGTCCAATTGGCACGGCGGCGCCGAAGTATGTAATTATCCATGGGATACCTGGCAAAGACTTCATCCGGATACTGACTGGTGGGAATTTGTTTGCCGCGAATATGCCGATACCGCACATTTATATAGTCCAACAGGTTATATGGACGACCTCGATAATGGTGTTACCAATGGATATGCATGGTACACAACATCTGGATCACGGCAGGATTATATGAATTATTTTCATCAATGCAGGGAATTTACCCTGGAGCTTTCCAATACAAAAATATTGCCTGAAGCAGAACTGGAAAACCATTGGCAATACAATTACCGCTCACTATTAAACTATATTGAACAGGCTGCCTATGGTTTTGAAGGTATTGTGACTTCAGCGAAAACAGGTGAACCAATGGTAGCAGAAGTTTTTGTTGTTGATCACGACCTGGTTCAGGATAGCTCATGGGTCTATTCCAGCTTGCCTTATGGCTACTATAAGCGTATGATCTATGAAGGAACTTACACGATACGTTACTCCGCTCCGGGCTATATCACCAAAAATATCCAGGCAAACATTAATAAGTACCAAACGAAAACAATTGATGTTGCACTTAATCCGGATCTTCAGGTGGATTTTGAAGTTAATAACGATTACCTTGTTACAGGATCTTCTGTGAATTTTATGGACATCTCCAGTGGGGATCCGCACAGCTGGGAGTGGACATTTGATGGGGCATCACCGGCAACATCAAGCGAACAACATCCACAGAATATTATTTATGAAACTCCCGGAGTTTATACTGTTACGCTCACAGCTTCCAATGACTACCACACTTTTACAGTAACCAAAGAAGCTTATATTACTGTAGGGGCTCCTTTTGCAGATTTTCAGGCCGAACCTTTGGTGGCAAATGTGGGTGAGGAAATACAATTTACCGATTTGAGCACCCAAAACCCAACACAGTGGTATTGGACATTTGGCGACTGGCAAACTTCACAAGAGCAGAACCCTGTACATTCATATCAGAATGCGGGCATATATGCCGTTAGCCTGAAAGCATCCAATGAATTTGGTGAGCAAATTAAGGTCAGGCAAGCGTATATTATAATAAATGCAGCTCCTGAAGCAGATTTTGAAGCATCACAACAAATTGTTGCTACCGGAAACAGCATCGATTTTAGCGACCTCTCTGCCGGTCAGCCAACATCCTGGCTTTGGACTTTTGAAGGGGGAGAACCGACATCATCACAGGAGCAAAACCCCCAGGGGATTGTTTATGCCACTAATGGTACATTCGATGTTGAATTGACCGTTAGCAATGAATTCGGTACCAATACAATCTTGAAAGAAGATTATATCACGGCAGGAGAAGCACCCACAGCGCAATTTAGTGCTGATGTTACGGAAATTGTTGCAGGTGAAAGCATTGTTTTTGCTGATGAATCTACAGGAAATCCCGATACATGGGCTTGGTATTTTGAAGGCGGTACACCCGGATTTTCATATATCCAGCTTCCGGAAGCCGTATTTTATAACGAAGCAGGTACTTTTGAAGTAAAACTGAAAGTTAGCAATATGTTTGGATCAGATTCCCTCACTTTGAGTGATTATGTACAAGTTGGCGGTGTAGGTATTGATGAGCCAAACGCAAATGTCATTGCTGTTCATCCCAACCCGGCAGTAAATTATCTTCTGATTTCAGGTACAAATGGTAACAAGGAATGGGAACAAATCCGCATTTATAGCCAAAACGGCACGGAAGTAATGAATATCAAAAACACCAGGGCACAGAAAATTGATGTTTCCGCGCTGTCCCCCGGGCTTTATACACTCGAAATGCTCAGAGGTTATAAGCGGTTCAGTAGCATATTTATCAAGAAGTGATCCGGATACCTAAATTTTGAAGAAACAGAGCATGTATTTTGTTTAAAAAAATTAAATTTGCGCGCAATACAAGATACTACAAACGTATTTCGCTAAAACACTTGATCGTATGAACAATTCAATGTATTTTTTTGAAATGCCGGAAAACGAACCGGTAAGAGGCTATGTCAAAGGATCTCCCGAGCGTGAAGATCTCCTGAATGAAGCAAAAAGACAATCAGAGCAGGAGATAGAAATCCCGCTGATTATTGGTGGCAAAGAAGTGCGCACCGGAGACCTTGGTGATGTTGTGATGCCACATAATCACAAGCACGTACTTGCCAAATATCATAAGGTTGGCGAAAAAGAAGTGAAAATGGCTATTGATGCAGCTATGGCTGCCCATAAGGAATGGTCAAACTTTTCTGTTGAAAAGCGCACCACAATTATGCTGAAAATAGCTGAACTGCTTACCGGCAAGCATCGCGACCTGATCAATGCTGCTACAATGCTCGGACAGAGCAAAACCATGCACCAGGCTGAAATCGAAGCTGCTTGTGAGGCAGCAGACTTCCTGCGCTATAATGCCCATTACGCCAGCCAGATTTATTCCGATCAGCCAAATGCCGGAGCAGATCACCTCAACCGCCTCGAATACCGTCCGCTGGAAGGTTTTGTTTTTACAGTAACTCCGTTTAACTTCACTGCAATTGCTGCAAACTTAAACCTGGCTCCCGCTCAAATGGGTACTACTACCGTTTGGAAACCTGCCACAACATCTTTGCTTTCCAACTACTATCTGATGGAAATCTTCAAAGAAGCCGGTTTGCCCAATGGAGTTGTTAACTTTATTCCCGGACGCGGTTCCCTTATTGGTAAGCATGTTATGAGCAATAAAGATATGGGCGGAATCCATTTTACCGGATCAAATAATACATTTAACCATCTCTGGCAGGCTACTGCTGCAAACCTGCCTAATTATAAGTCGTATCCACGTATTGTAGGTGAAACCGGTGGTAAAGATTTCATCTTTGTACATGAATCCGCAAATGCAAAAGCTGTTGCTGCCAATGCAATTCGTGGCGCCTTTGAATTCCAGGGACAAAAGTGTTCTGCCGCATCACGTATGTATGTTCCTAAATCGCTTTGGAACGACGTGAGGGATTATATGCTCGAAATGCTCCAGGAAGTGAAAATGGGGGATATCACAAACCCGGAAAACTTCATGGGCGCAGTAATTGATGAAACTTCCTTTGACAATATCATGTCGTACATCAATTTTGCAAAAGAGTCTTCTGAAGCTACTATCGTGGCCGGTGGTAATGGTGATAAGTCGGTTGGTTATTTTGTTGAGCCAACAATTATTGAAGTTACCAATCCACGTTTCAAATCAATGGAAGAAGAGATTTTTGGCCCGGTACTTACTGTTTATGTATATGACAACAACAAACTGGACGAAACCCTTGAACTTTGTGATACAACTTCTCCTTATGCATTGACCGGAGCTGTATTTGCTCAGGATAGCTATGCTGCTGATATGATTACGCAACGTCTGCGCTACACTGCCGGTAACTTTTACGTAAACGATAAACCGACAGGTGCTGTTGTTGGTATGCAGCCATTTGGTGGTTCGCGTGCTTCCGGTACAAACGATAAAGCAGGTTCCTACCTGAATCTTATCCGTTGGACTAACCCACGTAACATTAAGGAAGTTTATGATCCTGCCGTTGATTTCAAATATCCCTGGTTGGATGTATAAACTTTGTATTTAGAATATTATACCAAAGCCGCCCTCAAAAAGGACGGCTTTTTTTATTCATTATTTTAACTAGTTAATATTATTAATTATCTTATTATCAGATAATTAATTATGATATCCTTGCTTTTGTGTTCTTCTTTTGGTTTCTGATTATATCGATTCTGATGAATTATTATTTTGTTCCAATGTGAAAATTTACTTGCTAATATCTGCCATTAAGATGCTGATTTTATAATGTTTGGCCTATATTTATAGATGCTCGATTGATAAAAATTTAATGGAATATTAAAATAATTTGTAATTTGCTTGCCCAATCAATAAAAAGGCTGTACTTTTACAGACTTATTGGGAAAATAACAAATAAAATATAGCGATATGAATATAGATGTGCTTGTGCTAAAGTATTATCATGTTTTGACTTATAAACTGATGATGTTGGGTGGCGCTGAAGAAAATCCTGAAATACAGGAAGAAGTATTGGCTTTAGAGTCTGATATTTTTGAAAATTTTAGTATTATTAATAAAGATAGGTCACGTGAAATAATCCGTGAATTTAGTCATAAGCCTTTATGTGATGACACTATTAATGAAGCGCTTATACGTTTGAACAAGGAAGGCCGCACCATAACAATGGGAAGCATGAAACCTGAAAATAATGATAAAGCTGCAGTAGAAGAAACCGTAAAGAAAAGTAGTGTGCCGAAAAAGGCCGCTTCGTCTAAAAAGATTACAGATGACGAAACAGCAATAAAATTATTGATTGAGGCACGGGAGCAAAATGCCCCCAGAAAACGCGTTTTCCGGGAACTCGGTATCAATGATATGGTTTATACGGAGTATGTTTACAGTCGTTTGTTTATGAAAGAAGATGAAGATGTAAACAATGTGTTAAACGATTTGCGTATTGCCACAGATAGCGTGATGCAACTAGGTTCATTGGTCTTTACTACCGGTGCAGAAAAGTATAAAATATTTAATGAGTTAAAGCAAAAAGGTTTCCACTTCTTTGAAAAATTTGTCCGTGAAAATAACCTGATCGGATAATAGGAATACCTTTCCATAAAAAATGAACCCGCTGTTGCGGGTTTTTTTGTGCTAGCCTGCTTTTGTGTTGTCGTTTTTCATGCAAATCCGGCAGCCTCACCATCTCAAAACAAAATAATATAAGAGAAATAGAGCGTCGTTATAGCTAATGTTTTGAGCAATATAATTATCGCATCCCTTATCATTGAAGCACTTTGCCTTCGGAATAGAAAAATTTGTGAATAATGCAGCAGTGACCCAACCTTTCAAAAAAAAGGGCTGTCCTTAAAAGCAAGGAACCAATAATCATGACAAGGCGTTGCAGATAAATTGGCAGGACAGCCCGTACAAAAATAGGAAAGCTTTTTCAAACAGGAAAAATAATTCTGAAATATGTGTGGGCGATACATTCTCGTACAAAAGGTGGAAGTTCTTGAAAAGCGCTTTAACTGTGCTTTTCAGGGTGCTTCCAGCTATGTTCCTTCCTATAATATTTCTCCCGGCCAATCTGCGGCTATCCTTACATACGAAGATGGAAATACCCTTCGGATGTCCCGTTTTGGCCTGACCCCTTTTTGGGCAAAAAAAAATCAGCTTTTCATTAATGCACGCTCCGAGGGCGATAAAAACAAGGAAAACAATCCGGAATATACAGGGGGGCTGGATATTATCAACAAGCCTGCTTTCAGGAAACCCATCCGGTCGCAGCGTTGTTTGGTTATAGCCGATGCTTTTATCGAAGGCACGATTACGGAAAAGCTCAGTAAACCATTTTTGGTTTATCTGAGAAATAAAGTCCGGCCTTTTGCTATGGCAGGAATTTGGGACATCTGGAAAAATCCCGAAAGCGGGGAGGAGGTCCATTCCTTCGCAATAATCACAAGTGTGGCAAATCAGTTGATGCAACGTCTGCCACACCATCGGAGCCCGGTTATTCTGCCACAACAGTGGGAACAGAAATGGATACATCCCAAAACGGCTTTAAGCGATATTACTTCCATGCTGCGCGCATACCCTTCCGAATTGATGAATGCCTATCCCATCAGCCCTGAAATAAAAAACCCACGAAATAACAGCAGGGAACTGATCCTTCCAGTTGGCCCACCGCTTGATCCGGAGGAAGACATTCAGGTGAGCCGAAGCTTAAAATTGCAGGGGATGGGCAATCCTAAAGTAAAGTAGTTTATGTCTAAGAAAATCTTTGAAAATAGCCGGAAACCCAATTTATTCCGTATTTTTGAGCAGTCTAAATAATTATTGTCTATAAAGTCTTGCGCACCAGCTAATAAACCAGCTGATGGAGATGAAGCTTATGCGCGGTTGAAGCAGCGGGCTTTACAGATAAAACCTTAATGCTGATTGTATTATGACAAAAAAGCCCCGTTTATCTTTTTGGCAAATCTGGAACATGAGTTTCGGGTTTTTGGGCATTCAATTTGGTTTTGCCCTTCAAAATGCAAATACTTCACGAATTTTTGAAACGCTTGGTGCCTCCATAGAGGATATCCCGATTTTGTGGATTGCCGCACCGGTTACCGGTTTGATCGTGCAGCCAATTATTGGCCATATGAGCGACAAAACCTGGTGCAAGCTTGGTCGTCGGAGGCCTTTTTTCCTGATTGGAGCAATCCTGGCCTCTCTCGCTTTAATTTTTATGCCGATGTCGCCTACATTATGGATTGCCGCAGGTATGCTTTGGATCATGGATGCGTCCATTAATGTTTCCATGGAGCCTTTCCGCGCATTTGTTGGGGATATGCTGCCCGATGAACAGCGCACAACCGGCTTTGCGATGCAGAGTTTCTTTATCGGTATTGGGGCTTTTGTTGCATCCTACCTGCCGTATGTGCTCACCAATTGGTTTGATGTTGCCAATACTGCTGCCGAAGGAGAAATCCCGCTATCGGTGCAGCTTTCCTATTTTACAGGAGCCGCTGTGTTTTTTATCGCTGTATTGGTTACGGTTTTTACCTCCAAAGAATATCCTCCGGAAAAACTGGAAGAATATCAACGTTCGGAACATCCGGAAATGGAAGCGGCTGAAGACGAGCAGAGTGATGATCCAAAGCCTTTTATGGGACGTTTTTATCGTACAGGCTCCATCGCCCTCCTGATTGGCCTCGTATTGAGTTTCCCTGTGTTTTGGTTCGGCCTTTCTGCGGAACTCTATATTGTTACTGTGGGCATTGCCGTTTTTGGCCTGGTTCAGTTGGTCAGTGGTTACTTGACATCAATTAACCGTTCCGACAATGGTTTTGTGCACATCCAGATGGATTTGCTCAGAATGCCAAAAACAATGTCGCAACTCGCTATTGTGCAGTTTTTTAGCTGGTTTGCGCTTTTTAGTATGTGGATTTATACAACAGCAGCGGTAACATCGCACATTTATGGTACTGAAGATACCGCTTCACAATTATATAATGATGGCGCTGATTGGGTAGGCGTTATGTTTGCCTGGTACAACGCTTTTGCGGCGGCTTTCGCTTTTTTATTGCCGGTAATTGCCAAAAAAACCAGCCGGAAAGTGACGCATATGATATCACTGATTATCGGTGGTATCAGCCTTATTTCTGTTTATTTTATCCAGGATCCAGATTACCTCATTTTTTCCATGCTGGGAATCGGACTGGCCTGGGCCAGCATCCTTTCCATGCCGTATGCCATTCTTACCGGTGCTTTGCCGGTTCGTAAAATGGGCGTTTATATGGGGATCTTCAACTTTTTTATTGTCATACCCCAAATGTTGGCTGCCAGTATCCTTGGATTTCTGATTGGAAGTGTTTTTGGTGGCGAACCTATTTATGCGCTCATCATCGGAGGATTTTCCATGATGATTTCGGCAGTTACCGTGATGTTTGTAAAAGATACCACAGATAAAAAATAATAAATATTCTAAGCATTCTATGGAACAGGATATGAAAAGATACAGCGGAATTTTAATGCACCCCAGCTCGCTTCCGGGAAAAGAGGGGATAGGTACCTTAGGTGCAGCAGCTTATAAATGGATCGATTATCTCGAAAAAGCCCGGCAGAAATTGTGGCAGATATTACCTCTGGGGCATACCGGTTATGGCGATTCACCTTACCAGTGTTTTTCCACTTTTGCCGGAAATCCCATACTCATCGATTTGCAGGATTTGGTGGAACACGGACTGCTCCGGCATGAAGATATTCCGGAAAATCCATCCTCAGATCTAACCAAAGTGGATTATGGCCCGGTCATCGAACAGAAGTATAAAACATTGCGCAAAGCCTATCAAAAGTTTACCGAGCATGAGTTTGCAGACTTGAAAAGCGGCTATACTGAGTTTAGCATGCAGTATGCAGCATGGCTTGATGATTATGCACTGTTCCTGGTTTTGAAAGATCATTTTGGAGGGAAGCCCTGGTTTGAGTGGACGGATGCATACCGAATGCGCCACGAGTCTGCAATGGAAAATATCAGGCAGGCGAAAAAGAGTGAAATAGAGTTTTATAAATTCTGCCAGTTCCTCTTTTTTAAGCAGTGGAGAAAAATCCGTGCCTATGCCAAAGAGAAGAATATCAGCATAATAGGCGATTTACCGCTATATGTGGCTTTGGACAGTGCCGATGCCTGGAGCCGTCCTGAGGTTTTTCAGCTCGATGAAAACCGCATGCCAAAAGCAGTTGCCGGTGTTCCGCCGGATTATTTCAGCGCAACGGGTCAGCTTTGGGGCAATCCGCTATACGATTGGGATGCCTTGAAAAACCGTGGATATGACTGGTGGGTAGAGCGAATCCTGGCTTGTTTCGACCTTTATGATATCCTTAGGATTGACCATTTCAGGGGCTTTGCAGCTTATTGGTCGGTGCCATGGGGCGATGAAACCGCTATGAACGGGAAATGGATTGATGGCCCCGGCTATGACCTTTTCCGTGTGGTGGAAGAAAAACTGGGCAAACTGCCGATTATCGCCGAAGACCTTGGCGTGATTACGCCCGATGTGGAAGAATTGCGCGATCGCTGCGGCTTCCCGGGAATGAAAGTCCTGCATTTTGCATTCCACAGTAAAGATGGAAATCAATATCTGCCACATAATTATGTGCGCAATGCAGTGGTCTATACCGGCACGCACGATAATAATACGACCATTGGCTGGTACAACGAAATTGAAGATTTTGCAAAAGATAATGTGCATACCTATCTGGCCACTGACGGAACCGATATCCATTGGAAAATGATCCGTTTGGCCTGGTCGTCCGTTGCTAAATATGCGGTTGTTCCTTTTCAGGACATCCTTGGTCTTGATAAAGAAGGACGCATGAATATTCCCGGAACATCAGGAGGAAACTGGCAATGGCGGTTTACTGATAGCGGCTGGGATGAAAATAATGCGGATATACTGGCGTTTATGACCCGCCTTTTTGACCGGTAGGTTCAAAAAAACATCTAAAACTCTTTCTGTTTATAATGGACTCATCCGATGACTCAAAGTCACCGGATGAGTGAAATATGCAGTTTAGAACATGATATTTCTGTTCTCAAGCCTTCTCCCAAAAATCACGATTTGGAAATGCCTCAATTTGATTTTCAATGCGCTTGGGCAAAGCCGGAAAGAAATCCAGTCTGCTTTGTTCTTCCAGGCTGTCGATGTTTATACTGAATTCCATGATGAACTCCAAGAAAATACCTGAGAATGAATTCAATCCGGATATCCTCAACGATAGTAAAAATTCCATTGACTGTGCTGAAGAAAAGGGACTGATTGAAGGAGAAAAGAGAGGCATTATAAAGGCAGACAAGAAGAAAAATTATCCTTAGCAAGTAAATTGCTCCTTAGAGGAATGGGAATTGATATTAATGAGGAAATCACAGGCTTAAGTACCGAAGAAATCAACAGAATAAAAGATGAGCTCTGACCCGGTGAATGTGAAAAATGATTGACCATTGAAATTATGTTACCTGCTCAAGTGGGATCAACATCTTTTTCGCAATGCTTCTGCAACAGCAGTGCAATGATGTTGCAACAGTGTTGCAGATGCGATGCAGTCTGCATCTCCGGCCTGCCTTTTTTGGTATGGGTTTGAAGTATTGAAGGCAGGAATATGCCACATGCTAAACTAATTCCTGTTAACAAATGAGGCCGCCCATTAAAATTACGGACAGCCTCTTTTTGGTAGGAATTTTACATTTCCTTTACAGGCATACAGATATCGAGAATAAACTTTTTCTCGGGATGTTCTTCATGATTGTTGTGGTAGAGCTCATAAGGAAAAGCATCTGTAGGTTGGTAGCCGCTTTTGGTCAGCCACAGGCACATGCTGTCCCAGGCATCCTGAAAACCGTCCACGCCGATTTCGAAGCGGCCTACAGCATATTTCCCGGATGGAATTTCCATAAAGCCTATTTCGCCTTCGGTTTTAATTTTTTGCTCAACGGTAAGGCAGGCGCTTTGGCGAACTTTTTCCATTTCCGTAACACCCGGATCATCGTGATATACGGTCACGGTTTTTTGTACGGGTGGCGATTTTATCAATCCTCGTGGCCCGGCCCAACGGAACAGTTTTTCGTAAGCTCCTCCGATCTGGTCGAAGGCTCCGGTATGACGCATATAAATCAGCTTCAATTCCGGCATTTCTTTGATTTCGATCTTGTTCATAACAAATCCTCGTTTTTTAAGTGAATTAACACTGCAAACGTAGGCTTCTTCCGGGCTTATCGTTTTATCAATCTTGCTGCTTGATTGACCATTCTTGCTATTTGGATCATAGTCTGCCTTACGAAAATCCCCCGCACTGATCCCGTAATGTTGTTTGAAGTTTCGGCAAAAGACCGGAATGTTCTTAAAGCCTACATAAACAGCAATGTCCGAAATGCTTTCGTCCAAATCTGTGCGCAAAAGGCTGGCGGCCTTCTCAATGCGGATGCGCCGTATATAATTGTTGAGGCTTTCGCCCATTATTGCCGAAAATATCCGATGAAAATGAAAGGGGCTAAAGCAGGCAATTTCTGAAATTTTATTCAGATCGAGTTCTTCAGAGAAATGCTGATCAATATAATCAGTCACTTTATTAATACGGTAAATATACTCTTTCTGATGCTTGTTCATGTGTTTTTGGCTATTCGCAAAGAAATTTATAAATGATGCGTCTTTGGTATAGTTCGCCGGCTTTAAATTTCTGGCTGGGAAATGATGGCTCATTGGGCGCATTTGGAAATCCCTGGCATTCAAGGCAAAAACCTGATCTGTAGCCGTAAGTGGTGGTGTTGTGTCCGGTCTGGCTCCCGTCTAACCAGTTTCCGCTGTAGAGCTGTATTCCGGGTTGGTCTGTGTAAACTTCCATTTTCCGCCCACTTTGCTCATCAAAAACTTCAGCGGCAAGCCGACATTTCCCATTGTTTTCCAGTACAAAATTATGATCGTATCCGCGTCCCAGTATTAATTGCTCATCTTTTTGATTGATGTCTGCCCCGATCTTTTTAAAGGCACGGAAATCGAAAGGGCCGTCATCAACTTTTTGAATTTTGCCTGTCGGAATAGTGTTTTTACCGATGGCACAGAAAGATTCGGCATTGATTTTAAGTTTATGGTCCAGAATATTGCTTTGACCGCCATCACGTAAATTAAAATAACAGTGATTTGTTAGGTTGATAATCGTATTTTTATCACTTATAGCCTCAAAATCAATGATTAATTCATTCTCGTCTGTCCAGGAATACTGAACCGTCACATTTAGTTCTCCGGGATAGTTTTCTTCCATATCAGCACTTTTATAGTGCATTTTGATGACCTCTGCGTCTTCATTCCATTCCGTATCCCAAACTTGACTTTCAAATCCTTTTATGCCTCCGTGCAGGTGGTTCGGGCCGTCGTTTAAAGCCAATTGATACTCTTTTCCGTCCAGTTTAAACCGGCCATTGGCAATGCGGTTGGCGTAGCGCCCCACTGTTGCCCCAAAATACGGATCGCCATTGATATAAGATGCAGCATCATCATAACCCAAACTTATATTTCCCATTTTCCCGTTTCGGTCGGGGATTTTGATGCTCATTACTTTTGCTCCGTAATTTGTCAGTTTGATTTCGTTGCCTTCAGCATTTCGTAGAGTAAATTGTTTCAAATCATTCATCATTCTTGTTTTTCTGCACAGCAAATGTAGTGAGTTTCGCCGGAAATCCCTGCCAGCAAAAGTACATAAGCATAAAAAAACGGGAACAGTTTCATTGCTGTTCCCGTTGATGCATTTTAAAATGCCGCCTTCAAACTAAAACTAAATGTCCGGCCAGAAGACCAGAATCCACGGAAACTTTCCAGATCGTGCTTTGCGCCATCTTCTCCACGAACGATATAGGCTTCATCCAAAAGGTTATCGCAATTTGCGGAAGCGTAAAAACGGATTTTGCCCCAATAAAAGGGATAACCGATTTGCATGTTTACATGCGACCAGGCAGGCAGCTGGTAAGATTGGCTTTTATCATGGGCATCATTTCTTCCGGCAGGATCAAAATCGGCATACATGCGGTCGAAATACATCCAGCCGGCATGAAAGTCGATGCGCCTTAAGATTTTTATATCGGTGTAAATACCGAATTGTGTTTGTGGTGCGTCACCTACTTTCAGGCCGTCGGCATAAACTTCCAGCGTATCCACAGCGATGTTTTCATGGTTGAAAAGCACGGCATTTACATTGTTTTTCCATTCCCAGTTTCCGATACCGGCCAAGGCGCCAATACTAAAGCAGGGCAGGGGTTTCCAAACGGCTTCCAACTCAATGCCCATATGCTCTGCATCCAGCCCGCTGATCATGGCGCGGGTCTGGCTGTTGTCTTCCAATTGCAGGTATTCGTTGGTCAGCAGGCTTTTGTTTTTCCATTGGCTAAAATATGCATTGGCCTGCATCCGGAATTTTTCCCTGCTCAAATCAAAACCCACTTCTGAGGTTGTGATGCGTTCGTTTTCGCGATCAGCAGCCGGATTGTTGTTATAATTCGGAAAAACGAATTTATAATAGGGAGCGCGTGAGAAATATCCTCCGTTGGCCCATACATCAAAACCATTGATAAGGCTGTAGCGTAAACCTGCTTTTGCATCAAATCCGGCCATGGAAATCGTTTCGCTTCTTTGATTATCAACATATTGGTAGCGGTCTTCACGCGCATACCAATTATTGGCTACTGAGGCGGAAGCAAAGGCCATAAAGCGTTCTTTTTCAAATTGCAGCTGTGTAAAAGCCTGTGTATAACGCACAATGGCGCTGTTGTCCACACGGGTGATGTCGCCCACTTTTTTGAGCTCGTTCCTTCCGGCAAAACCATCTGCCGCCCAGGCGTAATTATCTATCCAGACTTCTGCGCCAAGAAGATCGTTCACTTCTTCTTTGAGCCATGATTTAAAAGTACGGGCATGGATGCCGCTTTTCATACTGAGATGATCGTTGAATTTGTGGTCCCAGCTGCTCAAAATGCCTGCCCAGTAGTGGTCTGCAAGGAAATGTGTGAGGATATTCCGTGCAAAATTACGAATGGTATCGCCTGTGCTGATGACGAAATAATCATCATTATCCGCATTATACTGATAAATCCCGTCCCAGTCGATCTGTCCGGAAGGGTTTCGGAAACTGAATACGTTTTGGGTGTTCCCATCGAATGTTTCATTCCATCGGCCTCCGCCATAACCAAATGAAAAATAAGCCGATGTGGCCAGGAAATTGTTTTTATCGATTGTCCAGTAATGATTGAGGGCGAGCTGTGGTTTGTGGTAGAAATTCTCGGAAAGGTTCCGGATTTCACCATTATAACTTCCCCAGTCTTTATTGAATTTCAGGCCATGTTCATCAATTTCCTGCCAAGAAAGTTTCAGGTTTCTCTGGCCATGTTTTTCGGGGCTTCCCAATCCGGTGAAGACGAGTTTATGTTTGCTTCCAAAGTCTTTGCTGATGCTCAGAAACCACGACCATGCATCCACATAAGTAGCATCCACATAGCCAGGGCCACTGCTACGGCTACCGATAAAACTAAAAGCCCAGCCTTTCTCTGTTTTTCCACTGTTGAGCCCCACAGTTACTTTGCTGTTTCCGTAGCTTGTATAATCATAGCGTAAAAAGCTGCCTTCTTTGGCTTCAGTACTTTTGGTGATGATGTTTATGGTTCCGCCCACGGCATTCATGGCTGTTTGTGATGGAGCGAGGCCGCGCTGTACTTCAATAGCAGCTGTAGCATCGGTAAGCCCCTGCCAGTTCGACCAGTAAACGAGTCCGTTTTCGAAACTGTTCACAGGGACACCATTAAGCAAAAGGCTTATGTTTTCCTGCTTGAAACCGCGCAGGTTAATCGCCGCATCACCATAACCGCCGCCAGTCCGGCTGGCATACACTCCGGGTGTTTGCTGCATGATTTCGGGGAACGCCCTTGTTCCCAAGCGTTCTTCAATTTGCCTGGAACTGATTTTATTAATCGCATACGGACGTTTATCATCATCCGACTGGGCCGCAATGATGCGCACTTCCTGCAATTGCTGTTGCTGTGGAAAAAGATAAAAATCAATTACTTCAGACTGAGAAAAATCCTTTTTTTGAACTTCAAAGGTTTTGCTTTCAAAACCCAGGCTGGAGATTGTAATTTGTTGTTCTTCAGCTTTTAATTCAATTTGAAAACTCCCGGCTGCATCTGCTGAAGTGCCCCGGTGGTTTTCGGTGAGCCGGATGCCGGCATAGGGAACGGCGTCTTTTGTGATGCTGTTCAGAACGCGTCCGCGAAGAATTTGTGCATTGAGCTGTCCTGCTGCAAAAAGCAATAGGCTGAGTGAGAGTAGAGTTTTTTTGTTCATCATCATTATTCGCTTAAAATGCAAAAGCCCTGAAAAATGATATTCTTCAGGGCTGATGATGTACAAAATCCAAATATTTGCACAAAAGGGATTAATCCTATTATGAGCAAACACTTGATCCATCTTGGAAGTATAGCATGCATGAACTCCAAAACGAGATATATTTTGATTTTTCTTCTACCATCCAGACTTTACTGTCGGCACCTGAATTGCACAGGTTCAGTCCCGGAAACAACATCCGGGAGTCGCGGACTATAACCGCCGGTCGGGAATTTCACCCTGCCCCGAAGAAAAGATATTTTGCAGAACGTATGCTGTTGTTATTCGGCTGCAAATGTAACTGCTTTTTTGAAATTTCAAAAATTATTTCTCTAAACAGCTCCTGTACTAGTTATTCACTTTTACGACACGGAAGCCTACATCTGCGCTCATGCTTTCTTTGGGTAAATGGTTTCTTTTGGTGCAGCGGCATTGATCGGCATCATCTTTATAGGAGCCTCCACGCACAACAGCTTCCGATCCAAAGGTGGGTCCGGTAGGATCTTTTGATGGGCTAATCGAATAATAATCAGCACCATAATAATCCATGCACCATTCTGCAACATTGCCACTCATGTCGTAGATTTGCAGTTTGTTCTGCAGTTTTTCGGATATCATATGCGTTTTTCCAGAGCTGTTGCCTGCATACCAGGCACATTCATCAGGATCGTCGCTGCCGGAATAAATATAATCAGAGAGCATCTGGCCATCCCGCGATGCATATTCCCATTCGGCTTCAGTAGGTAAGGACCAGTCATAATGCAAGGCATAAAAATAAGCTCCGTACCAACTGACATATGTTACCGGGTGGTCTTCCAAATGCAGTTTCGGGATAAATTGATTATTTGAATATTCAATGGGGCAGTCCTTATTGCTGATATCCAGATATTGGTATCCATCAATGATACAATCTGCCGGGCTTTCAATTTCATTAAGGAATTGGGCATATTGATACGCTGTGATTTCATATTTTGAGATCTGATAATAGCTTAATTTAACAGGATGTAGCGGTTTTTCATCTGCATCGCCCTTTTCGTTGCCCATTTGAAATGTGCGCGAATTGACCGGCATAAAACCGGTTGTGGGATATGAGCCTGGCAGTGTGCCTACATAAATAATATCGGGTGAATAAACCGTATCAGAGCCATAATCGTTCATGACTTTGAATGTTACGCTGTAAACTCCGTTTTCCTCAAAAGTATAGAGCGGGTTTTGTTCCCGGCTGTTTTTACCATTACTGAATATATAGATCCAGCTTGTCGGGCTGTTTAGGGAGGTGTCTGTAAATTGCACCTGCAGTGGGGCCATACCTTGAACAGGTGTGTATGTAAATCCTGCAACAGGGGGGATGCCGGGCGGGATGACCTTTACCCAAACGCTGTCGGTAGTAAAGTTGCCCAGATTATTTATACTGGAAGCCGTAAAGAGGTGCATGCCCAGGCGTTCATCATTTGAAGCCTTCCAGGTATGGATATAGGGCGCCATATCATCCGTGCCAATCAGATCGCCTTCGTGATAAAATTCAATTTTGCGAACCTCTCCCACATAATCAGTTGCATTGACAGTAATTGTGAGCCTGCCGCCGGTAACAACTTTGGAATCGAGCCCCGGATTGGTTATCTTGCAGGTGGGATAATAATTGTCCGGATCGTAATTGTAATTATCGTCTTCATCTGAACATGCAAAGAGTAATGTGAATGCTATAATAACAAATATTCCTGCTTTCCAAAAGTGCGTAATTAATTTCATTGTATGCTATGATTGGTTTTTGTAAGCCTAAAGGTACAAAAAATTTTTAATGAACAGCTGTTTGTTGCATAATTTATGGTAAAATTTATTGGCGAGTATTCCCGGTGATTTTTTGTGATGATGAATATTTAATTTATACTATTACATTATACTGTTATAAATATCTGTAGTATAGTAATTTATAAAGATAGCTTTCCTGTTGAAGCAGTTTTTTTTCCGGATGGCCATCCTGTAATACAATTTTATTTCCAAATATTAGTTTAGTTTGCTGTAAGGATGAAGCAGGAATAGAGTGGGGATATTGTTACCGTCTTATTAAAGTCATGGTAACTAATCAGTGTCAGAAAAAAATCAATCCTTATTAACAATTTTCGCTGTGGCTTGTGAATAACTTTCTGGGATTGATGCGTTTAAAGGCTCTGTGATTTTGCTGTTTGTTTGTTCTTGGGTGTTCAGGTTTAAATATTGGATTCTCCTTGGGGTATTTTTCAAAAATCATTGGCTATTCACAAGTTGCTGTTTTCTGTGTTCGTAACTAAACCGCTGGTAATTTGACTTTTGCCTCTAACCTACACTACTTTTGAAAGAAAAAAGTTTTGGACAAAGATTTCATTATACAAGAGCTTTTCAAAAGGATTGGCCAGCTTGAAAGAAGACTGGAAGCCCTTGAGTTGGAAAACAAAAAACTCAAAGAAAAGCTTGCCAAATACCAAACACCAAAAAACAGCAACAACAGCTCAATACCTCCCTCCCAAGATCAGAACCGCCCTAAGCGCAGGAGTTTGAGGGAAAAGACAGGGCGTAAGCCAGGCGGACAGGCAGGGCGGAAAGGGAACACACTTAAGATGGCCGAAGTGCCTGACACTATTGAGAAGCACATCCCCTCATATTGCAAGTGTTGCGGGAAAGACCTTGCTTCTTTGCCCGTACAATTAGCCGGCAAACGCCAGGTATTTGATATTCCCGAGATAAAGTTACATGTCACAGAACACCGGGTATATAAAAAGGTTTGCAGTTGTGGCCATGAAACCAGGTGTGATTATCCATCTCAGGCCAATGCCCCGGTAAGCTATGGGAACAACATTGAAAGTTTGATCGGGTATTTCCATACCAGGCAGTACCTGCCCTTTTTGCGTATGAAAGAACTTTTCAGGGATGTTTTCCATATTCCCATAAGCGAAGGGGGCATCCATTATTTGCTCAATAAACTAAAGCGCAAGGCCCAACCAGCCTATGACCTAATAAAGCAAAAGTTGCTTTCGGGAGGATATTGCCTTTCTGTAGGAAGTGATGAGACAGGAGTTAAGGTTGATGGCAATAAGCACTGGGCATGGACATGGCAAAACCAAGAGGCTACATTCATTGCCATCACTGACAACAGGGCACAGAGGAGCATTGACAATACATTTAAAGATGGGTTTAAAAACTCTGTGTTGGTGCATGATTGCTGGAAGAGCCATTTTAATACTGCTGCGCTGTCGCACCAGATTTGTATGGCACATCTTTTACGTGACCTGAATTACTTGTCAGAAAGGTATGGGCATAAATGGAGCAGGATATGCAAACGGCTGTTTCAAACGGCACTGGATTTGAAGAAAAAAATGGACAATGCGGGTTGCTACGTACATAGCCCAAAGAGAACCGCAATTGAAAACAGGCTGAACAGTTTACTGAAAGCAGAACTGCCGGAAAAACACAACGAATTGCTTGCATTCAAAAAAAGGCTAGTCAAATACAGGGACTATATCTTCACCTTCTTATATCACCCAGAAGTCCCGCCAGACAATAATGCTTCTGAAAGGGCAATCCGAAACATAAAAGTTAAACAGAAAGTTTCAGGTCAATTCAGATCGACCGATGGAGCGGATGCCTTTGCTGTTTTGAGATCAGTTGCTGACACAATTATCAAGAATGGACAGAGTGTTGTGCCTGCCTTGGGAACTATCGCTAATTTGCAGACTGATTAGTAACAAGTCATGTAATATTAATTCGGGTAAATAGATACGCATACATCAATAATTAAAACAGCTATATGAAAAAATCAGCATTTTCACTTTTAATGGGGCTTTTTGTTGTGATGAGCTCTTTTGCGCAGGAATCATTTATGCGAAAATTTGAGAATGAGGGACAGCAATGGCCCTTAACTCTTGCTTCAAAAGGCGACTTTTATTATTATACTGAATATATTCACAATAAAAGTGACAGTATTTATGGTACGAAGGTTTATTTGATTGATTTGTTTGGGCAGCTTATCAAAGAAAGTTTTATGGCAGGGGAATTGTCCTATCTGTTTCCAATGAATATTGATGGGGAGATGTACCTGTTTGGCACAGAAGGTTGTACTGATACATCATTATATTATGTAAGGAAGCACATAAGGAATGATTTAACAGTGGAGGGCGTAGTTCGGTTGGAAATAGGGTCGGGCTGGAAAATGGAATGGGCCGGTTTTCCTCCTACATTAAACCATGATGGAAGCATAAGCACTGCTATTGTATTTGGAGATTCAGTGCTAGCCGGCGTGTATTCCTACTATGATGCTTCAGATTATATTTGCATTAATCCACAGTTTGATTCTTTATGGTACTATTCTATTTTTACCGACTCATCAAGGATACAATTGCCCCGGTTTCACATTAAAGGTAATGGGAAACGATATATTTATGGTTCAACCACTCCATTTAGTACAAGCACAGCAGAGCTTATTGGATTTGATTCGGGTATGGGTATATTTAAGCATTATAAGTTTGATGGCGAAGAGCATCAATATATTACAGAACCTTCGGGGATGGTTCAGGATAATGAAGGTAACATTTTTATTTCCGGAACCTTAAAGCATAGCCTTGATCATGCTAAAGAATCAGTTAGACATATTTATTTAGCGAAGTATAATGCTGATCTGGAGTTTATAAGTGACTGGACGATGCATAATTCTGCTGATACTGTCAGTTTTGCGGCTTTTCGTAGAAGTTTGGTGATAAACGATAAAGGTGAATTAATAATTGGGGGGCAATTATCCGGTCAGTATTTTTTTGGAGAGAAAGCTATGGTTATATCCAAGCTTGATTCTGATTTAAATGAATTGTGGACATACTACATTAAAATTGGTGAAAATATGACCATCTGGAGTCAAACCATCAATACAGCAATAGATGATGGGTGTGTAATTACCGCCAAAGCCAATTATTACAGGAACAAGGAGGAGTTTTCATTGGTTTATAAAATCCCCAACCAACCCATTACCACAAGTATAGAAGATGAGTACCTGAAAATTTCCCCAATCCTGATCAGCCCTAATCCCGGGCGCGGGCAAATGCGCATCGACCTGGGGCCGCAGCTTGGTGCTTGCCAGCTCGAACTTTTTGATTTGGGGGCAAAGCTCATGATCCAAACAGAGGTGCAGGGAACAGGCAATATCATCAATACCTCGGCTTTGCCTGCCGGCACTTATGTTTATAAAATTTCTAATTCAGCAGGCTGGTCTGAAAGCGGGAAATGGGTGAAGGAGTAATTATCTTGACAGTGATTTGGTTTTAACTGCCTGGTATCAATAAATCTCCTCAAATTTATATGCATCAGAGCACCGGGATGTTTCCCAGCAGATCATAAAGGGATAAAAGCGCAGGCTGAACGACATTTGATGGTAGTACTCAGGGTTTTGTCCGCGGACATCAATGTCATAGCTAAAGGCCACATCAATTGCTTTTACTTCCTTTTCATTACCAAAAAAGAAACGCAATCCGGTGGACAAGACCAAATGGCGGCTGGTTTTATAGTGAATCCCAAAACGCAAACGGTCAAAGAATCTTTCGTGCTGCCGCAATAAAAGCGTTAATCCTCCATTAAATTCTCCTTTTCCGTTGTAAGTGTATAATGCGCGGGGAATAAGCCCAATAGCGCGGTTAACTTTAATAAGGTATCCGGCATGTGCATTGATCGTACGTGACGGAAACAGTACGGTATCTTCGGAATTATTGAAATCCTGCAATAAATGATAGCCCGAAATGCCCATTTGAAATTGGTAATGCTGGTCATCTTTCCAGCAGCTCATTGGGTTTCGGCTGTAAATAATCCCAAAATTGAAATCGGGGGTGTATTCGCCTTTTATCAATGCGGGCTGCAGACTGTCGGCAAGTCCCGGAACGGAATCGGGCTGATAGTCGGATGTTTTGAAAATCCCGCCCTGAACTCCAAAAGAAATCATTGCCTGTGGTGTCATTTTATGATATGCAAATGTCAGGTAATCACTGAAATATGTATAGCGATAATCCGAAGACCACCTTCTTTCATCATGAATGCCAGCCCCGATACGGTAATCCCTTTCGGTAATGATTTTAAGACCGTAATAATTTTTAGCTTCCGAGAATTTAAAATTCAGATGAAAAGACGCACTGTTTGTGAAAAAGCTAACACTGTCGTTGAGCTGAGTAATTGCCAGGATATCATTAAAGACCCATTTTTCGTGGGCAATACCTGCGAAAGCCGGGTTCAGGCTTAGCTCGCTGTCATAAAAGCGCGAAAAACCTCCGGTTCCCTGACCAAAAGCAAGAATTGAAAAGAAAACTTCCAGAATGAATAAAAGTTTTGTTTTGTGCTGCATCATAAGGCTTTCAAAACATAACGCTTTTATGCCTGAAAACGTACCTGAGAACCGAAACGGGCAAAAAGATTATTTTTTGTTGTCGATTACAGCTTTTACAAAGCGCACAAATACCGGATGAGGACGCGCTACCGTACTTCTGTATTCGGGATGGAACTGTACGCCTAAGAACCATGGATGGTCTTTAAGCTCAATGATTTCCACCAGATTTTCTTTGGGGTTCAAGCCGCTGAGTTTCATGCCGGCATTTTCGTATGCAGCACTGTAATGGTTGTTGAACTCATAGCGGTGCCTGTGTCGTTCGGTAATTTCACTGGTATTATAGGCTTCATATGCCAGGCTGCCTTCTTTCAAATGGCATGGATAAGCGCCCAGTCGCATGGTTCCGCCCATTCCGCTGATTTTTTTCTGCATTTCCATGATGTCGATTACAGGATTGGGCGTGCGTTTATTAAACTCAGTCGAATTGGCATTTTCGAGTTTCAGCACATTGCGCGCAAATTCGATAACGGCACATTGCATGCCCAAACAAATGCCGAGGAAAGGGATTTTGTTTTCACGTGCATAGCGCACGGCTTCAATTTTTCCTTCAATGCCACGGTTTCCAAATCCGGGTGCTACCAAAATACCGTCCAGATTGCTGAGCATTTCTTCAGCATTTTCAGCATTTACCTCTTCGGAATGCACCATCTCCAGTTTAACCTTGCATTCATTGGCTGTGCCGGCATGTGTAAATGATTCTATGATAGACTTATATGCATCTTTTAGCTCAACATATTTGCCCACCAGGCCAATGCGGACTTCCGTTTTTGGGTTTTTAAGTTTCGTAAGGAAATCTTCCCAGCGTTGCAAATCGGGATAAGTATCCAGAGGCATTTCGCATTTGCGCAGCACTTCCTGATCCAGTCCTTCCTGTCGCATAAGCAGAGGTACTTCATAAATGGTTGATGCGTCAATAGATTCCATTACCGAAGTTTCGTTTACATTGCAGAAAAGAGCAATTTTACTGCGCAGGCTCTGGTGGAGATGATGTTCGGTACGACAAACGATAATGTCGGGCTGGACACCACTTTCGAGCAATGTTTTAACGCTATGCTGTGTGGGTTTCGTTTTTAATTCACCGGCAGCAGAAAGGTATGGGACGAGTGTAAGGTGCACAACAACGCAGCGTTTGCCCAGTTCCCAGCGTAACTGCCTGACAGTTTCCACATATGGCAGGGATTCAATATCACCAACTGTTCCGCCGATTTCTGTAATTACAAAGTCATAATAGCCTGTATTTCCCAGTATTTTGATGCGGTATTTAATCTCATCGGTAATGTGTGGAATAACCTGAACTGTATTGCCTAGATAATCGCCCCTTCTTTCTTTATCAATCACCGACTGATAGATTCGTCCTGTGGTTACATTATTTGCCTGACTGGTAGGCTGGTTCATAAAACGTTCATAATGACCAAGATCCAGATCGGTTTCTGCGCCATCTTCAGTTACAAAGCACTCGCCATGTTCGTAGGGGTTGAGTGTGCCCGGATCGATATTGATATAAGGATCCAGCTTTTGAATGGTAACACTGTATCCTCGGGCTTGCAGCAGTTTGGCCAGTGAAGCTGAAATAATCCCTTTTCCCAGTGAGGAGGTTACGCCTCCTGTAACAAAAATATAGCGCGTTTTCGACATAATTCGGTCATTTTATTAAAGCGCAAACCTACAAATAATCATCCTAATAT
This sequence comes from Bacteroidales bacterium, assembly GCA_963662905.2. Classification (GTDB taxonomy): domain Bacteria; phylum Bacteroidota; class Bacteroidia; order Bacteroidales; family WRLA01. The sequence continues at coordinate 119,063 of CAXXFD010000002.1, read as the reverse complement.
GGTATCCTTTTTTTTCACAAGAAATCAAGGCCGTTTAATGCTCATTTTCATCGGGTAACGGGATGTTCTCTTCTTCACATATTTCTTTGAGCTGATGGAGCGACCATGTTTTGCTGTAGTCGTAAAGCGCACCATAGTTCTTTTTGAGCTGCTTGTAGAGTGATGCTACTTCTTTACAATCATCTTCGGAAGAGGCTTGTTCGATGGCATCCCAGTTTTTGCCGGCAAGTTTTAATGTGATGAAGGTGCGGATATTGTTATTGTTGATTTCAATATCCCACAAACCTTCGTTCAGGATTTTTGAACGGGCACGGTTAATATGTTGTTCGCCAACTTCATAAAGCACCTGGAGGTATTTTTCGAAGAGCACGCTTTCATTGAGCAGAAAAGCGATCTCGGTTTCATTCAGTGCTTTCCAGAAGGTGACAGGATGCCTTTTGCTGATGAACCTGCCGAGCATAAAACTGCCTGCCATAAAGCCTTTTATATCACGTTTGCGGCAAATGGGGATAATTTCTTTGAAGAAGCGAACCTGACGTTCCGTTGTCAGGTAATTATAGATACGGTTCTGATCCTGATGCGATCCCAGTTCGCTCTTCAGGATTTGCTCTAAATAATGTTCTTTATTGTCATCAAACCAGTTGTTTACAAATGATTTGGCTTTATCCGGGTCGTCCCTGAGGTCGTTACGGATAAGTTTAACCAGATCGCTCAATTCTACGATATCACCGGTTTCCAGTGAATTGACAATTTCCATATATTTATTGTATGCCAATTTCAATCGCGTAAAAACATTTTTTTCTTTTGGGTTCATTTCGAGCCGGGCGCCTTCCAGATATTTAATAAAACGGGCGGGTTTGAATTTTGCTTTTCCTTGCAGCAATATTTGGTGCTTGCTCGATAAAGTAACCCATTCGCCTTCAGATATCCTGACGCCATTTTTATTTTGAAGCTGTCCTTCTATAAGCTGGACGCCAAAGTTTTGCAGGTTTAAAAATGCCGGGATGCCATAACCACGACAGGCCGTAACTACGTGAATTGCAGCAGGGTTTAAACTTACGATAGCGTCCATTTCGCCCAGGATGATGGTGTCTTCCGGTACAAAACGGTCTTTGCAGAGGCAAACTTTTTCGCCCTGCCGTTTGGCCGCAATAGCTGTACTGGCACTAAAATATATTTTTGCTGAAACAGCCGAGCGGGGCAAAATGCTAAAAGCTTTGCTGAATACCTGCATGCTGTTGTAGCTGCGGTCATCAATACGTTCGCTAAAAATCTGCCGGAGATGGTAGGGGTGGATAAGTTCCAGAACGCGCTGTTTGTCTATGATGCCTTTTTCGAAAAGATCCATCGCGGAAAGCAAAGCCGACCTGCCCGTAAGCTCCGATTGGTTCAACTGCAATACGGCAAATAAACTGGCGTGGCCTCCAAAAGCCTCTGCGGCAAATTCGATCGTTGCCGGTGATTTAAGTTTATGCTCCAGCATTGGCAGTAATGGATGTGCATGATAAACAGCTGGATAGGTCTCTTTTATTTCTTCCCTGTCGAAATACTCGAAATCCTCAGAAGTAATATTTCCGGTCATAATATCTTCCCCGAAAATATCGCGCACGCTTTCAATCTGAACGCCTAAACCGGTACGGCTGTGCCGCGAATAGAGCACGCCGGGATAACAATCGAGATTCCCGACTGTCCAAACCATTTTCTGGAAAATAAGGGAAGGATACGCATGCACCCCGTTGAGAAATGTGAACAGCAAATCTTCATTGCGTTTAAAAAAATCATGACTTTGCTGCACAAAATAGTGACATTGATAGCGCGCATCTTGTATAAGCTTATGGTCTTTTTCATTAATTGCATTTTCCAGCCACGAAATGGCTTCCCGGCGGTCTTTTGCCTGATGTGCAAAGCAAGGCGCCAGCTCATCAGGCACAGAAGAACCCTCATAAAGAAGGTCAAAAAGGCTTTTTAGCGTATTGATGTAAATTTTATCGGCTTTTTCCTTTTTGTGTTTTTTGGTTAAGCCCTGATGAACAGCAGTGCTTACGCCCACATTGAGGTAGGTGGGCATCAAACCGGGTATATATTGAGGCATGGCTGTGCGCAGGGCAAATATCAGTGGGTTTTCCGGATTTCCCATTTGCTGCCCGGTGAGTTGTTCCAGATTGCTGATCGCATTGTCGATGAGTTTACTTCTTGTTTCCTGATTTTCGAGAAAGGATTTAGCTGTCAATATACAAAAATCAGGCACGGGATATCCTTTTTGGGTCAATTCCAGCAGCATCGTGCCTTTATGGCTGATGCTACGGTTTGTGTAATTTCCCCTGCTGACAGACGGAACAATAAAATCATTTTCTATGATCTTAATTTTGTTATAATAATCTGTTCGTTCCTTGAGGTAGGCAAGGTTAATCCCGGTCAAACGTTTTGCTGTTTCTTTATTGCCGTTTTTGGCAGCAACAATCATTGCCAGATATTCTTTTGCCTGTTCCGCTTCGGCACTTGCCAGAAAATGGCTGTCGAGAAGCCTGAGCCTGAGTTTTTTAAAATTCCCATCAGGGCTGTCCCTATATTCAACTTCAGGTGGCAGATAACCTTCAAAGGGAATTTTTTCTTTGTGCCGGATTTCCTGATCGACAAGAAAACGGATAAAGGTAAAATTGGGATAATTGGCTCGTACGCGGTAGTCGTAAATGTGTGGTAGGCTCATAGCTGGCTTCGTTTTGAATTATGGCTAATATAGGAAAAATGATGGAATTGGATGGGTGTTTTCTTCTTTCGTCAGGGCAAACGTATTATAAATATTATACTATTCTTTGACAATCCTATTCCTATGCATTTCAAATTCATTGGTAATAAAGCTGTTAGCTGTCTAAATCCATTTCGGCTTCAATCCCAAAGGGATTGCATATCTATAAAAGGAAATGTTAATTTAAGGTTCGACCCCGGACGGGGTCGTATGTGGCGTTCTGTGGTAACTCTTTATACATATTTGACCGCTCTGCGGTCTAAGCCGATTTATCTTTTTGCTTCATTTTCAAGCTGTTGGGGGTTCTTGTTAAGCTTATAACCTCTCTCGTTTTCGCAAATGAAGCAATTTGCTGCTTTGTGCTTTCAAACAGAAAAACCGCAATATATCAATCTGACACAAGATGTAAGTTTTTTTCAAACGCAACAAATATCCAGCCTGACAAATATAGCATGATCAAGATGCGTTTGCCCTGCTTCTTTCGTTAGTGGATTTTAAGCCTCAAAAGTACAAATGCCGGGACGATTTTTTTTGCCCAATTTCATAAAATCTCATAAAGCAAGTTTTTTGGTCCAGGATGTGCGATGCTTTTCCTTTACAGGAAACATGGAGTCCTGTCCGCCTTTACGGGATGACTGTTCTGAGCTTGCCGAAGTAACTGTTTCCAATTCCGAAAGCTTTCGGAAGAAATAATCCCGAAGCCTTCGGGTGCCATTATAAACAGTAACTAAATAGTGCTTGTCCACAGAGTCGAGAGTTTGCTCTATAAAGTTCAAATTCAAGGTGCTATGCTGAGCGTCGTCGAAGTACGTGTTAAAAATCCAAACCGCAGTACCGTAGGTACGGGATGAGGATTTGGATTTTGAGCAATCCCGAAATTTCGGGAGACTTTATAGACGAACTCTAAATATGGTATTTTAGGATCATATCATAAAGCTCCGCCAACCTAATCGGTTTGCTGATATAATCGTAGCATCCGGCTTCCAGAGCCAATACTTTATCGTCTTCAGAAGCAAAAGCCGTTTGTGCTATAACAGGTAAATTGGGTTTTATGTCGCGGATGCGCCGGGTGGCTTCAAAACCGTCCATTCGCGGCATTTTAATATCCATCAAAACCAGCTGGATGTCCTCATTGCTGCGCACTATTTCAACGGCTTCTATTCCGTCCAGTGCATGCAGGCAGCGCACATTGTTTTTGCTTAAAAATTCATGCAGTAAAAAGTAATTGTCCTCATCATCTTCCGCAATTAAAATATTGATCAGTTTTTCCGATGTTTTGATGCTTCTGCCAAATGTTTCTTTGCTTTCCATTGGCTTTATGGGCTTACATGGCAGCTTCAGATAAAAGCAACTGCCTTTTCCCGGTTCTGATTCCAGTTCAATTTCGCCTCCCAGCAATTTTGCATAAGCCTGGCAAATACTTAAGCCCAGGCCGGCGCCTTCGTATTGTCGTGCTACACTTAATTCGGCCTGGCGAAAACGTTCAAAGACTTTGGCATGCAGTTCTTTAGGTATTCCTATTCCGGTATCTTTTACATAAAAAGTGAGGAGGCAGTCATCTTTTTTGCAACCTATTTCTATTTTGCCCTGATGGGTATATTTGATGGCATTTTTGATCAGGTTGGATAAAATCTGATTGAGTTTTGTTTTATCGGTAATAATGGTACAACCTTCTTTAGGCCAGTTATTAATTAATGTGATTCCTTTGTTTTTTGCTTCAGGTTTAAAAAACGTAAAGAGATCAAAAAGCATTTGGCCGGTATGGGTTTCTTCTTCATGGATTTCGGTGGATCCGGCTTCTATGCGGCTGATATCGATCAAATCGCTGATGATATTGAGCATTCTTTTTCCGCTTTTTCGGATCACATCGAGATACACATCCTGCTCATCGGTGCTGAGGTTTGGTTGACGGAGCAGTTCGGCAAATCCCATAATCCCGTTCATTGGCGTACGGATTTCATGGCTCATATTTGCCAGGAATGCCGATTTCAGACGGTCACTTTCTTCTGCTTTATCACGGGCTTCAACCAACTCGTGCTCAATTTTTTTGATATGGCTGATGTCCTGGAAGTTTTCAATAATGATATCAGTACCCTCGTGCTGAAACCGGCGACAACTTTTTAATACCGGCACAAAGGTTCCATCTTTTGCTTTTACTGTCGTTTCATCATTATCAATTTTCAACTTACCCAAATCAAAAACAGGGCATTTATGCGGGCCTTTCGGGCAAATGATATCGCACCTTTGTCCAATCAGTTCCTTTTTTGAATAGCCTGTTATCCTGCATGTTACTTCATTAACATCTTCGATGATGTACTGATTGTTTACCTGCACGCTGGCATTGGGCATATTGTAATAGAGCAATTTCCATTTGGCTTCATTTTCTTTAGCCAGGTTTCGGGATTGTAAAATTTCTTTTTCATCAAGGACTTGTTTCGTAATATCACGTGCCACAATAACTGCTCCGGTGAGGGTGCGGTCAATAATGGCCGGATAAACTTTTCTGTCCAGTATCGTTCCGTCCGGGCGGTTTCGCAATGATGTTTGGATTGTTTTTGTTTTGAGGGTTTTTTCTGCCGGACAATCGGGGCAAATGGAATCACGTCCGTAGAGCAGGTCGTAGCATTTGCGACCTTCAAACTGATAAAGCGGTATGTTTAATATTCTTGCAGCGGCATGGTTCGCAAGCTTGATCGTGTAGTCCGGATCAAGAAAAAGCACGACCTCATTAATACTGTTCAGGGTTGTTTTTAGCAGGTGCTCACTGTGTTCCAAACGGTCTTCGGCATTTTTTTGGGCTGTGATATCCGTATTGAAACCAATAAAACGTTCGGGTTGGCCATCAGGATCTGTTACAAATTTGCCCCTGCCTTTTATCCATTTATAGTGCCCGTCTTTGGTTTTCATCCGAAAAACAGATTCATATTTTGAGCTTTTCCCACTCAGGTAGTCATTAACTTTTTGATAGGCATATTTTATATCATCGGGATGCAAAAGCTGGCTCCAGGCTTCGCTGGTATAAGGCAGTTCATCGGGTTCAAAGCCAAGCATGCGCGCAAATTGTTCGGAATGAAATGCTTTGTTGGAATTCAGATCCCAGTCCCATAAACCATCAAGCGTTCCTTCAAAAGCCACTTTCAGGCGTTCTTCGCTGATTTTTAACGCTTTCTTTGCTTCGTTTAGCTCGGTAACTTCTGTAACAGATACAATAACACGCGAATAATCATTTTCAAAACCGGGTTCTGCCCTCCAGTGAAGAATAAAGGATCTGTTGGTTTCATCTGTTGTGCAGCTGTATTCAAAGTGGCTTTGTGTTTTGCCTTCAAAAATCGCCATTACCTGACCGGCAAAAACCGGCAATACTTCCGGGGCCAAAAGGTTTGCCAGGTTTTCGTTTTTGGAATTTCTATCGATTTGTTGATATGCTTCTTTATTGCATCTTATGATTTTTACTTTGGAAGAAAGCTCATTAAGAAGATTGACGTCATTTTTCAGGATTTCTAAACTTAGATTTTTGCCTGTTTTTTTTGCGCCTTCAGTAAATTTCCAAACTTCTGAAAAGTCTTCCTGCCATAATGCAATAGGTTGATTATCAAATAATTCAATGTACTGTTTTCTTTCTCCTTCTTGTCTTTTTTCTTCGGAAATATCTTTATGACGCCCAATTATCCGGATAATTTCTCCATGATTGTTTCGCTCTGCAACAATACCAATGGATCGAATCCAGCTGTAAGTGCCGTCTTTTCGCCTGAGGCGGAAGGTGTTTTCATAATGTGATGTGCGTTTTTTGATCCATTGGTCGGCAATATCCAGCGCTTTCTTTTTGTCATCCGGATGGATCAGGTTTGCCCAGCTGTCGAATGTGGCGTCAAATTCACCGACCTCATAGCCCAGCATTTTGTAGTACTCATCACTGTAAAGTACATCATTATTTAAGAAATCGAGAAACCACAGACCGTCAGAAGCTGCCTCAAAGCTAATTGTGAGATTTTTATTGTTTCCTGTTCTTTTTTCGCCTGTAATATTGTTTCCGGTTTTTATTTCTGTGAGCAGGTAGTTTCCATTGTCTTGATTTTCAATTAAATAAAGATCATCTTGAAGCCGAACGGTACTTTCATTAAATTCTTCGAGTTCTTTGATACCATCTTTTAATCTTTTCCATTCTTTTTTGTCAGGCGTAATCTGATCATCAAAATCAGTGGTTTTTCCGTTCTGAGGAATTATTTTGAAGTTGCCGGTTTTGGGATCATTTAAAACGACAAAATGTGCTGCATCAGCGTTTTCTGTTGATTGAGAATGTGTGCTTTCAGTAAATATCTTATCTGTGTCCATCGGTCATAGGTTTAAGGCAATTACAGATTGACTGATGTTGGTGCATTCCGGTATCATCAAAAATACAAAAAATACAGATGTAAATACGAAAAAAATGCGCTATGCTGATTGGATAATACAAAGCAGCTTGATTATTCGGGAATCGAGCCTTCTGCCGATGCGGTTAACTGATTTGGGTTCAGTTGCTATTTCATTTGCTGCGAAAACAAAAAGCACGATAAAACAGAAATTTATCCGCTTTATCGTGCCTATTTATACCAGAGATTTACTGCTACATTTTCTTTTTAAATTCCAGCTCCCCGAAATCAAAATCGGGATTGGGAATATCAATGATCAGTTCGGTGGGTTCACCTTTTTCATTGATCAGGAAATTTACTGTCCCTCCGGGCAATGATGGATAACCTTCCATACGGATGCCAAATGCATTGCAATTGAGGTGTTCCAGTGTAGATTCAAAACCTTTGGTAGGCAGAAGGTCAATAAAGAGTTTGCCGTCTTTCATGCTTACTTCGGCATCACCATAAATAGCGCCGCCATAGGTTCCGCAATAGTCTTCGAGCGGCAGGCTGGCCGGGATTGCTTCTTCATCCTGAGCTTTTTCTTCTTCCTCACTACCTTTCTGCCATTTCAGGAACATTTCGCTCCAGTCTGTATCATTGCCGCCAATCAGCATGTCCATGGTTTTGTATTGCAAAGGATAATAGAGTGATGCATTTTTATTCGTGAGGATGACAAAACCCATATTAAGCTCCGGGATGAGTACGGTTTGTGAAATCATGCCGTCATATCCACCATTGTGTGTCACGATTTTTTTACCAAGGTAATCATATACCTGCCAGCCCAGTGCATAGCCTTTGAGGTGCGTGGATGGCCAGAGCCTCTCTGCACCGGCACTGATAGGCAATGTAGTAACCGGCGACCACATTTCGCGCTGTACTTTTTTGCTGAAAATTGTATCATTTTTATAAACGCCATTATTGAGCTGCAAACGAATCCATTGGGCAACATCATTTACAGATGAAATAATGGAACCTGCCGGTGCTATATTGTCCCAGTTCAGGTAGGGGATGGTGATGGTTTCATCCTCAAATTCAGTATGTGGCTGGGCGACATTTGTGAAATTTCCCAGCTCATTGGTTGTGGTGATGGTGCGCTCCATGCCCAGTGGTTCAAAGATGCGATAGTGCAGGAAATCGTCCCAGGTGGTGTCGGTAACGGCTTCAACAATCTGGCCGGCTGTAAGGTACATGATGTTGCTATAACCAAATTTTGTACGGAAATCATAGGTGGGCTCCAGGAATCTCGCTCTGCGGATGACTTCATCACGATCGTAATCGCTGCCATACCACAAAAGGTCTCCGGCAAAAGTCTTTAGGCCGCTGCGATGTGTAAGCAGGTCGCGAATAGTCATATTTGCACTCACATAGGGATCGTAAAGCTGGAACCAGGGAATGTATTCCTGCACGCGGTCGTCCCAGTTGATTTTGCCTTCATCTACAAGCAAAGCCAATGCGGCAGATGTATAAGCTTTTGTGTTAGAGGCAATAGCAAACATTGAGTTGGCGTCAACTTCCTCTGTTCCATTGATGTCCAGTAATCCGTATCCTTCTGCAAAAACCACAGAATCGTCCTTTACGATGGCCACCGCCATACCGGGAACTTCCCAGTCGCTGAGCGCTTTTTCGTAGTATTTATCGAGTTCTTTTAAAGTTTTTTTAAGCTTCTTTTCCTGTGCTGAAAGCAGTAGAGGAATGGCCAGAAGCACCAACAGGCTGATCCTGAAAAAGGAATTTTTTGTCATTGTGTTTGTTTTATGGGGTTTGTAAAATAATTTCCTGAGCAAATTCTTTCAAGTCCATGCCATTGAAATTTCCACTGCTCATCAGCAATAGAACAGATTTATCGCCAAAATGCTCACGCACGAACGCCTGCATTTGATCAGAATCATGGAAAACATGCAGATTGTCCTGATCAAAGCCTTCGCGCACATCATCATCCGAAATTGCCGGAAGTTTTTTGTGCTCCAAAGCATGCGGGTTATAATAGGCCACAGCAACATCCGCAGCTTTCATGCAATTTTTGTAGTGGCTGAGGAATCCCTTGCTCAAACTGCTGAAGGTATGAAGCTCCATGCAGGCAATCAGCTTTCGTTCAGCATATTGCTCGCGTACAGCCTTGAGCGTGGCTTCCAGCTTTGATGGCGAATGTGCGAAATCCTTAAAAACGGTTCTGGAATCTTGCTCAGCGATCTTTTCCAAGCGGTTGGCTGCTCCGGCAAAGCTTTGAATGGCTTCGAAAAAATCTTTAGTGCTGATGCCAAGTTCGTTGCAAACATTACAAGCTGCATTGATATTAAGTAGATTATGTTTGCCGAACACCTGAAGTTTGAACTCCTGACCATCTACATGCACAAAAGTATGGCCATCTTCAATTCGGTAGGAGGGCAGGCTGTAGCAGATTTTTTTGAGATGCTCCGGTGCTTCCCGGGCTACTTTCACAATTTCCGGGTCATTGTCCGGGTAGATCAGGCAGCCGTTTTTTTCAATAAGTCGAGTGAAGATGCGGAACTGTTCCACATAATTATCGAAAGTGGGAAAAACATTGATATGATCCCACGCAATACCGCTGATTACCGCCACATGCGGATGATAGAGGTGGAATTTGGGGCGCCGGTCGATGGGCGAAGTAAGGTATTCGTCGCCTTCAAAAAGCATGATGGGCGCATTTTCGGTGAGTCGGACCATTACATCAAAACCTTCCAGTTTGGCTCCGACCATAAAATCGAAATCCATTCTTTTTTGCTGTAAAACATGCATTACCATTGCAGTGATGGTCGTTTTTCCGTGGCTACCGCCGATGACGATGCGTTTTTTGTTTTTCGCATGTTCATAGAGATATTCCGGATAAGAAAATATCTTGATGCCCAGTTCTTTGGCGCGTAAAAGCTCCGGATTGTTTTCGCGGGCGTGCATGCCGAGGATGACCGCATCCAGTTTGTTGGTAATTTTTTCCGGGTTCCAGCCGGTTTTTTCAGGCAGGATGCCGTGTTTTTGCAAGCGGCTTTTTGAGGGTTCAAAAATTTCGTCGTCGGAGCCGGTGATGTTCCAGCCTTTGAGTTTCAGGGCAATCGCCAGATTGTGCATGGCACTGCCCCCAATAGCGATGAAGTGTATGTTCATAAGTGGTTTTTCTTACAGACAAAGGTAGTAAATGTTGGTGGTTCGGGAGAGGATGAATGCAAAGGCTGCAGATTTTTGGCTTAGCTGGATCGTTTTTCTTTTACCGCAGAGACGCGGAGGCGCAGAGGGATGCTGTTCGTGCAGAAATTCTGTGAATCAGGAGATGATGCCTGCTTAATTGCCTTCGATCACCGCATTTTCGCATGGAAATCTCTTTTCTGAAACAGCAACTACTTGGTACTTTTGCCTTTATCCTTTTGTCTTTCTCTCCATAAATACCGGGCACAGTAGTTTGATCACCGCTACTCTGTAGCTGGATTTCTGTTTTTGATGCTGTTTTTATAAATATTATCGCTGCTCCGCAGCTTTATGGAGGAAGGGAAATCCAGGTAAATATTTTTAAATAAACCATTTGCAATAAATGTGCTGCGTAACTTGTCAACCACTTCGCGCGTTGTCCGTTGTTACATGTTAATCTTTGTTTGATACGGCAACTACCTGGTTCTTTTGTCTTTATCCTTTTGTCTTTTTAAACACAAATAACTAATGCGTTTTAAGGTTACCGCTACTCTGTAGCTGGATTTCTGTTTTTGATGCTGTTTTTACAAATATTATCGCTGCTCCGCAGCTTTATGGAGGAAGGGAAATCCAGGTAAATATTTTTAAATAAACCATTTGCAATAAATGTGCTGCGTAACTTGTCAACCACTTCGCGCGTTGTCCGTTGTTACATGTTAATCTTTGTTTGATACGGCAACTACCTGGTTCTTTTGTCTTTATCCTTTTGTCTTTTTAAACACAAATAACTAATGCGTTTTAAGGTTACCGCTACTCTGTAGCTGGATTTCTGTTTTTGATGCTGTTTTTACAAATATTATCGCTGCTCCGCAGCTTTATGGAGGAAGGGAAATCCAGCGGCAGCACTGCGGAAATATTTATGAAAAAGTAATAGAGCCAACTCCCCATTAACCATTAACCATTGATGCGCTTCGCGCGTTGTCCGTTCTCAGTTGTCACGTTATCTTGAGGTTTTACAAAAAATATTAGAGCTAACTCCCCATTAACCATTAACCCTTAATCATGATAAATCGTAGTAGGAGGGGGATAAGCAAGCGTAGTGCGCACCACTGTATCTGAATTTCTGCAGCCATAATCATCCCATACTTTTACCCAGATTGTTTCTGAAGTTGGACTGTCGTAGGTGGCATTGGTGCTTCCGTTGAACCATAAATATGAATTGTACGTGCCCGGACTAAAGGTAACCACATCTTCGCGGCAGGCAGCTGTATCCGGGCCCAAATTGGGCGTAGGATCGGCACGCCATCCTAAGTGGATCGTATCAGAAGGCATACACATTTCGTAGGTGACCACGCAAAAGTAAGTTCCTGTATCCCACACATCTATGGCTTGGTCTGTGCTGATAATCGTAGTTGGTGCATCATTATCATACCAGCGGTATGTGTCCATGTCCGGTCCGGCATCCAGGGTTACGGTATCGCCTTTGCAATAATCAATATCCGGCCCCAGGTTCAGGCTGGCAAAATTGGAGAAAAAGCCATAGCGGCAAAACCGGCTTGTATTTCCGTTAATTATACCCAGGTGGAAAAGTCCGGAGGTATTTTCGATTACGGAGGCCACACCAACGGGGATTTGTCCTGTAGTATATTGCTTTTTTGCGGCTTTCCAGTCGCCTCCTGTTCCGGGCACATCATGAAAATCAGAAGCTTTTAGTAAATTAGTAGAGCCTCTGAGAATAAAATCATCTTCATTGCCATCCTGTGTAATGACCATCAAGTAAAAGTCGTCAACTTCAGAACGTGTAAAGGCAACAATATCTGAACCCGTACATTCAATTGGAGGCAAAACAGCCGCTCCCGGCTGGCCATTAAAACCGGACATGTGATAGACCAAGACGGGTTTATTACTTTCAATGAAGGTGCTTTCCTGGCTTGATAAAAATTCAAAAGAGTAGCTTGTTCCTTTGTGTATATTGGCAACAGGAGCCGCATTTCCATCTCGATAAACTAAAGTATTATTTTCAGAGCCAAAAATATAAACCCTGTCGCGCACAGTAGAGCCTCCTTCGCCCATATTTCCCTGAACAATAATATAATTTTCACCCAGGCGGTTGTTGGGGATGGTCTGGTCGGCCATTAAATCAGGAGCATAAGGATCTGCTGAATCATCATTAACAACAATGGCAATGTCTTTATTTGAAGATACCTGAGATCCTCCCAGGTGATCGGCGGCAGTACGACCAATAGCTGTGGCAACATAAACCTGCCCTGCATTTAATGTTACGGTAAACATCTGGCCGGCATTGTGGCCTACAATCGCTTTTTTGGGAATAATTTGTACCTGTGTGTTATCTTTGGTAGCTATTACGTAAAATGAATTGGGAACGCTGGAACTGTATTCCTGTATAAAATCCAATTGGCTTGGGATAATGAACGACTGTCCAATGGCATTTCTACCTTTAAGTGTATAAATATCCGGGTTTGAAGGGCTGGTGTTTTCAAAATAGGCAGTAATCGGACTGGATGATTGTATCTGTAAACCATAATTAACAATGGTATTGGCCGGTTGACATTCCAGGACATTCTTTAAAGATGTCATGTCCTGCGTAATCGTATTATTTGCTGTTACGGTTAGGTTTATGGGCGTAAAAGAGGGGTTGGCCGGTTGGCTAATCGTGATATTGGCATTCTGATTAAAAGAGGTGAAGCGGAATTTTAGGGGTTCGTCCCTGATATTGCTTGCAGACGGCTGATGCACATTGTCCGGTGCGGCAAACCAAAATTCGGTATCGTTTTGTGCATGGATTTCAGTAAAAACAATAAATACGAGTGCAGTAATTATAATGGTAAGACGATAAGGTGGCATTTGAAGCATTTTAGTGAGCATTAATTCGTTTCAGTACCCTTTCATGACAACAGACAAAAATACGATAAAAATGGTTTAATCATGATAAACAGGAATTGGCGGCGGTTTCGGAAAATTGAACATTTCCACGGAATCAATTTTATGGCAGCCGTTATTGTCGAAAACTTCCACCCAGATGATGCGTGCGGTATCGCTTATAAAAGTAGGGTTGCTGCTTCCGTCAAACCAGCTATATCCTGCAAAGCTTCCCGGGTCAAAAGTTACCGGAATTTCCGGGCAAACGATGGTGTCGTTACCTAAATCAGGTTGGGGAACAGGATGCCAGGCCAGATGAATGGTGTCGGATGGTGTACACATTTCATAGGTAGCGCAGCAGAAATATTTTCCGGTATCACCCACTTTTATGGCTTGTTCGGTACTTATGGTATCCAGAGGGAAATCATAATCGAACCATGCGTAGGAATCCTGACCGGGGCCGGCATCCAAAACAACGGAATCGCCTTTGCAGTAGGTTTGGTCGGGTCCGAGGTTGAGACTGGCAAAATTGGAGAAAAAGCCATAGCGGTAGGAAGTAGAGTTGCCGTTGATGATACCAAGATGGAACAAACCACTTGTGTTTTCCATAATAACGCCTGTACCCGAAGGAATCTGGTTGGTCAGGTTTTTCCGTGCAACTTTCCAACCCCCATTTGTACCGGGTACATCTTCAAAATCAGTAGATGTAAGCATTGTTGTGCTTCCGTCAACTATATAACTGCCTTCATTGCCCGTTTGGGTAAACGTCATAATATGGAAGGCGTCACTGGATGGGCGAGTAAAAGCAATAATACTGGATCCCGTACATTCTATGGGAGGTATTACCGCTGCACCGGGCTGGTTAAATCCGGAGATGTGATATACCAAAACAGGTTTGTCGGATTCGATGTAGGTGCTATTATTGGTCAGGTTGATATTGTGCACTTCCCCTTTGTTTATTGTGGCAATTGGGGCGGGATTTCCATCGCGGAATATTTTGGTATTGTCATCTGATGCAAAAATGTACACTTCATCACCACCATCATCATTAGGGACATAGCCTTTCGCAATAATGTAGTTTTGTCCGAGCATTTCATTAGGAATACTCTGATCAGCAGCAAGATCAGGGCCTGAGCTGAAAGAGGGTTGCATGGTGTCGTCTGCAACCATTACAACAACTTCTTTATTGGCCATCACAAAACTACCTCCTAAATGGTTGTTGGCATTGCCACCGGTAGCTTGCGCTACAAATACTTCGCCTTTTTGCAGGGTAAGATGTATCGTATCGCCGGCCGGATAGCCTCCGCTCAGGTTTTTTGCCGGTACAATGGCCACTTGTGTATCATCATTTGATGCAACGACCAAAAATGTATTGGGCACTGCATTGGAACTCATGACCTGATTATATTCATTTTGTGCAGGTATCACGAAATTGAAACCCAAAGCATTTCTTCCTTTAAGGGTGTATATATCAGGATTATAAGCGCTGTTGTTCTCAAAAATGGCAGTTATGACCTCTGTAGAGGAAATACGAAACCCGTAAGGGACAATTTCTCCTGGCGGCCGGCATTCGATTCCACTGAGATCTGCCTGACTTCCGGCCAGTTCAATGGGATAAGTAGTGCCGGCAGGTACAATAACAATAATGGGTTCAAAGGCAGGGTTGGCAGGCTGGCTTAAGGTTACTTTGGCATCATCCATAAATGCTGATAAGCGGATTACAAGCGGGTGGTCACGAAAATTATTCGTAAATCCATATGTTATGTCGGAATTATCCGGCACTGCAAACCAAAATTCCGTATCGCGCTGGGCGTTTGCATTAAAGCTAAGCGCAGCGATGCTTATAGAAAATAATAATTTAAAAATGCCTTTCATGCCATTCCTTTTAGCCCACAACAGGGCTGTTTTCTTTTTTCGTCCTAATGAGACAAATATAGGAATAAATTAGTTGTTAGTCGTGGTAGATAGGGATGGGAGGTGGTGTTGGATAATTGAACATCTCCACGGAATCAATTTTATGGCAGCCGTTTGCATCAAATACCTCAACCCATATGGTTTGCGGCAGAAAGCTTTCATAGGCTGTATCTGTGCTGCCATCAAACCAGTTGTATGCTGCAAAATCGCCGGGATAGAACAGGACCGGAATGTTGGGGCAAACGGTAGTATCATTGCCCAAATCAGGTTGGGGCACAGGATACCATGCCAGATGTATGGTGTCGGATGGCGTGCACATTTCATAGGTGGCACAGCAGAAATATTTGCCGGTATCACCCACTTTTATGGCTTGTTCGGTACTTATGGTATCCAGAGGGAAATCATAATCGAACCAGGCGTAGGAATCCTGTCCCGGACCGGCATCCAAAACAACAGAATCGCCTTTGCAGTAGGTTTGGTCTGGGCCTAGGTTGAGTGTTGCAAAATTGGAGAAAAAACCATAACGGCATGAATTTCCAGCTCCGGTGATGGTTCCCAGGTGAAATAACCCCGTGGAGTTTTCAATAATGTGGGGAGCATTGGAGGTAATACTGTTCAGCATTTTATTTGCTGCTTTCCATCCACCTCCTGTACCTGGTACATTCTGAAAATCACTGGCCTTTAATAAATCGGCATTACCGTCTATGGTGAAATTTCCTTCATTGCCTTCTTGTGTAAATACGATTATCCCAAAATCAGCACCTGAATCTTCAGAGCGGGTAAATGCAATGATATTTGAACCTGTACATTCGATTGGAGGTATAACGGCACCTCCCAACTGACCCCAACCTGTCATATGATAAACCAGTACCGGGTAGTCGCTTTCAAGATAAGTGCTGTAATCCGTCAGGCTGATCCTATGGAGGCCGCCTTTATCCAATCCTGCAATAGGCGTAGGATCACCGTTTCGGTATAGTTTGGTGCCATCAACCGTACCAAAAACATAAACATAATCTGTGCTAAGAAATCCTTTGGTGACAATATAAAGTTGACCTAACATTTCATTAGGAATAGTTTGATCGCCCATTAAATCGGGACCAGCAGGTGGGTTAACAGAATCATCATTAACCATGATGACAATATCTTTGTTGGAACTAACAAAACTTCCATAAAGGTGGTTTGAAGCCAAAAGCCCTGTAGCTTCTGCTACAAATACTTCGCCTTTCTGTAGAATAACAGAAAACTCAACTCCTGCCGGATGTTCACCTTTTAAATCGTTGGAAGGGGTAATCAATACTTCTGTATCATCTTTGGTGGCAACAATGAGAAAGGTATTGGGCACAACATTCCAATTCCAGGTTGTCATTTGATCAAAAGTGTTTTGTGCAGGGATAACAAATTCCATACCCAATGCATTTCTGCCCTTTAGAGAGTAAATATCCGGATTGGCTCCGCTGCTGTTTTCAAAATATGCGGTAACCGGGGCAGTAGATGACAAACGAAAGCCATAAGGCGAGATTCCCCCTCCTACAAATTTGCATTCAATGCCCTCAAGTTCTGGCTGAGAATTGGCCAGTGTTAAAGTTTCAGTGCCATTGGGCGGAATGTCTACAATAATGGGTTCAAAATTTGAATTGGCCGGCTGGCTAAGGGTAACTTTGGCATTGGCATCAAAAGAGGTGATACGCACCAAAAGTGGGTGATCCCTAAAACCATCGGAACCATGGTTCATTGGAGAATTATCCGGAGCAGCAAACCAGAATTCGGTATCACGTTGTGCATGTGCATCTAAGCAGAAGCTGGTAATTATAAAAATAAGTAAGAAGTATAAAAAACGTTTCATGCCATTCCATTTTACCCACAATAAAGCCTTTTCCCTAAAATCGTCTGTTAGCAGACAAATATAGGAATAAAATGGTTGGAGTTGAGTGGGGAATTCTGATTTATAGTGACCTAAATAAATTTTTGTTGACAGAATGAAATATTATAATCAAATTCTTACTACATGACAAAAATCTTAATTGTCTAAAATTCAATAAATTATGTTAATAACTAATTGATAAGATTTAGCTAAAAAATTTGGTTAAAATACTGGCATTCAGTATAGTATGCAAAAATTCACCACAAATAATGCATATGAACATGAATGCCAGATTTGACAGTAAAGTTAGCAATTTATCCCAAATTTTATCAAAGGCTTTTGAAAACAAAATCAATAAAGCAAGGGTCAATTTCATCAGCCTATTTATTTTGGCCTTAAACCAGGCCGCATCAGTGAACTTCAATAAGCTTGCAAAAGTATTCGACAGCAAAGCTGCTACCGATTCATCCCTGCGAAGGATACAGCGCTTCATGGCCAAATATAATTTGGATTACAGCTTGATTGCCAGGGTCATTATTTCATTGCTGCCTGCTAAACCTCCTTATCAGTTGTCAATGGATCGCACTGACTGGAAATTTGGCAGCTTGCACATCAATATCCTGGTACTTGCCGTAAATTACAATAGGCTTGCCTTTCCTCTGATTTTCAAAGTCCTGCCTAAAGCTGGCAATTCCAGCACAGCACAGCGCATCGAAATTATGCAGGACTTCATTAACCTATTTGGGGAATCTAAAATTGAGTCCCTTTTAGCCGACAGGGAATTCATAGGGCAAAGATGGTTTAAATGGTTGAACCTCAATAATATCCAATACTATATCCGCATACGCAACAATACCCGGATTAGTGTTCCGGGAAAAAACAAAGACATTAAAGCAAGCTGGCTCTTTAGCCAGTTAAAGCTCAATGAGGTAATGCATTATCATAAAATTGTGATAATCAAAGAAGAATATTGTTACCTGTCGGCATCAAAGGTCAAAGACAAAACGGGAAAGCCTGAATTGATGATTATAGCTTCTTTTTCGCAGTCAGACCAAGCAATAGCTTTCTACAAAGAACGATGGGCAATTGAATCTGCATTTAGGGCACTTAAGAAAACCGGATATAACCTTGAAGATACACACCTAAAGGATAGGGAGCGTATCCAGAAGCTGTTTGCCCTGGTAATTCTATCCTATGCATGGTGCTATAAACTCGGGTTGTACCTCAACGAATTGAAACCTATCAAAATAAAAAATCATGGCTATAAATCCGTAAGCTTTTTTAGATATGGGATGGATTACTTAGCCAAAGCTCTTAATGTCAATGATTTAAAATCAATACGGTTGTGCTTTGAAATTTTGTCATGTAGTTAGAATCAAATTAATTATTGTTACTAATCAGTCTGCAAATTAGCGATAGTTCCCAAGGCAGGCACAACACTCTGTCCATTCTTGATAATTGTGTCAGCAACTGATCTCAAAACAGCAAAGGCATCCGCTCCATCGGTCGATCTGAATTGACCTGAAACTTTCTGTTTAACTTTTATGTTTCGGATTGCCCTTTCAGAAGCATTATTGTCTGGCGGGACTTCTGGGTGATATAAGAAGGTGAAGATATAGTCCCTGTATTTGACTAGCCTTTTTTTGAATGCAAGCAATTCGTTGTGTTTTTCCGGCAGTTCTGCTTTCAGTAAACTGTTCAGCCTGTTTTCAATTGCGGTTCTCTTTGGGCTATGTACGTAGCAACCCGCATTGTCCATTTTTTTCTTCAAATCCAGTGCCGTTTGAAACAGCCGTTTGCATATCCTGCTCCATTTATGCCCATACCTTTCTGACAAGTAATTCAGGTCACGTAAAAGATGTGCCATACAAATCTGGTGCGACAGCGCAGCAGTATTAAAATGGCTCTTCCAGCAATCATGCACCAACACAGAGTTTTTAAACCCATCTTTAAATGTATTGTCAATGCTCCTCTGTGCCCTGTTGTCAGTGATGGCAATGAATGTAGCCTCTTGGTTTTGCCATGTCCATGCCCAGTGCTTATTGCCATCAACCTTAACTCCTGTCTCATCACTTCCTACAGAAAGGCAATATCCTCCCGAAAGCAACTTTTGCTTTATTAGGTCATAGGCTGGTTGGGCCTTGCGCTTTAGTTTATTGAGCAAATAATGGATGCCCCCTTCGCTTATGGGAATATGGAAAACATCCCTGAAAAGTTCTTTCATACGCAAAAAGGGCAGGTACTGCCTGGTATGGAAATACCCGATCAAACTTTCAATGTTGTTCCCATAGCTTACCGGGGCATTGGCCTGAGATGGATAATCACACCTGGTTTCATGGCCACAACTGCAAACCTTTTTATATACCCGGTGTTCTGTGACATGTAACTTTATCTCGGGAATATCAAATACCTGGCGTTTGCCGGCTAATTGTACGGGCAAAGAAGCAAGGTCTTTCCCGCAACACTTGCAATATGAGGGGATGTGCTTCTCAATAGTGTCAGGCACTTCGGCCATCTTAAGTGTGTTCCCTTTCCGCCCTGCCTGTCCGCCTGGCTTACGCCCTGTCTTTTCCCTCAAACTCCTGCGCTTAGGGCGGTTCTGATCTTGGGAGGGAGGTATTGAGCTGTTGTTGCTGTTTTTTGGTGTTTGGTATTTGGCAAGCTTTTCTTTGAGTTTTTTGTTTTCCAACTCAAGGGCTTCCAGTCTTCTTTCAAGCTGGCCAATCCTTTTGAAAAGCTCTTGTATAATGAAATCTTTGTCCAAAACTTTTTTCTTTCAAAAGTAGTGTAGGTTAGAGGCAAAAGTCAAATTACCAGCGGTTTAGTTACGAACACAGAAAACAGCAACTTGTGAATAGCCAATGATTTTTGAAAAATACCCCAAGGAGAATCCAATATTTAAACCTGAACACCCAAGAACAAACAAACAGCAAAATCACAGAGCCTTTAAACGCATCAATCCCAGAAAGTTATTCACAAGCCACAGCGAAAATTGTTAATAAGGATTGATTTTTTTCTGACACTGATTAGTTACTAATTATTAAATTTGTAGGAAGTAAAAAATAATAATTTATTAACCAAAATAAACAAAGATTATGAAGAGGAAAATTATTGCAAGGAATACTTTTTTATTCTTGCTATTTGTACTTCTATTTACATTTGACCTTAGCTCAAAAACAATTTATGTTGATTGTAACACTCCAGCCAGCCCAACCTATCAGACTGGTGGAAACTGGTATCTTGCGTTTGAATATCTTCAGGATGCCCTGTTAGTACTTGAGTCAGGGGATCAGATTTGGATTGCGGAAGGTGCCTATAGGCCAGATCAATCTCATTTTGACCCTACAATTCAACAAGGGAATCAAAATGAGTGCTTTAAGTTTAGAAATTTAACAGATGTTTCTATTTATGGAGGGTTTAGTCCGTCAAATGGAATAACTGCTTTCTATCAGAAAGATTATGAAATATATCCAGTTGTAATTGATGGAAATGACAACTCACTAATTCTATTTCAAATTGGTAGCAGTTTAGATATTGATATCTGTGGGTTAAGCTTTATGAGGAGCAATTATATTTCACAACAACAAACAGCTACGGTTTTATCAGAAAGTAATATAAATTTGGTTTTTACAGAATGTATTTTTGAAGATAATTCTTCAGAATCAACAATATTTTCTGACTCTGATGATATTGTTTTTATTGGTTGTGACTTTATAAATAATTCAGGAAATTATACAGGAGGAGCATTGTTTCATGGCTCCGAAGATATATCTTTTGATAGGTGCATATTTATTAATAACCATGGTCGGGGCGTTAAAAAGAAAAATACATCTACTCAACCTGGAGCAATAGCCATCTATAATCCTCAAAATTCGGTTGAGATAAAGAATTCAATTTTTTATCAGAATTCAAGCCATAATGGAGGTGTGCTAATAATTGATTTCAAAAATAATAGCAATGTAAATGCTTTTATATTGAATTCGTCATTTGTTGACAATTCTTGTACGTCAACTAATCAAGATGCCGTTTTAACTTTTGAAGGAGCTTCAATATGTAATATAAGGAATTCAGTTATTTATAATGATAATACATTTTCTGATGAAATTGGGGGTTCTGTTATTGTTAATTACTCGTGTATCCCTAATGGTTATAGTGGTCAAGGAACCAATAACATTTTTAGTAACCCATTATTATTGCAAGGTGATTATCATTTGAGCAGGGTGTCACCATGTATCAATTCCGGAAACTCGAATTATTCCGGATTAGGTGCCTATGATATTGATGGTGAGGTTCGGGTGAGTGGATCATCAGTTGATATGGGGGCAGATGAGTCTATGGACTACAGCTTTGAAGTTATTTATGTGGATTCGTCCAATACAGGCAATGAAGATGGCAAAAGCTGGGCTACAGCCTTTACAGAACTGCAGGACGCTTTAGATTTAGCTGGACCAGACAATGAAATCTGGGTGGCGAAAGGTACATATTATCCATCTGAAGAAATCCGTTCGTTGCAAGATAAAAATGGTGTGGAAATTGATATGCCTAGAAATAACCGCTCTCGTGCCTTTGAGATTGGAGAAGGCTTTTCCCTTTACGGAGGGTTTAACGGTACGGAAACATCCAGAAAGGATCGTGATTGGGATTTATATCCAACAATTCTCAGCGGGGAACTTTCTAATTCTTTGGATTGCTATTTTCTATTAAGAGTAATGTGTATAAATGTTCCAAGTATTGTTGATGGATTCACTATTGAAAAAACTGATGGTACAGGGTTAAGCAGTTACTGTTCAGCTATTAATATGCCCGTTTCTAATAGCCTGTTATATCTGAAAAATTGTATAGTTCAGGATAACATTAATCCTGGTATACACCGTATAGGAGGAATATGTGGAGAAACAGGTTATTTAGATGTCTTTAACTGTAAGTTCTATAATAATTACGATAATGCAGCATGGATAGCCGGAGGGACAAACTGTACGAATAATATTCAGGAAACCGTGAGGTTTGATAGGTGCGCTTTTATTGAAAACGGACACTTTCAAAGTTCATTACTTGGAGGAGGGATATATTTGGGACATGGTTTAAAAGCTGAAATTACGAATTGTATCTTTTCTGAAAATTTGGCGGGTTATGGCGGAGCTTTGTGTTGTGCAGGGCAAAGCAGTGGTTCATTGCTACCTGAATTAGATATTTATATTAAGAATTGTAGTTTTTCAAATAACGATGTGTTATATCAAGGACAATCGTTGTGTTTGAGTAATCCTATGTTTGTTCAAGTATTTAATTCGATTTTATGGAGCGATGGGTCACATGAAGAGGTGTATAAAGGGTCTGGTGTAGATTTAATAATACAATATTCGGATGTTTTGGGAGGTTTTCGGGGAGTTGGCAATATCGATGAGGATCCAAAATTCTATGCTCCACAATATCATAACCTTCACCTAAAGAGCACCCAGGGACGATATCATAATAATTCCTGGTTTCAGGATGTTGAATGTAGTCCATGTATTGACGCAGGTGGTGTTTTTAATTATAGTAATGAACCAGTTCCAAATGGAAATCGGATAAATATGGGGGCATATGGAAATACAATTGAGGCTTCTATGACTTGTAGTACAATTACACCGAAGGATTCTATTGATACAGATTCGACTAATAATTTGATTTTGAATAGGGATAATACAGTTGAGGTGATTGTATCGCCAAATCCTTTTAGTGATAAACTGAAAGTAAAGATCCATAACGTGAAACAACCTATATTTGAAGTTTCGATATATAATCTTCTTGGTGAGAGGGTTGTGAAACTTTATTCTGGTAATTTATATAACGAGAACATTGAATTGTTCTGGAATGGGAGAGGAGATGATATGAAATCTGTAAAAGCAGGTCTATATTATATTGTTGTAATCTCAGGAAATGAACGTTTTGTTCAGAAAATTATAAGCTTGTAGAAAACCATAATTTATTTTTATAATGATCTTTGCAAAAATGAAGTGGTTCATTGCTCTTCACTCATCGGATGACTCCAAGTTATCCGATGAGTAGATTCAGGTTTCCAAGTCATCCGATGAGTAGAATCAGGTTTTTTTTATGGATCATACTTTCTTCTGTTCGGATGACTCAAAGTCATCCGATGAGTAGAATCAGGAATTATTTGCTCAGATAAGCATCAATGCGTGTTTTTACGTTTTCTTTCAGGTTGTTATAAAAGAATTCGTAATCGTGCGCATGATAAACGCCGTACGGAAAATCGGAAACACCTTCGGTATAGTAGTCGTCGGGATTGGGTTTATATACAATCAGAGCGCCATCTTCGCGCACCCGGGCATCGGTAAAATGCGGAATTTCTTTGGTGATGTTTCCTTTGTCATCAAGAAAAGCGGCGCCGAGGTTCAGGCTGTCGGAAGCTAATGTCGTATCTGTTGTCCAGCTTAAAGGGTTGATGCAAAGTGCTCCTTCGCGCAAAACCGGAGAGCCTGTTGCTTCGGGCGATTGCGTATTATAGACAATGATTACGCCCAGATCGTCGGCTTTTTGAGCCGGTTTCATCCAAGGGTATTTGGCTGCATCATCTTTGGAAAAAGTATAACCTATTGTATATGCAGCAACAAGCTGGTTTTGAAGTTTTTCATTATTAAACTCTTCTTTCATTAAGTCCAGCAGGATCTCGGAACCCTGACTGTGCCCCGCAATGATAAATGGTCGTCCCTGATTGTAATGCTCCAGATAATAGCGGAAAGCGGCAATTACATCGGTTAGAGTAACTTTATATGTCTCCTGAAAAGTTTGTGCGTCCAGGCTTAGTATTTCCAAAGACATTTGCTGGTAGATGGGGGCATAAAGGTTTGCATACTCACTATAAACACTGGCCTGCTGGTTCATTACGGAAATGGCTTTCTTCCGGTTTTTTTCATTGTTTATGTCCATCAGCAGAGTATCCGGGTTGGTATAAATTGTTGGAAAAACATAAAACACATCAACAGCTTTCGTATTGCTATCGGGAAGGTTTATCCAGTTTTGAGGCTTGGAATAATCAGTAATGTGCTGGCATTCTTCGGATTTATTACAAGAAGCAAAAGCCATCAAAAAGATAAGAAGCAGTGGGAGACAATAGTTTTTCATGATTGAGGTTTTTAAAAAAAAATGCCCGCTGATGCGAGCATTTATTATGTTTTAGAACGAAATTACAATTCCAATTTTCAGATCCATATAGGATAGCTGGTCAAATTCGAGTTCATTATAAAAAATATAGTTGTAGCTATACTTTGCTTCGAGTCCCCATCCGGCATCACCGAGTGGCACAACAACGCCAATTTCGGGTGTAATGCCCATGCGCCAGTCGTTATTGTCAATGCCATAGAGGCCGAGATCGGTTTTGCGTGTATTTGAAAATACGCCAAATCCTAAGCCAACATAAGGCTGCACGGGAGCATCTGCAAGTGGAAAATAGTTTGCAACAGCTTGAATAGGAACGACGTACATATAATTGAAAACGCTGGAGGTAACAGCGCCTCCGGGAAATTCATAAGTTGTGCGGTCGAATTTCTGGTAAAAACCAACCCATCCGAGTCGTCCGCCAACAGCAAAATGATCGCCAATTACGCGTTTGAGTTCGATAGACATATCGCGGTAGCTGGTTTCTCCATCGAGGAAATCGCTGAGGTCGCCGGCGGGCATGCCCACGCCAAAGTTGATGTTCATCAGCCATTCGTCGAGCCAAGTTGAAGCTTTTATTTCTGCAAATTCTTCGTCCTGTGCATATGTTGAAACCGAAAGGAACAGGATACTGATCAGGATGATATAATATTTTTTCATGATTGTTCAGTTTGTTTTAGTGAATGTTTATGTTGGATTATTTTTGCAGATAAGGTGATTGTTCAAAAGCTTCATTGAATCCACGTTCGGCTCGGTCGGTATTGTAATCGGCTCCGTTGCCAAGGACACCTTCAATCATACATTGCCATTCAAATTTTAGTGCGGGCACATCTGCCGGATCGGCATCCTTAATTTGTTGCGCCGTGTGGGTGTCCATCCAGTGGCGGTATTCGCGCAATGAATTTCCATCGATCATTTCCATCATCATGGTTCCGGTTTCATAATTGTAGTAGGAGTAGCCCCAGGGATACCAATAGCCGTCGCCCCAGTCGGAATAGCCCCAGTTATTGCCCCAGTAGCCGTCATAGCCGCCGTACCAGCCCCAGTAATCTCCGTAACCGGGTCCCCACCACCATCCGGGATAATAGGTTGCTCCGGTATATTCCATCAGGCTGATGAGCGGATTTATCGCAAAATCAAAATCTTCGTCTGAAGCTACAAGAGTGTAGCCCAGGCTTTGAAATTTATCAATAATGATTTGCCTCAATTTGTCGGATGTGCCGTCCTGATAAAATTGCTTTATTTCTAATTTGCTAAGGTAATTTGATTGCAAAATTACGGAGTCGCGCACATAAAATGTTTTGTACTGGTCGTAATTGAATGTTGTGTCGTAATAAGTAAGTGTCATGTCGATTTCGTCTAAAGTAGTGCTTTCTACTGACTTATAACATGATGACAGCATCAGGGCTAAGATCATACTGCCCATGAATGTAAAGAGTGCTGATTTTTTCATTGTAAAAATTTTATAGTTATTCATTGTTTTAATGCTCTTATCGGCTTGAGTGTTTGTGATATTTGCTGTACAAATGTAGGAAAATTACGGTCACTTTTGTATTTTTATAGGTTTTGTAAGGAATTTCGTGGGTAATTATAATTCTTGATATTAATTATTTTGCAAAGGTTTGGTAACAAACAATTTATAAAAGGAGAGTGAGTCCCAACAGATTCCGGCAACCGGTTACTTGCCGGAGCAAAGCTTAATCACTTTGTTTGGCTTTTTCGGATAGCTGCCGGAGGTAAGTAACTGTTTGCAATGCAAATCGGACATTCTTCGACGAAATTCCTTGTAGAAGCTTTTTTATGTGAATTCACTTTTTCAAAGTTACAGGCTATGTATTGGTAAAAGAGTGTGCGCCGATGTAAAATGTGTGGTAACTCAAGCCGTGTAGTGACTTTTTAAATACTTTTGTGTATGGCATTTAAAATTTATATTTTGGGCAGCAGCGCGGCCATTCCTACCGAAAAGCGGGGATTGAGTGCCCAGGTGCTGCAACTCAACCAGCGGAATTATTTGATCGACTGTGGCGAAGGGACTCAATTTCGCTTAAAAGATAATGGCTTGAAAATGAGCCGTATCGATCATGTTTTTATATCCCACTTGCATGGTGACCATTATTTTGGATTAATCGGCTTGATGTTCAGTATGCACCTGATGGGGCGCAAGAAGCCTTTACATATTTTTGCCCCGGAGGAAATCAGAGATATTATTCAGATTCAATTGGATGTGGCAGGATCAGTGCTTTCGTTTGAATGGATTTTGCATGCACATAATTTTAAGGAACCTCAGATTATATTCGAAAGTCCGGTCTTGACTGTTGAGAGTGTCCCCCTGGAGCACCGCATTCCAACCTGTGGATTTGTTTTTCGCGAGAAATGCAAGGAGCGGAATATATCCCGGGCTTTTATCGGGAATCATCCGGATATTACTTACGAAGAAATAAAAGCTATCAAAGCAGGAAGTGATTACAGGGCAGGGGATGGACGTTTTTATGCCAATAAAGACATCACTTATGGTCCGGAGACGCTGTCAAGTTATGCCTATATCAGCGATACTCGCTTCTTTGAAGGGCTTTGTGCTCAAATCGGTTTCGTAGATACAATGTATCACGAAGCAACTTTTGCCGATCATCTTGAGGATCAGGCTTTTGAAAAAATGCATGCCACATCACGACAGGCTGCACGCCAGGCCGGGGCATGCCATTGCAGCAAATTGTTGCTGGGGCATGTTTCAGCCCGGTATAAAGATGATGCCTCTTGGCTCATCAAAGAAGCGCAATCCGAATTTCCGGAAAGTGTGCTCGTGGAAGATGGAGACGTTTTTGATATATAAAAAACCGGATTCTCCATTGGAAAATCCGGAAATAAAAGGGATTTTGGGCTTGTTAACCTGCCTGATGTTCTTTCCTCAATAAATCGTTTATTGTTTTCACCGGATTAAATGTGATAATCGGCACTTCAACAAAAAGTGTGATCCAGCGTGCCATGGCGCCATTCCATAAACCGGGCAGCTCTTGAGCTTTCAGCTCTTTTCCGTCTTTTGATTTCTCTGAAATAAAGCCTGTGGCAGGATCAACGTATTGGGTCAGGTCAAATTTTTCTCCATTGTAATTATAGGTATAGCATACCAGATCCACCGGATTGAAATGCGTTGCGTTTTTGACCAATTCCATCTGGGCTTCATCTTTGCTGTCCATTTGGCTCGATTCGATAATCTGCAGGCTGATGTGTCCTTTCAGGTTTTTCACGAGATAGGGGCCTCCGCCGGGTTCGCCTTCATTTTTTACCATGCCGCACACGCGAATCGGACGGTCAAGTTTGTTGATCAGCTGTTTGCATTTTTCTTCGGATGATAAATTATTGAAACCATCATCAAGTTTCATGAATAATGTGCTATCGCAATATTCGGCTATTTCATTGATCTTTGCTTCTTCAGGAGTTCCGCTTTTCAACTCTTTCAGATAATTGTGCACCTTTTCTTTTGTTTTAAGCAGTACGCCACCAATAACTTTTTTAAAACGGAAAGTATCGGCTTTCAGGCTGTCGGGCACTACATTGTCAATATTTTTAATGAAGATAAGTGGTTCATTCAGGTCGTTGAGGTTTTCGATGAGCGCACCATGTCCTCCCGGGCGGAACAGAAGGCTGCCGTCTTCTTCGCGGAAGGGCGAATTGTCAGGGTTTACAGCAATGGTATCGGTGGAAGCTTTCTGCTCACTGAAACTGATGTGGAAGCGTACCTGATATTTTTCTTCATATGCTCCTTTTTTTGCATCAATTGCCTCTTTGAATTTTTCGAGATGTTCGGGGGAAACTGTAAAGTGCATGCGTACATCGCCTTGTGCGTCAGCAGCATAAACGGCGCCTTCCACCAAATGCTCCTCAATGCTCAGACGCTTATCGCCATTTTTGTAAGCGTGGAAACGAAGCAAGCCTTTGGGTAGTTTGGCGTAGCCCAGTCCTTTGTCCAAAAGCAGGTATTCAAGGACGGGCACAAGGTTTTTGCTGCGCAGCAGGTCTTCGATGTTCAAGCCTGCTCGTTCCATTACAAGTGACAGTTCATCAAAGAACGGAAAATCGTGGATTTTATCGAAAAATTCTTTTACCGGTTTGAGTTTAGGATCTGTAAAGAGTTTTTCCAGGTCACCATGTGTGGCATTAAAATCCTGCATAAATTCGAACAAAAGTTTAAACATGCGCGATGCCGCTCCGGATGCAGGAACAAACTTAACGACTTGCAGTACTTTGCTTTCCTGTTCATAATAATTTTCCAGAGACTGTATTTCGTCCTCTTTTAAGCGGATGATCCCATTGGCAGGAGTTGCCGCCGCAATAAGGCCGGCATAGGGAAATCCATTAATAAAGTTGTTGATTTGCTGCTCAACGTTCTGTAAATCAGAGCCCCGTTCTCTTATTTGCTTTGTGTCTGCTTGTGTAAACATGTTGGTGTGTTTTTCGTTAGTTCGTTGATTGAGTTTCTTATTGTTCGCTAATGCTAATGAGTATCACGTCCGATGATTTTCAAATATACAAAAAAATTTAAGTGCCCGGAAGCAGCATCAGCAATTTTATAATATGAATCTGCTATCGTTTTTGATGCCGGTTTTTAGGTTAAGATTTTGCGTGTTTCAGGCAAAAAAATAGCCCTCCAAAATAGAGGGCTGATTTTAGCAATATGAATGTATGATTCCAATACAGTTTAGTATTGTAATCATGCTTTGATGCGCTAAGCTTTAGTCTTTTTTCCAGAAAACATCATTCATCGCCTGGATAAGGCTGTCTTTTGGAAGTGCGCCCTGGGCCATTTGTGGCTGACCATCGGCAGGGCAAAAAAGGATGCTGGGAATACTTCTGATACCGAAAGCAGCAGCGAGTTCCTGTTCCTGCTCAGTATTTACTTTGTATATATTAACTTTTCCTTTGTATTCTTCCGAAAGTTCTTCCAAAATTGGGGCTACCATTTTGCACGGGCCACACCAATCGGCATAAAAATCAATGATGCAGGGAAGGTCTCCTTCAAACTTCCATTCTTTATTTTGTTCGTAGTTAAACACTTTCTGCTGAAAAGTTTCTTTAGTTAGATGTTCCATTATAATACAATTTATTATGTGTGTAATTTATTAAAATTCAAGATACTAATTTATTTTGATTCGGGCTTCTTTTCAAGCAGGAAATCATCAATTACTTGCTTGAAAGTGGTTTTCGGTAAAGCGCCCGAAGTCATTTGCGGCTTGCCTTTCATTGGGACAAACAAGACGGAAGGAATACTACGGATTCCAAAAACGGAGGCAAGTTCGCGCTCCTTGTCGGTATTGACCTTGTAAATCCTGATCTTGCCTTCATATTCCTGTCCCAACTCTTCCAGGATGGGGGCAACCATTTTACATGGGCCGCACCAATCTGCATAAAAGTCAACAATAACAGGCAAATCGCCTTCAAAAATCCAGGTGTCTTTGTTTTTTTCGTAATTAAATACCTTTTCTAAAAACTCCTGTTTGTTGAGGTTTTTAGTGTACTTTTTTTCCTGTGCCATAAGACCGCTGCTGATGCCGGTGGCCAGAAGGATCAGTAGAAACAGCTGCAGGTTCGACTTTAAAAAATTCATATTATTTTATTTAGTGTTATTCAATAAAAACTCATCAATCTGCTTCCGAAACATCTCTTTAGTAGCTTCTTCGGTTTGAGCAATTCCTGAGGTCATTTGCGGTTTTCCCTCTTTTGGTGCCCAAAGGAAACTTGGTATGCTCCTGATGCCAAAAGCAGATGCCAGTTCGCGTTGTTCGTCTGTATTTACCTTGTAAAACTGAACTTTGCCTGCATATTCCTTGGATAACTCATCTAAAATAGGTGATGTAATTTTACATGGACGGCACCAATCAGCGTAAAAATCAACCACTACAGGTAAATCATTTTTGAGGATAAAACTTTCCGGACTGTTTTTAAAATCCCATACATCCGCAGTAAATTCCTCTAAGGTGATTTTTTGTACTTCAGATTTTTCAACAGAGGCAACAGCCGATTCTTTTTGCTTTTCCTTTTCACTTCCGTTCGAACATGACGCCAAAGCCATTGAAAAAGCAATGAGTACGAAGGAGCTTAATTTGAAGATTTTAGTCATTTTTTTTGTTCTATATGATTCGAAATACTTAATTTATTCGGTAAATCAGTTCAGTATTTTTAAACTAACAGCTAATTGCCGTTTTTGTTGCCAAGAAACATGCCAAACACATGCAGATTTCTATATATGTCATAATGTCTTGTTTTTTTGCTGCCGTTCATTTTATTGTTTGAATATTCTGTATTTTTGAACGCAATGATAGAAAATTTTATAGAAGGTACTGCAGATACAGGATGCCAAATTTTCTTTAACTATTAGATAATCTGTTTGTTATGCTTTTATTCACATGGATGCGCATATGCTTTTTTCAGCTATTCCCGGATTTGCTTTTTTTGATCGTGGCATTATTGGCCTTAATAATAATTCTGCTGCTATACCGCAATAGGAAGTTGCACAAGGCTGCCGCACAGCTAAGCGAATCGAATCAAAAGGAGCAGGCCGGCATGAAAGAAGCTCATCTGAGCCTGGTGAACATGGCCTTTGATGAGGCAGGCTTATTCTGGACCCTTGATGGGAACTTCAACTTTTTATCCTTTAATAAAGGTCTGGAGCAGCGGGTATCCAATGCCTCCCGAATTCTGCTCCGCAAAGGGGAAACAGCCCTTTTTACTGCCTTGGACAATGAAACCCGCTCATTTTGGCGGCAGGCTTATCGTGATGTTATTGAACGCAAGGATTTGACTTTTCAAAAGCAGTTTTTGGGAGCGGATTATGATTTCCATCTGCGGTTTATTGAGGTGGATGGGGATAAAAGCAGCATCATCGCTGTATTAGGCCGCCCTGTCAGTCGTGTGACAAATGGTCATGCAAACGGAAATCAAGCGGAAGACTTTTTGCAGAAGTCGATTGGAAGGCTTGCCATTCCTGTATTTTATAAATGGGTTCAGGGCGATTTTATCATGTGCAACAAAGCCTTTCGCGATTTCTTTTCCATTTCCGATCCGTCACAAGCTTGCCTGTCATGGCATGATTTCCTGATTAAAGAGGATGCAGCCGCTTTGCTTTCATTGGAAGATAATTCCGGTGAAGGGGGGCAATTTCAAAGGCTTGAGCGCCAGCTGACCACGGCCGCAGGAAACCACTTTGTGCACATTTGTTATAGTATTTTTGATAGCAGCGATGATGGAAAAAAAATACTGTTTGCTTTGATTTTGGATCAGGCAGAACGCATTAGGGCCGAGGAAGAGCTGGTTGCTGCCCGTGAAAAAGCAGAAGCGGCCAATCGTGCAAAAAGTGAGTTTTTGGCCAATATGAGCCACGAAATCCGTACGCCCATGAATGCGGTTATCGGTTTCACCGAATTATTGGAAAACATGGGCATGGACAACAAGCAAAAGAGTTACCTGCAAACCATAAAATCCTCCGGAAAGAGTTTGCTGAGCCTGATCAATGATATTCTCGATTTGAGCCGTATTGATGCCGGCAGGTTGGAGTTGAAGCTTGATTCGGTGAATCTTTTTGCCTTGGTAAATGAAGTGCGGCAGGTGTTTTTTGGGCGCGTGCTGGAAAAAAACCTGGAGTTTTTTGTTTCGGTGAGCAAAGACTTGCCCGAAAGCCTGATTTTGGATGAAAACCGTTTGCGTCAGGTTTTATTTAACCTTGTGGGCAATGCAGTTAAATTTACCGAAGAAGGCCACATCGGAATAAAGGTGCAACATACCGAAAACAAGCAAGATGCCAGTTGTGTCGATTTGCTGATCGAGGTGGAAGATACCGGTGTGGGCATACCGAAGGAGGATCAGCAGCGGATTTTTAAGGAATTTACCCAAAGGGAGGGGCAGAGCACACGCCGTTATGGCGGTACAGGTCTGGGACTCAGTATTTCATCGAGTTTGGTGAAATTGATGCAGGGCGAAATTCAGCTTGAAAGCAGCGAAGGCAAAGGCTCCGTTTTTCGGATTGTGATGCCTTCGGTGGCGATTGGCATCACCGATTTCAGCATCAGCAGCAAAGGCAGTTTCAATTTCCGTGCTATTGATTTTGAACCGGCAAAAATATTAATTGTGGATGATGTAAAACCCAACCGTGATTTGGTACGCGAGGTATTTAAGGATACGCAAATATCCATACTTGAAGCAGAAAACGGCCAGCAGGGCGTGATTATGGCGCGGGAGTTTTTCCCGGATTTGATTTTGATGGATATCCGTATGCCGGTAATGGACGGCCATGAAGCAACGGCATTGCTCAAAAATGATGAAAGCACACGGCATATCCCTGTGGTGGCCCTAACTGCCAGTGTCCTGATCCGCGAGCTGGAAGCTATTGAACATTCGGGCTTTGATGCCTATTTGAAAAAGCCGGTATCCCGCTCGGAGATGTTCCATCAGATGTGCCAATTCTTGAAATACAGCGATAAAAAAACGAATAAGGAGCAAAAAAGCGAACAGCATAAACTTAGCCCGGGGCAGGTAGAGGCACTCCCCGAACTGCTCGACCGGCTGGAAAAAGAAATTATGCTGCTTTGGGAAGATATTTTGAAACGGCAGTCAATGGAACGTACACAGCTGTTTGCCGAAAAAATCCTGGAAACCGGACAAAAATACCGGATTGAGCTGCTGACTCAATATGGAAATGAGCTGATGGACGCCATCGATCAATTTGATATTGATAAACTTTCCTTCAAAATAAATACTTTCCCGGTTTTAATTGAACGCATTGCAAGTCTGAGCGAATCATGATTTTACCTATATTTGTCTGTGAGAAGCAAAGAAAAGCAAAACATAGGGGGTTTTATGGAATTAACAGACGCCAGAGTTCTTATCGTTGATGATGTAAGCCGCAACATCCAGCTTATTGGAGGTTTGCTGCGCGCAGAAGGCTTCTTGGCCGAATTTGCGCAAAACGCAGAGGATGCCATGAAATGGCTTCATGAAAAATCGTTTGATTTGGTGCTGCTCGACATCATGATGCCAAAAACAGATGGTCTTGAGCTTTGCCGTATTATGAAAAAGGATCCGCAACTGCGTGATATCCCGGTGATTTTCCTTACAGCCAAAACAGCTTCCGAAGATATTGTAAAAGGCTTTGAAGCGGGCGGCGTGGACTATGTAACCAAACCTTTCGACAGTCCCGAACTCATTGCTCGTGTGCGAACACACTTGAAGCTCAGGTTTCAAACAATGGAAATGGAAGCCGAACTGGAGCTCAGGAAAAAAGTGGAACGCCAGCTCGAAGAAGCACTGGTGGAAGTTTCAGATAAAAATGAGGAACTGGAAAATGAAATAGAGCAACGTAAAAAAGTGGAAAAGGAATTGCGGGATGCCAAAGAAGCTGCCGAACGAGCTACCAAAGCAAAGTCGATGTTCCTTGCCAGCATGAGCCACGAAATCCGTACCCCGATGAGTGGGATTGTGGGCATGCTCGATATCCTCAAACAATCAAAACTGGACGAAGAACAGAAAGAACAGTTCAGTATTATTGAAATATCGGCGCAAAACCTTTTGACCATTATCAATGATATTCTGGATTTCTCAAAAATCGAAGCCGGTCAGATTAAGCTCGAATTCATTGATTTCCATATGCATAATTTGGTGAATGATGTAGTGCGCATGCTTCAATACAAAGCCGGCGACAAAGGTTTGCACCTGAGTCAGGATATCGATGAAAAAGTGCCGCGTTTTTTGAAAGGGGATATTGTACGCCTGAAGCAGATTTTTATTAACCTGATGAACAATGCCATTAAGTTCTCGGAAAGTGGCACCATTGACCTGAGCGTGCGTTTTGAGAAAGAAGACGAAAGATATGTTTGGTTGCGCTGTGCCGTAAAAGATGAAGGCATCGGTATCAGCCCGCAGGGGCAGAAAGAGCTGTTTCGCGATTATCAGCAGGCAGGGGTATCGGTTACCAGAAAATATGGCGGAACCGGATTGGGACTGGCCATCAGCAAGCGCATGGCAGAATTGATGCATGGTTCAATTGGCTGCGACAGCATAGAAGGCGAAGGGAGTACGTTTTGGTTTGTCGTCCGTTTGGAAAAAACTACTGAGCCTCATCAGAGTATATTGGAAAAACAGGCAGAAAAACGTCCGGATATCAAACATCCGCTTAATATTATCCTCGCAGAAGACAATACGATAAACCAGAAAATCGCCATGATCAATCTCAATAAAATGGGACATCATGCCGAGCTGGCCGAAAATGGGGTGCTTGCTGTGGAGCTTTTTAAAACCGGCAGGTTTGATGCCATCCTCATGGATGAGCAAATGCCTTCGATGAGTGGCGTGGAAGCAACAAAAGCCATCCGGAAACTGGAAACCCTCGAAGGCAAAAATGCGCATATCCCGATTATTGCGCTCACAGCCAATGCCATGAAAGGAGAACGCGAACGTTTCCTTGCAGCCGGTATGGACGACTACCTGAGCAAACCTTTTAAAATTGATGACCTGAAAGAAGTGCTGCAACGTACTGCTTTGCGCATCATTTCTTTACGAAAAGAATAGAGGATTCTGAGTTTGGATTTTTTAATGCAATGGGATATGTGCCCAATCGGGGAAAACAGAAAGATCAATCCCGAATATGAAGCGCCCGAACCACCAGCTCATCAATGTGATGATGATGGTTCCCATAATATTGATTAATAGTCCATTGCGTGCCATTTGCGCGATGCTCAGTTCGCCACTGCCAAAAACAATGGCATTGGGCGGTGTGGCCACAGGCAGCATAAATGCCATGCTGGCCGATAAAGTAGCCGGGATCATCAGCATGAGCGGATTTATTTCCGTGCTTACTGCCAAACCCGCGAGTATGGGCAGAAGCATTTCCGTTGTTGCGGTGTTGCTGGTGAGTTCCGTAAGGAAAGTCGTCATCAGGGCTATGCAGAAGATAATCAAGATGGGATTTGCACTGCCGATCCACTCCAGTTGCTCGCCAAACCAGGAAGATAAGCCACTTTCTTTAAAAGCTCCTGCCAGGGCAAAACCACCTCCAAAAAGCAAGACAATTCTCCAGGGAAGCTGTCGGGCGGTTTGCCAGTCCATAAGCTTATTGCCGGTTTTGTTCGCCGGGATCATAAAAAGGAGTATAGCCGAGGCTATGGCTATTGTTCCGTCGTTGAGGTATTTGGGCTCTTTAAAAAACGAGGACCATCCGGGAATGCGGATGAAACCAAAATCAAGGTCGGCACGAAAGAGCCATAAAAGCGCTGTGGCAAAAAAGATGATCAATACTTTTCGTTCGTGTCGTTTTACAGGGCCAAGCAATTTGTATTGTTCCCTGATGATGCTTTGATCCATCCATTCCGTATTTGTTTTTGGCCGGAATATCAGGTAAAGGTATGTCCAGACCATGATAAAGAACAAAACAGACACAGGCAGTGCAAAGAAAAACCAATGGGCAAAACTGATTTGTGGCGCATCGGGAAAATAAATCTGGAAAATCCGGGCAAAACTGAGGTTGGGCGGCGTTCCTACCAGTGTGGCCATGCCGCCAATGGATGCGGAATAAGCTACACCCAGCAAAAGGGCAACGGAAAAACGTTTTACTGCTGTGGCTGGAAGTTTTTCGCGCATCTGGCCAATAACCGACATAAGAATCGGTACCATCATCATCGCGGTAGCGGTATTGGATATCCACATACTGAGAAAAGCCGTGGCCAGCATAAAACCAAACAGCAAACTGCCTGGCGATGCACCGCTGATCAGCAGGATTTTTAAAGCAATACGCTTGTGGACATCCCATTTTTGCATGGCCAAAGCAATGATGAAGCCCCCGATAAAAAGGAAAATAACATGATTAAAATATGCGCTGGAAACGGTTTGGCCGTTCATCACCCCAAAAGCAGGGAATAATACTACCGGAAGCAGCGAAGTGACCGCAAGCGGTACGGCTTCGGTAATCCACCAAAAAGCCATCCAGAGCGCAATGGCCGCTGTTGCAGTAACGGCAGGCTTTCCCGGCTGGAGATCCAGAGTGAAATACATGAAAAATGCAAGAGCAGGTCCTGCCAGGAGAAAGATATCTTTTTTTCTGATCATCCTTTGGTTTTGAATTAATTACCGAAGATACAGAAAAAATATGGTTCTTTCGGGAATTTCGTCTGGAATATAAATGGTTCTACCAATAATTTTGTGGGTAATCATAAAGTTTGAGATTAAAACCATTCAGAGATATATTAATAGTGTCTATAAGTGTCATAAATTTTAGAGTTTCAATAAGACTTCCGGTTTTATCTCATTTTGAATACAAAAAAAAACGCAGGGCAAACGCATCATAAATATGATACCATTCTTTCACAATCCTATTCCTATGCATTTCAAATTCATTGATAATAAAGCTGTTAGCTGTCTAAATCCATTTCGGCTTCAATCCCAAAGGGATTGCATATCTATAAAAGGAAATGTTAATTAAAGGTTCGACCCCGGACGGGGTCGTATGTGGCGTTCTGTGGTAACTCTTTATACATATTTGACAGCTCTGCGGTCTAAGCCGATTTATCTTTTTGCGGCATTTTCAGGCTGTTGAGGGTTCTTGTTAAGCTTATAACCCTCTGGTTTTCGCAAATGAAGCAATTTGCTGCTTTGTGCTTTCAAACAGAAAAACTGTAATATATCAATCTGACACAAGACGTAAGTTTTTTTCAACCGCAACAAATATCCAGCCTGACAAATATAGCTTGATCAAGATGCGTTTGCCCTGAAAAAAAAAATGGTAGAATTGAATGTTTTATCCATTTTTTTACTAAGTTTGATGCTTGTTTTCGGTGTGAGGACAATGAAAAATTGAAATATACCACAAAGGATCCTACAAAGAATGATATTTTGGCAGTGTGATCGCTAAGGAAAAATTTTTCCATGCAGATCACTCTGATCTTAGGACAGGGTAAAGATATTTTGTCAGAGGGTAAATAAGCTGACATTAAGGCGGATACCGAAAAGCCAATAGAGTAGGTAAACTAAAAAAAACGAAAAGATGAATTGGTATTTAAAAGTGTTCAGGCAGTATGCAGATTTTAGCGGCAGGGCTCGCAGGACGGAGTATTGGATGTTTGCCTTGTTCAATATCATCATTGGTAGTATTTTGTTGGCGATTGATTTAGGACTGGGTACATTTGGAGCCCTTTACTCTATTTATGGCCTTGCGGTGCTCATTCCGGGACTTGCAGTTGCCGTTCGCCGCCTACACGATGTGGGTAAAAGCGGTTGGTTTTTGCTCGTTGGTTTGATTCCTTTAATTGGCGCAATCTGGCTTTTGATCCTTATGGTTACCGATAGTCAGATCGGCCCGAATAAGTGGGGCGAAAACCCAAAAGGGATGAACATGATGTAAAAGCATTTTTTTGATATTGAAGCCGGGGATTCTTAATTGGGTTCCTGGCTTTTTTTTGGTTCTGCAATGAATTTTGGAGGCTCCTTAAAAATACGCCTCTGCAATTTGAACCAATCTGTGGATTTGCAGTATTTCAAATAATAAACCTTCTGTCAGTTCTTCGCTGATTCTGCATTGATTGTACGAAATTTTATTACCTTTATCAACATTGAATAAATTATGTTGATACCTGACGCGGCAAATAAAACAAAAATACGCTATGCCAAAATATGCCTATATGATCCCAAGCCTGCTTGCCCTGAGCATTATTGCTTATTTTGCAGTAAGCTGCTCTTCAAAAAAACCGCTGGCTGATAAAAGTGTTGTTCCGGAACTTGATATTCAAAGATACCTGGGCAAGTGGTATGAGATAGCTCGTTACGATCACAGTTTTGAACGGGGCATGATTGGTGTTACTGCCGAATACTCAATACGCGATGATGGCAAAATAAAAGTTGTAAACAGCGGCTACAAAAATGGTTTTGAGGGCAATCGTTCAGAAGCTGTTGGGAAAGCCAAAATTCCAGATCCGGTCAATGAGCCTGCAAAACTGAAGGTTTCGTTTTTTTGGTTTTTTTATGGTGATTATTTTGTGCTCGACCTTGATAAGGACTATCAATGGGCGTTGGTTGGCAGCAGTTCAGATAAATATCTCTGGATTTTGAGCCGCAGCCCGCAAATGCCTGATTTGCTCTATGATGAATTGCTGGATAAATTGCGCAAACGGGGCTATGATGTGTCGAAATTGATTAAAGTGGAACAAAAAAAATCCTGACTTTAACAAAAGACCTATGTATAAAACGGATACTTCTTACATCAACGGAAAGCAGCTATACTATGCATTTGTTGCTGGTGGAAACCAAATTCTTGTGCATCAGGCAGAGATTAACCGGATTAATGTTTTTCCGGTTAATGACAAGGATACAGGCACTAATCTGGCAGCGACGATTCGCTCTGTAATCGATAATATCAAACCCCATAAATCTTATAAAACTACTGTAAATAATATTGCAGATGCAGCATTAACAGGCGCACGTGGCAATTCCGGGGTAATTTTTGCTCAGTTTCTTCATGGTATGAGCCGGGAAACCTCAAATAAACCCATCATCACACTGACCGAATTTGCCGAAAGTGTGGCCGGATCTATTCCTTATATCTATGAGGCCATTGCCCGACCGGTGGAAGGCACTATGTTGACCGTAATCCGTGAATGGTCCGACTTTCTGAATTCAAAGCGCGAAGTCGTAAATGATTTTAAAAATGTGATGATTGATTCCGTGGAAGTGCTGGAAAAATCTCTGGGAGAAACCACTTCAAAACTAAAATTTCTGAATAAATCAGGATTTGTTGATGCCGGGGCGAAAGGTTTTGTGGTATTTGTCAAGGGCATTATTGATTTTATCAAAAACGGCGATATCCGTAAACTGGATATCGTTCCGGGAGAAAAACTTTCCATCGTTCATAAGGATGAACTAAGTAATGAGGAAATTAAAGAGCGCTATTGTGCGGAAGCAATTATAAAAGAATTGAATATCAGTAAACAAGAATTGCAGGATTTTTTGTTGCAGCATGGCGATTCGCTTGTAATTGCCGGTTCGGAGAGTACCTGCCGCATTCATTTCCACACCAATCATCCTGCAAGAATCTTTTATCAGTTAAAAGATTTTGGACGTATCACTTTTCAGAAAGTGGATGATATGCTGCGCCAACAGCAAACCGCATTTAGAAGAAAATGGAATATCGCATTGCTTACCGATTCCACTTGCGACCTGCCACAGGAACTTATTGATTTATATCAGATTAATGTGGTGCCCATTAATTTGAATTTTGGCGAAATCCATTACCTCGACAAAGTAAGTATTCAGCCCGATCAGTTTTATGACCTGCTGGAAACAGAGGCCGATTTTCCGAAAACATCGCAGATCAACGAGCAGGCTTTTGCCAATAAGTATTCCCACCTGGCATCGCATTATGATGCCGTAATTGCTTTGCACCTGACCTCTCAGTTCAGTGGCACTTATGCCAACAGCCTAAATGCCGCTAAGCACATTTCCAAAGAATTAAATAAGGAAATCCATGTTTTGGATTCCAAAAACCTCTCCGGGGCTTTAGGCCTTTTGGTTTTGAAAGCAGCGCAATATATTGAGGCCGGGAAAAGTCCGGAAGACATAGTTAGCCGGCTGAAAAATGACATCGACAGGGCATTCATTTTTGTGAGTGTACGCTCCCTGAAATATATGATTAAAGGAGGACGCGTTTCTAAACCCAAAGGATTTATTGCCAAAACACTGGGGCTGAATCCCGTCATCTCCATGGATAAGAACGGAGGAAGCAGCCTCTTTGGCAAAACCTTTAGCCAGGAAGCCAGTATGAACAAAATTTACCGCCATATCAAAAAAATAAGCAGGGACAAGACCGTTTGGAACTACATAATATTGCATGCGCACAATACCCAAGGCGCGCAAAAAGCGGAAGAAAAAATGTTTGCGCTTTGCGGACAAAAAGCTGTAGGCATTGTTAATATATCGCCTGTCATCGGCATGCATGCCGGAATTGGCGCTGTTTCGGTTTCATTGTTGTTTGATGATTAAAATATACATATTATGACACTCTTTTTACAGGCGGCATTGCTTATCTGGATATTGGTTACACTCCTTTGGTTTTGGAGTGTCCTGATCAAAAATGTGAGTATCGTGGATATTTTCTGGGGCTTTGGCTTTGTGGTAATCAATGCTTTTTTTGTATTTATGTCGGGTGATCTGAACATACGTAAGATATTGATATTTATATTGGTAAGTATTTGGGGGCTGAGACTGAGCCTGTATCTCGCACTGAGAAATATCGGCAAAGGTGAAGATTTCCGCTATCAGGAGTTCAGGCGCAATTACGGTGCAAAACGATACTGGTGGTTCAGCTATTTTCAAACCTTCCTGCTGCAGGCTGCCATTATGCTGATTGTTTCCCTGCCGCTATTCGGCATCAGCATAAGCAATCATTCCAGCGATTTGAACCTTTTTGATTTTCTGGGCATCCTGTTATGGCTCATTGGATTCAGCTTCGAAGCCGGAGGAGATTATCAGTTGGCCCGTTTCAAAAGCAAGTCCGAAAACAAAGGGAAGATACTCGCGAGCGGATTCTGGAAATATACACGCCATCCGAATTATTTTGGCGATTCCGCGGTTTGGTGGGCTTATGCCCTCATCAGCATTGCTGCCGGAAGCTACTGGCAGATTATCGGCTCTATTCTGATGACAGTGGTAATCATCAAAGTATCCGGTGTAGCGCTGCTCGAAAAAACACTGCATAAATCCAAACCCGGGTATCAGGAATACATCCGCAAAACCAGCGCATTTTTCCCCTGGTTTCCGAAAAAATAATGTTCATGGATTTCATCATTCAAAATATATGGTTTCTTCTATTCGTGCTCTGGGGATTGCCCCTGGGATACTACCGGAGCAAATTCCGGAAAATGGTCTATCAAACCGACAGCTGGTGGATCAATATCAAGCCGGTCTTTTGGCAGGAAATCAGGGGGCTTTTCCGTAACATCGATCCGCAGAACAGTAAATACAGAAAATTCAGGAAGTTCTATCTTTTTTACCTGACGATATATCTCATCCTTTTTATTGCCTATCTATTGTTTGATAAAAATCCAAATGACATGAAAAAACTGGAAACCGGAGACATAGTGCCTCATTTTGAGCTGAAAGACCAAAACAACAATCTTTTTAAACTGGAAGATGTTCTGGGCAAAAAGAACCTGGTCATCTATTTTTATCCCAAAGACGACAGCCCGGGCTGTACCAAAGAAGCCTGTTCGTTTCGCGATCAGTTTGAAGACTTTGCCGATGAAGATGCCCTGGTGATCGGAATCAATGCACAATCGGTGGAAAGCCATTATAATTTTGCGCAGAAACACCGCCTCAATTTCACTTTGCTGAGCGATCCCGGCAATAAAGTGCGCAAACTGTTTGGCGTACCCGGAAATATATTCGGAATTATTCCGGGACGGGTTACTTATGTAATCAACAAAGATGGGAAAGTGATTTATATTTTTAACAGCCAGATTCAGGCCGAAAAACATGTGAGCGAAGCATTGCGTACTCTGAAAGAATTGTAATGTGCAAACAGAAGGCTGGGTAAGCAGGCGCTACCTCAAAACTTTTGAATAAAGGAATTGGCTTTCCTGTCCATAAATCAAATTTTAGCGCACTGAAGGCTTTATCAGTATCAGATAATTTTTAATACCTTTGGATGGCTCATAATTTTGTTCCTATGGATGAAATAAACGAATTTATTGATACGGAAATCTTTCGGATTGGCACCTATGCCCTTACGCTGGAAACGGTGCTTGCTGCGATCATTATTTTAATTGTAACCCGTGTTTTGCTGTGGCTTGTCCGTAAGATAATGTTTCGTCCGGCACGGCTCGATGAAAGCAAAATGGGAAACCTGCATGCGCTTTTCCAAATTATTAAATATATAATCTGGGTTGCGGCTATTCTGCTGATTTTAGATACTTTAGGATTAAAGCTGAACGTATTGCTCGCAGGTTCTGCAGCCTTGCTGGTGGGTGTCGGACTGGGGCTGCAAAATACCTTCAATAATTTTATTTCGGGTATTATCCTGCTTTTTGAAGGTTCTATTAAAGTGGGTGATGTTTTGGAAATCGACGGTGATGTCATTAAAATCCTTAATATCGGACTTCGGACATCCGATGCCATAAACCGCGATGATATCCGTATTATCATTCCTAATTCAGTGATAACCGCAAATAAAGTGATCAATTGGAGCCATCAATCGCAGAAAACCCGTTTTCGCATCAAAGTGGGCGTGGCTTATGGCAGCGATATTGAATTGGTAGAAAAATTGCTCAAAGAGAGTGCCCTGGAACATCCGGAAATTGAATCTGAACCCAAAGTAATAGCCCGTTTTCTTGATTTTGGCAACAGTTCCCTCGATTTTGAACTGCTGTTTTTCAGTAAAAACATCTTCCGGATCGAGAATGTAAAATCGGATATCCGTAAAAACATCAACCGCAAATTCATTGAAAATGATGTTACGATTCCATTTCCACAGTTGGATCTGCATGTTAAATCAAAAATAGAGTAAACTAAAAACCAATAAAATGAATACCCAGGAAAAAATTCAGGAACATCTTGATGCCTTAGAAAAAATGAAACTTTCTAATGCTGTATTTCAGGAACTGAAGGCCATGCCCGGGCAATTTGCCGAACTCGCCCATAATTTGCAGAGTGGTGAAGCCGGTACAAACGCCTGGACACGGAACTTTGTTTTTATCAATTTCCCTCAGGGTACTGATGGGAAGATTGCAAACTGGCTGGCAAAAGTTTGTTTCGATTTTGCTTTGTTGCAAACTGAGGAAGTTTTGGTAATTGATAGTTCGGATCTGTTTAGCCAGTTCATTGGCCAAACGGCGAAAAAAATTATTGATGCTTTTGATAAAGCAAAAGGTAAAGTGCTGCTTTTGCAAAATGCCGAGCTGTTTGATAAATCGGCCACCAAAATGATGTCGGCCAATGAAGCCCCGGAAAGCCTTTCGTACCGTTTGGGGAAATACCTGAGCCCTATGGTGATTTTGTCCGGGCCGGAAGACGAGATGCAAAGATTTTTAAGGGTTTATCCGCTTATTCACTCCCGATTCGATAAAATTATTGTGAATAAAGTGCAGCAAATCAATAATTTTACCGATTTTGAAGGCTGATGTGGCTAAGGATTTTCCATGCCCAAATCCCAACAAAAACACCGAGAATATTGCTGAGCATATCAATAGGATTGAAGGTGCGCCCGTCAACCCAAAGCTGATGCGTTTCTTCCAATGCAGCAAAAATGCTGGCAAGGACAAGGTAAATTAAAAGTTCGTTTTTTTTGAATTTTCCGTCATCCCTGCTTTTCCAAAAGAAGAAAAATGTAGAGAGCAAGCCATATACACCAAAATGGAGGATATAGTCCAGGCGGAGTTCAAACAGGTCAGTTTTAAGTTTTGCTGTAGGGATTTTGGGTATGGACGACAAAACAAAGATGGTGACCAGCCATATCCAGAAAAGGGCTGCAGCCAGTTTTGGCCTGAGTATTTTGCGGATTGTTTCTAGCATTTTCATGCAGCAAATGTCGGAAAATTGGCAGGATTTATATGGCTATTTTGGATTTAACTTTTTGTAAAAAAAACTGCTTTGGCCTTTCTTCGAATTAAATTTCCGGTACGGAGGCTTGTGTTAAATTATTATTAACCAGTCTGTCAAGTAGTTGTTTTGCTAATTTTGCAATCCCAATGAACAGTCCTTTTTATGAAAATACTCATACTTGACGGTAATCCGTTTTCGGAAAATACAGCATTCCCGGATTATCTTTCTGAGCTGCAACAAAAAGTGAATCCCGGAAATCAGCTTGAAATTGTGCAGCTTTCCGCGCAGGATTTGAAGAGCTGTACCGGCTGCTGGAATTGCTGGTGGAAAACGCCCGGCCATTGTGCGGTAAAAGATGATGCTGAAAATATCCTGAAAAAGGTCATCGAATCTGATTTGGTGGTTTTTGCCTCCCCAATTATTGCCGGTTTTACTTCCGCATTGCTTAAGATGATTACCGATCGTTTTGTGATTTTGGCATTGCCTTATATCAAAATGGTCCAAAACGAAAGCCATCATTATATGCGCTATGATAAAACACCAAAG
Source organism: Bacteroidales bacterium (assembly GCA_963662905.2). GTDB lineage: Bacteria > Bacteroidota > Bacteroidia > Bacteroidales > WRLA01. The sequence goes on along the minus strand of CAXXFD010000002.1, from coordinate 74,869 downwards.
CTGGCTGTTTTGCTGCAAAAGGAAGAACTGACCGATGCAGAAGATATTGAAATAATTAGCGATATTTATGATCGTATTGCCTTGAATTTCAGCTCGAAAATAGAATTTGTGAAATGTATTGACGAACATAAAGCAGAGGAGGTAGCCCATGTCATTAGCACTTTATAACGGCTCGCCGCGCAACAAAAAAAGCAATTCCCTGATGCTTTTGCATCATCTGCAAAACGGATACCGGCGCTTAGATACGGGTACAGATATCGGGATTTTTCATCTTGCTGCCCGCCATAAAAGGGAAGAGCACCTGGCGGCTTTCCGCGATGCAGATACCCTTATTGTCGTATTCCCGCTTTATGTGGATTGTATGCCGGCCATTGTTAAGGAATTTCTCGAGGACATCGCGAAACAGGAAGGTCAAAAAGGCAAACGGCTGGGTTTCATTGTACAAAGCGGTTTTCCTGAAGCGAAACATTCCACTTTTGTGGCGCGTTATCTCGATAAATTCACAAAACGTTATGGATTTGAACCTGCCGGAATTGCAATTAAAGGAGGCGTTGAAGGAATACAAATGATGCCGGCCTGGATGACTAAAAAGCTGTTCCGTCAAATGGAAGGCCTGGGAGAAAACCTTGCAGTGAAAGGGAGTTTTGATCCGGAATTGCTTGCGAAAATGGCCAGGCCTTATCAATTGGGATCCGCAAGGCGGACGATGTTTCGTTTCTTTAAACTTTTCGGCCTTACAGATTTTTATTGGAACTCCAATTTGAAGAAAAACAATGCCTTGGAAAAACGTTTTGATAAACCTTTAACAGCATAAGAAAGGGTGTATGGACTATTTCTTTTGATCCTTTTTTTTGATGAAAAAAACAGATCAAAAATAAATAGCATAGGAAACTGTTCCACCCAGAACGGTTCCCGTATCTCTGTCTTTGGCAAAAAGGGGAATGTAAAATGCTTTTAAGGAAAGGAGGCTTTTTGCCGTCATTTCCTTTTTAAAGGCAATTCCGGTTTGAAGGCTAAACAAAGGACCCATGGCAAAAAAAGATGGGCCGGGATCTTTTACGCTCGATTGATAATCAGGGCCATAATGCAAACTGATGCCTAAGCCGCCACCCGTGACCAAATCCATTTTTTCGTTTATCATTTTGCTGTGTTCATATCTTAGTTCCGGCTCAAATTGTAACATTTTAAAAGCAATGCCAAACAGGATCGGGCGCATCACCGGTAGGTTAAAGCTCAGGGCATTATTTTTATTCAGTTGGTGTTTCATGATAAACATGATATCGGCTATTGATCCGCCTTTTACTCCGGCAGGGCTGGCAGCGCACATGCGTAAATCGTCATACCTTAAACCGGCCATGAATAAAATACCATAGGAGTTTTTGCTTTCTTTGGTTGTTTGTGCGTCAATATTTTGAAAAGAAAGGAAAATAATAATGATCGCTAGAAGTGTTTTTTTCATAAAAAAAATCAGTTGATGTTATTACGAACAGGGAAATAATCAATTTGTTAAAAATAATCAGGAAACAAGCTTATGAGAAGAGATATAAGAAACAAATTTTGTTAAAGATACTGCTTTTTTTTAGATCATTTTCTTATATTCAGAAACGAATGGGAATTTCATGCTAAGAAGTTTGCAAAAAAACATGTTGAATGGCCAATGCAGCGCATTTCGGCAGGAAGCTCATGAATACTGACCTCAGGTTATGTTTACTGAAAAAAACTTCCCTGCTCCGTGTGCAGACTTTATTACATGTCATTGACCGAAGCAGGGAAGGGGGCAATGTATTGATGAGATTGCTAATAATCTCTATTTCATCGCAATACATTCGATTTCAACCATCACGCCGAGAGGAAGTTTCACAACGCCAAAAGCGGCACGTGCCGGAGGGTTTTCGGGGAAAAAGCCTGCATAGACTTCATTCATCGCTGCAAAATTGTCCATATTGTCCAATAGGCAAGTGCATTTTACAACATTAGAAAAATCGTATCCTGCTTCTTCTAAAATTGCGCCCATATTTTTGAGTACCTGCTCGGTTTGTGCTTTGATACCGCCTTCGACAATTTTACCGGTCTCGGGATTTACAGGGATCTGGCCACTTACGAACAAAGTGCCATTGCATTCATTAGCCTGGGCATAAGGGCCTACGGCTTTCGGTGCTTTTTCGGTATGGATTATCTTTTTCATAAAGAATTGTGGTTTTAAATTAATCCTACAAAGTTAGTTTTTTCTTTGTTAGAAAAGATAAAACAACGATTTGTTTATGGTCTAAGTGCCAGCGTCTGATTTTTTTGAATGTTTTTTATTGCAAACAGTTCATCGCCTTTGCTCACATATTGTCCCTGATGATAGAAAATCCGTACAATTTTACCTGCTTCAGGTGCGCGGATGATACTGGAAGCCAATTGGTTGTTGACAATACGCAGGTTTAGGCGGGCTTTTTGTAGTTCCCCGGAATTTTTGTCCTCGTTTTGGCTGAGCTCCAGTATTTTGTTCCGGATTAGCTCTTTTTTCAGGATTAATTCGTTTTTATTAAAAAGCAGCAGAGTGTCTCCTTGCTCAATGTTCTGGCCCGGCTGCTTGCATATTTCTTTGATTGTTCCCTCGAAAGATGATCGGATAGTCAAATTCTGCGTGCTGTTGATGATGATATTGTCCCTTTTCTCCTTTATGAAATAAGATATTTCATCAAAAACAAGTCCAAAATTGATAGGGGGAAACGCAAATATCAGGGAGATGCTCATTATTTTCAGTATTCGCTTTATCATGGTATTTTTATTTTATTGTTAACTTTTTGGTTCTGAACTAAAAGAACTAAGTGGTTAAAAAAATTATTTTCTGATTGCTTTTTGGTAATCTTCCATCATTTTAGGCAGATAGCTCATGAAAATATTCAAACCGATCAACATTTCATCGATGTGTTGTTTGCTTTCTTTTGTGCCCATTTCTTCCTCTGCTTTCATTTCTTCGAGAACGCTCTTGAAACGTAAAAAATTTTCACTAAAATCATTGAAAATATCACCAAGATCATGGTGGATAAATTTAAAATAGCGTTTGCGGTCACCTGTTTTCTTAGTATAATCAATATGTCTGAGGTTTAACAAAAGATTGATCCCATTGCTCACTGCACTCTTGCTCAGGCATAATTCTTCCACGATATCATCAAAAGTGAGGTATTCCTGATTGCTCGTGAGAAAAAGTCCCATAATCCGTCCACTAACTGCAGGCTTTCCCTGCTTTTCAAATATAATTCCCACCTTTTCAATGAGTTGTCTTCTTCTTTCTTGCATATTCTAAAATCTTAACGCGACAAAATTACGAAAGTTTTTTTAGTTCACAAGAAAATGAACTAAAAAAATTATGTTGTTTTGCGAAAAGCTGGGTTTTGGCAAACCCTTGTTGATAGCCGGGCAAATTAACGTATTGGATCAAACACCAGAACGGAGGTTTTTATGCAGTATAATTTCTGTCGGTTTTACTTGCGTATGATTTTTTCGGGTTCTAAATTGGTGATACTCTGTTTTATATAGATATCGATAATTGTTTTAAACATTTTTCAAGTTGAACTTGGAAAATGTATAAAACAACGGACTTTTCTTTAGAGGATTAGAAGAATGCACCCAGGAATAACTAATTTCACTTTCCCACCTGCATCGCTTTCTGCTGATAAAACCGAGCTTTTTCCTTATTGCCCAGCTCGTTATGGGTGTGCATCAGGTTGATGAGGACTTGTTTTTCGTGTGCTTTGTATTTTAGGGATTCTTCCCAAAAGTCAACAGCTTTTTGTTTTTGTCCGGTTTGGTAGTAGTAAAGTCCTTTATTGGCCAGTGCATCGGGATGTTTGGGATCGATCTGCAATGCCCTGTCAAAATAGAAGAGTGCACTGTCGTTGCGGCCTTGCTGAATATAGCTTACACCAATATTATTGATGGCGCGCACATGTTGTGGTTCCGATTTCAGGCATTTCCTGAAATATTTTCGGGCATTGGCCATATCCTGCTGAAGAAAATATAAATCACCGGTTTCAAATGCGGCTGTGGCATAATCGGGATAAATACTGAGGGCTTTTTGTGCAGCATTCATGGCTTGCCGCGTCAGGCTTGCTTTTTGCGCCTGATTTTGACTTTTGTTGATTTCCTGTTTCAGTTGCACCGACCAGGCCAGTTGTGCACGGGCGCTGTTTGGCGAACGTTCAATTCCGGCCTTGGCCAAAGTGAAATTGTTTTGCCATAGCGGGATGTAGGAAAAGAAGGAAAGCAGGTAGATCATCGCGGAAAGCGCGGGAATTGCATAACGGATTTGCAGTTGTTTTGATGGCGTTTTTGTCCTTTCACTGAGCATCATCACCAAAGCAATAAAAGCCATAATAAAGCCCAGCGATGGGGCAAAAACAAAGCGTTCGGCCATTGTAGCCCCTATCGGGATAATGAGGTTTGAAGCCGGCAGCAGCATCACAAAAAACCAAAAAACGCCCAAACTGAATAATTGCTGTGTTTTTCGCAATCTGAAGGCGAAAAATATTAATACAATGATGCCTGTCAGGGAAAGCAAAAACGACCAATGAGTAAGCCCAACCAATGGAATCTGGTTGTAGGAATAATCCCAGCTTTGCTTAAAAGGCACAAGCAACAGCAGGAGGTAGCGCCCGATGATCTGGATGGCTGTAGCAAATTGTTCGGCAAAACTTCCGGCTAAAAGGCTGTTGTTGATTGGATCGATACTTTCACCACTGCCAAAACTGCCAATGACCAATATGCGCACAATCAAATAAGCAGCAACAGGAACAATGAAAAACAGGGTTTCCTTCAGAAGGTCTTTGGAAGTTTTTTCTGTGATCAGGAAAAGAGCAGTGAGTGGGATTATGAGGGCAAACATTATACCGCTTTCTTTACTGAAAGCACTCAAAGCGAGGAATAAAAGCGCAAACCAAAGGTATTTCTTTCCCTTTGATGCATAATATTTTAAGCCGTTTTGCAGGGCTGCCAGACCAAACAGCATGGCCAGAATTTCATCGATACTTTTGATGTTGGCCACCACTTCAATGTGCAAGGGATGGATAGCAAATAATAAGGCAGCGAGCCAGGGAACCCAGGATCTTTTATCGGGGAAATATGGTTTTAGGATATAAAAAATCAATAAAACAATCAGGAAATAGCCAAAAATATTGATAAAATGAAATGCGCCGGGATTCATTCCTGCCACGGAACTTACCGTTGCCAAAACAGTTTGTGTCAGCGGACGATACAGCTGGGCGTTGTTTTCATTGAAGCCATAAAAATAGCCATGCGACCAAATATCCGCTATGCCACTTAAGCCCTTCTGCACAAAAGCATTGTTTTCGATGGCAAAGGAATCGTCGAGCACAAAATCATAATTAATGCTGCGTCCGTAGAGGATAAAACAGATGATCAGAAACAGAATTGCCGGTAAGTATTTCTTATTCATGATTTTAGTTTTTGTTTGTATTTTCGGATATCCTCTTTAAGGATTTGCTCATAATCTTCTGCGCAGCTGCGGATTACGGGATTTTTTGGATCGAAGAAGCAGTTGTCTATTTGGTTTACAGCCAATACTTTGGGCGATGTTCCGCTGATAAAAGCGGCATCAAAATCATCCAGTGCATCATAGGTTACAGCTGTTTCTTTTAAAATGTATGGGCCTGCTTTTATGGATTGGATAATTTTTTGTCGTGTGATGCCGGGCAGCACCAGCTCATCTGATGCTGTATAAATTGTATCGCCTTTGATCAGGAAGAGGTTGGAGCGGCTGCCTTCGGTAATAAGCCCGTTTCGGTTTACGAGGATGGTTTCGTATATGTCATTGCTTTTCAGTATTTTATCGGCTTTATCGCGCACAGCCAGACCTTGTTCTTTAATTTGAGGGTTTTGGCGTTCATCAAACAACAGATGGCAAACAACACCTTGTCCGTACAGTTCCGGATCCGGATAGTTATGCGGTAATTGCCTGATATTCAGATGTGGATTTGCGTTAGGGGCAAAAAACAGACAAATTTCAAAGTTTCCACAAATGATTTGCTTTTGGTTCAGAAATTCGGCTACATCCTGCCTGATTTTGTGAAAACCCGGATAGGAGGGAAGTCCTGCGCGCTGCGCGGAAGCTTCCAGTCGTTGCAGGTGTTCTTCAAGAAAGAGCGGACAGCCATCGATTACACGCAGTACTTCGTAGATATTTCGTTTTTTTTTGTTGTTCATTTGATCGATATAGTTTTGCAGGGCTCAGGTTATTGGCTTGTACTTCCTGCAATTAAGTAATATATGTGCGTTTAATGTCATTTAAAAATCAATATGCCAATGATGTTTATAAAAGCTCTGTTTTTCCCATAGTGGAAAATATTTCACAAGAATACAAATAATTGATGATTGTATGCACGGATTGATCTCTGCCTTATCAATTTATTTTCCTAACTTTGTTAAAAACAATGCTATGAATATTCAAGCAGAAAAATTGGAAATTATGAGATTGATTCTCGAAACGAATAATACAAGTATTCTGGAGTCAATTAAAGAGCTTTTCGCCAAGAGTGCTGCCGTTGATTTTTGGGATACGCTTCCACAAGAGCAGAAAGACGATATATTGCTTGGAATCAAAGAAGTAGAGCAAGGAGAGGTCGAAGACTATGACGACTTTATGAAAAAGCACCGATAATGCGAAAGCTTATTATTTCAAAAAGAGCATCAATCCGACTTGAAGCGCTTCTGGAATATCTGGAGTTAGAATGGTCGCTTGGTGTAAAAAATGATTTTTGAGGTCAGTAGATATGTAGATAGAATGATTTATGCTCGTGAATAAATAGATTTCTCCTCTACGGAAGCTTCGGTATCGTCGAAATGACTGTTTATTAATTGTTTGGGCAAATGCGGCTTCTCGACTCCGCTCGAAGACCTTATAATGCGGTGGTCGAGCGGAGTCGAGACCAAGCATGAGTAATTCCGATAGCTATCGAAAGGAGGAATCTATAGAAGATTATTTTGTCTTTTCCACGAAATTTCTAGTAGAACCGTTTTTTTCCCAAAAGTCTTCAGGAATAAACAAAAAAAACTCCCTGATTGCTTGTTTTCCAATGCAAAAGGGAGTACTATACCGGTTCAGCTCAATGGAGCAGATTCTTCACGCAATCAAATATTTAAAAGGCTGCCGGGCTTAAAACGGCAAAACATCCGAATCGGATTCGGGGGGGATGTCTTCAAGGCTGTACGGAGGTGCCTGAGGCAGGCCCTGTGCTGCCGGTGCTTGTGTGGGAGCGCCTGCCGGTGCTGCGCCTGCGGTATCCCGATCTACGCTCCAGGCTTTCAGGTTAGTGTACCATTTGCCGCGGAATTCACGCGATTCGATATCAAAAGCAATTTTTAAACGTTCGCCGGGCTGGAAACTTTTCAAAGCGGAAGCCCGTTCGTTCCAGGCTGCCAAACAGATTTGCTTTGGGAATTTTTCTTCAGTTTCAATTAAAAATTCCTGCTTAAGCCATGGCCCGCGTGCACTTTCGCCTTTTTGCTCTTCCAGCAATTGTACCAATTTTCCTGTTATTTCTAGTGACATAATTTTTTCTATTTACATTTTCAATGAACCCACAAAAATAATAAAAGGATAGTCCCGATTATGGATTTTTTTTCACAATTTCGCTTGTCGGCGACCATTTTCCCGCGCGCAAATCTCCTTTGAGGCCGTCATTGATTATGCCGAGGAAATCATTTCGTTTCAGAAGCCGCCCGCCTAAAGTCCGTAAGTGTGGCGTATCCTGCTGTGCATCAATAATGTTGTACTTGTTTTCGATAAGGAATTGTACCAAATGATAAAAGCACACTTTGGAAGCATCGGTCATTTTATGGAACATGCTTTCACCAAAAAATACTTTTCCAATGGCAAGGCCGTACAATCCGCCCACCAGCTTTCCATTATGCCATGCTTCGACCGAATGGGCAAATCCAAAGTTATGCAAAGCCGTGTATGCTTCAATCATTTCATCTGTGATCCATGTGCCCCCTTCCTGCCCGGCGCGCGGACTATCGGCGCAGGAACGGATCACGTCTTCAAAAGCAGTATCGAAGCGGATTTCAAAGATTTTTTTCTTCACCGTCTGGCGCAGGCTTTTGCTGAATTTTGCTTCACGGGGAAAAACCACCAGGCGCGGGTCGGGCGACCACCACATAATGGTATCGCCTTCGTACCATGGGAAAATTCCATTGATGTACGCATTCAGCAAACGTTCCGGTTCCAGGTCGCCGCCAATGGCTACAAGGCCGTCCTGTGTGGCATTTTCCGGTGCAGGAAAAGCATAATGTTCGTCGCTGAGTTGATAAACGGGCATCTAGTTTTTTGGTTTATAGCCAAATAATTCGTTTTTGATAATCATGTCCGAAACATATTTCGGAACAAGCTCTTCCCAGCCTTCCTGCTCGTTTTGTATCATTTCCAAAACCTGATGGCTGAATACATTCATGCGCTCACGGTTTACTTTTTTAATATCGATGATTTTTTTGCAGGAAACCAGATGTTTGTAGAGTAGCTCAATATCTTCCGGCAATTCCAGGTTTGTAGAACTGAGCAGTTCATCGCTGTCTTTTTTTAGTGCCGGATACACATAAAGTTTCATATTTTGCGTAAACAGCTTGCCAAAAGCTTCCAGGATTCCGCCTTTTAAGTGCGTATAATATTTCCGGTCGAGTACCTTGATGAATGTAAGCACACCAATTACGATGCGCAGGTTCATGATGCGGAATCTCGAAAGATAGTTTACCAGCTTAAAATATTCCCTGAAATTGGACACCATCACATTTTGTCCCATGCCATTGAGGATATCGACACGTGCCAGGAAATCACGTTCATGGAAATCACCATCTTCGAGCAGGTTGTTGAGCGTAATCTCGCATAAAGCGATGGTGTTATCACGATCATAATCCTTGTCTTTTTTGAAAATGGCATAGCTGGATTTGATCATATCAATGCCCACATAGGTAATAGGACGAAAACTGCCGCGGAATGCAAGCACATTTTTCTTATAGACCATATCGCCGGGTTCCTGCACTTCGCCATAGCGGTCGAACATAATGGCCGGAGCCATTTTGTTTTTGACCAGCTGAACGGCAAGCAGACGGTTGTCCACATAGCCGAGTTCCGGTCCGTCCATATGGATCATATTGATTTCGAGCTGGTCGCGACCCAGGTTATCGAGAAGCGACTGAATAAATGTGTTTGGATATTCCCAATGTTTATAGCAGGCGTACATCAGGTTAACGCCCAGGATTCCCAAGGTTCGTTGCTGTAACAGGCTGTCGTTTTCGAGCAGGCGCACATGCAGCAAAACCTGATTGGGGCCATGATCGGCATCAAGCTGAAAGCGGAAGCCAATCCAACCGTGCCCTTCATTGTCTTTTTTGAAATTGATGGTGGTAACCGTATTGGCGAATGCAAAAAAGCGGGTCTTTTCCGGTCGTTGGTCGCTCAGGATTGACACCACTTTATCAAATTCTACCTGAAGCATTTTTTCCAGGCGCTCGCGGCAAACATAACGGCGGTCGGCACGGGAGCCATAAAGTGCATCGCTGTATGCCATATCGTAAGCTGAAATTGTGCTGGCGATGGTGCCTGATGCAGCTCCGGCACGGAAAAACTGCCGCGCAACTTCCTGGCCTGCACCTATCTCCGCGAAAGTGCCGTAAATATCATCCGTAAGGTTGATGCGCAATGCTTTTTTGCTTGTAGTCAATATTTCTTCAGCCATATCTTTTTTTCAAACAGCGTTCAACAAGCTGTTTTGTTCAGTACTCTTCAAAAGTACGCAAAATTTAACCAGCGGGCGCTATTGCATTGCGGAAGCTTTTTAGAAAAATGCTGTTGCGCGCAATTCCGTGTTTTATAATTCAAAAAAGGCTGTTCCAAATCGTTTGTTTTGAGCCTGTTTAAAAATTATGACCAGAAATACAGCCGGCCACTTTCAATTAGGTTGAGTCATTTGTAGAGAATTTGATTTTTTTCTCCTCATGATTATTTGTAAAGGTTTTTATCCGGGTTTTTTTTCGGAAACGAAAAAACCCGGAATTCCTTCCGGGCTTAGCAGTGATTTGTAATTTGGGGTAATCGAATGTTTGTCTTTATTCGTTCACTGAATAAGCAGTTTTTTGCTGTATTTCTCTTTTTCGTTTATAATGCTCAGTATATATGCCCCTTTTGGTAGATGTGATAAATTCATTTCGGCCCATTTGTCTTTTTCAAAGCGATCCAGCGGATAGGCGCTGACGATTACTGCCCCACGGCTGTTCAGTATGTCCACATACGCATTGCCTGAACATTCGTGCGTACAGTTGATTTTGAACCGTCCATTACTGGGGTTGGGCATAATTTCCAGATGTTCGTTTTTGTTGAGATGTCCTGTTTCCGTTGTTGAAAATTCAATAAAATCAATGCTGTGTCCGCCGAAATTCGGGATGGCCAGCACATTGTCCCTTGGGTTGTAATCCAGACCTGCGGCTTCGTTGTGCCCGGTAGAAATAATTTCATAATCGGAAAAATCAGCTTCGTATTTGATAATCCTGCCGGTTCCGCCATGGGAAGCCAGAAAAACGTTGCCATATTGATCCATAGCAATGCCATCGTAATAGCCAAAAGTAGTTTCCGTTGCGGTGGTAACTTCATAAGTTTCCAGATCAATAGCCTGAACCGGTGCTGCCGGCGACCAGGCCACACTGAGCAATCGGTGATTGAACGGATCATAAATGCAATCCTGCACATATTGCGCCAGGCCGCTGTTTACAATGCATTCGCTGCTGTTGTTGCCGGGATCAATTTTATAGATGCCGCCACCTGTGTCAATAACATACAGAAAACCATCGGCATCAGATGTCATTCCGTCCATATGTGCAAAAGCATCAATTTCAATCTCAAAAACCTGATTTCCGTTTTCGAGGGAATATCCGAGGACTTTCTTTCCACTGCTGACATACAGTACATTATTGCAAATGCAGTTTCCTAATGGTGAATCAATGCCGCTGATAAAAATTTCCTGCTCTTTGGTTTCTTTATTGATGGCGAGGATGTTGTTTCCACCGCAATTACTTACCAAATAGCGGTCGCGTTCATGGTCAAAAGCAATGCTTTCGGGTTTGTTGATATAATCGGGATCGGTGGTTTGGTTCATAAACCAGGAAACAGTATGCTTTGTGTAGCTGATTGCTGCCAGGTCTATGTCGCCGTCATTATCTAAATCTGAGGGGCTGAGCGAGAATAATCCCTGGAAAATATCATCGAGGAAACTACGGTTAAAATTTCCTTCTTCATCCTGATACCAAATGGCGATGCGTGGTGAACCCATTCCTCCACCAATCATATCGGTAAGGCCATCTCCGTTCATATCAGCAGCATCTAACCACAGAGCGCCGGGCATTAATTCCAGGTTATTGCGTTCAAAATGGTTGTAGCCTTTGTTTTCGTACCAGGCCATTTTGCTGCTGATGCAGGCGGCGACCAATAAGTCTATATCTCCATCTCCGTCCACATCACGGGCGCGCACAGTATGCGGAGCGTTTAAAGTGCTGTCGATCATGTGTTCGGTGAAATGCCCTTCTCCATCATTTTCCCACCATAGGATTTCGTCATCAAGTTCGCCACAGGCAATGATGTCTTCATCGCCGTCATTGTCCAGATCTGCTGCTTCGATAAATGGCGATGTTTGAAAACGGTCGGAGATCTGATGCTTTTCAAAATCAAAACCACCCTTGTTTTCCCACCAGGCGATATCGCTTTCGTTGCCATCGAGATCAAAACCGGAGCATAGGAAATCGGGCAGGCCGTCTTCATTAATGTCTTTTACAGAAACTGTGTGCGCTCCTTTGAATCCATCAGTAATATTGTGCTCTGTCCATTCAAAATCAGCGCCTTGCTGCCACACTGAAATCATGTTTCCTTCAACGGAAGCGGCAATAACATCAATCAGTCCATCCTGATTGAAATCAGAACAACGTGCCGAACGCGCAACCGGAAAAGTGCTGCTGATATTGTGCTCTTCAAAATTGCGGTCGTGCAGGTTTTCAAACCAGATGACAGATTTCCCATACCCATCTCCGGCGCATAAAATATCCTGATAACCATCCCGGTTGATATCATATGCCTGTATCTCACAACCGTTTTTGAAGTTGGTTTTCAGGTCTTTTTTCTTGAATTCCGTTTGTGCCTGAGCAAAAGAAGTCAAAACAAGAAAAAGGATCAGTAATAACTGAATGCCATTAGGCTGCTTTGGGTATAATGTTTTCTGTTTTTTCATGATAATTCTTTTTTTTCGATGATTTTGAGACCAAATTATCTTCATAAGGGCCTCAATACAAATAAAGTGGATCAAATCCGCAGATAGGGGGCTTTAATCTGCGAAAATGAAGATGAAGGGCATTGGTCGCCTGTGGATTGCTGTTTGTCGATGCCAACAGACTGTTGTACATTCTTTTTGGTTTTTGGACGATCTTTTATGTACTTTTGAATCGATGACTAATGTGAAGTTCGAAAAAGTTAATCTGGCCGACATCACCGGATGGGAAGGCTACAGGCGTTACAGACCCCTGATACATGCGGGTTTCTGGTTGCTCTATCTCTTTGCCTATGCTTTCCTGTATTATATTTTATATGAGAGTGTTAAGTTTCCCCAAGCCCTCTTGCAATATTCGTTTACTTTTTGGATTGATGTGGCAGTTGCCTATTTTACGGTTTATTATCTTATTCCGCGCTATCTGTTGCAAAAAAGATATAAGGCATTTTTAGGATTGTTTTTATTGAGTGCTGCTTTTTTTATCCTGCTCCAACGTACCGTATATATTTATGGGTTGTATGGAATTATGTACCCGGAACATCAAAGCAAACTGGTTTTCTGGCGGTTTAATTTTGTTTATATTTTCTTTAATATTTATGCCATGCCGGCCATTTTTGCAGTAGTAAAATTGGTCGAGTACTGGATTGTAAACCAACAGCGGAATCAGCAGCTAAAGGAAGAGAAAATGGATGCAGAGCTCAAATTTCTGAAGTCGCAGATTCATCCGCATTTTCTTTTTAATACGCTCAATAACCTCTATGCCTTAACGCTGGACAAATCGGAGAAAGCTCCGGAAATCGTTTTGCGACTCTCGGATTTGCTCAGTTATATGCTCTACGATTGCAATGCGCGTGCAGTACCGCTGCGCAAAGAAATACAATTGCTCAGCGATTATATAGAACTGGAGAAAATCCGTTATCAGGATGGTGTTCAGATAAATTTTACAATGGAAAAAGACCTGCCCGATATTTTTGTGCCGCCGCTTCTGCTGATTCCTTTTGTGGAAAATGCCTTTAAACACGGTATGAGCCGTAGAATAAGCATGCCCTGGCTGGATATTCGATTGTCATTTGGGAATCGTAAACTTATTTTTGAAGTAAATAATAATCCATCGGAACAAACATCTGAAAAAGATAGTTATACAGAAGGTATTGGTCTCAAAAATGTGAAAAGGCGGCTTGACCTTATATATCCGGAACAATATCGGCTTGAAATTATTGCCACGGAAAAAGAATTTGCTGTCCACCTGGAAATTCCGTTGGGAATTATTGATCTTAAAGAGGAGGAATCATGAAAATAAAATGTATTGCGGTGGATGATGAGCCTTTGGCTTTGCGGGTAATCCAATCGCATGTCGAAAAACTGGAGGATGTGGAACTGGTGGCTACGTGCAGCAATGCGCTTGATGCTTTTCAGTTGCTGCGTAAGCATAAAGTGGATCTGATCTTTCTTGATATCCAGATGCCGGAACTCAATGGTATCCAGTTTTTAAAGAGCCTGGAAAACCCTCCTGCCATTGTTTTTACCACGGCTTATCGCAACTATGCCATAGAGGCTTTTGATCTGAATGTGCTGGACTATCTTTTAAAACCCATCTCATTCGATCGTTTTTTAAAGACCATTAACCGTTTTCATGCACAAAAAATTCCAAAACTGCAAAGCCCGAAAAATGTGCAGGTCAATGAAAGTAATGACAAGGGATATATCTTTGTAAAGCGCAATAAAACCATGATCAAGGTGATGCTGGACGATATCTGCTATATCGAAAGCCTGAAGGATTATGTGCGCATCAATACCTGTGGTGATAAGATGTTTGTGAAGTACCGCATCAGCAAAATAGAGGAGGAGCTGCCGGAGGAAAAGTTTATCCGGATTCACAAATCCTATATTGTTTCCGTAAACAAAATTGAAAGTTTGTCACCCGCTTCGGTAGGGATTGCCGGTGATAAACTGCCCATTGGGCGCAGTTATAAAGAAATGGTACTGCGACGGTTGAGCTATTATTCGGAATAGATGCAGTGGATTACTCCTGATCAGTTTTTTCTGTTTCAGGCAATGAAGCTTCTTGCTTTTTAGGTTTGGGATCGTGACTTAGCAACAGCATCAGCGATAGAAGCGACATCAGGAAACCTACCGGAGTAAAGATTACCTTTTCCCAAAAACTTTCTGAATAAAAATTGCCAATGGTGTTGAGCAGAAAAAGTGCAGCCATCAATCCCAGAAAAATGTTTTGTGCCGAAACCGACAGAAAGGCCTTCAATCTTTTCATGCGCATCAGTACAACGGATAGAAATAATAAATTGATAGCCAGGGTAATGGATTCATAAATATACATCTGCAAGGGACTTTGCAGGTTGCCGCCCCAAACCACTGTGTAGGGAATGATTTTAAAAAGCACAAGGATATGGAAAATGATCATCAGTGAAAAGATGATCGTTAATGCGTTGCCGGCAATTTTTTTCATGATTTGGATATTTTATTGCTGCAAGATACAAAAATCCTCTTTCAAAAATCTATGGATGTTCTCATGGGAAATAAAAAATCCGGCTCATTTTAAAGAACCGGATTCCTTTAGTTATTTCTGGAGCAAATTTATTTTACCGTTATTTTTTTGCTTAATACTGTATCAGCTATTTGAATCTTCAGAATGTAAATTCCTGCGTCAACATTGCTTAGATCGATAATGGTATTGGGCAGATTGGAGATTTGTTTTTGTATTGTTTTTCCATTGATATCCAGTAAGGAAATATCCATATTTTGATTATTTCCCGGGAGGAGAATATTGAGGAAATTGTTTGCCGGATTGGGGAAAACTTTAATTTGACCTATGGTGAGTTGGCTGTTGGTGCCAACATAACTTTCGTTGAGGTCGATGCTTACCTGCCAGTCGTCGGGTGTTGGGTCGTTCCACATGGACTGCAGGATCATTCCGATAGCTGCGTATGGTGTTCCGAGCAACATTTCGATGGTTGCCTGTGTTTGTGGGCTTGGCGTGCCTTCATTGCCATGATAATGTGCCATAAATGATTCTGTAATAGCGGGTTCTACCTGAGCGGCCATTGTTGAGTCGAGGCTGTAAGGAGGCTGTGTGAGCATATAATTTACAAGGATCGGAAGTCCGCTTTGGAGGTAATTATGTGCATAGGTTTGAAAGGGAACCCCACCCAGATCGTAATCAATATTCTGAATACTATCGCCGGAAACGGTCAGGAGGTTGTTTTCGTCAAGGCTCAAAATGTGGTAAGGCGATGGCCAGGTTACCGTGGAGCCGGTTTCAATATCGTATATTACATGGCCTTCGCTGGTCACTTTCCGCACGATATCCTGAGCGTGATAATGGCCGGTAAAAACAATCTTGAGACCAAGTGCAGTTAATTCTGTGGAAGCTGTTTCCCAGTTGTCGATTACATATTCGGAAAACAGGCTTTTTTGGCCGGCATAATGCTCCAACATATTATGATGCTGAATGGCAAAAATGTTTTTTCCGGCATTTTTGGCTTCCTGTATCTTTTCTTTTGCCCAGATGTAGGTTTCAGGACGGAATTCCCCTCCGGTAAAGGGGTGGTCAAGCGTATCATTTCCTTCGTACTTGCAAACATCAAGTGAAAGGATCTGCAGGCCATCAACGGGCTCAATGAGATAACTCAGCGATGCGGGATCTTTCTCGATCGCTTCACCAAAACCAAAATTATTGTAAATGCTGTCAAATTGAAACGGGCTCACATTTGCCACAGGAATAACATCGGCGCCATCATACGCAAAAGCAGACGGACTGTTGATATCGTGATTTCCGGGACAAACAACAACTTGTATTCCGGCATCTTCCATTTCCTGAAATTTAGCAGCTACTTTTGTGTGGCTTGAGTATTCTCCGTCTTTCGTCAGGTCGCCGGGAACAAGAACAATGTCCGGTTGAAGGCTGATTAGCGAATCCGTAACTGAGTTTAAAATCGCTTCACTTTCACGAATCATTTTGCGATCCATTAAAACGTAGGTTTGAAAAGCAGCACCGTCATTGATGATCAGCTCCGGATCAAAATAATGGATATCGGCAATAACCGCAATTTTAATGTCTTGCGCCTGAATATTACCAATAAACATGCAGGCTATTAGACCTGAAATAACAAAAAGTGTAAATTTTTTCATGCTTTTTTGATTAACCTTAAATCCGCAAGAAATAATTTATTGAGCTAAAAAATGTTTTTGGCACAGAAATTTCTCAAGTAGGGGCAATAAATTGATACTTTTTATTCCATTGGGCATACATTTTACTGCAACAGGGGCAATTGTTTATAGCCTTTTGAATTTGGCTTGCTTTTTTTTGATGGCGTAAAAATCCCAATCAATGCCAAAAACACATTACGTTCCGTAAGACACACATAATGAATTGATTACTAAATATTTACTCTGAATTTTCAGGCACACCCCTCCCTGTAGCTCTGGAAAAAAGCCGTTAAAGCCAGGGGTATTTAGACCAACAGTTGCTCATAAGGTCTGTCAGTATATAATTTCAAAAACCATTGCCGCCCAGAGTATATCCATTTTCCAGAAACAGATATAAACCTGAAAATAAACCCTTTAAGTCGGGTTGTCGGCTTAATGCCACCAAATACTCTTGACACCAGCCCGACAAAGTAGTTGTAAAAGTTCTTTATCATGGCCATGATGATCAAAAAGGCGGTGTTTTCGTTCATGAACGAACATGGAAGGCGCTTCCAGCCAAAATCATTGTTCATCACATCAAAGAGTTTTTCGCTGCTCCCCCGTTGGTTGTAAAATTGTATCACCTCTTTTTCGCCAGCCTTCCAGTCATTGGTTAAAATTGAGCGGTAAATGAAGTTGTCCCCGGTGAACAGGTCTATCTGGCTGTTTTTGCTTTTTTCCCGCATAATGACCAGGCGGTAATTTTTTTGTTCGAGAAATTGAGTGAAGGGCATTGATGCCACCTCATACGCTTTGTAATTGATTTCTACGGTTTTCCATCTTTCAATTTCAGATATTTGCCGCAAAAGTTCAGCGGACTTATTGGCCCTGATATAAAACAGTTCACTGTTGGCCGCAACAACTTCTATAATATCTTTGGAGTAACTCCCTGCATCCATCCGGGAGCGGTGGATCTGTATGTCATTTTCATTCAGTAGCTTATATGCACGGTCAAGAGTTGCCGCCTGTTCAAATTTTACGTTGGCATTGCCGGCCCGGTTTTCGATATAAACAATCTTGTCCCCAATGGAGGCGACTCCCGGAAAGTAACCCTTTGTATGCTTATAGGTATTTTTTGCATCGTACTTTTCGGTGGCAATCACTTGGTTGTCATAATCAAAATCATAGCAGGCGCCTTTATGCAACTGGTTGTTCAAAAGTAAAGACTTGATGTTTAAGCTGTTGAGCCTCTTGTTGATATTGAACTCATAGTCTTTGGCCTGCTTGGAGGTATAGGTTGTATTTTGGGTTGCCAGTTCTTTGATGCCGCGCAAAAGGGTATCAGCGCTGGGGACATTATTGCCGGGCAAGGATTTTAGGTGCTTGCCCAAATGAGTATGGATGTCCTCGGCGCAGCTGCCGCCACTAAAAAATATATTCGACAGGTTCCTGATTATTTGGCTATAAGAATATCCGGTAGTCTTTACCCTCTGGCCAAGCTCATTATCAATGAGTTGTGACAGGCCGCATTTATTAAAGCTTTGGTTGACAAAAGAAATGCCTGCAAAAGGACTTACGTTTGATAAAGTTTTTTGTATTTTCATGCCTGAAAAATTTTTCATTCTATTTTGTTGAATTGATACCATTAAAATAGATGAAATTTTTCAGCCGTTAAACATTGTGTAAAATACTTTTACACAATGTTTTAACGGTTTCTGTTAATAACTGTTTGCGGATTTAAGGATTAATTAATTGGATGGCAAATTTATCTCTGCCTGTTTGGTTTTGAGTTAAGCTCATTTGAATATATCGACAACTATTTGTTAAGCAGTAAAAGTCGCTGCTCATGTTTAATAGTACTTTCCGTTTTTGTTTTATTGTTTTAATAATGTTTCTATATTTGTCCTGTTTGTATGTAGCTCTGACGAAAACGAATTGTTTGAATTAAGTATTGATATTTTGGGAAAAGCCTGCCTGAATTGCGGAATAAATGAAAATATAATAATTAACGGATGAAGAAAGTTGGGTACATCGTCTTAAGCCTCGTTTTGATGGTCTTGTTTTTCGGGAACAGCAAGGGGCAAAGCAGGCTTTTGGGGAAAATTTCCGAAGAAGAATGGGCAATTACCGCCTGTGAATTTGACAGCTCTGCCAAAGCTTTGATAATCTTTGATGCAGCGAAATGCGAAATTGTGCAGAAAGACAATATGACCGACTCAGATTATGCAAGCCCGGGATTAAAAGTTCAAATGTTTGAATTGGGCTTAAATCGGCATATTCGCATCAAAGTATTGGAAGATTTTCCTGAAGATTTTAATGTTTTTGAGTATCTGCTCAACGATAAAAAGGGGGAGAAGCAAAAGATTTCCTTTATGAAAGGTTTTGTTTTAAGCAATCAGGATGGGAAAATCAGTAAAAGAAAAATCAAACCGAAGGATATAAATAAAAAAACATCCGGAAAGGATATGGTAAAATATAGCCTTTGCTTGTATCGGATTAAAAAAGGTGATGTTATCGACCTGAAGTTTAAAATTATATCACGGAATTTTGATGTGCCCGAATGGTCGTTTATGTCCGCATATCCCTGTTTGCTCAGTTCCTTCTGCTTTTCGCGACCTGATTTTTTCGAATATCAAAAAAACTTTTCCGGCACTTATACAGTCGATTATGAGCGTTTTACATCCGATGAACACTATTCCATGAGCTATCCCACAGAATATGGATGGAGTTTTTATCTCTTTGAATATGAGCGTATTCATGATTGTTATAATGGCCAAAATTTGCCTTCTGCCGGCGAAATGGAGGAATGTTTGCTGCAGTTTCAGTTTGGGGGTTTTACAGGTGATATGTTGAATAGTAGTTCCGGTGGATTTTACAGGGCACATTAGTTGGTCTCTGTCCTTGATGTCTTCCGAAATTTTGGATTATTTATTCTATTGTAAATTTTGGCTCGGCTGTTTTACTTTGGCACGCTTACTTCGGCTACGCTTACTTCGGCTACGCTCAGCACATCGCAGCACATCGCAGCACATCGCAATGCAGCGCATAGCAGCACATTGCAGTTTAACACTATGATTTTGAATATTCTGAATTAAGCACTCTGCTTTACAGGGCAAACGCATCTTGATCAAGCTATATTTGTCAGGCTGGATATTTGTTGCGTTTGAAAAAAACTTACGTCTTGTGTCAGATTGATATATTACAGTTTTTCTGTTTAAAGCACAAAGCAGCAAATTGCTTCATTTGCGAAAACCAGAGAGGTTATAAGCTTAACAAGAACCCTCAACAGCCTGAAAATGCCGCAAAAAGATAAATCGGCTTAGACCGCAGAGCGGTCAAATATGTATAAAGAGTTACCACAGAACGCCACATACGACCCCGTCCGGGGTCGAACCTTTAATTAACATTTCCTTTTATAGATATGCAATCCCTTTGGGATTGAAGCCGAAATAGATTTAGACAGCTAACAGCTTTATTACCAATGAATTTGAAATGCATAGGAATAGGATTGTCAAAGAATGGTATAATATTTATGATGCGTTTGCCCTGCTCTGATTTAGGGACGGACTCTAAATACGTAGTTTTTTCGTATAACTGAAATCAGAATGTTATCGAAATATGAATCATCCGCGTTAAAACCGCGGGCCGGACAGTAAAAACAGTTGTTTTTGAGCCTGTCGAATGACGTGCCGCATATAGGGTGAGTTCCCGATGCTTAGAATTCCATCAAAGAGCACAGCTTTACTTACCATACCCGCTCAAAAAGTAGAAACAGAAGCCCTTGCAATGTCCGGCTGGAAATGTTTTTTGAAGGGACAGGTTTTAGAAAATTGGGTTCATGTCATTATATTTAATTGTAAATCAATTTAATACAACTATACATCCGATTGATTTTGAATTTAGTCGTTTAATAGTGAAATTGAATCCAGAATCAATCTATTTTCACATATAAATTTCTGAATATGTTGAACAAATTGGTATGGTTACAGTATTAATATATCTGATATTGCAATGAAGAATTTGCGGAAAAAATTTGATTTCGATCTTTTCCACAAATTAAAACCATCCTAAATTATTTTCCGGCACAGCTTTTTGAACAGATCAAACCAATTCTTTCTATTTTTGAAATTGGAATACAAACCAAAATTTAAATACATGCCTGGAAAAACTTTTGCTGAGAAGATTTTTGGAGCCGATGCGGGTTCCATCGTTTTTAGAAAACCGGATATCGTTCTAACGCACGATAATACAGCCAGTATCGCCGGAACATTTCAAAAAATGAATGGCCAAAAGCCTTTCGATCCCAATCAGTTATTGATTGTTCTGGATCATAACGCACCACCAACCAATGCCAAACTGGCCAATGATTATCAGAAAATCAGGGAGCTGGTGAAAGAATACGGCATCACTAAATTTCACGATGCAGGCAAAGGGATTTGCCACCAGATCATGTCGGAATATGCCCGTCCGGAGATGGTGATCGTTGGCAGCGACAGCCATACCTGTACTGCCGGAGCTTTCAATGCTTTTGCTGCGGGTATAGACCGCACGGAAGCCGCCGGACTCTGGAAACAGGGCGAAACATGGTTCCGCGTGCCCGAAACCATTAAAATCACCCTGCATGGCGAGCTGCCACAAGGCGTTTATGCCAAGGATATCAGCCTGTGGATTATTGGCATGATCGGATCGAGCGGTGCCGATTATATGAGCATTGAATATCATGGCGAAGGCGTAAAAAGCCTGACCGTTCCGCAACGTATGACGCTTACTAACCTGGCTTCGGAAATGGGCGCTAAAAATGCCGTTTTCCCGGCTGATGAAGTGCTGGCAGAATTTTTCGAAGGCGAAGAAATCAAAGGTGTTTGGGCCGACGATGATGCCGTTTATGCCCGCGAAATCGAAATCGACCTAAACGAGCTTTATCCGCTGGTTGCTGTGCCACATCAAGTAGATAACGTTAAAGCACTGGCCGAAGTGAAAGGCACAAAAATCCATCAGGCACTCATCGGAACCTGTACCAATGGCCGCTTTGAAGATTTGATGGAAGCCGCTTTGGTATTGCGCGACCATAAAGTACATCCCGATGTGCAAATGTTGATTGTACCTGCTTCACAAAAGATTTACCTGCAGGCGTTGCGCGAAGGGCTGATCGAAGTATTTATGGAAGCCGGAGCCAATGTACTGGCAGCCAGTTGTGGACCATGCCTGGGAACAGGGCAGGGGATTCCCGCCGACGGATTTAATGTGATCAGCACGGCCAACCGGAATTTTAAAGGCCGCATGGGCAATAAAGAGAGTTTCGTATATCTGGCCAGTCCGGCAGCGGTGGCATGGTCGGCCGTAAAAGGCGAGATTACCGATCCGCGCCATGAGCCAGCAAACGAGAAATATCCCTACAAAGTGGAAAAAGGAGATACCGTTGATATTGCCGAAGGAGACGACCGCTATATCAAAGGTGTTTGGAATTATGCCGATGCCGACAATATCAATACCGACTTGATGTTTGCCGGAAACCTCACCTATGCCGTAAAAAGCTCTGAACCGGAAAAAATTATGCCCCATCTTTTCGAAGGCTTTGATGCCAGTTTTAAAGATAGGGTAGGCGAAGGCGATGTCTTGGTAGCCGGAGCAAACTTCGGCTGTGGCAGCTCACGCGAGCATCCGGCTGTTGGTTTGGCTCATGCCGGCGTGAAAGCCGTTATTGTAAAATCGGTAAACCGTATTTTTTATCGTTCGTCTGTAAACCAGGGACTTCCGATTCTGGTACTACCGGAAGCTGTAAATGCTTATGAAGCCGGAGCTGAAGTGGATGTACAACTCGATAAAGGTATTGTGCGCATCGCTGATAAGGAATTCCGCTTTAATCCACTGCCCGAGCAGCTGATGAATATTTTTAATCAGAAGGGGCTGGTGAATTATATTAAATCGAAATAGTTTCCGATCCGCAAACCTGACTTTTTGGACAAATACTAAATTGTAGTCTCTTGATATATTGAATAAGCAAAGCCTTCCAATTTGGAGGGCTTTTTTTGTTTAAGGGATTACCAAAAATCATTCGGTGAGTATTTAAATTAAATCTTGTTATTAAAATCAATTTAATTATGTAGCATATTTACTAGCGGATAATAACGCAGTTTCAATGAAAGTAGCGAAATATGCGGGAACAGATAAAACAGAATTGATTGAGAATGTTGAGTTTGGTTTATGTTCATTATTAAAGGCAACCCGCAGTGTTCTGGATAAACTGGAAGTAGAAAACACAACATTTACAAAGATTACCGGATCTGCTGAGCGACTGCAAAAGAGATTGATAGATGAGACAGCTTTAAGAGAGGCATTGATTAACGCCATCGTTCATAATGATTACACTTCTGAAGTGCCTCCTGTTGTAGAGATTTATTCAGACAGGTTAACCATTACTTCTTATGGCGGTTTAGTTCAGGGTTTGAGCAAAAGAGAATTTTTTGCAGGGCGTTCATTACCACGCAATAGAGAACTCATGCGTGTATATAGGGATTTAAGAATGGTGGAGCAGTTGGGATCAGGGGTCCATCGAATTTTAAGGTCTTACAAGAAGGATATTTTTAATTTTTCAGAAAATTTTCTTGAGATTAGTTTTCCTTTTGAGCAGGATTTTGATCGGACCCGAAAAAATAGTTCACAGAAAAGTTCACAGAAAAGTTCACAGAAAAGTTCACAGAAAATTCTTGAAATGATGGCAGAAGATCCTTATATAACAACAATTATTATTGCTGATAAACTAAATATTAGCCGTCGAGCTGTAGCAAAGCACATTGCAAGTTTTAAAGAGAAAGGCAAACTGGAACGTATTGGGCCTGATAAGGGGGGGTATTGGAAGATTCTTGAATAATTCATTAAGTATAATGCTATCAGAAATTTTATACCTTGCGAAATTATTACTGGAACTGTTAGAATCGTGAACAAAATAATTAAAATCATCAGCGGAGGACAAAGCGGGGCAGACCGTGCTGCACTGGATGCCGCTATGGAACTTGGCATTGAGACAGGAGGTTTGTGTCCCAAAGGCCGTAGGGCAGAGGATGGAAGGATTCCTGAGCATTATCCGCTAATAGAATTGACATCAGGCGAATATACCGATCGGACTTTAAAAAATGTATTGGAAAGCGACGCAAGTTTGATTTGCTATAAGAAACAAATGGATAAAGGAACGGAGCTTACATCTGCTTTTTGTGAAAAGCACAATAAAACCTGCCTCAAAGTGTGTTTGGACCGGCAAAACAGTATAGAAGATATTATGGACTGGATTGACCAAAACAAAATCCGTGTGCTCAATATCGCCGGACCGCGCGAAAGTTCGGAAGAAGGGATTTATGAGGCGGTTAAGCCCTTTTTAATGAAACTTCTTTCCGAAATCGTTAATCAGCCAAAAACGAAATAAGCAAATTAAACCCAATGAAAAAACTCTACACCTTAATCATTTTAAGCATCTTCATTATTCCATCCTTTGCGCAGGACAGTACGGGTTTTTCCATCAGTTTTCAGATGGGCATCAGTTTTTCAAATTTTGTGAACCGCGATCCGGCTTTTCGTAATCTTTATAAGCCCCAACAGTATATTGTGCATTCAGTGAATATTGGCACCAGTTATATTGATGATGCTCAGACCGAACCGATACTAGGACTTGGTGCTGAATATCATATTAATGCACAACAAAGTGTTGTTTTAGGTTTTTATCTGGAAGCCAAAGGCTATAACCAACATCTTGATTCCAGCTGGACAACACCTTTTGGATCCTTTAATGAACTTGAATTTCAAAGGAAAATAAACAATGACTACCTGGTCATTCCTTTGGTTTACAGGCGTTATATCCTGAAAAACCGCAAATTGTTTCTGGAAGCCGGCTTTTATGGTGGCATTTGGTTAAAGAGCTTTATTTTTGAGGCAGAATATCTGTCTATACTGTACGAAGGTGAAAGCCAACCCTGGAAATCCTATATGTACTGCTTTCATGAGGGGATTGAAAACCATACTACATCCTTTGACTATGGACTGGTTTTAGGTGCTGGATATAAGTACATGCTCACAAATCAACTAGGAATTAATGCGCGCCTCAGATATAGCTATGGACTTGTTAAAATTGATGCACTCAATGAAAATAGCTGGGAAAAAATCATGCCAAATTTTCCCTCTGTATATAATCTAAAAAACTACTATGGTATCAGCTCGGATGCACGCAATACCAGCCTGAGTATTACGATTGGAATTTCCTATAAAATATAAACAGCTTAAAATCAATGAAAAAACTCTACACCTTAATCATTTTAAGCCTTTTAATAATCGCGTCCTTTGCACAGGACAGCACAGGCTTTTCCCTTAATTTTCATTATGGCCTGAATATCTCAGGCTTTATAAATCGTGATCCCTTTTTTGTGAAAACGAATCCGTTCGATTCTCACTATAATTTTCTTTATATCAGTCCGAAATATGAAGGAGAATCATATAAAGGATTGACATTTGGTGTTGATG
Source organism: Bacteroidales bacterium (assembly GCA_963662905.2). Classification (GTDB taxonomy): domain Bacteria; phylum Bacteroidota; class Bacteroidia; order Bacteroidales; family WRLA01. Next base: position 49,910 of record CAXXFD010000002.1, on the reverse strand, counting down.
CCGAGTATCATTTGGATGCCAGGCAAAGTTTTTTGGTGGGTTTTTATTTTGAAACAAAAGGCAATAATCTGAAATACGATACAAGCTGGACAAGCGATTACGGAAGCTATCAACATTACAGCTATCTTAAAAAACTAACAAATGATTATTTAGTAATCCCTTTGGTTTACAGACGTTATCTGCTAAAATCAGCCCGCATTTTTTTAGAAGCGGGTTTATATAGTGGAATTTGGATGCGAAGCTACATCTATGTTGAAGAATGCAGATCGTGGATGGATGCAGGGGATGACCGGCCGATGTGCAATTGCTGGCACGATATCCCCGATGCCACTCCCGGACATACCACATCATTCGACTATGGTTTGATTATTGGCGGGGGATTCAAGCAAAAAATAAGCGGGAGCATAGATATTATTGCACGCTGCAGGTACAGCTACGGACTTGCAAAAATCGACGCACTCAACGCCAATACCTGGATAAATATTCCGGATTCCCCGCTTGTACGTGAGCTCAAGAACTATTACGGCATCAGCTCGGATGCACGCAATACCAACCTGAGCATTACGCTTGGGGTTTCGTATAAGTTTCACGGAAAATAAGAAAACAAAATTTCAAGCCTAAATTTAGAAATACAAGCTTATCAAAGCAGGAAAAAATAAGCCTGCGCCTGATACCTGGCTTTACAACTTTTTCAGATTATTGAAGATTTAATCACTATTCGAAAACGAAGGGATTATCCAATATTTTGCGGAGCTGACCGGATTGCTCAAGCTTTTCATCATCTTCCGGACTTGCCAAAACGTCTTTTCGGCGCATGAGATTTTAAGCATAAAATGTTTTTTATTGCGGAATTATGGGCTTACCACCATGGCGTTAGCCCAAAAACATAAACCACAGGCGATTCTGAAGAAGGGATCTTTGCGCTCCGCACATTGAGGTAAACTTTAAAATAAACTGAGAATGCTTCCCGATAGCATTTACAGGCAGTAATACCGCTCCTTTCTGCCTATGAAATCCTGATCATTGGCTTTCCGATGCATGAATCATTTCCCCAAACAGAAGATATCGTGCAGTTCTTTGTTGCTCAGGTTCCCAATCCAGTTTTCGCCTGTTGCAACGGTCATTTCGGCCAATGCTTTTTTCTTATTGATCATTTCGTTGATTTTTTCTTCAAAAGTGTTGCTGGTAATAAAACGGTGTACCATTACATTGTTTTTCTGGCCAATACGATACGCCCTGTCGGTTGCCTGTGCTTCCACGGCAGGATTCCACCAGAGGTCGTAATGAATCACATGATTGGCAGCAGTAAGGTTCAGGCCTGTTCCGGCAGCTTTTATGGAAAGGATAAAAATTTTGTCGGCGCGGTTGTTTTGGAAACGATCGACCATTTCTGCACGTTCTTTGATGGAACATCCCCCGTGATAATATAAAGGCTCATTATGATAACGTTCGCGGATAAAATACTGCAGGAGTTTACCCATTTCAGCAAATTGCGTAAAAATAAGAACCTTTTCACTGCTTTCGGTGATGCTATCGAGTTTATCGAAAAGAAGATCCGTTTTGCCACTCAAAGAAGCGTCCATATTGCCGTTTTTTAAAAACTGGGTAGGGTGGTTGCAAATTTGTTTCAAAGCCAAAATCATTTGCAGTACTAGTCCCTGACGTACAAAAAGTTTTTTACTATCGTCGGTTGGTGCTTTTTCAATGACTTCCATCGCTTCTATCAAAGTGCTTTGATACAAGCTGGCTTGTTCTTTGTTAAGCGATGCGAAACTGTCGATTTCGATTTTTTCGGGCAGGTCGGAGATAATGCTCTTGTCGCTTTTCAGCCGTCGCATAAGGAATGGAGAAGTGACCATTTTTAACTTTTCGGCTGTATTTTTATCATTAAGCTGTTCGATCGGATTAGCATAAGTTTCTGAAAATTCTTTTTGGCTGCCCAAAAAGCCACGATTGCTGTAATCCATGATACTCCAAAATTCGCTAAGGCGGTTTTCGACCGGTGTTCCGCTCATCGCGATAAAAGTATCTGCTTTGATGGATTTAATGGCTTTGGTTTGTGCAGTCCTTTGGTTTTTGATGTTTTGAGCTTCATCGATGACCACCGCCTGCCATTTTTTCTTTTTAAGTATATCGGCATCACTACGAGCAATTCCATAGGATGTCAATAAAATATCCGATTGGTCGATACAATCCAGTTTACGATTTGCGCCATGATATATGACTGTTTGTAATGAAGGAGCAAATTTTTTCACTTCAGCCTGCCAGTTTGTGAGCAGGCCGGTGGGGGCAACCACAAGAGCTTTCTTTTTATCAAGCAGTCCTTCTTCTTTGAATTTCAATATTGTAGCAATTACTTGCAGGGTTTTTCCAAGCCCCATATCATCGGCCAGAACAGAGCCAAAGCCGATTTGCGCATTGCGGTAAACCCAGGAATAGCCTCTTTTTTGATAGGGACGTAGTTTGGCCTGTAGATTTTGAGGAAGGTCAATTTCCCTGAAGTTTGTCAGTTTTTCAATGAGCTTTATTACTTCATCGCTCAATGCAACCCGCGCACCATGATATTCGCCGGAAAGTGCTGTTCGGAGCATCTCAAAAGCAGACATTCCTTTGGACTGATGAAAATGTTTGTACAATTTCTCAATATCCTGCTGTTCGGCGTAAATATAATTGCTTTTGAATTTTATCAGCCCCGATGATGTACTAAGCAATTTTCTGAACTCCTCTTCGCCCATGACCGTAGCGCCGATAGCAACCTGCCATTCAAAGCTCATCAGGTCATTGAGTTTCAGGAATCCTTGTGTAGTGTCGTTGGCTTCAAGGCGCACACTGGCTTTTGGGGTCAGGATATTTTTAAGCGATTTGGGCAGCATCACCGAAATATCCAGCAGGCGAATAGCCGGGATCAGCTCCATTAGGAAAGGTGCAAAGGCTAAATTGTCCATGACTATTTCCTGCTCTCCGGATGTATTTATATAATCATCAAGCCCTTTGATGAAACTACTCAATTGAGCGATAGACTGGAGTATTTCATAACGTATATGGTTAAAAGTTTCGGATTTGAGTACTTCTTTTAGCGGAAATGGCAAACTGTTTGCTTCTTTGCTGTTTTCAATTTGCATACTTATCCGAAATTTCTCGTCTTCCAATTCTTCAACCAAAAGCATAGGCTTATAGTTGCCCTGAGTAATATAGAATTTTTGCAACCAGCTTTGTATTCCTCCTGCCAGTTCTTCCTCTCCCGGCTGATTGAAAGGATAGCATAACGAATTGAAAAAGAGTCTCTCAAAAATATCTTTATCCGCTTTGACACAGGCTAATTGCACAATTTCAGTAATAAATAGTGACAAAAGATTCATTGCCCTGTCTTTACTGACTTTTATTTTACGGTTTTCTTCCTGCCACACAAAAAGCTCCGGTGGGAGCATTGTTTCCAGTTCGTCATTGAGTTTTTTAACGTCCTTGCTCAAAACAGCAGGAAGCCAGCGTATAGCAAAGGATTTTCCCGGAATCTGAACAATTTGGGGAATGATTGCTCCATTGGCAACCAATTGCACAGCAAAATGCAAAGCAGTATGCAGAGAGGCCGTAGAAGGCTGATAATCCAATGTTTTTGAACTTTGTATCTGCGACAAGCTGCTTAAAAAATCACCAACGGAATAGGATTGCCCATTTATAAAAACGCGCGCTTTAAAACTATTGTCCATTATCAGAGTATTCTCTGAATGATATCCTAATCCTGAATGATCCGAATATGCTTCTTCAAAAAAAGCAGGCAAACTAATTTTTCCTTTAGCAACTTTCTGTACACTTTTTACAATACTTCGTAGATGCCCTTTGTATTTTTCACGGAAATCAGATTTTGATGCGGTATAAAAAGGAGGAAAGGGAGTGAGCAGCGAAGTAAGCGCCTCATCTATTGGCTTTAAGCTGGAAAAAGATAATTTTTTATACGCATCATCCGGATTATAATCCCCGGCCATTTTGTCTTTTTGAAAATATAATTTCCGAAGTTGCGGAATTTCTGTATTTTCTTTTTTGATTACAATGCCCAATTTCTCCAGTTCAGCCAGTAAATCAACATTATGAAGCGTAAAAACCAGAAAGGGGTTATTATCAATTTCTGCCGAAACTTTGTAAATAACACTTGCCAGATGTTTGCAAGGAACAGCCCAATCGGGGCAGGAACAGTTCATTTTCAGGTCGCTCCATTGCTTTGGAAAAACTTTTAAGTTGAATTGTTCGGCGAGGGACAGCACAGCGGGATCCAGCTCCCTGTTGAGCATTTTAGAGATTATAGCAGGCCTTCGGCTAAGTTCTTTAATAAAATTGCTGAGTTCCGGATCAAAAAACGGTGGCATGATAACATCAATATTATAAGGACGCACACGTGTGCCCTGAACTTTTGCAGCGATATGGTTTCCTTTGATACTGATCTTTTTGACAGCACCTTTTCTTGCATAAGTTGCGCCACGGGGCAAACGGTTGCTGTAATCAATATTGTTGAGTGAGTTTAACCATTGTTCTCCCCACCAGGTTTTTCCGAAAGATGACATAGTATTTTTGATTTGTTCAATAAACTTAAACCGTTTCAAAATTAGTTAACAGCAAATTATTGTTTTAGGAAATTTATCAGCATTTATTCACAAGAGAAGTGAAGAGAATTTTTTCTGCCTACAAAACACCTGATATATTTAAAAACGAAAAAGCCTGCCAGATATCTGACAGGCTTTGTGAACCCGAAGGGATTCGAACCCCTAACCTCCTGATCCGTAGTCAGGTTCAATTAATTTATATGAATTTATTCAAATTTATAATACCTTATAATTCAACACTTTAAACTATGCTGCTAATTACGGACTTAACAAGTTTTTAGTCTAATTTATAGTTTTGTGTACCTTTTTGTGTACCTTTGTAGAAAACCTCAACTCTTATATTATGAATTCAAAAGACCAGAAAATTATACTTCCATTAGCACAAGTTGTAGCAGATAATGCACACCCACTAAAAGATGGAAGAATGCCCATCAAATTAAGAGTTACCTATGAGCGAAAGCGAAAGTATTGGACAATAAATGATCCCGATGGCAACCCAATGGCGACCAAAGTAAAGTCTAATATTGATTTTCAACAACTAAGAGCAAAATCACATCGGAACAAACAAACCCGAGAAATGCTGAATTTTGTTGGCGATGTTGAATCCTCCGCTCGAAACCTCATTAAAGAAATACTCTCAGAAAAAGGGGCTTTTACATTTGACTTATTTAAGGAATTATGGGTCGGTCAAGACAAGCTGGTCAATGGGGATACTTTTACCGCTCTCGATATATATATCAGACAGCTTAAAAAGGAAGAGCGATTTAGCTCATTGGATGCTTATAAAAATACTTTAAGCAGTCTCAAGAAATTTACAGGAAAAGATAGACTGGAATTCACTCAAATAACTCCTGAATGGCTCAAAAAATATGAATTATGGATGACGAATAAAAATGGCAGGAGTATTACTACTGTTGGCATTTATCTAAGGTGTTTACGCAAGATATTTAACGATGAATTAGACAGGGGGAAACTTCCTCCTCCGCTTTATCCATTCGGGAAAAAAGGATATAAAATCCCAATAGCAAACAATAAGAAAAAAGCCATAAGCAAGAAACAGATAAGCTCCATCATCACAATAGAACTAAAAACAGATAACCAAAAATTCCATAGAGATATGTGGATATTCTCATATCTAGCCAACGGAATGAACCCTAAGGATATTTTTAATCTCAAGTTCAGAAATATTAGAGAAAACCTAATAATATTTCAAAGAGCTAAAACACAAAAAAGCCATCCTATTCAAATACAAGTATTCCTTCACCCGTTACTAAAAAATATTATCCAAAAATGGGGAAACAAAGATAATTCAGCAGATAACTATATTTTTCCAGTGCTAAACCATCACATGAGCACAGAGGATGCTTTCAAAAAAATAAAACAAACTGTTAAAAACATTAACAAGACAATGGAGGGCATACGAATAGAATTAGGGATTGACAAACCTATAAAAACATACACTGCAAGGCATTCATATGCCACGGTACAAAAAATGGCTGGAGTACCCACTGAAGCAATTGGAGAGTCAATGGGACATTGCAATAGTTCTACTACCACGGCATATTTAGAATCTTTGGGTCTGGACACCATGGAAGATATGTCAGGAAACCTAATTTAAATTAGTGATATTAATTCCTGGCTTCACAAACAAGCGGACTTAATATTTAGACATATAACTACCAGGTAATTAAATAGGAGCTAACCGCCCCCTGTTTTTGGGTCATTAATAAGAAAGCGGCAAAACAATGCTATAGCAGCCTTGAAAATCAAGGAGTGCAGATTCCGGTCATATTGACCCACTAATCCGGCGATACTGACCCGTCCGATTCGAAAAGTTTTTCCAGAATGCGATTGACTGACAATATTACTTAATTTGAATGATCTATCCATACACCAGATTAACAATTCCTAAAATTCATTATACAGATTTAGTTATAAAAAATTTATGTATTTTTGTATTTGTGTCCTTAATAGTGCATATCCGACTTATCGGCTCTGCACAAATAATAAGGAATCTAAACAATGAAAATAGAGTATAAATCCTTTAAAAATAGATTCTAAGAAATAATAAAAAATATTCAAAAGTTTAAAACCAAATGAATATGAAAGAATTACAGGACTCAATGAATGATGATAAACTACATCCGATAATTGAAAAACATTTTAGAAAGCAAGTAGATAAGTTTATTGCTCAATACGGGGTCGCTCCTGAATTCCGCGACGAAGCAGGAATATGGATAACAATACAGTCTGTGAATGATGCATACAAACTCTATCATAATGACATATTAGATGATTGGTTAGAAGAACATTTTAATACGCTATTTTCTCCATATACCATATCTAATTACCCGGAAGAAAACATGCTTTCTTGCATTAATCCACTAGAGAAAACAAAGCTATCCAAATATCTCTTAGAAAACTACTTCAACGACTATATGATTGAATATTTTCAACCAGCTATTGATTACTATCAAAATAATCATCAAATTGACATAAAACCCATCCTAATGATGAGTGAAGTCGTGTCTATACTTGCTGTGGTATTTTATTTGCAAAATGAAAATAAAGAAGATATTGATAAGGAGATGGTTCAGGAATATGCTCTTATTATTGCTGATCTTTATGTTTTTCAGGAAAAATGGCCAGAAGACCATAAAGCGATTGAGGAAATTAAAAAAGACCTGACGAATTGTTATCTTAATCAAACGCTTAAGACTCTGCTTACCCAAAACAAACCATATTTAAAAGCAATGATTGACAATAGTGGGTTTCAGGGCATAGGTACTTATTCATTTGAAATCGATAATGGCGACAAGGTCGAATTTAATATCCGCAAGGAATTGCTAAACTATATGCAGGATCCGAATGGAGAAAACCTCCCATTCTCTTTTCAGGAAGTAAAGGAGAAGAAAGAACAAATGATAGAAAAAATAAAAAAGGCTCATGGAGTTCAAAAGACAGAACAGAGCGCACCAATTCAAATTACACAAGAATCCGAGATTGACAAATATTATATTGATGATGAAGGCAATTTCGCCGGTTACATTAGCGAGGTAATAAATGATGAATCAGTTTCGGCCAGGGTATTTGGGTATTTGTGCTATTTCAATGGAGATCGTATAGATAGTGCGCGCGTGAATAATGTCATAGCTAAATACAATAGAACTAAGCATCTCAAAGTAAGCGATTGCATTACATACCATAATCACGGGCGTGATAACCCGGATTACTGCATAGAAGATTTTAAAAGCAAAAAAAAAATGAGGGCTCATTTAAAACTAATAAATAAAGCCATCGAGCTTGTTTATAATGACAAGGGAAAAGAAAAGGGTATAAAGGTCAGGAAAAACATTGAACAGGTTATATATGAAGGAGTTGAATAAACGATTCTAAAAATAAATAAATCTACTACTAGAGATACCTCGAGTACCCCGACTTCCGAATAATACATTTGCAGCCATAATTTAATTTTAAATATTATGGCAAACATTCCATTCATTTCAATCGACGCAGATGCTCTGGCAGAAAAAGTAGCATCAAAAATCAAAATGCTTTTAGAACCCTCAGCTCCTCCATCAGAGCAAATCAACAACAAAGAGGCTGCCGAAATACTGGGCTGCAAAGTGAGCTATCTGGCTCAGCTGCGACACAGGAACGAAATACCTTACTATAAAAGTGGTAGGGAGATTTCCTATAAACGTAGCGAAATTGAAGCTTATCGTGACGGCAAGCGGGTTCCCACAAATTCAGAAAGAGTCGAGATGGCTCGTAACGCTCAAAGACGGTTGAAGCATGGAAAATAAAACAGGTTTATCCGAAGTAGATTTGCACGATATCAAAAAAATGTCTGATCCGCAAAACAATATCAGGAACCCTTTTCCTGTTGATGCACTTCCAAAGGCAGTACAATCCATTATTGAGGAAACCAACTTTACACTAAATTTCCCTGTGGATTTCACTGCTGCCTCAATGCTTTTCACTGCTTCCGTAGCCATTGGAAATTCATTTATGGCGGAAATCAAGAACGGATTTATTCAAAATGCTGTTTTATACCTCGCTTTGGTAGCCAGAAGAGGCTTGAATAAGAGCCACCCTTTGAGTTTCGCAGTAAAACCTTTGGAAGACAAAGATAGTCTGGCTTTTGATAAGTACATGAAAGAGAGGCAGGAACTGAATCACATTCAAAGTTTATCTAAAAAGGAGAAAACCGCCCAAGGTTATGACGACAACTCAATGTCTCATCCCATTTGGAAACAATATCTAATCACAGATTTTACCCAGGAGGCACTGGTGAAGGTGCATAGCATCAATCCCAAAGGAATTGGAGTGAATTATGATGAACTTAAAGGTTGGATCGCAAATTTCAACCGGTACAATCCAGGTTCTCAGGAAGAATTTTGGTTGACTGCATGGAGCGGCAAGCCCATCCGTGTGAACCGAATAAACAGTGAGCCAGTACTCATAAAGAAGCCTTTTATCTCAGTAGTCGGAACAATCCAACCAGGTGTCTTGCAGAGCCTTTTCAAAAATCGAATAGAAAACGGTTTCACAGACAGGATGCTATTTGCAATTCGCGATGATATAAAAAAGGCTCCACTCAATGATAAGCAGTTGAGCCCTGAAACTCAACAACAATGGAAGGATATTGTAGAAAATTTGCTTCATCTATCCAATATTCCAAACGAAGCAAGTATTAAAGAACCTCCCTCCAGAGTGCTGAAATTAGCTAAGGACGCTAAAGCCCCTTATTATGAATATCATAATAAACTAATCAAGCTAAGCTATGATCCGCTTAATGAGCCTGTTCTGGGCATATTAGCTAAAATGGAAGCGTACACTATACGGTTTGCCTTGATCATCGAACTACTTGAAGCTGCATCTTTGGGTTCAGAAGCGAAAGAGATAAACCTTCGTTCGGTGAACTCAGCTATTAAACTGAGCGAATATTTCATAGAGAACGCCAAATATGTGTCTTACACACTGCTCGATGGCAGCCCTGCTGACAGTTTAACGTTTTTGCAAAAATCATTTTACGCTTCCTTGCCAGAAACCGTTCAGACCAAAGAAGCGGTCATTACCGGGGAAAAGTTCAACATTTCCGGGCGCAGTGTCAAACGCCTTCTATACAAGAAAGATTTGTTTACAAAAATTCAAACAGGTCTATACGAAAAACTCTTTTAATTAATTCACCTGTGGCACAGGTGGCATTCTTGGCACAAATCACTATAAATGATTGATTTTATGTATTTTGTAGGCGCTACATCCGTGGCACTCCTGTGGCACTCTTGGCACAAAAAAACTCCACTTGTGCCATCTGTGCCAAAACAGTGCCAATTCCATAGGGGCTATATAAGTTTGATATACAGCAAAATAATCATCAAAGTGCCAGGAATGCCAACAATGCCATAACCTAAAAAGCAAATGAACAATTATCGCTTTCAACTCGACCGATCAAGTAAAAAATTCATATGCCCTTCCTGTGGTAAAAAGAGGTTTGTGCGCTATAAGGATGTTGCAGAGAATTGTTACCTCCCTGTGCAGTATGGTTGCTGTGACCGAAAAGATAGCTGTGCTTATCATCTCAATCCTTATGCTGATGGTTACAATAAACCGGATTGGAATAAACCTATTCCGGTGGATGTATCCATCAAGTCAAAAGAAGTAAGGCGTCCTTCTTTTATTGACGGAAGAATTGCTCTTGAGAGCATGAAGAAGTATGATAAAAACAAACTGCTTATTTTTTTGAACAGTCTATTGGGTGCAGAAACGACGTATATGCTGGCCAAAAAGTATGAAATTGGCACGTCACGGCACTGGGAAGGTGCAAGCGTATTCTGGCAAAAAGATATTCAGGGCAGGTACAGGACAGGAAAGATTATGCTGTATGAGCCTTTAAGCGGAAAAAGGGTGAAAAAGCCTTTTCCTCACATCAACTGGGTACACTCATTATTAGGGATTGAAGGATTTAATCTCCGGCAATGCTTCTTTGGGGAGCATCTTTTGGCATCGGATCCTGAAAAAACCGTGGCTTTGGTGGAATCAGAAAAAACGGCTGTGATTGCAGCTGCCTATTATCCTGAATTCATATGGCTGGCTACGGGTGGTGTTAATGGCTGCCGTTGGTATCAAGAGGCTGTCTCGCAGGTTTTGAAAGGCCGGAACATTGTCTTGTTCCCCGATCTCTCCAAATCAGGCAAAGTATTTCAGGAATGGAAGCAAAAAGCGGAGCTTATGAAATCCTTTTTGCCTGGAAGCTCAATAGTTGTTTCGGATTTACTGGAACGAAAAGCCAGTGCGTTGATGAAAGAAGAGGGTGCTGACCTGGCTGATTTTCTATTAAATTTTGAACTGAATCAATTCAATTCGATTGCAGAGCAAGATCAAGAAACACCTAATCAAAAATTTGATACGATTCCTCCAGTAAAAAAGAGGAGTATTGAGGAGAATGGCATCGCAAAAACGGAGAGCAGCACTCTGGAATTATTCAGCGGCACAAAAGAAAAGCCGAAATACTTGCCGGGTGTTTTCCTCCAAAGGTTTTCTCCTTTTCATTAGGTGATATATTCCGAAATGCTTGAAGAAATGCTAAAATTGTGATTTATTCTCTGATTTAATCTATAATTTGCTTAAAATTCGGCCATTTTCCATCAAAAATTCTTCAAAATTGATCAAAATCATGCAAATTTCAACAGTTTATTGGCTGAATTTTATCAAAACTATTTCATAAACACCTCTGTACGTATATTTATAAGCAAAATGCACACAAATTTTTATCAAAAAAAATGTGAAATCAACAAAAATCCATAAAAAAATTAAAAATCACTCTATAACACTCTGGATATCAATAGCAAAAAATTAATAACCCCCATAAGTCCAAATTTATACACAAAATCGTAAATCATAGTTTTTTTTTAAGTGGGTATCCTTCACGGATTTTAACCGTTTTGGACGGTAATAGTCTTTTGCATTTTTTTAAGGATAGACATTAGTATCAGGGTCAACTGCTCTTTTACGTTATTCGAAGCTCCCTCAATAGCTCCCTCATTGCAGTGTTAATAGCAGCCTTATGTAAAGAAGGATTAGAAGTTCGTATTATTGGAGATCCTCTTTAAAATTTTGGTTCTTTGGAGGTCTGTCTTCCCGGGTAGTATTTGTCGTTTCGCACTATAAATATATTCCTTAGGGTTCATTGGCATGCTTTCCGTAAAAAGCTTTGTAATTTTTTATTTCAATCTTTTTAATTTTTACTGCTTTTTTGAGCCCTTACTGAGCCCTTTTGACTTTCTTAAGTTACTGATAAATAATGCTTTTCATCGTGCCGATAAATTATTGAGCCCTTTATGAGCCCATTGTTTAAGTGCTTCTTTTCTTACTCCCCATTTTATAATTTCTCGTTTTCTGTCTTCACGTTGATATTAATTATAAGGCGTAAACCACAGAATATAAGGATTTTAAAGACATGACTATCTTGAATTCTATCTTAAAGTTATCTTATTCTATCTTAATCTCCATTCAGGTTTATTGGTTGATTTGCTATTATTAAAAATGATTTCATCTTTTTTAGACATCTCATAAAGCAGGTTTCTAATTTTTGTTCGTTTTTGCTGTTCACTTAATGTGTTTGAAAGTTTTCCCAAAATAAGTGCATCAATATCTTCTCTGCTTGCTTTATCATATTCTTTGATAAATTTAATAATTAGCTCTTTATACCAGGTTTTGTCAAATGCTCTGTTTTTAATGTAACCTGCTTTATCTCCGGTGACTTCCGCAACTGTTGCAGAAACAAAATAATTCGGACTACGCCCTTCTATTAATCCATCTTTTCGTAAAGAGACTGCTGCATCTGCATATTCCGGTCATACTGACCCACCAATCCGGGGTCCCGTGCATACGGGATTGCCCCGTCTGATTCGTAAAGTTTTTAAAGAAAGAGACTGTCTGTCAAATTTACTAAAATTTGATGTGCTATTATTTTCTCTATGTTATTTAAAACATTTGCTGCCGATGTGTTTTCTGGATGAACATCAAGATAAATTTGAAGATGATACCTAGAAGCCTCATAGCGATGAAGTCTTAAGTTGCTTTCACCAAGGCAAAGTTGATAATCAATATTATCGGGATGCATCTTGGCTCCCAGTTTTGCATATTTTAAAGACTCTTCAAGTCGTCCTTCCTCAACCAAATAATACCAAAGTGCGTAGTGCAACCAATGTGTTTCGTTAAGCTCGATACATTTTTTATAATCTAGAATGGCATTTTTATAATCCAGTAAATCAGTATATAAATTCGCCCTGTTATTATACGCACATGCAAAATCAGGCTTTAGCTGAATTACTTTGTTATAATAATTCATTGCTTTTGTAGCATCCATTTTATCACCTTTTACATCGCCAAAAGTTTTTGTAAAAAAAAATAATTTCTTGCTGAAGGGTTGAGCAAAACAGCCCTCTTTGCATCTTCGTTATACCTTAACCACCTCATCGTCCCTGAGCGCATTGCAGTCATTTGCATCTTCATAGCCTGCAGCAATTTGCATAATGCGCTGGATTAGAAGGCGTTTTGTGCTGTGCTTGACATAATTTTGGTTGCGGGGATCTTCAATGCAGCCTGCAAGGCTGTCGATTAAACCAAGCCGTTTTTCTACTTCGCGAAGCAATAATAGGCCGCCATCACTTGATGTCTTTTTCAAAGTAAAGTTAACTTCAACCTTTTTGCCATTTGAACTGGCGAGAGGAAAAAGGCTCTTTTGTGTAATTTCCTGTGATTTTGTGCCACTGTTGAAATATTCTTTGTATTTTTAGCCATAGGGATTTTTGTTTTTGTTTGGCGACATAAAGATACTGAATATCAATGAGGTATCGCACAAATTTCCCTATTTTTTTTGGGTTTATGAATATTTTAGGCTAAAGCATTTTAAGCCAAAAAAAAGGAGAATAGAAAAAATGAGCATACCCATTAACATTGAAACTTTGCTTTCTGGTAAAATAGTTGAAGGTGCACGAATGGAGTTTAAAGAGGGGTGGAATCCCAAAACCATTATGCGTACGGTTTGTGCTTTTGCCAATGATTTTGATAATGTAGGTAGCGGCTATATTATTGTTGGTGTGGAGGAAGATAATGGAAAGCCTGTTCGTCCCGTTAAAGGCTTTGACCCAAATGCCTTTGAGAAAGTCCAAAAAGAACTAATCGGTTATTGCAACTTAATGGAACCTCCTTATGCCCCGCGTATTTCATTAGAAGAGATAGACAATAATTATGTATTGGTTATATGGGCAACTGCCGGAAGTGTTCGTCCCTACAGAGTGCCTGATGATGTTACAGTAAAAAACAAAAAGCTGAATTTTAGAATAAGGCAATTTTCAAGCAGTGTTGTGCCTAATAAGGAACAGGAAATGGAATTGATTCAATTAACCTCCCGAATTCCTTTTGACGATAGGGCAAATGCTTTGGCAGACTTTGGCGATTTGGATCTGGGCTTAATGCGTGAGCATTTGGCTCAAATTAAAAGTAAGCTGTACGATGAAAGTAAAAGCATGAATGAGGAAGAGCTGGCAACTGCTTTGAATCTTTGTGATGGAGCTCGGGAGCACTTGTTTGCTCGTAATATTGGTTTGTTAATGTTTTCTAAGCATCCAAAAAAATATTTTCCCACCGCCCAGATTGATGTAGTTGAGTTTCCAAATGGAATTGCCGGGAAAAACTTTAATGAAAAAATATTTGAAGGCCCGATTCAAAGACAACTTACTGACGCTTTGGCGTACTTTAAAGCTGTAGTTATTAAAGAGAAAGTAATAAAGCATTCGCATACCGAAATTGCCGACAGAATTTATAATTATCCTTACCAGGCAATTGAAGAAGCTTTGGCAAATGCGGTGTACCATAAAAATTACGAAATAAGAGAACCCATTGAAGTGCGAATATTCCCGGATAAAATTGAGATTATTAGCCATAATGGGGTTGACCCATCAATAAAGCAATCTGATTTTGATAAGGGAATTGTTAGAATAAGGAGATACAGAAACAGAAGAATTGGTAATTTTTTAAAAGAACTGGGCTTAACCGAAGGCAGAGGAACTGGAATACCCACTATGAAGCAGGTGTTAGATAAAAACGGCTCTGCCTCAGCTATTTTTGAAACCGATGAACCCGACAGGAGGTACTTTATTTGCACAATTCCTATTCATGATGCCTTTCTGGAAAGAAAATCTTCTACGGACGAATATGGCCAGCTACGAACGATCGCGAACGATTACAAACGATTACGAACGATTACGAACGATTACGAACGATTAAGCAAGCCCCAAAAAGACATCCTATTGCACTTATTAGATAATCAAAACATAACAAGGAAAAATGCTTCAGAATTAATTGGTTTGAAGAATACTAAAACATACGAGATATTGACTGAAATGCTTGGTATGGGTTTGCTTGAAAAACATGCCCAGGGTCGAAGCACCTTCTACACCTTAATCCGTAAAGAAAATTAACAAAAGGATGAACTTTTCAAGCATCAATATACAGGGAAATATAGTCTCTTCTGAGATTTTAGACAAAATTCGTTCGGAGGAAAAATATAAACACCAACAACCCGAAGCATTTGGTTTGGCCAGAACCGCTTCGCTGCGTGATGAAATTGGACTGGCCTGATCTGTAATGCGTTCCCATTGGCAGGCGTATAAAAATCGATTGGAGACTTTACCCAGAGGTGATACCGGAACATCGCTCACTCGTGAAAAACTAATCTTACCATTTCTATCTGAATTAGGATACGAAACAGCTATCCAAAGAGCACAACTGGTTGGAGGAAAATCTTATGCCATAAGTCATAGAGCATCCAATAGGGATAATTTTCCGATTCATATTATGGGATATAACGACCATCTGGATAAGTGCATATTCCGGTCATACTGACCCACCAATCCGGTGATATTGACCCGTCTGATTCGTAAAGTTTTTAAAGAAAGAGACTGTCTGTCAAATTTACTAAAATTTGATGTGCTATTATTTTCTCTATGTTATTTAAAACAAGTGCTACCGATGTGTTTTCTGGATGAACATCAAGATAAATTTGAAGATGATACCTGGAAGCCTCATAGCGATGAAGTTTTAAGTTGCTTTCACCAAGGCAAAGTTGATAATTAATATTATTGGGATGCATCTTGGCGCCCAGTTTTGCATATTTTAGAGACTCTTCAAGTCGTCCTTCCTGAACCAGATAATGCCAAAGTGCGTAGTACGACCAATGTGTTTCGTTAAGCTCGATACATTTTTTATAATCTAGAATGGCATTTTTATAATCCAATAAATCAGTATATAAAATTGCCCTGTTATTATACGCACATGTGAAATCTGGCCTTAGCTCAATTACTTTGTTATAATAGTTCATTGCTTTTGTAGCATCCATTTTATCACCCTTTACATCGCCAAAAGTTTTTGCAAGAAAAAAATAATTTCTTGCTGAAGGGTTGAGCAAAACAGCCCTCTTTGCATCTTCGTTATAATCGGGGTTAATTTCTGGTTCCACAAATGCTCTTAGGGTATATGGCAAATCAATCATATTATTGATGGCAATAGCATTAGTTAGATACCGGTATGCCTCTGAGTGCATATTGTTCCTCGAATAGACGAAGCCTTTCGTGAGATTTATATCAAAATCAGCTTCATTGTCTTCAATTTGTTCAATTATTTCCAATTGATTCTCGTAAATGCTTTTTTCCTGATTGCGAAAGAAACAATTGCAGGTTAAATCTTTTTCTAAATCAATTAATTGAGCACAGAAATCTGATACCCTTTTTTCTTCAAGAGCTTTATTTGCTTGTTCAAATTTGATTTGTTCTTTTTGTTGATCCATTTTTTATCCATTTTTTTAAAAGTCGAACATTAACTTGAATAATTCAATCAGTGGCACAAAACAGCCTGTACCGGCAGTCCGGGAAACCGAATTGGCCACTTTTTTCGCAGATGCATAGTTTAATCCGGAAGACCTGGTGCAATTAGTCCGAAATCAGTGGCGCAAAATGAAGTTAGGTTGGTTGGTTTTGATTGTAATATTAAGTTTCCTAATATCCAATATAAATTCTATTTCATCAAGCTCTTAGCTTTCTTTAAACGCTTTTCCAGGTTTTGAATATCATTCAAATAGGTATCATGCCGTTTATCCAGCATGTGCGCTACATTTTTGCGGATTTTATTAACTGTCGTAAAAAGATGCGCCAATTCAACATTACGTTTATGGATTTCTTTTTTCGCCTGATCCCGCACTGAGTTTTCAAGCGGGTTGAGGGGGTTAATATCTTCTGCAATATAAGTAACAATAGCCTCGGTAAGTGTTAAATAAGACACTCCATAGAAACGTTTTCGGTAGTACCAAAACGCCAGGTCTAATTGAAAGAGGGAATGCTTTTTAGAAAGATCGAAACTCGCTTTGAATTCATTGAAGGCTTTTTCAGCAATCAGTACTTCCTGAGGAGAAAGGTGAGAAAAGTCCGCTTTTAAAAGACGTTCGTATTGCTTCCTTATTTCGTGGGAATAATTCAGGTTCATTGCGTTGGAGAAATTGCCCACCACTTTTGCCAGTTCGGAATCGCGCTCCTTTAGCAATTGCTCCAAAGCGTAGCCGTCGGATTTGTTGATCAACTCACTGGCACCCAAAATCCATTCATTAAGCTTTAGTACTGAGCTTAAATCCACAACCGGTGCATAATCCAACTCACGCATAATGTCGAGCATGCCATAGTAAAGCTTTTGAACCTTGATGTTTTTGGAAGACACCTTATTTAGGTACATAACAACCTGATTGGCAAAAATTGGGAACGATCTAAAACCATGTGTTACATCTACATACAGCTCATCATCCTGCCCAAGAAAATCATCTACCCGAAGAATCGAAAGCAGGTTTTCATTTAGCTCGGACTCATTAATGCCATACTTGAGGATAATAATGTGGGTGTTTTCCAGCGCTTTTTCTAACTGAGCTTTGAATGGAAAGTCCTCTGTTAGGTGGTTGGCTTTATCTTGGAAATTTACCAGCTCCCAGAACAGATTTTCATCAAAGGCTTCCGTTCCCTCAACGAAATACCTATAGTATTCCTCCCACATGGATTTTACCGTTCCTACAATTATTTTCTTATCGCAGCGGATATGCTGCGCAATGGCCGCCGAAACAAAGGAAGTTTCATAAAAGCTGTCATCAATCTTGTACCTGGCTTTTTTGTACTCCCTTTGTGGGTTTTCTTTATCCCGGATCAAAGGCCCGGTTCCGAGGAAACTGAGGAGGGTTTTGGGCATGGAACAATTTGAAAAGAGTTATTTAATAAAGTCAAGTCTAACAAAACCCATAGGCAATCCATCTTCATCCATTTTTCTTGTTTTCGGATAAACTGTAGTATCACGACCTTTATTGAGTAATTTTGTTAGTTTTTCGTAAGTATAATCGTCCAACAAGTGTGGATTATTTTTTATCCATCCTCCAGTAATAGAATCCCAGCCACTATTACCACCTAAACGAATGATTGCAGACTTTTTCCCTACCGTGGAAGTTTGCGCATACAAGTTGCCGATATTTTCCAGATAGGCATTAAGATTCTCAAGACTACAAATTTCATCTTTCCAAAAATCAATTTCTTTCTTTAAAAGGAATGATGTATGATTATTTATGATATTGAACATATCTTCAAAAGAGTACAAAAATTTAGTGTTTTTACCACTTATCTGATGAGTTTCAATGTTTTTTTGCATCATAAAATGATTCAAATCCAATTTAACCTTTGTAGTGCTTTTAATATCAATAACCTCTGTTAACTGATCAGTCCCTCTTTTAATTTTCCACCCTTCATATTCAAGATTAACAACTTGGACATTAGTAGCAATGGTTTCTTCTTGCAAATAGGCATCGCCTACTGAGAGAAAACGAAATATATCTTTATTGGCATTCATCCTATCTTGGCCAACGAGAAGTTTATTGAGTATTATGCTCTCAAGTTTCTGAAAATCATAAGCATTCCGAAAACCTCTAAATTGCTTTAAGGCATCCATGACAACAGCTTCATTTTTGTTGACAAGCTCAGTTATTACAGCAGTTCGAATTGCTCCTTTTAAGGAGCTACCCGGAATGATAGAAAAACCCCTATGGTCATGCAATTGCTCTTTTAAAGTATGCTTGTTACGCAAATCACTACAATACACATCCATTTCCCTACTTGAGACGTCAGACAGCTTGAAATTATTCTTACGCTGCTTCAGATAATTCTTGATGCCACCACCTTTGTTGATAATATTAACCCATTTATCAATATTTTCCGTTCCTATGATGGATAATACTTTTTTCGGATCTATAACAGCAAGGCGTTCGGACGAACTTATAAATTCACTGTCCGCCATCAGTTCTTTGCCGCTTCCTATATGCACTGGAGTCAGGCAAGTTATTTGAATTTGTGCCATAAATTATCTTGTTTAAGGTGTGGTAACTGGAATCATAATACTTCTGCCATCCCTGTATATCGGATGCAATTCACTCTCTGTTTTAGGCTTAAGATCAATAATTTTTCCTTCAAGAGATACACCGGAATTGAAAATACTCCCTTCCTCAAACATATAAATCCATTTTTTCCTATAAGTCAAAAAATTATCATTTTCTGGCGAACTGATATACCCACCACGTTTAATTACTGAATATCTTGATTTATCAAGTGCTATTTGACTAAACTCTTGTTTTTCTGGTAAATACAAGGAAGTATTATAATAGAATCCTGAATTTTCATGTACTTCTAAAGAAAAGTTGGATGTAATTTCATATTGAAATTGGCCATTACCCACATTTCTGTCGGTACCTATACCCTGATCCTGTAAAATCTTTAAGGCTGAAATCACTTTTTCTTTTATTGGATTCTTATCGCATTCAAGTAAAAAATACATTCCGGCATCATCATTAAAATAAAGGCGCTCAACGATGTAAGGCGTGGGATCGGTTTCAGATGAATTATGGTCGGGCATAACCAATCGTTGCTGATCTTCGGATTTGAATATCCAGTTATTTCCCGAATCTGATTGTTTTTCCGAATAAAGAAATTTTTTGTTTTTTGATAAATGAGATGCGAAAGATGCAATACTCGTGCCATTAATCAGTTTTTCAAATAATTTAATATCAAGATATTGAATTTTTTTGAGAGTTTTGTGCATTTTAGGACCAGATGCACAGTCTTTAAAACTTAAATTCTTTAAACCAATTGGTTTTGGCAGAAAGTAAGTGTCCCCGGAGAAAGGGAAAGCAGAACTAATTTTAAAACTATCAAGAAATTCAATGCCCAACGATTTATCCTGTCTTATAGCACAACTAAAAAGCGCAGACTTTAATGTGTCAGAATGTAAAACTGTTTCAGATTTATCATAAAAATCTGTTTGTCCTCTACCTAAATGGAGCGGGGACGTAAATTTTAATTTAATTAAATCGAATTGTTTTCGCATGCTTTTTAGATTTCAAAACTGTTCCACTTATCCGTTAGCGAGATTGGATTATCATAATCATTCATATTGCGTTTTGAAACGTTTAAATTCTCAAAATCGACCTGACCATAGCCCCTTGAACCGCTGCCTCCCAAATAATCATCTTTAAGGTAGGTCAAAGCTCTAAAGGCTGTTGTTAATAAATTATTCTCATCGTCTTCATCAAAAACATTTATCACGAGGTTCAATTCAAATCTTGCCCCTGCCGGTACGCGTTCAATTTGGCGAGGATTGGCTTTTGCTGTGATCCTATCTATAACCACCTCTGTTTTACTTTCTGTATAGGGAAGATCCGTATTTCCGAATTCATCAATGGGAGTAAGTAATTTACAATCTCTCACAATAATCTTTGATGGGCGCTGTTTCTGGTCTGTGCGAGCAGTACCAAATAGTTTTGCTGAATTGGTACTGGGATCATCCGAAGAAACATTCCTAATATCTCTCATATGACCATTACCGATAGTACCGTCAGACCATTCAACCAAAGCTCTCATCTTGCCTTTTAGTGAGCTGCCTGGAATATATGGTTTATCGTCAATAGGGTTTCTGACTACTGTTGAATCCGGGCCACCTATACCCATTGCTGAGTTAGTGCCTCCAATATGCAAACCGGTTAGCAATATAATCTCACCTCGGATAAAAATTTTACTATTTAATTGTGTCATTATAATTTATTTTTAATTTGTTTCTAATTCTATTTACCACCAAAAGCCTTATGATAAGCAAGGATTGCTTCCATTAAATCCATTAAGTTTTTGTACTGGTCTTTGTTATTGACATATTCAAATGCAGCAATAAAAACCCTATTGAGCTCTTTTTGACCATCATTATTATTTCTTGCTGTTGCGTATGCCATCTTTGGTTTAAGCAACATAAATGCTGTTTTTTCATTATCAAAACCTTTCATTTGGATACGCTTCAACTCGCCATAAACATTCCTAATTTGAGATGTTGTAAGGCGGTTTTTATATAGGAAATTTCCTAGCTTTTCACAATACGCAACAGCCTCTTTATCTAAGCCTTCCGTTACCCACTTTGATTTAAATTGTTGTGCAAAATTCATATTCTTTAAAATTTAGTATTATTTTTAATTTCTATGTTCAAGTTCAGCCCATCGTGCCGCAATAAGCATCAAATCTAAGCTATGATATAAAAAATTGTGTGGAGCTCCTTCCCAAGTATTTGCAAATGCGTCGGTTTTAACCTGGTTAAGAATTTTTTTAGCTAAATCATTTTGTGTATTTTTAGCCATTCTGCTAAATTGATAGGACATTAACCACCTCCAGGAAGGATTAAGGCCTTTTTTCTCCTGTTGCTCTTTTAAAAAAGCAAAATTTATGATGTGCCGGATTACTGCATGGCTTATCGTTTTTTCTTCGATAGCTTTTACCAATTCATTTTTTAATTGCTGCACCGGAATAAACTCATTGTCCCAGCCCAGAGCATAATCAAATATTGTAAAGGCATTCTTAATGGCTTCATTAGAATTAGTTTTGCCATATTCTTTAGCTTTGTTTTCAGCTTCTGCTGCCAGTGTCGCCGAGCGCAGTATCGGAAATTTAGATTTAACAATTGCTGCACCACCAGAGATAGTGACAAATTCATTGTGACATACCCATTTAGAGAAATCTTGTTTAATCCTTTCCGCAAACTCGATGATTTTCAGCCAGTTTCCAACTAAAAAGAGATCGTCTCCACCTGAATAGAGTATAAATGTATCATCAGCATAATTTTTCCAAAGGGTATTTAAATATCCTTTAAAATAATAATCGAGGCTTCTGCTCAATGTGCTCATGCGGGAAAACGTCCGTTTCTTGGTCTCAAAACCATTAGATAGGACATGCCCAAGATTGTCCACATCCATTCGCAGGATTGCCAGCCTTTTAAGATTTGCATCGCCAGGATAGGCATCAAAACTAAGCGGCTCATCTTTAAAATGTTTTGCACCACTGTCATCTGTACAATCTTCTTTGTAGGCAGGAAAATCATTTCCTCCATAAAATGAAAAACCATAAATATTATTGTGACCCCGTATGGCTGTATCCAAAAAATCTACTTTGCCCTCTATTTGAGAATTATTGTCATTAAGACTGATAAATTCAATTTTGTCTGCAGAAGCTTTTAATTCATTGCGGTATTTTTCCAATTCTTCTCTTCTCAAAAAATAATGGTAAATACCCAGCTCAGCGGGCTGAAACATTTTCTTTTTATCCCAATAAGGTATTTGTTGTTCAGAAATAATCCAGAAATCAGATGATTTCAATATCTTTCCAAGGGTAATCTGATTTGCAGTAGATTGTTTGATTTTACCATCTTCTACTGGTATTTTATTTTCCCCTGGGTAAAATTCGTCTCCTGTAATAGCATCTCTCTCGTGCTTACCTGCTATTCCTGTTGGCGAAAAGAATGTTTCATACCATTCATTTTTCATGAAATCAGCATAACGTTGCTGTTTTTTGGTATCTAATTGTTCGTAAACTTTTGCCCATAATGAACCAATGTTATTACCATCTGAACTAGCATAAATGCTTGGTTCACCAAATTCTATTGATGTTATTGCAAGAAACAGTTTTGTTTCATGTTCTTTAAAGATTTTCCTGGTTATTTCCTGCTCAATCTTTTTTAAATTATCTTTTACTAAATCGGTATTTGGTGCCAGCACAAAAAAACTTCCCCCCGAACCGTAAACCACATTGGATTTGAATAGGTTCAGTTCTTTAAGCATGTACTGTAAAATGCTTTCTGTCAATAATTGCAGATAAAAAGATCTTCCTTTCAGATTTTTTGCTGCATTTTTTCCGATTATATCATAGATAAATGTTTGTATCCCACTAATATCTCCTGCTATTAATAAAAATGGATTTTCATCCTTAAATTTCAGGTCTTTATTTCCAGTTTCTTTGATATAGTCATACATGGCAACAGAAAATGCTGCCGTGGTTTTTAAATGATCAAAAAGGGATACATCTGGCAAATGAATTGTACTACTGGGAATTGATATGGCATATTTTGAAAGCAAAAAATACAGGGATTCCGCAAAAACCCGATGATCTTCCGCTTGTATAAATTTAAATTCACTGATGAAATTACTCCAAAGATTCGAATAATTAGTTATTTCGATCTTATCTTCCGCATTACTTTTTGGGAAACACTTGTTTTCCTCCAGTGTTAATTCAGTGAGGGGAATATGTGAATTATATTCATTTTTCTCATTAAACAGACCTTCGAATACAGATGCCATAGGTTTTTTCTTGAAAGCATCATATATTGTTTCATCTACACCTTCTTTTATACTATACTCATCATTGCTGCGGTCAATACCACTGGAGTACCAGTCAGCCTTTTGGATGATACGTTCATATACTGACCCTTCAGATGGATTGTGATGTGCAGATGCAAGTCTTAAAACGCTGATTTCGCGGTTATCATCAAGCAGATTTTTGAATTGTTGTTCATACTCATCTAGAAAACCAGCCGTCCAAAGTACATGTTTATGAGTATAACGCCCATTGTATTGAGGACAAAAGGTTGATTCACTGTTTTTTATTTTTTCAGATAGCAGTTTAGATGTTTTTGAATTACCTTCATCGGCCCTCTGATAAAATTTCCCGATATCATGTAGCAGTGCTGCCAGATAAATCTTTTCCCGTAGATAATCTTTCATTTTATATTGTTCTGTTTTTTAATTCTCGTACCACACCATAGCCCAAGCTCACGCTTTTGCCGAGCCCTATTTGGTTGGGTATAAATACATTGCTCTTAAACTCAATATCAAAGCCCATTAGTTTTTGTGATTTGAGCTTCACCGGACGGCTATTTACAATATTAATAATACGCACTTTTATTTGCTTGTCAACCGTCCACCCGATGCCTTTAGCAAATGCGAGCAGATTGCCGGTAAGTATGCGCTCCAAAAAGGAAATACGATCTGTGAGGCTTTCTATTGCTTCGTATTTGCGGTAGTTTTCCTGGTTCAGCGCAATCCAGTTGCGGATAGTATATTTAAAGTCTTTATCCCACACCTGCATATTGAATTCATTCATATACAGCTTGTCGATCTTCATATCCAAGTCGCGCCCGGAGAGTTTAATGCCCCAGTTGCGCTTTTCAAAAAATTTATGGATTTCATCAACACCTTGGTCAACACATAAAATTGTAGGTTTTTTGTTTAAGCGTTTATATTGTATCAGTGGATAGCTGTAATTTAGCTTATTATCGGCCAGATGATTATGAAAAAGCATATTGTCCTTACCGGTTTTGGATGCAACAGCACCCCGAAAAGCAGGTATTTCAAATGCTTTAATTTCGTCCTTAAAGCTTACATAGAGTATTTTGATCCGTTTCATCAAGTTTTGCTTTTGGTGGTAAACCAAATGAATTCCAAAGTTTAAAAAAATAATGATGCAAAATCAATCGTAAAATAAAGCGCAGACAATATATTGTTTACATGAATGTTTAATAAACAGGAATGAAAACCCTATAATTCGGAATGAAAACATGGAATTTTGGAATTAACGTTAAATTTGCTAATGATTATTGGAAATATAAAATTCCAACGCGCAAAAAATTCCAACGCATGTATAAACATGCAAATGACGCTATTAGGTTCTAATATTTATTCACTCTAAATTCTTTTATAGCTTTTGATTTTATACTCGGAAGCACAATCAAGTGGAGTAAGCTGAGTTTTAGATGTTAGCGAGCAATGAAAATTTGTGTTTTTGAAATTAATAATTCAGGTCTGAAGGAAGGACGGTTTGTTATTGCGTAGTTACGTGGTGCGTAGTTGCGTGATTGCGTATTTGTCCTTTGAAACGATTGTCCCTAAAGGAATCAATATCGGGCAGCAAACTCAAAGGTGCCTGAGCCTGTCGAAGGCTATTTGGGATGGAACTCTTTTAGTTTGAAAGAATGTCAATGTCTTGTTGCTTGGGTGCGTAGTTGCGTGATTGCGTATTTGTCCTTTGAAACGATTGTCCCTAAAGGCATCAATATCGGTCAGCAATCTCAAAGGTGCCTGAGCCTGTCGAAGGCTAATCCTTGTTTTTCTGGATGTTACTCTTGAAGTATGAAAGTGTATCAGTGCAAAAGTGCGAAAGTTTGCTTGTGAAACGATTGTCCCTAAAGGAATTAAGATCGGGCAGCAATCTCAAAGGTGCCTGAGCCTGTCGAAGGCTAATCCTTGTTTTTCTGGATGTTACTCTTGAAGTATGAAAGTGTATCAGTGCGAAAGTGCGAAAGTTTGCTTGTGAAACGATTGTCCCTAAAGGAATCAAGATCGGGCAGCAAACTCAAAGGTGCCTGAGCTTGTCGAAGGCTAATCCTTGTTTTTCTGGATGTTACTCTTGAAGTATGAAAGTGTATCAGTGCGAAAGTGCGAAAGTTTGCTTGTGAAACGATTGTCCCCAAAGGAATCAAGATCGGGCAGCAAACTCAAAGGTGCCTGAGCCTGTCGAAGGCTAATCCTTGTTTTTCTGGATGTTACTCTTGAAGTATGAAAGTGTATCAGTGCAAAAGTGCGAAAGTTTGCTTGTGAAACGATTGTCCCTAAAGGAATTAAGATCGGTCAGCAATTTCAAAGGTGCCTGAGCCTGCCGAAGGCTAATCCTTGTTTTTCTGGATGTTACTCTTGAAGTATGAAAGTGTATCAGTGCAAAAGTGCGAAAGTTTGCTTGTGAAACGATTGTCCCTAAAGGAATTAAGATCGGTCAGCAATTTCAAAGGTGCCTGAGCCTGCCGAAGGCTAATCCTTGTTTTTCTGGATGTTACTCTTTGAGCTTAGATGGATGAATGATAGAACATTTACAAATCAGTCTTAATCCTTGTTTTTCTGGATGTTACTCTTTGAGGATGAGCCTTTGAGCGAATATCTTGTTCGCTGCGCTGTCTTAATCCTTGTTTTTCTGGATGTTACTCTTTGAGGTCACAAGAAGAAATCATTGAGATTGCAAACAATAAGGTCTTAATCCTTGTTTTTCTGGATGTTACTCTTTGAGAGTAAGGAGTATTATGACAGGGCAACAAGCTTGTCTTAATCCTTGTTTTTCTGGATGTTACTCTTTGAGAAATGCAGCATGATATGGAAACAGAGGATTTAAAGCGTCTTAATCCTTGTTTTTCTGGATGTTACTCTTTGAGTGGCAAATATGTATGCTATAAAGCCTCGATAAAAGGGTCTTAATCCTTGTTTTTCTGGATGTTACTCTTTGAGTATTCACAATGATAGACAATCATACCGAAATGATTCGGTCTTAATCCTTGTTTTTCTGGATGTTACTCTTTGAGCATGGTAAAATTGAAATCCATCATTATTGAAGAAGGGTCTTAATCCTTGTTTTTCTGGATGTTACTCTTTGAGAAGCAAGACTTTAAACTGCTTTCTTATTCTCCCTAATGTCTTAATCCTTGTTTTTCTGGATGTTACTCTTTGAGGAATAAAAATTCCAGTTGAAGGGACAGAACTGCCTTCGTCTTAATCCTTGTTTTTCTGGATGTTACTCTTTGAGAATGCAGAGTGGAGATAACTGGTTAGCTGGTCCAGTGTCTTAATCCTTGTTTTTCTGGATGTTACTCTTTGAGCAATGGTTGATTGAATAATATTCTAATGTACTGAGGTGTCTTAATCCTTGTTTTTCTGGATGTTACTCTTTGAGAGGGCTGAGATGCTTGTAAACAAAAATACGTGGTAGTCTTAATCCTTGTTTTTCTGGATGTTACTCTTTGAGCCGCAGCAAGTGCTCAGTTCGAATTGGGCGCAAATTGTCTTAATCCTTGTTTTTCTGGATGTTACTCTTTGAGATGAGAAAATTGTATTAATGGGATCAATGGAGATAGTCTTAATCCTTGTTTTTCTGGATGTTACTCTTTGAGTTCGGAGATCTATATTATAGCTATCATGACGATAGGTCTTAATCCTTGTTTTTCTGGATGTTACTCTTTGAGTTAAATAAAAGGTTTAATATCTCAGAACTTGTGAGAGTCTTAATCCTTGTTTTTCTGGATGTTACTCTTTGAGTTCGAGTATTTCTACCTGAACGGAGTCCTCATTGACGAGTCTTAATCCTTGTTTTTCTGGATGTTACTCTTTGAGCAATAACATCTTGTTCTTCAAGAGCAGGGAAACTTGTCTTAATCCTTGTTTTTCTGGATGTTACTCTTTGAGAGGGTATATCTCTAAGGGATCTCCATTTCTTCAGGTCTTAATCCTTGTTTTTCTGGATGTTACTCTTTGAGTGGCATAAATAATTATGTCAACAGGCACATGAAGCAGTCTTAATCCTTGTTTTTCTGGATGTTACTCTTTGAGAGGGTCAAGGGAATTTCTCAACCGATTACGGTTGGGTCTTAATCCTTGTTTTTCTGGATGTTACTTTTTGAGTCATCTTTTCAACCACAAATGAAGTTACTAACAATGTAAGTCTTAATCCTTGTTTTTCTGGATGTTACTTTTTGAGTCATCTTTTCAACCACAAATGAAGTTACTAACAATGTAAGTCTTAATCCTTGTTTTTCTGGATGTTACTCTTTGAGCCGACAAGCCTAAAGTAGATTGGAATTATGAGGACAAAGTCTTAATCCTTGTTTTTCTGGATGTTACTCTTTGAGACGCACATAAGATGCTGGACAAAACACCAAAAGTGAAGTCTTAATCCTTGTTTTTCTGGATGTTACTCTTTGAGCATAAGGTTTGTTACCCGGAGGACAATCCGGAAGTAAGTCTTAATCCTTGTTTTTCTGGATGTTACTCTTTGAGATTGATCCACAAATCAGGTAAAAGGTCTGCATTTGGGTCTTAATCCTTGTTTTTCTGGATGTTACTCTTTGAGATGAACGCCAACGTTGATTGTATGAGCAGGCGGGCAAGTCTTAATCCTTGTTTTTCTGGATGTTACTCTTTGAGATTATGTCAACAACAACAAAAAAAGCAGTTGAGCAAGGTCTTAATCCTTGTTTTTCTGGATGTTACTCTTTGAGTTTATATCTTCAAAGGTTAACACTCGTGCCTTTGAAGTCTTAATCCTTGTTTTTCTGGATGTTACTCTTTGAGTATAAAGAAAGGATGGATGAAAATCCTATTTATCTCCAGGTCTTAATCCTTGTTTTTCTGGATGTTACTCTTTGAGTATGGGATATAGAAGAAAAATACTTTGGAGATAAAGGTCTTAATCCTTGTTTTTCTGGATGTTACTCTTTGAGACAAAATGAAAAACGCACAAAAAAACACAATCCATGGTCTTAATCCTTGTTTTTCTGGATGTTACTCTTTGAGACGACAAAAAGTAGGGGGTAATTAGCCTGATAGCAATGTCTTAATCCTTGTTTTTCTGGATGTTACTCTTTGAGATACGATTGGCGGACTCAAGGGACTTATATAGAAGTGTCTTAATCCTTGTTTTTCTGGATGTTACTCTTTGAGACAGTTACATTGAACTAGAACAATAGTTTAAATACAAGTCTTAATCCTTGTTTTTCTGGATGTTACTCTTTGAGGAGGATTGTCTTACTGGAAGTATAGAAGGAGAATAGTCTTAATCCTTGTTTTTCTGGATGTTACTCTTTGAGTATTGAATCAAACCAGCAAGAAGGCACTATCTCAGAAGTCTTAATCCTTGTTTTTCTGGATGTTACTCTTTGAGTCTACGGAGACTTGTTTAACAAGTTTGTTGGCTCGGAGTCTTAATCCTTGTTTTTCTGGATGTTACTCTTTGAGCCGAACGAAAAGGAATTGAAACGCCCATCTGGTCAGGGTCTTAATCCTTGTTTTTCTGGATGTTACTCTTTGAGTTCACTTCTTTTTCACCATACTCTTTCACGCCCTACGTCTTAATCCTTGTTTTTCTGGATGTTACTCTTTGAGGTGTATGAAATATACGCTTGGGAGTTACTTGATACTAGTCTTAATCCTTGTTTTTCTGGATGTTACTCTTTGAGCGCTCTTAGAAATGTGACAACGCACGGAAGGCCACAGTCTTAATCCTTGTTTTTCTGGATGTTACTCTTTGAGTTAATTAAAATATACAACATGGAAAATACAGTAGAAGTCTTAATCCTTGTTTTTCTGGATGTTACTCTTTGAGCAATAACATCTTGTTCTTCAAGAGCAGGGAAACTTGTCTTAATCCTTGTTTTTCTGGATGTTACTCTTTGAGAGGGTATATCTCTAAGGGATCTCCATTTCTTCAGGTCTTAATCCTTGTTTTTCTGGATGTTACTCTTTGAGTGGCATAAATAATTATGTCAACAGGCACATGAAGCAGTCTTAATCCTTGTTTTTCTGGATGTTACTCTTTGAGATACACTAAGTCAGCGATTTGGGTTAGGCTTCTGAAGTCTTAATCCTTGTTTTTCTGGATGTTACTCTTTGAGATGTATATTCATCGTTTCTTCCACCTTTTGTATAAGTCTTAATCCTTGTTTTTCTGGATGTTACTCTTTGAGAACAATGAAAACTATTGACATTAAAAAAACATCGTCTTAATCCTTGTTTTTCTGGATGTTACTCTTTGAGTAGCCTGCATGCAGAGCCAAGCCCACAAACCCATTTTAGTCTTAATCCTTGTTTTTCTGGATGTTACTCTTTGAGAAAGGAAAAAAAGGCAGCACAAGGACAATAGCCAGGTCTTAATCCTTGTTTTTCTGGATGTTACTCTTTGAGTCAGGCGACATTAAGACTGTCTCTCAACTCACTGGTGTCTTAATCCTTGTTTTTCTGGATGTTACTCTTTGAGTTTCTATTACCCAAGATGAATTGAAAAAAATTCATAAGGTCTTAATCCTTGTTTTTCTGGATGTTACTCTTTGAGCTCGAAGTGGGTTTATGAAAAATACCAAGTCCTTACAGTCTTAATCCTTGTTTTTCTGGATGTTACTCTTTGAGTTAGAACTGAACGAACCGTAATAAACTTTCGTGAATTAGTCTTAATCCTTGTTTTTCTGGATGTTACTCTTTGAGAATGATAAATTAATCCATGATGACCAATTTCGTAGTCTTAATCCTTGTTTTTCTGGATGTTACTCTTTGAGTAGGGGTGAATACTACGATGCTACTATGTTGGAAAGTCTTAATCCTTGTTTTTCTGGATGTTACTCTTTGAGATTTCACGAAAAAACAGGGCTGGACTTCTCTTATATGGGTCTTAATCCTTGTTTTTCTGGATGTTACTCTTTGAGGAATTTCGGTGCAAGGAAATGGATTGACAACCGTAGTCTTAATCCTTGTTTTTCTGGATGTTACTCTTTGAGTTCGTGCGTTAAACCCTGATTCCTCTTGTGAAATAATGTCTTAATCCTTGTTTTTCTGGATGTTACTCTTTGAGACACCTTGGAGAATTTTACCCTGTTTTTCAGGATAAAGTCTTAATCCTTGTTTTTCTGGATGTTACTCTTTGAGAGAGGTTAACTATCACGCCTGTTCTGTTAAATTTATAGTCTTAATCCTTGTTTTTCTGGATGTTACTCTTTGAGAAATACTTATTTTACGGTGAAGACAATCTCGTTTCCGTCTTAATCCTTGTTTTTCTGGATGTTACTCTTTGAGAAAAACTACAGGTGTTTATACACTTATTGATAGCATGTCTTAATCCTTGTTTTTCTGGATGTTACTCTTTGAGAACCCATGATTATGTACTTTCTATTAAAAAGCAAGTCTTAATCCTTGTTTTTCTGGATGTTACTCTTTGAGTTTCAAAAAATAAAAAAGGCAATGCCGTATTACCGCTGTCTTAATCCTTGTTTTTCTGGATGTTACTCTTTGAGTTTCAGATGCAGTTTTGAAAGTTCTTAAAAAGTACGGTCTTAATCCTTGTTTTTCTGGATGTTACTCTTTGAGCTTGCGTAAAAGTTTTGACAATACTACATTAGAAGTCTTAATCCTTGTTTTTCTGGATGTTACTCTTTGAGCTGCCCGATTCCGTGAACTCATCGAAGCGCAATATGGCGGTCTTAATCCTTGTTTTTCTGGATGTTACTCTTTGAGAGTTTACACAAAGCTCTGCTGCCGGATTTACAGACTTGTCTTAATCCTTGTTTTTCTGGATGTTACTCTTTGAGGTGTTAAAAATGTAAAGATGGACGATTATAAGTTTATGTCTTAATCCTTGTTTTTCTGGATGTTACTCTTTGAGAGCATACGAAACAAAGGATTCAACATCGTTTATATAGTCTTAATCCTTGTTTTTCTGGATGTTACTCTTTGAGAGCGCTTACCGACAATAAGCTGTATATCAATGAACTATATAATGCCACTAAAAGAAATTTAACGGCTGTAGCCCTCAAAAACGGTCTTTTTTTGAGGGGCGCAAAGATATTGCATAAATCCTTTGCTTCAACACTATTTATTCCTTCATTTTGAAGCATACTTCCCAAAGATAAGCTTTTTTAAAAAATCATAGTGTTTTTATTCTGCAAAATAAAGTCCACATCAAGGTTTTTGCCTATAACCTGCATTGAATTAAGCTGTTCCGGGCTTACAGGCACCACCATTATACTGTCTTCATTATTGTACACTTCATTTACTTCGCGCAGGGTCTGGGCAATTTTATCAAAATCCCTGCGCTCCATTTCTGCCATAAAAATTGACTTTTGCACACGCAAACAGCCTTCCTGTATCAAATATTTGCTTACCTGATTGCGCACCTTGTCGTTCTCAATATCATACATTATAAAAAACACCATTTTTCCTGCTTCTGTTTTTAGTTTATTGATAAAGCCAAATATCATTTGCACCCTGTCTTCCAAACTTTTAAGTTTTGATGCCGTGTTTTTGCCGCTACCCCACGATGCTGCTGAGCTGATTCCTGCTTTTTGCAACATCTGCACCCTGCGCACAAAGCCCAAATCATACTTTGTCATTAATAATCAATTTGATGTAACTTATTTGAATCCCTGGCGTAAAAGTAGCAAAAAATCAAAGCAGTATGATATCCAAAGGAAATGATATTAGCAGTCGTGAGCAAATGGAGCGTATTGATATGGAAAAGCTCTATCACATTATCAGCAACAAAGAAGACAACTTATGCTCCTTTACAGGGCATATCCGAAAAATTAAAACGATTTCGGAGGAAAAATACACGGAGATGAAACGCATGTTGCCGTATTTTGCGTGCAGCTTGTTTCAACCTTCCATCAGGCATTCGGATCATTTTACGGGTACGGGCTATTTTGTGTTGGACCTGGATCATATTACAGAGCAAAACAGGCAGTTGGAGGAATTGTTCGGGCAGCTCAAAGAAGACGAGAGGGTGCATTTGATGTTCCGTTCGCCCGGAGGCAATGGGCTGAAAATCATATTTCAATTCAGGGAACGTGTCACCGATGCCATGAAATACAAATTATTTTATGCCAATTTTGCCGGTGCTTTTGCATTGCGCTATCAGCTTGAGGAAATAATAGATTTCAAGACTTCGGATGTGGCCCGGGCACATTTTATTTGTCATGATGCAGAAGCATATTTCAATCCATTGAGCCAGGACATTGACATTAACGATTATATAGATTTTGAAAACGCCACAGAAGTACACGCAGCAGAAGAGAAAATCCCAAAAGGCACAGCAAAACAGGCATCCGGTTTGGGCAATGAGAAGCTTGCCGCAATAAAAAAACTATTATATCCCGAGCGCGAAAAGCAGCACAACGACCCTTTTGTTCCGGAAGAGCTGGACAATATGTATGAAAAAATAGAAGCAAAGGCAGAGGAACACAATATAAAAACAAAGCTGATCAAAAACATACAGTATGGCAAGCAGATAGGATTTTATCTTGATGATCTTTATGCAGAGGCAAACCTGTATTACGGAAGGAATGGATATCGCATAGTGTGTTCAGCCAAGAATAAATGCAATCAAGAGTTCAATAAACTGGCAAAGGATTTGATTCAAATTGCCATCAACAATAGCAAAAAGATACAGGAATATACCCTTGAAATAAATGGGCAAGCATCACCTGCTGAAGCAAAGCCGACAGAAGCTGATATTGCCTTGAGCGGCACACAGCTTCCTGTATGGCAAATCGATAAAACGGAAGGACGTGAACAGAACCCGCCATTTTAACTAAAGTTGCCAAAGCCACCGGGCCACCCCTAAACCGATTGAAATTTCGTAGCAAGTTTTTGGGCATCAAGAAAAATATGGTTTTCCCTTGACCTGTTTACAGACTTCATGGCGACTATTTCGGCGAGGTAATCGTTTACAGCATTGATCAAGACCCTTTTACCGGCCGGTGCCAGCCAATACGCGCCATTATCTTTTATTTCGAAGAGTTCATCATCAACAGCCTTTTGGAGACAAAGTGCAATAACGACAAAATCGACCCACACCCTGTATTTTTCAATAAAATCATAAACCAAAACCGGTCTGTTATATTCATCGCGGTGCATAATGCCGAGGTAGGGGTCGATACCGGCACGGATGAGAGCCGATTCCACTTTGCCATACAGCATTCCGTAGCCATAATTGAGCAAGCAGTTGAAGGCGTCAAAGGCCGGATGCTGGCTACGGCCTTCATACTGATATTCCTTTGGCAGGAAATAGCTCACAGCTTCAAAATAGATACGCGAAGCACTTCCTTCCCAGCCTCTCAATGATGGGGCAGCATCTTTGATCAAATCATCTTTAACGCTATGCAGCTTATCCTTTATTTTTTCGAGTTTAGATACAGTGCGCACCATATAGTTTTTTTGTTCCCGCTCCGGCGCATCAAAAGTCATGATCAAGGCCGTTTGGTTTTCGATCTTATCCTTTATAACAGAAATAATCCAACGCGTAGCTGCCGGATGGTTTATAAACTCAAGTTGTTTTCGCCTGATTTTTGATACCGAGCCGTATTTATTGCTCCACAACCTACCTATTGGGCGTCCTGTTTTATCGACAAACATCACCCCAATTTCATTTTCGATGGCCATAATAGCTGCATCGCTGCTAATGCGCGCACCACGGCTAATGGTGATGCTCTTGATTTTTGAAGGGTGCAAAATCTGCTTGCCTTTATCGTGCGTAACCAGGAACTGCTTGTTTTCCACCTGCAAGCTGCTTCCAAAAGATTTCAAAACCAAATGCATATCAATAAATTATGTTTTCAGGAGTTCAAAAAATGCCTCCGGCTTGTTTTTCAATATTTTGCTTTGGCCTAAATGCTGGCCAACAATCAGGTTCTGAGTGCAAAAGGCTGGCAAAAGGAAATAGCTGCAAGTTTTCAGTGCAAATACCTGCTGTGGCGTTCCCCCGCTTTCATTGATTAAAAAATTACCTTGTGGGAACATATTTTTAATGCCTTCAAATTTTTTGGCATAAAAACGGATCAGGGCATTTTCATCAATAACATTTTGATTGACCTCGATAATATTTGTTGCCAGTCCGGGATGATGCAGCTCCAAAAGTTTCCTGATAATTTCGGCAGCATAGATCGTATCCTGGTCGTTGCGCAAACCCTGAGGGCTGTTTGTTGCAAAAAGAAAAATATAATCCGGTTGATACTCAGTTTCTTCAAAAAACTGCTGTAGGATGGGATATTGGATCAGCTCCCGATGTTGTTCAAAATTGCTCAGTAGTTTATGTGTCCAGTCTCGAAAATTTACATCAAGTTCGCTTTGGCTAAAAAGTTCATGATAAAATTCGCCACGGTACATTATATTGCGGTTTCCCACATTGGCCAGTAGTATTTTTTTATTCATTTGTTGCATCATTTAGTTGCCGAAGGTAGAAAAAATCAGCAATAAGCAGCATTATTGTTTATTCAGTTTGATGGCTAACCAGCCCCATTCATTTCTGGTTTTGTTCCAGTTTTTTACAGCCTGTACACTCAGCAGTTGATTATGCTGCAAACGGTACTTTTCGATAAAAGGAGGCGGCAGAAATACATCATTCAGGAAGCCATGTGTTTTACCTTCCGGCATCCTGAGTTCGCCTTTTTCGGTTTTGAGCAAATCGACCGGGTATTTATCTGTTGGCCTGAAGAACATTATTTTCACTTTGTCACGAGAACTGTGCGCTTTATCGATAAGCAGCTCATAGGCAGCCCCTGTTGTTAAATCTAAAGGCCGCTTGCTTAGCAGCGTATGGCTTTGGCGGCTTAGTACAGCAAAATTATAGTAATACAGGACGCCTTTGTCATTTTTTAATTTGTTGAAACCTATAAATATTCCGGTCTTTGCTTCACCAATAAGCTTAAACGCATCAAAGGCCTTCTCCCGGTAAAAGGCTTTGCGTTTATTGGAGCCGATATTGTTTTGGGGCTTATACCATTTGTTGTTCATCAATTCCTGAAGGTCAAGAGGAATCGGCCAGTCATTTTTGTTGCGTGTTTGAACGGCAATATTAATTTCTGCCGAGGCATAATCATATAGTTCTTGTGTAATGAGCTGGTAGGCCATTTTTACATGAACTTTTATGAGCATTTCTTCATTTATGCCATTATAAAGGGCAGCGGCATAACAGGCCAGTTTATCTTTTTCAGGTGCATGTTGTGCAAGCAGGTCCCATAAATAAAATTCTTTGCTCTTTTGAGCGACCA
The DNA here is from genome assembly GCA_963662905.2 of Bacteroidales bacterium. GTDB lineage: Bacteria > Bacteroidota > Bacteroidia > Bacteroidales > WRLA01. The sequence goes on along the minus strand of CAXXFD010000002.1, from coordinate 14,307 downwards.
GCCCCTTCATTTCATCAAAAATATCCTCGCCCCTCCAGTTTTTTATCTGCATCAAAAAGTATCTATAAAAGAACCAGTATTGATACCTGGAATTCTCCTTGACAGCTTCCTGGAGTATGGTTGTCAAAAATTCATCCAATTGCGCAGCTAAAGAATTTTCATCAGAAGAATAATCCATCAAAAGGAGCATCTTTTTTAAAGAAGATACCAATGTTTTTGTAAAGGCAGGATAATTGATCTCTTTATCAGCAGCTTTCTGGTCTTGACAGTCTTCGTTTTTAAGAATTAAGGGGCTTTCCAGCAACCAGTTCAAAAATTCAGGCACAAGCGACGAATCAGGTTCCAAGCGTAAAAATGCTTTTAAAAGAAATTTAAATCCCATTCCGCCTCTGCTAAAAGGAAGACCATGCAAAATTTTTAACACAGGCGCCACTTTGCTGTCGTCAATTGGTGTATTATCATCAGGTTTCAAATACCAAATGTATTTTCCAAGTTTAAATGCGAGGGTTTCGTAAAAATAGGCGTCATTGGTTAATGGCCGGTTTCGCATTAATTCTGATAAGGATCTCAGGAACCAATTATCGTTTTTTGTTTCCCGGCTAAAATCCATAAATGCAAACAAAACATTCCTGATTTCCCTGTAGTTAAAATCATTTTCAGGGTCGCGTTCAAGTTTTTGTTTTGCTGCATAATACTTTTTGTTCAATATTGCCAGATTTTCCATCGCACATAATTTTTTAGGATTCTTTGAATAACTGAATCATTTCGAGCAGCTTGCGGTACTTATGATCCGTATCGGGCTGCAAAGCAGATAACTGCACATTGCTGATGATGTTCTTTTTATTGATATAAGCCATGCACTCGGTGGCTGGATTATCGGTTATCAAGTAGAATGTAATGCTGAAATCACCGATCAGGATATTCGTTATTTTAATATCATTTTTTACACAAAAATCCCTTAGGCTTTCATAAAAATCAAAGCGCGCATCGGTACAAGGGGGAGGAGGTGGTTCAGAAATATACAAGGAAGCCTGTAGTATTTCACCAATTGCAGGCTTGTGTTTCGGGTCTCCCTTCATCCAGTTCCAATCTGTCCTGAAATAGTCCGCAGAATAAAATTGCCTTACAACCACAAAATCCTCAATAGATTGAAAGCTATATTCCACTTGAAAATTCATAAATTTAATTTTCAGAGCCCAACCAAGCTTTAAAGCAAGATGTTCCAGTTTATCATTACGCTGTTTGAGGAAAGGAAACTTTTCAAAAGCAGGCTCCATATTTTCTTCATCAATGAGCGGGGGCACGTACCAGGCTTTGGCATTGGCTTTTTTCAGTTGATTCGTTTGTATGATCATATCACTGAACGGTCGGAGTTCAGGGGGGTCAATAAGGTAAAGATAATCGCTGCTCCGCGTAAGCGCCGTGTAAGTCCATTTAAAAAACGGAAGCGTCCTTTTACCCGTGAGCTGGTTCAAATCGGCAAAAACATGCTGCCATTCCCCACCCTGAGCTTTGTGGCAAGTGATGGCATATCCATATTTCAAGATCAGGCAATTATAAAACGCATCCTTTTTAAGCCATTGGGTAAATAGTTCGTTTTTGTATTTATTTTTGGGATAATATTCAATTCCTTCATTTTTTGCACGAATGAGCGCATCTACAAACATAGCCCGACCATATTTCGCAAAGGGATTTGAATCCGGTTCCTCAATGAAATTCATAAAAACTTTAGCCACTACTTCTTCTCCATCATCAGTGAGCAAAACAGCATCCCGATACCGAAGCTGTACAACTTTTTTCTTCCCTTCTTTTTCTTTGAGCGTTATGCTGCGTTGGCTCTCTTCTATGCTTATTGCATGAATACTCGCAAAGGAACCATTAAACAAAATGCTGCCGTTGTTATAATTGTTTTTTGCGATCATCACACGGTCTCCCGCTTCCAGAAGCTCTGTCCTGCCATAAACTTTTTCCCGGATCATTATTGAGTAAGCCAATGCCATACGGTTCGACCAGCAAATAATAATTTTAGATTTGGAATCAATAGCTTTATATTTTTCTGTGAGTTCGGCGTATTTCAGCTTTTGAATTTTATCGCCATAAACAAAATCAATTTTATTGAACTGCTCTTGCTGTATGGCTTGCCTGATTTGGGTGCACAGTTTCAATACCGGATGATCGGCAAGCGTACGAAAAACCTCTGTAAGCATGGCTGAAAGGACGCCCGTGTATTTTTCCTGCAACAGCTCGGGCTGCAAGGCTTTGCTGAATCGGTCGGTAATTGGCGGCAATTGAGCATCATCCCCAACAAAAACGATCTTTATGCCATTCTCCGTATCGTTTGCAGCAAAATCAAAAATATCGCTCAACAGCTTTCCACTGCCAAATACCAAACCATGGTTCTCGCCTGGTGCAGTATCCCCGATCATCGAAGCCTCATCAAAGATCAATACACTTCCATGCGCCGGTTTTTCCGATTTCAATTGAAAGTAAAAGCATAGTTCCTTATCATCAAAATGCATTTTTTCATAATCATATATAAGTTTATGAATCGTGCTGGCAGGGTATTCGGTTTTATTTGATAAAATCTTCGCCGCCCTTCCCGTAGGGGCAGCAATACGAAAATTAATCCCGCATTGTTTGAGATAAACGACCAGCCCCTTTAATAAGCTTGTTTTACCGGTGCCGGCATATCCTTTTAAAACAAAAATTTGTTGATACGGATCCTGGAGAAAACGCAAAATATCCTCAAAAACATCTTTTTGCTGCTCAGAGAGTTTCATATTACTATTTTTAAAAGTTTGTACGCAAATTATATTAAAAAGATACAATATATACCGGATTATTTTGCTAATTCAGAAAAACAGGATACATCGTTTCGAAAAAACACCAATACACATAATATTGGGCAAAGAAAAAAAGCTTTTATTGCAATGATACATTCATTAGTTTTGTTAAAAAAAGCCATGCCCTTAAATTACAATGCTTTTCTACGCTATAAGACCATACATAAATGCCTTTTCGATCGGCAAAACAGGCAGCAATACATTGACCTGTGCGAATTAATGAACATTATCCGTACGCAAACAGGCTATCCGGTTAAAGAACGAACCATTCGAGAAGACCTCAAAACCTTGCGCGACCCACATAATGAACTGGGTTTTGTGCTGCCGATCAAAATTAAACGAAACTATGGATACTTTTACCCACTGGAAGCGGAAGTGCCAGAAGATATTATGATGCCCATGGACAAAGAACTGCTGCGCGATATTTCAGGCATACTTGCACAGTTTACACGTTTTGATTTTTTTGAGGGCTATAAAACATCCCTGAATATCCTGATCGATGGCAGTGATGACAATGACCCGATTATCCAACTGGATTATAAGCCGGAAAGCATGGGACAGATACTGATTCCGGAATTACGAAAAGCGATCAAAAAAAAGGAAAGCATTTTGATAAACTATCAATCATTCCGAAATACAAAGGGTATTATTATTCCATTTCAGCCCCGTTTTATCAAAATTTTCAATAATCGTTGGTTTTTAGTTGGGTATAATGGAACCCATCGGAATTTTGACATCCTTCCTCTCGACCGAATACAGTCTTTTGAGCCTTCCCGGGAAGCTATTGTTCCTGATCCTGAAAAGGAGAGGAATTTTGATCCTTCAAATTATTTTAATGATGTAATAGGCGTTACGGTAATGCAAGGGAAAAAAGCAGAAGACATCATTTTTAGGGTCAATAATGAACGGGCTCAATATATCAATACAAAACCGATACACAGCAGTCAGGAAATAATTGACAGGAGCAATGAATACATTGATTTCAAAGTACGTTTAAAACAAAATCCTGAATTGATTTCACTGCTGCTTTCCTATGGTAGCGACCTTGAAGTTATGAAACCAAAATCGTTGCGGGAGAAGCTAAAAGCAATAGCTGCAAGTATGAACAAAATGTATTCGGAAAATCCTGAAAGGGAATAAATTTTTTGGCATTGAAAGCATCTCAAACTGATCGGATGAATCAAAGTCATCCGATCAGTATAAACTCATAATTAATACTTTCGGAATCGGATAAATTTAAAAGTACTTGTCTTTTGGTTTCCGTTTTCCCTGACCTCACGCTCCGTAGTAGATGCAATACATTCAATGCCAGAGCTTTTCAATAAATTTACTAAACGGAAGCAGAAAGTAAATTCGCCCTGAATATGCACTGCATTATGGCAATTGTCATTGGCGCATTGGTCAAAATGCGCGCTTACCACATCAAAATATTTCAGTGCCAAGCGGTCGATTTCCTCTTCATCCGCTTCGGGTCTTACCTTAGGGAAATCCAGGTCAGTAACAGTACCATAAATTTCCTGTGCCGTCAAAAGCTGGCTGCTGTCCCATGAGGATATAGGGTGGTTAGATAGGTTTAGGAGCATCGGATATTGGGTATTTGGCAATTATTATATTCTTAAAAAGATTATAATACTTCAATAAGCTTTCTTCTAACTTCTTGGTTGACTTTGATTTATCTCTTATTCCTGCATGGTTAATATCGTCTCTTGTTCCGATTTGCAAACAAGAATAGATGTCTTTTGTTAGCACTTCTTTAAACTCAAGATTATATATCTTTTCAATCAAATCGTTCAGCCTTTTCTCCAATTCAAGATAATCAGAACCGCTTAGTTTACCTGCCTCAACCTGTCTTCTGTATTTTTGTAATACGAGGTCAGCATTATAGCCTTCTTTATTAAACTTACTTAAGGCGCTTGAACATATATCCCGGTTAAATTTTAATTTCCAATCATACTGTAGATAAGCCAACACATAAGTCACCATTAACTCAGAAAGCAGAGTTATTGCTTGCTGGACTAGTCCATGATCAATGCAATACACAACTCCTGCAATTCCGTTTTGTACAATTTCTCCACTCCTAAAATAATCCACCTTGTTTTTGATTTTCTCAATAATGGGTCGTTGAGCCGGATGTATATTATCATCTAAATTTTCAACTTCTTTCTTCAATAAAGAAGCGCTTTCAGCTTCAAATACATCAATTCCACGACAGCCTGAAAAGGCATCTGAAAAACTATTTAATGCAAAGGAAAAACCTGAGTCAGGGAAAAGATCTGAAAGACTTTTGACCGCACCATGTTTCACAAATTCATTTGCCGCATTAGTATAATCCTGCAGCACAGAAAGCTGCTTTAATTCAAGTATTTGCACCCATCTTTGTTCTAACGGGATTTCCTTAACTTTATAAGTTGGCCCTAATTTTTCAAAAGCACCGTAAGTAATACTCTTAACTGTAATTCCTGATTTTAAAAATTTTGCATAATTGATCAAAACCATAATAACCATTGGCAACATCCTGAAAGAATGGGTGATATCAAAATACAATTCATCTCCATCCTCGAGTTGGTAAAAGACAGTGGAAAATATCTGCCAAATTTCATCTTCATCCAAGCCTTCGGGAATATCAATCCCTTTTACCGGGCATTTCAGCTTAAGCATTGATAAGCGTTTCGATAACCCCTCATATTCACCATTATGCGCTGCTTCAATCCAGTTTTTCCCTTTTGCTTCATTAGTAAGGAAAATTAAAATTTTATCTTTATCGCCCCATTTTTCGCAATATTCCTTTATCGTTTTCTCCTGTACAAATCGCAAAGCTTCTTCATTTCCGGATGGTTTTGAACCAAAATAATACCTCGCTTCTAAATATTTATTTGTCCCTAAAACCGATATAAAAACTTTTCTTGCCATAATTTTAATTGTTTCGTTTATAAGTTCCAAAAGTATAACATTAATTCCGTAAACAAAAGCCCTCCCATCAATTATATCCGAAATTATTTAGGTGTACCTGCCTGTATAGTTCATTTTCCATCTTTATCAGGCACTCTTTATCTGTGTATTGGCAATTTTTTTCCAGGGCATTAAGTATCCTTTGCAGTCTTTTGCTTTGTTGCAGCCGGCATATTTTTTCCCTTCTGTTTTCTGAAATTCGCTTATTGTCATGCAGGTCATTGAGGTAATTGCGAATAACAGCATCTTTTGTGGCCATTGACCTGAGCTCACGTAACATCAGCAAAATCATATCACTTTCAAAAAGTTTGAGCTTTTCAGCCCGGTTTTCTGCTTTGCCAAAAGTATAATGGAGGTCAATAATCCATTTTCCATTCCCTTTCCAAAGGTTTCGTTTTGAAGGTTCTACCCAATAAAGTAGCTGCATGAAAACACGCTGGTGTTCAATACGTGGGAAAGCGCAAAGTTTCTCGGCCTTTATTCCATGGGCTTTATAGTACAATTCGATATACTTATTGAAAAAGTCAGTACTAATTGTACCGTCCAAAACATTGAACAAACATATCGGGCTATTGTCATCTTTCGTTCCAACGATAATATTCTCTTCCTGCAATTTATAAAACTCCTCCTTTAAGCTGTTCATTTCTATTGTTTTTGCGGGTTTAAAGCCGTAGCGGCATATACGCGCGCAGCAATTTGGCGCGGGTTCATCATGGGCAGTATTGTATATTGAGGGCATTTCATTTCTTTGAGCCATTTTTCCCAGAAATAGGTAAGCTTTTGCTCTTCGGTTTGCGACAGCTTTTTGGGATGAATGCCTGCAACAATAATTTGTGTATTGCTCAAATCGCAATCCGCAGGCAGGTAACCGTAATTTTCGCTTTCAGCTTTTTTGTGCCAGTCTGCATCGAGCTTTTTTAGGAAAATGCTGGAAGTGAAACGGTTTTGCCTTTTGCTGGTAAATTCGTGATTCTCAAAATCAAAATATCCATCGGTGAGTATCAGGACAATATTTTGCGCATCATCTTTTAAATCGAAAGACAGCCTGTTGTTGAAATACGACCAGATATCGACCCCAAAATAGTCGGAGGTTTTTTCTCCTATGCGTGCTTTTTCATAAAGCTGGTCAAGTTCTTTTTCAAAGCCTGCAAAGAAAGCCCCGGCTTCCTGTGCCCTGTTTACAGGACTTATTACATCCAGCTGGATATTCAGTTTTTCCTCAAAGTCCATGCTTTGCAAAGGGCTGCCATATTGCGGGATGATACTGATATGGAAACCTTCGTGGGAGCGGATAAAAAACCGTGTACGGGCTATTTCTTCAAAACGTTTGAAAAAGGATTTGATCATTTCTTTGTCGAAATCCGCCTGACGGGTGTTGAGCATACGGTCGGACAGGTCGAGCAATACAATAAAATTATATTTCCCTTCCTCTTTTTCCTGCCCAATGGCCGATGTGCTGAAAATCAGGTTTGTCCAGCTTAAGGCTACTGCTAAGAATGCTAATGATAATTTTTTCATTTTGATTGGTTTTATGTGCTTGTTTTAATTTTTTGATTCTGAAATAAGGAACATTGCGTGGGGATCCGATTTTAATGCCTCCACAAAGGCTTTAAATGTTTCATGGCTTTGATTGAGAATATTTTGATTGGCATTGATGCCGTTTAGTGCGGAAAGCCAGCCGATAAAAAATATGTTCAATTTGTGCATCAGTAAATCCAGGTTAAAGAAATTCAGATTGTTGCGCCTTTTCTCGATGGAATCCAGGCTTAACTGTTCCTGCTCAATAGCCCCGGCCAGTTCTTTAAGCCTTGCCCTGAACCTGCGCACCAGTTCATTGCCCCGTGCAATGGCAAGATGCAAGGTGGTCTGCACTTCATCTTCATAAATCATCTGCTCCGGCATTTGTGTGCCTGCATAAACCACGCTGTGATTTTCAATTTGCCTTTGCAGTTCATGCAGTTCTTTTTGTTTTTCAGGAATCAGGTCATCCTGCAACAGCTTAATTTCGTGATTATATTTTATAATTTGCTTCCGTATTTCCATGGCTCTGGTATCCAGTTGAAAAACACCATCGCTTTCTTCCAAACTGATTTCTGCCTTATAGTTTTCCATAACTCTTTTCAATCCTGCCTGAAGCCCTTCTAAGCTTCCTTCCATGCGGATGCATAAATCTGTCCCCAAATCCTGCAAGTTGATTTTCTGTTCTTCGATAGCGTTTTTGTGGCGGTAAAGCATCGGGTATGCTTCCGGCTTCACCTCAAGAACCGGCACTCTTTCTATTTTAGGCAGCTCAGGAGCATCAGAACTATCCATTGCTCCTTCTGTTGATGCTTGTTTTTCAGCCAAATCATTTTCCAAAGCGGGCTTACCGTCTTTTTGTTCCGCTCTTATGGCAGCATTTTCGCTTCTAACTGCCTTCACTATTCTTTTAAATCTGCTTATAAGTCCCATTTTTCTTGTTTTTTTGTTTTATTAATCCGTAATTGATTCCTTTACTGACTGATGTCTGCTCTTGCCCAAAACATTTAGCTTGAAGTTTTTAAACACATCCTGGCAATCGTTTTGCTGTATCGGCCTGGCCTGCATCAATCCGAGGTATTTCATCCATCCTTCAAAATATAGCCCTGAAAGGTGCAGCAGGTCATGCCTGTCGAAAGTCACGGTATTGAGCTGCTCGTTCAGCATTTGCAGGTTTTGTTCCACTTTGCTTATCTCGAGTTTCAGCAAGGCAATTTCTTCTTTAAAAGCGGCTATGGTTTTTCTGAGTTTCCGTATATCGGCCTTTCTCAAGTCGATCATCTTTTTTCCACTGACTTTTTGGTTGCGTTTTTGGTTCTCCGTTTGAATGCCCTGCACCAATAGCCCCCAAACGATATAGCTGACAAAGCCCAGCACAATTACAAGGAATACATCCAGCTGCAGAGCTGTTTCAAAAAAGCCCTCCTGGGCGGCCTGATGTTGCGCATTGAACATACTGTCCATTTTATGGATATTGCGCTCCATTTTCACCGCAAACAAAATTTCCGCACCAAAGGCAATGAAATAGACCAAAGCAATCAGGCTGTTTTTAACAACTTTGTTTTTGTGGTTGATCAGCATATGCGCCACCCCCATACCAATAAATACAAAGGCAAGGATATAACTTACAAGCACCTTTAAATCAGGGCTGAACAATGGATCTACCTGTAGGAAGGCGCTCATCATATCATCCACATTCTCCGAACTTACCGACATGGCGGCAGATGCCAGGTTCTTAAATAGTGCATTATAAATCAAAGAAGTATAAAAGAGAATCAGCCCAATACCCAGTATTATGCTTAGAATAGCAAAAAGGTATTTTCGGAAAGGGCTGTATCCCGCATCCAGTTTCCCTTGCGCCATATCCTGCTCAATTAAAGACATTTCCTTTTCTATTTCGGTGATATCCTCCAGTGTGGCAGGGATTTTCTCTTCGGATATTAACTTCATTTTTCCGCTGAGATCGGTTACAGACTGATTGGCTGCATGGATTTTTTCGCTAAGGGCTTTTCGCTTCATGCGTGCGTTCTCACTGCTGTTTACATGATCCGAACTGAGATAATTGTTGTAGAAATTATCCAACCCCTGGCTTAATCCTTCAGGGGCGCCTTTATGGTTGCCGGCATCCCTGAAACCCATTGCCTTGATATCGGCTTGAAGCTGATTGCTTCCATCATTCTTTTTTTCGTCTTTTCCTTCTTTCTCCGAAGACCTGAAAATAGCTGTCAATTTTTCCATTACCATCGTTTTAAATGAAACCTTTATGCGCTTATGAATCCCTTAAAGGACTCAGCTGCAAAACTAAAGGGGAAAAATGCAGTCTATTTGCAGTTTTAAAATTTGTCCGAACTTTTCACTTTTTCTATAAAAACCAGCTTAATTTGGGGTATATGGTTTCTTTGTAGGCTTAGCCTCGGAAAAGTCACTACAGAATAGTACGCAGCACTTCCTTATCAGCCAATCATCAAGCTTTAAGCGGGACTATTAAGTGGATTGTTCACAAAATATCTTCTCCTTACATTGCGCACAGGAAAACAGTAAAATCTGTGTACCTTATGAGCTTAAAGAATACTTATCGCATCTTGATATGCAAAATACGCCCGCCATCGTGATGGCATAGCCGCATAAAAAAAAGCAGATGCCTCGTGCAAATCAGCATTTTCTCCGGAGGAGTCCATTGAATAGGATTCTGATCCCTGCTGGCCGAAATGAGGAAAAGCGCACAATATACCATTGTACTATGAATGGGGAGCTTACTACAAGGCTGATATTTGCATATTCAAGCACTTCATGAAGACCGAACAAGACAAAGGAAGGATTCTCCACTCTATAAGCGATTTAGTACTCTTTCTCTTAACTGCGCATCTGGTACAAACACTTCCATGCACGTGGATTTCTTGTTTTTCTTTCTCGGTATGTGTCAAATGTATTAATTCGGTTTGATTTCCCAAACATTACACACTTTTTTGAAAAGCCCCTCATTGAAATAAGCATTCGTTTCAAAATTTGATTTTATGGTTTTCAGATTTTTTGATTTGAGATTTTTATCCGTTATCAAGCCATTTAAAAATCCTAAGGCATAATGCAGCTCTTCTATTGCTTTGTTAGTATCAGTCATGATATTGCTCTTTTAAAATGGGAGGTCATCATCAGAATCAGTATTGTCTTTATTGTAGTTTTTTTTCAGTTCTTCTAACTTCTTCGATAAGGATTTCAATTTCTTCAATATATCTTCCTTTGGCTCATTCAAGCATTTGCTTAGACCGGTAATCAACTCATCCGTAAATTTTGGTTCAGCTTTTATATAATTTAATGATATCGATCTTAATATTTCTGATCTCTTTTCTTGTTTGAATAGTTCCAGCAATTCGTTCAAGGGCATATTGGGCTGAAATTCAATTTCACAATCTTCAACCTGGAGATGTTCTTTTGCCCAGGCTTTTACAGATGATATGATTGTTGACAGACCGATTCTTTGGTCAGGATGCCAGATTTCTGCCAACCAGGGCTTCAGTCCTATGTCATTTTTTGGCGCCATATAAATCGTATCAAGAAAGGCTTCATCGTCTTTTTGAAGATATCTATACCAGAAGCGGCATTTATCTTCTGCTATAAATTTTTCAATAGCAGCAGCATATTCTTTTGGCTCAGGACAATTTTTTAAATGTTCAATTTTTGCCCTTAAGCCGCACTTGCCATAAATCCTTACATTTCCTATTTTCTCGTTATTCCCATAAAATAGTTTCAAATCTTCGTAGGTAGATTTTTCATAAAAACCACAAATACTCCACCAAAAACTGGAGTCTTCAGTTTGTACTATGATTTTATTGTTTTTCATTCGATCTAATTTGAATAATTCAAACGATTCTTCCTTGGGCATTTCATTGAGAATTTCAATTTCACAATCTTCGATCTGGAGATGTTCTTTTGCCCAAAATTTTACAGATGATTGAATCGTTGACAGGCCAATTCTTTGATCCGGATGCCAAATTTCTACCTGGGAAGGCTTGACTCCTTTATCATTTTTTGGCGCCATATAAGGCACTTCATAAAAGGATTTATCGTCTTTGTCTTGATATTCATACCAAAAGTAATGTATGTCCCCAAATATATACTTATCAATTTTATCCCAAAAAATTTCCCCAAGCTTTATATAAACATCTTTCCCTTCAGGACTATCTATTAAATGGTCAAATAATTCAGAAAAATAACGCTTTCCATGAACGCTTACAAGACCAATCCGCTCGTCATTTTCAAAGAACAAATTCAAGCCTATACTTGCAGGTTCTTTGCAAAAGTCATAAACTCCCCACCAAAAATGGGGTTCAAGTCGCACTATGATTTTATTCTTTTTCATTTTATGTGATTTAGCACAACTTCCGCATATAAGATCCACTCAATGCTAAACAAACCTTTGAGTCCAGCCAATATATTATTATAAGGCAGTATCGGAAGGAAAAAAATTATAGCCTGAGAAGACCCCATATGCTTCAGTCCCTTTTTATAAATAAAAATATTTTTTGATTCATAACTCAATTTAACCTGCATAGTTTAGAGCCTTCCTTCAATAGGCGCTGCGCCTCGCAGCCTGCCACTAACTGTCAGCTTCATTCTTCTCGCCTTCAGATTTCTTAAAATCTATTAACGGATTAGGATCTTTGTCGAAATCAATACCGGATATGGAATAGCAGATACGGGAATGGGAGTGGGATACCCTTTCTTTTACTACATTCAAGCCACTATCGTTTGCCTCAAAGGATACAGAACGGTTAATGTTCAGGCCTCGGCTGACTTCTTCAACATCATGGTTTGCGCCATAATAGCAGATTTCCCATTTCTTCTCACGCAGCCCGCCCACCAGTTTTTTCAATTGTTGCCGGTCAATTTCTTTTGATGCGTTTTCATACCCATCGGTGATAATGGCTGCATTTACCCAACTGCCATCAATGTTTTTCTGCAATTCCCTGATTTTCCCGAATGCAATCATCATTGCATCGTAAAGTGGAGTCATGGCCTGCGGTGAATAATCTTCCAGCGACATGGCCTGGCACTCACTAATCGGTTTATCCGAAATTAGCTCTTTGATGCCTTTGCTGTTGAAGCTAAAAAGGCTCAGGCTGTGCTCCTGTTCTGGAAATTTAGCCGCTTGTGCCGTCATTGATTCAAATATTTCTTTCAGATTGGACAGCGTGCTTTCTGCAATCATTCCCATGCTTCCGCTTTCGTCTAAAACGATCAGGTTAAATACTTTGGTTCTCTTTTGCATGATAAAAATGTGTTTGGTTACTACTGATATTAATTTGTGTGCTCAATAATGCCGGCAAGATACTACTGAAAAATGCACTCTATTTGCCGTTTTGAAATCTGTGTGTTTTTATTGAAAAATATCTTGCTGATGTTGCTTTCGTAGGATTGTGAGAGCCATTCTTATTGCAGGATATCAAATATTTGGAAAAAACGATTAAACCATAATCCTCTCGATAAGTTTTTTTGCGAAAAACAGTATTCGGGCTATGTCTAAAAACGGTTTCTTCTTTCAGCATCAGCATTGATAGCCTAGAAGAACAAAGCGGACTGGATTTCTTTCCTTCTTTGCCCAAGCGCATTGAAAATCAAATTGAGGAATTTCCCCATCGCACTTTTTGGAAGTAGGACTAAATGCCAGCATGAAAAGCTCATCAGACCATTTAAGGATGCTTAATGCGTAATTATTGTGGAATTGAAATCATGTTTGGAGTCTCAGCCCTCAATCAACAGGAATAGAATACACCCAATGCCCGATTTATCGCCGAATTTTATAGGTTTCTTCCTTAAAATCCACTCAATGCGGTTCAAAACGGCATATTCTGACCGAAATAGCCATATGCCAAGGTTACGGGCAATAGTCCTGTTTTTATTACCCTGCTTGGGCATCTTCAATAATTGTTTTATCTGACTCATGGGTTTGGTTGTACCGGCAATCGCATTCTTTAAATATTTCACGAATCAGACGGGGCAATATTACCGGAATATGGGCCTGGCACAGATATTACGAAATCAGTGGCACAAAATAGCCTGTCCCGGCAGTCCGGGAAACCGAATTAGCCAACTCCTGCCCGGACAGCTTTAAAAAATTATCCGGTTAAATGCAAGATGCCTTTCGCCGAGGGCTTACACAGGATTAGCTGTTTTCAGCAATTCCGCGTTAAAAAAGCCTAACTCGCAAAACCGTGAAAATAAAGGGGATAATAATTTAGGTCAGAAATATTTTTCGCACTATTTTTGCATGCAATTGGCCTGACACCTTCAATAACATTTACTAAGGTGTAAGTTGTTGATTATAAATCAGTTAACCACAAACAGGCGAATGACCGCCATTCCTAGGGGATGTGGGTTTCATGTTTTTTTAATTAAAAAACGCCGGGGCTAAGCCACGTATACCGGCGTTTTTGTTTACCGCTAAGATACTGCAATTCAGCGAAATGACCAAAAATTTTATCGTTTTTTTGCAGCAATTCCGCAAGAAGTTATTTTCATAGAAAGATCATTTGGCATTAAAACTACTGGGCATAGTTTTACCTGCCAGCATTTAGCCAGTTGCCTTCATCGTTATGACTTAAAAAATTACCTCCTTTTTTTGTTAATAGGTTTTGCCCTGAATGTTTGAGCAGGGGTTCTCTGTTTTTTTTAGTTTCAGTATCTCATCTGGCAGTTAAAGTTTGGCGTGGGAAAATCAGTAAGATTACCTGCAATCAATAAAACTATAATGCATTCCTCGAAGGATTTCAAAGAATCATGGCTTGATATCATTTTCTGGACGCGCTGGGATTTATGTGCCAATTGATTTATCATGTGGGCTATTTGCAAGCATTGATAATAATTCTGGGTTGCGCAAAACGATGTTCTAGAGTATTTGTGCGATAGATTATAGCCAGAATTTTTTTGTGCATTAAAGCCTTCGTTTTCAATTTTCCATCTTAAACGCCCGTAATCACTTATGGTTTTAGCATTTTTGTTT
>CAXXFD010000001.1:0-1027701 GCA_963662905.2 Bacteroidales bacterium | reverse complement strand
GGCATTTACCTGTTGCGCATTAAATCAGGAACTCTGCAGCGAGAATGGAAAATTATTAAACAATAAAATTTTGACGTGGCTTTACGCATTATTCGAATAAAGCCCTACTTTTGTTTATGTTATGCTGGAAATACCTGTTATTGCTTATTGTAAGTTCATTTTTTTGGACAAGTGTTTTGTATGCCCAGAACAAACAGGCCAATAATTGGTATTTTGGTAATAATGCAGGTATAACTTTCAACACACCCGATGGCAGTCCTCAGGCAGTGTTTGACGGGCAAATCAATCAATATGAAGGTTGTGCTAGCATTTCAGATTATAATGGCAATTTGCTTTTTTATACAGATGGGGTTACTGTTTGGAATTCCATGCATGACACCATGCCTAACGGAAACAATCTTGGAGGAGACCCGTCTGCGACAATGTCCTCTATAGTTATTCCAGCACCGGGCAATGATAGTCTTTATTATCTGTTTACGATTCCTGAAATTAATGGATATGAAGGACTACGTTACTCCATAGTAAATATGAATTTAGATAATGGCTTAGGTGATATTTCAGAGAGAAAAAATATTTTTCTCTCTGGGCCTGTACATGAGAAAGTAACATCTGTTGCACATGCAAATGGTTTATATGTATGGGTAATAACCCACTTGTGGGGAGGAAACACCTTTCTAACTTACCTTATTGACACAGATTCTTTGCATACTGAACCTATAGTTCAGTCAATAGGAGAAATACACAATTATTTACCTAGTATTACAGGCTATATGAAAGCTTCTCCAGATGGAAAACATTTAGCGCTTATTGGAGGTAACCCAAAGATGACGCAAATATTTAACTTTGATAACTTAAGTGGTGTACTAAGTAATCCAATAAGCTTAGTACGTCCAATAGCATACCATAACCCATATGGATTAGGATTTTCACCTTGTGGAACAAAACTCTATGTTTCTTCCTTAGGGAATGTACCCTCCGGTATACATAGAAAAATTCACCAATATAATCTTGAATCCGAAGATTCTCTAACCATTGTGAATTCAGAAATTGAGATTGTTAGTTTGTATGGTGTGGCAAATGAATTTGGTGCTATGCAGATCGGGCCTAACAACAGACTTTATATCGCAAAAAATAGTCATGCTTATTTAAGTATTATAGAGAATCCTGACTCATTAGGCGCTTTATGTAACTTTGTTGATTCAGCATTATTTCTTGATGACGGAACCAATACCCACCTTAGCCGTCTCGGTCTCCCCGCCTTCATCCAGTCTTTTTTCAATTACGCCAGCTTCACATGGGAAGGCCATTGCATTGGGGATACCACCTTCTTTGCCATTACAGATACAGCCTCCCAGGATTCTGTTTTCTGGGATTTTGGAGATCCGGCCAGTGGTGTGGCCAATTATTCGGATTCATTTTTTCCCTATCATGTTTTTGAAGATACAGGAGCTTATCAGGTCAGTGTAATTGGCTATAACAACAACCTGAACGACACTACCGTGCAGGAAATCCTTATCCATCCCCTGCCCACGCCTCTTTTGCCAACCGATACGGGTTTTTGCGAAGGTTATGGTGTAAACCTCTGGCCGGGGGATTTTCAATCCTACCTCTGGCAAAACGGCTCAATGGATACCAGCTTTTATGCGGACACCACACTGAGTGTAATTGTAGAGGTAACGGATGTGCAGGGCTGCAAGAATTTGGATACCACTCAGGCTGTGGAACATAGTAAGCCGGGTGTTTTGAGTATTTTTCATGATTGAACTGTGGGCTCATCAGTATAATTAGTGTCTGTCTATTAACTATAAAATGTTGATAACTAAGTTCATATAGACGCATTGCTTCAATTATCTTTTTGTATTTTAGAAGAAAAAAAGCGATGAGGTTATTTGAAGAACTGCAGATAAAATTTGAGCATCCTAATTGGGCAAAAGATCCGTAAGCCTTCAGCAAAAGGCATATTGCACAAGCTTTTAAAGCTCCCTTACTTTGCTGCAAAAAAGCAATATGCAAAAAGAACAAAGAAGAGCAGAGATGAAAGCGCTGGTGGATCAATGGCATACCAGTGGCCAAAGCAAAAGATCCTTTGCCGAATCGCACAAAATCGGCTATCACACTTTCCTTTATTGGTATCATAAATTTAAACAGGAAGAAAGCTTGCCTGATGACCATGGGTTCATTGAGCTTTCCGGAATTCCAGCTGCAGGGGTCAATATCCGTTATCCCAATGGTATCGAGCTCAGCTTGCCGGGCAATGTGCCCTTGTCCTATCTCAAATCGCTCACCGGCCAATAATGTTCAGCTTAACTGCCAGCCGCTATTACCTGTACCGCCAGCCCACCGATATGCGCAAGAGCTTTGACGGGCTTTATGGCATTGTGCGCAACAAACTGGACAAAAACCCGATGAGCGGTGATGTTTTCCTGTTCATCAACAAAAAGCGCGACCGCATAAAATTATTGCGCTGGGAAAGCGGAGGTTTTGTGCTGTTCTATAAAAGGCTCGAAAAAGGCACTTTTCACCTGCCGGACACATCTGCTGTGCACGCCTCCCACCAGCTGATCGACTACCCTGAACTTGTAATGATAATCAATGGTATTTCCATGAAAAATGCAAGGAAATACCCACGTTTTTTCCCACATGAAAATGTTGGTAAATAGCACTTAAAATATAGTCAGACAAGAGGTTACTTCCGTATCTTTGCCTCATGGCAAGTCAGGAAAATATAACTATATCAAAAGCGGAATATGATGCAATGCAACAGAAGATATTCCTGCTTCAGCATGAACTTGTCCAGTTGAGGCGTGCGATCTATGGAGCCAAAAGCGAACGGCATATCGCAGCAGACCCCAACCAGGGCGTGCTCTTCGACGTGCCTGCACAGGAGAAAGAACCGGAAAAGGAGCAGATCAGCTATACGCGCAATAAAAAGCAGTCCAAAAAACAGCCCGTGCGCTTAGAACTGCCCGCCCACCTGCCGCGCCATGAAATTATCATCGAACCCCAAAACCTGCCCGAAGGCGCCCATAGGGTCAACGTAAAAATCACCGAAGTACTTGATTATGTGCCCGGTACTTTTCGTGTGATCCGTTATATACGCCCTTACTATGCCGTAGCAGGCCAGGACGAAAGCACCCAAATGATCTGCGCAGAACTGCCTTCACGCGCCTTGCCCAAAAGCAATGCCTCAGAAGGCCTGATCTCTTATGTGACTGTCAGCAAATTTGTTGACCACCTGCCTTTCTACCGCCTTGTCAAGATGTTCAAGCGCCTGGGGATCGAAATAGCCGAATCAACAATAAACGGTTGGTTTAGCGGGGTTTGCAGATTGCTTGAACCGCTTTACGATGCCCTGAAAAAAGAAATCATGAGGACCGATTACCTGATGGCAGACGAAACGCCCATAAAGGTATTGACCAAAGACAAGCCCGGGGCATCGCACAAAGGGTATCATTGGGTTTATTACGACCCGCTTAAAAAACTGGCCCTGTTCGATTACCGGAAAGGCCGCGGACGGGAAGGCCCGGATGAGATGCTGGAAAACTATAGTGGATATTTGCAAACCGATGGCTACACAGCTTACGACAACCTAAAAAACAAAGCCGAAATCACCCAATTGGCCTGCATGGCGCATGCACGCAGGTATTTTGAGAAAGCCAAGGACAATGATGCTGCACGCAGTGAATATGCGCTGGGGCAGATAAGAAAACTGTATGCCATTGAACGTCAGGCAAGTGAGCAAGAACTGCAGCCGGAGGAGGTCAAAGCATTGCGGCAAAAGGAATCACTGCCCATATTGAACGAAATGGAAAGCTGGCTTAAGGAAGAAGTTTATAAAGTAGCGCCCAAAAGCGCAATCGGCAAAGCCATAGCTTACAGCCTGAAATTATGGGGGCGCCTGATCCGTTATATTGAAGACGGAAGGCTGCGCATTGACAACAACCTGGTTGAAAACAGCATCAGGCCGGTAGCAATAGGCCGCAAGAATTACCTGTTTGCCGGTTCGCACAATGCAGCCCAGCACGCGGCTATGATCTACTCCTTTTTTGCCAGCTGCAAAATCCAAAACGTAGAACCCTTTGAGTGGCTCAAGCAAACATTAGGAAAAATCCAGGAACACCCAGCCAACCAGCTCCACCAACTTCTGCCCGGACAGCTTTAAAACATTATCCGGTTATATGCAAGATGCTGTTCGCTGTAGGCTTACAAAGATCCAGAGTTGGGATTAGTAGATACCATTTTAGAGAACAACCCCCACTTTATTGAACTGTTGCGCGATGATATAGAATCCGGGGATAAAAACAGTGCTTTTGGCCGCAAAGACACACCAAGTGTTGAACAAATAGTCAGGGCTGGAATTTACAAAGAACTTAAGGGTCTGGATTACAGGAAATTAGAATATCATCAGGGCGATTCCAGGATTTGCTCCCTATTTATTAAGCTCGACGAGCTGCGACCATATAGTTTCCAGATGTACCAAAAATACATCTCCCGTATCCGCGAGGAAAGCCTACAAAAATTACTTTTTGAGATAAATAAGATAGCTGTGGACCAAGGGCTTGAAGACCTGAAAAGTTTTAGGCAAGATGCTACAGTTGTGGAAACCAACATCCATTATCCTACAAACAATGCCCTGGTTTGGGACTGTATCAGGGAAGCCAACCGCCTATTGGAACATCTTGATAAGGAATGCAAGGATCTTAACTATATGGACTATAGCCGGCAAGCCAAAAAAAATTATTTCAACCTCAATGTTGGCAAATCAAAAGACAAGCGGGCTAAATTATTCCGTAAACAGTTGATCCTATTTGTCAAAACGATAAATCAGCTTTCAAATGTGGTAAAAAAAAAGCCCGGCTCAAGTCTTAAGGCGAAAGCAATTCTGGCTCATATTTCCAATCACATTCGGGTCATGGAGTTAGTAGATTATATGGTACGTGAGAAGGAGATCAATGGCAATAAGGTTCCAAATGAAAAAAAGATATTTTCAATTTATGAGCAGCATACAGATATCATTGTAAAGGGAGGAAGAAAGCCAGAGTTTGGCCACAAAATAAATTTGGGCAGTGGGAGAAGCAATTTGATACTTGCATGCGATATAGAAAGGGGCAACCCGTCAGACGCCAAGCTATTTGGCCAGATGTTGGATCAAGTCATTGAAGAATACGGTATTACGCCGCGCGACAGCGTTACCGATGGTGGTTACGCCTCATTGAAAAATATGGAAAAGGCTAAAGAAAAGGGAATAACTAATGTTGTTTTTAACAAAATTGTTGGCTGCCTGCGCAACAGTGCTTCCAGCAAAAATATGGAGACACGCCTAAAGAAATGGCGCAGCGGCATAGAAGGCATAATTTCCAATCTGAAAAGACGGTTTAAAATACGGCGCTGCGACTGGAAAGGTTGGGAGCATTTTAAATCAAAAGTACTCTGGAGCGTAATAGGTCACAATATCAGGGTAATGACGGCCTTGGTGCTCAAAGAGATTTAACAAACTCCCTGTCAGGCGATGTAGCAAACCAACATTGCCCGGGAGAGGTATGTCCAAAAAGGCCAAAAACAGACATTTTTAACAAAAAGCGCCTGTTTTCGGCAAAACACATATAGGTTTATTATATATGATTGGCGCAAAAAATTTCTCGGTGTGATGATTCTTTACACAACATCAAATGACGCCTCAAAATTTGCTTACTCTATGGACAGACACTAATTAGCGTTAATTGTTTTGTATGCGTATTTTATTTAAATTTTTATAAATGAATAAAGTCAGAATAGGACGATTTATTAGATTTTTTATATTTGTATATACTTTTTAAATGAAAACTTTTTTATGAAAACCAACATTTTTACATTCGTTTTTATGACGATCATGGCTTTTGGAATAAAAGCCCAAACCGTATTCTTAGAAGACTTCAACGAAGGCTCAACTTTCCCGGAAGGGTGGGAGTTGAATGCTTGTCCTATGCATGGTTCGAATAGTGATTTTCTTCTAGCCTACAGGCTTGCTGAATCAAATTGGTGTTTGGGCGGGGGTAACGAGCTAAACACATATTATTACGGGCCACCTGAACATAAAAATTTGCCTAGTCAACGAATAGAAATCATCTCTCCAATTCTGGATCTTTCTGATTATGAGTATTTGAATTTTACTGCGGATTTTTACCGCAATGAGTTTGATATTGTGAATAGTGAAACGCCAATTATACTTTGTATAAAAAATAGTCAGATGGAGGAATGGGAAGAAATTTATGAACATGTGTATTGTGAATTTTCCCGGATACGGAGTGTGCCCTTTATTTGTTCACTTGATTCTTCTGTTTTTCGAAAAGAGGGATTTCAATTTATACTGGTGCTGGATGAAATTTGGAATCCTAATAGTTCTAGTCTTCATTGGTTTAATTTTGACAATATTATGATTGAAGTTCCGTCACAAATAGATTTGGCTATTTTTGATGATTACCCAAACCTGCATATCCCTCAGGACAGCCTTTTTAGTCCAAAAGTCCGTCTTGTTAATTCTGGCATCGAAACTGCCGATGGTATAGTGAGATGTTCTATCAGGGAGCACCAGACCAATGAATTGGTTTATAGTGAAACAATTGATATTCCGGAGATGGAACGAATGGATACCTTAAGTTTATATTTTCCTGCTTTTGATATGCCATATTTAAATCACTTATACCATCTATCCTATGAATTGGAATGTGAAGGTGATAATAATTCAGATAATAATCTGATCAGTTATGAAGTAGATACCTATAAAGTGCCTTTTCATAACTGGCCTGCTTTGAATATTTTATATTCACAAGAGTATAGTTTAGGTGTCTATGAGAAATTGTATCTTAGAAATTTGCAGCGAAGTCTGGATACTTTAGAGCAGATAAAGGAGATTTTGCCAAAAGTCAGTGTTGTGAATTATCTGTATGATGATGTCCCTGATTCATTGGATTGCATGACAGCCGTTTCTTTTATGCGTGATTTAGGTATGTCCTATTCGCCCACAACAATAATGGGGGATCGTAATTGTTATATTCCCAGGTTTAGTCTTTTTCCCAGGGAGGCTGTTCAAAAAAGTGTGTCATGTTTGGGAATTAGAACTGAATTAATACATTTGACACATGACAAGAAAGAAAAACAAGAAATCCCCGCGCATGGAAGAGTTGATACCAGATGCGCATTTACGAGAAAGAGTACTAAGTCGCTTATACAGTGGAGAATCCTTATTTGGAGAAGGCAGTGTCTTCAGCGAGATGCTTCAAACTATGGTAAATGCAGCCTTAGAGGGCGAGATAAATCATAGTTTAAGCCAAAAGGTTGACAGCGGTAACCGCCGCAATGGCTATACGGAGAAAAAAGTACGCAGTGCTGCCGGAGAGCTGCAGGTACGCACGCCGCGTGACCGCCAAGGCGACCATGAGCCGATTTTGGTTAAAAAGTGGGACAGGGACCTTGGGAACGGGGTAGATGAAATAATCCTAAGCCTATACGCCCGCGGTCAATCAGTTGAGGATGTGCGCTACCAATTGCAGCACCTATATGGGCTTGAAATAAGCGCCGGAGTAATCAGTTCGGTAACCGATCGTGTATGGCCTGAAATTACCCAATGGCAGCAGCGGTTGCTATTTCCGTGCTACAGTGTCATATACCTTGATGCTGTTCACTTTAAAGTCCGCGAAGCGGGTCATATTATCAGCAAAGCTATCTACACATGTTATGGCATAGACGCTGAAGGCCAACGCGATATCCTTGGGCTTTACATAAACGAATCAGAAGGGGCCAACCAGTGGGGCATGATATTGGAAGACCTTAAGGAACGTGGCGTAGAGGAAGTTTTGTTTTTTTGTGTAGATGGGCTTAAAGGCTTTTCCGGGGTTATAGGCCAGGTTTATCCCAAAGCCATTGTACAGCGCTGCATAGTGCATATGGTACGCACATCTACCCGCTTTGTAAGCGACAAAGACAGGAAGGCTCTTTGCTCTGATCTGCGTAAGATCTATACGGCAGCAAACAGGCAACAAGCCGAAACAGCTTTAATATCATTTGGACAGAAATGG
Organism: Bacteroidales bacterium; assembly: GCA_963662905.2. GTDB lineage: Bacteria > Bacteroidota > Bacteroidia > Bacteroidales > WRLA01. The sequence goes on along the minus strand of CAXXFD010000001.1, from coordinate 1,019,647 downwards.
GACGGCAAATACAAAAACATCCGTCCAAAATGGGAGGAAAACTGGGAGGAACTGATGGCGTTTATGGACTATGGGCATCATATCAGGCGGATGATCTACACCACCAATCCAGTTGAGGCAGTGCATCGTATTATGCGCAAAATAACCAAGTCTAAAGGAGCCTGGAGCAACGACAAAGGACTGATAAAACAGCTGTATCTAGCATTGATGCACAACAAGAAAAGCTGGAAGCGCAAGGCCTTCAATTGGGGATCCATACAGAGAGAACTCATCGAAAAATTTGGAGACCGTTATGCCCGCTATTTATAATTGCTTATATTTGCCCTGCAACGCCCTTCCGCCAAGGCTCCAGGGCGTTGCAGGGCAAGCAGCTGACACACTTTTCTGAATACTCCCTTCCCAGAGAGTATTTAAGCCTTTTGAAACTATTTGGACAGTACACAATTTGCCTTGTATGTTTGATTTCTATAATAGAATATCAGGATACCGGTCTCCATTCACCTTGGATATTTACGGAATACACTCCGGTATGGATTATAATATCTTGATAGAACTTACCCCAAAGGCACCAATTATTAATAGTCGGTTAAAACTGCGCACGGTAATTACCCGCTCCCACGTGAGATCCAATGCAAGCCCTGACATTTTTGATCCTGTTGAATTCTTTGATGACGTAGTTCAAATGGCCCTGCCAGATACCAACGGCATTGCTTTTGCCATGGACGGATCAGAGACCAGCTCCATGCAGTGGGAAATGTCATTCAGTTTAAAGGATTTCTGGGATCCGGAGCAGGTGAAGATCGTAACTTATGTGCAGGACACTTTAACTTACGATATTCTGCAATGCCGTGCTGTGAGCCTGCAAAACCTTTGGGGAGTGGGCACGGAAGAACAGGCGCAAACGCCAGCCGAAAGCGTCCTCATCAGCCCCAATCCGGCAAAAGATGTGCTTTATGCGCAGGTCATGCTGGAAATGCCGGCCAATGTGGATTTCCGCCTCTTCGATATCAATGGCCGCGAGCTGGGCATTCTGAAAAGAAGCTTCCTGGGTGCAGGAAACCACAAAGTGCAGATCATTGTACCAAAGCACATAAAAACAGGAATCTACATCCTGCAAACCGAAACAGATCGTGAGGTTTATTCGCAGAAACTGAATATTGTGCGATAAAAAATGTCGGTGTAAAAAATTTAGTATTGAGGTGCGATTTGTCGCACCTCTTTCGTATTCCGGTCATATTGATCCCCCAGTCCGATCTCGTGCATACGGGATTGACCCGTGTTATTCCTGCTGTTTTTAAAATTTGGAAGAAGCTTTATTCATCTTTGTGTTAAAGCAGTAAAGCCCATTGGATGTTGATTGAGGCTATAAAAAGGTTTCGCAAGCTGTTTTTGTAATAATTTCGTTTTATTGGATGGTGTTTTTGTAAGTATCTCACTATTAGGTGTGTTTTTTGGGGAAATAATTGCTTTTTACCGTGATTTCATGAAAAATCACGTTATTTATTAGGAATACTGTGTGTATTATTGGCTGATATGATACAAATTCCGAATTTTTTAATGCTAATATTGATGATGATCGGCTAATAAATAGTCCCTGTAAGAATACTCATATCATTTTTTTATGCAAGAAGCATGTTGCAGAACATATTTTGCTCTTTGTTTTTGGAGTGAATTTTAAAAATCTATAGTTTTCTGGCTGGCACTAAATATTAAAACCGGGAATAAGGAGACCTAGCTGCCGGATTATTTTATATGAATTCAGGAAGCAGCCGGCAGCCGGGCGACCATTAGAAGCGGTTTGAAGGAGCTGCTCATTGAGCAAAACATATTATCCGTGGCAAAGCAAAAAAGGGACAGCCCCCATTGCTGTCCCTTACCACAAGCGAAAAAACGTTTGCGTTGCAAACAAAACCAAAAACCAAATGCTCTTTTGTCGTCTATAAAACCAAGTCAAATGAGCAGTACTTTTTATTAATTCAAGGTGCAAATTACATCGGGGATTTTTTCTGAGCAAGCTTTTTTTGACTTATTGTATGAACGGCCTGTTTTTCGTGATAACCGCCCCCTTTTTCATGATAAGCAAAAAACAGAAACCCAAAAAACCGGTAAATGATACCCGAAAATTTATGTGGAAAAAATTTTTTGAAGGACGGATGAGGTTTTTTAAAAAGGCCTTCAAGGTTTGGGAAACCATGAAGGCCTTTTGGCGTTTTTTATTAAAAATCTGTTTTCGCTGCTTCTTCTCTGCGCAGCCCTTCTTTTAAAAGTTCATCGTACCAATCCTGTCCGTAATTGCGGATTAATGGTTCGCGCAGGAATTTATAGAGCGGCACGCCCAGTTTTTTACCGTTTTTCAGTGCTTTTTTACAAATATGCCATTTGTGGTAGTTCACGGCCTCATGCTCGCCTACCTGGCTGATGCGCACCGGATACAAATGGCAGGACACCGGCTTTTTAAATTTATGGCTGAGCGTTATGGGGCATCCATCTTCATAAGCTTTTTCAATGGCGCATTTCGCGATACCTTCTTCATCATAAAAAACGTAGGCGCAATCGCGGTTGCCAATAAGGGGCGTAACAAAATTGCCATCCTCATCATAATCAAATGTGCCCGTTGTTTCAATGACTTCAATGCCTTCGGGCACCATATATTTCTTCACCTCATCAGTAATATCTTCCAGTATCCCGATTTCCTCTTCAAGCAATGGCGCTCCGGCATCGCCTTCGACACAGCAGGCGCCCATGCATTTGTCCAGGTCGCATACGAAGTGGATATCGAAAATTTCTTCAGAAATGATGGTTTTATCTATAATAAACATATCGCAAATATTAAACGGCAAAATTAGAGGATTTTGTTGATAATAGAATGAAAGATGGAGCGGGTTTTTGGCTTTATTCCACTCATCGGATGACTTTGCGTCATTTGATGAGTACGTCAAACTGATTGTCACAGTCACCAGATGTGAGGGAATTAGTAATAGTAATAGACCATCCCTGATGAACAATCACGAAACAAATGTCCATCAATGGCATAATCACTGTTAATGTTCGGTGCCCCATGGAATTCAGACACCATAATATAAATGTCCTTGTCCGTTTCCATGCATGATAATAGATGAAGGCGCCATGATACTTGTCTATCAAACTATCCATTTGCATCATTCAGGTCATTTTTTAGTGCATTTTATTTTAAAAACCGATTTTATTGGAATCGACCTTTTAAGCACCATTTTTCCATTGTTCTCACTAAACCAAAACAATGATCCCTGATTCGCAATGCCTGAACCCGCTCAGTAATAAGATTTTGCCCGTTTTTGGGTGTTTATGAAATAAACTGATTAAAACCCATTGAGCTTCATCAATACCGTTGGAATGAGCAGCAAAAATCCTAAAATCACCAAAACGAGCATAAATGGTGCGATCCATTTCACCCATTTGTCGTAGGGGATTTTGGCAACGCCCAGCACACCGATCAACACACCGGAAGTTGGTGTGATCATATTGGTAAAGCCATCGCCAAACTGAAATGCCATAACGGTTGCCTGGCGCGAAACCCCGATCAAATCAGAGAATTGCGACATAATGGGCATGGTCAGCGCTGCTTTGGCCGAGCCCGATGGTATCACTACATTGATGATGGTTTGGAAAACATACATCATACCTACCGAACCTACTTTGCCCATATCTGCCATACTGCCTGCAATGCTGTTGAGGATGGTATCAATAATCTGTCCATTGTTGAGTATGATGATGATGCCGCCGGCCAATCCAACGACCATGGCCGCCGATAAAATATCTTTCACGCCGGTGAGGAAAAGCTGCGTTATACGGTTGGGGCTGTAGTTCATCGCCATACCGGACGCCAAACCCATTACAAAAAAGAGCGTGGCAATTTCCATTACATACCAGCCATAGCCCATTACGCCGGCGATGAGGTAGAGAATAGTAAATCCCAGCAGGTGGAGAATGAAAAAATGCACCGATTTGCGCAAGGAGAAAAACCCACCGACCACAAACAATCCGGCCAGCACCGGCAATACCGGCAATGTGCTTTCGGAATTGCCGATTTTCAAAGTGCTTTCCGGAAACTGAAATCCGTAGATAATCAGGGCCACGGAAAGTATTCCCCAGGTGATCCAGGCAGAAAGAGGGGTGTAAAATTTTACGTTTTCAGGATCGGTATTGTGTTCTTTGCGCCAAACTTCATCGGTTTCATAAACCGGGCTTTTCTTTGGGGTTTTCTTGATTTTTGCTGCATAGCGCAATATCCATGCAATGCCCAGTACATTGATTACCAACCAGCTGAACATACGGTATTCCAGGCCGGAAAAGAGCGGAAGGTCGCTCAGTCCTTGTGCAATTCCAATGGTAAAAGGATTGAGCAATGCACCGGCAAAACCCAGTCCGGCAGCAACAAAGCAAAGCGAAACGCCCACAATGCTGTCGTAGCCCATGGATATGGCCAGCGGAACGAAAATAATCACAAAGGCGATGGTTTCTTCGCTCATGCCAAACACAGCACCAAAAATACTGAACATCAGCATGATAAGCGTGAAAATCAGGTTGTCCACACCGATTTTCCGGAAAAAGGAAATATTCTCGAGCTTGCGGGTCATTTTCAAAAAACTGAAAATCCCGACATCAATAGCTTTGCTTTCGTTCATAATCCAGAAAGCACCGCCTATTAACAAGATAAAAACGATAATATCTGCTTTATCCACAAAACCATCGAATAGTGCAGAAAAGATTTGCCAGGTTTGTGGTTCATTATCAAGATATCCGAAGGATTCGCTTACAATAACTTCTCGGGTGCCGCCATCGGGCATGCTTACCGTTTCGCGCTCAAAAGCACCACCCGGCACAAACCAGGTAAGGATTGCCGAAAAAATAATAATAAAGAAAACAATGACGTAAGTGTGGGGGATTTTCCTCTTTCCAGCCATAAAGTTGATTAGTTTGTTATGAGCAATTTTTTGTTAATCCTTGTGGTTCCATCAAAAATACGGAAAACATAAACGCCTTTTTGATCGAGTTTTATCTGAAGCCTGCTGTCTTTCGCATAACCTTTTTGCACACATTTGCCATCGCTGTTGAGGATGCTGTATTCGCCTTTGGGAAGGTTCTCCAACATCACGATCCCATTGGATGGATTTGGGAAAACCCTGATTTCTTCTTTTGGAATATCATTTTGCCCAACAAAAGTTTCATCACAAACGGCAAGCGTATATTCTCCGGCTTTCATGTTTGGCACATAAATAAAACCCACATTAAAGGGGCCAAAACGTTCGAAAGGCACAGAATGCCAGTTTTCGGAAGCATCGCGGCGGTATAGGATCATTAAGGAATCCGTTGGATTGGTCAACAAAGTGTTATCGAGATAACCGGTTTTGCTGTATTTGAATTTTCCTTTGATGGTCATTTTTCCGTCGAAATTTCCTTTAATGGTCCAGTAACGCGCATCCGAAAGGCGCACACCGGGAATTTCTTCGAGGAAATCATCGGGTGCCACCCAATTATGTTCTACACTTACCCAGGCCGAATCCCCTATTTCCTGTACATCAAAACCGCAAAAGCTGTGTCCGAAATCGTACGTTCCGGTGGTTTTGATGGTTCTTTGAACACGTGTAACAGCATCGGCCATGATGTCGGTAGCATTTACCAAAACAAATGAAGGTTCAATATCTAAAGCAAAGGTTTGATTTCCATTCTGCCCGGCCAGGTCCATTACTACATCCTGATGCTGCCATTGCGCATCGACAAAACGGAGCATGACTTTATTCTCCGTGAAAAATTGTTCTGTTCCGCGCAGTTTTTGTTTCATAAAGACTTCAGTATCAAACTGATTGCCATTTGCCACAACATTAAATGAATCTACTGAAAACTGAGGAAAGCCCGGATTGAACACCCAGCTGTCGAAAAATGCGGTCAGGTCCATTCCGCTGTGCTCGCTCAAAGCATCGCGCAGGTTCCATGAGTTGGCATCATTATAGGCATATTGCTCCAGATAATGGCGCACTGCCGGGAAGAAGGCATCATCACCCATATAATTCCGCAAAGTATGCACTACAAGCGCGCCTTTTTGGTAAACAGTTTCGCCATAAGTGATGGTTTGCGGAATGCCGTAAAGCGCGTAATATCCGCCATCATTGGCATGGCAATATTGCAAAACATCGGCTTTTTTGTTGAGATAATAAGCCTGATAGGCATTTTTGCCATAAAGGATTTCCTGCGTCAGATATTCGTTGAAAACAGCCCAGCCTTCGTTAAGCCACATATCCTCAGCGGTTTCGCAGGTAACTTTATCGCCAAACCACATATGCGACAGCTCGTGGGCATAAAGATATTCGTAAGTCAGCCCGCCGTCGATGCAGCCGGTTGGATAGGCGATGTTTGTAGCATGTTCCATAGCGCCTTTAGGTGTGCTTACATAGCCCACGCGCTCAAAAGGATACGGTCCCCAATGGGCTTCAAAACCTTCCATAATCTGCGGAAGGTTAATGAACGAATTGATGGCCTGAAGGCTGTCGTTTTCATGCACATAAAGGTACATGGGGATATCGCCGTTCATGCCTTCAAAATTCTGCTCAATTTCGATATAATCGGATACAGCAACCGAAGTGAGATAAGTAGGCAGGCTGTGTGCCGTTTGCCAGTGCCAGGTTTTGGAACCATCGCCATTATCCTGAACATCAATCAGGTGGCCTGTGCAGATGGCTTTATGCTCCTCGGCTGCTGTGATATAGAAATCGTAGGTAGCGCGGTCGATAAAGTCATCGATGCAGGGATACCAAACGCGGCCGTAATTGTGCGGATAATCCTCAAAAGCCACGCCCAGATTGTATGCAATTCCGTTATTGAAATGAAATCCGCCCCAACCGTAGGGCTCTACATTGGGTTCGCCATGATAATGGATGCGCAGGTTGAATTCCTCTCCGGCATTCACAGCTGTAGGCAAATGCAGGCGGATAACAGTGTCATTGCCTGAAACAGAAATTTCTTCATCATTGGTAAAGGCAGAATCAACTTGCAGTTTCAGCAGGTCCAGGTTAAAAGCCGAAATGTTGTCCATTTTGGTTTTCATTTGGATGTATGCCGTTCCATAAAGGATTCCTTCGTCGAAATCCATGATTTTCAAATCGAGCCGATAATGTTCAATATCAATGGTATCGGAAAGGAATTGCGCCTGGGCATTAGATCCCAAAACGATGATCAGCAGCAGGCCGGTAATCATGCTTCTGATGTTTTGCAAGGGCTTTTTCATGTCGATGATTTTATGTTCAGCCACAAAATTAGCAAATACTCCTGTTTGCCAGCGGATTTCCTGAAATTCTTCCGGTGTACGTTTACGGACAGTCCATGTTATCCAACGTACACAGCAAAAAAATGCTTACTTTTATGCGTGATTATAATCAATTGAAAAACAATAGCATATAATCGTGGCATGTTTTTAGCAGAGCAATGTGCCAATGAATGATCAAACAAAATATTGGATAATGAAACCTAGCCTCATCTACCGAAAGAAAATAATCGTTTTTGTAATGGCGATTCTGATTGCAACTGCCGGTTTTGCACAAACAGCTCCCGGCGATGAGCAGGAACCCTGGTCTTTGGAAGCCTGCATTAACTACGCCAAAGAAAACAATATCAGCATCAAGCGACAGCGCCTCAATATTGATCTGGCAGAAAAAAACCTCTCCGAAAGCAAATACAGTTTTGCCCCAACGCTCAATGCTTCTGCCAATTCCATCATCAACTGGGGGCAAACAATCGACCGATATACCAACCAGTTTGCTTCTACTTCCGTTCAGTCCAATGACTTTTCGATTTCTACACGTCTGGATTTGTTCAATGGTTTTCAGAAACTGAACACCTTAAAGCAACGCCAGCTGCAATTGCAGATCAGTCAATATAATGTAGATAAAATGGTAGATGATGTTAGCTTGAACATCACTACTTATTACCTGCAGGTACTGTTTTACCGCGAGCTGGTGCGCACAACTCAGGCGCAATTGCAAACAACCCAGCTTCAGGTAGAACGCACCCAAAAACTTGTGCAGGCAGGCACATTGGCCAAGGGCGATTTATACAATATCCAGGCACAGGCCGCAGCTGAAGAGCTGAATGTGGTGGAAGCAGAAAACAACCTGCAAATCAGTATGCTGACCCTTGCCCAACTGCTTGATTTGAACAATGAAGCTTATTTTGAAATCGACCAGCCCGAAGTGGACATCGAAGCAGAAGTGAATGCCACATCGGCCACAGCCGTTTATGATTATGCGGTAAAAAACCGTCCGGAAATTAAAGCAGCAGAAGCCGGCGTTGATGAAGCGTTGGTTCAAATGAAAATAGCACGCGGAACCTATTATCCTTCGCTCAGCCTTTATGGAAGCTGGGGAACAGGCTATAGCGGTGCAGCAAAAGAAGCCATCAATCCGCAAATGAAAACCATGCCCATTGGTTTTGTGCAAAACACATTAGATACCGTTATGGGCTTCACCTATGATTATGATTATAAAACCAAATCATTTGGCGATCAGATCAAAGACAACAACAACCAAACTTTGGGATTTTATTTGAGCATCCCGATTTTTAACGGATTCCAGGCCCGAACCAATGTATCACGTGCCAAAATCCAAAAAGCCGATGCAGAACTGGCGCTGGAGCAAACCAAAAACGATTTGAATAAAATCATCCAGCAGGCCGAAGCTGATGCAATTGCCGCGTACAAAAAATATTATTCTGCCGAGAAAAAAGTGGTTGCATCGCAGGAGAGCTTCAATTATGCCGAGCAAAAGCTCAATGTGGGCATGATCAATACTGTTGAATACAATGAAATGAAAAAAGAACTGACCCGTGCCGAAGCAGAGCTGCTGCAGGCAAAATATGATTTCGTTTTCCGCACCAAAATACTTGATTTCTACATGGGCATACCATTATCACTAAAAGAAGGCAATTAATTTGAATTGATGAAGCCGGGAGCAGAAATCTTCCGGCTTTTATTCGCCAATGTTCTTTTAAATTGTATCTTTGAGATCATACAGGGTTTTTTCCTGTTTTTGTGTTTAACCAAATATTTGAACAATAAAACCATTAACCTTTTGTTTTTACCGGGAGTTGAATATGTACCAGCAAAAAATTTAACCCGCAAAAACATCTGACCAAACAATAACAGCATGAAAAAAAATAAATTCCTGTTTATCGGACTTGGCGCTTTGCTCATCATCCTGATTGTAGTTGCCGTGGTGAAAAAAAAAGACGGACGGGAACTAAAAGTAATTGCCGAGAAAGCCAGTAAAAGAAGCCTTATTGAAACCGTTTCGGCCAACGGGAAGATACAACCCGAAAAAGATATTAAAATCACGCCATACATTTCGGGCGAGGTTGTTGAGCTGCATGTAAAAGAAGGTGATCAGGTTACCAAAGGTGATCTGCTGGCCAAAATTGACCCGGAAATTTATGTGAGCGTTTATGAGCAAAGAATGGCCAACCTCAATACACAAAAGGCCAATCTGGCCAATGCAAAAGCACGGCTGGCGCAGGCAAAAGCAAAATTCCTGAACGATAAGCTCAGTTTTGAGCGTAACCAGAAACTTTTTGAAGAGGAAGTAATTTCTGATGCCGATTTTGAACAGGCTACCGCCAATTACGAAATGGCCAAAGCCGATATGGATGCAGCAGAACAAAGCGTATTGGCATCGAAATTTCAGGTGAGCAATGCCGAAGCTTCTTTGAAACAAGCCAAAGAAGACCTGGACAAAACCGCCATTTACAGCCCGGCTTCGGGTACCGTTTCGCAGCTGAGCGTGGAACAGGGCGAGCGCGTTTCGGGAGCATCGCAGTTTAGTATCGGTACGGAAATTATGCGCATTGCCAATCTCGATAAAATGGAAGCCAATGTGGATGTGAACGAAAACGATATTGTGCGCGTAAACCTCAACGATACAACCCTCATCGAAGTGGATGCCTATCTCAACCGTAAATTCAAAGGTTTGGTAAGCGAAATAGCTACATCGGCCAGCAACCTCAATAGCGTAAGCGTGGATCAGGTAACCAATTTTGCAGTAAAAATCCGCCTGCTTCCTTCATCATATGCCGATCTTACACTGGGAAAACCGGCTTCGTACAGCCCCTTCCGCCCGGGAATGTCCACAACAGTGGATATCCAGACGACCCGTGCCGGAGATATTCTTACTGTGCCCATCCAAAGCGTTACAGCCCGCCTCGATACCGCCATTCAAAAGAACCGTAAGGCCATGGGGCGCAATCCGGATAAGAAAAATGATGATGAGGAAGAAACCAATGATGCCGATGACTTTAAGGAATATGTTTTCGTAATCGAAGAAAACAAAGTCCTCATGAAAGAAGTGACCACCGGCATTCAGGACGACCGCTATATTGAAATTACCAGCGGATTAAAAGAAGGCGATGAAGTAGTTACCGGCCCTTACAACGCTATTGCCCGCAAACTGGAGAACGATACCGAAGTAAAAGTTGTGGACAAGGAAGAGCTTTATAAGGATGATGAGGAAAAATAAAAACCAATAAAACGATTTCAAAAGGCAGCTTTTTCATGGGCTGCCTTTTTTTATCGCTTCTTCGCAAAAAACTCTTTGAGCAAAGCGGAGCATTGATCTTCCAGCACGCCGGCAAGCACTTCCGTTTTGGGATGCAGCAAATTTTCGTTCAGGCGCGAAAAACCACGTTTCGGATCCGACGCGCCATAAACCACACGTCCTATCTGCGTCCAGTAGCTGGCGCCGGCACACATCACACAAGGTTCGAGGGTAACATATAAAGTGCAGTCGTTCAGGTATTTTCCACCCAGGAAATCGGCTGCAGCTGTAAACGCCTGCATTTCGGCATGGGCAGTAACATCATTGAGGCGCTCGGTGAAATTATGCGCACGGGCAATGATGCGCTGATCGCACACAATCACCGCGCCTACCGGGATCTCGCCCAGCTCAAAAGCTTTTTCGGCCTGCCGCAGTGCTTCCCGCATAAAATGACCGTCACTGAAAATACTTAATTCCATAATTCTTTTTTTGCAAAGGTAGCTACATCCCGGAAGCCGGGCTTGAGATTATGACAAAATCACGGCATTTTGCCATCTTCTGTATAGAGCTGCTGGTAATACATCCCCCCTTCCATATCTACATAAACTTCGTTGTACACGACTTTTTTTCCGTCTTTTTCATAAATCCGGAATTCATAGGTGGTTACCCTTTCCGTTAGTTCTTCATAGCGCACGAACGTGCAGCCCTTTTGAGAAAGCTGTTCCGGTATCAGGCAGTCGGCACACTTCTCTAAGCCCTCAAGCTCCCTATCGCGCTTTGCGAAAAATTCTTCTTCAGCTTTAGTAAATCCCATCATAATGTTTCAAAGATAAGCATTAAGTAATTGAAATTAGTTCCTGACACGGAAAACTATTGTTCGTTATGAAAGCTGAAACGCTGAGATTTTGATATTAAAGGCATAATCAACTGTTTTGCAATATCTTGATATTATAGAGACCATTAATAAGGATTAACGATATCTCCGGAAGTGGTCATCATGTGCATCAGCAGCGGCCACAATGTTAATATTCAAAACACAAATCACCCGTCAACTTTCCGCAATGTCTAAAGCCTCATGCTGTTATGTCAACGCCTAATTATCTCTTAAAGCCTTGTTCTATTGTGCTTTTGCAATACAATAAAAAAGTCTCAAATCGATAAATATGGCGGCTTTTCAATATTTCCAAAAAAAAAAGCGGACGGACGGTTTTTTCTCAAATAATTGTAGAAATTGCTGTGGTTCGGCTTTAAACGCAAAAAATCCCTATATTCGGTCGCAAAAATCGGATTTATGAAAAAAACTTTTAGCTTTTTAGTATTGTTTTTGGTTCTGCTCACGGCATGTAAGCAAAAACCGGAAAACAAAGCCACGGTTGAAGAAACCAAAACCACAGCAGATAGGGTGGCCAAACCGGAAGTTGGGTGGAAAGCCGATTTCATTGGGAAAAAGAATATGTCGGCAAATGATAAAGCCTTCATTGAAAAAATGGCGCCGGCCATACGTTTTGAAGCAGACCAGATCAAACAGAAAAGGGATGAAATCATATCCCTGCAAAACAAGCTGAATGCCGGTACTGAACTTTCGCAAAAGGATCTTGCATTTTTAAAACAAACGGCCGGATACTACGATATGCCTTATGCTCAGTTTCACCCAAAAACAACACCGGCTGTATTAAAAAACCAATTTGAACAGCTTTTGCTTCGGGTAGATATTGTGCCACCGAAACTTGCCATGGCACAGGCAATTATTGAATCAGACTGGGGCAAATCGCGTTTTGCGAAAGAAGGAAATGCGTTTTTTGGCGTGCACTGCTACAATAAAGGCTGCGGAATGGCAGCAAGAGGTGTAAAAGACCCGAAATTCTGGGTGAAATCCTATCCCAATGTGCAATCGGGCGTAAAAGATTATATGCACTTCCTCAACACAATGGAGTCAATGAAAGATTTCCGGAAAATCAGGGCAAAAGAACGTCATGCCGGGCGAATGGATCCCGGGAGCATGGCCGACGGACTGCTCGAATATTCGGGTATTGGCGAAAAATATGCGCAGCAGATAAAGGAGGTGATCAGCGATTACGTGCCCGATAATTTATAAAATCGTTTTATCAGAAAATTGAAAATCAATCATCTACACCTATGACACCTTCCCCTTTCCTAAGGATATTTATTGTTTTATTGATTGTAAGCGGCCTGCAATCCTGCACGCAGAAATCAGTTGAAGAAAAAGCATCCGAAATCCACAAAAAAGCGTTGTGTTTGGATTCTCATACGGATACGCCATTACGATTTACACGTTCGGATTTTGATGTAAGCCAAAGGCATGATGCAAAAGAAAGCCATTCCTGTGTTGATATTCCGCGGATGCAGGAAGGCGGTTTGGATGCTGTTTTTCTTGCAGCTTTTATCGGGCAGGGCGAGCGCACAGAAGAAGGGAATGCCACCGCTATTGAGCGGGTGCACCAGATCATAGATTCGATTCATGCCGTGGCGGCAAAAAACCATGAGACAGCCGGTCTGGCCCTGAATCCGGATGATGCCTATGCACTGGAAAAAGGAGGGAAAAGAGCCTTTTATATTGGCATCGAAAATGGTTATGGCATTGGAAACCAATTAAATTTGATTAAAGAGTATTATGATAAAGGCGTGCGCTACATCACGCTCTGCCATACCAAAAACAACGACATTTGCGATTCCTCAACCGATACTACCGAATGGAACGGATTAAGTGCGTTCGGGGCACAAGTTGTGCAGGAAATGAACCGCTTGGGAGTGATGGTGGATGTGAGCCATATCTCCGATTCGAGTTTTTATGATGTACTCGAACTCACGGATGTGCCCGTAATCGCATCCCATTCCAATGCGCGGGCTTTATGCAATAACCCCCGCAACCTGACCGATGAAATGCTGCAAGCACTGGCAGAAAACAATGGCGTAATCCAGGTTTGCCTGCTCAGCGCCTATGTAAAGGAGCCCAAACCATATCCCGAACGCGATAGTGCATTACATGCCGTGCGCAGTAAATACGGAGAATGGGACAGCCTGAGCCCGGAAGAGCAAAACCAGCTGCGCAAAGAATATTATGCCACAGCAGAAAAATATCCGGTGGAAAAAGCAACAGTGAGCGACCTGGTGGATCATATTGACCATATTGTTGAAATTGCCGGCATTGAACATGTGGGCATCGGTTCCGATTTTGATGGTGGCGGAGGTTTGGAAGATTGCCCTGATGTGAGCAAAATGGGCCTGATTACGCTCGAACTGGTGAAAAGAGGCTATTCCGAAGAAGATATTATCAAAATATGGGGTGGTAATTTTATGCGGGTTTTTCGGGAAGTGATGGCGTATAAATCCTGAAAAAATGCAGCAGCTGTCCTTTTAGCGATTGATTCTGCATGCAATTATAGTTGAGACCCCTTGGTCTGTCGGGCTGACAAAATTTCCAAATAGGAAGCTATTGGTAAACTGTGTTTCAATTTGCACTTACATACTGACTTCTAAAATTATACTGAAAAAAATCAAGCCTGCAGACAAGTACCACCTGCACTTCCGGTCAATTGTCAAATACTATCTTGATGCTTGTTGCGATCGAAATGACCCATTTATAAATTTAAGAACTTTTGAGCCAAAAATGACCAAAAAAAATCAATCATGGTAAATGGAAGTAGGTGGAGGTTTAGGGAAATGTTGCACATAGACCGAATCGCTGTCGGGGCATCCGTAGTTGTTCACAGTTACATAATACAGTCCGGGATTTACAGCTGTAATTGTCCGTGTTGTAGCACCGGTATTCCATAAAAAGCCCATATAATCCATACCCGAATCCAGAATAATCGGTACACCATCACAAGCAGTGGTATCATCCGGGAGATCCACTTCCTGAAAATCAGCAATTTTAATTGTATAAACCTCGGCATTCATCTGGCAGGGGTCGTTATCGTATTCGAAAATAAAAGTTTCAATGCCTTCGTAAGGTGGATCATAAAATGGCTGGATGTACATAGTATCAGAAGTCTCTCCCGGTGGGATGAAAACCGTATCACTAACATAGGGAAAATCAACGCCATTGGTTGCTGTTCCATAAATGGCATCAAGGTAGATCCAGGTTGTATCCGAAGATATTTCAGGTATTTCAAATACAACATTTGCCTGCGTACATCCTTCTACGGCAAAAGCACTATCCAGCGGTGTGCTGTACTGCGGATCAATATTTACGACCGGGCTGGAGAAGCTATTGGCTTCGAGGAAAACACCGGAATCGTAAGCACGGTCAGAACCTAAACGCGGTGAACCATCCCCAATTGCAAACTTAATGTGGTACTCCTCACAAGCTACAACATGCAGAATACCCGTTAAAACAACCGTAAATCCATTATAATTAACGTTAATTGGAAATTCAATACTTGCGTTATGATTCGACCTATAATACTCCTGGTTTGTCGTGCCATTCACATTATGAATTGACACAGCCTGCTCGGTTCCCGGAATCAAAGCAATATTATACTTATCATAAGTGCCTCCAAGTGGATTTGGTCCAGAAACCATGAATGCAAAAATATCATTATAGCTACTAGTCACAAAATCCGGGTATTCTTCAGAAGCAAAAACGTACCGTAATAAAATTGTATCTGATGATGGAATAAAATCAAATTCCAATACGCTGGCATCTAGTGAAATAATATCTCCAACCAAGAGATTATCCAGATCAGGATCACCCGGCATATTATTACTGTTCGTATTTACACCACCAGGATATTGATTAGGCCCAATGGCTGTATTTGCATCACCAGATGTCAATAATACACCTTCTGATATACCCAGATTTACGCTTAGTTCTTCTTGAAACTTACCCGATGCATGTTCTGCACCTGTATAGGATGCATTTGAAAAAGTAACACCGCTGCCACAGATGAAAGCAACCATTTCTTCAGCAGTAAGGCCATCATCAATGGTAAGTTGAGCCTTCAGGTAATCACTACCAAGACCAAAAAACAATATACCGAAGAAAAGAAGTGTTTTTTGAATTTGCATGCTTGCACCTTTCAATATACTAACCCCTAAGATTCATAAAGTTGTCTTAGAGTTGTATGTCCGGCCTAAATATATGTAAAAAAACAATTCCGCCGAAACGAAAGTTAAAGCGGAACCGTATTGTTTTCTTTTGCATTTTTTATTTTCCGGCATTACCCGAATTGCCATTCAAATCCTGAATCACCTTAATGGCTTCATAAAGATAATTATCGGTCATCAGGCGTTTGTGCCATCGTTCGGTACTTTCCTGCTTTGTGGAATCGGCTTCAATTTCAGCCAGATCGTCTGTAAGCGTGAAAATCTTAATATCCAGGCTGTCTTTGCCCACATCTTTGTATTTATCGCTGAGTTTATCGAGCGAATCCTGACGCAGTTCAAACTCGTCCAGAGCCAGTGGATATTTGGTTTTATCGCGTTGTTCTTTCAGCCTTTTGGCATTTTCATCAATAAGCATCAAAACCGAATCCTCTTTTATCCTATCCATGCTGTGCGCAACACTTTTCTCAAAAGCAGCTTCATTATCAGCCAGCATATCATAGCTCGATTTTTTTATTTCTGTCCAGGGCAGTGGATAATCCAGGTCTTTTTCACCGATATCCATATAGCTGTACAAATCGGGTACAATAATATCGGGTGTAACGCCTTCGAGCTGTGTGGCGCCACCGTTGATGCGGTAAAATTTCTGTACGGTTACCTTGATGGCGCCCAGCGGTTTGATATCGTCCTGTCCGCGCACAAACCCATCGAGATCAAAAAAGCGCTGCACGGTTCCTTTGCCAAAAGTACTTTTGCTGCCCATAATCACGGCACGTTTATAGTCCTGCATGGCTGCAGCCAGAATTTCGGAAGCCGATGCGCTACCGTGGTTTACCATAATCACCATGGGTTTGTCCCAGTTGATGTTTTTATTGTAATCGCGCAGCACGCGCACATCGCCTGTAGTACTTTTAACCTGAACTACTGGGCCATCTTCTATAAACATACCTGCTATCTCCACAGCATCCTGCAAAGAACCGCCGCCATCATTGCGCAAGTCAAGCACAATACCGCTCACGTTTTCTTTTTTCAGTTTCTCGATTTCTTTCCGCATATCACCGGCTGCCGTACGCTGAATTCCGGTATCATTGAAATTATTATAAAAGCTGGGCAAATAAATATAGCCGATACGTTCGCCGGTTTCTTCATCTTCTATTACCGTTGATTTGGCATAGGTTTCTTCAATAACCACCACATCGCGCACAATCGGGATTTCTCTGGTGCTTCCATCCACTTTTTTTACAGTGAGGCGCACTTTAGTGCCTTTTTTTCCACGGATCAGCTGCACCGCTTTATCGAGGCGCATATCCACAATATCTACTGCTTCTTCTTCATCGCCCTGGCCCACTTTTAAAATTTTGTCGTTCACTTCCAGTTCGCCCTGTTTCCATGAAGGGCTTCCGGGCACGATATTGTTCACGGTTACATAACCATCGCGGCTGGTCAGTGTGGCACCGATTCCTTCGAGCTGGCCACTGAAATTGATATCAAAATCTTCCTTGCGCTTGGGAGGAAAATAAGCGGTATGCGGATCATAAACCGAAACAAAAGCATTGATATAATCGGAAATATGGTCTTCATTTTCCATCTGGCTCAGATATTTGAAATAATCTTTATAGCGTTTACGCACCGATTCGCGGGCATCGGCTTCCATTTCGTCAAAGGATTTTTCTTCCCAGGCCGTATCCTGTTTGGCCAGTGCTTTCTCCTGCTCCTCCAATTTGCTGCTCAAACGGTTAAGGGTTTCGTATTTCAGCATCCTGCGCCAGAGGTCGCGCAATTCTTCATCGTTTTTCACCCATTCGCGTTTGTCGGGATCAAATTCCAGGTATTCTTTTTTCTCGTAGTCGAAAGGCTCATCAAGAATTTCGATGTAGAAATCTTCTGTTTGCTCCTGACGTTTATTCAGTAATTCCACAGCAAGGTTGAAGAGCCCGAAAGAAGTGGCCTGAAGTTCATCATCAAAACGGTTTTGATAAAAATTGAGCGTATCCAGGTCTTCCTGCGTAAAGAAACGCTTAAAAGGATCATTTTGCTTCAGGTAATTGGAATAAGCCTTTTCTGAAAAATCATCATTCAATTCCAGAGGATTATAATGACCTTGTTGCAAAGCTTTATTTACGAGATTGACAAGATAGGCGTTGCGTTTGATTTCCCTGGCCGATTGCGCCTTGCAGCCTGTATTAAAACCCAAAAGGGCGATAAGCAGGATATATAAAAAACCTTTTTTCATAAAAAAATATTTTGTTTCATGGGTATTCGTATCAAAAGTAACAAAATTATGTACCTGATGGTATCGGCATGGGCTTAAAAAAAGTTAATTTACTGAAAACGTACGCTATTGGACAGCTAAAGCAGGGATAGATTGAAACCTAAATAGTGCTTGTCCATAATGTCTCCCGAAGCTTCAGGATTATTCTTCCGAAAGCTTTCGGAATTGAAACCAGTCACTTCGGCAAGCTCAGCACAGGCATCCCGAAACTTCGCGGACTCCTCGTTTCCAGCAAAAGAAACGCCTCGACCTCGAACATTCTGAACTAAAAACACGACTTAATTAACGAACTCTAAATAGATTATTGGCTATGCTTTTCGCTGCATCTTCCCCTTAGTGCGCAAATATTCCGATAATGTATAAAGCAAAAGCAGCACACTGATAAAAGCGGCAATGCGTGCAATATAATCGCCATGTACTGAATACCAGCTCTTTTCATTATTGATGCTTAAATCGTAACGCAGGGCTTTGGCCTGATTAATGCCGCCATCCAGGAGGATATCGCCTTTTTGGTTGATGAATGCCGAAACGCCCGTATTGGCCGATCGTGCCATACTGCGCCGGTTTTCGATACAACGCAATTTGCTGAACAATAGATGCTGCAAACGTCCCGGTGAATCGCTCCACCAGCCATCGTTGGTAATTACGAAGAGGAGGCTTGCGCCTTTCTGAACATATTCTGTTACAAATTCACCATAAATAGACTCATAGCAAATAATCGGGCCGGTGCATATAGATGGTTCTGAAGCACAGAATGTTGTGCGCTCCGGATCGCTGCCCAGACTTCCAACGGTTCCTCCCAAGTCAAAAGCAAAATGCTGAAATGGTTTTAAAAGGGAATGAAATGGCATTTTTTCGGGCCCCGGAACAAGCTTTGATTTGTGATAGATTTCGACCGCCGATCCATTTTTGATAAAAAGTGCGGTATTAAAATTATCGTAAAAAATACTGTCGCCATTGGCACGAATATGTGTACGCACTGTTGGCGAATCAGTTATTCCATCCGGATAGTGTTTGGATGTGGAAGCACCAACAACAAAACTCAATTGTGGAAATTTTTGGATGAATGTTTTTATTTTACGAATGGGTTTGGAACGATCAAACTGATGCTCCCAGATATCGTCGTATAAAACCGATTCGGGACAAACAACAAATTTTGTTTGATCTGTAATCAATGGTTCGGCCAGCTCCAGAAAATTATCAGTTACCTCCTCAGAAGTCAATGTGTATTGTTCCGTATAAGGATCGTTATCTGTTTGAATTACAATAATTTCAGCTTTTTCTGCCGGTTCAACATAATTATTATACATCACGTAAGAAAGAACAATCGGTGCAAGAAAAAGAACCAAAACGATAACAGATTGCCTGACGATAACTGCCTGTGCACTCTTTTGCGTAATACTGATGTAAATCCGGTATATCAAAATATTGATCATCAAGATCCAAACAGCCCCACCAAAAACACCTGTTACGGAATACCATTGCACCCATTTGTGCCAGCTGCCAAACACATTTCCGATATTGAGCCAGGGCCATGACAAATCCCAATCGAGGTGCAACCATTCAAAAGTTATCCAGAAAAACAGTAATGTCCACAGCGCATTGTTTTTTGATGGCAACCATCGGCGGGAGCGATGAAAGAGGAAAAATGTAAAGTACATAAAAGCCGAATTGAGCACAACAGCCATCACAACACCAAAAAGGGTGGAATAGCCTACCCACCAGGTTGTGAGTAAATTCCAGATGAAAAAAGCCGGATAAATAAATTTGAAAATGGCACAGCAGCCATACTTTTGTTGATGTTCAAGTATCTCACCTTCGATGATCAGCAATGGCACAAAGGCGATGAAAATAAAAAGCGGAATGCCGTTTACCGGCCAGGATATCGTAAAAAGGATTCCCGATAAGACAGAAAGCAAGAGTAAATGAAGTTTTTTCATGCAGAGGCTTTTTGCAAAACTAAATTTTATTGGTGAATGGGTTATTCGGTTTGTATCGGTTTTGCAATAAATTAAAATTATGTTAGAAGACTATTTGTAAAAAATCAAGGCATAACCCACCCAATGATTTTCATGTGCGGGAGCCGTAGTGCCCATTTGTGTATTTTGCAATTTTAATGGTTTATGATCAATACTTGTAGCATAAGCAGCAAGCTTGCCTTCCAGCTTTTTCCGGCTGTGCAATTTAGCTGCGGTCAGTAATCCAAATGGAATGGAATATCTGCCGCACCAGGTCCATTTGTAGTTTCGGTGATCACAACTATCGGTAGTGAAATCCATAAATTTCTTCACTTTTGCATCATCAATTTTTCCTGAGAGGCTCTCATTTATAATTTTGTGCTCATACTGCAATGCACGTTGATTTCCTTCTGTTCCGCTTCCTGCAGGTGCCAGGTTTTTTCCGCCCCATCCTTCTGTTCCGTAATGTACTGCATCCGAAGAAATCAACACGCAAAAATCATTTGGATTGCTTACATCCTGATGATCAGACACCTTTTGAAGTGCTTTAACCAACTTTTCAGAAAGTTGGTTCATCCTTTCAAAATCCATGGCAGGAACAAGTACGGGAATAATCTGCGCCCCGGGATTATAAAATTGCAGCCAGGGAATGAAAGCTTCGAGCGAATGCTCTGTTTGCATCATCGTATCCGAAACAATACAATCGGAGGAATCGAGGCGGTTTAAAATTTCATTCCTGAGTGGAGAAACTTCGGTGCGCATCATCGAGCCCTTCCAATGAGTAAAATTTCCAAAAACCATCTTATCTTCCACACCAAAAGTGCGTGCCTTATGAAAAACGCCTACCAGCAAAAGGGTTTTTGCCCGTATATTTTCAAATGCCGGTGGATACAAATATCCGGCATAAGCATAATCATCATGAGGAATAATCACAGCAGAAGGCGGCGTCCAGGATTTCATGGCATGGGAAATGCTGTCCATTTTTGTTCCATATTGCTTATCGAGCTGAGAGATCACAGTATCAAAATCGTTGAAATTTGCAGAAAACCCAACAGGATCAACCATTTGGCGGATATGTTCTTCGGGCCAATAGTAATGCCGGATACAGGATTGTGAAAGAAAAAGAAAGATCAATAAAAAAGGAGCAATGCTTTTTGCCGTTTTCATCACGTATAATTTTAAACGACATAAAACTACAAAAATCCCCCGAGAGTGGAATATGACCAATGATTCAATCTGTCCGAATTTCCCTAAACTACTTTATTCATCAATCCGTGCGCCCAATGGGTTTTTTAAGTTTTTATATCCTGACAGCCATGCCTTAACGGAACCAACCAAAATTTTCGCCTCCACCTGAACCGGAATTTTGTTGCTGTCGTCTGTTACCCAAACATACAAATCCTCACCGCCTTTAAAAATAGTCCCTGACACCAGCAATGCCGAAAATTTCAAACAGCGGTATTTATGGCCATCGCGGTTTTTAATGATTTCTTTGCCAAGATATCGTATAAAAAGATTATACGGTTTCCTATCGATAATCACCTGAACAGGAACAGTATCGCCCACATCCATCCCGTAAAAATCCAGATTTCGGGTGTGGTAGGTTGCTGTTACGAGATCCAGCGCCCCAACGGGCCATGGAATGGTGTCGTAAGCTAAAGGACGATCGGAATTTTGGGTGCGGCAATATATTTTTCGCGTGTCTTCATCAAATTGATATTCATAATCCACTTCAAAGCCGCCTTCGTAATTTTTCCTGTGGTACCATAAGGGCTTCAGGCTGTCTTTTGATGCCCGTGAACGGTAGGAATCGCGCACCTTAAAAATCCAGTCGTAGCGCTTTAAGGAGCTTCCAAAGCTGTTGAAGCAAAAATACGCACGATTTGAGATAATTGTATCGGAGACTTCAAAGCTGACATTAGCTGCCTTAATCCAGATAAACTGCCAGTTGTAGGAAACATTGTATTCGAGCTTTTCGCCCACATCAAATACATTTTGAGCGGACAATGATAAGCCTAAGCTCATTATAACCAACACTATAGCAAAATGCCGCATCATGGCGCCAGGCGGTTTTTCAGCCACTGGCCATCAGCCAAACGATATTGAAAGCGGTCGTGCAGCCTTCCGGGCCGCCCTTGCCAGAATTCAATAATTTCAGGAATAAGTTTGTATCCACCCCAATGCTCCGGACGCTTGGGCTCCACCCCTTCTCGCATTTTCTCCAATGCCTTTTGAAAAGCTTCTTCAAGCGTTTTGCGGTCGGGAATGATTTGGCTTTGGGGTGAAATGGCCGCTCCAATTCGGCTTTCCGGCGGACGGCTGTAGAAATAATTATCGGATTCCTTTGCCGTGATTTGCTGTACTTTCCCCTCTATTCTGACTTGCCGTTCGAGTGCAGGCCAAAAAAACAATAAAGCCGCATTGGGGTTTGCTTCCATCTCCTCCCCTTTGCGCGATTGATAATTGCTGTAAAAAACCAAAGCGCCCTCAAGGAAATCTTTCAGCAAAACGATGCGTGATGACGGCCTTCCTTCCGGCGAAACCGTCGATAGAACCATGGCTGTTGGCTCCTGTTCATCAGATTGCAAAGCTGCTTCCAGCCAGTTTTTAAAAAGGTGGAAAGGCTCTTCGGGCATCAATGCTTCCTCAAGCTTCGATTTAGTATAATCCAGACGTATATCGCGCAATTTTTCCATAAAGATATTAAGTGCGCACCTGCTCTTTAAGTTCATCCACCCATTTGGAATCCACTTCAATGCGTTCAAAATTTTTCAAGGCTTCCAGGAGTTTTTCTTCATCACTTTCCACAATGATGTTGGCACGATGTTCTGCACGCAGGAAACCATCCTGTACGGCACGGTCCAAAAAGGCCATAAGGTTATCGTAATAGCCGTCAACATTCAGTAATGCTATGGGTTTGTTGTTGATTTCCAGCTGATTCCATGTAAGCACTTCGCTGATTTCATCCAAAGTACCAAAACCTCCGGGCAAAGCAATAAAAGCATCGGAAAGTTCGCCCATCAGGAGTTTACGCTCGTGCATGCTGTCGGTGCGGATAATTTTGCTCACTCCTTCGTGCAGGATTTCCTTGCGGATCAGCATTTCCGGCATAATTCCCGTCACTTTTCTCCCCTTTTCGATCATCACATCAGCAAGGATGCGCATCAGGCCGATACTGCTGCCACCAAAAACCAGGTTCATTTCCTTTTTGGCCATCAATAATGCCAGCTTTTTGGCACTTGCTCTGTAAAGTTCTCCTTTTCCTGTACTGGAACCACAAAAAACACAAATTTCCTTCATTATCTCAAATTATTAGTTATCAATGCAATAGATTTATAAAGTTCGATCGCTGTTGTTAAAATATCATCCGGGAAATTATAATCCGGATTATGCAAAACGGGATGGTTTTGGCCTGAGCCGATGCCGAAAAAAGCTCCACTGATACTCTTTGTATAAACGCCAAAATCTTCCGACCACCGGAATGCTTCCATAAGGTATTCATGATCCAGACCGGATTCTTGAACCGCATCCTGCAGGACTTTCATGGCATCATCATGGCTTATGGTTGCCGGGAAGGGCTCTTCCATGCCATAATTTACTTCCAGCTTATGCTTTTTAGCGATTCCCAGAGCGGTATTCAGGGCTTTTTCGGTGAGCTTGTCCATATCGTCCTGGCGGTTTGCACGCAGCGTAGCAATAATTTGCCCGTAAGCCGGACTGGTCCCCAGGGCTTTCTCTCCCAGCCGCGCATGAACAATGGTCAGCAAAACCATATCCAAAAATTCATTTTTTGCGTATGCGATTCCGTTCCAGCTTTGGATTATTTCAGCCAAAGCCAATGCAGGGTTTAAGCCGGCCTCCGGATAGGCTGCATGGGAAGTTTTTCCGTTAAGTTCGATGTTCAGGCCACAACTGGCTGCTGCAAAACTTCCGTTTTTGAGCAATATTTTCCCTTTCGGATATCCCGGGATATTATGAAAACCAAAAATATAGTCCGTTTTAAATGCTTTGAAATGATTATTTTCCATCACGGCCAAAGCGCCCTTTCCGGTTTCTTCGGCAGGCTGGAAAAGCAATGCAATTTTTCCTTTTTCAGGACGGTGCTTTCCTAAAAAGCGCGCAAAACCGGCCATTGCGGCACTATGCCCGTCGTGGCCACAAAGGTGGGCAATACCGGGAATCCTGGATTTGTATGCGTGTTTGCCGGTTTCCTGAATGGGCAGCGCATCGATATCTGCACGAAAAACTGTATGCGGCCCTTTTTCCTTTCCTTCAAAAATAAACAGCAAGCCATGACCGCCAACCCCGCTAAAAACTTCGTCGGCTGCTTCAGCACCGATAAAGCGCAAAATACGTGAGGCCGTTTCATCTTCCTGTCCCGAAAGACCAGGCCAGGAATGCAGCTCCTTTCGAAAGGCTATTAATTCTTTTAAGTCCATAATTCCAAATTTAATACAAAGGTATAAATCATATTATTCCCAAAGCAACAACAATAAAAACCAAAAATTTCCTTTAATCAAAATATTGTACTTTTATGGTCTTAGAAACAGAATATCCGGTATATGAGCAATAAATTATATCCACTGAAATTCCATCCGGTTTTAAAAGATAAAATCTGGGGCGGACAAAAAATGAAAACTATTGCAGGCATTGATTTTGAGCCACTTCCAAATTGTGGTGAAGCCTGGGTAATTTCCGGAGTGCCGGGAAACGAAACGGTTGTAAAAAACGGCTGGCTCGAAGGGAACAACCTCAATGAGCTGGTTGAAGTTTATATGGACGAACTGGTTGGCGATAAAGTTTACGACAAATTTGGGGAGGAATTTCCCCTGCTGATCAAATTTATTGATGCCAACGATTATTTGTCCATTCAGGTGCATCCGGATGATGAGCTGGCCAAAAAACGTGGCCTAACTGCAGGGAAAACCGAAATGTGGTACATCATGGATGCCGATGAAAATTCAGAACTGATCAGTGGATTTAAAAAAGACAGCAATAAAGAAGAATATCAGAAACTACTTGAGGAGAAAAAACTCCATGAAATCCTGAATACGGAAAAAGTTCAAAAAGGCGATGTGTTTTATATGCCTGCCGGCAGGGTGCACGCCATTGGCCCCGGGATTTTCCTCGCTGAAATCCAGCAAACTTCGGATGTAACCTACCGTATTTACGACTGGGACCGTGTGGACGACAAAGGAATTTCGCGTGAGCTGCACATCGACGAAGCTATGGATGCCATTGATTTTAAAGCATATTCCGATTATAAAACGTATTATGCAAAAACAAAAAACCAAACAGAGGATATCGTAAGCTCAGAATATTTCAAAACGTCCATACTGGAATTTGACCAGCCGGTTTCAAAAAACTATGAAGAAATGCAATCCTGCACCATTTATATTTGTGTGGAAGGCAAAGCCAAAATTATAACCGAAGACACGGAAACAGAAATGACAACAGGAGAAGCTGTGCTTATGCCACGCAGCATAGAAAAAGCCTTGCTGTATCCTTTGGGTTCCTGCAAATTGCTTGAGGTCTTTGTTCCTTAAATGCATTCACATGTGCTTTGATCATGAAATTTTCCCGATAAAAAAACTCCCGAAAGGCATTAGCTTCCGGGAGTTTTCTTCATCTAACGGTTTTTCTATTCATAACGCAGCGCATCCACCGGGTTGGAATTGGCCACAGAAAGCACCTTGGTAATCACCGTCAGGAAGGCGATGAGCAATGCAATAAGCAGCCCGAAGAAAAAATACTGGAATCCAAGATTGATTTTATAGGCAAAATGATCGAGAAACCCTTTTGAAATCATCCAGCCAAAAGGAACGGCAACAACTCCGGCAATAAGGACAAGCCTCATAAAATTGCGTACCAGCAGCAGGGTAATCATTGAAGTGCTACCTCCAAGCGCTTTACGGATTCCCACTTCTTTGGTGCGTTGTTCGGTAATCAGGGATGTGAGCCCAAACAAGCCCATACAGGAAATTAAGATTGACAACAATGTAAAATACTGGAAGAGTTTCAGGCTGTTGATCTCCGTGATATACATATTTTCGACCAGATCGTCGATAAGCATATAGTTCATAGGATGGCCGGGAAACAGGCGCTCCCAGACCCCTTCGAGATAGCTTTTAACTTTTGGTTGGTTTTGTGGATGATAGCGCACCAGCAGATCTGTAAAATGATCAGGGATCATCATGAAAGCAGCCGGCTCGATGCGGTTGTGCATGCTGTAATAATTAAAGTCGCCAACCACGCCAATTACAGTCATATATGGAATGGAATCGCTCATATAATTTACGAACTGTTTTCCGATAGGGTTTTTCCAACCCAGAAAATCTGCAGCAGCCTGATTAATGATAACACTGTTATAAAGATCCCAACTGCTTTCCGAAGAAAAATTCCGCCCTTTCAGAACAGGGATTTCCATCATATTGAAATAGCGTTCATCAACGGAGCCAATGCGCATCATAATGGTAGAGCTGGCGCTGTCGTTTATGGTAAGGGTAGATTGGTTTCCGCTTGCGCCATTAAAACCGGCTGCAAAAGAGTAGTCCAGGATATCCGATGAATTTCGGGCTTCTGCTGCTATTTGTTTCAGATCCTGATGGCTGTTAAAATCGTGCAATGGCACACCGGCAACATTTTCATAATTAAAGCCCGGATCACTGTCGCGCACATAGGCCATCTGCGATTGCACCACCAAAATTGTGATAATCAATACAATGGAAACTGAAAACTGAAAAATCACCAAACCTTTGCTCAGCCAGCCTTTAGAGCTGTTTTTTGCCACACCTGATTTCAAAACCTGTGCCGGCTGGTACGCGGAAAGATAAAAAGCCGGATAACTACCGCTTACGAGGCTGACCACGAGCCAGATAAATGGCATCACGGCAAGAAAAAGGGCATTACTGCTATAGCTGATGTTTATGTAGGTTCCCAGCATCTCGTTGAACAAAGGAACAAATAGTTCTACCAGCATCAACGCAATAATTAGTGCGGCCAGGCTCAGCAGCAGGGATTCGCCCAAAAACTGGCCTGCCAGATTGCTTCGGCTGGCCCCCAAAACTTTGCGCATACCTACTTCACGGGCACGTTTCACAGAGCGGGCGATGGACAAATTGATGTAGTTGATGCAGGCAATCACCAAAACAAGCAGAGCTATTGCACTAAATATCAAAACATTATTATAGCTTCCGCGCGAAAAGTTCATATCAAACTTTATATGCTCCGATTTCAGGTGGATATCATTAAAAGCCTGCAGGTAAAGGGTAAAAGAATTATTTGATTCGCCTTCACCAAAGTGTTCTTCAATATAATCTGCAAATTTTTGTTCCAGTGCTGCAATATCGGTCCCTTCTTTCAGGCGGATATAGGTAGCGGTACAATTGGATCCCCAGCCTTCCATCCAGGGGTTTTTACTTTCGGCTGTTTCGAAAGGGATCAGCATTTTTGCCCGGATGTGGGAATTTTTTGGGATATCGGCCATCACAGCCGTAACTTTATATCCGTCTTCGCCGCGTATTGCAATCAATTGGTTTATTGCATCTTCGGCGCTTCCAAACATTTTGACGGCAGCTTCTTCCGAGAGCACAACCGAATGCAGCTCGTTGAGCGCTGTGGCCGTATCGCCCAGCAAGAGGTCAACACCGTACATCCTGAAATAGGACGGATCGACATAGGCCGTCATGTCCTGATGAAAATAATTATCACCGGCTTTCACCGTAAAAGTTCCCCAGCTTGCAAAACGAAAACCATCTAAAATCTCCGGAAAGTTGTCCACCATAGTTTTTTTCATAGGTGCCGGCGTAAAAGAAACATGTTGCTCGCCAACACCCTGATGGTTCTGAACTTCCACGACCCGGTAAATTGTTTCCGGATCATTTGCGCTGCTGTCGAAGCTGAGCTCATACTGTACATATAGCACGATTAACAAAAAAGAGGCAATACCAATCGTCAGGCCAATGATATTAATCATGGAATAGGCGCCCTGACGAAAGATATTCCTTAATGCAACTTTTAGATAATTTCGGTACATAGCCGGGGTAATTTGGGGTTAATTGGGGTTGTTATACACTTATTGGGTGTTAAAAAATTACAATTGCTTTTGATCTGCCCGACACAATGGCTTAGCTTTTGCCCAACCACCATATCCGGGATATCATCGAAAGATTTTGCGATCAAGGCTTAAAGGATGGCACTTGCTTTAATATTTTCGTTAATAATCTGACCATCAAAGAGGCGTACAATTCTGCGGGCATATTCTGCATCGCGCTGCGAGTGGGTTACCATTACGATTGTTGTTCCGTTTTGGTTCAGGTTGTCGAGCAGGTTCATCACTTCCTCGCCATGGGCCGAATCGAGGTTACCGGTAGGCTCATCCGCCAAAATCAAAGAAGGGTTGGCCACAACGGCACGGGCTACAGCAACACGTTGCTGCTGGCCACCGGAAAGCTGTAAGGGGAAATGCTTTTTACGGTGGATAATCTGCATTTGCTCCAGTGCTTCTTCGACGCGTGCTTTGCGTTCTTTGGCGCTATAGCCAAGATAAATCAGTGGCAGCTCCACATTTTCAAATACGTTCAATTCATCAATCAGATTAAAGTTCTGAAATACGAAACCAATGTTTTCCTTACGCAATTTGGCACGGTTACGCTCACTAAAACCTGAAACTTCATGATCGAGAAAGAAATACTGCCCTCCTGTTGGGTTATCAAGCAGCCCAAGAATATTCAGCAGTGTTGATTTGCCGCATCCCGAAGGGCCCATGATGGCAACAAATTCGCCTTTTTCAATTTCGAGGCTTACATCATTAAGTGCTGTTGTTTCTACCTCATCGGTTCTGAAAACTTTAGTCAACTGACTGGTTTTGATCATCTTTTCCATGATTGAATTTTTATTTTATGAATAAATCCGTTTCTTGTCTATTTAAAAATCAATTTGTCTTTTGCCCCGAAGGTATCATACGAAGAAACAATAACCGTTTCACCTTCATTCAGCCCTTCCATCACTTCGTAGTGGCGTGTATTCTGGCGTCCCAGGCGGATGTTGCGTTTCACGGCAAATTCGCCCGATGGATCCACAACATAAATCCAGTTACCGCCGGTTTCCTGGAAGAAACCTCCCTTGCGGATAATCAGTGCATCCGTAGCGCTGCTGAATTTCAAACGCAGCTGGAGGGTTTGTCCGCGCTTGATGTGCGTAGGTTCTTCATTGTTTACAAATATCAGGTCAACCTGAAAAGAGCCATTGGTCACATCTGTGTAAATTTTACTTATTTCGAGATGGTATATTTTCCCACCAAAATCGTATTCTGCTTCCTGACCGATAAACACACGGGAAGTATAACGTTCGTCAATATTGGCACGCAGTTTAAAGCCATCGTCCATATCGATCTGTCCCAAATGCTCGCCCGCCCTTTTGGTTTCACCGATTTCGGCAAAAAAGGAGGATAATTTTCCTTCAGCAGGTGCTTTGATGTAGAGATTTTCGAGGTTTTGGCGCAAAAGGGCCAGGTTGTTGTCCATCCGGTCAATGCTGTTATTGATCTGGCGGGTTTGCTTTACGGCAGAAATACTGTCGAGACGCTTCAGTTTCAATGAAATTTCAAGCTGCTTGATACTGTAATTGAATTCACGATCCGCATCTTCGTATTCTTTATCCGAAATAAGGCGGTCTTTATAAAGCTCTTCTTTCCGTTCAAAGTCTTTGCGGGTCTGATCAATCTGATAACTGACTTCAATAATTTCGCGCTGACGCTGGAAACCGTTACGTTCCAGGCTAATCAGGGAGTTTTGGAGGTTATTGATCGCATCGTAAATCCTTGTTTCCTGTTCCATAAAACGCAGTTCCATATCTGCATTGTTGAGCTTAATAATGGTGTCGCCTTTTTTGAGCAGAGCACCGTCTTCAACATAAACTTTCTCAACAATACCGCCCTGAACCGCATCAATGTAAATCGTGGTTTTTGGAAAGACCACACCATCTATGGGAATAAATTCCTGGAATTTGTCGAGTTTTACTTCGGTTAATGTGAGTTGCTCCTGAGGCACGTATAAGCGGCTGCTTTTGTCTCGGAAAAACAGCAGGTACAATACAAAGAGCACAAAAATCCCTCCTGCCGAAAGGCTCAGGATCTTTTTGGGAGTCCATTTCTTCTTTTCAATTATTTTATCCATGAGTGCAAATTTTTTATGGGGTCGTTGTTGTGGCTTGCTTTAAACCAATTTTGTGCCATCATTTGTTAAGCACTGATATACTGATATTTAACTCGGCCAACAGTTGAGGTTTGTGAAAAGCTTGTACAAAATCCAGTGTGTACATGTACGCCAGCGGACATTTTTTGTATCTTTGAGGAGTACACAACCATATCTACACACTGAATATCAATTAATTAGATTTTTGGTATGATATTAGTGATATAGCTATTGCCAAAATATATTGTTATTAATATAGCCACAACCATAAATGCAGCAGTATGGATAAACTTGAAGCAAGAATACTAATCGTTGATGATGATACGGACGTTTTACTGGCCGCAAAACTGTTTTTAAAACAGCATATAAAATATGTACATACCGAAAAAAACCCGGAGAATATCCCCGATTTAATGAAGCAGGAAAATTACGATGTGATTTTGCTGGACATGAATTTTTCGCGCGATGCAACAAGTGGCAAAGAAGGGTTTTACTGGCTAAACACCATTTTGGAAATTGACCCGGCGGCAGTGGTAATTTTCATCACCGGTTATGGCGATATTGAGCTGGCTGTGCAAGGTATCAAAGAAGGAGCTACAAATTTTCTGCTCAAGCCCTGGGACAATAAAAAATTACTTGCCGAAATACAGGCGAACCTCCAGTTGCGCCAGTCGAAAGTTGAACTACAAGACCTGCGCAGCAAAAAACGGCTTTTCGTCAGCGATCAGGATTCACCTTATTATGATATTATCGGTTCTTCGCCCAGCATGCAGAAGGTTTTGAAAACCGTTGAAAAAGTTGCCCATACGGATGCCAATGTGTTGATTTTGGGAGAAAACGGAACCGGAAAAGAACTGATAGCCCGCGCCATTCATCGCGCCAGCAACCGCAAAAACGAAGTATTTGTCAGTGTGGATTTGGGCGCAATCAGCGAAAGCCTGTTTGAAAGCGAACTTTTTGGCTTTAAAAAAGGTGCGTTTACCGATGCCAAAGAAGACCGTGCCGGACGTTTCGAAGCGGCAAACAAAGGCAGTATTTTCCTTGATGAAATTGGAAACCTCAGCTTTCCGCTCCAATCGAAACTACTTAGTGTCCTGCAAAACCGAAAAGTGATCCGCCTGGGCACAAACAAAGAAATCCCTATTGATGTGCGCCTGATTTGCGCTACAAATATGCCCTTGTATGAAATGGTAAAAGACAATAAATTCCGTCAGGATTTGCTTTACCGTATCAATACCGTGGAGCTTCAGATACCGCCTTTACGCGAGAGGACCGAAGATATCCCTGCACTTGCCGAACATTTCCTGGGCATTTACTGCAAAAAATATAAAATGCCGCAAAAACGCCTGAATGCCAGCACCACCAAACGCCTGCAAATGCACAGCTGGCCGGGCAATATACGCGAATTGCAACATGCCGTTGAGCGTGCCGTCATCATGAGCGACTCCAACATACTGCAACCTCAGGATTTCTTCCTGAACCAACAGGGTGAAGAAGAAAAGAAAGTGGACATGCCCACCAATTTTAATCTCGAAGAAACTGAAAAGATGCTCATTCGCAAAGTGATCGACAAATATGGCGGAAACATTAGCAAAGCGGCCAAGGAGTTAGGTTTAACACGTGCATCATTGTACCGTAGAATTGAAAAATATGGTTTATAAAAACTTTCGCATACGGATCATTTTCAGGGTTTTGTTGCTTTTGTGCAGCATCACCGCCCTTTCGCTAAGCTGGGGGATGGAAGCCTACCGAATCAGTAGTTTCCTGCTGGGCCTGCTGATTGCATTTCAGGTTTATGAGTTGATTTCCTATGCGGAAAAAGTGAATAAAAAGCTGGCGCAATTCCTTTTAAGCGTAAAACATGCCGATTTTACCACAGCATTTCAATTCGAAGAAGGAAATAAAAGCTTTCGCCAACTTAATGATGCATTTAATGAGGTAATTGAAGAATTTAACCGATATCGGGCCGAAAAAGAAGAAAAACACAATTATCTGCAAACCGTTGTGCAGCATATTGATATTGGCATCCTTGTTTTTGATAAAACCGGGAAAGTGGATATGCTCAATAAAGCCGTGCGCGATCTGATGGGCATTCCCGGCATCAAAAACATCAGGGAACTGGAAAGTGTGCGCAAAGGCTTAGCCGATTTACTGCTAAAAATGAAATCGGGCGATAAAAACCTGATTCGGATTTTCCACAATGATGAGCTTTTCCAAATTGCGATTATTGCAACGGAATTCAGGATGCACAACGAAAACTTCATTCTTGTTTCCATGCAGGACATCCATACTGAGCTGGAAGAAAAAGAAATTGAAGCCTGGCAAAAAATGATCCGTGTACTGACACACGAAATCATGAACAGCATGACACCGATTTCGAGCTTATCTGACACTTTAGGCCAATTGCTGTTTGATGAAAACGAAGAAGTGCGGCATTTGCGGGAGCTCAGCCAGGAAGACCTGGAAGGCATTCATAATGCGATACATACCATCGCAAACCGTGCCGGCGGTTTATTGAAATTTGTTGAGGTTTACCGCAACCTCACCCGCATACCCAAACCTAATTTCAAATATTTCGAGGTCAAAGACCTTTTTGTCCGCACCGAACTCCTTATGAAGGCCCGCATGGGGAAAAATCATATTGATTTCAAATATGATATGTTCCCGAAAGATATTATGATAACGGCAGACCCGGATTTGATCGACCAGGTACTGATAAACCTTTTAGTCAATGCCATTGATGCCGTTAAAACCATTGATGATCCAAAAATTTTGATGCGCGCCTTTAAAAACCGCAATAACCGTGTTTGCATTGAAGTACAGGACAATGGCCACGGTATCAAACCGGATATTCTGGACAAAATTTTTATGCCTTTTTTCACCAGCAAGAAAACAGGAAGCGGCGTCGGGCTCAGCCTTTCGCGGCAAATCATGCACCTGCATAAAGGCAGCATATCCGTGAAATCCAAACTAAATGAAGGAACAGTTTTTTCAATTACTTTCTAATCAGCAAAATTTCACAATCTTTTAATGTAGCGAAAAATGAACTCCAAAGCTGTTTCTGCTTTGCAGGACCCGCTCCGCTTTCAAAATTGACCTGTCAAAGATTGCCCATAGCTTTGGACAAGAGTGTTTTTCTATGTAATTTTGTTGTCAACCTTATGCGTCCGGTCTTGTTATCCTTTGTATAATACGAGCATTTAAAAAAGCAAGGCGGCACACAGCATATTAAAAACAGCCATAAAACAAAGCGCATGAAAAAAACAGCAGACACTCAATTTGGAATTAATAGCCTGATTAAAGAGCGGTGGAGCCCCAGGGCATTTAATCCTGAAAAAGAAGTAAGTACGGAACAAATGCAACGGCTTTTTGAAGCAGCCCGATGGGCGGCATCAGGATCGAATGAACAGCCATGGTCTTTCCTGATTGGTTTTAAAGGCGATGAAACTTATGCCCGCATTTTTGAGACACTTGTAGAGTTTAATCAGTTATGGGCCAAAACAGCCCCGGTGCTGCTATTAAGTTGTGGCAGGAAGTTTTCTACCAAAAATCCCGAACAGCCCAATCCCTCATATCAATATGACGTGGGCCAGGCTGTGGCCAATATGAGCATTCAGGCTACGCAAGAAGGCTTATTTATGCACCAAATGGGTGGTTTTGATGCCAAACTTGCCGCGGAAATTTTGAGCGTACCTTTTGATTACGAAGTGCTTACAGCAATAGCTATAGGATTTCCCGGAGAAGTGGCAGGGCTTCATCCAAACCTGCAAAAACTGGAGGATGCACCACGGGTTCGGAATGATTTTGATGAATTTGTATTTCAGGGCACTTTTGGCCGTAAAAGCAAATTATTCAAATAAAATTCTGCTGGCTTCGCCTTTTTTTAAGTCTGGATTATGATGATATATTTTATACAAATCTTTTTGGCAGTAGGCATTGGCATGCTGTTTTATGAAAACCTATTGCTTTTTTCTGCTCCTGCCGATAAAAAAAGGCTATTTTATGGAGGCCGTTGGGTTTTAGGCATTTTATTTCTGGTTTTATTTGCCCTGGGTTTTCTGCTTGCCGATTTTGTCGCCCTGTTTTCCGGCAAATTTTCATTGCATCTTGGTGCTGCCCTAACGGCGCTTATCGGCGCCAAAACAATCATTAGCCGTTGGAAAAAACAAATAGCCTATCATGTATATTATGTGCATAATTTTGGCTCATTGCTGTTGCTCGGAACAGCCAGTGGCATTACAAGCATGTTGCTGGGACTGGCCTACGGGTTGAACCAATATGCTTTTTCTACGATGATATCCACACTTGCAGCCATGATTGTTCTTGGCCTGATGATCCAAAAGAAAACCGGAAATGAAAAACAGGCACGTACAATTTCTTTGATCGGAGGCTTCTGGATTCTTTTGGCGGCAGTGCTGATGCTGATCCTTCAGATCCAAACTATGGCAGCAACCGCCTGATTGTTGGTTTTCAAAGAGATTTATTGCTTTCTTTTGGTGCTTTTAAAATAATCCTACCTTTGCGCCGTTTTTCTAATCCACAATTGTAAAGTTTACCACATGAATTTATTCAAATTTCTTAGCCTGCAGCTGTTTGTAGCACTTATCGCCCTCAACCTCAACGCCCAGGTCCCTCAGGGATATTACGATGGAACAGACGGCCTTACAAGTACTGCGCTTCAATCGAAACTCCATCAAATCATTGATAATCATAATTCCGTGTCGTACAGTTACATCTGGACGGCAGTAAAAACCACCGACCGCCGTTCCGATGGCAAAGTATGGGATATGTATTCCGATTGCGATTTTACTTTTGGCAACGACCAATGTGGCAATTATTCCAGCGAATGCGATTGCTACAACCGTGAGCACTCATGGCCAAAAAGCTGGTTTAACGATAACAGCCCAATGAATACCGACATCCACCATATTGTACCGACCGATGGTAAAGTAAACGGTATGCGCAGCAATTATCCGTTTGGGGAAGTGGGTTCTGCTACTTATACCAGTACCAACGGCAGCAAATTGGGAAACTGCACATATCCCGGTTATACCGGAACCGTGTTTGAGCCCATCGACGAATACAAAGGAGATTTTGCCCGCATCTATTTTTATATGGCAACCCGTTATTATGGCGAAGACGGTTCATGGCAAAGCAATGCTATGGTCGATGGTGCCAAACTTAAGCTCTGGGCATTGGACATGATGCTCGAATGGCATCACAATGACCCGGTAAGCACAAAGGAAATTACCCGGAATGACGGTATTTACGACATCCAGCATAACCGCAACCCTTTTATCGACCATCCCGAATTTGCTGACCTGATTTGGGACCCAACGGCATCGCAGCAAGAGCTGCACTATGAATATGAGATCGATGTATATCCTGTTCCGGTTGCCAGCAAATTGCATATCAGCTTTACTCAGGCCGAAAAATTTCAGGGCTACAGCCTGTGCATTTACGACCTCACAGGCAAAATGGTTATAGAACCCAAGAACGTTCAGGGCGAAGAATTTGACGTAAATACACAGCACCTCAAACCGGGCATGTACATTATGAGTTTGTTGAATGAACTGAGTATGCCTGTGTATCGTTGCAAAATAACTAAGTAGTGCTTGTCCATAATGTCCGATTTCAGTCTTCGAAAGAATGTCTTGAGCTTAAACATTCTGAATCGAGGGTTCTATTTTATAGACAAACATAAAAATATTTAACCGGCTCCTATGGCACGTATTCGTATTACTAAGGAATTTAAATTTGAAATGGCTCATGCGCTGCATGGCTATGATGGGCTTTGCAAGCATATGCACGGCCATTCTTATAAGCTTTTTGTAACGGTTATCGGTGAGCCAAATCAGGATGCAACAGACCCGAAACTGGGAATGGTGATGGATTTTGGCGACCTGAAAAAGATTGTTAAAAAGGAAATTGTGGATCACTTTGACCACGCAATTGTGATCAGCAAAGCTACGGCCGATGAACTGGACTGCCCGCAGCATACGGTTTTCGGAAGGATGATTGTTGTTGATTATCAGCCATCAAGTGAAAATATGCTGATTGATTTTGCTGCGCGTATTAAACCACACCTGCCCGAAAATATCAGTTTGCACAGTATGTTGCTGCGCGAGACGGTTACTTCCTACGCGGAGTGGTATGCGGAAGACAATTAATGAGCTTGGCTGTATTCTAAATAACGGATGATTGTTAAGATTATAAGTTTTATTCAAAAAAATTTATAGATTTCTCAGTCGGCAATGCCTTTCAGGTATAAACCTCCCCCTGCTTCCCGACAATAAAAAACGGTCATTTAGACCAAAACACAAAGCAAAGCGGAGTGTTGCCGGGAGAAATCTAAACTTCCTTATAAACTCATGTAAATAAGTGGTTTCTATACGAAACGGGTCGTGATTCGATATTCTTTGATTATCTAATCCATTGGAAAATGCGCTGTATATCAACCAATATTTAGATTTCAGCCATGAGCTTTTAAAAAAATTTCCGGAATACAGTTTGATTCAGTTTATTTTCAGTGCATTAAAAATACAACAGACGTTTAGTCCTGCTCATAAAAATAAACAGAACCCTCTTCTCCATCATTTATAGTGCTAAAGAAATTTTCGTCCATTTCTTCTTCGAAGGTGATGGGGTTTAGGTAGCGGGCTGTAATCCGGACTTTATTGTCGGCGCTCACTTTTACTTTCACGTAATTGTAAACGTAGCCATCACCAATAGGGTTTTGGATCAGCTTTGAAGTAGAAAATACCACAAAAGCCACTTTATTGCGTACAGCACCTTCGGCAAAATACTCATAAACATCAATATCCATACCTCCAATAGCATTGGGCACGCGCTCCTGTATCTCATTATCGCTGATTAATTGGCAATCGGCATAATGTACAATCATACGCATGCTTTTGCCTTCGTTGAGCGATTTCATTAATTCGTCGAAGTTTTTCACCGGATTGCCGGCCAGGCTGCTTCCCACCATAAAAAGGAGCGTCGCCATCAAGGAAAAAACAGCTTTTTTTTTCATCGGTTTGGTTTTATTGGTTGTTTAAAAACTTCAGGTAAATCTCGCGTGCCACCCAGGCGTCGGTTGCAGCATACAACTGTTGTGCTTCCGAAAGCTCTTCCGCTTCCCAATTGCTCAACTGTTGCCGTTTGCTGATGCGGAAACCCAGCACCAAAGCCGAGAGCTTACGTGCGCCAATACTGATAAAACCTTTTTGTTGTGCCAGTTTGTTGAGGTCCACAAAAGATTGCTGTTCAAAATCATCTATTTTATGGAGGGCACGGATGTCGTCCGTTATGCCGATACCCGCTTTTATGATGCCCTTGTTTTCAAAAATATTATGGATAAAAGCCGGTAGTGGCACATAATGCAAACGTATCAAAATCACTGCTTTGGATGTTGCCAGCTGTAATAGCGACACTTCATTGGTACGGCCTTTGCGGAAAGACGGACGGGTTTCTGTATCGATGCCAATAACGCTTTCATTCTCAAAATAATTGGAAAGTCCGCCAAGTTGTTCCTCATGATCCACCAAAATAATGGGACCGTTATAGCTTTCTACCGGGTAGTCGTTGAGTTCGTCTTTGTTTATCTCGAGTATTTGTTCAGGCATAATAATATTGTTCTTAAGCTCACAAGAAATCACAAAGTTAAAAAAAAGTATTCAGCCTGTTTAAATGAATTTTTAAACTGCTGAATTTCAGGTACAAATACTCTATTGTTATAGATAGCACGAAATCCTATTCGCTATGATCTCAATTATTCGGCTTTGGGATTGGTTGAAATATTCCTTAAATCCGCAAACAGTTATTAACAGAAACCGTTAAAACATTGTGTAAAAGTATTTTACACAATGTTTAACGGCTGAAAAATTTCATCTATTTTAATGGTATCAATTCAACAAAATAGAATGAAAAATTTTTCAGGCATGAAAATACAAAAAACTTTATCAAACGTAAGTCCTTTTGCAGGCATTTCTTTTGTCAACCAAAGCTTTAATAAATGCGGCCTGTCACAACTCATTGATAATGAGCTTGGCCAGAGGGTAAAGACTACCGGATATTCTTATAGCCAAATAATCAGGAACCTGTCGAATATATTTTTTAGTGGCGGTAGCTGCGCCGAGGACATCCATACTCATTTGGGCAAGCACCTAAAATCCTTGCCCGGCAATAATGTCCCCAGCGCTGATACCCTTTTGCGCGGCATCAAAGAACTGGCAACCCAAAATACAACCTATACCTCCAAGCAGGCCAAAGACTATGAGTTCAATATCAACAAGAGGCTCAACAGCTTAAACATCAAGTCTTTACTTTTGAACAACCAGTTGCATAAAGGCGCCTGCTATGATTTTGATTATGACAACCAAGTGATTGCCACCGAAAAGTACGATGCAAAAAATACCTATAAGCATACAAAGGGTTACTTTCCGGGAGTCGCCTCCATTGGGGACAAGATTGTTTATATCGAAAACCGGGACGGCAATGCCAACGTAAAATTTGAACAGGCGGCAACTCTTGACCGTGCATATAAGCTACTGAATGAAAATGACATACAGATCCACCGCTCCCGGATGGATGCAGGGAGTTACTCCAAAGATATTATAGAAGTTGTTGCGGCCAACAGTGAACTGTTTTATATCAGGGCCAATAAGTCCGCTGAACTTTTGCGGCAAATATCTGAAATTGAAAGATGGAAAACCGTAGAAATCAATTACAAAGCGTATGAGGTGGCATCAATGCCCTTCACTCAATTTCTCGAACAAAAAAATTACCGCCTGGTCATTATGCGGGAAAAAAGCAAAAACAGCCAGATAGACCTGTTCACCGGGGACAACTTCATTTACCGCTCAATTTTAACCAATGACTGGAAGGCTGGCGAAAAAGAGGTGATACAATTTTACAACCAACGGGGGAGCAGCGAAAAACTCTTTGATGTGATGAACAATGATTTTGGCTGGAAGCGCCTTCCATGTTCGTTCATGAACGAAAACACCGCCTTTTTGATCATCATGGCCATGATAAAGAACTTTTACAACTACTTTGTCGGGCTGGTGTCAAGAGTATTTGGTGGCATTAAGCCGACAACCCGACTTAAAGGGTTTATTTTCAGGTTTATATCTGTTTCTGGAAAATGGATATACTCTGGGCGGCAATGGTTTTTGAAATTATATACTGACAGACCTTATGAGCAACTGTTGGTCTAAATACCCCTGGCTTTAACGGCTTTTTTCCAGAGCTACAGGGAGGGGTGTGCCTGAAAATTCAGAGTAAATATTTAGTAATCAATTCATTATGTGTGTCTTACGGAACGTAATGTGTTTTTGGCATTGATTGGGATTTTTACGCCATCAAAAAAAAGCAAGCCAAATTCAAAAGGCTATAAACAATTGCCCCTGTTGCAGTAAAATGTATGCCCAATGGAATAAAAAGTATCAATTTATTGCCCCTACTTGAGAAATTTCTGTGCCAAAAACATTTTTTAGCTCAATAAATTATTTCTTGCGGATTTAAGGATATTTAAAAAATCCTATCCGGAAAATTTCAAAATAAAATGCCGCCTGCTACTAAGGGTTAATTCCGAAAAGCATTAGGAAAATACTTTTGCCTTTCGGGAAAAATTTGAACTCGGTTTGCGAGCATAAGGATAAAATAATTATTAAATCTTTAAACAATTATAAATGAACAAATTACGAATTTTAGCATTAGGACTGGTATCTCTGATCCTTGTATTTTCATCTTGCAGCAGTGAAGATGAAGCAGAAGCCCCTGTAGCTTCTTTTTCTGCATCAAGCACTGATATTGATGTAGGACAAACAATAACTTTCACGGATAAATCAGCAGGTGACCCTACCAGCTGGGAATGGATTTTTGTTGGAGGCGAACCCGAAACATCGACCAAACAAAACCCGGAAGTAACTTATAAACAAGCGGGAACGTATCCCGTTAGCCTTACCGTTACCAATGCCGAAGGCGCTAACACAAAAACCAGAGCAGACTACATTACGGTTACCAGTGCAGAGCCTGTAGCCGATTTTACAGTGAGCCCAACTTTTGTCAATGTGGGTGATCAAATTACTATCGTAAATAAATCTTTGGGCGAAATTGATATGATCAAATGGACTGTAATTAATCCTCATGGGCAGGAATCAGTTCATTATAATGTTGATACGCTTGTTTGGACCTGCATTTCAATAGGTTTCTATGACATCAAGCTTGAGGTTACCAATGAATTTGGTTCTGATGAAATGATTAAGGAAGATGTTGTGGAAAGCTATGCACCTGGCCTTACAATCAACAACACGACACCATCACGTATAAAAGTTTATAATGAAACTAGCTATAACTCTGAAATAGTTGAGGTTGGCAGTTCAGTAACTCTTATTGATGAGAATGCAGATGGCGAAATCCGATATAAAGTAGAAACTTTTGCCCCTTATGGTTTGGATCTTTCTTCCGATTGGGAAACCTATTATACCAGCGAAGGTGATAAAACCATCAATTTCGAAATCAATCGCGATTATTTCTTCCTGACATTGGAAAATAATACGATTTCAGCATGGAACAAAGAAGTTATGAATGCCGGTTTAACAAGCGAAGTAACTGAAAACGCATACATTAACTGGGTTTCACAGGTGCAGGATATGGGCTATTATAACCTTTGGTCCAATACTGAAATCCGTTGCCATTTCGAAAACAGCAACCAATATGTTTACTGGAGAGAAATTAACTGGCCAAGCGGCGACAATGTAACCCTTGCCCTTTCTTATAATGGTAAGAAAGATGGCCAGGGAACACATACAACCAAAACTATGGAAATAGGTGAGGCTGATCAAACCATCATCCTGAAGTAGTTAAAAGGCTACTAAAAAACAAAGGAAATACATTTTAAAGTAAAAGACCTTCAAGCTTTCCAAAAAGCCTGGAGGTCTTTTTTTTTCGGTTCTACCCGAGATTTTGTGGACAAATTTAAAATTGAACCCTTAAAATGCAATGTGATATCTTCATCAAAATTGGAGCGAAGTCTCTGCCCAAACCTTCCCAAGGTTTGGAACTTTGGGAAGGTTTTACTCCATTTGCTCACCAATTTTGATTCCCCACAAAAAACCGAGAACAACCTTTTTGCATATGAAATATTTTCCCGAAGACATAGCTTTTTAATTCGCCGTAGCCATTTTATGAAGCGCATCCCAAACAAAACAAACAGGCAGCAACGAGTTTAATCGGCCATCTGATTTGAATTTGCTGCTTACTAAATCCCAAAGCCCTGCAATTGATAGAGTTTTCGATATAATCCATTGTTTTCCAGAAGCTGGCTGTGAGTGCCCCTTTCAACAATTTCGCCTTTTTCTACCACAATAATTTCATCGGCACCCTGAATTGTGGAAAGGCGGTGTGCGATGACCAGAGAAGTTCGGTTGGCAAGAAGTTTTTCAAGGGCATCCTGCACGAGGCGTTCGGATTCGGTATCCAGGGCTGAGGTAGCTTCATCGAGCACAAGAATTTGCGGATTTCGTAAAACTGCTCGTGCAATACTCAGTCGCTGCCTTTGTCCGCCCGAAAGCTTTGTGCCCCGGTCACCAATTAAAGTTTGGTATCCTTTGGGAAGATTTTCGATAAATTCGTGTGCATTGGCGATACGGGCTGCTGCTACAACATCTTCCTGCGATACGTTTTCTATGCCCATGCAGATGTTGTTATAAACTGTATCGTGGAACAAAATGCTTTCCTGTGTTACTACGCCCATCAATGCTCTCAGATCGTCAATCACGATATCGCGCAGGTCATGACCATCAATGTATATGCCTCCATCTGTGCAATCATAGTAGCGTGGCAGCAGATCGGCAAGGGTGGATTTACCAGCACCCGATGGTCCCACCAGAGCAATAGTTTTCCCTTTATCTATAGTAAAACTAATATTTTTTAATACCGGATCGTCTTCATATTTAAAGGATACATTGCGGTATTCGACTTTGCTTTCGATTTTGTTGATTTTTGTTGCGTTTTTCTTTTCAACAATCACCTCATCGGCATTTAAAACTTGCTCAATTCTTTCAACGGATGCAGCGCCCTTTTGTACATTATACAAGGCGGTAGTGATCGCTTTTGCCGGCGGAATCAATTGTGAGAAAATACCCAGGTACACCAAAAAAACAGAAGGCTCCAGTTTTCCGTTTCCGCCCAGAACCAACTGGCCGCCAAACCACACAATCATCACAACAACGGTAATGCCCAGAAATTCGCTGACCGGTGAGGCCAGGTCTTTTTTCCGGTAAAGCCCGATCATAACTTTGGCATAATCATGATTGATGTCCTTAAACCTTCCATGCGTAAAATCAATGGCCGTAAATGCTTTGATAATGCGTAATCCGGATATGGATTCTTCAATAACAGATAAAATAAATCCCAGTTTTTTTTGTCCCCGGTCGGAAGTTTTTCGGAGGCTTTTTCCAATGCGCCCGATAATAAAACCACTAACGGGCAGCAGGATTAAAACAAATAAAGTAAGTTGTGGACTTATAAAAAAGAGTGTTCCCAAAAACGTAATGATGGTGATAGGCTCACGGAAAATCATTTCCAAACTGGTCATAATGCTCCATTCCACTTCCAAAACATCGGAAGTGACACGAGAGATGATATCTCCTTTTCTTTTTTCGGTAAAATATGAAAGCGGAAGAATTAATATCTTATGAAAGAGTGCGTTGCGGATATCCTGCACAACAAAATTGCGCAATGGAGCGATGAAAAACTGCGCCAGATAACGGAATAGGTTTTTTAGTAGAAACAGGATTACAATGATGAGCGAGATATAAAACAGGGCATGCATATCGCCATAGCGGTGGATTACACGACTGATTTCGTAATAAAAATGAGCTTTGAGCAATGCGCCATCACTAAAAAAACCAAGACCCCAGTCGATGGGAGGCGGTGCTTGGGAAATCCGCTTGGTTTGATCAAATAATATTTCAAGGACGGGAATAAAAAGGGCAAATGAAAAGAGTGAAAAGATTATGGAAAGTAGATTAAACACAATGTTCAACAGGGCGTAGCGCCAATACGGTATAGCGTATTTCAGTACTTTAAACAGATTTCGCACAGTGCAGTTTTTCTAAATTTAATTTGCAAATATAGGATTAAAACATGAGGTTAATTTTGTGAAGAGTGCATGCCGAATGGGTATTACGCTATTATTTTTATATTTTTGAGAAATCAAACACAGATTATTATGGAAATTTTAGGGATTGACATAGGTGGAAGCGGCGTAAAAGGGGCTCTGGTCAATTTGGAAAACG
The DNA here is from genome assembly GCA_963662905.2 of Bacteroidales bacterium. Classification (GTDB taxonomy): domain Bacteria; phylum Bacteroidota; class Bacteroidia; order Bacteroidales; family WRLA01. The sequence goes on along the minus strand of CAXXFD010000001.1, from coordinate 976,303 downwards.
GTCAGTTCAGCACTGAGCGGCACAGAATTGAAACACCGCGTCCTGCAAAAAAGAAAGCAATTGCCGAAACGATAAACAATATTGTAGAACATTTTAATTATCAAGGCCCTGTAGGTTGTGGATTTCCCGGGATCATCCATAATGGCGTGGCAAAATCTGCTGCAAATATGCACAAAAGCTGGGTTGATGTTGATGCAGAAAAGCTTTTCAGCGATGCGTGCGGACAAGAGGTTTTCGTTCTCAATGATGCCGACGCTGCCGGAATTGCAGAACTGGAATATGGTGCAGGCAAAGGGCTCAAAGGTTTGGCCATTCTTTTAACCATCGGAACAGGAATTGGATCCGCACTGATAAAAGACGGAATCCTGATCCCCAACACAGAATTTGGCCATTTGGAATTTAAAGGCGATATCGCGGAAAAATATTGCTCGGATGCTGCCCGCGAACGTTTGGATTTAAAATGGGATAAATGGGGGAAGCGGTTCAACCAATACCTGCTGCACCTGGAGCGTTTGTTTTCGCCCGATTTATTTATTCTGGGCGGTGGCGCCAGCAAAAAATTTGACATGTATGAAGACGAGCTAAAAAATAAAGCACGGGTGATAACTGCAACTTTGAAAAATCAGGCGGGAATCATCGGGGCGGCTCATTATGCGGCTCAAATGAGCAGAAAGTAACCCCAAAATCAAAGCAGAAAAATTTTCACAAAAAAAGCGCAGAACATAAGTCCTGCGCTTTTTTAATCTATTGTTTGTGATTTCCTATTCGAGGTGCATTTGCCATGCCTCTATCACCTCCTTGCTCTCTAAATGGTAGAGGATCGCCACTAGGTGTATCTGCTCTTTATTCCATTCCGGATCCAGAACATAATCGCTGAAGCTGTAACTTTCTTTATTGCCAACTGCGAGGCTGCCTTTAATAACATAAGAGCCCCAGGTGCCGTTTACTGAGCCCCGCAATACATGGCGGTGTACATAATCCTCCCAATGTGGGGTTGGACCGATTTCTTCATTATTGTTTTCCTGTGGTGCCACGATGCTGTCTTCCACAACATAAATACAAAGTTTATAATCGCCGCTTAATGGCTCAATAGCTTCTACCTGAACATTCCCGCTTACCTTATCGCCTGAAAGGCTGGCATTCATGCGGATTTTGGCCATTTTTGACTTTTCGTACTCTGTATTTATGGCATCATTCCATGAGCCCGGCCCTAGGATGATGTTGTCATTAAAAGCCGTACGGTTAATAATTCCGTTTGGATTTCCAACGAGGCTCACGCCATAATATTCATCGAGTTCGTTTCCGGTTGTGCAACGGAAATCTTCAGGCAAACTATTGGTAGGCTCAGCAAAATATCCTGCATGGATTGCAATAATCACCAGGTTTTTGCCCATGGCAAATTGTTTGATATGGGCATCATGTGCTGCAGTTGGGCAGTTTACACAACGGTGTCCGGTATAGTCTTCGAGCAACACAACGCGTTTTGTGGAATCGTAATTTTCATCTCCACCTTTTTTTACGCTGTCCACCAGTACGGTATAGGGTTCATCAACTTTATCGCAGCTTTCCAGAATAAAAAGTGCGGCCAGTATTGCTATAAAAATATATGCTGTTCTTTTCATTGTTATTCTGTTTTAGTTTAGAAGCTGCTGGTTAATGTCAGGGTTAATCCGTTAGAAGCCGGCACATTGCGGCAAACACCGCCTACACAAAGGATTCCTTCGCGCTGCCTTCCGTAGCGTAGCGAAATTTGTGTGGTATTGTGCGTATATCCTGCAGCAACCGTATAATAATGATAACGGCGGTCTGTATCTGGATTTCCGTAGTTGTATTCATCGCCCAAAGCGAAGAAAATTTTGGAGCCAAGGTTGAGCTCCAGCATTGCTGCTGCCCAGTCGCCTTCGTCCTGTTCAGTAAACAATCCCTGGAACATACCGTGAAGACTGTATTTTCGATTGAATTTATAGGTCATGTCAAATACAGCCGCATTGGCATATACGTCCGCAGCTCCGGTATGGCCTTCAATAACTTCCATATTGTAGAAAATATTGAAATAAGTAGCTTTCAATTTAAAATTACGGTTAAGCTTTTTCCTGATCTCTATATGCATATCAGAAAAATATTTTTCATCGCCAAAAGCAAAAAACTCAGATTCATAGCCATCTGTACCACTTTGACCAATAGCTGTTTCGCTATTGATCGGGTTTAGTTTCAATGAATTTACCTGCGAATAATGTGCAGTGATGGTTGTACCGTATTTTCCACCGAGCAAAGATTCGCGTGGGAAAGTATAAATCACCTGTCCCTGGAAACCAATTTCACCATTGGGCTGTGTAGCATAGGGATACATGCTGATGAGGCCATATGTATGCATTTTTGTTACAGGTGGCAAGAAATTGATATCGAGTGAATTTCCCTGTTCCAGGCGGTTGGATTTATAACTCATATTGTCGGTTCGCTTGGCCGAAAAGAAAATCCCCAGCCCTTTTTGCGAATAAGTAGCATTGATGAGCAGTGCATCACCCGATTTGTAAATAAAGTTATTAAGCGCTGAAGGATCGTTCATTTTATAAGCGTATTCCCCCTCAAGGCTAAAACCTCCGTAATTCAGGCGCATACGTCCGGCATAAGCAGCAACATTAAGGGGCAGCTTAAGCGCATAAATATTGTAGGAAGTATCCGTTTCGGTATTGATTTCGATGTCCTGTGCTTCCTGGTATTTGCTGATGCCGCTTCCGCCAAGTGTAAGGCGCAACTTGCTCTCCGCCATTGATGGAAAGATGTCGTTGAGGAAAAATTCGGCATCGCCTCCACGGATGATTCCGGGGCCCTGCTCCCAGAAGAAGCGCTGAGTTCCGTAAATCCCTTTGAGGGTAACACCTTTGAAAGGTTTCAGTTTTACATTGATACCATCAACGGAATTGTCATAGCCCAAAGTCCATTCCTGATAAGAACGAAAAATAAGGCCACTGCCAAATTGTTCGTAGAAATTACCGGCTGTGAGCTCGATAAAATCTGTTTTATAGGATACAAAACGATAAGGAATGCCATTGCCTTTATAACGTGGATCAAATCCCTCGAGCGGATTCAGATAGGCTTCGTAACGCAAACCGGCAGTGAAATTGCCATTGGTATAAAGAATATTACCGTAGGCGTTCATTTTGAATTTCTCGGGCACTTCGTAAGCACCAATGGCTGAATCGGTCACATAATATTGTGCGTTGATCTGGTAATCGCCGCGCACCTGACCGGATTTTATGGTTTCGAGCACATCCTGGGCAGTCGATGCCAAAGGAAGCATCAGAATGACAAACAGGAGGGCTTTAAAGTTTTTCAGTGTTTTCAAGATATCCTGGTTTTGGTTTGAAAATTAGGGGGATCGTTTATTCTTCGGTGAGTTTTTTCAGTACTTCTTCGTACTCTTCCTCATCACCGGGCGCATATTTTACATGCTGCCAAACAATGGTTCCGTCGCCATTGAGGATGAATGTTTTTGGAGGATTAGCTACCTGCATGGCTTTTCCAAAATCGTTGTTGGGGTCGAGCAGTACTTCAAATTCCCAGCCATTGCCATTGGCAGTTGATTTGGCGCGTGATGATGAGCGGGCATTGTCAACCGAAACCGCATAAAGCTTCACGCCATAATCGTCAACCCAATCGGCATACATATCGCTGATTGCATTGAGCTCGGCCATACAGGGGCTGCACCATGTGGCCCAGAAACAAACCACTACAGGTTTGCCGTCATTTTGAATTTCGCTGGTGTTAAAAGCTTCACCATCAATGTTTTTAATGTCGATGGAAGGAAGTTTTCCATAGTCTTTAAATTCCTGCGCAAAGAGGAATGTAGTGAAAAACAATGCTGTAAAAGCAAGAACGAATTTTTTCATTTTGTTAATTTTAGATTCTACTGGTAACTTACATTGGCTGCAAATTTAATAATTCATGCAGTAGCACAAGCATTTTTGTATCTAAATATCTTGGTGTTTGCATGCTTGCCGGATGAAATGTACAGCTTGCTTTTGAACACCAATAGCATGCCAGATTAGCAAAGCTGTTCTATTCATCCGATGACGTCGAAGCCATCGGATGAATTATAGAAGACAAGATTTCTTAAAACTTTACAAACGTGCTGATTATCCGAAAGTTAGATAAAAAATATTCAGCGCTTTTGTCCAATTGATTTAAAAAATCCTTATTTTTGCATCAAAGCTGTTGATTATGGATTTCTTAAGATCATCAGACATACACGCACTGCAAAGGTATCTCAACCTAAAGGAACGGGATGCTTTCCATTATACCGTATAAGCTGGCCTCAGTTTAGGCTTTTATATTTTCACAACTATTTAATAAATTTAAAATCAAGGTATTATGGAAATTCCATTTGCAGAATCATATAAAATTAAAATGGTAGAGCCCATCCGTCGCTCTACACGCGAAGAACGTATCCAATGGATCAAAGAAGCAAAGTATAATTTGTTTAACCTCAAAAGCGATCAGGTTTTTATCGACCTGCTGACCGATAGCGGTACAGGTGCCATGAGCGACCGCCAGTGGTCGGAGCTGATGCTGGGCGACGAAAGCTATGCCGGTGCTTCTTCTTATTATAAAATGAAGAACGCCCTGAAAAACATTCTGGGCTTCGATTATTTCCTGCCAACACATCAGGGGCGTGCTGCCGAAAATGTACTTTTCTCCTTGTTGATCAAAGAAGGCGATATCATCCCCGGCAATTCCCACTTCGATACCACTAAAGGCCATATCGAATTCCGTAAGGCAAAGGCTGTGGATTGCACCATCGACGAAGCTTTCCATACCGAAATGGATCATCCTTTTAAGGGAAACATCAATCTTGAAAAATTGGAAGATGTGCTCAAAAGCCATCCCATTGAAAAAATCCCAATGGTGATTGTTACGGTTACCTGCAATTCATCCGGCGGACAGCCTGTTTCATTGGAAAACATCAAAGCGGTTTACGAACTGGCTAAAAAATACGGCACACGCATTTGTTTTGACAGTGCCCGTTTTGCTGAAAATGCCTACTTCATCAAGCTGCGCGAAGAAGATTATAAAGACTGGAGCATCAAGGAAATCGTAAAAGAGATGTACAAATATGCCGATCTGGCTACCATGTCGAGCAAGAAAGATGCCATTGTAAATATGGGCGGTTTTATTGGTTTTAAAGAAGAAAGCCTGTTTAAGCAAGCGTCTATGTACAATATTATGTTCGAAGGCTATATCACTTACGGTGGCATGTCGGGTCGTGATATGAATGCTTTGGCCATGGGGCTTGATGAAGGAACCGAATTTGATTATCTGGAAACCCGCATCAAACAAGTGGAATATCTTGGTGATAAATTAAAGGAATATGGCATCCCAACGCAGCGCCCGATTGGTGGCCATGCCGTTTTTGTTGATGCCAAGAAAGTCCTTCCGCAACTGCCCAAAGAAGATTATGTGGCACAAACGCTTGCCATTGAATTATATATCGAAGCCGGTATCCGCGGCGTGGAAATAGGCACTTTGCTTGCCGACCGCGATCCGGAAACCCGCGAAAACCGTTATCCTGACCTGGAACTGCTTCGCCTGGCAATTCCCCGCAGGGTATATACCAATAACCATATGGACGTCATTGCTGCCGCGCTTAAAAATGTTTACGACCGCAGAAATGAAATTACCAGCGGCTACGAAATCACTTATGAAGCCCCAATTATGAGGCACTTCACCGTGGAGCTGAAGAAGAAGTAAGCTTGATTGGTTTTTAGCAAAAACAAAAATCCCCCAAAGTTTAATTTTGGGGGATTTTTTTTGAACCAGAGGGTTTACTCAACCGATTCCACAATAGAAACTGTAACATCATAAATATGATCGGCTAGTTTTTCCGATTCACTGAAAATATCTTTGTAAAGCGTACCGGCACGGTAGTTATATTTGTCGTTTTCAATGTCATGGACATGCTGGTTTCTAAGTTTGTTGCGGTAATCGTTAATTTTTGATTCAATCTTTTTAGCCCGCGTTTTGGTAACTTTGTAATGATGTTCGTCCAGGTTTTCCATCATTATTTCAAAAGCCTCATCCACGAGTTGAAACATTATTCCGATGTTTTCTTTCATTTCCGGGCTTATTTTTTCATTCTTTTTCCGTCCACGCTGCATTGCCCGTGCTATATTCAGGCAGGAGTCGCCCATACTTTCGATTTCATCAATAATTTTCAGCATGGAGCTGATCCTTTTTGATGATGCTTTGCTCAAGCCGCTTTCCGAAACTTTTGTGAGGTATTTTGCAATGGCTACTTCCATATCGTCGCTTTTGTTTTCACCATTATCTACTTTGTCAAACTGCTTGTTGAAAGCGCGGTCTTTTTTTTCGTAAAGCATATTTTGCAGGCGGCTGAAGAGTTTTTTGGTTTGCCGGGCATAGTCCTGGATTTCCTTTTTGGCTTGTATCAGCGATAGCTCACTGGTGTTGAGCATTCCTATCTTGATGTGCTTCAGTGTAAATTCCTCCTCTTCATCTTTGATCGGAACCAATTTTTCAACCAGCTTAACTAAGTATTTCACAAATCCGATTTGCAGGATTACGTTCAGGATATTGAAGCTGGTATGAAAAAGCGACAAGGCAATAGGAACAGCAGCAAAACAGGTATATGCAGATTTTCCAGTCATATTTTTAGTTATTCCAACAATCCCGTCAAGGAAAAGCGACATGATTGAGAGCACCCAAACTACACCGATTACATTGAAAAGCAAATGAATACGTGCTGCCCTTTTGGCTGTGGAATTAGCCACCGTTGCCGCAATATTTGCCGTAATGGTTGTACCGATATTTTCGCCCAGAACCATGGCTGCAGCGGGTTCAATACCAATCCAGCCATTATTGCACATAACCAGTGTTAATGCCATAGTGGCGCTGGATGATTGTATGATTACCGTCAAAACCGTGCCGATCAGCAAAAACAAAAGATTTGAAGCCAGGCCCATTCCTGTGAAATTCTTCAGAAACTCAAGTATTTCGGGGTTTTCACCAATATTCGGAACGCTGTCTTTCAGGTTTTCAAGGCCGATAAACAATATCGCAAACCCAACAAGCACCTGACCCCATGACTGGTTGCTTGTCTTCTTTGAAAACAGAAATGGAAAACCAATACCAATAATCGGATAAGCCAGCAAGCTCATTTTAACTTTAAAGCCAAGTATGCTGATAAGCCAGGCGGTAACGGTTGTGCCGATATTGGCGCCCATAATAACGCCAACAGATTCAACAAGGGTAAGCAGCCCTGCATTAACAAAGCTAACAATCATAACCGTTGTGGCGCTTGATGATTGTATGATGGCCGTGATCAGAACACCGGTAAGTACACCCGTAAAACGGTTTGAAGTCATGGCTGCCAGAAAATTACGCAGCTTTTTCCCCGCAACTTTCTGAAGGGCTTCGCTCATCAGTTTCATCCCAAAAAGAAATAATCCCAGGGATCCGGCAAGGGTCAAAAAATCCAGTAGTGTATATTCCATACCCATTACAAAATATGTGGCGAAAATAAATATTAAATGGGGAAATAAAATTAAGAATTGGTCTTAATTAGGCCAAAAAAATTTGTATCTGGCTTATCCTCTCCAATTATTGTATATAGCCTGCCCTTCATAAAATGCAAACAAAATACTGGAAGTAGCTAATAATAATGTGTTTATTATTTTTATGTTCTAAAATTGATTGTGTTTGCATTTTGCATTGCCTAATTTCAGGCCATCTGCTTTGTTGCTAAAGCCTTGAAATCGGCAAAATATCTTCGGCTTTTGACGCCTCACATCTGACCTAAATTTAACGCACGAATAACGCAGGAAAGAATTCAAATTGTATTTTTTAAATTTGTTCAGGAAGTTTCGAGTAGAGCTTATTGGTTTAATCAGAGGCAACGCCATATACCAATAAAACCCTATTTTTGTTTAAAATTTCAGCCATTGATTCCAAAGGAAACCGTAGATAAAATTATTGATGCAGCACGCATTGAGGAAGTTGTGGGCGATTTTGTGCAACTGCGCAAACGCGGCACCAACCTGATTGGGCTTTGCCCGTTCCATAATGAGAAAACGCCTTCCTTCAATGTCAATCCGGCACGTAATATTTTTAAATGCTTTGGCTGTGGCGAATCGGGCAATTCAGTGGGCTTTGTGATGAAGCACGAGCATATGACTTTCCCGGAGGCATTGCGCTACCTGGCTTCCAAATACCATATCGAAATACAGGAAGAAGCACAAAGCCCCGAGCAAATCGAGCAGGCCAACGAGCGCGAAAGCCTTTATCATGTCACTGAGCTGGCAAAGAAATTTTTTATCAAGCAACTGCACAATACCGACGAAGGCCGCAATATTGGCCTGAGCTATTTTAAGGAGCGTGGTTTCCGCAATGAGGTCATCGAAAAATTTGGCCTGGGCTATAGCCCGGAAAACTGGGACTCTTTTACAGCTCATGCATTGGATCAGGGCGTAAAGTTGGATTTTCTCGAGAAAGCCGGCCTAACCATTGTGAAGGAAAACCGCCATTACGACCGTTTCCGCGCACGCGTGATTTTCCCGGTCTATTCCCTTTCAGGACGCATCATCGCCTTTGGTGGGCGCATACTCGATCAGGCCAAAAGCAAGGCCAAATACATCAATAGCCCTGAGTCGGATATTTACATCAAGAGTGATAGCCTTTACGGGATTTATCAGGCGCGTTCTGCCATCGTAAAACAGGAAGAATGCCTGCTGGTGGAAGGTTATACTGATGTGATCAGCCTGCACCAGGCCGGCATTGAGAATGTAGTGGCTTCTTCGGGCACTTCGCTTACAACAAACCAAATCAAGCTCATAAGGCGCTATACCAAAAATATCTGCATCCTTTATGATGGCGATCCTGCAGGGATTAAGGCGTCTTTCCGGGGCATTGATATGATCCTGGCCGAAGGCATGAACGTAAAAATCGTGCTTTTCCCCGATGGCGAAGATCCGGATTCCTTTGCCCGAAAGCATACCGCCGATGAGGTACGTGCGTTTATCGAGAAAAACAGCGACAACTTCATCACCTTTAAAACGAAAATCCTCCGCGAAGATGCCGGCAATGATCCGGTAAAGCTTGCTGCCATGATGCGTGATGTTGTGGAATCCGTAGCGCTGGTTCCCGATGGGATCAGCCGCACTCTTTTTGTCCGGCAGTGTTCTACGCTGCTCGATATGGACGAAAATGTCCTGATGCAGGAATTACAGAAAATCCGCCGTGGGAAATTTAAAAAAGAGCTGCAAAAACAAGGCAGTCAGCCGCCACCGGAAAGTGCATTTGAACAGCCGCAGCAGCAAACACAGCCGCAGGCCGTGGATCTTAAGCCTGATAATACCGAAATCAATGAACGCTCGCTTATCCGGATGATGTTGCTTTATGGTGATAAGGAAATTGTGGTGGATGCAGAAGATGATAAAGGAGAAAAGCTGGAGATTCCGGTGAAAGTGGCCCCTTTCATTATGACTGAAATAAACAACGATCAGTACCGCTTTCGCAATCCTGTTTTGCAAAGCATTTTTGATGAAATGCTGGTGTTTTTTCAAACCGGTAAAATTCTTTCTTTTAAGGATTTCACGGATATTGAAAGTTCAGATTATATTGGCAAGCCGGAAATCCAGAGCCATGTAATTGATATTATCAGCGATCGGTATGATATCAGTAAATCATGGAAGGAAAAGCATAACATTATAACAGCTACAGAGGAGAATAACCTGAAAGATGCCGTGATACACCCGCTTTTTGCCTTGAAGCTCAAAATGATCGACAGCCGTTTGCAGGAGAAGCAAGCCGTTTTAAAAGGAAACAGCAATTTGTCCGATGAGGAATTGATTATGATTTTAAAAGACATCACCCTACTCAACGAATACCGCAAAGCAATTGCCGAGGAGCTGGGAAGGATTATTGTTTGATATGGATCAGGAAGCCTTTAAACATACCGCCAAACAAGCCCGGCTCATATTAAATCCGGAAGAAGAAAAGCTGCTGCGGGGAAATATCAGTGATATTTTGCTAAAAGCAAAATGTTTGGAAAAATACGGGGATGGAGCTTTTGAACCATTGTGGAGCACGGCAGAAAAAAATACAGCCCTTTTTGAAAAAGCAGACGAAAACCAACAATTGGAGCGCAAGGATGCTTTGGCCAATGCAGCAAGGAAAAAGGGTGGTTTTTTTGTGGGGTGATTTTTTTCCGAGAGGCACAAAGAGACAGGGAAACGTAAAGAAAAGCCCCAAAATCTGATACAAAAAAATCTGCGAACCTTAGCGTCTCTCCGTCTCGGCGGTTAAGATTTAAAACCAAGGATTTTCCCATCCCGCGCAGCTTCATCAGCCATTTTATCGCAGAGCAGGTTTTGTGCCTGGCCGCTATGTCCTTTCAACCACTGAAACTCAATATAGCGCCGTCCGGCTGTTTTTTGAAAGGCTTTCCAAACCGCTATGTTTTGCGCCGGTTTCCCATTGGCGGTCAGCCAGTTGTTCAGTTCCCAGTTCGGGATCCATTCGGTAAGCCCTTTGCGCACATAAACGCTGTCGCTGATGATGCGGATTTTTTCGCTATCACAGGTTTCAAGCGCATGAAAGGCTGCCAGCAATTCGCTCAAACAGTTTTCATGTGCCACTACGGGTTTGGCAAAATGATGTGCTCCTTCTTTTAATTGAATGATAAAGGCGATACCGGCTTTACCGCTTTCGGGCAGATAGCAGGCGTCGGTATAAATTCTGGTGCATTCCGCATCACCTTCAGAAACAGGATAAATAATGGCAGCGCCCCCGCGATTGTCCCAAACAATAATGTTTTCGGGATTATTGAAAGCCTGCACGTCTTTTAAATCGCGCAATACAAAATTCAAGTTGAAATCTTCTTTCAGGGCTTTGCTTTTGCGGTTGCTGAGTACTTTGCGCAATTGAGCGGCATTGCGTTCCAGAAATAATCCCAGTGCATTTTTTTGCATCAGGTGGATTTGCCTGTTTTTGAATTGGTACTCAATGCTGCATTCTTCATCAGCAGAAGAAATAAGAAGCCTGCACATCTCTTCTGAAACATGCAGGCAACTCAATTGCAACAGTTTTGCACCCACTTTTAAAACAGTCCGGGAATATTGGGCATAATGCCTTTGGCTGTTTTTTTCATTTCTTCGGCATGCAGCGCATCGGCTTTATCAATGGCTCTTTGTACTGCCGTGATAATCAGATCCTCCAAACCTTCCTTATCCTCCGGGTTGAGGAGTTCGGTGGCGATATGGATATCTTTGATTTTTCGGTTTCCGCTCATATTTACGGTAACCATTCCGCCTTCTGCATCACCGGTAACCGTGATCTGACCCAGACGTTCTTTCATTTCCTTTTGCGCTTCCTGCGCTTTTTCAAGAATATTTCCAAACATATTATAAATAATTAATTATCAGTTTATTGATTTGAACGAATTGCTTCCACGGGGTCGAGCCTTGATGCTATATACGCAGGAATAATCCCCGAAACAATCCCAATGGCAGAAGAAACCAGCACGCCCAAAAGAACATTATATAATGTAAGTATCAGCGGAAAATCAAAGGCAAGCCGTATTGCCGTTGTAATCAGGAAAATCAGCAATAGTCCCATTATTCCGCCAATCAGTGCCAAAAATAATGCTTCAAACAAAAACTGAAGCAAAATGAAATATCTTTTTGCGCCCAAAGCTTTTTGAATGCCGATGATGTTTGTGCGCTCTTTCACGCTTACAAACATAATATTGGCTATACCGAATCCGCCAACAAGTAGTGAAAAGCCGCCAATAAACCAACCAATGGCATTGGTAATGGCAAAAAATCCTTCAAAACCCTGAGTGATGATTCCAATTTCATTCAGGGCAAAATTATTTTCTTCTTTTGGGCTTAAGCGGCGTACATTGCGGAGGATGCCGGTAATTTCATCTTTCATTTCCTGCTGCGGGATCCCTTCTTTTGGGCTAACCATAATGGTTCCATCGTAGCGGTAATTGATAAAATTCCCACCAAAACCGGTTGTGATCAAAATTTGTTTGTCCATATTTTCGCCCAAAAGTTCCCCTTCTTTTTTGAGCACACCGATTACTTTGGCGGACAGTCCGCCTATTTTTATGTTTTTGTCAACCGGATTTACGCCTTTGCCAAAAAGGTTTTCGGATATTTCGGCACCGAGTATGGTTACATTGCTTCCGCTTTTGGCTTCGTTGGGTGTGAAATACCGTCCTTTTTCAATATCAATGCTGCGCACATCGCTATATTCGTATGACACGGCCATAACGGCAACATTTTTAATACTGTTGTCCTGATACCATAAGGTCCTACCCGTGCCCGCCATAAATGCCACAGCCTGGGCGGTTTGCGAAAGCTCCATAATTTTTTTTGCTTCTTCCTGTGTAGGATAAGGACGGTTAACAAATTTCCACCAAGGGTAATTGTCGCCCATAATCCAGGGCCATTTTTGAACGTAAAGCATTTCATTGCCTAATTTGGATAGGCTGTCTTTGATATAAATCTCCAGGGAATCAAAAACCGTAAATACCGATATAATAGAAAAAATGCCGATAGTTATGCCCGAAAGGGACAAAATTGTACGTACTTTATTCGCGATAACTTCTTGTATAGCAAATATATAACTCTCCCGAAGCAGTTTCAGGATGAGAAATATTTTTTTTGATTGAGCATTCATAATTTGGGCGATATTTGCTGTGGTTTCCGGATGCTTTTGCTTCCGCTTGCACAAAAATAACAGAATCTACCATATAAAACGTATTTTCATCGCAGCATTCTTGTCTTATGAATTTAGTTTTGCGTAATTTGCATAACCAAATTTTATTTAGCATAATTCGGGACAAAATAAATTTTTATTCATGACAAAGACAATTAAATCTGCTCTGATTTCGGTGTTTCACAAAGACCGTATTGATGAAATTTGCCGGGAGCTGGCGGCCATTAATGCCACGGTGTATTCTACCGGAGGAACCTACGACTATATCAAAAATCTCAATATTGAAAATCTTGAACTACTTAAAGTAGAAGATCTTACTGATTATCCTTCCATTCTCGGCGGACGTGTGAAAACGCTGCATCCAAAGGTTTTTGGCGGAATCCTGGGCCGTCGCGCACTGGAATCCGACCAAAAAGAAATGCAGGAATATCAAATTCCCGAAATTGACCTGGTTGTTGTTGATCTCTATCCTTTTGAGCAAACACTGGCATCGGGCGCCGAAGAGCAGGCGATCATCGAAAAAATTGATATTGGCGGGATCAGCCTCATCCGCGCAGCCGCCAAAAATTTTAAAGATGTTGCCATTGTGCCTTCTGCCAATGAATACGACGAATTGATCCGCATCCTGAAAGACCAAAAAGGTGAAACCGGCATTGAAGACCGCAAGGCACTTGCCGCCAAAGCTTTTGCTGTTTCTTCGCATTATGATAGCGCAATTTTTGGATATTTTAACCAGGACGGCAATATTCCTGCTTTCCGGGAAAGCCACAATCAGGCCAATGTGCTGCGTTATGGCGAAAACCCACATCAGAAAGGTGTTTTTTACGGCAATTTGGAAGAGGTTTTTGAGCAGTTGCACGGCAAAGCAATCAGTTATAACAACATCATTGATATTGATGCCGCCATTGCACTGATCAATGAATTTGATGAAGAACCCACATTTGCGGTTTTAAAACACAATAATGCCTGCGGATTGGCCAGCCGTGCCAGCCTGAAAGAAGCATGGGACGCTGCTCTGGCCGGAGATCCGCTCTCGGCTTATGGCGGTGTGCTTATCGCCAACAAAGCAATCGACGAAGCCACGGCAGAAGCCGTAGATAAAATTTTCTTTGAGATTATCCTGGCTCCGGATTATGACGAAAAAGCACTGGAAATTCTTAAAAGCAAGAAAAACCGCATCATCCTGAAAAAGAAATCCTATGATTTTGCTCCCATGCAATACCGAAAAGTTTTGAACGGAGTGCTTTGCCAGGATAAAGATATGAAGCAGGAAACCGAAGCAGACCTGCAAACAGCCACAAAAACAGCTCCGGATAAGCGTCAAACAGCCGACCTTCTGTTTGCCAATAAAATTGTAAAACACACAAAAAGCAATGCTATTGTGCTGGTTAACAACAAACAACTGATTGGTAGCGGCACCGGACAAACATCAAGAGTGGATGCTTTGAAGCATGCTATTGAAAAAGCGCGTAACTTTGAGCTGAATCTTGAGGGTGCGGTCATGGCTTCCGATGCGTTCTTCCCCTTTGCCGATTCGGTGGAGATTGCCCATAAAGCCGGAGTGAATGCGGTTGTTCAGCCCGGAGGTTCCATCCGCGATAAAGACAGCATTGCTTATTGCGATGAAAATCAAATGGCTATGGTGTTAACAGGTATCAGGCATTTTAAACATTAAAGCAAAACAAAATGGGATTATTTTCATTTTTAACCAAAGAAATTGCGATCGATTTGGGTACAGCCAATACGATCATAATCTATAACGACAAAGTTGTGGTGGATGAGCCCAGCATTGTTGCCCTTCAGCGAAGTACAGGTAAAATTATGGCCGTGGGCAAGCGCGCCATGATGATGCATGGAAAAACGCACGAAGACATCAAAACCATCCGCCCCTTGCGTGATGGCGTAATTGCCGATTTTCAATCATCGGAATATATGCTCCGCGAATTTATTAAGGGTCTGGGTCTCAACAAATCTATAATTCCATCTTCACTCAAAATGGTAATTTGTATCCCATCGGGCATTACCGAAGTGGAAGAACGTGCAGTTAAAGATTCTGCAGAACAGGCCGGTGCCAAGGAAGTGAAGCTGATTCATGAGCCTATGGCCGCTGCCATTGGAATTGGCATCGATGTACTCGAACCAACCGGAAACATGATTATTGATATCGGGGGCGGCACCAGCGAAATCGCTGTAATTGCGCTTGGTGGTATCGTAAACAATGAATCTATCCGTATTGCCGGAGATGAATTCAATGCCGACATCGAGGAGTACATGAAAAAGCAGCACAACATCAATATTGGTGAGCGCACTTCCGAACGTATTAAAATTGAGGTTGGCGCAGCGATAGCCGATTTGGAGAATCCGCCACAGGATTATGCGGTTCATGGCCGCGATATGCTTACAGGCATCCCAAAAGAGGTTACCGTAAACTATGCCGAAATTGCACATTGCCTCGATAAATCCATTTCCAAAATTGAAATGGCGGTCATCCATGCACTGGAAGAAACGCCACCGGAACTTTCAGCAGATATCTACCGTACAGGTATTTACCTTGCAGGCGGAGGTGCATTGCTCCGTGGCCTGGACAAACGGATTTCGCAGCGCACTAAACTTCCCGTACATGTTGCCGAAGATCCTTTGCGTGCTGTAGCCCGCGGAACGGGGATTGCCCTGAAGAATTTTAATAAGTTCCCTTTCCTGATCAAATAAGAACATTTTTCCAATAAAATAAACAGAGCTGTTCGTTGGGGATAGCTCTTTTTTTTTCAAATGAATTTTATGCGCTATGAAAGTTCATGCAATTTATTTTAGTCCGGCAGGATCTACGAAGAAAATTGTGGAAAAAGTTGCCGAAGGAGTATCTGTTGATTTTGCAGCCCATGATATTACGCAGGGACTGAAGGAAGATATTTTGTTGGATGATGCTGATGTTGCAGTGGTTGGCGTCCCTTCCTATTCAGGCCGTGTACCGGTTTTGGCAGCGCAATATTTATCGGAAATAGAAGCAAATGGCGCTGCTTGTATTCTGGCTTGTGTGTATGGCAACCGTGCCTGGGAAGATACGCTTCTGGAGCTGAGCCAAATTTGCAGGAAAAGCGGTTTTGCTGAAATCAGCGCTGCTGCTTTTATTGCACGACATTCCATTTTCCCTGATGTGGCAGCAAACCGGCCCAACAGAGCAGACCTGAAGCAAGCGAGGATCTTTGGCGAAGAAAGCCTGAAATTGATAAAAGGAAATAAACACCATCAGATAAATTTGCCGGGTAATATCCCTTTTGGTGAAATCAGGCGTGCGCCCTTTATCCCGGAAACTGAAGATCGTTGCACACAGTGCGGATTATGTGCCCGCTTATGCCCAACGGCTGCCATTGATCACACAGATGCAAGAATTACTGAGGCGGCACTTTGTATTTCCTGTGCCCGTTGTATAGAGTATTGCCCTGTAAATGCCCGAAAATTTGCAGGAGCTTTATACGAAAAAAGCCAGGCGGGTTTCCATGCGCAAAATGGGGGTAGAAAAGAAATTGAGCTGTTTTTCCCTGAATAAAAAAAAAGCACAGCAGAAAAATTTGCTATGCTCTTAAAGAGTTATTTGTAACCTGATTATTTCTTGCTCAAATATGCTTCAATCCGTGTAGCAACATTAAGTTCCAGGTTTCGGTACCAGAAAGCATAGTCAAAACGGTGATAAACACCGGGACTGTATGGCCCGATTACCAGTGTGTCCACAATATTTGTTGTCAGGGCTATTTTATCCTCAGGTATAAGCTGGATCTGCGCACCGCAATAATTCGGGATTTCGCGGATTAGTTCCCCGGTTTCATCATTATAAAAGCGTGCGCCGAAGTTTTGCAGTGAATCTGCCGGCGTATCATCCGTTTTCCAGTTGAGCGGGTTGATGCAATGTGCACCGGACATGAGCATCGGGCCGCCTTCGGAGGTTGTTGACTGTGTGTTATAGGTAATAACAACGCCAATGTCGTCAGCTCCCTGCGCTGCGGCAAGCCCGGCCAGTTGCAGGTCGGAATCTGTAACCGTATAACCTATGAGATAGGCGGCTACCATTCTGTCGCGTAAAGCCTGATCGTTGCCAAAACGATTTTTAATCAGCTCAATCAAGGCCATGGTTCCCTGGCTGTGGCCTGCAATAATGAATGGCCTGCCGGGATTTATTTTTGTGATATAATATTCAAAGGCATCCTGCACATCAACGGCCCCTTGTTTAAATTCTTTGGTATCGGTTGCCAGTCCGCCTTCGGGCATTTTAACTTTGGTGGACATCTGTCTGTAAAAAGGAGCAAAAACATTGGCGCTGCCCTGAAAAACGCTGGCCTGTGCTTTGAAAATCCCTTCTGCAAGGGCGCGTTCTGCATCGTCATAAATGTTCATGGCACCGCTTTCGTTGGAACTTACGGTTGGATACACATAAAAAACATCCACGGATTTGGTAATGTCGGGCTGCGCAAGCCAGTTAATTCCTTCACTGTAGTTCAGTCCGGTATCTTCTTCCTGTTGTTCGTCCTCTTCATCATCGCCACATCCCGTCAGGGGAAATGTAAAAAGGGAGAGGCTCAGTAATATCAGTCCGCTCATAAGGATAGTCTTTCGTGTACTTCGTTTTTTGTTGATCATTTTGCGTTTATTTAGGTTGGTTAAAATAAGTATCTATTCGGGTTTTTGCGTTTTGCTTCAGGTTGTCATAAAAAATAGCATAATCAAAAATGTGATAAATCCCTTTCGGGAAGGTGACACTGGAAACGGGAAGCTCATCAGGATTTGAAATTTCGGTTACCACAAGGGCATTGCCTTTTTTCTGTGCTGCGGCAAAATGCGGATAAGGTGTGGGTTGCGTGGGATTTTCCTTATGATAAAAAACGGCGCCCAAATTCTCTGAAGCGGGTGCAAAAACAGTATCGGTTTTCCACGAAAGCGGGTTGACAACAAAAGAGCCTTCGCGAATTGTCGGGCCTTTTTTTTCCTTTCCGGGTTCATCGGAAATGCTGTTATAAGTGATAAAACAAGATGTTTCATCTGCCTTTTGACTGATTTTGATTAAAGAGTTCGCCTTCAGGTCTTCGGGAGTTATTGAGTAGCCAATGATGTAGGCAGCAATAATGTTTTTGATGGATTCCGCATCACCGCAAAGAAGCTCACCGGCTTTTGCCAGCTCCAGTGTGCGCACCGAGCCCTGACTGTGTGCCGCCAGAATAATAGGACGCTCGCCTTTATTAAAGTGCTCCAGGAAAAATTCAAAAGCACGGATGAGGTCATTTTGCCCCAAATTGAAAATCGGGCGTGCGTCGGTGAGCATAATCGGGTTGATTTTCACATTGTTTTGGCGGTAGTAGGGCGCATAAACATTGGCCAGCCCATCAAAAACACTCGCCTGCGAAACCAGTGTCCAGTTTGCTTCTGCACGTAAAGCAGGATCTTTTGTGTCCATCAGGTATGTAGAATCATCTGACAGGATAGTAGGGTAAACCCAAAATACATCAACCGGCTGTTTTTCCGTACTGTAGAAATCCGGCAAAGGAAGCCAGCTCTCAGCTTTTGAGTAATCAGGTGCAGCCGGAACATCCGATTGTGGATCAAAGGCTGGCAGTTTTTGCGGAATGCCCAGTTCTTTTCCTGAGAGTTTTTCCAATTCTGTTGGGTTTGATGTTGTATTTGTGTTCATACATGAGGTGTACATTATAGCATAAACAATTATGATGGTAATTATACCCAATGCCTTAAAGGAAGAATTATTTTTCATGATATTTAGTTTTGATTTTAAATGTCATTTTAGATTTAATTCATTTATATGCAATAATATACCTATATAAATCCGTATAAAAAAGAAGGTTTTACAAAAATGATTCATAGATTTTCTGCAGTAAATTGCTAAACAAATTTATATAAAAAATCTTCATAAGCAAGTATATTTTTGTTTTGAACCTTCTTGCTGCGGTGCGTAACAGGGCAAACGCATCTAAAATGAACCGATTTCTTTCTGATTTCTTCAAAAACAGCTTGTAGAGTTTTTTTTAAAAATTTCTTGTTGTTATGTCAATAAATTGTTGTATATTGTAAGCAATTTACTAATTTTATTATAATAATTTATGACTAAATCATTAAGCTCTTTATTTGAGCAAATAGACGACCCCAGAAGCGATACAACGAAGCTTCACAAATTAAACGACATCCTTCTCATTGGTGTAATTTCAGTCATCTGTGGCGCAGAAACCTGGAACAATATGGAAGATTATGCCAGGGCAAAAGAAGGTTTCCTGAAAACCATGCTTGAACTACCAAATGGCATACCTTCGCACGACACTTTTAATAGAGTGTTCTCAGCTATTGATAATCAACAGTTTGAGAGTGCATTTGTAGAATGGGTCAATTCCCTTGTTAAGCTTGCTGATGGACAAGTAATTGCTATTGATGGCAAAACAATACGGGGGGCCAAGGCTCATGGCAAGAAGTCTCCCATTCATTTGGTAAGTGCTTGGGCGGCCCAAAACAAGCTGGTTTTAGGACAGGTCAAGACAGATGAAAAGTCAAATGAAATTACCGCAATCCCAAAATTGCTGAAATTATTGATGCTCGAAAACGCAATTGTTACCATTGATGCTATGGGATGCCAAGAAGAAATAGCGGAAAATATTATTGACAAAAAGGCTGATTATATTTTAGCCGTCAAAAGAAACCAAAAACAATTGTTTGAAGATATTGAAGACGAGTTTAAGGTCGCAAAAAATATTGCTGAAGACACGAGTGTTTATGGAGATCATGGCAGGATCGAAACAAGGGTTTGCAGAACAATAAGTGACTTGGGCTTCGTGCAAAACCGTGAAAAATGGGCTAACTTAAAGACAATCATCAAGATAGATAGCACTCGTGAGTTCAAGAACAGTGATAAACCAACAGAAAAAGCTACAAGATACTACATCTCAAGCCTAAAGGCAGGGCCCAAAGCATTTCAGGAGTACATAAGGTCTCACTGGTCTATTGAAAACAGCTTGCACTGGACTTTGGATGTTGCATTTGGTGAAGACGCAAGCCGCAAGAGATCAGGCAATTCAGCACAAAACTTCTCTACTCTGTGCAAAATAGCACTTAACTTACTGAAAAACGAAAAAACCTTAAAATCAGGTGTTAAGGGCAAACGGCTCAAGGCAGGATGGGATAATGATTACCTCATGAAAGTTCTTAATTTATGATGCGTTTGCCCTGCGGTGCGTAAAGCTGTGGAATAAAAGATAGGGGTATTTTGATGGCTTCTGTACGCAAACGGACAATTCGTGTGCCTGAATGAACATAAATACCGGAAAGCAAAAGGGCGCACATCTGTATTAAGCTGATTAACAACAATATATATTGTTTGGCACACTTTTTAAGCTACTTAATAAAAAACCTGGAATATGAGAGAAGTTGTGATTTTAATCCCCGATGTAGATGCCGAACAGAATGTGGAAATTGATGTTCGCATAGATGGGCGCAAAAAAACCCTGCAATACCGTGTAGAATTGATAGACTGGGAGGGAAACGGTGTGCCGCCAAAAGATAAGGTGACGGTATTACGTCATAAAATTGAGGAATATGATAAAGACTGGGAGCTTGTGGAGGTTGGTGCGCCCAATGAAAACAATATTCCGCTGACTTTCCGGAGAAGCATAGACCATAACCCCAAATAAAATATCATTATGAAGAAGTTCATTATTTTTTTCTCATTATTGACTGTTCCTTTTTTCCTTGCAGCTCAGGAAAGTGATGAGGATGCGATTATAAAAGTAATACAGGAAGCCTATGTTGACGGGCTTCAGAACAAAGGCGACCTTCAGAAAACAAAGGACGGATTTCATCCTGATTTTAATCTTCTGGGATTAAAAAACAATGAACTGACCAAGCTTCCCATTGATAAATGGATTGGCTATGCCGAAAAGTCCAAGGAGCAAAATCCCGCCCCGCCACCGGCAGACAAACTTGTTAGTGTGGAGTTTGTGAATATTGATATCACCGGAAGTGCTGCCTGTGCTAAGATTGAGCTTTATCAAAACGAAAAGAAAATTTACACGGATTATTTGTCACTTTATAAATTCAGCGATGGATGGAAAATCGTGAGCAAAATATACTACCGGCATTAAAGAAGTTTCTATTAGCTATTTTGATTGATATTAAGAAGGTTGAGGAGTGCATTGCGCTCCTTTTTTTATAGGTTTTCCTGAACCGGATAAGTTTCTAAACTGCGGAAGCTGCGGAAAAGGGTTTGTCCTTTTTGAATGGTAACATTAAGCGGATGCTCGCTGCTTTGCGTTTTGGATTTTGTTTCCAATTGAAGCTGATGCGCTCCCTCAGAAAGTTGGATGCGCGTATAACTGATGGAATAGGGCAGGGTTTGCCAGTTGCGGGTGTCGGCTTTTTCGGTTACGGCATTGATAATGCCTACGATTGCGCCGATATTTTTATCCTGGTCGCGTACGGCGCCCTCAACGATTTTTTTTGTGGCCAGACGCAGCAATGAATTCCCCATTTCGCGCAACATACGGTCGTTTAAAGTTTTAAAACTGATGGCATTGATGTTTTCTGCCATTTCGAGGGGATAGCTTTCGACCCCGTTTTTCAGTATTGCGCTATGATAAACAGGTTTTCGTTCCAGATATTTCGGGAAGGCTACGCGCAAAAAGCTGAGGTCTGAAAATTCGCTTTGCTTTCCTGAGGACCAATCGCCTATGAAAAACGGAAAGCTGAGGTCATATTCATCATTGGCAAAAGTAACCCAGCCGCCACTGCCTTTGACTACTGAAAAATTGATGCTCCATTCACCTTTCACCGGGCCAAAACCATTCGCCCAGAACAGCACCAATGCGCCGCCATCATTTTTCTGATGATGGTATTTCATATTAAATTTCCGTTCATAAAAACCGACCTGATCCTGAAATCCCGTTAAGTAGGCAGTGCGCAGCAGGTCATGCTTGAGCTGTTCGGGTGTGCTGATACCAAAAACAGGTTCATAAAGGCTGTCATATACCTTCACGGCATTGCGGTAGGCGATAAAAGCATTGTTATAATCGTTATCAGCATCATATAACAAACCAATCAGTACATGAGCAAAAGCATCATCAGAATATTTATTTTTATACTTCTTGTATTTATCGTTTAAAGCATAAAGTTTTTGGGTAATTTTCCGTGCTTCCACCAAGGCGGCATCACGCTCGCCCATCATCATAAAGTCCATTGCCTTATAATAATTGGTCATCACATTTTCAATATCCTCCGGTTTATAGGGTTTTACCATTGGATTGGTAATGAGTGCCAAAGCTTCGGAGCCCACATTTTTCTGATAATCTTCAATGTAAAAATCTGCCTGTTGAAACCAGTCCGTGCTTTTTTGATAATCTTCTGTCATAAAATCAAGCCAGCCGGCTTTAAAAAAATACAGCACTCGGTCTTTTCCTTTAACCGCTTTTGTGGAGTCGCGGCTAATATACTTTTGTGCTTTTTCAAGTTCTCCTTTTTGCACCATTTCCTGAAATTTCTGGTTTTTTTGGTAATAAGTAGCGCAACCGGAGAACAGAGTTGCAATAAAAATCAGGCTAATGAATTTACGCATTTGCGGGTGCTTTTAGGATGATGACATGAAAAAAGGCGGGAAAACAGTGCTGATATGTAAACTGTTTTCCCGCTAATGCTAAAAACTATTTATTGATGTATTTCTTGATTTTGCTTTCGCCAATCCAAACAATTTCGTTGGTTTCAATATTGGTAAGCTCCAGGTTAACCTGATAGAAGTTTACTTTTTCATCTTTGTAGCTGTCAACAATTTGAGCGATATCGCCCTGAAGCATAAAGTCGGCACCAATTTCGCGCCCCCATTTTTTCATGGTTTCCTGTGATGAATAGTCTTGCTGGTCGGCACGTTCACCACGGATTTCTTCGCGTTTCTGGCCGCCCTGCACCACGCGCACCTGATTGGATTTAATGAATGCCCTTTCCAGGTCTTTCACAAATGTTTCCGCATCAATGTGCTCATTTGTTTTGTTTTTAACAAAGCCGGCAATAACCACGGGTTTTTTATCGGGATGCTGGCGGTCAAAATCAATTAACCAATCGCCACCCAAAGCTTGTGCAATCATTTTCTGTGCTGTTTCGCGCGAATCCACATCGTTCCATCGTCCGCTGAGATCAATAGTGGTGTCTTCGCTTACGCGCGTTACTTTTCGTGGGTTGCATGCCGTGATCAGGGCAATAGCCATGATGATCATACCAAAGTTCAGTAAACGTTTCATACGTATATTTTTTCAAGGTTTAAATTTCAGAATTTAGGCTACGCCAAATATACAAGCTTCATGCCAATTTTTGAAGAAAACAACATAAAAAAAGCCGGACTTCTGATCCGGCGTTTTTGTATTATCGCTGATGTATTTTATTCTACAATATCAAGCTCATCAATAAGGTTTTGCGCTCCGGCAAATTTATCGATGATGAAAAGAACGTAGCGCACATCCACGTTGATGGTACGTTGCAGTTCTGTTTCAAAGGCGATATCGCCGCTCATGGCTTCCCAGTTTCCATCAAAAGCAATACCGATCAGTTCGCCATTGGCATTCATTACAGGGCTGCCCGAGTTGCCACCGGTGATGTCGTTGGTAGAGAGGAAACAGGTAACAATTTCGTCTTTACCATTGATTTTGGATCCGTAACGGCCAAAGTCCTTGCTTGTCCAGAGTTCTTTCAGTTTTTCATGAACCACGAATTCCATATTATCCGGATCTTCTTTTTCCATAACGCCCGAAAGTGTGGTTATAAAATCATAATGAACCGCATCGGCAGGATAATAATCCAGTACTTTACCGTAAGTCATGCGCAAAGTAGAGTTTGCATTGGGATAATATTTTTTATCCGGGTTCATTTCCATAAGGCCGGCAACAAAAAGGCGGTTTCCTTTGCCAATGTAATTGCTTTCAATCTCACCAACTTCCTGATATACCTTGCGGATACTGGAAACCATGCTGAGTGCAATTTCGAAAGCAGGATCTTTTTCCATCATCTTCAGTGATGGTTTTTCAACGAATTTTTTCAGGTTTGCTTCGCTGGCAAATGCTGATTTTTCATAAACATAATCAGCCCATTTGTTGAAATCACCTTTAAATTTCTTTTCAAACTTCCTGAAAATCTCAGACTGCTGGTCTTTTGGGACTTCGGTATAGTACATTTCCAGAAGCGCAGCAAAAAGTTTGCGGTCTGTAGGCAGGTTAAAGTTTTTAAAGTGCTCAGGAGCTTCTTCGATCAATTGTTTTGCAGCAGCCTGAATATCTTCATCATATGCTTTTTTCTCTTTGCCTTTTGCTTTATCCTGCATTTTCAGTTGCGAATAAAGGCTGAACGCTCCAAAGCTGTAATAAATAATTTCCGGTCCCTGGAAAACGGCTTCGTTCAGATAGGTGGAAACCATAGCATATTTTTCCATTTTTTCGTAACCTTCTTTAATGAGGTTCAGGGCATTGCCATATTTCTTTTCGCGTTCGGCATCTTTTTTCACCCAATCCGTGAATTCCTTTTCGATGGCTTGTTTCTTTTCAAAAACCTTCAGGCGTTTCAGTCCTTTAGTTTGGCCGATAAAATATTTCCAGTAATTGGCGGTACTTGCATATTTTGAAGAATACATGATTTTGATGGCTTTATCGGCATTCATGTCTTCGCGCATGATTTCAAGTTTTTTATCACGGATATCAACCACGGTTGGGTTATTTTTTTCGATGGCATATTCCACTCCAAAGGAAGTGAGGTAGCGGTCTGTTCCTCCGGGGAAACCCCAGATCATCGCGAAATCATCTTTTTCAACACCTTTAATCGAAACCGGGAGGTGGTGCTTTGGCTTGAGCGGCACATTATCTTCTGAATATTCAGCAGGATTTCCGTCTTTGTCGGCATAAACGCGGAAAATACTGAAATCGCCGGTATGGCGTGGCCACATCCAGTTATCTGTATCGCCACCGTATTTTCCGATAGAAGATGGAGGGGCACCTACAAGGCGAACATCTTTAAAAGTTTGATAAACAAAAAGGTAAAATTCATTTCCATCGAAAAAGCTTTTTACGATCGGGTTATACTTTCCGTCCTCAGCAGCTTTTTCTTCGATGCCTTTAGAAATTTCCTGAATTTTTTCACTGCGCTCGTCTTCTGTCATGTCATCATTCAGTGCAGAAAAAATGGTGTCTGTTACATCTTCCATACGGACCAAAGTTGAAGCGGTCAGGCCGGGGTTTGGCAGCTCTTCTTCGTGGCTGTAGGCCCAGAAACCTTCGGTAAGATAATCGTGTTCTACGGAGCTATGTTCCTGAATAGAACCATAACCACAGTGGTGGTTGGTGAAAATCAAGCCTTTGGAAGAAACAATTTCTCCGGTACAGAAATATCCGCGAGGGGCACTGCCCTCAGCCAAACCAACAATAGCGTCTTTCAGGCTGGAATGATTGATGCTATAGAGCTCTTCGGGTGTAAGCTGAAGGCCCATTTTTTGCATATCGGTATAGTTGAGGCGCTCAACAAACATAGGAAGCCACATGCCTTCATCGGGAGGTGTGGTGGCAAAACTAGCTTTCAAACTGAAAGCCAGTACAGTCAGCAATGTAAAAAGCAGTTTCGTGACAGTCTTTTTCATACGAATTAATAGCTTAGTGTGATTTTAAATTAATGATTTTCAATTTTTCAGTCGGCTAAATTATAAATTAATGATATTTCTTCGTTTTTTTGTAGCCAGAAAATGAAATGAAGGACAGGATTATGTACAAAGATGACCAGAGAAGCGTATTGACACTTGATGCCGGAGGAACCAATTTTGTTTTTTCCGCCATTAAGGCAGGTGAGGAAGTTATCCAACCCATTACAATGTCGGCAAAAGGCGAAGATATTGATGAGGTTTTGCAAAAGATTATCAATGGTTTTAAACAAAGTAAAGAACAATTAGGCGAAGAACCGGTTGCCATTTCCTTTAGTTTTCCCGGGCCGGCCAATTACGAAAAAGGCATTATCGGCGATTTGGAAAACCTGCCCGCATTTCGTGGCGGTGTGGCTTTGGGGCCGATGCTCGAGGATATTTTCGGCCTTCCGGTTTTTATCAATAATGATGGCGATCTTTTTGCATATGGTGAAGCCATTGCCGGCCTCCTGCCCGAGATCAATGCGCAGTTAAAAAAATCAGACAGCCCGAAACAATATAAAAACCTTTTTGGGGCAACTTTTGGAACCGGTTTTGGCGGCGGTATCGTTAGCCATAATGAAATTTTCACCGGAGATAATTCTGCTCAGGGTGAAATAAACCGCTTTGGAAACAGCCTCGACAAACGTTTCAGCGCAGAAGAGCATATCAGCATCCGCGGATTGCGCCGTGTTTTTGCACGCGAAGCCAATCTGGAATTTGAGCAATGCCCCGATCCCTTCGAAATTTTTAAAATTGCACAAAACGAAGGGCATAAGTGCCATAAAGCCGCACAAAATGCTTTCAGGGAATTTGCCGTTGTGGCCGGAAATGCGCTGGCCGATGCGGTTTCGCTGGTGGATGGGCTGGTGGTACTCGGCGGAGGGCTCTCCGGAGCGCATTCCGTTTTTCTGGACTATCTCGTTGCGGAAATGAACCGCTATTTTGAAACGCACGACAACGGCAAAGTGGAACGCATGGAAGTAAAAGCATTTAACCTGGAAGACCCGAAGAGCCATGAGCTGTTCATTAAAGGAAATCCAAAGGAAATAAAAGTGCCTTATTCCGACCGCAAAATCATGTACGATCCGCTGAAACGGATTGGCATTGGTGTGAGCCGTTTGGGCACCTCAAGGGCTGTTTCGATTGGCGCTTATGCATACGCATTGAAGCAGGTGGATGCGATGAGCAAATAAAGAAGCTCATTTTCACAGTAAATGACAAAAAAATATATTTCCCGCTTTCTGGCATTTTTTAAATACCTGCTGATATTTTTTGGCAGTATTTTTCTTTTGAGCCTGATCCTGTCTTTCACAACAGCCCCTTTTTGGGCTTATTACTGGCTGGGAACAAGCAAATCCGAGCTGAAATCCCCTCCCGAAAGCATCGTAATGCTGGGGGGCAGCGGTATGCCCGGAAAATCGAACCTGATGCGCTGCTGGTTTACGGCCAAAGCCTACCACAGCTTTCCCGGAACCAAAGTAATTGTGGCCATGCCCGGCGATACGCTCGATCAAAGCAGTACGCCCCGCCTGATGAAAAAAGAACTGGTTTTGCGTGGTATTCCCGACAGCCTGTTGGTTTTTGAAGCATCGGGCACAAATACACGTGCACAGGCGCTTAATTGTGCTGAAATATTGCCTTTGCACCAAAATGTGATGCTTGTTACCTCACCGGAGCATATGCGCAGATCGGTGCTCTGTTTCCAAAAAACCGGATTCGAAAAAGTAAGTGCATTGCCTGCCTTCGAAACCGATATTGAAGCCGATCTCACTTTTGATGATGATGAACTGGGCGAAGACAAACTTCTTCTGCCTGATGTTGGCGGCAGCATTTCGCTCCGTTATCAGGTCTGGAGCCACCTAAAATATGAAATTATGGTCGCCAGGGAGATGATGGCTTTGGGCTATTATAAGTTGCGGGGCTGGATATAGTGGAATTGATTTCTGTTGACGGCTCAGCATTGGCTTTTCCAAAACCTTTATTGTTTTTTGATGGTACAGGCTTTTGATATCTTTGCCTGTTTTCGAATATTCAATTTCTTCAATTGGAGGAACCTGAAGGTCGCCTTGATTAGCAAGAGCATGTAAATAAGGTGTTTGTATAAAAATCCCAATAAGCCGGAGAAGTGTTCTTTAGGCGCAACATGATTGCACACCCAAACAAAATAAGCCAGTTTGTCATTAAAAATTACCCATGCGTGTCAAAATGTCTTGATGTATTGAAATGATCCAATTGGCACACAAATTGACCGGTGGTGAGATAGAAAACGCAATTAAATTCAAAAACAAAAAAATTAAAGGAGGACATAAAAATGACAATCGTAAAATGGCGTAACCACCCTAATTTTTCAGACATGTTTGATGCATTTTTCAATGCTAACGAAGGCGAAAACCTGAACCACAAAAGGTATGAATGTGCACCGGCAACCAATATCAGCGAAAGCGAAAACGGTTTTGAACTGGAGCTGGCCATTCCCGGAATGAACAAGGAAGATTTCGGAATTAAAATTGAAAAAGATGTGCTGACCATTTCCAGCGAGAAAGAAACCACCAAAAACGACGAGCGTAATTACACACGCCGGGAATTTGTTTATGGCTCGTTCAGCCGCAGTTATACACTGCCGAAAACCATCGATCAGGAAAAAATTTCTGCCGAATACATAAATGGCATCCTGAAAGTTGGCCTGCCGAAAAAAGCAGAAGACAAGAGTAAGCTTAGCCGCGAGATTAGCATCGCTTAAGTGATTAGTGGTTTGTTTTAAAAAGCTCCTTTCAAAGGGGCTTTTTTTGTTTTGCCCGAAATCCGCACTATCTCAATGATTATACCTATCTTTAGGCATGCAAAACAGGAAAACCTTAACAACCCTGGCGATGATCATCTGCGGCATTTGCTTCCTTAAACCTTCTTTCGGAAGCACGCCATCAGCAAAAACATCACATCTTACAATTGAAGAGCTGAACCTAACCCTTGACAGTTTAATAAAGGGCGATTTGGAGCTTAGCGACAGCTTGATCCAAGGGCTTGAAAAACGGAGCAGCGAACTGAAATGCAGCAGCTGTATCATAAAATCGCATTATCTTCAGGGGCGGCTATTATTTAATAATCAGGAATTCGATAAAGCACTAAGGCACTTCCGAATCGTGCAGCATTTGAATGACAGCTTAGGCAGCGGCTTATTAACACACAAAAATGCACTCCTGATCGGCCGGGTTTATGAACGTATGGGACTGGTTGACCAGGCCATACCGATTTTACAAAAAGAAAAAGAATATGCCCTGAACGCCGGCGACAGCAGTTTATTTACGAACATCCTGCTCATCCTCAGTGGAGCACAAAGGCGCAGCCAGAAGCATGACCAGGCACTCAGTTCGATTTTGGAAATATCCAATTTCATTGGTCCGGATACAAAAAACCCGCTCCTTCCCGAAGTTTATAACCAGATTGGCATTATTTATCTGATGATGAACAAGAAAGAACTATCGCGGGATTACTTCTTTAAAGCCCTGGAAAACAATGATTTATCAACTAACACAGATCAACAAAAAATATCCATTTACTCTAATCTATCGAATCTTTACTTAAAACGGTTCTTCAATACGGATTCAGCAATTTATTATGGCCGCCGGGCTGTGATTCAGTCGGAAGAATCCGGGAAACCCAGTATAGGAGCCATGATAAATTTGGGCAATGTTTTTGAAGAAATAAGCCAAAGGGACAGCGCACTGTTTTACTACAAAAAGGCAGAAAACACACCCGAATTAGATTTTCTCCATATGGAAAGGGCTGCGGTTCAAATAAATATAGGCTATATTAATTCATTATTGGAGCGCTATAAAGAAGCTGAAGATTACCTGCAAAAAGGAATTGCTGCAGCACGCCTGAGCGGAAGCATGGATTTTGAAGAAATTGCCCAGCGCACATTGTTTTATCTGGATTCTGTTCAGGGAAATTATTTAGACGCCATTGGCCACCAAAATGAGATTATCCGCCTGAAAGACAGTCTTTTCGACAGGCGGATGTATGATAAAGTGAACGAGCTGAGCATTGCCCATGAAACCAATCTACTGGCATCGGAGCGTGATGGTTTGTTAAAACAAAAAAGCCTGAACGAAAGGATTATCAGAAACCAGAATTTTGTGGTACTGCTTACCGGACTGGTAAGCCTTTTACTTATGGCATTTTTGGTTGTGATTCAAACGCACCGAAAAAAACTCAGGCAGCTCAATAAAAACCTTCAGGATAACAATAAAAAACTCAGGGAACAGAAAATTAAACTGGAAGAACTCAATAGTACCAAGGATAAGTTTTTCTCCATTATTGCGCATGATTTGCGAAGCCCATTCAACGTGCTGAACGGTTATCTTGATTTACTCGACCGTGAATTTGATGACTTCACGGAGGAGGAAAAAAAAGACATCATCCGTGAATTGAAATCTGCAAGCAAAAACACCTTTGACCTTTTGGAAAACCTTTTGGAGTGGGCACGGTCGCAAAGGGGGCTCATCGAAAATCAACCAAAAAACATTGATTTGCATGAAATAGCTGCAACCGCAATAAAAATACTTAACGGAAGAGCCCTGCTAAAGAATCAGGAAATAAACCTTAAAACAGAAAAGGGAGAACACATTGCTTTTGCCGACTGGCATATGACGCAAAATTTATTCATCAATCTTATCAACAACTCTATTAAATTCTCACCAAAAAAAGGGGAAATTGAAGTGAATTGCGAAAAATCCGGTGATTTTATAAAAGTCAGTATAAAAGACAACGGTATTGGGATTCCGAAAGAAAAACAAGAAGACCTTTTCAGCATCAAGAACCCTTTTAAAACACTGGGCACGGAAAAAGAAAAAGGTACCGGCCTTGGTTTGATTATGAGCAAGGAATTTGTTGAAATAATGAATGGCAGAATCGATTTTAACAGCACCGAAGGAGAAGGAAGCACCTTCAATTTTTATCTGCCTATAGCAAAATCGTAAAGACTAATCAGGTCAGGAAAAAAACGACTCAATTTTATCAATCAGGTCATCCAGGCGCAAGGGTTTGGACAAAAAGGCATCGCATCCCGCTTCAAAAGCAAGTTCTTCTTCACCGGAAAGGATATAGGCTGTTTGCACGACAATGGGCAAATCGGGTCGGATTTCTTTAATGCGCATTGTGGCTTCGTATCCATTCATCACGGGCATATCCAGATCCATCAATACGAGATCAATTTCCGGATGCTGCGTTACCAGATCGACTCCAAGCTGCCCGTTTTCGGCCCAAAAAAGCTGTGCGCCGGAATCGCGCAATGCCATTTTAAAATACAGGTTACTGGTTATGGTATCCTCCACAATAAGAATGGATTTTCCACTCCAATTATATTTAAATTCTTCGTTCATAGGATTCATCAGTGTTAATCAGCCGGGGCATATTTTTTCAAAACCTCGAAAAGCTCCAGTTGTTTAAAGGGCTTTGCGATATAATCGGTCATACCGGCTGCAAGAAATTTTTCTTTGTCGCCTTTCATCGTATTGGCCGTCATGGCAATAATGGGCACAGAAGTTTTTACATCCTTCTCATTTTCAAGCCTGCGGATCAGTTTTGTTGCTTCCACACCATCCATTTCCGGCATTTGAACATCCATAAAAATGGCATCAAATTTTCCTTCAAAATATTTTTCAACGGCAATTTTGCCATTCTCGGCCACGAACACTTCATGGCCCAACTTATTTAGGTGGTGTATAGCAACTTTTTGGTTGATGGAATTATCTTCTGCAAGCAACAAAGTCATTTTCTTCATTGTGGTTTTTCGGTTGTCCCTGCGTGAAGCATCTCCTGCCTTGGCAACCGCCATTTCAAAGTTTGCGGTAAACCAAAACTCCGATCCATTTCCCGGGCTGCTGTTTACCCCAATTTCGCCATGCATCATTTTAACAAGGCTTTTGCATATGGCCAGCCCCAAACCGGTTCCACCATATTTTCGGGTCGTAGATGAATCGGTTTGAGAAAACGAACGGAACAGTTTTTTCTTACCCTCTTCCGAAATACCGATGCCCGTGTCCACAACAGCAAAATAAAGCTGCGCCTTTCCATCTGATTTATTATCAATACGCGCTCTCAGCTCCACGCCACCTTCATGGGTAAACTTCAGGGCATTATTGAGCAGATTAATTAATATTTGTTTCAAACGGGTTGGATCCCCTACAACATGCTCGGGAATATCTTCAGCAATGTTGACACGCAGATACAAGCCTTTATCCTTTGCTTTGAAAGACAATATTTTAATCACATTGTCGATTTCTTTGCGCAATTCAAAACGGATACTTTCAAACTCCAGTTGACCCGATTCAATTTTCGAGAAATCCAGGATATCATTAATAATCGTAAGCAGGTTTTCGCCCGAAACATCCACAATATCAAGATATTCCCTTTGTTGTTCTGTTAATTGTGTTCGTTTCAGTATTTCGACCATTCCCACAATTCCGTTCATCGGGGTCCGGATTTCGTGCGACATATTGGCCAGGAACATTGATTTGGCGCTGGCTGCAGATTCGGCCATTTCTTTGGCTTTGATCAGTTCCTGCCGGGCAAAGCGCAAATCAAGCTGAACCCGAACACGGGCTTTAAGTTCTTCTTCGTTAAAAGGTTTTTGCACATAATCCCCTGCGCCTGCATTAAATGCTTTCACCAAACTTTGGGGATCGGTTTGGCTGGTCATAAAAATGATGGGGATTTCCGCCGTTTTTGGATTGGCTTTGAGCTGTTTGCACACTTCAAAACCATCAATATCGGGCATAACCACATCGAGCAGGATCAAATCAAAGGGATGCGCCCTTGCTTTGGATAAAGCTGAGCGCCCATTGCGCGCAGCAGCCGTTTTATACTGCTTTTCTTCAGCGAGTATGGACTGCATCAGATCAATATTGCTCTGCACATCATCAACGATCAGTATCTTTGCTGTTCTACCGCTTTCCATATTATATCAATTGATAAATTTCCTAAGTGTATCCCGAACTGTTTTCACATTGACCGGCTTGAGCAAAAAGCCATCACATCCGGCATCCCGGGCTGTTTGGCGTTCATCATCAAGTGCCAGTGCCGTAAGTGTTACCAGCGGACAGTTGGGGTTGATTCTTTTCATTCTCCGCATGGCTTCATAACCATCTATTTCAGGCATTTGCAAATCCATAAAAACCAGATCAACGGGTTCTGCCCCAAAAATCATCAAGGCTTCTTTGCCATTATGCGCATGCAAAATCCGTAAACCCGTATCTTTCAAAGCCTGGCTAAAAAACTCATGTACGCTGGGCACATCATCGGCAAGCAATATTGTTTTCCCTTCCCATTCCTGCTTTTGGCCTTCCATTAATTCTCTCTGATTCACATCTGACTTATAAGGCCTTACGCTCCATTGAAAGGGCTCATCGGGCTGAAAATAAAAAATACTCCCTCCTTCGGGATTGTTTTCAATCCATAAATCACACTGCATCAGTTCTGAAAGGCTCTGGCTAATGGTCAGTCCCAGCCCCGCACCCGAACTATCGATTATACCGGGATGATGCAGCCTGTTAAAACGTTCAAAAATATCTTCCCGCTTATCATCAGGAATCCCAACACCTGTATCCAGGATAAAAATCCTGAAATAGTTATCTTTTAAAAATTCTATTCCTAATTCAACCGCGCCTTCCAGGGTAAATTTGAACGCATTGTTTAACAGGTTATCCAAGACCTGCTTTATGCGCTGCCGGTCCCCTTTTAATATACGGTCATAAAATTTTGCGTAATCTTTATAAACGAAATCCACA
This sequence comes from Bacteroidales bacterium, assembly GCA_963662905.2. Lineage (GTDB taxonomy): Bacteria > Bacteroidota > Bacteroidia > Bacteroidales > WRLA01. The sequence goes on along the minus strand of CAXXFD010000001.1, from coordinate 943,093 downwards.
TGTTGCCTGCCCAGTTTACCTCTCTCATCTTTATAGGTCCCATAAAGTTCGTCCATCAGTTCACCAATGACGACGGTTTCCTTTTTGATGCTCAATACACCCGATTCGAGTTTTGATATATCTACCAAATCAGTTACCAGCTGCAGCAGATGTTGTGCGCTTCGACTGATTATAGAAAGAAACCCATCTCTTTCCTCGTCAGAAAGCTGCTTTTGTCCCAATAAATCTGTAAACCCAATGATTGCGTTCATTGGTGTTCTGATTTCATGGGATATATTGGCCAGAAAAGCAGATTTCAAACGTTCCGCTTTGAGGGCATTCCCCCGCTCGAGAACCAACTGCTCATGGGCTACAAGCAGGTTTAGTTGCAACCTCACCCGGGCTTCAAGTTCAGCTTTATTGAACGGTTTATAAATATAATCAACTGCCCCGGCCTTAAACCCCTTTACCGTGCTTTCTATATCTGTTTTCACGGTAATAAATACAATTGGAAGCCTGTCTGTTGCAGGTAATTTTTTTATTTGCCTGCATGTTTCGTATCCATCCATGCCCGGCATGACGATGTCCAGCAAAACCAGATCAAATTTTTGCTTCTTCAAAAGGGACAAAGCATCTATTCCATTGTGGCACACCACGGTTTCATAGTTACATTGTTTCAAAATTGAAGCAATATAAAGCGCTGAACTTTGCTGGTCATCAATGATTAATATTTTTGCCGGTTCGTTTTTCATGATCAGAATTTTCTCGATAAAAAGGGCGCAATCTGATTAAGCGGCAATATTGTCCGGACTGCGTTTTTTTTAATGGCTTCTTTTGGCATACCGAACACAACACAGCTATCTTCGTCCTGAGCAATGGTATGCGCACCGGTTTCGAATAATTCGAGCATTCCCTGTGCACCGTCATCACCCATACCGGTAAGCAAAACGGCCAAAGCATTGGGGCCTGCATAGCGTGCTCCGCTGCGGAAGAGCACATCTACTGAAGGCCGGTGCCGGTTCACTAAAGGGCCTTCTTTAAGCTGAACAAAATAATTTCCGCCACTACGCCTTAGCATAAGGTGCTTTCCACCGGGAGCAACCAGAGCTTTTCCGGGCAATACCTTATCGTTATTTTCAGCCTCTTTCACTTCAAGCGCCGAGCTTCGGTTGAGCCTTTCGGCAAATGATCGGGTAAAATCGGCCGGCATATGCTGTACAATTACTACACCCGGGCTGCCGGCAGGCAGGTTATCAAGAATATGTGCAATTGCTTCTGTTCCTCCGGTAGATGCACCGATTAAAATTACTTTGTCCTGCTTACCGATAATATCCGGTTTCGCTGCAGAGCGTGGTAAAACAACATCGGCATTATGGCGGGGTTCCACACTGTGCTGGATGTTTTTCATATAAGTGCTGAGCCTTGCCATAGCAGCTGATTTTACAGTGTCACAAATCATGATGCTGGACTCCTCAAAAAACTCTTTTGTAGTAAGCTTTGGCTTTGGGATGACGGCAATGGCACCAAATTCAAGCGCCTTCATAGCTGCAACCGAACCTTCAGAAGCATAACCCGAGATGATCACAACCGGAATGGGATGTTGTTTCATCAGCCGCTTCAAAAAAGTAAGGCCGTCCATGCGGGGCATTTCGATATCCAAGGTGATGACATCAGGGACTTCATTCTGAATAATTTTTACAGCCTGATAAGGATCTGAAGCTGTTGCAATAACTTCGATCATTGGATTACTTTCCAAAATCTCTTTTAGCGACTGACGAACCAAAGCGGAATCGTCAACAATAAGTACACGTAGTTTATCCCTAATCATATATCATTGATTTTGAACTATTTCAATGCGATTTCTGAATATATTTCATACGCACCAGCCCTGTTTCGGTATTAAAGATAATCTTTCTTCCCGAATTACCACCGGTTGAAGCCGCAGAAACCGAAATATTTTCCTGTTTTAAGACCTCATATGCTGTAGCTATATTCCTTTCGCCAATAAGAAAAATATCCTGTTGGCTGCTTATCATTCTGGCTCCGCCAAATACTTTTGCCTGAAGGCTGCTGCGTTTACTGCCGTTACGGATCATAAAATCCACACATTTTTTTACAGCAATATTCCCGTATTTTGGCGATTGCAGCCCTTTGCCATTCCACAGCGGCAACATATAGTGGCATATAGCCCCAAACTGCTGCTCCGGATCGTAAAAACAAACAGAAACACATGATCCCAAAACCGTAGTAACCTCGGTGGGCTCATTGCTTTTGGCCAGCTTCAGTTCAGCCGGCTTCAGATAATATGTCCGGGTTCCTTTTTCGTTCAAAACAATTCTTCGTCGCTGAATAAAACATCATCATCTTCATCCATTGCTTCCAGTTCCGGAATCCGAATGGTAAAAGCACTGCCTTTACCTTCCTCGCTCTCAAGTTCCAGTTTTCCGCCCAGCAATTCGCAAAGGGCTTTGCTTACCGACAAACCAAGTCCTGAGCCGGTATTTAAACTATTGATACTTTCGTCCAGTTTCCGGAAGCGTTGGTAAATCTGTTCGAGATTTTTTGGGCTGATGCCGTTGCCATGATCCAATATTGTAAACACCAGGCTCTCCTGCTCCATTTCAAGAATGATTTCAATCTTTGAATTGTTGGGAGAATATTTTATGGCATTGCTAAACAAGTTGACCATGATCAGTTTCAGCCGTTCTTTATCGGCACGAAAGGCAAAAGCCCGGTTCATCCATTCATTTTGTACCAGCTTATAGCTAACCTCCAGCTTGTTTTTATCTGTCTCGAAGCGATGGCTGTTGATCAGGCTTTTAATCACTTCATCGATATTGCATGTACTTACCGACAATTCAGTTTCGCCTGCCTCGATTCGGGCTGCTTCAAAGATATTATTCATCTGAAAATCCAGATAAAACGCTTCTGTATAGACCAGTTCGCCCATTTTTCGTGCAATTGCGCCTTCATCATCATGCAGTTTTTTCATATTCTCGGCCAATCCCAAAATGGATGCAAATGGGTTTACCAGCTCATTGGTAATATTGCTGATAAAATGGCTTTTCATGGCCTCCGACCGGCGCAATTGTTCGTTCATGCTGACCAGCTCCGCATTAAGCGATGCAATTTCGGAGCGTAACAGCGCCTGTTCTTTTAGCTTCTTTTGGAGATAATCCAGTATTTCCTGATCTTTTTTATCCATAATGCTACATTTTTTTTCGGTAAATGGTTGGCATAACATGCTCCACAGGGATATCCATATTGATAAAAGATTCCGAATGCCCGATAAACAAATAGCCTCCCGGCCGGAGCCTGGAAATCAGCTTGAGGGCAATTTGTTTTTGTACCGGCCGGTCGAAATATATGAGGGTATTCCTGCAAAAAATCAAATCGTAATCACTTTCCATCTGCTTAAAAGGATCCATCAGGTTCAGGCTTTTGAAACGCACTTTTTTTCGTATTTCCGGTGCAATCCGAAAGAGCTTTCGTGCAGAATCGCGCGATTTCAGGAGAAAAGCTTTTCGGTAAGCTTCCGGGATATCCTTCAGTTTATCCATGGAATAAACCGCATTTGCTGCAGTTTCGAGCACAGTATGCGCCACATCTGTGGCATCAATTGTAAATGATGGCGGCCAGGAGTTTGCCAAAACATCTGCCAGCAGCATCGCCAGGCTCCAGGGTTCTTCGCCTGTAGAACATCCTGCGCTCCAAACTTTAAGGCTTTGCCCGCTCCTTTTTTGTTTTAAAATTTCAGCAATAAACTCTGATTTCAGCAAATCGAAATGCCTTTTCTCGCGGAAAAAATCCGTTTTATTGGTCGAAACCACATCAATAAGTTCTTCCAGCTCTGTTTCCAGCCCTTCTTTACTGAAAAGGTATTTGATATATTCTGCATAAGAAGGCAAAGAAAGCGCTTTGAGCCGCTTGCGCAGGCGTGCCTGAAGCAGGGTTTTCTTTTGGGCCGGCAGTTTAATACCAAACCGGCCCTCAATAAAGGTGCTCAAGCGGAGAAACTCCTGCTCCGTCATACTTTGATATTCAAAAAACTGCCCTTCGATGACTCAATTTATTTAAAAACGTTCAAATTCACTGTCCGTAGCGTCTCCGAGATTAATACTTACACCTCCGTAAGGCTTTTTATAGCTCTTTTGCCCTGTGGCGCCAAACATTTGTTTTTGTTTCGGCTGCTGCACACTCATCCGCTGGTAGTTCATTTTGCTGCTTTTAAAGAAAGAAATAACTTCGAGCAATTGATCAGCCTGCGAGCTGAGTTCTTCGGCACTTGTGGCCATTTCTTCCGATGCGGCAGCATTCTGCTGTGTTACTTCATTTAATTGCTGCACGGCATTGTTAATTTGCTCTGCACCGGCATTTTGTTCCATACTAGCGGCTGCAATCTCCTGCACCAGGTGCGATGTTTGCTGAATATCGGGAACAATTGTTTTCATGAGTTCAGCGGCTTCTTCAGCAACCGAAACACTTTTTTTGGAGATTTCATCAATTTCAGCGGCGGCGGCTTTGCTCCGTTCGGCAAGCTTACCTACTTCTGCGGCAACTACGCCAAAGCCTTTTCCGTGTTCGCCGGCACGTGCTGCTTCAACCGCTGCATTGAGTGCTAAAATGTTGGTTTGGAATGCAATATCGCCGATGATGGAAATTTTTTCTGCAATGGTTTTCATCGCTTCCATACTGGAGTTCACTTTATGGGCTCCCTGCTCGATATCTGCCGCTGCTTTGCCTGCAATGCGTTCCGTTTCTTTTGCATTATCGGTGTTTTGCTGGATATTGGCCGTCATCTCCTGAATGGATGAGCTAACTTCTTCTACACTTGAAGCCTGCTCTGAAGCTCCCTGGCTGATATCCTGGCTGGTATTGCTTAGCTGCATGCTGGCATCGGTTACATTGCGCGAAGCATTGCTTACATTGGCCATAACATCACGCATACGGTTCAGCATCTTTTTAATCGACATCACTAAATGACCCATTTCGTCTTTTTGGTCAAAATCAAAATCAGCATCCAGGTTTCCCTGGCCAACACTTTGCACATATTTTGAAATCCCTCTTATACTTACAGCTATATTACGTGCAATCATAAAAGCAAGCATAGCTCCAAAAACCACCGTTAACAATGCCAGAATAAAAACACCCAATTCAATGTCTTTCGCCATATCTACCAAGCCTTTATCGGATAGCATTTGATCATCCACAATATGCATCATATCCTGAAAAAGGGAAACCGTCCGGTTTAATAAAGGCACCGTTTCGGTTTGATAGATCTCCACAGCTTTTTTATAATCCTCTTCTGTTCCTGTGGCCAGAAGATTTTTAATTTTTCCTGCTGTGGCATGTAGTTTTAGGTGCGGGTCTTCAATATCACGGAGATAAACACGCAATTCCGGAACAGCCGATTCAACTTTGGTCCGTTCGGTGCTGACATACCATTTGCCGAAATTACACACACTTCCATCCGTTGAAATATCTACATTGCCATCACGCTCGAGTATTGCTCTTGACAATTTCAATGCCCACAGAAGGTGAAAATCCTGCTTTTCGGCAAAATCCGCTTTCATGGCGTTGGCTTCAATAACTTCTTCCGAAGATCCAAGCAAACGGGAAATCCCCAGGATAGAACCTGCTGCCAGAACCATTATCATACCCAGAGCAATACCAAAGGACATGATAAACTTATACCTGATTTTTAAATCTTTGAATCTCATATGAGTATATTTTTATTTTTCTATTTTCATTAAAAACAACTGATCATCGCCGCTAAAAAGGCGGTCGGCATCCAAAACCATCACAAAATCGCTTTCGCGACGGAAAACGCCCCGGATCAGTTCGGAATTAAACTTTCGACCCAAATCGGGAAATTCTGTAATTTGTTGATTTTCAAAACGGTTTACCTGCAAAACCTTATCAACGATTAATCCGAGCTCTACGATGTCCTCATTTTGACGGATTTCCGCAACAATGATGCAGGTATCGCGTGTATAATCTACTTCGGGCAAGCCAAATTTCAGGCGCGTACTTACAACCGGCAGCACATTTCCCTGATGGTTTACGACTCCTTTAATAAAATCGGGCGCTTGCGGAATATTGGTAAGTTTTTGCATTTCGAGGATTTTCAATACTCTTTGCACTTCAAGGGCAAACAGCTCATCCCGAATTTGAAAAACAAGGAAAGAACCTGAATTCTGTTCCATAATTAATCTTCTTTGTTAATATATTTTTTCACTATACTATCCATATCAATTACCAAAGCAACTGACCCATCGCCCAGAATGCTGGCGCCGGAAAAGATTTCATGCTTGCGCAAATATTTTCCTAATGGCTTTACAACAGCCTGATGCTCACCAACAACATGATCCACTTTAATTGCCAGCAAACGTTCTTCATGCCGGATTGTAATGATATATTGCTCATCATTTCTGATGGATTGGCCGGATTCAAAAAGCTCGGTAAGATCTACATAAGGCAGTTGCTTGCCATCAACAACCAGCAAGCCTTTTGCAAATTCGGAGAATTGAGCCTCATTGGCCTGAAATACCTGATCGATGATGCTGATGGGCAGAATAATATCACTATCGGCCGCTTTTACCAAAAGGCCATCCAGGATGGACAAACTCAGCGGCAAACGAAGCGTAAAAACAGAACCTTTGCCGGCTTCGCTATGTATATCCAGTGTTCCGCGCAAGGCTTCCAGCCGGCGCATCACTACATCCATGCCCACACCACGACCCGATACATCGCTAATGCTTTGAGCTGTTGAAAAACCGGGCTGGCAAATCAATTGAAATATCTCTTTTTCTGCCAGTTGCTGGCCGGGCTCGATAATGCCCTTTTCTTCTGCCTTTTTCCTGATTGCAGCGGCATCCAGCCCACGTCCATCATCCGAAACAGAAATATAAACATAAGTCCCCGAATACCAAGATTTCAATAAAATCTGTCCTGCAACAGGTTTTCCGGCAGCAATACGGTCATCCGCATTTTCAATACCATGATCAATGCTGTTGCGGATGATGTGCATAATGGGATCTGCAAGCTCCTGAATTATATTCTTATCGAGCTCGGTATCAGTTCCTTCGGTGATTAGGCTCACTTCTTTATGAAGTGAAACGGAAAGGTCGCGTACCAGTCGTTTAAATCGTGTAAGCAGCGTATTGAAAGGCACCAGGCAAATATCAAAAGCATTTTCACGCAAACGGCGTGTAAGTTTCTGAATACCTTCAGCCAGGGCGATAAACTCACTGTCCTGGCGGATTTCCGCGGCATTGGCCAGGCGGGCCTGCACGGTAACCATTTCAGAAACAATATTCATTAAATGGTCGAGCTTTTGTGATGAAACCCGTATTGTACTGATATTTTGCCCAAAAACTCCGGCAATTTGCGCATCTTCAATTCGTTCGGGTGGTGAAACCGGCTCAGTTATACTCTCCGGCTGAAGGTCGCTTTTCACCATTTCTTTAATTTCTTCAGAAAAATCAGCTTTGTTTTGAAGCAATTCTATTATGGCTTCTTTTTCATTTGGGATATTGGCCTGATCTATTTTCCTGATATCCAGCAGGCAATCATCTTCAACAAAAATAAACACATCCCTGATTTCATTTTCATCAACAGCGGTTTTCAGGATCATTCTCCAGGCCAGATAACATTTTGTGGGGTCAATCCGGCTTAAGAGCGGTATGCCTTCAGTATCAGCAAAAACCGTCAACGAACCCATTCCGTAAAGTTCATCAATCAGGTAAAGCGGACTGGTACCGTTTTCCAGAAGGTTTGGCTTGGGCTGGAAATCAATATACCAGCAGTTTTGTGTCTCTTCTGCTGCTTTTTTTTCCCTTTGCTGACCGGAGATATTTGAAATACTGAGATCCGTATCACTGTTTCCGTTTTCCATTAGTTCCTGTATTTCAGCAATAATGGCTGCTTCATCCTTTTCGCCATCTTTCTGCTTGTTCAGTAAAGCTTTAAGGTGGTCAACCGATTGCAGCGACAAGTGCACAATACGTTCAGAAACATCCAGTTTCCCGTCGCGGATATGTTGGTACAAAGATTCCAGATGATGCGTAAAATTGCTGATCCGGTCAAATCCAAACATGGCTCCGCTTCCTTTGAGGGAGTGCATCAGCCGGAAAATCTCATTGACTGTATTAGCATCGGCACCACCTTTTTCCATTGCCAGAAGCATATCCTCCAGCTGCGCCAAAAACTCAGCAGCCTCTTCCCGGAACCGTTGCCTGAATTCTTCTGTCATCGAAGCACTTTTTTAATTAAATGAAGCAGCCGTTCCGAATCAAAAGGTTTTGTAAGCCAGCCGGTTGCCCCTTTTTCGCGGGCTTCTTTTTTAATGGCTACACCCGATTCGGTTGTTAAAAACAAAATGGGCATATAACTGTAGTCTTCCTTTTTGCGGACCTCAGCAATCAGCTCCATCCCGTTTTTGTTGGGCATATGTAAATCCGTGATTAAAAGGTCGATGCGACGCCCGTCAAAATACTTTAAAGCATCCTGGCCGTCAACGCCTTTCAATACATTATATCCCTGACGTTCCAGGGTAAATTCCAGCATATCGCGTATGCTGGCCGAGTCATCTACTATGAGGATTACTTTATTCATGTTCAATGCTGCTCAGTTGGTCAAATAATTTATCTAAATCGTTGTTGCGCATCAGGGAATACAAATCGGAAGCTAATTCTGCATCAACATTTGTTTTCAAATTTTTCGAAATCCGCTTTGCCCTAAGGCTTATCAGCAACTGACAAAATGCGGTATCCAGTGTTTGGATTTCCCTGAGGCGGATATGCAGCGGTTTGGGTTCATCTGCTACTTTTTCGAGTTCTGCCAATAATGGCCGGATGTTCTGAAGCACCAGTTCTCCGCTTATTTCCAGCAAATTGCACTGGCCATCATCTCCACTAAAGATACTATGTAGGACCTGAAATTCCATAGGCAGTTAAATAATTTGAATTCTTTCTATTGCGATCAGCTTTTTCTACGGGATTATACGCCAAAAGTTTCTTTAAGCCTAAAATACAATGGATTGACGTAAAAACAGAGACAATAAAAAGGCACAAAAAAAGCCCCGTTTCCGGAGCTTCTCAAAAAATATATTTTATGGTGGATTATGCTAAAGTTGCACGCAGCATCCACAATTGTTTTTCGTACGATTCGATGAGTGCGCTCATCATGGCTACTGTTCCTTCGTCTGAGGAATCGCCTGCCAGATCAATGATTTCGCGGAAACGTTCAATGAAATATTTAGTTTCTGAAGCCAAAAGTTTGACTCCGGTTTCACCGTCATGAATTATTTTAGCTTCTTCCAGACGGGCATTTTTTACAAAATCGCTCATACTGGAAAATGGCTGTCCTTCAAGCATTAGGATACGCTCCGCTACCTCATCGACCTGATCGCTCACGGCAGTATAAACGCCCTCGTACATTTCGTGCAATTGATGGAACATCTTTCCGCGAACATTCCAGTGCAGGTTGCGCAGGTTTTGGTAATGTACCGAAAGGTCGGCCAGCAAAAAGTTCAATTTTTCAATGATTGCTTCTGAGTTGTTGATGTTTAATGATAAATCTTTCATTTCTATAAAATTTTAATTGGGTTCTTATTTTATTTGTTTCTGATGCAAAATTAGGGCGAAAAGCATCATCAGTCAAATTGATAGTTTTTATGAAGCCATAATCAAAATCTATGTTTAATTTTATTGCCTGAATGCACAAATCTCATCATAATAAAATCTCATTCAATTCGTTAAATTGGCCAACTGAGAAACAATGTCACAAAAACGTATTCAATATATACTCCCGCTTATTATTGCCGCTGCCCTGATCACGGGCATTTATCTGAGCCGCCTCCTTCAGCCCGGTTCCGAAACAGAACCCGCATTTTTTTCCATCAGTCCGCGATACGATAAGCTGGGCGATGTAAAGCGCTTTATAACAAGCGAGTATGTTGACAGTGTTGACACAGAAAAACTCACAGAAGATGCGATAAACGGCATGCTGCGCGATTTGGACCCGCATTCATCTTATATACCGGCAGCTTCTTTTGATGCCGTAAACGATCCGCTGGCAGGCAATTTTGAAGGCATTGGCATTCAATTTCGTGTGGAACACGATACCATAATGGTGATACAGGCCATAGCCGGCGGCCCTTCTGAAAAAGCTGGCGTGCGGGCCGGAGACAGGATCGTGGTTGTTGACGGAGATACGCTCGCAGGAAAAGGTCTAAGCAATGATGATGTAATCAAACAGCTCAAAGGCCCCAGGGGAAGCAGCGTGGAAGCACAGATATTCAGAAAAGGAAATACGGATCTGATTCCGTTTACCATTACACGCGACATAATTCCCACCTTTAGCATTGATGCCGCCTATATGCGCAGCGACAGCACAGGCTACATTAAACTGAGCCGTTTTAGCGCCACAACATCCGATGAATTTGAAGAGCATCTGCACAAATTAAATGAAGCCGGTTGCAAAAAATTAATTGTGGACCTCCGGGGAAATTCCGGTGGATACCTGCAGGCTGCAATTGATGTCAGCGATCATTTTCTGCCCGAAGGAAAAACGATTGTTTATACCGAAGGAAACAAAAGGCCCCGAAGGTATTATTATGCAACAAATCAGGGCTTATTTGAAAACAAACCGCTTGCTGTGCTCATCGACGAGGGCTCTGCTTCTGCCAGTGAAATTCTTGCCGGAGCATTGCAGGACAACGATGTAGGGACAATTATCGGCAGGAGGAGTTTTGGTAAAGGGCTTGTGCAGGAACAGCTTAATTTACCCGATGGTTCTGCGCTGCGGCTGACGGTCGCAAGATATTACACCCCCACAGGCCGCTCGATTCAAAAATCGTATGAAGATGTTGATTACGATAAAGAGCTGCTCGAACGATATTTAAACGGGGAAATGATTTCTGCCGACAGCATCCACTTTCCCGACAGCCTGAAATTCACTACGCCCAAAGGCAAAACCGTATATGGCGGAGGCGGCATCATGCCCGATATTTTTGTGGGACTGGAATCGGGCGAAAAGTTTATTGCCTTTAACCAACTGATCGACAAGGGCTTGCTTTATCGCTTTGCCTTTGAATATACCGACCGGCATCGCGACAGCCTGGAGCGCTTTGAATCCGAAACAGAATTCTTCAACGGTTTTGATCTCAGTGATGCCATTTATTCGGCCTTCCTGGAGTTTTGTCGCAAAAACAACATCACACGAAGCAAAGCCGAACTTAAACCTACAGAAGAACGCATCAAAACCCTGCTCAAAGCATATATTGCCCGAAATATTTTTGATGATGCCGGCTTTTATCCGCTTTACCACGAAATTGATCCCGGCGCTAAAAAAGCCTTCAGGGAGATGGGCGACAGCACGCTGGCAGCATATTATTTGCAAAAGCTGTAGCAAGACGCGATAATTCCTTTAATTTCGCGCTTTACAGGAAATCCAGCACATGAAAAACCCGGTAAATTTTGAAAAAAACATCTGGCAATGGCTTGCCCTGATTTTCCTTGCCTTCATCTGGGGCAGTTCTTTTATCCTGATGAAAAGAGGTTTGGAAGTATTCAACGATATGCAGGTTGCTGCATTACGGATTTTCATTTCATTTGTGGCGCTGCTGCCGGTTGCTTTAAAAAACCTCCGACTGCTCAAACGAAGCAATCTGCGCAGTTTTTTAATCGTAGGTTTTATTGGCAGTGGTTTGCCGGCATTTTTATTTACACATGCGCAAACGGAGATTAACAGCAGCCTGGCCGGCATGCTGAATTCGCTTACGCCATTTTTTACGCTTCTGATTGGTGCTGTTTTTTTTCGCGCAAAAGTGTGGTGGAAAAACGTTTTGGGTGTTGCGCTGGGCTTGTTTGGCGCTGTGATGCTCATCTACCGTGGTGGAAACATTCTGAACGAAAGTGTTGTTTACGGCCTTTATGTGGTTTTGGCCACGATTTGCTACGGAATCAATGTGAATACCGTTAAATATCACCTTAAAGGGATTAGCGGACTTCATATCACCAGTCTGGGCTTTGTTTTGGTCGGCCCTTTTGCCGGTTTAAACCTCCTCTTTTCCGATTATTCGAACATCACCGCCGAAGCCAACTGGCCCGAAGCACTGGGATATATCAGTATTTTGGCACTAATCGGGACGGCTCTGTCGCTGGTGATATTTAATGCCCTGATAGCGCATACTACTGCATTGTTTGCCAGCTCAGTAACCTATATTATTCCGGTTTTTGCCATTATGTGGGGGCTGTTTGACGGAGAAACCGTCAGTATCTCGCAGTTTGGCGGAATCGGGCTGATTATGTTGGGCGTGTATTTGGTCAACTCGGCCGTGAAAGAACAAAACGCAAGCAGAAAAAAATCTTAATCCTTTTTTTAATGCAAAGCGACCGACAGTTAAAATGGGAAGACAAAACGGATTATGCGCAAAATGCGGACATTGTTATTGTTTGCGATAATGTTGAATTGCCTGTAAATGCGGGCAGTATCCTGCGTTTGGCAGATGCTTTTGGCGTTAAGGAAGTAATTTTTTGCGGAAATCATCCGGCCATACCCGGAAGGAAAGTAAACAAAGTGGCACGCAATGTCATCAAAGCTCTCCATATTAAAACCGACGCCAATTGTGTAGAACAACTTCATGATTTACAATCAAAAGGCTATGAGCTGGTCGCTGTGGAAATCACGCAAAAAAGTCATAATCTGCGCACTTCCACTTTCCGGAAAAACAGCAAATGTGCGCTGATTGTTGGTGGCGAAATCCGCGGCATCAGCAATGAAGTACTGGAGCTTTGCGCACGGGCTGTGCACATCCCCATGAAAGGCCAGAACCTGAGCATGAACCTCAGCAGCGCGCTGGCTATTGCACTTTATGAAGTGAGCTGTCAGATGGAAGGTTGCTGAAGAAACGCAAGAAAGGAATCGATGGATTTCTGCATGGAGAACTGATTCCGGCTCCACTCTTTTGCTTTATTTGAAAAGCCTTGATATTTCTCCTCATCAGAATAAAATGCCTGCACCGCATCGGCAAAAGCCTGCACATCATTTTCTTGAACCAAAACAGCAGTTTCTTCATTTTGAACCACTTCCGGGTTGGAGCTGTTCTCAAAAGCAACAACCGGCAATCCGGCAGCCTGCGCTTCAACCAATACGTACCCAAAACCTTCCCATAAGCTGGAATGCACAAAAAGATCGGTTTCGTTCATAAAATCCATTCCCCGATGGCCACAAAGCTGAACCTTGCTTGCCAGGCCAAGGCGGTTTATTTCCGTTTTCAACTCATTTTCCAGAGCTCCCGAACCGGCAATTTTCAAGAGCACATCACAATTACGTTTCAGGAGTTCCTGCATCACTTTCAAAAGGAATTGCTGGTTTTTCTGAGGAACCAACCGTCCCATATTTCCCAGGACAAAAGGCTTTTTCAACGCCCGTTTTTTTGCAGGGGGCAGGAGGTCGAAATCGATTCCGTTATAAACCACACTGATTTTATCGGGATGGATCAGCTGTGCTTTGGCGTTGATGGTTCTTTTGGTTTCTTTGCTGTTTGCCAATATCCTGTGCACCACTTTCCCGAAAAAGTATTTATTGAGCAAAGTCGGTTTTATAGGAATGGCACTGCCCCTTCGGTAAATGATGTCGGGAACACCGGCCTTTTTTGCCGCCAAACCGGCAACTTTCAAATCGGACGGCAGGTTTAAAATCAAATGATGCACCTTTTCTTTAATAAAAAAACTTGAAATGTGCTTTATTTTCAGTGGACTAAGCATATCAAAAGAAGAAATTGCAAAAGGGAAACAAACCAGCTTGTTTTGTTTGGCTTTTTCGAATAGCGGGCTTGCCGGATGCGCACATAAAACGACATCATATCCCGATTGATGCATTTGCCCGGCCATATCCAAATGCCATTTTTCGCCGCCGCCCCAGTTTTTGCAACTGTTGAAAAAGCAGATTTTCCCTTTTATTCCTTTTCCCACAGCTCTCTGAGTTTAACCTGTTTCAAAAATGAAGAATGGGCTGAGTTACGGCAAATTACATAGCCATAATATCCGTCGAGGAAACCGCCGCGCAAAACAAAGGAGCTGAAAAACTTCCAAATGGGGCTGCCCAGCATTTTAAAAAAACTGAACTTTTTACCCTTTTGGTAACGTGTTGAAGCGGCCCGTGAAGAATATTCGTTTATAGTGGCCATATGCTGCGATATGGTATAAAAGGAATAGTGCAGAATATCCTTTTTAATCTTCATGACTTTTGTGCCGGGCCTTAAAATCAATTTTTCATGAACACCGTCGGCACTCCACTCTCCGTAATTTTTATTCCAAAGCCTGATTTTTTTATCCGGATACCAGCCGCAATGTTTTATCCATTTGCCGCAATAATTGGTCAACCGATGAAACATGTATGCATCATGTTTGAAACCTGTTTGCTTCAGCCGTTGAATTTCATCCCTCAGATCATCTGAAAGGGCTTCATCAGCATCAAGCGTCAAAATAAAATCATGTTTGGCGCGGGCATCGGCACGGTTTTTCTGGTTTCCGTAGTTATCAAACTCATGTTGAAAGAAAACCAGATTGGGGTATCGGGAGCAAATCTCCCGGGTTTTATCCGTAGAAAATGAATCTGCAACGATCACTTCATCGGCAATATCCTGCACCGAATCAAGGCATCGGGCAATATTTTTCTCTTCATTAAAGGTGATGATAACAACGGAAAGTGCAGACATAGCTCAATTTTAAAACAAAGATAAAAAAATGATTTTGCGCAGGATACCGTTCAAATGAAAGCAGAACAAAAAAGGCCGCCCAAACGAGCAGCCTTCACAAAAAATAATATCATTTTAGAACGAATATTTAGCACCAAACGACGGCATAACCGGCAATTGGTTTACGCGTTCATAGGTAATACGGTCGAAATAAAACACGTTTGCGCGGTCATAAACGTTGGTAACGCCAAGGTTGAGCTCAAGTGTGGAATAATCCCCTATTTCGATAAGCCTTTTCAGGTTCAGGTCGAGGCGGTGATAAGCAGGGAGCCGTCCTTCGTTCAAGTCTGCATAAAGGATGCCCAGTTCTCCGTTTTCTGTAGTAATATCGGTATCGATACCGCCTGTAAAGAGCAACTGCTCAAAATATCCCTGAGTTTGTGTAAATGGGAAACCGGATCCAAAATTCCAACGGGCATTTACTTCCCAGTTATCATTCTTTCCAAATTTCAATGAGGCCAAAAGATTCACATTATGCCTTCTGTCATAATGAGGCACATAATCGATCAGTTCATCCTCACGGTTCACATAAGCAAGTGAATAAACTGCCCAAAGGTAGAAACGGCGGTAATCATATTTAAAGCTTACGTCAACACCATAGGCATCTCCTTTTTCCACAATAAAATCCTTTTTGAGGTAATCGGGCTTGTATGATGGTGATGTTGGATCGGAATAAAAAGGCGTATCATCAAATATTTTGTTTCGGTTCAGGTTAGTGAGCTGGCTGAAATTTTTCAGGTAAGCCTCGAGGTTCATGCTGAGGTTGTTGGTAATATCGAGTTCAACACCACCGATGATGTGTTCGCTTTTCTGCAGTTTGCTGGTAACTTCTTCGCCACGGAATGTTTCGGGCAGGTTATCGGGGCCGGAGAGGAAACCGCTAAAGAGGTTTACCACATCGCGGTCGGAGCGTGCACTCATCAGGTTTTGAGAATAAAGGCCTCCCGCAACTTTAAGCCTCAGCCAGTCGGTAAGGTTATATTTCATTGCCAAACGTGGTTCCGGGCTCACTTCTGATTGGGATGCATACCACTGCAAACGGATACTGGGTTCGAAAAGGAATTTTCCCTGGGTCATTTTATATTTAAAATACATCCCTAATTCGGTTGTGTTTTCGGTTTGCTGTATCTTTTTATTTACGGAATTATAGAATAAATAGTCCGTTTTAAAACCCAGCATTTCCAATCCATATTTCAATTCGTCTTTACCAATAAAATAAGTAAAGCTCAGCCCTCCGTTAAAACCGCTGATTTTACTGCTGCGGTCGGCGCTTTCGGGCTGCGACATGGTAATATTGTAATCAGAGTAGGCAACAATACCTTCAATAAGGACTGAGGAACGCGCGGGAATCAAAACGAAGTTGGCTCCGCCACCGACAGACTCCCAATGGAAATCGCTGATGGATTTGTAATTGTTCACCTGATCGTCAAAACGGAAACCAAACAGGTTTACTTTGCTTCCGTTACTTCCATTGATACTTACTTTTCCGTAGATATCGAGAAAGTTAAAGGGCAGCCCGTTTTCATCAACATATTTATAAAACACCTTGGAGCTTTGTTCCAGGTAAGAGTTCTTCACGGAGAGCACATAGGAAGAGCTGGTTTTCTTTTCTTCGGTTTGTTTGGAAATAGGGCCTTCTATTAAAAGTTTTGCACCAAAAGTAGATGCTTCCACAGAACCCGAAGTACGCACTTTATTGCCATCGCGGGTAGTGAGGTCCATAATGGAAGAAATCCTTCCGCCGTATTCGGCACCAAAACCACCGGTATAAACATCGGCAGAGCGGAGGATATCGGTATCAAAAACGGAAAAAAGCCCAATGGAGTGGAAAGGGTTGTAAATTACCATTCCGTCGAGCAGCACTTTATTTTGGATCGGGCTACCCCCGCGGATGTATAGCTGCCCGCCCTGGTCACCGGTAAAAATCACACCGGGAAGCACCTGAAGGTATTGGGCCAGGTCGGCCTGACCACCAACAGTAGGAATGGACTGTATCTGTTTGGGTGTAATTTTTACTACGGACGTTTTGGTTTCGGTTCGGGCTTCTTCCCTTTCGGCCGAAATATTAATCTCCTGCAGCATAATACTGCCTTCTTTCAGATAAATGTTTTTAGACAACAAAGCGCCGTTTTTCAGCGACACCGGAAAGGTGATCGAATCGTAGCCCATGGCGGTAACCATAAGCGTATAACTGCCCGAAGGTATCTTCGAAATAACGTAATAGCCATTTACGTCAGTTGAAGCGCCAAAGGTAGTTCCCTTCAGATAAACATTGGTAAAGATAACGGGTTCTCCTGTTTCTTCTTCATAAACGAAACCGCGGATGCTGGCCGTTTGAGCGATCATCAGCACCGGCAAACTGATCATAAGTGCCAATAAACTGATTTTCATGTATTTTTTCAACATAAGCTTCTATTTGTAAGTTCTTTCCCTAATAGCCCACAAAAGTAAAGATAACAGCTTGAAAAAAAAACACTAAAACAAAAAAATGGCTACTAATTAATGAAAATCAGCAAGAATGATTCGCTCAGTCTTCAATTTCAAAACGAAAACCCGTACCATGCACATTTGTAATCTGGATACGCACATCGGATTTCAGGTATTTCCGAAGTTTTGCAATAAATACATCCATACTCCGTCCGTTGAAATAATCATCACTGCCCCAAATAGCCTTCAGTATTGCTTCCCTTTTGAGCAGCTGCCCTCTGTTTTTACAGAGATACTGTAACAGTTCAGCTTCACGTTTGGTGAGCACTTTCCGGAAACTGCTCGATTTCAACTCCATAGTGTTGAGGTCGAAGGTATAATTTCCCAAATGATAAAACTCAGGGCGCTCAGGAGTCGCCTCAGGCTGAATACTGCATCGTTTTAAAATGGCCTGGATACGCAAACTGAGTTCTTCACTGCTGAAAGGCTTGGTAATATAATCATCGCATCCGGCTTTAAATCCATTGATACGGTCTTCTTTGAGTGCTTTTGCCGTTAAAAAAATAATGGGTGTATGCTGGTCCGTTTTACGGATATCTTCGGCCAGGCTGAAACCATCTTTACGCGGCATCATCACATCTAAAATGATCAAATCATATTTTTTCTTTTGAAAAGCTTCAAAACCTTCCACACCATCGCGGGCAAGCTCAGTGTGATAAGATTGCATTTCCAGATAATCCTGTATGACCATACTCAGGTTGGGGTCATCTTCCACCAATAAAATCTGATATTTTGATTCCATAAGTTTAATTTTTATCAGGCAGTCCCGGCAGAAAATGGCAGAAAGATTTCAAAACGGCTTCCTTTGTTTAGCTCGCTATGCAGATGGATGTGGCCCTGGTGTGCTTCAACAATCTTTTTCACATAATACAGCCCAATGCCAAATCCTTTTACATCATGCACATTTCCTGTTGGGACGCGGTACAGCTTTCGGAACACCAACGACTGGTTTTCGCGGCTGACACCTATACCATTGTCCTGAATACTAACAAACAAGCCCCGCTTATTGTTGCGCGTTTCAATTTTGATGGCTGGTTTTTCGGGACTATATTTTTCAGCATTATCGAGCAGATTATTGAAAACATTTATCAGATGCACTTTATCTGCTTGAATTACAGGATTTTCCGCATTAAGATCCAACACTATACTTCCGTTGCGCTCCTTGAGCCGGATTTCGAAATTATGAGCCTGACGGGTCAGGATATCGTGCACATTAAGCTGTTTTGTCTTAATATTGTAATCACTGCGATCGAGAACGGCAAGTTGCAGGATGTTCTCCACCTGATTTTTCAGGCGCATATTTTCATCATAGATCAATTGCGCATAGCGTCCGACCTTCTCCGGTTTTTGGTTTACTTCGGGCCGCAACAAAATTTCACTGGCCAAAGAAACCGCAGAAATGGGCGTTTTAAATTCATGCGTCATATTATTCACAAAATCATTTTTCATTTCCGAAAGGCGCTTCTGGCGGAACAAACCGTAAACCGTATAGAATGAAATGGCAAACAGCACCAACATCAGGCTTGCCGTGAGCACAACCCAGCCAATCATTTTTCTGATCATTACGCCCTGGAGGTTGGGAAAATAAAGCGACAGGACAAAATCATCCGAGCGGTGCAGGCAGCTCAGGCTTACAACAAATTCGGACGACAACAATTCTTTTTTAAAATTGCCGTAGCGCCCCATATAAAACTGCTTGCTATGACGGTTAAAAACCGCGTATTCATAATCGCGCGTAATGCGCATACAGCCCAGCTCATTTTGTACCAAGCTATCAAGTTTCACGGAATCAACCAACTGATAAATATGCTGTTCGTTGAGCAAACAGGCTTTGAAACAGGATGTGTCCTGAACTTCTTTTTCTGTTTTGTAATTATACAAATGATTGACAACAGTTTTTAGGGCAATGCGCACTTTGTTATTGAATTGCTCCTCGCGAAGCTCAACGGCATGGCGTACCCAATATAACTGAGTGAATAAAATGCCCAGTAGAACCAAAATGGTAACAGCGGCAATGATGCGGATGGTTTTCAGTTGCATATGATGATGGTCAAAATCCTTAAAAGCTTCAAAATTAGGACATTTTTTAAGTCTTCATTTTTTGTTTAACAAAGCCTTAACAAGCTTTAACAGCGCATTAACAGCAGGCAGTCCAACAGCTTCTTATGTTTGCAATCTTAACACATAAAAACTGAAATACAATGAAAAAATCAATTTTTGGAGCCTTTGTAGCCCTGTTCTTCCTTTTCGCTTATTCATCAACTGCTTATGCCGGTGTTATCGAAAGTAAAACAGGCATTGAAATTACCGTAAACGATGATGAACCCAAAAAAGACAAAGACGGTAAAAAAGATAAAAAAGCCGAAAAGAAAGCAACCGTAAAAGCAAAATCAAGTTGTGCAAAAAAATGTGTCGGAGACAAAAAATGTGAATCCGAATGCAAAACCAAAGCAACAACTAAGAAAAAATGTTGCGGAGGCGATAAAAAATAAAGCTTAAGACATATCATTTTGCTTTTCTGAAAATAATCCGGTTTTATCCATTTTGGGTGAACCGGATTTTTCATTTCATTCCTTCTTTTGAAAAACCTATTTTTGTGCGCAAATCAAATCAGGAAACATATGATTACCATACAAACAAATTATCAGGGGCAACTCAGAACCCGGGCACGCCACGTGCAGTCAGGCGAGGAATTAACAACCGATGCTCCGGTTGACAATCAGGGAAAAGGCGAATTTTTCTCTCCAACAGACCTTGTGGCCACAGCCTTGGGAAGCTGCATGATTACCATTATGGGGATTGCAGCCCGTACACATAATTTCAATATTGACGGAACCGTAGCCGATATCACAAAAATCATGGCATCGGAGCCACGCAGGATTTCAGAGGTAATCATCCACCTGAAATTTCCTCAGGACCAAAAATACAGCGACAAAGAGAAAAAAATCATTGAAGCAGCGGCTTACTCCTGCCCTGTTTGTCAAAGCCTGCATCCCGACCTGAAAAAAACTATTTTCTTTCACTACTCATAAGACAATGGAAATCAACATTAAGGAAAACAGCTCTTTTGTACTCGAAGAAACCGTTAAATTTGAAACGACTGCCAAATCGGTTGGATCGGGTTTATTGGAAGTTTTTGCCACACCGGCAATGATTGCCCTGATGGAAAAAACAGCAATGATGGCCGTAAGCGAACAAATGCCGGAAGGATTTAATACGGTGGGCACGCGTGTGGAAGTGGACCACATCAAAGCCACGCCAATGGGAATGAAAGTACGCTGCGAAGCCACATTAAAAGCACAGGATGGCCGGAAACTGGAATTTGAAGTTGTTGCACAGGATGAAAGCGGCCTGATTGGCAAAGGCTTGCATACACGTTTCATTATAAATGAAGAACGTTTTATGCAAAAAATTGCGCAATAGGCTTATTCCCTGTTTTGCGAATCGATTAAAATTGTTACGGGGCCGTCATTAATGAGATGAACTTTCATTTCGGCGCCAAAAATACCGCATTGAGATGGCTTGCCTGTAAAGGCGGCCATTTTTTCTTTAAAAAGCTCGTATAAAGGAATGGCTTTCTCGGGACGGGCCGCTTTTATATAGCTGGGGCGATTGCCTTTTTTTGTGCTGGCATGCAACGTAAACTGGCTCACAACCAATGCTTCGCCACCTACATCCAAAAGGGAACGGTTCATCACGCCTTCATCATCGGGAAAAATACGCATACGGCTGATTTTACCACAAAGCCAATCCACATCCAATTCATTATCAGCATCTTCAATGCCCAGCAAAATAAGAAGCCCTGTACCAATCTGTCCGTTTATTTTTCCTTCAATTTCAACTTTCGCTTCCGAAACGCGCTGAATTACTACCTTCATAAGATTTCATTTTTTCGATAACTTCACCTACATCATTTGTTGCCAAAAAGCAGGCATTCTGATGGCAAAGGTAAAAATCATACGAATTGTCTGCATCTTCCGCTTGAGGAATGCTGACCACATAAGGTGTCTGCCGGCGGAAATCCAGTATATTTGATGCATCAAAATGCCTCATTTTCAATATAAAAACAGTTTGTGTGCTTTTGAGGAGCAAAGCCGCCCATTCCGAAAATGCCGGCAAATGTTCGTCCATTTTTACCGAAACATTTTGCAACATCTGCATGCTCATATCCTGCCAGTGATGTTCGCCGGTGATGAGGAACAATTCATAAAATGAATGTGCCAAAACCGCATTGGAGCTGGGCGTCACATTATCGTAAAAATCCTGTTTGCGCACCGAAAGCTGCTGTTCCTGACGGTGGGTATAAAAATACATTCCA
Source organism: Bacteroidales bacterium (assembly GCA_963662905.2). Taxonomy (GTDB): domain Bacteria; phylum Bacteroidota; class Bacteroidia; order Bacteroidales; family WRLA01. The sequence continues at coordinate 921,545 of CAXXFD010000001.1, read as the reverse complement.
CTTGCCTGATCCAGAAAATTATGAATACAATATTTGGCCAGCTCCTTTGCGGCATTCAGATACCCCTCCTGAAAACTTAGCTGATACAAATGAAGCAAAGCCCTGATTGTGAATGCATAATCATCGAGAAATGCAACAATACTGCTTTTCCCCTGCTTATGAATCCGGTACAAACCGCCATCCTCTTTACGGAATATGCGCAGCATGTTATTGGCCAGTTCCAGTGCCTTTTCAAGATATTCATTTTGCGAAGAAGCTTCGTAAAGGTGAAGCAAACCCTCCAGCATCAAAGCATTCCAGGAGCAGATTTGTTTGTCGTCCCATGCCGGCCTGACGCGTTTTGAACGTGCCTCGAAAAGGGCATTTTTCGCTTTCTCAAGATCAGGTGCAAAGGTGTTGATATTGCGTTGCCGGGCAAATTCACCGGGCGTCATTTCGGCATACAAAATGTTCTTTCCTTTTTCCCACAGACCTCTGTCGCCAATTCCAAAATAATCTTTTAAAATCGTGGCATCTTCTTGCAAAAGCTTGTTGAATTCCTGTTCTGTCCAAACATAAAAAGCGCCCTCCTCCCCTTCGCTGTCGGCATCAAGCGAGGAGCAAAACAAACCCTCCGGAGATTTTAGCTCACGCTCCAAAAAAGCAAGACTTTCTTTCGCTGTTTTGAGATAAAATTCCTGCTGAAACGACTTAGCCGCCCGGGCATACAATCCGATAAGCTGGGCATTATCATAAAGCATCTTTTCAAAATGTGGTACTTTCCAGAGGCGGTCGGTGCTATAGCGCGCAAAACCGCCGCCAACCGCATCGTACAATCCTCCCAAAGCCATTTTTCTCAGCGTGATATCGACAAAACCCCTGATTTTTTCATCATCAAAATGCAATTGATAATCGTGTAAAAAGGAAATACTTACGGGCATCGGGAATTTTGGTGCGCCCTTAAATCCTCCATCCGACATATCAAATTGCTTTTGCCAGTTTTTCACCGATTTCGCGAGATTTTTTATGTCGGTTATTTGCTTTCTGTAGGGAAGCACCGCAATGGATTCCAAGCCTTTTTGCAATTGGACGGCTTGTTCCATTAAATCATGAAAACGGTTTTTGTAGAGGGACGCCACAGATTGCAAAACGCCCATCCATTGGTTTTTCCGAAAATACGTTCCGCCCCAAACCGGCCTTCCGTCGGGCAAAGCAAAACAATTTAACGGCCATCCGCCCTGCCCCTGCATCATCTGAACGGCCTCCATATAATAAGCATCCACATCGGGTCGCTCTTCACGATCCACTTTGATGCAGATAAAACGTTCATTCATGAGCTTTGCCACTTCCTCATCTTCAAAAGATTCCTTTTCCATCACGTGGCACCAGTGGCAAGCCGCATAGCCAATTGAAATCAAAATCAGTTTTTGCTCTTTTTTTGCCAGTTCAAGGCTTTCGTCCGACCAGGGAAGCCAGTTTACAGGATTATGGGCATGTTGCAGCAGATATGGGCTGCTTTCGTTTATGAGTTTATTGGTGTGTTTGGGCATTATTCTGTTTTTTCCAGCCGGTGCATTCCTGCCTTGGCTTTTTGCTTGATACTGCCCTCATATTGATCAAAACTCATTTTTTTAACCATCTTATAATACTCTTTGGCTTTTTCAAATTCGCCCCGGTTTTCATAAATCAATCCAGATTTCAGGGCTGCATTTGCGGCGTAGTAAAAATGATCATCCCGGCCTTCATCAACCGTACGGGCATAATTCTTCAGCGCCTCATCAAATTGTCCGCTTTCATGATACGCCCGCGCCAAACGGTAGGTATGCTCCAGCGAATCTTCATGGTCGCGCAAAGAAGAACAGCATTGGGTGCTTTCCAGTTCATTTATTGCACGTTTTAAATAACCTCCGTCAAAAAGCATACGCCCGCGAAGAATACAGATATTTGGGTCACGGTCGTCCTTATGATAGTCTTTTGCAACTTTGTCCGGCTCCACATCGGTTTCGCCTATTTCTCCAATCAATGATTTATATTTTTGATATTCAGGGATATCGCCATGAATATAAGCATTCCAGCTCGCCAGCATAGCTGCCGATTTCAAAAAGTTTCTCCCTTCAAATTCAGTAATATATTTTTGAAGGTATAAGCCTGCCCTAGGATCGAGTGCATGCAAATACGCTTTTCCGAGCATGAAATCGAGATAATGCATAGGGTAATACTGGGGATCATCAGCCGGATATTTTTCAAGCAGGCTTATCGCCATATCATTTTCGCCTGTTTTCATCAAAAGCTTGGCATAGATATAAACCATGATGGGAGAAAAATCTTTGGAATCAGGTTCTGCACAATGTTTGCCAACGATATCGCGCAGCCCGGCCGCTTGTTGCAGGTCTTTTTGAAGGTTCAGATGAATAAACGATAAAAAGAGGAGGCTTTGTGCCCGTAAATGAGCGTAACGGTGCGTGGTCAGCGCGGAATCAAGCACCTCAGAAAGCTCTTTAATCCCCTGATCCATATCCCCATCAACACCAACAAAATCGGTAACCCAGCGGTAATTTTCAGGCACAGACCCTACCAGTGTGTGCAAAAATCCCAGGCCGATAAGGTTAGGCAAAAAGTCCGGAAAATTTTCCTGGTTCTCTTCCAAGAGTTTATATGCACGGCGCACTTCAAAAAAGGCGGAAAAATATTCTTTAAATTTCAAACGGGAAAACGCCCATTGGACATTTACTTCTGCAATGGCATAACGAAAGTAAGGACTGTTCTGATCGCCCTTTTCGAGCAAATCAATGCGACTGGATTTATTCTTTTCCAGTTCATCAAAGAGGTCTTCATTTTCCGAAATAAGGATTTTCAAAAAATCGATGCTGTTTTCAATATGGCATATGGCCAGGTTTTGCGGATTCCGTTGTTTTTCATTCTGCAGAATCTGTTCGGCAACGTCAAAACGCAGCCTTCCGATTTCCTGATAAGCTATAATTATTTGGGGGTTATAATCAAACACATATTGCCCCGCAGCATGCAGGTTCAAGAAGATAAATACTGATAAGATAAGCACATAGTGCAATAAGTTAGAGGCTTTGAACATAATGCAAGTATATACAAAAAAACCGGAAACAGGCTGTTTGAGCAGCATATTTCCGGCATCAGGGAAAAATATTTTGTTTATTCTTCTCCCGGATTTCCTCCGTTCACAATTTCTTCAATTGAATCATCAACCAGGATACGGCCGCAATATTCACAAACAATAATCTTTTTGTGCATACGGATATCGAGCTGGTGCTGAGGGGGTATTTTGTTAAAGCAACCGCCACAGGCATCGCGTTCAATTTTAACAACAGCCAGCCCGTTGCGTGCATTTTTGCGGATTCGGGTATAAGCTGTGGCAAGGCGGTCTTCAACCAAAGTTTTTAATTCTTCGGAACGGGCAAGCAGGTTTTTTTCTTCCTTTTCGGTTTCGGTAACAATGTCTTCCAGTTCAGACTGCTTGATTTCCAGATCGCTTTTACGTTCGCTGAGTTTTTGCTGTGCTTCGGTAATTTCTCTGTTACGCCCTTCGACAATAGCCTTAAATTCCTTGATACGTTTTTCAGAAAGCTGAATTTCAAGGTTTTGATATTCAATTTCTTTTGAAAGGGAATCGTATTCACGGTTATTGCGGACATTCATCTGCTGCTCTTCATATTTTTTGATGAGTGCTTTGCTGTCCTTGATTGCTATTTCTTTTTCTTTTACTTTCTTTTCGTGATCGCTGATATCGGCAATATATTTATCGATGCGTGTTTGCAAGCCTTCAATTTCATCTTCCAGGTCTTCAACCTCCAGGGGCAGCTCACCTCTAACGATGCGGATATTATCAATTTGTGAATCCATTTGTTGCAAGCTGAGCAGTGCAACCAGTTTTTTTTCAACCAGATTTACAACCGATTCTTCGCTGCCGGTATTTGGATCTTGTACTTTATCATGAGTCATAGTACTGAAATTTAATTAATTAACAATAATTAACTGCATTGGTTTTCACCGTCGAAATAAGGAGTGCAAAACTACTAAATTTTTCATTAAGTAGCTCATATAAAAGTTGTTTTGCAAATTGTTCGCTTTCGTAATGCCCAAAATCGCCCATAAGAAATTTTCCCTCGGGCAGGAAAAAATCGTGGTATTTCAGGTCGCCTGTTAAAAACGCATCTACTCCGGAGCGCATGGCATCGCGGATTAAAAAACTTCCTGATCCGCCACACAAAGCAACTTTTTTGATCATTTTTCCTGTAAGCGGCGAATGGCGCAATACCGGCAAATCCAGTGTTTTTTTCACATGTTGCAAAAAGGCATCCTCGTGCATTTCTTCTTCAAATGCAGCAATCATACCCGAACCGGCCATATCCCAGCTGTTTTCTATCGGATAAATATCGTAGGCAACCTCTTCATAAGGATGCGCTTTGATCAGGCTACTGATGATCCGGGCCTCAAGAAAATCAGGAAAGACCGTTTCAATACGGCATTCTTTTTCGTGGTGCATTTTCCCTATATCGCCAACAAAAGGCCTGGTGTTTTCGCCCGCGCGAAACGTACCGACACCTTCTGTGTTAAAACTACAGGCATCATAGTTCCCAATCTGACCGGCTCCTGCCTCAAACAGGCTGTCGCGCAGTTTATCGGCATATGCCAAAGGGCAAAATGTAACCAGCTTTTTTAAACGGCCATTGAGCGGGCGAAGTATCCTCAAGGGTTTGGCACCAAGTTTTAAAGCCAGAATATGATTTACCCCTTTAAATGTATTATCCAGGTTTGTATGGGCTGCATAAAGCGCAATATCATGCTTTAAAGCCTTGATAAGGATTCGTTCGGTTTCGCTTCCACCCGTAAAGCGTTTTAAGGCACGAAATACAGGCGGATGGTGCGCAACAATCAGATTGCATTTCTTTTCAATAGCCTCGTTTACAATCTCTTCGGTAATATCAAGGCATATAAGTACTGCCTTCACAATCATTTTAGGGTTTCCGGCAATCAGTCCGGCATTATCATAATCTTCCTGCAATGCCGTAGGAGCAAAAGCTTCAATGGCCTTACACACATCATTAACTGCAACTTCTTTCATTTCAAAAACTTTCTTCAAACTTATAGTTTAATAAAATTGCCAAATTAACAAGAATTCTTAACTTTATCGCGATGAATCCCGAGAAACTGCTATTAGCTCCGTTGTCCCTTATATACGGATCTGTAGCGCACATCCGAAACAAGCTTTACGACTGGAATGTTTTCCGAAGCACTTCCTTCCCACAGCCTGTAGTGTGTATAGGCAACTTATCGATGGGCGGCACGGGAAAAACACCCCATGTAGAATACCTGATAAGGCTCCTCGACAAACATAATACGAAATGCTGCACATTGAGCCGCGGTTACGGGCGAAAAACCAAAGGATTTATTGAAGCAAACAAAGATACCGGCTATTTGGAAATAGGAGATGAACCCTCTCAATATCAGGCAAAATTCCCTGATATCCCGGTTTATGTTTGTGAAAAACGCGTTTTGGGCATAAAAAAAATAAGGGAAAACAATAAAAACAAAAAACGCACAATACTGCTTGATGATGCATTTCAGCACCGAAGCGTGAAGGCCGGGCTAAACATCATGTTAACCGACTATCACCGCATTTACACACGGAACTACGTTTTTCCGATGGGAAACCTCAGGGAATTCCGTTTTGGGGTAGGGAGGGCAGATATAATAATCATCACGAAGACCGGGCCGGTACTTTCTCCCATTACGCGCAAGATGATTCTGGATGAAATTAAGCCAAAACCACATCAAAAGGTTTATTTCAGTTTCATCAAATACAATAATTTGACCCCTTTGCCGGGCATCAGAAAGCAGGAGCACAAAAAATCCATTAATACCATTTTGCTACTTGCCGGAATCGCCAATCCCTACCCATTGGAATACCATCTCAGAAAGGATTGCTATGAGCTCCAAACGATCAAATTCCCCGATCATTATCAATTCAAGGTTCAGGATATTAAAATGCTTTTGGAGCGCTTTGACAATGTGTTCTCCCAAAACAAGATCATTGTAACTACCGAAAAAGACGCAATGCGCCTGCAGCAACCCGAGATTTTAAAACTGCTTGAAGGCTATCCTGTTTTTTATGTCCCGATCCGCATTAAATTCCATGATGAGGATGGCAACTTGTTTGATCAGCAGGTTTTGGATTACATACGTTCAGAAAACAACAAACCTTCCTAAGAGATAAACTCTCTTTATCCTCCTGCAATCAATCCGTCTAACCCGTAAAAACACAAAAAACCCCACACAAATTGTGCAGGGTTCTTTTATAATTGTTTGTGCGTTTTTTAATAATAATCTACGCGATTATCTTCAATATTGGCACTTTCTTCGAGGGCACGGAAGATATAATTATTGGCACGGGCACGAAGGCTGTTCACCATTTGTTTTTGCTCAGATCCAAAATTATCTTTAAGGACAGGCTCAACAAATTTATCCACAACAACAACGAAAGCGGCATTATTTCCTTCAATTGGGCCAACGAGCTGACCTTTTGGCGATCCGAGCACTTCACCAATTACTTCCATTTCGCGGCCAATTTTGGGCAGGTTAAACGAAGGGAATTTGATGTTTTTCACGGAATCGATTTCCTGATCAAACTTTTGGGCATATTCTTCAAGGCTTTTTGCATTGCTTTGCTTCATCTTTTCGATGATCAGATCCGCTTTTTTCTTTTTCAAAACGAGTGGTTCGATTACATCGCGGATTTGGCTCAGGGGTGCTATACCATCTTCACGGCGTTCTTTCAGTGCTGCCACGATAAATTTATCATCATTTTCAAACACTTGTGAAACGTCACCTACATTGGTTTCTTCATTAAAAGCCCAGCGGATCATCTGGCGTGGTGATTCAACTCCGGGAATACGGTTGTCCATAGGGTTCAGGTATTCACGCTGGCGTTTATTCAGACCGTTTTCGGTAATTGCTGTATTGAATGCATCGATTGTACGGTGTTCGCCGGCAAATGAGCTGGCATCGGAATAAATCTTCTGAATGGTTTGGTTGCTGGGTATGATTTCGCGATCAAACATAGCAACACGCACTTTCTTCACATCCTCTTTTTTGCCAGTTACTTTAATTACATGGAATCCAAAGGCTGTTTCAACCGTTACGATATCACCCACACGTGCTTCGAGTACAGCTTCATTAAAAGGGCCAACCATAGATCCATCAGCGAACCAATCAAGATCCCCGCCATTTTCGGCTGCACTTGGATCGGTGCTGTACTGTTTGGCCAGCTCTTCCATTTTCTGTGGATTATTTTCAAGTACATTTTTCAGGCTGTCGGCGAGCTCTACTGCTTTTTCGCGGGCCATAGCATCAGTAGCAGCGCGGAAAGCGCCCTGATAGCTGATCAGGATATGGCTTGCTTTCATTGAATCAGGACGCATGGCCACATCCATCAGGCGGGCAACATGATAAATATTATTGTCGAGATAGGGTTTTGCTGTATAACCAGCCTCATTATGGAACATCAGGCTGTCAATCTGGATTGGAAGGCTCCCTTTTGTTTTCCATGTACTGTCGTAAGGAGCATCGCTATTGTAGCCAATAAAACGTGGCACATCGGCAAGCTTCAGGCCCTTTAATTCGTCATAAAGTTCAATAACCGTTTTACGGGTAAATTCCTTATCGTCAGCTGAAGGACGAATATCGAAGGTAACGTACTCAATATCAACATTACGCTTTTGCTCGTAACGGTCTTTGTGTTCGTTGTAGAAATCCTGGAAATCGGCATCGGTAAGCTTAATCGTGCTATCGGCAATGGTTGAATAAGGAACTGCAAGCATACGAAAATCCACCGAACGGTTTTTCCGGTCATAATCCATTTGGGCAAAAGCTGCCGGCATGTAATATCCTTTAGTAATCAAGTCGTTAAACTTGGTATTGAGCGCATCGGCTTTAACAACCTGCAGGATATTTTCCATTTGCATTTGAACACGTGCTTCGCGCTGATCCAAAGTTTGAAGGAAATTCAAGAGGAGATCACGGTTGAATTGTCCGGTATTCGGATCTGTGAAATTCTGAACGATAAAGCGGTGGGGGTTTTCACCCTGAATCAAATCATTGAGTTCTTCTTCGGATATCGTCAAGCCCAGCTCTTCATACTGTTTGTCCATGATAATTTCATTGACAAACATCTGCCAGGTGTTTTGCCTGATATCAAAAATTTCGTCTGAAGTCAGGCTTGTTTTACCTGAGTTCATCTTACTCAGTTCAGAATTTTCTTCAACTTTTTCTTCAAACTCACGATAGGTGATCTCTTCACCATCAACGACGCCCACAATATAATCTTTTCTTGGGCTTCCTTTTCCAAGGTCTCCGATAACAAATGCGGCAATTGCAACACCAACAATAGTTACTACAAGACCTGAATGTTTTCTAATAGAACCAATAATAGCCATTTCTAACGGTTTTTTTTGAGTTTGCAAATGTACAACAGAAACCCAAACATAAAAAATATTTTTTCAATTGTTTGATTCATATACGATTAGGCGCAAGTCGCTAAATATCAATAATTTAATGTATTCACACAAAAAGAAACGAAAATTTGTTGAATATAAATTTGTTGAAAAGCAGTGAAAAACATCCGTTTATACTAATTTTTCGGACTGAGTTTCAGGCGTACTTTATCAATTTTAAACTCAGAGGCTTCAATAATAGTGAAGGTAAACGAGTCGTACCGGATGACTTCATTTAAAACCGGGATATCTTCATGTATATGCAGAATAAGGCCGGCCAAAGTTTCGTAATCATCCGATTCGGGCAATTCGAGGCGGTATTTTTCATTGAGATAATCAATTTCAAGGCGCGCCGACAAAAGATATTCCCCATCGCCCAAAACTTTTTCGAGCCTGTCATCCTGGTCAAATTCGTCGTTAATTTCGCCAAAAATCTCTTCAATGATATCCTCCATAGTGAGCATACCGGCTGTTCCTCCAAATTCATCCACAACCACTGCGATACTTTTGCGCTCGCCGATGAACATCTGCAACACTTTATTTGCCAGCATTGTTTCCGGCACAATAATAACGGGCTTAAGCACATCCGCAAGATTTTGCGGCCTGCTGAACATATCATAGGAATGAACGTAACCGATAATGTTGTCGATGCTTTCGCGATACACCAGGATTTTTGAGTGCCCGGAGCGGATAAATGTTTGCCTTACTGTTTTCAGGTTTTCATCAATAGGGTGTGCAATGATTTCATTTCTGGGCACCATGCATTCCCTCAAACGCACGCTGCGGAAATCAATTACGTTTTGAAACATTTGAATTTCATCCGGTATATTTTCGGCATGTTGGTCATCGGGCTTCAGCTCTTTCACGAAATGATCGAGGTCAACCGGAGAAAAGCGGATTTCCTCACCGCTGAATTTCATGCGAAACCATTTGCGGAGCACAAATTCGGCAAGACCAGTAAAAAACCAAATAAGCGGATAAGCCAGTAGGTAAAAGATATAAACCGGATAAACCAATGAACGCAATACTGAGTTAGGGTTGATCTGGAACAACATTTTTGGCAGGAATTCCGCAAAAAACAAGATGATCAGAGTACTGATGAGCGTTTTGGAAAACAAAAGGAAAAACTCCGTATGCAGTTCCTTTGGCAGCCAATTGAGCAGCGCCGGTTCCAAAATGCCCGACATTGCCATACCGTATATAACCAGGGCAATATTATTGCCAAGCAGCATTGTACCGATAAAACGCGATGGAGTGCGCAAAAAGCGCGATAAAATAAGTGCCGAATGGCGTCCACGTCCTTTTTCAAGCTCAATTTTTAGTTTATTGGCACTTACAAATGCCATTTCAAGCCCCGAAAAAAAGGCACTAAAAACAAGCATCAATAATATAATGTGTACCCCTTCCATTAGTAATCGTCTTCTGAATTAACCTGCAGTTCGCCACTCACTTTTTTTATGGTGCGGTTTTTAAATGACTCATCCGACTCAAAACCTTCTCCATAAAGCACTTTATCGTCAGTAGTAATTTTCACAAACACATCCGAATATATTTTCCTGGCACGCTGATCCCAAATCAGGTGTTCTGTATTCATCTGTTCGTTCTTTTTAAGGTTGCGCACAATTACATCGTTTCGGGCCTCCATAATTTTTTTATCGGTAAAATTCACGCCAAAATTTGCTGTCAGGCGCGATTCGGGCTGCAGGCTGTCATCATAAAAAGTAATATCCAATCCGTCAGGAAATTCGACACGAGGGTCTTCGGCATCATTGATACTGATAATTTTTGGACTTATCAAAAGAACTTTTGTATGGCCGCTATCTGAATAAACCATTTCAGCATCAATTATGTATTCGCCGGGCAACGTGTCGGGCAAATTGAGTTCCTGAATGCTCTTCAGGTCATTTTTACACGAAAAAAGCATTGCTATGAATATCATCACAACAATGCCTTTGCCGATACTAATGTATATTTTCACTGATTCAGTTCAGAATAATCAAATGGTTTTATTCATCCGAAGCGCGCACTTTTGTTGTTTCGTTGATCCAGCAACCTACATCATAAGAATCTCCGGTTTTCTTTCCGTGGAAGAAAATAGTTTCTGTTTTCGGAAAGTGTTTTGTATAAGTAGCAATCCGCTTATTGGCTATATCAGCGATAGAAGCATCAATATTTTTGGCCTGAGCATACTTATCTACTGCGGCCCAGAAGCCGGCACTTTTTTCGAGGTCGTTGCTGCCGCATGAAGAAGCACTTGCTGCATACATATCACCGATCAGGATCAAAGGGTTTCCATCGGTAGGACGAAGTTTAATGGCAGCCCTTGCATGCGAACGTGCATCGGGATAATTTTTTTGGCTGAAATACACTTGTGCCAAAAGATATTCGGCATCTGCTTTCTTTTCTGTATCTTCGAAAAGGTCAACAGATTCGATCAGGTAATCGGCGGCTGTATTATAATCTTCTTTTTTCAGCAGCATGCGTGCCATAAGATATGCCGATTGTGGCGTGGGATCAAGTTTATGAAGTTTTTCAGTAGCTGCGAAGAAAAGCTCTGTATCAGTACAACCGGTTTTATCAAGCTGTTTGGTGATTTTGCCCAGTAATTCAACATCATCAGGGTTTTCGTCAAATTTCTTTTGATAAATTCCCACCAGGTCATCGCAGGTAGCATAAGGCTCGAAAGTCAGTTCGATATTGTTCTTGGCTGTTTCATATTGAGCAAGCTTTTTGGGTTTGTTGGCATACTTCTTCAAATTGTAGTCAATTATCCCGGAAAGCTGATCATAGGTGTCCACAATTTCGGTATTATCAATTTCCCCGGCTTCTGCCATGCGGATTACATTACGGAAATAATAAATAAGCACATCTACCATTGAGTTGTTTCCTTCCAGTTCAATGGATTTTTTTAGTGTATTGTAAACGCCATTCATGTCTGAAGGGCGGTATTTATAGAGGTCGCCCCCTTTTCTTCCCAGGATGTATCCTTCTTGTGATTCTCCTGTTTTATAGTGATCTGGGAAATATTTTATTCGGTTGTCATAAGTCAGCATAAGCGTATCGATCAAACCTTCTTTCACGGCATCGTCTTTAGCTTTTTTGATTTTAAACTCTACCATTTTATTTCCATCGGTATAAACAGATTCCATTGCCCTGGGGCAGTTGTTGAACACCCACCTCCATGGTCCAAAAGCGTCATTAACGGCTGTATTCTGATAATCGCTTCCTTTCCATTGCTTATAGAATTCACGGTAGAGCGATAACTTCTCAACGCAGGTTGCACTATCTGCACCAAATCTTGATTCATCCTGTGCCAGCAGGGATGCAGGCAACATCATGGCAAACAATAGTAAAACCCCTGCGGCAGTAATAAAACCTTTTCTTTTCATAATAAATAAGCTATAAATTGATATTCCTTTTTCTGTGAACGACGAACAAAATTAAAAAATATTTTAACATGCTCTGCTACTTGTATCTGCGCTTAAAGAACCACAGCTCGGAAATAGACATTCCTAATGAAAACTTAACAAAGTTTTCGCGAATAAGGTCATCCTCGGTAGTTCCTCTTGTACCTACCTGAACGGCTAAATTAACAGTAGTCCGCGAACGAGGCAGAGGTAAACCCATACCAAAACTTAAGGAATACTCATTCAGGTTTGTTTTATGCAGGTTCAAATAATCTTTTTCGTAGCGAAAGCCGAAACGGTATTTAATTCTTTGGAAATAAGACGAAACACTTGTGTTGCTTGGCATCCATTCGGCACCCAGAGCTATATAATAGCTGTTTTCCAATGAATCGCTACTGCCAAATGCTTCATAATCTTTCCATAGTGTCATACCGAAATCTGCGCCCATAGTCCACTTATTTGGTTTAGAGAAAGAAAATCCCATGCCAAACTGTGCGGGAAGGTCCACTTTACCATCAGCAATCTCAATATCCTGAATAGTATCTACACCTATTTCGGTTCCTCCGTCGAAGCCACCAAACAGTGTTTCAACAAGCCTGGTTTTATCTCCACTGATACTGGTTTTGTTGCCAAAGCTGGCTCCGGCAGTAAAATCATATCCCCATAGTTTATTGTAATACTGCAAACCAAAAAGATAATTAAAATCCGAAACAGCGAAATCATCGGTTACCCTGGTATTTTTTATATAGATGGAGTCGGGGAAATGCACCATGCGTTCATGTTCAATTGTTCCAAACATATAGTAGATGTTGGCACCTAAGGAGAAGTGGTCGCCCAGTTTAAATCCATTACCAAGATAAAACATATTAATACCACCCCCGCCATTAAAGGAGTAATAGACATCACCTATTTTTTCCTGATCTTCGACAAGGCTGTAGATATCATAACCTACGCTGGTAAATGGCAGTAAACCAATACTTGATTTCCACCAGTGTGTAATTGGAAAGCCCAAAGTAAGGTATTTGACAGAAGCATTTGAAAAATTACTGCTGATGCCTGCCGAGCTGAGCGAACCGGTTTGCGCATACAATCCTGCATCAAAGAGGAATGTAAGCGAATCGATGGTTGTGTATGAAGCGGGGTTTTGGGGTGTGAGGTATCCGGGGCTACGTACACCCTGAACAATTCCACCCATAGCGGTATTGCGCACATTTGTAGTTTCCATGACCTCACCAAGACCAAAGCGCGAGTAAGGGGAACTTGTTTGATTTTGGGCATAAATATTCTGACCAATAAGCATCAAACAGATCAGGAAAAGGCCGGAGTAAAGAGTTTTTTTATTAAGCATTCAGATCCAATATTATATTTAATCCCTGGAGCACCAAATTTGGGTGTGCAAAGATGTTATTTTTTAGCTTTTTATCAAAATAATTTGCGTCGCCACCGGTAAATATCACCTTTAAAACCGGATATTGCTGTTGAAAACGATGAATTATTCCTTCTATTTCACAAATCATGCCCTGATATGTCCCGGCAATTATTGAAGATTCTGTATCCTGACCCAATAATTCACTGTAATCCCGCACTTTAACTAAAGGCAAACGCGCGGTAAAAGTATGAAGAGACTTTAAGCGCATATTTAATCCGGGGCTGATGCCTCCACCTTTATAAATCTTACCTTGGGCAACAAAATCCCATGTAAGGCAGGAGCCTGCATCAAAAACGAGCACATCTTTTCCGGGAAACAAGCCTGCCGCTCCCACTGCAGCCGCTATGCGGTCAAGACCAAGGGTTTCGGGGGTTTTATAGTCGTTTTGCAAAGAAATCCTGCTTTTGGAATTAAATATCACAAAAGTATTATAATAAGATTGCAATAGCTGCAAAAAAGCAGTATCATCGCCTACACTGGAAAAAATCAGCTTTCTGCAATAAACGGAATAATTCTTTATAAAACGCTCAAAACCCAATAGATCATTGGTTTTTATCAGCTGCTTTTTAGTAAGTTCTTTTCCGTCGAAAAGGGCAAGCTTCACATTGGTGTTGCCGGCATCAATGACTAAATTCATAAAATCGATTCGATAATGTTTCAAACATAATGAAACGGAAAAAATTGCTTCATCAGGCTTAATTTTAATACAAATTAAGAATAAAAGAATTTTGCTGGCCGGTTTAGCCAAAAAAAAATCCCTGTTTTATAATCAACCCAACAAGAATAGTAGTCCATAAATCGCTGATTTAAAATACTATAACAAAGATAATAATAGACAGCATCACATTTTCCTCAGGCATTTCCAAAGAAAACCCGGAATTTTTTTATTTTTTTTTTGGCAGTTTTAAATTTCGCAGTATATTTGCACCTCCAAAACGGGAGGTACCATAGCTCAGTTGGTAGAGCAACGGACTGAAAATCCGTGTGTCCCTGGTTCAATTCCAGGTGGTACCACAAAAACCTGGCTCAAACGAGTCAGGTTTTTTTGTTTTATCAAATCCATTTTCAGGAAATAACACATAATTATTTGGTCTTCATTAATTTTTTCTGTAAATTTGAGGGGTAGGAACCTCAAAAACCACATTTAACATGAAAACCAATTTTACCCTTTTACTGTTTGCTCTCGCAGTTATATTCACTGCATGCAAAAACGAACCCTGTTGCGACAAAGAACAGGAAAAAATCAATTCTGAACAGGAGTTAAAAGCCGTTTCCAATGTCCTCGAAAAATATGTAATTGCTCAGGAATCGCAGGATCTGGAGCAAGTACAAAGCGTTTGGGCTCCCGATGGGGATATTGTAATTTTTGGTACTGCCGGTGACGAAAAACTCGTTGGCTGGGAAGAAATCAAAAATGCGTTTAAAACCCAATACGACCTTTTTGATGAAGTTTTTATCACGGTAAAAGACCAAAACATCAAAATGAGCAAAAAATGCCATACAGCCTGGTTTTCCGAAACCATTGATTACAGTTATACCGCCAATGATGAAGCAAAAACCTATGAAGGCATCCGCTTTACAGGCGTGCTCGAGAAGAGGGACGGGAAATGGTATATCGTACAAAGCCACATGTCTATTCCTGCGGCAGAATAACACAAGAAAGTTACATTTACTGCATTTGATACCGGATTTTTATTCCGGTATTTTTTTTGCCGTCTAGCACATCACCCAAATTATAGTAGCGGTGCACATAGCCATTTTCTTTTGAAAGCTGCTGCGGACGGTTGCTTGCCCTTTTGATTTTTCCGGGCAGTTTGTATATTTCATGCACATTCACCAAATCCCCAAATAAATCGAGTTGATTTTTAGACTGTTCATCCAGCAGCAGGCTCATATAGGGTGTTAGGTTGCGCACTTTGATACGTTTGTTGTTGATTTTGAGCACAGCCGGGCCTTCCCTCTTTGCACCGGCAATGCCGTAAATTGCTTTATTAAATGCATCGGCATCCCGAAAGTGAAAAGAAATGGAATTCCTGCCTTCAGACCTGGAAAAATCGGTGCGCACCTCCGATATTCCCTCCTGCCCTTTCAGCATGCCGGCAAGTTCCCGTGCGAGCTTACGCGATTCGCTGTCGATTTGCCTTTGTGCATCGCTGTTGCCTGTCAAACTGGTAATTCCGTTCAGGCTGCTGTAATCAATCATGAACATCATACTTCCGGAGCCATCTTTTTCGATTTCTATCTCCTGCACAATTTCCAGGCAGGAACTCATGGCCATCGTCAGGATTACCAGCCTTAAAAGCCGTTTTATAAATTGGAATTTCATAATGGGACAAAAAAAAGGGAGGCAAAGCTCCCTTAATTATTCTGCGAGTATTACGACTTTGTTTTTCTTAACTTCTAAGACGCCGCCTTTTATATCAAAAAACTCTTCCTGCTGACCAGAATCTTTTTTGATTTTGATCTTACCTTCTGCAAGGATCGAGATCATGGGCGCATGGTTATTGAGTATTTCGAAGGAGCCATCCAGTCCGGGCAGCTGCACCAGGCTTACTTCACCTTCGAAAATTTTTTTATCCGGTCTGGAAATTTCGAGCAACATAACTTTGTTTTTTGATTAACCTTCGGCAAGCATTTTCTTACCTTTTTCAATGGCTTCGTCAATAGTACCGACAAGGTTGAATGCGGCTTCGGGATATTCGTCCACCTCACCATCCATAATCATATTGAATCCTTTGATTGTATCTTCAATGTTCACGAGTGTACCCGGGATTCCGGTAAATTGCTCGGCAACATGGAATGGCTGAGAAAGGAACCTTTGTGCCCTGCGAGCCCGGTGAACAACCTGCTTATCTTCTTCGGAAAGCTCTTCCATACCGAGGATGGCAATAATATCGAGCAGCTCGTTATAGCGTTGAAGCAGAACTTTTAACCTTTCGGCAGTTTCATAATGCTTTGCACCAACAATGTCCGGAGTAAGGATTCGGGAAGTTGAATCAAGCGGGTCAACAGCGGGGTAAATACCCTGAGAAGCAATTTTACGGCTCAGTACGGTTGTGGCATCGAGGTGTGCAAAAGTTGTTGCCGGAGCGGGGTCGGTAAGGTCATCAGCAGGCACATAAACCGCCTGAACGGATGTAATGGAGCCCCTTTTTGTGGAGGTAATCCTTTCCTGCATGAAGCCCATTTCTGTAGCCAATGTTGGTTGATAACCTACGGCTGAAGGCATACGGCCAAGCAATGCGGAAACCTCGGAACCTGCCTGTGTAAAACGGAAAATATTATCGATAAAGAAGAGGATGTCCCTTCCACCTGATTTTTCATCACCATCGCGGAAATATTCTGCCATAGTAAGACCGGATAGCGCAACACGGGCACGAGCTCCCGGAGGTTCGTTCATCTGACCAAATACCATGGTCAACTGCGAATCTTTGAGCTTGTCGAGATCGACTTTTGAAAGATCCCAGCCGCCGGCTTCCATATCTTTAAGGAATTCATCGCCGTACTTTACCAATCCGGCTTCGATCATCTCGCGCAGGAGGTCATTACCTTCACGGGTACGTTCCCCTACCCCACCAAATACCGAAAGTCCGCTATAAGCTTTGGCAATATTGTTTATCAGCTCCTGGATGATAACCGTTTTTCCTACACCGGCACCGCCAAAGAGGCCGATTTTACCACCTTTCGAGTAAGGCTCAATAAGGTCAATAACTTTAATCCCTGTATAAAGCACTTCGCTTTTGGTTGTAAGCTGGTCAAATTTTGGTGGCTTGCGGTGGATGTGATAGTTTGGGTCTTTTTTAACAGCAGGCAGTCCATCAATCGGATCTCCGGTAACATTGAACAGGCGTCCTTTTATGTTTTCTCCGGTAGGCATACAAATCGGGCCACCGGTTGAAACGGCGTCCATTCCCCTGCGCAACCCGTCTGTAGAATCCATTGCAATGGTACGCATTGTGGATTCGCCAATATCCTGCTGGCACTCCAAAATCAACTTTTCGCCATTTGGCCTGGTTACTTCCAGGGCATCATTAATATCCGGCATTTCCTGATCCTGATCAAAAACAACATCCGCAACCGGTCCGATAATTTGAGCAATTTTACCTACAACTTTCTTTTTCATAGAATACAGGCGTTAGATTTTCAGCAAATTTAAAATTATTGTTGATAAGATTGGCAGTTTTTGCTATAAAAAAGCCTTTCAATACTTAATTCCGTTTACTTGAGCCACTTTACAACAGCAGACTGGTGGATTTGTTCTCAAAATTTAAAAACGGAAAAAGAATTCGCTGCATAAAAAACACAGAAAAGCAGGAAGGTTTATTTTTCCTTTTTCAGAAACTTATTCTGGAAAAAAAGGAGGAGCAAAACCCCAATGGTGATTGCCGAATCAGCGATATTAAATACGGGACGGAAAAAAACAAAATAATTATCGCTCCCAAAAAGGAAAGAAGGTATCCATGATGGGGCTGTACTGCGGTGCATTTCAATCAAGGGAAAGTATAACATGTCCACAACTTTCCCGTGCAAATAACCGGCATAACCGCCGGCTTCCGGAAGAAATACTGCCAATTCGCGATAAGTGCTTACACTGAACAAAACGCCATAAAAAACGCTGTCGATTATATTGCCCAAGGCTCCGGTGAAGATCAGGGAAAGACTGATAATCAATCCCTTATTTGCTTTTCGATGAATGAGCCGCCATAAATACCAGCCAATGGCAAAAATGGCTACTATCCTGAAAATACTTAGGATAAGCTTGCCATATTCCCCGGCAAACTGCATCCCGAAAGCCATGCCGTTATTCTCCGTAAAATGTATGATGAACCAATCGGGAAATACAGTAATTTCTTCCCCGATAGTCATATGGGTTTTGATCCAGAACTTTGAAAGCTGGTCGGCCAGAAGGATGATAAATACGAGCAGTGCGGTTTTCTTCACAGCAGAAAATTAGTTTTACAGCATCTGAGAGGTGGTAAAAACAGCAGATATTGCTGTACTTTCCAGAAATAAATTAACCGTCGTATTGCTTGAGTTTTGCTTCAATGCTCAATGTTGCATGAGGCACGATGCGCAGGCGTTCTTTGCTGATCAGTTTTCCGGTTACACGGCAAAGTCCGTATGACTTGTTTTCAATACGGATCAAGGCATTTTCGAGCGAATTGATAAACTTTTGCTGGCGTGCTGCCAATCGGCTGTTTTCTTCTTTGCTCAATACCTGATAGCCTTCTTCCAGCACTTTAAATGTTGGTGACGTGTCGTTTGTTCCGTGATCATTATGGTTTGTATATGCTTCGGTAAGCATTTTCAGGTCACGACGTGCTTTTTCCAGTTTTTTGAGAATAATCTCTTTAAATTCTGCCAATTCCTCATCGGAATAGCGGGTTCTGGATTGTTCTTCTTTTGTGGACATGTTTCCTCCTTCTTTAAGCTTATTGAGTTATTTTTTTTCGATTTTAATTTTCACGATCAGGCCATCGGCCAGTTCAGCATCCTCGGCATCGCCATTACTGAAAGCGTCAACCAGCTCCAGTTTATCGGTCAATGTTTCCGAACAAATATACTGATTATTGCTATCGATCGCTTTCATTATTTCTTCATTCTTTTGAACAAAAAGGACGATTCTGTCAGTAACTTCAAAATCCTTTTCCTTACGCAGCGACTGGATACGGTTTACCAAATCGCGTGCAAGACCTTCGTTGCGGAGTTCATCAGAAATATTCACATCCAATGCAACGGTAAGCCTGCCGTCGTTGGCCACTACCCATCCGGGGATATCTTCGGTGATGATTTCCACATCCGTGACTTCAATAACAAACTCCTGGCCGTCAAGGTTTATTGTATGGCTGCCTTTTTGCTCCAGACTGTTTACCTCATCGGCTTTCATGGCTTTGATGGCCGGAGCAAGCTGCTTCATAAATTTACCGTATTTTGGCCCCAATGCCTTAAAATTCGGCTTGATGGTCTTTACCAGGATACTCGATCCTTCATCAATTACTTCCAGCTCTTTAACATTCAGTTCGGAAAGTACAATATCACGGATTTTGTCAACCTGCGCTTCAAATTGTTCCGATTGAGCAGGAATCATGATCTTTTGCAGTGGTTGACGCACGCGGATGTTGTTTTTCTTGCGCAGCGAAAGAACCAGTGAAGTGATTTTCTGTGCGAGCTGCATGCGCTCCTCAAGTGCTTTGTCGATGCAGTTTTCATCGGCAACAGGCATATCCGACAGGTGCACGGAATTGACATTTTCTTTTCCTGAAACCGCATTCAGATCCTGGAAAAGACGATCCATAAAGAATGGTGCAATCGGGCTCGAAATCTGAGCAACAGCCGATAAACACTGATAAAGTGTTTGATAAGCGGAGATTTTATCGCTTGAATAATCGCCTTTCCAGAAACGGCGGCGGCTCAGGCGAACAAACCAGTTGCTGAGATGATCGTTCACGAAAAGGGCAATGGCACGTCCGGCGCGGGTTGGCTCAAACTGCTCATAGCTTTCATCAACGGTTTTGATAAGGGTATTCAGCTCTGAAAGGATCCAGCGATCCAGCTCCGGACGCTCATTGAACGGAATGTCTTTTTCGGCATATTTAAAGCCGTCAATATTGGCGTAAAGCGCAAAAAACGAATACGTATTATAAAGTGTTCCAAAGAATTTCCTTTGCACTTCGGCAACACCACTTATATCAAACTTCAGGTTATCCCAGGGCTGTGAGTTGGTAATCATATACCAGCGTGTGGCGTCGGGGCCATATTTTGAAATAGTCTCAAAAGGATCAACCGCATTCCCAAGGCGTTTCGACATTTTGTTGCCTTCCTTATCAAGCACCAAACCATTGGAAACACAGGTTTTATAGGCTACCGAGTCGAAAACCATGGTTGCAATGGCATGCAGGGTAAAGAACCAACCGCGGGTCTGATCCACTCCTTCAGCAATAAAATCGGCAGGGAAATAGGTTTCCATGTCCTTGTTTTCAAACGGATAATGGAACTGCGCATATGGCATGGAGCCGGAATCGAACCAAACATCGATCAAGTCGGGCTCACGGTAGAGTGCTTTTCCTGAATCGGAAACCAGCACAATATTATCGGCATAAGGCCGGTGCAGGTCAAAGGTTTCGTAATTATCTTTGGTGAAATTGCCCGGTTCAAAACCTTCCAATGGATTATTTTCCATGATACCGGCTTCTACGGCTTTTTCAATTTCCTTTTTCAGCTGTTCGGCACTAGCAATACACTTTTGCTCACTGCGATCCTTACTTGTCCAGATGGGCAGAGGCACACCCCAGAAACGGGAACGGCTCAGGTTCCAGTCCACCAGGTTTTCGAGCCAGTTTCCAAAACGGCCGCGACCGGTAGCTTCAGGCTTCCAGTTGATGGTATTGTTCAGCTCGATCATGCGCTTTTTGTACTCGGTCGTCCTGATGAACCAACTGTCGAGCGGATAATAGAGAATTGGCTTATCGGTACGCCAGCAGTGCGGATAGTTGTGCACGTGCTTTTCAACTTTGAATGCCAGATTTTGCTTTTTAAGCATTACCGAAAGGTCGATGTCCAGTGTAGCATCTTTGTCGCTCAGGCTTTCATCGTATTCATTTTTCACGAAACGACCGGCATACTCACCATAAAGTTCCACATTGATATGGTTTTTAACAAACGCTTCGTCAAGTTCTTCGAGCATATAGAAACGGCCGCGCAAATCGACCATTGGACGAATGCTGCCTGTTTTATCACGAAGGATGAGTGGAGCAATATTGCTGGCTTTGGCCACGCGGTCGTCATCAGCACCAAAAGTTGGCGCAATATGAACGATTCCTGTACCGTCTTCTGTGGTAACATAATCGCCGGAAATTACACGGAAAGCATCGCCTTCGGGTTTTACCCAGGGCATAAGTTGCTCGTAGCGCATGCCTACGAGATCCGGGCCTTTAAATTCTTCAATTAGCTCAAAAGGCACTTTTTTATCACCGGCTTTATAATCTTCAAATGCGATTTCCGCATTTTTAGGGGGGAAATGTGCGGAGAGCAGGTCTTTAGCCAAAACTACCATAATGGGCTCACCCGTATAGTTATTAAATGTCCTTACTTTCACATAATTGATTCCGGAACCAACAGCCAGAGCTGTATTTGATGGCAATGTCCAGGGCGTGGTGGTCCAGGCGAGGAAATAAACCGGAAGTTCTGTATCCGCAAATAAAAACTCTGATTTTTCATCGCGCACAACTTTAAACTGAGCAACGATGGTTGTATCTTTCACATCGCGGTAGCAGCCCGGCTGGTTCAATTCGTGCGTGCTGAGGCCGGTTCCTGCGGCTGGACTGTAAGGCTGTACAGTATAGCCTTTGTACATCAACCCTTTATTGTAAAGCTCGGACAGCAAATACCAAACAGTTTCAATGTATTTGTTATCGAAAGTGATATAAGGATCATCCAGATCGACCCAATAACCCATTTCGCGGGTAAGGTCATCCCAGAGGTCCTTGTATTTCATCACTTCACGGCGGCACGCCTGGTTATATTCTTCAACAGAAATGGATTTGCCGATATCTTCTTTTGTAATCCCCAGTGTTTTTTCCACGCTGATTTCCACGGGAAGTCCATGGGTATCCCATCCTGCCTTACGCTTTACCTCAAATCCTTTCAGGGTTTTGTAGCGACAGAAAATATCTTTAATTGTGCGGGCCATAACGTGGTGGATCCCCGGTTTGCCATTGGCTGAAGGCGGGCCTTCAAAAAAAATGAAAGGCTTGTTGCCCTCCCTGATTTTCATACTGTTGGCAAATGTATTATTGTCGCTCCAGAATTTCCTGATATCATCAGCAGCCTGGCTAAGGTTTAATCCTTTGTATTCCCTGTATTTCTGTTCCATCTAATTGAGTTTAGAGAGTTCTCCAAAAAGTTTGCAAAAGTATGAATTTTTTAGGATAATTCAATTTTATATGGACAGAAAGTTAAGGTTTTGAATAAGTTATAGAGAAGTTAACACAACCTTCAAATCAGCATTGCCGCTGGCATAAATCAAGCTTTTGTAATGGGTTAAACCCCTGGCCGCTTCGTTAGTGCTACTCCATCGGGACGCTTGCGTTTCCAGCGCCGGTGCGACCAAAGCCAGTATTCAGCTTTCTTTTGGATTTGTTTTTCAAGTATTTCGATATAGTAAAACATAAGTTCAAGTTCGCTGCATTTTGATGCATCTTCACAGAGCAATTTGAATTCGGCAGTATAAAACCCCCTTTTTTCCTTACGGATATCAAGGAAAACAAAAGCAGATCCAAACTTATGTGCCATGCGTGCCGGACCTTCAAAAAAAGCGGTTTCCTGATTTAAAAATATCGTCCAGAAACGCGCATCGGACATCGGTGTCTGGTCGGCCAGGAAATAGGAAAAGGTTAAGCGGCCATTGCGGTGGTATTGCACCAGTTGGCGCAAAGCTGTAGCCATGGGCAAAAGCCGCGCCCCAAATCGCTCTCGTATGTGTTTGACAAAGGCATCAAAAAAAGAATTTGCCAAGGGGTGATATAATGAGATATTCTGATAATCAGAGTAAAGCTGCGTTGCCAGCATCCACTCCCAGTTTGCATAATGACCCGAAACAAGGATGATGTCCTTTTCTTTTTGATAAAGCTCCCGTATCAATTCCAGGTTTTGATATTTCATCCTGTTTTTAAGCTCCTTACTGCTTATGGTAGCAGCTTTGAGGCTTTCCACTGCCAAATCGCAAAAATGCCGGAAAAAAGCTTTTTGTATTTTCTTTTTTTCTTCAGGGTTTTTATCAGGAAAAGCATGGTTGAGGTTGCGGGCAACAATATTTCTGCGGTACCGAAGCAAATAAAAAACGATAATAAAAATAAAATCGGAAAAACGATAAAGCACAAATAAGGGCAGCCTAGAAAAAAGCAACAGGATACCAATCAAAATACGGGAGCGCATAAAAAACTATTCTATTTCGAAAGATGGATTTAAAAAAACAGAGGAAAGAATTTCCACCGGGACTTCAGCGCTCATTTCATGGAAAAAAGATGCCAGATGGTTCTGCTTAACTTCTTTGGTTTCTTCGCTTTTGATGATTTCGAGCAGGCGTTTATAATCTTTCACGCGCAAATTTTCTTCCAGTGCTTCTTTTATAACTTTTGATCCTCCTGCAGATGCTTTTTGTTTTTCAGGCGAACCCAAACCATCCAGCTCGAGCAAAGCTGCTTCGAGAATGGCTTTAGCCTGTTCGCGGCATGTATCGAGCGATGAAGCAGAGCCTTTCGAATCGCGCAGCGACCAGCTGTTATATTCATAATCAAGCTTTTCGATCATGCTTATCTTCCGGCTGTCCGGACCAAAAATCCTTTCGAGCAAAATAAGCGTTGCCGTTTTCCAGGCATCAAATTTGAAATTCTTTTGCGATAATGCATCGATGCGTTCCTGAATAATTTCCTTTTCCTTCATGACGTAAATATTGGTTTGCAAAAAACCTGCTTTTACAAAAATAACATAATAGCCTGAATAATTCAGCTTGTGACGAAAGAAAACGGGATGGCGGGAAAATTTATTTTTTGGCAGACTGTTCTTCCTGCTTTTTAATTTCTGCCAGCACAGCTTCTATTTTTTCGTGGTCGTCAAAATCCTTGGAGAGGTTATTGATGGTTTTGTAGCCTGCTTTATTGATGTCCATAATCATAAGGGCATCGAGGCAGTAATTAAAATTCGGGTCGATGTTAAAGCCCAGTGTTTTGGTATTGAGCATATTGATATACTGCCGCACGAGTATGGGCGTAGTAAAATCGGGATCAATATCCTGAATAAAGCGGTCGAGCAGGTTGAAATCGCCTTTGGTTATTTTAAGGAAGGTTTGCAAATCGAAGTCATCTTGAAGAGCAAGCTCCATTTTTTCACGCTTATGCACGAATTTTGAAAGTTCTTCATTATAGAAATTTGCTTTCAAAAACTGGAGTGTCAGCGCTTTAGCGATAAAAGAAAATTTACCACTGATACTTACCGGCCCAAGCAGGTAGCGATAATCAAATTTAAGCAACAAAAACAAAAGACCTTTCCACAGCAGATAAAGGGGCGTTGCTTTTCTCTGATATTCCTTCACAACAAAAGAACGTCCCAGCTCAAGGGTATCTTTTAAAATAGGCAGCAGCGGTTCTTCAATTTTAAAAAGGCTGTTAATATACAATCCTTCAATGCCTTTTTTCTCAATAATCTCTTTTCCCGGACCAATACGGTATGCTCCGGCAATTTGCTGGTTTTCTTCGTCCCAGATAAAAAGCTGATGGAAATATTCATCGTATTCATCCAGATCGACCGAACGATTTGTGCCCTCTCCTACTTCCCTGAATGTCAGCTCTCTCAATCGTCCGATTTCTTGCATTAAATTGGGCATCTCGGTAGATAGGGCACAATAGGCGCTATAAGTTTTCACTTTAAAGAGGAAGCTGCTTTCCCTGACTTTTTCAATTTCTGCCAGTAGCAGTTTCCGGTCAACGGCATCAATAACTTTCTCTTGCTTTTCTGCCGGTTTTTGTTGCGGCATACTGTCATCGAAAGAGAAACCCAAAGCATAGGTTTTTAAGCGGAGCATAGCCGTAAACTCTTTCAGACCGGTAAATTCTACCTGTTCTTTAGGCATAATCGGTCGGCCTATGCGGATGCGGATTTTTTTGTTTTTGGCTTTCAGCAGCTCACGGGGCAAGCTAACAGTGCGCAACTTCGGGCTGATTTTGCCAAGACGGTGGAAAGAGGCTGAATTGCCACCATCGAAATATATCGGTATAACCGGCACATTTGCTTTTTGCACCATGCGCATAATAGGTTCCTGCCATTCGATATCAAGAATTCCTTTGGATTCGGGCTGATAAGTAGAAACTTCGCCTGCAGGGAAAAGCCCCAGAGGCTTGCCTTCTTTCAAATGCCTGAAAGCCGTGCGGATTCCGGCAAAACTGCTGGCAGCATCAGGACGGTCTTCAAAAGGATTTACGGGCAGGAAAAATTCATTGATATTTTCAATGCGGGAAAGCAGGAAATTAACAAGCAATTTATAATCAGGGCGGATTTCGGCCAATATCCGGGCAAGTATTATACCATCGGCACCACCGTAGGGATGGTTGGAAACCGTGATAAAAGACCCCTCAGCAGGGATATTTTTCAAGTCTTCCGGACATATTTCATAGTCCAGTCCAAGTTTCTCAGAAATAGCTTTTAATCCGTCGAGACCTTTTTGGTCTTTCACCGAATCATATATTTTGTTTAACTGCTTCAAGCCGGTCAAATTAAGCAAAAGCCGGGCGAAAGCCTTTCCACCCAAGTATTTAAAATTCTTGTTCAGCGATAGAATGTCTTTAGTACTTACTAGGCTCATGCACAATATGTAAACATACAATCAAAAAACGAACTGCGAAATTACGAATAAAATGCCATATCTCCTTTATCAAGCTGAATTATTCACAAAAACTTCTATTGTGCAAGCAAACTACCACACCAGAAAGCAAGGCTTAAGTTTTGGTATTTAAAGCAGCTATGGCTATACCATAATTCCCATTTCACGCATCAAATATAGGGCATTCAGGTTTTGCGCCACACCATCAATCATCAAATAATCGAATTGCATGCGCGCATCTTTTATTTCGCATTCAAAACGTTTGGGAACAATAACAGCAGGTTTATCTGCCACCATTTCAGCAAGTTCCAAATCGTGAGTTGCGATAAAACCCGCAGAACGAAACTGCAAAAGCTGTTTTAAAAGTGCTTTGCTGCCTTCTTTTTTGTCAATAGAATTAGTTCCTTTCAGGATTTCATCGAGGATCAGGTAAAGTTCATTGCCATTTTTCAGATGATCGATAATTTGCTTGATGCGCTTTACTTCTGCAAAAAAGTAACTTTCGCTGTCTTTGAGCGAATCCTCTGTGGAAATACTGGTAAAAATATCCATGGGTTTAAAGCTCATGGCGGCTGCACAAGCAGGTAAACCGGCAGAGGCCAAAACCAGGTTTATTCCAATAGTGCGCAGCATGGTGGTTTTGCCCGACATATTTGCGCCTGTAATCACGTAAAAAGAATGCAGGCTTTCCATTTTCACGTCATTGTTCACACGCCTTTCAGCGGGAATCAGGGGATGCCCCATGTCTTTTGCACGCAGAACAGTATTATTGAAAGGTTCGGGATAAACAAAATCAGGATGGTTAAAAGCGAAATTGCCCAAAGTGGCCATGGCTTCAATTTTATCAATGATTTCCACCCACTCTTTCAGCGCTTCACCATTGGCGCGCATCCACTTTTCGAGCCGGCGGGTCTGGGCAATATCCCAAACCATCATCGCGTTGAGCAACAGCCAGGCCAGGAGGTTGAACCGGCTGTCGAGTGCATTGAGAATGGCCTTTAATTTCTGACATCGCTGCAATGCTTTTGCCTTTTTCAATACGGAAAGCTGCTCCTGCAAAAGAGGCGATCGAAAATCGGTTTTTTCCAATTGCTCCATAATTTTAATGTATCGCCCCAGCAGCGCAATGAATCGGCTCAAATTACTATGCCGCTTATTGATGCGGAAAGCAAATAATCCGGAAATGCCCAAAGGGATGCCCAACCAGCTAAAAACCAAACTCACCGGAATAATATCCATAAAAAGCAATACCAAAAGGCCAAGGTTAATCAACGGAATCAATACCAAAGGCAAAAGGTAAAGTGGGCTTAAGAACAAAGCTTTGGATGAAAGCCATTCCTGTATGGCGCCCTTTTTTGGTTCCTGGGTATATTGATCCGAAATGGCAAAAAATGAATGTATGAAGTCAGGCATTTTAGCCAGTTCCTGAACGGCTTTCTGGCGCTCCTTAATTGGCTCCGCCTTTTTTAATGGGTTCAAAAATATCTGTGCCAATGTTTCGGCCGGACGTCTGAAAACACTACGGTTGATATAATGAAATATGGAATGATCGCCGAAAATGATCAGATCACGCGCATAAGGATGCTCTTTATCAATAAAAACTTTGCCGTTCGGTCCTTTCGGGAATTTAAAATCCAGAAAATCCAGTTCCTTTTGAAAAAGGGCTGCTTTGGACTCCAGAAAAGCCGCTCTGCGAATAATTTTATCATGCATTTTCAGCAAAAGCAGAAAGCCGGGAATTAATGCCAATAAGCCAAAAAATAATACCGAATGCGATAAAGCGTAGGCAATATTGCCGATCAATAAAACAAAAACCAGCAATCGCGCAACAGAAAAATACAGCGACTTTTTTTTAAGCTCCTGAATAATTTTCTGCGTAGAAGCAAGCTGTTTTTGATAGTACTGTGCCGGGATTTTCATACAAATTCATTTTTTCAGCAACAAATTTGCGCATTTTATTTAAAGTGTTCGATGAAAGCCTGCTTGCAGACTATTTTTTAACAATTATTAAGCTGATATTGTACATTTGCATCATGAACTTAATGCTGAAAGTTGGGCTCGAAATACATATGCAGTTGAAGCAGGAAGCAAAAATGTTTTCACGTGAAAACACGCATGCCAGAGAAGAGAATACCAGCATCAGCGCGGAAAACCTTGGGCTTCCGGGCAGTCTTCCATCCTTAAATATCAAAGCGGTAAAATCGGCAATATTGTTGGCTAAAGCCTGCGCTTCCACACTTGCCGAGGAACTGGTTTTCGACCGAAAGCATTATTTTTATGCCGATACGGCAAAGAATTATCAGATTACCCAAAAGCGCAAACCATTAGGTTGTGGCGGCCACTTGAAATATATCCACAATAAAAAGCTGCACGAAATTAGGTTGATGGAAATGCATCTCGAAGAAGATGCTGCAAAAAGCTTGAACCGGAAAGCTGAAAACTTACTGGATTTCAACAGGGGAGGAGTGGCCCTTTTGGAAATTGTCACTCATGCCGATATTTCCTCCGCAGAGCAGGCATCTGATATTTTCCGCGCATTACGCGATGCGGCACGTTTTTTAAACATCAGCGAAGGCAAAATGGAGGAAGGCCAAATGCGCTGCGATGCCAACATCAGCCTATATGATGAATGGGGACATCATTATCCCAAATCCGAAATAAAAAACATCAATTCCTTCCGAAACCTGAAAAAAGCCATTGAAAAAGAATATCAAATCCAGAAAGAACGCATTCATTTCGGGCATCCTCAGGAATCATTGACAAAGGATTATGATGCTTCAAAAGATGAACTGATCGTATTGAGAAAAAAGGAAGCGGGTTCCTATCGCTATATTCCCGAGCCAAACCTGCCACCGCTTAAACTCGATTTAAACGCTATTGAAAAACCGCAAATGCCGGCAGAAATCTATCAGGAATTGCGCGAAAAATATAAAATCACGCACGAAAGCGCGATGACCCTTTCTACCGGGCAAGACAAATTTGCCCTATTTCAGCAAATAAGAAAATTGTGGAAAAAGGAACAATTGGCGAGATACGCTCACTATATTTGCGCCTTCGATGATCAAAAATTAAAAGAACTTTCGGTTCAAAACAAAAAGAAGCTGGCACAACAATTGTGCGCTTGCATTGGTCTTTTTGAGCAGAATAAAATAAGTAAAGGCAATTTGCGCGATAAACTTCTTCCGGTTTTGATGGACAATTTGGAAGGAAAACCTGAAGAAATTGCGCGCAAAAATCATTGGTTTATTGAAATGGAAGCAGCAGAAATCAGCGAAATAATTGATGATGTACTTGCAGAACATCCACGTGAATTTCTGCGTTATAGAAATGGGGAAAATTTCCTTGCCAGTTTTTTTATGGGACAAATCATGAAAAAATCCAGAGGAAAAGCTGATCCGGGCGAAGCCATGCAGCTGCTCGAAAACAAGCTAAAGCATTAGATTAAATGAATGAATATCAAGATATTATAAAGCGACTTAACGCTTTTGTACGCAAGTATCACAAAAATGAACTGCTTAAAGGCAGCATTCTGAGTTTGGGAATGCTCCTGCTGTTCCTTTTGGTACTTTTAATAGTGGAATATTTAGGCGAATTCGGTATCATTACGCGCAGCATTCTCTTTTATACTTATGTTATTCTGGCGTCAGCCGTGCTTATCCGCTGGATTCTGTTGCCTTTGTTCCGCATCGGGAAACTGAGCAAAAGCCTTTCATATTCCGAAGCTTCACGGCTCATTGGAAAGTATTTTCCGGAAATAAACGATAAGCTACTAAATACCATACAATTACATAAACTGATCGAGGAAAACCCGAAATCAGCAGAACTCATTGCAGCCAGTATTGCGCAAAAATCAGAAGAATTAAAGCCTTATCCGTTCAAAAAGGCTGTTGATTTTAAAACGAACAAAAAATACTTAAAATACGCTCTGATTCCATTGGGCATTTTCCTCCTGGTTTTTGTGGCCAGTCCGGCAATGATAACCGAGCCGGCCGAACGCATCGTAAAGCACAATGAATATTTTGAACCAAAACAGGATTTTCACATCAAAATATTGAATGATGCCTTGAAAACATCACAGCTGGAGGATTTCACACTAGAAATTACCACAGAAGGGGAGCGAGTGCCGCAACAGATGTTCATCCGCTATAAAGACAATGATTTCCTTTGCAGGGCAACGGCGCCGAACCGATTTGTCTATACCTTTCGGAATTTAAATGAAAGCATTGATTTTGAATTATTTGCCGGTGATATCCGTACAGAAAAATATAAGATCCTGGTTCATCCGAAGCCTGTAATCAGCAGTTTTGAAACGCAAATCAATTATCCTGCCTATACGGGCCTGAAAGACGAAAGCATTCCCAATGCAACAGAATTTAATGTACCGGAAGGCAGTGAACTCAGCTTCAGGTTTTACACACGCGATACCAAAAAAGTGATTATCAATAATCAAGAAATCGGTAAATCGGGTGAACTGCAATCGGCCAATGTTTTTGAAAGCTCCGGACGTTTTTTAAATGATTCGGTATTTATGCTCTGGACTTCCAATGAGTACATTCCAAAAAGCGACAGTATGGAGTTCCGCATTCATTGCCAAAAGGACCAGTATGCCGACATTCAGGTACAGGAAATGCAGGACTCGGTTTTTGATACACGGATTTATTTTCGCGGATTGATTGAGGATGACTATGGCTTTTCACGCCTGGAATTCACGGTTGAGCGTGAAGGGAAAGCGGACATCCGAAAGGCAATCGAAATCAATAAATTCAACAGCCAGCAGGAATTTTTTCACTTTTTTGATCTACAGGAGTTGAAGCTGACACCCGGTGAAAGCGCGGAATATTATTTTAAAGTATGGGACAATGATGGCATCAACGGGCCAAAATCCAGCCGCTCACATAAAATGATATATACGCGACCAACAAGGGCTCAGGCCGATAGTTTGCGCAAAGAAGAGCGGAACAAACTGGATGAAAAATTTGAAGAAGCTATAAAGGATTCTCGGGAATTTCAGAAGCAGGCAGAAGAACTGCAGAAAAAAATCCTGCAGAAAAAGGAACTCGACTGGCAGGATAAACAACAGATTGCCGATTTGCTGGAAAAACATAAAGAGTTGGAGCAAAATATCGAGCAAATTAAGGAACATACCAAAATCAATAAGGAAAAAAACCTCGATGAAGAAAAAAGCCAGCGTTTAGCCGAAAAGCAGGAGCAATTGAAAAAAATGTTTGAAGAGCTTATGAACGATGAAATGAAGGAGCTTTTTGAGCAATTGGAGCAAATGATGGATGAACTCAACCGGGAAAAAGCCAATGACCTGCTCGAACAAATGCAAATCTCGGACGAAGAACTGGAAGAGCAACTCGACCGGAACATGGAATTGCTCAAGCAGTTGCAATTTGAATCAGAGCTGCAAAAAAGCATTGACCAACTGGAAGAAATGGCCAAAGAGCAGGAAGAACTGGCTGAGGAAACGGCCAAAAGCGAAGATTCTGAACTAAGAGAAGAGCAGGAAAAACAAGAAAAGCTCAATGAAGATTTTGAAAACCTGAAAGAACAATTAGACGAGCTGGAGCAAATGAACGAGGAGCTGGAAAAGCCGAATGACTTTGAAAAACCGGAAGAACAGCAAGAGCAGATTTCGGAAGATATGGAGCAAAGCATGGAGCAAATGCAGCAGCAGAACCAGAAAGGTGCTTCAGAAAAACAAAAAAATGCTTCTCAGAAAATGAAACAAATGTCGCAATCATTGCAACAAATGATGAGCATGATGCAACAGCAACAAATGGGGGAGGACATTGAAAATCTCAGGGAAATTCTTGAAAACCTGATCCAAATCAGTTTCGAGCAGGAAGAGCTCATGGACAAAACATCAAAGATAAAATTACAGGATCCGTCCTATCCGGAGCTCATCCGCGAACAAAACCTGCTTGGAACTGACATTGAAAAGGTCGAAGATTCCTTAAAATCACTTGCAAAAAGGCAGATGGCCATTGAGCCTCATGTAACAAAGAAGGTGAAAGAAATTGAGAGCAACCTCAAAACGGCAGTAAGTGAATTAAGTGAAAGGCGTCCCAATATGGCCAGCGGAAAGCAGCAATATGTTTTCACGGCCATCAACGACCTGGCATTAATGCTTGCCGAAGCCCTGGATCAAATGCAGGATCAACAAATGTCGATGCAGAGCAGTGGCCAGTGCAATTCACAGCAAAAACAGGGCGGCAGTTCGCAATCACAATCCATGAAATCAATGAGCCAACTACAGGAGCAGCTCAACAAACAGCTGCAGGAAATGCAAAGGCAATTGCAGCAACAGCAAAATGGCAAAGGCCAGCAGAAAAAAGGCGGACAATCGATGAGTGAGCAGTTTGCCCGTGCAGCAGCACAACAGCAGGCATTGCGACGAAAGCTCGAAGAATACATGGAAGAAATGAAAGAAGGCGGTATGCAACCGGGCAAAGAAATGCGTAAAATTGCAGAAGAAATGGAGCAAACGGAAACCGATTTGGTGAATAAAATCCTAAACCGCCAAACGCTCCAAAGGCAAAAAGATATTCTCACAAGGCTCTTAAAATCAGAAAAAGCAGAGCGGGAGCGCGAGAAAGAAAAAAGAAGGGAAGCCCGGGAAGCAAAAAATAAAAAAATTAGTAACCCTGAGGCGATTTTTAAGTATAAAAGGGAAGAGATAGATCAGCTTGAATTATTGCGGACAATTCCGCCAGAACTCAAGCCTTATTACAAGAAAAAAGCAAATAAGTTTTTATATCCTATTTTGGACTAGCAGTATGAACAAAGAATTAAAGCACCTTACAATTTTTTCTGATTTTTCAGAAATGCACAAAGTCGAGAAGTTTGTTGAAGACATCTGTGATCACTACAATATCAACAACAACTACTTCAGTAATATTATTATGGTGCTAACCGAAGCTGTGAGCAATGCCATTGTGCATGGAAACAAAGAAAATAAAAGCCTGAAGGTTTCTATAAATTTTGATGCCGTTCCTTCCGGATTACGCTTTTCGATAGAAGATGAAGGAGCAGGCTTTGACAGTACAAAAATTCAGGACCCCACCGATATCAATGTTGAGTTCAATGAAAACAGTGGAACCGGCTTATTCCTGATGGAGCGCCTTTCTGATGAAATCAAATTTCTGAAAAACGGACGGAAAATTGTTGTCCTTTTTGATACGGCCAGCATCAATTATGAGCTTTCGGTGCAGCGCCGAAAAGAAATCAAAAAATATTTTGGAATTACAGAATTCGCAGGAAACGAATACCTTAGCAATAATGCAAATTAATTTTTTCTCCGAAGAAACAGACTACCGTTTACGTGGTAAAAACAACTTACGCGAATGGATTTCCGCTGCCATTGACAAAGAAGGTCTGGAAACGGGAGTTATTAATTACATTTTTTGTTCGGATAAATATCTACTCAAAATTAACGAAGATTATTTGCAGCACTTCGATTTTACCGATGTAATCACATTTGATTATTCTGCTGAAGACATAATTTCGGGCGATGTATTTATAAGTATCGACCGTATCAAAGAAAATGCCCGCCAGTTTAAGCAAAAATTCACCGATGAATTGCACCGGGTGATGATTCATGGTGTTTTGCACCTGATGGGCTATAAAGACAAAAGCCCTTCCGATAAAAGCGAGATGACAGCCAAAGAGGATTATTATTTATCTTTGCGCCCTGAAATAAAATAATAAGTTTCTGTCCATAAAGTCGTTTAACTTCATTGGTCTCTTTCTGAAAAAATATTTTTCTTCCAACAGTATTAAATTTTTTGGACAGAGCCGATTTTGTTGGCGAATTTTGTTTATGGAGGCTTAACTAGATGGAAGAGCGTTTGTTAGTTCTTCTGTTTCACGTGAAACAATATTGATTTTTTCCAAGATGTTTATAGAATACGATGTAATTGTTGTAGGTGCAGGCCATGCCGGTAGTGAGGCAGCAGCAGCGGCTGCAAGGCTGGGTTCAAAAACATTGCTGATCACCATGAATATGAATGCGATCGCAGCGATGTCGTGCAACCCTGCTATGGGGGGAATTGCTAAAGGGCAAATAGTACGCGAAATTGATGCGCTGGGCGGCATGTCGGGCATTATTACGGATAAAAGTATGATTCAATTCCGCATGCTTAATAAATCCAAAGGCCCCGCAATGTGGAGTCCACGTGCCCAAAGCGATCGTATGAGGTTTTCGGAAGAATGGCGTTTAGCGCTTGAAAACACGCCAAACCTCGATTTCTGGCAGGATACCGTAACCGGATTGCTCTTTAAGGGAGATAAACTATCCGGTGTTAAAACCGCACTGGGCATTGAAATAGCCGCAAAATCGGTGATATTGACCAATGGGACATTTCTCAACGGCACCATCCACATAGGGATGAAACAATATGGTGGCGGCAGGATGGGCGATCCGGCAAGCAAAGGACTGACGGAAACATTGAACGAAATAGGGTTTGAATCCGACCGAATGAAAACAGGCACACCGGTGCGTGTTGACGGACGCAGTCTTGATTTCAGCAAAATGACCGAACAGCCCGGCGATGAAGAACCCGCAAAATTTTCATTCACAGAAACACCAAAGCTCACAAAGCAAAGAAGCTGTTATCTGGTACACACCAATGAAGCTGTGCATGATGTTTTGCGCACCGGATTTCAATTTAGCCCCATGTTTAACGGCAGGATTCAAGGCATTGGTCCGCGTTATTGCCCAAGTATTGAAGATAAAATCGAACGCTTTTCCGACAAAAACCGGCATCAACTTTTTATCGAACCGGAAGGATGGAATACCATTGAATACTATATCAACGGATTTTCATCCAGTCTTCCCGAAGAAATCCAATTCAAAGCATTGCGTTTAATCCCCGGTTTTGAGAACGCGAAAATTTTCCGTCCCGGTTATGCCATCGAATACGATTTCTTCCCGCCCATGCAATTAAAGGCAAGTTTAGAAACAAAACTGGTAGAAAACCTCTATTTCGCCGGTCAAATCAACGGAACAACAGGTTATGAAGAAGCCGGTGCACAGGGATTAATGGCCGGAATTAATGCCCACCGCAAGGTGCATGGTGAAGAAGAAATTGTTCTTAAACGCTCCGAAGCCTATATCGGCGTATTGATCGACGACCTCATCACTAAAGGTGTGGATGAACCCTACCGAATGTTCACTTCACGTGCAGAATACCGTCTGATGTTGCGTCAGGATAATGCGGATTTGAGGCTTACTCCATTAGCTTTTGAATTAGGAATGGTATCAGAAGACCGGATGGAACAATGCCAAAAAAAGGAACGAGCATTGATGGACATTGAGAAATACACGCAAAACAACAGTGCTGAACCCGATGATGTAAATCCATATCTAAAAGAAGCCGGAACGCCGGAAATAAACCAAAAAACCCGTATCAGCCAGATCATTCTTCGCCCTCAGGTTCATCTGGAAGCTTTGATTGAAAACCTGCCAAACTTCAAGGAATTTGTCCAATCGGAAAATTTAGCCAGCAAAGATATCCTTGAAAGCGCGGAAATACTTTTGAAGTATTCGAGTTATATCCGAAAAGAAGAAGATATTGCAGACCGCTTAAACCGATTGGAAAACTTAAAGCTTTCACCGGATTTTGATTATCACGGCCTGCAAAGTATTTCGTATGAAGCGCGCGAAAAGCTATCGAAAATCAAACCGGCTACTTTAGGACAAGCATCGCGTATCAGCGGTGTATCTCCTTCAGACATCAATGTGCTGGCAATTTATTTATCAAAATAAAAACAAAAAAGGGAGAGGAAGATCAGCTAAATTAAAAACCTCCTGATTAAACCAAAAATGTTTCACGTGAAACAACAGAACACAATGACTCAAAATCAATGCCTTATCTGTGGCAACAAAAGTTTAAAAACAAAATTAGAACTCAAAGACTACTTTTTAAGCAAAGAAAAGTTTGAACTTTTGGAATGCCCCGATTGTGGGTTTATAATGACAGCGCCTCGCCCAAAACCAGACGAATTGGGCCGCTACTATGAATCGGATGATTATCTTTCGCACAATACGGAAAGCAAAAGCCTGATCACGGGTATTTATAGTTTTGCCCGAAACCTGGCAATCAACAAAAAGTATAAACTCATTCGTGCACTGTCTGATAAAAAGAAACTGCTGGATATTGGAAGCGGAACCGGGGAATTTCTGGCCTTCATGCAATCGCAAGGCTATGATGTTTGCGGCATTGAACCCAGTGAAAAAGCACGTGAATTTGCGCGCAAAAACAATAAACTCGAATTACAAACCGAGGATTCTATTCCAAAACTTGCAGACGGGTCTTTCGATGTCATTACGATGTGGCATGTCCTCGAACATGTTTATCATCTGAACGAACGCATGGAAAGCCTGCAACGACTGTTGAAAAGTGACGGCACGTTGATTCTCGCTTTGCCCAACCATGAATCGAATGATGCTGCCTATTACGGAAAATATTGGGCTGCATGGGATGTGCCGCGTCATTTATATCACTTCAACCGAAAAAGCATTGAGCATTTGCTCGGGAAGCACAGTTTTAAACTTCATACGATAAAACCCATGAACATGGATTCATATTATGTTTCCATGCTCAGCGAAGAAATAAAAAGCGGGAAAAAAAACCTGATCAAAGCAAGTATTCGGGGTTTGGTATCAAATTTGAAGGCAATGAAGACCAATGAATATTCCAGTTTGATTTATATTGCACGAAAAGTTTAATGTAGGATGAAATGGATGAAATACCGGAATTCAATAATCTATTTCCTGCTCTTTGCAGTGGGTATTTCGTCCTATTATTTCGTTCAACAGTCGGGTAGGGAAGAGGAGAACAAAAACAAAATAATAAGCCGGCTGCAGAAGGCCGATCAGGCTACAATATCAGCGATAGAAAATGCCGGAATTCTGTTGAAGGAGATCCTGATAAAGCCATCGAAAGATGCCCGGCTAATATCAGCATTTGATGAAATAAGCAAGGAATATCCCCAACTCACGATTCTCATCGTTAAAAATGAAGAACCGAAATTTTGGCAAAACCTTCAGCTTTCGAAGCCCCAAATTCAAAGCCTGCCTTTTTTAAAAAATGCAAAACTAGAAAAGCTGGAGAATGGATTTTACTATTATCAAAAACTGCAGCTGAACGGTTATCTGGTTTTTATCGCGCGTAAAATCAAAAATGATTATGCTTACTCCAATGAATATCTGAACCAAAATTTTTTGGGCGCTTATCAGAACTTAGGTCTATCATCTATTTCATTGAACAAACCAACTTCAAATGAATATTTTGAAATTACAAATCCGGTAGCGCAAAAGTATTTTGTACGGATGACTGAAAATTCATTTGTTAAAAGCTTTCGCTACTCCCTATTTTTAATGCTGGCTTATATCCTGAGCATTATTTTCTTTTCATCTTTCCTCCGGAGCCTCTATCTCATTTTTAACAATAAGCTTCACCTTCGCTCCGGTTTAATGCTTATACTCTTTAGTTTGGATGTAATCCTGATCCGGGTCGTTTTATTCTATTTTGATTTTCCGGCATCACTTCAGGAGAGCCTGATTTTTGATCCACGTTTTTTTGCCTCATCCGGAATCCTCCCTTCTCTCGGTGACTTTTTCATCAATTCCGTTCTTTTGCTTTATCTGGCTTTTACCTTTCATCGCTTCTATCAATTCCGCTCCCTTTCGCCCAAAAAAAGCGATTTAAGAAAAACATTTGCAGTTTTCAGCCTTTATCTCCATATTTTCATCTTTTTGGGCATACTTTCACAAAGCATTGAAAATTTGGTTTTCAATTCATCTATTAACCTGAACCTCAACAACTTATATAATTTAAATTCTTTCACAGCCCTGGGATATGTCATTTTTAGCGTCCAAATAGTCGCATATTTATTGGTAAGCGGGAAACTGATCGAAATATCCAAAAAATACGGCTTTAAAAAAGGGAAATCCTTCAGCATTTTGCTGGCAGCAATAGCCGCCTATTTTATTTTTAAATATCTGCGCAATAACGATCCATTTTATTGGGTGACCATTTTAACTGCCGCTTTATATCTGGCCGGATCCATTCTGCTCAATGCAACGCAATTTACCGGCTTCTATAAAAACCTGCTTAAAGCGGTTGCGCTTGCTATTTTTTTCACCATCATTTTTGACCTGCAGATCCATCAAAAGGAAAAACATCAACGAAGCCTTTTGGCCGGACAAATATTGCTTTCCAATTCCGACCCTGAAGCAGAATATCTTTTCACTAAAATAAAGCAGGACATCAAGGCTGACGCTAAGATCCAAAAGGAATGCAGGAAGTATGGCCAAGGTGAAGTAATTGATGAAAGTGCTTTAAACGAGTATATCCAAACAAGCTATTTTCAAGGATTCTGGAAAAAATTCAACATACAGTTTACACTTTGTAAGGCCAATGACCGTCTGACCATAGAATCGATTGATAATGAAGTGAACTGTTTTGCCTTTTTTGGCCATCTGAAAAGCGAATATGGCGATCCGAGTTCTTTTTCTGATCAGCTATACCAGATCGAATATGACAACGGGGAAAATGGATATCTTGGCATTATACGCTTAATTTCTCCGGACAGCTCCCAAATAGCCGTTCGCTATTATCTTGAATTTATGCCCATGAAAGAAATCAAAGAAATGGGCTATCCGGAACTTTTGCTCGATTCAGAAGCCGGGCGCTTAAAAATCCCGCAGCAATATTCCTGGGGCATTTATCAGGATGATGAACTGATTTACCGTAACGGGAATTACGGCTTCGAAAATAAAATCGAAAGCTGGTTAAAACCTATGCATGAATATCATGGCGATGTCGGGGATTACCTTTTTTATTTCACCCAGATCGATAATAAATCCATCAAAATTTTAAAACGGAAAGCCAGTATTCCGGAGCTGCTCACACCTTTCTCCTATATTTTTGTCCTGATCATCCTATTGCAGTATATACTGGTAAGCCGGTTCAAATTCCCGAAGACGTCCGTAAAAATCAGCCTGCTGCAAAAGCTTCAGTTTGTAATTTTGGGAATATTCATCATTGCGTATTTTTTGATCGCTGAAAGCGTGCTTTCTCTGCTTGTGAAGCTCGATGAAGAAAAAAACATGGAAAGCCTCAATGAAAAAACACATTCCATCCTCATTGAGATGCAGCACAAGCTCTCCGATCAGAAAAACATCCATCAAATTGATGAAGCCTGGCTGAATCAACTACTGACCAAATTTTCCAATGTCTTTTTTACGGATATCAACCTTTTTGACTTGCACGGTCGATTGATTGCTTCATCGCGTAAAGAAATATTTGAGCAGGGCCTCAGCTCCAATCTGATGAATTTCAAGGCGTTTAAAGAACTGAAATTCAACAAGAAATCCTATTATATTCAAAAAGAATCCATTGGAAAGCAGGAATATTACTCTAGCTATATTCCTTTTGTGAATGAAAAGCACAATGCCATTGCATATCTCAATCTGCCATATTTCGCCCGTCAAACGGATTTGCAGCGGGAAGTCAGCTCGGTTGTGGCGACATTCATTAACCTTTATGTGCTGATTACGATTTTCATTATTCTGGGCATTGTGTTGCTCAGCCGCCTGATTACCCGTCCGGTACAATTGCTCGTTGAAAAAATTAAATCCATCAAGCTGGGGCATCAAAACGAAAAAATTGATTGGAAAAGCAGTGATGAATTTTCGTATCTTATTGAAGAATATAACCGGATGGTGGATGAACTGGAGCTCAGTGCAGAAAAGCTGGCCGTCAGTGAACGTGAAGGCGCCTGGCGCGATGTGGCGAGGCAGGTTGCTCATGAAATCAAAAATCCGCTCACACCAATGAAGCTCAGTGTGCAGCAATTGATGCGCTCATGGAATGATAAAGATCCGGAATTTGAAGCTCGTTTAAACCGCTTTCAGGCAACGCTGATCACTGAAATTGAAACTCTTTCGGATATAGCCAGTGAATTTTCGCGCTTTGCCAAAATGCCAAAACCGGAATTTGACACAACGGATTTATTGAAACTGGCACACACGGCAAAATCACTTTTTGAAAATACGCATATCCAAATCAGCCTGGATTTTGACCCTAAGCAGGATTATATCATTCAGGCAGATAAAAGGCTGCTCAATCAGGTCTTTAATAATATCCTTAAAAATGCATCGCAGGCCATTCCGGCGAAAATTGATGGCAAGATCTTCATCAAGCTGAAAAAATATTCCGATAAGATTCTTATTTCAATCACGGATAATGGTTTGGGCATCAATGAAGATGTTAAAGAACGGATTTTTGAGCCCAAATTCACGACAAAATCGAGTGGCATGGGATTAGGTTTGGCCATGGTAAAAACAATAATTGAGCAACATCAGGGAAAAATACGGCTCGAATCAGAGGCCGGCAGGGGAACAACATTTTATTTTGAATTACCTTTGCATATTAGTGGGCAAACAAATTGAAACCTGAACACTTTTGAACTTATTCAAGAAACTCGCCGGCGAAACTGCAATTTACGGACTGCCCAGCATTTTGGGCCGCTTCCTGGGCTACCTCATGGTGGCGGTTTATACCCGCGTGTTTTCTGAAGCAGAATACGGCACAATTTCCGTTTTTTATTCCTATACCGCTTTCCTAATGGTCATACTGACTTATGGTATGGAAACTTCATTTTTTCGCTATTTCGAAAAATATAAAGGTGATAAACGGGTCTTTTCCACAGCTTTGATGTCGCTGGTTGCCAGCACAGCCGTTTTTATGCTGCTGGGAACCGCTTTCAGTTCCAAAATTGCTTCATGGATCGAATATCCTCAATATCAGAATATTGTAATTGGATTGATACTGATATTGGCCTTTGATGTCCTGGCTGCCATACCGTTTTCATATCTCCGCTCAAAAAATAAAGCCGGACGCTTTGCTTTTGTGAAGCTGGCCGGAATCATCAGCAATATCCTGCTCAATCTCTTTTTCCTTTTGCTTTTGCCCGGCATATCAGATTCTGCTTTGGTATCGTGGATGTACGTAGATGGATGGTCGATCGAATATATTTTTCTGGCCAACGTCATTTCCAGCCTTATCAGCATATTGCTCCTGAGCGATATTATCCGCATTGGATTGCGAAAACCGGACATGGAAATCCTCGGGCAGCTTTTAAAATACGGATGGCCGCTCCTTTTCGCCGGCCTGGCAGGTATTGTAAACGAAACCCTCGACCGGCTTTTGCTAAAATATCTTTTGCCGGCCGATATCGCCGATGCACAAGTGGGAATTTACAGCGCATGTTATAAGATTTCCATCATTATGACCTTGTTCATCCAGGCATATCGCTATGCTGCGGAGCCCTTTTTCTTTAAACAGGCTGCCGACAAAAACGCCCCACAAACATATGCCCGCCTGATGAACCTTTTTGTGATTGTGGTAGGCACGATTTTTCTGGGCACTTTGCTTTATCTGGATATCATCATCCTTTTTATTGATGAAAAATTCCGCTCGGGCGAAATGGTCATCCCGATTCTATTGCTCGCCAATGCATTCTTAGGGATTTACTACAATCTTTCGGTTTGGTATAAAGTGAGCGGAAAAACAAAATATGCCATTGTAATGTCGCTAAGCGGCGGTTTCATTACCATTATCCTGAACATCATATTTATACCTTATTGGGGCTATATGGCCAGTGCCTTGGCAACTTTGGCCTGCTATGCCGGGATGATGCTCCTCTCTTTTAAAATCGGCGCAAAAAAATATCCGATACCCTATAATTACCGCAAAATTGCAATCTATATGGGTTTGGCAATTTTACTGTATTTTGTCTCGTTAATGAACACAATTGAAAATAAGTTTGTCCATTATCTTATAAACACGCTCATACTCTCCCTATATTTGTTGGGTGTACTTTGGTTGGAGCGGCCGGGACGATACTTAAAAAACACTTAAGCATATGAATATCAGAATTGTAAATCACTCGAACAATCCTTTACCTGAATACGCCACAGAAGCATCTGCCGGAATGGACCTGAAAGCTTTTCTGTCGGAGCCTGTTAGCATAAAGCCTTTGGAACGGATTTTGATACCTACTGGACTTCATATTGAACTTCCTGTTGGCTTTGAAGCGCAGGTGCGACCTAGAAGCGGCCTGGCCGTTAAAAAGGGCGTAACTGTCCTGAATTCACCCGGAACAATTGATGCGGATTACAGAGGAGAAATAAAAGTTATCCTGGTAAACCTTTCCAATGAGGAAGTCAGCTTTGAAAATGGCGACCGCATCGCACAAATGATCATCGCCCGCCACGAAAAAGCCGAATGGGAAGAATGTGACGCACTGAACGAAACCCAAAGAGGGGCCGGAGGTTTCGGCTCTACCGGGATCAAAAATTAAATTATGAAGAAACTTATTTCGCAGATACTGATTTCTCTGGCTTTCGTTATTTGTGCCCAAACACTGGAAGCACAAATCCGCGACAGTGTGGCTTACAAGCGCAAAATGAACAGCTCATATCTGGAAGCATACACGCAGCAAATCCTGGGAAATACAGAAACAGCCATCACAAAATACGAAGACCACCTTGATAAATATGCAACGGATGATGCGGCCTTTTATCAATTGGCGCGCATTTATTCACAAGAAAGCCAATACGGCCTGGCCGCTGAATATGCCCGCCGTGCCACCGCTTTAAATCCGGAACAGGACTGGTATCAGCTTTTGTATGCCGATATCCTGAAAAATAA
The DNA here is from genome assembly GCA_963662905.2 of Bacteroidales bacterium. GTDB lineage: Bacteria > Bacteroidota > Bacteroidia > Bacteroidales > WRLA01. The sequence continues at coordinate 879,108 of CAXXFD010000001.1, read as the reverse complement.
CGGACAAGTTGAACAGGCAACACAAATAATGGAACAACTTGTTGCCAAACGCCCGGAAAATATAGAATATACCGAACGGCTAGCACTGGCCTATGCACTCCTCGGGCAGTATGAGAAATCCCTGAAATATTATCAAATACTGGAAGATAAAACTGATATTACAGAGGAACTTTCCATTCAAAAACACAAACTCTGGCTATTATTGGGCAATCAGCAAAAAGCAAATGAAGAGATTGTTCAACTCACAAAACGCTATCCGGCAGAACCAAAATATTACAGTATGCTGGCCGAGATTTACCTGAAAGAGGGCGAAAAGGAGAAAGCATTGGCAGCCTATCAAAAAGTGAAAGAAATCAATCCGGATGATCCCTACATTCATATTTCTATGGCCGATTTTTTTATGAATAACAAGGAATATGACAATGCTTTCAAAGAATTAAAAGCCGGTTTTGCCGTTCCTTCGCTGAATATCGATTCTAAAATTCAAATCCTGCTTACTTATTTTTCAACCTTAAGCCAGCAAGCTGATTTTCAGGAGAAACTTGTGGATTTGTCGGACATACTCGTGAAAGCACATCCAGAAGACCCCAAAGCTTATTCGGTTTATGGTGATATGCTCAACCAGATGGACCGCAAAGAAGAAGCCCGCGATGCTTATGAAAAAGTAATTGAACTCGATTCATCCCGCTATTTCATTTGGGAACAATTGCTCTTTATCTACAACAGTTTGCAGCAAAATGATCAACTCAACAGTTACAGCGCCCGCGCCAATGAGTTATTTCCTTTGCAACCCATACCTTACCTCTTCCGGGGAATTTCAGCATTCATTCAGAAGGAGTATCAACAAGCTGCCGATGCTTTAAGCACTGGCGTGCAATATGTTTATGATAATGATGCACTGAAGGAACAGTTTTATATTTTTCTGGGAGACACCTATAACGAATTGGGCGATACGGAAAAATCCTATAAAACTTACGACAAGGTTTTGATGATCAACCCGAAAAACGCCTACGTAATGAATAATTACAGCTATCATCTGGCGGAAGCCGGGCAGCAGCTGAACAAAGCCCTGCAGATGGCAAAGCTCGCCAACGAAATCGAAAAAGACAACCCATCCTATATGGATACATACGGCTGGGCCTTTTACAAACTCGGCCAGTATAAAGATGCTGCAAAATGGGTGAAAAAAGCTTTGGAGAAAGATGAAAACAATAATGTATTGCTTGAGCATTATGGCGATATCATGTACAAATTAGGCAATACACAAAAAGCACTGAAATATTGGAAAAAAGCACTGGAAAATGGTGCACACAGCGAATTACTTGAAAAAAAGATTGAAGACAAAAAACTTTATGAATAAAGGGGTCATTAAAATATCCGCTCTGTTTATGGCAATTATGGCTTTGTTTTCGGCATGCCAGACATCAAGGAGTATGTTGAAGAACCCTTTGAAAAAACAGGGTGCCGAATACCTATTGAACCAAATGCAACGCAGCGAACTGGATTTCAGCTACCTCGACTTTAAAGCCAGTGTTGATGTAATCCAGGACGATAAAAAACAAGGCTTCCAGGCGCGTGTGCGGATAAAAAAAGACAGCATCATATGGCTAAGCATCAGTCCTTTGCTGGGAATTGAAGTAGCCCGTCTGGAACTAACACAGGACAGTGTGCGCTTTATGAACCGTATTGATAAAACCTGGTTTGCCGGCGATTACAGCCTGATCAACAAATTCCTGGAAACCAGCGTTGATTTTGATATTGTTCAGGCTTTGATTTTGGGAAATGATTTTTCCTATTATGAGAAATCAACTTTTAAAACCGATATCGACAATCATGAATACAAATTAGCCACCGCCAAAAGGCATAAGCTTAAAAAATATGTGCGCAACAAAGCTGATGCGGAACGCGTGTTTTTGCACACCATTTGGTTGAATCCGGATAATTTTAAAATTACCCGCATCAAATTGAAGGAAGCTGTTCAAAAACCCAAAAAGATCAGTGCAGAATACAGCGATTTTGAATATGTACAAGGACAGCTGTTCCCAACAAAAGTATCTTTTAATGTGCAGGCCGAAACAAAAACCTTCATAGATTTGTCGTTTTCAGGTATTAAAATCAATGAAGAACTTAATTTTCCATTTAAAATATCATCAAAATATAAAGAACTGATCCTTGAAGACTAAGCTGAAAATATCATCCATAATTTTGTTATTTCTTTTTATTGCAATACCCTATTCTTTTGCCCAAAGTGTTGATAAAGAAAAGTTAAAGGAAGATAAAGAGCGTATTGAAAAGGAGATAGCCTATGCCAACAGTCTTTTGGATGAAACGCAGAAAAACAAAAAAAGCACGGTAAACCAAATTGTTCTGCTAAACAACAAAATCAAAAAAAGAGAACAATTGCTCGGGCGCATCAATGAGGAAATAAAGGGTATCGACAACAAAGTAGAGCGCTTGCAGGAAGGTGTGGAGCAAACCAAAAAAGACCTTAAGGATTTGAAAGACGAATATGCCAGCCTGATTTATCATGCTTATATCAACCGAAATAATTACCGTCGACTGGCTTTTATATTCTCTGCCCGTGATTTCAACCAGGCATTCCAGCGGCTCAAATACCTCCAGCAATATACCGCCTACCGCCAGCAACAAGCCGAATTGATTGTTATCACACGCAAAAAACTGGAATACGAACTCGAGCAGCTTTCTTTTGCTAAAACAGAAAAACTCAACCTCAGGAAAGAGGAACTTAGCACGGTAAAACAACTGGATCAGGAAAAATCCAGAAAAAACAGTGAAATCCAAAGCCTGACTGCTCAGGAGAATCAGCTGAAGAAAACGATACGCGACAAAGAAAAAGCGGCCAAAAAGCTTCAAAGCCGCATTCAGGAAATTATTGCAGAAGAAATCCGCTTGGCAGCAGAACGCGCCAATAAAAAGAACAACAAAAAAAGCTTTGAACTAACGCCTGAAGAACAAATCATCTCCGGAAATTTCCAGAAAAACAAAGGAAAAATACCTTGGCCCGTTGAGCGTGGCATTGTTTCTTCCACCTACGGGGAACATGCACATCCTGTACTGAAGCATGTTAAAACCAAAAACAACGGAATCGATATCCTGACCAATGCAGGAAGTATGGCGCGTGCGGTATTTGATGGAACCGTAACCCGCGTGCTCAGCATTCCAAATTATCATAATGTAGTGATTATCAGGCATGGAGATTTTCTTACCGTTTACTCAAACCTCGATAAGGTTTTAGTGGAAAAAGGCCAACAAATTGAAGCCAAACAACTCATCGGTTCTATTTATACAGACAGCAAAGAAGGAAAAACGGAATTGCATTTTGAGCTCTGGAAAGGAAAAGAACTCCAAAATCCTTCATACTGGATCGTTAAAAAGAAATAAAGCCGTCTTTCAGGTAAACTGTTCGTATGCAGCCTTTTGAAGATTTATCTACTATGGTAAGGCTGGAGTCTGTAATCATTTCGATTGGGATACTATCGCTGAATTTTTCTCCTTCAAACAAAGTAATGATGCTTGTCCCATTGCGTCCGGGGCGCCATTTCCCATGATGAACACTGCCCGGGCTCACAAAATCGATGGTATAATCGGCATGAACAACAATGTAACTGCGTTTTTTAATTTCAAATGCCTGTTGAATAATTGTTTCCGGATAATTTTGATAATAAAGGCTGTCGGCTGTGATTTCACGCACAACCCAAGTGCCTTCCAGTTTTTTCTCAAAAGAAGGCTTGCAGCTGCTCAAATATAAAAGCACACTTAGCGGAATAAGGAATTTTCTCAGCATAAGCATTTTACGATGAAGCAAATATATGAAATCTGGATGAAGGATATGATTTCTTAATAAATGATTTTGTCTTCCTTCCTCAGGAAGTTTATAGTTTTGCAGAAAATTCGCAGCATGCACAACTTCCATACACATACATATTATTGCGATGGCTCTTCGGCTCCGGAAGAATATTTTGCAAAAGCAAAAAGCCTCCATTTCACGCATCTCGGTTTCTCAGGGCACGCACCCGTACCCTTTGAAAATAATTTTGCCATTGCCGGAAACAAACTACAGGATTACTTAGATCACATACGAAAAGTGCGCGATGCGGCTAAAGAAGGGGATCCGGAAATCTTCATCGCGTTGGAAGCAGACTATATTCCGGGCATTACACGTAATTTTAGCTCTTTTAAAGACGGTTTGGGCCTCGATTATATCATTGGTTCCATTCATCTGGTAAAAGGCGAGGAAGACGGCCTGTGGTTTACAGATGGAGCCAAACAGCAAATCTATGATGACGGCCTGCGGCAGTTATTTGACGGAAATGCAAAAAAGGGCGTTAGGGCATATTTTGAACAAATTTTCGAAATGATCGAAACCCAAAAACCTGAAATCCTGGGTCATTTCGATAAAATAAATATGCACAATAAAGACCGGTATTTCACAACCGATGAAGTCTGGTATCAGCTTTTGATTGACAAAGTATTAGATTTATGCCTTCAATATGACGTGGTGGTGGAAGTGAATACTCGCGGTATTTATAAAAAACGCAGTGAAACCACTTTTCCGGAGCCAAAGGTTTTGAAAAAAATGCAAAGGAAAAAAGTTCCGCTAATAATCAGCTCCGATGCCCATAAACCAAATGAACTGGCATTAATAATTCCTGAAACACGCAAACTTCTTTTGGAAACCGGGTTTACCCACGAACGTATCCCGGATAAAAAGCAGGGCTGGATTGAGAAGAAAATAGAAATTTTTTAGTGCTCAAATTTCATCAGGCGGTGTGGAATATTCGCTTCATGAAAAATCTTTCCTTCTTCGACAAACCCAAATTTTTTATAAAAATCAATGACATCTTCCTGAGCATGAAGGTATAATGGGAGAAGTTCGTTGCTTTTATGAAATTCCAGAATGCCTTTCATTAGTTCTTTACCATATTGATTGCCTCTGTATTTCTTGGCAACAGCAAAACGTTCCAGTTTGGTGCCTTTTTCCGTTTCCCTGATACGTGCAGTAGCAACAGCCTGACCTTGAGTCATCAAAATAAAATGTGTACTGTTTCGATCAAACCCATCAAAATCAATATTATAGGGCACATTTTGTTCTTTCACAAAAACCGATTCCCGAATTTCCTGCACCTTACCAAAAAATACAGTTTCTTTTCCTTTGAAATGTAATAGCATTTAATTTGTATTTTAATCAGATTAATGACCAAAGATAAAAAAAAGGGACAATTCTAAGAATCATCCCTTGAAACAAATTCGCACAATTATATTTTACTGGCCGTCATAGGCCCATTTTACATACATTGCACCCCAGGTAAACCCGGCTCCAAAAGTAGCCAGAATGAGGTTATCGCCTTTACGCAGCTGACTTTCATAATCAAACAGGCAAAGGGGAAGCGTTGCGGCAGTGGTATTACCGTATTTTTCGATATTGATCATTACCTGCTCACGCTGAATGCCCATGCGGCGTGCTGTGGCGTCGATAATACGCATATTTGCCTGATGCGGTACAAGCCAGTTCAGGTCTTCGCTGGCGATATTATGCCTTTTCATCATTTCAACGGCCACATCGGCCATTTTCGAAACGGCAAACTTAAATACAGGCTGACCTTCCTGATAAATAAAATGTTCTTTGGCATTGATGGTCTCGAGCGAGGCCGGTTTAACAGAACCGCCGGCTTTTTGATGCAGGTGAACCCATCCCGCGCCATCAGATTGCAGGATTTCATCCATGATGCCATAATTTTCATCTTCAGAAGGCTCGAGCATCACGCATGCGGCGCCATCACCAAAAATCGGACAGGTAGAACGGTCTTCGTAATTTACGATGGATGACATTTTTTCGGCACCGACTACTACAACTTTTTTGTAACGTCCGGATTCAATATACTTTGTTGCGGTTGCAAGGTTATAAAGGAATCCACTGCAACCAGCATTAATATCAAAAGCAAAAGCATTGTTTATGCCGGCCTTATAGCTAATCAGGTTTGCTGTGGCCGGAAATTGCATATCTGGAGTAACAGTAGCACAAATTAACAGATCCACTTCATCGGGAGAGGTATTGGTCTTTTCGAGAAGCATTTTAACGGCTTTTGCACCGTAATCACTTGGTCCTTCACCCGGGGTTTTGCTGATATGCCTCGTTTTAATTCCGATACGGGTCATAATCCACTCATCCGATGTATCTACCATCTTGCTGAGTTCTTCATTGGTCAGGATGTATTCGGGGAGACTGGCTGCAACACCAGTAATAGCTGCTCTGATCATAGAAAAAGGTTTTACTTTAAATTCAAATAGTAACGGCTTAAAGCTCGTTTAATGCTTTTCACAAGATTCTGATCATGCTCTGCTTTGGCAAGCATAATCATACTTTTTATGGCTTTGGCGTTTGAAATTCCATGTCCGATAACGACAGGTGCATTCACGCCCAATACTGGAGTGCCGCCAATTTCCTCATAATTGAAGCGATCTACAAGTGGATCATGTATTCCCTTTTTAGCCAATATTTTATACATGCTTTCCACCAGTTTCAGAACGATATTGCCATTAAAGCCATCGGTAACAATCACATCGGCTTTATTGGAAAAAAGGTCTCCACCTTCAATATTGCCAATAAAATAAAAATCGTTGCTGCCTTTCATCATTTGGTAAACAGTTTGAAAAAGGATATTGCCTTTTTTTTCTTCATGACCAATGTTTAATAAAGCAACACGTGGTTTTTTATTTCCCAGAACGGTTTTAGAATAAACGGAACCGAGCAAACCAAACTGGTAAAGCACATCAGCTTTGCAATCGGGATTTGCGCCCACATCGAGCATGATGGCGCGGCTTCCGTTTTCTTGTGGCACAAAAGTAGAAATAGATGGCCGGATAACACCTTTGATGTTATTGATCACCATCATACTTCCAACCAGCATAGCTCCTGTATTTCCCGCGCTGGCAAATGCCTGAATGTCTTTCGCCCGTAAAAGTTTAAATCCCAAAGCCATACTGGAATACGGCTTTTGGGAAAAAGCTTTCATGGGGCTATCACCCATTTCAATGGTTTCGGGAGCATCAATTATTTCAAAAGCATCGGTAGCTGCGCCCAGCTTTTTGAGTTCTGAAACAATCAACGATTTCTTGCCGAAGAGGACAATACTATCTTCTTCGCCAAGTTCTTTTGTGGCTTCGATTGCTCCGGCAAGACAAGCCTGCGGAGCAAAATCACCACCCATTGCGTCCAGGCCAATTTTCATTGGATCCGGCTATTTATATTTCTTCGCCAGCTACTTCAATAGCTTGCTTACCACGGTAATAGCCACATTCGGGGCACACACGGTGATAACGTACCGGTGATCCGCAATTAGAACAAACTGATGTAGTAGGTGCTACAGCTTTGTAATGTGTACGTCTTTTGTCCCTTCGTGTTTTCGAAATTTTTCTCTTTGGATGTGCCATTTTATCTAATTACTTAAATGATTATTTATATCAGTCTTTATCTCTTAATTTCTTTAAAGCGTCCCAACGGGAATCTGTCCCTCTCTGGTTCTGAAGCTCTTCAAGCTTTTTAAGCATCGAAGGGTCACAAGTAGGGTTTCCGTTCTCATCATCGGGATGAATTTTCTGAATGGGCAAAGCCAGAATGATAAACTCATAAATAAACTGGGCCACATTAATTTTATGCTGCTTTTCGCTAATTACTATGAGGTTTTCATCTTCTTCTGCGTCTTCATTACCAAATTTGGCTATGATTTGCTGCATGCTCTCCACCGGAAAATCAAAAAGATCGAGACAGCGGTCGCAAACAACTTTTACTGTTCCCAAAATATGAAAATCCAGAACCAGCATCCGTTCCTGACGGTCCATATCCACATGAACTTTCAGGCTGCCATCTTGTGCGTCTTCATTTTTGAAAAAATCAAAAAATGTAGTATCAACCTCAAAATCAAAGTCGTATAACCCTGTTTTAAGACCGGAAAACTCAATATCGAATTCTTTTATATTACGCACAATAACCGTATTTCAAATCGGTCGGCAAAAGTATTAATTAAAATTCTGAATTACAAATAAATAATAGGAATGCGCTGATTATTAATACTCAGGACTGTTTATAAGTTTTTAAAACCTGTATCCGATCACCAGTATATCATCTATTTGCTCGCGCTCGCCCCGCCAGTTTTCGATGGTTTCATTCAGGATTTCACGCTGCTCGCCCATAGGACGGTCGTGAGCCGAAAGCAATAATTTTTTAAAATTCCGGCTCATAAATTTCCTGTCTTTCGGGCCACCAAACTGATCGGCAAAGCCATCGGAAAAAACATAGATGCAATCATCTTTTTGCAAATCAATGACATGGTTTTCATAGGATTGCTTGCGTTCGGTGCTGCCTATAGGTTTTTTTGTGGCTTTGATTTCCTGTAATTCATTGTCGCGGATCAGGAAAAGCGGATTATTGGCGCCGGCAAACTGAAGCTGCTTTTTGCCTGCATCCACCAAACACAAGGCCATATCCATGCCATCTTTCACATCGCTGGTTCCCTGCTGCCGGAAGGTTTCCAGTACCAGATCATTGAGTTTATCCAAAATCCTGCCCGGTTCAAAAATCCCAAATTCCTTTACTGTTCGGTTGAGGGCAGTATGTCCCACAAGGCTCACAAAGGCTCCGGGAACACCATGTCCTGTGCAATCCACAGCCGCAAAAAGTATTTTATCATCAAAAGAATGCATCCAGTAAAAATCACCACTGACGATATCTTTAGGCTTATATAGAATAAAAGACTGCTCCAACCTTTGTTTCACCAGTTTATCCTGTGGCAAAATAGCTTCCTGAATACGCTTGGCATAACGGATGCTGTCGGTGATATTCTGGTTTTTGAGTTCAATTTCTTCTTTTTGCACCGTGATTTCCTCCTTTTGCCGGCTTACCAGCTCAATTTGAGATTCCAGCTCTTCATTGGCTTGCTCCAGCTGATGCGTACGTTCTTTCACAAGCCCTTCCAGGACACGCTTTTGCTGTTCCAGACGATGCAAACGCCAGCGATAGAGCATCCAGACAATAAGCGTAATCAAAACCAAAGCAAGAATACGGAACAGCCAGGTTTCCCAAAAAGGCTTGCTGATGCTGAAATTCAATGTGCGCGCATAGGCCCAGAGTTTATCTTTTGCACGCGCTTTATACACAAATTCATAATCGCCGGGTGGCAGATTGGTAAAACGCGCCAGATAATCCTTGCCCTTGGAATAGGATTGATAATCATTATGCAGGCCCCGTAAATAAAATTCATATTCCACAGCAGATTCGTCGCTGTAGGAAAGCGCCGTAAGTTCAAAAACCAGATTGTTTTGATTGTGCTTAAGCTTTTGCCCGTTTTCAAGCCTTGATTTTTCACCATTTATGCTCATATTATCAATGAAACAAACGGGTGCAAAAAGCTCATGGCTACCGGCTTTCGGGCTGTAAGTGGCCATTCCGTGATAAGTGCTCAGCCACAAAATCCCTTTGTTATCGAGGAACATGCCTCCTTTTATAATTTCATTTGCGGGCAAACCGTCTTCAGCATGCAGTTCACTTTCTACGATATTCAGCCGGAGGTTATATTTATATATACCGGCAGTTGTGGCAATCCAGATGATGTTTTTGTTCCTTCCGGGAAGTATTTGAATCAAAGGGCTTCCATCGCTGAACAAGACCTCATCGTTCTGCTCACCGATCCTGATCAAATCCAAATCCGTTGCAATGTACACCACATCCTGGAGCAAAAGCACATCATTGATCTGAAGGTTTTCGTCTAAATCAACCGATTTAAAATCAAATTCACTCAGTTCAAAAATCTGATTAGCTGATTGTATCATTAATTGATTATCAAACACATAAAGCTGTGCTTCTTCTTTTAGGCCGGTTTTAAACTGTTTCAAAATTTTGAAATTGGAGTTCAGGGTATAAAGCACAACTTCTCCGTCATTTTTTGCCAGCATATAGAAATTCCCATCATCGCCCGGCTTGATATCCATAATTTCATCCACAAATCCGGCCTGAAAATGCGTCCATTGATCCGCTGCCGGATTGTAAAACCGGACTATGTGATTGGTATAAAAAAAGAGCAGATTATCCGGAGCTATGCCACCATCTTTGAAACTATCAGATAAAATACGTTTTGGTACGGCCGATTTCCCGGGACGCATGCGGTACAATCCGTTATTAGTCAGCATCCAATAAGAATTTTGCTGATCCTGAAATATTTTGCTGACCTCATGCTGCATTCCCTCAAAAACCCGCACACCGCTTTTCATCAGAAATTTTTGCAAACCTCCTTCGTAAGCCACCCAAAGGTTTCCTTCATGATCCTGCAGAGCCGCATTGATTTTACGCGCTTTCAATCCGGAAGCCCTGCTGAGCACCACACCTCTCTTGTCCATACTTTGCTGGCGGTACAACTGGTTTCCGGCAAGCATCCAAAAACCAACATCTCCGGCATTGAACACAGACTTAATTTGTTTCGGAAAAGGTTTTCTGATTTCGAAATTATTTGATTTTGATGCTTTTATTGAAGCTAAACCCTCATTAAAAACCCACAAATTATTATCAATACCCATATAAACTTCTGAAGCCGGCCGATTCGTGATATTCAGGCTTTTGTCTGCAAGATTGAACTGAAACAGTTTCCCGTTTATGATACCATAAAGATTTTCGGCTGCGGAATCGGCAACCAATTGCTGAATTGCACTTTGATCCAAAATTTCCTCATTCAAAAACATTCCATCAATCAAAGAAAGGCTTTGCACGTTAAAAGGAGTTTTCAGGAAAAGCCTGCCGCTTTGCGATTGTGCAAGCTCAGCGCCCGGATCAAGCGCTAAACTATCCTGAATTTGGTAATCCGCATTCAGGCAATACAAAAACTGAGGTGTGAGCACAAAATAAGCTTCCTCTCTTTGCAGGATATCCAAAACGGGCAAGCTGATGCGTTCTGCACAAATACGTTGCATCTCGCGGCCATTATAGCGCACCAGACCAAATTCCGTTCCCAGCCAGATATACCCACGCCGGTCCTGGAAAAGGGAAAGCACATTTTCAAAAGGCAGCAGGTTTTGTGTGCTGTAAAACTCCGATGGTATTTTCCCCGGCTGACGGGCATTATGAAAATCAGACAGCAGGTCATTGGCCAAACTCTCATCGCTATCGTTCTGAATTTCAATCAACAGATCGAGCAAACCTTCCCGATGTGCCGATTGAATAAATTGTTCCAGGGCATTTTTCAATTGGGGTTTCCCTTTTTTGATGGCCCAATTGATGCTGCTTTCGCCGATGGTGATTTTCTTCTCCAAATCAGGAAATTCCTTCAAACTGAAAAACGGTTCATCGAACACGGTATAGTCCGCCCATCCACTATCGACCGTAGCCAGTAAATCTTTTGTTTCGCGGTAGATGATGCTGTCCACGCCAAAATCCTTCAGAATTTTATCATAAACACTGCCCCTGGTAGTTGCAGCAATTTTATTTTTCAGGTCGTATTTAGTGCGGATGCGCGTTTTTTGGGGCGCAATGATGACGGTATGCACCGGAAAAACCTCAACCATATCAATGATTTTTTCACGCCATGGATCGGGCGAAATAAGATCGCAGGCCACATCAAAACTATTGAACCATTCCGGACTATAAATGCTGTCCTGATCAATTTCCCCATTGCTGTTTTCGAAATACTGCGAAAATTCTTTTGTGGTCACAAATTCCACTTCCAATCCAAGATACCAGGCAAATTCCTCGGCAAGGAAGTGCATCAGTTGTTTTTTGCCTTTTTCGTGGAATACAAAATCACGGTCGCGCAGGGCAATCACAATTTTGCCGTCTTCCACAATGCCATCGAGATCATTGGTGCGTAAACCCATAGAACTTTTCGGATTGATGGTCGCCGAATAATCGCTGTAGCTGATCCGGAAATACTGCCGGAAAAGGCTATCAAGAATGCCGTTATTTTCAATGGTCTGGAAAAAGCCTTCCACTTCACCGGCCAGGTCATTTCCTTTTTCAACCACCCAGGCCACTTTGGTCGGCGTACTTACCGGCAAAGCAAGTTTATAGGCATCTTCAGCGGCCATAAAAGTGAGGGCTTCATCCGCATCAAGAATGATGGCGTCGGTATGGCCTTCCCGGAGCTTTTGCTTGGCTTCATCATTGGATTGGTTTTCATCGAGGATAATCCCGCCACCAATGCGGTCGTTGATCGCATGGATATGGTCCGCATAGCTCGTATTGCCCATATAGCTCACTGTTTTGCCTTTCAGTTCATTCAGGCTGCTGATATCGGGCGATTCCTTGCGCACCACCAAAACCTCGGTCGAAATCATGGTAGAAGCAAAATCAAAGAGCTTTTTCCTCCAGGGCAAAACCGTAAAAGTGCTGCTAATCAAATCCGCCTTTTGAAAAACATCGGGCGTATAGCGTACACTGGGATCGGTTTGCAGGCCATCGGGCAAAACACCATTTTTACTGAAAGCATCTTCCCACTCAATCTCCACAATTTCCAGATCAACATTCAGGTATTTGGCAAATTCAAGAGCCAAAGGATAATTGATATTTTCGAGATCATCGCTGGTAAAAGCCACATAAATTTTCCCTTTTTTGCGGATTTCTTCCAGTTCATCAGCAAAAAGAGTTTGCCCTGAAAACAGAGGGAGAACCATCAAAAAATAAAGCAGTATGCGGGTATATTTCTGAAACATATGGTCTATGGGTTAAGAAAGCTAAAAGTACTAAAAAATGCAGCAATGAAAAACAAGACTTTCTGTTCTGCGAAAATACTTAATTTTGCATCCTGATAGAAAAATAGCTGAAAATGAAGGATTTCAATTTAAGTATTTACAATACCCTTTCGAGGAAGAAAGAAAAATACGAACCAATAATACCCGGACATACAGGACTTTACGTTTGCGGCCCTACCGTTTATGGCGATGCACACCTCGGACATGCCCGTCCGGCCATTACATTTGACCTGCTCTACCGTTACCTGAAACATTCGGGTTTTAAAGTGCGTTATGTGCGCAATATTACCGATGTGGGCCATTTGGTAAATGATGCCGATGATGGCGAAGATAAAATCGCAAAAAAGGCACGTCTGGAAGAGCTGGAACCTATGCAGGTTGTTCAGTATTACACCAACCGTTACCATAAAAACATGGAACAGCTCAATGTATTAAATCCTGATATTGAACCTCATGCATCGGGCCACATTATTGAGCAGATTGAAATGATAAAGCAAATCCTGGATGCCGGACTGGCCTATGAAGTAAATGGTTCGGTTTATTTTGATGTGAAAAAATATAACGAAAAACACCATTACGGAAAACTATCAGGCCGTGTTCTGGACGATTTGCTCAATACTACCCGCACTTTGGATGGCCAGGAAGAAAAACGCAATCCGGTTGATTTTGCCTTGTGGAAAAAAGCCGGAAAAGAACACATTATGCGCTGGCCTTCGCCATGGAGCGACGGTTTCCCGGGATGGCATCTCGAATGCTCGGTGATGAGCACCAAATATCTGGGCGAAAAATTTGATATACACGGTGGCGGAATGGATTTAATGTTCCCGCATCACGAATGTGAAATAGCACAAAATGTAGCTGCAACCGGTAATGAGCCCGTGAAATACTGGATGCACAACAATATGATTACCATCAACGGCCAGAAAATGGGTAAATCGCTGGGCAATTTCATCAATCTCGATGAATTTTTCAAAGGCGAACATAAACTGCTCGACCGATCCTATACGGCAATGAATATCCGTTTCTTCATACTGATGGCGCATTACCGCAGCCCGCTCGATTTCAGTAATGAAGCCCTGCAAGCTGCTGAAAAAGGCATGAAAAAACTGCTCAATGCAGCCGAAAGCCTCGAAAAACTCCAGGCCAATGGCGATGTATCTACCGAAGACATTACCGCATGGAAAAACAAATGCTACGAAGCCATAAATGATGACCTCAATACGCCTATCCTCATCGCCCATCTTTTTGATGCCGTACGCATGATCAACAGCATCAGCGAAGGGAAAATGAAAATATCAGAAAGCGATCTGGAACTGCTGCGCAATACGTTTAATGCTTTTGTTTTTGATGTACTGGGTTTGGAAAAAGAACTCAGCGACAGCAAAGGCGATCAGGTGGTTGACGGATTGATGGAACTTATTTTGGAAATGCGCATGAACGCCCGCAAAAACAAAGACTGGGGCACATCCGATGCAATCCGCGATAAACTCAACGAATTATCCATTAAGGTGAAGGACGGGAAGGAAGGATCGAGCTGGAGTATTGAGTAAAATTAATTTTGAAAATATGAAAAGGCCGTTTCAGTTTTGAAACGGCCTTTTTTGATTGGTTAAATAAAACAATAGAGGTCAGTAGATAAGTACATAGAATGATTTATGCTCGTGAATAAATAGATTTCTCCTCTACCGAAGCTTCGGTATCGTCGAAATGACTGTTTATTAATTGTTTGGGCAAAGGCGGCGAGGACTCATTTTATATTTTTAATTGTGTCCTCGCCGCCTTTGCCTCTTGAACACAACAAAAGGTCATTTCGACAGAAGGCTCAAAGCGAAGCGAAGAGCCGGATGGAGAAATCTATGTTACTCAATAGCAAATCATTATCGTTTTTATGATTTGCCAAAACTAATATGCACCTACATACTGACCTCTATAAAACAATTCTCTAAAAATTCTTCAAAGCATAACCATAGCAAGCCTCTGATCCATTACCCAAAACACCTCTTGCCCGTGTATTTCAATGAATTTTAACAGCAAATTAATAGTTACACTCAAAAGCCTTGCTACAGCCCACTTATATAAAAAGATATATATAACCAATAGCCTCATAAATAGAATTATTTAATCATATAACAAGCTCATTATATGGGAATATTAATGCTCAAATCAAAAAATTATAAAATTTTCTGCAAAAATATTCGACAGTATTACAGGAATATTATTACTTTTGGAGGCAACAATCCGGATTACAAACGTTCATTTTAGGAAAAATTTAAGCAAAACCTTAGGGGCATAAGCCTTATAAGCAACAACCAAAATCAAAAATTGATATTATGAAAAAGAAATTTAAGAATCGGTTAGACTTTGATCCATAAGCATCATTTAAAAAAATGAGCATAACCTAATGAGGTCTTTCCTCATCCTGAATATTTATCGGCCTCTCGACTCCCTTCGGCTTACTTCGGCTTCGCTCAGCACAGGACGCTCAGGGAACACGCTCGAGGACCTTGGATTGAGGTTGAATACTTAAAATTAAGGTCCCAGAGCATAATTGAAGGGCCGCTTTATAGGACAAAAAACAAAGGAAATGAACGATAACCCAAACTACAAACAAATGATAGAAATGCGCCATCAGTGGGAGCAGGCAGGGATTGAAGAATTCCAATTGGACAGCCTGAAGATCGATACCCTGGCCAATATTGCCGATACCGCCCGCGGAATGGCCGGAGCCATGGCGCGTGGCCTCTTGGAGTACGCCTATGGCTATCATTTTGTAAACTGCACCGAATGCGGAAACCAGAACAAAGACAGCGAAATAAAAGGCCGGAACATGCCTGATAGTAGATCTGCAAAAACACAACTTGAAGTCAGTCCCAACCCGGCCAATACTTGGATCAGGTTCAAGTATGAACTCCCTGAAAACAGTACGGCGGTTATCCGCATTTCCAATGCAAATGGCCAAACCATTGCAGAATTGCCCCTGCAATCCGGCATGAAGGAATATGTTTGGGATGTACGCAATATTCCATCCGGAACTTATTACTACCATATGGATGCCAATAATCAAAATGCTTCGGGCACTTTTATTATTAATCATTAATTTTGAAAAAACTCAAAAAGCACGGGGCAATATGCCCTGTGCTTATTTAAATCTTCTTTATGAAAACATTTAGGCGTTTTTTTATTGGAATTATTTTCTTTATGCTTATTGCAAATACAAAAGCCCAACTCCCTATAGTAGAAACCAATTTTCTGTGGCAGAAATGCATCAATAACGGGACTACAGGAGGAATAATCCAAATAGGGGAAAGTTATTATATCAATTCATACGATAGAGGGATGGATACAGCAGCGCAAAATTACCATGGCGACTGGGATCTAATGCTCATTAAAACCGACACATTGGGAAATGTCCATTGGAAAAAATGTTATGGAGGGTCTTTAAGGGACACCCCATATAGCATACAAAAAACCAATGACGGATATATCTACCTGATAGGCGTTACAGATTCTGAGGATGGCGATGTCCAGAGCAGGCGCTGGCAGGGCCGGCAAATATGGCTTATCAAACTGGACACAGAAGGAGAAATTGTTTGGGAAAAAACGTTTGGTATGGAAAAAGGGACAGGTTTCGATCCGCGTACATCCCTGATAATGCCGGACGGCGGGATTTTAATTTCGTCAAATATACAGGGGGCAAGCGGGGATGTGAGTACATTCTTTTGGGGGAATGACTTCTGGTTGGTACGTTTCGATGCCTATGGGAATATGCTATGGGAAAAAACTTTTGGGAGCATCGGTTTTTGGGACAATTTAGTAAGTATGATACATACAAAGGAAGGTACCGTTATGTGTGCCGGTGCAGCAAGCATTGGGGAAGGAATGGTAGAATGCTCATTGCCTTCATATGAAGTATATAATGTTTGGCTCTTTGAAATTGACTTAAACGGCAATATCCTTTGGCAACATTGTTATGGGGGGACTGGTTCGGATTTACCGCAATGCATTGCCCAAACTGAAGATGGCTTTGTTCTGGTTGTAAACAGTAATTCATGGGATGGGGATATAAACAACCCTCATGGCAATAAAGATTTCTGGATTTTCAAAATAGACAATGAGGGAGAAATAATATGGTCTAATTGCCTGGGAGGAAGCAACTATGATATTCCAACCGAATTATTTAAAACGGCTGATGGTGGTTTTATGGTTATTGGTTATACTAAATCGACCGATGGTGATGTTTCAGGCATTCATGGGGGCATGAGAGACATCTGGTTCGTTAAAGTAGATGCACAGGGGTCAGGGCAATGGCAAAGATGTGTTGGGAGTTATGACGAAGAGGAGTTTCAGCTCCCACCTTTTATTATTCAAAAAAACGATTATAACTATGTAATGGCTCAGGACGTTGAGCAGGCAGGAGGAGATATTCAATGTAACCAGAGCTTATTCAATGACCATTTCACATGGCTTTTCAAAATAGAATTTACAGATCAATTTGTTTCTGTAAATGAACTGCACGGCCAGAGCCTTAATGTAAACCCCAACCCTGCCAACAACCTAATGATGTTTGAGCTGCCTGCTATTGGGGAGTTGTGCATCTATTCGGTTTCGGGGCATTTGCTGCACAAAGCACAATGCCTGGCCGGGGATTATCATTACAACTGTGGCCATTTGAGCCCGGGGGTGTATTTCTACACTTTTATGACGGATGAGGCTTTGATGCATGGGAAGGTGGTGGTGGAATAATTTCTGTCCATAATGCCCGATCTCAGCGTTATTCTTGCCCTGAAATCAAGTCGTTTACTAAGGTAAACTCCATGTTTTCAGTCCTGCGAATGCCTCGACCTCGAACATTCTGAACCAGAAATTTTAATTACAAATATGAAATTATTAATGTCGGCGGCTCCGCTCAGCCACCTTTAAATTGAGTATTTTTATTCAGTGCAAGCTGCTCGAGGACCTTGGATTGAGGTTGAATACTTAAAATTAAGGTTCTTGAACGGCCTGTGGTGCGATGTGCCGAGCGGAGTCGAGGTAAGCGTAGCCGAACCAAGTCGAAGGGCCGCTTTATAAGACAAAAAACAAAGGAAATGAACGATAACCCAAACTACAAACAAATGATAGAAATGCGACACAATTGGGAACTTGCAGGGATCGAAGAAACCCAGTTGGACAGCCTGAGGATCGATACCCTGGCCAATATTGCAGATACAGCCCACGGAATGGCCGGAGCTATGGCGCGTGGTTTATTGGAATATGCTTATGGCTATCATTTTGTAAACTGCACCGAATGTGGAAACCAGAACAAAAACAGTGAATTAGGCGGTTGGAAACGACCTGAGGATAAACCTGCAAAAGTTCAGCTTGAAGTCAGTCCCAACCCGGCCAATACTTGGATCAGGTTCAAGTATGAACTCCCTGAAAACAGTACGGCGGTTATCCGCATTTCAAACGCAAATGGCCAAACCATTGCAGAATTGCCCCTGCAATCCGGCATGAAGGAATATGTTTGGGATGTACGCAATATTCCATCCGGAACTTATTACTACCATATGGATGCCAATAATCAAATTGCTTCGGGCACTTTTATTATTAATCATTAATTTTGAAAAAACTCAAAAAGCACGGGGCAATATGCCCTGTGCTTATTTAAATCTTCGTTATGAAAACATTTAGGCGTTTTTTTATTGGAATTATTTTCTTTATGCTTTTTACAAACACAAATGCCCAGCTCCCCATAGTAGAGGCCAATTTCAACTGGCAGAATTGTACAACTGGCTATTATAGTGGAGGGATAGCGAAAATTGACGACTCTTTTTACCTTTTATCGGCAACCAAAGGAAAGGATACCAGCGCAGTTGGCTACCACGATGATTGGGATCTTATGCTGATTAAGACCGACTCATTCGGAAACGTTATCTGGAAAAAATGCTATGGGGGGAGTAAAAGAGATACCCCATTTAGTTTGCAAAAAACCGAAGATGGCAATATATATTTAATAGGCTTTACACGTTCAGATGATGGTGATGTGCAAAGCAGGCGGTGGCAGGCAACCCAAATATGGCTTGTTAAAGTTGACCCAACTGGAAATATAATTTGGGAACGTGCTTTTGGTATTGAAGAACCCAATGGTTTTGATATCAGAGGTTCACTAATGTTGCCAGATGGCAGCATTATTATATCTGCAATGATACAGGGCAAAACCGGCGATGTGAGCACTCATTATGGGCTCCGCAACAGTTGGCTGGTGCGTTATAGTGCCCAGGGGGATATGCTCTGGGAAAAAACCTACGGCAATGAAAGCCTGAACGAAACTTTAAGGGCTTTAAAACTTACAGAAGATGGCACAATCTTATGTGGAGCTGCTGTTTATAATGGTGGGGGAATGGTAGAGTGTTCTTTACCAGACAATTTCGAATTTAGTGTCTGGCTTTTCGAAATTGATTTAGCAGGAAATATTCTATGGCAGAACTGCTATGGAGGAGGATCGTACGATATCCCATATTGCATATTTGAAACTGGTAATAATTTTATTGTTGGTGCTAGTAGTGCTTCTCATGATGGGGACATTGTAAACCCTCATGGGGAATCTGATATTTGGTTGTTTGAAACAGACAATTCCGGCAACTTATCCTGGTCCAATTGTCTGGGAGGCTCATATCGTGAAGCCCCAAGATATATTTTCCCTGTATCAACTGGAGGTTATTTGATTGTAGGCTCAACCAGTTCAGATGATGGTGACATATCCGGTCATCAAGGCGGGTACCGAGCAAATAATCTATGGTTTATAAAGGTTAATGATCAAGGCATTGGTCAATGGCAAAAATGCATTAGCAACATGAATGGTTTTCAAAACATCCCAAATCCACCAAGCATCCTCCAAAAAGACAACAACACCTACATTGTTGTACAGGAAATTAAAGAAGACGGCAGGGATGTATTATGCCCGGGAGCCACACCCTCAGATGACAACCCATATGTATGGATGTTTGAAGTAGAATTTACAGATCAATTTGTTTCTGTAAACGAGCTGCACGGCCAGGGCCTTAATGTAAGCCCCAACCCTGCCAAAGACTTAATGATGTTTGAGCTGCCGGCTATTGGTGAGCTATGCATTTATTCGGTTTCGGGGCGTTTGTTGCACAAAGCACACTGCCTGGCCGGGGATTATCACTACAATTGCGGCCATTTAAGCCCGGGGGTGTATTTCTACACTTTTATGGCGGATGAGGCTTTGCTGCATGGGAAGGTGGTGGTGGAATAATTTCTGTCCATAATGCCCGATCTCAGCGTTATTCTTGCCCTGAAATCAAGTCGTTTACTAAGGTAAACTCCATGTTTTCAGTCCTGCGAATGCCTCGACCTCGAACATTCTGAACCAGAAATTTTAATTACAGATATGAAATTATTAATGTTGGCGGCTCCGCTCAGCCACCTTTAAATTGAGTATTTTTATTCAGTGCAAGCTGCTCAGCCTCCTTATTCATAAATTGAGTTTAACCCAATGGGGTCTTTCTTTGCTTCGTTCGGCAAGACGACGCCCAATTTTACAAATTTCATGAATAATGAAAAACTGAGCGTCGATCTGAGCGCCGAGGAAACTAAAGGGGACAAACGAACATAAAATTACACTCCCTTCACCAGGAAATAATTCTTTTTCCCTCGCTGGGCAAGAATCCATGTTCCGTTCAGAAGGTCAGTTTCAGAAATTATAAAATCTTCTTTTACTTTGGCTTTATTGATCGAAATGGAGTTTTCTTTCAGAGCGCGGCGGGCTTCCCCTTTTGATTTCAGGATGCCGCTTTCATCGCTGAGGAAATCAATGATATTGATACCGGCTTTGAGTTTATCAGCAGCAATTTCAAACTGGGGAACACCTTCAAAAACAGAAAGGAACGTACGTTCATCCAGTTTTTGTAGACTTTCGGTAGTTCCTTTTCCAAAAAGGATTTGCGAAGCCTCCACGGCTGCATTATATTCTTCCTGAGAATGCACCATAACCGTAACTTTCTCTGTCAGAACCTTTTGCAATTGGCGCATATGTGGCGCTTCATTGTGTTCAGAAACCAGCTTTTCAATTTCCTCACGGTCCATCAAAGTGAAAATCTTGATGTATTTTTCAGCATCGCTATCGGAGCAGTTTAACCAGAACTGGTAAAAAGCATATGGTGAAGTTTTTTCAGGATCGAGCCAGACATTGCCGCTTTCTGTTTTGCCAAATTTGCCGCCATCAGCTTTGGTAATAAGCGGACAGGTCAGCGCAAAAGCTTCGCCACCTGTAATGCGACGGATCAATTCAGTACCTGTTGTAATATTTCCCCACTGATCTGAGCCGCCCATTTGCAGTTTACAGTCCATTTCTTTATTCAGGTAAAGGAAATCATATCCCTGAACCAATTGGTAACTGAATTCGGTAAACGACATACCTTCGCGGGCATCACCACTGATCCGTTTTTTCACCGAATCTTTGGCCATCATATAGTTCACGGTAAGGTGTTTGCCCACATCGCGGATAAATTCCAGAAAGCTGAATTCCTTCATCCAATCGTAATTATTAACGAGCCGGGCTTTATTGGGTGCATCACTTTTAAAATCAAGGAATTTCGCCAGCTGAGCACGCAGGCATTCCTGATTATGGCGCAAAGAATCTTCGGTAAGCAGGTTACGTTCCGCCGATTTTCCGGATGGGTCACCAATCATACCCGTAGCACCACCAATCAATGCCAGTGGCCGGTGACCAGCAGCCTGTAAATGCTTCAGCATCATAATACCAACCATATGACCAATATGCAGTGAATCAGCTGTAGGATCAATGCCCACATAAGCAGTAACCATTTCTTTTTCAAATAATTCTTCTGTTCCCGGCATGATGTTGTGCAACATGCCCCTCCACCTAAGTTCTTCTATAAATGACATAATTATCAGTTTTGCTGCAAAATTACTGAATCCTATTAAATATAGAGGTCAATAGACAAATACATAGTATGAATTATACTCGTGAACATATAGATTTCTCCTCTACCGAAGCTTCGGTATCGTCGAAATGACTATTTGATAAAATTTGGGCAAAGGCGGCGCACTTCGGCTTCGCTCAGTGACCGTAAGCCGCCTTTGCCTTTAATAAAACCAAAAAGTCAATTCGACAGGAAGCTTGCAGCAGAGCGAAGAGCTGGATGGAGAAATCTAATACCACAATTCTAAAATCAAAAGTATTCCTCCTTACTAATCATGATGCTTTCATTCAAAAATTTCCATTCTGGATTCAATTTCGTTATAAGATCTTCTTTTTTCTTTCTGCTGTATTTTTTTTTGCTTTTCTCTGAAAATTGCTTCGGAAGGGGTGTGATACTTTTCATAATACACTAAATACTTGCAATGATATTTCTTGCTGAAGCCATCAATTTTACCATTAAAATGTTGCAAAATCCTTTGTGATAAATTTCCCGACATACCGACATACAAAACTGTTTTTGTATAATTCGTTGTGATGTAAGTGTAATAGAAGGACATTGTTTTTTAGACTAAAATATGAAATTTATGAAATCATTGGATAAATATCTATTCGTGAACATATAGATTTCTCCTCCCGCTGGTCGTCGAAATGACTGTTTATTAAAGTTTGGTCAAAGGCGGCGAGGACACAATAAAAAATTTAGTAACTAATCAGTGTCAGAAAAAAATCAATCCTTATTAACAATTTTCGCTGTGGCTTGTGAATAACTTTCTGGGATTGATGCGTTTAAAGGCTCTGTGATTTTGCTGTTTGTTTGTTCTTGGGTGTTCAGGTTTAAATATTGGATTCTCCTTGGGGTATTTTTCAAAAATCATTGGCTATTCACAAGTTGCTGTTTTCTGTGTTCGTAACTAAACCGCTGGTAATTTGACTTTTGCCTCTAACCTACACTACTTTTGAAAGAAAAAAGTTTTGGACAAAGATTTCATTATACAAGAGCTTTTCAAAAGGATTGGCCAGCTTGAAAGAAGACTGGAAGCCCTTGAGTTGGAAAACAAAAAACTCAAAGAAAAGCTTGCCAAATACCAAACACCAAAAAACAGCAACAACAGCTCAATACCTCCCTCCCAAGATCAGAACCGCCCTAAGCGCAGGAGTTTGAGGGAAAAGACAGGGCGTAAGCCAGGCGGACAGGCAGGGCGGAAAGGGAACACACTTAAGATGGCCGAAGTGCCTGACACTATTGAGAAGCACATCCCCTCATATTGCAAGTGTTGCGGGAAAGACCTTGCTTCTTTGCCCGTACAATTAGCCGGCAAACGCCAGGTATTTGATATTCCCGAGATAAAGTTACATGTCACAGAACACCGGGTATATAAAAAGGTTTGCAGTTGTGGCCATGAAACCAGGTGTGATTATCCATCTCAGGCCAATGCCCCGGTAAGCTATGGGAACAACATTGAAAGTTTGATCGGGTATTTCCATACCAGGCAGTACCTGCCCTTTTTGCGTATGAAAGAACTTTTCAGGGATGTTTTCCATATTCCCATAAGCGAAGGGGGCATCCATTATTTGCTCAATAAACTAAAGCGCAAGGCCCAACCAGCCTATGACCTAATAAAGCAAAAGTTGCTTTCGGGAGGATATTGCCTTTCTGTAGGAAGTGATGAGACAGGAGTTAAGGTTGATGGCAATAAGCACTGGGCATGGACATGGCAAAACCAAGAGGCTACATTCATTGCCATCACTGACAACAGGGCACAGAGGAGCATTGACAATACATTTAAAGATGGGTTTAAAAACTCTGTGTTGGTGCATGATTGCTGGAAGAGCCATTTTAATACTGCTGCGCTGTCGCACCAGATTTGTATGGCACATCTTTTACGTGACCTGAATTACTTGTCAGAAAGGTATGGGCATAAATGGAGCAGGATATGCAAACGGCTGTTTCAAACGGCACTGGATTTGAAGAAAAAAATGGACAATGCGGGTTGCTACGTACATAGCCCAAAGAGAACCGCAATTGAAAACAGGCTGAACAGTTTACTGAAAGCAGAACTGCCGGAAAAACACAACGAATTGCTTGCATTCAAAAAAAGGCTAGTCAAATACAGGGACTATATCTTCACCTTCTTATATCACCCAGAAGTCCCGCCAGACAATAATGCTTCTGAAAGGGCAATCCGAAACATAAAAGTTAAACAGAAAGTTTCAGGTCAATTCAGATCGACCGATGGAGCGGATGCCTTTGCTGTTTTGAGATCAGTTGCTGACACAATTATCAAGAATGGACAGAGTGTTGTGCCTGCCTTGGGAACTATCGCTAATTTGCAGACTGATTAGTAACAAAATTTATAATGAGTCCTCGCCGCCTTTGACACTTGAACACAACAAAAGGTCATTTCGACAGGAAGCTCGCAGCGTAGCAAAGAGCTGGATGGAGAAATCTAATACCACATAGTTTTGTTGAAAAACAATTACATACTCTCTTAAAAAAACATAGATTCCTCAGTCGCTTCTCTACTTTCATGCGAAAAGCTTCTTTGAAATGATAAATTATTAGCCGGTTTTAAAATATGATTTAGACTTTTCCAACCAGAAACGTATTTTTGTAGCAAAGAATACTCAATATGATTTTTGTAAGTGGAGGAACAGGATTTGTTGGGGCGCATTTGCTTTATGATCTGGTGCAGCAAAACCGGAAAATCAGAGCCTTAAAAAGACCGGAATCATCCCTGGAGCTATGCCGGAAAATATTCTCATTTTATTCCGATAAAGCCGAAGAGTTATTCGCTGAAATTGAATGGTTGGATGGCGATATGCTCGATTATTTCAGTATTGAAAAGGCTATGGCTGAATGCTCTTTGGTGTATCATTGCGCAGGACAAGTAAGTTTTAATCCTACCGAAAAACATAAAACAATTTTCATTAATGAGGAAGGCGCAAAAAACGTTATGGATGCTGCTTTGCATCATGGAATAGAGAAAATTTGCTTCATTTCGAGTATTGCAGCCTTAGGACGTACCGCAAAAAATGAGTTGATTTCTGAAAAAACGCAATGGGAAAACGATAAACTCAATTCGGCCTATGCCATTGGTAAACATAAAGCTGAAATGCAGATTTGGCGTGGCGTTGCCGAAGGTTTGAAAGCGGTAGTGGTAAACCCGTCAATAATCCTGGGTCCGGGCGACTGGAACAAAGGAAGTTCGGAGCTTTTTGCGCTCATCAATAAAGGCTGGGATTATTATACCGAAGGCATTAATGGCTATGTGGATGTGCGCGATGTAAGCCGGGCAATGATTGAATTGATGGAAAGTGATGTAGAAAACGAGCGCTTTATACTGAATGCGGAAAACCTGTCCTACAAAGAACTCTTTGATATGATGGCGGAAAGTCTTGATGTAAAAAAGCCACATAAAAAAGCTGGAAAACGCCTCGGTGGTTTGGTTTGGCGACTGGAGAAAATCCGTTCATTCATCACCGGAAAACCGCCCTTGCTCACCCGCGAAACGGCCGCAACAGCGCTAAACATCAGCAGGTACGATAATCAAAAAATTATAAAAGCTATTGATTTTCAGTTTATTCCAATCCGAAAAAGTATTGAGGATACCGTACGGATTTTTAAGAAATAAACTTTTCCAAAGTTGTAAAATTTTGGAAAAACTTATTTCTTAGGAGCGTATTTTTCCTTCCACATCTGGTTAAAATTCTTCTTGGCAATAACAGGCAAATCCCTTTTGTTGCCCCACATGGATTTCGCAAAGGTGCGCATAAAGAAATTCTTCATTCCTGCTGATCCAAAATTCATCATCCAGCGATGCGTAAAAACCTGTTTCATCCCAAAACCGATCATACGCCATTTCCCGGAAGTAACTTTACGTTTGGCAGCTTCATTTCTGTTTAGTAAAAGAAGCTCGTGCAAAGGAATTTTCACCGGGCACACATCCGTACATTTTCCGCAAAGCGATGAAGCAAAACTCAGATGGTTATACTCACGGAATCCATTGAGAAAAGGTGTAATTACCGAACCAATTGGCCCCGAATAAGTTGCGCCATAAGCATGTCCGCCAATATTTTTATAAACAGGGCAGGAATTGAGGCAGGCACCGCAACGGATGCACCAAAGAGCTTTGCGCTGCTCTGCTTGTTTCAGGATGTCGGTGCGGCCATTATCCAGCAAAACCACATACATTTCATCGGGACCGTCAGCTTCATCATTTCTGCGCGGGCCATTGATGATGGAATTATAAACCGTAACATGCTGACCGGTTCCATGCGTTGCCAGCAAAGGCCAGAACAATCCCAGATCCTTCATGGAGGGAATAATCTTTTCAATGCCGGTAATGGCAATATGTATTTTCGGCCAGGCCATGGAAAGCAGTCCATTTCCTTCATTTTCAGTGAGGGCTACACTTCCTGTATCGGCAATCAGGAAATTTGCTCCGGTAATGCCTGCACCGGCTTCGGTAAATTCCTTACGCAAAACCTTGCGCACATGATTGGTCAGGTATTCCGGACTGGCATCTGCGGGAGTATCCTGCAATCGTGCAAACAGCTCTGCAATATCTTCTTTGGATTTATGCATGGCCGGAGTAACAATATGGTAGGGTTTTTCCCCGGCAATCTGCACGATATACTCGCCCAAATCCGTTTCCAGCGATCGGATTTTATTTTTTTCCAAAACATGGTTCAGCTCTATTTCTTCGGTTACCATCGACTTGGATTTTACCGCGAGCTTTACTTCATGTTTTTTCAGTATTTTCACAATTTCGCGTGTGGCTTCTTTGGCATCGGTAGCCCAAATTACTTTCCCACCCCGCTTGCTGAACTCCGCTTCAAATTCGATAAGATATTTTTCAAGATTCAGTATCGATTTCATTTTGAGCATATTGGCACGTTTTCGCGCCAGTTCAAGATTTTGATACTGCATTTTTCCATTGTGTACAGCAGCATCATATCGCCCAATATTGAATTTAATTTTATCGCGATGTGTGCGGTCGAAAGCAACACGTTTTGAATCTTTCAGGAATTCCCTATATACGTCCGGCATATAAACTGTTTTTAATCAGGAATTTTAATTTTTTCTACACGTCTTTGGTGCCTTCCTCCTTCGAAATCAGTATTCAGGAATTTTTCCAGCATTTCAAAAACGAGTTTTTCCTCCATGAACCTTCCCGAAACGGCCAGTATATTGGCATTATTGTGCTGCCGCGATAATCCTGCCAGTTCGGTATTCCAGCAAAGCGCCGCCCGAACATTAGGATATTTATTGGCCACAATGCTCACACCTATTCCCGATCCGCACATAATGATCCCGCGTTCAATTTCTCCATCATTAATGGCTTTTGCAAGTGGATGAATGATATCGGGATAATCAATGCTATCCGGGGAATCCGTTCCAAAATCTTCGACTATATAATTATGTTCGCTGAGCCATTTTTTCACGGCTTCTTTCATTTCATAAGCTGCGTGATCGCATCCAAGGGCTATTTTTCGGTCCATTTGATGAATTGTTGATAAAATTTTTTGTCTTGCAAAATTAAGAATCTATTCTGAACTAAAATATGCCTTATAATGAATAAGTTATGAACTTTTTTCATATACGAATAAAAGCGAAAAGTCTTAAAACTCAATTTTATATGATTTATTCACAACAGAAGGTTAATAATCCTGTTAATTTTGCAGAAAGTTGTTAAAAGAAGGCGATAGTTTATCAACAATTGGGCTGTTTTGCTTTTTTATCCACAGCTTATTAAAAGTTCTTAAAACGAAATTAACAGGAAAAGCAGCGGATTTCACGAATATTTTATGAACTCCAAACTTTATTCACAAGCTGTTAATAAATCCTTAATTCGTTTGTTTTTAAAAGAATACTTTGTTCATAAAGCGGAAAATTTTGTTAAAAAAGCCTGAATTTCGTCAAAAGCAAACATTCCGGGCAAAAGTTATCCAGTTATGAACACGATTAATAATTAGAATTATATTTATTTTTAAAAAATATTATTATTAAGTATGCTGAATAAAGAGGATCAAATTCTGGTTGATGAGATTAACTATCTTCGTGAGGAGAAAAACGCAGTAATCCTTGCTCATTACTATCAGGTTCCTGAAATTCAAGATCTTGCCGATTTTAAAGGCGACAGCTTGGCTCTGGCTCAGAAAGCAACGCAAATTGATGCCGAGCTGATCGTTTTTTGCGGCGTTCATTTCATGGCCGAGACCGCAAAAATACTCAATCCTGACAAAACTGTTGTGCTGCCCGACCTTAATGCAGGTTGTTCTTTGGCCGATTCCTGCCCCGCGGAACCTTTCGCGAAGTTTAAAGCGCAATATCCTGATCATATGGTAATTAGCTATATTAATTGTAGTGCCGACATCAAAACACAATCCGATTTGATTTGCACCTCAGGAAATGCTGTTCAGCTGGTCGAGAGTTTTCCAAAAGATGAGAAAATAATTTTTGCACCGGATAAAAACCTGGGTGGTTATATCAATAATCTGACCGGTCGTAACATGGTTTTGTGGGATGGAACCTGCGAAGTGCACGACCTGCTGACAACCGAAGCTGTTTTTAAGTTATCAACACAACATCCGGATGCAAAAGTGGTGGCACATCCCGAATGCAGCGGACCGATCCTGAAACTGGCCGATTATATTGGTAGCACAAAAGGAATGCTCAATTATTGCCGTGCAAGCAAAGACAAAAAGTTTATTGTGGCATCCGAAACCGGAATCCTGCATCAGATGCAAATCGAATCGCCTGAAAAGGAATTTCTGGTGGTTCCTGCCAACGAAAGCTGCAACTGCAATGACTGTCCGTACATGAAAATGAACACATTGGAGAAACTACGTGATTGTATGCGCGATGAACAGCCGGAAATTTTAATGGCTGCCGATGTTATTGAAAAATCACGCATCCCTATTGAGCGGATGTTGGATTTAAGTAAGAAGCTCGGTATTATAAAATAGCCGGCCAAAAAAAATATTTTACATTCATTCGTTCAATAACTTCGGTCCATCAGATGATTAGTTATTAGAGTGCGGGTAGAACGGCGAAGTAATGAGCCGCTCTACCCGAACCCTAAGAAGTATTTATTTTAAAATAAATACACTCAATTTTTTTAACTGCCTGATCCACAAATTATTTGTATATTTGGGAGATATGTAATGCCTATACATGGCTTGCATAGGGAAACCACAGGCAAACCAATACTTAATACATTCATCATCAAATGAGTAGTAGCGAAATCGATGTGTTGATGCAATTTCTCTTTAAACAAAGAGGCATTGATTTCAGTGCCTACCATCCCGATTTAATCGAAAAACGTATTCAGCAGCATTTATCCCAATCCGGAATAAAATCCATCAAAGAGTTTATAAAGCTTATGGAGATCGATGAAGAGCAACTGGATGGTTTAATTCATTCATTTACAATAAATTTCAGTTACTTTTTCCGTGATGACCTCTCCTTCGCCGTCCTGAAAAACTATGTTATCCCGGAATTAATCCGCCAGAAGATAAAATCAGGTGATCCTTACATGCGCATTTGGTCGGCGGCATGCGCCAGTGGCGAAGAAGCCGTTTCTGTGGCAATATTATTCAAAGAGCTTATCGCAAATGAAAAAAACTGCCCTGAAGTACGGATTTTTGCTACGGACATTGATAAAAAGTCATTGCGTGATGCCGAAAAGGGTTCATACTCAGAATCACAGCTTCATAATGTACCGCTGGGCATTACCAAAAAGTACTTTCTGAAAGATGGAGTGAACTACAAAGTCATTCCGGAAATTGCAGCAATGATTAAATATTCGCATTACAACCTGATGGATTCGGCCAGCTCTGTGCCCCGTGACAGTATTTTCGGCGGATTTGACCTGGTATTATGCAGGAATGTGCTTATTTATTTTCCACCTGAAAATCAGGAAACAATCCAATCAAAACTAATTAAATCTTTACATAAATCAGGATACCTGATGCTGGGAGAATCAGAAACACCAGCATCGTCACTGAGCAGTAAACTGCTGAGGATAAATCCAATGTGTAAAATTTATAAAAAAAACTAAGTCATTATAATAAGAACAAGAAATGGCAAAGAAAAACACCAGCATACGCAGAAGATTGACTTTATGGTTTTTGGTTTTAACACTGATACCTTTGTTGTTTGTATTGATAACAACCTATTTACGTCAGGCAAAAATTATTGAAGAAACCACCTTTGATAAACTTACGGCCATCAGAAATCTGAAAGTGCAACAACTTAATGATTGGCTGGATGAACGTGAAGCAAATTTACGGGTCATTTCAAACGACGATGAACTCACAAATCTTGAATATCTTTATGAAGAAACAAGCAGTCCGAAAAAAAAGCAAGAGGTTTTAAAGGCTTGCAAGGAAATTCTTTCTCGCTACCTGAAAGAATACCCGGCTTATTACGACTTATATTTAATTGATCCGCACAGTGGCGACATTCTTGTTTCGACAGATCATGAATTGGTAGGAGAAAACCGAAAAAACACTGCTTATTTTGGAAGTATAGTAGAAAACAGGGATTTATATATCTCAAATATCTTTTATTCCCGTGAATTACAAAATTATACGATGACCTGGGCCATACCCGTTTTCTGTACCCGGCATACCGAACAACATTTGATTGGGATAATTTGCGCCAAAATAGATCTGCATAACACACTTTATACCTTACTGCTCGATCGAATTGGTTTGGGAAATACAGGCGAGACCCTCATAGTAAATGAGGACGTAATAGCACTAAATGAGCTGCGCTGGTATGAAAACGCGCCCTTGAAATTAAAGATTTCTGCCCAACCTGCCGTCAGGGCTGCGCAGGGCGAAACAGGAATTGTAGAAACAACCGACTACAGAAACGAACCAATACTGGCTGCTTATACCTACATTGACAAAACAGGATGGGGTTTTGTATGCAAACAGGATTTGAGCGAGCTGAATGCCCCTTTAATGCAAATGCTGTGGAATTATATAATAATTTTCCTCATTTCAATTTCTTTGATTTTAATAATAACATTTCGGATGAGCCAAAAAATTGCAGCGCCCATACTGGAAATTGATGCAGTTGCCCGACGTTTCGGAAAAGGGGACTACTCCGTTAGGAATAAACTGCGCAATACCGGTGATGAACTCGATAACCTTGCGGATGAATTCAACAGAATGGCAGACCTGACCCAGTCGCGGCTGGAGGTTCAGCAAATGACTTCAACAATCACAGAGCTGATGATTGGTAAAAGAAATACCCTGGATTTCGCGCAGGAATTATTAAAAAAACTGACCTCCATGAGCGAGGCAGTAATGGCAACTTTTTACAGGCAAAACCACGAAAAAAGCCAGTTTGTTTTGCTAACAAGCATCGGGATAGAGCAAGAAAAAGCGCCCATATTCAACACAAAAAACCCGGGTGGTGAATTTGACAGAACACTTCAGGAAAAATCCATTTATCACCTGAAAAATATTACTGATGATACTGTTTACACGTACAAAACAACAAGCGGATCCATCAAGGCACGCGAAATGATCACGATTCCGGTTTTGGTCAATTACGAAGCAAAAGCATTTATTTCGCTCTTATGTACCGGCACTTTCAAGAAAGAGTTTATCGAAGCCCTGAAACTTGCATGGCCGGCCATTAATACATCCTATGCCAACCTGATTGCAGGAGAGGAGACCCAAAAACTTGCCGAAAGCCTGGCCGAAACCAATGAACAACTCAAAAAGCAATCCAACGACTTACAGGAAAAATCGGCTGAACTGGAAAGTCAGGCCAGTGAGCTGATCAAAACCTCGGACGAACTGCAGGAGCAAAATATTGAGCTGGAACAGCAGCGCAAAGAAGTGGAACAGGCCAATCAGCTAAAAAGCGAGTTCCTGTCCAATATGAGCCATGAACTGCGCACTCCGCTCAATTCCATTCTGGCTTTGTCGCGCGTGCTCATCATGCAAATCGGTGCTAAAGTTGATGATGAAGAAAACAATTACCTCAGGATCATCGAACGCAATGGAAAGCATTTGCTGGAACTCATCAACAGCATACTCGACCTTTCGAAAATTGAATCCGGTAAAATGGAAATAGATGCCCGCTTTTTCCATCTCAAAGCCATGCTTCAAAACATCACGGACAGTATGCAATCTTTGGCCGTTGAAAAAGGAATAGACCTGCGTTTAAAACTTGATAAAAACCTGGGGCAAATCCAGTCCGATGAATCCCGTTTGCATCAGGTGATACTGAATATTGTTGGAAACGCCATTAAATTTACCGATAAAGGATATGTCGAAATTAAGGCTTTCGAAAAAAACAATCTGCTTTGCATCGAAGTAATTGATAGCGGAATTGGAATCAGTGAGGAAAAACTGCCTTATATTTTCGACGAATTCAGGCAGGCAGACGGAACCTCATCACGGCATTACGAAGGCACCGGCCTGGGCCTTGCCATTGCCAGCAAACTGATCAAAATCCTGAAAGGTTCTATTGAGGTAAAAAGTACCGAGGGATTGGGTTCTGTATTCACAATTACAATACCTTTTCAATGGAATCCTGAAACATCCGGAAAGGTATATCTCCAGAATGCCATTGAAGAAATCTCCGGCCTGAGCAATAAAATACTGGTCGTTGATGATGACACCGATATAGCTTATAATATTGCCGGCGACCTGAAAGAAATTGGCTATGAGGTTATTACGGCACATACAGGCAAAGAAGCATTGGCGTTGGCAAAAAGCAATGATTTACTGGCAATTACCCTCGACATTATAATGCCTGACATGGATGGATGGGAAGTCTTGCAACACCTTAAAGCCCATAAAGCCACACAAAATATTCCGGTACTAATTATTTCTGTGTCCAACGATCGCGATACGGGCCTGGCTCTGGGTGCTGTAGGTTATATCAATAAACCGGTTCAAAAAGAATCCCTGATCAAAGAAATCCGGAACCTTTATCATAAAGCACGGAAAATCATGCTCGTTGATGATAATCCCATCGAGTTAAAAATGATGCAGGATATGCTTTTGAAGGAAGGCTTTAAATGCATTCTGGCCGAAGGTGGCGATGAATGCCTGAGCCTTCTTAAGGAAAACAAACCCGATTTGATCATCCTGGATTTGATCATGCCGGGAACCGATGGTTTTGAAGTTCTGGATCAAATCCGAGACAATCCGGAAACGCACGACATGCCTGTTATTATTGCGACAGCAAAAGACCTGACTGCCGCTGAAAGCAAAAAACTCCAGCTGCAGGCCACAACGGTAATTACTAAAAGCCAGCTTGAACCGGAGAAAGTTTATGAAGAAATCAGACGGCTTTTGAAGCAGATCGGAAATCTACCTTTCGAAAGAGAACTACATCAAAAATCAGAAAACACTCAGCTTTTGGTGGTGGAAGATAATCCCGACGCTGTGGTTCAAATCAGGTATATTCTTGAAAAAGAAGGCTACCGGGTTGATGTTTGTCAAAACGGACGCGAAGCCCTGGAATATATGGAGCACAGCCGGCCTGCCGGAATTATCCTGGATTTAATGATGCCAGAAGTGGACGGGTTTGAAGTGCTCAATCAGATGCGCAGCAGCTCTGAAACCAGGGAAATTCCCGTATTGATACTCACGGCCAAAGATTTAAGCAAAGCAGAACTGGATCAGCTCAGCAGCAATAATGTGCAGCAGCTGGTGCAAAAAGGCGATGTAAATGTGGATGAGCTCCTCTTTAAAATACAATTGATGCTGGGCAGCATTCCTAAATCAGAACGAAAAGAAAAAACAATCCAAAAGAAAGGACGTCCTGAAGTTCCAAAAAAGCATCAGGATGGGCTGAAACAAATCCTTGTCATTGAAGATAATCCGGACAATTTGGTTACCATCAAGGCAATTTTAGGTAAAGAGTACAAACTGATTGAGTCCATAGACGGAGAGTGCGGCATTGAAAAAGCCCGGCTTTATAAACCCGATTTAATCCTGTTGGATATGGCACTGCCCGGAATGGACGGCCTGGAAACACTGTCGGTGCTGAAGGAAGAAAACCAAAGTACTCCGGTTTTTGCTGTAACAGCGCAGGCCATGAAAGGGGATCGGGAGCGATTTATTGAGGCCGGTTGCGATGACTATATTTCAAAGCCCATCGACCCGGTTTTCCTCAAAGAAAAAGTTAAAAATATTTTAGAGCATTAAGCAAAACCGAGTAGTATGAAAACAATACTGGTAATTGACGATCAGAAGGACAACCTGGTGAGCATGAAAGCGGTAATAAAGCTTCAGTTTAAAGATATATCTGTGGTATTTGCCGAAAACGGTCCCGAAGGAATTTCGAAAGCGCGGGAATTTCAACCCGATCTTATTTTACTGGATATCATTATGCCGGGCATGGATGGGTTTGAAACATGTACGCACCTAAAAAACGACGAACGCACCAGCCACATTCCCATATTAATGGTCACTGCCATCAAAACAGATATGCGCAATAAAATCAGGGCGCTGGAATTGGGTGCCGATGCCTTCTTAAGCAAACCCATCGACCCGGTTGAAATTACCACACAAATAAAAGTCATGCTCCGAATAAAAGAAGCTGAAGACCGGCTTCGGGAATATAATCAGGAGCTCCAACAAAAAGTAGATCGAACAGAGGATAAACTGATCACAAGTGAAAACAAATATGAGCTTCTTTTTCAATCGACCGGAATAGGAATTGGGTATTATCAAACAGATGGCACCATCATATCGTATAATGCAAAAGCAGCATCCATCTTTAATGCAAAGCCGGAACATCTCATTGGCAGGAATGTTATGGATGTTTTCCCAAAAGAATATGCAATCCGATTTTTTGAACGCATCCGAAAAGTTGAAAATGGTGCAACAGACAATACTTATGTTGATAAGGTAAATTTGGGCAAACAGGTTTTTTGGCTGCATACCGTTTTTAATAGTGTGCATGACAAAAGCGGGAAAATTATAGGGATATTGGTTAGTTCTGATGATATAAGCCAGGAAAAAGAACAGGAACAACTCATTAGGGAAAGTGAATATAAATACCGTTCAACAATCCAGGATCTTTTGACCGGCATCGTAATCCACGACCCAACAGGTAAAGCGGTTTTCTGTAATCCTGAAGCCAGCAGGATGCTTAAAATCAGCATGGACGATATAAAAGACAGAGCCCCGGATGAATTTGGATGGAGCCTCATTAATGACAAGCATGATACGCTTCCGATAGAAGAATATCCGGTTATGAAAGCCCTGAAAACCAAGAAACCTATTACTAATTATTATTTGG
This sequence comes from Bacteroidales bacterium, assembly GCA_963662905.2. Classification (GTDB taxonomy): domain Bacteria; phylum Bacteroidota; class Bacteroidia; order Bacteroidales; family WRLA01. The sequence continues at coordinate 844,123 of CAXXFD010000001.1, read as the reverse complement.
GCATTCAGTTTGACCACTCCAATCAAATAACATGGGCCATTGTAAACGCATCCCCGATTCTTAATCAGGAAAATGAAATTGAAAAAGTGGTTGTAAATTTTCTGGATATAACTGATTGGAAAAAATCGCAGCAAATCCAAAATGCACTCTATCAGATTTCAAAAATTTCAGAGGCAGATTTAACCTTAAGGGGTTTTCTGCAGAAAATACATCAGGAAATTCTCAAAATCATCAATACTAAAAACTTTTATATTGCTTTATATCAAAAAGATACTGACAAATATACATTTCCATATTTTATTGACGAAACCGAAACTTACGAATCGGATGAAGCACAAATCCTGAAAGGAAGCCTGACTGATTATGTACGCAGAACCGGAAAAGGCCGCATTATTACAGAAGATACAGAAAAAACACTTTCTGTATCGGAAGACATTAAGCTAATCGGCAGTCCAAGCCCTGTTTGGCTCGGTGCTCCTCTGTACAATTCTGTAAGCAAGGAAGTAATCGGGGTTTTGGCAGTACAGGATTATCATGATAAACATACTTTTTCTGAACGGGATTTGGAAATTCTGGAAATTCTGGCGTATAATATCGGAGGCTTTATTGAGCGGAGGCAAAACCATGTTGAGCTCGAAAAAGCCAAAAAGAAAGCAGAGGAATCAGATCGTTTAAAAACGGCATTCCTTGCCAATATGAGTCATGAAATACGCACACCGATGAATGGAATACTCGGTTTTTCGCAATTATTGAGCGATCCGGATACCAAGGAAGAAGAGCGCAATCAATATATTTCCATCATCAACAAAAGCGGTGAGCGGCTGATGGGCATCATCAATGACCTTGTGGATATTTCAAAAATTGAAGCCGGACAGGTAGAACCTGTTTTTGCGGCAACGAATATACTGGAAGACCTGAACTTTATATATTCCTTTTTCAAACCGGGCATGAAACAAAAAGGTCTGGAATTTACCGCAAACTTTAAGGGGTTTACTATTGATAATCAATTTTTTACAACGGATAAGGAAAAATTTCTGGCTATATTGACCAACCTTTTGAAAAACGCAATGAAATATACCCATCAAGGCAGGGTTGAATTTCATTGCGAACGCCGTGAAAACAAACTTATATGTTCCATTAAAGATACCGGAATTGGAATCCCTGAAGACCGTATTGAAGCTGTATTTGAGCGCTTTATCCAAGCCGATATTGAAGATACCCATGCTTTGGAAGGTGCAGGTTTAGGCCTTTCGATATCCAAAGCATACAGTGAAATACTGGGCGGAAAGCTGTGGGCAGAATCTACTCTGGGATCAGGTTCCTGCTTTTATCTTGAAATCCCTGATCAGAAGCTTGATGAATCAATGCCCATTATTAATGTTTTGCACAAGCCCGGAAACAAAAAAAACAAACAACTGATTGATGCTGTTATCCTGATTGCCGAAGATGAAGAAACTTCCGAATTATACCTAAGGGAAATAATAAAAAACAAATGTAAAGAAATTATACATGTACCTGATGGGAAACAAGCCGTTGAATGCATGAAAGCCCGCACAGATGTGGATATAATTTTGATGGACATCAAAATGCCCGGAATCGACGGCCTGGAAGCCACAAGGCAAATCCGGCAGTTTAACAAAGAGGTTCCCGTAATTGCCCAAACAGCATATGCAATGACCGGAGACCGAGAAAAAGCTTTGGAAGCCGGCTGCACGGGTTATATTACAAAACCTGTGGATGCTAAACTTCTTCTTGACACTCTGAGCAAAAGTATTTAATGAACTTTGTTCACAAAAATCCGTTTGCAAGTGCAAATCCTTCAATAAAGAATTGCTTTATATTCATGCAAATGATCGGGCTTTAAAAATTTACGGCTAGTTGAGGGCTCCAGCTGTTTTTTGGGCCGCCCGCATCTTTTAGCGGACAGTCTTTACGGCAGCCTTTCTCTTCCGGCATTCTCAAAACAAAAACATTCCAAACCCTTTTTCCACAGGGCTGTTCCGAATTGCATCGGCCTGATGCCCTTTTACAATATGCTTGTGGTCGAAAGCCGGCAGGGCACATTCTGCCCGCCTGATCATTTTCCGGTTGAAAATAAAAATCGGGATATTGGTTCAGACATACTTTTCGTAAATCATTTTCAATGGCCTGCGCAAAATCATCATGCGCACTCAGGTTTTCATAAGCTCCTTCCTGAAGACGTTCCTTAAGGAATGACCCAATTTCCCCTGCTTCATTTCCATTACAGGATTCTTGAAAACAGTTTTCCAATTCAAGGATAATAGCCTTTTTATCCTTATTACTTAATTGGTTATCAGATAATTGTAAAACAATGGACAGTCCGATAACAACAATCGACACAAAAGTGTACATCATATTTTTCATAAACAGCCTATAGTTTAAATCAACATTTAAACCACCCTACATCCATCTATGTACCCTATTGTCTTTTCCCTTTAATTTTATGTCCGTTAAAATTCGCAATCAGGCTTTCTATTGTTCCGTTTTCATTCCGTTCAAAGGTAAACAATAATTCGCCCGGATACAAGATAAAAAACACATCTTTTTTCTCCGGAAGGATTTCTGTGCTCCTGCCGCGGTCTTCAAAATATAGTTTATTGCCTTGTACATATACCAAAAAAGCATCATCTCCTTCAATTACATAACGCCCTTCATATTCCTCCAATGCTTTTGGTTCAATTTTAATGGCCTGTTTTGGAGGAAAACAGAGTTCATGCTCCCTTTGGCATTTTGCCGCAACAATATTCTTTTTCGAAGCGCATAATTGTTCCACAAATACGCCAAAATCCTCAATTAGTTTGGCTCTGCTCAATGCATAGTTTTGTAGTTCCCCTTTATTCAAAGGAGCGTATAGTTCCAGACTTGGAATATTTGCTATGCCTTCCATTTCCATTATTTCCATTTCATTGAGTGCCGCACGTGCAAAAAACAGATCCCTGCATTTCAGGTTTTTAATATCTGCCGCCAAAATAAAGCCTGCTGTTTCGAAACGCTCATTAATTTGTCCGGTTAATTCTCCATTTAAATATAATTCGGTAAACCCGCCGGCATAATTGTGGCATATTACGATTGAATTCCAATCATCCATTTTTAAAGTATTTGATTCCAGAATATGCTCAAGTCCTTGATATTCAATCCTATTTTGCTTATTCATCCTTATGGGCAATTCCTTGTTATCGAGAACAATCTCGGCTATAGTGCCTGATTTTGTTGCTATAAAATCAAATCCAAAAGAAAAACTATGTACAATATTTTTGGGGATATAGTAAAGTTGTTCTATTTTTGAATTTTTACCCAATTTGCTTCCTGCAGAATGTACTTCCTGCGGAAGGCTTTTTCCCATACGCATGCTCAGAAATATACCCTCCGGAAAAGCCAGAAAAAATTCTTCATGGCCATGGTTATCCGGATGATTGGGATCAAAGAAATAGCCTTCAGGGAAATGGCCGTTTCCATCATTTAAAGCACCCAGAAAGTTGATACATGGAACATCCAAAGTCCTCAGGCGGATATTCATTTTTTTAAGGTAGGCATACTGCTCCTCTGTGAAATTATTATTGGCATAGCATAATCCCAGAAGCGGCTGAATATCATGCTCTCGACATTTCTGAACCAATTTATTGATCCCCTTCCAGAAAGACATGGATACCGTATCCGGATTTTTGGTTTCCAAGCCTTCATTTGACATGGAAAGAGCTATGAGAACATAATCCGGATCCTCAGGCAGCACATCTTTATCAAAACGTTCCAGGGCATATTTTGTATCATCTCCGGGGATACTTTTATTGATGACGGCCAATGATTTATCCTCCAGAGAACGGCCTAAGCGCTGCGCATAGCCATTGCCAAAATCCCATTTTTCTTTATGGCTGGTTACCCAACCCGATGCTACGGAAGAGCCCAGAACAAGCAATTTTTCCTTGGGTAAAAAATCCTGTGCTGTAAGCCTGATAGAGCTGACCAGGACAAGTGCCAGGAAGTACACACTAATTCTTTTCATAGTTTCTGTTTTGGGGTTGATATATAGACGAATGGAAAATCAGAATGTTACAGTTGCAAGACCAGCAATTGTTGAAAATGTGAAAAACAAAATGGGTTCTACTCGGAATTCCGTGGAAACCTTTAAAGTATATAAAGGTTGGAATAAAGTTTTAAATGCCTATCAAAATTTAGAGAACTAATCCGGGACAAACTTTCCAAAGTTTGCAACTTTGGAAAGTTTAACCTCCAATTCTACCTCAATTTTTATTACCCACAAAAAATCGAGTAGAACCACAAAATGTTATCGCTGAAGAAAGCATTCCCATCAGCAATACCTACCGGGATGCGTTTTTACTGCAGATTCAAAAGTAAAAACAAGTTTAATACGCTAATTCATAAAAAAGTGTGTCGGCTGCTGTGGGAATTAGCTCTTTTTCATACTTTTGAACACCACCGGCTTTTGTATGCGTTTTCCAATAAAGGAAATATCTGCGTTCCGGGCGCAAATAATGATAAAAAAGCGTATCTGCTTCCGTTGTTTCAAAAGACCATTCAATTTCTGATTTGATGTAAGGATAAATTGGATCAACCATATACATCCAACCACTACATTTATCGAATCCTGTATCAACTTCTTTATTGTAAACCCGAAGGTTTAAAACTTTTTTTTGTGTATAAATCAAGCGCATACTGTCGCCATTCGAAATATTGAAATTCTGCATTCCCCATGGAACAAGCATCTGCGGATTAAGCTCCTCATCGGTATGCAAAAGGTATTCCTGGGCCTCATTTTCAGAAAACAGGGTAATGCTTCCATCCCCGGAAGTTAAAACTGTATCCGCGATTCCAAGGATTCCGTTTTCATTTCGTTCCTGCACAATAAAAACCATATCGCGAAGAGGTTCTGCGTTTTTACTGCGCTGGCATTTCATGTAAAACACAGCTGGTTCCGGATCGGGAAGCGGATCCATTTCATCGCAGGAAAAAAATGCGAACAAACTTAAAATCAATATTATAGATAAATGCTTTTTATTCATAATTGATATGGGCAATATAGGCCGTTTTTCCCTTTGAATTTACACCCTGGCAGCAAAATATACTGTCTTCAAATGATGTAAACAGTTGCAGGCTGTCCCCTTTCATGGTTTCATGCTGATAATCCATAAAAATTTCATGAACTTCTTTTACATCAGTTAGCTGATATAAAGCATCTATTGATTTCTCGATGTATTTGGTATTGATTACATGTTGGTTTTTGTCCAGATCGCTGAAAAGCACAGGGTAAGTACCCATTTCGCGGGCTTCTTTTGGAGGATGAAGTTTTTGGAGATCTTCATCAAAAGGCAGTTGGGGTTCATAGGCATCTTCGAGCGCATAAAGCACTTCGGGTTTCATCAGACGGCGGCTTTTAAAATCGATGATCAACCATGCAGAAGATGCCAGAGCAATAATTTCTCCTGCGGCGTCATACACCTGAAATTCCCTGTTGGCAAAAAATTTATTCAAACCCGAAGGCCATGTTTTTATACTGATTTCATCGAGCCAGCCGGGAGCTTTCAATATTTTTAAGCGGAAACGGCTGATCACCCATGCCATACCTTCCTGAAATAATTTATCATAGCCTACTCCTATTTTATCGGCATGAAGCCAGGCCATTTCCTGCAGCATATTCGACAGTGCTGCTGTTTTTATTTCACCCCGGGCATTCACATCCTGCCAGGCTACAGTAAATTTTTTCGTGAGTGATGACATAGCAAAGAAATTTTTGCAAAAATAAACATTCTGGCAAATTCAAATCCCAGGCGATGGCCGCTGTTTCTTGCCTGTATTTTTGTACTTTTGGTTTTTTAAAAGAAATTCAAACTCAATATTATGTTCAAAAAAGAAGTATATGCCGACAGGCGCAACCGTCTTAGGGAAGAAATGAGCTCAGGTCTCGTACTTATTCCCGGAAACAGCGAAGCATCCTTTAATTACCCTGCAAATACCTACCATTTCCGTCAGGACAGCAATTTCCTCTATTTCTTTGGTATCGACCTTTACGACCTTGTGGGTGTGATGGATGTGGACGCCAATAAAGACTATATCTTTGGAAATGATGTGGATATAGACGACATCATCTGGATGGGGCCACAACCAACAATTAAAGATCAGGCTGCAGAAGTGGCTGTTGAGCACACTGCGCCCCTTGCCAGGCTGAACGAAATGATCAATGAAGCCATTCAGCAAGGACGAAAAGTTCATTTTCTGCCTCCTTATCGCGGTGAGCATGTAATGCAATTGCAGGATTTGCTGGGCATTGGCAAAGATAAAATCAAAAGCTATGCATCACTTGAGCTGATTAAAGCCGTTGTGAAATTGCGCGAAATCAAGGACGAATACGAAATTGCCGAAATTGAAAAGGCCGTGGACATCGCTTATGAAATGCACACTACAGCTATGAAAATGTCGAAAGCGGGTGTTGTTGAGCGCGAAATTGCCGGAACCATTGAAGGCATCAGCCTGGCAAAAGGCGGGCCAACCAGTTTCCCGATTATCCTGAGCGTCCATGGCGAAACCCTGCACAACCACTACCACGGCAATACGCTTGAAATTGGCCGGATGATGGTAACCGATGCCGGCGCTGAAACTACCATGCACTATGCCAGTGACATTACACGCACAACTCCTGTTGGCGGTAAATTTGATGAACGCCAAAAAGGTATTTACGAAATTGTGCTCGAAGCCAATATGAAATCAATCGAAGCCATTAAACCCGGTGTTGAGTACCGCGAAATCCATTTCCTTGCTGCCCGCACAATTGTTGATGGCCTTAAGAAACTGGGTCTTATGAAAGGCGATACAAATGCTGCTGTTGAAGCCGGTGCACACGCCCTTTTCATGCCACATGGCTTAGGCCATATGATGGGCCTTGATGTGCACGATATGGAAGGTTTGGGCGAAAATAATGTGGGCTATGATGAAAAAACCACACGCAGCGACCAGTTTGGAACAGCATACCTGCGCCTTGGAAAAGAGCTGAAACCGGGCTTTGTCCTGACCGTTGAGCCGGGCTGTTATTTTATTCCCGAGCTTTGGAAACGCTGGAAAAATGACGGAATGCACACCGATTTCATCAACTACGATGCAGTAGAAAAATACCTCAATTTTGGTGGTGTGCGCATCGAAGATGATGTGCTGGTAACCGAAGATGGTTACCGGGTACTCGGTAAGCCGATACCAAAGACTGTGGCAGAAATTGAAGCCCTCTGTGCTGAATAAAAAATAAACCTAATAAAAAACCCGGGAGCTAATTAGTTTTTGTCCATAATGTCCGATCTCAGCGTTATTCTTGGAGTTGAAACCAGTCACTTACCCCAGTAAGCTCCTTATTTTCAACTCCAAGAATGCCTCGACCTCGAACATTCTGAACCAAAAACACGACTTTATAGACGAACACTAATTAGTGTCTGTCTATAAAGTCTCCCGAAGCTTTGGGATTGCTCAAAATCTAAATCCTCATCCCGTACCTACGGGACTGCGGTTTAGATTTTTCACACGTACTTCGACGACGCTCAGCATAGCACCTTGAATTTGAACTTTATAGAGCAAACTCCCGACTCTATGGACAAGAACTATTTAATTTGGTTTCCGGGTTTTTAAAATAGAATAATATGACCCAATTCGTTGATTTTCAGAATAATAAAATAGCCTATAAATCCGAAGGCGAAGGCCCTGCTCTGGTGCTGCTGCATGGTTTTCTCGAAAATAAAAATATGTGGAAGCGTTTCTCTGATTTCCTTAAGGATGATTTTACCGTAATTTCCATTGATTTGCCCGGTTTTGGCGAAAGCGGTGTTTTCGGCGAAGTGCACAGCATGGAATTTATGGCGGATTGTGCCAAAGCGGTGCTTGATGCCGAAAACATCAATGAATGCGTTATGGCTGGCCACAGCATGGGCGGATACACAACTTTGGCTTTTGCCGAAAAATATCCTGAAAAAATTAAAGGATTCTGCCTCTTTCATTCGCATGCTTCGGAAGATCCGGATGAGGTAAAGAAAAACCGTGAGCGTACTGTGGAAATCGTTAAAAATGACCGCACAGGATTTATCGCTGCTTTTATTCCCGATTTGTTTGCACCCGATAACCGCGCCCGCTTTATGCCACACATCAGGCAATTACAAGAGGAAGCATTGATGCATCCTGCCGAAGGTATTACCGCAGCTCTGCTGGGCATGAAAGAACGCTCTTCCAAAATTGGCCTGCTGACCAAAACCAAGGCTCCGGTACTTTTTATCATTGGCAAGCAAGATAGCCGGATTCCATTAAATAAAATTATGGCACAGGCCATGCTGCCCGCCCATGCCGAATTGCTCATTATGGAGCATGCTGGTCATATGGCATGGCTTGAAGATGAATACAATACGATTCATAAATTGCGCTGTTTTGCTTATGGCGTACTCTCTTAGTATCTGAAAAATGGAAAAGAAAAGATGCAGCTGGCCGGGCAATGATCCGCTTTATCTGAAATACCACGATGAAGAATGGGGCAAGCCGGTTTATGAGGATCAAAAGCTCTTTGAATTTCTGATTTTGGAGTGTTTCCAAGCCGGATTGAGCTGGATTACCATATTGCGCAAACGTGAAAATTTTCGTAAAGCTTTCGATCAATTCGATTTTGAAAAAGTAGCGCAATATGATGAAGCAAAAATATCTGAATTGCTGGAGGATAAAGGCATCATCCGGAATAAACTCAAGGTACGTGCAGCGGTAAGCAATGCACAGGCTTTTATCAAAATCAGGGAGGAGTTTGGGAGCTTTAGCAAATGGATATGGGCTTTTACCGGTGGCAAGCCCATCATCAATCATTTTGAACGTAATGAGGATGTACCGGCCACTACTGAGCTTTCTGACCGGATCAGCAAAGAACTAAAACAACGCGGATTCAAATTCGTAGGCAGCACTGTTGTGTATGCACATATGCAGGCTACGGGCATGGTTAATGATCATTTAACGACATGCTTCCGCCACAGCGAATTAATGTAGTTTTAACTTAAATTGATGAGGATGCCCGACCTGTTCAGCTTACGTAATGCTTTTTATTGGTTTTTGGTTCTGGCCATTCCTATGGTATCATGTAAAAAAATGCAGGAAACAACTTCCGAACCCGAATTTCAAAATGTATTGGATCTTTCAGTTATTCCCCAGGATCCATATGATTTGGACGGATTTGGTTTTTCTGATCTTGGAGCCTGGCATGGTTTTGCTCAACCGCCACCGGACAGCACAAAATATGCCGGAGGATTCAGTGGCCCCCTGCTTATGAAAACCTATGGCCGCTGGATGGCCAAAAGCCTTTGCCGGCTTGAAATAATGGATAAAAACCAGCGAATAATTCCTTTTGAACCATCAAAAAGCAGGATTTATTCACTACCGGGACGTTTGGTTCAGGAACTGGAAACCGATAAGCTGCGCATTAAACTCATCCTCATTTTTGTAGATGAACGAACATCCCTGCAATCTACTGAAATCCAAAACATCAGCAAGGAAGATCAAAGTATTTTTCTCTCCTGGAATGGAGAACTCTTTGAAAGAAATATTGACTTTCAGACAAGTACGCATGGCTTTTCCCTTCAGCTTCCTGATTCCTCTCTATTAGAAACCGCTTTTTCCATTCCGCTCAAATCGGTCGTTTTGAAAGATTCCATACTGGATGTGCTGGCCGAAAAAACCGAATTGAAGAAAGGCGAAAATATGCGCATCGAATTCGCCATTAGGTATGCGTTCCATAATGATGATGAAAAAAACCTGAATACGCTTTATGACTTGCTCCAAAAAACGGAACTGCTGGATCAACAAAACCAAAAACGCTGGAACAACTATATCACAAAAGTTTGTGCAAAAAATATGACACAAGAGGAAAAACATCTGTCCGTAAAATGTTTGCAAACTTTAATGACCAACTGGCGCTCTCCGGCGGGCGGTTTACAGCATCACGGAATTTTTCCTTCGGCAGCTTATCAGGGATTTTACGGCTTTTGGTCGTGGGACAGCTGGAAGCATTCTGTAGCTGTTGTGCAATTTGATCCCTTTCTGGCTAAAGAAGGCATTCGCTCGATGTTTGATTATCAAAACAAAGCCGGAATGGTAGCCGATTGCATTTATTTTGATTCGACCGAAAACAACTGGCGCGACACCAAAGCCCCGCTGGCTGCATGGTCCGTTTATGAAGTTTTTAAAGCAACGAAGGATACCGCTTTTGTACGCGAAATGCTGCCCAAACTCATTCAATATCACCAATGGTGGTACAGCGATCGCGACCACGACCAAAACGGCCTGTGCGAATACGGCTCCACCGACGGCACTTTGATTGCCGCCAAATGGGAAAGCGGTATGGACAATGCCGTGCGCTTTGATGAAACGAAAATCCTTAAAAATTCCGAAACGGCCTGGTCTTTTGATCAGGAATCGGTGGATTTGAATGCTTATCTGCAAAAAGAGAAGGAATATCTGTCAAAACTTTGCAGCATCAACAGAAAAAATGAAATGGCCGAAAAATTTCATGATGATGCCAAAGAACTGGCCGATCGCATCTGTGCGTATTTCTGGCATCCTGAAAAACAATGGTTTTTTGACCGAAAACTCAATCATGGGGATTTTCTTGATGACTTTGGCCCCGAAGGCTGGACACCGCTCTGGACGGCCATTGCCAGCGAACAACAGGCTGCTTCCCTTGTGAAAATTATGTGCGATACTTCCCGTTTCAACACCAAAGTTCCTTTGCCCACTTTGGATGCCGGCCATACAAAATTCAATCCCCTAAAAGGCTACTGGCGTGGCCCCGTCTGGCTCGATCAGGCTTATTTTGGCATAAAAGCACTGCGCAATTATGGCTATGAGGAAGAAGCTGATCAATTGACGCAAAAAATCTTTCAAAATGCTGAAGGGCTTTTGGAAAATGCGCCAATACGCGAAAATTATCATCCTATAAGTGGTAAAGGCTTAAATGCCAATCACTTTAGTTGGTCCGCGGCGCATTTGATGATGATGATGGAAAAGGAATAATTCGTAAATAAATTTCCTTCTAAGGCAGTTTGTATTTTCAATATCTTCGCACAAAACGAACCATATGAAATTAGGTGCATTTTCGGTAAGCCTCAGTGTAAAAGACCTGCAGGTTTCCAAAGAATTTTACGAAAAACTGGGCTTCACTGTTTTTGGTGGCTCCATGGAACAAAACTACCTCATCATGAAAAACGGAAGCACGCTTATCGGGCTGTTTCAGGATATGTTTGAAGGCAATATACTTACATTTAATCCGGGTTGGGACGAAAACGCGCAGAACATGGAAGAATGGGACGATGTGCGTAAGATCCAGAAAAAGCTCAAAGCATCAGGTATTGAATTTCAGGCCGAGGCCGATGAAACTACTGAAGGCCCGGCCAACTTTGTAATCCTCGATCCGGACGGAAACGGTATTTTGGTGGATCAGCACAGGTAAAGTATTTTTATAATTCCCTGGAAATACTAAATGTGAAGGTACTGCCTTCATTGAGCTTGCTTTCTACATGAATGGAACCGCCCAGCAGATAAACCAGGTTTTTGCAAATGCTCAGGCCCAGGCCAACACCTTTGACATAAAAAGTTGACTGTTCGTCGGCATGGCGGAAACGCTCAAAAATAACTTCCAGCTTATCTTCCGGGATGCCCCTGCCGGTATCTTTCACAAAGCAAATCAATTTTTGATCCTGTTTTTTATGATAACCAAAAGTGATGCTGCCGCTTTCTGTAAATTTTAATGCGTTATTGATCAGGTTATGATAAACCTGTGCAATGCGCAATTCATCAGATCGAATAAGGAATTCCTCATCGGGATATTTGTTGTCCAGTATTAATTCAAGATGTCCGGCCTTTATTTTCGGATCTGCCTGATAGCTGTCAAAAACCTGGCGGAGCATTTTGTTAAAATCAAATTCTTTTATTTCAAGTTGAATATCACCACTTTCTATGCGCGAAGCTTCCAGAAGATCGTTAAGCAAACGATTCAGTTTAAATCCATTATTGAGAATAATTTTAGAAAATCTTCTCTGATCATCAACATCGGTATCTTCGCTGTAAAGCAAATCAGAAAAACCAAGAATACTATTGAGTGGCGTTCGTATTTCATGGCTGATATTGGCTAAAAAAGCATTTTTTAATTCGTCAGCTTTACGGGCTTTTTCGTACGCTTTCACCAGGCTTTCTTCCTGTTGCTTTAATTCCTCGATCAGTTGCTGCAGGTGATGGTTGGTTTCTTCGAGCTTTTCTTCGGTTTCACAGCGCCGTTTCAGCTCTGCGGATAATTCCCTGGTTTTTCGTTTAACCTGATTTTTAAGGCTAAGCGACCACAGTATAAACATCACCGAAAGAATCAGAACAATAAAAAACATCCATGCAATGATTTGCATCAGCTTAAGGCGAAAAGCATCTTTTTCATAAACGCCAAAATACTTTTCATAAATCCGGTCGTATTCACCATTGCTTTTCAGGATATTGAGCCCTTCATTAAGCTGTTGCTGCAATACCTCACTATTTTTCTGAAAACCAAAACAATATGGCCTAACTTCTCCGGGAATAATTTTTGCCTGCAGGTTTAAATTGTGCTTTCTTATAAAATACATTCCCGGGAAATGGGAACCAAGATACGCCAGTCCATTTCCGTTCTCCAGCATTTTAAGTGCTCCTTCAAGATCTTCTGCAAGAATAAGCTCATTACCGATATGGTGCTTAATGGCATAATCGTGCATGATATCTCCGTTTTGCACAATGATCGCTTTATCTTTAAGCTCCTCTAAATCATATAATTCTCCCTCGCGGCAAAAAACAGCCTGAGAAACCATGGAATGCGGCAGGGAAAATGAAAACTGTTTGGCACGTTCTTCTGAATAAAATAATCCATTCACTAAATCAACATGTCCGGATTCCAAATCTGCACGGGCTTCATGCCAGGGCTTCAGCTCAATACTAATATCCAAATCCATCACATCGGCAATGGCATAAAGCAATTCCACATTAAAACCTGTCGGACTGTCGTTTTCATCGAGATACTCATATGGAGGATATTTATAATCACCGGTAGCCTTCAGGGCATCCGTTTGCTTTTGCGCCCGGCCGGAAAGGAAAAGCAACAAAAAAACCGAAAGAATAAAATGTTTATGGGTCACTTTTTCAGCTATTGAGAAGCTAAAAGTAGTAAAACAATTAAACTTGCACAACTATTTGAGTAATTTAATATCAGGCGAATTATAAGCAAGAACAATAGCCAGAACGCTGATTTATGCTAATTTTGCATTTCAGCAACAGTACAAGATGGCACAAGAGAAGAGATGGTATGCAGCCTACACACGGCCGCGCAGTGAGAAAAAAGCAGAGCTTGAACTTAAAGCTAAGGACTTAAAATGCTACCTTCCGATGAGAAAGGTTTTAAAAACATGGAGCGACCGCAAAAAATGGATCGATGAGCCTGTTTTTAAATCCTATATTTTCATCAGGATGGAAGAAAGACGGTATTGGGATGCCGTTACAATTCCTTATGTTGCGCGGATTATCAGCTTTGAAGGAAAAATGGTTCCCATTCCCGATGAGCAAATCAAAGCCATTAAAAAATTCGTTAAAGGAGAAAACGAAATTTTTGACGATATAGAACATCTCACCAAAGGAGATGAAATTGAAGTAGTAACCGGACCGCTCAAAGGATTGCGAGGCCACCTGATCACGCACGGAAAACGAGAAAAACTCCTGGTTCAGATCCAAACCATTAACAAAGCTTTTACACTGAACATCCCAAAAGATAATGTACTGAAAGTGATCAAAAAAGACGGTTAAGATTAAACAGGCAGTTTAATATTGCTTTTTCTTATCTTTGTGAGAATACCAAAAAGTAGTATGAGCAACTGTTTAATTCTGGATATCGACGGTGTAATGATAACCCACAAAGCTGATGGCGAAAAGCCTGCCGGAAACAATAAGTATGGCCCACCTTTTGACAAAGCCTGTGTTGAAGTCCTGAATAATATTATCCAACAGTTTAATCCTCAAATAATTGTTTCTTCCGACTGGAAAGAAGTCATGCTTTATGACACAAAACTTTTTGGTGAAGTTTTTATTGCCAACGGTGTTTTAAAAGGCCCGGATGGTTTTACGCCCGACCTTCGTTTCAAATATCATTTGATGTTTGACCCATTTCAAAAGAAAATCAAAACCCGCGAAGCCGAAATCAAAGCTTTTGTTAACCGCAATTACGATAAAAACATAGCCATTGTGGATGACCTGCCACTGTTTTTTTATCCCGATAAATTTATTCAATGCAAAGCAGACAAAGGTCTGGCACAAAAAAAAGTTGTTAAAGGTATCGCTAAGATTTTCAGTAATTACTGATTAGTCTTCGTCCTCTACCGGAATATCATACAAAAGATTATTATATGGATATCGCTGTATATGAAGGCGTTTTACATTTTCATAAAGCAATTCGCGAAATTCATTTACATTTTGCTTCATCTTAGCGGAGATAAAAATGCAGCTTTCATTTTCCTTAGCCATCCAGGTATTTTTCAAATCTTCAAGAGAGAAATTTTCCGGCCCGGCAGGACTTAAATCATCTTCCTCTTTTTCTTCCCAGCTGTAGGCATCAATTTTATTGAAAGCAATGATATATTCTTTATCGCTGGCACCGATTTCGGCCAAGGTATTGCGCACAACGGCGAGATGTTCTTCAAAATCGGGATGGGAAATATCGGAAACAATGACCAGCAGATCAGCTTCGCGAACCTCATCCAATGTTGATTTGAACGATTCTACCAGGCCGTGTGGCAGTTTGCGGATAAAACCAACCGTATCGGAAAGCAGGAAAGGCAGGTTTTCGATAACCACTTTTCGTACTGTTGTATCCAAAGTGGCAAACAGCTTATTTTCGGCAAAAACATCCGATTTGCTCAGCAGGTTCATAATGGTAGATTTTCCCACATTGGTATAACCCACCAAAGCAACACGCACCAGGTGTTCGCGGTTTTTGCGCTGTGTTGCCATTTGATTGTCGATCTGGCTGAGTTTTTTGCGCAGCAATGTGATTTTATCACGGATAATCCGGCGGTCTGTTTCAATTTCGCGTTCACCGGGACCACGCATTCCAATACCCCCGCGTTGGCGTTCAAGGTGTGTCCACATGCGCGTTAATCGTGGCAGTAAATATTGATACTGAGCAAGTTCTACCTGTGTTTTCGCATGGGCTGTTTGAGCGCGCTGTGCAAAAATATCAAGTATCAGGTTCGTACGGTCCAGAACTTTGCATTCTGCGAATTTTTCGATATTGCGCAGTTGCGATGGGCTGAGTTCATCATCAAAAACAAGCAGGCCAATTTCCTGTTCTTCAATATAATTCTTGATTTCCTGAAGTTTTCCCGAACCTACATAAAAGCGCACATCCGGCCTGTCGAGCTGTTGCGTAAAACGAAAGACGGGAATCCCTCCGGCAGTTTCCACCAGAAAGGCAAGTTCGTCAAGATATTCCTGTAAACGTTCCCTGTTTTGTCCCGGAAGTGCCAGTCCAACCAAAACGGCTTTTTCGGGAACTATTTTAGTTTCAATCATATTATGCTATAAAATAAGTGCAAAAATACGAATTTCTGAATAGCAAGGATGTTATACCATTTAAAATGAAATATTTATACGAATTGAATTTTATTATGAATCGGCCTCGTTTTGACCTGGCTTTTTTTTTCCTTTTGTGCCACTTGCGGTGCGCCCGTCCAACTAATACAAATGAAAAATCAACAGTTGAAGGAGTGATTGTCAATCAATATTCTTATGATTTGTTGTTACGCAATGTTAAAAATGGGTGTGTCTTATCTGGAAAACAGGATCGGCTTGAGTCTTTCAGCTTAAATAATCCGGATGCATCAAGCTGTTATAACGCTGGCTTCCGATGTGGGTGCGGGGTGCTGCATCTTTCCATGGCTAAAGCATCAAAGCATATTTTGTTCCAGCAATGAAACCAGTTGCGCGGCCTGCATCACGCCCGATTGCCTGAATTTTACTTCCCCCTTTTTAAAGACCATGAGCGTCGGAACACCCTGAATTTGATATTTTTGGGCAATGGCGGGATTTTTATCCACATCAATTTTCAGGATGCGCGCTTTGCCTTTTACCTGTGCAGCAACTTCTTTTAAAATAGGTGCCTGCATTTTGCAGGGGCCGCACCATTCTGCCGAAAAATCAACCAAAACAGGCTGATCTCCATTGATGATTGTGCCGAATTTTTCCATTTTATCAATTTTTTTATTTCGTATTGGAAACAAGATCACTGCAAACTTGTTCATTTAGTTGAGCGGCCGGTATAAATGATTTACTAGCTAAACTTTTGATGGGCATATTTTTAATAATTTCGCCGGCATAGATTTTATTATGAAGGATTTCAAACAAGGATGTGTATTTTGCGGACATGAACTGGAGTATTTGCCAACACCTATTGAACTGGAATGCGCTGTCTGTCACAAAATTTCTTATGCTTTGGTGCACTGCCCGGAAGGTCATTTTATCTGCGACGATTGTCATGCAAAGGGCGGTGTGGATTTTATCGAAGCTTTTTGCTCCAACAGCTTGTCTGAAAACCCCATTGAACTTGCCGAGCAAATTATGCACAATCACGGCATCAAAATGCATGGCCCGGAACATCATTTCATCGTGCCTGCGGTTTTGTTGACAGCCTATTTCAATCAAAAAGGGGAACGTCAAAAGAAAATACAGGCTTTGAAAGAAGCGCGGCGCCGTGCATCCTTTGTGCCCGGAGGTTTTTGTGGGTCGCATGGAAGCTGTGGGGCGGGCATTGGCAGTGGAATTTTCCTGAGCATTCTCACCGAAGCGTCACCATTATCCGTAAATGAGTGGAAACTATCCAATATGCTTACCTCAAAATGTTTGGCGGAAATTGCTGATAACGGTGGCCCAAGATGTTGCAAGCGCGACACATTTATCGCCCTGAAAAACAGCATCGCTTTTATTGCGGAACACTTGGATATCCACCTGCCCAATAAAGAGAAAATAAGATGTGGGTTTCATCAATACAACAGGCAATGCCTTGATAAAGCATGTCTCTTTTTTCCTCAAGATGATAAAACACCCGTTTTGGTATGAGAATAAAATTGATATTTCTATTGCTCCTTTTGGCAGTAAACGGTTTTGCCCAGTTTAATGAGCCGGCCTTTTTTGTTTTTCTGAATTCCAATCCGGATAAAGAAAAGCTGCCCGATGAAAAAGATCAGGAGCTTCAGGCTGCGCATCTTGCTAATATTGAGCACCTCTATTCCATAGGCATGCTCACGGCTGCCGGTCCTTTTGAAGGTGGTGGTGGCATTTTTGTGCTGCGTGCTCCCGATTTGGATTCGGCACAAAATATCCTGAGTACCGATCCTGCCGTAAAGGCGCAACGTTTTAAGCTTGAGATTTATCCGATGGATTTTATCGCCGGAAAAAACTGCCCCCTGGATTCGGTCTATGAAATGAAAACCTATGATTTTGTGCGGCTTAAGCCACGGTTTGCCAACAAGAAGATCCCTAATAACGCAAAACAGATTGAAGAAGAGCATCAACAGGATAAATTGCTGCTTGCTTTTAGCATGCCGCCAAACAATGAACAGGTGCTGATCATGCCGGATACCAACCGTCAAAACACTTTGCGTATCTTAACGAATTATCCTGATTCAGACTGGGAAAAGCACATCAAAAAGCTTTGGATTGCCGAAGGCACTTTTTGTAAATAATAGGATAATTCGGCCAACAACGATTAATGATTTCATTTCGCGGTAATTTTGTAATAGTTTATTAGTTATAAACAAAAACCCGGTCACTTCACAATTGAACGACCGGGTTTTTTTTATTCGAAAAGGGTTCTAACCTTCTTTAGGGTTCAGTTTAATTTCCAGTTCATCAAGCTGCGCTTCTGCAATGGGCGAGGGTGAATCGATCATTACATCGCGGCCTGCATTGTTTTTTGGGAATGCGATATAGTCGCGGATTGAATCGGAACCACCGAAAAGTGCTGCCAAACGGTCGAAACCCAATGCAATACCGCCATGTGGAGGTGCGCCAAACTCAAAGGCATTCATCAGGAAGCCAAACTGTGCCTGTGCTTCTTCGTCGGTAAAACCAAGATGTTTGAACATCAGCTTTTGCAGGTCACGGTCGTGGATACGGATGGAGCCACCCCCGATTTCCACTCCATTGATTACCATATCGTAGGCATTGGCGCGGACTTTTCCGGGATCGCTGTCGAGCAGGGCAATGTCTTCTGTTTTTGGCGAAGTAAAGGGATGGTGCATGGCATAAAAACGTTTGCTGTCTTCGTCCCATTCCAGCAGCGGGAAGTCCACAACCCACAGCGGACGGAAAGTGTTCGGATCGCGCAGGCCAAGGTTTTCGCCCATTTCAAGGCGCAGTTCGCAGAGCGCTTTGCGTGTTTTCTCGGCATCACCGGCAAGCACAAGCATCAGGTCGCCGGGCTTGGCATTAAAGGCTTCAGCCCAAAGTTTGAGCTGCTCTGCGTCATAAAATTTGTCCACACTGGATTTGAAACTGCCGTCTTCGTTGTATTTTACATAAACCAAACCGCGGGCGCCAACCTGTGGCTTTTTCACAAAATCGGTGAGTTTGTCGAGTTGCTTGCGGGTGTAACCGGCACATCCTTCGGCATTGATCCCAACAATGAGTTCTGCATCATCAAATACCTGGAAGCCTTTATTTTGAACAATTTCGTTGAGCTCAACAAATTTCATTTCAAAGCGGATGTCCGGTTTGTCAGAACCATAATATTTCATGGCATCGGCATATTCCATGCGCTCAAAATTACCCGGGTCAAAACCTTTCACAATCTGGAAAAGGTGACGGGCCATGCCTTCAAAAGTGCTCAGCACATCTTCCTGCTCCACAAAGGCCATTTCGCAGTCGATTTGCGTAAATTCGGGCTGACGGTCGGCGCGGAGGTCTTCATCGCGGAAGCATTTTACAATCTGATAATAGCGGTCGTACCCTGCTACCATCAGCAATTGCTTGAATGTTTGCGGTGATTGGGGCAGTGCATAAAATTCGCCGGGATTCATGCGCGAAGGCACAACAAAATCGCGTGCTCCTTCCGGTGTGGATTTTATGAGGTATGGCGTCTCGATTTCCATAAATTTCTGGCGGTCGAGATAATTTCGAGTTTCCAGGGCCAAACGATGGCGCAGTTCCAGATTGCGGCGTACCGGGTTACGGCGCAGGTCGAGGTAGCGGTACTTCATGCGCAGCTCATCGCCGCCATCGGTTTCGTCTTCAATAGTAAAAGGAGGCAGCTTGGATTTGTTGAGTATTTCAAGTTCTGCTACAGCAATTTCAATATCACCGGTAGGCATATTCGGGTTTTTTGACTCCCTTTCGATTACCGTACCTTTTACCGAAATAACATATTCGCGTCCCAGGCTGCGGGCTTTTTCCACCAGGCCTTCCGGCGCGTCGCTTTCCTGCATAAAAAGCTGTGTGATACCGTAACGGTCGCGCAGGTCGATCCAAAGCAGGCTGCCTTTATCGCGGATGCGCTGAACCCAGCCGCTGAGTTTTACTTCTTGTCCCTGATGTTCCAGGTTCAATTCGCCACAAGTGTGTGTCCGAAGCATAATATCTTGTTTTTATTGATGATCTGTTGAAAACGAGGGCGAAATTACGAATTTTTGAGGAACACAAAAGATGTGAAAAGCCAATGTATGTACTTTCCTCTATGCCTTCTTTTTATACCGGTTCACGGCCAGTCCGAGCATCAGCACAGCATAAATGCAAATGGCTGTAAATTGATATGCAATATCCGAAAAACGGCTGCCCTTCAATAAGATCATGCGCATCACCTCGATGAAATAGGCAATTGGATTGATGATGTTCAGCTTTTGCGCCCAGTCGGGCATGCTTTCCACCGGAGTGAACAGGCCGCTTAGCAGAATAAAAATAATGGCAAAAAACCAGGCGATAAACATGGCCTGCTGCTGCGTTTCCGTGATGGTGGAAATAAACAGCCCAATGCCCAGGATCACCATCAGATATACAGATGCAAATCCAAATACCAGCCATAAACTGCCCAGCATGGGAATATCGAAGGCAATTTTGGCAACAACAAGCCCAAAGGCCAGTTCAAAAAGGGCAATAACCCAAAAAGGGATCAGTTTGCCGCTGATAAACTGCCAGCGTTTGATGGGCGTTACATTGATCTGTTCAATCGTACCAATTTCTTTTTCGCGTACGATGTTCATGCCGCTCAAAAAGAGGGCGATAACAGTGACCAGCAATACCAATATCCCGGGAACCATATAAGTTTTGTAATTCAATTCGGGATTGAACCAAAAACGCCAGCTGCTTTGGATAAGCTCGGGTTTGCCCAATAAGGGATAAGCTTCTGCAATCAGGTTGTTGTTGAAATCGCGTATAATGGATGTTGCATAAGCGTTGCGCAGGCTGGCAGCATTGCCATCTACTGCATCGTTCAGGAGCTGAACTTTTGCTTTGCCTTCTTTATTCAGCTTGCTGCCAAAACCGGGTTCAATCACCAAAACCTGGTGTGTCTGGCTCAGAAGAAGCGCTTCTTTGGCCTCGGCAACATCATTCGGGTATCCAATAATGGTAAAGAAATTGCTTCCATCAAATTTGCGTACCAGCTCACGCGATGCCGGGCTTTTATCATGATCAACTACCATGATGTTCGTATTCTGGATATCAAAAGTGGCAGCAAAAGCCAGCACCAAAAGCTGCACAACAGGCACCACAAAAATTATGGGAAGCATGGTGCGGTTGCGGAAAATCTGTAAAAATTCCTTCTGTATAATATACAGTACTGTTCTCATTGTAGCCTGATTTTGAATTTTTTGATGCTAAGCGCGATAAAAAACAGGGTCATTAGGCCCAGGATCAGGGTTTCTGACCAAAGTTCGGCTATGCCGTTTCCTTTCAGCATGATGCCGCGCAGGATGATGATAAACCATTTGGTGGGCATCAGGTTGCAAAACCATTGCAGCACCTCCGGCATGTTTTCAATAGGGAAGATGAAACCACTCAATAAAATCGTTGGCAACATCATTACAAACATGGAAAGCATCATAGCAGTTTGCTGGCTGTTGCTGATGGTGCTGAAGAAAATGCCCAGTGCCAGTGCCATTATGATAAACAGAATGCTTTCAGCAAGCAACAGTGCCAGGCTGCCCACAATCGGCATCCCAAAAACAAAATATCCCAAAACAAGTATGGTGATGGCGTTGATGAAGCTCAGCAAAATGTAGGGAAAAACTTTTCCGATGATGATCTGCGCGGGTTTCAATGGGCTGACCAGCAGTATTTCCATGGTTCCGAGTTCTTTTTCGCGGGCGATGGAGATAGATGTCATCATGGCTGAGAGCAGCATCAATATCACCGCAATAGTGCCGGGAATGAAAAGATAAACACTTTCGAGCTCTTCATTGAAAAACATCCGGCTTTCTGTTTCCACTTCAATGGGCGCTTCCATCAAGCCTTGCGTGTACTCCAGCTGATAGTTCATCAGGATGCCGTTGGTATAATTTACCAACAGGTTGGCCATGTTGGGATCGGAAGCGTCGGCCAGAATCTGTACCGAAGGTTTTTGTCCGCTGCCGAGTTTTGAAGCAAATTTGTTTTCAAAAACAATAACCTCCTTGATTTTCCCTGAGCGAAACCCTTCTTCAATCTGATTCGGGCTTTGCAATTCATCCTGCAATATAAAATAGCCTGATGAGGTGATTTTATCGATGATTTTCCCGGTTTCCGCATCGCGGCTGTTGTCGAGCACGGCCAGGCGCGCATCTTTCAGGTCGTTGGTTATGGCAAAACCAAAGATCATGACCTGGATGAGCGGCATGCCAAACAAAATGACCATGCTGCGCACATCGCGGAAAATATGATAGAACTCTTTGATTATAAATGATTTCATAATGTCATTTTTTCTTTAACCCCTTGCCAGGTGAATAAAAACCTCTTCGAGTGTTGGAACTTCAAATTGTTTTTTTAGTCCGGCAGGTGTGTCCAGGGCATCGATGCGCCCGGCTACCATGATGGAAACCCGCTCGCAGTATTCCGCTTCGTCCATATAATGGGTTGTTACGAAAACCGTAGTGCCTTTATCTGAAGCTTCATAAATCAAATCCCAGAATTGCCTGCGTGTTATTGGATCCACACCACCGGTGGGTTCGTCCAGGAAAACAATGGCCGGTTCATGGATCATTGCCAGGCTAAAGGAAAGCTTTTGTTTCCAGCCCAGCGGAATGCTTTTCAGGAGCGTGTCGCCGGCCTTTTCCAAATCGAGTTTGTGCAGATAAAAGTCGGTTTTTTCCCTGATTTCGCTTTTCGACAGGCCGTAAATGCCTCCATAAAAGCGAAAGTTTTCGCGAATGCTTAAATCGTCGTACAAACTGAATTTTTGGCTCATATAGCCAATATTTTTTTTGATGTGCTCACTTTGTGTATGTGCGTCATAACCTGCTACTTTGATATCGCCGGAAGTAGGGCGGGAGAGGCCACATAAAATCCGGATCGCGGTGGTTTTCCCAGCTCCGTTTGCGCCCAAAAAACCGAAAATCTCTCCTTTGTACACATCAAAACTCAAGTTGTCGTTGGCCGTGAAATCGCCAAACTTTTTCACCATATTGCGCACTTCTATTACTTTTTCCCTGCTCATGATACCTCCTTCATCAGGTTCATAAAACAATCTTCAATACCTGCAGAAACTTTATTGTACCGGATGTTTTTATGTCCATCTGTTTTAAGCGATTCAGCAATGTTTTCAATATGGCCTTCAGCTTTCAGGCTGATATGGGCATATTCGCCAAAGCTGAAAACCGAATGGAGCTCTTCGTAGGTACGCAGATCCTGCATCATGCGATAGAAGTTTTCTGTTTTTATGGCATAAAGCGGATAAGGATAAGCCGCACAGATGTTTTGGGGTGTGTTTACCTCCATCAAATGCCCGCCCTGTATGAGTGCTATACGGTCGCAAAGCATGGCTTCATCCATATAGGGCGTGGAAACAATAATGCTGATGCCTTTTTCTTTGAGTTTTTTCAGCATCTGCCAGAATTCTTTGCGCGAAACAGCATCCACACCGGTGGTGGGCTCATCGAGGAAAAGCACTTCAGGTTTATGAATGAGGGCGCAGCTGAGTGCAAGTTTTTGCTTCATGCCTCCGGAGAGTTTCCCTGCCCGCCGCGTTTTAAAGGGCTCGATTTGCCGGTAAATATCTTTGACCAAATCGTAGTTTTCTTCAATGGTGGTTTTGAATATGCTTGCAAAGAATTTCAGGTTTTCTTCAACGCTCAAATCCTGATAGAGCGAAAAGCGTCCCGGCATATAGCCTACGGATTGGCGGATTTTTTTGTATTCCTTCACTACATCATAACCGGCTACTGTGGCTTTCCCTTCATCGGGCAGCAAAAGACTGGTGAGGATGCGGAAAAGCGTGGTTTTCCCTGCACCATCCGGGCCAATGAAACCGAATAGCTCCCCACGCGATGTTTCAACACACACGTTTTGTAAGGCTTTCGTGGCTCCGTAGGATTTGCTTATGTTTTCCAGCTTGATCATTCGCTTGCTTTGCTTGTTTTTTAGAAACTACTGCTTAAAATAGAGCTCGCCCGGCATCCCGATCTTAATCTTGCCGTCTTTATTGTCCACCCTGATTTTCACGGCATAGACCAAATTTACCCTTTCTTCTTTTGTCTGGATTACCTTCGGGGTAAATTCAGCCTGATCGGCAATCCAGCAAACCGTACCATCAACGTTCTGATTGCTTTTTTCATTTTTATCGAAACTTACCACGGCATTTTGTCCGATTTTTACATTGGGCAACTGTGCTCCGCTTACAAAAGCTTTGAGCTTCATGGTGTTGAGGTCGGCGATTTTATAAAGGGGCTTGCCAAAAGCAGTAATTTCATTGGCATAAACGTATTTGGCCAAAACCACTCCGTCGATCGGGTTAATTATAACCGATTTGTTGATCTGGTCTTCAATCTCAGCCATCTGGCGGTCTGCTACAGCAGCTTCATCCAAAATGGACTGCTTCTGCGAACTAATCGAGCTGATTTGCTTTTGCGCGGCGCTTACCTGTCCGTCGATATCGTCTTTTTGTTGCTGCGTAGCTGCTCCGGCGGCAAATAAATTATCGATTCGTTTTTGGGTGATGATGAGGTTTTCCAGGATTTGTTCCTGCACTTTAATCTGTGCATTGATACTGCTTAAATGCGAGAGGATGGCTTTTTGAGATTGGATCAATTGCATTTTTCGCAGGTGGAGGCTTGTGGTATCTACATATCCGATCATCTGGCCTTCGCTGAGCTGTTGGCCTTCTTCCAGATCAAACATTAAAAGTTTTCCGTTGGCTTCTGAAGAGATGGTGATTTCATCCGATTCAAAATTACCAAAAGCATCCGGTTTCTCTTTCATCTTCGGGCAGCCTGTCATTAATAATGCTACCAGTCCTATAATCCAAAAATTCTTGATTTTCATGATATTCTGTATTGGAGGTGTTTTGTTTTTAAAGTTTGCCTAAAGCGATATTATAATTCAGTTTTGCGTTGATTAACTGTATTTTATGATTTTCGGCATTGATTTTTGCCTGTGTTTCTTCATTCAGCTGGTTGATATACTCTGATGAAGTGATGATTCCGTTGCTCAATTGGGCTTCTGCTGTTTTTACCACATTTCCTTTCAGCGCAATGATTTCCCGATCACTTTGCATCAGGTTTTCATATTTCAGGATTTCCTTTTGGATTTGAAGCAGCTCGGCCTGCACTTCTGTTGTAAAGGTATTTTGATTTTCTGTGATGATTTCCTGGCGCAATCTGTTGATTTTTTGCTCACGTTCTACTTTATGCCAGTTCCACGGCTTCCAGTACAGCCGGATTCCTACCAGATAATAGCCGCTGAAATCATTGTCAAGCATATTCAGGCCCGGGCGGCCATATCCGGCCTGACCAAAGCCACTGAGTTTGGGCAGGTTCTGCAATGCTGTGAGCTTATCCGAAGCTTCCACTAATTTTTTTTGCGATTCGAGGAGCTGATATTCAGGGCGCAAAGCGATATTGTTATCAGGACTGAATTGAGCATCAGGCTGTTGGAGCTCTTTTTGGGTTAGCTGTATGCCGCAATAGTGCGACAACATATCGAGCAGCCCTTCCTGTGTGAAATTCGTTTCGCTGAGTATTTGCTGACTTTTGATTTTTCCGACCCTGAGATTGTCGCCAATGCTCGATAAAACCGCACCATTTTTAATGCCAACATCCACTTCTTTTATGCGAGCATCCAGGCTGCTGATGTTTTCGATAATTAATTCTTTGCTGTTTTCGAGCATGATCACTTGCAGATAAAGCTCTTTGATGCGCCTTTTTAAGTTGTATAATTCTACGGCAATTGCCTGATGTTCCGTTTGGGCATTGGCTTCTTCCAGCTCCCGGCTGTGCTTTAGCGAACCTCCGTCGTATATCAGTTGGCTCATTTCCAGATACATTTTATATTGATCCTTGCTCAGTTCGGGAATGTTTAAATTGGGAACAGGGATGTCGATTTTCGTAACCTCCGATTGGTATGTAGCCTGTGCATTGAGGCTGATCTGTGGAAGCCAGCTGCTCTGCTGGTTGCTTTCGGCCAGCCCTTTCTTTTGGTCAATCAATGCGTTTTCCCGGATTTTTGGATAATTTTCTACGGCCAGGCTCATCAGGCTGTCCAGGCTAAACTGCTGCTGTGCCTGCAATGCCAGAAAAGGGAATAAACTGAGGAAAATAAGTAATTTCCGCATGATTATTGGATTTTAAGGTTTTCGTTTATCATTTTTACAATATTCTCAATCCGGTGATCGAGGAATTGGTTGTATTCATCTATTTTGCCCTGAAAAACAATTCCTGCCATGGTGGCACGGGCCGCAATCGGAAATAAGATCAGCGATAGGATGTTAAGAATAATTTCCCTGGGATCGATAGGGCGGATTTCGCCGCTTTCTATTGCCTGATGTACGCGCTCAAAAAATGCTTTCAAAGGGATGCGCTCCGCCAGAAAGGACTGAACCACTTTTTCAGGATTGCGGTTAATTTCATTGATTACAAACAGCGGCAAAAAGGGATTTTCTTTAATGAAACCGTAATAGGTACGCACAAACCTGTTGATGACTTCACTGAAAGGCACATTGTCCTGTGTAATCTTTTCAAGGTTGGGAACCAGTTTTTTTAAAATGCTTTGAAAAATGGAATCGAAGAGTTTTTCTTTGCTGCGAAAATAATAGTGGAGCAGGGCTTTATTGATTCCTGCTTCATCGGCGATATCCTGCATGCGTGCAGCATCGAAGCCTTTGCGGATAAATACTTGTTTTGCGGCCTTAAAAATTTGCTGTTCTGTATTATGTTCTTCTGACATTTTAACCTCCGGTTTTAAGCATTAGGTTTAATTTTATGATTTAACTAATTGGTTAAACCCTGCGGCAAATATACGTTTATCCGATTGTAATTGTCAAGCATTTTTGAGGAAAATTTTTTTATTTTTTTGTATGTAGTTGATTATCAATTGAAAAAAATCAATTATTTTTCATAGGCTTTAATAAAATTAATTATCTTTATGCCTTGAGATGACTACTACACAAGAAACATACAACACATATCTTGAAAACCTGATTCAAGGCAACCGGCATACCTGTGCAGGTATAGTAAATGATTTAATGCAAGAAGGCCATAGCGTTAAATCGGTTTATAATGATATTTTCAGGGATTCGCTTTACGAAATCGGGCGCAAATGGGAGCGCAACGAGATTTCTGTTGCCGTTGAACATATGGCCACATCCATTACCGAAAGCCTGATGAACCTTGTTTATCCCTATCTTTTTACTCAGGAACATAAAAACCGAAAGGCCATAATCAGTTCAGCTGTAAACGAATACCACCAGATTGGAGGCCGTATGGTTGCCGACATCATAGAAATGAACGGGTGGGACAGTTATTACCTGGGCGCCAATACACCGCTTACGGAATTGCTGCGCATGATTGAAGAGAAAAAGCCTGATGTTGTGGGTTTATCTGTGAGTATGTACTATAACCTCTACCGCCTAAGCGATTATATTTCGAGCATCCGGCAGCAGTTTCCTTCTGTTGAGGTGCTTGTGGGCGGACATGCTTTTGCACATGGTGCAGAGGAAGTGCTTTCAGCGCACTCAGGCGTGGTACATCTCAAAGGACTGGAGGATCTGGAAGATTATCTGAAACAGAAATATGCCGAATAAAATACTACATGAGCTTTGCTTCAGGCATTTGTGGGAAAATGCCGAATCGCCTGCCTTTATCTTTACTGCGGAAGGCGATTTATTGGACATGAACAACTTTGCAAAAGAAACCATCGGCCGCGCTGCACACGCGCTTGATTTCAAATCTGTTTTTTTGGATTTTCACAATCAGCTGTCATTATCGGCTTTATGCCAAAAAGAGCAGGCCAGTTTGTTGAACCTGAATACAGGTGGTGATTTGCCTTTGAGTTTTTATTTCAGGTTTTATTGCATTGGTGGCAGCATTATGGCCATTGGTGAGCGCGGCAGCCAGGAAACAGACCGCATGCAAAAACAAATGGTGGAACTGAACAGCGAGTTGAATGTTAAAACGCGCGAACTTTTTAAAGCCAATGCGGAATTACAAAAGCTGAACAAACAAAAAAATGAGTTTATCGGCATTGCAGCCCATGACCTCAGGAACCCGATTGCTTCCATTATGATGTACAGCGATTTTTTGATTGAAGAATACGATGAAAAGCTTTCTCCGGATCAGTTAAAAATTCTCAATACCATAAAAAACCAAAGTGAGTTCATGCTTCACTTGCTCAACGATTTACTGGACATCTCCAAAATTGAACTGGGAAAACTTGATTTGCAGAAAGAAAAGTTTGCTTTGGACCAGTTGATTTTGGATAATATCCGCTTGAACCAATCATTGGCCGACAAAAAGGACATCAAAATTGTTTTTACCAATCTGGACACCATTCCGAAAGTCAATGCCGATATAAATAAAATCAGGCAGGTATTTATCAATTTGCTCACCAATGCCATTAAGTACAGCAGCAAAGGAAGCAAAGTTGAGGTAAATATTTTTTCGACCGGCAAAGATATAGCTGTGGGCATAAAAGATGAAGGAATTGGCATCCCGCTGGAAGAACAGGATAAAATATTTAAGCCTTTTGCAACTACATCGGCCAAACCTACCGACGGTGAAAAAAGTACCGGGCTTGGCCTCGTAATTGTGAAGCGTATCATTATCGGACATCAGGGGAAAATCTGGTTTGAAAGCCAGCCCGGAATAGGCACTACCTTTTATTTTTCATTGCCCATCAATCAAAACCCAAAATAAATGGATAATCAGAATCTAATCGAACAGGCAGAACAAATGCATGCGATCAGCCCCGAAACGGCAGAGAAGTTTTTTAATTCTTCGCCGAAAATGATCGTGGATTTGAATATAAAAATGCTGGTTCGGCCCGATCTCGAAAGGCTCATTGGCAAGGATAACAAAGATATGATGGTGCAGAACCACCAAAATCAGTTTCGTTTTATGCAGTCGGTCATGACGATGTATAAAGCCAATGTTTTTGTTGAAACCCTGACCTGGGTTTTTCATACATACCGCTCACATGGCTTTACCGAAGCTTACTGGCCGGCAATGCTCAATACACTTTTCGGGGTGATGGAAGCACATTTAGATGAAGCAGCCTATAAGGAAGTGTATCCTTTTTACCATTTCATCCTGATAAACCAACCGGCGATTAACCAATTGGCTTTTTCGGATGATTAAAATATTTTGCATAACAAACAGGTTTATGCAAGCGTTAGAAGAATAAAATATGGACAAACCCAAACTGGATCAACGGCTTTTCTGGGATGTGGATGAAAAAACCATCGACTACCAAAAAAATGCAGCTTTTGTAATTGAGCGCGTTTTTGAACGTGGCGATGTGGAAGACATCCGCCAATGCCGCCGTTTTTATGGTGATGATAAAGTGCGGGAGGTGCTCTTAAACGCTAAGTTTTTGCCGCTTTATACCATGCATCTTGCAGCAGCTGTAGTAAATGAACCCATAGAAGAATTCAGATGTTACAAACGCAGACAGTCGAACCCGGAACTTTTTCCGTACTAAAAAAATTGATGGAAATTAAAAGCCTCAAACCCTTCGCATTGGTTGGAGGCACTGCATTGTCATTGAAATACGGACATCGGATTTCTATTGACCTTGACTTGTTCCATAACCAAAAATTTGATAATAAAACCATAGCTAATGCGCTGTCAGATTCATTCGGTCCTGCATTTGATTATAAACCGCAACACGAATATTTTGGCGTTTTTTGCTATATCTCCGGGGTTAAAACAGATCTGGTACATTATCCACACCCTCTGATTCAACCCATTGAAGAAAAAGAAGGCATCCGGATGTATTCTGATGCTGACCTGGCCGCTATGAAGATTCAGGCTATACTCGGTAGGGGGCGCCGAAAAGATTTTTATGATCTTTATGAACTATTGCAGCATTATGAACTTAACCGGATTATCGATTGGCATAAACAAAAATTCCCTAACCAGATGCTGGCCATTAGCATCCCTCATGCAATGACGTATTTTACCGATGCAGATGATGATGCAAGCCCGAAAAGCCTGAAAGGAATGAGCTGGGAGGATGTAAAAAGCGGAATTTCGGGCATAGTGCGTGATTTCCTTTCTTAGACAAAAAATAGTTTCAAAAAAACCAACGCGCAAGTATTGTTTATAAAGTGTTATTTATCAAGATTTTATATACTAAACAACAGCAAGTCAAAAATAAATTTGTCTAAAAGACAGGGTTGTTTTAGGGGTTTTTGTCTAAAATAAGGGGTTGTTTTCGACATTTTTGTCTGAAAAACAGGCTTGTTTTAATTTTTTATGTAACTTTGGTAAAATATTTATCTTTAAATGAGCATGAAACTGAACATGACGGAATAAAATAAAGCTAAGTTCAACAGGGCCATGCCGAAATACACGATAAAAATTATTTAGTCATGCGGTGTTCTCTTAGAGCATTGGGGTTCACTATAAATCAAATTATAAGCGGATGAAACGTTTTTTAATGGAATATCTGGAGGGCTGGATTGCCAACCCACGACGCAAGCCCTTAATTTTGCGCGGTGCTCGTCAGGTTGGGAAAACCTACCTGATTGATAAATTAGGCCAGAGCTCATTCAAATATTATCTGAAGGCTAATCCTGAAAGAAATCCTGAGTTAAAGTCGGTTTTTGAACAGAATAACCCCCAGATTATTATCAATGAGTTGTCAGCCATTTATAATGTACCCGTTATAGAGTGCGAAACCCTTATCTTCATTGACGAAATCCAATCGCTTCCTGAAGCAATTATTGCCTTAAGGTACTTTTATGAAGATATGCCCGGATTGCATATTGTTGCGGCGGGATCTCTTTTGGATCACACACTTAACGAGATCCAATATTCAATGCCAGTAGGCCGTTTGGAGTTTGCTTATCTTTATCCAATGAATTTCCCGGAATTTCTTATCGCTAATGGTCAGGAAGCACTCTATAACTATATTTCATTATTTGATTTCGATAAACTTTTCAGCAAGGCAATTCATAAAAAACTTGTCGGCTGGCTGCGTTTATATTTCTTCATAGGGGGGATGCCGGAAGCTGTAAAAGCTTATGTGGAAACTCAAAATTTACTTGAAGTAGAAAAAATACAACAATCCATATTGACCTCTTTCAAATATGATTTCGCAAAATACGGTTCCAGAAAAGAACAGGAATATCTGAATGAATGCCTCGAATATGCCGGAGGAAATATCGGAAAAAAAGTAAAGTACAGCAATATCAACAAAAACGCCCATTCACGTGATTTAAAGGAGGCATTGATTAAATTGCAATTAAGCAGGATTATCCATCTTGTTTATAAAACCGGATCTTCTAAAGTGCCCATTAACCAGTATCAAGACAAAAACATTTTTAAACTACTGTTTTTGGATATTGGTTTGGCCTGCAATCTGGCAAAAATTAAACTTAACGAGATTCAGGACATTGTTACGGATTTTGAAGGGATCCTTGCCGAACAGTTTATTGGTCAGGAGTTAATCAGTGGTTTTGAGCCTTTTGAAGATGCAGGTTTGTTTTATTGGTTACGAGAAAAAAGAGGCTCCGGTTCGGAAGTTGATTTTTTGTTTCAAATTGGCAACCATATTTTCCCAATTGAAGTAAAAGCAGGCAAAACAGGATCGCTAAAATCGCTCCATGTATATTTAGCTGAGAAAAAGCAAAACAAAGCCGTGCGCTTTAATCTTGATTTGCCCTCCTTTGGCAAGGATCTCACGGCTAAAACCAACCTCAACATGGAAAACAGTTCATTTGAATTTGACCTTTACAGTCTGCCGCTTTATCTGGCCGCTTTCATCAGGAAGATAGTGAAGTAACCAACCAAAAAAAGCCACAGGTCATCCCCGTGGCTTTTGAATATACTGCCTGATAAGTTACTCTTTGTCCGAATCGGAATCTTTTTCTTCATCATGATCATTCAGCTTGTCCAGTTTTTCCATGCCTTTCATGTTCATGGTCTGGGCAATTTTGCCGATGTTTTTCATGTCCAGCATTCCGGTAATGCTGATGGCTGTTGAGCTGTTGCCATCTTCAACCAGCAAAAGAAGTTCCTTGATCTTTTTGCCTTTTTTGTGGATCAGGAATTTTACATCCTCTCCGCCGTCTTTTACCGACATCAGCTCCACATAGGATTTTGGCAAGTCTTTCATTACTTCTTCATAAAGGTTGACCACCGGGCCGTCATAATCGTCGCCGGGTTCAAAAGAAAGCACACGGATTCCGTCGAGCTGTTCGGTCAGCTCTTTGATCTGTTCGAGTTCTTCCACATTTTCGCCATCTTTATTTACTTCGATTTCATTGAAAAGGGAGAAAAGTTCTTTGTTCATTTTCACGGTAGTGAAACCATCTTTGCCGTTGTATTTTTCAAAAACAGCATCCATCGGGCTCTGTGCCATCATCATTGCAGGGATAGCGAGCATGAGCAGTGTTGCGAAAATTGATTTAATTGTTTTCATGGTATTAGTTGTTTAAAGGTGATTTAATTTTCTGTGAATATGTATTAAATTTCTTGATCTGATCAGCTGTTTGATCCACTTTTCGGTTCAAAAGATCAAATTTATCAAGCGATGATCCGGCTTCGTTCAGTTTGCCTACCGGTGATGCGGATTCCATTCCGGTATTCATTTTTGCGGAAATAAATCCCAGCACTTTTTTGGTTTGATCGTAGGCAATATTGACTTCTTCCTGTGAATAGGTATTCATCATGCCCGAATTATTTAAAAAGAGGAAAGTTGTGGCCAGAATAAGGGCCAGCGCTGCGGCTATAGCAAAACGGCCGTTCCAGAAGCGCAGGGATTTCCTGTCGGCAGCGGTTTCTTCCTCGTCCAAGCCGAGCCATTGGTCGAGCATTTCATCGGAAGGGCCGCTCAGCGCGCTGCTTTGGTCGATACCGCTAAAAAGTTCTTTATAGGATTTTAAATGCTCCGGCACATCATCGCGCCGGAAGAGCTCTTTCAGCTCCTTTTCTTCCTCCAGCGTGCTGAGGCCGCTGAAGTACTTCTCCAATAACTTATCTGCCACCTGCCAGTTCATATTCTTCAATTTTTTGATATTCGTTCCTTATTTTCTTTCTTGCCCTCGAAAGATTTACCCTGATATAATTTACCGTCATTCCGGTGATCTCTGAAATCTCCTCATATTCATATTCTTCCACATCCCGCAAATACATAATTTCGCTTTGTGCTTCCGGTAGTTTTTGCATCAGCTTCCGGATAAGCCCCAGCGAATCCTTGTTGGAAGTAATATGAAAAGGAGTTTGTTCCTGCATTTGCTCCGGCACTTCCTGTGTGCTTTTCAGGCGGTTTTGCGCCGATTTAAGTTTATCGAGGCAATGGTTCCGCATCATTTTAATGGCCAAAGCTTCCTGATTTTCGTATTTATCCCATCCATCGCGGCCTTTCCACAGGCGGAGGTAAATCTCCTGCACGGCGTCCATGGCCTCGTCGGGCTTTCGCAGGAAAGCCAATGCATATCGGTATAGCCGGTCTTTCATGGGATAAAATATTGTTTTAAAGCTTTCAGCAGTCATAACACTAAGATAGACGATTAAACGTGGATTGCATTACACGAGGATAAAAAATAGATTCAATTAAGTTGAAATCGGGTTTGCAAACGCTTGATTCTTTTTGGATAAGTGTAGGATTTACCTATTTTTGTAGCCTTTATCTGGGAATCATGACCACTAAATTAATTATAAATTAAAATTCTCCAATTATGTTTAAAGGACAACCTAAAGGACTGATCCCTGCTGCTTTGGCAAATATGGGTGAACGTTTTGGTTTCTACACCATGATGGCTATCCTTGTACTGTTTCTCCAGGCAAAATTCAATCTGGATGAAACCAATGCAGGAATCATTTACTCAATTTTCTATTTCTCGATCTACTTCCTTGCGCTTGTTGGTGGTATTATTGCCGACAAAATCAAAAACTTTAAAGGTACCATTCTCGTAGGTATTATTACCATGACGATTGGTTACCTGATTCTCGCAATTCCTACAAAAACACCGGTTCCTAATCAAACCCTGTTCCTTGCCCTTTCCAGCTTTGCACTATTTATTATTGCTTTTGGTAATGGTCTTTTTAAAGGGAACCTTCAGGCTTTGGTTGGTCAGATGTACGACAACCCCAAATATGATGGAGTAAGGGATTCCGGTTTCCAGATTTTCTATATGTTCATTAATGTGGGTGCTGTTTTTGCTCCTTTTACTGCTGTAGGTATCCGTAACTGGTGGCTTGCCAACAATGGTTATGAATATGATGCCGCACTTCCCGGCCTATGCCACCAGCAATTAGGCGGAACACTCTCCGAAACCCAGGCAGCTGCATTCCAGGAAGCTGCAAATACAGCCACAATGAACGGCAGCGCTGCCAACCTCACCGAATTTGCTTCTGATTACCTGAATGTATTTACTACCGGTTTCCACTATGCTTTCGGTATTGCCATTATTGCCATGCTTATCTCGCTGGTCGTTTATATCGTGAACAAAAACGGATTCCCGGATGTGAAAGTCAGCAAAGATTCTGACGACAGCGATTCAACAAAAATCAAGATGGATCCTAAAGAAGTGAAACAACGTATTTACGCACTGGTTGCTGTATTTGGTGTTGTAATTTTCTTCTGGTTCTCCTTCCACCAAAACGGACTTACACTCACTTATTTCGCAAAAGACTATACCGATTTAAGTGCTATTAAACTTGATATTGGCGGTTTTAAACTGGTAGGTGCCGAACTTTTCCAGTCTGTTAACCCATTCTTTGTAGTATTCCTTACACCTATTATTGTTGCTTTCTTTGGTTGGCTGCGTGCCAAAGGCAAAGAGCCCAGCACTCCTAAAAAGATCGCGATTGGTATGTTTATCGCTGCTATCGCTTATATTGTTATGGTTGTTGGATCGCTGGATCTTCCATTGCTCCGCGATGTTAAAGAAATGGGCGGTTTGCCAGATGCTGATAAAGTAACCCCATTCATCCTCATTGGAACATACTTCATCCTAACTGTTGCTGAGCTTTTCATCAGCCCGCTGGGAATTTCATTCGTATCAAAAGTAGCTCCTCCACAATACCAGGGTATTATGCAGGGACTGTGGCTTGGCGCAACAGCAGTAGGCAACCAGCTGCTCTTTATCGGTGCCATCTTCTACGAAAGCATCCCAATCTGGACAACCTGGAGCATCTTTGTCGTAGCTTGTCTGATTTCCATGTTCACAATCCTCTTTATGCTTAAATGGCTTGAAAGAGTATCCAGCTAAGAATATTTTATCTGATATATGCAAAAACCGGGTTCTGATGAGCCCGGTTTTTTTGATTTTAGCGCTATTCATTGGATGGCTTTCTTTCATCCGATGAATCCACCAACAACTCAATCATGAAAATTCAACAAAGAATCCGGCTTGCTATGCTCCGCAGCCTGCGTTGTATCCGAATTCTTGCAGCCCTGCACATCCGTACTTCCACAATTACGCTCAGCCTGATGTCCGCATAAAAGCTGGTGTCCGTTGAACCGTTTTGCCAGAGGTAGGATTGAATATCCCCCGGCCAGAGGTTTACGCCATAACCTTCGCAAAAACCTGTATCTGTAGGCAAAAGAGATGTGGGAAGGGGATGGATAAGGATCTCCTGTACGGTTGTGTTGTTCAGGCTATTGTTATGACCAATTACACTGTCCTGATAAGCCCCGGCATCTCCATAAACATGATACGGAAAAAATGATTCCGAATAATTGGCCGCACCTCAATAATATCCATTACTATAAACTCGGTCTCTACCTTAACGGATTGAAGCCTGTTAAAATAAAAAATCATGGCTACAAATCCGTAAGCTTTTTTTGATATGGAATGGATTACTTGGCCAAAGCTATAAATATCAATGATTTAACTTTTATAAGGTTGTGTTTTGAAATTTTGTTATGTAGTTGGCCAATAAATATTTTGTATCTTAGTGCTTTATCAAAAAAGGGCTTCTTATGGATTTTTCTGAAATTTACCGTCTGGAAAATGACCGCCTGCGCGAAATCAGGAAAAAAATGGATGATGAGAACCTGCATGAAGAACAACTTCGTGAGGCTTTTCGCGATTTTGCAGGCTATTACGAAGAGTTGCTGAAGCAATTGCAGTTTATTATTACTGTAAGCGACCGGCTCGAAAAGCGTGTGCATAAAGCCAATGAAAGCCTGGAACATAAAAACAGGCTGATTGACGAGCAAAACAAACAATTGCTTGAGCTAAATGCTACTAAGGATAAGTTTTTTTCCATCATTGCCCACGATTTGAAAAACCCCATGCAAAGCCTGGTGCTGTCTGCGCATATGCTCCGGACTTATTTTAACCAGCATGAATATGAGCGTATGGAAAAACATATCGATGGGGTGGACCACAGCGTAAAACACTCCATTAACCTGCTGGAAAACTTATTGAACTGGGCGCGTGCACAAACCGGCCGATTAAGAGTAAATCCGGAAGAATTCCTGCTGCAGGAAATTTTTGAAGAGTCTATTGCAGTGCTTGAAAAAGGTGCCAGGGACAAGGATATTGAAATTGTCGTGAAAATGAGTCAGGATGAGCATCAAGTAGAAGCCGACCGGAATATGATCACTACTGTTTTACGAAACCTGCTCTCTAATGCGCTGAAATTTTCGCCCAAAGGCAGTAAAATTTTAATCAATGTGAAAGCAACAGCACATTCGGCTGTGGTACAGGTGGCCGATCAGGGCGTGGGCATTCCGGAAGACCGATTGCAAAACCTCTTTAAAGTGGATGCCACACAATCTACTCCGGGAACAGAAAACGAAAAAGGAACCGGTCTGGGCCTGATCCTCTGTAAGGAATTTATCGAGAAAAACAATGGCGATATCTGGGTAGAAAGCAGCCCGGGCGAAGGAAGCCGCTTTTATTTTAGTGTTCCGCTTTCTAAAACTAAGCCGATAGAACCCTAAGAAGATGACGCCAATACGGACATTTATCGCATTGAAACTGCATCCCGGCAGGGACTTCTGCGAAAGCTATAACGAACTGAAATCCTTGCTACATGATGAAAAACTGCGCTGGGTTCCCGAACAAAATTTTCATTTGACTTTGCGCTTTCTGGGAGATACTCCCCAGAATAAAATCAGCGAAATCAGTCAGGTACTGGATGAGGTGGCTTTGAAAATAAAGCCGTTCAAACTGATCACTGCAGGTACAGGCTTTTTTGGAAAAAGAGGGAAGCCTTCTGTTTTCTGGATCGGATTCCATAAGAATGAAATGCTACATAAACTTGCACTGGAACTTGCTGCATCCATAGAAAAACTTGGCTTTGAAAGAGACGGAAAAGCTTTTAAGGCTCATTTGACCCTGGCGCGGATGAAAAATCTCCATGACGAAGCAAATTTCCGGGCTTTGGCCGATGAGTTTTCCGGCGAGCTTTTCCTTTCCGAACAGATGAATACCATCACATTTTATCAAAGTATTTTGCATTCATCCGACCCGGAATATAAAGTAATCAGCAGGCATGATTTTTTGGGTGTGGGGTAGGCTTGGGTTTTGGAAGACGCTTTAGCCCTCTCCACCCTGCATTTTTTCAATTTAGCTTATTGATAAGTTTTGATTAAGCATTTCTACATTAAAGCTTATTTTAGCGTTCAATGCTCTGAAAACCTTTAAAATTGTTTCAAACCTAGCATCATTAAAATTGTTTTCAATTTTTGAGATTTGAGCCTTTTTTACACCAACCAGCTCTCCAAGTTGAGCCTGGGTCATGTTTTTTTCTTTTCTTAACCTTCTTATTGTATGACCAAGGATATCTAAGCGAAGCTCTTCTTCAAAAAGATCTCGCTTTTCTGTTCCAGACTCACCGATATGCTTGTCTATCAGATCGTCAAGACTTGTTTCTTTTAATCTATCGCTTTTCATGTTTCTTGTTTTTTAATTCAAAATATTCTTTACGAATTTCTTCAGCTCGTTAAATCTCATTTTTTGGGGTTTTATTGGTTTTTTTAATGAACCCATGAGTTGCCAAAACTAGTGTTTCTTCCTTGCCTGATTTGTCCCAAAAAGCCAATAAACGATAATAATTTTGATTAAATTTTGTTCTGAATTCCCATATAATTTCATTCAATTTTCTGAATAGTTCAGGGTCATTCACTATTTGAGCTTTCCTTGCATTGTAATAAATTTTCGTTCGTGCTTTTTCGTCCAGGGATTCAACAAAATCAGATGCTTCCCCCAGAAAAACTACCTTAAATTTTTTATCCATTCATTTTCGAACAAAGGTAATAGTTTCTTATTTAGGAAACAAATTGGGATACATTTTTTTCTATACGTCCTTGTTGTTTTTTCTGAATCAAGTATTAAGGAGCGTGTAGCCTTAGTATTTCCTAAGTTTTGAATATACTCTGGTTCTTCCGATTTATACCCGATAAGGATTCTCAATCTGCATATTGGCTCTGAATCCGGAGAATGGACTGCGTTTTAAGAATTGACACCGTTTTTAAATCTTATGCTTTTATAAGGAGCATGCTGTGGTATCATGATTCCTGTGAAACAGCTCAATATTCATAAACCAATTCGGGCTCCCAGCCGTCAAGATGCAGTATTATCTTATCGTATGAAGTGTCTTGAACAGGACTTAAATCAAATGTAAAATCCTCAGTAATCAATGCTTCGCAAGGATCTTCATCTCTTAAAGATAAACGGATGAACCTTTGTACGGGCAGTGACTCCATAAGCGTTTCTGAATCAATTAATTTCACTTCAATATTCCCGCAGCCACCACCGTATTGTATGCTAATGCGCATGCTGTCGTCAGTAATTTCCACATGATCAAAGAGAAATTCATCCCGGGGCGCATTTTCATAAAGCATTGCATCCACAATAATGGAAGACTCATTTTGAGGATTTAATGCTGAGCCTTCTTTGTCTTTTTTGCAATGGCTCAGCAGCATTCCAAGGGCAATAAAAACGATTATGAAATATTTTTTCATAGCTTATGAATTTTTCCTTTTCAGGATTTTCACAATACGGTTTATAGTGATTTCGGATAAATTCCATTCATAACCATTGAAATCCGTTGTATTGATAAATTGAACGACAACCGCGTCGATATCCTTGTGATATTCTGCAAGGCTTTGATAGCCAATAACCAAACCGCCATGATCATACACATAGGGATAGATTTCCTGTTCGCCTTCATCAAATACGGAGCCATCGTTCAGCGCCCGCAGGAATATGCCCACATCTTCTGCCGTAGCCAGCATTCCATAATCACGGGCTTTAAAATCTTCTTTATAGCCAACATAATAGCCGCTCATTACATCATTTAGATCAACTTCCGTAATGGAGAAATATGTGTTATTCAAGCCCAGGGGCAGCAAAATCCTTTCCCTGATAAATTCGTTGTGCTTATATCCCAAAACATCATCCATAATCCTCCGGAGCAATAAATAATTGGTATTCGAATATTCATATCCTTTATCCGGTTCAAAACGGGCGGGTAAATCGAGGGCAAAATCCAGGGCGTCTCTACTGTTTTTTTCTTCGTTTTGCCAAAAAGCAGGATTATCTGTGAAATTTGGAATGCCAGAGCGATGCTGAACCATCATCTTCAAAGTTATTTCTTCTGCGTTTTCAATTCTTCCTACAAGTTCCGGATAGTAATCTGCGAGGGTTTGATCCAGGGACAAGCGTTTGTCATTGACCAGTTTGGTAAGCGCTACAGCCGTGTAAAGCTTGCTGATGCTTGCAATTTTGAACAATGATTTCGGGTCGGCAGGAATTTTGTTTTCCCGGTCTTTCCAGCCTCCTGCATAAAAAGCCGGTGGTTTTCCTGCTTCGTCCACATAAACAATCATTCCGTCAAATCCATGCCCTATGGCCTCATCTACCTGTTCCTGCACCGTATCGGACAGTGGAAGTATCCAGGCTTTTACAAGTATCCATGGAACAAAGTAAAGTGATGATATAGAAGCGGCTATAAAGAGTATCCTCAGAATTCGTTTTATATTTTTCTTCGTCATAATATTTCAGTATGTTTCATTTCTATTGCTGCCCAGGGCAAACGCATCATAAATTAAGAACTTTCATGAGGTAATCATTATCCCATCCTGCCTTGAGCCGTTTGCCCTTAACACCTGATTTTAAGGTTTTTTCGTTTTTCAGTAAGTTAAGTGCTATTTTGCACAGAGTAGAGAAGTTTTGTGCTGAATTGCCTGATCTCTTGCGGCTTGCGTCTTCACCAAATGCAACATCCAAAGTCCAGTGCAAGCTGTTTTCAATAGACCAGTGAGACCTTATGTACTCCTGAAATGCTTTGGGCCCTGCCTTTAGGCTTGAGATGTAGTATCTTGTAGCTTTTTCTGTTGGTTTATCACTGTTCTTGAACTCACGAGTGCTATCTATCTTGATGATTGTCTTTAAGTTAGCCCATTTTTCACGGTTTTGCACGAAGCCCAAGTCACTTATTGTTCTGCAAACCCTTGTTTCGATCCTGCCATGATCTCCATAAACACTCGTGTCTTCAGCAATATTTTTTGCGACCTTAAACTCGTCTTCAATATCTTCAAACAATTGTTTTTGGTTTCTTTTGACGGCTAAAATATAATCAGCCTTTTTGTCAATAATATTTTCCGCTATTTCTTCTTGGCATCCCATAGCATCAATGGTAACAATTGCGTTTTCGAGCATCAATAATTTCAGCAATTTTGGGATTGCGGTAATTTCATTTGACTTTTCATCTGTCTTGACCTGTCCTAAAACCAGCTTGTTTTGGGCCGCCCAAGCACTTACCAAATGAATGGGAGACTTCTTGCCATGAGCCTTGGCCCCCCGTATTGTTTTGCCATCAATAGCAATTACTTGTCCATCAGCAAGCTTAACAAGGGAATTGACCCATTCTACAAATGCACTCTCAAACTGTTGATTATCAATAGCTGAGAACACTCTATTAAAAGTGTCGTGCGAAGGTATGCCATTTGGTAGTTCAAGCATGGTTTTCAGGAAACCTTCTTTTGCCCTGGCATAATCTTCCATATTGTTCCAGGTTT
The DNA here is from genome assembly GCA_963662905.2 of Bacteroidales bacterium. Lineage (GTDB taxonomy): Bacteria > Bacteroidota > Bacteroidia > Bacteroidales > WRLA01. Next base: position 803,428 of record CAXXFD010000001.1, on the reverse strand, counting down.
CTGCGCCACAGATGACTGAAATTACACCAATGAGAAGGATGTCGTTTAATTTGTGAAGCTTCGTTGTATCGCTTCTGGGGTCGTCTATTTGCTCAAATAAAGAGCTTAATGATTTAGTCATAAATTATTATAATAAAATTAGTAAATTGCTTACAATATACAACAATTTATTGACATAACAACAAGAAATTTTTAAAAAAAACTCTACAAGCTGTTTTTGAAGAAATCAGAAAGAAATCGGTTCATTTTAGATGCGTTTGCCCTGTATTGCTGCCAGAGCAAAGCTGTCAATCAAACAAATATACTTACGAACTGTTTTTGGATGGGGCAAAAACCGGAAAATATTCCGGATGATGCAATTTTCGCTGATAACTTGAAATCCGAAATCAGTGGCACAAAAAAGCCTGTCCCGGCAGTGTGGGAAACCGAAATTGGTCAACTTCACGAAAAAGTGATAAAAAAAGGGTCAATATGCCCCGGATCTGGTTGCATGAAGAGCCTTCTTTCGTTTTAGGGGGTCAGTATCCGCCGGATTGGCAGTTTATGGCCGCTGCGTATTGCCGTTTCTTTCAGCCGGCCGGGTGGGTCAGCTTAGTCCGGAATATCCAAGTGAGTTATGAATAATGCACTTTTTGAAATATTACCACAAGTTAATCCATCTATCGGGGTCAATTCTTTAATCTCAACTCCTGGCAACTGCTCGCCAAAGTCAATAAAAATCTTATAGCCGCCACTTTCAATTTCGGTTATGCAACCTCCAATTTGATTTGTTCCTCTATGTATTGTTAGTTTCATACAGGTAAAATTCTTTCATTGTAAGCGCCATCAATTATGTCTGTAATTCCAATATTTTCAAGAGTTGCTTTTGAAAATAAAAATGTGGCGAAAAATTTATTGTCTTTCTTTGTGATATCGCCAAACATTTTCTCAACAGAATCTTTAGTTGTTAATTTTCTACAACCCCAACGCTTGTCATTGAAAAGGTAGCCAGCCATTGTTTGCTTAGGTGTGCTTGCATTTTCTTTTTCAGCATTATTGTCTAGTGTAATGAAGTAAAATTCAGGCTTTAATATATCAGACTTTTCGGGCGTTTCAAAGGGTACTGTTATTCCAAGTTCTTTCAGACTTTTTACAATTTCAATAATTTCTTGTCTTAATTGTCGCTCAAAATAACCTTTCTCGCAAAATTTGCTAAAATCCTCGTAAGCCTACAGCGAACAGCATCTTGCATATAACCGGATAATGTTTTAAAGCTGTCCGGGCAGAAGTTGGTGGAGCTGGTTGGCTGGGTGTTCCTGGATTTTTCCTAATGTTTGCTTGAGCCACTCAAAGGGTTCTACGTTTTGGATTTTGCAGCTGGCAAAAAAGGAGTAGATCATAGCCGCGTGCTGGGCTGCATTGTGCGAACCGGCAAACAGGTAATTCTTGCGGCCTATTGCTACCGGCCTGATGCTGTTTTCAACCAGGTTGTTGTCAATGCGCAGCCTTCCGTCTTCAATATAACGGATCAGGCGCCCCCATAATTTCAGGCTGTAAGCTATGGCTTTGCCGATTGCGCTTTTGGGCGCTACTTTATAAACTTCTTCCTTAAGCCAGCTTTCCATTTCGTTCAATATGGGCAGTGATTCCTTTTGCCGCAATGCTTTGACCTCCTCCGGCTGCAGTTCTTGCTCACTTGCCTGACGTTCAATGGCATACAGTTTTCTTATCTGCCCCAGCGCATATTCACTGCGTGCAGCATCATTGTCCTTGGCTTTCTCAAAATACCTGCGTGCATGCGCCATGCAGGCCAATTGGGTGATTTCGGCTTTGTTTTTTAGGTTGTCGTAAGCTGTGTAGCCATCGGTTTGCAAATATCCACTATAGTTTTCCAGCATCTCATCCGGGCCTTCCCGTCCGCGGCCTTTCCGGTAATCGAACAGGGCCAGTTTTTTAAGCGGGTCGTAATAAACCCAATGATACCCTTTGTGCGATGCCCCGGGCTTGTCTTTGGTCAATACCTTTATGGGCGTTTCGTCTGCCATCAGGTAATCGGTCCTCATGATTTCTTTTTTCAGGGCATCGTAAAGCGGTTCAAGCAATCTGCAAACCCCGCTAAACCAACCGTTTATTGTTGATTCGGCTATTTCGATCCCCAGGCGCTTGAACATCTTGACAAGGCGGTAGAAAGGCAGGTGGTCAACAAATTTGCTGACAGTCACATAAGAGATCAGGCCTTCTGAGGCATTGCTTTTGGGCAAGGCGCGTGAAGGCAGTTCTGCGCAGATCATTTGGGTGCTTTCGTCCTGGCCTGCTACGGCATAGTAAGGGCGTATATAACGGATCACACGAAAAGTACCGGGCACATAATCAAGTACTTCGGTGATTTTTACGTTGACCCTATGGGCGCCTTCGGGCAGGTTTTGGGGTTCGATGATAATTTCATGGCGCGGCAGGTGGGCGGGCAGTTCTAAGCGCACGGGCTGTTTTTTGGACTGCTTTTTATTGCGCGTATAGCTGATCTGCTCCTTTTCCGGTTCTTTCTCCTGTGCAGGCACGTCGAAGAGCACGCCCTGGTTGGGGTCTGCTGCGATATGCCGTTCGCTTTTGGCTCCATAGATCGCACGCCTCAACTGGACAAGTTCATGCTGAAGCAGGAATATCTTCTGTTGCATTGCATCATATTCCGCTTTTGATATAGTTATATTTTCCTGACTTGCCATGAGGCAAAGATACGGAAGTAACCTCTTGTCTGACTATATTTTAAGTGCTATTTACCAACATTTTCATGTGGGAAAAAACGTGGGTATTTCCTTGCATTTTTCATGGAAATACCATTGATTATCATTACAAGTTCAGGGTAGTCGATCAGCTGGTGGGAGGCGTGCACAGCAGATGTGTCCGGCAGGTGAAAAGTGCCTTTTTCGAGCCTTTTATAGAACAGCACAAAACCTCCGCTTTCCCAGCGCAATAATTTTATGCGGTCGCGCTTTTTGTTGATGAACAGGAAAACATCACCGCTCATCGGGTTTTTGTCCAGTTTGTTGCGCACAATGCCATAAAGCCCGTCAAAGCTCTTGCGCATATCGGTGGGCTGGCGGTACAGGTAATAGCGGCTGGCAGTTAAGCTGAACATTATTGGCCGGTGAGCGATTTGAGATAGGACAAGGGCACATTGCCCGGCAAGCTGAGCTCGATACCATTGGGATAACGGATATTGACCCCTGCAGCTGGAATTCCGGAAAGCTCAATGAACCCATGGTCATCAGGCAAGCTTTCTTCCTGTTTAAATTTATGATACCAATAAAGGAAAGTGTGATAGCCGATTTTGTGCGATTCGGCAAAGGATCTTTTGCTTTGGCCACTGGTATGCCATTGATCCACCAGCGCTTTCATCTCTGCTCTTCTTTGTTCTTTTTGCATATTGCTTTTTTGCAGCAAAGTAAGGGAGCTTTAAAAGCTTGTGCAATATGCCTTTTGCTGAAGGCTTACAAATCCTCAACATGTTTATAAATTCCACTTGTGCCTCCTATGGCACCGCTGCCATATTTTAATTCTATCAAAGCAACCTTATGCGGTTTCACTTTGGAAATTGCGATAATATCAAATCGTCCATTAAAATCTGCTTCCTTTTTTTCTTCTATATTATTAAATGATTTTACATATTCAACATCAATACAAAACCAATTAGAATCCAAATTTTCATTGTTTAAGAGAACTAATTTTGATTGAGCCTTTTTTTCTGGTGTTGCTTTATCATTGCTATGTTTTTTAATAACTTCATATTGTTTGCAGATTTCTTTCTGCTCAATTTTATATCGTTTTTCCTTGTCTTTGCTGTTATAATGATTTCCGTCTAAATAATTGGCTATTTCGGCCAGACTATGCCACTGATTTCGGTCAAACAGTGCCACTTTGAAAGACCTTACAATAGTACAAAAATTTAATCATTCATTTTCTAAAAAACCTTTTCTTAGTGATTCTCCTTTGAGGTCTATTCTGTGGGATGAATTAACCAATCTGTCCAGTACGGCATCGGCAATAGTCCCTTCACCAATGATATCATACCAAACCGATACCGGTATCTGTGAAGATACAATGGTTGATTTATTGTTATATCGGTCGTCAACTATATCCATTAGCATTTCCCGTGCGTTGTTGTCAAAGGCTTGTATTCCAAAGTCATCCAGGATCAACAGGTCTGTTTTCTCCAGTTTTTTCAGTTCTTTCAGGTAGGTCCCGTCTATCTTACAGAGTTTCAGTCGTGCAAAAAGCCGTGCGGTATTGGCGTATATGGTTTTAAAACCGTTTATGCAGGCTTGGTTGCCAAGCGCCTGAGCCAGATAGCTTTTACCGACACCGGATGCGCCTGTTATGATGATGTTTTCTTTGCGCTTGATAAAGTCCAGGCTGCCCAGCCTCTGGAACATATTTTTGTCCAGGTTGCGCACTGTGGCATAATCGATATCTGCCACCGACGCTTTTTGGCGGAAGGAGGCGTTTTTGATCAGGCGTTCAAATTTTTTGTTCTGCCTGTCTTCCCATTCATGGTCAGCCAGTAAGGCCAGGTATTCATCAGGCGTCAAGCCGTTGGCTTGGTTGTTTTTGACGTACTGCAGGTGCATTTGTGCCATGGCCGTAAGGCGCATATCCCGCAGCTTTTCAACAGTAGGGTTGTTGTTCATTTTGTGTGTGTTTTTAAGGTTAATTATATGTTCCTGTTTTACGAAGGTTTTTATGCTCGGGGATATGCGGTTCAAACTCCAGTTCCCCCTGCTGCCCTGTAGAGGCGGTGTCCATCCTGTTTTTCAGGATATTTTTGATGAATGAATAAGAATGTCCCCCTGCTTCTTGTGCCATCCTGCAAGCGGCATCCAGCCTCTGCGAACCGTAACCTTTAGATAACTGTATAATTCCCATGGCCCTTTTGTACTGGGTTTCAGGATAGTCTCCAAAGGAAAGGATGGTACTGATATAATTGAGCACATTTTTGCCATGAACAGCAGCCTTTTTTTTAAAATAATCAGGGCTCCATTCTGAATAAGCCTGGTGCTGGCTGCTGAGGTGCCCCTTGACGGTTATATATTTGCCTTTCTCTTTTTCGCGTTTATGGGCAGCTATACGCTGGTTGTTGTAGTAAACTTCCACTGTAGATTGCGTGTACTGGATTTGTGTCTGTTTGCCGATATAGCGGTAAGGCACGCTGTAATATGTATTATCGGGCGAGAAGTATATGTAGCCGATTTTCTGCACTTTTGCCCGCCTATATTCTTTCATTTGAAAACGCCCTTGGGGCAAAGGCTTTAAATACTGGCGCTCATGGGACTGGAACAGTTCCCTGCGGCTGGTTTCTTTGCGTGCAAACAAAAGGTCGTTGTAGGGTCCCAGCAATTTGCCTATTTCTGCGTTCAGTTCATCAAGGGAAAAGAACTTCATCTCGCCAAGCGGGTAAAAAACCCTCTGATAGGCCAGGTTTACAGCATTCTCTACAAGCGCCTTGTCCTGTGGGCTATATGCCCTTGTGGGGTTCATGGCACATCTGTAGTGAAGGCTAAATTCCTTGAATGTTTTGTTGATAACCGCTTCGTACTTGCTGGCACGCGTTACCGCTGATTTTAAATTGTCGGATACAATTGCCTTGGGCACTCCCCCATAATAAAGCAGGGCATTGGACATGCACTGAAAAAAATCTTCCCGCTTCTGGCTGGCACAGGCTTCCACATAGGTGTACTGGCTATATGGGAGGATAGCCACAAAAACCTCTACTTCTGTAGCCTGTCCCGTCTCACGGTCATAAATGCGGAGCTTCTTTCCTGTATAGTCCACAAACATTTCGTGGCCGGCAATATGGTTGAGCTTCATGGAGCCTTTCTGTTTGTCATATTTGCGGTGGTAGTGTTCTATAAACTGCGTATAGCTGTATGGATCATCTGCCTGCTGCTCATAGATCCTGTAATGGTACTGAAAGGTAAAACCGGGCTGTTCCCGCTTGTTCTTCATCCCATCGAGATAGAGCATTAGCTGGTCATAACGCGGGTTGACAATGGTAGTTGTGCCCGGAAAAAGCTTTTCCAGACTGGCAGTGTCCATTTTGAGCAGGTCTTGCAAACTGTGCCCGCTGGCATTAAAAAGCTGCATGTAGCGGTTAACTGTATTGCGGGAAATTCCCAAGACATTTCCTGCCTGACGGTTGGTGACACCATCGAGGTGCAAAGTGATAATTTGTTTTAAATCCATAGGATCAAGTGTATTGGCCATATTGCTGTATTTTTCTAGTACAACAATAAGACAGGTTAAACTTGATCTTTCAAAGGGGGCATCTCTGGCAAACTGGCACAAAACGAACCGAAACTGGCACAAAACGAACCGAAAGCAGGAGTCGTTTTAGTGGCACATTTTGAACCGAAATGCCTGGCACAGATACTCCGAAATCAGTGGCACAAAACGAACCGAATTAGCCAATAATACTTGTCAATTACGCAATCAATTTTTTTGTCTCGTTTTTTGTATTCAATCTTGGCAATGCTATCACAGTTGTAATATAAATTCAGATAATCATTCCTAACACCAATAAATAATTCATCTTTATGTTTTCCCAAAAGCTTATAAAGTTCACTTTTTTTGAATGCCTCTGCAAAGTCTTTAGTTATCCCTCGGGTTATTTTATTTTTTGTTTTCATTTTCTTCTTTCGATTTAACTATTTATCAACTTGCAGTGTGCTTCTTAGAGTGACGGCTAACGGTTCTCAGCTATACGCAGCCAGGGATTTTAACCACTGAACCTCCTACGAAGAACTGAACTTTAAATTTACCACTTTCCTGTCCTACGAAGCACGAAACCCCTGCTTGCGTATAGGTGATGTTGAACTAAACCTCCCTCCGGTCGGCAGCTTCACCTAAGATCTGATTCTTACGTATAAGGTTTTATTTATCAACCTTATAAAACTTAATCTTATGAAAAAAAGAACGATCCAGGATGAAGCATGCCTAAAGGTTAAAGGCTTTCGCCAAATAGCTGAGCAGTTTATGCAGCGCCTTGTAATCAATGGCCGCTCGCGTTCCACACACGAAAACTACCTTCGCCAGATAGCAAAGATGGCGATTTTTTGTGAGAAAAATCCACTTGAAATGGAAAATCCAATACCCGAATCATTCCATGAGCGTATCCGGGCTCCGGATGCTTGCTGAGAAAATGCACATGCTTTATTGTTTTCCCTCTGCCCCTGCAATGCAGGACTGATATGATTATGCCAAAGCCCCACAAAATGGGCTGTAGATGGCGATAGATATTGACAAAACGCCCTTTGTAATTATTGCAAACCAAAGCTTTTGGCTGAAAATGGCCTGTTTTCCCTCCACAAAAGGTATTTGGCAGAAAATATCGCAAAAATTGATTCCCCAATATAAATGTAAGCCGGTTTTCCCGAAGGGGCTCGGGACAGGCTGTTCAACACAAAGCACTACTTGTCCCGCCTAACGGGATATTCCGGCTATGGCCGGAAAACGATGCTTAATTGTTATGCCTTCGCCCTTCATATTTTTGTTTTTTTGATTTAATTGAGAATATTAGGGTTGCCTGTCAAAATATCAAGTCCGCTGTTTTTGAAGTCTCTGTCATTTGTAAGTAAAACCAAATTATTTTCAGAGCAAATAGATACAGTCGCCTTATCCACGAAATCTAGTTGTTCAACAATTAGAAAACCCTCAATATCACTTTTATTGAATGATTTGCCTATGATTTTAAAACTACTAAGTATCTCATTTTGAACTATCAAATATATATCACTTATGACATCCTTTCCATCTTGACTATTTCTAAAGTCTTTGAATTTTTGATTTGAGTTCAACTTTTGATGCTCAATCCTCAAAACTCTGTTAACAACCTCTGAGATAACTAAAAAATCCACATAAAGACTGTTTCCTTGTCTCAGTAGGTTTCTAAATACTCGGGCATAATTTGCCTCAAATGAATGTTGTCCTGTAGGCCAAAACAGATATATTAATACATTGGCATCAACAAAAACATCCTTACCTGAAAGATTTGCATAGTCTTGTAATTTGTAATTCGTTGCCATAGATTAATCTTCTGTTATTTCATCAATACTTCTTTTCAACGCTTCAGGGTCTTTGTAATAAAGTTTTGCAGTCTCAACTACCCTTTTTAATGATACTTTGCCTGAATCTGAAATTTCTGATACTTTTAAATTTTCTCTTATGTATTCTTCAGAAAAATCTTTGTAAAGTTGTCCAACAGCCGTATTTAAAAATGCAGTTGTAAGCATTTCAATATTTTGGAAAGATAGAGTAACCTTTTTCTTATCCTTAAAAGCTTTTACAAGCAGTTCGAAAACCTTTTGACCATCCTCTGCTTCAACCCCGTAAACATCTCCAATAGTGTTTACAATGCTTATTGTTGTATTTTCCATATTTTTAGAATATATCATTTACGTCAATCTCACTTTTAAGTGAATAATTGTTGTTGTCATCCGTTCTGAATTGCAAATTTACAATAGTTCCAGGAAATTCCCCTTGAAACTCATTTAATGTTTCTCCATCACTGTCAAACTGGTAAAAGCCTTGATTACTAATAATTTGCATTTTTCCTTTGTTGACATTTACGAATTCTCGAAGTACTGCAAGCCCTAAACCACCTGAAATGCCTTCTTTAGTTGTTTTCTTTTCTTCAACAGCCCACTTGATTGCTTGTGTAGCTCGAAGATTACTTCCAAATCTTCTATTTACTTTTTCCTTAAAACCAATTCCTGTGTCCACAATGGTAAATTCTATTTTGTTTTTGGTCGGAAAGAATTGCCCACAAGTATAAATGAATTCTGTTTCGCTATGAATTTGTGCATTTACAAAAATTTCGTAAATGGCTTCAATCATCTTTTCCTTAACGCCCTTAGACATTTTAGGCAAATCAGTAGTGTGTCCCTCAATTAATTCCTCAATGACATAATTTTTAAAGTATTTACCATCAGTAGGTTTTAATTTTTGAAATTTTATTGTTGTATTGTGTATGTCAACTGCTCTTTGCTTTCCAAAATATGTTAGGAAGTCATTTTTTAATAAAATCGTTTCAATCTGTGGACTTAAGTAATCAAAATGAATGTCATTTAAGTTTGCTGTAAATTTGTCCAAAACTGCACCTAACGCAGCACTCATATTTGCAGCAAAGAAATGACGAATTTCAAGGTGAATGTCTCCGAATAATTCATCTTTATGTGTCTCATAAAGTTGAATTAGGCTTTGAAAGCTTTCAAAAGTGTTGTTTATTGTAGTGAGCCTATTCATTTAGAATTATGGGTGAATATTGTTGCAAAGTTAAGTGTTATTAAGTTTAAAGTGTTAATAAGAGTGGATTTGTTTCTTGCAAAGTCTGTTTTTTAGGGTGAGGCATAACTCGTTTTTAAACGGAACGTTATTCCGTTTATTGATCCAAATGCACCACGATAAACGGAATGAGCCCCTTTTATTCTTCTAATTTCATTCATAGCTCAATGTCATCTAAGAGGTTGGGCATACATTTGACGTTTTTTCTGCTTACCCTCGTGTAAATCTCCGTGGTTTTGCTACTTGCATGCCCCAGTGCCTCTTGTATTAAGCGTAGCTCTGTGCCACGCTTCATATGTGTTGTTGCAAAACCGTGCCTGAACATGTGAGGCGTAACACTTCTGGTAATTCCGGCTTGTTCGGCTGCTCGCTTTACAATATCTTTAATCGCCGAATAATCCAAATAAGCAAGCGGATTAAGCAGTTCAAATACTGTATGCAGATCAAATGCTTCTTTTGGAATGTACCAAAACTTTCTGCTCTGGCTCCAACGGGCATCCTTAAGGGTTCTTACCTTCCTGATAAGTGTGGAGTCCTTTTCAAAACACAGGCTTACCACCGCCGGCTTGCGGTGTTCTTCAAATGCCAGTGTGATTTTGGGCTTCCTCATTAATTTTGTTTCAAGCATCAAATGTAAGTAAAATATTGATTTATACTAATGGTTCTATGTTGTTTTTTTTTGGATTACCCGCGTTTTTTGGAGGGCAATCATATTAATGGTATAAACCAAGCAAACCCACCTGTCTTTGGCAAAAAACCTGATCCGCTCACCAAGTAGCCGTATCTTATCTGAACACACAAAAGCAACTTTCTTTCAACAGTTCTTGTTGCCTTGATATTTTCATGCGCATCAAAATTGATTTTCATGCGCATGATAAATAATTTTCATGCGCGTAAAAAAAGTTTTTGATGCGCATCAAAAATAATTTCTACGCCTGTTATCATCAATTTGAATACTTGAAGTAAACCAAACAAGACCTTAGCATCTATAAAAAACAGGCGGGATCATTGTAAATCTGAATCAGGCAGGTAGAACAGCACAGGCGTGGATGAGAATTGGCACACCATTAAAATAAGTGTGCCTAGGCATTTGTATAAGGCAAATATTTACCGGTTTTTTTGGTAATTCCCCTCAAAACCCGCATTGTCCCCACAGGGGTTTTCGCTATACCATCGCTATACCATCGCTATACCATCGCTATACCAAGTCGCTGCAAATACTTTGCGGGCAGCCGGGTGCTGTGGAGATGCTTACTGCCGCTTTCCTGTAAAGATACTTCTTGGGTGAATGAGCTTGTACATTTATCCACTCCTTGGATGACTGAAGCCGGCTATTAACCACTCATCGGATGACCGGGAGTCATCCGATGAGTGATTTTGGTCTAAAATGGATTTTAATGCTACAAAGGTTTTTGCGTAAAGGTTCTTATTGATTCCTTGATCGGGCAATTTCCAATGCAATTAAAAGCAATTGCTATTCATCTGCTTCACTCTTTTTCTGTATTTCCACTTCCTCCTTCCTCTGCTTTTCGCCAATGAAGTAGCTCAAAATAAGGCTGATGCCGCCGAGGATGAAAATCATGGAGAAATAGGCCACTTCTTCCTGCATATCAGTAACAGCAGTGAGCAGGTTTCCAAGCAGTATGCCCAGCGCTACGGCAATCAGGATCATGCCCCATTTTAAACTGACCAAATCCTGTTTGCTGCCCTGAAAAACGGAAGCATCCTTGCCAAACTGCAGTAAGGCCATACGTTCTTTTTTGCGAATACTCAGATAGACAATACCGTAAACAAAAGCAAAAAATCCTAAGGGAATGAAAATTTCTGGTTCCATGGTGTTATTTTTTTAATGTTTCTGCCCTTTTGACGCCGGATGGCAGATGAGGTTACAGCCTGGATTTTCTGTGTCCTCTGTTTTGCTTCCTTATTTTTTTCTCCAGTTTAAGGTTTTTGCGGTTTTTGGGAAATGAAATCAAAACCAATTTCGTTTTTGCCCTTTTCCAAAAACAGAAGCGAACACACTGCCCAATAGTGGGCAATCAGGGCTTTTATATTAATGTTGTAATCATCATAAAAACAGCTGTTTATAAATAGTGGCACAGTGCTTGGCTAAAGAAATGCCGTAAGAACAAAATACATGGACACAAGAATTTCAAAAGAAAAAATCAGGAAGAAGAAGCAAAAACGATTGCTTCAGTTGGGTCTTGTTCTCATAGTGCTGATGCTTATTATCATATTCATCAGGATGATGCTCAAACCCACAGTAGATCGTGAGGAGTTTTCAGTTGCTACAGCAGAGCGTGGATTTATTGCGGCCAGTGTTCCGGCTACGGGATTGGTTTTGCCCGAATTTGAGGAGGTAATCAACAGTCCGGCGCAAACGCGCATCATTAAGGCTTTTTTGCCGGTGGGCAGTGCGCTTGAGCCCGGTGATACCATTTTGAGCCTGGATGTGGAAAATGCGCGCCTGAAAATGCGCCAGCTCAGTGATGAACTGGAAATGAAGAAGAACAATATCACCAAGCAGGAAATCCAGCTGGAAAAAGAGCTCATTGATTTGCAAACCGAAGAGGCCATCAAAAAGTTGCAAGTGGATAATACTATGGCTCGCCTGAAGCAGGAGGAATATCTTTTTGAGATTGGAGGCGGAACCCGCGAAAAAGTAAAGCAGGCACAACTTGAGCTGGAAGTGGCGAAAATTGAACAGGAACAGATCCGCAAGACAGTGGCCAACCGCCAAAAATCCATGAAAGCCAATATGCAGGGGCTTCGGCTGGAAGTGAACATACAGCAAAACCAGCTGAATGAACTGCAGGCCACCATCGACCGCTCTACGATAATTGCTGCAAAAAAAGGCGTTTTGACCTTTCTGGAAGATCAGGCGGGGCAAAGTGTTTCCAAAGGCCAGATGCTGGTGAAAATTGCGGATCTGGGATCCTATATTGTCCAGTCGCGCATTTCGGAAGCCAATGCCAATAAACTGAGAATTGGCGGAGATGTGCAAATCCGGCTGGACAAAGAACATGAATTTAAAGGGCGTGTGCAAAGCATTTCGCCTACGGTCGAATCCAATTCAATATCCTTTGTTGTGGCTTTTGAAAAACAGGATTTGCAATTGCTCCGGCCGCGCCTCAATGTTGATGTTTTTGTCATGACCACATCAAAAGAGAATGCCTTATTGATCCGCAACGGAAGTTTTTACCGTGGCCGCAAAAAGCAGGATATTTTCCTTTTTGAGGCGGATAAGCTGATCCGCAAAAAGGCTGAATTTGGATTGCAGAATGCAGATTTTGTGGAAATCATCAGCGGTGCAAAAGAAGGCGATAAAATTGTTACCACAAAACTAAACAAGCTGGAGGGATATGATGAAATATCTGTGGATTAAAACAGTTTTTTGCAGTTTGTTTTTAAGCCTGATGATCGTCCTTCTGGCATATCAAAATATTGCTGCACAGGGCATTGGACTGGATCAGCTGATTGGTATTGCTGTGGAAAATTCGCCCGAAAGTATGCGCATCAAAACCGTGAAGGAAAATAAATACTGGCAATGGCGCGAATTCAAAGCGGAATACAAACCACAATTGGTGTTCAGCGGTAAACTGCCTTATTATCAGAATGAAAACATTCCCATTATCCAGGATGACGGGAGTATTGTCTATCGCAATATCAACCAAAACCAGCTGACCGCCAACCTTTCCCTGGAGCAAAATATCAGCCTTACCGGCGGCACCGTATTTCTCAGCTCCGATCTGGCGCGCCTCGACGATTTCAGCCAGGATCAGGTAAGCTATAACGGCTCGCCCTTTTTTATCGGATATTCACAATCCATTTTTGGCTTCAATAAGCTGAAATGGATGAAGCATATCGAGCCGGTCAAATATGAGGAATCTTTTAAAGAACATGCCGAAGGAGTGGAAAAGATCGCTTATAACACCACGCTTTATTATTTCAACCTGCTCATCGCACAGGCAGATTATCTGTCGGCAGTCAAAAACAAAGAAAATGCGGATACCAATTACCGCATCGGGCAGGAAAAACATGCACTTGGGCGGATTTCAAAAGATGAGCTCCTGCAGTTGAAATATGGCGTGATTTCGGCCAGCAAGGCCATCGCGCGCGCACGTCTGGAAATGAAAACAGCCGGCCTGGCACTGACTTCATTCACAGGGCTCAATGCCAATGATTCACTCATATTGCATATTCCGGATGAGATAAAAACTTTTGCGATAAACGACAGTATGGCTGTTGAAAAAGCTTTTGAAAACAGCAGGCAGAGCCTTGAATTTAAACGAAAAATCCTGGAAGCCCGCCGTGATTCGGAAAAAGCCCGCCGCGAAAGCGGTTTTATGGCCAATATCTCCATGAGCTATGGACGGAACGCCATCGGTACTGATTTATCAAATGTTTATGACAATCAGAGCGATATGAAAACCCTGGAGCTGGGCGTAAGCATACCCATTATGGATTGGGGCAGGACAAAAGCACGACGCAAAACCGCTGAAGCCAACCTCAGGCTCACCGAATATACAGTGGAGCAGGAGAAAATCAATTTCCGGCAGGAAGTAATTACGGAAACAGAAAACTTCCGCATGTTGCTCGATTTTATCGTTTTTACCTCCGAGGCAGACCAAACCGCTGCCGAACGTTTTGAAATTGCGCGTTTGCGTTATCTGGCCGGGGATATACGCCTCATCGACTATAATATCGCACAGGATGATAAAGATCTGGCCCGCCGGGATTATATCAAAGCATTGCGCGATTACTGGCTCACCTACTACTTTATCCGCATACTTACACTTTATGATTTTCAACACAATGTATCACTAATATCACTTCATTATGTTTCGGAACTATATTAAAACCGCATGGAAGGTTTTCCGGCGGAAGAAACTTTTTTCGCTTATTTCCCTTTATGGGATAACCGCCCCAATGGTGTTTATCATCATATTGTTCAGTGTGATTACGCACCTGACGCAAAACGAAAAACCTATATCGCAAGGCGACCGTATGGTATATCTCGATAACATCCGCTGGATGTACATTGACGAAAACGGGGAGCGCACACGCTCTATGGGAAACTGGCCGTCATACCAGTTCATTAAAAAAAACCTGAAGCCCCTGAAAAGCCCGGAGATGGTTGTTTCCGCAGTGTCTGGGGAAGCTTCAGATGTTTATGTCTATCGCAACAATCAGCGCTTCGATTTTACCATTAAATATACCGATCCGGAGTTTTGGCAAGTCTGCGACCATGAATTCCTGCTGGGCAGGCCCTTCAATGAACAGGAATTTGAAGAAGGACAAAAGTATGCTGTGATTGATAAGCCTACAGCAGAATTTCATTTTGCTGATGAAAATCCCATTGGCCGGATGATTGATGTGTATAATGAATCCTTCCGCGTGATTGGTGTGGTAAAAGAAGTGGATGTAACCAAACACCGCATTGCAGCCAATATCTATACGCCAATAACAACCAACGACAGGTTTAAAACGAAATCCATCTTCAGTGGAGGCTGCTCTGCTCTAATGCTGCTGGATGATCGTTCTGATTTTGATGAACTGAACGATCAGATTCAGCAAATTGCCGAAAACTATGATGTTTCGGATATTGATTATGTAAATAAGCTCGAAATTGATGTACCGAAAACCAGCCTGAGCCAGGAAATTGACATCCTTATATGGCAAATGTTTTCATACAGCACCGGCACTTTTGGCACGGATCATTATCAGCTCATTGCTATCCTGATCGCTTTCCTTTTGTTTATTGTTTTGCCTACAATTAACATTATTAATATCAATCTGAACCGCATCAGTGAGCGCAACTCTGAAATCGGGATCCGGAAATCATTTGGAGCACGATCAGGTGTGCTGGTGGTTCAGTTTATTACCGAAACCGTGTTTTTTACCGTAATTGGCAGCTTGCTGGCCATCATCATTGCCTGGATTTGCCTTTACCTGATTAATGAATCGGGCATTGTACCGGGTGCTGTATTCAGTATCAACCTGAAGGCGCTGGCCTATACCTTTGTTACGGTGCTGTTTTTCGGCTTTTTGTCGGGCGCTTATCCTGCCTGGAAAATGTCACGTCAAAGTATTGTTCATTCTTTAAATTCTTAAAATATGATCCGACATATTTCAAAAATAATATGGAAAAACAGGAAGAAAAGTTTCCTGTTGATCCTGGGGTTTCTGCTAAGTTACCTGAGCGTAATTGCTATTTTAACTATCATCAGCAATTTTTTGGACAATAAAGGCAAAACACTTGGTTTTGAGTATGAAAACGTCTATAAATTCGAAATGGCCACAACAGCCAATTTCGACGATAATCAGGAAGAAGCGGAAAGGCAGATAGACGGTATCCTGCAAACAATACGTGATTATCAGGGTGTGGAAAAGCTGGGCTACTGGCATTATAATTTCCCTTTTTCGCAGCAGGAAGTGCATCCGGGCGATGATATTTTTTATGGAGATAAATCCCTAAACAATGATGTGGTGGATATGTACTCGGCCGATGAGAACATGCAGGAAATACTGGATATCAATCTTGTTGAAGGGCGATGGTTCGACCGCTCGGATATTGTTGCATCAAAGCGGCGCTCCCTTATTAACCAAAATATGAAGGAAGCGCTTTTTGGCGATGAAAACCCCATTGGCAAGACAATATCTTTCTGTGGACGCGAAACAGAGATTATTGGCATTATTGATGATTTCCGCTATCGAGGTGAGTTTTCCAATTCTTTGAACCTCCTGATTCTGCATGAATCATTCAGGGACAGCGTACATTATGACAGAGGAACATGTATGTGGTGCAACGGCTGCGGATGGGATGTGTTCCTGTTTAAATCCAGGAGTAATGACCCGGATTTTGAAGCCAATCTTATTGGACTTCTAAAAACCAAATTTCCCGATTGGGTTATCGACATCACCACTTTGGATGATCTGCATCATGCTTATATGAAAAGAACATGGACACCGATAATTATCATTGCCATTGTGGTTCTATTTGTGCTGTCGAATGTGCTTTTCGGGCTTTTTGGATTGCTTTGGTACAGTATTTCACTGCGCAAAGCCGAGATAGGGTTGCGCATGGCAGTAGGTGCTCATAAATCTTTGATATACAAACAGTTTATTTTTGAAATGCTGGCACTTGTCACGCTCGGAATCATCCCAGGTATCATTATTGCCATTCAGTTTCCATTGTTGCAGGTTTTCGATATACCACTGCGCATTTACCTGCAGGCAATAGGCATTTCCTCCCTTTTGATGTATGTACTTGTAGCACTTTGTGCACTGGCACCATCGGCTCAGGCCGCAGCCATTAATCCGGCCACCGCTTTACACGACGAATAAATAAATAAACCGAAAAAAGAATAAAATCATGATTAAACTCAATAATATCGCCAAAGTTTATCAAACAGAAGAAATCGAAACACAGGCACTTCAGAATATCAACCTCCAAATCGATGATCAGGAATTTGTTTCCGTAATGGGGCCATCAGGATGTGGGAAAAGTACCCTGCTGAATATCATCGGGCTGCTGGACAATCCTTCCGCAGGCGAAGTGGAAATAGACGGAAAAGCCATGATGGAGCAAAGCAGCAAGCAACTGGCCTTGTTTCGCAACCAAAGCCTGGGATTTATCTTTCAGAGCTTTCATCTGATCAATGATTTGCAGGTAGTTGATAATGTGGAACTTCCGCTGCTGTACCGAAAAGGCATCAGCGGAAAAGAAAGGCGCAAACAGGCATTGGAAGCCCTCAAAAAAGTGGGTCTGAGTGCCCGCGCCAGGCATTATCCTTCACAGCTTTCGGGTGGGCAGAAACAGCGTGTGGCTATTGCTCGGGCAATTATCGGAAGGCCATCCATCATTCTTGCCGATGAGCCCACCGGAAACCTCGACAGTAAAATGGGCAATGAAATTATGGACATCCTGATGCGCCTGAACAAAGAAGATAAAACCACCATCATTATGGTTACCCACGACGAGCAAATGGCAAAAAAAACACATAGGGTAATCCATTTGTTTGATGGGATGCAGGTAAATTAGTAGATTCGCTAAAGATATGATAATTGTAATCGACGACGACAGGGCTGTTCAGTCTTCAATCCGCCTTATGCTGATGCAGGCAGGAAAGGAA
This sequence comes from Bacteroidales bacterium, assembly GCA_963662905.2. Lineage (GTDB taxonomy): Bacteria > Bacteroidota > Bacteroidia > Bacteroidales > WRLA01. The sequence continues at coordinate 785,981 of CAXXFD010000001.1, read as the reverse complement.
GCAAAATGCTTTTCCCATCCGGATGAAGCACTGCCCACTGTGCGCAAAGAAAAGGCCGAAGCCATTCTTCTGGATATGAATTTTGGCAATTCCACCACAGGTTCAGAAGGCCTGGCTTTTCTGGATCTGATCCAAAAAGAAGAAATCAAGAGCCCCGTTATCCTGATTACTGCCTGGGGATCTATTGCACTGGCCGTGGAAGGTATGCGCAGAGGCGCTTTTGACTTTGTGAGCAAACCCTGGGATAACCAGTCCCTGTTGCAAACGATCGAAACGGCCATTGAGCTTCAGGCAAAGGAAGGGGTTTCGCAGGCGGGCATGAAGAGAAAAGAGCTGGATGAGCGTTTTAATTTTAAAGGCATCATCGGCGAAAGCCCCGGGCTGCTCCAAATCCTGCAAACCATTGGCCGCGTAAGCCGCACCGATGCCCCGGTGCTGATTTTGGGCGAAAGCGGCACCGGCAAAGAACTGATCGCTGAGGCCATCCATAACAACAGCATGCGGAAAAATGAAGCCTTTGTAAAAGTAAACCTCGGCGGCATTTCTTCCAGCCTTTTCGAAAGCGAAATGTTTGGCCATAAAAAAGGCGCGTTTACCGATGCCTATGCCGACCGCAAAGGCCGCTTTGAAATGGCGCATAAAGGCACGATTTTTCTTGATGAAATAGGGGATCTCGATAAAGCAGCACAGGTGAAGCTCCTGCGCGTTTTGCAAGACCGGGTTTATCAGCCGCTGGGCGATTCGAAAACCTATAAAGCCGATGTACGTGTGATTTGTGCCACCAATTGCAAGCTCAGGGAAATGGTACAAAAAGGCAGCTTCCGCGAAGACCTGTTTTACCGTATCAACCTGATCAGCCTCGAATTGCCGCCTCTTCGTGAACGTGAAGGCGACATAAGCCTCCTGGCGCAGCATTTTTTGCAGCGTCTTAAAAACCAATATGATGCCCGAGATGTAGGTATTGATGAAACATGTCTCCGTTGGATGCAAAACCTGCGCTTTAGCGGCAACATCCGGGAAATGAAAAACCTGGTGGAACGCACATGGTTGCTGAGCGGAAAAGACCATCTGGGTATATCCGATTTTGAGAAAGCACTGGAAGAACCTCTGCGGCAGGATAATAAAGAGGGTTTGCCCGAGCCGGGCAGCCTGACTCTGGAAGAAATGGAAAAAGAGATGATCATAAAAACCATGGAACGCTACCGGGACAATATCTCAAAAGTTGCTAAAGCCCTGGGACTGAGCCGTGGCGCTTTATACCGCCGTTTTGAAAAACATGGAATCCCCTACGAACACTGATTCTGCTGCATGAAACTGAAAACCAAATACATCCTTTTTAGCAGCCTGATTATTATTGTGCTCATTATCGTGGCATTGTTCATTTATCCGCACAATAAATATGCTTTTATCGCTGCTGAGATCATTGTTGTTTTAGCGGCATTCCTGTTCTATCTGATGTACCGCAGGATTTTCAAACCTTTTAAGCTTCTGGATGCAGGGATCAGCAGTATCTCCGACCGCGATTTCAGCATTAAATTTCTTCCCGTTGGGCAAAAGGAACTGGATGCTTTGATTGATGTATATAATCGCATGATTGAGCAACTGCGCCTCGAAAGGGCACATAATTCGGAAAAGAATTTTTTTCTGGAAAAACTTATTTCTGCTTCCCCTGCCGGGATCATTATCCTGAACAAAAACGGAAGCATCTCAAATATTAATCCAAGCGCAAGGCAAATCCTGAATATCGGGGAGGAAAATAAGCTTCCTGAGGATTTGAAATCCCTGCCTGCTCCATGGGCCGGGGTACTGTCAAAAATTAAAGAATCCGGAACGGAAACACTGCAGGTTCATGGCGCCCGACAGTACAAATGCCACCGCTCATTCCTGATCGACCGCGGAGTGAAGCAGGATTTTTTTATGGTTCAGGAGTTTAGCGATGAGCTGCTCAAGGCAGAATGGCAATCATATGAGAAAGTCATCCGGATGATGGCGCATGAGGTGAACAACAGCATTGGCGCAGTGAACTCCATTATAGATTCAACACTGCAGTTTATCGGAAAACAGGATGAAGCCGGGCTTTATACTGAAGCGCTGCAAATAGCTCAGGAGCGCCTGGGCAAGCTGGGCGGTTTTACCCGCCGGTATGCCGATCTGGTCAAGCTTCCGGATCCCGTTTTGGCAAAGGTGGCAGTTAAAGAGATTTTTGATCAGGTATTGATTTTTCAGCAGATGCAGTTAAAACAACGAAATATCAGCCTCAAATCTGAAATAATGCCGGATGATGCACAAATACAATGTGATGCCGGACAGATGGAGCTGGTTTTGACCAATATCCTGAAAAATGCCATGGAAGCCATTGGCTCTGATGGCTTTATCCGGATTGCTTTCGAAGCATCAAAGCGTACCCTATTGATTGAAAATAATGGGGAAGCCATTTCGGAGGAAATACAAAGCCGTTTGTTTGCTCCTTTTTTTACTACCAAAAGCAGCGGCCAGGGCATCGGCCTCACGCTTACGCGGGAAGTGCTGAGCAAACACGGCTGTACTTTTGGTTTATGCAGCCGAGAAGACGGGATTACAGAGTTTCGGATTGTTTTTCCATAGTTGAGGCTATCAGGTTTTCGGCTTCCGTAAAAACAAATACAGCCGCACCAGCTGAGTGCTGATGATCGTAATCAGGATAAACCAGATCATCAAAAACTGCCACGACTGCGTTTTATAAACCCAGGTAGCGATATTGCCGATGATTACCCATTGCACTACATAAAAGGCGGTTACATTTTTTCCATACCAGGCCATGGCACTGATCTCCGGCCTGAAAGCCAGCAGCTGTTTCCAGAGTTTATACCACCAATACATGGCCGTAAGTGCCCAAATGAAAAAGAAAAGCGAATGATGATAATAATCTGATAGATTGATGCTGGTTTTCCATCCATACCAGCTTCCGGATATGAATATTGCCCCTGGAAGAAACCGGAAGATAAACCGGGATTCTGTTTTCCTCAAATAATCAGCCTTATTCCTCTGTAAGGCATGGAGCGCATATCCTGCAAGGGGATAGGCCAGCCAGGGAAACAGCGGGAAATAACTCCACCAGATTCCTTTTCCGCTAAAGAATGCAATAACAAAAGGGAGGGCTCCCGCTTTTGGCGCTTCCGGTAAAATAAGTGGCAGGCTTGCAGCAATGACAGAAAGCAGGAAAATTAATCTTGCATTGTTTTTAAAATAGCGGGAAATCACAGCGAGGATAAATAATGATAAGGCAGCCAGGTAAAGAATGTCAACACCAAAAATATATGCACAGTAATAGGATTCGGCATTTCCCCGAATCATCTGGCTAAACAAACTGATATTCAATAAAATATTTAGGATGAGACCCAGCAGGAAAATCTGGCCGGAGCGCTTAAAGCTTTTGGCGGATGATGCTTTGAAGGCATAATATCCCATGATAAACATAAAAAGGGGTGCAGCCGGAACGCCTCCCAGAAAGAGTGATATTTTTCCGACAATACTTTCATAAAATAATTCTTTACCGAATAATTCGGTCAGGTGAACCTGTATCATCAAAATAACGGCCACTCCTTTTAAAACATCGGGAATCGGGTCGCGCACACTTACTTTCATGCCTGCAAATTTGAAGATACTTTTTCTTTCAGGCATTATGAAATTTCAGGAAAGATGTATGAAATTTCAGGAAAAAGTGATCAAAAGCAATATTGAAATTCAATGGTTTATAATTTTCCTTCTTCACGGATGTAGTAGGAGGGACTTAGTCCGGTGTGTTTCTTAAAGGCATTATAAAAAGTAATACGGTTTGAAAAGCCGCATTCAAGTGCAAGCCCATCGAGATTTAGGGTTTTGCCACGACCTTGCCGGATGAGTTTAAGTGCATGGCGTATTCTCCAGGAATTGATATAGGTGTTGAAGTTCATTTCGCACCGTTTGTTTATTACCTGGGAAATATAAGCGGGCTTGGTTTCCAGTAATTCGGATAAAAATGCGGCTTTCAGGCCGGATTGAAGAAACAGCTGTTTTTCGCTTAAACATTGTTCCAGTTTCTGTAGTAGTTCCTCTTCAGCATCTTCATCTAATGCTGAGTTTTGGTATTTTGGTTTCTGATGCTGCCTGTTTTTTTGTTGGGGATTTTTCAGGTTTTCGTGAAGGTTAAGCAGTTGTTTGTTTTTTCGCACCAACATTTGATAGGCTCTACGTTTTTTTTGAAGCTGGCGAAACAAAACCACAGAAAGTATAAAGCTTACAATCAGGGCAATGATAATGATGTTTAGGTTTTTTCGGCTGTTGTCAAGTTTCAGTTGAACCACGGCTTTTTGTTTGTCGGCGTAAGCAAGAAGCCGCGATACTTCCTTTTCATACTGGTAATTCATTTCCAGACTGACCAGCTGCCGGATTTTTTTGGCATTGAGAAGGCTGTCGCTGAGCTTTCGCGCTTTGTTTGACCATTTCAGTGCCAGGGCGGTATTTTCTTTTAAACTGTATATGGAGGCCAGTTGATCATATAAATCGAGGCTGATTTGCCCCATGCCCGCTTTGGAAGCAATCTCCATTCCTTCAAGTACCATTTTCTCTGACTTTTCAAAATCCTGCTGTTGGAGGTATATTCCTGCCAGGCTGTTCAGGGCAGCAGCCTGATTTCTGATATCGCCGCTTTTTTTGAGCAATTGATAAGCCTCATTCATTTTTATTTCGGCAGAGTCGGAAGGGAAAGCCTCATCAAGCAAAATGGCATAATTCAACAAACTGATGGCATAGCTGTTGGTATCTTGATACATCCGGCTGTATTTCAAAGCTTTTCTGAAAACCATTGCGGCTGAATCATATTTTTTGTTTTTTCGGAATAAGCGCCCCAGGTTATCGAGGCTTACCAGCTTTACGGCTGTATATCCCAATGAATCAGCCAGGTGCAAGGCTTTTCGTTCGTATGAAAAGGCTTGTGTATAATCACCGGCCAGCTCATAAACCTGACCCAGATTTGCCAGCGTAAACAGGCTGCTTTCTTCTGTTTTTTTGTTCGGGCTTTTAAGTTCCAAAGATTTAAGATAAAGCTCCGCAGCTGATTTATAATTGCCGCTTTCCTGCATTATTCCTGCCATATTATTTAAAACGGCCGATTGCATTAGTGGCTTTTCCTGAGCGTATTGCAATGATTGCGTATAGAAATCCCAGGCTTTTTTGTAATCAGCCTGATGTTCCTTGCATAATGCGAGCATATTCAGGATGCGGCAATGAAGCTCTGGATATTCATCTGATTGTAAATATCCTAATGCAGAGGCAGCATCCTGAAGGCATTCTTCAATACGATTGGCTTCATACAGAACCGTGGCCCTAAACAGCAAGGTCTCAGCCCGATATACCGGATCTGTGTAGTATTGCAGTGCTTTGGAATATCCCTTGATTGCTTCATCACTTTGCCCGTTTTGATCAAAAGCAAGGGCCGCATTAAAAAACATATCGCCGCTCGATAAACTGTCGTGCTGCCCGGAATACGCCCCTGCTGCCAATAAGTAAAAGTGGGCTGAAGCGTCAAAAGAGGATTTTTGTGAGTGCTCCTCGGCAAGATGTTTCAGGCTGTCTGCATTCACGGCCAATACAGCAGTACTATTGAAACTAAAAAAAAAGAAAATTAAAAAACGGATTTGCATCACTACCTTTATTTGGCACAAAGAAAGCAAATCCGTTTAAAATACGCATTAAGTTACTTTTTTGATTCGTAGAAATTGCCTTGTAGCTTTCAAATGTATTAAGTGATGCCAATGTGCCAAATAGATTTATTTCACGGTACTTATAGTGCAAAAGCCTCATATAGAACGTACTGAAAAAGAATCTTTTCTGAAATGTGACAGCCAAACGAATCAATATTATTTTTTGGCATTGATTTTATCGAACAAGCTATAAGAGGAGAATTTCACGAAATATAAGGTTTGCTTAAAATTAAATCATCAATTCTGAATAACTTTGCAGCGAAAGCTCAACCGGTTTCTTTATAATGAAACAGGTTCCGCTTTTGGTTTGTTACTGAATCAATAAATGAAATAGGGTCATGAACAAAACAAGCAATATTTTCAAAAACCTGGCACTGCTGATTGCCATTAGCATGATTGTTATTTCATGCCAGACGCAAAAGAATACAGGCAGTTCCCAACAAGCGAAATATGTCTTTTTCTTCATTGGCGATGGGATGGGGGCTGCCCATGTTAATGCCACAGAAGCATATCAGGCGGCAGTTAACGGAAAGAAGAATGTGGAAAAACTCAGTTTTACCAAATTTCCTGTGCAATCTTTTGCCAGCACTTTTGCGGCAAACCGATACATTACCGGTTCTGCAGCAGCCGGAACAGCATTGGCTACCGGACATAAAACCAGCATCAACACCATTGGCATGGATGAGGCAAAGGAAAAACCATTAAAAACCATTGCTGAAATGGCGCATGATGACGGTTTTAAAGTGGGCTTCATCAGCAGTGTGCAACTGAATCATGCTACTCCGGCAGCTTTTTATGCGCATCAGCCGGAGCGGAACATGTATTTCGAAATCGCCAATCAACTGCCCGAAAGCAATTTTGAGTTTTTTGGTGGCGGCGGGTTGAAAAATGCTGTGGGAACTATTGACGGCAAGGAAGTGAATGTGTTTGACAAAATGCGTGAGGCCGGTTATACGATCACACGCTCACGCGAAGAAATGAACAAGCTCAAAAAGGGCGACAGTAAAGTGTTTGTTACGAGTCCGGTTTTGGAAGAAGGAAGCCATGCCAACCGTTATGTTTTGGACCATGATGCATCAGATATCAGCCAGGCCGAGGTTTTGGATAAAGCCATCGAACTGCTGGATAACCCCAAAGGTTTTTTCATTATGCTTGAGGGTGGAAAAATTGACTGGGCTGCGCATGGAAACGATGGTGCCGGCGTTGTGGCCGAAACCAAAGCTTTTGACGATGCGGTAAAACGGGCTTTGGCGTTTTACGAAAAACATCCCGATGAAACCCTGATCCTTGTAACCGCCGATCATGAAACCGGGGGAATGAGCGTGGGAAACAGGAAAATGCATTATGAAATGGATCCTGCGCTGCTGCAGTATCAAAAATCGTCTCCGGTGCATTTTACGGAAATGCTTATGGCAAAGGCAAAACAAAACAAAGGAATCATTCCGGAAGCAGAAGCTATGGAAATGGTGAAAAATTATTTTGGTCTGGGAGCAGAAGTTGAAATTACGAAAGAGGATAAGCTGGAATTAAAAAATGCATGGGAACTTACCTTTAAGCAACATGCCGAAGGTGAAGATGCCCTTTATGATGATTTGGATCTTTTTACAGTTGCCGCTATGAATATCCTGAATCAAAAAGCCGGAATCGGCTGGACATCAGGCAGTCATACCGCAGTTCCCGTTCCTGTCTATGCAATAGGTGTGGGACAGGATATGTTCAAAGGCTATCCGGACAATACAGAATTGCCAAAAGCGATGATGGAGCTTATGGGGCTGAAAAAAGCAAAGACCCAAAAGTAATCCGGTTTAGAATACACAAAAAAAGCGGAAGGTTCTGAAGCGGCTTTCCGTTTTTTTTGTCCGGTGATGTACAATTCTTGTGATCAAACAAAGAAATATTAGTAATTTTGGAACAAAAGTGAATCATGTCCGACGAATTCCACAAAACTCTGGATTTAACCCTTGATGAAGCCCGCCTGGTTTATCTTTCGACACAGAAAATGGGTGCCATTATGGAGAAAGACTATATGAAGAAAAAATACAACGAAGGATATGCTTCTGAGAGTGAATTGCGCAAGTTGCGCGATATTCATGAACTCAATAATAAACTCCGGAAATTTATCAATCGTTTTTTAGTTGAAATACAATAATTGAGAGCCTATGAAAACCACATTTTCTTTTTTAATTGCCTTTGCCCTGCTCACAGCAAGCCTTTTTACATTTTCATCATGTAGCGATGACGATGATGATAACCCACCTACACCAAAAGTTGTGGCCTACCAGGGAAGCTGGAAAGGAACAATCGATGATAAATCCTACGTCAATTTTTCCGTTGGTAATGTAAGTGATGCCAGTTGGGTGATTTCTTACGATTACTCTATTACCGAGGAAACGAGCACATCAACATCAACGGTTTCAGGAGATTTATCTGTATCATCAGGAATTGTGAAAATTTCGGATGATCAATTTTATATCTCTTTAGATAGCAAAAAGGACGGAAGTGAATATTATATCAAAGGCTCATTTACTTCGGATACACAATTCCAGGGCAGCATAAAAGCTTTGGGTGCTTTTGGAGCCAGTGTAGTTGAAAAAGATTTCACGGCCGCAAAGCAATAAGCTTACAGGAAAAACTTATAAATTACCAGGCCAAGGATCATCAAAACAGCTCCGGCCGACGAAAGGAAACCGAAAATTTTATCAGATCGAATGCTCCTGTATTTCAGGGGCATTCTTTGTCCATAGAGGCCGGCAAGCAGCATAACAAAGCCCAGGCCGGCAATGGACAACAGAATAATTTCAGCAAGCGTCATTATGTTTTTTTGGCAAAATTAGCGAATCGCATAAGTTCTGCAAAATAAGCAGAGCGTAAATTGTCTGTTATTCAGTCGATCACCAAAAAAGATTTGCTTTTTAGACCGAAAATGGCGTATTTTGCAGCCCAATTCAGAAAAGCCACATTTTTCTGACGGAATGGCTCCATAGTTCAAGGGATAGAATGGAAGTTTCCTAAACTTCAGATCCAAGTTCGAGTCTTGGTGGGGCTACAAACTATACCTAATTATCAAATAGTTAGGTTTTTTTATGCCTAATTGTATCGGTTTTTGTGTCGGTTTTTTGTGGATTATCTCTTTTTTTGATTCTATTCTGATTGTTTTATCATTATTTTATCTCTTTCCTGATGGTGGCTGAACAGGCGAATGCTGCAAGCTGATCTTTCCTGATGGTAGAATTATCCCTTTGTTCTGGTATCGGGTAACCAGTGGCCATATTTCGGGCTGTGGAGGATTGTTCCTGCCTGATCTGGTTTCCTGATGGTGATGGTGGCTGAACAGGCGAATGCTGCAAGCTGATCTTTCCCAATGGCAGGATTATCCCTTTGTTCTGGTATCGGGTAACCAGTGGCCATAATTCAGGCTGTGGAGGATTGTTCCTGCTCTGCTCTGATCTGGTTTCCTGATGGTGATGGTGGCTGAACAGGCCAAAATACCCTATTTGTAAATACTATTTAGGGTGTTTTTCTTAATTATGCACGTGCATACGTTTTTCGGGGTAAGGCGATTGGCAGCCTGTAAGCTCAAAGGATTTTTGCACCCCTCCCTTTTGCCTGATTATTAGTGATTTATATATATTATGTTGCTCGCTTCCATTTTAATATTTTCATCATGTTTTTTACAGTAATATACTATTTTGTTTTATGTTTACTAAGTCAAGGACTATATACACAAGACTATTTTATTTTTTGAAATATGGGTGTTTTTTGTGTGCTTATTATTTACAATATGGTTTTATTTTCTGTTTTGTTGGTTGTTCTTTTACGTTTTTTATTCTGTTTCGTTTGTTCAGGTTCGGGGGCAACTGCTTTGATACTGTAAATTTGTTTTTGGGTTGTTCTTTTCTTTTCCTGCCTGATCTGGTTTCCCTGGGGTGATGGTGGCTGAACAGGCCAATGCTGTAAGCTGATCTTTCCTGATGGCAGGATTATCCCTTTGTTTTGGTATCAGGTCACCAGTGGCCATATTTCGGGCTGTGGAGGATTATCTATAATATTTCCGCACTCTGTTTATATCCTCATCCAGCTCCCTGATTAATTCGGGCTGTTCAGAAAATACGGTATCATTGGCCAGCTGCTTTAATTCCTTTTTAACTCTGCTAATATATTCAGGACGTGCAAACTGTTCGTTCCTCCCCATTTCGTCAATCAGCTTTAATACGTTGTTCAATCCTATTTCATTAATCCGCTCCGCTGCCAGTAGTTTTATTATATCATTGGGCTTTGCTGCTTTCATGTGTGAGACTGTTGTATTCATTCTATTGATTTTTTCAATTTGTTGGTATTCTTTATACCATAAATTTATAAAATCTATGTAGAAACGTTGGTCATAAATTTGTGCAAGGGTGATCGGGTCTGATTGTTTTAGCTGTTTACGGGTTCTTTTTTTTATTCTTAGTTCATAGCGCAAAATATTTTCACTGGAAAATTCGGGCTGTAATTTGTTTGCTTTCATCTCCTCAAACTTATCATAGAAAGCAAGGCTTTTTAAATTGTTCCGGTATTCAATCCCATTTGCTCCCATTTCTAAACGGGTATAATATCTGCTTTGGCCTAAATAATTCAGATAATTGCAAACAGGTTGATCTAAAATAAAGTTTTGCCCAATATCCAAACGGGATATTAAAAAGCTGCTCATGTTTGTATGCAGTAAGTCAGAAAATTCCTGTACTGCTTTCTCGGTTTCGCTTCTCCCCAATACTTTAAAATTATTGTTCAGGCTGAATTTTGCAAGACTGCCTTTCCCAAAAAAAGCGGTTTTTGAAATAGTAAGCATATAATTTTTCAAGCTCCCATTAATCCAAAATTCCCCGTTCTGGTCTTTTCTTTCTGCTGTTATGCTAATATATGGGCTGAAAGCATCAATAAAATTTTCATTGGATAAAGAAGCATATTTATAAATGTTTGCTGTGTCATACATTGGTTTTGACATTTTTTGTCAGTAGAATCCCCTTATTATAGAGGAAACTGCAAACGGGTTGATACTTGAATAATAATTTGAAAACTGCCTGATCTGGTTTCCCGGGGGTGATGGTGGCTGAACAGGCCAATGCTGCAAGCTGATCTTTCCTGATGGCAGGATTATCCCTTTGTTCTGGTATCGGTTCACCAGTGGCCATATTTCGGGCTGTGTAGGATTCAAAGCACTGGCAGAACGTTTGCTTTATGTATTGGCGTTTGCCCTGCCAGTGGCTTTAATTTGCTAATCAGAATAATTTAATATTTCGGATTCAATGGCCTCTTTCTGCTCCTCATGTGCTTTCTGTGAATGCAGCAAAGCAAGTTCCCAAAAGGCTTTGTTGAGTTTGTTATAAGCCTGTTTTGTTGCTCCCTCTCTGTTTGTAAGCCTTCAGCAAAAGGCATATTGCACAAGCTTTTAAAGCTCCCTTACTTTGCTGCAAAAAAGCAATATGCAAAAAGAACAAAGAAGAGCAGAGATGAAAGCGCTGGTGGATCAATGGCATACCAGTGGCCAAAGCAAAAGATCCTTTGCCGAATCGCACAAAATCGGCTATCACACTTTCCTTTATTGGTATCATAAATTTAAACAGGAAGAAAGCTTGCCTGATGACCATGGGTTCATTGAGCTTTCCGGAATTCCAGCTGCAGGGGTCAATATCCGTTATCCCAATGGTATCGAGCTCAGCTTGCCGGGCAATGTGCCCTTGTCCTATCTCAAATCGCTCACCGGCCAATAATGTTCAGCTTAACTGCCGGCCGCTATTACCTGTACCGCCAGCCCACCGATATGCGCAAAAGCTTTGATGGGCTGTATGGCATTGTGCGCAACAAACTGGACAAAAACCCGATGAGCGGTGATGTTTTCCTGTTCATCAACAAAAAGCGCGACCGCATAAAATTGTTGCGCTGGGAAAGCGGAGGTTTTGTACTGTTCTACAAAAGGCTCGAAAAAGGCACTTTTCACCTGCCGGACACATCTGCTGTGCACGCCTCCCACCAGCTGATCGACTACCCTGAACTTGTAATGATAATCAATGGTATTTCCATGAAAAATGCAAGGAAATACCCACGTTTTTTCCCACATGAAAATGTTGGTAAATAGCACTTAAAATATAGTCAGACAAGAGGTTACTTCCGTATCTTTGCCTCATGGCAAGTCAGGAAAAAATAACTATATCAAAAGCGGAATATGATGCAATGCAACAGAAGATATTCCTGCTTCAGCATGAACTTGTCCAGTTGAGGCGTGCGATCTATGGAGCCAAAAGCGAACGGCATATCGCAGCAGACCCCAACCAGGGCGTGCTCTTCGACGTGCCTGCACAGGAGAAAGAACCGGAAAAGGAGCAGATCAGCTATACGCGCAATAAAAAGCAGTCCAAAAAACAGCCCGTGCGCTTAGAACTGCCCGCCCACCTGCCGCGCCATGAAATCATCATCGAACCCCAAAACCTGCCCAAAGGCGCCCATAGGGTCAACGTAAAAATCACCGAAGTACTTGATTATGTGCCCGGTACTTTTCGTGTGATCCGTTATATACGCCCTTACTATGCCGTAGCAGGCCAGGACGAAAGCACCCAAATGATCTGCGCAGAACTGCCTTCGCGCGCCTTGCCCAAAAGCAATGCCTCAGAAGGCCTGCTCTCATATGTGACTGTCAGCAAATTTGTTGACCACCTGCCTTTCTACCGCCTTGTCAAGATGTTCAAGCGCCTGGGGATCGAAATAGCCGAATCAACAATAAACGGTTGGTTTAGCGGGGTTTGCAGATTGCTTGAACCGCTTTACGATGCCCTGAAAAAAGAAATCATGAGGACCGATTACCTGATGGCAGACGAAACGCCCATAAAGGTATTGACCAAAGACAAGCCCGGGGCATCGCACAAAGGGTATCATTGGGTTTATTACGACCCGCTTAAAAAACTGGCCCTGTTCGATTACCGGAAAGGCCGCGGACGGGAAGGCCCGGATGAGATGCTGGAAAACTATAGTGGATATTTGCAAACCGATGGCTACACAGCTTACGACAACCTAAAAAACAAAGCCGAAATCACCCAATTGGCCTGCATGGCGCATGCACGCAGGTATTTTGAGAAAGCCAAGGACAATGATGCTGCACGCAGTGAATATGCGCTGGGGCAGATAAGAAAACTGTATGCCATTGAACGTCAGGCAAGTGAGCAAGAACTGCAGCCGGAGGAGGTCAAAGCATTGCGGCAAAAGGAATCACTGCCCATATTGAACGAAATGGAAAGCTGGCTTAAGGAAGAAGTTTATAAAGTAGCGCCCAAAAGCGCAATCGGCAAAGCCATAGCTTACAGCCTGAAATTATGGGGGCGCCTGATCCGTTATATTGAAGACGGAAGGCTGCGCATTGACAACAACCTGGTTGAAAACAGCATCAGGCCGGTAGCAATAGGCCGCAAGAATTACCTGTTTGCCGGTTCGCACAATGCAGCCCAGCACGCGGCTATGATCTACTCCTTTTTTGCCAGCTGCAAAATCCAAAACGTAGAACCCTTTGAGTGGCTCAAGCAAACATTAGGAAAAATCCAGGAACACCCAGCCAACCAGCTCCACCAACTTCTGCCCGGACAGCTTTAAAACATTATCCGGTTATATGCAAGATGCTGTTCGCCGTAGGCTTACCTCTGTTTAAAGGTTGTTCCAATTCAAACTTAAATTCCAGATAGTTCATAGCCATAAAATCAATAAACTTTTCTGTTGGTATGCTATCAAATAGCATCAAAAGTTTTGAAAACTGCTCCTCATTAATTGCAAGTTTATCTTTCATTGTTATCTGGGTTTTGATATTGATAAAATACATTGCTTCTCATTCGGGCTTCCTCCAAAATATGTTTGTATGAATCCTGAATTAAATTTTTCAGGTGTTGGCGATAATTAAGCCTTCCATCTGGGATAATCAATACTTCAAAGATTGAAAAATCGGGATTTGTGATGAAAAGGAATAAATCTTTTTGCCAGACATAAAAAGGATTTGGGCGTTTTTCCTTTTTGCCTACTTCCTGTTTATTTGAAAAATACCCATATCCATAGGCCAGCCCGTCCGCTTCATGCTCAATATACAGGCTGCTGATATTGTAACTGTATTGTTTCACGGATTTTTTGATCTGATAATCAGCCTGCCTAAGAATATTAATTTTTGAATCATAGGCAGCTGGGCGCAAAGTCCAGAATAAACGGGCTGCATTCGCTCCGCTTTGGGTTATACAATAATCAAAGCCTTTCCACTTAATCGGGTTGTAGGTGAAAGTACAATCTAAACGCGGTTCTTTTGATTCGGGCTTAATTTTATTGGCCTTTTTGATTTCTGTGGATAGTGTTTCAAATTTGAAATATGCCACACTATCAGCGGTTAAGGTGCTGTTACTAAACATTGGTTGCCTCCTTTCTGTTGCTAATATCTGCCAAAGCCTCATGTACTTCCGATTTTAGATAGTACACTTTGTTTGCAATTTTTTTGCCTTTCAATATCCCGTGCTTTGTCCAGGCGTGAACAGTAGGCAAGGTTACCCCAAAAATATTGGCCACATCCTGCCTCGATAGATATTCTTTTTCCTCGCTTTTTACGGGTGTTTGGCTTTGGCTGATTTCATCCAAACGGTTTTTAATACTGTCCAGTTCCCTGAAAAAGGTTTCAGCATCCAGATTTTCAATGTGCAAAACTTTTCCCGTAATTTCGGGGCGGTGTTTGCTTCCGCTTTCTTTAGGATTCATAAGAATAATTTTAAATAAAAAATGCTTTGTTAAAGCGGATTCATATTTTGAATCTGAAAGCAAATGTAAATACACTAACGGGGTAAAAGCAAACCAAAAAGGACTTGTATCAACAATGATGTACAAAATATTCTTTGATTATCAGTGTTTTAAATTATAGACAAATTTAAAAAGTCTTTGCCTGTGTATTTCTGATAATTTATGTACTTGGTCAGCTGAATGTGCAAGGTTTCTGAAATTAGTTCCGTCTGGTCTTTTAAATATGGCTTCAACTTGTTTGTGATTCCATTTTTCTGGTAGGTCAATTAATCCAGCTTTTCCCAATTCATTAAGCAGAAAATATATTTCTTTTGGGTTGGTGTGATTCCAGATAATTTGACAGCTGTTCACTCCACCTTGAAAAATCAGTTTTTCAGAAAAAGCAGCCTTGAAATTTATATAGTTAGTCTTGTCTTTTAGTATGTAGGGATTTTGGCCTTTATCTGTTGTCAGCTCATTATAGAGGACTTTTATTAAATCAAAATGTTTTGCCTTCCACTTGAAACTAAATAAACTTTCAGCATTATGTTTTGTTAAAGCACGTAAATGTAATGGGTGATTTTCGGGAATATACTTGAATATCAATTCTCGAAACTTATTTTGGTTGATTAAAGTGGGTTCATATGTACCCCAAATTTCAATAAGGTTATAAATAAAATCCAAATAACTTTCAAATGAATCTTTTATAAGGTATGCTTCCTTTTTAAGTTCCTGAATCCGTTTTTCTTTGTATCTGGTTTCACAAAGCACTTTAAAATAGTTTTCATCCTTAATAAGCCTATATAAACAGTTCTTTATTAGGTTAGTAGCTGTTTCGGTTTCCGCTGTTTTATAGTATAAATCAATCCTATTATATATTTCGCGTTGGGTTGTCTCCATTTCTTTTGAATACTCTGAAATATCTGATAATGTATTTTCAGTATTATGGAGTAATTTTTCAAAGCTACCAATGTATTTTCCTATATCAATCTGCATAATGCTGTTGAAATTTACTCAGCTGCTTTCAGGAAAGCTCCGTTTTTTTGCCAATGTAGCTGCAATAATTTTGCATGTTCATCTGGTGAAAGCTTCAAATATTTCATAAAGCTCGATTCGGTTTTATGGCCTGTGATCTGCATGATAGATTTTGCAGGAAAGCCAGATTTATAAAGGTTACTTGCAAAACTCCTTCGGGCTGAATGTGATGTTATCAATTCCCATTTCTTGTATTTAGTGCTGATTCTTTGGCCTCCTTTGGTGATGGATTTATAAACTGGTTCGTTTATTTCTGCCAGCTTGCCCAATTCTTTCAGGTAGTCATTAAATTTTTGATTTGAAATAGGTTTGGGCAGGATACCTTCATACTTTTCCAGTATTTCAATAACAATACGATGAAGCGGAATTATAATTTTTCCCTGTGTTTTATGCTGTTCAATATGCAAAAAACCATCTTTAATTAACTCTGGTTTAATGGTGTTAAAGTCTCCAAATCTTAAGCCAGAATAACAGCCTATTAGAAATAAATCCCTGACTTTTTCAAGCTTAGAATAATTACTTAAATCCAGTTTATACAGTTTTTGCAGTTCCGCTTCATTCAAATATATGGCATCCGCTGTTTCTGTAAATGCTTTAAATCGGTGGCTTTTATATTTCAGGTTTGTATTTATCCCCTTTTCCGTTGCTTCGTTTAATAAGGATTTCAGCGTTTTTATGTGCTTGCCTATATTATTATTTGATTGGTTCTTTTTTCGCAGCATATCAACGAAATTTTCATAAAACTCCAAATCAATGCTATCAAAGTTCAGAATTGTATGGTGTATTTTTTCGTAGTTTTTTAATTCGTTGGCACACTGATAATATTTTCGGGTTGTTTGGTAGCACACTGTTTTTCCTGTTTTTGGGTTTACTTTGTCTTGTACCTTTTCCAGATAGCTGTTAATAAAATCCCAAAATGTTAACGGGTTCTGTTCCTCGCGTTCAGGTTCGGGGCTTAATATTTCATCAAAAATATTTTTTAGGTTTTTTTTGTTGATCTCTTTATTACTGGTCTGATAATCAATAATTTTTTTGTTGGCTTTTTCAATCAGAGTATCTAAAAAAGAATTGATTTCGTTTTTTCCTTCTACGTTTAATTTGTCTCTAAGCCTTTCTTTTGATTTATTCCAATGTGCTGGCAGGACTTTTATTTTTGTTGAATACTTGAAAGCATCTTTCCCCATATGATAAACTACATAAATCAACTGCCTTTTTTTCGGGTCTCCGCTTCTTAGTTTAAATTTCAGATTTGCCATACCTTTTTTATTTTGTTTTGTCAAATGTACTCAAAATATTATTGGTATCGGTTTTTGTGTCGGTTTTTTATTGGTTTTACTTATTCTCTTTTTATTCAGTTGATAAAAGCATATATTCTAATAATATAAATATCAATTAAATACAGTCCCTTAATTGTGGTTTTGGATAAGGTTAGATTATTGTTTTAGTAGTCTTGGTGGGGCTACAAAAAACGCCTGACTTTTTTAAGGTCAGGCTTTTTTTATTGGTGGTTTCATTTGCTTCAAGAAAAGAGCTTACTCCTTCACCCATTTCCCACCG
The DNA here is from genome assembly GCA_963662905.2 of Bacteroidales bacterium. GTDB lineage: Bacteria > Bacteroidota > Bacteroidia > Bacteroidales > WRLA01. The sequence goes on along the minus strand of CAXXFD010000001.1, from coordinate 768,900 downwards.
GCAATTTTTTTGCCTTCCGCTGTAATGCGGTAGGTATAGCAGCCTTGCGGCAAAGTTTGGGTATTTATTTCCGTTTGCTGCTGGTTTATTTCTTTGCGCAAAACCAATTTGCCGTTTATACTGAACATTTCCAGCAAGGCGTTTTGGTGCTGCATGGCCAGCTTTACCTTAAACTGCTGCCCGCCCGGGTTGGGATATACTAATGCTTCCGATGCGCTGATGCCTTGTGGCTCGTCCATGCCGGTGATCAGCCCTTCGCTGTTGACTTTGAGGAGGAAGTAATCAAATTTCAGCGATTGTATTTCTTTGGTTATGCCGCAAATAATATACCCATCATCCGATGTGGGTTGAATATCCATTCCAAAATAGATTTTTTGACCATCACCATAATAGACCTGCTTTGTGAGGTTTAATTCCGGATCAAGAAAATTCAACTGCACCCATGCTGGCATTTTTTGCCAGAGACCAACCGCTGGCTGAATATTATAGTTGACCCCCACTGCGATTTTATTTTCATTAGCTGTCAATGGATTTAAGAAAAAAGGATAAACAGCAGTATCAATTGGATGATCCGGGTGAATAAAAGTGGCACTCAAAGAATCATGCGAATAGTCCATTTCATATAAATAGATTGCGTCATAGTGATTTTTGTTAAATATAGTGCCTAAACTTGATATCAAATAGCTATCCTCTTTATATTTGTTAAAGTATGTGTACATCAACATATAATCAGGTGCGGATATGCAATCAATATAATTTAAGCATGAGTCAAGAATCAGTAATTTTGCTAAGGCTTCCCGTTCATCATTTATAAAGTCGCCCTTATAACTAACAATAATTTGATTAGTTCTTTGGTCAAATAATAAATCAAAAGCATAAGAAAACAGGTTTGGGTCATAGACTTTTGTAATGCCCTTATATAGGTTTATTTTCCATATCCTGAATTTTGGACGAACAGGAGGAATAATGTTTTTGTAGTTTTCAAGTACCAGAACAACACTATCTGAAATTACCTTTATTTGTTTCAGGGCACTTGAGGTATCTCGCTGAGGAGGAAAGTTATATGTGTAAATCTCCTGGAGATTGTTATTGATAATGCTAATATATCTTGTTTGGAACCAACCCTTTAGTGTGAGGCTGTCTTTTGCCCCACAAAGTAAATATTGGTCTGGTTTGTAAGGTGATATACAATGTGTCTTTCCCCCATTAGGGCCATTAAAGCTTTTTAGATTAATGAGGTTTCCAGAGGCATTAAATTGAAGGATGTTGCCATAATATATGTTTTTTTGTCTGTCTTCTTCATTCTGTAACAATAGAAACGAATCATCATCAGCCTGAATAATCTGATTCACATCTATTGTATATTCAGAGTTAAAGGTTTTAAAAAAGCTTTGCTGAGCCACTGCGCTGTTAATAAAGAAAGTCAGCGCCATATACAGAACAGATATATAAAAAGGTTTTATTCTTTGTTTGAGCATTTCTGTGTATTTAATGGAAAATGTTGATGTTCACCATATCGCTGCGGAGGTTTTCATCTTCAGCAAGCAGGCTGTTGATTTCCGCCAAAAAGCTTTCATAAGCCAAATTCAAATCGTTGCTGCTGATCTGTCCGTTGCTTACAGGCACTTCATAAGTCCGGTTTTCAAATTTGAGACCATGATATTCATGCTCATTAAAAGCTTCTTCAAGATTCAATAATCCTTCCAAATGCCATTCTGCATCTTCCATATAAAAAGTTTTAATTATCAATCTACTCCTTCACCCATTTCCCATCGGCAATTTTTTTGCCTTCCGCTGTAATGCGGTAGGTATAGCAGCCTTGCGGCAAAGTTTGGGTATTTATTTCCGTTTGCTGCTGGTTTATTTCTTTGCGCAAAACCAATTTGCCGTTTATACTGAACATTTCCAGCAAGGCGTTTTGGTGCTGCATGGCCAGCTTTACCTTAAACTGCTGCCCGCCCGGGTTGGGATATACTAATGCTTCCGATGCGCTGATGCCTTGTGGCTCGTCCATGCCGGTGATCAGCCCTTCGCTGTTGACTTTGAGGAGGAAGTAATCAAATTTCAGCGATTGTATTTCTTTGGTTATGCCGCAAATAATATACCCATCATCCGATGTGGGTTGAATATCCATTCCAAAATAGATTTTTTGACCATCACCATAATAGACCTGCTTTGTGAGGTTTAATTCCGGATCAAGAAAATTCAACTGCACCCATGCTGGCATTTTTTGCCAGAGACCAACCGCTGGCTGAATATTATAGTTGACCCCCACTGCGATTTTATTTTCATTAGCTGTCAATGGATTTAAGAAAAAAGGATAAACGATTGTATCTATTGGATGATCCGGGTAAATATAAGTTGCATTCAAAGAATCATGCAAATAGCTCATTTCATATAAATAGATTGCTTCATAGAGGTTTTTGCTAAATATATGTCCCAAACTTGATATTAAGTAGCTATCCTCTTTGAATTTATTGAAATATGTATATGACAACATAAAATCAGGCGCGGCAATGCAGTCAATATAATTTAAGCATGAGTCAAGAATCAGCAACTTTGCTAAGGCTTCCCGTTCATCATTTATAAAGTCGCCCATATAACTAATAATAATTTGATTAGTTCTTTGGTCAAATAATAAATCAAAAGCTGAAAAAGAAAACAGGTTTGGGTCATAGACTTTTGTAATGCCCTTATATAGGTTTATTTTCCATATCCTGAATTTTGGACGAACAGGAGGAATAATGTTTTTGTAGTTTTCAAGTACCAGAACAACACTATCTGAAATTACCTTTATTTGTTTCAGGGCACTTGAGGTATCTCGCTGAGGAGGAAAGTTATATGTGTAAATCTCCTGGAGATTGTTATTGATAATGCTAATATATCTTGTTTGGAACCGACCCTTTAGTGTGAGGCTGTCTTTTGACCCACAAAGTAAATATTGGTCTGGTTTGTAAGATGATATACAATGTGTCTTTCCGCCATCAGGGCCATTAAAGCTTTTTAGATTAATGAGATTTCCAGAGGCATTAAATTGAAGGATGTTGCCATAATATATGTTTTTTTGTCTGTCTTCTTCATTCTGTAACAATAGAAACGAATCATCATCAGCCTGAATAATCTGATTCACATCTATTGTATATTCAGAGTTAAAGGTTTTAAAAAAGCTTTGCTGAGCCACTGCGCTGTTAATAAAGAAAGTCAGCGCCATATACAGAACAGATATATAAAAAGGTTTTATTCTTTGTTTGAGCATTTCTGTGTATTTAATAGGAAATGTTAATGAGAAAACATGGGCTGCCCATCCTTTTGTTCAGGCAGCCCGTAATAATTAATCTGTTCCACCACCACTGCCCGGATGGAATATTCCAAATGAAAGATAATATACATGTTGCAGTATAGTTCCCTTTGTACCTGTTAGAAGATGCGCGACTATCTGTACAGATGCAAATGTTTTATTAAGAGGTTGAACATCTTGTTTGATATAATCAAACTTGGATAAATAATAATTCAACTCTGTTGAAGGAAGGCACTCTTCCCAATCCGCGTTTTCATCATAAAAGATTATATAAGGTCTGCTAGGGTTGGGGTGGTTTGGATCCTCTATATAATAACCCGCGTCTCGTGTGATAGTAGTAACATTTGTATAATAGCCGGGTTGGCTTGTTGTAGTAGGATTGTTAATTTTATCCTGCAAGCGATCATTCGCATAATCTGTTGATAAATTTGTGTCTAGGCCACACCATCCTCCGGTGCCATATCCATCGGGGTCGCCCCAAACCCAGTATTCATCTGGCTCAAAAGGATTATAATTTGGTATCGCAATAATTGACCCAAAACCATAAGTCATGCCAATTGTAGCTGTACCATCTTTCATTTGGTTTTCTTCAATTTCAATATTCACCATATCGCTGCGGAAGTTTTCATCTTCATCGAGCAGGCTGTTGATTTCCGCCAAAAAGCTTTCATAAGCCAAATTCAAATTGCTGCTGCTGATCTGGCCGTTGCTTACAGGCACTTCAAAAGTCCGTTTTTCAAATTCCAGTCCGTACCAGTTGTGCTCGTTATTGGCTTCTTCATAATTGAGCAGCCCTTCCAAATGCCATTCTGCATCTTCCATAGTGTAAAGAACGGCTTCTTTGTTTTGGGATTGTATTGTTTGTTTAAAATCGAGCAGTTTTTCTGCAATCGGGTCTTTTGTTGTATTTGCTGCCGGGGCTTCATTATCGTCTTTTTTACATGAGCTAAAGGCAATGGCTACAACGGCCATCATAATATATAATTTTTTCATCTGTTCAATAAAATTGGTTTTGAAAATAAAAAATAATCTTTTGTCATATTGCTCTGGAAATTAATTTAAGGAGGGTGTGCCGGCTTTCTCCATATTTCTGAATCCCCCCCCCATTTACTGAAATTTGTACAGTAACAGGGCAAAAATGGTGTTTTGTGCAACAAATACCTGTATTTTCTGAGGGTTTTGGGTTCATTATATTTATCAGGTTAAGCAATAAATTAAAATATTAAAATAAGTTTGGTAGGCAAACTTATATAGCATTTTTTGAAAACGCAAGAAAAAGTATAAATATTATAGAAATAGTGATTTATTTTTTTCCAGATAACCAATTTTCAAAATTATATGCTGTTTTTGGAAAAGATAATTGAGATCAGGAAGGCGTAAACCAGATTGGTTTCTCGAAAAAACATCTCCAAAATTTAAGACTTTTAGAGATGTTTTTTTAAAAAAGATTTCTTACTCCTTCACCCATTTCCCACCGGCAATTTTTTTGCCTTCCGCTGTAATGCGGTAGGTATAGCAGCCTTGCGGCAAAGTTTGGGTATTTATTTCCGTTTGCTGCTGCTTTATTTCTTTGCGCAAAACCAATTTGCCGTTCATGCTGAACATTTCCAGCAAGGCGTTTTGGTGCTGCATGGCCAGTTTTACCTTAAACCGCTGCCCGCCCGGGTTGGGATATACCACGGCTTCCGATGCGCTGATTCCTTGCGGCTCGTCCATGCCCCGTTTTTGGAATTGCTAAAAATGTCCTTCCGCAACTGCCCAAAGAAGATTTTGTGGCACAAACGCTTGCCATTGAATATATATGGAAGCAGGTATTCGCGGCGTGGAAATAGGCACTTTGCTTGCCGACCGCGATCCGGAAACCCGCGAAAACCGCTATCCTGACCTGTAACTGCTTCGCCTGCCAATTCCCTGCAGGGGATATACCAATAACCATATGGACGTCATTGCTGCCGCGCTTAAAAATGTTTTGGACCGCAGAAATGAAATTACCAGCGGCTACGAAATCACTTACAAATCTCCGATTAAGAGGCACTTCACAGTAGAGTTGAAGAAGAAGTAAATTTCTGATATTAGTACCCCCTCCATTTAATATGGCTAAAGTTTGGAGTGGGTATATTAGTTTACAGTTGTACTTCTTGTCCAGTCTTTCCTATATTGCTATCTACAGTCAGTTTGTAGTTGACAAGTTTCGATCGGATCACATCAGAATCACAAATAGATATATAAGAGTCAATTAGCGTTTTTATATTTTCGGCAAAAGTCGAATCAATTGTGATAGTTACCGTATCCTCCTGTAGAATTAATGGGATGATTTGATTTACATCATAAAGAACAAGTGCAGTTTCAAAAGCAATGGAAGCAGAAAGCTTATCATGGAAATATTCGCTCATAAGATAGTAGTCTTCAATAAGGGTTTGTCCAGTTTGTGAGTTAATTAAGTAATTATCTCGTAATTGTCTTTGAAGAGGGTAGTTAAATGTTGTTTGGTCGAAGCTAATTGAGTTTTCAATACAAGCTTGTTCTACACTATGACCGAGACAAGGTTCCTCTCCTTGTCCATTGCAAGTTGAACCATAAAGAGGTGATAGATGGCACGGATTTTCACCACCATCTATACATGGGGGTTCACAATCATTAGGGGGCGCTTGATAGGTACTTTTCTCTGATGAGAGAATTAATTTTCTTGAAAGCTCGTGTTTTGAATTTTTTATATTAATAACTTTTTGTTTCTCAGAGAAGATTAAGATCCAGGATCTGCTTGGGTATTGAATAGAATCAAATTGATTAATAGCAATAGAATTTAGATCATTAGATAATATGCCACTTACTTCGCAATCAAACTGCTGATCTTTTTGAAAACCATTGTTTACCCGTTTATATAGGGAATGGTGTAATTTATTGTCATTTTGATAAAAGCAGCTAATCCCAATTAAGTCAGGAGCTTTAATTAACTGATCTGTTTTAAAGTGTTTTTTTGTATAAAGAACAAATGAATAAAGAGATTCATTGTTCTTTGTTATATCATTAATGAAATTTGATAAATCCAGAAATGATATAGAGTCTAGTGTTTTATATGTTAGGTTAATTGATTTGAATTCCCAACATTCAAACAAGGAAGAAATATTAATATCTTCCAAACATATTGATATGTTTTTCTTATTGGGCTTATTATTACACTCACCACAAGGTTGATCCGTGCTTTTGTGACAAGAAGTTGCAATTAAAATAAATAGTATAATTATAAATACTAGTTGGTTTTTCATTACTGTTGATATTAAAAATATTATTACTTAGGATGAATTGTTGAACGCTTTATATTGCTCTGGAAGCTTATTTAAGGAGGGTGTGTCAGCTTTCTCCATATTTCTGAATCCCCCCCCCATTTACTGAAATTTGTACAGTAACAGGCCAAAAATGGCGTTTTGTGCAACAAATACCTGTATTTTCTGAGGGTTTTTGGATCATTTGTTTTGTCCGGTTAAGCAATTTCTTGAAATAACTAATCGAATTACAGGGACAAATCTATATAGCTTTTTTTGAAAATGCAAGTGTTTTAGTAAAAATGGGGGAATTTTTTTAAGAACATGAATTATAGAGTTTTTGAGCTATAATTAAATTCAGGAATCGCCCTTTTACAATTCACCACCTCTTTTCTTATCTTTGTGGCCTCAAAACGAATAGGATGATTAAATCAATGACAGGTTTTGGCAAATGCCAGGCCGTACTGCCCGATAAGAAAATCACGCTCGAGATCCGTTCGCTCAACAGCAAGCAACTCGACCTCAACATGCGCCTGCCCGGTGTGTACAAAGAAAAGGAAATGCAGATACGCTCCCTGCTGGCCACAGAACTGCACCGCGGCAAAATCGATTTTGCCATTTTTATCGAAGCTATGGACGATTTCGGAAATTACAGCATCAATCAGGAGCTGGCAAAACGATATCACCGCGAACTCGAAAGCCTGGCAAAGGAAATCAATCAAAAAGCAGAAAGTGATTACCTTTCAATACTTTCGCGCATGCCTGATGTGCTGAAAAACGAAATCATCGAAATTGGCGAAGACGAATGGAAGCGCCTTTTTGTTGAGGTAAATCATGCCATTAAAAACCTGGATGATTTCCGTATTGAAGAGGGCAGCAGCCTCGATGCCGATTTCCGCAAGCGTACGGCTTTGATCCTTGATTATCTGAGCGAAATTGAAAAGCACGAAAAAGAGCGCATCAAAAATGTGCGCGAACGCATCCGCCGCCATATCAACGAGGTATCGGAAGAAGTAAATATAGATGAAAACCGTTTCGAGCAGGAAATCATTTTTTATCTCGAAAAACTCGATATCACCGAAGAAAAAACCCGTTTGCGCAAGCATTGTTCCTATTTTATTGAAACCATGGAGGAAGCTTCGCCCAATGGGAAAAAACTGAATTTTATCAGTCAGGAAATGGGGCGCGAAATCAATACCCTTGGCGCCAAGGCCAGCGATGCCAATATTCAGCGTTTTGTGGTGATGATGAAAGACGAACTTGAAAAAATTAAAGAACAGGTACTGAACGTATTATGAGCGGAAACAAAGTTGTTATCTTTTCGGCGCCGAGTGGCGCGGGCAAAACAACCATCGTTAAGGAAATGCTGCTGCGTTTTCCCCAACTGAGTTTTTCTGTTTCTGCATGCAGCCGCAATGCACGCAAAGGCGAAACACACGGAAAGGATTATTATTTTCTTAATGTTGATGAGTTCCGGAAAAGGATTGCCAAAAATGATTTTTTGGAGTGGGAAGAGGTGTATGAGAATAATTTTTACGGTACACTCAAAAGCGAAGTTGAGCGAATCTGGGGCGAAGGCAAAGCGGTAATCTTTGATGTGGATGTCAAAGGCGGGATCAACATCAAAAAGCATTTTGGCGATCAGGCGCTGGCTGTTTTTGTGATGCCTCCTTCGGTCGAAGAACTGGGCAATCGCCTTCGTGGCCGCTCTACCGATGATGAAGCGACGATTTTGAAACGTCTTGAAAAAGCGGAATACGAAATCAGCTTTGCCGGGCAATTTGATTTGCGCATTATTAACGACCGGCTGGATGTGGCTGTGGAAGAAGCTTTCCGCGCCCTGAAAACATTTCTTGAGAACTAATGGCAGCCATCAAAAAAAATACCGCCCTGTTTTTTGGTTCCTTTAATCCTGTGCACATCGGCCATATGGCCATTGCCAATTTTTTGGTGGAATTTACCGAAGTGGACGATCTTTGGTTTGTGGTCACGCCGCAAAACCCCTTGAAAGAACGCGCGAATCTTCTGCCGGATGCCGACCGCCTCGAAATGGTGCGCCTGGCCATTGACGATGATCCGCGTTTCCGGGCTTCCGACATCGAATTCCGTTTGCCAAAACCCAATTTTACCATCAATACCCTGGCTTATATCAGCGAGAAATTCCCGGAACGCAATTTTTATCTTGTGGTTGGCGGCGATAATCTCCAGTATTTCAATAAATGGAAAAACCCCGAAGAAATCCTGAAGCAGTATAAATTATTGGTTTATGCACGCCCGGGCTATGATGGTGGCGATTATGCCACGCACCCATCCGTGCGCATAGTACAGGCTCCCCAAATAGAAATTTCTTCCAGCTTCATCCGAAAAGCAATAAAAAACGGCCACAACCCAAATCATTTCATGCCGCCCAAGGTTGCGGAATATGTGGACGAGATGAATTTTTTTAAAGCCTGATAACACTATGGAGTTATTATGTGTTTAACTTTGTGGTTTCAGCACAGATATTTTGTTTTATGCACAATCGAAATAAATCAGAAAGTTATAAGGGCTTGATCGGTATATTGCTCCTGCTTTTAATTGGAATCCTGCCGGTTAGCGGACAGGATATCCCTTTGCGCGATTCGCTCCTCAATGCTTCTGCACAAGCTCCATCTGACAGTCTTCGTATTGCTGCGCTGCATAGCCTTGCAAACCCAAAGCTCAGTAATGGAACCGACGAGATAATAGATTTCGCAAACCGGGCATTGGAGTTGAGCAGGAAAAATGGGTTTTCTTCAGCTGAAGCATACAGCCTGATGACTTTGGGTAATGCTTATCATGAAAAGGGCGATTATCCGCTTAGTATTGATTTTTACTGGAATGCAGTACGAATTTTCGAAAAAACAGGAAACAAAAATTACTATGCCAGGACACTAACCAATATTGCATCCATTTATAATTATGAAGCATCTTATGAAAAGGCAGTGGAAACCTTTCAGAAAGCTCTTGGTATAGCAAAGGAGATTGGAGATGTGCAAATGGAATCGAGCATATTGGTCAATATGGGCTCGTCCTATACCCGATCAGGTGATACCGTCAAGGCTATTGCGCTGACGAATGAAGCATGCCGGCTGGCTCAGGAATCTGGAAATTTGCGGGCACTCAGGTATGCTTACAATAACCTATCTGTTCTTTATGCCGGAAAAAGAGATTTTGATAAGGCTATTGAATTGCAGAAAAAAATAATTAATAATACAGATAAATCAGATAATTACCTGATGTCTTTGGCATGCATAAACATGGTATCGCTCTTTAGAGAAAAAAATGATTTTGATTCAGCACTTTATTTTGCCCATCAGGCCCTGGACTATTCAAAGCAACATGGTTCCGAAAGCCGTATTTCACAGGTTTATCAAAACCTCTCAACGCTATATATGACCAAAGGCGATTCTGCAACAGCTTTAAGCTATTACCTGAAAGCCGATGAAATCAAGGAAAAGCTTTTTAACCAGGACAATAGTAGGAAAATTGTAGAGCTGACACAAAAATATGAAAATGAAAAAGCTGTCCTGAGGACGGAACGCTTACGTATCATCCGTCAATTCTTTATTGCATTTAGCATTGTTTTGCTAGGCTTCCTGATTTGGGTGTTTGTGCAATACAAAAAGGTAAAAAGGCAGAATGCACTGCTTACCCAAAAAAGCCTTAAAGAAGCTCATATGGAACAGCAAGCGGACGAAATATCATCCACCAGCAGGGAAAACATTACACAAGCTGCTGATGCAGTGGTCGAAATTGAGCTTCAGGAAGCTGCTGAAGCAAGTATCAACGAACTGGTTGTTGAGGATAATACCAACCTGGAGTGGATCCACAAAGAACTAAAACGCCAGATGCGGTCAAAAAAGCTTTTTCTGGATCCGGCTTTAAACCTGGAAAAACTGGGTCGTAGCATTGGCACGAACCGCACCTACCTGAGCCAATGCATCAATCAGAATTACGGTGGATTTAACAGCTATATCAATAAATTGCGGATCAATGAGTTTATCCGAATCGCATCCAAAAAGAAAAAAGGGAGTTTTACTATTGAAGAGATCGCTTTAACATGCGGTTTTGCCAGTATTTCCCCTTTCCGGGCTGCTTTCAAAAAAAGTACCGGACTGAGCCCAAGAGTTTTCCTGGCAAACCTGGATAAAGAGGATTTAAATGCATAAAATAACTGAGGCTGAAAAAATTTCTTTGTGAAATCTTAATAGAAAACTCCCTGCCGGAAAATTTTGCTCCGGAGGGAGTTTGCAAACCAAATTTAAAACCTTCAAACTATTGAGTAGGAAACAGCATCAGTTTTTGTCTGATGTGCTCTTTTTCCAGGCATAAATACTTCCCAACGATAAAAGTATCAGCATACCGCCATCAATTGGCGCACCACCTCCGGGTGGTTGATTATCACTGCTGCCATGATCCGGAGGTGGTGGAGGAGGTTCAGATGCTCCGGCATGATGGACGATAACAAAAAGTATGATCAGTACTGTAAGTAGCTTTCTCATTATTGATAATTATTTAGTTTCTGTCTATAGAGTCGGGTGTCTGGTTCAGAATGTTCGAGGTCGAGGCGATGTGCTGAGCGTAGTCGAAGTGCATTCTTGGTATTGAAAATAAGGAGTCCCGTACATACTGGATGACTGTTTCCAATTCCGAAAGCTTTCGGAAGAAATAATCCCGAAGCTTCGCGAGACATTATAGACGAACTCTATTTAGTGTCTGTCTATAAAGTACTGTGCTTGATTCAGAATGTTCGAGGTCGAGGCATTTCTTTTGCTGGAAACGAGGAGTCCCGTCTGTACGGGATGACTGTTTCCAGCAAAAGAAATAACGCTGAGATCGGACATTATGGACAAGCACTATTTAGCGTCTTTTGTTTGCTTCCACTTTTTAAGACCATAAGCCCCTGCTGCTGTCAGCAATAAGGCAATTCCACTTCCAACAGGAGCTCCTCCGCCCCCGCCGGGTGTTTGATCCTCTGTGCTGCCATGCTGGTCAGGAACATGTGGCTGTGCAAAAAGGCTGCAGGAAATTGCGATCATCAGGCCGGTAAAAAGTATCTTTATTGCTTTCATTATTTCGTGTTTTGGGTTAATCTTTAATTAAAGAAAAGGGACGCCTTTATTAACCAGTACATTCAACCAGGAGAAAGAGCTTTTTGTGTTGAAATGGCGTCCCTTTGGATTTCTGTGCCCCTCTTTATCGGGTGCTGTTTATTTTGGATGATTTGAAATTTCCTTCCGTATCATAAAGACGCACAATATAAACGCCATTGGGAAGCTTCAGCGCAATGCGGTTTTGCCCCTGTATTTGTTGCGTATGGATTTTGCGCCCACTCAGGTCAAACACCTCAAGTGTAGCAATATCAGGCGTTTGTCCGAAAATCAATTCCTGTCCGTTATAGAGTACATCCAGTTTTTGAGCAGCTTGCTCGGGGATGCCTGTAGCTGCTTTTGCGGTCAGCTTGAAACGGATGGTTTCATCATTTGGCGATGCAGTAAATTCATGCACATAAGCCTCTGTTATTTCATACTGAACATTTGTTTTCAGGTCAGTAATATAGAGTTCTTCTTCAAAGCTGTTTGCACCTTCGAAAGAAAGGCTGTATAAACCTTCTGTAGGAATGTCCAGCGCAATATCAGCCTGGATTTCATTAGAGGCAAAAACGTCAATTTCCACACCGTCGCTACCGATGAAATATACTTCGGGCACATTGGCCAGGCTACTTATATTGTATGCGTCATAGGCATTGTCAAAGGCAGAGGTAGCCCCATCAATCAGGCAGAAAGTAGTTTGGTTTGTATTTGTGCCATTACTTAGTTGGAGTTTAAGTACATTCTCATTTTGAGATTTATAAAAGTTGGTGGTGGGGCTTAATGTACGTGCATCTTTTGGGATCGTAAATGATACATTTGCCTGTGTAGCTTTTACAAAAAATCCGTTAGTAACAGGAATGATGCCATCAGTAAGTCCACCAGCAAATGTGTTTTTGTTATAACTAATATATTGCGGGCTGTCATCATCATCATCATCATATACATAAACTGTTGGATCTACACCTGTGGGAATGGTAAAACCATCCCAATCCAAAGCACAAGTGAATGGGTTGCCCAAAAGGTTCCAGCCCTCGCCCTGACCTGAGGTGTATGTCAGATCGACACTAACATCGCTTACATTCATCGTGCCGGATACTTGCTGTGTTGTTGTAGTTTGATAAGCCACCAGATAGCCTTTTTCCTTTTCAAAGGATTTTGTAGCCCAGTCGCGTCCGTTCGACCATTCATAATTGACCTCATCCCAGCCAAAAAGGTCGTCTTTATTGCCGCTGGTCGCAGGATTCCATGCAGTTCCGCTCCAATCAAAATCATCTACAGGACTTGCAAAAAGGTGCCATCCAGCTTTACTTGCACCCGTAGCATCTCCATGACCGGCGATGTAGCGTTGGAGGGTGGCGTGTGTGCCTGATAAGGCATTATGAAGTAATTGGCCGGTTCCGTTTTCATCGGAGAAAATAATCAAATCTGCTTGGTTATCTGCTGTTCCATAGCCAGTTATAGATGAAGTAGAAACTTTTCCTTTAATTGTAAGTGATACTGTACAAGGGTCAGATTCATAATTATATAGGCTTCCCGTATAATGTTTGTTTTGAGTAATAGTAACATTTCCGCTCTGGTAAGTATATAATCCTGTACTAATTAAGGTTACATCAGTATCAATAATCACATTTATTGCAGCACCAATTTGAAGTGTAGCAAACCGTATTGTTCCGGAACCACTTATTGTACAAGAAGCAAGTTGGTAAATGTATGTATGATCAGTGCCACTGGCAGCTCCCAAAGTACCGTTTATTTGTAAATCACCATAGCTATACAGGTATATACCTGATACAGAAGTGGAGAGTTTTCCAGTGGCTTCAATAGTCAGGTTTTTGCAATACTGTTGTGCAGGTGCGTTATCCAAAGTCATTTCATGTGTAGCTTGGATAGTAACATTGTTGGTTGAACCAGGAGCAGTACCAGCATTTCCCCATGTGGTGCCATTGTATGTTTCCCAGTTATTACTGTCGTGATAATCACCTGAATTTTTGGAGCGAAAATCTCCACTAACCTGAGCATTAAGCCCGGAAATAAAAACTCCTGCAAAAATCAGCATCAGGAAGCTTTTTAATAATTGTTTTCTTGCGTAATTAGTTTTCATATTGCATACATGTTTTTATGGTTTATTCAATTTTGCTGTGATGGGGAATGTGGTTTGTTTCCTCTATTTCCCAAACAAATGTATCCTTATTAGGCACGCTGCCTTCGCCCGGAAATGACCGCACAACAGCCTATTTACCTATTAGCGTTTCATGCTTTTGCAGAGCTTAGGTGATTATATTATAAATCATTATATTCCAGTTTGTTAATTCATTTTTTTGTGCTTTTGGTTTTTGTGCTGTCCGCTGTGTTTTCAAGGCATTTTTTACGAATCAGGCGTTAACGAAACAGGCGAAAAGCTACAATGATATTTTGATACTTTGCTGTCCTTCCGTGTATTGCCACAGCAGCAGATAAACCCCTTGGCTCAGGTGCTTTGTGTTCACAAGCATATTATTTTCTGTGATTTTATGCTGCCATACCAACAGGCCGCTGGCATTATATAACCGGAGCTTGCCTTCCACATTTTCGGGCAGTGCTATGTGCAATTTTCCTCCCACGCTGTAAGCATTCCAGTTTTGATCCTGTAATTTATCCATGCTGTTGCTTTCAAAAAGCAGGCTGAAACGCTTTTCATCATCATTTTCCTGTGCATCAAATGGATACGGGCTATTGCTCAGCTTGTGCTGCTGCCCGCTTTGATGATCGATCAACCAGACTGCTTCTGCAGTTTTTGCTGCATTTGCCAGGCTTAAAACATATTGTCCATTAAGTCCGGCATGAAAGTAAAGAGGGTATTCTTTTTGCAGTTTATCTTCAGATAAGGTTTGCACGCTCAATCGCCAGCCTTCAGCGCTTAAAGCGTACAGCATGGGCGCATTGAGTTCTCCCGCCAGTTTATGTGCATCCCATTCTGCATCAAAGGCTTCACTGCAACCAGTGGCTAAGCGCAGGAAGAAATGATCATCGTAAGGGCAATCATCGCTGCTTATGTGCAGTTCAAACAATTGGCCACTGCTTTTGTAAAAACCCTGGCCATTGTGCACCCTGGCCTCACGCGGAATACTGATGTGGGCATTTTCATCGGTGGCTTTCACAAAGAATGCCTGCTGCGGAGGAATAATGCCATTGCTCAGCGTACCAGCACCGTTCGCCCAGAATTTGTATTGCCCTGATGCGGCATCCCAAACCTGTATTTCGTTGTTCACATTTTGTCGCTGCCAATCGCCTGAGTTCGCATCAAGTGCAGCGGGATAAGGGTTGCCCAGCAGGTTCCATCCGTTATAGTTTTCGCCATGCAAAGGCGGGCCTGTGGCTATTGTACCCTGATTGCTCAGCACAATATTGGAAACCGTATTATTAAATGGCTGGCCGATAAATACGGCTTCTGCAGCAGCAACATCCATATAATAGGAATAACCTTTACCGGATTGGAGGGGCGAAGCGGTGTTGAGGTTGTTCCAGCTTCCGCTTGGTTCGTCGTATTGGCGCAGCCAGATATTTTGGTACAGAGAAGGATCAAAAATATCTCCCGTTAAAATATTGTTCACCGGACTGGCCAGGAAATGGTAACGGTCGGCCGTTTGTAGGTTACGGTAAATGTTCATACTGCCTTGTATTTCACCATCAACAATAAGGCTTGCATTATTGCGGACCATCATATTTCCTGTAATTTCCAGATTGCCCTGGATGCTCAGCGCCGCACCGGCAGCCAGTTCCAGCGTGCTTCCTGCTTCAATTTCAATCGATGCACATTCTGCCGGATCATTGGCCTGTTGATTGATAACGGGCTGATGGTTTTCTGTATCGATGCGTGCGTGTTTGCCTGCATCGGGAACGCCATTGCTCCAGTTGGCCGCATTTTGCCAGTCGGAATCAGCATTTCCGATCCAGCTTGTTATTGATGCAGGATCCGTGACAATGGCAACATCATCAATGGAAAGCGGATAAGCAGATGTTACCTGCGGATATACAAAGGCAATGCGGATTTCTTTTCCGGCATAATCAGCCAGGCTGTTTTCAACTTCGGAGCTATACGGATTATAGCCATTATCGTGCAAAGCGATTTGCTGCCAGCTTCCATTGTATTCGACCATGATATACAGTTTGGTATCGTAGGTGCCCCCGGCATAAAAATACATCCAGTAGCGCAAAAGGCTGGTTTCTGTTGCAGGCAGTTGAATGTAGGGACTGATGAGCCAGCTGTAGCCGGTGGTATAATTGCTGATGCTGGCCGATTTTAAACCCTGATGCACATAAGAAGCATAGGTGTTTACATACCAGCAGGTTCCGTTTACAGGGTTCGCTGCCGCCAAACCGTTTCCGTTTATTCCGCCCTGGGCTTCGGTATTTTTCATGACACTCCAACAGGGGAAGTCCGTTTCAAAATTTTCAAAACCTTCAGTCCATGGGAAGCTACTGATGATCTCGCAGTTGGTTGTGATTTTAAGCGGCCCGGCGATACCACTTACAGTATCTTCGCATTCGGTGCGTACGTAAAAATCATATTCGGTTGCAGCATCCAAACCACTGATTATGGCCGGATTGCTTTGATTTTGAAGGAGTACGCCACTGCCCGGAATAAAGCCTGAAAGGCCGTATTCGATCTCGAAGGTGCTACTGCCTGCATTATCAGTCCAACTCACTTTAACTGCATTGGTCCCTATGGAATCGGCAGCAAGATCATCAGGGGCAGGGCATTCGACCGGAATATAGTAAATTTTGATATTGGGCCGCAGACTGCCTCCTCCGTCAATTTCGGGAAGTGTGGCCGGGCTTTCGAAGGAGTTTGCGCCAATACTCATATTAATTTGGGTTCCTTCGGTGCATAGCCATTGAAATCCAACCTGGGTTGGATCGAAAGAATTGTCCCAATCTGTGCTGATTTGAAGGTTTGATCCCGTATATTCAAATGGCTGGTCAAGGGTGAATTTTTGCCAGCCGGTTTTATTGCCCATTTTCTGGCTGTTGCTTTCGTATATTTTTTGAGCGTTTCCGCTGATTTCTGTCCAGGCTGTTCCTCCTGTTAAGGTGCTGTCGGAGGTGTTGCGCCCATAAACCGCCATATATCCGTTGGTTTGCAGCAGACGGTCATTGGCTTTATACCATGCCAACTGAACAATACTGCTTCCGCCTTCCAAACCTTTGCCGGTCAGTTCAGCAGCATCATAAATGCTTGAAAAGCGCGATTTGGTTTTTAACTGACGGGCTTCAGCAAGGCCGGGGGCAACTCGGTTTATATTGCCGCTGTTTATTGCAATGCTTGCGCAGATCATGGAACATCCCACAGTAGTGCCGCCCAAATAATTGTGTGTTGTTCCCTCAATGTCAACACTAATCAGCTCCGCATCAATGTGGTTTTTCAGAACGGCATCACTGGCAATACTGTAAGTCAGCCAGAAATAATTTGTGTCTGCCGAGAGCTCCTTTGAAAAATCAAATACCAATAAGCTATCGGATTGTACGCTGGCATTTCCGCAGGAATGATTGGTGAAAAAGTTTCCATTTGCTCCGGTAAACCATAGTTGCGCACTTTCAATGTCGGCGGCATTGGTTCCGGCAATCGTAAATTTCATCTGGTTTATGGTATTGGCATCGCCGCAACTGCTGTTGATTACCCCTACACGATATACGGGAGCAAATTCATCGGCCTGAGCCACATATTGAGGAATGTCCTGCCCGGTTACCAATGCCATAAAATTCAGGTCGCCTGCCGCATAAAGGTCGGATTGCCATAAACCGCGCCCGTAAGTGATGGCCCGCAGGCGGCTTTTGCATGAATTGGCGTCATAAAAGATTTCCAGTTCACGTACCATTGCATTGGCCGATAAACCGGCATCAAAAGCAATCCAGGAGCCTAAATTGTCGTCGGTATAGAAAATGCCGGCATCAGTTGCCAGGTAAAGTGAATTGTTTGTTTTGCTTATATCGCAAACGATGGAGCTGTAGGCTGCATAAGGCAATTCGGGGGAAGAGGCTGTTTGTGTCCAGTTTTGACCGCGATCGGTGGTTTTAAATACTTTGCCGTAGCTTGTAGCCCAGGCAATATCAGGATTGGTCGGGTGGGTTTCTATGCTGTAGCATAAATATCCAAAAGGATTGCCCAAAGGAGTCCAAACAGGATCAGCGGCAAAAATATCGTCGCAACGGTACACTTTCCAATCGGCAGTGGCAGCATATGCCATTTCCGGCTTAGCGTATGATTGAACCAGAACTTCGACTTTTATATGTCCCGGATGTCCGAAATTGGAGATTTTTTCCCATTGCGGTGTTGCAGCCGTCATATCGTTACAGCGCCAAACATCTACATAACCGGCAAGAGCTTTGTTCGAATTGTTGTCATCTAAAAAATAGGGTGTTACCCAGGCGCCCCCTTCTGTAATGCCGTTTTGGTTGTATCCGCCTATGATTTCAAAGTTTTCGCCACCATCCATGCTGCGGTACATCATGCCGTACATATAAGTACCGTACATGATGCTGTCATTATTGGGATCGATGGCGCATTCCATTCCATCCGAGGGTATTACAGTTGTCCATTCATAATTACGGAAAACCGCTGTTCCGTTATCCTGGAAACCGGTAATGAGCAGATTTGGGTCTTGTGCGCTACCGCCAATTCTGTAGCCCTGGCCTATGGCCAATCCGCTGCTAATCTCGGTGAAGGACTGCCCATTGTTATCGGTATAGTGCAACCCGCCATCATTGGCAGAAAACAAACGCCCGTCGCTATGCCATTTCAGCGCATGGTGGTCGGCATGAAGTCCAAGTGGGGGCCTGTATTCCCAGCATGCTATAATTTCCCAGTTCATTCCGCCATCAATAGAATGCCAGAGGTTTACGCCGCCAATTACCAGCTCATCGGCATTGTTGGGATTCACAGCCACAGCCTGGTCGTACCATCCTTGACCGCCTGTACCACTGCCATCACAGGTATAATACAACATACCTGTGGGCGTATCGGAACGGAATTCAAAACTTGTTCCCCCATTAGTACTGCGCCAGGTGCCCTTATAGGCTCCACTTTGGTCGCTGATAATGAAATAAACAATTTCAGGGGCGTCCTCAGTGACACCAATGCTACCTCTTCCGGTGCCGAAAGCAGGCAGGTCGTCGGTAACCATAAGCCAATTGTCACCAGTATTGGACGATTTATAGAAACGTCCGGTTTCTGTAGTATAAACCACAGAAGGATCGTCGGTTTTCCAGCAAATATCTATATAGTTAAGAATGTTGGGGCTTACCCTTGCCCAGTTGTTTGCTGCATCGGTGGTTTTATAAACACCCTGGCTGGTAGCGGCAAGCACGATATAGGGGTTTGTTGGGTGAACAATCATAGCGTTAACTTTTAGATTGCCCATACCATTATGAGCCGGATTGAAGCTTTGACCACCATCAGTACTTTTATAAACGCCCTGTCCGGGCGCATCACTGCCATCCCGATCACCACTGCCGATATAGATAATTTGCGGATCAATTGGATTTACAGCAATGGCCGAAATTCCCAGGTTTGGGATATTGTCTGTTGTGGTTTGCCAGTTTTGACCATTATCCGTGCTTATCCAAAAGCCGCCTGCAGCAGCTCCTGCATATAAAATCTCAGAATTAGCCGGATTGATCGCTACCGCATTGAGCCTGCCAAGACCGGTAGGCTGGGAAGCATTGTTCACGGGATAAAGCACAGGGCCCATTTCCTGCCAGTTTCCAGCAAGGGAGCGCGAATTATGTGTGCGGTAAAACTCTTTGGTTTTGTGCCCGTGCGGCGCTCTTTTACCATCAGGCATAACATTAAAACGTTCACTCCATGCCCAGCGTTTATAAGCCTTAAAGCCCGAGCCTTTTCCCTTGGGATGCGTTTCGTACCAGGCATCGGCCTTTTGAATAATTTCGTTATAATCTGCTGAAGGATTCTGCATCATCTGTATCCAGGAGTGATCAGCAGCTGGATCGGGATTGTTTTGTGCATGGGAGAAACCAACAAAAATCAGGGCAATGAGAAAGGCGTAAAAATGGCGCATAAGCAAAAATTAGAGGTTTAATCAGTCAAATATGTACGACAAAACTATGGGATATGAGCCTAGCTTTTCGGTTTTGGCTTATGATGCACTTGCAAAATTTATGAATTACATCCTTGAGATCTAAACATTTTAAGATTGCCAATACAATAGTTTGAATTTCAATACTTAATAAATGGGACTTTTGTTTGTGCACATTGGGGGTTCTCATTTAATAATAAAGGGAATTGTACGATTTAACGTTTTATAAAAGGCTGAATTGAGCTGTGGTTTTAATTCAGATGAGGGCTATGTTTTTTTTGTTGATGATCAAATAATCAGATCAGAGTTCTTGAAAAGTTTGTATTTTTACTTCATAAACACCCAAACCCATGAGTACAAGCCACAGCCTTTTCGAAGGGGTAATCGTAATGCTGGCGATTATATCCCTTGCTGCATTTCTAAGGAAAATTTCTGTTCTGAAAAAAGACGACAGCCTGCTGTTTAGCAAAATTGTGATGAAAGTCACACTGCCGGCCCTGATTTTTTCCTCACTGGCCATTAGCGATTTTCATGCTGATTTCCTCCGCATGGCCTTGATTATGTGTGCTGTAGAAATAGCCATTATTCTACTTGCATGGCTAACAGCATATCTGCTTGGATTTGACCGTGGCAAAACCGGAGCCTTGATTCTGGCTTCCGCCTTTGGCATGACCACCATGCTGGGTTATCCATTGATCCGGCAGGTTTTCAACAATGATCCCATGGCTATGGAAGAAGCTGTAGTTACCAGCGAATTTGGTGTAGGATTCCTGCTTTTTATTTTTGGCCCTTTAATTGCCATGTATTTTGGCGAATCTTCGGTTAACCGAAAAGATATCGGGCGTTCGGCTGCACGTTTTTTTGTTTCACCCATATTTATCGCATTGCTTGGAGGTATTCTTTTTTCTTTTTTGAAAATTGATCATGAAAACGAAATTTCAGCCACATTCCTGAAATTCTTTCGCTTGATCGGCAATGCGAACCTGCTTATGGTGACTTTCAGTATCGGACTGCTTATTGAGTTTAAAGCCGGACAAAAGGTTTTCCTTTTTCTTGCCATGGCACTTCTTATGAAATTGGTTTTGAAGCCTTTGCTGGCAATTTGGTGGACTGATAATGGCAATTTTACAGAGATGATGCGACAGATTGTTGTTATCGAAACGGCTTTGCCATCGGCCATTTTGGGTGTGGTTTTTGCACGGCAGTATAATTGCCGCCCTGATTTGGTTTCCCTGGCTATTATGGTCAGCCTGGCGCTCAGTGTAATCACTGTGAATTTGGTTTTTTTATTTATGACTTAAAATGATGCTTTTCGTACATTTACTCCTTGATTCCCAAAAACTTAATTGAATATGAGAACCGTTAAACTATTGATCGCCGCAACCCTTGCCTTCAGCCTGGTCTTTTCTTCATGCGCACGGAAATTTATGGTAATCGAAGCGCCTGTGAAACAGCCTGCTGCGCGGCAAATAAATCAACCAAATGTGGCATTGGTGCTGGGTGGCGGGGCTTTTCACGGGATGGCCCATGTGGGCGTCATTAAAATCCTTGAAGACGAAGGAATTCCCATTGATTTAATCATAGGAACATCGGCCGGCAGCCTGGTTGGAGCACTTTACGCAAGCAAACCGCATATTGATTCGCTGGTGGGGCTGGTAGGATCAACCAAAGCGCGGGATGTATTCGATTTTTCGCTTTTACGTTCCACCGAAGGTTTTGTCTCCGGAAAACGTTTACAATCCTATATCAATAAAAATATTGATATTACTGAAATCGAGGATACAAGAATCCCGTTTGTTGCGGTTACCACCGATATTGAAAAGGGAAAAACAGTGGCCTTGAAAGCGGGCCCACTTGCGCCTTCGGTAAATGCTTCCTGTGCCATTCCGGGTATATTCGAACCGGTCAAAATGTACGGTACAACCTTCGTTGATGGGGGGGTGCTGGATTGCGTTCCGGCCAATATCGCGAAGGAATACAACCCAAAAGTTATTATTGCTGTGCGTATTATGGATTTTGATACGGTGCCGGAAATGAAAAACCGCAAACAGGTTTATCAAAGAGCTTATACGGTTGCTGCGCACAATATGAGCGAATACAACAGTAAAGATGCTGATATTGTGATTAGCCCTGATTTGAAGGGACTTCCGCTTATGAGCAGTAAAGACAATAAGAAGCTGTACGAACTGGGAATAGAGGCAGCAAGGGCTTCATTGCCACAAATCAAAGAATTGCTCAAACGAAAAGGAATTCAGCTCGAAAAGTAAGTCCTTTTTCCTGTAAAGCTGTTTTGCATATCAAAAAGAACAAAATATGAGGGGCAAAGCGCAGGACGGAGTAAATTATTTTATGCTTTTCGTACTTTTATACCTTGATTTGCCAAAACAAAAGGATTATGAAGAAACTATCAATAAAAGAAATCAACCAGCATCTTGGTGGCGAGATTGTTGGAAAAACGGATCAGCTCTTTGAAGGTCCGGAACAACTCGAACGTGCAGAAAAACACCATATCAGCTTTATCGGAAACCGAAAATACCTGAAACTTTGGGAGCAGTCCAAAGCGGGTGCTGCGGTGATTGATGCCAAACTCACTCTTGAAGCAGGCGAAGGCCGGGCTTTGATCCGTGTGCCCAATGCCGATCTGGCCATGGCCAAAATCCTGGAACTTTTTGATCCCGGACTACCTGAATTTGAAAGCGATATAGATCCAAGAGCCATCATCCACGAAAGTGCAAAAATCGGGCAGGGCTGCAAAATCGGCGCAGGAACGTACATCGGAAAAAATGTGGTAATTGGCGATGGAACAAGAATTTATCCCAATGTTACTATCCTTGATGATACCGTAATTGGCGCGATGAACATCATCTGGTCGGGCGTGATCATTCGCGAGCGCACACAAATTGGCAGCTATTGCATTTTCCATCCCAATGCCAGTATTGGAGCCGATGGATTTGGGTTCCGTCCGGCAGAAGATGGCCGTGGCCTGGTGAAAATCCCGCAAATCGGGAATGTTGTTATTGGCAATGGCGTAGAAATTGGCGCCAACTCATGTGTGGACCGCGGCAAATTCAGCTCCACCATTGTAGGCGATGGCTGTAAAATTGACAATCTGGTGCAGATTGCCCACAATTGTGTTTTGGGGCGTTCCTGCATTATGGCCGGGAATAGCGGTCTGGCCGGGTCGGTTACCCTTGGCGATGGCGTGATTATCGGTGGCAGTGCCAGCATCAAAGACCACACAACTATTGAGTCAGGCGCAATTGTTGCAGCCGGTTCGGGTGTAATGAATGATGTAAAGGCCGGACAAACCGTATTGGGCTATCCCGCAGCCGACTCCCGCGACAAACTTAAAGAGTGGGTTGCCATCAGGAAACTGGCACGGGATGTGAAGAAATAGGGTTTTGGAGCGCAGTAAATCCTAAGGACAGATCAATTCTATAATTTGCATAAAATAGTGGCTGTTATCTAAATATTGGTTGATTCACAGCGCAATTACCAATGGATCAGATAATCAAAGAACATCAAGACCCGTCTCATATAGAAATGACTTATTTACATAAGTTTATAAGGCAGTTTAGATTTCTCCCGGCAACACTCCGCTTTGCTTTGTGTTTTAGTCGAAATAACCGGTAAGATGGTCATTTCGATGGAGGTTTATGCCTGAAAGGAATTGCCGACTGAGAAATCTGTAAGTTTTTTGAATAAAACTTATAATCTTAACAATCATCCGTTATTTAGAATACAGCCAAAATTATTTATTAGATATTGCAGCAGCTTTTAATGGCTGCTTATTTGGAGGAGCACTTAATATACGGGCGTCTAAAAATATTTTTTTGTTTGTTGTGCATAATCTTAAATTTGCCGATCAAATAGATAGATATGTCGAGAGAACGCCGGCGAATACTCTCAATATTCAGTTTTAAACGGATCATTTGGCCCATCCTAATTGGCTTGGGCGTGGCAAGCTGGATGTTTGTCGATAGTTTCGACAGCAAAACCCTGGAAAACATCCGTTGGACTCCATACAGTTTTCTTTGGCTTTTTGTTGCTTTGCTGATGATGGCCGTGCGTGATTTGGGTTATATGTACCGCATCCGGCTGCTTACCGACAAGCAATTGAGCTGGCGGCGTTCCTTTGATGTCATTATGCTTTGGGAATTTGCCTCTTCGGTTACGCCATCCATTGTTGGGGGTTCGGCTGTAGCTATGTTTATCGTGGCCCGCGAAGGCATCAAAACCGGACGGGCTACCGCAATTGTGCTGATTACAGCTTTTCTCGATGAACTTTTTTATGTGACCATGGTGCCCATAGTATTTCTGTTGGCAGGAACATCTGTTTTATTTGATGCCAACAGAAGCTTTCACCTTTTTAATACAGAATTTGGCGCGCTGGGTATTTTCCTTATTGGCTACGCCTTTATTCTTGTTCTGATTACGATTATCAGCTACGGGATCTTTTTTAGGCCGCGGGGATTAAAATGGATATTGCTGTGGATTTTTAAGATGCCCTTTTTAAGAAAATGGCGCCAGAAGGCCGGAGAAACCGGAGATGAAATTATAACCACATCAAAAGAGCTGAAAGGTAAGCCGTTTTCTTTTTGGTTGAAAGCTTATCTGGCCACATTCTTTAGCTGGACTGCACGTTTTTGGGTGGTGAATTTCCTGATTATGACCGTAACACCTGTTGGCCAGCATTTCCTGATTTATGCAAAACAGTTGATAATGTGGGTAATTATGCTGATCAGTCCCACACCGGGCGGCAGTGGCATTGCCGAACTCATTTTCTCTGATTTTCTTGGAGAGTTCATCCCGGCCGGAGCTTCTGCGGCACTCGCACTGCTTTGGCGCCTGATGAGCTATTATCCCTATTTGTTTATTGGCGCTTTAATCCTTCCGGTATGGCTAAGGAGGGTTTACAGCAGGAAGCACATCAACATGGTGCGCAGGATGAACAAATCCTGATGGCGCCTTATTTTTTCAAATGTTTGTTATAGAAATTTAAAAAGAACTGAAGGCTTTTTAATAGGCGCATTTGGCATTTCCAGGGCAGGCTGTCGCCAGTGCGGATCATAAAATACATCAGCTTTCCGTAAATTATTATGGGCAGGATTTTTAGGCAGGTAATGATGCCAATGCGCCCGGAATTGGCGTACCCGTATTTTTCGCCCCATTTGCCTACTGAGCATTCCAGCGATTTGATTTGTTGAGCACTAAGGTCTTTTTTCCACAAACCGATCCGGGATTTATTAACAGGCTTGATCAGGCTCATATGGTTTTTTTTCACCTCTTCACTGTGGAGAAGCCGGGCTGTGGAATGTGATTTGTAAAAATCAAAAACACTATCGGTATAAGGGATTTTCAGAAAGGCGCACATGCTTTTCATATGTTCGTTTGGCGCGTTAACGAAATCCTCATAACGTATCAACATGCATTTTTCAGGATTCTTTTTGATGATACGGTCAATATCGCGCACATAATATTTCCAGCGCCAACCAATAAGTGCCGGGATAGTTGCTTCGAAATCACGCTTCATCATTGACTGGAAATGATCGCGGTAATCGCGTACGATAAAAATGAATTTTGCATCGGGAAACAATTTCATCAGCTTTCGGACGTGCAAAGTGTAATAGGGATTTTTGTCGCCGGTAATATGAATATCGTCTTTTGGATAAAACGAAATATAATGCGAATAAACAATCCGGATAATATCCTGAAAACTGTAATCGCCCTGCATTTTCAGCAAATCACTTTTTAGCTTGTCCCGATCCAAAGTCCATTCATCAAAATGGGGAAAACCAAATAGAGCTTCATAGAACTCTGTCAGATTTTTTTCGTTCCAACGGCTTATTTTTTTGAAACGTTTGTGCATGCCAACCAAAAAAGGGCTTTCAATGGGAATCTGTACATTGGGGTGGGCATCAAAAAGTGTCCGTATGAGGGTTGTGCCGCTTCGGGGGCGGCCAATGATGAAGAAAAAACCGGATTTCTTGTTCATATTATTTGCTCTTATTTGCTTGGAAACAAGTGAAGCTTCGAATCACTCTATGCGTTTTTTATTAAAAAGTTTTGGAAAATCATTTTTCCGGAAAAAGAATATTTCTTTGATGCTGCTGTGGCTTTTCCAACAATATACCATCACGAAAATCATACTGCCCAGACTGTAACAAATCAGCGTAGCAAGGGCGGCGCCTTCAATACCATAATCGGGTATTAGGAGAATATTGAGCAGGATATTGAGCAAAACCATTGGTGCGAAAACATAAATGGCATACTGGGGTTTGGCCTGGCTGCCTAAATAACTCTCCAAAACACGCGCAATGATAAAAATAACAATCGCAGGGCTCAGCAGGCGCAGGATTTGTGCACTTTCCGTAAAGCCCGACCCAAAGAAAAAAGGAATGGCCCAAGGCATGAGAAACCAAAGAGCCAGGGCAATTAAAGTCCCGAAAATCAGACCGAGCCGAAGCATCCTGTGGGTTTCTTTTTTGCTGCGTTCTGTATCGGCATCACCGGAGGCATAGCTCATGATTACCATTCCAATAGCATGAGGGATTAGCCAGATTTGCTCAATTAAAGATGCCGCCAATGAATAAATCCCCACTTCTGTGGCATCCAGCATTTTTTGCAAAATGACAATGTCAATTTTATAAATAAGGAGAAATGTAAGGTTGGCCAAAGAAAATAAAGCTCCTAAACGGACCATCCTGCGGATAACGGCTTTTTCGAAAAGGATGCGCACTTTGTGTTTTCGGGCAATATCAATCCAGGCAGCAATAAAAACAAGGGCATAACTCACCACAAAAGCAGCAACTGCACCTGTTATTCCCCATCCGGCCAGCCAGCTAAAAATAACAATAAACAGGGTGTTCAGCGTAAATGGTGCCCAGATGAGCCGGTTGGATGTATTTATTTTCTTTTGCCCGAGATAAATCCCGCGGGCATAAGCAACACCAAGATAGAGAGGCAGCAACATCAGGGCAAGGACAATCATCAAAAAGGAAAAATCAGGATTGCTCAGGATTTTATATAGCAGAATACTGAGGACAATACCCGCCGATGATGTGATGATCCAGACACTAAATACTGTGGAAATGATTTTCTTCTCCGGAATTTCACCGCGGCCAAGCTCCACGATGGATGCGCGGGTCATTCCCATTTGTACCAGGCTGCCGGCAATTAAAGGCACAACCAAAAGGGAAATATAAATCCCATAACCCTCCGGAAGCAGCAGGCGTGTGAGCAGCAAATACATGATAGCCTGACAGATTAATGCCACAACATTGCTGCTGAAAACTTTAATGATGTCGTTAAGATAGTTTTTCACTTTGGCCTGATTTGATGCAAAGATAAGGTCTGCAATGGAATTTAAGGGCTGTTTGCTTTAAATTCAATGGATTGATTACCTTCGCATAGTAAAAATTTATTATGAACCCGATCATTCCTTTCAACAAACCCTATTTTACCGGCCGTGAAGCGCATAATATGACGCTTGGAGCAAGCTCGGGCAAGCTAAGTGGCAATGGAGAATTTACCAAAAAATGCCATCAGTGGTTCGAAAGCAATGGCTTTAACAAATGCCTGCTTACTACCAGCTGTACCGATGCCCTGGAAATGGCAGCACTCTTGGCACGAATAGAGCCGGGCGATGAAGTTATCGTGCCTTCATATACTTTTGTTTCTTCGGCTGTGGCTTTTGTGCTGCGCGGGGCGAAAGTTGTTTTTGCCGATTCATTGCCGCATCATCCCAATATTGATCCCGACCATATTGCCGCACTGATCAGCCCGAAAACCAAAGCAATTCTGGTTGTGCATTACGGCGGCCTTGCATGCGATATGGACCGGATTATGGAACTGGCCGGTCAGTATGGAATTATGGTAATTGAGGATGCTGCCCACGCTTTTGACAGTTTTTACAAAGGAAAGCCTTTGGGGAGCATTGGCCATCTGGGCACTTTCAGTTTTCATGAGACCAAAAACATCATCTCCGGAGAAGGAGGGATGCTGGCCATAAATGAAGGCGCATTTGCCGAACGTGCAGAGATTCTTTGGGAAAAAGGAACAAACCGTGCTGCTTTTGCCCGTGGCGATGTGGCCAAATACGAATGGGTCGATCTGGGTTCGTCTTTTCTGCCACCCGAAATGGTTGCAGCTTTCCTTTTTGCACAGCTTGAAGATAAAGATTTTATCCAACAGAAACGAAAAGCCGTTGAAGAGCGCTACTTAGAAAACCTGAGGCCGCTTGCCGAGAAAGGTTTTTTTGAAATCCCTGCACTGCCCGAATATGCCAGCCGCAACGGAAATATGTTTTACCTTGTTTGTAAAAGCAAAAAACAACGCGATAAACTCATTGGGTTTTTAAGGAAGAAAGGGGTTCAGGCAGTTTTTCATTATTTACCGCTTCATCTGAGCAAATTTTACCGGGATCAATATTTCGGCAGGGAATTAAACAATGCGGTCCGTTTCTCAGACACCATTGTCAGGCTGCCCTTTTATAATGACCTTCAACCGGCTGATGTTGATTTTGTATCGGAACAAGTACTTTCTTTTTTCCGATAGCAACAAATATTTGAACACTTTCCAAAAAATTGTGTACACTTAGCAATTATCTGTTTGATAAGGTGTTGAAATCTATTATATTTGAAAAAAATAGCAAGCTTATGAGAAGGATATTGTTTTATTTATTATTCGTAACAGCAGGAAGCCTTGTGCTTTCGTCCTGCGTAAAAGACCGCCCCGAAGAGCCGGAAGAGCCCTTTTTGACTGTAAATGACAATTCGTCTGAGCTCTCGAAACGTATTGCCTACATCAACGAGCCCCTCGATATTGGAGGAGATAGCGGTGGGCAAAAATCCACATTGGATATTGATCCAATTATTCCAACCCCGGAAATGGATTGCGCCACAGGCTGCACCATGGTGATCAGCAATACCTACAGCGGGGAACTGAAAATCAAAAACGGTGAAACGGTTTGTATTACCGAAACCGGTGTATTTACCGGAGGGTTGAAGATGCAGGGCGGAACGCTCTCGGTTTGCGGTACGGCAAATGTGAGCTATATCTCTACCGGAAACGGTACCATTGTTGTAAACCAAACCGGAACGTATTCTGCCAACAGCATTTATATTGATCCGCAACTGACATTTGCCGTTTACGGAACCCTCGACCTGCCTTCATGGGCCAGTATGGATGTTAAAGGGCAATTTGAAAACCACAGTACTGTGGCTTTTGTTTCGGTTTCAACCAGTGCACAGGGAGTCCTTTATAATGCAGGGAATATGTCCATTACGAATGGTTTGTCAATAAATGACCGAGTGGAGAATCACGGAACACTTAATGTAGGCGGACAGTTCAGCCTCAACAACAGTGCCAGCCTGATCAACACATGTACCTTAACCATTGGAGCCAATTTCCCGATAAACAATACAGTTGTCAATGAATCCTATATTGAGGTTGGCGGTGATGTTTACCTGAACAACAACGCAGAAATTGAAATGAAGGGCGGGGCTTTGCTTTCCTGCTACAAAATCAAAGTTAATGGTGATATTTATAATAATGACGGCGATTATGCCATGATCGAAGCTACGAACCAGCTTGCGATGAATGGTGGGGATGTTGCCGGAAAAATTGACCTTTGTTGTCCCAATGGCGTAACAGATTGGGGCGGAAGTGTTGGCCCGCAGGTGAGTTATTGCACCGCATATATCCCGCCAACGGAATGCAATCCGGGCCATGGCGAACCGCTTGAACCACAATTTACCCTCGTAGCCAATGTGCCTCCTATTGTTTTAAATGGAAATAACCTGAGTGCTACAAGTGTGCAGATCATTGGCGATCTTGCTTATGTTTCCTACCACTTGCACGGAGAGCCTTACGGAGCTGCAATCGAGATTTTCCAACTAAATGAAAACGGACAACCTGTTATTTTGCAGCAGCTTCTTTCGGGTAATTTTGATTTTAATGAGCTGAAGCTGGATGATGTTACCAACGGAAATACACGCAAAATGTGGGTGATGGGTTCGCAGAAAATCAGCTCATCTGAAGAAATATTAAGCCCGGCAATTCTTGCGGAACTTACTTTGGTGGATAATCTGATGGTGGATCCATATATTGATCTGATCGTTGACCTGAGCGGATATTCTGGAAACTCGGTGCAAAAGGACGGAACCTCACTTATTGCGGTAACCGGTAGTGATGGCGGAATTACGGTTTTGGACTATGTAACGAAAAACCTTTTGGATTACACACCCCTTGCTTTTGCGAAATACCTGAGTGTAAATGGTAATAACATCATCAGCCTTACAGCATCTGAAACTGAGGCAACATTATATCATTATCCTCAGGCCGACCCGGATTTTTCAAGCCCGGATTTTTCTGAAAATATTGGAAGCATTGAGCCGCGCGACGGGAAATCGGTTGTTCATCCCGATAACGACCGCGCCTATGTAGCCTGTGGTGAAGCCGGTTTGAAAGTTTATAACGCAAGTGATCTGAACGGGCCTGTGCTTTCTTTTAATCCTGAGCAGGGCAACAGTAATGGTGTTGATTCGGATGATGATATAGTTTACCTCGCGAATGGTGCCGGAGGATTATACTTACTGAATAAATCGGATCTGGAAGTTATAGGAAATTACAAATTCGATGGCTCAGCAAACTTTGTTACAGCCGGAGGAAACAATTATATTTTCCTGGCCAACGGAACTGGCGGTTTGTTTATCATCCATCGTGATGAATAGAAACGAAAGGAATTTATAAATAAAAAGGCTGCTTCATTTCCACGGAGCAGCCTTTTTTGATGAAGGAAATTGATTGTTAAATCAGTCCTTTTTTATGTTTTTCACCAATGACCTTGAGCATATCTTCGGTCATGCGGTCGAGGTCCCATTTTGGATCCCAGCCCCATTCTTCGCGCGCAGCAGTATCGTCCATTTTGTTTGGCCAACTGGCAGCAATGCCCTTTTTCACATCATTTATGTCATAATCCATTTCGAAGCCGGGCAGGAATTTTTTCACAGATTCTTTCATTACTTCCGGGTTCAGGCTCATGGCAGTGATGTTGAAGCAGTTGCGGTGCTTGAGTTTCGACGGATCGGCTTCCATTAAGTTGATGGCGGCATCAATTGCATCGGGCATATACATCATATCGAGTTGTGCATCGGCCGGAAGCGGGCAGGTAAATTTACCGTGCTTAATGGCATCGTAATAAATCTCTACGGCATAATCGGTTGTACCGCCACCGGGCAATGTTACATTGGAGATAATCCCGGGGTAACGGACGCCGCGTGTGTCCACACCAAAACGCTTGAAATAATAATCGCTCAGCAATTCGCCCGAAACTTTGGTAACACCGTACATGGTGCCGGGGCGCTGGATCGTGTCCTGAGGAGTGTTATCAAGAGGGGTGGAGCTTCCAAAAGCACCGATAGAACTTGGAAAAAATACCGCACAATTATTTTCGCGTGCTACTTCCAAAACATTGAAAACGCCATTGATACCAACATGCCAGGCCGACTGTGGCCGCTCTTCGGCAACAGCTGATAAAAGAGCAGCCAAATTATAAATCGTATCGATTTTGTATTTTTTCACTATTTCTGCAATCCTCGGGCCGTTCGTAACATCAATACATTCCATCGGGCCGTCAATTGCATGGGCAGCACCGCTCGTAAGGCGCATATCGCTGGCAATTACGTTATTGGCGCCATAACGTTTGCGTAGCTCAACCACAAGTTCGGAGCCGATTTGCCCCAAAGAACCAATGACCAGAATTCTTTTCATTTCTGCAGTTAATTTGTTTGTTAATTCATTAACGGCAAAATTAGATTTTTTTAAAGAACAGCAATGCCGGCGCGATGATTATCAGCCATAATTTAGATTCAGCTTTAATAACCGGCTGGTTTTCTGCTAAATGACGGGAGGTCAGCTTTTGATGTTTTTCAAAGCTTCTTTTTTGCTCAGAGGCTGCAACGGATGATTTTCCACAAAATCCATAACCACAGCGGGATTTGTTTTGGCGTATTCGCGCAGCGACCAGCCAATGGCCTTCCGGATAAAAAATTCCTTTTCGTGCATCAATGCGCGAATCAGACGGAACAGCAGCTCTGAATCCGTTTTGTCTTTATATTTCAACTGAAACAACAAGCAACTTCTTTGCAGCCAAAAATTTCCGGAAGCCATCCACTCTTTGCAAACCGGTTCTATTTGTCCGGGAAATTGTTTCATGTATTCGCCCAGCGTCCAGGCCGCAATATAATCTACAGTATCCCACCAGCTTTTTTGCTCAATGCTGTGCCTGATGAGTGCAATTTCATCAACAGTAAATTTTTTCCTGCAACGTAAATGCAACTCCATTGCGAAGTACTGATATTCCCTTTCGGCTTTTGCCCAAAGTGCCGGAATCAGTTTTTCGCGCTCATGGCAGGGGAAAGGGTTTCCTTTCAGGAAGTTTCTTTGCAAAAGCCGCCGTTCAGGAGCCTTGATTCCAAAAAAGTCAAACTGATCGCGCAGATAGGCTTTCATTTGTGCTGCCCTGCTGTCATCTTTTTGTGCTGAGAAATCGTTGCCCAAATTTTCAATCCAACCGTGGTTCATTTATAATAAGTTTTTATTCAGATAATTATGGGGGTCGTTTTTAAATTCTGAAACAGAAACCCCACAGATATTCTTAAACTGGGTGCTGAGGTATTGCACACTGCTGTAACCGTTTATGAAAGCAATTTCGCTCAGGCTCATTTCATCACGCATAATCATATCCTGGACTTTTCGGATCTTTTGATGGATGATGTATTTTTCCAGCGTAATATCTTCTTTTTTCCTGAAAATGGCAGAAATATATTGATAGGACAGATTGAATTTCTGCACCAGGAAATCGGAATTGCGCACCATTGCATTGTCGGTGGTAAGATGCACCAGCTCATGAACAGTGCTTTTGATTTGTTCGACCAATTGCTGTTCGCGATCTTTTACCGGCTCAAAACCTTCTTTTTGAATCAGGCTGATGATTTCTTTTTCTGAAATCATGCTTTCATCAAATGCCAGCCGGACAAATCCGAGTTTGATTTTTAAAATCTGTACACCGGCATTTTCCAGCAATAGTTCCAGCAACCGAACACAGCATTGGCACTGCATATTGCTGAGGATCAATTCGAGTTCCCTGTTTTCAGAAATCATCAGGTTTATTCTTCATTAAGCAAATAGGACGATTTTATGAAATAAGCCCCCTCCACCACAAATATAGCATTCTGCGGCGGTTTTTCAAGGAAATCAAAAGCGGAATATTTTCCTTCAGTATTGCCTTTTTTGATTTTTAAAGACTGAAACCAGCTGCCGTCCTGTTCTTTCCATTCGGGCAAAGTGTAAAAAACAGTTTCGTGGCCTTTGAAATAAACAAAAGCCGTTTCGTCCAGGCTTAACTGATCTTTAAGGTCGTAGTGAATATTGGCGGATACGAACATGCCGGGCAGCAGAATGTTTTCCGGATTACTGCTTTTAACGATGACTTTCACGGTGCGGTCTTGCTCATTTACCTGTGCGCCAATGGTTTCAATGGTTCCGTTCATCAATTGCGCATCTTCCGAGCTGCCGGGTTTAAAGCTCACCTCCTGACCTACACGGATCAGGTGGATGTCTTTTTCAAAAACCATGAGATCAATCAGGACATCTTCGGTATTCAGGATTTCAAATATTTCCTCGCCACTTTCGATAAATTCACCCGACTGGATGTTTTCGTTTATGTGCAGTTTTCCTCCAATATGTGCGATAAGCGGGTAGGCATCTTTAATTTTTCCATCCAGCAATTCGGTGGTATCAATATTCAGGCTCAGCAATTGTTCAGCCTCTGCTTCGCAAATGATGTTGAGGGCAGTAAATTGGTTTTTCAGGCTTTCAAGTTCTGTTTTTGCGATCATTTTTTGCTCTGATAGCTGCTCTTTTGCAGCAATTTCAATCGCCAGGTTTTTGCGCTTAAAATAGTTTTGTGCAAATATTTTTTGCATTTCAATAATCTCGGGATTCTGTATAAAGGCCAGCACTTCACCTTGTTTCACCATTTGTCCCGGAATTGATTTAAGCCTGATGAGGCGCCCCGGGAAAAGCCCGCTGATCTGTACCTCATTTTGTGGTGGCAAAATAACTTTTCCCCTTGCCTGAACATGGCCCGAAATTGGCCTGATTTCCGTCTTGCCGTATTGAAGTCGGGCATTTTTGATTTGCTCCTTGTTCATGAAAATCCGGTTTTCGGTCTTTTCTTCTGCATTCTCCTCAACAGGCTGCTGTGTGCTACAGCTGCTTAAAATAAAAGCAGCGAGAATTAATGTGAGATAATATTTATTCTGAAACATAACCCAATTCATTTATGGCGTTAATAAATCCTGATTCGATGATAAGTTTATTGTGTTTTTTAATGGCATTCAGATAATCGGTTTGAAGCTCCAGCGCCTGCCGGCTTTGTAAAATGAATGTGCCCAACTCGCCCGATTCTCCGCGAAGGGCATTTTCTGCACTTTGGAATATCTGATTGCCGGAAGGCAGCACGCTTTCTTCATAAAAGCGCAGTTGTTGCGCAGATATCCGGATTTGTTCTTCAAAAACACGTTTTTTTCGTTTGGCGTTTTCCCGGAGGCTGTAGTGCTGCAGTTCGTATTGTTCTTTCATCAGCTTAGAGGCTTTTCTTTTGGACATACCGTTCCAGGCCCAGATGGGAAGCTGTATGCCAAATTCCCAGCCGGCAAACCCGCTCGTTTTGTCGATGCTTTGCGTGAAATAGCCAATGCGGAAAGAGGGCATCATTTCCCAGCCGTTTTGATGGATCAGGTTTTGGCTTTTTTCAATATTTTTTGCAGAAACCTTCATTGCCGGGCTTTCGGAACCGCCTTCCGGTATCAGTGCAATTGGCTGAAAAATTTCAGTCTGTAGAATACTTTCGGGCAGGCTGTCTGTTCCGCAAATTTGTTGCAAATCTGCCAGTACAACACTTATAGCGCTTTCATTATCAAGCAATTGATTTTTTGTTTTAATTGCTGCAGATTGTGCCGAAAGGTAATCCAGCTCAGGAATTAAGCCGGCCTTTGCTTTTTCTTCCGCAACCTTTGCACTGAGTTCAGCAAGACTGTCGAATTTCATCAGTAGGTGGTGATAAGCGATGGCGTAGTTGTATTCATTCCATTTTGTCAACAGCTCTTTAATGATGTTGTTGTGCAGCTGAAGGTACTCCAGTTGTGCAATTTCAGCTTCATTCTTTAGGATTTTGCCTTTGCTGATATAGCTCATGGGGAAATCAAACGACTGGCTGACCCTCAAATTATAATCATTCAGGCTGCTGTTTATTTGTCCGGTTTCATAGCTTATTTCCGGTGCCGGAAGTGAAAAAGCAGTGGCTTTGAGATGATCTGTTTTTTCTATTTGGAGTGCTGCCACTTTAAGCATATTATTGTTTTCCCGTGCCAGATCAATTAGCTCTTGCCTGCTGTTTTGTGCCTGTGCAGCGGTGCCCATGGCAAGTAATACCGGCATTATGATCAGCGGAAGTTTGGCTATTTTTTTAACAGCAGATGACTGAAAGAGTATATAAATAACCGGCAGCACCACGAGTGTCAGGAAAGTGGAAGTAACAAGCCCACCGATTACCACTGTGGCAAGTGGTTTTTGTACTTCTGCTCCAGGAGCGGTGCTGAGCGCCATCGGGATGAATCCTAGTGCAGCAACAGAAGCCGTCATTACAACCGGGCGCAACCTGAGGCGTGTGCCTTTCATAACCCGCTCATAAATATTGCCCATGCCTTCTTTTTCGAGTTGATTGTAATAAGATATGAGCACAATTCCATTGAGCACGGCCACGCCAAAAAGTGCAATAAAACCAACGCCGGCCGAAATACTGAAGGGCATATCGCGCAGGTGCAGTGCCCAAATACCGCCGACTGCTGCCAGAGGAATGGCAGTAAACACCATAAAGGCTTCGCGTAAGCTGTGGAATGTGAAAAACAAGATTAAAAATATGGCCAGAAGCGCTATGGGAACGGCAATGGCGGAATTTTCGCGGGCGGCCTGCAAATTCTCAAACTGTCCGCCATAAGTGGTATAATAGCCCGGCGGCAGGCTGAGATTTTTATCCAGTTTGTTTTGTGCTTCCAAAACGAAGGATTCCACATCGCGCTTTCTGATATTGATGCCAATAGTGATGCGCCTTTTGGTGTTGTCGCGGCTGATTTGCATGGGGCCGTTTTCATAGCGGATGTCCGCAACTTGCTGCAATGTGATCAGCTCGCCACCCGAGCGGTTTACACGAAGGTTTTGCAGGCTTTTCAGCTGATTGCGGCATTCTTCGCAAAGGCGCACAACAAGCCCAAAACGGCGTTCTGCCTCAAAAACATGGCCTGCGGTCAGGCCGGCATAAGCGGTGCGGATTATTTGGTTTAATTCGTTGATGTTCAAACCATACAAAGCCAGTTTGTCCCTTTTGTAGCGGATTACAATTTGCGGCAGGCCCACAATTTGTTCTACACGCACATCTCCTGCGCCATCAATTTCCTGAATAATCGTAGCAGCATCCTGTGCTTTTTCAAAAAGGACATCCAGGTCTTCGCCGTAAATTTTTACAGCTACATCTGATTTTACACCGGTCATCAGCTCATTGAAGCGAAGCTGAATGGGCTGCTGGAACTCAAATGCCGCACCGGGAATAACCGATAGCTTTTCTTTCATTTTTTCTACGATTTCTTCCCGTGTTTTGGCTGATGTCCATTCCTTTTTAGGTTTCATGATAATCATGATGTCGGCATCTTCAATGGCCATAGGGTCGGTGGGGACTTCTGCCGTACCGATTTTACTGACCACTTCTTTTACTTCAGGAAAATTTTCCAGCAGGATTTTTTCGGCTTCCGTTG
Source organism: Bacteroidales bacterium (assembly GCA_963662905.2). Classification (GTDB taxonomy): domain Bacteria; phylum Bacteroidota; class Bacteroidia; order Bacteroidales; family WRLA01. The sequence continues at coordinate 732,279 of CAXXFD010000001.1, read as the reverse complement.
TTGTGGCTACGCTTTGCTTCAGTGAGGATCCGGGAGCAAGGGTCATTTGTGCGGCCAGGTCGCCTTCTTCAAGTGTGGGGATAAACTCGCCTCCCATACGACTGAACGACCAGAAGCTGACCGCTAGAATTGCCAGCACAATCATAAGGACACTCCATTTTTTTTGCAGTGATTTGCGCAAGACCGGTTCGTGCATGCGGTTTAGAAAACCAATAATTGAAGCACTGATCTTGCTGTCGGCATTCACTTTTCTTTTCAAAACCATTTGCGACATTACCGGAACATAAGTAAGTGAAAGCAGCAGTGCCCCGATTAGCGCGAAGCTGACGGTTTGCGCCATGGGTTTAAACATTTTGCCTTCAATGCCCGTGAAAGTAAGTATGGGGATATACACGATCAGGATGATCAAAACCCCAAAAATGGCCGATTTGCCCACTGACTTTCCGGCAATGAGGATGTTTTTGTTCATCTCTTCCCCGCTGGGCTTTTTGCCCTTTAGGTGGGTTTGGAGCCGGTGGATAATTCCTTCAACAACAATCACCGAGCCGTCCACAATCAAACCAAAATCGATGGCGCCTAAGCTCATCAGGTTGGCTGATACGCCAAAAAGGTTCATCATCGAAAAAGCAAAAAGCATGGATAAAGGAATTACCGAAGCAACGATCAGTCCGGCACGGAAATTCCCCAAAAGGAGTACGAGGATGAAAATCACGATCAATCCGCCTTCGATGAGGTTGCGGCTGACCGTTGCAATGGTTTTGTCAATCAGTGCGGAGCGGTCGAGGTATGGATGGATATGCAAACCTTCGGGCATCATTTTTTCGACTTCGGCCACGCGCTCTTTAACTTTTTTGAGGGTTTGTGCAGAATTTGCACCCTTGAGCATGAGTGTAATGCCACCAACGGCTTCGCCTTCCCCATTGCGGGTCATAGCGCCAAAACGGGGCGGGGCACCGATATTTACTTCGGCAACATCACCAATCAGTATGGGCAGCCCGTTTACTGTTTTTACCAAAATATTGTTGATGTCGTCCTGGTTTTTAATCATGCCTTCTGCCCTGATATAAAAGGCTTCCGGTCCTTTTTCGATATAGCTTCCGCCTGAATTTTGGTTGTTGCGCTCCAGGGCATCGTAAATTTCCAGCAGGCTGATGTTCATATCAACAAGCCTGCGCGGCTTAATGCTCACTTCGTACTGCTTTAAAAAACCGCCAAAACTGCTTACTTCCACAATTCCCGGAATTCCGGCCAGGTTTCGTTTTACGATCCAGTCCTGCACCGTGCGCAAATCCATGGCAGTATAAACATCTTTGTAATCGTCATCGGCCTGGATAACATATTGATAAATTTCGCCCAAACCGGTAGTAACCGGCATCATTTCCGGCGTGCCATATCCTTCGGGAATTTCGGCTGAGGCCAATTGAATTTGTTCACTTACCATTTGCCGTGCCAGATAAGGATCAATGCGGTCTTTGAAAACAATGGTAACCACAGATAATCCATATCGGCTTACCGAACGTATTTCCGTAACATCCTGGATGTTGGCCATTGCAATTTCAACGGGATAAGTGATCAATTGCTCCACTTCCTGAGGGGACAGCGATGGGGCGCTAGTAATGACCTGAACCTGGTTGTTGGTGATATCCGGAACCGCATCGAGCGGAAGGTTAAAAAAGTTGTAAATGCCCCAAAAAGTCATGGCAACCGTTGCCAATAGTATAAGCAGCTTGTTTTGGAGCGAGAAATTTATAATTTTCCCAGCCATAATTTTGATGATTTAGTGATAAAGGTACGAAAAAGAAAGCTTAGATTTACCCTTTGGTCAGAGTAACAGTGGATGGAGACCTTTTAAAGAGGCAACAGGAACCAGGGTTTTATGTGTGTCATAGCCTGATTTTTTCAGAGGATTTCTTTCACAGATATAAAATAAGCATAAAAAATCGGGCGCGCTTTGTTTGTCCGGTTCCGATAATTTTGATGTAATGCCGGGCAGGATATCTTCAAGATGATCGGGTCCGGGGTTGAAATGCGCAAAAATATCTGTTGCACCGGCATTCATTTCCGGGCTTTGCCAAAATGTACTGTCATAACCGGCTCCTTCCTCATGCGAATGCGGAATAGATTGATGCAGCAGTATAATTGAGATACTGATGAACATCATAATCAGCGCCGGTTTCCTGATATTATTGTTTTGTGGCATGATCTTTAAACAGAGAACCGGCAGTAATGTTTATTCGGGAGAAGCTTCCTTTCTTTGTAGCTTTGGGCTTAACTTGAATAATTTACGGCCAAAGCAGGCGTTGAATGCAATAAAAAAGCGAAAATCCGTTTATTTCTTAGTATAATTGTAGCATCAAAGCTCCAGAACATGGAGTGCATCAATGCTTTATTTAAATGAAATATATTATTTTATGAAATCTATATTTATCTCCCTAATTTCATTACTGATATCATTTACAGCAATCGCACAAGAAGTAGCAATCGGGCAATGGCGGGATTATTTGCCCTATCGTGAAGGGACAAATGTAGCCGTTACTCCTGATGGGGTTTATAGCGCAACACCATATAGTTTGTTTTTTTATGATACGGAAGACAACAGTATAGAGCGCTACTCCAAGATTAATGGACTGAGCGAAAGTTTTATCAGTACAATCCGTTATAACGATTATAACAACACTTTGCTGATTGCTTATCAAAATACTGATATTGATCTGATTACCCCTGATGGTATTGTGAATATCCCGGACATAAAAATATATTCGATTTTGGGAAAAAAGACCATTAACGACATTATGTTTATTGATAACCTGGCTTATCTTTCCTGTGGTTTTGGAATTGTGGTTTTGGATATGGATCGTCAGGAGATTTATGACACTTATTACATCGGGCCGGAAGGAAAACAATTAGATGTGCGCAGCCTTTGCGTAAGCGAAGACTCTTTTTATGCTGCCACGGAAGACGGTATTTATACGGCGGAACGTGAAAACCCGCAACTGGCGTTTTATGAAAACTGGTCAAAAGACACAACTTATCCCTATCCGAATGATATTGTGAGCAATATTGTATTTTTTGAGAACAATCTTTTTGCCAGTACGGGAAACGAAGATTTTACGCATGATACCATTTTCAGGCGCAGCCTCAATGATGACAAGTGGGAGGCTTTTATGCCGGCGGCAAATTATTCCTGCTACTCTATGGGTGTTTCGGAAAATCATTTATTGATTTCTTTTTCGTTTCAGGTACGGGTTATCAACAGCAACTTAGAGCAGGAATATACTATTGGAAAACCGTCAGGGCGGGCTATTTATCCGCGCGATGCCGAAATGAGCAATAAATTTGTATGGGTTTCCAATCATAACAGCGGTTTGGTTAAAGTAAGCGAAGGCGGAGGTTATGGTGAGTTTATTGCTCCAAACGGCCCTTACAGCCAAAAAGTGTTTTCAATGGAATATACTTCTGCCGGCCTGTGGGTTTCTTCCGGTGGCCATAATGCGCAATGGGGTAATCTTTATCAGGGAGAAGGGGTCTATCATTTTGATGGTACAAGCTGGAACAATTACAATAAAACAAACACTCCGGCTTTTGACAGCATTTCCGATCCCGTTGTTGCGGCAACTAATCCGGCGCAAAATAAGACCTATATCGGTACATGGGGCAGAGGCATCATGCAGTTTGAAAACGGTAAAGTGACCAACGTATATTACTCCAATAACAGTAGTCTTGCCGGAATGCCCTCATGGGAATCTTTTGTGGCCGTTGGCGGGCTTGCCTTCGATATTGAAGGAAACCTCTGGGCTGTCAATACAAGCACAACGAACATCCTTTCTGTGCTGAAAACGGATGGATCCTGGCAGGCATACAACCTGGGTGGTTCCGCAAGTAATATTGATGTAGATAAGCTGATCATCGATCAAAACAACCAGAAATGGATTCGGATGCGTGCCGATCATTCGGTATTGGTTTTTGATGAATCGCAGCCTGTTGGGAACCAATCCAAAATTCTTACCAGCAGCACAGGCAATGGAAATATACCAGGAAATAAAGTTTATGCCATTGAAGAAGATAAAGACGGGGAGATTTGGTTGGGAACCGATGAGGGTATTGCAGTGATTTACAGCCCGTGGAATGTTTTCCGGGGCGGGAGTTATGATGCCCAGCGCATTAAAGTGGAATGGGAAGGATATGTGCAGTATTTGCTCGAAACGGAAGTCATTACTTCAATATGTGTTGATGGGAACAACCAAAAATGGATCGGAACAGACCGCTCGGGCGTTTTCTTGCTTTCGGCAGATGGCACCGAACAAATCCATCATTTTACAGCCGAAAACAGCCCGCTTTTCTCAAATGCTATTGTTGATATTGCCATAAACGGCGAAAACGGTGAAGTTTTTATCGCCACCGATAAAGGCATTATCAGCTATAAAGCCAAAGCAACCGAAGGCGGTGATACCAATGAAAATGTTTATGCTTATCCGAACCCTGTGAATATCGGCTATGCCGGATCCATTGCGGTAAAAGGCCTTGTTGAAAATGCCTTTGTAAAAATAACCGACATCAGCGGAAACCTGGTTTATTCAGGTCGTGCCGAAGGTGGACAGGCCGTTTGGAACGGAAAAACAATGAATGGCGATGACGTGCATACCGGTGTTTACCTGGTGTTTATTACCGACCAGGAAGGTGAAGAAACCATGGTGACAAAAATCATGTTCCTGAAATAAGGTTCGCCCGAAAAGTGTAGTTCAAGCCTTTGTTTATGTCGGGAAAAGTTCTTTTCCTGTTAATTATCCATATGCCCGCATTGTCGTTTATCGACCAAAGCACATAAATTCCTTCCTTTTTTAGTGTTAATACCGGCTCAAAACTTATACTCCCTTGCCAAAAAGTGAGCCCGTGCCCAATATTGTTTCAGCTAATTTTACTACCTTTATGCAGTTCGCAGCTTAATTCTAAAGGGCAATGAAACTCTTCAGGCAAAAAAAGGGAAGGTCAATCAGCAGGGCATATATTACCAACAGCCTGCTTATGGTGTCAATAGCAATAGGGGCTATGGGCGCGTATTGGTTGATCCGCGAATGGAGCGATTTCTCTGAAAATGCTGAACGTATTAAAGAAGAGTATTTCCACGAGCAGAAGCAAATCCTCAAAAGTCAGGTTGATAATACACTCAATTATATCAATATTGCTGCCCAATCCGTCGAAGGCCGGATGAAAGTGGAACTCAAAAACCGTGTTTATGAAGCCTGGTCTATCGCCAACAGCTTATATCAGGCCAATGAAGGAAAACGATCCGACGATGAAATCAAAGAAATGATAAAACAGGCGTTACGGCCTATCCGCTTCCTCAATGGAAGGGGTTATTTCTTTGCAACATCACTTAAAGGTGTTGAAATTTTATACCCTGTTTTTCCTGAATTTGAAGGAAAAAATATTATTGACCTTCAGGACGGGCATGGCAATTATGTAATTCGCGATGAAATCAATATTGTAAGCACTAAAGGTGAAGGCTTTATTGTGGATTATTGGCCAAAACCCGACGGAAACCCGGATTCATTATACCCAAAAACCTCTTTTGTAAAATTGTTCGAACCCTTTAACTGGTATTTTGGCACAGGCGAATACATGGATAATATTGAGGCGGATGTGCAGGAAGAAGTAATTGAAAGAATAAGCCGCACAAAATTTGGCGAAGAAGGATACATTTTTGTAGATACTTATGATGGTTATGCCGTAATAATCGACTCCGATAAGCTGAAAAGGGGTGCATATGTTTGGGATGTTACGGACCCTAATGGTGTTAAAGTAATTCAGGAAGAATATAAAATTGTAAACACACCCGAAGGCGGCGGCTTTATTGAGTATAGCTGGAAGAAAAGAAACAGCGACGAAATAGCACCGAAAATATCGTATATAGCCGGTTATCCAAAATGGGAGTGGATAATTGGGGCAGGCGTTTATGTAGATGATATTCAGAAACTAGTAGAAAATGAACGACTGGATTTAATGAATAAAACATTGATCCAGATTATGGAAATCATTTTTATCCTGTTCCTGACCTGGATTGGGGTGTATCTGCTGCTGCACCGCACAACCACTTTAATGAGAAAGAATTTTTCGAACCTGATACACAGTTTTCAAAATGCAATATTGGCTGGTAAGCCAACGGAAGAAAGGGATTATCTCTTTTCGGAGTATAATACAATGGCCGGTTCATTTAACCAGGTAATTTCCGAACGCAGCGAAGCCCAAAAAGCACTGGAACTGCAAAAGGTTCGTTTCGAGCAGCTTTTTCTGCATAATCCCGATGGTATTGCCCTTACCGATTCCGATGGCATTATCCATAAGGTGAATCAGGCGTTTACTGATATTTTTGGGTATGGGGAAGATGCTGTTGGGAAAAATTTAAAATTGTTATTGGTTTCAGAAGACTTTAAAGCCGAATCTTTGGTGTATTTCAAAGAGGCTGTAAAAGGAAAATCTATTCAAAACGAAACCATAAGAAGGCATAAAGGTGGGCAGTTGATTGAAGTTTCTATTGTAAGTGCCCCAATTCGCATTAATAATGAAACAATTGGGATTTATTGGGTATATCGCGATATCCGCGAGCGCAAAAAAGCCGAACAGCTGCTAAGGGAAGAAGAGAAACGCTGGCGCGACCTTTTCAATAACCTGCCCGGTGGCAGTTTTGCTTACAATAAGGATTATGATATTGTTGATGCTAATGATGCATTGAGCGAATTAACTAATTATTCGAAAGCCGAACTGCTTGGGATGAAGGCAGTGCAAATAACCAATTTGAACAAAGAAGAGTTAATTTGGGCCGATAGCCTCAATCAAGGTAAAAACAATATTGAATCAGTCTTGAAAAACCGCGATGGCAATGAATTCCCTATTGTAAAGAGCCTCCTCAAGGTGAACTTGATTGATCACGATATTATCATTTGTAATTTTCAGGATATCACAAGCCTCAAGATTTATGAAGAACAGTTAAAATCTGCCCGCGACCAGGCCACCGAAGCCGATAAACTTAAAACGGTGTTCCTGGCCAATATGAGCCACGAAATCCGTACGCCCATGAATGCAATCCTTGGCTTTTCCGAATTGCTGCGCGACGATGAACTGGATAAAGAATCCCGGGATCAATCACTCGATATTATCACCAAAAACGGCCAAAGCCTCATGAAGCTTATCGATGATATTATTGATGTTGCCAAAATAGAAGCCGGACAGGTGAAACTAATAAAATCAGAAGAAGAACTGGGCGAAATCCTTGATGATGTTTATGCTACTTGCCGCCAAGATTTTGACCGACGAAACAAAAAGCATATCGAACTGCGTTTACAGATACCGCCACATCTTAAAAAACTGCATTTTGAAACAGACCGGTACCGCCTCAGGCAGGTTTTGATAAACCTGCTCACAAATGCCGTAAAATTTACCGATAAAGGCTTTATCGAAATCCGTATTGAAGAACAAAAAACCAATGAGCTTACTTTCCATGTGACCGATACCGGCACGGGAATACCGGCCGAAAAACTGGAGATGATTTTTACACGGTTCCGTCAGGTAGAAGAAACTTTGGGACGAAATACAGGCGGCGCAGGATTAGGACTGACCATTTCCAAAAGTATTGTCGAATTGCTGGGCGGACGAATATGGGCCGAATCCGAAATGGGAAAAGGAAGCTGTTTCAGCTTTACGCATCCGCATAATGGCTTTATCCCCTTGCAAGACAAGCAAACCCAAACGCAAAAGCCAAAAGAAGGCCCGGTGATTTTTGAAGGAAAGAAAATACTCATTGTCGAAGATGTAATGTCGAATTTTGTTTTCCTGAAAACCGCACTCCGTAAAAATAAAGTGGAAGTGCAGCATGCTGTCAGTGGTATAGAGGCTGTAGAAGCAGTGCGCAAGGAGCATTTCGATTTGATTTTAATGGACATTCAACTGCCCGAGATGGACGGTTATACGGCAACCCGTGAAATATTGAAAATAAAGCCGGAAATACCCGTGGTGGCGCAAACTGCCTACGCAATGTCGGGTCAGGCCCAAAAATGCAAAGATGCCGGTTGCGTGGATTACCTTGCAAAACCTATACGTACTGAACAGCTGGTTAAGGTGTTGCAGAAATATCTCGGATAGTAGTTTCTGAGCATGGCCAAAAAGTATTATTCGGCATTTCTGTGCATACAATAAGCTTAACTGCCATTTAAAAGGCAGAAATTTATTCCTCCGGAGCTTTATAATCCATAAGACGATAAACAAAGAAATACTCCGCAATTTCCCCCGAACGGTAAATTTTAACAGTATCCGTCAAGATGATTTCTTGAAATTGCTTTCCGTAAAGGGGCAGCGGATTTGTATAAAGATGGCTTCCGGTGATATAGTAAAAATCATCACCTGAATTGATCCCGCCCCGTTCCTGGCTGATCCAGTGGTATTTATGCGTATCGGTGATATGTCCCAAAGTTTTCATGCTGAAACCTGCCGGGCGGGCTACATAATGCTCCAGATTGGCTGCCGGAAACCATTTGTGGCTGAGCAAAAAGCTGTTTGGCGGCATTTCACCGGCATTAATATCGCGCGCTGCTATTTCCTTAAATTTCGTCCCAAGCTGTTTCCAGCCATACATGTCGAGCGATGGATCTTTCTTGCCAACATTGGTTATGGCACTGCCTTCATCATGATAAAAAAGACCGGTATTGATTTGCAAAAAACCCAGCAAAATGACCAAAAGAAAGATCATCAAAGCGGCATTGACCGAAGGAGGTATGAGCTGATGATTTTCTTTTTCCTTCATGATGTAATCCAAACGCCAGGCAGCCAAAGGAATCAGCGTGATGTATGCAGGACCTGTCCAGTGGGGAAGCGTGCGTTTAAAGAGCGCAAAAAACAGAAAAATCCCGATTAAAGGCAAAGCGGTAAGCAAAAGGAACTGCGCATTTTTGTTTTTGAGGAAACGCTTTTTCCGGAAAGCAAATATAATCGCCAGCCATATCAGCACAAATACAACCGGATTGTTATAAAAAGCCTGCCCGGCAATTTCTGTGCCGAAATAATCCAGTCGCAGGCCGGAAGAGAAAAGCCCGACACGACCACTGTGAAAACTCAAACTGATAAAATCGTGTTCCATATTCCAGAAAAGTATGGGCAATGCCAGAAATATGGACGCAACGGCAGCAAAATATAATTCCTTTGTTTTAAGCCATCTGCGGTCGCTGATGAGAATGTATAGCCCCAGCCCCGACCATAAAAAAACCGAAGTGTATTTAGACAAAACAGCCAGCCCGATACTCACGCCGCTCAGGAAAAAAAGGTTTTTGCTGGTGGCATTCATCGGCTTTTTGCTAAGCACAGATTCGGAAAGCAGATACAGGCTCAGAATCCAGAAAAATCCCTGCGGCGTATCGGGCAAAATAAAAGTATTGCTGATAATTCCGGCATAAATGGAAGCGGTATAAAGCAAGGCGCTCAGCCATCCGCTGCGTGCATTAAAAAGGTTTTTTGCAGTCAGATAAATCATCCAGGTATTGATGCTGCCAAGCACGATTCCGCCCAAACGGATAAAAAACTCGGATTGCAGCGCCATATCCAAGGTTGTAAGCTGGATTAAAAAGCCAACCATAGGCGGATGATCAAAATGGCTGATATCGGGAAAAAGGGCATAGGTCAAATAATAGACTTCGTCATTGCCCAATTCTGTAAACGCAGCGACCAAAGTCCGGATCAAAGCCGAAAAAGCGATCAGTACTAATAGCGGCTTCGTGTAAATCTTCTCTTGCGATTTTTTCTCTTCCATTTTCTGCGGATCCTGAATGCAATAAGTAAAATCAATAAAAGGGCAATAACAGCTCCGGCACGGTTCAGATAACCGGCTCCCTTATCAATGTGTGCAAGATAAGGATTTTGTGGTTTTCCGTTTTCGGTGCGAACCACTGGATTAAGGTAAAACCAGTTTTTTAGGCTGTCGATGGCCTCTGTGCGCACATAGGTGTCGGTGTCTTTAATAAGATAAAATGCTGTATCCGTGTTTTGGCTGTAGCCCAGCATTTTTCCGTTTTGACCGATAAAACGAATTTGGTTCATGGGCTGGCTGAAAACAACCATAATACTGTCGTTTTGAACTTCCAGCTTGCGCAGATGCGGCAAAAGGGTCGCTTTGCGGATTTTCTCTTCCCAGCCTTCATCTTCTGTGCGATAAAACCGGAGGCCGTAGGTTTTTCCGGCTTTCATCGCTTTGATAACCAAATCTTTTTCGTTTTGTGGAGCATTGATGAAGGTCGCTCTTATGCCCACCTCATCGGCATTGGAAATATCATGAGCATCGTCGTTGGAAAGGATTGGCGCAAAATGTCCGGCAGAAAGCGCAGAATCCCAGTGTTTAACCGAATTGCGTGCGCCGTTGAGCACCTCAATCATATCATAATTGCCCAGATATTTAAAGTCTTCCGGCCAGTAGCCATCGCGTAAATCGGGATGCGCCAAGGCAATAATTTCGTTATCAGGGCGGAGCATGTCGATGATGCCTTGCTTTTGGCTGAGGTTCTGCCGGCACAGATAATCGCGCCAGTGTACCTTTTGAGAACCGATGCACACCTGATGGGTTTTAAAAATATTGTAGCCGTGCTCATAGGTGGGAATAAAATAGGCGCTGTCTTCCTCAAAATAGTTGATTTTTTGATAATCGCTGATGGCTGCAATATCATAGCCCAATTTGCGGTATATGGCTTTTACCGAATCATTTTGGTTTTTGCGCCCATTGGTTATGCCGCCCCACGCGCGCGATTGCAACTGAAAATTGGCTTTGAGCCAGTCGTTTTCATCGATATCGGCATAAGGGTTAAAAAGTATATCGCCATGAAAAGCTTTGGGTTCATCGAAACGGTAAACGGGTGCCGTAGCATAAAAAAATGCTTGTAATCCAATGAACGAGAGCACAATGGCAATCAGTAAAAAAGCAAATAATTTAAAAAATTTCTTCATTCGTGTTTAGTTTTCGGTCAGCAAGCCACCGCTGAGCCGCATGAGTTCCAGATGCGATTCAATGAGGTTGTAACGGCTTTGCAGCTCGGCTATTGCCGCATTCAGATAAGTAAGTTGTACATCGCGGAAATTGAAGGAATTAATGGCGCCGCTGCGGTACTTTTGTTCCGAAATCTCCAGATTGAGCTTAGCACTTTCCAGTCGCTCGCGGGCTACGTTCAGCAGCTCTTTGCGGTTGTTGTACAAATCAAGCTGGTTGAGCATTTGCAGGCGCAGGCTATGTCGCATCTCGGTAATTTGTATCAGTCCGGCGGCTTCTTTCAGGATTTCCTGTTCGATGGCGCCACGGATGTTTCCTCCGTTGTAGAGCGTATAAGAGAGCGAAAAAGTAGCATAAACGCCGAGCGCATCCGACCAGCTCCCGTCCACATTTTTGGGTTTGGAATAGCTTTCCGAATAATCGGCGCCGGCATTAAGGCTGAGCCATGGATAAAGCTGCGACTTGCTCAGGCCGATATTGTTTTCCAGTATTTTTTGGTTGATGTATTTGTTGCGCAAGGATCGGTTGCTGCTGAAAAGCGCATGGATCAGGGAGTCTTCGCTGAAATCAAAAGCCGGGCTTTCCAGCTGTCCGTCGGCTGAATACATATTACCGGTGGAATCTGCCAGCAACAGGCTGAGCGTTCGGTTGGCGCGTTTCAGGAAATATTTTTGTTGTATATAATTTGATGAATCACTCAAATAAGCAATTTTGGCCTGAAGCACATCATATGTTACGGCTCCGCCCAGCTCCTTTTTGTGCTGGAAATAGGCATAACGGTCGCCGGATAAATCCATGAGTTCGGTCAGGACTTCGAGTTGCTTTTTTTGTAAAAGGATGTTGTACCAGGCCAGGCTTATTGCCTGAATGCTGTTTTCGACCAGAATGGCTGTATTGCCCTGGCTGAGATCGTAAATCCGGTCGTAATTATCTTTCCGGATTTGTGCCGAAAAGCCCCCGAGAAGCGTCCAGTTGAGGTTTACATTTGGCGTGAAACCATGTGAGCGCACAGATGCCGTATTGTCGTCATAGCGGTTGCCCTGGCGCAAACCCAGGGTGATGATGGGCAATCCGCCGGCAGTGGCCAGGCCAAGATCCCACTGCGCCACTTCTTCCTGAAGCAGCGAAACCCGGATGCCGTAATTTTTTTCCAGACCGGTATTGATGGCTTCGTCAAGGCTGAGCGATTGCTGAGCGTTCAGCTGAAGCGCAACAAAGCCTAAAATCAAGATTAATGCAATTGTTTTCTTCATTTTTTCCTTCCTTTGGATGGATTATTCAATTTTCTTTTTTTGGTAGATAACCGCTTTTTCTACTTCTTCCGGTTCCATTTTCCTGCCGTACCACCAACCGAAAAGGAGCCTGCGCATATCATTGAGCACCAGGATAAGCACAGGGAAAAACATCAGGATGAAGCCTGTACCGATCATCACGCCATAAGCGAGCGAAACGGCCATAGGCACCAGAAACTGTGCCTGGAAACTGGTTTCGAGGATAATCGGATAAAGCCCCACAGTGGTCGTTATGGTAGTCAGCATAATGGGGCGGAAACGCGATATCCCGGCATTATATAAAGCGTCTTTTACTTTCATGCCTTCGCGCAGGTTGCTGTTGTACTTCTGCAGAAACACCACAGCATCGTTAATGATGACCCCCGATAAGGCCACCATGCCCCAGGCGCTGAGAATGGAAACCGGAATGCCTTCGATTCCATGGCCCCAAAGCGACCCCAGCCATCCCAAGGGAATCATCATCAGGATAATTAGTCCCTGACTGAATGATTTGAAATGGATCATGATGATGACGACCATCAGCAGAAAAGCGATGGAATAGTATTTTTGCAGGTCGCCCATTGTTTCTTCGCTGTCGCGTTGCTGCCCCTGAAACATAACATTTATACCCGGATATTTAGCCTGAAGTTTTGGCACGATTTCGTTGCTGATGCGCTCCAGAATGGGCGGAACAGGTTCGTAAGGATCCACCAAATCGGCATCGATACGCACTTCGCGTTGCATATTGAAGCGTTTGATGTTTACCGGACCACGTTCAATTTTGTAAGTCACCAGTTCGCTGAGCGGATATTCGCCCCGGGGCGTTTTGATTTTCATGCTTTCCATTTGCCCGATGCTCATGCGGCCCTGCTCCGGATAACGCACCCAAACACGGATTTCGTCTTTGCCCGATTGCATGCGCTGCGCCTGCCCGCCAAAAAATCCCTGCCGCACCTGCTGACTAATGTCGTTGAGGTTCAAGCCAAGAAAATAAGCCTTGGGCTTGAGCTCCAATCGTACTTCGCGTTTGCCGATGGCGTTGTTGTCGGTAACATCCTTCAGGGCTTCAAAAGATTTCATTTCGGCGATCATCATTTCTTTTGCTTTTTTCAACTGATCCAGATCCTTGCCCAAAAGGCTCACCGAAACCGGCGAACCAAATCGGTTGCGTCCGCCAATGGAGAATTTTTCGGCCTTTTCGACCAAACCTATTTTTTTCCGGATACGGTCGGCAATCTGGAAACTGGAAACCGGGGCATCTTCCATGTTGCGCAGTAAAACAAAAATATTTCCTGCATGGGCGCCGTTTTCCTGGCCTTCGAAAGCATTGCCGAGATTCTGGAACGTATAATCCACAAAATTGGCGGTATCGTCAAATTCTTCCATCAAATCCCGGTTTACTTCCCAAACTTTTTGTTCGAATTGATCCAGAAATTCTTTGGTTTGTTTTTCGCCGCTTCCGGGTGTAAAAGCCACATTGATGTTAAAACTGTCGAAAGGGATGGAAGGGAAAAATGTACTTTGGATAATGCCGCCACCAAACATTCCTGCCGTGATGATAATCAAAGCTATGGGAGAAAACACATAAACCCAGCGCCATCGGACTACATGGCGGAGCAGATTTCCATAAATCCGGTCGCGCATCAGGGCGATAAATTTATCGAGATAGTGCCGGATGTTGCGGCTTTCCTGCTCGTGCACCCGTGAGCGCAATACATGGCGACTGCTTAAGTGTGCAGGAAGCACGAAAAAGGCTTCGAGCAATGAGAATCCCAAACTTGCAATGACCACAAAGGCCATTTCGTACATAAATTCCATGCGGCCTTCAGCAACCAATAGTGGTGAGAAAGCAATCATAGTCGTTAAAACGCTTGTGACTACTGCGGGCAGCACTTCCATCGTACCGTCAACAGCCGCTTGTTTGGGACTTTTGCCTTTTTCAAAATGAGAATAGATGTTTTCGGCGATTACAATTCCGTCATCTACCAAAATCCCAATAACCAAAATCATCCCGAAAAGGGAAATCATATTAATGGTAACGCCTGACATGCTTGCAAGAACAAACATCCCGAGGAAGGAGCTTGGAATGCCCCAGGCCACCCAAAGCGATAGCCTTACGTTGAGAAATAAACCTAAAGCAATCAGCACCAGCAATAGCCCGATGCCGCCATTATTATAGAGCAATTCCAAACGACTCTTTAATAGTTCCAGAAAATCATAAGTGATTTCCAGTTTGACATGATCGTGATCTTCGTTGAATTTTTTTACATAATCGTTCAGGAAAACAGAGATCGCTTTCAGGTCTTCGGTGCCCAGTTTCTGGATATTAAAACTTACCGATCTTTGTCCGTTCATGGTGGATCCGCTGGGCACATCGGCGAATTTCATTTTTACCGTGGCCACATCGCGCACAGTGAGCATGCCGCCATCTTCCTGGGCGCGGATTACAATATCACCGATATCATCGGGATCAACCGAGCGGTTGCGGGAGCGAATCAGGATTTCTTCTTCTTCGGAGCGTATGGTGCCGCCCGAAATATCGCGGTTGTTCAATGCAATGGCGCGGCTGATTTCGTCAAAAGTGAGGCCATAGCGCATCAGGTCTTCTTCGCTGGCTTCCACCGAAATTTCCAAAGCCGGATAACCGCCTAAGCTTACCTGCGAAATGACCCCGGAAGCCAGAAGGTCGTCTTCAACGTCCTGGGCCATATCTTTGAGCGTCATCAGGTCAACATCACCGCTTAAGCCCATAAATGCAGCCATAGTAACCGCCCGTTGTTTGAAAATTACAGGTTTTTCAGCATCCACCGGAAAAGAGCTGATCCCGTCCACGGCATTTTTGACTTCCGTGAGGGTTTCGTCAATATCGTATTCTCCTGTGGTAGTTATGGTTACGCGGGCAAAGTTTTCCGATGATGTACTGTTGATTTCCTTGATGCCCACCAAACCGCGCACGGCCATTTCCACACGGGTGGTGATGCCTTCTTCCATTTCCTTGGGCGATGCACCGGGATAGGCCACCGAAACAATGATGTCGGTGGTGCTGCGCTCCGGAAAAAAGGACATATGCATATTGGTGAACGCAAATCCCCCGGCAATCAGCATGAAAGCAATAATCATGTTGGCATAGAAGGGATACTTAACAAAAGTACTGACCAGATTTCTCATTATTTTGTGTGTTTCCTGATGTGATGTTCGTTTGTTCAATATGTGCCCCAAAATCAGGCACAATCTTTTAACATTTGATTGCTTTTATTGTTTTTGCACGTTTAGCTTTAATTTTTTGATGGCCAGGCCGATAATTTCCTGATGGTCAAAAGCCAATTCGGGAAGGCGGTTGGTGGAAAACCATTTTGCTTCTGCTGCATCATCACCGCCTTTTGCTTGCTGCCGTGCCTCAATGATGCCGGTAAAAGCCACGCTCACAGTGCGGTGGCGCGGGTCGCGGTCAATGGCGGAAAAAGCATGGAGCTGCTCCATTTTTTCCAAACGGATGTTTGTTTCTTCTTCAAGTTCTCGAACTACGGCTTCTTCCAGGGTTTCGTCCATATCAACAAAACCACCGGGAATGGCCCAATGCCCTTTAAAAGGTTCGTTTTTTCTGCGGATCAGCAAAAGCGAAAACCCATCCTGCCGGTTTCCGGCAAAAACCAAAGCATCTACGGTTAAAGCGGGGCGGGGATATTTGTAGGTATAGCTCATGATTTATTCTGTTTTTCCGGCAACACAAAGTACGATTTCACCTTTTACGCCCACTTTTTCGTAATGCTGGGCCAGTTCGGCAAGGGTTCCACGCCGGTTTTCTTCATGCAGCTTGGTGAGCTCGCGCGATACGCAGGCAGGGCGCTCTTCGCCCAAATGTTCGGCGAGTTGGTTGAGCGTTTTTACCAAACGAAAAGGCGATTCGTAAAAAACAAGTGTGTATTCCGAATCCTTTAATTTCTGCAAACGGCTTTGACGGCCTTTTTTGTGCGGAAGAAAACCCTCAAAAACAAAGCGGTCGCAGGGAAGCCCTGAGTTTACCAAAGCCGGAACAAAAGCCGTTGCGCCAGGCAGGCTTTCGATTTTGATGTCGTTTTTAATGCATTCGCGTGCCAGTAAAAAGCCCGGATCGCTAATGCCCGGACTGCCGGCATCGGTTATAAGTGCCAGTTTTTGCCCGCCGCGCAACATTTCCATGATTTTTTCCAGGCTTTGATGTTCGTTGTGCTGGTGAAAGGCCATCATCCGGGTTTCGATGCCGTAATGCTGTAAAAGCCTGCCGCTCACGCGTGTGTCTTCTGCCAAAATGATGTCGCTTTCCTTCAGCACACGAATGGCCCGGTAGGTGATGTCCTCCAGGTTTCCGATAGGCGTTGGAACGAGAATCAGAGATGCTTCTTCCATGGGGCTGTGATTTATTGCAAAGATAGGAACTTTGTAATAAGGGCTTCGGCAGATCGCGGATTTCCTCTGATAAGCTTTTTCTATATCACCTTTGCGCCTTAGCGCCTTTGCGAGAAAAAAGTCTTTGTACTCTAAGCTTTTTCTCAAAGATCATGTGGACTTCAGCTAATAAGATTTTCTGCCTCATATCCGCAAATCTTGTAGGTATCAAAACTTTGCGTCTTAGCGCCTTTGCGAGAAAAAAGTCTTTGTACTCTAAGCTTTTTCTCAAAGATCATGTGGACTTCAGCTAATAAGATTTTCTGCCTCATATCCGCAAATCTTGTAGGTATCAAAACTTTGCGCCTTAGCGCCTTTGCGAGAAAGATTTTTTCAGCCCTATGTTCTTTAAAAAGCCAAACGAAATAAGAAGTTTTCTTAAAACATTCAATTCATCTTGTTTTTGTATTTGGTTTTATTTACTTTTGGGGTTTTATAAAACCATCAGAAAATGAAGCAGTTAATCCTTTTATTATCAGCCATAGCGTGTTTTAACTTATTGTTTTCACAAGAAGTACATCAAATAATGCCCAAACCAACCGATCAGAGAATTTACGATATTGAGTTTTTTGATATCGCGCGGGGGATAATGGTTGGAGCGAATGGAACGATTTTGCTTACAGATGATGGTGGTGACAATTGGGAGGCCATCAATACAGAAATTACAGAAGGAATCACAGAAGCAGAGCTCATTGATCGAGGAAACTGCATCATACGAACTTCAAATTATCTCTACAAAACATCCGATTATGGCCAAAGCTGGGAGTTGCTTTTTGAAGTGCCGGATACAGCCACCTTTTCCAAAATTGATATGGTGGACCGGGTTTATGGCTTTGCCGTTTGCAAAAACAGGACTTCCGGGGCTTCTATTCTTGTTGTTACTGAAGATGGAGGGCAAAGCTGGCATGTGAAAGAAATGAAAGGGTTTCGGTATGGAAAAGACAGAATTTATGACATAGCCTTCGACCATCCTCAAAGAGGAATGATGATTGGGTATCATTATTACGAAAGTGTTGGATTTGGCGATGATGAACTCCTAAGATCATTAAATGGTGGAAATTCTATAGAGTGGGTAACATATTCTACTGAAGAATTGAAAACTTATGCATCTGTTGAAAAAGCAGGTGATGGTGTTTTTTATTTTGGAGGTTATGAAATGCGATCAAAAAAAGAAGATGATTTGCTTATTGATAATGAATTAAGCAAGCCGGAAGGGTATTACGAATATTATGCTGAGTGCTTTAAGGCGGTTAATTATGGTGATGAATTTGTAATACTGCTTGAGCCTTATTCAAGGAAATTAATGGTGCTAACAAAAAACATAGAAGTGCTCAATGATTCAATTTTTTATATGGGTGGCACAGCGGCATATCATGAAGATCCTTTATGGGATTACTATTGTGTTTGTTCCCGTGATGGTGGAAAAACCTGGCATTGGCCGCGATATGATTTTCCCATTGGTGTAGGCGACCCTGATGCAAGTGCAATTGCCATCCGACCGGATGGGAAAATGTTTGGATGCCAATCGGGTAGTAATAATGGTTTCGTTGAAACTTTTGTAACCATGGAGGATGGGTATTATTTTGATCCTTACAAGGAATACTACTATGGCAACTATGTGGATATGTGTTTCGTGGAAGGTGGAGTTAGCTTTCTTGGCGAAATGAATATGAATAGATGTGATGATAACCTAAATAACTGGAGTCATTCAGATCATAACCCTGTTCATTCAATGAAGTTTTTGCGATATTGTGACTCGAAAAACGGAATTGTACAATTAATCAAATGGGGGCAGGGATCAAAAAATAATCTTATTTACTGGACAGATAATGGAGGGAAAAGCTGGAATTTTGTTGATCCTAAAACACCAAAAATTTTTCATCCTACTAGTGTAAGCTACCCTCAAGTAGATCGTTTATATATGTTTGATGCAGCACTTAGTAAGCCCCAAAATAAAGCTTTGATGTTTTCGGATGATAGAGGTCAAAGCTTTAGGCAAATTGAATTGCCAGAAGACAGGGATAGCTTGCGCAGGGTGCATTTTACAAAATCGGCCGGATATATTTTTGGCGGTTTGAGTGATGGAAGAGGTGGATATTATAAATGCACCGATGATTCTTATAGTTGGCAGTTTATTGATCTCGGGATAAAGAAAATCATGGGAACCTATCCAATTAATGATTCATTGGTTTTTGTAAGACATGGGCGAATTCTTCAAGCTTTGGACTTAAAAATTGACGAGCTTCTTGATATACAAATTACAGAAACAGGAGATCATACCATACGTGATGTATTGATTGATATACGTGGAAATTATTGTTTTTTAGCAACATCTGCAGAAGGAACATACTTCTATTTTGGGCCCGATTTGAATGTTTTAAAATCTTCCGGGCCTTATCCGCCTATGCGTGGCCTGACTTTAGATCCTGACGGACAACATATCTGGGCGTTTGGAAATAACGGACGTTTATATTACCTGGGCGATGGCATGCCCGTAGGCGTTGACCCAATAGGCAGTCCCGGTCCATCCCCCTTCAAAATCTATGGCAATCCAATATCCCATAATCTGGAGTTTTCTGTGAAACTCGATTTTCAGGGAGAAGCCTTGCTGCAAGTGATGGATATGAATGGCAAACTAGTGTTATAATTATTAAGTTAATTAACTAATATTTTATTATCTTTGCCACATGGCAAGAATAGGAAAACCCATCCAGATAACAACGGAAGAGAAGGCAGAGCTTCTTTCCATGAGCCGTTCACACAAACTTGAAAAACGTTACGTTGAGCGTGCCGAGATAATTATATTATCCGATCAAGGTTTATTGATGAGTGAAATAGTAGAGCAAACAGGGCTTAGTAGACCTGTAGTAAATAAATGGAGACAACGCTTTCGCGAGCAAGGTATTACAGGTTTGAAGGATGCTTACCGAAGTGGAAAACCAAAGGTTATCACTGCAGAACAACAGGCTATGGTAATTGAGAAAGCCTGCACAAAGCCAGATGACGGATACACTAACTGGTCTCAAGAACGTATCGCCAAAGAAGTAGGGATTAGCCAGTCTAAAGTATTTCAGATTCTTAAACAAGCAGACATAAAGCCACATAAAATTGAGTATTGGTGCGGCAAGTCAAAAGACCCAGAGTTTGAAGAAAAAATGACCAACATTGTTGGGCTTTACATGTCGCCACCAGAAAACGCTTTGGTTATTTGTGTTGACGAAAAAACTCAAATACAGGCACTCGATAGAACTCAGCCAGAGTTGCCATTACGGCCAGGAAATCCGAAAAGACAAACAGCCACCTACAAACGCAACGGAACTGTTTCGTTAATTGCGGCACTTGCAGTGCATACAGGTGAAGTAACAGCCAAAACAATTAAATCAAATAATGCAGAAAACTTCTTAAAGTTCTTAAAATCACTTGATAGGAAATACCGAAACAAAAAGCTTCACATAATTGCAGACAACCTTTCGGTACATAAACATAAAGACGTTAAGGAGTGGCTGAAAGGAAAAAGGAAAATCACATTGCACTTCACCCCAACGTATTCTTCTTGGTTGAATCAAGTTGAGATATGGTTCAATATATTAACAAAGGATGTTGTAAAAGGAGGTGTTTGGAAATCATCAGAACAATTGGCTTCTCAACTTATTGAATACGTGAAAACATACAATGAGACACGTGCTAAGCCCTTTCGATGGACTTATACTGGTGATGCATTGAAAATTAGTTAACTTATTAAATAATTAATACACTAGTTCAGGAAAACCGGATAATCCTACAGGGCAAGGCTGCACGTTTTCTGGTCAACACCAGCAGACTACCTTCCGGGATTTATATATGCAGCCTCATTGCCGGGGATAAACGTTTTAGTGAGAAAATAGTGAAAGAATAAAAAAGTATCGAACATGAAAAAGCTTTTGTTTTTATTGATTCTGAGTTTTGGCTCCGGACTGCTGGCTCAGGAAGCGCATTGGGTAAACCCTTTGCCTTTTGGCAATGAACCTCAGGATATGGAGTTTTTTGATGAGCAAAGAGGAATCCTTTGTGCCCGTTCAGCCGGGATGGCCTTTACTGAAGATGGAGGGGAAAGCTGGACGATTAGCCCTACTGAAAGCAAATCCGATTTTATGGAAATAAAAATAATCGGTGAGGGCGTGGCTTATTGCTGGACAAAGCTTGAACTTTTAAAAACAATTGATTACGGAAAAAACTGGGAAATTGTTCATAAACTGGTTGATGGAAAATGGTTTATGGACCTCTTTTTCTTTGATGAGCAGCAAGCCTATTGTTTGATCAATGACACCAAAAATGAGTGCCTGCATTTTTCAGAAACGAATGATGGAGGTTTGCAGTGGCGCAATAAAAGAGCCGAAGGTTTGAATGAGTTTAATTATTCATGGTTATATGGTAACACAGGAGGAATGGCTTTTGAATCTAAAACCAAAGGAATATTGTTTTTTAGGATTGAAGACCATTTAAACGAGATTTTTTATACAGCAAATGCTGCGGATAGCTTTACCAGAGAGTCGCCATATACTTTCTCTGATAAAGATTTTAGGGATATTGTTTTTGTAGGTGATAGTTCATATTTTTTGTGTGGCAGCTACGGAGATTACAAAGCGAACCAACCGTTTTGGGGTGGTGCAGTATATAAAACGACCGATTTTGGCCAAAACTGGTTAAGGGTTGTGGATGAATATCTTAGTTATGCTAGTCTTCATCGCATAAAAAGCAATGGGGATTCAGTTCTTGTGGCCTATGGATTTAATAGTGGCTATGGTAAAGGTTATCCCTCTTGTATTGTTTCCTCACATGATTATGGCAATACCTGGGAGATTAATGAAGCTACTCCTATTTCTTTTCAGTATTTGCTGTCATCATCACGTATTTGTGCATTGGCTTTTCAAAACAGCTCAAAACTACTGGCTTACCTGAGCGATGTAATTCATACTCGTATTCGAACCGATTCATTGCCTATATGGCAAGCAGAAAAGATTGCCTATGAAAATACTATTGATGATATTGGTTTTTTTGATGGGCAACAGTATTTGGTTTCCGATGATATATTAATCCAGGTAAATGGGTATTTCCCATATTGGGATACCTTAAGTGTTCCCGGCTCATTATATGCTGCGGTTTACGATGAAGAAGAGCTTGTTTTGATCTCAACTTTTTATCATGAAACATTGGCACCTACTTATTTTTTGAAGGCTACAGATGGTAATTTGAACTGGGAGCAAAAGCTCATGTACCCAGGTGATAGGTTTGGAGTAGATCATGTATTGAAGAAAAGGGGGGATGAGTTGTTTATATTGTTTACTGAAAAATATACCTCAAGAGAGTTTTATTATTTGGCGAACTGGGAATCAGAAACAAAACTACTGCCTTTACCTCTGGTGGATACAGTCTTTAGCAGTATGGATGTTTCAGAAAAAATGCTGTTTCTGTTTGGGGAGCAATTAATTGAAGGAGCCGGCTACTACTATAGCTCCGACCTCGGTCAACAATGGCATTTCCGCGATATCGGCCTGGATTTCATTGATTATGGCTTTGCTAAATCTGATGATGAAATTTATGTGTTTGATACAGCTACTCATTATCTTTGGTTAGATCGTTTTTCTCAAAATGCTCCCCCGGAATCTATTCTTGAGATTGAAGGTGGCGATCATATTGTTGATATTATTCAAAAACAGGATGGGCGTATGGTTTTATTAAGTGATTTAAATACGCCTCGATATATTGCCGGAAACTCATTTATTTTTCTTGAACAATCAGAAGGTGTTTATGAAAAAATGGGTCCTTTCCCGCGTTTAAATGGTTTGGCTCTTGATCCAGATGGGCAGCATGTTTGGGCATATGGACGACAGGGGCGTTTGCTTTATATTGGTGAAGGGCTTCCGGTGGGTTTATCAGCTCTTGAAGATCCTGAGCCCTCTGTTTTTAAAATCTATGGCAATCCGATATCCCATAATCTGGAGTTTTCTGTGAATCTTGATTTTCAGGGAGAAGCCTTGCTGCAAGTGGTGGATATGAATGGCAAACTGGTTCAGGAAAACCGGATAATCCTTCAGGGTCAAGCTGCACGTTTTCTGGTCAACACCAGCAGACTACCTTCCGGGATTTGTGTATGCAGCCTCATTGCCGGGGACAAACGTTTTAGTGAGAAAATAGTGAAAGAATAAGAATTAAGCCTGGAGTTCTAAGAAGCCCGGTTTTGCGAATCACCTTTGCGCCTTTGCGAGAAAAAAGTCTTTGTGCTTTAATGATTAATACACATATCCGGCCTGTTCCAGATAACTCCAGCCCCGTAGCCAGTTATCATTATAAAATGCACTACGGTATTTAACTTCTTCAAACCAGGCATTTTCGGCTTGCACTACATCCGCATCGGGGAATTCCGGTAAAATTCCAATGCTCTCTTCGGTAAACCTAATGCCCGGATTGCGGATATTGTTGTTTCCCCCTTCGAAATAGGCAATCCATTGATTCTGTTCTGTTTCGCCAAATCCAGATCCGGTCAGTACAAAAATGCCGGCAGCGGAATTGCCATCTACGCCATAAAAACTATTGTTTTGCAGACTTGTATATCCGTTTTGCCAGTGGTCAAAAGAAGAGCTTCCCCCGCTTTGATATTCAATTCCAACACCATTTTCTTCTTCCAGAAAAATACTGTTCATGATATGCGCTCCGCCTTCATTTTGAAAACGGCAGAGCCATCCACCGGCAGTATTTCCACGTCCTATTGCCGTCAGGTTGCTGATTACCGGGCTGGTAAACGGCCTTGCACCTGTATGGTCGGAATTGCCATCGGATTCAATCAGGCAATTGCCGTCGCCGGGATCCTGTATGCCCAACCAGTATTGGCCCATTCCGGTGAAGCCCATATCAAAATCAAAGGCATCATCACCACAAAAAGCGGATACCAGATAGCGGCAATTTACCGTTCCGCCAAAAAACTCGATGCCATCATCGGCATTGGCAACAACTTCTACATGGTCAATACGTGTTCCACTGCCTACTCCGCCAAGTGTCAGTCCATTGATTTCGTTTCCTTCGCCAATATTGGTTCCGCCATGCCTGATGCTCACATATTGCAGGATTCCGGAATTGTCCTCAGCATTTTGTCCGCCAAATACGCCGCGCGGCTCACTGATCGGGATGCCTTCGATGCGTGCTTCGCCACCGGAAGTGTTGAGCGGTGCGTTGCCCAGCAGGATCAACCCGCCCCATAATCCACGTGCTTTGAGCGGTGTGCTGCCCTGCAGGTCATCGCCTTCAACCGTAAAAATAATGGGTTGCTGGCTGTTGCCTTGTGCAATGATTTTTCCTCCACGACTAACAATCAAAGCTGTAGCATTGATGCCCTGCCCGGTTTTGGCCTGAATTACAGCTCCTGCTTCAATGGTCAAGACTTGACCGTCATTTACGAAAACCAAACCTTCAAGTATATATTCTGTTCCCGCTTTCCATGTTACGGTTCCGGTTCCGTTGCCATTATCGGTGATGTATTGTGTGGCGGGCGTTTCGTAGTCGCTTTTGCGGCATGATGAAAAAATAAGCAGGAGGCCGGTTATTAGGAAGAAAATAATATATAGCTTCTTCATGATCAGAGTTTTATTTCAAAGTTGAGATAAATAAATGCTTCGTTTTCTTCGTTGGATGCATAAGGATACCAATCCTGATAATTCAAGGCCATGCGCAAACCTTTTATGGGTGCATATTGCAAACCGGTGATTACTGCCGAACCATCTTTGGCCAAAGCCCAGGGCAATTCTTCCGATTCGAGTATGTTGGAAGTAATTTTGTCGAAACGCCCGAAAAGCTGAAAATGCTTCCAGAAGTCCCAGGAAAAATAAGCCGACCAGGCTTCGCGTTGGTGATCCTTTAAATAGCGGTAGTTCTCTGTTTGATTGTATTCAAAGCCCGCTTTGATGTTTTTAGTGAACCGGTAACCAACAAATCCGGTGAGGCTGTAATAACTGACGTCTTTTTCTTCGTAATCTCCGTATATGCGTAAAATCAGGCCCTTAACGGGTTTGAGCGTTACACCCAAACCAACTTTATACGTATTGTCGGTTTGCAGGTGCGTATATCCTTCGCCGTTCATAAAGGTAAAATCTGCTGATAGCCATTTGAGGAATTTATAGCTGATTGATGCGCCGATATCTGCCGAATATCCCAGTTTATGTTCATCAATTACGTTTTTGTAAATGTAGCGGTGCCCCCAGAAATTTTCCTGTATTTTAAACTGATGCAGGCCAATAATCCCGAAATTGGCCGTCAGACGCTCATCTTCATAGGCCACATAAGCGTTTTTGAAATAGGCAAAGCGCCGTAAAAGAGCGTATTGCGATTCATCGTTCGGGCTTCCGATATCCAGGTTTACCTTGGCATAAACATTCTTCGACAGATGTTTTTTATAGCCGAGATAAGCACGGGTAATTTCCATGCCCGAAGGGTTGTTGCCTTCGCTGATGGAGCTGTGAAAATTACTGTAAATGGTGGCAAAAGTCTGTTCGTTTGATTTGAGTATCTGTTTGACAGACAGCGAGTCGGGGTTTATCGCAAACATACTGCTGCCGGAAAACAACAAGATGAGCAAAAGTGGGTAAAAGCGTTTCATTTATGGTTTTGAGATGTCCAATTAATTGGGCAAAAATAGTAAAATGGCTTTTGCTTTGGTTAAACTAATTCGCTCTTGTATCATTCCAATTGCTGATTCAAGGCCAGGAGTTTTAAAAGACGGGCAAGGTGTTGCTTAAATGAATGTTAATGAGGTTTTTAACACGAATTGAAGACTTATCAGGCAAGATTAATTTTGTGTTAAATTTATCGGAAGCTTTGCGCCTTTTGTCGTAGAAAGCCACTTTTGGTTTTAAGGTTTTGTTTTTCGATGAATTCCGCTAGAGGATTGGTCACCGGCCTAAAATGTGATATATTCGTGCTTCATTTGGCAGCAAGAAAGCCGGTTTTGAAATAATACAACACAATAATATTGATTATGAACGAATTCAAAAAATTTATCAGCAAAGGAAATGTAGTAGAAATGGCCGTAGGCTTGATCATGGCCACATATTTTGGAGCCATTGTCAAATCGCTGGTCAATGATGTTTTGATGCCGCCCATTGGTGAGCTTCTGGGAGAAGTTGATTTTTCAAAGTTCAAAATTATTATCCAGTCGGCCATTCCGGAATCTGCTCCCGGCGCGGCTGATGGAGCTGCAGAGATTGCAATAAAATACGGTTCTTTCATCAATTCGGTTATTACATTTTTGATTGTGGCTTTTGCTGTTTTTATACTTGTGAAGGCATATAATAAAATGAAAGACAAACTGGAAAAGAAAAAAGAAGAAAAACCCGTTGCTCCGCCTGCCCCTTCTAAAGAAGAAGTTCTTTTGACCGAAATCCGTGATTTATTAAAGCAGCAAAACGCCAAATAGAGTCCTTGTTTTATGAAATTATACCCTATAAGGTATAAAGAGCTTTATTTTGATGAGTTTATACCCGAAACGGTATAATTTCAATAATTTTTCGTACTTTTATACCCGAAATGGTATATAAAATGAATAAACTGCGCGATTTTGTGAAAAGCAAGAGAAAAGAACTGGGTTTAACTCAGGAAGATTTATCCTTTAAAGCAGGAGTAGGACTTCGGTTTGTGCGGGATTTGGAGCAGGGCAAGCAAAGTTTGCGGACGGATAAAGTGAATCAGGTTTTATCGCTTTTTGGTTATGAACTGGGTCCTGTAAAGTCGGAGCGTGATGAAGAAAGCTAAAGTATATATGCACAGTAGAATGGCTGGAATTCTTTTTGAGGATGAAAATGGTTTTCATTTCAGCTACGAGCCCGGCTATTTGAAATTGACAGAAGCTGAAGCTGTAAGTTTAACTCTACCTTTAACGGATATGCCTTATGAAAGCAAGGTTTTGTTTCCGTTTTTTGACGGATTAATCCCTGAAGGCTGGTTGTTGGACATTGCCCAAAAAAACTGGAAATTCGACCCCCGTGACAGGATGCAGATTTTGTTAAAAACCTGCCACGATTGTATTGGAGCAGTATCAATTGAAGAAATCCGGGATCATGAAAAATAAATGCCTGTATTGCTATAAAGAAATTGAACCGGTGGAATGGGGTGGCCCGGCAGCGGAATTCGGCTTTCATCAAAGCTGCAGTAAGCAATTTTTCGGGTCTAAAATTCCTCCGCGTATCGAGTTTAGCGAAGACCATATGCTTGAATTGGCAGAACAGGTCATAAAGAGCCAAAAGACTGTTACCGGTGTGCAGCCTAAGCTTTCGTTGGGGGTGGAGCATGAGCCGAATCGGCCCGATCGTTTCACAATTATTGGTCTTTTGGGTGATTATATTTTGAAACCCCAAACAGCATTGTATCCCAATTTGCCCGAAAATGAAGATTTAACGATGCATCTTGCCGGAATTGCTCGTATTAAGACAGTGGATCACTCTTTAATCCGACTTAAGACAGGGCAATTGGCATATATAACCAAAAGAGTTGATCGGCAAAAAGGATTAAAGCTTCATATGGAAGATATGTGCCAGCTTACTGAACGTCTTACGGAACATAAATATCAGGGTTCCTACGAGCAAATCGCCAAAGTGATAAAAAAACATTCAGTTAACCCCGGATTGGATTTGGTGAATTTCTATGAATTAGTTTTGTTTTGCTTCCTGACCGGCAATAATGATATGCATTTGAAGAATTTCTCTCTCTTAAAAAAGAAGGATAGATATTCCCTTTGTCCGGCTTATGACCTTTTGGCTTCGGAGCTTGTTGTTGAAGGGGATGATGAGGAATTGGCACTCCACCTTAATGGGAAGAAGAAAAAAATAAAAAAGCGCGATTTTGAACTTGCTATGGGTCGATCCGGAATTAACACTAAAGTACATGAGAACATATTCGCTCGATTTTTAAAAATTGTTCCACAATGGCTTCATTTTATAGATGATAGCTTTTTGCCTACATCCCAAAAAAATGAATATAAAGCTATGATAATGAGAAAAGCGAATCAACTTGATTTAGAACCGGTAGTGCTATAAGGTTTTTGCTCAATAATTTCGTAGATTTGTGTCAAAACAAACGTTATGACAAAAAAGTTACTCCTATCCATATTTCTTGGCCTGTTTTTCCTGGCTGCCCAGTCGCAGGATTTCCGGGGCGGTCTCAAAGCCGGAGCCAATGCCTCACAGGTTGCGGGCGATTGCTGCTCAGGTTATGATAAAGCCGGTATTTTTATTGGCGGATTTGTGAATTATCCCATCTCCGAAAATGCTCAGCTGCAAATGGAGCTGGAATACAGCCAGAAAGGCAGCCGCAGAAACCCTACGGAAGAAAATGGCTATCAGCAATATCTTTTGCGCCTCGATTATATCGACCTGCCGGTTTTATATCAGTATGTTTATGGGAAATTTACCTTCGAAATCGGCCTGGGATATGGGTATTTGCTGCATACTTATGAAGAAGCCGATTTCAGCGACCAGATTGCCGGCACGGAATTTAACAGGCATGCACTCAATCTTTTAGGAGGCTTGTATTATCGCTTTGCGGATCAGTGGCAGGTGAACTTCCGCTCTACCAACAGCCTGATGGCCGTGCGTGAACATGCTTCGGGCGTAAAACGTTTGTTTAACCGTGGTCAGTACAATGATGTTTTGACCCTTTGCCTGGTTTATGAATTCAAAAAAAGACGATAAAAAGAAAATCCTTCTCGGTGTAACCGGAGCCAGTGGTTCTATTTATGCAAAAATGCTGATGGAACAATTGAGCAAAAGGGATGAAATTCAGCTGGATGTCCTTTTTTCAAAAACAGCCAAAGAAGTTTGGAAGTATGAATTAGATAATGCTGATTTTAAAGACTTTCCGTTTCGTTTTTTTGAACACGATGATCTTTTTGCAGCACCGGCGAGCGGCTCCGCAAATTATCAGGCCATGATTATCATTCCTTGCAGCATGGGCACTTTGGGGCGTATTGCTTCAGGTGTTTCCAATGATTTGATGACACGCGCCGCCGATGTGATGCTCAAAGAACGCAGAAAACTGATACTCGCTACCCGCGAAGCACCATTGAGCAAAATCCATATCGAAAATATGTTGCGCGTTACCGAAGCTGGCGGCATCATATGCCCTGCATCGCCGGGTTTTTATCATAAACCCAACAAGATCGAAAGCTTATTGCAAAATACCATTGACAGGGTTTTGTCTTTGGCAGATATTGATGCAGATGGATTTGAATGGGGGTAAGAAAAGGGCCTTAGGGTTGTTGCGTGTTTATATTCTTTGGAATATGCAGGATAATGAAACGGTTTCTCTGACCACTTTATGTATTCCTTATAATATTGTATCTTTGTTATTGAGATAATAAAGATCTGATAGTGACGCAATTATTTTAAAAAACATATTATTAATCTGAATTTCATGTTTCTTGAAAGTAATGAGAATAGGGGTATTGACAGTTAATTATGAAGAAATCAGTTCTGATGTAGCATCCCCCGATATTCTTTTTGCACAAATGTGATAATTATTTAATAAGTTAACTAATTTTCAATGTATCGCCAGTATAAGTCCATCGAAAGAGCATGGCACGTGTCTCATTGTATGTTTTCACGTATTCAATAAATTGAGAAGCCAATTGTTCTGCAGTGATAACCTTTGGCTTTCCAATTCGGTAAGCATCCTTCAAACCTGTAATACCTTTTGAACACAACAAAAGGTCATTTCGATGCCGAATCTTCGGCAGAGAAATCTATGTTGCGCAATAACAAATCATTATCGTTTTTATGATTTGCCAAAACTAATATGTACTTACATACTGATCTCTGATTAATCATATATGAAAAAAATACGCAATTGATACGGGCTTGTCTCCTTGCGTATCTGCTGTGAAGAAGTGCAAAATATGCTTATGACCGCAGCCCGGATTCATTAAAGGGTAGCTCCCCCGTTTTTTTTGATTATTTATAAAGTGGAGGCATAAAGCCTTCAGTTTGAGTTCTGATTTTGCAGTTCAGGAATATTTTTGATTTTCGTTCATCACGTCAAAAGGCCCTTTCATCACGCAAAAAGGGCTGTTCATACAATAAGTCGGGGAAAGTGCAACGGATATTATTTGTTTCCGTATATTTCAAATCGCTAAGAAAGAATAAACAATAAAAAGTAGTAAAAAAATGAAAAACTTATTCTTACCACTGACTATACTCGTATTAATATTGAACCAGTTCAACACCCGGGCACAAGAATGGGATCCTCCGGCTTCTTATGATGTCCTTGATCCTCATTATATCAATTATGCCGATTTTAATCAGGACGGGTATGTGGATATGCTGATTAGGAATTATTATAGCTCATCGATGACTTTGATGCTAAATGATGGAAATGGAAGTTTTAATATTTCTGATACCATTGAAACTTATGCCTATCCGCATTCATGTGTTATTGACGATTTTAATAATGATGGTCGCTTGGATTTTGCTCAATCGCACAGCAGCGGTTACAATAACGGCCGGAAAGTCAGTGTGCATCTTGCCGGGGCTGATGGAAGTTTTGATGCTTATGATATCTATGATGTTTGGGGAGGATTTACTTATTTTGTCACTACAGGTGATGTAAATGAAGACGGGTTTGCAGATATTGCCGTAACCTCTGCAGGATGGCCCGATGGGTTTTCGTTGCTCATTAATAATGGAGATGGCACTTTTACAACAGGAAACCATTATGTGGCCGGAACTGAAACTAGAGAAATAAAATTAGATGATGTAAATGGTGATGGTCACCTTGATGCAATAATGGGTTGTGGGGCATATGGCTCCGGCTATCAGGTTGATGTGTATTTTGGTGATGGAAATGCCAATTTTGATAATCGACAGATTTATACAACACCTTTATACAGAGGAAGAGCCTATCTTATTGGCATGTCTGATGTGGAGCACGATGGTGATATGGATGTGCTGCTGGATGTTGTCGGTAATAATGAACAGGGATTATACCTGATGCTCAATGATGGGAATGGCGTATTTGTTTATGAAGAAATTGCGCTCGGAGGATGGAGTTTTGGACATCTATGCGACTGGAACAATGATGGTTTTGACGATGTAGTGGATAATAAATACAGCACTTCCGTCGGGAAGTACGTGCAAACCAATGTTTTTTTAAACGATCAGTCAGGGAATTTCATAGAGACATATGCTATAAGAACCGATACATGCCGGGGCTATTTTGCCTATGATGTGAATAACGACCAATTGATTGATTTGCAGCAATGTGTTTGGGAAGATGACAGCCTTAGTATTTTACTGCAAATTCCGGAAATCAGCACACAAACGCATTTATTGACAGCGGGCTGGAATAAAATCAGTTGGAATGTAATACCGGACACAAATTCGATGGATAGTCTTTTGCGGCCTTTAATGCAAAATGGCAGTTTGGTCAAAGCTATTGACGAGCAGGGCAATGTCATGCAGCATATGCCTTGGGGCTGGGAAAACCCAATTGGTCAAATGCAAAATACTGAAGGCTATTGGCTGAAAATGACAGCAGC
This sequence comes from Bacteroidales bacterium, assembly GCA_963662905.2. Lineage (GTDB taxonomy): Bacteria > Bacteroidota > Bacteroidia > Bacteroidales > WRLA01. The sequence continues at coordinate 701,015 of CAXXFD010000001.1, read as the reverse complement.
AGACGCACTGCAGACGGTTGGAGAAGAAGTAGTATTTCCTTTCGAAATTCCACTTACAGCCGGATGGAACATTATCGCCTGGCCAAAACAAGAGCCACAAGATGCTATGGAAGTATTTCAGGAATTGATTGATGCTGGGCAACTGATTAAAGTCATTGATTCTGATGGCAACATCCTGCAGCATATGCCCTGGGGTTGGGTGAATAATATTGGCGATTTGAAACCGGCGGAAGGTTATCAGATTTTATCGGTGGAAAATAATATGCTAACTATTCAATAAAATATAATTAAAATTGTATTCATATAATCATTATATTTTTATGCGGAAGTATTTCTAGTAATTTCATTATAAGTAAATTAATTAAAGTAGTTATGAAAGGAAATTTTATCACAGGCAAGATCCGTGGGCATTGGTTTGGCTCAGGACTTATCTTACTTGCCATCATGTTAAACTTAAGCCTGACAGCACAAGTCAGCCCTTCCCTTAGGAAGTACATTCAGGACAGTGTTGTACAGGCGGATGGAAAAATCATTTATGGAATTCTGGTGCCGGGAAGTCCGCCTCCAAAAGTTTTAATGCCCCCGGCCAGTCCGACCGAAAGCGCAGTAATGCTGGATAATGTTCCTGCATTCGATTGGTGCTTTGGCTGTTCGGCTACATCTGCCGCTATGGCAGCAGGTTATTACGATAATCACAGTTATGTAAATATGTATGCCGGCCCTACAAATGGAGGCGTGTGCCCTCAGGATAATTCTTCCTGGCCGCATGTGTGGATTAACGGGGAATACCGGGCACAATGCCCATTAAGCGCAACGCGCGATGGTGTTGATGGAAGAACCACACGCGGCCATGTAGATGACTATTGGATTGCCTACGGAAACGCCGGTCCTGACCCATGGATTGCAAACGGCTGGACAGAACATAGCTGGGGCGAATGTACTGCCGATTATATGGGTACCAGCCAGTCGGCTTATAGCTGTACAGATGGAGGTACTAGATTTTATTTGAATCCCAGTGGAGCACCTTTGTATGATTATACCGGATGCGAACCCAATTATATAGATGGTTGCCATGGAGTAAAGACGTTTTTTGAATCACGAGGATATGACGTGGAGCAGAATTACACGCAATATATATATGGTTATGATGGCAACACGCAAGGTTTTACCCTTGCTCAATTCCGCGATATGATCGATGCAGGAAAACCTGTTTTTATTCACGTTGAAGGGCATACTATGCTTGGTGTTGGCTATGAGCCGGGAACCTCCGATGTTATTTATGTGCACGATACCTGGGATTATAATAACCACCAAATGACATGGGGGGGGATTTATTCCACAATGCAACATTATGCCGTTAGTGTTGTGGAACTGGAACCGCTGTCTTCTGTTTCCATTTCCACTAATGTTCCTGGCCAAACTTTCTGCGATGACGGAAGCATTGCTGAAATCACAATACCAATTATGGTAGCCGGCCTCAGTGAAACATACGAAATTGACCTTCTGCTCGATTATGATAACAGCAAACTAACGTACAGCAGCATCGGAATGCAAAATGCTGTTTTTAATGGAAATCCCGTTAGTGTCAGCGATAATTCCGGCTCGCTCACGATCAGTTGGAACAGTACTGCTGGCTCTGCTGTAATTACAAACGATACATTGCTGACGCTGGTCTTTACTAAAGAATCTGAAGGCGAACTCGAATTTACATGGGATGCAGCCAGCGCTTACCGTGATGATGAAGGTGATGATTTGACAGCAAGCTTCTCGGCCGAAATGTCTTATCTGATCGAAAACCCTGTAATTACTACCGTTACACCTACGCAAATTAGTTGTCCGGGCAGTAATAATGGTGAAATTGAAATTACCGCCACAGCATATACGCCCTTAAATTATACAATAGATAATGGTGCTAATTGGATCTATAACCAGAATACTTTTACTAACCTAACAGCAGGTGATTATACTGTTGTGGTTGTTGATACTTTTGGATGTGAGACTGTTTGGCCTAACAACCCAATCTCCATCACCGAGCCCACTCCAATTACAAAAGACACCATAATTACCCAAAATGTGAGCTGTAATGGCGCGGATGATGCAAGTATTACCATTGAATGCTCAGGTGGTACAGGCAGCTTGCTTTATTCCATCGACAATGGGCTTACATGGGATGCCGGTACAGGCGTTTTTGATAACCTGACGCCCGGTGATTATAACCTTAAAGCCAAAGATGAAAATGATTGTATGTGGTCTTATGCCAGCAATCCGCTTACGATCACACAACCGGATGAATTGCTCATTACCAATGTAATACCTGTAGATGTTCAAGGCTGCTATGGCGATGAAACCGGTTCTGTTAGCATTAGTGCCGGAGGAGGAACTTCACCCTATCAGTACTCTATTGATAATGGCACCAACTGGCAAAGCAATGCAGATTTTGTAGATCTTGCAGCAGGTGATTATACCCTTGTGGTTAAGGACGCCAATAATTGTCAGGAGATCTATGCAGCAAACCCAATTGTGATTTCACAACCGGATGAATTGGTAATCAACAGCCTGTCTTTTACAAAAGAATCTGCAACCGGCGCTGGTGATGCTACAATCACTATTGATGCGAGCGGAGGAACGGGCATGCTCAGCTACTCAGTTGACAATGGCGTAACATGGGAGCAAAATGGTGGTTCTTTCATAGCATTGAATGGCGGAACATATAATGTACAAGTGAAAGATGTCAATGGATGTACAAAAAATTATACCAATAACCCTGTTATAATCAATGACCCGCATTTTACCAAAATTTGGTCGGGCGGAGCTTTTAATCCTATGACCGTTACGGTTTCTTCGGCAGCTATTGATGGCTTACTGATGCAGGCCGGTGATGAAGTGGGTATTTTTGACGGAGATAATTGTGTGGGCGCGGCGGTTTTTATCGAAGCCGTTGACTCGCTTGATAATAATACATACCTTTATGTAACTTGTTCTGCCGATGACCCCAATGATCCCGGAATCGATGGCTTTGTTGCAGGTAATGATGTGGAATACCGCCTCTGGGACGATGTGCTGCAGGAAGAATTTACCGTTGTGGATGCCGAGTATCCATATGCACCCGCTTTCGCCTTCGAAGTGTTTACGGCAAACGAAACATCTGTGGTCTATCTTAATGGTATCCCTCGTATCCTGACCTGGATCGAAAATACAGCAGAATGTATGAACGATACGCTCTTGCTGCCTGTTATGGCGCGTGGAATGCATGAAATGGATAGTGTGGATTTGACCATAGAATTTGATACAAATTTGTTTGTTATATTGGATGTCGTTAATTTTTATCCGGATTTTACTAGTCATTCATTTTTTCTTGAAGAAGATGCACTTTTGATTGGTGGCCAGGCAGACAATATGGAGTTTACAGAAGAAAAGCTTTTCGATATTGTACTGCTTAACAAAGAAAATCAAACCGGTATTGACACTCTCGAAATATCTGGTACATATTCCCATCATACAGGTGGTTTCTATGTGATCGAATCTGAATTTATTGACGGAACGGCTCAGGTACGTGTACTGCCTTCCATCAGCGATGTGGCTCTTACCAATATCACCGGATGCTTTGGCAATACCAATGGCGAAATCGACATCACGGCAACAGCCGAAACCGATGATATTTATTATTCCATTGACAATGGCACAAACTGGGATATGAACCAGAATGTCTTTGATAACCTTGCAGCCGGATCATACCAGATTATGGTGCAGGACACTTTTGCCTGTCAGCAGATTTGGGGAAACAATCCTGTGGAACTGACAGAGCCCGACGAACTGCTCATTAATGATGTAGTGAGTGTGGATGTAAGCGGTTGTTTTGGAAACACCAATGCAAGTATTACAATCACCGCAGCAGGCGGAACAGGCGATCTGATGTTCAGTATTGACAACGGAACAAACTGGCAGGCCGGATTTGCTTTCGAAAACCTGGCTGCCGGCAATTATAATGTGATTGTGAAAGATGTCAATAATTGCCAAACCTTATGGGCCAATAACCCTGTTGTAATTGACCAGCCCGAAGAAGTTATCATTTCCAGTGCTGTTCATACAGATATCACAGGATGTTATGGCGACTCAGCAGCAACGATTACTGTGGTTGCCTCTGGAGGAACAGGAAACCTGATGTACAGCATCGACAGCATGCAAAACTGGTATGCAAACAATGGCCAGTTTGATGAGCTTGTTGGCGGAAACTACTATCTGTTCGTAAAAGATGCCAACGATTGTGCTGCCGAATATGCAGCCAACCCAATTGTTATCGATCAACCCGATGAGGTTTTGATTACCGATATGGACGTGCAGGATGTTACCGGATGCTATGGAAATACAAACGGAAGCATCACTATTACTGCCGAAGGAGGCACTGGTCAGCTGGAATACACCATTGACGATGGTGCAAACTGGCAAACCGATGCTGCTTTCGCCGGACTTGAAGCAGGAAACTATAATGCATGGGTACGCGATGCAAATGCATGTATGCTCGAATACGCCAATAACCCGATTGTGATTGCACAGCCCGATGGAATCTCTATCAATGAGGTTTCCCGGGAAAATGTGAGCTGCAACGGAGCCGGCGATGCATGGATCAATATCGATGCTACAGGCGGTTCAGGCGACCTGATGTTTACCATTGATAATGGCGGAAACTGGCAGGAGGACAGCCTGTTTACAGATCTGACACCCGGCCTGTATTTTGTCAAAGTAAAAGATGCCAACAATTGCGAAATGGCATACAGCGGAAACCCCCTTGTGATTACACAGCCATCTCCACTCTTTATATCTGATGTTGAGGTAACGGATGTAAATTGCCATGGCTATTTCGAAGGTCAGATTGAAATTACAGCAACCGGAGGAACGCCTGATTATCAGTATAGTATTGATGGCGGTACCAACTGGGTGCAAAACAGTGTATTCGCTGATCTGGCAGCAGGTTCATACAATGTCTGGATTAAAGATGGACATGATTGTACTGCTGAATATCTGGGAAATCCGGTCCTTATTGCAGAGCCTGATACCTTGATTATTACTAGTCTTGACCTAACCAACATTAGCGGATGTTATGGCAACGCCAATGGTGCTGTTACCATTACAGCAACAGGCGGAACCCTCTCCTATGAATACTCTTTGGACTATACAAACTGGCAGGCTGATGCAACATTCAGCAACCTTGCAGCCGGTATGCACACTGTTTGGGTACGCGATGCAAACCTTTGCCAGGACAGCACTTCGTTTACACTCACTGAACCCGAAGAAGTTGTGGTTACAGATCTTACGCCTACATTGCCAAGCTGTTATGGAAATAATGACGGAGAACTCCTGATTTCTGCAGATGGCGGCACTGGCGTTTACGAATACTCCATTGATAATGGAAATACCTGGGCAACAGATCCTCATTTTGTTGATCTGGGACCGGATGCTTATTATATTTTGGTAAAAGACGAAAACGACTGTCAGGCAGCTTATGGAGCGAATCCTTACTATCTGCCACAACCTGATTCGATCAATCTTACAACAGTTTATCCAAGTAACCCGAATTGCTACGGCGCTGCCGACGGCTTTATCGCTTTGGGCGCAACAGGTGGCACAGGTGCTTTGTATTATTCTATCGATAGCATGAACACCTGGACACAGGCTGTTAATTTCGATAACCTTCCTGCCGGAGATTACTACGTCTATGTGAAGGATGACAACGGTTGTGTTACAGAATTCAATGGAAACCCGGTTATCCTCAGCGATCCGGACGAACTGCTTGTTTCATCTGTTGAAAAACAGGATATTGCATGCTATGGCGCCGAAAACGGAAGTATCAGCATCACAGCTCAGGGCGGAACAGGTTCATTGTATTACTCCATTGATGGCGGTGCAGAGTGGTCTGATAACGGACTCTTTACCAACCTCTCAGCCGGTTCGTATGAGCTTTGGGTGAAAGATGATAACGATTGTTCCAATGCTTATGCAAACAATCCGGTAACCATCGAAGAAGCGGATGAAATCCTGATCACCATTATGGAAGTAACAGATGTAAGCTGCTACGGAAGCAATGATGGTTTGATAAAGCTTTCTGCTGAAGGAGGTACCGATACGCTTTGGTATTCCATTGATAATGGCGCAAACTGGAGCCTGAACGATGAATTTACCGGTCTGGGCGGTGGAAGCTATACCGTAAAAGTGAAAGATGTTGCCGGCTGTGTTGTTGATTATCAAAACAACCCGGTAATTATTGCAGAACCTGATGCTATTGATATTGTTTCGGTTACAGGCGTTGATCCGCTTTGTAACAATGAAGAAAACGGAAGCATTGCAATTGATGCTGCCGGTGGTCAGGGCGCATTGCTTTTCTCCATTGATGACGGTGCCAACTGGCAGGACAATAATGGAATCTTCCAGAATCTTGCTGCCGGAACATATTATATCGCGGTAAAAGACGAAAATGATTGCCGCATGGATCTTGATAACCCTGTGGTACTGAGTAATCCGGATGCACTCAGCTTTGTTGCTGTTTCATTCGAAGCGCCTTCCTGCTACGAAAATGAAGACGGCTTCATAAGTATTGAAGCAAATGGCGGAACAGGCGATAAAATGTATTCTGTTGACAATGGCAGTAATTGGTCAGAAAGCCCAAACTTCACCGGCCTTGGCAATGGTGAGTATATCCTAATGATCAAAGATGCCAACGATTGTGATTTGGCTTATGCTTCTAATCCAATTATGCTGAATACTGAAGCGATCAATATCGCAGAAGTAAGTGCTCAGGATGCAAGCTGTGCAACTTGCCCCGATGGTCAGATTATCATCACGGCCAATAGCGGAACAGGTGCTCTTGAATACTCTGTTGACGGTGGCCAAAACTGGCAATCTGCTCCGGCTTTCACCGATTTGATGCCCGGCGAATATAATGTTGCCGTACGCGATGAAAACGATTGTGTTATGGAGTATGATCAAAACCCTGTGCTTATCGAATACACTATTGGTGTTGATGAACTTGCCGCAGAGGCATTTAGCGCAGAGTTGTATCCGAACCCTTCCAACAAACACTTCTGGTTGAAAATGAATGGCGTTCAGGAAGCTTATTCCGTAAGCCTTAACGATATCAGCGGGCAGCTTATCTTTAATGAAGAATATCAGGCCGAAAAAGCCTCCATCATTAAAGAGTTTAACCTGAAAAACCTGCCTTCCGGTACCTACTTTATGCACATCCGATCCGGTTCGCAAACCGAAGTTCTCAAACTTATATTTAAATAGTAATACAACAAGCAGTCTCCTTTATGGGAGGCTGCTTTCTTAAATTTGCCTTAAATCCGCAAGAAATAATTTATTGAGCTAAAAAATGTTTTTGGCACAGAAATTTCTCAAGTAGGGGCAATAAATTGATACTTTTTATTCCATTGGGCATACATTTTACTGCAACAGGGGCAATTGTTTATAGCCTTTTGAATTTGGCTTGCTTTTTTTTGATGGCGTAAAAATCCCAATCAATGCCAAAAACACATTGCGTTCCGTAAGACACACATAATGAATTGATTACTAAATATTTACTCTGAATTTTCAGGCACACCCCTCCCTGTAGCTCTGGAAAAAAGCCGTTAAAGCCAGGGGTATTTAGACCAACAGTTGCTCATAAGGTCTGTCAGTATATAATTTCAAAAACCATTGCCGCCCAGAGTATATCCATTTTCCAGAAACAGATATAAACCTGAAAATAAACCCTTTAAGTCGGGTTGTCGGCTTAATGCCACCAAATACTCTTGACACCAGCCCGACAAAGTAGTTGTAAAAGTTCTTTATCATGGCCATGATGATCAAAAAGGCGGTGTTTTCGTTCATGAACGAACATGGAAGGCGCTTCCAGCCAAAATCATTGTTCATCACATCAAAGAGTTTTTCGCTGCTCCCCCGTTGGTTGTAAAATTGTATCACCTCTTTTTCGCCAGCCTTCCAGTCATTGGTTAAAATTGAGCGGTAAATGAAGTTGTCCCCGGTGAACAGGTCTATCTGGCTGTTTTTGCTTTTTTCCCGCATAATGACCAGGCGGTAATTTTTTTGTTCGAGAAATTGAGTGAAGGGCATTGATGCCACCTCATACGCTTTGTAATTGATTTCTACGGTTTTCCATCTTTCAATTTCAGATATTTGCCGCAAAAGTTCAGCGGACTTATTGGCCCTGATATAAAACAGTTCACTGTTGGCCGCAACAACTTCTATAATATCTTTGGAGTAACTCCCTGCATCCATCCGGGAGCGGTGGATCTGTATGTCATTTTCATTCAGTAGCTTATATGCACGGTCAAGAGTTGCCGCCTGTTCAAATTTTACGTTGGCATTGCCGTCCCGGTTTTCGATATAAACAATCTTGTCCCCAATGGAGGCGACTCCCGGAAAGTAACCCTTTGTATGCTTATAGGTATTTTTTGCATCGTACTTTTCGGTGGCAATCACTTGGTTGTCATAATCAAAATCATAGCAGGCGCCTTTATGCAACTGGTTGGTCAAAAGTAAAGACTTGATGTTTAAGCTGTTGAGCCTCTTGTTGATATTGAACTCATAGTCTTTGGCCTGCTTGGAGGTATAGGTTGTATTTTGGGTTGCCAGTTCTTTGATGCCGCGCAAAAGGGTATCAGCGCTGGGGACATTATTGCCGGGCAAGGATTTTAGGTGCTTGCCCAAATGAGTATGGATGTCCTCGGCGCAGCTGCCGCCACTAAAAAATATATTCGACAGGTTCCTGATTATTTGGCTATAAGAATATCCGGTAGTCTTTACCCTCTGGCCAAGCTCATTATCAATGAGTTGTGACAGGCCGCATTTATTAAAGCTTTGGTTGACAAAAGAAATGCCTGCAAAAGGACTTACGTTTGATAAAGTTTTTTGTATTTTCATGCCTGAAAAATTTTTCATTCTATTTTGTTGAATTGATACCATTAAAATAGATGAAATTTTTCAGCCGTTAAACATTGTGTAAAATACTTTTACACAATGTTTTAACGGTTTCTGTTAATAACTGTTTGCGGATTTAAGGATTTGTAAGACATGAGAAAAGCAATAACTTTTTTAATTTTAATGATATTTTCTGCCTTCATCCTGCAAGCCCAAAACCTGATGTTGAACGGAGGGCTCGAAGACTGGTCTGACGACACTACGCCCGTCGATTGGGACAAAGCAGAGAATGTGCTGAAAACCTCCGGGGCAATTGTTTATGAAGGAAGCTTTTGCGCTGCGCAAACTGCCGGAACCAAAGACCTGACGCAAAATGTTGAAGGAATTTCCGGCGGAACGGCCTATTATATTTCCTATATGTTTTTTGACAGTGCACAAAATGCTAAATCACGCATTTGGTCGTACTGGCTTGAAGGCAGCACTACTTTGAATGATAATGCTGCAGAACTGCGTCCGTCCACCTATTCCGAAAACGATACGGTGTGGCAGTACTGGGCCGATACGCTCATCGCGCCCGCCAATGCCGACGGTCTGCGCTTTGAAGTGCGTACCTATAATGATAATGATGGTGGCGGTATAATTTATTACGATGATTTTCAGGTGCAGGCAATGTCGGCCGTTCCGGTTGAAATCACAGAAGCCTATATGCGCCATACAGAAAGGGTGCAAGTAGCTTTTAACCAGCAGCTTCCTGAAATGCCTCAGCCTTCCGATTTCCAAATAAAAGGAGGCGCTTATCAGGCAAATATTACCGATGTGGCTCAGGTTCCCGGAAATAATCTGGCGTATTGGCTTACCGTGGATGATGTGCCCGATTTTGCCGACCTCACGCCCGATACATTGATTTATATTTCAGGATCGGAGCAATCCTCTTATCTTTTCAATATGGGCTTTGCTTTTATGAAGCATATGAATACTGCTTATCCTGCAGGCCATTACGAAAATGATATCTACCTGACTTTCCATGCCGAAATCATTGCCAATGATAACTACAACAGCCTCTTTTACCGCGTGGATACCGGTGCTTATGAGTCGGTCATGATCTACAGCAACAGTCTGGTCAATGAGCTGGAAGTAGGCCAAACGGCTTATATTATCGGTAAACGAACGGTTTATAATGGAATTACAGAAATAACCGACAATATCCTCGATAGCGTTTATACCGATCCGGATTTTTATCCTTTCCCTTCTTATTTTACCTGGGCCGCCGATATTGATGAAACCATTGGCGATGATCAAAACCCCGCAGAGCAATGGGAAAGCCAGTTCATCAATATTTTTAATTTCACGGTAGTTTCTTACGATAATTATGATTACCGCTGCCGAAGCAACGACGATACTACGGTTTTCTTTCATATTGGCGACGGAATCGACTATCAGTTCTCCAATACACCCAATATCGAAGTAGGGCAATCCTATTTCTCAATTAACGGTATCGTTGATTGGGACAACAATAATGGCTACTACCGCATCAATCCGCGCTCCTGGGTCGATGTGCACCAAACTGATGAGCAAAGGGTGCATATTGCCGGCGATTTTAACGGATGGAGCACAGACTCACCCGACTGGCAGGCAGAAATCAATGCCAACGGGATTTATGAACTGACCAAATATATCGAAACCGATTCCAATGATTATAAAGTAATTGAAGGAACAAACTGGTCCGATCCCAATTATCCCTACAATGGCAATGCGGTTTTGCTGCTTGATTCTGCATGTGATGTTACTTTCCTGGTCAATATCGAAAATGATCTCGTAATGCACACCAATCCTGTACTTACCGGATCCTTTTTTGATACCCTCGGCGGCACAAATTGGTCGCCACAAGAGTTGATGGGCGAAATGGCCGACAATGATAACGATCAGGTGTATCAGCTCAACATCAATATCCCGGCAGGCGACTGGCAGTGCAAAGTTACTTTGAACAACAGCTGGAACCAAAACACCGGCGATGATATTGATTTTCATAGCTATGGTAATCAGGCAATTCAGTTTGTTTATGATTTCACCACAAATACAACAACCGTAATTGAAGACAGCCCCTCAGATACGCTTTGGAAGGATGTATATTTTGTGGTTAATGATGCCGCCTGCCAGCAAGCCGAAGGTTTTTACCTCAAAGGAAGCTTTGATGAAAACGGCCTGTACGATCCGCAATGGAACGGGGGCAATGAAATTTCAGCATTTTATGATGATGGCACACATGGCGACGAAACCGCCGGAGACCATATCTGGACATGCATGCAAACACTGGTCGTGCTCGACAGCGCAACCACATGGGAGTGGGGCATTAACAATGCGCAGCATCAATGGATTGATGGCAACTGGCCGTTTTATACTGCCGATACGCTCGATTTGACCCTGACTTATGATGTGCCCTGCAACCTGCCCAAAATTGTGCTTACCGAAATTATGTACAATGGCCCAGAAGCCGGAACCGACACTACAGAGTTTATCGAAATTTACAATAACGACAGCCTCAGCCACAACCTTAGTGATTGGTTTATTGATGATGCCTTTGATTTTGTGTTCCCCGATGTGGATATAGCGCCCGGAGAATATTTGCTCATCTCATTAGATTCCACAGCAATGCGCAATACTTTTGATGTGGCCTCCTTTGAATGGGCTTCCGGAGGGCTTTCCAATGGCGGCGAAAGCATCAGCCTGAAAAATGCCGACAGCACGCTCATTTTTTCTGTTACCTACGGCGATGGCGGTGACTGGCCTTCTGCCCCGGACGGTGGTGGCCCTTCATTGACTTTCTGTGTGCCTTCGCTTCAGAACGATGATCCGGCCAACTGGTCGGCCAGTGTCGATTTTGCAGCCATTAATGCTGCCGGAGATACCATCTGGGCAAGCCCCGGTGCCGGTTGTGCGCATATGCCACAGCTTTTCAGCCTTGCGACGGGCTGGAATATGCTGTCATTCAATGTGCAGCCCGGCCAAACCGACCTGATGGAAATCCTTCAGCCTTTGATTGATGATGGCAAGCTTATCAAAGTCATTGACGGAAATGGCGATATTATCCAGGAAATGCCCTGGGGATGGGTCAATAATATTGGCGATATGACCATTGGCGAAGGCTATCTGCTGAAACTCAGTGATGATGGCGAACTGATGCTCCAGGGCGATCCCGTGGCTCTGCCAATGGCAATAGAACTGCCACAGGGATGGAGCATTATAGGTTATCCCTCATCGCAGGAAGTGGATGCTCAGCAGTTGTTCCAGTCATTGATTGATGAAGGTAAACTCATCAAAGTAATGGATGAAGCAGGAAATATCCTGCAGCAAATGCCCTGGGGATGGGTCAATAATATTGGCAACATCCAGCCCGGAAAAGCATATTATGTCAAATTACTTCAATCAGGATCCATTGTGATTGAGTAAGTTTTTTAACTGATTCTTTTCATCTTTGTTTTAAAGCTGCGCTTTCGGGCGTGGCTTTTTTATTGTTGGCAGTACTCACTCATCGGATGACTTGGAGCCATCCGATGAGTATAATAAGCAAAAAATCAATTCCTTTTCTTAACGCTCCACCGCCCAAGCACCATCACCAGCGTAGCAACAATAAAAGCGGGAATAAATGATGATTTTGGCTGAAAACTTGCCGGTTGCAAAACGCCCCAGATAAAAAAAGCCATGTTCACCGCAAATCCACTGAAAATACTCCAGGTGGCCGTTTTGCGATACAAAAATGCGTTTTTGTCAATCAGGGCGACCAGCGTTACCGGAACAAAAATGGCAATCGTTCCGATACCCACAACCATTAAATCCACAATTTTTGGGAAAAGCAGTGCCATAGCCAATGCAGCCAAACCAAAAATAAAAGCGGCAATACGGATGCTGCTTTGGGTTTTTCGTGGGTCGGGAGCCTTTTTCTTAATGCCTGTAAAATCATTAATAGCTGAAATGCTGATGATGTTTAAAAAACTATCGCCCGACGACATCAAAGCGGAAAGCAGCCCAACCACTGCAAAGGCCAGCAGAAATTCCCCGGAATGACGATCCAGGAAGAGGTAGGCCACATCACGTGGTGCCAGAGCGTCCTCGCTGATCAGCCGGATACTCATGCCCACCAAAGGGAATATGATGTAGAAAGGCAACATCCCCAAACCGGAAAACAGGCTGACACGTTTGGCTGTGCGTGCATCTTTGGCTGCCAGTATCCTTTGCCAGATGTCCATGCGCACCATCACCGAAGGGGCAATAAAAACGGGCAAAGCAATAAGGAAAATGATGCCGTAAAATGTGCCGTTGAGCATATTTGACGGCAGTTCGCTCAGGCGGCTAAATTGTTCTGTATCATCAATGATCCCGGGAATAAAAATAATGAAGATCATAAGCAGGATGAGGATAAACTGAATGAAATCGGTGATGATCACGCCGCTCATCCCGGCAAAAGCAGTATAGGCTATCACCACAAAACAGCTGATGATAGCAGCACTTTGATAGCCAATATCCAGCGTAAATTTAAGCAGGGAAGCCATCCCGACAAACTGCGCTGCGAGCAAAAAGAAAAAGATAAAAATATTGATGCCGCTTACCGCAGCGGAAAAAGCACGGAATTTTTCCCGACCGGTATTTTTCAGGTAGTTGTGGTTGAGAAAATGGGGCAGGGAATAGAGTTTGTTTTGCGCGCCCCTTTCGCGTATCCTGCCGGCAAAAAACCAAAGGATGCCAAATCCAATTACATAGGCAATGCCAATTCCTACGGCAGCAAATCCCGATTCATAGCCCATGGCCATTAAACCAATGGAGGTGCCTCCGCCCACAAATGTGGCCAGTGTGGTAAAAACCAATGGCAAAGTACGGGTTTTGCGGTTGTTTACCAGGTATTCTTCCAGGTCGCCGCTGTGCACATGGCGTATAGTAAGCCAGATGATCAAAAGCAAATACAGGCCGGTCCAGAAATAAAACCACATCATAAGCAGAGTTTTCAGCGTTCAAAATTATAAAAATGCGCGAAACTTTCTTTCTTGCCTGTTGCTTTCCTTATGCATAATATTTGCAGAAATGCCGTCTAAAAACGTATTTTCGGGCATTATAATGACTTTTGGTCATAACTTTTGGTCATTATAGTATTTTATAGTATTTTTGAGAACAAAAATGATAGGCAGGACTTTAGAGAGCAAAATAGCGGAAAAGCTGAATAGCGGAAAAGCAATTATTATTGTTGGGGCGCGGCAAGTAGGTAAAACAACCTTGATCAAAAAAATTCTTGAAAGAAAAGAATTTTTGTTCCTTGATGCGGATGACCCTTCCACTAGAAATATATTACAGAAGCCTACTACCGAGCAAATCAGGACATTTATTGGCAATTATAAATATGTTTTTCTAGACGAGGCGCAGAGGATTCCGGGAATTGGGTTGACATTGAAAATCATAACAGACCAGTTCAAAGGGGTGCAGTTACTGGTGAGTGGATCTTCCTCATTTGATTTGGGAAATGCCTTAAATGAACCTTTAACCGGTAGAAAATGGGAGTATGAATTGTTTCCGATTTCCTGGGAAGAGTACGAGAAAAATATTGGATTTATAAAATCGGAACAACAAATTGAAAACAGGCTACTTTATGGGTTTTATCCAGAAGTAATTAATAATCAAGGAAATGAGCGGGAGGTATTAAAGAATCTTGTAAACAGTTATTTGTATAGGGATATTTTGGCATTTTCAGATATTCGCAAGCCGGAAATACTTGAAAAATTGTTGCAGGCTTTGGCATTGCAGCTGGGCAGTGAAGTAAATTACAATGAATTATCCGGATTGCTGGAAATTAATAAACTTACAGTTCAAAAGTATATTGATATTCTTGAAAAAGGGTATATCGTATTTCGATTGAACAGCTTTAGCCGAAACATGAGGAATGAGATAAAGCAAAGCAGAAAGATTTACTTCTATGATAATGGCATCAGAAATATGATCATCGGTAACTTTGGACCATTGAATTTACGGATCGATAAAGGAGCATTGTGGGAGAATTTTTTGGTGTCAGAGCGAAGGAAACAGAACTTGTACAAAGATACATTTGCCAGCATGTATTTCTGGAGAACAAAGCAGCAGCAGGAGGTCGATTTTGTCGAAGAGAAAGATGGGCAAATAAAGGGTTTTGAATTCAAATGGAATAAGAAAAAACAAAAATTGCCTAATAGCTTTATTGAAGCTTACCAAGCTGAAGCCCAAATAATTGGCAGGGATAATTTCAGGGAGTTTGTGAAATTGTGAGGATACAAACCTCCGGCTCGGATATGGGAACTTGCAAATTGGCAAAGCCAAACACCATATTGACCAAATGGCATTATAGTATTTGGCTTTATCCAGCTTAAAGCATCAAGGTGCAGATGATATAAAAATACCGGATTGATCCGCTTAGAAATTCACATTGCTCACTTTACTGCTGACTGTGAAAGTCTTTTTCAGGTTTCCTCCCGTATAAGTTCCGCCTGTATAAAGGCCATGCCACTCATCTCCGGAACAACTTCCTCCGGTATATATTTGGTAGGTTTGTCCGTTTTGGATTTCCGGCGATGATATAACTATTGATGAATATCGTCTGATTGGCTTAAAAGTAAACAGCTCGGAACCACCAGAACTTTCTGCATGGATGATGGTGTTGGCATTAATATTTTGTGTGCTCCTGACATTGAAAGAGTATTGTGATGATGTATTATCAAACCCTTCGGTCATATGTGAATAAACGGATGAAATAATGATAAATCCTCCGCTGATTTCTTTTGAACCATTGACATCCATCCCA
Source organism: Bacteroidales bacterium (assembly GCA_963662905.2). Classification (GTDB taxonomy): domain Bacteria; phylum Bacteroidota; class Bacteroidia; order Bacteroidales; family WRLA01. The sequence goes on along the minus strand of CAXXFD010000001.1, from coordinate 685,288 downwards.
ACTTCCGGTTCCGAACCGGGGCCTGAAGTTACTACCGTTCCGCCGCTCATTACAAAATCCCCATTGCTGTCTATGCCGTCTCCATTACTGGCATCTATGGAAATATTTCCTCCGGCAATGGTCAGCAGGCTGCCGTCGTTAAATTCCCCGCCCAGGCCATAAGTTGCGTTTATGCCATCATCAGAAGCAACGATATTGACCTCTCCATCATTAATAGTAATAATCGGGGCTTCTACTCCTTCAACAGATTTGTTGATATTGACTAATCCACCATTAATTGTGATTGATTCTTCGGCCTTTATGCCGTCATCGGCTGACGAAATTATAAGCGTTCCGCTATTGATAACAACTGATTTATCGGCCTTCATGCTTTTGGATTCGTCATAATCACCTTCGTTTTGTCCACCCGGGCCTCCACCACCACCGGGCGTGATGGTTATACTGCTGCCTGTTGTGGTAATGGAAAGCTCCGGCCAGCTTCCCCCATTCCCAATAGTAATGTCGGTGTCGGATGAAATCCCTTTTCCACCGCTACCTGAATTGGACAGGCTTATGATTCCATCAATTATACTGAGGTCGCCGTCAACTTTGATGCATGCCCCATGATAGGCGTCGTCCTCACCATCTGCATTCACATATTTGGCTCCATTTCCACTGGAAACAATGCTAATATCTGCATTATAAATGTTTATATCACCATTTACAGAAATGCCACGGGAAGCTTCACCGGTGGTTTCAAAATCAATAAAACCTCCTTCAAGATTCAGATTGCCGTCACATTTTATCAGCGTACAATAAGAAGGATCGTAGCCCGGGCCGTCTTCTTCCAAAACAACATTTCCGGAAGCAGTGCCGGAGATAGTTCCTCCGGAGATAATTATATCCTGATCACTATCAAGCCCCTTGGATTGATTGCCTGCAATATTAAGTGTGATATGCCCTCCGCTGATAAGAATGCTGCTGTCGGTTTTAATACCCTTTTTATCATCGTTTGTGTTGTTGATTGTCAGTACTCCACAGCTTATATCTACAATGCCTTCGCTTGCATCGATGCCATCGCCATTGGCCGATACTTCAATGTTCCCTCCCCTGAAATAAATTCCGTCATTAGCATGAATCCCGTCTTTATCGGCCGAATTGATCAGGATATTGCCCTCAAGGAATTTAATATCATCATCGGAACAAATGCCATGCTTGTCTTCGGCAAGGCCATTTATATTAAGCGTTCCATCTCCGGAAAAACTCAGGCTGCCTTCGCTAAAAAGAACGGCTTTCTGGTCTTCTTCCAGTGATCCTGTATGTGTTGATTTGTAGGATCCTCCATCCGTAAGAGTATTTGTGCTGCCGTGCAACAGGTGGATGCCGGCATCTTTACCCGATTGGATATTAAGGGCCGGACCATTGCCGTTGGTAATCGCAACATTGTTCAGGATAATATTGAAATCCTTTTCAGAATAAATCTTGAACATCCCGTTGTCAGTATGGCCACTCAGGATGTAATTGATGTTTTTTTCATCAGAAGTTGATGTTACAACAAGCGTGGCCCCTTCTGCACTAATTTCAACACCATGCTCACTCATCGGATTTGTAATATCCACACTCGTTTCCTGATAGTGGATGTATATATTTTTGCTTTCGTCCTTAATAAAGGTGATGCTGTCGATTTCATCGCAGTAATATTGCAGCAGCTCACTTTCATTCCGGAAATATAATATGCTTTTATCCGCACTGAAATAGAGGCTGTCAGATTCAACGAGATTATATGAATCGCTTGAAGATGTTTTATGAAAAACGATTTGCTGCTGTGCAAAGCCTGTAAGAGTGGTTACGAGACAGAACAGAATTATCGGTAGTTTTTTCATTGTTTCACAAATTTTAAGGTTTCGGCACCAATTGTTAAAATATAAATACCGGGATTCAAATGATGTATATCTATTTCTGATAAAAGATTGTGGATCTGCTGTTTTACCAGAAGGCTGCCCTGCATATTGTAAATGAGGGCTTCTGTATTGCTGTTCTGTTGGAGTTTAAGGTACAGCACGTCCTTTACGGGATTTGGAAATATTTGAACCCCTGCATTTCCTGATAAATCCGGGTAAGCGGTAGAGCTTTCTGCGATACACAGCATATCTGTATATAAAATACTATAAAACAGATTGTTGCACGAGCCGGTGTTAATAATAAGCTGATCGCTGTCAAATCGTATGCTTTCAATATCTGCAATACTGATTTTACTGTATGTGCCATCACTGAAATTTAAGTTGAGTTCCTGAGCATCTGCGTCCTTTCCTGCAGAGGATATTAGGATGCACATCATAGGGAACAATAGGAATAAATATTTCATAATGTAAGTTTTAAAATGATTGCTTAGACTTCTTATGTCCATGGCCGATGATGTTTGACAAAGGTATTTTAGGATGGTTTAATCTTCTTATAAAAATATCTTCATAAATTTGAAGCATAAAACCGTATATGAAAAAGCCATTCACATTATTATTTGTTTTGTTTGCACTGGTTTCCTTTGCCCAGCAATACAGCTACCGCCAGTACACCATTTTTGACGGCCTGCCACAAAACCAGGTGACGGACTTACATATTGGTCCGGAAGGATATTTATGGATTGGCACCAAAGGCGGTATTTGCCGTTTTGATGGGCAGAATTTTGTGGATTTTACTGATCAGGAATCAAACAATACTCATATACGCGCTATTTTCACCAAATCAGATTCCTTGTATTACTATACCTCCGGTATTTTATATTGCAAAAGAGGGGAAAGCTTTCAAGAGGTTTATCATGCAAAAGAGGGAGATCCTATTATTGAAATTTTCACTCTTGATAATGACAAAGGATTTCTTGTTAATACAATTCATAATATTTTCAGGTGGAACTACGGTGAAAAAAAACTGCTCTACAGCAATCCGGACGAGAGGATTTGGTTGAGGATGTATGAGTCTGATGATAAGTTTGTTGTGGATGAAAACCGGCAGGTTTTTATTTTTAGAAATGGACTGAAAAAACCGCTTCCCAAGCTAAATCAAACGTATAGGATTAATGACCATCAAAGTGAAAACTATTATTTTGTAAAAAATTTAATGGGTCATGACTCTGTTTTTAGCTATAATTTTAATTCGAATACTAGTGCGTTCCGGACGACTTATAATAAGAATATCTCTAATATAATCACCTTACCCGATAAAAAAACAGCCTTTGTGCTTCATGCAGAAGAATGGCTTATAGTCGATTCGGCCTTCCGGATATGTGAGAAGGATGTTTTAATGGATAATGGCATAAGAAATATCGTGGAGTACAATAATAATTTGTTTTTGGGAACCGAAAAGGGACTGTTTGCAAGAAATTCCGCAGCATTTCTCAATTATACCGAAAGAGACAATATCCCCGGCTATGTATGGAGTATCGTTGAAGATCAGGATAATAATATCGTGCTTGCCGGGTTTTTTGGTGATTTAAGCATTTTGGATGAAGAGACCGGATTAAAAAAGCTTGACTTTAATCTCAAGGGAACTCCTGATTTCCTTGATCAATTTTTTTATATGGATGGCTTTGTCCGAAAAAACGGAGATTGGGTCATCCCAATGTCATTTGGCGTCTTCTATGGCAACGAAATGGAACAAATGGTTTTTTATGATCCCATGCATTATTCTGCTACTTTTTGCGCATGGGTAGATGAAAGAAGAGATCTATTGTTTGCCGGAACAACCAATGGAGTCTATATTTATCAGTTGCCCGAAGGTAAAAACCTACGTAATATCCAAACCGATGAAAGAAATGTACTGGATATTGCTGAAGATAAATTTGGCCGGCTGTGGTTTTGCACTTCGCGTAAGGTGTTTTTGTATGAGCATGACTCCCTGATCCGTTTTTATGAGCATCATCCGGAGCTGAAGCAGGCTTTTGTAAGCTGCTGCCGCGATGCCGGCGGAAACATGTGGCTGGGCAATAAAACCGGTTTATACATGTATAATTACGACAGCCTGCAAAAAGTTTGGGATGGTTCATTTACATTTATCAACGCTTACAAAGATTCTCATATCATCGCCGGAAATACTTTTGGGATAGTATATCTGGACCTGGAGCGCTTTTATGCCGGTGATGCGGAATTTGCCTGTTATTTCGATCGGTTTAATGGGTTTATTGGCCGCGAGCCGGGGCAAAATGGCACCTTGGTTGCTTCCGACGGAGATGTCTGGATTCCTGCTTCGGAGAGTGTAGTGAAATTTATGCCCGACCGCATCTATATCGATACCGTGCCGCCTAAAGCATTTGTTGGCTCAGTGGAGGTATCGGATCGTGAACTGCAATGGCAGCCTTTTTTGAACGAGCCCATCAACCCGGACAGCCTCTACCATCTGAGCTGGGATAAAAACAATGTCCGATTGAATTATCATGCCATCAAATTCCATTGCCCCGAACGCCTGCACTACCGCTACCGGCTGCTGGGCTATAGTGAAAGCTGGAGCGAAACCGGCGAAACCGAAGCCCTTTTTACTAATCTCAATCCGGGACAATACCGCTTTGAGCTGTTGGCAGCAAACGAGCATGGATATTGGTCGAAAGTTCCTGCTGTGGTTAATTTTTATATTGTTCCGGCATATTGGCAAACCTGGTGGTTTAAAAGCCTGGTTATTTTCCTTGCCGCTATGAGCATCTTTTTGGGCATTTTGTGGTATTTCCGCTTAAAGCAAAAACGGACCCGGGAGCAAAGGCGCGTGGAACAGCAATTGGTCAGTGTGCAGCTTAATTCGCTAAATGCACAGTTGGATCCACATTTTGTTTTTAATGCCATAAGTGCCATTGGTGCCGAAGTGCAGCAAAACAATACCGAGCGCGCATACGATTATTTTGTAAAAGCTACACGCCTCTTTCGCAGCTCGCTTGTTGATAAAGACAGGATTACGCGAAGCCTCGACAAGGAACTGGCCGTGGTGGAAGGTTATTTGCAATTGCAGCAGCTGCGCTTTGGCGAACGTATCAGCTATACAATTGAGGTTGCCGGCGATGTGGATCACAATATGATCATCCCGAAAATGTCGGTGCAGGTATTTGTCGAAAATGCCGTGAAACATGGCCTTGAGAATAAATTAGAGGGAGGTTTTGTTAATATAACAATCTCAAATAGTGATAGATGCCTCCTTATTCGTATTGTGGACAATGGCGTGGGCCTTGAAGAATCGAGGAAGCTTCAAAAAGAGTCAACCGGCCTGGGCCTGAAATCTTTTAAGCAGTTTTTTGAAATACTTAATAAGGCCAATTCTTCCAAAGCGGAATTTACATTGAACACTTTATACAATAAAAACGGGCAAGTAGAAGGAACAGAAGCTATTCTTAAAATACCTTTAAATTACCAATATTCGATGGATTGAGAGTCGTGACCTGGTTTTTTTGCAGATTACAGCTAATATAGCGTATGTTTATAGAGTCAAATTTTTGGTACAGAATTTACGGGCGCAAGCCTTTATACTGTGAAGCTTACTGCTAATTCTTTTATCCGCCATTACAAAGTCTTCGGTTATAAGGTATTTAACAGTATTGATGAAAGATAAATCCATTGTTCTATGGATGAAATATACTGACATAATACCTGCCAGCCTTTCAGGCTGTTTAAGTCGCCGGTTTTTCGTGTAATCATTTTTTTCAGGCTGTAAGCCTGATACGTATTAACCTGATGCAACGCATCAGGTTAATACCAACCCTAACTGATAAGCAGCCTGTAAGGCTGCGACAAATTGTTCTGATGCAGATCTAAAATACGGCCTTATTGAGATGCATTTGCCTTGGTCTTTTTTGGCAGAAACCATACGGTATCTAAAATTTTTATATATTTATGCCTTCTAAGATCTAAAACTTATGCTGAAAATTTCAATACTGGATGATGAACAGCACGCATTGGTGAATATTGATAAGTTGCTGGCTTCTATTGAGGATGTGGAAGTAGTGTTTAAATCAACCTCCGCCGATGATCTTATTAATTTTTTAATTCAAGAGAAAACGGATGTTTTGTTTCTTGATATTAAAATGCCGGGGCAAACAGGCTTTGATGTGCTTGATAAATTAAAAAGCTTGAATATCAATGGTTTCAAAGTGATCTTTCTTACTGCTTATGATAATTTCGCCATTAAAGCCGTAAAATATTCTGCTTGCGATTACCTTTTAAAACCGTTGGATAAGGATGAACTGATAGATGCAATTGATAAAGTTCGGGCCACAAGCGGCAAAACTCCTGATGATATGATGCAGGAAATTATAAAACGATTGCACAACGATAGGCGGATACGCATCAACCATGCTAAGGGGGTTTCTTTCCTGAATGCGGATGATATTGTGTGTGCGAAATCAGAAGGGAATTATACAGAGCTATTGCTGAAGAATGATGAAAAAAAGCTGGTTCCTAAATCGCTCAAATCCTGCCTTGAAGAATTGTCTATGATCGATTTCAGGCGCGTGCATAAATCCTGGGCGGTTAATATCATCTTTCTCAGCGAATATAACCGCGTAAAAGGATATTGCGAATTAAAATGGGAAGGCGGAAGGTTAAGCGTCCCTGTTTCTCAGCGCATGCTGTGTAACTTAACTTCTTAATCCAATAAACGCCCTGCATTATCCATAAATCCTTCTATAAGTGGCCATTTCATGTTTTTTCCGGTTAAAATATCTTTCTGTGCAGGCTTAACAGCCTTGCTCTCGGGAGAACCAATTGCATTTTAAGCTGCCCTTTGAGGTTGGATATGCTTTTTTTGGCATCAGTCCCCAGACGGTGCATTGGGTTGAAATATGCTGTCCTTTCAGAACTCAGAATACGTATTAATTATCTGTCCTGCAATATTTTTTCAAACAGGGAAAACCGTTTGTTTTATGAAATGTATTAATGGCTGCAAGCCTTGCTTAATTCTGCCCGGTGCGCCTCCCTGGACCTGAGGCTCCCACAATATACATTGGCGTCCGGAATGGCAACTTAACATCATGTTTATCAGTAATCCGTTAAGAAAGCAGTTTGATGCTTTTTAAAATAGCAATAGCTCGTTTATGAATCTATGAAGCTGCATAAAAACCGGGTTTTCAGGTAAATATTTGATCTCCGGCCTTATAGATGCCCATAAAACTACTGGAAGAATAAGTGTTGTTAGCGGATTCCTAGCTATTCTCATAAACAGCTTATTACCAAATATCTGCAAAGTATTTTATTTCAGACATTAGCATTACCCGCGAAAATCCTTGCAGAACCTGATTTTAACTAACCCATTGCTGTCGCAAGGAGTGTAATATTCAAGAATAGAAAAGCCTGTATCATCTTCTGCCCAAAAAAAAGCCTCACAGAACTTCTGCAAGGCTTTGATGATCAATGGAGCGGAAAACGGGGCTCGAACCCGCGACCCTCAGCTTGGGAAGCTGATGCTCTACCGACTGAGCTACTTCCGCACTTTCTGCAAAGATACACAAATCTACAATCCATAGGCCCGGTCGCAGCGAAGAAAATCAGGGTCAATCCCAGTTTAAAATCTTTTTAAAATCGTATTTCTCGGGTTCCGGCAACCATTTGCGGGCCGCATCATAATCAGCTTCGGAGATGTATTGGGTTTGTGAATCATATACCAAACGGGCTTTTTGTGAAGTAATATTGACCAAACGGGGTTTAATTTTGCCGTTTTCATCTTCCACGTCGCTTAAATAAAGCGGCGCAACATCACCAACCGGATTGGAGGTAACCATACATCCGGTATGCCCATCATCAAATAGTTTTTTAACACCCAGGCCCAATAATCCGCAATAGAGTTTATCGAAAGCAGTTGGCTGAACACAGCGCAGTTCGTAGCCCAGTTCTACCGGACGGCTTTTTATCTTGATGCCCAAAGCTTTCAGCCTTCTTTGCACCAACATATTGAAAATGTGCGCCTTGCTCACATTACCCAGTTCTGGATGGCCGTGCTCATCATAAGTGAAATTAATGCCGCTACCTGTAATTTCATCGTCCGACATAAAATGAAACACCCCTTCGCTGATCATTGCAGCACCGTGCTGTATGCCTAGGACCCTCCGTTTGATCATGGACGAAATTACAAGGCGCACAATTTTATCAAAAGATACCTCGGTATTGTTAAACATTTCGGGGATGATGATCATCGGATAATGGCAAGCAGCGCCAATGCCGAAAGCCAGATGTCCGGCTTCGCGCCCCATGGCAGCCACAACAAACCAATTACCGCTGGTGCGTGCATCTTCATAAATGGTTGTGGCGATGCGCGCGCCCTCTTCTTTTGCCGACTGATATCCAAAGGTTGGCGAGCCTTCCGGCAGGGGCAGGTCATTATCAATGGTTTTGGGCACATGGATGTTGCGCACGTCCAGATCGTGTTCCGCCAAAAACTTACTGATGCGGTTGGCCGTAGAAGCAGTATCGTCACCACCAATAGTTACCAGTAGTTTCACATTGTGCTTTACGAAAAAATTAGTGTTAAAATCTTCATCCTTTGGCTTATAGCGGCTCATTTGCATAAAGGAACCACCTTGTTTGTGGATGCGGTCGGCCAGCCAGAATTCAAATTCACGAAATTGAGGCTCTTCGGCAAACAGTCCTTTAAATCCTTCGTGTATTCCCAGGACGCGGTATCCATCCTGTATAAAAACCTTTGCCACCGATCCAATAACTGTATTAATGCCCGGAGCCGGACCGCCGCCGCAGAGAATAGCAACCGAACCTTTGTGTTGATTAGTCATTTTGTGTTGTTTTGAGAATTGCTTCATTCATTTTTAATCGCCCGGATGATGCTCATGGAAACAGCTCACGCCAATCCGCAACAACCGGTACAAGCAAAAATAAACGAAAAATCAGAAAAAGCTTATTGAAAGATGAATATTATTTCAAAACAGCCTCAGTGGCTTGGCCTGCCTCTGCAAACCGTTTTAATAAAACTTATATATGTACAAACTTACATGTTTATAAGTGAATTTCAACCAACGGGATGAAGGTAATATGGAGGTGTGGCTCAAAAGCGGATTTCTTTTTTAAAATTGGTTAATAAAGCTAATGTGCAGTAAATTATCAGTATATATATAAATAATCTAACCATGAATAAAACAGCAATTATTAGAATTTTTACGGCAGGAAGAAAACGCTAAACCTATTGATTATTTGTTTGTTAAAAATTAAGATTCTTTCTAAATAATTTTTGGAGATTTGAAAATAATTTTTACTTTTGAAACTTACCATCAAAATTTTAACTTGAGAATATGAGAAAAACCTACTTTTTGGGCATACTTGCTCTGTTAAGTATTGCTGTTATTGGCTCTGTAATCCTTATGAAGGACGGAAAACAGGGTAGAATTGAGAAGAAAGAAGCGTTTCGCGAGTACATCGCAAACCATCCCTATACCAAAAGGGATCACATGACGCCTGAAGAATTAAAAACCATCCCGAAAGCCGATCGGCCGGATCTGGCTCAGGAGCAAAACTTCCTGATGACCGTTGATCCCGCATTGGGCTACGTACCAAGCGAGCGCTTGAAAGAAGCCTACAAAAGGGCTGAAGAAACCCGCAATATGCGTGGTGCAGTGGCGAATGTAACATGGAACGAACGCGGCCCCAACAATATTGGCGGACGTACACGTGCCCTTATGTTTGACCCTAATGATGCGGCCAATGGCTATAAAAAAGTTTGGGCCGGTGGTGTGAGCGGTGGCCTTTGGTATAATAGTGATATCACGGATGCCAATAGCGAATGGACAAAAGTAAGTGATACCTGGGACAACCTGGCGATCACAACGATTGCTTATGATCCTTCCAATACACAAATATTTTATGTAGGAACCGGTGAAGGTTTTTATAATGCGGATGCTGTTCGTGGCGGCGGCATCTGGAAAACCACCGATGGAGGGGCAACATGGTCGCACCTTGTCGCTACGGATCCCGGTGCTTATAACAGTGGAAGTGATTTTGATTATGTGCAAAAAATTGTTGTTACCAGTGGTGGTGATGTTTTTGCTGCAACCCGTGGATATTACACCAACCGTGGTGGTATCATGAAATCCACTGATGGCGGCGCTAACTGGTCTGTTTCAAAAGCAGTTTTCGATGGAAACGGCTCTAATTATGACCGAGGAGCAGATATTGAAATTTCTGCCAATGGCGATTTGTATGCTTCATTAGGGCTGTTCTCCACAGGGTATATGTTTAAATCCACTGATAATGGCAGTAACTGGACAGATATTACTCCAGCTGCTTGCCATCGCATTGAAATAGCATGTGCTCCATCGAATAATAATGTGGTTTATGCCGTTGCTTCCAATGGTAATAATATTCAGTGGCTCAAAAAATCTACAAACGGTGGAACAACATGGTCTGATTTAACTATTCCAAGATATTATGAACAAAATTGCAGTCCAGGTACAAGTGATTTCGCCAGAGGACAAGCCTGGTACGACCTGATTATGGGCGTTCATCCAACAGATGCCGACCTGGTTGTTTTGGGAGGTATTGACCTCTATCGTTCAACAGATGGAGGTGCAAACTTCGGTCTGGTTTCCTACTGGACAGGGAATTGTCCTGCTTACGACTACGTCCATGCCGATCAGCACGCAATAGTTTTCCATCCGACAAACCCTGATATTGTTGTAACAGGTTCTGATGGTGGCGTAAGTTATTCAGCTGATCTTGGCGACAGCGGTACTGGCGATCCTACATTTAATGACAGGAACTCAGGTTACAATGTTACCCAATTCTACTCTTGCGCGATCCATCCAACCGCAGCCACAGATTATTACCTTGGTGGAACCCAGGACAATGGAACCTTCAAGCTTACATCGGCAGGTGTAGGCGCCGGAACAGAAGTTTCAGGTGGTGACGGCGCATTCTGTTTTATTGATCAAACCGATCCGACTTATCAGCTCAGCAGTTATGTTTATAACAACTGGTACAGAAGTACAAACAGTGGCTCCAGTTTCTCCGGGCTTTCCGGTGGCGCAAATACCGGCCGTTTCATCAACCCGGCCGATTATGATAATGATGCGGACATTTTGTATGCTGCAGCAGGAAGTGCTAGTATTACTAGCCCTGATTACAATAAATTATACCGGATTTCAGGCGTAACAGGAAGTCCTTCTGCCACTACCCTTACAGTTGGTGGTGCCGCGCTTGGAGATGATGTTGCCTCTGCGATTATTGCCTCACCATATAATGATCATGTATTGTTTGTGGGAACAGGAACCGGATATATTTTTAAAGTTTCAAGCGCTAACGGTAGCCCAACATCCGTTGATATTGATCCCGGCATCAATCTGCCTGGCGGCTATATTTCAAGCATTGATATCGGTGCTGACGAAAACAACCTGCTGGTTACCTATTCTACTTATGGTGTAAATCATGTTTATGTTACCACAGACGGCGGAACAAACTGGTCGAACAAAAACGGGGACCTGCCCGATATGCCGGTACGCTGGGGTATGTTCAACCCATTGAACCGCAGCGAAGTATTCCTCGCTACCGAAGTAGGCGTTTGGTCCACAACCGATATTACTGCTGCATCACCCGAATGGGGTGCAACCAATGGAGGACTGGCAAATGTTCGTACAGACATGCTTCAGTACCGCAGTACCGACCGCACATGGCTGGCTGCAACGCACGGCCGTGGTTTGTTCACTTATCCGGAAGCAACGGTTGAAATTACCTTCCAGGTGGATATGCAAAACCAGACCGTTTCCCCTGATGGCGTGCACATCGCAGGGAGCTTTGGTGCTGACGGTTATGCGGACTGGGATCCAGCGGGTATTGAAATGACTGATGGCAACAGTGATGATGTTTATACCGTAACGCTTACACTTACTGCAAATACGGATTATGAGTTTAAGTATATTAATGGTGATGAGTGGGCAGATAACGAAACCGTTCCAAATGAATGTGTTGTGCCTTCTACAACAAACCGTGGTTATACAACAACAACCAATGATGCTACTCTGGATGAAGTTTGTTTCAGCAGTTGTTCTGATTGTAGCGGCGGAAGCACCCTTACATGGAACAACCTTCAATGGCCAGAAAATGCAAGCATCGCACATCATGAAAACGTTGGCATTTATGCTCAGGCATATGAAAATGGAGTTACAACAGTAGAGGGTAATCAAAATCAGATTCAATGCTGGATTGGTTATAGTACTGCCGACACAGATCCTTCAGGTTGGACAAACTGGGTTGCAGCCACTTTTAACAACAAACAAGGAAACAACTATGAATATACTGCTGCGCTTGGAAATAATCAGAGCCTTGCTGCAGGAACATATTATTATGCCAGTCGTTTCAGCTTAGATGGCGGTGATTATACTTATGGTGGCTTTGATGGTGGTTTTTGGGATGGCACAAACAATGTTTCCGGTGTGCTTACGATAAGTGGCCCACCTGCCACAGCAACCTGGTCTGGGGCTTCAAGTAACGACTGGGCAACTGCGGGAAACTGGGATGTAAACGGCGTTCCCGGAAGCACAACCAATGTTACCGTTCCCTATACAGGAATTACAAATTTCCCAACCATTAATGAAGCCCGTGAATGTAACAATATCACCCTTGCAGAAGGAGCAACACTCCTCGGCTTTGCCAACCTGACCGTAAATGGAACGGCTACCATTACACAAAACCTCAGCGGTGGAACTAGCGGAAAAGATCCTGATGGTGCGGTTTACCACTATATTTCTTCGCCAATGGCAGCTGCAACAGCAGGCTCTGTATTTCCGCTTACGGCCTATGTGCGTGCATATGATGAAACAACGCAAACATGGGTCAATAAAACCCAAACCGATGTGCTGGCTCCCGGAACAGGCTACAGCTTATGGCTCGAAGGAGGAAATGCAGCTATCAGCTATGAAGGACAATTCAATACGGCAGACATCCCTGTTAACGGGCTTACTGTAAGTGGTGCAATCGTAGATTATTCAGGTTATCATTTTATTGGCAACCCATTTCCTGCCGCCCTTAACTGGGATGGCGGAACATGGGCATCCAATAATGTAGATGCTACTTTCTATGTTTGGGACGGCGCAAATGCAAACTATGGATCATGGAATAGAACATTAGGAACAGGAACAATCCTCACAGACGGAATCATCGGTGTTGGCCAGGGATTCTTTGTTAAAGCGAATAATGCAGGTGCTTCTTTAACCATTCCTGTGGATGCTACGCTACATAATTCCAAAGCGGTTTACAAAAATGAAGTAGAAAACCTTCTGAAGATTGCCGTGCGCAATACACAGAACAACACCAATGATGAAACGGTAATCCATTTCCGTTCAGATGCCAGCGCTTCATTTGACAATCAAATGGATGCCTACAAAATATATGGTTCGCAGATCGCACCGCAACTTTATACTTTTGCCGGTGAAAGCCATATCAGCATCAACACCCGTCCGTTTACCGATAAAATGGCTCTGAATTTCGAAACCGGACGCAGCGGAAGCTTTGTTCTGGAAATCCCTGCCTTCTCTATGAACTATGAGGTTACATTAGAAGATAAATTGACAGGCGAAACTATTGAACTGAGCGATCAGACTTCCTATAGTTTCACGGCAAGCGACAATGATGTTGCAGAACGGTTTATACTGCGTTTCAAAGATGCAACATCCGTAGAAGATGTATTTGCCGGCCAGATGCAGGTATATAGCCGTGATCAGGAAATCATCGTGGATAATGCTACCGGAGCAAGTGCTGAAGCTGTGCTTTTCACTGTTCACGGACAAAAACTGGGGACTTTTACCATTGAAAACGGTATCAACAAAATCACTGCGCCAAAAGCAGCAGCAGTTTACCTGATCCGGATCAACAGTGGAAGCAAAACCAGCACACAAAAAGTATTTATAAAATAAATGGAAACAGCTGCCCGCTGCAATGGTGGGCAGCTTTTGTTCGAACTTAAAAAATCAATGATATGAAAAAATTAGCTTTAACTTTTGCTGTCCTTCTGATCTTTGGATTCACCGCAATGGCACAACCACAACCGGGGAACAATGGTGATACCGGCGCTGTAGGTGGTGATCCAATCGGCGGTGGCGCTCCTGTGGGCAGCGGCCTGGCCGTTTTACTTGCCATGGGTGCTGCTTATGGGCTCAAGAAAACGAAAATCCTCGACAGGAATCAATAGTTTCTGAACCAGACAGCCGACTCAAAGGACAAACACCCAAATTTCCAAAGTACTAAAATTGGAAATTTGGGTGTTTTTTTTAATCAGCATTTTTCTTAAGCAAAACCTTCGCCTGATTTGGGCTGATCAAAGTGCCGCAACCGCCCAGGCAGCCTTCCGGGCAGCTCATCACTTCCACAAACTGCGATTCTGCTTTTTTATCGCGGGCAAATTTCTTCAGCATACGGATACTGCTTTTGTCGATGCCGGATATTTCTCCGGTCGTAAAAGCGCCGGCTACCGCTGTTCTTATGGCTTCAGACACGCCGCCGGCCATAGCAAATCCCTGATCCAAAGCACCACCGGTAAATGCGGCTTTGGTTTCCGTGGCTTCTTCTACCTCAATCCCTCCGGCCACAAACATAGCGCCCAGCTCTTCAAAAGATAAAGCATAGGGAACGGCATCAATCTCATGGATTTCATGTTTTTTAGAAATACAAGGTCCGATAAATACCTGTACTGCTTCAGGAAACTGTTCCTTCACCATTTCAGAAGTATAAAATAAAGGGGTTTCCGTATCTGAGACAAATGCTTCTAATGGTTTGATGTGCTTATGAACCAGTTCTGTATAGGCGCGGCAACAGGATGAGGTCATAAAAGCATCGCCTTTTTCCATGCGTTCTTTCAGCTCTTCGCTTTCTTTTTTGGCCGTAATGGCAGCACCAGCGGCCACTTCCACAACTTCATCAAAACCAAGTGCAGCAACAGCTCCGTAAAGACGCTCCCGTGAGTTGCGGAATTGACCCAAAATACTTGGAGCCAACAGCGCAATGGTTTTTTTATCCGATTGAAAGCTTTTATAAACCTGAGCCAGATAGGTTTTTTCGATTATGGCGCCAAAGGGGCAGTGCACAATACATTTGCCGCAATGGATACATTTGGCGGGATCGATATGTTCGATTCCGTTTTCATCTTTTGTAATAGCGCCAACCGGGCAAACCTCCTCACAAGGCACTGGCTGGTACGAAATAGCATGATACGGACACAGTTTTTCGCACTTGCCGCAGCCAATACATTTTTCGGTATCAATTTTTGCATGGCCATCAATTATTTCTATGGCATTCACCGTACAGTTCATAATACAAGGACGTGCTTCACAGCCTTTACAAAACTCCGTAACATGAAAATTGCCTTTCTGGCAGCTGGAGCAGGCTTCATCCACCACGGTCAGCACCTGAGAAGAATTGTTTTCATGGCGCATGGCTTTATCCAGATAAGCTGAAAGCGGAAAGAGTTCATCTTCCTCATCCCGTGCATCAAAGCCAAGCATCGCCATAATTTTGTATTTCAATACAGCCCGGTCTTTATGTACGCAACAGCGAATGGGCTGGCGGCTTTTCGGGCGCATCTCAATGGGGATACGATCAATTTCGTGAAAAGGGCGTTCCTCATTCAACACCCTGCATAATTCGACCAGTATTTGCCTGTATGTCAGTATTGTATTGTTTTTTCCTGTCATTTTGTTTTCTCTTCGAGGATGGCAATAATTTTTTCAACAGTGGCAGCTTCCATAAGCACATCATCAATTTTTACGAAAGGGGGCTTTTTGCTCTTGTCTTTGCAGGCGTCCATGCAAATGCTGCCCCTTATTTCCACTTTTTCGGCAATATGTTCCGGTAACATACTTTTCAAGCCCGGCAAATTGCTTCCACCCATTACATGGCAAAGTGTTCCGGTACAAATGCTGATTTGGATTTTTTTGCTGTTTTCTTTCATCATTATATTGATTATTCTTATTGAATGAATTTACTTTATATATAACTGATTTTAATGTCTTTAAGATATTTATCCTCCAAACAGGCAGCGATTTTTTTTATCACATTCCTGCGGATTTCCAGTTCCTCGGGCAAGTCGGGATCCTGATGTGAGGGATTAATGCTCGTACCGACTAAAAAGCGTATTTCATCATTTTCCATAAGGTGGTGAAAAATTATTGCGGCAGGATTATCGGCAGATACTTCATTGGGGCAACCCCCGGACAGAAATTGATCCAAACGCCCCAGCGTTAAAATACCCTCAGTGATGAGGTCAACGCCATCCATTTGAGCGGTCGGTGGCAAATCGCCTCCAAGATGGTTCATGTCCACTTCTATCTCATTTTGAAATTCGCGTCCCAGAATCTGAGCGGTTGTTCCGCCACAAACGATTTTGGTTCCCCGAAATTCCGCAATGGTATCCGCCATCAGTTTATCATGCTCTTTGGTGTACGGAGGGCCGGTAACGATCATCATTTTGCGCGGTTCACGAAAGTAAATTACGGCGCAGGTAATATCATCAGCGGCTTTATAGCCATCATTTTTAAGGGCTTCGGCCAAAATGCGCCGGCTGAGTTTCGCGGCCGACACATCCGGATATGCCGACACATAATCTTTTACGAAATCCTTGAGGCCGCTGTCTTCCCAGCCAAAAGGCATATGCGCCTGCCCAATGCCCGATTGACTTACACCGTCGCTAAACAAGACGATGCGGTCGCCTAACTCGGCCTGGAGCTGATATGAAAAAAGTTCCCGTACACCTTCTTCCGCTTTACTTTCGGGTATTATCACATTTCCTTTGCGCAAAATAAAAAACTGTGGGTTTCCATATTCGATAATGCGTGTTGCGCCATTATGTGCCACATCCACAATAGTGAAACTGGCATAACTGATCTTGCGCACCTGATCTTCGGGCAAAGTATTGATAATTGATCGTGCCGAGCGCTCAACAGGCTGGTCGTGCAATGTGAAATTCATGGCCATATTGGCTGTCATCGTTGCCAAAACATTGGCCTTTATGCCACTGCCCAAACCATCGGAAAGCACGGCAATGGTGCGTTTTTCTTCTTTCACTTTGCGCGAGAGGAAAACATCGCCGCACACCATCTGCCCCTTTTTATTTTCAGAGGCATGCTCAATTTCAATAAAGGCCGCACTATTTTTCATCCCGGAAATTGTTTTTTGAAGCTTCCAGCACCGACTGGAGCAAAAATTCCGTTTTGGATGCATTCTCTCCCAGCAGTGCGGCAGCTTTTTGTGCTGTCATCATATTTTCATAAATCGCCTGATAAACACGATCGTGCATTTCCTTGCTGAGCCCGTTTTGGGTGCTGATGCGGTGAAAGATACCACAAACGATTTTGTGTTTCTGGATGCTGAAAACCGAAAGATGGTAAAGGTCATCTTTAAAATGAATGTCCTTGCCCAGGCTCTCTTCTCCGGATAAAATCAGCCCTTCGAACAGGCGGGCAAAAGGGAGCAGCTTGTTCAGGTCGCTGCCCTGCATGCCGGGTTTGACATTGAAAATCCGTTCGGCTTCCTCGCCAATCATATGGGCAAAAGGTTCATTGGATTCGATGATGTGGAGGTTTTCATCCACGGTCACAACGCCATAAGGGATTTTTTGAAGCAAAACGGAAGCTTTATTCTGTGCCACTTTCCGCATATAGGAAACGCACATCTGTCGTTCGGCCTTACCTTCAATCATGGCGCAGGCAAAATCGCGGCAGTTGCGATAGCCACAGCCACTGCAATTCAGCTCATCCTCGCGGCTGAGTTTATCCACACTGGCCAGCGCCTGCCGGATATCTGCCTCGCTGTGCTTCCATTCCGTTTGCGAGGCCACCGGCTTCAATTGTCTGTGGGAATCCAAATGCAGGTTTTCCGGGATGCGCTCCTCCGCCAGCAAATGCCTCCGGCTGATAATCTTAAAACGAGCGGCGGCGGTATTGGCTTTTCGCTTGTTTCCCGGTCCATTGACACAGCCGCCTTCGCAGGCCATCAGCTCCAGAAACAGCTTTTTGTCTTTCAGTTCATCTAGGCTATGCAAAATACTGCGCACATGCTCAATGCCCGAAAACGTCATCATCTCCTGCTCCACAACAGTGCTCCCTGATTTCAGGCCGGCAATCATTCCACCATCCACGGGATACATTGCCGATTCGCGGTTTTTTTGTTCTGAGCCATGTTTTTCCGGATTTTGTAGAAAATCGGGAATCAGAGCTTCATCCTCCAGCCAGGAGCGCAAAACATCGAAAGTCAAGGCTACATCGGTGCAGTTTTCGGCTTCTTCAATTTCTTTTTTCTTGGCGATGCAGGGGCCGGCAAAAATTACGGCAGTATCAGCACCATAAATTTGTTTCAGATAACGGGCATGCAATTGCATCGGACTTTGCAATGGCATAATATGTTTCAGGTGCTGCGGGTAAAATTTCTGAATCAACTGAACAACGGTCGGGCAACAGGACGACAACCATAATGATTGTTCGTTTTTCTGCAAAATCTTTGCCGCTTCACGGCTATGCAGTTCCGCGCCTACAGCGGTTTCCGATACCGCATAAAAGCCCAGTTGTTTTATGGCCTGCAATAACTGGCCGTCCGTATAATCATCGAAAGCCAATGGCCAGGAAGGAGCCATGCTCAGGATTACTTTTTTTCCGGAGCGCATCAGATATCGTGCGGAATTGAGATCGTTGCGGATTTTCTTTGCTCCGGCAGGACAAACTTCCACACAAACGCCGCAATAAATGCACAGATCGTCCATTACCGATGCGCGCTGGCTTTCTATTTTGATGGCTTTTACCGGGCAGCGGCGCACACATTTATAGCAATCCTGGCAATTGTTTTTTTCCGTAAAAATGGCCTGCAGCTTATTCATCGGTTAAGCTTTTGAGTTTTGTGGCAAAATGCTGTTCCAGAATGTGCACTACAGAATTTTTCCCGATTTCATGTTCGGTTTTTCCATTGATTTTTATAATCGGCCCGTGGGCACAATTGCCCGTGCATAGCTGCCCCCTGAAATCGGTGCTCTCTTCCAGTCCGTTTTCTTTTAGCCAGCTTTTCACAATTTCCAACACTTTCTGGTTTCCCCTCCTGTAGCAGCTGCTGCCAAGGCATATTACGATTTGATCTTTTTTCATGATGTTTTGTTTGATAATCCCTGTGAATGTATGGGTCGTTTCTGAATATTATAACTATTATAAGTCAAATAGAATTTAAAAATAATAATAATGATGTTCAAAAACTGTATTTACAAATATTTTGTAATAATTCATTGCAAATATAGTTATGTGTGCCCTTTATCAGGAATCAGAATATACCCTGTTTTGTTGTGGATATGTGAGTCTGTTTTGGCCGTGTTGCACTTCGGTAAAACCGAATGCAACAGGACTAATTTTCATCTTGGTGGCGGAGCATAAATAAATGATATTATGGTTTTTATATCTAAAACCTTCTTTTATGAAGTTTTTAGGTATATCCGCATGGCCATTTCTTCTGTCTGTTCTTTCTGCGCTCATCTTTTTTCATATTATGGCTTATTTGCAGAACGCAGCTTTTTGGAATAATGTATAATAAGCTTAAAATATTCATATTATTTAGAGATAGTCTAATTAATAATGAGTCTTAAAGAATTACATTCTAAATTGTAAATAAAAGGGCAAAAAAACGCCTGCTCAGGTTTTCCCAAACAGGCGGTTTTCAATAAATGAAGGGCAGTTTATCGGACAATAATTTTCTTTGTTTCGGCATAGGCACCATTACGGATTCGGAAAAGATATATGCCCGGCGCCCAGGAAGATATATTGATTTCTTCGCTCAGTTGGTCATTGGTTTCAAATACCCATTCGCCTACATTTTTGCCCAGATAATCCCAGGCAGTAATATTTGTTGTGCCTTCAAAAAGCCTGGCGCGTATATTCAGCATATTGCTGGCAGGATTTGGATAGAGCGTAATTTCACGATCCAGATTGGGCTCCTTGATAAATGTTGTATTGCCCAGATTGAAGGAATAGCGTATGGATCGTCCGAAATCACCGTTAAAATTCTTCAGTCGGTTGCCATCGGTATCAAAAATGCGCAGGTAGCCGCTTCCTTGAGCGGGATAAGCCCAGTACGACAATCCCATTCCTTCGCTGTCGATGAGTTCGAGCGTATAGCAGCCATCGGCATAATTTAGAGTATCAGTATAAAGAGAATCGGCCTGCATTCCTGTGCGGCTATACACCTCTTCATTATTGATGTCTTTTATGGTAATACTGTAACGATAAGGCTGATTATTCATTTTCAGGTGCAAAACCAGATCCTCGCTGTAAAGATCGGGTACGGTAAAATGCGTTGTATAGCTATCATTATCAGCATATTCATCATTCTGCCCGTTGGGCCGGCTCAGGTTTACGGTAAAAAGGTTCTGTCCGTCGCCCAGCCAGAATTCTTCGCTCACTACAGGCAAGGTAATCGTTTCAAAATGATTTGGCGCCAGGTTTCCGGTCCAGTTATAGGTCAAGGGTTCTCGGCCGCTAATACCATAACTTATCGTCAGGCTGGTCAGTTCCGAAGTTCCATTATTGCGAATTTTAATTTTTGGATCGGCACATATGGGGTTTTTGCGGCTGTAATATTCCTGATCGTTGGGCGTAATCACATCGTAAACTTCGGCATCAAGCTCAAAATTGGATGCGCCGTATTCCACCATATGAAAAGCCATCACATAATTACCGTTTCCCATACCCTGATTACTTTCAGGCACCGGCGTGATGTCGTAATCTACAGAAATTTGTCCGTTTTGGATTTGATCCCCTATTTCAAATTCCCAGTCTTTCACACGGTCGCCGGGACACCAGCCTTCGCGGCTGCCGTTCCAGGTTCCTCCCTGCGGATATACGGGATTCAGGGCGCAGTCGTGGGTTTGCCAGATGTGCCAATCGGCATTATCCACACCATTGACCAATAAATAATGGGTGTTGTCTTTCCATTCGCAGCAATGCGGATATTCGCCATTATTGCTGTTGTGGCCATGTCCGGTAAGGCGCGTAATCATTTTTATCTGCTGCGTATTTTCGTTAACGCTTAGCAAAGTGTCAAACATCACCACATCATCATCCAGGTTTTTATACAACTGTGACGATCGTGCACCCCAGGGGCGTTGAATTTGAATAACATCCCTTGGTGGCGTTCCTTTGATCAGGGCAAATTTCACGTCAATAAGCTCCTGTTGGTTTCCTGCTCGGAATTCCACATCGCCTTGCAGCAAATGTGCGTAAACCGTTACATCATAAATCCATGTAAAGCCACTGCCTAAAGTAAGGTTGATTCCATAAGGGGTAATAAACCTCCCTATTTCCCAACGATCCAGTATTTCAAAGGGTTCACCATAATATGGGATCATTTGCTTATAAAGCACATCATCTACTGAATAATAAACAGAATCTGCTTTTTCACCGTTCCGGTAAACGTACTGCCATCCTCCGGGATAAACTTCAATAGTATCGTTGGCAATAGTTGGGTTTTCATCATCTTCAAAAACCATCAGCTGTGTGGCTGCTGCTTTTTGCTTGTCCTTTGAAAGATAATCAATTACATCCAAAGCAGAGCTTTCAATGTGGCGGAAGCTCACTTTTGGCCGCATATTGTCCTGCGCAAAACCTGAGTAACGCTGATGTCCGTGCGTGCGGTGCCAATCGGGATATCCAAAGCTTTGTCCGTCGTATGAAACAGCACTTCGGTCGTGAATTATATTTCCTTCGCCTTCATTGAAATCATAATAGGCGATAAGGCCGGGATAGAGTTCAGGATCAGGCAATTGGGTATGCATTTCAGTAATGATTTCTTCGGGTTCGCGCGCATAATTATAAATTCGGAGTTCATCAATTTTTGCTTTGGCGTACTTATCATTTGTCCAGTTGCTGCGCCCGATATAGCAGTTTTCCCTGATGGTGTCTTTTGGCTCCTGGAGCAAACCCATTTTAAAGACTTCGCCATTGAGGTAAAGTTTGCCAATATTGTTCCACATGGACACGGCCACATGATTCCAGCCATTCATCGGCACAGCTTCATCAGTAGTAAACCCTTTGCTTGTTCCGCCATGGTAAACCGTCATGTTCATTTTCCCTGATGTGGCCTGCGATAAAGCCAGAATAACATTATCCGAGGCCGGGCCGTTGCCAAAATCAATTAAGCGGCTCCAGCTTGTATTTCCTTCTTTGTTGATCCATGCTTCAATAGTAAAATCGCCGTTGAAATAAACGCCATCTTCAAGCTGTGCATAATCGGCACCGCCATCAAAACGGAGGGAGTAATCGTCTTTAGCTGTGCTTATTCCGCTTTTAAAACCGGCATCATCGGCTTTCAGGCTGATTGATGTGCCTTCGTTTCCTTCATACTCAAAGCTTAGATCGAGAAGAATGTTGGAGCTGCCGTCCCATTCAAAAGCCTCGTGGAAAGTCAAGCCTGTTTCGCCGCTGTTTTCGAGATACAGGCTGTCGAAAAATACGGTTTGCGCATCCTGCACGAGCAAAGCGGGCGACATTTCTGTTAAAGAAATCTGCTTCATCCCGATCCGCAAACGCTCCAAAACAACCGGTTCGCTTATTTCAGCAAAAAGCGCAAGACTGTTGATGTTCCCCGCAGCCAGTCCTGCCGCAGAGAGTTCTTCTGCCTTGTAGATAAACTGCATGCGGCTGTCTTGCAGTCCACTTTTCAGGATATTTGTATTTAATGAGGCTCCACTTCCCAAAAGCGCTTCTTCCATTGCGAGCGTATCGGTAAATGATGCATGTTTTTGATCGAACCCCGCCCAATAAAAAAGCTCCTGGTTTGTCAGTTCCAAAGAATCAAAACTTTGTCCGTTGAGCAGGCTGAAGGAAGCCTGATGGTAAAGCGTGGAATCCATTATACCGGTGTGATCAAAAACGTCCGAATAAGTGAGATAATCCCACTCTCCGCAATCGTATTTATCATGTGTGGTCTGGGGGTCGCATTTGAGGGTGTAGTACATCAGTATTTCCCGGTAGGTTTCTCCTTCCGGGAAATTCCAGATGCCCCTGCGCGTTGTGATGGAATCAAATGTAAGAGTCTGCACCCAAATGGTGTCGTTTTGCGCTTTGAGCGCGGGCATCAACAGCAAAAAGGCCATCAATGCCATCCAATTTTTTAGATGGTTCATATTTCTCCTGGTTCTTAAGTGGTTTTAGCAAAAATACTAAAACTCTATCAGGAATTCAGGTTTTGTAAAGAAATTATAAACATTCTAAAAAAATGAACCTGCAATGGACATGATTTGCCTGAACGAACGGTCCACTTGTGGCTGAAGACCCGGTTTATTCACAGGAAAAGGGTTTTCGTGGGTGTAGGGATATGGGAAATCAAGGATTATATTTTTCAGGTTCCTGCTGCCAGTGCGCAGGTTTTCCTTTACGGCCTGAGCAGGAATTACCTGATCGCGCAAAAGGCTGACGGACAAAAACCTGTTTTTAATGCCATCAAAACATTGTTCCCTGAAATCGCGCAGATAATTTTTCCGCAACATTGCAATAAATGATCGCCATAAATATTGAAACCCTTGCAGGGAAGGGCGCTCTATTTCGGAACGGATTTGCTCCGTATCCTGGCCCAGATAAAAATTTTTCAGGGAAGCGAAGGCTTTATCGTCCATTATCAGGCGGGAAATACCATTCATATCTTCAAAGCTCGAGCCACCGCAAAACAACATGGTTTTGGAGTCCTTGAAAACATCGTCCGGATTGGTCAATAAAAGGATTTGTGTGAAGAATGCTCCGATGGAATAGGCAAAGAAATCGAATTGGCAATCTTCAGCCAAAAGAGGATGGTTGCCTGATCGCGCATGTTGGATGAGTTTGAGGACATCGTAATAGCTCTGGATGCCGGAAGTACAAAAAAGGGATGGTTGTTGCTCCAGGCGAACACTGAGTGCGGCATTGGCCACGCTGGCAGCAGCTGATCCGTTTTTTCGGTCGAACATCAGGCTGGACATGGCTCTGGGGTCGCTCCATGCACGGGGCGATCGGTTCATATGAAATGCAATCGGGAAAAGGATTACTGCCTGTCCGCTTTTTATAGAGAGTTCTGATGCCCAACTGAGGTATTTCGTCCAGCTTCGTTCATTCAAACCATGAAATAAAAATATTGCTTTATGATGCCTTCTTTTTTGTGCAGGTACAAAAACCGGATAGCGAAAAGACATATTTCCATCAAATACCTGCTTGCCGTTTGGTTCGGGATATATCAAGGGCTGCCCTGATGAAAACCCTGTTGCCGATTCAAAGTCAAAATTCCAGGCTTCTGTTCCGGTTTCCGGAAAAAAGCATTGCTCTATTTCCAGATTGAAAGCCTTATTTAAATAGGTGAATTGTTCTGAATATTCCATTTCTTGAAATCTTAAGCCTGATTGGCGTCTGCAAGATATATGCAAGCATGAGGCAAAAGCAAAAGGATGTGACACAGGAAAGGATTTTAGGCTGAAGTCATCATTTTTGGGATAAAGCTTAAAAATGCGGGTTAAATCATTAAACCCGGGATAAATGATTTTATCCCATTTTTACAAAATTTATCCCATAGTTACATACCTTTCTCCAGGGAATTGAAATATTCCAATGAGTAATATGCTATCTTTGCAGGGACAGCACACAAGATGAACTTACGAAAAGGCATACCGGATTATTTTATCGACCGATCGAATACAACGATTCAAATTGTATTCACGAGCATTTTTGCTTTTGTGTTTATCAATATCTATAAGCCTTTTGGCTCGGGTCAGTGGTATGATGTAAGTGAAGAAAAATTCCTTTTTTTCAGTGCGCTTTTGGTTATCTGGGGTATGCTGGTCGTTATTATCAGCCGCACCGTATTAAACCGCTTAATAAGCAAGGTGCACAAGATTACTGTAGGCAATTATCTTCTGCTCGTATTAGCAGAAATATCTTTAATGGCCGGCCTTTATACCAGTTTGGAAGTGTGGGTTTTGAAAGATGGCCGTTTTTGGGGCGAGATATTTTATATTGCCATTCAAAACACCTCTCTAATCTTATTGATCCCTTATATCATCAGTCTGTTGTTTTTTGCTTATAAAGACAAAAAGCGAAATATCGAACAGCTGATGCGCGGCAATACCGATCCTTTTATCAGTTTTTATGATGAAGCCGGCGTGCTCCGCCTGACGATCAAAGCGGAAAACCTGCTGTATCTGGAATCCAGCGAAAACTATGTGGAAATCCGTTACCTCAAGGAACGAAAGATCGCGGTTTATCTATTGCGTTCGAGCCTCAAAAGGCTGGAAGACACACTTGCGGAATATAATCTGGTTCGTTGCCACCGCAGCTTTATCGTTAATTTAAAAAAGGTGCACCACCTGAGCAAAGCCGGCGGAGGAAGCTATAAACTGTATCTTGATTCGCCTGAAGAGATCAGCATTCCGGTTTCAAAAACTTATTCTCAGAACCTTTTGGAAAAGGTATCCGGGAAAGTTCAATAGGTTTTATATCACAAAAACGGCAAAAAAAAAGACCCGGTAACCAGCCGGGTCTAACCATCAACCATTACTAACCAGAAAACCGGTTAGAGAAAAAACCATATCTTTAGTTTTGAACTATATCCATTTCTTCAATAAGGCGATTTGCGCCTGCGAACTTATCAATTACGAAAAGTACATAACGGATGTCGCAAACAATTGTGCGCTGCAGGTCTTCATCAAATTCAATATCACCACTCATGGCTTCTGAATTTCCATCGAAGGCCGTGCCGATTAATTCACCATTGGCATTGATTACAGGGCTACCGGAATTACCACCGGTAATATCGTGATCTGTGAGAAAGCAAACCGGCAACTTATCGCCAATACCATAACGTCCATAATCCTTCTTATTGTATAATTCCTTTAATTTTTCAGGAACAATAAATTCTTCGTTGTCCGGATCTTCTTTTTCCATCACACCTTCGAGGTAAGTCATCACATCATACTGAACGGCATCGCGTGGAATATAGTCGTTTACAATACCATAGGTAACACGCATTGTGGAGTTGGCATCGGGATAATAGAGCTTATCGCTGTTCATTTCACGCAAACCACGGATGAACAAACGGCGTGCTTTGGCCAGTTTTTCTTCAACAGGGGCGCTTTTGGCCGATATCTGGCGGTAAATTCCAAATACGGAATTCACAGCTTCAAGGCCGGGATCCTTTTGAAGTTTCTTGGCTTTTGCTTTTTCCAGGAAGGCATCAACACTTTCCTGAGAAGCAAAAATTGATTTTTTATAAACGTAATCAGCATACTTATTAAAATCGCCTTTGAATTTTGGAAGCACCACATCCGCAATTACGGAAGGACGCATTTTCGGAGGCATATTGTTATACCATTCTTCCAACATAGCAACAAAAATCTTCTTGTCTGTTGGCATATTGTAGTCTTTGTAGAGCTCTGCTGCACGCGCACGGTAACGTTCGATGGCTTCTTCATTCCATTCGTTTTCAATTTCGGACTGCATTCCCTGCATACGGAAAGCGTTGAAAAGCATTTTTGAGCCTGTGAGCGTTTCGACAAAATACCAGAAAAGCACATCGGTTTTTTCTCCGCTTTTGTATTTATAGGCATCACGAATGTCGTTGATTACGTTTCCGTAAATTTTCTTGCGCTGTGGATCTGCATTGGCCCATTTCTGAAATTCGTCTTCAATGGCACGTTTCTGACCTGCTACATCGAGGCGTTTCAGGGCTTTTGCTTCTTCATCGGCTTTCTTCCAGAAGTTGCCCAAATAAGCATATTCGCTGGCATAGGCAATACGGATTGCGTCATCGGCATCCATATCTTCTTTCATGATTTTCATCTTGATATCCTTGAGTTGATGCTGTGTAGGGTCGAGCTGTTCCACAGTTTCATCAATACCGTAAGAAGAACGGTAGCGGTCGGTAGTACCGGGATAGCCCCAGATCATTGCAAAATCATTTTCCTGAACACCATCAAGGGAAACCGGAAGGTGATGCTTGGGCTGATAAGGGACATTGTCTTCTGAATAATCGGCAGGATTACCGTCTTTATCGGCATATACCCTGAAAATACTGAAATCTCCGGTATGGCGCGGCCACATCCAGTTGTCGGTATCGCCACCATATTTTCCAATAGATGATGGGGGAGCACCGACAAGGCGAACATCACGGAAGGTTTCATATACGAAAAGATAATACTCATTGCCCTCGTACATGCTTTTTACATCCGCGTTATAATGCGTTCCTTCAATTGCTTTTTCAACAATTTCAGCCTCTGCTTTTCTAATTATTTCACCTCTTTTGTCAGCGTTCATATCATCCGTTACATCTTTCAATACCTGATCAGTAACATCTTCGATGCGCACCAGGAAGCTGGCTGTTTTGCCGGGGTTAGGCAATTCTTCATCAAAACTCATGGCCCAGAAGCCATCCGTCAGATAATCATGATCTACAGAGCTATGCTTTTGGATATCATCATATCCACAGTGATGGTTGGTAAGCAGGAGTCCCTGGGAAGAGATAATTTCGCCGGTACAATTTCCTCCATCCAGCATAACAATGGCATCTTTGAGGCTGGAATGATTGACACTA
Source organism: Bacteroidales bacterium (assembly GCA_963662905.2). Lineage (GTDB taxonomy): Bacteria > Bacteroidota > Bacteroidia > Bacteroidales > WRLA01. Next base: position 657,779 of record CAXXFD010000001.1, on the reverse strand, counting down.
TACAGGTCTTCGGCGGTAAGTTTCAGCCCCATTTTCTGCATTTCGGCAATGTTTTTATTCAGAAGGAAAGGCAGCCACATACCTTCGCCTGCTATCAGGGACTGGTTGAGGAAAAAGAATAGCCCCAGGCTAAACAGTAATACTTTTTTCATTCTAGAAATTAATTTAGGGTTTAAAGCAGCACCAACATCAATAAATATGCCGAAGTTTTTAAAACCCATATAATCAATAACTTTCAATCATTTTTAATTCGGGATGTGTACATTATGTAACGATCCATGTTCAAAAACGAACAGATCTGGAAAAGAAGGAGGGTCTCTAATTTCAGGGGTTGTTCTTCTGCTTATTATTTTACAGAGAGAGAGATTTCCGGAGGAAGATGCCTGTCTTCTATAAGGATATAGTTGATTTCACCGCCATCGCGGTTGCGCACTTCAAGTATGCTGAAGGGCTTCATTTTAAGTTTTTCGCCCATTCCTTCCAAAACCGGGCGAAGGCGCCATTCGGCAGCATATAAGTTGAGCCAGTTTTCGTAAACCATGCTTCCGATAATGCAAAATCCAGGATCGATACGGACAATCAGGAATTTTTCGCGGACAACATTGAGTTTGTCATGTTCGTCTTTCCCAATGATACAGCCAATCAGGGCGTTTATATCCTGGCTGCCTTTCTTATCTTTGATAATGAACACTGTTTTATAGACGGAAACGCCTTCCTGCTTTAAATCATCAATTAGCTCATCTGTCGCGTTTCGCATGGATGCCGGGCTGCCTTCATAAAACCTATAACTGATGTAGAAAGGATTGATTTCCTGCTGCCTTACATCCATCGCTTCAAAAAATCCGCCATACCAAGCTGCCAGCATGACTAAAATACCGAGGGAAGATATAGACCAGAGGGAAGCACGGATAATTTTCATAAAATAAAATTGATTTTTCCGATTCGCTTCTGCAAGTTACAAAAAACCCGACAATAGCGCGGCAATGTCGGGTTGGATATAGTAGGAAATTTCATTTAAAAAGACCGTATTCCAATAATTTCGCGCACTTCCTTTACGGTTTTGGCAGCACTTTCCCGGGCTTTTTCTGCGCCTTCGCGCACCACCTTGCGGAGAAAAGCCTCATCGTTTTTAAAATCTTCTATTCTTTCGCGGAATGGTTCTGTAAAACGAATCATGTCTTCGGCGAGCTGTTTTTTTAGGTCACCATAGCGTATTGTACAGTTGTTGTATTTTTCGTCGAAATCTTTCACGATTTCTTCATCAGTTACCAAAGACATGAGTGTAAACAGGTTTTGAATTGACTCAGGCTTTTCTTGATTCATTTCTGTAGGACCGGAATCGGTTACAGCACGCATGATTTTTTTACGGAGTTTTTTCGGGTCTTCACTCAGGAAAATTGCATTTCCTTCGCCTTCCGATTTTCCCATTTTTCCCGAACCATCAAGACCCGGAACTTTCACCAAAGCTTCTCCAAAATTAAAAGGGGCCGGAATGGGGAAATACTCCACCTTGTACATGCGGTTGAAGCGACGCGCAAAAGTGCGCATCATTTCCAGGTTTTGCTCCTGATCTTTTCCAACAGGTACTTTTGCCGATTTATGGATAATTACGTCGGCAGCCATAAGTGTTGGGTAGGTAAGCAAACCGGCATTAACATTTTCGGGCTGCTTCCTGACTTTTTCCTTGAATGATGTAACACGCTCCAGTTCACCAAGATATGCGTTCATGTTCAGCAATAGGTACAGCTCTGTTACTTCAGGAACATCACTTTGAATATATATTGTAGATTTTTCCGGATCAAGGCCAACGGCAAGATATTCTGCCAGTACCTGCCGGACATTTCCATGTAAGTCTGCCGGCGTTGGATGCGTTGTAAGCGAATGATAATCAGCAATAAAGAAAAAACAATCATTCTCTTGCTGCATCTTGATAAAATTCTGAATTGCACCAAAATAATTGCCGAGATGCAATTGTCCTGTCGGGCGTATGCCGCTCACTACTCGTTCCATGGTATTTATAGGTATTAAATTTTTATTTCTTCGTTGTTTTTGTTAAAAAAATGATATTCAAGCATATGGTAGGAGTTTTCGGCTTTCACTTTAATGTTTCTCCTGTACTGAAAGTACCATTTGAGCCTTAATGAAGGAAATCCTTTGGTTACATAAGCTGCAAGAAAAGGGTGCATATTAATGCGCAACTGTTTTTCATTTTGTTCGTGTACCAGATACCTCAGGTTGCTGATGATCTCATCGATAACAACGATACTGGGCTTAATTTCGCCTGTTCCATTACAAACAGGGCACTTTTCGAGCACTTTAACTTTGGTTTCGGGGCGTACCCTTTGCCGGGTTATCTGTACCAGTCCAAATTTCGATGGGGGCAAAATAGTGTGCTTGGCGTTATCGCGTGCCATTTCCTCTTTGAGGTGTTCGTAGAGTTTCCGACGGTTTTTTGCATCGCTCATATCAATAAAATCAACCACGATGATACCGCCCATGTCCCTAAGGCGCAACTGACGTGCCACTTCCGTAGCAGCCTCTAAGTTTACTTCCAAAGCATTGGTTTCCTGATCACTGCCTTTTTTTACCCGATGACCGCTGTTGATGTCGATTACATGCAGCGCTTCAGTATGTTCTATGATCAGGTAAATACCACTTTTGATAGTAACCGTGCGTCCAAAAGAGTTCTGGATTTGCTTATTCACGCCAAACTGGTCGAAAATGGGCGATTTGCCTTTATACAGTTTTACGATATCGACTTTATCGGGAGAAATCGTCTGGACATAGGCTTTGATTTCTTCCGCCATTGTATTGTCATTGACATGGATGGCGCTAAAGGATTCATTAAGCAGGTCGCGCAAAATAGCCGATGTACGGTCAAGTTCGCTGCAGACCTTTTGAGGAGCCTGGACATCTGCCAGCTTTTGCGATGCAGTATCCCATTTTTTTACCAGGTTGCGCAGGTCGGCATCCAGTTGTGCCACCATTTTATTTTCGGCGACCGTTCGGATAATAACGCCAAAATTCTTCGGACGAATGCTATTAATCAGGCGTTTAAGCCTTTTTCTTTCTTCCGGGTTTTTAATTTTCTGGCTAACGGAAACACGGTTGGAAAAGGGTACCAATACGAGATACCTTCCGGCAAAACTGATTTCGGAACTTACCCTGGGGCCTTTGGTAGATATGGGCTCTTTGGCAATTTGCACCATAACAGGCTGCCCAACAGTTAGGACACTGCTGATTTTACCGGTTTTTTCAATATCAGGCTCTTGTTTGAGGTTGCTCACAGTAATGTTGTTCAACCTATTGCCCATTCCAAGACGGACATATTTCATTAGGCTTTGAACCTGTGGCCCCAGATCAAGGTAATGCAGAAAGGCATCTTTTTCGTAACCTACATTGACGAAAGCTGCATTGAGACCGGTCATAATTTTTTTAACCTTCCCAATGTAGATGTCGCCTACTGCAAACTCATTGTTTCCTTTTTCCTCGTGCAGTTCAACAAGATTCCGCTCCTCGAGCAAAGCAATTTTTACCTCCGAGGCATCAGAATCAATTATCAGGTCTTTATTCACATTTTAAATTCTTAAGGTTCCTATTTGCAAAGAGTTGCAGGGTTAATAACAAAACATATGATGCAAACAGGTCGGGAACAACAGCAATTCAGGTAGTCAAGGCGAATATTCGTCTTTTTTTTATGCATTAAAGGTATCGCTGAGCAATTAACTTTTGATACGTATTAAAAATTATTAAGCCTGAATTTGCTTAAACACAAAACAATGCTTCCATAGATGGAAACATTGTTTTGTATTTAATTTAAGCGAGAAGGATTTTACTTCTTCTTATGCCTGTTTTTCCGTAAACGTTTTTTACGCTTGTGCGTTGACATCTTGTGCCTTTTTCTCTTCTTACCGCTCGGCATTTCAATAAAATTTTAAAACAACAATTAAATGAATTAGTCAGCTACTTCAACATTATCCTTCACTTCGCTTACAAAAGTCTTGGCAGGCTTAAAAGCAGGAATGTTATGGGCAGGAATGATGATAGTTGTGTTCTTACTGATATTACGGCCGGTCTTTTCAGCCCTTTTCTTAATAACGAAGCTACCAAAACCTCTCAGATAAACATTTTCTCCTTTTGCAAGTGAACCCTTGATAGAGTCCATAAAAGCTTCAACGATGTGCTGTACAGCAACCTTTTCAACGTTAGTTTTGTTAGCGATATCCGCTACAATTTCCGCTTTAGTCATGATCGTATATGTTTTTAATTAACTGATTTATAATTTTCCAACAAGGCTGCAAAGATAAAAAAAATTTGTTCCGCACTAAATTAATTCAAATAATTTTTCACCCTAATGTGCTCTAAATAATATTATTGTAGAAGTTGGAAAGCTTAGTGTATTTTCCGCTTCAACACAATCCGTATGATAATTGTTCATAACTAATGAAAAACCGGAGTTTTTATGGAGAAAGATTTTCCTCTGGAATTATTTTATAACAAACTGATTGACTGGTACATTAAGCATAAGCGCGACCTTCCATGGAGGGAAACCGGAGAGGCTTACAAAATCTGGTTATCAGAAATAATTTTACAGCAAACCCGCGTTCAGCAGGGCCTGCAGTATTATAATGTCTTCACCCGGCGGTTTCCTGACCTGAAAAGCCTGGCGGCTGCAGATGAAAAAGAAGTACTGCTGCTGTGGGAAGGCCTGGGTTATTATTCGCGCGCAAGAAACCTTTTAAAAACGGCACGCATTGTTTCATCTCATTACAAGGGTCAATTCCCTGATCAATATGATGTACTGCTCCAATTGCCCGGTATTGGCCCATATACCGCTGCCGCCATAGCTTCTTTCGCCTTTGGTGCGCAACATCCCGCTATAGATGGTAATGTTAAAAGGTTGTTTTCGCGCATATTGGCGCTCGAAGAACCGCAGGACAGTCCGGCATTCATGAAAACTGCAACTAATTTTGGCGCACAACTGATCAGTGGCCGTGATGCAGCAATGTTCAATCAGGCTACAATGGAACTGGGCGCACTGGTCTGTACACCCAAAAAACCCAGCTGTACTTTGTGCCCTGTTCAGGATCTTTGCCTGAGCCATAAAATGGGAATAGAAACACTGCTTCCAAATAAAAAACAAGGAAATGCCGTACAGAAGAGGTACCTGAATTATATCGTGGCATTCCATCAAAGCAACGAACATCAGCACAAAGTATTTATCAGGCAAAGAAGCGAGCGTGATATCTGGGCACATCTTTTTGAATTTCCCCTGATCGAAACGAAAGCACCCCTTGCTGAAGCCGATATTGAATCGGTAATCAGAAAAGAGTCGGGGCTTCATGCCGATGAATTCAGGATAATCCAATTATCTCCGATACAAAAACATCGTTTAAGTCACCAACTGCTCCACCTTCGCTTTATACATATTATAATAGTGTGTCATGATATTCCCAAATGGTTATCAACTTATGAACAACAAGCACCCATGCAATTAATTGAATTTGCCTTTCCGGTGGTTCTTAAGAAATATATAAAAGCACATCTGTAATTGGAATAAACCTCAAAATGATAAGCGAAAGCCCTTGTTTTTATACCACAGAATAACATTCATTTTTTAAACCCCTGTATAACAACAGTTTATATAATACTAACATTCAGAAACACATTCACAACAATAATACGCTGTATTAATGTTATTTAGCCACATACTGAAAGGCAATTTAGTTTACTAAACAAAATTTGTTGCCTCATTTTAACCTTTTTCCAAGCAATTGATTTATAATATTTTATAAGAATAATACAGGCAAATTGGCAGTTTTTTTTTGGATATTGAATAATAAATTAGTTTCTTTGCAGCCTGTTTAACCAAAATTTAAAAAGTATGTCTGATATTGCAGAAAGAGTTAAGAACATCATCGTAGATAAGCTTGGTGTTGACGAGAACGACGTAACTCCAGAAGCAAGCTTCACAAACGACTTAGGTGCTGATTCACTGGATACAGTAGAACTGATTATGGAATTCGAGAAAGAATTCGGTATCGCTATTCCAGATGACCAGGCTGAAAAGATTTCAAACGTGAAGGAAGCTATCGCCTACATCGAAAACAATGCTAAATAATTAATTTCATTTTTAATGAAGTTAAAGAGAGTAGTTGTAACAGGGCTTGGCTCACTGACCCCAATTGGCAACAGCACCCCGGAATACTGGGAAGCATTGCAGGCTGGGGTCAGTGGTGCTGCACCCATCACCCGTTTTGATGCTTCGAAATTCAAGACGCAATTTGCCTGTGAACTCAAGGGTTTTGATGTTAAGGATCATTTTGACCGGAAAGAGGCCAGGAAGTATGACCGCTATGCGCAATACGGACTGATTTCTTCAGCAGAGGCTTATGCTGATGCTGCATTAAAAACCGAAGAGCTGGATCTGGATCGCTGTGGTGTGATTTGGGCCAGTGGTATCGGAGGGCTCGACACTTTTTTAAACGAAGTTGTTGATTTTGGCAAAGGTGATGGAACACCTCGATTTAATCCTTTCTTCATCCCCAAAATGATCGCTGATATTACAGCCGGTCATATTTCCATTAAATATGGTTTCAGGGGTCCCAATTTCGCTACTGTATCTGCTTGTGCATCAAGTGCAAATTCTATTGCTGATGCATTTAACTATATTCGCTTAGGTAAAGCCGATATTTTTATTACCGGTGGTTCTGAAGCTGCTATAAATGAAGCCGGCGTTGGTGGTTTTAACTCCATGCACGCTATTTCTACACGCAACGATGATCCAAAAACCGCTTCCCGGCCTTTCGATAAAGACCGTGATGGTTTTATTCTTGGTGAAGGCGGTGGCGCAATTGTTCTTGAAGAACTTGAACACGCTAAAAAGCGTGGTGCCCGTATTTATTGTGAACTGGCCGGTGCCGGCCTTTCAGGCGATGCCTATCATATGACAGCACCGCACCCCGAAGGACTGGGCGCAATGAATGCCATGAAATGGGCAATGGAAGATGGTGGTATCAATCCTGATGATATCGACCACATCAATACGCATGGAACATCCACACCTCTTGGTGATATTGCTGAACCAAAGGCCATTGTGAGCCTTTTTGGTGATCACGCATATAATATTCAGATAAATTCTACCAAATCCATGACCGGTCACCTCCTCGGTGCTGCGGGCGCGATTGAAGCTATTGCTACAGTTCTTGCTGTGAAGCACGGAATTGTTCCTCCTACAATCAACCACTTTACCGACGATCCGGAAATTGACAACAAACTTGATTTTACTTATCACAAAGCCGTGAAAAGGGATATCAAAGCTGCTTTAAGCAATACCTTTGGGTTTGGCGGACATAATGCTTCTATCGCGTTCAAAAAATTTGAGGAATAAACCTTGGTTGGCGTTCGTCTGATTAAAGCATCGTTATCTCCTGATAAAGAACTTTATCACTCCATAAAAAATATTTTCGGGTTTTATCCCGGAAATATTTTTTTGTATAAACTGGCTTTCAGGCACCGCTCTGCCGCACAGGAAGTCACTAAAGGCGTTAAAGTGAGCAACGAACGCCTGGAATATCTCGGCGATGCCGTTTTAGGTTCCATTATTGCAGATTATCTCTTTAAAAAATTCCCCCTCAAAGACGAAGGTTTCCTTACCGAAATGCGCTCAAAAATTGTGAGCCGTGAGCAACTCAACAAACTCAGCATTAAACTTGGTTTGGATAAACTCATTGAATCCAATTCGGATATTTACCACAAATCCAAATCGGCTATGGGCGATGCCTTTGAGGCTTTTGTGGGCGCACTTTACCTTGATAAAGGTTATATGCCCACAAAAAAAATCCTCCTAAACCGTGTGGTAAAAGTTCATTACGATATCGACCGACTCGAAAATCAGCAGCTCAATTTTAAAAGCAAGCTGATTGAATGGTCTCAGAAAGAAAAACAGGAGGTCGAATTTAAATTGATCCAGGAAATTGGCCAGGGCCATAAAAAACAATATCAGGTTGAAATCCTGGTCAATAATGAGTCCCTTGCCAAAGCTCAGGACTACTCCATTAAAGGTGCAGAAAAAATTGCTGCTGAAAAAGCCTGTAACAAGCTGGAAATGAAGTTTGGCCACGAAATTTAATGGCACAAAAATCCCGGACAAGCGCCCGGGTGATCTTTCATTTATCAGATTAGCATTTTAATCCCTCAGGTCTTCCAGAACTTTTGCTACAATATTCTCAGCACCTTTTCCGATTTGCAGGATATTGGCATCGAGCATATAACAGGGTGTTGTGTAGATTTTGTGCTCTTTGTCCACCATTACCTGCTCATGATCCGTGTTGATGTGTTTCCCGCCCATTGCTTCAATAGCAGTTATTGTTCCTTCGTCCCGGCCAATGGTTACTGTAACTCCGGGAAGGATGCGTGCGATCATGGCAGGCGCAATACACAGGGCTGCAATTGGTTTATCTGCTTCGTAAAATGACCGTACTGCTTCCGCAACATCTCCGTTTACGGCTGCTTCCGGGCCATCGAAAGCAAGGGTGCAAAGGTTTTTTGCCACCCCAAAACCACCCGGGAAAAAAAGTACATCATAATCTTCCGAATTCAACTCCTTCAGGTTCTTTATTGCACCACGTGCGATACGTGCCGATTCTACCAATACGTTGCGCTTTTCCTGCATTTCTTCACCGTTTAGGTGATTGATTACATGGTGCTGATTGATGTCGGGGGCAAAAATATCATAAGAACCGCCCGCTTTGGCAATGGCATACATACTTAATGTAGCTTCGTGGATCTCGGCTCCGTCAAAAACACCGCAACCGCTTAATACTACTGCAAATTTTTTCATCATCATTTTGTTTTATTTGTTGTTTTTTAATACTGCCGCATAAATTAACCCTACAGGCTAAAGTGTTTCTTTGCCACTGGAATAGTCACTATCAGCTGCGTTTTTCAACTATCTCAATTGGCTGTGAAATACAATACAATAGTACAAAAAATTGGCTCAATTGTCCCCATGATTTTATAACCGGCCTTATTCCTGAAAACCTGCTTTTAGAAGAACTGAAAAGAATAGACGGGAAAGAAAAAAACTCAGATTGGGGCAATATTAAGCAAATTTGCTATGCGCACAAAACCTCTCACAAACTTAAAATTGCAAAAGTGCAGGCTTTTATGCCAAGCACGCCAAAAGAATAAATTATCTTTGTATTATGGATAAATTGACGAAAGAGCAGAGAAGAAAAAATATGCAAGCTGTCAGATCCAAAGGCAGAACTATCTTAAATGTACTTTGCAAAGATTTAAGGATTAGCGAATTCGCAGATTTTTTTTGGGTGTATCGCTTTTGGGTCGGGCTTCCCGTTACAACCTTTTTGTTCGTTCCTCTTAAAACGGATTTCCTCTGCAATTCCTAATGCAAAAGACAGTTGAATAAAATTATGGCAAAGAATAAGTGGACAAGAGAAGAAACAATAATTGCGTTTAATGTTTACTGCAAAATTCTATTCAAAAGTAGCAGTAAAACAAATCCAATTATAATTAAATATGCTAATAATATTGGTCGTTCTCCATCTGCTTTAAATATGAAAATTGGAAATTTTGGGCGACTTGATCCGGAATTGAAAAAACAAGGAATTACGGGCTTGGCCAATGGAAGTAAATTAGAAGAAGTTGTTTGGAATGAATTTAATGGCAATTGGGATAACTTAGCTTTTGAAAGTGAAGAGCTTATTGCAAAATTTCAAAATAAAAAAGTAGAACAAACTGAAGGGCTTGAGAAAGAGGTATTCCCTGAAGGCAAAGAACGAGAAACAAATATCAAAACAAGAGTAAATCAGAATTTTTTCAGAAGCACAATTTTATCATCATATAATTTAAAATGTTGTATTACTGGATTGTCAATCCCTGATTTTTTAGTTGCAAGTCATATAAAACCTTGGGCAAAAGACAAAGAAAATAGAATAAATCCTCGAAATGGATTATGTTTGAATTCAATTCACGATAAAGCATTTGATGGAGGTTTTATTACCATCACACCTGATTATAAAGTTTTGATTTCAAAATTCTTTGATGAGTATTCAAAAGATAAAGCTGTTAATGACTTTTTCTTTAACTATAATAATCAAGGGATCATTTTACCAGATAAATTCTTGCCATCAAAAGAGTTTCTAGAATATCATTATCAAAATATTTTTATAAAATGATTCAAGTTGAAACAAATTATATTAGAGCAGATAAATCAGTCGAAAAATACATTCATAACGGTAATTATATATTTATTTATAATAATCAGGGGTTGTATTTTGATGTGTTTTTTTCTGAAAATAAAATGAAAGCGTTCTTTGATAATAGAATAGTTAGAGGAGATTTGTTCTTTGATAATGAAAAACAATTAAGTGCCTATTTTCAGCTAGATTAAAATAAAGTAGAATGGAGTAAAGTTTGCACTTTACTAAAAGTTTAACCCTGTTATTCATCCCTCTGCCAAGAACGCGCAAGCTAATTTCCCAATCCATCCAAAAGCCTGCGCACGTCCGAAACACCACCCAAATAATATTTTGCAGCAGTAGATTTTGTGCCTACTTTTATGGTTTCTGCAGTTTTAGGGAGTGACTTGAAAGTATATTCGTCTGTCCAGTCATCGCCAATGGCAAGCATAAAATCAAAGTGATCGTCAGCGATTTTATTCAAAGCCGCCCGTCCTTTATTGATGCCGGCATTCTTGATTTCAATCACCTTATCGCCATCCATAATTTCCAGATTTAGATTGGCTATGTAATTTTTGAGGTCTTCTTTCAGCTCCCAGGCACGTTGTTGGCCCATATCGGGATCGGCATGGCGGTAATGCCACACCAATGAGTAGTTTTTGTACTCAATAAAGGTGCGGGGCGTGCGGTCAACATAATTTTGCAGCAGCGGCTCAATAATTTCCATCCAGTCTTTTTCAATTTGGTTTGTCATGCCCCAATCGCTTTCGGGATTTTTGTGCCAAACCCCATGCTCGGCGATAAAGGCCATGCGCGGATAATCTTTAAACCATTCCGAAAGCGTTTCTTTATCGCGCCCGCTGATGATTACCAAAGTGTTTTCTTCGGGCTGCAACAGCTTCTCAACGATAGCGTACAGTTCGTCATCAGGTTTGGCCATTTGCGGATCATTGTGGAAGCCGGTTAAAGTACCATCATAATCAAGGAAGATGATGCGCCTGGCTGCTTTTTGATATTTTTCTTTAAGCTGTGCTTCTATTTGAGCATCAATTTTTTGGGTAAAATGCGTTTTTTGCAATTTACGCACATCCTGAAGTCCATGGATAAAATCGCTGGCCCAGCGGATGTCGTTATAAATTTCCAGCCTGTTTTGCAGCACCTTCATGCGCTCTTTTTGTTCTTTTAAAGGCATGTTTAAAGCGCGGAAAATTGTTTCGGCAACTTCCCCACGGTTATTCGGGTTTACAATAAGAGATTCGCCAAGCTCTTTTGCTGCTCCGGCCATCTCGCTGAGTATCAGGACGCCATCCTGCCCGGTACGGCATGCAATATATTCTTTGGCGTTGAGGTTCATCCCATCGCGCGTGGGCGTAATCAGGGCAATATCTGCATTGCTGTACAATTCGATGCGCTCCCGGCGCGATACCGGATGATAAAAATACCAAACCGGCATCCAGTTGATTTGCCCATAGCGTCCGTTGATGCGGCCAACAAGCTCTTCCAACTGTCGTTTCAGCTTTTTGTACTCTGTGATTTTCTCCCGCGAAGGTTCCACATACAGGAAAAGGCTTACTTTTTGAAGATATTCAGGATGCAGGTTCAGGAACATTTCAAATGATTTGATGCGGTCTTTCAATCCTTTTGTATAATCCAGGCGGTCAATGGAAAGGATAATTTTTCGGTTTGACCCTCTGCGGTGAAACACCTCAAATGCCTGAGTAATCTCTGTTTTTTCTGTTCCTTGCGCTGATTTTCGTGCGCTTTCATTGAAAAATTTATAATCAATCCCCTTTGGGAAAGCATCCACTTTTACAATGCGTTCATCAAGCCTGATGCGGTTGAAAATGGTTTCATGACCCAAAAGGCGCCGCACCGAACTCATAAAATGCCGCTGATAGTCATAAATATGAAAGCCAATCAGATCGGAAGCAAGTATGCCGTTGAGCAATTCCATGCGCCAGGGCAGCAGCCGGAATACCTCAAAGGACGGAAAAGGAATATGCTGAAAATATCCAATCGACATTTTGGGAAATATTTGGCGCAAAAGCCCGGGAACCAACATTAAATGATAATCGTGGATCCACACCACATCATCATCTGTTGCAAATTTTGCGATGATATCAGCGTAAATCGTATTCACCTGCCGGAATGATTCCCATTGTTCGGTATCGAAACTGGCAAATTGTGTGAAATAATTGAACAAAGGCCAAAGCGTATGCTCGCAGAACCCTTCCAGAAAACGGTTGCGCAGCTCCTCATCAATATAAACCGGGATGCAGTTTTCCTGACGAAATTTATTGTCGAGGCGGATTTTTTCGCTTTCGCTTATTTCATCAATATTTTTGCCCGGACGTCCGATCCATTTTATATCATATTCTTCGTGAAATGCCTGTAATCCGTTTTCAAAACCACCCGGACGGCGCATTAATTCTTTTTTGTCGTGTATTTGTTGAATTTCAATAGGTAAGCGGTTGGAAACAACGAACAGTCTTTTCATAATCTTTTCCTCTTTCTTTTGTTCGATGCAAAGATATTGATTTCTTGCCGGATGTTTGATTATGCGCTGTTCCGTGTATCTTTATTCATAATAATATAATATCCCCTGCCCGGGAAAGAGCAGGGGATATGCAGATTTCCGGAAAATTTTTCAGGATGCGGCTTTGCGCTGCGTCAGGAAAAACTCGTTCATCTGTACTTCAGTAGTGAAGCGTTTGTTCCCATCCTTGTCTTCCCAACTGCGGTTTACGAGCTTACCTTCGAGCAAAACTTCCTGTCCTTTTTGGAGCAGTTTTTCGGTCAGATTGGCCAATGGTCCCCAGGCTACTACCTGATGCCATTGCGACTGATCTACCCATTCTCCGCGCTTGTTTTTGTAGCTTTCGGATGTGGCGAGCGAGAAACGCGCAACTTTATTGTCTTGTCCGAATGTTGAAATTTTAGGATCTCCGCCCAGGCGGCCAATGAGTTGAACTTTGTTAACGAGTGCATTCATGATGTTGAAATTTTAAATGAATAATTTTTGTTGAACGATCTGCTGCAAAACTACAGTGGCCCAACAGCACGACTCGGTTTTTACTCATTTGCTTGTGTTTGCAGTTGTTTGCACTCGTTTGTTAACGGATAAAAAGCAGTAAAACAGTAATATAAAAATATTTCAATTTTATCGGATTTTTTTGAACAGATCATCCATAGTAAGCTCAGATTGCACCAAACCGCCGGAATATTCATTCTGTTTGAGCCCAAATGTTGTGATCATGCTCAGAAAAACAGACTTGCGGGTTTTGCTCTCTTCTTTAAAAGCACCTATTTTATTGCGAAGTTCTTCTGCATATTTCCCGGAAATCGTAAATGGACTGATTGAAAATTTTGTTTCAATAAGATTGATTGTTTGATCACGGCGATCAATGATCAGATCAATTTGTGCCCCATTTTTCTGATTGCTGCTTTTCCAGGAAGATACTTCCGTTTGAACAGCCTCTATGCCTAATGCTTTTTTGATTTCCGGCAGATGAGTCATGCAAATGAGTTTATAAGCATAGCCACTCCATGCCCTGTATTTTGGGGCATCAATCAGGTTGATCCATCTATTATGATCTGTATTTTTTTGATTATCAATAAATTTAAAATAGAATAGAGTATAAAAATCCTGTAATTGGTACAAGCTGTTTCGTTTTTTTCTGCCAAAAGGTGTGTATTTTCGAATAAAGCCGCTTAATTCGAGCTCATCGAGCAATCGCGTTGTACTGCCTGCATTGGGCAATCCCGTAAGCTGAATGATCTCCAGCCGGTCAAGACCTTTGTTCTTTTTTGCAAGTGCCTTGATGATCCTTAGGTGTTTGTCGTAATTATTAAATAAGGAACGGTATAAATTATGGAACTCATCGCGGAGCAGTCCGTCCTCCGAAAAACATATGCGGTCGATGTTTTGGGCAGCGCTTTCGCCTTTTTTTATCTCATCCCAATAATACGGGACACCACCAAAGGACATGTATAACTGAATAATTTGGTAGCGATCAAGCTGTATATTTCTGCTTTTCAGGTAAGTTTCGCATTCACTCAGCCGAAAAGGCGATAACTTTATTTGTTGGCTTACGCGATTATGTAGCCCTCCTCTGTTATTGATGAGCTTGTTGATCATCCATGAAGTCGCCGAACCGCAGGCAATGAGGACAATGTCATCGCGAGCGGAAGCCCAGCTGTTCCAAAAATGCTCTAAAGCCTGAATAAATTTTGATCCTCTGGTGTCAAACCAGGGCAATTCATCAATAAAAATCAGTTTCCTTCCTTTCTGTTTTTCCAGCATTGTTGCCAATTGTGAAAAAGCAACAAGCCAATCTTGTTTTGGCTTCAATTCCTGATGTGGAAATGATTTTTGCAAAGCCAGATAGAAGTTTGTGATTTGTTGCTGGAGGTTTGCATTGGCCAATCCGCTCACGTGAAAAGTAAAACGATCCCTAAAAACGGATCGTATCAGGAATGTTTTGCCTACCCTGCGTCTTCCATAAACAACTAAAAATTCAGATCTGTTTGAATTATAGATGCTTTCAAGTTTTTGTATTTCATTGATTCGTCCAACCAGTTCCTGCATTTTAAATGGTATTTGATTTCAAATATACAAATCTTTCGGTAGATAAAGCCGGTTTAACTATTTAATTTGGCTTTATCTATGAAAATTTTAGAGATAAAGCCAAATAAAAAACTTTATTTGGCTTTATCTAATGAAAATTACGACTTAAAGCCATCTTGGATTTTTATACTTTTGGGAAAAATACAGAACTCATGAAAAAGTACGCCATCTTCCTGTTTGCTATGTTGCTTATTCCTTCTCTGGTAAGAAGCCAGGACAGGCTTGAAGTGAAGATTCCGACAGCTCAGGAAGAAGCTCAGTATGTTTGGATGAACCTGAAAGACATCAGCTTTTTTGATCAAAACAATTATCGATTAAGCTGGCCGGATGGCGATTTTATAAATGGATTGCTGCTTAAATCCCGCAATCATCAGTTGTCAGGCGCTGATTATGATTCGCTTGTAAGCGAGATGGTGCAAAAGATTTATCAAAAGGAGGACTATCAGGAAGCATTTCAAAAAATTGAGGAGCAGCTCCCTTTCATCAACGAAATGATTTCGGAATTACCTGATAGTATGGGTGTTGTTGATTTTATGAATTTTCCTTTATACGAAGTAAAGCTCAGTCTTTATGGCCCCGGCGGAAGCTACAATCCGCAAAACGGAAGTCTTTTATTGTTTGCTACCAAAAAGGGCGATTTTAAGAGGTACACAAATCCTGCTTATACCATTATTCATGAAATTGTGCATATGGGTATTGAAGCATCATTGATTCAGGAATATAATGTGCCCCACACTTTAAAAGAGCGTATTGTCGATAATTTTGTGTTGCTGTATTTTGGCGACAGGCTTCCTGGCTATAAAAAGCAGGAAATGGGCTGGGAAAATCCGGATCGTTATTTGAAAAGCAAAGATGATTTGGAGAAGCTGCCGGAAATTATTCAGCAAATACTTGCTGAGGAAAAATAAAAAAGCCTGCTTCTTAATTGAAACAGGCTGATTTTGAGGTCACGAGCGGATTCGAACCGCTGTACAAGGTTTTGCAGACCTCTGCCTAACCGCTCGGCCACGTGACCAAATTGGGCGGCAAAGATAGGAAATATTTGCGAAAAGCAAAAATAAATACTCTTTTCTGTCATTTTTCAAGTATTCTTCGGGGCGAATTCCTAATTTTGGGCTTTTATTTTATAGCTAAATAAATAACTATGTCAGATAAGGATAAGAAAGCTGCAGAAGAAGCTGCCGAAGGAAAATCGAAGACGAATTTTATCGAAGCCATCATCAATGAAGAGATTAAAGAGGGAAAGCATGAAGGCCGTGTACATACACGTTTTCCGCCTGAGCCGAATGGTTATCTTCATATTGGCCATGCCAAAGCCATTTGCCTGAGTTTTGGAATTGCCCAAAAGTATAAGGGTAAGTGTAATCTCCGTTTTGATGATACAAATCCCAGTAAGGAAGAAACAGAATATGTTGAATCGATTAAGGAAGATGTAAAATGGCTCGGTTTCCAATGGGATGAGGAGCATTTTACCTCCGATTATTTCGATCAGCTCTATGAATGGGCAGAGAAAATGATCCTCGATGGCAAAGCTTATGTAGATGACCAGTCTGCAGAAGAAATTGCCGCACAAAAAGGTACGCCAACCAAAGCCGGTATTGAAAGTCCCTATCGTAACCGTACTCCTGAAGAAAACCTTCAGATGTTCCGCGATATGAAAGCCGGAAAATATAAAGAAGGCGAAAAAGTCCTGCGTGCGAAAATCGATATGGCTGCAGCAAATATGCACCTGCGCGATCCGCTGATGTACCGCATTATGCATAAAGAGCATCACCGCACAGGCGATAAATGGTGCATTTACCCAATGTACGACTATGCCCACGGACAATCTGATTATATCGAGAAAATCACAAATTCGCTTTGTACTTTGGAGTTTGAAGTGCACCGCCCGCTTTATGATTGGTTCCTCGACCAACTGGTGGAAGATGACCACTACCGCCCGCGTCAAACCGAATTTGCCCGGCTGAACCTGAGCTATACAGTGATGAGCAAGCGTAAGCTGCTCCAGTTGGTGAAAGAAAATTATGTAAATGGTTGGGACGATCCACGTATGCCCACTGTTTCCGGAATGCGCCGCCGCGGTTATACACCCGCAAGCCTCAGAAACTTTGCCGACACAATCGGAATTGCAAAACGCGATAATGTAATTGATGTGGCTTTGCTCGAACATGCGGTGCGAGAGGATTTGAATAAAGTGGCTCCACGTGTATTTGGTGTGCTTGATCCCGTTAAAGTGGTCATTACAAATTATCCCGAAGGGCAATCGGAAGAAATGGTACTCATCAACAATCCCGAAGATGAAAGCCAGGGATCAAGAAAAGTTCCTTTTAGTCGCGAAATTTATATTGAGCGCAATGATTTCATGGTCGATCCGCCACGTAAGTTTTTCCGTATGGGACCGGGCAGTGAGGTACGCCTCAAAGGAGCTTATATCGTAAAATGCGAAGATTATAAAATGAATGCCGAAACAGGCGAAGTTGAAGAAATCTATTGTAGCTATGATCCGGACACCAAAAGCGGAATGAGCCGGGCAAACCGCAAAGTGAAAGGTACATTGCATTGGGTTTCCTGTGCACATGCGCTGGATGCAGAAATCAGAATTTACGATCGCCTCTTTATGGATGAAGCTCCTGACGGACATGAAGACAAGGATTTTAAAGAATTCCTGAATCCGGAATCATTGCAAAAAACTACGGCAAAAGTTGAACCTGCGCTGGCCAAGGCCAAAGCACTCGATCATTTCCAGTTCCAAAGGATCGGCTACTTTAACCTCGATCCGGATACGGAAAAAGAAGGACGACTCATTTTTAACCGCACTGTGCCTTTAAGGGATTCATGGTCGAAAAAGGGAAATTAGACCGGTAAAGCTTCTTTGTTTTCAGTATTTTTGTACCTTCACGCAGTGAACAAATGGTAAACAGGACACATTCTTTTCATAGCCTGTGTATCTATAAAATACTGAAAATAAGAAACTTATATTGAAATTTTTATCAAAAATACAAATACAAAGAGTGAGCAGGTTCGTTTTAATCAGCTTGCTCTTTTTGTGTTTTTCCAATCAGCTTTTTGCCCAGTTTCCATGGATACAGTATTATCCTATGGAGAATATTGCCAACTCGGGGCGGTACAAAGATCTGGTAATTGATGACTGGAACCGTTTGTGGATTTCCACGGATCACGGCATGATGATGTATGATGGCGGGCAGTTTACCAGTTTTCCGGAGGCGACCCGAAGCAATTATGTTAAAAGCCTCTTGAAAACAGATAATGGAGAGATATATATTGTAAATGACTTCGGACTTGAGTTGCTTGAATTTGACGGCCGCGAACCGGTTTTTTCAAATGTTCTTAAAGCAGGGCAGGAACCAACAAATACACAACTTTCATATCCCAAAACCATTTACTCCTCCGCCGACAGGTCTTTATGGGTTGGAGAAGATTCTGTTGCTGTGCGTATTAAGGGCGGAAAAATAATAGAGCGCTACTCCCTTGGCCCCAACTGGCAGTCGCGTAATTATATGAAAAGCATTACCTTTCAGGAGGATGGTTACGGAAACCTCTGGGCATTTAGTTTTATCGGTAATGTTTATCGCTATGTGCCCGAAGTTGATTCCTTTGTTTATTTACCTGATACAGCAGATTTAAGCATCTTGAGCTTTGTTAAGCGCATGGAGCTAAACACCTTTTGGATTGGTACAGCAAATGGTGTTTATGAAATGGAAGTAAATGCTTCAGGAGAAATCGTGCGAATGGAGTGGATTATAAATATCCGTAATATCTCCTGCATCCATGTGCTTGACGATCAGTTTCTTTTGCTGGGAACCTGGAGCCAGGGTCTGTATATTTTGGGAAGAAATGATGAAAATTATATTTCCAGACCTTTGGATATTCCGGGACTGAATGATATTACCAATATTCGCAAGCGAGGCAATAATCAATTATGGATTATTGGCAGTGAAACAATTGGGCAATTGAATATCAGTCCTTTTCGCTATTATGAAATTGATCCGGATTATAACCTTATTCGCAGCGTTCATCCATTATCTGATGATTCTGTGCTCGTAGCAACTGATTTTAAACTTTCGGTATTAAGCAGGGAGCAGGCACACCGATGGACAATTGCAGCCGACTATATAGTAGATGGCTTATACTTTTTTCTTGCCGTTCCGTATCAGGGAGAGTTTGTGCTGGGCGATCAATTGGGCGGTTTATTTCGCTTTAAACCGGGCCAGGGCCCTATGAGCCGGGTGGAAAATGTGCCCCCGGGCGAAGCATATTTATGGCTTTATGAGGATATTGATAAAAAATTATGGGCCTGCGGCAATCATCGTAACGGGCTTATGCGAATTGACGAAAACTTTAACGTCTCAATTTATGATCCCGATTCAACCGGAGATATTTATGTAATTCGTTGTAGTATGGATGGGCAATGCTTTGCTGCCGGTGAAGCAAATAGCCCAACGGTATTTCGTTTTAATTTCCGCGACAACTCCTTTAGCCCCATTAAATTAAAACTCGACCCACCTGTTTCAGGGACACTGATCATCGAGGACTTGCATATCGGAACTGATGAGGTTTTACTGGCAACACATTCGGGTTTATATCGCTTTTCCGACAATGGGGATGATGAGCAAAGAGCTACACGCATGGATTTGCCTGAGCTGGCCGGCGATATTAACCTGAAAGCCATACAAAAATCCAATGACGGCGCTTTATGGCTGGCAGGTGAAACGAACCTGATCTGGTATAAAGACGGCCTGGTTCAGGTATTCGACCACACCAATTCTTTGCCCTCAGGTGCGATGCATTTCAGGGGAATTGAAAAAGATGCATACGGAAACCTTTGGTTCGCAACAGAAAAAGGGCTGGCCTTTTTGCCCGATGGATATATTCACGCACAAAAAACCGAAACACCTGATATTCAAATCAGTTTTTATGGAGTAAAAAAGGATACATTGCCTCAGCTAATTGATAATCAGCTCTCTTTGCCATATGGCAGTAATCTGGAATTTCGTTTTGCAAACAGTATGTTTCCTCAGGATCTGATAAGCTATCAAACGCGAATTCTTGAAATAGATACCAACTGGAGTGCTTTAAAGCCTGACAGAATTCTGAATGCGCTTAATTTCAGCAACGGATCTTATACTTTGCAGGTTCGCGCACGTTATAAAGGCAGGCTTGTCTCAGAAACCAATCAAATTACTTTCCAAATTCGAAAACCCTGGTTTAAAGCTCTGTGGTTCTATCTTTTGTCCTTTTCCAGCCTTATAATCCTCATGTTAATTATACTTTTTGCTTATAACAGACGCTTTGAAAAAAGCAAAAACAAAACACTTGATGAAGTAAAAAGTCTTAATGAGCAAAAGCTGGAAGAATTGCGGATCGAAATACTGGCTGAGCAAAAAAAGCAGATGGAGCTAAATAGGAAAATCAGTAAGCTGAAAAGCCAGTTTGATACTGAAAAAAGCGTACTTGATACTGAAATTAAATACCGTGACCAGCAAATAGCACGCATACGCGATGATATTGAACTGCGCAACAAACAGCTTTCGGCTCAGCTGCTGAAAACAATTCAAAAAGACCAGGCTTTTCAGAAAGTTTTCAGGGAGTTGAAAAAAGCTCAGAAAGATAGCCCGGAAAGCGTCCGATTGATTCATAACCGGATCTTAAAGCTTATCGAACACCAAAAAATTGTTGAGAAAGATTGGGAGAGTTTCCGTTATTATTTCCAGGAAGTACATCACGGCTTTGATGAAAAACTCAGTTCCGCTTTCCCTGCCCTTACCGCCCAGGATTTGCGCCATTGTGCACTGATACGTGCAAAACTGAGCATGAATGAATGCGCCAGCCTATTGGGAATATCGCCCGATAGCGTGAAAACAGCCCGACACCGCCTCAAGAAAAAACTGAAACTCACTCCGGAGCAAAGTCTGCTTGATTTTTTAATGAATATTTAGTCGTTTTATTCTTAATAAAATTTTAGCATACAAAATTCGTCGTTTACTTTTTGATTACCACTTAAATTACTTTAAATCAATATTTAAAGTTAATATTTCAATGAGTATTTTGATTTTATGTTCACCTATTGTAAACCCCGTTACCTACCTTTATTTTATTCAAAAAATTAATTTTGCGTTAATAAAATTTAAAATTTATTACCCAAAACTATCCGTATGAAATCTTTTCGTGCACTAAGCATTTTCATTTTCATTTTTTTGGGAATTCTGAATCTACAGGCAAAAGTGGAAATTGAACGTGTAGAACCGCCATTTTGGTGGACAGGAATGAACAATCCGGAACTGCAGATCATGCTGCAGGCTTATGATATAAGCCAATACAATATCGAAATAGATTATCCCGGAATCAGCTTGTCCAGAGTGGAAAAAGTCCCAAACCCCAACTTCCTTTTTATTTATTTGAATATTTCTTTCGATTGCAAGCCGGGAAATCTTCCTATTGTTTTAAAAAACAATAAGGGAAAAATTCAGGCCGAAATACAATATGAACTAAAGAAACGTGATAAAAGCGGCGAAGAGTACGAAGGCTTCAGCCAGGAAGATGTAATGTACCTGATTACGCCCGACCGCTTCGTAAATGGAGACCCATCCAACGATGATATGCCCGGAATGCTCGAGAAAGCAAAGCGCGCTGACAAAAACGGCCGCCATGGTGGCGATATTGCCGGTATTGATAAAGCCTTACCTTATATTAAAGATATGGGCTTTACTGCTATTTGGGTCAATCCCGTGCTTGAAAACAATATGCCCGCTTTTTCCTATCATGGATATGCCGCAACAGATTTTTATAAAATTGACCCACGTTATGGTACCAATAAGCAATATCGCGATTTGAGCATTAAAGCATCAAAAATGGGCATCAAAATGATTATGGACTTGATTCTCAATCATTGCGGAAGCGAACACTGGTGGATGAAAGATATGCCCACACCCGATTGGATCAATCATGGTACCGAATACGTTAAAACAAACCATCGGCGCCAGGTGATTCAGGATCCTTATGTATCGCAGGATGATTATAAAGGCTTTTCCGATGGATGGTTTGTGGAAACCATGCCGGATATGAACCAGCGCAACCCGATTTTTGCTACCTATCTGATCCAAAATAGTATTTGGTGGGTGGAATATGCAAAGCTCGCCGGCATTCGCATGGATACCTACCCTTATCCCGATAAAGATTTTATGACCGACTGGACATGCGCTTTGATGGACGAATACCCTAAGCTGAATATTGTTGGTGAAGAATGGACCGAAAACCCGGCCCTCGTGGCACATTGGCAAAAAGGAAAACAGAACCCCAACGGTTACACTTCCTGCCTGCCCAGCCTGATGGATTTCCCTTTGCAGGGTGCATTGACCCGTGGTTTGCGCGATCAGGATACACGCTACGGTAGCGGTCTGATCAAACTTTATGATATGCTTACCAACGACTTTTTATATGCCGATCCTTTTGAATTGGTCATCTTCCCGGATAACCACGATATGGATCGGTTTTATACGCAGGTAAACGAGGATTTGGATCTCTATAAAATGGGAATGGCATATATTGCCACGATGCGCGGAATTCCACAGATATATTATGGTACGGAAGTATTGATGAGCAATACAGGACATCCCGGTGAACATGCAACAATCCGCAGCGACTTCCCGGGTGGCTGGGAAGGCGATAAAGCCGATGCAATGAGCGGAAAAGGTCTGAGTGAAGACCAAATAGAAGCGCAGCAAGTAGCGAAGAAAATCTTCAACTGGCGGAAAACAGCAAAAGTAGTGCATGATGGCAAATTGATGCACTATGCGCCCGAAGATGGGGTTTATGTGTTTTTCCGTTATGATGATGAAAATACAGTAATGGTGGTATTGAATAAAAACATCAAACCGACCTTCCTGAATACACAGCGCTTCCATGAGCGCCTTGAAGGTTTTTCTGCCGGAAAGGATGTGCTCACCGATAAAGATTTTAAACTGGATGAGCTGGTGGTTCCGGCACGTTCAGCATTGATATTGGAATTAGATTAAGAAATATGCAGGCCGGTTTGTTATATGATATGGTTTTAGGTTATCAAAATGAAAGGGGACATGTTCGAAGATTAATGGTTTGGAGAACCGGCCTGCGCCCCTTTGTTTTGCTACGGGAATGCCACACAAAACAATGCCTGAACCCCCTTTCTGCTATCTTATTTTGGAATAAGGATGAAAATTTTATTAATTTTATGCAATATATTTTAATAATAATCAAATAAACAGGAAACATTAATCTCTATGCTTTATAAACCGTTTTATTTTAAACCAAACGTATGAAACACAAGTACAAAATGATCGGCCAAAAATTGCTGCTCGTTTTCATTATGATAATGATGACGGGAGTTGTTTTTGCACAGACAGGAAAGGTTACTGGAACCATCAGGGATGCCATTGACGGAACAACACTTCCGGGGGCTACCGTGAAAATCCAGGGAACATCAACCGGTACGATTAGTGATATTGATGGTAACTTCAGCCTTGAAGTTGAACCCAATACCACTTTGGTTATCAGTTATGTTGGTTACGAAACACAGGAAATCCTCGTACAACCGGGCACTACTGTTGAAATTGACCTCGCTATGGCTTCAACCGGCCTTGAGGAGCTTGTCGTGATTGGTTATGGTACTGTTAAGAAAAAAGATTTAACAGGATCCGTAGTGGCAATCTCCGCGAATGATTTTAACAAAGGTGCTCTCACAAGCCCCGCAAGCCTTATTCAAGGTAAGGTTTCCGGTGTTGTTGTAACCCCTGGTGGCGGTGCGCCTGGTGAAGGAGCAACCATTCGGATCCGTGGTGGATCTTCTTTGAGCGCCAGCAACGATCCATTGATTGTTATTGATGGAATCGTAACCTCAGGTGATGCAGGTTCCGGTGCGCGTTCTGCTCTTAACTCTTTGAACCCGAATGATATCGAAACTTTCACAGTCCTTAAGGATGCTTCCGCAACAGCAATTTATGGTTCGCGCGCATCCAATGGTGTAATCATGATTACAACCAAAAAAGGGCGCGAAGGACAAAAACTGAAAGTTCAATACACAGGTAAGTTTTCAATTACAGATAAACCAAAAGGACTGGACGTATTGGGAACAGATGCTTTTACAGATGCTTTCATGACTTATCACGCTGAAAATGAAAATTTACTCGGTGTTTGGTATGATGCTGAAGGAAATCAAATTTCAGGCAATTCTGCTAATCCGGAAACAGATGTAAACAAAAGGTATTCAACTGATTGGCAGGATGAAATCTATCGCTCTGCATTTTCTATGGATCATAGCGTTTCTGCTACAGGAGCCTGGAAATGGCTGCCTTACCGTTTTTCTGTAGGTTATACCGATGAACAAGGTGTGCTCAAAACGTCAAGCTTTAACAGGACTACTTTAGGTACTTCATTGAGCCCTAAGTTTTTAGATAACCACCTCTCCGTTCAGGTAAATGCAAATGCTTCTTTCATTAAAAACCAGTTTGCTGATCAGGGCGCAATCGGTGCTGCTGTTCAAATGGATCCAACCAAACCTGTTAAAACAGATGATGGTCAGTATTTTTATTGGCTGAACAATAGTGGCGAAGCTTCCACTCAATCTACAGATAACCCTGTGGCAATGCTCGAGCAAAGGGAAGATAAATCCAATGCAAACCGTATTTTTGGTAATATCGCCTTGGATTATAAAATGCACTTCTTGCCCGATCTTCGCGCTAACCTGAACCTTGCTTATGATAAAACCAGCAATGACGGAACCGTTTTTGCTCCAAATACTGCTATGTTTACTACCAGTGGTTACGGATTTGGTTACTTTAATGAATATACTTATGAGAACGAAAATAAGCAATTTGATTTCTATCTGGATTGGAACAAAAATCTTGAAAATATTGATAGTGATTTAGGTCTTATGGGCGGTTATTCCTATCAAAAATTCTATACCGAAAGCACCTTCAATAATAATACAGGCGACACAACCGGAAATCGTACCTATGCTTTCAATATAGCAGGTGACAACATCTCAGCTTATGTGCTCCTGTCTTATTTTGGCCGTTTGAAATATGGCTTTAAAGACAAGTATCTACTTACTGCTATCGTACGTGGTGACGGTACTTCTAAGTTTAGTAAAGATAACCGTTGGGGTGTATTCCCTTCTTTATCAGCAGCATGGGTTATTAATAATGAAGATTTCCTGAAAAACTCCAAAACTGTATCACAATTGAAATTCAGAGTGGGCTGGGGTGAAACCGGTCAACAAGCTGTTTCCGGCCCTTACGGCTACATGGGTCGCTATACTTATGGAAATGAAACGGCTATGTATCCCTTTGGGAATACTTATTACACCATTTTACGTCCTGAAGGTTATAACCCGAATATCAAGTGGGAAACAACCACTACCCTTAACTTTGGTATTGATTATGGTTTCTTTAACGACCGTTTACATGGTCAAATTGATTACTACCAAAGGAAAACCCGTGACCTCATTGCGTATGTGCCCGAAGTGCTTGGTGCTAACTTAACCAATTATATCGACAAAAATATTGGTGATCTGGAAAACAATGGTGTTGAATTCAGTATAGCCGGTATCCTGATTTCCAATGAGGATATGTTCCTTGAACTTGGCGGTAATATTTCTTATAATAAGAATGAAGTTACCTACCTCGATGGCAATACTTATTCAACAGGTGGAATTAGTGGTGGCGTGGATAACAATATTCAAACAATCCGTGAAGGATACTCCAATCTGTCATTCTTTGTATATGAACAGGTTTATGACAACAACGGAAACCCAATTGAAGGAATGTATGTTGACCGCAACGAAGATGGTGAAATCAATTCCGAAGATAAATATGTTTTCCATAATGCCATCCCTGATGTAACCTATGGCCTGAATCTTAATTTTACTTACAAAGATTGGGCGTTGAATATGTCCGGTCATGGTTCTTTTGATAACTGGGTATATAACAATGCTGCATCAGAAATTGGAACATACCAACGCTTGTACCGTTCTGAAGGCCCTTATGCATCCAATGTTGCAACTTCTGTTTTGAATACCGCTTTCGTGGGAACACAGTATAACTCAGATTATTACGTACAACAGGCTTCATTCTTTAGAATGGACGAAATTAACCTTAGCTATACTTTCAGGGATATTTCTAAATACAAATTTGATTTAACGCTTAATGCTACTGTGAATAAC
Source organism: Bacteroidales bacterium (assembly GCA_963662905.2). Taxonomy (GTDB): domain Bacteria; phylum Bacteroidota; class Bacteroidia; order Bacteroidales; family WRLA01. The sequence goes on along the minus strand of CAXXFD010000001.1, from coordinate 631,735 downwards.
GCTTTTGTTATTACTCCTTACGAAGGCTCTGATCCTGAAGTGTATGGTGGTATTGACAATAATTTGTATCCCCGTTCACGCGTTTGGACATTGGGTTTAAATCTTAAGTTCTAATTCTAAAATCGAGATAAAATGAATAAATTATATAAAATATTTATCGTGCTGGGAATCATCGCAGTCTTTTCAGCATGTATGAAGGATCTGGATACGATTCCTTTGGATCCGGACGAGAAAACTTCTGAGGTTGTTTTCCAGGATCCGGAAGCTTATGTTCAAAACCTCGCTAAATGTTATGCCGGACTTGCCATTGGTGGTAATGAAGGTGGTGACGGATCGGGCGATATCGCCGGTATTGACGGTGGCTTCAGTAACTACATCCGCTTGATGTTCGACCATCAGGTACTTACAACCGATGAAGCAGTTATTCTGTGGAATGACCAAACGATCAAAGATTTCCATTGGCATCAGTGGAGTATCGATGATTCTTTCATCGCAGCAATGTTCTCCCGTTTGTATTACGAAATCAGCCTCTGTAATGAGTACCTGCGCCAAACAACCGACGAAAAACTGGACGACCGTGGTACTTCTGCAACCGAAAAAACAAAAATTGCTGAATACAGAAAAGAAGTTCGCCTGATTAGAGCGCTTTCTTACTGGCATGTAATGGATATGTTTGGAACAGGTATTATGGTTACCGAAAACGATCCAATCGGTGATGCCGACTTCCTTCCTCCTTATGCTTCTCGTCAAGACATTTTCACCTTTGTGGAGTCTGAACTTAAAGAGCTGGAAAATACACTTATGGAACCCAGAACTAATGAATATGGCCGTGTGGATAAAGCCGCTGCCTGGATGATTCTGGCAAAAATTTATCTTAATGCTGAAGTTTATGTCGGTCAAAATAAATATGGCGACGCTTTGAACTATTGCGATAAGATTATTGGAAGCTCTTATGATATTGCTCCTACATGGGAACAACTCTTCTGGGCAGATAACGATCAGGTGGACAACACAATGAAAGAAATCATTTTCCCAATTCGTTATGACGGACAGCATACACAAACCTGGGGCGGAACAACATTCCTGCTTTCTGCTGCAATCGGTGGAGGTATGTCTCCTGCCGACTATGGTTCTTCTGAATCTTGGGGCGGTTTAAGGGTTTGTCCTCAATTTGTGGATCAATATGAAGATGGAGACCGCAGGGCTGTTTTCTATAATGATGGTCACTCAAAAACTATTGATGATTTTAATGCTTTCGAAAGTGGATTTGCTTATCCAAAATTTGTGAATTATTCCAGAGAAGTTGAAGGTAATGATATTGTTGGCCCTAAAGTGGATGGATCAAACTCTCAGTTTCCTGACACTGATTTTCCTATGTTCCGTATGGGCGATGTATATCTGATGTATGCTGAAGCACAGCTGCGCGGTGGCGGTGGAAGCCGTTCCAATGCTCTTGACTATGTAAACGCTTTGAGAGAAAGAGCCGGTGCTGCGAAGATTGAAGACGCTCAACTGAATCTTGATTTCATCCTCGATGAAAGAGCACGCGAATTGGCATGGGAACTCCATAGAAGAACGGACCTGATCCGCTACGGCAAGTTTACAGGTGGTGAATACATCTGGGAATGGAAAGGAAACACACAGGCCGGTAGGGCTACCGATGCAAAATACGGCTTGTTCCCAATTCCTGCCAAGGATATCAATACAAACCCAAATCTGAAGCAAAACCCTGGTTATTAATAACATTTAATTTTAAAGATTATGAAGAAATTAATTTTAAATATTGCCGGGCTTGTATTGCTTGCAACTCTGTTTGTTGCTTGTGAGAAAAATGAAGAAGAGCCCATTTATGATAAATCGCAAACTGTAAGTCCTGTTTTGCTTTCGCCAAGCGATGGTACTACAATGACATGGACTGAAGCAGATTCTATGAAGTCGCTGAGCTTTAACTGGGCTCCGGCCGTATATACATTAAATTCAGGCGCCAGCCTTGAAATGCCGGAATATTCATTAACGGTTTCCTTTAATGGAGGACTGAATGAGTTAATAAGTACAACAGATACTGCAGCAACTTTTACTGTACCTGAATTAAACACAATGTTTATTGGATGGGGCATCCAGCCAGGTACCGCTACTAGTGTTGTTTGGACAGTAACTGCAAATCTTCCCGAAGCATTGACAACTGTTTTTTCGGATGCAGTAAACACGAAAATAACTGCTTTTAAAACAGCTGATCCTCCTCCACCATCGGCAAGTTCACTCTATGTTCCCGGTGCTTATCAGGGATGGGATCCTGCAAATGCTCCTCAAATCTGGGATGCTGACAAAGACGGAATTTTCGAAGGTTATGTTTATATCTCCGGCGAAGACTTCAATTTCAAATTTGCTTCACAACCCAACTGGGACGGGCCTAACTACGGTACTGATGGTACAGAATTCGGCCTTGATACTGATCCGGGTGCAGGCAACCTTACTGTTCCTGCTGCAGGCGGCTACTGGCTTGTTTGTAATACCAACGACCTGACTTACTCCTATGAGCTCCAGAACTTTGGCGTAATCGGTTCAGGTATCCTCAATGGCGACTGGACAGAAGATGTGGATATGCTTCCTGCCGAAGGCGGCCCTTATAACATCCTCGAAGTAACGATTGATGTATCAGAATCTGCTGATGGCGACCTGCGCTTCAAATATCGTGCAAACGATGCCTGGGACATTAACTATGGTGCCGATGCAGGTAGTGACGTGCTGATAAGCGGTGGTTCGGATATCCTTATGCCCGAAGGTCCCGGTAATTATACCTTCAAAATGCTTTGGGATACACCAACACCCCGTTATGAGTTAATTAAAAATTAATTAAACCTGTGAACCATAATTTGAAATAATCATGAATATGAAAAAAATATTAAATACCGCGCTCCTCATATTTGCAGCCTCGCTGCTGTTTGTGGCGTGTAAAGATGATAAAAACGAACCGGTTCCCTTCGCCTATGAGAATACGACGGTAGCGGCTTTTACTTATCCTCAGCAAGGAGAAGTAATTGAGTTTACCAAAGATCAGGCCGGCGAAATGCTTGAGCTGACTTGGATTCCCGCTGTTTATTCTGCCAATGATGGCACAAATCTGGGCGATCCTGTTTATAGTGTGTCTGTAATGGTTGGTGAACTTGGTGGTGTTGTTGCAACAACTACCAATGTCGGATATGCTGTTAAAATTGGTGATCTGAACGAAATGTTCTACAATTTTGAGATCCCTTTCGGGCAAAATGATGTGAAATGGACAATCACAGCAAGCCTGCCTAATTATGATGGCTCTCTTGTTGAATCATCTGTTGATACCAAAGTAACTACTTATGATCCTACCACTGTGGAGCTGATTACCGCTGCTACAATTGTTGAACCAACCGAAGGTGCTGTATTTGTGCTCGATGAAACAATGGCAAACGATACCATTGATGTTTCCTGGACAGCTGCCGTTTATGAAGCCCTCGATGGTCATGCACTCGCTGATGTTGAGTTTGTAATGTCAATCATTGCCAACAATGATACTTCCGAAATCGCTGCTACTACTGATCTTTCTACAGTTTTAACTGTTGAAGGACTGAACAGCACACTGAAAGTTATGGGTCTGGAAGCAGGCGTTGAAACCGATGTGGTTTGGACATTGAAATCAATGATTCCTGATGAAGTGGGCACTGATGATATAGTAAGTGTTGCAACAAAAGTAACCGTTTATGACCCTGCACCACCTTCTAACCTTTGGGTTCCGGGTGCTTATCAGGGCTGGGCTCCTGCCGATGCGCCAATGGTATTCGAAACCGATGTTGTTGGTGTTTTCAGTGGTTATGTGAATTTCAATGGTGAAGATCCAAACTTTAAGTTTACTGCACAACCCAACTGGGATGGCCCTAATTACGGTACTGATGGCACAGAATGGGGTCTTGATACAGACGCTGGTGCCGGTAACCTCAGCGTAGTGGATATGGGCAACTACTGGTTGACTTGTAATACCGTTGACCTGGTGTGGGAAAAAGAACTCCGCACCTTTGGCCTCGTTGGTTCGTTTAACGGTTGGGGCGGAGAACCTGATGCAGAGCTTACCTTCGACGAAACAAACCGCATGTTTACTGTAACCATGGATTTTGATGCCGGAACTGAGTTTAAGTGGCGTGCAAATTCCGATTGGGCTGTAAACTTTGGCGATAGTGGCGCCGGTGATAATACCCTTTCTCAGGATGGAGCAAATATCGTTCTTGAGGAAGCCGGTAACTACACCCTTAACCTTTATCTGGAAAAGCAAGTTCCTACTTACGAAGTAATTAAAAACTAGTACTAGTACATAAAGTTGAGTTTCTGGTTCAGAATGCCCGAGGTCGAGGCATTCATGATGTTGAAAATAAGGAGCTTACTGCGGTAAGTGACTGGTTTCAATATCAGGAATAACGCTGAGATCGGGCATTATGGACAGAAACTAGTACTAGTGTACGCTTGGTTTTTTTAACTATAAGCCCCTGTATATGCAGGGGCTTTTTTTAATCATAAAAAAAGCCCGGACACATTGCCCGGGCTTTCCTTATAATATTGCCAGAAGATTATCCGCAGTGGTAGAACTTCTCTACAAGTTCCATTACTTCTTCCGGTTTGTCTTTCAGCTCTTCACGGATATTTTGATCATTGAAGCTTTTCAAAAGGCTGACAACACCCTCGATTTGGTTTTCAGTGAAAACACCGTATTTCAGGTAAATATCCTTCTGACGGATGAGCTCATCGGCTGAATCCCAGCAAGAAACAGGAAGTTGCGCCAGGTTTTTTACTTTGTCTTTGTGCTCATCGTCAAAGATATTCACATCAACGTAAGTTTTTTCTGCAATTTCCAGTGCATTTTCCATTTCCAGTCCGTGGCGTGCGGCAACGGTCAGGCCGGCCATCAACAGATAGATGTCTGCAGAACCGTCGGGGCAGCGGAATTCAACCGTTTGCTTGCAGTTAAATTCAGGAAGTTCCGGGCTTTCAAGTGGATTGGCAGCATGAAGCATGTTTGCTTTGCCCTGCCATCCCAGGGGCACGCGCACCAAAACCGAGCGGTTGCGGTCGCCCCAGCAAATATTTGTGGGTGCTTCCTGATGTGGAACCAAACGGAAATAGGAAGTCGGGTTCATATTGCCAAAAGCAGAAAGCGATGGCGCCAGATCAAGGTAACCGGCAATGGCTTTTTTTGCTATATCGCTGAGTTTGCCATTTTCTACCATGGCGTTTTTACCGTCTTTCATCAGGCGCGTATGTACGTGCAGTCCGCTTCCGGCTTTGCCAATTGTAATTTTTGGTGCAAAAGTTACCGTTACATCATATTCATAGGCAAGGTTGCGGATGATCCATTTGGCAACCAGCAATTGATCTGCCGCGTCTTCCACATCAACCGGAAGGAATTCAATTTCGTTTTGTTCGTAAATCAAGCCTTCGTGCGCAAAATTTCCTACTTCGGAATGGCCGTATTTGATCTGGCCACCGGCCTGTGCAATATATTGCATGGCCTGATTACGGAATTCGCCCCATTTGCTGAACGGGCCGGATTCGTGATATCCTTTTTGATCCACAGCAGGGAAAAGCATTTCATCTTCACTGATGATGTAATACTCAAGCTCGCCCATAGTCTGGAAAGAAAAGCCGGTTTTTTCTTTAAGCGCTTCATGTGCCTTTTTTAGGATATATTGTGGCGCAAATTCCAGTGGATTCCCGTCTTTGTCAAAATAGGCACAAAGAATATCCAGCGTTGGAATCTCAGAAAAAGGATTGTGAAAAGCAGTTTTGAAACGGGGCACCACATAAAGGTCGCTGCTGCCGGCCTGTACATTTTTAAAAAGGCTGGAACCGTCAACGCGTTCCCCAACAGTAAGGATCTCTTCTAGATAACTCTTATTGTTGATCACAAAGCTTAAAGCCTTGAGCCTGCCGTCGCCACCGGCATAGCGGAAGTTTAACATCTGAATGTTATTGGTCTCGATATAGGAAATAATATCTGCTTTAGTAAATTCTGCTGCAGGTTTTTTGAGAAAACGAACCAGTGGATTGGGGTTCATTAAAATTTCTTGTTCAGTCATAGCAGTATGGTTTTAATTCAATTGCGTGCATTTGGGCTCAAAATTATGAAATTCTTTATGAGAAAATATGACTTTTCATTTTAACCATATCTTTATGTTTAGATTAAGTAAGAATAAGCTCTGATATTCATCTTTTTGCATATATTTGTTCCGTTCCAAAACGGACGGTTTTTTTGATCTAAAACTTAAGAAATATTTTATGCGCCTGGCTTTATTCGAAGATTCACATTACAATAGCTTTAACCCTTTGGTTTATTTACGCCCTGTATTTGATTTGCGTAGTGGCATCCTTTTGATGCGCGAAAAACTCGAAAAACGCACGGAACTCCCGGTCGATTATCTGATCCGTTCCTTGCTTGTACCACTTTTTCAAGAGCAAAATCCTGGTGCTCAGGTAAATCAGCTGGCGGATGATGATTATATTTTTATTAACGCACGGGTCGTAATTAATGATGAACTTTATGATGAAATTTTGAGCCTTCAACAGGGCTGTGTGTTACGCTCGGGTGATGATGTGCTTGCGCTCCATATTTCTGCCCGGGAAACCGGTAGCCTGAGTTTTGATGATGAAGGACTGGCAGTTTTCAATATCGAAAATAAAAGCTCGCGGCAAAGCAGGCATAAATTAATATCCTATTCATGGGATTTAACCGGAATGAATGCCCGTGAAATTGAAAATGATTTTAATCTGCTCGGCCAGCAGGGCATCAAAGGCGAAGTTTATGTGGGCGCGCATGTGCTGCATTACGACCGGATTTTTATTGATGAAGGCAGCAAAGTATATCCGGGCTGCGTGATCAATGCCGAGGATGGCTCGGTTTATATCGGCAAAAATGTAACGATTAAACCCAATGCCGTGATCGAAGGCCCGGTTTATATCGGTGATGAAAGCCAGATCAGCATTGGCTCCAAGGTTTATCAGGCCGCATCAATTGGCCCGGTTTGTAAAATGGGCGGCGAAGTGGAAGGAAGCATCATTCATTCATTCTCCAACAAAAAACATGAAGGATTTCTCGGCCATGCCTACCTCGGGCAATGGGTAAACCTGGGTGCTGATTCCAATAATTCTGATTTAAAAAATAATTATGGCTTCGTGAAATCTTATGCCGGAGGAAAAGAAGTGAATACCGGCTCACGATTCGTGGGGATGACTGTGGCCGACCATGCCAAAACCGGAATCAACACCATGATCAATACCGGAAGTGTTATTGGATTGATGTCGAATGTCTTTGGTGCCGGATTCCCGCCAAAGTTTATTCCCGATTTCAGTTGGGGTGGGGCAGACGGCCTTTCGGAATACCGCATCGACAAAGCTTTGGAAGTTGCTGCGATAGTAAAACAACGCAGAAAACAGCAGTTAAGCCAAACAGAAGAAGCCCTAATCCGCCATTACTTCGATCAGAAATAGGTTCTACCAAGAATTTCGTGGGTATTTATAATTTTGAGATTAAAAATATTCAGAGATATATTGATAGGTTATTTATAAAAAATCTGATCTCCAACAGATTCCTCCCTTCACAAAGCCTTAATCACTTCGTTTGGCTTTGTTCCGATCGGAATGAACTGTGTTAAAAAGCAAGAGTTTTGTGTAATATTTTTCTTCAAACTACCTTTTTTGTAACTAATCAGTGTCAGAAAAAAATCAATCCTTATTAACAATTTTCGCTGTGGCTTGTGAATAACTTTCTGGGATTGATGCGTTTAAAGGCTCTGTGATTTTGCTGTTTGTTTGTTCTTGGGTGTTCAGGTTTAAATATTGGATTCTCCTTGGGGTATTTTTCAAAAATCATTGGCTATTCACAAGTTGCTGTTTTCTGTGTTCGTAACTAAACCGCTGGTAATTTGACTTTTGCCTCTAACCTACACTACTTTTGAAAGAAAAAAGTTTTGGACAAAGATTTCATTATACAAGAGCTTTTCAAAAGGATTGGCCAGCTTGAAAGAAGACTGGAAGCCCTTGAGTTGGAAAACAAAAAACTCAAAGAAAAGCTTGCCAAATACCAAACACCAAAAAACAGCAACAACAGCTCAATACCTCCCTCCCAAGATCAGAACCGCCCTAAGCGCAGGAGTTTGAGGGAAAAGACAGGGCGTAAGCCAGGCGGACAGGCAGGGCGGAAAGGGAACACACTTAAGATGGCCGAAGTGCCTGACACTATTGAGAAGCACATCCCCTCATATTGCAAGTGTTGCGGGAAAGACCTTGCTTCTTTGCCCGTACAATTAGCCGGCAAACGCCAGGTATTTGATATTCCCGAGATAAAGTTACATGTCACAGAACACCGGGTATATAAAAAGGTTTGCAGTTGTGGCCATGAAACCAGGTGTGATTATCCATCTCAGGCCAATGCCCCGGTAAGCTATGGGAACAACATTGAAAGTTTGATCGGGTATTTCCATACCAGGCAGTACCTGCCCTTTTTGCGTATGAAAGAACTTTTCAGGGATGTTTTCCATATTCCCATAAGCGAAGGGGGCATCCATTATTTGCTCAATAAACTAAAGCGCAAGGCCCAACCAGCCTATGACCTAATAAAGCAAAAGTTGCTTTCGGGAGGATATTGCCTTTCTGTAGGAAGTGATGAGACAGGAGTTAAGGTTGATGGCAATAAGCACTGGGCATGGACATGGCAAAACCAAGAGGCTACATTCATTGCCATCACTGACAACAGGGCACAGAGGAGCATTGACAATACATTTAAAGATGGGTTTAAAAACTCTGTGTTGGTGCATGATTGCTGGAAGAGCCATTTTAATACTGCTGCGCTGTCGCACCAGATTTGTATGGCACATCTTTTACGTGACCTGAATTACTTGTCAGAAAGGTATGGGCATAAATGGAGCAGGATATGCAAACGGCTGTTTCAAACGGCACTGGATTTGAAGAAAAAAATGGACAATGCGGGTTGCTACGTACATAGCCCAAAGAGAACCGCAATTGAAAACAGGCTGAACAGTTTACTGAAAGCAGAACTGCCGGAAAAACACAACGAATTGCTTGCATTCAAAAAAAGGCTAGTCAAATACAGGGACTATATCTTCACCTTCTTATATCACCCAGAAGTCCCGCCAGACAATAATGCTTCTGAAAGGGCAATCCGAAACATAAAAGTTAAACAGAAAGTTTCAGGTCAATTCAGATCGACCGATGGAGCGGATGCCTTTGCTGTTTTGAGATCAGTTGCTGACACAATTATCAAGAATGGACAGAGTGTTGTGCCTGCCTTGGGAACTATCGCTAATTTGCAGACTGATTAGTAACCCTTTTTTTATTTGGAGGCAGTTTGAAGAAAAATATTATGGTAAAGCAACCCTTAATTTGCTGATGTGATCCTCGTTATATGGTTCATTATCTGCTATTATGGCAAAAATTTGTTTGATCAGTTTATTTGCAACCGCAATCTTAGCTACCTTGTCGTGCTTCCCTTTAGCTGTCAACCGTTCATACAATATCCTGCATGCTTTATTGTAGCGCACAGCAGACAGAGCTGAGATATAGAGCTGTTTTCGTATGTGCCCGTTTCCCATTTTGCAGATATGCCCCTTTCCCTTGACGCTGGTCCCGGACTGATATATCCTTGGACTTGTCCCTACAAAAGCAATAAACTGTTTGTAATGCAGGAATTTTTCAAAATTATTGGTTGCTGCAATGAGAACTGCTACAGCTTTCTTGCCAAATCCCGGTACGCTGAGGATAAGCTTGCGGGTCTCTGGAAAGTGTGTTTTGCTGATATCATCCAGTTGTTTCTCCAGCTTTTTTATTTCCCGCTTGAACTTTTCGATAATACTTTTCAGTGATCTTTTGAGTTCAGCAGTCAATACGCCACTTACCTGGAAAGCCTGTAATTGGTTAGACGTAGCTGTTTTTTGTTTAGTAATCAGTTCCAGGGCTGTCAATAACTGCTGCATAGCAAAAATTTCCTTTGATGGTGGTGTCCATAAGTCAACTTTAATAGTAGATGCGTAGTCATAGATGGTTTCGGCGGCTACTGGATCTGTCTTTGCCCGCTGTAACTTCATCTGCGAATAACGCCTTATGATCAAAGGGTTTATCACGGAAACTTCAATATTTTTCTTAGACAGGAACATAGCCAATTTCAGGCTATATGGCCCTGTTGCTTCCATGACATAAGTTTTGTCCTTACCGTATTTTTTGACCAGAGCCTGAAAGCCTTTTGTAGTCTGTTCAAAATCTGAAAAACCCGTTTTATGGTCTCGGTCTGACCCATAAGCATCAAATGTTTGCTTGCTAATGTCAATTCCAATATATTTGTCCATGACTATTGTTTTTTAAAAGACGGAGCTATTGTTTTCTTATCTATCCTTTATACAGGCTTTATGCCTAATGAACTGTCCAAGATAGCAATAGAAGAGGGAGGGGAACCACCATTCCGAACGGTCTTGATGACAAATGACGCAAGTGGTTTTCTTCCCTCCCTTCGTCTTATTCATTATTAATCCAACGAATTTATTAAATTTTACGATATTTCTTAAAATGCAAATATAGGATGACGCTGTTTATTAGGTGTTTAAGGCAAATGCGGCGAGGACGTGTTTAAAATATCCTACTGTGTCCTCGCCGCATTTGCCTCCTGACTTCATAAAAACATGTCATTCCGACAAAGTTTCCGAAGCATGAGGAAAACTTTGGAGGAATCTGTAGGAGATTTAACTTTTGTCTTTCCACGAAATTCCTAGTAGAACCCAGAAATAAAAGGTTTTTTCAACCGCTATCGTTTTTTTGATGAATATTCTTTGTAATTGTCGTTTAGTTTATAATGCTGAAATACAGTAATATATCCATTTTCAATCACTTACCAACAACTACAAACGCAAGCAAATTTGTAATAACCGAATCGGGTGCACCGGCCGCTTTAGTTTTGCAGCATAATCATTTCATAATTCGTTTAACTAAAATCTAAAGTCATGAACGCACTCGTTAACAAAGTACAATTGATCGGCCGCCTGGGCGCAAATCCTAAAGTAAATGTATTCGGTGAAAATCGTAAAGTCAGCCGTTTTCCCATCGCAACCAACGAAGGTTATAAAAACAGCAAAGGCGAGTGGGTCGAGCAAACGCAATGGCATCAGGTGGTGGCCTGGGGCGCAACTGCAAATCTGGTTGAAAAGCTCCTCCAGAAAGGACAGGAAGTTTTGGTTGAAGGAAAACTAACTACCAACAGCTGGGAAGATAAGGACGGAAACAAGCGTTTCACTACCGAAATCACGCTCAGCGATTTTTTCCTGACGCAACGGAAAGCCAGCTAAGCCCTATCTCGGATTGAAGCTCATGCATATTTGAAAAGCCCGTACTCTTCGGGCTTTTTTTTTGCAGAATAACAGCTTGATATAATTTATTCATTAATTCCTGGCATTAAACCTCGGCAGCATTGGCCAGTCTGAACAGAAAGCGTATTTTTGCGATTTATTTCTTTAAGGCTCAAAAATTTATGTGGAGATTTCTTGTCCGACTAATCCTGAGAAACCGGAATACCATCTTAATCAGTACATTATTGATTACCATTTTTATGGGGTATATGGCCCGGAATGTAAAATTATCCTACGAAATGGTGCAAATGCTGCCCAACGACGACAGCACCTGGATGGATTATATGCAGTTTCGGGAGAAATTCGGGCAGGACGGCGCCGTGATGTTTGTCGGACTCGAAACGGAAGATCTTTTTGAACTGGAACATTTCCAGGCATGGTACGACCTTACACATCAATTGCGCGAACAGGAAGGAATCGAAGAAGTGCTTTCGCTTGCACGTTTATACAACCTAAACCGAAACGACAGCCTGAAAAGATTTGATTTTCTGCCCATTGTAAGCCAGCGCCCGGAAACACAGGCAGAAGTGGATTCCATACATCAGCTTATTAACAGCCTTCCCTTTTATGACGGTTTGCTGCAAAACCGCGAAACCGGCGTTAGCCTGATGATGATTACGCTGGATAAGCAAATGCTGAACACCAAAGCACGTGTGGGTTTGATTTACAGCATTAAAGATCAACTCGATGAATTTGCTCAGGAGCACAATATAAAAGTGCATTATTCCGGATTGCCCTATATTCGGACCATTACAACCAAAATGGCCGAAGATGAACTGCGCTTATTTGTCTTGCTGGCCCTTGTGGTCGCCGCTTTGATTTTAATGTTCTTCTTCCGCTCCTTCAAGGCCACGATTTTTCCCATCATTATTGTTATTATCAGTGTGGTTTGGGCATTGGGAACAATTGGCCTTTTTGGGTTTAAAATCACCTTGCTCACCGGAATTATACCTCCACTCATGATTGTAATTGGCGTTGAAAACTGTATTTTTCTTCTCAATAAATATCATGATGAATACCGCGAGCATCAAAACAAAGTTAAAGCGCTGGCACGTGTTATTTTGCGGATTGGCAATGCTAATTTCCTGACCAACGCCACTACTGCGGCCGGATTTGCAGCTTTTACAATCACAGGAAATAAGATGCTGGTGGAATTTGGTATTGTTGCTTCGCTCAATATTTTAGCGGTTTATTTGCTGTCCCTGTTTTTGATCCCAACCTTTTTCAGCTATCTGCCTCCGCCAAAACTGCGCCATATCCAGCATTTGAATGGCGGTTTCGTTAACCGTGTTCTGGATAAAATCTGCTGGACGGTTCAAAACCGCCGCAGATTGATTTATGCTTTCACCCTTGTGGCTTTGGTGGCAGCCGGCTTTGGGATCAGCAGGCTTACAACCACAGGAAAAGTGGTGGATGAAATCCCGCAAAACCATCAGCTTTACCGCGATTTGATGTTCCTCGAAAAACATTTTAAAGGAGTGATGCCCCTCGAAATCACCATCGATACAAAAAAGCCCAAAGGGGCAATGAAGCAAAGCGTGCTGAAACGCGTCGATAAACTGCAAAATATGTTGCAGCAATATCCGCAGCTCAGCAAACCGCTTTCGGTGGTGGAAGTTGTGAAATTTGGAAAACAGGCGTTTTTCCGCGGAAAAGAATCTTTTTACAATGTCCCGTCGCGTGATGAACTGAACTTCATTGCTTCATACATTCCAAAAGATATGCAGACCGGAAGCAAGAGCCTGCTGGATAATTTTGTCGATACAACTTATCAAACCCTCCGGGTGAGCGTGCAGATGGCGAATATCGGCACCAAGGAAATCCAGGCATTGACCGATGAAATCCGCCCGCGCATTGATTCTATTTTCCCGCCAAAAAATTACGATGTCGTGATTACCGGAACCAGCGTAACTTTCCTTACCGGCACGAATTATCTTGCAAAAAACCTTTTTCAAAGCCTGATTTTGGCAATTGTGGTCATTACTATTTTGATGGCTTTCCTTTTTACTTCTTTCCGTATGGTGCTTATTTCGCTGGTGCCTAACCTGATTCCGCAGATTATGACTGCGGCTCTTATGGGCTATCTAGATATACCGATAAAACCCAGTACTATCTTGATATTCAGTATTGCGCTGGGTATCTCGGTAGATAATGCCATTCATTTCCTGAGCCGCTACCGTTTGCAGTTGCAGTGGAATAATTGGGAAATACAAAAATCCGTGATTATGGCGCTGCGCGAAACCGGTTATTCCATGATCTATTCATCGGTAGTGCTGTTTTTCGGTTTTGCTATTTTCATCCTTTCATCCTTTGGCGGCACCGAATCGCTGGGCTATCTGGTCTCCTTTACATTGTTTGTGGCATTATTCTCCAATATGTTTTTACTGCCATCTATTTTGTTGTCGGCAGATAAATATCTTACCAATAAGAATTTTGAGAAACCTTATCTGGAGATATTCGATGGAAACGAACTCAGTGATGATGTGGAGGTGGAAGAGAAAAAGTAGTTCGTTTTTTGTATATTTGTTCAGGTATCAGAGTCGATTTCTAATTTGAACGGACCCAAAAATTAAAACAAATAATTATGAAAGGTATTATTCTTGCCGGCGGTAGCGGCACGCGCCTCCATCCATTGACCCTTGCTGTGAGCAAGCAGCTCATGCCCATCTATGACAAACCCATGATTTATTATCCCTTGTCCATTTTAATGATGGCGGGAATTCGTGACGTGCTGATTATCAGTACACCCCATGATTTACCAAATTTTGAGCGTTTGCTTGGTGATGGCAGCCGTTTGGGCTGTAATTTTGAATACGCCCTTCAGGAAGTGCCCAACGGACTGGCGCAGGCTTTTGTGATTGGCGAAGAATTTATTGGCAACGATAAAGTCAGCCTCGTTTTGGGCGATAATATTTTTTATGGCCGTGGTTTGCGGGAGCTTCTCAAAGAAAGTGCCGATCCTGATGGCGGAGTTGTTTTTGCTTATCATGTGAATGATCCTCATCGATATGGTGTGGTAGAATTTGATAAAGAGCAAAATGTTTTGAGCATTGAAGAAAAACCAAAACAGCCGAAATCCAATTTTGCTGTTCCCGGACTGTATTTTTATGATAACCAGGTGGTTGATATTGCCAAAAACCTAAAGCCCAGCGCTCGTGGAGAATACGAAATCACAGATGTGAACAAAGTTTATCTGGAAATGAAAAAGCTGAAAGTGGGCATCCTGAGCCGCGGTACAGCCTGGCTGGATACGGGAACTTTCACATCATTGACCCAGGCATCACAATTTGTGGAAGTTATCGAAAACAGGCAAGGGCTCAAAATCGGTTGTATCGAGGAAATTGCATATAACAATGGTTTTATTGATGCGGCCAAACTGGAAGAAATTGCCCAACCCTTGCTGAAAAGCGGTTATGGGGATTATTTGATGGGCTTGCTGAAGCACAGCCATTAACCATAATAAGCTTTTCCAAAGATCAATACTTTGAAAAAGCTTATTTTTCTCATTACCTCAATTCCCTCAATACCGACCGGATCGGGAATAAAATCCCTCTACCCAGGTTCATGCTTCGCTCCGGTGACCAGCCGCTGTATTCATCCGGCAGGTCGGCATTGTCTTTGAACGGCATTTCTATGGTCATGCTCAGGCATTTAAAACGCTCGCCAATTTGTTTGGAACCCACACTTAAATTAGCTTCACCGGCTTTGTTCTGTGGATAGCCGTGCCTGGTCTGGAAATCAGGGCTGCATTCTTTCCATTTGTTCAGGAATTTATCCAAAAGATTTTTGAGCCTTTTGTCAAATGATGGAATGCCTTCAATCGACGAAACAAAATTATAAGGCAAGCCTTCATCGCCATGGATATCAAGGAAGAGGTCGCAACCAATTTTGTCCATTTCTTTCATCAAATAATAAACTTCCGGGCTTTTCTCTTTTGATGGCGCGGCCCATTCGCGGTTTAGGTTTGTTCCCAGCGTGTTGCAGCGCAGGTTTCCGGCAATTGCCCCGTCGGGATTGAGGTTGGGAACCAGATAAAAAACGGCATTTTTCAATAAAACCAGGCTTTCCGGATCGCTGTCGTCAATCAGGCGGTCAATGAAACCTTCCATAAACCATTCGGCCATTGCCTCGCCCGGATGCTGGCGTGCCACGACCCAAATTTTCCTTTTGGCTTTTGGGTTGCCAACAATCAGCATGTCGAGGTCACGTCCTTCGTTGGTTTGTCCCAAAATTTTATGGCGGCAATCCGGTGAATGCTGCGAACTGTGAATTAGTCCGAGATGGCGCTCATAGCTGTAAGGTGCAAAATAAGCGAAGAAAACGGAGTCGTGTTCGGGTTTGAAATGCCAGATCAATTTGCCTTCCTCATAAGTTGTAGGGACACTGAACCAGTTTTCGCGGTCGTAGGAAGCACGCACATTATAATCTTCCCAGCCCTCAGGGTATGAAGCTTCGGAAGCATTCGTAATTACCAGCTGGCATTCAACGCCACGTGCCCCGCTCAGGCGGAAATGGAACCATTGAAAATGGTCGCTTTTTGTGTCTTTACGGATGTTCAGCCAAAAACTGCCGTGTCCGTCTTCTTTTTGAACGATAATGTTGCCACTATCAAAATTGGATGAAATGTTCATATGCTTGTGTTGTTATTCTTCAAAAGGAGGTTTGATTTTTGCTCCGTCGTATTTTGTTTCAATTCCATTATCGTAGGTTATGGTGATAACAGGCAGTCCTTCTTCATTGTATTTAAACCAGGTGCCTGTTTTCAAACCATCGGAATATTTTCCTTCCAGTTTTTTCCTGCCGTTGGGCCAGTACCATCGGTGCCATCCTTCTGCCAGTCCCGCAAAATATTCTCCAATGAATTTTTTATTTCCATTGCTGTATGTGGCAATCCAGGTTTCATCTTTATGCCCGTTTGAGTATTTCCCTTTTTCGGAATATGTTTTATAGTTGTAAATCCATTCGCCATCTTCCTTTCCTTCAACAAAATTTCCCTGTGCAATAATGGTAGCAGAATCACTGTATTCGGTCATCATACCATCGGGTTTGCCGCCCCAGTACATTTCCTGGCGCATCAGGTTTCCGGAAGGATAAAACCACAGCCATTCGCCATGCGGCTTTCCTGTTTTGCTGTACATTCCTTTTTGCTCCAGCGTGCCGTTTGGGTAAAAATATTCCCATTTCCCACTTTTGTTGCCATTCACGTATTTCCCACTTGCCCTTATGCTGCCATCTGAAAAATAATGCTTCCACTGGCCGTCTTTTTGTCCGCTTTTGTCGAGCATGCCTTCAGCAATGACAGCGCCCCTGCTGAAAACCCAGGCTTGTTTTAGTTTCCCTGTGCTGTCGTATTCGCGAAACAAGCCTTCCTGTTCGTTGTCTTTTTGACTGAAGATGCGCTTCAGTTTTCCGTTGGGATAATATTCGCGCACCATTTCCAGACTTGCGGTTTCGGGTGCTTCCTTTTGGATTTCGCCATAAACATATTTTTCAATGCGCAGGAACTGCCCTTCTTCGTCATAATATTTGAAAAACCCATGCATAAGGCCCCCCGAATAAGTGCCTTCTTCTTTCAGGCTGCCATCTGTTCGGAAAAATTTCCACGGGCCGTAGCGTTTGCCGTCGCGGTCGTAGCGGTTGATGCGCTCGTGTTTTATTTTATATCCTTTCTTATATGTAATTACACTGATAATCAACCCATTGGTATCGTATTCCTTGCCCATTCCGTTTTCCAGGCCGTCCTCATAAGGAATTTCCATTTTAAGCTGCCCGCCCGGGTATAAGATTTCTGTAATGCTGTCTTTTATGTCGTCCAGAAAATAGGTGCGTATGATTTCTTCCGGGCTAAATTCGACCCGCCATCCGTTTTTCCTGCCTTTGGAATAATTTATCTCAAGGATCAACCGGCTGCTGTCATTGTAGAATTTCCAGGTAGAATCGAGCAAGAAATCTTTTCGATTCCCTTCCGAAATGAGGATTCCTTCTTCACTGTAATTTTTCCAATAGCCGTCGGGTTTGCCATCGCGTAAAACACCTTCGCTGGATTTATTTCCATTGGGATGGTAAAAAACACGATAGCCGTCTTCGGTGTTTTTTTCCTGCGCATTAAGGGAAAAAGCAATACAAATTGAAATTACCAGAAAAGAAAATATCCTCCGAATCATGAACTGTCCTTTGAGGGGGAAAATTAAGAAAATTTAGCGAATATCCGGAATACTGTCTGTATTTTCCAGCAATTCCGCAAGAAGTTATTTTCATAGAAAGATCATTTGGCATTAAAACTACTGGGCATAGTTTTACCTGCCAGCATTTAGCCAGTTGCCTTCATCGTTATGACTTAAAAAATTACCTCCTTTTTTTGTTAATAGGTTTTGCCCTGAATGTTTGAGCAGGGGTTCTCTGTTTTTTTTAGTTTCAGTATCTCATCTGGCAGTTAAAGTTTGGCGTGGGAAAATCAGTAAGATTACCTGCAATCAATAAAACTATAATGCATTCCTCGAAGGATTTCAAAGAATCATGGCTTGATATCATTTTCTGGACGCGCTGGGATTTATGTGCCAATTGATTTATCATGTGGGCTATTTGCAAGCATTGATAATAATTCTGGGTTGCGCAAAACGATGTTCTAGAGTATTTGTGCGATAGATTATAGCCAGAATTTTTTTGTGCATTAAAGCCTTCGTTTTCAATTTTCCATCTTAAACGCCCGTAATCACTTATGGTTTTAGCATTTTTGTTTGTAACCTCTAAATCAGTAATATGGACAAAACGCTCTTTAACAGGCAGCTCGTTATTTTGTATGGCCGTTGTGACAATTTGTGTTTCCAAAAAGTTGATATTGTGTGTTTTATAAGCAATACTGTTAAGAAAACAATATTCGGTTGAGATTTTGTGCTGCCCATGGATGTCATAGGTTTTTTCTGTAGTAAGGGCACCTGCTTTTTTGAGTAGGTTTACTTCCTCCCATATGCTGGGAAGGTTGCCATCTTTGAGGGTGATGATAAACCGCCATTGGTTGGAAGCGCAAGTTTTAAAGACATTATCGTTGGGGTACAGTCCATCGGCCGCAATGGCGATCGGTAGGCGTGGATACATCTGCCTGATCTTTTCGCTGAGCCGTTTAAAGGCCTTTAGTTCACAATCCTGTTTTTCATAATCTTGGTTTATGGGGTTTTTGACCCATTCAGTAGCCATTGAAAAACTAAATCCGTTTCCACACATAATCTTTGCTTCCAGTACATAGGCTGTCCATGTCCGCTTTCCGCTCTTGTATGTTTTATAAGGACATTCGGGATAAGGTTCGTAATCAAAACTATGAGTTCCTGTGGCATCAATCCCTATAAGGTGATAGAGTCCAAAGAGTTTGTATTTATTCAATACTTTCGCTCTTAAGAGCAGCTGTACCATCTTTCGCTTTATCTCTTCCAATTCTTTTGGATCCAGTTGTTTAAGCAGTCTGTTGGAAGTGTCCAGATCGGGCAGCCTACAACCGAAAAGCCTTTCAAAATTAAAACAATAGCTTCCTTTTCTAGCGGTGTTGTCTGCATGGTTTCTGGAACCACGCTTAAAAAGGAACATCGCCACTACTGCCATCAATAATTCCTCAACTTTGTAAATTGGTTGTTTGCGCTGATCGCTTACTTGGGCGAGAAGATTCAAAAAATCCGGGAAATGCCGCTTGATGGTTATACTCACCTGCATTGTGAAGGTGAAAATTTGGTGCAATTCGATTTTGGCTTTGCACCTAGCCCTTTTTCTCAATTTTTCCGTCTTCTATATAATATACGAAGTATAGAAAATAATTGCAAAAATATAACAAAAAAACGATAAAATTTTTGGTCATTTCGCTGAATTGCAGTATCTTAGCGGTAAACAAAAACGCCGGTATACGTGGCTTAGCCCCGGCGTTTTTTAATTAAAAAAACATGAAACCCACATCCCCTAGGAATGGCGGTCATTCGCCTGTTTGTGGTTAACTGATTTATAATCAACAACTTACACCTTAGTAAATGTTATTGAAGGTGTCAGGCCAATTGCATGCAAAAATAGTGCGAAAAATATTTCTGACCTAAATTATTATCCCCTTTATTTTCACGGTTTTGCGAGTTAGGCTTTTTTAACGCGGAATTGCTGGTATTTTCGTTTTCGGGCCAGGAACGCCAGCAGCTCAGGATCGCAAAATAGATGTCGTAATCGCTGGAGCGAAGGATGAATTGTTCATCCAGCGCGCAAAACTTCATAAAGCGGTCAATTTGGAGAGGGTCTTTCAGCCCGCTGATGCGTGATACAAGTTCGCGGTTGTATTTCAGGCTGATACGGTCGTAGTATTTTTCCCGCTTGACGTTCTCAAAAAAGCGTTTGCGCCTTTTAACCTCTTTGCTAAATAAATTGTACACCAGCTGAACCGGCCCGCCAACAGCAACGCCATAACGGTCGTCACTCAGCCGGGGGATGCTTTTGGGAATTCCGGGAATATTGAGCTCGGCCATTTTTTCTTCCTCCAACTGTAATTGTATAAAAGCCTGTTTAAACTCCTGATAGGTTTCCGGCCAGGGAAAAATGTCCACGGTCTGAAGTTCGTAAACGGTTTTTTTCAATGTAGTGATTCCAAAAGCCCTGTTGTTACTATCGGCTTGTGTAATAGCTTGTAATGCCGGAAGATATCCTAGGTGTGAAATAATCAGCGTATCACCCTCTTGAACCGGAAGGAAAAAATGGCCTTCTTGGTTGGCACTTGTAGCCAAACCTGTTCCTGAAATCCGCACCATCGCTCCGTAAAGGGGATAAAATTCCTCATCAAGTATGCGTCCCGAATATTCTATTATTTGCCCCTGCAAACCAAAAACAGGAAATAAAATACTGAATGCCAGTATGAAATAAATTCGGTTCATGATTTATTCCTTTGTTTGGATATGATTTTTGAATAGCATATGTTCAGGTTTTCATTTTAAATGAAAGCTGTTGGCTAAAGTACAGATCAGTATGGTTTGAAATATTTTTTCTTTCCTAAAAAACGTTAAGCGTTTTTGATGAACTGGCGTATATAATCGATTAAGCGGGATGGTTTTACGGGTTTTGTGAGGAAACCCGCGCAACCTGCATTACGGCATTGGCGTTCTTCATCGCCCATAGTCAGGGCTGTTATAGCAATTATGGGTATTTTGGGTTTGAGTTGCTTAATTTTTTTTGTTGCATCTATGCCGTTCATTCCCGGAAGACGTAAATCCATCAGAATCAAATCAATATTGTTTATATTACTAATTAGTTCAATGGCTTTTTCTGCATTGCTGGTTTTGAGTAAATTAACATTTGTTGCCCTGAGCGACCGGCTGGTGATGATCATGTTTTCTTCGATATCTTCTACAATTAATATTGTATTTTGGCTCCAGTCGGGCACTTCATCTTTTGGAGCAGGTGCAGACATTGAAGATGTGGACGTACATTGAGAGATTATTGTACGCGGAAAACTAAGGTAAAAATCGGCTCCGCGGCCTACTGTTGATTCCGCCCAAATAGTTCCTCCGAGCAGTTCGGCAAGGTTTTTTGATATCGCCAGGCCGAGCCCTGTTCCCTTCATTGCAGCCCTGTCGGTAGCTTGCCCAAAGCGTTCAAAAATTAATTCCAGGTTTTTATTCTCAATCCCTTCGCCGGTATCGCGCACAAATAGTGTTATCAGGTTGGCTTCGAGTTTGTAGCCAAAACGGATCACCCCTTTTTCGGTAAACTTTAGGGCATTGCTCAACAGGTTAGATAAGATCTGCACAATCCTGCGCTCATCACTGTTGATTTTCAGCTTTATAATTTGCTCGGGAACACTCAGCAGCAGCTTTACGTTTTCTGATTTGCCGGCTTTTTCCAGATTGTTTTGGAATACTTCTTTTAAGTTATTAAGAGAAAGGTTGAGGTCAAATTCGGTTTTAAATATTTTAATTTGAGCTGCTTCAATTTTGGAAATATCGATGATATCATTGATCAGGTTGAGCAGTTGCTCTCCGTTTTGCATGATGATCTGCGTATATTTTTTCTTATTATCGGAATTGCTGCCGGCCTGCAATAATTCCGAAAAGCCAATAATAGCATTCATAGGCGTGCGGAGCTCATGCGACATATTGGCCAAAAAAGCAGATTTTAGCTTGTCCGATTCTTCGGCTTTAATCCTTGCCGCTTTCAATTCGAGGTTAAGCTCCTGCCTTTCAATAGCATACATTAATGTGCGGGATAAAAACGATGGGTTGATTTCCGATTTGCTGATATAATCCTGAGCACCGTTTTGAACAGCCCGGAGACCGGTTTCAATATCCGACTGGCCTGTGAGCACAACAATGGCTTGTTCGGGATATTCCTGATGAAGTTTTTCAAAAGTTGATATCCCTACAGAATCAGGAAGCCCTAAATCCAAAAGTATAATATCAGGCTGGTAAATTTTCAATACTTCCAGGCCTTCAGACAGCCGTTTGACACGTTGTGCCTCAAAATTAACGGATGCTTCCCTTAAATACTCGTCAATAAGCAGGTAATCGCCATCATTGTCTTCAAAGCACAGAAGCCTAAGTTTACTATTGGATTTCATTTTCTCTCCTTCCTGCTACAAATCTAATAAAAATTTTTTAAGATATTATGATTATTTTGGGGGCAATGAAACAGTTCCAAACCAAAAATCCTGAATGGACTTAACAGCTTTCGAAAAACGGTCAAAGTCCATCGGTTTTGTAATATAGCAGTTTGCATGGTTTCGGTACGACATGGCTATATCTGTGTCGTTGTCGGAGGTGCTGAGGACGATAACGGGAATCGATTTTAACTTATAATCAGATTTTATTTCTTTCAAAACCTGGCGTCCGTCTTTTCGGGGCAGATTCAAATCCAAAATAACAATATCCGGGCGGGGACTTTGTTTGTAGGGGCAATGATTTTTTAAAAACGACATTGCTTCGTTTCCATCGTTTACTACAAATAGTTCGTGTTCTATTTCGTGTTCTTCCAGGGCTTCCCGTGTTAGAATTATGTCGCCGGGGCTGTCTTCTACTAAAAGGATTTTTGCTTTCATATGATCAGCGTATTTTTGGTTTTGGGAATCTGAGGATAAAAGTGCTTCCTGCACCCAGAATTGATTCAACGGTTATCGTTCCGTTGTGGCGGTCCATAATTTTTTTGCAAATTGCCAGCCCAATGCCGGTTCCCTCATATTCGTCGCGGGTATGAAGGCGCTGGAAAATCTCAAATATCCTTTGTGTATATTCCTTGCTTATCCCAATGCCGTTGTCTGTAACCTGTATTTCGTGGTATTTGCGGGTTCTGTTTGTGGAAATACGGATTATCGGTGGGTTTTTCCCATGAAATTTTATCGCATTGCCAATGAGGTTTTGTAGTAATTGGGCAATTTGTGTTTCGTCGGCATCGATCTGTGGAAGTTTTGTGCTTTTAATAATTGCCCCACTATGTTCAATGCTGGCATGCAGGTTCTTTTTTACTTGCTCCAAAACGGCGTTTAAATCGGTTGGTTTAAACTCTTTTCCGCGTGTCCCGATCCTGGAAAAAGCGAGCAGGTCTTTGATTAACTGCTGCATGCGGTTTGATCCGTCAACAGCATAACTGATATAGTTTATCCCGCGCTCATCAAGCTTTTCTGAATATCTTTTTTCGAGCAATTGCAGAAAACTGGAAACCATGCGGAGGGGCTCCTGAAGGTCGTGCGAAGCGATATAGGCAAATTGTTCCAGTTCTTTGTTGGATTCGCGCAGGCGTTCCAGGGTTTCTTTCAAATGCAGTTCCGTTGTTTTGATTTCGGTAATATCGCTGGCAGCTGCATAAATTTTGCCTTCTTCAAGCACGGCATACCAATTTAACCAGCGGTAGTTATTGTCGGAAGTTTTGAACCGGCAAACATAATTGCATGATTTATTTAGTTCGTTGAGTGATTTTAGGTTTTGCGTGATAAATTCCCGGTCATCTTCATGCGAAAACTCGTAAAAACCGGTGCCCTTTATTTTCGATAATGGAAAACCAAGCGATTTTTCCCAGGCCGGGTTCAGGTTCTCTATTCTCATTTCCTGATCAAGGGTACACAGCAGGTCGGGGTTTACTTCAAAAAATGTTTCTATGCTTTTTAATGCTGATTTAAGCTCACTAACATCGCGTGCTATGGCCATGATATGGGTTTTGCCCCTGAAATTAATTCCAATGGCATTGATATCCACCTTAATAAAATGGCCCTTTGGGTGCTGAATATCTTTTTCCCAATGTATAACCTGGCCATCCCTGAGTTTGTTTTGGTTTTTGGTGAGGTCGGAATTAATAGATTTTAGCCAGGGATTGTCTTCTGAAAAATTGAGCATCTCATCATGGCTGAATCCAAAAATACGGGCAGCCGCCGGATTGACCTCTGTAATCCTTCCCTTGGGCTTGAAAATTATAAGACCGTCTGTTACGGATTCAAAAATACTACGGTGCAGTTCTTCGCTTTGCCTCAGCTTTTGGTTGGCCATATGTTTTTCACTGATGTCGGTTGCAAAAACTACGGCACCGTTTACCAGGCCCTCTTCCTGTATCGGGTTAAGGCTAAACTCAAAGTATTTGGCTTGCTTATTGATTTCCAGTGTCAGTTCTGTTTTAAAAACTTCTCCCGAAAATGCTTTCAGGTAAAATTCTTTCCATTTGTTTTTCAAGGCATCTTGCGTGGCGGGAAGCCTGTCTAAGGCCGGGTCGCCCACCTCTAATTCGATGCCAAACGCTTTTCGAAAAATACTTTTCGAATAGGTGTTGATGGTCAGGATTTCAAAATTGAGGTTTACAGACCAAATGGCTATTTCTTTGTTTTCGACAATGGCGTGCAGGTTGTTGAAAAGGTTTTTATAGTTTCTTTCGCTTTTTTCGAGTTCCTGCTGGGCGTCCATTTCTTTGCTGATATCGGTGTGGGCGCCAATCCACTCCTTGATATTGCCTTTGATATTTAATATTGGGACTGATTTTACGCTCATATACAGGTGTTTGCCTGATTTATGCTTCAGTCGGTGCTGTATTTCAAAATTGTTTTTGTTTTTGATGGCCTTATTCCATGCTATTCGTGTGCGCGTTCGGTCTTCAGGATGTATGGCACGCAGCCATCCTGCACCTTGATATGTCATAAAAGTCTGGCCTGTAAAGTCTTCCCATGATTTATTTCTTTCGATAACCAAACCATTGGCATCGGTAAACCATATGATACTGGATGTTGTACTGACCAATTGGCGAAAGCGCAGCTCACTGTCGGCCAGTTTTAGTTCAAAATTCTTTTTAAAAGAAATATTCCGGCTGATGCCAATCAAAATATGGGGATTTCCCTGTTCATCTTTTTTTGTTACCCGGCCCCTTCCATCGGCCCATTCCCAATCGCCCGATTTGGTTTTCATGCGGAATTCGGCATGATAGTGTTCTGTTTTGCCACTGAAATGATCCTGAACAGCAGCCATGACCGCAGGTACGTCATCCGGGTGCATCAATTCTGTCATACCTTGAATGCTTTTGGGCACTTCATCTTCTGAATAGCCAAGGGATTTAAAAAGCTCAGGGGAACAAATCATTTTTCCGCTTTTGAAATCGTCTTCAAATACGGAAGATTCATTGATTTCCAAAGACATTCTTAATCTTTCCTGACTTTCCTTCAAAAGGTTTTCGGAAAGTTTGCGCCCGGTGATATCGCTGTGGGCTCCTATCATCCGTCTTACTTTTCCATCATTGTCGAGGAAGGATTCGGCTTGATTGTAAATCCATCGGTAGGTACCGTTTTTATGCTTCATGCGGAATTCGGCTGTAAAATACCCGGACGGATTGCGTAAGTAGTTGTTTACCTCCTGGTGCATGCGGTCGTAATCTTCAGGATGCAGCAGTTTTTGCCAGCTTGAAAATTTGCTTTCCAGCTCGTCGGGTTTGTACCCCAACTGTGCTTTCCAAACATCCGAATAAAAAACAATATCCGAACTGACTAACCAGTCCCAAATACCGGTATTGGATGCTTTTGTGGCAAGTTCGTAACGTTCACGGCTGAGTGTCAGTTTCTTTTTAATTTCCCTTTGTTGCAATGATTCACTAAGAATGCGGGCAATAGTTCTCAATAAGCTTTTTTCTTCAGGCAGAAAAGGGTCATAGGCTGTATCATCGAGATAACCAATTTCAATACTGGCTTCACTATTGTCAAAATAAGAAAATGTGGTTTTTAAGGTATTTGCCGTAGGGCGGAAATTGACAGTTTTTACTTCAATATTTGCATCCCGAATGCGAACGCAGGTTAGTTCCGGATGCAACCATGAGGGCGGAATATGCATGGCTACTTCCTGATACAGTTGCTTTTTAGTGATTTGCGGATTATTGGCCAATTCATGGATTTGATTAAGGCCATTTAGCTCTTTAATCCTTTCTTTCAGCTCTATCTGCGATTGCTGAAGTTGTATTTCGGTTTCTTTCCGCAGGTCTATTTCTTCCTGCAGCTCTTCGGTAAGGGAGCGCAGTTCCTCTTCCGTAACCGAGCGTTCTTCAATTTCGGCCTGAAGCTCTTCGTTGGCTGCCTGGAGTTCATTTTCCTGTCCTTTTCTGGCTTTTATTTCTTCTGTTAAAAGATGGTGCAATTTTTTGGCATCATTGCATATGTCGTCCGGCAGTTGTTCCGAAATGTTTTTGTTCTCCTGCTGTTGGTGTTTTATTAATTGCTCCCGCAGGCCGTTTTTGGCCATTTCGTTTATAAGCAACTGCAAGCCCTGAAAATATGCAATTATTTGGCCGAGTTTTTCCTCAGTATAAACAGGAACTTCAGCCAGGGCCTGCATAAAGCCTTCATGATTGAAGCCATGGTTTTTGATGATATTTGTATAAAACGATGGCGCTGGTTTTTTCCCCTCAATAAAAAACTGTCCGAAAAAAAGGCTTGCGATATGTGTGCTGTTCACAATAATCGGAAAAGCAAGTTCAGTTAAGCCGTTTTTACAGCTGTACACAATGTGCTCATGATTGCCTGCACTTATTTCATGTAAAATAGTGCTGTCGCTTTGGCGGCAACGAATCAATGTGTCTGTGTTTTTGCGGAAAAAATTTGCGCAAAGCTTCGAAAACCCTATGCTGATGCGTAAATTGTTGTGCCGGTCAAGCAAAGCAGAAGGAAGATTGTTAATTGTAAAACTGCTTTTTAAAAGCTTTTCTATTGCGGTTAAATCTAGTATCTGATCTAAAAATAATCCTGCTAAAACTTCCTTTGGATATTGTTTTTTCATTTTGTGAGGGCTTGACGCATCTAAGATATTAAAATATTTTAAGACATAGCATAGCATAAAGAATATTGCGAAAACAGATGGGTAGTTTAACCTGAATAATTCACAAAATATTCTATTACGCGCCCAAACTGCTGCAATAGAAAAGAATGCTATCTTTTTGGTGCTCAAAATAGCTGCGGCTATTCCTGTGCGCCAAAAACCTGCGCTCCCTTTCTCTTATTGCGTTTTGAGCATGGTCACTGAACTTGCCGAATGTGCTAATAACGAAATTTCATGAATTGATCAGGTTAAGAAGAATCAGGCCAAAGCTTCAGCGGTAGTTTTTATAATAATTTCAAGTGCAGTTTTGTATTTCGCTCCGGTTTCATTGAAAAGTATTTATTTTTGCAATTCAAAATTTTAGAATATAGGATATGAGCGAACTGAGAAGAAGTAAAATTGCTGATTTGTTGAAATCAGAAGGAGATGAAAGGATAGTGAATGTAAAAGGCTGGGTACGCACCAAGCGCGGCAACAAAAACGTGGCCTTTATTGCATTGAACGATGGCTCTGTAATTCATAATATCCAATTGGTTGTTGATGTGCCTTCATTTGATGAAGAGCTCCTGAAAAATATTACAACAGGTAGCAGTATCTCGGCAAACGGAAAGCTTGTAGCCTCACAGGGCAAAGGCCAGTCTGTCGAAATTCAGGTGGAAGAACTGGAGCTTTACGGTACTTCTGACCCCAATACGTATCCTTTGCAGAAAAAAGGGCACAGCATGGAATTTCTCCGCAGTATTGCGCACCTGAGGTTTCGCACCAATACTTTTGGCGCCGTTTTCCGGATTCGCCATGCGCTGGCTTATGCCATTCATAAATATTTCAATGATAATGGTTTTTATTACCTGCATACGCCACTGATTACCGGCTCGGATGCGGAAGGCGCAGGGGCTATGTTCCGCGTTTCTGCACTCGATGCAGAAAACCCTCCACGCAACGAAGAAGGAAAAATTGATTATTCACGCGATTTCTTCGGGCGCGAAACCAATCTTACGGTTTCAGGTCAGCTCGAAGCAGAACTGGGCGCTACGGCCCTTTCGCAGGTTTATACTTTTGGGCCTACTTTCCGTGCCGAAAACTCGAATACTCCGCGTCACCTTGCCGAGTTCTGGATGATCGAACCCGAAATGGCTTTTTACGACATTGTGGACGATATGGATCTGGCCGAAGATTTCCTGAAATATCTGATCAAATATGCAATGGACAATTGCCGTGAAGATCTGGAGTTCCTGAACAATATGATCGATAAAGGGCTGATCGAACGCCTGGAGTTTATCTTGAACAATAAATTTGAACGGAAAACTTATACCGAAGCTGTGGATATCCTGAAAGCTTCAGACAAAAAATTTGAATTCCCTGTGGAATGGGGCGTTGACCTTCAATCTGAACATGAACGCTATCTCGTTGAAGAACATTTTAATAAACCCGTTATACTCACCGATTATCCCAAGGATATCAAAGCGTTCTATATGAAAATGAACGAAGACGGAAAAACTGTCCGTGCAATGGATGTGCTTTTCCCGAAGATCGGTGAAATTATCGGTGGTTCGCAACGTGAAGAAAAACTGGATGTGCTTTTGAAGCGCATGGAAGAAATGAATATACCCGAAAAAGAAATGTGGTGGTATCTTGATATCCGTAAATACGGAACCGTGCCCCATAGCGGATTTGGGTTGGGATTTGAGCGCCTGGTGCTTTTCGTGACGGGTATGGGCAATATCCGCGATGTGATTCCATTCCCACGTACGCCGCAAAATGCTGAATTCTAAAACAGACCGGATTTTGCAGCAATCAAAAATCGTTCCGTTACGCTTTTTATTGCCGCTTTTCCTTGCTGTATCACGAATTATATGTACATTTGAAATCGATGGCTATGCCTGTGGTGTGCCGTTTAAATGATAGAATACAATGTTAAATCAAAGGCTGCAACAAAAATTACTACAAAAGCTTTCGCCTCAGCAGATTCTGCTTATGAAACTGTTGCAGATCCCTTCTGTAGCCCTTGAACAGCGCATAAAGCAGGAAATCGAGGAAAACCCCGCATTGGAAGACCAAAGCAATAACGAAAATTCGGACCAGTCGCAGGATGATCATCCCGATCAGGATCATGATGAAAATCATGAAGATGACCACAATAGCGATGATGAGTTCAGCTTCGAAGATTATATTCCTGATGACGACGACATCCCGGCCTACCGTATGAACGCAAATAACCACAGCGCCGATGATGAACATCGCGAAGTGCCTTTTGCCTCCGGGACATCGTTCCACGAACTGCTCCGAAACCAGCTGGGCATGTATGGGCTCAGTGAAAAGCAAAAGCAAATTGCGGAACACATTATCGGTAATATTGATGACGCCGGTTACCTGATGCGCGAACTCGATGCAATGGTAGATGACCTGGCTTTCCTCCAAAATATCAGTGCCACAGAAGAAGAACTGGAGAAGGTTTTGCAAATCATCCAGCAATTTGACCCTTCCGGCGTTGGCGGGCGGAATCTTCAGGAGTGCCTCATGATCCAACTGAAGCGTAAACCCGGAACAGAAGCAGTAAAAGTAGCTAAGTTGTTGATTGGGCGTTATTTCAATGAATTTACCAAAAAACATTATGATAAAATTCTGCGCAAATCAAAAATAACTGAAGACGCCTTGAAGGACGGAATTGCCGAAATTTTGAAACTTAACCCGAAACCGGGCAATTCATTAAGCGAAACCGTTAAAACCAATCAATATATTATCCCCGATTTTATCATCAACAATAATGATGGTGAGCTCGAACTGAGCCTGAATTCAAGCAATACACCGGAACTCCGCCTGAGCCGTACTTACACCGAAATGATGGAGGATTTTGCCGGAAGAAAAGGGAAAAAAGACAAAAAACAAAAAGAGGCTTTGATGTTTATCAAACAAAAAGTGGATTCGGCCAAGTGGTTTATTGATGCAATAAAGCAAAGGCAGAATACTCTTTATGTTTGTATGAAAGCCATCATGGATTATCAACATGAATATTTCCTGAGCGGTGATGATACGCGTTTGCGCCCCATGATCCTGAAAGATATTGCCGAAAAAGTTGGCCTCGATATTTCAACGGTTTCGCGTGTGGCCAATTCCAAATATGTGCAGACACCTTTTGGTACATTTCTACTGAAAAGCTTTTTTTCCGAGTCCATGCAAACCGAATCGGGCAAAGAAGTTTCAACCAGGGAAATTAAAAAAATACTCCAGGATTGCGTTGAAGCAGAGGACTCTACAAGCCCGCTTACCGATCAGGAACTTGTGGCCATTCTCAAAGAGAAAGGTTATAATATTGCCCGACGAACCATTGCCAAATACCGCGAACAGCTTAATATTCCGGTAGCACGCCTGCGCAAAACACTTTGATTATGTCTTTGGATCAATTCGAGAGCAGAGCAGCTAAAATCATTTCATGGATTTTTCATCCGCTTTTCGTGCCTCTATTAACCCTCATACTTTTATTTCAGCAGGAATATTATTTCGTCCTGATTTTAACACCCGAAGCAAAATGGTTTATTGCTGCCATTGTGTTTCTGAATACCTGTGTTTTCCCTGCATTATTGATGTTGTTTTTTAAATGGCGCGGTTTGATCAGCTCGCTGCATATGCCCGAAAAAGAAGAGCGTGTTTTTCCATATATCATGATGTCGGTTTTTTATTAT
The DNA here is from genome assembly GCA_963662905.2 of Bacteroidales bacterium. Taxonomy (GTDB): domain Bacteria; phylum Bacteroidota; class Bacteroidia; order Bacteroidales; family WRLA01. The sequence continues at coordinate 601,354 of CAXXFD010000001.1, read as the reverse complement.
CTGACATTTTATCTGTTTTCGGAACTTAAGCTCCCGGATGTTTTTTTTATCTACATAAGCGGCGCTACAGTGCTAATTATAAGCATTTTGCTGATTAATTTCATTTGGAAAATCAGTGTTCATATGGCCGCAATGGGGGCAGCAGCCGGTGCTTTCACGGGTATGGCCGTGCTTTATGAACTTCCGGTAATGCATATTTTGGTTTGGTTGATTGTGGCAGCCGGCTTTACAGGTTTTGCCCGCTTAAAACTGAAAGCGCACAGCCAGGCACAGGTTTATGGGGGATATCTGCTGGGTTTTGCCGTCTTGTTTGCTTCATTTTATCTTTTTTAAGGAACAAAAAAACCGGACAAAAGCCCGGTTCCCAATTTTATTTGAACGTCTTTTTAATGATATTTAAACGGCATAAAAGTAATACCCACCGAGATAGGATACATTTGTGGCCCCAAATCACTTTTAAACAATTTTGAAAAGCTATAGTAGGCCGAAAGGTGTACCCAGCGATATCCGATGCGGGCACTGGCGCCCAGCATCCAGGGCTGTAGGAATTCAATATTATATTTTTTAATATCAATTTCTTCGCTTGTATCTTCGGGGTTTTGACCCTTGTATTTTGTGTGTGCCGATAATTTGTAGCTGAAACGGAATCCAAGTGCAAAATGCCAATCGCCCGGATCATAGCGGAGCTCTAATGGGATATCGAGATAATTGATGTTGGTTTTGGCTTTATCGTAATCAACACTGTCACTATAATTGATAAATGTTGTTCCTGCACTGGTGCTTTCCGGAAGTGCTCCGGCATAAAGGTTTCGTGAAGTTATCCCCAAACCGGGAGAAAAATGAATTTTATTAATTTTGGTCTTTATGTTATAAGTGAACAATACGCTGACGCCCCTGTTGAGCCAACTCGGATCTACATTATCGGGCAAGTCCATCCAAATGTCGTTAAAAAATTCAAGACCAATGCTATAGCGGCGATAAGGCTGCTTTTCTTCCTGATCCTGTGCAAATATCGGTGCTGTGATAAGCAGAGCGATAGCAATAATAAGTAAGCGCTTCATATAGTTATTTTTCATTGAGGGCAAAAATACATATTCTTGCAGGTTGGAGCAAAAAAAAGGGAAGTTTCTTTCCCTCTCTATTATATTGCTGTACAACAATGCTTTTGTTTGTTTCTCAGGGCATATTTTTTGATAATCTCACAATATGCCAAAGACATATAACTTTCTTATTGGCAACTTATTGTGATTTCTTGTCCTTTTTCCAGCTGACAATAACCTCAGTGCCTTTGTTTAAACTGCTTAAAATATTAAAGCCGATATTGTTTTCAATGAATATTTGCCGGCATAAATACAGGCCAAGTCCCAGGCCCTGTTGTTCCCTTTCGCTGCGGTCGTGCTGCACAAACGATTTGATTTTATTTATCTGGTCTTCCCGGATGCCGTAGCCTTCATCTTTTACGGTAAGTGTATAATTTTGGGTGTCTTCTATGATTGATATTTGTACCGGGCTGCCATTTGCACTAAACTTGAAAGCATTATCAGTAAGCTCATAGAGAATTTTGTCAAGCAGCATTTTTGATATCGGCAAAATTTCACAGGCAATGGAGAGATGAAGGTCTTTTTTTCTTTCATATTTTTCGGCCAGGCCGGTTAAGAAGTCATTATAATGAACGCATTCTGTGTCTTCGTTGGGAGCGCTTTTTAGAAATCCGGGCTTTTGCAGGCTTTGGAAATAGAACAACATATTATCTGTAATATGCTGGAGGCGTTTGCCGGAAAGGTGTATTGTCCGGATCATTTTTTTCAATTCGGTTTTATCAAACTCATCAAAGTAGTATAACAGGAGTTCCGACATTCCGAGTATTCCATTCAGCGGGGTATTCAGTTCATGCGAATAAACATCTCCAATTTGGCTTTTAAAGGCTTCAATTTTTTGGTTTATATACTGCTTGTGGATCCTTTGTTTTTCCAGCCGGCTTTCAACTGCACCGATCAGTTCATCGCGTGAAAAAGGTTTTGTCAGATAATCATCTGCGCCCAGGCTCATGCCTTTTCTGATGTCTTCGGGCGATGCCTTTGCTGTCAAAAAAATGAAAGGGACAGCAGCAGTCTCGCTCGATTTTCGAATGGTTTCCAATACTTGATATCCGTTTAACCTTGGCATCATAACATCGCAAATCACAAGATCGGGCTTGTGTTCCAGGATTTGCTGTACGCCTACAAAGCCATTGTCGGCCTGTAAACTTTCGTAACCGGATATCCTGAGGATCTCAGCAATATTTTCCCGGATTATGGCTTCGTCTTCTATGACAAGTATTTTTTCCATTACTGTTGGTTTGGCGCTTTTGGCAGGTTAATAATAAATGTGGAGCCTTTTCCTTCACAGCTTTCTACGCGGATTTTTCCGCCGTGTCGCAGCAAATTTCTTTTTACGATGTGCATGCCCAGTCCGGTACCTGAAATATTACTCACATTTGTGGCACGATAGAAACTGTCGAAAATTTTATCCGACTCGTCATCGGGGATTCCAATGCCGTAATCCGATATTCTGATGCAAACCTCATTCTTTTGGCTGAAATCAATTTGGGCTTCAGGTGCTTTTTTGCCTTGGGAATATTTAAAAGCATTGGATATCAAATTGTTAAAAACTTGAGTTAAAAGATTTTTATCTCCTATGATGTCATAAGGCGTACCGAGGCTTTTAATTTGAAGCGTTCTTCTGTCCTTTTGGTTAGAAAAATTCATTTCTGCCAAATTTTTTGTTAATTCCAGGACGTTCAGCTCTGCATATTTCATTTTTATTTGGTCGGCATCTATTTTTCCAATAAGCAGAACATCTTCCATCACTTGAATCAGCCGGTCAATTTCATTCTTAATGTAGCCATTATGTTTTAAAATATTCCTTTTCTTTTCTTCATCAATATCAGCTACATAATGGTTGATAATATCAGTGCTGGAGCGTATCCCCGCCAGCGGAGTGCGCAGCTCGTGGGAAACCATTGAAACAAAATTGGTTTTTAAATCGTTGAGCTCTCGGAGTTTATCTAAGGCTTCACGGATTTTGCGTTCAGCGGTTTTTTGATCTGTGATATCTATTACAAACCCATCTGCCAAATCTTTTTGGTGTGTTTCATTATACGATAATCGCATACTAACGTAAACCCACCGGGTTTTCCCGTCTGGCCTTTTAATCTTTATTTGCCTGTTTTTGATTTCCCCTTTTTCTTTGAGCTCTTTATTAATTTGTTGATGTTCCTCCGGATTTTCAATATAATTGAAGAATTGCGCATTTTGCTGATGGGCTTCTTCAAGTGAATTGAATCCGCCAATACGCGCAACTTCCTCATTATACTCAAGTATATGCCCGTCTATAATTGATTGAAACACACCGATTGGCGCATTTTCGAACAACAGCTTATATCTTTGCTCGATATTCTGTAAGTTTTGTTCTGTAATTATTCTGTTTTCCGCATTGCTGACAATCTGGGCCAGTATCTGAAGTAAAGGGATATTTTGTTCCTGCCATTCTTTTTTAATATTTGATAAGCCAAACATCAGGAAACCAATAACTTCTTTTTTGTTGGATAACGGTAGGCAAACAATTGTATCCGTATTTTCAGGAGTTTGGGTCTTAAAGTTTTGGAAGAAATCCTGTAGATTCTCGCCCTGTAAAATCCTGATATTGTTTTTGCCTGAAGATTTGATCAGGTCTTGGCAGTTTTCAGGTCTTTTTATTAAGGCTGAACTAAAACTGTTTGTGGTTTTTTGCCAGCTGGTTTTTTTCAGGGAGTCCGTTTTTTCTCTGTCCAAAAGGTGAATTTGCGCCCATTGTGCCCCAATAAAAAGACCGGTTTTCTTTAATACAGCCTTGTGGCAGGAGCCTATCTGATTATAGCTGCTGTTTACATAGCGTGCTGCCAGATTGAGAATGAGCTCGTTGAACTTTTCTTTGTGCTCCAAAAAGCGCTCGGCCTGAATACGTGCATTCACGTCGCGTATGTCGTGAACCAGCTTTACTACTTCGCCTTTGTTGTTTTTTACGGGATACACACTGATTTCATACCAAATCTTTTGCTTGTTTTTATTACTGTGCCGGATAACCGCACTTCTGCTTTTGCCGTCAAGCAGTGTTTGCCGGATCGGGCATCCATTGCATGGCTCCGTAAGGCCAAAAAGTAATTCATGGCAGGGGAGCGTGCTGTTGTCTGTAAATTTAAAATGTTCCCGTAGCCAATAATTGGTCTTTATAATCTGAAGGTCTGTGTTAATCAGGCTTAATCCCGATTGCATGCCGTCAAAAATAGCGTTGAGCAATTGCTCGTTGTGTTGGAGCTTTTGCATAATATGATGGCGTTCAGACACATCTTCAACCGTTCCTTCATAATATTGTATGTTCCCCGTATCATCATAAATGCAAGTGGCATTTTCCCTCAGTATGATGATTTTCCTGTTTTTGTTGAACCACTTTGCTTCAAATCCCCGCACATAACCATCCTCTTTCATTTTTTTGTCGAATTCCTTTTTAAGCAGGGGATCTACATAGCTTGATGGAATATTAAGTTCCTGCAATTCGTTTAAACTGTTGCAGCCCATAAGCCCGATCAGATAAGGGTTTGCCATATGGACTTTCCCGTTTGGGCTTACGCGGTAAATGCCAATGGGAATATTATCGTATAAATCTTTATATGCTTTCTGGCTTTGAAGCAATGCCCCTGATTGCAACAAAATTTCATGTTCCAGTTTTTTATTAAGGACATGCAGCTTGTTTTCAGCAATTTTTCTGCTTGTAATATTTCTTAGTGAACCTGTAATTTTTTGCTGCCCGTCATCGTCCAAAAGACGCGCCATCAATGAATAGTTAACGATACCGCCATTTTTATTCCGGAAATCAATTTCATAGTCAATGAGCTGTTTTTTCTTTTTGATTTCTTTTAAAAAGTTGTCGCGATCATTGGAATCAAAGTAAAACTGCTTGATGTTTTGGCCGATAATGATATTGAATTCGCCAAAGCCCAGTTGTTTTATGGATGGGGAAATATCCAGTATGCGCCCATCAAGGCGGGTTTCGAAGTAAATATCCTGTATGTTTTCATATATATTCCTGAGCTTTTTGTCGCTCTCGGCAAGCTGTGCGGTGCGTTCCCCAACCATAAATTGCAGGGTTGTTTGATATTCCAATGCGGCCTCTTCATTGTGCTTCTGCTGCGTAATGTCGGTTAAAATGCCTGTAATTTTGAACGAACCGGTAAGGAAACTTGCTTTTCCTTTGCATAATATCCACCTGATTTCCTCATCATCGAGTATGCGGAAAGTCAGGGCAATGATTTTATCTTCCTGATCTATGTTTATGCCTCGTATTCTTTGTTCCGTTTTTGCACGGTCTTCTGCAATAATAAAACGAAAAAATTGAAATAGCTTAAACGATCCGGCTCTATGGTTTATACGCATAATTTCGAGTGCGTCGCGGCTTAGATGTATTTCATCGGTTTTGGAATTGTATTCCCATACGCCCTGTTGGCTGTTCTCCAGTGCAAATTGCAGCTGTTCCCGGCTTTGAAGAAGGTTTTGTTCTGCTTTTTTGAGCTCACTGATATTGGTGATAACAAATATTGCCAAACGGAAATCGCCAACAAACATGCTTTTGCCAAAAATGCGCCCATATACTGTTTGGTTGTTTTTGTCCTTGAGTGCAAGATCAAGACCCGAAAGTGTTTTTTCGGTTTCCAGTAAGCTTAGCGCCTGGCTAAAATCATTATCCTTTTGAAAAATATCAAGAGTGCGGATATCACGGCCGACAAGCTCGGTTTTTTTGTATTTTAAACCTTCCTCAAATGCCTGGTTTACATCCCAAATCACATACGAGTTCAGGTCATAAATTATCATATAGGCCGGATTGATGCTGAATGCCTGACGGAATTTTTCTTCCGAAACCTGCAATGCCGGCTGAATATCTGATTTATAGCCCAGCGCTTCCGGATTTTCAGATATAAGCATTATGTACGATGGCCTGGAATCCCAATAGGATGGGCTTACCGAAACAAAGCAGGATTTAATTTGAGAATCCTTCCGCACAAAAAGCAATTCATTATTGGTGCTTAAACCATTAGCTAAATGATTGATTATTGTTGAAATTTCTTTTTTTTGCTCGGGGGCAAATAAAATGGATGCATTTTGAGTGCGCAGTTCGTCAATTTTATATCCACTGATTTCTATGGCCTTTTGATTGGCATCTAAAATTTTATGCTGATCAGAAAGCACAATAACAGCCTGGCTCATCAGTCGGAAAACAGTACGATAATTTGTTCCTACTTCATTTTGAGGCGGTTGCAATTGTAGCAAATCCTTCAGGTTGCGTATTTCATCTGCCTGTGCAATAAGCATATGGTTAAGCTGCTGTGCGTCCTTACGTGATAAGCGGAGTTCCTCGAAATACAGGGCAGTATCCATAAAGGCCCTCATTTTATAGTAGAGTTTGTCGGGATGAATGGGTTTTTGGATTAAATCCGTTGCGCCCGACTCAAAAATTTCTTTAATATCCTCCTCTTTAAGTTCATGCGCCGTAATCATTACCAAAGGTGTATGCACATTTATTTTTTGCCGGAATTCCCTGCAAAAATCCAAACCGCTCATTCGTGGCATTTGAATATCGACCAAAAGTATATGGTAATCCTTTTCGGATGCAGATTTTAGTGCGTCCCGGGCATCTGAAAAAGTGTCAATAGATATACCAAGTTTGGTTAAAACCCGCTTGAAATACACCAAATTGGCGCGCATATCATCAACAATTAGTAAACGAATAGCAGGTAGGTTTCCCATTACAAACTGTTTGTTTCAAAATTAAAAAAAAATGAAATATAATTCATTTATAATGAGTAAAAATTCTAAGCAAACAGTTTTTTGTGGACAGAAACTAATTTATCCTGCCTACAGGATACAAGTTGAGGTTCTTGTCCCACCAGGGACTTTGGCGGTAAAACCAGTTCATCATTTCCCATTGGCTTTTGTCATCGAAATAGCCATCTTTTTTTAAGGCTTCAAATGCAGTTCGGATGCTGTCATTTTCTTTGAGCATTTTACGGGCCAATGGTTCCATTACATAGGTTTCGGCATATTCTTTTTGCTCAAAAATCGAATTGAAAAATCCCCAGGAAATATATGAATCGCCGGATTGCGGCTCGAGCATATATGCCACTACTCTGGCTGCTCGCTGGTTCATGTCGATCAGCACGGATCCTTTGGGATAGGTACGTTTTTCTTTTACAGGAATGCTTTTAACGCGTAGTTTTTGCCTGCCTTCGTAAGGTGTGCGTTGCCATTTGGGATCCTCAAAGCGGTAACTTTCAACCAAAAACTCAGTGTCTTTATCGAGGCGGGTATAACTAATGCCATGCGCGTCAATGCGTTCAATAATTTCAGTCCATTCTGCCGGGATGATGTACGCTTCGGGCAATGCAACTTTGGCAGAAGCTTCTACCTTTTGAAATAAAGGCAAACGGAAGGTTTTTGGTTTGTCGGCATGATACTGATGCCATAAACCACCGCTTAGATCGCTTTCAACGATGTCGTATTCCACGCCCAAAAAATCCACCATTACGGAATCGCTCATGGATGTTTCAAAATCAATGGCAAATGGGTTTTTTCTGAAATCATCGCTTGCTGTATAAAGATCGGCTTCGCGGATAAGCGAAAGGAGTTCGTCATGCTGGTCGTTCATCATCTGCATACTGAATTTGATGAGTTCGTATGTGCTTTCAACGCGGGGCTTGTAAGCTTTGAGCATATGCGTTTCGATGAGCAATCCGGGGCGGTTTTGCAAAGCGGTATATCCCTGCGAAAGCATGGGCGGTGCTGCAGAACGGTACAGGCCACTGCGCGGATCGTGCCATTTTCGGAAGCTTACATAAGGAAAAACAGGAAAATCCTGCGCAAACATATAATCTTCCATTTCGGGCAGATAAGTATTTTCGACCCATTGTGTAAGCCCGGCATCCATATTGCCGAAAACTTCCATGGCATAAGTGGCTACGTATTGATAGTCAGCTCCATCGGTTGTGTGGCAGTCGATGAAGAAATCGGGGAGCCAGTGGCTGAACATACGAAGCCAATCACGCATTTCAGGCGCATCGGCTTTAAGGAAATCGCGGTTGAGGTTCAGGTTTTGCGCCGTTACACGCCAGCCCATTTCTTCCGGGCCGTTTTGGTTGATGCGGTTGTATTTCCCAAAACGTTCGTGCCCGTCCACATTAAAAATCGGGATGAACATCAGGCTGACTTTGTCCAGAAGAGCTTCCTCAGTTTTTGAAATGGCCATTTCGCGTATCAGCATCAATCCTGCATCTTTGCCTTCCGATTCGCCGGGATGAATGCAGGCTTCTACAAGCAAAACAGCTTTGCCTGAGGAGCGAATGCTGGCGGCATCGTGCAAACCATCTTTATCAACAATCAGCAAAGGCAGCTCACGTCCCTGAGGGCTGATGCCAAAATTTGTATAATGTACCATGGGCGATGCCTTGGCCAGGCGCTTGCAATAGTCAATGGTTGCATCATAGCGCGGCGTTTCCTTGAAATTGCTTCGCTCATAAAAGGTCGTCCAGTCCTGGTTTCCCTGCGAAAAAACAAATGAACTCAAAAAAACGAAAGCGAGAATTATTGCGTATTTCATGATGTTGATTTTATGCTTTAAAGCGATTACGATATTGTTGATTTCGTATTTTGATTCTTTGAAAAGAAGGATGTTTTGGTTTTGCTCCCAACAAACAAATTCTTCGAAATTTTCATTGTTTATCAGTTTTAAATGGTGGTGTGGATAAGCCTCCTGAAAGGATTTCGGAAAGCGTGCATTTTGCAATTTCCATTTGAATGCTCATGACGAAATTTCATGAATAAAGCAGGTTAAAACATTGATCCTTAATTTTTTTAAAAAGTGATCTTTCTATCACAACCGAACAATTATTGAAACAAATATCGCATTTTAATGTAGTAAATCAAAGAATTACGTATTATTTTTTGATTTTGGAAGAAATTCTGTGTTGTGGCGCAATCGTTCTTATGCTTTTTTAACATGGGCATGTCTTGTTTCGGCATTATTTTTGACCGCATAAACCCCGTTCTGATAAAAAATATGTACTTTGTGCATGAATTTATTATCGGGAACATTCATCAAAAAAATAAGGCTTATGAAAAAATCGGATGTATTACTGGCGTTTTTGGGCGGAGCTGCGGTAGGAGCAATTGCAGGAATTCTTTTTGCACCTGACAAAGGTTCCGAAACGCGCAAAAAAATTGCAAAAGCGGCCAATGATCTGGGCGATGGGATCAGCGAGCGCCTGGATGATCTGAAAGATTCAGTCAGCAGCACCATCGAAGACATAAAAGCATCGATGGAAAAAGAAGAAAAAGCGGCAAAAGAAACCAAAGAAGATTCTGATGGAGAAGGAAACAATAAGTGATCAACTGAAAGCTCTTGGTGAGGATGGCCGGGAATATGCACGCCTTCACCTGGAGCTGCTTAAGCTCGAACTCACCGAGAACACAGCGCGCATTTTTGCTACAATAACAACGCTTATCGTGCTTATTGGCTTCGGCTTTTTTGCATTGCTTTTTATAGCCATCCTCCTTTGGTTTGTGTGCCTGCACATTACCGGCAGCTTCATTTGGGCTTCGGTAATAATCGCGATTTTATATATTATTTTAGGGTTTCTGGTTTTTGTTTTTCGTAAGAAATGGATCCTCAATCCCTTGATCAATGTCTTGAGTGGAATTATCCGGCGCATGGAAAAGAAAGGAGCGGACAATGGCAAATAGATTCAGGAATTATCAGGAACTGCTTGATGAGAAAAAACGTATCAAAGAGCAAATCAGGCAAAAAGAAGCTGAAATTGCCCTGCGTTTTGAGGAAATCCGCAAAACGGAATTTATCCCTAAAATAGTCCCGGAACCGGCTTTAAAAGGTTCCCGTATCCTCCTGGCAGCTAAAGTTGCGGTGAATACCTGGAAATTTATCCGCAAAGTGCGGGATCATAAAAAGAAAAAATCATCCTAAACATTTTATCATGCAAAGGGTTCATTAGCTTGATGAACCCGTTGAACAGCAAAACTCCGGGAAACTATTGAGATGAAAATTTATTTACGGGATTTATTGGTTTTGTTCCGATCCTTTACCTTCTTGAGGTTGTGGAACAGTTTATTGCTTCGGCTTTCCTATCGGCTAAGCCGGCTTTTAAGAAGGCCGCTGCACTGGGGAATGCCTGAAAGCCTGAGTATTGAGCCAACTACCATGTGCAACCTGAGCTGCCCCGAATGTCCGTCGGGTTTAAAGCAGTTTAGCCGCCCGCGTGGGATGTTGAATACCGAAGGTTTCCGTAAAATGATGGATGAGGTGCATCATCGCCTGATTTACCTGATCCTTTATTTTCAGGGCGAGCCCTATCTTAACCCGCATTTCTTTGAAATGGTGCGCTATGCGGTTTCTAAAAAAGTGTACGTGGCTACATCAACCAATGCGCATTTTTTAAGCGAAAACAATGCCCGCAGAACGATTGAGTCGGGCCTGCAACGCCTGATTGTCTCCCTCGATGGGGCAGATGAAGAAACGTACAAAATGTACCGAAAAGGAGGTGATTTTAATAAAGTGCTGGAAGGTATCCGTACCTTGACGCGATTAAAAAAAGAAATGAAATCCGCTACGCCACTCATTATCCTGCAATTCATCGTGTTCAAAACCAACGAACATCAAATTGATGACATTCTGAAACTCGGCGAAGAGCTTGGTGTTGATGAGGTACAATTAAAATCTGCCCAGGTCTATGATTATGAAAACGGAAATGATTTAATCCCTGAAAATCAAAAATATAACCGTTACCGCAAATTGCCCGACGGGCGTTATGAAATTAAAAACGACTTTAAGAATCAATGCTGGCGCATGTGGCATTCCTGTGTGATCACATGGGATGGGAAAATGGTGCCCTGTTGCTTTGATAAAGATGCAACCCACCGCATGGGAAGCCTTGAAAGCCGGTCGTTTAAAGAAGTATGGCATGGGGCTGAATACCGCAAATTCCGCCAGCATATTTTTACCGACCGTAAGGGAATTGATATTTGCAGGAATTGCACCGAGGGAATGACCCGGGAGTAAAGTAGTTGTCCAAAATTTTTTCGGAAACGTCGCGGAGTTTATCCGGCTATACCCAACTGATTTGCTCCCGAACCGGTGCATCTTCCACCGAACGCACCACCAATTGCAGGGTTCTGCGGCTTTTTTGTTCCAGCAGGATTTCCTTTCCGTCCTTGGCTTTTCGTTCGCTTTCTGCATCAAAATAACGGATATTCAACAGGCGAACCGGATGATTATAGCGGATCCTGAAATTTTTCTTCAGCGCGCGCATGAGTTTCTCTACCTTTATTTCATCATAATCAAAACATAAGGAAAGGCTGGTGGCTGAATTCTGCATCATATGCACACGAATGCCGCTTTTGCTGAGGTGGCTGTATATTTTATGGATGTCCTGCTCGCTGATAAAGCTTAAATCGTTGGTGTTGATAGAAAACAGAACCTGGCGGAAACGTGCTGTATAACAGGGCGGTAATTTGACTTCTTCATCAAAATGGCTGATCAGTGTCCCGCTTTTTTGGGGTTCCAGAAAAGATTTCAGATAAAGGGGTATGTTTTTATCGTGTACCGGACGTATTGTTTTGGGATGCAGGATTTTAGCGCCATAATAAACCAGTTCAATCGCTTCTGGATAAGGGAGCTTTTCCAGTAGAACCGTATCGTCCATCAGGTTGGGGTCGGCATTCAGGAAACCGGGAACATCTTTCCAGATGATGAGCCTGTCGGCGTCCATGGCATCAGCAAAAATAGCGGCACTATAATCGGAGCCTTCCCTTCCCAGAGTTGTGGTTGCTCCGTTGGATGAGGATGCAATAAAACCCTGTGTGATGATGATATTCGATTGTGAAATTGAGTCGGCTTTGTTTTGCAGCATTTTGATTTTGCCCCGCGTCTGTGACATATTCACCGTGGCATTTTGGAATTCCGGACGTGTTTCTATGTATTTGCGCGCATCGGCAAAAATCATTTCTAAACCCAACTTTTGTAAATATGAATATACAATAAGTGTGCTGAACAGCTCGCCATATGCTACAATTTGCGCATATAGCTGATCGTGTTTTCTAGCATTTGTATCGGTGTTTGTAATGATGTCTTGCAGTTGTTTGGCCAGTTGGAAAAATTCATTTTCTGCACGGGTTTTGGTGCAGCCCAGTTCGCGAAATATATTTTTGTGCCCTTCAATTACTACATCCAGGAGTACTTTTGCTTCTTCCTGTTTACCGCTCATGAGGCAATCAACAATTTTTTCGAGTGCATTGGTGTTCTTTCCCATGGCCGAAGCGACAATCAGGCGTGGCTTTTCCTGTGCTTCCAGTATAATCTTTGCAATGTTTCGGATTGCTGCAGCATCTTTTATGGACGCACCACCAATTTTATAAATATCCATTGTTATAATTTTAATCTGCAAAGATATTAAAAAATTATCTGATATTGTAACTTTTGTAAAATTTAATAATTTACGGAAAATTTGAATATTTCATTAGGTAAGCCAACACTTCATGAGGCGATTTGGAAAATATGGCCGGATTTCCCTTCTTATTTATTTCGTGCTTAGTACATTTGCATCAAAATTGAGCATTCGTGGAGGAACAGGATCTATTAGTACTATTCAGGAAAAATCCCAAAATCGGGGAAATTAGCGGAATTATTAAATCGGATGATAAGGCGCGTATCTCGCTAAAAGGGCTCAGCGGATCATCACAGGCTGTTTATGCAGCGGCGCTCTTTAAAGAAATCCGGGGCTTGCAGCTTTTTATTATGCCCGAAAAAGAGCAGGCAGCTTATTTTTATAATGATCTCGAGAATATTTTTGGCGAAAGGGATATGCCTTTCGACCAAAGGCGCATCTTGTTTTTCCCGGCCAGTTCGCGAAAAGCATACAGCCACGAAAAAGCCGATAATTCCAATGTGGTGCTGCGTGCCGAGGTGCTCAACAAAATCTCAACTATTGGCAAGGATTTGATCATCGTGAGCTATCCGGAAGCAATGGCCGAAAAAGTGGTGAGCAAGAAATTCCTGAAAGCCAAAACCCTGACTTTGCGTGTGGACGAGGAAATCGGTCAGGAGCTGATCATTGACCAACTGATGGAATATGGCTTTGAGCGGGTCGATTTTGTGATTGGCCCCGGACAGTTCAGCCTGCGCGGCGGCATTATTGATGTGTTTTCTTTCAGCAGCGACCTGCCTTACCGGATTAGTTTCTTTGGCGATGAAATTGAATCCATCCGCAGCTTTAAGCCTGCCGACCAGCTTTCAGTAAAAAACCTGAACCGTATTTCCCTGATGCCGGATATTCAGGACAATATTAAAACGGAAAAACGTGAATCGCTTTTGCAGTATCTGCCCGAACGGACATTGGTCTGGATCGACGAAGCAGAATTTTGCGCCGACCGTATCCAAAAGCAGTTGGGATTGGTTCGAAAAGCATATAACGAATTGGTTGGTGAAGTGGAACATCTGAAGCCGGAGGAATTGTTTGATCAAAAAGAAAATTTCCTAAGCAACCTGAAAGCTTTTCGCATTATAGAAACAGGTCTGAAGCCTGCATTTTCAAATAAGGAAATCCGCTTCAACACACGGCCGCAGCCGGCTTTTAATAAGAATTTCGATTTCCTTTTAAAACATCTGCGCGAAAACCATCAACTGCGCATCCAAACCCTGATTTGCTCGGCCAACCAGAGGCAGCTCAAACGAATCGGGCAGATTTTTGAAGATTTGCGCGAGAAGGAAATGAATGAAGAAGCTACTCCCTACAAAAGCCTGAACATCGACTTACACGAAGGTTTTGAAGATGAGGATTTGAAACTGGCACTTTTTACGGACCATCAGATATTTGACCGCTACCATCGCTTCCGCCTGCGCGATAATTTCAGCGCCCGCGAAAGCATTACGCTCAAAGAAATTTATAACCTCCAAAAAGGTGATTTCGTAACGCATATCGATCATGGCGTGGGGCGTTTCGACGGGCTCGAAACCATTGAAAATAACGGCAAGCGTCAGGAAGTGGTCCGTTTGATTTACCGCAACAACGACCTTTTGTATGTGAGCATACATTCCCTGCACCGCATTGCAAAATACGTTGGAAAAGAAGGAACCGAACCTTCGTTGAACAAACTGGGCACCAAAAGTTGGGAAAACACCAAAACTAAAACGCGCAAAAAGGTTAAGGACATTGCCCGCGAATTAATTAAGCTTTATGCCAAAAGGCGCGCGGCCAAAGGCTTTGCTTTTACCCCCGACACCTATATGCAGCACGAACTGGAAGCCAGTTTTATCTACGAAGATACGCCCGATCAGCTCAAATCAACCCAGGCTGTAAAGCAGGATATGGAAGCCGATTTCCCTATGGACCGTTTGGTTTGCGGCGATGTGGGCTTTGGAAAAACCGAAGTAGCCATTCGGGCGGCTTTCAAGGCTGTGGCCGACAGCAAACAAGTGGCCGTGCTTGTGCCAACAACGATCCTTGCATTGCAGCATTATCATACTTTTTCTGAACGCCTGAAGGATTTTCCCTGCACAATTGACTATCTGAACCGTTTCAAATCTTCTGCCAAACAAAAAGAAACCATTCAGAAGCTCAAAAGCGGTGAAATTGATATCCTCATCGGAACGCACCGCCTGATTGGAAAAGATGTGCAGTTTAAAGACCTTGGATTGCTTGTTGTGGATGAAGAACAGAAATTTGGCGTTGCGGCAAAAGACAAATTGAAGAACCTGCGTATAAATGTGGATACGCTTACCCTTACGGCCACGCCAATTCCGCGGACTTTGCAGTTTTCTATGATGGGTGCCCGCGATCTTTCGGCCATCAATACACCGCCGGCAAACCGCCAGCCGGTGCAAACCGAAATTGTGCCTTTTAATGAGCAGATAATCCGAAATGCCATCATGTTTGAAGTGAACCGTGGCGGACAGGTCTTTTTTGTGCATAACCGGGTACAGAACATTCCAGATGTTGCCGGAATGATCCAACGTTTTTGTCCGGATGTGAAAATTGCCGTGGCGCATGGCCAGATGGAAGGAAAAAAACTGGAACAGATTATGGTCGATTTTATTGATCACGAATTTGATGTGCTGATTGCTACGACCATTATCGAATCCGGTTTGGACATCCCAAATGTAAATACCATCCTCATCAATGATGCTTATAATCACGGCTTAAGTGATCTGCACCAGCTGCGCGGCAGGGTAGGGCGCTCCAATAAAAAGGCTTTCTGCTATTTGTTGTCGCCACCGCTTTCTTCCCTTACGGATGATGCCCGTAAACGCCTGAAAGCCATCGAAGAATTTTCAAATCTCGGAGGTGGGTTCAGCATCGCAATGCGCGATTTGGATATCCGTGGTGCCGGAAACCTGTTGGGCGGTGAGCAAAGCGGTTTTATCAGCGAAATCGGTTTTGAAATGTATCAGAAAATCCTTGATGAAGCAGTCCAGGACCTGAAACGCAGTGAGTTCAGCGATGTTTATGCCGATCAGCAAGAGGATTTAAACCGTGTGGACTGCCAGATCGAAACAGACCTGGAAATACTGCTGCCCGTAGATTATGTTTCCAACATCACCGAAAGGCTGATTCTCTATAAAGAACTCGACAGTTTGAAAAACGATGACGAGCTCAAGGGCTTTGAAAATCGTTTGGCCGATCGTTTCGGAACCGTTCCGCAAGTGGCCAAAGATTTGATGATGACGCTGCGCTTGCGTTGGCTGGCTGGTGATCTGGGTATCGAAAAACTGATACTCAAACAAAAAAAGCTGATCGCACAGTTTGTGAGCAATCCCGAATCCGCATTTTTTGAGGGAGAAGTCTTTCAGAATATCCTTCTGCAGGTGCAAAGCAACCCACAGAATTGCCGCCTGAAAGAAACCAAAGGAAGCCTCCGCCTGGTTTTTGCCGGAGTGGAAACTGTTGATGCCGCCTTTGAAGTTTTGAAAAGGCTTAAAAAACAATAATCCAGGAAACCTGATAAGCCTAATCCTCAGCCTGAAAACGGATATTCCGCATCAAACCCGAATATTTCGTGCGTTTCACGGCCGATTTTTTGAATAATTCACGGAAATCATCCGTGCTGAGTTTTTTCCATTTTTCCTGATCCATTGCATACAGCTCTTGATGTGGAAGAAATTTTTCTTCCGCATGTGGCTGGGCTTTACTGTTATGCGGACAAACCTCCTGGCAAATGTCACAGCCAAAAATGAAACCTTCTGTTTTGCTTTTGAAAGCTTCCGGGATTTCATCACGATGCTCGATCGTAAGGTAAGAAATGCACTTGCGCGCATCGACTTGTCGTGGTGCGATGATTGCCTGAGTGGGGCAGGCATCCATGCATCGGGTGCATTTTCCACAAAGGTCACGGGAAAAGGCTTCATCCGGCTCAATTTCCAGATCACAGATAATTTCCGCAATAAAGAACCAGCTTCCCTTCCCGGGAACGATGAGGTTGCCGTTCTTTCCAATTTGACCCAATCCTGCTTTCACCGCCCAGGCACGCTCCAGAACCGGAGCCGAATCCGTGAAACAACGATAATTAAATGCACCGTATTCTTGTGTCAGTAATGCAACAAGATGCCGCATTTTTTCCTTCAGCACATGATGGTAATCCTCTCCATAAGCATAACGTGCTAGTTTATAATTGTTTTCTTCGCGTATTTGCTTTGGTGGAAAATAATTATGCAGCAGAACAATGACCGATTTGGCCCCATTAACAAGTTTGGTGGGATCGCAACGTTTCTCAAAATGGTTTTCCATATAGGCCATGCTGCCATGGAATTGCCTGGCGAGAAATTCCCGAAGATGCGTTTCTTCTTCAACCAAATAATCTGCTCTGGCTATTCCGCAGGCATCGAAGCCGGAATTTATTGTTGCTTTTTTTATGTGTTCTTTCTGGATAGGCATCATATCGTATCAGCAAATATAATGCAGCTAAGCGAGAATTATGCAATGATCCAAGGAATTGCATCAGTACATTTTATAGACACCGAAAATTTCTAGGAAATCTTTAACCAAAAAGACCCTCCGTGCCGCTCCACTCCTTCCAGGTTTTTATGTTCCCAAACCGGAGCCAGCATATTGGATAATTTCTTGTCTTCTGAGATAAAATAGTTTGGACAAATTGTCTGATACTTTTCCGGATTTGCTAAGATATACATTGCCAGGCCGTATTGTTCTGAATAGGCCCTGTCGCACATAAACTGAGGATAATCGTATGGCAGGTATATGTCGTGTATATGGACAATTACTCCTTTTTTGAGTTTTGGCAGGATTTCGAGGAAAAAAACCATGGAATCGGAATTGGGCAAGATTCGGTGCGAATTATCTATGAATAATATATCGTTCGCTTCGAGTTGATTAACTATGTCATAATCAGTGTCTTCAAAAGGTTTTCTGATTACGGTGTTCGCCAGTTGGTCAATTTCTGCTCGAGGATGCGGATCGATGGAGATGATTTCTGTGCCTAACTTATTATTTTGAATAGCCATATAGGCTGCTTTGGTAGAGTTTCCGGAGCCTATTTCCAGATACTTTTTAGGTTGATACATTACTATATGTGCATATATCGACATGATATCCAGGCCGGGAAGAAATCCGTTATTCCATTCTGGTTTCGAAGGATCGTTTGTGTTTGCTTTACGCTTAATACTCCAAAAAATTTCTTTTTGCTCAAGAATATTGTGGATAACCTTTTTATAGATGTCCCTGTTTTTGTTAATTATATTATATAGCTCATTATGAGGCGTTTGCCCCCCCCGTTTTCGATTTTGTTTGAATAACGGGGCTTCATATTCACTTTATAATCCAAAAAAACATTCTGGAATTTTGGGTTCAGGAATCTATATACTGCTTTAATCATAATTTGAAGGTTTACTCAATTTATAGTTTTTAGGGTTCTACACGGAATTTCGTGGAAAGAAATTAGAATGCTATTTCAAACAGATTCCTCCAAAGTTTCCGAAGTATGAGGAAACTTTGTCGGAATGACGCATTTTTATGGAGTCAGGAGGCAAATGCGGCGAGGACATCTTTAAAATATACTATTGTGTCCTCGCCGCATTTGCCTTAAACGCCTAATAAACAGCGTCATTCCGACCGGAACAAAGCCAAACGAAGTGATTAAGGCTTTGTGAAGGGAGGAATCTGTTAGGGATCAATGGTTTATTAATAAATATCTGCATATTATTTTCAAACATTATTGTTACCCACGAAATTCTTAGTAGAACCGTTTTTAGTGTATGAAAGCAAAAGTATATAAATATCCTGTTCTATACAGTGAAATCAGAAAAAAATGATTGAATAGATGGGAAAAATTTTCTAAATATTATTAAATAGATCGGGTTGATTGCTGTTTAATTTTTTCCCCAGATGCTTAAAAGCTTTCTCGGTTACTTCGCGGCCACGCGGAGTGCGCATGATATAACCTTCCTGGATCAGAAAGGGTTCATAAACCTCTTCAATGGTTCCTGAATCTTCGCCAACGGCTGTTGCAATGGTGGTAATTCCTACCGGCCCGCCTTTAAATTTTTCGATGATGGTGCTCAAAATGCGGTTATCCATTTCATCGAGGCCGTTCATATCTACATTGAGCGCGGCCAAACCAAACTGTGCAATTTTCAGTTCAATAGTGCCATTGCTTTTAATCTGCGCAAAATCACGGATGCGGCGCAGCAGCAGGTTGGCAATACGTGGTGTTCCACGGCTGCGGCGTGCTATTTCAAATGCGGCATCTTCGGTAATTGGTACCTTGAGGATGCCGGCTGCGCGTTCCACAATATGCGCCAGGGTTTCGGTATTATAATAATTGAGCCGCGAATTGATGCCAAAACGTGAGCGCAAAGGGGCGGTAAGCAAACCACTTCTTGTTGTAGCGCCAACCAGTGTAAAGGGGTTGATTTCGATTTGTACACTGCGCGCATTGGGACCTGTTTCGATCATAATGTCAATGCGGTAGTCTTCCATGGCCGAGTAGAGGTATTCTTCCACTATTGGGCTAAGTCGGTGTATTTCATCAATAAAAAGCACATCATTGGGTTCCAGGTTGGTCAGTAGTCCGGCAAGGTCGCCGGGTTTGTCCAAAACCGGCCCCGAAGTCATTCTAATGTTCACACCCAGCTCGTTGGCAATAATGTAGGATAGAGTTGTTTTGCCAAGGCCGGGAGGGCCATGCAATAAAACGTGATCCAAAGCTTCGCCTCGCTGCCGTGCTGCCGATACAAATATGTCGAGGTTTTCCACCACCTTGGGCTGCCCGGCGAAATCTCCGAAAGCAGATGGCCGTAAAACTTTTTCAATTTCCTTCTCGCCCGTACTTAACTGATTGCCGCTGGCATCGAGATTTTCATTCATATAAAATCATTATTAAACAGGAAATCAATACGAAGCAAATTATTATTGTTGCTTTGGTTACCGCTTTTCCTGAGAACAAAAGTAATAAATTTCCCATGAAGCGAAATTGAGCCCTGATGCAATTAATATCGCTTTTTCTTGTGTACTTAAATGAATTTTCTTACATTAGCAAAGAACAATATCAGAAAGGGCTTAGCTATGAAAAAAATACTTGTTGCAATGGATTTATCTCAGGGTTCGCTCCATGCCCTGAAGTATGCTGTTGGCCTTGCAAATCAAACTGGTGCAGATTTAACGATGATGTGGGTCGATGACCAAATCAGCGAATTGAACCTTTATAAGGGGTCTAAAATAAACTACCGCAAAGAAGACCGGAAAAATTTTGATGAACTTGTTAGTGAATATGGCCCCTTGATGGAAAAAGGGAAGCTTGACTACAAACTGAAACATGGAAAGGTTTATAAGGAGATTTCTTTTTATGCCGGCCAAAACGATATTGATTTAATCATTGTTGGCTCGCATGGGGTAAGTGGCTTTGAACAATACTGGATTGGAAGCAATGCATATCGGATCGTAACACATGCTCCTTGCCCGGTGATCAGCGTGCGCTGTAGTTTTCCGGCAGATCAGCCCTTAACGCGGGTTGTTTTTCCTGTTGATAATACTGGAAGCACAAGTCAGAAAGCCGATTCGGTAAGTCGCCTTGCCGCTGCCTGTGGTGCAGAAATATTGGTGCTTCAGCTTTATAAAACAAATTTGAAATCCATAAGGCGGAAGGTTGATGAATATACGCATAAGGCCGAAACCAGTTTTCTCAATGCAGGTGTGGAATATTCCGTACATTGTCTGGAAACCCACAATCCGGCAAGTTCCATTATAAGTTTTGCCCGAAAGATGAAAGCCGACCTGATAGCCATTATGACCGAACAGGATACATCAGAGGCAAATGTTATGATGGGCACAATGGCGCAGCAGTTGGTGAACCACTCCGAATGGCCGGTATTGAGTGTGCAATCAAAATAAGGTACAGGCAATACTAATTTGTTATTTTTGCCTCCAAATATTGTGGTGCTTAACGCCATATTCGGATGGGCTTTAAGCGGTCTTATTACAAACGAATAAATTTATGAAAAGGATTTTTTTAACTTTTGGGCTTTTGTTGATGTACACCTTTAGCGGATGGGCGCAAACAGGAAGTTTGAAGGTTCATCAGGACAACCGGATTGACTCCTTATCGGAGGCAAAACTGCAAATCAGCATGTTAAATCCTGGCATTGAAGGCTATCGGATTCAGATATTTTTTGAATCAGGGAATAATTCGAAAAGCCAGGCAAATGAAACTCGCGCTGCTTTTTCAGAGCTGTTCGAAGATATAAATGCATATGTGATATTTAATGAACCCTATTATAAGGTGCGCGTGGGTGATTTCCGAAACCGGATTGATGCGGAAGGAGCGTTGAAAACAATTAGCAGGGAATATCCCAACGCATTTATTGTGCCTGATTTTATTCATTTACCGAAACTTAAACAATGATGTAGCGTATAACCATCAAAATAAGCCAAAGCACCATGAAAAAAGATATTATTGTTGGGATTGATTTTTCTGCTTGTTCAGTTAATGCTCTGAAGCATGCCGTTTCTATTGCATCAAAAACCGAATCCTGTATAAAAATGGTTTGGGTAAAACGTCCGGACTTTGCCAAAGAGGTAATTTATAAATACCAAAATGTTGAGGAAGAAATCATGGATTTGTTCCGTGAACTGAAACAGGAATTTGCTCCCGGCCTTCCCGACGACCGTATTACCTACACAATCAGGGAAGGAAAGGTTTATGAAGAAATCGTGCATTATGCCCAGGAAGAAGATGCAAGCATGATCGTAGTTGGAACACATGGTGCTTCGGGTTTTGAAGAGTTTTGGATGGGCAGTAATGCCTATAAAATTGTTTCTGCTGCGGCATGCCCTGTGCTCTCAATTCGTGAAAGCAGTACTTTTGCCACTCCGCTCCGCAGAATTGTTGTGCCTATCGACAGCACGCTCTCTACTCGGCAAAAAGTTCCGTACGCCGTTCAGTTTGCACGTATTTTTAATGCCGAAATCCATATATTGGCGCTTTACTATACAACAGTAAAAGCAGTTCAGGAAGATGTATTGAACTATAGTAAACAGGTTGCTGAATACCTTGAAGATCAAAAAATCAACTTTGTTCTGAAGTCGGTCGACACGAAAAATGTTACGACAAGTACCCTTGATTATGCGCAGGAAATTGATGCTAATCTGGTTGTGATAATGACAGAACAAATTACAACAACATCCAATCTTTGGTTAGGACCTTATGCCCAACAGATGGTACACCGTTCGTCTATCCCTGTATTGAGTGTGCATCCAAAAGAATATGTGCGTACTTACAGTAGATAACATTGTTTGATAGCTGTAACCCATTAGGTACGAAAAAACCGTTAATCTTTGTTTTCCAATTCAAAAAAGTGATCTATGGTGTCAAAGAGAAGGTCTTTTTGAACGGGTTTCGTGATAAATTCATCTGCACCTGAAGATAGGGTTCTTTCTTTTTCACCGGAATAGGCGTAGGCCGTAACAGCAATTATTGTTAAATCAGGGCGTATTTGTTTGATGGCCTGTATGGCTTTGCGCCCATTCAGCTTTGGAAGGTTAATATCCATCAGAACCATGTCGATGCTTTGGTCTTCCCTACAAATATCAACGGCTTTTTTACCATCGTCAGCCCAAAGGCATGTGCCTCCGCGCGATTCGATTAGGCTTTTCAGGTAAATGTAATTGTGCTCCAAATCTTCGGTAATCAGGAAGATCCTGCCTGTCCATTTTTTAATTGTTTGATTGCTTTCCATGGTTCCGGTTTTTATTAATTGCTATTCCTTTGGCAAGATAGGAAAAAACCTTGAATTGGCAAATAAATAAAACGATTATTCAATATGCGTATTGTCGTCTTTGGGCGCGGCCAGCTTAATGGTAAACTTTGATCCTTCACCTTCAGCACTCTCGATTTGAAGATTCCCTCCCAAAAGCTCAAGATAATCAATAATGGTTGCTAAGCCCAGCCCATAGCTGCTTTGCCCCTTATTGCCTTTGGTTTGAATGGGTTTTTTGTTCAGGATGCTTTGCTTCATTTCTTCCGACATGCCAATGCCCCAGTCCTTAACCCAAATTTCAACCCAGCCGTTTTGGCCGGTTGCCCCTATTTCAATTTTACCGTTCCTGTAGCTGTATTTCAATGCATTCTGAACCAGATTGCGTATAATATATTTTAGAATGAACTCATCAGATTTTACCGTGAAATTTTCTTTAATTAAGTTGTGTATCTGTATTTCGTACGGATTGATATTGAAAAGTGTACGAATATCTGAAATTATATTTTGTAAGTTGAATTCCTTGATTTCGAATTGTACTTCATTTTTAAACCGCATCTTGCCCCAAAAAATCAAATCCTCCAAAAGATTGAATGTTTTTGTGGAAAGCTTTGCAATCCTGTTGCTTAAATCCGTTTTTTCTGCTTCAGATGGAGGATCCTCCGGATCGATCATCATTTGGCTCATAGTCAATATATTGCCCATAGGAGACCTCAGGTCGTGTGCCATCAGAGATAGAAACTGATCTTTGTTGCTGATTATCTTTCTAAGGAATTCCGTTTTTTCTTCTACCTTTTTCTCTAAAGCCGCTTGCCTTTTTCTTTTATATACCAAATTGATAATCAGTATGATAATCACAAGAAGAGCGAGTATAAGCAGCAGGATGACCAGTTTAAGGTAGTCATTCATGTCCCTGTTGATGATTTCGCTGCCTGCCGGAAGTTTGCTTCGCGCAATATTGTGTTTTTTTAACTGGAGATAATCAAAGTAGAATTTATTTTCGACAGTGTCGTGATTAAATTCCGGTTTGACATAACCTTTGCTCATCATTTGCTTTAGCTTTTGGGCTGCGGCGGCTCCCTGTTGGTAGCCCGAAATGATTTTTCCTCCGATTATCCCTTTGTTCAGGTAGAAATCCCATGATCCAAAAACAGGCAGTTCTGTTGCAGACCTGATTTGAGTGATGCCATTTCTGTATGAGACAAATTTGCCGTTTCTGTCGCGGTTAATGACCAGTAGATATATGGCATTATGATCGCTTAAACTGCCAATTTCCTGTTGCAGGCTGTCGATAGAAAAAGACGATATGAACCTGATATGCTGTTTATGCCTGAATTTAGGGAGGATTTGCTCCAGCTCCTGTTTAATGGCTGTACCGGTAAGTGTATTGTCATTAATAATCACAATAGTGTCTTTTTCCGGATAAATCTGGGCAATCATGTTCAGGTTTGCCAAATGATCGGCTTTTTCGTGATAAAGAAAATAATTTTGGCAGTTATGCAGGAGGTTTGTGTCCGCTTTATTCACGCCACAAAACACGATAGGTGTTTCCCCGAAGAGTTTTTCTCCATGTTGCGCCAAAAAAATGTATGCCGCATTATCCGAAGCGATGATCCCTGAATATTTTGATTCTTTGTTTTTGATTTCCAGAAAATGAAGAAGGTTCTGGATGTAGGTTTTGCTGTGGTTTCTTTTGGTGTCCATATACTCAAAAACCAGGTTGCAGCGGGGACTATCATTAAATTCATCAAGAATTCCCCGGGAAATATTATCCGTCCATTCGAGACCCTGATGGTAAGAATGAATGATCAGGATGTTTTTTTCGCCATCGGCGCAGATTTGCTCATTACCTGAGGCGGAAAGCGAAGATAACCTTATGAGAAAAACGATGAGTATTAAAAACCTTTTTATGTAATCCCTTCGCCTGTGCATAAATCATTTTCTTAATAAGAATATTTAATAGTAATATTATGATTGCTGAAAAAGTGTGTGTAGTGAGTTTAATTTGTTGCAAAATAGAGAAAACCAATGAAAAGTCCAAAAAATAAATACAGGGTTTTAATAAATGCTGGCAGTTCAGGAATTATTGCACAAAAAAAGGGGTCAAAATAAATTAACCCCTTTTTAAAGTATCCGGTAAAATATTAATTCCGGTCTAAAGCGTTCAGGTCGCTGAAAGCCTGTTTGATTCGTTCTTTCATGCTGACTTCCATTTCGCGGAGCCATTTGCGTGGATCATAGTATTTTTTATTGGGCTTATCGTCTCCTTCCGGATTGCCGATCTGTCCTTGCATATAGGCTTCGTTTTTCTTATAGAAGTCCATAATACCTTTCCAGCTTGCCCATTGGGTGTCGGTATCAACGTTCATCTTGATAACGCCATATCCAATTGCTTCGCGGATTTCCTCCAGGCTGCTTCCTGATCCTCCGTGGAATACAAAGTTGACAGGTTTTTCAGCAGTTTTGAATTTTTCCTGAATAAACTTTTGGCTGTTGTCCAGGATTTTTGGGGTCAATTTAACATTTCCGGGTTTGTAAACGCCATGCACATTTCCAAAGGATGCAGCAATGGTAAAGCGGTCTGATACGCTTTTGAGGCGTTCGTAGGCATAAGCTACTTCTTCGGGTTGGGTATAGAGCAGGGAATTGTCCACTTCGCTGTTGTCCACGCCGTCTTCTTCGCCACCGGTAACACCAAGTTCAATTTCAAGGGTCATGCCCAATTTGTCCATACGTTTGAGATATTCTACCGAGATGTCCATGTTTTCTTCAATGGGTTCTTCGGATAAATCGAGCATATGCGAGCTAAAAAGAGGCCGCCCTGTTTCTGCAAAGAATTTTTCACCGGCATCGAGCAGGCCACTTACCCAAGGCAGGAGTTTTTTGGCGCAATGGTCGGTATGCAAAATTACGGCTACTCCGTATGCTTCAGCGAGTTGGTGAACATGTTTGGCCGCCGAAACACCGCCGAGTATCGCGGCGTTTTGGTTTTCGTTGGATAAACCTTTTCCGGCATAAAAGGCAGCACCGCCATTGGAAAGCTGAATAATAATCGGGCTGTTCACCTCTTTAGCGGCTTCCATTGCGGCATTTACTGAATCCGTTCCCACACAGTTGATTGCCGGAAGGGCAAACTGCTGTTCCCTGGCAATGCGAAACACCTCGCTTACCTCATCACCGGCCAGTACACCGGGTTTTACTTTATCAAAAATTTTTTCTGCCATAATTGATTTATTAAAATTCGATTCAAAGTTAATGATTTCATTTTATTTTTAAAACGCATCACAAAAAATTAACGACTGAATCCAATGAGGATCAGCGCAAACTAAAGAAGCTAAACTCAAAAAAAACGCAACAGGCCAATGGCTGTTGCGTTATCGTTAATATATTCAGTTTTTCTATTCGTCTTCGGGGATGATATTCATATCATCAAGAATGCTCATAACTTTTTTCACCGATGCTGCGGAGTCGTTGAGCAGGTTTTGCTCGTCTTTATTGAGTTTGATTTGAACAATCTCTTCGATGCCGTTATGTCCGAGTTTTACCGGAACGCCCAGGTAAATGTCTTTTAGGTTGTATTCACCGTTCAGGTAAGCACAAACGGGGAAAATCCGCTGCTGGTCGTCCACGATGGCTTCAACCATTTGGGCTGCTGCTGCGCCCGGAGCATACCATGCCGATGTGCCCATCAGGTTTACAAGCTCGCCGCCACCTTTTTTGGTGCGCTCAACAATTTTATTGATTTCGGTCTCGCCGAGGAGTTCTGTAACCGGAATACCATTTATTGATGTATAACGTGGCAGTGGTACCATAGTGTCGCCATGACCGCCAAGAAGCAATGCGTGGATATCTTTTGGAGAAACATTCAGTGCTTCGGCAATAAAAGCGCGGTAACGTCCGGTGTCCAAAATTCCGGCCATACCAAACACCTTATTTGGTGATTTTTTTGCTGCTTTAAAAGCGGCATAGGTCATCACGTCGAGTGGGTTTGAAACAACAATGATAATGGCTTCCGGAGAATATTTCACTGCTTTTTCTGTAACGTCTTTTACGATTGCTGCATTTGTTTTGATCAGGTCATCGCGCGACATGCCGGGCTTACGTGGCAATCCGGATGTAATTACAATAATACCTGAACCTTTGGTTTTCAGGTAATCGTTGGTTACACCTGTAATGCGCGAATTAAAGTGGTTGATCGAGCTTGTTTGCCAGATGTCGAGCGCTTTGCCTTCGGCAAGTCCTTCTTTGATGTCGAGCAAAACAACTTCTTTTGCAAGATCTTTGTGCGCAATGACATTGGCACAGGTTGCTCCCACATTTCCTGCTCCAATAACTGTAATCTTCTTCATAAGTTAAATTGTTTGGTGTGTTTAAATAACAATTGCTGTGTATGTGTGTTTAGTGTGTTTCAAAAAAAAGCCGGGCTTTCATTCATTCTGAACGATAAAACCCGGCTATAATTGTCGGCAGATGCCAAAATTTATGTAGTCTTAAATTTTGATTTGTGGCCCTGCAGCAACTAATCGTGTGCCTTCTTCATTATCAGTAAAGCTGTTGAAGTTCGCAATAAATTTTTTCGCCAGGTTTTTGGCTGCGTCGTCCCATGCTTCAGGGCTTGGCCAAAGTTTGCGCTGGCAGAGGATATTAGGATCTACACCCGGAACTTCTTTTGGAATGGCCAGATTAAAAATCGGGCTGTTTACGTATTCTGCCTTGTCCAATGTGCCGTCAAGGATTGCATCAATAATTTTTCGTGTAGAAGGCAGGTCAATGCGTTTGCCCGTTCCGTATGCCCCACCGATCCAGCCGGTATTGACCAGATAAGCATTGGCTCCGTGCTCTTCCATTTTGCGGATGAGCTCCTGAGCGTAAACAGTAGGGTGCAGCAGGAGGAATGCAGCGCCAAAACATGCAGAGAACGATGGCAGCGGCTCAGTAATTCCTCGTTCTGTTCCGGCTACTTTTGCAGTATATCCGCTGAGGAAATGGTATTTCGTTTGATCGGGCGTGAGTTTTGATACCGGGGGCAATACCCCAAAAGCATCGGCTGTAAGGAAAATTACCTTTTTGGCATGTCCGGCTTTGGATACCGGCTTCACGATATTGTCGATATGGTAAATCGGATAGGAAACGCGGGTGTTTTCCGTTTTACTGTTGTCGTCAAAATCAATTTTTCCTGTCTCTTTGTCGTAGCCTACATTTTCGAGCAGAGCATCGCGACGGATTGCATGATAGATGTCCGGTTCTTTTTCCTCACTGAGATGGATGGTTTTTGCGTAGCAGCCTCCTTCAAAGTTGAATACGCCGTCATCATCCCAGCCGTGCTCATCGTCGCCGATCAAAGCGCGTTTCGGATCGGCAGAAAGTGTGGTTTTCCCGGTGCCTGATAGTCCGAAGAAAATGGCTACATCGCCTTCTTTGCCTACATTGGCAGAACAGTGCATGGCAGCAATTTTGCGTAATGGCAGGAAGTAGTTCATCATGGAGAAGAAGCCTTTTTTGATTTCACCTCCGTACCAGCTTCCGCCAACTACGGACAGGCCTTCCTTGATATTAAAAACGGCATAAACCTCACTGTGCAGGCCATGGCGTTCCCAGTCTTTGTTTATTGTGCGGCATGCGTTCAACATAACAAAGTCGGGTTTGAAATTTTTCAGTTCTTCATCGCTGGGGCGGATGAACATGTTTTTCACAAAATGTGCCATCCATGCAATTTCCGTTACCACACGGATACGCAGTCGGGAATCTTCATTGGCTCCGGCATAACCGTCCTGTACATAAAGTTTCTTGCCGTTCAGTTGTTTTGAGCTGTTGTCGTAAAGTTCTTTCCATACAGATTCGCTGATCGGTTTATTGTCGGAACCCTTGCGTTCCGGGCTTGCCCACCAGATATTGTCTCTCGAAACTTCTTCATCAACAATGTACTTGTCCTTGGGTGAGCGCCCCGTAAAAATGCCTGTATCAACAGCAACAGCGCCTGTGTCCGTAACAAATCCTTTGGCAAATCCTTCATTGGATGGATCTGTTTCATGTTCGAAAAGCTCGTCGTAGCTTAGGTTGTAGTGTAATTCCTCGAATTCCTTAATACCATAGGAAACAAGGTCGGCTTTTAATTTTGTTAAATCTTTTGCCATAATGATGGTTTTAATGCTTTGAGTTGAGTTTTATTTATAGTGACAAATATACATATTTAATTGGATCATATTGTAAATTCATTAAGAAATCAACTTTTTGATCCGACATTTTGGTAAATGTAGAAAAATATGTCAATTGATGTTTTTAAAAATATATTCAAAAAAATAAAACCGGACTGGATTATCAGCCCGGTTTTCTATTTAACAATCTTCAGTATTGTTTTTTTCTACGCACTGTGCATCAATAACAGCAATACTGGCCATGCGCACAATTTCATTTATGCTGCATCCCATTTGCAGGACATGGACTGATTTGCTTAAACCGTTGATAACAGGGCCAATTACTTCTACTTCACCCATTTCCTGCATAAGCTTGTAAGCAATATTACCTGCGGTCAGATAAGGGAAAATGAGTATATTGGGCGGATTGTTCACCAATTTGGAAAATGGGAAATTTTCTACCAGAAGCTGAGGGTTGAGCGCCACATTAGCCTGGATTTCGCCATCTACGATCAGTTCCGGATTTTCAGTATGCAGAATTTTAACGGCATCGCGCACCAACTGTGGAATCCTGCCTTGATTGGAGCCAAAATTGCTGTAGGCCAGCATGGCAACCCGCGGCTCAATATTGAACTGCTTCACCGCATACACGGTTTGGCGTGTTATTTCGACCAACTGCTCTGTTGTAGGATTTTTGTTCACCGTAGTATCTGCAAAGAAAAACGGCCCTTTTTTCGTGTTGATGATGTACATGCCCGAAACCAGGCTTGCCCCTTTCTTTTTGCCAATAATCTGCAATGCCGGACGGATCGTATTCGGATAATTATTTGTTAATCCGCTCACCATCGCATCTGCGATTCCGTTTTCTACCAGCATCGTGCTGAAATAATTGCGGTCGTTCATCAGCTCAATGGCGTTGTTAATGGTCATGCCTTTGCGCTGGCGTTTACGGTAGAGTATCTGAGCAAATTCGTAGCGCCTGATTTTCTGCTCTTCGGATTTAGGATCAATAATTTCCACACCTTCAAGTTCCAGGTGGTTTTCAGAAATCAGGTTTTGGATGGTTTTTTTGTTTCCGAGCAATATCGGTTTTGCAATGCCTTCATTGAGCGCAATTTCTGCTGCCTTCAGCATTTCGTAATAATCGGCTTCGGCAAACACAACTTTTTTGGGATCCTTACGTGCTCTTGCTTTAATTTGCCTGATGAGTATATTGCTCGTTCCCAAACGTTGTACAAGTTGCTCGCGGTATGCGTCCCAGTCTGTGATGGGCTCACGGGCAATACCGGTGTCCATGGCTGCTTTTGCTACGGCCGGCGCAACATATTCGATCAGGCGCGGATCAAATGGTTTTGGGATGATGTATTCTTTACCAAAAGAAAAATTCGTGTGATGATAAGCCAGATTGACTTCTGCCGGTACGGGCTGTTGCGCAAGGTCAGCAAGTGCATAGCTGGCAGCGAGTTTCATTTCTTCGTTGATTGCAGTGGCTTTTACATCCAATGCTCCGCGGAAAATGAATGGAAATCCCAATACATTGTTGATTTGATTGGGATAGTCCGACCGGCCGGTGGCCATAATGATATCGTCGCGGGTTGCAACGGCTTCTTCGTAGAGGATTTCGGGAACCGGATTTGCCAATGCAAATACAATTGGCTTAGGTGCCATTTTTTTCAGATATTCTTTTTTAAGCACTCCGGCTTTGCTCAGCCCGAGGAACATATCTGCACCGTCCAAAGCCTCTTCCAGGGTGTGCACATCACGGTCTGTGGCAAACTGTCGTTTGTATTTATTGATATCGTCGCGGTCGGAACGGATCACACCGCGGCTGTCGAGCATTACGATGTTTTCCTTTTTTACGCCAAGGGCTACATACAACTTGGTACAGCTAATGGCCGAGGCCCCGGCGCCGTTTACGACCAGTTTGATGTCTTCTATTTTTTTCTTATTGATTTTCAAAGCATTGATCAAACCGGCTGCTGTAATGATTGCTGTGCCGTGCTGATCATCGTGCATCACCGGAATATCCAGTGCTTCTTTAACCCTTTCTTCTATCTCAAAGCATTCGGGCGCTTTGATGTCTTCCAGGTTTATTCCACCAAAGGTGGGCGCGATGGCAATAACGGTTTTTACGAATTCATCGATGCCTTTCTGATCAATTTCGATATCAAAAACATCGATATCTGCAAAAATTTTAAAGAGCAGTCCTTTGCCTTCCATAACGGGCTTACCGGCAAGTGCGCCAATATCGCCAAGGCCAAGTACTGCAGTGCCGTTCGAAATAACAGCAACAAGGTTTCCCCTGATGGTGTATTTGTAGGCATCATCCTCATTGTCTTTGATTTTCAGACAGGGATCAGCAACCCCGGGTGTATAAGCCAGGCTTAGGTCGCGTTGGGTGTAATAGGGTTTTGTGGGGATTACTTCCAGTTTCCCCGGACGTCCTTTTTCGTGATAGCTCAGGGCATCACGTCTGAATAATTTATCCATGTTCTGGGCTTTAATTTTTTATGGTAGCGTGCAATTCACAACAAAGCTATTAAAAATTGAGCGCTCAATCACTAAAATTTGGATCAGTTTTGCCTAAATCAGGCATTTTTTTGCTTCCGGCAAAGCTTTGTGCTTTAAAAATATGCCATTAGATGAAAAATTGTATTTTTGCACGGTTTAGAAAAACTTTATCAAATATACTGAAAATCAATTGTAATGTATTCATTCATTGAAGGCCGTCTGGCAGAAAAAAATCCGACTTACGCGGTAATCGACTGTCATGGCGTTGGCTATTACCTTCATATATCCCTGAACACTTTTGCCCAAATTAAAGACCAGGAGAAATGCCGTCTGCTCACGCATCTCGTTGTACGGGAAGATGCTATGATGCTGTACGGTTTTTTTGAAGAAAGGGAGCGCGGCCTTTTCCGCAGTCTTATTACCGTAAATGGCGTTGGCGTTAATACTGCCCGCATTATTTTGTCTTCAATGAGCCCGGACGAAGTGTATCAGTCTATTGTTCGTGAAGACGCAAATGCATTGAAACGCGTAAAAGGGATCGGAGCAAAAACAGCCCAAAGGATTATTCTCGATCTTAAAGATAAATTAGGAAAAGATGTGCTGCCAACGGGTGAAAAAGTACTTCTTAAAGACAATACAGGGCGCGATGAAGCGTTACAAGGATTAATTGTTTTGGGTTTCCCAAAATCAGCGGCAGAAAAGGCCATCGATAAAGTTTTAAGCGCATCGAATCAAACATTAAAGGTAGAAGACCTGATTAAGAATGCTTTGAAAATATTGTAATTAACCAAAGCCATCGTTACAACATTGAAAAATTCAACACACTATACACGCTGGATATTTCTTATTTTGATTGTTACCGGATTTCAATTACAGGTTTCGGCCTCTAATGGATTTGTTTTAAACAGTCCGCCGGATACAATCCCCGACTCATTGAAATTACGCTATCCAATTCCACGGGAGGGCGGCATAGACAGCAGGAAAATCCCCGAATCAAGCCCATTATATTTTAGCGATCCTTCAAATATCACTACTGAGGTGGAATTTAATCCGCAAACGGGTGAATATGAGGTGAAAAGGAAAATCGGAAACCTGGACTACCGTCCGGCAAAGTATATGGATCTGAACGAATATCTTGGCTATGACCTGAAAAATTCGCTGAGATCGTATTGGAAAGAGCGCTCTATGGCTTCGGCTGCAGGTGGACGGACAGGCATCATCCCCGATATCTATATAGGAGGGGAAGCTTTTGACCGTATTTTTGGGTCAAATACTATCGATATCCGTCCGCAAGGTTCTGCCGAACTGATTTTTGGCGTTACCGGAAACCGCCGCGACGACCCAACAATTAATGTGAGACAGAGGCAAACATTGAATTTTGATTTTCAACAGAAAATCCAAATGAATGTAATTGCCAAAATCGGCGATAAAATCGAGTTTAAAGCCAATTACAATACCGAATCATCCTTTAATTTTGATAATAAAGTTCAGTTGAAGTATGAAGGCGATGAAGATGAAATTATCAAGCTGATCGAAGCGGGCGATGTTACCCTTCCATTGAACAGCACACTTATCCAAGGCAGCCAGAGCCTTTTTGGTATCAAAACAAAGCTGCAGTTTGGGCGGACAACAGTTACAGCTGTGTTCTCCAAGCAGGAAAGCGAAAGCAAATCGATAACCGTTGAAGGGGGAGCACAAACCAATACATTTAATATCCGTGCCGACCAGTACGAAGAAAACAGGCACTTTTTCCTGGCGCAGTATTACCGCAACCATTATAATGAAGGGCTTAGCAGGTTGCCAATCATCAACTCAAATATCAGTATTACAAAAATTGAAGTTTGGGTAACCAATATCGGCCCTGCCGTTACCGATAACAGGAATATCGTTGCATTCCAGGATCTTGGCGAAAAAACGCCCTACCGTAAAAATATTATTTATCCTACACAGGGTATGCCGGCATATCCTGATAACGATGCCAACAACCTTCTAAAAAAGCTTAATATCACTACGGTACGAAATATTAATGAGGTTTCGAATTATCTGAAATCCCCTCCGTTGAACTTTGTTGCCGGACTTGATTTCGAGAAGGTGGAAAGTGCAAGAAAACTTGCTGCATCAGAGTACTCCTTTAACTCCAAATTGGGTTTTATTTCATTAAACACTACATTAAATCCGGATCAAACCCTTGCTGTTGCCTATCAATATACTGTGGTTGGCGACACTGCGGTTTATCAGGTGGGTGAATTTTCGGATGCAGGCATTAATGACCCGCAGTGCCTGATCGTAAAATTACTGAAAAGTACAGCCATCAACACAAGGGTTCCTATGTGGAACCTAATGATGAAGAACGTTTATTCCCTGCGTGCCTACCAGGTAAACAGAGAAGATTTTATTTTGAATATTGTTTTCAGCGGCAGCGATAATGGCGTACCTACAGGATATCTTTCCGAAGGAAAAATTGAAGGGAAACCACTGATTCAGGTGATGGGTCTGGACAAACTGGATCCGCAGCTTAACCCGCCACCGGATGGAATCTTTGATTTTATTGATAATGCCGCCCTATCAGGTGGTACGATCCAATCGAGTAACGGTCGGATTTATTTCCCCGTTCTTGAACCTTTTGGCCAGGATCTGAGGGATTCCATAGCGGATGACCGTATTGCGGACAAGTATTGTTACGATTCGCTTTATACAATGACCAAAACCGATGCACAGCAATATCCGGATAAAAATAAATTCTACCTCGACGGCTATTACAAATCATCATCAGGAAGTGAAATAAGCCTGAATGCACTGAACGTGCCGCAAGGTTCGGTAAAAGTTACCGCCGGCGGTATCGCGCTTACCGAAAATGTGGATTATACCGTGGATTATACTTTGGGTCGTGTGCGCATCATTAATGAAGGTATCCTTAATTCCGGCACACCGATCAATATCTCCATGGAAAGCAACAATATGTTCAGTATCCAGTCAAAACGATACATGGGGATGCATATTGACCATAAAGTAAACGAACGACTGAACCTTGGTGCCACGATTATTAACCTTCATGAGCGGCCACTGACCCAAAAAACAAACCTTGGCGACGACCCAATCTCCAATACAATTTGGGGTGTTGATTTTCAATATAATGATGAATCACGATTAATCACAAAACTGATTGATAAGCTGCCCGGCATTGAAACCAAAATGCCTTCAAAAGTTACCATCGATGGTGAATTTGCTCATTTTATTCCAGGTCATCCATCCGTAATTGGTTCTTCAGGAACCAGTTATATTGATGATTTTGAAGGAACTAAATCAACAATTGACCTGAAGAGTACCGTTAACTGGTTTTTGGCCAGTACACCGCAAGGCCAGACCCGTAGCGGAGAATTTCCCGAGGCTGCTATCGGCACAGGGCTGGAGTATGGTTATAACCGGTCCAAACTTGCCTGGTATATCATCGATCCCCTTTTCTACGACAGAAACGGTACTTTGGTGCCGCCCAATGTCGATAATGACGAGTTGAGTAAAAATGAGGTGCGCCAGGTGCTCGAAACCGAAGTGTTCCCAAATAAAGAAATTCCCAACGGAACACCTACCAATATTGCCGTTTTGAACATGGCTTATTATCCATCCGAACGCGGTCCCTATAACTATGATGTTGAGGGCGCAAGTGGTATTTCACGTGGTTTGGATGAAAATGGATCCCTGAAAGATCCGGAAACACGTTGGGGCGGTATCATGCGCCGCATCGAATCTTCCGATTTTGAAGCAACCAATGTGGAGTACATCGAATTTTGGCTGATGGATCCTTTTGCCGATAAGGAAAATCATTCCGGTGGTGAGCTTTATTTCAACCTGGGTGATGTTTCTGAAGATATCCTGCGCGACTCCCGTAAAGCTTTTGAGAATGGCCTGCCCGTGAGTGATGTAGTCGAAAATGTGGATACAACCATCTGGGGGCGCGTTCCAAACAAGCAAAACCTGGTTGATGCCTTTGATAACAATCCTGATTCGAGGCCATGGCAGGATGTGGGTTATGACGGTTTGCGCGATGAAGATGAACGCACTTTCTTTGAAGCCGGTTATCTTGGCCGTATTGCAGGGCTCTATGGCGTTGGTTCTCCGGCATATGTGCAGGCAGGAACCGACCCCTCGGCAGATAACTACCACTACTTCCGCGGAACCGATTATGACAACGACCCGCTCTACAGCAGCGTGCTCGAACGTTATAAAAACTATAACGGAACCGAAGGTAACTCTCCGGCAGCCGAGCAGTCCAACGAAGCCTATCCAACGTCTTCTACTCCAAATCCAAACGTAGAAGATATTAATAAAGACAATACCCTCTCCGAAGACGAACGCTATTTCCAGTATCATGTGGACCTGCGTCCTGAGATGATGAATATTGGAGAAAATTATATATCAGACATATATGAAGCCAACGGCATCCCGCTTCAAAATGGCGATAAAGGAAGCGTTAAATGGTATCAGTTCAAAATTCCGATCAAACGCCCCGATGCGGTAGTTGGCGATATCAGCGACTTTAAATCCATTCGTTTTATGCGTATGTTCTTCAAAGGGTTTAGCGAAGAAATTGTTTGTCGCTTTGCAACTCTGGAGCTGGTGCGCTCTACCTGGCGTCGTTACGATTACGATCTTTTGGCCCCGGGCGAATATATTCCGCTTGACGACCAAAGCGAAACCCGCCTGGTTCTTTCTACGGTAAATATTGAAGAAAATGGCTACAGGGAACCGGTTCCTTATGTAATCCCTCCCGGAATTGAGCGTGAAATTAATTATGGTACAACCAATTTTACACGACTTAACGAGCAGTCCATGTCTTTGGAAATTAAAGACCTGCTTGATGGGGATGCACGTGCTGTATATAAAAATACGGATTTCGATTTCCGTCAGTACGAACGCCTGAAAATGTTTGTGCATGCGGAAGATGTCGATTTGAACAATCCCAATGAAACCGGCGACCTTACC
The DNA here is from genome assembly GCA_963662905.2 of Bacteroidales bacterium. Classification (GTDB taxonomy): domain Bacteria; phylum Bacteroidota; class Bacteroidia; order Bacteroidales; family WRLA01. The sequence continues at coordinate 565,397 of CAXXFD010000001.1, read as the reverse complement.
ATATTCCTGCGTTTGGGATCGGATTTTACCCAAAACTACTACGAATACGAAATCCCGCTGGAATTTACGCCCTGGTACACATCGCGTACCGACGATGAAGCTATTTGGCCGGAAGCAAACCGCTTTGATGTTGAACTGCAAAAACTTGTGGATGCCAAAATCATGCGGAATACAGATATGCGGCAAACGGGTTCAACCCTAACCTTAAGCACTGAATATATCGTTTTTGATGGGAAAAACAAAATTACGGTTGTTGGTTCCCCGAGCATCAGCGATGTAATGTCCATTATGATCGGTGTGCGTAATCCGAAAAAGCAAAGCGCATTGGATTTGGACAATGGCAGCCCGCGCAGTGCAATCATTTGGGTAGATGAACTGCGTTTGACCGATTTCGTGAACAAAAGCGGATGGGCTGCAGTGGCACGGGTTCGAAGCGATCTGGCCGATATTGGTAATATCCAGATAAGCGGGGCGCACAGTACGCCAGGTTTTGGAGCCATTGAACAAAAAGTGAATGAGCGCCAAATGGATACCAAAACCAGTATCGATTTTGCAACCAATATGCAATTGGGCCGCTTCTTCCCCGAAGAATGGGGACTGCGTATCCCGATGCACTTTGATATGAGCCATGCAATCAGTTCGCCGGAATATAATCCGCTCGACCCCGATATTAAGCTGGAAGATGACCTTGACACCTATACGTCCGATCAGGCCAAAGACAGTGTGCGCGACCTTACTCAGGATGTTGTGCGCCGGTTCAATGTGAACTTTATGAACGTACGCAAAGAACGGGTTGGAACAAACCAAAAACAGCGCGTTTACGATATTGAAAACTTTGACGTTTCTTATTCCTACTCAAAAACAACAGCGCATAACCCTGATATTGAATTCGATAACCGTACCGTGTACCGGGGCGGCCTGGGTTATAACTTCACCAATAAACCTAAGGAGGTTAAACCCTTTGATAAAGTTAAATTTCTGAACAAAAGCTATTTGAAGCTTATCAAAGAATTCAACTTTTATTATCTGCCCAAGATGTTCAGCTTCCGCACGGATTTGAACCGGGAGTATGTGGAGAAGAAATTGCGCAATAAAACACAGGCAGATATCATCATCCAGCCTACCTATATGAAATCCTATACCTGGAACCGGACCTACGATTTGAAATGGGATCTGGCCAAAAGTCTGAAACTGGATTTCAAAGCGATGGCGGATGCCTTTATTGACGAGTTGCCCGGTAGCCGTGATAGTGATGATTATGGATATACAGCTGCTGAAAAAAGAGAACGGGTCAATGACCAGCTTCTGAGTGGAGGAACAATGGACCGTTATTACCAAACGACCAGCCTTAATTACCGTGTGCCACTGGATAACATACCGATATTGGACTGGATAAATGCCACGGCACGTTATCAGGCAGATTATACCTGGACTGCCAGCCCGAAATCCATTCAGGAAGCAATGGGAAACAGCATTGAAAACGCCAATACCAAGCAAATCAATGCCAACGCTCGCCTCACCAAATTATATAATAAAATACCTTATCTGAAAAAACTGAACAGCTCCCGTTCATCCGACCGACGCGGACCGGGCGGAATGGGTGGCCCGCCACAACGTCAGCAAAAGAAAGAGCAGGATACTGCCGACGATAAAGATAAAGTGAACTATTTTAAGCTGGTTGCAGATAATGTGCTGAAGCTTATGATGATGGTAAAAGATGGTAGCTTAACATATTCGGAAACCAATGGGACATTTTTGCCCGGTTTCCTGCCCGAACCTAACATTTTAGGAAACAGCACTTCCGGTTCATTGGCTCCGGGATTGCCCTTTGTTTTTGGTAGCCAGGAAGATATTCGCTGGACAGCAGTTGAAAACGGATGGATAACAGTTGACTCAGCATTCAACACACAGTATATGACCAAATATACCACCAATCTGAATGCCCGCTTAACCATCGAACCCATTCGTGATTTACGCATTGAATTGAATGCAACACGTACCTACAGTGAAAATTATTCCGAATATTTTAAATATCAGGATGGAACCTTTGGTAGTTTTTCGCCAATGACACGAGGTAGTTTCAGTATTTCAACATTTATGCTCCCCACTTCATTTATGGGGCCTGATGATGAAAACAATTCCGAAGCCTATAACAACTTACGCGATTATCGTCAGGATGTGGCTTTCCGTTTGGCCTACGAAAATCCAAACTGGACCGGTCGTATTGTGGATAGTACGGGATACCCGGAAGGTTATGGCCCCGGACAGCAGGAAGTGTTGCATTACGCCTTCCTCGCAGCCTATACCGGGAAAAGCCCTGAATCGGTCAGCCTGAATGAATTCCCGACGATCCCGCTTCCGAACTGGCGTATCACCTATAAAGGGCTTACCAAATACGACTTCTTTAAACAATATTTTAAGAATTTCACAATATCTCATTCTTATCGGTCCACTTATAATGTAGGCAGTTATGTGTCCAATATCCTTTTTAAAGGCGAAGATGGACACCCAGCAGCACAGGACGATGCAAATAATTTCATCTCTCAATATGAAATTGGACAGATTACGATGACAGAGCAGTTTGCCCCGATTTTCGGAATCGACATGACCTGGAAAAACAGCCTGATGTCAAAGCTGGAATTCAAGAAATCGCGTAACCTTTCCCTGAGTTTTGTGAACAATCAGCTTACCGAAGTAAGTAGCGATGAATTCGTTATTGGTATGGGATATCGTTTCCAGGAAGTGCCGCTTGTGTTCAAATCAATGGGTGGCAGCCGTGGCAAACGCCTGAAAAGCGACCTGAACCTGAAAGCGGATATCTCGGTAAGGAAAAATAAAACAATCCTGAGGAGGATTGATACCGGTGAAGACCAGATTAGCTCCGGCCAGGAGGTTGTTAGCATCAATTTCTCTGCCGATTATATGATCAGCCAGCAATTCAATATCCGTTTCTTCTTTGATAAGATTATCAATAACCCATATGTTTCCAACCAATACAGTAACTCAACAACCAAAGGCGGAATTAGTATGAGGTTTACTTTATCGGAATAAGCGGAGTATTTTTGGGATTATTTATACCGGATTTAGAAAATGAAATAATATGTTGATTATTATTTAGTTATGATGATAATTCATTGAATGGAAAAGAGAAGGGCTCATCAACTTTTTTCCGGATGAACCAACTTTTGAAATAAAGCGTACATTTGCATATAAACTATTATCACAATCAAAAAAATTCATTAGAAATGAAAGTTATAGAAGGTCTTAAGTACACAAAAAATCATGAATGGATCAAAGTTGATGGCGACTTGGCAATTGTGGGTATCACTGATTTTGCTCAGAGCCAGTTAGGTGACATCGTTTTTGTTGATGCAGCGGATTCCGTAGGAGAGACTATCGAAAAAGGTGAATCATTTGGTTCTATCGAAGCAGTAAAAACTGTTGAAGACGTTTTCCTTCCTGCTTCCGGAGAGATCATCGAGTTTAACGAAGAGCTTGAAGGAAATGAAGAAGTGATCAACTCAGACCCATACGAAGGAGGCTGGATTGTGAAAATTAAGCTTTCCAATCCTGATGAGTTGGATGATCTTCTTGATGCTGAAGCTTATAAAGCCCATATCGCAGAATAATGTCATTGTTTGGCCCTGTTTTTGATAAATCAGGGCTGAATTTTTTTGCCTGAAACAAAGACCTTTGAATTTTTGAAAAGCATTTGATTTTAAAAAATTCCGCTGTAAGCACAAATAGTTTTCAAAAGTTTTTTGCAAACCTAAGGCATTTGTTATATTTTTGGGCTGAATTTTAATTGCTGCTTAAAGGCGGCCTGATTTTTGCAGATATTTTTAAAGTTAATCAATAAATTAATCCAAGCCATGGAAGTTAAAAAATCACCAAAAGCTAATCTGGAGACTAAGAGAACAATCTTTATCCAGTTGGGTTTGGTCGTGGCCCTGGGTTTGGTTCTTTTAAGTTTCGAATACAAAAGCTACGACAAAATCGAGCTTGAAATGGTAGAGCGCGTTGTGGAAGATATTCCCGAAGAGCTTGTCCAGATTACGAAACAGGAAGTTAAGCCTCCGGCACCAAAACCTCCACCACAGACTACAATCCTGAAAATTGTTGAAGATGATGTAGAAGTTGAAGACGACATCATCATCGATGCCGAAGCCGATGAGGATATGGAAGTTGAAGAGTACATTCCTATTGAGGTAGAGGAAGAAGAGGAAATCGTTGAAGAAGAAATTTTCACCGTTGTTGAAACCATGCCCGGTTTCCCAGGTGGAGAAGTCGAACGCATCAAATTCCTCCAGAAAAACATTAAGTATCCTCAAATGGCTCGTGAAAGCCAAATCCAAGGTACTGTTTATGTGACTTTCGTTGTGGAAACCGACGGAAATGTAACTGACGTTCGGGTACTTCGTGGTATCGGCGGAGGTTGCGATGAAGAAGCTGTCCGCGTTATTAAAATGATGCCGAAATGGAATGCCGGTAAACAACGTGGTAAACCCGTTCGTGTACAGTTTAACATGCCGATTAAATTTACGTTACAGGGTTAGTAACAATATTTTATGTATGAAGCAGGCCTGTTTGTCAAAAGCAAACGGGCCTTTTCAGTTTTAGGAAATATTCCTCCGGTACACACTGTTAATAAAGGTTTTACTTATACTGCTCCCTCATTTAAAATTCTGTAAATTATTTTCTAAACCCGACGGGTTATAAGAAATTGCGGCCTGGTTTTTGTAAAATTTCTTGTATTAACCACATAAATTAGTGTATCATGGAAATTAAGAAATCACCAAAAGCAAATCTGGAAAGAAAGAGATTGCTTTTTTTTCAAATGGGTCTTATTCTCGCCCTCAGTTTAAGCCTTTTAGGTTTTGAATGGAAAAGCTATGAACTGTCTTTGATCCCTCAGGGCGAGCGAATTGTGGAAGATATTCCCGAAGAATTGGTTCAAATTACAAAGCACTTAAAAAAAACTCCTCTTCCTAAACCCCCAACAAGAACAACAATACTTCAGATAGTGACCAACGACATCGAACCGGATGACTTTATAATAGTTGATGCAGGCTTTAATGAAGAAGATGAAAACGAATATTATTTTCCTGAACTTGATCCTGAAGATGAGGAAATCATTGAGGATGAGCCACATATATTTGTCCAGAATTACCCGTCATATCCCGGAGGAGAGAATGAGAGGGTTCGTTTTCTAAGAGCAAATATCCGTTATCCCCAATTGGCTCGTGAAAGACAAATACAGGGAACTGTGCATTTATCATTTGTCGTGGAAAAAGACGGAAGCATTACTAATGTTAGTGTCGAGCGCGGTATTGGCGGCGGCTGTGATGCAGAGGCCGTGCGTGTTGTAAAAATGATGCCGAAATGGAACCCTGGCAAACAATGGGGCAAAGCAGTAAGGGTGCGCTATAATATGCCCATTAAGTTTACATTGCGTTAAGCAGTTTTTATCATAAAATTGGAATTGTCCGTTTATTCCGGGCAATTCCTTTATGCTTCTTTCTTTTTAAAATGTTCCCTGATTATGCGTGCTTTTGCAGGCCCACTCACTGCCGCAATTTCCTGTTCGGATGCTTCACGAATTTTTTTTACAGACCGGAATTTTTTCAGTAGTAGTTCTGCTGTTTGAGCCCCGATTCCTTTAATCGAAGTCAGTTCGGTTTTTAAGGTGCCTTTATCGCGCCGCGATCGGTGATGGGTAATCCCGAAACGGTGTGCCTCATCCCGAAGAAACTGTATTGTGCGCAGGCTTTCCGAAGCCTTGTCGATATATAATGGGATGGAATCGCCGGGGAAATATATCTCTTCCAGCCTTTTAGCAATACCTATAATGGTAATTTTTCCCCGCAAACCCAGTTTGTCTAAACTTTTTACTGCGGCACTGAGCTGTCCTTTTCCCCCATCAACTATAATGAGCTGTGGCAGCTCTTTTTCTTCGTCGAGAAGCCTTTTGTAACGGCGGTAAATAACTTCCTCCATACTGGCAAAATCGTTGGGGCCTTCAACTTCTTTGATGAGATAATGGCGGTAGCCTTTTTTATAAGGTTTGGCATCCTTGAACATCACCATTGCCGCAACGGGATAAGCTCCTTGAAAATTGGAGTTGTCGAAACATTCGATTTGTTTGGGAAGCACATTCATCCGCAGGTCTTTTTGCAGGCGTTCCAAAATACGGCAGCTGTGCCGTTCCGGATCAACCAAAGAGCGCTGTTTGTCTTTTTCCAGTTTATAATATTTCAGGTTGCGCTCAGAAAGTTCCAGAAGGTGCTTTTTATCGCCGATTTTTGGCAAGGTATATCTTGCGCCGGGCAGCTGATCGTCAGGAAGGAAGGGCAGGATAATTTCTTCTGCCGTGCTGTGGAGTTTCTCCCTGATGTCGAGCATGGCATGCAACAGCAGGCTTTCTTTGTCTTCGTCCAGTTTCTTTTTCAGCTCCACTGTATGTGCCTGCACAATTGCGCCATCAATAATTTTCAGGTAGTTCACGAAGGCTTCGTTGCCCTCTTCCAGAATACTGAAAACATCGGCATCGTGAATGCCCGGGCTTACCACCGTTGATCTGGACTGGTAGCGTTCAAGGATTTCAATTTTGTCTTTAATGCCCTGTGCTTTTTCAAAATCCATATTGGCAGCAAATTCCTGCATCAGGTTTTTGAGCTGCCGCAATACCTGGCTGATATTTCCTTTGATGATGTGGCGAATTTGCTCGATATTTTCCAGATAATCCGATTGGCTTTGTTTTCCAATGCAGGGCGCCAGGCAGTTGCCGATATGATATTCCAGGCAGACTTTAAATTTGCCGGCAGCAATATTCAGTTGGTCCAGGCGAAGCTTGCAATTTCGCAAAGGATAAAGCTGCCTGACAAGCTCTAGCAGGGTGTTCATCATCTTTCCCGAAGCATAAGGGCCGTAATAATCAGAACCATCGCGTATTACATTGCGTGTTGAAAATATCCGAGGAAAAGGTTCTTTCTTGATGCAGATCCAGGGGTAAGTCTTGTCATCCTTGAGCTGGATATTGTATTTTGGCTGATGCTTCTTGATGAGGTTGTTTTCCAGCAAAAGGGCATCTGTTTCTGAATCAACCACAATAACGTGCAGATCCATAATCCTGCGTACCAGCATTTTGACTTTGCCGCTGGCATTACGGTCGCCTGTGAAATAGCTGGAAACCCGTTTTTTCAGGTTTTTCGCTTTTCCGACATAAATGATCGTGCCTTCTTTATCGAAATACTGATAAACACCGGGTTTTCCGGGCAGGTTTTTGATTTTCTGCTGAAGTATTTCGGATTTTTCGCTCAGGCTCATGCATCATCCTTTTCGTATTGCTTCACCCAGCCGGGAGCGCTAAGTTCAATTAGTCGGTCATCGGAAGTAACCATGGCGCAGGATGATCCTTCGGCGGTAATATGCCCAATGCTGTTCAAGCCCTGAATGTCCTTGATCTTTTCGTAATCAGAAGGTTTTATAGTCATTAGAAATTCAAAGTCCTCACCACCATTGAGCGCGGCTGTTACCGGGTTGATTTTGAATTCTTCTGCGAGTTTAAAGCTTTGCTCATCAATCGAGATCCTGTTTTCGTAGAGATGGCAGCCGCAATTGCTTTCATTGCAAATCTGCATCAGGTCGGATGCCAGCCCGTCGCTCACATCAATCATGGATGTGGGAACAACTCCCATTTCACGGATTTCTTCCAGGATTTTCACAGGAAGTTCGGGTTTTAGCTGGCGTTCCAAAAGATAGTCAAATGGCCCCAGCTCTGGTTGCATATTGGGGTTGGCTTTAAAAACCTGTTTTTCCCTCTCAAGCAGCAAAAGCCCAAGATAAGCAGCGCCAAAATTGCCCGTTGCCATAATTATGTCGTTTTGGCTTGCATTCTGACGGTAAGTTAGCTGGTTTTCCTTTGCTGTTCCTGTTGCCGTTACGCTGATTGCCAGTCCAATAGCTGAAGATGAGATGTCGCCGCCATTGAGGTCAACGCCATAGCGTTCGCAGGCCATTTCAATGCCTTGATACAGCTCTTCAATGGCTTCCAGGCTGAAGCGGTTGGAAAGGCCCAGGCCGATAAGAACAGAATCGGGTGTGCCGTTCATGGCATAAATATCGGCAATGGCTGCCACAACAGTTTTATATCCCAAATGCCTCAAAGGCGTATAGGTGAGGTCGAAATGTACTTTTTCGGTAAAAAGTTCAGTGCTGACCAGAGTCTTGAAACCCGAATGGTTCAGTATTGCCGCATCATCACCCACTCCTTTTATGGTGTTTTTATTGCGCGATTTGAGATTCTTCGTAAGGGCCTTAATCAGGCCAAATTCTCCAAGCTCCGATATTTCAGTGCGTTTGGCTTTTTTTGATCTGTCTTCAAACATGCGGCAAAAATACGGATTTTCAAGCGAATACATAATTATTTATAATCCCAATTAATTGTAGTTATTGATTTTAAAACCTTTAAGTATCTGAGTTGTTTTGATTTTGTATTTACTCTATTTTTGTGCAAAAGAATTAATCGACATGGGACGTAATTTAAAAACTGTTTTACTGGTATTGGTTTTATTGGCGGCATCTGCGGCAATCGCATATCTTTTTATGGGTATGAAAAAGGAGCCTGAAAAAGGGATGGTCAAGGCGCAAAAGCGCTATGTAAAAGCCGTTCCGGTTGAATACAGTACAGTGCGCAATGAAATTGAAGTTTCCGGGCGTCTTTTGAGCTCAGAAACATATAATCTTGCAGCTGAGGTTCAGGGCAGGATTCTGGAAGGAACCGTGCCGCTGAAAAAAGGAGAGAAATTCAGTAAAGGAGATTTATTGTTTCGCATCTATGATGATGATGTGGAACAGGCCCTGCATGCCAGCAAAAGCCGGTTTTTAACCAGTTTGGCCAATATCTTACCGGATTTTAAAATTGATTTCCCGGAGAGCTTTGATAAATGGAACGACTTTTTTATGGCTGTGGACATCAAGAAGCCCCTGCCCGAGCTGCCTGCGATCAGCGACAGGAAAGAGAAAACTTTTCTTGCCAGCCGGAATATACTGAGCGATTATTATTCCATTACGGGTGAGGAAATCCGCATGAAGAAATATCAGGTTTTTGCGCCTTTTAACGGAAGCTATACGGACGTTGTGCTCGAAGTGGGCGCAATCGCTAATCCGGGCAGCAAAATTGCAGGAATAATCCGTACGGATATTTATGAACTGGAAGTGCCGGTTGAAATTGATAATGCCGAATCGGTGAATAAAGGGGAGCAGATTATTGTGATGAGCGAGAACCGTACCCAAAACTGGCCGGGAACTTTAGTGCGAAAAGCAGATTTCGTCGATCCCAATACACAGTCTATTCCGGTTTTTATCCGCATCAGCCCGCGTTCTTCGGCGCCATTATACGAAGGGCAGTATCTCCGTGCTGTTTTTCCGGGGCAGGATATCGAAAACAGTATGGAAATTCCCCGGAACTCTGTGTTTAACCACGATGAAGTATTTATTGTGGATGATGGACGTTTAACCAAAAAACGCATTGATATCAAGCAGGTTAATAACGAAACCGTAGTTTTCAGCGGCCTCCCTGAAGGTACTTTAATTGTTGTTGAACCTTTGGTAAGTGCCTCGGAAGGAATTGCTGTTGAGGTAATCTGACCGATTTCCAATAATTTTTTAATTCCTTACATCCTGCCAGCCTTTCGCTAAAATTTGTACTTTAGCACAAAACAAAAAAGGATTATGGCACTGTTTTCCTACATCGGAAGTTATATCTTGCTTCTGCTTTCTGTTTTGCGAAAACCGGAAAAATGGAGCGTTTTCCGCAAACAGTTTTTTAGCGAAGTGCAGCATTTTGGCATTGATTCCCTGGGAATTGTTGCCGTAATCTCCGTTTTTATGGGCGCAATTGTGACCATCCAAACCGCCTATAATATTGATTCGCCGCTGATTCCGGCTTCTATGATCGGCTTTACGGCGCGTCAGTCCGTTATTCTGGAATTTTCGCCAACGGTTATCAGCCTGATCCTTGCCGGAAAAGTAGGATCACGCATTGCATCAGAAATTGGCACCATGCGCGTTACAGAACAAATTGATGCACTTGAAATTATGGGGATTAACCCGGCATCTTATTTAATCCTTCCCAAAATTGTGGCATTGGTTTTTATCAACCCGATATTGATTGTTTTCAGTGTGTTTTTTAGCCTTGCCGGCGGATATCTCGTTGCCATGCTGACAAGCCTTTTTTCCCCGGAAGATTATATCCTGGGGATTCGCTTTGCCTTTGAGGGATATACTGTTTTTTATATGCTGATTAAAACAGCGGTCTTTGCTTTTATCATTGGTTCCGTATCGGGATACAGTGGTTTTCTGGTGAAAGGCGGAGCCCTCGAAGTGGGTGCTGCCAGTACTAAAGCCGTTGTGCACAGCAGCATCTGGATTATTTTGTTTAACCTGATCCTGACCCAACTCCTGCTCTCATGATTGAAGCCAAAAACATAAATAAATCCTTCGATGGGAAAGCGGTTTTAAAGAATGTTTCGGTTTCCTTCGAGCCGGGTGTAACAAACCTGATTATCGGCCAGAGTGGCAGCGGGAAAACGGTTTTAATGAAAAGCCTCGTGGGATTGCATAAAACCGATTCGGGAGCAATTTATTATAACGACAGGAATTTTTCCGCGATGAGCTTTGATCAGAAAAAAGCAATCCGCAAAGAAATTGGGATGCTTTTTCAGGGAGGGGCGCTTTTTGATTCGCTCACGGTAGAGGAAAATGTGATGTTCCCGCTTAATATGTTCACGGATTGGGAGCTGGAAAAGAAACGTGAAAGGGTTGATTTCTGCCTCGGCCGTGTAAACCTTGATGGCGTGAATAAACGGATGCCCTCTGAATTGAGCGGAGGAATGGTGAAGCGTGTCGCTATTGCACGGGCTATTTCCATGAACCCCAAATACCTTTTCTGCGATGAACCCAACAGTGGCCTGGATCCGCACACAGCCGGAGTAATTGATAAACTGATCAGCGAAATTACCCATGAATACGGAATCACAACCGTAATCAACACCCACGATATGAATTCTGTACTGGAAATCGGCGAACGGATTGCGTACATTTATAAAGGCGAATTATGGTGGCAGGGATCAAATGAGGATGTACTTACAACCGATAATCCGGAATTGCAGGATTTTATTTTTTCAACAGAACTGACAAGACGATTAAAAAAGAGAAAAATATGAGTTTCAGTTACATTGACCTGTTCATCGCTTTGCCATTGGCATTTTTTGCATACCGTGGCTTTATCAAAGGATTGATTGTGGAAGTTGCCTCCCTTGTGGCCCTGGTGCTTGGAATTTACGGCGCCGTTTATTTTTCGGGCTACGCACAGTCACTTTTGTCGCAGCACCTCGATTTCGATGAAGGTGTGCTGAAAATTATCGCATTTGTAGTTACATTTCTGATCGTGATCATTGTGGTTCACCTGATAGGAAAAATTGTCGAAAAAATTGCGGAAGCCGTAGCTTTAGGTGCTGTGAATAAAATTCTTGGGCTGGTCTTTGGCCTCATAAAAGGCGCTTTTTTGATTAGTGTGCTCCTTTATTTGATCAATACATTCACCGGGAAAACCATCATCTCCGGTGAAGAATGTAGCAAATCATATCTCTGCCAACCGGTTTCTGTAATTGCGCCAGCCATTTTTATTGGGATCGGTGATTTTGATATCGATAGCGATTCAGTAGATGATGCGAAGAAAAAGGTGAAGAGCGCAACAAGCATCTAACTACTTAATATTCAGATTTCTTCGTAGATAAAAAAAATTTGCATTAATCTGTTTTCAGGGAATCTGAATCCAATTTAACATCCTGCTCCAGCAGAGGCATAATTTCTTCAATAAACTTATAATACGCCTCCTGATGGCTCGAATCAACGGGTTTGGCCGGAGGTGATTTCATTTTTAAAGGATCGATGGGGCTGCCGTTTCTGTAAACACGGAAATCAAGATGCGGGCCGGTGGCCAGTCCGGAAGAACCTACATAACCGATTAGCTCTCCCTGTTTTACCCTTTTGCCGCTTTTGATGCCTTTGGCATATCCGTTCAGGTGCATATAAACCGTTGTGTAAACACTGTTGTGCTTGATTTTCAGATATCGGCCACCGCCACCTTTTTGATAGGCTTTTTTGATAATTACGCCATCGCCAATAGAATATACCGGCGTTCCCAGGGGCGCTGCATAATCAATACCATGATGCGGCCTGCGGATTTTCAAAACCGGATGCATCCGGCTGTTGGAAAAGTGCGAACTAATCCTGCTGTAGCGTAGTGGCGCTTTTAGGAATGTACGCCTTAGGCTGTTGGCTTCTTCATCGAAATAATCGCCGCCCAAACTGTCCTGCTCATACCAAAAGGCGTAATAAACATCATCGGCATGGCCAAAGGCCGACGCCAAAATCCGCCCACTTCCGATATTGAGCGTATCTATGTATTTCTGTTCATAAATAACTTTGTACCAATCGCCTTTCTGTATGCCAAAAAAGTCGATGGCCCATTGGTACACTTCCGATAATTTGACCGCAAGAAAGGGATCCTGTCCCTGTCCGGCCATGGCATTCCATAATGAACTTTCAATGATACCGGAAACGGTGTCGGTTGTTGTAATGACTTCTCTGCTGCCCAGATAGATATCGAGCGAATCCTTAAGTTCAAAAACGGCATAATCTACAGCATCAATTTCATAAATAAAATATTGGGCTTGTTGCAGGCTGTCTTTGCTTTTTAAAATATGCCAGGGCTGTCCGCGCCTGATTTTGCGCACGTCAAAAGTGTCGCGCGATTTGCGCGCAATGCGGTCAATTGTAGCGTAATCCACATCCTGCGCCAATAGGATTTCTGCCAGATATTGGTTTTTGCCTACTTCGCCATGCTTAATATCAAAGCTGTCTTTAATAAACCCAAAATATAATGGGTGCACTTCCGGCTCTGTTTCTTCTGTGATTTCGGTAAAACCGCTTTCCTCTTTTTCCGCAGGATCCAACACAGAATATAAAAGGATGATGAAAACTGAGATTAGCGTGATGATGATACTGTCTCGGATGAGTTTATTTTTCTTCATAAAGGGGCTGGCTTAATCCTGATTTAAAAAAACGCAAAAGTAAGTTTTTATTGCCGGTACGGGCAAATAAAAAAGGGTGGGGAATAAGCCCGCACCCTATATTAAAATCAGGTATTTTACCTTTTATTTTCTGTAGTTGTCCGCAAAGTCCCTTCCGGCTTTTAATGCTTTCAGGTTAAGGTTTACAACATCTTCGCCTTTGCGGCCAAAAATTGTGCGCAAAGCATTTTCCAGAGCTTCGTATTCCATTCCGAGGAAAGGGGATGCAGCGCCCAGGATAACAATATTTGCAGCTTTTGCTGTGCCCATGTCTTTTGCAATTTGTTCAGCATCAAGTGCAATGTGGTTTTTCACTTTTTTAACTTCCTCAAGCACTTTATCCGTGTCCGGATAATTCGTAACATTGATAAAAGGCTGCGTATTGGTAATGAGCCAGCCGTTTTCTTTATTGAGATAAGGCAGGTAGCGCAATGATTCCATCGGCTCTACCGAAATAATCATGTCGCATTTACCAAAAGCGATCAGGTCGGATGAGATTTCTTTATCGGAAAGGCGCAGGTGCGATTGTACATCACCGCCCCTTTGGCTCATACCGTGCACTTCGGCCTGTTTCACAAAAAGATTGCTGCCAACTGCTGCAGTACCAATAGTTGCTGCAATGGTGAGGATTCCTTGTCCGCCTACGCCGGCTAATATGATATCAGTTTTCATTGTATTCTGCTTTTAATTCTAAAAATCCGTGCGTTTACTTTTTGTTTTTGAATTTGGCGCGCATGCGTTTATTAAGTGTCTGTACACATTCCCTTCGAGGGATAATTACCGAAACGCCTTGATATGCAAGCTCTTCCTTCATTACACTAACCATTTCGTCATGATATTTTTTCAATGGTTTCAATACGCGGATATGTTCTTCTTCCACACCAATTCCTTTACAGATGCTTTCAATTCGGCCATAAGCTGAGGAGTCCTGGCCACCGGTCATTCCTGTTGTGGCATTGTCGAGGATCAGCACCGTGATGGGCGCTTTATCGTTAACTGCATCGAGCAGGCCGGTCATACCGGAATGCGTGAAAGTTGAATCGCCAATTACAGATACAGCAGGCACCAGGCCGGCATCAGCGGCACCTTTGGCCATTGTGATGGATGCGCCCATATCTACACATGAATTGATGGATTCAAAAGGGGGCAATGCACCCAATGTGTAGCATCCGATATCGGAAAATACACGGCCACTGCCATATTCTTCCAATGCTTCATTCAGCGCTTTGTAAGAGTCAATATGCGGGCAACCGGGGCATAGTGATGGCGGACGGCCAACAACCAGGTCCGGAATGTCCATTCCGTATGTATCTTCTTTGCCCAGCGCAACAGCAACGAGGTTTGGGTTCAGCTCGCCATCGCGCTTGAGCGTGCCGTCTAAACGGCCAATAACATTGATGCCTCGTCCGAGATAGCCTTTGATCAGCTCCTCGATTATCGGCATGCCTTCTTCGAGAACGAGAATTTTTTCGCATTCGTCGGCAAGGCGGGTGATGTCTTTCTTGGGAAGTGGATATTGCCCAATCTTTAATACGGGGAAAGGACATTTTCCATCTTCATAATTTTCCATCAGATAGTTGTATGCCAAACCACAGGCCAGAATACCCATGCTTTTGTCTTCACCATCAATATATTTGTTGAAAGCTGATGATTCGGAATCTTCAACAAAAGCGTCCAGGGTAGTCAGTAATTTATTGTACCGCTTACGCGCGATGGCGGGAAGCAAAACAAATTGCCTGAGGTCTGAAGGGAGTTTCAGTTCGTTTTGTTGCAGTTGGTCTTTGCATGCAACGCCGGCACGGCTGTGGGCCAGGCGGGTGGTGATGCGCATAAGGACAGGCATGCCAAATTTTTCAGAAAGCTCAAAACCGTAGTGGGTCATATCATAGGCTTCCTGCTGGTTCGAAGGCTCCAAAATGGGCATTAAAGCAAATTTCCCATAAAAGCGCGAATCCTGCTCGTTTTGGCTGGAGTGCATGCTCGGGTCATCGGCAGCAACAACGATCATACCGCCATTGGCACCTGTAATTGCAGAGTTTACAAAAGCATCGGCTGCAACATTGAGCCCGACATGTTTCATACAAACCATGGTGCGCTTGCCGGCATAAGACATACCGATGGCAGCTTCCATAGCTGTTTTTTCATTTGCAGACCATTTGGAACGGATGCCTTTTTCGCGGGCTTCCTTCGAGTGCTGCACATATTCTGTTATTTCAGTAGATGGGGTTCCCGGATAAGCATAAATGCCTGACATACCGGCATCAATAGCTCCCTGGGCTATGGCTTCGTCCCCAAGTAAAACCATTTTTTGCATGTGATGGATATTTTAATTTATTTTTACGTTTCGATGGAACAAAACTAATCTATTTCTGCATAATGGACTGACCAATTTTCCTTATTTATAATTGGTTTAAGTATTTTTGCCTAATATTAGACTTATATGAACTTTTTAGCACATTTATACCTCTCTCCTCCAAACCCGGATTTCCTGCTGGGAAATTTTGTCGCAGATGCCATAAAGGGTAAAAAACAAGAAATGTTATCCAATGCTTATGCCGATGGTATTGCCTTTCATCATTTTATTGATGATTTTACTGATCAACACGAAATGAACAGCCAAATGCGCCAGCAGCTCCGGGATCATTTCCATAAGTTTTCGGGTGTTGTGCTCGATATTTACTACGATCATTTTTTGGCGAAAAAATGGGATTTGTATTCGGATGTTCCGCTTTGGGATTATGCACGGGAGGTTTATCTGCTTTGCCTGAAGCGTCTGGAAAAACTTCCTGGAAAAACACAGTACATCCTGCCTTATATGGTTTCCGGGAACTGGTTATACAATTATGCCAATTTTCATGGAATGCAACGGGTGTTCCTGGGCATGTCGCGCAGAACGCGTTTTAAAAGCGGAATGGAAAATGCTGTGGAGGTTCTGGAAATGCAATATTCGGGAATCGAAGAAGCTTTTGAAGCCTTTTTCCCGGAACTGGAGGCTGCAGCACGCCAACATCCGCTTTATCTCAAAAATATGCGTTGATTATTGCTCCTTGTTTGTCGGGCTGTCCAGATTTCGGCGGGCAATTTTATCCTGTGTCTTGGCGCAAAATATCCCTTTCTTCTTCAGTGCTTTGTTGTTGCCTACCTGCTGCCGGGGAAAGGCTCTTTTGAAAATAATGCCAATCGACATGGCCAGAACCACAAATGCAATCAGAACAACAGCAATGATGAGGGTTTTTGGGATCATAAGCAGATATTTGATGATGCAAAATTAATATATTTGTCCAATTCAGTTTTAGCGACCTAATATTCCGTATATGAAATTTTTAAAACCACTACTATGAAGTCTTTGATTACCAGTTTGATTTTTTTAATGATTTATCTCAGCTCCTTTTCCTATACCGGAGAAATCCTGAAATCGTTTAAAAGCCCGGGAAAATGGCCAACCGGAATGACCTTCGACGGGCAAAACCTTTGGGTAGCCGATCGCAAAGCGGATAAAATTTTTTGCATCGATCCCGAAAACGGGAAGCAGATCAGGGAAATTCCGTCGCCTGCATGGTGGCCAACGGGAATGGCCTGGGACGGTCAGCACCTCTGGTGTGCCGATATTAAAGGAGGGCTTCCCTTGAGTGAAAATTTCAACGGAAAAGTATATCAACTGGATCCTCAGAACGGAAATATTCTCAGGGTGCTGGATGTGCCTGTTGCGGCCATAACCGGATTATGCTGGGATGGTGAATATCTCTGGTGTACCGATCACCTCAGCCGCGAAATTGTTCAGTTCGATCCGGATGACGGAACAACCATCCGCTCCTTTAAAGCACCGGCAAGAGATCCGCGCGGCATCGCGTTTGATGGCACTTATCTCTGGGTTTCAGACCGTATCAGCGATGAAATTTATATGATTGAACCCGAAAATGGCAAGGTGATCAACATAATTCCTGCTCCCGGATCGTTTCCGCGTGGAATGGCATGGGACGGAACGAAGCTGTGGAATGTGGACTCGCAAAGCGATATGATTTATCAGCTTACAGTGCGTGATGATGAAGGATTCCGTGCCTATAATCCGCGTAAAGCCAAAGTGCGCGTTATTCAGGAATTTACCAATTTTGGCCCCGGTGATGCCCTGAGTACAACTTCTTATTTTGCGCTTCCGGTCGATCGGCCATCCCAAAAAATCAATAAAATATCTTACAGCAGTAAGCCGGAAAGGATTCAGAAAGACA
Organism: Bacteroidales bacterium; assembly: GCA_963662905.2. Classification (GTDB taxonomy): domain Bacteria; phylum Bacteroidota; class Bacteroidia; order Bacteroidales; family WRLA01. The sequence goes on along the minus strand of CAXXFD010000001.1, from coordinate 548,035 downwards.
GCTGGGGACAGGAAACCGCAGTTTTTGAAAAAGACCGTTTAAAACCGGATGAAAAACGTGAAGCCTGGATGTTGGTGGAAGCCGAGCTATACCAGCTTGATTATTTCATTTTCCCGGATCAGGTCGGGGATGAAAGTGAAATCCCTGAAGATATCAGTAAGCGTTATTTGGTGGATAATGAGAAATATCAGCTGGATCATCCGGTGATTCAAAAAGGGCTGAAAGAAGCTTTGGGCGATACCAAAAACCTTTATTGGAAAGCGCGCCGCATTTTTGATTACCTGATTGACCATATGTATTACGAAATGCAGGGCGGCTGGAATACCGCACCCACAGTTTTGGAGCGTGGAAACGGGAGTTGCAGCGAATACTCTTTCGTGTATATCGCCATGTGCCGCGCAGCAGGGGTTCCTGCTCGTTATGTCGGCTCTGTTGTTTATCGTGGCGATGATGCGGCCATGGATGACGTTTTTCATCGCTGGGTTGAAATTTATTTGCCGAATTTTGGCTGGATTCCGGTAGATCCGAGCCGCGGTGACCGGGATAACCCACGCGATCAGGCCATTGCTTTTGGGCATTTGAGCAACACTTTCGTTATAACTACCCAAAGTGGTGGTGGATCAGAAACCATGGATTGGACCTATAATGTGAACAGCACTTATACTTCCGAACCGAAAGCATTTGTGGTTCAGGATCATTTTGCCGATTGGGAAATCGGGGAATAAGATCAGGAAATAATCGTGGCGGTAATCCTGCGCCTGCCGCCATGATTCCTGAATTCACAGAGGTAGATTCCCTGCCAGGTGCCCATATGCAGGTTGCCGTTTTTAACAGGAATGCTTACCGAGCTTCCCGAAAGCGATGACTTGATGTGAGCGGGCAAATCGTCTATGCCCTCCAAAGTGTGTTTGTAGGAACGGTCGCCTTCCGGGATCAGCTTATTGAATACCGTTTCAAAATCCACGCGTACAGTTGGATCGGCATTTTCGTTAATAGTCAGGCCGGCTGAGGTATGGCGGACAAACAAATGGAGCAAGCCATCCTGTGGCAGAAGACCTTTAAGTTCTTTTTCAATCAAATGCGTGATCAGATGGAAACCACGACGGAATACGGGCAATTCTATTTCGATATGTTGGGTCATTACGGAAATTTCCCCGAAAATAAAAAAAAAGAGGCCATACAGCCTCTTCAAACAAAAAGAATTGGTATAAAAGGCTTAACCTTTTTTCTTTTTCACAATATCTTCGAGCATTCCTGTAGTAATCGACTTCGGACGTTCGAGCGGGTATCCCAAAGCACGATCCCAGATAATATTTGCCGTAATTCCGAGTGCCCGGCCAATTCCAAAGAGAACGGTATAAAAGTCGTATTCCCGCACACCATAATGCCACTGGATAACTCCGGTTTGTGCATCAAGGTTTGGCCATGGGTTTTTGGCTTTACCGTGTTCTTTCAAAATGGGCGGAACAACTTTGTAGAGCAAATCCACATATTTGAAAATCGGATCGTCCGGGATATGTTTTAGGCAGAATTCCCTTTGCATGGTATAGCGAGGGTCGGTTTTCCGCAGCACTGCGTGGCCGTAGCCGGGGATAACCTGTCCGTTGTGCAGGGTGTCCCAAACGAATTGTCCAAGTTCGGCTTCTGTGGGCACTTCGCCGCCCATTTTGTCCATCAAATCCTGTAGCCAGCGCAAAACTTCCTGATTTGCAAGTCCGTGCAGCGGGCCGGCAAGTCCATTGATCATGGATGAGATGGAATAATACACATCTGCCAGTGAGCTGGCGACCAAATGGCCTGTATGTGCGCTTACATTTCCGCTTTCGTGATCGGCATGAATGATAAAATGCAATCGAGCCACATCATCATAGGGCTTGGCTATGCCCATCATATGAGCAAAGTTGCCAGCAAAGTCCAGGTTTGGATTTGACTGTATGCGTTTGCCGTCGCGGTATAATTTTGCATAGATGTAGGTCGCAATTTCCGGAAGCTTGGCAATCAGGTTCAGCGAATCTTCATAGGTAGGGTCCCAATAATCCATTTTATTGAGTCCGGCACGGTATTTTTTCGAGAAAAATGATTCCCGCTGCATGGTCATGATGGCCGCCGAAAACATCGCCATTGGATGGCTACAGCAGGGGAATGCGTCCAGCACATCATAAACATAGCGCGGCAAAATGCGCCTTTTGCTGAAATCATCTGCAAGGTCTGCTACCTGATTTTCTGTTGGAATATCTCCGGTAAGCAGCAGATAATACAAACCTTCAACATAGGGCATTTCCGCAGAAGATGCTTTCGGGAGTTTCTCAAATACCTCGGGCAAGGTATATCCGCGGTAACGGATTCCTTCCATCGGGTCGAGATAGGAGATATCAGTTATTAGGCTTTTGATTCCGCGCATACCTCCAATTACCTGACTTACTTTTACCTGATCAACAACAACATCGCCGTGTTTTTTTAACAGGTCATGAATCCGGGGGCGCCAGGATTCTATTTTCTCATAGAGCTTTTCTTTTAACATGGGATAAATTTCTTAACGTAAAACAAATAATATTACTGAAGGGCTTTTTTCAGATTTTGATCAATAGCATCCAGGAAATCCTGAGTGTTGAGGTAATGACTCTCGTTCAGCTCTTTGCCGTGGATGATGAGCGCAAGGTCTTTGGTCATTTTACCGCTTTCCACAGTTTTGATGCAGACATCCTCAAGGGTTTTGCTGAAGTGGATTAATTCATCGTTACCGTCCAGTTTGCCTCGATGTGCCAGTCCGCGAGTCCAGGCAAAAATTGAAGCAATTGGGTTGGTCGATGTGGCTTTGCCCTGCTGATGCTGGCGATAGTGTCGGGTTACGGTACCGTGGGCAGCTTCTGCTTCCATGGTTTTTCCGTCGGGTGTTACAAGAACAGAGGTCATTAGGCCCAGGCTACCAAAGCCTTGTGCCAGTGTATCGCTTTGCACATCACCATCATAGTTTTTTGCGGCCCAAACAAAACCACCTTCCCATTTCAGGGCTGCGGCAACCATATCATCAATCAAACGGTGCTCGTAAATGATGCCCAGCTCATCCATTTGCGCTTTATAGCTTTCTTCATAAATTTCCTGGAAAATATCTTTAAACCGTCCATCATATTTTTTCAGGATGGTGTTTTTGGTCGAGAGATAAAGCGGCCATTTTTTCTTGATCGCCATTTGGAAACAGGAATGCGCGAACCCCTTGATGGATTCATCGGTATTGTACATGCTCATGGCAACTCCGCCTTCGCCCTGAAAATCATATACTTCCCAGGTGCTGGCTTCTCCACCGTCTTCGGGCGTAAATGTAAGCGTGAGTTTCCCTTTTCCTTTGATTACCGTATCCGTGGCACGATATTGATCGCCAAAAGCATGGCGTCCGATTACAATCGGTTTTTTCCAGCCGGGAACCAATCTGGGGATATTACTGATCATTATGGGCTCACGGAACACTGTCCCGCCAAGAATATTGCGTATGGTTCCGTTGGGAGAGCGGTACATTTCTTTGAGTCCGAACTCTTCAACGCGCTTTTCATCCGGTGTAATTGTAGCACATTTGATGCCTACATTGTATTTCTTGATGGCTTCGGCTGCATCAACAGTTACCTGGTCATCTGTTGCATCACGGTGCTCCATGCCTAAGTCGTAATATTTGATGTCCAGGTCGAGATAAGGGAAAATCAATTGATCCTTAATAAATTTCCAGATGATCCGGGTCATTTCGTCTCCGTCGAGTTCAACAACGGGATTGAGAACTTTAATTTTTTTCATGTTCTTAAAGGGCTTTTATTTGGTTATAAGTGGATATTAAGCACTTGATCGGTGTAAAACTACTAAAAATATCCGACACATCTTAATATCTATATTCATAAGTATGTTGTATCGTCTTATTAACAATTTATTAGCCTCTTTGTTTGCCTAATATTTTATTTTGAAATAATTTCTGCCTGAGTGTAACCCGGAAATAAAGCATGCGTCAAAAGGGAAAACCGAAAAATTTAATAACGTGCAACAATTCAAACAACTATACCGAAGCAGCAGCGATGTAATCCTGGGAGGGGTGTGCTCAGGACTGGGGCGCTACCTTAATATTGATACAACAATCATACGTATCGTGTTTATTCTCATAACCTTATTCCTTGGAAGCGGCGTGCTGCTCTATGTGCTCCTTTGGATTTTTGTGCCGATGGAGCCGGTCGGATATGAATTTGGAGAAGCTTATAACAAAGACTTTAATAAAAATTTTAATGATGATACTATGGATCAACAAAATCAACAAAACCAGCCCAACCCTGATGAATTCATGAAGAATTATCAGAAACAACAGAAAAATAAAAAAGACAACGCCAATTTTGTAGGGGGTATAATCCTCATCACCGTTGGTCTGCTATTTCTGATCAGTGAGTATATCCCAAGGATCGACTTTGGCGACCTCTGGCCGATTATCCTGATTGTTATCGGAGCCCTGATGCTCCGCAATAATTATCAGAACCGGAATAAAAATGGTGACCAGTCGCAATAAGTTCTGGTGCAGTGTATTATTAATTTTTAAATTAAATTACCATGAAATTTAGAAACCTGTTTTGGGGCGCGCTGCTTGTAACCATTGGATTGCTTTTTGTGCTTAGAAATCTCGATATCATTGATTTTAGCTGGTACTCATTTCTGGAGCTCTGGCCAATGATACTGATCCTATGGGGCGTGAGCATACTGCCGGTTAAGGATTTGTTTAAGATAGTACTTGCATTTCTGGTTATCGGATCTTCCGTCTTTTATGTGACTTATAATAATGATTATCACCATTGGGGCTTCAGTGTCAACCATAGTGATATCGTAATTGACTGCGAAGATGATGAGGATTTTGATGAAGAATTCCATAACTGGTCGGATCAGCACCTCAAAGAGTCCTTTAGCGATGAAGTACAAAAGGTGATGCTCGAATTTGATGCCGCTGCCGGCAAATTTTATCTGGCCGACACTACTTATGATATGATCGATTTTCAGTCGCGGGGCAATGTAGGCAACTATTATATGACTTCACGCGATGACGACAGCCTGCGCTACATAAAAATAAGCCATGAAGAGGATATGCATATCAACGGGCCATACAAAAATCAGGCAGTTGTGCGCCTGAACCCCAATCCGGTTTGGGATATTGACCTCGATGTGGGTGCAGCCTCGATGGATCTGGACCTCAGCCCGTTTAAAGTTAAAAAACTGGATATTGACGGTGGAGCCAGCTCACTGAAAATCAAACTTGGAGATCGTTGCCTGGATTCCGACATCAGCATTGAGGCGGGAATGGCTTCTATCGTGATCCGTGTGCCTGAAACCGCCGGATGTGAGCTTAAAACCAGTAATTTCCTTTCGAGCAGAAACATCAAGGGTTTCGAACGCATCAACGAAAGTACCTTCCGGACACCCGATTTTGATGATAGCGAACAAAAAATCAAGGTCAGGATCGAAACGGCATTCAGCAGCTTTACTGTGAAGCGTTATTAAGCGATAAATATTTATACGATCAGATCCGGAGCAATTTATCCAGTTCTCCGGATTTTGTTGTTTTACCCACAATCTTTCCTTCTTTATCGATGACAAAATAAACCGGCAAGTCGCTTTTCAGATAGTAAGCCTGTATAACCGGTGAGTGCGGGGCTTTCAGGTCGCATAATTGCAGCCATGGCATTTTGGCTCCCTTTAGCGCCTGTTCCCAAAGTACACGCTGGCGATCAATTGAAATGCCAACGAATTGCGTGTTTTTATGCTGCTTTTGAAGGTTCTTTAAAACCGGAACATCCCTCAGGCAGGGATTGCACCAGCTGGCCCAAAAACATAAGACGACTTTTTCCCCGAGGAAATTTTTCAGGGTATAAATTTTTCCGCTGGTATCCGGCAAATTGAATTCCGGAGCCGTTTTTCCGTTTTCCAAACGTTCCATGGCCAGTTTTTCTTCGGCCAGCTCCTTTCGGTAATCGCTGATACGCTTATGATTGTATTGCGCGTGGACATTCTCAGGCTGATTTTGCATAAGTGCGCTGTCCAGCGTCTCGAAAATGTTCAGGTCATTTTCCAGTGTAAAAAGATTGTTTCTGCCCAAACGTGTGTTGATCATCAGCAATGAGGCAATACTTTTTTTGTTCGCCCGGATTACAGAATCTGAAAAAAGCTTATTGTCCAAAACGATTTGGTCATAAATTTTTAGGAGGGAATCACGGATTTCGGGGAAGTTTTTAAGATGTTTGTTTTCTTCAAAAGCTTCGCCAACTGCCTTGATTTGATTTTGGGCATCTTGTTTCTTTTTGTTGTAGTAGAGCAGGAGGGCAGATTGCTCAGAACCCTCAAGCCCGTAGTCTTCGGAATTGTTGAGGTCAATATCGAGTTTAAGCACATCGCCTTCAGAAACACAAAGTGGAATTCCCTTGCCATCAGGCAGTTTCAGTTGAAAAAGCCCTTCGCCTTGCACAGGTACAATAAAGCGAACATTGCCAAAAGAAGAAAGTTCGGCACGCTCAATAGTATTCAGTTTGCCCGGCAGTATTTCCTGTACTGATATTTCGCCGCCCTGAGCATTGGATATATTAATATATAGTTCTGCCTGATCTGTGGGCGAATCGTTCCGGCAACTGTAAAGGCCAAGAAAAATGATGAATAGGATGATGGAGCGATATTTCATATCAGTGTGCTGTATTACAGTTTTATTTATTCGGGATCAGCTAACCAAATTGGCATACCGGCTAACTTTTCCTTATTTTATTTGTTATTGCTTGCAAAATTAATGGAAAATCAGGCACATAAATAAAAGGATCGCATGGATTTTCATCTTGATAAAACTTTGGATTAAAATAAATAGTATATTTTTGCCACCTGAAAAAGCAATTTGACTGAAATAAATAAAGCTATAACATAATGGATTATAAAATCGCTGATATTGGCCTGGCAGATTGGGGCCGAAAAGAAATTGAAATCGCTGAAAAGGAAATGCCCGGATTGATGTCGCTCCGTAAAAAGTACGAAGGACAAAAACCATTGGCAGGTTCCCGTATTACAGGTTCATTGCATATGACCATCCAAACGGCAGTGCTTATTGAGACCCTTGTTGATCTCGGAGCAGATGTCCGTTGGGCAAGCTGTAATATTTTCAGCACGCAGGATCACGCAGCAGCAGCAGTTGTGCGCGATTCCAAAGTTCCTGTTTTTGCCTGGAAAGGTGAAACACTGAAAGAATACTGGTGGTGCACAAAGCAGGCACTTTCATTTGATGATGGCAAAGGTCCGAACCTTATTGTTGACGATGGCGGTGATGCTACTTTGCTCGTTCATATGGGTTATGAAGCCGAAAAGGACGCCAGCATCCTTGATAAAGAAGCCGAAAGCGAGGAAGAAGCTGAAATCCTTGCAATATTGAAGGACACACTTCAGGAAGATAATCAGAAGTGGCACCGTGCTGTGAAGGAAATCAAAGGGGTTTCCGAAGAAACTACTACAGGAGTGCACCGTTTATACCAGATGCACGAAAATGGCAAACTGCTTTTCCCGGCCATTAATGTGAACGACTCTGTGACTAAATCCAAATTTGATAACCTCTACGGTTGCCGCGAATCACTGGCCGATGGAATTAAAAGGGCTACAGATGTGATGATCGCCGGAAAAGTTGTGGTTGTTTTGGGATATGGTGATGTGGGCAAAGGAAGCGCCAGGAGTATGCGTTCCTATGGCGCCCGTGTTATTGTAACCGAAATTGATCCGATTTGTGCCCTTCAGGCTGCAATGGAAGGTTTCGAAGTGAGCACCATTGATGAAGCTTTGAAAGAAGGGAACATCTTTGTGACCACAACCGGAAACAAAGACGTGATCACAGCCGAGCATATGAGCCGTATGAAAGATGAGTCCATTGTTTGTAATATTGGCCACTTTGATAATGAAATCCAGGTGAGCAAACTGAATAAATGGCCGGGCATCGAAAAAATCAATATCAAACCACAGGTTGATAAATACGTTTATGAAGATGGCCATTGTATTTACCTGCTTGCCGAAGGTCGCCTGGTAAACCTCGGTTGTGCAACCGGTCACCCATCTTTTGTAATGAGCAATTCATTCACAAACCAAACATTGGCACAGCTCGACCTCTGGGAAAAAGATTATGAAATTGATGTTTACCGCCTTCCGAAATATCTTGATGAAGAAGTGGCTCGTTTGCACCTGGATCAGTTGGGTGTTAAGCTCACCAAGCTTTCACCGGAGCAGGCAGCATACATTGGCGTTAAAGTTGATGGCCCGTATAAACCGGAACATTACCGTTATTAAAAATACCGGGTTTTAATATTAGGAAGCAGGCATTTGATTTTTCAGGTGCCTGTTTTTAATTAGAGTTCGTCTATAAAGTCGGGTTTCTGGTTCAGAATGTTCGAGGTCGAGGCATTTCTTTTGCTGGAAACGAGGAGTCCCGTCTGTACGGGATGACTGTTTCCAGCAAAAGAAATAACGCTGAGATCGGACATTATGGACAGAAACTAATTATAAACATGCAGTAAGCCTGTTGCACCATCAAGATAAGTATTGTATTGCTTTAGGGGTAGTTTCGCTTTGCTGTTTTCGAGCGGGCTTCCGTCGGTGAGGACAAATTGCGACATGCAACACGAGTCAATCGCGATCAAACCACCATCAATTACTTCAACACGGGCACATTCCAATTCGGGATCAAAAGTGCAGCAACGCTCAAAGGCCATATATTGGTTTTCATAAAGGTGATATATGATTATGCCTTTATAACCTCCGGTAACATATACCCAGTTTCCCGGAATATTCAGTTCACCGTATTCTATTGAAGCCGGATTAATCGTGAAATTTACACGGACGTAGGGTATGTCGGCATAATCTTCATTATCACCGCATGAGATTATGAAAAACATCAAAATCAAAGGCAAAATTAGTCTGGCTTTCTTCATTTAGGTGATTATCATCGGGTTAAAATCATCTAACGCAAATGAAGACCTTTTATTTTTGATCAGCTTTCTTGTTTTATGTATAAATGCCTTGATTAATCGTATTTACTGTCAAAATAGACAACAATGCCCGCGAATTATTCTTTTGAAGCGAAATTTCCTTTAGCCTGCTTTAAATTCAGGTCAGATGTGAGGCGTCTAAAGCTGAAGATATAGTAGCCTATTTCAAATCATTGAAGCATTATAAAGAAAGAAATTCTATAAACCGGATGAGTTTGATTTTCATAAAAACACAAGATGCAAATTGAATTACGAATATTAAAAAATATCAGTTATCTTTACCTGCAAATTGTTAAGCTGCAATTTATATCCATTTTAAGTATCATTAATTCTATATTTGCGTAAATTTTATGAGGTTATTGACAGGCAAGCAGGTGCTGATTTTTATTTTGGTGTTAAGTCTGTCAGTTTTTATTGTTTCTTGTAAATCGAAACAGGCTGCTGCAGATAAAAGCCGTGAAGAGCAGCTCGAAAAGATTGCAGAAAGGCAAAGAGAGAAAGAGAAGGAGTTGCAGGAAGCCTACGAAAAAAAACTGAAGCGTATTTATGACGTTCAGGATGACATTGGCAAAGAAAGGCTGAGAAAAGCAAGAAGCGATCAAAAAAAATGGAGCACTAAGGGTAAAAAGAAAAAAGGCTTTTTCTTGTTCCGATGGTTTAGCAATGACAAAGCAAGGGCAACTTGCCGATAGTCTTAATTTATGGGAGGATAATGGAAGATTTTATATATATATTAATAGGTGTGGCCTGGCTGGTGTACAGCGTGTACAAAAGCCAGAATAAGGCCAAAGCCGGTAAGAAACAGCCTGTACGTGATTACGATCAGGAAACCGGTGATGGACAACATTCGGGATCCGGACATCGGCAAGGCAGAAAACCGCAGGCTTTTGAAGAACTGCTTTCCGAAATTTTGGGAGAGGAACCTAAGCAGGTACAGGTAGTTCCTCAGCCGGATTATACTCCTCAGGATACAATGAAGAGAAAGTCCTATGATAATTATTTTGAAACGACCCGAAATCCTAAAAAACCCGAATCGGTTGAATATAACAAGAGACGGGCCTCCTTTGTTCCTTCGGGAATTCAGGAGCATTTTGATGATATAGAAGAACAAGAGTATCAAATTGATTTCGATATCCGAAAAGCAGTTATATACTCTGAAATTCTTAAAAGGCCTGATTATTAGTGCATTTACGTGTATTACTGATAATTAGGTCTGAATTATATTTGGAGATTAAGTTAAATTATTCATAAATTTACGCACTTTTTAAGCGCACGAAGAAATCTAACATAAATATTACATGGTATGATAAGAAATATACTATTGACTATTGGGATTGTACTGGCAGCGCACATGCTAGTCTACTCTCAGGCCTCCGGCTCACTGAAAGGAAAGGTGATCGACAAGGAAACCAAAGAGCCGATCCCCTTTGCGAATATTGTGCTCGAGCTCGATGGAAACATGATTGGCGGTGCAACTTCCGATTTTGACGGTAACTACATGATCAAACCCATCACTCCGGGTAAATATGACCTGAAAGCTACTTTCGTAGGTTATCAGCCTTTCATGATTAAAGGAATTATTATTGGTGCCGACAAAATCGTTTTTCAGGACATTAGTCTTACGAGTTCCGCTACCAACCTTGAAGTTTATGAAGTTGTAGATTACAAGGTTCCGCTCATTTCCAAAGATGAGACCTCCAGTGGTGCAACTGTTACTTCTGAGGAAGTAGCTAAAATGCCGGTACGTTCTGCCAATGCAGTAGCAACTACTGTTGGTGGTGTGTTCTCCAAAGATGGTGAACGCGGTAACGTAAGGGGTTCTCGTTCCGATGCAACCGTAATGTACATCGATGGTATTAAAGTTACAGGTTCCAGCAGCCTTCCTCCTTCTGCTATCGAACAGGTTTCCGTGATCCTTTCAGGTGTGCCTGCTCAGTATGGTGATGCAACCGGTGGTGTAATTAACGTTACTACCAAGGGCCCTTCACGCAAATTTGGAGCCGGTATCGAAGCAGAAACTTCAGAATTCCTCGATAAATATGGCTATAACCGTTTGGGTTTGAATATTAATGGCCCCATTTGGACCAAGGAAGACACCGTAACCAACAACAAACAATCCGTTGTGGGTTTCTTCATTGCCGGTGATGCAACTTACCGCGGGGTTGATTATGTTACCGCTAATGGGGTTTGGAAAGTGAAAGACGATGTGCTGGCCGATTTGATTGCAAATCCTCTTCGCCCCTCCGGGCAGGGTATTGGTACTTATACCAACGCATCTTTCCTCCGCAAGGATACCGATATGGAGTTGGTAAAAGATCTCCCGAACAATAAAGACTTCAGTACCAATATTTCTGCTAAGTTTGATATTAAAGCTTCCAAAACAATAAATGTAACATTGGGCGGTTCGGTTAACTACAATCAGGGTAACCCTTATTCGTTTACCTCCGGTTTGATGAACTGGGATAATTACGGTAGAAACACCAATTATACCTGGAGGGTATTTGGTCGCTTTACGCAGCGTTTCCCGAACAACCCCGAAAGCAACTCATTCATCAAGAATATTTATTATAGCATCCAGGCTGACTATACCAAGTTTTATAGCAAAACAGAAAGTGAACAGCATGGTGATAACCTGTTTAAAATTGGTTACCTCGGCTCTTTCGATACATATACAGAACGTTCCTATGAACTGGGAAATGTTACTGTTGACGGACAAAGCTATCAGGATGTTTATGTGCACAACGGTTTCCGTGATACCTTGTTTACTTTTAATCCAAGTGACCTTAACGAAGGCTTGGCCAATTATACCAGCCAATACTACGATTTGTATCCGGATCCTAATTTCTACAGGAACAGTGATATTGTACAGTTAGGTGGCGGTAAAATTAATGGTCAGCTTCCTGATGGTATTTATTCAATGTGGAGCGCTCCCGGAGTACCTTATAACGGTTATCATGTTGTTGATAACGAACAGTTAGGTATTAATGTTATGGCTTCTGCCGATGTGGGTAACCATGCAATTCAATTGGGTTTCCAATACGAACAAAAGAAGAATTCAGGTTATGGCTATGGTGATTATAACAATCCGGCAGGTTTATGGACTTTAATGCGCGGTGAAACCAACTTCCATATTAAGGAACTGGATGTAAATAATCCGATTGCTGTCAGAGAGAACGGTGTATTTATGGATACTGTTTACTATCACCGTAAATATGATGGCCTGTCTCAACGGACATTCGACTATAACCTGCGTCAGAAATTAGGACTGAATACGCAAGGAACTGATTTTATTAACATTGATTCCTACGACTTTAATAATAATACGATTAATTATTATGATCAGGACGGAAATAAAAAGACTGTTTCTGTTGATGGCGACCTCTTTGATATCTCGATGTTTTCTGCTGATGAACTGCTCAATGACGGATTAGCATACGTATATTATTACGGCTATGATTATACAGGCAAGAAACTCAGCTCTAAACCTACTTTTGAAGATTTCTTTACCAAAAAGGACGAACGCGGTGATTTTATCCGTGAAGTCGGAGCCTTTGAACCGATTTATATGGCCGGATATATCCAGGATAAATTTGCATTTAATGATCTTATCTTTAACGTGGGCGTTCGTTTCGACCGTTTTGATGCCAACCAGCTTGTGCTAAAAGATCCTTTCCTGCTTTACCCTGCGAAAACTGCTGGCGAAGTTTCTACTCTTGGAGGAAAGACCGTGACTCATCCGGGAAATATTGGCGACGACTTCATCGTTTATGTTGATAAAGTAAGTGACCCATCTGCTGTTACTGGTTATCGTAATGGTAGTACCTGGTACGATGTTGATGGTATTGAAATCGCAGACCCGAACCTTCTGGATGCAGGCTCAGGCGTATCCCCATACCTTCAGGATCCAAGCGATAAATCAATTCAAAAAGAAGTATTTGAAGACTACGAGCCTCAAACAACCATTATGCCCAGGATTTCATTCTCTTTCCCAATTAGCGATGAAGCCCTTTTCTTTGCTCACTATGATATCCTTGCACAACGCCCCGGCTCGAATTTAAGGATGGATCCTGTGAACTATCTTTATTTTGATAACAGGACTCAAACAATTTCGAATCCAAACCTGAAACCAAGTAAAACCATTGACTACGAATTAGGTTTCAAACAAAAACTGACCAATACATCCTCACTCTCTATTTCGGCTTACTATCGCGAAATGAGGGATATGATCCAGGTTTTCCGTTTCAACGGCGCTTATCCACGTGATTATACATCTTACAACAATATCGATTTTGGTACAACCAAGGGTATGACAATTACTTATGACCTTCGTCGTACAAATAATGCACGTATCCGTGCAAGTTATACACTTCAGTTTGCTGATGGTACAGGATCAAGTACAACACAGGCTGCTGCTCTTATAGCCGCCGGCCTTCCAAACTTGCGTACCCTTACTCCACTGGCATGGGACCGTCGTCACCAGTTTAACGTAGTATTTGATTACCGTTGGGGTGAAGGCAAAAATTATGATGGCCCGCGTATCAGCAGAAAAGATCCGGAGAAAGCCCCAATTGAGCTTTTGAAAAATACAGGTGCATCTGTAACTCTTACCGGTGGATCAGGAACACCTTACACCCGTTCTTCCAATATTACCTCGGCCATTACCGGCGGAACTCGGGTTCTGCAAGGATCCTACTACGGTTCGCGACTGCCATGGCAATTCCGTGTTGACTTAAAAGTTGACCGTGATATTTACTTCAATCTTAGCAAAGATGAAGAAGGTAAAAAAGGACGTGAAGCCTATCTGAACGTATATCTCCAGGTGTTGAACGTATTGAATACTGAAAACATTATGGATGTGTGGCCTGCTACAGGTAATGCTAATGATGATGGTTATCTTGCTGCTGCTGAGTGGCAACGCCAAATCAATGAGCAGCTGGATCCTGCATCATACAGAGATATGTACAGTATTTTTGTTGACCGCCCGTGGTTTTATTCAAGCCCGAGGGTGATGCGTTTAGGTGTAATTTTTAACTTCTAAGTCAAACTCATCAGGATAATAAAAATAAATGGTTATGAAAAATATATTTCAAGTTCTGTTAATTTCGATGCTGAGTTTGGGAATAATGATGCCCAGTTGGGCGGAACAAGTTCCCGAGCATCTGCTCAAGAAAAAATCACGGAAACTGAAAGCCAGTACGGCAGGTTGTTCCGCCGGAGCTGCCTTCCAGTTCCTAGATATAAACAACATCAGGGCGCGTATCAACACAGGTGGTGATATGTGGTGGGATCTTGGTGCCGGTGTAGGTGCTCAATATTACATCCCGGGAAATACTACTAAAACTTCTCTTTTCTCAGGTTCCCTGTGGATTGGTGGTCTTGATGTGAATGACCAGCTCAAATTGGCTGCCCTGCGTTACCGTCAGGTGGGTAATGATTACTGGCCCGGACCGTTGACAATCGACGGAACTGCTGCAGTCGATGCAGAAACCTGCGCCGCTTATGATAAATTCTTCAAAATTACCCGCGAACAGGTTGATGAATTTATCTCTTGGTACAATTCCTCCAACCAGTCAGAAGAATACCCGGATTACAGTATTCCATCTGCAATCCTGGAATGGCCTGCCCATGGTGATGTTACCAAAAATCAGAGCTATTATCTGGCTCCTTACTTCGATAATAATGATGATGGTTATTATGATCCCAATGACGGTGATTATCCTTATTACGATTTGGATAACAGCCTCTGCCCAATTAATTATGCAAATATCCCCAACTGGAAACCAACACCTACACCTGAAACAGTAGAAGGTATTACCACCGGCGGTATCCTTTCCGACCAGGTTATCAAAGGTGACGAAACACTTTGGTGGGTATTTAATGATAAAGGTAATTTCCACTCTGAAACACAGGGTGCTTCTATTGGTCTTGAAATCCGTGCGCAGGCTTTTGCTTTTGCCACAAACGATGAGATCAATAATATGACATTTTATAGCTATGAAATTATTAACCGCTCTACTTTCCGCCTTCGTGAAACTTATTTCAGCCCTTGGACAGATACTGACCTTGGTGAAGCCTGGGACGACTATGTAGGTTGTGATGTGGAACGCGGTATGGGTTACTGTTACAATGGTGAAGACCCTGATGGAAATGGTGAAATTGAAGCTTATGGTGCGCAACCACCTGCAATTGGTGTTGACTTCTTCCAGGGACCTTATATGGATCCTGACGGGATCGATAACCCAAAAACAACTATCTACGTGAACCCTAATGGCGATACAATTTATAAGCCGGTTGTTGGCCCTGCTATTAACGGTGTAAACTTTGGTAATGGTATTAAGGATGATGAGCGTTTTGGTATGCGTCGTTTTGTTTATCACAACAACGGTGGTGCTGATTATATGACCGACCCCGATATTGCTCCTGAGTATTACAATTATCTACGTGGTATTTGGAAAGATGGCACCAAAATGAAATATGGTGGTAACGCCCACGAATCAGCCGGTGCTGTTGGTCCTGATTGTGATTTCATGTTCCCGGGCGATTCTGATCCATTGAACTGGGGAACAGGTGGCCAACCACCGAATGGCGGTTTTAACCAAAATGGCCTTTACTGGACAGAAGAAACCGCTGGTAACAACCCAAGTGACCGTCGTTTCATGCAATCGGCAGGACCTTTTACTCTTGAACCGGGTGCCACAAACTATATTACTGTTGGTATTCCCTGGGCAAGGGCAATCAGTGGTGGCCCCTGGGCTTCTGTCGAACTTCTGCGTCAGGTGGATGATAAATGTCAGAGCCTCTTTGATAACTGTTTCAAAGTACTTGATGGCCCTGACGCCCCGGATCTTTCTATTGCAGAACTAGGGAACCGTTTGATTGTTACTTTATCGAACAGAATGAATTCAAACAACTATAATGAATCATATGCTGAGTATGACCCAAATATTCAATCTCCTGATTCACTTCAAGGAAATGCAAGATGGGATTCAATTTACCGTTTTGAAGGATATCAGATTTTCCAACTCGCCGATGCTTCTGTCGGTGTAGAAAGTCTTAGTGATCCCGACCAGGCTCGTTTAGTCGCACAATTCGATAAGAAAAATGGTATTTCTCAGATTGTAAATTATGATTACAGCTCCGCTTTAAATGCTAATGTGCCGGTGCTCGAGGTGTCTGGTGGCGATAATGGAATATCACATACATTCGAAATTACCGAAGATGCCTTTGCTGAAGGTGGAAACAATGACCTGGTAAACTTTAAGCAGTATTACTATATGGCTATTGCTTATGCCTATAACAATTACAAACAATATAGCCAGTTTAACGCTGACCAGCTTGACGGACAGAAAAAGCCTTATCTTGCCGGCCGTCGTAATATTAAGCGCTATACCGGAATTCCTCATCCACCGGTTGATGGACTGGTACAATCATCAGATTATGGTGACGCCCCTGCAATAACACGTATCCAAGGTCAGGGCAATGGTGGATTGTATCTTGAATTTGATCCCGCAACAGTTCAGGAAATACTGAGCAAAAAGCCTGCAGATACTATCGATAATACTTATGGTTCTGCTGATTATCCAATTGCCTACAAAGCTAAATACCAAAAAGGATTCGGCCCTGTTAATATCAAGGTTATTGATCCTTTAAAGGTTAAATCTGATGATTTCATCTTGCGTATTGACTCTGTTTATTCAACAGATTCCAGAGATAATATTTCTGTCGCTACGTGGGAATTGTCAAACGTTTCGGGCACTATGGAGCCAATTCATTCCGATACTACCATCAACCTACGTTACGAGCAGGTAATATCTGATTTGGGTATTAGTATTAATTGGGAACAGGTTGCTGAACCTGGAGATTCTTTAGCGGATAATAACGGTTTACTTGGATCCCAAATAAGTTATCCTGATAGCAGCAATCAATGGCTCAGTGGTATCAGTGATATCCCAACACCGGGTAGCCAATTCAACTGGATTCGTTCCGGTACCTATAAAGATGATCAAAATGTTGCTTTCAATGACTGGAACATGAGTCCTGATCCTGCTGATCCTTGGGATGCCGGAGAATATTACGAAAAAGTAATCAATGGTACCTGGGCTCCTTATGGTATGGTTGCCCATAGTGAACAAAGTGATTACGGCCCTGCATGGAAAACACTTTCTAAAATTGTTGCCCAGCTGCGTTTCACCAGTAGTATCGATGTTGTCTTTACACCGGATAAGAGCCTTTGGACACGTTGTCCTGTTATTGAAATGTGTTATTATCCTGAGCTGGCTCAAGGTGGAGCAGAACGCTTCGATTTACGTAAGAGCCCCTCAATTGATAAAGACGGAAACTTTGCTGAAGAAGGCAGTGGTCCTTCCACAAATCCAAATGATGCTAATTATATTTCTGATCACGGTATGGGCTGGTTCCCCGGTTATGTTATCAACCTGGAAACAGGTGAGCGCCTCAATATCATGTATGGTGAGAACTCCTATCTTGCAGAAAACAATGGAAGGGATATGCAGTTTAATCCTACAAATAACTGGGCTACACCACAAAACCCTGCAGTGTTTGGAGGTATGCACTATGTGTATATTATGGGACATCGTGAAAAGCAAGTTACCAACCAGCAGGGTAATATCTACGAATTTGCTTCAAGTGCCTATGATGCAGGTGCTACCCTGATGCGTGGCCTTGATGTGGATCCTATTACCGGTTTGATTAACAAACGGATGGTTTACGGTTCTGCCATGTGGGTAGGTATGCCGGTTCCTGCTTTCGGTGCTGAAGATAAATGGTTGAGCCAGGAAGCAAAAATTAGTATGAGGGTTATGAAACCTTATCGCAAATATTACTCTGTTGAGCTTGATTCAATAGCGAAACTTACCGATAATGTGAACGACAACAACCCAATGTACCAATTCTCAACAAAAGGGCTTGAGCCTACATATACTGAGATTAAGAAACAAGAAGATCTGGATATGATCGGAGTCGTTCCTAATCCATATTATGGCTATAGTTCCTACGAAAACAACCCATTGGACAACAGGGTAAAAATCATCAATCTTCCGGAAAAATGTACAGTGAGTATCTTTGCTATGAATGGTACACTTATCAGGCAATATACCAAGGATGAACCTGTAAATTATATTGACTGGGATTTGAAGAACTTTGCCGGAATTCCTATATCGGGTGGAGCATATCTAATCCATGTGGCTACAGATAATGATGAACGGATTGTGAAATGGTTTGGTACCATGCGACCTGTTGACCTCAATACATTCTAAATTAATGCAGATTATAAAGTATAGTTTAAAATATAAAAATGATGAGTATGAACAATATTTATAAATACATCATAGCCATCTTTCTAACAGGCTTAGTGGTCATACCGTGGACAGATTTAATTGCTGGTAACAAAGACCGCTCCGGTCAGGCTGGAGCCTCAGAGTTGCTCATCAACCCATGGGCACGCTCCTCCGGATGGGGAGGTGTAAATATCGCATCCGTTAAAGGCCTTGAGGGTATGTTTGTTAACGTTGCCGGTACAGCTTTTACCGAAGGCACACAGGTAATATTTTCCAATACCAATTGGCTGAAAGGTTCTGATGTGAATATCATGGCATTTGGTTTCTCTCAAAGAGTAGGGGAATCCAGCGTTCTTAGTTTAAGTGTTACCAATATGAGTATTGGAGAAATCCTGGTACGTACCGTTGATCTTCCAGAAGGTGGTATCGGAACCATTTCTCCCAGCCTTATGAATGTTGCAGTTTCTTATGCGAAAGCCTTCTCCAACAGTATTTATGGTGGTATGACCATGAGGATTGTCAGTGAAAGCATTTCCGATGTTTCTGCAGGCGGTGTGGCTATTGATGCCGGTATCCAGTATATCACAGGAGAAGATGAAAATATCAAATTTGGTATTACCCTGAAAAATGTGGGCCCACGCATGCAGTTTTCCGGTGATGGCCTCACTATTAAAACACAACTTCCCGGACAAGAAACACAGTTTGCTGTGAATCAACGCTCTGCCGAATTCGAACTGCCTACAACCATGCAGCTGGGAGCCGCCTACGACTTCAACTTTGAGCGTAGCCGCCTAACTCTTGCTGGTGCATTTGTTTCCAATTCATTTACCAATGATCAGTTTATCGGTGGTATCGAGTTTTCCTTCCGTGATTACGTGATGATTCGTGGCGGTTATGCCTACGAAGACGGAATTACCGAAAGCATGGACAGCGGCGAACGTTACAATGTTAATAAAGGTTTCAGCGGAGGTGTATCGGTTCAGCTTCCTTTGAACAAGGAAAAAGGCCAAATGCTTTCTATTGACTATTCTTATCGTGCTACTGATTATTTCGACGGAAGTCATACTTTTGGAGCCAGTATATCCCTCTAGGGTTTAGCCCTCCAAAAAATAAAATCTTATATTTATAAAGGAGGCCCAATAATTTGGGTCTTCTTTTCGTATTTTCTATTTTTAAATTAAATAAATTGATAGCCTTATGTCTGATATAGTTTATTATACACAGGAAGGAATCAACAAACTGAAAAATGAAATTAATCATCTTATAAGTGTTGAACGCCCTAAAATCAGCCAGCAAATTGCCGATGCACGCGACAAAGGGGATTTATCTGAAAACGCTGAATATGACGCTGCAAAAGAAGCTCAAGGATTGCTTGAACTTAAAATATCCAAGATGCAGGAGCTTTTGCGTAATGCCAGGCTGCTGGATGAGTCAAAAATAGATACTTCTAAAGTCCTCTTGATGTCGATTGTTAAAATCAAAAACCTCAAAAACGGGGCAACAATGACTTATACCATAGTTCCCGAAAATGAAGCCAACCTAAAGGCCGGGAAGTTGAGTGTTTCCAGCCCAATTGCTAAAGGATTGCTGGGTAAAAAAGTTGGTGATAAAGCCGACATTCAAGTGCCGGCAGGCGTTATTCCTTTCGAAGTTATTGAAATATCACGTTAAATTATAAATTGCGTATCATGGCAGGTATTTTTAGTAAAATTGTACAAGGCGAAATTCCTTCTTATAAAATTGCGGAAGACGAAAATTACTTCGCTTTTCTCGATATCAATCCCATCGCCAAAGGGCACACTCTTGTAATACCTAAAAAAGAAATAGATTATATCTATGATCTTGATGATGAGCTCCTTGCAGGTTTGCATGTTTTTGCAAAAAAAGTAGCCAAAGGGATGGAAAAAGTAATTCCCTGCCAACGTATCGGTATCGCAGTACTTGGCCTGGAGGTGCCTCATGCGCATGTACACCTCGTACCAATTAATACTGTTTTTGATATCGATTTTAAAAAGCCAAAATTAAAATTTAGTGCGGAGGAATTCGCGGAAATTGCCCGAACTGTTTCTGAAGCTATAGAATTATAGATTTTATTCCAGTTTAAAAAAGAGGCCGGAATTATTGCAATTCCGGCCTCTTTTGATTCATTCAGGCTAGTACGCCCTGATGTTTTTGCCCTCAATGTAGTTTATGAAAGCCTTATTCACTACTTTGTTGCCCCCCGGAGTAGGATAATCACCGGTAAAATACCAGTCGCCTTTATGTTCGGGCAATGCTTCGTGCAGGTTTTCAATACTTTGAAATACTACTTCTACCTCTGCCTTTACTTCGGGTGAGGTGACAAGCTCCGAAATTTTCTTTGAGATTTGATCAGCAGTCAAAGGCTTGTAAATCCCTTTCACATAATTGACCATCTCCTCCTTGGGCAAATGTTCCTGAGCTTTGCATTTACGGTACACTTCGTTGATAACGCTTTGCTGATTGGTTTCTTTCAACAGGCTGATCGCAGCCCTGAAAGCAATGAAATCACCTATTTTCGCCATATCAATTCCATAGCAATCCGGATAACGGATCTGTGGCGCTGATGAAGCAACAACAATCTTTTTGGGCTGCAAGCGGTCCAGTATGCGGATAATGCTTTGCTTCAGCGTGGTTCCGCGAACGATACTGTCGTCGAGAACAACAAGCTGATCAATTCCGGCTTTCAGACTGCCGTACGTAATGTCGTAAACGTGGGCAACAAGATCGTCACGTTTGTTATCTTCAGTGATAAATGTACGTAACTTGATGTCCTTAACTGCTACTTTTTCAGCCCGTATCCTTTTCGATAATATTTCATCAATGGCTTCAGGGCTGGCATCTGTACCCAGTTGTTTTATTTTATCCCGTTTTATTGTATTATTGTATTCCTCCAGGGCTTCGGTCATTCCGTAATAGGCAACTGCTGCCGTATTCGGTATATACGAAAACACAGTATTATCTAAATCGTAATTTATCGCTTTAAGAACCGCCGGGCTGAGCAAATGTCCCAATTCCTTTCGTTCGGTATAAATATCCCGATCAGTTCCCCGGGAGAAATAAATCCTTTCAAAAGAGCAGGAACGTTTGGTTTTTGCTTCTTTGAATTGTTGTAAGGAAATATTGCCGTTCTTCTTGATAATGAGGGCATGTCCCGGAGCCAGTTCTTTAATCTGGTCGGCTTTCAGGTCAAAGGCTGTTTGTATTACCGGACGTTCGGATGCTGCCACAACAATTTCATCATCAGCATAATAAAATGCCGGACGTATTCCTATTTCATCGCGCATCACAAATGCATCACCATGCCCCAGCATTCCCCCAATCACATATCCGCCATCCCAATATTGAGCCGATTCTTTGAGGATTTGCGGAATATCGATATGGGCAATGATTTTATCCGTAATGGCACGTTTGTTTAAGCCTTCATCACGGTATTTTTTGTACAGACGTTCGTTCTCTTCATCAAGCCAGTGGCCGATTTTTTCCAGAATGGTCACCGTATCTGAAGTTTCAATAGGATATTGCCCCAGATTGACCAGCTTCTCAAAAAGCTCATCCACATTGGTCATATTGAAATTGCCTGCAAGTACGAGGTTTCTGGTGATCCAATTGTTTTCGCGCACTACCGGATGCAGATAGCCGATATTGTTCCCGCCAAAAGTACCATAGCGCAAGTGGCCGAGAAACAATTCTCCCGAAAAGTCCACATTGCTTTTCAACCATTGCACATCGCGCAGCAGACCAGAATTTTTTTCTTTTATTTTGGCAAGCGGAGCATATGCGCGCTCAAAAACATCTTTTATGGGACTGGCTGCATTGGAACGAATCCTGTGCATATATTGCTCGCCGGGAGGCATGTCCAGCTTTATGTTTGCAATGCCCGCACCATCCTGGCCACGGTTATGCTGCTTTTCCATTAGCAAATGCAGTTTGTTCAGGCCATAAAATGCACTTCCGTATCTTGCAATGTAATGTTCAATGGGTTTTAACAAACGGATCATTGCTATTCCACACTCATGCTGAAGGATGTCGCTCATAGGATTCTGTATTAAGGCGCAAAAATAATGCTTTTCATGGAAAGAGGAGGCTCCTTGCTTTATGTTCTGCTTGCCTGTTTCATAGCAATCCTTAAATTTGTTCCATCTCATAATTACATAAATACCAAAATCCAATGATTCAAAGATTTTTTAGCCTGATAATCACGCTTTTTGTGCCTTTTGTATTGCTTCAGGCGCAAGTCGATCAGTCCGATTGGGCTGATGGTTTTCCAGAAGGTTGTACTTCCGTCACGGTGGGAAAGTTGGCCAGTTATGATGGTTCGGTGATGACTTCCCATACAGATGATAGCCACCGCACACGTTCATGGATGGATGTTGTGCCTGCCGCCGACCATAAAAAAGGATCCGTTGTGGAAATGTACAAAAGGGTTGCTTGCGATAGTTTTGCAATGCCCACCTATGCCCATAAACCTATTGGCAGCATCCCACAGGTAAAACATACTTTTCAGTATATCAACACCGCTTATCCCTGCATGAACGAAAAGCAGCTCGCTATAGGTGAATCGACTTTTGGCGGAAGGCCGGAACTGCAATCTGACTCGGGTTTGATCGATTGCCAGCGTTTATGCCTTCTAATGCTCGAACGTTGTGAAACGGCCCGTGAAGCCATTGAAATGGCCGGGGAATTGACCAAAAAATATGGTTGGAATGATGCAGGAGAATGCCTGACCATTGCCGATAAAAAAGAAGTGTGGCATTTTGAAATTGTTGGCCCCGGCAAAGCAAAAACCGGGTCAATATGGGTGGCACAACGCGTTCCGGACGATCATATTTCTGTTAATGCCAATGCGAGCACCATCAAAGAAATAGACCTGAAGAACAAAGATTATTTTATGGCGAGTGATAATATTTTTGATGTGGCCAAAGAAAATGGCTGGTGGAATCCCGATGAGGAAGCATTCCGTTTTTGCTATGCTTATGCACCCAAAAGCCGCACGTCCATGGCTGCCCGTCGGCGCGAATGGCGTGTGTTTGATCTGCTGGCGCCCTCCTTAAAGCTATATCCCAATGCAGAAAATTATCCTTTCAGCGTAAAGCCCGATATAAAAGTGACTATGGAAGATATGGTGCGCGTTTTTAAGGATTATTACGAGGATACACCTTTTGATATGGTGAAAGACCTTACGGTTGCGGATGAGGACGGGAAGCAGGTCATCAGCCCGCTGGCCAATCCGCATATGCCCTATGATATGAACAAAATGCTTCGCATCAATGGCGGCTGGGGCTGGCGTGGCGAGCGCACAATTGCACGTTGGTACACCATGTACGGAACCATTATCCAGTGCCGCGACTGGCTGCCGGATGAAATTGGTGGAATTGTTTGGCTGGCACAGGACAATATTGCTACTTCTATTTATATCCCGGTTTATTGTTCGGTAACACATTTGCCCAAATCTTATGAAACACCCGGACGTCCAAATGGGTACACGCGCGAATCGGCATGGTGGGCGTTTAACCGCCTGGGAACGCTTACAGCACAGCGTTGGGGCGATATGCGTCATGATGTGGATGCCGTTTGGAATCCCATGCAAAAAGAGCTTTTTGAAAATGTAAATGCAACCGATAAAAAAGCGGAAAGGCTCCTGAAAGAGTCTCCGCAAAAAGCAGTGGATTTCCTCACAGACTATACCAATAAATGGGGAAATAAGGTTGTAAAAGATGCCTGGGATCTCGGCGATAAGCTTTGGACAAAATACGATGAGAAATTTTAAAAATATCCTTATTTGAGAAAAAACCCGGAATTGTTTTCGGGTTTTTTTATTTGCTGCCTTTTTGCAAAATCATTTCACCAAATATGCGTTAGGATAAAGGATAGCCAAATGTTTGTACAACCATTAAACCAAAATAAAATGCTCGATTCCATTAAAAGTCCATCCATGATTATTGATCTTGATCAGGTAAGGGAAAATATTCTGAAAATGAAGTCTGTGGCAGACCGGCACAATTTGATTTTCCGACCGCATTTCAAAACGCATCAGTCAAAAGCAATTGGCAGGATGTTCCGGGATGTTGGCGTGGACAGGATCACGGTATCATCGCTTCAAATGGCTGAGTATTTCGTGTCCGATGGCTGGAATGATATTACACTGGCTTTTCCGGTGAATATCCGTGAGATGGATCGAATCGACAGGCTTGCCGGTAAAATCCGCCTTAATCTGTTGGTTGATCATGGATTTGTTATTGATGCATTGGAAAACGGATTGAAAAATAATGTGGGCATCTTTATCAAAACAGATACCGGTTATGGCCGCGCAGGCGTTCCATGGGATGACACAAACACTTTAAAAAAGCTCATTGATAAATTGTTGAAATCATCGAAACTTAAAATGATGGGTTTTATAAGCCACGATGGCCATACCTATCATGAAGTGGATGAAAAAGGGGGCGCAATCCGTGCCATCAGGAAAAAGAGCCTGGAGCGTATCAGTAAAATGAAAGCTGCGGTCGGTTTTCAAAAAAGCTGGATTATTTCTATTGGTGATACGCCATCATGTTCTATTTGTAAGGATTATGAAGGGGTTGATGAAATCCGCCCGGGTAATTTTGTTTTTTACGATTATGAACAATATGATCTGGGCAGTTGCAGGCTTGATGAAATTGCATGCTCTGTGGCGTTGCCGGTTGTTGGCGTTTACCCGAAACGAAAGGAAATTGTTGTTCATGGAGGATCTGTACATCTGTCAAAGGATTACATTCTTGATGATGACGAATATGGGATTATTTACGGTCGTGTGATAGCTCCCGGACCTATGCCTTCAGCCGGAAATCAACAGGAAATCGGCTTTATAAAATCACTGAGCCAGGAGCATGGCATTATTAAAGTCAGCGAAGAATATATTTCGCAGTTTAAACCGGGTGACCTCTTGTTTGTTGTTCCCATACATTCTTGCCTCACAGCAAGCACACCCATAAATTATTTCGATTTGGAAGGCAACCGAATCGATAAAATGGTGTCTATTAAGTGAGTGAATATCAATAAAAAAGAATAGAATTGTCTGCACAAACCAAAAATAAGGAATTAAACGCGCTGATCTCCATGCTGGATGAGCCGGACGATTCTGTTTTTACGGAAGTGAAAGACCGTATTTATTCGTTTGGAAACCTTGCCCTTTCGGAACTGGAAGTGGCATGGGCAGACCTCAAGAGCCCGCTTGCACGCCAAAGGGCCGAAAGCCTGATCCGCCTGATCCAGCGCGATGAGCTCTATCTTGACCTGATCAGCTGGAAGAATTTCAGTGAGCACGATCTCCTCGAAGGGGCATATCTGGCCGCAAAATTTCATTACCCGGATATTTCTCTAAAAACAATCCGAAATGAACTGATGGCGATTGCCGGTCACATCCGTATGGAGATGAACCAATCAATCACCGATTTGAATAAAATAAGGGTGTTCAACCATGTTTTGTACCGTGTGCATGGCTTCTCCGGTAACCGGAAATACCTGAATGCACCCGAGAATATGTTCCTCAACAAAGTTATGGAAAGCCGGAAGGGAAACCCCATAAGCCTGGCACTGATTTATCTGATTTTGGGGCGCATGCTCGAGCTACCGGTTTACGGAATTAACCTGCCACATCATTTTGTTCTGGCGTTTGTGCAACAAAAAGAAGAAGCGCGTGAATGGAAGCGTTCTGATGTGCTTTTTTATATCAACCCATTTGCCGAAGGAACCATTTTTATTGCTGATGAAATTTCACGCTACCTTAACGAAATTGATATCAAGCAAAAAGAGCGTTTTTATCTGCCTGTAAAAGACACAACCGTAATTCACCGATTGCTGAAGGATATGCAGATTTCCTTCTATAAAGATGGCCAAAAAGGAAGAGCCGATGAATTGGAACGCTATCTCGATATTTTCCGATAGAAAATCCTTTTATTTCCCCAAACAGATATTTGTACCTTTGGCACCATTCATCTTACGATAAAAGATATGCTGAAGTATCCATGGCTTTTACTGTTAAACCTTACCTTTCTTGCAAATATCCTGAATGCTCAGGAGAACCAGTCGCGCGATCAATATTCATCCTACGAAAACATTATTTTTTGGATGCAGCAACTGGCAAATGAACATCCGGGAATTTGCGAATACGTAAATGCGGGCACTTCTGTTGAAGGCAGGACATTGGCATATCTTAAAATCAGCGATAATGTTGCGGAAAATGAAACAGAACCGGAAGTTTTCTTTGACGGGGGCATTCATGGCGATGAAATTATGGCTGCCGAAAATATGATCCGCTTTGCCGATTTACTCTGTACTTCCTATGGGTCTGATGCACAAATAACTTATTTGATCGATAACCGTGAGGTATTCATCTGGCCTATGGTAAATCCTGATGGACGTGTGCATGAAAAAAGGCTCAATGCCAACGGAATGGATTTGAACCGTGATTTTGGGTTTTACTGGAAAAGCTGGGGTTCCAACACAGCTCCATTCTCCCAACCGGAAACCAGAGCGGTGCGGGATTTGATGATGGAACGGAATTTTAGCCTGCATTCCTCTTTTCATGCCGGATATGAAGGTATATATTATCCCTGGAGCTATACTCAGTTCCGTACATCTGATGAAGATGCATTTTACTGGCTTTCAAAACGCTATGCCGATGCTTCCGGATATGATACGCTCGAATACGGACAGGTTTCGCATGTGCTTTATAAATCCAACGGAAGTACCAAAGATTACGATTACGGCAGCTTTGGGATGATGGGCTGGTCTATGGAAATCAGCGACGACAAAACCCCTCCGGTTTCCCAGATTCCTTATTATTTCCTGATTAATAAACAGCCCATGCTGGATTTGATTGAAGCCGGAAGGTTCGGTTTGCACGGACGGGTTTTGAATGCCATAACCAATGAACCGGTTTCTGCCGGCCTTCAGCTTTCTTCAGGGCATCCATGGTTTTTTAACGACCAACAAATGGGTGATTTTCATCGCATTGTTGATTCCGGTCAATATCAGCTGATTGTGCATGCCGATGGCTATTTCCCTGATACTTTGGAGAATATAAATGTCGGCATTGAAGACAGCCTTTACTTTGAAATTTTATTGCATCCTCTGAATGGCAAGCAAAATACAGCCTATCGTCTTCTGGCCTGTGGCCGCGCTTTAAGTGATTATTCTGATAATCCCAAGCCCTGGAAAGCGCTTTCCATTCCCGATCAGCATATTTGTGCTTTAGGCGCCGGTGGGTGGATGATCGTTGAAATGAATGAGCCGGTCCGGGATACTCGTGGTGCAGATATTCAGCTGATTACCCATAATCAACCTTTGGATACTTTGGTACAGATTGATGCAGCAAATTCACCCGATGGCCCCTGGAAAGGGCTAAAGCCTGCTCAGGATTTGTGCTTCGACCTGCAGCGAAGCCAGATACCTTCTGCACGCTTTTTCAGGATCAGGGATATGCACGATCCGGAACAAACCGAAAACAGTATCCTTCTGGATGCCGTACAGGAAATTCAAAAAGAAGCACATGCCTGGATTGTTTTCAGTGGCGACAGGCTCAGCGAACCGGGCGGAAACGGCAGGCTTGATCCGGGCGAAACCGGACAAATGACCCTTACTTTTTTAAATAATGGAATGATTGCCGGTGAAAATATCCGTATTGCTTTTCGGGATACTTCGTCATATATAGAAATTACACCCGAAGAAATTATTATTGATAACATGCCGGCAGGTGCATTTCAGGATGTAGTATTTAATATTTCAGCCGGTACCGAATGCCCTGATGGATATACTAGCTGCCCGGAACTGATTTATTATTTCAATGAGGAAGCTGATTCGGCTCATTACGCTTTTGAGCTGCAAATTGGCGCAGTAAATACAGCAGTTGTCGATCTTTCTTTGGATCATTATTCTGCACCACTTATCCGGGAGCAGTTAGCGCAGAAAAACATCTATACGCATTCCTTCGAAAGTCTCAACGACAGCATCCTTCAGTTTGAAACCGTATATATCTGTATGGGCATGAGGCAGTACGCCCATCTTATGACGCCTTCGGATGTCCGGTTGATTGAGAGCTTTCTAAATAGTGGTGGCTCAGCTTATCTCGAAGGCGGTGATGCCTGGTTCTTCAATAAAGGAAGCACATTAACCGAAATGTTTGGCATAGAAGCGCTGGATAATGGCGCGGACGACCTTTTTTATCTTAATGGCATTAATGGTGGATTGCTCAAAAATCTCCAAAGTCCTTATACCGGAACGAATCTTTCGGTCGATCGCATTAAAGCCGCAGCATCGGCTTCGGATGAAATTTTTAATAAGGATGAGGGCTATTGCATTGGTGTTGCCCATGATGCCGGCACGTACCGTACATTTGGGACGTCATTTGAATGGGGCGGAATTGAGCAGCCCGGACAAAACCTTGAAGTCATTCATGATTTCCTGAACGGCCATGTGGTTTCAGTTCCTGATGGTTTAAAAACGGAAAACACTTCTCGTCTAAGGGCTTTTAGAAATCCCGCAAACAATGAAATACGTATTTCCTTTAATGCGAAGCAAGGACAACTCTGTACTTTTGAATGGCTGGATTTGCAAGGCCGCAAAATTGCTGCGAAAAAAGTCATAGCGACAAAAAATGGTTGGAATGAATTTAAATTACCTGATCTAATAAAACCAAACCAACTTTTATTGCTCAATTTTCGTCTGAATGACTATCAGGAATGCTTAAAAATAGTGTTTTAGCTTCTGCTTTTCACATTTTTTAAAATTACTTCATTGTGAAATTTATTTAGATTTGTGATCTAAAAATTAGAAAGTCAATACTTTATCCACTAATATCAATCAAATTTCATGAAAATATTTACTCTCTTTTTAATTGGTTTTATAGTACTTGCTATTAGTGCAGGTGCTCAAAACCTAAGGGAATTCAGTTATCCCGACAGTTGGGGTCCGCAGGGCTTTAGCCTTGACGAAAGCCGCTCCGACGCTGTTTATGTAAATTATTCAATCAAAAAATTTAGCCTTACCGATAATGATATCAAAGGCGAGTTGATGACCAATGTACTGATGCCGGGAGCTTTCCTGCCCGGAGATGAAGGGATGCCCGATTTACCGGGATCCGGTAAATTTATAGCAATACCAACCGGTGCGCAAGTAGAAGTAAATATTCTGTCTTCACGTACGGAAACTATTCAAAATATTGATATTGCGCCAAGTCCGCGCATTCCTTTAGATACCGATAATGGTCCTTTATTCTATGAGAAAGATCAAAAGGTTTATTCTAAAGATGCATTCTACCCTGCAAAACCGGTGCAAGTTGGAATGCGCACGAAAATCCGTGGTGTTGAAGTGCTTATGCTCGGTATTACCCCATGGCAATATAATCCTGTAACAAAGGAACTGATTGTTTATCACGATCTTAAAGTTGAATTGAGCATCACCGGCGGTAATGGGTATGGCGATTTGCGCTACCGCAGCCCCTGGTGGGAAGATGTGCTCAAAAGCAGCGTTTTGAACTACGAAAGCCTTCCGGAAGCAGGCTATGCCTACCGCAACGGTTCCGGAACCCGTACACCCGATTTGGATTATATCATCATCACCCCCGATGACCCTGTATTTACTGCATGGGCAGATACCATCGCACTTTTCCGTAACAAACAAGGTATTAAAACCGGTGTGGTTACAACTACTGAAATCGGTGGAAATACCACAACAGCTATTGAAAACTATGTGAACAATGCATATAATACCTGGGATGTTCCTCCTTCAGCAGTACTTTTAATAGGCGACTATGGTTCTTCCGGAAATACAATTGTTTCGCCAATCTGGAACAGCTATTGTGTTTCGGACAACATCTATGCTGATGTGGATAACGATAAACTTCCGGATATCGCATTTGCTCGAATGACAGCGCAAAATGCCACTCATCTGGAAACTATGGTGACCAAGTTTAAAAATTATGAAATGGATCCTCCAACCAGTCCTGATTTTTATGATCACCCGATTACTGCATTGGGCTGGCAAACCGAGCGCTGGTTTCAGATTTGTTCTGAGTCTGTTGGAGGTTTCTGGAGTAATGAACTCGGCAAAGATCCTGTTCGTATTAACGCCATCTATTCCGGCTCTCCCGGTTCAACCTGGTCAACAGCGACTAATACCAGCACAGTAGTAAGCTATTTTGGCCCCAGTGGTACAGGATATATCCCACAGGAGCCTTCAACACTTGGTGGCTGGACCGGCGGTACTGCTGCTGGCGTGAACAATGCAATTAACTCAGGAGCTTTTATGCTCCAGCACCGTGATCATGGTGGAGAAACTGGATGGGGCGAACCGGATTATGGCAATTCCGATATCAATGGACTGACCAATACTGATCTTACTTTTGTGTTCTCTATCAACTGTTTAACAGGTAAGTATAATTATGGATCGGAAGTTTTTGCTGAAAAATTCCATCGCTATACCTATAACGGACAAAACTCAGGAGCACTGGGAATCATTGCCGCTTCCGAAGTTTCTTATTCTTTTGTAAACGACACCTATGTTTGGGGTATGTATGATGATATGTGGTCGGAATTCCTTCCCGATTACGGAACAACCAATGCCTATGATGATGTAAGGCCTGCATTCGCAAATGCTTATGGTAAGCATTATCTGGCGCAATCGAACTGGCCATACAACACCAATAATAAGGAAGTAACCTATATGCTTTTCCATCATCATGGCGATGCTTATTCAACTGTTTTTACACAGGTGCCTCTCAATCTGACTGTAACGCATAATGGCGTTCTCCTCTCCGGAGTAACTCAGTATGAAGTTACTGTTGATGAATATGCAACTATTTGCCTCTCCAAAGACGGAGAAATTCTCGCTGTAGAACAATCCAATGGAACGCCTACTACATTAACAATCCCAACCCAACTTCCAGGAGATGTTGTTGATTTGGTGGTTACCAAGCAGGACCACTATCGTTACGAACAACAAATTACAGTGATCCCTCCAAGCGGGCCATATGTAATCAAGGATTCCCATACCCTTGATGATGCCTCAGGAAATGCAAATGGAAATCCAGAACCCGGTGAAACAGTGGGTCTTTCCCTGACAATGAAAAACGTGGGTTCCGGTGCTTCCAACAATACCGTAGTGGATATCACAACTACTGATTCGTATGTTACGATTACTGATGATACCGAAAACTATGGAACAATCAATGCAGGCCAGACAAAACTGATCAATAATGGTTATACTTTTAATGTTACGGATAGCATTCCTGATGGCCATATGGTAACCCTTAGCATCAGTTCCACCAATGGCACAGATGTGTGGAACAGTAGTTTAGCTTTCGAGCTCTATGCCCCACAACTGGAAGCTGGTAGTATTACTATCGACGATGCAGCGGGTAACGGAAACGGACGCCTCGATCCGGGTGAAACAGCTTCTGTAATTGTTGCAACAACGAATAATGGCCAGTCTTCTGCTGCAGGAGTTATGGCTACTTTAACAACGACTTCAACAGATATTACTATTACAAATGGTTCGGCCAACCTTGGGGAACTTACTCCGGGCGAAAGTGATAACGCAACCTTTGAAATTACCGTTGCTCCAGATGCAACGATTGGCTCTACTGCCGATTTTACTTATGAAGTAGCCAGTGGAGTACACTATACGGACACTAAAGATTTCACATTAACTATAGGATTAATCGTTGAAGATTTTGAAAGCGGAGACTTTTCACAATATAACTGGAGCAGTGGCGGTGATGCGCCCTGGCAGGTTGTTACAAGCCCGGTTTACGAGGGTGTCTATTCTGCCGCCAGTGGTGATGTCAGTGATAACCAGGAATCGGAATTGATTATTACTTTGGATGTAATTACCGATGATAGTATCTCTTTCTGGCATATGATTTCGTCAGAAAATAATTATGATAAACTCCAGTTTTATATGGATGGTAATATTCTGGGCACCTGGTCGGGTATGCTCAATTGGGCAAAAGCTCAATACGCCGTACCAGCCGGAACGCACACCTTCAAGTGGGCCTATGAAAAGGACTACAGCATGTCTTCAGGCGATGATGCGGCCTATCTTGATTTCATCATCCTTCCCGCCTTTGGCACACCCTCAGCCAATGCAGGCACTGATGCCGAAGTATGCGAAGCCACAGGCCATACGCTTAGCGGTGTCGCCTCCAACTACAACAGCATTTTATGGGAAACCAGTGGTAACGGCACCTTTAGCGATGCCACCAGCCTCACCGCTACCTATACCCCCGGCACCGCTGATGCCGCAGCCGGCTTTGCAACCCTGACCCTGAACGCCATCGGCGGAGCAGCAACCGCAACCGACGATATGGTGCTGACCGTCAACCCACTGCCCATATCCCCCGACCAGCCTTCAGGCGATGAAGTAGTATGCGACCAGACACAAGACAATGACTATACCTGCCCGCAACTCAATGATCCCGGTATAACAAGCTACGTATGGGAACTCACGCCCGCTTCAGCCGGAACGATCAGCTCCACAGATACCGCAGCCACCGTTAACTGGACCGATACCTTCAGTGGCCTGGCCTACATCAAGGTAAAAGCAGAAAACGCATGCGGCTATGGCGACTATAGCGACGAACTCGAAGTATCCGTAAACGAAACCCCGACACAGGCCGGCACACCATCAGGCAACCAGGCCGTATGCCAGGGAACAAGCGGAACCGAATACACCACAACAGGCGCCAATAATGCCACCGATTATACCTGGGCACTGAACCCAACTGAAGCCGGAACCATCACGCCCAACGGAACCACAGCCACCATTGAATGGTCACAGACCTTCGACGGTACAGCCGACCTAACGGTAACCGGCACCAATGCCTGTGGCGATGGACCAACATCCACAGCCCTGAGTATCACGATAGATATCATTCCCGAGCCCGCCATTACAGGCGACGATGCCGCTTGTCAAAACGATACGCTGGTTTATGACACACCCTCCAACGCAGGCTGCAGCTATAGCTGGACAATCGCCGGCGGAACCATAGTAAATGGCAGCGGCACCAATGAAGTAAGCGTAGTATGGGACAGCTGGGGCGGCTGCGAACTCACAGTAACCGAAACCAACGGCACCAGCGGCTGCGCAGGCACCACAGCTCCGTTTGTGGTCACCGTAGCAGAATCACCACAACCAGAAATCACAGGAACAGAAGTTGTATGTGAACAGGAAGAAGGCGCTACCTATGCCACAACAGAAAACGCAGGCAATACTTACAACTGGAGTATTACCGGCGGTACCATCGAAAGCGGCCAGGGCACCCATGAAATTACAGTAAACTGGGGCATTTACGGAACAGGAACCGTAGAACTGACCGAAACCAATGCCAATGCATGTAACGGCTATGCCGAAACATTTGAAGTAGAAATTATGGAAATCCCACAGGCAGAAGCCGGAGATGATGTGTCCATTCCAAATGGAACGGCAACACAGCTCTATGGCAGTGCAACAGGCGGATCGGGCAGCTATAGTTTTCATTGGGAACCCGCTGATAAACTGTTAGATCCCAACGTAGCCGAGCCACAAACCACCGAACTGGACGCCACCACGGTCTTTACGCTCGAGGTAAGCGACAATACAGGCGGCTGTGCCGGCACCGACCAGGTAACGGTAACGGTAACAGGCGGAGCATTAGCCGTAACTGTAACAGCCGATGATGCAGCCGTATGCCCCGGATCAACGACCACGCTGCACGCAATACCCGGAGGCGGATCAGGCGAATACACCTACGCATGGACAAGCGACCCTGCCGGTTTTACAAGCGAAGAGCAAAACCCGGAAGTAAGCCCTGAGGTAAATACGACCTACTATGTAGAAGTGAACGATGGCTACAGCAGCATCAGCGGAGAAGTATCGGTAGCAGTACATGCATTGCCGGAGCAGTTTGAGATCACAGGCGAAGATGCATTCTGTGAAGGCAGCGCAGGCGCAGTAATGGGTCTGGCCTCATCGGAAAGCGGAGTAACCTACAAGCTTTTCCTTGACGGCACAAGTACAGGAACCACAGCTGCAGGAACAGGCTCAGCTATCACATTTGCCCCACAGGCAACGGAAGGAACTTATACCGTTATGGCACAAGACCAAACGACAACTTGTTCGAATGATATGGGCAATGAGTTTGTTGTGACTATGGAATATGCACCGGCTAAACCTGAAATGCCTGCCGGACCAGAGCTTGTTGATTTGAACATTACAACTACTTCTAATTATTCAGTTGCAGAAGTTGCCGGAGCGGATTCATACAATTGGTCACTGGAGCCTTCAGGTTTTGGTGAGCTGAATGTAAATGGTAACGAAGTTACTGTAAGTTGGAACGGACTTGAGCTGGGAGAAGTAAGCCTCAGCGTTGCAGCTGTAAACGATTGCGGTGAAAGCTCATTATCCGATGCCATCACAATTATAGTTGAGCGCCTTTTTGGTATTGATGAAAACAATAATGTAAGCCTCAATGTATATCCGAACCCATCGAATGGCCTGTTTACATTGGAGTATGCAAACTTCTCTTCCGATAAACTGAATATTAAAATTATCAGTTCACTCGGTGATTGTGTATATCAATCCGATGAAGCAGCAGATGAAAATGGCTTGATTAATCTCGACCTGAGCAATTATGCCGACGGTGTTTACTTCCTCATGATACAACATGATGGCGAAATCCACACCAAACGAGTACTAGTGCGAAAATAAGCGTATCTGATTTGTAATATTAAAGACCTGAAAGAATGTTGTTCTGCATTCTCTCAGGTCTTTTTTTGATGAATCAATTCAAAACACATTCTCAAAAACAGAAAATAACAATAGTAAAAGCTAAAGGCAGCACTAATGTTTTCTATCTTTGCTTTTGAGCTTTTTGGATCGACAACTAATCAACTAATTTTAAATATTAAGACCTTATGAAGAGATTTCAACTCTTGTCAGCAATGAGCATTCTTTTATTCTGTTTAGGAGTTAAAACCAGCCATGCTGAAAAAATTAACCTGACATCCTCAGATGAAAATCAGATGGAAGTTCTTGATAAAAAATTTGATTCCTTCGTGTTTCAAAGCACGCTTTCCTCACTTGAATTTTCTTATGAAAATACAGGGAACGAAATTTTTACCCGTTTGTCATCTGAGGGATACACCAGTACAATGATTCCGGGATGCCCCTCGCTGCCGGTATTAAAGAAATTGATTGAAATTCCGCAGGATGCACTGCCGGTCGTAGAGATTGTCAATGCAACAGTAAAAGAATATACCTTGGAAGAATTAGGCATTGAGCACCCTGTATTTCCTTACCAGCTTTCCTTACCGAAAATAGAAAATGCTTCAGCTCCTTTTGAATACAATGAGCAAGCATACAGTATTGACGCCTTTAGCCCGGAGCAATTGGTTACGATCGAAGATGCAGGCACAATGCGTGCCGTACGTTTGGGCAGGATCAATATCAATGCGGTTCAGTACAATCCGGTGCAGCAAAAATTAAGAGTTTATTCTGATATTACAGTGCGTGTGGTTTTTGAGAATGCCAATTATCAGAAAACCCTTCGGATGAAGAAAAAAACCTATTCACCTTATTTCACAAAGGCTTATGCGCAACTGATCAATTATGAGCCCATGCAGATGAGGGATGAACTGACGCAGGTGCCCGTGAAATATGTGATTGTTTCTGATCCTATGTTTGAAACAGCACTGCAGCCTTTTATTGATTGGAAAACGGAAAAAGGCTATACCGTAATCGAAGCCTATACGGACAATCCTGCTGTTGGTACTACCACTACATCCATAAAAGCATATCTTCAAGGATTATATAATAGTGGAACGCCCGAAGATCCGGCTCCGACTTTTGTTCTTTTCTGTGGTGATGTTGCCCAGATTCCGGTTTTTAACGGATCGGGTCATGTTACAGATCTCTACTATTGCGAATATGATGGCGATTATATTCCCGAAATGTATTACGGGCGTTTTTCTGCCACCAATGTAAACGAAATCACACCACAGGTAGCCAAAACCGTAGAATATGAAAAATACGAATTTCCCGATCCTTCGTTTTTAGGGGAATGCGTTATGGTATCTGGCGTTGATGGCGGGCATGCCCCAACTTATGGTAACGGCCAAATCAATTACGGAACAACCTATTATTTTAATAATGCACATGGTCTTCTGAGCCATACTTATTTATATCCTGCTTCCGGAAGTGCCAGCGCTGCAATTATCCAGCATGTTAGCGATGGAGTTGCTTATGCAAATTATACGGCTCACGGAAATTGGGACGGCTGGTCAGATCCTTCCTTCAATAACAGTGATGTTCCTGGGCTTCAAAACGACCATAAATATCCGCTTATGGTTGGTAATTGCTGTCTGACCAATAAATTTGAACAGGGCAGTTGCTTTGGCGAAACCCTTTTAAGAGCAGAAGGTAAAGGTGCAATCGGATATATCGGTGGCACAAACAGTACCTATTGGGACGAAGATTATTACTGGGGCGTGGGTGTTGGCGCTATTTCAGCTAATCCAACATACGAAGGAACAAGTCTCGGATCTTATGATAAAGTGTTCCACGATCACGGGGAATCTTATGACGATTGGTTTACAACACAAGGCCAGCAAAATTATGCCGGGTGTCTTGCCGTGACCGAAAGTGGATCATCCAGAACACAATATTATTGGGAAATTTATGCACTTATGGGGGATCCCTCACTTAGTATTTATTTTGGTGTGCCACCGGCAATGACAGTTACATACGACGTAATGCCCATTGCTTCAGAAGATTTCACGGTTAATGCGCCCCCTTATTCACTCGTTGCCATTTCTTATGAAGGCGACCTGAGAGGAACAGCTCAGACCAATGCCTCCGGTGTTGCCCTGGTGCATTTTGATAACCCGATTATGGGAGGTAATGATGCCGATATCGTCGTTACCGGACAAAATTACCAGCCATTTTTTGGGACAATTACGATGGCTGGAACAGATGGCCCCTACGTAATTAAAGATTCTTTTACTCTTGATAACGCAAGCGGTGCTTCCAACCCGGTGCCCGGTGATGATGTGGATCTCAGTATTACCATGAAAAATGTGGGTTCTGAAAATTCAACAAATACAGTAGTTGATATTTCAACAACGGATTCGTATATCACTATAACAGATGGTACCGAGAACTACGGAACAATTATCGCGGGTCAGTCCAAATTAATTACAAATGGCTTTGCCTTGAGTGTAGCAGATTCTGTTCCTGATGGACATATGGTTTCTGTTTCGGTTTCAGCAACAGATGGTACAGATGTGTGGACAAGTTCTATTGGTTTTGAATTGTTCGCGCCAAATCTCCTGGCCGGTGCGGTAAGTGTTGATGATGCAGCAGGAAACAATAACGGACGCCTCGATCCGGGCGAAACAGCAAATATTATCGTTGCTGTAACGAATAATGGTCAGGCTGCCGCTGCCAATGTGATTGCCAACCTGATTACGAATTCAACCGATATCACGATCAATACATCAACATCCAATTTGGGCACTTTAACTCCATCGGAAACGGACAATGCGATCTTTGAAATTACCGTTGCTCCCGATGCAGCAATTGGTTCGCTGGCTGATTTTGTGTTTGATGCCGCCAGTGGAGTGCACTATACAGCCGAGAAAAACTTCTGTTTGAATATTGGTTTGATTGTTGAAGATTTTGAAACGGGAGATTTCAGCCGTTATAACTGGACAATGGGGGGCAACGCGCCCTGGCAGATTGTTACAAGCCCGGTTTATGAAGGTGTTTATTCTGCCGCAAGTGGTGATGTCAGCGACAACCAGGATTCGGAATTATCAATCACACTGGATGTAATTGCTAACGATAGCATTTCATTCTACAGCAAAGTTTCCTCAGAAAACAATTATGATGATCTCGTTTTCTATATCGATGGCACAGCGGTTGATTCCTGGTCGGGCATTATTGACTGGGAACACCATAAATACGCCGTACCAGCCGGAACGCACACCTTCAAGTGGGCCTATGAAAAGGACTACAGCATGTCTTCAGGCGATGATGCGGCCTATCTTGATTTCATCATCCTTCCCGCCTTTGGCACACCCTCAGCCAATGCAGGCACTGATGCCGAAGTATGCGAAGCCACAGGCCATACGCTTAGCGGTGTCGCCTCCAACTACAACAGCATTTTATGGGAAACCAGTGGTAACGGCACTTTTAGCGATGCCACCAGCCTCACCGCTACCTATACCCCCGGCACCGCTGATGCCGCAGCCGGCTTTGCAACCCTGACCCTGAACGCCATCGGCGGAGCAGCAACCGCAACTGACGATATGGTGCTGACCGTCAACCCACTGCCCGTTTCGCCCGACCAGCCCTCAGGCGATGAAGTAGTATGCGACCAGACACAAGACAATGACTATACCTGCCCGCAACTCAATGATCCCGGTATAACAAGCTACGTATGGGAACTCACGCCCGCTTCAGCCGGAACGATCAGCTCCACAGATACCGCAGCCACCGTTAACTGGACCGATACCTTCAGTGGCCTGGCCTACATCAAGGTAAAAGCAGAAAACGCATGCGGCTATGGCGACTATAGCGACGAACTCGAAGTATCCGTAAACGAAACCCCGACACAGGCCGGCACACCATCAGGCAACCAGGCCGTATGCCAGGGAACAAGCGGAACCGAATACACCACAACAGGCGCCAATAATGCCACCGATTATACCTGGGCACTGAACCCAACTGAAGCCGGAACCATCACGCCCAACGGAACCACAGCCACCATTGAATGGTCACAGACCTTCGACGGTACAGCCGACCTAACAGTAACCGGCACCAATGCCTGTGGCGATGGACCAACATCCACAGCCCTGAGTATCACGGTAGATATCATTCCCGAGCCCGCCATTACAGGCGACGATGCCGCTTGTCAAAACGATACGCTTGTTTACAGCACACCCTCCAACGCAGGCTGCAGCTATAGCTGGACAATCGCCGGCGGAACCATAGTAAATGGCAGCGGCACCAATGAAGTAAGCGTAGTATGGGACAGCTGGGGCGGCTGCGAACTCACAGTAACCGAAACCAACGGCACCAGCGGCTGCGCAGGCACCACAGCTCCGTTTGTGGTCACCGTAGCAGAATCACCACAACCAGAAATCACAGGAACAGAAGTTGTATGTGAACAGGAAGAAGGCGCTACCTATGCCACAACAGAAAACGCAGGCAATACTTACAACTGGAGTATTACCGGCGGTACCATCGAAAGCGGCCAGGGCACCCATGAAATTACAGTAAACTGGGGCATTTACGGAACAGGAACCGTAGAACTGACCGAAACCAATGCCAATGCATGTAACGGCTATGCCGAAACATTTGAAGTAGAAATTATGGAAATCCCACAGGCAGAAGCCGGAGATGATGTATCCATTCCAAATGGAACGGCAACACAGCTCTATGGCAGTGCAACAGGCGGATCGGGCAGCTATAGTTTTCATTGGGAACCCGCTGATAAACTGTTAGATCCCAACGTAGCCGAGCCACAAACCACCGAACTGGACGCCACTACGGTCTTTACGCTCGAGGTAAGCGACAATACAGGCGGCTGTGCCGGCACCGACCAGGTAACAGTAACGGTAACAGGCGGAGCATTAGCCGTAACTGTAACAGCTGATGATGCAGCCGTATGCCCCGGATCAACGACCACGCTGCACGCAATACCCGGAGGCGGATCAGGAGACTACACCTACGCATGGACAAGCGACCCTGCCGGTTTTACAAGCGAAGAGCAAAACCCGGAAGTAAGCCCTGAGGTAAACACGACCTACTATGTAGAAGTGAACGATGGCTACAACAGCATCAGCGGAGAAGTATCGGTAGCAGTACACGCATTGCCGGAGCAGTTTGAAATCACAGGCGAGGACAGTTTCTGTGAAGGCAGCGCAGGTGCAGTATTGGGCCTGGCCTCATCGGAAAGCGGAGTAACCTACAAGCTTTTCCTTGACGGCACAAGTACAGGAACCACAGCTGCAGGAACAGGCTCAGCTATCACATTTGCCCCACAGGCAACGGAAGGAACTTATACCGTTATAGCACAAGACCAAACGACAACTTGTGTAATAGATATGGGGGGCAGCCATTACCTGACAAAGGAGTATTTACCAATAAGCCCGGAAAAACCATTTGGACCTGAAGTTGTGAATTTTTACGAAACACTTAGCACAACTTATTCCGTTGCTGACGTTGCCGGAGCGGATTCGTATAACTGGGTTCTTGAACCTGCTGACTTCGGAGAACTTATTCCTAATGGCAATGAACTCTCGGTCAACTGGACGGGCGAAAAGACCGGTATGGTTAGCCTCACAGTAGCAGCTATTAACCAATGTGGGGAGAGCGAGTATTCAGAAGCATTTGATTTTCTTGTTGATTATATTGACGGTATTTCGGAAAGTGATGAAATAAAGCTGGATATTTATCCAAATCCAACATCGGGCGTATTCAATTTGAAGTACGAAAATTTCACTTCTAATAATCTAAATATAAAAATAATTAATTCTGTTGGCGAATGTGTTTTTGCTACTAATAAAACATTGGTTGCTAATGGTTTAGTTTGTTTCGACCTTAGTAATTATGCTGATGGGATTTACTTTTTAGTGATACAGCACAACAAAAAAGTTCATAGCAAACGCTTGCTGTTGAGGAAATAGTTTCTATATTTATGCCGATAAAATTAAGAGTCCGAAAGGGTTTAGTAACATATTAAACCCCTTGGGCTCTTCTTAGATAATTGTTAAATTAAAACCAGGAGAATTATGAAGAAAGTCTTACTTACTTTCGTCACAGCTATTTTTGTGACATTTTTGAGCGCTCAGCCCGTTGAGCGTACAATGGTAGTGGTTGAAATTGCTACCGGCACATGGTGTAGTTGGTGTCCGGGCGCAGCCGTTGGCGCTGATGATTTGATTGCAGCCGGCTGTGATGTTGCCGTTATCAAAAACCAAAACGGCGATGCTTTTGCTAATACGTAT
Organism: Bacteroidales bacterium; assembly: GCA_963662905.2. Lineage (GTDB taxonomy): Bacteria > Bacteroidota > Bacteroidia > Bacteroidales > WRLA01. Next base: position 506,683 of record CAXXFD010000001.1, on the reverse strand, counting down.
TCAAATGCCCGAAACAGCTATTATGGTATTTCAGGATATCCTACAGCCATGTTTGACGGGGTTGAAGAAGATGGTGGTGGCGCACAGTGTCCGAACCCGGTAGGGAAATATGACGATTACCGCCCGATTTATGATCAACGTATTGCGCTCAGCAGTAATTACACCGTTGATATATATGGTAATCAGGACGGAACTCATTTTGATGTTGAAGTTCACGTTACTCAGGTTGCCGATTATGCAAGCGATGATATCGTGCTTCAGTTTTTTATCACTGAATCACATATTGCACAAAGCTGGCAGGGCTGTATGACTGAGCTGAACCACGTGAACAGGAAAATGGTTCCTAACCAGAATGGTACACCCGTTAATATGAGTAACGGAGATACCGAAATCTTTAGCCTTTCCTTTGATATTGATGGTACATGGGTAGTTGAAAACCTTGAGTTTGTTGCTGCTCTTCAGGACAACAATACCAAAGAAATGCTTCAAGCCATGATGATTGAGGTGCCTAACCTTACTCCCCCGCAGGTGATGGCTGCATTTACCGCTGATAAAACCCAGATTTGTTTGGGTGAAACTGTTCATTTTACAGATCAAACCATTGGCAATCCAAATGCATGGAGCTGGTCTTTCCAGGGCGGTACGCCAAATGCATCTTCAGAACAAAATCCAAGTGTTCAGTATGATGTAGCCGGTACATACAATGTCCAGCTTACTGCTTCCAACCCTTCTTCTTCCAATTCAGTAATGAAGCCGGGCTATATTAAAGTTATGACTACCCCAAACCGTCCTCCGAAACCTACCGGAAATACCGCTTTATGCCAAGGTAAGGAAGTGGAATTTACAACAAACGGAGTAAGTACCGCCACATCTTATGTATGGCAGGTTAATCCTGAAGAAGCGGGTACAATTGAAGGTTCAGGGAAAACCATTGCTTTTGTTCCTTCCTATGATTATACAGGAGAAGTTGAAATCTCTGTTCAGGCTGTAAACCTTTGCGGCCAAAGTGATTTCTCAATCCCTGTTGCAGCTGATATCAGTCCTGTTCCAGTTCAAGCTGAAATGCCTGATGGAGATACAGAATTCTGCCAGGGTGTGGCTTCATCTGATTATACCACAACTGAAATAGAAGGCGCCATTAATTACAGCTGGGTTCTTATCCCACGTACAGCAGGCTCAATTACTTTTGATGGTGTAAATGCTACAGTAAACTGGAACGAAAGCTTCGGAGGCACTGCAGAAATTTATGTGAGTGCAGCTAACGATTGTGGCTTTGGCCAGCCATCAAATCACCTTCTGGTTTCTGTAATGGGAATTCCTGTTACACCATCTACTCCGGAAGGTCCTGAAGATGTTTATACCAGCGAAACACCAACAACAGAATTTACTACCGAAAGTGAATTTGCCCAAACTTATGAATGGACTGTTACTCCTCAGGAAGCAGGCACGGTTCAGGGCAATGGAGCTACTGTTGTTGTAGAATGGAACACTGATTACGAAGGTGATATCAATATTGCCGCCAAAGGAATGAATGATTGCGGTGAGTCAGAATTCTCAGAGTCATTTACATGCCACGTACAATTCAGTGTTGGTGTTGAGGAACTCGAAGCTATGAATGTTCGATTGATGCCTAACCCCTCAAACGGTCAGTTTGAAATTAATCTTGCCGCCGGTTACACAGACGCAATGAATATCCGTATTGTTGATATTACCGGAGCTGTGGTTTATGAAGAGCTCAATGTAAATTTCACAGGCAAATACAATAAAACAATGGATCTGCAACAGCTTGATAACGGAATCTATTTCCTGATTATCGATGGTGAGAAAACGCAACTCAAAGAAAAGTTGATTTTACAGTAATATTGATTTGACAGACAACTTTTTATCACAATAATTGTTTCTAAGGAGGGAGAATATCCCTCCTTTTTTATTTATTTTTGCATTTCATTAATTCTTGAGCCAGTAAAATTAATATTTGTTATGAGAAAATTTACCCAACTCTTTTTTATTTTCACTTTCTTGTTTGCAGTTTCATCTTCTGCGCAGCAAAAAAGTGAAGATGTGCAACTTCCTGAAGGATTTAAACCCAATCCACGTGTCGATAATAACGGCTACTGGAAACGCATGGCCAAATTGGGCGTTGCAACGCTTAATCCTGTGGTGGATGTAAAACCCGCTCGCTATTCCGGCAGCGAAATGAATGTTCGTGGCCGTGTGAGCGATTCACCCGATGTGGCTGTTACTTCGGAACCATCCACTCAAAGTGAAAATTCAGTTTTTGTAAACCCCACTGATCCTGATAATATCCTAAATACCAACAACAGCACACCTCAAAATGGAGGTTCTGTTTATGGTGCCGACGGCCTTTTCTCTTTTGATGGGGGCATTACATGGGAAGGTTCGGTTCAGGGAACTGGTGGGACAAACCAAGGCGACCCCGCCGCATGCATTGGCCACGACGGTACATTTTATAATGGTTATATTTTTGATAATGGTCAGGCCATTGCCGTTTCTGATGACCAAGGCGCAAGCTGGGCAACTTATGTGGTTGCTCCCGGCCCTTCCGGCTTCAATTCCCTGCTCGATAAAAACCATATGTGGATTGATAATGCACAAGGCCCTTATCAGGGAACCCTCTACAATGCCTGGACAAATTTTGGAGGAGCCAACGACAATAATATTGAAATGAGTATCTCAACCAATAAAGGCCAAAGCTGGACGCCCGCAGTGAACCTTAGTGCTGCTATTAGTACCAGTGGCCACCATCAGGGCGTCAATATCAGCACAGGCCCCAATGGTGAAGCTTATGTCGTTTGGACAATTTACGATAACTGGCCACAGGATGAGAACTCAATGGGCTTTACACGCTCGCTTAACGGGGGCGGCACCTGGGAGCCGGCATGGCGTATTATTGATAACATCCACGGGATTCGTAATACCGAAACATCAAAAAACATGCGCGTAAATTCATTCCCAAGTATGGCAGTGGATTGCAGCGACGGACCTTTTAGCGGAAATATTTATGTTTTCTGGGCAAACTATGGTGTACCGGGTGTTAACTCAGGCCCGGATATCGATATCTATATGATTAAATCAGCCGATCAGGGGAATACCTGGTCCAACCCAATCAGGGTAAATCAGGATCCTGCCGGACTAGGGAAAGAGCATTATTTGCCCTGGGCTTGTGTTGATGCCGTTACGGGTGCAATTAGCGTTGTTTACTATGACGACCGAAACGTTAACCCACAGGAAGCCGAAGCCTATGTTTCTTTCTCCACTGATGGAGGAAATACATGGGAAGATATGAAAGTAAGTGATGTGGCTTTTACTCCCAGTCCAATCCCGGGATTGGCCTCAGGTTATTTCGGAGATTATCTTGCTATCCATGCGCATGGCGGAAAAGTATATCCAATTTGGACTGATAACCGCACAGGTCATGCCATGGCTTATGTTTCTCCTTTTAGCCTCGGAGTTGCTCCAAATCAGGTGCAAAGCCCGCAACCTATTAACAATGCCAGCCGGGTGGGTATTTATACCAATCTTGAATGGGAAATGGGCGGTGGTTTTGAACCTACATCCTACAAAGTTTATGTAGGCACGGATAATCCCCCATCCAATATTTTAAATGGGGAAGAAGTAACGGATCCTAATTATAACTTTGCTGAGCTGCTCGATTATACAACAGAATATTTTTGGCGTATCGATGCTGTCAACGAGTTCGGAGAAACTACCGGTGAAACATGGTCCTTTGTTACTAACCGAGAACCGGACGAGAATTTTGAAAGTGGAAACTTTAACGATTATCCATGGACTTTTGGCGGAAACGCCGATTGGATCATTGACAATTCTGTGGCTTTTATCGGGAATTACTCTGCCCGCTCAGGCGCTATTGGTGTTGATGAAAGCTCCAGCCTTTTGCTCGAAGCTTATGTTGACGGATTGATGGGCTTTGTGACATTCCATCGCAAAACGCAATCTGTTGGGATTTTTAATAAACTTGTATTTTTGATCGATGGAAACGTAAAAGGCGAATGGAGCGGAAACAGCGAATGGACACAAGAAAGTATTGCTGTAACCGGCGGCCTCCACACTTTTGAGTGGCGTTTTGAAAAAGGTGAAGCCGGTGATCATTATGCCTGGGTGGACTATATTTATTTCCCCCCCTTTGCAACTTTATCAGCCAATGCCGGTGCCAATGCACAGATTTGTGATGGCGAAACCTATCAATTGAACGGTAGCCAGGTTGGGGCAGTTTCTTATGAATGGTCAACCAGCGGTGATGGCGAATTTGATGATGCCGCTATCCTTAACCCTGTTTATTCACCGGGCACAAACGATATCGCAAACACGGAAGTAGTATTGACACTTACTGTTTTTGATGCGGATGGCGAAAGCGCTTCAGATAATATGAGGCTGAGTATTGAAGGTCTCCCGATTGCCCCCGAAAGTGTCGCGGTTGATTTCAATGATTTCTGTTCCGGTAGCCTTGACCAACTTGTGTTTACAGCAACAGGAGGTAGTGGCGTCAGCCTTAATTGGTACGCAAATGACTGTGGTGGAATCGCTGTTGCTACGGGTGCAGAAGTAACGATTGCAGCTCCAATAGAAACAACAACTTATTTTGCCCGTTGGACAAATGATTGCGGAGAATCTGAATGCAAGGAAATTCTTATTAATGTACTCCAGCTCCCAGCTGAACCGCAAAAACCCGAAGGGCCGGAACATGTTTTTGTTAATCAGACCCCACATACGTCATATACCGTTGCAGAAGTGGCCGGAGCTGCATCCTATAACTGGACTATTGAGCCGGTAGAAGCCGGAACACTCAGCCCCTCCGGAGAAACTGTGGAAATCGAATGGAATATTGATTATCTGGGAACTGCTGATTTAAGCGTGGCGGCTGTTAATGATTGTGGCGAAGCTTTGTCAGAAATGCTAAGCATTACAGTTGATAATAATGTGGGTGTTGATGAAAATTCAGCAACGGATGTGCGCGTGCTTCCAAACCCGAACAATGGTAATTTTAAACTACAAATACCAAAACAACTGGAACAAAAAGGACAGCTGCAAATTATTGATAACCGGGGTACGGTGATTTACTCGTTCGAGTGGTCAACTTATCAGGATCAATATCTGGAGATTAATTTACCGGATGTTTCGGATGGAATGTACTTCCTGAAGCTGACGAATGAACAACATGAAATTATGAAGAAAGTCATCATCAGAAAATAAATCACACCAAAGCCCTGTCGTATGAAGCGGCAGGGCTTTTTTTCAAACTTTGTTAATTAATTCACACTTGCGAATTTTCACTTGACAATATGGCCTCATCTTCTGATATTTGCAAACCTTTAAATAAGAAATGGAATTTGACCAATCAACTATTAATCAAAACGTTATGAAAATTTTTTACAAAAAATTTCTGGCATTTGCAGTGGTTGCACTTATCTGTGTGCCCAGTCTGATGGCAGAGAAAATCAGCTTTTCTGAAAAGGAAAGCAACCAAATGAAGGTCACTGATAAATCATTCAGCAGCCTTCAAATGAATAGTAAAATAGCCAATATTAATTTTGAATATGCTACAACGGAGCAAGGGCTTTTTACTGTTGTTTCATCAGGAAACTTCTCAACAACTATGAATGTTGGCGAACCCGCACTTCCTGTTTTAAAGAAATTAATTGAAATCCCACAAGGAGCTACAGCCGTTGTTGAAATCTTAAAAGCAAATGTTGAAGAATATACGCTTGAAGAATTGGGAATCAATCACCCAATTGCTCCTTATCAGCTTTCACTTCCGAAGGTAAAGGATGCTTATGCTCCATTCGAGTACAATGCAGCAGCTTATCAAACTGATGCTTTCAGCCCTACGGAACTGGTTCGTGTTGAGGAAGTTGGAAATATGCGTGCCGTACGCCTGGGTCGCCTGGAAGTGCAGCACGTACAGTACAATCCTGTTCAGGGCAAAGTGCGCATCTTTACTGAAATAGAATGCCGTATCACTTTTGAAGATGCCGATTATCAGGCAACCATGGAACGCAAGCAAAAATTGTATTCGCCTTATTTCACCAAAGCATATGCGCAGCTGATTAATTATGAGCCCATGCAAATGCGCGATGAAATTACTCAATTGCCTATCAAATACGTCATTATCTCAGATCCTATGTTTGAGCAGGCGCTCCAACCTTTTATTGAATGGAAAACACAAAAAGGCTTTACTGTTGTTGAAGGCTATACTGATGATCCTGACGTAGGCAACACTACGGGCTCAATCAAGGCTTTTATTCAGGACATGTACGATAATGCCACAACTTCTGATCCTGCACCAACTTTTGTTCTTTTTGTGGGTGATGTGGATCAGGTGCCAGTTTTTAACGGCTCCGGTCATATTACAGACCTTTATTACTGTGAATATGATGGCGATTATGTGCCTGAAATGTACTATGGTCGTTTTTCTGCCAACAATGTTAACGAATTAACTCCTCAGGTTGAAAAAACCGTAGAGTACGAAAAATATGAATTCCCGGACCCATCATTCCTTGGCGAATGTACTATGGTTTCAGGTGTTGACGGTAGCCATGCCTCTACCTATGGAAACGGTCAGATTTATTATGGTGTAACATTATATTTTAACGAAGACCATGGCCTTTCAAGCCATACTTTCTATTATCCCGCATCGGGCAGCTCCGGCTCACAAATTATCCAAACTGTTAGCGATGGTGTTGCTTATGCCAACTATACAGCACACGGCAACTGGGATGGATGGTCAGATCCTTCCTTCAATAATTCAGATGTTCCCGGTCTCCAAAACGAACACAAATATCCCCTTATGGTAGGCAACTGCTGTTTAACCAATAAATTTGAAAAAACCAGCTGCTTCGGGGAAACGCTTCTGCGTGCCGAAGGTAAAGGAGCCATTGGATATATTGGTGGTACCAACAGTACTTACTGGGATGAAGATTACTATTGGGGCGTTGGTGTGGGAGCCATTTCTGCTACTCCAACCTATGAAAGCACTACTTTGGGCTCTTACGACCGTTTGTTCCACGATCATGGTGAAGATTATTCAGAATGGTTCACTACTCAGGGCCAGCAAAATTATGCCGGTTGTCTTACCGTTACCGAAAGCGGCTCTTCACGCACCCAGTATTACTGGGAAATTTATGCCCTTATGGGTGACCCGAGTTTGAGTGTTTATATGGGCGTTCCATCTTCTATGAACGTAAACTATGATATTCTGCCTGTTGGTGCTGATGAATTCGTTGTTAATGCGCCGGCTTATTCGCTCGTTGCACTCTCTTATAATGGCGACCTCAAAGGAACAGCACAAGCTAATGCTTCAGGCGTTGCTACTATCCATTTTAACGATCCAATTACAACCGCAGGGGAAGCCGATATCGTGATAACTGGACAAAACCATGAACCTTTCTTTGGAACAGTTTTGCTGGCCGGAGAACCTGAAGCTGCCAGTGAACCACATCCATTAAACACACAGCAATATGTAACTGCTCTTACTCCTCTTTCATGGACAGATCCAAGTCCGGTTGCTGCACAAACATTTACACTTTACCTTGGTACAGATAATCCTCCAACCAACGTGATTAATGGAATGGATCTGACGGAAACTCATTATCAACCCGGTCAACTCGACTATGAAACAACATATTACTGGAAAGTAGATTCAGAAAACGAATACGGAACAGCAGAAGGCGAAGTTTGGTCGTTCACAACAAACCGTGAACCTGATGAAAACTTTGAAACAGGAAACTTTAGTGAAAACCCATGGGTGTTTGGCGGTGACCTCCCCTGGACAACTACTCAGGACGAAGTATTTAACGGCTTGTGGTCTGCCAGGTCAGGCGCTATCGGCGATGGGCAATCTTCCTCAATTATCATTGATGTGAATTGTACTGTGTTTATGTCAACCATCAGCTTCTACAAAATGGTAAGCTCTGAAGGACCTCAGGATGCTCTTGAGTTTTATATCGACGGAAACCTCAAAAAAAGTTGGGGCGGACTCGGCGGCTGGTCCTATGAGCAGTTCAATATTACCTCAGGTACACATACTCTGGAATGGCGCTATGTAAAAGATGACAGCGGTTCAGGTGGTGATGATGGTGCGTGGATTGATTATATCTACTTCCCCGACCCAACAACTACTACCGCAAGTGCAGGTGGCAATGGCGTTGTTTGTTCCAACAGCTCTTATCAACTTTATGGCGCGGCTACACTCTTCAGCAGTGTTGAGTGGACTACTGATGGCGATGGATATTTTGATGATGCCAGTATCCTTACACCGGTTTACACTCCGGGAGAAATGGATATTGAAGCAGGTTCTGTGGTTCTGACCATAACTGTGGAGTCTTCAATGAAAGAAACTGTTAGTGATGATATGACCCTGACAATTACATCTGCTGCTTCCGCTCTTGCCGGCAATGATTCATACCTGTGCTCTGATAATCCTGAAATGAACGTTTTGGCTGAAGCCTCTGCGTTTAACTATTCAGCATTGCTTTGGACTACATCAGGTGATGGTACTTTTGATGACGCCACAGTAATGAATCCGGTTTATACTCCGGGTACTGAAGATGTTGCTGCGGGAATTGTTGAGCTGGTTTTATCTGCCGAAGGCGATGCACCTTGTGGTATCGCTTACGATACAGTTGTTATGGAAGTAATGAGTGCCCCAATGACTACCGAAGCTCCTGTTCTTCCCACAGAGATCAATACTGCCGGAACTCCTGTAACTGAAGTGAGTGTTGGTGAAGTGCCTGGCGCAGAATCTTATGAATGGGTTCTTGAACCATCTGCTGCCGGTACTGTAACAGCAGGTGATGCAGCAAGCTGTACCATCGATTGGAATACCGGTTTTGAAGGCGATGTAACACTTCAGGTCCGCGCAAGCAATGGTTGCGGCACAAGTGAATTTGCTGTATCAGAAAACGCATTTGTTTATTTTGGAACAGGTCTTGACGAACAGGAAGAACTACGTTTTGCGGTTTATCCAAACCCGGGAACAGGATTATTCCATATCCAGATTTCAAATGCTCAGAGTGCTGAACTGAACGTGCTTAATATTTTAGGACAGGAAGTTTATAAACAAACAGTTAACGACATTCAGTCGCAACTCGATTTGACAGACTTTAATAACGGAATTTATTTCATTATGCTGCGTTCCGGTGAGCGTACCGAGATGAAACGAATCGTACTCCAGAAATAGTAATTTCTTGATTTAACATCTTTTAAGGGCTTTTCTTTTTGAAGAAAGGCCCTTATTTCGGTTTTATTAGTTAAATTTGGCACCGGAGAATATTTTTGGACTTCTTATGCAACTAAAGCATATTTTTGTGTTTCAATATTACAGAACAATCAATCAGCGATTAATAACCAAATCATTATGAGAAATTTACTCTTTACTTTCCTAATGCTGTTCGGGGTATTGACCCTCTCAGCACAAAATTGGGTAGCGGTTACGGGCTCTAGTCAGACCAAAGCCCAAACAAACCTTATTTCCTCTGATCTTCAGTCATCAGAGATCAATTTCAGCCTTGATGGCTTTTACCTTTTTGATGTACAAACTCCTAAGGGTACCGAACAAGTGGTGCGCCTTAAGGGTGCTTCAACCATCCTGCAAAAAGGAAGCCCTGATCTTGTGAAAATGACTGCTTCCGTTATTGTCCCTGCAGATCAGGAAATGGAAGTTGAAGTTATTTCAGCACAATACAAAGATTTTGATAACATCAGCATTGCTCCTTCAAAAGGTAATTTTACCCGCGATATCAACCCTGCCGATGTAGCTTATACTTATGGCGATGCCTATGCTACAGACGCCTTTTTCCCACAGCAAGCAGCAGAGATGAGAACTCCTTATGTTCTGCGCGATTTCCGTGGACAAACAGTGGTTTTTTATCCCTTCCGTTATAATGCAGTTACCAAAACACTGCGCGTTTATTATGATGTGAACCTTCGTATCAAAGCCGTTGGCAGTTCAAACATCAACACTATGGCCTCAAATACTGCGCCCGATGTAATCAGTGCCGATTTTGCACAGGTTTATCAGCGTCAGTTTATTAACTACAACTCAGCTTCACGCTATACCCCGCTCGAAGAAGATGGCAATATGCTGATCATTTGTTATGATGATTTTATGTCGGCAATGAACCCCTTTGTTGAGTGGAAAACGATTTCCGGTATGACCGTTGAAATGGTTAATTCCAGCCAGTTCAGTTCTGCAAACGATATCAAATCTTTTGTAACGGATTATTATAACGATAATGGGCTTACTTATTTGCTTATCGTAGGTGATGCCCCTCAGGTGCCCACAATGAACACTTCTGCCGGCCATTCCGATCAGGCGTATGGTTATATCGAAGGTAGTGATTCCTATGCCGAGGTTTTTGTAGGACGTTTTTCCGCCGAAGACATCAGCGATGTGGAAATTCAGGTAACCAAGGCCGTTGAATACGAAAAAGAACCAAACACCAACGGAACATGGATGGAGCATAATGTAGGTATTGCTTCCGATCAGGGACCTGGCGATGATAACGAATACGATTATCAGCATATCCGTAATATTCAAAACGATCTACTGGGATATACATGGGAAACTTCTGCCGAACTTTTCGATGGTAGCCAGGGTGGACTTGACGCAGCCGGAAGCCCAAGCCCGGGTGATGTGGCAAACGAAATTAATGCAGGTACTTCTATCATTAACTATACAGGTCATGGAAGTACAACTTCCTGGGGTTCTTCAGGATTCTCTAATAGTGATATCAACAGCCTGACCAATGATGACATGCTGCCATATATCTTCTCTGTAGCATGTGTGAACGGAAACTTCGTGAACAGCACCTGTTTTGCAGAAGCCTGGCTGCGCGCTGAAAATAATGGCGAGCCAACTGGAGCCGTTGCAACAATCATGTCCACTATTAACCAAAGCTGGGATCCTCCTATGCACGGACAAGATGCAATGGTCGATATATTGGTGGAATCATTCACCGATAATATCAAAAGGACTTTTGGTGGTGTAACTGTTAACGGTTGTTTTGAAATGAACGACGAATATGGCTCAGGTGGTGATGAAATGACCGATACCTGGACAATTTTTGGCGATCCTTCATTGATGCTGCGCACAAAAATGCCTGCCAACCTCAATGCAACTTATGAGCCGATTATCCCGATCAATGCTACAACTTATTCTGTTTCAACCAATGCCGGCGACGGACGTGCAGCCCTTAGTTACAATGGAGAACTCCTCGGAGTGGGCTATCTCCAAAACGGGAACGCAACAATTACGCTTAATCAGCCATTAACAAGCACAATGCTCGAGCTTGACCTCGTTATCCTTCCTTTTAATTTTGAACCGCTGATTACAACAATCCAGATTACTGCCGAGCCGGGTCAGGTGTTACAACCGGTTCCTGCCAGCGGAAAACTGGGCGTTTATCCTTTTGCAAACCTTTCCTGGGAAGCCGGTATAGGTGGCGAACCAACCGCATATAAAGTTTTTGTAGGTACTGATAATCCGCCAACAAACCTTGTAAATGGTGATGAGGTTAATACTCCTGAATACATTTTCGCCAATGAGCTGGCATATGAAACTGAATATTTCTGGCGCATTGATGCTGTTAATGATTTCGGTACAAGCGAAGGGGAAGTTTGGAGCTTCATCGTGGCAGAACCTCCGGGTGAAGATTTTGAAACAGGAAACTTCCTTGCCAATGCATGGGTTATGGAAGGTGATGCCGATTGGGTAATTGACGATGTAACTGTATTCCATGAAGGCTTCTCGGCACGTTCCGGCGCTATTGGCGATGATCAGGTTTCTTCCCTGAAAATTGAAATGGAAGTCGAAGGCTTTATGTCACATATTAAATTCTTCCAGCGAGTCTCTACCGACGGATCAGACAAATTACGTTTCTATATCGATGGTAGCCTTAAAGGCGAATGGGGCGGACTGTCGCAATGGAGCGAAGAAATCTTTAATGTAACTTCAGGACACCATGTTTTTGAGTGGAAGTATGAAAAAGGCAGTGCAAATGCTGGCGGCGATGATGCCGTTTGGGTAGATTTTATTTATTTCCCAACAACATCGGTTATGTCGGCAAATGCCGGTCAGGATATGAATATCTGCGAAGGCAGCAGCTGCGAACTTCACGCCAGCGGAGCCGGTTATACCTCCGCACTGTGGACAACAAATGGCGATGGATCTTTCGACGATCCTACAATTCCTGAAGCTGTTTATACGCCCGGAAGCCAGGATATCGCCAATGGTGCCGTTATCCTCACATTTGAAGTTACTGATGGCGAAGATAGCGCCGAAGACAATATGACCCTTACAATTCAGCCTGCTCCTGTGGCCTTTGCCGGTGGTACTGCTGAAATTTGTGCAGGCGAAGAAATCACAATTCAGTCATCCAACGCAGATAATCATCAAAGTGTTCTGTGGACAACTTCCGGTGATGGCGCTTTTGGAGATCCAACCCGTTTGCATGCAATTTATACGCCCGGCTTCGAAGATGCAACCAATGGTTCTGTTGAACTTACCTTAACTGTTGTAGGTATCGAGCCATGTGCCGAAGCTTCAGATGTAATCACATTAACGGTAAATTCAGCTCCTTTAGCACCGGAAAAACCGGCTGGCCCCGAAGCCGTTGCTGTGAATCAAATAGGCCAAAGTGTTTATACAGTTGCTGAAGTTGAAGGAGCTACAGCATATCTTGTTTCACTTTCTGATGAAACCGCCGGTACCGTGAACATGGAAGCCAATGTGGCTACTGTAAGCTGGAATATTGATTTCTTTGGCGAAATCGAAATTACTGCACAGGCAATAAACGAATGCGGAGAATCTGAATTGTCAGAAGCACTCCTCGTTACACTCGACAATAATGTAGGCATTGGCGAACAAGAAAATGATAAATTTGAAATTTATCCTAACCCCACAAGCGGGAATGTAAACCTTGTTTGCCCTGCAGGATATCAGCTCGAAGTTCGTAACCTTTTAGGAGAACTCGTGTATAACGTAAATGAAACTTCTGAAGGAAAAACGCAGCTCGATATGAGCCGCTTCCCCAATGGTATTTATTATATCGTACGGATTTCAGAAGAAGGTAAAGACATTAAGAAACTTATTTTAAATAAGTAGTGTTTTGTTTTCATGGTAATTTTTTTCCCCGGGGGCTTTAGCCTCCGGGGTTTTTGTTTGTCCATGTAAACTAAAAGATTAGTTGAAAAATCATGCTTCCCCATGCATTCCACTTTGTGAAACCGGCATTAAATTGATTTAATACAGCCTTTGAGAAAATGAAGGGATCAGGCTTACAGCCTTTTCTTATCTTTGCCACGCAATTAAAATATCGGATTATGAAGAAAGTTAGAGTACGGGATAAGGAATTTGCCATCGACATCACCAGCGAACGTTTGCAGCAGGCCATCAAAGAAATGGCTGCCAGGCTTAATAAAGATTATGAAGGGAAAGACCCGGTGTTTCTCGTCATTCTTAATGGTGCATTTATGTTTGCTGCCGATTTATTGAAAAACATTGAAATTCCCTGTGAAATAAGCTTCATCAAAGTGGCATCATATTCAGGGATGAGCTCCACGAAAAATGTGCGTGAACTGATCGGCCTTGATGAAAAACTTGATGGCAGAAATATCATCATCGTTGAAGATATTATCGATACCGGATTTTCTATGAATGCAATTCTTCATAAACTGGATACAATGAATATCGCCAGCCGTGCAATTGCAAGCCTCCTCTTTAAGCCCGGTGCTTTCAAACAGAGTTATAAAGTTGATTATATCGGGCTGGAAATACCCAATGATTTTATTGTGGGTTATGGCCTTGATTATGATGGTTATGGCCGGAACCTGCCCGATATCTATAAACTGATTGCTGAGTAGGCGTTCTGCTGATTTATTGCTGCTGAAGGGATCAACCAAATGTGAAATAATGTGCGATATACTCGCTCATACCCGAACCTTCAAAAAGAATGGAATCATGGAACAAAAGAATTTTTATGATGACTTGCTTTTGATTTGAAGCATATTAATTTGGGAATTGTTCAGCTCAAAACGTATTTTCATTAAATTTGTGTTAATTCAACCATTACCATCACAGGCTGTGATTCATCCACTGCCAAAAATGAAAGATTTATGTTAAATATTGCATTGTTCGGCCCTCCGGGAGCTGGTAAAGGGACACAGTCAAAAAAGCTGATCGAAAAGTACAACCTCATGTATATTGCCACCGGTGATATCCTTCGCCACGAAATTGCTGAAGGCACTAATCTTGGAATGCAGGCCAAATCGGTAATCGAAAGCGGTGGGCTGGTTTCTGATGAAATTATTGTGCAAATTATTGAAAAACTGATCAGTACCAATCCCGATAAAAACGGTATCCTTTTCGATGGTTTCCCCCGAACAACGGTTCAGGCATATATTCTGGAAGGCTTGCTGCTGAAAATGAACAGCTCGCTCAATTGCATGCTCAGCCTGGAGGTGCCTCGTGAAGAGCTCGTGCACCGATTGCTCGAACGTGCCAAAACATCGGGCCGTATTGATGATACAGCCGAGGTGATCAATGTTCGTCTTCAGGAATATGATGATAAAACCCTGCCGGTTGCCAGTTTCTACGAAGAACGCGATAAACTGGTGCCCATCGAAGGAGTAGGGGAGATTGACAGCGTATATCAACGCCTGACCGCAGCAATTGATAAAACACTGGCCAATGAAAGGCTGAACATTGTGCTGCTTGGCCCTCCCGGCGCAGGAAAAGGTACACAGGGACGTTTGATAGCCCAGAAATATAATATGACCTATATTTCTACCGGAGCATTGTTCCGCAAGGAAATTAAAATGGATACCGAAATTGGAAGAAAAGCAGCCCCATATCTCGAAAAAGGCGAAATTGTTCCCGATGAATGGGCAATTCAACTCATCGAAAAAGAGATACAGACCCATCCAAACACCCGTGGGTTTATTTTTAAAGGATTCCCGCGTACAATCGTTCAGGCATATATAATTGATGGTCTGCTCCGTCGCATCAATTCATCCGTTTCCTTTTGTTTTGAACTGAGTGTGCCTACTCTGGAATCCATTAAAAGGCTATCGGAACGCTCCAAAACCGATAAATGCCGTTCCTACGATAAAACGACCGATATGATCGTAAAACGTTTGGAGGAATATGAAAACAGGACATCAATGGTTGCAAAATTCTACAGGAAGCAAAAGAAATTCAAATCCATTGATGCACTTGGCGACAAGGAATCAGTAAATCAACGCCTCGATAAAGCCTTCGAAAAGGCATTTAAAGACGTGCGTTAAATTAAATTTTTAATGGAAAACATCATTATTACCGGCCCTCCCGGTGCCGGCAAAGGCACTCAATCGGCTTTGCTGGCAAAAAAATATAATCTGGCACACATTTCAACCGGCGAAATAATCCGCGATGAAATAAAACGTAAAACGGAATTGGGCCTGATGGCTCAGAAACTTATCGATAAAGGAAACCTGGTTCCCGATGAGTTTATGATGCAAATCCTGAAATCGGGCATGGACCGATGTACCGGTGTGCAGGGTTTTATTTTTGATGGTTTCCCACGTACTTTGCCACAGGCGGAAACGTTCGATAAATTTCTGAAATCAGAAAATATGGAGCTGAAGCTAATCCTGAACCTGATGATCGACCAGGACGAAATCATGGAACGCCTGCTGAATAGGGCACTTACCGAAGGCCGTGCAGACGATTCAGCGGAAGTGATCTTGCGCCGCATCGATGTTTATCATGAAAAAACAGCCGCAGTGGCAAAACATTACAGCGGCCATGCAGCATTTGTTGATATGGCGGGTGCGGGGAATATTGAAGATATTCATGAGCACATCTGTTCATGTATGAATAATATATAATTATGGCTCAATCGAATTTCGTTGATTACGTTAAAATCTTTTGTGTTTCAGGAAATGGTGGCGCCGGATCGGCACATTTTCACCGTTCCCGCCTCACACCACGTGGTGGCCCTGATGGTGGTGATGGCGGCCGTGGTGGTCATATCATTATCCGTGGAAATGCACAGATGTGGACATTGCTGCATCTCAAATACACCAAGCACGTTTCTGCTGAACATGGCGAAGGTGGCGGGGCAAACCTGCGCACCGGTGCCGAAGGTGCTGACAAAATCCTTGAAGTCCCGCTGGGTACCGTTGCACGAAATGCCGAAACCGGCGAATACATGGGCGAAATTACCCAAGATGGACAGGAAATCGTTTTGATTGAGGGCGGTCGTGGCGGCTTGGGCAACGATCATTTTAAATCATCTACCAATCAGGCTCCGCGATATTCGCAACCTGGCGAAGAAGGGAAGGAAGAATGGATTGTCCTTGAATTGAAATTGCTGGCAGATGTTGGGCTGGTCGGATTCCCGAATGCAGGTAAATCAACATTGCTGTCTGTTGTATCAGCAGCAAAACCAGCTATTGCCGATTATCCTTTTACAACGCTCACGCCAAACCTGGGCATCGTTGGCTATCGCGAAAACCGCTCTTTTGTAATGGCCGATATCCCCGGAATTATCGAAGGGGCATCGCAGGGCAAAGGATTGGGAATACGCTTCCTGCGCCATATCGAACGAAATTCGGCATTGCTCTTTATGGTGCCGGTCGATTCGGATGATATCAAAAAAGAATACGAAATCCTCCTGCATGAGCTTAAAACCTACAGCCCGGAACTGATGCATAAAAAACATATCCTTGCCGTAACAAAATGCGATATGCTGGATGAAGAAATGCTGCAGGATATTAAAGCCGAACTACCCGAAAATGTGGAATATGTTTTTATCAGCTCAGTAGCCATGCAGGGAATACAGCAACTGAAAGATGCGCTCTGGCGTATCCTAAATGCGAATTAATGCTGCAATGGCTCGATCAAATAGATAAAAGCTGGCTGCTCGCTCTTAATGGCCTGCATCATCCTGTCCTGGATTTTATTATGTATTGGGCCAGCGATAAATTTATCTGGATTCCGCTTTATGCGCTGCTGATCTGGCAGATCATCCGTAAATACAAAAAGCAAAGCTGGATTGTGCTTCTTGCTGTTGTGGTCCTAATCACACTATCGGATCAGGTGTCTTTCTTTTTTAAAAATTTCCTGATGCGCCCCCGTCCAACTCATTCGGAAGGGATCGGTCATTTAGTTCATATTGTAAATGGCTATAGAGGAGGAAGTTACGGCTATTTTTCAGGCCATGCTTCCAGCTCCTTTGCGGCTGCGGTTTTCAGTATCCTGATGCTGCAGCTGAAATGGCGTCTTCCGGCCTTTTTACTGCTTTTTTGGGCGGTTCTGGTTTCCTACAGCCGCATATACCTCGGCGTACATTATCCTTTCGATGTGCTTACCGGTGCTGTTTTTGGCAGCCTGCTGGCCTGGGCTTTTTCCCGATTGTGTTTGCATTTTGTGAATAAACAGAAAAATGCTTGCTGATTTTAAAAAATATATTGCAGAGCATACCCTCTTAGAGCCCGGGCAGAAAGTCCTGCTTGGCATCAGTGGGGGTGTGGATTCGGTGGTGATGGCGCACCTTTTTAAAGAATCCGGCATTAAAACCGAATGGGCGCATTGTAATTTTCATCTCCGTGGCCAAGAATCGGATGGCGATGAGGCTTTTGTGCGCAAACTGGCCGCCGACTGGGATGTTCCTTTGCACTGCATTGATTTTAACACAAAATTATATGCAGAAAAGCATGGAATTAGTATTCAGATGGCCGCACGTGAGCTGCGCTTTAATTGGTTTGATGATTTGATGGTGCAACAGCATTGCAACAGTGTTGCAACGGCGCATCATTCGGGCGATTCCATCGAAACCTTTTTTGTGAACATCATTCGTGGCAGCGGGCTGAAAGGCTTGACGGGCATTGCGCCCAAAAACGGAAATATCATTCATCCGCTGCTGTTTTGCAATCGGGAGAGTATTTTGGAATATGCCCACAAGCATAATCTGAGCTATCGCGAGGACTCTTCCAATGCCAGCACGAAATACATGCGCAACAGCATCCGTCATGAACTGATGCCGCTATTGCAGAAACTGAATCCTTCCTTCGATAGACGGATGCTGGAAAATATGGAGCTGCTCCGGCAATCCTGGGAATTGCAAGAGCAAATTGGCGAACAGGCGCGAAAAGCCTGTCTTACATCGGATGAATATTTTTTGGAAATCTCCGTACCCCAATTGCTCCAATTTCGTCCCCTGCAAGCTGTTTTGCATTATCTTATTGGGGATTATGGTTTTAGCGGAAGGGATGTAGCCCATATCACCAATGCTTTGAATGCCGGAAGCGGCAAATTATTTGCTTCTTCCACGCATCGCCTGCTGATCGATCGCGACCGGATACTTATCGAACCTTTGCTTCAGGAACATCCTGATAATGCGGTTTTGTTAGAAGAAAAAACTGGCGAAATTAAAAAGCCAATACATTTAAAATGGGAAATGATGCCGGGGCTTCCTGATGGTTTTTCTTTCCCAAAGGATAATCAAACCCTCTACCTCGATGCTGCAAACCTGAAATGGCCGTTGAAATTGCGGCAATGGCAGCCCGGCGATTCTTTTGTGCCTTTCGGGATGACAGGGCGCAAGAAAATCAGCGATTTTTTGATTGATGAAAAAATCAACCGTTTTGAGAAAGAGAACGTTTTTGTGCTCTTGTCGGGAAATGAAGTTTGCTGTATTCCGGGATATCGCTCATCAGAACTGTTTCGCATTATGAAGGGCAGTCCGACTGTTTTTAGAGTAGAATTTGGCAGGTAGTTTTTCCCTGATTATTTTTTTGCTTGCTCTTCGCGATCCGGCTGTTGCAACAGTTTAAAGAGCATGGCCTCGGTTATCATGGTGATAAAAACCTGTGGCTTTTCTTCATTAAAAATAGGTTCATTGATTTTGTATTTCCATTTGTCCCAGATTAGCAAAGTGTTATTAAACCCGTGACTGACAAAATCCCTGATATAGTCGCCATAACTGTCGCGGATAATCATTACGCTGGGTAAACTGCTGTCTCCGGTTGTTCTCCTTATCTCGTATGCCCAATCGTAAGCAAAGCCTTCCGGTTTTTCATATTTTCTGGTTTTGTCTTTTTTCAGTTTTTTCTGCCAGGCTTTGTTTGGCTTATATTTCGCGTATTCTTCGCTGAGCAGGTCTGTGAGGCCGGTAAGTTTTAACAAATCTCCGGTTCGTTCTTTAATCTCTAATGTATCGAAATCGGAGAAGCTGAGCTTTGGGATATTGGGAAAGTAATTCCGGACAGAATCCAACAGCATGATTGAACCGGCCAAAGCGCCCATATAGTTCCAGTGGTGATCGGTTTTAAAAAATACCTGATGTTG
This sequence comes from Bacteroidales bacterium, assembly GCA_963662905.2. Classification (GTDB taxonomy): domain Bacteria; phylum Bacteroidota; class Bacteroidia; order Bacteroidales; family WRLA01. The sequence continues at coordinate 487,317 of CAXXFD010000001.1, read as the reverse complement.
ATCTTTGATTTTCAGTAAGGCTTGCCTCAGGTCAATAATATGAGTGTCTGTAGAGTCTTGCAGAAGCCTTAATAGCTGATCAGTACGGCTGCTGTCGGAAATGTGGAATTGGTTAATGCCACGGGTATATTCCGGATAAACACTGGCTTTTGCCGGTACAATGGCCAGGAAATAAATGGCATTTCGTTCTGCAAAATAGTTGTTGCGAAATTCAATTTCTTTGCGGATGCGGTTGAGCTGATCATTACTAAAAAACGAAGCCCGCCTCCGTGCCGGTAGCATTGCATTATTGAAGAAAAACCAGCCTTCACTCCCAAGGTAAACCTTGTACGGTAATGGCGTTTCTTTAAAAACAGAATATTTTATTAAGTTTTTCAGGTAAACCAGGTTGTTCTTTACTGAAATATGATCATTAAAATAGTTCTCATATTGCTGCGGAAAAGGATCGGCCAATGCCAGGTTAAACTCAGGTAATTCCGCTAGCTTTCTGTTTTCAGAGCTTTCCCTGTCGGGATAAAAGTGCATTTTGGAATTTACCATGGGAAAGGCAATCATAATTATGAAAAACCATGGGAGCAGGCGATATTTGATTCGGAAGTTCTTCATATTAAAAACGGAAATAGATAAAAGGATTATACGCATCGCCCAAAAGCATCAGGGCACTAAAAAATAGTCCTGCAATGATCAGTAGTGTTTCCGTAATTTGATAGGTATTGGCAGCAATAGATTTGGGAGTTCCTTCAAGCTTTTTATATTGGTTTTTCAAAATGCCGTTCAGCCACGGCCAGAAAGGGACAGCGGTCAGGATGCCAAAAAATATGATTAGATAAAAAGAACTTTGGTTAAAGTAGTCCCAAACATTAATATGCATCGGGCCAAAATCAAATGTGTAGAGCTTTTTAAAATAGCCCCAGGCGAAATCAAAACCTTCGGCACGGAAAAATACCCGGGTCACGATGATGATAAACATAGCATAAAGATGCTGGAAAGGGCGCCATAAACGGTCAATTATTTTACCAAGACCAAGGCGTTCAAGCATCATAAAAAAACCGTGCGTCATGCCCCAGATCACAAAATTCCAGCTGGCACCATGCCAAATGGATGTGGCAAAAAATACCAGCAAAAGGTTGATGATTGTTCGTGTCGGGCCTTTCCGGCTACCGCCAAGCGGGAAATACAGGTAATTCTTAAACCAGATGGATAAGGTCATATGCCAGCGTTGCCAAAACTCACGTATCGACCGTGATACATAGGGATAATTGAAGTTTTCGGGCAATTGGAAGCCAAACATACGACCCAGGCCAATGGCCATGTCTGAATATCCTGAGAAATCGAAATATATCTGCATGGTATAGGCCAATACGCCTACCCAGCTCGTAGTGGAGTTGATCTCGCCAAGTTGCAAGGCGAAAGCTTTATCTGCTATAAGCCCAAACTGATTGGCCAGTAAAACTTTTTTCGAAAGGCCAATCACAAAGCGCTGGATACCATAAGTGAAATTGGAGCGGTGGTGCTTGCGGAAAGTTAATTGCGCTGCAATGTTTTGATAACGAACAATCGGGCCGGCAATGAGCTGTGGAAAAAAGCTGATATAGAGTGCGAGTTTGAAAAAATTCTTCTGTACTTCAGCTTCCTTTCGATAAACATCAATGATGTAGGACATCGCCTGAAAAGTATAAAAACTGATCCCAAGCGGCAGGATGATCCCGGGGTCGGGCAGGGGATTGTCCCCAAACCATTTCAAAAAATAATTGATGTTTTCAACAACAAAATTGCCGTATTTGAATACGCCCAGCATACCAAGGTTCAATACAACACCAATGATGAGCCATGCTTTTGCCCGGGGAGTTCCGCGATCGCGGTCAATCATGCGCCCCGCAGTATAGTTGATCAGTAGCGAAGCGATCAGCAGGATACTGTAGCTTACCCCGCCCCATGCAAAAAAGATAAGACTGGCAATTAATAGAAGACGGTTGCGGTATTCGTTGCGTACCAGATAGTATAAAATGATAACTACCGGCAGAAAAACAAAAAGAAATATGAGTGAACTAAAAAGCATGCCAAAAAATTAGCTGCAAATATAGAATAATTGTTGTGGTATGTGTTAAATTTGATCGTGTATATTCCGGAATCAATTCGGAGTTTCTGAGAATTTTGCATTTTTGTACGGAATAAACAGATGCTGAAATTTGAAGATTTTAGTTCGGAAATATTTGGCATCAGAAATATACTGCTATGAATTTTAAAAACAGGAAAGTTTTGTGTGTTGGGGAAGTGCTGTGGGATAAACTTCCTGCCGGAGCGAAACCCGGAGGAGCTCCTATGAATGTCGCGATCCATATGAAACGTCTGGGTATTGATGTTCATTTATCCAGTAGGGTAGGCAAAGATGAAGCAGGCGCTAAACTTGTTGATTTTATGGCTTCAAAAGGGCTTGATGTTCAGTTGATACAAACAGATGATGTTTTGCCCACAAGTGAAGTGCTGGTTCATCTCGACAAACAGAACAATGCAAGCTATGAAATTTGCGAACCTGTTGCCTGGGATGCTTTGGAAATGAACGAACAGCTAAAAATGCAGGCAGATCAGGCCGGGATTATCCTTACGGGCACATTGGCATCCAGAAATAAAACATCAAGGGGAACTATTGCGAAACTATTGAATGCCAATGTACTGAAGTTTGTTGATGTGAATTTGCGCCCTCCTTTTGATAAACGGGAAATAGTGGAAATGATTCTGAAAAGGGCAGATGTGCTGAAAATCAATGATGATGAATTGGAAGCAATCGCGTCCTGGCATAATAAGAGTCATCTAAATCAGAATGAACTGATGCTATGGCTTGCCGGTTTTTATCAATGCGCAATGATCGTGCTGACCCGCGGAGCAAAGGGTGCAGTGGTATTGGAAAATGGCGTGTTTTTCGAGCATCCGGGATTTAAAATCAAAGCGGTAGATACCGTTGGTGCCGGCGATGCTTTCCTGGCCGGTTTTGTTTCTTCCCTGCTTCTTGGAAAATCAACGGAAGAAGCCCTTGTTTTTGCCTGTGCTACCGGTGCCTATGTGGCCACACAAGAGGGCGGTACACCCGAATACAGCTTAAGTGATATTGAAGCTTTTTTATAGAAGCATTTCTTGCTTGTTGACAGGAGATCTTTTATCGCAAATGTAAAGTTTTTGGCGCGCTAAATGTCTTTGATATAGAGGGGTTTATAAAATTATTTTGAGGTTTAATTCCATTGCCGTTTTGCAAATGATAATTTTGCTTTAGGTTTTTATATCTAAAAACCCTATATTTGAAAATCAGATCGTATTTTCATTGCCTTGGTTTCAGTGGTTATATCTAATAGCCTACCAAAAAAGGTAATTGAAGATTTTTCCTTTCCTCAAAGTAACCAAAAAAAGCAAAATTATGAGCAAGAAACAAAGTAAAGGTGAAGTCATTATTATTGCTGCTATTGCAGCTTTTGGCGGATTGTTGTTTGGGTTTGATACCGGAGTAATCAGTGGCGCCCTGCCCTTTCTCCAGGAAAGCTGGAACCTGAATACCGATCAGGAAGGCTGGATTACTACAGCTGTTTTAATCGGAGCTTTTTTGGGCGCAATGTCCGGAGGCCGCCTTGCCGATAAATACGGGCGTAAAAAGGTTATTTTACTCACTTCATTGATTTTTATCCTGGGATCTGTAATGTGCGGAGCTTCTGTTGGTTATGAAATGCTTATGCTAAGCCGTATCATAATTGGTGTCTCTATTGGCGTTTCATCTATTGCTGTGCCCCTTTATATTTCAGAGGTTTCACCGGCGCATATCAGGGGCGCGCTGGTTTCGGCATTTCAATTAATGATTACCATAGGTATTGTTGTTTCCTATTTTTCCGATTTGGCTTTTGCCAATGATCAAAACCCATACTCATGGCGCTGGATGTTTTATGTAGGCGTAATTCCAGCTCTTGTTTTGTTTGGTGGCATGCTCTTCCTGCCCGAAACACCGCGATGGCTGTTTAGCAGGGGCCGCAACGAAGAAGGGGAACGTATCCTTGCAAAAGTGGAAAATGAAGAGGACTTTCAGGATTCCCTCCAAAATATAAAAACGGAACTGCAACGAGATGCCAATAAAGCCCGTTTTAAGGAATTATTCTCCAAAACCTGGCGCGTGCCTCTCTTTATTGCTGTGGGAATAATGTTTATCCAACAGTTTGTGGGCATCAATACCGTAATTTACTATGCGCCCACAATTTTCCTTTTTGCCGGTTTTAGTGGGGCAAAAGCTGCAATCGCCGCAACAGTAAGCGTTGGCCTGGTGAATGTGGGCACTACAATCCTCTCCATGTACCTGGTGGATCGTATTGGCCGTAGAAAACTGTATTTTATCGGGTTGACCGGCATGATGGCCGCGCTCATTGCGTTGGGCATGTTTTTTCTGTTCAAAGACAGCCTCGGGGAATCAATGAAATGGGTTACCGTAGGCACTATGATTCTTTATATTATGTTTTTCGCTGTAAGCTTAGGTCCATTGGGATGGCTTATTATTTCCGAAGTTTTCCCAACGAAATACCGTGGGCTGGGGGTAAGTGCCGGCGCTTTTTCAAATTGGTTTTTTAATGCCGTCGTCGCATTTACTTTTTTGAAAATGGCATGGCTTTTTACAAGCCAGGATATGGAAATAATTCGCCACCAAACCGTTAAAGGTGTCCAGAAAACCATGACAGACCCCAATCCGGCGGGTTCATTTTTTGTTTATGCAGCCGTTGCATTTCTGGGAATTCTGTGGGGTTTGAAATATATCCCCGAAACCAAAGGCAAAACTCTCGAAGATATCGAAAGGCACTGGCGGGCAGGGAATTCGCCCAAATCTTTGTAAAACATTTATTGAACCCTTTCGGTGGGTCAAAAAGGTTTGCATGATGATGAATAATGATCCAGACAATTTGTATGGCACAGCAAAATACAAGCTTTATTTTTCCTGATCCAGTTTGATCAAAAAATTAATGCGTTTGATCAAAACTGGTATGGAATAGATGACAAACGTTGCAATGGAATTTCATGCCAATACTTTTTTAGCTTGAATCCCTGATAACCAGCTTGCTTTTTAGCATAATGGTTTCGGGCTGTGACGCTTTGTCTTTGTCTTCAAGAATTTTTTCGAAAAGTTTTTCAGCGGCTCTTTTGCCGGTTTCGTATCCCATAGGTAATATTGCACTAAGCTGAGGGTTATAAAGCTCACAGAAAGTGTCTTCGCAGAAACCGATGAGAGATAGTTCTTTTGGGATTTTTATTTTTCTTCTGTAAACTTCTTTTATAATACCCGACATCGTTAGTCCACTAATGGCAAATATGCTGTCAGGCACAACGGGAAGATCTAATAAATATGCAGTTTTTTCAGTTGCTTCATCAGGGCTCTCGGCAGAAACAATGTATTCATCATAAAAAGGAATGCCGAAATCATTCAAAGCCTGTTTGTAGCCGTTCAAACGGTTGATGCTGATCAACAAATCTCTATTGCCAATACAGATTGCAATGCGTTTTTTTCCTCTTTCAATCAGGTGCTTTGTTGCCTCATAGGCTCCGCTGGCATCATCTACCAAAACCATATCACCGGAAATTCCCCCCGGAACCCTGTCGAAAAAGACAATGGGAATGCCGGAGTCCATTACGTTCTGGAAATGTTGGAAATCTTTGGTCTGCCGGGATACTGCGGCCAATACACCAGCAATATTATTGGCAAGTAATATGTTAGTGTTTTCAACTTCTTTGAGATATGACTCGTTTGACTGGAGTATCATTAAATGGTATCCGTATTGGTTGGCAACTTCCTCAATGCCGTTTACCACTGTAGGATAGAAAAAGCTATATATTTTTGGAAGCAGTACGGCAATTACCTTGCTTTTCTTTAGCCGTAAACTGACTGCTACCTGACTAGGTCGGTAATGCAGGCTGGCAGCAACAGATTTTATGGCATCTTTGGTTTCCTGACTGATGTCCGGATGATCTTTCAATGCACGGCTTACCGTTGATACAGAAACGCCGACCAGTTTGGCGATGTCTTTTATTGTGATGGGAGACGTTTTCACGCTATTGATTTTAAGTGATTTTCCGGTTTTTCGATTCCCTTAATTAGTGTTGGTCTATAAAGTACTGGGCTTGATTCAGAATGTTCGAGTTCGAGATGTTATACCGCGATGTGCTGCGATGTGCTGCGATGTGCTGAGCGTAGCCGAAGTAAGCGTAGCCGAAGTAAGCATAGCCGAAGTAAGCGTGCCAAAGTAAAACAGCCGAGCCAAAATTTACAATAGAATAAATAATCCCAAAGCTTCGGGAGACATTATGGACAAGCACTAATTAACTTTTTTCATTCAAAGGTTAAAAATACTTAAAGAATGCGGTTTTTCGCGAAAAAAAGTTATCAACAACAATCGATTGCGAAAACGTTTGCGAAAACGTTTGCGTTGGAAAAGACTGGTATTCAGTGCTTAATGAACTTGATTTAATGGTTTTTTGCTCTACTTTTGTTTTTAGCAAAATGCGTCTTTTAATTTTACTTAGTCATATTTTTATGTTCAATTAAATCTCTACCAACATGAATCACGTAAAGTTACTCGCTTTTTTATTAATGGCCGTTTGGTCTGTGGGTTCTTATGCCCAAGGCAATGCGACTTTAAAAGGTACTGTTCGCGATGCCAGTACTAATGAAACCCTTATTGGGGCCACTATTATGGTGAAAGGTACCGTTAAAGGGACCACTACCGGCCTCGATGGTAATTATCTGCTTGCGAATATCGAATCCGGCAATCAGGTAATAGTAGTGTCATATGTGGGCTATTCTGCACAGGAAAAAGAAATTAAATTTACTGATGGAGAAACCATTACCTTAGATTTTGCGCTTGATGCCGATGCTTTGGGCCTCGATGAATTTGTGGTAACCGGCGTTGTTAACCAGAAATCTGCTATCGAATCCAGTGTGGCGCTTACCAGCCTTAAACCAAAAACGCTTAAAGAATTTGGTGCCCAAACAACAGCCGAGATTTTTAAAACTATTCCGGGTATCCGTGTTGAAGCGTCCGGCGGTGAAGGAAATGCAAATATCGCAGTTCGCGGTGTGCCTGTCGCTTCCGGTGGCTCAAAATTTTTGCAGCTTCATGAAGATGGCCTTCCGGTTTTGCAATTTGGCGATATATCTTTTGGTAATGCAGATATATTCCTGCGTTCTGATTTTAATATTGCCCGTATCGAGGCATTGAAGGGGGGGTCTGCTTCTACACTGGCAAGCAACTCTCCCGCTGGTATCATCAACTTTATTAGCCGCACAGGCGCAATTGAAGGTGGTGCTATCGCAACAACAATGGGTGTGGATTATCGTTCACTGCGTACCGATTTTGAATATGGTTCCCCAATTGGTGATGGCTTCCGTTTTCATGTAGGGGGTTTCTTCCGCTCCGGTGATGGCCCCAGAAACCCCGGATATACAGCCAACAAAGGAGGACAATTTAAAGCAAATATTACAAAAGAATTTGACAGAGGATATGCAAGGGTTTATTTTAAATATCTAAACGATAAAGTCATCAGTTATATGCCTATGCCTGTAAAAGCTACTGGTAATGCCGACAATCCAAACCTGGAATCTATTGAAGGCTTCGACCTTACGAAATATACACTCCAAAGCCCCGATTTCCTGCTGCTTTCCGGCCTCGATGCCAACGGAAATCGCCGTACCAGTAATATCGCTGATGGGATGCACCCGGAGGTGAGCGCAATCGGTTCGGAATTTAATTTTGAACTGGGCGATGGATGGCGCATTAAGCAACGTGCACGACTGGCTTTTATTAAGGGTACTTTTAATTCCCCTTTCCCGGCTCAGGTTGCCGATGCAAACACTATTGCTACCGATATGGCCGGTGATAACTATACACTCAGCTATGCAAACGGCGCCAATGCAGGTAATCCGCTCTCTCAATCCGAAATTGATAATCTCAACGGAAATGGCCTTCTGATGCGTATCCATACTTTTGATGTGGAAATGAAAAATCTGAATAATTTTACCAATGATGTTTTCCTGACCAAAGATATCGGCAAAGTGAAAATAACGGCAGGTTATTACAAATCATACCAAAAAATAGCTATGAACTGGCTGTGGCAGTCCTATCTCACTGATGTAAGCGGTGAAGACGGCCCGCGCCTGATGAATATTGCCAGTGCCGACAGCTCTTTTTATTCGGAAAACGGACTGACTGCTTATGGTACTCCTTTCTGGGGCAATTGTTGTACTCGGGCATACGATATGGCTTATACTATTGATGCTCCTTATGCAAACCTTGAAATTGATATTACAGACAAACTGAACTTTGATGCAAGCTTCCGCTACGATTTTGGACGTGCAACCGGAACCTATCAAAATAATTTCCAAACAGAATACGATGTAAATGCTGATGGTATTATTTCTCCAATAGAAGAAAGCGTTACGATGATCGATAATGTGAAACCTAATGTTGTCAATTACGATTTTAATTATGTTTCGTACTCCCTGGGTGCCAATTATAAACTTGATGAAAATAAAGCCGTTTATGCCCGCTATAGCAAAGGTGGCCGAGCCAACGCTGACCGCTTGCTCTATACTCCTTTTATTACAAACGATGGCGAAACCATCGAAGGGCTGAGCGCCGATGAAATCAATCAGGGTGAAGTGGGATTTAAGTTAAAGTCAAATTCTTATAGCCTTATTGCAACAGCTTTCTACACGGAAATATCCGAGCAGAATGAGGAGTTTGGTAAAATTATCAATAAAACCTTCAATACTTATGGCATGGAACTGGAAGCCAATGCAAGCTTTAAGAACTTTAATGTGCTTGCCGGTGCAACTTTTACTAAGGCAGAAATTAAAAAGAGCCTGAACCCCGATGAGGTTGGAAACACTCCGCGTCGTGTGCCCGATTTGCTTTACAGCATCAGCCCATCCTATGCTTTTGCAAAAGGAAAAGGAAGCATTGGCTTTAGTTTAATAGGAACAACAAGCGTTTTTGCCCAGGATGATAACAATATTGTAATACCGGGCTATGTTTATGCCAACGCTTTTGTTGGTTTTGATATTGCTCCAGGGTTTAATGTCCGCCTGAATTCAAACAATATTACCAATACCCTTGGATTTACCGAAATGGAGGGCGATGCCTTTACTAATGGTGCCACAAATTACCTGAGGGCAAGACCCATTACAGGCCGGGCTACTACAGCTACATTGACCTATACTTTTTAAAAAATTCAAAAATTTAAGAAAGAGCTGCTTGAAACAGCTCTTTCTTCAAAAAGGAAAATAATGAAAAACAAAGTGCAGCTTATTACGTATGTCGACCGGCTGGGATGTAAAAATATAATAGAATTAAAATCGCTTTTTAAGAATGATCTGAATGGCCTTTTCGGTGGGGTTCATATTTTGCCTTTTTATTACCCTATTGATGGCCAGGACGCCGGTTTTGACCCGATAGACCACCAACTGGTTGACCCGCGTTTGGGCAATTGGAATGATATTGAAGTCTTGAGTAAAGAAATAGATGTTATGGCCGACCTGATTGTAAATCATGTTTCGGCAGAATCTGACATGTTTCAGGACTTTCTCAAAAATGGAGATAAATCTGATTTTGCAGACCTGTTTCTTACTTATGGACGTGTTTTCCCTGATGGGGCAAGTGAGCATGAATTGCTTAGTATATACCGCCCGCGCCCGGGAATGCCCTTTACAACATTTCAGTTTGCCGATGGAAGCGCCCGCTTGATTTGGACCACTTTTACCAGCAATCAAATTGATATTGATGTCAATACCGACAGGGGCGCTGCTTACCTGAACGATATCCTCCTGATCTTTAAGAAATCAGGGATTAGTATGATTCGCCTCGATGCTGCCGGATATGCTGTTAAGCAAAGAGGTACCAGCTGCTTTATGACAGAAAAAACCTTTGATTTTATTGCAGAACTTACTACAAAAGCACGAAATCTGGGCATCAGCGTTTTGGTGGAAATCCATTCTTATTATAAAACCCAAATCAGGATTGCGGAAAAAGTGGATTATGTTTACGATTTCGCCTTGCCTGTACTGGTGCTGGATACCCTTTTTAACAAAGATGCTTCCAATCTTAAAAAATGGCTCAAAATCAGCCCGGGAAATGCTTTTACTGTGCTCGATACACATGATGGTATTGGTGTGGTGGATGTTGCTTCGGAAAATGGAAAACCCGGACTCATTGATGATGACCGTTTGGATGAAATTGTGGAGAAAATCCATGAAAACAGCGGAGGAAACAGTCGTAAGGCTACAGGCGCTGCTGCGTCTAATCTTGATCTGTATCAGGTAAACTGTACTTATTTTGATGCGCTCGGACGTGATGAAAATGACTATTTGATGGCACGGGCAATTCAGTTTTTTGCCCCCGGAATCCCTCAGGTCTATTATGTGGGTTTGTTCGCCGGAGAAAATGATATGGAATTGCTTGCCAAAACGCGCGTAGGACGCGATATTAACCGTCATTATTTTAGTAAAGAGGAAATTAAAAACAGATTGAATATGTCTGTAATTCAGAAATTGAAGCAATTAATCCGTTTCCGAAATACGCATAAGGCTTTTGATGGTTCCTTTGAATTATTGGATACAAGGGCAGATGTGTTAGCAATTCGCTGGGTTAACGGAAAGGATTTTGCCGAGCTGAATATCGACCTAAACCAACAAAAAGCCGAAATCCGGTTTTCTTCATGGAATCAATTGAATTATATTAATATTGCCTAAAACAAACTCCATGCATACAAGAGTACAAATTTCCGGAAACCGCGCCATCAAACTGCTGACCTACTTTATGTTTATGATGTTTGCTATGACGACAGACGCGGTAGGTGTCATTATTCCGGAAATAATTGAAGAGTTTCGCCTTAGCATGACCGCAGCAGGTTTTTTTCACTATGGTCCTATGACCGCGATGGCTCTTGCGGGTATATTTTTAGGGTTTCTGGCTGATAAAATGGGTAGAAAGAAAACCATTATCCTGGGGCTGGCTTGTTTCTCTGTGAGCTCACTTTTGTTTTTGGCAGGGCACTCATTTCTGTTCTTTCTGTCCCTTCTGGTGTTCTCCGGCGCGGCTATTGGTGTTTTTCGAACCGGAGCTTTGGCTCTGATTGGTGATATTTCTCATTCCAATAACGAACACACTGCTACCATGAACACTGTCGAAGGTTTCTTTGGTGTGGGTGCTATTATCGGTCCATTTTTAGTGAGCTATTTGCTGAATCAAAACGTGGAGTGGAAATGGCTTTATGTGATCGCAGCAATTATTAGTGTTATACTCATTCTAATCGCTGTTTTTGTGAAATATCCGAAAACAAAAAAGAGCACGGAAGAGCCCATTAACGTAGGTAGAACCTTGCAAATGGTCAAAAACCCATATGCCCTCGGTTTTTCATTGGCTGCTTTTTTCTATGTTACCGTGGAAGCCGCAATTTATGTTTGGATGCCTACATTACTTAAAGATTATGATGGCTCGCTGATTTTTATTGCTACCTATGCCTTGCCCATCTTCTTTGTTTTGCGTGCTGCAGGACGTTTTTTTGGCGCCTGGATGATAACAAAATTGCCCTGGGATCTTGTATTGACAATTTCGGGTTTGGTGATCTTTTCCTGCTTCCTTTCAACAATTGTTTTTCCTGATGCAGCAGTATATCTGCTGCCAATAACCGGCTTGTTTATGTCGGTTATTTATCCAACTATTAATTCAAAAGGAATTAGTTGTTTCCCAAAACCTAAGCATGGAGCTATTGCAGGAATTATACTGTTCTTTACCGCTGCCGGTGCCGCACTGGGTCCATTGGCAATGGGAGTTGTAAGCGATTTGTTTGGAGGAAATGCAATGTATGGGTTTGCTATTGCAACAGTTTTTGCAGGCGTACTTACCGCAGGTTTTGTGTTTAACTACATCTGGAAACCAACATTACAACATCTCCAGAGATTAAATGAAACGGAATATATTTCAAAGAAATAAAGTTTAATAAACCGGGACTCCTGATCAAAGAAAAGCATTTGGTTGAAAAGGTTGGGTTAGTGCAGTGGTTTGCTTTTCTCATTAATTGCTTAAATATTTAGCAGGGGAGTTTCCGGTTTTTTTATTCTGCCCGAAATCCTGCAGAACATTCAAAATGTGGAGAACCTAATCCGGGACAGACATTACCAATGGTTCAAACTTTGGGGAAGTTTGTTGTCCAATTCTTCCGGCTTTATTGATGGACTCTAAATTAGTAAGCCGGACTATAAAAAAGACATATCAAAAGCCTTCAGATCCAAAAATTCTACCGCTTTAATATCGCCATTGCATTTTTTGGAAATTGCCCGGATTTTTTTCTGAGTCATTTTGGTGTAAAGCCGGAATCCGTAGAGAAAAGCCCGGATCCGCCTTTTTTGCATGTTCAGGGATTCCATTTGTGCAAAACATGCTTCCGACCGTATGCTCAGTTCCTGCTCCATGGCTTCAAACGAAGGTTTCAGGAGTACGGGGCTGATTTGCCCGCTCTTCAGATCGCGTTGCATATCAAATACATCATCACAATACTGTACCATGGCACCGAGTTCTGCAAAGCATTTTTCCTCTGTTTTGCTTGTCTCTTCTGCAATGGCAAAACGATAAATCAGGGCGCCTAACCCGCCTTTCGCATCGTTGCTTCGCTTTAAAGTATGTGTATCTTCAGTATGGGGTTTTGGCTTGAAGGTCTCCTGAAATTTGTTCTGAGTTTCCTGAGCATCAAACAGCTGTAAAGCAGTTTCAAATATTTTTTGTCCACGCTTTTTGGATAGGGTATTGATTTCCTTATAAAGATTAATTGCAAGGGCTTCCAGCGATGATTTTGGTGCGGGATTTTCTCCTTTTAAAATGCGTTTAAGGGTTTTGGTGTTTTCACCTTCATCAAAAAAAGCATCAAAAACAGCCGAAGCAGCAAAGCATGCCGACATCAAGCGGGTGTTTTCAGCGGTTTTCTTTTGATCGTACAGGCGAAAAAGCTGTCCGCCAAAAAAAGCCGCAATCACCGTAGCATAGTTCCTGAGCCGGTAATTCAGGCTTTTGGGATAAGCTGCTGCTTCAATCATGCCGGCTTGCTTCATCGGCAAAATGAATTTCCGGTATGTTTTTCTAAAATGGAAATAATCCCCTAAAAGCTGAAGGAAAAAGAGGGCAAAGCGCATTGAACCGTTTTTTTAATCAAAAAATTCAAAACGCACGGTATCATCACCTGCCAATCCCAGCAAACTGGCTGCATTGCCCTGGTTTATTGCAATTTCCAGGAATCCGTGACTGCCAAATAAGGCCAGCATCTCTCCCTCTGGCACATCCAGATAGGATTTTGAGATATTATTGATTTTGTAGCGCCCGCCACTGAATTGTATGCTGAAATTCCGCCCTTGCCTGGCTTTCCTGAAGCTTTCTTCCGAAATATTCACAATGGCATTTTCATATCGGTCGATATAAATTACCTTGCCTTTCAGGATATTGCCCGATAAAACAGGTTGGAAGTTCATGCGTGGTTTGAGCTGTGCCTTTTTCTCGCCCAAATCTTCCGGGGCAGCACCCTGGATGAATTTGCAGGCCGCCTGCAGAAAAATTTCTGTTTCGGGAAATGTGAAATAATCATTTTCCTGCATCAGGTCGAGATGGATAATTTCTTCGGGCTCCTTCTTAAAAATGAGTGAAAAAACACCATTGTCGGCGCCAATAAAATAATGTCCGTCATATCGAACCAAAACGTGCGGAATATCCAGGTCGCTTTCCGAAAGCACAGCAAGCACATGAATGCTGCCTTTTGGGAAAAATGGGTATGCATTTTTGAGTATAAATGAAGCTTTATTGAGGTCAAAAGGAGGGATGTTGTGGCTGATGTCCACCACATTTGCCTCCGGACAGTGGCTCATTACATAGCCTTTTGCTGCCGCCACATAGTGGTCGCTCAGTCCCCAATCGCTTGTTAATGTGATAATCGGCATAATTTTAAGCTTTTTATCCTGTTGCGTAATTTTCACCTATTTTTGTAGCTCAAAATTAAGAATTAATGGCGCATTAGATAGGCTTTTTTTCAAATTATTCAATTTCAGCTTCTTTTGTGCCTCGTTCTGCCGAAATAATTGTGTATAGAAATTTACTTTATGCCCGAAAAAGTTTTATCAACTGAGGATTTTTCTGCCCTGGATATTTTTGGTCCTAACGATGTCAACCTGAATGCCATGCGCGGCTTTTTCCCAAAACTTCGAATTGTTGCCCGTGGCGATCTGCTTAAATTAATCGGTGATGATGAAGAGATCAGCAATTTTGAACAGAAATTTAATTTGTGCCTGCTGCATTTCGACCGCTTCAACAAACTGACAGACCAGGATGTGGGACAAATTATGAACGGATCGCGCGATGCCAACGGCAATGAACCCAAAGATGCTGCCGATGCCATTGTGCATGGCCGCAACGGAAAGGTGATCAAACCGCGGACGCTAAATCAATTGCGCATGACCAAAAGCATCCTTAAAAATGACCTCGTGTTTGCTATTGGCCCGGCCGGAACCGGAAAAACATATACTGCTGTGGCATTGGCCGTGCGCGCTTTAAAAAATAAAGAAGTCAGAAGGATCATTCTTACACGACCTGCTGTTGAAGCCGGTGAGAACCTGGGTTTCCTTCCCGGCGACCTGAAAGACAAACTCGATCCTTACCTTCAGCCTTTGTACGACGCTTTGCGCGATATGATCCCGACCCAACGACTGCTTACTTATCTGGAAGACGGTACCATCGAAGTGGCTCCGCTGGCATTTATGCGTGGCCGTACCCTCGATCATGCGTTCGCCATTCTGGATGAAGCCCAAAACTGTAAGGAAAGCCAGCTCAAAATGTTCCTCACCCGAATGGGGCCTTCTGCTCGCTTTGTGGTAACTGGTGATATCACGCAAATCGACCTGCCCGGAAATCAGAAATCAGGACTGCCCGGAGCATTGCGTCGCCTAAAAAATATTCCCGGAATTGACAGCATTTACCTCGATGAAAGCGATATCGTCCGCCATAGATTGGTTGGGGATATTCTCAAAGCATACAATAAAGAAGAAAACAAATCATGACCGGAACGCTGGTAAATGTGGCTGCAGTTGTAGCAGGCAGCCTGCTGGGGCTTCTGATCAAAAACCGGATGCCCAAGCGGCTTACGGAAATTGTTTTTCAGGTGTTGGGGCTTTTTACCCTTTTTCTGGGTGTAAGCATGGCTTTGGAAACAAGCCATTTGATTTATCTGATTTTCAGCCTGCTGCTCGGTGGGATTTCCGGTGAATTGATTCGTCTTGAAGAACGCATGGAGCGTTTAGGGGATTTCTTAAAAAGGAAACTTCCGGGCAATAACGAGCGTTTTCAGGAAGGGCTTATTACTGCTTTTCTTCTGTTTTGTATGGGCAGTATGACCATTTTAGGAGCCATTGAAGAAGGCATCAACAATAATCCGGATTTGCCGCTTACCAAATCGCTTATGGATGGATTTTCTTCTATTGCCTTAGCCGCAGCTTTGGGTGTCGGGGTTTTGCTCTCTGCCATTCCGCTTCTGATTTTTCAAGGCGGGTTGACTTTGCTGGCATCTTCAGTACAGGATTTTCTCCTGCCGGAAATGATAGCAGAAATTACAGCTGTCGGCGGTGTGATGCTCATCGGCTTGGGCATCAATATACTGGGTATTAAAAAGCTGCGCATCATGAACATGCTGCCTGCCCTCTTGTTCGTAATTTTGATGGTGATGGTTTTTGGTGGTTCCTAACTTTTTCAAAGTTCTAGACTTTGGAAAAGTTCAGTTAGGAGCCTCCAAAAACCCCAGGGATATTATCTTTGCAAAAAAAATATATTTGATTATGAATGCTATAGTAAAAACGGATTTTCATTTCCCGGGACAAAAAGACAAATACACCGGGAAGGTGCGCGATGTATATAATATTGATGATGATAAGCTGGTGATGATTGCATCAGACCGAATCTCTGCTTTTGATGTGGTTTTGCCCAAAGGCATTCCGTTTAAAGGCCAGGTGCTCAACCAGATTGCCGCCAAATTTTTGGATGCTACCGCTGATATCGTACCCAACTGGAAGGTTTCCACACCCGATCCAATGGTTACTATTGGTCATTATTGCAAGCCTTTTCCTATTGAAATGATCATCCGCGGATACCTTACAGGCAGCTCGTGGCGCAATTATAAAAAAGGTGCGCGCGAAATTTGTGGTGTTCCGATTCCCGAAGGAATGAAAGAGCATCAGCGCTTTGCCGAGCCGATTGTAACGCCCACAACAAAAGCCGAAACCGGCCACGACGAAGACATCAGCCGGGAAGAGATTATCAAACAGGGACTCGTAAGCGAAGAGCACTACAACCAACTCGAAGATATTACACGCAAACTGTTTCAGCGTGGCTCTGAAATTGCCGAAAAAGCAGGACTGATCCTTGTGGATACAAAGTATGAGTTTGGATTGAAAGACGGTAAAATCTACCTGATCGACGAAATCCACACACCGGATTCTTCGCGCTATTTCTACAAAGAAGGCTATGAAGAGCGTTTTGCCAATGGCGAACAGCAAAAACAGCTTTCCAAGGAATTTGTACGCGAATGGTTGATGGAACAAGGCTTCCAGGGTCAGGAAGGTCAAGCGGCTCCCGATATGCCCGATGATTTTGTGCAACGCGTTTCCGAACGTTATATCGAACTTTACGAACGTATCACCGGTGAAAAATTTGAGAAAGCCGATGTTTCCAATATTCATGAACGCGTAGAAAAAAATATCCTCGCAGCATTGTAAACAAGATTTTATTGTGATTTTGGAATAAAACAGGGACGCATTTTTGTATCCCTGTTTTATTATAGACTATCCTTGCCGCACAATATTCAGTTTCTGCGAATACACCTCCCGATCTGTTTCGGTTTGCAGGATGTAGATGCCTGTTTTTATGTGCTTCGGTACATTGATCTGCACTTTGTGGTTTCCTGCACCGAGGAAGCTTCTTTTCAGAATGCCCAGGTCGTGGCCATTGATATCGAAGAGGCGGAAATCAACATTGGCCGGCATTTCCAGCATGAGCTGCGCATAAAGCATGTCTTTTGCCGGATTGGGACTGATGAGGACGCTTTCGGCAGGCGTTTGCGCTTCTTCTTCCATACCCACGCCCCAAAGGTTTTGCAGGGGCACAGCACGGCATTGCAGGATGTCGTAGGTAAATGTATCCTGCACATAAGTTACGATCTTCACCTGCTCCGGATCCCAGAAATCCTTTAAACTGAAAGACATTTCCCATTGCATAGGGCTGGTCTCTGATCCGTCCATGGCAAAGGCAATACCGTTGGTATCGGGCAGGGCCATTTGGACTACGTCATCGAAATACTCTACACGAAATTGGTCTGGCAACTCTGTATTGGCATTGGAAGGCACATGGGAGCGGGTGATTACCGTGCGCAATTTTAAACGGTCATTTACGATTGGGGCTTTTGGGGTGAGCTCGATTGTCAGGTCATAATCCAGGCCGGAATGGGTGCCGTAAACATCCAGGGCAAAGGGAGCCCGGTAATCTGCAAGCCGTTTATATTGGGAGCCTATGGAATTAAACATAGAATTATATCTGTTGTTAAAAGCCCTGAAAAACCTTCTGGGGTACAGGCTAAAACTTGGGGTATAGCCGTTTACGTGACGGATCAGCTTTGTTGGGGCGTAGGTTATGCCAAGATCATGCATATAAGAAACAGCCGTCTGGCAATCCAATGAATCCGCTACATCATCATAAACATAATTAACAGGGCACACCTTTGGCAAGCTTTGCTTTACCAGGCTCAAAGTATCTAAAACGCGGTGCAAGTTGTAATATTCTCCCCATAAATCTGTACCATGGCTGTATTCTGTTGAATAAAACACATTCAGACCTATCCAATTGTGGAATGGGGTGGTATAGGTGTCCACCTCAAATCCGATCAGGTTGTTGTCAGGATTTTCATCCCCTGCACAATCCAGTTCAAAATCCAAATGATATAAATGATTCAAATAGGTCAAATTAAAAGCAGGAAATTCCAGGCTTAGGGTATCCATACGTGCCATATCCGGAATATCCACGCTTTCTTCATACACCAGCTCATTGCTTTTGTGCTCCCAAATCGAACAACGAACTTTCCCATTCGCGGCTTCTATGCCCTTATTGACAAGCCTGACTTTAGGGCTTAAAAGGCTATCTGAAGGGATATGCAAATCCGGATATTGATCAAACAAGGCTAAATCTGTTTGAGGCGCAACTTCTATTTTAACATTATCAATATTAAACCAATAAAGGCTTTCACTTACCGGGATTTCATTTAAATCGATCAGAAGCATAAAACGGAAACCTTCTTCCTGAAAAATGGCGGGATCCAATGAACATACAAATGGTTTGCTCTTTAAGAAGAAATCCCCCCAAACATAATAATCATGAAAATAAAGCTCCGTCCAATCTTCCATTTGGTCATTCCGGACATAGAGCCTGATACGTAAAGCCCCATCTATTCTATCATACTCCTGACGGAAAAAATCCATAAAGAAATTCAATTGTTCGAAAGCCGACAGGTTTAATATAGGTGAAATGAGTTCTATCCTATTATAGGGTAATATTTTTGATGCCGCTCTGCCAAAATAAAATGAATTAAACTCTTGTCCGCCCCCTTGGCACCAACTTGAATTAGCTATTTTATATTTCGAAGCATAAGTATCAACGCCCATTGGAAAAGTATTCACCTCCCACCCTTCAGGGAAAGTTGAACCTTCGTTGAAGTCTTCGAGAAATACGGTTTGGGCATATAAATTCCCTAAAATGGCAAAATACAGCCAAAATACGATGAGTATATTCTTTTTCATCATTAATGTGTTTTAAAAAATTATTTAATAAAATTTCACATAATCAACCACTTACACCAGAAACTAAATTTTTTTTAAAATTTTTTCCAAAAAAGGGTAACCTTTTAAGGGCTTATGGTATTAATGAGAAAACACATCACGCAACACATTAATTTCCATTTGCAACAAAAGTAGTAATATTAATTTAACAGAACCATTAACTTTTTCAAAAAATGAAATCCTCAATTACAAAATTTGTTTTGATTACCGTTTTATCGTTTATAGGATACGCCCTAAAGCTTAATGCACAGTGCAATAACAATACATGTGGCACTACTAACAATTCAACCAGTACCGCTTTCAATAGCGGAAACGCTGCTGGCATTAGCTCGTTTGTAGTTGGTCCAATGTCTGTAAGCAATTCTTTAGATGCCAGCATTATTGGTACTAGAAGTGAAATAAGCACATCCGCTGAT
The DNA here is from genome assembly GCA_963662905.2 of Bacteroidales bacterium. Lineage (GTDB taxonomy): Bacteria > Bacteroidota > Bacteroidia > Bacteroidales > WRLA01. The sequence continues at coordinate 467,979 of CAXXFD010000001.1, read as the reverse complement.
CATAGCCATATATTTGGATCTCATAATTTTATTTATGATGGTTCGTCAAAAGCGTTTATTTTTGGATATGACAATATTATTAATAGCAACTCGGTTAATGCAATCGCCATAGGGTTCGGGAACAATACCGGCGGAAACAATGGATATAATATTTCAATAGGACATCAAAATACTACAAATGCTGAAATGACTTTAGCTTTGGGCGAGGACAATATACTCAACGGGGAATACAGCGCAGCATTGGGTCTTGGGCTTCAGACAAGCCCCTCTGCCCATCATTCAATTGCATTAGGTTTTGGTACATCTACTTTTGAACCATACAGCCTTGCTTTTGCTGCGGGAAGCACAACGCCTGCTATTTATGTGAAAGGGAATGACACTCCCAGTTATGTAGGCTTTGTGGGTATATGCAATAAAACACCAAAAGCGGAATTGGATGTTTTGGGAGACATCCGTATTACTGGCGAAAACACTTCCTTGTTGTTCGGTAAAATGCAAGAAAGTATTCAGGAGCAATGGGGTTTACGAAATAAAGACGGCGCATTCGTAATATTTGAACCTTCAACAGAAATAAATCCCGGCAAAGCCCCTGAAGTTGAAAAAATCAGGCTCTATATAGAAGACGAAACAGGCAATATAGGCATTAATACAATTCAGCCACAGCACCAGCTCAGTGTTGATGGCAATATAATGGTGAGCAGCGATAACGGATCCTTGCTTTTTACCGACGACCCCTTGGACCCGGAGGCCACCTGGGGCAAATGGGGGATTGAATACCATAATGGCGGACTGAACTTCTGGAGGCCATTCCAAGGCAGCGGTGGAGCAGGAAAAGGAGGGGATAATACAGATAATACCCTCAATTACGCCCTTTTTATCTCTGATGAAGAAGGTAAAATTGGTGTTGGAACGGAGTTGCCTGAAACACAATTGCATGTAAATGGTGATTTGCGTGTTACTGATTTGGCAAATCTTAATCTTTCAACTATTGACAGAATTACGCTTGCTGACGGAAAGGGCAATCTCAAAACTTCAGAAAGTTTGCTCATTAACAACAATGGAGCTATTGGAATAGGGCTGGATCCCCTTGATCATTTTGAAGATTTTACAGGAGAATGGGATCAATATAAACTCTACGTAAACGGTGGAGTAATGTCAACAGAAATATGGGTAAAGCTCACAACAAACTGGAGCGATTTTGTTTTTGAAGATAATTACAAGCTACGTCCATTATCAGAGGTAGAACAATTTATTAATGATAAAGGGCACCTGCCCGAAATCCCTTCTGCTGAGCAAGTTGCCGAAGAAGGCATCAATGTTGGGCAAATGGATGCCAAACTGCTCCAGAAAATTGAAGAGCTGACGCTTTATGTAATTGAGCAGCAAAAACAGATTGAAAAACAACAACAACAAATTAACTCACTGCTCAAAGCTCAACAATGAAATAAAGAATGGCGGACGCCTTAATGCTTGGATTTAGCAACAGAAAAACAACATGCTGTTGAAGCTTAAGGGCATTGCGGCCTTTGAAAACAGTTTTTCGATGATCCCCCAAAAAACAATATAACATGAATCCGAAGAATACCAGCTTACTAAGTTTGATTATAATTTTTATAGCATTGATAATGTGTGGGTTTCCTGCCCTTGCACAAAATATAGCCGAAACCCATATACTCAGTAACCCGTTACCCCAAACCAGCAACCATCATTATATTGCCCGTGATTATATTGAACTACAGGAAGGTTTTGGAATCAGCGCCAACAACGATGCGAGTTTTCACGGAGAGATTGATCCGTACTTAATCTTCCCACCTAGCGGAGGAGTAACAGGGGGGATATATGATGCCGTTGTTGGCAATTTTTCAGGAGAATTTACTGTGGATAACTCTGGTGCTGCGGTGTATAATCTGCCTTTTGATTTGCCCAAAGGCATCAATGACATGACCCCAAACCTTGGGCTGAACTACAACAGCCAAAGGGGTGATGGTTTGCTCGGCATCGGATGGAGCCTTTCAGGGATTTCAGCAATACACCGGGTGCCTTATTCATTGCATTATAATCAAAACACCAGCTCTTTATTATTCTCACACAATGACCAACTCAAGATAGACGGAAAGATGCTAATTAAGAAAACCAGAGACAATAACGAGGTTTATTATATAACGGAGGATTATGATTATGGTGAAATAGTTCCCGAAAATGGCAATATAAATAATGGATTTACTGTATTTAAGAAAGATGGCACCATTTGGGAGTACGGAATTGATGGCGGGAAACACTTATTACAGACGAGCACAATGCCCATTGCTTGGTATGTTACCAAAATAACCGACAATACCGGAAATTTCATTCGTTTTAGATATGATAACAATACTGACTATGGTAGCATTAGGCCTGCTTCGATTGAATATGCTGGAAATAACTTAAAACCATGTGTTTACAGAATTAGTTTTAACTATGGAATGGAATCAGGTGGAAGAAATAATTATCCAAAAAAGTTTTTTTATAACCCAGGGTATAATGAACAATTGTTTAGTACTCTTACAGACTACCTTAAGGAAGTATATATATGGAAATCAGATACAGCTATTGCTAAATACAAAATGGAATATTATATGGACTTTACCAATGGTCAGCCTAACCTTCCTTACAGATTATACCTCAATAGGGTGTCTGAATATAAAAAGGATAAAGACAACAATTATGCAAGAAAAAACCCAATCACATTTGGATGGACTTTTCCCAAAGGCATAATAGTGTCTACTTCCAAAGAAGTAGGCACAGATGAACATAGTGGTGGAGTGCAGGATATACAGTTAATTGAAGTAAAAAACAGGCATTACGCATTTTCTGATATTGTTTCGACATACAGAAAAAGTTTAGCCAATAAATACTGCATTAGAATGTGGCGCAATACTTTAGAAAATGATTGCCCTTATAAGTATGAAAATGGCTATTACTTTGAAACAATATTTAATGATGGACGGGATATTCTAACCATTGCCCCTATTGATTTAGAAGGTGATGGAATAGAAAAAATTCTATGTATAATTAACTTAAACAGCACATTGTACGCCAGTATTGGGGAATTTAATGGAGCAGGTAATTATACAGAAGATCTTATTGCGCTTCAATCTGGTTCCGGCGAACAAAACAAACGTTTTTTTATAGGGGATTATAATGGTGATGGAATTGATGATATTGCCTATTTTTTTGTACCCTTAGGTAGTACTTTGCTTCAGTGCAGGATATATCTTGGCGACAGAGGGAATCAACCCTTTTCGGAACATACTACCAACGGGCATGATTGTTTGGTTGATTCGCCTCCATGGCCAATTTCCAATCTGCAAGAGAGCGGCCCCTACATCCTACAAGGGAATTTCATTGGGGATAATAAAAGTCAATTTGTGATAATCGGAACAAATGCAACAAGCTTTATTCAATTAAAGAACAATACCAATGGGATTGCCATACATAAAATCACAAACGGCCTTTCCTTGTTTGATCCTGATAAAATCTTTCTGGCAGGAGACTTTAACGGGGATAGCAAGACAGATATTTTTCGATCCTATCCATCTGTGGGAGATAATGACTGGGAATTCTTTTATTCAAATGGTAGCGGAAACTTTTCCTTTGACCCAGATTGCTACCACATCTTCTCTAATAGCTGGAAATACAATGATATTTTACCGGAGAACACTTCAGATTCAATTTTTACCCAATCTAGCACACCAAGGTCAAATTATATAGCAAAGGACTGTAACCACGATGGATATTACGATATCATACGCACCAAGCATATGGAGTATAAGAAAACCAACCAACACAACTATCAAGATTCTTATCAAGTCGATGCCTATATAGAGCAGCATGCTATTTTTCCCCTAAAGAATGTTATAGAAACTAAATTATTAGATTCAAAAAGGATAATCGGTCATGAATATAATTCCCCTTCTTTGAATGAGATGACCTTTTTTCTTCTATCCGGAGATTTCATTCATTGGAATACCCCCCCTGAAGGTATAAAATCAGGAAATATTGCTGCCATGTTAATACGCAAAAGCCAGGCTAATGAAACTACCAAGCCTATGATCTATTCTATTATTGGCAATCAAAACAGTGAAAGGAAGCTCCCCAATTACGCAATTGACCAAATTACAACTAGTTTTGGAAAGCAAATAAAAATCGATTATCAGGCCTATTGTCCTGTGCCAAACAACAATAACCCAACTTACTCTTTCCCTTTAGCGCATTATACTGGCGATTTACGAACAGTGGCTTCATATGATGTGGAGGTATCAACAGGGCAGTTCCTACCGGTTGGAATAGAATATACGGAGCCCAGAACACATCTAGCGGGCAAGGGATTTCTTGGGTTTAAGCAGATTACCCAAAGCAATGAATTAAACAATACCAAAACGATAAAAGAATTTGAGGTAAATGAAGACTTTTTTGTCGTTGAACCAGCCTCAGAAATTGTTCGCCAATTAAGCAATGACAAACCTATCAGCAAAACCACTAATTTATTTGATTACTATTCACTTAACGATAATGATAGCAGGACATTTTATCGCTATCCGACGGAAAAACTTGAGAAAACCTATGATGTAAGCGGCACACTATATGCCGTACACAAAACAAACTACTCCAATTATGACTTTAGTTGCGGAAAGCCTGAGTCTGTTACTCACAGCTTTGGTGAAAGTTTGTCGGACTACCCCATCTCAGAAACACATTCCTTTGAATTCATTTCCGCACAATCAGGTTTTATGCTGGGTTTGCCTACAAAACATGATATTACAAACTCAAAAACTGGGGAAAACGATGTAACGACCGAAAAGAATATGAGTTACTATGAATCAGGGCAGCTTGAATGGGAAAAATTACAGCCTGGAACTTCTAACGAACTGAAAACAAAATTGGAATATGATGATTTTGGCAACATTACAAAGAAAACGCTGATTACTCCCCAGAATGGAAGCAGGATAACGAACTACTCATACTCAGATGACGGACGTTTCTTGCTATCAGAAACCAATATGTTAGGGCATCAGCTGCAGTACAGATATTATACACTTAATGGCCTCCTGCGCAAATCAATAGATCCCAATGGTTTAGAAACAAACTTCTATTACGATAATCTCTGGCGTTTACAAAAAACCATTTATCCCGACGGGCGAGAAGAACAAAACCACTATCGCTGGGCAGAAGGAAACGGCTACGCTCCCGATAATGCCTCCTATTACATATGGAAACAAACTTCCGGCGAAAGCTGGTCTATGGAATTTTTCGACAAATTCAACCAGTCCATCCGCAATGTTGCACAAATTGCATTAGAAAATACAGTGGCAACAGATCAGAACTGGAAGACCAATAGCGGAAAAGCAGGCTTACTGCACCAAACCTCCAACCCGTATTTTATCTCTTCAGGGGGTAGTGGGAACAATGACCTCTCGTTTACCGAATACACCTACAATTCTGTTCGCCAACCCAATACAGTAACCCTGCCTGATGGGCAGGAAAAAAGCTACACCTACTCGGGGAACACGGTAACAATAAACGGCTTCGATGGGCAATCCTTAGAAAAAAACTACAATGCAGCCGGATGGCTCACTTCTGTGAAAGATAATGACGTTTTAGAGACCACATTCAGCCATTATGCTGATGGATTGGTTAAAGAGGTCATGACCAATACAGGCACGCCTTCTGTAAAAACGGAATATAACTACGATGCTTACAGAAGACTATCCTCGAAAACCGAACAAAACAGCGGCATCCACGCCTATGTAAACACTCCATTTGGCGAGCTCGACTATGAAACCAAACCCGGATATCAAATTGATTATGAATACGATCAAATAGGTAGGCTGATCGAAAGCACTACTACCGACGGCACGACGGTTTGGGTGTACGATAACAAAGATCATGGAATAGGTCTTGTTGGAACCGAAACCTATACCCCTACAACAGGCAAGACGGTCGTTTATGACTACACTTTTGATATGTATGGACGTACACTAAGCGAAAAACAAACTGTTGATCAAAACGATTGGTTTTTCAAATACGCCTATGATGAGTTTGGGAGGGTGAAGGCAATAACTTATCCCTCAGGCATCCGGATACGGCATAAATATGATAAAAACAGTTTCCTCAAAACCATTACCACAGCTGACAACCAACTGCTCTGGCAACTTGATGAAGTGAATGCCAATAACGATATCACCCGATATACCATGGGCGATGCAATAACTGTTTGGAGCACCTTCAATGAAGAAAACTACCGGATAACCGATATAAAAACAGGACTGAAAGGCAGTTCAAACAACAGCTCACTGCAAAACCTGCACTACTCCTGGTACGATAACGGAGACCTGGAAAGCCGTGCCGACCTGAACAAAAGCCTCAGTGAAACCTTTACCTACGATGGTTTCAACCAGCTTTTGACCAGTACCCTTAATAGCAACCTGCAGTTGGATATGGATTACGATGTAATTGGAAATATTAAAAAGATAACAGGCAGCGAAACCCAAATGCTATATGGCCAAAACAATGCAGGGCCATGCGCTTTGACAACAATATCGCCCACACCCGACAATTACAAAGGCCTGCAGCAAACGGCTGGTTTTAATTCCTTTGATAAAATTGCCTCTTTACTGGAATACGAAGAGACCAGCGGCGGGCTTATTACCAATAAATACGAACGGACTGTTGGCTACGACTCAAGGCAGCAGGGCGTGTTGGATAACTTTACCGACCACACCAACAACACCAGCCGTGCAACACGAAGCTTTAATGGTTTGTTCAAAGAGGAGGTAACAGGGGCAACGAGCATTAAACACCACTACCTTCAGGCCCCTACCGGAATATTTGCTACCTTTGAGTCCACATCCGGCGGAAACATGGACATGAACTATTATCTAAAAGATCATTTGGGCAGTATTGTGGGCGTAGCCGACGGGCAGGGAAACCTGCTGCAAGAGCTCAATTACGATGCCTGGGGCAAGCGGCGCGATGCAAACACATGGGCGCACAGCAACACTTTGCCAGCCCCCATTACGCCCTGTGGTTTTACCGGGCACGAACACTGGGACAATTTTGCCCTCATAAACATGAAGGGCAGGCTGTATGACCCTGTTGTAGGCCGTTTCCTCTCGCCCGACCCTGTAGTACAAAACACCGAATACGGCCCCAACTATAACCCCTATTCATACTGCCTCAATAACCCTTTGAAATATATTGACCCAAGTGGGTTTAACTATGATTGGTTCCGTAATGGGATAACAGGCCAGTATTACTTCAATAGTGAATTAACAGCGGAGGATCTGCCCGATATTCAGGCGGCATGGGGCGATGAATGGGAGTACGAACATGCCAATTTGGGCTTTATGCAGGATTATTCCTTGATCACTAAGCGTCAGAATGATGGTTTGATGTTTTCACCTTTTTCTGCGGATATATCGCTTATGGAGGGTGTAGGGGATGGTTTAAGTATTTCGCAGGAAAGGGGAATGGACGACCAATCAGGTGGGGGTGGACTAGGAACTGCCACTGCATTTGGAGCTTTAGGTGTAGCTGGTTCAGGAATAGGAACATTAGACGGAACCTTTAGATTAACAAATGGTAGTAAAGGAAATATTAGTCCAAAATACTACTCATCTGGCTGGAAAGGTGGAAGTCGAGCAAGGATATCAACCTATAGCGCTGTAAAAGTTGGAAATGGAATATCAACTGGAGCCAGTGTGATAACAACAGGCATGGCTTATTATGATATTGCAACGGGTAATCACCAACCAATTACTTATGTTGATGCTGGTGTAGGTACAATGGGTATTATTGCATCTGGAGCTTCATATTTCGCTGGTGTTCAAATTCCTTATGTAGGTGCAGCAGTTGCTGTTTATGGTGCTGTCCGTGTAACTTGGGATGTTTCATTTTATTTGGGAACACAGTATGGCCCCAGTACTTGGTATGGAAATAATGATTACAGGTGGTTTAAATAGGGAGGATTAAGACATGGACAATTTTTATTATTTATTATGGTCAGATGCTATTCTTAGTTTCAAAAAGCATCACCCCAACAGAACTGATTGGAAAATCACACTACTAATTTATATTACTTGGATACATGCTTTAAATTGGTGGATTATATTTATATGGTTGAAGTTTTTTGACATCTTGAATTTTCCGCTTATAAGTATTAATATTTTCCCAGGAACATTGCTGAATAATTTTTCAGCATTTACTATTGAATTTGCTTTGCCATTTGCATTACTAAATTACTTTTTCATCTTTTATAATGGAAGATATAATAAAATTATTAAGAGATATCCTAATCCTAAAAATAGAATAGCGCTTATTTATTCGATTGTAGTTGCATTAGGAGCGTTTATTTCAGCAATATTATATGGAACATTAAGTTAATAAGAACAGAAAAATATTAAAACACAAAGTCTCACTATTTCAGTGGGGCTATACAAAATTTGCATTAAATGGAAACCATAAAAAACGAAAACGGCTTTGTATTAGAAAATTGTTTATATTCATCGAAAAGTACACCAGTATTTCAATCCAAAAGTATACCATGCACGAGCATTTGAATTTGTTTGGCTTGATCATTATGAATGGACGCATGTACGATCCCTGGAAAGGCCGTTTCCTCTCGCCCGACCCTGTAGTACAAAACACCGAATACGGCCCCAACTATAACCCCTATTCATACTGCCTCAATAACCCTTTGAAATATATTGACCCAAGTGGGTTTAACTATGATTGGTTCCGTAATGGGATAACAGGCCAGTATTACTTCAATAGTGAATTAACAGCGGAGGATCTGCCCGATATTCAAGCGCAATGGGGCGAAGAATGGGAATACGAACATGCCAATTTGGGCTTTATGCTTGATAATTCTTTGCTCTCATTTCGACAGGAAGCTGGCTTGATGTTTTCACCTTTTTCTGCTGATATATCGCTTATGGAGGGTGTGGGGGATGGTTTAAGTATTTCGCAGCAAAGGGGGATGGTTGCCAGTTCCCAAGGGGGCGGTCCAGGTTGGGAAGCCTATGCAGGTGCAGCAGCCTCGGTTGGTAGCGAAATGTTCTACAGCAAAACTTATGGAACATGGATGGGAAAGAACTTCAAAATGTATAAACAAACTTGGGGTGGTAATGGATTTACCGGTGGAAAGAACAAGTTTGGTAAATCTACATCCAACTCTATTAAATGGGCTGGACGTATTGTTGGATTATACAGTGGTTATAAAACAATCGACCAACGTATAAATGGAGAAATTGGTACTGGTTGGATGTTGGCAGAATTAGGTACTACTGGTGTGTCTACCTTTGGCGGACTTTATGGTGCTGCCTGGGGCGTTGGTTGGGAATTAGGACGAGCCGTAACTACCCTTGATGCGTATCAAGAATTTAAGTTTAATTTTTGGTATGACCGTTGGGAAAGCAAGGTTGGCCCTCCATCTCAATCCAACGAAGGTGCTTGGTATTACTTCTATAATAATTATGGACAATGATGAATGTATTTTATTATTACTATTACCTTTTTTACACAAAGGTATTACCAGATAATCAGCCACACTCAACTGTAATATTTACATTGAGTTTTACACTATCGCTAATTGTTAACTGTATTGTAAATGTGGCTTTTGCTTATGTATTGAATATCTCCCTGAGAAAATGGGAAATGATAGGAATCTTCGTTTTAATAACAGCCTTAATGTATTTAGCTTACTATAGGACTGGAAAAGGAAAGCGTATTGTAAAAGAGAAACCTAAATTGTTTAATAGTAAAGTAGCCTCAATTACATTAACAGCTTTGCTGTTTTTGATAGGCTTATTAGCATTGTTCTTGCAAGCAGATATCACAAAGAATATTTTAGAATAACAGAAAAGCCCGAGCAATCGGGCTTAAGGTGTTTTATTGAATAATAATCATGAAAGGAACTGGAAACATGGCTACTCCAAAGGCTTTGCAACATCTGAAAAAGAAAATATTGTAGTTTACTGGACAATGATATGGTAAACAGAAACATAACATATCGCTCAGGTCTTTTGAGAAGGAGTTACAGTTGGTTGGTGCAAAACACCGAATACGGCCCTAACTACAACCCCTATTCATACTGCCTCAATAACCCTTTGAAATATATTGACCCAAGTGGGTTTAACTATGATTGGTACCAAAATGTACTGACAGGAGATATGTATTATAATAGTACCTACAAAGGTGAGTCTGATGCGGAAAAAATTGATGGTGAGGGCTGGGAATATTTTGGTCCGGATGGTATGTTTGGCAAATCAGAGTGGGATTTGGCGCGAGAGTATAATTTACCGTCAGATACGCCACCTTTGACCAATGGACTGGGGTTTAATGTAGAAATCTCACTAAAAGGGGACAAAGCAGAGGGCTTTATGCAAGAGATGGGGTATGAGTTTAAGCCCACATTACAAGCTGTATTGAATATTGAAATTTCAAATCCATCTATTCCAACAGGCTCATGGATATTCCGGACTAAGCTGACCCACCCGACCGGCTGAAATAAACAGCAATAAAAAGCCATCAAAGACTGCCAATCCGGCGGATACTGACCCCCCTAAAACGGGAGAAGGCACTTCAAGCAACCAAATCCGGAGCATGTTGACCCTTTTTCATGAGACAAGGATGGAGAAAACCGGAGCATGTTGACCCGCTTTCAGTGGAGCACTGGCTGAATTCCGGAGCATGTTGACCCACTTTAGAGAGGGGCACAATATAATTCCGGAGTATATTGACCCTTTTTTTGTCACTTTTTCGTGAAGTTTCAGTATTAGCCAGCTATAACCAACACAAAGAATGCGATGGCCGGTAAACCCAAACCCATGAGTCAGATAAAACAATTATTGAGGATGCACAAGCAGGGTAATAAAGTAAGCCTTCAGCAAAAGGCATATTGCACAAGCTTTTAAAGCTCCCTTACTTTGCTGCAAAAAAGCAATATGCAAAAAGAACAAAGAAGAGCAGAGATGAAAGCGCTGGTGGATCAATGGCATACCAGTGGCCAAAGCAAAAGATCCTTTGCCGAATCGCACAAAATCGGCTATCACACTTTCCTTTATTGGTATCATAAATTTAAACAGGAAGAAAGCTTGCCTGATGACCATGGGTTCATTGAGCTTTCCGGAATTCCAGCTGCAGGGGTCAATATCCGTTATCCCAATGGTATCGAGCTCAGCTTGCCGGGCAATGTGCCCTTGTCCTATCTCAAATCGCTCACCGGCCAATAATGTTCAGCTTAACTGCCAGCCGCTATTACCTGTACCGCCAGCCCACCGATATGCGCAAGAGCTTTGACGGGCTTTATGGCATTGTGCGCAACAAACTGGACAAAAACCCGATGAGCGGTGATGTTTTCCTGTTCATCAACAAAAAGCGCGACCGCATAAAATTATTGCGCTGGGAAAGCGGAGGTTTTGTGCTGTTCTATAAAAGGCTCGAAAAAGGCACTTTTCACCTGCCGGACACATCTGCTGTGCACGCCTCCCACCAGCTGATCGACTACCCTGAACTTGTAATGATAATCAATGGTATTTCCATGAAAAATGCAAGGAAATACCCACGTTTTTTCCCACATGAAAATGTTGGTAAATAGCACTTAAAATATAGTCAGACAAGAGGTTACTTCCGTATCTTTGCCTCATGGCAAGTCAGGAAAATATAACTATATCAAAAGCGGAATATGATGCAATGCAACAGAAGATATTCCTGCTTCAGCATGAACTTGTCCAGTTGAGGCGTGCGATCTATGGAGCCAAAAGCGAACGGCATATCGCAGCAGACCCCAACCAGGGCGTGCTCTTCGACGTGCCTGCACAGGAGAAAGAACCGGAAAAGGAGCAGATCAGCTATACGCGCAATAAAAAGCAGTCCAAAAAACAGCCCGTGCGCTTAGAACTGCCCGCCCACCTGCCGCGCCATGAAATTATCATCGAACCCCAAAACCTGCCCGAAGGCGCCCATAGGGTCAACGTAAAAATCACCGAAGTACTTGATTATGTGCCCGGTACTTTTCGTGTGATCCGTTATATACGCCCTTACTATGCCGTAGCAGGCCAGGACGAAAGCACCCAAATGATCTGCGCAGAACTGCCTTCACGCGCCTTGCCCAAAAGCAATGCCTCAGAAGGCCTGATCTCTTATGTGACTGTCAGCAAATTTGTTGACCACCTGCCTTTCTACCGCCTTGTCAAGATGTTCAAGCGCCTGGGGATCGAAATAGCCGAATCAACAATAAACGGTTGGTTTAGCGGGGTTTGCAGATTGCTTGAACCGCTTTACGATGCCCTGAAAAAAGAAATCATGAGGACCGATTACCTGATGGCAGACGAAACGCCCATAAAGGTATTGACCAAAGACAAGCCCGGGGCATCGCACAAAGGGTATCATTGGGTTTATTACGACCCGCTTAAAAAACTGGCCCTGTTCGATTACCGGAAAGGCCGCGGACGGGAAGGCCCGGATGAGATGCTGGAAAACTATAGTGGATATTTGCAAACCGATGGCTACACAGCTTACGACAACCTAAAAAACAAAGCCGAAATCACCCAATTGGCCTGCATGGCGCATGCACGCAGGTATTTTGAGAAAGCCAAGGACAATGATGCTGCACGCAGTGAATATGCGCTGGGGCAGATAAGAAAACTGTATGCCATTGAACGTCAGGCAAGTGAGCAAGAACTGCAGCCGGAGGAGGTCAAAGCATTGCGGCAAAAGGAATCACTGCCCATATTGAACGAAATGGAAAGCTGGCTTAAGGAAGAAGTTTATAAAGTAGCGCCCAAAAGCGCAATCGGCAAAGCCATAGCTTACAGCCTGAAATTATGGGGGCGCCTGATCCGTTATATTGAAGACGGAAGGCTGCGCATTGACAACAACCTGGTTGAAAACAGCATCAGGCCGGTAGCAATAGGCCGCAAGAATTACCTGTTTGCCGGTTCGCACAATGCAGCCCAGCACGCGGCTATGATCTACTCCTTTTTTGCCAGCTGCAAAATCCAAAACGTAGAACCCTTTGAGTGGCTCAAGCAAACATTAGGAAAAATCCAGGAACACCCAGCCAACCAGCTCCACCAACTTCTGCCCGGACAGCTTTAAAACATTATCCGGTTATATGCAAGATGCTGTTCGCTGTAGGCTTACTGCAAACCGATGGCTACACAGCTTACGACAACCTAAAAAACAAAGCCGAAATCACCCAATTGGCCTGCATGGCGCATGCACGCAGGTATTTTGAGAAAGCCAAGGACAATGATGCTGCACGCAGTGAATATGCGCTGGGGCAGATAAGAAAACTGTATGCCATTGAACGTCAGGCAAGTGAGCAAGAACTGCAGCCGGAGGAGGTCAAAGCATTGCGGCAAAAGGAATCACTGCCCATATTGAACGAAATGGAAAGCTGGCTTAAGGAAGAAGTTTATAAAGTAGCGCCCAAAAGCGCAATCGGCAAAGCCATAGCTTACAGCCTGAAATTATGGGGGCGCCTGATCCGTTATATTGAAGACGGAAGGCTGCGCATTGACAACAACCTGGTTGAAAACAGCATCAGGCCGGTAGCAATAGGCCGCAAGAATTACCTGTTTGCCGGTTCGCACAATGCAGCCCAGCACGCGGCTATGATCTACTCCTTTTTTGCCAGCTGCAAAATCCAAAACGTAGAACCCTTTGAGTGGCTCAAGCAAACATTAGGAAAAATCCAGGAACACCCAGCCAACCAGCTCCACCAACTTCTGCCCGGACAGCTTTAAAACATTATCCGGTTATATGCAAGATGCTGTTCGCTGTAGGCTTACGTAATAAACACAGGACTATTGCCCGTAACCTTGGCATAAGCAAAAACACAGTAAAGAGCTATTTAAAGAAAGCAGGTGCGCTTAGCCAGAGCACCGCTCAGCTACTAAAGCTCGAAGACCCTGAACTGGAAGCACTCTTCCATGCAGGCAGCCCTGCTTATAAGGATGAACGTTACCAGTACCTTAAAGACAGGCTTGGTCACTATGCCCGGGAATTGCAAAAAACAGGCGTAACGCGCCTTTTGCTATGGGAGGAATACAAAGAAACCACAGCTAAGCCATATGGCAAGACCCAGTTCTGCTACCATCTCTCCCAGTACCTGTCGGCTAAAAAGCCATCCATGGTTTTGCACCACAAACCCGCTGAGAAGCTTTTTGTGGACTTTACAGGCAAGACCATTTGCTATACCGACCCAAAGACAGGCGAGCTGATCAGCTGTCAGGTTTTTGTAGCCTGCCTGCCCTATTCCGATTATGGCTTTGCCATTGCAGTGCCCAGCCAAAGCAGCCAGGACTTCCTTTATGCCCTAAGGCGCTGTTTGGAACATCTGGGCGGAGCACCACAGGCACTGGTAAGCGACAACCTCAAAGCATCTGTTGACCAGGCAGACCGCTATGAGCCCGATATCAACCGCAGTATGGAAGATTTTGCCAACCACTATGGCTGTACCGTAGTTCCTGCCAGGGCATATAAGCCCAAAGACAAAGCCCTTGTGGAGAACCAGGTAAAACTGGTCTACCAGCGCGTTTTTGCAAAACTCAGGAACCAGGTGTTTTTTAGCCTTGATGAGCTAAACGGCGCAATAGCAACAAAGGTAGAACAGCACAACCAGACCCGTATGCAGCAAAAGCCATGGTGCCGCCAGGAGCGTTTCCTTGCAGATGAAAAGAACAAACTGGCGCCCCTTCCACGGCAGCCCTATGAGCAAAAATATTACTGCTCGCTCAAAGTGGCACAAAACAACCACATTTACCTTGGCCGTGACAAGCATTACTACAGTGTGCCTTATCAACATATCGGCCAACAGGCCAAGGTTATCTATACCCGCAATACCGTGGATATATATTTGGGGCAAAAGCTTATAGCGGCGCACCTGCGCAATTACAAACAGGGCGGATACTCCACCTGTAAGGAACATTTATGCCCCGCCCACAAACACCACCTTGCGCGCAGCCCACAGTACTATCTTGATAGGGCCATGGAACTCAGCCAGGATCTGCACAGGCTCTTTATATTGATGTTCGGCCGCACTGACCGCTATGCAGAACAGCTCTACAAAAGCTGCGACGGGCTGCTGAGGCTTTGCCGTACAAGCGATAAGGCTGCTTTTGAATCTGCCTGCCGCATGGCAATTGACAATGAAGTGTTTACTTACCGCTTTATATCCAACATACTCACAAACAAAACTGCTGGCCAACAAAACAATGCGCCACAAAAAGCCCTTCCCAGGCACGGCAATATACGGGGCAAAGATTATTATACACAACAACAGTTAACCCTTAATATCTGATATTATGATGCAAATAGAACCACAACTTAAAAGCTTGCGCTTAAACGGGATGTCCTCCGCATGGCAGGCATTGATGGAATCAGGCAGGCTAAACGAGCTGAGCTTTGGGGAGGGCATGAAAATACTCCTTGAAGCAGAAAAGCAACAACGCGAACAGAACCGTTTTGAACGGCTGCAGAGAAACGCACGCTTCCGATACCAGGCGGCATTGCAGGAAGTCAGCACAGACCAGGCCCGGGGGCTTGGCAAAGACCTGCTGGCAAGTCTGGCCACGGGCAATTACCTGCAAAAAGGCCAGTCCATATTGGTCACCGGCCCAACCGGATGCGGGAAAAGCTTCCTGGCCTCGGCTTTGGGGCACCAGGCATGCCTGCAGGGATATAAAGTAGCCTACTATAACATGCAAAAGCTGCTGAAAAAAATTAAAATTGCACGCCTTGAAGGAACGGCCTTTAAATTTTTTGAAACCACGGCCAAAACAGACCTGCTCATACTGGACGACTTTGGAATGGCACGGCTGGAACAAAAGCAACAAATTGATTTTATGGAGATTATAGAAGACCGCCATGCCCGGAAATCAACAATTATTGTCAGTCAGCTACCTGTGGCAAGCTGGTTCGATATCATTGGTGAAGCTACTATTGCCGATGCAATATTAGATCGTTTGGTACACACTTCCCACAGAATTGAATTAAAAGGAGATAGTTTAAGAAAAATTAGGTAATATTGTCAGGCAATCGCGTTCTTTAAAAACTTTACGAATCAGACGGGTCAATATCACCGGATTGGTGGGTCAGTATGACCGGAATATGCAGCTCAAAAGGGCATGTTACTTTAACGACTGGAGAAATCCATATAAAAAATTATACTGGAGCATATTTCCCAGAGCATTTTGTAGAAACTGAACGAAATGAAAAGTGGGCGGATTACAAAAAGCCTTTATATAATATCTTTTTTGATCAAAAAACAGAATCCTCTAAGACTTTATGTCAAATAAATTATGGTGAAAAATCATGGAAGTATTATTTACAAAAATCTTTTGAATTTATGCAGGCCATGAATGGTAATCATAACTACCAGAGAATCTATATATATAACCGATGGGACTATCCAAAAAAAAATAATATAAATGAAGTCAGAATCCCAGATTTACCGAAAAAGAGATAAAATAGTATTAATCATTCTATTGTGCTTACTATGCATTCACTGCAATACCAGGCACAGTGATGAATCCTATAGAGTAAGCTACCTAAAAGGACTTAGAAAAATGTTCGCTTTATTTCCCAAAGAGTTATTAATGCATTTTCCTGCAAAAGGAGATAGTTTAACAACAATTGCTGGGAGAAAAACACCGATTTCACTGTTGCCCGAAAGAATTGGTTATAGTTATGTCCTTGCAGTATCTGTGATAAAAAAAGGCAACTGGGAACCATTTAAATCAATAATCATGGAATCGGCTATTCAAAACCTTAAATATAATGATTCTTGTAATCTGTTTGTATATCCATTCTATAAAATAAAAACAGATCCAATGGAAATTTTCAATTCGGAGGAATATTTTACTAAAGACACGCAGTTACATTCAAGCGCGAAAAATTATGGACGGACTTTTGCTTCAAAATGCCCAAACCCATCCTTGCCTGTCCCTTGTCTCACCGTACTATTTGACGAATTAGATAAAGTAACATTAGAGCAGGATTTTGAATTATATATTATTGAGGCGAAACAAGGGGAATACTTAGATAGCGAATCTCTGTCAAGTGGATTGGGCATGCCGCCAGAGTGGAAGAATGGTTACACAAGGGGTGTGGCGTTGGATAACAAAAATCAAAAAGCCATTTATTGGTTAATTATATGGTAAACAGACACATAACATACCGCTCTGGTTCTTTTGGATGGGGTTACAATTATTTGGTACAAAAGCCCGAATACGGCCCCAACTATAACCCCTATTCATACTGCCTCAATAACCCTTTGAAATATATTGACCCAAGTGGGTTTAACTATGATTGGTACCAAAATGTACTGACAGGAGATATGTATTATAATAGTACCTACAAAGGTGAGTCTGATGCGGAAAAAATTGATGGTGAGGGCTGGGAATATTTTGGTCCGGATGGTATGTTTGGCAAATCAGAATGGGATTTGGCGAGAGAGTATAATTTACCTTCAGATACGCCACCTTTGACCAATGGACTGGGGTTTAATGTAGAAATCTCACTAAAAGGGGACAAAGCAGAGGGGTTTATGCAAGAGATGGGGTATGAGTTTGTGCCTACCCAACAGGTGGTATATACAAAAGAGTTGACTGTATATATGTTTCAAGCTAATCAAACCTATCATTATGGCAAAGAAATTATCATTGATGAAAAATCCACCTATTTACCAAATAATTATTTCTATTCATATAGTCAAGGAATAAAGGGTCACAGCATAGAAGGCCCTATAGATAATAAACCAATGTGGGAAATTGTTTCTAGAGTGAGTCTAAAATATACCGACAATATCTTACTACAACAGCCTCATCCAATTCTTCAGTCAAAATTATTGAATGCTGTTATAACTGGCAGCAATGACTGGGATAATAAAAAGACAAGACATCTAAAGAGTTGGGCTGAATATGATAAAGGGACTGTATTGATTAATCGTTTTATTGAAGAGTATGGAAAAAACTAAATTGTGCTTCTTTTTTATTTGTATCACGCTTTTTAGCTGCGAGTCTATTGAGCAAAGAATGATGAATGCGAGAATCAGAGATAGTTTAAAGACCCAAAAATATAATTTTGAGGAGTATTGCGTTGAAGAAAATTTGTTTGATGTATTCCCAAGGAATCTTTCAAGTAAAAAATATGGTTATTTTGCCTCCCCCCCTTCGGTTACTGAGGATTGTAAGCGGCACAAACAATGGGGGATAGTTACATTAAAATCATTAGACAAAAGTGATGAGGGACAAAATTATAACTCAGACCATATTTTGTATGAGGCTGACTATTATTCAGCTAAAAATTGTATAATATATTTGGGCAGAAGCGCACAGCTTATTGATACTGCAAAAAGATATAATGTATTTGAAAAAGGCCTTCTTCCCGTTCCTTGCTTTGAAATGAATTATATATTTTCAGATAGCGTATGCAATAGAATGGAGGTTACCGTTGATAAAGACCAATATGTTGTGGATATATATTATGTCCCCTCAGATCTTCAAGTCCATGTTGTGGACGCCAAGGCGGGCAATTTTTGGAAAAATGATTGCAACGAATATCGTCCGGAAAGCCTAAAAGAGTGGAAACATGGCTACTCCAAAGGCTTTGCAACATCTGAAAAAGAAAGTATTATAGTTTACTGGACAATGATATGGTAAACATGGACATAACATATCGCTCAGGTTCTTTTGGAAGGGACTTCAGCACTGCAAATCAGCTCTTACAAAGATATTAGCTATGATTCTTCATTATTGAAACCTTCTCGAAATAAAGAAATATTCAATGAAATTAATTAAAAGCGCTATGAATAAAAAGCTAAATACATTAGTCTTATTTTTCTTCTTATCATCCACCATGATAAGCTTTGCCCAAACCTCCTTTCAATACGATGCCAAGGGCAACCGTATTGCGCGTATCATAAACCTGGGCAAAAAAGATGTGCTGGCAGATGCTGCCATAAATGACAGCCTGCAAGGGGAGCCGGAGCTGCCGAAACCTTTGCAGTGGCTATTTCGGCCAGACTATGCCACTGATTTCGGTCAAACAGTGCCACTTTGAAAGACCTTACAATAGTACAAAAATTTAATCATTCATTTTCTAAAAAACCTTTTCTTAGTGATTCTCCTTTGAGGTCTATTCTGTGGGATGAATTAACCAATCTGTCCAGTACGGCATCGGCAATAGTCCCTTCACCAATGATATCATACCAAACCGATACCGGTATCTGTGAAGATACAATGGTTGATTTATTGTTATATCGGTCGTCAACTATATCCATTAGCATTTCCCGTGCGTTGTTGTCAAAGGCTTGTATTCCAAAGTCATCCAGGATCAACAGGTCTGTTTTCTCCAGTTTTTTCAGTTCTTTCAGGTAGGTCCCGTCTATCTTACAGAGTTTCAGTCGTGCAAAAAGCCGTGCGGTATTGGCGTATATGGTTTTAAAACCGTTTATGCAGGCTTGGTTGCCAAGCGCCTGAGCCAGATAGCTTTTACCGACACCGGATGCGCCTGTTATGATGATGTTTTCTTTGCGCTTGATAAAGTCCAGGCTGCCCAGCCTCTGGAACATATTTTTGTCCAGGTTGCGCACTGTGGCATAATCGATATCTGCCACCGACGCTTTTTGGCGGAAGGAGGCGTTTTTGATCAGGCGTTCAAATTTTTTGTTCTGCCTGTCTTCCCATTCATGGTCAGCCAGTAAGGCCAGGTATTCATCAGGCGTCAAGCCGTTGGCTTGGTTGTTTTTGACGTACTGCAGGTGCATTTGTGCCATGGCCGTAAGGCGCATATCCCGCAGCTTTTCAACAGTAGGGTTGTTGTTCATTTTGTGTGTGTTTTTAAGGTTAATTATATGTTCCTGTTTTACGAAGGTTTTTATGCTCGGGGATATGCGGTTCAAACTCCAGTTCCCCCTGCTGCCCTGTAGAGGCGGTGTCCATCCTGTTTTTCAGGATATTTTTGATGAATGAATAAGAATGTCCCCCTGCTTCTTGTGCCATCCTGCAAGCGGCATCCAGCCTCTGCGAACCGTAACCTTTAGATAACTGTATAATTCCCATGGCCCTTTTGTACTGGGTTTCAGGATAGTCTCCAAAGGAAAGGATGGTACTGATATAATTGAGCACATTTTTGCCATGAACAGCAGCCTTTTTTTTAAAATAATCAGGGCTCCATTCTGAATAAGCCTGGTGCTGGCTGCTGAGGTGCCCCTTGACGGTTATATATTTGCCTTTCTCTTTTTCGCGTTTATGGGCAGCTATACGCTGGTTGTTGTAGTAAACTTCCACTGTAGATTGCGTGTACTGGATTTGTGTCTGTTTGCCGATATAGCGGTAAGGCACGCTGTAATATGTATTATCGGGCGAGAAGTATATGTAGCCGATTTTCTGCACTTTTGCCCGCCTATATTCTTTCATTTGAAAACGCCCTTGGGGCAAAGGCTTTAAATACTGGCGCTCATGGGACTGGAACAGTTCCCTGCGGCTGGTTTCTTTGCGTGCAAACAAAAGGTCGTTGTAGGGTCCCAGCAATTTGCCTATTTCTGCGTTCAGTTCATCAAGGGAAAAGAACTTCATCTCGCCAAGCGGGTAAAAAACCCTCTGATAGGCCAGGTTTACAGCATTCTCTACAAGCGCCTTGTCCTGTGGGCTATATGCCCTTGTGGGGTTCATGGCACATCTGTAGTGAAGGCTAAATTCCTTGAATGTTTTGTTGATAACCGCTTCGTACTTGCTGGCACGCGTTACCGCTGATTTTAAATTGTCGGATACAATTGCCTTGGGCACTCCCCCATAATAAAGCAGGGCATTGGACATGCACTGAAAAAAATCTTCCCGCTTCTGGCTGGCACAGGCTTCCACATAGGTGTACTGGCTATATGGGAGGATAGCCACAAAAACCTCTACTTCTGTAGCCTGTCCCGTCTCACGGTCATAAATGCGGAGCTTCTTTCCTGTATAGTCCACAAACATTTCGTGGCCGGCAATATGGTTGAGCTTCATGGAGCCTTTCTGTTTGTCATATTTGCGGTGGTAGTGTTCTATAAACTGCGTATAGCTGTATGGATCATCTGCCTGCTGCTCATAGATCCTGTAATGGTACTGAAAGGTAAAACCGGGCTGTTCCCGCTTGTTCTTCATCCCATCGAGATAGAGCATTAGCTGGTCATAACGCGGGTTGACAATGGTAGTTGTGCCCGGAAAAAGCTTTTCCAGACTGGCAGTGTCCATTTTGAGCAGGTCTTGCAAACTGTGCCCGCTGGCATTAAAAAGCTGCATGTAGCGGTTAACTGTATTGCGGGAAATTCCCAAGACATTTCCTGCCTGACGGTTGGTGACACCATCGAGGTGCAAAGTGATAATTTGTTTTAAATCCATAGGATCAAGTGTATTGGCCATATTGCTGTATTTTTCTAGTACAACAATAAGACAGGTTAAACTTGATCTTTCAAAGGGGGCATCTCTGGCAAACTGGCACAAAACGAACCGAAACTGGCACAAAACGAACCGAAAGCAGGAGTCGTTTTAGTGGCACATTTTGAACCGAAATGCCTGGCACAGATACTCCGAAATCAGTGGCACAAAACGAACCGAATTAGCCATGCAGGAAACATTGGGAGAAGCAAACATCAGCATCTACCCAAACCCAACACAAGGCTTGCTTATATTGGAAAGCCAGGGTTTTGCCATAGATGAGCTCCCGGAATACGAAGTCTATACCCTAAGCGGCAGCCTGCTCATGCGTGTAGAAGCCACAGAAAACCGCCAGCAAATTGACCTGAGCAATGAACCAGCAGGCATTTACCTGCTACGGATTAAATCAGGAGCTCTGCAGCGGGAGTGGAAAATCATTAAACAATAAAATTTTGTCGTGGCTTTACGTTTTATACGAATAAAGCCCTAATTTTGTATTATGTTATGCCGGAAACACCTGTTGTTGCTTTTTGTAAGTTCATTTTTTTGGACATATGTTTCGTATGCCCAAAACAAACAGGCCAATAACTGGTATTTTGGCCAATATGCCGGCATTACGTTTAATACACCCGACGGTAGCCCACAGGTTTTATATGACGGGCAGATCAATCAATATGAGGGTTGTGCCAGCATCTCCGATTATGATGGTAATTTGCTGTTTTATACAGACGGAGTTAATGTTTGGAATTCCATGCACAACATCATGCCCAATGGAGACAATCTCGGAGGAAACGCTTCTGCCGCAATGTCTTCAATAGTTGTGCCCGCACCTGGCAATGATAGTCTTTTTTATCTGTTTACATTGCCGGAGAATCATGATGATGAAGGCCTCCGTTATTCTATTATCAATATGAATTTGGATAACGGCTTAGGCGATATCACAGACATAAAAGATATTTACCTAACCGGGCCGGTTCATGAAAAAGTTACTGCCGTGGCCCATTCAAACGGTCTTTTTATTTGGGTAATAAGCCATTTATGGAATACCAATACCTTTCTAATGTACCTTATCGACACAGATTCTCTGCATACAGTACCAATAACTCAATCAATTGGAGCGATTCATAACAATATACAGAGCCTCAGTGGCTGTATGAAAGCATCTCCTGACGGAACACATCTGGCTATTATTGGGGGAATTCCTCCCAAAGCTCAATTATTCAATTTGAACACTTCAACAGCTTTACTAAGTAATCCGGTAAGCTTACAGCATCCAGAGGCATATCACCACCCTTATGGTATTGGTTTTTCTCCGGATGGCACAAAACTTTATGTTTCTTCTTTTGGTGTGGAGTCTTATGTGTCATACAGAAAAATACATCAATATAACCTTGAAACTGATGATTCTTTGACAATTATTAATTCAGAAATCGAAATAACTAATTTACCCGGCGTGACATATCAGCTTGGCGCTATGCAGCTTGGCCCGGATAACAAGCTGTATATTGCAAAGGACAATCAACCCTATTTATGTATTATTGAAAACCCTGACTCATTGGGCTCATTATGCAACTTTGTTGATTCAGCATTATTTCTTGATGACGGAACCTACACACACCTTAGCCGTCTCGGACTCCCTGCCTTCGTCCAGTCGGTCTTCAATCCCGCTAGTGTTATAATTATTAAGTTAATTAACTAATATTTTATTATCTTTGCCACATGGCAAGAATAGGAAAACCCATCCAGATAACAACGGAAGAGAAGGCAGAGCTTCTTTCCATGAGCCGTTCACACAAACTTGAAAAACGTTACGTTGAGCGTGCCGAGATAATTATATTATCCGATCAAGGTTTATTGATGAGTGAAATAGTAGAGCAAACAGGGCTTAGTAGACCTGTAGTAAATAAATGGAGACAACGCTTTCGCGAGCAAGGTATTACAGGTTTGAAGGATGCTTACCGAAGTGGAAAACCAAAGGTTATCACTGCAGAACAACAGGCTATGGTAATTGAGAAAGCCTGCACAAAGCCAGATGACGGATACACTAACTGGTCTCAAGAACGTATCGCCAAAGAAGTAGGGATTAGCCAGTCTAAAGTATTTCAGATTCTTAAACAAGCAGACATAAAGCCACATAAAATTGAGTATTGGTGCGGCAAGTCAAAAGACCCAGAGTTTGAAGAAAAAATGACCAACATTGTTGGGCTTTACATGTCGCCACCAGAAAACGCTTTGGTTATTTGTGTTGACGAAAAAACTCAAATACAGGCACTCGATAGAACTCAGCCAGAGTTGCCATTACGGCCAGGAAATCCGAAAAGACAAACAGCCACCTACAAACGCAACGGAACTGTTTCGTTAATTGCGGCACTTGCAGTGCATACAGGTGAAGTAACAGCCAAAACAATTAAATCAAATAATGCAGAAAACTTCTTAAAGTTCTTAAAATCACTTGATAGGAAATACCGAAACAAAAAGCTTCACATAATTGCAGACAACCTTTCGGTACATAAACATAAAGACGTTAAGGAGTGGCTGAAAGGAAAAAGGAAAATCACATTGCACTTCACCCCAACGTATTCTTCTTGGTTGAATCAAGTTGAGATATGGTTCAATATATTAACAAAGGATGTTGTAAAAGGAGGTGTTTGGAAATCATCAGAACAATTGGCTTCTCAACTTATTGAATACGTGAAAACATACAATGAGACACGTGCTAAGCCCTTTCGATGGACTTATACTGGTGATGCATTGAAAATTAGTTAACTTATTAAATAATTAATACACTAGCTTCAACTGGGAAGGACATTGCATAGGAGACACTACTTTCTTTTACATTATAGATACTTTGGCGCAGGATTCGGTCCAGTGGGATTTTGGAGATCCGGCCAGTGGTGCAGCCAATTATTCGGATTCATTTTTTCCCTCTCATTTGTATGGAAATGCCGGCAGCTATCTGATCCGTGTTGTTGGCTACAACAATAACCATAATGATACAACAGTGCAAGAGGTTTTTATCCATCCCCTTCCCATACCTCTTTTGCCCTCAGATACCGGTTTTTGCGAAGGCTATGGCCTAAACCTCTGGCCGGGGGATTTTCAATCCTACCTCTGGCAAAACGGTTCAACAGACACCAGCTTTTATGCGGATACTACGCTGAGTGTAATTGTGGAAGTAACGGATGTGCAGGGCTGCAAGAATTCGGATACCACCCAGGCTGTAGAGCATAGTAAGCCGGAGGGAATAAACATTTTTCATGATTGAGCTGTGGGGCGGTTCACTCATCGGATGGTCCTTTCCTCTCATCGGATGACTCAAAGTCATCCGATGACTTGAGTTTGGATTTAACTAGATAAAAAAAAGTCAAAAGGCATACACTCTTTTGACTTTTTTTATATCTTTGAATCTAGTTGTATAACTAGTAATTTAAAATTAGCAATTATGGGATATCCAACAAAAATTCAATTAATTAAAAGAGTGGCCAGCGAACAATGGTACATTAACTTCCCATCGGCAGTTGCACAAGCAATGGAATTCGAGAAAGGAGAAGTTGTCGAATGGGTTATTGAGGACAAAAGTAAAATGGTACTTAAAAGGCCCAATCCGATTGAACCGGATGATAAAAAAAAACTCAAAAAACCTGATTGATGAACTGGACAGTTTGATAAACGAATGTTATTCTGCCTTTCCAAATCATGGGGCCTGGAAACGAGCAAGGGAACTTATGTATGGGAGCCTAAATTGCTTGGGTCGCCATACATTAACAGGGATACTGTCTGCGTCAGGGAACCAGTTTCAGGATTGGACATCAGCCTACCGGCTATTTAGCCAGGGCCGGATTGACATTGAGAAAATCATGAATGTTGCACAAGCCAATGTTCTAAAAGAAACGTCAGGATGCAGTAATATTTATGCACAGATGGACGATACAATAGTTAAAAAAACTGGGAAAAAGATACCTGGTACTGCATGGAGAAGAGACCCATTAGGGCCGCCTTTTCATACTAATTTTATTTGGGGCCAACGCTTTATCCAGATTTCAATGGCCCTGCCAATTGAAGGCGAGGCAGGTCAATCCAGGGCTATCCCTGTGGATTTTCATCATTGCCCAACAGTACTTCGCCCAAAGAAAAATGCAGGGCAGCAAGAGATCGAAAAGTATAAGGAAGAAAAGAAAATAGCCAAACTAAGCAAACAGGGCAGTGAGCGAATCAAATTACTCAGGGAAAATTTAGATATCCAAGGGGCAGCGGGCAAAAAACTTATCATGAGTGTTGATGGGAGTTATACAAATAGCGAAGTGCTTAAAAACCTACCGCAAAGGGTTACCTTGATCGGCAGAATCAGAAAAGACACGAAATTATTTGCAATCCCAGAAAAACAACCCCTAAAAGGGCGCAAACGCGTTTATGGAGAACAACTGCCAACACCAGAGCAGATCCGACAGTCAGACCAGTATGAATGGCAAGAAGTAAAAGCTTGGGCAGCAGGAAAAACGCATGATTTTAATGTGAAAGTAGTCAACAATGTACGTTGGAAATCCGCTGGACAAGATCACGACCTGAAGTTAGTGGTAATACGGCCTCTAGGTTACAGGCTTAGCAAAGGATCAAAAATACTCTACCGTCAACCAGCTTATCTTATTTGTTCGGACACAGGATTAGATCTGCAGACACTCCTCCAATCTTACTTATGGAGATGGGAAATAGAGGTCAACTTCCGTGAACAAAAGTTGATGATGGGATGTGGCCAAGCACAAGTAAGAAACAACAAATCGGCAGAAAATGTCCCTGCCTTTATAGCGGCCACTTACGCCTTGTTACATATTGCCAGCCACAGAGCTTATCAAAAATCAAATAATCACACTATCCCAAGGCCAAAATGGTATCCTAATAAAAATAAAAACCGCATAACTACCGGTGATATACTTAACAATATCAGAGCCCATCTGCATGCAAAAGCAGTTGGAATGAATTTCGATGACTTCGTGAACAAATATATCGGGTCACAAAGCCATCAAAATAAAAAAAACCTTAGTGTTTTAGCACCTTTTTTTGTTAGAAATTAGCCAAACTCGAGGGCACAGGGCATATTGCCCTGTGCCTAATTTTTGTAAAATTAATGATTAATAATAAAAGTGCCCGAAGCAATTTGATTATTGGCATCCATATGGTAGTAATAAGTTCCGGATGGAATGTTTCGTACATCCCAAACATATTCCTTCATGCCGGATTGCAGGTTCAGTTCTGCAATTGTTTGGCCATTTGCATTGGAAATGCGGATAATAGCCATACTGTTTTCAGGGAGTTCATACTTAAACCTGATCCATGTATTGGCCGGGTTGGGACTGACTTCAAGTTGGGCTTTTGCAGATCTACTATCAGGCATGTTCCAGCCTTTTATTTCGCTGTCTTTGTTTTGGTTCCCACATTCGGTGCAGTGTACAAAATGATAGCCATAGGCGTATTCCAATAAACCACGCGCCATGGCTCCGGCCATTCCGCGTGCGGTATCGGAAATATTGGCCAGGGTATCAATTCTTAGGCTATCTAATTGGAATTCTTCAATCCCTGCAAGATCCCAATTGTGGCGCATTTCTATCATTTGTTTGTAGTTTGGGTTATCGTTAATTTCCTTTGTTTTTTGTCTTATAAAGCGGCCCTTCAATTACGCTCAGGGACCTTAATTTTAAGTATTCAACCTCAATCCAAGGTCCTCGAGCAGCTTGCGCTGAATAGAAATCATCAATTTAAGGCAGCCGAGCGGAGCCGAGGCTATTCCACCACCACCTTCCCATGCAGCAAAGCCTCATCCATCATATAAGTGTAGAAATACACCCCCGGGCTTAAATGGCCGCAATTGTAATGATAATCCCCGGCCAGGCAGTGCGCTTTGTGCAGCATATGCCCCGAAACCGAATAAACGCACAGCTCCCCAATGGCAGGCAGCTCAAACATCATTAAGTCTTTGGCAGGGTTGGGGCTTACATTAAGGCTTTGGCCGTGCAGTTCATTTACAGATACAAATTGATCTGTGAATTCTATTTCAAACATCCAAATATAAGGGGTTGTGTCAGCGGGTGTAGCGCCCGGGCAACAAATATCTGGCCCCCCCTGAGTAATCTCCTGTGCCACTACATAGGTATTATCGTTTTTTTGTAAAATGAAGGATGGGTGCATGATATCAAAATGTTTGCGGGAACGAATGGTTCTCTGCCATTGGCCAATACCTTCTTCGTTTATTTTTACAAACCAAAGTTTTTTATTATGCCATGCTCCTCCAACAGAGGCAACGTCCCCGTCAGTTGAACCCGCATATCCTACAACCATATATCCACCATCGGATAAAGGGAATATTTCCGTGGGAAAATCATAATAACTTCCCCCAAGGCAGTTTGACCATTCTATTGCGCCATTGTTATCAATTTCAAACAACCAAAAATCATCGCCGCCATGCTGGTTGACAATATCTCCATCCCATGAGCTAGATGCAACCCCAACTATTATTTTACCCCCGGACTGAACAACGGTTTTTGGGGAATCATTATTGCTTCCGCCATAGCATTGCTGCCAGAGCATATTTCCGTCCAGGTCTATTTCATAAAGCCAGACATTATAAAATTCGGGTGTGGGCAATGTGCAGTCCACCATTCCGCCCCCTTTGCTGGCCCCCGCGGCACAAAGTATATTTCCATCATCGGTCAGGATCATTCGTTGCAGGTTGTCCCATTGGCCATCGTTACCGAAAGTTTTTTCCCAGAGCATTTCGCCTTGTGGGCTCAGCCTAACCGTCCATATGTCTATGCCGCCAAAATACTGGCTAACGTCCCCGCTCTTTCCTTGTATAACCGATGAAACAACAATCCCCCCATCTGGTAAAGCCAGCGCACTTCTAAGGTCTAAACCTGTTCCGGGTTCCACACCGAAAGTTTTTTCCCAAATGATATCCCCTTTATAATCAGTCTTAATAACCCAAAAAAGCGTTCCGTCCCATTGCCGGCTTTGTATGTCCCCGTCATCGGATTCGGTAAAGCCTATGAGGAACATATGCCCGTCTGATGAGGGGATCATGCTCCATGCCCAATCAAGTTTTGAACCACCATAGCATTTTTTCCATAAAACATTGCCGAGGGAATCGGTGTGAATCAATAAAATATCCCCTGTCCCCCCATGGAAATTATTTATTAACATAGTGTCTGAGCCTTTCATTCCGGAGATTAAATAATAACCATTGTTGGCAGAAACAAATCCTCCTTGATAATATGATGCCCTAAAGCAGTTCTGCCAGTTAAAATTGGTTTCTACAATGGGGAGTTGGGCCATGCTGTTTGATACAACAAAACAAAACGATATTAATATACTATATATGAACTTATTCATAGTAATGGTTTTTAAAGCTTAAGCATAGGACAGATTTGCCCTATGCCTAAGAATTTTTATAAAATTAATGATTTATAATGAAACTGCCGGATGATATTTGGCCATTTGCTTCCATTATGTAATAGTACAAACCAGATGCAAGGGCACGGGTATCCCACACATATTCTTTTTTGCCCGGATCCAAGGCAATTTCTGCAACCGACTGGCCGGAATTGTTATGTACAACTATAACAGCCTGGTTTTTTAGTTCATACTTGAACCGAACCCATGTATTGGCCGGGTTGGGGCTGACACTAAGCTGGATTTTTGCAGGCTTGTTGCCCGTTGTTTGCGAATTGCCTAATTTTCTGTCTTTATTTTGGTTGCCACAAGCGATGCAGTTGGGAAAATGATAGCCATAAGCAAACTCCAATAAACCACGCGCCATTGCTCCGGCCATTCCGCGTGCGGTATCGGCAATATTGGCCAGGGTATCAATTCTTAGGCTATCTAATTGGAATTCTTCAATCCCTGCAAGATCCCAATTGTGGCGCATTTCTATCATTTGTTTGTAGTTGTTGTGCTCGATCAAGCCTTCACCTTCTATTTCATAAAGGGCAGGCAGCATGTCCAGTAAGCTGATGGCAGAGCTGTAATCCCCTTCATGTAGATATGTCCGTGCAATATGGTAGTCAGAGTTTAATCCCCCTTTATTGTCGTACCAATTGCGCAGTTCCTGAAAGTCCAGGGTATCGGCATACAAAAGGCTGCGTATAATGTTTTGGGCAGCGGCATAATAATCTGAACTGTGGTTCCGCATATGGCGCAGCAATGAAGTTTTATAAGTAGTGTCTTTGGCTATATCACGGAGCAAAGCAATCATATAGTTTGGAAGAGGGTCTTCTTTCTCTTCCAGATAGTCCAGCAGCTCTTTTTTCTTTAGCTCATCGGGATTGGCCGCCAGGATATCAAAAAGCACAGATTCGGGGAATACATCGGTACGGTCGGATGTTTTTATCAGCACTTCCTGCGAAAGATGGGGCGAATGTCCCAAAAGCTGTGCCCTTAAAGCCCACATATCATTAGGCTGCGCGGCTTCCACATCCATCAGTTCCTGGGGCGTGCTTCCGCCATCTTTGTAATTTTCATAAATGCTTTCTACTGATTGGTAATTGCTGAGTGCATTGGCATAATTGCTTTCTTCCTGCTGTTTTCCCGCATCAGAAAGCAGAATCCCGCCACCACTACCACCACCAAAATTATCCGTACACTGATTGGTATAATTGGTGTGCATTATATCAATATAACGATTGTCATAACATCTATTGGTAGTGTCCGGTTTCTCGGTTAAGTAATTTGGTTGATAGTAATAATAATTTATTTTTGCTTTACCTTCATTGATGATATGGTAATCTGCTGTTGAACTGAAGGTGTTACGGGATGGCTTATTAAATTCGCCTTGATTGGTGTATATTTTTGCGTCTTTTATAGTTGTATCTGGGTTATAGTTAGCTACCCAGAAATCGTTGGTATTATTATAATTATTGTTGCACAAATAGCGGGGGCCACAATTATCATCATTGCGATATCTGCAGTTTCCAATCGTATGGTTTCCAATAGTTAGTCCATTTAAGGTGTTTCGATAAATTATATCCAGTACGATCTGTGCCCGATCTAAGAGTATCCCCCTTGTTTTTGTATTAGCCGGTGCAGAAGGGTATTTTCCAAAAACATTGTTTTCGATGGTAATATCAGAGTTTTCCTTCATATAAATCCCATTTCCAAAAGGCTCTGGGCATGTAGCGGCATCTACAGTATTTTCACCAATTCCAAAAGTTGAGTTTATTATTGTAGCATTATTTACCCCATCATCATAAACACCATACATATTGTTTTGGAAGCTGGCCATGTTTACGCTATAAGCATAAAGCCCACCTATAAGATTTGTATATGTGCTAATGGCTCTGTAAAAGCCATAGAAATAACAACTGTCATAATCCGGACAAGGTGTTGACATGCTGGTACATAATGGTTCTATCTTAAAGCCTGCATCACTGGATGTGATCCCTTTGTTATAGTCATAAATATCAATTGTAGCATTGTTCACAAAGCTACAGGCTTTAAATGGGATGCCTTTTACCTGGCATAGGGATACAAGCTCTCTTAACTCATAATGAAAGGCCCTCTGGCTCTGCATGTCATTATTTGTGTAGAAAAAGTTTTGGTTATTTACTACGAAGTTGCATTCTTTAAAAAGGCTCAGGTTATCCACTTCTTTGACCCCCAGCATGTTTCTGTAAGGCATAAAACGGACTGAGAGGACATTATTAATGAAGGATGAGTTAATTGCTTTGGCTATACCACCTGTGGAATTTAAGTTTCCCGGAATCCATAAATTAATTCCCCGAACCGCATTTTTTATGGTGCAATCATTTAAATCAACCCTTCCCTGGTTATCCGATCCAATGGTTGGGTATTGACTTAAAGTCTTATCACCTTCTACTTCAATACCCTGCCATAGATAATTTCCACATGCGTCTTCATGTGTAAGGATACAGTTGTTTAATACCAATTTGGCATTCTTTTTTACCCTAAGCTTTGCATCCGGGCCAAATTTGAGGGTGCAATTTGTTAATGTAACCAAATTGCCTCCGGGAATATCAAAACCTTTAAGATATGAAATTTCCTGGTTAGACATATCAGAAGTAATATCCACCAGTTCCAGTTCGTCATAAATGGCGTTGGTAACCAATATTTCCACTTCAAGGGTTTCTTTATATCCGTTTACATCGGTTATTTTGCAGGTATATATTCCTTCGGACAAATGTGTAATATGAGAGGTGGTTTCTGTATTGGTTATGTGATTTGTTATTGTCTGTCCTTTTTCGTTTTTCCAAATAAAAGTAAAAGGGTATCCATCACCGGCAGTAACTTCCACAAAAGCTTCTCCGGTTTCATCTCCGGGACATATTACATGAGTAAGGTCTGCTTCAGCAGTTATCGGGATATATGTGCGGTCGTTTTTTGGGAGTTTGTAGTAATTAATGCCAGGGTATGGTCCAAAATTTCTATAAGTGTTTAAATTCCTTTCTGTCCCGTTGACTTTTATTGGGTAATATGTTGGGTCAAAAGTTCCATCTTGTTCACTAATTTGTCCAAGAGTATTCCCATCATTGTTCACAGCATAAATGTTGCCATCCGGTCCTTTTTGTAGGTCGGTATGGTTAAACTCATTAATGTCTGAAATATTAGTATAAGTAATGTTTCCATAGGAATTAAGGTCGAGTTTTATAATCCCACTATTAGATGTGGAAACATACATATAGCCAGGGTATAGATTAGAGTATTCTATTCCGCCAATTCGCCCCAAATTCAGATCAAAAATAAAATTATTGCTTCCGGAGTTGTCACCATCGGATACAAGTACCCTATCACAATAATCGTCATCTTCACTAGTCCATGCAAACCAATAATCATCTCCGCTAATGTGCTTTATCTCTAATGTATAGGCAGCAAAGTCCAGTGTGTTGAATGGAGTACCTGTTATAGGCAAAACCTGCTCGCAACTTGTTGGGCTTACGCCGTTTTCATCAATTATGAATTTTAGTATTGAAGAACCATAATTAGTGCCGCCATGAACTGTCGCATTATTGGCTACGACAAAAATGGACCTTTCATCGTCAATTTCCTCAGTGATGGCAAAATCAAATGGCAACCTATGTATTGGCGTGGGGTTATAATCTGTTGTCAATATGATATGGTTTAAGTCGTATGCCGGCATTCCGCCATTTTCATATATTCTTTGTATCAGTAAATCTCTTTCTGATGTGCCCGGTGACTGATAAGTCGAATAAATAACAAAGTTTTCATCTTGATGTTCCGGTATTAGGGTTACTTGTTGATTATTATATTTTAGCGTTGTAGCTGCACCCCAATTAATAAATTGGTCAATATTTCCGTTATTCCATGACAATTTGTTGTCCAGTAAATGATATTTCTTATCGTAACTTTTGGAATAAACACCAGCGGCAAGCATTCTTTCTTCATTTGTGGTAGCATTAGTGTTAATTGTCTGTTGCTGGCTGATGCCATCAAGGTTGAACATAAGTTCCAGTGCTTGATCTGTACTTGAAGTGTTCGTCGAAATAACCCACCTCCCGGTAAATTCAGTTTGTGCGCTAATAGTTCCGCTTATGGTTAAAATGCAAAGCAGAACGGAGAAGATTTTTTTCATAATATCAATTTTTGATTTTGGTTGTTGCTTATAAGGCTTATGCCCCTAAGGTTTTGCTTAAAATTTTCCTAAAATGAACGTTTGTAATCCGGATTGTTGCCTCCAAAAGTAATAATATTCCTGTAATACTGTCGAATATTTTTGCATAAAATTTTATAATTTTTTGATTTGATCATTAATAATCCCATATAATGAGCTTGTTATATGAATAAATAATTCTATTTGTGAGGCTATTGGTTATATATATCTTTTTATATAAGTGGGCTGTAGCAAGGCTTTTGAGTGTAACTATTAATTTGCTGTTAAAATTCATTGAAATACACCCCCAGGAGCTTGTTTGGGTAATGGATCAGAGGCTTGCTATGGTTTTTGAGTGGGGAATGTTGCCTTGCCTTTTAAGCCACAGTATTCATAAATTTTTGCGATGAGCACATTGGGCAGGCTCAACTCCAAATACAAAAAGGCGGTTTCTGGTTTCGAAGCCGCCTTTTACTACTGAAAATATTTTCTGTTTGTGCAATTGACCTTGTGGGCTTTCTGAACAAAGGAAGAGTTGAAATCAGATATTCTGAATCAGAACCCCGATTTTATAGACAGAAACTACTTAGTGCTTGTCCATAATGTCCGATCTCAGCGTTATTCTTGTTCTAAAAACAAGTCATCCCGTATGTACGGGACTCCTTGTTTTCAGCCCTGCGAATGCCTCGACCTCGAACATTCTGAATCAAGCACAGTACTTTATAGACAAGAACTAATTAGAGCTTGTCCACAGAGTCGAGAGTTTGCTCTATAAAGTTCAAATTCAAGGTGCTATGCTGAGCACAGCCGAAGTACGTGTGAAAAATCTAAACCGCAGTCCCGTAGGTACGGGATGAGGATTTAGATTTTGAGCAATCCCGAAATTTCGGGAGACTTTATAGACGAACTCTACTTAAAACGTCTCAACAGCTTAATCAACACCCAAAAACCGAAAAACCCTGCACCCAGGAAAATCACAGAACCAAACACTTTTGCGTGCTCCCATTGGGCAATAAGGCTTCCGCCAATAATGAGCGCGGCAGTTACAATAGAAATGGCTATGCGGTTGCTGGCCGAATCAATATGGTGCATCACAGGTTCGAGGCCTTTATGCTCAATTTGCCCCTGAATGCTGCCGTTTTTGATTTTATAGAGGATTTCGTTGGCCTGTGATGGCAGAGCCCTGATGAATTCGTAATAATCCACTATGGAGCGATATGCCTGACGCGCCACTTTATCAGGTTTAAATTGCTGTTTCAGAAGCTCTTTGGCGAAAGGTTCCATTTCTTTTGGGATATCAATATCCGGATAGAGCTTCTCGGCCACACCTTCGATGGTTACCAAAGCTTTGATAAGCAGGTAGATTGTTGGCGGGATCTGCAAGCCAAAACGGGTAATAATATCAATAGACTGGTTCATGATGGCGCCAAAATTCATATCCTTTACCGAGAGGAACTGATAGTGCTTGAGCAGGTCTCCGATTTCAAATTCCAGCTCTTCGGCACGGTTAAAATGGCGCATATTGCACAGCAGCAGCATTGCTTCGGTTATTTTACGTGCGTCGCGCTGCACATACCCCAGCACATATTTTCCGAGAAAATCCATTTGATAGGGCCGGAGGCTGCCCATCATCCCATAATCAATGAAAACAATTTTATTGCCCGGTTTCAGGAAAATATTTCCCGGATGGGGGTCGGCATGGAAAAAACCGTGTATAAAAATTTGTTCAAAAACAGATCGTGCCCCGTTTTTGGCAATGATTTCCGGGTCATAGCCTTTTGCGCGCAGGGCTTCGGGACCGGCAATTTTATCGCCATCAACAAATTCTTCAAACAATACTTTAGGTGTAGTGTATTCCATATACACTTTTGGCGTTTCAATGTCCGTATTGTGTTTTGTGATGTGCTTGAAACGCATCATATTGGCAGCTTCATTGCTGAAATCCAGTTCTTTGAGGATGCTGCGCCCAAATTCTTCCACAATTCCGGGGATGTTCAATCCTTTGAGGTCTTCGTCGTTTTTCTGTATATAATTGGCAAAGAAACCCATCAGGCGCACATCCCTCCGGATTGTTTTATCGATTCCGCGCCTTTGCACTTTGATCACAACCTTATCACCATTGAGCAATGTGCCTGTATAAGCCTGTGCTATGGAAGCGGCAGCAATATGCTTTTCATTGAAATCTTTAAAAACTTCTGTGATGGGTTTTTTCAGCTCTTCTTCGATGATTTTTTTTGCTTCTGCATCAGGCATTGCCGCAACATTGTCCTGCAGCTTTTGCAGTTCGGTGCGCACATCATCGGGAATGAGGTCGGGGCGGTCGGCAAGGATTTGCCCAAACTTTACGAAAGCCGGTCCCAGATCCTGCAAAGCCAGGCGGATGCGTTCTGCTTCTTTTATGGCTTCAATTTTTTCGTAGCGGCTTTTTTTGACCATATATCGGCCCATTCCGCTTTTTTTAACGAAGTTTCCGAAACCATAACGTATCAAAATAGCTGTAATCTGGCGTGCCCGCATGATTTCTTCGTACATCATGCCCATTTGGTGAATTTTCATTGCGCTCAGGTTTTAAGGGTGTTTTTTAAAATATCAGCGATTTGCTGTTCCAAAGGCAAAGCCTCCGGACTGAAATCCAATTGCTGCAGCATTCCGCTCAGGTCAATATTGCCCGAAAGGAAAATTTCCTGAAAGCTGTTTTCATCCAGTCCGTTGGCTTCGAGTGCCTTACTGAAGATTTCTATAAATTGATCTTCAGTCATTTCGCTTATGCGTTTGAGTTGTTTAATCATCTTCTCCTGCTATACTCACGCGCAGTGAGTTGGTTTTTCCTTTCACATAAAAAGGCATGCTTGCTGTGGAAGTGATATAATCGCCTTTGTTCACCTTACCTTCAGCCAGCAGTTTTTTTGTAGCGCTGCGGATTATTTCCACGGCAAATTTTGGATCGCAATCGACCAGCATTCCTTCAATACCCCAAACCAGGTTAAGTTGTGCCAGGATAAAAGGATCGTATGTCAATGCATATATTTTTGCCATTGGCCGGTGACTGGCCATTTTCAGGGCAGAAAATCCGGAATGGGTAATCGAAATAATGGTCGAAGAATCCAGCTGTTTTGCCAGTTTACATGCCTCAAAGATAATCGCTTCTGAGAGATAACGGTCTGTGCCTTTAACTTCGGGTTTGTTATGTTTGTAATAAATGGAGCGGTAGCTTTCCACATCACGTATAATTTTTTGCATGGTTTCTACGGCTTCTGCCGGATATTTTCCCACCGAAGTTTCTCCGCTGAGCATAACTGCATCGGCTCCGTCCATCACGCTATTGGCTACATCGCTGGCTTCGGCGCGTGTGGGGCGGCTGTTGTCGATCATGCCTTCGAGCAATTGTGTGGCAACCACAATGGGTTTGCCTTCATGGATGCATTTGTTGATCAGCCTTTTTTGAACCATAGGCACTTTCTGCAATGGAATTTCCACGCCCAGATCGCCGCGGGCCACCATTAAAGCATCGCTGATTTCGATGATATCATCAATATCTTCAATGGCTTCGGGTTTTTCAATTTTGGCCATGATCCAGGGCTTCTTTTTTGGCGCAGCATCATCAATAAGCTTGCGCAGTTCGGCGATATCATTGGAATGGCGCACGAAGCTCAATGCAATCCAATGTACTTCCTGAGTCAGGATAAAAGCCAGGTCTTTGCGGTCTTTTTCGGTCAATGACGGCAATGAAAGCTTCGTGTGGGGCAAGTTGACGCCTTTGCGCGGACGCAAGGGGCCACCTTCCACAACTTCGGCCAAAACAGTTGTTTCATCAAGGCTTTTTTTGATGCGCAGGCTGAGTTTCCCATCGTCCATCAGGATGATTTCGCCTTCTTTTACGTCGCGGGCAATCTGGCTGTAGCTGATATGGATCATCTCTTTGGTGCCCATACATGGTTTGCTGCTCAGTTTGATTTTTTCTCCCTGCACCAGTTGGATTTCTCCGTTTTCGATATCGCCCACACGGATTTTTGGCCCCTGCAGGTCGGCGAGAATAGCAATATTGCTTCCGTCTTCTTGGTTTATCTCCCGGACGTACCTGATTGTTTCCGCATGAACATCATAGTTTCCATGCGAAAAATTCAACCTGCATACGTCCACTCCCTTGCCGATAATTTTTCTCAGCATTTCCTTCGACCTCGTTGCCGGCCCAATGGTTGCAATAATTTTTGTTCTCATCTGTACTGTGTATATGTTTATTGTTTCGTGGTTTGCGCAGCAGTAGTCTTCTAAATTTTATAAAATATACACCTTCTTATTCCCTTTTTCCGCCTTATTAACGACGGGGTTTTCCTTTTTATTGAGTTCAATAAGGTGATATTCCAAATCATTAACAATAAGGTTAAATTCGTGGGCAAGTTTTTTGATGCGTGTATTTTGCATTTTGCGGAAATCAATCTCGTGGCAATTGATGATCTGGTCTGCCAAAGAAATCTGATCGCAAAGCCCAAACACTTGTTCTTTTGTAAAAAAACCTTTAATCAACAAATAAAAACTCGGCATTAAAACCGATTGCTGCTGATTGTCCCAAAGAAGATAATAATCGTGATATATTTCGGGTTTCCATTCGTAAAAAGAAAATACCTGATCCGCTTTTTTTTCGCCACGATAAACCCGGAGGTCTTTTTTACGGCTGAATTGTGCTTTCAGTTTTTTGTTCATCCGGTAGCAAAGGCCATAGTCGGGCAGCAGGCTGTTGATTTCTATCACCCTGTACTCATCCTGAAAATCGAAACCGCTGCTGATTCTATTTTTCATGCCTTTTCTTGTGCCGGTAAATTACAAAATCTGTATCAGTCGCTCTTTAAATTTTTTATTTTTTTCTCGGTTTTGTTTTTTTCGAATCCTATGCTGGTTTTTACCCCGCTCATTATCAGTTTTGCCCAGTAGTTAAATACGGATTTCCTATTGTCGCGCTTAAAATACATGGGGCCTTCACGTGGAATCAACACACTTGGATTGTTTTTTTTTACAACAAAAGTGTTTGCAAAAAAGGCCAGCATATTATCTCCAAAAGTCTGTTTCAGGGTTTTACGGTCAATAATCCTGATTTTTAAATTATCATACAGAAAATCCATTTGGCCGGTTGCTACATCTTTATTTCCTTTTGCAGTGAATTGCAGGGAGTTGAGTTTTCCGCTGTGGATCTTCAGAAAAGCGAGATTTTCAAGCACGGGGTTCATCTCGGTCATGTCAAATGCCTGGAGATAGCATCCCATGCGGAAATGCTGCTGAGGGTCATTGAGGTTTAGGCGGATGCTGGCATCGGCACGAGCCACGCCAACAAGCTTGAAATTTGTACTGATTCCCAGATAGGGATTTTCTGCTATCCGTTCCGGGATATTGCAAATATTCAGCATTTCAATGTCCATTTCATTGAAAAATATCCTGCCGGCATGTACTGCCTTTTTCTCGTGCTCGGAATAGGCAATAAAAGCGTTTTTCGTTTCCAGATGTCCGATGCAAAGCTGAAAAGGTAGCTTGTCGAGCATTTCGCCGGGCAAAAGCGGATAACGGTCTGTGGGCATGGGCAGGCGCTTATCGCGATAATCGTCGAGATAAAAACCACTCATTTTTAATGTGTCGGAAGTAATCCGGAGTTGTCCGTTATCATCTGTAAGTGAGAAATCACCAAAAATAATATCCCGCGCACGGATCAATGTCCAGTCGGTTTGGTAAATCTGCGCTTTTTGAAAAGCCAAACGATCCTGATCCGGGCGGAACAAAAGGCTGTCGAGTTGCAGCGAACTGTTTCCAAATTCAAAACCATACAGCCGCAGCCTGTGTTTGTTTTTGAATTGTATGCCTGCACTTTCAAATCGGAGCTGCTCGATTATTTTGTTATAGTCGCCCGATTTAAGATGCTTCTCCAGATGATCTGCATTCATATTGAGCTGTTCCATCCGGTATTCCTGACCCGACTCCTGTCGGATATCAAAGCTCAAATTGCGGATATTCAGCTTGTTTTCTGGTAAATATTTTTTGATATTTCCTTTTGTTTTGCCCTTGCTTTTATTTTTGCCCAGACGCGCCTCAAGTTTTAATGAATCGATAAACAAATCACGTAAATCGGGTGAAAAATCTTTTTGAATGCTAAATCCCGGCGCACGCAAAGCCTTAAGCTCGATAAAAAGTTCCTGCAAAGATGGGCTGAGGTCTTTTGCATTGGCGCTCAATTGGTCTATTTCAAACAATTCCTGCTTTGCGTTGAAATAGAGCCTTTTCAAACGGGCATCCCGGCCGGCTCCGGAGCTTTGCCCGCGGCAATCGGTAAGCTCCAGAATTTGCAATGGCTGCTCTTGTTTCATCTGCACAGACATTTGCCTGAGGCTTCCGCAGATATTCCAGCTGCTCTGTGCTTTATGGGTGAAACAAATTTCAAAATCTTTTAAAATCAATGAATTAAAAAATTTGTTCAGTTTATGTTGCAAGCTGTCCGCATGGAAATTGACGGAGCCTGAACCGCTTCCATTTGATTCTATCCTGATTTTTCCATTGTTTAAACGGATTTTCCGGGCAGCATCAAAATGTGATATTCCCGGAGGATGCGCCCAAAAGGCATCCAAATTATCGATATCGCCTTGCACATAAAATCCTGCTTGATTTTTAAAACCAATACCAATATTGTTGATATTCATCGATTGGTTTTCAGTAGAATACATCAGTTTTCCGGTAGTGGCCCGCAGCCTTTTGGAATCGTTTTGAAAGGAGAGGGAATCAAAATAAAAGGCGGGGATCAGGAAATTTTTATTTCCCAGGTTCATACTGCTCAGGTTTAAACCTGAAATGCGGCTTTGAAGATTTTTATTGCCATCAGCAAAGCTAAGTTCAATACTGTTTGTTTTCAATGCCTGCATGGAAATATGCGGAAGTGCAGTTTTGGTTTTCCCGGAAGCATGATTCCGGATTTGCGCCGAAACAGAGCCAATCCGGCAAAGCCCCAACGAAATGCTGTCGTGCCCCAATATTTCAATATCGGGAATCCGCACATCCGAAAGGCTTAGCTTCAAGCTATTGTCCTTGTTTTTAAAACTTAAACTATTGGCAATAAGCTGTTTGTCGGAATATTCAATTTTTCCTGATTTGAGGATTCCTTCTTTGTAATATTCAAAACCGGAGCAGGAAAATTCCTTTAAGGATTTTTGCAGCTTGAAAGGGTGTTGTTTTAAATCTGCGAGCGCAACAGAATCAATATGGCAGTTGATTTCCTTCATATGAAGGCTGAAAGCTGATTTTCGAAGGAGCAGCTCTGCATCTTCGAGCTGTAGTTTTTCGATGAAAATACTGTTAGGCAGTCTTTGAGCAAAACGGATATCCAGCCTAAGGCTGAGTTTGCCTATTCCGGCCATGCTTCCATTTGCACCGGTCCAGTTCGCGCCTTCAAGGCTCATGCTTTTTTGGGCAAGGTTAAAGATCAACTGTTCAAAATCTATTGCTTCTTCTTCTGAAAGTTTCCATTTTTGCGGTCCGGAAATTATTTGAATTTGCGTTGGTTTCTGAAAATTGCTGCTGTCCTGGTTTTCGAAATCAATGTTCAGATATAGCTCTACAACTTTGTTCTTAATTTGGGTGTTTCTATCATAAACGCTCAGGTCCAGTTTGTTAAAGATGATTTTTCCGGGAATCCATTTGCTTAATCTGCCTAGTGAATGATGCCGCGCGGAATCCATCTGCCTTTGGCCCATTGCGATGTCTATATCCACATCTTGCAGTTCCAGTTCAGAGCTTTTTGTGTGGTGCATCCATTTTAGCAAGCTCCGCCGGCTTTTCAGCTTTTGCAAAACGGCTTTATGTTTTTCATCGCAAAAAGCCAGGTTTTCGACCAGCATTCCGCGGCCATGATCGTCTGTAATCGCTGAGAAAGAAACCGTTATGCTGTCCATATGAAAATGGTTTTCACCAATTTCCAGTTCGGCATGCCGGATGAGATAATCCAGACCGCCTTTTTCTATAAGGCTGTCGGGTTGAAAATCGCTCAGGCGAAAATTGATATTGCGCAGCGTATCCCTGATTTTTTCGTTTTGGATGTGCATGCTGGCATTGCGCACAATAATTTTGCGCACATTGAGCTCATACAATCTTTCGAGCATTTTTTTGCGGCCTTCCTTGCGTTTTTTCTTTTCAACTGTATCAAAAAAAGGACTGTCCAGCTCAATGGAGCGTAGGCTGAGTTTTCTTCCGGGGAAAAGCT
The DNA here is from genome assembly GCA_963662905.2 of Bacteroidales bacterium. Taxonomy (GTDB): domain Bacteria; phylum Bacteroidota; class Bacteroidia; order Bacteroidales; family WRLA01. The sequence goes on along the minus strand of CAXXFD010000001.1, from coordinate 426,680 downwards.
GTAAGGGGTTTATCCCTTTGATTGTTAGTTTGTTAAAACTGAGTTTTTTTCTAAAACCTTCTGTGCTGTCGCTTCGTTTCAGGGAAAAATCCTTAACGATCAGTTCGCCTTCCAGATAGTGGTAGCTTATTTTGGAAAAACTCAGCTCATCTTCGGGCGAAACCTCTTCAATAATGCGCACCAGCAGGTTTTCAAGGAGTTTGTCGGCAAATTGCGTGAAATACAAATGAAGCCCGCCCACCAGGAGCAAAATGCTCAGAAGGATGATCAGGATTTTCCTGCTTTTGTTTGTATTTTTTGCCTTTGTACTCATGATGTTAATAGGGATAAAAAGCGTCCGGTATATGCCGGATATCATGCCCCTCGGGCGTAATAACGATTCCGATAATATCGAAGCGCGTTTCGCCCATAAAGTTCGTTTTCAAAATATACTCATTGGCAGCCCGGATTATGAATTTTTGTTTTTTCAGGCTGACAAATGTTTCCGGTTCGCCAAAATGAACCGACGAACGGGTTTTGACTTCTACCATCACCAAAAATTCGTTGTCGCGGGCAATGATGTCGATTTCATCTTTGCCGTAGGTCCAGTTGTGCTGCAGGATTTCAAAACCTTTATTGCGCAGGAATTCCATGGCAATTTCCTCGCCTTTTTTGCCCAGTTCGTTATGTTCAGCCATTCGAGTCCTGTTTTAAAACGGTATGTGTTTTTCTAACTTCCAGTTCGCAGGCACAGCCCATGATCAAAGCACGGTTATCGCGGATATGTCCGGCAGGAAAATCAAAGCAGACCGGAATGTTTTTATCGCCCAAAGCATCGAGGATGATCGCACGGCTGTCTTTTCCAAAATCAGTAGCGTAATCTTTCATGTCGCTAAAACCTCCGGCTACCAAGCCTGCAATATTCCTGAGTTTTCCACTGCGTTTTAATTGTACCATGAGCCGATCCATGGCGTAGAGATATTCGTTCAGGTCTTCGATAAAAAGGATTTTTCCATCGGTTTCAATATCGGAAACGGAACCGCTGATACTGCCCAGCATGCTTAAATTTCCGCCGGTGAGTAATCCACAGGCTTTTCCGCTTCTGTTCAGCTCATCCGATGGGATTTTATAGTCTGTTTTTCCTGTGGTTAGAACCGTGAAAAGACTTTCGGTGCCATCGGGGAAATTTCGGGGCATGGTGGCGTGCAGGCTCATAATGCCCATGCGGGATAGATGGCTGTGAAAAACGGTAATATCGCTGTAGCCAATGAGCCATTTTGGAGTTTCGAGCATGGGACGAAAATCCAGCTGGTCGATGATGCGCGCACTGCCGTAACCGCCGCGCGCACAAAGTATTGCTTTTACTTTGGGATTGTTGATCATCTGCTGCATACCTTCCAGCCGCTCCTGGTCTGTTCCGGCAAACTGATGATGCTTGTTTCGGCATTGACCGGCCACCAGCACATCCATTTGCCATTCAGAACGGATGAAATCGGCCGCTTTTTCAATTTCTTTGAAATCAATCCTTCCGGCAGGAGCCGCAATTCCGATCAGGTCGCCTTTATTGAGCAGTGATGGCTGTATCATAAAAATATCCGATGAGTTTTCTTTAGCAAATTTTTATCTTTGCCGAAATTAGTAATTTGCAAGAGAAGAAAAAAATAATCCTGCCAAATATCCGATAAAATGAAGGAAAAGAAAGAAGTTAAAAGATACACGATTACATCGGCTCTGCCTTATGCAAACGGCCCGATTCATATTGGCCATCTGGCCGGGGTTTATATTCCTGCCGACATTTATGCACGCTATTTGCGCTCCAACAAAAAAGAGGTGCTTTTTATCGGTGGCAGCGATGAACATGGCGTGCCCATTACCATCAAAGCGCGCAAAGAAGGCGTAACACCTCAGGATATCGTGGACAAATACCACGGCATCATTGCCAAAAGCTTTGATGATCTGGGGATTTCCTTTGATGTGTATTCGCGCACTTCCAATGATATTCATCACGAAACGGCATCACAATTCTTTAAAAAGCTTTATGATGAAGGCAAATTCATCGAAAAAAGCTCGGAACAATATTATGATGCAGAAGCGGAACAGTTTCTTGCCGACCGCTATATCACCGGAACCTGCCCGCACTGTAATTACGATAAAGCCTATGGAGACCAATGCGAAAGCTGCGGTACTTCGCTCAATGCCACAGATTTGATCAATCCGGTTTCGGCACTTACAGGAAATGTGCCCCAGCTGAAAGAAACCAAGCACTGGTACCTGCCTTTGGATCAGTATGAAGGCTGGCTTAGCGAATGGATTCTGGACGGACATAAAGAAGACTGGAAACCCAATGTTTATGGTCAGTGCAAATCATGGATTGACCAGGGGCTGCATCCGCGTGCCGTAACCCGCGACCTCAACTGGGGCGTGAAAGTGCCCGTAGAAGGAGCCGAAGGAAAAGTGCTTTATGTTTGGTTTGATGCGCCAATAGGCTATATTTCAGCAACACGCGAATGGGCAGAACAAAACAATACCGAATGGGAAAGCTGGTGGAAAGATGAAAGCTCCAAGCTGGTGCATTTCATTGGGAAAGACAATATCGTATTCCATTGCATTATTTTCCCATCCATGCTCAAAGCCGAGGGCAGTTATATTATGCCCGATAATGTGCCTGCCAATGAGTTTTTAAACCTCGAAGGCGATAAAATTTCCACATCGCGCAATTGGGCGGTTTGGTTGCATGAATATCTGGAAGATTTCCCCGGAAAGCAAGACGTACTTCGTTATATGCTTTGCGCCAATGCTCCTGAAGCCAAAGACAATGATTTCACCTGGAAGGATTTCCAGACACGCAACAACAGCGAATTGCTGGCCATTTTCGGTAATTTCGTGAACCGTACGGTGGTGCTGACACATAAATATTTTGAAGGGAAAGTGCCCGAAATTACCGGCCTGACAGACGAAGACAGGGAAGCCCTGGCCGCAATGGAGCTGTTCCCCGGGCGCATCGGGAAAGCCATTGAGCATTATAAATTTCGTGAAGCCCTTTCGGAAATGATGAACCTTGCCCGTCTTGGCAACAAATACCTGACCGATCAGGAGCCCTGGAAAAAGTTCAAGCAGGATCCGGAGCGCGTGAAGACCATTCTGAATATTTCGTTGCAAATCTGCGCCAACATGAGCATTGTGTGCGAGCCGTTCCTGCCGTTCACAGCGAAGAAACTTTGTTCTATTTTGAATATGGATTCATTGCAATGGAATGGCGCAGGCCGCGGAGACATCCTGGAAGCCGGGCATCAATTGAATAAAGCAGAATTTTTATTCGAAAAGATTGAAGATAAAGATATTGAAGCACAAGTGCAGCGCCTGCTCGATACTAAAAAGCAAAACGAGCTGAGCGAATGGACTGCCGGCCCGGCCAAAGCGAATATCGAATTCGATGATTTTGCGAAAATGGATATCCGCACAGCCACCATCTTGGAAGCAGAAAAAGTGGCCAAAACCAAAAAGCTCCTCAAACTGAAAGTGGATACCGGTATTGACCAGCGTACCATTGTTTCCGGTATTGCGGAATATTTCGAACCGGAAGAAATCATTGGGAAGAAAGTGAGCGTTTTGGTAAACCTGGCTCCCAAAAAACTGCGTGGAATTGAGTCGCAGGGCATGGTGCTGATGGCCGAAGATGCCGATGGCAGCCTGAGCTTTGTAGCTCCAATGAAAGACGAAATTAAAAACGGATCAGAAATCCGCTAAAAGGCAAGCAGCACATATATGTACAGGCTCATCCGGTTTATATTTAGGTACTATTTTGTTTTCCTGTTTTTGATACTGGAAGCCATATCTTTTGTGCTGCTTGTAAGTTTCAACCCTTATCAGGGAAGCGTTTTTTCCAATTCGATGAACCAATTCCGGGGCGGTGTTTTTGCTGCCCTTGCGAATATTGGGCAGTATGTGGGTTTAGTGGAAGAAAATGACAAGCTGGCTTTGCAAAATAAAAACCTTTTGTCCATGCAGCCATCCAGTTATGTATTGAACGATACAGCACAAAACTTCCTGAGGGATACAATTCGTTTGTTTGAATATCTGGATGCGCGGGTGATCAGCAACAGCGTGCAAAAACGCAATAACCTCATCATGCTCAATAAAGGGCAGGAGGATGGGGTGGAAAAAGAAATGGGCGTTTTGGGTCCGGAAGGAATTGTAGGGATTGTTGTTGGCTCCTCCGGGAATTTTGCTTTGGTGATGCCTGTGCTGCACAAGGCTTTTCTGCTGAGCGCCCGTATTAGCCGCAACAAACAAGTAGGCAGCCTTACCTGGGATGGTGAAGACCCGCACTTTGCTGCTTTGAGCGATATCCCCGGCCATGTGGATATACGGCAGGGCGATACCGTGGTGAGCAGCGGCTTCAGCCTGATTTTTCCGGAAGGATTATTATTGGGCACTGTAGATAGCATTGCCACGTTGCCCGGACAAAATTATTTTGAGCTGCGCATAAAACTTGCCACCGATTTTAATGCCCTGGATCATGTGTTCGTAATCCGTAACCTGCACAAAAATGAGCAGGACAGCTTACTGATGGAAAATCAGGAATTGATTGATTACGAGTAAATTATTGCAGCAACCATTTCCAAAGAGGAACGATATATATTTTATTTACATCCACTTCAACAAGACGTTCCATTTCTGAATTGATTAAAACCGATTCTTTCAGGCCGTGCTCCTTCATGCCTTCGCTCAGGCCGCTTATTTCACGGCTCATTGTTTTGGGATCCGAAAGGTCGTAAGCCACATTAACAAGCTTTAATGCGCCATTTTTGTAAAAAGCAAAATCAATTTCCTGCTTCCCCTTCCAATAGAAGATTTCGGGATATAATCGGCGCAGGTGCAGAAAAACAATATTCTCAAATCGGTGACCATAATCCAGTTCATGGCTTACGGCAGCCTTAAAACCCACATCAACCGAATATATTTTCTGAGGGTTTTTCCTTTGCTCTGCCAGCGATTTCGACATTTTTGGAAGGCTGAAAACGGCATAAGCATCTTCCAAATGACCCATATAATTGTAAAGCGTATTTTTGGATAATTGCAAGCCCTTTGATTTGAAGTCATTAAATAGCTTGTTCAGGCTGAGCAAAGTTGCGATGTTGGTGTAGCAGTATTTTACCAGATATTTCAGCAGATAGTTGTTGCTTACTCCATAGCGTTCGATCAGGTCGCGGTAGATGATCAGGTCGATGTATTCCTGGAGGTTGGGCCGTTTGTATTGTTCGTCCATAAAGGGCAGCTCCGGAAAGCCTCCATATTCGAGGTATTCCTGAAAAGCATGCATTATTTGTGGCTTGGCCGCAGCACTATAGATATTGGGATCAATATCCTTGAAATCAAGGAATTCGCCAAAGGAGAGCGGGAATACCTCTATGCTCAGGCTTCTTCCGCGCAGGATACTTGCTATTTCGCTGGATAAGAGGCTGGAAGAAGACCCACTCAGAAATATGCGACAGTTTTCGGTATCGTAGAGCCTTCTGATAAATTTTTCCCAGTTGGCGACGTTCTGTATTTCATCAAAGAAAAAATACACTTTTTCATTCTTCTTGTCAGGGAATAATTCATAATAAGCCTCCGGAAACAAGGAAAGCCCTTCAAGTCCTAAAGGAAATATCCGGTCATCTTCAAAATTTATATATACCAGGTTTTCGCGTTTATGTTTTTCCCGTAATGCTTTTATTGCATGAAACATAAGATGGGTTTTGCCGCAGCGTCTTACTCCTATAAAGCATACGATTTTATCTGTTTCAAGAGGTATTTCCAGCCGGCGGGCTTTTATATGGCTATAATCCCGCTCTATACTACTTATTATGAGTTCTTTAAATCTTTCCTTTAACATAATATCCTTATTGATGAGGACAAAGATATAAATAATTTCCTTATTATGAGGAAACTAATATTAATAATTATCCTTATCCATAGGGATAAAAATTAGTTTAATATCCTTATTTATAGGGATAAATTAAATCATTTTTATAATAGCCCAATTTCTTCATAATTTTATCGAAGCGGCTGTCTATGCAAACGCTGATGTCGGTAGTTATAAATTTGCCGTTAAAGAACAGGCTGAAGATGGTTGCCGGGCAGGGCGCTTTTTGTGCTTCTTCCATGCTGTTTAGTTTGATGACATTAAGTGAAATACCCCGCTTTTCGGCTGTTTCTTTGAGGCTTTCATTTACATGGAGTTCGGTAAAAGGGCAACGGTTGGAATAATATGCAAGCAATCCTTTTGTTTTAGGAAGAAGCGGATTGACTGCGGAATCGCGGAATTTTGGATTGGGAGCTCCGGCTTTGGTTTTAAGCGCCAATAAAGTGAATCCGTTTTCCAGTTCATCAGTAAGTTTAAAGCCTTGGCGCAGGAGCCATTTTCCATCGCTCATAAAATGGAATTTCTTTTTTCCAGCAACGGTAAGCAAGCCGTTTTTATCTTGTTGCCTGCAATCGTTTAGAGCGTCTTTTAAAAGTTCTTTGGCATAGCCGTTTCCTTTGTATTTTCCGGAGACCCAGAAGCAGTTGATATTAAGATATTCCGGTGCGTCAATAGGGAGCCAGGCCGTTTCAGCAGGGCCATATTCCATAAAAACCTTGGCACGTGCATCAATGCGGCGGAAAATATATCCATTTTCAAATTCCGAGCGCAGCCAGTCTTTTTTCAGTTCATAACCTTCCCGGCATTTTTTATCGGAAATAGCGCAGCAGATATGTTCATCGGAGATGTTTTGAGCGTTTAGGGTGAGGAGTTTTTCCATTTTTCTATTCTGATATTAATTTCGTTTTTCGGAAGGCGGTCATTAATTTTCCAAAGCATTTTAATTTTCTGAGATGCAAATTTTGGGCTAAGTATTTTTTTATTTACCAACGGATCAAAGATATAAAGAATGCCCCGAACTTCGACTTTATCTATAGAAGCACATTTGCGCAGCTTTTTATCGCCCGTAAGCAGTATGCCATTCATATTCTTTGCATAAAACCACACAGAACAATCTTCAAAACTCAGACCCCTATTATTTTGATACAGCTTAAAAATTTCATAGAAATCAAATTCGTCTTCGGTTTGGAGAACTTTCAGTTCATTGCCAGATATCAGCGGTGCTACTTTGTTGTATTGATCTTTGTTTAACTCAGCGAGAACAAAATCTGTAGAATACAAATCGAAGCCCAGATCGCTAAAGCTGTTCATGAGATCCAGTTTAGCTAAATCTATTAATATATTAGCGTCGTTAATAAGGGCTTTCATAGACTAAATCAAATTATAGCCAGATTGTTCCTGATCAAATCTATGTTTTTATTAAGCAAGGAAGATGCTTTACTTAAAGAAATGAGCTCTTGCGATAAAGCGCGATATGCCATTGTTTCAAGTTTGCTGGAGTTTTCAGTCGACGAAAATCTGCTTTGATCTATTTTTATTTCTGCATTTTTGTTGGCTCTTATTTTTTTATAAAAATTTTTGTGTTGGTTTTCATTCAGGATGCCAACATCTACCAGCCTGTATATTATTGCTTTAATACTCAATCCATATTTTATTTGCATCGCTTTTAGTTCATTGAAGGATATATGTCTGCGTTTGCCTCCGAAGGCTTCAATTAAAATTTGTTTTGGTAGCAAAAGTTCGGAAGCAAACATATTGCATGCGGCTTCTTTATTCAAACTGGTTGGAGATATGCTGAGCAGCAAGTGTCCCAGTTCATGGGCTAAAGAGAAGCGTTTTCGTTCAACCACAAATAATTTGTTGAGTACAATTACGGGATATTTATTATTTACGAAAGTGGCTAGTCCGTCAAATTTATTTTCTTTTTCTTCGATTTCAATTATAATAATTCCATGATCCTCAAAAAGCTGAATCATATCATGGATTGGAGACAGTCCCATGTTCCATTCGTTCCTGATAATCTGAGCAGCTTTTATGATATCTCCATTTAGGGATATATTTAAATCCCGGATCGGGTTTTCAAATTTTTTGTCAATCGAAAGGATATTTTCAAGGTATAGAAAATTCTCCAACTTGTTTTTAATGCTTTCCTTTAATGCATTCTGTTTCTTAAGTGAAAAAGATGCTTTCTTACGAAAGTTGATCTCTCCCAGCTCCACCCGGTTCTGACTAAAGAAATAATCAACTTTAATAGAGAATAATTGAGCTAATTTGATGATTTTATGGCTATTAGGAAGCGATAACCCTTTTTCATATTTACTTATCATTTGCTTCGAAACGCCCAAAGCGTCAGCTACTTCCTGCATCGATAATCCGTTTAGGATTCGGGCACTTTTTATTCGTTGGGCAACAATTTGGTTCATAGTAACAATTTGGTTGACAAACTCGCACAAAGATAATAAAAAGTCAACCAAATATCAAATAAATGATGCCCTGGCTTCTAAGTAAAATGTCTTCATTATTAGGTTCTACTCAGAATTCCGTGGAAACATTTAAAGTATTAAACCGTTGGAAAAGAGTTTTAAATACCTATCAAAATTTAGAGAACTATTTCGGGATAAACTTTCCCAAAGTTTCAAACTTTGGGAAAGTTTAACCACCAATTCTAACTCAATTTTGATCACCCACAGAAAATCGAGTAGAACCCATTATTATAAGCTATAAAAAGCTTATTTTGAATTTAATCCACAGGGCATTTTTTGCTAAAATACCTGCCTTTCATATTTAAAGCAACCCGCACCAATAAAATCAATACAGGGACTTCAACCAACGGGCCAATTACTGCCGCAAAAGCCTGACCTGAATTGATGCCGAAAACTGCAATAGCAACAGCAATCGCCAGTTCAAAGTTATTGCTGGCTGCCGTAAATGAGAGTGTTGTGGTTTTGGCATAATCCGTGCCCATCTTTTTGCTGATGAAAAAGCTGACGAAAAACATCAAAACAAAATAAATGACTAAAGGAATCGCTACCCGGACTACATCCAACGGCAGGCTGACAATATAATCACCTTTGAGAGAGAACATTACTAGGATGGTAAAAAGCAGTGCAATTAATGTCATTGGGCTGATTTTTGGAAGAAACACGTTTTGATACCACTCTTTGCTTTTGAATTTGAGCAAGATGAAGCGGGTCAGCATCCCGGCAAGGAAAGGGATACCTAGGTAGATAAAAACGCTTTCCGCGATTTGTGCCATACTGATATCTACTTTAACGCCTTTTATTCCAAATACTTCGGGTAAAACAGTAATGAAGGCCCAGGCATATACAGAGAAAAATAAAACCTGAAAAATACTGTTAAAAGCCACAAGCCCGGCAGCGTATTCCGTATCGCCTTCGGCCAGGTCGTTCCAAACGATCACCATGGCAATACAGCGCGCCAAACCGATCAGGATTAGGCCAATCATGTATTCCGGAAGGTCATAAAGGAATAGTATCGCAAGGAAGAACATGAGTACAGGCCCGATGAGCCAGTTCTGCACCAAGGAAAGCAAAAGCACTTTAGGGTTTCTGAAAACCTTTCCAAGCTCTTCATATTTTACTTTGGCAAGGGGCGGATACATCATCAGGATAAGCCCAATGGCCAAGGGAATATTCGTCGTGCCAGAACTCATGCTGTTCCAGAATTCAGCAGTTGACGGCACAAAATATCCCAAACCAACTCCAACAATCATGGTCAGGAAAATCCACAGGGTGAGGTAGCGGTCTAAGAAACCAAGTTTTTTCATTAGACTGTTTTTATCTTTTCCTGATAAAATTTATAAAAAGCTTCCTTAATTCCATCACGGACACGATAAAACTCGTTCATGATAAATTCATCGCTACCAACGGCTTCCGAAGGGTCATCAAATCCAATATGGAGACGGGTTTTTACTTTCCCGATAAAAGCCGGACAGCTTTCGTTTGCCCCGCCACAAACAGTGATCACATAATCCCACTCTTCGTTGAGGTATTCATCAACAAGTGTTGGTGTATGTTGGCTGATGTCGATGCCAATTTCCTGCATTACCTGAACGGCTGTTGGGTTGACCCTTGGCCCGGGTTCAGTGCCGGCTGAGCGTACAATAAGATCTTTGTCAAATGATTGCAGAAAACCGTGTGCCATTTGGCTCCGGCATGAGTTTCCTGTACAGAGAATTAAAACTTTCATCCTTTTGGTATTAATGATTTGTGCTAAAAATCAATAGATTAAAAATAAAACAGTTTTCTTATTCTATTGTTCGCAAAATACCGAAATGATTTTTTAAGAAAGGTTAAACTAATGTTAAGAAAATTGGTTTTCATTTATAATTGCTCATTTCGGGAAGATTTATAAATGCCGAAAAATGAAATGGCCGGATTGCCTCTGGATTCAGTTATTCTGATCCGGATTTTTTCGGTTTTGCATTCAGGGAGTCGGATTAGCCGTTTGTATCCTATGGTGGTTCCTTCATACAGAGATATCCATTTACCATCCACCTCGGCTGTTATATCAAATTTGCTGATTCGCTGCCCAAAATGAATCGGCTCCTGCAGCATTATCCTGTTAAAGCCGGTGGCAGAATCCAAAGTAACTATAATGCTGGCTGTATCTGTTGTGGCTGCCCAAAATGAATTTATGTCCTGATCAAGAATGTTTTGCGGTTTATAAAGAGGGTTGCGATTAAAAAAATCCGATGCATTTGTTTCGGCATTTTCTGCGAGGTTTACGGAAAAACTTTCATCAAGGATGTTTTTGAATGCTATGAGGGAAGCAGAGTCATTAGGATGGATTAATCCATTTCGATCGGGGGGTAAATTGATCAGCAATACGGCATTTCTGCCCACCGACTTATAGTAAATATCAATGAGTTCCTGTGCAGTTTTTACCGCACTGTCTTCTTTTTTATGATAAAACCAGCCCGGCCTAATGGATACATCGCATTGTCCGACAACCCAATCTTTTCCTTTAGGATCGCCTGTGTTCAGATAATCCTGATCTGATCCGCCAACAGTAAGTTCGTTTCGGTTAATGGCAGACCAGAAACTTAGCCCGGCATGTCCAAGTTCATTGCCGATCCAATGTACATCAGGACCTGCATCCGAGAAAATCATTATTCCGGCTTGGAGTTTCTTTACCAATGCAAAGGTGCTGTCCCAATCATAATATGTCTTTCGGTCGATGGTCCTGTTTTCGTTTGCGCCGCCATAAAAACCATCGCCCCCATTGGCGCCATCAAACCATATTTCGCTGATTTCGCCATAGTTTGTCAGCAATTCTATAAGTTGATTTCTGTAATATGAGATGTATTCGGGCTTACCATAATCCTTATGGTTACGGTCCCAGGGCGATAAATACAGGCCGGCCTTTATGCCATGTTTGTGGCAGGCATCAACAAATTCCCGCACAAGATCGCCTTTACCATTTTTATATGGGCTGTTTTTAATGCTGTGTTCGGTATATGCGCTTGGCCAAAGGCAAAATCCGTCGTGGTGTTTTGCTGTCAATATTAATTCTTTCAGACCGCCTGCTTTTGCTATCCGAACCCATTGCTCTGCATCCAGCTTTTTGGGGTTAAAAAGTTCCGGTTTTTCATCGCCATATCCCCATTCCTTATCCGTGAAGGTATTGACCGTAAAGTGTATAAAGCCAATGGTTTCCATTTTTTGGTAAGCTAATTGCGCGGAATCCGGTAGTGGCAGGGTTTTTTGAAAAGGGGCAGAATCCGTAGATCTGCTACACGAAAAGAAAATCATTGAAAAGAGTGGGATGAAAAACCAAAAATTATTTAACTTATGCATATTTTTGTGTGTTATTTCTTTTTGAACCCATAAACGTTTTCCGTTTTAATTATTGGTTCGTGGCGTTGATCAAGATGTTGTTTTTGTATCGCGTATTATATAAAACTGCCAGCCTGCTATTGTCGGGATGGTTGGCGATTGTGATAAATGGGCTCATTATTTTTTTGCTAAAGTATTGAAAAATAGGAGATAATTTCTGTTTCAGGGAAATTTACTGATCTGTAGTTTTGCTTTTTTTAAAATTATCGAATTCACAGTCAAATGATTTATTGCCTGATAAATGGATGTTTTGCAGAATATGAAACAGGATAAAAAAAGCCTGCCGCTAATAACGACAGGCTTTCTGTTGCCCGACCAGGGTTCGAACCTGGACTCTTCTGATTCAGAGTCAGACGTGTTGCCAATTACACCATCGGGCAATTATATGAATCAGGCTGCAAAAATATAGAATTTTTATATGCAGCCAAAAATTTCAGCAAAAAAATTCAAAAAACTTTCTGTAGTGCCCGTGCAGCCTACTTTTTTGCATCTTCCGAAGGAAGGTTACGCATAATGTAGCCACTGTAATCTTTCAGAGCCGGTTTGTAATCTTCATCAAACAAATGGCTGGAAATCACAAAATCAGCGGTTGAGCGGTTCATTGCAGTTACAACATTGTAGAGCACACAAATGCGCAGCAATGCTTTCACATCAACATCATGAGGCTGCGCCGACATGGGATCCCAAAAAAAGATCAGCGCATCAATTTTGCCTTCCGATATCATGGCGCCGAGCTGCTGATCGCCCCCCAGAGGGCCGGATTTTAGTCGGGTTATGGTGATTTTCGTGTCTGTTTCGGATTTTTCCATGTCCTCCTGAACCAGTTTCCCGGTAGTTCCCGTGCAAATCAAGTGATGCCCGATAAGTTTTTCCCGGTTATATGCTACCCAATCGAGTAGATCCGCTTTTCGGTTGTCGTGTGCCACCAGGCCAATATTTTTCTTTCGCTTCATATCTTCCCTTCTAAAATCAGTTTATTGATTTTCGTATTGCTCGGTATCGGTGCTTATAAAATCGAGCTGAACACCCACTTCGGCAAACATTTGCTCCGATTCTGCCCCCGCATGATATTTCTTTTCGCAGACCACGCGCTTGATTCCGCAGTTAATAATCAGCATGGCACAGGTGCGGCAGGGCGTCATTTTGCAATACAAAGTTGCCCCTTCCAGAGCAATACCAAGGCGTGCTGCCTGGCAGATCGCGTTTTGCTCTGCATGTACGGTACGCACGCAGTGATTGCTGATATGGCCATCCTCATGCACTATTTTTTTGAAAAGATGGCCCACATCATCACAATGGGGCAGGCCACGGGGAGAACCCACATAGCCGGTAACCAAAATCTGCTTGTCGCGGGCTATCACACATCCGCTCCGTCCACGGTCGCAGGTAGCGCGTTTGGCAATTGTGCGACTGACTTCCATAAAATATTCGTCCCAGGTTGGGCGTACATAACCTGATTTTTTTTCTTCGGGCATTGGAAAAATTTTTTGGTTAAACGGAATGAATGGCGGCGGAGATTTCTTTGAGCAGGCCCGGGTCTTTTTCCAGGGCATTGCCCACAACAATCAAATCAGATCCGGCTTTTCGGATGCGGGCCGCTTCCTCTGCCGAGCGGATGCCTCCTCCGGTAATAATCGGGATGCGGACGCTTTCGCGGACTGCGGAAATCATTTCGCTGGTGAGGGCACGCTCGGCACCGCTTCCGGTATCCATATAAATGGTTTTCAGACCCAGCATTTCGCCGGCCATAGCAGTTGTGGCTGCAATATCGGGTTTATCGTAAGGCAAAGGCATGGAGCTGCTCATATAACTGGCCGTTGTAGGTTTGCCGCCATCAACAATCATATAGCCTGTGGCAATGCTTTCCAGGCCGCTTTTCCTGATGTAGGGCGCACTGATAACCTGCCGGCCGATGAGCATCTCGGCATTACGGCCTGATATCAGGCTTAAAAACAAAATTGCATCGGCTTCAGGACAAACCTGCATTTGGTCGCCCGGAAAAAGAACCACCGGTATATCCGTTTTTTCTTTAAGCGAATGAATGGTTTGCTCCATCAGGGTACTGCTCAGCAGGCTGCCTCCCACAAAAAAGTAGTCAATACTGCTGTTCTGCGAAAGCGCTACAAGCTCGTCCAGCTCATTGACTCCGGCTTTGTCCGGATCAATAAGAACGGCAAATTGCCCCTGCTCACCGGCTTGTTTCTTACATATGCTTGAATAAACACCCATAAAACTACTTTCAGCCCACAATATTAGCAAATTTTTCGCATACCGACTTGTGGTTAATGTAAATTCTTTACGCATTTAAACCCTTGTGTGGCAGTTCCACCCAAGCCTATGAATAACGCAAAAAACGAAATATCAGCAGAGTAGGTTTTTGCTTTTTGTTTTTTGTATTTTTGTGCCATAAACCGCGTGCCTGATGGTCTGTTTATATCAATAGACGAATAAGGCCAAAAATTTTTGACTATGGAAATGCTGAGTGTTTTATTAGGCTGGTTCGGCAGCACCGAGATAATCATAATTCTGGTCATTGTATTGCTGCTTTTTGGTGGCCGCAAAATTCCCGAATTAATGAAAGGATTGGGAAAAGGAGTACGTAGCTTTAAGGATGGAATGGACAATCCCGAAGAAGAAGAGAAGGACAACAAAAAATAATTATGTCCGGCACGGCTGTTCCTGATTTCGCCGGCAAGAAGTGGCCAAAAGACTATCCTCATGGCCTGCCTCAGAAGCTTGAGGATTACCAAAGCCGCATCAGGAAGCGTACTGATCTGAATGCATATATTGAGCTTTTTGATGAAGCCCGCAAAGATGCTGCGCGAATTCAAGAAAAAATTAATTGTAAAAAGGCCGGACTGCTGGCCGGTATGATCATTGGCCTGAAAGACAATATCGCTTATCAGGATCATCTGCTTACTGCATCATCATCAATTTTACAGAATTACCGGTCGCCTTTCAGCGCCAGTCTGACAGAACGTCTTTTAGCTGAAGATGCGCTCATCATTGGCAGGCATAATTGTGGCGAATTTGCTATGGGAAGTGACAGCTCCAATTCATTTTACGGTCCGGTACTCAATCCTCATAATACTGAATTTGATTGTGGCGGATCTTCAAGCGGTTCGGCGTCGGCTGTTGCAGCAGGCTTATGTGATGTGGCTATTGGCACGGATACCGGCGGTTCTGTGCGGCAGCCGGCAAGCTATTGCGGTATTTTTGCCCTCAAGCCCACTTATGGCCGGATTTCACGTTATGGAATTATAGAGCATGCCGGCAGTTTTGATCAGGCGGGCATCTTATCTGCACATCCGGATGATATCGCCAAAGTGCTGCACGTCATCTCGGGGGCCGATGGAAAAGATGCAACAGCATCAGAACATCCTAAACCGGAATTCCATTTAAAACCATGTACGAAGCATGCCAATATCCTGGTATATAGTAATTTGTTGCAACTGCCGGGCGTTCATAAAGAGGTCAGGGATGCTTTTTATGCTTTCGTTAGAAAACTGGAAAAAGCGGGGCAAAATCCATTTTGCAGATTTCAAGCAAACACAGGAAATGCTTTCGGCTTATCAGGTTTTGACATCCGTGGAGGCAGCATCCAACCTGGCGCGTTATGATGGAATTTTATATGGAAACCAGCAATATGATGAAAGCGGAAAGGCGAATATCCGCCAAACAAGGAGCAAGGGATTTGGACTGCTTGTAAAACAGAAAATCATGCTTGGAACGTATATCGCAGAAAAACGGGCGGATTTATTATTTGCTGCGGCATCTTTTAGAAGATCTCTTCGGGAATCGATCTTACGTCAATTCGAAAAGATGGATTTTATCCTCAGCCCAACAACTCCTGCACCGGCCTTTCGTATTGGGAGCCTGCCTTCTTACGATGATATGTTTCTGCTTGATTTGTTCCTGATACAGGCAAATCTCTGTGGTATTCCGGCCCTGAGCTTTCCCGCCGGCCATACAAAAAATGGCCTTCCTTTTGGTTTCCAGCTTATGGCTGCCGATTTTCAGGAAGAAAAGCTGATGTCTTTTGTTAATGACTATTGCAATTTATAGAGCTATTTCATTGTTTTCCTTATTTTTGCCCCTTAAGTACCCGGTTTTGTCCGGTGATTGTTGACGACCAGCATTTAAAAATAATTCAAATTAACGTCTATGAAAAAAACTGTATTGATGGCCCTGATTACTGCTCTTATGTTGAGCGCAGTGCCAAAAATCCACGCATGTACCAATTATCTGATTACCAAAGGCGCTTCAACCGATGGAAGTACCATGGTAAGCTATGCTGCTGACAGCCACCTGCTTTATGGTGAGCTTTATCATTGGCCTGCAGCGGTTTATCCCGAAGGAGCCATGCTCGACATTTACGAATGGGATACCGGAAAATATCTTGGCAAGATCAAACAGGCAAAAGAAACCTACAATGTTGTGGGCAATATGAACCAGTTTCAGGTAGCTATTGGCGAAACAACTTATGGTGGCCGTTCGGAACTCATCGATACTACCGGAATTATGGATTACGGTAGTTTGATCTATGTTACGCTCCAGCGCGCAAAAACTGCCCGCGAAGCCATTAAGATTATGACCGATCTGGTTGCAGAATATGGTTACTACAGCTCCGGCGAATCCTTCTCTATTGCTGACCCGAACGAGGTTTGGATTATGGAGATGATCAGCAAGGGGCCAAAAGAAAAAGGTGCCGTTTGGGTTGCCCGTAAAATTCCTGATGGATATGTTTCAGGACATGCAAACCAGGCGCGTATCACCACTTTTCCATTGAACAACAACAAAAGCTCAATGAGCAGCGAGCATATGGAAGATGTTTTTAATTCAGGAATTTCTACCGTTTATGCAAAAGATGTGGTTTCTTTTGCGCGTGATATGGGCTGGTTTGATGGTAATGATGAAGATTTCAGTTTCTCCGACACTTATGCCCCTGTTGATTTTGGAGGAGCACGTTTTTGCGAAATCCGCGTTTGGACCATGTTCAATCAGGTTGCCGACAATATGGATCAGTACTGGGAATATGTTAAAGGAAATATCGAGCACGAAAAGAAATTTGCCGATGGCCGCAAAAATAAAAACGGATATGCTACCAACCGCATGCCGCTTTGGGTGAAGCCTAACCGCAAAATCAGTGTTCAGGATATGATGCATTTTATGCGCGACCATCTCGAAAATACTGAGCTGGACATGAGCCAGGATGTGGGTGCAGGGGCATTTCAGGTGCCTTACCGCTGGCGTCCGCTTACCTGGAAAGTTGATGATGTAAGCTATTGCAACGAGCGTGCAACGGCAACGCAACAAACCGGATTCGTTTTTGTAAGCCAATCGCGTAGCTGGCTGCCCAACGAAATAGGTGGCGTACTTTGGTTTGGTGTTGATGATGCTTCCAGTGCCGTTTTTGCGCCAATGTACAGCAGTATTACACAGGTTCCTCATTCTTATGCCGTGGGCAATGGCGCCATTATGAAATGGTCTGATGATGCCGCTTTCTGGGTGTTTAACCAGGTAACGAACCTTGCATACACGCGCTATAATACAATCCATCCTGAGGTTGCTGCAAAGCAAAAAACGCTTGAAGATAATTTTGTGAAGTTCCAACCCGCAGTTGATGCCGGCGCAAAAGCCCTTTATGAGCAAAGCCCCGAACTGGCTGTAGAATACCTGACCAATTACTCATGCACAGAGGGCGATAAGCTGGTAACCGATTGGAAGAAGTTTTACGAATACCTGTTTATGAAGTATATGGATGGTAACGTGAAAGAAGCCCGCCCGGTGCCGGAAGGATACAAATATGTAACTCCAAAACTGGAACAACCCGGTTATGGCGAAGATTTTTACCGCCTCATTATCGAAAAAACCGGCGAGCAGTTTAAAGTTAAAGGAGCTGCCCATTAACAAGGATGATTGGCAAAGGCCAATTTGAAAAAAAATATATTGATAAAATGCCTGTGGGAAACCATGGGCATTTTTTTTGGCCAACTTCACGTTTCCGGTGTAGAATGTTCGAAAAATAACGCTGAGATCGGACTTTATAGACGGAAACTAACTAATTGAAGAAGCTTTGAGTCCCATCCTTTTTATAATCTTCCTGAACCATATATTCAGCATCGAGCTGAACTGCTTTTTCGATAGAAATATTGTTCTGCCGGGCTTTTTTTTGAACCGATTCAATCCACTCGGGTGTGGAATAAATCTTCTCCATATATGCATTGACATTTAAATAGTAATCAAGCAGTTGGTCAAGATATTTTGGATTTTTAACCAGCAGGTCACGGTCGGGTTCAAAGCATAAATAATCTGTTTCGTTGTCAATGGCTTTTTTAATTTCCACATCTACCATATAAATGGCGTCAGCCTTGATTGCTTCATCGATAGATATATTATTGCTGGCCGCTTTTTTCTTGATGCTCTCTAACCAATTGTTATCATTTCGGATTTTATTCTCATAATCGGAAATTTTATTTTTCCTGATGAAATCTCTTTCATATTTATGGAGTCCAGCAGCAATATCCAGAAGCGCCTCACTTACTTCGGCGTTTTTTTTGCTGGCATACTTATTTATTTTTGACCTGAGCTCTTCGGAATTATTTATTGCCGCGACAAACTGGTTTAACCTTTTGTTCTTTATAAACATATCATAATAGAGCTGATCTTCAAAACCAAATGGGAAACGGTATAAGTTTGCATCAGTTGATAAAAGGATTACAATGTCAGATTTAAGGACTTCCCTGGTGATATTAAGGTCTTTTACGTATGTTTCGCCATTCGATTTTCCGGAGAACACCTGTTGGTTGTAATACCAAAACTGGCTGCCGTTAAACGCCTTGTTTTTATTCATTACTTCCTTAAACAGATAATTAAAATAGCTATCTGCAACGGTTAAAATCCGGATAGAATCATCAGGAGAGCTTTGTGTGAAATTGTATTGAGGATAGGCCATCTCAAAATCGCTGTTCTTATACAGAAGGTTCATTGCCAGCTCAATATCTGTATCCCTCCCTCTGGCTTTTTTATCTGTTTCTATGTTTTTCAAATCTATACCGGGCGTGTAGCCATTGTGTTGCCCTTGCAAAAATGCCAATAGTGAATCTAATGCCAAATACTCACCATACTGACTCCAATGGATCCCGTTTTTCGGAAATAAGGGATGGGCTGCATCATCTTTCATGTTCAGAAACCACTCCTGAAAATCCAGATGCAATACATCACTATTGTCCAGCTCCTTTTTAAATACTTCGTAATTCGTGGTTGATTTGTTTTTCGCTTGATATTTGCCCGGAATATGATCAGGGAAAAATGTGCCTTTTCCGGGAGCGAGGACAACCAACAAAGGGATGCCTTTCTTCTTCAAAGAATCGCTTAATAATTCAATTCGTTCAACCCTTTGCCGTATTTTTTCTTCTCCAATGAAATCTGTTCCCAGGAGCGCATCAATATAGACTTTTTCATATAAAAAGTTTTCTTTTCCGATTAATACTCCATTTGCTCTGGCCTGGTTAAAAACAGAATAATACAACTGATTATATAGCCGGATCATAAAACTTTGAAAGCCTATATTCTGATCAATATATTTTTGTATTTGTTCTTGGTATGATCCTGAAAACCAACTATTTTTATTTAATTCCGGTTTAACAGCATCATCATAAGAGCCCCAAATTCTATTTGTTTTAATTAGCCCGGTGTTTTGTTGTACCATAGGTGCTGCGAGGAGCAAGATGACTAAGCTGAACAATACTCCTTTTATCCTGATATGATTTCTTTGATCTTGCATTTTTAAAACCTAAAGTAAATAAATGGATTAAAATCAGAAGCCACTATTGAACTTGCAGAAAACAGTAATAGCAAGGCAGAAATTAACATGAAGATATAATGTTGCCTCAGCCTGTAATGGTCTTTAAAGAAGATAAACTGCTCGATTTTTTTGCCTTTGTCGAAACTCACAAAAAAGGAAAAGAATACCGCAACGGCCAACATGATTCCAAAGGCGGGTATTGTGTTGATTTCCTGAGCAGCTTCAAATGAGAACATCTTCTTAAAATATACCATCATTTGGCCCATATCCTCTATACGGAAAATCACCCAACCAATTATGGTAATAAAAAAGGTGAATATGGTGGCGAAAATACGACCGGACTTCTGCAGGACTTTGAGTAAAAACAGGCGGTCTAAGATCAGGAAGAATCCATGAAAAGCGCCCCAGACAACAAAATTCCATGATGCGCCGTGCCACAATCCGGAAAGCAAAAACACAAACCATAAATTGAAATATAAGCGGCGTTTTGTTTTAACACGACTGCCTCCTAAAGGAATATACAGGTAGTCACGCATAAAGCCGCCCAGTGTCATATGCCATCTGCGCCAAAATTCACTAATGCTTTGCGAGATATATGGAGAGTTAAAATTTTCAGGAAATTTAAACCCAAACATTTTACCCAAACCGATCGCCATATCTGAATACCCTGAAAAATCAAAATAAATCTGGAACGTATATGCCAATATCCCGACCCACGCATTAACGGAAGACAAGTCGGCATAATTGCTGTTCAATATCAAATCAGCCTGCTCTGCCATTACATTGGCCACCAATACTTTTTTTGCCAATCCAATTACAAAACGGTAAAATCCTTGTAATTTATCTTCCAAAGCCTCTTTCCGGTCTGTAATTTGATCCGCTATCGAATTAAATCGTACAATGGGGCCGGCAATCATTTGCGGGAAAGACATAATGTACAGCAGGTAATCGGTGACCTTGTTGAGCGGGCTGTGTATTTTGCGGTACACATCAATGGAATACGTTAAGGTTTGGAAAGTATAAAATGAAATCCCGATAGGAAGCGCAATAGCAGTCCAGGCGACTTCAGTGAACCCTAATGAATTCAGTAGGCTGTTGACATTCTCAACAAAGAAATTTGCATATTTGAAAAATGCCAGTAAACCAAGGTTTATGGCTATCGATGATGCAAGAAACAGTCTTCTGTATAAAAGTTTCCTGGATTTGTATAGCATTTTTACAATGTAAAAATCTAAAATTGTTGAGCCCAAAATGACAAACAAAAACTTTGGAGCCCCCCAGCTATAAAAAAATATACTTGCTGCCAATAAAACATAGTTCTTAAGGAACCTTGGTACAAGGTGATATATGATTAACAAGCTTGGAAGGAAGTACAATAAAAAAATACTACTGCTAAATACCATGTTGTAATTTTATTTCATTGAAACAGTGGGCAAAAGTATTATTTCATTTGATATCCTACAATACTGCGCGCCCGGCTTTGTCCATAAATTTTTGCCACTAGCTCAAGCGAGAGACCCGGCGGCTCAAATAAAAACGCAATAAGGGGCTTTGGCCAGCAATTTTTTTTGATGTCTAGAAATAGTTTTGGCAGCTTTGAACCTACAAAAAGAAAAAATCCTTTTTGGTAAAGCGGCTTGCATCCGGAAAAAAGATTTTTGAGGAGTATTCAGCTGATAGGCTATTGGGTAAAATTGTATCTTTATTGGCCAAAAGCAACTTTTATGATCAGGATTTTTATTAGCTTATTTATCAGTGTTTTATTTCTAAGTTCCCCGATATTTCCGTGTACTAATTTAATTGTAACCAAGGGCGCTTCTGCTGATGGCAGTACTTTTTTGGTTTATACCAATGATGGCGAATGGCTTTTTAAACCACAGGTTTATCCTGCCATGGATCATCAGCCCGGCGACAGCGCATATTTCCCGACGCGAACCGGATTGGAAACGGCCGTTGCGCAGCCTGCACACACCTATGCTGTTTTGGGTTTTCAGATGAACGAACATCAGGTGGCTATTGGAGAAACAACATTTACAGGAAGGGAAGAACTTTGGAACCACGGCAAAGGTTTGGAATACTGGCATTTGATGACGCTCGTGCTCCAAAGGGCCAAAACTGCCCGTGAAGGTGTGGATGTCCTTACTTCCCTGGCAGAAACATACGGTTATTGCAGCGAAGGCGAATCATTTAGTATTATTGATCCCGATGAAGCCTGGATTGTGGAAATGATTGGCCGCGGAGAAGAAAGCATCAGGCCGATTTGGGTGGCACGCCGCATCCCGGACGGAATGATTTCTGCACATGCAAATATGGCACGTATCGGTACTTTTCCAATGGATGATCCGGAAAACTGCCTTTATAGCGAGGACATCATTGATTTTGCCACTGAAAAAGGATACTATAATCCCAAAACCGATGGTGCATTTGCATTCAATACGGCTTATTGCCCGCCCTCACCGGATCGTTTGCGTTATTGTGAAGGACGCGTATGGAGTTTGTTTCGGCGTTCTGCGCCTTCTTTGGAATTAAAGTCGGATTATTTTCAAGGCGTGCAGGGAGCTGAAAGATATCCACTTTGGATCAAGCCTGATGAAAAACTGAGCATTAAGGATGTCAGCCTTTTGGTGCGCGATCATTTCGAGGGCACCGAATTTGATATGACCAAGGGCATTGCAGCCGGTCCGTTTGGCTCGCCCAACTACTGGCGCCCTTTAAGCTGGGAAGCGGATTCCGTAAGTTGCGCCTGGGGAAGATCCGTCAGTTCATACAATACAGCTTTTTCTTTTATTGCACAGGCGCGTTCTTTCCTGCCCGACGAAATTGGAGGCATTTGCTGGTTTGGGGTTGATGACACCTATTACACCTGCTACGTGCCCATTTATTGCAATAACCTGAGCGTGCCCACGCCATTCACTATTGGCGACATCAATATGTTTAACTGGGAGTCGATGTGGTGGGCTTTTAATTTTGTTTCCAATTTCAGTAACCTGAAATACAGCTATATGATCCGGGATATCCAAAATGTGCAGTATAGGCTTGAAGATGAATTCTTTGCAAATCAGGACAGTGTGGAAAAATCCCTGATGAAATACAATAAAATCGGCCGCATCCAAAAACTAACGGAATACTCTGAAAAGGCCGGAATAAACGTGCATAAGGAATGGAAAGAGCTGGGCGCATACCTGGTAATGAAATATAATGATGGCTACATCAAAGACAAGGATACGCCAATGCATGCACCGGGATATCCCGTCGAATGGTACCAAAAGATGTATCAACTTGAAGGCGAAAAATACAAAACACCGGATTGGAACGAAGAAAATAAAATAGAGATTTTGCCCTACTAAATTGGCTTTAAGCTGATACTGTTTATATTTGCACAATATTATCAGGTTCTTAGGAGTTAATACCACGAAATTTGAAAAGATTATTTTATTATGGCAGAAGCTAAAAATGCTGTAGAAGGCAAGCAAAAGAAAAAAAATAATATCCTGTGGATTGTGTTGATTATCATCCTCTTGGTAGTTGCAGGCATTGCAATTTGGAAAATGATGGGCATACAATCGGAATATGATCAACTGGCGCAGGAAAAAGAAAAACAGCGCATGGTGCTGACAACCGAACTGGATTCCATGGTGAAAGAGCACAACGCCATTAAAGTTGAGTACGGCGAACTGGCCGATTCTTTGGCTATGAAAGACAGTATCATCCAGGCAAATGCCAAAGAAATCAAGCAGCTGCTCAATACAAAGTGGGAATATTATAAGGTAAAGAAGAAACTCGACCGCCTGCGGAATATTACCCAGGGTTATCTGCACCAGATGGACAGCCTTTATCGTGAAAATGCTGAGCTGAAAGCAGAAAACACAGAAATGAAACAAACCATTGAGCGCGTTGAAAGGAAATCGCGCAAGCTGGAAGAGCAGCAAAAAGAAATCGAAGAAAAAATTGAGCAAGTGGCCATGTTGCCCGCCTACGACATCATTAACGAAACAATGCGTGTTAAAGGCTCCGGAACCGAACGTGAAACCGATAAGGCCCGTCGGGTAGAAAAAATCAGGGTTTGTTTCAACCTGCAACCCAACCCGCTGGTGGAAAACGGAAACAAAAACGTTTATGTGCGTGTTTCCCGCCCCGATGGCAGCGTGCTTTTTAAAGATAAAAGCGATGAATATTCATTCGAATATCAAGGGCAGAAGCTTCAGTGGAGCATGAAGAAGACCTTCAAGTATTCCGGTCAGGAAGAAAAAATGTGCCTCGAATGGACAAAATTATTTAGTGACGAAAATTTTGAACCCGGCAACTATTCCGTTGATATTTATGTTGATGGGCAGAAATCCGGAAGCTCCGTTTTCTTCCTGAAATAATATTATAACTGATAAAAAGAAGGGGGGGGGTTTTTAATTTCCCCTCTTTTTTTTGCAGGACAAAGCTTTGTTTTTTTTCTACTTTTGGTGAAAATTTTAGGTATATGTCGAAATTCTATAAACTACTTTGCTTTTTTCTCGTACTGCTCATTTTTTCTGCCTGCTCCAATAAACCAAAAAATATCATCTCAGGTTTTGATGCGATTACCAATTTCGGGGAAAGCGATACGGTTTCCCTGCCAATTGATCTGGATCATGTAGTGCTCAATGGAATTCAGATACCTTCAGCCCGTCAAAGCAGCGATAATGGCTTTGCATTTCGTTTCGACATCAACGCAAAACATCCCGAAAAATATTTTTACAAGATCTATTATCAAAACGAATCCTATAAATTTCCTGAAACAAAAGGAAATGGCATGCACCCATATTGCTCCGAGAATTTTTATGGAAGCTGGGAAGATGTTGCTGTTGGATTTAAACCGGTTCAGGGGCAGTCTGTTACGGATACTTATCGCATTGTGGGCAATCCACGCGATGAGAAAAAGTTTTATGGCGGCAATATGCAGGCAATTAGCTTTGATGAAGCGTCTATAAACCAGATTAAACAATCAATTAAAAATACGCCGGAATGGTTCGAATCTATCAAAAAGAAAGCACAAGCTTCCAATAAAACTATTGATCAGCAAGTGTTTCTGGATGCGGTTTGGATTATCAACGATAAGGTAAACCATGGTGATTTTAACCACCGCTGGAAAAGAAACCCACGCGTTGGATGCTACAACTTTTTGTTGGTTGTGGCCAGTGAAAAAGCTCTTTCCCAATTGCCCGGATTCGTCACAAATATTGGAAAAACAAACGATTCCGGAGCTTTTATCAATCCGTTTTATTATTTCAAATACGGTGAAGGAGCTTCGCTCGATGGTGTTTTTACTTCTGTTTCGCACAGGGTGCTGAAAACCTCCGCACGTATCGATCCCATGCAGGGCATTTATGTTAATCCGGCTGCTCAGCGCGATGAAAATATTGATAAATCATATCTCAATGCACATTGCAATGATGATCAGGAGCTCTATAAAAGCGCGCTTTTTGAGCAGTTTTCTCATGCTATAAACCGCCATTATCAACTTAGGAACATCCCCGAAGCTCATGATGTGCTTCATGATCCTTATACACAGGATGCGTTTTTTGGCGCGATGGAAAAATATGATTCCTCACAATTGATCACAGACCACACCTACAATAGCGAGTGCCCTTGCAAAACTGTGAAACTAGACACTCTGGCAGATGCAATTATCCTCGAAAATCCGGGCAATCCCGATCTAAATAATTTGCGTAAAGAAAATGTAGGTGTAAAAACACGTGTTGGGTTTACTTACGGAAAATACCGCGGGAAAATTAAATTCCCAAAACAGCTGAATGAAGAAAATGTTTGGAATGGATTAACCAATGCTTTTTGGATGATCTATCAGGAAGGCCCACAGTGGAATATGCGCCGGGCTGCCGAGCGCGATGGTTATATCCAGAAAAATGATGGCGGTGAAGAGTCGCTGAACCGAAAGCACAAACAGTTGGCTTATTCCGAAATTGATATCGAAATTGTTAAAACTTCCCCTTTTTGGAACGGTACAGATTTCCGGGCAAATGACGGACGCAATTCACACGATGTAATGTTTTGCTGTACAAACTGGGATCTGGCCAACCAGGATCCGAAAAATTTCTTTAAAGGTGTTTCGGATATTGAATATCAGGGCAAATCCTATACACTGCACCGCTGGACAGATTATTATAAAGCCGTTACATCCAAATATCCGATGGATAATGAAGAACTTTTTGGCGGCGATTATTTCTATTATGAAATTGAATGGAAACCCACGGAAATTATCTGGCGTGCCGGTCCGTCGCCCGATAAGATGCAAATCTGTGGTTATATGAACGATGAGGTCACTTCCATCCCCAATAACCAGATGGTTTGTGTGATTACTCAGGAATTTCATTATGCGGAATGGTGGCCTTTCCAGCCTTTCTCCCAAAACTGGGTGCCTTATCCCAAAAATCCCATCGAAGGAAAAGTTTATGAAATTATTGTTGAGTAAGGCTCCAAAACTTTAAACCCGAACCGATGGTATTCAGCAGCATCATTTTTATACTTTACTTCCTGCCATTGTTTTTACTGGCATACTACCTCACGCCCAAGAAAGCACGGAACTACACTTTACTGGCATTCAGTGTGTTGTTTTATGCCTGGGGTGCGCCCTGGTTTGTGCTGTTTTTGCTTTCCTCCATCATCATCAATTTTTATGTGATCCGTGCTATGGACAGCTCTCGGCAGGTTTTGTGGCGAAAGTTTTTTCTTGGTATCTCTGTGGCCATCAACCTGGGGCTGCTGCTGTATTTCAAATACGCCAACTTTTTCATGGAGAACGTTAATTATGTCCGTGGTTGGGTGCATCTTGATCCTTTGGTGTGGAACTACATCCTGCTGCCTATCGGGATATCTTTTTTCTCGTTCCAGTCGATTACCTACTCCATGGATGTGTACCGGAAAATTCACAAGCCGCTGAGAAACCCCTTCAACTATATGCTTTATATCATGATGTTCCCGCAGATGATTGCCGGGCCTATTGTGCGCTATAAAGACATCGCCGACCAAATTACCGGAAGGAAAGAGCGCTGGGAAGAGTTTTTGAACGGTTTTTACAGGTTCTGTCTCGGATTGGCCAAGAAGGTACTTATTGCTGATGTAATTGCCGTTGAAGTGGATAAGATCCTTGCGTCTAACTATGCCACAATGGATTCTTCCACAGCATGGATTGGTATTGTGGGCTATACTTTCCAGCTATATTTTGATTTTAGCGGCTATTCCGATATGGCCATTGGTATCGGGCGTATGATCGGCTTTAAATTTCCCGAAAACTTCGATAATCCCTACGTCGCCCGCAGTGTTTCCGAATTCTGGCGGCGGTGGCATATCACTTTCAGCGTTTTTATGCGCAATTACTTGTACTATCCTTTGGGAGGAAGCCGCGTAAAAACCAAACGCAGGTTGTACTTTAACCTCTGGTTCGTGTTTCTGCTTTCGGGTTTATGGCACGGAGCCAGCTGGAATTTTGTGATCTACGGTGCATTCCACGGCTTTTTCCTGGTGCTTGAACGCTTGTTTTTACTGAAGGTATGGGAGAAAATCGGGAAAATCAGCATCTTGTTCACCTTTTTGATCATTGTAATGGCACGCGTATTTTTCCGAATAGAAGAATACGATCAGGCGGTCAGTTTCCTTGGCGCGCTTTATTCTTTTGATTTTCAATCGGTATCGATGGCCGCCAATCCGCATTTTTATACCATGATGTTTGTGGGCGCCTTTTTCTCCTTTTTTACGCTATCCAAAATTGGCCTGAAATTGCAGGATTTTTTCTATTTCACCACATATAACAACAAACAACATGTGGGCTTGTGGATTATGTCGGTTGTACTTTTAGTGTTGTGTGTTGCCTCACTTACGGGTTTGGGCTTTAGTCCGTTTATCTATTTCAGGTTTTAAATTATGAAATCAAATAAACTACATATCACTTTGGTTGTATTGACGGCACTGCTGTTGATATTGCCATTGTTTCAACAGATATTCAAACCGTTTATAATCAGTGAACTCCACGGGGTGACCAAGGAACAGGAACTGCCCAAATTTGCCGCTGCAGATTGGATTGATTCGGAATTTCAGCCACGTTTCCACCAGTATTTACTGGAAAACTACGGTTTCCGCGAAGATGCAATAAGGCTTTACAATCAGGTACGTTTTTCTGTTTTTGGGCTCTCAAGCAATATTAACGTTACCATTGGTAAAAACGGCTTCCTCTTTGAGCCTTGGTTTATTCATTCCTATTATGGCAGGAATTTTCGCGGAAATGATGATATTGAAGAGAAAGTCAAAAAGCTGAAATCAATTCAAGATAGCCTGAAAGCCTATGGAAAAGATATGATTATGGTAATTGCCGCAGGAAAGGCCAGCTATTACCCGGAGCATATCCCGGATAAAATGCGTTCTGAAAAATCATATACGAATTACCAGTGCTTTCTGGATAATCTGGAAAAATACGGGGTCAATACTATTGATTGCAACCAATGGTTTGTTGATGCAAAGGATACTACCAAAGTACCGTTATTCCCAAAAACCGGCACGCACTGGAGTATTTACGGTGCACAACTGGCAGCCGATTCCATTGTCAAATATTACCAGTCCCTTTCAGGAAAAGAAATGAATGGAGTCAAATTTACTACAATCAATAAAACGGATCAACTGAAATACGACGATAGGGATATAGAGATGCTGCTTAACCTGAGCATTCCCTTAGACCGCGATTCCCTTGCTTATCCCGAAAAAGAGGAAATCAAAAAAGACGGAGCGGAGAAACCCAACTTGTTTGTTATCAGCGATAGTTTTTTCTGGAATATTTTTAATTTTTATCCCATACATAAACACCTTTTTAATGAAGTAAGCTATTGGTACTATTTCTCACGAGGCGTTTATCCGGCCAAAACAGAAACAGACCTGCAAACACGCCTTTCAAAATCCGATCTTATCATGTTTATGTCGGCAACCAGTACCCTCGATAAATTTGGCTGGGGCAGCGTTGACTCACTTTATAGCTTTTTCCATAAGGAAGAACATAATGTTTCTCTTGAAGAAAAATTGAAGGAACATCATGAAGTGCATTATGAAGAGACATACGAAGAGTTTATTGCGCGTTTTAAAGAACAAGTGCGTTCGTCTGAATCCAAGACGCAGCAAATGATGGAAAAAGCGAAAAAACGTGGCTATACTTTTGAGGAAATGTTGGACAAGGATGCGCATTGGCTGGCCGACAGGCGATATAAAAAAGATAAGGATTAGAGCCGGTAATTTAGGCTTCAATATTGCTGAAGACCCAATCGCTCATTGGTTTCACATGATAGCCAAAACGTAATGCATTTAGTCATGCCATAAAAAAAGCCGGAACAGATGCCCCGGCTTTATGTTTTTATTGGAATAATTTATTCCGTAATTTCAATTTGCATGTGTTTGTTCAGGAATTTTTCCATTGCACCATAAAATTCAAATTGGTTTTCCTGGTTATGGAATCCGTGGCCTTCGTTGTCTTTTACCATATACTCAACGGCAACGCCACGTTCTTTCAATGCTTCCACCATTTGGTCTGATTCGGCTTTGTTAACGCGGGGGTCATTGGCGCCCTGAGCGATGAAAAGCGGTGTCATAATTTTATCGGCATTCAGTGCTGGAGAAGTGGCGGCAAGCTGAGCGCTGTCCGTTTCCGGGTTTCCGACCATTTCGTACATCATATTGAGCAGTGGTTCCCAATACGGAGGGATGGTTTTCATAAAAGTAAACAGATTGGAAACGCCAACATAATCAACAGCAGCAGCATAAAGCTCGGGATCAACCACAATGCCCTGGAGCGTTGCATAACCACCGTAACTTGCACCATAAATTGCAATGCGTGATGGATCGGCGATACCTTTTTCAATCAGCCAGTTAACACCATCGGTAATATCTTCCTGCATGGTAAGTCCCCATTGTTTGAATGATTTTTGCCAGAAATCTTTGCCATAGCCTGTTGAGCCACGGAAATTCATTTGAAGAATGGCAAAACCACGGTTGGCAAGGAATTGAATTTCAGGATTAAATCCCCAACTGTCGCGTGCCCAGGGGCCGCCGTGCGGGTTTACTACAACAGGAAGGTTTTTGGCATTTTCCATGGTGTAGCCTTTGGGTAATGTAAGATATCCTTCAATTTTCAGGCCATCACGCGATTGATATGCAATAGGATAAACCGATGCCATTTCATTTTCATCAATCCAGGGGCTTACTTCGGTGATTTTTTTCAAATCTTTTGTTTTGGCATCATAGAAGTAATACGAGCCCAGAGAACGGTCACTGTAAGTGCGGATTACAAATTTGTCTTCGTCTTTATTTCTTCCTGTGAGTGCAATTTCATAACCCGGAAGCTTTGCTGTAAGGTCGTCCATAATTGCTTTGCGCTCTTGGTCAAAGAAATGATATTCCTGCTTATAGGCTGTGTAATAAGCGGCTGTAAGGACTTTTCTTTTTGGAGAATAGCCAAATCCTGATACATCGTAATCAGGGTTTTCGTAGAGCACTTCCGAAACTTCAGCTTTTTCAAGATCAAAAATTACAGCAGCAGCTTTATCGCGGCCCAGGTTGGATGTAGCATAAAGGTTTTTGTTGTCGAAAGTGAAGAACATGGGCGATAACTGATCTTTGAAACTTGTGGTGAGGATGGTTTTAAAATCGTCATTTTCTGTTTCGCGGTACATCAGGGTAGTGTTCACGCCGCCTTCAATACCAATAGCAATACGGACTTTACCATCATGGTCGGTAACCCAGCCCTGGATATTGCCCGGGTTTTCGTACAGTATGGTCATGTCGCCGGTTTCTAAATTCAGACGGTAAGGGTCAAAAACCTGCGGAATACGTTTGTTCAGGCCAATGATCATTTCGTTTGGAATATCTTCCAGATCGTCGATAATTTGTGTGCGCACACCCTCAAAGCCTGTATAGCATTTGGCGTCGCTGCCGTCGATATTAACGCCATAGAGCCAGAAGTTTTCATCGCCGCCATTATCTTTCAGATAGAGGATGCGGTTGTTATTGGCCCAGAAATAGCCGGCAATGGAGCGGTCTGTTTCGGATGTTAGGCGAATGGCTTCACCGCCATCAACAGGAACTACAAAAATATTGAGCCTGTCTTCGTAAGGTGCTTTGTAGCTGTAGTATTTGCCATCTGGGGAGATCTGATAACTTGTTTTTTCCGGGTTTTTGAAAAAATCCTCCAAAGGGATTTGCTTTGCTTTTTCTATAACCATTTCTTTGTTTTGTCCGGGGCCATTACAGGAAAACAGCATGACTGCCGATACTGCGAACATCAAGGCCACCATGATAAGTGAATTGTGTTTTTTCATGTGATAATAATTTGGGTTTGAAATTGAGGTATAATTTGAAACAAAGATAGATAGAATAATTGGAAGTGTGTGATTTGATTTGGCTTAAAAATAAAATTGAACACCCAATCCCAAACCGAATTGATCTGTAAAATCAGAAGCATTTGTTGATGCCACACAATCAAAATATCGTATAATGCAAATTCTTAATGTGCTATAAAGCAAAGGGTTATTAAAGGTTTCTGTTTAAGGTTGCTTTCAACGGCCCGACCAAGGGGTGTTTGTGGAAGTTCGGAAAGACTGGCCGAACATTGTCTCAATCGGGATCGATCCAGTCGCCATATTTTTTTATAAGCTGCACAAGTTCATCAATGGCTTTATCTTCCTCAATTTTTTCGCTTACCGCTTGATCACCTTTGAAAAGGACCACTTTTCCTCCGCCTGCACCGATATAGCCATAATCTGCACCGGCCATTTCTCCCGGGCCGTTTACAATACATCCCATCACGCCAATGGTAATACCACTCAAATGTTCCGTGGCTTCACGTACTTTTTGTACTGCTTTTTGGATATTGAACTGCGTGCGGCCACAAGAAGGGCAACTGATATATTCGGTTTTTGAAAACCTTCTTCGTGCTGCCTGCAGAATGGCAAAAGCTGTTTCGGTGCAAAAGGCTTCATCGTGATAGCGGCTTTGCAGGAAAATACCGTCGCCTAGCCCGCGGCTCAGCAAATTGCCTGCCAATGAAGACATTTTTAACTGATAACTTTCTTTGTCTTCACAATCAAAATCCGGCGCAAGGATAACAGGGTTTTCGCTGGCCGAGGCTTTGAGTGTAGCAAAAAGGCGTTCAAATTCTTTAAGGTCTTTTAAGCAGGCAATGATGACATCATGTTCGGGGATTATTTCTCCAGCATTTATTCCGTCAATTAAAACAGCAGGTAATATTTCATGTTGATTGTGCTGATTTTGAAGCTGTACGTGCTTTTGGGCATCTTCCAATATTATGTAATCAGCTTTGGTTTTTGATTGCGAAGTGCGGCTGATGACCTGTGGTAATTTTTGTCCGCCTAGATTTCCGTATTCTTCTGATTTTCTTCTTTCGAAATAAAAAACCGGACTGCATTTTTCAGGATCATCGAGCGTTTGCGGAGGATTAAGCGCTACGATTTTACGTGCCACAGGCAGTTCAAATTCAGGGTCTTCGGTTAGGGAAACACGAATAGTATCGCCAATCCCTTCGTTGAGCAGACTGCCGATTCCCAATGCGGATTTAATGCGGCCGTCCTGACCTTCACCGGCTTCGGTCACGCCCAGGTGCAGTGGATAATCCATTCCTTCATCCATCATTTGCTGCACCAGAAGCCGTGTTGCGGCCAGCATGGTTTGGGTGTTGCTCGATTTCATGCTGAGTACAATCCGGTGATAATCGTGCCTGCGGCAGATGCGCACAAATTCAAGCGCCGAAGCTACCATTCCTTCAGCGGTATCGCCATAGCGCGCCATGATCCGTTCCGATAAAGAACCCTGGTTTGAACCAATGCGCATGGCCGTATTATGGGACTTGCAAATTTCGATCAAAGGGAAAAGCCGTTCTTCAATGCGCGCAATATCGTCATTATATTCCTTTTCGCTCCAATGTGTTTTGCCTCGTTTTTTGTCCGTATAATTGCCGGGATTGATGCGGACTTTTTCAACAATACGGGCCGCAGTTTCAGCAGCTTTAGGGCTGTAGTGAATGTCGGCAATTATAGGGATGCCGTAATTTTTTTCCTGCAGTTTTTGTTTGATAAGTGCGAGCTGTTCGGCTTCCCGGATGCCGGGTGCTGTAATACGTACCAGTTCGCTGCCGGCCTCAATCATACGAATGCTTTGAGCAATAATTGCATCGGTGTCCATTGTGTTTACAGAGGTCATGGACTGCAATCGGACAGGATTATTTCCTCCCAATGTCAACTTTCCAATAAGGATTTCGCGGCTTTTAAAATTACGGTACATCGCTTTTTTGCTGCAAATGTATGAAAGAAGAAAAGAAGACCGCCTATTAAGTTTCTGTCCATAATGTCTCCCGAAGCTTCGGGATTATTCTTGGTATTGAAACCAGTCATCCCGTACGTACGGGACTCCTTATTTTCAATACCAAGAATGCACTTCGACTACGCTCAGCACAACGCCTCGACCTCGAACATTCTGAACCAGAAACCTGAATCTATTGACAAACTCTATTTGGTATTGATTACCTCCACCCCGTCCCAGTCTTCAGGGATTCCGTTTTGGATATTATTATTGCAGCGCTCAATATAAAGCAGCACAGCCTGGTCGTTGGGGTTTTGCACCAAAACTTTTTCAAAAATTTCTTTTGCCTGCTGGAATTTTTTTGATTTATAAGCATCAAGCCCTTCACCAAAAGCTTTCCGGCTTGCAATGCGAAGCTCTTTTGCGCGATCGGTCAGGCCATCGAGGATTTCAAAAATATAAACGGATTCTTTTTTCCCGCGCACTTTCACTACATCGAGGAAACGGTAGTTGTAAGCTGTTGGATTATCGAGTTTTATAAGAGTATCCTGACTGATGATAATGCTTGTTCCATAAAGTTTTGTGAGGCCTTCAAGCCTGGAAGCCAGGTTTACGGCATCAGAAATAACAGTGCCTTCCATTCGTCCGATCCCGCCAACAACTCCAAGCATCAGGTTTCCGGTGTGGATGCCGATCCCTGTATTAATTGCCTGCCTGCCTTCGGCTTCACGGATGAGGTTGTAGTCGTTAAGTGTGCGTCTCATTTCCACGGCAGCATTAATTGAATCTTCCACATTTCCGGGGAAGAGCGCCATAATGGAATCGCCTATAAATTTATCGATAAAACCGCCATGATGGGTAATTACCGGTTCCATCAAGCCAAGGTAATTGTTGATGAAATTAAAGTTTTCGGCGGGCGTCATCTGTTCCGAAAGGCTTGTAAATGAACGGATATCAGTAAAAAGAACGGACATCTCTTTCTGTATCTGGTCGCCCAGCTTAATATCCGTGATATTGTCTTTTCCGAGAAATTCAAGAAATTGCCGCGGGACAAAACGGTAATAGGCTTCGTTCATTCGGCTGATATTGGCAATATAATCGCGGATTTTTTGAGCCATATCGTTATAGCCTTCGGTCAATTCACCTATTTCATCATTTGTACGTACAATACTGAAACTGCTCAGATCGCCCTGGCCGGTTTTTTGCATATTGGAAAGCAGCTCTTTTACGGGATAAACAATATCCTCGGTAGTCCATTTTACAAAAAACAGTATGTAGAGCAAGGAGATAAAAATGCCTGCATAAATCCCTGCGAACATCAAAAATTTGTCCGGCGCATTTACAAAACTGATGTCTTTTGGGTCGATATCGCTGAAAGCGTTGATCATCCAGGGGAAATTGGCATATTGGCCAAAAAGGATTTGGTTTTGTTCGGCTGTGAGGTTCTCAAAAACCAAGCCCATATCTGCCAGGCTGGTTGAACTGCGGTAGAGATAAATGATGACAATAATTAAAGGGAGCAGTGTGGTCATGGCTGAGCTGATCCACAGGCGTGTGCCCACTTTCCCGGCTTTTTCGCGAAAAATCCTTTTGCGCAGCTCATCTTCCGAGAAGAAAAAATGCAGATGTTTGAGGTGTACCCGGTGTTTCGTCCAGAAATACACAAACAAGAGTGCCATTATACTGGCAATAAAGGATACGTAGAAAAACTGTTTGTAGATCAGGAACGCAAATTCGTTATCAAACTGGTCGGGCTGCTGGAGATAAAAAAACATATTGGCATTGGTTATGCCATAGGTAATCAGTAGGATGCCCGTATTGATAAGCGGAGCCTTCAGGAGAAAAGATTTGCAAAACCGGAACAGACCGGACGATATTTTTTTGTTTTTTCGTTTTCGGCGCACATAACGTTTGAATGGGTAGTTGAAAGCCCAACCGAGAAGAAATGAAACAGTCAGCAATATAAAATACAGATTAATAGCCTCATTAAGCAATGATTCATTTGAGGAGTTATCGCTTGATCGCTGTAAATGAATTCCGGTATTATCCAAAGTATCCAAAGTGCTGGTAAGTGTATCAACACTCATACTGACTGGGTTAATGCGGAAAGTGGTGTCATTCAGTTTCGCAGTGCTGTCGTTTTGTGGGTGAACATCCGAAAGAACCGAGCTTATTTGCTCCATTTTGGGCATGTTCTGTACAAAAACAATAAGCAAGGACGGAAACACCAGCATCATATAAATAGCAGTAGATGCTGCATAAATTCTAAAACCAAAAAAACGTGGAATCCGTTTCGTTTTCATCCAGAGTGAAGATTTTTACCAAAAGTAGCATTTGCCGCGATATTATGCAAATCTAAAGTTTTTATGAACACTCACAGTCGTTTGTTGGGTATTGTATTGCAATGTTTTTGGATAAATTCTTGAAAATTTGTAATGGCTCCGGACTTTTGAAATAGAATAAAGCCCATAAAGCACCGGATTTGTGGCAAAATCAAATTCGTTGCTTTTTTTTGCCGGAGCTGTTTAAAATTTCCAATATGGTAATCAGGAAGAATGATGTTAAGGCATTGAACAGCCAACGGTAAAATATTTGAAGATCAGAGCTGCTCCCAAAGTTTTCAAGGAGTGTTAAACCGGCAATGTGTATAGCAATGAGAATGATACTATAAATTAAAAACCACCGGCTTCCATTATCGCGGAACCCCGGCACCAATCCCGGTTCATATTCCCTTCCTGAACGAAGAGCACGGATGATAAACGGACGCACAAAAGCGGTGAAAACACAAACAGAAGCCTGAAGCCCCGGTGTTGCGGTGAAGATGTCAAGTACTACTCCCATTGCAAAAGCTGATAAAAGCTGCAGCCAGGCGGGCGTGTCAAATGGCAGCTTCAGGATGAAGTATATATAAATGATGGGCGTTACAAAGTGGAACAGATATATATTGTTCAGGATAAGAGCCTGAACGGCAATTAGCACAATGAAATATATAATGGCATCCCTGATCATAAATAATTTCTGGTTTCAATCAATGAAAAACGGGCAAAACCCCAAAATTAAGGAGAAATTGCCCGTTTTTGTTTAAAAAAAGTAGTTTTCTTAAGATTTGCGGAAGATACGTTTCAATACAGATTCACGTGCAGCGTTTTTGTCGTCGCTGTAGTAGCCATAACCATAGCCATATCCGTAGCCGTAACCATATCCGTAGCCGTAGCCATAACCATATCCGTAGCCGTATCCATAAGCGTTTTTGCTTAATTTCACGTCGTTGATCAGGATGCTGGTATTTGGAATATTACGTTTTTCAACATCCTGGATGATTCCGGCAAATACCTTTTTGTTTGTATAGCCCTGGCGTACAACAAAAACATTGCTGTCGGTATATTTCATAAGCAGGAAAGCATCTGTAACCAAACCAACCGGAGGCGTATCAAGGATGATATAATCGTATTCTTCCTTAAGGCGGTTCATAAGTTCTTCTGTTTTTTCAGAAGCGATAAGTTCAGCCGGGTTTGGCGGTACAGGCCCTGCCATAATAATATCCAGATTATCAATAGGCGATTGCTGAATAATGTTTTCGTATTTACTCTTGTTAATCAGATAGGAGCTGATTCCCTCGGTATTGGTCAGACCAAAATCCTGATAAATCTTAGGTTTGCGAAGGTCAAAACCCATCAAGAGCGTTTTTTTGCCGTACATGGCAAAAATGGATGCCAGGTTGATGGAAGTAAATGTTTTACCGGCACTTACAATATCTGAAGTAATCAGGATAACCTGCTTGTCTTTGCCTTTGGCCATGTACTGCAGGTTGGTACGCACCGAGCGGAACGATTCGGAAATGGAAGATTTTGGTGAATCGGCAACAACAACTTTACTTTCGCGCGTACTGTGGATGATATGGCCGATAATCGGGATATTGGTTGCGTTTTCAACATCCTTGCGATCCACAACTTTATCATTGAAGAAATCTTTGAGATAAATATAGACAGCAGGGAGGATCAGACCCAAAATAAGCGCAATCATATAATTGAGGCTCTTCTTCGGATAAACAGCTGATTGGCCGATTTCCATCGCCCTGTCAATCACTTCATTATCGGGCAGGTTCGAAGCTTTTGTAATTTGCGCTTCGGCACGTTTTTGGGTAAGGAAAGTATAAAGTGTGTTGCTCAGTTCAAACTCGCGTTTGTAGCTTAAGAGTTTCCGCTGGCTTGCCGGCAGTGATTTCAAGCGGTTGCTTAGTTCCGATATGCGCTGGTCAATATCATTAATTGCAATTTCTGAAGCATTTACAATGTTTTTGATATTTTCAACGAGATTGCGCTTAGCACTTTCAATTTTTTGGTCAACAACAGCTACTGCGGGGTTTTTCTTACGGGAGTTGATCAGCAGGGCTGAACGTTCATCAGCGAGTTTTACAAGCTCAGCAATCAGGCTGCCCAAAAGCGGGTCTTCAATGCCCATGCTCGAAGGTACAAGCAGTTGATCAATTTCACTGTTTTCTGAAACATAGTTTTTCAGGTAATTATAATATTTGTTTTTCACAATGAGCTGTGCTTTTTCCTGATCCAGCTGATTCAGATATTCAAACACCTGATTGGCCTCAAAGCTGAGTTCCATGATTTTATTTTCTGTCCGGAAATTTTCCAGTTTTGTTTCTGCAGAATTCAGCGAGTCAAGGATACCTACAATTTCCGTATCGATGAACTCAATAGTTTTTGTGGCAATTTGGTTTTTCTTTTCCAACTGACGGTTCAGGTACTGCTGTGTAAGCTCATTGAGGAAATCAACGGATTTTTTTACATTATTGCCTTTGAGCTTGATTTCGATAATGGAGGCATCTTTATTGATGGGTTCAATATCAAAACCGCGCATCATTTTTACCATATTGTCCAGCATATTGAACTGGAAATACATTTTGCGGCTGTTGTGCAAGTCAGGATCATAATTGGAACTGAGCTCAATACGGAAGCTGTAATCTCCAGTTTCAATAGTTTCGCCAAAACGGAAATCCTTGTTTATTGAGATTTTTTTTGCAGTAACATCTTTGTCGTCATGTTTGAGTATTTCATCATCCTCGAAGCTGTACATTTTAATGTTTTCTCCTTCTGCTTCTAGATGAAATTTGTTTTCGTTGATGATGTTAATATGAAATTTCTGATCAACAGGCTGCGGCCTGGCGGCATCAAAAACAACTACAAAAGGAGCCTCTTTATACATCTCGGTAGTGATAAAGTTTTTTTCTCCATAATAGGAAACATCCAGGTTCAGTGCTTTAACGGCTCTGTGCGTTAAGGTATATGAGTTAAGTATTCCTATTTCGTTGTTGAGGTTTTGCATCGGGTTGCGCAGCCCAAGACCCAACAGTGCCTGGGCATCACCGCCAAAACGGTCTTCCTTAATAAGGAGCGTAGTGCTTACTTCATAAATGGGCTTGGTGTATTTGTTAAAAAGAAACGCAATGACCAAAGCAATAAAAATCGTAATAGCAAAGAAATACCAGAAACGATAAAACTTAAAAAATAACTGTCGGAAGTCAATCGACTCTTCTTCCTGCATATGCATTGGCCCCTGAGGTGTATTGTTCGTTGTGTTCACGGCTCTTGAAGTTTTTATTGTCTGTTTGTTTTTTTCAATGGTTGGTTTACCTAATTGAAGTAGTTAAGTAAAAGGATTGTAGTGCTTATCATACTGAAGACGATCGCATAAGGGAAATTGGCAAAAGTAAACTGCTTTCCGCGCAATGGCTCCACATAGATGATATCGTTGGGCTGGAGATAATATAAATCCGACGCCAGGATATCGCGTTTCGTCAGGTCAATATCATAAATAACAGCACGCCCTTCTTCTTTTCTGATTAGCTTCACTTCATTTCTGTTGGCAAAATCGGTGAGGTCGCCTGCCTTGGCAATGGCTTCAAAAATATTGATCTTGTCCTGATAGATCTGCAATTGTCCCGGATTTTTCACTTCACCAATAAAGGTGATTTTGAAATTGACCAGTTTTACCACTACTGTTGTTTCAATCAGATATTCATCAATTACTTCCTGGAGTTTTTTAGTGATTTGTGCGGTGTTCAACTCCTGAACATATATTTTTCCGATAAATGGAAAATCAATATTTCCTGAATCACTAACAGTGTATGAGTTCAGGTAAATGCCCGCTTCGTTGTAGTAATTCCCGCTGTTGTTTGTTCCTTTGGAAGTATTGAAAAATTCATAAGTTTTGGAATCCAGGCTGGAAACATTGATGTAAAGGTTGTCGCCGGGTTTTACACGGTATTCTTTTTGTCGTGCATAATCAAAAACCCGTGTTGAGTCTAATTCACTGATTTGTTGGAAATAACGGATACGTTTTTGAGGCACACAGGATGCAAGCAATGCTATAATCAGAAGCAGAAAAGCCCCTTTATGTAAGAGCAAACCATTGAGTTTTTTCATTCTGAAAACTACTTAATTAATTATTAAACGCTTAAAAATTCTACTCAAAGAAGCTGCAAATGTAACCTATTTTCAGCTTTTCACAATAGCCTTAACAAAAGAATAATGCAACTTTAGGTGCTTTTTGACGTTAAAATGCCAATTAAACCCTGTCTGAAACATATTATCAAATAATTTGTTAAGCAGTAAAAGCAGATTAATATGAGCAGTAATAACTTAATGGACCCTATCGGCCGGCTGATGGGCCTTCGCTATAAATCGCACCCCTGGCATGGTGTTGAAATAGGTGATGAAGCACCGCAAACACTTATTTGTTATATTGAAATGGTTCCCACTGATACCGTAAAATATGAAGTCGATAAAACCAGTGGTTACCTGCGCCTCGACCGGCCACAAAAGTATTCCAATACCGTACCGGCACTCTATGGCTTTGTGCCGCAGACGTATTGCTCGGATGAGGTAGCGGCCTACTGTATGGAAAAAACAGGGAAGGAAGATATCAAAGGTGATGGCGATCCGCTCGATATCTGCATCATGACCGAAAAAGACATTACGCATGGCGATATCCTTGTGCGCGCCCGCCCGATTGGGGGTTTCCGCATGATCGACGGAAATGAAGCGGATGATAAAATCATTGCCGTTTTGGATAACGATATGGTGTATGGCGAATATCAGGACCTTGCCGACGTCAATAAACTTGTTATCGAAAGGCTGAAGCATTACTTCCTTACATATAAGGATCTTCCCGGACGCGACCGCAATGCTGAAATCACGCACACCTACGGACTAGAAGAAGCACACGAAGTGATCCGCCGTTCCATGCTCGATTATCAAAATAAGTTTGATAATCTGCGCAGAATGCTGTCCAACGTATAATAAATTCTGTTTATGATTGAAGTGCAGGAAGGGCTTCCACAAGCTTCACATTTGGGAAATCTAAGAAAAACCGTGCGCCTGCCCTTTTTGCTGGCTGTAGATATTGAAAAACTCCCTGTAGGTAAATTGTTGCAATTTTTGAGCAGTGCAGAGTTAAACCGTATGCAGCAATATCGTTTCGAGGCGGATCAAAACCGATACCTTGCCGGACGGGCTTTTTCCAGGTTAATACTTTCCCTTTTGGCCGATATCCCACCAGAAGACATTTATTTTCAGCTTAGTGAAAAAGGGAAGCCCTGTGTTCAATTGCAAAGGGAAATAGGG
Source organism: Bacteroidales bacterium (assembly GCA_963662905.2). GTDB lineage: Bacteria > Bacteroidota > Bacteroidia > Bacteroidales > WRLA01. Next base: position 386,156 of record CAXXFD010000001.1, on the reverse strand, counting down.
TTTAATTTTTCCCACTCAGGAAATATTGTTGCTTTTATTTTTAGCGCCCGCCCTTGTGGTATTGATGTGGAGCATAGGAAGCGCAAACGTGGCCTGGAGCGCATCAGCAAACATTATTTCCATCAGGATGAAATTGATTGGGTAATGCCACAAGGAACTGTGGAAAATGATCGGTTTTATCAGATCTGGACACGGAAAGAAGCCCTCCTGAAAGCGACAGGCATCGGAGTGGCCACAGATTTGAAAAGTATCTGCTTAATCCCGGGCAGGATACCGGTTCCCAAAGCCATTTCAATTTCTGATGATGATCTCAGTAAAGATTATTTTTTATCTGACTTGTCTCTAAATGAGGATTATCATCTGAGCTTTTGCATCATCCGGCCTGAAGAAAACCCGAAACAGATTTATACCGTTTCGGCAGATAAGCTGTTTGCATTATTCGAAAAAGAAGTATTTTAGCGCATTATGAATGCCCGATACAAATACATATATCTGTTCTTATTTGTTTTCTTGATGCTGATCGCTTCATGCAGTAAGAAAGAAGACCTGCCGGATGTTCCCTACATTTCTTTTGTTCAATCTGAGCTGGTTTTTAATCCGGATTTGGGCATTTATGACCGTGCTGTTTTGGTTTTTAGTTATGAAGACGGCAATGGCGATATTGGTCTCACGGGTGCGGATACAATTCCTCCCTATGATTATAATTTGTTGGTCGATTTTTACGAATTGCAAAACGGGGTTTGGAAGAAAATCGTGCTGCGATGGTATGATCCCGAAAACCTTCAGTGGGACACACTGAACATGAACGGCCGCATACCGGTTTTAACTCCGGAAGGTAATTATAAAGGCATTAAAGGCGAGATTTATGATACCGTTTTTGCCTATAATTTCAATTCTGCTTTTGATACGGTAAAATACCGTATTTCCATTTTAGACCGCGCTTTAAACCAGAGCAATTTCATTGAATCGGAACCGATTTTTGTGCCACGTGCCGGACAAAAATAGTTTTATTCATAACGAAGCGCATCCACAGGATTCGTGCGGGCAGCCTTGTAGATGATTATTCCCACTGACAGTATGGAAAGCAAAATACTAAACAGGCCCGAAAGCAGATAAAAAGCCGGATGGATGCCAATGCGGTAAGCAAAATCAGTCAACCATTGCTCCATCGCCCACCACGATAAAGGCCAACTCAGAAGAATCCCTCCGGTCAGCCAGTAAAAATAACTGCTTGAAATATGGATCATTAACTGGTTTATATTGGCTCCCAGCGTTTTGCGTATGCCAATCTCGCGGGTTTTTTGTTCAGCGGTATAAACCACCAGGCCAATCAATCCCAGAATAGAAATTGCCAGGCCCAGGATACTAAAGGCCGAGAACAAGTCAAAAAGCTTCTCATCCCTTTGATACCCGTTCATCAGGTCTTCGTCAAGGAAATAATATTCTGAAGGGTATTTTCCAATAAATTCCTGCCACTGGCTTTCAACATCTTTAAGAGTTGTTTTAAGGTTTTTCTCATTGATTTTCAGGAGTATATAGTTTTTTTGATCGGGTAGCAGCTGCAAAGCCATGGGTTCAATGGAATTGTGCAGGCTGGTAAAATGGAAGTCTTTCACCACCCCGATTACTTTGCCGTCAACGCCCAGGCCATTGGCCAGCCTGTGTCCGAGGGGATCATCTTCCCAGCCCAGCATTTTAACGGCAGCTTCATTTAATACAACCGCAGTTTCACGGTCGGTTTTATTTTTTTCATCAAAAAACCGTCCTTTTACTACAGGGATTTTTAATAAATCCGCAAAATGATGGTCAACCGTATAAAGGCTTAACATTTGCTGTTCCCAGTTTCCGTCGCGGTCAATATAAAAGGTCAGCCGTCCGGGTTTTTTGCTTGGCAGATGGCGGGTTAAAGAAACCTGCTCAACACCCGGGTTTTGCAGGAAACGGCTGCGCATGTCCGGCAGTTTTTTGTCAATCAGCGTATCGCGGGGGATATTAAAAACCAGAACATGGTCGCGCTCGTATCCGGTATCGCTGTTTTTCATAAAGTTCATCTGGGCATATACTACTAATGTGCCGAAAATCAGGCTGGTGGAGATAAAAAATTGAAAAACAATAAGGGATTTGCGCAGCACAAGCTGTAAATTTTGAGAAGAACCAATGCTGCCCGGCATATTACTGCCCTTTAAGGTGTCCACCGCTTTATAGGACGACAATACTACTGCCGGAAAAAACCCGCTTAACATCCCGATAAGGATGGCAAATACAATTGCCAAAACCCACTGAACGGCACTGAAACTGCTGAGCAGGATTTCTTCGTTTCCACTGATCTGGCCGAAAAACGGCAAAAGAAGCTCGGAAATGACAAGTGCAAAAATAAAGGCTAAAAGCGTCGTAAATACCGCTTCCGACATATACAGAAACATCAGGCTGTTGCGGCTCGCACCAACCGCTTTCCTGATTCCGGTTTCACGCGCCCGTTTCATTGCCCGTGCCGTGCTGAGGTTAATGTAATTAATGGACGCCAGTAGTAGGATAAAAAAGGCTATTGTGCCGAAGATATAAATCAGGCGGGCATTGCTGTTGCCGTCAAAATCGTATTGAAATTTTGTGCTGAAGTGCACATCCTCAATAGGATGAACCGAAAAATCGAGGCTCCAGGTCAATTCATGCATTTCAATCCACGCCTCGATTACTTTTTGGTTCCATTCTTTCATTTGCTCACGAAGCCGCTCCATATCGGGTTGCTGCATAAAGCGGATGTAGGTGTAGTTCGCCATGCGTGTCCAGTCGCGGTTGTAGGCTTCCACCGTTGCGTTGGGGTAATTGGTGTTGGGAATCAGGATGTGGGGATCGAGATGTGAATTGATGGCTTTTGTGTCGATAACCGCACTTACAATGAAATTTCTGCTGCCTATGCGCATGCTTTCGCCCAAAGCATTCTCCTTTTTAAAAAGCCGTAATGCGGTTTCTTTGTCAATTACGGCTTTTTCGGGTTTGTCTAATGCGGTTTTGGGATTGCCGTATAAAACCGGATATTCAAAGAATTGCAGGAAATTAGTATCAACATAATGAAAGTTATCTACGGAAAAGGATTCATCATCAAGCCAGGCCAAAACAGGGTTTCCGCTGTAAGAAATACGGCAAAATGCATCGATGGTGGGGATGTGCTCCTGCAGTGAAGGGGCCAGAGGAAAGCTGCTCAGCGCAAAACGGTCGTGATTTCCGTTATTGTAGTTAATTTCTTCCGAAACGCGGTAAATCAAAGGGTCGCCGGGCCATTGCCTGTCATAACTTGTTTCCTGCGCAATCCATAGGAAAATCATCAGGGCTGCAGAAATTCCGGCAGTGAGCCCTGCTATATTCAATAAAGCATAGGTGCGTCCTTTATTAAAACGGCGCAGGCTGTGTTTTATATGGGCAAAAAGCATAATTTAATTTTCTGCTTCAATTCATGAATTGTGCCAAAACATAAACTGCCTGAAATCAATCGTTTGAAACGGAGCTCCAAACCGGGAGGGTGTATAATATGGTACAGATGGCGTACACTAACGGACAGTTTGCTGTATTACAATAATTGAAGCCTGCTGGCATCCATTCGGATAAACACAAAAAGCAAAACCGTAAAACCCCATAGCGAGCTGCCGCCATAACTGAAAAAGGGCAGGGGAATCCCAATCACAGGAACCAGGCCAATGGTCATGCCGATATTAATGGCAAAATGGAAAAACAAAATACTGAAAACAGCATATCCGTATATCCGGCTGAAATGCGAGCGCTGGCGTTCGGCTACGTAAACAATCCGAAACAGTAATGCGCAAAATAAAAGGATGGTAGTGGCTGTGCCAAGAAAGCCCCATTCTTCGCCAACTGTGCAGAAAATAAAATCTGTGCTTTGTTCCGGAACAAAATCATATTTGGTTTGCGTTCCCTGAAGAAAGCCTTTGCCACTGAATCCGCCCGAACCAATTGCAATAAGGGATTGATGCACATTGTAACCGGCGCCGTGAATGTCCTTTTCTTTGCCTAAAAGTACGTTGATGCGGGTCTTTTGATGTTCTTCCAAAATGTTGTTAAAAGCATAATGAACACTGAAAATGAGCCCGGCGCCAACAATTAAAAGGGCTATAAGTATCAGGTAGTTTCGTTTGCTGCGTTTTAAAAGCACCGCAAAAGCAATAATCCCGGCAGCATAAATACCCAAAACAATATATTGATCGATAAGCAGCGTCAGTACAAAAAGCACAGCCGTGATGAAGCCTATGATGAGTATATCGCCCGACATGCCTTCGCGATAGAGCACCAATATGAGCGAGAAATAAACCAATGCCGAACCGGTGTCGTTTTGCAGCAGGATAAGCACAGCAGGAAGCCCGATAATGATTCCGCTGATCAGTTTTGTGCGTAATTTCTTTAAGTTAACATCCATTCCGCTGAGAAAGTGCGCCAAAGCCAAAGCTGTGGCCATTTTGGCAAACTCTGAAGGCTGAATGCTGAAAGACCCTATTGCAAACCAGCTGGTTGCTCCGGCCACTTTTTTCCCAACCACCAATACGGCAACCAGCGAGAGCAGCACCAGAAAATAAATAGGGTAGGAGAATGCGTGATAAAATTTGCTGTCGATAAAAAGGATGACCAGGCCGAGGAATACGGACGTCCCGATCCATATGAGTTGCTTGCCGTAATTCTGGCTGATATCGAGAATGCTTTGGTGTTCCTGATTGTAAACTGCGGCATAAATATTAATCCAGCCTGCAAAAACAAGCAGCAGGTACAATAAAACCATGACCCAGTCAATATTTTGAAATATGTGCCGCCGCTCTCTCATTAATCAATTGGGTGTTCGTTAAGCATTTTTTCTTTAAACCAAGTGTCCGTTGTTTTTCCCCGCAGGTATTTTTCTACCATCAAAGTGGCAATAGGCGCGGCCCAGGTTGATCCAAACCCACCGTTTTCAATTACAGCGGCAATGGCAATTTTTGGGTTTTCCCTGGGTGCAAAGGCAATAAAAACGCTGTGGTCTTCACCGTGAGGGTTTTCAGCCGTGCCTGTTTTGCCACAAATGGAGAGGCTGTCGGTTTGGTACCAGCGCGCAGTCCCTTCTTCTCCGAGGAAAACGTTTTCCATTCCGTCAATTACGATTTCAAAGTTTTTGGGATCTATTTTTGTGATGCGTTTTTTTGTTTCCTTCAGGCTTTTATCATCATTTTCACCAATGGCACGTGCAAGGTGTGGCTCGTAGAAATAGCCGCGATTGGCAATAGCTGCGGTATAATTGGCCAGCTGCAGGGGCGAAAGTTCAATTTCTCCCTGGCCGATCGAAAGTGATCGTACCGTTATTGCTTTCCAGTGGTTTTTCCGGTAGTAACGGTCGAAATAATCCGTAGCGGGCACGCTGGCTTTGCGCTGGCTGAGGATGTCGGTTTCAAAAGGGGCATCCAGGCCAAAACTGAGCACGTAGTCGCGCCATTTATTGTACGATTCATAAATGGTATTGTATTTCGGGTTTTCGAGGATGCTGCGGAATACATTCCAGTAAAAAGGGTTACAGCTTATTTCGATCGACTGCCGCACATTAAGCGGCGAAGTATGGTAGTGTGTGCAGCGGATTGGCGATGATTCCGGCCCCTGGCAGCTGTATTGCGTATGTTCATCCAAAGTGCCTTCCTGCAGGCCAATAAGCGCATTCATCATTTTAAAAGTGGATCCGGGCGGATAACGTGCTGAAACAGTGCGGTTAAACAAAGGTTTTAGCGTGTCCTGGCTCAGTTGCGCAAAATTTTTACCCCGTTCGCGGCCAATCAGTAGGTTTGGATCAAAAGCAGGCGAGGAGACCAGAGCCAGTATTTCGCCTGTTGCAGGTTCTATGGCCACAATGCTGCCGCGCTTGTTTTTCATCAATTCTTCGCCAAACTCCTGCAAGTCCCTGTCAATGCTTGTGTAAATGTTTTTTCCGGCAATGGGATCTTCGTCGTATTTGCCATTTTCAAAACTGCCTTTTTCACGGTTAAAAACATCCACAACTTTTATGGCTTTTCCTTTTTCGCCGCGAAGTTCTTTCTCATAAAATTTTTCCAAACCGGTTTTTCCGATATAGTCGCCCGATTTATAATATTCGTCTTGTTCCAGATCGCGCCGGTTTACTTCGCTGACATAACCCAAAACATGGGCTGCAACATCCTGATCGTATTTGCGTATGGCGCGTGCCTGCACAAAAAAGCCTGGAAATTCAAAAAGTTTTTCCTGAAGGTAGCCATAAGTCTCCTTGCTGATCTGGGCTTCAAAAACCGATGATTTATAACGTGAATATTGTTGGGCCTTGGTGAGTTTGTCAATGAAATCATCCGGGCTGATCCCGACAAGTTGGCAAAAACGCAGGGTGTCAATTTTTTTGACCTGCTTGGGGATTACCATTAAATCATATGCCACATCATTGGAAACCAATAGCTTGTTGTTTCGGTCGAAGATCAGCCCACGTGAAGGATATAAAGTAACCGCACGCCGTACATTGCTGTAGGAAAGTATTTTGTATTTGTCCTCAATGATTTGAATATAAGCAAGTTTGCTCAGATAAATCAATGCAGTAACCGTCAGGATGGCAATCAGGACAAATTTGCGTGAAGAATACTGTTGATGTTTCCGCATGGATTAACTTTATTGAATCATTGACGATGCAAAAATAAATGCTTTCTGCTTAAGAAGCCGGGAAAATAGGAAATGAGGAAAAATTATGAAATCCGGATTCCGATTACCAGCATATCATCAATTTGTTCTTCCTTGTCCATCCATTCCACAATAGTTTTGTTCAGGATTTCTTTTTGTTCTGTTGGGTGCTTCTTGTGTATTTGGAGCAACATTTCGCGGAATCGGCGCGACATAAATTTTTTCCCGTCAGGGCCGCCAAACTGATCGATATAGCCATCGGAAAAGATATAGATTACATCGCCTTTTTGTAATTCAAAGTGGTGGTTTGTAAATGCTTTTCTGTTTTCGTAGGCACCGATGGGCTGTTTGTCGGCTTTGGTAATGTTGAGCTCCCCATTGCGCACCAAATATAAAGGGTTGTTTGCGCCGGCATATTCCAGAGTCATGTTTTTGCGGTCGAGCATGCACAGTGCCATGTCCATTCCGTCTTTCACTTCATGTTCCTGTTGCTTGCTGAAGCTTTTTACAACAAGCTCATTAAGTTTATCGAGCACGGCTGCGGGCTGTGCAATGCCAAATTCTTTTACAACACGGTTGATGCTGTTGTGCCCGACGATGGATACAAAAGCGCCCGGCACACCATGGCCGGTGCAATCAATGGCTGATATCAAAACCTTATTGTCATCAGTTTCGGTGAGCCAGTAAAAATCGCCGCTGACAATATCTTTGGGACGGTAAAGGACAAAGGAATCGGGCAGCAAACGGCTGATCATGCTTTGGGGAGGAAGAATGGTTTCCTGTATCCTGCGGGCATAGCGGATACTGTCAATAATTTTCACATTCTTTTCCTCGATAATGTTCTTTTGGGCAGTGATTTCGTGATTGGCCGTTTCCAGATCAAGGTTTTTGTTTTCGATTTCCTTTTTCTGTTGAGCCAACAGCTCGTTGGCGCGTTTTTTCTGGCGATAATTTCGCCAAACTACCAGTGCGATGAGCAGCATCAGCAAAATACCGGTTATCAACCCGTATTGTTGGAGTTCCTGCTGTTTTAACCGTAGGTTTTGTGTGGTAACACGAGCGTTTAAGAGTGCGTTTTCCTGTGCTTTTTTCTCGGACTGATATTTGGTTTCCAGCTCCTGAAGCTGTTTACTGATTTCAATTCCGGAAATACTGTCTTTCACCTGGGTATATAAACGGTAAAAATTGAGCGCTTTTTTGTATTGACTGGTGGTGTCGTAGATTTTCACAAGGTATTTGTAGGACTGCCGCTGCAGTTCTTTGTCGTTTAATTTATCGGCAATGGCAAGGCTTTGCTGTGCATATTTTTCTGCTTTCACAAACGCGCCTTTTTTGTAGTAAATGTCCGAAATATTAGCCAGGCATTTTGCTTTTACGTCTTCAGTTCCATTAAGATTGGGCAGTGCCCGGTTGTAGTTTTCGAGCGCCTGGTTTAGGTTGTTCAATCCTTCGTGGGCGTTGCCGATATTGATGTATGTCTGGCTCTGGCCGGCTTGGTCATTTAACTCTTTGCGCATTGTGAGCGTACTGTCAAAATAGACCAGGGCAACATTGAATTGTTTCAGGCTTAGATGTGCCACGCCAATATTTTCGAGAAGTGCAGCAATTTTTACAGGTTCATTTTGCAGTTTCCGGATTTCAAGTGCTTGTTTATAATATTGGAGCTGTTTGTCGGTTTGCCCCAGGTTTTCCATTATATTTCCAATATTGTTTAACGTGCTGGCCAACAAATTGCTGTCTTTTCGTGCGTCTGCAATTTTTTGCGATTGCTGGTAGGCATACAGAGCCTGAGGATAATTGGCCAAAGCTTCATAGGCAGCGCCCGATCTGTTATAAAAACTTCCTGTTAGTGCTGAATCCCCAATGCTGTCGGCCAAATGGATGGCTTTATTAGCTATGATCAATGATTCTTCCATTTGGTTCAGGCGGATCAGGAAAAAGTTTAACAGGTTATAGCCGCGCAGGCATTTTTTGCTGTTATTGCTTTTTTCGGCATAGTCAATAAGCGCTTTGCTCATTTCTGCAGCCTTGTCAAAATTTCCCCTGCTATATTCCATAAGAGCCATTTTTTCGTATGTGCCGCATGTTATTGTGTGATAGCCCCCGGCCTTGCTGAGTTCGATGGCCTTTTCATAATAACCAATGGCCGAATCGGGCGTTTGCTTTTTTAATGCATGAGCAATATTCAGGTAGTTTTCAATGCGAAGGCTGTCATTATCAAGGGTATTGTTCAATGAAAGCAGGCTGTCGATATCCTGAGCCCGGATATCCAAAAGCAAAACACTCAGCAGCAAACAGATTATGGCAGTAAATTTTTTCATGTGCTCTTAAGCTCTGTTTACAAAAGTAAGTTTTAATATAGTATGGAGGCTCGTCTTTGAATTTTTTTTCAGTTATTTTCATATAAGCCTTTCATAAAAGTATTATGGTCAGTTTATTATGTGCAAAAGCCCCTTATTTCCGTATTGCATTATTATTTTGTTTCCAAAAATTTATAATGGCTTCATTAGAAGATTAATACAGATTAATTCTAAATTTTAGATAATTATAGGTTTGTGTGATAATGTGTTGCGTGCAATTTTGGAATATTGATTTCAAATGATTGTTATTCAGTTGTTTATGAGTGTATTTCAATTAGGTGATAATTTCAGTGTACGTACTTTAAAGGACTTATAAAATTCGGGGAATACTTTTTTTTGAGTTAATTTTGTGAATCAATTAACACTGTTTATCAGCAAACAAATAAAATTATATTTTCCTATGAAACCTACTCATATTGAACACATTGGCATAGCGGTAAGTAATCTTGATGAAGCCATAAAATACTATGAAGGAGTATTAGGGCTTTCCTGCTATGAAATTGAGGAAGTAAAAGATCAAAAAGTGAAGACGGCCTTTTTTATGGTAGGCCAAACAAAAATAGAGCTTTTGGAATCGACTGATCCGGAAGGGCCTATTGGTAAATTTGTTGAGAAAAAAGGGCCGGGAATGCATCATATTGCATTTGCTATGCCCAATGTTGGCGAAGCCTTAAAAGAAGCAGAGGAAAAAGGTGTACGCCTGATTGATAAAGAGCCGCGCAATGGTGCCGAAGGTTTGCGGATTGGTTTTCTCCATCCAAAATCGACACATGGAGTACTTACAGAATTTTGTGGCAAAGAATAGCGCAAATAACGGATTTAAACAACCTATAACTTAAATAGCCGGTCAACGGCAAAATGTATTAAAATTCATGAGCAGTCAGGAAAAAATCAAACAGCTTATTGAGCTCCGTGAAGAAGCGAAACTCGGTGGCGGCCAGAAACGTATCGATTCTCAGCACAAAAAGGGCAAATACACTGCCCGTGAGCGTATCGAAATGCTCCTCGATGAAGGAAGTTTTGAAGAGTACGATATGTTCATGTCGCACCGTTGCACAAATTTTGGCCTGGAAAAACAAAAATTCCTCGGCGATGGCGTAGTAACAGGCCATGGTACTATCGATGGGCGCGTGGTATATGTTTTTGCACAGGATTTCACCGTATTTGGCGGGTCGCTTTCCGAAACTTTTGCGCTGAAAATCTGTAAAGTTATGGATCAGGCCATGAAAGTGGGTGCTCCAATTATCGGTATTAACGACAGCGGTGGTGCCCGTATTCAGGAGGGCGTAAACAGCCTGGCAGGTTATGCGGAAATTTTCCAGCGCAATATTATGGCCAGCGGAGTGATCCCGCAGATTTCAGCCATTTTTGGCCCCTGCGCCGGGGGCGCCGTTTATTCGCCGGCCCTTACCGATGTCATCATCATGAACGACCAAACCAGTTATATGTTCGTTACCGGCCCAAAAGTTACCAAAACTGTTACCGGTGAGGATATTACTACCGAAGATCTCGGCGGCGCAAATGTACACGCTTCCAAATCAGGCGTTGCCCACTTTAAATCAGATTCCGAGGAAGAAGGCATTATGCTGATTCGCAAAACCCTGGAATACCTCCCTCAAAACTGCCTCGAAGAACCGCCATTGACAGAATGTTCCGACCCGATTGACCGTATGGCCGATGAGCTCAATGACATTATTCCTGACAATCCCAATAAACCTTACGATATCAAAGATGTGATTTATCATATCGTTGACCACGAAGAATTCCTCGAATTCCACCGTCATTATGCGAAAAATATTGTGGTGGGTTTTGCTAAATTTAACGGGGCACCCGTAGGTATCGTTGCCAACCAGCCCAATTTCCTCGCCGGTGTGCTCGATATCGAAGCATCCCGCAAAGCAGCCCGTTTTGTGCGTTTCTGTGATGCTTTCAACTTGCCCATCATCACCCTTGTTGACGTTCCCGGTTTCCTTCCGGGCAGCAATCAGGAATATGGCGGAATTATTACCCACGGTGCAAAACTGATGTTTGCTTATGGCGAAGCTACAGTGCCAAAAGTCACCGTTACCCTGCGCAAATCTTATGGTGGCGCACACGATGTGATGAGTTCCAAGCAGCTCCGTGGCGACATAAATTATGCATGGCCATCAGCAGAAATTGCCGTTATGGGGCCCAAAGGAGCTATTGAAGTGCTCGAAGGACGCAAAATCAGCGAAATTGAAGACCTCGAAGAACGCGCCAAATACATCGCCAAAAAAGAAGAAGAATACCGCGATAAATTTGCTAACCCATACGAAGCAGCAAAATACGGCTATATTGATGATGTAATTGAACCACGGAATACCCGTTTCAGGATATGCCGCGCCTTGCGTACTCTCGCTACAAAGAAAGATACAAATCCACCGAAAAAGCATTCCAATATCCCGCTTTAAACATAAAATAATTGTACTATGGTTTTATTAGAAATGTCGGCCGAACTTACCCATAACCTGAACCAGGGACTTGTGATTACCCTGGTTGGTTATTCAATTGTTTTCGGCGCACTTGTACTTCTGTTTTTTGTTTTTGCTAATGTCCCTAAGATATTGAATATCAACATCAGGAAAAAACTTAAAAAGGAAGGGAAGGAGTGTGCAGACCAGGAATTATCTGTTTCATCAGAAGAGAATGCAGCCATCAGTGCAGCTATCTTTATGTATTTTAATGAAATGCACGATGAGGAAAGCAATATCCTGACCATAAAACGTGTTTCGCGGAACTACTCACCATGGAGTTCCAAGATATACGGTCTGCGCAACCTGAACAAGCAACAATAAAATTTATTAATCAGTCATATAAAGATCATTACTGATGAGAAAATATAAATTCACTGTACGTGGCAACGAGTACGAAGTGGAAATCAAAGGCTTTGAAAAGAACATCATCAAAATGGATGTAAACGGTTCTTCCTACAAAGTGGAGTTGCACAAAGAAATCAAAACAAGCAAAACACCTACATTGGTTCGCTCGGCCGTGGTTAACCCCAAAGGCAGCCACAGACTGCCCGATGCAAAACCAGCCGGGGGCCCCTTAATCATTAAATGCCCGCTTCCCGGTGTGATCCTCAATATCTTTGTAAAAGAAGGCGATGAGGTGAAAAAAGGCGATAAGCTTGTAATGTATGAAGCCATGAAAATGGAGAATGTTGTTTTGGCCGAACGCGACGGAACTGTGGGTTCTATTAAAGTCACTGTAGGAGATAACGTCCTTCAGGAAGCTGCTTTGGTAGAATTGGTGTAAGCACTTTTTATGAACCTTTAAAAGCCGAACAAAAATGGCACTTAGAAAGTTTTTGACAATTTTTGGGATTATTGCCGTGCTCAGTATCCTTACAGCAGTCTTTGCAGATGACCTGAGCGGTAAAACCACCCAAACTGATAATAAACAGGAAGTCGTTCAGCAGGATGATGACTCCAGGCCTTTTAATGAATCGCTTACTTACCAGGGATTATATAAATTTTATAGCTATTCCGGCTTCAGGAATATTACCTGGGGACACTTTATCATGATTCTGGTAGGTCTGTTTTTTATCTATCTGGCAATTAAATTTGATTATGAACCCCTGCTGCTGATTCCAATTGGTACGGGTATTATTATCGGAAATATTCCCTTCTTCAACGATCCGGATATTAACCTGCAACTTGGTATTTATCAGGAAGGCAGTGTAATGAATTACCTGTATTACGGCGTAGTGAAAGGGATTTATCCGCCCCTTATTTTCCTTGGGATTGGGGCGATGACCGATTTTTCATCCCTGATTTCCAATCCACGCCTGATGCTGCTTGGAGCAGCTGCACAGGTAGGTATTTTCCTTACCCTGATCGGTGCGCTTTTCCTCGGGTTTAACCTTCCGGAAGCCGGTTCGATCGGTATTATCGGTGGTGCCGATGGCCCTACAGCGATTTTCCTTTCATCCAAATTAGCGAACGGGGGCATTATCAACGGCCTGCAAACCCAAAACCTCATCGGCCCAATCGCCATTGCTGCTTATTCATATATGGCTCTGGTGCCTGTTATCCAGCCGCCTATCATGAAATTACTGACCAGCAAAAAGGAACGCCTTATCCGAATGAAGCCACCAAGAGCTGTTTCGAAAACAGAAAAAATCTTTTTTCCTATAATAGGACTTATACTTACTGCGTTTATATCTCCTAGCTCATTGCCTCTTTTAGGTATGTTGTTCTTTGGAAATCTATTGAAAGAAAGTGGCGTAACCAAGCGTTTGGCAGATACGGCACGTAATGCACTGATCGATATCGTTACGATTTTGCTCGGTATTACCGTTGGAGCCAGCACACAGGCCGATGTTTTCCTGACGCCACAATCCATCATGATTTTCATTTTGGGTGCTCTTTCATTTATGATTGCTACTTCGGGAGGGGTACTGTTTGCCAAATTGATGAATGTATTCCTTTCTAAAGATAATAAAGTAAACCCACTGGTTGGTGCAGCGGGCGTATCGGCCGTTCCGGACAGTGCACGCGTTGTTCAGAACGAGGGCTTAAAAGAAGATCCGACCAACCACCTGCTTATGCACGCTATGGCGCCGAATGTTTCCGGTGTAATTGGTAGCGCTGTTGCCGCAGGTATCCTGCTGAGCTTTTTGTTGTAATATGTGAGTTTATTGTTTGGTGTAAGGGCGTCCCGCAACAGGCGCCCTTTTTTTGTGCCAATTCATGGCCTTTATGGAAGATAAACTTGTGAATTATGTGCCTTCGGTTTCCTCCTTTTCAGAGAAAGACTAAATCTTTATCCCAACCCCTTCCAGCATCTCCTGAAAATAACCGGGAACAGCATCTTCAAAATGCATCAGCTCCATATTTTCCGGATGACGAAACGAGAGCGATGAAGCATGCAACATAAGTTCCAACTGACCCTGCTCCAGAAATTCTTTTAAAGCGCGGTTGAGCTGGCGCGAGCCGTGCTGATTATCTCCAATGATGTAATGCCCTGTACCTCCAAAATGCTGCCGGATTTGGTGCCATCGTCCCGTTTGCGGACTGACTTCGGCCAGGCTGATCTGCAGTTCTGCATCATCGCGGAATGCCAAAGGGATTTTCCCCTGCCCCATACAACGATAGTGGGTCAAAGCATCTGTTTTGCGCTTTTTGCTTTTGTCGTGCACACGGAAATCGTATGAGCCTACCGCATCCAGCGCTCCATGGACCAAAGTGAGGTACTTTTTTTCCACCTGCTTTTCGGAAAATTCTTTGGCAAAATGCCGTGCCGCCTCCTGTGTGCGGGCCAAAACCACCAAACCGGAAGTAGGCTGATCGAGGCGATGGACATTAAAGAGCTCCGATCCGGTTAAATGATTTACCTGTTTCAAAAGGTAATCCGCATCTTTGGGCATATGCTGGTTTTTGTGCACCGGCAAACCCGCAGGCTTATGCACCACGATGATGTGATCGTCCTGAAAAAGAATTTTTGTTTGCATGGGGCAAAGATAGGGAGATTGCTTCTTTGCTGTGCCGAATATCCAACAATAAAACCTAGACCCTCTCAAGTCCTCTGCCGCATTCAAAATCAATGGACTATTAATCTCGACTTCGAAAAGATTTGGCTCACAAAAATTTTATATCGATCAATAATCCTTGCAATACACTGTTTCCTTTATTGTAACTTGATTACGGTTAAAATTATCATTGCTGTGCAAATATGCATTTCTATTCATATTACAATTCATAGATATTAAATGAGAGGCTGAAATACTCATGTATAAGCCATTTCAGGTGCTGCACAAAACACTTCGGGTCTTGCATAAGCCATTTCAGGTGCTGCACAAAACACTTCGGGTCTTGCATAAGCCATTTCAGGTGCTGCACAAAACATTTCAGGTACTGCATAAGCCGTTTCATCTATATCATAAAGGTTTTCAAAGTTTCATAAAACATTTCAGCTGCTGCATAAAGCAATTCAACTGCTGCATAAAGGATTTTATGTGCTGCACAAAGCATTAATAAGACATCATTGAAGGAGTAAGGCTTAGAGAGGTTCTTCATGCGTGGCTTTTTGCATATGAGGGGCCACAGTATTTATAAAGTCAATGAATACATCATACAGCTAATGCACGGCATGTCTGATTATGGGATCAATTTTTTTTTAAAATTTGAATAGGGTTTGAATAAATTTTCATTAAGTTTGCAAAGAACAGATAAAAGTAGTTTTAAGATGAATCAAACGCAAGAAAACAAAAAGCACATGATGGATGCCGTGCAGGCATACCTGAACGAACATGCCGCCACCTGGCAATCCATTCCCAAACTGGGCGAAATCAAAAACCGATATGATGAATTACTGGCTGCCATTGCACAGGCTGCTACAGAGCAGGCTGCAGCTCATTCCACGCTTGGTCAGTCGAAGCTGACACTGAAAAAGAGCATTGCTGTAAAAGCCGATATCCTCAACGATCTGATTGAGGTTATGGCCACCATAAATGGCGATGATGAACTGGCGCGCCGCATGAGCGATGCCTACTCCACAATTTTCCGACTTTCTTACGATGAATTTATGCTGCGCGTACAATATATTATTGAGAAAGCTGTGGAAAACCAGGAAACACTCACCAACGAATACGGTATGACCAGCGAGCAGCTCAGCGGTCTTCAGGCCGAAATGGACGAATTTTTGGAACTGATGGGCAAGCCCCGCGAATACCAGATCCGCAAAGGCGTAGCCACCAAAGCCATCGACCAATTGGTTGATGATGCCATGAACCTGCTCAACAACGAAATGGACAAAATCATGAAGCTCTTCTCCCGCCGTTCCCCTACCTTTTATCAGGGTTACGTGCAAGCGCGGGTGATTGTGGATTTGTAAGAAAGCATGTTTGAGGATCATTTTTTTATGAAAAAAAGGATGCAATTAAAAAACGATGGATGACTTCAAGCAACAACAAACAAATAGTGGATATATCCGCAGTATGATTTTGGATATAGTTACTGAAGGTGAATTTATAAGTAGTTGGTTGCAAGCTAGAAAAACAAAAATGCCAATTATGAATTTAGTATCTTTGCAAACTAAAATATAACAAACTACTTGAAAGTAGAGCATAACATATTACGACTTAAACAACTACTCGGAATGTACAGGTTGACTGTGCAAGAATTCCTAGAGTTAATAAGTAATGGCTTAAAAAAACCAATTACTAAGGAAGATGTATTTTCTAAAGAAATTGAACTCTCACACCTAAAGCGAATAGATAAAGTTTTTGAGAAAGGGCTACACTATTACTTAGACCCAAAATCGCCTGAAACTTCAAAAGAAGCAAGTGTGTTTTTTAGAAAAGACCGATTTGCCACAGATGATTTAAATATTGGTGCTGTGAAAATTGTGAATCAGTTTGAAGAACTAAAACTTTCACTTTCAGCAATCGCAAAGCTTTCAGATTTAGATTTCAAGCGAAATTTCCAAAAGTATTCAATTAATAATAATCCTGAAGAAGTAGCGAAGACAGTAAGAGAGAAATTATATCCAGTTTTTAGTTCAAATAGAAGAGACTTTTTAAAATCTCTAATTTCTAAGTTTGCTGAAAAAAATATACTCGTATTTGAATTCATTGAAACATGGAATAAGAAAGAAAAAGCAAATATTGATGGCTTCTTCTTGAAACCTAATATGATTGTTTTAAAAAGACACCAATCATTCAGACGAGAAATATTTACTCTTGCTCACGAACTTGGTCACTATCTATTAGAAGAGGAGGAAATTGAACAGCTCGACTATCAAACAATAGGTAATAAAAATCTTTCTAAAATGGAAAGATGGTGTAATGATTTTGCCTACTATTTTCTTATTGGAGATTATGCCGGTACAATGAAATCATTGGATATAGCTTCGTCAAACAACGATTACCATTTTGAGTTAATAAAAACAGTCTCAGATAACACTCACCTGAGCCAAATTGCTTTATTCACAAGATTATTATTCGATAATAAAATTTCCAATTATGATTATGCAAATGTAAAATCTGAATTTGATGAAATCTTTAAAAAGAGACAAGAAGAAAAGGAAAGAGAAAAGCAATTATTGAAGGAGCAAGGAATTAAGCAAACAGGTTCTGTTGCAAAGCCAATATCTTCTCCATTGTTTGTTTCAACAATTCAAACAGCATTTTATGAAGGTGTTTTAAACGAATATGAAGTTTGTAAGAAACTAAATATTAAACCCGAAAAACTAGATAAATACATTCAATGAAAGTAATAATAGATACAAGTTCACTTTTGTCCTTGGTTCGTTATTACTTGCCATTTGACACTAACAATAAATTATTTGATTTCATCAAGCAAGAAATCGAAAATGGCGGAATTGTCGTTATTGATGAAGTTCTAAAAGAATGTGAATTTACTTCTAAGCAACTAGTTGTTAAGTCATTAACATATTTAACAGATAAAGACTTTAAGAAAAAGTATAAAATCCCCTATAAAACCAAAGAAATTTTGCCACCGTCAACAAAGAAATTTTACAATATGGTGGATGATAATTTTAGAACCCCAATTTCACGAAGGTTGACAGAACCAGAATTTGAACAACGAAAGAAAGA
Organism: Bacteroidales bacterium; assembly: GCA_963662905.2. GTDB lineage: Bacteria > Bacteroidota > Bacteroidia > Bacteroidales > WRLA01. The sequence continues at coordinate 368,555 of CAXXFD010000001.1, read as the reverse complement.
ATTCTTAAATTCAGCTGATGCAAGAATGATTTTATTAGCTCTTAATGAAAAGCACAATAATAGAGAAATAGAGATTGTAATAGTTACTGAAGAATCTGAAACTGCTAATGACCACAAAGCATTTAAGAAAATTCCAGCAATTTGTAAAATTCTTGATATTGAAGTAATGACATTGCCTAGATTATTATCAAAATATAGTGACGTAAACATTGAATTCAAGTAAAAAATAGAGCCAGCAGAGAACAATGAATATAAAAAACAGACGGAATAGTAATAAAATCAAGGGTTTCGGCCCGTATCAAACTTTGTGCTTAACCGATAATTTGGTGCTTAGAAATCGCCTACTTTTCATATACTTAGCGCTTGCAATAAAACAATTGAATTGTTGAACACGGAAAAAATTATGGTTTTGCGATAAATGGAGATAATTTTTTGCGTTTCGGAATGTTAAAATCACTAACCATTATCCGTATGTATAAAACCAATCCATTTATAAACCAGCCCTAACAGCAAGGCATCCGTTATGCATTGGGAGTCACCATAAAATGGAAACCTCATCAAAACTGCAGCACAAAGCGCGCGCCTCCTTGAGGTAAATTTTCGAAAGAAAGGCTTCCTTTGTGGAGCTGCATAATCTGTCGGGAGAGGCTCAGGCCAATGCCGTTTCCGTTTTTGCGGGTGATGAAGAAAGGAATAAAAATCATTTCTTCATCTTCGCTGCGCACACCGGGGCCATTGTCGTTTACGGAAATAAAAGCGCGGCCTTTCCGGCTGCCGGCATGGAGTTTTATTTGCGCGTTATCCTGTCCGGCCAGGGCTTCGCTGGCATTTTGCAAAAGGTTGATCAGCACCTGTTGGATCATATCGTAATCGGCAACAAGCTTGGGAATTTTTGCATCATAACTGATTTCCAGTCCAATCTTACTTGCCTCTAAGCCGGGTTTCATCAGCACCACAATATTTTTCAGGATGTCGTGCACTTTAAACTCTGTCCATTCGGGTTCGGGCAGGCGGGTGATGCTGCGGTAGAGATCTACAAAACGCAAAAGCCCATTGCTCCGTTCTTCGATAATCTGTAAGCCTTCGGCTAATTTTGCCCGAAATAGCCAATTATGTGTACTATATGCAAATATGCTTCATTCTAGTAGCTCCCTGATTACTTTTTTATAAGAATTATAAGCCCTGCTGTCTTTATACAAATAATAAATGTAGCCTTTATCTATAATTATCTTGTCTGCAAAGCGGACTTTCTTTTTTAGTGAGATTTTCCCTGACAATGGATCGAACTCCTTGAGCTTGCGGTGATGAATGAGGTATATTTTCTTTGCTGGTTCATCGTAAGCCTACGGCAAACAGCATCTTGCATATAACCGGATAATGTTTTAAAGCTGTCCGGGCAGAAGTTGGTGGAGCTGGTTGGCTGGGTGTTCCTGGATTTTTCCTAATGTTTGCTTGAGCCACTCAAAGGGTTCTACGTTTTGGATTTTGCAGCTGGCAAAAAAGGAGTAGATCATAGCCGCGTGCTGGGCTGCATTGTGCGAACCGGCAAACAGGTAATTCTTGCGGCCTATTGCTACCGGCCTGATGCTGTTTTCAACCAGGTTGTTGTCAATGCGCAGCCTTCCGTCTTCAATATAACGGATCAGGCGCCCCCATAATTTCAGGCTGTAAGCTATGGCTTTGCCGATTGCGCTTTTGGGCGCTACTTTATAAACTTCTTCCTTAAGCCAGCTTTCCATTTCGTTCAATATGGGCAGTGATTCCTTTTGCCGCAATGCTTTGACCTCCTCCGGCTGCAGTTCTTGCTCACTTGCCTGACGTTCAATGGCATACAGTTTTCTTATCTGCCCCAGCGCATATTCACTGCGTGCAGCATCATTGTCCTTGGCTTTCTCAAAATACCTGCGTGCATGCGCCATGCAGGCCAATTGGGTGATTTCGGCTTTGTTTTTTAGGTTGTCGTAAGCTGTGTAGCCATCGGTTTGCAAATATCCACTATAGTTTTCCAGCATCTCATCCGGGCCTTCCCGTCCGCGGCCTTTCCGGTAATCGAACAGGGCCAGTTTTTTAAGCGGGTCGTAATAAACCCAATGATACCCTTTGTGCGATGCCCCGGGCTTGTCTTTGGTCAATACCTTTATGGGCGTTTCGTCTGCCATCAGGTAATCGGTCCTCATGATTTCTTTTTTCAGGGCATCGTAAAGCGGTTCAAGCAATCTGCAAACCCCGCTAAACCAACCGTTTATTGTTGATTCGGCTATTTCGATCCCCAGGCGCTTGAACATCTTGACAAGGCGGTAGAAAGGCAGGTGGTCAACAAATTTGCTGACAGTCACATAAGAGATCAGGCCTTCTGAGGCATTGCTTTTGGGCAAGGCGCGTGAAGGCAGTTCTGCGCAGATCATTTGGGTGCTTTCGTCCTGGCCTGCTACGGCATAGTAAGGGCGTATATAACGGATCACACGAAAAGTACCGGGCACATAATCAAGTACTTCGGTGATTTTTACGTTGACCCTATGGGCGCCTTCGGGCAGGTTTTGGGGTTCGATGATAATTTCATGGCGCGGCAGGTGGGCGGGCAGTTCTAAGCGCACGGGCTGTTTTTTGGACTGCTTTTTATTGCGCGTATAGCTGATCTGCTCCTTTTCCGGTTCTTTCTCCTGTGCAGGCACGTCGAAGAGCACGCCCTGGTTGGGGTCTGCTGCGATATGCCGTTCGCTTTTGGCTCCATAGATCGCACGCCTCAACTGGACAAGTTCATGCTGAAGCAGGAATATCTTCTGTTGCATTGCATCATATTCCGCTTTTGATATAGTTATATTTTCCTGACTTGCCATGAGGCAAAGATACGGAAGTAACCTCTTGTCTGACTATATTTTAAGTGCTATTTACCAACATTTTCATGTGGGAAAAAACGTGGGTATTTCCTTGCATTTTTCATGGAAATACCATTGATTATCATTACAAGTTCAGGGTAGTCGATCAGCTGGTGGGAGGCGTGCACAGCAGATGTGTCCGGCAGGTGAAAAGTGCCTTTTTCGAGCCTTTTATAGAACAGCACAAAACCTCCGCTTTCCCAGCGCAATAATTTTATGCGGTCGCGCTTTTTGTTGATGAACAGGAAAACATCACCGCTCATCGGGTTTTTGTCCAGTTTGTTGCGCACAATGCCATAAAGCCCGTCAAAGCTCTTGCGCATATCGGTGGGCTGGCGGTACAGGTAATAGCGGCTGGCAGTTAAGCTGAACATTATTGGCCGGTGAGCGATTTGAGATAGGGCAAGGGCGCATTGCCCGGCAGGTTGAGCTCGATACCATTGGGATAGCGGATGATAATCCCTGCAGCTGGAGTCCCGGAAAGCTCAATGAAACCATGGCCATCAGGCAAGCTTTCTTCCTGTTCAAATTTATGATACCAATAAAGGAAAGTGTGATAGCAGATTTTGTGTGATTCGGCAAAGGATCTTTTGCTTTGGCCACTGGTATGCCATTGATCCACCAGCGCTTTCATCTCTGCTCTTCTTTGTTCTTTTTGCATATTGCTTTTTTGCAGCAAAGTAAGGGAGCTTTAAAAGCTTGTGCAATATGCCTTTTGCTGAAGGCTTACGGTTCATCAACATAGTATACATCGTTCCAGATAGATGATGTTATACTTTTATCAAGAACAGTGTTTCCTATTATGCTTAGATCTTGCCCCGATATATAGTTAATCATGCTGTCTTTGCAACTAATATGGAATATAGTATCACCCAATTTTATCAGGGTATCATTGTAGGGTCGATACATTATGTTTTTCTCAAAGCGAACAAGAGCGTCCATATCTCTGCTTTGAGATAAGTATAATAAATCGACTTCATTAGTAAGAAGCTTTAGTCTTTCCCAATCATTATTATGTATTAGCTGTGTAATAGTTTTTTTTATCCTGTCAATAGCATAAAATGACTGAGAAAAGCCTTCATTTGAAACTCGTTTGAAAATTAGTTTGTTTTGAACTTGAAATAGACAATCATCCATTAAATCATGAAATTTATTGATCTCACATCTATCGTAAATTAGCCAAACAGTATCCATTTTAATAAATTGGTATGCGGCCTTCTCTGTTAATATATGGCAGTTTTCCAGGCAATCTTTGAATATACCCACAGCTTTGATCGTATCGGGTAAGTTAATTGAGCCCTCTGCTTCAAGAGAGTTATTTAATATTAGGAGCTTCAGGTTTTTTGTGTCGTTAATATAACTTCCCACACCGAATATCAAACCGTTGGAAATCTCAAAATCCATCACAGCAAAATCACCAGGAAAAACTGTTGTTTTGGGTTTGGCTACGATATTCACTTCATCGAGATCAGATACTTTTGGTTCAAGAAGCACAATGAGTGTGTCATTTCCAGGCCTTGCAACATTTATTTTTTTATTAATATATGAGATATGAGTAACTGTCAGAGAAGCTGGAAAAGACTTAAGCATGAGTTCACATAAACCTGTTTCCGTACTCGAAACCCCAATAGATGAATTATTGCTTATTACGTTTGCATCAGTAATTACAGAACCCGTTTTGGCGTCTAATAATTGGATAAATACATTTACATTCGCTTGGTTCTGGCAAATTGCAGTCTTCAAGAAAATGAGACATAATAAAATAAAAAAAATTTTTAGTTTCATCTGTTTATTTAATAACGGTAATATCTTGATAAAACGCAAAAGCCAAACATTGAATTACAGTTAATAAATCCCGCCACATTCTATGGTAATTGAAAGCATAACTCCATTTTAAAACAGGCTGTCGGACTTTATATCTAAATGAATGGTTCATATCTTAGCATAATAATACAAAAACAAAGGTATGTATTCATATTAAGATTTTATTCAAATGGTCGTTTTATTTGATAAACGGTATTTTTTATGGGATGAACGGTTCAAATTTATATACTGAGCTAGCTATTCTCTTAAAAAAAAGGGTTCTACTCGGTTTTTTGTGGGTAATAAAAATTGAGGTAGAATTGTAGGTTTAGCTTTCCAAAGTTTTAAACTTTCCCGGATTAGTTCTCTAAATTTTGATAGGTATTTAAAACTGTATTCCAACCTTTGAATACTTTAAAGGTTTCCACGGAATTCCGAGTAGAACCCAAAAAAGAAGTATAGCAGAAAACCCATTGCTTTGCAATGGGCATATCAATCACAAAATATTTATCATAAAAATATTTGCACAAATTTATAAATGAAAGTTACTATTATTTTTTTTAATTAAATAGATTCTATATATGCTATTAATTCATTCACAGTCTTCCCTTCAAAGGTATTAAGATCAGAAATAACATCATCCAAATACTGGTGATATGTTGCGTTACTATATAAATTCTTATAGTCATTCACCAAATCAATTAAATTATCGACTAAAGTACTGTCAAAAACGATGGCAGTGCCATTATTTGAGGGGTCTAAAAGTTTACTAATTGCCTCATTAACCCCATAAGCATTGTATGCCGTCTGAATTAATAATCCTGTAGGGATATCCTCACCTAGAAATTCGGAGATCTCATAATAATAGGAAATATATTTTTGCCCTAATGAATAATCATATAGAAAATAGTCCCTAAAAGTATAATGTAGAGTTGTATCGAAAGCCATATATAATGTATCTGGGACATTTGTTGCATATTGGACAATTGGTATTGCAATACTCTCTGGACACAGTGGAGGCATCTTGCATGTATGTCCATATTCCCACACGCAATATGAGTTTGGGGGATTGGTACTACATCCTGGCCCACAGGTCTCTGTTGGTGGCTGGGGAACATCTTTAAACCCACCAGTTTGGTTTAATGTCAAGTTTTTGAGTAGAAATCCTAATTCATCCCTTTTGCCAGTGGGGAAATTGCCAATATAGTTTTTGTCCCCTAAGATCAAAAAAGATTTTTCTTCTTCAATAGCAGTAGTAAGTACCTTATGTAGAATAGTTGAGAGGTGGTTGGTATGAATTGAAGAAACTTCGGCAGAGAATCCTTTAAGCTCCTTAAATATACCGTTCTCATTCGCGAACAATTTGTGATAAGTTCTCTTTTTTTTATGTGTATATACACTAAAACCTTTTAAATCTGATAACTTGGGGTTCATTTCATAGGACAATAACCTATCAAAATATAAGACAATGACATATGGATCCAACTCTTGTTTGGATAAGTAACTTATTGAAGATTTTAATTTTGAAAACTCATCAGACGGAAGAGCACAGTCCCCAAACTCAAAGTGCGTGTCCTGATTATTATTGCCAAAATAGTAATTGAAGGTGAATGATAACTCATCATTCGGAAACGCCATCTTCATAGCTTTCTTGCCATTGGGTTTTTGTGCACATGTATTGCATATCTCGCCATCTTTGCTGTTATTGCAAGAACAAACAAAAGTTGAGATAAGTAGTGCAATTATGCATCTCGTAAAAAAATTAGATATGTTTTTCATAATAGAGTAATTAAAAATTGGGCTGCATTTATAGTGGCTTCACCCTTATCACTTACTATTCATTATGACGTCATTAAATAGTTGCAACAAATATACCGGATAATATCCATGCAAATATCAAATGGTCGTTTTATTTGATAAACGGTATTTTTTATGGGATGAACGGTTCGTTTTTATAAATGAGCGGTCCTCTGGTTTAGTATATTTCGGATTTCTTGCCAGCGCCTTCTGGAAACTTTTAATTCTTCACCATTAAGAATTTGAATAATTCTTTTTTTTCCGGATACAAATTTTGAGAAATATCTCAGATTGAGCAAAGTATTTCTATTGATCCTATAAAAATTAAGCCCATCTAAACGTTCCTCGATATCTTTTAGTGGTTCACAACAATGAATGCATTTGTTTTGATCAAGGAGGTGTATAGAGGTTATACTTCCAGTACATTCGATATATATAATTGTATCAACAAATGCCTGATGCACTTTACCTTTCTCGTTAAAGAACAGGCTTCTGCTTTTTTGATTTGTATAATCCATTGTATAACAACTAATTATCCATTTCCTAATTCCAAAATCAATAATTTATGAATGAAATTGCGCAAAGGATTAAAATGCTATTTTACCTGCAAATTCACTTTTGTGGTACAAATATAGAATAAATTGTTGGTGAACGGATGATAAATAATAGGCTTTTATATCGCGAAGAATGTTTTTTTAAATACTAAGAATGCATGATGATTTTAGGTCCCAATCGATAAAAAGTAATAAAGATCAAATCATTTTTCCGAAAGCTTTTGAAATTGAAAGCAAGGAGTCGGTGGAGTATCGGGTGACACAATAAAAGGAAACCACATCAAAACTGCAGCACAAAGCGCGCGCCTCCTTGAGGTAAATTTTCGAAAGAAAGGCTTCCTTTGTGGAGCTGCATAATCTGGCGGGAGAGGCTCAGGCCAATGCCGTTTCCGTTTTTGCGGGTGGTGAAGAAAGGAATAAAAATCATTTCTTCATCTTCGCTGCGCACACCGGAGCCATTGTCGCTTACCGAAATAAAAGCGCGGCCTTTCCGGCTGCCGGCATGGAGTTTTATTTGCGCATTTTCCTGTCCGGCCAGGGCTTCGCTGGCATTTTGCAAAAGGTTGATCAGCACCTGTTGGATCATATCGTAATCGGCAACAAGCTTGGGAATTTTTGCATCATAACTGATTTCCAGTCCAATATTACATGCCTCTAAGCCGGGTTTCATCAGCACCATAATATTTTTCAGGATGTCGTGCACTTTAAACTCTGTCCATTCGGGTTCGGGCAGTCGGGTGATGCTGCGGTAGAGATCTACAAAACGCAAAAGCCCATTGCTCCGTTCTTCGATAATCTGTAAGCCTTCGGCTAATTCTGCCCCTTCTTCCGAATTTTTTACAATATCCGGATGCTTTTCAATATTTTGTCGCAGGGCGGAGGTCAGGGATTTTACGGGCGTAACCGAATTCATGATTTCGTGGGTCAGCACACGGATCAGCTTTTTCCATGATTCGGTTTCCTGGGCTTCCATTTCTGATTTAATATCGTGCAGGCTTACCAGGCAGTATTCCTTTTGCAAAATCCGGAAACGTCCGGCATAGAGCACCAGTGGCACAGGCATTCCGCCACGATTGAGCCGATAATGCTCTTTCCCGCTTTCGCGAATGCGCAACATCAGCTCTTCCAGGCCGCTTCCGGCACGATTCAGCTGGCGTAGGTTATCGGGCTTGCTCATGCCCAGCAATTGTTCTGCCTCCGCATTAAAAAGGTCGATCTGCTGCTTTTCATCAAAACAGATCATCGCAACACGCGCATGGCTGATCACCTGTTGCAGGTATTCGTAATGGCTTTGCTTCTCAATGCGTGCGTTTTTCATTTCCTCCAAAATTCCGGCAAAAGCCGAACGGTACAGCGGATCATTGCTTTCGGGCACATATTGGTCGTTATAGGCATTTTGCCTGATGGCCTCGAGCAGGTTTTGAAGCTCGCGCAGATGTTTGCGCGTATAAGTGGCCAATTCAACACTCAAAAGTATGGCCGCCAGCAGAAATGCACCACCAGTCACATACCATTTGTCCTGGGCCAGGCTGAACGAAAAGCCCAGCAACATCACAGCAATAAGGCTGATGCGCAAATAAATGCGTATGGAATTGGATTTAGAGGCCATATTTTTCCATTTTTCGGTAGAGGGTCGTACGTCCCAGTCCCAGTTCTTTTGCAGCATTGCTCAAATTGCCCTGATGTTTTTCAATGGCTGCCGCGATGGCGGTTTTTTCCAGCTTTTCCAGATTAAGCACCGGAGGGGCATCACGGACCACATCCTCGTGCAGGGCAAAATCGGTGGATTGCAGCATAGTTCCTTCGGACAAGATTACGGCCCTTTCGGACAGGTGGCGCAGTTCACGGATATTGCCCGGCCAGCGATATCGCTTTAAGCGCGACAAAGCAGCAGCCTGAACGCCTTTCACATTTTTGGCATATCGTGTGGCATATTGCGCTATGAAATAATCCAGCAGTTGAGGTAAATCTTCGATGCGGTCGCGCAGTGGCGGCACATTAATCTCCAAAGTATTGATACGGTAGAGCAAATCTTCGCGGAAACGGCCATCGCCCACCATTGTGCGTAAAGGCATATTAGTGGCACAAAGCAGGCGCACATCCAGAGGAATGGCCTTGTTGCTGCCCAGCCGGAACACTTCCCTGTTTTGCAAAACACTCAGTAATTTGGACTGAAGTTTCAAATCCAGGTTGCCGATTTCATCGAGAAAAAGCGTGCCCCCATCCGCCATTTCAAAGCGTCCGGCTTTATCTTCGGCGGCATCGGTGAAAGCGCCTTTTACATAGCCAAAAAGTTCGGATTCAAACAAACTTTCGGGAATGGCGCCCAGATCTACGGCCACAAAAGCTTTTTCCGAGCGATGGGAAAGCCGGTGGATTTCACGCGCCACAAGCTCTTTTCCGCTTCCGTTTTCGCCAAGCACCAAAATATTGGCATCGGTTTGCCCTACACGTGCAATCATATTTTTCAAATCCTTCATGGAAGTCGAATCGCCAATCAGCTTGCCGCCATGATAATTGATGGCCTGATTCAGGTTTTTTTGCTTTTGCTCCAGTTCCTGTACTTTTCTGCGCGATTTGCTCAGGCGGAAAACGGAGCGAACCGTAGCCAGCAAGCGTTCATTGTCCCAGGGTTTTACGATGAAATCCACTGCCCCTTCCTTCATGGCGTGCACTGCGAGGTGAATATCGGCATAAGCCGTGATCATCACAATGTGTGCTGCAGGGTTTATCGACAGCAGCTTTCTGAGCGCCTCCATGCCTTCTGAGCCGCTGGTAGCGCCCGGACGGAAATTCATGTCGAGCATCACCACATCAAAAGAAGCAAAATCATCGAGCCCTGAAACCAAATCGGGATGGGTAAGGCAAACCAGATTTTTAAAATGATGGCGCAAGATTACGCGCGATGTTGCCAGTATGCCTTCATCATCATCAATAATGAGGATATTTCCGTCTTTTGCCATTGTGCTTTTTTCGCTAAGGTAAGCAATTGTTCCGCCATGAAACAGTATTTTGTTTCAAACTGAAACACTAAAAACAATAATTCTAAAATGTCATCAACCTAACAGGCTTATTTTAAGAATATTAGTATGGAGGGCACAATTATTTCAGTTTTGCTGACAAAATATATATCATGTTCCGAAATTTCTTCCTCATAAGCTGGCGAAAAGCCAAACGACAAAAGAGTTATACCCTGATCAATATTTTTGGGATGGCTATTGGTATGGCCGCGTTCATCCTGATAAGCCTTTATGTACGTTACGAGCTGAGTTACGACCGGGATGTCCCCGGATATAGAAATATTTACAGGGTTTGTGGTATAACACATCATGCACAAAATAAGAATTATGAATCCTGTACGCCTTTTCCCATGGCACGTGCCTTGCGCCTAGATCTTCCCGATTATCCCATTATGCAGATTTACAACCGCTATATCGAAGATGTTTTTATTGGTGAAAAATCCTTCCGGGAAGAGAACCTGCTTTATACCGACAGCCTTTTTGAGGATTTTTTCCCGCTGAAATGGCTGCAAGGCAATCCTGAAACCGCACTTAGGGAAGGAGGGCAAGTTGTTTTAACGGACAGCCTTGCGCGCAAATACTTTGGGAATGAAAACCCTTTGGGCATGAGCATAGAAGTAGGCCGGGGAAGGAACATGATTGTGAGTGGGGTAGTGGCTTCCCCAAAAGTGAATTCGAGTATGCCGTACAGCATGATTATGTCGCTGGACGCCCTTCCCGACAGTATTGGAGGCATGGATTACAAAAAATGGGATTTAACCATGAGCGGAATGAATGTCTTTATCAATATACCGCAAGGAGTAAATTTACAAATGATAGAAGAAGCCATTGCTTTAGCTGTAAAGAAAAGCAGTAACAGGCGCAGAAGTGAAATGACTTATGAGCTTCAGCCGCTTTCGCAAATGCATTTTCAATCGAAATATGTGGACATACCCAACAATTATGCGGTAAAACGTTCTGCATTAAATAATCTGGTCTGGATTGGTGTTTTGATATTGCTTGCGGCCTGTTTCAATTTTATAAACCTCAGTACGGCACAATTGGTCAAACGCTCAAAAGAAGCGGGTATCCGGCGTGTTCTGGGCTCCGGAAGAAAAGGCATCATTGCCGGTTTTATAAGCGAGACATCGGTAATTGTGCTGATCAGTATTGTTTTTGGGCTGATCCTCTCGGAGATACTCCTGCCGGTTTTCAATCGTCTCATCATGGCCAAAGGTGCGGTCAGTATTTATGATGACCCGGCGATCCTTTTGATATTATTTTCTGTATGGATTGCTGCCAGTTTGCTTACAGGGCTTTATCCGGGCTGGATGATGAGCCGTTTTGCGCCCATTGATTGCCTGAAAAACAATTTGCGCAGCGGCAGGGCCAATAAGTTTGACCTGCGCAAGGCTCTGATTGTCGTTCAGTTTGCCATTACAAGCGCTCTTGTTATTAATGTGCTCACTATAAGCAAGCAGATCAGTTTTATCCACTCCAAAGACCTCGGTTTTGAAAAAGAAAACACAATTATTTATCAGTTGCCGGGAAACAGCACCGAAGATCAGGATCATCTATATGCCGAGCTGGCTCAGGACCCCAATATCCGAAATGTGAGCATATCGTTTGGGGCTCCTTCTTCATCAGCAAATATGGGCACGCATTTCCGTACTGGTGATGAACTGAATAACAATGATTTCCATGTTTATTTAAAACTGGTTGATACGGCCTATAAAAATGCTTTCGGCATTAATGTCCTTTTTGGACGCTGGTTTTATTATCAAAACGAAAATGACAGCATTGTCGAAATCCTGGTCAATGAAACCTTTCTGAAAAAAGCCGGCATGCCCGTCGGAGAGGAAAGCCTGGGTGAAATTATCCGCATCAGCAGGTTCAATGCGCGGATTGTTGGGATTGTCAATGATTTCCATTCTTCCTCCCTCCGGGCAAAAATTAGTCCTATTGCCCTATTGCACATGCCTTTCTATTCGGATAAGCTTATTGTGAAGCACCATACCGGCAAGGGCAAAATAGTGGATGAATCAGTAACCCAATTGCTGGAAAATATGTTTCCGGGCTACATTATCTCCTCCGAATCACTGGAAAATTACCTGAACACCTATTATGGCGAAGACCAGCGCATGAAACATATTATCCTGAGTTTTATGCTGATTGCCGTAATTATTGCAGTTCTGGGGATATACGGTATTATCAGCTTTGTGTTGGTACAGCAAACGCGGGCCATTGGCATCCGTAAAACCTTTGGTGCATCGGTTTTCCAGATTATTTATACTTATACCCGCGAGTATATCATGCTGGTGGTTCTGGCGAACCTGATTGCATGGCCTTTTGCCTACTATTTCAGTATGCGCTGGCTCGAGGGTTTTGAATACCGCATAGCCATTCCCTGGAGCATTTATGTGATCAGCCTTTTGGCATCCATCGCAATAACTTATATTTCAATTGGTTATCAATCGTACAGAGCTGCGCAAGCCAACCCGGCCGATGCGTTACGCTTTGAATAAACAAAAATATTATGTGGAAAAGTAATTTAATCACGGCAATTCGTTTCTTCCAACGAAACAAAACCTACAGCATCATCAACCTTTTTGGCCTGGCGCTGGGGCTGGCAGCCTTTAGCCTGATTTTCCAGTATGTGCTTCAGGAAACCAGTTTCGACAGTTTTCATAAAGGAGCTGAACGCACATATCTGATGAATTTGATCGTGGAACGCGAAGGTTCGGAAAGTATGGTTCCGACTGCTTCTTCCGGTTTGGGCGCATCTTTGCCCGATGAATTCCCCGATGTAGAATGTATGTGCCGCGTGAATATGACCGGCGGGGAGTTGTTCAGCCATGGCGACCAGGTGGTGGAAACCGGAGACTATGCTTATGCCGACAGCTCCTTTTTCCGGATGTTCAGCTTTGACCTGAAAGAGGGAAATCCGGCTGAATGCCTGAAAGAACCTTACAGCATCGTGCTCTCCGAAAGCATGGCCAAGCGGCTTTTTCGTAATGAAAGCGATATCATAGGAGAAAGTATAAAACTGAACAATGAGCACACCTTCCTGATCAGAGGCATTATGGCCGATGCGCCCACAAATTCCACCATCAGGCCACAGGCCGTAGTTTCCTTTGAAAGCCTGAAAACGATGAAGCGTATGGGTTTGGGCTGGAATGGCGGCTGGGGATTTTTGACTTATGTGCGCCTGCATCCCGAAGCGGATTTAAATAAACTCTCCGAAGCTTTCCCCGATTTTATGGAACGTCATATCAATGCCGAATACCGCAATTATGGCATCCAGATGCACCTGAATCCTATTCCGCTCGAAGATGTCCATTTGGGGAAACTGGCCGATAAAAGCGACGGATACCAAAAAATATGGATTGTTTCGTTGATTGCGCTCAGCATATTGCTGCTGGCTGTAATTAATTTTACGAATCTGAGCACAGCGCTGTTTACAAAACGCAGGAAAGAAGCCGGCATCCGCAAAGTGCTGGGTGCTTACAATGGCAACCTCATGCGGCAGCATTTGACCGAATCCATGATGATGGCTTTGCTGGCTTTTCCGCTGGCTTTGATTCTGGGCGAGGTTTTTCAGCCCTGGATCAGCCGCCTGACCAACCTGAATATCGGGTTGTACGGCCATCAGGCCATGCTCAGCATTATTGCGACATTTTTGATTGCAATTATTGCCGGGCTGCTGGGCGGTTTGTATCCTGCGCGCTTCATTGCAACCACCAATCCGCTCGAAGCCTTTGGAAGAACTCAAAAAGGAAATGGGAATAACGCTATTCGGAATTTGTTGGTTGTTTTACAGTTTTTCATTGCCAGTGTATTGATTTGCTGTACGCTTATCATGCAGGGGCAGTTGCGTTTTTTGCAAAGTTTTGATACAGGTTTTGATGGTAGTCAAATGTATATTCTACAGCTACGCAATGATGAATCAAAAAAGATGCACGATATTATTTGCGATAATGTGCGCAACATTAGTGGTGTCACACATGTAGGCAGCAGTTCCGGAGTGCCCGGTATGGGCGGCTCTTTGTATGGATTTTTTCCCGAAGGCGTGCAAGATGTGCAAATGATGTTTGTGATCAATGCGCATAAAGAATATCTAAACACATTAAATGTTCCTTTGGTAGCCGGGCAGATATTTCCGGATAATAATGATGGCAAAAGTATATTGATCAATCAGGCCGCTGCACAGGAATTTGGCTGGGACAATCCCATCGGGAAAATCATAAAACGCAATGGCGTGGATATGCGCGTTTGTGGCGTTTTGAAGGATTTTGTGCATACTTCGGCGCATAATAAAATTGAGCCATTGATAATCAGTCCTTTGCCGGAATGGAATCCCGAAACGGCTTTTGAGTACATCAGTTTGCGCTATAAGGGCGATCCACGGAGGATTAAAGAGGATTTGCAAAAACTTTGGGACGAAATGCTTCCCGATGAGCTCTTTGAGCTGATGCGTCCTGTTGATTTCAATGAGCATTTATACCAAAGGGAGCGGCAGCAAAGCCGTCTGGTGGGTTTGTTTTCCGGTCTGGCGGTTTTTATAGCAGCCATTGGATTGTTTGGCCTGGCATTGTTTATCGGCCGGCTGCGCCTGCGCGAATCGGCCATACGACAGGTTATGGGCGCCAGCAGCGGACAGGTGCATATGCTTTTTTTGCGCCAGTTTCTGATGCGCGTGCTCATAGCAAATGCCATTGCTTTGCCCCTGAGCTGGTACTTAATGAAAAACTGGTTGGAGCTATATCATTACCGTATCGCCCTCAGTCCGAAATATTTTATCTTTACACTTGTGGTCAGTACATTAATTGCTTTAGCCAGTGTAATGCATCAGGGCTACAAATCCAGCAGGATCAATCCGGCCGAGGTTTTGAAGTATGAGTAGGGGAGTCGGCCCAAAGGATATCGTCAACTTTCATGCTTTTAAGACTTGTCTTGGCTTTTTCTCCATAATCGAGCTGCACATCTTTGTTGGGATAATAGCGCACGGCCCGGATGACTTCCGGCCCGGACTGCTCTGCCAGGTCTTTAATGCCCGCAGAGCAAGCTGTAGAAAAACCAACATATTCGAGCCGGTAAATCCGGTCAGCATGCACATGGCTCGAATCGGTGTTCAACTGATATTGCACATAGCGAACAATGAAAATAAACACTGCAATGCTGATGGCCAGGCCGAGCACATTGATCAGTGTATTGATCCGGTTTCTGTACAAAAACCGAAAGGCAGTTTTGAGTAAGTGAATAATCATAATGTAATTTTCTTTTCGTCAATTAAGTAAAATCCAATTCTTAATTCTGCCACTTTTCATCAAATAAATTACCCACAAAATAATAGACACTACTACGACTCCGATTAGCTCAAACAATCCTGCACCACCTGCTTTTGTGCTCACCAGCATTGGAAGCGCGCATTGCGAAATCCATTTTAGTGACAGACGTGGTTCGGTGGCAAAAATAGGGGCTAAGGCATTGGCATAAAATCCTATATTTGTAGTAATTTATATAACCCTACATTTATAGGATACTGATAATGATTGGTTTAGCTCACTTTCTTCAGTTTATTGGCCTTGGACTTGGGTTTGTGGCGCTCTATATTTGCCTGTCGCAATACAAAAAAAGCAGGCAAAAATTTTTATTGGTTTATATGGTTTTGCTTGCCGGGATCAATTTTCTGGTTTTCATCCATGTTTTGGAAGCCTTTTTTAAAACGATAATGTCTTCCGAAGCCTATGATGAGAGCCTGAGGAATCCATTTTTGCAGCTTATTTTTTTCCTTGCCCCTGTGCGCCTTTTTATGACGGCCAAATCAGTTCAGTTGGCGCAAATATACCGCAGCAGGAAATTTTCATGGCGTTTTTACGGATATCCGCTCGCTTATTTTTTGCTTTTCAGCTTTTTGATTTTTTTGGACAAACCAATTAATCTAGCAAATGTACTGGGGCCCTGGCTGATATTTAGTGTGCATTTTTTGCTCTTCCTTTCCATGATTTATCTTGCATTACAAATGCTGCTAAAGAAACCGGACAATCTTGTTTTCAGAGAAGATTATACGCTGGGTTTTGCCTGGATGATTTTGTTTTATGCGATTTTGACGCTTGTCCTCCGATTGATAAACACGCCTTATCAACGCATTCATGAAGATTTACAGATGCTTGGGCTGGGCATTACCGATACACTCTTTAACCTGGCGAATATTTTTATTCTCGGAAGAATGTTAAAAACGAATGATTTTTTAAATAAGGGGGATATCAATTCGCTGCAAGATTTATTTGAAAAATACGGTATCAGCCCGCGCGAGCAGGAAGTAGTTTTGTTGATCTGCAAAGGAAAAACCAATAAAGAAATTGCGGAAGAGCTGTTTATTTCGCCAATAACCGTACGCGATCATAACTCCAACATTTATCGGAAAACCGGGGTAAAAAACCGCACCCAACTTGCAGGCTTATTTCAGAATTTGAGTTAAGCTGATTTATAATTTCTGGCGCAGATAAGATTTGTTTATCTGGCGAATGGGCAAAAGTGCGGCAAGATATCCGATCAGCACTACGGTACAAAAGACCAAAATAAAATCAAACAACTGCATTTCAACCGGATAAGCATCCACAATAAAGCTGCCGCCCGAAACCTGCATGGGTATCAAACCAAAGCTTTGCTGCAACCAGCACAAAAATCCGCCGAGCAAGAGTCCGCCAACAGCTCCGCTCAGGGATATCAGCATACCTTCGTATAGGAAAATACGGCGAATGGTTTTCAGGTTTGCACCCATACTGCTGAGCACTGAGGCATCTTTCTTTTTTTCGATCATCAACATGCCCAGCGAGCCGATAACATTGAAGGTGGCAATGATTAAAATAAAAGTCAGTATCATGAAAATTGCCCATTTTTCGGCTTTCATGATGCGGTAGAGTTCATTTTGTTGTTCAAAACGATTTTGCACCAAATAGTTTTCTCCCAGAATTTCTTTCACCGTTTTCTGAGCTTCTGCGGCTTCCTTTTCGCTCTCAAAGCGTAATTCAACGGCCGTTATCCTGTTTTTGTAATCAAAAAGTTCCTGTGCAAAATCAAGGGGCACAAGCACATAGCGTGTATCAAAATCCTGCTGGACGGCAAAAATACCTGAGGGATAAATATTTTTTGAATTGAACGCCTGGTCCAAACCGGCCATGCTGCTGTTTTTCCGCGGCGCATACAAAGCAAGCGGGTTCAGGAAATCGCGCACACTGGCATTAAGGTAATAAGCCACACCTGCTCCGATAACGGCATAAGGCCTTTCTCCTTTTTTCAGGATCAGCTCACCTTCAATCATCATGCTGTCAATCGGGCTGTGGTGCTGGAAATTCTCGCTCAAGCCTTTCACATGCACAATATGCTGCTTGCCTTTGTATTTCATCAAGGCATTTTCGCTGAGCACTTCGATATAAAGTACCAGGCCGGGAATTTTCTCCAGTTCGGCACGGTGAACCGAATCGGGGCTAAAGGTTTTTCCTTCAGCAACCGTAATTTTTAGATCGGGGTCGAAGGTGTTGAAAAGGCCGGCAACGAGCGATTCAATGCCATTGAAAACAGAAAGGACAATAATAAGCGCCATGGTGCCCACTGTGACGCCCACCACAGAAACCCCTGATATAATATTAATTATATTGTGGGATTTCTTTGAAATCAGGTAACGTCGGGCTATGAACAGCGAAAGTTTCAAGGTTTGGTTTATTTCCAGGCTTTGACGATGAGGCCGGTGCCTGTTTTGTGCGTTCCTTTAAGATCCATATAATTTAACACCAGCACAAAAGGCATGGTGATGAGATAATAAAACGGTATCAGCACAAAGAACAGTTTACTCGCATTGAGCATCAGAATAGGGTATTTCATGCTGAGTTTCCAGCTGAGTTTCCCCGGGCTGCCGTATGCATATGCCGCCTCTGTTTTGCTGAAACCTGCTGTTTTCAGTTTTTCCCGAATTTCATCGATATTGTATCCGTCGCGCACATGCTCATCAACAAACGATAACGTTCCGTCATTTTCATGATGTTCGTGTTCATGTTCGTGCACATCCGATCCGCCCTTATCGCTGGGCGTGGAAACCAGGAGCACACCGCCATCGGCCAGGCTGGCATGGAAATTTTGAAACACCTGCACATCTTCTTCAATATGTTCCATTACATCAACGGAAAGGATGAAATCATAATGATTTTCAACAACATATTTGGTCAAATCGGCAAAATGAAAACCGGCATTGGTTAGTCCTGCTTTTTTGAAGAAAACCGAACAGTCTTCTATCTGCTCTTTTTTCACATCCACACCGGTGATGCTCCACTTTTTATTTCGGCTTGCCATCCAAAAAGAATACTGGCCAAATCCCATTCCGGCATCCAGTATCTTCAGTTTTTCATTTCGCGTGCCAATCAGCCGGCGAACAGCCTTATGCACATGCCAGGTGCGCAGAAGCAGGATGTCAAGCAACCGGTAAAAAAGTTTCCTCAGAAAAACACTTTGGTTGAAAAATACGCCCAGGCTTCTTTTTATCGGATCATATTTCATGTTTCAGCTATCTTTTAGTCTTTGAGCAATTGATCTATTTTGTCGATATAATCCAGTGAGTCATCGATGAAAAACTCAAGCTGTGGCACCACGCGCAATTGCTTTTTTACCCGCTGCGCAAGGTTATACCGGATGTCTGTTGTCCTCTCCCTGATGAGTCCAAGCATGGAAGTTTTATCTTCTACAGCAAAAAGGCTGACATATACTTTCGCAATGGACAAATCACGTGTTACATAAACCTTGGTAACAGTAATCATCGCCCTTTGGAAAACTTCCGGGGACATGCGCTGAAGTATCTCTCCGAGGTCTTTGCGCAATAATCTCGCTATGCGTTCTTGTCGTTGTGATTCCATGATGCAAAATTAAAATAATTAAGCTATAAGCCTGTTTTTTGTTCAATCGGCAGGATAAAAACAGATTTACACGACAATAATCACAAACAGCTGTATATCAGTAATATTGGTTTAAAATTAAATCTAAATGGGTATAATTATACAAACCTTTTCGGAATTCATTTTATAAAAATACAATGCGTCATCACAAAAAAAACTGACATAGATCAGTTTTTTATTGACGAAGGTCATTTCATTAGGTATGCTAAAGCATGCAGGAAGCTTCATATGAAGAAGATTTCCTATGTAAATTTGTAAATGAGTTAAAAGCTAATTAATGTTCATTTAACATGAAGGGGAAAATTTGGGAAACCCACATAAAATTCCCGGCTAAAATTAATAAGAAACTAATTGCATAACCAAACCACATAGAACCATGAAAAAACTATTGTTCACCGTACTGGTTTTACTGAGTTCTGCCATATTGTTTGGCTTTTTGGCTGCCCCTCAGGAGGAAGAAATCCCTGACGGAGACGCTGAAAATCAGACCGAGGCAATACATCAGATTGATGTTATTAATTACGTACGGAAAGCCGACAGAAACACAGAGCCATCTGTTGACCACACGAAATTTGAAATCCTGCAACAGGAATTTGCCAGCGCCCACGATGTAACAGCCGCCTGCCTGAGCTGCCATACCGAGCGTGATAAGGAAATAATGGCGACATCGCACTGGAAATGGGAGCGCGAAGAAGAAATCGAAGGACGGGGTGTTGTTGCTCTGGGTAAAAAGAATATCCTCAACAACTTCTGTATTGGTATTGCCGGCAGTGAAAAAACCTGTACTCGCTGCCATATTGGTTATGGCTGGGCCGACAAAGACTTTGATTTCAGCGACCCTTTAAACATTGATTGTTTGGTTTGCCACGACAATTCGGGAACATACGAAAAGGATAAAGGTGCTGCCGGATATCCGAAAGCCAGTGTTGACCTTAACTATGTTGCCCAGAGTGTAGGAAGCCCAACCCGCGAAAACTGTGGCGTATGTCATTACTGGGGCGGCGGCGGAAACAATGTGAAGCATGGTGATCTTGATAAAGCGCTTAAAGATGTGCCTTATCATGTTGATGTTCATATGACCACCGAAGGTGAAGATATGGACTGTATCGAATGCCATGTCACCGACAAGCACCAGATGGCCGGTAAACTCTATGCGCTTTCATCCGAAAACCATAACCGCGCCACTTGTGAGCAGTGCCACACAGCAAGGCCACACAAAGATCAGATCCTCGACGACCACAACATCCGGGTTGCCTGCCAAACCTGCCACATCCCGATTTATGCCAAGGTAAACGGCACTAAAATGATTTGGGACTGGTCCACTGCCGGCCGCCTCGACGATCATGGAAAGCCCTTGCACGAGAACGATGCCGATGGCAACCACAACTACCTCTCCATTAAAGGAAATTTTGTTTATGACGATCATGTTGTTCCGGAATATTACTGGTTCAATGGAATTGCCAACCATCATTTGCTCGAAGATAAAATCGATACCGTGCCGGTTCAGATGAATACACTTTATGGCTCATATAATGATAAAGGAGCAAACCAAAAATCTACCGAGCCTGCAAAAATATGGCCTGTAAAAGTACACCGCGGCAAACAGCTTTATGATACAGAGCATATGACTTTGATCCAGCCTAAGCTTTGGGCTGCAACCGAAGGCCAGGGAGCTTATTGGAAAGATTTTGACTGGGACAAAGCCGCACAGGTGGGAATGGAATACGTAGAGCAGGAATACAGCGGATCATACGATTTTGTTGAAACGGAGATGTACTGGCCGCTCAACCATATGGTTTCTCCGGCCGAACAATCATTGACCTGCAAGGATTGCCACACACGTAATGATGGCCGCCTTGCCAAACTTACTGATTTCTATCTGCCCGGGCGTGACTATTATGCCGGCCTCGATACATTTGGCTTTGGCGTAATCATCCTGGCACTGATTGGAGTCTTTGTACACGGATTCCTGAGGATCGTTATGAGAAAAAATTGTTTGCACAATAATTAATAGGAGGATCAAGCATGAAAAAAGTATATATCTATAAAATATTTGAACGCTTTTGGCATTGGGGCCAGGCCGCACTCATTTTTTTCCTGATCCTCACAGGATTTGAAGTGCATGGAAATTACGATCTTTTTGGATACGAAAATGCTGTGCGCTGGCACAACACTGCCGGCTGGGCATTCCTGGTGTTGATTGTTTTTGCCATATTCTGGCATTTCACAACCGGAGAGTGGAAGCAGTATATCCCAACCACCAGGTTTTTAAAAGAACAGTTCAATTATTATATCGGTGGGATTTTCAGAGGAGCGCCTCACCCTACCAAGAAGCTGGTTTATAATAAGTTCAATCCGCTGCAAAGGATGATTTATCTCGGACTGAAGATTCTGGTAATCCCGGTTCAGGTTATTTCCGGTTTTCTTTATCTGTATTTTAATTATCCCGGGCTTGGATTTGAAATGCAGGGTCTCGATGTGGTCGCTTTCATTCATACACTCGGTGCATTTATGCTCATGGCTTTCATTATTGCACACATTTATCTCACAACAACAGGCCATAAACCGCTTTCGGCTATTAAGGCCATGATTACCGGCTGGGAAGAAATGAGCGAAGAAGATGCGCGTGCCGCCATTGTCGATGATATGAAGATCAACCTTGAGAAAACAAAATCAAAACTGCAGGCAGGTGATGACAAGAGCACATTCCTCGATGCAGCTCTGGATGAAGCTGAAGAACAAGTAGGTAAGGTGGATACAAGTTTCCGTGAAAAGGTGAGCAAAACCGGAGCCGGATATTTCTGTATCAATCCCGATGGAATTTACGAGCACGCCAACGAAGCCTGGCTGAAGCTCTATAAATTCGATAGCCTGGATGAAATCCTGGGCAAACACTATTCGCTTAGCCGCACTAAGGAAGAATTTGTTGAACTGGAAAAATCGTTCAATAAAGTACTTGAGGGCGAAACAATTCCACACGGCGAAGTGCAACGTTTCTGCAAAGACGGAAGCACAGGATACCACACACTTACAATGACACCGGTTATGAAAGGCGGTAAGGTTGTTGGTGTTGAAGGATTTATCATTGATACAACCGACCGAAGACTGGCCGAGAAAGAACTGTTGGACAAACAGTTGCGTTATGAGAAAATAATTAACGAACAAAAATAACAATCTCAAAATCAAATATCATGAAAAATAGCATAATTTTTAAATTCTTTATCGTTGCCATTGCAGCCGGAATGATGTATGGTTGCAGCTGTGAAAAATCGTACGAAGGTGTTGACCAAATGGTTGAGCAGGCCAAAACCGGCATCAACGAAATTGCTGTAGCCGATTTTAAAGCAAAATACGATAATTTCGAGCCATTCGTGCTTATTGATGTGCGCACCGAAAGTGAACATAACCATGGTTATATACCCGGAGCCGTGAATATTCCAAGGGGTGTTCTGGAATTCCGCATTGCCAAACAGGACTACTGGGACAATGCAGGTTTATATATGCCCGGTAAGGATGAAGAAATCATTATTTACTGCAAAAAAGGACAGCGTGGTGCCCTGGCAGCAGAAACCCTGCGCAAGATGGGCTATACCAACGTAAAAAACCTCGAAGGCGGCTGGAAAAACTGGGAAATGAATTACCCGCTTGAGTATGAAAAAAACCTCGAAGATGTGGGCCACGATGGTGGCGGTGAAACAGGAGGTTGTTAAGCTGAAATTATAGTTTATATATTATAAATTAACGGATTAACTTTTATCCGGAGGAGTTTTACACCCTCAAAAATAAAGTGTTAGCGTTTACAAAACCAATTTTTTATCAACTAAACACATAAGTATTATGAAATCTTTATTGAAATTATTCTGGATTTTAGCATTAATTCCGGCTTTAGTATTTTTGAATGCATGTAACGACGACAAGGACGATAATGACGATCCTGTTCCGACTGCAGAAGACCGCTTCGAAGATGTTAAGGCGTACATGATTGCCAATGGCATGGATTTGCCTGATATCCTTGATACATGGATTACATCAGCAGAAAACGTTTATACTGTTATGACAGATGACGATGCTAACAATGACTTCTATATCATGGATATCCGTAAATCTACTGATTTTTCAGCCGGACATATCCAATGGGCAGTTAATACAACGCTTGGCAATGTACTCGCCGAGGCAGAAAATGCCGATGGAAAAAAGATTGTTGTCGTTTGTTATACCGGCCAAACTGCAGGCCATGCCGTTGTGGCACTGCGCATGAGCGGATATCCGGATGCAATGGTGCTGAAATGGGGCATGAGCGGTTGGAACCCTGCAACTGCCGGAGCATGGCAAGGTGGTATCGGTGATGCCGCTGACGGAAGTGCAAACTGGGTTGCAGCTCCCGGTAGTATTACTGCAAATGTTGTGGGCACAGCTCCAAAACTCGAATATGTAACTGACGACCCACAGGAAATTATTGCCGACCGCGTAGCACAACTTCTTGTTGATGGTTTTGCAGGCGTTAATGCTACTGATGTACTTGATGCCCCAACGAACTATTTTATCAATAACTTCTGGGCCGAAGCTGATGTGGAACATTACGGAAACATCAAAACAGCTTACCGTATCCAGCCGCTCACTTTGGCTGCCGGCGAATATGCTTACCTCGATGGCACTGCAAAAGTGGTTACCTATTGCTGGACCGGCCAGACTTCTTCTATGATTACTGCTTACCTGCGCATTCTCGGATATGACGCATACAGCCTCAAGTTTGGCTCCAATGGAATGATTCACAGTACATTGGAAAGCCATAAATTTACTGATGGCGAAATTAAAGACTACCCACTTGCACAATAAATCACAAACAGACGATTAAGGTTGTAAATGGTTAAAAATCCTCCGGTTACGGCCGGAGGTCCTTTTCAAACACGTTAATCCGTTTATCACAAAATTTATCGATATGAAAAAAATATTCGCACTTATCATCGCACTTGCTTTGGCTGCTCCTGCATTTGTTCAGGCACAAGGTTGCATGGAAGCAAGTTCAGAGGATGGCGTAAGCGTGGTAGGTTATATCCAGCCGCAATACACTTACGATCAGGCTAATGGCGCTTACACCAGTAATTTCCATTTCAACCGTGCCCGTATTGGCGTGGTTGGTAACATCCCTTACGATTTTAAATATTACGTAATGACCGAGCTGAGCCCGATGAAAAACGGCCCTTACCTGCTCGATGCTTTTATTACCTGGACACGCTTTGCTCCTTACGCTAATTTAACAGTTGGGCAGTTTAAGCAGCCTTTTGGCCTGGAACTTTCTACTCCTTGCCAGTCGCTGCATACGATCGACCGTTCATTGGTCGTTAACGAACTGGCCAGCCCATTCCGCGACTTGGGTTTGATGCTTTATGGAGGCTATTCCTTCGGCGAGCGCGACTTTAATATTATTGACTGGAAAATTGCCTTCACAAATGGTAAAGGCATGAACCAGGTGGACAATAACCGCTTTAAGGATATTACCGCCCGACTGGTTGTCTCTCCTTTGGAATTTATCCATATTGGCGGTAGCTTCAAAAAAGGCAAAGTGCTGGGCAATGGCATCGATAATGACCTGATGCGCTATGGTGCAGATATTTCCATAGAAGCATTTAATTTTACCGTTCAAGGTGAATATATTGCAGGCCAGGATGATGGCTTTAAACTCGAAGGCGGTGGATGTGGCGAAGACCCAACAATTGTTCCCGCCGACGGCACATTTAAAAAGAGCGGTTTCTTCGCTATGGTGCTTTATAATACACCCTGGAACTTCCAGCCGGTTGTAAAATACCAAAGCTATGATCCCGATACTGATGTTGACGAGAACATGAAAAATTCTTATACATTTGGTTTTAACTATTTCTTCAACGACTGGACCCGTCTTCAGTTTAACTATGTGATGAATGATTTTGCAGGTGTTGATAAGCCAAATGATATCGTTCAGGTGCAAATGCAGGTGAAATTCTAACAATAACTGAATCGTTCAGGAATAGTATTTTAAGAATGTTTAAATATCAATAAAATGAAAAAATTCACTTCTCTCCTATTAATTGCATTTATTTTTATAAGTGCGCAAAGCTTTGGACAGGACATCATTTCTGCCAAAGACCTCATGCAGTCCCTCAAGGATAAAAATACGGTTATCGTTTCTGCACGGTCCGACAAGGATTATAAAATCAGCCATGTACGCAATGCTGTGAACATCACACCTAATGACCTCGCCAAAGAAGGCGAACCCAAAGGCTTGCTGAAATCTCCTGAAGAGCTGGCCAAAATTTTTGGTGATAACGGAATTTCGAATACCAGCAATGTGATCATTTATGATAATGGCGACCTGAAATATGCCGGTCGTGTTTACTGGGTATTGAAATATATGGGAGCTAAAAATGTAAAACTTTTGGTTCGCAATATGGATGATTTCAAAAAAGTTAGGATACCCCTTACAAAGGCGCCTACACAAGCAAAAAAAGCAACTTTTACGCCCGAAATCAACAATAATATCGCTGCTGATGAAGCCTGGATTAAGGCTCATATGAAAGATGCCAATGTAATGATCATTGATGTTCGTGCTGCCAACGAATATGATGGAACCTCCACAAAACCGGTAAGCCCCGGACACGTTCCCGGCGCAGTAAATGTTGAGTGGAAACAATTTACCAATGGCGACAACGGCCTGAAGAGCAAAGCCGAACTGGAAGCCCTTTGCGCTGCCAATGGCATTTCGGCCGACAAAACCATTGTACTTTATTGTGCTACCAGTGTACGTGCAGGAATTGTTTTCTTTGCACTTACTACCGAACTGGGCTACAAAAACGTTAAAGTTTATGACGGAGCAATGAACGAATGGGCTCATAAGGGCAATTCTGTTGATAAATAAATCTCCTGTTTAGCTTGATAAGAAACCGCTTCGGATCTTTCCGGGCGGTTTTTTTTATGCTCAGAACTGTAACTTATCGGATTTAGGGTCGTCTGTTATAGTGTGTAGAAACGCATAACCCCTATTTACGAACCCTAAGAAACCCCTATCATGTTAAAAAATCTTTTTAAGTACAGCATCCGGGCGCTGTTGCGTCAAAAATCCTATTTAATTATCAATACCCTTGGCCTTTCGGTGGGCCTGGCCTGTAGCCTGATTATCGCCATTTTTATATTTCACGAGCTGAGCTATGACCAGTTTCATGATAAAAAAGACCGCCTCTACCGTGTAATTTTGAACGGCAAATTGGGCGGGCAGGAAGTCGAAGTTACTTCCACAGCATCGGTGATCGGCCCTACCATGCTCAACGAATTTCCCGAAGTAGAAAGTTTTCTCCGCATTAACCCTTGGGGCGAAACGGTAATTAAAAAAGACGAACGCACCTTTATGGAATCAAGGCTGCTGGAAGTCGATTCAACTTTTTTCGGTTTTTTCTCCATTCCATTAATTCATGGCAATCCCAAAACGGTCCTTAACCGCGAACATTGCGCCGTGCTTTCCGAAAGCCTGGCAAAAAAAATATATGGTGATGAATATCCCGTTGATCAAATGATCCGTATCGGAACAGACAGCACCTATTACCTGATTACCGGTGTGATGGCCGATATGCCGGACAATACCCACCTTCGCGGCAATATCCTGACCAGTTTCATGACCAATCCGCGCTCGCGCAACCAACACTGGCTCAGCAATAGTTTTGATACTTATGTCCTGCTGCATGAAGGCGCTTCAACCGATGCCATTGACCAGCGCTTTACCGATATGATCATAAAATATGTGGGGCCGGTAATCAATCAGTATTTTGGTGTTACCATGGATGATTTCCTTACTCAGGGAAATAAATACCGTATGTACCTGCAACCGCTGACCGACATCCACTTAAACCCGCGCATTGAAAACATGTTGAAACAGCCCAACGACCCAAAATATTTGTGGATTTTTGGCTCTATTGGTTTGTTGATAATCCTGATTGCCGCAGTGAATTTTATGAACCTCAGCACAGCCCAATCGACCAAAAGAGCCAAAGAAGTGGGCATTAAAAAAGTTAGCGGTTCCTCGCGTGGGATGCTGATTTCCCAGTTTCTTATCGAAAGCATTTTGCTGTCCGTTGTGGCTATGTTGCTTGCTGTTCTTTTGGTAGAATTTTGCCTGCCCTATTTCAATGAGCTGCTCAATATTCACCTGCACTTTAATCCATTTGAAAATATCTGGATCATACCGGCTTTGCTTGCATTCTGTATTTTTACCGGAATTTTAGCCGGGAGCTATCCTGCTTTTTATATTTCCTCCTACAATCCGTATCAGGTTTTAAAAGGCATTCTGCGCAGCGGCAGGCACAACAGCAGCCTACGCAGTTCGCTGGTTGTGTTGCAGTTTACAATTTCAATAGTCTTAATCGTGGGCACAGGCATTATGTTCCGCCAAATCAGTTTTATGCTCAACAAAGATCTCGGTTTTGACAAAGAACAGGTTTTGGTACTTTCCAATATTAATGCACTGCGCGATCATCAGCAAAGCTTTAAAAAAGATGTGAAAAATATTTCCGGCGTGATGAATGCTGCCATATCAACAGCTGTGCCGGGCCGCAATAACAACAATAACGGATATCGCCTCAAAGGACGTGAAAAGGAAAGTTTCCTGCTGCAAACCAATTGGGTGGATTGTGATTTCCTCGAAACCTATGGCATTGAACTGGCCGACGGACGCTTTTTCAGTGATGAAAGTGAAGCTGACAATGCGGCCTGTATCCTGAATGCCCAGGCGGTAAAGCATTACAATATGACGGACCCTTTTTCCGAAAAATTTATTGTAAGCGAAAATGATGCTGAGGAAATCACCTTCATGCCCGTGATTGGGGTTGTGGACAATTTCCATTTTGAGTCACTGCAAAAAGCCATTGGCCCATATATGATGCGCTTCCGCGATGAGAATTTTCATTGGGGTTTTGTCAGCATCCGCCTGAAAAGCGGTGTTTCAAAAGAAACTATTCAGGAAATTGAAGATGTTTGGAAAGATTATACAGGTAATGAACCCATGCAATACTTCTTTATGGACCAGCATTTTGAACGCTTGTACCGGGAAGAAAAAACCAATGCGGAACTCTCTATTATTTTTACCATCCTGGGGATTCTCATTGCCGCATTGGGATTATATGGCCTAACTTCGTTTACGGTGCAGCAAAGAACCAAAGAAATTGGCGTGCGCAAAACTTTTGGCGCTTCCATTTTCACCATCTGGATGCTGATCAACAGGGAAATTTTGAAACTTGTAGGGATTGCAACGCTTATCGCCTGGCCTTTGATATACTGGGCTGCATCAAACTGGCTCAATCACTATCACTACCGCATTGACTTAAATCCGATCGATTTTTTAATTGGATTTGCCATAGCGGCTTTGATTGCCCTGCTCACAACATCTTATCGTGTGGTGCGGGCTGCAAGGATTAATCCTTCGGAGAGTTTGCGGTACGAATAATCAACGTTTCAACTTATCCAAAGCATTTGAGCTTTGGATAAGTTGAAACAGTTTTTTTATTCCCGTACCAATTTTAAGCAAATTCGTTTGCCCTGGCCAAAATCAATTTGCACGAAATACAAGCCGGAAGGCATTGTTTTTTCCAGAAGATCCAGACGGATCCTGCCGGCTTCTTCATTCATCTCAACCGGCCATTGTTTGCCTGTTAAATCAGTAAGCAAGATGTTTTCGGCTTTGGTTTTGAGTGTTGGGATTTCAATAAAAATTTCGTTTTCGAAAGGGTTGGGGTAAACCTGTATATCCGAGCGGATGAAATCAATGCCCACGCCGCCGATGAGGACATCTAAATTTGCTGTATCGCCATTACAGCCAAATTCAGATGTTTCGTAACAAAATATACGGTCAGTTCCCGGGTTTTCCCACTCAAATCCGGCTTCATTGGTGCCCTGTCCACTGGCTAAAGTGCCGTTTTCTGCCCACCATGTCCATTCCGACCCTTCATGGAAAAGTACAGAATAATCGTAAGGCTGATCATTGAGGACTTCTGTTGGTCCGGTAATTTCGGGCGTTTCGGGCAGGGCATGCACATGTACCCAAACCGTGTCTTTATTGGCGCAGCCCATTTCATCCCGACCGGTAACAATGTATTCGCTTGTTGTTTCGGGGCAAACAATGATTGATGCTGCAAATGCTCCGGTATTCCAGGAATAGTTCATGCCTCCTGTGGCAGTCAGTGTATCGCATTCGCCAAAACAAATCTCGCTGTCGGTGCCGGCATTGATTACAGGCAATTCATGAACCACGATATCCATTACAGAACCATCTCCCGTACCGCAATTGTTGGCAGGAACCACAGAAATTTGCCCGCTTTCGGCATTATCGTTTACGGTTACCGTAATGGTTGGTGTGGTCGTGCTTGCCGATGCAAATTCAAAACCAGAGGGCAAAGTCCATTGGTATTCTGTGGCATATTGCACAGGTTCAACAGAATACACCTTATTGCCGCCGCCCCGGCACACATCGCTGTCGCCTGAAATATCTCCTGTAGCAGGCGGAATATCTACAACTTCAACTGAAACACTGGCCGAACGGATATCTTCGCCATCATTGCAATCAACGAAATATGTTGTGTTTATAGTGGGTTGAACCTGTGGGTTTTGCTCATTGGATGTGAAACCCGCCGGCTCCGAAGTCCACGACCAGGAGTACGTTCCTGTGCCTCCTGTTGCCGCAGCGCTGAGCTGGCTGCTTCCTCCCGAACAAATTGTCTGTGGATCCGCTATTGCGCTTACTTCCAGGTCGGTAATTGGCCCCAGTTCGCCATTAAACTGCACGTTTTGTGCGTAAATATCCCCATCGTCATTGCGGTCATCAACCCATGCGGCAATAATCTGATAATCCTGTGCCATGCCGGCAACCACATCACTTTTTCCGCTGTTGGCCGATGACATATCGATCCGTTCCGATGCCCAGGCAAAAGAACCTTCCGGATCAACGGCAAAAGCAAAAATAGATTCATTGCTTGCAGGATAATCGGGCTGATCGGTACAAATTGCAATAACATTTCCGTCTTCGGTCAAACGGACTTGCGCCAGTTGCTTGCTGGCTTCCTCAAGCATATAAAACTCGATGCCTTGTGTTCCCCATAAACGTTCGCCGCTTTCAAAAGCTATTTTTTGTCCGGCAATGCCTTTGAAATTCTGGCTGTAACTCGATGAAGTTGTAAAAGCGTAGAGTGCATCATTTTCATCGTCCCAGGCAATAAAGGGATATGTAAGCATATATGTCGATAAAACACTTATTTCCAGGCCGTTTTGCTCGTACTTCTGATTGCCCTCGCCATCAATATATTGTACGAAGGATTGAAATGTGGAGCCGGCACGTGCGTCCATCCAGGCAATAAATGCGCCACCATCGGGGCCGGTGGCTGTCTGCAAGTCGTGATATGATTTGAATACGCTTGTGTTGAGCACAGCCACATGATTATCCCAAATTGCATTACCATCCGCATCATATTTTTGTATATAAATCATTACATTTTGGCTGTTGGGTGGCGTATAAGCTGTATAAACGGCAAATACGGCATCATCGCTGGCAGGCACCAGCCAAATATTATTGTATTCCATGCCGGTATTGTCCTGCAAAATAACGCCCTCTCCCCATTGCAAGGCTCCAGCCGGATTGAGTTTTTGCAAAACGATGACAGATTCATCGCCCGAGCGTATCCAGCCGGTAACAATATTTCCTGCATCAGTAAAAGCAATTTTTGGATCGGCTGTAAAATCTTCATCATCCGAAAGCTGTATGCCATCTTCGCCCCAGTCAAATTGTCCGGAAGGGCTGATTTTATAAATATACGCATTATTAAAGCCGTTACGGATATCCTGAAACGCAATATAGGTTCGGTTGTCTGGCCCGGTTGCCATACTGTAATCCGTAATCCAGCTCATACTTTCATTATCGGATATCAATAATCCGCCCGATTCCCATTCACGATGTCCGAATACATCGTAACGCTGCATGCGTACATTATAATTGCCGTTTTCGGGACTAAACCAACTGATGTAGGTGTCACCATTGCTTTGCGTGGAAACCTTGGGAATGGCCTGCTGGCCGCTGAGTGTGGCAACAGCTTTATTATCATTGGGAGAACTGCTCCATTGCGCAAAAAGCTGCGGGCAGCTAAAAAGCAGGAGCATACTGATAAAGGGTAGGATTTGTTTCATAATTGTTGATTTTTAGATAAATGTACGAAAAAACCAAATGCAAGGTTTCAGTGACGTTAAAAAAACATGTAAATAATTGCCCGATTGCTTGATTTGCCCTCTTTTTGTTTTTTCCTTGCAAAGTGTTCGGAATCAGACAGTCCGTTTGAAAAAATTACCAATATTTCATGCTTACAGAGCTTGTGAATACATATATTATTGTAATTCAACACCTTATAAGAATGGCATTAGAATTGAACGTTTGGCCTAACTAACCCCAAAATTTTTTTCTTATGCTCCAGACCTATATCAAACTGTCCGTGCGAAGTTTTCTGAAGCACAAATTTTTCACCTTCATCAATATTTTCGGACTGGCACTTGGAATTGCTGCCAGTCTTTTGATTTTTCAATATTCCTGGCGTGAGCTTTCTTATGACGACTGGCACGAAAAATCGGATCAGATCTACCGCATCCGGCTCGACCGGTACAGTCAGGGCGAACTCGCCGAAGAAATGGCCACTGCGCCGGCTGCCTTTCCCTATGAGCTGCAAGACAACTATCCGGAGGTGCTTGATTTTACAGGCTTAAGCAATTTTCAATTGGAAGGATTGCTTGGTAAGGACGAGAAAAAATACCGTATTGATGGCAAGGCTTTTTACTCCACGCCTTCCTTTTTTAAGATGTTCGACCATGAACTGGTAAAAGGAGATGCCGAAAGCTGCCTGAAAGAGCGCAATGCTGTTGTGCTTTCGGAAGAACTGGCGCAGCGCTTTTTCGGAGATGAAGACCCCATCGGGAAAAGCTTGCTGTGGAATAACCGTATCCCCATGATGGTTACCGGTGTTTTCAAAAAAGATGCGCGGCCTTCTCACCTAAATTTTGAACTGCTCTACAGTTGGGAAACCATGGTTGGGGTTTATGGCGATGCCATGTACCAGCAATGGTTTATGGATGTGCCGCTCTGCTATTTCGTGTTTCAGGAAGGCACAGATATGGAAGAATTTGACAAAAAAATTGACCAGATGATCGACAAGCGGCTTGGCGATGAACTGGCCAAGAGGAATGAAGCCATGGAGTTTTTTATCCAGCCTTTGGAGAGCATCCGTTTGCATTCCAATTTCCCGGGGGAAGCTGAGAAAAACGGGAACTATAAATCGGTTTATTTCCTGCTGGTCATTAGCCTGATGATTATGTTGATTGCCTGGCTGAACTACATCAATTTGGCAACATCGCGCTCGCTCGAACGTGCCCGTGAAGTGGGGCTGCGCAAGGTAAGCGGCGCCACACGCCCGCAACTGATGGCCCAGTTTTTAGCCGAATCATTGATTATCAATTTGATTGCCGTTGCTTTGGGTTTGCTGCTGGTCGCTGTTTTATATCCCTGGTTCAATGAATTCACCGGACTCGAAGTGACTTTGTCGCTCTGGCAGCAACCGATGTTCTGGGTAATTTTTGCTCTGGTAGTGCTTTGCGGATCTATTCTGGCCGGCCTGTATCCTGCATTTGTAATCTCATCTTTCGAGCCCTCCAGCATTTTCCGTTTAAAGAAAAAAGCTTCATCCCGTGGCTTTAGCTTCCGCAAGGTGATGATTGTAATACAATTTGTTATTACAATGGTGCTGATTACCGGAACCATGACCGTTTACCGCCAGTTGAACTTTATGCGCTCACAGGATCGGGGCATCGAAACCGAACAAACATTGATCGTTAAATCGCCATCGGTCATCGATTCCACATTTTTCCGAAAACTTACCGGCTTTCAAAATGAACTGCTCAATGAGAGCGAAATAGAAAAAATCAGCGGTAGTTTCTTTGTGCCGGGAGATGAAGTTTGGTTTACGCTTCCCTTTTCCAATGTTAAGGATCCGGATCAAAGGGGTTCAAGGACGCTTTGTGCAAATTTCACCAACGATCAGTTTGTGCCCTTTTACGATTTAAAACTGCTTGGCGGAAGGAATTTTGACCGGAACATCCAGGAAGACCGTATTGCCTATATGCTCAGCGAAACAGCCATGCGCCTGATGGGACATGACAAGCCTGAGGATGTCATCAATACGGAAATCAGGAACGACCTTTGGGATCGCGTTGGGAAATGCGTGGGCGTTTTTGAGGATTATCACCAGGAATCGCTCAAAGAAGATTTTGCTCCCCTTGTTTTGGTGCATTTCCGTCACCCTCGTTATGTGAAGAATTATTCCATAAAATTGAAAACCAATGATATGCATGCTTTGATTGGAATGATTCAGGAAAAATATGAATCCTTTTTCCCGGGCAACCTCTTTGAGTATTATTTCCTGGATCAACATTATGATGAGCAATATAAAGATGATGTACGTTTTGGAAAGACTTTTGGTTTGTTTGCCTTTTTTGCCATTATTGTGGCCAGTTTGGGACTCTTTGCCCTGGCGCTTTATTTTACATTACAGCGTACCCGCGAGATTGCCATCCGGAAAGTGCATGGCGCCAGCGAAAGCAAGATTATGCGCCTGCTGAGTTTTGAATACATCAAGCTCTTCCTGCTCTCTGCAATTGTTGCCTTCCCCCTTGCTTTCTTTATCATGAACCGCTGGCTGGATAATTTTGCCTACCGCATCAGTTTCGATTTCTGGATGGTGCTTCTGCCCTCACTATTGATGCTGGTAGTCATTTTCCTCGCTATTGGATATCAGGTATATCATTCATCGAGGGCAAAGCCTGTGGATGCATTGAAATATGAGTAAACAGTTTTAGTATTCATCCGATGACTTGGAGTCATCGGATGAATGAGTCATCGGATGAATAAAAAGTTTACATTTTGATTAGCCCGGTTTATTCGGGCTTTTTTTATCTGGATTTTCCCCAGCCAAATAAAAAGGGCTCAACAGCAACATCAGTCCGGAGACAATAATAATGGCTGTACCCGGCCCCCAGAGGTCGGCAAAAAAACCAATCAATGGCGCCAGCAAAGCAGCAACAACCGTTTCCGTTTGTCCGGCAGCCGATAAGGCAGTAGCCATGATGTCTTTTTCCAGTTTGTCTGATACATGGCTTATACCCATGGGCTTGCGGATGTTTTCCATAATCATGATAATCATATAAACAAAAATTGCAGCCAGTTTAAAACCGGACAAATACAGAAAACCCGAAATTATGCCTGCTCCAAGCCCGGCCAGTATGGAAATATTCAGCGGAATGCCGACATTGCGGAAACGGGAAGCAATTTTGCCCGAATAAAGCGATGCACGCGAAGTGAGCATATACAAAACGAAATAGGTAATCCCGATAATCGCAGCTGTTTTTTTCCCGGCATCATACCCGGCCAGAAATGCTACGGGCGCAGTAATTGCCAGGCTTTTGATAAGCGGTTGCAGATAATCGCGTATCGCTTTATAATAACCTGTATAAACGCTGAGGTTCAGCATGGCGCGCAGTAGTTCCATGCGTTTAAATGATACGATAAAGTCTTTTCCGACAGCTTTGAATTTCTTTTTCAGGGCGCTAAATTTAAAATTCGTTTTGCCCTCATCAAATGCCGGCGGATAAGAATAGAGCAGTATCAGGTCGATGAGATAAGGTATGATGGAAAACAGGAAGATCAAATCATAATTGCCTGTAATAAAAATGATAAGTGCTGCAATGAGCGCCGAAAATGCCGATCCGGCCTGCGACCACGAACGGGTATGGCCGTAATAACTGATTTTTTGATCTTCCCAGCCTTTCATCTTCAGATATTGCAAAATCATAGCTTTATGCGTGCCCGAACGGAATGCATCGGCAAAGGCAAAAAGAACTACAGCCGCCGCAAAACCCCAGTAAGATTTTGAGATATAATAAACCAGAAAGCTCAGGATATACAAAACGAAAGCCATCAGCATGCTCCGCCTTCGTCCCACAGCATCCGCAAAAGCTCCGGCCGGAATTTCAAAAATGTTTCTCAGGATTTCCCGCAAAGTATAAAGGCTCCCGATTTCCACATAGCTCAAACCCCGACCCAGTAAAAAAAGGATATAGAAAGGCTCAAAAAACCTGAGGTTCTTAAAAAAGCCATAAAGGCTGAACTTATAATATTGCCTGTCTTTTTGAAAACGCATAAGCTAATGGCAAAGATAATTGATTGGTGCTGCTGCAAAAGAACAATATTTATGTTTTTAAGCGGTTATTTTTTGGAGAACAATATGTTTATGCCATTGTTTTTCTCCTGTATTTTTAATGAATAGCCAAACACAAACAACAACATTTAAAAACAAACATATGAACAACTTCCAGCTTTATAATCCGGTGCGCCTTGCTTTTGGCAAAGGCCAAATCAGCAATATGGGCAAAATGTTGCCCAAAGGTGCACGTATCCTCATTACCTATGGCGGAGGAAGCATCAAGCGTAATGGCGTTTATGATGCCGTGGTGGAACAACTGAAAGGTTTTGAATATTTTGAATTTGGGGGCATTGAGCCAAATCCGCATTTTGAAACGCTGATGAAAGCCGTGGAGCTGATTAAAAAAGAAAAGCTCGAATTTATCCTTGCCGTTGGTGGCGGATCCGTAATCGACGGAAGTAAATTTGTAGCGCTCGCCGCACATTTTGAAGGTAATGACCCCTGGGATATCCTGAGTAAATCTGCGCCAATAAAATCGGCGGTGCCGCTGGGCGCTGTGCTTACACTTGCCGCTACCGGTTCGGAAATGAACGGAAATTTCGTGGTAACTAAAGCCGAAACCCGTGAAAAACTGGCTCGTGGTTCTGAACTGGTGTATCCGGTTTTTTCCATTCTCGATCCGGAATATACCTATACCCTTCCAAAGCGACAGGTAGCCAATGGCATTATCGACAGCTATGTGCACACCATGGAGCAGTACCTGACTTATAAAAATGGAGCCGATCTTCAGGACAGCCTGGCCGAAGGCATTCTGCGCAGCCTGATTGCTGAAGGGCCAAAAGCTATGCAAGCTGATGAACCTGCTTATGAAAACCGGGAAAAACTTATGTGGGCTGCAACATTGGCGCTCAACGGATTGCTGAGCTGCGGAACTATTGGCGACTGGGCCACACATATGATCGGACACGAGCTTACAGCACTTCATGGCCTCGACCATGCCGTAACTTTGGCCATTGTAATGCCGGGCGTGCTCGATTTTACCATGAAAAAGCGTAAGGAGAAATTACTGCAATGTGCCTCAACAGTGTGGAATATCACTGATGGTGACGATGAAAGCCGATGCAAACAGGCCATTCAGAAAACCGAAGAGTTTTTCAATGCATTGGGCGTAAAAACCCGTTTGGGCGATTACGGAATTATGGAAGACACCATTGATGAAATCCTGAAACGTTTCCGCAGCCGTGGATTTGAATTTATTGGCGGCGCAGGCGATATTCGCGCAGAGGATGTGGAAGAAATCCTGAAATCGAGATTATAAGTGATTTTTGATTTATAAAGAAAGGCGCAGGTTTTCTCCGCGCCTTTTCTTTTTGCTCTGTATTATTAAAATCTATCGAACCATTAATTTAGCCGTGGCCCGGTGTTTTTTCCTGATGTTTGCATCTATGATGTATGTTCCGCCCGGCAAGTCGTTTATATCAAGCATGATACTGCTTTGCGGATTGCTGACCGACCATTCCTTAACCAGCCGGCCCTCTAAGGAATAAATGGAAATGCTTTCAATTTCCCCATTGCTTTCAATGGAAACACTTTGATTGGCCGGGTTGGGCTTAATGATAAGCTTTTCATTGTTTGTCTTTATTTGCTGCAAACCTGTTGATGTATTCACAAAAGGCACAAAATTAGTGTATAAAGCCCTCGCTGCCGGATGCCACACTTTTTTTGCGGTATCATATTCTACTCTGTAAAGCTCTTCCAATGAACCCATATAGTAAGTATATGTAATGCTATCGTCAATAGACAACCTTAATGGCTGATTGTATTCTTCTCTATTAAACTGGCGAAACCGTCTTTTCTTTCCATTGGCATAATTATCAGTACATGATTTGAGATATAAAAAAGGAATACCAATAGTATCTCCTTCCGGGAAATATAGTGTATATTGATACATATCAGTATCTCCATGCTCAAAATAGTGAACAGTGTCAATAGTGAATGTATAGAATGAATTATTATACCATCTATATACGTATCTACTGGAAATCCTGCTATAATAATTAAAAATTGATTTTCTAAACCTATCCCATTTGACGTCAACATAGTGAAAATCATTTTCCCAATAGTATTGATTATTTGTGTCAACCGACCATTTATACCAATAGAATTCTTCGGGTTCATTCTTATCATTTAATCGATATACAATGCGTGCATGATTACTCCATGTGTTACCAAATGAATTAAAAATGAATGATCTTGTGCTATCTAATCCAAAATTTGAATTACGGTAATTCACCCATTTGTAAGAGTACACTGTATCCCAAACATTCTCAAGGTATTTACATATTGTTTCTTGCATTACATCAAATGTGTCGTTTCGGACACATGACTGTGCAATTGAGTCTTTAAATAGTTGGAGATTATGATCCCAGGCTTTCACTAAGGTTGTGTCTATTTGATTGTATTGATCGTAATAAAAAAGGGCTTTATACCTAAGCACCCATGCCATACTGTTTTTGCTGTAATCATAGCCTTTTTCACTAATTTTTTTGTTGTCCTGATCATACTCATAAACGAACTTAATTGTGGAATCATGAGTAATGGTATTGTAGGTTATTAAACTTTTCATTGCCCCGTTATTGTAGTAGCCTAACACATATGCCAGATCGTTATGTTGTAAATCCGTCCCATTCCACAAATAATAATCTAGATTTGTTGGCAGCCATAGTGTATCATTGTTTGACTGACAATAACTCAGGTAATCTTTTGAGAAATCTAAACCTTTATCGCTTCGTATATTTCCGGTGCCTGCCCCTTCAAATCCTTGGGCAAATAAGCTAATCGGGACTATCACCATAAGGAAACAGGTTGTTGTTAGCAGAAGATTTTTTTTCATTTTTTTCATTTTTAAAAAGTATATGGCCGCAATCATTTGCTTATATCATATGCGGCCATATATAAGTTGACAACCAAAATGTATTTTATAAAAACCTATCGAACCATTAATTTAGCCGTGGCCCGGTGTTTTTTTCTAATGTTTGCATCTATGATGTATGTTCCGCCCGGCAAGTCGTTTATATCAAGCATAATACTGCTTTGCGGATTGCTGACAGACCATTCCTTAACCAGCCGGCCCTCTAAGGAATAAATGGAAATGCTTTCAATTTCCCCATCGCTTTCAATGGAAACACTTTGGTTGGCCGGGTTGGGTTTTATGATGAGCCTTTCATTGTTTGTCTTTATTTGCTGCAAACCTGTTGATGTATTCACAAAAGGCACAAAATTAGAGTATAGAGCCCTCGCTGCCGGATGCCAGACTTTTTTTGCGGTATCATATTCTACTCTGTAAAGCTCTTCCAATGAACCCATATAGTAAGTATATGTAATGCTATCGTCAATGGACAACCTTAATGGCTGATTGTATTCTTCTCTATTAAACTGGCGAAACCGTCTTTTCTTTCCATTGGCATAATTATCAGTACATGATTTGTTCCATACAAAAGGAATACCTATAGTATCTCCTTCCGGGAAATATAGTGTATATTGATATATATCAGTATCTCCATGCTCAAAATAGCGAACAGTGTCAATAGTGAATGTATAGAATGAATTATTATACCATCTATATACGTGTCTACTGGAAATCCTGCTATAATAATTAAAAATTGATTTTCTAAAGTTCTCCCATTTGACGTCAACATAGTGAAAATCATTTTCCCAATAGTATTGATCATTTGTGTCAACAGACCATTTATACCAATAGAATTCTTCGGGTTCATTCTTATCATTTAATCGATATACAATGCGTCCATGATTATTCCATGTGTTACCAAATGAATTAAAAATGAATGATATTGTGCTATCTAATCCAAAATTTGAATTACGGTAATTCACCCATTTATAAGAGTACACAGTATCCCAACCATTCTCAAGGTATTTACATATCGTTTCTTGCACTACATCAAATGTGTCGATTCGGACATATGACTGTGCAATTGAGTCTTTGAATAGTTGGAGATTATGATCCCAGGCTTTCACTAAGGTTGTGTCTATTTGATTGTATTGATCATAATAAAAAAGGGCTTTATACCTAAGCACCCATGCCATGCTGTTTTTGCTGAAATCATAGCCTGTTTCACTAATTTTTTTGTTGTCCTGATCATACTCATAAACGAACTTAATTGTGGAATCCTGAGTGTTGGCATTGTAGGTTATTAAACTTTTCATTGCCCCGTTATTGTAGTAGTCTAACACATATGCCAGATCGTCATGTTGTAAATCCGTCCCATTCCACAAATAATAATCTAGATTTGTTGGCAGCCATAGTGTATCATTGTTTGACTGACAATAACTCAGGTAATCGTTTGAGAAATCTAAACCTTTATCGCTTCTTATTTTCTCGGTGCCCGCTCCTTTAAATCCCTGGGCAAATATGCTAATCGGGACTATCACCATTAAGAAACAGCTTGTTAGCAGAATATTTTTTTTCATTTTTTTCATTTTTGGAAAGTATATGAACGCAATTATTTGCTAATATCATATGCGGTCATATACACAAGCGTTAAAAATTAGTCAGTAATAGCGGGATCAATAATAGTTCTGAATTCCATATAGAGATCCAGATCCAAACTGACACCATAGCCAATAACATGGTCGGCTTCTCCATAACAATAGTAGTAGTCATAATCGACATTATTTCCTGCCGCAACAGTTGGTGTTTGAGCGTAAAAATGAGTTGAATGAGCTCCTGGCAGAAAAGAACTCCAACAAATATGAACATTAATAATGCCATTACCTGTCCAACTGCCTCCGTTTGCCCCACCAAGAATTGGATGATTAGCATTTAGAACGCCGCCAGGAGGGCAGCACTCTGGGTTGTGAACCCTAACTATACACATCGATGTTGAACCCAATCCTCCAGATTGAGCACTTAAATTAACACTTACAAGAATTCCAACTATAAATAATAAAAACTTAAACAATTTCATAATAAAAAATTATAATTTGCTTACTCATAAGGCTTTTTAGTATCCGCCCCAGAGCTTTTTAAACATTTAGTATGATGACCCAATTAATATGAGCTCCGAAAAACATAGGAAATTGGGTATTACAAGCCGGGATATTTATCGCCGCCTGTTTTATGATTGCATTAAAATATTTCCTACATTCGCAATTACCTCCTTTCGTTTTTTAAATGCTTTTACACCAGATCGCATAATAATTAATGTTAGGGGGTTTTTATTTCCCTCATTTCAATAAGGATACAAATCTATTATTAATTCTAATATTATCAACATTTATTTATAATTAATTTTTCTATTTCGTCTATAATACAGATATACAGTAAGTTATGAGTTAACTTATTTTTTTATATGTAAGGATGTGTAAGTTTAAATATATAGGCTTTGGATGGCCAATTTTCCTGCAATCTTCTTATAACGTCAATATTGACAGGTGTTTATGAAGGGGTATGGAAGGGACTTGTTAAGAAGGGCAGCACGGGTCTTAAAACTTCATCCTTAATTGTACTTTCACTTCGCTTTTGTGGTTTCCTTCAATTTCATCTGTGCCGGAGCCAATGACCTCTTTATCAAAGAATACCGTTTGCGCAAACCTTAGCCAGCAATCGAGCCAGTCGGCGGCATCCCATTTCAGCATGAAGTAGTAACGGTTGCCTTTATCGTAATAGGCAGGAATGCTAAAGGCGTAGAGCACGTCGTTTTCGTAAGCATAAAGGCGCTCATCCCAGCTGTAGGTGTCAAAAATCGCATAGCGGAAATAGAAATTCAAGGGAAGTTTGTTGCTTCGCCAAACAATATCCTGATAAGCCAAAAATCCGTCGTGTTGTGGTGCTGTGCTTTTTTGGTAGGTCACGTATTCCACACGGCTTTTCATTTCAATTTCATCCGTTACCTGATAGCTGGCATGGAAGCGGTAGTTCCGTTGTAAAGTAGGATCGACCTGATAAAAATACATATTGTCTTCAAAAGACTGGTTGAGCCGGTTTTCCTTTTCGCGGAATTTCACATACATGGCCAGGTTGCGGTTTGGGCTGTAGTTGAGCTGGATGAGGTAGTCGTGGCTGTTGGAAGGTGCATCCACACGATAGCGGAAAAAGGGAAAACGGACTATATCGGTGTAGGCCAGCAGTTTCCATCCGGCCGCCAGATCGGCACGCAGACCGGCATAAAGTCCTTCTTCATTGCGGTTGCCATCGCGGTCGCCAAAGGCGTTGCTGAAAAAATTCTGATAATCTTTGTCGTAATGACGGTAAAGCAGCGAAAATCCAATTTCATCAATGGGCATGGTTTCTGCTCCGGCAAGAAAAGCTTTTCCGCCGTTTTCGCTGGTGGCAGCTTCACCAAAGAGGATCATTTTATTGAACACCCAACGGAAATCCATACTGGCATTAGTGTTCTCATCGCCCCTGAAATCATAGAGTTTATATGGAGCAACATTGGGTTGCAGGGATTTATCGAAAGTGGTTTTAAATGCCGTTGCGCCAATACTGAACCTTCCTGTATTGAAGGAAAGCCGTCCGCCGTAAACCTGCATATTGAGGTTGCCTTTCTTGCTG
Organism: Bacteroidales bacterium; assembly: GCA_963662905.2. Taxonomy (GTDB): domain Bacteria; phylum Bacteroidota; class Bacteroidia; order Bacteroidales; family WRLA01. The sequence goes on along the minus strand of CAXXFD010000001.1, from coordinate 326,763 downwards.
ATTTCGGTCAATGTGCGGTGCAGCCCGGTTTCATAAACTGTTGAAGCTTCGGATAAATCGAGGGTGTCTTCTTCCAAAACACTGGCATCAAGATCCCGGGTAGAGTAAAAACCGGTGATGGTGAATTTCCCCAATTCGAAACTTGCCGCTGCGCCGCGCAGGAAACTGTACTCATTTACCGAATTATTGGGCGAAACTTCTTTTGCTCTTTTGTAAACACCTGTCGCATCGGCACTTTTCCCAAATCCCAGTCCCGACCACATGCCCAAACCCTGACCAAAACGTAAATGATAGTCCCCCACAGCAAGCGCTTTAAGTTTCCAGGTGTTTTCAAGAAAAAGATGTGCGCTGTAAAAATCAAATCCTTTATCGTTTATTCCTTTAAAAAAGGGCTCGCCTGCATCTTTATCGGCCACGATCCCGGCCTGAAATTTTCCTGGATATGTAAATTTATAGCGCATATAAAGGCGGTTTGGATCTCCTTCGTAATATCTTGATGGATATGCTAATCGTAAAGAATCAGAGGCGTCGGCATAGCCGGCCTGATCTTCCAAAATGCGCTGGTAACGCATCATAAGGCGGTGGCGGCCGTAACGGGCAATGGTTTTGGCATTTGTTTCTTTTTCTTCCTGTTCGAGGGTGATGAAATGACTGATGAGCTCGGCCTTTTCGGGTGTAATGCCTTCGATGGCAGCAAGTTCGTATTTGGAAAGCATCTCGCCGTTTTGGTGTATATAGGCAATGATGCGGTTGATTTCCATTTCATTGAGAAAAAACAGCCGTTGAAGTTCTTCCGGATCAGCAAGATTGAGATTTACCGGGTGTAAAATGAGTTCTTCCACGGCACTGAGCAGGTCGGAATAATCAAGCGCAGCATCGGTTTGCTCGGTCAGGGCTTCAATTTTTTCTACGAGCAGTTCGCGTGCCGCTTTATTGTCTTCCTGCGCATAAGATGCAACAAGAAAAAATATAGAAAGGAAAACTATTATGCCGGTTCGTTTCATCATCAGAATGTATAAATAAGTGAAACAGAAGGCGAATAACCGAGTGTGGAATGGATTCCTGTGCCGAAATCAATTTGCAGTTTTTTCAGCATCAGGCCGAAGCCAAAAGTATATTCTGAAGGGTTTGTGATAAATCCGGCGCGGGCATAAAACCCTTTTCCGAAGAGGTATTCCATTCCAAAATGTGCGCGGGCGCCAAAATCTTCCTGCTTGCTGACTTCTGCTGCAGCTGTAAAATTGGAGCTGATGGCATAGGATATTCCGAGGCTGTACTCCAAAGGAATGCGTTCGTCGGCATAATCGGATATTTTTGTGCGTACCGGATTATAGACTTGTGCGCCGAGTGTAATTTCATCGCTCAGCTTTGCCTGAATACCGGCTTCGAAAGTAATGGCCGATTTGCTGCCGTATTCCTGCGCCAGGCTAAACCGCCAGAAATCAAGTTGCAATCCGAAGGAAAACCGCTCGCCAAAACTGCGTGCATAGGCTAGTCCTGCTTTTATTTCATTGTAGTTTGTATTGCCGAAATGATAAAAACTACCTCCGATTACACCAAATTTTGTTGGAACGGCCAGGCCGATAATCTGATCGCTCAGGCTTCCCAGCAGATATCTGTTGGCAAAATGAACTCCCAAAGTAGTTCGCTCAATTCCGGCAAGCCCGGCCTGATTGTTATAAACCGACCAAAGCCCGTTTTGTGTCACACTGATGCCCCCCATGCCCATAGAGCGGGCACCGGCAACTACTTTATCTCCGGAAGCAAAGGCCATCGCGGGAAGCAAAACAGACAAAAGAAGGGTGTAAATATGCTTCATATTATTGTATTTCAACGTATTGTAATCTTAGTTCATATTAATTTCAAAAAGAACCTCAAAATTTTAGCACTAAATTACAATCTTTTGGCAAACAGTAAAAATTTGCCAACAAAAATTAAAAAGAATTTGGTTCTACTAAAAATTTTGTGAGTAATCATAATGTTTGAGATTAAAACCATTCAGAGATATATTAATAGAATGTTTAAAAAAAACTTGAGTTCCAACAGATTCCTCCCTCCACAAAGCCTTGATCACTTCGTTTGGCTTTGTTTCGATCGGAATGACGCTGTTTATTAAGCGTTTAAGGCAAATGCGGCGAGGACGCGTTTTAAATATATTATTGTGTCCTCGCCGCATTTGCCCTCTGACGTTTTAAAACCCGTCATTCCGACAAAGTTTTCCGAAGCATGAGGAAACTTTGGAGGAATCTGTAGGAGATTTAACTTTTGTCTTTTCCACGAAATTTCAAGTGAACCAGAATTTAATGTAGCACAGTTTTCCATTGAACAATCATGCTTTTGATTCAATGTGAGATTAGATTATCTTTGAATCAAATTATATCGATTATGAATACAGGCATTATACTTTCCTTCCTTAGTGGGCTCAAGCAGCACAACCACAGCGAATGGTTTCAGGAGCACAAAAAAGATTATCAGAAAGCCAGGGCTGAATTTGAAAATCTGATTACAGAATTGATTCCTGCATTGCAGCAGTTGGATCCTTCAGTGGGCGATATTGATGTGAAAAGCAGTATTTTCCGGATTAACCGCGATGTCCGTTTTTCAAAAAACAAAGATCCATACAAAACCAATTTTGGTTCGTTTATGGCACGTGGTGGCCGGAAGAGTATTTTTGGCGGTTATTATGTGCAAATTGAACCGGATGCTTCTTTTGTAGGTGGTGGTGTGTATTGCCCGCAAGGCCCTGCATTGAAAAAATTACGTACCGAAATTTACTATAATCCTGAAGAATTTAGGCGAATTATTGAAGAAGGGCAGTTTCAAAAGGCTTTTGGTGGTTTGGCCGAAATGGAAAAACTTAAAAAGGGTCCTGTAGGCTTTGACAAAAATTTTGAACACATGGATTTATTGTTGCATAAAAATTATGTCACAATGCGTGCTTTGAGCCGCGACGAATTATTGTCAGAAAATTTAGTCCGGCTTATTTTGGAATCCTTTGCCGCTATGGTTCCTTTGAATTCTTTCCTGAACAGGGCTTTGGGCGAATAGGAGACCATACATATTTTAACACGAAGCATTTTACATTCCATAAAAAAGCCCTGCCAGGAATGACAGGGCTTTCAGTAATTATTTTTTTTCTGCTTTCTTGCGTGTTGTTGTAGTTTTCTTTCGTGCGGCAGCAGCCTTCTTTTTGGCCGGGGCTTTCTTGCTTGTTTTGCCCTTATCGCCATCCTCAATCAGCTGAAGGCAATCATTGTACGTAAGCTTTTCAGGCTCCATGGTTTTTGGGATGCGGTAGTTTTTGCGTCCTTTTGCTACATATGGCCCGTAACGACCAACTTTTACCTTAATTTCTTTATCTTCTTCAAACTCTTTGATGAGGCTTTTGGCGTCTTTTTCGCGTTTTTCCTGAATGATAACAATGGCTCGTTCACCGTCAATGGTAGCCGGATCATCGGTTTTTGCCAGGCTGTAGAATGCGGATTTATGGCGTACATAAGGGCCGAAACGTCCAATGGCAACGCTCATATCTGCATCTTCGAACTGGCCAAGGATTCGTGGGAATTTAAGCAGTTCCAATGCTTCTTCCAGAGTGATGGTTTCGATGCTTTGAGTTTTTTTCAAGCCTGCGAAACGTGGTTTTTCATCGCTTTCAGGATCGGCTTCACCCAGCTGGATCATGGCGCCAAAACGGCCAATACGTGCAATAACGTTTTTGCCTGTTGCCGGATCGGTTCCCAAAATGCGCTCGCCTTTTACTTTTTCCGATTTTTCGAGGGTTTCTTCTACATTTTCGTGGAAGGGGCCATAAAAATCAGTGAGCATATCCTGCCAAACCATTTTTCCTTCGGCAATTTTATCGAACTGTTCTTCTACGCTGGCGGTAAAGTTATAGTCCATGATTTTGTCGAAATAGCGCACCAGGAATTCATTTACAAGTTTTCCGATATCTGTTGGGAAAAGTTTGGATTTTTCGTAGCCGGTTTTTTCCGTTTTGTTTTCTTCGATCAGTTTTCCTCCTTTAGCACGGAGCATCACATATTGACGCTCTGTTCCGTCGCGGTCTTCTTTTACCACATACTCCCTTTTCTGGATAGTGGAGATGATGGGTGCATATGTTGAAGGACGCCCGATTCCCAGCTCTTCAAGTTTGCGCACCAGACTGGCTTCTGTGTAGCGCGGCGGATGCTGGCTAAAACGTTGCTGCGCCGTTATTTCATTATTGGCAAGCTGCTGTCCGGTTTTGAGCGGGGGCAGTACGCCTTTTTGTTCTTCGCTGTCTTCTTCATCGCGCGATTCCAGATAAACCTTCAGGAAACCGTCAAAAGTAATGACCTCCCCCTTGGCTACGAAATTTTCTTTTGCTTTGGAAACATCAATCGTAAAAGTAGTGCGTTCCAGTTCAGCATCTGCCATTTGCGAAGCGATGGTACGTTTCCAGATCAGCTCGTAAAGACGCTGCTGGTCTTTGGTGTCGCCGGCAGTATGATTGCTGATGTAGGTTGGCCTGATGGCTTCATGCGCTTCCTGTGCGCCTTTGGCTTTAGTGGCATAACGGCGTGATTTCGAATAGCGTGCGCCATAACTTTCGGTGATTTCCTGCCTGGCTGTATTTACCGCCAGTGAAGAAAGATTCACCGAGTCGGTACGCATATAGGTAATCTTTCCCGATTCGTAAAGCTGCTGTGCCACCATCATGGTTTTAGAAACCGAAAAGCCGAGTTTGCGGCTGGCTTCCTGCTGCAAAGTTGATGTGGTAAAAGGTGGTGCCGGGCTTTTTTTACCGGGTTTCTTTTCAATATCATTGATGATGAATTCCGAATCCAGGCATTGCTGCAGGAATTTTTCTGCTTCTTCCTTTTTGGCAAAACGTTGCGGCAGTTCGGCAATGAAGCTGTTTCGTGCATTGGCTGCTTCGCCCAAAGGGAAAAACACGCCACTGATTTTATAAGAAGACATGCTTTTAAAATCAGTGATTTCGCTCTCGCGCTCAACGATCAGGCGAACTGCAACCGATTGCACGCGCCCGGCAGAAAGCGAGGGTTTTACTTTTTTCCAAAGCACCGGCGAAAGTTCAAAACCTACAAGGCGGTCGAGCACACGGCGTGCCTGCTGTGCATTTACGAGGTTGTAATCAATGCTCCGCGGATTTTTTACGGCCTCGAGTATGGCGTTCTTTGTAATTTCATGAAAAACTATTCTTTTTGTAGCATCCTGATTCAGGTTCAGCGCTTCCTGAAGATGCCAGGCAATGGCTTCTCCTTCACGGTCTTCATCGGACGCAAGCCAAACCGTTTCGGCTTCCTTGGCTAATTTTTTCAGCTCCCTGATAATCTTGGTCTTATCTGCGCTTATTTCGTAATCAGGCACAAAACCCGCATCAATATCCACACCCAAATTCTTTTTCGAGAGGTCGCGGATGTGCCCGAAACTGGATTTGACAAGAAATTCTTTCCCCAGAAAACCTTCGATGGTTTTTGCTTTTGCAGGGGACTCGACAATAACTAAATTTTTTCCCATAAGATCTGAAAAATACTGTTTGGCTTTAAAAACGGCGACAAAGGTATAACATTAAAAGGCTAAAAATCAAATGGCATTTGCAAATTCACATTATTAATGTGTAAGCTTATGCCGGATTTATCATTAATTTTGCGCCCCCGGTTCAGGCTAAACATTTGATTGCGAAGCCTGTTTTTATTCCGGCGTCTGTTATTGGCAATAAAGTCGAAACAGACCGGTTTGTTCATTTCATTTTTTAAGTTTAAGAAATTATCATGGAGAAAAAATCCAGACTTTATATTGAAACATACGGCTGCCAGATGAATTTTTCCGATAGCGAAATAGTGGCATCTGTATTGGAAAAAGATGATTTTACATTGGTTGATGAAGCCGGTCAGGCCGATCTTATTTTGCTCAACACCTGTTCCATCCGCGATAAGGCGGAACAGCGCATCTGGAAACGCCTGGAACATCTGCGCGCGCTTAAGAAAAAAAATTCAGGCCTTAAAATCGGGATTATCGGCTGCATGGCCGAGCGCCTGAAAGAAGAATTGCTGAGCGGCGAAAAAGCCGTTGACCTGATTGCCGGCCCCGACGCTTATCGCGACCTGCCCCAATTGGTGCGCGAGATGGAATCCGGACAAAAAGCTGCCAATGTGCAGCTCTCGCTCGAAGAAACCTATGACGACATACAGCCGGTGCGCTACCACAGCAATGGCATTTCGGCTTTTGTTTCCATTATGCGCGGCTGCGAAAATTTTTGCACTTATTGTGTGGTGCCTTTTACCCGCGGAAAAGAGCGAAGCCGCTCGGCACAAACCGTCATCCGCGAATGCACCGAGCTGCAACAAAAAGGCTTTAAAGAAGTTACATTGCTCGGCCAAAATGTGAACTCCTACCGGCAAAGCGATGAAAACGGAAATGAAATAGGATTTGCACAACTCCTGCAAAAAGTCGCCGATGCCGCTCCCGGAATGCGCGTCCGTTTTACGACTTCACACCCAAAAGACCTGCCCGATGAACTTTTGCATGTAATTGCCAACAATAAAAACATCTGCAAAGCCATTCATCTGGCAATGCAATCGGGAAGCAGTGCGGTGCTGGAGCGCATGAACCGAAAATACAGCCGCGACTTTTATCTGGAGCGCATTGCTTCGGCACGCAGGATCATACCCGATGTTGCCGTATCAACGGATATCATAGCCGGATTTTGCGGCGAAACAGAAGAAGATCACAAAGAAACACTTTCGGCCATGCGCGAAGCTGCTTTTGAATATGCTTTTATGTTCAAATACTCCAAAAGGCCGGGCACTATCGCTGCCAAAAAGTTTGATGATGATGTGAGCGACGAAGTGAAAACCCGCCGTTTGGAAGAGATTATCGCCACACAGCAGGAGCTTTCCATGCAAAGCAACCGGCGTGATGTGGGCAAAACTTTTGAAGTGCTGGTTGAAGGAGTGAGCAAGAAGTCAAAAACGCAATTATTTGGCCGTAATTCTCAAAATAAAGTGGTCGTTTTCGAAAACAATGGTTTTAATGCTGGTGATTTTGTAGAAGTAAAAATTAAGGATTGTACTTCAGCAACTTTGATCGGGGAATTGGTTTAGTTTTATTGCCAGTGATTTCGGCTCCGATCAACCACCTTTGATTGAGCATAGGTTAATCACTTTAGTATTAACTATGTTTAAGCTCTAAAACATGAGGTCATCGAGCGAAGTCAAGATGCCGGTTTATTCTTGCCCAGGTTTTGGGAAACGCGGCATTTGATCCATTTTGAGGCGCTCATCCAGTAAGCGGTCCATTTCTTCTTCGCTCAGTTCCGGATTTTTGAGCATCTCATCAATGGCGGTAATATCTTTGAGCAGTTCTTTTTTATCTTCGATAATCGAAGCTGCTTCAGGGCTGTCTTCCGTTTCAATGGATGTGTCAACGCCGTGTTCTTCTTCCAGTTCCCGGCTGAGTTCGTTTACCAGGTCATTGACCAGATGCTGGATGGGGAATCCCATTTGCTGGAACATCTCGGGTGTAATGCTGGTCTTAAACGTTTCAAAATTCTTTATGATGAAATCGAGATTATTGGCAAACATTGCGGCATTGCCACCAAACATTTCGAGATTGATGTTTTTCTCCTTGATCTTTTTGAAGAGGTGAATAAGGCGTTCCAGGTTTTTCCTGAATTCTTCTGTGTTTTCCTGCATTATCCTGATAATTTATGGCCAATAATGTCAAAGGCCGTGCCATCAGCACATGATGCCAATATGGCACGGCCTTATGTATATTGTTTTCTATTTCATTTCTTCGGCATAATAGCCATAAAAACGTGAAATAGTGTCAATTCCGTTGAAAAACTGTTCCAATGGGAAGTTTTCATTGGGTGAGTGAATGGCATCTGATTCAAGGCCAAAGCCCATCAAAACGGATTTCAGGCCCAGTACTTCCTCAAAAGTGGAAATAATGGGGATAGATCCGCCTGAACGGACAGGAACAGGAACTTTGTTATAAACCTCCTCATAGGCTTTTTCTGCGGCCCTGTATGCAGGGATGTCGATAGGGCAAACATAAGCCTGGCCGCCGTGGAGGAATTCAACATTCACTTTCACATAGTCGGGGGCAATGCTTTCGAAATGCTCTTTGAACATACGGGCAATCTTTTCATTGTTTTGGTTTGGCACCAGACGTGAGCTGATTTTTGCATAAGCTTTTGAAGGCAGAACCGTTTTCGCGCCTTCACCGGTATAACCGCCCCAAATACCACAAACATCGAAACTTGGACGTATGCCTGTGCGTTCGCTGGTGCTGAATCCTTTTTCGCCATAAAGGGCATCAACATTAATTGCTTTCTTATATGCTTCTTCGCTGAAAGGCGCTTTGGCCATCATTTTGCGTTCTTCATCAGAAACCTCAAGTACGTCATCATAGAAACCGGGCATAGTTATTTTTCCGTTTTCATCTACCATATCCGTGATCATTTTCGCCAGGATATTGATCGGGTTGGCTACAGCACCACCGAAAAGGCCTGAGTGAAGGTCGCGGTTTGGCCCGGTTACTTCAACTTCCCAGTAAGACAGTCCGCGTAAACCGGTTGTGATGCTGGGTATGTCGGGTGCAATCATTCCGGTATCGGAAACCAGGATAACGTCAGCTTTGAGCATTTCTTTGTGTTCGGCACACCATTTGCCTAAGTTTGGCGATCCGATTTCTTCTTCACCTTCGATCATGAATTTGACATTCACCGGAAGTTTGTCGTGCTTTACCAAAAGTTCAAAAGCTTTTGCATGCATAAATGCCTGTCCTTTATCGTCATCTGCACCGCGTGCCCAGATTTTGCCATCTTTGATTACCGGCTCAAAAGGCTTGGAGTCCCATTTTTCGATCGGATCGACCGGCATCACGTCCATATGGCCATAAACCAAAACGGTTGGTTTGGCAGGATCGATAATTTTTTCACCGTAAGTAACGGGATTTCCGTCGGTTTCGAACACTTCTGCTTTGTCGGCACCTGCATCCAGGATGAGTTTTTTCCAGTATTCGGCAGCTTTGTACATATCAGGTTTGTGGTCTGCGATGGAGCTGATGGAAGGGATGCGGATCAGCCCGAAAAGTTCGTCGAGGAAACGTTCTTTGTTTTCTTCGATATAGGTTTTGATGTAATCCATAATACTTATTTATTTGATTTAAAATAGTTGAGTTTCATTTCCAGTCCGTCGAATTCGGCATAACTAAAAAACGTAATCCAGTCGCCGAGGTTCACATAGTTACAACTTTCATTTAGAGGAAATAGTACGGGATAATGCCAGTGCCCAAAAACAAAATAGTTGATATCGGGCATTTCCTTGAGTTTTTCTGCTGCAAAAACAGGCAGCCTTTGCTTTCTGATTGCGTCCATTTTAGGCTCTTTGGGCAGGCGTGGTTTTTTTTGTTCTTTGGCTTCGTGGGCGTAACGGCTTCTGCGCGACCAGAATAAACCCATGCTTGTCGCGATATCGGGATGTACCCAGCGGAACAAAGCCTGGTTGATTTTATTTTCAAAAACAGCTTTCAGGAATTTATAGCCGTGATCGCCGGGGCCCAGGCCATCGCCATGTGCGAGAAAAAACTTTTTTCCTTCATATTCCATGATTTCTTCCCTGCGGAAAAGCTTCATTCCGATTTCGTCTTCAAGATAACGGAAGGCCCAGATGTCGTGGTTGCCCCGGAAAAAATAAACGGGAATTCCGGCATCGGTCATTTCGGCCAATTTGCCCAACAGGCGAACGTAGCCTTTTTGCACCACAGTTCCGTACTCAAACCAAAAATCGAAAAGGTCGCCCATCAGAAAAACCGCGGCAGCATCTTCGGATATCCGGTCGAGCCATTGCACAAAAAGATCTTCCCGTTTGCGGCTTGAAACACGGTCGGGAACCCCAAAGTGCTGATCTGATGAAAAATAGAGCTTGCGGGCTTTTCCGCGGGCTTTTATATAAATGTTTGTTTTCAATCCTAAATCGAGTTTGTGCATAGAGTTGGGTTTCTGGTTCATAATGCCTTGACCTCGGACATTATGGACAGAAACTAAATTCTTTGAAAATCAAAAGTACAAAAAAGACAGGCTACTAGAATGAAAAGCTTAATTTTGCTGTATCAATTCTGATCAATATGCTGGTACAAATACTTCTCCTGATCCTGGGTTTCGCTTTATTAATTGCCGGGGCCGACCGTCTGGTAAACGGTGCTTCTTCGCTGGCTCGCCTGCTGCGCATTCCTGATATTGTCATTGGTCTCACCATTGTGGCGCTGGGAACTTCGGCTCCGGAAATGGTAGTTAACGTTATGGCAGCCGCTCAGGGCAATACCGATATGGTTTTGGGAAATATATTGGGGAGCAATATTATAAATGTGCTGGTCATCCTTGGAATTACTTCCTTAATCCATCCACTAACCGTAAAATACAATACTACCTGGATTGAAATTCCGCTGAGTTTTCTTTCAGCCTTTCTGCTGCTGATTATTGCTGCTGATTTTTGGATCGATGGGGCGGCCACCAATATTATCGGGCGTTCTGAAGGTCTTGTCCTGCTCTTGTTTTTTGTCGTTTTTATGGTTTATAACCTTTTTGTGGCCAAGGCGCACCACCACGATTATGATGAACTGCCCGAAAAAACCCACGGTAAAGGCCGGGCTGTTTTATTTGTTTTGATCGGGCTTGCCGGATTGGTTTTTGGAGGACGCCTGATCGTCAACAGCGCGGTGGATATTGCTTCATCTATTGGCGTGTCGCAAAGGATTATTTCGCTCACCGTTGTGGCTTTGGGCACTTCCCTGCCCGAGCTGGCAACATCCATCGTGGCCGTTACGCGCGGCAAAGTCGATTTGGCCATCGGTAATGTGGTGGGCTCCAATATTTTTAATGTCTTTTTGATTTTGGGTATTTCTACCATCATCGCACCGGCAGCCATTGCTGATGCTGCTTTTACCGATATTTTGCTGAATTTGCTGGCTTCTTTCCTGCTGTTTATTTTTCTGTTTACCGGCAAAGGCCGCCGCCTCGAACGCTGGGAGGGCGCAATATTGGTGCTGCTTTATGCGGGATATTTGGTTTATATTTTGATGTAACCTTCATTAACCTGAATAATTCATAAAATATTCTATTGCGAGCACAAACCGCTGCAATAGAAAGGAATGCTATCTTTTTGGTGCTCAAAATAGCTATGGCTATTCCTGTGCGCCAAAAATATGCGCTCCCTTTCTCTTATTGCGTTTTGTGCTCTCATGACGAAATTTCATGAATTAATCAGGTTAAGAAGATGAAGTGTTTTTTCGCCAAATTCCAATGACAATATTCAAAGCAGGGACTTTTCGGCAATAGCTTGTCCATTCATCTCCAAATTTTTCCTGCATTATTTGGTCTTCCCTGCGGCATCCTAAAATCACAAATATCATGGCAATGACGGTAGGAACCAGCACATAAATGCTTTGACTGATAAAGATAAATCCAATAGAAAAAAGCAGGAATCCAAAATATTGCGGGTGACGGATGACGGAGAAAATCCCTTTGCACACAAGCTTTTGTGTTTGCATATAGTTTTTTCCTTCGGGCGATCCATAACGTTTCAGGTGGATCATTCCTAAAATCCAGAAACTTACGGCCAAAAGCCAAAATCCTGCCCCGATTTTTGTGTATTGCGGAAAAAGCGGCTCCGGACTGAGAATCAGGTGCAAAGCAAAACACAAAACCAGCAAGCCCGCACCTATGATCAGTGGGATATTATGTGCGGAAGATTGAGCTTTTGAAGACATATCGGATTTTACTAAAGCAGCTAAGTTATAAACTTTTCCAGTTTTGAGCTTTGGAAAAGTTTATAACCAAAGCCGCCTTGGCAGATCAGCTTGCCTGCCTGCGTGTCAAATAAAACTCCTCCAAAGCAATTTCGCTGGCGTAACGCACTTTTCCGAATTTGTCTTTCCAGCTTCGGTTGATGAGGCGGCCTTTCACAAAAACTTCCTGTCCCGAACTCAGGAATTTCTCCACCAATCCGGCCAAAGCGCCACGGGCAACCACCTGATGCCACTCGGTACGGCGCAGGTTTTCGCCATTTTTGTTTTTAAAACGCTCCTCGGTGGCAATGGCAAAACGTGCCGCCTTCTGATGGTCATTAAATGTAAGTACCTGCGGGTCACGCCCCAAACGGCCAATCAGCTGAACTTTGTTAACCAGTGTTTTCATAAAAATTGAATTTTAAAATTTGTAATCGGTTTGTTCTGAGGCAAAACTATAACTACCGGTATCTATGAGTCGGTTTTTACTGATTTGCTTGTGTTTGTAGGTGTTTGTACTTGTTTGTAAATGGGTAATATATTGTAATTCAGGTTTTATGTGGATATAGTGTTTTCGTGGAAAATTGATAATTTAATCGTTTTTTGAAGTAATAAACAGGAAATATTGCCGTATTTTGTTAAAGTCCTGATAATCCCATCCTGAATTTTGACGGACAGTCCGAATTCTATTATCTTTGAGATTGTTAAAGATGTGATCGTTAAACCCAAAAATGATGAACAGAATTTTAATCATACTCATAGCATTGGCTCAGCCATTCTTTTGCTTGGCGCAAACCGAAGTAAACCTGAATTTTCAAAAGGACGAACTAAAAATCGAACAGCGCGATCATTATGCGCACATTATGCTTTCCGGTTTTTATCTGCACGACCTGCCGGGACATCCGCAATTGCCTGTAAAACAGTATTTAATCCCTGAAGGAATGGAGTTAACGGATATTCTTATTCAGGAAACAGAGCAGATTCATCTGGATTATCCCATTTGGCCGGCACAAAAACCATTGCCCCTGTCCGTTCGTCAACAACAGGAAAAAATCCTGAAGGAGGAAGCGGTTTATAATTCTGCTGATCTCTATCCGGCAACGATCGTGCAGCAAGGCGCGGGTCGGTTGTTAAAGATTTATCCCATGCAATACCGGCCTGCTGAAAGCATCATGCTTTTTCATTCCAAAATCCGATTGATTTTAAAAGGAAAACCGCAGATTGTCCAATCAAATATCAACCCCAAAATTTATTTACCGGGAAGTGTTAAAATTCAGGATATTGATTTGAAATCTTCTCCGGAAGGAAATCAGGAATACATCATCATTACTTCTGCTGAACTTGCGCCTTCCATGGACAGCCTGCTGCTTTGGAAAAAACAAAAAGGGCTGAATCCGGCGCTTTATACTACGGAAGAGATTTATCCTGCAACCGAAGGTGAGGATGAAGCGGCCAAAATCAGGAATTTTATCAAACAAAAATATGAGCAAAGTGGGTTGAAATATGTCTTGTTGGTGGGCGATAGCCTGCAAATGCCCATCCGCCACGTTTGGGCTATGGACTGTGAATATCAATGGGGGCCTGAAGATCAGAACAATATTCCATGCGATATGTATTTTGCCGATCTGGACGGAAGTTGGGACGCCAATGGCAATGGAATTTACGGTGAAGTATCGGATGATGTTTCTCTTGATTATGAGGTTTTTGTGGGTAGGCTGCCCGCCGATGATGCGCTTCAGGCCGGGGCAATGGCGCGCAAAATAATCGCTTTTGAGAAAAATCCTCCGCAAGAGGAATATCTTGACAAAATGCTTTTTCTCGCAGAAATACTCTGGGACGACCCTTACACAAACAGTGGCCTGGGGCTAAATCTAATTGACAGTCTGTACATTCCGGAATATTATGACCCGATTACCAAACTTTACGAAGCCGATGAAAATGAAAATGAAGAAACAGTGACGCAGGCTTTGAGCGAAGGCTACCATTTCATCAATCACAATGGGCACGCATGGTACACCAGCATGGGCGCCGGCAATTTCAGCATCAGTCAGGAATATGTAGATCAATTGGATAACGGCCCGCGCAACAGTACTGTTTTTTCGATTGGTTGCTGGCCGGCAGCCTTTGATTATGAATGTATTGCTGAAAACTGGCTGGCGAATCCCAATGGAGGTGCTGTGGCATTCTTCGGCAACAGCCGCTTCGGTTGGGGCAGTCCCGGAAATCCGGAATACGGTTATAGCGATTTGCTCAATCAGGCTTTTTACCGCCAGATTTTCGATGAAGGCTTCCATCATGCCGGGGAAATCCTGGCTCATGCCAAATCCGAATTTATTCCCTATGCGCAGCAGGAAAATGTGTATCGCTGGTGCATGTACGAAGTCAACCTGATGGGCGATCCGGAAATGCCGGTTTATGCGAACCCTGTGCGCGAATTTGCGCTTGATGGCCTGCCCGATTCCATTCCTTCCGGTGGAGGTTCGTTAAGGTTTCGCATCACAAATCCACATACTGATTTTATCTCAGCCCGCCTCTGCCTGATGCAGCAAAATGGAATTTATTATACAGCAAATAGCGATGCTTCGGGTTTGTTTCAACTCGATATCCCGAATATGGAAAATCCGGAACCCGTTTTGATTACGATCACAGCCAAAGATTTTATTCCCTTTCAAAAGGAATTGTCTGTAAAAGCGGATGAAGCCAAGCCCTGGATCAGCAAATATTTTACGCAGTTTTATACTCATGATTTGCATTGTTATCAAGATGGCCGCATCAGCCTGTGGCTCAAAAGCAGCAGCAATGACAGCATTCCAAATGTGCGCCTGAGCATCAGCAGCGAAAACGACCACTGGGCCGTTCAGGACAGTGTGCTTGAACTTGCTTCTTTTAAGGATTCTGCTTTTCTGAAGGATGCTTTTACATTAAAACAAATTGAGCCTGTGGAAAACAATAAAATCCTGACATTCCGTATGCATCTGGGTTGGGGCGATGAGCATTATTACAGTTTCCCGGCCAATTTCCGCTTGGTACAGCCCGATATACGTTTGGCGGGATATTTCCCTGCAGATGGAGCAGAAATCCTGGACCCCGGAAGCGCCCATTCCTTTGGTCTGGTACTCATCAATGCCGGTAGTGCCGATGCGCAGGCCATGGATGTTGAACTTGATTGCCCTTCAGCCCGTTTGGAGTTCCGTCCCTCTCTTTTTGAAGCAGTTGATATTCCTGCACATGGTGCTGATACGCTCTATTTTGTTGCCGAAGCTACTGAAGGCCAAAGCCCGGATTTCCCGGAAGTGGAAGTTTCCTATACACATCCCTGCCAAGAAAAGGAACCTTTACTGTTCAAGATGGCCATCGGCAAAAGCGGCTTTTTTGACAATATGGAAAACGGCCAAAACGGCTGGTATCCACACGGTTGGCTGGATCATTGGCACATAAGCACAAATCGGGCGCATTCGGGCACACACAGTTGGTATTGCGGTTATCCCGATTCGCTGCATTACGAAAAAGGCATGTGGGCCAAGCTCGATTCGCCGCCTTTCCTTGTTGGTCTTAATCCCGAACTGGAGTTTTACGCCTGGTATCTTTTACCAAATTATGGTACAAATGGATTAATTGTGGAAACCTCAAAAGACAATAAAAACTGGATCAAACATGATTATTTTGGGAGCGGGGGAGCCTTGCCCGTTTTGAGTACGGGTAATGACTGGATGCCTTACAAATACGATTTGTCGCCATTTTATGAGCCTACAGACAGCATCCGTTTGCGCCTGACTTTTGTCAGCACCTGGCAACGGCCAACCGAAGGCGTTTATATTGATGATGTGCGTATTGGAAGCCGCGCCATTAAAATTGAGACGAATGTAAGCGAATATGAAAATAATGAAGCCCTGGAAATTCGGGTCTCGCCAAATCCGGTAAATGGGAACTCTAAACTTCGTTTTTATTCCGAAATTCCTGCAAAATACAGGCTTTCAGTTTATGATTTTACGGGTCGGTTTATCGCAAAAATCGTGGAGCAGGATTTCCGGCTAGGAGAAAATTCCATTACGTTGGATGGTCTGCAGGCTTTGGAGTCGGGGGTTTATTTTATAAAGCTGGAATCCGATGAATCTGCCGGGTCGGTTAAAATATTGGTTCTTTGAGAGAGTGGGGGAGTGGGAAAGTGTGAAAGTGTGAAAGTTGAGAGTGGGAAAGTTGAAAGTGGGCTTTGCACTTTAAGCTTTCGTGCTTGTTATTAAAAATAATTATTCTATACGAATGTGTTCAGGTATTTTTTTACTTTTGTAATATATTTGAATGAAAATTTCGGAAATGAATAAAAATAAGCTGGTTTGGATTTTGGTTATTATCGTTGCGGTGAGTTTTGTATTAGCTTCATGCAATGACGATGATACGGATGATGCAAATATTAAGCCTCCATCAGAGACTGATATTGAGGTCTTTTCCGATGTTACCAACTATGCAACAGGCAAAACCTGGATGGATCGAAATCTGGGAGCTTCGCAAGATGCAACAAATTTTACTGATGAAGCAGCTTATGGTGATTTATACCAGTGGGGGCGGGCTGCCGATGGACATGAAAAGCGTACTTCCGAATTTACAATGGAATTAAGTAATAGTGATTCACCCGGCCATGGAAAATTTATATCTTTTAATTATGAGGTGCAATATTACGACTGGCGTAGCCCGAAAAACGACGATTTATGGCAGGGAGTTAATGGAAAGAACAATCCATGCCCAAGCGGTTACCGATTACCAACCATAGCAGAGTGGGAGGCTGAGCGCTTAAGCTGGTTCAGCCATGGCATAACTGACCAATTTGCCACGCCGCTCAAACTGCCATTGGCCGGGAGCCGCAACTATAGAGACTATTTCGATTTTGGTGGATCTGATGGTTCTTATTGGTCTAGTACGGTAGCAGGAACAAAGGCGTGGGGCCTGCATTTTAATAAATATCATACCGGCATTACAGATTATTCTCGTATAAGCGCGCGCTCTGTCCGCTGTATTAAGGATTAAAGGAAGTGGGAAAGTGTGAAAGTGGGGGAGTGTGAAAGTGGGAAAGTGGGAAAGTGGGAAAGTGGGAAAGTATGAAAGTTGAAAGTGGACTTTGCACTTTAAACTTTCCTACTTGTCAGTTTCGCACTTGCCATAAAAAAATAAAAACGATGCTAATAAACAGATTTGAAGATATTATCGCCTGGCAGAAATCCAAGGAACTTGCGGTTTTGGTATATCATTTATTTGAGGAAAGTCGGGATTTTGGCTTTAAGGATCAGATACAGCGGGCTTCGGTATCCGTGATGAACAATATAGCCGAAGGTTTTGAGCGAAAAAGCACCAAAGAATTTCGCTATTTTTTATCCGTGGCTAAAGGCTCATGCGGCGAAGTTCGTTCAATGCTCTACCTGGCGAAAGAACTTAACAAAATAACAGAAAAGGATTTCAACAAGCTTTTTGCCCTGGCCGAAGAAACATCGAAAATTATCGCGGGGCTTATAGGAAAGTTGAGAGATTGAAAGTGTGAAAGTGGGAAAGTTGAAAGTGGGAAAGTGTGAAAGTGGGAAAGTTGAAAGTGGACTTTGCACTTTAAACTTTCCTACTTGTCACTTTCGCACTTGTCACTTTCGCACTTGTCAGTTTCGCACTTGCCCACTCACCCCTGTTCAAAACCGTACACTCACCTGTTAAGCTGTGAACACCTTTTGTCCATAAACGTACAGCTGGAAAATCTTAAGTGTTTTTTAATCAATAAGTTGTAAGTATGGCACGAACATGGCATTCAGCATGCCCAGATTAAGGTGTGCATTATGATAAAACTTCAGGATATTAACAAATCCTACCGTACAGGAAAAAATTCTCTCCACGTGCTGAAGGGAATTGACCTCGAAATTGAAAAGGGAGAAATGGTCAGTATTATGGGATCTTCCGGCTCAGGGAAATCCACCCTGCTCAATATCCTCGGAATACTCGATAATTACGACGAAGGCAGCTATCATCTCGATGGGAAGCTGATCAGAAATATGAGTGAGAAGAAAGCTGCCCTATACCGCAACGAAATGCTGGGCTTTATTTTCCAGTCGTTTAATTTGATTTCCTTTAAAAACGCCATGGAAAATGTGGCGCTTCCGCTTTATTATCAGAAAGTCAGCCGTAAGAAGCGCAACCGCATTGCCCTGGAATATCTTGAAATGATGGGATTGCGCGAATGGGCACATCACTTGCCCAATGAACTTTCCGGTGGGCAGAAACAGCGCCTTGCCATTGCACGTTCCCTGATCAGCAAACCTAAAGTTATACTGGCCGATGAGCCAACCGGTGCGCTGGATACCACTACCAGTTATGAAGTCATGGATGTGCTTCAAAAGGTTCATCAACAAGGAATTACCATTATCATTGTAACGCACGAAGCGGATATTGCAGCACGTACTGAGCGCATCATCAAATTACGTGACGGCCTGATCAGTGAAAACATCATCAATGGTGAACTGAAGAAATTTAAAGATAAAGCTTTGGCCAACGAATTTGCCGTAGCCTAAAACCAAGCCTATGTTTGATCTGGATAAATGGCAGGAGATTTTTGAAACCATCAACAAGAATAAACTGAGGACTTTCCTCACGGGATTTAGCGTTGCATGGGGCATTTTTATGCTTGTGATCCTTCTCGGTTCCGGCTACGGACTGGAAAATGGCGTGCGTAAGGATTTTGAGGGCGATGCGGAAAACACCATTTGGGTAAATCAGGGGATTACTTCCATGGCTCATGAAGGTTATAAACCCGGCCGTTTTATCCGTTTTACCAATAAAGATTACGAAGAAATAAGCAAGGTGGAAGGTGTCGAGTTTATTTCCTCCCGTTTCCGCATCTGGCGCAATAACACTTTGTCGTATGGGAAGGAGTATGGCAGCTTTGATATTTTTGCCTGCCTGCCTGATTATGCTGAGGTAGAAACCGTTGAAGTGAAAAATGGCCGTTTCCTGAATAATATTGATGTCGATAAAAACCGAAAAGTTACTTCCATTGGGCGCATCGTAGCCGAATCCCTTTTCAAAAACGGAGAAGATCCCATTGGCAAATATATTCGTGTTAGTGGCGTGCCTTTTCAGGTCGTAGGCGTCTATGAAGATCCGGGCGGCGACCGCGACATGAGCAGGATTTATATCCCTGTAAGCACTGCACAAATGGTTTTTAACGGAGGAAATTATGTAAATAATATCTCCATGACTACCGGCGATGCCAGTGTGGAACGTTCGCAGGAAATGGTCACCGAAATACGCGATAAAATGTCCCGGCGCCATCATTTTGCTCCGGAAGACCAGCGCGCGGTGCATATCTGGAATAATGTGGAAAATTTCCAGCAGTTTATGACCCTGTTCGCCAGCATTCGCTTTTTTATCTGGATTATTGGTATAGGGACCATCATCGCAGGTATCGTGGGCGTGAGCAATATCATGATGATTGTGGTAAAAGAACGTACCCGTGAAATCGGCATACGCAAAAGCATGGGCGCAACGCCGGGCTCCATTATCGGCCTGGTATTGCAGGAATCTGTTCTGATCACAGCTTTTGCCGGCTATATCGGACTTGTTCTGGGCGTAGTATTGCTGGAGTTCATTGGAAAAATACTGCCCGATATCGATTATTTTGCAAATCCCGAAATCAATATAAATGTCGCGCTGGGAGCAACGGCTATCCTGGTTTTTGCCGGGGCTCTGGCCGGCTTTGTTCCCGCGCGCCGTGCCGCATCCATCCGTCCTGTTGAAGCATTAAAAGAAGAATAAAGCCCCAACAAAATGAGAATATTTGATACAGATTCATGGCAGGAAATTTTTAACGCACTGAGCAAAAACAAGTGGCGGACTTTCTTCACGGCTTTTGGCGTGTTTTGGGGGATTTTTATGCTTATCATCATGCTGGGTTCCGGCAAGGGGCTGAACAATGGCGTTACACAGGAAATGGGCGATATGGCAACCAATTCCTTTTTTATGTGGACGCAGAACACTACCATGCCCTATAAGGGTTTTAAGCGTGGACGGAATTATAATTTTGATAATGATGATACTCAGGCCATTATCGATAATATTCCTGAGGTAGAGTATATCGCGCCGCGCTTGCAGGGCTGGAGCAGCGAAGGCAACAACAATGTGGTGCGCAATGAACGTACCGGCGCTTTCCGTATTCAGGGCGATTATCCTGATTTCTATAAGATCGATCCGGTGGATATGGTCAAAGGCCGCTTCATTAATGAGTTTGATATTCAGGATAAAAGAAAAGTTGCCGTGATCGGCCAGCGTGTTTATAACGAAATGTATGAACCGGATGAAGATCCCATCGGGACAAGCATGCGGATAAACGGCGTTTATTTTAAAATAATTGGCTTGTTTAAATCCAAAAAATCGGGCCATCAGGCCGATAATGATAACCAACAGATTTTTATACCATTTACAACATTGCAGAAAACCTATAATTATGGCAATATTGTTGGCTGGTATTCAATAACGGTTAAAGGAGCCACGGTTTCGGAGGTGGAGCCAAAAGTTAAGGCTTTAATGCGCCAAAGGCACAGCATTCATCCCGATGATGAAAGGGCTGTAGGATCGTTTAACCTGGAAAATCAATACAAAAAAATGACTACGCTTTTTATGGGTATCAATGGTCTGATATGGATTGTGGGTATTGGAACGCTTCTGGCCGGCGTCATCGGCGTGAGCAATATCATGCTTATTGTTGTAAAAGAACGAACTAAAGAAATTGGCGTTCAACGGGCTATTGGCGCAACGCCCTGGATGGTGATCAGTCAGATCATCACGGAATCTGTAATGCTCACAACAATAGCAGGTTACACGGGTTTAGTGCTTGGAGTGGCAGCCCTTGAAGGAGTGAATATGATGATTCAGCAATCGGGTGGCGAATCCGGTATGTTCCTGAACCCGGAAGTGGATTTCCAAAAAGCAATGACGGCATTGATTATCCTGATTTTTTCGGGAATGATCGCCGGACTGATTCCTGCCCAAAGGGCGGTGAGCATAAAACCCATTGATGCTTTACGCGATGAATAAAAGTCAAAAACAATATCAAGACAGCACATTATGAAAAAGTTTCTGAAGATTTTCTTTGCCCTCGTACTGGTTGGGGTATTTGCCTACACAATTTACTATCTGTTTCAAAAATCGCAGGACAGACCACTTGTTTTTGAATCGCTGACTCCTGAAGTTACCGATATCGTTAAGAAAACCACAGCAACCGGTTCGGTAATTCCCCGTCAGGAAATCCAGATCAAACCTCAGGTTTCCGGAATTATTGATGCGCTTTTTGTGGAAGAAGGCGACCAGCTGCGAAAAGGTGACCTGATTGCGCGGGTGAAGATTATTCCGAACATGGTGCAGCTCAACGAAGCTGAATCGCGCCTGGAACGGGCAAAAATCCAGCTGAAAGATGCCGAAAAGGATTATCAGCGCAATAAGGAGCTGCTTGAAAAGGATGTAATTTCTATCAGCAATTTTGAAGATTTTGAGGTGACCTACAACAATGCGGTACAGGAAGTTGCTGCAGCCAAAGGCAATCTGGAGCTGATCCGCGAAGGCCAGAAACGCGATGCCGGCGAAGTGAGCAATACACTGATTCGTTCCACAATTAACGGAATGGTGCTCGAAATTCCTGTCAAAATCGGTAATTCCGTAATCGAAAGCAATACCTTTAATGATGGCACAACCATCGCCACCGTGGCCGATATGAACGACATGATTTTTGAAGGAAATATCGACGAATCCGAAGTGGGCAAGATTAGGGAGGGTATGCCGCTTATCCTGACAATTGGCGCTTTGGAAGATCAGACTTTTGAAGCAATCTTGGAGCATATCTCGCCAAAAGGAATCGAAGAAAACGGAGCCATTCAGTTTAAAATCAGGGCGGATGTCAGCCTGCGCGACAGCGTTTTTGTGCGTGCCAATTATTCTGCCAATGCCGATATCGTGCTCGAACGCCATGATAAAGTTCTGAGCATCAAAGAAAGCCTCTTGCAGTTTGATGATAAAGATTCCGCTTTTGTGGAGGTGGAAATCGGGCCGCAGCAATACGAAAAACGATATTTAACAACCGGGCTCTCTGATGGTATCCAGATCGAAGTCCTGGAAGGTATTTCTAAAGACGATAAAGTGAAAGTGCCTAATTCGGGCAAACCGATGGGCGTTCAGGAAGGATAAGTTTTCTAGCTTATAATTATTTTAGAGGTTTTGATTCGTGCCATATTCCGGTTTTATCGGGATGTGGCTTTTTTTTGCAAAATTCCAATCAAAACCGCTTCGTTTTTGCTTGCATCGGGCAAAGGCCGGTTGCGTGCTTATTTTTGTTAGCTTTGTTACAAATATCTGCTGTATTTTAATAAATGCGCAGGAAAAAATGAAATTATGAGAAAAAAACGCCGCAAACCGGAATCCAGAGGTGTAAGCCTAAAAGAGCAAATCATTGGCATGATGGCGCGCAGTCCTTTTAAAGGAATGAATTACAGGCAAATAAGCAAGGAGTTGGGCATCATGGATAAAGACGCACGAAAGCTTGTACGGGATATTTTGGATGAACTGCTTATGGGGAATATCCTGGTGGAAGAAAAGCGCGGCAAATACAAACTGCATGCAAAGTATATCACAAAATACAGCCCGAAAACTTATGTGGAAGGCAAAGTTGATATGAAGCAAACCGGAAAAGCTTATGTTATTTCCGACAGTTTCGATGAAGATGTTTTTATTGCGCAAGGCAATACGGGAAAGGCACTGCACGGAGATTGGGTCAAGGTCTTCCTGTTTCCCAAAAGGCGCAACCGAAAGCACGAAGGACAGATTATTGAGGTGATCAAACGCAATAAAACACAGTTTGTGGGGATTATGGACATCAAGCATAACTATTCCTTCATGATTCCCGATCAGCAAAGCATGCCGTTTGATCTTTTTGTGCATCAGCAGGATTTGCTCGATGCAAAAAACGGGGATAAAGTCATTGCGGAAATTACCGACTGGCCCGAACATGCGCGCAATCCATTTGCAAAAGTGGTGAAAGTGTTGGGTAAACCGGGCGATAATAATGTGGAAATGCAAAGTATTTTGATGGAATATGACCTGCCCATCGAGTTCCCTCAGGAAGTATTGGATGAAGCAGCCAAACTTCCATCTGCAATCCCGATGGATGCCTACGAAGGCCGGGAGAAGTTTCAGCGCCTGACCACATTTACCATCGACCCGAAAGATGCAAAAGACTTTGACGATGCTTTGTCCATTGAAAAGCTGCCCAACGGAAATGTAGTTGTGGGCGTGCATATTGCCGATGTGTCGCATTTTGTGCAGCCGGGAACCGCCATCGACAAAGAAGCCTATCACCGTGCTACATCCGTTTATCTGGTCGATCGCGTTGTGCCCATGCTGCCCGAAGTGCTTTCGAATGGCCTGTGTTCGCTGGTCCCCAAAGAAGATCGTTTTGCCATGTCGGTGATGCTGGAACTGGACGAAGAAATGAAAGTCAGAAACAAATGGGTTTGCCGTTCGGTGATTCATTCCGACCGGAGATATACCTATGAGGAAGTGCAGGAGGTCATCAACGGAAATGACGAAAACGATACTTTTAAAGAGGAACTCCTCGTGCTGCACGGTCTGGCGCAAAAACTGCGGAAAATGCGTTTTGAAAAAGGTTCCATCAATATGGAATCCAATGAGGTGCGCTTTATCCTCGATGAGGATAAAAAACCCGTGGATGTGTATATCCGAGAGCATAACGAATCGCACGAGCTGGTAGAAGAATTTATGCTGCTGGCCAATAAAACTATAGCTCAGATGTTTGGGATGGCACGCGGAAACCAGCCCAAGCCTTTTGTTTTCCGTATCCACGATGAGCCCAATGGCGAAAAACTGGCCAGCCTGAGCAAGTTATGCGGCAAGTTTGGTTATAAAATTGATTTCTTTGGTCAGGAAGCACTCAATCAAAGTTTGAATAAGCTACTGACCAGCGTAAAAGGCCGTGGGGAACAAAACCTGATCGAAACCATGACTTTGCGTGCTATGGCCAAAGCGGTTTATTCTACCGAAAATATTGGCCATTACGGCCTGGGCTTCAAGCATTATACACATTTTACATCGCCCATCAGGCGGTATCCCGACCTTTTGGTGCACCGATTGGTATGGGCTTATCTCCACAAAGGCAAATACCTCGACCGCTCCAGCCTTGAAGAAATGTGCGACCACAGCTCCGATATGGAACGCGCCGCCACCGATGCCGAACGCGCCTCCGTGAAATACAAACAGGCCGAATATCTTGCCGATAAAGTCGGGCAAAAATATTGCGGCATAATCAGTGGCGTAAGCAAATGGGGCGTTTTTGTGGAACTGAAAGAGAGCTTCTGCGAAGGTATGATCCGCATGCAGGACCTTGATGACGATTACTATTATCTAGATGAAGACAACTATCAGGTAACCGGCCACCATCATCATAAATCCTACAAAATCGGCGATGAGGTGAATGTGCAGGTAAAAAATGTGGATGTCAATGCACGCAAAATTGACCTGGCTTTGGTTGGGGATGAATGTGAAAGTGGGAAAGTTTGAAAGTGGGAAAGTGGACTTTGTACTTTAAACTTTCGCACTTGCCACTAAGAAATAAAAACGATGCTAATAAACAGATTTGAGGATATTATCGCCTGGCAGAAATCCAAGGAACTTGCGGTTTTGGTATATCATTTATTTGAGGAAAGTCGGGATTTTGGCTTTAAGGATCAGATACAGCGGGCTTCGGTTTCCGTGATGAACAATATAGCCGAAGGTTTTGAACGAAAAAGCACCAAAGAATTCCGCTATTTTTTATCCGTGGCTAAAGGCTCATGCGGCGAAGTGCGTTCAATGCTCTACCTGGCGAAAGACCTAAACAAAATTACAGAAAAGGATTTCGACAAGCTTTTTGCCCTGGCCGAAGAAACATCGAAAATTATCGCGGGGCTTATAGGAAAGGTGAGGGATTGAAAGTGTGAAAGTGTGAAAGTATGAAAGTGGGAAAGTGGGAAAGTGTGAAAGTATGAAAGTGGGAAAGTGTGAAAGTGGGAAAGTATGAAAGTGGACTGCACTGGGAGTATTCAGAAAAGTGTGTCAGCTGCTTGCCCTGCAACGCCCTGGAGCCTTGGCGGAAGGGCGTTGCAGGGCAAATATAAGCAATTATAAATAGCGGGCATAACGGTCTCCAAATTTTTCGATGAGTTCTCTCTGTATGGATCCCCAATTGAAGGCCTTGCGCTTCCAGCTTTTCTTGTTGTGCATCAATGCTAGATACAGCTGTTTTATCAGTCCTTTGTCGTTGCTCCAGGCTCCTTTAGACTTGGTTATTTTGCGCATAATACGATGCACTGCCTCAACTGGATTGGTGGTGTAGATCATCCGCCTGATATGATGCCCATAGTCCATAAACGCCATCAGTTCCTCCCAGTTTTCCTCCCATTTTGGACGGATGTTTTTGTATTTGCCGTCCCATTTCTGTCCAAATGATATTAAAGCTGTTTCGGCTTGTTGCCTGTTTGCTGCCGTATAGATCTTACGCAGATCAGAGCAAAGAGCCTTCCTGTCTTTGTCGCTTACAAAGCGGGTAGATGTGCGTACCATATGCACTATGCAGCGCTGTACAATGGCTTTGGGATAAACCTGGCCTATAACCCCGGAAAAGCCTTTAAGCCCATCTACACAAAAAAACAAAACTTCCTCTACGCCACGTTCCTTAAGGTCTTCCAATATCATGCCCCACTGGTTGGCCCCTTCTGATTCGTTTATGTAAAGCCCAAGGATATCGCGTTGGCCTTCAGCGTCTATGCCATAACATGTGTAGATAGCTTTGCTGATAATATGACCCGCTTCGCGGACTTTAAAGTGAACAGCATCAAGGTATATGACACTGTAGCACGGAAATAGCAACCGCTGCTGCCATTGGGTAATTTCAGGCCATACACGATCGGTTACCGAACTGATTACTCCGGCGCTTATTTCAAGCCCATATAGGTGCTGCAATTGGTAGCGCACATCCTCAACTGATTGACCGCGGGCGTATAGGCTTAGGATTATTTCATCTACCCCGTTCCCAAGGTCCCTGTCCCACTTTTTAACCAAAATCGGCTCATGGTCGCCTTGGCGGTCACGCGGCGTGCGTACCTGCAGCTCTCCGGCAGCACTGCGTACTTTTTTCTCCGTATAGCCATTGCGGCGGTTACCGCTGTCAACCTTTTGGCTTAAACTATGATTTATCTCGCCCTCTAAGGCTGCATTTACCATAGTTTGAAGCATCTCGCTGAAGACACTGCCTTCTCCAAATAAGGATTCTCCACTGTATAAGCGACTTAGTACTCTTTCTCGTAAATGCGCATCTGGTATCAACTCTTCCATGCGCGGGGATTTCTTGTTTTTCTTTCTTGTCATGTGTCAAATGTATTAATTCAGTTCTAATTCCCAAACATGACACACTTTTTTGAACAGCCTCTTTGCACTTTAAACTTTCGCACTTTAAACTTTCGCACTTTAAACTTTCGCACTTGTCACTTTCGCACTTGTCACTTTCGCACTTGCCACTTTCCCACTTGTCACTTTCGCACTTGTCACTTTCGCACTTGTCACTTTCGCACTTGTCACTTTCGCACTTGTCACTTTCGCACTTGTCACTTTCGCACTCGTCACTTTCGCACTCGTCACTTTCGCACTTGTCACTTTCCCACTTGTTTTCGCACTTGTCACTTTCGCACTTTCTTATCTGTTGATGATCAGTCGTTTATTAAGCACACCGGAATCTGTAATAATTTCAAGCAAGTATAATCCGGATTTTAAGCTGCTGACATCCAGTGGTATCTCCTGTTGTGCCTGCATTTCAAACTGTGCCTGTAGGCTTCCGTTCACTGAATAGATCTTTATTACAGCATTTGTTGCGTTGGATGATTTCAGGTAAACAACTTTTGAGGCCGGATTGGGATATATGTTCCAGTCCGTTTTTTCGGGTGTAAGCACGCTTAGGCTCGAAAGTATCGTTACTTTGAGGCTTTCTCCGAAGGCACTTTGGCCACATTCATTGCTGGCTGCTGCAGACAGGAACAGTTCGCCTGTATAGCTGTCTGCAATCGTAAGCAAGAGGCTGTCCCCGGTCATTTCGTAGGTTGCGGCATTTTCCGGCTCGATTTTCCAGGTCAGATCATTGGCCTGCGGAAGGAAATATTTTGCCTGCAAAACATCATTTCTCCATATCAGGCTGTCCGCTCCGGCAGGCTGCATGGGTGCTTCCGGCAATGGGTTTACATTGATTTCAAGCAGTTCGGAAGCCGCTCCCGCTGTTTCATCTTTCAGTGCATAAACAAATAAAGATGCTGTTCCTGAGAAGTTCTCGTTCCAGCTTGCCTGCACAGAATTCTCATTCATTTCCAGGCTGGCCGCATTTTCAGGAATGATTTTCCATTCATAAGCCGTTGCTCCGTTTACTTCAGGGATGCTGTATTCGCTTTGCTGGCCGGCGCAGATATCTGTGTCGCCGGCGGGCATTGCCGGTGCATCAGGGCGTTGTGGGATGCCGAAAAATGCCATATAACGCCGCATGAGCTCATCGCGGGTTGAGGGTTCTTCAGCGTTTTCGAGGCCACCAAATTCAAACACGCTGCCGATGGTCCGGTACTTGTCCGACTCGTAGGTAACGGTAGTAAAATATGTCCATTCAGGATTATAGAAGACCGCTTTTGCCCCGTCGATGGGCTTAATACGATCCACGCAGCGGACATCGCCCGTATAATTGAATGTCATTCCTTCGGTAAATGCGCCATAGGTTGCAGCAACTTCTTCCAGATCATCAAAGCCGTCATCCAAACCTTCGATATGGAATAGGGGATGCACATCCGTTTTTGGGTTAAACACCCAGAAATCGCCGCCCTCAAGATACAGGTTCCCGTTGTTTTCGACATACTCTGCCAGTTCCGCGCCCTCATTCAGTGTAAGGACATCATTGCTGCCAAACATGCCGATGCAAACAAAAACACTTTGGTATTCCGATAGATCCAGTGGCCATTCGCGAACAATTTCTGCCGTATAACCCAGATTTGTGAGGCTTTGCATGATTGAGTCTCCGGAATTATGATTGCGGTCCAGATCAATAATCAGGCTGTTTTTCCGGCCAATCTGTACCGCGACGGTATCTCGCATTTCATAGGCGCAATCACCGCTAATCACTACTTCCAAACCGAATTCCGTTCCTTCGGCAACAAAAGGTGCTGCATCAAAAAAGATCTTAATCGTGTCGGTAGTTCCGGCTTGCACACTTTCAGAAGGCTCAATAATGCTGGTAATTTCCAGTGATGGAATATTTTGGATAAAAGAAAATGTTCCGGCCACTGAATGCAATGGCGCGGATCCTTCATTGGAAATCAAAAGGCTGAGCACGCCCGATTCGCCGGGTTCCAGCCAATTATTGGTGTTTCCGTTCAGTTCGCTTACGCCAATGGGTTCAAATTGCATGGAAGGCGCATGAACGGTAATCTGGGCTTGCTGCTCACGGCTGTGCTCATCGGAGCTGATGCTGATAGTAAGCGGTACGGAAGTGCCGTCTGTAATTTCGCAATCTGCTGTAAATTCCAGTATGTTTTCAAGCTCAATAAAAGCGTCCTGATCCAGGTTTTGGATTTCAACCGGATCATAGCTCAGGCTAACTTCCGGCATATCCGTACTGAAATTGAGCGTAATATTACTGGAAGCAGCAAAGCCGATATTTTCCAGTTTCAGAGTCCATGAGCTACTCTTGCCTGCTTCCAATTGACCATTAGGCCATTCAAAATCTTTACAAACAAGAAAAGGGCCGCTATTGGGCACAACCTGAATGCTGTGCTGCTTGCGCTGGTAATTGGGGCCGCTTATTGTTGCTGTAAGCACCTTTCCTTCCTCTTGCTGCGGAATAACAACCCATTGATTGCCACCTGTTGAGATGTGATGCGCGATATAGTTTCCGTTATGGCTGATTCCGATGCGGCAGCCTTCGGGGGCAGTGATTTGGATTCGTGTTGCCGTATCGGTAATACGTTCGGGAGCGGTGGAGGTGATTGCGGCAGGCACTTCAGAGAACAATTGCTGGAACGCATCGCCATGATGATGGAACAGCATATAAGTGACTTCCTTATTGTTTTCATTCCAGGGCCATGATGAGGCTTCGAGGAAATATTTACCGGAAACATTGGCAAATGCGGGATAGAGATTGGGTGCTCCGTTTTCGCCCGTTTCGGGAAGGAAATCCGGGAACATATAATCCATCATGCCCCACATATAAGTGTCGTTTACAAAGGAATAGGACACTTCGGTTGCGGCAATAATCCCTAAGGCACGTGCAGGGTCGCGGTGGAAGGTTTCTGCAAAACAATCGCCGCCTACATTGAATTTGCCGGTCAGGCAGTTGATGGAGAAAATAAAGGGTAGTTTTTCGTTGCCGTTCAGCCCCCTGCGGATATCCGTTTGATCGTAATTGGGTTCGCCCCAGCCATCAACGCCACCGTGATCGCGGTGTACCAGCATAAAAGTCCCTTCATTGAGCGCTTCATTTACTTTATCGGCTGTTCCGCCATACCAACCGCCCAGTTCTGAAGGCTGCGAAGGAATATAACCTAAACCTGCAGGGCCAAAAGTGTTTAAGATCGTCCAGGTGTTGGATGATGTTGACCAGGGATCGTTGTTTGGGTTTCCTTCATACACATCATTGATGCGCACGGGATTTTTGCCTGAATTACTGAAATATCCTGAAATTGCTTCGCTGCAGATCTGGAACCAGCGTTCTGTTTGCCAGCCCAATGCCGTAACCGGTTTATCGTAAAAAGAAGCATCCATTACCGGATTGCGCTCATAATTAATGGCTTTGCGCACCATCTCTGCGAGTTGTCCGGCATCACGGGCTGTCATGCGCGCTGTTGCAATTTCCGGCAGGCCGTCATTATCAAAATCGGCCATAAGGTTATCACTGATGCAATAATTATCATAAACCGGCGAAATGATGCGGTTGTCGGCACTTGTACCGTAATCGGCCATAAAAAGGACTGCGGCCGGTGGGATTTCCCAGTTGTTCACGGCATTAACAAGATAAGCCTCAATAGCTGATGATGTATTGCCGCCGATTTCGTCCAGTGTAACAATACCGGTTTTTATGCCTTGTTCGTTGCGGAAACGTGCCAGCGTATCGGCCCAAACATGAAAGGCTGTATCGTTGGGAAGTACAAGCAGGTACTCAAAGCCTTCAGCGCGCTGGTTTGCACTTTTGTTGCTTTTTACAAGGTTTTCGGGGTTTAGCACCTGCGATGCCAGGATGTTGTTCCAAACGGCACTGCTGTGTTTGCTGCTGCGGTAGGAACCGTTCCCTCCCACGAAATTTATTTGGATACGGATTTCATCAATCACCTGCAGCGCTCCTGTTACGGGATTAAATCGGAAGGGCGCCCAGTTTAAAATGCGGGTATCATAGCCGCCCATGCCCTGATTTTGGGAAATGCGGGCAATTTCTTCCGGGAAAAATGCATTTGTTTGATAAACAGCATTATTGCGCTCATAAACCATCACCGTATCCGTATCGAAAGGGATTTGTGGCGCCGGAGCCAGGTCAATATCACTGACCGTATGCTGTTTTATGATCTCATAGCGGATGGAAACATCAGCGCCTTTGGGCACAAGTATCCTTTTGCTGTACACCGGAATATCCGGATAACCTGACTGTGCAGGCAATTGTATGCCCGAGCAGATAATTTGCTGTCCGGGGATATTTCCTCTGTGCCGGACTATTTCGTATGCCGGGCTTTTAATTTTCAGATCCAGTATTTGCCGGTCCTGCTTTAAAATTTCACTGGTAAAAGATGTGGGTTTGCTTTGGGAAAAGGCAGTAATTGTCATTCCAAGAAAAACTGCCAATAGGAGTAAATAATTTTTTCTCATGCTTATATCTTCTGGTGCTTCGTAAATTGGGCAAAATCAGCTTTGCCCTCAGGAAATTATAAAAAAGCCTGTCGCCCTTACCGTGCGACAGGCTTTATATTTATTTAGTTTAGGACTTATTTTTCAACAATAACTTTTTTGATGATATTGCTTTGTCCGTTTTCGATTATCATCAGGTACATACCTTCTTCGAGATTTTCAAGTTCGAAGTCACGGGTAAATGTACCGTTTACTTTGATATTGCTTTCGTTATAAACTTCAACACCAACAGTATTGACAATGCGGATGCGGAGGTTTTCAGCGTTTGCATTGATGTTCAGGCTAAAGCTTCCGTTTGTTGGGTTCGGGAAGATGCCTACATTACCTTCGAGCAGCTCATTGATACCCACGCTGTTGGATACTTCAACAGCAAATTCAACAGAACGTTCGCTTTCGCCACATTCGTTCATTGCTTTCACTGCAATAAAAGCATCACCCTGGTAATCAGTATTCCATGATACCGTTCCAGTTGTGGCTTCACCTTCGATAGTACCTGCTTCGGCCGGGGCAATTTCCCAGCTGTAAGATACGGCACCGGCTACTTCAGTAACAGTATAATCACTTGTTGTAAATTCGTTGATCAAGATTACTTCAGGACCAGCAGGAGATTCAGGAGCGGCAGGAACATCATGGATCGTAACAACAAGGTCAGCGCTAACATTTTCACATGGAGCCCATGCCATAGCTTCAACACTGAGGGTTACTGTACCGTTGGCAATATCTTCGGTTCCCGGAGTATAAACAGGGAATTCGAATGTTGCGTTATCAAAAGTACCATCGCCATCAGTTGACCAGAACAGGCTTTCGTAGTTTTCGTAGTTACCGGCAACCTGAAGGTCTTCGCCGGCACAAACAACAGCTGTTTCGCCTGTTTCAGCAATAGGGGTTTTATTGATTGTGAGGGTCATATCGTCAGAAACATCATTTTTAGCAGAGCTGGCTGTGAGCGTAAGAACAACGCTTCCGTCTTCGATGTCCTGAGTTCCCGGAGTATAAACCGGATCCATAATGCTTGCATCATTGAAAGTACCATCACCGGCAGATGACCAAAGGATTGCATCGGCATTGGTTGCATTACCCATCAGTTGATGTGTGCTGCCTTCGCAAATGCTTGCGTCCTGACCTGCGCTGGCAATAATTCCGCCATTAGTCGGGAAATAGATATAATCAATCCATGCAGCGTTTTCGCTTCTTCCGCCTTTACCATTGTTGATAAAACGCCATTCGAAAATATGGTTACCTGTAACTACGTTGAAAGATTCTGCGCTCCAGCCTGAAAGTCCAGTCCAGCTGTCTTTGAGGTTTCCGTCGATATAGAATTCCAGAACACTACCGGGTTCAGAAGTAACCATTTTGTAGAAATTAATGGTTGACATGAATGTGTTGATATTCATGCTGATTTTCAGGCTTGAAACCTGACCTGCGGCAACATCGCCCGATTGAGCTGAATGTGTGCCATGGAATACTTCATCCTGAACAATAGTCCAGTTGGCGTCGCCTTCGAGTTCCCAAGGGAAGCTATTGAAACTACCTGATTCGAAATCTTCGTCCGGTGCACGGTTTGTTGTAAAGCTCCAAACTTCACCTTCGGTTGTGCCATAATCGTTTGTAGAAACAATTTTCCAGAAATATTCGGTTTCGTAATCAAGTTCGTTATCCAGAGTGAAAACATTTTCTGTGGTTACTTCACCATTAACCAAATTGGTTGGAGGATTATTAGTACCGAGATAGAATTTATAAGTATTCGATGGGGTTCCGTAGCCATCAGCCCAAGAGAAAACAGTAAATGGGGCAACGCCGATTTTGTTGTTGGCCGGCTGTGGGCTTTCGGCTTGAGCAGGAGCACCGGCAACGAGCAGGCTTTCCTGATAGCGGTAGTAGTTTTGCTTGGTAACAGTGAGCAGCACATTGTTGCCGGGCTGTTGTGGTTCAATATTGATGGTTACAGGGCCGCCTGCACCAAAGCCACGTCCGATGATTTCACCATTGAGCGAAAGGCAGATTTGCGCACCGCTTGGAGCCTGTACCTGATAAGAATTGACACCTGCAGGAAGGAGGCCGGCATGCTGTACGTTAAGTGTTTGTGGCATTTCAGAATAAACGCTCAGGTATGCATCACCATGGTTGTGGAAAAGGTGGTATGTTACAGGCTTGTTATTGGTGTTGTAAGGCCAGTTGGAAGCATGCAGATAAATTTTACCGGCAGCATTGGCAAATGCAGGACGGATAAAGTTCATATCAAAATCGTTTCCACCATAACCCGGGTCAAAATCAGGCCACATATTGTCCATCATACCCCAAACATAAGTATCGTTTACGAATGAGTAGGAAACTTCGGAAGCTGCCATAATACCTACACAACCTTTTTCATGACGGTGGAAAGCTTCGGCAAAACACTCGCCGCTCCAATTGTATTTTCCTGTCAAACAGTTGATTGAGAAAACGAATGGCAGGTCATCATTATTCAGGCCGCTGAGGTTTGAGTTCGTATAACTTGGTTCGCCCCAACCTGTTTCCATGCCGTGGTCACGGTGTACAAGCATAAAGGCGCCTGAGTTGATTGCATTATTGATATCGGAAGAGTTACCGCCGGACCAGTTGCCCAGTGTACTTGGAGAAGCAGGAATATAACCCAGGCCGTTGGGGCCGAAATAATCTACTACTGTTGCTGTGTTTGTAGCTGTTGACCATGAAGAGCCGGGGCTTCCGCTATAAATTTCGTTGATGCGTACAGGTTCTTTGCCGAGTTCGTTTTTCCAGAATCCGCCAACAGTTTCGGCACAAATCTGGAACCAGCGTTCTGTTTGCCAGCCACAGGCAGTAATCGGGTTGTTGTAGAAATCAGAGTTGGTAGATGGATTGCGTTCGTAGTTTAATACTTTTGTTACCATTGTTTCGAGATGATCAGCATTTTGTGCTGTCATACGGGCAAAAACAACGTCAGGAAGTTCATCGGCATTCACATCGGCATAAATATTATCCGAAACACAGTAGCCGTCCCAAATTGGGGAAACAATACAGTTGTCGCCGCTTGTGCCGTAATCGCCAATCAGCAGGAATGCAACAGGTTTGGTCACCCAGTTTTGGTATGCATCGTTTACATAGGATTCAATAGCGCCAACAGTATTGCCGCCGATGTCGGTAACTTTTACAACACCGGTGAGGATACCTTGTTGGTTACGGAAACGCTTGAGCGAATCGGCCCATTGCTGATAAACAGGGTTATCAGGGATGATGATTACATATTCATATTCACCGCTATTGCGTGTTTGGGTTGCGCGTGCAGCATAATCAACTGTTGGAAGCATCTCCTGGTTAATAAACATATCGGTAAGGATATGATCCCACATGGGGTTGCGGTAGGCAATATCACCAAACTGGCCGTCGCCACCTTCGAAAGTAATTTCAATTTCCACATCGCGGATAACGCGCAGTTCTTTAGTAACCGGATTGTACTGGAAAGGAGTTACGCCCAGCACTACAGAGTTAATACCACGGATTTCAGTCTGCTCGCTCAGTTTGATGGGCTCTGCAGGATAAAAAGCGTTGGTAGCATAAACTTCCTGGTTCTTTTCATAATAAAGGGGGCCATCGTCGGTAACTTTTGGGATACGCGGAGCCGGGGCAATTTCTACATTTTCAATAGTTTCAATACGTTGATTGATGATATTGATATGTGCTGTGGCACCATTGGGCAATGCAATAAAACGTCCCATGCCTGCAAGGTCGGGATAGCCTTCGTCATTGGGGAGAAAAACGCCCGGAAGTTCGGTTTTCAGGTATTCCTGACCGTTAATATCCAAAGCGCTGAGGTTGAATTGCTCGATAGAGAAATTCACTCTCATAGTGTTGTTGTCCTGCTGGAGAACGGTATAGCCCTGTTCGTTCCAGGCATCGGAATAGGCAAATTGCTGTGCTGAAAGGCTGCCTGCAAAGAAAACAAGCGCTAAAGCTGCAAAAGCCAGGTTCCTGAAAAATTTGTACATGTTCGATTTCATTTTGGTTAAATTAATTTTGGTTTAGAAATTATTTGTGTCATCTGTATAATTAAAGCTTCGTTATTTTTTTGCTGATGATTTCACCCTCCGTTTCAATAAACAGAATGTAAATACCGGGGGCAAAGCCTTCGGTTGAAATAGTCATGTGGTTTTCGCCTTCATTTAAGGAAACACCTTTTGACTGAATAGTTGCCCCACAGGCATCTATAATGCTGACATTCGCTTGCTTTTGTGTCAGGCTGTGCATCGCTAGTTGGAGTTGGTCCTTAATCGGATTGGGGTAGATGTTGGTCAAAGTAAGCAGGGCGTCCGATCCGGTTTCTTCAATAGAAGTGAGTGTTGAAACGGGTGGGAAAATAATTTCATCTACCCAAACACGGTCTTCACCGGCATCTTCAAACATGTCCTTTTTGTACTCCCAGGTAAAGGTATGCACGCCTTCATTTACAAAAGTGCTGAAACGTTCCCAGCCTTTGATGCCGCTCCACTGTCCCATTTCATTGTCATCGATATAGAAAAGCAGCTTGTCGTAGCCTTCTTCGGTAGAAAGCTTGTGGTAAAAACTGATGCTGTCTGCATTTTCAACACGCAGGCTGAGGCTCATTTTGGAGGAGCCGCCGGCACCTATTTCGCCCGACATCGAGCAATAATCGCCTTCATAAGGTTCTGTTTCACAGATTTCCCATGCTGTAGCAGATTCAAATGTCCAGTCGAATTTGCTGTAATCGCCCGTTTCAAAATCTTCGTCAATATAACCAATGGACTGCACAAAGCCCAGCTCATCGCTGTAATGGCCGTGTGTCATGCTGTAGGTGAAGTTTGCCAGCGAATAAAGCGGGATATTTTCGTCAACCTGAACATTAAATATCAGTTCGCGGAATTTTCCTCCTTCCAGGTCGAGGTCCTGAACGGGATTTTGTATGCTGATCATTTCATTATCGCAATTTAAAGCAAATCGGGTAGGGAATGCATCGCCATGGCCTTTGTTGTAGGAGCGGATGAGGATGCGTGCGCTTTCGCCCGGATCGAGCCTGTGGTCGTTGTTTCCTTCACTGTCGTCGATGGTGATTTCGCCCACCTGCATGCGTGGCGCATTGGGCATGATCATAAAACTTTTTGTCCAGCTGAAATCATTGGAAACGATATCGAGTTTCAACATCACCCAATGTTGATCGGGAATGCTGTCGCAGATATCCAAAGCATAGGCGTTGGCACAAAAACCGTTTTCCAGTGCTTCGATATTGCCAAAGTCGGCTTCGCTGTCGGTAATGTTTATATATTCATTGGTTGAGCTCAAAGTTGCATGCACGTTTTCGGCCATGGCATAGCCAATGTTGCTGAGTTCCAAATCGAGGGTGATGCTTTCGCCAAAATCGGGCTGGCCATCGTTATTTCCGGCTTCATCGTGCACGGTATAAGAGGAGAAATTGACCACAGGAGTGCCCGAAGCCACTATTCCCAGAGGATATTCCTGGGGCAGGGCATTGTATCCACTTACAACAACCTGAGCTTGTCCGGTTTCAGTAATAACGGGCTCGATGGCGATTTCGGCAACACCATCTTCATTGGTCATGGCATAACCGTGCAATTGTCCGTCTTTGAGGATGGCGCAACGGTAATTTACCAGTGGCTGACTGCCTTTTGTAACTGTAACATTGAGCGTTTCCCAACCTACCGGGATTTCTTCCTGGAAAGTAGCGGAAATATTGTTGAGTGGTTCATCTGTCCAAACAGCAAGTGCAGGATCGCCAAGGATGTTGCAATCGTAAAAACACCAGCGCAAAGCGCCTTCTTCGTGCTGACCGGGGGCGGTTACCCAGGGCGATGTCTCAATTTTTGAAATCATGTGGGCTGCCCCGATATGGTTTTCTTTATCAGTATAAAGTGCATCCACAAATTCGCGGTGCATATGTGCCGAAGGACCTTCGGTCTGGCCTTCGTTAAACCAGCCGTAGCGTGAATTGAATGCGCCGGCAACCGCAAAATTATCAATACCTACCATGCGTTCTGCGATACAATCGTTCTCATCAAAAGCGCCGCAAATACAGCCGTGGGTATATACTAATGTATAGTTATGGTCCACGCCATTGGCTCCGGAGAAATTGGAATTGGTGATATCGGATGTATAAAGCCTCATCACAGAAGAGGAGTTTGCATGGCCGCTATGGTGCACAAACTGTTTTCCTGAATTGATTTTATTGATGATGTCATTTTTGCTCCAACTGCCCAGGTCGCGGTCGTACATTTCTTCAATATTGTGATTGGCCGGGATGCCATCGGTTGTATAACCATTATCATCGTGCCAGCCGATCAGCAGTTCCAGATATTGCGCGCCCCAGGTTTGCGGGCCGCTGTATAGGTCTTCTCCGGCCATAAGCGGATTGCGCAGTTCGCCCAAAACGGGATTGTTTTGATATTGGGTGCTTTTATGGATAAAAACAGCCAGTTCGTTGGCATTGCTGAAAGTCATACGGGCAACGGAAATATCGGGCAAAAGATCATCTTCACCGGGTTCGCCCCATTTGTTGTCGCCATCATCGTTCCATGTTCCGTCCAAAGCAGAATAATACAGGTCGGCAGGGATATCATCGTCGGTATAAAGTGATGAGGACTGTACTTCACAGTAGAAGCCGCGATAAGGGACTACTTCGATATCGCCGCCCAGCAAAACATGCTGTATGTCTTTGGTTTGATATTCCTGGATGATGAAATTACGTATGCGTGCCTGCACATCATTGCCATTCATGGTGGTGTTGATGGAGTCGAGGCTTACAGCCATGGCATTCATGCCCCTGTTGCGGTACATCTGCACCAGGTCTTCAAAACCGGCAAGGTATTGCTGTTTGGTGACGATCAGGATGTCGTATGCTTCGGAGCGCGTGGCCTTGGGGCTGTATGAGCTTATCATTTCCGGGTTGTGGGCAAAACGTGCCACCCGATTGCGTACTTTTTCTGCTGCGGAAGCCTGGAGCCCTTCATGGCGCATTGCCGAAGTGTTCAGGATTACATCCACTTCCTGATAAAGGACAATTTTACCCTCAGCAGGAAAATACTCGATTGGAGTAAAGCTGGAAAGCGCAAATTCGTAGCCGTTCATGGACGCATTTTTCAGATGGCCTTTTTTATTGGCGGGAAAAGCTGAACGTGTCTGATAAACAGCTTCGTCCATAATAAATTCACCGGAAGGGCCTTCGGAAAGCGGGCGGGAATACTGCATCGGGAAAATATCCTTATCGATATGAATGGTCAAAGGCTTGCGCAGTACAATTTCCATTTCAGCTGCCTGCTGATTGTCGTCAAGCAGCAGCGCCACCGATTTGTAGGGCAGGGCAGGTTGTCCGGGAAGAGCCGTATTGAGGCAGCCATCTAAGTACAGGCTGATAAATTCCCCTTTATCTTCCAGGCGGTAGTTTTTGAATTCATAGGTCGTTTTGATGTTTCCGGCAGTTAAAATACTGCTGAGGATCAACATCATCAAAGCACTCAGGCTAATCTTTTTCATGGGCTGTAATCTATAATTTTAAGTTCGTTTCATCTGATTTTACCCTAACCTTTATCTGTTTCTCCCTGTCGTCGTCTGTTTTTGAGAACAAATAGGCATTTAAAACCATGTTTTGCTTAAGCCCGTTTTAAAATAACACCTTGCAACATATCGTTGAAGGTTTGCAGGGAATCGGCATTTTTGCTCCCGTTGAGGCGCATCAAAGCTCCTTCCCAGCTGTATATGATAAACTCTGACAGCTTGGCAGTGTCAATGTCGCGGCCAATATCCCCCTTGGCGCGTGCTTCGAGCAAACATTGATTATGCAAACCGATCAGATCTTTATACACTTTTTCAGCGGCACTCTTAACCAAAGTATGTCCGTTTCCAATTTCCTGGCACAGACGCGTTCCGAAAGCTCCATAAGAAAATGAACTATTATCGAGATAATCCTCAATCTGGCGCTTATAGAGTTTCAATATCCTTTGCAGGGGAGGCCGGCTTTGGTCGGTGAGGGCGTCGGCAACATTTTGAAGCAAACGGTCTGCATAATAATTCAAAATTTCAATGGCAAAACCTTCTTTGCTTTCAAAATAGTAATAGAAAGAACCTTTTGGGATACCCACAGTGTGGATAATTTCATTGATTCCTGTACCGTTGTAGCCTTTGGATTTCATCAGAAAGAAGCCCGTCTCAATGATTTCCAGCTTTTTAAGTTCTTTCTTTGTCATGTGGCCACAAATATATGACCGGTCGGTCTAATATGCAAGTTTTTATGAATTTTTTTGAAACAGGAAGGACGCCGGATCTTCCCGACGGAGCGGAACCTCCCGGCCGACAGAAAGAAACAGCAACAAATCCATCAAAAACTGCCCATCCGGCGGATACCGGCCCACTAAAAAGGCAGAAGGCGCTTCAATGCAAGCAAATCCGGGGCATATTGACCCATTTTTTATCGTTTTTTTTGCCCAATACCCGATCACCAGACGGCAAATGACCTGTGAATAAAACGCGGCAACACTACTGCAACACTGTTGCAACACCATTGCACGGCTGTTGCAGAGGCGTTGCTTAATGCAATCAAATCCGGAATACATTACCCTTATGGAGCAGATGGCGTTTAGTCGGACAGTAGTGATTTTTATTGTAAGGTTTTTAGAATGTTATGTTGGTCGGATGGATTACCATCGAACTTTTCAGCTAATTTTTATATTAATAGTCTGTACCAAATAAAATATCAAGGTATCTGAGAAACAGTAAAGCAGAAGGGCAATCATCCTGGGTGTTGAAATAAATAACGACCGTACAGTCCTTTTCCTGGCTATGGTACATTGTGGACGAGAAGCCGGGTAAATCGCCGCCATGTCCATAGAAACTTCTTCCGCAACGCATCATTCCTAATCCATATGTAATTTTACCCAACCATAAATCAGGCCGTCCGTAAAAGTTCTCAGTCAGACGTTTTTGTTGTAGCGAGTCCGAAAGAAAACCGCCATTCACCAATGCCTCAACATATTTCTGTAGTTCTCTTGGGGTAGAGTATGCAGAGCCAGCGGCCCAGCCCCATGAGATATCATAATACTCTGTGGCATCAGTGTAGTTGCCGGCATTATCGATTTCGTATCCTCTGCCATGATTGCCCGGCAATTCCACGCCCCATGTCAGAAACCTTGTATTATACAAGCCAAGGGGTTGAACGATACGGTTGTTTATTTCCGTTTCGAGTGAATTGCCTGTTAGATTTTCAATTAATTTACCAATAAGGAATGTATTGGTGTTGGAATAATGAATGTCTGTCCCGGGTTCAAAGTAAAAATCATGTGAGAAGCCCAGGTCAATTAATTCCTCGGGTTGCCATACACGGGTAGGATTTGAAACCATGGATTGCATGAAAACCGGTATATCTTCTGAATAATTGAAAACACCACTTTTCATATCCAGGAGCATGGCTATCGTTATTTTATCTGATAGCGGATAAGCAGGAAAGTATTTAGAAAGTTTATCGCTCAGCAACACCTTGCCTTCATCCACTAATTGAAGCAACACGGTACATGTCATTGTTTTCGTGTTACTGCCAATCCTGAACCTGTAATTGCCATCCATCGGCATTTTATTTTGTATTTCACTGTAGCCGGCCGTATAAAGCCAGTCGATCCCCTTTTTGTGGTCAACTACCAGGGCTACAATACCAGGCACGCGGCTGTTATCAATGATTGAATCCGTAACAGCTTTCATCTGATTAATAAAATTTTGATTGGGGTCGGCGTCAGTCTCTTTTTTGCAAGAGGAAAAAGAAAAAACCAAAAGAGAAAACACACATGTAAAGATTAATTCTTTTGTTCTCATATACTATTATTTTTAAATTATGTTTCTCCAAATATGTATTGTTGATGATAACTGAATGCAGTTTTTTGCATGAACGCTATCGATTGGCGTTTCGTTGTTTGCCCCGGTTTGTTCTTTTTCTCATTATAAATATCATTTGATACTTTCTTCAAGGCATTCATAAAGACCTTCTCGTCAAGCGATTTTAACTGAATCTGAACAATTTTCTTTAATTGATGGTATCGTTCTGGTTTATCAATTGGATTACGAATCAGAATCGAGTTGATATTTTCCAGATTAGCAAGGACGACTAATTCAATTATATTAGCAAAGTCTCGAATGTTCAATCCTTTTTTTGCCTCATCAGGATTTGCTGCACGCCAATCTTTTGCGGTACACTCGAACAAAGCGACATTTAACAAATCTGCCTCCTCTGCGTAAATCAACCACTCTTTATCTTTTTCGTAGTTTTTCTCAGGAAGCATGCAGTTTTTTTCTGCATCGGAATGAATCTGATAATTTGTTTTTGTCAAAATCCGTTTAACATTCCATTCCAGGTTGTATTCATTGCTCTCAATTTCCTTTAGTCGTTGATATTCCTTAATCAACAACAGCTTGAACATAGGGCTGATCCATGAACCAAACTCAAATGCTAAAGCTTTGTGGGCGTAATTGCCACCGTATCTGCCCGATTTTGAAATTAGGCCAATCGCATTGGTAGCCTCAATCCATTTTTTTGGTGTCAGGTTAAAGCTGTTTAATCTAGCCTGCTTTCTAAAGGTATCGAATTCGACAGGTTTAAAATTCGGGTTATTTAAGGTCTCCCATAACCCAATAAACTCAACAGTATTTCGGTTTCTCATCCAATTTCGGATATAGTCAGGACCTTCTTCCCCTCTGACTATATCTGTCAAGCTTATATAATCTTGCTCATCTTGTTTTACAATCGAAATGAGCTTGTTTTTAACTTCTA
The DNA here is from genome assembly GCA_963662905.2 of Bacteroidales bacterium. Lineage (GTDB taxonomy): Bacteria > Bacteroidota > Bacteroidia > Bacteroidales > WRLA01. The sequence continues at coordinate 285,206 of CAXXFD010000001.1, read as the reverse complement.
TCTGCGATTTTCTTGTCATATAATCAAATCAAATTTGCTTTTTACTAATATGCAATTCTAATCCGACTAGCTTTTTTTGTTTGCAACTATGTTGTTACAGTGAGCGCTAACTGCTTATATCTTCACCTAATACTATTTATATCTCAAACGCATACATGCTATTCCTCCAATTTGATCCAATGGATTTTTAAGGCTTTTTAAATCCGTGATGCGCACATAGGTGTTCATCGCATTACGGTTTAAGCTTATGTATCCGGGCAATTCCTGGATGATCCGTAAACCTCTATACATGTCCAATAAATGTTTCACGAAATTGTTTTAGAAATTGAATCATAAAGGTATAATTTTTTTAAAACACTATGCAATTCAATTTTAAAATATTTTCACAGAAGGAAGCCGAATTCTTGGTTTTCAGCTATTGTGCTGCGTAGTGCAAAACCGATTTTTTCCGGCAAAGGATTCCAAAGCTTGGGGATGCATACGATCATTATCTTTCGATGAATCTTGTAGTACCGAATTACAACCACGCTCAATGACTCTGCTTTAGCTTAAAACACGTTTATAGGGTTTTTTCGGCTTCAGATCAGTTTACACAATGAATATTCCGGTTGATCTCAACCCGTTAATCCTTTAATTCATCGTAGAAACCTTAGTTTATCGAGCTTTTTTCGTTTTTCCCGGAGCAAAACGAACCGAAAGGAGAAGTGGTATTAGTGGCACATTTTGAACCGAAATGCATGGCACAGATACTCCGAAATCAGTGGCACAAAACGAAGCGAAATAGCTGCCAAATCCTGAATTGCGCCTGAGTAAGCCTCGCTGTTTCATTTTCTAACCATATTTCAATGTGTTCGGTCAATTCATCGGTTTGGTAGCGTATGATCTAATTCTTATTGTTCAATTTCCATTGTTTTGGTTTCTGCATAAGCTGGGGATGATATGATTTCAGAGCATGGGTAATCCCATTGTTCGGGAGACATTATGAAGCGGGAGCCTAAGCTTATGGAAAAGCACATATTCTCGTTCATTGGAAAAGTCCTTCCAATATTAAAAATTGTATTTTAGGATTATAACACTATATTTGCATAATAACTCTATTATTATTATAGTGCATAATTAATGTTATTATGAATAAATTAACCGAATATCTAGAGCGTGAAATAGGAATTAAAATCCAAATTAATGAGGACAAAATTCTTTTGGAAAAAAAGCTGCCACTCTACCTGGCAGCCGTTTACCAAATTAATGCAGCCCGCTTATTGGATACTGAAATTGTATTGATCCGCTTAAAAAATCAGGATGAACAGCCAACTGTAGGCCAAATCCGAAAGCAAATGGATCGTATCCGCGAAATATTTAACATGCCGCTTGTGCTGGTATTCGATTACTTAGAAGGCTTCAAGCGCAGGAGAATGGTACAGCAAAAGATTAATTTTATCGTTCCATTCAAGCAGTTATTTATACCGGAGATGATGATGACATTTACAGAGCAAAAGCTTGAGAAAGGAATGGAAGAAAATCACTTTACGCCAATTGCTCAGTTAATGGCAATCTATTGGTTATTGAGCACTAAAGAGGACAAGCTCATCGAAGGTGTGCCTTTTAATCAATTAGCCGGCCTGTTTGAAACAAATGCCATGGCCATAAGCCGTGCTGCTGATAATCTGGCGAAGCTGGATATATGCACTGTTCATCCCGGCAGGCCAAAACACCTTTCTTTCAACTACAACAAAATTGAAAGCTGGAATATCATTAAAAAACGCCAGCTATGGATTCATCCGGTACTAAAAATGGTTTTTACCGAGCTAAAGCCTCCATATAATAAATGGACCAACACCAACACGGATGCATTAAGCGTTTTTACGGATATCAATCCACCTAATCAGCATGTTAAAGCAATTGATAAAGCTGATTATCACACGCTAAAAAAAACAAATCAATGGCCACAGGAAAACTCTTCTGAAGGAGAATTTGCCATCGAAATATGGAAATACAATCCCGCTTTGTTAAACAACAAATTTAGTTGGCTCGATGACAATACAGACCCATTGTCTTTGTATTTCTGCTTTGCAGATGATAAGGATGAACGGATCGAAAATGCTCTGGAGCAAATTGAAAAGAAATTTATTTATGGTTAGGGGAATAGATACTTTTAGAGAATATTTTAAACAGCACGCCGGCAGCTATATCATTATAGGCGGTACAGCGCTGGATATACAAATGGAAGATGCCGGGTTCAGGCCAAGAGCCACAAAGGATATTGATATCATTCTTATAGTTGAAGCTCTGAACAAGGAATTTGTAACAGCTTTTTGGGATTTTATTAAGGAAGGAGCTTATGAAAGAAAAGAAAAGGGCGGTGGAAAACCTCAATACTATCGTTTTATCAAGCCCGAAAAAGATTGTTTCCCTTATCAGATTGAGCTGTTTTCCAAAAATCCGGACATCCTGGATTTGAATGTTGGCACACATTTAACGCCCATACCCCTTGAAGATGACTTATCCAGCCTTTCGGCCATATTAATGGACGAAGATTACTACCGCTTCACCCTGGAGCACAGTAGGCTGCAGCACGATGTACATATAGCAAGTCCCATAGCCTTGATTGCACTCAAAGCAAAAGCCTTTTTGGATTACAGCCAGCGCAAGGCAAGCGGCCATTCCGAATGCGACAAACACATTAAAAAGCATAAAGCAGACATTTTCAGGCTTACCATTTTGCTCTTGCCAAACGAAAGAGTGGAAACGTCTGCTGGTCTAAAAACTGATCTGCAAATGGCAGCCAACCTGATCGCAGAGCAATTGCCCGACAAAGCTATTTTGAAAAGTATGGGCGCACCCCTACCCCCTGAGGAGGTTTATACACAGTTCAAACAAATCTTTAAATTGGATTAAAGCATGGAAGCAGCTCAAAAAACGATAAAAGACGATAAGCAGAACCGGCGCAAAGGCTTCAAAAAAACCAAAATTGGCTGGATCCCTGAGGATTGGGAGGTAAATTGAAAAGGGGAAAGCGCCAAAATAGATGCTCATGACTTAAACAGTAAAACAAATCCAAAAACAAATTCGAATATATTGCCTTGAGTGATGCAGATAGTGGTAATTCCCGACGGAGCGGAACCTCCCGGCCGACAGAAAGAAACAGCAACAAATCCATCAAAAACTGCCCATCCGGCGGATACCGGCCCCCTAAAAAGGCAGAAGGCGCTTCAATGCAAGCAAATCCGGGGCATGTTGACCCGCTTTTTACCTTTTTTTGCCCAACACCCGATCACCTGACGGCAAATGACCTGTGAATAAAACGCTGCAACACTACTGCAACACTGTTGCAACACCATTGCACGGCTGTTGCAGAGGAGTTGCTTATGGCGAACATTATTGCAAAAAATTCCAGATCATAAGTAGCCTAATGAAGCAGATACCACCGGCACAAGCTAATGCCCCTTGTAACCAACAAGGTATTTGTCAGGATTCGTAAAGGAAGAAACAGGCTTTTTGCAGCGACTTGGTATAGCGATGGTATAGCGATGGTATAGCGAAGACCCCCGGGAAAATATTTATCATTTTTCAACCTATTTTGGCCTCCGGCTTTTCAAAATAGTCCTTTTGTTGTGCAATGCCGGTGTTTTGCCGGCTCCTGCGCCAGGATGTCCGGAATAAATGGTTTGTCGCTTAATAGGGCAAGGCAGCAGCAAAAGTCATTTCAGAGACTTATCAAAGCCCTATTTAGCACATATTAACTACTGATTAAAAACATTTCAACTACGGTTTGAATTGTATTTGAAGTGTATTTGATACGTACTTGATACGTATTTGAAGCGTAGTTGATTGTGCTTTGAGATTTATGGATATTCCGTTCTAAACTATCCTAGTGTATTAATTATTTAATAAGTTAACTAATTTTCAATGCATCACCAGTATAAGTCCATCGAAAGGGCTTAGCACGTGTCTCATTGTATGTTTTCACGTATTCAATAAGTTGAGAAGCCAATTGTTCTGATGATTTCCAAACACCTCCTTTTACAACATCCTTTGTTAATATATTGAACCATATCTCAACTTGATTCAACCAAGAAGAATACGTTGGGGTGAAGTGCAATGTGATTTTCCTTTTTCCTTTCAGCCACTCCTTAACGTCTTTATGTTTATGTACCGAAAGGTTGTCTGCAATTATGTGAAGCTTTTTGTTTCGGTATTTCCTATCAAGTGATTTTAAGAACTTTAAGAAGTTTTCTGCATTATTTGATTTAATTGTTTTGGCTGTTACTTCACCTGTATGCACTGCAAGTGCCGCAATTAACGAAACAGTTCCGTTGCGTTTGTAGGTGGCTGTTTGTCTTTTCGGATTTCCTGGCCGTAATGGCAACTCTGGCTGAGTTCTATCGAGTGCCTGTATTTGAGTTTTTTCGTCAACACAAATAACCAAAGCGTTTTCTGGTGGCGACATGTAAAGCCCAACAATGTTGGTCATTTTTTCTTCAAACTCTGGGTCTTTTGACTTGCCGCACCAATACTCAATTTTATGTGGCTTTATGTCTGCTTGTTTAAGAATCTGAAATACTTTAGACTGGCTAATCCCTACTTCTTTGGCGATACGTTCTTGAGACCAGTTAGTGTATCCGTCATCTGGCTTTGTGCAGGCTTTCTCAATTACCATAGCCTGTTGTTCTGCAGTGATAACCTTTGGTTTTCCACTTCGGTAAGCATCCTTCAAACCTGTAATACCTTGCTCGCGAAAGCGTTGTCTCCATTTATTTACTACAGGTCTACTAAGCCCTGTTTGCTCTACTATTTCACTCATCAATAAACCTTGATCGGATAATATAATTATCTCGGCACGCTCAACGTAACGTTTTTCAAGTTTGTGTGAACGGCTCATGGAAAGAAGCTCTGCCTTCTCTTCCGTTGTTATCTGGATGGGTTTTCCTATTCTTGCCATGTGGCAAAGATAATAAAATATTAGTTAATTAACTTAATAATTATAACACTAGCTGCCAAATTGAACGATGCATGGGCGAAGGAAATTAAATCAAAGACCGGATGATGGAGGATGTATCAAGAATTGCCTTTACCAAATACAAAAATTACTCTGCTATTTCAGAAGAAGCCATAAGCCTCATAAGGACAATCATTTAATATGATCCGTTTCAGGAGGATTTATGCTCTGCCGCCAATCATTGGAAATGAGTATTAGCCCGGTTTTCATTAAAATATCTTTGTCCGTGGGATGGGATTGGCTACCTTTGTGAGGCATCAAAAAAAAACAGTATAAAATCATTGAATTGGTGACACTGCGGTGATATTTTTCCAATATATAATCGACAGTCCAAATACACAGTAAAATGCCTATCAACCAGCTCATAAGAAAAACTTTGGAAGCAGCCGCTTTTAAAAACCTGATATTGGATCATAAATTTCTTGATCGTCTGGAGCATGAATTTGAGCTTATCAATCAAAAAAATCTCGCTGAATCCTTTTTGATTGCTACTACTATTGCAGAAACACGCAACAGTTTCGGTTTCATCCCTGAACCAGGAAAAGCTTTAACTACATCTTCGCTGGTAAACTACTGCCTCGGCATTGCTTCGCTTAACCCTTTGGAGCACGGTTTTTTGTTTGAAAACTTCCTTACCAGTGTTCCTGAAGCTTTCCCCTGGTTTTATTTTAGTCTGCCTTCTTCGCATTATGGATACTTCTTGCAAAAATTATCAGCCAAACTACCTGACAAGCAAATAGTAAAGCTCGTTAGGCATCCCCAGAAAATAGATGATGACTATAACGCCGTTTTTATTGAAGGAGAAAAGTGGGAAATAACTTATGGCAACTATTTGATTTTAGACCGCAATATCATTGATAATATTTATAACATCAATGGAACGCTATATTATCCATTGCATAAGCCCGAAGATGATCCAAAGCTTGCATTCCGATACTTTATAACAAGCCCAAACACATTGAAGGAGCTGGAAACAATCGCAAAACTGGTTCCGCACCAATACCACCCCTGGAATTTACCCTTAAATGATACGGCTGTATTCCGGTTCATGCATATAGATGATGAAGCATACACTTCTTATCTAGAAGACCCCTTCACTCAATACCTCGCACGTAAATACAAACCGGAATCCATCAAAGATGTGGCTTTTCTCCAACACTTATCCTTTTGTGAATCAACAGATTATTTCCAAGCTTTTGATTCCGGAAATTTTAAATTTCAAGAATATCACTACCATAACCGGCAAATGCACAACCTGCTTAGCGAAACAAAAGGACTCATTGCTTATGAAGAACAATTCATGGAAATCCTGCATCTGGTTTGCGGGTTGAGCTATATCGAGGGCAAAATGTGGATCAAAAAAGCCGTTTATCAAAAAAAACATGCAGCCCAAAACGGGTTCTTAATACTCTTTAAGGCTATGGCTGCTGAAAGCAAGCTGCTTTCAAAAGAAGATGCAGCCGTTTTATGCCACCAAATGGAAAGAGACTACTTAAAAATCACACAAAAATCACGCTGTATCAGTAACGCTATTTTATATTATTGGGTAGTTTATTATAAAAAGTATTTCCGTGCTGAGTATGATAGGGCTCTTCCAGCAGTTAGGTTTGAAATACCCCCCGAAATCTTTTTTTGAAATTTTGTGCAATATCCAATCTATATTTGACATTCAAGTTTAAATTAATGTTTATTGTATCTATCAATTATTAGTCTATAACCCAAGAGGCTTTAGTCCAGAATATCCAAATACTTTTAGGCAATCGCGTTCTTTAAAAACTTTACGAATCAGACGGGTCAATATCACCGGATTGGTGGGTCAGTATGACCGGATTATGCACCCAGAACATAGGTATCCTTAACATCTACTTCTTTGGCCATGTCAAACACTGCAAGCTTGTCGGAGTGTTTGCGTATTGCTTCTGCAAGTTGCTCCAGCCTGCCCTCTTCAACTTTCCCAAGGGACATTAAGGTGCGCTGTTTGACTTTTCCATCTTCACGATAAGACTCTACCAAATGGTAATAGGCTGTGCCCTTGCTGTTTTTTGTTGTCTTGATGAACATAGCACTTTGTTTATCACACAAATATAGACAAAGACCCTCCTATTTTATGCCTATGAACTAAAATTGTTCACTACACTTTTGCAAAACCAAAACAGAAACCCAGTGTTTATAGGGGGTACAGAAGGTCTGATCAAATTATCTGTCAAACTCGGGATCTACTCCTTTTTTGCCAGCTGCAAAATCCAAAATGTCGAACCCTTTGAGTGGCTCAAGCAAACATTAGAAAAAATCCAGGAACACCCAGCCAACAAGCTCCACCAACTCCTGCCCGGACAGCTTTAAAACATTATCCGGTTATATGCAAGATGCTGTTCGCCGTAGGCTTACGTTTCAATGCGCTTTATTAGTTATTGTGTGCAGTATTTTAATCTCTAAGGGTAAATTCCCCGCCGCTTGCGGCGAAAATCATACCTTTGTGCATGGCACAAAGCAAATACATTCATAAATCACACAATGTTTCATTATTGCTTTACCAGATAGTTTGCCCAGCAAAGTATCGACGAGTAGTATTCAGTGCAGCAGTAGATGAAACGCTTAAGGATACATGTATTGAGATTTCAAAAAGGTATCAAATATATTTCCTTGAAATCGGCACAGACGAAGACCACGTTCATTTTTTTGTGCAGTCAGTCCCCACGTATAGTCCAACGAAGATAGTGACAATAATAAAGAGTCTAACAGCTCGGGAGATATTTAGTGCCAGCCAGAAAACTATAGATTTTTAAAATTCACCCAAAAAACAACTAGCAAAATATGTTCTGCAAGATGCTACTTGCATAAAAAAAATTAAAATTTATAGTAAATATATAGAAATATAATGCAATTATCCCGGCTTATTCAGCCCTTTAGAAACAACAAGGCATAATTTATCCTTGAAAAACAATTAAAATACTGTATTTCAATGATTTAAAATTATGCGGCCTTAAAGCATCCCTTGCCTGAGTGTTGGTCAGCTACAAAAAGACGGATCAACTCAACTCCGATCCTGCGCAAATTGTAAGCTGATACGGCTAGGCCAACATAACGTTTAAAATGTCCATACCCTTTGTCGGGACACCTGTCCAGTCCCCTATGTTCCAATTCGTTAATGTTTGATTCTATTGCACTGTGCCTGTTGCGTGCCTTTATAAACCAAGGCTGGTGCTCCTGTTCGTACTCCTGCTTGTTGCATTTCCCCTTTTTTGGGAGTACCAAACGCTGGGTGTTTTGCGAGAGAAGTTCTTTGTTTTCTTTTTTCCAATATCCTTTATCAAAGCTCCAACTTGCAATGCCTCTGTAGCGTAAGGATATTCTCTGGGCCAGCTGTGGGACACATTCTGAGTCTGACTGGCTTTCTATAATCTGGTAATCGACAATGAGGTTATATTGGTCAGTGGTTATTGCCGCTTTTTTCCCAAGTTCTACATTAGGCCGCATTTTGCCTTTTTTTATCCACTCGGTGTAGGTCTCAAAAATGGAAAACATTTTCTCTTCATGGGGGATTTCCTCTCCTTTTATCACCCTTCTTTCCAACAGGTCTATATGTTTTTGCAACAGTACCATATAATGGAACAGTTCCGTCAAAACGGGATTGTCGTCAATAGTGCTACGGCCGCATTCTTTCCCGAGCTTGGCGTGAAGTGCTTTCGCTTTTGTAAGGTAGCTTTTAGCGGTTTGCCGAACCCTATCGGCTTTTCCTTTTCCTCCTGAAGCACTTGCCCGTCCCAGTGCACGCATCTTGTTTTTGAGGTCTTTGCTCCAATTTTTATTCTTGCGCCACCCTGCCGGCGGTTGGCCCGGATAAAGCCTGGCAACTATATCGAGGCATTTGCGGGCACAGTCCCACAGCAAGTTATAGTCAGTTGGGAAATGGACATTGCTTTCTACCACAAAACTATCGGTTTTTAAGCACAATGCTTCCTCCTCTTTTTTTTTAAACACGTAGTGGCCAAAATCAACGATAATACTGTTGAGCTCCCTGACCGATTCATCGTCCAATAAGCCAACATTATCTATAATAGACTGATATCCAAACTTATAATTACTCATTCCATAATCGTTTTCAACACCCATGATTTGACGCACAAGCCGGTCGTAATTGGCCAAGTAGTGAAGATCATCGTAGCTTATGTTTTGGCAGAGGCGTACCTGGGAAAGTACAAAGACATGCCATAGGTCCATTCCGGGACGCCCGGTTTTATTGTTTTGGGAAAGGATTTTGTCCTCAAGGATAGTGAAAACTTTTTCATTCCACTCTGGGGTTACAAAAATCTCTTTTAAGGCTGCACATAGGCCGGGCAGGGCGCCGCTGCGCTTTTTTGTCGGAATTGCCACATCCTGGATCAGGGTACTGCCAATTTTAATTTGCTGTTCGAATCTTTTTCTCATATCTTTCCGTGTTTTGATGCCTGAGGCGCAATAAACGAATCTCAAACAGTTAAAGCATACAATATCAGCAAAATAACTATTCTACACAAGAAAATACCACGAAAGATTCAACAAAGTTATTAACAGTAAATTACTGATAAACAAAATGATATGAGTATTCTGGCAGGGACTATTTAGCAAAAATCCTGAGGTGAAAAAGCAATTGTGGGGCGGGGAGTTTTGGACAGATGGATATTTTGTAAATACAGTCAGTAGGCACGGGAATGAAGATGTAATTGCGAAATATGTCAGAGAGCAAGGTGTTGAGAAACAGTATAAAGTGTTGCACAAATCTGGCCAATTGGCGCTTTTTTAGTCACACTTATGATACCCCGTCCGCTTGCGGCGGGGTAGTTCATTTTTTTCATAAAAGTTGAGAATGTCGAAGTCTTGCACATTATGTTTTATGCATTCAATTAAAACCTTGTAAAATGTAGGATTAAATATAATTGCCTTTGCGACTCTCTTCTGCTCCTTAAAGTCCAAAATTATTTGTCTCAATTTATCAGGATTAATACTCTCATATTTTCGATCAAAAAGTTCAACAATGGGTTTATAACCTTCCATTGCTTCAGCAAATTCTTCGCCATTTGAACTACAGCTCGTTACGCCGTTGATTAATTCACTATCGTTACGTTCCAATTCAGTTTTTTTGTCTAAGGGGATTGCGTCTTCATCATACCATGTGGCAGCGAGATGATTGCATTGGAAATCTGCAATATCTATTAAATTCTTAGTCCAACGGATTGCTGAATTGAAAATGGCTCCAGGTGGCGGTGAATAGAAATGCATATAATCACTGTCATAAAACGAATAAGCACACCCACCCCAACAAATTTCATCTTTTAGATTGATTAGTTGTTCAATGGTAAATGGATAATGCGTTGAAAAGACACTATTAAAGAAATACCAATTTTCGATTATAAACGCCTCATTAAAGCATTCATCATTTGCGTTAGACTCGAATTCTTGTGAATGACACAGTCCACAGGGCTTGAAACCTAATTGTTCCAAGAAATTTCCCTCCATTTTTATCTCTGGATTTAGTTTAATTCTGTAATAATCAATTAAATGTCGTTTTAGAGGTTTTTTGAATTCTTCGTCATATCCTTTTAGTAATTCTTTGACTTCTTCGTCACTGTACCCAGTGTCGTTGTTGTAGATGTCGTTAGATTCGTATGCGATATAGGTGAATTTCGAGAATCTTTTTAGGATGGTCGTGTTCATTTCGCTTTTATAGTAAAAACGTCCTGCTTCTCTTATCAAGCTGTCAATCCTCTTTTCTAATTCTTCGATTGTCAGGTTTTCCCTCTGGCTATTTCGGCCAGACTATGCCACTGATTTCGGTCAAACAGTGCCACTTTGAAAGACCTTACAATAGTACAAAAATTTAATCATTCATTTTCTAAAAAACCTTTTCTTAGTGATTCTCCTTTGAGGTCTATTCTGTGGGATGAATTAACCAATCTGTCCAGTACGGCATCGGCAATAGTCCCTTCACCAATGATATCATACCAAACCGATACCGGTATCTGTGAAGATACAATGGTTGATTTATTGTTATATCGGTCGTCAACTATATCCATTAGCATTTCCCGTGCGTTGTTGTCAAAGGCTTGTATTCCAAAGTCATCCAGGATCAACAGGTCTGTTTTCTCCAGTTTTTTCAGTTCTTTCAGGTAGGTCCCGTCTATCTTACAGAGTTTCAGTCGTGCAAAAAGCCGTGCGGTATTGGCGTATATGGTTTTAAAACCGTTTATGCAGGCTTGGTTGCCAAGCGCCTGAGCCAGATAGCTTTTACCGACACCGGATGCGCCTGTTATGATGATGTTTTCTTTGCGCTTGATAAAGTCCAGGCTGCCCAGCCTCTGGAACATATTTTTGTCCAGGTTGCGCACTGTGGCATAATCGATATCTGCCACCGACGCTTTTTGGCGGAAGGAGGCGTTTTTGATCAGGCGTTCAAATTTTTTGTTCTGCCTGTCTTCCCATTCATGGTCAGCCAGTAAGGCCAGGTATTCATCAGGCGTCAAGCCGTTGGCTTGGTTGTTTTTGACGTACTGCAGGTGCATTTGTGCCATGGCCGTAAGGCGCATATCCCGCAGCTTTTCAACAGTAGGGTTGTTGTTCATTTTGTGTGTGTTTTTAAGGTTAATTATATGTTCCTGTTTTACGAAGGTTTTTATGCTCGGGGATATGCGGTTCAAACTCCAGTTCCCCCTGCTGCCCTGTAGAGGCGGTGTCCATCCTGTTTTTCAGGATATTTTTGATGAATGAATAAGAATGTCCCCCTGCTTCTTGTGCCATCCTGCAAGCGGCATCCAGCCTCTGCGAACCGTAACCTTTAGATAACTGTATAATTCCCATGGCCCTTTTGTACTGGGTTTCAGGATAGTCTCCAAAGGAAAGGATGGTACTGATATAATTGAGCACATTTTTGCCATGAACAGCAGCCTTTTTTTTAAAATAATCAGGGCTCCATTCTGAATAAGCCTGGTGCTGGCTGCTGAGGTGCCCCTTGACGGTTATATATTTGCCTTTCTCTTTTTCGCGTTTATGGGCAGCTATACGCTGGTTGTTGTAGTAAACTTCCACTGTAGATTGCGTGTACTGGATTTGTGTCTGTTTGCCGATATAGCGGTAAGGCACGCTGTAATATGTATTATCGGGCGAGAAGTATATGTAGCCGATTTTCTGCACTTTTGCCCGCCTATATTCTTTCATTTGAAAACGCCCTTGGGGCAAAGGCTTTAAATACTGGCGCTCATGGGACTGGAACAGTTCCCTGCGGCTGGTTTCTTTGCGTGCAAACAAAAGGTCGTTGTAGGGTCCCAGCAATTTGCCTATTTCTGCGTTCAGTTCATCAAGGGAAAAGAACTTCATCTCGCCAAGCGGGTAAAAAACCCTCTGATAGGCCAGGTTTACAGCATTCTCTACAAGCGCCTTGTCCTGTGGGCTATATGCCCTTGTGGGGTTCATGGCACATCTGTAGTGAAGGCTAAATTCCTTGAATGTTTTGTTGATAACCGCTTCGTACTTGCTGGCACGCGTTACCGCTGATTTTAAATTGTCGGATACAATTGCCTTGGGCACTCCCCCATAATAAAGCAGGGCATTGGACATGCACTGAAAAAAATCTTCCCGCTTCTGGCTGGCACAGGCTTCCACATAGGTGTACTGGCTATATGGGAGGATAGCCACAAAAACCTCTACTTCTGTAGCCTGTCCCGTCTCACGGTCATAAATGCGGAGCTTCTTTCCTGTATAGTCCACAAACATTTCGTGGCCGGCAATATGGTTGAGCTTCATGGAGCCTTTCTGTTTGTCATATTTGCGGTGGTAGTGTTCTATAAACTGCGTATAGCTGTATGGATCATCTGCCTGCTGCTCATAGATCCTGTAATGGTACTGAAAGGTAAAACCGGGCTGTTCCCGCTTGTTCTTCATCCCATCGAGATAGAGCATTAGCTGGTCATAACGCGGGTTGACAATGGTAGTTGTGCCCGGAAAAAGCTTTTCCAGACTGGCAGTGTCCATTTTGAGCAGGTCTTGCAAACTGTGCCCGCTGGCATTAAAAAGCTGCATGTAGCGGTTAACTGTATTGCGGGAAATTCCCAAGACATTTCCTGCCTGACGGTTGGTGACACCATCGAGGTGCAAAGTGATAATTTGTTTTAAATCCATAGGATCAAGTGTATTGGCCATATTGCTGTATTTTTCTAGTACAACAATAAGACAGGTTAAACTTGATCTTTCAAAGGGGGCATCTCTGGCAAACTGGCACAAAACGAACCGAAACTGGCACAAAACGAACCGAAAGCAGGAGTCGTTTTAGTGGCACATTTTGAACCGAAATGCCTGGCACAGATACTCCGAAATCAGTGGCACAAAACGAACCGAATTAGCCACCCTCTCCGTTGAGCCGGAATTGTCTCGTTTAATAGCTTTTGGGTTTGTTACAATGCCATATTTAATACGCAATCTCTCAATGAAAATGTCTGGTTTATCAATTAAATGTTTTACGGTCTCAAACCATTGCCGAAATTCTTGAACAGCGGCAGTTCCTTTGTCTTTGATTTCTTGCGGAACTTCAAAGTTTTGATAGTTAGATTGCAGTCTTGGGCAACATGAAAATTTATGATAACTTGGTGTTTGTCCTTCGTAAACGTATGAGTATGTGTCGACCGGCTTGTAGGGTTTGTAAATTTCTGTGAAGTACTTGTCTGGGTCTTTAAGTAGCTCTTGTATTGCAAGCAGGGCGTTTTTTTCATACTTGCTAAAGAAGTAGATGGGAACCTTGTAAATATCCCCTGTCAAGTCGAGTGACCTGATGTCACTATTGAATATAATTTTGTTCGTATTAGCTAGTGTGATGAACGACATCTTTTCCGAATTTTAATAATTTGCAAAAGCATTGAGTATAGGTGTTGACGTGTGCTTTTACTTCTTCTTTTCAAATGCTTCTTTGAGCTTCTCACCTAATTCAGTAGATTCACCTTCCGTGCTACTCGTTTGTCTGGAATTTCTTTTTTTGTTTCTGTTTTGGTATTGAATACTATAAAACCACTGCTCTTTTTTCTTGAATTGAGGATGAAAGTTTTTGGGTGCACAGTATAACACATATTCGCAAACATCAATTGCTAATTTTATTTTTCGAAGTCTAACTAAGACCTCAAGAAAGCTATAAAGCCCAGTAATTACATTTTGACGTGCGCCTGATGAGATGTCTTCTAGTTTTCTCGGCATGATCGCTTTAAATAAAATTATTCCTTGCTTATCATGGATATCTTTGCACTCCTGCTTTTGCTTCGCACGGATTGACCTAAATTCTCCACCCGAAATTTCATTGTATTTTCCTCTTTCTTTTAAATCTTGCCAGTCAGAAATGATTAGTATAGATCGATATTGAAGGAGCATCCCAGATATTTCTAAGTCAATATCTTCGTTAAAGTTAAAACCTGATGAAGCATATGTAAGCAAGCTTTCTATTGCCTTTTCTTTTTGTTCCCTTGTTCCATTTGCCCAATAGTATGTTGCCCACATTTTAGTGAAGGTTGCAAAATATAATTTTTCATTTGAACCTTTTGCAGAATTCTTATTAAACTGATAACTGTAGTCATCTAAATATTTAAGCGCAAGCTCTTTTTTGCCTCTGTCTACCAGATAAGCTGCTAAGTTTAATATGGCAGGCAGCTTGACTTCTATTGGACTTGTTGCTCTGTTAATTATTTGTTTATAGTTATCAATAACTTCGATTTCGCTTTTTGCTAAACGATTAGCATTTGCAGTAAGAAGCAGAGAGTGTTCTACATCTAATGTTTTATCTCTGTTTACTTGATTTTGTCTCTGAATACAAATCCCTTTAAACGCTCTTTCTCTTTTATCAAAATAATCACTCATAATTTGAAATATCTCATTCGAGTATATTTCAAAAAACCTCTGTTCATCATCAATTTTTAAAATTTTTAACTTCACTAATTCATTTACAGCTGAATTAAAAGTGTCAATTTCGTGCTCAAGGTTTAATATGTATTGCGCTTTTTCGATTACATTGCTTAGATCGTCTTGGGTGACTAAAAGGCTTAATACGACAAATAAGTCCTTAGCCTTAGGTGATAAATAATCATAAATTCTACCGAATAGGAAACTGATTGCTGTATTTCCTTCTTTAATATTATGGTCTAATGCATTTTCTAATCCACGTTGCCCAAGAACAAAAGCAAATTGAAATATAAAAAGGGGGCGACCGCTAGTAATGTCATAGACTTTACTGCTCTTATCAGGATCTTCTAGCTTCCGCTTTAATACTTCACCATTCCCCAGTTCCTCATTTTTCACAACCTGTAACAGAAATTTTACAGTTTCTTGCTTAGTTAATTCATTTGTCTGAAACTCTTGGCCAATATTTATATTAGCTGCCCTTGTTGTTATTATGACCTTATGATGGTTTGTATTCAGCTGGGAAATGAACTCTTCTATTTTATCTTTCTCTTCTTTAGGAAAAGTTTCAAAGTCATCAACAACTAAAAAAACTCTTTTACCTTTTATTTCAATTATTTGTTTTGGATCATCGCTTTCAAGGTTAAACAATACCTTGTTAACACCCTTTATTAGTTCTGATAAAGTCGCGATTCGATCAGCTATCTCCTCAATATGCCCTGTATAATAATCATATCGCCTATCCTTTGCAGAAAGGAAAACAATATAATCAAATACCTTCATCTCATCATTCGCTAAATCTTCACATAAACTTTGTATAGTTGCCGTTTTTCCAACTCCTCCGTGTCCCCATACCGTAGCACATACTGAAGCTTTATTTTTTGTTAAAAACCCTTTAAGCTTACTTTTAATTCCTATATCTATGTACTTCCTGTAGTTATTTTCATAAATATTGCGGATTGTTCCATTGTGGCTTTTTATCTTTAACCCGTCATTGGTTATATCCAACTCGCATAGTTCAATCCATTCTTTGAATGAAATACCCGTATCTAGCAGACGATTGTACTTTACCTTACCGAGCAATTTCTCATCAATACTGTTAAAAAAATAAAGTTCTTTCCCGTATGATATGATTTCTATAAAGGGAGATAGACGGAAGTAAGAATTCAATGCATTGGTAGCATACAAACTGCCTATTTTAAATTTCATTGTTCTTTCGGGACAGCTCCAAGGAGCATAATTTGCCCCATCATTTTTATAAAGAATCCCTTTATAGGTGCCGTTAGATAAGGCAGTTACACTTACCAAGTCAACATTATCTTTTAAAACTGGTAGGTCAGATGACAAAACGTGACCATATAGTTCCTGCAAAACAGAAAGTAATTTCTCTGGTGCGTCTTCATAAACAAATCCATGTCCAAGCATTTCGTTCCTAACAGCAGGATATTTATCTAATGCTTGACTTAACTTACTTTTCTTGAAAACTTCTTTCTCGACATCAAGTTTTCGACAAATTGCAACCATACTGCCAATAGTCGGCTTTATTATAGACTGAAAGACAAATTCTTTGTCCTCATAATCAAGTTTTTCTAAATTCTTATTCCAGAGGTAAGCCAATAAATAAACCAATACATATTCAAAACGGGATTGAGAGTGCTGTTTAAGAGCATTCTGATCTCCCATTGATTGCAAAAAGTCTATTCTTTGGTCAATCTGCTTTCTTATATAGTCCATGTTTATCTAGGATTTTTATTGTTTGTTAATTGCACACAACAGTCTCGGCTATGCGTACTGCGGGATTTCAAGGCACTTCACTATCCGCTAAATGAAAAGTTTGTTTAATGTAATTACTTTCATATCAGCACTTTTACCCGCATTACGTATAGCCAATGGTGGCATTTCGTTGTTTTTTATAACGTTTTCAAAATGTATTCTACTCTATTTTTCCAATACGGTACTTCAACTTTGTAGTATCTGTCATAGCATGGATATAAGACAACTAAGCACATTTGTGAGACTTTTAGATTATAGTTCTTTTCTAAAATATATCTGTATAAGCTTTGTTGAAGACAATATCGGTTATAACTCGTGTCGTCAATGTCATTCAGTTGTCCAACTCCAACCTTGCCCCAAGTGTCATTTGTAATTGGTTTTCCACTATATGTATCTACCACCTTTTTACTTCTTTTCCAATCATAAATGTCAAATCCAACTCCATTTTTTGCAATCAAATCTATTGTGCCGGCAATGTGGTGATGTTCATCAAAAATGCGCCACTCACTTCTATAGGGTTTTATGTCCCTATGGTCAGAGACAAATTGCTCAAATAGATGAAACTCTTCAGGTTTCTCACATTTTTGTCCCAAATAATATTTTTCTATTTGCTCGTGCAAAAATGTTCCTTTGTTAGCTGCTTCCATTCCACGGGAGCTCCAAGTTTCAACAATTTCTTCAACAGATAAACCATACAATGGATTACTTGGACTTAAAGATGAAGCTTTCCCGTACGAATCAAATTCAGGAAAAAATTTTGAAATAATGGTACTCGCAGACGGAGCTGGTGTTTTATCTATAGTATAAATATGAGGTTCAGGATAAAACTCAATTCTCTTGTCTCTAGGATGTGAGTTAATTAAATTAAATCCGATTGAAGGAGTCTTGTCAACGACACCTATGAGGGTCGGTTTTACTAATTTTTCTTCATTTTGCTCTTGCTCATTAAAATCACGTTCTATTGTTTCTATTCGTTCTTCGACTGTTTTGAACTCATGATCTAAGTAATTTTCCCTGTATTTGTCCTTTTCCCATTTTTGGGCTTGAACAATATCCCAAAGCTTTTCATTTTTTACAGGAGTTAAGTTTATTAAAAATGCAGGAATGTTATAGGTTGAGGAAACTGCCTTTATTACGTCTGAGATAAATCGTAGGCACTCCTTTTCAAACTTATGTACTTGATATTCTGAAAACCTAATAACAATCCAACCCCTATCTACAAAATATATGTCCCGCATAGTATCATCATCTTTGCAATGGGTTGGTTGCCTCGTTATTCCTGCGTATGGTTCATCAATTTCAATATCTATTCGCAGACAATCATTTTTCTTGCCAATAAGCGCAATATCAGGCTCAAACGGTCTTGTGTCTTTTCCTGTATTAATTCTAAGTTCTCCTGAAACGATAAAATGACTGCAAAAAACTTCTTCAATTGCTCTTTGAAACGCTTCTTCTTTATATCCCCTTCGTTTTGTAGTTCCAACACGATAAGACCTTACGACAGTGTTTTTTTTGGGGTATCTGAAAATTGGATAAACGTTGGTCTGCTCTGATTTTGAAGAGGTATAATTAACTTTTTGGATTTCATTTTTTGACTTCTCAGTCTCGGCTTTTGCTTGCGGTAAATCTTCTTTTGGTTTGGGCTTTGGTCTTGAAATCTCAATTTCAGATTTCGGAATTGGTTTTTCTTTTACGGGAGGCTCATATGTGGCTGTGGGTTCTTTAACTTTTGTTGGCGTTACTATTTTTTTTGAAGGCGAATCAAAATCTTTCCGCAATGTTTCGGATGCTTTGTCTAAGCTTGATTTTGAATTTTTGACTTAACCGTTGAAGTTTGGCTTGCTTTGGGAGAATCAGTTTTTAAAGTAGGTTTGTTGGTACGACTCTTTGGATTATCACTTTTTCTTCTCTTTTTAAGAAACGTAACTATTAAACCTAATCCGATCAATGTCAGTGCAATTCCTGTCCAAAATATCAAGGAATGCAAGTTCTCATATTCAACTATTAATTGGTAAATTTCTTCCATTATGGCCGTTTTTTACAATGAATACCAACTACTTATATATTCACCTACAGGAACTACATCCAACACCACAGCGCGGATATGTTCACCAATTACTATCTGTGTTCCAAACGCATTCATGCTAATCCCCCAAACTGATTCAACGGATTTTTAGCCTTTATGCGCACATAGGGGTTCATCTCATTTCGGTTTAAGCTTGTGCATCCAGGCAGTGCCTGCCTGATTCGCAAACCTCTATCCATATCCATTAAGTGTCTCACAAAATTGTTTTAAAAATGAATTGTAAAAGTATTATTTTTTAAAATGCAATCCAATTCAATTTTAAAATATTTTCACGGATGGAAGCCGAATTCCGGGTTCTCCGATATTGTGCCAAGTTGTGCAAAACCTCATTTTTCCGGCAAAGTACGACGAAACTTGGGGTGCATCCGATCATTATCTTTCAATAAATCATTGTAGTATCGAATTTCAACTGCGCTCAATCACTCTGCTTTAGCTTAAAACATGTTTATAGGGTTTTTTCGGCTTCAGATCAGTTTGCCCAATGACAATTCCGGTTGATCTCAGCCCGCCTATCCCGTAATTCATCGAAGAAACCTTATTTTATTGGGCTTTTTATGTTTTCCCGGAGCAAAACGAGCCGAAAGAATGGAGCAGTAATAGTGGCACATTTTGAACCGAAATATCGGGTACAGATGCTCCGAAATCAGTGGCATAAAATAGCCTGTCCCGGCAGTTCGGGAAACCGAATTCGCCAATGTTGAAAAAACAGCTAAAAAAGCCACTCAAAAACTGCCAATCCGGTGGATACTTACTTTCCTAAAACGGAAGAAGGCAGATCATGCAATCAAATCCGGAGCATGTTGACCCATTTTAAAATGGCACAGATGCTCCGAAATCAGTGGCACAAAACGAAGCGAATTACCCGCCTGAAATTATGGGGTCGCCTGATCCGTTATATTGAAGACGGAAGGCTGCGCATCGGCAACAACCTGGTTGAAAACAGTGACAGGCTTGTAGGGCTCAAGAATTACCTGTTTGCCGGTTCGCACCGCCAAACTCTTTGACAAATTTTGGCTTGTGTACCAGCTATTTTGAGCGACATGGCAATGTGTATGGATGCAGAAGGGTTGGCTATTTTTTAAATTCAAACACACTGTCGTTTTTTATCAATTCAGCTACATTGACAGTTGGAATATGAAATTGATTAAACTTGGTGTTTTCAGTTTTTGCATGGAGAATTCCTCTATTAGTGCCAACTGTTAACATACCCATATGCTGTAAAAAACCTTTTGGGACTACCAATTTATTCAACTCTTTATCATACATCTTTTCCCAAGAATCAGGAGCTATAGCAAAATGACAACCTGCTTCAATTAGCAAAAATTGTTTTTCTTCTGTTTCAAAAACAAATGAATTAAAAATAGCCACAACTTTTTGTTTATTATCAGCTGCAAACCGAAAATTTATATGGAGTTTTATTTCAGAACCAATCTTGAAGTTCTCTTCAATAATAGCAAATTGCTCTGTCGTAACTTTTGCTAATGCAAAGCTTAAGTTTTTTAAATTATCCATGTGTTCCTGTTGCATCTGAGTAAATATTATTACTGTATGACCAAACATTTTCACTTATAGAAACCGAACCAGTCCTACTAAGCGCAAATTTTGATTCAGAAAGATCAACGCGAATAACCTGTGATGTTTCAAATGAAGGGATTTCAATCAGCTGAATACCTAAAACTGATTCTATTTTGGATATTGTTTCAAGTGTTAGATTTTCTTTTCCTTTAACAACTTTGTTAATGTATTGTGGGGAAACATCCATGGCTTCAGCCAATTTTCTTTGAGTCATGCCGTTATGAGTTTTCTGAACTCTTATTTCTCTTAAAATTCTAACAGCTATTTGAAATGAACGTTTTTTCCAGTCGTTATTGTTTTTACGTTCAGTAGCTTCTTCTTTCCAAGAGGAAACATTTCCAGAAGCTACCTTATTTATTTTATCAAGTGCCTTTTTCATAATTTTCGCTTTCTATTTCTTCTATTACACCTTCTACATCCACAATTCCTTGGTCTAACAAGAATTTTCTGCACCTTTCAATTTTCCTTAGTTCTTGATGAGTATGTCTTCGGTCTTGCATAGTTTGAGTTAATTTTATTGCTCCTCCGGTAATAATATAGACATCATTTTCAACTCTTAACGCATACAATCTGAGCCAAGTTTGTTTTGCTTTACTCTTATTTAGTGTTCGTATTCGATATTGAGCATTGTGCAAGGGACGGAAAATATCTTCCAATCCTTCAATTTGTTCAGAACTACTTTTTTCTGACAATTCGAGTAATATGTTTTCAAAGTCTTCTGCATATTCAAATGTGTTTAAAATTGCATTTTCAATACTTAAAGTTCCCCAAAATCCATTTTCTAAATCAGACCTTTGGGTTTCAAAAAAATCTTCCAGATATTCAGCATCTTGCCATAATTCAAATAATCTGGAAAATTCATCTTTGTCCTCACCTGCATATTTTATTGCAAATAAATTCTCGCCAAATATAGGAACTATTTCCATAAAATCAACTTACAGGTTTATTTTTAACGTTTATTTCGATCATTTTGTTCTATAAAATCCAAATTATTTTTTCAAAAGACACAAAAATTCTCTTGGTAGGTTGAGCGCTGGCTCGGATTTGGCTCTTTTGCAAGCTGAAGCATCAGCCTGTGGGTTTGGGCTTGCAAATGTGCCAAATGTGGGTTGGCTTAAGATGCACTATCTCTCTCAGCATGAAACGCAACTCCTTATAAGTTCACCCTCAGTAACTAGATCCAACACCACAGCGCGGATATGATCACCAATTACTATTTGTATTCCAAATGCATTCATGCTAATCCCCCAAACTGATCCAACGGATTTTTAGCCTTTATGCGCACATAGGTGTTAATTTCGCTTCTCCTAAAGCTTGTGCATCCTAGCAATTCCTGCCTGATCAGCAAAGCTCTATCCATGTCCATTAATTGTTTCACAACAATTGTTTTAAAAATGAATTGTAAAAGTATTATTTTTTAAAATACAATCCAATTCAATTTTAAAATATTTTCACGGATGGAAGCTGAATTCCGGGTTTTCAGCTAGTGTGTCTGGCTGCTCAAAATAGATTTTTTCCGGCAAAGGATTCCACAGCTTGGTGGATTCTTCCAATCGTTATCTTTCGATGAATCATTGTAGTATCGAATTTCAACCGCGCTCAATCACCCTGCTTTAGCTTAAAACACGTTTATAGGTTTTTTTTTCGGCTTCAGATCAGTTTGCCCAATGACAATTCCGGTTGAACTCAGCCCGCCTATCCCGTAATTCATCGAAGAAACCTTATTTTATTGGGCTTTCTTCGTTTTTCCCGGATCAAAACGAGCCGAAAGGAGAAGTGGTATTAGTGGCACATTTTGAACCGAAATATCGGGCACAGATGCTCCGAAATCCGTGGCGCAATACAGCCTGTCCCGGCAGTCCGGGAAACCGAATTGGCCAATGTTGAAAAAACAGCTAAAAAAGCCACTCAAAAACTGCCAATCCGGTGGATACTTACTTTCCTAAAACGGAAGAAGGCAGATCATGCAATCAAATCCGGAGCATATTGACCCACTTTGAAAGAGTGGGGAGAAAAAAATCCGGAGCATGTTGACCCATTTTAAAATGGCACAGATGCTCCGAAATCAGTGGTATAAAACGAAGTGAAATTCGCCATATCTAATTCCGCCAACGTCATAATTACTTTAATAACAATTATTTATCTTGCAATAGCTACTTTCTTATGATGTCACTTTTTAGCAATTGTTTTCCACGCTTGTATGTATCTGGTATGTATCTAAAAGAAAAAAGAGCTACACTTTTCGGTGTAACTCTTTGATTTTCAGAGTGGAGAATAGCGGAATCGAACCGCTGACCTTTTGACTGCCAGGCAAACTAAATAGAATTTTTAACTTACTATAATTCCTGTAAATCAGTGATATTACTTGCAAAGATATATAATTAAACCTAATTTCGCGCTAAATAATCATGGACGTTTTCATGGACGTTTTTTCAGATCGAATCTAATTTATTATGGCAAAAGTTACAATTATTCACGACACAAGCAGAAAGCGCAAAAAAGGTAGCCCCGTTTTTTTAATCCTTAATCATAATCATGAAACTATCCGAATCAGCACAAAAATCATAATTGATTCAAAATATTGGGATGATAGGCGCAAAAAAATTAAGGCAGGCTGCAAAGAATTTAAAAATGTTTCCCGAGTAAATAACCATCTTACGGTAATGCGTGCCGAATTAATCAGCTTTATTGAAGACTTAAATACAAAGCATGAATTAAATTTGTTGAGCGCAAAAGATATTATCAATAAATTCAATAACAGATTTGTGGTAACTGACTTTTTTGAATATGCAAAAAAAATTACTCAGGACTTATTTGATGCTGGTAAAATTGGAACAGCCCAATCATATCTTAACGCAACAAACTTTCTCAAAACCATTGGAAATAAAAAACCTTTGAAATTTTCAGATTTGAATTATTCCTTTTTGGTTCGGATTGAAAATAAGTATGTTGCTGAGGGCAAGAGTCTTAACGGTTTAGCTGTTCATCTTAGATCAATTAGGGCAATTTATAACAAGGCGATCAAAGAGGGAGTTTGTCAAAAAGAACTTTATCCATTCGACAAATATAAAATTAAGCAGGAAAAGACTAAAAAGAGGGCTTTAACTCTGGATGAGATTAAACGTATTGAAAATTTGGAGATACCGGAAAATACTACTTTATTTCATTTGCAGCAAATATTTATGTTTAGTTTCTATACTATTGGAATGAATTTAGTTGATATTCTAAAACTCAAAATATCGGATTTGCAAGATGGGCGAATTAATTACGTCAGATCAAAAACCTATAAAAAATTCAGTATTAAAATTACTGGGAAAATTGAGCAGATATTAAACTATTATACTGATAATAAAAAAGATAATGATCTGGTTTTTCCTCTTATGCCTAATAAAAAGTTATCTAAGCAGGAATATTTCAATGAATATAAAAAGGTTCGCGACAATCTAAACAGGCGAATAAAGACACTTGCAAAGATGGCAGAAATTAGTAAACTTACGTTTTATTCTGCTCGGCATTCCTGGGCTTCATTGGCAAATACAAAAAAAATCCCGATTACTGCAATAAGCCAAAGTTTAGGGCATGCAGATATTAAAACTACTCAGATCTATTTGAAAAGTTTGGATAATGAAATAATAGACGGTTATAACGAAGAAATTACAAATTTTGATTAATACCTGTCTTCCAGAGATCGTTCCGCTTATGCCATCATTCAGCCTTTAGGCACTTTGGCTCGTCAGGGTGTGGTGCTGTCCAGTCTTCCAGAGATCGTTCCGCTATGGCCATCATTCAGCCTTTAGGCGCTTTGTTTAGTCTGGATGTGGTGCTGTCCTGTCTTCCAGAGATCGTTCCGCTTATGCCATCATTCAGCCTTTATGTGCTTTGTTTAGTCTGGACGCAATCTATTGTCGAGGCGTGCAAAGGATTTCAATACAATCAGCTTCGCAATACCTTTTGGCGTATTTAATCGGCCTGAAAGGTTCGCGACAATCTAAAGTCAGTCTTCCAGAGATCGTTTCGCTTATGCCATCATTCAGCCTTTAGGTGCTTTGGTTCATTAGGATGTGGTGCTGTTGTCGATGGATGAAAAGGATTTCAGTACAATCAGCTTCGCAATACCTGTTGGCGTTTTCCCTGTTCCGGTAACTGTTGGCTTGTCTTCCAGAGATCGTTTCGCTTATGCCATCATTCAGCCTTTAGGTGCTTTGCTCGGTCTGGGAGAGATCTGTTTTTTTTGAATCGGTTTATTTTATCCTTTGAAATATCAAACATCAGGATTTGAGAAGAAGCTCAAAATGTTTTCAAAATCTAACATTCTGGATTCAGAATCCTTCTTTAGACTAATATTCTTATTATTCTTGTCTGCTGTCAATCTCCTGTCAATCTCCTGTCGATGTACTGCCGTTTATCTGATAATCATATAATTTAATTCATTGAATAATAACACAGTATCCTTTTTTTTGTTGTGTCGTTTCCCTGTCGCATTATTCCATAGAATTGTGAATAATTTGTAAAATTGGTTAGCCTTTACAATCAGCTTCGCAATACCTGTTGGCGTTTTCCCTGTTCCGGTAACTGTTGGCTTGTCTTCCAGAGATCGTTTCGCTTATGCCATCATTCAGCCTTTAGGTGCTTTGGTTCATTAGGATGTGGTGCTGTTGTCGATGGATGAAAAGGATTTCAGTACAATCAGCTTCGCAATACCTGTTGGCGTTTTCCCCGTTCCGGTAACTGTTGGCTTGTCTTCCAGAGATCGTTTCGCTTATGCCATCATTCAGCCTTTAGGTGCTTTGGTTCATTAGGATGTGGTGCTGTTGTCGATGGATGAAAAGGATTTCAGTACAATCAGCTTCGCAATACCTGTTGGCGTTTTCCCTGTTCCGGTAACTGTTGGCTTGTCTTCCAGAGATCGTTTCGCTTATGCCATCATTCAGCCTTTAGGCGTTTTGGTTCATTAGGATGTGGTGCTGTTGTCGATGGATGAAAAGGATTTCAGTACAATCAGCTTCGCAATACCTGTTGGCGTTTTCCCCGTTCCGGTAACTGTTGGCTTGTCTTCCAGAGATCGTTTCGCTTATGCCATCATTCAGCCTTTAGGTGTTTTGGTTCATTAGGATGTGGTGCTGTTGTCGATGGATGAAAAGGATTTCAGTACAATCAGCTTCGCAATACCTGTTGGCGTTTTCCCCGTTCCGGTAACTGTTGGCTTGTCTTCCAGAGATCGTTTCGCTTATGCCATCATTCAGCCTTTAGGTGTTTTGGTTCATTAGGATGTGGTGCTGTTGTTGATGCATGCAAAGGATTCCAGTACAATCAGCTTCGCAATACCTGTTGGCGTTTTCCCTGTTCCGGTAACTGTTGGCTTGTCTTCCAGCGATCGTTCCGCTTATGCCATCATTCAGCCTTTAGGTGCTTTGGTTCATTAGGATGTGGTGCTGTTGTCGATGGATGAAAAGGATTTCAGTACAATCAGCTTCGCAATACCTGTTGGCGTTTTCCCTGTTCCGGTAACTGTTGGCTTGTCTTCCAGAGATCGTTTCGCTTATGCCATCATTCAGCCTTTAGATGCTTTGTTTAGTCTGGACGTGATCTGTTGTCGATGGATGAAAAGGATTTCAGTACAATCAGCTTCGCAATACCTGTTGGCGTTTTCCCTGTTCCGGTAACTGTTGGCTTGTCTTCCAGCGATCGTTCCGCTTATGCCATCATTCAGCCTTTAGATGCTTTGTTTAGTCTGGACGTGATCTGTTGTCGATGGATGAAAAGGATTTCAGTACAATCAGCTTCGCAATACCTGTTGGCGTATTTAATCGGCCTGAAAGGTTCGCGACAATCTAAAGTCAGTCTTCCAGAGATCGTTCCGCTTATGCCATCATTCAGCCTTTAGGCGCTTTGCTCGGTCTGGGAGAGATCTGTTTTTTTTTGAATCGGTTTATTTTATCCTTTGAAATATCAAACATCAGGATTTGAGAAGAAGCTCAAAATGTTTTCAAAATCTAACATTTTGGATTCTGAATCCTTCTTTAGACTAATATTCTTATTATTCTTGTTTGCTGTCAATCTCCTGTCAATCTCCTGTCGATGTACTGCCGTTTATCTGATAATCATATAATTTAATTCATTGAATAATAACACAGTATCCTTTTTTTTTGTTGTGTCGTTTCCCTGTTGCATTATTCCATAGAATTGTGAATAATTTGTAAAATTGGTTAGCCTTTACAATCAGCTTCGCAATACCTGTTGGCGTTTTCCCTGTTCCGGTAACTGTTGGCTTGTCTTCCAGAGATCGTTTCGCTTATGCCATCATTCAGCCTTTAGGCGTTTTGGTTCATTAGGATGTGGTGCTGTTGTCGATGGATGAAAAGGATTTCAGTACAATCAGCTTCGCAATACCTGTTGGCGTTTTCCCTGTTCCGGTAACTGTTGGCTTGTCTTCCAGAGATCGTTTCGCTTATGCCATCATTCAGCCTTTAGGTGTTTTGGTTCATTAGGATGTGGTGCTGTTGTCGATGGATGAAAAGGATTTCAGTACAATCAGCTTCGCAATACCTGTTGGCGTTTTCCCTGTTCCGGTAACTGTTGGCTTGTCTTCCAGAGATCGTTTCGCTTATGCCATCATTCAGCCTTTAGGCGCTTTGCTCGGTCTGGGAGAGATCTGTTTTTTTTGAATCGGTTTATTTTATCCTTTGAAATATCAAACATCAGGATTTGAGAAGAAGCTCAAAATGTTTTCAAAATCTAACATTCTGGATTCTGAATCCTTCTTTAGACTAATATTCTTTAGTTCTTCATCTGGTGGGATCTCGATGGGATTTCGATGGGATTATTGTGGGATCAAGTTGATATAAATAATAATTAACTACCTGAATAATACGGTGTTTGCCGTGTTTTCTTTGTGTTATTTCGTTGGGGCATTTTTTCATAGAATTTTGAATAATTTGTAAAATTGGTTAGCCTTTACAATCAGCTTCGCAATACCTGTTGGCGTTTTCCCTGTTCCGGTAACTGTTGGCTTGTCTTCCAGAGATCGTTTCGCTTATGCCATCATTCAGCCTTTAGGTGTTTTGGTTCATTAGGATGTGGTGCTGTTGTCGATGGATGAAAAGGATTTCAGTACAATCAGCTTCGCAATACCTGTTGGCGTTTTCCCCGTTCCGGTAACTGTTGGCTTGTCTTCCAGAGATCGTTTCGCTTATGCCATCATTCAGCCTTTAGGTGCTTTGGTTCATTAGGATGTGGTGCTGTTGTCGATGGATGAAAAGGATTTCAGTACAATCAGCTTCGCAATACCTGTTGGCGTTTTCCCTGTTCCGGTAACTGTTGGCTTGTCTTCCAGAGATCGTTTCGCTTATGCCATCATTCAGCCTTTAGGCGTTTTGGTTCATTAGGATGTGGTGCTGTTGTCGATGGATGAAAAGGATTTCAGTACAATCAGCTTCGCAATACCTGTTGGCGTTTTCCCCGTTCCGGTAACTGTTGGCTTGTCTTCCAGAGATCGTTTCGCTTATGCCATCATTCAGCCTTTAGGTGTTTTGGTTCATTAGGATGTGGTGCTGTTGTCGATGGATGAAAAGGATTTCAGTACAATCAGCTTCGCAATACCTGTTGGCGTTTTCCCTGTTCCGGTAACTGTTGGCTTGTCTTCCAGCGATCGTTTCGCTTATGCCATCATTCAGCCTTTAGGTGTTTTGCTCGGTCTGGGAGAGATCTGTTTTTTTTGAATCGGGTTATTTTATCCTTTGAAATATCAAACATCAGGATTTGAGAAGAAGCTCAAAATGTTTTCAAAATCTAACATTCTGGATTCTGAATCCTTCTTTAGACTAATATTCTTTAGTTCTTCATCTGGTGGGATCTCGATGGGATTTCGATGGGATTATTGTGGGATCAAGTTGATATAAATAATAATTAACTACCTGAATAATACGGTGTTTGCCGTGTTTTCTTTGTGTTATTTCGTTGGGGCATTTTTTCATAGAATTTTGAATAATTTGTAAAATTGGTTAGCCTTTACAATCAGCTTCGCAATACCTGTTGGCGTTTTCCCCGTTCCGGTAACTGTTGGCTTGTCTTCCAGCGATCGTTTCGCTTATGCCATCATTCAGCCTTTAGGCGCTTTGGTTCATTAGGATGTGGTGCTGTTGTCGATGGATGAAAAGGATTTCAGTACAATCAGCTTCGCAATATCTGTTGGCGTTTTCCCTGTTCCGGTAACTGTTGGCTTGTCTTCCAGAGATCGTTTCGCTTATGCCATCATTCAGCCTTTAGGCGCTTTGGTTCATTAGGATGTGGTGCTGTTGTCGATGGATGAAAAGGATTTCAGTACAATCAGCTTCGCAATACCTGTTGGCGTTTTCCCCGTTCCGGTAACTGTTGGCTTGTCTTCCAGAGATCGTTTCGCTTATGCCATCATTCAGCCTTTAGGCGTTTTGGTTCATTAGGATGTGGTGCTGTTGTCGATGGATGAAAAGGATTTCAGTACAATCAGCTTCGCAATACCTGTTGGCGTTTTCCCTGTTCCGGTAACTGTTGGCTTGTCTTCCAGAGATCGTTTCGCTTATGCCATCATTCAGCCTTTAGGTGTTTTGGTTCATTAGGATGTGGTGCTGTTGTCGATGGATGAAAAGGATTTCAGTACAATCAGCTTCGCAATACCTGTTGGCGTATTTAATCGGCCTGAAAGGTTCGCGACAATCTAAAGTCAGTCTTCCAGAGATCGTTCCGCTTATGCCATCATTCAGCCTTTAGGTGTTTTGGTTCATTAGGATGTGGTGCTGTCCAGTCTTCCAGAGATCGTTCCGCTTATGCCATCATTCAGCCTTTAGGCGCTTTGCTCGGTCTGGGAGAGATCTGTTTTTTTTTGAATCGGTTTATTTTATCCTTTGAAATATCAAACATCAGGATTTGAGAAGAAGCTCAAAATGTTTTCAAAATCTCACATTTTGGATTCTAAACCCTTCTTTAGACTAATATTCTTATCATTCTTGTCTGTTGGGATTTCAGTGGGATCTCTATGGGATTTCGATGGGATTATTGTGGGATCAAGTTGATATAAATAATAATTAACTACCTGAATAATACGGTGTTTGCCGTGTTTTCTTTGTGTTATTTCGTTGGGGCATTTTTTCATAGAATTTTGAATAATTTGTAAAATTGGTTAGCCTTTACAATCAGCTTCGCAATACCTGTTGGCGTTTTCCCTGTTCCGGTAACTGTTGGCTTGTCTTCCAGAGATCGTTTCGCTTATGCCATCATTCAGCCTTTAGGTGCTTTGGTTCATTAGGATGTGGTGCTGTTGTCGATGGATGAAAAGGATTTCAGTACAATCAGCTTCGCAATACCTGTTGGCGTTTTCCCTGTTCCGGTAACTGTTGGCTTGTCTTCCAGAGATCGTTTCGCTTATGCCATCATTCAGCCTTTAGGCGCTTTGGTTCATTAGGTTGTGGTGCTGTTGTCGATGGATGAAAAGGATTTCAGTACAATCAGCTTCGCAATACCTGTTGGCGTTTTCCCTGTTCCGGTAACTGTTGGCTTGTCTTCCAGAGATCGTTTCGCTTATGCCATCATTCAGCCTTTAGGCGCTTTGCTCGGTCTGGATATAAGCCAAAAACGCTATATTTGTAAATACTATTTATGGGGGTTTTCCTAATTATGCACGTGCATACGTTTTTCGGGGTGAGGCGATTGGCAGCCTGTAAGCTCAAAGGATTTTTGCACCCCTGCCTCTTGCTTGATTATTAGTAATTTATATATATTTTCTGCTCGCTTCCATTTTAATTTGTTCATCATGTTTTTTGCAGTAAATACTATCTTGTTTTATTCTAAATAAGCTGAGGACTATATGCATAAGACTATTCTATTTTTGAAATATGGGTGTTTTTTGTGTGTGTATTATTTACAATATGGTTTTATTTTCTGTTTTGTAGGCTGTTCTTTTACGTTTTTTATTCTGTTTCGTTTGTTTAGGTTCGGGGGTAACTGCTTTGATACTGTAAATTTGTTTTTGTGTTAAATATTTTGGTTTCGGCTTTGCCTTAATAAGCTGCTGAAATATTAGGTTAATTATAATTATTCTAAATTATTTTAGCGTTCAAAAATGAATTAACAGCGCATCGGGTTGATAAGATCAAAGTATTTTTTTCTGAGCAAACAGGAGAAAAAAAATTAATTCATGGACGTTTTCATGGACGCATAAAAAAAGCCTGCTATAATTACTCTTATAACAGACTGATTTTCAGAGTGGAGAATAGCGGAATCGAACCGCTGACCTTTTGACTGCCAGTCAAACGCTCTAGCCAACTGAGCTAATCCCCCATGAATTTGTGAACGGACTGCAAAAATACACAAAAATATTTTCGGAGCAAGAAAAATGTGATCAGAGTTTAAAACCAATATTCAAAAAACCCAATAATGTCATATCCTTATTCGACATGGAGAAATTTAACTCGATGGGTCCCAACAAACTTTCGTAGCCATAGGTAAGGCCATAACCGCTCAAATAGTGTCGGAATTCAAATAAATCTTCGGGTTTTTCTACGGCATTACCGAGGTCCCATTCCAATATCAGGTAGTTTTTACGGAAAATTTCTGCTTGCAGGCTAAACTTGCTATATAAGGCATGTCGGCCATCAACCTCCATATAATCAACGCCCTGAAAAGGTATGATGCTGCGAATGCGCGATAAAGGGGCTTGCCCGCCGAGATAGAGGTTATACTGCGGTGGCAATCCTTCTGAAAAACTGATTCCGCCACCAAATTCAGGTTTAAATGTAAGGCGACGGCTTAAAGGAATGGCATGCGCATAGCGTGAACTGATGATAAGCGCGGGATCCAGGCCCGAAAACTGGCCGCTCAGTGGATAGACCATATGCGCCATCAGGTTAAACTGATATCCGTTTTTGGGATAAACCAGCTTATCGTAGGTATCCATATCCAGATATGCTTCCGAATTAAAATACGTATCAAACTGGCGGTTGAAATCAATAAAAGTTACGTTCGGGCTAACGGCTGTGAGTTCATAGGAAACATTCAGACCCATGGTAAGCAGGTTTTCAAGCATCCGTTCGCTGTATATCCCAAGTAGATAATCGGAAAAATTATATGCACTTTTCTTTTGACCGTTTTCCCCATAATCATAAATACGTAGCATAAAAGCTTTCAAAAATGCACCCAGACCGGGTTTTGCACCACGGTTGACATAAAAATACGCATCAAAAAAAGGGTTTTCGCCCAGCGCAAGCGACAGTGATGTTTTGGAGCCGGCAATCAACCAGTTGCGGAAAGTCAGGTTGGCGTTGACCGCAGCTCTTAAATCCGTATCATAATGCAGGCCCAGGCTAAGGATACGCGAACTGGCTTCTTGTACACGTATTTCGAGCAAATATCCTTTATCTGCCGGTAGGAAACGATAATTGATTTTACTAAAAAACCCGGTTCCATAGGCTTTGGTCAAAGCACTTTCCAGTTGCGTGAGCCGGATCCAGGAATCTTTTTCTATTTTCAATTCGCCTTCCAGATATTTCTCTGACACCCAATGCAATCCATTATAGTAAATATTGGAAATATAAACCGAATCGAGCGGAAGCGTGTTTTTGGGTTTTTGTGCCCTGAATTCGATTGCATTTAATGAGTCGGCAAGTTTTTTTAACTGGGGAAAAAACGCTTTCCCCACTTCTTCTCCTTTGTGGATAAGCGAATCATAGGCATTAAAACTGGCGATACCGTAATTGCTGATATCCGGACGGATGTAATAATCGACCTGTGCTTTATTTTCTTCAAAATTCTTTTGCCCGTAAAATCCGGAAGCCTGGTTCAGTATATTTAAAAGCGAGCTTAAATCTTCGCGTGTATAAGGATCGCTCTGCACATCCACACCGATAATAATGTCCACGCCTCTTTCTTTTACATCGATGACGGGGAAATTATTGACCAGGCCGCCATCAACAAGGTAATGCCCCAGGTAATCCATGGGCGTAAAAAAGGAAGGGATGGACATGGAAGAACGCATGGCATCGGGCAAATAGCCTCGGTCGAGCGTTACAGCTTCTCCGGTGATGATGTCGCAGCCAATACATAAAAAGGGAGTAGGCAGTTTGTCAAAATCGGTGACCGTTGCATAAGGCGACATCAGGCGTTCAAAGAGCAGTTCAATAAGCTGTCCTTCCACAACTCCTGCGGGCAGCTTTATGCCACCTTTCCGGATTGGGAAACGGGCAAAGAATTTTTCATCGGTACCTTTTTCATTGGCATAAAGGTATTTTCTGGGGATACGGTCCGTGAGCAAATCATCCCAGTCCTGTCCACGTACGATACGCTCCATCAGGTCAGGGCTGTAACCTGCTGCATATAAAGCCCCGATGAGCGCGCCCATGCTGGTTCCGCCAATATAATCGATGTCCAGGCCACTTTCCTCGATGTATTTCAATACGCCAATGTGCGCCAGACCCTTGGCGCCGCCGCCACTGAGCACCAGCCCCACTTTCGGGCGTTTTTTTTGTGATTCCTTTTTGCTTTGCGCATGGATGTTGCCGGAAAAAATAAACAGGATACTCAGTATGAACAGAATGGGTATATTCGGGCTCCGCATTTTTTTGGTTGTTGTTTCAGCCAAAAATACAAAAATGTTGGCGTTAAGGCTTTCCAAAACGCTTAAATTTAAAAAATTCAAAATCCAATCCTTTTCCAACAAAAAAAGCAGAATCCGAAGATCCTGCTTTCGTCCTGAATATATCAGGCGGGTAAAAACCAATATTGACCTCTCTATTAGTTTTTCATGAAACGGCTAAAATACTGTGCGCCCTCTGTTCCACTTGCTCTGATAATATACATGCCCGACCTCAGCTCCACAACATTCAGAGTTCCTTTGGGCTGATTGACGTTCATCACTTCTTTTCCGCTGATGTCATAAATTCTGATTTCAGAAAATTCCTGCCCCAAAATAATGCGATCTTTTGCAGGATTTGGATACACGCTAAATTCCTGTACATCATATTCTGCTATAGATGTTGCGCCAAGAAGTACAATATCATCAAAATAGAACTGTGCGGGCACAAAATGGCCTTCGCCACCAAACTGCACAACAATCTGATCGTAATTTACACTGTCGGCAATAGCACTAAAATCGAATGTAAGTGTTACCCAGGCATCAAACTCAGTAACTTCTAACTTGATTTCGGTTTGGGTGCTCCATGCCATGCCACCCATCAGGCTGTTTTGCAGTTTCAGTGCGGCTGTTGGTGTCAGCTGTTCGTCATAATTATTTGTTGATGGGAAATATACTTTCATTTCGAAACGGTTACGCTCGCTCAGATCCATTCGGTGATCAATAATTACTTGTGCGTTTGCCCATTCAAAATTTCCGCTACGCGCATAATCAACCACATGATTTCCGGCATTTACCGGGTCTTCCACTACCGTGATGTCGAGCATTTCAGGATCCTGGAATTTCCAGCCATGCATGGTTGAATAACCATCATCTTCGAAGTTATCCTGAACATCGGTAGCCAATAATGGTTTTGGACCTGCGCCGCCCATGAGTTTGAAATCATCAAGATAGAAAGTTCCGGGCACGGTATGTCCTTCGCCGCCAAACTGAACCACCACCTGATCATAATTTACGCTGTCAGCAATGGCAGAGAAATCAAATACGAGGTCAACCCATTGATCCAGATCAGTAACTTCAAGTTTAATTTCGGTTTGTGTTGTCCATGCATCACCGCCCAGTAAACTATTTTGCAATTTTATGGCCAGGGTTTTTGTCAGTTGATCGCCATAATCATTAGTGGATGGGAAGTAAGCGCGTGTTTCAAACACATTGCGCTCGCTCAGATCCATACGGAAATTCAGGACAAATTGTGCGTTGGTCCATTCAAAGTTGCCGGAACGGGCATAATCCATTACGTGGTTTTCGGCATTGGTTGGATCTTCAACAATTGTGATATCAAGCATTTCCGGGTCTTGGAATTTCCAATCCATGATGGTTGAGTAACCATCATTTTCGAAATTATCCTGGATATCGCGGGCTTCGAGTGGTTTTGGAGCCGGAGCGCCTGAATAAGCGGGGCCCTGAATATCATCAAGATAAAAAGTATTGGCAGTTGTGGAAGAGAAATCCGGGAAGATTACAATTTTATCGTAGGTGTCCGAAGCAGCACCGGTAAAAGCAAAAGAGAGCTCTGTCCATTCATTGGCTACACTGAGCGTTTGTGAAACCTCAACAAAAGTATTGGGATCAATTGAGCTTTCCAGTTTGAATAGAACATCACATGGAATGGGCGACCAGATTTTCAGGTAAAAAATATCACCTGTTGAAAAGTCAAGCATACCGGGCACTTGCATGAAAAGATGTGACCACTGTTCTTCGGGGCGATCCCACTGCGCCACATTTGCAGAAGTATTGATTCCGCTGACATCGGGATTCGCAATGATTACAGGTTCTGCAGGCCATCCACCCAATGCATCATTCTGCATATCATCAAAATTATTGTACACATGGGCTGCTGATGGCGTTCCGCCGCTTACGTATTCCGGGCCTGTTACATCATCAAAATAGAAGGTGTTTTCTTCTGTGGCAGCAAAATCCATAAAGATGATCACTTTATCGTAGGTGCCTGAAGCAGCACCGCTAAAATCAAAGGTCAGCTCAACCCATTCGTTGGCATTGGCAATGCTTTGACTTACTTCCGTAAACGTGCCGGAATTGGCTTTGTCCTCGAGTTTGAGCAAAACATCGCAGGCTTTTGGCGACCAGATTTTCAGGCTAAAAGATGAACCGGTAGAAAAATCAATTTTCCCATCGAGTTCCGTCCAGACATGCGCCCATTGTTCGCCACTGCGATCCCATTGAGCTACGTTTGCGCTTGTGTTGATGCCGGAAGCATCGGGATTGGCTACAATAACAGGAGCATTGGGCCAACCGGTAAATTCGTCGTTCTGATTTCCATCGAAATCATTGTAAACATACTGTGCATTCGCTGCAAAAGCGATAAACACAAAACTGATAATCAGGTAAAGATGTTTCATAGTGTTGGTATTTAATGTGAATAAAGGTTTATTAATTGATACATAATTCAAGTTTATTGAGATCCTGAGCACATAAATCTTCGAGCTGGCTTTTTGCCACAATAAAGCAACCTTTCTCAGCAGATTGATTTGCAACTTCCTGCCCGTTGATTTTAAGTGTCAGGTTTTTAATATCTTTTGGATCAATCCTTTGCGGATTATAAATAGTGTAATTCAGCTTGATGCCCTGAAAAGCTGTCTTAACGGCAGCAACTCCACTATTATCAAAAAATTCAGGGTGCAATGCCGGTTTTAGCATCAGGTTTCCATGATGACCACGAAGGCCAAACATTTGGGTAAGCACAGTGAGCATCATCCAGGCCGAACTTCCGGTAAGGTAAGCATAAGAGCCGCGGTTGCCGGGTTCAAAATAAGAAGGGATACCCGGGAAAGTTTTGGCGTGGGCCGAATCCGTATTGATCTGATAAATGTCTTTGAAAAGATCATAGGCTTCATCATACATTCCGCGCTTATAGAGGCCATACATAAACATAATATTCTGCTGCATCCACTTGCTGCCATGCTCTTTGAAGCCATAAACAAAACCTGTGATGCGGCCGATATTCAGGTCGATTTCTTTAAACTCAGAGCAAAGGCGCAGTCCACCGGATTCTTTGTCGCCCAACAGTTTAATCGCTGATTGATGCGCCATTTTTGCCTGTTCCTTTGTGGCGGTATTGCACATCAGGGGCATCACCTGAGAAGTAAGATCGATTATAATTTCATCCTTCTTCAAGCCATGCACCGGCTGCGCATTATCATCATAATGTCCATTAAAAAAGCCTTCATTTTCTCCGGTGCTGATCCATTCGTTTTCGCGGATGTGCGCACGGATATGATTACGCTTTTCGAGCAGATCGTGCATCAAGGCATCAATATCAACATCTACTTTTGTTCCGCTCAGTTGATGCTGCACCTGATCGAAGTATTCCTTCAGGCGTTTTTGTTTGGCTTGCGGATTTTGGTAATCAATGGCTGACGAAGGGTTCAGGCTGTCGAGCAGGATCAGGCTTTCTTCATTAATCTTGATACTTCGGATTCCTTTTTCTTTCAAAACCTGCAGCATTTCGGCCAGTGCGCCAAAATTATAACCGTAGAAATTATGGAAGCAAACGGATTCGCCTTTTTCGCGGGCCATGTCCAGGGTGTCGTTCCAATCGGCACCTTCCAGCAGGATGTTGTTATGTTCGCCTACATTAAAGAATGCGGAAAGCTGCTGCAACAGAATGTGCTCCAGTATGCTGCCTTCATAGATATTGCCTTCTTCATCTTTTTGCTGTGTGCCTTGATCTTCGCACCAAAGCTCATCCGTTTTACGGCTGCGGTGGGTAAATTTATCTTTCCAGTAGGGCAATTCCTGCAGGAGCATATCATAATCACCACTCTGATTGAGGTAAAATTCGGTAACAAAAAGTGGCCAACTGCCATGGTCGCACCAGCTTCGGGCAACATTGTTTCGGTCGGCAACAAAGCTGCCGGGCTCATTTCCAATGATGGTTGCATTGCTTCCGTCGATGCGGATGCCGCGGTAATTATTGATGATTTCGTTGCGTGCTCCGGCCGGATCAATTAAAAATATGGAAAGCAAGTCCTGCCAGAGATCACGCCATCCACGGCCTCCACGGCCATATCCGAAATCGGGCAGGAACGAATTGCCAAAAATCTGACGGCATTTGAGTTGAAATGCGACCCAGCGCATCCATTGGTCGAAATTTTTATCAGCTGTTTCAAAAAGCACTTGGCTGCTCACATCCTGCCAGTGCTTCAAGGTTTTTTCCAGGTGATTTTTGCAGCTTTCGAGAGTGCCGTAATTTTTTATCCACGCTTCGGGATTTTGACCTTCTTCCCTGATGCCGTGCACAACTATATAATGCAGCTCTTCACCGGCTTTCAGGCTTTTTTCGGCAAAACGGAAGGCTCCGATGGCTTCACGGCCCGAGGCCAGCAGATCCTGATCCGGTGATGGTTTCATCTTGCGCGATAATGCTTCGGGATTATCGAGGCTTCCTCCTTCGCCGATAAAATCATTTAATGAAGTCCACACATCTTGCGGAGCAGAGCCATCGGCTTCAAAACCCAAAACAAAATAATCGGTAGTATTTACGCTATGGCCTTTTTCGTCATGCACAATAGTTGGATGCACTTCCACGCCATTTGCGAGGGTTTTGACTTTTTGGAACATGGAAGTAACCTGCCTGTGATCGCGGAAATTATCCGGGTGACGGGCAAAAACCGGTGTTGCCGCCGCAGCTGTCAGTTTGATTTCCTGATCGCTGATATTTTTTATGCGTACCAGCATCACTTCCACCAAATCGTCGGTTGCAGGCACAAAAATGCTGCTTTCAGCCCGGATGCCCGTTTCTTTACTTTCGCGTATCAGTTTGAAGCAACCCAAATGTCCTTCCACTTCAGAATAATCTTTTGCTTCCGTCCATTTATTGGCGCGTTGCAAGGCGCTGTTTCCGCTGACTGACCACGGCTGTTTCCCCTCCACACAGATCCAGAAATTCCGGTTTGACATATTTCGGTGGAGCTCTTCCGTGCCGGTGGCAGGGGTAAGGTAATGCGCAAATGATGACGCGATATCGCCTTTAAGTTCCGGTGTGACCGAGCATTTCATTCCGGCTTCATTCATCAAAGGGAAATATAAACGCGAAACATAATCCGCCTCAGGCGCAATAAAAGAAGCATCTGTTTCATTTCTGAACTGCCAAAGGGCTCCCTTTTCATTTCGCGCATAGCGACCACCAAATATTTGTTTCTTATCCATCTCTAAAAATCTATATCTTGACTATACTGTAAATCAGCTTTTTATCTCTTGTATTCGGCACTATTTTGATGCCATGCCCTCTTTTACTTTAAACGGTATATTGGCGTAGGCGGCATGTCCTTTCTGGTCACGGGCATATACCAACAGCCGGTATTCTCCTTCATTTTGAGGTGCTTTGCTTGTTATGGTTTGTCCGTCTTTTCCGGCTTCAAGATGCAGCAGGCTTTCCGGGCGTTCTTCAAAATCACCGCCATCGCTTTGCTTGTGCTCGGCTACTTCGGGCATAATTTCCCAATAGTAAGTCAGCGTGTCCCCATCCGGATCAACTGCAGTAACTGTCGCAGAAAACTCTTCACCGGAATCCAGGATTATATTTCCATGCGCATTTTTTTCGTTCATGGTCATGCTGATCAGCTGCGGGGCGCGGTTTCCAGGCCATTTTCCGGTCCAAACGTATTCCATAACATCAACGGCTTCGGTACTTTCGCCATTCTCATGGAAGAGGCCGTACCATGTGGGCGTGCGTTCCTGCTTTTGTCCCCAAAGGAATACGAAAGACCCGATACAATGTTGAGGATCACCTTCTATAACATTTTTATATCTTGAAAGATAGGAAGCTGCTTTTTCGCTGCTGTTCTGCTCAATCGGTCGTCCCCACTCGGTTGCAGGCATTTCCCAATGTCCGGTTGGGCCCCATTCCGAAACAATATAGGCGCCCTCGTATGTTCCGTTTTCCAGATATGTGGGAAGGTTTACAATGTCGCCATAAAGCTGAAAACTAAGAAAATCCAGGTTGGGGCATCGTTCCACAACAACATCAACCATTTCGGGGGCAGCACCGGCCAGCATAGTTGTGGTGGGATGGTTTGGGTCTGTTTCATGGATCATCGCTGCGATTTCATTCACGGCATCCCATACTTTTGGGTTTTCGGCATGCAGGTTCAGCTCATTTCCAATTCCCCACGCCAGCAAAGCCGGATGATCTTTGTACTTCAGTACTTCCTGGCGGGCATATTCGAGCTGCTTTTGAACAGCAGCATCATTATTATAATCAAAGCCATGGCGTTCGCGTGCGATTTCTATGCCCATACACACCATGATCCCGTTTTCCAGGGCTTCATCAAGTATTTCCTGACCTTTACGGAATTGATTATCGGTACGCCATGTGCGCATCGTATTTCCTCCGCGGGCAGCCAGCTCAGCAATATCGCCGCCTTCGAGTCCGGCGCCCTTCACATAAAAGGGCTCGCCATCAACAAAAAGGCTGTGGTTTTCTCCATCCTTTTTTAGCTCAACTTTTTTTGCAGTGCTCTCATTTTTTTCGCAATTGCAGCTTGCAATAAAAAAGGAAGCAGCTATTAAAATAAAAATTGAAGTAAATATCCTGTAATTTTTCATAATCCCGGTTTTTAAGATTTATCAGAGCGTACAAGCATTTGCTCCAGCTCTTCTAATGATTTATTTTTGGTTTCGGGCAGATAGATGATGATGAATATCAATCCGACCACGGCAAAAATCCCATAGATCAGGAATGTGGGAGAATTGCCCAAAGTGTCAATTTCCCAGGGAAACACCAGTTGCACGCTGAAGCTTACTGCGGAATTGATCAGCCCGGCAAAAGAAATAGCCAATGCCCTGACCCGGTTCGGGAATAATTCCGAAAACAAAACCCACATAACAGGGCCAATGGAAACGGCGAAACTAGCCACAAAAGCAAGGATGCAGATGAGGATGAGCATGGCGTTTATATCGATAGCTTCTTTGATGAGTGTAGTTTCTATTTTTGCTGCATCTTCCTGCCCCAAAGCATCTTTCAGAACAGTTCGGAAAGCCACGTCGCTATCATAAGTTGTACCGATAAGCGGTTTGACTTTCTGAATGATTTCATGATTTTCGATCTGCTGCAAAGCTGTATTTTCCAGAGTATAGGAGGCTTGTGAGAATCCCCATGAAAGCGCAAACATGCTCAGGGCAATTCCTGTAACACCCACCAGAAGAAGCAGTTTGCGTCCGAAGCGGTCGATAAACATTATAGCCAGAATGGTAAATACAAGATTGGTGAGCCCAACCCAAATTGCCTGTGAAAAGGCGGCATTGGTGCCCAGCCCCGATTGCTCGAAAATCATGGGTGCGTAGAAAAACACCGAATTGATCCCGGTAATCTGCTGGAGGATGGCCACAACAATTCCAATGGTCAAAACAAGCCTAAGTGCAGGTTTAAAAAGTTCTGAAATATGTACTTTCTTTTTGCCCACATCCTGGCTGATGCTTTGCCGGACATTCTGTAAAATATTTTCGGCATTAATTTTATTGCTTAGGAGTATAAGTGTTTTGCGTGCCTCATCAATAAAATCTCTCATTATCAGCCATCTTGGACTACGCGGCACTGCAAAAAGGAAGAAGAAGTATAAAATAGCCGGAATGGCTTCAATGCCTAGCATCCAGCGCCAATTATGCTCCTGAAGGCCCAGTTTCATGGCAAGCGGACCTTGTTCCTGTCCCCATTTCAGGATGAGGTAATTGGTGAAAAAAGCTGCCGAAATACCGATTACGATATTCAACTGATTGAAAGAAACCAGTCGTCCACGAAGTTTCGGCGGAGCAATTTCTGCAATATACATCGGAGCAATAATCAATGATGCGCCCACGCCAAATCCACCCAGCATTCGGGCAATTACGAGTGTAAGGAAATCGGGGGCAATCGCAGAGCCTGCCGCAGATATAGCGTAAAGAATTGCCGCATAGCGCAATACGGTTCGGCGCCCAATTTTATTACTGAGCGGCCCTGCAAGCATCATGGCCAGGGTAGATGTGAGTGTGAGCGAACTAACCGCCCAGCCCAGCTGAATTTTAGTTAAGGCGAAATCCAGCTCAATAAATTTGACCACACCGGATATCACCGAAGCATCAAAACCCATCAGGAAGCCGCCGAGGGCCACAATCAGGGATATTCTTATCGTGTAAAGCGTTTGTTTGTTCATTATTTTTAGCTTGAGTGTAAAGTCGATATAGTTTCCTGAAGCAGCACCCGGGCCAATCCAAAGGGATAGAGCGGCTTCATACCAATATCCGGATAATGGCTTGTGTTGCCGAACGAATTCTGGAAACTGCGCCTCGTTATGTCATCGTTGTGTATTATTGTTTCTTTGGAGGCAGGACGACAGGTGTTTTTATTTGCATAATAAACCGGTATTTGAGCGCGCGATTTCGGGAATGTGATGGGCATGCCGATATTTTTTGGGAAAACAGTTTTGAAGCCATGAATGATATCGCGCCCAAAAAGAAGCGGAATGCCCAAACGGCTTTCTTCGGTGGCGATACGCTGCATTTCAGAAATCTGTTCAGGGCGGGCTTCATTGAGTACCGACCCAATTTCTCCTTTTCGGATGGCTTCAGCAAAATCACCTTTGCCGGGGTTTTCCACCGAATTGACCTGGCTCATCTGCCCGATCTTTTTATCCGGTGTCATTTTTTGAAGCAAACCTTCAAGCTGTACATCCAATCCGGTTCGCTTATCCGTTTGTTCATTGCAGGATATCAAACCATAGATCAAAAAACAGAGAAAGAGTAGATTTCTTTTCATAGTGAAGAGGTTTAAGAAAGAGCTGCCGCACATCATTTACCTTTTACAGCAAACATCAACCCAACCAACCATTGCGGCAGCCTTTCATTGAAACACAAATTATTTTTGATATACCCTCACATAGTCAATTTCCATTGTTTGAGGGAAGATAGAATCATCGATGCCTTGCTGGCCGCCCCATGTGCCACCAACTGCTACGTTGAGAATGAGGAACATATCGTCATTAAACGGCCAGGTATCGTCATTATACACATCGGGTTTGTAGGTATAGAAATTCTGATCGTCCACAAGGAAACGAATCTCTTTGTCGGTCCATTCCACACTATAGACATGGTAAGTTGTTTCACAATCAGGGACATTCAATGTGCCCGTGTTTTGTGTAAGACCGTAGCTTGATGGCGTATGTATGGAACCATGGATAATTCCGGGATCAAAGCCCACATATTCCATGATATCAATTTCGCCACAGGCAGGCCATCCGGCAGATGGGATATTGCTGCCCAGCATCCAGATTGCAGGCCATACTCCACGACCTTCGGGCAGGCGGGCAGAAACGTCCACGCGGCCGTGTGTGAAGGAGAATTTACCCTGGCTCTTCAGTCGTGCTGAAGTATAACTTTGTCCGCCATAGCTTTCTTTTTCTGCTTTGATATTGAGGTTTCCTCCACTCACCCAGGAATTTTGCAGGCGATCCGTATAAAACTGGGCTTCTTCATTTCCCCAGCCGTTTTGGCCGGTACCCACATCAAATCCCCACTTGGAAAGATCCGGGCCACCTGTATTGTCGAACTCATCGTTCCAAACGAGTTGGTATTCTCCGCCGGAACCGCCTTCAAGCAGTTTGAAATCATCGAAATAGAATGTACCTGCTTCGAAATGGCCTTCGCCACCAAACTGCACCACAATTTTATCAAAATCGGTGCGCTCGCTGATTTCCGGGGCGCTGAAATCGAATTCCACTTCAACCCATGTATCCAAATCGGTTATTTCGTGCTTGACTTCAACTTGTGTTGTCCATGCATTATCGCCCAGTTTACTGTCCTGAAGTTTTACGGCAACCGTTTGGTTTTCTGCACTGAGGCCGGTATTTGATGATGGGAAATACACCATCATGCTGAATTTGTTGCGATTGGAGAGATCCATACGGTAATCCAGTTCAAACTGAACATTCGTCCATTCAAATGCTCCACCGCGCACATATTCCGCTACTTTTCCACTGGTATTGATACCGCTGGCATCCGGATTGTCGAAATCATCATTGAATGTTCCGCCTTCATCACCCTGGAACGTCCATTCCATAGTGCCTTCGATATCAAAATCATCATAAATATCGTTGGATTCGAGCGGTTTTTCGACAGGTGGCGGAGGTTCTGTGCCCGGAGTGGTGAATTTATAGAACCATTTTAGGCCGGGATGCACGCTTGAGAGTTCCATGAAATCTTCAGTAAGGCTGATAATCTCATAGGTAACCGGAACGCCATAGTAATAACTCATAAAACCATTGGAAGTAAAGCTGAGCATTTTTGCGCCATCACTTTCGGTGATCATGAATGTCATATTGTCGGCAGCTGTATATTCTGATGTAAAATCTTCGCTGGGTTCGGAAGCCAGACCAAAGTCAGCCCAAAAAGCCTTATTGGCGTATGTAGAGTTGTTGTTCTCATAGGCATAATGCAGGTTTTCCATACTGAAAACCATAGTGTCATCATACATGCCCAGACCTTCTTTTTCATATGGAGCAGCCGACCACCAATCAGGGCTGGTAGATTCTACGGGGCCCACGCCAAGGTGTCCGGCTTCTGCTTTTGCCCAGATCCATTTCTTGCCCGGGCTGTCGCAGCCTCCGGTAAGGTTTACATAATCCGGATTATCGCAATAACCACCGAGGTCATCTTCTGCAATAGGAACAATTTTGGTGGATTTTGCACTTCCGCCACGCGCGAAGAGTGTCAGTACGATTTCGTAGTCGCCCTTGCGCGGATAATCGGCAGTAATGGTATTTCCGCTTACAGGCGCAGCGCCTTTTCCGAGATCCCAGCTGGCGATGCCTGTAGCGCTTGATTCGTTTTTAAACTGGATTTTATTGGCAGTGAGGTAAGTATAGGAAAAGCTGACCTCATCGGCTGTTGGAGGCGCACCCATTTCCGGGCCTTCTTCCACTTTTGGCTTGCATTGTGCCAATCCCAATACCAATGCAATTGAAAGAATGCCTATTATGCTGAATTTATATTTTAATTTCTTCATAGCTTTAATTTTCAATGATTAATAACCAGGATTTTGTTTCAGGACATTATCGGTATTGTCAATTTCTGCCTGTGGAATGGGCAGGTAATTATTCACGCCATCGATCCATCCCAGTGGAGCAAGGACAGTTTTTGCTTTTCCGGTTCGGATAAGATCCCAGTAGCGATTTCCTTCGAGGGCAAGTTCCAAACGTCGTTCCAGATAAATATCTTCCAGAAGTGCAGCGCCACCGCTTGCTTTATCTTCCAGGCCAACCCGGTTGCGCACCATATTGAGGTAGGTCAAGGCGGAGCCGTCATTACCGGCACGGGCATGCGCTTCGGCGGCCATCAGCAGTACATCGGAGTAACGGATTACTTTGATATTGTTTGGATAATTGATCATAGGTTCGCCATCCGGAGAAATGTTTGCCTTCAGTGGAGCATATTTATTATTGAAATATCCCGTGTT
Source organism: Bacteroidales bacterium (assembly GCA_963662905.2). GTDB lineage: Bacteria > Bacteroidota > Bacteroidia > Bacteroidales > WRLA01. The sequence continues at coordinate 240,766 of CAXXFD010000001.1, read as the reverse complement.
TTGAAAGCCGGGCTTGTATTTTGCTTCCTGGCCATCAATGGTAGTGGTGAAGAAACCATCTGCACCGAGTTCACCTTCAGCAGCATCAATAATGGTTGCGGCAAAACGCGGATCGTTTTTCATTTTATCTGCCAGGTCTTCGCTTACCGGGCAGAAACCCCATCCGGCCTGATAAATAGAGCCATTGTAATCGCGCATGCCGTGCATAACAACGCCAATGTTTCCTTCGCCACCGGGTAACCAGCCCCAGTCGCCCCAGCTTGAGTTGGAAGAATGTTCGATTTCAAAAACTGATTCGGCACAGTTACGGCCTTCGTTGGTAAAATTTTCGGCAAAATCGCTCATCAGCTGGTATGCCCCTGAACTGATTACGTCTTCGGTGAGTGTAACCACTTGGTTCATGCGCGCATTATCATTCTGAAAAAGGATCACACGTGCCAGTAAAGCCTGTGCTGCGCCTTTGGTAGCACGTCCGAGCATGTCATCGCCACGTGTTACAGGAAGGTTTGGTATTGCTTCGTTCAGATCTTTTTCAACTTGTGCGAAAATAGCTGAAGGTGCACTTTGCGGGAAATTATATTCCGAAGGATCGAGCACGGTCAGCACTAAAGGAACATTTCCGAACCAGCGCACAAGGTTGAAATAATAATATGCACGGAGGAATTTTACTTCGGCAGTGGTTTCTTTGGCAAATTCGGCAGTGGTTGTAGCATCACCGATTTTTTCGAGGAAAATATTGGCCCGGTAAACGCCACGGTAATAGCGTCCCCAGATGGGCGCTTGAGGGCCCAATGTCGGTGCCAGTGTGTATTGGTCGAGTGCCACCCATGAGGGTTGGTCACCGGCATTTGCACCACCGGCATAAGTGTCGTCGGAGGCTACGTCGCTGAGCGATTCCTGAGGGCCGTATCCTTTATAACCGCCCCACTGGAGCACGTCATAAACAGCAATCATGGCCTGATACATATCTTCCTCAGTTTGATAGAAATTTTCTTCGAGCCGGCTGTTTTTGGGCTCCAGCTCCAGGAATTCTTTAGAGCAGGAATTGAGCAGGGCCAGTGCCGGCAACAGGATAATCAGAAGTATATTTTTGGATTTCATGATATCTAATATTTTGTGTTTCATCTCTTATAAACTTATGTCAAGTCCAACAATAAATGTTCTTGCCTGTGGATATATGCCGCGATCCACTCCGCCAACTATTTCAGGATCAAAACCTTTGTAACCGGTAAGGGTAATCAGGTTGTCCATAGAAACATATGCGCGGAGGCTTTGGAATGGCAAGCGTGCAATCAGGTCTTTATCCATTGTGTAGCCTAGCTGCAGGTTTTTAATCCTCAGGTATGCACCGGATTCCACATAAAGATCTGACGAGCGGTAGTTGCGGTTCAGGTCGTTGGTGGTAACACGTGGCAGTACATTGGATGTTCCTTCTCCTACCCAGCGGTCGATGATATCGGTTGTTTGGTTGGCGATGGGCAGGTCATAGCGGTGTGTTGCATTGTAGATTTCGTTGCCTGTAACACCTTGGAAGAAAACATTAAGGTCGAAGCGTTTGTATTTGGCGCCCATAGTCAAACCGAAAGTCCAGTCGGGTGTTGGGTCGCCAATCATTGTGCGGTCATCATCATTAATTACACCGTCGTTGTTGATATCCAGGAATCGGACATCACCGGCTACAGCATTAGGGAGAAGACGTTCGCCTTCACTGTTTACGTAGGCTTCTGCCTCTTCCTGAGTCTGGAAAATACCGTCGGTTTCCCATCCGTAGAAGTAACCAAAGGGTTTTCCTTCTTCGATGCGTGTAATCTGCATGCCTTCAGGCCCCCAGGTTTGTCCGGTGATATAACCTGATTCGTTACCAATGGTGATCACTTCATTCTTTAGGTATGCCATATTAAAGTTCGCGGTAAAGCGAACCGGTCCAAACTGATCCTGATAATTGGCTTCAAACTCAATACCGGAGTTGCGCATATCGCCAAGGTTTGTTACAGGTGCGTTGTTGCCAACAAGTTCAGGAATTGGAGCAATTACGAGCATACCGTTTGTTTCCTTGATGTAATAATCGAAAGAAACACGCAGCTTGTCCATCCAGAAACCCACATCGATACCGATATCAGTTTGCTCAACAGTTTCCCATTTCAGCTCCGGATTGGAGATGTTTTCAGGATTGGATCCGGGAATGAGCCACTGGCTGTTGCCTAGAGTATAATTGCTTCCACCATAAATTAATGATGTATAGCGGAAGTCCCCGATTTCCTGGTTACCGTTTTGTCCCCAGCTCGCACGAAGCTTCATAAAAGTGATCAGCTCATTGTCTTTCAGGAAGTTTTCTTCAGACATCACCCAGCCTGCAGAAACTGATGGGAAAACGGCATATTTATTATCCGGGCCGAAGCGTGAAGAACCATCGCGGCGGATAATACCTGTGAAAAGATATTTATCTTTAAAGGTATAGTTTACGCGGGCAAAAACAGAGGACAGTGTGTTTTCCCAGCCATAGCCATATACCTGTTCACTTTCTTCGTTTTGGGCATAGTCGAAATAGTTCATATTTGGATCGTAATAAGGCATGCCCTGCTTTGATCCGCCCATTTCGTCGCCATAGCTTTTAAATGCCGATGTACCGATAAGGGCTGTGATATTGTGCTTATCTGCAATTACTTTTTGATAGGTCAGTGTATTTTCCCAGTTCCAGGTAGTACCTTTAGCCGAGTTGCGGTTCATTGCATTATAATCGGCATAGTTGGTTGCATTGAGATAAAACTTGGGATGTGAGCCGTTTCCTCCCCAGAAAGCAAGGTCGGCGCCGAATTGCGTACGGAATTTCAGTCCTTTGATGATCTCATAAGTACCATAAAGATTGCCCACAAATTTATCTGAATAGCCTTTTTGGTTCAAAATAGACAGAGCAGCAACGGGATTCAGGATTTCTGAAGTAACATATGGAGAAATTCCGTAAAAGTTGCCGTTTTCATCTTTGATGGCATTGGGATAGTTGGCTGCATATTGAGCCGCTACTTCCGGATCGGTAATCGTAACAGGGGTAACCGGATCCATATTCAATGCGCGTGAGAGGGGCGATCCCCATTCGGAGTTTTCTGTTACTCCGCGGCTTTGGATATGTGCGTAGCCAAATGTATTCCCGAAAGAGAATTTATCACTGATTTTATGATCCGAATTAAAACGCAAAGTGATACGCTCGTAGTTTGAGTTGTCTTTAGCGACAATACCATCCTGACTAAAATATGAGAAAGAAGTAAGGTAAGTTGATTTGTCATTTCCACCGGTAAGGCTGATCTGATGGCTTTGGATGGGTGCATTTTCGTAGAAGACTTCGTCCTGCCAGTCGGTTCCTTCTCCAAGCGATTGCGGATTGTCGAAGAGCGGGCTTCCGCCACCATTAACGCTTGCTTCGTTCATAATAACGCCGTATTCACGGGCGTTGAGCAAATCAAGTTTTTTCCAGGCATTTTGCCAGCCGTAATAACCGGAATAGGTTACTTTAAATTTTTCTGAAGAGCTGCCACCGGGGCCTTTTCCTGTTTTGGTAGAAATAAGTACAACACCATTGGCTGCACGGGAACCGTAGATGGCTGCCGATGCTGCATCTTTCAATACTTCGATGGACGCAATATCTCCGGGACTGAGGAAGTCGAGGCCGCCGGTAATGGGAATCCCATCAACAACGTAGAGTGGTTCGTTTCCACTGTTGATGGAGGATGTTCCCCTGATTCGTACTTGTGCAGCAGCACCCGGCTGGCCGGAATTTGAGGTTACTGTAACCCCGGCCAAACGGCCTTGCATAGCGTCTTCGGCACGGAGGTTTGAAGTTTCGTCGATGCTTTCGGCATCAATTTTGGCAATGGCGCCTGTTACTACACTTTTTTTCTGGACACCGTAGCCTACAATAACTACGTCATCCAGTTTTGTGGCCACAGGAAGGAGCACAACATCATATTTTGTGCGTCCGTCAAATTTGAACTCCTGACTTTCCATTCCTATATAAGAATAGACGACCAGTGAATCCAGGGGCACATTTTTCAGGAAATAATTTCCGTCAATGTCCGTTGTTGTTCCTGTTGTTGTTCCCTTGATGATGACAGTTACGCCGGGGATCGGCAGTCCATCATCACCTGAAATTACCTGTCCGCTCAAACTGCGTTCCTGAGCCATTGCTCCGAGGGCAGAAAACAGTAGCGTAAGCATCAGGAGTAAGGTGTATTTTTTCATCATCGGTTGTTGGATTAATTGGTTAGTAATGTGAAAAAGGTGGATTTTTATGAAAAAATCGTGAAGCAAAACTAAACACTGTATAAAGGCTTATCCAAAAATTACGCATCAACAATAACTCATCAAAGGCAATTTTCCAATACATCAAAATTACATCATTGCATTTTTAAAACATTGTATGACAATGTTTTATGTATTTAACATTCTTTAAATGTGCCTGCTCAAAACATTTCATCAAATATGAAATACAGAAAGGCGGTATCAAGAATAGGAGTAAGATGGGTGTTTTGAAATATTATGCAGAATTAATGCACGCAAAGCGGGTGTTTGTATTTGCACAGTTACCAGAAACCTTGCAATTTTCACACTTTATATTGTTTCGAATTGCAGATAAGGTGGTCAAAAAAATTTCTTAGAAATTAATAATAAAATCGCTGAGGTTTGCCTGCCTGTCGAGATTGAGTTTTCTGCGCAGGCGGTAGCGGCTGATCTCCACACCTCTTGTGGAAATATTCATCAATGTAGCAATTTCCTTGCTGGAAATATTCAAACGGAGATAGGCACAAAGCTTGAGTTCTCCGGGCGAAAGCTGCGGGAATTGCGTTTTAATACGTTTCAGGAACTCTTCGTGCACGCTTTCAAAATGATGCTCAAAAACCTCCCATTGCCCTTCGGTATCAATTTCTTTGTTGATTTTTCGGATCAGGCTTTGAATCTGGTTTTTTGTAAGGTCGTCCTTAGATTCGTTTTTGAGGTTTGTAAGTTTGGTTTTGATGTTTTGAAGTGACTTGCCTTTTTGGATCATCTGCATTGTAGCATTGGCCAGTTCTTTATCTTTCTGCATCATTTCGGCCCTGAGTTTTTCGTTGCGCAGTTTAATGACCTCTTTCTCCGATTCAAGAGCCTGTGTTTTAAGCCGCTTTTCCTTTTCCCTGAACAGTCTTTGTTGCCGTTCTTTTTCCCTGGCTTCCGATTTGCGGACGCGCATACGGTTATACCTGTATATCTGATAAAAAACAAAAAGCAGCAGAAAGGCATAAACAACATACGCCAGATTGCTCAGGTACCAGGGCGGCAGAATTCCGAAGGCATAAACAGATTCGCTTGATACCTGGCCATAAATATTTTTTCCCCGAACCCGGAAAATATAGTGGCCGTGTTTTAAATTGGTAAATTCACGAGTATTTCTTTCACTCCATGGCGTCCATTCATTTTCAAAGCCTTCGAGATAAGTTGAAAAAAGCAGATTAAGCGGGTTTTCAAAATCATTGGCAGAAAACTGAAATTCCAGTTGGTTGTATCTGTAAGGAAGCCGGGGCTGATCTGTTTGTCCCCGGGGATCTCCATGGAAAAGCACTGAATCATTGGCCATTACAGCAACCGCATGTATGAATGATTGAAACGGGTGTTTATAATCTTTTTGATAAGAGGGGTCATAGTGTACAAATCCTTTTTGACTGGCAAAAAAGACATGTTCCTGATTAAAAGGATAAACAAATTGAAACCCTTTAATAAAGCTGTTTTCCATTTCCCGGAATGGCAGTTCGATATTTACTAAAGAGCCATCTTCCTGACGCCGCAAAACGCCGGCTTCCGAAAAAGTAAAGTACCAGATATTGCTTCCTTTTCCCTGATAAAGAAAGTTAATGGGCTTCTGATTGGCAATTTTATTAAAGACCTCATCAGGCTGAAACCTTTTCATACCGGGATTATATGCATAAACACCACTATCTGTAGCAAATATGCTTTGTTGGTCAATTTCAAATACATTATTTCCTTTAAAGGAAGGCAAACCGGCATCTTCGGTATAAAAGTCAAATGAAAGAACCCGTGTATAATCTTCATTGAAGAAAAGCCTGTATATCCCTTTATAACCGTGGCTCATCCATACTTGCTGTTTTGCAGCCTGCACCAGAAAACGTGAAGATTCGCCAAAACCTTCAATTTGCCGCTGCGTTAACAGCCATTTGCCTTCTTTTTTTTCGAAGCGGCTGATGCCTGTATAGGTGCCACAAAGGAGGATGTCTTTTCGGTCTTCGGGTTGCAGGAATGTCCAGCCGCCCGGAACATCAGAGATCATCTCTGCTTTTTGTTTATCAATCAGAAACACTCCGTTATTGTGTCCGCAAAACAATGAGCTGTCGATTTCCTGAAGGCACCAAACTTGTCCTTCGCAGCCAATGAGCGGTTTAAAATCAGCATCATAGGCATGTGCCTGCAAATCAGGCCAGGAAGTGTACAACACCCCCCGATTGGTGCCAAAAAATATATTTCCTTTAAAAATTTTCAAAGCATAACCGGCGCTAAACCCTGAGTTTTGATTTAGGTAACGCAAAGGGCTGTGGGTTTCGATATAACTAATGCCATTGTCCAAGCCCAGCCATAGGTTTTCATATTGATCTTCGGCTATGCTCAATACGGTATTGTCCTGCAATCCCCCTTTCTGATTCACGATTTGAAGGATATTTCCTTTATCATCGCAGCTGAGCATCCCATTTTGAATAGTCCCGAAAGCGTAATGTTCTGATTTTGTCTGTAAACCGCAATACAGCTGGCTTTTTCTGAGATAATCTGCTGCCGGGTTTTTCCATTCTTTCATGCCCAGGCCATCGTAAAGATAGATGCCGTTTTGTGCGGTACATATCAGGATGCCTTTTGGGTGGGGCAGCATCGCCCAAATAAGCTCGTTTCCAATCAGGCCATTGTCGGGTATGGCAATTAATCGGTCACCTGCCAAACGGAAAAGTCCTTTTTCAGGTTCCTGAACATAAATTTCATCATGTACTTTGAAGGAAAAATGAAATTGCTTTTCGGGTTTTATAAAGCGAAAGCTGCTGTCGCTGAATAGCATGATTTGTTCAAATGATTGAAAAACAATTCCTTGTGGCATTTCATGGATTTTCCAGACTTCACCAAAATCCCTCAGGCTGTCGGGGATAAAGCCCATAAGGCTGTTAAAGCGAAAAACGCCTTTATGGTCATAATTATAATAGCCTATTTCATTAAAACCGCCGGCATAAACTAATCCGTCACCGGATTCGCGAACAGAACGTACCACTGTTCCTGACGGCAAAGGAAATTTGTCCCAGTTTTGCCCGTCGAAACGGAATATGCCATCATTATTGGCAAAATACATCAGTCCCCGTATTGAAGATGAAATCATCCAGGTTTGGGAGCCGGCATAGATCTCAGAAATATCATAATTCGTAATCTTTGGGATACCAATGCGCGATTGCTGAGCAAAAAGGAATCCTGAAAGGCAGATGAAACCCAATAAAAATGTCGGTGGCAAGATTCTTCCCATTTGTAGTATCGTCTTCTGAGCAAACACAAAATTTTTGTATTCCCGATAAAATTACAAAAAATTACGATTTCTGAAAATCAAAGATTATCAAAGAAATCCCCGTAATCCAAACATCAAAAATTCGTACTTTTGCCGTTTAAGGGTTTGCATGAAAATAATGCTAAAACATATTACGGTTTTACTTTCCTTCCTGCTGTTGTTCAGCAGCATATCAGGCAATACATCACCACAACAGGCTGCGGCCGGGAAACCTCAGCTTAATCTGCTCCAGGAAGAAGCGCAATCGGCTATTTATGGTGATTCCATTACTTTTTTTAAAGTCATGCATGAGCTCATACAGTTATCGGAAGTGCAGGAGAACATGCAAAAGAAATGCGAAGCCCTCAGGCTTGCCGGAGTTTATTATTACGTCCGTGGGCTGAACCCCCAGGCACATCTGTATTATAATAAGGCTCTCCGACTGGCTGCGGAGCATAATTTACCGAGACAAACTGCATTAGTTTGGAACAATTCAGGAATTTTATTTGAGCTGGAAGGAAAGTACGACACGGCTCTTCGCCTCTACCAAATGGCTTATCACCGACTGGATTCACTGGCCGACAGCATCACGGCAAGCAACCCGCTCACGAATCTGGGCAATATTTATTATCAGCTGGGCGATTATGATAATGCACTGGAATATTACGGCAAAGTTTATGAGCTGGAAAGCAAAAATAAAAGCCAGCGTGGCCTGATGATGAGCCTGAACAATATTGGGAATGTCAACTATAAACGCAAAAACTACCGCCAGGCATTAAAAAACTACCGTGATGCTGCTGAAATTGCCGAAAAAAATGTTTTTCTAACGGATTTTGCAGACGCCCTCAGCAATATTGGTTTGATTTACAAAGAGCAGCTGGAGTATGAAAAAGCATTGGAATACTACAATCTGTCGCTGGAAACCAACATAAAAACAGAACGCAGCGAAGCACTGATTGTTGATTACAACAATATTGCCAGTGTTTATCTTGCACAGCACAAACTCCAGATGGCTTTACTGTTCCTGAAAAAAGCTGTTGAAATCAATAAAAGCATTCAAAATCCTGTTTACGAATCGAGTACATTAATCAATTTAGGGAAATATTATCTCAAAAAAGGCGACAATCGAAAAGCTTTGGATGAATTTACCGAAGCCTACAAAATTGTAAAAAATTATGGTTTGAACGATCAGCTTAAAGATGTTTCCTTCATTTTGTCGGAGCTTTATCTGGAAACCGGTAAGCACAGGCAGGCTTATGAGATGCTGGCTTTGGCCGAACGCCTGGAAGACAGTATTTTTAATGAGCAAAACACCCGCATCATCGAAGGTTTGAACATCCGCTATGAATCTGTTAAAAAGAATGCGGAGAATGAAAACCTACGAAAAGAAAAAGAATTGGCCGACTTGCGCCATGCCAACGGTCGCCGCTTCAATTTTATTTTGCTGATTACGCTATCGCTTTTCCTCATCCTGAGCATTATTATGATGATCCTTTTCCGTAGATTTAAAAAAGCCAATCATGAGCTCAGAAAAAGAGAAAAACAGTTGACCGAACACGCTGCCAACCTCCAGCTGACAGAGAAAAAATACAAAACCGTTCTGGCTCAAAGCGATGATTTGATTTTTATCGTAAAAGACCGGAAACTGATTTACACCAACGACCGCACCGAACGTTTTACAGGCTTTACGAAGGAAGAAGTCCTGAATGAAAACATTCTCGAACTTATACATCCCGAAGACCGACCGAAATTTACAGATAAATATCTGGATATGCTTTCCCGCCATGAAGGAAGCATTGCCGCCAAATTCAGGCTCATTCATAAGCTTGGTAAAATAAGATATGTGCATGCAAAACTGGCCTGGCTGGATACTGATGCTGAAACGGATTCGGGGCTTATCCTGGGCACACTCAAAGACCAAAGCCGCGAAGTGGAAGTAAGCATGGAAGCCGGAAGGTTAGGAACAGAGCTGCACAAAAACAAAGATGACGGACTCTTTTTATTTACTGCATTGAAGGAAGAACTTCATCCTCTGCTTCTTAAGTACACAAGCCATGATCAGGAAAAAGCCGGGAAATGTCTGGAAACACTGATTTTGTGGTTCCGCTTGAGGAATAAAATTGATCCGGGCGAATCAAGAATTGCTTACCTCAAGCCCACATTGATTCATGCCCAGCATCAGATGAAAACAGCAGCATCGCAAAAAGAGATCAAAACCGAGCTCCACTGCGATGATGAAACCCTGGCGTATTTCAATCCCTGGCTTTTAATGGAATTGCTCAAACGCCTGATCAATACCGCTCTACAAGTATCAACTCCCGGCGGAAGGATTAATATTATGGCCTCTTCCCGTCCGGATGGTTTTGCCGTAATGGAAATCATTGATGATGGGCCCGGCCTGGAAAGCAAAGAAGCTTCAACGATTTTTGATCCTGAGAAGCAAGGCAGCAAAGCCTACAATAGAATTGAAATGCAGCTTTGCCGGGAAATTGCCCTGATCCAGGGCGGCGAACTGCAATTCAGAAGCACAATGGGCGAAGGCAGTACTTTCAGTATCATTTTGCCCGAATCTCCCGACAAGAACAAACAATTATAATATATGTCAGACGATAAAAAGATCATTTTTTCGATGGTAGGGGTAGGTAAACTCTATCCGCCTAACAAACAGGTGCTTAAGGATATTTACCTCTCTTTTTTTTATGGAGCCAAAATCGGCATCATTGGTTTGAACGGCTCGGGTAAATCCAGCCTTTTGAAAATCATTGCCGGAATGGACAAATCCTATCAGGGTGAGGTGCATTTTTCGCCCGGATACAATGTGGGCTACCTCGAACAGGAACCGCATCTTCAGGATGGGAAAACGGTAAAGGAAGTCGTACAGGAAGGCGTTCAGGATGTTGTTGACCTCATTCAGGAATATGAGGAAATCAATATGAAGTTTGCAGAGCCTATGGATGATGATGCGATGAACAAGCTCATCGAACGTCAGGGTGTGCTTACCGAACTGCTCGACCAGAAAGAAGCCTGGGAGCTGGATTCAAAGCTCGATCGCGCCATGGATGCACTGCGCTGCCCGGAACCCGACTTGCTGGTGGACAATCTTTCCGGTGGCGAGCGCCGCAGGATTGCACTTTGCCGCCTGCTGCTGTCCGAACCCGACATCCTTTTGCTTGATGAGCCTACCAACCACCTTGATGCGGAATCCGTGCACTGGCTGGAACAGCACCTCAAGCTCTACAAAGGAACCGTGATTGCCGTAACCCACGACCGTTATTTCCTCGATAACGTAGCCGGATGGATACTCGAACTCGACCGCGGTGAAGGCATTCCCTGGAAAGGAAACTACAGCTCCTGGCTGGAACAAAAATCAAAACGCCTCGAAGCAGAAGAAAAGTCGGCCAGCAAAAGGCGCAAAACACTGGAACGCGAGCTGGAATGGGTGCGCATGGCGCCCAAAGCACGGCATGCCAAATCCAAAGCGCGTCTGAAAGCCTATGACCGCATGCTCAACGAAGAAAGCAAAGCCAAGGAAGAACGCCTCGAAATTTATATTCCCAACGGGCCACGTTTGGGCGATAGTGTTATCGAAGCTGTAAATGTCCGCAAAGCATTTGGTGATAAACTGCTGTTTGAAAATCTGAATTTCAGCCTGCCTCCGGGTGGAATTGTGGGGGTAATCGGGCCAAACGGTGCCGGTAAAACCACGCTTTTCCGCATGATTATGGGCATGCAGCAACCCGACGAAGGCGATTTTAAAGTAGGACAGACCGTAACCATTGGCTATGTAGATCAGGCGCATGAGCAAATCGACCCGGAGAAAAATGTCTGGGAAATAATTTCAGAAGGTAATGAGCAACTGAAACTGGGCGGCAAAATGATCAATTCGCGGGCTTATGTTTCACGATTCAATTTCAGTGGCACCGACCAGGGCAAAAAAGCCGGCGTACTTTCAGGCGGAGAACGCAACCGCATGCACCTGGCGCTCACTTTGCGCAGCGAAGCCAATGTGCTGCTGCTCGATGAGCCCACCAACGATATTGATGTAAACACCTTAAGGGCTTTGGAAGAAGGGCTGGAAAACTTTGCAGGCTGTGCTGTTGTCATCAGCCACGACCGCTGGTTCCTCGACCGCATTGCCACGCACATCCTGGCTTTTGAAGGCGATTCACAGGTGCATTTCTTCGAAGGGGGTTATTCCGAATACGAAGAAAACCGAATCAAACGTTTGGGCAATAAAGGTCCCGAGCGCATCCGCTACAAAAAACTGAAAGCCGATTAATGAAATCCGCTTTTCTCAAAAAATTGCGATCGGCAGACAATCAATATTGGATGCTGATCGCTTTGTTTTTTGTGCTTCCTGTCAGTGTTTCGGGAGTTAGCATTGCGCTGCTGGGCGGAAGCATCGAATATTTTATCGATTCCCCTGCCGGGATGGCTCTTTTTTATTTGATTGCCGGACTGGCCATGGCTATGGCTTTGATCCCCTCTACCTTTGTGGCTGTGCTCAGCGGCTGGCTTTTCGGCTGGAGCGGTTTGGCCGCACTTATCCCGGCCTATATGCTGGCCTCAATTGTTGGTGTTTTTATCGGGAAATACCTCAACCGAAAAATTACCGGAAGCAGTCATTTCCAAAATTCCAAAATTGAACTATACAATCGCAATTTTGCCGATGCCCAATTTTCCCTGATGTTTTTTCTGCGTTTATCGCCGATAGTAACATTTGCCAGTGTAAATATGGCCGTTTCCCGCCTACAAATCAGGTGGTTTCCTTTTTTGAGTGGAACACTTTTGGGTATGTTGCCCCGTACGTTTTTGTTTTTCCTTGCCGGGATGCAGGCACATTCGCTGAAAGAAGCCATCATCACGCAAAGCGGTGCCGGACTGGAATCCAAAGCCGTGCTTTTCTCCGCATTCCTGCTCTTGTCGGTTTTGGGGCTTATCATTATCTTTGTACGGATCACAAAAAAGATAATGCACAATACGGAAAACAAAAGCCATGATTAAAATCAACGAAACCTTTATCAGCAAAACTTCCGACGAAGCCAAATCATCACCGAGAAGGCGCAAAAATCACAATTTTCACAAGGAGATGTCGGCCACTTTGCAGCGCATGCTCAACGCCATGGAACCCGACACCTACATTCAGCCACACAAACACGAAAATCCGGACAAAACCGAAGTCTTTTTCAGCTTGCGCGGGCGTTTCGTGGTAGTAGAATTTGATGATGAAGGTCAAATTACGGAGCATACAGTATTGGATCCAAAATCCGGGAGCTATGGAGCAGAAATAGCGCCGCGAACATGGCACAGCATTATTCCGCTGGATGCCGGAACCGTGGCCTATGAGGTAAAAGACGGCCCTTATGATCCCAATGACGACAAACATTTTGCAAGCTGGGCTCCCGCAGAAAATGAAGGCGGCGGACCGGAATACAATAAGAAAATTCTGGCACAACTTGGCGTTGAACGTTAAAAAGAAATCGTCATGGCTTTTGCTGGACATCACCAAAGGAATCAGTTATCTTTGTGCTTTTGTTTCAAAGAACAATAAAGGCGGAAATTGTCCGTAATTTGTTCATACATTCATCACGCAATAAATGTCACATATGTCCGATAAACATAACCATCCGCTACCCGATCAGGAAGAGTCCAATTTAAAAGTGCAGGCCGCTATTCCGCAGCCGCCCTCCGTGAACAAAAATGCCGCCATGCGCATCCGCAGAAAAAGGCGCACTTTGTTCAGTATTGACGAATATGTGGACGGCATTTTGAATGGAAACCGCAGCATCCTCAGCCAGGCCATTACATTGGTAGAAAGCCTTTTGCCCGCGCATCACAAATCGGCTCAGGACATTATTGAGCGCTGCCTTCCACATGCCGGAAACTGCATCCGTCTTGGCATCACGGGAGTGCCCGGAGTAGGAAAAAGCACCTTTATCGAAGCTTTCGGGAAATACCTGACTGATAAAGGACATAAAGTGGCGGTTCTGGCCATTGATCCCAGTTCGCAGCGCACCAAAGGCAGCATTCTTGGCGACAAAACCCGCATGGAAGAGCTCGCCAACGATCCCAATGCTTTTATCCGGCCTTCCCCTTCGGCAGGCTCTTTGGGCGGAGTGGCACAAAAAACCCGTGAAACCAGCATCCTCTGCGAAGCAGCCGGATTTGATGTTATCATCATCGAAACTGTTGGCGTGGGGCAGTCCGAAACCGCTGTGCATTCCATGGTCGATTTCTTCCTGCTGCTTATGCTGGCCGGTGCCGGCGATGAACTTCAGGGCATTAAAAGAGGCATTATGGAAATGGCCGACTCCATCGTTATCAATAAAGCCGATGGCGACAATTACAATAAAGCCACCCTTGCAAAAGCCAGTTACCAAAGCGCGCTCCATCTGTTCCCGCCTGCCGAATCGGGCTGGACACCCAAAGTGGACACTTGCAGTGCCATTGAAAAAAACAATGTGGATAAAGTCTGGGAAATGATCCTGGAATATACAGCCAAAACCAAAGACAATGGCTATTTTGAGCATAAGCGGAAGCAACAATCCAAGAGCATTATGCTCGATACCATTGATCAGCAATTGAAATCTGCTTTTTATCAGGACAGCCAGATTCAGAAAGAAATGGGCTTTATTGAAGAAAACCTGCTCGATGAAAACCTCAGCAGCTATCAGGCAGCAGCTAAATTGCTGGATATTTATTTCCAGCGCTGTAAATTGAGGAAGGACTGATCCGATTCCTAATATTTCTTAAAGGGATGTTATTATCCCAACATTTTCCGGTTTTTTGTGTTAGAACTGCATAACAAAAAGCCACAATTATGAAATATCTGACACTATTCTGTATTGTGCTTTTTGGATTTCAAAATCTAAATGCACAGGAAATGGAATTACGCGAATTTAAACCGCTGACTGCTGAAGAACGACGTGTTATCCTCGAAAAAGGTACTGAGATGCCTTTTACCGGGAAATACACAAACCATAAAGAAGACGGTACCTACCACTGCAAACAGTGCGATGCTGCTTTGTACAAATCATCCGATAAATTCGACAGCCATTGCGGCTGGCCCAGTTTTGATGATGAAATTCCCGGAGCCATAAAACGCCTGCCCGATGCCGACGGGCGACGCACTGAAATTGTTTGCGCAAATTGTGGCGGACATCTCGGCCATGTTTTTGAAGGCGAAGGATTTACCTCAAAAAACACACGGCATTGTGTCAACAGCATCAGCATAGACTTTAAAGCCAAAGAGGAAAACCCCGCTTTGCAAAAAGCCATATTTGCTTCCGGTTGCTTTTGGGGCGTGGAATATTATCTGAAAAAAGCTCCAGGTGTGGTCTCAACTTCCGTTGGATATACCGGTGGAAATAAAGATAATCCGACTTACAAAGAAGTTTGCAGCGGAAAAACCGGTCACGCCGAAGCTGTGGAAGTAGTTTTCGATCCGGAACGCACTTCCTATGAAAAGCTGCTTCGTTTATTTTTCGAAACCCATGATTTTACGCAGGTAAACCGGCAGGGGCCGGATATTGGCACGCAATACCGCTCTGCAATATTTTATCTCAATGAAGATCAAAAGAAAATGGCCGAAAAATATCTGGAGATTTTGCGGGATAAAGGCTTTGATGTAGCCACAGACTTGCAGCCCGCCTCAAAATTCTGGAATGCAGAAGGTTATCATCAGGATTATTATTACAAAACCGGGGGAACACCTTATTGCCATATGAAGCGGGAGGTGTTTTAGGAAGGATCGGAGGATAAAAAACAAAAGAGGCTGCCTTTTTGGACAGCCTCTTTTGTTTTTATACCATTAAAACGGCAAATCATCCTCCTGCTGGGGTTCCTGAAGGTAAGGAGCCGGATCGGAATTTGCTGCCGGTGGATTTTGCGGAGCCGGTGGTTCGGTGTTTTGCAGGAAAGGCGCCTGCTGCGTAGGGTTTTGCTGTTGGGCAGGGTTTTGCTGTTGCGGCGTATTAAAAGCTCCCTGTGGTGCTTGCTGCGGAGGAGCCTGCTGATACTGCTGATTGCCGTATCCCTGTCCCTGATATCCTCCGCCACTGTCGTCACGTCGGTCGAGCATTACCATGTTTTGCGCTTCAATATCCGTGAAATAACGCGTAATATTTTGCTGGTCAACATACTGTCGGGTTCGGATACGCCCTTCGATATACACTTTCGATCCTTTGCGCAAATAACGCTCGGCAACTTCGGCCAGTCCGCGCCACATCACTACATTATGCCATTCAGTACGGTCCACTTTCTGGCCGTCCCTGTCTTTATAAGATTCATCCGTGGCCACACTAAAAGAAGCCTTCTTAATGCCATTTTCAAATGTCTGTACCTGAACATCTCGTCCCAGGTTACCGACAAGGATTACCTTGTTAATTCCGGTTGCCATAAAACTATGCTTTTATTAAATTTTTACTACTGCTTTCCGGTCCATCATCAGACAGGAACAACAGGCACGATTAGAAACAAAAATACATCATTTAGCATTGCGAAAAAGCCCTTTCCGGTATTTTAGTTTGAAGTTTTTTATTCAAAAAGCGACATCATACGGGCCAATATAAATTACTATATTTGTTTGAGCATACCCATAAGGAAACTTAAACAAAAGCATATGAGCATCCCCAAACTCTCAAAAGAGCAGGCAGAACATAGCAAGCCTGAGGATTTGTGCAAACAGTTGAACACGAATTCGGAGAGCGGACTAAGTAAGTCCGAAGCTGAATCGCGTTTAAAAAGCTTTGGCTACAATGAATTGCCCGAAAAGCATGTAAACCCGATCATTAAATTCCTGAAAAATTTCTGGGGTCCCATTCCCTGGATGATTGAAGCTGCGGTAATTCTCAGCATCATTGACAAAGACTGGGATGATGTTGCTATAATCGGATCCCTTTTGTTGATCAATGCTTTCATCGAATTTTTTCAATCCTATCGTGCCGACAATGCCATTGCCATGCTCAAAAGCAGCCTGGCGCACAAGGCTCGTGTGAAACGTGACGGCAAGTGGGAAGAAGTTGATGCTCGCGAGCTTGTTCCGGGCGATGTGATCCGTATCCGCCTGGGTGATGTAATCCCGGCCGACATCAAACTGGTTTCGGGCGATTATGCCATGATTGACGAAGCAGCCCTGACCGGGGAATCCCTGCCCGTAGAAAAGCATATAGGCGATGTGGCCTACAGCGGGGCTATTGTAAAACAGGGCGAGATGATCGCGATTGTTTACGGAACTGCTGAAAATACTTTCTTCGGTCGCACTGCAAAACTGGTTGCCGGAGCCAAAACCCAAAGCCATTTCCAGAAAGCCGTAATCCGTATTGGCGATTACCTCATCATCCTCAATTTCATTCTCGTAATGATCGTAGTAATTGCCGGACTGTACCGGCAGGAAAGCGTTTGGGATGTGGTACAGTTTGCCCTGGTGCTCACTGTTGCGGCCATTCCGGCTGCATTGCCTGCCGTGCTGAGCGTTACGATGGCCGTTGGTGCCGTGAAACTATCGAAAAAGAAAGCCATTATTTCCACCCTCACAGCCATCGAAGAAATGGCAGGCATGGATGTGCTCTGCTCCGATAAAACCGGCACCATCACACAAAATAAGCTGCACATTTCGGGAATCCATCCTTTACCCGGCTTTACCGAAGATGAAGTTTGTTACTATGCCGCAGCATCGGCCCGCAGTGGCGATCACGATGCCATTGATGATGCCATTATTAGCAAACTGGAAGAGAACCCGGATCTTGCCAATCGCCATAAAGCTTTGGAACTGAAAAAGTTTGTTCCTTTTGACCCCGTAAGCAAACGCACAGAAGCCGAAGTGCTCGATAATGGGAAAACCTATAAGGCCAGCAAAGGGGCTCCTCAAGTCATCACAAAACTTGCGGGGGATGATGCCGGTATCGCCAAACGCGTAGATGAAATTGTGGAAGAAGCAGGCGAACATGGCTACCGCACACTTGGCGTTGGCCGCACCGGTGCAGATGGAAAATGGGAATATGTAGGCTTGATCGGTTTGAATGATCCGCCACGTGAAGATTCTGCAGAAACCATTAAAAAAGCAGCAGAACTGGGCGTTGAAGTGAAAATGATTACCGGCGACCATAATGTCATCGCCAAAGAAGTTGCACGACAGGTGCATATTCCGGATAATATTTTGCCGGCCGGCGAATTTACCGGCCTTCCCGACCGTAAAGCGCGCGATCTGGTTGAAAAAGCCAATGGTTTCAGCCAGGTATTTCCAGAGCATAAATATGAAATTGTGCAAATTCTCCAGGAAAACAAGCATATTGTTGGAATGACCGGTGATGGTGTTAACGATGCACCGGCACTCAAAAAAGCCGATGCCGGTATTGCCGTTGATGGCGCTACAGATGCCGCCAAATCAGCCGCAGACATTGTGTTGACATTGCCCGGATTATCCGTAATTGTAAACGCCATTGAAGAAGCACGCCGTATTTTCCAGCGGATGCAGAGCTATGCTATTTACCGCATTTCGGAAACCATCGACGTGCTTTTCTTCACAGTGTTGGCCATCTTGATTTTCAACACTTACCCGGTTACAGCAATAATGATTGTGCTTTTGGCTGTTTTCAACGATTTCCCGATTATGGCCATTTCCTACGATCGCGTAAAATACTCCCTAAAACCTGAACAATGGGATATGCACAAGGTCATCGGGATTGCCTCCGTACTCGGCTTTACCAATGTGGCCTTCACTTTCCTGATTTACATCATTGGCCGCGACTTCCTGCATTTCAGTCCTGATGAGTTGAAAACACTGGTTTTCGCCGAACTGTCCATTGCCGGCAACCTCACGATATTTTTGGCACGTACACGCGGACCGCTTTGGAGCATTATGCCCGGAAAGGGTCTTGTTTGGTCCACAGTGATTTCAAAAGCAATAATTTCCGTAATTGTTGCTACAGGTCTTTTGATGGCGCCTATTGGTTGGTGGGTGTTCTTTGTTTGGGGCTATGCCATGGTTCAGATGCTCATCACCGACACCATGAAAGGCTTTGCCTACAGGGTTTTTGACCATTCGCACCAAAAGAAATGGTAAGGAATATTATTTGGGAACAGGGAGTGTAAAACTAAAGATGCTCCCTTTTCCTTCCATGCTTTCTGCCCATATTTTTCCGCCATTTTTCTCAACAAATTCCCGGCATAAAATCAGGCCAAGACCGGAACCTTTCTCATTTTCAGTACCCATTGTTTTGTATTGGGTATCAATACGAAAGAGTTTTTCTAACTGATCCTGCCGGATACCAACACCCGTATCGCGTACATCAACTTGCAAAAAGCCATTTGTTTTTCGGCTGGTAAGGATAATTTGCCCGCCACGTGGTGTAAATTTGACCGCATTGGTAATCAGGTTGCGCAAAACAGTTGTAACCATATTTTCACAAGCATAAACCATACTGCCAAAAGGTATCGATGAATGCAGTTTAATGGATTTTTGATCGGCCTGGGTTTTTAATGACGACACAGTATTATTGGCTACATTGCAGAAATCAATTTGCTCGGGATTATATTCGATCTTTCCCGACTGTGAGCGCGACCACTGCAAAAGGTTTTCCAGCAGTTTGTATGTTCCCTGGGTTGCGGAATTGATCTGATGAATAAAATATTTTTTTTCTTTTTCATTGTAGCGGTCAAATTCGTCATACAACAGGCTGCTAAAGCCCAGAATAGCGTTAAAGGGATCTTTTAGATCATGGGCAATTATGTTGAAAAATTTGCTTTTGGTGGCATTTGCATCCTGAAGTTCTTGGGTTGAAAGCTTGAGCTCATGGCTTGCTCTGGTGCGATCAGTAATATCATGAATAATGATATGGATCTGCGGTTTTCCGTTCAGGCTGAGTTTGCAGGGAAACAGCTCTACATCGCGCTCATTGCCATTTGCCAGCCTGTGCCGTGTGATCACAGAAGTTTTTAAAGTTTCCTGATGCAAACTGACATAATAATCAGAACCTCCCGAACAATCGAGATCGTCCAGTTTTAAATCCAGCAATTCGCCCTGCGGGTATCCATAAAACAAAGAAGCTGTGGCGTTTGCAGCGCAAATTTTGCCGCTTTCCGGATCAATGATTATCATAACCGAGCTGCTGTTTTCAAATAATGCCCGATAGCGCTCCTCACTTTCCCGTAAAGCCAGTTCCGCTCTTTTTCTTAAACTGATATCTCGGGCAATAAAAACCAGGTTCTGTTCATCTAATGGCGAAAGATAGGCGTCAAACCACACTTCTTTGCCATTGATGTCCAGTTTGTATTCCAGTTTTACAACCTCCTTATTTTCAATGCATTT
Source organism: Bacteroidales bacterium (assembly GCA_963662905.2). Taxonomy (GTDB): domain Bacteria; phylum Bacteroidota; class Bacteroidia; order Bacteroidales; family WRLA01. The sequence goes on along the minus strand of CAXXFD010000001.1, from coordinate 220,904 downwards.
TTTAATATTCTTCATAAAAAATGCGGCCATTTTTGAATCAAAAACCTCTTTTACGGTTTTCCCCAGAAGGATATCCCTTGATTTGTATAAAAGGGTATCGGATGTAGGCAGAAATTTAACATATCGCCCATGCTGATCCATAATAAAAACAGCATCCGTCATGGCATGGAACAATGCTTTGAACTCATTGAGCAATTGCTTTGATTCTTCGACCAATTTTTCTTTTAGAGTAATATCCTGTATAATAAAAATCAACTGGCCGGTCTCGGTATTTAGCAGGTTAATCCGGAAAAACCCTTCCGAATTGCCAATACGGACTTCCTGACGCTCAAATATAAAAGCTTTTTTTATTTCCCTGCACCGGTCCAATGAACTACGCAAATGCGGTGCATCTTTCCCTGATACAATATCTTCGAAAGTCAGCTGCCCTGATGTGTCTCCCAAAAAATATGCAGCCGCCTTTTTATTTCTGTAACGCAATAAATATTTTTGGCTGTCAACATCAAATTGAAAAACAAAAACGCCGTTTGGGTATTCTGTAAATGGTGAATAATCAGTTTTGCTTTTAGCCTGGGCAAACAAATCAAGAAAAATACCTCCGCTTTGTCTGCTGATGATCGCAGAAAAACAGCCCTTAAGTTTTTTTTGTAGCATGAACTCAAGCTGCACACTTTTTCCTTCTGATAGTACTTTTTTAAAGTTTTTTTCCAGAATTTCAATTTGGTTTTCGTTAAAATACTGTAAAATAGCACCGGCAAAGTTAACTGTCCCGGAACTATCAGTACGGTCCAGCCTTAGTTGGAGACAAGAAGTTTTCATAATGCTGTTATTTTGCTTTAGTCTGTGTTGCTCAAAGGTAAAAAAATTCAACGACAGCGAACAAAATTTCATCCGATTTTGCTTATTGTTATTGCCGATTTTATTTTTTATTGTACCTTTACGAGCCAATAAGCTCTTCATTACAACAATCATCCAAGGAAGATTTGGGCTTATTGGCAAAGGTTTTAAAAACAGTAGATTATGAAAGTTTTTAGGATTGAGGGATTATTTAATAATCTCAAATTGGTTTTGTGGGTTTGTATTTTGACAGTTTTTTTGCTTGCAGCAGTGGATCTACGCGCCGATGATCCTCCTGTTCCCTTGCCAAATGGTCAGGCTTATGGTACTGAGGTAAAAGCAGATAACGACTTGTCAAAAACCAACAGTACGACTCATTTTATTATAGGTATTGGAGCAATAATTCTGGTTGTAATTACGGGTTATAGTATCAATCGATATTATCATCACACACAACATCAACCTGAATAGGGCTTTATCATTTCTTGCGGTTAATTGAATTACCACCCTGTATGGCTTTGTGCCGGATGGGTTTTGTTTTAAATATTTTCGAAGCCGGTGGGCTTCTGATTTTTATATGAATATTAACCAAAACGCAATAGAAATGATTAAAAATTTATCCTTTCTTTTCGGCCTCATCATGCTGAATTTGCTTTCTTTTAACGCCAAAGCAGTGGATGTCAGCTTTAGAGTTGATATGTCCAACGAAACCGTATCTCCTGACGGTGTGCATGTTGCCGGTTCATTCAATGGCTGGAGCACTACGGATAGCCCAATGACACATCTCGGAAATGATCTCTATGAAATTGTTGTTGATATTGCAACAGGCGAAGATGTGGAGTATAAATTTATTAATGGCAATGCCTGGAGCGGGGAAGAAAATGTTCCGGCTGCATGTGGCGTGGACAATGGCCAGGGCGGTTATAACCGTTTCCTGAATGTCCCGGCGCAGGACACGGTGCTGGCCAATGTGTGTTTTGGCTCCTGCGAGCCATGCGGACAGGCTGTTCAGCTCACTATTTCTGTGGATATGGCCAATGAGGATGTTTCTCCCGACGGTGTGCATGTTGCCGGTAGTTTCCAGGGATGGGATCCGGCCGCGACTCCGATGGCCAATACTTCGGGCGATGTGTATGAAGTGACCGTTGACGTAATGTCCGGCACGCAAATTCAGTATAAATTTATTAATGGTGCCGATTGGGCCGGTGAGGAAACTGTGCCTGCCGATTGCGGTATCGATAACGGCCAGGGCGGATACAACCGCTATCTCGATGTTACAAGCCAGACCACTGCAACCGGTTTGGTTTGCTTTGCCGAGTGTGCGCCATGTGCCAGCCCGGTTCAACTCACTATTTCTGTGGATATGGCCAATGAAGAAATTTCTCCCGATGGAGTGCATGTAGCCGGAAGTTTCCAGGGCTGGGATCCCGCAGCAACACCCATGATCAATACAGTTGATGACGTTTATGAAGTAACCGTTGAGGTGATGTCCAATACCCAGGTTCAATACAAATTTATAAATGGTGCCGATTGGGAAGGTGAAGAAACAGTTCCCGCAGAATGTGGCGTGGACAACGGCCAGGGCGGTTATAACCGTTTCTTTGATGTAGCCGACCAAAATGCAGAAGCAGAGCTGGTCTGTTACGGAAGCTGCGAAGAATGCCCTCCGCCACCACTCGAAGTTGATGTTACATTTCAGGTGGACATGGCCAATGAAGAAGTTTCGCCCGATGGTGTTTTTATCGCAGGAACGTTTAACGGCTGGACACCTTCTGAATTACAGATGGGCAATACTTCCGAAAACATTTATGCCTACACCATTACTTTAAATGCCGCCGCATCGCATGAATACAAATTTATTAACGGAATAGGATGGGATGGAGCTGAACTGGTTCCTGAAGCCTGCGCACAGAATGGAAACCGTTTTATGCTCGTTCCGGATGTGGATACTACAACCAATTTGGTTTGCTTTGGTATGTGCACCGAATGCCCGCCACCACCACCTGAAGTTACAGTAACTTTTATTGTGGATATGGCTGAGCAGGAAGTGTCGCCCGATGGTGTGCACCTGGCGGGCAGCTTTAATGCATGGAATACCGAAGACCTGACGATGATTAATACCGGAGGAACGGTGTATGAAGCTGATGTGACTATTGTCGCAGGAACAGAAATCACCTATAAATTCCTCAACGGAATCACAGTTGATGATTACGAACTGGTTCCTGAAGAATGTGGAGTTAATGACGGCTCGGGGATTTTCAACCGTTTTTATACTGTTCCCGAAACAGAAATAGCGATGGATACCGTTTGTTTTGGAGCCTGTGCTCCTTGCGGCGGCGTTACCAATCCTGTAAATGTTACCTTCCGGGTGGATATGGCCAACGAAATCATCAGCGAAAACGGCCTGCACATTACCGGTAATTTCTCCGATTGGAACCCTGCTGCCAATGAAATGACAAATACTTTTGAGGATGTTTATGAATTTACTGCCAGCATCCTGGAAGGCACCTATATAGAATATAAATTTGTGAACGGTGATGATGATGCAGGTTTTGAAAGTGTTCCGGCAGCCTGTGCCCAGAATGAAAACCGCTTCCTGACAATTCCTTCTGCTGATACCGTGCTGCAATTGGTTTGCTTTGGCAGTTGCGATAGCTGTCCGCAGCAAAATACAGTGGTGGTTTCCTTCCGCGTGGATATGTCCGAAACGGAAGTATCTCCTGATGGTATTCATTTAGCCGCTGATTTCCAGGGTTGGGATCCTGCAGCAACCGAAATGACTTTAACTGCGAATAATATTTATGAAGTGAGCATCCCCTTGGGTACGCGCACAGCTTACGAATATAAATTTGTGAACGGCAACAGCTGGGAAGGTGCTGAAGAAGTGCCGGCAGAATGCAGCTTTAACCAAAACCGCCTGCTGAACGTTGGAGCCAACGATACAACCCTTAAGGCTTATTGTTTTGGCAGCTGTACCACTTGTCAGGCTGCTGCCGATAGTGTTATGGTAACTTTTACCGTGGATATGTCGAAAGAAGAGATTTCCGGTTATGGTGTGCACCTGGCCGGATCATTCCAAAACTGGAATCCAGCAGTAACACCAATGGCCGTTGTTTCCGGAACAGACCTTTATACTGTAAGCTTCCGCCTGCCGGTAGGTTCTTATCAGGAATACAAATTTATCAACGGAAACATTTGGGGCGACGATGAGCAAGTGCCGGGCGATTGTGCTGTCAACGGCAACCGCTTCTTCACAGTACCTGATGAAGATTTGCAATTGGACGCTTTCTGTTACGGAAGCTGTTCGCCATGCAGCGTTTCAATAAAGGATCTCTTCAATGCAGGCAACTATATGCTTTCGCCACAGCCAAACCCCGCCAGCAATCAGGCAGAAATCAATATTGGCCTGGCCAAAGAACAGGCAGTAATCCTGGAACTTTTTGATATGACCGGAGCTCCTGTGGGCGTGATACAGAATGCACGACTGGCAGAAGGAAAACATAAAATTACAGTTTCACTGGAGCAATACGGAAGTGGCATTTATTATTTCCGCTTGTGGTTGCCCGAAAGCGCTTATGAAGCCAGCCAGAAACTGATTGTTTATTAAAAAATATATTTTAAAGCCGGTATCGATTGAAACGATACCGGCTTTTTAGCAATATGGCTTTTCTTAAAAAGCCTGTAATTCAAATAATTGATTATGAAAAATATTTTTTTATCCTTCATTGCGTTCATGGGGATTTTGCTTCAAATGCATGCTCAGCTGATTATCAGCGATCCGCCTTTCCCGGGTGAAAACGATGAAGTAACGATTACATTTAATGCTGCAGAAGGCAATGGCGGACTGGCCGGTTATGACGGGGACGTATATGCCCATACCGGTGTTATTACAAGCGAAAGCACATCAACTTCCGATTGGAAATATGTAAAAACAGAATGGGGCGAAAATACGCCCGAAACCAAACTCGAGCGTATCGGGGCCGATCTTTATAAAATCACAATCGGCTCTTCGGTACGGGATTATTATGCAGTCCCTGATGGGGAGAGCGTTTTAAAAATGGCTTTTGTATTCCGCTCCGAAGAAGAAGTGGACGGCTACTGGCTCGAAGGAAAAACAGCTGATGGCAGTGATATTTTTGTGGATATGTTTACCGGCGGACTGAATGTACAGTTTATCGCGCCTGCCACAAAGCATTTTCTCGCTGCCCGAAATGAGGCCATCACCTTTAATGCCCAGGCTTTGAGCGCCGAAAAAATATCGCTCTATATCAATAATCAGGAAGTAGCTACGACGAACGAATCGGAATTGATTTACGATTATACACCCACGGATTACGGTAAATACTATGCCCGCGTGAAAGCCAATCAGGGCAGTATGGAAGTGTGGGACAGCGTGCAGTTTTATGTGCGCCCGAATATCGAAACCGCCGAAATCCCCAATGGATGGCATGATGGCATCAACTACCTTGGCAATAACAAAACGGGCTTTGTTCTCGCAGCGCCCGGGAAAGATTTTGTATTCCTGCTCAGTGATTTTAATAACTGGGAATTTGGTCCGGAGAATTATATGAAACGTACTTCCGATGGCAAACGTTTCTGGATTGAGCTCAATGGGCTGAATCCCGATCAGGCATATCTGTACCAGTATTACGTTGATGCAGAACTCAAAATCGGCGATCCGTATGCCGAGTTGATCCTTGATCCCTGGAACGATAAATATATACCCGACAATGTTTATCCCAACCGTATTGAATATCCGGAAGGAAAAACCACAGGTATTGTGTCGGTTTTTTATACACAAAGGGAAGCATTCGATTGGGAAGACGATAATTTTTCATTGCCCTGGGAAACAGATCTCGTTATTTACGAGCTGCTTGTACGCGATTTTTCCACAGACCACTCGTATCAAAAAATAATTGATAAACTTGATTATCTCCAACAACTCGGTATCAACGCCATTGAGCTGATGCCCGTAATTGAGTTTGACGGAAACGACAGCTGGGGCTACGGCCCTTCCTATTTCTTTGCGCCGGACAAATATTACGGCACACCGCATATGCTCAAAACGCTCATCAACGAATGCCACAAAAGGGATATGGTAGTAATCATGGACCTCGTGCTCAACCATGCTACGGGAAATTCCCCTTTGGCACAACTCTACTGGGATGCCGGCATCAACCAAACAGCCGAAGACAACCCCTGGTTTAATGTGTATGCGCCCCATCCAATGAGTGTTTTTCATGATTTTGACCACTCCAGCACTTTTACCCAAAATTATGTGAAAAGGGTGCTGGAATTCTGGCTTGAGGAATATCATTTCGACGGATACCGCCTTGATTTATCCAAAGGAATCACCCAAAAGCAAAGTGCTGACCTGGGACAATGGAGCGCCTATGATGATTCGCGCGTGCAAAACCTGAAACGCATTGCTCAAACCGTTAAAACGGCGAAGCCCGGAGCGTATGTAATTTTGGAACATTTCGCCAATAATGATGAAGAAAGAGCACTGGCCGAAAGCGGAATGATGCTTTGGGGAAATATGGATAGCCCTTATAGCGAAGCCAGTATGGGCTATAATGGCGCGGCATCGGATCTTTCGTGGGGATATTATGGCAACCGTGGATGGAGCCAGCCCGCTTTGGTAACTTTTATGGAAAGCCATGATGAGGAACGCCAGATGTACAAAAACGTTACCTATGGCAATTGCGGAAACCCGCAACATTGCATCACGGATACGGCAACGGCATTAAAGCGCTCGGCTTTGGCTGCAGCATTCTTTTTTACGTATCCGGGTCCTAAAATGATCTGGCAATTCGAAGAATTGGGCTATGATTATTCCATTAATTGGCCCACAATGACCGAAGACAGCCGGACTGCGGCCAAACCGCCACGCTGGGATTATCAGGATGACCCGAACAGGGCGCAGTTGTATCACACCTTTAGCCAGCTTCTGAAGCTGCGCCATGAGAATGATATTTTTAAAAGCCCATACACCCAAGTGGAGATGGATGTTGTTAATGAATCCCGCAGGATCAAACTGACCAATTCCGGTCTGGAAACCGGCAAAGCCATTGTAATCGGGAATTTCGGCATAAATGGGCGCGATGTTTATCCTAACTTCCATAATACCGGAACCTGGTTCAACGCGCTGACCGGCGAAGCTTACGAAATATCTTCCACTACATCGCCCTGGTATCTCGAAGCCGGCGAATTTGTTGTTTTTACCGAAAACAAAACCGGCACCTGGGTCAACCTTCAGTATCCGGCCGAATATACCGCGCTGCCCTGCGAAGGAATTGATGTTTATGCACAGGTTTTTGTGGGCGGACGGACAACCGAAACCGGTCAGGCAGAGGGAATCCGCTGCTGGATAGGGGTTTCGGAATTTAATAACGAACCCTGGAACGATAACTGGAACTGGCAGGAAGCCGTTTATAACGGTGATCGCTCTTCGCCCGGATTTGTAAATGCAAACGATGAATACGTACTGAGCCTGCCCTGTATGGAAGCAGGAAATTATTATTACGCCAGCCGTTTCGAAATTGACGGCCAGCCTTATGTTTATGGTGGTGTGGCCAAAGACGGCACCGCTTCTGGCGGTTTCTGGGACGGCTCTGCAAATGTTTCCGGAAAACTGACCGTAAGCAATTCCACTTCACGGAAATGGTATGTGAGTACCAGCGGATCTGCAGGAGCAGCCGGAACACAATCCGATCCTTTGGCCGGCATACAGGAAGCCATTGACCGCAGTTCGGCCTGCGACAGTATTTTGGTTGCCGACGGAACCTACAACGAACATATTGATATGTCGGGCAAAAATGTAATGCTCGCCAGCATGTTTGCAATAGATGGCAATGAAGACCATATTGCGGCAACGATTATTTCAGGCAGCAATACAGGCCCGGTTTTGAAGATCCACAATGGTGAAAACCATGCATGCCACATCATGGGCCTGACGCTTACGGATGGAAATGCAAGTGGCGAATGGCCGGATAATTCCGGTGGCGCACTTCAGGTTTTTGCATCATCGCCCATGCTCTCAAACCTTATAATCTCCAACAGCACGGCACAGGATTGCGGTGGCGGGGTTTTCTTCCATAATGGCGGAAATGCAATTATGCAAAATTGCAGCATTCAAAACAATATCTCTTCATGTGCTGCCGGAATCGGTGTAAATGCCGCTACGGTGCGCATCAACAAAAGCCGCATTGAAGGAAATCAAGGAAATTGGGGCACGGCAATGTCCATCTGGGATTATTCAACTTGCCAGCTGGTAAACTGCAGCATCAATGGGCAGGTGGTTCAGGAAGAAACAGACCAGCCGCTGATTTACTGTGGGGAAAATTCGGTTGTTCTCCTGAGCAGCTCCGAGATCGTACAAAATACGGCAGATAAAATCCTGGAACTTCAGGGGAGCTTTATCATTGATAACCTGAGCCTTGCAGGCAACCAAAGCAAATCTGGCTCAGGAAATCCGGCATTGATGCTTCAGGGAACAGCGTCTTCTCTCATCACAAACTCAATCCTCAGGGATATGGATGTGCAGGCATCTGAAAGTATTTTGATGTCCTATTCAAATGTTGAAGGGGGATATAGCGGAGCGGGAAATATTGATGCAGACCCACTCTTTGCAAATCCAGATGGAGGTAATTTCCGCTTAACGGCTTCATCACCCGCTCTTGATGCTGCAAATCCCGAAAGGACAAGCAGCCTGATTACAGATTTGGGCGGAAGTGAGCGCATTTGGGACGGCAACGGTGATGGCACTGCCCGCCTCGATATGGGTGCCTGGGAATTTGGTTCACCAGAAGAAATATCAATTGGCCGTGACACCAGCATCTGTGCAGGAGAAAGCATCCGCTTAGATGCCGGAGAAGGTTTTGTCAGTTACGACTGGAATGATGGTTTGGCCAGCACCCGATATCTCGAAGTTTGGGAAGAGGGGCGATATACAATTATTGCCGAGCGTGCCGATGGCAGTATGGTAACAGGCAGTATTTTTATTGAGGTGGCCGCATTGCCGGTTCCGCAGATTCCGCAAGAATTATGGCTGTGTCCCGGTGAAAACGCTACGCTTGATGCCGGTTCGGGTTTCGCTTCCTACAATTGGGCAGACGGATTACATACCCAAAAAAGGACGATTAGCGAAGAAGGAACCTACAGTGTGTATGTGACCTCTTTTAAAGGTTGCGAGAGCCCGCTTTATTCATGTGTTGTTGAACGCAGCAAGCTCGACCTCGAACTGGGGCCGGATACTATTGTCTGCAAGGAAAAAAGCATCAAACTGGATGCGGGAAACCCGGGTTCAACCTACCTTTGGTCAACGGAAGAGCAAAGCCAGTCCATTACGCTCAGCTCAGGAGGGGAGGAGCTCACAATGAAAGTGTATTGCTCCATAACCGGCCCGCACGGGTGCATGGCTTCCGATACCATCAATATTGTTTTCAAAGATTGTACTGGAATTGAAGAAATGCATGCCTATAATTTTGTCCGCCTGATACCAAATCCGGCACATGAATCGGTACGCCTTCAGTTTATTGATCAACGATTGTTTTTCTCAGAATTGTATTTGCTTGATTTCAGCGGAAGAATCCTGAGAAAAGAAATACCTGTGGGAAATATTTCGGAATATATTCTTAATCTGAATGATGTTCCTGCAGGGATTTACTTGCTTCGCTTAATAAGCAATGATCAGCAGGAGTTTTATTTGAAACTGATGAAACAATAAAAAACAAATAGCTTTTCCGGAGTTTAACTCAGGAAAAGCTATTAATCTCCGGCTACTGCAATTGCCGCCACGCTGAGCTTAATTCCTTTGATGTTTTTTAATTTTTCCAAGCAGCCTTCCATGGTAGCTCCGGTGGTGATTACATCATCGACCACCAGAATATGCTTGTTTTCAAAGAGTTTCTCATCCATTATCTGAAAAACCGACTGCACATTTTGCCAGCGTTCAATCCGGGATTTTTTGGTTTGGGTGCTTGTTTCTGTGGCCCGCACAAGATTTTTGGTGTCCATTTTTGCGTTCATGCTTGCTTCCAGCCCGGCGGCAAAACATTCGCTCTGGTTGTATCCGCGTTTGCGCAGCTTGGCAGGATGCAGGGGAACAGGAACAATATAATCAACATCGGCATATTGTTCCGTTGCCTGAAGTTCATGCCCATAGAGTTTTCCGAGATAAATCCCGATTTCCTGTTTGCCTTTATATTTCAATTGATGAATCAGGTGCTGTATCCTGCTTCCCTTATGGAAATAGTATAAAGCAGTTGCGCCCTTGATCTGTTGCTTGCCCCAAAAGGCTTCTGCAACAGGGTTTTCTGCCCATTTATGGAAACCCGTTACGGGCAATTCGCTCATGCAAATAGTACACAGGGTGTCTTCACCTTTGATCAGGTTTTTCCCACAGGCCAGGCAAATATCCGGGTAAAACAGCGAAATGAAATCATTCAATAGTGACATAACAAAAAAAATGGATACCCGAAGATACCCATTTTTAATGAATAATTGCAATTTTTTTACTCTTCTTCAGCTTGTGGAGCGCCCTTCATGCCACGGTGCGGACGGTTCATTTTTGCCCTATCTCCTCTTTCTGAGCCTTTTCGCTCCATACGCATATCAAATACCAACCGTTGTTCTTCATTGAGCAGTTTGCGGATCTCCAGCCTGCTCTTTGCTCTGATCTTTTGCTTATCAATATCAATTTTGCCAATTTCTTCAATAAGATTATTGATTTTGGTTTCATTGGGCTGATCCGCAGTCATTTCTGTTTTTAATTGTGCTTTCAGCTCGTCCTTTTTGTTTTTGAGCGGAAGCTGTTGCTTCATTCCTTCCAGCCTGATTTCTTTAATAGCGTCCTTTTGTTCGTCTGTTAAACCGGGCAGCCAATCCCCTTTTTCAAAATTTCTTTCGCCATTGGGGAAATCCTGCCGTGGGCCATTCTGCGCCATGATGTTCAAACTGAACAAACTCAGGATCAAAAGTGTGCTAATCGCAATGAATCGTGTTTTCATGATAATTTTTATTATTTTGTTAATACGCTTATTGGATGCCTAAAACCGGAAAGGGTTTAATCCGGGGAAAGCATCAAATGTTAAAAAATGTAAAACACGGTTTGAGATACTAAATGCAGCAATATTGTTGCAACAGTATTGCAGAGGCGTTGCAGAACTATTTTAGAGTTTGTTCGGAAATAGTTTTAGTATTATTGGAGTTTTGCGGTAAGATCCTGGGGTTTAAATGGTTTGCTGATATAATCGTCCATCCCGGCAGCAAGGCATTTTTCCCGGTCTTCTTTTAGGGCATTGGCGGTCATGGCAATAATCTTGGTTCGCTTTAGATTATTGTTTTTTTCATGTTCGCGTATAGTACGGGTAGCTTCAAACCCGTCCATTACAGGCATCATAATGTCCATAAGGATAAAATCATAAATATTGGCCTGAAATTTCTCAAAACCCACTTTACCGTTTTCTGCAACCGAAACTTCAAAGCCTTTTTTCTTTAAAACGGACATCGCGACTTTCTGATTGATCATATTATCTTCGATCAACAAAACGCGGTTGCGCTCATTTTTTAAAGGGTTTTGAGTGCTGGCCGGGATGCTCTTTGATTTGTTTTCCGGTATATCGTTTTTTGTAACGTCTTTTTTTTGTTTGTTAAAATCCGGAACCCGGGCATATATTTTATAAGGTTCTTTGCGCGGTATGTATGAAGGTGGCGCCGTGCCATCCGTAAACCGGGCTGTAAACCAAAACTTTGACCCATTGCCCAGTTCGCTTTCCACACCAATTTCTCCATTCATCAGGTTAACCAGGTTTTTGGAAATCGCCAGTCCCAAGCCTGTTCCGCCGTATTTGCGCGTAAACGATGGGTCCGACTGCGAAAATGAATGGAACAGCTTTCGTTTCTCATTTTCAGAAATACCAATACCGGTATCAATTACTTCAATGCGCAAAATGGTAGTCCGGGAAATATGGTCCATTACCATGATATTGACCCGAACGCCTCCTTTTTCGGTGAATTTCAAGCCGTTGTTTACCAGATTAATGATTACCTGCTTGAGCCGAACCGGATCTCCCACCAAATAACGCGGCACATAAGGATCAATTTCGGAAAGGAGCTCAAGCCCTTTTTCTTTGGATTTCAGGCTGAGGAGGGAAATAATGCTTTTCATTTCCTGATAAAGATCAAATTGTATGCTTTCGAGCTCCAGCTTCCCGGATTCAATTTTCGAGAAATCCAAAATTTCGTTGATGATCGTGAGCAGGTTTTCCGCTGAAATGGTGATTATGTTCAACGCTTCAATCTGCTCGCTGTTCAATGTCGTGTTTTTTAGTTCATTGGCCATTCCGATAATACCGTTCATCGGTGTCCGGATTTCGTGGCTCATATTGGCTAGGAAAAGCGATTTTGAAGTAGTTGACTCTTCAGCTTTTTGCTTGGATAAATTCAAATCGCGGTTGATTTGCTCCAAACGTATGTTCTGCATCCTGATTTCTTCAGTCTTTTGCTGCACTTGCTGGTTTTGTTCGGAAAGCAGGTACAGGACATTCTTGTTTTTTCTGTTTTGCCGGTAGAGCAAAAAAACAAGTACAAGAACAATGACCAAAGTAGCGGTAATCAGTATAATAAAGTAGAGTGCATTTTGGTTTTTAAGCCGTTCTTCCTGATATAATTTATGGGCAAACTCTATTTGATTTTCGTTTTGGCTCAATTTATTTTTGACTTCCAGTACCTTTAGTTCTTCTCGCTTGGCTTTGTACGAATTGGTTTCCCGCGCACTGGTGTAAATTATGTGGTTTTCCAATGCTTTCTTGTAATTGCCTGTAAGGGTATAAAGATCAGACAGATTGGCTGCCGCAACCTCTGTTGCTTCATTGTTATTGCTGCTCATGGCCAGTTGCAATGCATCACTGAAATATTCCAGTGCTTTTTCAGTTAAATTGATCCTGAGGTAGTAGCTCCCCAATTCGTTATAAGCATTCGCCTGTTCATACGGATCCGCATTCTGATTTACCTGACGGATGTATCGTTGAAAATAATTTCGGGCTTCAGCCTGATTACCGGCCAATTCAAAAGTAAAGGCTATTTTATTGTAGATGTCTGCTTTCTGTGCAGGGCTGATTTTGTTGGTGCCTTGCGTTAAAGCCTCCAGATAAACATCCCGGGCAGCCTCATAATTTAATTGATTTCGGAACGTATTGCCTTTTTCGATTAAACTGCTTGCAATACCACGTTTATCTTTCAGGTTTTCATAAATTTTTTCAGCTTTAGTAAAATTGTTTAGTGCAGTTTCGGTTTCGCCCATCAACTGATAAACCCGGCCTAAACCAATATGAGCCTGTGCCATGCTCCGTAAGTTGCTGTGGTCTGCCGGATGCTTTTCGCTGTAGCCAATATAATAGCCCAGGGCATTTTTGTAAGCATGTATCGCTTTTTGGAAATTTCCTGCAATGGTTTCAATTCGCCCGATTCTCGTATAAATGAAGGCCGCTTTGTTTTTATCCTTTTTGCTTTTGGCAATATCCAATGCCCTTTCAGCATAATCAACCGCTTTTTCAGTATATGAGTCCTGAATTTCAACAGCCAGTTTCAACAAAACTTCCTGCCTAATGGAATCATTCTGAGCATGCAAAACAAGCCGTTGCAGGCTGTCAATATCCTCGGCTGCGGGCAAGCAAATTCCGCTCAGGAGAAAAACAAAAAGAAATATTAACTGTGCATTTTTGATCATACTCTTTTAATCTCTTTAGGCATGCCAAAGATAACACTATTTTGAGAGTAAATCGTTCATGACTTTCTTAAAATCATCGGGTTTAAATGGTTTTGATAAGAATGCGTCCATACCAGAGGCAAGGCAATCATCACGATCTTCTTTCATGGCATTGGCCGTCATGGCCACTATCGGAATATGCCTTCCTTCTTTTTCCGATTGGCGAATACGTATCGTGGCCTCTATTCCATCCATTTTCGGCATCTGCACATCCATAAAAATAATATCATACTCCTTTTGTTTTATTTTCTCGAGGACTTCCAACCCGTTTTCGGCCAAATCTGCTTCAAAACCGAGCTTTTTAAAAGCAAAGAGTGCTACTTTTTGATTGATTTTATTATCTTCAGCAAGTAAAATTTCCCACTTTTTCTTGGGTTTAATATTTATCTCCTGACGAAGGAGCATTTTTTTGTCCTGCCCAACGGATGCCTCTAACTTACCGAGCGTTTTCTGAACCGCCTCTTTCAACTGGCTGATTTTTACAGGCTTATTGAGATAGGCACAGAAACCGGCTTTTTTAACCAGGTCTCTCTTCAACAAAACAGTTATGGAAGAAAGCAAGATGAATTTATTATGCTCAATGTTTGGATCTGACTTAACTGTTCTGGCAAATTGCATTCCATCCATTTCAGGCATCAGGAAATCAACGAGCACAATGTCATATTTTTTATTCGATTTTTGCGCGTTCCTTAGCATTTTCAAGCCCTTAACAGGAGTGTCAGCATATTCTGCAGTGCATTTCCAATGTTCCAGGTATTTTCCAAATATTTTCAGATTGGTGTGGTTATCATCCACAACCAGGACATGCAAAGAAGGCAAGGTGTCAGAAAGTTCCTGATTATTTAAGTCGGGATCGGCATCCTGTTTCAGCCAGGCAGTAAACCCAAAAACAGATCCAACGCCTTCTTCGCTCTCAACGAAAACATTTCCCCCCATCTGTTCGGATAGCCTTTTAGAGATGAACATTCCCAAACCCGTTTCTCCATATTTTCTCATAGTAGAACTGTCAACTTGAGAAAAGTTGCGGAACAAGTTATTTTTTTCCTCTTCACTGATACCAATTCCCGTATCCTTAATTTTAAATAAAACTTTTACACGATCATTTTCTCTGGCAGCCAATTGTGCGCTGATGATCACCTCTCCCTTTTTCGTGAATATCAAGGCATTATTTGTAAAATTCAGGATTATCTGACGCAGCCGCATAGGATCTCCTATTAATCTTTCGGGAATATTATAGTCAATAAAAGTAAATAAATCCAAACCTTTTTCATTCGCTTTGATCCCTAATAAATCGGCAATATCTTCAATAACAGCATCGATTCTCATGGGTCTATCTTCCAGCTCAATTTTACCTGCTTCAATTTTTGAAAAATCAAGAATGTCATTAATAACATCCAACAGCTTAGAGGCCGCAGTATTGAGAATATCTACAAATTCGTACTGTTCTTCCGTAAGCTCTGAGTCTTTAAGGAGTAGAGCCATTCCTATAACACCACACACGGGTGTTCGTATTTCGTGGCTCATATTGGCCAGAAAAGTACTTTTCGCTTCATTGGCTTTTATGGCTTTGTCTTTTGCCAGAGTGAGCTGTTCCATTAATTTATTGCGCTCTGTCATATCAACAAAAAAGTTGACTTTCCTTTTTCCCGATTTCTCATCTACGATATTTGTACTGACAACAAAAAAATGAAGTATATCACCATTTTTATTGGAAAAAAGTGCTTCAATGGAGGAGTTTTCTTGATTCCCGGCAAGTTCGGTGAAATAATCACAGGCATCTCCATTATCCTTATCTGCCAAAAAATCAAGAATATTTTTATTCAGCAACTCATCTGCCTCATAGCCCATCATCCTGCAAAAAGCAGGGTTTAAGTATTCAGAAAAGCCATTTGCATTGGTAATGGAAATCCCGATTGGTGAAGATTGTATAATACTCCGCGTTATGGCTTTAGCTGTTTTGAGTTTTTTTTGCGATTCTTTATATAGTTGCCGAAGCCGGTCCCATTGCTGACTGGCCGAGCGGAGCATTTTGTTTTCGCGCTCAAGATGGGCAAGCCTTTCTTTTAGTTCTTTTTCGTTCATAGGCTTACAGATCAGGATAGATTAAATCGAGGCCACATTCCAATTCGGAAAGATATTTTATTGCATCGCCAACATATTTTTTAGATATGATGCTCCCGTGCTGCGGTAGGATGGCGTTGATTTCAAGCGGTTCAATTTTTTTGCAAAATCCACGGGCGGCCTTGTTCGAAGCCATATAATCCAGGTGGAAAAGGTTCATTTTCATGATGTGGTCTTCGAGATCATCGGCAATGAGTTTCCAATCCATATCCAAAGCAGCCCAAATATCACCTGAAAAAAGATATTTGCTTAACGGGTCGTAAATAGCTATGGCTCCCGGAAAATGAAGAAAAGGGGCTTCGGTAAATTCCATATCTGTCATCTTTATGGATATTCTAATTCGTTTTATTCAAAGCCTACATAATTATATCAAGCACGCGCAAAAAGTCTTCTTTTCTGAATGGTTTGCTGATGTATTCATCCATGCCGGCTGCAAGGCAAATATCCCTGTCGTTAAGCAAAGCATTGGCTGTTAGGGCAACAATTTTCACCGGATTACTGCTGTCATTTTCTTTTTCAATCTGCCTGATGGCCTTGGTTGCATCCAGGCCGTTCATTATGGGCATCTGGATATCCATTACAATAAGATCAAATTTTTTGTTTTTAAACTTCTCGACGCCTTCTTTTCCGTTATTGGCAATTTCAACGCTATGGCCCATTTTGCGCAATGTGGCTGATGCTACTTTCTGATTTAATATATTATCTTCAACAATGAGAATTTTCAATGCATCTTTGTTGGGCATTCGTGAAGTCAGGAAGCCTTTTTCTTTTTGTTGATTTTTGTCAATTTGAAATTTCAGGCGAAACCAAAAAACAGAGCCTTTGTTTAATTCGCTTTCGGCGCCAATATCACCATCCATCAGCTCGGTCAGGTTTTTACTGATGGCCAGCCCAAGTCCGGTGCCGCCGTATTTTCGTCTTATATCGGGTGATGTTTGGCTAAAAGGTTTGAACAGCCGTTTCATCCCGTCCGGATCGATCCCTATTCCATTGTCGCTAACTGTTGTTCGCACGATGCAGCTGCTCTCATCTTCTTTTTCAACATACGAACGGATTTTAATCGTTCCTTCCCGGGTAAACTTTACTGCATTGCCTATCAGGTTGTTCAGGATTTGCCGGAACCGAGCCGGATCGCCCAGGACTTTTGCGGGAATATCCTCACTGATATCACTTATTAATTCAATTTTATGATTGGTGGCACTGTATTTAAAGACTTTAACTGTATCAGAAATTTGCTCTTTCAGGTCGAAAGGTATTTTTTCAATATCAATTTGATTTGCCTCGATCTTAGAAAAATCGAGTATTTCATTGACCAGCGATAAAAGGTTGTTGGCTGAAATTTTAATGACATCAACCGATTCTGTGGCATCCTCGGGCAGTTCATACTCTTTGAGCAAATCTGCCATACCAATTATAGCGCTCATTGGTGTGCGTATTTCATGGCTCATATTGGCCAAAAAGCGGGATTTCGATTCTGTTGCAGCTTCCGCTTTTTTGCGTTCCTGGATCAATTGCTGCTCCATTGATTTCCGATCGGTGATATCGTGCAAAACCACCTGATATTCATCAATTGAACTATATTCATTCCCGATACCGGAAACCTTATGAAGAAACCATTTTTGGCTGCTCTGTTGATTGGGGTCTTTAAATAATTTATGCTCGAATGTGAAACACCGACCCCCGGGAGCCAGTTTTACTACTTCCGATTTGTATTTTTCGGCATCTATATCATCAAAAATATCAAGCAGCTTAAGTCCTTCCAGATTCTTATACTCTGAACGGAACAGCTTGGCCATGCTGCTGTTTACAAAAGTGATGCTCAGCTTGTGGTCAAAGCGGATAATATAATCCGATTGCTCGTGAACGATACTTTCGTAGCGTTTTTCGGCGCGTTCAAGCTTGCTGCGGACTTCTTCCAGTTTCAAAAAAACCCTGATTTTTGAGAGCAGGATTTCCTTGTTAATTGGTTTTGTGATATAATCAACCGCACCGGTTCGGTAACCTTTAAAAATGCTGATCTGATCGATATGCACTGCTGTCAGGAAAATGATGGGCGTATGTGCGTTGCATTCCGTTTCGCGGATTTTTGTGGCCAGTTCATAACCGTCCATTTCGGGCATCTGCACATCAAGTACACAAAGGGCCATTTTTTCTTCAGCAACAATTTCCAAGGCTTCTGCTCCCGAAGATGCTGTTATTACCTGAGCGTTGCATGATCGAATCAGGCTGGAAACTGCCAGTAAGTTTTCCCTGACATCATCAACGACCAGGATTTTTGGAAAATATTGCAATTCGTTCATAGGATCCGATGTTTTGGTACTTAGAAGAAAGCGGCAAACAAATATACTTAATTCTGCTTATTAAAACAATAAAATAAGAATGTACTATTTTTCAATATGCTTATACGCAATAATCCGGATTAGGTTTTAGGTCATAAAAAAAGCGTCCCGACAGCTCAGGACGCTTTGCAATATTTCAAAAATAAGAAATTAATCTTCTTCTTCCTGTGCTGCTTCGTATTCAGCCAGAAGTTTGGTTTGTACATCGCCCGGAACCTGAGCGTACTCAGCAAATTCGAGGCTGTACATGGCGCGTCCGCTGGTAATGGAACTGAGGGAAGTAGAGTAACGGTTCATCTCGGCCAATGGGGCACGGGCTTTGATTTTCTGATAGTTACCTTCGGCTTCCATGCCCATGATCACGGCGCGGCGTCCCTGAAGGTCGGTCATAACATCACCCATTTTTTCTTCGGGAACGAGTACTTCTACATTATAGATTGGCTCAAGGATTTTTGGGCCGGCATTTTTAAATGCTTCTTTAAACGCATTGCGCGATGCCAGTTTAAACGAAATTTCGTTTGAATCAACCGGGTGCATTTTACCGTCATAGATATAAACTACGATATCACGGGCATAGGAGCCGGTAAGCGGGCCGTCTTCCATTTTTTCCATCAAGCCTTTGAGGATTGCCGGGAAGAAACGTGCGTCAATAGAACCGCCAACAATACAGTTGTTGAGTATCAGTTTTCCGCCCCATCCCAATGGAATTTCTTCTGAACCACGAACCGGGAATTCTTTTGTCCATTCCATGCCTTCGTGATAAGGCTCGATCATCATGTGCACTTCCCCAAACTGACCGGAACCGCCTGATTGTTTTTTATGGCGATAAGATGATTTGGCTACCTTAGTGATCGTTTCGCGATAAGGAATTTTTGGAGCGAAATATTCGTACTCAACTTTATCGAGGTTTTCGATTTGCCATTTGGCAATGTTGAGGTGAAGCTCGCCCTGACCGCTAACGATAAGCTGCTTGAGCTCCTTGCTGTATTCAGCTTTAAGGGTTTGGTCAACTTTATGATATGTATGGAATGCACTTCCCAGTTTTTCTTCATCACCGGAAGTTTTTGGCTTCACGGCCATTTGGATTTTTGGTGCAGGGAATACAATAGGATCTACCTTGCGGTCGGAAATTTTTAATGCGCTGAGTGTCGTATTTGTTTTTGTGTTCTTGAGCTTGATGGCTGCACCAATATCTCCGGCCATGAATTTTTCTGCTTTTTCACGGTTTTTGCCCGCCATTGCAAAAATTTGGGAGATACGTTCTTTTGTTTTTGTATTGGCATTCATCAGGTCGCTGGCTTCACAAACAGAACCGGCAAGTACTTTAAAGTAACTTACTTCGCCAAGATGTGGTTCAATACCTGTTTTGAATACAAATGCAACAGTATCATTATCAGCATTTACAACAATGTCTTTCCCTTCGGTATCTTTCATCGCCGGCATTTCGTCCGGAGCCGGAGCCATACGGTTGATGAACTGCATCAGGCGCTTAACGCCCATATTGTGTTTTGTGTTGATGCAGAATACAGGGAAAAATTCGCGCTTGTTAAGGCTGAGTTTCATTCCTGATGTAATTTCATCTTCGCTTAAAGTACCGTTTTCGAAGAATTTCTCCATCAGTTCCTCATCATTGGCGGCAAGCTCTTCGATCATAACAGACTGAAGTTCCTGTGCTTTGTCTTCCTGATCGGAGGGGATATCGAGCTCCTGTGCTTCGCCACCATTTTCGGGGAATTTGTACATCTTCATGCGGATAAGGTCAATCACGGAATTAAACCCAACGCCGGCATTTACAGGATATTGGCAAATTGTAATCCCGCCACCAAACTGGGCACGCATCTGACGGATAGCTTCGTCGAAGTTTGAATTTTCGTGCTCTAAGTGGTTGATAGTAAAAATTACAGGGCTATTAAATCTTTTTGTGTTCCTCCAGGCAATCTCAGCGCCAACTTCAACGCCATTCTGAGCGTTGATCAAAAGGACACCTGTATCAGCCACTGAAAGTGGTGCAATAACTTCACCCACGAAGTCGTCCATACCGGGAGTGTCAATAAAATTGATTTTCTTCCCTTCAAATTCGCTGTAGAGTACTGTGCTGAATACTGAGTTCTGGCGTTCCAGCTCAATTTCACGATAATCCGATACCGTGTTCTTGTCATCAACAGAACCTCTCCTGTTGATTACACCACCTTCCAGAAGCATGCACTCTGCAAGGGTGGTTTTACCAGTTTTCGCTCCGCCAAGCAGTGCGAGGTTCCTGATATCTTTCGTTTGATAAACCTTCATTTCGTTAACCTATGTCTTAAAATGGATTAATACTAAATTTCAATTTAGGAAGCGCAAATTTATAAAAAACTGATTAATAATGAAAAATGCCGCACATTCCTGAAAATAAATTGAAAGAATTATTAAATTTTCGCGCTGTCCCAGGCTTGTTTTATCTCTGCCCATTGGCCTTCAGTGAGTTTTGCGCCGATGGTTTCAATTACTTTTGCTGCCATCAAAGAACCCAGCCAACCGCATTTCTCCATGTCGTAACCTTGAATCAGTGCATATAGAAAACCTCCTGCATATAGGTCGCCGGCTCCGGTTGTGTCGATCGGATTGGCCTGCAAGGGTGCAATAGCGGTCACTTTTCCTTTTGTTTTTATGTAGCTTCCGTCTTTTCCGATTTTCACAACGGCAATCTCACAAAGTTCTGCTAAAATATCCAGAGCTTCACGTGGCTCTTTTCCGGTAAATGCTTTGGACTCTTCCTCATTGGCAAAAACAATGTCCACATATTTCTTGGTGATTTCGTGCAGGAATTCCTTGTCGTTTTCCACCACATCATAAGATGCCAGGTCGAGTGAAATCTTCAATTGGTGCTTTTTTGCCAGTTCCATTGCAGCAATCATCAATGCATGGTTTTGCACCAGATATCCTTCAATATGGAGGATGTCGTGGCCTTCGAACTGTGCATCGCTCAGGTCTTCCGGAACCAGCTCGAGGGCAGCACCCAGATTTACTGCGAAAGTCCGCTCGCTGTCAGGGGTTACCAGCGTTAGTGCCGTGCCTGTTTCGTTTTTGCCTTGCAGCAGGAAAGGTTTGATGCCGGCTTTGATCATGGAGTTTTTCAGGATTTTGCCATAGGCATCGTTTTGGATTTTCCCGATGAGCGATGCATCGGCGCCCATTCCGGCAATTCCGTGAATAGTGTTGGCGGCACTTCCTCCTGCGGCTTCTTCTGCTGTACTTGATTTCAGATCGGCAGCAATTTTGCCGATCATGTCTTTTTGCACGAGCTGCATACCGCCGCGGGGCAGTTTATATTTGTTGATGATGTCGTCGTTTTCGATACGGTAGATGATGTCGAGGAGGGCATTTCCGAGGCCAAGTACTTTTTTCATATTTATATTTATTTGAATAACAGTAATTTGCTGTTGTCAGGTTAAATTTTCTAAAATATTTTTTGCAAAAGTATTGTTTATTTGAGGAATTGCAGTACATTTGCACCACTTTTTGAACGACATAATGTTCTTTAACAAAAAGAAATTCCTTAAAAACTCTTTGGTTAGAGTCCCGAAACTTCGGGATTAATCAGAGGGTCGCTAAAAGGAAACCTTCCTCCTTAGCTCAGTTGGTTAGAGTCCCGAAACTTCGGGATTAATCAGAGGGTCGCTAAAAGGAAACCTTCCTCCTTAGCTCAGTTGGTTAGAGCATCTGACTGTTAATCAGAGGGTCGCTGGTTCAAGTCCAGCAGGGGGAGCAGAAATAGCCGGTTTAAGACCGGCTTTTTTTGTACCTTTTAATTCCAACAAAATAAGCATGTATTACCTTTATATTTTGCATTCTGTTTCTGCAGACAAATACTATGTTGGCATTACAGATGATTATACACGAAGAGTGAAAGAGCATAACACCACCCAGGGCAAACGCATCTAAAATGAACCGATTTCTTTCTGATTTCTTCAAAAACAGCTTGTAGAGTTTTTTTAAAATATCCTGTTGTTATGTCAATAAATTGTTGTAAATTGTAAGAAATTTACTCATAATATTATAATAATTTATGACTAAATCATTATGCTCATTATTTGAGCAAATAGACGACCCCAGAAGCGATACAACGAAGCTTAACAAATTAAACGACATCCTTCTCATTGGTGTAATTTCAGTCATCTGTGGCGCAGAAACCTGGAACAATATGGAAGATTATGCCAGGGCAAAAGAAGGCTTCCTGAAAACCATGCTTGAACTGCCAAATGGGATACCTTCGTACGACACTTTTAATAGAGTGTTCTCAGCTATTGATAATCAGAAGTTTGAGAGTGCATTTGTAGAATGGGTCAATTCCCTTGTTAAGCTTGCTGATGGACAAGTAATTGCTATTGATGGCAAAACAATACGGGGGGTCAAGGCTCATGGCAAGAAGTCTCCCATTCATTTGGTAAGTGCTTGGGCGGCTCAAAACAAGCTGGTTTCAGGACAGGTCAAGACAGATGAAAAGTCAAATGAAATTACGGCAATCCCAAAATTGTTGAAATTATTGATGCTCGAGAACGCAATTGTTACCATTGATGCTATGGGATGCCAAGAAGAAATAGCGGAAAATATTATTGACAAAAAGGCTGATTATATTTTAGCCGTTAAAAGAAACCAAAAACAATTGTTTGAAGATATTGAAGACGAGTTTAAGGTCGCAAAAAATATTGCTGAAGACACGAGTGTTTATGGAGATCATGGCAGGATCGAAACAAGGGTTTGCAGAACAATAAGTGACCTGGGCTTCGTGCAAAACCGTGAAAAATGGGCTAACTTAAAGACAATCATCAAGATAGATAGCACTCGTGAGTTCAAAAACAGTGATAAACCAACAGAAAAAGCTACAAGATACTACATCTCAAGCCTAAAGGTAGGGCCCAAAGCATTTCAGGAGTACATAAGGTCTCACTGGTCTATTGAAAACAGCTTGCACTGGGCTTTGGATGTTGCATTTGGTGAAGACGCAAGCCGCAAGAGATCAGGCAATTCAGCACAAAACTTCTCTACTCTGTGCAAAATAGCACTTAACTTACTGAAAAACGAAAAAACCTTAAAATCAGGCGTTAAGGGCAAACGGCTCAAGGCAGGATGGGATAATGATTACCTCATGAAAGTTCTTAATTTATGATGCGTTTGCCCTGTTACCATTCATTAAAAAAGAGCATTGTAGGAAATATGTATATTTGCAAAAAGATTTAATATGAGAGATTTAATAAATTCAAATATTGATAGACAAAATATATTAAATAATCGTTTTGCGATTGAAAAAATTCAAGAATATATTGGGTTGCCAGGAATGCTATTTGAAGGAGAATATAAATTCACAACTCAAATGGTCGCTGAATTTTATGATATTGACGAAAGGACTGTTAAAAGATATCTGGAAAAATATGACCAGGAGTTAAAAAACAATGGGTATATTTTAAGTAAGGGGAAACAATTAAAAGAGTTGAAGTTACAGTTTGGTCATGTCATCAATGTCCCGAGCAAAACGACTCAATTAGGATTGTTTAATTTTAGAGCATTCCTAAATCTGGGAATGTTGCTTGCTGAAAGTGATAATGCAAAGCATCTTAGGTCAAAAATGCTTGATATTGTAATTGAAACTATTAATGAGAAAACTGGTGGTGGAACCAAGTACATTAATAGAAAGGATTCCGATTATTTGCCTACTGCAATTAGAGAAAGTAAATATAGAAAAGAATTTACATCCGCATTAAGCATATATGTAGATATGGGAAATTATAAATATTCGCTATTTACAGATAGAATCTATCAATGCATATTTAAGGAAAATGCAAAAGAATATAAACAAATTTTAAAACTTGAGACAAAGGAGAATGCAAGAGATACAATGTATGCTGAGATATTAAATCTTATAGCATCATTTGAAACAGGAATTGCTTTTGAACTTGAAAGACACTCCAGACAAAAAGGAAGAAAATTACAACAAAAAGAAGTTGATGATATTTTTAAGTACTTTTCTGAGCATCCACTACAAAGACCACATATTGATGATGCTAGAACAAAAATGGCTTCAAGAGATTTGCATTTTAGAGATGCTTTTCATAAAAAATTAGAACAATATATACAGTCTGTTTCTCCTGCAGATTTTGAGCGTTTCCTTGGAGAGCAAAGTGCTGACTTTGATAAACAACTTGAAGAAGCAAAGGATGTTTTTAAACGGTTAAAAGATGCGGAATGAGTGAGATTATCTATATTACAAGCATTCAGGAAGTAATTGATATCCACAGAAAGACAATAGAAATAAGCGGCGGAGGAACAGATGGGATAATTAATATCGGATTGTTAAAATCTGCAATTGAACATATTCAAAACGATTTGTACTACCCAACTTTTATTGAGAAACTTACTCATTTGTTTTTTGCTGCAAATAAGAGCCATTGCTTTCAAGATGGGAACAAGCGGATTGCAATATCTTTGGGAAGTATATTTCTGTTAAAAAATGGATATTTAGAAGCAGCTCAACGATTTTTATTTAAAATGGAAACGATTAGTTATCATCTTGCTGCAGGTAGAATTGAAAAGGAATTTCTCCAAGAAATAATTGAATCCGTAGTTTATGAAGAGGATTATTCCGAAGAGATAAAATTAAAATTACTTGATTGTATTTCTGGTTAATTCGGTTTCCCGGACTGCCGGACAGGCTGTTTTGTGCCACTGATTTCGGAGTGTCTGTGCCAGGTATTCCACCCAAACCATGCCCCCGCTCAAACATCACCACCCATACTACCAAAAAGCCTCATCATACTCCTCACGGAAATACCGCTTATAATAAATCACCCAATAGTATAAAATTGCGTTGCTGATGCAGTATGATTTAGGTTTGATTTTCAGGTAGTCCCTTTGCATTTGGTGGCATAAAACGGCTGCATCTTCTTTTGAGAGCAGATTGCTTTCAGCAGCCATAGCCTTAAAGAGTATTAAGAACCCGTTTTGGGCTGCATGGTTTTTTTGATAAACGGCTTTTTTGATCCACATTTTTCCCTCGAATTTGCAGCAGAGCATAAACCCTACTATACCGTATCATGTTAGGTGATTGTCCTTATGAGGCTGATGGCTTCTTCTGAAAATAGCAGATAATCTTGAATTTGGTAAAGGCAATTCTTGATACATCCTCCTTCATCAGGTCTTTGATTTAATTTCCTTCGCTTATGCTTCGTTTGATTTGGCAGCCCGGATAGTTTATTCCGGAATATCCATACGTCCAAAAGCCATACTAATGCCTCGCCAAAGCTAGCCTGATTAATTCATGAAATTTCGTCATGAGCACATTCGACATGGTTCGACAGACTCACCACAGGTGCTCAGTGACCAAGCACAAAACGCAATAAGAGAAAGGAAGCGCATATTTTTGGCGCACAGGAATAGCCGTAGCTATTTTGAGCACCAAAAAGATAGCATTCGTTTCTATTGCAGCGGTTTGTGCTCGTAATAGAATATTTTGTGAATTATTCAGGCTAGATCAACTGCGTTTCAAATACGTATCAAGTACGTATCAAGGTAAGCCTTCAGCAAAAGGCATATTGCACAAGCTTTTAAAGCTCCCTTACTTTGCTGCAAAAAAGCAATATGCAAAAAGAACAAAGAAGAGCAGAGATGAAAGCGCTGGTGGATCAATGGCATACCAGTGGCCAAAGCAAAAGATCCTTTGCCGAATCACACAAAATCTGCTATCACACTTTCCTTTATTGGTATCATAAATTTGAACAGGAAGAAAGCTTGCCTGATGGCCATGGTTTCATTGAGCTTTCCGGGACTCCAGCTGCAGGGATTATCATCCGCTATCCCAATGGTATCGAGCTCAACCTGCCGGGCAATGCGCCCTTGCCCTATCTCAAATCGCTCACCGGCCAATAATGTTCAGCTTAACTGCCAGCCGCTATTACCTGTACCGCCAGCCCACCGATATGCGCAAGAGCTTTGACGGGCTTTATGGCATTGTGCGCAACAAACTGGACAAAAACCCGATGAGCGGTGATGTTTTCCTGTTCATCAACAAAAAGCGCGACCGCATAAAATTATTGCGCTGGGAAAGCGGAGGTTTTGTGCTGTTCTATAAAAGGCTCGAAAAAGGCACTTTTCACCTGCCGGACACATCTGCTGTGCACGCCTCCCACCAGCTGATCGACTACCCTGAACTTGTAATGATAATCAATGGTATTTCCATGAAAAATGCAAGGAAATACCCACGTTTTTTCCCACATGAAAATGTTGGTAAATAGCACTTAAAATATAGTCAGACAAGAGGTTACTTCCGTATCTTTGCCTCATGGCAAGTCAGGAAAATATAACTATATCAAAAGCGGAATATGATGCAATGCAACAGAAGATATTCCTGCTTCAGCATGAACTTGTCCAGTTGAGGCGTGCGATCTATGGAGCCAAAAGCGAACGGCATATCGCAGCAGACCCCAACCAGGGCGTGCTCTTCGACGTGCCTGCACAGGAGAAAGAACCGGAAAAGGAGCAGATCAGCTATACGCGCAATAAAAAGCAGTCCAAAAAACAGCCCGTGCGCTTAGAACTGCCCGCCCACCTGCCGCGCCATGAAATTATCATCGAACCCCAAAACCTGCCCGAAGGCGCCCATAGGGTCAACGTAAAAATCACCGAAGTACTTGATTATGTGCCCGGTACTTTTCGTGTGATCCGTTATATACGCCCTTACTATGCCGTAGCAGGCCAGGACGAAAGCACCCAAATGATCTGCGCAGAACTGCCTTCACGCGCCTTGCCCAAAAGCAATGCCTCAGAAGGCCTGATCTCTTATGTGACTGTCAGCAAATTTGTTGACCACCTGCCTTTCTACCGCCTTGTCAAGATGTTCAAGCGCCTGGGGATCGAAATAGCCGAATCAACAATAAACGGTTGGTTTAGCGGGGTTTGCAGATTGCTTGAACCGCTTTACGATGCCCTGAAAAAAGAAATCATGAGGACCGATTACCTGATGGCAGACGAAACGCCCATAAAGGTATTGACCAAAGACAAGCCCGGGGCATCGCACAAAGGGTATCATTGGGTTTATTACGACCCGCTTAAAAAACTGGCCCTGTTCGATTACCGGAAAGGCCGCGGACGGGAAGGCCCGGATGAGATGCTGGAAAACTATAGTGGATATTTGCAAACCGATGGCTACACAGCTTACGACAACCTAAAAAACAAAGCCGAAATCACCCAATTGGCCTGCATGGCGCATGCACGCAGGTATTTTGAGAAAGCCAAGGACAATGATGCTGCACGCAGTGAATATGCGCTGGGGCAGATAAGAAAACTGTATGCCATTGAACGTCAGGCAAGTGAGCAAGAACTGCAGCCGGAGGAGGTCAAAGCATTGCGGCAAAAGGAATCACTGCCCATATTGAACGAAATGGAAAGCTGGCTTAAGGAAGAAGTTTATAAAGTAGCGCCCAAAAGCGCAATCGGCAAAGCCATAGCTTACAGCCTGAAATTATGGGGGCGCCTGATCCGTTATATTGAAGACGGAAGGCTGCGCATTGACAACAACCTGGTTGAAAACAGCATCAGGCCGGTAGCAATAGGCCGCAAGAATTACCTGTTTGCCGGTTCGCACAATGCAGCCCAGCACGCGGCTATGATCTACTCCTTTTTTGCCAGCTGCAAAATCCAAAACGTAGAACCCTTTGAGTG
This sequence comes from Bacteroidales bacterium, assembly GCA_963662905.2. Taxonomy (GTDB): domain Bacteria; phylum Bacteroidota; class Bacteroidia; order Bacteroidales; family WRLA01. Next base: position 193,145 of record CAXXFD010000001.1, on the reverse strand, counting down.
GCTCAAGCAAACATTAGGAAAAATCCAGGAACACCCAGCCAACCAGCTCCACCAACTTCTGCCCGGACAGCTTTAAAACATTATCCGGTTATATGCAAGATGCTGTTTGCCGTAGGCTTACGTATCAAGTACACTTCAAATACAATTCAAACCGTAGTTGAAATGTTTTTAATAAGTAGTTAATATGTGCTAAATGGGGCTTTGATAAGTCCCTGATTTGGCTTTTGCTGCTGCCTTGCCCTATTAAGCAGCAAACCATTTATTCTGGACATCCTGGCGCAGGAGCCGGCAAAACACCGGCAGTACACAACAAAAGGACTATTTTAAAAAGCCGGAGGCCAAAATGTGCTGAAAAATGATAAATATTTTCCGGGGGGTCTTCGCTATACCATCGCTATACCATCGCTATACCAAGTCGCTGCAAAAAGCCTGTTCCTTCCTTTACGAATCCTGACAAATACTTTGTTAGTTATAGGGGCATTAGCTTGTGCCGGTGGTATCTGCTACATTAGGCCAATGCATCAGCCGTGCAATGATGTTGCAACAGTGTTGCAGGAGTGTTGCAGTAGTGTTGCAGCGTTTTTTTCATAGATCATTTGCCATCCGGTGATCGGCAAAAAAAACGGTAAAAAGCGGGTCAATATGCCGCGGATTTGAATGCCTGAAGTGCTTTTTCCCGTTTTTAAAAAGTGGCAGTATCCTCCGGATGGGCGGGTCAGCTTAGTCCGGGATATCCAAGCCGCATGCGTAATTCCTCCTCTGATATTTTTAAAATCAAGGAAACCTGTCACTGGAAGCGAGAGCATTATATATGGTTTTTAAAGCCAGTAGATAAATACATAGTATATCAGTATTCGCTTAATATCAGGTAATTGCAAACCGTAACCATTTTCAACAACAGCTTATCTTGATATGCGCTTACCTACTGACTCCTATTATTTTTATATTTGAAAAAAAAATATGAAGAAGAAAGTATATCAGATACATATAGCATTAAAAGGAATCAGACCTAAAATTTGGAGGAGAATATTGGTAGATTCGGATATTTTGTTGGTGGATTTTCATAGAATTATTCAAAGCACGATGGGCTGGACAAATTCACACCTCCATTTGTTTTCAGACGGTATTGAAGAATATTCCCCGGAGGAATTTGAAGTCGATAATGCCATAGATTCAAGAAAGGTAAAATTAGACAAAATATTGAGGAAGGAAAAATCAAAGATTATATATGAATATGACTTTGGTGATGGCTGGGAACATGATATAATACTTGAAAAAGTATTGCTTCCAGATAATCAAATCAAAACACCGGAATGTATAGCAGGGAAGCGTAATTGTCCTCCTGAGGATTGTGGTGGCGTATGGGGCTATGCAGAAATGTTAGATGTGTTAAAGCAACCTGATCATGAAGAATATGAAAGTTATATTGAATGGTTGGGATACAAATTTGATCCTGAATATTTCAAGAAGGATGAAATAAATGAATTGTTAAGAGAAAAGGACTATGGTTGCATTTGGTTGTAGAAAGGCTATTAAAAGCACAAGCTTACAATTTTAAATCCCGCTTTCCGGCCTTAGTCGTATTATATGCTTTGTACAGAATGCCTTTTAGCAATTTCGTTTCGTTTTGTGCCAATGATTTCGGACTAAAGTGCAATTTTAGAATGGGTCAATATGCTCCGGATTTGCTTGCCTGAAGTTTTTTTTCCGCTTTATGGGGTCAGTATCCGCTGGATTTGCTGTTTATGATAGCTGTTTATTGCTGTTTTTTTCAGCCGGTCGAGTGGGCCGGTTTAGTCAAGAATAGCTATGAGGACAAATGCACAGTGAGGAAGAGTAAGCCTTCAGCAAAAGGCATATTGCACAAGCTTTTAAAGCTCCCTTACTTTGCTGCAAAAAAGCAATATGCAAAAAGAACAAAGAAGAGCAGAGATGAAAGCGCTGGTGGATCAATGGCATACCAGTGGCCAAAGCAAAAGATCCTTTGCCGAATCACACAAAATCTGCTATCACACTTTCCTTTATTGGTATCATAAATTTAAACAGGAAGAAAGCTTGCCTGATGACCATGGGTTCATTGAGCTTTCCGGAATTCCAGCTGCAGGGGTCAATATCCGTTATCCCAATGGTATCGAGCTCAGCTTGCCGGGCAATGTGCCCTTGTCCTATCTCAAATCGCTCACCGGCCAATAATGTTCAGCTTAACTGCCAGCCGCTATTACCTGTACCGCCAGCCCACCGATATGCGCAAGAGCTTTGACGGGCTTTATGGCATTGTGCGCAACAAACTGGACAAAAACCCGATGAGCGGTGATGTTTTCCTGTTCATCAACAAAAAGCGCGACCGCATAAAATTATTGCGCTGGGAAAGCGGAGGTTTTGTGCTGTTCTATAAAAGGCTCGAAAAAGGCACTTTTCACCTGCCGGACACATCTGCTGTGCACGCCTCCCACCAGCTGATCGACTACCCTGAACTTGTAATGATAATCAATGGTATTTCCATGAAAAATGCAAGGAAATACCCACGTTTTTTCCCACATGAAAATGTTGGTAAATAGCACTTAAAATATAGTCAGACAAGAGGTTACTTCCGTATCTTTGCCTCATGGCAAGTCAGGAAAATATAACTATATCAAAAGCGGAATATGATGCAATGCAACAGAAGATATTCCTGCTTCAGCATGAACTTGTCCAGTTGAGGCGTGCGATCTATGGAGCCAAAAGCGAACGGCATATCGCAGCAGACCCCAACCAGGGCGTGCTCTTCGACGTGCCTGCACAGGAGAAAGAACCGGAAAAGGAGCAGATCAGCTATACGCGCAATAAAAAGCAGTCCAAAAAACAGCCCGTGCGCTTAGAACTGCCCGCCCACCTGCCGCGCCATGAAATTATCATCGAACCCCAAAACCTGCCCGAAGGCGCCCATAGGGTCAACGTAAAAATCACCGAAGTACTTGATTATGTGCCCGGTACTTTTCGTGTGATCCGTTATATACGCCCTTACTATGCCGTAGCAGGCCAGGACGAAAGCACCCAAATGATCTGCGCAGAACTGCCTTCACGCGCCTTGCCCAAAAGCAATGCCTCAGAAGGCCTGATCTCTTATGTGACTGTCAGCAAATTTGTTGACCACCTGCCTTTCTACCGCCTTGTCAAGATGTTCAAGCGCCTGGGGATCGAAATAGCCGAATCAACAATAAACGGTTGGTTTAGCGGGGTTTGCAGATTGCTTGAACCGCTTTACGATGCCCTGAAAAAAGAAATCATGAGGACCGATTACCTGATGGCAGACGAAACGCCCATAAAGGTATTGACCAAAGACAAGCCCGGGGCATCGCACAAAGGGTATCATTGGGTTTATTACGACCCGCTTAAAAAACTGGCCCTGTTCGATTACCGGAAAGGCCGCGGACGGGAAGGCCCGGATGAGATGCTGGAAAACTATAGTGGATATTTGCAAACCGATGGCTACGCAGCTTACGACAACCTAAAAAACAAAGCCGAAATCACCCAATTGGCCTGCATGGCGCATGCACGCAGGTATTTTGAGAAAGCCAAGGACAATGATGCTGCACGCAGTGAATATGCGCTGGGGCAGATAAGAAAACTGTATGCCATTGAACGTCAGGCAAGTGAGCAAGAACTGCAGCCGGAGGAGGTCAAAGCATTGCGGCAAAAGGAATCACTGCCCATATTGAACGAAATGGAAAGCTGGCTTAAGGAAGAAGTTTATAAAGTAGCGCCCAAAAGCGCAATCGGCAAAGCCATAGCTTACAGCCTGAAATTATGGGGTCGACTGATCCGTTATATTGAAGACGGAAGGCTGCGCATTGACAACAACCTGGTTGAAAACAGCATCAGGCCGGTAGCAATAGGCCGCAAGAATTACCTGTTTGCCGGTTCGCACAATGCAGCCCAGCACGCGGCTATGATCTACTCCTTTTTTGCCAGCTGCAAAATCCAAAACGTAGAACCCTTTGAGTGGCTCAAGCAAACATTAGGAAAAATCCAGGAACACCCAGCCAACCAGCTCCACCAACTTCTGCCCGGACAGCTTTAAAACATTATCCGGTTATATGCAAGATGCTGTTCGCTGTAGGCTTACGAGGAAGAAGCCCTCCCTATTTGAAAACGGTATGGGATGCCGGCTTACACGCAGCGGAAAAAGGGTTCTACACGGAATTTTGTGGAAATAAATTTGAATGCTATTTCAAATAGATTCCTCCTTCCGATAGTTATCGGGAGGGAGGAATCTGTTGGATATCAGATTTTTCGCAGAAATATTCTTTTAACATATTTCTCATTGTTTTAATCTCAAATTTTATGATTACCCACAAAATTCATAGTAGAACCACTAATTTTATGTCCTAAAATTGAATTTGTTTGCATTTTACAAGTACATTAAATCAGGCCATCTTCTTCCTTGCTAAAGCTTTGAAATAGGCTACTAATTCTTCAGCTTTATACACCTCACATCTGACCTGAATTTAAAGCAGGATAGATTGTGTGATTAAGAATTGAAATTTTTTCTTATTGGTATTTTTTCTATATTTGATTAAAATTCAAAAAGTTATATGAGAAAATTTCTTTTATCCTTAAATCCGCAAACAGTTATTAACAGAAACCGTTAAAACATTGTGTAAAAGTATTTTACACAATGTTTAACGGCTGAAAAATTTCATCTATTTTAATGGTATCAATTCAACAAAATAGAATGAAAAATTTTTCAGGCATGAAAATACAAAAAACTTTATCAAACGTAAGTCCTTTTGCAGGCATTTCTTTTGTCAACCAAAGCTTTAATAAATGCGGCCTGTCACAACTCATTGATAATGAGCTTGGCCAGAGGGTAAAGACTACCGGATATTCTTATAGCCAAATAATCAGGAACCTGTCGAATATATTTTTTAGTGGCGGTAGCTGCGCCGAGGACATCCATACTCATTTGGGCAAGCACCTAAAATCCTTGCCCGGCAATAATGTCCCCAGCGCTGATACCCTTTTGCGCGGCATCAAAGAACTGGCAACCCAAAATACAACCTATACCTCCAAGCAGGCCAAAGACTATGAGTTCAATATCAACAAGAGGCTCAACAGCTTAAACATCAAGTCTTTACTTTTGAACAACCAGTTGCATAAAGGCGCCTGCTATGATTTTGATTATGACAACCAAGTGATTGCCACCGAAAAGTACGATGCAAAAAATACCTATAAGCATACAAAGGGTTACTTTCCGGGAGTCGCCTCCATTGGGGACAAGATTGTTTATATCGAAAACCGGGACGGCAATGCCAACGTAAAATTTGAACAGGCGGCAACTCTTGACCGTGCATATAAGCTACTGAATGAAAATGACATACAGATCCACCGCTCCCGGATGGATGCAGGGAGTTACTCCAAAGATATTATAGAAGTTGTTGCGGCCAACAGTGAACTGTTTTATATCAGGGCCAATAAGTCCGCTGAACTTTTGCGGCAAATATCTGAAATTGAAAGATGGAAAACCGTAGAAATCAATTACAAAGCGTATGAGGTGGCATCAATGCCCTTCACTCAATTTCTCGAACAAAAAAATTACCGCCTGGTCATTATGCGGGAAAAAAGCAAAAACAGCCAGATAGACCTGTTCACCGGGGACAACTTCATTTACCGCTCAATTTTAACCAATGACTGGAAGGCTGGCGAAAAAGAGGTGATACAATTTTACAACCAACGGGGGAGCAGCGAAAAACTCTTTGATGTGATGAACAATGATTTTGGCTGGAAGCGCCTTCCATGTTCGTTCATGAACGAAAACACCGCCTTTTTGATCATCATGGCCATGATAAAGAACTTTTACAACTACTTTGTCGGGCTGGTGTCAAGAGTATTTGGTGGCATTAAGCCGACAACCCGACTTAAAGGGTTTATTTTCAGGTTTATATCTGTTTCTGGAAAATGGATATACTCTGGGCGGCAATGGTTTTTGAAATTATATACTGACAGACCTTATGAGCAACTGTTGGTCTAAATACCCCTGGCTTTAACGGCTTTTTTCCAGAGCTACAGGGAGGGGTGTGCCTGAAAATTCAGAGTAAATATTTAGTAATCAATTCATTATGTGTGTCTTACGGAACGTAATGTGTTTTTGGCATTGATTGGGATTTTTACGCCATCAAAAAAAAGCAAGCCAAATTCAAAAGGCTATAAACAATTGCCCCTGTTGCAGTAAAATGTATGCCCAATGGAATAAAAAGTATCAATTTATTGCCCCTACTTGAGAAATTTCTGTGCCAAAAACATTTTTTAGCTCAATAAATTATTTCTTGCGGATTTAAGGTTTATTATTACTTTTTTTCGTTTCGCTCACATCTCAAGCAGAAATTGCGTTGGATAGCCTTATAGGCAGGCTCGAGGATGCCATGCAGCAAAGAGCAGAATATGACGCTCAAAAAGAAAAAAGGATTTTAGAATTAAAAAAGCTTTTAAATAAAGATGGGATTAGCCTGGATCAAAGGATATTCTTTAATAATCGGCTCATCGATGAGTATTCCAAATACGCTTTTGATTCCGCTGTGTCGTATTTGCTAACAAACATTCAGCCGGCAAGAAAAATTGAAAATCAAGAGATGTTTTATGAACTGTATATTTCCATGGCTGATATTCTGGCTTCATCAGGAAAATATTTTGAAGCGTCGGGGATTCTAAAAAACATTGATCCTGATAGTCTTGCAATAAGTTTGAAAATCAAATTCTTTAAAGCAATGATCAAAATTTATAATGAGATTAGTTTTCATTCGCCATTTACTGATTTCAATCAAAAATACAGCAATAAAGTCAAACTTTATACCGATTCTATTATTCCCTATTTGGATCCACAATCAGAAGATTATATGGCCATTATGGAAAAAAGATATCGGGACGGGCAGGATTTTTCAAAAAGCCTTGAAATTAACGACAAGCGTCTGGCTTTTTCAGAAATCGGAAGCCGGGCATATTCCCAAATCACCTACGAACGTTCGCTACTGTACCGCCTTGTGGAAGATGAAGAAAACGAAATGAAATATTTTTGTCTCTCGGCTATTTCAGATATTATGGGCTCTAATAAAGATAATGCGTCTTTAACCGAGCTGGCATTGCTTTTGCACAAAAATGGCGATGTGGACCGGGCAAATAAATTTATCAACTTCTCCTATGAAGATGCCGTTTTTTTTAATTCGGAATTGAGGTTTAAGCTTCTATCCGGAATTTTGCCCATTATTAAAGATGCCTATCAGAATAAAATAGAAAAACAGCAAAAACTTTTAAGAATTCTTCTAATAATTAGCAGCTTTTTATTGTTGGCATTGATTGTTTCATTATTGGTTATCCTTAGGCAAGTTGCTGAAGTCAGGGATAAGAAGAACGAACTCTCTAATGTAAATAAACAGTTAAAAGAACTCAATAAAAACCTGGAGTACACCAATGATCAACTTCAATTCACAAATCGTGAATTATCAGAATCGAATCATGTTAAAGAGCATTACATTGGCAATTTTTTAACGATTTGCTCCGACTATATTTACAAATTGGATCAGTTTAATAAAAATGTTAATAAGCAGTTGGCCAATAGAAAGATAGAGGAGTTATTTGCTGAAACCAAATCAAAGAAACTCATCGAAGCCGAAATCAAAGAGTTTTATGAACATTTCGATAAGGCCTTCCTGCATATCTTCCCTAATTTTCTGAATGATTTTAATCAATTGTTATCAGACGGGGAGCAAATTGAATTAAAAACGGAGGAGCGACTGAATACGGAATTGAGGATTTTTGCACTCATCAGGCTGGGAATAAAAGAGAGCGCGCAAATTGCAAAACTGCTTCGATATTCGGTCAATACAATTTATAATTATCGTGTTAAGGTTAAAAATAAGGCCAGAGGTGAACGCGACAATTTTGAAAATGAAGTAATGAGAATAGATACAGTGAAAATTAACTAAGGCATATCCACTTATTTTGCAAAAATGCATTTCTTTATAATGCTGTAATTCAAATATATACATTACTTTTGAGGTTTTTAATATCCACTTTTTTGCTACCTGTGCTATGAATCCCCCTGAAATTTAATTCACTTTGTGAGAATAAATTTTTGCAGCCCAATGTTCGGCTGTTGCAAATTTGCCTAAAACAATCCAGTATATGAGAAAGTGTTTCAGGGTATTTATTAATATAGGGCTTCTTCGTTTATTTGCTAATCTCAATTTATCCCGCTAATGGAAAAAGTTTGGAATGAAAGAACTATTTGTACCGATGATCAGCTCGTTCGCATAACGCCAAATGATGATCAGGATTGTGTTGTTATACGGATTCAAGAACTTGATGATGATAAAAAAGAAAGTCAATTATTCCTTACATACGAACAGGCAAAAATGCTTGCGAAGCAAATGATAGGTTTTGTAGATGATAATATAGCTGATATAGAAAATAAATAATGTAATGAAAATATTCAATTTACCGATCCGTCAGAAATATAATTTTAAATCAGCAAGAGGAATTTTATTATCCATTGCTTTAGTTATGGCTTTGTCCTTTTTGGCCAAAAGCCAGAATGAAACACCGCTTTATCTGGATAGCAAGCTGCCCATTGAGCAGCGGGTAGCCGATGCGCTTAGCCGGATGACTCTTGAGGAGAAGATTGCTCTGGTTCATGCCCAATCCAAATTCAGTTCACCGGGTGTTGCGCGGCTTGGTATCCCGGAACTTTGGATGACGGATGGACCTCATGGTATTCGTCCTGAAGTATTATGGGATGAGTGGGAGCAGGCAGCCTGGACGAATGATTCCTGCACTGTATTTCCTGCTTTAACATGCCTTGCGGCTACATGGAATGAGGATATGTCTTTGCTTTATGGCCGCTCCATTGGTGCAGAAGCCCGATACCGCGACAAGGACGTTTTATTGGGTCCCGGTGTAAACATATACCGTACACCATTAAACGGTAGGAATTTTGAGTATATGGGTGAAGATCCTTTCCTGGCTTCAAAAATGGTTGTCCCCTATATTAAAGGTGTACAGGAGAACGGAGTTGCAACATGTGTGAAGCATTTTGCCTTGAATAATCAGGAAACAAACCGCCACACAACAAATGTAAATCTCGATGACAGGGCTTTGTACGAAATCTATTTGCCGGCTTTTAAAGCAGCAGTTATGGAGGGCGAAAGCTGGTCCATTATGGGAGCATATAATTTATATAAAAACCAGCATGCTTGCCACAATCAATACCTGCTGAAAGATATTTTACGTGATGAGTGGGGCTTTGATGGCGTTGTTGTTGCTGATTGGGGTGGCACACACAATACCCTCGAAGCAATTTATAACGGACTTGATCTGGAGTTTGGAACATGGACGGATGGATTAACGCGTGGCGCAAGCAACAGCTATGACAACTATTATTTGGCCAACCCATATCTGGAGCTGATCAAATCCGGAGATGTTGGCACAGAAGAATTAGACCAAAAAGTTGAAAATATACTTCGCTTAATTTTTAGGACTTCCATGAACAGTAATAAAAAATGGGGTTCTTTTGGCTCTGAAGAACACGCAATGGCAAGTCGTAAGATTGCTGAGGAAGGAATCGTCTTGCTCCAAAATAAGGATGAGGTGCTGCCAATAAACCCAAATGAGAAAAAGAAAATAGCCGTGATTGGTGAAAATGCGATCAAGATGATGACTGTTGGAGGAGGGAGCTCTTCTTTGAAAGCCAAATACGAAATTTCAGTTCTGGATGGCATAAAAAACAGGCTGGGCTCAAAAGCTGAAGTTGCTTACGCCAGAGGTTATGTGGGCGATGCAAGTGGTAATTATAACGGCGTTGTTACAGGTCAGGATTTGTCGGTGTCCGCCTCAGCCGAAGAACTTTTTCAGGAAGCTGTGGCGCTGGCCAAAAAATCTGATTATGTCGTTTTTGTTGGAGGATTGAATAAAAGTGCGCATCAGGATTGTGAAGATGCCGACCGTAAAGGCTTGGAATTGCCTTATAATCAGGATGAATTGATTACTGCTTTGGCAGAGGCCAATAAAAACCTGATTTTTGTAAACATATCGGGCAATGCCGTTGCGATGCCTTGGGTAGATGATGTTCCCGCGATCGTTCAGGCTTGGTATCTGGGTTCTGAAACAGGAAATGCAATTGCTTCGGTGCTTTTTGGTGATGTTAACCCATCAGGGAAATTGCCTTTTACTTTTCCTAAAAAGCTCGGGGACAACGCAGCTCATGCGCTGGGAGAATTTCCTGGTAAAGAAGGGCAAGTGACTTATAATGAAGGAATATTTGTTGGCTATCGCTGGCATGACACGAAAAATATTGAGCCTTTATTCAGCTTTGGCCATGGCTTAAGCTATACCGAATTTGAGTATAGTGAGCTGTCAATCAACAAAAAGAAGATTCGTGAAGATGATCAATTTGTTGTTTCTGTAAGGATTAAAAATATTGGCGACAGAGCCGGTAGCGAAATAGTGCAGCTTTATATTGCTGACAAAAAATCATCATTGCCCAGGCCGGAAAAGGAGCTCAAAGCTTTCAGAAAGCTTGCATTGAATGCAGGAGAAGAAAAAACAATAGAATTTACCTTAGATAAAACGGCTTTAAGTTATTTTGGTGATGAGCTTCATGAATGGGTTGCAGAACCCGGGAAATTTGAAGCCATTATTGGAGCTTCATCTACGGATATTAGGGGAGGCTTAGATTTTACGCTGATTAAATAGAGTTCGTCTATAAAATCTCCTGAACCTTCGGGATTATGCTCGACATTGAAAAGTCATCCCGTGCCTGGCGAGTTTGGTTTGTGCCGCAGATTTCGGAGCATCAGTGCCGGGCTTTTCAAACAGCTAAAACAGAGCCAGGTTTTATGTAAACAAAAATTTATACCGAAAGATTGCAAGTATTTGCTAAATTTGATCCTGTACCAAAAATGGGTAGTAAACCCTCAATTTATTCCGCAATCTCAAGCAATAAAAACTTGGTTTCAAAATGCTCAAACAGAAGGAAAGAGCGCAATTCCTTTTGCTTTTCACCGATTGAATTGATCTCATGCACTGCTTTAATGTGCTCATTACTAAGCAGTCCGGAAATATCCAAAACCGCATGGTCTCCTTCTGTTTCGCGCAGGTGCAGTATAATTCCATTTTCATCCTTTGATGGCCTTGAGCTGACCAGCAGAAGGTTTTCCGGCTCATTAAGCGGAATAAAAGATTTTGACTCCGGAGCAGGATTCCCTGAATTCCCGGCATTTGTTCGGCTAATCATCGGAACCTTGTTGCCAAAGCCATATCGGGTCGCCTTCGATATCGAATTATCATCCGTGGAAGTAATTTGATACGACCATGAGAGCGCTCCGGATTGGTCTGCTTTAAAATTGGTTGTCCAGTAATTGTTGAGTACCCACGAATAAATGTGTGCGCTTTCCGGTTTGTGTTTGTAGTAATATTTTCCGGTGTTTATGTCTCCAAACTGCACCAATGGAATATCATTGCTGCTAAAAATTATTTGTCCGTTTTGGTTGTTGACTGATGCGAAATTCTGAATAGTATTCCAATCGGATGCTGTGCCTTCCAACTGGTCAAGCCCGGGCCGTACCACGCCGCCCTGCACGTCAAATAACAGTTCGCCTTTATCTTCTGAAGTAAAAGGGAAGGCTATATAAATGGCTTCGGGATTTGTGTTGGAAAGCTTATTCATATCGTACAACAATTCGATTTGCTTCTCTTGTTTGTATAACCTGATTTCCATGTTTACCCCATGATGATCTGCACATGCATCGATCTTACCATTACAATGGATGCTGGTCCATATTTCGCCTTCCTGGATATCTGTGATTTTGAAATCATTGAGTTGAATAAACTCTCTGTTTATTGGCGTGAAGTTGGTGTCGCGCACCGAATGTGTCAGGCGCTCAAGTTCCCTGCGATCTTCAATTGTTTCGTAAATGAAGCTGCCCAATTTGTATTTTGCATTCTGATCGACCAGCTCTTTGCCTGTTTCTTTATCAATGATGCTGCTGATGCCCCCATGCTGCTCGTCAATAGTAATTTTATAAAATTGATTCTCAATGGTTTCGGCAATCTGCTCCCGAGATGTTGTAGATTCTATTTGCTTATCCAGAACCTTAATTTTAAGCGTGGTATAACTCATTGCCGGAACATCATCTACCCACAGCGCCCAATAACTGCCTTCACTTCTGCTTTTTATGATTTGCGCAGGCACTTTATTTCCTTTCTCGTCAGTTATAATGTATTCTTTATCAAGCGGCAAGAGGTCGTGGTAAATAAATGCCTCAACCAATCCTGAACGATCCCAGTTCAAGGTATTAAAGACTGTAACAGAGGCTTCCTTTGGCAGGCTAATATAAGGTTGAATCAGACCAATGGCCTTTTCCCTGAGCAGGTTTGCCTGCTGATTGGCTGTCCACACATAGGATGATTTTTGGCTCCATTGGTTTTTTGAATTCTCTGATGTTGGGTTAGAAATGCTTTCATCTGCCCCAAAAGTGTGCTCTGTATAAAACAAGAGATTGTCATAACAGACTTGAATATCATTTTTTACCTGCTCGGGTATTATTGCTCCCGATGCCTGTGCCATAGAAAGAAGGCCCATATTTGCGATCATTTGAGCACTGGTGACCCTTGATGTTTTGGTTTCGTTCATGGCTGTTCCAAATCCATCGGTCCACCAATCCGGCCAGGCTTCTTTTTTCACTTCCAAAATTTCCGGATGGTTCTGGTCAAGGTACATCATAAATTCACTGGCCAGTGCAAGCTTAAGCTTTGGCCATTCATATTTGCTGTTCCATTCTTCTACGATGTCGCATGCCTTTGTGGATGGCGGAGAATTATCCGTAACGTATCCCGAAAACTGAAAGGATATCCTGTCAAGTGGATAATCTTTATCTTCCAGATCTTCGAGGTAATCCGATAGATTATCCCGGAACACATCTATTTTGCCACTGGTCAGGCTTAAGGCGTTTCCATGCATATAGTGCTCCGTGCGATAGGCCATTAATCGGTTTCCTGAGGGCGATTCCCACCAAAAAGAGGTTGGTTTATCAAAAGGAATCCGGGCGCGATGGCCATGTTGCCCCATAGTCACGTATTTTACCCCGGTATTGTGATACAGGTCAATCATGCACCAGCCAATTCCGTTTACATCGTTCTGCATGGCTGTTTTCACATCTATGCCCTGTTCTTTAAATTTCTTTAAGGATTGCAACTGTATGGCCAGAGCTGTTTCATCAACAATTTCCGAAAAATTAAAAAACATTCCGGTGACCTCTATGCGCCCTTCTTTCACTCTTTGCAAAAAGCGATCGACTTGCTCCTTTGGACGGTTATTCAAATATTCCCGTACCGCCCAGCTGGCTTCACAGGTCCACCGAAACTGTGCGTCTTTGGAGTAATGATCCGTTTGATCGCAATAATCCAAAGCGTAATCAATGTAGCGCAGGTGTTCCGCCAAAATCTCCGATTGTGCCCGTGTATAGCCGATATCGGTATGGCTGTGCTGCACCAGATAAACGGTCCATTCTTTAACGGGATTTACTGCCACTTCCTGCTCCTGCTTATTCCCTCCTACAACAAATGTTGTTTTTAAAGTCGTAGGTTCTTCTGCTTTCGGGATCAGGAAATCAATCTCATTTAATCCGGTGGTCAGCATTATTTCTTTTGCTTCGTCCTCAACGGTAATAAAGGCTTTTTCCGGTGCTCCGAGATGCACATAATTAAAGCGGATCGTATGGAATAGTTTGTCATTTTCTCTGGTCACTGTTTTCAATTGCTCTGCGGAGAATTTATTATCAAGCGGAACTTCAAAAGTCATATACCAGGCGTCGCTTTTATTGTCAATTCCATCAACTTTAATTTTCACAGGCTCGCCTTTGGTAACTAAAGCGGTGGGCATGCTCAGTACTGCATAGCCCATTTGGTCGCCATGCCTGTCAACCATTGCCTGCCTGAAGCTTATGCTGACGCCTTTTTCCCCTTCCACCTTCCAGGTTTTTTGATCCGTACTTGTGGGGCTGGAGAATTTTAGCACCTTACTGTCGTTTACATACAGCTCAAAATCCTGACTTTGAGGCAAGACATCGATGGCGTATAGCCAGATGAACGAAAGCGTCTCTTTGATATATGATTTCGGAACGACCTGTGTTTCCCACGCAATGGGTTTAAAAAATTTGTTTGCCCTCACCAGCAACGACTGTTCGGAATCAGAATAAGGCGAATGATAAATGAATTTATTGCCTGCAATATCTTTCTGATAGCCAACCAGATAGTCGTTTTGTGAAAATACAGGAGCGACAATTCCCATCAGGAATAGCCCTATAAAAAATATAAGCCTGAGATCTTTGTTGTTCATATTTTAAAATTTTATCAGTGTGCTATTTTAGTTGATTTTCAATTTCTTCCAGGCTCATCTCCCGTGTTTCCGGGATATACCTTTTCACAAAAAAGAAGGCTACCACAGTAATTCCCGCAAAAATCAGAAATGTACCCCCATTTGACCATGCCTGAATTCTTGGGAAAAACTGTGCTACCAAAACATTGGTAAGCCAAAGTGCTAATGTTGCAATAGACATGGCTGTACCCCGTACTTTTGTTGGATAAATTTCTGAAATAATGATCCATGTTACCGGGCCATATGAGAAGGCAAAACAGGCAATAAAGAGCGTGATGAAAATAATAATCAGGAAAGGTGTTTCCAGATCCAGCAAGAAGTATGAGCTACACATAATCAAAGCAATAAATACGCCAATGATGCCCGAAAGCAGCAATGGCTTTCTTCCCCAGGAGTCAATTTTCCAAATGGCCAGAAGCGTAAAAAGAACGTTTACAATTCCAATACTTACCTGACCTCCAAGCGAATCACTTAGGGTTAATCCGGCATTGTTCAGGATATCCGGACCAAAATAAATGATAGCATTAATTCCGCTCAATTGCGATAAAGCGGCCAGAGCTGCACCAATAAACAGCAAATATGCCAATGACTTTTGCTTCAAAATATCCCAAAATCCTGTTTCATCATTCTTCTGAGTTCTTGCAAAGTCAATCTGACTATTTGCTTCCGCTCTGGGAATATACTTGTGTAGGATGTTCCGGGCTTCATCAAGCCTGTCTTTAGACAGCAACCACCTGGGACTTTCAGGAATGAAAAACAACATCACAAAAAACAAAAATGCCGGAGCTGTTTCTGTGGCAAACATCCATCGCCATGCTTCCATATTTTCCGCGCCCAACATATTGAGGATGTAAGAATTTGATAAATAGGCAGATAAGATTCCTGCTGTAATTGCTAATTGATAAAGGGCAACCAGACGTCCCCGCATCTTTGCCGGCGACAGCTCAGCAATATACATTGGCGAAATAATGGATGCCAGCCCAATCCCTGCCCCACCAATTAAACGGAACATTATAAGCGATGTCATGGAGCTGGCCAGGGCACATCCCAGAGCCGAAACAGTAAAGAAAACCGCAGAGGCCAGTAGTACTTTTTTTCTGCCCAGAACATCGCTAACTATTCCGGCGAAAGATACACCCAACACGCAACCTACAATGGCAGAGCTGACAAACCATCCCTGAAGGTCAACCCCCAGAGCAAATTCACCGGTGACCATTTTAATGGTTCCTGAAATCACAGCCGTGTCGAAACCAAACAATAAGCCACCGAGCGCAGAAATAAAACTTATCAGTATAACCTTCTTTTTACTCATGCTTCGTTTTTTTCAGATTTTACAAATGCCTTAACCACTTTACAGGGCGAACTACTTTCATTTATTAAAGTATATTTTTTGCAAGCGGCCGGAATGACAAAGGTTTCCGCGAAATTAAACCGCTGCTTTAAACCCTGCGAAGTCTTTAAAATCAATGAAGTTCCCTCAACCAGCATCATCACATGACATTGATTGTTTGTTTCTGCCTCCACAGATGATGCAAATTCAAAGCGGTGTACATCATAAAAATGCTCCCTGTGTGTAGGCAAATGAATCAGCTTCCAGTCATCACCCTGATCTATTAAAGCCGGTTTTGAAATATGCTCACGCTGAACAACACTTCCCTTTCTGCTGAAATCAAGGTTTTTAAATCCACGTTCTATATTTAAAGGCCTTGGATTTCCTTCCAGATCAAGACGAAGCCAGTCATAAAGCTTAAAGGTAAAAATATATGGGGTTGAACTAATCTCCAGTACCAGATTGTTTTTACCGGATCCGTGGATGGTTCCGCTCGGAATAAGGAACAAATCGTGTTTGCTTGCTTTTTCGGAATGCACGAATTTATCAATTTCCACCTTGGCCGAATCAGCATAACTATCTTCCAGTTCCGAACGGAATTTTTCCGGATCAATATCCTCCCTGAAGCCCAGATAAACATCCGCATCCTCTTTGGTATCCAGGATGTAATAACATTCGTCCTGGGTAAAAGACTCCCCAAATTCTTTTACAAAATAATCCTGCAGGGGATGCACCTGAACCGAAAGATTGCCCCCATCAAAGGTGTCGAGGAAATCGAAGCGAATGGGAAAATCGTGCCCGAAACGCCCGGCGGCCTCGCCCAAAACATTTTGATATTCCTGATACATCAGAAAATCAAAAGAAAACTCCAGCATTTTACCCTGATCATGGAGCATTAGTCCGTTCTCAGGTACGATCAACTCAAAAGACCAGGCATAATTCGGAACATCCGGATTGAGCTGTTTTATGTTTTCTTTCATCCAATGCCCTCCCCACGGACCGGGCTCAAACCACGGCCTGACCCTGAAAAAATTCCGGCTCATCTCTTTCAGGCTGTTCCTGAGGCAGTCACCCGATGTCCAATACGGATTTTCCGGCCTTTGATCGTCGATGATAATATCGATATCCGGGAGGATTTGCTGCTTGTGTTTGTTCAAAACTACCCAATCGACAAAATAGAATCGTTTGTACATTTTTTTGGGTTCGAATGCAGAAGCGGCACCGAGATTGGTAATGGTTCCTGCACGCATTCGGAACTGAAGCTCGTTTTTAGGGAGATCAACATAAAGCAATGAGCCGTCCCAATTGCAGAGCGATGCCCCCCTTCCGTAGAGGATGTTCAGATCGGCCTTTGGATCCGGCTTGATTTTTTTGAGATTTTCCAAAACAAAGAAATCCTCCAGATCAAGATTCGTCCTTTTACCGAAAAGAGGATCATCTCCGCCTAAGAAAGGCTCAATAAGCCTGTCAATTTCTTTACTTTCCCTTAAAGCTGCCGAAACATCAAACCACAATACCTTGATGCCTTTTTTGCTAAGCGCATCACTCAGGTTTGCAAGCAAAGCTTCCCATTGGATCCCAATATAGCCATCGATAACGGCAGTTTTTTGCGATGCCAGATAATCGGCCAGTGCATTGTAACCACTTTTAATTGAAGCTGTTGGTACTTCAAAACCAGGATAAATATCATAATTACCGGCATCGGTCTTTTGAACTTGCTCCGGGAGCAAAAACTGCGTTGTTTTTCTAATATCTGAACTCATTTGGATTCAATTTTGTGCTTAATGCTGCTCCTGTTATGGATGAATAATTGTTGCCTTTTGCCTTGATCACAGGGCATTCGGTTTTTTGTAGCAAATGCGGCGCAAAATAGGCCCAGGCTTTGCTGATATTGCCA
Organism: Bacteroidales bacterium; assembly: GCA_963662905.2. Lineage (GTDB taxonomy): Bacteria > Bacteroidota > Bacteroidia > Bacteroidales > WRLA01. The sequence continues at coordinate 175,514 of CAXXFD010000001.1, read as the reverse complement.
CCAATGATGCAACATTCAACCTTATTATTAACGACAAATTGGTGCAGGAATTTACCCAAATCATTCCCAAACCCTTCAAACAATTCAATGGCTACTGCATCCCCTGATTCAGCCAATTCTGTTAGGTCTTTTACATTGGTGATTTGATTCCTGCTCCGCGCATTATAGGTTTTTACAAACCAACGGGTAGAGAAATAATCATCCGCTATGGATTCCTTATAGGGAAAATGATAAAGCATCTCAGATTGAGGTACGCCATCGTGAATAAAAGTGCTGCCAAAACCGGTTCCCAGGGTAATGGCCAATATCCGGCTGTACTTATCAGATATAGTGGAATATTCGCCAAGGGCAAATGCGGAAGCATCATTGATGAAGCTTATTTCAGACAAAGCTACATTAAGATTCGTGCTGAGGTACTGCCTGACATTCACGCCAAAAAGATGATCGAATTTTCCAACATTCAGGATTTTAGAAATCCCTTTTTTATAATCAAAGGGACCGGGAACAGCAATCCCAATGCCTGAAACAGCAGTTATTGGGCGAGCAAACAACACTTGTTGCATCAGCTCAGACCAAGCTTCCAGGATGTCAGAGGCAGGAGCTTGTGCATCTGTTTTTCGCTCGCGATATGATTCAGCAACAACAGCCTTTTTATCCATATTGACCAGCGCTGCAGAAATATGTGAACCTCCTATATCGGCACCTAAACAATATTTTACTATATCTGTCATTCGTTCCTTTTGATATCAATGGTGTAGGTAAATTTATCGCTGCGGTAGTAGCACAGATTGTACTCAATGATTCGCTCTCCCGGATCAAGCACCAGTCTTTTCCTGAATAGAATTGGCGCACCCTTTTTCACTTTCAGCAATAATGCGATTTCATTATCTGCTTCTATGGCCTGTATTTCCTCCCTGGATGTCACAGCACGCGTGGAGTAACGGTTCTCAAGGATTTCGTACAATGGTTGGGAGAAATCCTCGCTTTCCTTCAGTTCAATCCGGGGGTGAAAATAGGATTTGAAATAAACAAATGGCTCATCCTTATCCCCACGCAAACGCCTCAGTTCAAGGATTTCTTTCCCCTCATTTATATGGAGTTTTTTTGCGATATGCCCGTCTGCCTGAATAAGGGCCGTTTCTATGCTAAGGTTCTCAAAATGCACCCCCATACGGCTCATTTCTTCCGTAAAACTCGACCAATTATCCAAACGCGTACTCACATTATTGGAACGCACAAAAGTGCCCACGCCTTTCTTACGGACAAGCGTTCCTTCATAAACCATTTTGTTTGTGGCCTGACGAATGGTATTACGTGCGATCCCAAGCAATTTGGACAGATCAACCTCTTTGGGTAAAGGACTTCCGTTAATATATTTTTCATCTTTAATCAATTCCCGCAGCAGCTGTTCAACCTGCATATGCAAGGGCAGCGGACTTGTATGGTCTATGGATAAGTTCATGTACTATGTTTAAATGTTCAAACATACTACAAATTTTTTAATAAAGTGAGAAGTGAGGAAGGAAATTTGCTGCTATTGTGTGTTTTCAATCGGGAAAACTAAATTTCATTAGGGTGGGCATATGAAAAACCATAGCGATTGAAAATAAAAAAGAGTCCTATCCGGTTTGGCTGATGTTTTCCAGCCGTGTCCTGTCATAAATTTCAAAGTCATTTCCTTCGCAATAAAGGATGTCATTATCGCGGAAGTTTCTAAGGATCCTGATGGCAGATTCCTTTGTCATGGCAGTCATGTCCGCTAAATCCTGGCGGGATATTTCGGTGTGGAATTTTTCACTTTTATAGATATCATCAGCCAGATAAATAATGGCGTCTGCAATGCGTCCGGCCATATGTTTTTGTGTGAGGTGAACAAATTTCGCAAAGCTCATCATGAGCCTTTTATTATTTTTTTTAAGCAGGGCCAAAGCGAAATTATTGTTTCGCGCAACTACTTCTTCAAAAGCATGTGCATCAATATGGCAAATATATGTTGGGGTAAGGGCAGTGATTGTATGATGGTGCTTAAAGTCTGTGTACATGCCCGGTCCGCCAATTATATCACCGGTTTTCAGGATTTCAATGATGAGGTTTTTATGCCTGACACCTTCGATATAAACTTTCGCCATACCTGAAGTAAAGCAGGAAATATGTGTGAGTGCTGTTCCTTGCTTGCTGATGGTTTCACCCATATTATATTTGATCTCATATCTGCCTTTGTTTATAATCTCAAATTCCTCATCAGTCAGGGAATCAAATATTTTCTGCCTGCATGCGCAATGCTTACAATGAAGTTTTTCATGAATTGCTGCCATAAGTCCCAATTACGAAGTCGTCAATAAGAGCTGTATAAATCCGTGCTCCCGGTTTTAGGCTCCACGCCCTATACAAATACAGGGTTTTTTCCTATGAAAATATTTTCTAAACAACTCTTAAAGACGGGTTTATATATCCTATAACAAACTTCCGCTGATATTGATCAAATCTCCGTTGACAAATATCAATGCAAACAAGCAAATGTATCCCCTAAAACCTGATCCCTTAGTTAGTTACGCCTGAGGATTCGGGCCAAAAAGAGTGTATTATTGATGATTGGAAATCCATGTACGAACCAAACGAAAAAACCGATACATTATGAAAAAGTTTAAATTGATCGCCGTATTTGCTGCAACGGCATTTTTATTTGCCTTTATTATTTCTTCCTGCACCAAAGAAGGCCCGGCAGGAAAAGATGGTTTAAACGGCCAGGATGGTATTGATGGCCAGGATGGGACTGCGAGTTGCGTAAAGTGTCATGACGATTCGCAACACATTGCTGCAGCCAGCGTGCAATGGGAGGCTTCCGGGCATGCAACAGGTAGTACTTTTGAGCGAAATGATGTGAGCTGTGCGCCTTGCCATACAAGCCAGGGATTTGTTGAAGTGATGCAAACGGGCGCTATGGAAACAACGGAGCCTATTCCAAATCCAACACAGGTAAATTGTTATACCTGTCATAAGATCCATCAAACATACACCGAAGAAGATTGGGCATTACAGGCCAGTGGCCCGGTGCAGTTTTGGATCAATGGTGCCATTTCGGATCAGGGGAAAGGAAACCTTTGTATCAATTGTCATCAACCGCGTATTCCGGATCCGTTCCCGGTTCCCGGTGGCAGTGAAGTTACTGTAGGTTCGCCTTATTGGGGACCACACCACGGGCCACAGGGCACAATGATGGCCGGAACCGGTGGTTATGAAGTGGAAGGCAGTATGTCATACGTTAATTCAAAACATACCGATTTAGTTGAAAACAGCTGTGTTAGCTGTCATATGGCATCAGCTTATGGTGCTCAGGCCGGTGGACATACAATGGGGATGACATATCTGTATCATGGCCATGGAGCCATTAATGAAGCAGGCTGTGTTCAATGCCACGAAGGAGAAGACCTGGATGCATTGGTGCACGATTCCAAAGCAGAAATTGATGCGCTTTTGACCGACCTGCGCTCAGTATTGATCGAACAAGGCGCTTTGGACAGCGCAAATCATGTTGTGCCCGGAACGCTAACTGCTGATCAGGCCGGCGGAGTATTGAATTATCTCATGGTGCTTGAAGACCGGAGCGGTGGCTCGCATAATAATAAATATGCCAAGGCCTTATTGTCCAACTCCATCGAGTCCCTGAATTAGTTTCCGGCAATAAAGTCCACGGTCTTTCCCGAAACTTTGAGGTTTTGACGAATAATTAAATACTTGCTTCGCCCGGTTTACAGGCACATCGCAATAAATTATTATTCAAATATTTCGAAGTTTTGGGAGATGTCCTGAACCAAGATTGGAAGAGTCTCTCTTTGAATAATATCTAATCCTCAAAAACGAAAAACTATGCAAATGAAATTCAAAGGCATACTGATTGTAATGGTGGCATTGTTTTTATTGGCTGCCTGCGATTATGACTTTATTGAACCGGTTTCGCCAGATATAGATCCAACGGATACATTATCGTTTGCCTCGGATATTGCCCCAATATTTGAACAGGATAATTGTACGGCCTGCCATAGCTCTTCCGGAACGCAGTTTTCGCTCGCAGCGGATAAAGCCTATTCAAATATTATTAATCTGAGCCTGCTTAATCCCTCCGAGCCTGCTCTTAGCCCGATTTACCTGGTTCCTTCAACAGCCAATCCCGATCCTCATCCGGGCATCTATTCAACTGCAAATGAAGCGTTGGTGCTTATCTGGATACAACAAGGCGCCATGAATAATTAACCCTAAAATGATATCAATATGAATAAATATATCCTCATTATCATTAGCTTTTTACTTTGTGTTGGCATCAATGATAGCATTGCCCAAAAAGATAGTGTCGCCCAGAAAGATAAACCGGTGCGTCCGCCTTTTGAAAGCGGGATTCTTATTGATGACCAAACCGTATTCGTTCCCGTTAAAAATACGCTGGAATTTATCATTGAGCACCGTTTTGGAAAAATAGACAATCTCGGCGATTTATATGGAATCTACGCTGCCAGCAACATACGCCTGGGCGTTAATTACAGCCTCCGGGATAACCTGATGATCGGTTTTGGTACAACAAAGGATAATAAACTTCAGGATTTCCGTCTAAAGTATGTGCTTTTTCAGCAGACCCGAAAAAACAGCATACCTGTGAGTGTGGCATTTTATGGAAATATGGCAATTGATGCGCGCAATAAAGATGTTTTTGGCGCCGAATATGCTTTTAGTAACCGTTTGAGCTATTTTGCTCAGCTGATTATTTCCAGAAAAATCAATCATGCTGTTTCGCTTCAGCTTGCTCCTGCTTTTTCACATATAAATTCTGTGCATAAAGGCTATGAGCACGATAAAGTAAGTATTTCTTTCTCCGGAAGAGCCCGTATCAGCCCGCAGTCATCGATCATCATTTGCTATGATCAGCCCATCGAGTTCAGCGGATTGTATGAAAATGCTGATCCTGTGCTCAAACCGAAGCCAAATCTGGCAATAGGATGGGAGATATCCACGAGTACCCACGCATTCCAATTGTTCATTGCTTCTTCAAGGGCATTGGTGCCTCAGTATAATATGCTTTATAATACCAATGACTGGACTGAAGGAGATTTTTTCTTCGGCTTTAATATCACCCGTTTGTGGAGTTTTTAAATGAAAATATTAACAATAAACCTGAATACGATGAACTTAACCCGATTTACACTTTTAAGCTGCCTTGCACTTGCCGCTTTTGTATTAATGTCTTTTGCAAGCCCTCAAAATGCTGAAAAAAAACCGTGGGAGATCCCTGAAAAGTATAAAAGCATGGAGAACCCTCACAAAGGCGACAAGGCTCTTTTGCGCGTAGGTAAAATGATGTATGCAAAACATTGTAAGTCCTGCCACGGAAACAAAGGTCTGGGCGATGGGCCAAGAGCCAAGCAATTGGAAACCCCAATGGATGACCTCTCCGGTGCGGATTTCCAGAAATACAGCGATGGTTCCATATATTATATGTCATTCATTGGCAGGGATGAAATGCCAAATTTTGAGAAAGAAATACCCGAAGCCGAAGATCGCTGGGCTGTTGTTAATTATATAAGGACACTGGCTAAATAGAGCTTGTCCATAATGTCTCCCGAAACTTCGCGGACTCCTTGTTTTCAGTTTCAGGTGTGCCAGTACTCAAAAGTCCGAAGATGGCATTTTCCGGGCACGCCCTTTTAGCTGCGGGAAAGTGAGCGGGCTTTTTCGGCGGATGCGAACCAAAAACAGGATGCTACACGATTTAAGTGTATTATAGAGCGGGCTTTATTGATGAAAACCAAATATGATGAAATGATGAGATCTTTAATCATTCTGACAATATTATCAGGCATGGCGCCTATATTGCTCCTTGGAGTGGGCCTGAACGATAGCCTGCCCGAGCATGTTGTGAGCAATCAAAAATGCCTCAAATGCCATGGCCAGGATTATTACAGTTTTTATAATGACTGGACCGAGCGCATGGTCACGAAAAGGATGAATCCCTATCAGGTTTTCGATTCTCTGGATTTTTACCATTCCAATCATAAGTCATTCAAGTGCATTGATTGTCATTCTTATGAATATGAGGATTTCCCTCATGCCGGAGAACTGCGCATGGAACCAATCTATGGTTGCATGGATTGCCATGCCGGTGACGAAAAACATGCCCGGTTTAATTTTGAAGGGATCACAGAAGCTTATAACGAAAGTGTGCATGCTGAAAAATATAATGAATCCTTCAATTGCTGGAATTGCCATGATCCGCATACCTATAAGGTTTTGTTGCGCAGCGAAAACAATATGCGGGATATCGTTTTGAAATCAAACGAGATGTGTCTCAAATGCCATGCAAGCGGGAAAAACACATCGCTGCTTTCAGAGCAAAATAGTTCAGATATTATTGAAAATCACAATTGGTTGCCTAAGCAGAAAGAGCATTTCAAAAGTGTTCGTTGCCTTGAATGCCATGCAGAACCAAATCCTGATGTGCTTGTAGCCCATAAAATCCTGCCCAAAGAGCAAGCGTTAAAAAAATGCGTGGAGTGCCATTCCGTAAACTCACTCCTTATGGCTACATTATACAAGCATCAGGCAAAAGAGAACCGAAATAAAGCAGGTTTTTTTAATGCCGTTTTTCTTGGTGATGCCTATGTTATCGGTGCCAACAGGAATTATTACCTAAACCTTATCAGCCTGCTTATTTTTGGCATCACTTTGCTGGGAATTGGCGTCCACATTGTTTTCCGGATTTTAAAAAAGTAAGGACATGAACAAAAGATTGTATTTATATCCATTATGGTTGAGGTTGTGGCATTGGTTTAATGCCGTTTTGTGTTTATTGCTGATTATTACGGGGATTAGCCTTCAGTATTCCGGTCCGGATTTTCCATTGATGCGCTTCGATCTTGCGGTCAGTATTCATAATATCGCAGGTTTTCTGCTTACGATCAGTTATCTTGTTTTTATTCCGGCAAATATTATCAGCAAAAACAACCGCTTTTATAAATTTAGCCGAAAGGGATTTATCCGGGAAAATGCAGAACAATTTAAATATTATACCCGAGGGATGTTTTTAAAGCAAAAGCCACCTTTTCCTATTACGGAAGAGAGAAAATTTAATCCCTTGCAAAAAACATCATACCTTATCGTCCTTTTTGTGCTAATGCCCCTCATTATCATAACCGGCTGGGGGCTCCTTTTTCCGGAAATTACCATTTCTCAGTTTTTAGGAATCAGTGGTTTACATATTACTAATTTCCTTCACTTGATTGTTGGTTTCTTTATTTCTGTTTTTCTGCTGGTTCATATATATTTTAGCACCATTGGCACAACAACATGGAGCCATTTTAAAGCAATGATTACCGGCTGGCACGAAAAACATTGAGGGTTTTTATTAACAAAAGTCATAAAACGCTTGCAAAGCCTGGAAAATTTGGAGCCAATATTGCTGCGATAATAAAGGTTAGCCAGAGATTTATGCTTATCAGCCGGGAATGTGCAGAAAAACAGCCTAAAGGTCTATATTTCTTTCAGCATTGCGTTAGGATCGATAAGCGGCAGAATCGCGGCATGAAGCGATGTGCCCTTGAATTGACTGAACATCATGCCCCGGACAGTTGATATTGTGACCGAATTAAAAGTATTGATCACCGGAGACGGGAGAACCGTTTTTTTCTCTGCATCCATATGTTCGGACAAGTTGTGGACAGAAAAGATGCAGCCGGCCTTGAAAAACCCAAGGCGGGATTCTTTGTCCTGCGATAAAATCTCAATAGAACAAATGACCTGAATAAGATTTTCTTTTATGTTGGTTCTGTGTTCCAGATTAACATTAAAATTGAAATGAACCGGTGCAATTTTTTCGATGATGTGATGATGAAGCGCAACATCCAGTATCTCAATGTCTGTTAATTGGAATTTGATTTCTTTTTCCATGAGCAAAGTGCTGTGTTTTCTAATTTATTTCTAAATGGCTTGATGTGATAAAAACATTGGGAGCCGGCGTAAAACGGATTTCATCAAGGCCCTCTGTGCTGATACAGGATTGATTTTGCGAGAGGGAAATATGAAAAGAAGCAACTGTTTGAACCGGGCTGTCTTCCGTATTAATTAATTTTGTGCCGAGAGTTTCTTCTAAATCAAACAATGTATCAATACTGAAGTTATGCGTTCCGCTGAGCCATTTGGTAATTACCGATGGCTGTTTCTGCATTGCATTTGCCAGATCCGTTTTTCGCCAGTTTTTTGCTTGCATGCCTTCGGCAATACGCCTGGCAAGCAGCATACGTTTTTCTGTTTTCTTTAATTCTGATGGGCTTATTTCGTCTAATAGCTCATCAAGAATATCACTTTTGTAGGTTTCATTTTGCTTCATGTCAATCAAAATTAAAATTCACATCTCCTTCAAAGTCCATATTATCAGCAGAGAAGCCTAATTCCTTATCGCTCATTTTTTGCTTGATGGCTTTTGAGAGTTCCCGCAGGAAATAATTTTCAGCTTTTAGCTTTGGGTTTTCCTGTAAGGCTCTTATTGTTTTGGCCTTTTCTCCGCCACCACCAATCACAATTAAGTCTGATCCATATCGGATACAATAGAGTCTTAAATTACTGTTTGGTTTATCATATAAGGCGCAAACGCCATCGCCCGGAGAGCCTTCCTTAAGCTTAAAAAAATAATCCTGCGCGCCGGTTTTATGACCGATGACCTTTAAACGTCCAATTATGTCCTTTAGTTCATTTTTAAATAAATTTTGGTTTTCCTCTAAAAATAAATCAAAAGAGGTTTTTTGATGTTCTTCTATAAATATTGAATATATAGAAGCCTTGCTACCACTTAGTTGAATTAATTTCTGAAGTTTAAACCTCATTTGGTTTCGATTATGCAAATTTAATAAATTTCACTTATAACTAAAATTATCTGCATTATTAATACCGGTTCTAAGCTCGTTTTCATTTGCTCTGCTTCAGGTAAGTAATATAGCCGGCTTGTTTTGCCTGATTGTGGTAATGCGGAGGATGATATCCTGCTTTTTTATAGCATAGGAAGCAGGAGGGTTAGTTTGTTCTGGAATGATCTATTGTTTTTTTATAAGATCATTATTTTTAAGGAATAATATAAAGGTGTCTATAATGTCTTTCTTTCGGCTTATGATATCACGTTCAACAAAATCAGATTTTGCAGACAATATCTTTAGCTCTTCAATAACGGAGCCAGGTTTCTTGACACCCTTTTGGTTCTGGTAGCCTTTATAGAATTTCACTTTATCAATAAACCTATAGTCTGATGCCCTAATATTAATTTTTTGTTCCAATAAAACTTTATTTCCTATTGATTCAAGATTTTTGCTGTTAACTAAAGAGTTATCATTTTCATACCTTTTTTTGGCAAATATGTGTTCAATCTGAAAGTTTGTTCTGTTTAGAGGAAGTTCTTGATTTTTATATGTAAAAGCCCACCAAGTAAGTAAGGATTTAGTGATAGGTCTTCCGTTTTTAAAATCAAAGTTCTCTATTGCCGTTATTAGCTTAGCTTCATCAAATTTAAAATCTTTAAAGGTTACAGGTCTATTGTTTATAATATTTACCATTTCCGTATAGACAGATGTTCGAAGTGCATTAACGCCAGGGTTCGTAAATGAATAAGCCCAAACAAATGCAATTGTTTTGGTCAGGAATTCCTCTAACTTACTTTCATCCAAACTCCCATTATTATCTTTGTTTTGAAGAAAATATACTGAAAGGAAATATGTCCACATGCCGTTAGGGGAATAGTCTAGAACAAATAGCTTTTTTAAGATTGTTTTTGGGAATCGATCTTCATTCTGGTTGGAAATATCATTCCAAAAGTCTAATAGTACTTCCAAATTAGGTAATGTATCATTTTGATTGAGAATGGAGTATTTATCTTTTTCATAGTATTTCCGCAAAGCTTCTGTAGTGCTTGACTTGATGCCTTGTCTGGCACGAGAAAAATACATATATCTTGTAAAAAGCTCGTCCATTGGGGTCCCGTAAATGGGTTTAAAAATATTAGTGCAAATTTCTTCTAGATTTTTCCACCTTTCGATAAACTCTTCTTTTTTATTTTTGGCCGAATAATTTTTATAAAATTGCGCTTTGAATATATCGGCATCTGAAAGAGGGAGCCCTCGATCATTAAGTGTGGAAAAAATTCTTAATGCTGTATCTTGAGATTCCGCTTCTACGGGTAGAAGAATACAGTTTCGTAATATTCTAGCAGGTAGATAAGCGAAATATGAAGGGTATTCGTTTAAAAATGTATCGATTTTTTCTTGAAAGAATATATAATTTTTTGCATAATTATTTTTATAGCTGCTTGATATTGTTCCTGATTTCAGTATATTTTGAAATTCAAGTTTGTCATTATCAGTTGCTACTTCTGAATTTATTTTTAGAGCATCCGTGTCTGCATCCCCAAACTCATCTGTTTTCCATATACATTGAGAAATACTCTTTTGAATGCTTTTGGATTTGTCATCTTGCATGTTTCCAAACTTAGAATAAAATGCACGGAGCAATAACATTAGAGTTGTTAATCGCTGCTGTCCGTCAATAACCTCCTTTTTTTTGGATTCGTTTTCAAATGTTACTATGGAGCCTAAGAAATACTCTTCATTGCTATCAAACTTATCACAATTATTATCTGGAAATGCAAATGAGAAAATATCATCCCAAAGTGTTTGACATTGATCTTCCTCCCAAGCATAAGGTCTTTGGTAATCTGGTATTAGGAATTCACTGTTTTTGTCTGAAAATAGAGACAGTATTGTTTTTTGATCTACATTGAGTTTTGACATGAGTTTTATTATTAATTGATTATAGCTTTGTCATTTGCATTTAGCTATTGCTTTAAGTTCTACTTACCGACAAAGTTAGCCATTCCTATCTAACAAACAAAGATATTTTAATTAATTCAGCTGTGCTTTTAATCTTTTCAAACGCTTAAGGGCATCAAAAGAGTTAAATCGTCCTGAGAGGACAAGCGTGTATCGTATGGATAATTGGTGCAATGATTTCTTATTGCAGAATCATACGCTCGAAATTGTGCCCGTAAATTACAATACTTAAAACCAGTGTCTTTGCCAGAACAGTTTTGTTAAACCCTTGTTTAAAAGATATTCAAAGGGGCTTCAAAAACATCAATAAGCCACCATCTTAATCCGCTTCGTTTCATTCCCGGTGCTCAGTTGCAATATCCGCAAACCACTGCCGAAGCTATCGTCGGCTTGGTAACTTGATCCCGGGCGCACTTCAGTTTGTAGCAAAAGCCGTCCTTGCACATCATAAAGTTGGGCTTGCAGCGCTTCCGTTCCTTCATTTTTGATGGTAAATTGTTGCTTGTATGGATTGGGGAATACCGAAAGCTGCGCGAAATCAGTATTTTCTATTCCTGCGGTGCCATTGCTTGCACCGGGGGTTGGTGTATCGAAAAATACCCAGGCGGGCGCTGCATCTGTGGCACGGCCGTAGCTGATATCGGGCGATTGCGCACCAAAAACAATGAAATCTGCGGTATCGGCTTCGCCGCCTTCATCTGTAAATAAGCCAATTTCTTCGCCTCCTTTGGATAACTTAAAATTGCTGTGATAAGCACCTGAACCGACATCGCCGCTGGCCCAAACCAGTGCAAAACCGCCTGCTTCCAAATAATCTTCGGGCAATTGCCATTTGAAGGGCTCCTGAACATTATCCGTAAGGTAATAATCCCCCAGGAAAATCTCATCCTCACTATTGTTGTAGAGTTCAATCCAGTCGCTGTAATCGCCATTGTTATCGGCAATGGTATTTTCGTTGTCGGCCATAAATTCATTGATGACCAAATTGCCCACTTCTTTAATAATCACCGTTTGTGGTGTGCATGGCCGTGTGCGGCTTTGGTTTTGGGCGTCAGTTGCGGTCATCTGATAGCTGATGCTTCCGGCATGAACATTTTCTAAAACATTGGCATAGCAACCATCATTGGCCTGACCGTCATGATGTTGGCCGTCATCAAAAAGCGTGATGCTTTCATAACTGCCGCCATTGACGGAATAGCTGCAACTAACTTCTGGCATTCCCTCATCTGCAACATAAGCCTTGAAAATAAGGTTTCCGGGCGCGCTTGTAACATCTGCCTGAGGATAGCGGACAATAGGGGCAACATTAAAAGTGCCCAACTGCGTCAATGCGGATGCAGCACGGTTTTCCATATAGGGAATGATGCCGGTTTTGACATGCATATCGGATTGCGTTGTGGTAAAACTTGCGTCAAAATCCTCGTTGGTAAAACCATAATCCATGCTTTTATAGATATCGGCATAAGCGGCTTCCTTGATTTGTTCGTGCATGGCGTCAATACCGTTGAGAAAAGCGGATGCAATAATTTGTTGCTGCAGTTCTCTCAGGTAAAACATATAAATTTCTTTCAGCTCAGGAACGGACAGCAGGCGTTTTGCCATGGGCAGGTCTTCATAGGGATTGTTCCAGTTGTTGATGTCGTGGTTGGCCCAATCAATGCCAAACCAGTCGATGCCCATGGTATTGTCCATATCGTAAGGGATGTATTCTATTTTTCCCGTAGCCGGATTTTTGTAGAGATAAAAATTATTTTGGTTGTAACTGTAATTGTCCCAATGGCCCATCAAAACTTCAAAAGCAAGTGCCTGCAGATAGGCTTCCGTATTGAAAACTTCGTCGAGGGCGCAGGCCAGTTGATCCATTGGTGTATTGTTCAGCACATCAATAAAATGCGCCAGGCCGGAATAATCATCAATTTCTTCATTGGTTTTGAGGGCGTAAACACGGTCGCCGCCATAACTTGTCATTTTATAATCGTCGGGATTATTGCTGATGAAGCGTAAATTGGCCGGATAGAGGCACTTATAAAGATTCCCGGAATTATTGCCAAAGCGCAGGCTGAGCCAGTCGTCATTGATGTGCTCCAGGTTGATATACAAGCCTTTGTATTCGTTGTTGACATAAAGTTCTGCATGTGCCACACGGGATACTGGAATGCCGTTCGCAGCGCCCAGCTCCCAGCAAATCCTTGAGCGGCAGATGCTCGGATCATTATGTTCGCCGTTGAGGTTGAATTTTTTTAGACCCTCGTACCTGCGTCCGCTCGTAAAAGAGTTGAAAGCAATTTTGAATGATTTCTTGTCCGAAACCCGCGAAGTATTCCCGCGCAAACGGAAGCCAATTTCGGGAATCGTGTCTGTTTTTCCATTATTGGTAAAGAAGATGTCTGCCGGGAATTCATGGTCTGATTCGGCATTGTCGGGATCCAATATTACAGCAAGGCTATCAGCATCAATAAAGACTTCAATTTTGGCAATTTCGTTTTTATCATAAACCGGGCCATCAGCCGGATGAGTGATTTGTGCATGAACAGATAAAACAAACAGAACCAGAAGTAGAGAGAGCGTAAAATTTTTCATTGCAACAGAATTTTTCCAAAGGTAGAAAAACTCAATGTATGCATTTCTGAAAAATCGTTAAAATTTACCGCTTTACGCAAATAAGACCCGATTTTGAGTTGCCGGTTTGGACAGTTAGCAAATATTCTCCCGAAGGCAGCGCAGCAAATCCGGAATATCTTCTGTGGTTTGCTCATAAGGTACAAGGGCTTGAATTTGTCTTGCAACAGGTTTTCAACACTGTTGATACATTGTTGCAATGCGGTTGCGGAACATAGTGCTGTATGTCCGAAATGGGGAGATATTCAGCTTTCTCATCAGCTAAAAACCATAAGCGGTAAACCCTCCATCAACAGCTACACACTGACCTGTGATATAGGACGATGCTTGCATAGCCAAAAATGCAGCAACAGAAGCTACTTCCTCCGTTTTGCCAACGCGCTGCATGGGCGTGCGGTCAAGCACAGATTTTAAATATTTCGGATCCTTCAAAACTTGCTTTGCCAATGGCGTTTCAATATACCAGGGCGCAATGGCATTTACGCGGATGCCGTCCAAAGCCCATTCGCAGGCCAGGTTTTTCGTCATTTGAACCATAGCCGCCTTTGTCATGCCATAAACCGAACCTGTTTTTAAGCTGGTTAGTCCGGCTACGGATGAAATATTTATAATGGATGCCTTGCCGGAAGCTTTTAAAACGGGATGCAACTTCCTTGATAAATCATAAGCCGATTTTAAATTTGTCTGGAAAATAAATTCGATTTCCTCATCAGAATACTCCAGGCTGCTTTTTCTGATATTGGTTCCTACATTATTCACCAAAACGTCCAGGCTTTCCCATCTTCTCATAATCAGCGCGCAAAGTTGTTGACGCTCTTCAGGCATGGAAATATCGGCAGCAATGCCATCCACGCGCTCGGCCGGTAAATCGAAGGAAGCGATGGTTTCGTTCAGCTTATTTTGATTGCGGCCAATAAGGAATGCCGATCCGCCCAATGCTACAAACTCCTCAGCGACAGCTTTTCCAATCCCTTTTGTGGCTCCCGTGATCAAAGCGGTTTTGCCTTTTAAATTCCATTTGTTCTTCATGATTTCTTTGCTGTTTGAATTTGAATGAGAACGCATTTGCAGCCCGAAATTAGGCTAAAATTGTGAGATGGCTTTTCTGTTCAAGGCTTCTTTTGGAATGAGCACGTGATTCGATGACAAGTTGAATGATAATTTTCCGGACAGGAGGACGCTACGGTTTTAAGCAATTACGCCCGAGCCAATCAATTCTTCGCCGTCGTACCAGGCGGCAAACTGACCGGAGGCAATACCTCTTTGTAAATCTTCAAAAAGGATAAACATGCCTTCATCGCGCATACTGATGACCGCTTTTTGCAAAGGTTGGCGGTAGCGTATGCGCAGGTCATAATGCCTTGTTTCTCCAATTTCCATTGCTAAATCGGGGCGCACATAATGTATTTCGTCTTTGGCGATAAACAGCCCCGGGCGGTTGAGTCCGGTATGGCTGTGCCCCATGCCGGTATAGACAATGTTTTGCTCAATATCCGTTTTGATTACAAACAAGGGTTCTGCTTTACCGCCCACATTTAAACCTTTGCGCTGGCCAATGGTATAAAATTGTGCGCCAATATGTTGTCCAACAATATCTCCATCCTCTGGCGTGTAGTTGTAATCTGCCGTTAGTTTCCTTAAATCTTCTGTGGGAAGTTCGATGGCTGCATTCATATTATAGTCCGAATAATCGGGATAAGGATATGATGCAGGAATTTCGATGATATCCCCATTGCTGGCTTTGAGTTTTTGTTGCAGGAAAGTGGGCAAATCCACCTTGCCTACAAAGCAAATTCCCTGGCTGTCTTTACGGTGCGCCGAAGCCAGTCCCTGCTCGTCGGCTATGCGGCGCACCTCCGGTTTGATGATGTCGCCAATCGGAAAAAGCGTTTTGGCAAGCTGACTCTGACTCAGCTGGCAAAGAAAATAGCTTTGGTCTTTATTGGGATCGGTTCCGGCCAGCAAACGGTGGAATTCTTTGCCGTTTTTATTGATGGTTTCTTTACGGCAATAATGGCCTGTCGCGATGAAATCGGCCTGCATTTCTTTAGCCAGTTTCAGGAAGGGATCAAATTTTATTTCGCGGTTGCACAGCACGTCCGGGTTGGGTGTGCGGCCTTTTTCGTATTCTGCAAACATATAATCCACCACCCTTTGGTGATATTCTTTGCTGAAATCCACTACCTGAAAGGGGATATCGAGTTTGCGTGCCACCAGTTCTGCTACAAGTTTTTCTTCCGTTGCCGGGCAATCACCGGAGCGCAAGCCTTCTGTATCATGCCAGTTGATCATATAAACCGCATGCACATCATAACCCTGCTGCTTCAGCAAATAGGCCGCCACACTCGAGTCCACACCGCCCGAAAGGCCAACAATAACTTTCTTCATCGCCATTATGTTTTCTCCGGTTCATTGATAATCAAAAAGATATAAAATCCATCAATACCCGGATTTTGGGCTGCAAAATTAAGGAAAAATTCTTAGGCCGAAATTCTCACCGCTTTTATGTGTTTTGCGAAATCAAAAAATTGAATGTGTGCATTTTGACAAACCACAAAAATTCAGTATTTTTAAGCCATGGCAGAACCACAAAAAATCCACCAACGAACGGTTTGGGCGGCAACACGATCCATGCTCGAAACCGATTTGGCCAAAAGGCAGCGCAATGGCGTAAAAACAAAACGAAACTGGAAACTCTTCAGCCTTTTGATCAAAGGCTTTTGCTTTACTCTGAAAATCACCGGAATGCGACAACGGGGCTGGAACAATGCCCTCAATATTGCCCTGAACGAACACGATGTTTTCTTCGATAACCTGCCCAAAGCTTTTGATGGTTACAAGGTTCTCTTTATGTCCGACCTTCATCTCGACAGCCAGCCGGAGCTTTCGGAACGGATCAAAAAGCTGATCGAAGATAAACAGTTTGACCTTTGCCTTCTCGCCGGCGATTACCGCAAGCACATCATGGGCAGCTATAAATCCATTCGTAAAAGCTTCAGGGAAATCAGCAGGAACATCCATGCCAAAGACGGTATTTTGGCCATTCTCGGAAATCATGACACTTACCTGATGGTGGAGCCTATGGAAAAAGACGGCATCGAATTTTTGATCAATGAGCACAAAAGCATTGAGCGGAATGGAGAAAAAATTAATATCACCGGTGCAGATGACCCGTACTACTATTTCACCGATTCGGCCATTCATTGCTTAGAGCACAAACCGCCCGGTTTTTCCATTGCTTTGGTGCATACCCCCGAGCTTTTCGATATTGCTGCCGATCACAACTATAGCCTTTACCTTTGTGGCCATACACATGGCGGACAGGTTTGCCTGCCCGGCGGATATCCACTCATTACACACCTTTCGCATGGACGTAAATTTTATAAAGGTTTTTGGAAATCAGGAAAAATGCAAGGTTATACATCCACGGGAACCGGCACTTCAGGTTTGAGCGTGCGCTTTAACTCTCAGGGAGAAGTGGTCGTTTTGCGCTTGCGGAGGTCGGGGTGACATCGAAGCAAGCTTAAAAATATTTTTAGAGGTCAGTAGTTAAAATACATAGTATTGCAATGTATTGCAATATTAGTTTATGCATAGATTTGTCCTTATCCGAAGTATCGGGCTTAACGAAATGACCAATGTTCAAGTGTTTATGCAAAGACAAGTGGATGTGTTTGAAAGAACAATCAAAATCGGCCTGCGAAATTTCGAAAGAGCTTCAATCAAGCCATCAAATATCTGCTTTCCCGGCCAAGAAGATTCTCTTTGCCATTTCGGATTAGCTCATTTTTAATTATTTTAGCAGCCAGATAGAAAATCATGCAGGAAGACAAACTCAATAAACGGCGGCTGCAAAGCTCATATCTTACAAGTATCATCAGTATATCGCTGGTTTTGTTTATGTTAGGTGTGCTGGGCTTTTTAATCCTCAATGCAAAAAAGCTGTCGGACTATGTGAAAGAGAATATCGGTTTTTCGGTAATTATGAACGATGGCGTGAAAGAATCCGAGATTATCCGCTTCCAAAAAACCCTGGATGTCAAAAAATTTGTTAAAAGTACCGAATACATCACCAAAGATGAAGCCGCAGAAATGCTCACCGAAGACCTGGGCGAAGATTTCATTGGTTTTCTGGGCTACAACCCGCTGCTTCCGTCCATCGACATCCGGCTGATTGCTTCTTATGCCAATAACGACAGCCTGGCCGTCATCGAAAAGCAGATTATCCAAAACCCCGATGTAAAAGAGGTTTTCTATCAGGAATCCCTGGTAGAATTTATCAATGACAACCTGCGGAAAATCAGTATCATCATTTTAGGGTTTTCCATTTTGCTGATGTTGATCAGTTTTGCTTTGATTAATAACACCATCCGCCTGACGGTTTACAGCAAGCGCTTCATAATCAAAACAATGCTGCTTGTTGGAGCTACTCAGGGTTTTGTGCGGCGTCCGTTGATCCGTACCGGTATCTTGCATGGGGTCATCGGTGCGCTGATTGCTATTTTGCTGCTCAGTGGCATCGTCCTGCTGAGCCGTAACGGAATTCCGGAGCTGATCAACCTCGATCAGATCGATACCTTTGCCGCATTATTTGGCATTGTGCTACTTCTGGGCGTTTTGCTTTCCTGGCTCAGTTATCACTTTGCGGTGCGCAAATACCTGCGCATGAAAACCGATCAATTATATTATTAAGAATATCAATATTTAAAATATGAGCGACAAGAAAAAGAACAGGCAACAAGCCGTTGAAATTCAGGATGAAACACAGGTTGAGTTTGCTTTTGGCCGCGAAAACTATAAATGGCTGCTGATTGGCCTGGCCTTTCTGCTGGTAGGTTTTCTGCTGATGATTGGCGGAGGAAGTGATGACCCCAATGTTTTTAGCGAGGATCTTTTCAGCTTCCGCAGGCTTACATTGGCTCCCATCCTTTTAATTATTGGCTATGTTATTGAAATATACGCCATCATGAAGAAACCGGCCAAAAAAGCAGAATAAGATGGGCTGGATCGAAGCATTAATCCTGGGAATAATCCAGGGGCTCACGGAATTTCTTCCGGTCAGCAGTTCCGGGCATCTTGAAATTGGGAAACACCTTTTGGGTGTGGAAGCAGCTGAAAGCCTGAGTTTTACGGTGGTTGTACATGGCGCAACCGTAATGAGCACCATCGTGGTTTTTTACAAAGAAATCATTGAGCTTTTTAAAGGGCTTTTCAGTTTTAAATGGAACGATGAAACAAAATATATCGCCAAGATTGCCATATCTATGCTGCCTGTCGGCTTTGTCGGCCTTTTTCTTAAAGATGAAGTGGAAAGCCTTTTTGACGGCAACCTGCTTTTTGTCGGTTTCATGCTTTTGGTAACAGCAGCACTGCTTGCTTTTACTTTTTATGCCAAGCCCCGTCAGGGAAAAATCACCTTTAAAGACAGTTTTATTATTGGTGTGGCGCAGGCTATTGCTGTTTTACCGGGAATTTCGCGTTCGGGCTCTACTATTGCCACAGCTCTTCTGTTGGGCAATAAAAAAGAAAATGCGGCAAAATTTTCCTTTCTGATGGTACTGATTCCCATCATAGGAGCCAACCTGAAAGACCTGCTGAGCGGCGAGCTTTCGGGAGATCAGGGCGTTGGGACAAGCGCTTTGGTGGTTGGGTTTTTTGCTGCTTTCATCAGTGGTTGGATTGCCTGCCGCTGGATGATCGATATCGTTAAAAAAGGAAAGCTCATTTGGTTTGCGGTCTATTGTGCGCTAGTGGGTTTAATTGCAATTGTTGGCACAATCATTTAATGGATCTTACACTATTTAATAAGGAATCCTTTCATTTTAGGAGAGGATGTTTGTTGCTCATTGATAAGCCTTTGGAATGGACATCTTTTGATGCCGTGAACAGCATCCGTTATGCTTTGCGCCATCATCTCAAAATCCCAAAAATCAAAGTGGGCCATGCCGGGACACTCGATCCGCTGGCCACGGGTCTTTTGCTGATTTGTACAGGCAAATACACCAAATTGATTGATGAGCTTCAGGGAATGGATAAAACCTATACCGGCACAATTACACTGGGAAAAACAACGCCATCATTCGATGCAGAAACAGAGCCGGACGCAATTTTTGATACTTCGGACATCACGGAAGAAATGATTTTTGCAGCAGCCGAAAAGCTTTCCGGCAATCAGGAGCAGATGCCTCCACAGTACAGCGCGGTGAAAGTAAAGGGAAAAAAAGCATATGAGCTGGCACGTTCCAACCGGCCGGCAAAACTCAAAACCCGCAACATCATAATCCATTCCTTTAAAATTACAGGAATTGATATGCCCGATGTGCATTTTAAAGTGGAGTGTAGCAAGGGCACCTATATTCGTTCGCTGGCTCATGATTTCGGCAAAGTATTGAACAATGGCGCATTTCTGAGCGCTTTGCGGCGGACTGAAATAGGGGGATATTCGGTAGATGATGCTATGGATGTGCGTGATTTCAAGGATGAATTACTTGCAGCTTTGGCGGCGAATCCGGATTTATATCATCAGGAATTGTAAACACATTTTTACAAAGCTATTTAGCGGTTCATTTTTATTTTTCTGATTCCTAAAACTTTATGCACAAAAAACTTGACATTGGCCTGATTATTGGTTACCTTTGCAAACTTTTTGTACGATAATAAAAATTTAGAAGGATATGAAGCTGTCGCAATTTAAGTACAATTTACCCGACGATCTTATAGCCAGCCACCCACCACAAAACCGTGACGAATCCCGTTTAATGGTTGTACACCGGGAAACGCAAACTATTGAGCACAAAAGTTTTACCGATATTCTCAATTATTTTGATGATGGAGATGTATTTGTGCTCAACAATACCAAAGTGTTTCCGGCCAGGCTTTATGGTGAAAAGGAAAAAACCGGAGCAAAAATTGAAGTTTTCCTGCTGAGGGAACTCAATAGTGAATCACGTTTGTGGGATGTTCTGGTTGATCCGGCGCGGAAAATCCGCATTGGCAATAAGTTATATTTTGGCCCTGATGACGCGCTCGTTGCCGAAGTTATTGACAACACTACAAGTCGTGGACGTACACTGCGTTTTCTGTTTGATGGTACTTATGAAGATTTTAAGAAAACTCTGATGAGCCTTGGAGAAACACCTCTCCCCAAAGATCATCAACGCCCCATTGAACCGGAAGATGCCGAACGTTACCAAACAATTTATGCCAAGCACGAAGGTGCTGTTGCTGCCCCTACTGCCGGTTTGCATTTCAGTCGCGAGCTGATGAAGCGTCTTGAAATTAAAGGAGTCGATTTTGCTGAGGTAACACTGCATGCCGGTTTGGGAAATTTCCGCCAGATTGAAGTGGAAGATCTTACAAAGCACAAAATGGATTCGGAAGAAATGTTTATCTCCGAAAACACCTGCAATGTCGTGAACAATGCAAAAAATAACCGACATAAAATTTGTGCCATTGGAACAACGTCCATGAAAGCCCTGGAAACAGCTGTTACCATTAATGGCCAGTTGAAGCCCTATGAAGGATGGACCAACAAATTTATATTCCCTCCTTATGATTTTTCTGTTGCCGATGCGCTGATTACAAACCTGCACCGCCCTATGTCATCCATGATGATGATGGCAGCGGCATATGCGGGCTATGATTTCCTTTTAAAAGCTTATAAAGAAGCTGTTAAAAATAAATATAAGTTTTTCACTTACGGTGATGCAATGCTTATCATTTAAGAGATAACATTCTTAATGTCAATATAAAAGACCGGCAAATTCATTATATTTGTCGGTCTTTTAATTTTTGGGCATGGATAAATACGCAATAATAGTTGCCGGTGGCAGCGGAAAACGGATGGAAAGCAATATCCCCAAGCAGTTTTTGAAAATCGGGAATAAACTGGTATTAATGCATAGTATCGATGCTTTCCGTAATTTTGATAATGAAATCAATATTATTCTCGTCCTGCCCGAAGATCAGATTGCTTACTGGAAGGAGCAATGCCAAAAGTTTCGTTATACCTGTGATTTTCCTGTTGCCAAAGGCGGTGAGAGTCGTTTTCATTCCGTTAAAAATGGTTTGCAATACGTGAAACCCGATAGCCTTGTGGCTGTGCATGATGGCGTGCGACCTCTTGTTTCTGTTGAAACCATTGCTGCTTCATTTGAGCTGGCTGAAGCAAAAGGGGCTGCTGTTCCTTGTTTGTCAATGTCGGATTCTGTCCGCCTGATCGACGATGAAGGTAGCCGCACTTTCGACCGGCATTTGATCAAAAGAGTGCAAACACCACAAACGTTCCGGGCTAATAACCTTAAACGTGCATATAAACAAGAGTATCTGCCTTCATTTACCGACGATGCCAGTGTTGTTGAAAGTATTGGGCAACGAATTACTCTTTTTGAAGGCAATCGCGAAAATCTGAAAATTACACGCCCATTCGACCTGGTTGTGGCTGACTGCTATTTGCGCAAGAAGAGTTTGGGCAAAATATGAGGAATATGTCATGCAATGAGCCTTGCTTTTCAGATGCTTTTACAGAAGTTGAAATTAAAGAACTGTTCCATATGTGGTCCTTTTGCTGTCCATTATCTTTATGGCCCTTTCCAATAGGACGATAGTATTAAAAATGATACACTTATTTAGAAAATGATATTTTGATTATGAAAAACGTATTTGTATTCTTCTTTCTGTCAATGATCTGGAGTTGTTGCGCTCAGAATAATGCGCAAACCATAGGCTATGAAACAGGAAATGCGGCTGATTTTCTAAAGCCTGCTTCCGAATCAATCCGAATTAACCAGCTGGGCTATTTCCCCACGGCAAAAAAAACGGGCAGTATTGCAGGAGGAAATCAGGTTTCTTTATTTCATGTCATCGACCTCAATAATGGAAATGTTATCCTGAGTGGAAGTGTGGGGGAGCAGAGATATGCGGAGCTTTCCGGTGAGTACTTGCAGGAATTTGATTTTTCAGATCTTACCAGGGAAGGTTTTTATCAGCTTAAATTTGATAATGGCCTGTATTCATATCCTTTTGAAATAGGAACAAACATCTATGACGAAGCACTTCATTTAGCTGCAAAATCCTATTATTATCAGCGCGTTGGCACCGATATTACCGAAGAATATGCCAGCGATTGGAAGCGTCCTGCCGGTCATCCCGATACAAAGGTATTGTATCATCCCGCCACCGGAAAAACAGGCACAATATCATCACCGGGCGGATGGTACGATGCCGGAGATTACGGCAAGTACGTCACCAATGGTTCCTTCTCCGCAGGCCAGTTGCTTTTTGCTCTGGAACGTTATCCGGAGCTGTACCCAGATGGATCATTGAATATTCCCGAAAGCGGTAACGACATTAATGATTTGCTTGATGAATTGAAATATGAAACGGATTGGATTGCCACAATGCAGGATGATGACGGCGGAGTTTTTCATAAACTGACAACTGCTAATTTTGCCGGTGCTATAATGCCTCATCAGGCTACGGAAGACCGATTTATAATGCCTAAAAGTTCTGTAGCGGCATTTGATTTTGCTGCTTTTTTGGCGAAAATGGCCCGTAATTACAAGAACTATGATAAAAAGCTGGCCGACAAATGGTTGGTGCAAGCAGAAAAAGCCTGGAAATGGGGCGTTCAAAATCCGGAGGTCCATTTTAAAAACCCTAAAGGTGTGGCTACCGGTGAGTATGGAGATGATGATTCTTCACAGGAACAATTCTGGGCAGCAGCTGAATTATTCGCAACAACCGGCAATCAGGATTTTCTGGAATACATTAAAATTAACCTGCCTGATCTGACTTACACTTATGGTGACGGCTGGAAAAGTTTTATGCGTTACCTGGGCGTTTTTACACTGCTCAACAATAAGGCAGATCTGCCTCCTGATTTGGCTGCTGAGCTGGAAAAAAGATTAATCAGCAGCGCTGACGATCTGACAAACCGTGTACAAACATTTGATTACCAGCAAGGTGTAAATGATTTCCAGTGGGCATCCAACAGCGATGTGCAGAATATTGCATGTGTTATTGCTGAAGCCTGGCAGATTGCGCCAAAACAGGAATATGTGGATGCGGTTTTTTCTTCACTGGATTATTTGTTTGGCCACAATGCAACGGGCTATAGTATGATGACCGGTATTGGCGACAAACCGCCAATGAATATCCATCACAGGCCATCAAAAGCAGATGGAATTGTGGAGCCCGTGCCGGGTTTTGTCTGCGGCGGACCCAATGACGACAAACAAGATGCAAATAATGTGGATTACCCCGAAAACGCATCGCAAATGCACTCCTATCGCGATGTTTGGGAGAGTTATGCCAGTAATGAGGTTTGTTTAAACTGGAATTCACCTACGCCATATCTTTTGAAATTTGCGATAGAAAACGGGAAATAATTTAATTGCCCGGAGGTGAAAGGCAATTCGTAGGAGCTATTTGTGATGAAAAGGCGCTATCCTGCTTTATCCTGATTAATCTACAAATCTTTCTATTGAAGCGGTTTGTGTTCGTAATAGAAAGTTTTGCGAATATTGCCAGTTAAACAGCAATTGACTAAATTACTATGATATAGCTAATAAATCCGATCAATCCTGATCCGGCTTATTCATGCAGCATTTTTTATATTTCTTCCCGCTGCCACAGGGACATGGATCATTTCGCCCCACTTTGGGCTCAGTTTTTAAGGGAATTATTGGTGTCTCCGGAAAATAGGACTCAGAATTATTATTTGTTTCCGGCACCTCATCATAATCTTCAAAGTCATCCTCATCCGTATAGCCATATTCATACTCTTCAAAGACTTCATAAATTTCATCAATGCTCAGCAGTTCTAATGGCTTCGCTTTGCAGCCTTCTGATTGGATATCCTCTGCTACGCTTTGATAAGTGCCGCTAATTCCTTCCCACACTTTGCCTTGCTCGAATAAGGTTTTAATTTGCGGCAGCAGTTCAGCAGCCTGGATATCAACAGCACAAGAAACAAGCATTCCAACATGCTCACTATCAATTATATGTAAATCATCTGAAATTTCAGCATAAGCTTCGAAAAGTCGTTTGAACCAATCAAAAACTTCTGCTTTTCTTTCGGGTTCCTGCAATACAACCTGACTAACTACACCACTGAGCACATTGCGGGCTTCCGTCGAAATATTGGGTTTAAGCATAAAATCAAAGCACTTATCCAGTTGATCATTGACCAATTTATAAAATGGCACATTGCAATCCTCAAAAAGCAAATCCCCAAAGTAAAACTCAAAATATTCGCCCGATTGGGATAACATTTCCAAAACCGTATCAGAACTTTCTTTCGCTTCCAGTTCGCCCAATAGTACCAAAGCGTGGGTTGCAAAATTGTACATACCAATATATGGGTCATCCAGATCACCTTCCCGCGACATTTCAAAATAGGAATAACGCTCATAACTATCCTTCAGCAGCAGTTCCAAATCCCGGATAAGGCTCGTTCTTTCCAGGTTCAGGATTTTATTATAGTCTTCTTTTTCAACAAACAAATCCCAATCATAGATTTCCTCAATATCAGGATTTTCAAAAACCGGCTTTTCTGTTTTTTGGGTTTCTGCTTGTTTTTTTGTCTGTACGGTGAAAGGTTCATAATCTGATTTAATAAGTTTGCTTATGCGAAAATCATACTCTGCTTGTTCAATTACAAATTCAGCCCTTTCCGTCAATTCACTATCTTTATCAGCAGCCTGCATGATTTTCAGCTTTTCTTTAGCAGAAGCCACATCACCAATGGCACACAAATAATCAATAACAACACAGCAATAGTCCCTTACCTCAGAAACATGAAACACATCCCGCTGCGGATATAAAGCTTTCAGATCAAGATCTTCGCCTAAAACACCAGGAATAAGCTCAAGCTCATTTTTTATCAAATATTCCCTTGCCAGATTTATTTTTCCAAAAAGATAATCCGGATGCTTCTCAACAAGTTTCCTGTTTACCGACCATGCATTCGTTTCAATGCCTGCAGACATATAGTAAGCTACAAGGTAATTTTTAAATTGCGGTATGTGCGGATAACGTGTAATGGCCTTTTTAAGCTTATGGATAACATTCTTTTTTCTTGCCAATACCCCTTCATAAAGCTCTTCCGTCAAGTCACTGATTTCATCAGTCATATTAAATCCGTCAACATCATCAATCGGCTCTGATGTAACCAAAAAACCCGGTCTGATTGTAATTTTTTCCATTTTATATAGTATTGTATATTATCTTCTGAGGACAACAAAACTACTTCAAATCTCCGGACAAAACAACGATGTTTTTCAGCAAATTGCGAAAAGCAATATATCTTGCTCAAGGCCAACAAACAAATTGGCATTTGTCGCCGTATTCTTATCTTTGCTCCCTGAAATTTTTTTCGCTATGAAAATCAAAACACACAGCAGACTGCTCCTGTTGAGCCTTCTGGTTTCAATTTGCAGCATTTCTATTGCGCAGAAAAATCCGTATAATCTTGATATTGTGGCAACAACTATGGATTATCAGCAATTGGTACAGGAAGACCCGTCTCAGGAATTTATTGAAATTACGGATGCGGCGCCCGGAATCGTTTTGGATATACGCTATGCTGCCAACAATAATTTTACCGGACAGAAAGTGTATGGGCAAGCCAAAGCCTATGCCCGGAAACCGGTAGCGCTCGCTTTGATGCGCATTCAAAAGGAGCTTGAAAAAGAGGGCCTGGGGCTTAAAGTTTATGATGCTTACCGCCCATATGCTGCCACTTTGAAATTTTATGAAGTGTATCCGGATACGAATTATGTTGCCGCGCCCTGGCATGGCTCACGTCATAACCGCGGCTTTGCGGTGGATGTCAGCCTGGTAGATATAACCAACGGAACAGAAGTCGAGATGCCTACAGCTTTTGATGATTTCAGTGAAAATGCAGCACCAACATCCCGGAACGCATCAGCAGAAGCAGCCAAAAACCGCGATAAGCTCATCAAAATCATGAATAAATATGGTTTTAGCGTGCATCCAAATGAATGGTGGCATTATGATATGAAAGGATGGGAAAACTATAAAATTACCGATCTTTCATTTGAGGATTTAGAAAAATTAAAAAACTAAAATAGAATTAGACGATGGACTATAATTTCAGGGAGATTGAGAAAAAATGGCAAAAATACTGGCAGGAAAACAAAACCTACAAGGCAGAAACCGACACTGCCAAGCCCAAATATTATGTGCTCGATATGTTTCCTTATCCTTCGGGAGCAGGCTTGCATGTAGGCCATCCGCTGGGATATATTGCTTCTGACATCCATGCGCGCTATAAAAAGCTGAAAGGCTTTAATGTGCTGCACCCCATGGGCTATGATGCTTATGGACTCCCTGCGGAGCAATATGCAATTCAAACCGGAACACATCCGGCAGTTACCACAGAAAAAAACATCAAACGCTACCGCCAACAGCTCGATCAATTAGGTTTTAGCTACGATTGGGACCGGGAAGTGCGCACCTGCGACCCGAAATACTATAAATGGACACAATGGACTTTTATACAGCTTTTTAACAGCTGGTACAACAAGGAAATCAATAAAGCCGACTCTGTTAAAAACCTGATTGCCGTTTTTGAAAAGAACGGCAGCAAGGGCGTTAAAGCGGTTTGCAGTGAGCATGATGCTTTCACCGCCGAAGAATGGAACGCGATGGATGAAAAGCAGCAGCAGGAAATGTTGATGCATTACCGTTTGGCTTACCTTTCCGAGACCATGGTAAACTGGTGCCCGGCTTTGGGAACGGTTTTGGCCAATGATGAAGTGAAAGACGGGCTTTCCGAAAGGGGCGGACATCCGGTTGAACGGAAATTGATGAAACAGTGGTCGTTGAGGATTTCAGCCTATTCACAGCGCCTGCTCGATGGATTGGAAAAAATCGACTGGTTTGAATCGCTACGTGACATCCAGCGCAACTGGATTGGCCGTTCTGAAGGGGCTTCGGTGCGTTTTGGCGTAAAAGGCAGCGAAAAGGAAATCGAAGTTTTTACCACTCGTCCTGATACAATTTTTGGCGTAACATTTATGGTAATTGCTCCTGAACATGAGCTGGTTGCCGAGCTTACCGCTGATGAACAACGCAAGGATGTGGACGAATATGTTCAGTGGGCAAAGAACCGCTCCGAACGCGAACGCATGTCGGAAGTTAAAAAAGTAAGCGGCCAGTTTACCGGAGCTTATGCCATAAATCCGCTCAATGGCGCTGAAATCCCGATTTATATTGCCGATTATGTTTTGATTGGCTATGGAACAGGCGCAATTATGGCTGTCCCGGGGCACGATAGCCGGGATTTTGCTTTTGCGCGTCATTTTAATCTGCCTGTTATTCAGGTTGTTTGCGCAAAAGGGGATGAACCTTCAAATACCGATGAGTGGGAAGACTCATACGACAGCAAAGAAGGCGTGATGATCCATTCTGATTTCATTACCGGAATGGACGTAAAAGAAGGAATCCGTGCTACAATTGAAAAAATTGAGGAAAAGAACCTGGGCTATGGCACCATCAATTACCGCCTGCGCGATGCTATTTTTAGCCGTCAGCGCTATTGGGGCGAGCCATTCCCGATTTATTATAAAGATGGCATGCCCTATGCGCTTGATGAAAGCGAGCTCCCATTAGAGCTTCCGGAAGTGGACAAATATTTACCTACGGAAGATGGCGAACCGCCTTTGGCACGTGCCGAAAACTGGAAAACAAAAGAAGGATATCCGCTGGAAACCAACACAATGCCTGGATTTGCCGGTTCTTCAGGATATTATCTGAGGTATATGGATCCTCAAAATGATGACCGCTATTTCAGCAAAGAAGCCAATGAGTACTGGCGTGACGTCGATTTCTACCTCGGAGGCGATGAGCATGCAACCGGCCACCTGATTTATTCACGTTTCTGGAATATGTTCCTGTTTGATATTGGGATGGTTTGCGAAGAAGAACCCTTCAAAAAGCTGGTCAACCAGGGCAAAATCCAGGGACGTTCCAGTTTTGTTTATCGCGTAGAAGGGACAAATCAGTTTGTTTCCAAAGGTTTGCAAAAGGATTATCGCACCCAAAAGCTGCATGTCGATATTGAATTTGTTAATAACGACATCCTGGATACGGAAGCCTTTAAAAACTGGCGCGAAGAATATAAAGACGCCGAATTTATCCTTGAAGACGGAAAGTACATTTGTGGCTGGGAAATCGAAAAAATGTCGAAATCCAAATATAATGTGCAGAACCCGGATGATTTGGTAGAAAAATACGGAGCAGATACTTTCCGTTTGTATGAGATGTTCCTCGGCCCCATCGAAAGCCATAAACCCTGGGACACCAAAGGAATTGAAGGCGTTTTCCGTTTTATGCGCAAATTATGGAAACTTTACCATAATAATTACGATAGTAATTTTGCTGTCAGCGATGAAAAAGCTACAGATAAAGAGCTGAAAGTACTGCATGCAACCATCAAAAAAGTGCAGGAAGATATTGAGCGGCTTTCCTTCAACACTGTTGTTTCCACCTTGATGATTGCCGTTAATGAGCTTACTGATTTGAAATGCAATAAACGTGAAATCCTGGAACCGCTGGCCATTCTACTGGCCTCCTATGCGCCGCATACCGCCGAAGAGCTTTGGTCGCTTTTGGGACATGAGGAGAGCATTACAAAATCGGCATTCCCTTCATGGGATGAAAAATACCTGAAAGAGGACAGCTTTGATTACCCGGTGAGCTTCAATGGGAAAATGCGTTTTAAGATGCCTTTTGCCATGGATGCCAAAGTACCGGAAATTCAAAAAGCAGTTTTAGAAAGTGAAGCGGCGCAGAAATACATCGAAGGCAAGGATGTGATGAAGGTGATTGTTGTTCCAAAGAAGATCATCAATATCGTGGTGAAATAGCACACTGATTTTTTGAAATAAAAAAAAGCGGCATCTCATCGGTGCCGCTTTTTGTTTCTGTGTTTCACTTATTGAACCTCTTCCGTTTTGAAAATTAGCTTCTTATTAAGTTTAATAAATACGGAGATCGTTTTTATATGTACGAGCACAAAAGGCACAAGTAAAAGGAAGTATGCAATGGAAAATTTGTCCATGATGCCATTTCTCACAATACCAAAATGCACGAAAAACATTCCGAAAACCACCAGGGCTACACCGGGGCAGATCAAAGATAAACTTCCGGCGCTATTCTTCGGGCCATTTACATACTGATCAAAATAACCAATTTTCTTCATCACTCCGTAGCCCATTGCGCCATTCAGGAGTTGAAGCGCCAGGATCGATCCCGTTAAAACAAAAAGCGAAGCATCAGACACTTTATCGTTATAATGGTGATCGAGCCCAAATAATAGCCGGATACCAGTGATACCTACTAAAGTAAGGAATGGGATAACGATCCATAATGAAGGACTGCCTTCAACAGCAATACCTTTTTCGATGATGGAGCGAAACCCTAATGTAAACTTTACTATTGCAAGGATAATTGAAAGAGCCAGGAAAAACAAGCCCATAAAAATGCCAATAGAATTTACCTGAACATTATGGCTCATGGCTCCCGGAGCAGCAAAGCCCACGGCAATCATGGCAAAGGTGAAAATAGAAAGAAGGTTACTTAAATTATTGGTATTTACAAAATTAGGGTCTCCATGAGCAAAGAGATTGATCATGTAGTGGCCGAAAATCCTCAGGGCATAAATTCCAACCAAAGCAAAACCAAGAAGAGCTGCAGGGAATAAGTATTCAATTACCGACCACAGATCCGGAATAAACACTGCGCCCAAAACCAAAAGAACATTCAAAGTCATGGAAAGCGTGAGCGGAATTGCCATAAATGAAATAGCTGCAGGCGAATCCTTCATACTTTGAAAAATTGGCGTTTTCTTGAAGTTGCTGTATTCGGCCAAATTCCAGAAAAGCAAGCGAATATGCAATATGGCAAAAGTGATCAGTCCGGCAACAGCAAGGACAATGCCTGCTTTGATGAACCACTCGCCGGTTTGGAATGCATCCCAAATGTGGTTAAAGGTAACCATCGGCGTTTTCTTATGCGGGATCATAAATTGCATGTAGATGAAGAATGAAACTGCTAATCCGCCTGATCCCAAGGCAGATAAGAAATAAAGTGGATTGTACTTCCCTCCTAAATTTTTTGTCATGATGATTAATTTTTTAGTTTATCGGCGGCAAAGATACATATAATTTTCTACATATGTCGAGATGGCTCATTGTTAAAATGTTAACAATAGGCCACGGCAGCATGAACAAATTGAATATTAAGGAGATTCTTACAAAAAAAAAATACCGGATGTTAACCGGTATTCCATAAAAAGTACTTAATGGGGTCTTTTTACAAGGGCTGAATGGTTACTTCAACAGAGGAAAGCCATTGCATCCCGACAATTCCAAAAGGAACAGGTCCGTTTAATTCACCATACAAACGTGTATGGAACATACTGGCAGACATGTAGGGGCTCATATTCATATTATCGAAAATGAAATCAACCGAATTGCTTCCCTGCTCAATGGTTCCGGTTTCGGCAACTTGCACTTCATTGCTAAAATCAGCGGAAAGCGCAACGGTAACGCGCATGCTTTCAATAAAATCAAAATTAGCAGATTCCGGACTGGTAATAGTAACCGTTACTTTTGTAAACTGAGCGTTTTCCAATGTTCCGCCCGAAACGTTGTTGGCCTCCAAAATGCTGTCAATATTTGCATTAATGGATTGTTGCGCCAATACTACTTCGCTGGATTTAAAATTCAATGAATCAAGCTCGAAACTTACTGTTGGGAGGTCATAATTGACCTCAAATCTTGCAAGGTCTTTTACAGCTTCTTCGCAGGACGATAGAAAAAGTGTCATTCCCAAAAAAAGAATACCGATAGGTAAAATAAATTTTTTCATGCTTTAACTGTTTTAATTTTTTGAGGCACAAAGATAGCAAGAAAACCAAGGGAGTGCAAGGTTAGGAACAATTTTAACATCTTATAAACATTTTCAACAAATGAACTAAACTTAACATGGAAACGTTTTTGCCTTGAAATGTTTTTTCATAGTTTTGCGCACTCAAAATAAATAGCATGAATATCACGAAAGAAGAAATTATAGAAAAAATCAGGCCATTATCAGAGAAATACAGTATAAAAAGCATGAATATCAATGCTTTATGCAAGAAAATCAATATCAGCCGGGAAGACTTTTACACCCATTTCGAAAACAAATCGGACATGGTGCAGCATTTATTGGATTATGAACGTTCGGCTTTTAACCGCATTTTTGAAAAATATGACTTTGATGGCGTTAATGCGATCGAAATTTTATTTGTGGTAAGCAGGGAGATTTGCAGTAATTTCGACGATGTAAGCCCTTCAATAACTTACGACCTTAACAAATATTTTCCAACAATATATAACGCACATGTAGAAAAAAGGATAGAATTTATTTTCGACAAAATCAAGATCAATCTTGATAAAGGGATCCGGCAGGGGATGTACCGCGACGATTTAAGCCAGGAACTGGTAGCCCGCCTGTACATCAGCCGCCTGCTCGATATCCACAACCCGGAATTGTTTTCACCTCAAAAATTTTCTTTCGAAGTATTGTTCGATGTGATGTTTGAAAATTTTATAAGAGGGATTGCTACCTCTGAGGGGCTGGCCTATTTTGAAGAACAAAAAAAGAACTCTCGCTTCATTAAGAGCCGGTAACAAGGAGATGATCATGGAGGAGTTTGACGGAAAATATCTGGAAATTTTAAGTGGCAGCTTAGACAGATTTATTGAATTTGGAATCCGGAGCCTGTCGATGGACGATCTGGCTCGGAGCATGAAAATCAGCAAAAAAACATTGTATCAGTATGTTCAGAATAAGGAAGACTTGATCAGGAAAGTACTTTCGTTGCAGGCTCAAAAAAATGACATTGAGTTTAGAAAATTGATGTCACCGGATTTGAATGCGATTGAAGCCTTGCTCATGGCGAGTAAACTTGTCAGCGAGCAAATCAAAAGCTTTAACCCGGCAATGGTCTTTGACCTGAAAAAATACTATCCGGAACTACTTGAAGAACTTATTCAAAACAAAAAAGACGCTGTTTATGAGTATATTACTTCCAATTTAAAGGCCGGTATCCGGCAAGAAATTTACCGTACTGATGTAAATATAGAAGTAACAGCCGCAATTTACCTGGAACAATTGGAAATAATGCACCGTTCTGATTTTCTCCAAACAAAAGAATTCTCTTTTTCGTATGTATTTGATACCATGTTCGACAACCTTATCCGTGGTATCGTAAATGAAAACGGATTAAACTATTATGAAGAAAGAATTAAAAATTACCAAATTTAGGGCTCGGGCCATTTATTGCCTGCTTGCTCTTGCAATGCTGATGCAAGGCAGGATTCTACATGCTCAGGAAAGCCAAAACACTTTGGAATTGAACCTGGAACAAGCATATACTCTGGGTTTGGAACAAAACACCAAAGTGGTCAATGCCCGTCTGGATACCGAAATCGCCAAAAAACGGATTTGGGAATCCACAGCAAGCGGCTTGCCTCAGGTTGATCTATCGGCTCAGTACACCAATATTTTTAAGGTGCCTGTTGCCCAATTTCCAAATCCGGATGGAACGATTTCGGAAGTGCCGCTTGGCGTATTGGAAAATACCACTGTTGACTTGAGCGTCAGCCAGTTGATTTTCTCTGGTCCCTACATCATCGGTCTTAGGGCATCGAGGGTGTACGCCAAAATCACTAGCCAGCAGCTTCAGCTTTCGGAGCAGGAAGTGAAAGCAATGATTGCCGAATCCTACTATATGATTCTGATTGCCGAACAAAATGCGGACATCCTGAGCAAAAACCTGGGAACAATGGAACAATTGCTTGCCGAAACCGAAGCAATGAACCAACAAGGCTTTACGTCCAAAACTGATGTGGACCAGCTCAGGGTCAATATTATTAATGTGCGCAATGCAAAAACCGAAAGCGAACGAAGCCTGGAATTGGCCTACAAAATGCTAAAATATCAATTGGGCATTCCGTTTGAAACAGAAATTGCCTTAACTCAGGACATTGAATCATTCGTAGATCAGATTGATGTGCAGGAGCTGGCCGGCTTGCAGTTTGACATTAGCCAAAACCTCAACTATCAAATTATGGAAACCCAGCAAAAGTTGAGCAAACTTGATTGGCAATTATCCAAAACGGAATACCTGCCTACTATTTCGGCTTTCTATCAGCATCAGGAAAAAGTAAACAAACCCGATTTTGACTTTTCCAATCCCAATATTTTTGGGATAACCGCTTCACTGCCGATTTTCAGTAGCGGACTGCGTTATGCCAAAATGAAACAAAAGCGATTTGCATACGATCAGGCCATGAATAACCTCTCCGATTTGGAGCGCGGGCTTGACCTTCAGGTTTCTCAGGCAAAATCAGACCTGAAAACTTCATTTGCAACCTACCTGAGCAAAAAAGAAAACCTTGAATTATCAAACACAATTTATGAGCGGGTGGAAGAAAAATACAAAAATGGCATGGCCAGCAGCCTGGAACTTACTCAGGTTCAGAACCAAAAACTAACCAGCCAGATTGATTATTTCTCCAGCATTTTTACGCTGCTCCGTTACAAAATTGATTACGATAAACTGATTAATAAACTGTAGAAAGCAAAACACATAAAAACAGAAAAAATGAAAAAGAATATTCTAGTAATACTGGCAATTGCATTTATAGGCTTT
Organism: Bacteroidales bacterium; assembly: GCA_963662905.2. Lineage (GTDB taxonomy): Bacteria > Bacteroidota > Bacteroidia > Bacteroidales > WRLA01. Next base: position 141,314 of record CAXXFD010000001.1, on the reverse strand, counting down.
GCATGCCAGCAAAAGCCTGAAGAAATCACGGACAAAGCTGCAGAACTTGCCAGCAGCAAAGCCGAATTAAAAACCCTTCAGGAAAAAATCCGCTCGCTCGAAAACCAGCTGGCCGCAGAAGACCATCCCGAACAAGGGATTTTGGTACGCACCCAGCCTTTGAAACCAACTACTTTTGAGCACTTTTTTGAAGCCAGCGGATATGTCGAAGCTGTTGAAGCAGCCTATATCAGCCCGGAAATCAATGGGCAGATTAAGCAGATTTATGTAAAAGAAGGACAAAGGGTGAAAAAAGGGCAGGAACTCATCCGCCTGAATACTTCTATCATTGAAAACTCAATTAAAGAAGTTGAAACGGCACTGGAACTTGCACAAACAATCTACAAAAAACAAAAAGCACTTTGGGATAAGGAAATCGGATCAGAAATCGAATACCTTCAGGCCAAAAACAATGTAGAATCTTTGGAAAGCAAACTCGCCACTTTACGCAGCCAATTGGATATGGCATTAATAACCAGTCCTTTTGACGGAATTATTGATGAGATTTTTGTAAAAACCGGCGAACTCGCTATCCCGGGTGTCCAATTGATGCAGCTTGTAAACCTTAGCGAAGTGTTTATTAATGCAGACATCTCGGAAACCTTCCTTGGCGCAATAAAAACCAATGATATGGTTGATGTCAGCTTCCCGGCTTATCCGGATTTAAAAATGATGTTACCGGTTTTCCGTCTGGGCGAAGTCATCAATCCGCAAAACAGGACTTTTACCATGCAATTAAGGGCTGATAATCCCGATGAAAAACTAAAGCCCAATATGTTGGCAATTATCAAGGTACGGGATTTCATCACTGAAAATGCGCTTGTAGTCCCTTCCATTCTCATCCGAAAAGACCTGAAAGGCGAATTTATTTATGTTGTTGAACGGACAAAAAACGGCCAATTTGCAGCCAAACACTACATAACTTCAGGCCGTTCCTACAATGACCTTACAATGATAACCATAGGATTAAATCCTGATGATGAGCTGGTTACAGAAGGTTATCAGATCGTAACAGACGGAGTACGTGTAAAAGTTGATGAATAATCAATTAAGACAAATTTCATGGAACAGGAAAAGAAAATTGTCCGGGAGTTTAAATTAACGACCTGGGCTTTAAAAAACAAAAATACAGTTTACCTGATGGGGGTTATGTTAATGGCTTTTGGCTATTTTTCATACCTCAATTTGCCAAAGGAGCTTTTTCCGGAGGTGTTTATGCCAACAGTTGTTGTGCAAACCGTTTACCCGGGCAATGCGCCCATCGACATGGAAAACCTGGTAACCCGGCCGCTTGAGAAAGAAATCGAAAGCATACGTGGTATCAATGAAATGACCTCCACCTCGGCACAGGATGTTTCGGTAATCCTTTGCGAGTTCAATATGGATACCGACATCAATAAAGCTTTGCAGGATGTAAAAGATGCCGTTGATAAAGCCAAAAGCGAACTGCCCAACGATTTGCTCGACGACCCCATTGTGGATGATATTGATTTCACGGAATTTCCAATTATCAACATCAACCTGTCGGGCGAATACAGTATCGTAGAGCTGAAAAAATATGCCGAATATCTTGAAGACGAGATGGAAGGCATCACAGAAGTTTCCAAAGTAGAGATTACCGGCGTTAACGACCGTGAAGTGAAAGTTCATGTGGATCCCTACAAAATGGAAGCGCGCAATTTATCTTTTGGCGATATAGAAAATGCCATTGCGTACGAAAACATGTCCATTGCCGGAGGAGAGCTCCGCATGAACAATACGCGGCGGTCGGTGCGCATACTAGGAGAGTTTGAAGATGCCTCCGAAATTGAGGATATCATTGTTAAAAGCGAAAACGGAAATATTGTCTATCTGCGCGATGTAGCCACAATTGAAGACGGTTTTAAAGACCCGAACAACTACGCCAGACTTAACAAACAAGCGGTCGTAAGCCTTCAGGTAGTAAAAAAAGGAGGTGAAAACCTGCTCGAAACGACCGATAAAATTTTTCAGGTACTTGAAGAAGCACAGCGCTATGGCCAATTGCCCAAAGACCTGACCATCGATATTACCAACGATCAGTCTGATGTGGTACGCAAACAATTGAGCAATCTGGAAAACTCCATCATCATGGGCGTCATTTTCGTGATTGTCGTGCTTTTCTTCTTTCTCGGTGCGCGCAACTCCCTCTTTGTAGGTTTGGCCATCCCAACAAGCATGTTTGTTAGTTTTGTGGTTTTCAGCCTAATGGGCACTACTATTAATATGATCATCCTCTTTGGGTTGATCCTCGCTTTGGGGATGCTTGTGGATAATGCCATTGTGGTAGTGGAAAACATCTATCGCTTCCTCGATCAGGGTTACAGCCGTTTTGAAGCGGCAAAGCAGGCTGTGGGCGAAATTGCAATGCCGATTATTTCTTCAACGGCTACAACCCTGGCCGCCTTTTTCCCACTCATATTCTGGGACAGCCTCATTGGTGAGTTTATGAAATTTCTGCCCGTAACACTCATTATTGTTCTTACATCTAGTTTGTTTGTAGCCTTGGTCATTATTCCGGTAATTTCATCATCATTTATAAAACAAGGAGAACAAACACCTTTGCCAAAAGCCAGGCCAACATGGTTTTTAATAGGCATTTTAGCTGTGCTCTCTGTATTGTTTTTTGTTATGGGATCCAATGCCATGGGAAATTTATTTGCCCTGTTTTCGGTTATTGGCATGATGAATTATTTCTTCCTTTCACGGGCGGCAAGGTGGTTTCAGAACAGATTCCTGGTTTGGCTCGAGGGCTTTTACGTTAAGGTACTCTCTTATGTGCTTTCCGGAAAAAAACCGTTCATGGCCATTGGAGCCACAACAGTACTGCTTTTTATTACCATTATTTTTTATTTTTCCAGCAGCCCGAAGGTGCTGTTTTTCCCGGATTCGGATCCTAAATTCATCAATATCCTTGCCGAATTGCCTATAGGAACCGATTTAGACAAAACGGACTCCCTGATGCACGCAATGGAAGAAGATGTAAGCCGGATTATTGGAAACCGGGCAGAAATCGTGAAATCGGTACTTACAACTGTTGGAACCGGCGCCAAAGGTGAAAATGACTTTTTTAGCTTTGATGAAACACCCCACAAAGGATTGATTACCGTCAGCTTTCTTGATTATGAATTGCGCAAAGACATCAACACAACTCATATTTTGAAGGATTTGAGCGATGGATTGATTGGCAAATATCCAGGGGTTCAGCTTTCTGTGGAAAAAAATTCCGAAGGGCCTCCTACCGGAAAACCCATTAATATCGAAATCAGCGGGAAAGAATTTGACGATTTGATTTTCCTTGCCGACAGCGTTAAGGCCTATATTGAAAATTCTTCCATTGCAGGCATCGAAGGCCTGAAAGTGGATATGAGCCTCAGCAAGCCTGAAATGATTATGCACATCGACCGCGACAAAGCCCGGCGTTTTGGGCTATCTACAGGACAAATAGCATCAACAATCCGTACCGCGCTTTTCGGGAAAGAAGTTTCGGACTATAAAGTTGGCGAAGATGAATTCCCTATTCAACTCAGGATGCAGGATCAATACCGTTATGATGTTCCGGCTTTGATGAACCAAAAAATCACCTTCCGGGATGCTGCCACAGGAAAAATCCATCAAATACCGATCTCTGCTGTTGCTGATGTCAGCTACGGAACAACCTATAACAGTGTAAAACGCAAAGACATGGACCGGGTCATTACGGTTTATTCCAATGTAATTGAAGGTTACAATGCCACGGAGGTTAACAACAACATCAAAGATGTGATGCAGTTTTTTGAAATGCCCGACGGATATCGTATTGATTTTACCGGCGAACAAGAAGAGCAGGAAGAATCCATGGCATTCCTGATCAGAGCTTTGCTTATCGCTATATCGCTGATTACTATTATTCTGGTAACTCAGTTTAATTCAGTTGTAAAACCCGCTATCATCCTGGCCAGTGTGTTATTCAGTACTATTGGTGTTTTTGGCGGGCTGGCAACATTCCAAATGGAATTTGTTGTGGTAATGACCGGTATTGGTATTGTTTCTCTGGCAGGTGTTGTTGTAAACAATGCCATTGTGCTTATAGATTATATCGATCTGCTTAAATCACGCCGCCGTGCAGAATTAGGTATGGACGAAAAATCGCTTTTGCCCGCCGCTGAAGCGCTTGACTGCGTTGTTCGGGCAGGCAAAACCAGGTTGCGCCCAGTGCTGCTTACTGCTATTACTACAATTATGGGCTTGATTCCCCTTGCAGTGGGCTTAAACATCAACCTAATCACTGCTTTAACAGATTTTGACCCTCAAATATATTTTGGAGGCGATAATGCCGTATTCTGGGGGCCGATTTCCTGGACCATTATTTTCGGCTTGTCGTTTGCTACTTTCCTCACGCTGGTTATTGTGCCGAGCATGTATCATGCATCCTGGATCGTGAAAACGATTTTTGCAAAAAATATCTTGAAAACGGAAAGCAAATAATACAATAAATTATTATGCCAAAATGTGGTTTTGGCGCAATATCGCACAGAACAGCATCAGAAGCTGGTTGTTAAAATTCCAGCCTGATGCTGTTTTTTATACTTTTGTTTTAGCTGTTACTTTAAATGACCATAGTTTTTTTTTAAGGATTAATTTCCCGTAAATCAAGCAATTATTGCAGTTAAGAAAGTACCACACGGATTTAAGGCAGACTTTAGTATGATTTTTTTGTTTATCTTTTTGGCCTTGAAAAAAAATCATGCATCAACCTAAAAAATTATTGATTTTCAGGCAACCATTAAAAATGAACCGAAGTCTAACCAAAGGCAGTTTGGAGAATGCACTCTGATAAACAACTGATCGAAGGATGCTCAGCAGGTAAGCGCCGGTATCAGAACAGGCTGTATTCCAGATACTCAAGGCAATTAATGGCAATATGTTTGCGTTTTGCGAAAAATCGTACAGACGCTGAAGATATATTGCAGGAAGGCTTTGTGAAAATCTTCTCCAAAATTGACGATTATAAATTTGAAGGTTCTTTTGAAGGTTGGTTGAAACGCATTGTTATCAATACTGCAATTACGCATTACACAAAAAACAAAAAAAATGACGTGCAGACTGATATCGATGATCTGGAAGACCGTATCGCCGGTGATGCTCCCTCATACCATGAAACGGAAAAGGGGCACAGCCGTGAAAAAGCACTGATGAAGCTGATACAGGAACTTCCCGAAGGCTACCGCATGGTTTTTAACCTTTATGTATTTGAAGGTTATACACATGCAGAAATTGCCGAGCTGCTTGATGTATCTGAAAACACATCAAAATCGCAGCTATCGAAAGCCAGAAAATACCTTAGAAAACGCCTTGAAGAATTAAACTTTAAAAGATAAAGGCTATACAAGCCATTATTTATATGAAAGATGGATTAGAACATATTGACGACATTTTCCGCGACAATCTGAGCAACGTTCAGATTGAGCCTGCTGCATCCGTTTGGAGCGGGATCAGCAGCAAATTGTCGTGGAATGAGTTCACATCTTTTAATTTCACTAATTTTTCAAGCAATATCTACCTGATGGCTTCCACAGGTATTACAGGTATTGCCGCGGCCATTGTTTCAGCAACTCTTTTGCTTTCGCCTGCAAGCAGACCGGAAATCCCGGAAAACATGCCATCGAAACAGGAGTGTTTCATCGAGATGGAAGAAAACAAGCCTGCTTTTGAAAGCCGGAAAATGGCGGAGCCTTTCATAAAATACACGGAGACCGAAACCTACTATGCCAAACCGGCAGAAAACATTGCCCCTCAACGCCAACTATTTGAAGGAGAGACCTTACAAGCACTGAAACCTGAGCTGTTTAAAAATTCCTTTGAAACATTTGCGCTCCGCCTCAAAACCCCTGAAAAAATAAATGCACTGGGTCTTCCGGGCAATAATGCCCTTACAAACACACAAGGATACAGCTTCCGCCTCTTCGATGATTACCAAAAAACATCTAAATATAGCTTCCTTATAAACAGTGGCCCCGAATTTATTGATGTACCGGTTGACGAGCAACTAAACATCAGGCAGCTGAATTTAAATGCGATGGCACGCTACGAATTAGGTGGCGGCATTTATTTGCAAGGTGGCCTCGGGGCATCAGTTATGGAAGACCAAACGCCCTATACGCTCGATTATAAATCATTGGACAGTGTTGGCTTTTATTACGATGTGCATTATTATGTGCCCGATCCGTCCAATCCGGATTCGGTAATCCTGATTACAACCATTGAAACGATTTACGATTCAGTGACACATAATACTATTGCGTATGCCGACAATCGTTACACCTATTTCCGCATTCCTTTAAGCTTTGGTTATGATCTGTTTAGCTATCGTAATTTTGGCTTAAGCCTCAGGGCAGGTGGCGAATATGCTGTTATCTTGAACAGAAAAGAAACTCCTGCAGATATTCCTTCGGATGTCCGTTTGCTTTATATCGAAAGGCGCATAGAAGAAAAACTGGAAAGCAATTTCCGGATGCTTTTTGGTTTAACTCTTGAATACCATCTGAGTGATAAACTCGCATTGCAGCTTAACCCGACTTACCGTTATTATTTCCGTTCTGTTTATGATTCTCCCGGTGGAAATGCTTCCTCCCTGAGTATAAACGGAGGAATCCGTTTCCAATTCTAAAACACATTCTCCCTCTTTTTAGCCCTGATTATTCCGTAATTCCCCATTCGGCCTTTTATCAAAAAACATTACCTTTACGGCTCGAAAACACTATAAATCCATCTTAATGAAAAAATTAAGAGCTGAGATACGGGAATTTATTGAAAAATATAACCTGCAATCACTTTCCGATGTAGCCCTGTTTGGTTTAATTACGGTTATCATCCATTTTAGCTGGCGTTTTTGGGCTTATGACCTGCATTATTGGCCGATTAATAATTTCATGGCAAGTGCCTACGATTATATGTCATGGCTGGTATTTGCGCAAAGCCATTGGTTTGATGTGCATATATTGGGATTGGAAATTACAACTATTGATCAAACCATGTATTTTAGCAACAAAGGCTATATTGCGATCAATGCCGGATGCTCTGGACTCAAGCAGTTTTCTCAGTTTGCCCTTTTGATTATCTTTTTCCGAGGCCCCTGGCTGAAAAAGTTATGGTTTATCCCTTTGGGTGTCCTCATCGTCCATCTTACAAACCTTTTCCGGATTATCGGATTATCAATCGTATTGCTTTGGAAACCTGATTATTGGCAATTCAGCCACGACTATCTCTTTCGTCCGTTTTTCTATGTAGTTATTTTCTTTATGTGGATATGGTGGGTAGAAAAAATAGCACCTTCGGTAAGCAGAAACCTTGCAAACAAAAAAATAAAAGAGTAACAAGAACGTATAATTATTGATGAGTCTTATAAAGGTATTAATAATTGATGATGAAACAGCCGGTATTTTTGCCATTGAACATCTCTTGAGCACATATACTGATAAGGTTGTGCTTGTGGGCAGTGCGCGCAATATCGAAGAAGCATGGGAAATAATCAACAAAAGCAGACCCGATTTAATCTTTCTAGACCTGAAAATGCCGCGAGGCAGTGGCCTGGATCTGCTTGAGCGCTATCCCAAGAGAAAATTTGAGGTGGTTTTCGTCAGTGCTTCAGAACCGGACTACAAGGCAATTTCACGATATCAGGCTTTGCGCCACATCTGCAAGCCCATTGTAAATGAAGATATAGAACACATTTTGCAATTGTATCGCCAAAAAAAAGGAGAAAGCTAAACTTTCAGTTTTTCACCTTCTGATCGCGCAATAATAACCGCGCCACAGCTGTCGCTCCAAACGTTTGTGGCTGTTCTGAGCATATCAAGAATACGGTCCACGGCCAAAATAAGCCCGATTCCCTCCAATGGAAGACCCACAGCAGATAAAATTACGGCAATCATTACCAAACCGGCCATTGGAATGCCGGCAGCGCCAATAGATGCAAGAAGTGCAGTAACCACAACCAACGCCTGCTCGGTAAAACTCAGGTCAACACCATATGCCTGGGCAATAAAAATAGCTGCAACACATTCGTAAAGTGCTGTGCCATCCATATTTATAGTAGCACCAAGCGGAAGGGTAAAACTGGTAACCTTGTTTGAAACACCCGATCGCTCTTCAATGCTGTTCATGGTTAATGGCAAGGTTGCGCTGGAAGATGCTGTAGAAAAAGCTGTCAGTAATGCCGGGCGCATATTGGCCATATGCCTGAAAGGTTTTGATTTTCCGATAAAGCGGGTAATTAGCGGGAGCGTAACAAAAGCATGAAAAAACAAAGCAGCAATTACTGTAAGCATATAAAGACCCATGCTTTCAACCAGTGAACCCAGGTTCTGTTGTTCAGCCATTACCTTTGCTATAATCGCAAAGACCCCAAGTGGGGTAAAGCGGATAATGAACATGGTGATTTTCATCATGACTTCAAAAACAGACTGAAAGAAATCGGTGAGAAAGTGCGCCGATTTCCCCGGAGCTTGATTTACAAAGAAGCCAAAAACAATCGCAAAGAAAATAACAGGAAGCATATTGCCCGACGACAATGCGCTAAAAATATTTTCGGGAATGATGCCCATTATTGTGCTTCCAAAGGATCCCGTGGCCGCATCCAGTCCTTCTACTTTTCGGCTCAAACCCAAATCAGCGCCCACACCTGCTTTACTGATATTTATGGCAAAAAGTCCGGTCAATATCGCAAGCAGGCTGGTCATCAAATAATACGACAAGGTTTTTAAGCCCAGCCTTCCCAGGTCTTCAGCCCTGCCAATATTGGCCACTCCGGAAATGATTGAACTCAGGATCAATGGCAGGATTATCATTTTCAGCGCCCTGATAAAAATATCGCCCATCCAGGAAATATACGGAACAGCCGGTTTGTAGTATAGGCCAAGTAGTGCTCCGCCAATTAATGCAATAAATATTTGTAGGACAAAATGGTTTTGTTTTTTGTTCATTTTCAGTCGTTTATATTTCTAAAACCTTTGATATACGTGAAAATACCGTTTAATTTTCCGGCAAAATACAAATTTGCGAAACATATTGTGCCCGCTAACGTAAGAAAGTCCGGTGATTTTCCTTAATTTGCAGCCCATATAAATTAGCCTGGAAAGATCAAGAAGGTTATCTTTTTTTTGAATTAGATTTTCAAATGGCTATATTTGCGTGTTGGCTTAGAAATTAGTTAATTTATCAACAAGCCCTTTTACAAATGAAAAGATTTTTACTTTTTAGTATATCATTTTTGCTCATCTTTGCTTCTGTCGATGCTCAATCTGTTGACAAACATCAATTAAAAGTACTGACCGGGGATAAGGAAGGCACGTATTATCAGATGATGAATGATATTAATTTTATCGCTGATTCTATTATACTCGTTGATTCCATCATGGGCTATCATTTCAAAATTCAGCTTGATACCATCATGGATACTATACCCATGACCAAACCCCATCCAAATTCCGACCCAAAAATGACGAATAAAGGCCCGGGAGAGTTAGTTCCGCGAAGGAATCCGGAAACAGGAGAGCTCGTTATTCATAAAAATGTTTTAGACTCGGTTGAAAAATTTTACGACACCATACCATTTATCAACATCCTGCCTTCGGGAGGCGATTTTATTAACTACCAAAAACTTGTTTCCAACGATTACCGCTATGCTGATATCTTTTTCATTCAGCATGATGTTTTAATGCAGCAGGAACTGCAACACCTGCAGGGAAATGTGAATGTTTCCGGAAATGTGCGCATTCTTTTGCCCGTTGGATTCGCTGAGGTTCATTTAATTACCCGAAAAGATGCAGAAATTGATTCCATTGGCGCATTAGAGAAAAAACGTGTTGGTGTTGGTATTCAGGGCACTGGCGTTACTGCTGAAATCATCAAAAACCGTTTGGGAATTAAATGGAAGAATGTGTATGTGGGACTGGGCAGTGCGCTTGGCGACCTGCTCAATGACAGGATTGATGCTTTCTTCTACGTTGGAATGGCTCCGGTTTACAAATTTCAAAATACTTCACCACTCCTAAAAGACCTTATCAAGCTGGTGCCTCTACAAAGTGATACCTTAGATCAGATTTATGAACCAACAATAATAAAAGGCGGCACCTATGAATGGCAAGAGGACGATATCGAAACCTATAAAGTGCCCATTTTATTAGCTACTAACATTGAAAAGGAATCGGCAAGCGATTATCTGCGCATCCAAAAATTTCTTGATCTTATCCTGGATAACAAAGAAGAGCTTAGTAAATTTAATTGGGAAAGGGAATACCAGTTCCATCCAAAATGGACTGAGGTTGATCCCAAACTGGATGTGAACCGAACCCGAAGAACAATTAAGTTTCCCGGAGTTGAATGGAAAGTACATAAGGCTGCCATTAAAAGGTTGATGAAAAAATAATAAGTTGCTTCGTCGGTTTTTCCGTTTTACCTGATATGTAATTTTCTGATCAGGTTTGTTATTGTTTTACTGAAACCAACACACCATCATAATGAAAAAAGTTTTTTTGCTCATAGGGATATGCTCCCTCGCATTTGGGCTTTTTGCGCAACACGCAAATATTGTAATCAGTAGCCAATCTTTTCCTAACGAACCTTCCATCTTTGTAAATCCTGCCAATACAAACGAAATCGTTGCCGGAGCAAACATTAATGCTGTTTATTACAGCGATGATGCCGGTATGAGCTGGCACATCAGCAAGCTCAGCAGCAGCACATATGGAGTTGCTGGAGATCCTGTTATTGTTGCTGATACAGCCGGAAATTTCTATTATCTGCACCTTTCCAACCCTTTCAATGGTTCCTGGCTCGACCAAATCGTATGCCAGAAATCAACAGATGGAGGTAAAAGCTGGAACGATGGCGCGGGAATGGGTTTAAACGGCGAAAAAGATCAGGACAAAGAGTGGGTTGCTGTTGATCCCCGAAACAATAATATTTATGTCACCTGGACACAATTTGACACTTATGGCTCTTCCGATCCTTCCTGCCAGACAAATATTATGTTTTCCAAATCAACAGATGCAGGCGCTGGTTTTAGCCCCTCTGTTGCCATAAACCAAACACCCGGCGATTGCATTGATGAAGACAATACCGTAGAAGGAGCCGTTCCTGCCGTTGGGCCAAATGGAGAAATTTATGTTGCATGGGCCGGACATGAAAAAATCTATTTTACTAAAAGCCTTGATGAAGGCGAAACGTGGGCAGATGAGCAAATTATAGCTGAGCAAATCGGTGGCTGGGCCATTGAAATCCCGGGAATCTACCGATGCAACGGGATGCCTGTTACACGCTGCGATCTCTCCGGAGGACCTTATCATGGCAGGATTTATGTCAATTGGGCCGATCAGCGTAATGGCGAAAACAATACAGACATCTGGATGATCTTTTCGGATAGTGGCGGTAAAAACTGGAGCGAACCGCTTCGCATAAACGACGACCAAACAGAAAACCAGCAGTTTTTTACCTGGATGGACATAGATCAGGCGAATGGAAAAGTGTATTGTGTTTTTTACGACAGAAGAAATTACGATGATTCGAATACGGATGTGTATATGGCCATGAGTAATGATGGAGGACAAAATTTCACCAATTTTAAAGTAAGTGAAACCCCCTTTGTCCCATCACAATCTGTTTTCTTTGGCGATTATACCAATGTTTCTGCTTTTGATGATGTTGTGCGCCCAATATGGTGCCGGATGGACAATGGTCAAACCAGTATCCTGACTGCTATCATTGATACAGAAATAATAACACATACCGAGGAGCAGGCTCTTGCTCCTTTCAGTTTGGAACAAAATTATCCAAACCCATTCCGTTCTTCAACAACCCTGGCTTTTAAGGTAAGCCCGCCTCAAAAAGTCAGCTTAAGTGTTTTTGACATGACCGGTAACGAACGCATTAAACTTATCGATGAACAGGTTTTATACAGCCGAAAAAACATTATTGATTTTAATCCGGACGATTACGATCTGGCTCCCGGGATTTACTATTTCAGCTTAAACACGGGAGAGCACAGTATTCAGCGAAAAATGATATTCATTCAATAAAAAAAGGCGTCGTTCAGACGCCTTTTTTTTAATCCGCAATTTAGGTGTATTCTATTTGAAGGCTTTTTCCAACAGCCCGTCACCTTTCATGTTCAATCGTTTAAAATATTCCGGAACCGGTTTTCCAAGCAGTTTATCTACATACATTTTTGCCAGATACTGCCCCAACATAAAACCTTGTCCACGTAAACCAATAAACAGGCCAACTTCCGGATCGAGGATCATACGTGGTTCAACATAATAGCCTGCCCAAATAGCCTGGAATCCAACACTGCTGAGCTGTGGCAGCCAGTCAACAAAAATCTCGGAAGCAATTTCGAGGAATTCTTTTGAATTAATCCTGAGATTTTTATCCGTTTCCTTTGGATCAACTGCCGGACTGGCACAACCTATTATCTGACCGGTTTCGGCAAGCTGCTGCCCATAAACGGCAACAAAGCCTTTGTACTTTCTGCGGTCGATTAACATTGGTAATGGAATATTATCAACGCCCAGCATTGGTAGCCTTCGCGTGATAAACGCCTGATGTTTTACGGGGTAAATACCGGTTTCCAAACCGAGCTGTTTTGCGAATTTTGCACCCTCAGGGCCTAAAGCGTTAATAAACACAGGGGTTTCATATTCGATGAATTCGTGTTTATGGTTGCGCACCAAAGCATAGTACAAATCGCCTTCAACACGCACATCGAGCAATTCGCAATCTTCTTCCATAATTCCACCGGCTTTGATGCCGAGTTGACGTATCAGGTCAACAACCCTGCCCGGTGTTGCCTGCCAGCAGTTTTTTGTAATCAATGCCGCCTGATATTTATCAAGTTTTGGGTTGAAACCCGGAGCAATGCGTTTTTGAAAATCCCCGGGCTCAATCATTTCTGCCTCAGACCATGCCATGGAAGCTTCGAGAGCCTTGTACATAGCATCATCATGGGCAAAAGTTACATAATCGATTGGGCGGTAATCAATATTCTGGATTTCCTGAAGTTCTTTAAAAATATCCTGGTTTTTTGTTGCGATATCCGATAATTCGGGCAAACTGAAATTAGGGCGGCCTCCGGCAATATTTCGCCAGCTGGCACCCCTTCCGAAGTTTGCCAATACAGGTTTTAATCCTCCTTCGGCAAGATAACGGAACAATGCACTGCCACCAATACCTCCTCCGGCAACCAGTGCATCCACTTTTATTTTCTTTGGCGTATGTTTATGATTGAGGGCAATTATTTCTTCGTGTTGTTTTTTTGGATAAAGTTCACCCATTTCCACCTGATTCGACAAGGGGCCACGCGGCGTGGCATCTCCAACAACAGAAATCCCATAAGGGCGGATCATTTGCTTTAGCCTTGGGATACAGCGTTTTCCGCGGCAGGCTCCCATCCCCAAACGTGTAGTATGCTTGATTTCATCTACAGAAATAAATTTGCGATCGCCGATGGTTTCCAGGATTTCTTCCAGGCTCACATCATCACAATGACAAACATAGGTTTCGGATTCGATAAGCTTGTCATGGCTTTCGGTTAGAACCGGTTCTGGATAAAGGCTTTTAATAATGAAACCACGAGCTTTGGTCAGATCCTCACCATGAAGATCATGTGATTTTACTCGTGCCACGTGGGTTTTATTGGGCTTACGGAGGATTTTTTCAATAATTCCTTCACCGAGTTTTTTTCCGTTATTATCAACCAGATAAACAGCTTCTTTTTCCTGCGCATCATATTCAATAGGCAGGAACAGCCAGTCTTTTTTGAGGTTATAACCGAAAATGGCCAGTCCCGGACATTGATACACACAGTCCATACAACCGATACATTTATCATAATCAATTTGTGGTACGGTGCTGGTTGAAGATTTTGTGATGGCATTATGCGGACAAGCAAAACTACATGGGTTACATGCAAATCCATAGAGGCAATCAAGGATTACAAAGCCTTTTTGCTGCATGCGCTCCGGTGTGGGCATGTAAGGTTTCTGGATAATCCGAACCGGATGTTGCTGTGAATCAATATATTCTTTAGAAATGCCCAGGTAATGTTCATAATTATAAGGGATGTGCATTTCCTGCAGTATTTCATAGGCTACCTGCTTGCCGCGCAAAACCGCACTGGTTCCTTCACCAATACGAATGGCATCGCCCGCACCGTGGCAAGCCCGTCCGAAAATTTCATTTCCTTTTATCAGCAGTTGGTCATCAGGAACAAGACCGGTACAAATATTTATGGCATCAATTCCTGTAATAATTTTTTCGGTTCCGGGCACAGCCTTAAAGTTTTCACATTCAGCGATAACTGCACCCACAATGCCGTCATGTTTTTCATTTGGAATGGCCTTTAACAATATATGCGAAAGCATGATCGGGATGCCCAGGCGACGCACGCGATTGGCCTGAACCGGAAATCCGCCCTCATGAGCTTGTGCTTCGATGATGGCTTTCACTTTAGCTCCAGCCTGCATCAGCTGATAGGAGGTCAGATAGCCAATATTTCCTGCACCAACGGTAAGGATATTCTTACCCAAAAGCGTAAATTCCTGATTCATCATCTTTTGCACAACGGCTGCGGTATAAACGCCCGGGAGGTCATCGTTTTCAAAAGTTGGCATGAAAGGAACAGCACCGGTGGCAATAACAAGATGTTCTGCCTCAACATAATAAATTTCATCTGTTTTTATATTCTTAACAGCAAGGCGTTTCCCTTCCAGGATGTCCCAAACGGTAGAATTCAGAAAAATCCCGCTATGATCTTCTCCGGCCAGCGTCTTGGCAATATCGAATCCACGCATGCCACCAAACTTTTTTTCTTGCTCAAAAAAGAAAAACTGATGGGTTTGCATCAGGAACTGTCCGCCGATCTGGTCGTTATTGTCAATTACAATATTATCAACATCGTGGGCATTCAGTTCTTCACGAGCTGCAAGGCCTGCAGGCCCGGCGCCGATAATGGCAACTGTTGTTTTATAAACTTTGGTTTTTTGGTTGATGTTTGGTTCCCTGATTTCGGGCTGATAGTTTTTGGGTATTTCCCGAACTTCTTTTACCTCGTCCACCTTTGTGATACAAATACGCTTAATTTGCCCGTCAACAAGCATTTCACAGGCGCCGCATTTCCCAATACCACATTCAAGGCTGCGTTCACGGTCTTTGAGACTGTGGCTGTGTACCGGAAAGCCGGCCTGATGCAATGCTGCTGCAATAGTAAACCCCTTCTGGCCTTTAATTTTTTGTCCGTTGTAAATAAATTCAACAACTTCGGTTGAAGGAACGTTTAGTACAGGATGGTGTTCAATCTTAATCATATGGTTGGTTTTTCTGAGTTCGTTAGTGCAAAAACAATGTTAAACTATTAACAAGCAAAATTAATTGTTCTATCAATTTTTCCAAATGCCCTAACTTATTTAATTTGAGTTAAAATAAGCCTTTCGTTTACAAGCGGTCATGTCAAAAATCACAACTATATTGAATTCATAAAAATCAGATAAAGAAGGATATAGTATCATGCTGTATCGTTTTTAGCAAAATGCAAGAATATTTTACAGTATATGGGGGAACAATTCGGAAAAAATTTTTTTCAAAACAATGAACGAAAAAGCCCTGGAGGGAAAAACTGAAAGGGAATTCAGTATTTTTGCGGACAGAAACCATCAAATAATTTTAAATGTTCAACAAACTAATAGCCTCGATGCTGCCCCTAATGCCCAAAGGTCTGGTATGGGTTTTTTCAAAGAAATACATTGCAGGAGAAACTGTTGAAGATGCTGTTCGTGTATCCAAAGAGCTTAACAAGCAAGGGATTATGGTTACTTTGGATATTTTGGGCGAATTCATAAAGGATTTGCAAGAAGCCAAAGAAAACAGGGATGAATATCTGGAATTAATTGAACGCATTGAAAAAGAAGGCATTGATGGGAATTATTCATTAAAACCCACTTCCTTTGGATTGCTTTTGGATGAAGAAACCTGTTACTCTTACATTCGTGATATTGTTGCCAAAGCAGCTTCATACGGCAATTTTATCCGGATCGACATGGAAGACTCCCAATGTGTTGATATGGAAATCAGACTGTACCGCCGTTTGCACGCCGAATTTCCCAAAAATGTAGGCTTGGTTGTACAAGCCTATTTACGCAGAACCTTAAACGACTTAAAAGCCATGCAGGACATGAAAACCAATGGCAGGCTTAGTTATCGCCTCTGCAAAGGCATATATGTTGAACCCGAGAAAATAGCCTTTAAAAAGTATGAGGAAATCAACCAACACTTCCTTGAAGACCTGGAATACATGCTTGCCAATGAGGTATATCCGGGCATAGCTACGCATGATAAAAAGCTGGTAGAAGGCGCTTATAAGCTATTAGATAATTATAAACCGGCAAAAGATCAATATGAATTTCAGATGCTTTACGGTGTAACACCTGAGTTAAGAAAATCCATTGTTGATTCGGGTCACCGCATGCGGGTTTACATACCTTTCGGCAAAGACTGGTTTGGATATTCGACACGCAGGTTAAAAGAAAACCCAAAAATGGCAAGCCACATTGTTAAGGCATTATTTGTACGCTCCTGAGCCCGCAAGGCACGTTTTATTTTTGCATGCAATTGATCTGAGAGCTCAATTTTAAAGCGCATGGATAAGCAATGCCCCGTGTTTTTGCCCCATAATACCTTCTAAATGGGGAAAATTTGTTAATTTTGCATTTTCAAAGTATTCTGTCTTAAATCCTTATAAACCGACTCCCGGCTCTATGGTTTTTATACAGAAAGCTTTTGCGTTCATGCGTTTTCAGTACAGCGGATTGGTTTCTCCATAATCAGTGTTTCTGTTAAACTGAAAATCTTTAAAATAAATTTAGATACGATATGAAAAAGAAGGCTCGTGTATTATTTGTTTCTCAGGAGATTACCCCTTATTTAAAAGAAACTCATCTTGGTCATATTGGCCGTCATCTGCCCCAGGGCATCCAGGAAAGAGGAAAAGAAATAAGAACTTTTATGCCCCGTTATGGCTGTATCAATGAAAGGCGCAACCAACTCCATGAAGTAATCCGCCTTTCGGGGATGAACCTGATTATCGATGATACCGACCATCCACTGATTATCAAAGTTGCGAGCATTCAGCAGGCCCGCATGCAGATTTATTTTATTGATAATGAAGACTATTTCCAAAGAAAATATATACTGCACGGCAAGGATGGCAAATTTTTCGAAGACAATGACGAACGTGCTGTTTTCTTTTCACGTGGTGTGCTGGAAACCGTAAAAAAATTGGGTTGGGGACCAGATTTAGTTCATTGCCATGGCTGGATGACTTCACTCATTCCTATATATCTCAAGAAAGCTTTCCATGATGATCCATTGTTCTCCGAATCAAAAATCATTGTTTCTGTTTATGACGATGAATTTACAGAAAAACTCAATGAAAATTTCCTGAAAAAAATAAAATTACCCGGTATTGATGAGTCCGATCTGGAAGAATTCCGTCATTGCAATTTTACCGGCGCCTACAAAGGTGCGTTGCAATTTGCTGATGGCATTGTTCAGGGAAGCGAAAAAATCAATCCTGAAATTGAAGAATATATCAAAGCATCTGGAAAACCTTTCCTCCCATATCAGCCAATGGATAACTATATTGATGTTTATAATGATTTTTATGATGACTTACTGGGCGATTCGCTCGACGATTAAGAATAATCTCCCATCAATTCCGTTATACCCAAATAAACCCGCAAATTAAATTAATGAAGCGTATCATTCATCATCCGCTCCTGATTTTTAGTGTCGTTTTAATGGCACTTATTACATCATCCTGTAGTAATGAACCCGAAGAAGTGGGCTTAAGTATCCAGCCCGAATCTGATAAGCTTAGTGTCGGCTATGACACAAGCATTTATGTACGTGTTTATTCTGAAATCGAAGAGTTTATCCGTACCGACCGCACATCACTGAGCAGCCTGGGCAGTATGTGGGATCCCTTCTTTGGAAAAACCACAGCGGCTTTTTATACACAGTTTCGCCTGTCGCAGGCTGATCACGAATTTGGAGACAATGCTGTTGTGGATTCGGTAGTTTTAAAATTGCTTTATGCCGGTAGCTATGGCGACAGCCTGAGCCCTATTACTGTAAGTGTCCATGAAATTACTGACTCTCTTGTTCTTGAACAAGTGTACTACTCGACAAGCAGCACCGCATACAATCCATCTCCATTTGGTGAATATACTTTTGTGCCCAAAATCAGGGATTCCGTTTTAGTGGATACAACATATTATGCCCCACAATTGTGGCTTAACCTTACGGAGCAGGATTCACGGATCGCTGACATCCTGCTCAATGCCAATATGGGGAGCAATACTGATTTCCTTGAGGACTTTCCGGGGCTTTACATCTCAGCAGCAGAAGAGCAAATACCGGGTAAAGGCCAGATCGTTTATTTTACACCCGAAGCAGCTACTTCAGCTCTGTACATTTATTATCACAATGATACTGAAGATTCCTTGTTCTACACTTATCCGATCAATGCCAATTGTGCCCGTTACAATACTTTTGAACATTATGATTACCAGCATGCTGCACCCGAATTGCGCCAGCAAATCGTAAACCGGGACACTGCTACCGGAGACCAGATTGCCTATTTGCAGGGCATGGCCGGAATACGCATGAGGATACAATTCCCGGATTTAAGCCCCTTGACTTCTTTGGGCAATATCGCAATTAACGAAGCCAAACTCGTATTCGAAAACGCAGATCCTGACGAAGAAATGTACTTTGCCCCACCATCTTATGTGGTTTATCATTACGATGCCACTGACACAACCTATAAATACATCTCGGATCAATTTGAAGGCACCCTTTATTTTGGGGGTAATTACAATTTCGATACCGATGAAACATGGATGCGGATTACATCTTTTTTCCAATCCTATGTTGATGGCAACAATTATGACAACCAGCCACTCTATCTTGCTGTTTCCGGGTCATCCATAAAAGCCAACCGCTTGATGCTCTACGGCGGAGACCCGGCTTATCCCGATGTTTACGATAAGCGAATTCGTTTGGAAATTGTTTATTCTAAAGTACATTAGCATAACGGAGAATTCAGTTTTTTTCGCTTTATTTGCATCGCGAAGAAAAATTAAAAGTAGTTATTATGTGTGGAATCGTTGGTTATATAGGCAATAAGCAAGCCTCGCCTATTCTTCTAAATGGCCTGAAACGGCTGGAATACAGAGGATACGACAGTGCCGGCATTGCAATCCTGAACAGTAAACTCAAGGTTTATAAAACAAAAGGGAAAGTTTCTGAGCTCGAACAACATCTCAAGGAAAAAGATATAAGCGGTACAATCGGTATGGCGCATACGCGTTGGGCTACACATGGAGCACCTAACGAAATCAATGCCCACCCTCATTTTTCCCAATCCGAAGAATTGGCATTGATACACAATGGCATCATTGAGAATTATGCTGTTTTGAAGGAAGGGCTTATCCAAAAAGGATTTGAATTTCAGAGCAATACTGATACTGAGGTGCTCATTCAGTTGATTGAATTTATTAAGCAGAGCGAAGGAATTGGCCTGGCAGAAGCGGTTCAATCGGCTTTAAACCAGGTAATTGGCGCTTATGCAATTGTTGTTATCGAACAATCAAACCCCAATATGCTCATTGCAGCCCGTAAAGGCTCTCCGCTTGTGGTGGGTATAGGAAAAGATGAGTTTTTCCTGGCATCGGATGCAACTCCGATCATCGAACACACAAAGGATGTTGTTTATTTAGATGATGAAGAAATGGCCATCATCCACCGTAATGGTGGACTAAAAATAAAAACCCTGAAGGATGTTGAGAAATATCCAATTGTCCAAACGCTTGAAATGAGTATCAGCCAGCTTGAAAAAGGTGGTTATCCGCATTTTATGCTGAAAGAGATTTATGAGCAGCCTGTAACCATCAGGGACAGTTTCCGCGGAAGGCTCCATGAACACAACGATACGATCAGTATGGCCGGAATTATTGACTATGAGCAAAAATTCCTGAATGCAAAGAGGATCATTATTACGGCAGCCGGAACATCATGGCATGCCGGTTTGGTAGGCGAATATCTTTTTGAAGATCTGGCTCGTATTCCGGTAGAAGTGGAATATGCGTCGGAATTCCGGTACAGAAATCCCGTTTTGGGTGAGGATGATATTGTTATTGCTATTTCCCAATCGGGCGAAACAGCAGACACTTTGGCTGCCATTGAGATGGCCAAGGAAAAAGGGGCATTCATTTATGGTATTTGCAATGTGGTAGGTTCTTCCATTGCACGGGCCACAGATGCGGGTTCCTATACCCATGCCGGCCCCGAAATTGGTGTGGCATCCACCAAAGCCTTTACGGCTCAGGTCACTGTGCTCACATTGATGGCTCTGGATATCGCACGCAAAAAAGGAACGATCAACAGTTCTTACTATCGACAAGTTGCCAATGAACTTCGGAAAATTCCTGAAAAAGTAGAGCAAACCCTCAAGCTGGCCGACCGCGTTAAAGATATGTCGAAGATCTTTACTTATGCACGTAATTTCCTTTATCTCGGCCGTGGTTATAATTTCCCTGTTGCCCTGGAAGGTGCTCTTAAACTTAAGGAAATCAGCTATATACACGCAGAAGGTTATCCGGCCGCAGAAATGAAACATGGCCCTATTGCCTTAATTGACAAGGAAATGCCCGTAGTTGCCATTGCAACCAACCGTGGTATTTATGAAAAAGTTATTTCCAACATTCAGGAAATAAAAGCAAGGGAAGGAAAGGTAATTGCCATTGTAACCGAAGGTGATGAAACCGTTTCTGCCTTGGCGGATTATGTGCTTGAGATTCCGGAAACTGAAGAATTACTTGTGCCTCTGTTGGCGACAATTCCTTTGCAGTTTTTGGCCTATTATATAGCTGTAAACCGCGATTGCAATGTGGATCAGCCGCGTAACCTGGCTAAATCCGTAACCGTCGAATAATTTGGACAAACCATAAACAAAAAAGCTGATTTCGAAGGAAACCAGCTTTTTTTTTGTAAAAGGCTTTTTAGAAACGGCCTTCAACAGCTTTCCAGTCCACCAGCTCCCAGAATTTTTCAATATAGGATGGACGTTTGTTTTGCTGATCGAGATAGTAAGCGTGCTCCCAAACATCGCAGGTAAGCAGCGGTGTGAAGCCTTTGCGCAATGGATTTCCTGCATTGGATTCCTGCACGATTTCCAGTTTGCCTTCAGCGTTTTTCACAAGCCATGCCCAACCGGAACCAAAAAGTGTGGCAGCAGCCTTGCTGAAAGTTTCTTTAAATGCTTCAAAAGATCCAAAAGTTGCATTGATTGCTTCCAGAAGTTTTCCTTCGGGAGTTCCGCCGCCTTTTGGGCTCAGGCAGTTCCAGTAAAATGTGTGGTTCCAAACCTGGGCGCCATTATTGAAAATGCCACCTTCGGCTTTTTTGATAATTTCTTCCAGGCTTGCATTTTCAAATTCCGTGCCCGGAACCAGATTGTTGAGGTTGTTTACGTAAGCCTGGTGGTGTTTTCCATAATGAAAATCAATTGTTTCGGCTGAAATATGCGGTTCCAGCGCGTCTTTTGCATAAGGTAAATCAGGTAATGTGAATGCCATAATACTTTTTTTTGGTGTTAATAATTTGGATTGGTTAAAGTACGAAAACATTGGAGAACCAGGGCAAACGCATTATAAATATTATGCCATTCTTTGACAATCCTATTCCTATGCATTTCAAATTCATTGGTAATAAAGCTGTTAGCTGTCTAAATCTATTTCGGCTTCAATCCCAAAGGGATTGCATATCTATAAAAGGAAATGTTAATTAAAGGTTCGACCCCGGACGGGGTCGTATGTGGCGTTCTGTGGCAACTCTTTATCATATTTGACCGCTCTGCGGTCTAAGCCGATTTATCTTTTTGCGGCATTTTCACGCTGTTGAGGGTTCTTGTTAAGCTTATAACCTCTCTGGTTTTCGCAAATGAAGCAATTTGCTGCTTTGTGCTTTAAACAGAAAAACTGTAATATATCAATCTGACACAAGACGTAAGTTTTTTTCAAACGCAACAAATATCCAGCCTGACAAATATAGCTTGATCAAGATGCGTTTGCCCTGATTGGAGAACAGCAAAATGTTTCAGCTGATTCATTATTTGTATTTTTGCTCAAAATTTAGACTATGGCCGGTTTTCTTTTCGATCAGGTAATTTTTGGCCCCGTACGCAGCCGTCGCTTTGGCAATTCATTGGGTGTAAACCTTTTGCCCGTTGACCATAAAATCTGCAGCTTTGATTGCATTTATTGTGAATGTGGCTGGACAGAAGACGCCATGAGCAAATCATTGCCTTCATTTGAGGAAATCTCAAAACATCTTGAGGATCAACTTAAAAAGATGAAATCTGCTGGAGAAGCACCGGACAATATTACCTATGCCGGCAATGGTGAGCCCACTTTACATCCTGATTTTTCGCGTATTGTGGATGAGACCATTCGCTTGCGTGATATTTATTTCCCAAAAGCAGAAATCACAGTTTTGTCCAATTCCAGCATGCTGCACCGGCAGGATGTCCTCGACGCCTTATTGCGGATCGATAATAATGTGATGAAGCTGGATGCAGGGAGTGAGGAAATGTTCCGGCTGATCAACCAGCCCAAAACGAAAATAGATCTGGCGACAATTGTAAGAAAACTGAAGCTTTTCAAAGGACGGCTCACAATGCAGACATTGTTTTTGCGGGGCACTTACAAAGGAAAACGAATTGATAATACAAGCGATTCGGAAATAAATTTGTGGCTGGAACATCTCAGGGAAATAAAACCTGCCCGCCTCATGATTTACCCTATTGCCCGCGAAACTCCGGTTGAAAATATTGAAAAAATTCCGGTGGAGGAGCTGCGCAAGATAGCTGAAAAGGCAGAAAAAGCCGGATTTAACACCGAAGTTTATGAATAAAGAGTTCAAATATCCTGTTGAGGTTTTGCTGGCTTTTGGGGAAGCGCTCAAAGGCAATAAGGAAATCTACAACTGGCTGTTGAACAATGGTTATAAAGAATTGGCTGCTTTGTCCAATTCCATCAGGGGAAGCAATTCAGCTTTTGATTGGTTGATGAGTCATTATCCTCAGTTGGCAGCTTTTGACCAGCTTTTGGATGATGAAACAGCTGCTTTGCCCTGGTTGCAAAAACACGGATTCCGTTTCTACATTATTTTTGCACAGGCGTGCCATATGCGCCCCCAGGCATTGGCTTACCTGAAAAAGGAAAATCTGAATGTATATATCCGGCTGGCAGGTATCATCTCACAATGCCTCAAAAACAAAGAGCACGATATCCACAAAAAGCGTTTTTGGTAGTCGTTTCCGGGTTAATCTCCTTCTTCAAAAACCGTTTGCAAAACTACTTTTCCCACAACTTTTAAAGTCTGTGGGTCGATATTGCCCAGGGTATCGCCAATTGTATGCCAGTAATCGACAAAAGACCCATTGCGGCTGTCCGGCACAAGGTGGATGATGTCGATTGTAGGAATGCCGGCAATTTCATTGATATAGTAATGGTCGTCGGTGATATAACCACCTTTTTCTTTAACAAAATAATCACCATACCCCATTTTCTCAGCATTTTCCCATACTTTTTTCACGATGTGGGGAGCATGATAAAGAGAGAAGCCCTCCATTAAGAAGCGCGCATCGGTATCGCCGACCATATCCAACAGGATTCCATATTTCGCTTTATAATTATAAACATGCGGGTTTTTCGACCAGTATTGCGATCCAAGGCCCCAATAATCTCCACCATCGCGGCTTTGAGCTCCTTGTGGCGGGCCATAATCTTCCAAATCAAAAAGAATGATGTCCACCCCAATTGGAGGAGGATTTACGGATAAGACTCTGGCAATTTCCAGCAAAACCCCAACACCGCTGGCTCCGTCATTTGCCCCGTCGATGGGTGTATTGTGGTTGGCTTCATCAGGGTCATGATCAGCAACATGGCGGGAATCCCAATGCGCACAAAGGAAAATCCTTTTCGGGTTTTCAGGATTAAAGGAGCCAATAATATTTTGCCCCTTGAGCGCTTTTCCATTGTATGCATAGGCTTTATAATCCTGAACAATGGTCGTGTCGGCAAAACCTTCCATGGTTTTTGTCAGCCAAATGGCACATTCCTTAGCCGCCTGCGAATTGGGCACCCTTGGCCCGAAATCAGTCTGGGCTTTTACAAAAGCAAAGGCGGTATCGGCATTGAAAGCAGGCACGTCAATTATTTTATTTTGAGTGGTTTCGCTTGTAGAACCGGATTGTTTTTTTGGGCCGCATGAGGCAAGAACAACTATTATAAACAGCAGGATACTGCTTTTCCTGATCATTTGCATTTTAAAAATTTCTTTATTGAATTTGTTTCAGTCCCTCAATTGCGCTTTTGTCATCAGGGCGCATCATCAGGCATTTATTAAACAGCACTTTGGCTTCACGTAATTTGCCCAGTTTCATGTCGATCCATGCCATTAAAATACTGGAATCATAATCGAAAGGATAATGGTTGACCACTTTCTCGATATAACCGTAGGCTTTGGTGTAATTTTCCTGGCCATAATAATAGCTGGCCATCCGGTAATTAACCTGGGAATTTTCCGGATCTATTTCAAGGATTTCTTTGTATTTCCCGATCACAGCTTCCCATTTTCCCAAAGCAGAAGCCGGCAGCGCATAACCGAGGCGCGACTCAATGGATAAGGGCATCAGCTCGATACTTTTTTGATAAAAGGCCATGGATTCTGTAAATTTTCCCATCATATAATTGAGCCATCCAAGCCTTAAATTCAAAGGATAGGATTCTTCTGAATAAACCGCCTTGAGCTTCTCACTGGCGCCGCTGTAATCACCATTGTTTTCAAGCTCATAGCTTTGTTTAAAGGCAGTAATTTCTGCTACATATTCCTGTGCCTTAGCACCCGCTGCCATAAGTACCAGTAATAAAATTACTGTTGATTTTTTTAAAACTTCCATATTATTCCTCCACTGAATGTATGTGCACTAAAGTCCTGTTCCACAAAATTAATTTCTTTCTCCAGGTTAACTGTGCGGTAATTTAATTTTTTTTGCTCAAAGATATAATTTGCCTGCAACATCAGGTGCTTGCCGAGCAATAAACTGATTCCCGTGCCTGCTCTCAGGGGCATTTCATCGGGCAGGTTGAAAACAAGGCTGCCTTCATTAAAAACAGTGTTCTTTATTTTCCCTGCCTGCAGCCATGCAGATGTCCAGACCCTTGGCGATAATGAAAAACTGATTAAATTATCTGTTATTAAATCAGTTACGCCATCTTCAAAATGCAATATCCCGCCAAGGCGCAAAAAGAAATTCATATTGCCCTCCGGAAACCAGCTCAGGTACATAGCTGTTTGGTATTGATCGGAGCCCAAAAAATTGCTCTTGCCGGCATTCAGGCTCACTTTGAATTTTTCAAAATCACGATCCACGCCAATAAAAAATACCTGCTCACTTTGATTCAAAACGCCGGTTTGAAAACTGTAGTTGTATGTTTCGTAATCCAGCAGACCTACAGAATCAGTTGTTTTGACATAGAGAAAAGTATCTGCATGGTTTTGATATTCAACTTGGGCCTCGGTCAGTCTCAATTTTAAGCTTACAAGATTGACCGCTGCTTTAACCGTCCAGTTATTTCCGGTTTTTACGGCAGCCTTTAAATAAGTCTCATTTTGTTTGATCTTTCCCTTAAATGTTTCATTAGCAACTGTATAAGGAAATTCAAAATGACGAACAAAGCCCCAGTCATAATCATGCTGGCTGATGATCACATCCGACATTTCATTATAGTTGACCGTTTGATCCACATTTGATTGCAGATAGGTGTAACTTCCTGATAAAGAGAGCCATGAAAGCGGGTTTATGCTCAAATTGGCATTAAGGACGTATTTGTTTTGCGGTTGCGTTGCTTCACGATAAGCATAATCCGAGCCCATTTTTGGGAGGCTATTGTGCTGATAATTAGTATAAGACGAAAAAACAGATGCACTGCTGATGAGAAAAGATTCTTCCAGCTGATATTGGCGGGCAGCCAAGGCGGCATCATTGCTCAGTCCGGCATAACGCAGCGAGAGCACTAGCATTTGCGCTGTTTTTTTATCGTCGGGTGAAAAGCGCAAGGCTTCGCGGAATTCCCCGGCTGCAGCACGGTAATTTTCTGTATAAAAACAGGCATAAGCCAGCCGCAGCCTCAAATAATAGGTATCGAAACCAAGATCAAATGCCTTCTCAACACTCTTTTTGACCCCTTCCCAGTTCCCGTCCATATAAAGCCTGTAGCTTTCCGCATCCAGGTCTGCAAAACTGTTTTGTTGTGCCCGAACCGGAGACAGTGCGAAGGATATCCCAAGAGACATAAATATAAACAAGTATAAATAATTGAATTTAAGCTTCATATAATTCCTTATCAAAATGTATTTGAATTCCGTGATTGAATTTGATGTTTTGGATTTTATTATTGCTTAGCAGTATGTCCCATTCAAATTTCCTGAATTCTGAACGAAAAGCTTTTTGGACAATGATCCCTCTGAATACTGTCGTGCTATCTGTGAAATTATCGGTTTGCTTTTGACAGAACAAGCGGTAATCCGCTTTCGAAAAAACATAAAACGGAGCCAGGACATCCTGCACACTTCTAAGCCATGCAGGCAAAAGCAGGTTCTCCGGCAGGGATTCTTCAATTTTAAGCCCCGGCACAAAAGCTGTTACAATTTTAAAAGAGCTCAGGTAAAACCAGAAAAGTGCGGAGTCTTTTTTTCCTTCAAACCAGTTAAAACGGAACATGCCTTCGTATTTGCTGAAATAAGCTTTGGATTTTGTTTTGGCGCAATAAAGCCAAAGGTTGTTCAGGCTATCGGACTGCACTTCCCACTGAAATGCGCGTTCTTCTTTATTTGTCCAATGTCCGCTAAGGATTTGTCCTGGAATAAAATGATAAGCACGGGCAATACTTTCATCAATATTTATGGAAGCAATACGCTGTCCTTTTTCCGGAATGGAATAGGTCTTAAGTTCCGGGACATCATCATTCATCAAAACATAATCCGTAAGAGGATATTCAGCGGTTTTACTGCCAATAAAAGGCGTAAACTGTATTTGCATATGCAGGTGAGGCACCGGACTGCGGCCCGAATTACCTGCTTTTGCAAGTTGCTGGCCTTTAGCTACCTGCTGGCCAATAAATACCTGAAAGGATCCTTTTTGCAAGTGGCTCAGTTTTGTATAAAGTCCTTCGGCATGCTTAAGAATGATGGTATTGCCCCAGTTATGTTCCACATCCATATCACCGATTAGGTTGTCGTCAATGCCATCGAGAATATCGTAAACCATTGCTGCAGCCGGAGCCATTACAGGTTTTCCGTAGCAATAATAATCCTCCGGAACAAGCCCTCCATTTTTAAATGTATCTCCGTTTTCGTCCTGTATTTCAAAATCCCAGGCATGCCTCCATTCGTTTTTGTGGGTGTGTTCACCGGAATGTCCCTGTGTAACCACCCATTCGCCCCAAACCGGCAGGCCAATGCTCATATATTTCCCATCATTGAAACGCTGGTCGTAATTCCGGTGTGCGTATAGGTTGCGTTCCGGGCTGAAATGCTGTACGCGGACAATCTGAGGGTTGCGGTATGTCCGTACACGGAATTGCAGCACATACAAAAACATCAGCACAACCAAATTGAAAGGCAGGGAAAAAATGGAAAGCTGAAATTGCCAGAAAAACAGGGAAAAAGCTGTAATCATCATGGCAATTACCGGAACAAGGATAATCACCGAAAGCACGCTGTAGCGATCGGGAATTAGAAATATCCCGCCCAGCGCTATTGCCGTGAGGATGAAGTTAAAACCAATATAGTAATAGCTGAGTTGTTCGATTTGAGCTCCTGTGAACATATAAAAAAGGTATGCGGCAGAAAAACCAATCAAAGACATCAGGAAAGAAATGCGCGAATGGTAAAGCAGGCCAATGGCAATCAGGATGCCTGCAAAAAGATGATACTGAAAAAATATGGCGCCCAGCGAACGGAAATAAACCACCAGGAAGCCGGGCAATGATAAATTGCCAAACCATTCATAAACCGAAACAGCCACCGGGCCGCCCAATTGGTACATTTCGTTCATCATATAGATGCCTTCTTCGCTGGTTTCGAGCATCCCAAACTGGCGCCCGGCAAGCGTTACAGTCCAAATGCCGGCCATAAAAGATAAGCTGAGATAAGGCAAACCGTATTTTCCGATCATGCCTTCGAAGAAAAGCGTTAAAAACAATGTGAAGGCCGAGATGAAGAAAAGGACCAGAAAAAAGGCCAGGCCGGGCTGGTAATAAACCCCAAAACCTAATCCTACAAGCAATGCATTAAATCCATAAAACCCCTGACGGATATTCAGCTGATTATATCCCATAAGCCAGGCAATGCCATTGGCTGTTACTACTGCAATAAGGCCACTTAAACCTGCGTTCAGGTCAAAAAAGGAAACAAACAGCAGGATATAAGCAAAATAGCGGTTGCCCGAAAAGAACACCTGGGCATAACTTTGGATTATTCCTTCCGCCAAATCGCTGATATGTTGCTTTTTAAGCATTTAGTTCTTGATGATTTTTTTCTTGATGATTTCATTGCCTGTCTGAATGCTGAGTACAAAAAGGCCCTCGGGCAAATTTTCTATATCGATAAAAAAGGATTTTCCCCCGGACAATTCTTCCTTTCTGATCAGCCTGCCCTGCAGATCAAAAATGTGCACAGTGAAATGATTGTTCTGCAATTTTCCGACATCAAGTTTAATTTTGTTGTGCGCCGGAACAGGACTGACTTGTACCTTCGAAGAAAGCAGGTCGTTGATTGCCGTATTATCTTTTGAGATGCTTATGGGCAGCGCAATTGTATCGCTTCGTTGCGGATCGCAAAGAGTATTTTGTACGACCAGTTGAACCGCATAGGAGCCTTCCTGCGAATAAAAATGGGTGGGATTTTTGACGCTGCTTGTGTTGGCAGGATTTTCCGGATCGCCAAAATTCCAATGATACACATCTGCATTATTGCTCAAATTATAAAAATTGACTTCCACACTATCCTGTTCTTCAGTAATTTGGGGCAATGGGGGATAAAAAACAAACAAAGCTGAGGGTTGCAGACAGCGCAGGCTGTCAGCAAATTGAGCCGAACTGTTTACGGGCAAGCCCAGTATATCGGTGCTGACGGCTTTATAGACCGGAAAACCAAAATCAGGGCTAAACCATTCATAGATAATTTCCTGTGGCCGGGCAACAGCCATAATATCGTCGCCCATTATCAGGCTGTCTTCATAATTTATAGTAGTTTTTAAGCGTATCACCTCTTCAAAATCGCGGAAAGGGGTGCGAAGGCTTCCCCAGCCGTCAACTTCGGCTTCGCGACTTGTGTTTGTAATATAAACGAAATCCTGACCTAAAGGACGCAGGTCAATAACAAAGCGAGACTGGTCCGTCCAGCTTTTCCCGTAGGTCAAAGGAAACGCATAAATACTTTCGGGCTCATCGAATGGAACAGCCAGCGGCAACATTGCCCCCGTACCCAAATCCACACTCATCCCGCGCATATTCAGGCTGAGGACATCGCCCGTAGTGCTGTAAATATCAGTCATATTGCTTAGGCTGATGCCCGAAAAGCTAAGTGTATCGCTAAAATTTCTTTTCGCCCTTTGAGCCAGCTGATCCCATAAACCTGCGCATGAAACAGGATCATTGCCCTGCAGCATACAAGAAAGCAGGAAGCTTTCCTTATAACCGGATTCATCACTGCCAATATATTCCAATGATTCCTGGGACGAAATCCCGGTAAGGTAAAAATCCCACTGAAAGTTTTCGCCTGATTCCGAGAAATCATAAATCAATAAGCTAAGCTGGTTGGCATTGCTTATGAGCTGTGCCTGATGAAGCCCGGCATAATCGTTTATAGCATAGCTCGGCTGAGCATGCAGATGATTGAAAATCAATATAAAGGATAAAAACAGAACAGCTTTTCTGAACATACTTATTTATTTAGGCTATTTGCATAAGCAATAATTTTATTCAGCCCGTTCCTTATTTCCTCTTCCTTGCGGGCAATATTGATGCGGATATAGCGATCGCCTTTTTGTGAAAAATGAATGCCGGGAACAATGGCTATTTTCTCTTTATCATACAAATTTATGGCAAAATCATATCCCCCGGACGGAATATTGCCGGGGAGTTTTGCCCAGATAAAATATCCGCCTTCAATCGCAGGAATTTTAAAACCGGAATTCTGAAGCGCAGACTGCATTTCCGTAAAATTATTCCTGATCTTTTCCCGCAGGGATTCAATGTAAACCCGGCCGAAGTCGTGTTTTTCCAGGTAGCGCGCCAAAGCCTCCTGCAAAATTGAAGGAACGCATAAACCTGTATAATCGTGTATGTTGCGGATGCGGCGCATATGTTCTTTATTGCAAATCAAATAACCAATGCGCCATCCTGTTATGCTCAGTAATTTGGAAAAACTGTTCAGATAAAACAATCTGGGATTATTGGTATTGAAAGGAATATAGGCTTTGGCATTTTGATCAAAAACCAGTTCGCGATAAACAGAATCCAGAATGAGGTTAATCTTGTATTTCTCCGATAATGCGAGCATTTTGTCAAATTCCTCTTTTTTCCAAACTTTCCCCAGGGGATTGCCCGGTGAGTTGATAAAGAGGATGCGCACATTTTCTTTTTTGATCAGCTGTTCCAGTTTGCTGAAATCGATACTCAGATCATCGGAAAGCGGAAAAGCATGAAAGGGAACGCCAAAAATGCGTGGAAGCTGCTCATAGGTTTCGTAAACCGGATCGAAAGCCAGGCAGGAAAATGTGCCTTTAATTTGCTGTTTGAGGTACGTAAAAACCAGGCTGCCGCCTTCTGTCGCGCCTTGTGTAATCAGTAATTCCTCTGCTTTCAGTTGATGCATTGCGTAGTGCCGGCACAATTGTTCCACCAGCTTTATGTTTCCATTTCCGGGCGCATACTGATGTTTGTCGCTATGTGTCAGGCTATTAAGTTCATCCAGCAGTTGCACGGGCAGATCAAATCCCGGTATTCCCTGCGCCAGGTTGATGCCGCCACCGCTTTTCACTTTGTTGCTCATAAAGCCAATGAGCGATTCGCGTGCACCGTTTTTCGTTTCCTCTTTTGTCATTCTCCGGCTATAATATCAAATAATTCGTGAGGTGTATGCCCATTTCGTGCAGAAATTGCACGCAGGCTTTCGTCCATCTTGAAGTCGGAATAACCGGCAGCTTCGAGACGTTTTTTGAGTTCGTCCTTGTCAATACCGGCACGTTCCATTGCATTTTGCAGGCTCATCCGGCCATATCTGAGCTTCTCGCCCGAATGGTGATCCTCATGGTTTTTGTGCAAACCTTCATGAGGTTTTTCACTTTCGTGATGCTGCATTTCGCTTTCATTGTGTTGCCTGTTTCCTTCATTACGGTTCAGATGTTTGCCAGGGGTAATATCAGAACCGTCTGGTTCCCAATATTCATGACGGAAATATTCGCGCAGGTTTTTTAATTCGTCGAACGGCCAAACCGAGGATACGGACAGAAAACTAATGAAAACAAAAATAATCAAAGCTGTTAGCCACTCTTTTTTAAACTGGAATTTCTTGCTTAAATGATTTTTAAAATACGATGCAAACGCTTTCCAGTTGTAGATCAAATGGAAAACTGAACTAATAATAAAAAGTACACTCAGCACAAAATGCAGGTCGGCCCACTGATCTTTGTCCAGCCCCATCAAAGTCCAGTTTGTGGGATGGGCAATACGTCCTGCCGGCGTCAGGAACAAAACAAAACCGGATACAACAAGCACAATGAACATGAGCAGGATCAGGACAGAGAAAAACTGCCTGAAATGGAATTTTCGGCTGGAGGAATTCATGCTATATAAAAATTAAAGTTCAAAATCTTTTAAATATGCGGGCAGCTCTTCCTGATCTTTGATTGTATTCAATTTCTCACTTTTTCGGATCAGGTGGACTTGTGATTTCTCGTCGATGAGCACAATATTGGGTCTCAAAGTAATAAACTGCATCCATTGGGTCATATTGTATGCCCCTGCATGATGTACTACAAAGTGGTCGCCTTTATTGAGCAGAGGCATTTCTACCGATTCGCGCAGCACGTCAATGTTCATGCAGAGCGGCCCGTAAATTTTGGTCGGTTCGGTATATTGCGAAAATTCCTGCGCCGGACTTATTTTATGGTCGTACCAAAACGATGTAAAAAGAATATTAACACCCACATCGCTAACCGTGACCCGTTCACTTTTTGAGGAACGCTTATTGGCGATAACAGTACCTAAAATAAAACCTGCAGTATCAATAAGCGCCCTTCCGGTTTCAAGAATCAGCAGGGGCATTTCCTGTGGGTTGATTTCGCTGTTGAGCAGTGCGCTGCTGATGGCTTCGGCATAATCGTCCATCCTGGGGCTCATGTCAATTCCCTGAAGATAAGCGCCTTTTAAAGTATTTGTAGAAGCAAAACCACCGCCCATATCGATGTATTTGATGTTGTGGTTGAATTTTCTTTTTAATCCAATGGCCAGGTCAGCGAGTTTTCCTGCTGCAACACCATATGCCGGGGCCGAAAGTATAAACGTTCCGATATGGCAATGCAGGCCAATCAGATCCATTTTGCCCGAATGCATGATTTTATTCAAAACATCCCACGCCTGTCCGTTTTCATAATTAAAGCCAAAACGGTCCCACATCGGGTAAATTCCGGTGTCCATATTCACACGGATGGCTACTTTGGGGCGCGCATTTAATTCTCCGGAAAGCTCTGCAATAGTGTAAAATTCATCTAAATGGTCAATATGGATTAGCGAGCCTTTTTCGATGGCTTTTTTGAGGTCATCGCGGCTTTTATCCGGGCCGTTAAAAATAATCCTTCCCCCATCAACACCAAGCGACAGGGCTTTGTCGTATTCAAATCCGCTGACTACCTCTGCCCAGCTACCTTCCTGATGATAAATGTTGCAAACAGCATCGAGGTAATTGGTTTTGTACGACCAGGCAAATTGCACCTTTGGGTAACGTGTTTCAAAAGATTTTTTGGCTTTACGGTAATTGCTGCGTATTGTTTTTTCGGATAAAACAAAAAGTGGCGAACCGTATTCTGCAATCAGGTCTTTTACAGCCACGCCATCAATATGGGTTTTGGGCGTATATTCCGTTCTGCTGCCAAACTTATTGGGCATATTGCTTTCCAGTTTTTTAATGGCCGGACGTTCATATATTTTCATTGTCATGATGTTCCTTTTTTGATGTTTATAATTCTCCCGTTGTCGAAATCTGCTGGAATTCGTCCAGCTCAACAATCATATCCCAGGCATAGCGTATAAACATTTTCCCTACGCGATAGCCGTCGTATGGTTTCACTTCATTTCCCAATGCCAGATTGACCAATGCTTCGGGAATGTTTTGGCCAACACCTGCAGAAAGGTAAATCCAGGCGGGCATGCGGGGATTTATTTCCAAAAGATAAAATTCGTTTTTGCTGTTTTTCATCAATTCAAGCTCAAAACCACTTTTCCATTTGGTTTGGCTGATAAAATGATGTGTCAGCTCAATCATCTTTTCATCGGCAATGCTGATACCGCCCCAGGCTTTTCCTTTATCGGTAATATATTGTTTGCGCATGGGGACGGCGGCAATGGTATTGCCTTTTCCGTCGCCAAGTCCGGTTACATTATATTCCGAACCATGGACAAACTCCTGTATGATAATAGGGAATCCCCATTTGGCACTGATTTTATTGAAAAGATTGGTAACCTGATCGGTTGAGTAGGCTATGCCGGCATCATAATATTTCCCTTTTACAAGGAGCGGAAACCCAAATTCTTTTTCCAGGGAGTATAATCCGTTCAAATCGTAAATGGCTTTCGATTTTGGCACTTTAATATTGTATTTCTTGCCAAAATCAGGCAGGTTTACTTTTTGCCGTTCTTCAAATTGCTCCATTGTAGGCAGGAAAACTTTAATTCCCATATTTTTCAACGCAGGTTCCAATAGGATAAAGGGATATAATTCGGCATCAAAATTGGGAATAATTATATCAAGATGCTCTTGCTCGTGGATGTATTTAATGCGCTCCAGCACCACGGCAGTGCCCGCCGACGGATAGGGGAAATGATAGGTTTTACTGAAAAGGTCGTGCATATAAATGCCCGGCTCCAATGATTCGTATGCCAGCCCGATAAGATTGACATCCAGGCTGGGCGCTTCGAGCAGGCAGCGCGCTACGGCTACTCCGGGTCCGGGACTGTCAATGGCGTTCAGGCCGGTTAAGGCAATATTTAATTTCTTTCGTTCCATCTTAGTCTGTCAATTGATAGCGTTGCAGCAAATCAAAGAAATCTTCAACATCTTTTTCTACCTTGCTTGCCTCCGATTGATATTCTGAGCCGATTTTTTCAATGATCTCCTTTTGTTCATATCCTTCTTTCATAAGCTGGAGGATGCGGCTTCCTGTTTCGTTGAGGGTAAACGACTCTCCATTCACCGGATTGAAAACGAATCCGCTTTTGCTGAGTGCTATATTATCTCTTAATTTCATTTTGTTGATTTTTGGATTTTACTTTTTAATGAATTTTCCGCTACTGACCAATCCATCAGAGCTTAGCAGGCTGTAATGATAAATGCCGGATGCAAATTGACTGATGTTTAACGGCAACAAGCCCTGGCCTTTTTGCGTGTTGATTTTGCGGATTTGCCGGCCGTTCATATCAAAAATGAGCAGCTCGCCGGGGGCTGTATTGTCAGGGACGGGAATATTGACCTGTTCATTGGCAGGTACCGGCCAGGCAGGGTTTTTCAGGCTATACAGCTCTTCAGTACGCGTATTGATCCAGCTTCCGGGAAGGGAATAAACCTTGGTGTCAACCGTAGTTGGATATACCGAATAATCATAAACCCAGGAAAACATCTGATAGCTGGTTTCGGTAGGCTGCATCAGGCTCAGATAGCCCGACCCCGGCATACTGAGCAGTATTGTGCCGTTTTCGTTGATGACCATTCCGCCATACTCATAATAATATGCTACCGTATCATAGCGATAATATGTTATAGCCATTTCTATCAAGTCGTCCGTATCAAAAAGATTATCCGTAACATACTGGATATCATATAAAGTATAACCAAATGGAATCGGTATATTCACGGTTTTTTCCAGGACAAAACCATCGGAATAGATCAGGCATTGCTGACCGGCAACATTCATTGCATAATATTTTATACTCCCATCGCTCAGGGAACTGATGCCTGCCGACATACCCGAAAAGGTATGCTGCAGGCTGATTTGCGCATTGAGCAGTAAAGGTAGAATAAAAGATAAGGAAATAATAAAACTTGCTTTTTTCATGTTCATAGGTGTTTTGTATGATTCAAATACAAAAGTACATCTGCGAGCTGTGCCGACTGTTACAATATTTCAGGAAAATGTTATAAAATTTATTCCATTTTGATAAAACACTGTATATTAATTACTTAAAAACCTGATCTCTCTTTCAGGACAGAATATTTTGAACACAAAGCTGTCATTTTTTGTATTTTTGTTGAAGAAATATACAAACCTATATACATATGAAACCACTAGTAAGTATTATTATGGGCAGTACAAGCGACTGGCCTGTTATGGAATCTGCCGCAAAGATTCTTGACGAATTTGAAATCCCATTTGAAGTAAATGCGCTTTCGGCCCATCGCACACCGGAAAAGGTGGAAGAGTTTGCCAAAGGAGCTTACGGCCGGGGCATTCGGGTAGTAATTGCGGCAGCAGGCATGGCGGCACATTTGCCGGGTGTTATTGCTGCGATGACCCCGCTGCCGGTTATTGGTGTGCCAATTAAAGCTTCACTCGATGGTTTGGACGCCTTGCTGGCCATTGTTCAAATGCCTCCGGGGATTCCCGTAGCCACGGTTGCCATAAACGGAGCCGGAAATGCCGCAATACTCGCAGTGCAGATGATGGCCTCCGGAGATGAAAAGTTGATGGAACGTTTTGTCGCTTTTAAAGAAGACCTGAAAGGGAAAATTGTAAAAGCCAATGAGGAGCTGGCTACTATAGATTTCAAGTATAAAACAAATTAGTTAGTTTCTGTCCATAATGCCCGATCTCAGCGTTATTTCTTTTGCCGGAAACAGTCATTTACGCCAGTAAACTCCTTGTTTCCAGCAAAAGAAATGCCTCGATCTCGAACATTCTGAACCAGAAACACGAATCGATGGAAATACACTAGTTAGTTTCTGTCCATAATGCCCGATCTCAGCCTTGTTTCTTTTTCGGGCTGCGCAAGCACCTTAACAGCTGTACTATGACAGGTACAACGAAGCAATCGCTTAAAAACAAAAAAACCGAAAAACCCGATAATATTGCAAATTCGGTTTTTCGGTTTTCTTAATAATGAAAGCTATTGAATTTACCTGCGTGTACCTTTAACAAATGCATTGTATTCAGCAGCAGTAAAGTCAAGCCCGTCGCGGATGAAATTGGCTTTTTCCCAATACTTGGTAATCTCTATACGGCCTACATCAACGCCATCTTTCATAACAACTTTTGTGTTTTTGTCGTACTGGCTTTTTGTGTAATTGATATACTGGGCTATTCTTTTCCAGGCTTCAAGCTGGTCGTTTTTAGGGAATTCCCTTAGTTCGGTAATAATCAATTGAACAAATTCGTCTTCGTTCATTTTTTTCCAGTAGTCAAAAACTTCCTTTTTATCCTTTGCAGACATTTTGATGAAGTGGTCAAAAACAGCGTCAATACGTTTTTTTTCCTGCTTTGTAACATCTTCATCTTCACCGGCAACTGCAACCAAACCGGCATAAACTACTTGTTTGAAATTTAGTTTAGACATAATTCTACTATTTATTTGAGACGCTCAATTTATTAATAATCTATACTCCGAATTCATCCAGCAAAATATCCACCCAACGCTGGATACGTTGGTCCGTTAATTCTGCCTGCTGATCCTCATCAATGGCCAAACCGAAGAAATTTTCACCTTCAACAGCGCGCGAATCAGTAAAATCATAGCCTTCAGTTGGCCATGCACCTGCAATAGCCGCGCCCTGTTTCAGGAATTCGTCTTTAAGAATAGCCATACTGTCCACAAAATTATCAGGATATAAAACCTGATCGCCCAGACCAAATACAGCCACTTTTTTCCCGGTTAAATCCAGATTTTCAATCATCCCGTAGAAATCGTGCCAATCGTTATTGTCTTTGGCATTCTCCCAGCTGTCGGCTCCCACGGTAGGGCCTCCGGCAATGATAAAATCAAAGGAACGGATTTTATCTTCATTTAGCTGGCTAATATGGCACAACTCACATTTAATGCGCTCGTCGAATTCAAGAAATTTATTGTAGATCTTTTGGCTTACAGATTCGGTATTTCCTCCTGCAGGCCAGAATATAATGCCTGTTTTCTTCATATGATAAAGCTTTTCAGTATGTTATGGTACATAAATTGGGTATTCCCGGGTAAAAATAAGAAAAATATCTTAGGGAAGCACTCTTGAAAGGCTTAAAATTTTCTGAGAATTGATTTTATTGAAGCCAGGTAACCGCCCCCAAAAAGGTTCACGTGAACCATCAGGGGATATAGGTTGCATATCTCTATGCGTTGCTGCCAGCCCTTTTCAAGTGGATATTCCCTTTGGTATTCCTCATAAAAATCTGCTGAAAAACCACCAAAAAGCCTGCTCATTCCCAAATCCATTTCACGGTGCCCATAATAAACGGCCGGATCTATCAGAACCGGATCTCCTTTTTCGTCCGACATAATGTTGCCGCCCCAAAGGTCGCCATGCAATAATGCGGGAGGCTCTTCAGGGAATATCTCCTCCAAACGCCTGTAAAGCGACTCAAAGGATCGGCTGAGTTTTGAATCTGCCACTCCGCGGTCTCTGGCCATCCGTATTTGCGGCCTTAAGCGTTCTTCGGAAAAAAACTCCGCCCAACTTGCATGATGACGGTTGCTTTGATGGAGCGAACCAATATAATTATCATCATCCAGACCAAAATATTTAGCCGTTTTTTTGTGTTGTTGGGCCAAGCCACGGCCTAAGTTTGCAAAATAATTTTTGTTTTTTGCCGCAGATGAAATATGTCCCAGCAAAAGAAAAGCATCATCAGGGTTTTCCCCAAAGGCAATTACTTCCGGGATACGCAAATTGCCCTGTTTCTTTAACAGTTCCAGTCCACCCGCTTCGCGTTCAAACATGGCAGGGTATCGGCTTCGGCTGTTAAGCTTCATAAAAAAAAGCCCTTCGGAAGTAATCAGACGGTAAGCTTCATTAATATCTCCACCGCTGACGCTTTGATGGGACTGAATGATGATGGATGCGGATATTTTATTCCGTAAGAGCTTCTCTGCGGAGCGGACTGTTGTTTCCTGCATCATTATTGGTGTGCTTTGATTTCAAAAGTACGAAAAAACAGGAAGCTGAGGGCGCAAATGGATTATGAAATAAAACTAGAAAATCAAAAAAGAATTCATGCTGTTCTGGATTTTGTTTTTAAGGAAACGGTCAAACACATAAAGCCCAAGCAAAGCAATGCCTACCATTATAAAAATCTGATTCGATTCAAAGGATTGAATCTTATTCAACATTTTATTGGCAACTTCATGCAGGTAAATGATTGCACCAAATTCAATTTCCCATCCACCGGTTAATGATCTTAACCACTGACTTACAGGTAATTGACTGTACAGGCTAATGATTGCGCCCAATCCGGAAATACTGATCAGCAAGTACCAAATATTTTTTGAATTTGCTTTAAGGACAGGCTGTGTTTCTATGGGGTTTTCTGCCTCAATTTGCGCCATTATACTGTCGGTAAATCCGGCAGAAGGCTCTATTAAGGGGTAGGCAGAAAAAATATCCCTCAAAACATTGTCTTTATTTCCATTATTTGTTTCCATTTTACGCCAGTATTTTTTGCCTCTTGTCTAAAATATTTTCTACTTCTGTTGCCAGCTTCTTTCGTATCCGAAACAGGCGCACTTTCACATTGGATGAGCTTAAGCCTGTGATTTCCGCAATTTCATCAATGCTTTGATCTTTCTGATAGAAAAGCTGAATAAGCAACTGGTCGCCATCTGGCAGTTCAGACACCGTTTTTTCGATTAACTGATGCCGTTCTTCATTGTTCATTTTCCCTGCATTTTCCATCAGGCCGTCTTCAGAATAACGCTCCACCATATCGTTTGTTATAGCGGTATATTCATATACTTTGCGGCGCGTACGGCTGATTGCAGTAGTGTAAGCAATACGGTAAAGCCAGGTAGAAAATTTGGCCTGCCCCCGGAAGCCCGCCAAAGCCTTAAACGCCTTAATAAAGGTGTCTTGTGCTGCTTCTTCGGCATCTTGCCGGTTCCTGAGGATTTTCATAATCATGGTAAACACCATACTTTTATGTTTTTCTACCAAACATGAAAATGCCTGATGGTCGCCCTGCTGTATGCGCTGGATGTATATGTGGTCATCCTGATAACTCATATATCTGTAAGACGCTGGTGTGGTTTGCCGGTTACAAATATAATCAAATAAAAAGAAGAATTTCAGGAAGGCTCTTATTAGCAAGCACTTGCATTAAAAAATCCCACTTTATGGGACTAAAGCGGGACTTTCAGGATATTTTGTATGCAAAAAAAGCCTATTCCACCAAAATGGTTTTAAATTCCGGGAACGTACCCATAAGTATATTAAGGATTTCTTCCCGATCTAGATTTTCTTTAAAAATCATCAAAATGCTGTCGTTACCTGATATTGTTCCAATGATAACAGGAACAGAAGCTTCATCAATTTTAACGGCCACGCTGTTGGCAAATCCGGGCAGTGTTTTCAGCACAGCCATATGGTGTGAAAATTCCAGGGAAACAATCCCCTGAAGCGGCGGTTTGAGCTCACCGTCGAGGAGTTTAACTTCATCAGGAATGAAATAAATACTGCCGTAATGCATGTCGTGGATTTTTCCAACACGCAATTCACGGAGGTCGCGTGAAAGTGTGGCCTGAGTTGTATCAAAACCACGGTTTACCAACAGGCTGAGCAATTCTTCCTGCCTGTGGATTTTGTTTGTATTGATGATCTTTCTGATCTCGTGTAAGCGTTCCTGTTTGCTTTTCATATCATAAAAATATTTTAATATCGTTCGTGCTGCAATTTATGCAAGATTATCGAAAAGGCCACTTATTTGTTGAAAAGAATGAATAAAAATTCAAGTACCGTGAATAATTATTAGTTTTTTAATCCAATTTGATTTATTCTCACGAATTTGTTGAATGAACCTTCAATTAACTAAAAGTTGCCTGTTATGCCTGCGTATTTTATTCACCCTCATACCGGCTTTGCTTGTTAACGGGATGTCTGATATAATATTTTTTGAAGGCATATAAAAATGCCAATACTGACAGAGAGGCCAAACCGCCATCAACAGGGGCTCCACCACCTACCGGATTTCCGGAAGGATTTCCTCCGTTTGGAGGGGGCGGAGGTGGAGGATCAGATGCGTATAGCCTTGGAGCAAGAAGAAGAAAAACAATGATTACTGAAATTTTGAAGATAGAGTTCATTTTTCCTGGTATTTTGTGATTACAATATTTTTTTCATATTCAAATCCGTTGGAACTCAAAATGAGTTTATATTTTCCCGGAGGTACGGTGCTGTTGAATTTTTCATAATTCAATTTGTTGATGATGGCTGCTTTGTATAGCAGGCTTTTATCTGGTGATTTGAGATATACCTTAACATTATTAAGAATCCTGCTGGATTGAATGTAAATGGTTTGGCCAATGGTATAAATCATTATTTCTGTTGTTGTCATGGTATCAGTATTTTATGGTATGAAAAGTTTTCGCCATAATTAATGCGCACTATGTAGAGCCCTGATGTTTGTAATGAAACTGTATGATGATGGCTTATATTTGATTGGCTATAAACGCATTGTCCACTGCTGCTATATACACTAATTCCTTGTGCTTTAGCTGATTCCGGAGGAAACCAAAGGGTAAATGAATGATCACTGATTAGAATCTCAGGCTCCGGTATAAGGGCTTCGTCAGAATTGTTGGTTTTTCCAAAAACCAGCAGGAATTCCTCGCTTTCGTTATTCGAAAAATAATATATACTGTCATGCAGCGCGCATTCCGTGCCCGTACTTTGATTGATTATCTGAATGAAATCGAAGCCTGAGCTTTCTTTCAAATGGATTTTTGCCTGACCTTTGTCTGGGAAATGCGTTTTGATTTGGGCGCTTGAAGCATCCAATGGCATACTGTTAATGGAGAATTGTTCATCACCAGAGAAGCTGAAGATTTGTGGATATGAATCGTCCATATTTGTCAGGTATCTTGCGTCCAGATCCTCATCAAAACCAATTTGAGCTCCCTGAATGCTTTGCAAAGTGGTTTCATGGGTTTTTCCATTGAATTCCAGACTCAGGCGGATTAGTTTTTTACTGGCTTCATTTTCTTTCAGGTAATCGATACCATTGTGAACCTGCACGGCTGTGGTCATTTTCAGGCTCGCATTTTCCGGATATGGTCCCCCATTATCTGTTGTCTCGACATAAAAAGCCTGCCCGCTGGCTATATACCTTGAACCGCCATTATTTCCTGTTTGAGTAGTAGCGTTATAACTTGCCCAGCCGTTGGTTTTATGTATGTATATTGTTGGATTGACTGATGTTTTCGTCCAGCCACTCGCAGCTTCCCAGTCAATGGCTGAGGGGAATGGGTTTCCAACAAGATTCCATCCATATGATGATCCTGAGGCTGAGCGTTGCAGGTTATTGTCGCGGCCTGCTTCGGATGTACGAAAGCTTCCTTCAAAGTTTAAGCTTTGAGCAGATGCGTTCAGGTCAATCCAGTAGAACCAGCCTTTCATATCGCCCAATGATTCTTGTGTGTCCGTTATGTATGAGTAGTTCCCTGTAGATTCATCATATTCGAGTAGCCACACCTGTGGGTTTCCATTATAGGAAATATTATCAACCGTACTGCCGCTTACCGGAGCGGAAATACCATTCCACCTGCCTTTGTCCACATATCGTTGTACAACTACATCATCTTCTGATCTGAGATAGTTTTGTCCCAAAAGACTGGCGTCACCACTTGCTCCGGATTGAAGTATAATGCTTTTGCAACGGGGGCCAACTTTGTCGAGCGTAGGATATTTGCTCAGGCCTGCAGGTAAAATAACTTCGGTAACTGGATAGGGAATATCACTGGTAGACCAGTTGGAAGTATTAAACCAGTCGTTGGTGCCTGCACCTCCGGTCCAATTGGCTGTTGCAGGGGCATTATTATGGATGCGCACATCATCCATATGGATGTTTTTGCCGGTTTCGCTATGAAAAAGGAATGCGATCTGGATCATTTCACCGTCATATGCGCTTAGGTCAGCAGTATGTTTTGCCCAGCCGTTTGCAGAACTGTACCTTGCTTCCTGTGTGCCGATATCCGACCAGCTTGTTCCGTCTGTACTCACCTGCAATTTGATGCCTTCTGTGTTTTTTGCCGGATTTCCATTGTCATGATACATCTGGAAAGACAAGACGGTATTAGTCATGCTGTTCAAATCAAACCATTGAGTCGCATATCGGCCAACTGTTTCTGCATTGAGTGATGCCCCGTTGAAATAAATCAGGTATGTGCCATCTGGAACGCCACCGCCAACCGGCCAGGTGTTGTTGTGGGAATACCAATATCCGTTCCAGTCGTCTCCGCTAACAATTTCGGTTGACCAGCCAGTAGGAGGGTTGTTAACTTCAAAGCTTTCCTGATAAGGATAGGAGGTGATTGGAGCTGCTCCGGTGTTAAATTCTGCCGGACCTTCCCAGGAACTGTATTGCCCGCTGCCACAGCTCGAACGGACATAATATTTATACCACGTATTTGCACTTAATCCTGTATAGGTGTAAGGATTGGAGCTAATATTACTTTGAGTCGGGATTCCGGTAAATGTTTCCGTGCCTTCACGAAGTTCTATATCCCATTGTGTTGCACTTCCGTTTTCGGTCCAGTTGAGCCGCACAGAATTACCAAAATTATTACTGATAGGGTTAAGGAATGGAGGAGGACAGGATGTTGGTGCAACGATTTTCAGTTTGTAATCTTCCACTTCCCCTTTTGGTGTGTCGCCACAGGGCTGCCCGCAATCCGATCCGGCATTTTTTACACGGATTCTTAAAATGGTTTCCCCGATGGTGGCTCCCGTCGGCACGTCGAAAGTAAAAGTGCCCTGACCACCGGCATCTACTGAGCAGATAATTTGTTCTCCTGCATCGGTAAAGTCACCATCCTGATTCCAGTCAACCCAGGCGGCGAGGTCATCTGTTGTTTCTGATTTCCCATTTGTAATAGTGATGCCAACATCTTCCTGTCCCTGATACAATGTAGTTAGAATTGTGGTAAATATTGAATATCCTGACGATCCAGAGCTTTTGTGAATGGATCCGATATCCACTTGTTTAATATACCCCTGATCCGGCATGCCCATTGCATCGCAATAATTCAATGTTCCGTAAATGCTGAAATCATCAATATTCCAACCGCTGAATTGATCTGAATAATCTGTAGAGCCAATAGTAAAACGGATTTTAAATTTGCTTTCATTGGATGCCATCCAGCTGACATCCAGGTTAATATCCGACCATGCATTATCGGTTGTATTACTGGCTCCCCAACCGCTTGGACTTGCCCAGAGCTCGCTCCAACTTGCGCCTTCATTGGTGCTGCCTTCAATTTTGGCTACATCGTAGCTTTCTACATTCAGCCATCTTTTTAAACTGACCGTAACATTCTGGAAGGCCGAGCAATCGAA
This sequence comes from Bacteroidales bacterium, assembly GCA_963662905.2. GTDB lineage: Bacteria > Bacteroidota > Bacteroidia > Bacteroidales > WRLA01. The sequence goes on along the minus strand of CAXXFD010000001.1, from coordinate 97,301 downwards.
AAGAGGGCTTTCTGCTGTATATGCAGCATTGCCCAGATTTGCTTCATAATCGCCAGGGAGTGTGCCTAATCCACTTATATCTGATCCCAGTACATTGCTTCCGCTTGCTGCAGATGAAGGATCTGGATTTCCTCTGCTGCCTCCTTTTCCCTGTGGAACTCCCCGTTCAAATTCACCGGTAAGTGTCCATCCTTTATCGGTTTCAAAGTCATCTTCCCAAGGCAAATTATAAATATTAACTACTGTGATGTGATTGCTTTTGCTTTCAGTGTCATTGCCTGAAGAATTGGTCGCAGTAAGGCTGATCGTATAGGTTCCCACGGCATCAAAAGTAAGTTGTGGGTTTTGTGATGAGGAAGAGGTGCCGTTTTTATAAGTAACGGTCGCAGGGTTAATGCTCCAGCTCCAGGATGTCGGGAAGTTTTCTGACTGATCGAGTAACTGAACAATGTCGTTTGTGGTGGCCTGGCTAACATTGGATGAAAATTCAGCGACAGGGGCACTGCCTCCGGAACTGCCAATAACATTTATGTCGTCGATACATATTCCGTATCCCCCAAGGGCATGCCCTTCAAAAGCAATAAAATACGTTGATGAAAGCGAGGGAAGGCTCAGTGTTTCCTGTTTCCATTCAGAAACAACATCACTAAAGGTTTGAAGAAGTGTCCAGCTGCCGGCTGCGGATGTTTTGTAGTAAATTTTGAGTTGATCCTGATCTCCCAGCCAAACATCCTGAGTGTGCCAGAAATTCAGATAGGCAGACGATTGTCCGGAAAGGTCGAATTCGGGCAAAACGAGTTTGCGTACTCCGGCAGATTCATCATAATTTTTTTTGAATAAGGCATTAAATGAGCCTTCATGGGCATTGGCAGGATTGCTTCCCCGATTTCCTTTACGATGCTGCCAAACAAGGCTGCCGGATACATTTTCTTCATTGATGCACATGGGCAAGCCTGTATGTTGTTCAAAATCTTCATAATATGGGAATGTGTTGATTTTGCAGTCTTCAACAGTTATATATGCGCTCCGGTTTAGCGTATTATTGCTGCCGCTTTTTCCTACGGTTAAAGAGATAGTATAACTGCCGCTCTGAGCAAACAGAATCTCCGGGTTTTGTGATGTTGAAGTGCTGCCATTGGCGTAGCTTACTCCTGTAGAAGGACTAACGCTCCAGCTCCAACTCGTGGGGTTACCTGTGGAAACATCAGTGAATGAAACACTGGTGTTGTTCTTGATTTTTTGGTTGTCTGCATAGAAATCTGCCAGAAGTTCTTCCGAACCCACCTGAAAGGCAGCGATTTTAGTATATCTGTAGCCATTGACATATTGTGTGGTAAACCAGAATGTTTCATCATTTTTCGGATCTACGCTCATACTGGCATAGTCCCCCCAACGGGTAACGTTTAACTGAGAGGAACCGCCGCTGTAAAAAGTACTTTCAGTAATATCAAGGGTTCCCGATGCACTGGCGTGTTCGGCAGCAGACTGGCCGCAAACCCTGATTCCGGGATATAATGTTGGGCTAGTAATAGAATATCCCAGAGCGATTTCTTCATTGGCATTCATACTGATGCTGCCCAACCAGCGTGAGTGTGTGTCGGGCGCATAAGTTCCCTGCTGCCGGATACTCCATCCGCTGCCTGAGTTTCTGAGCTCATACCATCTGATCCCTGCATGGTTATTTGCACCAACTTTTACACTGTGGCAGCAAACAATGCTTTGATGTGTGCCAAAATTCCTGTACTGTGGCTTATTCATCAGGACTTCACATACCGCATCCAGATGATGGATATGTGAATCATTTCCTGGTTGCACAATGTTTGCATTGGTTGATCCGAAATCAGAGTCGAATGCTTCAACGTTTAATTGGCTTGTGCGGGTAAATGTGGAGTTTGCCGGTGTGCCCCAGTCAACATCAAGTTCAAACATCCAAAGTTGATCGCTGCTGCCCTGTGCCCAGGCATCATCATTAAAACAAAGAAAAATACCAGGACTGTTGGCCGGAGCGAATGTGCCGTCGTTATCTACCGGTGGGGCAATCATAAAACCATTTCCGTTTGGGCGGTTCGGATTGTCGAATGATATGCATTGCGCACTTTGGCCTAGGAGCATTTTATCCCTTTCCAGCACATAAATATCATCTCCGGTAAGCGTGTTGGTAGCCATATAGTAGCCATCGCGCCACACTCCGATTTTTTCGTAATCGGGAAAGCCGTTCATTGGGAATGAATACTGATGCCATCGTCCGGTAGGATCGGAAGTTTGCGAGATTGCAAAAAGCATGCGGTAGTTCGTTGGATCACAAACCGAAAATTCGGCAACAAGCCAGCGTTCGGCCTGTTCGTCATAGAGAACAATAGGGTCGCCGCTATTGCAGTCTGCACCGGAAACATTACCAAACATTGTATTTAGTGGAAAAGGACCAACTACAGAGTTACCGGATTTATCAAAAATTTCATACGTGAGGTTTATAGTTTGGAAATAGTAGTCTTTCCCGATATCCCCATTCGCATCCGGAGGATATGCTGAGGTCCAGCCGCCTTCAAAATTGCTGATTTGAGATATACTGCCGGAACGCATATGGCTGTTTTGCCAAACCGGGTCAGTTCCTTTGGGAAGTGCATTGGCTGCATTCGGATATCTACGGGTTTTGTCCACATCTTCATGCTCTTCATAATCACGGTCTTTGTCTTTCATCCTGAGTGCAAGTTTTTCCTCAGCATTAAGTGGCGGAAGTTCTTTCAATGCAGGACTGAGGCCATAATAAGTGCCTGTGCTTATTGTTCCGGACCGTACGGTTTCCTGTGCCTTTGTTTTTATCCCGTTGATCAGTATCAGGCAAAAAATCAGGATACTTGACCTCCTGAGGAGGTTAAATAAAGTTGTTAGTGTTGCGTCTAAAATTTTCATATGATTTGATTTGCGTTTTCGCTGCAATGTTATCCCGAGAAATCGCTATAGCCAAATATTTGAGGTATGAACCAGGTATGTTGCCGATAAAAATCAGGTATGTTTAAGGTATGTTTTTGAGGTGTTTTGGATTTTTAAAATACATAAAAACAGATGTTTATAATCTTTCTGAATTTTATTGTTGGTTGAGTGTCTGTTTTTAAGCAGGTATATTTATATATTTGTCATTGTACCAGCGAAGAAAAATTTGTTTAAAAAAAGTATTTCTGAAAGGAGTTAAGATGAAACAAGGGCGATATTGTTTTTTTGTGTTCGTTTTTTTGTTTTTTTTCTGGAAAATTTCTTATGCCAATAATGATGACAGCACACAAAATGTGTTGTATTCCGGGGCAATTGCTGACTCTGTTAAAGTCGGGCTGGCCATCGATGCTTCATGGAACCTGATGTATTCCGATCCGGATTCCTCATGGAGGCTTGCCGAATTTGCTATGAAACTTGCAAATGATATTAGTGACCTGGCTTCAGTGCCGGATGCCTGTAACGCCATGGGAGTAGCCATGATTGTGGCATCAAATTATGAAAAAGCCCGCTATGATCTGCAAAACGGGCTCCATGCACTGGAAGAAGCCAGAGAGAAACTTAAACCCCTGGGGGCAAAGCTTGAATTCAGGTTAAACAAGAGGGAATCCGGGCTTTTAACGAATCTGGGAAATGTTTGTTATCATACATCAGATTATTATGAGGCCATTGATATTTACCTAAAAGCAGTACGGATTACAGAGAAAATCAATGATCCATACCGCAAAGCTGTAATCCTCAGCAGTATCGGAAGTTCATACAATGAAATAAAGAAGTTTGACCTTTGTCTTCAATATCAGATGGAATCATACGAAAATGCAAAGGAATCGGGTGATAGTTCCATTATTGCCAACATCCTAAGTAATATCGGAACCACCTATTTCCTGATGAACGATATTCCGATGGCAAAAAAATATACTTTGAAAGCAATACGGTTTTATGAATTATTGGGGCATGATTTTTTTCTTCCAACGGTTTACCTGAATATTGCTCAGGATTATATCCGTGAAGAACAATTTGATTCGGCGAATTATTATCTGGAAAAAACCCAGTTGCTGATACAGCAATATCCGGAAGAAGAATCTGAAGTGTTTTACCATTATTTGAAGGGGCAGTATGAGAAATATAAAAAGCGCTACCGTCTGGCTGTTGATCAGTTAAAAACGGCTTATGAGAAGTCGCTTTCATTCGACCGGAATAAGTATAAACTATATAGCAGTATTGAATTACAGGAGATGTATGCCGCCCTGGAGGAGTATGATAGTGCCTATCTGTATCTTTTGATCAGTAAAAGCATAAATGATAGTTTGTTTGATGTAGAAAGTGATCGAAGGATGGCGGAAATGGAAGTGCAGTACCAGGTGGAGCGGCGCGAGATGCAGATTGAGAACCTGGAGAAACAGAATCTGTATGAAAAAAAACTGCGGTTTTTACTGATTGTGCTCCTGGCAGTGCTCTTGATTTCGGCAATCAGTATAATTGTTTCCTATAGGCTAAGACGAAAAAAAACCAGGCAGCTCCACGAAGCAGAAAAAAAGCTCATGAGCACCGAACTGGAGAAAAATGAAATCCAGCGGCAAAAGCTTCATGAAGATATCGAACATAAAACCCGCCAATTAACTACCCATGCACTCAATATGATGCAGAAAAATAAATTGTTGCAGGAGGTAAATACCAGTATCGCTGATATCATTAAAAATCCTGAAGCAGGTCTGGAAGAAAACTTCAGGATTTTAAAGCGTCAAATCAATAAAAGCATTAAAGCTGATGACGACTGGGAGGTTTTCAAAATGTATTTTGAGCAAATCAATGCTACTTTTTTCGAGCGACTTCGTGAAATTAATCCGGAGCTTACCAAATATGATATGCGTTTGGCAGCGCTCATCAAGCTCAATCTGAATATCAAAGAATCGGCGGCTGTCCTGAATTTGTCACCAAATAGTATAAAAAGTGCTCGTTATAAACTTCGTAAGCGTTTGCATATGGATCCCGAAGAGGATTTATATGAGTTTATCCGAAAGATTGTTTAGCGATGAAAAGTCCCGTAACAACACTGTTAATCTGTTTTCTTATGGCCATTATGATGGTTAAGGGTAAACGATTTCCCCTAATTCCCTATTTTTGTCCAAAATTCTGACTATGCTTATTATTGGTATCGCCGGAGGTTCAGGATCCGGTAAAACGACGGTTGTGCGCAAAATCGTTGACAACCTGCCCGCCGACTCGGTTGCAGTTATTTCGCAGGATGCTTACTATAAAGACAACGGGCATCTCAGTCCCGAAGAACGTGCTAAAATCAATTTCGACCATCCGGATTCGATCGAATTTAAACTGCTTGCAGAACAATTAGAGCAACTCCGCGACGGACATACCATCCAGCGCCCGATTTACTCATATCTTACCTGCGCACGAGCCCCGGAAACCATGCCGGTAAAACCCAAAAAGGTGATCATCATCGAAGGTATCCTCATTTTTACCAATAAACGGATCCGCGACCTTACCAACATCAAGGTATTTGTTGATGCTGATGCCGATGACCGCCTGATGCGCGTCATTAAAAGGGATATCGCCGAACGCGGCCGGAATTATTTGCAGGTGCTGGAACATTACGACACTTTTGTAAAACCCATGCACCTCCAGTTTATTGAACCTACCAAGCGCTATGCCGATGTAATCGTGCCACAGGGCGGCAAAAACAAAGTTGCCATTGATTTGATTTCCTCGCGCATCATCCGCCGCCTGTCCGAATAATCATGAGGCAGCTTTTGGTTATAACTGTTCCGGTTCTTCTCTGCCTGATGATTTTTACTTCCTGCGAAAAGCACCGGGAAGCAAAACTTTTGTGGCAACACAGTGCAGTACCATCTGCTGCTCCACTCAACGATATTTTTTTCGTGAACGATAGCCTTGGCTTTTGCTGTGGCGGCATTCCGGGAAAGGGAATTGTATATAAATCCACAGACGGAGGCAAAAGCTGGGACTTAAACCATCAAGTAAACCGTTGCAATTTATATGGGGTTTATTTTACCGATGAAAAAAACGGCTGGATTGCCGGAGACACCTTATACCTTGCGTACACAAAAGATGGCGGTGACAGCTGGTGGTTTTACTGGTTCAAGGATAATGTGCCCATGCATGTCATGGATCGTTCCCGACTGAGCTCTTTCTGTTTTGTAAACGATTCCGTGGGTTTTGTTTGCGGCGGATGGCATTACAATAAGGGCATTGTTTACCGCACACGGGATGCAGGAAAAAACTGGGAATATATTTTTTATGAAAATGAAATGAATGCCGTTTGTTTTGCCGATGAAGAAAACGGGCTTTTGGCCGGTTATGGCCTGATGCTAAAATCGGATAACGGAGGCGCATCTTATGATGTGACTGATTTCGCCCAACAATATTTCCGTGGCCTGGCAATTGATAATCAGGATTATATTGCAGCGGCTTACCGCGGCGGGATTTTCAGGAGCAATAATCAGGGGGCAGGCTGGGAAGAAGAAACCAAAGCCCCGTTCCGGATAAAAGATATGGCCTCCAATAATGATTTTATTGTTGTTGCCGGATTGAATGGCGGCCTGATGTACCGAAAAAAAGGGAATACTGACTGGGTTCAGGTCGATAATGCCCCTGATGCCGATTTTGAATCGGTTTGCCTTTTTGAAAATATTGCATGGATGTGCACACAGGGCGGAGCAGTGTATCAGGTAATTTTAGAATGACAGCCCGGCTGACACCTCAACAAAATCCGCCTGACCGGCATTGGCCTTGATATACAAACCTACAAAAAAATTGTTTTTTAAACTGTAGGTTGGCGGCAGGAAATAGTATTTAACGCCCAGTTTGTTGGTATTGAGCGTTTTGATTCCTGCATCCTGATTTTCAACTTCAACGGAATACTCTTTCCGGAATTCATTATAAAGGTAAAAACCCACCTGGCTCACCAATCCCAAGCGGCCAATGATAAATTCATGTCCCAAATAGAGGATTATTGTGCCGGAGCGCAGTTTCTGATTGGTTTTATAAAAATTCTGGCTGCTGATATAATCGAAAAAGCTGCTGTAATAATTGGTATAAACCCCGGCAGAAACTATGTGGATCTTGCCAAGGCGCTTCTGCATATTGATACCCAGCGAATAAATTGGGTATTTTGGACCGCGGACAGGCCCCATGGTGCCGCCAAACTCATGCCAGCCCAGTCCGGCTTCGATGTTCATGAGCCACTGATGATTTACAGGAACAGTATCCGGCAAACGGATAAACTCCCTGATTTTATTTGGCGAATAGCGCATTCCGGCTTGCAGCAAAGGGATGTTTGCGCCCAGATTGGGCAGGGCTGTATGGCCATCGCTGTAGTGCATCATACTGAAACCACCATTGATTTCCCATTGTTCGGATAAAGGCCAGTAAGCCAAAAAACTTACTTGTGTAATATTGGTCACAGTGCTGCCAATCACCGTGTTTTCGGGATTGCTTACATAATCGTAGGGCTTATCAAAAAAAGCAAAGCCCATACTGATTTTTGCCTCCAGTGTGAATTTTGGTTTCTTAATGAGGTTTAAACCGATAAATCCCTGCAAAGACAAATTGTTTCCAAAAACCTCCTGATTGCCGAAGCTGCCGGCACTGAGCATCAGTCCGGTTTTGGGATAATTATACCACTGATTCCAGATGGAATTACCGTAGGTTTGCCGTGCGATGCTCAGGGAAATAAAAGAAGAAAGCCCGTGATCGGGGAAAGTCGGGTAATTATTGATCAATTGCCCAAGCTGCCCATGCATTTCGTAATACAGTCCTTTGCCAAAATGCGGTTTGTTTGTTTCCTGTGCCATCATCCTGCAGGAGACCAAAAGCAACGAAAGAAGAATCAGTTTTTTCAAGGGCAGCAGTTTTCTGTTGCAAAAATAAAAAAATGCACCAGAGAAAGTCCCTGATGCGTTTCTGAAATGTTTTCTAAAAAATTTTTAGCCTTCAATGGCCTTAACGCCCGGAAGCACCTTGCCCTCAATATATTCGAGCATGGCGCCGCCACCGGTAGAAACATAGCTTACTTCATCTTTAAGCTTGTATTTGTTGATTGCAGCAACACTGTCGCCACCGCCAATCAGTGAGAAAGCACCTTTTGCAGTAGCAGCAGCAACGGCTTCGGCAATTGCTTTTGTGCCTTGTTCGAAGCTGCTCATCTCAAATACGCCCATTGGCCCGTTCCAAAGGATTGTTTTCGATGATTCGATGACATCTTTGAAAGCTTTGATTGTTTCTTCACCGATATCAAGTCCCATCCAGCCGTCTTCAATTTCATCTGCTTTACAGGCTTTTTTGTTGGCTTCATTATCGAACTTATCTGCAATAATTGCATCCGTTGGAATCAGGAGCTCAACTCCGGCAGCTTTGGCTTTTTCCATGGTTTGCTTTGCCAGGCCGATGAATTCTTCTTCTACGAGCGAGTTGCCGATTTGTCCGCCCATGGCTTTGATAAACGTAAACATCATCCCGCCGCCAATAATCAGCTTATCTACTTTATCGAGCATATTTTCGATAATCTGGATTTTACCGCTGATTTTTGCGCCACCGATAATGGCCGTAAATGGCTTTTCAGGATTGTTGAGCACCTTTTGCATGCTGGAAATTTCGTTGCCCATGATATAGCCAAACATTTTTCCGTTTTCGAAGAATTCTGCAATAATCGCAGTAGAAGCATGAGCCCTGTGTGCAGTTCCGAAAGCATCGTTTACATATACATCGGCAAGTTTTGCCAGTTTTCCGGCAAATTCCTTATCGCCTTTGGTTTCTTCTTTGTAGAACCTCAGGTTTTCGAGCAGAAGCACATCACCGTTTTTGAGTGCAGCGGCTTTTTCTGTAGCTTGAGCACCAATACAGTCATCGGCAAAAGCAACTTCCTGCCCGAGCTGTTCGGAGAGGTAAGGAAGCAGGTGCTTCAGTGAGAATTTGTCTTCAGGGCCGCTTTTTGGCCTGCCCAGATGCGACATCAAAATGGCTGCACCGCCTTCATCAATAATTTTTTTGATGGTTGGAATGGCGGCATCGATACGGGTTGTGTCCGTAATTTCGAACTTCTCGTTCAATGGAACGTTAAAATCCACGCGAATAATCGCCTTTTTCCCTTCAAAATTAAATCCGTCAATTGTCATAATCATTCTGTTTAATGCGTGTCTAATACTGTGTTCGCTCCAAAGATAATGAAAGAGGCCGGAATTTATTGTATGCCCGTGAGAATTAATAAAAAATTATGGCTTTCAACCAATTCATGACTAAATGACTGCAATTGCTTATGAGCTATTTAGTTTCCGTCTATAAAGTCCGCTAACTTTCCCGCAACTACGGGACTTGCCTGAAAAATGCTTACTTCGGCGATGCTCAGCACAGGCATTTTCCCCGGAAAACCCTGCTTTTTCGGGCTGCGAAAGCCTCGTGTTCGATCTTTCCAGCTCAGAAATACAGCACTATTTATTCCATTTCTGAACAAATCCCTTTATATAAAAGAAGCATTTTGGGGATTACCCAGAATATAATTTGCTAGAGGTCAGTATGTTGGTGCATATTAGTTTTGGCAAATCACAAAAACGATAATGATTTGTTATTGAGTAACATAGATTTCTCTGCCGAAGCTTCGGTAGAGGAGAAATCTATTTATTCACGAGCATAAATCATTCTATGTACTTATCTACTGACCTCTATAATTTGCAATGCTTCTATAGTCATTGTTTGAATAGATGATCGCTGCAGTGGAGGACTTGAAGTCGCCTACTGCATCACCAAAAACGTATTTCCCATGATACGCCCCATCAATCACTTGCGCTTCATTAATATATAAACGGGCTGTTGTTGTGTATTAAACTGTTCTGTTGATAGGCGGCTGGAATACAGGATGTTCGCCGGTACTTTCAAGGGTCAATGTATGTTTTTGATTTTCAGAGCATGGGCACCGGCCCGGACGGAATTAAGGAAGGCTTTACAGTCATGTATTTGTTTTATAAAACGCCCGTCTTTCCCATTATGAAAAAAAATGGAGCACAGAAAATTCAAGGGAAAGCGGCATCCTGAAAGGACAACTTAATGTTTTGCTTTATAATTATGTATCAATAAAAAAAATACACAGTAAAAGCAATAGCCCGTTTATGGGATAAAGGGGTTAAAAGAAAACCCGTTGCCTTCAAAAGACAACGGGTTTTTGCTATGAGCAAAATAGTTGTTATTCTGCTGGGTGGATAGCTTCAGTAGGGCAAACATCAGCGCAAGCGCCACAATCAGTGCAAAGGTCTGCATCGATTTTGTAGATATCGCCTTCAGAAATTGCTTCTACTGGGCACTCATCAAGGCAAGTACCGCAAGCTACACATTCGTCAGTAATTACATATGCCATAATTTCAAAATTTATAGGTTAGAAATAGATGAATTACTTCTCTTATAATCGGGGCAAAAATAACGGTTTCTGCTTATGGAACTAATCTATTTTATTGGCAAAATAATTTTTAGATTGAATCTAAATTAATATTGGAACAGCCTGACAATGAATTTTTAAAAAATTAGAATGTCAGACTAAAAATATGGTATAACTTTGCCCCAATTCTAAAAAAAAAGACAGAAGCATGGCAGATAAAGAACAAAAAACTGTTGAGCTCGATCAGGTAGTCATCCGGTTTTCCGGAGATTCGGGTGATGGCATGCAGCTCACAGGCACTTTATTCTCAGAAACATCAGCATTAATTGGAAACGATTTAGCTACATTTCCCGATTATCCGGCGGAAATTCGGGCTCCACAGGGAACTGTCGGAGGTGTTTCAGGTTTCCAGGTTCATTTTGGTCATAAAGAGGTAAATACACCCGGCGATTATGCCGATGTGCTTGTGGCAATGAACCCGGCAGCATTGAAAGCTAATGCAAAATGGACAAAAAGAGGTTCTACTATTATTATTGACAGCGACAGCATCAATGAAAAAAACCTCACAAAAGCAGGTTTTCAAACAGACGATCCGATTAAGGAAGAGCGGCTGGAAGATTATAATGTAATCTTTGCCCCGATTTCGACTTTAACGCGGGAAGCGCTCAAAGACACCAAACTCGACACCAAGAGTATCCTCCGGAGCAAGAATATGTTTGCTCTGGGTATTGTTTACTGGATGTTTGAACGTCCGCTCGAAAACACCGAGAAATTTTTCGAAAAGAAATTCAAGAAAAACCCTCTGGTTGTTGAAGCAAACAAATTAGTCCTGAAAGCAGGCTATAATTATGCCGAATCTATTGAGGTTTTTCGTCGTACGCATTATAAAGTTGCTCCGGCTCCGATTCAAAGCGGACGTTACCGCAACATAAATGGCAACATTGCCACAGCATGGGGTTTGATTGCTGCTTCCGAAAAATCGGGGCTTCCTCTTTTCTGCGGCTCTTATCCTATTACCCCGGCCACGGAAATCCTTCAGGAATTATCCAAGCAGAAAAGCCTTGGGGTAAAAGCCGTTCAGGCCGAAGACGAAATTGCAGGTATAACTACTGCCATTGGTGCTGCATTTGCTGGCCGTTTGGCTGTGACAACCACTTCGGGCCCGGGCCTGGCGCTCAAAACCGAAGCTGCCAACCTGGCGGTTATCACCGAATTGCCTTTGGTCATTGTGAATGTTCAGCGTGGCGGCCCATCAACGGGGCTTCCTACCAAAACCGAGCAGGCCGACCTGTTGCAGGCTCTTTACGGGCGCAACGGCGAAAGCCCGATTGTTGTTATTGCTGCAAGTACGCCTTCCAATTGTTTTGAATATGCTTTCCGTGCTGCAAAAATTGCCCTGGAACATATGACCCCGGTTATTTTGCTTACTGACGGATTTTTGGCCAACGGCTCCGAGCCATGGAAAATTCCTGCAATGGCCGAAATGCCATCCATCAAGGCAAAAATCGCCCATGATGATGACGACGATTACCAACCATACCGTCGCGATCCTGTAACATATGCACGCTACTGGGCTTCGCCGGGTATGAAAGGCAAAGAACACCGTATTGGTGGCCTGGAAAAAATGGCAATTACCGGTAATGTTTCTTACGTTCCTGAGAATCATGAAGTGATGACCAAAGAACGCGAAGAAAAAATCAAACGCGTTGTTGTTGATGTCCCTGATGTTGATGTATTTGGCGATCAAAGCGGTGATGTGCTCGTAGTAGGTTGGGGCTCCACTTACGGCCACCTGCTGTCGGCAGTCCGCGAACTCCGTCAGGAAGGCAAAAGCGTTAGCCTGGCACACTTCAACTACATCCAGCCACTACCGGCCAACACATCCGATATTTTTTCACGGTACAAAAAAATTGTTATTTGCGAATTGAATAGCGGGCAGTTTGCTTCTTATCTGAAGATGAACTTCCAGCAATTCGAATTTAGGCAGTACAACAAAATTATGGGGCTCCCCTTTACCGTGCTGGAACTCAAACAAAAGTTCAACCAAATTCTGGAGGGCAAATAAAATGGAAAATACAACACCAAAATTAACTGCAAAAGACTTTAAAAGCGATCAGGAAGTACGTTGGTGCCCCGGTTGTGGCGACCATGCCGTTTTAAATGCAGTGCATAAAGCAATGGCTGAGCTGAACCTTCCGAAAGAAAAATACGCTGTTATTTCAGGTATTGGCTGCTCATCGCGCTTTCCTTATTATATGAACACTTATGCCTTCCATGGCATCCACGGGCGTGCTGCTGCAATCAGCACCGGGGTAAAAGTTGCCAATCCCGAACTGAGCGTTTGGACAATTACCGGCGATGGCGATGCGCTTGCAATCGGTGGAAACCACTTCATCCACGCAATCCGCAGAAATGTCGATATCAATATCCTCCTTTTTAATAACCAGATTTATGGCCTTACAAAAGGACAATATTCACCAACTTCGGTTGAAGGCCAGGTTACAAAAACATCTCCTTACGGCACTGTGGAACATCCATTCCACCCCGGCGAGCTTGTACTGGGCGCTCAGGGAAAATTCTTTGCCCGTACCCTCGACAACAATGTGAAGCTCACCACAAATGTCCTTATTGAAGCTGCCCGCTTTAAAGGTACTTCCATGGTCGAAATCCTTCAAAACTGTGTGATTTACAATGATGGATGCCATAAAGCAATTACCGACCGCGAACATAAAGACGACCGCCAGCTGATTCTGGAACACGGCAAACCAATGATCTTTGGAAAAAACAACGACAAAGGGCTGATCCTCGATGGATGGAAACTCAAAGTGGTTACCATTGGTGAAAACGGCATTACCCAAGACGATATCCTGGTTCATGATGCACACACAAAAGAACCGTTTATGCACCTCATGCTTGCCAATATGTCCTATCCCGATTATCCTGTAGCTTTTGGCGTTATCCGTGCGGTAGCAGATACTACCTACGACGATAAAGTTGAAAAACAAATTGCCTATGTTCAGGAAAACTCCAAAATAAAAAATATGGACGACCTGCTTAATTCAGGAGATACATGGACTGTGGAGAATAAAGATGATATTCGTTAGGATATCCTAAATAAAACAAAAAAGGCTCTGAATTTCAGGGCCTTTTTTTTAGCCTGAATAATTCACAAAATATTCTATTACGAGCCCAAACCGCTGCAATAGAAAGGAATGCTATCTTTTTGGTGCTCAAAATAGCTATGGCTATTCCTGTGCGCCAAAAATCTGCGCTTCCTTTCTCTTATTGCGGTTTGAACGTGGTCACTGAGCTTGTCGAATGTGCTCATGACGAAATTTCATGAATTAATCAGGCTATATATCCTGCAAGATGTTTTCCAGATAAGCTTCCGTATTTACAAACCAGGCCCCGAACCAGCAAAACATTTCCCCTTCAACCAATATGATTTTTTTGTCCGGGTACAATGCCTGCAATTCCTTTTGGTGATGTTCCTGAAAAGGAAAAGGCTCCGATGACAACATGATAAGGTCTGCACCCCGGAAATCCTGCCCGCTCAGTTTTGGATAAGCTTCGGTAAAATGAGCCTTTTGAGGCAAGCCAAAAAACGACAAAACAGAGCCGGTATAAGTATTTGCGCCCACGCCCATCCAGGGGTCTTTCCAGATCAGGTATAAGCTTTGTAAAGCTTTTTCGGGCAAAGCAAACTTCGGAAAGCTGCCTACAATTTCCTCTGCTTCTTTTTCCTTGCCGCACAAAACTCCCAGTTTCAAAAGATGCGCTGCGTTTTTTTCAACATCATCCACATCAAAAACAAAAACAGGATAAAGCTCACTGAGTTTCAGCACTTCATCTTTTGCGTTTTCTTCTTTTACGGCAAGGATCAAGTCCGGATTCAGTGCATGAACTGCATCCATTGAAAAACCCTGCACCGGGCCAACAACAGGAATGCCGGCAACTTCCTCCCTGGGATGGATGCAATACCTTGTGCGGCCTGCCAACTGATTGCGGCAACCCAGCTTTATCAAACTATAAGTAACTGAAGGACAAAGGCTGATGATGCGTTGGGGCTGTTCCGGAATCAAAACTTCCCTGCCCAGATCATCGGCCAGAAACCTACTCATAAGTGCGGCAAATCAGCTTGTCAATTTTTACTTTCATGCAGATGACTTCGCGCACTGCCGGATCGCTGTATTTGAATTCCCGCTCTGAGTATTTCTTCATAATGTGATCAAGCACTACAATTTTATCGTCCTTATCTTCAACGAACTGCACCGCACCAAAAACCTGTATGCTCTTATATTTCATGCCGTAACTGCATGCCACTTTTTCGTGCTGCCAGCGCAAAACATGGCCCGTACTGAAGTTCAGGCAAACTTTGGGATTCTTTTTCAGGAATTTCATCTTCTGGCCTTCAGCACCCGAATGCAGATAAATGTAATCATCATCAAAACCATAGTTCATCGGCACAACATAAGGGCCGTTTTCATCATCGACCATACTTAAATGACAGATTTCACAATCATTGAAGATGCTGCGGATCAATTCCTTATCGTAATTATAGCGTACTTTCATAATTTTTTATTTTTCAAACATTTCTATTGTCCGGCGCTTTCAAAAGATAGGCAACCAGGGAATATAAAACACTAAAAAGAATTGCATGGCCGAAACCATCAACATAAAAGCCATTGACCCATTTGCTGACCAGCGCCACCATCAAAGCATTAATAACCAACAGGAACAGCCCAAAGGTTAGAATCGTAATCGGAATAGTTAAAATAATAAGCAACGGACGTAAAAAAGTATTTAAGATACTTAAAAGAAAAGCAACGATAATGGCATCGCCATAATCATAAATATAAACGCCGGGCAGCAGCCAGGACAAAAGCATCACCACAACAGAAAGCCCAAGAATGCGAATAAGATAGTTCATAATGATATTTTGATTTAATCATGTTCATTTCACTGATTCAAATATACATCTTTTTGGGTTTATGGAAATGCTGTTGCCGTAATATCCGGGATTAGAAGTTTTTGAAAACACATCAGGTCGTCTTGACAAACACATCAGGTCGTCTTGACAAACACATACGGACGTGTTGGGCAACACATACGGACGTGTTGGCAAACACATCAGGTCGTGTTTTTGCTGATAAGCACAAAAAAGCCTGACCGTAAATGGCCAGGCTTTTAAATACTCATTTAAAATGAAATTATTTAGTCTTAGAATTCATAGAGAGCTAGGTTTTAATCGTTGAGGCGCTTACGTGCATCAAAAACTTTCTTGCTGCCATAGGCTGCACCTGCTGCCAGTAAAACAGCAATACCGCTGCCTACAGGGGCACCACCACCAATAGGATCGCCACCAACAGCTCCGGTATCACCATTGTTTCCGGGTTGTGGTTGAGCAATAGCACCTAAACTAAACATTCCGATTATTGCGAGACTTGCTACTATCTTTTTCATGATTCTATGATTTTATGCAAAAATATGTTTTTTCGTGTTTTAAGTCAAGCGGACTGCCCTTTAAAAGAGCAGTCCGTTGGTAATTTATTTTACAAATACTTTTTCAGTCATTGTGCCCTGGGCGCTGATGATGCGTACGAGGTAATTTCCTGTAGCATTGTTCACCTTCAGGCTGTTGAGGCCCTGTGCTGCTGTAGCAGTCATTACTTTTTGGCCGGCAACAGTATAAACGCTGATTTCGGCACTGGCCGGAGCATTATAGTTTACATAGATTGCATTGTTTGCAGCATAAACCTGAACACCTTCCAATGCAGTTTCTTCCACATCGGTCATGCCGTTGAAATGCAACACAAAACGGTCGGCAGGATCTTCAGGGCTTGCCGTGAAGCTGTATGTGCTGTTTGCAGCAAGTGCTTCGGTGTGGCCTGTCTGCTTGTCTTCGAGGATTACTTCGCCATCAATGCTGAATTCGCTTACCGTGAAAGTATAAGTTGCATCAATACCGGCTTCAAGGTTCAGTGCAATATCTTCTGCAGAACGACGGCTGTTGATTTTTAGCTTGTGCGCGCCTTCCATAGTGTAGATTTGCGGAGCAGCAGCGAGGCCATACATTTTTGTGGCATCTTCGGTTTCGTATT
The DNA here is from genome assembly GCA_963662905.2 of Bacteroidales bacterium. Taxonomy (GTDB): domain Bacteria; phylum Bacteroidota; class Bacteroidia; order Bacteroidales; family WRLA01. The sequence continues at coordinate 80,813 of CAXXFD010000001.1, read as the reverse complement.
CGTTGGCATATGCCTGACCGAAACGAACAAAAGTATTGTCGCTATAGCTGTTGGCATCATTGGTGATGTTCAACGCGAAATAATTTGTGCGGCTTTCTTTGTAAACTTCAGTACTGCTATGCACACAAGCATCTAGAGGAATATTGATGGAAGCGTCAGCAGCACTAGCTCTTACGAAGAAGGCCTGACCAACTGGGATGATATTGCCCGGGAGATCAGAATCTGAAGTTAAATAGTTTCCTGTTGTTGAGTTATATACATTTACATTATCGTGCAAATTGCTGATATCCCATGAACCTACGCCATATTGAAGGGCAGCAGCGAATGGATTACCAAGCAAATGCCAACCGTTATAATTAGGGTCAGGAGTAGCACCTGAACTGGTCAAACCTGTTTTACTAATAGTTTCAGTGTATAATGTGCCCGTATAAGTAATTGTTTCGTTACCATCAGGCATCCAGAGGCTGTAGCCAGTTCCGGGAGCAAGCACATCTGTTCCGGTAAGGTTCACCCAGCTTGCTGTTGTTTCGTCATAAGAACGAACAAAGGAAGATGAAGGGAAAACTGAAATTGCGGAAGCACCAACCACAGGCGATGAAACCATATGGTAGATTGCATTATCATCATCTTTTCCACCACCTGATGTTCCGCCTGAATGGTTTTGAGTAAATGTGGCGTTACCAGCCAAAGTGAGGTTTTCAAATCCGAGGAGGGTTGCGCCTTCAGCCATTGCAATAGTGTTTGCAGAAGCTGCTGCAGAAATAGTAGGATAATTTGTAAGGCCGGAAGGAACAATAACATCTGTTGTAGCACCGGGAACGCCATTATCCCAGTTGGTTGCTGTTGCCCAATCATGGTTAGTCGTTCCTTCCCATGTTGAAGTGGCAGGTGGTGCAGCAGCCTCTTCTACCAAAACATTGTCGATTTGATATGTAGTGGTTTCTCCATCAGTTTTATTACCATCATAAACAAAAGCAATTGACATTGTACCATTATAAGCGGAAACATCCATAGTACCGGCAGTTGCAAAAGTTCCATAACCGTTTGTGGGAATTACAGGAATAGTAAAATTAGCAGTTACATCGGTCCAGGTTGCAGTTGCAATGCCTGCAATAGTTTGGTCATAATCTGTTGAAATTTTAACAGAAAGTCCGGCATGTTTCCAGTAACCAACATTCACATCAAAGGAAAACTCTTCATTAGCAGTAGCATCCATATTTAAACCGGGGGTAATCAGCCAAACCTGATCTGCACCAGATGAAGTTGAATTATGGGAAGTCATTTGAGCATATTTATTTGGATCATAATATTTACCAATCCACTTTGGAACTCCGCCAGCTTCAACATTTGCATTTGTCCAGCCGGCCAAATTAATATCTGCATTTTCGGTTACACTTTCAAAATCTTGCTCGTAAGGTAATTCCAGAACAACAGCGCCACTAAAACCAAATACATCATTAAGTGTTGTAATCCCCGTAATTGTAGTTGAGCGATTATCGCCGCCAGACCATTCGCCGCCGTCCCAACCGGCATTCATAAAATATTTATATGCAATATCTGCTACCGGTGCATTTAAAGTAACGCTATAAATCATATCATTATCATCATCAGTCAATTGATATTCGGCATTAGTACCGGGGGCAGCCCATCCCAGAAAATCTCCGCTGATATAAACATCATCAGATAGTGGGTCAAAACTTTCAGCTAATGACATATCACAATTAAACGTAACCGGAAGCTGACCAAAAACATCATCCAATGTTGTAATTTCAGTAATAGAAGCTGCACGGTTAGGATCTCCAGACCATTCGCCGCCATCCCATCCAGCGCCCTTGAAATACTTATAACTAATATCACCCTCTTCTAAGGTAAGGGTAAGGCTATAGATAAGATCTCCATCACCATCTAAAAGTTTATAATCATCACTACTGCCTGGCTCTGCCCAATCACAAACTGTGCCACTAATATAAACACTCTCCGTAGCAGCATTAAAACCTGCAACAGCATTCATATCCACATTAAAGGTAACATCATATGTTGGAGGATCAGCTACAGTATAACTTTGTTCTGCTGAGGTATTCTCATCAGTATTATTATCAATAGCATAAACTTCGTAAAAAACTGTTACTCCATCTAATTGTGCAGGGATATCAGTGTCTGTAGTATAGGTGTCGCCACCTGTATTCGACATATTGATATTATTGCCCAAAACGCCCGTAGCAGTTCCCCAATGGAGTTCAACACCAAAGACACCAGCTGCGGAGGTAATATCAGCAGAAACCGAAACTGTTGTTGCAGAAGTAATATCAGCATCGGGAGTTTGGGTGATATTGGTGATTACTGGATCTGTAGCAGCAGAATGCACATAAGTTCCGATAGGGAAAGGTGTTGCAGCAGTAGCATTAGTAGTTTCATTATCTAAAGCGTTTATCCCGCTATAAGTCCATGCCATATCATCAAAGAAGGCAGTAGGAGCACCACCATTATTGCGGTATCCCCAACCGTCCAAAAATTCCCATGTTTTGCCGGTACCATCTTCACCATCTACTCCATAAATATCGTAAAGGTTATCCGCAAAAAAGAGTCCATATCTGTCGTCTCCATTGGCTACAGCCACACTAGCCTCAATAGGAGTAATACCAGGAGGGTTGCCAAACCAAGTTGCAAACTCATCAGCTTGATCATTACCTGTTATATATATGAAATCTCCGGCAGAAGCTGCCCCCTCAAATGTATAAGGGTTCGACCAGCTTGTATTAGAGTTCGTCTGAATTTTCAGAACATGACTGGAAAGGTCAGCAATATCATTGACCACATAAACCTCTACCACTTTTGGTGTTCCGCCACTTAAAGGGCCATCCATTACGCCTGTTATAATCAAATCCTGCCCCCAACTCAATGCCGGAGCTAAAAACAAGAGTGCCATAAGCACACTAAAAAGAGTAAATTTTTTCATAATGATTTTACTGTTTGATAAATTATTAGGTTAATTGAATATCGCCATTTTATTAGAGTGTACAAAATAAGTGTTTTATATTTACTTTGATGTTAATTTCAGCTTAAGTTATCCCATATTACCGTAGAGGGCAAATTTAGCAAAAAAAATCCGTATTTTTGGCGTTTTCGGAAAATTCATGGCCAAACATAAGAGCAAGAAACATAAGAGGGCAAAAAAATTCAGCCCATGGCGGCGCTGGTTGTACAAGCTGCGGCTGAAATCCTATAGCCGGAAAAAATCACCATCATTAAGCAGTTCTTTTTCAAATGCCTTGTCTTCCGCAAAGCATCACAGCCGCAGGCATCATAAAAAAGGCTTGCTGCACCAAATCAAAATGCTTTGGAAAGGCAGTAAATACAAAAAGCAAAGTACAGTTGCTGCCGAAGATACTTTCCTGCGCACCGGAGGGGAAATTACCAATTATCAGCCCGGGCAGGGCATGCAACAGCATCAGGAGGCGCGCCAAAAATCCGAGAAGCGCTATAAAGACGTAAAGAAAAAGTATAAAGCACCCAAAAAACGTAAATCGCAGGATATTGGCGGCGCGAGCAAATTGAAGCGCAACATCAACAAGCTGCTTTATACGCTTTACCTTACGGATGTGCCCTACGACCCATGGCTTCAACCGGACCGTGAACCGCAAGCTGCCGAAAAAAAAGAACGCCACTGGAATCCCAGGGCTTACATCCCTTATGTGTTCAACAGCACAATTTTATATGTGCTGGCCTACCTTCTGGTATATCTTTCTTATCAGCTGGCAGTTATTGTCACCGCGGGAAATTTCGGGATCGATTCGGTTTTATACTATTACGAAGTGATGTTTCCGGTAGGCAACAATAGTCCGTTATGGACCGATTTCAGCATTATCGCCATTACGCTTTCCGGGCCCTTGATTTCCTTATTGCTGGGCGTTTTGTACTACCGTTATTTCCTGCGAAAGCGTCAGCCGGCCAACCGCATGGTCAAGCTGTTCCTGATTTGGCTGAGCTTCCATTCTTTCAATATGTTTTTTGGTGCCTGGACAGCCGGCATCATCACCGATCAGGGATTTGGCTATGTGGCCAACTGGCTGTACCTGCCTACGGCTGCCAAGTTTTTCATGAGCCTGGTTTTTGTGTTTTTGATGGCTTTTATCGGTTTTAAAAGCACACAGATTTTCCTCGAAACGGCCAATTCGTCGGCACGCATACGCAAATCCAACCGGCCATGGTTTATTCTGAGTCAGGGTATTATTCCCTGGCTTATCGGTACGGCTGTTTTGCTGGCCATAAAAATCCCGAATGCAACGCCACAGCATCACAATATCATCGTTTATGATGCCATTTTGCTGTTCAGCATTCTGGCGCTGATTGTGCCGATGTTTTTTAATGCCGGTGCGCATCCACGCATAGGCGCAAAGCAGAGCCGCAGCCGCACGCGTACCAATTTCCTGTGGCTGATGCTGGCACTTTTGATGATTGTTTTGTACCGCATCGGCCTGAGCCACGGCCTGCACTTTATCATCAATATCGATATCAGCATAAGCCCTTACTGATGCCCGCGAGCTACAATACCCGCGCAATTGTGATGCGCAGCGTGAAATACGGCGAATCCTCGCTGGTGGTGCAATGCTATACTCAGGAAAAAGGCATGCAATCTTATATTTTGCGTGGCGTGCGCAAATCCAAAGCACGGCTTAAAGCCGGACTGTTCCAGCCATTGCAGGTAGTGGATATGCACTGCGCCGAAGGCAAAAGCCGTGATTTGCATTATGTACGCAATATCAACGCTTTGGGCGGCAGATTTGATGAGGATGTGCGTAAAAACGCGGTGCGTATGCTACTCAACGAAATCATTTTAAAGTGCATACGCGAAAGCGAAGCCAATGAGGAAATGTATGCCTTTCTCGAAGCATTTCTGCTGTGGTTTGATCAATGCAGGGAAAGATGCCATAATGCGTATTTATCGTTTTTATTGGAATTTTCGAAGCGGATTGGTTTTGCATGCGCGATGAAGCACAGGCAAGACGATGTTTTTTATATTGATTTGTACGAAGGTTGCAGCAGCGCTGTGCGTCCTGGGCATAAAGCGGTGATTGAGCCTCCTCTGAGTTCGGTATGGCATTTTTTGTCGGAGCGGCAATACGATCGTTGCGGGGAAATACAAATGAACGGACGGAGCCGTGCGGACTTGTTAAATTATATTGTTGATTATTTCGTGATACATGTGCCGGGTTTTGGCAGTTTGAAATCGTTGGAGGTTTTGCAGGCGGTTTTGCATTAAGTGGGAAAGTGGGAAAGTGGGAAAGTGCGAAAGTGGGAAAGTGCGAAAGTGCGAAAGTGGGAAAGTGGGAAAGTGCGAAAGTTGAAAGTGCGAAAGTGGCCCCTCGGCTTGGTTCGGCTGCGCTCACCACAGGTCGCTCGGGGACCTTGAGTGGGAAAGTTGGAAAGTGGGAAAGTTGGAAAGTGGCCCCTCGGCTTCGCTCGGGGACCTAAAGTGGGAAAGTGGCTTAGGTATAATGTTCTTGTTTTTGGTTGCTGGGGGGGATGAGGTTTTTGAACAGTCTCAATCAGAAACCTCATAGTGAATAAAATCGATCTCATTGACTTTTTTCATTCCTTTATCTGCACTTATTAAAGGGATGTCCAGACGCATTGCAGAGCCAACTATTATTGCATCAGGCAGCTTGAGGTTATATTTTTTTCTGGTGCTTATAACATCATGTTTTATCCCGGAATTCATCTCAACAACTGTACAATTATTAATGAATGATTTGATTTTTCTGCTGTCCTCTGATGTTATTCCGGAATAGCTCAAAAGCTCCAAGTCCGTGATAAACGAAACATACAAAACTTTTTCTTCCAGCACAGGAATCAATGTACGATCTCCATTGAGAAAATACAGGACTATGTTTGTGTCGAGAAACAATGAATTACCATTCATCCCGCCACTTTTTTTGTAATGCTAAAGGATCTTCTTTGCTGGCTAAAATACCACAGTACTTGCTTATATCTTGCACTTTGGCCAATCTCTTTTTTCTGAGCCTTTCAAAAATCAATCGGATTTGATCCTTTTTAGCTCCTCTTTTTATTACAGATTCCATTTTCGGTTATTTAAAAACAAAGATAGTGAAATCATTGCCAGGTAACACAAATTCATTTTTTGGGAAAGTGGGAAAGTGGCCCTTCGGCTTCGCTCGGGGACCGTGAGTGCGAAAGTGGGAAAGTTGAAAGTGGGAAAGTGGGAAAGTTGAAAGTGGCCCCTCGGCTTGGTTCGGCTGCGCTCATCACAGGCCGCTCGGGGAACTAAAGTGGGAAAGAGGGGTTTGGTTCTTTATTGGGTGGTTTTGGGAGGATGGAATTGGCTTTGACTTGAATTTACTGATTTTTAGGTATAGCCGGGAATGGGCGCTTTTTGGGGAAGAAGAATTGAATTGTTTTAGGCTGTTCAAGAATAATGCTTAGAGTTCGATCAAATATTTTGGCCGCAGGATAAGTCCTCCGCTGCGGTCTTTAAATTCTTCAATTTTTTGAGCGTGACCCAAATTAAAACGTGGCTTTTGATTGTTGCAGACATAGGCTTCTTTCAGTTCATATTTTTGGTTTTGATGTTGTTGTTTGAACAGCTCAATAGAAACGATTAGCTGTTCTATGCCTTCTTTAAGCCATTTGCTGCCATCGCGCATGCTGGATTTCAGTTCCACAAAAACAAGCTTCCTGTTTTTTTTGAGCAGTCCATCGCAACGCTTCATCATTCTGCCATTTACCAAAGGAAATTCCACACAATGGTCAACTGCATAAAATTCAATACTTTCACCACTGCTGTTTTTGACTTCTGCGCCCCATTTCTTGTCATTGGTTTCCACAATATAAGCAGGTTCCTTGGCGGGATGTGGCTCATCATAAAGCCCGAAACCTAAGCTGGAGGAAGTGGTTTTGCAACAATTTTTGAAAAAATCTACTGACATTCCTCTTCGATTTCCAGAAGTTCAACAAAAAGGTCGTTGGCCGTTCCCAGGCCATTATTCAGGTAATTATCATCGGAGGGAATGCCTTTATAATCGGGCAGTTTTTTTATGGTTCCGTTATGTTCATCGAATTCGTAGATGCTTATGCCTTCGGGATGAACGACAGAGGGTTCCGGAACAATTTTTTGAAGCCTTTCCTTTTGTTCCTTATTTAAGTTTAATTGATAAACAGAATATGCTTTGGCTATAATGGAAATAAAATTGATGAGGTATGGGCTGTGCGTGGTTACAATAAGCTTATTTTGATCCTGATAATTGGCATAATACATGAGTTCCTTGAGCATTTCCCATTGCGATGAAGGGAATAGGTTTTGCTCGGGCTCTTCGATGATGTTTATGAAACATCCCGGATAGTATCTATTTCTAACAGATTTAATCCTATCGTGCTTTTCCTTTTCAGTCCACAAAGGATGATCCATTATTTGATTTGTTTCTTCTGCCATCTCCAAAATCCGATTAACGCTTAACAGGTTTTTATCATCATCCCTCCCAGTTCGTAAAATTATTTTTGACAACCATCTAGTCACAACAAATAATGGCGAATATGATTGGTAACCACTTGAAGCTTCGGATAGTCTTAATTGAAAATCAGATCCTTTAATATAGGATTCATCCTTTTGAAAATCGTAAAAGTATTTATGCCCCGCAATTCCCAGGTCAATATTTTCGTCCTTACAAGCTTTTTGCGCTTTGCGGAATTCTTCAGCAAAGGCAAATAAATTCTCAGGCATGCCTTTCACATCAAAAGCATTTTTGATTGTACTCAGGAAATTTCGTTCTGAGGGGACATACATAATTTTTGGCAAGAGATATTGTTTGTCCTCTGTTCTTCCTTTTTTAATTTCTTGACCTTCCGTCTTAAAACTCAAAAGATCACCTTCAAATTCAATAACAGTTTTAGCAGTAAAATAATTACGGATATTATGGAAAGAAAAGAGGCTTTTAAAATAAGAATAATGAAAGTCTGTTTTTGTCTTTCCCTCCCTATATAGTTGTTTCTCAATCCAAAGCAAAGTGGATATCAGTTTTGCAAGGGTACTTTTGCCGCTGCCCTGGTTCCCCGTAAAAAAGGTGGCTTTTTTAATGTCAATCCATCCTTCATTATCCAAACAGCCTTCTTTTATCGGGCCAAAATTCTGTACTCTGATCCTCGCCATAGTAAATTGTTATTGGATTGTAAAATTAGTCATTTTTACGAACAGCCAAGCATCCCAATATTTTCACATAATTTTTAAGTGCCGGCTTCTTTTTTTCTGCTCATTATTAGTAATTTTGGGCGTTAAAGGGAATGTTAGAGGGCCTGGCTGGTTTTTGTAATTGCATGATATATTAATAAACTGTATTAATTGGCTGAGCGCCTGAATTTTAAAAAAAAACTAATGGCTTTGATTTTTATGAAAAATTTTTACGCATCTTTTCTGCTTCTTTTCCTGCTTCCTTTGATGACGCAGGCACAAACTGAAAAATACCAAAACACTTCCAGGCTGAAGCATCATATGACGGCTGAGGAAGCAAAAATGCGCCATTTGATTGGCCGCGATTTCACGCCAACCGATCCGCCTCCCGCTCCGGTGCACAGCATTGCTGAGTTTGCCCCGCAAAAAGGCGTTTTGGTGCGCTATCCTTTTGGTATCCCTATTGCACTCATCAAAGAATTATCCATGGGCGATCAGGTTACTACAATTGTGGCCGACCAAATTGAAGAAAATATGGTGACCAGCCAGTATCAAAGCAATGGTGTAAACATGGAGAACTGTAACTTCGTGCATGCGCCTACCGATTCATACTGGACCCGCGATTACGGCCCCTGGTTTATCCTCGATGGCAACAACGAAATTGCTATTGTTGATTTTCCTTACAACCGTCCGCGTCCCAATGACGATAACCTTCCGGGTTTCGTGGCCGATATGATGGATGTGCCCATGTATGGCATGAACCTGATCCACACCGGTGGAAACTGGATGTGCGACGGGATGAGCGAAGGCGCTTCCACCGATTTGGTGTGGCAGGAAAACCCAACCCTCTCACAACAACAGGTGGACAATCTCGTGGATGACTATCTTGGTGTTACCGATTATCATGTGGTGGACGATCCCAACAACACCTATATCGACCATATCGATTGCTGGGGCAAATTCCTCGATGTGGATAAAATCCTGATCCGTGCCGTACCCTCATCGCACCCGCAATATGCCGACCTGGAAGATATGGCCGCATACTGGGCAGAACAAGTTTGCTCTTATGGTTACAATTTCAATGTAATCAGGGTTTATACACCCAACGACCAGCCATACAGTAACTCGCTCATCCTGAACAATAAAGTTTATGTTCCGATTACCAACAGCCAATGGGATGACGATGCGCTTCAGACTTACGAAGAAGCCATGCCGGGCTATACTGTAAATGGTTTTTACGGCAGCTGGGAAAGCACCGATGCACTCCATTGCCGCACCCACGAAATGGCTGATAAGGAAATGCTTTATGTGTATCACCAGGTTGTTTATGGCGAAATCCCGCAAGGCGAACCTATTGATATTGAGTGTACCATAAAAGCATTAAGCGGCCAAAGCCTGAAACCCGACAGTGTGCTCGTGTTTTATCAGGTGAATGGCGGCAGCTGGCAAACTACAGCTTTAACTTCTGCCGGAAACGACCAATATACGGCTACTTTACCACAAGCATCGAACGGAAGCACCGTCCGTTATTATCTTTATGCTGCCGATGAATCGGGACGCACAACCCGCCATCCCTTTATTGGTGCCGCTGATCCACACGAATTTTCCATTGGAGCTCCAACATACCCAACCATTGTTGTATCGCCATTTATGATCAACCGTACCTGCCTGGTCGGCACAACATGTGGCGGCGAAATAACTGTTAGCAATATGGGTGCTTCCGAACTTACGTTTAACACCATTATCGAAGAAGATGCCAAAGATGTCATGCAGTTTAATCTGAGCGATACTCCGCAAAACTGGGAACGCAATACGCTTACGGAAGCCAAAAGCAGTGAAGTGCTCATTGAAACTGCCGGACGGGTAAACAGCCTGAATATCAGCTTCGGTTACAGCGTTAATGATTATCCTTTTGAAAATTCCGTTTGGCTGAAAGCGCCTTCAGGAAAGAAAGCCCGTATTGCCAATGGACTTCAAAGCGGTAATTACAGCATTACAGCTGATGCATTTAAAGGCGAAAGCATGCAAGGCCGCTGGTCTTTATGGATTGAAGATAATTATGGCGATGGCGGAGCACAAATGACGGATATTGAGTTTACTTTAGCTGCTCAAAGTAAGCGTGCAAACTGGATAATTGTTGATCCAATGAGCGGAACTGTTGAACCTGAAGGTGAAATGACACTGGATTATACTTTGGATGCCACTAATCTTGAAGCCGGCGATTATACAGGCAGGATTATTTTTGAGTCCAACGATCCTGAGAACCCCCAATTAAGCATGTCGGTTACTTTCCACGTGAAAGAACCTTCTGATCTGAGCCTGAACCCTGATACCATTTGGTTTAGCAATCGCGAGGACATCGAAAACGGAAAAACATTCTACATCGCCAACCGCGATATCCAGAACCACGACCTGCTGGCCGTAAACCATGAAGGCGGAAATGATGTTTTTGCCTGGGCCATTGATCCCTGGACGATTGATTTGCCTACTTACATTCCCAAGCGCGACAGCATTGAACTTACCGTAAAACCCAGCGCACTTGATCCATGGCCAACAACAACCGAAATGGCCTACGACAGCATTTTGGTTACGTCAGAACTGAGTACCCAAAAGCTGGTTATCGCCCTTGATCCACTGGCGCTCTACCGCGATGTACTTATTGCACCGGATACGCTGAAATTCCTTACAGAAGAATCTATTTACGAAGGCCGCATTTTTACCATGACCAACCCTTGTCCGGATTCACTGGAGATAACAGATCTTCCCTACCTGTCTGAGGGGCAAATGTTTTGGATAGAGAATCATGAAAGCACGAACTTCTGGATGCCGGGCAACAGCGAGGAAGAATATCTGGTAAGAGCTCCTATTGCTGTTGAAAGTATGGTGAACATTGCTTACGACAGCCTAATGATAGAAACAGAAGCAGGTATGCATAAGGTTATCATTCAGGTAGATCTGGATCTGATTATAGGAATCCGCGAACAGCAAACGCTTCCAGAGTTCAGCATCAATCCAAATCCGGCGCGCAACATTGCTCAAATTCAGCTGAACATGAAGAGCAATGAGCATATGAGCCTTGACTTATACAACAACAAAGGCGTTTTTGTGGCGCACATTTTTGATGGCATGCTCTCTGCCGGCAATCATTCCATTGCGCTTCATGCAGAAAGCATTTCCGAAGGTTTATATTTCCTGGCGCTGGAAACGGCTTCCGGGAAGAGAACCGTAGAAAAAGTGCTTGTTGTGAAGTAGTTTAAGAATACCTGAAAACACATAAAAAAGGGCTTTTCCAATGTTTTGGCATTTTTGAAAAGCCCTTTTTTTTATTAAAACGATCAGAATTATACTTCGGCTTTTCAATTCCAGATTTCTGCGAAAACAAAAAATCCCGCATAAAATCAATAATGCAGGATTTTTTGAGGGGCAATCAAAATATTACTCGTAATGTTTTCTAAGTTCTTTGAGCTGTTCATTCGTTGCAGTAGCCGCTTCTTTAAAACGTGCAAAAACTTCATCCAGATTGCTTTGGTCATCTTTTTTGGCTTTCTCGTTTAACTCTGTTGCGATCATATGGGCTTCATGGTCCATAAACTGGCCAATATTCCCTTTAAGCGGATGAGAAACAGCTTGCAAAGTAACCATATCACGTTCTTTGACTGCGCGTTCAATGATTTCCATTTTTCCATCAAACTCACTGATAAAAATATTCATAATCTCGAGCATGAATTCATTGCCATATTCACCATAGGTGGCATCCAGTTCTTGCTTGTTAACCATAGGTTCAGTTTTTGCAGATTGACCATACAATATTACTAAAAATTTAGTACCGAATCAAATTTTGTCCAGATTTTGGGCGTGAATTCTGTTTTGGCAATTGTTTTTTGGGATTCGCATAGGATATCAAAACAATCAGGAGAGGGATGCATCGCGCCCCTAAAATTGATCTCTTTCGGAAGCTTGCTGTTCGTGATATCTGAAATGCGCTCCGGCAAGGTACTCCTGCATTCAAGGATTAATATCTGTAAGTGTTTTTGGCTGTATTCTAAATAACGGATGATTGTTAAGATTATAAGTTTTATTCAACCAAAGCCTATAGATTTCTCAGTCGGCAATGCCTTTCAGGCATAAACCTCCATGGAAATGACCATCTTAACGGTTATTTTGCAGGGTTAGGGCAGATAGCGGCGTTCCGCGTCCGCTATCTGCCCTAACCCTGCTTCCTGACAAAAAAAACGTTCATTTCGACCAAAACACAAAGCAGAGTGTTGCCGGGAAAAATCTAAATTTCCTTATAAACTCATGTAAATGAGTGGTTTGTATAATAGGTGGGTCGTAGTTCGATGATCTTTGATTATCTAATCCATTGTTCATTGAGCTGTGAATCAACCTATATTTAAATTACAGCCGTATTTTTGCTGGTCAAAACTATGGAAAATGAGTGTTTTAACCCTGCTTTGCTGAAAATGAAATGCAATTATATGCGATAAATTGGGTATATTTTTCCGGATTCCGCATAATGATTCATAAAAATAATCTAATTTTGCATAAAATTTAGGAGCCTGGTATAATGCCGGGCTTTTGTTTGCAACGAAATGTGGAGCGATGGAAAACGTGAGAGATGCAAAATTAGTTCTTGAAAACGGGATGGAATTTCCCGCTTTTTCCTTTGGTTACGAATCCTCTGTAGCTGGTGAAATTGTCTTTAATACGGCCATGACAGGCTATCCTGAAAGCCTGACCGACCCTTCCTATAAAGGGCAGATTCTGGTAGCAACTTATCCTTTGATTGGGAATTACGGTGTGCCGGGCAGTGGTGTGGAAAATGAAATGTTCCGCTTTTTTGAATCGGACAAAGTGCAGGTGAGTGCCTTGGTAATTTCTGACTATTCGGGTGCTTACAGCCATTGGAATGCGGAGAAAAGCCTGGGACAATGGCTGGAAGAGCAAAAAGTTCCGGCCATTTTCGGTTTGGATACACGGGCTTTAACAAAAATTCTTAGAGAACATGGCAGTATGCTGGCCAAGATCATCATCGGTGAGGAGGAAATATCCTGGTACGATCCCAATAAGGACAATCTGGTGGATTTGGTGAGCACTAAAGAAAAAATCATTTACGGTTCTGGTCGCTACAAAATTATGCTGGTGGATTGCGGTGTGAAAAACAACATCATTCGTTCGCTTTTGCGCTATGATGTTACGGTCATCCGCGTGCCCTGGGATTACGATTATCTTGATGATGATTATGACGGGCTGTTTATCAGCAATGGCCCAGGCGATCCGGCTATTTGTACACCCGCCATCGGTTATCTTAAAAAAGCCCTCCAAAAAGACAAGCCTATATTTGGAATTTGCCTGGGAAGTCAATTGCTGGGCATTGCTGTGGGCGCAAAAACCTATAAATTGAAATATGGCCACCGAAGCCATAATCAGCCTGTAATAGAAGTCGATACCCGGAAATCTTATGTTACCAGCCAAAACCATGGTTTTGCTGTGGATCATAAAGGCCTGCCGGCAGATTGGAAACCGTATTTCCTGAACCTGAACGATGCTAGCTGCGAAGGGATTATCCATACAAACAAGCCGGTTTTTGCCACACAGTTTCATCCCGAAGCCAGTGGCGGCCCAACGGATACAGCTTTTCTCTTTGAACGTTTTATTGAGTTAATCGACCGTCAGCATGCATAAAAATATAATTCAGGGAAGGATGAAGAAAGATATCAAGAAGGTGATTGTCCTGGGTTCCGGCGCTTTAAAAATAGGGGAGGCCGGAGAATTTGATTATTCCGGTTCGCAAGCTTTGAAAGCTCTCGCCGAAGAAGGCATTGAAACCGTTTTGGTGAATCCGAATATTGCGACGGTGCAAACTTCGGAGGATATTGCCGATAAGGTGTATTTTTTGCCTTTACAGGCCGGTTTTGTGGAACGCATCATTGCTAAAGAACGTCCGCAGGGAGTTTTGCTTTCTTTTGGAGGGCAAACGGCTTTGAATTGCGGCACCGAATTATTTGATAAAGGTGTTTTTAAAAAATATGGCGTAGAAGTATTGGGAACACCGGTTCAGGCCATTAAAATCACCGAGGATCGTGATTTGTTTGTGCAGCATCTCAATGAAATTGATGTAAAAACAGCCCGCAGTTTTGCAGTGAATACGGTAAGTGATGCCGTGGATGCTGCGAATAAGATTGGCTATCCCCTGATTATCCGCGCTGCCTATGCGCTGGGCGGCCTGGGAAGCGGGTTTGCCCATGATGAAGAGGAACTAAGGAGGCTTTGCGATACCGCTTTTTCCTACAGTCCACAGGTTCTTGTTGAAGAATCGCTCAAAGGATGGAAAGAGGTTGAGTATGAAGTGGTGCGCGACCGTTTCGATAATTGCATCACGGTTTGCAATATGGAAAATTTTGATCCGCTGGGAATCCATACCGGTGAAAGCATTGTGGTAGCGCCATCGCAAACGCTGAGCAATAACGAATACCATAAATTGCGTGAGCTGGCCATAAAAATCATACGCCATACCGGCATTGTGGGCGAGTGCAATGTGCAGTATGCCCTGGATCCGGATTCGGAAGATTACCGGGTTATTGAAGTAAATGCGCGCCTGTCGCGTTCCAGTGCCCTGGCATCCAAAGCAACGGGTTACCCTTTGGCTTTTGTTGCTGCAAAACTTGGTTTGGGTTACGGCCTTCATGAGCTAAAAAATTCGGTTACCAAAACGACCACAGCCTTTTTTGAGCCGGCACTAGATTATGTGGTCTGCAAAATCCCGCGTTGGGATCTGGGAAAATTTGATGGCGTTTCGCGTCTGATCGGCAGCAGTATGAAAAGCGTGGGCGAAGTAATGAGCATTGGGAAAAATTTTGAGGAGGCCATCCAGAAAGGTTTGCGCATGATCGGGCAGGGGATGCACGGATTTGTAGGCAATCGTGAGCTGGCATTTGACAATATATGGGAAGAGCTGGAAAAGCCTACCGATATGCGGATTTTTGCCCTTCAGGTGGCGCTGGATAAAGGCTTGTCGCTGGAGGAAATTCATAAAATAACACGCATCGACCGCTGGTTTTTGCTGCGTCTCCAGAATATCATCTATTTGAAAAACCAACTGCTTGCAAAAAACACTCTGGAAGAACTTGATCGGGAATTGCTGCTGGAAGCAAAAATCCGGGGTTTTTCTGATTTCCAGATCGCACGCCTTGTGCTCAAAAGTGAACTGAAAGATATTGATAATGACCTGCTTACAGTCCGAAATTACCGGAAAGGAAAGTCTGTTGTGCCATATGTAAAACAGATTGATACCCTTGCTGCCGAATATCCCGCTCAAACCAACTATCTCTATCTGACTTATTCGGGTACTTATCATGATATTGATTTTGAGGAAGATGGAAAATCTGTTGCCGTTTTGGGTTCGGGAGCCTACCGCATTGGCAGCTCTGTAGAGTTCGATTGGTGCGGAGTAAGTGCGCTTAATACTATCCGGAAAGAAGGTTTGCGCTCCATTATGATCAATTATAATCCGGAAACAGTAAGCACAGATTATGACAGCTGCGACCGCTTGTATTTTGATGAGCTTTCGCTGGAGCGTGTTTTGGATATCGTGGAACTGGAAAATCCCAAAGGCGTTGTGGTTTCCACCGGAGGGCAGATCCCCAATACTTTGGCCATGAGGCTCCATGCCTGTGATGTGCCTGTTTTAGGAACCAGCCCCGAATCTATCGACCGGGCAGAAGACCGCCATAAATTTTCCCAAATGCTGGATGTTCTGGGAATTGATCAGCCACGCTGGAAAGAGTTGAGCACAATCGAAGATATTTACGATTTTGCCGATACTGTTGGCTTTCCCCTATTGATCCGGCCTTCCTATGTGCTTTCCGGTGCGGCCATGAATGTGGTTTCCAATAAACAGGAACTCGAACATTTTCTGGATCTGGCCACAAAAGTTTCCAAACAACATCCCGTTGTGGTGACCGAATTTATTGAAGAAGCTAAAGAAATCGAGATCGATGCTGTGGCCAAAGATGGCGAAATTATCAGTTATGCCCTTTCGGAACATATCGAATTTGCCGGAGTGCATTCGGGCGATGCTACTATGGTTTTTCCGCCGCAAAAAATTTATTTGAAACCGTGCGCCGCATCAAGCGCATCAGCAGGGATATTGCTAAAGCGCTGAATATTTCCGGCCCTTTCAATATGCAGTTCCTGGCCAAAGACAATGATATCAAAGTGATTGAGTGCAACCTCCGGGCTTCGCGCAGTTTCCCTTTTGTTTCCAAGGTTTTGAAGGTGAATTTTATCGAGCTGGCCACAAAGGTGATGCTCGGGAAACAGGTGCAGAAACCGAATAAATCTATTTTCGATTTGGAATACATCGGAGTAAAAGCGCCGCAGTTTAGTTTTGCAAGGCTGGCAAAAGCCGATCCGGTGCTGGGCGTGGACATGTCCTCAACCGGTGAAGTGGGCTGCCTGGGCGATAGTTATTACGAAGCGGTGCTTAAAGCTATGCTTTCGGTGGGCTATAATGTGCCAAAGAAAAATATTTTCCTGAGCACCGGTCCCATGAAATCGAAAGTGGAGCTGCTGAAATCATGCCGAATGTTGATCGGGAAAGGCTATAACCTTTTTGCCACGAAAGGCACGGCGCAGTTTCTGGAACTCAATGGTATTGAATCCACAGCCCTGCATTGGCCCGATGAGCAAAAACAGCCCAACGCACTGGAATATATCAAAAGCGGAATGATCGACCTGGTGGTGAATATTCCCAAAAACCACGATCCGGATGAGCTGAATAACGATTATACCATCCGCCGCTCAGCTATTGACTTTAATGTGCCCCTGATTACCAATGCCCGTTTGGCGAGCGCTTTTATCTATGCTTTTTGCACCCTGGATGTTGCCGATTTGCAGATCAAGAGCTGGGATGAGTATTAGCAATATTCACCCTTATTTAAGAATTCCGCTGTTTTCTTAAATAAGAGTTCGGCTATTTAAGAAAATTAGCGATTTTTTAATTAGCGTGATTCTCTTTTTAATGTTTGGAGGGATATCGTAAATTAGTTTTTCAGGTTTTTGGAGAATGCTTAATTGTTCCTGAGTTAAAATATCCGGTGGTTATTCAAGATAAAAGGATGAACGCAGTGGTGGTTAATGCGAAGTAACCAAACTATTCGAATAGCCGTTTTTGTTCTTCTTCCAATGCTAATGATAGTTGTTCGGGGACTTTATATTTCTTTTTCTTGGTTGTTAATTGCGATTTATCGGATTCAATTCTTGATTTCATTTCCAAATTTGAAATGCTATCTTTTAATCCTATATTTGATAAAAGAGCTTCATAAACCGCATTGCGGTTTGTTTCTTTTCCACCGACATGATAAAAGTGTTCTTTTGTAGCAACAAAACAGTTTTTCCAAACGGAAAACACATAATCGTTTGTTCTGTATTTGTTGCTCAACCAAGTTGATAAAATGAATTTACAGTTTGAGGATTTTAGACCATTATTCAAGATTATTTCTTCTTCTTCTGACCAGCTGTCAAAATAGTCAACATGTCTTCCTATGTATGGTGGGTCAGAATAAACCAAATCAGTTTTTTTTAACTCTGATAGAGTCCGTTTAAAATCTTGGTGTTTAAATTCATAATCGCCAAGTTCAATAATTTGCGATATGTTCTCAACTTGATTTGTGATTTTGGTAATCAATGCCTGTGCGAAGCGATTTGGTTTTTTACAAAATGGGACATTAAAGCCTCCTTTTTTATTAAACCGCATCATACCGTTAAAGCACGAACGACTTAAGAATAAAAAATCATAAGAATTACCAGATTCATTAAATCTATCTCTAACAACATAATAATGCTCCCCATTGGTTTCTAATAATTTTTCCCCTTCTTCAGTTAAAAATTTCTTTACTAATCCACTAGTTATTTCTTTATTCTGAATGGCCTTATAAAAATTTATTAAATGTGGATTACTATCACATAGTAATGCTTTCTTGGGGCGAACATTAAAAGCGACTACACCGGTTCCCATAAACGGTTCTACCCAGCGCTCAAAATCTAAGTCTTTTACGTTCGTGGCAATCCATTCAACAAGTTTGGTTTTGATTCCTTGGGATTTAATTGGTGGGACAAATATTTTCATTTTTCGGTTTTTCGTTTTGGTCTCATTGGATTGATTTTCGTTGTGTTCAATCCTTTAAATTCAAGAAACTCTGTTAATTTGGACAACTTTTTAAAGCTGCCTTTTTTATTTGGGTCAGGGACTTTTAGAACACCTTGATTTATCCAATATTCGTCAAATACTTTTTCTCCAAGATTTTTGAATACACCATTCCCTTTAAGAATATCGTCAATATATTGAATGCTTCCTATATTTGCGGTATTCCCGCTGCCACCTTTGTCGCTTGAAATTTTCCATTTTTCTTCGGCGAAGAAAACAAGGTCTTTAATTACAGAAGTAATTTTATCTAAATTGTTTATTTTGAGAATTTTAGTTTCGTCAATGTCGGAAGATAATGCTCTTGAGTATAAAATTCCCAAGCAAATATGAGAGGTGTATTCAGCGTAAGGAAATTGGATGTTTTTTGAGCTTGTTCTCTTTCTGAAATATTCTCCGTGAGAACCAAGTGTAAATCCGTTGCAAAATCCATCATAGTCATCTAAGCGATAAGTCGTTTTTATATCGACCGCAAATTTAATTTTCGGATTTTTTTTATTCACGAAGGATAAATCAGGATACCAATTTTGCATTTCAGCAAGAACTATTTCGTATCCGTTTTGGTCTGCAAATTCTTGGAATTTTGGGAAAAGTTGAATTTCAAGAATTTTGGAGATTATTTTGGTGTCTGATGAAATAGTGTAGATATTCTTTTCAATGTCGATAAACCCCTTCACTTTCCAATCGCCAACTTTATCTGAAACATACACAGTTAGCTCTTTTGAAAAGTCTTTAAGTTTATCTAAAAACTTTTTTTTTATGCTCATATCTATTTCTTATTTTTCCTTTTTACAAAGATAGTACATTTAATTTCTCTTTTAGGAATAGTACTACACGGATTTTCAGGAAAAAATATAAATAGGAATCTGTAGGAGATTTATCAGTTTTTCTTTCCACGAAATTCCCAATAGAAACGTTTTTATCAGTTTGTGTGTCCGGTTTGGAAAAATGGCAGTAAATTTACCATTATACTAATATGTATGCAATGATAACAACAGAACGCTTGATGCTTTTCCCACTGAAGAGGGGACAATTGGAGCTTTACGTGCAGGAGGATGGTGTTTTTGAGGAGCAGCTGGGGCTTAAAAAATCTTCGAGCTACATTGATGCCGAACTTCGTGAGGCTATTGAAAAGCAAATTTTGCCCCGCTTAATTGATTCTCCTGATGATATTGAATTTCAGAGCCTATGGAGTATTGTTTTAAAGGATGAAATGTTTTTGGCAGGTGATTTTTGCTTTATGGGGCCTCCCGATAATAAGGGTGTTGTTGAAATTGGCTACGGAATTAAGGAAGAATTTAGAAATCGCGGTTTAATGTTTGAAGCAATAAATGCCGTATTGAGTTGGTTGCGTGATCATCATTTGGCCAAAGTATTGCAGGCGAAAACCCATAAAGATAATATTGCCTCCGTAGCCCTTCTGCGAAAATTAAATTTTGGCCTTATGGCTCAGAATGAAGAAATTTTAATATTTGAACGGGAATTATAACCAGAGTTTTTTAAGAAGTTTTAATTTCCATAATTTTGACCCCTCAATGCGCAAACATGAAATTAAGCCTCATCATATCCTACTATAAAGCACTGCCCAATCTCCGCCTTATCCTCAAAGCATTGAACCGGCAGTCGTGCATGGATTTTGAAGTAATCCTCTCCGAAGATGATGCCAACGAGGAAACCAAAGATTTTCTAAAAGCGCATTCCGCGGATTATGATTTCATTATACGGCATATTTTTCAGCAACAAGATGAGGGCTTCCGCAAAAACCAAATGCTCAACAGAGCCATAGGGGCAAGCAGCTTCGACGCCTGTGCGTTTATTGATGGCGACTGCATACCGCACCGGCATTTTGTGAAAGAATATTTGCGCAATATGGAGGAAAACCGCATTCTGATTGGCCGCAGGGTGATGCTTGGGAAGAAATTCAGCACAAAATTGATGCAGCAGGAAAGCCTGAGACGGCTGCGTTTTTTCTGTGTTTTATTCTCGGATTCGGGAAAGAAAAAGGAAGCCATTTACAATCCGTATTTCCCGGTTTCCTTAAAAATACGCCCTTTGCTGGGTGCAAACTGGGGCATCCTGAAAAAACACCTTCTCGAAGTAAATGGCTATGATGAAGATTATCAATATCCCGGTGTTGGTGAGGATAATGACATTGGCTGGCGTTTGGAACAAAATGGGCTGATCCGCAAGCAAATGAAAAATAAAGCCATCGTATATCATATCTATCATCCCCGTTCCTATGGACAAAAAGGGGTGATGGCCAATTTTGCGCTTTGGGCTGCCAAGAAGGAGTCCGGGCATATCCGTTGCCTGAACGGAATTCAAAAAATCACCGTAGCGTAATTTTTTATCTTTCTCCTGATTTAAGGTATCGTTCTATGGTTGTGTACAGCAGTTCCAAAGGAATTGGTTTGGGCATAAATTCATCGCAGCCCGCATCGCGGCTATCTTTAAAATCGCCGGGATATACATGTGCCGTTTGTGCAATAATGATGGCTTCTGCTTTGTATCTCCGGATTTGTTTTGCTGCATCCAGGCCGTTTAAAATGGGCATATCCAAATCCATCAAAACAAGGTCGATATGCGGATTTTCCCGGAATAAGCGTATGGCTTCCAGTCCGTTTTGAGCAAAAAGCAGGCGGGCTTTGGTGTTTTTGAGCGCTGCCCTGAAATACAGTACACTGGGTTCGGAGTCCTCGGCAATGAGGATGCATTTATCTGACCAATTATAATCTTTCGCTTGTTTCATTTGATTACTGTCCTAACTTTTCCAATAAATCGTTCATTTTAAAAGGCTTTCCGATAAAATCGTCCATTCCGGCTTCCAGGCATTTTTCTTTGTCGCTTTCCATGGTATTGGCGGTCATGGCAATAATGCGGATGGGTTTTTTATCATTGTCGAGCTCATAGGCCCTGATTTTCAGTGTGGCATCAATGCCGTCCATTTCGGGCATTTGCACATCCATCAAAATAAGGTCGTAGAGTTCGCGTGTAAAAAGGTCAAAAGCTTCTACACCGTTTTTGGCCAGATCCACTTCATGGCCATATTTTTTGAGGTTTACGGTGGCTACTTTTTGGTTGATTTCATTGTCTTCCGCAAGCAGGATTTTCAGGGGGCGTGCCGGTATATTGTCTTTTTCCTCTTTTTTATTTTCCATTGGTTTTGCTCCGTCATTTTTCTGAAAAAGAGCTGTAAACCAAAAATTGGAGCCTTTTCCTTCTTCGCTTTCCACGCCAATTTCGCCATCCATCAAATGGCAGAGGCTTTTGGAAATGGCCAGCCCCAAACCTGTTCCGCCGTATTTGCGCGTAGTAGAGGCGTCTGCCTGTGAGAAGGAGCGGAACAGCTTTTTGCGTGCTTCCTCGCTGATGCCAATGCCGGTATCAATAATCTCGAAAAGAAGTTTGAGGGTTTCATCCCCTTCGCGGTGTTTTTTGACTTTCAGCTTTACGCTTCCCTGCTCGGTAAATTTCAGGGCATTATTGACCAGATTTATAATGACTTGCTTCAATCGCAAAGCATCACCAATAACAAATTCGGGGACATCGGGTTCGATTTCAAGGCTAACCACTACCCGGTTTTTCCGATTCGTTACCTGCAATAGCTGTATGGATTCCTGCAGTTGTCTCCATAAGTTGAATGTCTGGCTTTCGAGCTCAATTTGAGCGGATTCAATTTTTGAAAAATCGAGGATATCGTTAATAATCCGCAGCAGGTTATGGCTCGAAACCTGAATAATGTTGAGGTAGTCTTTTTGTTCCTTGTCGAGCCCGGTCTGCCCCAGGATGTCGGTCATTCCAATAATACCGTTCATAGGAGTCCTGATTTCGTGGCTCATATTGGCCAGAAAAAGGCTTTTGGCTTGTGTGGCTTCTTCGGCGCGCTCTTTGGCATCCTGAAGCTGCTTGTTGATTTTTTCTTTTTCTTTTACAAGGCGGGCGAGCTCACGTTTCTGCATATAAAGTTCCAGAAAAACCTTGACTTTTCCGCGTAGTATCCTTTGTTCAATAGGCTTTGAGATAAAATCCACCGCACCTGTTTCAATTCCTTTGATGATGTGGAAATCTTCCTTGTAAATTGCTGAAACGAAAATAACGGGCAAATAGCGCGATTTTTTGATCTGGCGCATCAGTTCCACGGTTTCGTAACCGTCCATATCAGGCATCTGAATATCCACTATGGCCAGTGCAAATTCGTGGTTCATTACGCGTGCAATGGCTTCGTTTCCGCTGGTAGCCCTGATGAATTCCACATCAAAACCTTCGAGAAGCCGCTCCAGGGCAATGAGGTTCTGAAGTTTATCGTCAACAATAAGTATCTTGGGTTTTGCTTCCATAATGTGCTTATGAATAGAGCCATACTCTCATTAAAGTGAGCAGCTTTTCGATGTTAACTGGCTTGGTAATATAGTCGTTGGCTCCGGCATTAATACATTTCGACCGGTCTTCCTTCATCGCTTTTGCCGTTAGGGCAATGATGGGAAGGTTTTTGTGCTTCAGGTTTTTGCGGATGCGGGAAATTGTCTCGTAGCCGTCCATTACGGGCATCATAATGTCCATAAGGACAAGGTCAATGCCTTTTTCGTCGTCGAGCAATTGCAGTGCTTTTTCTCCGTTTTCTGCGGCTGTAATTTCAATTTGTTTGTCCTCAAGCACTTTTGTCAGGGCAATCACATTGCGCATATCATCATCAACAATCATTACCTTTTTGTTGGCGAATATTTGGTCTTCATCATGCAGCATACTGATCATTTCCTGCTGATGTGCGGGCAATTTATTGACCATACGGTGCAGGAAGAGGGCTGTTTCATCAACCAAACGGTCTTCCGATTTTACGCCTTTAATGATAATGGAATCGGTATATTTCTGAAGTTCAAAGTTTTCCTCTTTGCTGAGTTCCCTGCCGGTATAGACGATAATGGGCGGCAGCGGGGGCTTAATTTCTTTATTGAGCTTTTTAAGCAGTTCGAAACCGGTCATATCGGGCAGGCCAAGATCGAGGATCATGCAGTCGAAGTTTGTGGTTTTGAGTGCTTCCATGGCTTCCTTGCCACTGCCTGCGTCGGTAATGCTGATGTCGGTTTCCCCAATAATTTTTTTGATGCTCCTGCGTAGGTTGGCATCATCTTCTACCAAAAGCAGGCTGCTCATTTTTTTCTGGATAAAATCCTCAAGTTTATCAAAAGCAGATTCCAGCTCTTCGTTTTTGATTGGCTTGGTCAGATAGCCAATTGCTCCTTTTTTCAGTGCATCGATATTGCGTTCATAACCCGACATCATATGCACGGGAATATGGCGGAGTTCGGCGCTGTTTTTAAAATGGTCGAGTACCTGCCAGCCGCTCATCCCGGGCAAATGGATGTCCAGCACCACTGCATCGGGTTTGATGCGCTCGGCCATGGTGATGGCGTCTTCGCCACTCCCGCAGACAATACCTTTGAAATTTCGGTTTTTGGCTTGCTGATAAAGTATTTTTGCAAAATTGGGATCGTCTTCAACAAGAAGGATTACTGTATCGCCCTGCTGGATCTTATCGCGGTCATCTTCCACAATAACAACAGGTTCTGAGAATTCAACTTTGGTATTATTTTGACCTTCGGCGGGATTTCCTTGTGCCGGAGGTGCTGAATATGTGATATCTTTTTTGGTTTCATTTGTTGCCGGCACAGGGCTTGTGATGGCTTCACCTTCGCCCATAGGCAGTATGATGGAGAAACGGGAACCTTTGCCGTACTCGCTTTCCACGCGGATTTCACCGTTTAGCAGTCGGGCTATTTCACGGCTGATTGAAAGCCCCAGGCCGGTTCCGCCGTATTTGCGCGATGTGCTGCCATCTGCTTGCTGGAAGGCTTCAAAAATGGCTTTGCGTTTTTCTTCCTTAATGCCAATTCCGGTGTCGATAATACTAAAACAGATTCCGCCGTTCTGGCGCAAATTGGGGTTCTGGAAATTCCCCGAGGCCGCCATTGGCTCAATTTTAAAGGTAATGCTGCCCTGATGTGTAAATTTTATAGCATTGCTCATCAGGTTTTTGATGACCTGCTCCAGTCGTTGCCTGTCGGTATGCAGGCTGTCGCCGGTTTGTGGATGCACATCAATAATGAATTCCAGCTTTTTGTTTTCGACCATGTGCCGGAAATGCATGCGCGTATAATCGGCAATTTCGTGCGGATCGACATCTTCAATGGTAATGTCCATCTTGCCGGCTTCAATTTTTGAAAGGTCGAGAATATCGTTGATCAGGGTAAGCAGTTCGTTTCCGCTGTTGTAAATAATTTCTGCCGATTCGACCTGATCAGCATTCAGATTGCCTTTTTTATTGTCGGCCAGGTTTTTGGAGAGGATCAAAAGGCTGTTGAGCGGCGTGCGCAGTTCGTGCGACATATTGGCCAGGAATTCGGATTTGTATTTGCTGGCTTGTTCCAGCTCAGCCGCTTTGATTTCCAGTTCCTTGCCGGCTTTTTCGAGCATTTCGTTTTTTAATTCGGTTTCTTTGCGTTGTGCTTGCAGGTGGTCTGTTTTTTCCTGAAGTTCTTCGTTGGCTACCCGAAGTTCTTCCTGCTGTATCTGTAGTTTTTCTTCGGATTCGCGTAGCGTCCTGGTTTGCTGTTCAAGTTCTTCATTCGATTCTTTGAGTTCTTCCTGCTGTACGCGTAGTTCTTCTGCCTGCTCCTGGGTTTTATTGAGCAGTTTCTCCATTTCTAAATGCACAATCAGCGAGTTCACAGCTATTGCTACACTTTCTTCGGTGCGGTCGAGCATTTGTTTGATATGCGGTTCAAAAGGGCGTACGCTTGCAAGTTCAATCACAGCAGCTACTTTTCCGTCAAATGAGCAGGGCTGGATGAATACGGATGGCGCTTCTCCTTCGGAAAGGCCGCTTTGGATATAAATAAAATCGCCGGGAACGTTTTCAAACTCAATGCTTTTGTTTTCCAGGGCAGCTTGTCCAACCAATCCTTCGCCCACTTTAAATGTGCTGGCATTGCTTTTCCTTGTGCTAAAAGCATAGGAGCCTGTGAGTTTTAATGTGTTGCTTTCTGTATCCATTAAATAAATGGCTCCGGCCTGTGCATTGGCTTTTTCAGCAATGATGCGGATGAGGTCGTTGGCCAGTTGCCGGATTTCTTTTTGCCCGCGCATAATGTCGGCCAGCTCTACCAACGACTCCTGCAACCAGGCGTTTTTGTTGATTTCCGTATTGAGCTTCAGCAGGTTTTGCTGCATCTTCACCAAAGAATTGCCCAGCAAATCGTTTTTGCTGACGGGTCTGTATTTTTCTTCCAGCTTGCCCTGGCCAATAGCTACGGCAAATCGTGCGCTGTTTTTTATGCTCTGTGCCAATGAATTTAGTGCGCGCGTCATATCGCCAATTTCATCCTGCGATAAAATACGAAGTTCAGAAACGGAATCGACCTCTCCACGTGCCATTTGCTTCAAAACGCGGGTTGTGGTAATAAGCGGGCGGGTAATGCGGGAGGAAACCCAGATGATGACAAGCGTAAGGAGGATCAGGCCAACCAAACCAATGATTATTGTGAGCCATAAACCTTCGTTGGCTTGCGCGCGTATGGTTTTCATCGGCACAACAACGCCAATGGTCCAGGTTTGCGGTGCATTTCCTGAGTTTAAAGGTGCGAAGAAAAAATAAGATTCACCACCCAGAAAGGGATCAATTGCTTTAAAAGAAAAATCTTTGCCTTTTTTTATGCTGTTAAGAAGGTCATTGTCTCTGGAAAACTCCGGATAAAGCTCTTCCACTTTCTTGCCCAGGAGCGAGGCATCAGGGCCGGCAACTACTTGACCATCGGCAGATAACATCACGGTATATCCTGTACCAAATGGCTTTATTTTTTCTGCCCATTCCTGAAAATTGGTCAATGGGGCATCAACACCAACAATGCCTTGAAATTCCCCGTCAACAATGATGGGTGTAATCAGATTGGTTTGCAGTACCTGATCAGTTTTTTCGCTATAGGAATAATAATAAGGATCGAGCAGTGTTTCTTTGAGGCTGTTTTGCGGAATGGTAAAATAGTCGCTTTTGAAAAGAATGGTGTTGGGATCGTTCAGTTCCAGCTTTATTTGGTCTCCCTCGCGAAAATAAGTATGCGAAAAATTGCCCAATCGGGTACTGCCGGGGGTGTTAATGTATTTTTCGTCCAGATCATCTATGGTGGCGGGCAGCCAGATGGTCCAAACACCAATAAAATTTTCGTTTTTGCGCAAAACCTGCTGCATCATATTGGCGAAAAGCGACCGGCGGTATTGTACCGGTATTTTCTTAAAATCCTCCATTTGCTGTGCCAGCAGGCGCGAGGCGTCCATATACTCATTGAGGTTTATTTCGGCCTGATTGGAGTATTCCTGCGCCATGGAATGCGACATCTCCACCGCACTGCGTAAGGATTTTTCGTGGTTGTTGAAGGAAACAATGGCGATCGTAACAGTGAAAATCAGAACGATAACCAGTAGAATGTAGAATAAAAGCTTAGCATTGATTCCGATCCGCATATCTCAAGGTTTTTTAGATTTCAGAAAACTCAAACAAATTACGAATTTTTCTGAAACCGCGTGCCTATGGACAGTTTTTTTTACGGAATAATGCTCCGGGAACAAAAAGCAAATGATTGCTCCTGAAGAGCCTATAAAACGGCTATTGTTTTATTCCATCGTTCTTCGAAATCATTCAAGTCCTTGGAATCGAAGTCAAGATGTGTAACAAAACGGATTGCCCCGGCACCAAAGCCAACGGCCAAAATGCCATTTTCCTTAAGCTTTGAAAGGAGGTTTGCAGTATCCGTTCCCGGATGGATGCGGGCAACAACAATATTGGTTTCAACGGGAAGTATTTCTGAAATTAGCGGGCTTTTGCCAATAATTTCGGACAAAAAACGTGCGTTTTTATGATCTTCTTTCAAACGTTCCACATGATTTTGCAAAGCATAGAGTCCTGCGGCTGCAATACTTCCTGCCTGTCGCATACCGCCGCCCATCACTTTTCTGACCCTGCGCGATTTTTTTACAAATGCTTCATCGCCCAAAAGCAATGAACCAATAGGCGCGCCCAGTCCCTTGCTTAGGCAAATGCTGATGCTGTCAAAAACTTTCCCGTAATCTTCTGGTTTTTCATTGGTTTCCACAAGGGCATTAAAAAGCCGGGCGCCATCCAAATGAAAGGCCAGGCCGTTTTTTTGGCAAAGCGCTGCAATGGGAAGGAACTGATCAAAACTCCAAATACTTCCTCCGCCTTTGTTGCAGGTGTTTTCTGTTGAAACCATCCGGCTCAGTGGCAAATGGATGTCTTCCGGATTATTGATGTTGGCAGCAACATCTTCAGTGGTAAATCGTCCGTGGTCGCCGTTCAGTAAACGTACGGATGCCCCTGAATTATAAGCAATTCCCCCGCCTTCATAATGATAAATGTGCGAAAGTTTATCGCAAATCACTTCATCTCCCGGACGGCAATGCACGCGAATGGCAATTTGGTTGGTCATCGTGCCCGAAGGACAGAAAAGTGCCCCGCCCATGCCAAATAATTCAGCTGCAAATTTTTCCAGTTCATTTACGCCCGGGTCTTCCCCAAAAACATCATCGCCAACAGGCGCATGCATCATCGCTTCTTTCATTGCTGCTGTAGGACGGGTTACGGTATCGCTGCGGAGGTCAAGTGTTTTTTTCATTTTCTTTCGTTGTTTGGATTATAGCAAAAGTACAAATTGTATGCGGCCATATTGCTGTGAAAGCTTTATTTTTGCCTTTCAACCATTTAAACAACCATCTATGAAACGCCATTTTTCCCTTTCTGCCTTATTGTTATTTCTTTGCGGAAGCATTTGGGCACAACAGATTAATTTCGACGACTGGTTTGAAAATAAAACCATGCGCTATGATTATTTTCATCCGGGCACTGCCGGAGAAGAGCATTTTGCAATGGATCGCATTGTGAATGACGGCCCATGGGCGGGGAGCACCACGAAACTGACCGATCCGCTTAATTTTGGCCCCTACTTTTTTGAAGTGCACGATGCCAAAACGGATCAGTTGCTCTACAGCCGGGGTTTTGCCAGCGTGTTTGGAGAATGGCAAAGTATTCCGGAGGCAAAAAATGAATGGAGCAGCTTTCATGAAAGTGTGCGTTTTCCCTGGCCAAAAAATCCGGTGACATTGATTATTAAAAAACGTGACGGCAAAAATAATTTTAATGAAGTTTACCGCACGGAAATTGATCCGGCATCACGCAAAGTGAACCCCGCACCGCTGCCCAAAGAATATGAAACATGGGATTTAATGGTCAATGGCCCTGCGCAGGAAAAAGTGGATATCGTCATTCTCGGTGATGGTTATACCGCTGAAGAAATGAATAAATTCCATGCCGATATAGAACGCTTAACCGCAGAGCTTTTTAAAGTAGAGCCTTTTAAATCGCGCAAAAATGATTTTAACGTGCGTGCCGTAGAAACTCCTGCCGGCGAAAGTGGAGTGAACAAACCGCACCCGGGCGTTTTTCGGCGTACGCCCCTGAGCATGAGTTACAGTGCTTTCGATTCGGAACGCTATGCCCTGACCTACGACAATCGCGCTGTTCGCGATGCGGCATCGCATGTGCCTTATGAGTTTATGTATATCCTGGTGAATGAAAAAACCTATGGTGGTGGTGGGATTTACCGTCTTTATGCCACGGTTGCTACCGATAATAAATTTTCCGATTATATTTTCATTCACGAATTCGGACATCATTTTGCGGCATTGGCCGATGAATATTACACTTCAGCTGTGTCGTATGAAATGCAACCCCCCAAAGTGGAGCCATGGGAAGCAAATATTACGGCACTTTTCAATCCGGACGAACTCAAATGGAAACATCTTGTGAAGGAAGGCACGCCCATTCCAACTCCATGGAATAAGGAAGAATTTGATGCCTTCAGTATGGAAATTCAAAAAGAAAGGAAACAGCTGCGCGCCGCAAAAGTTCCGGAATCAGAGGTAGAAGCACTTTTTATGCGCCAGCGCGACGGCGAAACAAAAATGATTGAGCAGGAAAAATACAAAGGGAAAGTCGGGGCTTATGAAGGCGGAGGCTACCTGCAATATGGAATGTACCGCCCATACCTCGATTGCATCATGTACAGCCGCAACAGCAATGATTTTTGTCCGGTTTGCCAGGATGCGATCAGTCGTGTAATAGATCAATATATAAAATAAGCAGCAATATGCCTGATTATAAAAAATATTTCAAGATACCTGCGCCACCCGAAGAGGTGTATATGGCGCTTACCAATGAGTTTACAATAGAGCTTTGGACCGGGGAAAAGGCCGTGATGAAAGCCGAGGTCGGAACAGAGTTTTCGATGTGGGACGGCGCAATTACCGGACGGGTTATTGAACTGGAGCCCAACAAAAAAATTGTGCAGGAATGGTTTTTTGATGAAGATTCTCAAAGCATCGTTACCATCAAATTGCATGAAGCCGGTTTGAGTACATCTTTAGAGGTGCGGCACAGCAACATCCCCGGTGAAGCCTGGGAAAATATGGTTGAAGGCTGGGAAGGTGTGTATATGGGCAGTTTGCAGGATTATTTTGAAGATGACGAATAGTTTTGGGTTTTATGGATGTAAAATCTGATCTGCTGCAGAGGCTGGATGCACCGGCAGGGCGGATGCTGGTGGATGAGCACACTCATTTAATTTTGGAGAAACCGGAATTTTTTCCTGTTTTGATGGAAATAATGCTGGAAGATTCTGGCCGTG
This sequence comes from Bacteroidales bacterium, assembly GCA_963662905.2. Lineage (GTDB taxonomy): Bacteria > Bacteroidota > Bacteroidia > Bacteroidales > WRLA01. Next base: position 50,680 of record CAXXFD010000001.1, on the reverse strand, counting down.
CGGGAAGGAATGCCGCCTGGGTGGCTGAATTTTGTGTGGACAAACATCCCGGCTGGTTAGCACCTTATGTGATTCCGTTAATTAATAAATTGCCTCATTTTAAACATACTTCCTTTCAGCGACAAGCGACAAAAATGCTTGCTAAACGCGATTTGCCCGAAGAATACCTGGGGCAAGTTTACGAATGCTGCAGCGAATTTGTCATGGGGAACAAGCCTGCCGCCGTGCAGATTTTCAGCATGCAGATACTATATAATATAAGTCAGTTGGAACCGGAATTAAAACCGGAATTAATTGAAATTATTGAGAGCCGCCTCGAATTCGGAACGCCCGGATTTAAAAACTGCGGCGGAAAAATATTGAAGAAGCTTTATAAAGAGTGTGGTAAAAGCCGGTGATTAATCATCTTCGATTCGTGCATCCAGTGGATGTAAAAGGTTTTTATATTCGACCAGTTCTGCTGCGACCGAGCCTACAACTACCTTGCTTTCCGCTTTAAGCGGGATTTTGTTTTCATCGGCCGAAACCCAGACGTGCATAGGGTATTCATCGTTAAAAACCTGCCCGGTAGCCATCATGGGCGCAAATTTATATGCCCTGAATGTCCCCATTTTTATTTTGATGTCTTCAATGCCTTCGTAGCGGACGATGCTCACATAAACCGAATCGTCTAAGTGAAAATCAATGGGAAAAGTTTCGCCGGGCTTGGCATTTTTAAAGTCCAGTGTGCGGGCAAAATATACGGCACTCACAAAATCCTGAATGTGTAAGGGCGTTGGAATTGTTGCCTTGCGGCTTGTTGCGGTCAACTGATTGGGATTGAAATAAATATCGTCATCCTTTTTATAGCCGCCTTCGCGTGTGCGCCGCATAAAATAATAGGAGCGAAAGGCTTCCTTATCAAAATAGGACTCGAAATGATCGCGGACCTTAAAAAACCAATCGTAGAATTTGGCGCTTTTCCCTGTGGCAACGGCATGGTAAGTCGGGCGCCCGTGGAACAGGCTGTCTTCCTCTGTAATGGTCATATCGGCATAGCCGGCCGTAACTTTTCCGGTAATCCACGAACGGTAATAAACCCGCATCTTCAGATATTCACTTTTCTTAAAAGCATTGTTGTCAATGGATCGGAAATCCTGTGCCTGATTCAGAAAAGGTGTGAGCATCAGGAGTATCAGTGGGAGCTGTATGAAATATTTTTTGATCATTCTGTTGTAGTTCTAGTGCAAAATTAAACGCAAAAGATGATTTTTGGATTGTTCCTTTGTTAAAAATCTTTTAGGACAGCTTTAATTTATTCAAAATTTGTGCCGCTTTTAATCATTCTTATGTAATATCGGGATGCGCTCCCCTTCATCATCTTCGCTATGTAGTTTTTCCGGAACAATTTCCAGAACGATTTTTTTGATTTTTTCAATCAGCTTTACTTTCAGGAAATCTTCGCGTGTGATGATGCTTATTTCGCGCACCGGAATTGGCGGTTCAAAATGTCGGATTTGTGCTTTTAACTGTTCGGGAAGTTCTTCGGCAGCCAGAAGCGGCAGCAATGTATAGCCACTGCTTTTGTGTACCACGCGAACGATGGAGTCGAGTGATCCTGTTGTATAATTCAGGCCGGGATGTGCTGTTTTACCGCCCAAACCGCAAAAATTGATTACCTGATCGCGGAAGCAATGGCCATCGGTGAGCAGCCACATTTCATCGAGCGATATGTCCGTGCTTTTAATGCGCTTTTTTGCCAGCAAAGGATGATCCTGATGAAAAAAAGCGACAAAGGGTTCATAATATAAGGGGTGCTCCCGTATGCCTTCTTCCTCCAGTGGTGTAGCCAAAATGCCCATATCCAGCTGGTCGTGGCGGATGCGGTTTACAATGTTTTCAGTGGTTTCCTCGGCAACATCCAGCCTGACTTCCGGAAGTATGCTGTTCTTTTTCTGAAGGATAGAAGGTAAAATATAGGGCGCGATGGTTGGGATGATACCGCAGCTTATTTCCCCGGGGATTTCATTGCGCAGTTCTCCAACAATTTCATTGAGCCTGCCCATGGCGTTCACAACTTTCCTCGCCTGCCCAATGATGAGCCTGCCGGCTTCGGTGGGGCGGATCGGTTTGTGGTTGCGGTCAAACAATTGCGCATCAAGCTCTTCCTCCAGCTTGCGGATTTGCATGCTTAATGTAGGCTGCGTCACAAAACAGTGTTCCGATGCTTCAGTGAAACTTCTGTAGGTATCTACCGCGATGATGTATTCCAGTTGTAATAAGGTCATATCCAATTCGTTTCCGCAAATGTATAAATTTTATTTATGCAGTCATAGAAATTATCAATTTGACTTATATTGGTCTTTCGTGCTACTTTTGCATCAGAAAAACAAACAAATACATAACCTTAAAAAGCAAATTAAAATGGAAGAACAAGTTTATCAAATGCCCCGTATTGGTGATATGGCACCGGATTTTACAGCAGACACTACAACCGGAAGGATGAAATTTTCAGACTACAATAAAGGTAGCTGGGTGATCCTTTTCTCGCACCCTGCAGATTTTACCCCGGTTTGTACCACAGAAATGTCGGGTTTTGCTGAGCGCAAAGACGAATTTGATGCCATGAACACAAAACTTATGGGCTTGAGCATTGATAGTATTCACTCACATATGGCCTGGGTACACAATGTGAAGAAAAATACCGGTGTTTATTTCGATTTCCCGATCATCGCCGATATCGACATGAAAGTGTCCAAATTATATGGAATGCTTCAGCCGGGCGAACATGAAACAGCAGCCGTTCGCGCCGTTTATTTCATCGATCCAAATGGAAAAATCCGCCTGATTATGTACTATCCGCTCAATGTTGGACGTAACATGGACGAAATAGTTCGTGTACTGAAGGCCCTGCAAACTGCTGACGAACACAAAGTTGCGCTTCCGCTGAACTGGCAGCCCGGTGATAAGGTAATCGTGCCTCCACCAACAAACCTTGCCGCAATGGAAGAACGCGAAAACAGTGATTATGAAATGGTAGATTTCTATCTGGCCAAAAAGCAACTCTAAAAAGTTTGCATGGAGACCGCACATGCATCCCGAAAATAAACCGCTCAATATGGGCGGTTTTTTTTTGCTTTTGGAGACTACTTTTTCATAACTTGGCTGGATAAAACAAAAATCACTCGAAAATAAACCTTAAACGATGAAAAAAGTAGTTGTATTCCTGTTGCTTTCTCTTGTTTTAAGCTCCTGTCAGCTAGGGCGTTTTGTTTTTTGGAATTTTGCCGATGCGGATGATTATAAAAAGTTTAAAAATTATACGGTCGAGAAATCAGAAGATCCCTATCATTATGCAGCGTATCCGGGCACTACAATGGCAAAAATTTTGGCTGAAGATACAGAAGCAGCGCAGCTTGAGTTTGATGAGATGATACGAAGAACAAAAACCCAGGCGATTCTGATTATCCGTAACGATACTATTATCTATCAAAAATATTACGGCAAAAACAATCCCGAAACTTTGGTTACATCTTTTTCAATCGCGAAAAGTTTTATTTCAGCTTTGATCGGTATTGCAATTGATGAAGGCTATATCAAATCTACGGATGATTTTATGGTGGACTACCTGCCGTGGATGAAAGGGAAAGGAATGGACAGTATCCGCATACAGCATCTGCTGGATATGAAGTCGGGGATCCGGTTCCGCGAAGGCTACTTTAATCCTTCTTCTGAAGTGGCTAAATTATATTATGGCCGTAATTTAAAAAAGACAGTGGGTAAATTTAAAAAAGAAGATGAAGCCGGAGGAGATTTTAAATATTCCAGTGGCGATACGCAACTACTGGGTTTTATACTGGAAAGTGCCACAGGGAAAAGATTGCCGGAATATATGCAGGAGAAAATCTGGCAGCCGATGGGCGCTGAAGCCAATGCGCTTTGGAGTATGGACAGTAAAAAACACGGTATGACCAAGGCCTTTTGCGGAATTAATGCGCAAGCCATTGATTTTGCAAAATTTGGGAGCATTTATCTTCATGGCGGACATTGGAATGGGAAGCAAATTGTACCGCAATATTGGGTTGACGAGGTTTTGAAATTTGAACCCGAAAAGGAATACAGGTTTAACTATTATGGAAGGTATCATAATCAGTGGTGGGCTTATGATAAATCAGTAATTGCTGAAACTGAAGGCCCAAATGGAAATACAGTCCGCTATGCAAGATTTGTTCCGGATGATATGCGTATAGCCGAAGGGATTTTGGGGCAGTTTATTTTGATCTGGCCATCGCAAAACATTGTTGTTCTGCGATTTGGAGAGAAAGACAAAGACATACAATGGCCATGGGTTCTGCGCAAACTTGCCGAAAGAAATGCATTAAACACTACCGAATAATGCAGCCTAAAACGACCGCATGCTCGTATCGCCGATAATTTTTGGCACAACACACAGCACCGGAACAGCTGAATTGCTGATAATTTTAATAATGTCTGCTGATGGTTTGTTTAACAGCGATGCGGAATTTCCACGTGCCATAATCAAAAGCATATTAATATCTTCATGATCTTTTAGGTATTGCAGCGTTGGTGTTGCCGATTCCCTGATATCCGGATTTTCGGCCAGCTTGTGATGGACTTTTATTTTATTTTCAATCAGGAAAGTGCGTACTTGTTTCATTTGTAATTGCAGGCGCATCCTTATTTCTTTATCATCAACATCCCAAAGGTTTGAAAACAAGCTTACTTCCGCCCGGAACAAACGCGCGAGGCCAAGGGCTTTGCTTACTTTTTGCCTCGATTCGGGAGTCAAATCCAAGGGAAGCATTACATGGCGTACAGGCTCAAATTCAATGCCCGGGCGCAAACTGATTACCGAAATCTCAGTTTTTGCCAGAATTTTGCTGACCTGCGGATTGTATTTGCCTTCTTCTGTTAAGGCATTTAAAACAATAAAGCCGGCATTGTGTTTTTTGATCAGCTCCGGCAAAATATCTGCATAAGATTGTTGTACCCATTCCAGATGCACTTCAATATCAAATTTTTGGGCAAGATATTCTGCTCTTTTAAGCGCTGCCTCAGAGTTTTCGGTTTTCAATTCTTTTTTTGCGATAAACTTGCTGAGCAATCCCTTTTTTCCTTCCTGCTTTAAAATAATCAGTGATGCTTTGATCTGGCGGGCAAAATTGGATGCCCACAGCTCAGTTTCAGCACTTTTATTTAAACAAGGTACGATTACGTTGTTTCGACTCGCCATTTCTTGCTACTTTTGTTTGCGTTACAATATCTATTATTAATACAGCGTTTTAGTCAAAAAGTTCAGCTAAAATCATGCAAATTAGAATACTATGACAAAAAATATAAAGGAATCGGAACTGATCCTCAACCCCGACGGCAGTATTTATCACCTGAAACTGAAACCGGAAAATATTTCTGATAAAATTTTGGTGGTTGGCGATCCGGGCCGTGTGAAAATGATTTCTTCATTTTTTGATTCTATTGAATATGAAGGACAAAACCGGGAAATATTTACACAAACCGGTATGTATAAAGGAAAACGCATCACGGCTATGTCCACCGGAATGGGAACCGATAATATCGATATTGTTTTAACCGAACTGGATGCGCTCGTGAATATTGATTTCGAAAGCCGTAGTCCCAAAAAAGAGCATACCGCATTGACTATCATTCGTATGGGAACTTCCGGAGGCTTGCAGGACGATGTTTTGGTCAATAGCTTCGTGGCTTCGGATACAGGCATTGGCCTGGATGGCCTGCTGAACTTCTATGATTGTCCGCAAGGGCTTCTTAAAAATGATCTTTCGGATGCTTTTGTAAAGCATTGTAATTGGGGCGAAAAACTGGCCTATCCTTATGCCGCAGCAGCAGATGATGAATTGTTGAAAAGGGTAGCCTTCGATATGAAACAGGGAATGACTGCCACTGCGCCCGGCTTTTTTGGCCCACAAGGCAGGCAGTTGCGTGCCGGACTGGCCTTTCCTGAGCTGAACGAGCGAATGGAAAGCTTTGCTTTTGAAGGTAACCGTATCCTGAACTTCGAAATGGAAACTTCCGCGCTTTATGGTCTGGGAAAATTGCTCGGACATAAATGCCTGACAATTTGTGTGGCCATTGCAAACCGCCGCACACAAACCTTCAGTAAGGATTATCATCCACATATGAAACGCCTGATTGAAACTGTTTTGGAGCGGGTTTAGTTAATTTCTGTCCATGATGACCGATCTCCTCAGTGTTGTTCTGCTGATAGCTTCAATCTCGAACATTCTGAGCCGGAACCCTGACATTATAGACCCGTTCCAGTTAAAGAGGGTTATGTGTTTTAGGTGTTTGATTCGATATACCTGCTTAGTGCATCGATAAACTCGTTAACAATCTCAATTAATGGCTCAACTTCTTCCTTTTCAAATTCTACCATGCTGTCATAGTCGCTTTTTTGTCTCCAGTCATAGAGTTGTGAAAATAAGCGACCATAGTCTTTCCGAAAAACACCCGTTTTTATAAAATGGAGTGAAAAATTGCTTTTTACAGCTGTATGCGATTTTATGTCAATTTCATTAAAAACCAATAAAGCGTTGACAGCGTAAAATGCAGCATAATATAAGCGATTAATACCAGAATTCCAATACCCGTTATTAGCCAGTAAACGCGCCGCTTCGAGTGTGTTAAACGCAGTTGTTAAACGGTGTTTCGCATAACTAATTCGGTCTTCCATTTTCATAAAACAATCCCTTCTTTCAGTACATTTTGATAAAATGGGCTAATGTTTTGTCGTTGCTTCCAATCTGATTTTGAGTAAACCAAAAGCGAAAGAACTTCACCAGTATCCAGTTCAATGTCGTATATACTGTCCCGGAATTTTTTTTCAAGGGCAAAATCTGCTTTGGAGGAGGTTATTACGAGGATGTCCCAGTCAGAGTTGTTATGTTCGTCTCCACGTGCACGTGAACCAAATAGTATGATCTCGGCCTCTTTGTCGATTTCAGATATAACAGTTCTTATCCGCTTTGATATTTTCTGTTTTTTTTCTTCCATTATGTACAGTGCCAAAATGTTTTCCAAAGGTAAGCAAGATATTTTTTTGTCGCAAATTGGGCTGCTTTTAAAGTATCACCTCCCTTACCCCAATATCATGCTCCTGCATAATCACCTCCGTGAGTTTCTTATAATCTGCAGGATTGGCCACAAAATCCAGTTTATTGGTATCGATGATGAGGATGCGCATATTATCCTGCCTGCGGAGGAATTCCAGGTATCCGCTTTGAATATTTTCGAGATAACTGTCTTCGATTTCCTGCTCGTAGCTTCGGCCGCGTTTGCGGATATTTTCCTGAAGCCGATCCACGCGCATATACAAATACACCAAAAGCTCCGGGCGGGGAAGCGATAAACTGATAATCTCAAACAGGTTGGAATAGAGGCTGTAAATATCGCTGGGCAATGTTTTGCGCGCAAAAATCAATGATTTGTTGATGAAATAGTCCGAGATGGTAAAATCGTGGAAGAGGTCTTGTGCTGCAAGCTGCGAACGGAGCTGCTGGAAGCGTTCGGCCAGAAAGGAGAGCTCCAGAGGGAAAGCATATTTATCCGGGTTTTTATAGAATTTGGGCAGGAAAGAGTTGTCTTCAAATTCTTCCAAAACCAGTTTGGCATTGAAATCCAGCGCCATCATTTTGGCCAGGCTGGTTTTTCCGGCACCAATAGTTCCTTCGATAGCAATGTAGTTGTAGGACATTGTGCGAATTTACAACTTATCGGCGATTTTGGCACGAATTGGGTCGGTGCATTCCTGCAAAAGTTTTTCAACAGGTTTTTTTAATACCGGATGAATCAAACCGGCCGCCACTTCCTGTAGGGGTTTTAGTGTGAACATACGTTCGTGCAGCCGGGGATGCGGGATTTCCAGACTTTCATTTTTGATGATTTCGTCGTTGAAAAACAGAATATCCACATCAATGGTGCGGGAAGAATAAGTGCCGTCGGCATTTCGTTTGCGGCCCAAATTATTCTCAATAGTGTGGATTTGTTCCAGAATCCGGCCGGCATCCAAAGTGGTTTTTACGCAAACAACCTGGTTCATAAAAGATGTATCTGCGTCAAAACCCCATGCCTCACTTTCGTATATGGATGATGTGCTGAATATTTGCCCGATTTTCAGTGCAATAGCTTCTGAAGCTTTTTTCAGATAATCCCTCCTGGGGGAAATGTTGCTTCCTGTGAGTAAAATGGCAGTGTTCATAACGGAGGGCAAAATTAATGCTTGAGTTCCAATTTCAAAAAGGTACCCGTCAAACTTTCAGGATTATTTGCAACCTCCTCGGGCGTTCCGGTAGCAACAATTTTTCCGCCACGCCTTCCGCCTTCGGGGCCCAGATCAATAATATGGTCTGCAACTTTGATCACTTCCATATTGTGCTCAATCACCATAACGGTATTGCCCTTGGCAACCAGCTTGCTCAAAACGTCCATCAGCACTTTTACGTCTTCAAAATGAAGCCCGGTTGTTGGCTCGTCGAGTATGTAGAGCGTTTTTCCGGTATCACGCCGCGATAATTCCGTAGCAAGTTTTACGCGTTGCGCCTCTCCGCCGCTCAGGGTTGTTGATTGCTGCCCCAGAGTAAGATAACCCAGGCCAACATCCTGCAAAGTCTTGATTTTTTGTAGAATAGCCGGAATGTTCTCAAAAAATTTCACCGCCTGGTTGATGGTCATATTCAGCACATCATTGATTGATTTTCCCTTATAACGTACTTCCAGCGTCTCACGGTTATAACGTTTGCCATTGCAATTATCGCAAAGCACATAAACATCGGGCAGGAAATTCATTTCAATGACCTGGACACCGGCGCCTTTGCACGTTTCGCAGCGCCCGCCTTTTACATTAAAGGAAAAACGTCCGGGTTTGTAGCCACGGATTTGTGCTTCGGGCAATTGGGCAAAAAGCTTGCGGATTTCGTCAAAAACTTTAGTATAGGTTGCCGGATTGGAGCGCGGTGTGCGGCCAATGGGCGACTGATCGATTTCAATAACTTTGTTGATGTGTTCCAAGCCTTCGATGGAATCATAGGGCAGGGCTTTTTTCTCCGAACGATAAAAATATGCTGCAAGGATTGGGTAAAGGGTAGCATTAACAAGGCTGGACTTGCCGCTTCCGCTGACGCCCGTAATTCCGATCATCAAGCCCAGGGGGATTTCCAGATCGACATTTTGAAGGTTATGGCCTTTGGCTCCTTTCAGGATGATGGCTTTACCGTTTCGCTCCCTGCGCTTTTCAGGGATTTCAATTTCCTTTTTGCCGCTCAGATATGCGCAGGTGAGCGTATCGCATTGGTGCATTTGGTTTGGCGAACCCTGAGCAACAATTTTTCCTCCGTTTACACCGGCGCCCGGACCAATATCAATGACATGGTCGGCGGAAAGGATCATGTCTTTATCGTGCTCAACAACAATTACACTATTGCCAATATCACGCAATTGTTTCAGCGAATCTATCAGTCTTTGGTTGTCGCGCTGGTGCAGGCCAATGCTGGGCTCATCCAAGATATAAAGCACGCCAACCAGTTGTGAACCAATTTGCGTAGCTAAACGGATGCGCTGGCTTTCACCGCCCGAGAGGGTTTTGGCAGAGCGGTTGAGGTTGAGGTAATCCAGGCCAACATCCAGAAGGAATTTCAGGCGGCTTTGCAGTTCGCGGATGATTTCTTTTCCGATGTCGCGTCGCCTTTTGTCGAGCGTATTTTCCAGTCCATTGATGGCGTCCGACAGCTGTTGCAGATCCATCTGCGCATATTCAGCAATATTTTTGCCGTCAATTTTGAAATAGAGTGATTCCTTTTTTAGTCGTGCGCCACCGCATTCGGGGCAGGGGATTTTATTGAGGAAACCACCTACCCATTTCTGTATGTTTTTGCTGGGCGATTCCTGTGCCTGATTTAAAATAAAATTCACAACACCTTCAAAATTAAGCGTATAGGTGCTTGTAACGCCCATAAATTCTTTTTGGACCTTATAACCATCGGTCGATCCATACAAAATTGTATTGATGCCTTCATCGGGAATATCCTCCACCGCTGTGTTCAGGTCAAAACCGTAGCGCAGGCCAATGGCTTCCATCTGGCTGAAAATCCAGTTGTTTTTGTATTCGCCAAGCGGTGCAATTCCGCCTTTTTTAATGCTGAGGCTTTTTTCGGGAAAGATTTTGTTGAGGTCGATTTCCGAAACTTCGCCCAAACCGTTGCAGCGCGGACAAGCTCCGTAAGGAGAGTTGAACGAAAATGTATTGGGTTCGGGTTCATCATACGAAAGTCCGGTATCCGGGCACATCAGGTGCTTGCTGAAATGCCGCACAGTTTCATCATCATGCGATGCAACCATCAGCAAGCCTTTTCCCAGGCTCAGCGAAGTGCGAATAGAATTACGAAGGCGTTGCAGTGATTTCTCGTCAAGTTTAATTTGATCTACAACCACCTCAATATCATGGATTTTATAGCGGTCGAGCTGCATTCGGGGCTCAATTTCGCGTACTTTTCCATCTATGCGCACTTTGATATAACCCTGCCGCAGCACCTGGTCAAACAATTCGCGGTAATGCCCTTTACGTCCTTTCACCAGCGGTGCCAGCATATAAACACGCTGATCCTGATAGGTTTTGTAGATCAGGTTGATGATCTGATCTTCGGAATAGCGCACCATTTTTTTGCCGGTATTGTAGCTGTATGCATCTGAAGCGCGTGCAAAAAGTAAACGAAGGAAGTCATAAACCTCGGTAATGGTTCCTACGGTAGAACGCGGATTGCGGCTGGTAGTTTTTTGCTCGATGCTGATAACAGGGCTCAAGCCCGTGATACGATCCACATCAGGGCGCTCCAGATTTCCGATAAACTGGCGGGCATAAGCAGAAAAGGTTTCCATATAGCGCCTTTGGCCTTCCGCATAAATGGTGTCAAAAGCAAGGGATGATTTACCGCTTCCGCTCAGGCCGGTAATAACAACGAGCCGGTTTCGTGGGATTTCCAGGTTTACATTCTGAAGATTGTGCATACGCGCACCTTCAATGTGGAGCATTTCCCCATTGGCTTCGTTTTGTAACAGTAAATCTTTTTCTTCCTTCATACCAACCAGCCTTTGAAGTGGCGAAATTACTTCATTCCTTCAAAAAAGTCACCTTTATCTTTTGGTTTTTTCAAACGATCGTTATAATCGGTATAACCTTTTTGTGGAAGTGTGATGGTATATAGCCTGCGTGATTTGTCAGGCATTTCGGGAGCACGCAACCAGGGATTAAACTCTTTGAGTTCGCGGTAACTAATGTCAAATTTATGGGCAAAAGCTACTAAATCATTAATGGTAGTATCCACATTTACGAAATAAGTAGGTATCACCGGATAAAAATCGCTTTGTCGCAGGAAAAAACCATAATCCTGCGGATTCTCAAAAATCAGTTTGATTGCTAAGATGCGATACACATAACGTCCGGTTTCGGTATTCAGGTAAAGTTCGTAATAATTATCTGTTTTTTGACTTTCAAGTACACTTTTGATACGGTTTTTTCCGGCATTATAAGCGGCGGCAACAAGTGCCCAATTGCCGTAAATTTCATATGAGTCTTTCAGGTACTCACAAGCGGCATGGGTAGCTTTTACCAGATTGTATCGTTCATCAATATACTTGTTTACTTCCAGGCCGTATTCTATACCGGTGTTTTTCATGAACTGCCAGAATCCTGCTGCTCCTGCAGGAGAAACCACATTGCTCAAACCGCTTTCGATCAAAGCAAGGTATTTGAAATCTTCGGGGATGCCGTTTTGCTTCAAAATGGGCTCAATAATCGGGAAATAACGGTGTGCCCTTTTAAAAAGCATGATCGTAGAGGAATGGAAATAGGTGTTTACGATCAGTTCACGGTCTAAGCTTTCGCGCACATAAAAAAGGTTGAGCGGCACATCTTCGCCGGCAAATGTCATCTTTTCGGGAAGTTCGGGCGTAAGCACATGATATTCTTTCCGAAGCTTTTCTTCTTTTTGATCCAGGCTGTGATCCGGCTTATGTCCGGCTCCGGCCAGGATTATGATTGTACTTCCTAAGATAGGAATAATGGAAAATATTGCGATTTTTTTTAAAAATGATCTGTCCATTTTATTAATCCATTTTATTTTTTTGGGTTATATGGATAACATCCATAAGCATTGTTTGTTGTGCGAATTCAATCATTCACATGCATTCCATTTGATCTCTGTTCGTAATTAATCAAAAACAGAAACCGTTATAATCGGGATTAGATGGCGTTTTTTACCTTAGACTTTGGTAAAGAAGCTGTTTAAAAAGGACTTACAAAGTCTTTAAACAATGGGGAAACCTGATCTTTGTCAGATAAAACCGGTTTTTCGATGCCCCAGTCGATATTCAGATCCGGATCGTTCCAACGGATAGAACCTTCTGATTCTCTGTTGTAAACATTGGTGCATTTGTAGAAGAAAACCGTATCGTCTTCCAGTGTTACAAATCCATGCGCAAATCCGGGTGGCACCCAATACATAAATTTATTTTTGTCGGTGAGCACGATAGATGCCCATTTGCCGTAAGTCGGGCTGTCCTTGCGGATATCCACAGCAACATCCAGCACGGAACCTTTCATAACACGCACCAGCTTACCTTGGGCAAAAGGCGGTTTCTGGAAGTGGAGCCCACGCAAAACGCCTTTTTTCGATTTGGATTCATTGTCCTGTAAAAACTTGTTTTCTATACCATTGGCAGCAAAAACATCACGGTTGTAGGATTCGAAAAAATAGCCGCGTTCGTCTTCAAAAACCCGCGGTTTTACAATCAACAAATCCTGTATATCAGTTTTAATAATTTCCATAGCATTCGTTTAGATACCCAAAAATAGGGATTTTTCGAAAGCTATTCAGGACAGCACAGGATTTTTATTCTTTCTTCCTAAAGTTTGATGATTTTTTTTGTCTGATAACGCCCCTTTTGTTCGATTCTCATAAAATAGTATCCTGCAGGAATGTCGGATAAATCAATTTGTGTGATTTGATTATTTGTTTTCAGTTTCTTGATTTCCTTGCCCAGATAATTGAATATGCGTATATATGCCATTCCTGTAAAATGATCTGTTTGAACTATAATGGAGCCAGTTGTTGGGTTTGGTGAAATGACTATGCCGGATTTATTTAGCTGTTCCGTCGATTGGGTATTCGGGCTATAACAAACCTTCAGTTTTGGCCATCGTGTAGCGTCTTCATGATCACTGGAACAAAAATTTATCCGGCGGTAATATTCTTCATTTTGCAGCCTGATCATAAATCCAAAACTGCTTTCCGGATTATCTATCATATCCTGAACCAATTGTGTGACATCAATATTTTCATAATCTTTTGCAGGATCATCAGTGCCGGCAATGAGCACATGATTTTCTTCGGTTGTCGTAGGGCGAAGATTCCAGCATACATCCATTTCCTGCCAGTCTGAAGTAACGCGTTCAAGAAAAAAATCATTGCTGCCGCTTAATTGGGAATGAGAACCGCTGGATAAATTTGAATTCCATGCATATAAAGAAAGATAAGCGGCGGTAATAGACGATTCAGAAGGGATTTCTGATAAATCAAATTCGATTAAACTTTGGACAATCACTGAATCTTGAAGGTTCGTCCATGCATCAGCAAGGAATTGTGGGTCGTCACCATAGTTTTCGTTTGGATCTAACGTAACCAGCAATGCGTCTTTTCCTGCCTCCGGATTGGGCTGCATTACAATACAGCTGTCCACAGGAGTAGATACAAAGTAATTTATTATGAGTTTTGGGTGTTTTGTTGCGTTACTATGATCACTGGAGCAAAAATTCATCCTGCGGAAATAGCCTTCATTTTGCAAACGAATCATAAAGCCAAAACTATGCTCCGGGTCATTTACCATATCCTGAACTAATCTGGTAACATTAATATTTGGATAGTCTTGCTCCGGGTCGTTCGTGCCGGCCATAAGTATTTGATTTTCTGTAGTTGTTTCTGGTCGTGAATTCCAGCAGACGCTCATTTCCTGCCAGTCGGATGTAATTCGTTCAAGAAAAAAGTTGTTGTAGCCGCTTAATTGGGAATGTGGACCGCTGCTTTCATCTGAATTCCAAGCATATAATGAAAGGGAGGCGTCCTGGATGATGGCATCCGGAGGTATAGTGGAAAGGTCAAATGCTACCAAACTGCGCACAAAGGCAGGTTCTCCCTGATACGTCCAGGCGTCGGCCAGATATTGAGGGTCATCTCCGTAATTCAGATGTGCACGGGAGTACAGTGCATGGATGAGAGCGTCTTTACCTTCTTCTGCGCCTGGTTGTAAAATCAATGTTTGCTGCGCATTCAGGCCAAGACTAATGAAAATTGCTGCTAAGATGAATAATGCTCCATGCTTCATAATGGGTTGATTTTGCTATAAAAATGAATGTTAGAAAACTAAAAATAGTGAGTTATCACTACAGATAATCGGTTTTTGAAAGAAACAAAATTAGTAAATAATATTAAAATAGACTAGAAATTTTTTTATTTTTTATTTTATCGGTTTGAAATCAGGCTGAAAAGCTTGCAGCAATCGCGTTATATCTTTAATTTCGCATCTTAAATTTTAGTGCATTTGATTTTTAAGCATGATTGAGCAGGAAGCAGAATTGCAATTGTTATTTCCGGATAAACAAACGTTTGAGCAGTGCTTTAAGGAGCATTACCAAAAGCTTTGTGCCTATGCTTTTATGTACCTCAACAATAAGTCCGATGCAGAAGAAGCCGTGCAGGATACTTTTTTCCGGCTTTGGGAACAGCGTGATAAAAATGAACTGCACACATCCCGTCAGGCATACTTGTTTCGTGCGGTGCGCAATCACTGCCTGAACCGGAACCGTCATCTTGATGTGGAAAATGCCTACCGCAATTACCTGAAAAATTTTGATGAGCAAGGGAATTCATCGGACAGCGAAACCCTGGAAAATGAGCTGAAAGCTAAAATCCACCATGCCATTGACCAACTGCCGCCTGAGCGGAAAAAGATTTTTTTGCTTAGCCGCTACGAAGGTTTGAAAAACAGGGAAATAGCGGAACAATTGGGCATTTCTATTAAAACTGTTGAAAATCAAATGAGTAAAGCGCTGAAATTTTTGAAGGAAGAGCTCCGGGAGTATATGCCTTTGTTGCTGCTTCTGATCGCCCAAATATTTAATGAATCAAAGCCATGGGGGTAAAAGCTGTATTATGTGTCCTATATAGAAGAGGGAATTTTTAAATGAGCAAAGCAAACATGCATATCGATGAGGCAATCCTGCTAAGTTATCTCAATGGAGATGCTGATGCTTCTGTGCGTGAACAAGTTGCGCTTTGGCTTGCGGAAAGCGATGCAAATAAAAAAGAGTTTGATCATCTGCGTTTTGTCTGGGAAAAATCCAATACGCTCATTGATATGCCTTTTGATGTGGATGCAGCCTGGGAAAAAATGGAAAGCCGTATTGATGCTGTTCCACAAAAAAATGGACGAAAAATCTCACTCTATCATTATTTTGCTGCCGCTGCAGCAGTTTTGGTTTTGATTCTGTTGAGCTACTTTGTTTTTGACAGTAAGGATAGCGATCAGATTATTATTCAAACAGCTGCAAATGAAATTATTACGGATACATTGCCCGATGGCAGCATCATCACCTTAAATGAAAACACACAAATTGTTTTTGCGCTCACTTTTAATACGGAAAACCGCAATCTTGAATTGAACGGTGAGGCTTATTTTGATGTTCAGCGCAATGAGCAGCTCCCTTTCAAAATTATCGCCGGAGATGCAGAGGTCAAAGTGCTCGGAACCTGCTTCAACCTCAATTCAAAGGCCAGGGAAGGGGTTTTGCTGAATGTGGATCGTGGTAAGGTGAGCTTTGGTTCCCTTGATGATGCTGCGGAAAAAATAATCGTCCGAAAAGGACAAAATGCGCTTTTGCCCACAGGCAGCACAAAAGCCCGTAAAGTTGAAACAGAGCTCGACGACAGCCAGTTTTGGCGGAATAAAAACTTGGTTTTCCGGAGTGCAAAGCTGGATGAAGTGTTGCGAAAAATTGAAAAGCTATATCAAATCCGGATTGAATTTAAGCAGGATGAAATTTCGGAGTTCAGAATTAATGCCCGCTTTGAAGATGAATCCGTGCATGATATCCTGGAAATTATTTGCATAACCCACGATTTGAAACTGAAAGAGACTGGCGCAAACAGCTATGAAATCTTTAAATAAACAGCTATACCTACTGATTGTATTAATGCTTTGTTTTTCCCTGCGGATAATTGCTCAGGAAAATCCATTAAACCGTCGCATAAACCTGAATGCCAGTGGCGAGCAGCTTTTGGCTGTGCTCGACCGTATTGAAGATGAAAATCAGGTGTATTTTTCATACAATCCGAATACTTTTGATCAGGACAAAAAGATTGATGTCCGCGCTCAAGATGAAAAGCTCAATAAAGTCCTCGAAAATATTCTCCCGAAAGGAATGCGACTGAAAGCGGTTAATGAACATGTTATCATTTTGCCGCCTCAAGAAACGAAGCCAAAAAAGACAAAGAAATCGTATCAATTCAGTGGGTTGGTAACAGATGCTTCCGACGGGAAACCGCTTTCTGATGTAAGTGTATTGTTGCCGGAAATCAATGTGAGCACTTTAACGGATGCTGATGGCCGTTTTTCCTTAATTTCCAAAAAGGATGCCTTGCCACTTTTGTTCTCGAAAAGGGGATATAAGGACAGCTTGATTTATCCAAAGGAACAGGATTTTCAGCATTTGGAAATCGCTTTATGGCCAAAATTTCCGCAAGCACAAAACTTGAGCAGTATTTCCATGGACAGTATTGGTGGTTACAGCCAGCGGCCAGTGGCAAGAATGCTGGTGCCTCGCGAAGCTGTGCTTACCGCAGAAAATGTTAAGACATATGATAATAAACCGGTTCAGGTTTCTTTGCTGCCGTTTTTGGGAAGTAATTACAAAATGAGCGGAACACGTACCAATAACCTGAGTATCAATATAATTGCAGGTTATGCCGGTGGCTTGAACGGTACGGAGATTGCCGGATTTGCCAATGTGATCAGCGGTGATATCAATGGATGGCAATTTGCCGGATTCAGCAATGTTGTAGGAGGAAAAGGCAAAGGTTGGCAAACGTCCGGATTTTTTAATTATATGGGCGGAAGCCTTGATGGGGTGCAGCTTTCGGGCTGGGGCAATGTGCTCATGGATACACTTTCGGGCATGCAGATTTCGGGTTTTGTCAATACGCTCAAAGGAGGCATGAGCGGTGTGCAATTGGCCGGTTTTGCCAATATTACCACTAAAAATGTTGATGGCGCTCAGATATCTGGCTTTGCCAATTGGGCGCATGGCGATGTAAGGATGCTACAGCTTTCCGGCTTTGGGAATTTTGCACGTGGGGATGTAAATCTGATGCAAATCTCCGGCTTTGGAAATTATACTGGAGGCGATGTGAATATGGCGCAGGTTTCAGGATTTACCAATGTTTCTGATAACCTAAAAGGCGCACAAATTACAGGCTTTGGAAATATCGCGCTGGGCAAAAGCAAGGGTGTGCAAATTGCCGGATTTATGAATTACAGCCGCGAAGCTGATGGTGTGGGAATAGCCGGTTTTACAAACCTGAGTGCAGGAACCAGCAAAGGTGTGCAAATTGCAGGCTTTCTCAATGTTGCAAAAAAACTCCGTGGCGTGCAAATCGGAATCGTGAATGTCGTGGACAGCGTCGAAAGTGGTGTGCCGATTGGATTGTTGAATTTTGTTTGGCATGGTTATCATAAGCTGGATATTTCTGCCAATGATGTGTTTCCACTGAATATCAGCTATAAAGGGGGTGTTCCTGCTTTTTACTCAATAATCTCTTTTGGCTCTGATATGAAAAGGTTTATGCAGGCCGGAGCGGGTTTTGGATCGGTAATTGTGCAAGGTAAACATTGGGGCTTTTCAAGCGATTTGAGCTGGCATGTGGTTTTGGATAAGGAAAAAGAAGAGTTAAGCGGGAACTTAATGCTGTTTCAGCCCACGCTGATATTCAGGATGTTTCAGGGAACGGAAATTTATGCCGGTCCTCAACTGCGTTATCTGATTACGGAAGACGATAAAGCAGATGCGCGTGCTCACTTTGGCGGAATGGAACTGCTGAACAAACAGAACGGAAATACCTGGCATCAGTTATACCTCGGCGCAACAGTTGGTTTGCGTGCTTTTTAGTTTATAGAGGTCAGTAGGTAAGCGCATATCAAGATGAGCTTTTATTGAAAATGATTTCAATTTACAATAACCTGATATTAAGAGAATTATATGGATTAGATTTCTCCATCCAGCTTTTCGCTTCACTATGAGCTTCCTGTCGAAATGACCTTTTCCTAAACAACTGATTAAAAAGTCATTTCGACGATACCGAAGCTTCGGTAGAGGAGAAATCTATTATTAAAAGAGTGTTATTAAACAATGTATTTATCTACTGACCTCTATTAGTTTGTTTTGTAGTGTGCTTAATTTCAAATTCGCATAGTTTATTCCCGATATTTTTGACAAGCTTTTTTTTGCTTGCCTTCAATATTAAGAAACAATAAAATTAAGAAACAATAAAGTTGTTTTTAAATTGACCTTTTGTAAAGATATTTGTGTTAATTCAATGTGCTCTGTTTTCTAACTTTAATGATTATTTGTAGTGTAATACAAAATAACCATAATAAAATTGTATTATAGTACAGGAAATGATGTTTTTCTGGCTTTTTTAATTTAATCTAACCTGTATTTGCCTGATGAAAAATTTCTGAATGCTATAAACTAGAGCAAATTTATATACCGTTCCACAGGACAATGAATAATAATGTCGGGATTAAATTTTTCGATATACTCGTATTTATAAGGTGTGCGCGAAAATAGCACCTTCTCAAAATCATTGGCGAAAAAGGGTATCAAGGCATCCAGATAGGAATCGCCAAAAATCAATATTGTTAATTTATTTTTGGCATCAGGATTCACCGACATGCTCACGTTTTTAGGCAGATCTTCGGCATCGGCCCAGCGGTATGTTTCCCCTGTTTTAAGCTTGAATTCCGGAACGCTGTCGGCATATCCATTGATGCTGTCAACGCCCATCATACGCACTAAATCACCGCTTCGACTGAGGTGTCGGCTTATTGTGTAATCGTTTTCGGTTAGAAAATCGAGGCTGTCCTGACCAAATATCTGGCGGATCAAGGAGCTGTAGCCCACGAAAGCACCAAGAGGGTTCCAATGAGTATCGAGTTTGCAGTAGGTTTGTTGTTTTTTTGAAGCTGTTTTTATTGAGGGTCGTACATCAATAAATTGTAGCCCTTCACCCTTTAATTGGCTTGCTATCTGATCGGCCAGTGATTTTCCGTTTTTTATCTGCATCTGCATGGCTATGGGCAGTTTATCGGGATAAATGCTGTGCTTGTTTGGCCAGAAACCGCAAACAAAGCGCTGCCCGTTTTTTCGGGCTTTTTGCGTCCTGCTTTTTAATCGCTTGATTTTCTTTGCCAGCGAGGCCGAATCAAGCAGGTTTCTTTTGGTGTAACTTTCATAAATATGGTCTTCGCGGTCGTTATAAAATATAAACCCATCGGTGCCAAACCGGAGTTTTTCCGGCATGGGACTCACTTTAAATGCGCTGATTTTAAATTTGTTAAATAAAGAAATCATCTCAAACCTCAGACCAAAATGGTCACTGTACCAGCTTTCAAAATTTTGTGGAAAATCCCTGTCGAATTGCCCTTTCGGTTCTTCTGCAAGTTTCCGCTTTTCAAATGTAGGCTTCGATTCTTCCCCCAATATTTTGGTAAATGACGGCAAAAGCAATATCAGGAAGAAAATACCGATAAAAAACGAATTCACATCGAATTTGATAGTAACCGACCTTTCCGGTGACTTTATGAACAATTTAATGATAAGCAGCATGAAAAGCAAGGCAGGAAAAATGAAAACCCAATGGAGCAGCTTTGTAAAATCAATCAGGCCAACGATTGCCGAAACAGCAAATGAAGATTGATAGATGATATGTAGCATGCTCATTTCCATATTAAAAGCGAAAATAAATAAATGGGTTATAGGTTGATCCTGCCAGCATTAAAATGCTTATTACAAACAGCAGTGCATAAAAAGTATATCGGATTATAGGCCAGATATTCGGGATCTTTTCTTTGGCTTTGCGTTCAATCATTCCGCGTATGGGTATGGAAAATAAAATTCCGCCAATCAGCACCACAATAGAGAAGGTATTGAGAAAGGTCAGGGGATAGGGATCGTTTCCGGGCGCAAAAGTGAACATTTGCTTGGCAAAGCCCATAGCGTATTCCAGACTGTCAGCGCGGAAAAATATCCAGGATGTAAGTACGACCAAAATCAGGTATATATGTCTGAAAAACCCGGGTATTTTGATTTTTATGTTTGATGTTGCGCGTTCCAGCAGAAGGAAAAAACCGTGGAACATGCCCCAGATTACAAAATTCCAGCTTGCACCATGCCAAAGGCCGGTTATAAAGAAAACAAACAATAAATTGAAGTAAGTGCGCATGGGGCCTTTTCGGTTTCCGCCCAGCGGGATGTAGAGGTAATCGCGAAACCATGTGGAGAGGGAGATATGCCAGCGCCGCCAGAAATCGCGCAAAGATGTGGCGATATACGGGTGCAGGAAATTCTCCCGAAAATTGAATCCCAACATTTTGCCTAATCCAATGGCCATATCGGAATAACCGGAGAAATCGAAATAAATCTGTAAAGCATAGGCACTGATGGCCAGCCAGGAAAGTGCACCGGAAAGATCTTCGGCAGGCAGGGCAAAGCATTGATCAACAATTACGGCAGCGGTATTTGCAATGACTACCTTTTTGGCCAGTCCGCGGATAAAGCGAATAATGCCTTCGGTAAACAAACTCTTGCTGATTGTGCGATGTATAATTTCTCTGGCAATATCAACATAGCGTACAATTGGGCCGGCAATCAATTGTGGGAAAAGGCTTACATAAAGCCCTAAACGGATAATGTTTTTTTGTGCCCTGACTTTGCCCCAATATACATCAGCCAAATAAGAAATATTCTGAAAAGTGAAAAATGAAACACCGATCGGGAGCCGCACTCCTTCAGCAGTCCAGCCAATTTCTAAGCCCATCGCCCTGAGGTTTTCCAGGAAAAAATTTGCATATTTAAAATAGAGCAGAACCAATAGGTTGAGCGATATCCCTGTGGCCAGGATTATCGTTTTGCTGCTTTTTTTCCTTTGATCCGTCGCGGATATCATGCGGCCAAAAAGGTAGTTCATCAGAATGCTGCCCATCATCAGGAAAACCAGCTCAAATTCGCCCCAGGCATAAAAGCTGAGGCTGGCCACAAGCAGGAATGTATTCCGCCACTGGTTTTTCAGTAGAAAATTGCCCAGTAAAACCAGAGGCAAAAAAAAGAACAGAAAAAATGTCGAGCTAAATACCATAAAAAACGGATATCATTGCTATCAAGTGATGCAAAGGTAATTTTATTCGCTTTTTATGCGTGCACGCGAATTTTTTTCTTTTATGGTTAATGTGTTATTTGATTCAAATATAATAGATTATGTTTTTGAAGAGCGTGTTTGATTTTCAAAATACTGGCTTTTCAGTTTTTTTCATCATCACGATAGGGGTAATTTCAAAAGAGCGTGTCATCATAGTACGAACAGAAATTACAAACCAAAATAATGATAAAAATGAAAGAGAGAATGACAAAAATCAGTGTAGTAATGATGTGCGTGTTGATGGGCCTTTTTAATGTAACAGTGAAGGCTTCGGAAACAGACAGCACGAAAATGAAACAAATGCCTTTTCAGATTACATTTGTTACGCCTTTGGGAACCAATGGTATGGCATCATGGAACACCGACAACCGTTTTTCAATTAACCTGTTTTCGGGATTTAACGGAGGATTGCATGGCGTAGAATTCAGTGGTTTTGCAGGCATCATCAAATCAGATATGCAGGGCGCCCAGTTTTCGGGATTTGCCAATGTGAATTTAGGCAAAAGCCATGGAGCGATGTTTGCCGGTTTCGCCAATGTGACCAATGGCGATTCTAAGGGAGGACAAGTAGCAGGCTTTGCAAACGTAGCAACAGCTGATGTTCATGGAGCCCAGATTGCCGGTTTTATCAATGTGGCTAAAAAAGTGAAGGGCGTACAGATTGGTGTAATAAATTATGCCGATAGTATTTCTGATGGCGTTGCCATTGGGTTAATCAGTATTGTGAAGCATGGATACCGCGCCTTTGAAATCGGGGCAAATGAAAGTATGTACACCAATCTACGTTTTAAAACCGGAACACGGGCTTTTTACAGTATTTTGGGCGTGGGGGCTTCATTGCACGATGAGAAAGTGTATTGGGGTTGGGAAGCAGGTTTTGGTACATTAATTAAAACCAGTGAAAAGACAGCTCTTTCAATTGAAGCCACATCGATGCATGTTAATGAAGATGAGTGGTTTACTGACCGGTTAAACCTATTGAACAAAATCCGGACATCATTTGCCTGGCAGTTCCACGAAAAGTTCAGCCTATATGCAGGAGCATCATGGAACGTGTTGGTTTCAAAAAACAGCGATAAAGGGCAGGTGTTTGAAACTCCATTTGTGCCCTGGACAGTTTATGATGAGGTACATAAAAACACACGTGTCCAGATGTATCCGGGATTTCAATTGGGCATCCGGATTAATAACTAAACACATTTATTTATTGTGCGGAGAGATCCATCCTTTAGGGTGGGTCTTTTTTATTGTCCGTTACTTTCCAAAAGGCTCAACGGAATATTGTTTCCGGAAGTTTATGTGGTAGGCTGAGCCGAATCGGGTAGAAGAACACTGCTTTTCCTGCTTTTTGGATTCTGATTACGAACAAACACAAAAATTAGTCGCTTGAATATCAATGTTTCTATTTCGAAATTGAGAGTTTTGTCCGGAAAACAGGAAAGAAAGGATATCGAAGGCTATCGGTGTTATTGATTTGATTGAAAAAGCTGTTGTTTGTGATACCAGGTTAGGGCATAAAAAAAGCGGAACCAAGATGATTCCGCTTTTATGAGAAATATGATTTAATGCTATTTTTCTTTTTGCGCTTTTTTGCGAGTGGAGTAGTTGATCTTAAATGCACCAACTTCCCTCAATTCCTGTTTAATATCAGTAACAACACCCATCTTTGTTTCCTTATCAACTTTCATTGATGTGGTAAGGAATTTACGGTCTGCCTCATCACGGGCTTCGCGTTCTTTGAGGATATAGTCCTGAATATCATCAACAGTTGCAAACTGGTCGTTGAGCTGGATACGTGATTCGCTACCTAAAGCGGTACGCAATGGAGGTCCCACATAGATAAAGCTCACGAGTGATTTTTTTTCCAGCTTCTGCACTTCGGTAGCCTGAGGGGCAGAAATTTTCACGAGCAGAGTGTTTTCCCTCATTGTTGTACTAACCATGAAGAAGAACAGCAGCATGAAGATAATATCAGGCAGTGATGCTGTAGAAATAGGAGGAAGTTCTTTCGCTTCTTTTGATTTGAATCTTGACATTTTATTTATCTCCTATATTTTCGGGTTCAGCTTCGGAAATAGAAACAGGAACGGCCTTTTGGACTGCGTTGATTTGGTCTTCATCTTTCAGGTCATTAAATTTCATTCCGAATTTTTCTTTTGAGAGCTCATCACGGAGTTCATTAACTGCCGCGGTTAGCTCGTTCTGAACTGATATGTACATTTCATATGACGTACCACGGTCGTTCTTAAGTGAAATAACGCCTTTTGATACCATTACATCGCCAATGCCTTCAACAAAACGCATTGATTTTTCGGGCAGGTCTTCACGGTTATAAGGGTTGGAAAGGAATTCCTTGGCATCTTGTTTCAGGGTTTCAATGCTGCTGGGCTTTCCTTCTACCAAAAGGTCGTCATATTTATTCACCAGAACGTTGAAGATGTTACGGTCTTTAATCTCCGGTGGTTCCTGATTCGGATCCGGTGGTGGAGGAAGCTTCCTGGTAATACCTGTATCAACGTCCATTGTAGTAGTAACAAGGAAGAAGATCAGGAGCAGGAAGGCGATATCCGCCATGGAGCTTGCGTTAAGTTCTGGAGTCTTTTTACTTGCCATTGTTTATATTCTTTTATTTCAGCGCGTTGGATATAGATGCATAAATGATCGACAGTACTGCAAGCCCACCCACAATATAGGTGAAATAAAGAGCAGCACCAACCAATTTTGAAACTTCAACTGTGGTGTCCAGTTTTACCAGCTTCAGATCACTAAATGCATTACCCGCCAGGCTGTAAGAAATGAACCCAACAATAACCAGTCCGGCAAGAACCAATAAAATTTTGACTGCACTTTTGGGATTGCTGAATATCTGGAATATTGGGAACAATATAGCTGCTACTGCTCCTATGCCCGTTGCGATGAAACTTAGGTTTATAAAATTGTTGAGTACCGGGGAATCAACGGTAATACCGTCTTTTCCTTTTACAAGGACCATAATCTGGAGCACAATTGCCAGTGCCATGATGATCCATGATATGATCTTGAATATTAATATTACTTTCTTATCCATAATAATAAGGACTAATGGTTTAAATTACTTAGTGGCTTTGAATTTGGTCAGGATATCGATAAACGAAATGGAACTGTCTTCCATATCGTTTACGATGCTATCGATTTTTGCTACACAGTAGTTATAGAAAATCTGGAGGATGATAGCAACGATAAGACCAAATACAGTAGTAAGAAGTGCCACTTTAATACCACCGGCAACAATAGCAGGGCTGATATCACCAACAGCTTCGATTGTATCAAATGCCTGGATCATACCGATTACAGTACCCATAAACCCGAGCATAGGTGCAAGAGCGATGAAGAGTGCAATCCAGCTGAGACCTTTTTCTAAGCGTCCCATAAGTACACCACCGTATGAAACAATCGCTTTTTCAACAACTTCAAGACCTTCGCTGTAGCGGTCAAGTCCCTGGAAGAAGATACCTGCAACAGGTCCGCGTGTGTCGCGGCAAATGTCTTTTGCAGCATCAATACCACCGGTTTCGAGGGCGGTTTCAACTTTGTTAAGTAACTTTTTGGTGTTGGTTGTAGAAAGGTTCAGATAAATGATCCTTTCAATTACCAGTGCAAGACCCAATACCAGGGCGAGCAATACAATACCCATAAATCCAGGGTCACCTTCGATGAATTTTTCTTTGAGGATCTGATGGAACGACTGGCTTTCAACTACTGTTGGTTCGGCCAGTGTTTCTTCAACAGCTACTGTTTCTTCAACAATAGTTGAGTCGGCCGTTGTCATTGTTGTATCAACGGTCTGGTCAGTGTTTTCTTCTTGTGCCACAAGCGTGTTCGAAACACCGAAGGTCAGAATTCCTGCAATTGCTAAAAGTGCAAAAAACTTTTTCATAGCTTATTTTAATTGATTTTGAATAAGTGATTTTGATTAGTTTCTATCCATTAAATAATCAGCGGAGAGAGGGGGATTCGAACCCCCGGTACGCTTTTGGCGTACACACGCTTTCCAGGCGTGCACCTTCAGCCACTCGGTCACCTCTCCTTGTAAAAGAACGTAAAAAACGCCAAATTTCAGGCTGCTAATATACAAAAAATAATTTCCCTCATTAGAAAATCATATATAAATTGGCTTTGTAGCCGCTACCTTCTAACGTTTGCTAAACGCTGATATTGCATTAATTAGAAGCTTAATTAAATTTGTTCTTTTTATCAGCTTATTGTTAATTCGCCCCGAAGCGAACGCTGTAGCTTGCCTATGATCAATGCATTGTCGCCATATGCTCCTAATAATACCATTAATTTTGCTAAAGCGGACTCTATGCTGATATCATGTCCGCCGGTAATATTCGGGTGTTTTAAGTGCATGCTGGCCTGGTACTTGCCAATATCAACAGCTCCTTTGCGGCACTGGCTGAGCACAAATATAATAATCCCCTTTTCGGCAGCACAGCGCACTGCCTCCGTAAACCATTTGCTTGTGGGCGTATTGCCCGAGCCATAGGCTTCAATAATTACTGCGCGCAAACCGGGCGCTTCCAAAACAGAATAAACCGTTTGCTCCGGTATGCCCGGAAATATTTTAAGTATATTGATGTTTGTCTCTAATGCCAGGTTGAGCTTTAATTTGCGAAAACGGGGAATCTGGATTTTTGACCGGTTAAACTTTAAATGGATACCGGCTTCGGCCAAAGGCGGATAATTAGGACTGATAAATGCATCAAAATCTTCCGCATTGAATTTTGTGGTGCGGTTTCCCCGATATAGTTTGTTCTCAAAATAAATGCATACCTCAGGAACAATGGCAGTATCTTCCTCATAACTGGCCGCAATTTCTATGGCGGTTATGAAATTTTCCCTTCCATCGGTGCGCAACATGCCTAAGGGCAGCTGTGATCCGGTAAGAATTACCGGTTTTGACAGGTTTTCAAGCATGAAACTCAATGCTGAGGCTGTGTAGCTCATGGTGTCCGTTCCATGCAAAATAACAAATCCATCATATTTTTCGTAGTTCTCCTCAATCCTGCGTGCAAGCTCTATCCATAATTCAGGATTCATGTCCGAGCTGTCGATCAATGGATCAAAACTAATGGCATCTATTTGATAATTAAATCGTTCCAATACCGGAATCTGTTCGTAAATATTATCAAAATTAAAAGGTTCCAAGGCTCCTTCTTTGTTTTGAATCATACCTATGGTGCCGCCGGTATAAATGACCAGTATTGATGTGTTATCCATCTTCTTTTATTTGTTTATCCCGAAAAGTTTTAAAGCGCCGTCCGTTGTAATTTCAGCAACTTCTGCCGTACTCATGCCTTTAATTTCTGCAATTTTTTGGGCAATTATGGGAATATAAGCGCTTTCATTCCTTTTGCCCCTATGCGGAACCGGCGCCAGAAAGGGAGCATCGGTTTCCAATAAAATGTTTTCAACAGGAATATCTTTAAGGCTATCGCTTAGCTTGCTGTTTTTAAATGTCAGTACACCACCGATCCCCAAATAAAATCCCATATCGGTGATTTGTTTTGCCTGTTCGGCTGTTCCTGAGAAACAATGAAAGATGCCTTTCAGTGGTTTTCCTTTAAAATGGCCCAGCACTTCCATAATTTCACCAAAGCTTTCCCTGCTGTGGATTATTAGTGGCAGTTCCATTTCCAAAGCCCATCCAATTTGCCGGTGAAATGCTTCATATTGTTGTGTGCGGTAGGTTTTGTCCCAATAGAGGTCTATCCCAACTTCGCCAACAGCAATATATGTGCCGCCGCGCAATTCCCGCTCCACAATTGCCAGCTCTTCCTCAAAATTTTCTTTGACGGATGTGGGATGCAGCCCCATCATGGCAAAACAGTTCTCAGGATAAGCAGTACGTAAATTGTTCATCGCATCAATGCTCCCCGAATCAATATTGGGAAGAAAAAAATATTCGACCCCAACATTTTTCGCCCTTTGGATTACCCCTTCGCGATCCTCTTCAAATTCTTTCAAATAAAGGTGTGTATGCGTATCACAAAAAATCATGGCGCAAAAGTAGGGTAAAAATATTTTCTAAATTTGTGCCGATGCAAACAATACGGAATATTCTGATTATCCGCTTTAGCTCAATAGGTGACATTGTGCTGACAAGCCCTACAATACGCTCATGCAGAAAGGCTTATCCGGATTCCGAAATACATTATATTACCAAAAAACAATATAAAGTTATTCTTTCTGAAAATCCGTATATCGATCACTTGCATCTTTTTGAAGGCGATTTAAACAAGACTGTAAAAGAGCTGTCCGGATATCGTTTTGACCTTATTATCGATCTGCACCGCAGCCTGCGTTCCCGTTTGCTTTGCCTGAGATTGTGGCGGCCAAATGTGGGTTTCCCGAAATTGAACCTGAAAAAATGGCTTCTGGTGCACACAAAAAGAAATTTGATGCCCGATATCCATATAGCAGAGCGCTATATGAGCCGTTTGAAATCGAAAAACATCCTGCCCGATGGCGACGGTCTGGATTATTTTATTTCGGAAAATGATAGCGTCATTGATCATCGGGGGCTTCAAAAATTCATCACGAAAGATTTTATCGCAATTGTAGCCGGTGCCAAACATTTTACTAAGCAGATTCCTTCTGAAATCTTAATTGATATAATCGCGAAAGCCAATATGCCGGTGGTGATTTTGGGCGGCCCTGATGAGCGCTCCAAAGCTGACGGTATTGTTCAGGATTTTGCAGATGATAGCGTTTTTAATGCCTGTGGATTATTGAGCCTGGGGCAATCAGCTGAAGTAATCCGGCGTGCAGCACTGGTTATAACCTCAGATACCGGTTTGATGCACATTGCTGCCGCTTTTCAAAAGAAAATTATTTCCATTTGGGGCAATACGGTGCCCGAACTGGGCATGTACCCTTATATGCCGCAGCATCCGGAGCGTTCCCTGATCTTTGAAATCAAAAACCTTCCCTGCCGCCCATGCAGTAAAATTGGCTTCGGTTCCTGCCCAAAAAAGCATTTTAAATGTATGATGGAACAAAACACGGATGAAATAGTGCAGGCAATTAAGCGGTTAAGCGATCAATAAATTGTTTTGTGAATTGATCTGCTTAGCTTGACATAAAAATAAACGGATTATTTTTCTTCTCATGACCGATAGTGGTGTGTGGGCCATGCCCGGGAAAAACCAGTGTTTCGTCGGGCAATGCAAAAACTTTGGTGATAATATTTTCGCGTAAAAGGTCGTAATCGCCGGTAGGTAAATCCGTGCGCCCGATACTGTCGCGGAAAAGCACATCGCCCGAAATCAGGAAATGATCTTTTTTGCAGTACAGGCAAATGCTGCCATCTGCGTGTCCCGGAGTGTATATGACTTTTAGTTTGCTTTCGCCAAAGTCAACATAATCGCCTTCTTCGAGAAAATCCGTTGGTTCTGTAACTTCATCAACAGCGATGCCCATGTTTTTCCCGAATTCTTCTGCCGACTGCCAGAAAATTTCACTGGCAGGATGCACAAAGGGTTTTAATCCATAGGTTTGGTAAACCCATGTGTTCCCGATCATATGGTCGAGGTGCATATGCGTATTGACCAACTTAACGGGTTTCAGCCCCTGCTCATCAATAAAAGAACTTAATTCTGCTCGTTCTTTTTCCGTTTCACAACCCGGATCTATAATTAAACATTCATTGGTGTCATCGGCAAGGATGTAGGTGTTTACCTGAAAACTGTTAAAACTAAAGGCTTTTATGCGTATCATTCGGTTTCTGATAGTTTTTTAAAAATGTGTGCAAAGATATTCGGATTCAAGTCCGTATTTAAGCATAAACTAAAAAATGTTATAATTTAGCCTGCCACAAGAACTGAAGATCAATTTAACAACAGCGGATGGTCAAAATTGTTGCACATAAAAAGCTGATAAGGACAGGAATATTTTTCCTGGCCGTGCTTCTTTATTTGTTTAACGGCCATGTTCAAGGGCAATTTTACAATGGGTCCCAACTGCAGTTTGGGAAAAGCCGTATCCAATATTTTGACTTTAGCTGGCATTATCAGGTTTATGATGAATTTGATGTGTATTTTTATGATGAAAACACCCAAAAACTGGCCGAACACCTGGCGCTTTATGCGCCCCGTGAAATTGAGCGTATCGGGCGGCAGCTCAATGCTTTTCTTGATGTGAAAATGCAGTTTTTGGTATTCCGCAACCTCTCTGACCTGAAACAGTCCAATGTGGGCATAAAAACCGATGATACATATAATATAGGTGGCGTTACGCATATTGTCGGAAGTCAGGTATTTGTGTATTTTAATGGCACATTGGCTGATTTTGAGCGGCAAATCCGGGCAGCCATTGCTCAGTTTTATATCAATCAGGCTGTTTTTGGCAGCAGTTTTACAGCGCAAATCAAAAATTCTGCCCTGAAAAGTATCCCGGAATGGTTTACGGGCGGTTTGGCAGGTTATGTTGCTGAACCCTGGAATGCAACATTGGACAACCGGCTGCGCAATGCGTTTCTGGCAGGCAAATTTGAGTATTTTAATTTCATTGAAGGTGATGATGCCCGTTTGGCCGGACATTCATTCTGGTATTTTATAGCCACACAATATGGCGAAAAAGTTCCGGGAACTGTTCTTCAGGCCATTTCTGCAAACCGCGGCATCGAATCGGCACTTTTGCTCAGCCTGGGGCTTTCCCTGAAACAATTAATGGAGCAATGGTATCAGTTTTACCTGGGCCTTTATCTTGATGAAGTCGAGAAATATTCGTTTCCTTCCGGCGCATATGTGCTGAAAGGCCGAAAAAACAAAGCCCGAAAACGCTATTCGGAAGTATGTATAAGCCCTGATGAGCGTTATGTGGCCTATGCCGAAAATGAGATTGGAAAAATTAAAGTGTGGATACAAAGTCTCGAAAACGGCAAACGGCAAAAAATATTGAAATACGGCTGGAAAGCCGATGAAAAAAACGATTTCCATTATCCATTGCTCCGCTGGTTGCCGGGAACGGATCGGCTCGCTATTTTATACGAGCATAAAGGGAGGCTTATGCTCCGTTTTCAACAGCCCGGCGAAAAGGAATTTGCCGAGCGGGAAATGGAGCATTTCAGTTTTGTGCAGGACCTTAATTTTGCCCCTGATGGCAAACATATGGTATTGTCTGCCGAAAAACTCGGGCAAAGCGATTTGTTCCTTATGAACCTGGCTTCCAATATACCGCAGCAAATTACCAATGATGTTTGGGATGATGTTTGCCCCGTTTTTTACCGCAAGGAAGATCAACTGCTTTTTAGCTCAAACCGAAACAGCGACAGCCTGGCTTCTGTGGGCTTCCCGGATGTGGAAAACAAGTCCCTGAATCCGGATATGGACCTTTTCCTGCTCGACAGGAATACCAAAAGCCTGAAACGCCTCACCAACAGCCCGGGGATCAATGAAATAAAAGTCCAGAAGTGGGATAAGGATCATTTTGTGTTCCTCTCGGACGAAAACGGTATTTACAACCGTTTTATGGCACGTATCGACAGCAGTATCTCGTCCGTTGATACAGCGGTGCATTACCGTTACTTTTTGAGTTCATTTGCTGTCAGCAACTACAATACATCGATACTGAACCAGAGCATCAACACCAATGCCAACATTTATGCAGAGCTGGTGCAGGAAGAAAATAATTTCAGGATGTTGCTGAAAAACAAAGATGCCGCAGCTTTGATTGATCCTGTATTGCTTCGACCCGACTGGTACCGAAAGCAGAACCCGGCAGAAAGAGTCTCTGATACTGCTGAAACCCTTGCTTCAAAGCCGGACAGTTTTCCGGTGCGTTTCAGAAATGTGCAGTTTGACGAACTTTCACGGTCCTTTGGCAGTGCAACCGGTAACTCTGGTGGAAAGGTCGCAATTGCTGCCGGGAAAGAGCAATACATGGTGGATTCTGCCGGCCTGCAGCTGATACAAGGCAAAAACCTGTATCTCGTGAAGTTTACTGTTGATGAGCTGGTTACGCAAGTTGATTTTAACTTCATTAATGCACAATATCAGCAGTTTAGTGGGGGAGGTTCGCCTGTTTACCTTGATCCCGGATTTAATGTTTTCCTGAAAGCAGGTGTAAGCGATGTCTTGCAGGATTACCGCATCACGGGCGGTGTGCGTTTGGCGCCGGATTTAAAAAATAATGAATGGGTGCTCAGCTATGAGAATATCAAACACAGGCTCGACAAACGATTGGTTTTTCATCGGAGGGCATTGCAGGAAAGCCGCAGTATTTATCTGATAAAGCAGTTGTCGCACGCATTGTATTATCAGCTGAAATGGCCTTTTAGTACTGTTTTTTCGGTGGATGGCACGGCCATGCTGAAAAATGAACGAACTATCTACTTGCCTGTCAACGATATCAGCCTCAAAGAACCGGATGAAAATAAAAACTGGGCCGGTTTAAAGGCTTCGCTGACTTTTGATAATACCCGCGGTCTTGGGCTCAACCTATATGAAGGCACGCGCTTAAAGTTGTTTGGTGAGTATTATCAATTGATCGATAAATCCTTTGAAAACCTGGTTGTGCTTGGTTTTGATGTCCGGAATTATCTGCGGATCCATCGTTCCTTCATCTGGGCAAACCGTTTTGCATGCAGCAGCTCCCTCGGCAGCCAGCGGCTCATTTATTATATGGGTGGTGTTGACCGCTGGCTCAATGCAGAATTTAACCAGTTGACGCCAATTGATTATGATCAGGATTATACCTATCAAACCCTGGCAACCAATATGCGCGGTTTCGATCAGAATATCCGCAACGGTAATTCTTTTGCCGTTATCAACAGTGAACTGCGATTCCCGCTTTTCCGTTATTTTTTCCGCCGCCCAATCAGTTCCGATGTTTTGAACAATTTTCAATTGATTGGCTTTGGAGATGTGGGAACTGCCTGGACAGGGCTGAACCCTTATTCGGACGAAAATGCACTGTTTACGCGTTGGGTGCGTCAGGGGCCATTATTGATAAAAGTGGTTGAACAAAAAGACCCGATCGTAGCCGGAACAGGATTTGGAATGAGGACACGCCTGCTGGGGTATTTTGTGCGAACAGACCTGGCCTGGGGTTATGAAGACGGGCAATTCAATCCGCCGGTATTTTATTTTTCCTTAAGCCTTGATTTTTAAAGAAATTTGTTAATGTGAAAAAGAAAAAAATGACCTTAAGCGTAATAATAATCCTGATTATCATAGGATTGGTTGCCGGAACCTTTAGTGGTTTGATTGGCCTGGGCGGCGCAGTGATCATCCTGCCTGCATTTATCTATATCCTTGGAATGAACCAGTACGAAGCCCAGGGCACCAGCCTGGCTGTAATGCTTCCGCCCATCGGTGCGCTTGCGGCCTGGAATTACTACAAAGAAGGGGCACTCAACTTTAAATATGCATTTATTGTTGCTGCCGCTTTTCTTATAGGTGGCTATATCGGAAGCCGTTTTGCGCTTTCTATTCCCCAAAATGTGCTGCGAAAAGCACTGGCTTTATTCCTGATCGCTATAGCGCTTAAGATGTTTTTCTCAAAGAGCTGATGTATGAACCCCATTGACCCGCGAATTGTAGATTTTATAATGGAGCACCATGTGCTGGCTTTGGCTACATCGGCCAATGATCAGGCTTATACCGCCAGTTGTTTTTATGTTTTTCTTGAAAATGAAAGGCTTTTTGTGTTTACCAGCGATACGGATACCCGTCATGGCAACGAGATGAATAACAACCCTAAAGTTGCGGCAAATATCGCTTTGGAAACAACGATGGTAGGCCAGATACAGGGCGTTCAGATTACCGGAAATGTAAAGCTTTTATCTGGCGCGCAACATCAGCTGGCCCGCAAAGCCTATTTGAAAAAATTCCCCGTGGCACGTTTGTCAAAGCTGAATTTGTGGGGTATTGATCCTGAGTTTATTAAAATGACGCACAATCGCCTCGGTTTTGGTAAAAAACTGATTTGGAATAAATTAGATAGAATAGCCTAATTTACGATCTTTTCGATTTGACCAAAATGGGCTAAATTTTCTTCCATATTCCCCAAACCTTTGCCAGCAGCAGTTTTCAGTATTCTTAAGAATTTTGTATCAAAAGATTAGCCCAAATTGTTAGTTTCCCTGTTGATAATTTTTTATAGTCTGACGCTTGTTTTCTAAGTATATTGCAAGGACTTTTTTCAGCAATGTAAATCTTATTCACCAAATAATATTCATCAATAAGCGCACACTTTAAAATGGATAACAGCCTTTTTCCCGAACAGCAAATCGAAGAACAAGACGTGCAGGAACAGGATCTGTACGGAGTAATCTTAAAGAAAAGAATGAGGCCAAACAGAGCATCACGTAATGAAGAAAAACCGGAAAAGCTTCAAGTTGATGTTCAGGCAAAACAAAAAGAAAGTGAACAAATACCTGATATGACTCCTAAAAAAACTGAAACCGAAAAAATCTATGAGTATAATGAGGTCGTGAAAAAAGCGACCGAATATTTTAAAGGCGATGAGCTGGCCGCCAATGTATGGGCAAATAAATACGCCCTGAAAGATTCTGCCGGCAATATCTACGAATCCAGCCCGGAAGATATGCACAGGCGCATTGCTTCCGAAATTGCACGCATCGAGCAAAAATATCCTAATCCCATGAGCGAAGAGGAAGTTTATGAGCTGATCCGCGATTTTAAATACATCATCCCGCAGGGAAGCCCGATGTCGGGTATTGGAAATGAACACCAAATTGTTTCCCTGTCCAATTGCTTTGTTATTGGCAACGATGGTGCTTCCGATTCTTACGGAGCTATCATGAAAACAGATCAGGAACAGGTGCAGCTGATGAAAAGACGCGGTGGTGTGGGACATGACCTGTCGCACATTCGCCCTAAAGGCAGCCCGGTGAAAAACAGTGCGCTTACATCCACCGGTATCGTGCCCTTTATGGAACGCTTCTCCAATTCCACCCGCGAAGTGGCTCAGGATGGCCGTCGTGGTGCCCTTATGCTGAGTATTTCCGTTTCCCATCCCGATGCAGAAGATTTTATCGATGCAAAAATGGAAGCCGGAAAAGTTACCGGAGCAAATGTTTCCGTTAAGCTGAATGATGAATTTATGCGTGCAGTTGTCAGTGATGGCGATTTTGTGCAGAAATATCCAATAGATTCCGATGCACCTACTTATACCAAAACGATTAAAGCCCGTAAGCTTTGGGAAAAAATCGTTCATAATGCATGGAAATCGGCTGAGCCGGGAATTATGTTCTGGGATACAATCATCCGTGAGTCTGTGCCGGATTCATACGCCGATAAAGGCTTTACTACTGTTTCTACAAACCCCTGTGGCGAAATCCCGCTTTGCCCCTACGATAGCTGCCGCCTGCTGGCCATCAACCTCTATTCTTATGTTGAAAAACCTTTCACAGCAGATGCCAGCTTTAACTCCGAACTTTTTGCGAAGCATGTACGCGCAGCACAACGAATGATGGATGATATCGTTGACCTCGAAGTTGAAAAAGTTGATAAAATCCTCGAAAAAATTAACAGCGATCCCGAAGACGAAGAAACTAAGCGTATCGAGCGCAAGCTTTGGGAAAAAATCCGTGCAAAAGCACTCGAAGGAAGACGTACCGGTTTTGGAATTACTGCCGAAGGAGATATGCTGGCGGCCCTTGGCGTGCGCTATGGCTCCGCAGAAGCAATCGATTTTTCCGTGGAAGTTCATAAACTGCTGGCACTCGAAGCTTACCGTTCCAGCGTGCAAATGGCCAAAGAACGGGGCGCCTTTGAAGTTTATGATTATAAAAAAGAAGAGAATAACCCATTCATCCAGCGTATCCGCAAAGAGGCCCCTTTCATCTATAATGAGATGAAAAAATATGGCCGCCGCAATATTGCACTGCTTACCATTGCTCCTACAGGCAGTGTAAGTATCTGTACACAAACTACTTCAGGCATTGAACCTGTGTTTATGGTGAGCTATAAGCGCCGCCGTAAAGTAAATCCCAACGACAGAAAATCCAATGTAACTTTTGTGGATGAGGTAGGCGATGCCTGGGAAGAATACAATGTGTTCCATCCGCGTTTTATTACCTGGCTCCAAGCCAATGGCTATAATCCGGATGAGGTAAAAACATATCCGGAAGACAAACTGCAGGAATTGATCGAGGCTTCTCCTTATTTTGGCGCAACAGCCAATGATGTGGACTGGGTTGCCAAAGTAAAAATGCAGGGAGCTGTTCAGAAGTGGGTAGATCACAGCATCAGTGTTACCGTAAACCTGCCTTCCGATGTGAAAGAAGAACTGATTGGCGATATTTATAAAACAGCCTGGGAATCGGGATGTAAAGGAATGACCGTTTATCGCGATGGAAGCCGCTCAGGTGTTTTGATCAGCGATAAACCCAAGAAAAAAGAGAAGCAGGCCATTGAAGAAAATCAGGCTCCTCCACGTCCGAAAAAACTGGAAGCTTCTGTTGTACGTTTCCAAAATGAAAAAGAAAAATGGGTTGCCGTTGTGGGTATCCTCGATGGACGGCCTTATGAGATATTTACCGGAAAGGCCGAAGGGTTTTATGCGCCAAACTGGGTGCAAAAAGGATGGGTAATCAAAAATCGCACAGAATCAGGCAAAAGCCGTTACGATTTTCAATTTGAAGACAAAGAAGGCTATAAAACAACCATCGAAGGCCTTTCGCGTTCGTTCGATAAAACCTATTGGAACTACGCCAAGCTGATCAGCGGAATCCTTCGCCACGGCATGCCTTTGACCAATGTGGTGGATTTGGTTTCCAAACTGACCCTCGACAATGATTCCATCAATACCTGGACTGTTGGCGTGGGACGTGCACTCAAGAAATTCGTTTCCGATGGCGCCAAGCCAAAAGATGCGGCCTGCCCCAGTTGTGGTGAGCCTAACGGCCTGATTTACCAGGAAGGCTGTTTGGTCTGCAAATCCTGTGGTTACTCTAAATGTGGCTAAGAAATTGTTTTAATATTAACTGATTACTGAAAAAACTGCATCTGTGAAAACAGTTGCGGTTTTTTTTATGCGTATCAAACTAAATTACAATTATCAGGATATTTATTGACAATGATCTAAAGTCTTCTTACTTTTGTAGTTCAACCAAAAAAGATGTACCGTCTCACTTTGCTTTTCATTGCCTTGTTTTTAGCTGTTGAATGTTCGTATTCAGTGCTTCATCGCATTGCGTATGAGAAACGCCTTGATGTATTTTTGTGCTCGGAGGATGATTTCCTAAACGGGGACCTGGTTTTCAGGCGAGGCAAGAGCATCAGCAGCTATGCAGTGCTGATGAGCGATGAAAACAGCCAAAGCCCTTATTCCCATGCCGGTATGATCGTAAAGGAAAAAGGCCATACTTTTGTGGTACATGCTGTCCCCGGAGAAAGCAAAGGGCCTGATTATGTGCGAAAGGAAAGGATCAGAGAATTTCTTTCCTACAAAAAATGCGCACGGGCAGCAATTTACCGAACGGCTTATTCAAACGAAACCACAAGCATCGCAGCCGAAAATGCCCTCGCTTTTTTTGAAAGCAAAATCCTGTTTGATGATGAATATCAGTTGAATGAGCCTTCAAAGCTTTATTGCACGGAATTGATTTACGAAGCATTCCTTTCAACGGGAGTATATTTGACAAATAATCATTTTGATAGCATTTCATTTCCCGTAAAAAGCAAAATCCTGTTTCCGGGAACATTGCTTTCCTACGCACCTTTGACAATAATTTCAGGATTCAATCCTAATTCTAACCATTAAAACCAGTTTTATGAAAAAGTTTGTTTTGTTTTTTGCAGTATTATTTGGCGTCAGCCTTTTTATGGCCTGTGGCGGATCTTCTTCCCCCGGCGATAAAGCCGTTAAAATCAACCAGAAATTGGCTGATGGCGATATGGACTATGTAATGGATAACCTTTATGTTGGGAAAGAAGATATGACCGACGAGGAAAAAGAGAAAGTAAAAGGACTGCTCCAAATGGGCAAAGCCGAAGCCGATAGCCAGGGCGGGATCAAGTCCATTGAAGTAGTGGAAGAAAAAATCGATGAAGATGGCAAAAAAGCCAAAGTGACCCTTAAAATGGTGATGGGCAATGGCGAGGAAGATACAGACGATGTAACTATGATCAATGATGATGGTTGCTGGAAAATGAGCCTGGGAAACTAATGTGTTTATTTTCCTTATGGAACGAAGCCTGCTTTTTTTTGAAGCAGGCTTTTTTGTAGTTTTGATCTGTGAAACAAAGGCTTCATATACCGGAAGATAATATCTACAGGCTGGGGGAGGATGCTACCTTTGATAAACTGCCTGCGGACAAAAACCATATTGTTTGTTCTGCGATCCGGTATTTTGAAGATGTGGAAACGAGTCGTGGCTACTCCCTGAAAATTACACTCCGGGGAACAGAAACGTATTATTTGGGCGATAAAAGAATAGACTTAGTCCCCGATCAGGTGTTTTTGGTCAATAAAAACAGCAGTTACATTTCGCGTATTGATTCTGATGAACAGGTCAAAGGCGTATGCTTTTATTTCTCCGAAAAATGCCTGCATAATGTTTTGAATGATTTAACGCAAAGAGATACAAAAAAACTGGATGAACCTTTAAAGGATTTTTCCAATTGGCAGGGCTTCCCGGAGCTTCTTTTCCCTCAGGCCACATCCGGCCATTGGCATTTGTTCCGACGAATTGCTCAGGATATTGCTACAGGGCATACCACAGGAACTCTTCAGGAAGAACTGTTTTACTATCTGGCAGCATCTGCTGTTCAGGCTTCCGGTGATGTGATGCTCCAACTTGACCGGCTTAACAGTAAAAAATTATCTACAAAAATGGAGTTGCTGCGTCGTTTAAATCTTGCAAAAAATTATATAGACGACAGCCCGGCACAAAATCCCGGCATAAGTGAGCTGTCCGAAATTGCCATGATGTCGGATTTTCATTTTATCCGAAGCTTTAAACAGGCTTTTGGCCTGAGCCCGCATCAGTACCATATCAAATGCCGCATGGAGAAAGCGGCTTTATTGATCAGCAGAAGAAAAAACACCATCAGCGAAATTGCTGCCTTTGTGGGTTTCCCCGATGTGCATAGCTTCTCAGCCTGTTTTAAAAAATACTTTGGGAGCGCACCATCATTATGGACTGAAACAAATTAGCAGTTTTTCACAAGTCAGATCCAGATTTTCTTTCTTGCTTTGTAATCTAACCCAAATTACAAACCAAATGAAGCAATTATTAGTTAAACTAACATTTGCCCTGCTGTTGGTATTTCTGGCAGGAGCATCTGTTTGGGCACAAGAAATTAGCAGGCAGGAGGCCCGGGGGCTTGCAGAAGAATTCGTAAATTACAAAAACATCAGGAGTGAATTGTCAGAAATGGAACCGGTCACTGAGTCGGGGCAGGCGATGGCATGGCTTGTTCATTTAGAACCGGAAGGATTTATCCTGATTCCGTCCGATGAGCGCTTATGTGACGTGCTGGCCTATTCTTTTAAGGGAAGTTTTGATGCGCAAAGCCCGGAATGGCAAGAAGCGATGGTTTTTATTAAAAATGACATCCGGAAGCGGCAGCAAATGGCAGAAGAACAGAAATGGGGCATAAGCCGGAGCCGTGCAATGCTGCGTTCGGCTGAGCGCTTGTCTGCTGTTTTTGAACAATGGCCACCGGAAGGAACAACATCAAGCGGTGGATGGCTCGAAACAAACTGGAAGCAAAGCGCGCCGTATAACGCAATGTGCCCTGTTGACCTCAATACCGGAAACCGGAGCCTGGTGGGTTGTCCGGCAACTGCTATGGCGATGATTCTGAACTATAATAAAGAGATCTTCAATACAACTTTTACAGATGATGACGACTACTTCCATAATTTTGGTGCAGGCAATCAGTATATGATCGACGACGCACACGAAGAACATGATTTTCCTTCATTTCCTGAGCTTAATGTTTATTTGCAGGAAATTGAAAATATTTATAATTCTGATGGCGAAATAAATATGGAGCAGATTGCCGCACTGAGCTTTGCCTGTGGCATTGCCGCCAAACAGGTGTACAGTTCTTCCGTCAGTGGGACTTATGGCATTCATCAGGCACATAATGCCTGGCAACGTTTTGGATATGATACTTGCAAACTGGTTTATCCGGAGGATACTACTATTGTGGACCGGTTAAAGCAGAACATGATGAACGCCCATCCGGCGCAGGTCGGGCTTTTGGACGGACCTCCTGTAACAGCCGGGCATAATGTTGTTGCTGATGGTTATAATACCGACGAGTTCTTTCATCTGAATTTTGGTTGGGGCGGGCAAGCCAATGCCTGGTATCGTATGCCACCCGAAAGCGCTCCTTATAACCTTACATCCATCGAAGGTATTGTACTCGATATTGCCGCATGGGAATATCAGGTGAGCGTGCAGGAGCAGGAGCAGATAGATTTGAAAATTTTCCCATTACCTGCTGCTAATGAAGTTTTTATTGAATCTGACCAAATGTCCGGCGAAAAAGCAGCACGTATTTTTAGCCTGGATGGCCGTTTGCTGCAAACCGATATGCTCCGTTTCCCAAGAGCGAAAATCAATGTTTCTAAACTGCCAAAAGGAGTTTATCTGCTGGATGTGGAGGATGCATGTGTGTATAAACTCATCAAATAATACCTAAGAATGCTTCATCGGATAACTTCATTTTATCCGATGAAGTTTTTATTCCGCCTTCGTTTTGCCGTCCCTGTAATATTTATAAATCA
Source organism: Bacteroidales bacterium (assembly GCA_963662905.2). GTDB lineage: Bacteria > Bacteroidota > Bacteroidia > Bacteroidales > WRLA01. The sequence continues at coordinate 10,379 of CAXXFD010000001.1, read as the reverse complement.
AGCTGATAATGGCGATGCTGATGAAAAAAGAAGCGGTAATGAGCGCATACGATTCGGTATGGCCAAAATCCTCAGCGGAAGTTTCTGTTACAGAATTGAAAGCAAGATAACCGGCAATGGTTGCGCCAAAGTTATTGATGAAATGCGCCAAAATGGGCAGCCATAAACTTCCCGACCACAAATAAAGGTAGCCAAAGATCATTCCCAGTAAGAAACGGGGCAAAAAGCCGTAAAACTGCATATGGATTGCACTGAAAAGCACAGCGGTAATGATAATTCCCATATGAGCGTTTTTCGTCCAGCGGCTGAAAATATTCTGCAAAACGCCCCGGAAAACCAGCTCCTCGCCCAAAGCAGGCATAATTGCTATAATCAGCACATTGGCCAAGAGGGCAGGGATTCCCCGAACATTAAGGAAGATCTCAACAATCTGTGCCGCTTTGGCTTCCTGTTCCATCATCCAGGTTTCCAGACCCGAGAGTGCGGCAGGCAATTCCAATGCTTCATTCCATTCTGCCAGGCGTACTATAAATGGCAACATGCTAAATATCAACACTATTGTTAATGCTGAAGGGATGATCTTTGGGTTTGTTTTTAAACCGAGATAATTCAGATATGCTTTCTTTTGTGCAATCAAAGCAAAAGCAAAGGCAGGAATCACCAGCATGCCCAGCTGGTTGGCAAACTGAAACAGCTTTAAAAAGGCAATTTGTGCCGGATCATTCATATCGGCCGTAAGAGCCGAATTGAAAATAAAATCCGAACCCCAGATAAAAAAGCTGACTAAAATCGCCAGCAAACTGACAAAAAGAAGCGATGCAATGGCAAGCATCAAAAAGATGAGCAATTGCATGAATGGACTGTATTTATTGAGGAATGAGCTGCTGTTCATGGGTAAATGATTATTTTTGACGCTAAAATACAAAAGGATTGCATGCATGAAGATAGGGGATATTGATTTTGGTGACTTTCCGGTTTTTCTGGCACCCCTTGAAGATATCACGGACTTGCCTTACCGTTTGATTTGCCGTGAATACGGAGCAGATTTGGTTTATACGGAATTTGTGTCTTCCGACGCTTTAATCCGCGATGTGAACCGAAGTGTGGAAAAATCGCGCATTGAAGAAAAGGAACGTCCGGTAGCGATTCAGATTTTCGGGCACGATGAGGAAAGCATGCGGCTGGCAGCGCAGAAAGTTGCAGAGGCAAAACCCGATTTGATTGATATCAATTGGGGCTGTCCGGTGCGCAAAGTTGTTGCCAAGGGTGCCGGATCAGCAATACTGAAAGATATCCCCAAAATGCTACGCATTACCAAAGCGGTTGTGGATGCCGTGGATCTGCCGGTTACTATTAAAACGCGCCTGGGCTGGGATCATACCCATAAGCCTATTGTGGAAGTGGCCGAACAATTGCAGGATGTCGGCATTAAAGCAATAAGCATACACGGCAGGACGCGCAGCCAGATGTACGGCGGTGAAGCCGATTGGGATTTGATCAAAGCCGTAAAGCAAAATCCGCGCATGAAAATACCCGTTATCGGTAATGGGGATGTGGATTCACCGCAGGTGGCAAAGATGCGTTTTGAGCAATGCGGCGTTGATGCAATAATGATCGGACGTGCTGCAATCGGAAATCCGTGGCTTTTTTCACAAGTAAAAAATTATTTAAATAACGGTATTCTGGATACACGTGTTTCGCTTGATGACCGCTTGAAACTTTGCAAACGCCATCTTGAGGCAGAAATAGAACATAAAGGAGAACGTGCAGCCGTAATCGAAATGCGTAAACTTTATGTCAAATATTTTAAAGGAATTGATCATTTTAAAACTTTTCGAATGATGCTGATGGAAGTGGAAGATAAGGATGCCGTTTGGAATATTTTTGAAAAAATTGACCGTTTTTATCATCAGGACGAAAATAATAATTAACTTTATACGTCCATTTGATTTAGAAACAATTAATTAGCAAAGTTTTGGATGCATACCGGATTTTTATTGTAGAAGATGACCTTGTTACAGCCAAAGTATTGAAGCAGCACCTGTTGCGGAACAATGATACTGAGGTGGAGGTATTTCAGGATGGCCAGAGTTTTCTCGACAGGCTGCACGAAAACCCTGATATTATCAGTCTGGACTATTTATTGCCCGATTTTACCGGCATGGAACTGTTGCGAAAAATCAGGAAATTCAATGCCGATATCCCAATTATTATCGTTTCGGCTCAGCAGGATATTCATACCGCTGTAAAGCTTGTGCAGTTGGGCGCCTACGATTATGTTGTGAAGGACAAAAACATGAAAAGCAGGCTTTATTCCCTGATTGAAAAATTAAAGGAAAACCTGCAATTACAGCGTAAGATTTCATTCCTGGAGCAGGAAATTGGCAGGAAGTTTCAGTTTCGGGATATGATCAAAGGGAACAGCCCGGCCATGCTCCATGTTTTTGAATTAATCGAAAAGGCATCAAAAACCAATATCACGGTAAGTATCAATGGCGAGACAGGCACAGGCAAAGAGCTGGTCGCCAAGGCGATACATTTCAACAGCAAGCGTAAAGCAGAGCCTTTTGTAGCCGTGAATGTTTCTGCAATACCTGCCGAACTTATCGAAAGTGAGATGTTTGGACACGAAAAGGGTTCTTTTACAGGTGCATCGTCAAGGCGTATCGGGAAATTTGAAGAAGCTGATAAAGGCACCCTTTTTCTTGATGAGATTGGCGATATGGATATAGGCATGCAAACCAAACTGCTGCGTGTGCTGCAGGAAGGTGAACTGACCCGCGTTGGTGGCAATCAGGTGATTAAAACGGATGTGCGGGTTTTGGTGGCAACACATAAAAACCTGAGCCAGGAAGTGCGCAAAGGGAATTTCCGCGAAGACCTTTATTATCGCCTTTTGGGTATGCCCATTGAACTGCCGCCTCTACGGCAACGCGATAATGATATTGTGTTGCTGGCACGTTTCTTTGTGCAGGATTTCTGTGACAAAAACCAGATGAAATCCAAAGCTATATCTGCAGAAGCCATTGAGAAACTGAAAAGATACCCCTTTCCGGGGAATGTACGCGAACTCAAAGCAATGATTGAACTGGCCTGTGTAATGACCAATGACGATAAAATTGATGCCGAAGATATTTCTTTCCGATCCAATTTAACCATTGACGAACTCTTAAACGATGAATGTTCCCTGCAGGAATATAATCTTCGGATCGTAAAACACTTTTTGAGGCAGTACGATAACAATATTAAAGAAGTTGCAGAGAAGTTAAAGATTGGAAAAACAACAATTTACCGTATGCTAAAAAAGGACGATGAGGGTTAGCCGTAAACGCTAAAGCCGCTCAATCATTTCTTCTTTTAGTTTGCCCTTATTATCAAAATAATCTTGAAGCATTTCCATACTTGTGAGATGCAGTGTTTTTAAGCCTAATTTCCGGGCTGCTTCTACATTTGCCAAAGTGTCGTCTATAAACAAGGTTTCTTCCGGAATCAGATCATGTTCATCGATCAGGGCTTCAAAAAACTCGGCATCCGGTTTGCGCATATAACGCTCAAACGACCAATACGCTTCGTGCACGGCTTCTTCGAGGTACATTTGTTTGATATCGAAAAATTGCTGAGCAAAAGTTTGGTAATGAATATTATTCGTGTTACTGAGAATAAACGTAAAATAATGTTTACCACTTTCGATCATTAAATTTGTATTGATTTTATGAAAGCCTTTCAGCAGGCGCATCCATGCAAATATGATGTCGTCTTCACTGGCAGAAATATCGGTTTCCTGCATCAAAAAGCCTGGGAAATCATCATCATCGATGCAGCCCATTTCAAGCTGATGAAAAAATTCGGATTGTGTGGCTTTGTTGAAAGCCTGCTCAATATCCTGGATGCCGATATTACGGAAGGCATTGAAGCAATCGTTATAGTCAATGGCATAAATTACGCCGCCGAAGTCGTAGATAATATTTTTGATCATAAAATACGGTTTGGGTCACAAAGTTATGAAAAAGGCAAAGCGAGGCAAGGAGAAAAATTTTGGGCAAGGCTAAAAATAATTTTTTGAAAATAGGGCAATAGTTTGTACTTTTGCACACCTGTTTTGGGAAATTGGAATAGAATCCGATATACAACAAACAGTAGGGCCTATAGCTCAGTCGGTTAGAGCACCTGACTCATAATCAGGTGGTCCCTGGTTCAAGTCCAGGTGGGCCCACGATAAAACCTGTCGATAATTCGGCGGGTTTTTTTGTTTATAAGGGTATTTCAACCAAAACGATGATATTTCGTTTGGAGTATTGTTTTTTTGGGTAGTGGTCCCTGGTTCTTCCGATAGTTATCGGAACAGGTGGGCCCACGATAAAACCTGTCGATAATTCGGCGGGTTTTTTTGTTTATAAGGGTATTTCAACCAAAACGATGATATTTCGTTTGGAGTATTGTTTTTTTGGGTAGTGGTCCCTGGTTCTTCCGATAGCTATCGGACCAGGTGGGCCCACGATAAAACCTGTCGATAATTCGGCGGGTTTTTTTGTTTATAAGGGTATTTCAACCAAAACGATGATATTTCGTTTGGAGTATTGTTTTTTTGGGTAGTGGTCCCTGGTTCTTCCGATAGTTATCGGAACAGGTGGGCCCACGATAAAACCTGTCGATAATTCGGCGGGTTTTTTTGTTTATAAGGGTATTTCAACCAAAACGATGATATTTCGTTTGGAGTATTGTTTTTTTGGGTAGTGGTCCCTGGTTCTTCCGATAGTTATCGGAACAGGTGGGCCCACGATAAAACCTGTCGATAATTCGGCGGGTTTTTTTGTTTATAAGGGTATATCAACGTAAGCCTTCAGCAAAAGGCATATTGCACAAGCTTTTAAAGCTCCCTTACTTTGCTGCAAAAAAGCAATATGCAAAAAGAACAAAGAAGAGCAGAGATGAAAGCGCTGGTGGATCAATGGCATACCAGTGGCCAAAGCAAAAGATCCTTTGCCGAATCGCACAAAATCGGCTATCACACTTTCCTTTATTGGTATCATAAATTTAAACAGGAAGAAAGCTTGCCTGATGACCATGGGTTCATTGAGCTTTCCGGAATTCCAGCTGCAGGGGTCAATATCCGTTATCCCAATGGTATCGAGCTCAGCTTGCCGGGCAATGTGCCCTTGTCCTATCTCAAATCGCTCACCGGCCAATAATGTTCAGCTTAACTGCCAGCCGCTATTACCTGTACCGCCAGCCCACCGATATGCGCAAGAGCTTTGACGGGCTTTATGGCATTGTGCGCAACAAACTGGACAAAAACCCGATGAGCGGTGATGTTTTCCTGTTCATCAACAAAAAGCGCGACCGCATAAAATTATTGCGCTGGGAAAGCGGAGGTTTTGTGCTGTTCTATAAAAGGCTCGAAAAAGGCACTTTTCACCTGCCGGACACATCTGCTGTGCACGCCTCCCACCAGCTGATCGACTACCCTGAACTTGTAATGATAATCAATGGTATTTCCATGAAAAATGCAAGGAAATACCCACGTTTTTTCCCACATGAAAATGTTGGTAAATAGCACTTAAAATATAGTCAGACAAGAGGTTACTTCCGTATCTTTGCCTCATGGCAAGTCAGGAAAATATAACTATATCAAAAGCGGAATATGATGCAATGCAACAGAAGATATTCCTGCTTCAGCATGAACTTGTCCAGTTGAGGCGTGCGATCTATGGAGCCAAAAGCGAACGGCATATCGCAGCAGACCCCAACCAGGGCGTGCTCTTCGACGTGCCTGCACAGGAGAAAGAACCGGAAAAGGAGCAGATCAGCTATACGCGCAATAAAAAGCAGTCCAAAAAACAGCCCGTGCGCTTAGAACTGCCCGCCCACCTGCCGCGCCATGAAATTATCATCGAACCCCAAAACCTGCCCGAAGGCGCCCATAGGGTCAACGTAAAAATCACCGAAGTACTTGATTATGTGCCCGGTACTTTTCGTGTGATCCGTTATATACGCCCTTACTATGCCGTAGCAGGCCAGGACGAAAGCACCCAAATGATCTGCGCAGAACTGCCTTCACGCGCCTTGCCCAAAAGCAATGCCTCAGAAGGCCTGATCTCTTATGTGACTGTCAGCAAATTTGTTGACCACCTGCCTTTCTACCGCCTTGTCAAGATGTTCAAGCGCCTGGGGATCGAAATAGCCGAATCAACAATAAACGGTTGGTTTAGCGGGGTTTGCAGATTGCTTGAACCGCTTTACGATGCCCTGAAAAAAGAAATCATGAGGACCGATTACCTGATGGCAGACGAAACGCCCATAAAGGTATTGACCAAAGACAAGCCCGGGGCATCGCACAAAGGGTATCATTGGGTTTATTACGACCCGCTTAAAAAACTGGCCCTGTTCGATTACCGGAAAGGCCGCGGACGGGAAGGCCCGGATGAGATGCTGGAAAACTATAGTGGATATTTGCAAACCGATGGCTACACAGCTTACGACAACCTAAAAAACAAAGCCGAAATCACCCAATTGGCCTGCATGGCGCATGCACGCAGGTATTTTGAGAAAGCCAAGGACAATGATGCTGCACGCAGTGAATATGCGCTGGGGCAGATAAGAAAACTGTATGCCATTGAACGTCAGGCAAGTGAGCAAGAACTGCAGCCGGAGGAGGTCAAAGCATTGCGGCAAAAGGAATCACTGCCCATATTGAACGAAATGGAAAGCTGGCTTAAGGAAGAAGTTTATAAAGTAGCGCCCAAAAGCGCAATCGGCAAAGCCATAGCTTACAGCCTGAAATTATGGGGGCGCCTGATCCGTTATATTGAAGACGGAAGGCTGCGCATTGACAACAACCTGGTTGAAAACAGCATCAGGCCGGTAGCAATAGGCCGCAAGAATTACCTGTTTGCCGGTTCGCACAATGCAGCCCAGCACGCGGCTATGATCTACTCCTTTTTTGCCAGCTGCAAAATCCAAAACGTAGAACCCTTTGAGTGGCTCAAGCAAACATTAGGAAAAATCCAGGAACACCCAGCCAACCAGCTCCACCAACTTCTGCCCGGACAGCTTTAAAACATTATCCGGTTATATGCAAGATGCTGTTCGCTGTAGGCTTACATATCAACCAAAACGATGATATTTCGTTTGGAGTATTGTTTTTTTGGGTAGTGGTCCCTGGTTCTTCCGATAGTTATCGGAACAGGTGGGCCCACGATAAAACCTGTCGATAATTCGGCAGGTTTTTTTGTTTTAAATGGCTAACAACCAAAAGGATGATATTTCGTTTGGAGTATTGTTTTTTTGGGTAGTGGTCCCTGGTTCTTCCGATAGCTATCGGAACATGTGGGGCCACAAAAAACCTGTCGATAATCCGGCGGGTTTTTTTGTTTATAAGGGTATTTCAACCAAAACGATGATATTTCGTTTGGAGTATTGTTTTTTTGGGTAGTGGTCCCTGGTTCTTCCGATAGTTATCGGAACAGGTGGGCCCACGATAAAACCTGTCGATAATTCGGCGGGTTTTTTTGTTTATAAGGGTATTTCAACCAAAACGATGATATTTCGTTTGGAGTATTGTTTTTTTGGGTAGTGGTCCCTGGTTCTTCCGATAGCTATCGGACCAGGTGGGCCCACGATAAAACCTGTCGATAATTCGGCGGGTTTTTTTGTTTATAAGGGTATTTCAACCAAAACGATGATATTTCGTTTGGAGTATTGTTTTTTTGGGTAGTGGTCCCTGGTTCTTCCGATAGTTATCGGAACAGGTGGGCCCACGATAAAACCTGTCGATAATTCGGCGGGTTTTTTTGTTTATAAGGGTATTTCAACCAAAACGATGATATTTCGTTTGGAGTATTGTTTTTTTGGGTAGTGGTCCCTGGTTCTTCCGATAGTTATCGGAACAGGTGGGCCCACGATAAAACCTGTCGATAATTCGGCGGGTTTTTTTGTTTATAAGGGTATATCAACCAAAACGATGATATTTCGTTTGGAGTATTGTTTTTTTGGGTAGTGGTCCCTGGTTCTTCCGATAGTTATCGGAACAGGTGGGCCCACGATAAAACCTGTCGATAATTCGGCAGGTTTTTTTGTTTTAAATGGCTAACAACCAAAAGGATGATATTTCGTTTGGAGTATTGTTTTTTTGGGTAGTGGTCCCTGGTTCTTCCGATAGCTATCGGAACATGTGGGGCCACAAAAAACCTGTCGATAATCCGGCGGGTTTTTTTGTTTTAAATGGCTAACAACCAAAACGATGATATTTCGTTTGGAGTATTGTTTTTTTGGGTAGTGGTCCCTGGTTCTTCCGATAGTTATCGGAACAGGTGGGCCCACGATAAAACCTGTCGATAATCCGGCAGGTTTTTTTGTTTATGAGGGTATAACAACCAAAACGATGATATTTCGTTTGGGGTATTGTTTTTTTGGGTTGTGGTCACTGGTTCTTCCGATAGCTATCGGAACAGGTGGCCCCACGATAAAACCTGTCGATAATTCGGCGGGTTTTTTTGTTTATAAGGGTATTTCAACCAAAACGATGATATTTCGTTTGGAGTATTGTTTTTTTGGGTAGTGGTCCCTGGTTCTTCCGATAGTTATCGGAACAGGTGGGCCCACGATAAAACCTGTCGATAATTCGGCGGGTTTTTTTGTTTATAAGGGTATTTCAACCAAAACGATGATATTTCGTTTGGAGTATTGTTTTTTTGGGTAGTGGTCCCTGGTTCTTCCGATAGTTATCGGAACAGGTGGGCCCACGATAAAACCTGTCGATAATTCGGCGGGTTTTTTTGTTTATAAGGGTATTTCAACCAAAACGATGATATTTCGTTTGGAGTATTGTTTTTTTGGGTAGTGGTCCCTGGTTCTTCCGATAGTTATCGGAACAGGTGGGCCCACGATAAAACCTGTCGATAATTCGGCGGGTTTTTTTGTTTATAAGGGTATTTCAACCAAAACGATGATATTTCGTTTGGAGTATTGTTTTTTTGGGTAGTGGTCCCTGGTTCTTCCGATAGTTATCGGAACAGGTGGGCCCACGATAAAACCTGTCGATAATTCGGCGGGTTTTTTTGTTTATAAGGGTATATCAACCAAAAGGATGATATTCGGTTTGGAGTATTGTTTTTTTGGGTAGTGGTCCCTGGTTCTTCCGATAGCTATCGGAACATGTGGGGCCACAAAAAACCTGTCGATAATTCGGCGGGTTTTTTTGTTTATAAGGGTATATCAACCAAAAGGATGATATTCGTTTTGGAGTATTGTTTTTTTGGGTTGTGGTCCCTGGTTCTTCCGATAGCTATCGGACCAGGTGGGCCCACGATAAAACCTGTCGATAATTCGGCGGGTTTTTTTGTTTATAAGGGTATATCAACCAAAAGGATGATATTCGGTTTGGAGTATTGTTTTTTTGGGTAGTGGTCCCTGGTTCTTCCGATAGCTATCGGAACATGTGGGGCCACAAAAAACCTGTCGATAATCCGGCGGGTTTTTTTGTTTATAAGGGTATATCAACCAAAAGGATGATATTCGGTTTGGATTATTGTTTTTTGGGTTGTGGTCCCTGGTTCTTCCGATAGTTATCGGAACAGGTGGGCCCACGATAAAACCTGTCGATAATTCGGCGGGTTTTTTTGTTTATAAGGGTATATCAACCAAAACGATGATATTTCGTTTGGAGTATTGTTTTTTTGGGTAGTGGTCCCTGGTTCTTCCGATAGTTATCGGAACAGGTGGGCCCACGATAAAACCTGTCGATAATTCGGCGGGTTTTTTTGTTTATAAGGGTATATCAACCAAAAGGATGATATTCGTTTTGGATTATTGTTTTTTGGGTTGTGGTCCCTGATTCTTCCGATAGTTATCGGAACAGGTGGGCCCACGATAAAACCTGTCGATAATCCGGCGGGTTTTTTTGTTTTAAATGGCTAACAACCAAAACGATGATATTTCGTTTTGGATTATTGTTTTTTGGGTTGTGGTCCCTGGTTCTTCCGATAGTTATCGGAACAGGTGGGCCCACGATAAAACCTGTCGATAATCCGGCGGGTTTTTTTGTTTTAAATGGCTAACAAACAAAACGATGATATTTCGTTTGGAGTATTGTTTTTTTGGGTTGTGGTCACTGGTTCTTCCGATAGTTATCGGAACAGGTGGGCCCACGATAAAACCTGTCGATAATCCGGCAGCTTTTTTGTTTTAAATGGCTAACAACCAAAAGGATGATATTCGTTTTGGATTATTGTTTTTTGGGTTGTGGTCCCTGATTCTTCCGATAGTTATCGGAACAGGTGGGCTCACGATAAAACCTGTCGGTGATTTGGCAGGTTTTTTTGTTTATGAGGGTTTTTCATGCAGTTAGGATGTTCGTTGGTCGATTTTGGTATCTTTGAATC